>NZ_CP102592.1 GCF_025666195.1 Xanthomonas sp. CFBP 8443
ATGGATGCTTGGCCCCGTTGCCTGGAACGTCTGGAAGCTGAATTTCCAGCCGAGGACGTTCACACCTGGTTGAAACCGCTGCAAGCCGAACAGCGCCATGACAACAGCATGGTCCTGTACGCCCCGAACGCCTTCATCGTCGAACAGGTGCGCGAGCGCTACCTGGCGCGGATCCGCGAGCTGATGACCTACTTCGCCGGCAGCGGCGAGGTGGCGTTGCAGGTCGGCTCGCGGCCGCGCGCGCCCGAGCCGGTGGCCCCGCCCGCCAACGACGCGGCCGCCGCGCGCACGCCGCCGGCGCCGTTGCTGGAGCCGTTCGCTGGCAACCTCGACTCGCACTACACCTTCGCCAACTTCGTCGAGGGCCGCAGCAACCAGCTCGGCCTGGCCGCCGCCACGCAGGCGGCGCAGAAGCCGGGCGACCGTGCGCACAACCCGCTGCTGCTGTACGGCAGCACCGGCCTGGGCAAGACCCACCTGATGTTCGCCGCCGGCAACGCGATGCGCGAGCAGAACCCCAACGCGCGGGTCATGTACCTGCGTTCGGAACAGTTCTTCAGCGCAATGATCCGCGCGCTGCAGGACAAAACCATGGACCAGTTCAAGCGCCAGTTCCAGCAGGTGGACGCGCTGCTGATCGACGACATCCAGTTCTTCGCCGGCAAGGACCGCACCCAGGAAGAGTTCTTCCACACCTTCAACGCACTGTTCGACGGCCGCCAGCAGATCATCCTGACCTGCGACCGCTATCCGCGCGAAGTGGAAGGCCTGGAGCCGCGGCTGAAGTCGCGCCTGGCCTGGGGCCTGTCGGTGGCGATCGACCCGCCCGACTTCGAGACCCGCGCGGCGATCGTGCTGGCCAAGGCGCGCGAGCGCGGCGCCGAGATCCCCGACGACGTGGCGTTCCTCATCGCCAAGAAGATGCGCTCCAACGTGCGCGACCTGGAAGGCGCGCTCAACACGCTGGCCGCCCGCGCCAACTTCACCGGCCGCGCGATCACCACCGAGTTCGCCCAGGAGACGCTGCGCGACCTGCTGCGCGCGCAGCAGCAGGCGATCGGCATCCCCAACATCCAGAAGACCGTGGCCGACTACTACGGCCTGCAGATCAAGGACCTGCTGTCCAAGCGCCGCACGCGCTCGCTGGCGCGGCCGCGGCAGGTGGCGATGGCGCTGACCAAGGAACTGACCGAACACAGCCTGCCGGAGATCGGCGATGCGTTCGCCGGCCGCGACCACACCACCGTGCTGCACGCCTGCCGGCAGATCAAGCACCTGATGGAAACCGACGGCAAGTTGCGCGAGGACTGGGACAAGTTGATCCGCAAGTTGAGCGAGTAGCGCGGCGTGCGGGCGCCGCCGGCACCACACGCCGGCGGCGCTTGATAAATCGGTGCATGACTTCGCGACAAATCCGGGAGAAACTGTGGATAAAGTGCAGCGCGGCGACGGCGGCAAAACTATCCACAGGTTTCCCCACCCCTCCAGGGGCAGTAATACCGGGGATTGAAGGGCCGAAAAACCCTTTAGGTACAGATAGTTAAGCTACCTTTGCACCGAAATTCGCTCTACCATCACCACCAAGCTTTTGATTTATTCCATATCTTTTTAAAGCATAGGGGCACGGAACCACATGCGTTTCACACTGCAGCGCGAAGCCTTCCTCAAGCCATTGGCGCAAGTCGTCAATGTGGTCGAACGCCGCCAGACCTTGCCGGTTCTGGCCAACTTCCTGGTGCAGGTGCACGACGGGCAACTGTCGCTGACCGGTACCGACCTGGAAGTGGAAATGGTGTCGCGTATCGCGGTCGACGACGCACAGGACGGCGAAACCACGATTCCGGCCCGCAAGCTGTTCGAGATCATTCGGGCCTTGCCGGACGGCAGCAAGATCACCGTCTCGCAGACCGGCGACAAGATCACCGTGCAGGCCGGGCGCAGCCGCTTCACCCTGGCGACGCTGCCGGCCAACGATTTCCCGTCGGTGGATGAAGTCGAGGCCACCGAGCGGGTTCTGGTGCCGGAAGCGGCGTTGAAGGAACTGATCGAGCGCACCGCCTTCGCGATGGCCCAGCAGGACGTGCGTTACTACCTCAACGGTCTGCTGTTCGACCTGCGCGACCAGACCCTGCGCTGCGTGGCCACCGATGGCCATCGTTTGGCGCTGTGCGAGACCGAGCTGGAGAACGCCGGCGGTGCCAAGCGCCAGATCATCGTGCCGCGCAAGGGCGTGACCGAGCTGCAGCGGCTGCTGGAAGGCGGCGATCGCGAAGTCGAGCTGGAAGTCGGGCGCAGCCACGTGCGGGTCAAGCGCGACGATGTCACCTTCACCTCCAAGCTGATCGACGGCCGTTTTCCCGATTACGAAGCAGTGATCCCGATCGGCGCCGACCGCGAGGTCAAGCTGGATCGCGAGGCGCTGCGCGCCGCGTTGCAGCGTGCGGCGATCCTGTCCAACGAGAAGTACCGCGGCGTGCGCGTGGAAGTCTCGCCGGGCCAGCTGAAGATCAGCGCGCACAACCCCGAGCAGGAAGAGGCGCAGGAAGAGATCGAGGCCGACACCAAGGTCAGCGACCTGGCGATCGGCTTCAACGTGAACTACCTGCTCGACGCCCTGTCGGCGTTGCGCGAGGAGTTCATCGTGATCCAGCTGCGCGACGCCAACTCCTCGGCCCTGGTGCGCGAGGCCAGCAGCGCCCGCTCGCGCCATGTGGTGATGCCGCTGCGTCTCTGACGGTAGCCCAATGATCGTGTTCCACGTGGAACACAGCTGAGAAAGCCCGGCCCTCGCGCCGGGTTTTCTTTTGCCTCAGATTCGGCAGGCGCCGATCCCAGGAAGGCCTCCTGTGGGGGCGACTTCAGTCGCGACGCGCTCTCCCGACGCCATCTGACGCTTCCTGGTCGGCGCACGGGCTCCTTACATCGCCTCGCAGGAGCAGCCAGACGCCTGCGTCCGCTAACCACACCGAACAGATCCACCTGCCAAACCACACTCGCGACAGGACGTTCGCAACCGCTTTGGGTATGCTGCCGCCCTGCCCCTATGAACCGACCCGCGTGCGCCCGGTGCGAGCGCTCTCGCCCCCGATTCCCCGCATGCACGTCTCCCGCCTCGACCTTCATCACCTGCGCCGCTTCGCCGCGCTCGAACTGGCGCCTGCGCCTGGGCTGAACCTGATCACCGGCGACAATGGCGCCGGCAAGACCACGATCCTCGAAGCCATGCACCTGATGGCCTACGGCCGCAGCTTCCGCGGGCGGGTCCGCGACGGCTTGGTCAGCCAGGGCCAGGATGCCCTGGACGTCTTCGTCGAATGGCAGGAGCGCGGCACCGAGCCCCAACAGCCGCGCCGCCGCCGCGCTGGATTGCGCCATAGCGGCCAGGACTGGCGTGGCCGGCTCGACGGCGAAGACGTGGCCTACCTCGGCACGCTATGCGCGGCCCTGGCGGTGGTCACCTTCGAGCCGGGCAGCCACGTGCTGGTCAGCGGCGGCGGCGAACCCCGCCGGCGCTTCATCGACTGGGGCTTGTTCCACGTGGAACCTGATTTTCTTGCCCTGTGGCGCCGCTACGCGCGGGCGTTGAAGCAGCGCAACGCCCTGCTGAAGAGTGGCGGTGGCGGCGCAGCCCTGGATGCCTGGGACCACGAACTGGCCGAGGCCGGCGAACCGCTGACCTCGCGCCGCGAGCAGTACCTGGAACGGTTGCTGCAGCGGCTGTTGGAACTTGGACCCGAACTGGCGCCGGCGCTGGGAATCCAGCACCTGCACTTCGCCCCTGGCTGGCGCCGCCACGAGGTGCCGCTAGCCGACGCTCTGCTGCTCAACCGCGAACGCGACCGCCAGTACGGCTACACCTCGGTCGGCCCGCACCGCGCGGACTGGAGCCTTGAGTTCGCGACCATCCCTGGCCGGGACGCGCTATCGCGCGGCCAAGCCAAGCTCACTGCCCTGGCCTGCCTGCTGGCCCAGGCCGAGGACTATGCCGAGCAGCGCGGCGAATGGCCGGTGATCGCCCTGGACGACCTGGCCTCGGAACTGGACCAGCATCACCAGCGGCGCGTGTTGCAGCGGCTGCAGGCCGGGCCGGCGCAGGTATTCGTGACCGCCACCGAAACCCCGCGGGCGCTGGCCGACATGGCGCTGCCGATCGCTCGGTTCCACGTGGAACATGGCCAAGCCCTGGCCCGTTCCTAGCCTGCGCGGGGCGGGAGGGCCGGGGCTGCTATAATTCGCCGCAATCCCCTATCCATCGGCGCGACCGGGTTACTGCCCGCCGTCGTCCGACTCGTGGAGCCTACGGCAAGCGCATGACCGAAGAACAGAATCCGCCAACCTCGCCCGCCAACACCACCTACGACTCCAGCAAGATCACCGTGCTGCGTGGGCTGGAAGCGGTCCGCAAGCGTCCCGGCATGTACATCGGCGACGTGCACGACGGTACCGGCCTGCACCACATGGTGTTCGAGGTCGTCGACAACTCCATCGACGAAGCGTTGGCCGGCCATGCCGACAACGTGCTGGTCAAGATCATGGTGGACGGCTCGGTGCAGGTGTCCGACAACGGTCGCGGTATCCCGGTCGACATCCACAAGGAAGAAGGCGTGTCCGCGGCCGAGGTGATCCTCACCGTGCTGCATGCCGGCGGCAAGTTCGACGACAACAGCTACAAAGTGTCCGGCGGCCTGCATGGCGTCGGTGTGTCGGTGGTCAACGCCCTGTCCGAGCACCTGTGGCTGGACGTGTGGCGCGACGGCCACCACTACCAGCAGGAATACAAGCTGGGCGAGCCGCAGTACCCGCTCAAGCAGCTTGAGGCCTCCGACAAGCGCGGCACCACCTTGCGTTTCAAGCCGGCGGTGGAGATCTTCAGCGACGTCGAATTCCACTACGACATCCTGGCGCGGCGCCTGCGCGAGCTGTCCTTCCTCAACTCCGGGGTCAAGATCACCCTGCAGGACGAGCGCGGCGAAGGCCGCCAGGACGTGTTCGAGTACGAAGGCGGCATCCGCAGCTTCGTCGAGCACCTGGCGCAGCTGAAGACCCCGCTGCACCCGAACGTGATCTCGGTGACCGGCGAGCAGAACGGCATCGTCGTGGACGTGGCCCTGCAGTGGACCGACGCCTACCAGGAAACGATGTTCTGCTTCACCAACAACATCCCGCAGAAGGACGGCGGCACCCACCTGGCCGGCTTCCGCGCGGCGCTGACCCGCACCCTGTCCAACTACATCGAACAGAACGGCATCGCCAAGCAGGCCAAGATCACCCTGTCCGGCGACGACATGCGCGAAGGCATGATCGCGGTGCTGTCGGTGAAGGTGCCGGACCCGAGCTTCTCCTCGCAGACCAAGGAGAAATTGGTCAGTTCCGAGGTGAAGCCCGCCGTTGAGAACACGTTCGGCGCCCGTTTGCAGGAATTCCTGCAGGAAAATCCCAACGAGGCCAAGGCCATCGCCGGCAAGATCGTCGATGCCGCGCGCGCCCGAGAGGCCGCGCGCAAGGCGCGCGACCTGACCCGCCGCAAGGGCGCGCTGGACATCGCCGGCCTGCCCGGCAAGCTGGCCGACTGCCAGGAGAAGGATCCGGCGCTGTCCGAGCTGTTCATCGTCGAGGGCGACTCGGCTGGCGGCTCGGCCAAGCAGGGCCGCAACCGCAAGAACCAGGCGGTGCTGCCGCTGCGCGGCAAGATCCTCAACGTGGAACGCGCGCGCTTCGACCGTATGCTGGCCTCCGACCAGGTCGGCACGCTGATCACCGCGCTGGGCACCGGCATCGGCCGCGACGAATACAACCCGGACAAGCTGCGCTACCACCGCATCATCATCATGACCGACGCCGACGTCGACGGCGCGCACATCCGCACCCTGCTGCTGACGTTCTTCTACCGGCAGATGCCGGAGCTGATCGAGCGCGGCTACATCTACATCGGCCTGCCGCCGCTGTACCGGCTCAAGCAGGGCAAGCAGGAGCTGTACCTGAAGGACGACAACGCGCTCAACGCCTACCTGGCCAACAGCGCGGTCGAGGGTGCGGCGCTGATCCCGGCCAGCGACGAGCCGCCGATCACCGGCACCGCGCTGGAGAAGCTGCTGTTGCTGTTCGCCAGTGCCAACGACGCGGTGGCGCGCAACGCGCACCGCTACGATCCGGCGCTGCTGACCGCGCTGATCGACCTGCCGCCGCTGGACGTGGCGCAGCTGGAAGCCGAGGGCGAGCAGCATCCGAGCCTGGATGCGCTGCAGGCCGTGCTCAACCGCGGCACCCTGGGCACCGCCCGCTACGAACTGCGCTTCGAGCCGGGCACCGAACAGCGTCCGGCGACCCTGATCGCGGTGCGCCGCCACATGGGCGAAGAGCTGACCCAGGTACTGCCGATGGCGGTGTTCGAGAGCGGCGAACTGCGCCCGCTGCGCGAGGTCGCGCTGGCGTTGAACGGCCTGGTCCGCGAGGGCGCGCAGATCGTGCGCGGCAACAAGACCCAGAGCATCAACAGCTTCGCGCAGGCGCATGCCTGGTTGTTCGACGAGGCCAAGAAGGGCCGGCAGATCCAGCGCTTCAAGGGCCTGGGCGAAATGAACGCCGAGCAGCTGTGGGAAACCACGGTGAACCCGGATACGCGCCGCCTGCTGCAGGTGCGCATCGAGGACGCGGTGGCCGCCGACCAGATCTTCAGCACCCTGATGGGCGACGTGGTCGAGCCGCGCCGCGATTTCATCGAGGAAAACGCGCTGAAGGTCGCCAACCTCGACATCTGACCGCGGCATCGCCCGTCCCCCGGCGCCTGCCGGGGGACGGCGTCCTTCCCGCTCCCTTAGCCTGACTCGCCCAGGATCGCGATGACCTCGCTGCCGTCGCACCCCACCGCCCCGCCCTCGCTGCCCCGTCCCGCGCCGTCGTCCGGCTGGCGCAAGCCGGTGCTCGGCTTCGTCCTCGACGTGCTGCTCGCCGCGGTCGTGCTGCTGGCCGTCAGCGTGCTGTGCGGCCTGGTCTGGGGCGTTGTGCGTGGCTTCCAGGTCACCATGGAGTTGCGTGCGCAGGGCATTCCCAGCGATCGCATCGCCTCGGTCGTCGCCACCCATCTCGGCCAGCCCGGCGCGCTGGCGCAGCTGCTGATCGCCTTGGTCAGCACCCTGTCCGCGGCACTGCTGCTGTACTTCCTGCGCCGCCCGGCCAACGCCGCCGAGCGGAGCGCCTCGTGGCGGGCCGCGCGCGCGCCCGCGACCTGGGGCTGGGTGCTGATGGTGGCGGTGGCGGTGTTCGTTGGCAGCAGCGTGCTGTCCAACCTCGGCGCGCAGCTGGGGATCAAGCCGGTGCCGACCAACCTGCCGCTGATGCGCGAAGCGATGACGCAGATGCCGCTGTTCCTGTTCCTGTTCGCGGTGCTGATCGCGCCGGCCTACGAGGAACTGCTGTTCCGCCGCGTGCTGTTCGGGCGCCTGTGGGATGCCGGCTGGCCGCGGCTGGGCATGGCGCTCAGCGGCGCCGCGTTCGCGCTGGTGCACGAATTGCCTGGCACCACCGGCAATGGCGTGGCCGAGACCGTGCAGCTGTGGCTGATCTACGGCAGCATGGGCGCGGCCTTCGCCTGGCTGTACAAACGCACCGGCACGCTGTGGGCGCCGATCGCCGCGCATGGCCTGAACAATGCCGTCGCCGTCGCCGGGTTGTACTGGTTCGGTGCGACTTGAAGCTGCGTTTGACGAAAAGTTAAGACGCCTCCCATCACACTGCGACGTGTGTCATAGGGGGACCTATATGAGAAACGTTGTACTGGGGGCATCGATCGCGATGCTGCTGGCAGCCTGCGCGACGACGACATCGCCGACTGGCCGTACCCAGGTCGTGGGCGGCGTGTCGCAGCAGGAGCTCGATCAGCTCGGCGTGCAGGCCTTTGCCGAGGCCAAGGCCAAGGAGCCGATCGACCAGGATCCCAAGCGCAACGCCTATGTGCGCTGCGTGGTCGGCGCGCTGGTCGCGCAGTTGCCGGCGCAGTGGCGCGGCACCGCATGGGAAACCGCCGTGTTCGCCGACAAGGAACCCAACGCGTTCGCGTTGCCCGGCGGCAAGGTCGGCGTCAACAGCGGCATCTTCTCCGTGGCCAAGAACCAGGACCAGTTGGCGGCGGTGCTCGGCCACGAGATCGGCCACGTGATCGCACGCCATCACGAAGAACGTATCACCCGCCAGATCGGCACCCAGACCGGCGTCAGCCTGCTCGGCGCCCTGGCCGGCGCCCGCTACGGCAACGCCGTCGGCGACACCGTCGGCCAGGTCGGCGGCATGACCGCGCAGGCCGCGTTCCTGCTGCCCGGCTCGCGCGCCCAGGAAAGCGAAGCGGACGTGGTCGGCCAGCGGCTGATGGCGCAGGCCGGATTCGATCCGGCGCAGGCGGTCGACCTGTGGAAGAACATGATGTCCGCCGGCGGCCAGCGCCCGCCGCAATGGCTGTCCACCCACCCCGATCCCAGCGCCCGCATCGGCGAACTGCAGCGCGATGTCGCCGCGCTCGAGCCGGTGTATGCGCAGGCGCGCAGCGCCGGGCGGGCGCCGAAGTGCGGATGATCGCTGCGCGGTCACGGCGCAGGCGCGCGCCGTCGGCATGGCAATGCATCCCAAAAACGTTTTCACGGCGTACAGGTTTCTGTTAGTTTTGCTGGCTCGGCCCTGGATGGCCGCTCCGTCTTCCGTGCCGCTCCGGGCGGTTCCACCGAGGTGATCCATGAAATTCAGTATTCGCAAGCAAGCGCTGTTGTCCCTGGTGATCACTGCTGCCCTCGGCGGCGCGGTGGTGACCGACGCCGTCGCCCAGTCCGATCGTTCCGAGCAGCGCTCCTCGCGCAAGTCCAAGAACGAAAAGGCCGCGGTGATGTTCCCCAACGCCACCCGCCAGGAGCCGACCGGCAAGCCGTCGGCCAAGCTCGGCAGCAAGCTGCAGAAGCTGATCGACACCTACAACAAGGGCGAAGACTACGCCGGCGTGCGCACCCAGGCCGACGAGGTCCTGGCCAATAGCGCAGCCAACGAATACGACAAGTCGATCGCCGCGCAGCTGGCCGCGCAGGCCGCCTACAACCTGGACGACAGCAAGGCCGCCAAGCAGTACCTGCAGCAGGCGATCCAGTTCAACGGCCTGGACAACAACGGCCACTTCCAGTCGATGCTGATGCTGGCGCAGCTGCAGTTGCAGGACGACGAGACCGCCGCAGGCCTGGCTTCGCTGGACAAGTTCCTGGCCGAATCCAAGTCGACCCGTCCGGAAGATCTGATCCTCAAGGGCCAGGCGCTGTACCAGACCGAGCGTTACCAGGAAGCGATCCCGGTGCTGCAGCAGGCCATTGCCGCCTCGCCGGAGCCCAAGGACAGCTGGAACCAGCTGCTGATGGCCTCCTACGCCGAAGCCGGCCAGACCGGCGAAGCGGTTAAGGCTGCCGAAGCGCTGGCGGCCAAGACGCCGAACGACAAGAAGGCGCAGCTCAACCTGGCCAACATGTACATGCAGGCCGACCAGATGGACAAGGCCGCCGCGGTGATGGACAAGCTGCGCGCCGCCGGCCAGTTGACCGACGAGAAGGAGTACAAGCAGCTGTACTCGATCTACGCCAACACCGACAAGAAGGAAAAGGACGTCATCGCGGTCATCAACGAAGGCATGCAGAAGGGCATCCTCAAGCCCGACTACCAGACCTATCTGGCGCTGGCGCAGTCCTACTACTACAGCGATCAGGTGCCACAGGCGATCGAGAACTGGCAGAAGGCCGCGCCGCTGTCCAAGGACGGCGAGACCTATCTGAACCTGGCCAAGGTGCTGCACCAGGAAGGCCGCGTTCCGGAAGCCAAGCAGGCCGCGCAACAGGCGTTGGCCAAGGGCGTCAAGAAGCCGGAAGACGCCAAGAAGATCATCAACCTGAAGTAAAACGCAAAAAAAGCCCCCGAAAGCCAGTGCTTAAAGTAGTGCAGGTCACAGGGATTGGTATAAGCTTGGAGGTTCCTGCGGTGTGACACCGCGTGAACTGGGATTCAGATTCTTCGCGAATCCCGGCCCCCCTAAACGAGTCATTGGCGCATGACGGAACAATTGGTCATCAATCGGCATTACGACAGAGATGAAGCTTCCGGCCTCAGCTGGCCGCGCATCATCGGTATTGCCTTCGTAATCGCGCTGCATCTGGCAGCGCTGATGTTGCTGCTGATTCCAGCCGTTGCGCCGAAGGCGGCAGCGGAGAAGGAACGCAACATCGTCGTCACCCTGGTCGACGCACCGCCGCCGCCGCCACCCCCGCCGCCGCCGCCGCCGAAGCCGCCGGAGACGCCGCCGCCGCCGGTCAAGAACCTGGCGCCGCCGAAGCCGACCCCGCTGCCGCCGCCGCCGGAAGCCCCGGTGATCGACGTGCCGGAGCCGCGCCCGAGCGACATCGCCACGCCGCCGTCGCCGCCGTCGCCGCCGGCTGCAGCCACCGACATCGGCGCCAGCGTCGATATCTCGTCGAAGAACATGAACCCGCCGAAGTACCCGCCGTCCGCATTCCGGTCGGGCGCAGAAGGCGAGGTGATCCTGATCATCGACGTCGACGCAAACGGTAACGTCACCAACGTGGCCGTCGAAAAATCCAGCCGCAACCGCGACCTGGACCGCGCCGCCATGGAAGCAGCGCGCAAGTGGCGGTTCAATGCCGCTACCGCCAATGGACAGAAGACCGCCGGCCGCGTCCGCGTACCGGTCAACTTCGCGCTGAACTGATACAAAGGCAGCAGCCCGGCGCACCCGCCGGTCTGCAGGCCCTGTCTACTCTTTGCACCACCCTCATCACCACACACAACAAAGGTAAGCGTCATGCTGCAGGAAATTTTCATCGCCGCTGCTGCGGGGGGCAACAACGCATCGAACGCCCTGTCGCAGATGGGCTTCGAGCACCTGATCACCGAGATGACCTCCAAGCCGGGTGACTTCGCCGTCTCCTGGGTGGTGCTCATCACCCTTATCATCATGTCGGCGGCTTCGTGGTACTGGACCGTCATCAACATCTTCCGCGCCACCCGCCTGAAGAGCCAGGCCGACCGCGTCACCAGCCTGTTCTGGGACACGCCGAACGCGCAGGACGCCATCCGTGCGATGGAAGAGCAGCCGTCCAGCGAGCCCTTCTCGAAGATCGCGCTCGACGCCGCACAGGCCGCTGCGCACCACCAGCGTGCCGAAGCCGGCACCGGCACCGGCCTGGGCGAGACCCTGAGCCGTTCGGAGTTTGTCGACCGCGCCCTGCGTCAGGCCGTGACCCGTGAAAGCACCAAGCTGCAGTCGGGCATGACCCTGCTGGCCACCGTCGGTGCGACCGCGCCGTTCGTCGGTCTGCTCGGTACGGTGTGGGGCATCTACGGCGCGCTGATCAAGATCGGTGCCACCGGCTCCGCCTCGATCGACGCCGTTGCCGGCCCGGTGGGTGAAGCGCTGATCATGACCGCGATCGGTCTGTTCGTCGCGATCCCGGCCGTGTTCGCGTTCAACTTCTTCAGCAAGGTCAACAGCTCGACGATCGCCAAGTTCGATACGTTCGCCCACGACCTGCATGACTTCTTCGCCACTGGTTCGCGCGTTCGCTGATCCGCGGTCAAGTAGTCCACGCAACGATTAACGGAGCCCGTTATGGCTTTCAGTAGTGGTAACAGCGGCGGCCCCATGGCCGACATCAACGTCACGCCCCTCGTGGACGTGATGCTGGTGCTGCTGATCATCTTCATCATCACGGCACCGCTGATGTCCCACAAGGTCAAGGTGGAACTGCCCGAAGCCAACCTCAAGCAGGATCCGGACAAGGACGAAAAGCGTCCGAATCCGATCACGCTGGCGGTCAAGGAAGACGGGTCGCTGTACTGGAACGATCAGCCGATCTCCAAGGAAGCCCTGGAATCGCGCTTTTCGACCGCGGCCCAGCAGACCCCGCAGCCGCCGCTCAATCTGCGTGGCGACCGCACCACCAAGATGCGCACGATCAACGAGATCACCAAGATCGCGCAGGGTCAGGGCATGTTGGACGTCGGTTTCGTTGCGACCAAAGAGAAGGGGAACTGAGCCATGGCATTCAGTTCAGGAGGCGGCCGTGGTCCCATGGCCGACATCAACGTCACGCCGCTGGTCGACGTGATGCTGGTGCTGTTGATCATCTTCATCGTGACCGCGCCGATCATGACCTACCCGATCGACGTGGACCTGCCGCAGCGGGTGATCAACCCGCCACCGCAGTTGAAGGAGCCGCCGCCGCCGATCGATCTGCGCATCGATGCGTCGAACCAGATCTTCTGGAACAACAGCCCGGTGGCTGTGACGGCGCTTGCGCAGATGATGGAAAACGAAGTACAGCGCGATCCGACCAACCAGCCGGAACTGCGCATCGATGCCAATCCGGATTCCGAATACGAAGTGATGGCCAAGGTGCTGGCCGCCGCCAAGAATTCGGACATGAAAAAGATCGGCTTCGTGCAGCAATAAGCTCGACCGCAACACCTCAGTCATGACGCGACTGCAACGCCACCGGAAACGGTGGCGTTTTTTTTGCTTCGGCGCCGGCGTGGAACCACCAGCATTGGAAGCGCGCCGCCAGCGTTATCGTGTGAGAAAGCCCAGGCGCGACGGGTTGCGCCGGGAATGCCTGTCGCGATCCGGCCCCTCGCACGGCCCCTTTCCCGGGTGTAGGCTGGGGACGCGACACCACAACCACAGGACAGGAGGCAGGCCATGGCTTTCAGTACCGCAGGGAACCGGGGACCGCTGGCGGAGATCAACGTCACGCCGCTGGTCGATGTGATGTTGGTGCTGTTGATCATCTTCATGGTGACCGTACCGTTGGTGACGCGGCCGATCGCCGTCAACCTGCCGCAGCGTACCGACACGCCGCAGCGGCCGCTCGCGCCGCCGCCGCCGATCGAGTTGCGCCTGGACGCCAGCGGCCAGCTGTTCTGGAACGCCAGCCCCCTGCCCCTGGCCGAACTGCAGCCGCGGCTGCAAGAGGCGATGGCGCAGGCCGCCGGCAATACCCCGGAGCTGCGCATCGACGCCAACCCCGATGCCGAATACCAGGCGATGGCCAAGGTGCTGGCCGCGGCCAAGAACGCACAGGTGGAAAAGATCGGCTTTCTGCAGCGGTAGATTCCACGGCGGGGATCCTGGCGAGCAGGCAAACGCCACCGGCAACGGTGGCGTCTTGCCGAGCAGCAGCTTCTAAGCGATCCGATGTCCTGCAGGCATCCGACGAGTACCTGCGGTATGCATCGTGCTGCGTCCGGTCCATGCCGCGTGGAGCGAGATATCAGTCGTCGCTAGAAGCCACGCGAAGTAGTCGCAATGGCCCTTCCCGCCATGGCAGAAGAAGACCCAAGTGGTGCCGCCGCTCTCGTGGGTCCAGGCAGAAAATTCCCGGTCCGAATAGTCCCGGACGGTTTCTGCCCAATCCTCGAATGGGGCGTCCGTCCTGGTTCCGGGCACCAAGGCGCGAAAGAGCATCGGTGCCTGCGCCGGGACGAAGTCGAACCCTCCCACGGAAGTGTTGAGGTCGAGATTGTTCGACGTGCGGATGCGAACCGTCGACGTGGGGAGAACGTCGGGAAGCCACCCTCGCTCGAACAGGTGATCGGCATGGGCTTCGGCCAACGTGGAGTATCGCGTTGTCACCGTATCCGGGGAGCAGCCGGGCAAGCCCAAGGCAACGACCAGCAGGAGACCGACTGTTCTCATGCGGCCGGCACTGCGAATGCAGCAGATCCGCGACGCGGCGTCGGCTGCGAGCCGAGCGTCAGCCCAAGGACGCATACGCGGCGACGGACGCGGCCAGGAAGCCGGCCGCGGAGACCACGGCGGGACCCCAGCTGCCGCCGAGCCAGCCGCGGCGCAGCAGCAGCAGTGCCGTGAGACAGCCGAGCTGCACGGCGATCGGCAGGAACACCGGCTTGACCGTGGTGATGAAGAACATCGGAAACAGCACGCCGAAGCCCAGCAGCACGAGTTCGAGCCGTCGCGAGAACGTCAGGTCCTTGAAGCGCTTGTCGGGCGGGGGCATCGATGCTCTCCGTGGCCTGGCCACTATCGGACGGAGGACAGGATCGCCAGGTAGGCCTTCACCGTGGCGTCGAGCCCGGAATACAGCGCCTCGCCGATCAGCGCATGGCCGATCGAGACTTCCAGCACCTGCGGCACCGCGGCCAGGAACGCGCCGAGGTTGGCCTGGGCCAGGTCGTGGCCGGCATTGACGCCTAGCCCGGCGGCCTGGGCGCGGCGCGCTGCGGCGGCGAAGGCGGCCGGCGCCGCCGCATCGCCACGCTCGAACGCGTCCGCGTAAGGCCCGGTATACAGCTCGACGCGGTCGGCGCCGAGGTCGGCGGCGACCGCCAGGTCGGGATTGTCGGCATCGACGAACAGGCTGACCCGGCAGCCCAGCGCCTTCAGTTCGGCGATCAGCGGACGCAGCCGTACGCTGTCGCGGCCGAAGTCGAAACCATGGTCGGAGGTCAGCTGGCCATCGCCGTCCGGCACCAGCGTGGCCTGCGCCGGGCGCACCTGCGCGCACAGCGGAATCAGCCCCGGGTAGCCTGGCCGCGGCGGTGCGAACGGATTGCCTTCGATGTTGAATTCCACGCCGCGCGCGCGGGTCAGTTCGGCCAACGCCAGCACGTCCTCGGCATGGATGTGGCGTCGGTCCGGGCGCGGATGCACGGTGATGCCGTGCGCGCCGGCGTCCAGGCAGGCGCGCGCCGCCTCCAGCACGCTCGGCAGCCCGCCGCCGCGCGAATTGCGCAGGACCGCGATCTTGTTGACGTTGACGCTGAGCTGGGTCATCGGCGCCCGGGGCTCACGACGAGAGCGCGTCGTCGCTGGCGGCTGCGGCCGCGGCACGGCGCGCCTCGGCCTGCTCGCGCAGCCGGCGCAGCTCGGCCGGGTCGATCATCGGCATCGTGTCGCGCTGGCTGGCGTCGCCGATCTTGGCCACGTACCAGCCGCGCGCCCAGGCCAGCAGGAATCCCAGCGCGGCCAGCAGCGCCAGCACCAGCAGCGACATATGCGGCGTGGAGAACGCCAGGACGAAGGCACCGAGCGCGAGCAGCAGAAAGAGCCAGTACATGACGATCTCCCCAAGGATGGGCGCAGTGTAGCGCTGCCTGGGCGACCGGTTCCACGGTGAACCTCCAGGCCGTCCGTCCGGCGCCGCCGCGCTACAACAGCGGCGACGTCAGCCGCGCCAGCGCCTCGGGCAGCCGGTAGCGCCACAGCGAGCGCTGGCGGTCGTCGCGCACCTGCACCGCGTCGGCGATCTCGCGGCCGATCAGCGCGGCCAGTTCCTGGGTCAGCTGGCGGTCGCGGAACATCGCCGCCACCTCGAAGTTGAGCCGGAAACTGCGGTTGTCGAAGTTGGCGCTGCCGACGATGGCGAGATCCTCGTCGACGATCAATGCCTTGCTGTGCAGCATGCGCGGACCGTACTCGTAGATCTTGACCCCGGCCTGCAGCAGTTCGTCGAAATACGAGCGCGCCGCCAGCGTCACCAGCCGCGAATCGCTGCGCTTGGGCACCAGCAGGCGCACGTCGAGGCCGCCCAGCGCGGCAGAGGTCAACGCCATGCGCGCGGCCTCGCCCGGCACGAAATACGGCGTCACCAGCCAGACCCGCCGCTGCGCCTCGTAGATCGCCGCGACCTGCATGCGGTGGATGCTTTCCCACGATGAATCCGGGCCGGACACCAGCACCTGCGCCTGGATCGCGCCCTCGTCGCGGCCGGGCATGTCGTGCGGCCAGATTTTGGCCATGTCGAAGGTGTCGCGGCCCTGGCGGGTGGCGTACAGCCAGTCCTCGACGAACACCAGCTGCAGGCTGCGCACCACGTGGCCCTCGCAGCGCACGTGCAGGTCGCGGTACGCGTCCGGGCGCAACGCTTCGTTCTCCTCGTCGGTGACGTTGATGCCGCCGGTGAAACCGATGCGGCCGTCGATCACCACGATCTTGCGGTGGGTGCGCAGGTTCACCCACGGCCGCTTGAACTTGAACGGGCGCAGCAGCTGGGTGGGATGGAACCAGGCCGCCTCGCCGCCGGCGTCCAGCAGCGGCTGCAGGAAACGCTTGCGCACCTGCGAGGAGCCCACCGCGTCGAGCAGCAGGCGCACCTTGACCCCGGCGCGTGCGCGCTCGACCAGCGCGTCGCGGATGCGCGTGCCGCTGCGGTCGGGATTGAAGATGTAGTACTCCAGGTGCACGTGGTGCTGCGCGGCGGCGATGTCGCGCACGATCGCGTCGTAGGTGGCGGCGCCGTCCACCAGCCACTGCGCGCTGGTTGCCGAACTCGGCGCCAGCCCGGTGGTGGCCTGGGCGATCTTGGCCAGCTCGGTGCAGTCGGCGTCGGCCGGGCAGACGCTGCTGTAGTGCTCCATGCCCGAGCGCGAGCGGCCGCGGCGCAGGCGCTGCCGCTTCACCCTCTGCGGGCCGAGCAGGTAGTAGATGACGAAACCCAGGTACGGCAGCGCCGCCAGCGACAGCACCCAGCTCAGCGTCGCCGCCGGCTCGCGTTTCTGCAGCACGATCCAGCTGCTCAACCACAGGATGTACAGCAGATAGGCGGCGGTGACGTAGGCGCCGAAATGGGGGATGCCGGTGAGCCAGTCCCAGGTGTTCTGCAGGGTCGCGAATACGAACATCGGCGGATTCTACGGGGCGCGCGCGACTCCTGCGCGTGGCGCTGAAAGATTCAGCGTCGTCCGGTCGCCGTCGCAGTGGCTGAGACGGTGGCGGCGTACCCTGCGCCGATGAGCACGGCCATCAAGGGACGCGGCGCCGGCAGCCACCTGCCCGGCCGCTTCGAACGCACCATCAGCCAGGCCGAGGACGACGGCTGGCACCCCGACGACAGCGAGGAATTCGCCACGCCGCGGCTGCGCACGGAAGTGCGCGAGGAGACTGCGCGCAGCATCATCAGCCGCAACCAGTCGCCGGATGTGGGCTTCTCGCAGTCGGTCAATCCCTACCGCGGCTGCGAGCACGGCTGCAGCTACTGCTTCGCCCGGCCCAGCCATGCCTATTTGAACCTGTCGCCGGGGCTGGACTTCGAGACCCGCCTGTTCGCCAAGACCAACGCCCCGGACCTGCTGCGCCGCGAGCTTGCCAAGCCCGGCTATGTGCCCAGCCCGATCGCGCTGGGCATCAACACCGATGCCTACCAGCCGATCGAGCGCAAGCTGCAGCTGACCCGGCGGCTGATCGAGGTGCTGTGGGAAACCCGCCATCCGTTCTCGCTGATCACCAAGAACGCGCTGGTCGAGCGCGACCTGGACCTGCTGGTGCCGCTGGCGCGCGAGAACCTGGTCAGCGTGCACTTCTCGGTCACCTCGCTGGACCCGCGCCTGTCGGCGCGGCTGGAGCCGCGCGCCTCGGCACCGCATGCGCGGCTGCGCGCGATGCGCACGCTGCACGAGGCCGGCGTGCCGGTGGGGGTGATGGTGGCGCCGGTGATCCCATGGATCAACGACCACGAGTTGGAAGCGGTGCTGGAGGCGGCGCATGCCGCCGGCGCCGACTCCGCCGGCTACGTGCTGCTGCGCCTGCCGCACGAGGTGGCGCCGCTGTTCCGCGACTGGCTGCAGGCGCACCATCCCGACCGCGCCGCGCACGTGATGAGCACCGTGCAGCAGCTGCGCGGCGGCAAGGACTACGACAGCGCCTTCGGCAAGCGCATGCGCGGCGAAGGCGTCTATGCCGACCTGCTGGCGCGGCGCTTCGCGCTGGCGCACAAGCGCCTGGGCTACGCCGAACGCGCGCGCCGGGCGCTGGACTGCAGCCGCTTCGTCAAGCCGCTGCCGCCGCGTGCGCCATCGCCGCAGGGGGAGTTGTTTTGAGGCCGGGATTTGGGATGACCAGCCATTCGGCTGTGGAAAGCGGGGATTGGCGATTCGTAAGAGCGCGCAAAGGCTTGCTGCGGTAGCCGCTGACCTTGTCCAGAATTCCGGCCGTAAGGGCTGCCGCGTTGACCGAAACGGATCCGGCTGGCGAGGAGAACGTGCGCCAACCCGCTACCAGACGAAGGCCGACTGACGAACAGCCGTCGCATCCCACTTTTGCGAATCCCCAATCCCGAATGCCTAATCCCGGCCGTACAACGCCTGCGCCGACTGGAACAGGATCCAGCTGGTGGCGATGAACTTGTCGCCGCCCTGCGGGCGGTTGCCGCGATGGGTGTGAGTGAACGCGGTCGGCGCGATCAGCAGGCTGCCGGCGCGCGGTGCGATCTTGCGCTGCTGGAACAGGAATTCGGTCTCGCCGTCCTGGAAATCATCGTTGAGGTACAGCGTCCACAGCAGGTGCCGGTGCAGGGTCTCGGCACTGGGATCGCGCGGGTACAGCTCGCAATGCCAGTACGGATAGCCGCCCTCGCCCGCGTCGTACCATTGCAGGTTGATCGCGCCCGGACGCAGGCAGGTGCGGGCCAGGTTGGACAGCGCCGCGTCGTCGAGCAGCGCGAAATCGTCCGCACCGAGCCGATGCGGCTGGCCGTCGGCACCGGGGACCTGCAGCATTAGCGGCGAGATCAGCGCCTGCGGATACTTGCGCAGATAGCCGAGCAGGCCGGCGAACACCGCCTGTTGCAGCCGCTGCTCCACGTCGCGCCACGGCTCCAGCCCGCTGATGCGCAGATCGCGGCTGCGCTTGAGCTCGGGGAACACGCCACTGCCCACCTCGCCCGGCTGCAGCTGCGCGCTGGCGCGCACGCGGCGCATGATCGCGGCGCAGTCCTCGCGGGACATGGCGCCGTCGAAGACCTCGATGAAATCGGGATTGGAATCGGACATCGCGCGACCTTACCAGCGATCCCGCGCCGTCGCAGCTGCGCTGACGCCAGGAAGCTGCAGCTGATGGCGACCTAACCCTTGCGGGACGCCGCCGAACCGCCACGGATCGAGTAGCCGAGCAACACCAGCCAGGCGACCAACGCCAGCAGCGTGGGCAGCTGGAACTTGCTGGACGTGCCGAGGGTGAAGCTCCTGGCGGCAAAGAAGATCAGCACCCACAGCGCGAGATTGCCGGCCACGATCAGCCGCCGCGCCTTGTGCCGGGTCAGCCAGGAAATGACGCTCGGCATCAGCGCGATCGGCGCGGTCGCGAAGAAGAACAGGAGGAAGACGGTCTGGTTCATGGCAGTCCTGTTCTCTCTTCAGTTCCGTGGATGGAGGCCTGCTGCATGGTGAGTGACATGCCGCAGCGCGGGATGGGCTGCCGGCAATTATCGCCGTGATCGCCCGGCCTGATTCTAGGCCTTTCCGGATACTTGGCGTACTGCTCCCATGCGCCATCGAGCGTGCACTGAAATACCGGGTTTGGCAGCTGCCTGTGAAACGCGATCGCTGTAGCCCGCAACGGCCAAAAAGCGCGCTAAGCCGATCCACTAGACGAGCCCTATCGGAGCGAAGTACCGGGTCTGGCCAAATGGCAAGCGGCCCACACTGCGCAACCCGTGATTGCCCACGCGATAAGCGCCAGCGCGCCATAGACGAACTGGGCGCCGTCATGATGGACAACGACGCCGTCAAAGTAGCGTCCCTCGCTGTTATATGGCAAACGCGCGGACTGGAAGGCCATCATCGTCGCGAGAGCGCCAACGGCCGCAGCAGGCAGCGCCAAGGCAGCCGAGAAAACAGCAGCTAGAACGCGTCGCTTCGGCATTGTGCTTTTCATTCAAAGGACGTCCCGTCGAGCACCAAAACTCGCATGCCAAGTGGACTCGATCCACGGTTCCGAAGCGGACCTAGCGAGCCAGGCACTCGAACCAAGCGAACCGTGAGGTCCATCGTGCGCTTAGAAGTAGCCGCCCTCCGCTTCGCGCCATATCTCATAGCCTTCCAGTTCCTCTGCGGTCACCGAGGACTGCTGAACGAAGTGCGCCTCCCAGCCGGAAAAGGAAGCCTTGGAGATCGGCAGATGCCCCATGCCCAACGGTTCGCCGTCCGGCCTGTCGGCGCCGGCCATGTACAGCGTGGATTCGTCGATCGCCTTGGGAGGTTCGGGATACACGTTGCTGTAGACACGCACATGGACGCCGTGATCGTCCAGCTTGAGGATCTTGAGCGGGACAAAACTCCCGTTCTCGCGCTCGGTCACGTAGAGGCCGCCCTCCAGCCACTGGCCAGCGGCAACCGGCGATGCGACAACGGCTGTTCCGAACAGAACGGCGAGTAATCTTTTGAGCATGGCCGCCTGATGCCTGAGTCGAGCCGACCATTGAGCGTCAGCATTGGCTTGATCAAATTAGGTGAACGCCTTCCTAGCATTGCAGGAAGAAGTAGACGAACGCCAACGCAAAACCGCCGATCCACACGGCAAGCATCGCGGCAAATCCGGACGCGATGACGGCACAGCGCCAAAACCAGCGCATGCCGCGCGAACGCCGGACCAGCCAAGCGAAAAGCCAGCCACCGGCGGCCACGCCCACCGCGACGACGAGCCAGCCCAGCATGTTGACGAGCGGATTCTTCGGGCCGAATTCCGGCGGACATTGGGTCGTCGCCCATACGGGCGCGGAGAACGCCAGCAACAGCAATGCAGCAAAAAGCCCAGCAGCTTTCGAACGGCCCGGCCGGATTTCCATGTGCTCTTCGCGCCTGAAATGAGTCCTGCCACGCAGCGGCATCGGATCGGATGAACTAGGCCGCAGCCCACCCTGCCTGGTTGCTGAAAGTTTCATAGCTCACCGACGTGTCGAAGGCGCCGGGCGCCTGGCCGGACTTGAGTTCGTATGCAGCGCTCGCGAGTTCCAGGAGGGCTTCGAAGTCCATGTCCTTCGGGAACTCGGCCGGATCGGACAGCACGGACGCATAGAAATCCGGGCCGTTGGCCACCACGCAGCAACGGGCGTATAGGAACAGATCCACGGAGAAGTGCTTGCCGTCGGCGTAGGCATCCGCACCGATCTGCTTGGCATGGGCCATCGTGTCCAGGGCGTACAGCTTCTGGCTCAGGATCTCCTCGAATGCGGCGATGTCTTCCAGCGAACGCTTGGCCAGTTCCTTCACGGCCGGCTTGAGCACCGCATCGTCGTCGCCGGTGCGTTTCCAGTTGAGCAGGCCGATGATGCGCCAAAACGTTGTTTCATCCATTGCGACACGCTTCCTGGCAGCTCGACGGCGATCGGGCCGCGCGATCGTGGCCCGACGCCATCCTCTCCGACAACGGCAGACCCGTCAATTTCCTGCGTCATCGATCGGCGAACCCGCGCATCCGAACGAGATGCCACGTTCTACGGTTTTCGCGGGACGACTTCGAACATAAGCACCAGAGCGCTTTGTCATATTCCAGGTGACATCGCACCGCTTTGGCTACTTCCAGCCGAAGAACATCGGTACGCGCAAATGCAGGTGCTGGTCTGCAAGTCGAAAATGCCACGCGGCAGGCGCTGGTGGCGCCGCCGACCGTTTTACGGATTGACGTCCAGATGGCGGCCTGCGAGGTGCTGCTCAAGAGCATCGGGAAATACGTGGACGGAGTACCGCCCCGCCACATCAGGCCATGGGCGCCTCGTGCTCGATCTTGCAACAAATCTCTGAAGCTGCCGCCATAGATCCTTCGCAGCCGGCGACGCCGGGTTGCCGATGCACTTGAATCGACCCTGTGCCCAATGGAACTCGGATCGACCAATAGAATCCGGACGCTCTTGACCTTGGGGGTGGAAGCGAAGGTGATATGGACCTGGCAGGTTGGCGCCAAACCAAGGTGTAGTCTGCGTGCCTTCCAAAGGCTGTGACCAGCCGAGGAAAGGATCCGCTACGACCGTATCGGGCACCATTCGGTCACCAGATGGGATGTTGAGGTCGCCAGACGAAACGTGCCACAAGACGTACTCCTGCGGATGGACATGATCTAGTTGCCGAATCGCGCGCCAATGGTGCGTGCTGCCGGACTGCCCGGTCTTGACGATCCAAGCCAGATCGGGCGCCGCGTTAAGCCAAAGACGCAGGATCTCGATGTCTTTGGCTGTTGCATGCATCAGGATCATAGACATCGCTGTTGCCGCCGAACGCTTGGGTTAAGTCGCCACGAGGCGACTCCGGGCTTGAACTGGCTGCTTGCTGAAAAATAGTGCTTGAGGGAGCACGCGATCATGTAAAAATGGGTAACTGATCGTTGCTTTCCTGAAAAAAACAGGATGACTAGTATAGAAGATCGACGTAGTAGACCTTCTTCGCTCCAAAAGCACCGCATCCCTGGGTCGATGTGTATTGAAGCACTACGGTTGTCCTGGAACTTGCTGCCGAGAGGACCGCCGAATATTTTTCTTTGGCGATTTGATCGCTTGAGAAATCTATCACCCATCTGCCATCAGATGCGCATTCGTTGTTCGTAGGCTGGTTCTCAACCCACACCGATGCGTAACTGCCTTCGACGACTACACGCGATATCTTTCCTCGTTGAGTGGTGTCCGCAAAGGCGAAGCCGGACACAAGAAGCAATAGCAACCCCAAAGTAAATTTCATTCGATGTTCCCCCTTTTATTCGAAAATAACGCGCCTAGCGATTTTTCAGCATCTGAGTCAAGAAGTCCGTCGGTACCCGTTCGTGCATAAGCATCCGATCTGGCGGGCTTCTCGAAGACGCCCATGCACGTGCGAAACGGGAAGAGCAACCTGGTCGCGCATGGCCAATAGGCGACGACCTAGCCCCGTGCGTCGTCGTGTTCCACATGGTACCGCACCGCTTCGGCCACTTCGTTTTTCGAGCCGAGGAACACCGGCACGCGCTGGTGCAGTTGCTCGGGCTGCAGGTCGAGAATGCGCGCGCGGCCGGTGCTGGCGGCGCCGCCGGCCTGTTCGACCAGCAGGCCCATCGGGTTGGCTTCGTACATCAGGCGCAGCTTGCCGGCCTTGCCCGGATCCTTCTTGTCCCAGGGATAGATGAAGATGCCGCCGCGGGTCAGGATGCGGTGCACGTCGGCGACCATGCTGGCGATCCAGCGCATGTTGAAGTTCTTGCCGCGCGCGCCTTCGTTGCCGGCGAGCAGGTCGGTGACGTAGCGCTGCATCGGCGCTTCCCAGTGGCGCTGGTTGGACATGTTGATCGCGAACTCGGCGGTGTCCTCGGGGATGCGCATGTCGGCCTGGGTGAGCAGGAAGCTGCCTTCCTCGCGCTCCAGGGTGAAGGCGTGGGTGCCGTGGCCCAGGGTCAGCACCAGCATCGTGCTGGGGCCGTAGATGCAGTAGCCGGCGGCGACCTGGGCGGTGCCCGGCTGCAGGAAGTGTTCGTCGCCGGGCTTGTCGGTGCCGGGCGGTGCGCGCAGCACCGAGAAGATGGTGCCGACGGAGACGTTGACGTCGATGTTGGAGCTGCCGTCCAGCGGATCGAACAGCAGCAGGAAATCGCCGCTGGGATATTTGTCGGGCACCGGCTGGCTGTGGTCCATTTCCTCCGACGCGCACGCCGCCAGATGCCCGCCCCAGGCGTTGGCTTCGAGCAGGATGTCGTTGCTGAGCACGTCGAGCTTCTTCTGCGCCTCGCCCTGCACGTTGCCGGTGCCGGCGTCGCCGAGCACGCCGCCCAGGGCGCCCTTGCTGACCGCGATGGAGATGCGCTTGCACGCGCGCGACACGATGGTGATGAGCTGGCGCAGTTCCGGGCCGATGCGGCCGGCGTGCTGTTCTTCGATCAGGAAGCGGGTCAGCGAGGTTCGCGACATGGGCGCAGGCAGCCTTTCGTGGGGAAGATGCGCCTATTGTCGCGGCTGTTGCGTGAGATTTCGATTAGCGGGCGGGCGATGGCGTCACCCTGTCGCAGCGAAAGTGTGCTGGCGGAAGATGGCGTGTGCTGGTGGTGCCATGCGTCGGGGCTGAAGCCCCTCCCACAAAAAGTCGGGCTTGCGCGGATTCGCGTGCGCATCGCACAAAAAAAGCCGGAAGCGCTTGCGCTTCCGGCTTCGTACTGCAGCAGCGTGGCGGATCAGCCCTTGTGCACGGCGGCCACGGCCTGGGTCACGTAGTCCAGGTTGTTCTGGCTCAGCGCGGCCACGCAGATGCGGCCGGTGCCGACCGCGTAGATGCCGAACTCGTCGCGCAGCCGGTCCACCTGCGCCTTGCTCAGGCCCGAGTACGAGAACATGCCGGCCTGCTGCTGGATGAAGCCAAACTCCGGCGCGCCGAGGGCGGCCAGCTTCTGCACCATGCCGGCGCGCAGCGCGTGGATGCGCTCGCGCATCTCGGTCAGTTCCTGCTCCCACATCGCGCGCAGCTCGGGGCTGTTGAGCACCCCGGCCACCAGCGCGGCGCCGTGCGTGGACGGGCTGGAGTAGATGGTGCGGATGATGCGCTTGACCTGCGACTGCACCGCCTTGCTCTCGGCCGCGGTGGCCGAGACCACCGACAGCGCGCCGACGCGCTCGCCATACAGCGAGAACGACTTGGAGTACGAGCTGGCGACCACGTAGCTGTCCACGCCGGCCTCGGCCAGCAGGCGCACCGCGTAGGCGTCCTCGTCGATGCCCTTGTCGAAGCCCTGGTAGGCGATGTCGACGAACGGGAACAGGTTGCGTTCCTTCAGCAGCGCGGCGACGGTGCGCCACTGTTCCTGGGTCAGGTCGGCGCCGGTCGGGTTGTGGCAGCAGGCGTGCAGCAGCACCACGGTGCCCGGCTCGAGCTTGTTCAGGTCGGCGAGCATGCCGTCGAAGTTCAGGCCGTGCGTGGCCGCGTCGAAATAGGTGTACTCGACCACGTCGAAGCCGGCGGCCGAGAACACCGCGCGGTGGTTCTCCCAGCTCGGATTGCTGATGGCGATGGTCGAGGTGGACAGCAGCTTCTTCAGCAGGTCCGCGCCCACGCGCAGCGCGCCGCTGCCGCCGATGGTCTGCGAGGTGGCGACGCGGCCGGCGGCCAGCAGCGGCGAGTCGGCGCCGAACAGCAGTTTCTGCGTGGCCAGGTCGTACGCCGGCAGGCCGTCGATCGGCAGGTAGCCGCGCGGCTTGGCGTCCTGCGCCAGCTGCCGCTCGATCTGCTGGACGGCGCGCAGCAGCGGGATGCGGCCGCTCTCGTCGTAATAGATGCCCACGCCCAGGTTGACCTTGGTCGGGCGCGAATCGGCGTTGTAGGCCTCGGTCAGGCCCAGGATCGGGTCGCCTGGGACCTGTTCCACGTTTGCAAAGAAGGACACGGCGGTACTCGTTCGTTGGCGAAGGGTGGGGGGCCGGGAGGAACCGGAGCCGGCGCGGTCAAACACCCCATCCTAACAAACGCAGGCCTTGCGTGGCGGGGCTTTGCGCCGCGCGGCGTGCGGCGCGGCGGCGCATGCGCGATGATGGCCGCATGCCCAATCGCCATCCCCTCGCCCTGCTCTGCGGCCTCTGCGCCCTGGGGCTGTCGCCCGTCGTCCGCGCTGCCGAGGCCGACGCCGATCCCGCCACCTTGCCGGTCGTGCAGGTCCAGGCCGCGCGGGTCGGCGGCGTGGACGATTTCGACCTGCCGGCCTCGTTGACCTCGATCGGCTTGGGCGACAGCGACCGCACCGGCGTGCAGGTGTCCGAGGCCCTGTCCGGCGTGCCCGGGCTGCTGGCGCGCGACCGCCAGAACTACGCGCAGGACACCCAGCTGTCGATCCGCGGATTCGGCGCGCGCTCGGCGTTCGGCGTGCGCGGCGTGCGCCTGCTGCTGGACGGCATCCCGGCGACGATGCCGGACGGCCAGGGCCAGCTGTCGCACTTCAACCTGCTGGGCGCCGAGCGCATCGAGGTGCTGCGCGGCCCGTTCTCGGCGCTGTACGGCAATTCCTCGGGCGGTGTGGTGCAGCTGTGGAGCGGCGACGGCCAGCCGGACGATCCGTGGCGGCTGCGCAGCACCGTCGGCAGCAACGGCACGTTCAGCACCGGTGCGCAGCTGCAGGGCCAGCAAGGCAACGTGCACTACAACGTCGCCGCCACCCACTTCCGCACCGACGGCTACCGCGACCACAGCCAGGCGCGGCGCGAATCGATCAACGCCAAGTTCGGCTTCGACCTGGCCCCGGGGCGGCGCCTGGACCTGGTGCTGAACTACCTGGACGCGCCGTGGGCGCAGGATCCGCTGGGCCTGACCCGCGCCCAGTTCGATGCCGATCCGCAGCAGGCCACGGCCGTGGCGACCCAGTTCGATACGCGCAAGTCCACGCGCCAGGCGCAGGCCGGGGCGATCTTCACCCAGCAGGTGGACCAGCAGACCTGGCGGCTGATGGGCTACGCCGGGCGCCGCGACGTGCAGCAGTACCTGGCGGTGCCGGTGGCGGTGCAGGCCAATCCGCTGCACGCCGGCGGGCTGATCGACCTGGATGGCGACTACGGCGGCATCGATGCGCGCTGGGCCTGGCAGGGCGAACTGGGCGGGCGGCCGTTCCAGTTCACCGTCGGCGCCAACGCCGACCGCCAGAAGCAGCACCGTACCGGCTACGAGAACTTCGTCGGCAGCACGCTGGGGGTGAAGGGACGGCTGCGCCGCGACCAGGAAGATCAGGTGCAGAACGTGGACCAGTTCGCGCAGGCCTGGTGGCAGTTCGGCGCGCGCTGGTCGCTGCTGGCCGGGCTGCGCCACAGCCAGGTGCGGTTCCGCTCGGACGATGACTACGTCGTCGGCCGCAATCCCGACGACAGCGGCCGCACCGACTACTCGGCGACCACGCCGGTGGCCGGGGTGGTGTTCCGCGCCAGCGACGACCTGCGCTTCTACGCCTCGGCCGGCCGCGGCTTCGAGACGCCGACCTTCAACGAACTGGGCTACCGCAACGACGGCGGCGCCGGCCTGGCGCTGGACCTGTCCGCGGCCAGGAGCGAAAACATGGAACTCGGCATGAAATGGCGCGACCAGGCCGGTGCGGCCTGGGAAGCGGCGCTGTTCCGCGCCAACACCGACGACGAACTGGCGGTGGCCAGCAACACCAACGGCCGCAGCACCTACCGCAACATCGGCCGCACCCGCCGCCAGGGCGCCGAAGCCAGCTACCTGCTGCCGCTGGGCGATACCGCGCAGTTGCAGCTGTCCTACACCTGGCTGCAGGCGACCGTGCGCCAGGCTTACCTGACCTGCGCCAGCAGCGGCTGCGCCACGCCGACCGCGGTGGTGGCGGCCGGTGCGCGTCTGCCCGGCGTACCGCGCCAGCAGTTGTTCGCGCGCTGGCAGTGGCAGCCGCGGGTGTGGCAGTTCGCGGTCGAAGGCGTGGCCGCCGGCGACACCGTGGCCAACGACCTGGCCACCGCGACCGCCCCCGGCTACGCGCTGCTGAACCTGGAAGCCTCGCGCCGCTGGAACACCGCGCACGGCGTGCTGCGCACCTTCGCGCGCATCGACAACGCGCTCGATCACGCCTACATCGGCTCGGTCATCGTCAACGACGGCAATGGCCGCTACTACGAGCCGGGTCCGGACCGCGGCTATACCGTCGGCGTGCAATGGGATTTCGCACACTGAGATTGCCGTCGCACCAGCGGCCGCGCGGTTCGCCCGACGCGCGGCCACCCTCGCCCACTCTCCGGGTTCGCCGATGAAAACCGCACTGTTCCTGCTCCTCGCCGCTAGCACGCCGGCCACCGCGCTTGCCGCCTCGGTCACCGGCACGCTGGTCGCCGGTGGCGGCATCGACGACATGCGCATCGTCGTGCGCGCCGCCGATGGCCAGAACGTGGAAGCGTACTGCGCGGCCCGCTGCGGCGACTGGTTCGTCGCCGCGCCCGAGAGCGATATGTTCGTGCTGAAGAAGGCGGTCGAGGGCAAGCGGGTCGCGCTGGACTACGCCAGCGAAGCCAACGGCGAGCGCATCGCCGGCCCGGGCCCCGACGACCAACTGCTGTTCGTGAAGCGCGTGCGGCTTCTGCCTTAGGGACGAATCGGCGCGCGTTCCCGTGCGCAGTGCGGTATGGCGGTCGGTGCCAATTCGCGCTTTGCGAGCGCCCGCTCCTACGCTGCACGCACAGGTATCGATCGCATCGCGACCGCCGCGCGGCAATGCCATGGGACAACGCAGGCACCGCCGCACGGATCGTTCGTGGAGGCGCCGTCCGTTCCGTATCGTAGACCCGCGCGCCTCCACGTGTTCGCGGCAGCGGCTCAGCTGCGATGGATCGAAATGCCGCCGTCGACCAGCATCGCGCTGCCGGTCATGAACGAGGCGTCGTCCGAGGCCAGGAACAAGGCCGCGCGCGCGATCTCCTCCGGCTGCGCCAGGCGCTTGAGCGCGTGCAGCTGCGCGACCTGCGCCAGCGCCTGTGCGCTGTCGTTCATCGCGTGCGCCATCGGCGTCTCGGTGCCGCCCGGCAGCAGCGCGTTCACCCGCAGCGCCTGCGGGCCGAACTCGGTGGCCAGCGCCTGGGTCAGGCCGATCAGTCCCGCCTTGCTGGCGGCATAGGCGGCGGCGCCGGGGAAGCCGACGGTGTGGCCGACGAAGCTGGAGGTGAAGATCAGCGCGCCGCCGCCGCGCGCGAGCAAGGCCGGGATCTGGTGCTTGGCGCCATAGAAGGCGGCGCTGAGGTTGGTGTCGATGGCGTCCTGCCAGTCGCGCGCGTCCAGCGCGGTCGTGGGGGCCAGCGTGCCGAGGGTGCCGGCGTTGTTGAACGCGATGTCCAGCCCGCCGAAGCGCTCCACTGCCAGCGCCACCAGCGCCTGCGCGTAGGCTTCCTCGCGCACATCCCCGGCCAGGCACGCGGCGCGGCCGCCGGCATCGGCGATCTCGGCGACCAGCGCGTCCAGCGCCGCGCCACGGCGGGCGCCGGCCACCACGCAGGCGCCCTCGCGTGCGAACAGGAGGGCGGTGGCGCGGCCGATGCCGGAACTCGCGCCGGTCACGAGGGCGATCTTGTCAGTCAGGCGGTGCATGCAGGTCTCCAGGTCCAGTCAAAGGAGCCGGGACTATGCGTGGCATGCAAGACGGTCGCTCGCCATGTTCGGACGCGGCAGCGGTGCGGCGCGCGCAGCGGTCGCGACGGGCGCACCGGTGACGCCTGTCGCGACTGAAGTCGCTCCTACACAGCTAGTTGGAGCGCGCGCCGAGTCCGAGTCGGCGGTACAGCGTGCTGCGGCTGACGCCGAGCTGGCGCGCGGCGCGGGCGACGTTGCCGCCGCAGGCGTCCAGCGCCTGGCGCATCGCGCTCAGGGCCAGGCTGTCCAGGTCGGCGGCCTGCACCACCGCGCCCGGGCGCACCCCTGTCCCGGCACCGATCGCTCCGCCCTGCCCCGGCATTGCGCCGCCGCTGGCCGCGGACAGGCCGCGTCCCGCGCCGGGCAGATAGGCCGGCAAGGCATCGGCGCCGACCTCGGTGCCGGCATCGCTCAGTGCCACCAGCGTGCGCAGGCAGGCCACCAGCTGGCGCAGGTTGCCCGGCCAGGGATAGGCGCTCAGCGCGGCCAGCGCCGCGTCGCTCAGGCGTCGGCCCTGCCCCACCCGCGCCCACAGGTCCTGCACCAGTGCGCGGCGGTCGGGGTGCGCGTGCAGTGCTGGGATCTGCACGCTGTGGTGGGCGATGCGGTAGTACAGGTCGGGACGGAAACGCTGCTCGGCCATCGCCGCGTCCAGGTCACGATGGGTGGCGCAGATCAGCGCGAAATCCAGCTTCACTGGCTTGCCGCCGCCCAGCGGCAACAGCTCGCGCTCCTGCAGCACGCGCAGCAGGCGCGGCTGCAGGGCCAGTGGCATGTCGCCGATCTCGTCCAGGAACAGCACGCCGCCGTCGGCCTGGCGCAGCAGCCCGGGATTGCCGTGCTTGCGCGCGCCGGTGAAGGCGCCGTCCTCGTAGCCGAACAGTTCGGCCTCGATCAGGCCTTCCGGCAGCGCCGCGCAGTTCACCGCGACGAACGGCTTGCCGGCGCGCGCGCTGCGCCGGTGCAGTTCGCGCGCGAACACTTCCTTGCCGGTGCCGGTCTCGCCCTGCACCAGCACCGGCAGCTGCGCATCGAGCACGCGCCGCGCGCGTTCCAGCGCCAGCTCCTGCACGGCGTCGAACAGCGGCGCGTCGGCGTGCGGCTGCGCGCGCGTGGCCGCCGACACGGTGATCGGCGGTTGCTGCGAACGCCGCCGCGGGCGGTCGTCGCCGGCACTGTCGACGCGGCCGTGCAGCGCCCTGCCCTGCAGGTCGAACACGCTGCCCTGCTGGCGCAGCCGCGACAGCGGTTCTTCGAACAAGGCGTCGTACGGCGCGCGGCCGAGGTCGTGGCGTTCAAGCCCGAACAGGCGCAGGCCGGCGCGGTTGGCCGCGACCAGCTTGCCGTTGCGGAACGCGAGTAGGCCTTCGCGCGCGGTGCCGAGCAAAGCCGGATCGTGGTGCACGCGCAGCAACTCGCAGCCGGCGATGCCGTCGTCGAAATAGCGGTGCTCGATGCTGGCCACCGCCATCCGCGCCAGGCCCAGCGCGTGCATGTGCTGCACGCTGGCGTCGCCGGAGATGTCGAGTACGCCGGCGAGCTGGCCGTAGGGATCGAAGATCGGTACCGCGGCGCAGCTGAGGATCTGGTGCGGCGCGAAGTAGTGCTCGCCGCCGTGAACTTCCACCGACCGGCTCTCGACGATGGCGGTGCCGATCGCATTGGTGCCGACCTGGGTTTCGCTCCAGCACGCGCCCGGCATCAGCGCCACGCGCCCCGCTTTGTCGAGGAAGCCCGGGCTGCCTTCGGCGTCGAGGATCCAGCCGGCCTCGTCGGTCAGCAGCACGATGCTGCCGGTGGCGGCGGCATCCCCAGCCAGGCCTTCCAGCTCGGCGCGAGCCAGCCGCCACAGGCGCTCGTGCGCCTCGCGCAATTCGCGCAGGCGCGGCGCGCTGACCGGCTCGATCGGCGGCGTGCGCTGCGCGGTCAGGCCCAGGCGCTGGCAGCGCTGCCACGACTGCAGGATGGTGTCCGGCACCTGGCCGGTCGGGGCGCCGCCGCGCTCGAAGAACATCCGGCGTGCGTGGCCGAGCTGGTGGTGCGATTGCGGGTGCGCCATGGCGGCTCCACTGTCGCAAATTGCGACAGGTGTTGAGACGGGTGTTCCGATAAACACCACATCCGTCGCCCGCACGCAATCGGCGCGCGTGATGCGTTGCAGCAGGAACCGGGCGGGCGCGCCGATCCGCCGCGGCGCGAGCGCATGACGCGGCGCAGCAACGAAAACCTGGCATCGCTCTTGCGGTTACCGCCTACCCGGATGGGCATGTCCCGTTCCTTTCCCACTGCCGCAGGAGTCACCGATGAACGCCGTCACCACCGCCAAGCCGCTCGCCACCGATCCGCAGTCCATCTTCAAGTCGCGCTACGGCAACTTCATCGGCGGCCAATGGGTGGAACCCAAGAGCGGGCAGTACTTCGAGAACACCACGCCGATCAGCGGCAAGGTGTTCACTTCGGTGGCGCGCTCCAACGCGCAGGACATCGAGGCCGCGCTCGACGCCGCGCACGCGGCCAAGGACGCCTGGGGCAAGACCTCGGCCACCGAGCGCAGCAACGCGCTGCTGAAGATCGCCGATCGCATCGAACAAAATCTCGAGCTGCTGGCCTATGCCGAGACCTGGGACAACGGCAAGCCGCTGCGCGAGACGCTCAACGCCGACGTGCCGCTGTGCGCCGACCACTTCCGCTATTTCGCCGGCGCGATCCGCGCGCAGGAAGGCGGCATCTCCGAGATCGACAGCGACACCATCGCCTACCACTTCCACGAGCCGCTCGGCGTGGTCGGGCAGATCATCCCGTGGAACTTCCCGCTGCTGATGGCGTGCTGGAAGCTGGCCCCGGCGATCGCCGCCGGCAACTGCGTGGTGATGAAGCCGGCCGAGCAGACCCCGGCCTCGATCCTGGTGCTGATGGAGGTGATCGGCGACCTGCTGCCGCCGGGCGTGCTCAACGTGGTCAACGGCTTCGGCCTGGAAGCGGGCAAGCCGCTGGCCAGCAGCCCGCGCATCGCCAAGATCGCCTTCACCGGCGAGACCACCACCGGCCGGCTGATCATGCAGTACGCCAGCCAGAACCTGATCCCGGTGACGCTGGAACTGGGCGGCAAGTCGCCGAACATCTTCTTCGCCGACGTGATGGCCGAAGACGACGATTTCCTCGACAAGGCGATCGAAGGCTTCGTGCTGTTCGCGTTCAACCAGGGCGAGGTGTGCACCTGCCCGTCGCGCGCGCTGATCCAGGAATCGATCTACGACCGGTTCATGGAAAAGGCGCTCGAGCGCGTGGCCGCGATCAAGCAGGGCAATCCGCTGGATCCCAACACCATGGTCGGCGCGCAGGCCTCCAGCGAGCAGCTGGAGAAGATCCTGTCCTACATCGATATCGGCAAGCAGGAAGGCGCCGAGGTGCTGATCGGCGGCGAGCGCAACGCGCTGGACGGCGAGCTGGCCGGCGGCTTCTACGTCAAGCCAACGGTGTTCAAGGGCCACAACAAGATGCGCGTGTTCCAGGAAGAGATCTTCGGGCCGGTGGTGTCGGTGACCACGTTCAAGGACGAGGCCGAGGCGCTGGCGATCGCCAACGACACGCTGTACGGGCTGGGCGCCGGCGTGTGGAGCCGCGACGCGTCGCGCCTGTACCGCATGGGCCGCGCGATCCAGGCCGGGCGGGTGTGGACCAACTGCTACCACGCCTATCCGGCGCACGCCGCGTTCGGCGGCTACAAGCAGTCGGGCATCGGCCGCGAGAACCACAAGATGATGCTGGACCACTACCAGCAGACCAAGAACCTGCTGGTCAGCTACTCGCCGAAGGCGCTGGGGTTCTTCTGAGTGCTGTCGCGACGTGCGCGGCGCGGGAGCATTGGGACTGCCGGCCTCGGCAGTACCAACGCGTCTCCAGCGCGTCCGCCGGCGCCGGTCGGCGCGCGGCGGGTCCTGCATGCGCAGACGACCCGCGCGCCAGCGATGAACGGCCTAGACCGACATCGCGCGCGTCGTTTCGCGCACGGGTTCCGGCTCGACCGCGACGGGCAGATCCTGGCGCAGCTTCTGCGTGGATTGCTCGAGGGTCTGCTGCGTGGCCTGGTCGCGATCGACGAAGGCGCGGCGGTGCGCGGGATCGTCCAGCTTGCCTTCCACCGCAATGAGGCCGTTGCCGTTGTTGCTGGCGACCACATGATCGATGCGCGTCATCCCGCTGATGCTGGCATCGTGCGTCAGTGCGCCCGCCGCTCGCTCGAGTTCGGCGCGGTCCTTGAATCCGCCCGAGGGCCCGAGTTTCTCCAGCGCCGCGACGGACTGCTGGTACATCGGGTTCTGCGGATGGGTCTTGTCCGACAGCAGCGGCGGGCGCGCCGCATCGGCCGGTTCGGCGGCGGCAGCGCCGGGACGCTGTACCTGCGCCTCCCGGAGCGCCGTGAGCGTGTCCTTGCCGGCGATGCCATCGACATCCAGATGATGATCACGCTGGAACGCCTCGACCGCGTGCTTGGTGCGGTCGCCGAACTTGCCGTCGGTGCCCAAGGCCTTGCCATCGGCATCGGTGTAGCCCAACTGGTTGAGGCGCTCCTGCAGCGCTTTCACCTCCGGGCCATGCTCCTCCTTGCGCAGGACGCCATCGGCCATTGGCGCGGCGCTCGCCACGCTTGCCCCGCTCGGCGCGGCCACCGTGCGCCCATTGCCCGAGATATCGCTCACCCTGGCCGCAGCGGTGAGATTGGGCGAGGCCTGCTGCGGTCGGTGGTCGGTGGTGATCGCGCCGCTGTCCATGTCGCGGATGTAGCGGTCGGCCTGCGGCAGGTAGCTGGTGTTGATGTCCACATGCACGTGCTTGCCGAAGGCCTTGGGATTGCCGTTGTTGAAGCCGCCCTGGATCCCCACAGATTGCCCGTATTCGATCCGGTCGCCGGCTTCGAGCTGGGTATTGCGCAGATCCAGATGCCGGTATTGGGCGATCATCTCGCGGCTGGGATCGTTGGCCGGCTTGTCGTAGATCTGCACGATGCCGTCGCTGGGATCGACCCTGCCGATGTAGCCGCTGGCGATGGCCGGTACCGGGACGGCGCTGGCGTTGCCGGCCTGCAGCACGAAATCCTTGGAAACGTAATGGTCGCCGTCGCGCGAGACGGTCGCCGCGCCGTTGTAGTTGCCAAGCAGTTCCTCGCGCTCGCCATTGACCGTGGCGTAGACGCGGCCGCGCTCGTTGCCGCGGGTGGGATGATGGCGCTCGAGATCCTGGTAGTCGTGAGCCGCCTGCACGCCGTTTCCTACCGACTCGACGATTGTGTATCTGGGCATCGTACTTCTCCTTTGTCGATGGTCTTGCCTGTCGCCGTACCCGCAATGTGGCGGGTACCACGCCGATCAACGCAAATGCTGGGCCAACCGCCAGCACTGCTGCGTGTACTCGAACACATAGGCCTCGGGCGCGCCGAAGGTCTTGATGACGTCATCGTCGGCGGAAAACTCGGCCTTCACGAAGTCCACGCGCATCCGATCGCCGTCTTGCTTGAAATCCATCTTGATCCGGGCCAGTTTGCCTGGGTCCTGATTGGGTTCGTTGTAGGACCAGCTGTAGTCGATCAGGGTCAACCGGAACGGCTCGCTGGGCCGATTCACCAGCTTGGACGGATCACGCAGGTCGCGCTCTTCGACGCGAGGGGCGCTGTAGGCGGCGCGCAACGCCGGATCGGCGATGATCGCCTCCAGGAACGCGGTAAACCCGTCTTCTGTCTTCTCGCAGGCCCCCTGCGGCAGCGCCGGGCGGTCCGCGACCGTGGCGGCCGCTGTCGCCGGTTCCGGAGCGGCCGTGGCCGTCGGTGCGGGAGCCGGGGCCGCGGTGGTGGTCGCGCTGGACTCCGAGGGCTTGCAGCCTTGCAGCAGCATGGCCAGCAAGGCGGCGGTAAGCAAGCGTTGCTTCATGGTGTCGTTCCTTTCCTTAGACCGTTCAGGCGCACAGTGGCCAGCGACGCGCGGCGGCCCGCGGGGCGGGCGTGGCCGGCGAGCGCGCAGGACCGCAGTGTACGAGAGGCGCGTGAGGATGCCGACGACCGGCGTTTCCCCCGGCAACCGTGTCGTTCTCGTTGTCCGCCTGCATCCGCCGCCTCCATGCCGTCATGCAGGCCGGACTCTATCGCACGTCGCGTCCGGCCGATGTGCGGGCAATCGGTGTGTGCGGGCAGGGGGAACGACGGGGCCATGGCGATTGACCTCGATCAAGGCAGCGGCGCCGCAAGGCGCCTAGTGTGGATTGCAACAACGGGAAGGAGTGCGACATGAACAAGACGATGAAAGCCGCGGTGGTACGCGAATTCGGCAAGCCGCTGACGATCGAGGAAGTGGAGGTGCCGCGGCCGCAGGCCGGCGACATCCTGGTCAAGATCGAGGCCTGCGGCGTGTGCCACACCGACCTGCACGCGGCCGAGGGCGACTGGCCGGTGAAGCCGAATCCGCCGTTCATTCCCGGCCACGAGGGCGTGGGCCATGTGGTCGCGGTCGGCGCTGGCGTGAGCCACGTCAAGGAAGGCGACCGGGTCGGGATCCCGTGGCTGTACTCGGCCTGCGGGCATTGCGAGCATTGCCTGGGCGGCTGGGAGACGCTGTGCGAGGCGCAGCAGAACTCCGGCTATTCGGTCAACGGCGGGTTCGCCGAGTACGCGCTGGCCAATGCCGACTACGTCGGCCACCTGCCGAAGAACATCGGCTTCGTCGAGGTCGCGCCGATCCTCTGCGCCGGCGTCACCGTGTACAAGGGGCTGAAGGTCACCGACACCAAGCCCGGCAACTGGGTGGTGATCTCCGGCATCGGCGGGCTCGGCCATATGGCCGTGCAGTACGCCAAGGCGATGGGCCTGAACGTCGCCGCGGTGGACGTGGACGACGCCAAGCTCGAGCTGGCCCGGCGCCTGGGCGCCACGGTGACGGTCAATGCGCTGACCACCGACCCGGTGGCCTACCTGAAGAAGGAGATCGGCGGCGCGCACGGCGCGCTGGTCACCGCGGTGTCGCCGAAGGCGTTCGAGCAGGCGATCGGCATGGTCCGCCGCGGCGGCACGGTGTCGTTGAACGGGCTGCCGCCGGGCCAGTTCCCGCTGGACATCTTCGGCATGGTGCTCAACGGCGTGACCGTGCGCGGCTCGATCGTCGGCACGCGCCTGGACCTGCAGGAATCGCTGGAGTTTGCCGAGCAGGGCAAGGTCGCCGCGACCGTGGCCACCGCCACGCTGGAGAACATCAACGAGGTGTTCGCGCGCATGCGCGCCGGCCAGATCGAAGGCCGTATCGTGCTGGACATGGCGGCCTGATGGACGCCGCCGCGCCCGCTTCCGGCGTACCGCTGCAGGTGCTGGCGACGCTGCCGGCGCTGCAGCTGATCGAGCGGCTGCGCGCGCGGCACGGGCCGTTGCTGTTCCACCAGTCCGGCGGCTGTTGCGACGGGTCTTCGCCGATGTGCTACCCGCAGGACGACTTCATCGTCGGCGACCGCGACGTGCAGCTGGGCGAGATCGGTGGCGCGCCGTTCTACATCAGCGCCCCGCAGTTCGAATACTGGAAGCACACCCAGCTGATCATCGACGTGGTGCCCGGCCGCGGCGGCATGTTCTCGCTGGAGAACGGCGAGGGCGTGCGCTTCCTGGTGCGCTCGCGGCTGTTCGACGATGCCGAGTATCTGGCGTTGCAGGCGGCGGGGAAGGTGTAGCGGGGGGCAGCAGCAGCTGCGTGCACTATCGAGTGCGGAGACTCGTCGGATGGCACGGGCATGCAAGTTTTTTGTGGGAGCGACTTCAGTCGCGACGAGCTTTACCGGTAACGCCCGTCGCGACTGAAGTCGCTCCCACAAGTTGCGACGATCTCCGCTTTTCCCGGCATCCGCGGCGCACCGCTTTTGTAGGAGCGGCTTCAGCCGCGACAGGTAGCCCGACATGACAGGTAGCCCGACATCCGGTCGCGGCTGAAGCCGCTCCTACACAAACGGCGGCAACAGCAACCACCGGCCGCGCCTACGGCGCCTTGGACGGCACGAATGGCGAGACCGGGTCGCTGGCCGGGAAGGTCTCTTCCAGTGCTTCGTCCTGGTTGGCGTCGGTGTGGTGCTTGTGCGCGGCATCGCTGCCGGTGTCCTCCGGCGCGGTGTCCGGGGCAGGGCGGTCGGCGCCGGTGCGCGGTTCGTGTTCGACGATGGTGGCGGGACTGTCGCCGGCGCCGCGGTCCTCGCGGTCCTGGGTGTGGCGCTTGCCACGCTGCTCGCCGGGGACCGGGTCGGTGGCCTGGCGCAGCGGATCGGTGGGTGTGGACATGATTCCTCCGTCGGTAGGGGATGGAGACGGTGCCTCCAGTTCAACCCGGCGGCAGTGAAGCCGCTGCGAATCGCGAGACCTCCACGCGCCTGTCACGAACGGCTAACGGCACCGGCGCTACTGCTGCCATCCCCCCGCCGCCGATGCCGCCCGGAGCTTCCGCCATGTGCCCCAGCGACCGTCCCGACCCGCTGCTGTTCAATGCCCACCTGGACCCGCTGCCGGCCACGCCGCGCCGCCACAGGCCCTCGCGCCCGCACGACGCGGCGGACTACCGCCAGTACAGCCTGGCCGACTACCGCCAGCGCCGCGCCCGCCATGGCACCCCGTGGCGCGACCTGTGCCCGGCGTATGCGTTCGCGCTGCGCACCCACGCCGGCGGCTGGCCGCGCGCGCCGATGGCCGACACCGACGGCGAACTGGCCGCGCACTGGGAACAGGTGCGCGGCGAATCGCACCTGGACTGGCGCCAGGCGCGGCCGGTGATCGAGGACGCGTGGCAGGCGCTGGACCACCTGCCGGCGCCGGCGCTGCGCGTGGAGGCGCACTGATGGCGCGCCCGATCTGGACCGGCACCCTGTCCTTCGGCCTGCTCAACGTGCCGGTGTCGCTGATGTCCGGCGAACGCCGCATCGACCTGCATTTCCGCATGCTCGATGCGCGCGACAAGCGCCCGATCCGGTTCGAGCGGGTCAATGCCGACACCGGCGAAGAGGTGCCGTGGAAGGACATCGTCAAGGCGTTCGAGTACAGCAAGGGCAACTACGTGGTGGTCGAGCAGAAGGACATCGCCTCGGCCGCGCCGGAGAGCCACGAGACGGTGGAAGTGGAGGCCTTCGTCGACGCTGCCGACATCGACCTGCGCTACTTCGAGAAACCCTACGTGCTGGTGCCGGGCAAGAAGGCCGAGAAGGGCTACGTGCTGCTGCGCGAGACGCTGCGCGCCACCGGCAAGGTCGGCATCGCGCGGGTGGTGATCCGTACCCGCGAATACCTGTCGGCGGTGATGCCGCACGACGACGCGCTGGTGCTGATCCTGCTGCGCTATCCGCAGGAACTGGTGGACCTGGAGGACTACACGCTGCCCAGCGGCAAGGCCGCCGACTACCGGATCAGCGCCAAGGAAACCGAGATGGCCGCGCAGCTGATCGATTCGATGTCGGGGAAGTGGGATCCGTCGTCTTATCACGACGAATTCCGCGAGCGCCTGCAGGCGGTGATCCAGAAGCGCATCAAGGCGCAGGAGGGCACCGCCCAGGTGGACGACGACGCCGACGCGCCGCAGCGCGAGGATGCCGCCACCAACGTGGTCGATTTCATGTCGCTGCTGCAGAAGAGCCTGGAGGCCAAACGGCGCACCCCGGCCAAGGGCAACGACGACGCGCTGCCGGTGAGCAAGACCGCCAAGAAGCCGGCCAAGAAAGCGGCGAAGAAGGCAGCCAAGCCCGCCGCCAAATCCGCGGCCAAGGCCAAGCCGGCGAAAAAGGCCAGCGCAAGCAAGGCGCCGGCGCGGCGCAAGGCGGGGTAGGGCGCCATGCCGTCACGCGAGACAGCCCGTACCGGCCGTGCCGCGCCGGTCAAAACGGCCAAGGTGGTCAAGGCCACCAAGGCGACCAAGGCGGCCAAGGCAACCAAGGCAACCAAGGCATCGAAGCTGGCCGAGGCGGCCGGGACCCGCAAGCCGGGCAACGCCGCGCCGGCCCCGCGCGCGCCGGTCAAGCCTGCATCGGCCAAGCCCGCACCGGCGAAAGCGGCGCCAGGCCGGGCGGCGGCGCGCAAGGTCGCCAGCGCCAAGCCGCCGGGCAGCGTCAAGACGAAGGCCGGGTCCGCTGCTGCTGGCCGTGGAGGCGCGGCAGGCGCCGCCGCACGCCGCGGCACGCCAGTGCCCACGCCGGCATCGACCGGTGCCGACAGCGCAGCCGACGCCGTCGTCATCACCCATCCCGAGCGCGTGGTCTACCGAGGCGCCGGCATCAGCAAGGGCGAGGTGGCCGCGTACTACCGCGCGATCGCGCCCTGGCTGCTGCCGGAGGTCGCCAACCGGCCGTTGTCGTTGCTGCGCTGCCCGGACGGGACCGCCGGCGAATGCTTCTTCCAGAAGCACAACAACCGCGCGCTCGGCGACCACGTGCAGGCGATCGCGCTGCGCCAGAAGAGCGGCACCGAGGACTACCTGTACATCGACGACCTGGCCGGCCTGCTGGAGCTGGTGCAGATGAACACCCTGGAGCTGCATCCCTGGGGTTCGACCGTGGACGATCCCGAGCATCCGGACCGGCTGGTGTTCGACCTGGACCCGGGCGAGGGCGTGAGCTGGACCCAGATCAAGGCCGCCGCGCGCGCGATCCGCGCGCGTCTGCGCGAGGCCGGGCTGGAAAGCTTCGTGCGCCTGTCCGGGGGCAAGGGCCTGCACGTGGTGGTGCCGATTGTGGCCGGCAGCGCGAGCTGGGACCAGGCGCGCGACTTCTGCGAAGCCTTCGCCCAGGCGCTGACCGCGCAGGCGCCGGACCGCTACGTGGCCACGATGAGCAAGGCCAAGCGCAGCGGGGTGATCTTCATCGACTGGCTGCGCAATGGCCGCGGCAACACCAGCGTGTGCTCGTGGTCGCTGCGCGCGCGCGAACACGCCACCGTCGCGGTGCCGCTGCGCTGGGAGGAACTGGCGCGCATCGCCTCGCCGCAGGCGTTCCCGCTGGCCAAGGCGCTGCAACGCGCCGCGCGCCTGCGCGAACATCCGTGGAAGGAGATGGAGACGCTGCAGCAACGGCTGCCGGGGGGCTGAGCCGGCGGTCGTTCCGGAGCGGTTCTGTTTCCCGCGGCTGATGGCCAAGGGCGTCGCGACTGAAGTCGCTCCCACACGTGGTGCGCGAGCCGCGAATCCGCGCAAAGGGCGCCGCTCTTTGTGGGAGCGACTTCAGTCGCGACGAGCGAAGCCCCGATCCAACCGTGTGCGCCGACCCTTGCAACGCAAGCGTATCCACATGCAACACCGCAAAGGCGACCCGTGCCAGCGCCGTGCAATCCCGCCGCTGCTGGCGAACAGCGTCGCGACTGAAGTCGCCCCCCACACGTGGTGCGCGAGTCGCGAATCCGCGCAAGGACGCTGCTCTTCGCGCAAAGCACGCCGCTCTTTGTGGGAGCGACTTCAGTCGCGACGAGCGAAGCCTCGATCCAACCGTGGCGCCGACCCCAGCAGCGTGAGCGCATCCACCATCGAAACCGCAAACGCCGAGCTATGTCGGCACCTTGCACCGATGCAAGCATCACGCGGCCACTGCCTGCGCAGGCAGAAACCGCAGCGCCCAGAACCGCAGCGCCCAGCCGCTTACGGCGACACCGCCGACTCGCGGGTGACCCGCGCCAGCGAGTCGCGCGAGATCTCGGCGATCGACCGGGCGCCGGTCAGTGTCATCGCCACTCGCATTTCCTTCTCGATCAGCGTCAGCAGGTTCTCCACCCCGGCCTGGCCGGCCGCGGCCAGCGCATAGACGAACGCGCGGCCGAGCAGCACCGCGTCGGCGCCGAGGGCGAGCATGCGCACCACGTCCAGCCCGCTGCGGATGCCGGAGTCGGCCAGGATCTTCAGCTCGCCCTTCACCGCATCGGCGATCGCCGGCAAGGCGCGCGCGCTGGATAGCACGCCGTCGAGCTGGCGCCCGCCGTGGTTGGAGACGACGATGCCGTCGGCACCGAAGCGCACCGCATCGCGCGCGTCGTCCGGGTCGAGGATGCCCTTGATCACCATCGGCCCGGTCCAGAACTCGCGGATCCATTCCAGGTCCTTCCACGCGATCGACGGGTCGAAGTTCGCGCCGAGCCAGCCGATGTAGTCGGCCAGGCCGGTCGGGCTGCCGCGGTAGGTGGAGATGTTGCCCAGGTCGTGCGGGCGCCCCAGCAGGCCCACGTCCCAGGCCCAGCGCGGATGGGTGACGGCCTGCAGCATGCGCCGCAGCGGCGCGTTCGGCCCGCTCATGCCCGAGTGCGCGTCGCGGTAGCGTGCGCCGGGGGTGGGCATGTCCACGGTGAACACCAGCGTGGTCACGCCGGCCGCCTTGGCCCGCTCCAGCGCGTTGCGCATGAAGCCGCGGTCCTTGAGCACGTACAGCTGGAACCAAATCGGCCGGTCGATCGCCGGCGCCACTTCCTCGATCGGGCACACCGACACCGTGGACAGGGTGAACGGCACGCCCCTGGCCGCCGCCGCGCGCGCGGCCTGCACCTCGCCGCGGCGCGCGTACATGCCGGTCAGGCCCACCGGGGCCAGGGCCAGCGGCAGCGCCAGGCGCTCGCCGAACAGTTCGGTCTCCAGACTCAGTTCGGCCATGTTGCGCAGGATCCGCTGGCGCAGCGCGATGTCGGCCAGGTCGGCGACGTTGCGCCGCAGCGTGTGCTCGGCGTAGGCGCCGCCGTCGATGTAGTGGAACAGGAACGGCGGCAGCCGCGCCTGGGCGGCGGCGCGGTAGTCGGAAGCGGCGGAGATGATCATCGGCGCGGTCGTCAGGGAGAGGAGGGCAGGCGCGAGGCGCGCGCGCGGCGCGCTTCGTCCTCGTCGAGGCTGCGCAGGGCGGTATGTACAAACGCCAGATGGGCGTGCGCGGCGTCGCGCGCGCGTTCCGGCTCGCCGGCCAGGATCGCGTCGTGCAGCGCGCGGTGCTGCGCCAGCAGCGGGGCGAAGGTGCGCGGCGACTGGAACAGCATGTGCCGGCTCTGCGAGATGTTGGTCTGCAGCAGGTCGAACAGGCCGCGCATCACCTGCAGCAGCACGCGGTTGTGCGCGGCCTCGGCGATGGCCAGGTGGAAGTCGGCGTCGGCGCGCGCCTCGGCGGCCGCATCGCCCTGCGCATGCGCCTGCAGCATCGCCTCGAACGCGGCGGCGATGCGCGCGCGGTCGGCGTCGGTGGCGCGCAGCGCGGCGTGCCAGGCGGTGGCGCCTTCCAGCGCATGGCGGGTCTCCAGCACGTCGAAGCGGTATTCCGGATCGCCCTGCAGCAGCGGCAGGAACGGCTGCAGCGGCGCCACCACGCGCTCCTCGGGCGTGTGCGGGCGCTGCACGTAGGTGCCGCCGCCGGCGCGGGCGCGCAGCAGCCCCTGGCTGGCGAGCTGGGCGATCGCCTCGCGCAACGCGGTGCGCGACACGCCCAGTTCCAGCGCCAGGGTGCGCTCGGCCGGCAGGCGCGCGTCCGGCTGCAGCCCGCGTTGGGCGATCAGCGCGCGCAGTTGCGCGGCGACCCGGTCGCTGAGGCGGCCGCCGCCGGGCGCCGGCGCTTCGGGCGCAGGATCGCGCTGGCCACGGCGTGATGCTGGTTTGGGTGCAGCATCGGCCGTTGCAGGCGCCGGTGAATTGGTCATACCAATGGCTGCCGCGGAATATCGGAAGCCCAATTAGATCGCGTAGCGCTTTGCCGGGTCAATCGTGGCCGGCCTGACTATTGGTCATACCAATCGCGACACATCTCCATTACCGCGCCATTGTCGCGACCAGCACGACCAGCACGACCAGCAGCGCCAGCAGGACTAGTTCGACGCGGACCACGCGCTACGACGTTGCCCCCCATCCGGCGCCGGCACGCATCCTGGCTGCCGGCGCGCTTGCCGGCGCCAGCGCAGCGCATCGGCCGCGTCTCACCAGACGAACGGCAGCAACCGCCAGCTGTGCGCGGCGTAGTCGGGGTACTCCTCGGGGAAGGCCTGGGTCAGCATCGCCTCTTCCACCTGGATGCGGCGCAGGAACGCCCAGGTCACCGGCAGCACGATCGCCAGCAGCGACAGCACGTCGCCCAGCCCGATCGCCAGCCCGTAGAACGACAGCAGCACGCCGGTGTAGGAAGGATGGCGCAGGTAACGGTACGGGCCGCGGCGGATCAGCCGGTGGCCTTCCTGGATGGTCACGTCCACGGTGAACCAGCGCGCCAGCACCCGGATCGCCCACAGCCGCAGCGCCAGCCCGGCCGCCAGCAACGCGCACCCGGTCCAGCGCGCCGGTTCCTGCAGCGCCGGCGCATAGCGCCACAGGCCGAGGAAGGACAGCAGCACCGCCAGCGCCAGCGCCGCGTACAGCACCCGCCACAGCATCTTCAGCGTGCCCTGGTCGCGCGCGCCGCCGTCGGCCGCGCGGCGGCGGCGGCTGAGCAGCACCTCGTACAGGCCCCAGCAGGCGCCCAGCAGCGCGAACAGCAGGTCGGGGTTTCGCAGGGTCAGGTGCATCGTCGTGTCCTCGTGGTGAGCGATGTCGGTGTACGCCATGGCGGCGCAAGCCGGATGAACCTTCGCCGTGCCCGTGTTGGTGGGGGCCGTGGTGCAGGGCGGCGATGGCATGGCGCCAGTGTGGCGCCGCGGCCGTGGCCGTTCAGTGGCCGCCGGTCATCGATCCGACCTGCCGGAAGTCACTTTCTGCGTCCGCCCCATTGCCGCCGCCGCGCCGCACGGTCAGCATCCGCGGCATGCACCGCTTCCTGCACGACCTGATCGAACCCAAGCGCCTGGCCGGGCTGGCCACCGTGGCCACTGTGCTGTGGTCGTTCCATCTGCAGCCGCAGGCACCGCCTGCCTGGCGTTGGACCGTGGCGGGCGTGTTCGTGTTGCTGTTGCTCGGCTACCGCTACCTGCCCACGCCGCGCCTGCGCGACGCCGCGCTGTGGCTGCAAGCCGCCGCGGGGCTGGCCCTGGTGTGGCTGGAACCGGGCGTCGGCACCGCGCCGGTGCTGCTGGTGGTGGTGGTGACGCAGGTGGCCTTGCTGTGGGAGCCGCGCCGGGTGCTGGTGCTGGCGCTGCTGGTCAACCTGGGCACGTTCCTGCTGCTGTCCACGGCCGGTTTCAAGCGCGCCTTGCTGACCACCCTGATCTACGCTGGTTTCCACGCCTTCGCCGCGCTGTCCGCGCACTACGCGCGCACCACCGAGATCGCGCGCCAAGCGCTGGCCCGGGTCAACGCCGACCTGCTCGCCACCCGCGCGCTGCTGGCCGACAGCGCGCGCGACGCAGAACGCCTGCGCCTGGCGCGCGAGCTGCACGACGTGGCTGGGCACAAACTCACCGCGCTGCGGATCAACCTGCGCCTGCTGCTGGCCGATCCGGACCTGGCGCGGCGCGAGGAGCTCGGCGTGGTCGAGCGGCTGTCCGGCGAACTGCTGGCCGATATCCGCAACGTCGTGCAGTCGTTGCGCGACGACCGCGGGCTGGATCTGGAAACCGCGCTGCGCGCGTTGGCCGCGCCGTTCCCGCGGCCGCAGCTGCGGTTGCAGATCGACCCCGAGGTGCGCGTCACCGATCCGCAACTGGCCGAAGCGCTGCTGCGGCTGGTGCAGGAAGCGCTGACCAACGCCGCGCGGCACGCCGATGCCGATGCGGTCCATGTACGTCTGCATCACGAGGATGGGCAATTGCGCGTGGACATCGAGGACGACGGCCGCCGCGCCGAGCGGATCCAGGAAGGCAACGGCATCGCCGGCATGCGCGAGCGTCTGGCCGCGCTGCGCGGCCGGCTCGACCTGGGCCGCACGCCGTTGGGCGGCATGCTGCTGACCGCGCGGTTGCCGTTGTGAGCGGCTTGCGCATCGCCCTGGCCGACGACCAGATCCTGGTGCGCGCCGGCCTGCGCGCGCTGTTGCAGACCCAGGGCATCGCCGTAGCCTGCGAGGCCGACGACGGCGAAGCGCTGCTGGCCGCGCTGGCCACCACTGCCGTGGACGTAGTGCTTAGCGACATCCGCATGCCCGGCATGGACGGCATCCAGGCATTGCAGCGGCTGCGCGCCCGCGGCGACGCCACCCCGGTGCTGCTGCTGACCACCTTCGACGACGCCGACCTGCTGCTGCGCGCCACCGAAGCCGGCGCGCAGGGCTTCCTGCTCAAGGACGCCGCGCCCGAAGACCTGCGCGATGCGATCGTGCGCGTGGCCGCGGGCGAGACCCTGCTGCAGCCGGTCAGCACCGACCCGGTCCGCGCGCGCTACCGCTATCGCGACGAAGACGCGCCGCGCGACACTTTCAACGAACGCGAAGTGGCGATCCTGCGCCTGCTCGCCGGCGGCTACTCGAACAAGGAAATCGCGCGCAGCCTGTTCCTGGCCGAAGGCACGGTGAAGAACTACGTCTCCACGATCCTGGACAAGCTCGGCACCCGCGACCGCACCCGCGCGGTGCTCAAGGCGATCACGCTGCGGATCATCTAAGCGGACAGGCAGGCAGGCACTTGTGTCGCGAGACCGGCTGCGGATGCAGTCGCGACTGAAGTCGCTCCCACCAGGGACAACGCCCGCTGCCGGAGTAACCCAGGCTTCGGCTTCATTGTGGGAGCGACTTCCGTCGCGACGCGCAGATCCGCAACGGCTGCAGCAAAAGCGGCAAGCTCGGAACACGCTCCACCGATCAGCGCGCCAGTCCAGCGCCCAGCCTCACAAGGTCCGCGCCAGGACAGCCGCTGCAGGCCGCGCCACGTCCATACCATGCCGTCTGCTGCACCGGCCCTTCTGCGCGCGCGCCGCAGACATTAAGATGCCGCGGGGCATCTTGCCGAGAGGACACCACGTTGATCATCCACCCGAAAGTTCGCGGTTTCATCTGCACCACCACGCATCCGCTCGGCTGCGAGCGCAACGTGCTCGAGCAGATCGAGGCCACGCGCGCGCGCGGCGTGCGCAGCGACGGGCCGAAGAAGGTGCTGGTGATCGGCGCCTCCAGCGGCTACGGCCTGGCCTCGCGCATCACCGCCGCGTTCGGCTTCGGCGCCGACACGCTCGGCGTGTTCTTCGAAAAGCCCGGCAGCGACAAGAAGGCCGGCACCGCCGGCTGGTACAACTCGGCGGCCTTCGACACCTTCGCCAAGGCGCAGGGGCTGTACAGCAAGTCGATCAACGGCGATGCGTTCTCCGACGAAGCGCGCGCGCAGGTGATCGAGCTGATCAAGACCGAGATGGGCGGCCAGGTCGACCTGGTGGTGTATTCGCTGGCCTCGCCGGTGCGCAAGCTGCCGGGCACCGGCGAAGTGAAGCGCTCGGCGCTCAAGCCGATCGGCCAGACCTACACCGCCACCGCGATCGACACCAACAAGGACGCGATCATCGAGGCCTCGATCGAACCGGCCACCGAGCAGGAGATCGCCGACACCGTCACCGTGATGGGCGGGCAGGACTGGGAGCTGTGGATCGACGCGCTCGCAGGCGCCGGCGTGCTCGCCCCGGGCGCGCGCAGCGTGGCCTTCAGCTACATCGGCACCGAGATCACCTGGCCGATCTACTGGCACGGCGCGCTGGGCAAGGCCAAGGTGGACCTGGACCAGACCGCGCAGCGCCTGCACGCGCGCCTGCAGCAAAGCGGCGGCAGCGCCAACGTGGCGGTGCTCAAGTCGGTGGTGACCCAGGCCAGCGCGGCGATCCCGGTGATGCCGCTGTACATCTCCATGGTCTACAAGATCATGAAGGAAAAGGGCCTGCACGAAGGCACCATCGACCAGCTCGACCGCCTGTTCCGCGAGCGCATGTACCGCGAAGACGGCCGGGCGCCGGCCACCGACGAGCAGAACCGCCTGCGCCTGGACGACTGGGAACTGCGCGACGACGTGCAGGACGCCTGCAAGGCGCTGTGGCCGCAGGTCACCACCGAAAACCTGTTCCAGCTCACCGACTACGCCGGCTACAAGCACGAGTTCCTCAAGCTGTTCGGTTTCGAGCGCAAGGACGTGGACTACGACGCCGACGTCGATCCGGACGTGAAGTTCGATTGCATCGACTTGTAGGAACACTCGATTGATCGAGTTGTAGAAACAACGGGATTCGGAAGGTTGCAGGAACGCCGGGATTCGGGATTGGCGTTCGGAAGTGGAGATGCGGCCGGCGCCTGACGCCGGCCGTTTTTCGTTGGGTGTCTGTCGCGGCTGAAGCCGCTCCTACACAAAAGCGCGCGCTGCTCCTGTAGGAGCGGCTTCAGCCGCGACAGGACAATGAAATCGTCACGGCGCGAATCGTATGAAGGTCCGGCCTGCACCTGGAACCAGTCGCGCTCGATGGAATCCCGCGTCGCGACTGAAGTCGCTCCCACAAGAGGCTCCTGCAGCCGCTTGTACAGCCCGCCACCGTACCTGTGGGAGCGACTTCAGTCGCGACGCGGTGGAAAAAAGCAGCCACTGCTTCGGGAACCGCAACTTGGTTTTTTCCCTTCACCCCTGTCTACCTGTCGCGGCTGAAGCCGCTCCTACAAAAAAGCGGGCGCGCTCCCCTGTAGGAGCGGCTTCAGCCGCGACAGAAAAACAAATCGCCAGCAACGCCGGACCACATACAAAAACGCCGCAACCAACGCTCTTACGAATCCCCAATCCCAACTCCCCAATCCCGGCTCCTCACCGCTTCACATCGAACCGCGAAGCCCCCACGCAAGCCTGCACATCGGCCTCGCCCAGCGGATGGAAATCGCCCGGCACCGAGTGCTTCAGGCATCCCGCGGCCAGGCCGAAACGGATCGTGGCGGTGTCGTCCCAACCCTGGCTCAGCCCGTGCAGCACGCCCGCGGCGAAGGCATCGCCGCCGCCGATGCGGTCGACGATGCCGGTCAGTTCCTCGGCCGGGGCCTGCGCCACACTGCCGTCGCGGCGCAGCAGCATCGCGCCCAGGCTGTGGTGGTCCACGCTGTGCGCCACGCGCTGGGTGCAGGCCATCGCCTGCAGGTGCGGGAACGCGGCGAAGGCGTCGCGCGCGCCGGCTTCCACCCGCGCCTGCGCGCTGTCCTGCGGGTACTGGTGGCCGAGCACCACGCCCAGGTCGCGATAGTCGGCGAACAGCACGTCGGCCTGCGCCAGCAGCTGGCGCAGGATGCCCGGTGCATCGCCGTTCCAGGCCTCCCACAGCTTGGGCCGGTAGTTGCCGTCGAACGACACGCGCACGCCCAGTTCGCGTGCGGCGCGCGCCGCCGCCAGGGCCGCCGCCGCGCCGCGCTCGCCCAGCGCCGGGGTCACCCCGGACAGGTGCAGCCACTGCGCGCCGCGCAGCAACGCCGGCCAGTCGTAGGTGTCCGCCTCGGCCAGCGCGAACGCCGAGCCGGCGCGGTCGTAGGTGACTTCGCTGGGGCGGTGGCCGGCGCCGGTGGTCAGGAAGTACAGGCCCATGCGCCCGGGCACGAAGCGCACGCCGCGGGTGTCCACGCCGTGCCGGCGCAGTTCGCCGGCGGCGGCGTCGCCCAGCGGGTTGTCCGGCAGCACGCTGACCATCGCCACGTTGTGGCCGAAATGCGCCAGCGACACGCCGACGTTGGCCTCGGCACCGCCGACGTGCACGTCCAGCCGCGGCGATTGCAGCAGGCGCTCGTGGCCGGGCGCACCCAGGCGCAGCAGCAGTTCGCCGAAGCAGACGATGCGGGAGGCGGTCATGGCAGGATCCTTAGCGTCGGAAAGGCGCCAAGCATGCCGGGGAACGGCGGCCACGGCCAGATATCGTGACCAGCGGTGTCATTTTTCCTGGCGGCAAATCCGGGCCGAGCCTTGCGGCGGCGCCGTCCGCGCCAGGCGGCGGTCCGAAAGGCCTGCAAATCCAAGGCGTTTTCTGCTGCGCTGCAAGATGCCGCAATGTTTCGCAACTGTTAACGTCGGTTTTGACCAGCGGTGTCATCCGCGGCAAAACCGAATCCAACGCAGTTCATGGACCCTTGGGAGGGGAGACATGCAATCTCGTACCGAACGCCGGAAGACACCGGTTACCTTGCTCGCGCTTTCGATCGGCCTGGCCCTGCAGGCCGGCGTGCTGCAGGCGCAGGACGCCCCCGCGCAGAATGTCGCGCCTGCCACCGGGTCCGCCGAACCGGCCACCGAACTGGACACCATCACCGTCACCGGCTACCGCGCCAGTGTCGAGCGGGCGCTGGACCTCAAGCGCGGCGAGACCGGCATGGTCGACGCCATCGTGGCCGAGGACATCGCCGATTTCCCTGACCTCAACCTGGCCGAATCGCTGCAGCGCATCCCCGGCGTGGTCATCACCCGCGATGCCGGCGAAGGCCGCAGCATCTCGGTGCGCGGCCTGGGTCCGGACTTCACCCGGGTGCGGGTCAACGGCATGGAAGCGCTGACCACGGTCGGCGGTTCCGACCAGTCCGGCGGCTCCAACCGTAGCCGTGGCTTCGACTTCAATGTGTTCGCCTCGGACCTGTTCACCCAGCTGGTGGTGCGCAAGACCGCCTCGGCCGACGTCGAGGAAGGCTCGCTCGGCGCCACCGTCGACCTGAAGACCGCGCGCCCGTTCGATTACGACGGCTTCACCCTGGCCGTCAACGGCCAGGCCGGCTACAACGACATGGCCGACAAGGCCGACCCGCGCGTGGCCGGGCTGATCGCCAACACCTGGGCCGACGGCACCTTCGGCGCGCTGCTGTCGGTGGCGTACTCGGAGCGGCAGATCCTGGAAGAAGGCAGCAACAGCGGGCGCTGGGCCAACGGCCCGAGCAACGGCAACTTCAGCGCCACCTCGCCGTTCGCCGCCGCGCGCGGCGCCAATGTGTTCCACCCGCGTTTCCCGCGCTACACGCTGATGGAGCACGAGCAGAAGCGCACCGGCGTGACCGGCTCGCTGCAGTGGAAGCCGAGCAAGGACACCGAGTTCTCGCTGGACGGCCTGTACTCCAAGATCGACGCCAAGCGCACCGAGAAGTACATCGAGGCGATCTCCTTCAGCCGCGGCGCCTCGCAGGGCGGCAAGCCGCAGACCATCGTGCGCGACGGCTATATCGACCCGAACACCGGCGCGCTGCTGTACGGGCAGTTCGACGACGTGGACATCCGCTCCGAGCAGCGCTACGACGAGTGGAATACCGTGTTCAAGCAGCTCACCCTCAACGGCGAGCACAGGTTCAGCGACGTCTTCAAGATCGACGGCCAGATCGGTACCTCCAGCTCCAAGCACGAGAACCCGATCCAGACCACGATCATCATGGACAAGCTCAACGTCGACGGCTACAGCTACGACTACCGCGGCAACAGCCGTTCGCCGGTATTCAACTACGGCGTCGATCCCACCAACGGCAACGGCTGGACCCTGGCGGAAATCCGCCTGCGTCCGCAGTACGTGGAAAACACCTTCGACACCGGCAGCCTGAACTTCGAGTGGACCCTGGGCCCGGGCTTCAGCCTGCGCGGCGGCGTGCTGGCCAAGGACTACACGTTCAAGACCAAGGAACTGCGCCGCGCCTCGGAAGTGTCGGTGCCGACCTTCGCCACCGGCACCCGCATCGTGCCGGTCAACATGACCGAACTGGCCAACCTCGGCGGCGTCAGCGGCAGCCCGGGCAGCTGGGTGGTGCCGGATCTGAACGCGGTGGCCGATGCGCTGGACATCTACAGCGGCACCGGCACCTTCGCCCTGGCCGAGCGCGCAGTGAATACGCGCAGCGTCGAGGAGAAGGACCGCGGCGCGTGGCTGATGGGCCAGTTCGGGTTCGACATCGGTTCGATCCCCGTCAGCGGCAACCTCGGCGTGCGCTACGTCAAGACCAAGCAGGAATCCACCGGCTACGCCACGGTCGGTAGCGCGCTGGTGCAGACCACGGTCAACCGCGAGTACAGCGACACGCTGCCCTCGTTGAACCTGGTCGCCGAGATCTCGCCGGACTTCCTGGTGCGCTTCGGCGCGGCCAAGGTGATGTCGCGTCCCGGCCTGGGCAGCCTGACCCCGGGCGTCACCGTCAACGTCTCCGGCGGTGCGCGCACCGTCAGCGGCGGCAACCCGGACCTGGAGCCGATCCGCGCCAAGACCGCCGACCTGGGCTTCGAGTGGTACTTCCAGGACGGTGCGATGCTGGGCGCGGCGGTGTTCTACAAGGACATCGAGAGCTTCGTGCAGACCACCCGCGTGACCCAGCCGTACTCGGCCAGCGGCCTGCCCGCCAGCCTGCTCGACGGCACCGGCGCCGGCGTCAACGACGACTTCGTGTTCTCCGTGCCGCTCAACACCCCCGGCGGCGACCTGAAGGGCGTCGAGCTCAACTACACCCAGCCCTTCAGCTTCCTGCCGGGCAAGTGGAGCAACTTCGGCGTGCAGTTGAACTACACCTACGTCGATTCGAAGATCCAGTACCTGACCGCGACCGGTGCGGCCTCGCTGGAAACCGACCTGACCGGCCTGTCGAAGAACTCGTACAACGGCACCCTGTTCTACCAGGGCGAGCAGCTGAGCGCGCGCGTGTCCTACACCCACCGCGACGACTACCTGACCCAGGTCCCGGCCACCGAAACCGGCTTCGACGTGCACGGCATGACCGCGGTCAACACGGTGGACGCCTCGATCAGCTGGAAGATCGACGACCACCTGGAGCTGAGCCTGGAAGGCATCAACCTTACCAACGAACCGTCCGACGAATGGGTCGGCTCGACCTCGCAGCTGCCGTTGCAGTACAGCGAGACTGGCCGCCAGTACCTGCTGGGCGTGCGCTACAAGTTCTGAAGTCTGCGCCCGCCGGTGTCGCGCCACGTGCGCGGCACCGGCAGCGCGCCGCTGCCTGCATACTCGCCGGATCGGGGGTAGGGAGGATCGCCATGCGGCGGCACGCGCGCACGGCGATCGCAAAGGAGCGACATGAAAGAGGCAATCCGCCGCAGCGCCACCCGCGCTGCCGCCAGCGCCGTCGGCGCCATGACCCCCTTGTGGGAGCGACTTCAGTCGCGACGTGCCTTACCGACAAGGCTCATCTCCCCCTGTAGGAGCGGCTTCAGCCGCGACAGGCACCCACCATTCCGCGACATCGCCCCGCACGCGCGCTGCTCCGCACGGACAGGTCAAACATCCCCCACCACAGGCAATCGCATCCTGGCCCATTGCCTGGCCATGCTGTCCTGCCTGGCACTCCCGGCCTACGCCGCCCCCGCACCCACCACCACCGCCCCCGACCTCCTGTTCCGCGTCTCCGCCGACCGCGGCTTCGACGCCGACATCGCCCAAGGCGACGCCAAACCCAACTTCCGCGACAAGGTCGCCCTGGTCCCCACCGGCGTGAAGGGCAACGCCATCGAATGGGCCGACGACGGCGTCCTCGCCTGGAACGCCCCCGGCAACCTCTACACCCAGCGCGGCACGCTCTCCTTCTTTTGGCGCTCGCGCTATCCGGTCGGCGAAGCACCGTTCGTGATCTTCCGCGTCGGCTACGCCGACCACAGCAGCTGGGACATGGCCTGGCTGCGCATCGACTGGAACGGCCACGGCTTCGACGCCTTCGTCACCGACGCCAACCTGGCGCGCACCCGCGCGTCGTTCACCCTCGACAAGAACCCATCCGCCAGCGCCTGGACCCACCTCGCCTTCGCCTGGGACGAAACCCGCGGCGTACGCCTGTACGTGGACGGCAAGGAAGCCGCGCGCGCCGAGTGCGCGCAGGCCTGCGCCGACGGCGGCTCGCTCGATTTCGATGCCGCGCTCGACCAGCTTGGCCTGGCCGGGCGGGTGATGGCGCCGCACCAGGTGCAGAGCCGCTACAACTTCCTGCGCGGCAGCGACTTCGACGAGATCCGCATCTACGACCGCATGCTCGATACCGCCGGCGCCGCCGCCCTGGCGCGCCAGCAGGAACCGCGCAGCGCCGAACCGCTGCGCGGCGACGCAGCACGCAACGCCTGGCTGCACCGCTACGGCTGGGACCACGGCCACGCACCGCCTGCGCTGGACGCACCGTCCACCCGCATCCGCAAGGTCGAGTTCGCCGACGCCAAGGATCTCAAGCAGTGGATGTGGAAGGCCACCGACGGCATCGCCGAGACCACCTGGCCCGGCGTCTACAACCGCTCGCGCCTGCCCGGCCGCGACGACTATTTCCAGTTGCCTGACTGGAACACCTACGTCGAAGGCGGCAAGGCGCTGGACCTCACGCTGCCCGACGAACCGTTCAACCGCATCGAGCTGCGTGGCGCCGCCTACGGCCAGGCCAGCTACGCCGCCGCCGGCGCCACGTCCGCGCCGCTGTTCCAGCGCAGCCAAGGCACCGTGCGCAGCGTGGAACAGTTCGAACGTCGCCGCGGCGGCCACCTGCGCTTCACCAACACCGCGCAGGAAACCCCGATCCAGGAAATCTGGGCCTACGACGTCGGCGCCGGCGCACCGCCGTCAGATCCCAGCGCCACGCTCAGCTACACCGTGCGCAGCGACATCGCGCCGGACTACGCCAACCTCGCCGCATTGCGCGCCACCATCACCGGCCGCTACCCGCCGGCCGAACGCAGCACCGTGGTCGCGTTGCCGAGCAAGGCGCCGGCGCGCAAACGCGGCGCCGAAAAACCCGCCACGCCGTCGCTGCCGATCGTGCACGTGCTGATCCCCTCCAGCCTCGGCGACGCCCCGCCGGATCAGCCGCTGATGCGCAGCTGGTCCTACGGCTGGGAGAACATGCACGACGGCCTGGACGGCATCGCCATCGACCTGCCGGCGCTGGACCTGCCGGCCACCCATGACGGCCTGATCCCGCTCAACATTCGCATCAAGGACCCGATCTGGCCGGCGCGCGACATGCTCGACGTCTCGGTGTCGGTCAAGCCCGGCCAGGCGCGCACGCTGTGGCTGGACCTGCGCGACCGCATCCTCGGCAACGACAGCCTGATGCTCAGCATCGCCTCCGCCGCGCCCGGTTTCGACGCGCGCGCGCTGGACGGCGCGCAACTGCGCCTGCTGTTCAAGCCGCGCGACCAGGCCAAGGCCGAACACATCGCCGACCGCTTCAACCAAGTCAAGGACAACTGGGGCTTCTTGGTCGAGGAACACACCACCTCCAAGCGCCAGCTGCTGTACGCGCGCCTGGATGCCGACATCGGCGACCTGCTGCGCGTGGACCCGGACAACGCGCTCGGCCGCGAATACTGGAACGACATCAGCTACGGCAACCAGGGCGCGCTGCCGGTCGACCTGCCCACCCCGCCCAAGGGCGTGCCGGCCTGGGCGTTCTGGCAACTGGAAGACCTCAAGGCCACGCGCCGCTACATCCGCTGGTGGATCGACGAGCGGCAAGTGGCCTACGGCGATTTCGGCGGTGGCATCTCCGACGATTCCGACCTCACCCAGCAATGGCCGGGCGTCGCCCTGATGGGCGTGGACCCGGACAAGCTCAATGCCTCGCTGACCGCGCTGTCCGACGCCAACTACCGCAACGGCATGTTCACCGACGGCCTGTCCACCATCGAGACCGACGAACTGCATGCCTACGAGGAAGGCATCAACCTCAACAGCGCCATGCTCTACCTCAACTGGGGCGACCCGCTCACCGTCGAGCGCCTGATGCGCACGCTGAAGGCCTTCGACACCATCATCCAGGTCAACCCGCAAGGCCACCTGCTGTTCGCCAGCAACTGGTTCGGCGGGCGCAAGGTCTACCGCGAGCCGAACTGGCAGTGGCAGAAACCCTACTCGTTCCCGGTGCTGCACCCGGCCATGCTGCTGGGCGGCTACAACGCCGACCCCAACAGCCGCCGCATCGTCACCGGCCTGGCCGACGGCTACCTGGCCCACGCCTACACCAACGCCAAGGGCCAATGGGCGCTGCCCAACGAGATCAACTGGAAAACCGGCAAAACCCGCGGCGGCGAACTGTTCGAAGGCAGCGGCGGCGCCGACACCCTGCACACCTTCTGGGCCGCCTACCGCTGGACCGGCGAGGCGCGCTACCTCAAGCCCATCGACTACCGCGTCGCCAACGCCGGCCCGGCCGGCCTGTCGCTGCTCAACGAGAATTTCCTCGACCTGCTCGGCAAGCGCGACAGCTGGGGCACCGACCTGGCCAAGGCCGCCGCCAAACCCGATGCCGTCCCCGACTTCGCCCACCACGCCGCCTGGGAGGCCAGCGGCGACACCGCCTGGCTGGAAGCCCTGTACCGCGCCGAGACCCGCGACAAACTGCAGACCTTCTACATGAACACCGAAGGCCACTGGTGGAGCGACCGCGTCGAATCGCCCACCGTGAACCTGCAGCGCGCCCGCCTGGGCGGCGTGGCCCTCAAGCGCAACCAGACCTACCCCGGCCACACCGTCAGTTGGCGCTTCGCCGATCCCGAAGGCGCCGTGCAGGTCGCGCTGCTGCTGTCCAAACCGCGTCAGGATCGCTTTACCGTTATCGGCCACAACCTCGGTGGCAAGGGGCAGCGGGCGCAGATGACCGGCTGGAACATCACCGCCGGGCAATGGCGCATGCGCTCGGGCCTCGATCGCGATGGCGATGGGCGCATCGATGGCAAGCCCGCCACGCGCGAGTTCGCGTTCGAGAAGAGCGGGGCGGTGGACGTGGAATTTCCCGCCGGCAAGACGGTGGTGATGGAGTTCGAACTCATCGCGCCTGCCGCGGTGCCGGTGGAGCAGCGGCCGGATCTGGGGATCGGGCGTGGCGATGTGTGGGTGAGCGCGGATGGTATCGAAGTTACCGTGCACAGCCTTGGCCATGCGGACGCACCGGCGGGGTTCGTGGTGCTGGAAGATGCGCGTGGCCGGGAAGTGGCGCGGGCGGCGTTTGCTGCGTTGGAGGCGCCGCGGGATTTGGAGCCGAGGATCGCGAACGTGCGGTTGGCTTTGCCGGATGGTAGTGGCGGCAAGGGCGCACGCTTGCGGATCGTTACCGATGGCGAGGTGGACGAGATAACGAAGCGCAATAACGCGATGGATTTGCACTAATTAAGCAGGCAATAAATCAGTGGCAACCACTCTGATAATGGAGGAACGTTAGCCAGGAAAGCGGTTCCTAGACAGAATCCACATTTGTCTCCCCGCGCCGCGTTGCGTCGTGCTACAACGGGTCGTCAATTCGGGGGGAAGGGACATCCATGGACTTTGTTGACCAGCTGCGCCTGCTTGCGGCGCGCATCGTTAGTACGCGCGCGATGATTCAAACCGAAGAGGCCACCAAGAATGCGATGGTGATGCCTCTGATCCAGATCCTTGGATACAACGTCTTCGATCCGCTCGAAGTCACGCCAGAGATCGTTGCCGATATCGGCACCAAGAAAGGCGAGAAGGTCGATTACGCCATCTTGCGCGACGGCAAGCCAATCATCCTGTTCGAGTGCAAGAAGGCAGGCGGCGACCTAAGCATCAACCATGCGGCGCAACTCTTTCGCTACTTCCATGTGACCGAAGCGCGCTTTGGCGTGCTCACCAATGGATTGCTCTATCGGTTCTTCACCGACCTGGAGCAGCCCAACAAGATGGACGAGAAGCCATTCTTCGAGTTCAACATCCTCGACTTCAAGGAGCGAGATGTTGAAGAACTCAAGAAGTTCGCGAAGACCGCGTTCGATCTGGACGCGATACTCAACACGGCAAACGAGTTGAAGTACACGCGTGCCATTCAAGCGCGACTTGCCGAATGGATGGCACAGCCATCCGAAGAGTTCGTCCGGCTCGTGTCGTCCGATCTCATTGGTACACGCAGGTTCACCCCGGCGGTGCGGGACCAGTTTACGTTAATTGCCCGCCGTGCCTTCGACCAACTTGTGGGCGAGAAGATCAATGAGCGACTGAAAGGCGCGATGTCTCCAGAATCCTTATCGGTTCCCGATCCGGTCCAAGCGTCGATACCGACTGCCGTAGAGCCGCCGACGCAGCCATCCACGCCAGAACCACAGTCGATAACGACTCAGGAAGAAGTCGAAGGCTTCCATATTGTGCGCGCAATTGTGCGGGAGCTGGTTAGTACCAAGCGTGTAGTCATGAGAGATGCGATGAGCTATTGCGCGATTCTTCTCGATGATAACAACAGAAAGCCAATTTGCAGGTTGCGCTTCAATAATTTGGAAAAGCTAAGGTTAGGTTTGTTCAATCAGAACAAAGAAGAAGAGATTTTTAATATTGAATCGCCAGATGATATCTACAGCCATGCCGAGCATATTAGGGCAATGGTCTCATCATACTTGCCGCGGGAGTAGGCTAATATTCGTAGCAAAAATATTAATGCTGATGCCGCTTCGTGGTGGCTAAGTCACCTGCTAGCTCGCCAGGAACCCGAAAATGGATCGTGAAATAAAAGAAGCTTTTTCACGCCTCCAAGCAGAGCTGAGGAAGGACTTACCATTCTTTGGCTTTTGTGGGTTAATTGTCGGTTTGTTCCTTGTCTGGCAAGGAAAAGCGACGGAGCGAGGCTGGTCAAAGGCACATTGGGCGTCAGATCTCTTAGCTGACTTCATGTCACTTAATGCATTTGGCCTAGTATTCTTCGCCTATTTAGCGATTGGTTGCACAATCACAGTGCTCACCAGGTTTAACTTTACTCATCGCTACTTAACATCTAGCCTTGATCACATAGAGGAGCGGTTAACACAATTCGCAAGTTCGCTTTTGGCCTTCATGACTGGTTTACTTGCGTTTGTCGCGCTGGCATCTATTTTAAATTTGGACAGTGGTGGCCTGAAAGTATTGCTTCTTTCATTAATATTTTCTTTATTGGTCGGATTTACATACGTTGCCGGTGTGTTGGTAGCGCGTCGCGCAGAGCCATTTGATATATGGTGGGTTGCGCTAATCATGTTGAGCGTATGTTTTGGTGTTCTAGGGTGGCTGATATTCCTTGCAAGCGGGAAAACGGGCTAAAGAGAACTGGGGTCAGAGCATTAGGGAGAGGACAGGGTCAGGGCTACTTTAGAAGTCAACCTGAGTCCTTTTCCGCCGAAGGTTCTGTTTGACAAGCCATGCCACGCCTACCATGCCTCCCTTTTTCCGAGCTTTCCACCAAAGTGCTGAAGAAAAGGCTTCTTCTAACCTTACTTCAGGCGGGTGAGGGGGAAGAGAGAAAAGAGAGATCCATTTAAAAGGACATCACAGGGGAACATTACGGCGATGAAAGTTTATTTCTCTGACTATTTTTCAGTTTCGCCGAAAGCGCTTAAGGAATATGGGGCTTTCAACGTTTCGCTCATTAACGACCTTCCATTGTTTATCGACCCCTTTTTACTATTTAACAGCGAAAAGAAGGAGTATCGTGATTTACATGACGCGATCATAAAATACATTCGGTTTCTAAGGGGGTTGTCAGGGGATGGGAAAATTAGCGAAGGCCATATCAAACATCTCTTCACCTTCAAGGAAGTGAAGCAAAATTGGCTTGGCTATAGCATGGTTGGTAACAGTGGCTCAGGTTTGGGGGCGAAGTTTGCCATTGCCATGAATGAGAACCTGTCCACCATTTTTAGCAATTTTGGCGATGAAAAGATTACGAAAGGAAGCCACCTGGAGAAGCTATGCCTCATTAAAGATGGTGTTGGCAAAGATGCCATCAGCGACTTCACCACAAATCTCATCAAAAGTTATCTTTGCGAATACACCCAAACTTTTGCAGAAAAGCATCTAGCGAGTAATCGCATCAAAGCCGTCGATGTGTCTCATGCAAAGTTTAACTACGATCTACGACGCTGGATGCCAAAGCGATACAAGCTTCCATACATTGATGGCGACTATGTACTTCTCACCCCCAAGGACATCCTCACCAAAGACGAAGCATGGATAAACCGCCATGACATTGTGTCTGACTTTGAAGATGTGCTCAACGCCGTACCAAATGACGTGCTTCGCGCACAAATTAACGACTACTTTCTTCGCCAAATCCCCGATAATGCCAAGAAAAAGGACATGAATGAAGCTGCCATTAGGGCCGTCCGTGCATTTCCTCAAATCATCGACTATTACATCCGGTACAAGGAGGACAACGGAGACAAGGCCGTTGCTGTCAGCGAAGAGAAACTCAAAGAAACCGAGTCACAGTTCATCAGCCAGGTCTCGAATCTCATCGAAAAGCTTGTCGAGGACGACAACTTTTACAAGACTCCGACCGACACATTCGAAGAAACGAGTCGGCGCGTCCAGTTCCTCAAGCAAGTCATCGAGAAGAACGACGGCTACAAAATTTTCTATATCAAGGGAAAACCCGTACAGCGTGAGGTTGACCTTCAGTTGATGTTTCGACTGACGTGGTTTGCCTCTAGCGATGACGTAAACGCTGAGGTGAACAATGGTCGAGGCCCTGTAGATTACAAAATATCGCGCGGCTCAAAGGACGCCACTCTCGTAGAGTTCAAGCTTGCAAGCAACTCAAAATTAAAACAAAACCTTGCCAAGCAGGTTGAGGTCTACAAGGACGCCAACCAAACCAAGAAGTCCATCAAGGTTGTCCTTCACTTCACGGATGAAGAATACTCAAAGATCAAAAAGATGATGAAAGAACTCAAGATCAAGGAGGGGAATGACTTCGTCCTCATCGACGCGAGCCGCACCAACAAGCCGTCAGGCTCAAATGCAAAATAAAAAGTGGAGAACGGCCTCGTGGAAAAGGAATCCTGATGGGCATCAACCAAATCGAAGTCGATACGCACTGGAATTATTTCCTCGCAATCGAAGAGGACTTCCTGCGCATATCTAGGTATGTACATTTCAACACAGCCAACAACAAAGCTTACTCCATCGAATTTGCAAGAATCATTCTCGCCGCAGGCTCGGAAGTTGATGTCGTCGCCAAGGCCTTGACCAATCAGATAACAGGCAAAGACACCGAGAACATCGCAGAACACAGGAAGGCGATACTTCCTGCCTATCCTGAGATTCCAGAGCACACGGTGTCCATGGACCGGTCCGGCATGACCGTGACACCGTGGGAGAATTGGGGCGCGGGCAAATCACCGGATTGGTGGTCCAGCTACAACACTGTCAAACACAATCGTGGACGGCATTTTCAAGAGGCGAATCTTGAGAATACATTCCGTTCTGTAGCAGGACTTTTCATCCTTCTGATTTACCACTTACGACAAATGGAAGCTAAAGAAGTCCATCCACCTCCGCGCATTCTCTCAACGGAAGAAACGTTCACCTCCTTTGCAACCGACCCAAGAAGGAGAATATTTCTTCTCTATCCGCTGAATTCTTAGCGAGCAAAAACTAGGAAAAAAGCGGTTTAGGAAAAAAGGGCAGAAAAGAGAAAACCGGGGTCATGAAAACCGGGTCAGAGTGCACTTTATCCGTACTCAACACTTAGAAAGTGTACTCTGACCCCGGGTTCGGTTTGGTCCGGAGTCTTGGATTACGCCATTCAAGAAACAGCTTTACGAGTTCAAAGCGAGCGAAACACCGGCGCCCTTCGACTTCGATGACGAAGACATAACCGTTTTAGCCAGCTGCCCAACAATTCGTCCAAGCCGACGCCGCTTCGCGGCGTGGCCTCACTCAGGCGTTAGGCATCTCTAGGAGATTAGCTAACGATGTTGAACTCCAACAACTTTAAAATAGTGTGGTGGGCAATCCTAGTCATTGCTTTAGGTGCTTATCTCTATTTGAGACAAGATCAACTTGTTGGCGGGAATCCAACGTATTTCGACGTAGTTGTGTTCTTGGTGTGGATGGCAGTTTGTCTTGCTCCCATATTCAAGGACGTGAAGCTGTTCGGTCTCGAACTGAAGCAAGACATTGAACAGCTCAAGAAGGACATCTCGCATCAATTGGCGCTTATGAAGGTTGAGCTTCAATCATCGATTGACGTTTCTTCATCCAATACGAGTCATGTTCACATCAACAGCGGAGTACCGATCCCTGCTAACGATGCGGAAATACCAGACATAAGGCAGAAAATAGCAGAAACCCTGAGGGAGTTTGGTATTGGTGCCGGAAAAGCAGGCCTGCCCGAGTTAAATTTTGCACATGACATTCAGAAAGAGTCCGTTGATCTATTCAAGGTCCGTCTCTCGTTTGAATTGCTTATAAATGAATATTCTCGTTTAAATGGCATTGACCCACGTCGTTACCCAATGCACAGGGTTCTGCGTGAGCTCCAGAAAAATGAAAGGATTTCCCCTAACGTCATTAATGGGGTTCTGGAAATTATAGCCATTTGCAACTATGCCGTTCACGGAGAAAGAGTTTCAGAGAACCAAATTGCTTTTGTTTTAGATTCGGCACCTGGCCTGTACAAAGCGCTAAAATCGGAGCTCCAATCAAATGCATAAATGTTGCTAAACCTCGCTCCCTTTGGTCGCTGTAGTAAATGGGGTCGGAGTAGACTTTCCCTGTGCGCGGCACTCTAGAAAGTACACCCTAACCCCGGTACTGGTTAGTGACAATTCATGTGCGGCACAACCAATGCGATAGTGGACGTGAAACACGTTTGCCTTGGCTGCATGATGAGCGTGACCCGACCCTCATCCAGCCTGCTGACATGCGTGTCGGGTGGCTTGCCTATCGAGAGCCACTGGAACAGCCATGGTCAAGAGAGGGTATGCAGACAGTGATGAGACGGATGAGATCTAATAATTCATTCAAGCCGAGGCCGCTTCGCCGGCGCGGGTTAAACTAAGGCGTTAGGTGGCTGAACATGGGAATCGAATCCGTCGCTAATAAGGTCCACTGGAACTACTTCCTCGCCCTCGAGCGCGATCTCGAGACGACTGCGCGCTACGTAGAGTTCGCGGAGGCGAATATGACCACTTACTCCATTGAGTTCGCGCACCTGCTATTCGCTGCCGCGTCGGAAGCGGATGTGGTCGCGAAGCTGCTTTGCAAGTGTGTCGCAGTTGACCTGCCTCGTGGAAATATTGACCAATACCGCGCTGCGCTCAAGCAGAACTTGCCGGAAATAGCCTCTACACAAGTGCTAGTGCCACGCTATGGGCTAACCCTTAGCCCTTGGTCGAACTGGGCCAATGACAAGAACCCAGCTTGGTGGCGGAGTTACAACAATGTTAAGCACGAACGCGACAGCCACTATGCGGAAGCGACTCTCAAGAATGCGCTGAACTCGCTAGCCGGCCTTATGGTTCTCGTTCTCCATCAATACAGCAGCACGCCACTAGCACCCGGCGTGCAATTAGATCGACGCGAGACGACCCGATACTTGTTGCCGGAATCCACCCTGCTCCGCTTCCCCGAGAGTTACTACTACGATGTCCTCATTAGTGGCTAAGCAGTAGCTTCTAACGATCGTCCAAGAAGACGCCGCTTCGCGTTACGACTTAACTCAGGTGTTAGGCCGCTTTTTCAAAATCACTGGAGTCTTTATGGATTTGAATGCACAAGTTATTGCGGCAGTTGCTCAGCGGAAAGAACGACCCAAAGGTATCCGCTTCAGCGTCGCAGCCTTCCGAGAACTAGAGAGCGCGGGACACATCACTAGGGCAGATGGGGGGCCGCTTGGCCTAGGCTGGTTCCCAAACGTGCCGTGGTTCGACAAGAACATATATGCATGGTGCGATCCGTCGTTTGGGGGAACCTTCGAGCTGCCCGCGGCCTAACAATTCGTCCAAGCCGACGCCGTTTCGCGGCGCGGCTTAATTCAGGCATTAGGGCATCTGCACATGGCACAGAACTTCTTCGATCGACTTCGCAGCTACTACCTAAAAGTAGCCGAGGTGCTTCGCGGTGAAGCCGATGCGGCATCAGTATTCGCGAATACAACAGATATTGGAATGTCCCGCGAGTTGGCCTATGCAGAGTTTCTGAAACAGCACGCGCCATCGAAATGCAACGTATTATTGGGTGGTTTCCTATTCGATGATGATGGCGCCGAATCCAAGCAACTCGACATCATCATTACTACCGACACCGCCCCCCGTTTTAATTTCCACAACAAGGATGGCTCCGGAAAATCCTTTTCGCCGGTTGAAGGTACGCTCGGCGTTGTGTCAGTCAAGTCAACGCTAAACCGCGCCGAACTTTTTGATGCGCTTGGCGGCATCGCTTCCATCCCACCGACGAGAGCGTTGGATGGACGAGTAAATGTTCTTCTAAAAATCAAGAACTATGACGATTGGCCGGTGAAAATCGTGTACGCCTCAAAGGGTATTGCGCCGGAGACTTTACTCGCGCACATAAACGAATACTACGGCACGCATCCTGAGATTCCACTGAGCAGGCGCCCGAACTTCGTTCACGTCGCAGGTTCCTGTCTCATCGTCCGTGCACAGGAAGGCATGACTCTGCATGATCGCAGAACCGGTGCAGCCGAGCCTATCGCTCTTGGCACATACCATCTTTTGACGACTGACTCAGATCTACAAGCAATTGTTTGGACGCTCAATCAACTTCAACAGAACGCAAGCGCGTCTACGCACATACTCCTTTCGTATGATTCTCTCATCAACAAAGTTAGCGGACTGCACTCGGTGACGCCGATAGCCGACTAAATCATTCAACTGGACCTGCGCAAGGAGCCGCACAGGCCAGTTCAAACGTTAGGCAAAAAAATAGGGATCGGAGTGCACTTCCCCGCGGCCCGCACTCTAAAAAATTCACTCTGACCTCAGTTCTCCCTTTTGGGAGTACCCCGTAGGTTTCGAGGGTCACAGCAATACCCATTTTCCCAGTGAAGTCACTTTAGTCATGGACATTATCTATGGCTTGGTGCACGATCCTGACTTACGGGTCTAACAATTCGTTTACGCCGAGACAGCTTCGCTGCCTCGGGGGCGTCTTAGACTGTGCCATCACCGCGGCCACAAATCGGTCCGGCTTAACCATGCGTTATGCATCACAGGGGGGCATCATGGATCGTCGAGCTCTAAAAATTCCTTTCACGACTGAGAATACGCCCGATTGGTCGTGTCCGCGTTGCGATAAGGGTCTACTCCGATTCGTGGAAGGAAAGTTCCACGCCGAGGAACGCAAAGGCTCAAAAGAAGCGAGGAGCCACGAGGCGTGGGACCCGGACTGGATCGAGTACGTGTACTCCGGCATTCTGCAATGCGGCAATGGCAACTGTGGCGAGTTCGTTGCTAACTCTGGCACCGGTGGTGTTGATATCGATGTAGAGATTGACGAGTCCGGTGAGCCGGAACAAACCTGGGCAGACTTTTTCCGTCCGAAGTATTTTGAGCCGCCATTGCGTCTTATAGATATTCCCAAAGAATGCCCTGATTCCGTCTCTTCACCGCTGCAGGAGTCATTTCGCTTGTTCTTCAGCAGCCCCGCTGCTGCATCCAACAACGTTCGTGTTGCTCTGGAAGCTTTGTTGACAGAGTTGGGTGTGAAGCGTTTCAACACTCGTTCCGGAAGGAGGATATTTCTCAACTTACATTCTCGCATCAGCCTCCTTCCACCTAAACACTCGGATCTTGGAGAGCTGTTGCTTGCCATTAAATGGCTCGGGAATGCTGGAAGTCATGCAGACAGCATTGTTACGATCGATGATGTGATGGACGCATATGAGCTAATAGATCACGTGCTGCAGGAGCTCTACATGCAGAAGGCCAAGAAAGCTAAGGCCCTTGCGAAGATGATCAACAAGAAGAAGGGGCCTAAAGGGTGACGCATAACAATTCGCGCAAGCTGACACCGCTTAGCTATATGGCTTAAATCAAGCGTTACTTTCCTAGACACACATCGGATTACAACGGATGCAGGCTACACATCTTGATGCTTGGCTAGTCGTTGCGGATAATGGGGTCAGATTAAATTAGACACTTGCTACTAAGTCGCTTTTTGGGGCTTGACATGCCATTCAATGAGTAGCAATCTCTAAGTCAAGGAGCGTAGAAACTCCTCAGACAGCGGTACCCACCTCCGACAAACCGGTGGTTTTTTTGTGCCAGATGCTCAGGTGCAATCCGATGCGATGCCTGCGTCGGGAGGGCGGCTAATACAACACCCTTCGGGGAAATACGCCCGCCGTCTGTCTGCGGTTTCTAACCTCCCGACATCCCATCGCCGGTCGGCGGCGGGTTTCTGGCCGTCAAGGAGGGCTTCGCCATGCATCCACCGTCATCCCGTCCCGCTCCCGCGCGCAAGCGTGCCACGCGCAAGGCAACCTGCTGCCCGAATTGGACCATCGTCGATTCCGAGCTCATTCCCATGCTGACGCCCGAACAGATCGCCGCGGCCGACGCCGCCGATCTCGCCCGCCAGCAACGCGCGCCGCGCCGCACGCGCCCGCCGCAGCACTGCACCGTCGGCTGCGGCCATGCCGCCAACGGCAAGCGCATGCCCGCGTTGCGCCTGGCCGGCCGCTGGATGGAGGAACTGGGCTTCGCCATCGGCAAGAAGCTGCACGTGCGCGTGCGCGACGGCGAACTGGTGGTAAGCCTGACCACCGAGGATTGAATCGGTCCGCTTCCTGCAACCGACTTGCCTGAATACTATCGAAGGTGCCTTCACCTTGATCCTGGCCGACCTACCGATGACGAATGGGACGATCCGCTCATCCACCCGATCAGACACCGCCTTTGAACCCCTTGGCCCATCGAGGTTTGTACTGCATGAAAACAGCAACCAGGATACTCGTCCTCTGCCTTGCCCTTCTTGTGAACGGGCAAGCATTGGCATATGAAAGCACCGCTCAGGTCATCAAAGGTCAAGCGCCCAAGGGAATTACCAATGCGTTCTATGGATGCATTGAAAAAGCAGAATCAGACAACATCGCGCTTGCCACATGCCAATCTGCGGAGAAAAAGAGACAAGATGCGCGATTGAATGCTGCGTACAAGTCGCTCCTCAGCAAGCTGCGTGACACGTCCAAGGACAACCTGGTTCACGCCGAGCGCGCCTGGCTCGAGCTCCACGGCACCAGCGAGGCCTTTGAGTCGTCGCTTTATGGCAGCGAAAGCGTGAGCAGCTTTCAAGTCATGCAGAACGAAATTTTCCGCCTCTGCGAACGTGCCAACACGCTCGAAGGATATCTGTCTGTCGCAGACGATCGGTAGCCACACCAAGCCACAGGGTCAGAGTGCACTTTCTATCCGTCCGAAACCCTAAACAGTGCACTCTGACCCTGGTTCTTGATTCAAAAGATGCTTGCCGCATCCACTATCTTCGAGGGTTGAAATGCCAAGGTTCTACTCCAATGAATTCCCTCGGTTTTCGCATGACAAAGTGACTCTAGAGCCCAAAGAGCTACCTGGCCTTGAGCTTCCCGCATCGACGCTGGGCGAATTTTTGGCAGGCATAGAAGCTGCATCGGGAATCCGTATTGTTCCACACGATCCGCCGAAGTACTTCCGCTATTACCCCAAGGGCTCCGCGGATTTCTATCTAGTAGATGTGCACGTAGACCGTGGCGGCCTTGAGATCTGCCCCAAACAGGATCTCAGCTTCCTGCTTGAAGATGGAGACGCGGTAGAGGCAGGCTTGTTGGCTTGCTAGCGTTAAACAAGTATCAGGCCAGGATGTGAGCATTTCAGATCTTCAAATATTTTCGGAAATTTCTGACGAACTTGTGCTTCCTTTAGCGCAGGCATTGGCAAAGGATGGGGTCAGAGTGCACTCCTAGTTGCAAACGAGCTACGGCGCAGCGGCCTTGACGTCATACACGACCACGCGCTGCCACAGGTGCTCGCAATCGGCGACGAACTGCTTGTGAATGGGATGGACCTGATAAGCGTTCTGTCCGGCGACATCGTCAAAGAACAGGAGTTCCGAGACGCTGTAGCTGCCATCGACGACGCCGCGCTGCTCGGTATCGGCCGGCACGCCGATGTGGATGCCTCGCACGGTGTCGATGCCGGCCAACGTGCGCAAACCGGCGAGCAGCTTGGCAAGATCCTCCTTGGAATTCGGATGCTTCAGCCAGAAGAACACGTGGTGCACGACCGGCGGGAACAATGCGTTGTCGGCGGGCATGGACGTAGCCGCGCGGGAGCCGGTGGCAACCACGCCGGCAGCCAAAGCGGTGGCGGCAACGATGAGATCTCGGCGCGTGCGATCGGTCATGATCCAGGCCCTTCCGTTCATGGTCTGCGAGACTGAGAGTATAGGACGGTATCGTCGTCACCGACCGGCTAGCACCCAGGCATATCGTTGATTGACGGGTGTCAGCGACTCGGCGAGGATCGTCCTATGCCGTGGGGAAGCGGCCAGTCTTCGCTGCGCAACTGCACAAGTCGGAAGTGCCTCACCACGCCTGGACCAGCTAGAGACACTCATGGAAAACCCGTATCAAGCCCCGCGGCACAACGGCACCGATCAGGCGCGAACGGCACGCGGCAAGCTGCACGATGTCGTCTGCGTGCTCATTGCGTTGTTCTGCATCCTGCAGTTCGTCGGCGTGTGGACCCTGGTGCTCCGTTCGTGAAGGACCATGGGCTTGATGAAATGCCCTTGCTTCTCCTGGCACAGAAGACGGCGTTGCCGTTCACCTTGGCGCTGGGCGGTGTGTTTCTGGTCTTCGGGCGCAGGCTCGCGGCGATCTTCTTCGCCGCCTACCTGGTCCAGTACGCGGTTGCGTTCGGCGCCAACGGCAAGTTCAACGTGTTGACAGTCGCACTGGCGATGGCATTCCTGGCGTACGCACTTTGGCTGTGGAAAGTGGGACTTCTGCGCGGCTGGCCTGGCAAATAGGCAAGCCGCACCCGCTGTCCGGCCGCTGGTTGGAAGAACTGGACTTCGCCATCGGCCAGACGCTGCACGTGCGCGTACGCGATGACGAGCTGGTGGATGAGCGTGGCCAAAGAGGACTGAAGCGGACACTGCGCACCGCTGCAATTCGCTTGGCGGCTCGCGTGTCTCCCGTTTTCGTCCAGCCAGTTGATGGAAGCGCGAGGAGTAGGTGCCAAACGTGCAATTGCGACGCATTCTCATGTAAGATCCCGCTCCGAAACACACATCGGGGCTGGGCGCGACGCCCGCCCATGCCGGGCTTCGCCCCAGGGGACGTCACTTGTTGATTCAGCACTCGACTCGCGCGTGGATGCCGCAGCGCACCGCGCTCTCGCTGGGCCTGCTGCTCGCGGCGTTCGGCGCGCAGGCGCAGGAGGCCGGGCAGGCGGATCCCGACACGGCGGCGCAGGCCACCGACCAGCGCGATCACCCCGCGGACGCAGACGTCCGGCAACTGGATGCGTTGCTGGTACACGGCGAACGTCCCAGCCTGCAACTCGACCAGACCGCGGTCGCCGGCGCATTGGGCGCGAAGCGGCTGCTCGACACGCCGTTCTCGGTGACGGTGGTCGGCCAGGACGAGATCGCCAAGCGCCAGGCCACCACGCTGGGGCAGGTCTTCATCAACGATCCGGCGGTATTCGCCGCCGAACCGTCGGCCAGCACCAACTGGTGGGGTACGCAGATCCGCGGCATCGGGGTGCAGAACCATTACGTCGATGGCGTGCCGATGCTGATGGAGTGGGGCGGGCAGTTCCCGCTGGAGGCCGTGGAGTCGGTGCAGGCGCTGAAGGGCCTGGGCGGCTTCATGTACGGGTTCGGTTCGCCGGGCGGCATCATCAGCTACCGGACCAAGCGCCCCACCGATGCGCCGCTGCTGGCGACCACGGTGGGCTATCGCAACGACAGCGTGTTTTCCGCGCGGGTCGATGCGGGCGGGCGGCTGGACGGCCCGCAGTCCCTGGGTTACCGGCTCAATGCCGCGGTCGAGAACGGCGATGCCTACAACGGCGCCGGCATCGACCGGAAGATGGTGTCCCTGGCGGTCGACCACCCGATCGGCGAGCGGCTGACCTGGCACGCGGAACTCGTCCACGAAGACAACACGCTCAAGCACGAGCCGCTGTACTTCTATTGGGACGCCTACCAGGGCGAGCGCCTTCCGGACCCCACCTATGCGTACCAGAATTTCAGGGTGGGCAACTCGTCGTACACCTCCCGCACGCTGCACGCCACGACCGGCCTGAAATGGCGCATCAACGACGCGTGGGATGCAGACCTGACGGTGGGGAAGAGCCGCAGGGAGCACGAATCGGACAAGATGTTCGCCAACCTGCTGAACGACGCCGGCGACTATGCGGGGTACGTGTACGACTTCGCGGCCGTGCTGCGCAGCAGCGTCGTCCAGCTCGTCGTCACCGGCAACGTCGCGACCGGCCCCGTCGAGCACGAGCTGGTGTTCGGCGCGTCCCAGCAGCGCACCTGGGACCAGTGGAGCAACGCGTTCTATTACAGCCACGATTTCGACGGGAACCTGTACCAGCGCCAGCGCTTCCTGTCGGCGCATACGCCGGACTACCGTCTGGCGCCGGTCAGCTCGGACCTGCGGCAGAAGGCGCTGTTCGTCAGTGACACGCTGCACTTCGGCGAACGGTGGCAAGCCATCCTCGGCGCGCGCCACGTGGACTACGAACAGCGCGACCTGGACGGCGACCCGGACGTGGACAGCCGCTACACCACCTCCGTGGTGACGCCGACGGTGGCGCTGATCTACAAGCCGGTCGATGCGCTGTCGCTCTACGGCAGCTATGTGGAGTCGTTGGAGCCGGGCACACGGGTCGGCACCGATGCCACGCCCGCGTACGCCAACGCCGGCGAGATCCTCGATCCGACCACCAGCAAGCAGTACGAAGTCGGCGCCAAGTACCAGACGGGGAAGATCGGCCTGACCGCCGCGGCGTTCCGGGTGGAACGTGCGGCGCAGATCGATCAGCTGCGCGACGGCCTGCGCTATCTGACCCAGGACGGCATGACCCTGTACCGGGGGCTGGAACTCAGCGGCAGCCTGGCCGTCACCAACCGCCTCGACCTGGGCCTGGGCGGCCTGTGGCTGGACGCGAGCCTGGAGGATCTTTCCCCGGGCAACGCGGCACTGCAGGGCAATCGTCCTGCCGGCTCCTCGCGCCGCCAGCTGCTGGCCAACGCCGAGTACCGACCCGCCGCCGTGAACGGCCTGAGCCTGCATGGCAACGTCCGCTATTCCGGCGATGCCTACTACGAAGACCAGAACCGCATCCTGATCCCCGGCCACACCGTGGCGAACGCTGGCTTCCAGTACGCCATGACGCTCGCCGGGCGTGCCGCGGTGGTGACCGGGAACATCAACAACCTGTTCAACCGCAAGTATTGGAACCTCAACACCATGGGCGAGGAAATCAACGGCTCATTGGATCTGCGTATCGAGTGGTGAGCGTGAGTTTGGAACATGGGGCAGGAGCGCACTTTTCTCTGTGCCCGGCGCCTTGAAGCTGCGCTCCGATTCCAGTTCCTACACACTGCGTTGGCAAAGGCCAGGTACGCCCAGGCCTTGGGCTGATTGACGGCAGTCAACGGCTCGGCGACGATCGTTGTACGCCGCGTCGAGGCGGTCCACCAGTGGTTCGTCCCCATGCCCCGATACCTCGCTTGTCTGCTGCCTTTGCTGCTCGCGGCAACGACTAACGCGGATGCCCAGTGCCTGCCCGGCCAGCCATCGGTGGTCCGGCTCACCGGCGTACTCGAGCGGGTCACGTTCGCAGGCCCGCCCAACTACGAAAGCATCCAGGACGGCGACGAGGCCGAGACCTACTTCGTCCTGCGGCTGCCGGCGCAGGTATGCGTACGCGATGCCGACCAAGGCGTGGTCTCCGCGGACCGCCTGCAACTGCTGCTGGAGCCGGGGCAGTACGCGCTGTTCCGCCCCCGGCTCGGCACACGCATCACGCTGCCGGGCGAACTGTGGCCGGCCGAAAGCGGGCACCACCACACACCGCTGATGTTCACGCCGGTACCGGACAAGGCGGGTGCCAACGATGCGCCCACCCCGGCGCCACCTCGGGGCGCGGGTTGACGCGGAGATAGGCCCAGATGAGCAACGCCGCCTCAAGGAAGAGCGACTTGAACTTCGCCGTGTTCCTGATGGGAGAAAACGTCCTCGTCGCCGGATGTCCGGAGCTCCAGGGCTTCTTCATCACCAAGAGGATCGAAGCATCCGGTGAGGAGGCAGCGGCTGCACAGGCCGTCTCGGCAATCGAGGTCGGCCCCCGGTGGGGCCTGGCGGCTTCCGTGGCGCCCACCATTACCGTCAAGGTCGTTCACCAGCTTGACGCGTCGATCCGTATGAAAGACAGGGACTATCTGTTCTTTCCCATGGAGGACGCATGAGCGGGTGGTGCGTCTGCGGCCGCGGTCCTAAGAATGCATTCGCGCCGCCGCCGCTTCGCCCCGCGACGTCGCTCAGGCGCTAAGCGCATGGGAACGACCGAACGTCGACGCACGTCGCGCAGTGCCGTCATCGCAGTCGCGGTCCTGGTAATGGTCGTCGCAACCATCCTTCGCCCGACATGGCCGCAAGACGTGTGGTTCGCCGCCACAACCAAAGAGGTACCGTTCGCGTTCGCATCCCTCGGCGTGTGCGAGGAGCGAGACCCCTATCAACCGGATACGATGGCGCTCAGCAGCGACAGGCGCTCCATTCAGGTCTTTGCCTCGCTCAACTGTGCAGATACACCCGGCCACCCGAGCGTCAGCCAACGGGCGAACACGCTCTTTCTCCGGACCAGGCCGGTCCCTATCGACCCCGACGCAGGCCTCGCTGCGTCGTGCTATTGCAGCAACAAGATCACGTTCGCACTGAGATCGCCAGTTCGACCCGGCCAACAGGTGATTTTCCTCAGTGGCAACTCCGAGGAGGCCAGGCTGATTGTTCCCAAGTAGCCCGTTGGTCTACAGTCGATGCCATCCATACCAGCCAAGAACGCGCGGACGCAACGTGCAACGTGCAAATGCATCGGAATGGCCCGTTGGGCGGCCATCCGACTTTTCCATTCAAGCCACGCCGCTTCGCGGGGGCAGGATTCAGACACCAGGCATCGGAATGGCGTCATTCGAGTTCGAAGCAAGAAGCGTAGTGGTGGATCACCCTGACGGCGAGTGCCATCTGGCCGGTTTCGCTGACCGCGCGTTCGATTCCACAACCTATCTCCTGCTCCAGCGTGCGTTGGCGTTCGACGAGCGGGATGTGGTCCTTGGCATGGATACCTATCACGTCGAGTGGTGCGGCCAGGAGACTTCAGGCTATGGCGGTATCTCGCAGTTCCTGCTGCGGCCCGGTCATGCGCAGATTGCGTTTGCTCCAAACGCGCCAGCGGCACTGGCCGGCATAGAGCTTCTCACCATATCCTTCCGGTTGACGTCTTCGGAGCACCTGGCGTTGCGGGAAGCCCTTGGCCACATCTTCGAGGGCAGCGGCTGCCTCGTGGTGGCCGACTCCTGACATGCACTCTCACCGAACCGCTTCGCGGGTGGGGCCGGTTCAACGGTTGGCGGCCATGGAGGCCTCGATGCGATTTGTCTTTGCCACTGCACTGTTCTTCGCCGCATCCTCGGCCTCGGCCAGCAGCACCATGTGCATGTTCTACGCGCCGCCCGGCGCGCCCGTGCCCGATCTGGAGTTCCTGGGGTACGACCAGCTTGGCGGGATGCTGGTTCCCGGCAACGGCGGACCCCGCAGTCTGCCTGCGGGCTCGTACAAGGTCGCGAAACTGGATCAGCACGCTCCGCGTATCGATCTCGTCTACACCAATCCAGATGACCCCACGCTCCCACCGAGCTTCACGCTCAAGGGCTCAGCTGCGAACACGGTGCTGACCGTGCGCGGCAAGACATACCGGGGCAAGCTGGAATGCGGTCAATGGTGACGTCGCGGACGCGGACTACTCGTCCAGCCTGGCGCGGCAGAAGTGGTGTCAGAGTACAATTTTCTCTGGCTACTCGAAGAGCGTCCAGAGTGGCGACGCACCCAATCTGGCCGTTGGGGATCTCGGCCACATGGAGTGCTGGGATGACATGATGCAAATCGCACGGCTCATCTTGGTCACGCTCATCTGCTGGAGCCTTGTATGGTTCCTGTGCCGAGAGATCTATTCTGGCGTCAGGTCCGGAGAGATTGCTCATTCTCCGTATCGTCGGCGCTGTCGACGGAACAGTAATCCCATCGGCTTTTGGCTGCTTGTACTATTGTTCGCTTGCTTCGCCTCAATAGCGATATATGCGTGGTGGTGCGCGATCATTCAGTCGCTCTAGAGAGTATTGCGCCAACGCATTCTATCGGTCTTCCCAGGCCCCCTTAGCGGCCAGTTCTATCCAACCGCTAGGCGGCCAACACTCCAGCAGGATCGCGATCCATGCACGGTTCCATTCTCGCTGTTGCCGTTATTGCCTTCATGCTGATGGCCGCGCCAGTCGTCGCACAAAACACGCCTCATCCGGCCATATCCCCAGAGTTCCGCGATGTCCGCTTGCCACCTCCACTGGACCGTGTACTTCGCGACTATGAGCGCGCATGGCGCGCAGGGGATGCGGCAGCGCTCGCCTCGCTCTTTGCAGACGACGGATTCGTGCTGCAAAGCAATCGTCTGCCCATCCGCGGTCGTCCGGCCATCCGGGCGGCCTATGCTAACCAAGGGGGCGGTTCATTGAGGCTACGTGCGTTCGCGTTTCATGCCGGAGACACGAGCGGCTACATCATCGGCGCGTACGGATATGGAAATTCTCCCAACGACACAGGAAAATTCACCCTAACTTTGCATCGTGATGCGCCCGACGGGCCGTGGTTGATCTTTTCCGACATGGACAGTTCAAATACGGCGCCGAAGCAGCAGAGCGCACCATCCGTCTCTTCCCCGGTACCATCCGAGGCGTGACAAGCTTCCAACCCGCCGCTGCATACGGCACGGCATGATCCACGGATAAGGACGCGCACATGATCCCGCTCCTCCTCTTGCTTCACTCCGCGGCACAACACCCTCCCGCGCCGCCTGTGCAGCCTCAGGCGTTCTGCGCCAGGACCTCCCGTGAGCACTTGCCGGCACCCGTAGACGTGTCGTACACGGTCATCGGCAAGGAACCGCGGAGCGGCAGGTTGTATGCGGGTTCGTTGTCCGCGCGGTTCTTGCAGGGGCGCTACGTCTTGGTGCGCGAGGCCGATGGTGCCGCTGTCCCAGGCGAGGCCTGGGCGGTGCTGTGCGGACCGGACAAGGTACCGCTGCTGGAGGTCCGCTACGAGACGAAGCCGGTTGCCACGCATTTCTACTGCACCATGAGCGTCAACTACGACAACTACTCGCTGGCCAGCTGCGGACCGACCTCCAATGCCTCTCAATCCGCCGTCGGGCTGGAGGCGTGGTATCCCGCGCCTTCAGGCGCGCCATGAGCTCCGAGCCACTGCGGTTGCCCGGATGGCCATGAGGCGGTCCGTCTTGTTGTGGCCCAAAGTGACACTGTAGTGTCACTCCATGCGTACCGAACTCGTCACCACTCTCAAGCGCCAGGCGACCGACTGAGAGCGGCAGCCGCCCGCCGGAGTTGGGCCGTTCCCGCCACCGTCAGATCGTCGAGCCGCCCTGCCGCGTCTTCTACCGGTTCGATGGACACAAGGTGTTCGTCCTGCACGTCATGCGTTCGGAGCGCGTGCTACGCAAGGCGTGCCTTGCCTCCGCTGCCGGCAAGAAAAGGTGATTGCCGGCGAACTGCTCGGCTAAGCGCTCCTCGCGCGGTACACCAGTGCCGTCTGCCTGGCAGGGTTGGATGCGGCGGTGGCGTTTCATCCGCTCCATTACACAGCAGATGTGCGGGAAAACATGGGTGAGCGATCCACGTAGCGATGGCCGTTGGTGCCGTATGGCACCACGGTGGTGTCGGCGTTCGTGGCATCATCCGCCCCGGCGCCGCGTCGGCGGCGTCGCCCGATCTACATGACCTAAGGAGAGTTCATGCGTCTCATCGCCGTCGCCATCTTGGCCCTTTTGCCCGCACTTGCCGCTGCGCAGCCGAAGGCGGATCAGATCACACGGGTACGCAGCGACGATGCGGAGATGAACCAGGCGATCGCGCAGGCGCAGGCGTCCCTGGATGACTTCCTCGCCCTGGCGCGCAATCCGCCCAGCGGCGCCGACACCTTCAAGCTCAAGGTGAAGTTTTCCGACGCGCACGGGGCCGAACACATGTGGGTCATCCCGTTCCAGCAGAACGGGAAGGGGTTCAGTGGCGTGCTGGCGAACGAGCCGCAGACCGTGCGCAACGTGCAGTCGGGGCAGACGGTGCGCTTCGCGCGCGCGGGCATCAGCGACTGGGGCTATCAACGCGACGGCAAGCAATATGGCAGCTTCACCGTCTGCGTGATGCTCAAGCACATGTCGCCAGAGCAGGCCGCGGCGTACCGGTCGTACGGCTTCCAGTGCGACGGACACCGCCCAGGCAACCTGAAGCCGGTACGCGGCACGCGTTGATCCGGCCGCTGCGCATTGGTCTGCAGATATACCAGGGCAACGCTGACGCGATCCGGGCGTCGTTCCACTGGTCCGACAATCACGGCGGCCAGTTCCTGATCTGATCGTCGGCACAGGCAATCGGCTCACGGGATCGTGCGTTGGATGCACAATCCGGGTGACGTTCCCCATCGTTCGCCTTCCGGAGCCGCCGCAATGAACGCTCGTTCCCGATGGATCATCGCGCTGGGCTGCCTGGCGTTCCCGTTCGCCGCGAACGCGACATTCTCGGTCGTGGCGTGCGCGCCGGACGGAACGTGCGGCGCCGCAGTGGCCACCAACAACCTGGCGGTCGGCGCGAGCGTCATCCATGCCAAGGCCGGCGTGGGGGCATTGGCGACCCAGTACGAAACCAATCCGACCTATGGCCCGCGCGGGCTTGAGCGGCTTGCCGCCGGCTCGGCACCTGCGGACGTGATGTCCGACCTGCTGGCGAACGACGGGAATTTCGACGGAACCACGACTGCCGCGCGCCAGGTCGGCATCGTGAGCGCCGCTGGTGAGTCGGCGACCTACACGGGCGAGGAAGCGGCAGCTTCGGCCTGGGCGGGCGCCCGCCATGGAAAGGGATACGCGGTCCAGGGCAACGGCTTGGCATCGGCGCGCGTGTTGGCGGCGATGGAGACGGCATTCCTGTCGTGCCGCGCGACGTTGGCCAACTGCCTGATGTCGGCGCTGGAAGCGGGCGAGCAGGCGGGCGGCCAGACCACCGGCAGGCTGTCCGCCGCGTTGCTGGTGCGAACGCCGGGCGGCGGATGGGAAGACATCGACCTGCGTGTCGATGCCTCGGCATCCCCGGTGCCGGATCTGCGCCGGCTGCTGGACCGTTACTACGCGCACCAGGCGATGATCAAGGCCGAGCGCCTGGCCGGTCGGGGCAAGATCGCCGAGGCCAAGCTGGCGCTCGCCGAGGCGCTGCATCTGAGCTGGCACTGGGACCGCATCTGGCGCCGCGCCGCCCGGCTCTCGATGCGGCTCGGTGCGCTGGACGATGCCCTCGCCCAACTCGGTGTGTTCGCATCCGAGAATCCGGTCTGGGCGAGGATCGAACTGCAGGACCCGATCTACCGGCCGCTGCGCGACAACGCGCTGTTCAAAGCCTGGGCTGGCGAGCCGGGCGCTGACGCTGGCGCGAAACCGAAGTAAGGGTGGCTGCCGATGCAGGCGCGCCGAGCGTAGCGGCGGTTGGCGGCATCAGGCACTTGCCGGCGTTGGCGACACTGGAGGCTTCTGCTAGTGGAACACGGACACCTGGCGCAGTAGCCGGGTCGATCTGTGCGTCGTATGTGGCGGTGCTGGTGCGCGATGGGCGTTGATCTCCACCATCCGCTGGGACTGGGCTGACACGGGCTGGGGCTGCCTATCGGCCAGTCGAGCGGCGCTATCCGCATGCGCGATTGACGGCATGCGCCGGCTCGGAGACGATCGTGCATGCCGCAGTCGGCGGCCCGCCAGGTCTTGCGTCATGGACGACTACACCAGCCCCGTGGCGCTGCTGCTGAGCCTGCAGCGTGGCCTGCTCGGCGAGGTGCATCCGCAACTGCGCCAGGCCTCGATCGAGGCCGACCGTGCGCATCGCGTGGTCCGCCTGCGCTTCGAGTACGACGGCCCGCCGGGGGAAGTGCCGCGCGACAGTTGCTCGTGCGCCGCCACCGAGGTGATCGCCGATTTCCCGGACGGCTGGGACCTGGACGAAGTGCACGTGTCTGTGCCCGCGCCCGCGCCGCTGTGCGGGCTGCAGCACGTGGCCTACCGCCGCGCCGAGCCTGCGGATTGACGGGCATCCGCGCCGTGTCAGGCTTGGCGGCAGGGGTGCTGCCAGGCGTGGTCGAATCACATGGGAGAAAACGTATGCGAAACGCTTTCATCGCGGTGGGCATGGTGGTCGCGCTTGCCGCGTGTCAATCCGTCGCACCCGTCTCGGCACCGCGCGCCGCTGTCGTGCATGGGGATGGTTCTTCTCCGGAGCGGACGGTCGATCTGTCCAGCGCGCACAGCGAAGGCGCCGGCATGCGGGCACAGAAAGAATGGCTCGATCGGCACTATCCCGGCGCGCGGGTGACCGGGCAGGCGCTCCTGTTCGGGCCGCCGGTCATGGATGAGATCACGCTGTCGTTGCCGTCCGGCGAGGAGCGGAAGATCTACTTCGACATCTCGTCGTACTTCGGAAAATGGTGACTGGGCGCGGACGGGCGCCGCCGTACGCACGCTGATCGGCGCGATTCCCGGGCTGCCGGTTCGCGCGCTCCTTGCCACAGCGCTGGCGGCTCATCCATAGCGTGGCCGCCGGCCGCGATCGATCGCCTCGCGAGCGCGGTGCCTGAAGCGCCGGTGGCACTGTCGTCGCGCTGGTCGTAATCTTGTCCCGACGCGCCGCATCCGGTGTGCCGGACCCGGCGCATCGCCTCTGGCCAAACCCGCGCACTGGACGTACGCCGCCATGACAACCGACGATGTATGCCGCACCGCCAGGCACACCTTCGTGCAACTGCGTAGCCGGATCGACGAGGATGCCACCCTCATGTTGACGATCGAGGGCATGATCGCGGTCGAGCGGGAGCATTTCCCGGACGAGGCGACGTACGTGGCCGCGACGCACATCGAAGCGTGCCCGGCGTGCCAGGGCTGGGTCGGCAGCTGGCTGGACGCGCAGTTCCCGGAGCGCGTGGCCCATCGCGAACGCCCGCAGAAATACTGCTGCAGCCACATGTTCCATGCGGTGGTGAGCCCCGACGCCGAGGTCCGGTTTTCGTTCGAGATGTTCCGCGGCGAAGATCCGAGCTGGTGCATCAATGGCGACTATTCGTTCGCGCGGTTCTGCCCGTGGTGCGGCCACGACCTGCCGAACCAGGCGTTCGAGCCGGAGCGCAGCGCATGAACGCGCCCCGGCCCGTCCACGCGCTGACCGTGATCTATGCCAGGAACATGGAGCGGGTGGCCGAGTTCTACCGGCGCACGCTGTCGCTGGAACTGGTGGAGCAGGGCGATTGCTTCGTGGTGGTGGGCAATGCGCACTACGAGATCGCGGTGGTCCATGCGGCCGGCGAGCGCGCGCGGGGTCCAGAGTCCGGCTCGCACCATCTGCGGGCCGAGACGCCAATCAAGGGCTCGTTCCTGGTCGAGAGCCTGGAACGCGCATGTTCCGCCGCCGAAGCGGCCGGCGGCGCCTTCAAGCCCATCGACTTGGCGTGGCGGTGGCGCGATCAACTCCACTTGGACGGCCACGATCCGGAAGGCAATGTCGTGCAGCTGCGCGCGAGCGCTGTCTGAGGAGGCCGGCGATGAACCCGCTCCCGTGCAGACCCTGGCGCGCGGCTGGTGCGGCTGCCGGCGGTGAAGTCGTCCGCCGGCTCGACGAGGAAGTGGCGATGCCGCGACACGTGGTCCGACCGCCACTCGCCGCATGACGCAATCCTCCGCCTATGCCCTTGCAGGCAGCGCCGTCTTCTTCGCGCTGGGGTACGGAATGATCCATGTCACATGGATCAATCCTCGATCCCGCTTGCGGCCCTTGTGCTGCGCGCGCTGGAAGCTGTTCGGTCGAGCGGCATCGAACTTCGGTGCCTTGGCGCAATCGCTGCCCCTGTTGTCGCTCGGCCTTGTCTCCCTGCTCACCGCGCTGCACTCGCCCTTCGTCAAGGCGGCCTTGGTCCTCGTTGGGGTCAGTTTCCTGGCGACCGGGATCGCGCGGCTGGCAGACCTGCGTGACGATGAGATCTGATCTGTCGCGCAGGCCAAGTCCGCTGCTGTCGAGTCTGCAGCGTACGGCTTGCTGTCGGTGCTGGCGTCGCGCCGCAGCACGTCTTCTACCGATGTGCGTAGCGTGGCGCTTTGATGGACATCGATCACGCAAGATTCGCTTCAGGCGTTAGGAGTTCAAGCCGCCCATGCCATCCGCAACGTTCTGCACCGAGATCGATCCCTCCTCATTGATTGGAATCACGGTGGACGCCTATGCCCAGCACGATGGGTACTGGCACTTCTTCGTCGCGCTTCGCGACATCGGAGGCGACCCTCTTGTCTTCACCACGGTAGAGATGCTTGCCGGTCCGCGATTTGATGTCTTCCCAATCGCCATGGCGCGTGAGGCGACGAGCGAGCATGTTTGGCGTGCTTTGCCGCATGCCATCGTCATTCAAAATGCCACCGCGCTCCGGCGTAATGAGTGGGCGGTACGCGGCGCAGTGCACGCAACATTGGGCGAGGACCCATGGACGCACCATGCCGGACGAGGCCCGGCCTCCCTTGATGCAATCGTGAGCGCTAGGGTTCTGGCGGGCGTTCTGATCGAGGGCCTGCATGGCGAAAAGATGGTCATCGCCTCCTCGGATTCCGCCCCTTTTAACGTGGAGATCTTTCTCCCGGGCCAGGCGGCAGAGCAGGCGCTCGAACGCTTTGAAGTTCCGTAGCGCGCTTGATCGTCTTTCATGCTGGGATTGCCGATTCAAAACGGAGCGGATGGCGTGACAAGTGCGCGCAAGCCTGGACAGGTTACAAACCGCTGCGCCGAAGTCGAAGATGCCGCGCGACGTGAGTATGTCGATGGGCTGCGCCGGCACGGTCGCATCTGCACTTTCCGCTGAACCCTCTTCGCCCGCGGCCCGGTTTCGCAAAAATGGGGTCATTCAAATGTTTATACCGCTGTTGAGCTGCCTGTCCGTCGCATTGTTCGGCGCCATCATCGCCAACGACTGGCTGCTGGCCAGGAAGATCCGCAGTGCGATAGCGCCGCAACGGCTGCGGTCGCCGGATCTCGACGGCTACAGGTTCGGCGGCTCGCCGCTCGGGATCGCGGTCAACCTGTTCCGCCTGCGGAAGATCCCCGCGACCCATGATCTGTCGGATCCCGAGCACATCGCGATCCGGCGTCACTATCGTGGCCAGCGGGTGCTGGTTGCAGCGCTGATGGCTTCGGTTGCCGGCCTGTTGCTTCTCCAGATCGCCCGTTAGCGCTGTCCTGTGCCGTTCGCGATGGACCGGTAGTGTCCGCATCTGCAGTACCACCGCCATCAAGCTTGGGTATGCTCGCGCGGTCTTTCCTGCCGACGTGTAGCCCGATGCCGATCCGCGTGTTGTCGCTGTTCTCGTTGCTGTTGCTGGGCGCCGTACCGGGCGCGCAGGCGGCGCAAAAGCATTGCCTGCCCTATGGGCCGATCAAGGTGACCTTGTCCGGCACCTTGGAGCGGGCGCGGGCTGCGCCCCATGACCATGCCAGTGCCGCACCAGGCGACGGCGCGGCGACGCGCGAGGAGGTGCTGGTGCTGCCGGCGCGGCTGTGCGTGGCGCCTTCGGCCGATGGCCGGATGGCGGGCCATGACGAGGTGCGTCGCCTGCGCCTGGCGCTGAGCGCCGACCAGGCGGCGCACCTGGGCGAGGAGGGGGCGGGCCAGATCGTGCGGGTCACCGGCATGTTGTCGCAGGTCGCGGCCGGCGAGGGGGAACCTGCGTTGCGGTTGACGGTGGTTGGCGTCGATAGCGACTGAGTCGGCCACACTGGGCCGAGGACACGCCATCGGCGGAGGCATCCGAACAACTCCATCTCTCCGTGCGATGCCGAGGTTGGGGACTGCTTGAAGCCGCTCCTGCAGCATCACTAGAGCACGTCACTATCCGCATCCGAATCGGATCCGCACGTGCGCCGCGCGCCATCGGCCGCTCCGCCTGCCCGACGACGCGTGCCCGCACCGCACGTCACTTTGGCTTCGATGCCCGCGCATCCACCACGCCAGGAATCGGCGTGGCGTTGGGGAACGCCGGGCGCAGCAGGTCCACGCCTTCCTGCGGCTTCGCCAGTCCAGTGAGATCCTTGCGGTCGGCACGCAGTTCGGCCGCGCTGTGCGTGGCGATCTTGTCGCGGCGCGCCTGCAGCGACGGTTGCAGTTCGCCGTCGCGGTTGAACGACCAGGCCAGCATCGCCTCGCCGGTCGGCATCGCGTCGCCGGGAGCGGCGCCGTCGCGCGTATGCCAGGTGTGCCAGGTCTTGCCGTAGCTGTTCATCTTGGTCCGCATCAGTTCCTTTTCCGCGGCCAGCGGCAAGCCGGGCGCGGACAGCTGCCCGGACAGGATCTCGCCATTGTGCGGATGCCAGTAGCCGCGCTCCTCGGGCGGCAGGCGCTGGAACAGGGTCTCGGAGATGATGTACTCGACGCCGGTCAGGTTGGCCTGCGCGCTGTCGCCGTCGAACAGGGCGCACTGCGCGAAATCCTGGTTGACCTGGCGGCAGAAGTGGTGCGCTTCCATCTGCTGGTGCGGGTGGTCCTTCATCGGGTGGAAGCCGACCAGGTGGATGTCGAGCTTGGCCAGCGGGCCGTTGCCCTGCAGCGCCTTGGCGCCGGCTTCGAGCATGTCGGTCTTGGCGGTCTCTTCGGCGCCCGGCGGGTGCGTGGCCGGTTCGGTATTGTCGCGCGAGCAGGCGGCGAGGGCGAGCAGCAGTGGGGCCAGCAAGGTGGTGCGCATGCGGTGTCTCCAGCGGGACGGCACGATCGCTCCGAGCATCGGCCTGCGCGGGTGAAACGTCCGTCGCCGTCGTGTCGTCGCCAGGTCGCGAGCGGGTCGAGGCCGCACGAACACACGTGTGCGGCGGCGATGGCCAACGGGACTGCGCCGAGCGTCGAGCACCCGTCCGCATTGCAACCGGGATGCAATACACATGACATATCGTGCCGCGCTACGCCATATCATGGCGCGCCGTCGCGGGCTGCTGCGCAAGCCGAACGGAATCGTCATCCAGCGCCCAAAGGAATCCTCATGCTGTTGCACCCTCATCTCTCCGCGAGCCGTCCGGCCGCGCGTTCCTCGCGCCTGTCCGGCACCCCGGTCCGCCATCGCCTGGCGCAGGCCTGCGCTGGGCTGCTGCTGGCGTCGATCGCCAGCGCGGCCGTGGCGCAGGATGCGGCGCCGTCGCTGGCCGGTACCGCACCGCAGGCCGCGCGCGGCGCGGCGGCGGGCGATGCGGCGACCTCGCTGGATACCATCACTGTCACCGCCGAGCACCGCGAGCAGAACTTGCAGGAAGTGCCGGTGTCGGTCGGCGTGGTGCAGGGCGATGCGATGCGCAACTACACCGCCGGCGGCGACGATACGCTGCTGGCGCTGTCCGGCCGGGTGCCCAGCTTCTATGCCGAGACCACCACCGGGCGCATCTTCCCGCGCTTCTACATCCGCGGCCTGGGCAACATCGATTTCTATCTCGGCGCTTCGCAGCCGGTGTCGATCATCCAGGACGACGTGGTGCTGGAGCACGTGGTGCTGAAGTCCAATCCGGTCTATGACCTGGACCAGGTGGAAGTGCTGCGCGGTCCGCAGGGGTCGCTGTTCGGCCGCAACACCACCGCCGGCATCGTCAAGTTCGACAGCATCAAGCCCAGCGAGGACTACAGCGGCCGGCTCAGCGCCAGCTACGGCAGCTATGGCACCACCTCGCTCGACGGCGGCTTCGGCGGGCCGGTCAACGACGTGCTGTCGTTCCGCGTGTCGGCGCTGTACCAGCACCGCGACGACTGGGTGGACAACACCTACAGCGGCCCCAGCGCCGACGGCACGGTCACCCCGAAGAAGGACGCGATGGGCGGCTACAACGACCGCAACGCGCGCCTGCAGCTGCTGCTCAAGCCGAGCGAGAACTTCTCGCTGCTGGCTTCGGCGCACACCCGCGACTACGACGGCACCTCCACGCTGTTTCTCCGCAATGCGATCACCAAGGGTTCGGACAAGGTCGACGTGCCGCGCGATCAGGTCGCCTACGACGAGGCGCACGACAATCCGCAGGCGTACAAGACCCACGGCGGCTCGGTCAAGGCGGTGTACGACTTCGGCGGCGTGTCGCTGACCTCGATCAGCGCTTACGAGACCACCTCCGGCTACAGCCGCGGCGATACCGACGGCGGCGCGGCGGCGAACTATCCGGTCAACGGTGTGGCCAACGGCTTCGGCCAGTCGATGGGCCAGGTGCGCGATCTGGACCAGTACACCCAGGAGCTGCGCCTGGCCAGCGAAGGCGATGCGGCGCTGCAGTGGCAGGCCGGCGCGTTCTACTTCGACGGCAAGGACACCACCGATTTCTACCAGCGCGCGTACTTCCTGCAGACCGCCGCGCGCAACCCGAACAACTGGGTGCGCCTGCGCAACAGCAACACCTCGTGGGCCGGTTTCGGCCAGCTGACCTACAAGGCCACCGACGCGCTGACCCTGACCGCCGGCGTGCGCCAGACCCGCGACAGCAAGGAAACCCGGCTGCTCAAGACCGCCGACACCGCCGCCGGCGTAGTCACCTACCGCGGCCGCACCGACGTGCGCATGGCCGACACCCAGCCGAGCTGGGACTTCAGCGCGATGTACGCGATCGACGACAACGTCAGCGTGTACGCCAAGGTCGCCCGCGGCTTCCGCGGCCCGACCATCCAGGGCCGCTCGGCGGTGTTCAACTCCGACTTCACCACCGCCGATTCGGAGACGATCCTGTCGTGGGAAGCGGGCATCAAGAGCAGCCTGTTCGACAACCGGCTGCGCCTGAACGTCACCGGCTTCACCTACACCGTCGACGACATCCAGCTCAACGGCAACGACTCTAACGGCAACGGCGTGCTGTTCAATGCCGACAAGGCCAAGGCCTACGGCCTGGAAGCGGACCTGGACTGGCGCCCGATCCCGAACCTGTCGCTGAGCGCCGGCCTGAGCCTGCTGCACAGCGAGATCCAGGACAAGCGCGTGTATGCGCAGGTGTGCGCGTTGAACGGCGTGGTGGTGTGCACGGTGAACGATCCGACGATCAAGGTCGGCGCCAACACCTTCGCCCAGATCGACGGCGACCCGCTGCCGAACGCGCCGACCTACAACGTGAACCTGGCCGCGCGCTACGACATCCCGGTGTCCGACGGCGGCACGTTCTTCGTCGCCACCGACTGGAACAAGCAGGGCAAGACCAACTTCGTGCTGTACGACACGGCGGAGTTCAAGTCCAAGGGCAATTTCGAGGGCGGGCTGAAGCTGGGCTACAGCGGCGACTACGGCGCGTGGGAAGTGGCGGCGTTCGCGCGCAACATCACCAACGAGAAGAACCTCAAGGGCGTGATCGAGAACTACATGGCGGCGGTGTACAACGAGCCGCGCATCGTCGGCGTATCGGTCGACGTGCATTGGCATTGATGCGCAAAAGGCCGGTATTCCTGTAACGCGGCGCCGGCTGGCCTCGGGTGGCCAGCGCCGCGATGGCACAGCCTGCCGGTTGGCGGGTTGTGCCGTCTCACCAGCCTCTGTAGGAGCGGCTTCAGCCGCGACAGGATCTATCGGTAACGCCTGTCGCGGCTGAAGCCGCTCCTTGTATCTGGACATGGCGCCCCTGAAGGCGTTATGTCTTCCGACTGATCATCGGGGGAGGTGCGGGAAGTCCAGTCGCTCCTGAAGCTTCGAGCTTGTGCTGTAGATCGGCTCCCGCCCTCCATCTGCTGGCCCTGTGGTGTCCGCACGGTATCCAGAGTCCGCCGCTGGCGTGAACTCGCATCCACAAGGCAGGACCGGGCGCAGCGATGATCGTGATCACCCATCCGATGGAGGAGTCCTTATGTCCCCAGTCGTCGGCATTGACGTCGCCAAGCGCAGTTTCGATCTGGCCATCGACCTGGCCAACGGCAAGTACCGCACCAAGGCCAAGCTTCCCAACGATCCGAAGGGCTTCCAGGCCCTGCACGCGTGGCTGCAGACGCACGCGCAGGCGGACAGCTGGATCGTGATGGAAGCCACCGGCACCTACCACGAGGCGCTAGCCGAGTTCGTGCATGGGTTGGGCTACCGCGTGTGCGTACTCAACCCAGCGCAGATGGCGCTGTATGCACGCAGCCAGCTGACCCGGGTCAAGACCGACCGCAGCGATGCCAAGCTGATCGCCAGCTACGGCCAGCGCCATGCGGCGCAGCTGCGGCCCTGGCAGCCCGACCCGCCGGCGCTCAAGCAGCTCAAGGCGCTGGTGCGGCGCCGGGACGACCTGCTGCAAATGCTGCAGATGGAGCGCAACCGCCTGGACGTGGCCGCGCCGGTGGTGCGCGACTCGCTCCTGGAGAACATCGGCCAGTTGCAGGCGCGCATCGCGCAGATTGAACGGGCCATCGACGACCAGATCGACCAGGACCCGACCTTGCGCGGGCAGCGCGACCTGCTGGTGAGCATCGATGGGATCGCCGACACCAGCGCGGCGTTGATGCTGGCCGAACTTGGCAATGTGGAGCGCTTCGCCCACGCCTCGGCGGTGACCGCCTTTGCCGGGCTCAACCCCCGGCTGCAGGAGTCCGGCAAGCGCCAGGGCCAGGTCTGCATCTCCCGCACCGGCTCCCCGCGGCTGCGCGCGGGCCTGTACATGCCGGCCCTGGTCGCCATGACCCACAATCCGGTCGTCCGTGCGCTGAAGCAGCGCCTGCGCGAACGCGGCAAAGCCGGCAAGCAAATCGTCTGCGCCGCCATGCGCAAGTTGCTGCATCTTGCCTACGGCGTCCTCAAATCAAACACGCCCTTCGATCCTCAAAAGGCCATTGCCTGTTAGACGGGAAGACGGTATCTACAAAGGGCTCGCGGCGAACATGCCGAGTGCACTGTAGGAGGGACTTCAGTTCCGACACTTTCGCGCCGCTGCACAGTGGCCGGCTTCGCTCGTCGCGGCTGAAGCCGCTCCTACAGGAGGCGCGCGGACAACCCGCTGGGTGCACTGTGGGAGGGACTTCAGTCCCGACGCTTCAGCAACGCCGCGCACGGAGCGGCGCCGTCGGGGCGCCTCAAGGCTTGGCCGGCTCCTGCGGCTTCGGCGCGGTTTCCTGGGTGATGTCCTCGACATCGCCGATATCCACGCGGCCGGGCGTGCGGCCATCCCAGACCCGGTCCTGCAGCTTCCAGTACGCCGCCGGTTCCCAGAATTCCTTGGCGTAGAACACTTCCGGATCGATGCTGCCGCCGCGCGGGCCGTTGATCTGCACGCCGGAGGCGCCGGAGTAGCCGAGCATGCTGCCGGTGCTGCGTTTGGCTTCGCGGCGCAGCACTGCTTCCTGGCGCGGCTTGGCCACAGCATCGCCATACGTGGCCAGCATCTTCTTGTCCTGCTTGATCGCGCGCTGCCGCTCTTCGGGCGTCAGCTGCTCCCAATACTCCATCTTGCGCGTCTTGAACGCGTCGTAGCCGCGCTCGGAGGCCAGTGCCATCCACAGGAACCCCATCGCGCGATCTTGCGCTCCGCCCTGGCCTTCCCAGTACATCTCGCCCAGCCGCGCCTGCGACGGCTTGTCGGCATAGCGCGCGGCGAGCTGGTAGTTCTTCTTGGCCTCGGCGAACTCGCCCTTCTTGTCGGCGCGGATCCCGGCGCGACGGTAGAACAGGTCCAAGTGCGCCTCGAGGAAGCCGTCGGTCATCACCTGCGCCGGAATGTCCTCGAACGTACGCGCATTGTCGGCGGCGGCGGCGGCCGTGCCGGGCAGCGCCAGCAGAACCGCCATGGCCAGGGCGGTGCAACCGCCGACGGCATATCCCTTGAACTGATGCATAGAACTCTTCCCATGAGTGCGATCGCCGCCGATTCTAGACGTGCGCAGCGGCGGCGATCCATAGACTGATGGCCTATGCGGCCCGTGCCCCGCATGCGTCGTCAATCGCCGTTCATGATCGGCGCATCCGCGCCTGCAGTCGCGCCGAAGCCGCGGAGGTAAGCACCAAGTCAGTGCATCGCTCGCGGCGGTTGTCGCCTACGCATGCGGCCAACGCGCGCAACCGGGGGCGATCGTCCTACCGGCCGACGCCCTGACGCGCTATCTCGAGCGCAGAAGGCTAAATCGGCAACGCGATCTGCAGCGGATCGATGCGGCCTTCGCCGCGCATGATCTTCTTGAACTCGGCGCGGCTCACCGACACGTAGCGCTCGTTGCCGCCGATCTCCACCTGCGGACCGTCCTGTACGGCATGGCCGTCGGCATCCACACGCACGGTCATCGTCGCCTTGCTGCCGGTGTGGCAGATGGTCTTGATCTCCTGCAGCTCGTCGGCCCAGGCCAGCAGGTACTGGCTGCCCTCGAACAGCTCGCCGCGGAAATCGGTGCGCAGGCCGTAGCACAGCACCGGGATGCGCAGCCGGTCGACCACCTCGCTGAGCTGCCAGACCTGCGCGCGGCTGAGGAACTGCGCCTCGTCCACCAGCACGCAATGCAGCGCGCCGTCGCGCGCGATGTCGTCCTGCAGCAGCGCCAGCAGGTCGGTGTCCGGCACGAAGGTGTTGCCATCGGCGCGCAGGCCGATGCGCGAGGCGACCACGCCGCTGCCGTCGCGGTGGTCCAGGCGCGGGGTCAGGATCGCGGTGCGCATGCCGCGCTCGCGATAGTTGTGCGCCGACTGCAGCAGCGTCGTGGTCTTGCCGGCGTTCATCGCCGAATAGTAGAAATACAGTTTCGCCATGCTGCGATTCTAGCGCGGCGGCCGGCCCCGCCGCAGGCCGGCCGCGGCCGGTAAAACCCGTTCAGCGCCGGCGCGCCCGCACCGGCATCGCCGCCCGCCGGCGCCCGTTACAATGCGCGGCCCAGGGAAGTCTTCATGCACGGTCTCAATCCCCCCCAACGCGCCGCGGTGCTGCATTGCGAAGGCCCGTTGCTGGTGCTGGCCGGCGCCGGCAGCGGCAAGACCCGCGTGATCGTGGAAAAGATCGCGCACCTGATCGCCACCGGCCGCTACCCGGCCAAGCGCATCGCCGCGATCACCTTCACCAACAAGTCGGCCAAGGAAATGCGCGAGCGCGTGGCCAAGCGCATCCGCGGCGACGCCGCCGACGGCCTGACCATCTGCACCTTCCATGCGCTGGGACTGAAGTTCCTGCAGATCGAGCACGCCGCGGTCGGCCTGAAGCGCGGCTTCTCGATCTTCGACGCCGACGATGCCGCCGCACAGATCAAGGACCTGATGCACGGCGCCAAGCCCGATGCGATCGACGATGCCAAGAACCTGATCTCGCGCGCCAAGAACGCCGGGCTATCGCCGGAGCAGGCGATGGCCGCGGCGCGCAGCAACCGCGAGCAGGAAGCGGCCAGCCTGTACGAGCGCTACCAGGCGCGGCTGAGCACGTTCAACGCGGTGGACTTCGACGACCTGATCCGCCTGCCGGTGCAGGTGCTGGAGGAGAACGAGGACATCGTCATGGCCTGGCGCGAGCGCATCGGCTACCTGCTGGTGGACGAGAGCCAGGACACCAACGACGCGCAGTACCGGTTGCTGAAGATGCTGGCCGGCCCGCGCGGAAACTTCACCTGCGTGGGCGACGACGACCAGAGCATCTACGCCTGGCGCGGCGCCAACCCGGAAAACCTGATGCAGATGGGCCGCGACTATCCGGCGCTGCAGATCGTCAAGCTGGAGCAGAACTACCGCTGTTCCAACCGCGTGCTGCGCGCGGCCAATGCGCTGATCGCGCACAACCCGCACGAACACCTGAAGACCCTGTGGAGCGACCAGGCCGACGGCGAGCGCATCCGCGTGTGGGAATGCCGCGACAGCGAGCACGAGGCGGAGAAGGTCGCCGCCGAGATCGCCTACCTGGGCGCCGCCAAGCAGGCGCCGTGGAGCGATTTCTGCATCCTGTTCCGCGGCAATTTCCAGTCGCGGCCGCTGGAAAAGGCCTTGCAGATCGCCGGCGTGCCGTACCACATCACCGGCGGCACCGCGTTCCTGGAGCGGCAGGAAGTGAAGGACGTGCTGTCGTGGCTGCGGCTGTTGGTCAATCCCGACGACGATGCCGCGTTCCTGCGTGCGGTGCAGGCGCCCAAGCGCGAAGTCGGCGCCACCTCGCTGGCCAAGCTGGCGGAACTGGCGTCGGCCAAGCATCTGCCGATGTCGCGCGCGGCCGAGTCGATGGGTGCGCTGCAGCAGCTGCCGCCGCGCGCGGCCAACGGCCTGAGCGATTTCGTCGACGTCCTGCACGAGTTGCGCACCGCCTCGCTGACCCTGTCCTCGGCCGACGTGGTACGCCAGCTCGCCGAGCAGTCGGGCCTGATCCGCGAGCTGCGCAGCCAGTGCAAGGACGAGACCACCTTCCAGCGCCGCCGCGGCAACCTGGAAGAACTGGCCAAGTGGTTCGAGGGCGGCCCGCGCGGCGCCACCGTCGGCGACCTGGCCGCGCAGCTGGCGCTGCTGTCGCGCAACGACAAGGACGACGGCGGCAACCAGGTACGGATGATGACGATGCACGCGTCCAAGGGCCTGGAGTTCCGCTACGTGTTCATCGTCGGCTGCGAGGACGGCGTGCTGCCGCACGAGGTCAGCCTGGAGGAAGGCAACCTGCAGGAAGAGCGGCGGCTGCTATACGTGGGCATCACCCGTGCCAAGGAGCAGCTGTGGATGAGCTACAGCAAGCTGACCCGCAAGTTCGGCGAACACATCCGGCTCAAGCCCAGCCGCTTCTTCGACGAGATCCCGGCCGAGGAGATGCAGCGCGACGGCGCCGACCCCGTGGCCGACGCCGAGCGCAAGAAGGAGCGCGCCACGGCCGGGTTGGCAGCGATCCAGGCGTTGTTTGATTGAAGGCGGGGATTGGGGAGTGGGGATTGGGGATTCGTAGCGGCGGTTGTGCACCGTGCCGCGATTGGCGGGTACTGTGATGTAGCGTGCGTATGTGCTGGAGTCCCCTTCTCCCTGCGGGACCACGGCCCCCTTTTCGGGGGAAGGTGCCCCGAAGGGGCGGATGAGGGTACGAGCGCAGCCTCGTGCCCCCAAACTCCGCGAGACGCTTCGCGCCGTACCCTCACCCCAACCCCTCTCCCGAGGGGAGAGGGGCTCAACCCGGTGCTTTTACATGGCCGGTCGAGTGCACTGTAGGAGGGGCTTCAGCCCCGAACGCTTTTTTCTCAGCACGACGGGGATTGCAGCTTCGCGCGTCGCGACTGAAGTCGCTCCCACAAGAAGCGGTGTCGCCGGAGGCTGCGGCTCCCTCGAGCAGAGTCGCTCGGCGGGCGCTAGGAAGTAGCTGGCTGGGTGCACTGTGGGAGGGACTTCAGTCCCGACGCGGTTCACTTGGCCGTGGCTGCTGCCTGCTTCGTTCGTCGCGACTGAAGTCGCTCCCACAGGAAGCGGTGTTGCCAGAGGCTGCGGCTCTCTCGAGTAGAGTCGCTCGGCAGGTGCTTGGTAATAGCTAGCCGCGGGCACTGTGGGAGGGACTTCAGTCCCGACGTTGTTTCACTTGGCCGCTGCCAGCTTCGAGCGTCGGGACTGAAGTCCCTCCCACAAAAAAGAAGAGGCCGCTTTCGCAGCCTCTACATGTACTGTCCGCAGGCCTGCTTACGACGACAGGTGCTCGATCGCCGCGACGCTGCCGAGGCGGTCGCCCAGGCGCTTGAGCAGGGCCAGGCGGTTGCCGCGCAGCTCTTGGTCGTCGACGTTGACCATCACCCCGTCGAAGAACGCGTCCACCTGCGGCCGCAGCCGCGCCAGGAAGTTCAGTACGGTGACGTAGTCGTGCTGGCGCAGCGCGCCGTCGGTTTCCACGATCGCCGCTTCCACCGCTTCGGCCAGTGCGCTTTCGGCCGGCTCGCGCAGCAGGGTCGGGTCGATCTGCGCAGGAATCGCGCCTTCTGCCTTGCGCAGGATGTTGCGGATGCGCTTGTTGGCCGCAGCCAGCGCCTCTGCCTCTGGCAGCGTGGCGAAGATGCCGATCGCGTCGATGCGGCGGTCGAAGTCGTACAGCGATCCGTGGGTGGCGGTCGCGGCTGAAGCCGCTCCTACAGAAGCCGCGCTTCCTTCAGCCCCGACCGAGAACAAGGCGGCCACCGCGTTGAAATGCGTCGCCGGCACGCCCTTGTCGGTGTAGTAGCCGCGCAGGCGGTCGAGGATGAAGTCAAAGACTTCTGCTGCGACTTCATGGTCATTTGCCATGTGCCCGCCTCCGACTTGTACGTCAGCGACTTTTACGCCCTTGCGCTTGGCACTATCGGCCTCAGCCTGCTGTTTGGCTGCTTTGGAGAACAACATGGCAGTACTGGAAGAATGAACCGCTGCGCCTAATGCGTCTCGCAGATTCAGATCAAATCCACTCTCAATGATAGTCCGCGCCAACCCCAGCGCATTGCGCCGCAGCGCGAACGGGTCCTTGTTGCCGGTCGGCTTCAGGCCCGCGGCGAAGCCACCGGCCAGCGTGTCCAGGCGTTCGGCAATCGCCAGCACCTTGCCCAGCGGCGACAGCGCGATGTCGTCGCCGGCGAAGCGCGGCTGGTAGGCCTCGTCGATCGCCAGGGCGATCTCGCCCGGTTCGCCGGCGGCCTTGGCGTAGTGGCGACCGGCGATGCCCTGCAGTTCCGGGAATTCGTTGACCATGCGCGACTGCAGGTCGTTCTTGCTCAATTCGGCGGCGCGGCGCGCCTGCGCCGCGTCCACGCCGACCAGCGGCGCGATCGCCTCGGCCAGCGCGGCCACGCGCTGTACCTTGTCGGCGATGCTGCCGAGCTTGGCCTGGTAGGTCACGCTGGCCAACCCTGCGCCCATCGCGACCAGGCCCTGCTTGAGGTCCTCGTCGAAGAAGAACTTGGCGTCGGCGAAGCGCGGGCGGATCACCCGCTCGTAGCCCTTGGCCACTTCGGCCACGTCGCGCGAGACGATGTTGGCGATGCCGATGAAGTGCTCGGTGAGCTTGCCGCCGGCGTCGAGTACGGGGAAGAACTTCTGGTTGCTCTCCATCGTCTCGATCAGCGCTTCCTGCGGCACCGCCAGGAACGCCTGTTCGAAATGGCACAGCACCGCCGACGGCCATTCGACCAGGTTCACCACCTGCTCCAGGTTGTCGTCGGAAATGCGCGCGCTGCCGCCGGCCTGGCGCGCGGCCTGCTCGACCTCGGCGACGATGCGCGCGCGGCGCGCGTCCGGATCCACCAGCACCTGCGCGGCTTGCAATGCGGCCACGTAGTCGCCCGGCTGGGCCAGTGCGACCGGTGCGTCGTGCAGGAAGCGGTGGCCGCGGCTAATGCGGTCGGCCTGCACGCCGAACAACTGCACCGGCACCACCTCGCTGCCGAACAGCAGCACCAGCCAGTGCACCGGCCGCGCGAATCCGTAATCGTGGTCGCCCCAGCGCATCGGCTTGGGGATCGGCATCGCCGCGATCGCCTCGCGCAGGATCTCCGGCAGCAGCGCGGTCGTCTGCGCGCCCGGGGTCACCGCGCGGTGCACGAAACGTTCGCCCTTGGCGTCGCTGGTGCGCTCCAGCGCGGTCCAGTCGATGCCGGCCTTGGCGGCGAAGCCGGCCAGCGCCTTGGTCGGCTGGCCATCGGTGTCCAAAGCGATGTTGAGATACGGGCCGAGCACTTCCGAACGCTGCTCCGGCTGTTCCGCAGCCACGCCCGGCAGCAGCACCGCCAGCCGGCGCGGGGTGGACAGCGGCCTGGCGTCGCCGCGCTCGACCGCGATGCCGCGCTTCTCCAGCCCGGCGATCACCCCGTCGAACAAGGCCTGCGCCAGGCCCGGCAGCGCCTTGACCGGCAGTTCCTCGGTACCCAGTTCGATCAGCAGGGGATGTAGTGCGCTCATGTGTCGGACCTTGCTAGCAGTTCCCTTCTCCCTGCGGGAGAAGGTGCCCCGAAGGGGCGGATGAGGGTACGGGCGGAGCTCTGGGAAATTCAGGTCTGCAGGGCTTCGCCCCGGACCCTCACCCCAACCCCTCTCCCGGAGGGAGAGGGGCTTTACAGCCTCAGCGCTTCACGCCGGGGAAGCCCAGCTTCTCGCGTTGCGCGTGGTAGGCCTTGGCCACCGCCTGCGCCAGCGCGCGCACGCGCAGGATGTAGCGCTGGCGTTCGGTCACCGAGATCGCGCGGCGCGCGTCGAGCAGGTTGAAGGCGTGGCTGGCCTTGGTCACCTGCTCGTAGGCCGGCAGCGGCAGGCCGAGCTCGACCAGGCGCTGCGCCTCGCGCTCGCAGGCGTCGAAGCGGTGGAACAGTTCGGCCACGTCGGCGTGCTCGAAGTTGTACGCGCTCTGCTCCACCTCGTTCTGGTGGTAGACGTCGCCGTAGGTGACCGGCGTACCGTCCGGGCCGTAGGTCCACACCAGGTCGTAGACGTTGTCGCAGTTCTGCAGGTACATGCACAACCGCTCCAGGCCATAGGTGATCTCGCCCAGCACCGGCTTGCATTCCAGGCCGCCGGCCTGCTGGAAGTAGGTGAACTGGGTGACCTCCATGCCGTTGAGCCACACCTCCCAGCCCAGGCCCCAGGCGCCGAGCGTGGGCGATTCCCAGTTGTCCTCGACGAAGCGCAGGTCGTGCACCAGCGGATCGATGCCCAGCGCCTTGAGCGAATCCAGGTACAGCTGCTGGATGTTGTCCGGGTTCGGCTTCATCGCCACCTGGTACTGGTAGTAGCGCTGCAGGCGGTTCGGGTTCTCGCCGTAGCGGCCGTCGGTGGGGCGGCGGCAGGGCTGCACGTAGGCCGCGTTCCACGGCTCCGGCCCGAGCGCGCGCAGGAACGTGGCCGGATGGAAGGTGCCGGCGCCCACTTCCAGGTCCAGCGGTTGGATCAGCACGCAGCCGTGCTGCGCCCAGAACTGGTTGAGGGTCTGGATCAGACCCTGGAACGTGATCGGAACGGACCGGGAGACGGGCATGCAGCAAAGGCCGGCAAAAGGGGTGCGCTAGTATAGCGACCGACTTGCGGGGACTTCCGCGCACCGGACCTGACCATGGATTCGCGACCTGCCGCGCAGCCGCCCGCCGTGCCCGTACCCGCTGCCGTGTCGCTGCCGCCCGGGCGCCTGAGTTTCGAGCGCGTGGCCGCCGCGTTGCTCGCCGACGGCCTGGTCGCGCCGGCCGAGCGCGGCCGCATGCAGTTCTCGGCGCAGTCCGCGCGCACCGTCAGCGACGTGCATCCGCTGGTGCTGCTGTCCAACCTGAAACTGGCCGCGACCCGCCCGCCAGGCAGCGAACTGGGCCTTGAACGGCTGACCGAATGGCTGGCGCAGCGCTGCGGCCTGCGCTACCTGCGCATCGACCCGACCCGGGTCGACGTGGCCGCGGTCACCGCCGTGGTCTCGCACGCCTACGCGCGCCGCCACCGCATCCTGCCGCTGGCGCTGGACGCCGAGCGCGTGCTGGTGGCGACCAGCGAGCCGCTGGCGCTGGACTGGCTGGCCGACGTGCAGCACCTGGCGCGGCGCCGGATCGAGATCGCGGTGGTCAACCCGCTGGACCTGCACCGCTACACGATGGAGTTCTTCGGCGTGACCCGCTCGGTGCGCGGCGCCAAGGACGGGCGCAACGAGCAGAGCAGCGGCCTGCCCAGCTTCGAGCAGCTGGTGGAACTGGGCCGCGGCGGCGACGTCAACGCCGACGACCACCACATCGTGCACATCGTCGACTGGCTGCTGCAGTACGCCTACGAGCAGCGCGCCAGCGACATCCACCTGGAGCCGCGGCGCGAGGCCGGGCGCATGCGCTTCCGCATCGACGGCGTGCTGCACAAGGTGCTGGAAGTGCCGCCGGCGGTGATGACCGCCATCGTCAGCCGGATCAAGGTGCTCGGGCGCATGGACCTGGCCGAGCGCCGGCGCCCGCAGGACGGGCGCATCAAGACCCGCTCGCCGGGCGGACGCGAGACCGAGATGCGCCTGTCGACGATGCCCACCGCGTTCGGCGAGAAGTGCGTGATGCGCATCTTCGACCCGGACGCGGCGTTCAAGAGCGTGGACCAGCTTGGCTTCAGCGCGCAGGAGGCGGCCGGCTGGTCGGCGCTGGTCGAGCGCCCGCACGGCATCGTGCTGGTCACCGGCCCGACCGGCTCGGGCAAGACCACCACGCTGTATTCCACGCTCAAGCGCCTGGCCACCCCCGACGTGAACGTGTGCAGCGTGGAGGACCCGATCGAGATGATCGCGCCGGAGTTCAACCAGATGCAGGTGCAGACCAACATCGACCTGGACTTCGCCAGCGGCGTGCGCACCCTGCTGCGGCAGGACCCGGACATCATCATGATCGGCGAGATCCGCGACCTGGAAACCGCGCAGATGGCGGTGCAGGCCTCGCTGACCGGGCACCTGGTGCTGTCCACCCTGCACACCAACGACGCGCCCTCGGCGATCACCCGCCTGCTCGACCTGGGCGTGCCGCACTACCTGGTCGCCTCCACCCTCAACGGCGTGCTGGCGCAGCGCCTGGTGCGCACCCTGTGCAGTCACTGCAAGCGCCCGCACGCGCTCAGCGACATCGAGTGGGACGCGCTGCGCGAGCCGGGCGAAGCGCTGCCGGAGGAGTTGCACACGCACGCTCCGGTCGGCTGTCTGGAATGCCGCCGCACCGGCTACCTGGGCCGGGTCGGCCTGTACGAACTGCTGCCGGTGACGCCGCGCCTGCGCACGCTGATCCGCGCCGACATGGACCTGGCCGGCTTCAGCCGCGCCGCGCAGGCCGAAGGCGTGCGCAGCCTGCGCCGCGCCGGCCTGGAAAAGGTCGCCGCCGGGCTGACCACCATCGAGGAAGTGCTGTCGGTGCTGCCGCCGCGCGAGTAGGCGGCGCCTACCCCGGGATCACCGCGGTCGCGAACGGCGAGAGTGCCTGCCAGCCCAGCGCGCGGTAGAGCGCACGGCCTTCGTCGGTGGCGACCAGGATCTGCTGATCCGGCGTGCGGCATGCCGATCCCAGCGCCTGCATCAGACAGCGGCCCAGGCCGCGGCGGCGGTGTGCCGGCGCGACGGCGATGCGGTCGTAGACGAACACGCCCGCCGCGGCGATCGCGTAGCCGCTGGCGGCGACATCGCCGCCGCACAGGATCGCCACGGTCCAGACCGGGCCTTGCGCCGACCGTTCCATGCGATAGCCGGCCGGCAAGGTACAGCAAGGCGGCGCCGCCGACCGGCTCTGCATCACCCAGCGCATGGGCTGCAGCTGCCAACGCGGCGGCAGGTGTTCGGCCAATTGCCGCGCGCTGCCGCACAACTTCAGGAACACGCGCGGTTGCTCGATGCGCGCGGCCAATGCGGCCAGCCCCGCAACCGGTTCGGCGAAGACGTAGCGGATGCGTTCCTGCGCCTGGCCGGTATCCACCCGCAGCCCGCCATGATCGGGCACCGGCAGGGGCAGTTCGCGCCCTACCGAGCGCGCATGCAGCCAGGCCTGGACGAGCGGCAGGTCGATCGCAGAGGATGAAATGGCCATGGCGCCGCAGCAGTCGATGCTGCTCCGATGATAGCGCCGGACGCGGCGAGGCTTGAAAAGCGCCTGCCGATGCTGTCTAAATCGGGTCATGCCGCTGGGATCCTACCGTCCGTCCGCCGCGCCCTTCCTGATCCTCGAGACCGGCGAGCCGGTGGCGACGATGCGGCGCTATGGGCGCTTCCCGCACTGGATCCGCGTCGCCGCCGGCCTGGCCGAGCGCGACACCGTGGTCGCCAATGTCGCCGCTGGCGCCGCGCTGCCCGCGCGCGCGGGCTTCGCCGGGATCATCGTCACCGGCTCGGCCGCCTTCGTCACCGACCGCGCCGACTGGAGCGAGCGCTCGGCCGACTGGCTGCGCGAGGCCGCTCACGACGGCACGCCGCTGCTGGGCATCTGCTACGGCCACCAGCTGCTGGCGCATGCGCTGGGCGGGGAGGTCGCCTACAACCCGGCCGGGCGCGAATCGGGCACCGTGCATATCGACCTGCACCCGCCGGCGTTCGACGATCCGCTGTTCGCCGGCCTGCCCGAACGCTTCCCGGCCCACGCCACGCACTTGCAGACGGTGCTGCGCGCGCCGGTCGGCGCCACCGTGCTGGCGCGCTCGGCGCAGGACCAGTGCCATGCCTTCCGCTGGGGCGAGGCAGCCTGGGGCGTGCAGTTCCACCCGGAATTCGCCACCCACCACATGCGCGGCTACGTGCACGCCCGCGCCGACTGTCTACGCAGCGCCGGCCGCTGCGCCCGTACCATCGCCCGCGAGGTCAGCGCCGCGCCATTGGCGCGCAAGCTGCTGCGGCGCTTCGTTCAGCACGCGCGCGGCCAGCAAACCGCCGGCGGCCAGGCAAAACCGCGATAATCTGTGCAGGCGCCGCGTCGTACGGCGCCCCCCACTTCGGATTGGCAATGATCGAGATTCGCAAGCTGCCGGCCTCGGCCGGCGCGGAATGGCTGTTGAGCGGGATCGCGCTGCTGCGCCGCGCGCCGCTGGCGCTGGGCCTGTTGGGGGTGATCTGGGGCCTGGCGGCGCTGCTGGCGTTGCTGATGGGCGCGCTGAGCCCGACCCTGGGCATGCTGGCGCAATTGCTGCTGGGCCTGGCCGGGCCATTGCTGTTCGGCGGGCTGGTGTGGGCGGTACGCGAAGTGGACCAGGGCCGCACCGCGCAGCCGGCGCACCTCCTGCAGGGCGTGCACGACGGCCGCGCGCCGAGTCTGCTGGTGGCGCTGCTGCCGCAGGTGGTGGTCGGCCTGGCGCTGGGCGCCCTGGCCCTGGTGGTGGTCGGCCAGAGCGGCTGGGAGCAGCTGGCGACGGTGATGACCAAGCTCAACGAACTCGGTCAGTCCAGCGCCCAGCCGGATCCGGCGCAGGTCGAGCAGCTGGTGGCGACGCTGCCGGCGATGCGCATCCTGCTGTGGCTGCTGCTGGTGTTCGTCGGCTTCGTGGCGGTGACCCTGACCCTGTTCGTGCTCGCCCCGCAGGTGATGTTCGACGGTCGCGGTGGCCTGGCGGCGATGCGCAACAGCCTGCGCGCCTGCCTGCACAACCTGCCGGCGATGCTGGTGTTCTTCATCCTGGCCTTCATCGCGATGTTCGCGCTGTATTTCGCCCTGGTGCTGGTGATCCTGCTGGTGCAGGCGCTGGCCGGGCCGACGATCGCGGCCCTGGTCGCGCAATTGCTGCTGATGGCGCTGGCGATGCCGGCGCTGGCCGGCGCGGTGTACGCGGCATGGAAGCAGATGTTCGTGCACACCGGCGATACCGCGCCGGCGGTGCCGCCGCCGCCTTCCAATGTGTTTGTGGCCTGAGCAGCCGGGACTCGGGACTCGGGACCGGGGACTCGGAAAAGCGGGGCTCCCGCTCTCTGTAGGAGTCAACTGTCATGCAGAAGCGATCTCCGGAGGAGCGTAAGGCGCCTGGTCTCGGGCAATGGCATTGAGCCATCGCAGGTACTTGTGCATGCACGCGACAATGGCGACCTTGGCGGGTTTGCCTGCGGCGGTCAGGCGGGCGTAGGTGTGTGACAGCGGGGAGCCGGTGCGGATGGAGGCCCACGTGGCCATGTACAGCACTCGTCGCACGTCGGCGCGTCCGCCCTGGATGCGGCGTTGGCCGCGCCAGCGGCCGCTATCGCGATTGAACGGCGCCAGCCCGACCAAGGCGATGATCTTGCGCGGATGCACGGTGCCCAGCTCGGGGAGCCGGGCTGCCAGGGTGGCGCGCAGGATCGGGCCAAGCCCAGGCAATTTGGGCAGGCTGGAGCAGGCAGCCCCCGCCTGTGCGATCTGCCGGGACACGTTACAGATGCGCTGCTGCAGCAGCGCGATCACCTCGAGCCATTGGTCGCGCACCGCCTTGCAGGTCACGTGCTCCATGCAGCGGCGCTGCGCATCGCGCTGGGCGACCAGGGTGCTGCGCAGGTGGAGCAGTTCGCGCAGCGCCTGCAGCGGCGCAGGGAGCACCGCGGTGGGCTGAGCGTGGATGCACTGGGCCGCCACAGCCAGCAACCGCGCATCCAGAGCATCGGTCTTGGCCTTGAGTCCCAACGCGTGCGCCAGCGCACGAGGACGCTGGGCAGGCAGCCGGACCGCGGGCAGACCAGCCTGCGTCAGCACCTGCACTATCGCCCGTTCGTAGCCACCGCTGGCCTCCAGCACGATCCGCTCGCATCCCAGCAAGGCCAGGCGTTCGGCCAGGCCGGCGTGCCCCTCGGGCGTATTGGCCTGAGTCCAGGTCAGCCCATCCGGCAAGACGTGAACGACCAGCTCGGCCTTGGAGACATCGATCCCGACAAAGCGCTGCATAGACATAGGCGTTCTCCGCAGTAAACTCAGGGACGAGAGATCTCCTGCCGATGCCCATGCTTGTAGGTTCGAGCTCGCGGCTCAGGCAACTGTTCGGGCTTGCTGGCAGGAGAAACGGAGTGCGGCGGCCCTGACTCCTACTCGTGCTCGTGAGGCACTGCGACTTAGCGGCCTGCCGCACTCCGCTCTCACCTCAACGATAGACCTGCGTAAGACACAAGCGACTTCAGTCGCGACGGGCTTTACCGGAGCTGCTTGGTCACGGCAGACGCACTGACGCTAGGCAGCGCCAAGCGGGAAATCCGCTAGTCGCGGACTTCCACTTCCGGCGGCTTCCTGGTCACCGCCGCCGCGGCGATGATGCCCAGTTCGTACAGCAGGCACATCGGGATCGCCAGCATCAGCTGCGAGACCACGTCCGGCGGGGTCAGCACCGCGGCCAGCACGAAGATGCCGACCACCGCGTAACCGCGGCCTTCGCGCAGCTGCTGTGGGGTCACCCAGCCGAGCAGGGCCAGAATCACCAGCGCCACCGGCAGTTCGAAGCTGGCGCCGAAGGCGAAGAAGATCGCCAGCACGAAATCCAGGTACGCGCCGGCGTCGGGGGTGAGCTGGATGATGTCCGGCTTGAACGTGGTCAGGAAGTGGAACACCGCCGGCAGCACCAGGAAATAGGCGAAGGCGCAGCCCACGTAGAACAGCAGCACTGCCGAGGCCAGCAGCGGCAGCGCCAGGCGCTTCTCGCGCTGGTACAGGCCCGGGGCGACGAAGGCCCAGGCCTGGTACAGCAGCCACGGCACGGCGATGAACACGCCCACGAAGAAGGTCAGCTTGAGCGGGGCGAACACCGCGCCGGCCGGGTGGGTGGCGATCACGCTCTGGCCGATCGGCAGCTGCGCCAGCATCGGCGCGGCCAACCAGGTGTAGATGGGCTTGGAGAAGGGCAGCAGCGCCAGCACCACCACGCCCAGGCCGAGCAGCGCGCGCACCAGGCGCGCGCGCAATTCGACCAGGTGTTCGATCAGGCTGCTTTCGGCTTCCGGATTCATCGCGGCGCCTCAGGAGTGCCGTTGGGCGGTGTGGCGCCAGGTGCCGGTGCTGCGGGCGCGGCGTCGTGCGGGACGGGCCGCGGTTCGGTGGAGGCGTGCGTGGGCGCAGCGGGCTGCGGCGCCGCGGACGGCTCCGCAACGGCGGGCACGCCGGCCGGCGGCAGCTGCTCCACCGGCTGCGCCGGGGCCTGCGGTTCGGCGGATGCGGCGTCGGCGAACGGCTCCGGCCCGGTCGGGTCGATCTCGCGGCGCAGCGCCTCGGTCTCGCGCTGCAGCTGCTGGCCGCCGTCGCGCAACTGCGATTCGGCCTGGCGCAGCGAGGCCTGCACGTCCTGCAGGCTGCGCTTGAGTTCTTCCGCTTCCAGTTCGCGCTCCAGTTCCTGCTTCACCGAGTCCCACTGCGCGCGCGCGCGGCGCACCCACAGCCCGGCGAAGCGCGCGGCCTTGGGCAGCCGTTCCGGGCCGAGCACCACCAGCGCCACCACAGCGATCAGCAGCAGTTCGCTGAATCCGATATCGAACACGCCAGCGGCTTCCGATCAGCGCGCGTCGCGGTCGCGTTCGGCCTGGGTCTCGCGGGACTGTTCGCTGCGCGACTCGTCGCCGAGCTGGCCGGCGGGCTTGTCTTCGTCGCGCATGCCTTTCTTGAATTCCTTGACCGCACTGCCGAGATCCTTGGCGCCGCTGGTCAGCCGCTTGGTGCCGAACACCAGCAGCACGATCACCAGCACCACAAGCCAGTGCCAGATGCTAAAACCGCCCATGATCCGCTCGCAGAGAAGTCGTAAGGAACGCGCAGGATAACGCACCGCGCCGCGGTGCGTTCGGTGCGGCGCGCCGAAGGCGTGTCAACGCATTTCCGGAGTGGGCTGTGCCGCTGTTGCGCGTGCACGCGGCAAGGAACAGGGGGAGACGTGGCGCTGTCCACACCTGGCGCTGACGCGGCGGCCGGCGCATGCCACCGCCGCCCTGCCGGATGCGGGCCTGGCGGGCCGTCAGCCGCGCTCGCGGCTGGAATCGACTGGCCACAGTCAGGCACTGCGCCACGCGGCACCGGGCGACGGCCTGTCAGGCCGTCGCCGCCTATTCGGGAATGAATGGGCGCCTAGCGATTGCCGTCGAGCGATTCGGTGCGGATCTCGCCTTCGGATACCGGCTGGAAGCCGCCCTGCGGCGGCGGCGTCTGCGGCGGCGCCTGCAAGGGCGCGGTGCTGGCGCCGTCGGCGGGTTCGGCACCAGTCGCTGGCGCGGCCTGCGCCGAGGGCTGCGGCCGCGGCGGCGGGGCGCTGGCGGTGCGGGTGGCGCCGCCGTCGGTGCCGCGGCTCTGCCGCGCCGCGTAGGTGGCTTCCTCGAGCTTGTCGCGGAACGCGACCACGTCGTTGGACGGCAGGCTGGTGGTGCGGCCTTCGAAGATCATGCGCGGGGTGGTGTTGCTGCCGTACACGTTGAGATCGGCGGCATCGTCGATCTGCAGCGCGGCGCCGTCCAGCGCCACGCCGGCGAACAGGCCGCGCGCGCGCGACCACGACCAGATCTCGGCCTTGAGCTGGCCGTCGGTGGCGGCCGAGGCGTTGCGCCCGACCGGGCCGGCGGCGACGCCGGCATCGGCGCCGAGGGTGAACTTGCCGTTGACGATGTTGTCCAGGCTGCGGTCGTTGCGGAACACCAGCACCACGTCGGAGGACTGCACGCCGACCTGGAAGCCGATGCTGCCGCCGGTGAGCTTGACGAACACCGGGTTGGACCAGGTGCCGTCGGGACGCTTGACCGACATCAGGCCGTGGCCGCGGCGCCCGCCGATCACCAGGCCGGCCTTGAGCGTGTCCGGGATCACCACGATCGCGCGGCCCTCGTCGAGCAGCTTGTCGGGGATGGACTGCTCCGGGATCTCCTGGATGTCGCTCAGCACGCGCAGCGCGTTGCGCGCGCGCTCGTCTTCTTCCGGGCCGGCCACGGCATGGCCGACGAACAGCGTGGTGCTCAACAACAGGGCGATGCGCGGCAGGCGAGGCATGGCGGGCTTCCGAAATAGGTCCGCAGCAAGATACTGCAAGTCCTTGAACTTAGTCACAGCGCAATGAATCGGCAATGAGCGATGGCGCTGCGCGTGCGGGCATGCCGATCGTTTCGATAGACACGATCGCAACGCGCGCGACGGGCGCCTCTGCCACAATGCGTGCATGTCCGACGCACCCGATACCGCCGTGCTGGTGGTGAACCTAGGCACGCCCGAGGCGCCGACCGCGCCTGCGGTCGCCCGCTACCTGGCCGAATTCCTCGGCGATAAACGCGTGGTGGCGATTCCCAAGCTGTTCTGGTGGCCGCTGCTGAACTGGATCATCCTGCCGCGCCGCTCGCCGCGCTCGGCGGAGAAGTACGCCCTGGTGTGGCTGCCGGAAGGCTCGCCGCTGGCGGTGTACACCCGGCGCCTGGCCGAGGGCATGCAGCGCGAACTGCCCGACCACCGCGTGGCCTGGGCGATGCGCTACGGCACGCCGGCGCTGGCGCCGGCCCTGGACGCGCTGCGCGACGGCGGCGTGCGCCGGATCGTGGTGTTGCCGCTGTACCCGCAGTATTCGACCACCACCACCGCCTCGATCGAGGACGTGGTGCAGGCCTGGCAGGCGCGCAATCCGCAGCTGCCGGTGACCCTGATCGAGGACTATCCGACCGACCCGGGCTGGGTCGAAGCGGTCGCCGACAGCGTGCGCGCGCACTGGGCGCAGCACGGCCGCGGCGAGACCCTGTTCTTCTCCTTCCATGGCCTGCCGCAGCGCGTGGCCAACAACGGCGATCCGTACCCGCAACGCTGCGAGGCCAGCGCGCAGGCGATCGCCGCAGCGCTGGGCCTGGACGCCGGCGAGTGGCAGCTCGGCTACCAGTCGCGCTTCGGCGCCGAGCGCTGGCTGCAGCCCTACGCCGAGCCGAGCCTGTGGCAATTGGCCGAGCAGGGCACCAAGCGGGTCGACGTGATCTGCCCGGGCTTCGCTACCGACTGCCTGGAAACGCTGGAGGAAGTGGCCATGGGCTTCGTCGAGACCTGCGCCGCGCGCGGCATGCAGGTGCGTTACATCCCCTGTCTCAACGACGCCCCGGCGCACGCGCGCGCGCTGGCGCAGCTGGCCGCGCGCGCCGCATGACATTGCGTCCGTTCGCCTGCCCGTCGCGGGTGGGCATGCTGGCCGGGCTGCGCAGCGGCGATCCGCAGGGCCCCAAGGTGCTGGCGCTGCACGGCTGGCTGGACAATGCCGCCAGCTTCGTGCCGCTGAGCGCGCAGCTGCCGCAGCTGGACCTGGTGCTGCTGGACCTGCCCGGCCACGGCCACAGCGATCCGCTGCCTGCCGGCGCCGACTACCTGCTGACCGGCGCGCTGCATCCGCTGCTGGACGCGGCCGACGCGCTGGGCTGGGAGCGCTTCGCGGTGATCGGCCATTCGATGGGCGCGGCGATCGCCAGCACCCTGGCCGCGGCGGTGCCGCGGCGGGTCGCCAAGCTGGTCGCGATCGAGATGCTCGGCGGCCTGGCCGAGACCGTGGAGGGCACGCTGGAGCGGCTGCGCGACAGCGTCGACGCGACGCGACGCGCGAACACCGCGCCGCTGCGCGTGTTCCCCGACCTGGCCGCGCCGGTGCGCGCGCGGATGCAGGCCAACCAGCTCAGCGAGCCGGCGGCGCGCCTGCTGGTGGAACGCGGGGTGCGACCGGTCGAGGGCGGCTACGTCTGGCGCAGCGACCGGCGCCTGACCCTGCCCACCGCGGTGCGGTTGAGCGAGGCGCAGGTGCAGGCGCTGCTGGCCGGCATCGAGTGCCCGACGCAGGTGATCTACGCCGATCCGGCGCAACCGTACTTCCCCGAGCCGCTGCGGCGCGAGCGCGCGGCGCGGCTGCGCCACGGCCGCGTGCACGTGCTACCGGGCACCCACCACCTGCACATGGAACAGCCGGCCGCGGTGGCGGCGCTGCTGCGCGACTTCCTCTGAGCCGCCGGCCTGCGCCGCCCGGCTAGGCTCCCTATCGCTGAATGACGAACCTGCACAATCTCCGTGAAGCTTGTGTGTAGAAAAGATTTCGCTTAAGTTCCCGCCACGCCTGCCGACAAAACAGGCATAGACGCGATACGTCTTGCGTACGCGGCCCGATCCCGGCGTCATGACATGCCGGCGTAGTGCCGCTCGGACCGTATCGCTCGCTGGCGCCGGAGGCCGCGCCAGGTGTGAGGTAGGCGGGGAGAGGGGGCCTGCCGGGCGCTGCGCGTGGAGTTCTTCTTCCGCAGCGCTGAGGCGAAATCCGCCGATCCGACCCGTCGCTGCATTGTCGACGCCGCTGCGTCGCATCGAGACGAACACCCACTCCGAACAGGTTTGCCGGATCAGCCCGGCGGCATCGCGCTGTGGGCCGACTGCCCGGTCGGCGAACGGCTGGCTACATCTGCAGGCCGGCGTTGCCGGCATCCGCGCGCCTTGCCGTTGTCGGCTTGAGTTGATGACGGCGAGGCGCCGGGTCGCCCTGGGCCGCCGGTCGTGCCCGGTGTGCGAAGGCCCGCTGTGACCGGAGCCGCACACCCGGCTGGCCCAACGACCGCCGATCGAGCGGTCGGCCGACGGTACGGTCGCATCTGCAGGCCGACGTTGCCCGGCATCCACGCGCGCTGCAGTCCGGCCCGGTGAGCGACGCAACAAAGTCGGCGCTGCCGGTTCTTGGGCCGATGCCGATGACGGCATGCGGGAGCGGCCCGGGTCGCCCCGGACCATCGTCGCGACCGGCGTTGCCGAGAAAGCCTGCTGCGACCGGAGCCGAATGCCCGGCTAGCTCAACAACCGTCGCATTTGCGCCTTCAGGCGCCGCCCGTGCGCGTGGAAATAGTCGCGCTCGGCGCGCCAGGCCGGGAACCGCGCTTCCACTTCGCGCCAGAACGCGGGCGAGTGGTTGGCCTGGATCAGGTGGCACAGCTCGTGGACCAGCACGTACTCGAACGCCGACGGCCGCCCCAGCACCAGCGCCAGGTCCAGCGCCATCGAGCCGTCGGGCGCCAGCGAGCCCCATTGCGAGGACATCACCTTCAGCCGCACCCGCGCCGGCGCGCGCGGCAGCGACGGCAGGTACCTGGGCAGCCAGCGGCCGACGTCGGCGCGCGCCTGCGCTTCATAGAACTCGCGCAGCGCCCGCGCGATGGCCGCATCGCCGGCGCGCGCCGGCAGCTGCAGCTGCGCGCCCTCGGCATCGACCTGCAGGTGCGCGTAGCGGCCTTCGCTCCAGCGCAGCGGCAGGCGCTCGCCGCGCAGCGGCAGCCAGCCGGGCACGCCGCGTTCGAGGCCCGGTTCGTTGTCTTCGTCCTGGTAGCGCGCCAGCTGCTCGCCGAGCCAGTGCCGGTGCTCGAGCAGGAACCGCTCGCCGGACACCAGGCTGGCGCGCAGCGGCAGGGTCAGGCGCGCGCCGCGTTCGTCGACGCTGAGCTTGATCCGCCGCGCGCGCGGGTCGCGCACGCGCAGCACCTCGATCTCGCGCTCGTCCAACCGCAGGCGGACGAGGTCGCGTTCGACCGCCGCGGCAGGCGGCGCGATCAGGCGACGAAGGAAATCGGGCATGCGCACAGCATACCGCTCATGCGTGCGTGCACGGTGACTGCGCGCACCGATCGCGCCGCATGCTTCAGCTGAATTCCGTCACGGGCGCCCCCGATCGTTCGGCAGGGGATCCGAGCAGCGCATGCCACGGCCCCTGTAGGAGCGGCTTCAGCCGCGACGAACGAAGTCAGGAAGCCGGCCGGTTTGGCAGCAGTCGGGACTGAAGTCCCTCCCACAGTGCACCCAGTCGGCATGCTGGGGCTCCTTTGTGGGAGCGACTTCAGTCGCGACGAGCGAAGTCAGGAAGTTGTCCGGCTTCGGTAGCTGCTGGCCGGGGCTGAAGCCCCTCCTACAGTGCACCTAACCAGCAGGCGCGGCTTGTGTAGGAGCGGCTTCAGCCGCGACGAACGAAGTCAGGAAGCCGGCCGGTTTGGCAGCAGTCGGGACTGAAGTCCCTCCCACAGTGCACCCAGCCGGCATGCTGGGGCTCCTTTGTGGGAGCGACTTCAGTCGCGACGAGCGAAGTCAGGAAGTTGTCCGGCTTCGGTAGCTGCTGGCCGGGGCTGAAGCCCCTCCTACAGTGCACCTAACCAGCAGGCGCGGCTTGTGTAGGAGCGGCTTCAGCCGCGACGAACGCAGCCGGAAAATTGCTCGGCTCCGGCAGCAGTCGGGACTGAAGTCCCTCCCACAGTGCACCCAGCCGGCATGCTGGGGCTCCTTTGTGGGAGCGACTTCAGTCGCGACGAGCGAAGTCAGGAAGTTGTCCGGCTTCGGTAGCTGCTGGCCGGGGCTGAAGCCCCTCCTACAGTGCACCCAACCAGCAGGCGCGGCTTGTGTAGGAGCTGCTTCAGCCGCGACGAACGCGGCCGGAAAATTGCTCGGCTCCGGCAGTCGGGACTGAAGTCCCTCCTACAGTGCACCCAGCGGGCATGCTGGGGCTCCCTTGTGGGAGCGACTTCAGTCGCGACGAGGGGAGCCGCCAGGTCGAGCGACTCGCTGCCGGCCTTGCCTCAGGCCTCTGCCTTGCTCAGCTTCAGCGCCTCTTCCAGCAGCAGGAACAGGCGCCGCACTTCGGCGCTCATCAGCGCGAAGCGGGCGTCCAGTTCGGCGCGCACGCCGTCCTGGTCGGCGTTCTCCAGTTGGTCCAGGGCGCCGTCGAGGAATTTCAGCTTGCGGATCACCAGGTCGTCGCCGAGCACGAAGGAGACGTGGTCGTCCAGGATCAGCGCCAGCTTGGTGACCTGCTTGCCGGCTTCCAGGTGCTTGTCGATCTCGTCGCAGCGCAGTTCCTGGTGCTGGCACTTGACCACCGCGCCGCCTTCGATCGGATCCTTCATCTCGCACTCCTCGCCCAGGCTCAGGCCTTCGGGCAGGGGCTCGCCGGCGATCCAGCCGGTCAGGATCGAGCGCGGCGCCACTTCCGCGTTCAGCGGCAGCGCCGGGAAGCTGCCCAGCACGCCGCGGATCTCGGACATCACGTTCTCGCCGCTCTTGCGGCTGGAGGTGTCTACCGCGACGTAGCCGTGCTGCAGGTCGAGCATCGCGTCGGTGCGCGAGGTCTTGACGAAGGCGCGCGGCAGCAGCTCGTGGATCAGGTCGTCCTTGAGCCGCTTGCGCGCCTTGCCGCCGGGCCGGCGCCCTTCCTTCTCCTCGATCTCGGCGACCTTGCGCTCGAGCAGGTCGTTGACCACCGAACCGGGCAGGATCTTGTCCTCGCCGCCGACGGTCAGCCACAGGAACTCGGCGATGCGGTGCGACAGCACCTCGCGCTCGTCGCGGCCGAACGGGGAGATGAAGCCGCGCGAGCTCATTTCCAGCGGGCCGACCGGCTTGAGCTGGACCTCCGGCAGGAGCTTGTCGATCTCGGAGAAGTCGAGGGTGGTGGGGAAGCGGAACAGGGTCAGGTTGCGAAAGAACATCGAGCATCCAGCAGAAGGAAAACGGAACGGCCCGGCGCCAGGCGCAGGGTGGGGCAGCGGGCATTGTCGCATCGCTCCCGCCCCGATACCGCAACGCGCGGTTCAGCGGCCGATGCGTCAGGCCCCGTCGTCCAGCGGCCAGCCGGCGGCGGACCCGCCAGCGGCGGCGCCGAGCGTGCGGAAATCGAACAGGGCCGGGTCGGCCAGCTGCGCCGGCTGCACGTTGCCCATGGCGCGCGCGATCTGCTCGATGCGGCCCGGATGCTCGCGGTCCCACTGCTGCAGCATCAGCCCGACCTGGCGCCGCTGCAGGTTGTCCTGGCTGCCGCACAGCGTGCACGGGATCAGCGGGAAGCCGCGTGCCTGCGCGTACTCGGCGATGTCGGCCTCGCGCACGTAGGCCAGCGGCCGGATCACCACGTGCTGGCCATCGTCGCTGCGCAGCTTGGGCGCCATCGCCGCCAGCTTTGCGTGGAAGAACAGGTTCATGAAGAACGTGGCGACGAGGTCGTCACGGTGATGGCCCAGCGCGATCTTGCTGATGCCGTTCTCGGCGGCGTAGCGGTACAGCGCGCCGCGGCGCAGCCGCGAGCACAGCGAACACAGGGTCTTGCCCTCGGGCACCACGCGGCTGACCACCGAATAGGTGTCCTGCTCGATCACGTGCCAGGCCACGCCGAGCGCGCGCAGGTAGTCGGGCAGCACCTGCTCGGGAAAGCCGGGCTGCTTCTGGTCCAGGTTCACCGCCACCAGCTCGAACGGCACCGGCGCCTTGCGTTGCAACTGCAGCAGGATGTCCAGCAGCGTGTAGCTGTCCTTGCCGCCGGACAGGCACACCATCACCTTGTCGCCGGCTTCGATCATGCCGAAATCGGCGATCGCCTGGCCGACCTGCCGGCACAGGCGCTTGCCCAACGCCGACGGCGTACGCCGCTCGCGCGGGGCGGGATCGGCAAGGCGTTGCGGCAGGGGCAGGGGCGTGGACGGCATCGGCGCGCATTGTAGTCGGCGCGACGCGGGGCGCGTTGCAATGGAAGCACGCACCGCGCTCAGGAGGCGCTGCGCGTGATCCCGACAACGGCACGGCACCGGGGTGGTGCGCACGCGATGCGCATGGATGGCGCAGCGCAGCAAGCGTTTCGCCGATGGGCTGGGTAAAGTCGGCGTGTCCCCGGCTTGCGAACGCATCTGATGGCCCCGTCGGCTTCCCTCCGCAGTGAAGCTTTTTTTAGTCCGGTTTCTGGTAGCGCTACCATAACGTTGCGTCCGTCACGGTTCGCTCGCGGCAGCGGCCGTCGGTCGTCGTTCGGCATCGCCTGCGCTGGCACCAGGCCGCGCCGCCACGGCGGGCAAGGTGCCTGCGCCATCTGTATCGAACATCCGCGCGTCGCCGCTGGCGCTCACCAGCCGTGGCTGTGCGCACTGCCCCATCCATTCGCGGCCGCGTCGGCCGCCGTCTCGGCTGCCGGCATCGTGCCGGCCCGGCGGCGGCAACGCGCGTCCTCTTCTTCCTCCCACTGCACAGGACTCCATCTCCCATGAGCAACTCCGTCTATATCGGCGCCAAGGAATACTTCCCGGGCATCGGCCGCATCGCGTTCGAAGGCAAGGCCTCGGACAACCCGCTGGCGTTCAAGGTCTACGATGCGACCAAGCGCATCGGCGACAAGACCATGGCCGAGCACCTGCGCTTCGCGGTGGCGTACTGGCACAGCTTCTGCGGCAACGGCGCCGATCCGTTCGGGCCGGGCACGCGCGCCTATCCGTGGGACGCCGGCAGCGATGCGCTGGGCCGCGCCGAAGCCAAGGCCGACGCGGCGTTCGAGTTCTTCACCAAGCTCGGCGTGCCGTACTACTGCTTCCACGACATCGACCTGGCGCCGGACGCGGACGACGTCGGCCAGTACGAGAAGAATCTGCAGCACATGGTCGGCATCGCCAAGCAGCGCCAGGCCGACACCGGCATCAAGCTGCTGTGGGGCACGGCCAACCTGTTCTCGCACCCGCGCTACATGAACGGCGCGTCGACCAACCCGGACTTCAACGTTGTCGCGCGCGCGGCGGTGCAGGTCAAGGCCGCGCTCGACGCCACGGTGGAGCTGGGCGGGGAGAACTACGTGTTCTGGGGCGGCCGCGAAGGCTATGCCAGCCTGCACAACACGCAGATGAAGCGCGAGCAGGACAACATGGCGCGGTTCCTGACCATCGCGCGCGACTACGGCCGCAGCATCGGCTTCACCGGCAATTTCCTGATCGAGCCCAAGCCGATGGAGCCGATGAAGCACCAGTACGATTTCGACAGCGCCACGGTGATCGGCTTCCTGCGCCAGCACGGCCTGGACCAGGACTTCAAGCTCAACATCGAGGCCAATCACGCCACGCTGTCGGGCCACAGCTTCGAGCACGACCTGCAGGTCGCGTCCGATGCGGGCCTGCTGGGCAGCATCGACGCCAACCGCGGCAACCCGCAGAACGGCTGGGACACCGACCAGTTCCCGACCGACCTGTACGACACGGTGGGGGCGATGCTGGTGGTGCTGCGGCAGGGCGGGCTGGCGCCGGGCGGGCTGAACTTCGACGCCAAGGTGCGGCGCGAGTCGTCCGATCCGCAGGACCTGTTCCTGGCGCACATCGGCGGCATGGACGCGTTCGCGCGCGGGCTGGAGGTTGCGCATGCGCTGCTGACGGCCTCGCCGCTGGAGCAGTGGCGCGCCGAGCGCTACAGCAGCTTCGACAGCGGCGCCGGCGCGGCGTTCGCCGCCGGCAGCAGCACCCTGGCGGACCTGGCGGCGCACGCGGCCAAGGCCGGCGCGCCCCAGCAGGCCAGCGGCCGCCAGGAAGCCTACGAGAACCTGATCAACCAGTACCTGATTCGCTGATGCGGAGCAGGCCGACCGCCGCCGCGTCAGCGCCGCTCGGCGCGCGCGGTGGCCGGTGCGGCGACCGAATCGCGCTTGACCAGCTGATGAGCGAGCACATGATCGATCCTTGCCCGAGCCGTGTGTTCCTTGCTGCGGATGCTGCGCAGCAGGATGTCGATCGCCGCGTCGGCCATCGCCGCGATCGGCTGGCGGATGGTGGTCAGTTCCGGCCACACCGCGGTCGCGGCCGAGGTGTCGTCGAAGCCGACCACCGACAGGTCGCGCGGCACGTCCAGGCCGCGCCGGTGCGCGACCGAGATTGCCGCGGCGGCCATGTCGTCGTTGCTGGCGATGATCGCGCTGGGCCGCTGGCGCCGCGACAGCAGCTTCTCGGCGGCGTCCAGGCCGGAGCGGTAGGTGTAGTCGCCCGGCTGCAGCAGGTGCCGGTCCAGGCGCAGGCCGGCCTCGGCCAGCGCCGCCTGGAAGCCTTCGAAACGGCGCGCGCTGGCCGACAGGTTGGAGCGGCCGGCGATGTAGCCGATGCGGGTATGGCCCTGCGCGATCAGGTAGGCGGTGATGTCCTTGCTGGCGTTGAACTCGTCCACGCGCACGCAGGCCACCCGGTCGCTGAAACGGTCGGAGGCGATCGCCACCACCGGCACCTTGGCACGCACCAGTTCGTGGATCGCGGCCTCCGATTCGCACAGCGGCGGCGGCAGGATCACCCCGGCCACACCGCTCTTGGCCAGCTTGCGCGCGGCCTTGCGTTCGACTTCGGCGCCGAGGTCGTCCCAGTAGTCCACCACCACCTGGATCGAGGTGCGCGAGGCGGCGCGCAGCACGCCGACCAGCAGCTCGCCCAGGTAGGCGCCGCTGGGATTGCTGTAGATCAGCGCGACCCGCGTGCTCTGCGCGGCGGCCAGGGCGCTGGCCGCCAGGTTCGGCGTGTAGCCGAGCGTGTCGACCGCGCGCATGACCTGCTCGCGGGTGGTGTCGCGCACGTTGCCCTGGCCGTTGATCACCCGCGACACGGTCATCGGCGAGACCTTGGCGAGCGCGGCCACCTCGTCGATGGTCACGGCAAGGCTCTTGCGGCGAACCGATTTCCTGACCTTCTCCAAGATGTGCCTCTTCGCTGGCTTGCGGGCGTGGATCTCGACCGGGGACGTCCTGCGCAAGCCCCGTGTGCGGCGGCGCCGCGGCACGGTGTGGATCCCGATGCGAGTGAGGCCTGCATGGTACCGGGAAGCCGGGTGGGCGGCGACCGCCGGCGGACGCCGGCGCCGCGCAGCGGGGCGCACGCATGAGCGCCATCGTCACGCCGCAGCGCGCGCAATCGCCGCAGCGCCCCGCGCGCGGCGGATGGCTGCGCTGCGCCGTCCTGTGGCTGGCGCTGCTATTGCCGGCCGCCGCGGCGCAGGCCGAGGATGGCTACGACCTGTGGCTGCGCTACCAGCCGCTGCCAGAGGCGCAGGCCGCGCCGTGGCGCGCGGCGGCGACGCAACTGGTGGCCAGCGCCGACACGCCGATGCAGGTGGCCGCGCGCGATGAGCTGCGCCGCGGCCTGGGCGGCCTGCTCGGCGCAGAACCGCCGCTTGCCCCCAGCGCCGACCGCGCCGGCGCGATCGTGCTCGGCACCCCGGCCACGCCGGCGATCGCGCGGCTTCGGCTGGACACGCGCGGCCTGGGCGAGGAGGGCTACCTGATCCGCAGCGTGGTGGTGGACGGGCGCCCCGCGACCGCGATCGTCGGCGGCGGCGAGCGCGGCGCGCTGTATGCGGCCTTCCGCTTCCTGCGCCTGCTGCAGACCGGGCAGGCGCCGGCGCCGCTCGCGTTGCGCGATGCGCCGCGGGTGAAGCTGCGCGTGCTCGACCACTGGGACAACCTGGACGGCGTGGTCGAACGCGGCTACGCCGGCGCCTCGCTGTGGGACTGGCAGAAGCTGCCCGGTTACGTGGACCCGCGCTATACCGACTACGCGCGCGCCAACGCCTCGATCGGTATCAACGGCGCGGTGCTGAACAACGTCAATGCCAACGCCTGGAGCCTGACCCCGGCGTACCTGGACAAGACCGCGGCGCTGGCTGCGGCGCTGCGTCCGTACGGCATCCGCGTGTATCTGAGCGCGCGCTTCAGCGCCCCGATCGAGATCGGCGGACTGGCCACCGCCGATCCGCTGGACCCGGCGGTGCGGCGCTGGTGGCGGACCAAGGCCGACGAGATCTACGCGCGCATTCCCGATTTCGGCGGCTTCCTGGTCAAGGCCAATTCCGAAGGCCAGCCCGGCCCGCAGGACTACGGGCGCAGCCACGCCGACGGCGCCAACATGCTCGCCGATGCGCTGGCGCCGCACCGCGGGGTGGTGATGTGGCGGGCCTTCGTCTATTCGCACGAGCAGCCGGACGACCGCGCCAAGCAGGCCTACAGCGAGTTCGTGCCGCTGGACGGCAAGTTCCGCGACAACGTGGTGGTGCAGGTCAAGAACGGCGCCATCGACTTCCAGCCGCGCGAGCCGTTCCATCCGCTGTTCGGGGCGATGCCGAAGACGCCGCTGATGCTGGAATTCCAGATCACCAAGGAGTACCTGGGCTTCGCCACGCACCTGGTCTACCTGGGCACGCTGTACCAGGAAACCCTGCAAGCGGATACGCAGCGCGGCAAGCGCGCGACGGTGGCGCGGGTGGTGGAGGGTGCGGTGGACAAGCACGCGCTCAGCGGCATCGCCGGGGTCGCCAACATCGGCGCCGACCGCACCTGGTCCGGCTCGATCTTCGACCAGGCCAACTGGTACGCGTTCGGGCGGCTGGCGTGGGATCCGCAGGGCGATGCGCAGGCGATCGCCGAGGACTGGGTGCGGATGACGTTCGGCAACGACCCGGCGCTGGTCGCGCCGGTGGTCGGGATGATGATGGCTTCGCACCAGGCGGCGGTCGACTACATGACTCCGCTCGGCCTGCATCACCTGATGGGCCGCGGCCACCACTACGGCCCGGCGCCGTGGGATGCGGGCAGCGCGCGGCCGGACTGGGACCCGGTGTACTACCACCGCGCCGACCGCAACGGCATCGGCTTCGACCGTAGTGCGACCGGCAGCAACGCGGTGGCGCAGTACGCGCCGCCGCTGGCGCGCCGCTTCGGCGACGTGCGCACGGTGCCGGAGGAATACCTGCTGTGGTTCCACCACGTGCCGTGGGACCACCGCATGGCCTCGGGCCGGCCGCTGTGGGACGAACTGCTCGGCCGCTACGACCACGGCGTGGCCGAGGTGGCGCGGATGCGCGCGACCTGGGCCGGGTTGGCACCGTACGTGGATGCGCAGCGCCATCGCCAGGTCGCCGATTTCCTGGCGATCCAGCAGCAGGAGGCGCAATGGTGGCGCGATGCCAGCATCGCCTATTGGCAACACGTGTCCGGGCGCGCGCTGCCGCCGGGGACCGCGCCACCGGCGCATCCGTTGCCGTACTACCAGGCACTGCGTTTTCCGTACGCACCGGGGAATCCGAAATGACATCGCACCGATCGCTTGCCGCGCGTGCGCGCCGCCTGTTGCTGGCGGCGCTGTGCGTGCCCGCATTCGCGCATGCGGGCGAAGCGCCGTTGTTGCATCCGCTGTTCCAGGACCACGCGGTGCTGCAGCACGATGTGCCGATCCGCGTGTGGGGCCAAGCCGCGGCGGGCGAGACGGTGACCGTGCAGCTGGCGCAGCAGCGGGTGCAGGCGCGTGCCGACCGCCAGGGCCGCTGGCAGGCGCAGCTGGCGGCGTTGCCGGCCGGCGGGCCGTACACCTTGCAGGCCAGCACCGCGCGCGGCCGCACGCAGCGCGCCGACGACGTGCTGCTCGGCGATGTGTGGCTGTGCTCGGGCCAGTCGAACATGGAACTGTCGGTGCAACGCTCGCTGGACACGCGCAGCGAGATCGCCGATGCGCAGCAGCCGGCGATCCGCATGTTCAAGGTGCCGGCGCAGTCCAGCCCGACGCCGCAGGCGCAGTTCGGCGGCGCGGCCGCATGGCAGCCGACCACGCCGGAGACGGTCGGCGCGTTCTCCGCGGCCTGCTATTACTTCGCCCGCGAACTGCGCAAGAGCGTGGACGTGCCGATGGGACTGATCAACGCCTCCTGGGGCGGTTCGCAGATGCAGGCGTGGATCGGCGATTCGGCGCTGCGCAAGGTCGATGGCAACGCACCGGCGCTGGACGTGCTGGCGCGCTACGCCACCGATCCGCAGCAGGCGGCGCCGCGTTGGGGCAGGCTGTGGGAAGCGTGGTGGCGCGCGCACGGCAGCGGTGCACCGTGGCAGCCGGACGACGCCGGTGGCGACTGGCGTGACGTCCCGGCGCTGGACGCCTGGGACGACTGGGGCGTGCCGCAGCTGGTCAATTTCAACGGCATGGTCTGGTACCGCAGCACGGTCACGTTGAGCGCCGAGCAGGCGAAACAGCAGGCGACGCTGGCGCTGGGGCCGGTGGACGAACTCGACCAGACCTGGGTCAACGGCCAGGCGGTGGGCAGCAGCTACGGCGCCGACCAGCCGCGCAGCTACCGCCTGCCGCGCGGCGTGCTGCACGCGGGCAAGAACACCATCGTGGTCAACGTGTACAACAGCTACCGCCGCGGCGGCCTGCTGGGCGGTGCGCAGGCGCAGCAGCTGCAACTGGGCGACGGCAGCCGGGTGGCGTTGGCCGGGTGGCGGTACCGCAGCGCGCCGCCGCAGCTGGGCACGCCGCCGCGCGCGCCGTGGTCCTCGGCCGCGGGCCTGACCACGCTGTACAACGGCATGATCGCGCCGCTCGGCCGAGTCGGCCTGCGCGGGGTGCTGTGGTACCAGGGCGAATCCAACACCGGCGACGCGGCGGGCTATCCGGCGCTGCTCGACGCCTGGCAGCGCGACTGGCGGCAGCGCTTCGGCGCGCAACTGCCGCTGCTGCTGGTGCAGCTGGCCAACTACGGCGCGCCGCCCACCCAGCCCGGCGACAGCGGCTGGGCGCAGCTGCGCGAGGCGCAACGGCGCTTCGTCGCCGCCGACCCGCATGCCGGCCTGGCGGTGGCCATCGACATCGGCGACCGCTATGACATCCATCCGGCCAACAAGCAGGAACTCGGCCGCCGCCTGGCGCGCGCGGCGCGGCATGTGGTCTACGGCGAGGCGGTGGCGCCGTCCGGGCCGGTGCCGCATGCGCTGCGTCGCGAGGGCGCGGCGCTGGTGGTCGATTTCGACGATGTCGATGGCGCCTTGCAGGTCTACAGCGCTGCTGCACCGATCGGCTTCGAACTGTGCGGCGCGGCATCCGGCAGCTGCCGCTACGCGCAGGCCGAACTGCAGGGCCGCAGCGTGCGCCTGCCGGTTCCCGCCGGCGCCGCGCCTACCCGCGTGCGCTACTGCTGGGCCGACAGCCCGGTGTGCACGCTGTTCGATCGCGCCGGATTGCCGGCCGGTCCGTTCGAACTCTCCCTCCCGACCGCGGCCCGTGCGGCCACGGCTTCTTCTCCCTGAGCGACCCGCGATGACCCAGACTTCCGACAGCGCTTCTTCCGCCCAAGGCTCGGCCCGCGATCGCGAGATCGTCGAGGCGCGGGTCATCGTCACCTGCCCGGGGCGCAATTTCGTCACCCTCAAGATCGTCACCCGCTCCGGCGTGTACGGCCTGGGCGACGCCACTCTCAACGGCCGCGAACTGGCGGTGGCGTCCTACCTGCAGGACCACGTGGTGCCGAACCTGATCGGCCGCGACGCCGGCCGCATCGAGGACATCTGGCAATTCTTCTACCGCGGCGCGTACTGGCGGCGCGGGCCGGTGACGATGACCGCGATCGCCGCGGTGGACGTGGCGCTGTGGGACATCCTCGGCAAGATGGCCGGCATGCCGCTGTACCAGCTGCTGGGCGGGCGTTCGCGCGAAGGCGCGCTGGTCTACGGCCACGCCAACGGCCGCGACATCGCCGAGACCAGCGAGGAAGTCGCGCGTTTCCGCGAACTGGGCTTCATCGCCATCCGCGCGCAGTGCGGCGTGCCCGGGATCAAGAAGACCTACGGCATCTCCAGCGGCGGCAAGCCCTACGAACCGGCCGAAAGCGAGCTGCCGACCGAGACCGTGTGGTCCACGCCGCGCTATCTCAGCGTGGTGCCCAAGCTGTTCGAACAATTGCGTGCCGACCACGGCGACGAAATCGAGCTACTGCACGACGCGCACCATCGGCTGACCCCGATCGAGGCGGCGCGGCTGGCGCGCGACCTGGAACCGTACCGGCTGTTCTGGCTGGAAGACGCCACGCCCGCGGAAAACCAGCGCGCGTTCGAGACCATCCGCCAGCATTCTGTGACGCCGCTGGCGGTGGGCGAGGTGTTCAATTCGATCTGGGACTGCAAGCACCTGATCGAGCGGCAGCTGATCGACTACATTCGCACCACCATTGTCCATGCCGGTGGCATCACCCACGTGCGCCGGCTGGCCGATTTCGCCGCGCTGCACCAGGTACGCACCGGCTTCCACGGCGCCACCGACTTGTCGCCGGTGTGCATGGGCGCGGCGCTGCACTTCGACACCTGGGTGCCGAACTTCGGCATCCAGGAATACATGTTCCATTCCGACGAGGCCAACGCGGTGTTCCCGCACGACTACACGTTCCATGCCGGCCGCCTGCATTGCGGCGAGACGCCCGGGCACGGCGTGGACATCGACGAGGCCCTGGCCAAGCGCTACCCGTACGCGCCCAAGCAGCTGCCGGTGGCGCGGCTGGAAGACGGCGCGATGTGGGACTGGTGATGCGCATGCGCTGGGGACGCGCACTGGTTCTGGCGCTGCTGTGTGTCGTGGCGATGCAGACTGCATCGGCGCAGCGCGGGCAGGCCGCCAGCATTGCCGAATTCGATTGGTTCGAATACCGCGGCGACGACGCGGTGTTTGCCGAACCGCTGCCGCCCGGCCACTACCGCAACCCGGTGCTGGCCGGTTTCTATCCCGACCCCAGCGTCGTCCGCGCGGGCGATCGCTACTACCTGGTCAATTCCACCTTCGCCTATTTCCCGGCGATCCCGGTGTTCGAGAGCCGCGACCTGGTGCATTGGCGGCAGGTCGGCAACGTGGTCGAGCGCGCCGAGCAGCTGGATTACGACGGCCTGCGCGTGTCGCGCGGCATGTTCGCTGCCAGCATCGCGCACCATGACGGCCGCTTCTACGTGGTCGGCACCGCGGTGGACAGCGGCGGCAACTTCGTCGCCACCGCCGACGAGCCGGCCGGGCCGTGGTCGGCGCTGCACTGGTTGCCGGACATCGACGGCATCGATCCGTCGCTGTTCTTCGACGACGACGGCACCGCCTACCTGCTCAACAACGGTCCGCCGGAAGGCGCGCCGCTGTACGAAGGCCACCGCGCGATCTGGATGCAGCGCATCGACCTGGCGCGGATGCAGCCGGTGGGTCCGCGCAAGGTGCTGGTCAACGGCGGCACCGACCTGGCCAGCAAGCCGATCTGGATCGAAGGCCCGCACCTGTACAAGCGCGACGGCTGGTACGTGCTGTCCTGCGCCGAAGGCGGCACCGGTCCGCAGCACTCGCAGGTGGCGCTGCGCAGCCGCACGCCATGGGGTCCGTACGTGCCGGCGCCGCACAATCCGATCCTGACCCAGCGCGACCTGTCCGCCGAACGCGCCAACCCGATCAGCAACGCCGGCCATGCCGATCTGGTCGAAGGTCCGGACGGGCAGTGGTGGGCGCTATTCCTGGCCAGCCGCCCGTACGCGGGTGATCGCTACAACACCGGCCGCGAGACCTTCCTGCTGCCGGTCACCTGGCACGACGGCTGGCCGTCGATCCTGCCCGCCGGGCAGCCGATTCCCTACGTCGCGCCGGGGCCGGCCGGACTGCGCGCCGATGCCGACGTCGCACCATTGAGTGGCAACTTCACCTGGCGCGATAGCTTCGACGCGCCGCAACGCGACCGCCGCTGGTTGCAGCTGCGCACGCCCAAGCGCGAATGGCTCGACCTGCGCGCGCGTCCCGGCTGGTTGACCCTGCAGCCCGACACGCAAGGTCTGGAACGCAGCGGCAATCCCGCGTTCCTGGCCTACCGGCAACAGCACACGCGCTTCGATGTCAGCACCGCCGTACAGATACCGGCGCAGACGGGCCTGGTCGCGGGCCTGGCCGCATTCCAGAACGCTGATGCCTGGTACGTGCTCGGCGTGCGCCGCCGCGGCGCGCGCGCCGAGGTGTTCCTCGACAAGCGCGACGGCAAGCGCACCACCACCGTCGCGCGCAGCGCGGTCGAGGCCAAGGGCGCGCTGCGCCTGAAGATCGCCGGCGACGGCGGCCGCTATGCCTTCGCCTACGCCGCCGATGGCCAGGACTGGCGCTGGCTACGCCGCGACGACGACGCGGCGATGCTCAGCACTGCCGTGGCCGGTGGCTTCACCGGCGTCACTCTTGGGCCGTACGCCCGCCGCGAACCGGATCGATCCAAGGAGCAATGACCATGCACAACGGCACCGACCGTCGCCGCGCTGCGGCCCGCACCACCCTGGCGACGACCCTGTTGCTGGCCCTGGTTCCCGGCGTCGCCGGCGCGGCGCCCGCCAAGGCATCCGCACCGCCGCCGTACCTGGACACCCAGCGCAGTTTCGAACAGCGCGCCGCCGATCTCGTCTCGCGGATGACGCTGGAGGAAAAGGCCGCGCAGATGCAGAACGCCGCGCCGGCGATCCCGCGCCTGGGCGTGCCGGTCTACGACTGGTGGAACGAGGCGCTGCACGGCGTGGCCCGCGCCGGCGGCGCCACCGTGTTCCCGCAGGCGATCGGCATGGCGGCCACCTTCGATGTGCCGCTGATGCGCGAGGTCTCCACCGCGATCAGCGACGAAGCGCGCGCCAAGCACCACCAGGCCCTGCGCCAAGACCAGCACGGCCGCTACCAGGGCCTGACGTTCTGGTCGCCGAACATCAACATCTTCCGCGACCCGCGCTGGGGCCGCGGCCAGGAAACCTACGGCGAGGACCCGTTCCTCACCGCGCGCATGGGCGTGACCTTCGTGCAGGGCCTGCAGGGCGACGGCACGGATGCGCCGAAGAACGCGCAGGGCGAGACCTACCGCAAGCTCGACGCCACCGCCAAGCACTTCGCCGTGCACAGCGGCCCGGAGGCCGACCGCCACCACTTCGACGCGCACCCGTCGCAGCGCGACCTGCACGAGACCTACCTGCCGGCGTTCGAAGCGCTGGTCAAGGAAGCCCGCGTGGATTCGGTGATGGGCGCCTACAACCGCGTGTTCGGCGAATCGGCCAGCGCCAGCAAGTTCCTGCTGCGCGATGTGCTGCGCGAGCAGTGGGGCTTCGACGGCTACGTGGTGTCCGACTGCTGGGCGATCGTGGACATCTGGAAGAACCACAAGATCGTCGCCACCCGCGAGGAAGCCGCCGCATTGGCGGTGAAGAACGGCACCGAGCTGGAATGCGGCGAGGAGTATTCCACGCTGCCGGCCGCGGTGCGCAAGGGCTTGATCAGCGAAGCCGAAGTCGACAAGGCGTTGCAGAAGCTGATGTACGCGCGCATGCGCCTGGGCATGTTCGATCCGCCGGGCCAGCTGCGCTGGGCGCAGATTCCCGCCTCGGTGAACCAGTCGCCCGAACACGACGCGCTGGCGCGGCGCACCGCGCGCGAGTCGCTGGTGCTGCTGAAGAACGACGGCGTGCTGCCGTTGTCGCGCGCCAAGATCAAGCGCATCGCCGTGGTCGGCCCCACCGCCGACGACACCATGGCGCTGCTCGGCAACTACTACGGCACGCCGGCCGCGCCGGTCACCGTGCTGCAGGGCATCCGCGAGGCCGCGCCCGACGCCGAAGTGCTGTACGCGCGCGGCGCCGACCTGGTCGAAGGCCGCGACGACCCCAACGCCACGCCGCTGATCGAGCCGCAGTACCTGCGCCCGTCGGCCGACTCGCCCGAGCGCGGCCTGCGTGGCGAATACTTCCGCAACCACGACCTGTCCGGTACCCCGGCGCTGGTGCGGACGGATGCGCAGATCGGCTTCAAGTGGGACCGCGGCTCGCCCACCGACAACCTGCTCGCGCGCGGCGAAGCCGGGCCAGGCCAGGCCATCCCGGCCGACAACTTCAGCATCCGCTGGAGCGGCAAGCTGGTGCCGCCGGCGACCGGCACCTACCACCTGGAAACCGCGGCCGACGACGGCGTGCGCCTGTACCTGGACGGCAAGCGCCTGATCGACCGCTGGAGCGCCAGCGACCGCCTGCACGCCGACGGCATCGACGTGCGCCTGGAAGCCGGCCGCAGCTACGACCTGCGCCTGGAGTATTTCGAAGGCGAGCGCGACGCCGGCGTGCGCCTGGCGTGGCGCCAGCCCGGCGCCAAGCCGCCGCTGCAGGACGCGCTGGACGCGGCGCGGCGCGCCGACGTGGTGGTGTTCGTCGGCGGCCTGACCGGCGACGTCGAAGGCGAGGAGATGAAGGTCAACTATCCCGGCTTCGCTGGCGGCGACCGCACCGACCTGCGCCTGCCGAAGCCGCAGCGCGAGCTGCTCGAAGCGCTGCACGGCACCGGCAAACCGGTGGTGGCGGTGCTGACCACCGGCTCGGCGCTGGCCATCGACTGGGCGCAGCAGCACGTGCCGGCGATCCTGCTGGCCTGGTACCCCGGCCAGCGCGGCGGCAGCGCCGTGGCCGACGTGCTGTTCGGCGACGCCAGCCCCGGCGGCCGCCTGCCGGTGACGTTCTACAAGGAAAGCGAAAAACTGCCCGCGTTCGACGACTACGCCATGCGTGGCCGCACCTACCGCTACTTCGCCGGCACCGCGCTGTACCCGTTCGGGCATGGCCTGGCGTACACGCAGTTCGCCTATTCCGACCTGCGCCTGGACCGCACCAAACTGGCCGCCGACGGCCAGCTGCGCGCGACGCTGAAGGTGAAGAACACCGGCAAGCGTGCGGGCGACGAAGTGGTGCAGCTGTACCTGCAGCCGCTGTCGCCGCAACGCGAGCGCGCGAACAAGGAACTGCGCGGCTTCCAGCGCATCGCCCTGCAGCCCGACGAAACCCGCGAGGTGAGTTTCGCCATCTCCCCGCAGACCGACCTGCGCATCTACGACGAAGCGCGCAAGGCCTACGTGGTGGACCCGGGCGACTACGAACTGCAAGTCGGCGCCTCCAGCAGCGACGTACGCGCCCGCCAGCGCTTCAGCGTGCAGCCGTCGCCCGCGGCGGAGGCAACGCCGCACAAGTGACCGCGATCGGTGGTGCGAGCCGTCAACGCTCGCACCACCGAAGGAGCGGGCGCGGAAGGCCGAGGTCAGCCCCACGCACGTCACCGACCACGTACCAGACCCACGCGATCCCCTGTAGGAGCGGCTTCAGCCGCGACCGCCTCACCGGCCAACCCCCAGCCCACCTCAGCTCCCCTGTGGGAGGGACTTCAGTCCCGACCGCCTTACCGACCAAACCCAGCTCGCCTCAGCTCCATTGTGGAAGGGACTTCAGTCCCGACGGCTCTACCGACCAAACCCCAGCTCGCCCCAGCTCCCTGTGGGAGGGACTTCAGTCCCGACAGCCCTACCGACCAAGCCTCAGACCGAAAAATCCTCCTGGATCCCCCGTGACCGAACCACGCCTAACCGCCGCCACGCTCCCCAACCTGCCGCCAGCCATCGCCCGCCCAACCTACGCTCTGGGCGCCGTGGGCATCGGCATCGTCCACCTCGGCGCCGGCGCCTTCCACCGCGCCCACCAGGCCGTCTACCTCGACGACCTGCTCGCCGACGAACCGGACTGGGCAATCAGCGCCGTCTCCCTGCACAGCCCGCAAGTGCGCGACGCCCTGCGCCCGCAGGACGGCCTCTACACCCTCGCCCTGCTCGACGAACCCCCCGAACTGCGCATCATCGGCGCCATCCGCGAAGTGCTGTGCGCGCAGGACGAACAGCCCGCCGTCCTTGCCCGGTTAGCCGACCCGGCGGTACGCCTGGTCACCCTCACCGTCACCGAGAAAGGCTACTGCCTGGCCGGCGAACAGCTCGACTTCGCGCATCCGGACATCGTCCACGACCTCGCCACCCCGCATGCCCCGCGCAGCGCCATCGGCTACCTCGTCGCCGGCCTGCGCGCACGCCTGCGCCTGGGCCTGGCGCCGTACACCGTGCTCAGCTGCGACAACCTGCCCGACAACGGCGGCAAGCTGCGCCGCGCCGTGCTGCAGTTCGCGCACACCATCGACCCCGCACTGGCCGCCTGGATCGAAACCGAAGCCGCGTTCCCGCGCTCGATGGTCGACAGCATCACCCCGGCCAGCGACGACGCCCTGCGCGAACGCGTCGCGGCCCAACTCGGCTGCCACGATGCCTGGCCGATCCAGCGCGAGCGCTACAGCCAATGGGTGATCGAAGACAACTTCTGCAACGGCCGCCCCGCCTTCGAGCGCGCCGGCGTCACCTTGAGCGACGACATCGCCGGCTACGACCGCGCCAAGCTGCGCCTGCTCAACGGCCCGCACTCCGCGCTGGCCTACCTCGGCTCCCTGCTCGGCCTGGACACCGTCGCCGACGCCATGCGCCACCCGCAACTGGCCGCCTTCGTCGAAACCCTGATGCGCGAAGACATCGCACCGACGCTACAGCCAATGCCCGGCTTCGACCCGCAGCACTACACCGGCGCCATCCTCGCCCGCTTCCGCAACCCTGCCATCGCCCACCGCCTGGCGCAGATAGCCTGGGACGGCTCGCAGAAACTGCCGGTGCGCCTGCTCGGCACCATCGCCGACGCCCTGTCCGCCGGCCGCCGCATCGACCGCCTGTGCCTGCCGATCGCAGCGTGGATGCAGTTCGTGCGGCGGCAGGCGCGGAACGGCGTGGCGCTGGTGGACCCGCTGAGCGAGGTGCTGACCGAGATCGGGCGTAGCGCGACTGGCGATGCTGGCCACGATGTGGAGGCATTCCTCGCACTGGGCGCGGTGTTCGCGCCTCTGTCGGGGGATGCACGTTTCATCGAGGCGTTGCGCAGTGCTTACGCCGCGCTGGGCGATGCTGGCGCGACGGGTGCGCAGCAAGCGCTCGCGCTCACGTAGTTGTTGTAGTTGCCCCCCGAGTCAAGTGACAGCGTCTGCAGTGCCGTAGACTTGCAGGGAATCCTACGGCGGGGCCATCGAACGGGCGCAGCGTCCCCCCGGTCCATTTCAACGCAAGGACGCATACTTTCATGGCACGATCGGACGGGAACAACGACGAGTACGACCGGCTGCAGCAGGATCTGATGCGCCAGCTGGACGTCATCGCGAACGATATCGACGCAGGCAGGCTGACGCTCGAGGAAGCCTCGGCGCGTTCCAATGCGCTCATCGAAGAGACGCAGGCCAAGAGTGCGCCGTTGCTCGCCTCACGCATCGGGCAACATCGGCGAACACAACGCAGGTCGCGCGTAATCGTCGTGATCGTGGTGCTGCTCTTCGTTGCCTATCTGGGCATCAAGACCTGGGCAAACCTGTCGGGCTAGGCGTTCGCTCGCGCGGCCGCCGCCGCCGGGTCGTTCGGTCTCCCATGAAGATCGAACCTGCAGCGGTACGTTTCCGCAACGCACGGCGCATCGCCATCAGCCGATGCGCATCGACAGCTCCACATCCTCGGCGAACGGGATGGACAGGTAGCCCGCGTCGGGCGAGCGTACCTGCGCCAGGTACTCGGGGCTGTAGTCGGCATTGTCGGCGACGATCAGTGCGCCGGGCCTGAGACGCGTTTCCAGCAACGCCAGCACCTGCGGGTACAAGGCCTTGGCGCCGTCGAGCAGCAGCAGGTCGATGCTGTCGGGCAGGTTGCTGCGCAGCGTCTGCAAGGCATCGCCCTCGCGGATCTCCACCAGGTCGTCGAGTCCGCCGGCGCGCAGGTTGTCGTGGGCGCGCAGCACCTTGGACGGCTCGAACTCGCTGCCGATGAGCTGCCCGCCGCCGTTGTCGCGCAAGGCCGCGGCCAGGTGCAGGGTGGAGATGCCGAACGAGGTGCCGAATTCGACGATCGTGCGTGCGCGGCAGCTGCGCGCCAGCATGTATAGCAGCACGCCGGTCTCGCGCGAGACGGCCAGCGGCAGATCCTTCAGCTGGCTGTATAACTCCACGTAGTCGGTCTTGCTGCGCATCAGGCGCTCCCGCTCCTCGGTCGGGATTTCGGCGAATGCGGACATCGCCGTCGCCGTCGTCGCAGCGGCCTCGTCGAACAGGCGGTCGAGCAGGGGGGCGAGCGGTGCAGTGGTCAGGGTACTCATCGATCGTTGCCGTTTTTGTGCGTCCGTCATCGGACCGGAATAGAATGCGACTGATCCGTCACATTCGCTATTCGCATTGGCCTGCCGCATGAACGATCGCCGGAAAACCAGAATTTCTCCGAGAAAACGGCCGCAACAGGCGCGCTCCAACCTGCTCGTGGCGGTCATCCTGGAAGCGGCAGCTCAGGTTTTGGCCAAGGAAGGGATGCAGCGCTTCACCACCGCGCGGGTGACCGAGAAGGCCGGGGTGAGCATCGGCTCGCTGTACCAGTACTTCCCGAACAAGGCGGCGATCCTGTTCCGGCTGCAGAGCGACGAATGGCGGCAGACCAGCGACCTGTTGCGCGGCATCCTCGAGGACGCGCAGCGTCCGCCGCTGGAACGGCTGCGCCTGCTGGTGCACGCCTTCGTACGCTCGGAATGCGAGGAGGCGCAGATGCGCACGGCGCTCGCTACCGCCGCGCCGCTGTACCGCGACGCGCCCGAGGCGCAGCAGGCGCGCGCCTCGGGAAAGCGCACGTTGCGACGCTTCATGCGCGAGGTCCTGCCCGATGCGCCGGCAGCCACCCGCACCCTGGCCGGCAACCTGATCAAGACGACGCTCGGGGCGGGGGCCAAGGAGTTTTCGGAAACGCCGCGTAGCGCCGCCCAGATCCGCGCCTATGCCGACGCCATGGCGGATATGTTCTGCGCCTACCTGCAGCGGCTCGCGTCGCGTTCTGTGGCATAGCCGGGAGCGGCCCATGAAAGCGGCTGCGAACGCTGGTGCAGCGCTGCCAGCGCACCGGGCTCTGTCCGCGCGGGCAGATGAGCTTGGTCGAGGCATCCCGGACCGCATATGCTGCTCTAGCCGAAGACGTCCCGGTGATAGGCGGCAAGCGCTCGTGCCGATGTAGAGCGGTAGCGCTCGCCTTGCTGAAATACCTCCATCAACGCAGGTAGCCCAATGTTCAAGAACCTCATCCCGAAGATCTTCTACGACAAGCTGCAGGACGGACTCGACTTCTTCGTCGATGGCCTGGGCTTTGCCGTGCAGTACCAAGACGCCACGATGGCCGTCGTCGCCCGCGACGGCGCCAAGGCCTATCTGGTCGAGAACCCCGAGTGGGCGGCGAAGGACCGTCCGGAGCTCAGCATCGACACCGACGATGTCGATGCGATCTTCGCGGAAATGTCCGCACGCGTGCCGCATCTGCTACACCCGAATTGCAACACCGTCGCGCTCAGGCCCTGGGGTTCGCGCGAATTTGCGATGCTGGACAAGACCACGGTATGCGTGAACTTTCGCGAGTGGCCGGCGGAAGGTTGAGCATGTTCGCCGCGGCCACGGCAGTCGCGTTGGCATGACGGCAAGGGTCAGGCAGCGCTGCAGCGCCTTCGGCGCAAAGCCGCGCGGTCACGGACCATCGCGATCGCGATGCCTCGCTACTGCGCCTTGGGCAATGTCGCGATCACCTTGATCTCGAACTGGAACCCGTACAGCCACGTGACGCCGACGGCGGTCACGGTCGGGTGCGGGGCCTCGCCCCAATACGTGGGCAGGACCTTCCAGACCGTGTCGAACGTCGCTTCGGGATCCACCAGGAAGAAGGTGACATCGACCACGTCATCGAATGTGCAACCTGCCGCGGCGAGGATGGCGTTGAGGTTGTCGAACGCGCGCCGCACCTGCGCTTCCAGATCCGGCTCGGGCGAGCCATCCTCGCGGCTGCCGACCTGTCCGGACACGAACAGCAAGCCATTGGCCCGCACCGCCGGCGAATAGCGATTGCGCTCATATAGGGCCTGTCGCCCCTGCGGAAAAACAACGTCGCGTGTGGCCATCTGTCTTCTCTTCCTCGGCCCGCGCGGGCCAGTCATGACGATGGCCAGACGGTACGCGCAGGATGCCGGCGGATAAACCGACGCATCGCCGCATCACTGTTTGTAGAATCCAAACAATCCCAACCACACTGGAGCACGGATGGATCGGTTCGAGGCCATGCTGGCCTTCGCGCGCGTGGTCGAAACCGGCAGCTTCACCAAGGCGGCGGAGACCTTGCGCGTCGGCAAGGCCAGCGTCACCCAAGCGGTGCAGCAGCTGGAAGCGCGCCTGCGCGTGAAGCTGCTCAACCGCACCACGCGCAAGGTCAACGCCACGGCCGATGGCGTGGCGTTCTACGAGCGTGTGGTCCAGCTGTTGGCGGATCTGGACGACGCCGAAACCAGCCTGTCCGGCGCCGCCGCCGCGCCACGTGGCCGGCTGCGGGTGGACGTGCCGAGCCCGCTGGCGCGCTTGATCCTGGTGCCGGCGCTACCGGCGTTCCACGCGCGTTATCCGGAGATCCAGCTCGACCTGGGGGTCAGCGACCGCCACGTGGATCTGATCGGTGAGAACGTGGACTGCGTGGTGCGCGGCGGCGTGCTCAGCGAGCAATCGCTGAGTGCTCGGCTTATCGGCGTACTGCAGGCCGGCGTGTTCGCCGCTCCCGCCTACTTGGAGCGCGCCGGCATGCCGGCGCATCCGCGCGACCTGGAGGACACGCACCATCGCATCGTCGGCTTCACCGGCGCCAGTCGCGGCAGGAAGGTCATCGCCTATGCCATGTAACGCGACGGCGAGCGGCTGAGCGTGCAAGGCCGCCACGTGCTGGCCGTGGACGACGGCAATGCCTATCTCGCCGCGGGATTGGCAGGCATGGGCGTGCTGTGGTTGCCGGACTACATGTCCAGGCCGCATGTGGCCAGTGGCGAGCTTGTGCCGGTGTTCGCCGATTGGCGGCTGGAACCGATGCCGCTGTACGTCGCGTTCCCGCCCAACCGCCATGTCAGCGCCAAGCTGCGCGTGTTCATCGAGTGGATCGCGGCGCTGATGGCGGTGCATGCGCCTGTGCGACATCCGCCGGAAGGGTGAGGAAGGTTGCGGTCGAGCTAAAAGCTGGAGAACGCAACAAGGAGGAGTGTGCGCCTGAGGTTGGATATTTCCTCTGGCCACGTTTTGTGATCTTCCTGCGGCTCAACGCGTGCATGCCTCAGGTCCGCCGCTTGAACGCCGCTTTCAGCCCGAGGCACGCAAGGCCAATGACGCCAGCGAGCAGGCAAACGATATGAAGCTGATCGATGTCAACGGCGCGATACAACGGGTTGCCTGACACCAGTGGCCACAGAGGCATGATGTCCGAATGCATGATGCCGTCAAGCACGATATGGGAATAAGTCCCGACGAACGCGCCCGACACTGCGGCAGTCCATGTGAGTGGCGGTTGGGGAATCCTGAGAAGTTTCAACACGGCTGAGCTGACGGGTTTGCCAGTGGCCGCCGCTAGACTGCCGATGACCATGGCGCCGAACAGTGTGTGTGTAACGCCGTGGAGGATCGGCTTGTTTTGCAGGATTCCAATCAGAGGCTCGATGTCCATGAGGACTTGCGAGCCGCCAAACACCATAAAACTGAAATGGCGCCCTCCTGCGGCCTTGAAAGCCAGTCCTGGACCGAGATGTATGGGGGTGAAGGGCATTGCGGTCGCGGACCTAAGGTGTGAGGTAAAACCATATGCCGAGCTCGTGATCTCGGAAGGACTGTCTCATGATCCCATCCTGTGGTGAAGTCGCCTGCCTGCCGCCGTAGTGCCATCGAAGGAATCGACGAGCATGGGTGTCCGAGCCGCTCCAAAGGCAAAGAACTGGGGTCAAGAACTAGGGTCAGAGTGCACTTAGGGGGCAAGACCTGGACAAAACTACACTCTGACCCCATTTTTAGCGGGGGGATCCGCTGAAGGAGTGAGGCGGATTGCGGTCGAGCGGCAAAGGGAACGACAACGGGCCGGGCGCTCGTAATCCGACAACGGAGACGAGGAAATATGCGCTTGAGGTAGATGCTTCCTCTGGCCCCCGTTGTTCCGTTGTTCCGTTGTTCCGTTGTTCCGTTGTCGGTTGTTTGGCTGTTGTTTGGCAAGCATGGCGGCCCGATTGGCCTGGGCTCGGGCGCTGGAGGTAAGCTATCCAACCTCCCGACACCCGAGTGTGGGCCATGGATTCCTTTCGCCGAGGACGCTGCATCGCCAATGCTCTTTTAACAGGCGTACTGCTGTTGGGATTGGCCGCGTGCGCGGAACCGTCTAACGCACATCAGGAGGAAGCCATGCAGGAAGTGACCACTGCTGACATTCAGCGCGAGCAGGACCGCGTCGCCGCTATCTCCGACGCCGCGCTTCCTCCTGGTTCGGCGCCGATGATGGCTTGGGGCGGATACCCCGCATTGCAGCCAGGGGCCGAGCACACCCCTGACCAACTGCTCAAGCAAATCGAAGCACTCGCCCAGTCCCTTCATGCCCAGACCGACTCCGACCCAAACCGGGTGGAGCGAATTTTGGGAATCGCGCTCCCCCCCGACGCCAAGCACGAGAGGCGAGGGGTGAGCGGCAAGGTAGGAAAGGGAACTTACGACTGGGCTGCGTGGAAGCCGTCGCCCAAGCACCCCGGGCACCGGGTAGAACTGACCGTTACTCCGAACGCTTGCCTTGCCTACGACACACTGAAAAAACAGATGGAAGCCGATGGCTTTCAAGTGTATGTGCCAACGTTTGGCGACGACCAGCGAATCACCTTCCACAAGATCGTGGGTCCGTCGCTGGGGCTCTACATCGTTGTAACGCCCGACCGACGTGACGCGCCCACGTGCGTCACCGTTGTAAGGTTTGAGATGGAGCGCAGCGATGCTTGATCCACGCATCGAGCGCATGCTTCAGGAGACCGGACGACAATCTTCATTGTCCCCGGGAGCTGCCAGGGACCTCCGGGAAGCAGTGGAGTCGTCGCCTTATCTGGTTGAGGTGATGACCAAGGCCATCGACAACGGTGATCTCAAGCACATCAGTCTAGCGAAGACGCCGAACGAAGGTGGGCACTATAGCCACCAAGAGAAAACGATCAGTATCAACTCCGACGTGCTGCTACGGCCGACGCAGTCGGAGCGGGTGGATCAGCTCACTGGCATCCTGGGGCACGAATCCGGACACGCGCTGATGGCGCGTTCCACCGAACTGAGCACTCACAAGCTGTCCTACCGAATCGATGAGGCGCTGAAAGAGGGAATGCGATACGGGGATGCCACGGTGGACATCACGCCTATCGCAAAAGAATACCGCCAGGCATCCCGGCAGAACGAAGCGTTGGCCGAGCTGGTGTCGATGAACGCGGTGGCCAGCCGGGTGAAGCATCAAGACAACGACGTCAGCGAAGCCGAGCTACTTCAGCGCTTGGACCCCACCACGCCTTGCGTCACGAACGGGCGCCTTGCTCCAGGCATCCAAATGAATGGCCACGGCCTGCAGCAGACCGACAACCGCATCAACAGCCCCGCGGTGGAGGCCGTGGCGATCTGTCAGTTCGATCAGTCCGGCAACAGCCTGGGGGCATTAGGCCAGTCCGATTACAACGCTCTTTACTTGTCCTACGCTGTATCCGCCGGCGCTGCCGTGTCCCGTGACTTGGACCGGGCCTCTAGTCAGTCGATTCCGAGCCTTGGGTTAAACCTGAAAGAGCTCGGCAGTTCGGCGGAAGAGATCCAGGCGGCCGGCATCGACCTGGGTGGGCAAGGCAAGGCATTCGGCTTCACCGACACGTCCGGAGGGCAGCTGCGACCGGTGGAGGTGCGGCAAATCGGGCGCAATGGCGCGGGCCAACCGGACATCGAACCCCAAGCTGTCTCTCGCGACCAAGCTGTGTTGGCTGACAACCCCGCGCATCCAGATCACCCTACCTACCAGCAGATCCATTCCTGGGTCAGCGGAACCGGGAACTGGAACGAGGAGGAGAGCCGCAACGTCACCGCAGCGCTCTACAAGCAGCAGGCCGAAGACCCGCTGGTGAAGCGGGTGGACCGTGTGACCGGCGCGCTGGGCAACGACGGGGCCGAGAACGTGCTTGCGGTCTACGCGCCGTTTGGCGACAAACTCCCGATGTTCCATGCTCGGGTCGATGGACGCGAGGCGGCCCAGCAGCCGGCGGAGCAGAATCTGGTGCAGGCCGAGCACATCAGGATCGAGCAAGTCCGTCAGCAGCAAGTGGAGATGAGTAAGCAACAAGCCCCGCAGCAAGAGCAGGGGCCGCGGATGGCGATGTAGCGCTCGGAATATGGTCGGAGGTGAAGCGCTTCACTGTGCTATGACGTGAGCGGGGCAGTGGTTCGGATGTGGGATCGGCTTGAATGAATTGTTAGGCCCGCACACGTGACTTGTACTCTGGAAGATCACGGATTGTGCACCAATACTTTTCTCGTACGTCATCATCGATATCAACTGGCACAGCACTTACGTAAAGACGATCTTGACCATCTTTTCGAGGTCCGGAGATCCAATACTCGTCACCCGAGCCAGTCTCTAAATAGTTGGCCTTAGACCCTCGCCCCTTGAGGCTAATGAACTCCAGATCGCCGTAACGAAGAGTGCCGCCAGTCTTTGAGAAAGAGACACGGCCAATCCTGGCTTGACCGTTAGCGTGTCCAGACTTTGACTCCATGTACATAACGCGAAATTTCATTGCGGGCCTAACGCCAGGATTAATCCGCGCCGCGAAGCGGCGTCGGCTTGAATGAATTATTAGGCCGCACCCGTATGGAGTTTCGGCCGGATTACTGCGAATTCTATGATCTTTAGTTGCCTATCTAGCTCACCAATCTCTTCCAAAAAAGATTGTGGGTTAAATACTTCAGGAGTAGCGAAATCTTGGCCCCCACGATCTTCAGGATACCTGTGTCGTTGATCTAGCGTTGAGTGAAACTGATCAAGCTCGTTTTGAAACAGGTCATCGGCCTCAACGAGGGCGAAGTGCCTCGGAAACTTGAGGTGGAACTCATTGGATGGGTAATGGGTGCGATACACCTTCAGCAGGCGTGCCAAGTTATGGCTTGGCAATACTTTATCCCCTGTAGCGACAAGTATGGATCCTTTCAGAAACAACTCTAGACCTTGCCGGGCGAGATGGAGGACAACCCTGCTTGATGAGTATTGATTGGAAAAATCATCTTGCACCATCGAGTTGCAAAGACAGCAACTAGCTTCGATGTAGGCTCGAGACAACCAGTAGCATTTGTCCCAGACAGGCATCCCGGAGAATTCTCCAGAATTCGGCAGATACGATGATGCTGACATGCGGCCTAACGCCTGAATTAAGCCGCGTTGCGGAGCAACGTCGGCCTGAATGAGTTGCTAGGCAGTGAGTGGCCGCATGGGTTAGATGCTGCAACCCTGCTCCCCAGCACTGCCGCCTGTGCCGAGTGTGCCACAGTTTGCGAGATGGAGCTTGCCCAGCAATGCGGCGGCGCTTGATAGCACCGAAGCTGGATGAACGAGCGCAGCGCTGGAATGACGCGCGAGTGCGAAACGATGCGCTTTCCGATGTCGGCAGAGGTTAGAGCCGTACCCCGGAGCCGACTTCGTGGTGCCGATGTAACTGATGAAATAGAGCGCCAACCCGCTTTTTGCTCCACCACGGATTAACGCTGGAGTTAAGCGGTGGCAAAGCCGTGCGCCTTGAACGAGTGATTAGGCTACGAGCCGCGCACTCAACCTTTTAAGCGCGCAGCAATTAAAGACCCAAAAAGAGGTGTCTTGGTTTTCGGATCGTAAAGCTCAAAATTGTCTAAAATGGCCTCAACTCCACTTTGTGTGTCCGTTGCGATCTTTAGATCCAAAATTGAAATTTCTGCTTGCCCGTCGCCGGCCAAGACTTTTCTTGCTATAGACGGCCCGACGGTGCCGCACGGTTTTGCTAACGGACCATCAGATTTGGCCAGATTATGAAGATCTACGCCTAGCCGAGCGAGGGCAGTCACCTTGAAATCTTTTGTAATCATGCTCAGAACCTTCAATTGCTCTATGCCGGATGAGCCTAACGCCTGAATTAAGCCGACCCGCGAAGCGGGTTCGGCTTGAATGAATTGTTATGCCGCACGCTCATTGGCTAGTGAAGTCCAAAAGCGAAGGCAACTTGACCAGACCAGCTTGAACAAGAGTAAGGAGTGCAATGACTATGGTTAGCCAAAACATCCTCCGTTGGGCTGAGATGCTCTCGCCGTGCTTTCTTTCTTGCTCTTCGTAGAGCTCAATTGCCGCCACGCCTTGGCCGGAAATTTGGTAATCAATGCCATTCTTGACGAGGTCTTTTGTCTCAGCAAGCTTGTCAAGGTAGAACTGCACCCGGTGATGCTCGTTGTCATGATTTGGGTGTAAGTACCATCTTTCTGAGTGAATGAGAGACATGACGGATAGCGATGACAACTTATCGCGACCATTAAGTTGAGCAGAGAGGATGACCTTGAGTAGATCAATTCTTTGCTTTGTGACAAGTTTGCGCCGGTTATAGAGTCCTTGGGCAAGCCTGTGATACGCCGAATGAGACCTGGCTTTGATGTAGGGCAGGCGGAAGATGCGCCCCAATGCCAGATCCAAGAACCCCGAATATGTGGTGGTGCAAAGTCCGTGATAGTGGGTTAACTCAAAATTGTGTTCAAGCAAATCGGTGAATTTTATTTTTGAGTTGATTGAGTAGCGATTCCCATCCCACTCAAGGCAGTTGCAAGTACCGCCGTCGGCCGACTGAACTATTAGCGAGTGATCTTCGTCGCCTCGAATAACTCGTGTGGTGTAACAGTTGACAGCTGCGCCAGCGTCTCCGGATCTAGGAATTCGATCTGGCGACGCCCGACGCAGCGAGATATCAAGTAGTGCTCTTCTAACGGATACAGAGATCATCGTAATGCGGCATAACGCCTGAATTAAGCCGGCCCGCAGCAGGGCGGCGACTGAGTGCAAATATAGCCGAAGGCGCGCACTTAGGCGCCGCCCTGATGTGGGTTCGGCTTGAATGAATTGTTAGGCAGCGGCAGTGACCGAGCGACCAACCAGAAGCAAATCGATGCACACAGAATCAGGAGCGCTGGCACAAATGTCTCCAGTGATAAATAAACCCAATTCTCCCAAGCTTTTGGCTTAGAGAAATCGGAGTAGTAGAAGACAGCTCTGTAGATCGTGTCAGAAAGTACGACCCATAGGATAAGAGTCACGACCGATGCGAAGAGCAATCTGCTTGATCGGGAGCGAAGTGTGCGCATGAGCCGCCAGCAGCCCAGAACTACGATGAGCAATCCTAGTCCCGCAGCAGCCCCAAGAATGTCATCCGGTCCCATCAACTTTCTCCGCGGCCTAACTACTATTCGACGACAGTCTGGGTTGTAAACGAGGTGTCTATCCTCGCTTCCGCTAGGCCTAGCTGCAATAGCGGCCTTATCACACCAACAGATTTCCACGAAGTAAGTGTGTAACCCCTGTGCCTATCATGGTGTCCTTCCCGCGGATGCCGATTATTGTGACGCTATCAGCATAATTCGACGGTCGCAAGCACTCTTGCGATCTGGCCGGTAGACATCCGATTCGTTGTGGCCAGCCTTCTTTTTGCTAGCAAGCTCTTTGAAATAATGGATGAACATCTATTGACAGGATCTAATACGCAGTCGCATGATCGATGTGCTGCGGCAAATCCCGCAGCCGAGTTTGACAGCTCGAACGACCGAGGCGCACAGCGCCCATCGTCGATGCCGGCGCTTTTTTTGTGCCTGCTCGGCAATGGGAACGTGCCTGCTTTCTGGCGGGCGGTGCGTGGAGACCGCAAGGTCTGCCGGTCCTCGGTCCGGTCTGTCAACCGCGTACCGTCCGCCACCCCTATTGACAGCGAGGGGCGGGCTCCCATCAAACCGAGGAGTCCGACATGCACCGTTTCAGCAGAACCACTTTCACTCCCCCCAAGACTGCGTCCGCGTCGCGGACACCCAAGCGCCGTGCTCGATCAGCCGACACGCAAGCCGCTGAGCAGCCAGCGATCGCCGATGCCTCCCCACTCGTCATACCTGCCGCGTCGCGCTTGCGCTTCCGCGTGCCCGAGCGCTGCACGATGAGCTACCAGCACTACGACGTGCGCCGCGCCGAGGATGTCGTCGGCTGTGCCGTGCCCAAGCTGCGCCTGTCCGGGCGCTGGTTGGAGCAGTACGGTTTTGCGGTGGGCGATGCGTTGCGGGTGACGGTGGGGCGCGGGGTGTTGTTGATCAGTCGCGCGCCGGCTGCGGTCGTGCCATCGGCGCGGGCTGCGGGGAAGAAGAAGGCGCGGGCAACGCGCGCCGCTTCGCTTCCGCTGCGATCCAAGGTCTGACGTCATTGGTGTGCGCACGTTCGTGTGGCGTGCGCCGCCATAGCCACGCCAGCGTCGCGTGAGGCGGCGACTGGCGTGGTGTCGGTGGTCGGCTTTTGCCTCGATAGCGCTGGCCTCGATCCTGAGATTCACTCGGCGTTTCCAAGATCGAAACGTCGTCCTGCTACCGTGCGCGCCAGGCAAGTGCCTGGCCTCCAAAGGAGCGAGCGTGAACGAGACCGATGCGTATGTCCTCGATTCAATCCGGAAGTGGGTTTGGTCCGGCTACTACTCTGAGGCCGAGATCCGCGAGGAGATGCTCGACGACATTCTGGAAGACGATTGCGACGAACCGATGCTGCGTGCCGCGGTTGCCGGCCAGTGGCAGGCCAAGCAGCAGGCGGAGCAGGGCTGGCCGGCGCAGACCGATTGCGATCGCCTGGATGCGGTGTTCTATCGGTTGCATGAGGTCGGCATCTGCGCGCTGGCCAATGCCGGCTACACGATGTCCGATGGGCACACAGAGGTGACCGAGGCGGTGGCGCAGGCGCCGGGGGGCCACTACCACGGCTATTGTTTCTACCACGGGCAGGATGTGGAGTGCGCGGTGGATGGTGGTGGGCTGTTTATCGCGTTCGGGGATTTGCAGGGTGGGGCGGATGCGGATCTGGCCGTGGGGCAGCAGGTCGCTGCGGCGTTGGTGGGTGCGGGGTTTGTGTTGGCGTGGGATGGGACGTCGAAGATGCGGATCGCGGTGCCTGGGTTTGTTTGGTTGCGGCGGTTTCGGGAGTAGCTGGGCAATATCCTTGCAAGTCGTGGGGGCGATGCGGGATGGCGCGCCTTCGTCAGGCGCTCCAGGCATTGTCGGTGAGGCGGGTCGCGGCTGAAGCCGCTCCTACAGGAAGCAGGGAGCGCAGGTTGGCGTTGCTTCCGGATGCCGGAGCGGCGACGTGGCGTCACCGCCTGCGCCGCGCTCACGGCGTCCGAATGAAATCCACGAACGCCCGCAGCGGTGCGGGCAGGTGGCGGCGCCCGGGGTAGTACAGAAATGGGCCGCTGAAGCTCTGCCACCATGGTTCCAGCACCGGCTCCAGCGCGCCGCTGTCCAGGTGTGGGCGTAGCCAGTCTTCGAACAGGTGGATCACGCCCAGGCCGCCGACGGCGGCGTCGATGGCCAGGTCCACCGCGGCGCCCAGGCGCACCAGTAGCGGGCCGGTCGGCTCGACCAGCACGATCTCGCCGTCGCGTTCGAATTCCCAGGCCGGGATCGCGCCGCTGGCGAACTGGCCGCGCAGGCAGGCGTGCGCGAGCAGGTCGCGCGGGTGCTGCGGGTGCCCGCGTTCGGCCAGGTAGCCGGGTGCGGCGGCGGTGGCGAAGCGCTGCACGCGCGGGCCGATCGGCACGGCGATCATGTCCTGCTCCAGCCGCTCGTCGTAGCGGATGCCGGCGTCGCAGCCGGCCGCCAGCATGTCGACGAAGCTGTCCTCCACGATCACTTCCAGCCTGATCTCCGGATAGGCCTTCAGGAACGGGGTGACGATGGCCGGCAGCACCAGGCGCGCGGCGACGCCGGGCACGTTGAGCCGCAGCGTACCGCTGGGCCGGTCGCGGAAGCCGTTGACCACGTCCAGCGCCGCTTCCACTTCGCCTAGGGCGGGGACCAGGCGTTCGGCCAGGCGCGCGCCGGCCTCGGTCGGCAGCACGCTGCGGGTGGTGCGGTTGAACAGGCGCACGCCGAGGCGGGTTTCCAGGCGCCGCACCGCCTCGCTCAGGCTGGAGGCGGAGCTGCCGCTGAGCCGCGCGCCTTCGCGGAAGCCGCCGCCGCGCAGCACCGCCAGGAAGGCGAAGAGGTCTTGCAGATCCGTGGTCATTGTTCGAGATCCCGCACAGCCCGTGCCGATTCGACCGGATTATCGCGCATCGGCGCGCGATCTACAGTGCAGGCCTCATCCGGGCTTCGGCCCACCATTCCTGGAGACAGTCATGAGCAAGCTTTCGACAGCTGGCACCTTTTCCCTCGGCGACCGCACGGTGACCCGCATCGGCTACGGCGCGATGCAACTGGCCGGGCCGGGCGTGTTCGGCCCGCCCAAGGACCGCGACGCGGCGCTGGCGGTGCTGCGCGAGGCGGTGGCCGCGGGCGTGGACCACATCGACACTAGCGATTTCTACGGGCCGCACATCACCAACCAGCTGATCCGCGAGGCGCTGCATCCGTATCCGCAGCAGCTGACGATCGTGACCAAGGTCGGCGCCGTGCGCGGCGACGATGCGTCGTGGCGGCCGGCGCAGAGCCCCGGCGAGCTGACCCGGGCGGTGCACGACAATCTGCGCAACCTCGGCGTGGATGTCTTGGATGTGGTCAACCTGCGGGTGATGGGCGACGTGCACGCGCCCAGCGAGGGCTCGATCGAAGAACAATTCAGCGCGCTTGCAGAGTTGCAGCAGCGCGGGCTGATCCGGCATCTGGGCATCAGCAACGCCACCGCCACGCAGGTGGCGCAGGCGCGCGGCATCGCGCCCGTGGTCTGCGTGCAGAACCACTACAACCTCGCGCACCGCGCCGACGATGCGCTGATCGACGCGCTCGGCCGCGACGGTATCGCCTACGTGCCGTTCTTCCCGCTCGGCGGCTTCACGCCGCTGCAGTCCGGCACGCTGTCGTCCATCGCCCAGCAGCTTGGTGCGACGCCGATGCAGGTAGCGCTGGCGTGGCTGCTGGCGCGTGCGCCGAACATCCTGCTGATCCCGGGCACCTCGTCGGTCGCGCATCTGCGGGAAAACCTGGCGGCGGCGGAGCTGTCGTTGTCGGACGATGTGCTGGCCGCGTTGGATCGGATCGGGCAAGAGGGCGGCTGAGAAAACTCAAACACAGATCAGCGTGTGTCCCGTGGCGACGCCGCCTCGCTACCTACAGAGAGAAGACGTTTGAATCTCTCTGTAGGAGCGGCTTCAGCCGCGACGAACGAAGCGGCAGACATTACGGCGACGCGAATGGTTGGATTGAAGAGCGTCCACTGTGGATGCCTGCCTTGAAAAAAATAGCCTGAGGTGCGGTGCGACTGCCTAGGTCGCCCGTACCCTCATCCGGCGCTACGCGCCACCTTCTCCCGAGGGGAGAAGGGACTTTGCTTCCGGACTGCTCAAAGCAGCGTCCCTCTATTTTCTTCCTCGACGACGGCCAGACGGTCTTCGTTACGTTGCTCAGATAGAAGACGCGACATCTTCTTCCGACAGGGCGAAATGGACAGCAAGGCGAGCCGTGGAATGCCTGCTAAGAGGCGAACGTTGAAGCGAATCAGGCTCTGATCAACGCATTGGGGTGCTGGGCCACATACGCACTCAGCAGCGAACCCAGATTGTCCTCGTACTTGTAGAACTCGGCATCCAGCCTGTCGATCTCCGCCTCATACTCAGGCGTGCCAGAGAAGGACTCATGTTGCGACCACCTGACCCGGCGGTCGCTGGATGGCGATGCGTTCGGAAACCACGAAACTGCTTTGGCCAGAAGGTCGTGGGACTTGCTCGCGCCGATGGCCTCCAAGTGGCCAAGGATCTCGACGCAATGGTTGCCCAGAGAGTTGGTGAAAAGTTGGTCGAAGCCGCCATTGTGTACCTCCCCGTCGAAGCACCACAGCAAGTAGACAAGCCGCGCTTCAGGGGAGAGGCGATCGATATGCTCCGTAACGCCGTCGCCCTTGTCGAAGACCAGGGCGAGCGCAGTCGTGAAGACCGCATCTGCGGGATCGTCCTGCTTTATTGCATCCGCGAATCGCATGATTTCCATAGAGTCCCATGTTCGCGTTGGCCGCGCGAGGCGGCTTGAATGGACGGCCGAGCCGTCGGTCGATTACGGCGTAAACCCCAGCCCCGTCGCCTTCACCCGCACCCGCGCCAGGATCTTGTGCGAGGTCATGTACAGGGTGCGGCCGTCGTCACCGAAGGCGCAATTGGCGACGGGGCCGCCGGTCTCGATGCGGCCCAGGCGGCGGCCGTCCGGCGCGAACACCAGCACGCCGCCGGGGCCGGTGGCGAACAGGCGGCCGTCGCTGGCCACGGCGATGCCGTCCGGCAGGCCGGGATTGGCGTCGCCGACGATGTCGGAGGCGTCGGCGAAGAGACGCTTGCCGGTGACTTCGCCGCGCGCGTCCAGCGTGTAGGCGGTCCAGATTGGCCGCGCCGGATCGGAGTTGGCCACGTACAGGGTGCGTTCGTCGGGCGACAGGGCGATGCCGTTGGGCAGGCTCAGGCTGTCGTCCAGCAGGTGCACGCTGCCGTCGGGGTCCAGGCGATAGACGCCGTTGAAGCGCAGTTCCTTGACCGGGGAGTTGTCGCCGTCCTTCAGGCCGTACGGCGGGTCGGTGAAGAACACCACGCCGTCGCGGCGCTGGATCAGGTCGTTGGGGCTGTTGAGGCGGTGGCCGTCGTAGGCGCTGGCCAGCACGGTCTTGCGCCGCGTGGCCGGATCGAGCCGGGCCACCGCGCGGGTGCCGGAATCGGCGAGCAGCACGGTGCCCGACGCTTCGGCATGCAGGCCGTTGGCGCCGGCCTCGCGCAGGGCGGCCAGCGGCGGGCCGGCGTAGCCGGAGGGCTTGAGGAACACCGACAGGCCGTCGCGCTCGGACCAGCGGTACATGGTGTTCTGCGGCACGTCGTTGAACAGCAGGTAGCCGCCATCGCGCACCCAGGCCGGGCCCTCGGCCCAGGTGAAGCCCTCGGCGATGCGCTCGATGCGCGCGTCCGCCGCCACGGTATCGCCGAACGCGGGGTCGAACGCGGTGACGTGGCCGATGACCGGGAAGCGCGGCGCGGGCGCCTGGCTCTTCGCACAGCAGGCAAGCAATGCCAGCACGGAGGCGGCGAGCAGGACGCGGGTCGGGAATCGCATCGGGAGGTTCCTGTGTGGTGTCGGGCGATGATGCCATCGCGCGGCGCCTGCTTCTTCACTTCGGTGCATGCCGCGGCGCCGCATGCTCGCGCTGCCCGCACGGCGATGGCACCGAACTGCCGTACGCGGCAGCCACCGGGCTGCGTTGCGCGGACACGATGGCTACAATCGCGGCCACCATGCCGGCCGCGTACAGCCGCGACGGGCATTCAAAGGAGAGGCGCACCATGGACCCTGTTTCCCCCAACGGCTACCGCCCGTTGCCGCCGCGCGCCGGCCACCGGCGCGTGCGCTGCGGCGCCATGGTGCTGGCCGCGGCGCTGCTGGCCGCGTGCGCCGGTGCGCAACCCCATTCCCCATCGACTACCACTGCAAAGGAGCGGGCCATGTCGGAGATGACGCCAGAACAACTGGCACAAGGCGTAGTGCGGCTGATCCTGGCGATTGGCGGCAAGCAGGACCTGACCCCGGCGCAGATCGCCGCGCATGCGGGCCTGCAGGTCGACGCCGGCGACAGCGCGCAGGAATTCAGTGCGTCCGGTCCGGTGGCCGGCGGCGGCCGCTATTCGCTGGAGTCGGTCGCCGATGCCGATGGACAGCCGCCATCGCGGCTGGACTTCGCGTTCGCCCCGGCATCCGCTGCGCCGGCGCGCTGCACGCAGCCGCTCGGCGCGTACAAGCAGGCGCTGACCGAGGCCGGTTTCGCCGCGCAGTGGATCGCACCGCCGCGCCTGGGCAGCCCCGGCCGCTGGCACTTCGAGCGCGGCGCCGTGGTGGTGTACGCGTTCGTCGGCAAGGACGCTGCGCAGGACGACCTGCAGGCCTGCGTGTCCGCGCTGCAGATCCTGGCCACCGCATAAGGAGAGGGTGTGATGGCGAACGACGACGATCTGAAGAAGATGGTGGACAGGTTCGAAGCGGACCATGCCAAGGAAGGCAAGGCGCTGCGGCAGATGCTGGACAACACGCCCGAGCTCAAGGCGCGGGTGGAGCAGGCGATCGAGCAGAAGCAGCTGTCCGGGTTCGGGCCGCATCCGCACGCGGGCGCCGGCGCGTACCGGCCGAGCACCGGCGAGATCCTGCTGCCGATGGACGTGTTGCGCACCGCCAAGATGGATGCGCCGCGCGACGATTCGGCCAATACCGCGCGGATCATCCTCGGCCACGAGGTCGGCCACGCGATCAACAAGGTGGAAATCGAGAAATCCGATGCCGCGTTCAAGGACAAGATCGACGAGATCGCCAAGTCGCCTTCGCCGCACGACTACACCGCGGCGCTGAAGGCGCATGGCGCCGAAGAGCGCACGCGCGAGTCCAAGGACGAGATCGCCGGGATCAACACGCTGGCCGACTACGTCAAGCACAGCAATCCCAAGGCGACGCTGAAGGACCTGTACAACGCCAGCACGGAGATGGCCAACTACATCGACAAGGACGGCGAGGGCGCCAAGGCGACCTACAAGGCGAAGGATGGGTTGACCTTCGGCAACGACTTGAAGATCGACGCGAACGCGCCGAAGAACGTCGAGGCGATGGGCAAGCTGTTCTACGACGCGCGCGGCTATCCGCAGCACTACGGCGCGCGCGACCTGGGCATGGTGGCTGAGGCCGAGGATGCGGCGCAGTTGCGCGATCCCAAGCGTGCGCAGCCGGAAGTGCGTGCCGACCTGAAGGCGCTGGGCATCGACCAGGACAAGGTACGGCCGGAGTGGATCCCGAACGGTTTCCGCGATACCGGCGCGACTCCGCCGGCGCCGCGCGCCGCCGCACCCGCGGCCGAGCCGACCGGTGCGGACCGCGCCCTGCACGACAAGGTGCGCAGCGGCGTCGCGCAGGCCGAGCAGGCGATCGGCAAGGGTTGGGACGACAACAGCGAACGCATGACCGCCAGCCTGACCCTGCTGGCCAGGCAGAACGGTTTCAGCGAGCGCGACCAGCTGTCGGTGGGGTTCAACCGGCCCACGGCGACGCACCCGGGCGGGGAACTGGCGTTCGTGTATCGCGACGGCCACACCGCCTCGCCCGATCCCTACGCCAATCGCGCGCAGATGCCGACCAGCGAGGCGATCGCGCGGCCGGCGCAGGAAACCTACCAGCAGCTGCAGGAGCAATCGCTGCAGCAGGCGCAGACCCAACGCACGGTGCAGGCGCAGGAACAGGCCACGCAGGCGCAGACCCAGGCCCAGGCGCCGCAGGTGTTGACGCGCTGAGCCGCCGCCGGCGCGCGGGTAGCGCGCCGGTCCTCGGGGCAGTCGGCCCTGGCCGTTTGGCAAACCATGGCGTGCCGCAGCGGCGGCGCCGGCGGGTGCGCTACTGCGCCTGCGCCTGCGCCGGCACCGCCAGCACCGCGTCGAATGCAGGCTTGGGCTTGCGCTCGCGGTCGAACAGCAGTGGATAGTTGCGGCGGCCCGGCACTGGGTAGTCGTTCTTCCACGACATGCCGTCGTCCACGCCCCACACGCTGACTCGGGTCAGCTTGTCGCGCTTGCGCCAGAACAGCCGGAACAGTTCGGCATAGCGGTCGCGCAGCTGCGCCTGCACGTCCGCCGGCAGGCCGTCGCGGTACGGATCGAGGTAGCGCTTGAACTCCGGCAGCTGGAACTGCTTGTGCGCCATCCCGGTACCGATCACCTGGCCTTCCTTGGTCAGCGGCAGCACGTCCACGTCCAGCTCGGTGATCATCACCTTGACCCCGAGCGCGGCGTAGGCATCGATCGCCGCTTCGATGTCGTGCTGGCTTGGATAGTCCAGTCCCCAGTGGCCCTGCATGCCGACGCCGTCGATGCGGATGCCGGCGCGCTGCAGCATCTTCACCATGCGCACGATGCCGTCGCGCTTTTCCGGGCGCCAGGCGTTGAAGTCGTTGTAGTACAGCTGCGCATCCGGCGCGTACTGCGCGGCGAAGCGGAACGCCTGCCGCACCAGTTCGTCGCCGTCGCCGACCCGCTCCACCCACTTGGTGTTGCGGTAGCTGCCGTCCTCGTCGATCACCTCGTTGACCACGTCCCAGGCCTGCACCTTGCCGACGTAGCGTCCGGCCACCGCCTGGATGTGCGCGCGCATGCGCTCGATCTGCGCGTCGCGGCTGTTGGGTCTGCCCTGCGCATCGACGAAGAACCAGTCCGGGGTCTGGTTGTGCCAGACCAGGGTGTGGCCGACCACGAACATGCCGTGGCGGCGGCCGTACTCGACGAAGGCGTCGGCGGCGGCGAAATCGAACACGCCGGGGCGCGGATTGACCACTTCGGCCTTCATCGCGTTCTCGGCGGTGATCGCGTTGAACTGGCGCGGCAGCAGCGCGGCGGAGGCCGCGTCCTTGCCGGAGACGATGTCGGCGTTGACCGCGGTACCGATCAGGAACGCGCCGGCGTAGGCGTCCTTGAGGCCGCGGCCGTCCGCCGCTACGTTCGGCGTGCGCGATGCGGCGGCAGGCTGGTCGGCGGCACCCGCCGTCGCCGTGCCGAGCAGGCAGGCCAGCAGCAGGGGCGCGATGCGTATGTTGCGCAGTGCAGGCATGGCGGCGGTCCTTGTTCGAGCGTGGGTGTCACGCGAATGCGGAGTACGTGTGCAGCAAAGTGCAGGCGGCGCCTGCATGCCGGCGGGCGCGCCGCTCATGGCTGCACCCGCATCTGCGTGCTGGCGGCCTGCAGCGTGTCTGATTCGACATGCAACGTGATGGTGCCAGTCTTGCCCGGCAGCGCGCGCACGATCGCCAGGGCCAGGCCGTTGAAGGCGTTGCGCGCGGGCGTGGCGAACGATTCCAGATCGGTGGGATCGCCGTTGTCGGTGGCGACGAGTTCGCCCGGGCCCTCGACACGGAAGCGCAGCCGGTCGCCCGCGGTGGGCGCGGGAGTGCCGTCGCGGTCGAGCAGACGCACGGTCACGAAGGCCAGGTCGCGGCCGTCGTTGCTGAGCGTGGTGCGGTCCGGTGTGGCCTGCAGCCTCGCTGCGGGCCCGGCGGTGCGCACGCGCTCGCTGGCCCAGGGCTTGCCGTCCTTGTAGGCCTGCACGCGCAGTTCGCCCGGCGCGTAGACCACCTCGTCCCAGCGCAGCCGGTACTGCAGCGGCGCCTTCTTCTTGCGCCCTTGCGAGACGCCGTTGACGAACAGCTCGGCCTCGTCGCCCGAGGTGAACACGTGCACCGGCGTGACCTGGCCCTCGCGGCCCGGCCAGGTCCAGTGCGGCAGCAGGTGCGCGATCGGCAGTTCGGGGCGCCAGCGCGCCTGGTACAGCCAGTAGCGGTCCTTGGGAAAGCCCGCGAGGTCGAAGATGCCCGAATAGGAACTGCGCGAGGAGTAGTACGGGGTCGGTTCGCCCAGGTAGTCGAAGCCGGTCCACACGAATTCGCCGGCGACGTACGGATGCCGGTCGAGCGAGGCGAACACCTTGTCGGCGCTGGCGCCGAAATCCACCGCGTGCAGTTCGTAGGCGCTGACCTGGTGCGCCACCGAATCGCCGCCGCGGCCATCGCGCACCGGCGCGCTGCTGTCCGCGCTCACCGGGAACAGGTATACGCCGCGGCTGCTCAACGCCGAGGCGGTCTCGCTGCTGAAGATCGGCTTGTGCGGGAAGCGCGCATGGAACAGCGGATATTGCGGCGGTTTGCGGATGCGTTCGGTGCCTGCGAACTCGGGCGTGTCGCGAATGCCTTCGCCCTGGTAGTTGAGGCCGATCACGTCCAGCGCCGCGGGCAGCGGCATGTCCGGCGCGGCGTAGTTCATCGCCGCGGTGGCCAGGCGGGTGGGATCTTCTTCGTGCACGATGGCCTGCAGCCGTCGCGCGATGGCGGCGCCGGCCTCGCCGGTGTATTGCTCGCCGACTTCGTTGCCCACGCTCCACAGGATCACCGAAGGGTGATTGCGGTCGCGGCGCAGCAGCGCGCGCAGGTCCGGCTCGTGCCAGTCGGCGAACAGCAGGTGGAAATCCAGCGGGGTCTTCTTCATTTCCCAGCTGTCGAAGAGTTCGTCGACCACCAGCAGGCCCATGCGGTCGGTCAGTTCCAGCAACTCCGGCGCGGGCGGGTTGTGGCTCATGCGGATCGCGTTGGCGCCCATGCCCTGCAGCAGCTGCAACTGGCGTTCGGCGGCGCGCAGGTTGAACGCGGCGCCAAGCGCGCCGAGGTCGTGGTGGTTGTTGACGCCGCGAATCGGCACGTGTTCGCCGTTGACCAGCAGGCCGCGCTCCGGATCCCAGCGCAGCGTGCGCACGCCGAACGGGGTTTCGTAGCGATCGACCACGCGCCCGTCCTGCGTCACCTCGGTGACCGCGACGTAGCGGTGCGGCCGCTGCGTCGGCGGCGGGCCCCACAGCCGTGGCTTGGCGATGCGCGCATCGCCATGGAGCGTGGCGCTGGCGCGCGCGGCGATGCGTGCGCTGGTTGCTGCGATCCGCGCGACCGGCATGCCCTGGCGCTTGCCGTCGGCATCCAGCGCATAGATCGCGCTGGCCACCTGCACCTGCGCATCGCTGTCGCCGCTGTTTTCCAGCGTCACCGCCAGCTGCACGTCCGCCGCCTGGGCCGATACGCGTGGCGTGGCGACCTGCGTGCCCCACTGGCCGACATGCACCGACGCGGTCTTGCTCAGCCACACGCTGCGGTACAGGCCGCCGCCGGGATACCAGCGCGCCGACTCGGGCGGATTGTCCAGGCGGATCGCCAGTTGGTTGCTGCCGCCGGGCACCAAGTACGGGGTCAGGTCCACGCGCCAGGAGCTGTAGCCGTACGGCCAGCCGCCGACCAGGCGGCCGTTGAGCCACACCGTGGCGTAGGACATCGCGCCGTCAATGTCGAGGAATACCGCGCGGCCGCGGTCGCTGGCGGGAATGTCCAGGCGCTTGCGGTACCAGCCCACGCCCCAGCTCGGCAGCCGGCCCATGCCGCCGTACGGCCCGTCCTTCAGGAACGGCCCGGCGATCGCCCAGTCGTGCGGCAGGTCCACGCGCGTCCAGGCGCTGTCGTCGAACTCGGCGCGCACGAAGGCCACGTCGCCGCCCGGGTCGCCGGGCGGGCGTTGGTGACGCCGCGCCGGGTCGGCGATGAAGGCGTTGCCGGTGGGCAGGATCCAGGGCTTGAGTACGGGCCGGGTGCGCGTAGCGAGGCGGTCGGCGGCGTCGGGGCGGGCATCGGCCACCTTGCCGTCGGCGCTGCGTTCGATCTCCGGGCGCACGTCGTAGTCCAGCGTGTCGCCGACGCCGGGCGCGTCGCCGCGATGGAAGCGCCAATCGGCATCCAGCGACAGCCGCTCGCGCGGGGACGGCGGCGCTGCGGCCACGGTGCCGGCGGCCAGCCAGACCAAGGCTAGCAGCAGCGCGAACGCGATAGACGGCACGCGCGCGAGCCTGGGCGCGGCCGCTACGCATGCTCGGCCGCATGCGTGCGCAGCGCTACGGCGTGCCGTACCGGTCACAGCTTATAGGCCCGCTTCGGCAGCCGGTAAGCCAGGTCGATCGCGATCTCGGTCGCCTCGTCCTCGTCGAGGCGATGCTCGGCCACCAGTTTGGCCAGGAACGCGCAATCGACGCGGCGGGCGACGTCGTGCCGCGCCGGGATCGACAGGAACGCGCGGGTATCGTCGTTGAAGCCGACCGTGTTGTAGAAACCGGCGCTGGCCAGGGTCTGCTCGCGAAAGCGCCACATGCCTTCCGGCGCGTCATGGAACCACCAGGCCGGGCCGAGCAGCAGCGACGGATAGTGCCCGGCCAGCGGCGCCAGTTCGCGCGCATAGGTGCTCTCGTCCAGGGTGAACAGGATCAGGGTGAAGCCCGGGGTGTTGCCGAAACGGTCCAGCAGCGGCTTGAGCGCGTGCACGTAGTCGGTGCGCAGCGGCAGGTCGGCGCCCTTGTCGCGGCCGTAGCGCGCGAACAGGTTGCGGTTGTGGTTGCGGAAGCAGCCGGGATGCAGCTGCATCACCAGGCCGTCGTCCACGCTCATCGCCGCCATCTCGGTCAGCATCTGCGCGCGGAACAGTTCCGCGTCCGCGGCGCTGGCGCCGCCGCCGCGCACGCGCGCGAACAACCGCGCCGCTTCGGCCGCGGGCAGGTCGGCGGTGGCCGCGCTGGGATGGCCGTGGTCGGTGGAGGTGGCGCCCATCTGCGCGAAGAACGCGCGGCGCTGGCGATGCGCGCGCAGGTAGCCGTCCCAGGCGTACACGTCTTCGCCGGTCAGCTCGCCGAAGCGGTGCAGCGCCTCGGGGAACTGCTCGTGCTGCGGATCGATCACCGCGTCGGGGCGGTAGGCGGTGAGCACCCGCCCGCCCCAGCCGCTGGCACGGATCGCCGCGTGCTGCTGCAGCGGGTCCAGCGGCGATTCGGTGGTGGCGATCACCTCGATGCCGAAACGATCGAACAGCGCGCGCGGCCGGAACGCCGGCGTCTGCAACGCCTCGCCGATGCGGTCGTAGTAGAGGTCGGCGCTGGCCGCGTCCAGGCGCACGCGCAGGCCGAACACCTCGTGGAACACGTGGTTCAGCCACAGCGCCGACGGCGTGCCGCGCAGCAGCTGGAAACGCTCGGCGAACACGCGCCAGGCCGCGCGCGGGTCCACCGCGGCGCGGCTGCCGTCGGCGCGCGGGATGCCCAGTGCGTCCAGGTCCACGCCCTGGCTGTAGAGCATGCGGAACACGTAGTGGTCGGGGACCAGCAGCAGTTCGGTGGCGTTGGCGAACGGCGCATCGGTGGCGAACCAGGCCGGGTCGGTATGCCCGTGCGGGCTGACGATGGGCAGCGCGGCGACCTGCGCGTACAGGCGCCGCGCGATCGCGCGCATGCCCGGCTCCGGCGGTAGCAGGCGGTCGGGATGCAGGGACAGGGCGGGGGAGGACAGGGTCATGGTCGGGATGCGCGTAGGGAGTGATGGTCGGAAGAGGTGGGCGCCGCGCCACGGCATGCTGGCTGCATCATCGCGCAACCGGGTCGGCGCCGGCCGCGCGCTGCCGCCGTCGCGGATCGGCCAGGCGGGTTCGTGGTGGCGACGCGGCGTCGCGAAGGGCTCGCGCTAGCGTTTGCCGCAGCGGCATCACGCCGCCCCTTCCAGCCGTGCCGGCTGCAGCCGCGGCGCCAGCCATTGCACCAGCGCCAGCGCCAGCAGGTAGGCCGAGCCGGCCATCAGGAACACCGGCACGTAGCTGCCGGTGGCCTCGAGCAGGAAGCCGATGAAGGTGGCGATCAGCATGCCGCCGACCGCGCCGGCGAAGCCGCCGATGCCGACCACGGTGGCCACCGCGTGGCGCGGGAACATGTCCGAGGGCAGCGTGAACAGGTTCGCCGACCAGCCCTGGTGCGCGGCGGTGGCCAGGCCGATCAGGCCCACCGCCAGCCACAGGTTGTCGGCGCGTGCGGCGAACACGATCGGCACCACCGACAGCGCGCAGATCAGCATCGCGGTCTTGCGCGCGCGGTTGACGCTCCAGCCGCGGGCGATGAAGCGCCCGGCGATCCAGCCGCCGGCGATGCTGCCGATGTCGGCGAGCACGAAGATCACGATCAGCGGCGCGCCGAGCTGCAGCAGGCTCAGTCCGTACTCGGCATGCAGGAACTTGGGCAGCCAGAACAGGAAGAACCACCAGATCGGATCGGTGACGAACTTCGCCACCACGAACGCCCAGGCCTGGCGGTGGCGCAGCACCTGCGCCCAGCTCAGGCGTTGCATCGGTTCGGGCGGGTCGCTGCGGATATGCGCCAGTTCCGCCGCGCTCAGGTGCGGCTGCTGCTCCGGCGCGCGGTAGGTCAGCCACCACACCGCCAGCCAGGTGGCGCTGAGCGCGCCGGTGAACAGGAACGCCGACTGCCAGCCCCAGGCGCTGGCGATCAGCGGCACCAGCAGCGGGGCGACGATGGCGCCGATGTTGGAGCCGGAATTGAAGATGCCGGTGGCCAGCGCGCGCTCGCGCCGCGGGAACCATTCGGCCACGGTCTTGATCGCGGCCGGGAAGTTGCCCGATTCGCCCAGGCCCAGGAAGAAACGCGCGATCGCAAAACCCACGACGCTGGCCGCCAGCGCATGGCTCATCGCCGCCACGCTCCAGATGCCGATCGCCAGCGCATAGCCGGCGCGCGTGCCGAAGCGGTCGATCACCGCGCCGCTGCACAGCAGGCCGATTGCATAGGCGGCCTGGAACGCGGTGACGATGTAGCCGTATTCGATCTCGTTCCAGCCGATCTGCGTCTGCAGGAACGGCGCCAGCACGCCGAGCACCTGGCGGTCGATGTAGTTGATCGTGGTGGCGGCCAGCAGCAGCGCGCAGATGCGCCAGCGCATGCGCCCCAGGCGCGCGCCGGCGGTCGTCGGCGCGGCGGTGTCGGCGCCGGGCAGCGGCATCATGCGCGCTGCACCGATGTGGCGCGTATGCGCCGCACAGCGCGCTGCGGATGCCGGCAGCGCACTGCGGCGCGCGCGCGGGCGTGTCGGATGGTGCGATGCAGTCCGCAAACTGCGCTGTTCCCGGGCCGGTGCATGCGCTTGATCCCCGCAGGATGCGGCCGTCGCCGCGATTGGTAGCGCTATCAGTAACATGCCGGCGCACGCGATCCATCGTGCACAGCAGCATGAAACGCGACTGGGTCGCACGGTGCCCATCGCGCATCGGCCATACCGCGACGCACGTTGGCTGGCCCGTGGCGGCACGGCCAGCCATATGTTGCCGTGCAGCGTGACACCCATCTTGGTAGCGCTACCATCTCGGCCACTGTCCGCACGGGCAGCGAAGTCGCTCAGGTTTTTCCGTCGCTCGGCAATTCGTCGGCTGGCCGCTCCGCGTGGCATCGCAGAGCCGCAGGTCACCTGTTTTGGGGAGGATCACGGTGAAGAACAGTTACGCGCGCACCACGTTGTCTCACGCATTGGCCACGGCGCTGCTCGGCATGGTCGCGGGTACGGCCTGGGCGCAGACCGCCCCGCCGGCACAGGCGCCCGCGGCGCAGGCGACCGCGCCGGCAGCGGCAAGCGACGATGCGGTGAAGCAGCTGGATACGGTGACCGTCTCCGGCTATCGCCGCAGCATCCAGTTCTCCACCGACGCCAAGCGCGATTCGGTGACCTTCAGCGACACCGTGTTCGCCGAGGACATCGGCAAGTTCCCGGACATGAACATCGCCGAGTCGCTCAACCGCATTCCCGGCGTGCAGCTCGCGCGCGACGTCAACGGCGAAGGCCTGAACATCGCCATCCGCGGCCTGGGCACCAGCTTCACCAAGACCACGCTCAACGGCTCCAGCATCGCGACCGCCTCGATCGGCATCAACGCGCAGAACCAGAACCGCGAAGTGGATCTGAATCTGTTCCCGACCGAGTTCTTCACCCAGCTGACGGTGAGCAAGACGCCGACCGCGAGCATGCTCGAAGGCGGCGTGTCCGGCGTGGTCGACATGCGCAGCGCGCGGCCGTTCGACCGGCCCGGCACGCACCTGACCTACCAGTTGCAGGGCGACTGGAACAGCACCAGCGAGAAGACCACTCCGCGCGGCGCGCTGATGGGCAGCTGGACCAACGAGGCCGGCACCTTCGGCGCGCTGTTCGGCGTGGCCTCGGTGCGCAGCAAGATCGGCGTGGAAGGCTTCGAAACCGTGGGCTGGACCAATCCCGGCCTGACCTACACCCAATGCGGCCTGACCCCGCCGGCCGGCACCCCGGCGACCGCGCAGCCGGCCGCGTGCAACGTCAACGGCGGCGGCAACTGGCGCATCCCCGACACCGTGCCGGTCACTGCGGCCGGCGCCGGGCTGACCCCGGGCCAGACCATCGACGCGGCGTGGCTGCTGGCCAACAACCCCGGGCTGAGCATCGACCAGATCAGCGATGCGCGGATCCCGCGGCTGGGCCGCAGCGTGTACATGCAGGGCGACCGCGACCGCGACTCGTCGGTGATGTCGCTGGAGTGGCGGCCGAGCGACAGCGCGCATTTCTACCTGGACACGCTGTTCTCCAAGGCCAAGCGCGTCACCGACCGGCTGAGCATGAACCTGATCGGCCGCAACGGGAACATGATTCCGCTGGGCATGCAGCTGGACGGCAACAACGTCGTCACCGACGCCACCTTCGCCAACGCGCAGTACTTCCTGGAAGCGCGCCCGTACCGCGAGGAGGTCAAGTTCTGGAGCGTCAATCCGGGTGCCGAGCTGCTGTTCGGCGCCGAGCAGGACATCAAGCTCAACGTGCAGGCCAACGCCACCCGCAGCTGGATGTTCCGCGAATCGCCGAGCGTGCTGGTGACCTCGCCGTTCACCACCGTCCAGTACAGCAACCAGGGCGGCGACCAGCCGTCGATCGAAAGCCCGCTGGACCTCAACGACCCGAACCTGGGCTGGGGCTGGACCGGAGGGCGCCTGAACATCAACAACGAAAAGCGCGTCACCGAGACCCGCGGCGCGCGCGCCGACCTGCAGTTCGGCGAGGACAAGCGCAACATCAAGGTCGGCGTCGCCTACGACCAGGCCGAGCGGACGATCCAGGGCTTCGACAACAGCGCGGCCTGGGAGACGGTGGTGTGCCGCGGCGGCGGCGCCACCTGCACCGGCGGCCCCGGCTCGCTGGTGCCGCAGTCGGCGCTGGCGTCGTACCTCAAGCCCGGCCCGGGCGGCTTCATCACCGTGGACTTCGACCGCTTCCTGCGCGATACGAATTACTACGCCTTGCGCGACGCCGCGCCGGAGACCAACGCCGCCAATACCGGCGCCTCCACCGGCGGTATCGAGGAAAAGAACTGGGGCTTCTACGTCGAGACCAACGCCGAGACCGACGTGTGGAACCGTTCGTTGCGCTTCAACGCCGGCGTGCGCTACGTGACCACCGACCAGACCATCAGCGGCCCGGTCACCATCGGCGGCGTGCGCCGTTACCAAGTGCTGGATTCGGACTACAAGGAACTGCTGCCGTCGTTCAACGTGGCCTGGGACGTGGCCGACAACGTGGTGCTGCGCCTGTCCGGCTCGCGCACGCTGACCCGGCCCGATCCCAGCGCGATGCTGCCCAACACCAACTTCAGCGACCCGTCCGCGCAGACCGCGACCCAGGGCAATTCCAACCTGGCGCCGTACCTGTCCACCAACGTGGACATCGGCGGCGAGTGGTACACCGGCGGCGAGGGCTTCGTCGGCCTGACCGTGTTCGACAAGCGCATCGACGGCTTCACCGTCAACGGCGTGCGCCGCATCCCGTTCCTCGACCTGGGCGTGGCCTACGCCGATCTGACCGCGACCCAGCAGGCCGCGATCGACCAGCGCGGCGGTCCGAATGCGGCCACCGTGGACGTGCAGACCCAGGTCAACGCCGACGGCACGCTCAACATCCGCGGCCTGGAAGCGATCTGGGTGCAGCCGCTGGACCGCCTGTTCGACGGCCTGGGCTTCAGCCTCAACTACACCCACGTCAAGCAGGAATCCGAAGGCGACGGCATCCAGGCGGTGGCGGTGGGCGTGGCGCCGAACCTGTGGAACGGCACCGTGTACTGGGAGAAGAACAACGCCTCGGTGCGCCTGTCCTACGCCTGGAACGACGACATGATCATCTCCGGCGCCAACCAGAACGGCATCCCCGATGCGCGGCTGATGGCCGACGCGCGCGGACAGCTGGACCTGTCGGCCAGCTACACGCTGGCGTGGATGCGCTCGGCGCCGCAGATCACCCTCAACGTCACCAACCTCACCGACGAACCGCTGCGCACCACCTTCCAGTACCCGAACGCGACCTACGATCTGTACAAGCCCGGCCGCACCATCATGCTCGGCATCCGCGGTTCGTTCTGATCGCGCCGCAGCCAATGGCCTCCACTCCTGACCCAGCCGCGCCGCAGCGGGCGGGCGAGCGCCGACCCGCACGGTCGCAGCGCCCGCGCCGTCCGCCGCAGGGCAGCGCGTTCGCCTTACCCTCACCGGCGGACCCGCTTCCGCCGGAAGCGGGAAGCAACGCCCCCACCACCGGTTCCCCTAGGCCATGACCAACAGCGCGCACCGCCTCTCGATCACGGAAAAGATCGGCTACAGCCTCGGCGATCTGGCCGCGAACATCATCTTCCAGACCCTGATCACCTTCCTGGCGTTCTTCTACACCGACGTCTACAAGATCCCGGCCGCGTCGGCGGCGAGCATCATCTTCGTCGTCGGCCTGCTCGGCGCGTTCGTGTTCACGCCGCTGGTGGGCATCCTCGCCGACCGCACCCGCAGCCGCTGGGGCAAGTTCCGGCCATGGATCCTGTGGACCGCGATCCCGTTCGGCGCCGCCTCGCTGCTGGCGTTCACCACGCCGGATCTGGGCGAGCGCGGCAAGACCGTCTTCGCGCTGGCCAGCTATTCGCTGCTGATGCTGGTCTACGTGGCCAACAACCTGCCGTACTCGGCGCTGAGCGGCGTGCTGACCGGCAGCATGGCCCAGCGCAACAGCCTGTCCTCGTACCGCTTCGTGGCGGTGATGATCGCGCAGTTCATCATCCAGGTGTTGCTGCTGCCGCTGGTGCTGATCCTCGGCGACGGCGACAAGGCGCGCGGCTTCCACAACGCGATGGCGCTGTTCGCGGCGACCGGCACGCTGTGCTTCCTGATCACCTTCTTCACCACCCGCGAGCGGGTGCTGCCGCTGTCCGAGCGCGCCTCCAGCGTGCGCGAGGACCTGACCGACCTGGTACGCAACAAGCCGTGGCTGGTGATGCTGGCCCTGACCATCCTGGTGTTCGTCAACCTGGCGATGAAGGGCGGCATGTATGTCTACTACTTCAAGTACTACCTGGACGCCGCTGCGCTGTCGCGGTTCCTCGACGGCAGCGGTTTCAACACGCTGATCGCCGGCGCCAACGCGATGACCACCCGCGCCGGCCTGGCCGCGCTGCAATGGCCACAGGACGCGCCGACCTCGGCGTTCAGCGCGTTCAGCGCCGGCGGCATCCTGTTCATGATCGTCGGCATCGGCTGTTCCAAGCCCCTGGCCGACCGCTTCGGCAAGCGCGACGTGTTCGGCGCCGCGTTGCTAGTCTCCACCCTGTTCCTGCTGGCGTTCTACCTGTATCCGCCCGACGCCATCGCGCTGGTGTTCGGTTCCTACATCCTGCACGGCTTCTTCTACGGCATCACCATCCCGCTGCTGTGGGCGATGATCGCCGACGTCGCCGACTACTCGGAATGGAAGAACCACCGCCGCGCCACCGCGATCATCTTCTCGGCCATGATGTGCGGGCTGAAGATCGGCCTGAGCGTCGGCGGCGCGCTGGTCGCGGCGATCCTGGCGTTCTACGGCTACGACGCGGCGCTGCCGCAGCAGAGCGCCGCCGTCACCCACGGCATCCGCCTGGCGGTGAGCGTGTACAGCGCCACGCCGTTCCTGCTGTGCGTGGCCGCGCTGTTCCTCTACGAAATCAACAAGCCCATGGAAGCGCGCATTGAGCGCGAGTTGGAGGCGCGCCGCCTGCGCGCGTCCTCCGGCGCCATCGGCTGAACCCGACACGATCCCCCGGAGCCCCACCGCGCCATGCCCCCCGCCATCGACGCCGACGACCTGCAGACCCTGGCCAGCCGCGCCATCTCGCCACCGCTGGTGACCCACATGTACACCGCCGATCCGTCGGCACACGTCTTCGACGGCGCGATCTACATCTATCCCTCGCACGACATCGACGCCGGCGTGCCGTTCAACGACGACGGCGGCCATTTCGACATGGAGGACTATCACGTGTTCCGCATGGACAGCGCCGACGGTCCGGTGGTGGACTGCGGCGTGGCGCTGCACGTGAAGGACGTGCCGTGGGCCGAACGGCAGATGTGGGCGCCGGACGCGGCGTGCAAGGACGGGCGCTACTACCTGTATTTCCCGGCCAAGCGCGCCGACGGCATCTTCCAGATCGGCGTGGCCATCGGCACGCGCCCGCAGGGCCCATTCGCCGCCGAACCGCTGGCCATCGACGGCAGCTACTCGATCGATCCGGCGGTGTTCGCCGACGACGACGGCGAGCACTACCTGTACTTCGGCGGGATCTGGGGCGGGCAGCTGCAGAAGTACCGCGACAACGTCTATGCGCAGGCCCACGAGGAACCGGCCGATGCCGAGCCGGCGCTGGGGCCGCGGGTGGCGCGATTGCGCGCGGACATGACCCAGTTCGCCGAGCCGCCGCGCGAGGTCAGCATCGTCGACGAACACGGCCAGCCGCTGCTGGCCGGCGACCATGCGCGCCGTTTCTTCGAAGCGCCGTGGCTGCACAAATACGATGGGCGCTACTACCTGTCCTATTCCACCGGCAACACCCACCTGCTGTGCTACGCGGTGGCCGACACGCCGTACGGACCGTTCACCTACCAGGGGCCGATCATGCGCCCGGTGATCGGCTGGACCACCCATCATTCGATCTGCCAGTTCCAGGGCCGGTGGTACCTGTTCTATCACGACTCGGCGCTATCCGGCGGCGTGACCCATCTGCGCTGCATCAAGCTCACCGAGCTGCACCACGACGCGCACGGGCGCATCGCGCCGATCGATCCCTACGGCGGTTGAGCGCGCGCAGGATGCTCGTGCCGCGGTGCGTAATTACGCCGCGGCGCACGCGCAGCGTCAGTCGGCGCTGCACGTGCGCTGCGGCGCCGCCGGCTTACGGCATCCACACCAGGTTCTGGGTCTGCGGATCGGCGGTGACCTTGTCGATCTTGCCGGCACCGTCGAAGGACACCTGGAACTCGCCGAAGCTGGACCGCCAGTAGCGCCACAGGGCGCTGTCCAGGTTCGGGTTCTCGCTGCTGATCGGGTAGCCCAGCGCCATCAGCGTCTGTTCGCGGGTCATGCCCTTGGTGACGCGGCTGCTGCCGATCGCCTCGCGGATCTTGGCCGGATACGCCGCCAGCTTGAGCTTTGGATCCTGCGTGACCACGTAGCGCTTGGCGAAGGCATCGTTGTCCAGGTCGCGGCTGTAGTCGTTGCCGATCGATTGCTTCTGGCCGTCGATCAGCACGTTGACCCGGTAGCGGCCATAGCCGGTGACCTTGACCGGGGTGCCGGCGGGAATCACCCGCTTGCCGTTCTCGGCATAGTTGCTGTCGCTGATCCAGCTGCCGTCGCTGCGCATGTTGCAGCACAGGAAGCCGTCGTACTTGGCGTCGGCCGCGGCGGCCAGGCCAGGCACGGCCGTGCCCACGGCGAGGGCGAGGAACAACAGGGAAGGGCGCAAACGCATGGAGACTCCTTTCTGGGCGGCGATCCTGCCGCCGGTGATGCGGACGAGGGAAATGGCGCCGCCTCCGCCGCGGCGCCGCGTGCATTGTGCCGGCAACCGCGCCGCCGACAAAGCGCCGCCGCGGCGCACGGTGACGGCAGACCCGTTGCCTGTGTATGCTCGGGCCTCGTGGAAGACATGACGCCCGCCGAGATCTCCCTGCGCATCGACGCCCTGCGTCGCGAGCACCGTGCGCTCGACGAACAGATCCAGCGCACCCCGGCCAACCTCGACGACGAACTGCAGGCCAAGCGGCTGAAGAAGCGCAAGCTGCAGCTCAAGGATTGCATCATGCGCCTGGAAAACCTGCTGATTCCCGACGAACCGGCGTGAGCGCGGCGACGTTCTTCAGCATCGGCCACTCCACGCGTGGCCTGGACGCGTTCCTGGAGATCCTGCACGGCGCGCAGATTGAGCAGCTGGCCGACGTGCGCGCGTTTCCGTATTCGCGGCGCTTCCCGCAGTTCGACGGCAGCGCACTGGCGCGCACGCTGGCCGCCGAGGGCATCGGCTACCAGCATTTCCGCGCGCTGGGCGGGCGCCGCGGCAAGCAGCCCGGCGTGGACCCGCAGCGCAACGGCCATTGGCGCAGCGTCAGCTTCCACAACTACGCCGACTACGCGCTGGGCGCCGAATTCGGCGAAGCGTTCGCGCAGCTGCGCGAACTCGGCAGCCGCGGCGCGTGCGCGGTGATGTGCGCCGAGGCCTATTGGCGCCAGTGCCATCGCCAGATCGTCTGCGATCACCTGCTGCACCACGGCCATCCGGTGATCCACCTGATCGACGCCAAGCGCCGCGAACCGGCCACCCTCAATCCCGCCGCACGTACCGACGCGCACGGGCAACTGGTCTACCCGCCGGACGCACCGCCCGCCGGCTCGGTCACCGGCGATCTGTTCGGCGGCTGAGCCATGGGCTCGGCGATGCCGATGCCACATGTGGGAGCGACTTCAGTCGCGACGGGCCTTACCGGTAGAGCCCGTCGCGACTGAAGTCGCTCCCACAATCGAGCGACACATGGAGGCTGAGGGACAAAGCACCAGAGGCGGTAGCAGACCCCTTCGCTTTCGCCGCCGCTTCAATCCTGCGGCACCGCCGGCTCTTCTGTCTTCGCCGCTTCCGGACTGACCCGCTCGATGGTGTGACGCAATTCGCGGCCTAGAATGAACTTGGCGTCTTTCGCCCAGGCGTCCAGGCGCTCGTCGAACAGCAGCTTGCTGTTCTCGTCCGGCCACACCAGCTTCAGTTCGCGCAGCTTCTGGATGAAGCCGCGGAACAGGGTCTTGTCGAAGAACTCCGGCGCGGCCGGCGCGTACAGCAGGCTCAGGCGCTGCGCGGCCTGCTGGCACAGGCTCTCCAGTTCGCCGGCGCCGAGCTTGCCGGGGCCGTTCTTGACCAGCACCGAAATGGCGATGTAGTAGCGCTCGAACGCCTGCTGCAGCGAATGCCCGATCGCGCGCAGGCGGAACACCTCGTCGGTCTGCCCGGTGTTGCGCGCCAGCACGCCGCCGTCGTCGTCGTTGACCTGCAGCAGCAGCCCTTCGCGCACGAATACCTCGATGGTGCGCTCGATGCGTTCGGCGAACTGGTCCTCGCTCCATGGCAGGAACAGCTCGGCCTGCAGGAACGGGTACACGATGCGGCCCAGCCGCAGCAGCCCGGAGCGGCTCATGCGGCGGTTGTTCTGGAAGCAGCACGCCACCCACGAGGAGGCGGTGAACAGGTGCAGCACGTTGTTGCGGAAGTAGCTCAGCAGCACCGCGTTGTCGCCGTTGACGCTGAGCACGTCGCCGAGCGGATGCGGCGTGCGGGTCAGCACGTTGATCTCCTCGGCGTGGGCGATGATGCGCTCGGGCGAATGCGGGGTGACGGTGACCCGGTCCGAGTACGGCAGTTCGGCCAGCAGCTTCTTGCACAGTTCGATCTGCGCGATCAGGTCGGCCTCGCCCATCGCGTGCTTGGGCGTGGACAGCAGCGCCAGCGCCAGCAGGTTGACCGGATTGACGTCGGCGGCGGCGTTGATGTGCACCTGGATCTGCTGCGCCAGCGCATCGACGGTGCCGTTCAACCAGTTCGGCTTCTCGTCCTCGCCCAGCGGCTGGCCGTCCCATTCCGGCGCGCGCTGCGCCAGCACCTGGCTCAGCGCGATCGGCTCGCCGAAGTTCACCACCACCTGGCCGTAGTTCTGCTTGAGCACCTTGGGGATGCTCCACAGCAGGCCCCAGATCGATTCCTTCTCCTTGGGCCGGCCGCTGAGTTCGTCGAGATAGCTGTTGCCTTCCATCAGCTTCTCGTAGCCGACGTAGATCGGCTGGAACAGCACCGGCTTGCGCGGCTGGCGCAGGAACGCGCGCAGGGTCATCGCGATCATGCCGCCCTTGGGCTGCAGCAGCCGGCCGGTGCGCGAGCGCCCGCCCTCGACGAAGTATTCGATCGAGTAGCCGCCGGCCACCAGCTGCGCCACGTATTCGCTGAGCACGGCCGAGTACAGCGCGTTGCCGCGGATCGAGCGGCGGATGAAGAACGCGCCGCCCTTGCGCAGCAACTGCCCGACCACCGGCAGGTTGAGGTTGATGCCGGCCACGATGTGCGGCGGCACGATGCCGCGCTCGTACAGCAGGTAGGACAGCAGCAGGTAGTCCATGTGGCTGCGGTGGCTGGGCACGTAGATCACTTCGTGTCCGGGCGCGGCTTCCTTCAGCTTGTCCAGGTGGTGCACCAGCACGCCGGCGTAGATGCGGTTCCACACATGGGTGAGCAGGAAGCTGGCCGAGCGCACCACCGGGCTGGAATAGTCGGCGGCGATTTCCCAGGCATAGGCGTGGGCCTTGCGCCACGCGTCCATCGGCTTGCTGTTGTCGCGCTTGGCCTGCGCGGCGATCGCCTCGCGCACCGGTTCGGCGGCCAGCACCTGGTCCACCAGCAGGCGCCGGGTCGACAGGTCCGGCCCGATCACCGCCTCGCGGATGCGCCGGAAATGGGTGCGCAGCACGCGCTGCAGCTTGCGCACGGTGCGCTCCGGCGGCAGCCCTTCCTCGATCGTCTGCCGCATCGACACCGGCGGGGCGAAGCGCACGATGGTGCTGCGGCCGTTGAGCAGCACGCCGAGCAGGCGCCGGAAGCTGCCGACCAGCGCCCAGTTTTCCGAGAACAGCACCGCGAACCAGCCGCTCTGCTTGTCCGGCGCGCGGCCGACGAAGATCGACACCGGCACCAGGTGGATGTCCAGGTCCGGGCGCTCGCGGTGCGCCTGCAGCAGCTTGGCCAGCGAATCGGAGTGGGTCTTGGCGCCGCGCTGCTCGGGGATCAGCGCGTTGTTGCTGCTGCGCCGCGACAGCGCCAGGTAGGCGCGCTTGCGCCCCAGCGGGTCGCCGGGCAGCGGCACCAGCGGCGACGGCAGGCCGGCCTCGCGGCAGGCCTTGTCCAGGATCAGCGCGTTGGACAGGCCGTAGTCCTCCAGCACGTAGACCACCGGGCGGCCGTCGTCGTACTGGCCGGGCTCGGCCGGTTCGATCTTCAGGCCCAGCCACGGATCGGCCACGCGCCCGAGCAGGCGCGCCCACAGCGGCCGCTTGGCGGTGCGCACGTTGGACGGCGGCACCGGCAGCGCCGCCGCACCGGGCGCTTCGGCGGCGTCGCCGCCGGCCGGGGCGGGCGGCGCTGCCGCCGGGTCCGGCGCGCGCGCGCCCGCGGCGTCGTCGGGAAAGGGGAGGGGATTTTGTTCTGGCATCGGCGTCATTATCGCTTAGCCGGCGGCGCGGGGCCGGCGGCCGGGGGCGCCGGGGCATCGGCAGGCGGGGCGGAGGCCGCGATCGGTGCCGCCGCGGCAGCCAGCAGCGCGTCCACCTCGTGCAGGGTATCGCGCAGGTACCAGTGGCCCTGGCGGCGCACCAGCACCGCGGTGGTGTCGATCTGCGCGCCGGCCAGCGGGTACTGGATGCGCACCACGGCCTGGTCGCCCTGCTGGCTGACCAGCCCGGTGCGCAGTTCGCGCGCGCTGGCGTCCAGATCCAGGCCGTAGTCGCCCAGCACCGCCTTCAGGTCGGCCAGGAACGGACCGAGCCGGGCCAGGCTCTGCTCCATGCCCAGGCCGTGCAGATCGGCATCGCTGCGCAGGCCGGTGCGGCGCGCGGCGGCACTGAGCCGGGCGATCGCCGCCTGCGCGCGCTTGCGCTCGGACAGCGGCGCGTGTTCGGCCCAGCCGCTCAGCGCCTGCACCAGCTGCACGTAGTGGCCGCGCTGCTCCGGCGTGTAGTCGCCCTGGTTGCGCAGGTACTGCACACCGAACAGGCCCAGCGAGTGCGCGGCCTGGCGCAGGCTCGCCGCCTGCCCGCCGAACTGCGCATCGAAGGCCCGTTGCAGCTGGCGCTCGGCGTCCGGTGCGGACAGCGTGTCGAGGATCTCCGGCAGGCGTTCGGCCAGCGGCAGCTGGGTCAGCGGCCAGCGGCTGCGGTCCTCGCTCCAGGCCTGCTGCAGGCGCCGGTACTGCTCCGGCGGGACCGCGGCGCGGGCATAGCCGGCCAGGTCGTTGCGCTGCAGCGTGCGCGCCAGCTCGCGCACCGCCGCGGCCGGTTCGGCGCTGGCGCCGGGCAGTTCGGCGGGGCTGCGCTTGCAGCCGGCCAGGGCCAGCACCGCCAGCAGCAGCGCGGGAACGACAAGCGTGGGCGTGAGCCGGGTCGGGCGTGGCGGCGACATACTCTATTCGGCTCGTTCCCCAAAACGTTCCGCATCTTGCTGGGCGCAGGCGATTCCGGCAAGCCGCGCGCCGCGGTCCAGGAACCTGCGCGACGGCGGCCGGGCCGTGCGCGGATGTCGCATCGGGACAATTCCTGACCCGTTCGGTTCTGCCGAGACAACGATGTCGGCACTGTGTCGGCGTATCGCACAGCGTGCCGCCACATTCCGCAATGTTGCGGCGCATCATGTAACCGCTTGCAGTTGCTGTTACCGTCCGCCCACCTCGACTTGAGGTGGTACTGGACGGGGGTCCCAGTGCGATACAGGTCCGACATCTTCCGAGCGCTGGGTCACGGTGGCATTGGCCGCTGCGGCTTGGCGCTGGCCGGCGTTCTGTGCGGGTTCGCCATGACCTTGCCAGTGCAGGCGCAGGACGGCCGCTTGCCGCCGCGCGATGCGTGGCGCGCTTCCAGTTCCTCCAGCCAGGTCAAGGCGCAGGCGATCGACTACCTGATCGACGGCGATGCGACCACCCGCACCGGCGGCGCCTTCAGTCCCGGGCATTGGTTCCAGGTCGACCTGGGCCGCGTGGCGCAGGTCGGCGGCGTGCATCTGCAATGGGACACCGCCAATCCGGAAGGCTTCCTGCTGCAGGCCTCCACCGACGGCCAGCGCTGGGACACGGTCTACACCATGGCCGATTCCATGGGCGGCAGCGAGACGCTGTTCTTCGCGCCGCGCCGCGCTCGCTACCTGCGCCTGGCCAGCCCCGAACGCACCGCCGACTGGGGCGTGTCGATCTTCGAGATGGAACCGCTGGGCGCCGCGGCCAGCGCGCAGCTGCGCGGCGTGGCGGTGGCCGATGCGGCCGCGCTGTGGCAAGGCGGCGCGGCGGTGCCGATGCCGGGCAAGGGCAAGCAGGCACGGCAGTTGGACATCGCCCTCCCGCGCGCGTTCGCCAGCACCGGCCTGATCGTCGAGTTCGCCGGCGCGCATGGCGCGGCGCGGCTGCAGGCGCAGGATGCCGGCGGCCGCTGGAGCACGCTGGCCGAGGATCCGCAGGCTGGGCAGGGCGACAGCGCCTACCTGGCCGGCACCGCGCCGGTGCAGGCGCGTGCGCTGCGCCTGAGCGTGGACGCCGCACCCGGCGCCGCCGCACCGGCGCTGCGCCGCCTGCGCCTGCTCGGGCCGAAGGCGCTGATGACGCCGATGAAGCGCTACCAGGTCGCCGCGCAGCGCGGCGAACGCGCGCTGTTCCCGGCCTCGCTGCACATGCAGCAGACCTATTGGACCGCGGTCGGCATCCACGCCGGCCGGCAGAAATCGATCTTCGACGAGTACGGCAACCTGGAGGCGTGGAAGGGCGCGCCGCTGGTGCAGCCGCTGTGGCGCGACGCGTCCGGCAGCGCCGCCGGCGCCGATGGACACGCGCTGACGCATGCGCTGCGCGATGGCTGGAAGCCGATGCCGTCGGTGCGCTGGTCGCCGCAGCCGGGGCTGGAACTGCGCAGCGAGACCTTCGCGATCGAGCACAACGGGCAGCCGGTGACGCTGCTGCGCCACCGCCTGCGCAACACCGGCAACACCCCGGTCAGCGGCACGCTGTCGCTGCTGGTGCGGCCGATGCAGATGAACCCGCCGTGGCAGAACGGCGGCCTGTCGCCGATCCACGACGTGGCCGTCGAGGACGCCGCGGTGCGCGTCAATGGCCGCCTGCTGCTGGAATCGCTGAGCGCGCCCAGCGGCGCCGGCGCCGAAGCGTTCGGCGCGCATGGGGAAACCGAAATCACCCGCCACGTCGCCGCCGGCACGCTGCCGGCGCAACGCCAGGCGCACGACGCCGACGGCCTGGCCGCGGCGATGCTGAACTACACGGTGTCGCTGGCGCCGGGCGCGCAGCAGGACGTGGTGCTGGCGTTCCCGCTCGGCACCGCCAACGCCGACAAGCAGGGCCGCCTGCCGCCGGCGCCGGCGCTGGACCGCGCCGCGCTGCTCGGCGCCGCGGGCCGCGATCCGGGCCGCAGCTTCGACGCGCTGGCCGATCGCGTCTCCGCGGACTGGCAGCGCCGGCTCGGCAACGTCGGGCTGACCCTGCCCGACGCCAGCCTGGTCGACATGCTGCGCGCGCAGGCCGCGTACATGCTGATCAACCAGACCGGCCCGGCGATGCAGCCCGGTCCGCGCAACTACAACCGCTCCTTCATCCGCGACGGCATGGCCACCTCGGCGGTGCTGCTGCGCATGGGCCAGGCCAAGGTCGCCCGCGACTACCTGCAGTGGTACAGCGACCACGCGGTGCATCCGAACGGGCTGGTGTCGCCGATCCTCAACGACGACGGCAGCGTCAACGACGGTTTCGGCTCGGACCTGGAGTACGACAGCCAGGGCGAATACATCACCCTGGTCGCCGACGTGGCGCGCCTGGACGGCGGCCCGGAGAGCGTGCGTGCCTACCTGCCGAAGGTGAAGCTGGCGATGCAGTTCATGCAGGAACTGCGCGAGCGCACCCTGGTGCCCGGCTACATGGCCGAGCAGCCGGCGCCGGAGCGTTTCCGCGGCATCCTGGCCCCATCGATCAGCCACGAAGGCTATTCCAGCCCCACCCACAGCTACTGGGACGACTACTGGGCGCTGAAGGGCTGGCACGACGGCGCATGGCTGGCCGAATCGCTGGGCGATGCGCAGACCGCGGCCTGGGCGCGCGAACAGTACGCCGCGCTGCGCACCTCGCTGGCCGCCTCGATCCGCGCCACGATGGCCTGGAAGGGCGCCGACTTCATCCCCGCCGCGGCCGACCTGGGCGATGGCGACCCGAGCAGCGTGTCGATCGCGCTGGATCCCACCGGCCAGCAGGACCTGCTGCCGGAACAGGCGCTGCGCACCACCTTCGCGCGCTACCTGGACGACGTGCGCAAGCGCAAGCAGCCCAACGCGCTGTGGGCGTACTCGCCGTACGAGATGCGCAACGTGCTGACCTACGTGCACCTGGACCAGCCGCAGGTCGCCGACGAGCTGCTGCAGGACATGATGCGCGACCGCCGCCCGTTCGAATGGCAGGTGCTGGCCGAAGTGGTGCAGTCGCGGCTGCGCTTCCCGCGCTACCTCGGCGACATGCCGCATACCTGGATCGGCGCCGAATACGCGCGCACCCTGTTCGGCATGCTGATGCACGAAGGCGACGACGCCCTGGTGCTGCTGCCGGGCGCGCCGCCGTCGTGGCTGGCCGGCGACGGCCTGTCGGTGCAGCGCCTGCCCACCGCCTATGGTCAGCTGAGCATGCGCGCGCGCCAGCGCGACGAGGTGCTGCGCGTCGAACTCGGCAGCGGGCTGCGTGCCGGCACCGCGGTGCGCGTGGTGTGGCCCTCGCGCACGCGGCCGACGCAGCTGCGCGTGGACGGCCGCCGCGTCGACGACTACGACGCCGGCGGTGTGGTGCTGAGCAAGCCGTTCCGGACCCTGGAGGCACGCTGGTGAACCCGCGGATCGCGCAAGCGCCGGAACAGCGCGCCAGCATCACCATCAAGGACGTGGCGCGCATGGCCAACGTCTCGGTGGCGACGGTGTCGCGCACCATGAACGGCCATCAGCACGTGGCCGAGCCGGTGCGCGCGCGGGTGCTGGAAGCGGCGCGCACGCTGCACTACGTGCCGCATCACGCCGCGCGCAGCCTCAGCAGCCGCCGCACCCACACCATCGGCGTGATCCTGCCCGACCTGCACGGCGAGTTCTTCTCCGAACTGATCCGCGGCATCGACACCGTCGCGCGCGAGCGCGGCCTGCACCTGCTGGTGTCCAGCTACCACGGCGAGCCGGAGGAGCAGCGGCTGGCGGTGCGGCGCATGCCCGGGCGCGTGGACGGACTGCTGATCATGTCGCCGTACCTGGGCAGCGGCGCCGACGAGGCCATCGACATGCTCCCCGGCGCTCTGCCGGCGGTGCTGATGAACTGCGCCGAGCGCATCGCCGACACGCAGGTGCTCAACGTCGACAACTACGGCGGCGCGCGCGCGATGACCCGCCACCTGCTCGACAGCGGCCACCGCCGCATCGCCTTCATCTCCGGGCCGGACGACAATTTCGATGCGCGCGAACGCCTGCGCGGCTACCGCGACGAGCTGCACGAGCGCAGCCCGCAGACGCCGCCGCGGGTGCTGCCGGGCGACTTCGACGAAGCCTCCGGCTACCGCGCCGGACAGGCGCTGCTGCAGGGCGAACGCCCGGACGTGGTGTTCGCGGCCAACGACATGATGGCGCTCGGCTGCCTGTTCGCCTTCACCCATGCCGGCCTGCGCGTGCCCGACGACATCGCCCTGGCTGGGTTCGACGACGTGCCGATGGCGCGCTACGTGCATCCGGCGCTGACCACGATGCGGGTGGACATCGCCGGCTTCGGCGCGCGCGCGATGCAGCTGCTGATCGCCGCGCTGGAGCCGCAGACCGCGTCCGCGCCGTCCTCCACCGACATCGCCCCGCAATTGATCGTCCGTGCGTCCAGTGTCCAGCGAGGAACCGCCATGGACTGACACGCCCGACGCGTTTCACGCCACCACCGTCTGCATCCAACTAGAAGAAGCCACGAATGATCCCGTTTACCACCCTGGGAGGGGTACTGTCATGAAGAGCAAGCGTTCCGCTTCCAACCTGCCCGCACGCAGCCTGCTGTGCTGCGCGCTGGCGACCTGTCTGTTCGCCTCGATGCCGGCGATGGCGCAGTCCAGCAACGCGATCCTGCGCGGCCAGGCCCAGGCCGGCGCCGAAGTGGTCGTCACCAACACCGCCACCGGTTCGGTGCGTCGCGCGCCGGTGGGTCCCAACGGCAACTACACCGTGATCGGCCTGCCGCCGGGCACCTACACGGTCGAGTCCAAGGGCGTCAGCCGCACGGTGACCCTGCAGGTCGCCTCCTCTTCCACGGTCGATCTCGACGCCAGCGCGGCCGCCGCGCCGACTGGCGACGCGACCACGCTGGGCACGATCAACGTCACCGCGCCGCCGTCGATCAAGGACGTCAAGACCTCCGAGGTCGGCAACATCGTGTCGCTGCGCCAGATCCAGCAGCTGCCGCAGGCCACGCGCAACTTCCTGGAGTTCGCCGACACCGTGCCGGGCATGGTCTTCACCATCGACGGCAACGGCAACACCAAGCTGCGCGGCGGCGCCGCCAACGCCAGCGCCGGCAACCTGTACATCGACGGCGTCGGCCAGAAGAGCTACGTGCGCAGCGGCGGCATCGCCGGCCAGGCCGACACCCAGGGCAACCCGTTCCCGCAGCTGGCGATCGGCGAGTACAAGGTCATCACCTCCAACTACAAGGCCGAGTACGGCCAGGTCAGCGGCGCGGCGATCACCGCGGCGACCAAGTCCGGTACCAACGAGTTCCACGGCGAGGCGTTCTTCCGCTACACCGACCAGGACCTGCGCGACAAGCGCCCGGACGAAGACAACGGCAAGATCGATTCGCAGACCAAGGAATACGGCTTCTCCCTGGGCGGCCCGATCCTGCAGGACCGCATGCACTTCTTCGTCGCCTACGAAGGCAAGGAGAACGTGGCGCCCAAGAGCGTGCAGGCCGAGGCCAATGCGCTGCCCTTCGTCGGCGTGCTGCCGGCCAACCTGTCCAGCCAGTACGGCGCGGCGAACATGCCGTTCGAAGAAGACCTGGTCTTCGCCAAGGTCGACTTCGAGCCGACCGACCGCGACCGCATCGAGCTGAGCACCCTGTACCGCGACGAGACCCAGATCGCCAACGTCGGCGGCCTCAACACGCCCGAGCAGGCCACCAACAAGATCAACAAGGACAAGCGCTCGACCCTGCGTTGGCAGCACAGCGCCGACAGCTGGTACAACGAGCTGATCGTGGGCACCGAGGATTCGGAGAACAACCCGACCGCCAAGACCCTCGGCAACGGCATCCTCTACAAGTACCTGGCACCGCGCGCCGGCTCCACCGACGTCGACGAATACACGTTCCTGGCCACCGGCTCGGCAGGCGGCTCCACCGTGCAGCGCAAGAGCCAGAAGGGCTGGTTCCTGCAGAACGACCTGACCTTCACCAGCTTCGAGTGGCACGGCGAACACACCATCAAGATGGGCGTGAACTACAAGGACGTGAAGCTGACCTCGCAGGACGCGGCGGCAGTGAACCCGCAGTTCAGCTACGCCGTCGATGCCAATGGCGTCGCCGCCACGCCGTACCGCGTGGATTTCGTCGCCCCCTACACCACGCCCGGGCAGCGGGCGACGGTGGAGTCGCCGTCCAAGCAGTACGGCATCTACATCCAGGACGACTGGGCCGCCACCGACAAGCTGCTGATCAACGTCGGCGTGCGCTACGACTACGAAGACACCCCGGCCTACACCGACTTCGTCACCTCGCAGGGCTTCGTCGATGCGCTGTACGGCGACGATCCGGACAACCCCGGCCAGCCCTGGGCCAACCGCCTGCTGCCGAGCGGCATCAACGCGGCCGATTACATCAGCACCGGCAACAACCGCAAGAACTTCAAGGATGCGTGGGCGCCACGCCTGGGCTTCTCGTACGATTTCTTCGGCGACGAGACCGCGGTCCTGCACGGCGGCGCCGGCCGTTCGTACGACCGCAACCTGTTCGAGCAGCTCGCGCTGGAAACCAGCAAGGCCGCGCTGTCGCCGGTCGCCGTGTACTTCGAGAACCCGGCCACCGGCCAGTGCTTCCGCAGCGATCGCACCTGCGCTGCGTGGGATCCGCGTTTCCTCAATGGCGTGGACCAGCTGAACACCATTCCCGGCGTCAGCGGCAGCGCCGAGCTGTTCATCTTCAACAACAACATCAAGACCCCGTACAGCGACCAGTACAGCATCGGCATCAGCAACCAGGTCGGCGACTGGCTGACCGACGTGACCTTCCAGCGCGTGCTCAGCTACGACGGCTTCGTGATGTCGCTGATCAACCGCTATCCGAATGGTTCCTACTTCGAGAACGGCAGCGTGCCGTGGGGCGAGCCGGTTCCGGGCTACCAGAACACCATCATCGGCAACAACGGCCTGGAACAGCGCAGCAGCCAGGTCCTGCTGTCGGCGGAGAAGCCCTACACCAAGGAATCGGGCTGGGGTCTGACCCTGTCCTACACCCACACCAGCGCGCGCCAGAACCGCAACATCGACGAGCCGTTCGCGTTCGACAAGCCGACGGTGGGCGACTATCCGTTCGTGAAGTCCGATGCGGTCTCGGCGCACCGCTTCGTGGCCTCCGGTTCGATCGACGGTCCGTGGGGCGTCACCTTCGGCGCCAAGGTGGTGCTGGCCACGCCTGAGCCGATCAACACCATCGCCTGCTACGGCAGGGTCGATGCGGACGGCGGCACCTGCCAGCAGGTCGGCGTCACTCCGCCGGGCAGCGGCAAGTTCCTGGTCGGCGGCAAGATCTGGGGCTATCGCACGGTCGACTTCCAGGCGAGCAAGGACTTCGCTGTGTACAACGACTTCAAGCTGTCGGCGCGCATCAACCTGCTCAACGCCTTCAACTTCAAGAACTACTCGTCGTATGCGTACAACGGTTTCGGCACCAACGGCAGTTTCGACCCGGACATCACCATCAACAAGACCGGCGAGATCCTGTACGTGCCGCGCACCGTGACCTTCGAGATCGGCGCCAAGTTCTGATCCACCGCCATCGCCCACGCGCGTGCCCGACCGGCGCGCGTGGGGTTTTCCGGACGGGGCCGCTTGGCCCCGTTCGCGTATCGGTCGCCTCTTTCTTCCTGCCTAGGACCGCGCACGCATGATCGCCGCCCCTCTCCGCAACCTGGTCATCGTTGGCGGCGGCACCGCCGGCTGGATGGCCGCCGCCGCGCTGGCGCGCGTGCTGGGCCCGGACTACCGCATCACTCTGATCGAATCGGAACAGATCGGCATCGTCGGCGTTGGCGAAGCCACCGTGCCGCACATCAAGGCCTTCAACAACCTGCTCGGCATCAATGAAGCCGAATTCGTGCGCCAGACCCAGGGCAGCTTCAAGCTCGGCATCGAGTTCGTCGACTGGCAGCGGCCCGGCACCTCCTACGTCCATGGCTTCGGCACCGAGATCGGGCATCCGCTCGGGATGCTGCCGTTCCAGCAGTACTGGTTCAAGCAGGCGCTGCTCGGCAAGGCCAAGCCGCTGGGCGCGTATACGCTCAACACCGTCGCCGCCAAGCGCGGCAAGTTCATGACCTCGGCCAGCGATGCGCCGCCGAATTCGCCGCTGGGCAACATCGCCTACGCCTACCATTTCGACGCATCGCTGTACGCGGCGTTCCTGCGCGGCTACTCCGAGCAGCGCGGGGTGACCCGGCGCGAGGGCATCGTCGAGGAGGTGCAGCTGCATCCGGAATCGGGCGACGTGGTCTCGGTGCGCCTGGCCTCGGGCGAGGTGATCGCCGGCGACCTGTTCATCGATTGCTCCGGTTTCCGCGGCCTGCTGATCGAGCAGGCGCTGCACACCGGCTACCACGATTTCAGCCACTGGCTGCCGTGCGATCGCGCGCTGGCGGTGCCGTGCGCCAAGGTCGGCCCGCCGACGCCGTACACCCGCGCCACCGCGCGCGCGGCCGGCTGGCAGTGGCGCATCCCGCTGCAGCACCGCACCGGCAACGGCTACGTGTATTCCAGCGCGCACATCAGCGACGACGAGGCCGCGGCCACGCTGCTGGCCAACTTGGACGGGCCGGCGCTGGCCGACCCGCGCCCGCTGCGCTTCCTCACCGGGCGCCGCAAGCAGGTATGGAACCGCAACGTGGTCGCGCTGGGGCTGTCCAGCGGCTTCATGGAGCCGCTGGAATCGACCAGCATCCACCTGATCCAGTCCGGCATCTCCAAGCTGCTGGAGCTGTTCCCGCGCGAGGGCATCAGCCCGGCGCTGGTGCAGCGCTACAACGACCGCATCGCCTTCGAGTTCGACCGCATCCGCGATTTCCTGGTGCTGCACTACAGCGCCACCGAGCGCGACGACAGCGACTTCTGGCGGCAGTGCCGCAACATGGCGATCACGCCCGAACTGCAGGCGACGCTGGACCTGTTCCGCGACAGCGGCCGCTTCTACCGTAACGGCGAGGAAATGTTCGCCGAGATCAGCTGGGTGCAGGTGATGGTCGGGCAGGGCATCCTGCCGCGCGCCTACCACCCGCTGGTGGACCAGATACCGGCCGCGGACATCGAACGCTTCGTCGCCGGCATCGAGCAGACCATCGGCCACTGCGTGGACGCGATGCCGGCGCACCAGGCCTTCATCGACCGCTACTGCGCGGCCGCGCCGCTCTGAACGATGGCCCGGGCGCCTCTCGGGCACAAAAAAAAGAGGCCACGCGCACCAAGGCGCGTGGCCTCTTCAAAATCCGACCGAAGCCGGAGAACGGTTTGTGGCGCATCTCCGGCAAAGCCGGACGCTGCGCATGCTACCGACAGTACGAAGCTAATGCAATGGTTTAAGTTCTATCTTCTAAGTCATTGATATTTATAGAGCGAAACTCAGCGGGTCGCCGCACCATCCAGCGTGGCGGCGATTTCGCGCTGGATCGCCTCGGCCGCGGCGCGCGGGTCGGCGGCCTGGCGGATCGGACGGCCGACCACGATCGCGTCGGCGCCGTCGGCGAAGGCCTGGGCCACGCCGACGGTGCGCTGCTGGTCGTCGCCGACCGGGCCGCCGGGGCGGATGCCCGGGCACACGATCGAGAAGCCGGCGCCGGTGGCGCGGCGGATCGGTGCCGCTTCCTGGCCAGAGGCGATGACGCCGTCGATGCCGGCCGCCTGCGCGGCCAGGGCGCGCTCCACCACGACGTCCTGCGGTTCGCGGTCGATGCCCATCGAGGCGAGGTCGTCGCGGCCCATCGAGGTCAGCACGGTCACCGCCAGCAGGCGCATCTCGCCGCGGTTGGCCTCGGCCGCGGCCTGCATCATCGCCGGGTGCCAGCCGTGGATCGTGCAGTAGTCCACCGGCCACTGCGACAGGCGCCGGATCACCCCGCCGACGGTGGCCGGGATGTCGAAGAACTTCAGGTCCACGAACACGCGCTTGCCGCGCGCAGCCAGCGTCTCCAGCACGTCGAAGTACTCGCCGGAGGCCAGCAGCTCCATGCCGATCTTGTAGAACGCCACCGCGTCGTCGAGCCGCTCGATCCAGTCCAGCGCTTCGGCGCGGCCGGGCACGTCCAGCGCGAAGATCAGCCGTTCGCGCGTCTGCAGCGGCAGCGGCGCGCGGCTCACTGCGCCAGCTCCAGCGCGTCGCGCTTGGCCTGGTGACGCGCAGTGCGCGGCTGCGCGAAGTCGTTGTTGAACAGCGCCGGCTCCCAGGACCCGTAGCTGGGGTTGGGCAGCATCCACCAGCGCTCGCCGAACCAGTCGTGGTACTGCTGCAGCAGTTGCGCGCGGCCGTCCGGAGTGTTGGCCACGACCTGCACGAAATCGCCGAGCTGGTCGCCGAACTGCATCAGCACCCGGTACTGCTGGCCGACCAGCTTGCGCCGGCAGTTCTTCTCCGAGCCGTTCTGCTCGCAGTCCTTGACCACCGTGCCCAGGCCCAGCAGCACGCTGTTGTCGGCCACCGGCAGGCCGGCGCTGCGCAGGTTGGCCAGGGTCGCATCGGTCAGGTGCACCGCGCGGTTGGACACGTACAGAATGGTGACGCCCTTGGCGCTGGCCGCCTTGGCGAAATCGACCACGCCGGGGATCGGCTTGGCCTTCTTCTCGGCCACCCACTGGTCCCAGCTGAGTTCGTCGTATTCCTTGCCGTTGCGGATCAGACGCGCCTGGTACGGCGAGTTGTCCAGCACTGTCTCGTCCACGTCCATTACCACCGCCGGTTTCAGCCCGGCGGCGGCGTTGCCGCGCTCCTCCGGAACCAGCGCGTCCCAGTTCGGTTCCTTCAGCGCCGCATCCAGGCGGTCGGCGGCGGCGCGATAGGTCTGCTCGGCGACGGCTTGGTACTCGGCCGAACGCTGCATCCACAGCACCGCGTTGAGGTTGTCGTCGCCGGCCACCGCTGCGTCGGGCGCGGCAGTCGCGGCGGCGCTGGGCTTGGCGGCGGGATCGGCGGCCGGCGCCTGCGGCTTGCAGGCGGACAGGGCGAGCACGGCGCAGGCCAGTGCGGTACGGGCGATCGGGGTCATCGGGCGCGGGAACCTGGGCGAGGGAATCGGCGGATTTTAGCGGGTTGCGGCGACGGCCGAGGGCCGGCCTGCGGCGCGCGGCGGCATGCCCTAGGGAATTTCCCGACAGCGGGTGGGGAAACGCCGGATTGGCGTGCCTTGGGGAATGCACCACAGTTCGCATCGCCTGCGCGGACGCGTAGCGCCGTCAAGGAAGCGATCCATCCCCCGCGCTTCAGCGCCTGGGAAAAACGCCGGATGCGTACAGGGGAAGCACGTGCACTCGTTGTGGAACAAAGGACTTGCTCTGGCGGTGTCGGCGGCGTGCCTGCTGGCAGGCGCGAGCGTGCCGCTAGCCGCGCAGGAACTGCCGACCACGCTGGACCGCCAGGAACAGCTGCGCCAGGCCGAGGACGTCCAGCGCAAGCAGGAGCAGGACCGGCAGGCACCGTTCGTCGGTCCGCGCGAGGCCGCGGCGCCGGCCGACATGCGCAGCACCGCGCTGCCCACCGAAACCCTGTGCTTCCCGATCCAGCGCATCCACCTGGGCGGCGCCGGCGCCGATGGCGCGCGCTTCGCGTGGTTGTGGCTGTACCTGCGCCAGTACCAGGGCCGCTGCATCGGCCGCGACGGCATCGACCTGATCCGCCGCCGCGCGCTGGACCAACTGGTCGCGCGGGGCCTGGTCACCACCCGCATCGGCGTGCCCGAGCAGGCGCTGTCCAGCGGCGTGTTGCGTTTCGAACTGATGCCCGGCCGCCTGCGCCAAGTGCGGGTGCAATCGGCCGACGGCCGCGCGTTCTGGCGTGGCGCACTGCCGCTGCGCCCGGGTGATCTGGTCGACCTGCGCGCGATCGAGCAGGCGGTGGAGCAGTTCAAGCGGGTGCCCTCGCAGGACGCCAAGATCGACATCGCGCCTGGCGAGCAGCCCGGCGAATCGGACCTGGTGGTCACCCTGCAGCACGGCCGGCGCTGGCGCACCGTGCTCAACGCCGACGACTCCGGCATGCGCGCCACCGGCCGCGCGCAGGGCGGCATCGACTTCGCCCTGGACGCGCCGCTGGGCATCAACGATCTGCTGTCGATCGGCTACAACCACGACCTGGCGGATAACGGCGCCGAGCGCGGCACGCGCGGCAACAGCCTCGGTTACAGCGTGCCGTGGGGCTGGTGGACGTTCGCGCTGTCGCTGTCGTCCTACCGCTACCACCAGCGCGTGGACGGCTACCTGCAGAGCTTCCAGTCCAGCGGCGAATCCAACAGCGCCCAGCTCGACCTGCAGCGGGTCATCCACCGCAACGGCAGCAGCAAAACCTCCGCCGGCGTGGTGGTGGCCAAGCGCGAGGCACGCAGCTACCTGGACGGCATCGAGATCGGCATCCAGCGCCGCCACACCACCAGCGCCGAGGCCTACCTGAGCCATCGCCGCTATCTGGGACCGATGCAGTTGGACGTGCGCCTGGCGCACCGGCGCGGCACCCCGTGGTTCGACGGGCAATGGACCGGTTACGACCCGGCGGTAGGGTTTCCCGGTTTCCGCTACGGGGTCACCACGCTCGACCTCAGCACCGGGCTGCCGTTCAAGCTCGGCGGCATGGCCGCCAGCTGGGACAGCAGCCTGCGCGCGCAGACCGCCTCGCAACTGCTGCTCGGCTCGGAATTCATCAGCATCGGCGGGCGCTACAGCGTGCGCGGCTTCGACGGCGAACGCACGCTCGGCGCCGAACGCGGCGCGTACTGGCGCAACACGCTGAACCTGCCGGTGCAGCGCCTGGGCATCGTCCCGTACCTGGGCGTGGATGCCGGCCGCATCGCCGGCCCCAGCGCCAGCGGGCAGGGCGGACGCAGCCTGGTCGGCGCGTTCGTCGGCCTGCGCGGGGCGCGCGGCGGGCTCAATTGGGACGGCTTCGCCGGCTGGGATGTGCATGCGCCGCGCGATGTCGAAACCGCGCAGCCGGCCTACGGCGTGCGCCTGACCTACCAGTTCTGATCCCGGGCTGCCCTCCGGCAGCTCGGTTTTTTGGTTTTTTGGCGCCTGTGGCGCAACGAGAGAGACGGTGATGGACAAGGATTCCGTGAGCCTGGGTACCGTGGTGGCCGAGCGCTGCAAGCGCGCCGTGGCGATGCTGCTGTGCTGCACGGTCACCTGGACCTCGCTGCCGCTCTACGCGCAGGTGGTGCCGGTCGCCAACCCCGGCGGCCAGCAGCCGGGCCAGCAGGTCGCGGCCAACGGCGTGCCGGTGGTGGACATCGTCGCCCCGAACGCGCGCGGCGTCTCGCACAACCGTTACTCGCGCTTCGACGTCGGCGCCAACGGCCTGATCCTCAACAACAGCGGCAACATCTCCAAGACCGAACTCGGCGGCTATGTCGCCGGCAACGACAACCTGAAGAACAGCGGCGCGGCCACGCTGATCCTCAACGAGGTCACCTCCAGCGCCAGCCGCCTGCAGGGCTACACCGAAATCGCCGGCGCGCGGGCGCAGCTGGTGATCGCCAACCCGAACGGCATCAGCTGCGACGGCTGCGGCTTCCTCAATGCCTCGCGGGTGACCTTGGCCACCGGCACGCCGCAACTCGGCGGCGACGGCGCGTTGAACGGTTTCGGCATCACCGGCGGCGTGCTTAGCATCGGCGGCAACGGCCTGGATGCGTACAACGTCGATCGCCTGGATCTGCTGTCGCGGCAGTTGAGCGTGGACGGCTCGGTCTGGGCCAAGGACCTGCTCGCCAGCACCGGCACCCAGCGCATCGGCTACGACGGCATGCTGCTGGAGCTGCTGCCGGGCAGCGACGGTGCGGCACCGTCGATCGGCATCGACGTGGCCTACCTCGGCGGCATGTACGCCGACCGTATCCGCCTGATCGCCACCGAAGCCGGTGTCGGCGTGGTCAGCCGCGGCACCCTGGCCGCGCAGAGCGGCAGCCTGCAGATCGACAGCGCCGGCCAGCTCAGCCTGAGCGGCACCACCGTCGCCCGCGACGAGGTCGACCTGCGTGCCGCCGGCGCGCTGGCCCAGCAGGGCGTGCTCGGTTCGCAGCAGGCCGGCGTGCGCCTGCGCGGCACGCAGCTGAGCCTGAGCGGCGACACCATCGCCAGCGGCCTGCTCGATGCGCGTGCCAGCGGCGCGTTCGTCCACAGCGGGCGCAGCAGCGCCGGCGCGATCAGCCTGTTCGGCTCCGAACTCGATGCCGGCGGCACGCTGTACAGCAGCGGCTCGTTGAGCCTGGACGCGAGCGGCACCCTGCGCAGCAGCGGCGTGGCCTACGCCGGCGGCACCGCGCAGCTGAGCGCCGGCGGCAGCTGGCTGCAACGCGCCGGCACGCTGCAGAGCGGCGGCGCGCTGAGCGTGCAGGCGGCGCAGATCGACGCGGCCGGTGTGCTCGATGCCGGCGCCGGGCTGCGTTTGCAGAGCGACGGCGACCTGCGCCTGTCGGGCCTGGCCCAGTCCGTGCAGGACGCGGCGCTGCAGGCCGGCGGCCGCGTCGACAACGCCGGCCAGCTCAGCGCCGGCGGCCGCGTGGACGTCGCCGCGGCGGCGATCGGCAATGCCGCTGGCGGCATGCTGTCGGCCAACGGCGACGTCTCGCTGGCGACCCCCGGCGCGCTGGACAACGCCGGCACCGTCTACGCCGGGCGCGACCTGCGGATCGACGCGGCGGCCTTCGCCAACGACGGCAGCAGCTATGCCGGCCGCAACGCCGACATCGCGACCGCAGCGGCCACCCGCAGCCGCGGCAGCCTGGTCGCCGGCGACGCGCTGCGCGTGGACGCTGCGCAGTTCGCCAGCAGCGGCGAGTTGGGCAGCCAGCGCGGCGCCACTACCTTGCATAGCCGTGGCGACCTCGCGCTGGACGGCGCGGTGGCGGCGAAGGGCGCGCTGACGGTGCAGGTCGCGGGCGCGCTGCACCAGTCCGGCACCCTCAGCGCGGCAAGCGCGCAGCTGCAGGCCGGCGGCGATGCGTCGCTGGACGGCACGGTGAAGACCGACGACGCCTTGCAGTTGAGCGCCGACGGACAACTGCGCAGTAGCGCCACGCTGGCGATCGGCGGCGACGCCGAGCTCACCGCGCAGGGCGCGCTGGTGCAGGCCGGGCAGATCCAGTCCGGCGGTGCGCTGCGCCTGCGCGGCGCGGACATCGACCAGTCCGGCGTGCTCGACGCGGGCACCGCGCTGTCCCTGCGCAGCGACAACGGCATGCGCCTGGCGGGCACGCTGCAGGCGCGCGGCGACCTTGAGCTGGACAGCGCCGCCACGCTGCAGAACCAGGCGCAGGTGGTGGCCGGTGGCGACCTGGCGGTAACCGCGGACGATGTGGACAACGCCGCCGGCGCGGCCTTGTCGGCCGGCGGCGATGCGACCATCGCCAGCGCCTCGGCGCTGCGCAACGACGGCAGCGTGCATGCCGATGGTGCGCTGCGCCTGAGCGCCGGCAGCTTCGCCCAGTCCGAGACCGGTAAGTCCTACGGCGGCGCGAGCCTCGACCTCGCCGCGACCGATGCAGTGGACAACCGCGGCGACCTGATCGGCGGCGGCGACGTGCGCATCGACGCCGGCAGCATCGCCAGCAGCGGCCAGCTGGGCAGCCAGCGCGGCCAGCTCGCCCTCGACAGCCGAGGCGACCTGCGCCTGGACGGCGTCGTGGTCGCGGCCGGCATGTTGCGCGCCGAGGCGCTGGGCGACCTGCAGCAGCACGGCAGCCTGCAGGCGCAGTCGGCGACCCTGCTCGCCGGTCGCGACCTGGGCCTGAGCGGCGCGCTGAAGAGCGCCACCACCCTGGACCTGCAGGCGCAGCGCGCGCTGATGCTGGACGGCCAGGCCGTCGCCGGCACCGCACAACTGCGTGCGGCGCAGATCGCACTCGGCCAGAACGCCGTGCTGCAGAGCACCGGCGCAACCACCCTGCACGGCGGCAGCATCGACAGCCGCGGCGCGCTGGATGCCGGGACCGACCTGAGCCTGCACAGCGACAGCGCGCTGACGCTGGCCGGTGTCGCCCAGGCTGGCGGCGATGTCGCACTGACCGCCGCCGATGCGCTGGACAACGCCGCCCAGGTCGTGGCCGGGCGCGACCTGCATCTGCGCGCCGCCAGCGCGACCAATCGCGCCACCGGCACGCTGTCGGCGCTGGACACGCTCGACATCGGCGTCGGTGGCCTGTTCGACAACGCCGGCACCCTGTACGGCAAGCAGGCGCTGACGCTGGACGTCGGCAGCTTCCAGCACAGCGGCCGGTTGTATGCCGGCAACGCGCTGAGCCTGAGCAGCGCCGGCGCGCTGGACAACCGCGGCGACCTGATCGCCAAGGGCGACCTGCGCATCGACGCCGGCAGTTTCAGCAACAGCGGCCAGCTCGGCAGCGAGACCGGCAGGATCGCGCTGAGCAGCCAGGGCGACCTGCGGTTGGGCGGAAGCGTGGTCGCCGCCGCCGCGCTCGACGCCAGCGCGCTGGGCGACCTGTTGCAGAGCGGCGCGCTGCAGGCGCAGTCGGTCGCCCTGCACGCCGGCCGCGACCTGAGCGCGGCCGGCTCGCTCGATTCGGCCACCGTCCTGGACCTGCAGGCGCAGCGCGCGCTGGCGCTGGACGGGCAGGCGCGCGCCGCGGGCGACGCGCAGCTTCGCGGCGGCAGCATCGCCGTCGGCGCGAACGCGGTGCTGCAAGGTGCCGCCGCGGTGACGCTGGACGGCGCCGCGATCGACAGCCGCGGCGCGCTCGCCGCCGGCACCGACCTGGCCCTGCGCAGCACCGGCGACATCCGCCTGGCCGGCGTCGTCCAGACCACGCGCGACATCGCGCTGGATGCGGCGGCGGCGCTGGACAATGCTGCGCAGATCACCGCCGGCCGCGACCTGTCGCTGCACGCGGCGAGCGCCGGCAACGCCATCGCCGGCAGCATCGCGGCACAGCGCGCGCTCGACGTACGGATCGACGGCATGCTGGACAACGCCGGCACCCTGCAGTCCAGCCAGGTGTTGACGCTGCAGCTGGGCAGCCTGCAGCAGAGCGGCCACGCCTACGCCGGCGGCACGCTGGCGTTGCAGGCCACCGGCGCGGTCGACAACCGCGGCGACCTGATCGCCAAGGGTGCGCTGCGCGTGGACGCGGACAGCTTCGCCAGCCGCGGCCAGCTCGGCAGCGAAACCGGCCAGGTCGACCTCAAGACTCGCGGCGACCTGCTGCTCGACGGCACCGTGGCCGCGGCCACCGTCCTGAACGCGAATGCCGGCGGCGATCTGCGCCAGGCCGGCACGCTGGACGCGCAATCGCTGCAGCTGCAATCCGCGCGCGACATGGCGCTGACGGGCGTCGTGCGCGCGCAGCAGGCGCTGCAAGCGCATGCTGCGCGCGATCTGAGCATCGCCGGCCAGATCGGCGGCGCGCAACAGGTTGGACTCAATGCCGGCGGCGCGTTGACCACCGGCACCGCCGCCGTCGTGCAGAGCGCCGGCGCAGTGACATTGTCCGCTGCCCGTATCGACAGCCAGGGCACCCTGGATGCCGGCACCACGCTGGCGCTGGCCAGCGGCGGCGAACTGGCGCTTGGCGGCGTGGCGCAGGCCGGCGGCGACCTGAGCCTGGACGCCGTCGGCGCGCTGCGCAACCGCGCCCAGGTGGTGGCAGGCAACGACCTGCGCGTGCACGCGGACAGCCTGTCCAACGCGTCGGGCGGCGTGCTGTCGGCGCAGCGCGACGTCGCGCTGGAGATCGCCGGCCTGCTCGACAACGCCGGCGGCCTGCGCGCGCGCAGGCAATTGCAAGTGGACGTGGGCGCGATGCAGCAGACCGGCCAGGCCTACGGCATGCAGGGCCTCGGTGTGCTCGCCAGTGGCGCGGTGGACAACCGCGGCGACCTGATAGCCGGCAGCGCGCTGCGCGTGCAAGCGGCGACGCTGGCCAGCAGCGGCCAGCTTGGCAGCGAGAGTGGCGACGTCGCCCTGGTCAGCCAGGGCGATCTCGCCCTCGACGGCACCCTGGCCGCGGCCGGCGCGTTCAGCGCACAGGCCGGCGGCACGCTGTCGCAGAGCGGGGCGCTCAGCGCCACCACCGCGCTGCAACTGCAGGCGCACGGCGACCTCACCATTGCCGGCACCCTGACCGCCAGCCAGGTCACGCTCGGCAGCGACGCCGTGCTGGCCCAGCACGGGGTGGTCAACGGCGCCGACATCGCCCTGCAGGCGCAACGCATCGACAACGCCGGGCAGACCCTGTCCAGCGGCAACCTGAGCCTGCGCGCCGGCGACATCGCCATCGGTGGCGTCGCCGCGGCCGGCATGCGCAACGACGGCAGTCTCGGCAGCAGCGGCACGCTGGACCTGCACGCCGACAACATCCTGAGCGCCAGCGGCAAGCTGATCGCCGCCGGCAACCTGCTCGCGCAGGCCACGCAACTCGACCTGGCCGGCAGCACCACCCGCGTCGGCGGTGATGCCAGCCTGACCGCGAGCGCCGGCCTGGACCATCGCGGCGCCGACCTGCTCGCCGGCGGCAGCCTGACCGTGCAGGCCGGCGGCGCGCTGGACAACGGCAGCCTCAACGGCGTCGGCGGGCAGATGCAGGCCACGCGCCTGGACCTGGCAGCGGCCACACTGAAGAACAGCGGCGGCGCACTGGTGCAGAGCGGCAGCGGGCAGGCCCGCATCGCGGTCACCGGCGCGTTCGACAACGGCAATGGCCGGCTGTCGAGCAACGGCCAGAACCTGGTCGTCAGCGCCGCGTCGCTGAGCAACAACCAGGGCCGCATCGAACACGCCGGCACCGGTACCGCGACGCTGACCAGCGGCGGGGCCATCGCCAACGTCGGTGGCCGCATCCTGACCCAGGGCCAGCTGCAGCTCGGCGCCAACGCCGGCATCGACAACCAGAACGGCGTGATCGCCGCCGCCGGCGACGCCACGCTGACCGCGGCCAGCCTCAGCAACGTCGGCGGCAGCGTCTCCGCACGCGGCCTGAGCACCCAACTCGGCGGCGGCGCCCTGGACAACCGCAGCGGCCTGCTGCAGGCCGCCGGCGGCACCCTCGACGTGCGCGCCGGCAGCCTCGACAACCGCGGCGGCACGCTGCAGTCGGTGGCCAGCGGCGGCAGCGGCGGCGACCTGCGCGCCGACATCGTCCATGCGCTGAACAACGACGGCGGCCTGATCGGCGCCAGCAACGACGCCACCGTCGGCGCCGAGAACCTCAGCAACAATGCCGGCACCATCCAGGCCGGGCGCGACCTGGCGCTGACCGCGCGCGGCCAGCTCGACAACCACCAGGGCGGCCGCATCGGCGCCACGCGCAATCTCGGCGTCGCCGTCACCGGCGCGCTGCTCAACAGCGGCGGCCAGCTCGACAGCGGCAACGCGATGACCCTGTCCGGCGGCCGTATCGACAACAGCCAGGGCAGCATCGCCAACAACGGCGGCGGCCTGACCCAGCTCACCACCGGCGGCGAACTGCGCAACGCCGGCGGCAGCCTGGGCGGGCGCGGCAGCGTGGTGCTCAACGCCGGCAGCGTGGTCAACAGCGACGGCCAGCTGGTCGCCGGCGGCGATCTCACCACCAACACCAACGCGCTCGACAACCAGCGCGGCAGCGTCTACGCCGGCAACAGTGTCCTGCTGCAGCGCGCCGGCGCCACGCTCGACAACCGCGGCGGCAAGATCAAGGCCGAGCAGGCGGTACGCCTGACCCTGCAGAGCCTGAGCAACAGCGGCGGCCAGATCGGCGCCGGCAGCACGGTCGGCGGCGCTGGCGACGTGGTCATCGACATCGTCGGCTTCGACGGCAGCGGCAGCATCCTCGCGCAGAACCTGCTCGACCTGACCGTGCGCAACGACTACACCCACCGCGCCGGCGCCGCCATCACCAGCAACGGCGACTTCCGGCTCAACGTCGGCGGCAACCTGGTCAACGAATCCGTGCTGAAGGCCACGCGCGGCCTGAGCGTGATCGCCAACAACATCGGCAACCGCGCCGGCGCGACGATGCAGGCGGGCAACACGCAATTGAACGTCGGCGGCACCATCGACAACGCCGGCGACATTTCCGCCAGCAACACGCTGCAGCTCACGGCCGGCAGCATCTACAACACCGGCAGCCTGGTCGGCGGCAACGTGCTGGTGAACACCGGCACTCTGGTCAACGGCGCCGACCTGGGCGGCGCCACCGACAACGTGGCCTACGGCTCGGCGCTGATCGGCGCCACCAACGGCATGACCCTGCTGGTCCGCGACCAGCTGCTCAACCGCGACGCGAAGATCTTCAGCCTCGGCAACATCGCCATCGGCGCCGCGCGCGACGGCAACGGCACCATCACCGCGCGCACCGGCGTGGTCAACAACCTGTCCGGCAGCATCGAGGCCGATGGCAGCATCCTGATTGCGGCCAATCAGCTCAACAACCAGCGGCGGGTGGTAGCGACTGCCATGTCGCCATTGTCTGCCGGAGAGCGAGCGGCGGCGAACCAGGCGATGCCGGAGCAGGAACTTCGCAACGATGCGGAACCGGCCAACTACCAGGGGCACAACCTGGGCGTCTTCCGTACGTTCGACGCACAAGAACGGGAGAAGGTGACGGCTGCCAGCGCCGAAGGCCGCATCGTGGCCGGTGGCAACATCGCACTGTCCGGCAGCGTCACCAACACGGCTTCGACGATTGCCGCAGCTGGAGCGCTTTGGATCAACCAGCGTGGGGTAGGCGGCCTGGCCGACGGCATGCTCGCCGGCAACGAGAACGTGCTGAATCAGGCATTGGCGCTGAGGCAGAAGGTCAATTACACCGATACCGAATACAAGGCCGGCACCGGTCCCCAAGGCTGCACACCGCCGCCGGGAAAGATGTATTGCAGCATTGAAGATTCGGAAGAGCAGGCGGGCGGAACTATCGGCGGCAACAGGGTAACCGTCGTCGGCTCGGGCACCTTCGAGAACAGCTATATCGCTCTCGCCGCCAACATGACCGGGGGCCAGGGCGTCTCCATCAATGGCGCCACGATCCACAACGGTGCAGTCGGCAGCGACGGTCGCAGCATCAGTGGCGCTGCGCTCGGTGCCACCCAAGGCACGGCCTTGAGTCGCCGCAGCGTGCAGAGCGCCAACGGCGCGGGCAGCAAGACGGTGCAGGCCCAGGCCGGAAGCGCGGTGGATGGCGCAACGGTCAATAACCGCATCGCCGCGGCAAGCCTGAGCGCAATCCGCATCGACGACGGCCAGCGCGCGCTGGCCGGCGGCACCGACGCGTCCGCCGCCAACGTACAGGCGCAGACGACCCAGACCAGCCTGTCCGTCGCCGGTAACGGCGGTCAGCGCCAGCAGATCGACCCGGGGACCGGCCAGGTGCCGCAGGTGGTCGGCGGCATCGGTGCTCCGCTCGGCAGCATTGCCTTGCCGATCGGCGGCCTGTATCGCCTGGTCGGCGCCAACGGCGCCAGCGTCAATGCGCTGGGCCGTGCCGCCAACGGCCTGGGTGGCATCAACGCCAACCGCAGCAACGGCCCCGGCCGCCGCTACCTGATCGAGACCGACCCGCGCTTCGTCGACTACGACAACTTCATCAGCAGCGACTACCTGCTCGATAAGCTCGGCGTGGATCCGGAGTGGACCCAGACCCGCCTGGGCGACGGCTTCTACGAACAGCGCCTGGTGCTGGACCAGATCACCGAGCTCACTGGTCGTCGTTACCTGGGCAACTACGACGACGGCGTGGCGCAGTACCGCGCATTGCTGGAAGCTGGCGTGGCGGCGGCCGGTTCGCTGCAGCTCAGCGTCGGCGTCGGCCTGACCTCCGCCCAGGTGGCCGCGCTCACCGACGACATCGTGTGGATGGTCGAGCAGGAGTACCAAGGCCAGAAGGTGCTGGTGCCGGTCGTGTACCTGTCGTCCAAGACCGCGCTGACCTTGCGCAGCGACGGCGCCCTGCTCGCGGGCGGCAACGGCGACGTGTCGCTCAACGCCACCGCCGGGCTGACCAACCAGGGCACCATCAGCGGCGCCAACGTCAGCGCCACGGCCGGCAACTTGCTCAACCAGGGCCGCATCGCCGCCAGCGGCACGGTGGAATTGCAGGCGAAGCAGGACCTGCTCAACCTGGGCGGCCAGATCGCTGGCCGCGACGTGTTGCTGAGCGCAGGCAACGACCTGCGCAGCGCCAGTAGCGGCAGCCCCCTGGACGTCCGGTCCGGCATCAGTGCCGACCGCAATCTGCTGATCGGCGCCGGGCACGACCTGACCCTCGCTGGCGCCACCGTGCAGGCCGGCAACAGCGCGGCGCTGCAGGCCGGCAACAACGTGGTGATGCAACCTGCTGTCACCCGCGACGAACGCGGTCGCGTCAGCGGCGGCGCGGCGACCGACCTGAGTGTCGGCAACAACCTGTCCCTGCTCGCCGGCAACGACCTGCAACTACACGGCGTGACGATCGCCGCCGGCGGCAACGCCGCCCTGCAGGCCGGCCACGACCTGTCGCTGACCCCGGTCACCGATGCCAACGGCAAGGCCACGGTGCGCACCAGCATCGTCACCGACGGCAGCCTGCAACTGGCGGCCGGCAACGACATCACCATCCGCCAGGCCGAAGTGAAGGCTGGCGGCGACCTGATCGCCGCGGCCGGCCACGACTTGAACGTCGAATCGGTCCTGGGCGACAGCCGCACCACCACCGACCACTCGCGTGAGGGCAAGACAAAAGTCACCACCACGACCACCCTCCAGGACCTCGACCAGCAGGCGCTCAGCGCCGGCGGCAACTTGATCCTCAGCGCCGGCAACGACGTCAACCTGGTCGCGGCCAAGCTCGACGCGGGCAAGGGCCTGGCCGTGGTCGCCGGCAACGACATCAACAGCACCACGCTGACCACGGTGGACAGCAGCGACACGCTGGAGACGCGCAAGCGCTTCAAGCAGACCACCAGCACCCGCGACGAGACCGTCCATGGCACCGAGTTCAGTGCCGGCAGCGACATCGCCTTGCAGGCCGGTCACGACGTCAACCTGACCGCAGCACAGGTCTACTCCGACACCGGCGGCGTCGCCTTGGCCGCCGGCCACGACGTCAACCTGCTCGCCACCCAGGAGCAGCACGACGCCGAACAGGACATGCAGAAGAAGAAAAAGGGCTTCCTGTCCAGCAAGACCACCACCACGCATGACGAGTGGCACGACAGCTACGCGGTGGGAACCTCGCTCAGCGGCGAAACCGTGCAGATCAAGGCGGGCCACGATATCGCCGTGGTCGGTTCGACGGTCCTCGCCGATGGCGACGTGCGTCTGGCCGCCGGCAACGACGTCACTATCGAGTCGGCGCAGGACCACAGCAGCGAGGCCCACAGTAGCAGCCAAAAGAAGTCCGGCCTGACCGGCGGACTTTCTGGCGGCGTGGCCAGCGTGGGATACGGCAAGTCGCGCAGCAACAGCCAAGACGTCATGGAATCGACGACTCAATACGCCTCGGCGGTTGGTTCGCAGGACGGCAGTCTGATCGTCAGCGCCGGCAATCGCTTGACCATCGCGGCCTCGGATGTGGCTGCAGGCGAGAACCTGACGTTGGCCGCCAAGGACATTGCGTTGCTGGCACGGCAGGATACCGTTGACACGCAGAGCAGCCAGTCCAGCAAGTCCAGCGGGTTCTCCGTCGGTGTGACCTACGATCCGGGCGCGGCGTACCGCAGCGCCCGCGATTCGACCACCGACAACATGCCAGACAGTGGCTCGACCATGGGCAAGATCAGCCGGCGCGCCGAAGGCGACATGGCCGGCATCGCGGCAGCGACCACGCCCGTGGTCATCCAGGCCGGGGCGCACCGCTCCAATGATGCGCAGAACGACAGCACCAGCGACGCGCGCGTGAGCCAGTTGAGTGCTGGCGGCAACCTCACCTTGCTGGCCAGCGACGGCTCGATCACCACACAGGGTGCGCAGTTGTCGGCCGAGGGCAATGCCTTGCTGCTGGCCAGCCAGAACATCGTGTTCGACGTGGCGCACAACACCGAGTCCAGCGGCAACGCCAGCACCGGCAAGGGCTGGGGCTTCGCCAACAATACCGCCAGTCCGCCATTTGGCAACTACAACCAGAAGGGCGATGGCAACGGCCAGTCGGACACGATCACCGGCACCCAGCTGTCCGTCGGCGGTAATGCCAGTCTGACCACGACCAAGGGCGACATCGCGCTGACCGCCAGCAATATCGCGGCGCAAGGCGATGTCGCGATTCGCGCGGCGGGCGATCTGACGATCCAGAGCGGACAGGACACGGTCGGCAACGCCAACACCTACAACAACAAAGCCATCGGCACGGTGATCATCTCCGACACCGAGCGCTTCGCCGGCTACCACACCGAGGACCATCGCGACGACAGCGCGCAGGTCACCCAAGTGGCCAGCAGCGTGGGCAGCCTGGGCGGCAGCGTCAGCCTGGCCGCTGGCGGCGCCTACACCCAGTCCGCCAGCAACGTGGTGGCGGCCAAGGACGTGGACATCACCGCCGCGTCGATCGAGGTGTTGACCGCCAATGACACGCACTCGGCCTCGTCGCAGGACGACACGCTGAAGTTCGGCGTGTTCGCGCGGGTGAAGTCGCCGCTGATCGACCTGATCAACAATGTGGATGCGGCGCGCAATTCCGACGGCCGGCTGTCGGCGATGCAGGGCATGGCCGCGGCGGCCAATGGCTACCAGACGGCCAGCGCGATCAGCAGCACCGCCGGCGGTGCCGGCAGCGGTTCGTTGGTCAGCGTCGAGGCCGGCGTCGGCTACGCGACCAGCACGGAACAGTACAAAGGCAGTAGCCAGACGTCGCAAGGCTCCACTATCAGCGGCGGTGGAAACGTCAGCCTGACCACCACGCAGGGCGATCTGCACGTGGTGCAGGGCAACCTCAGCGCGGGCAACACGCTGAGCCTGGACTCGGCACGCGACCTGGTACTGGAAGCGGGCAACTCCGGCAGTTCCGAGCACAGCAAGGGCAGCAATGCCGGTGTGGAAGTGGGCGTGGGCGCCTCGGTGGGCGCGCAGTTCGGCGTGTATGTGTACGCGCAGGCCAGCGTGGGCAGCCACAAGTCGGATGCGGAAAGCACCACCTGGCAGAACACGCAGCTGGCGGGCCAGAACATCTCTCTCACCTCGCAGGGCGACACCACCTTGCGCGGCGCAGTGGCCAAGGCCGACCGCATCGACGTACAGACCGGCGGCGACCTGACCATCGAGTCGTTGCAGGACACCGCCAACATCCAGTCCAAGGAAAGCGGATACGGCGGACGGATACAGGTGTCCTTCGGCAGCGCGTGGGATGCCAGCGGCTACGCGAGTTCGGCCAAGGCGAGCGGCAATTCTTCGGGAGTGACCGAACAGTCGGGCCTGTTCGCCGGGGAGGGCGGCTACCACGTCACCGCTGGCAACGTGAACCTGATCGGCGGCGCCATCGCCAGCACCAACGCGGGCAACAGCGAGCTGACCGCCGACTCGCTGACGTATACCGATCTGAAGAACCAGATGGGCTACAGCGCCGCGTCGGGCAGCATCAGCGGCGGGTTCGGGAGCACCGGCAACGGTCAATCGTCCACCGGTGCCGATGGCAATACGGTGGGCGGCCAGGCCAAGGACATCGGAAACACCATCGCCAACGGCAATTATGGTCAGGCCAACACCGCCAACTTCAGCGGCGGCGTCCCGATGTCCGAAAGTGGCAAGGACACCTCGACCACGCGGGCCACGCTGACCGAAGGCAAGATCGTCATCGGTGGCAAGAGCACTACGGCGGCGGCGACGGGAATCAATACCGACGCCAGCAAAGGGAATGAGGTGCTTGATGCGCTACCGGATGTACGCAAGGTGCTGGTTGAACAGCAGGCGATGGCGGCGGCCACCGGGACGGTGGTGCAGACCAGCCAGCAGATTGGTGGCGACATTGCGGCCAACGCGGCGACCAAAGCCGCCGATGCGCGCGCGGCCTACTTGAAAGGACTCAGCAATGCTCAACGAGAGGCGTTCGCGAAACTGGACCCGGCAGCACAGCAGAACCTTCTGCTGAGCCAGAGCGCGGCTTACCGCGACGCTTACGCCACTGAGAAGCAATGGGGCATCGGCGGTGACTACAGCCGAGCGCTGCAGGCGGTGACGACGGCGCTGGTGGGCAGCGTGTCGGGCCAGGCCGCCAGCCAGGTGGCGGGCAATGCGCTGGCGCCCTATGCGGCGCAGTTGGTCGGCCAGACCTTCGACGGCAACCACGGCAGCGATCCGAACGCAGCGGCGCAGGTGCTTTCGCACGCGCTGCTGGGCGCGGTGTTGGCGGAGGTGAATGGTACGTCGGGCACCGGTGGCGCTCTGGCCGGGGCGGGTGGCGAATTGGCGGCGCAATGGCTGACCAAGGAGTTGTACGGTAACGACCCGCGCGCGATCGACTCGGAGGGCAAGTTCAACCCGAACCTGCTGCCGGAAGAGGACAAGCAGACGATCGTGGCACTGTCGCAGGCGGTCGGTGCGCTGGTTGGGGGGATGGCGGGAGAGAGCATGAATGATGCCGCCGTCGGAGGCGCTATCGCACGCAATGCGGTGGAAAACAACTGGTTGAAGGAAGATGAAGCCGCCTTGAAAAAGGTCGCTCAGGCCGAGTGCACGGCAGCGAACAAACTGTCATGCGACATCGTAGACGCCATAAATAAGTTAGATGAAGCACGGGACGCTGACTACGCTGCAAATGTCGCCTTGGCGGGCGCGAATATGGATTCGCACGGTATTCCGCACACGCTTGGCGAACTCGACTTCTATATGGAAGGCTACTGGAAAGCCAACGGTTTGGGCGGTCAAAAGGACGCCATATTTACAAACGGTCTAGTTCGTACTTACCCGACGTTTGGACAGGATCTCTACGATCTTCTAGGAAGTGCACCAAAGCTGCTGCCGGACTTGTTACTCGGTAAAAACACATTCGTGGCTGTGGGGATACTGAATCAAGGTCTTTTAAATGCGGGTGGTGAGACGTTTGCGGCATGGCAGGATCTTGTCCAGCCCGGCCAGGCGAGCAATTACTTCACTGGTAAGCCTGTGGAGGGCGCAGATGCTTGGTCTGCACGCTTCCTGAGTGCTGTGGGAATAGTCCAGACTGCTTTGACAGGAGGCGGGAGTAACGTCGCACGCGCCGGTATGAACGCTGCCGGCGAAGTAGCTGAGACTGGCACCTTGGCGGGTGCTACCGTCCCTAAAGAAACTTCAAAAAATCTGCTTGGTAATGCTGATAAAATGCTTCCCGATGCCATCAATGGCGATGGCTTGTCTCGCCGGACAGCCAGGGATGTAATAAGCGAAATAAATTCGGGAAATCTTCCCGGAACACCTATCGGTGGAACCGGTTCGCCCCGTGAAATGCTGCCTACTTCCAATCCCAGTGCGGCGGCTGAGGGGTTTGCAATGGAGTTCTTCGGGGGTAAAGTTCCATCTGATGCGATTCTTATGAAAGATGGAGCATGGCGAGCACAAATTCCAGGGGGTGATACGTGGGTTACATATCGCCCAGCAGGAGTGGCGAGCGGAAAAACAAAGTCAACTACAGCCACAGTAGAAATAAATAGACCTGATGTAAACTTGGTGAATGGTCATAAGCCATTGAAGCTTAAATTTCCATTGACTGGGGAAACTGGGCCTGGGGGTTAAAGTGAAGCATATGAAAAAAGAGATTGTTAAAGAGTTGGCCATTATTATGGACGTGCTTATTCTCAGCGAAATGCCGGTTATATTCTTTGGGATGGATGGCACAGGGCTTGATGAGTATCCTGCGTGTTCTACATCCTCTCAACAACTATCGGTAGACATGATTTATCGGTTTATTAAATGTGGGTTAGTAGAATTTCTTCCTGACGACTGGGTAGAGGATGCTGGGTTTAAAAGTATTGATGATTATTTTGAAAAATTAGCCAGCGTCGACAAAAATAAAAAATCAACTTCCGTTGAGGGAGTGTCTAGGCAACATGCTTTGGATATGGGGGTTTGGCTTGAGCCTCAGCTGGTTTCAACTGATTTTGGAGAATCGATTTTTAAAAGATGTTTTGCGGAAAAAGAAGTGAGTGATGATGAATCCCTCGGTAGGTTTAGAGAGGAGCTGGAAAGTTTATTCAAAAAAAACAATGTTCCATGGGCAAATAAACCATTAGTTCCCCTTAAGTTAAAAGATGAGTAGGTGTTTTCGGGTAAATTCAATTGATTGGCTTTATCCAATAACGGGGCAAGAGGAAATATCCGTTTGGAAATCCGCTGCAGGTACTCGGCGCCAGCGTCAACGAGCTGGGCCGCGCCATCAACGGCCTGGGCGGCGTCAACGCAGCCGCAGCGCCGGCGTTGACGCCGCTACCTGACCGAGACCGATACACGCTTCGTCAATTACGACAACTTCATCAGCAGCGACCGCTGGCTGGCCGGTCTGGGCTGCGAGGCCACCGGATCGATCAATGGCTGTATCCTGCCAAACGGCGGCGCAAGCTGTACCCGACCCTGCGCGTGGGGAGGGAGGCGCTGGCCCGAAGTTGGCCCATGGAGTCGGTCTGGAAGTGGCTGCAGCGACTGCGAAACACGTCCTCGACCAGATGGTTGCCCCTTCATAAAAACGTGGGGATGCCTCCACTCTGATCCTGTTTCACGGCGCATACGTGCGCTGGCAGCACATCGTCCCTTGGAAAAGCGTAGTTTTCCAGAGCAGCGCGGCCCTTGTCGGACGATCAAACAGCTTCAGAAGCTCCGCCAGCAGCCGCTATCGCTACCTCAAGTCACGACGAGGTCAGAATGGAACTCCTACCCAAGCTTTTTCTGCTGACCGCACTTTTCGCTGCAGCTTGTCCAGCAGCGGCCATAAGCGACGACGAGGACGAGCAGGCACGGATAAATCCCGAAAACCAAGCGCGGATCCGCTTTTTTGGGCAGGCCGTGATTGGCCTGGAGTTCTATCGCAACACCATGTGCTACGGCGGTGATGCTGAAAGCGAAACGCCCTCCAGCAGCGGCTTCGGCGGTGCCTTCGGCAGCAAGAAGAACATTTCCCTGGGAATGCCGGTCACCCCTAATGTCACCAACCTCAAACAGCGCAACGGCATCCTGGCCAAGGCGTTTTATCGCGAATACGCCATCACCGCAGGCGAGCCCATCGCCATCCACGCCTCGTATTATGAAACCACGGGGCCAAGCGGCATTTCGCGCGGCTGCAAGGATTTCGGCGCGTCCTTCGTCCCCGAAAAAGGCCAGGACTACGAGGTCGCCCTGGATCTCTCGCGCCAGTACTGCCATCTCACCATCTCCAGGATCAGCGAAACCAGCGACGGCGTAGCGCTGGCTCCGGTCGAATCCAAAGACGCGCAGGAATGTAGCGACGAATAGGGCCGCTTCGTTGCCGGGTGTGCCAACCGGTATGTGCGAACGCCGGCATTGGTCTCCGAAAACTTGGGGTCAGAGTGAAGTTTCCCTAGTCTCTACATCCGTTGGAACCTATGGCGCCAACATGCGCTGAGCAACAGCCCTTCTTTGCGGCCATTGAGCGCCGGCTCGGCCATCGTGTCGGCCCCGCTGCGCGGGTGTAAACAGCCGAAGGTCAATTTGACAGAGGGAAAGTTCACTCTGACTCCAGTTTTCTGGCGGCCAAGGTCTACACCGACACCGACACCGACACCGACAGCGTGTCCGTGGCCGCGGGGCAACGCGCTGCCCGCGGCGGCGGGTGGGTGCCCGAGGCTGAACCCGAATAGCACCAAAGGCACCGGTAGAAGAGAACGCGCGAAACGCGAATTGCGGCGTATCGCCAGCCTGCATTGTCAGGACTATCCCGACACCGCGTCGGAGATGCTCGGATGGTGGATCTGCCTACAGAACAGGACAATACAACAGCGCCGAATCGCAGTCAGGGGATTCCGTTTCGTCGCCGATCGCTTGCGTCGCACCAGCGACCCATCGCATTCCAGCGATGGGTCGTGCCGCTACGAATGCACAAACATCTCGTGCTGAATACCCAAGGAAGGATCGTCCATGGTCGGTAGAAAACTCTCGTGGCTGTGCTTGGCGTCGCTTGCCGCGACGACCGCTTCTTGCGCCATCGTCAAGAACGCCCCGCAACTATTCCTCTACGACGAGCCTGCCGACGGCGAGCGCACGCGCCTGCGTCTGCTGGGCGCAACCGACAACGCCGTGATCTATCCGGGCACCACCTGCAATCGCGGCCATGTACCCGGCTTCGGACGGGTTGCGTTCTCTCCGTTGACCGCGCATCGGAACCTGCAGATGCCGCGCCTGAGCGATACGCCGAAGCGGTCGCTCGAACTCTATGTCCGCTCCGAACAGCCAGTCGTGCTGGCGTTCGACGCTGGCGCGTCCGCGCCTGCGGCACCGTGCCCGCCGGCGCCGCCCGGCTACCGCATGGTCTGTAATCGCCCGATCGGCCATGGCCCCACCTGCATCGCCGCAGGGACGTTCGTGCCGCAAGCGGGGCAGGACTACGAGGCAGTCCTGAACACCGCGTCCGGCGCGTGCAGTCTGGATGTCTATGCGCTCGTCAAAGACGCCGACGGGCGGATCAACCGTCGCTCGGTGCCCAGTCGTTCGCCCACTTGCCCCGCCGATCAGAAAGAATAGGGAACGTTCATGTCGTTGAAAGTGTGGATATATGGGATTGTCGTCGCCGCCGCGGCACCTGTGCTGTTCGGCTGCGCCAGCACCGGGGAAAAGACCGCTTTCGTCGAACCGGCGCAGAAGCCGTTGACGGTGCTCGCCACTACGGACATGAAGACTCGCGGTCTGCGGGTGGTGCGGCGCTCGCACACCGCCAAGGCGACGAGCCTGAAGGTGATGCAGGGAATCTTCGGCGCGATGGGCGGCGGCGTGGGGGTGCAGACCTTCAAGAAGGAGGACCTGCTGGGCGAGCCGAACGAGGCGATCGTCGATCCGGGTCTGGGTACGCTGCCGGGCGTGCTGGAGGCGCGTTTGCGTGACTATGCAGCCGCGCATCCGCAGGATGTGCCGCCAGCGGCCTTCAAGGTGAAGGCCGAGAACTGGCTCCTGGTCTACAAGTCGCTGTCGGACGCGAATACGCCGTATGAGCTGCACTTCTCGGTACGGATGGAAGCGCGTCCGGCCGACGTGGCAGGGGTACGCCAGGCAGTGGTGTCGCAGCGCTGCGCGCCGGCCGTCATCGAGTTGCCGATCGGTGCCTGGGAGGCCGACGACTACGCCGAAGTCAAGCGACGGGCGGTGGAACTTTCCGAGCAATGCGCGGCCGAGTTCGCGCAGGGCTTCCCGACGCTGTTCGAGAAGGTCGAAGCGATGGCGGTAACGCAGCAATAATCCTGCTGTCGCCGCCTGCGCGGCTCTCGTCGGCGTGGCCGCCATCGCCACGATGGCGGTCGCTGCCGACCACCGAATCAGCGCGTCGCAGGCGAACCCGTCGCAGTTCAGCGCTATGCTGCACGTCATTGCCTGGACGCCGAGCACGATGACCGACACGCCTGCACCCCCCGTACTCTCCGCCATCGAGGCCCGTGCGCTGGGCTGCCTGATCGAAAAGGAGGCCACCACGCCGGATGCGTATCCGCTCACGGTCAATGCGACGGTGGTGGCGGCCAACCAAAAGACCTCGCGCGAGCCGGTGATGGCGTTGAGTCCGGGCGACGTGCAGCATGCGCTGCGTCAATTGGAAGGGCGTGGGCTTGCGCGGCAGCAGTTCTCGTCGCGCGCCGAGCGCTACGAGCATCGCCTGGCGGCGGCGCTGGATCTGACCCAGCAGCAGGTGATCCTGGTCGGGCTGCTGTTGTTGCGCGGTCCGCAGACGGTGAACGAGTTGCTGTCGCGGGCCGAGCGCATGGCGCGGTTCGCCGACGCCGAGGATGTGCGGCACCAGTTGGAGCGGCTGGCGCAACGCCAGTTGGCGGTGCAGTTGCCGCGCGCCAGCGGCCAGCGCGAGGACCGTTACATGCACCTGCTCGGCGGGCCGATCGATGCGGAGGCGTTGGCGGCATCGTTCAAGTCGCGTCCGGCGGCGTCCGGCAACGACGAGCTGGAAGCGCGGGTGCAGGCCTTGGAGGCGGAGCTGGCGGAGCTGCGCGAGATCGTTGCCGGGTTGCAGGCGCAGAGCGGGACGGCGTAGTGCCTCAGGTGATTGAGCGTGCCCAGCAACGAGCCGAAGAAGGCGCCGCGCGGCTGCGCGATGGCGTGTTCCGACAGCGTCGCCGCGGCGGCGTAGAGCCGCTCGTTCATCCACTGGTTGTAGCGTGCGAGCAGTTGCAGCGATTCCAGGGTGTCCACGGCTCAGGGGTCCGGTTGCGCGGCGGGTGCCTGCAGGTCGCGCGCGTACAGCTCGACGTCGTGCGCGTCGTCCGCGATCCGGATGCGGCGCTGCGCGGTGAAGCCCAGCGCCTGCAACAGCCGGATCGAACGCGGGTTGTCCGGCGCCACGATCGCGCATAGGCGCGGCAGTGCCAGGGTGTCCTGCGCGTAGGCCAGGACCGCCTGCGTGGCTTCGCTGGCATAGCCGTGCCCTTGGTAGGCCTGCAACAGGGCGTAGCCGAGGTCCGGCGCGGGCAGGGTGGGGCGCAGCACCAGGCCGGCCACGCCGAGCCAGGCGCCGTCGTCGCGGCGTTCCATGGCATACAGGCCGAAGCCATGCTGGGTGTAGCTGAGCACCGCGCCGTCGGCGAGGTAGCGGCGCGCCTGGGCTTCGTCGCGCACGCCGCGGTCGCCGATATGGGTCAGGAAGCCGGGGTCGTTGAGCAGCGCCAGCATCGCGGCGGCGTCGCGATCGGGCTCCAGCAAGCGCAGGCGCAGGCGCGCGGTTTCGATCACGGTGGACATGGCCGGTTCCTTGCTGGGACGACGAGCGCGCCAGCGTGGCGCGACCTCCGCGGCTTGGCAAGTCGCAGGGGTTCGCCTGGCGCGTAACGCGACTGCAACATCGCCCTTGCAGGGAAAACCGAGCGGCTGCCCAGCCTGGCAACTCCGTGCGCCGTACCTGCTCAAGCGACGCCATTACACGCAGCCGGGGCGCCCCGTGGCGGCCAGCAGTGTGCCACAGCCATCGATGCCCATCGCTTCGACACGCATGCTGGGGAATCCCCCATAGCGGCAGCAACGCCCGCCCGCCATCGCACGCGACCCACCTCCATCCGCATCGCCGCAGGCCGCCTACGCGACATCGCCCGCAGATGCAAGCCAACCTCCGGTTGGCCATCGGCGAACGTCCAGTTAACAGCTTCACGCCCTGTGTCGGTATTCTGGCGCCCATGCGATCCATCCCCCGCCTCGCCCTGCTCTTGTCCTTGCTGTCGCTGGCCGGCCTCGTCCAGGCGCGCGGCACGATCGAAAAAGTCCAGATACAAGGCCTGGACGAGGACGACGACGCGGCGATGATCGAGAACATCGAGGTCTCGCTGTCGCTGTACCAGACCATCGGCAAGGTCCAGGGCGAATCGCGCCTGGAGTACCTGCTGAGCCAGGCCGAGCGGCAGACCCGGCAGGCGCTGGAGCCGTTCGGCTACTACACCCCGACCATCACCGTCGAAGCGCCGCGCAACGACGACAAGCTCAACGTGACCCTGCACGTGGACAAGGGCGAGCCGGTGCGGGTGCGCAACTTCCATGTCGGCATCACCGGCCCGGCCGAGGACGACAGCTACCTGGGCGAGGACCTGCAGAACTTCCGGCCCAAGGCCGACGAGGTCTTCGACCACACCACCTACGAGACCAGCAAGGTCACCATCACCCGGCGCCTGGCCGAACGCGGCTATTTCGATGCCGACTTCACCCAGCGCAAGGTCGAGGTGACCCGCGCCGACCATGCCGCCGACATCGACCTGAGCTGGGACAGCGGCCGCCGCTACAACATGGGCGCGATCCGCTTCCACCAGGACTACTTCCGGCAGGACTTGTTCGACCCGCTGGTGTACTGGGACGAAGGCAGCTACTACCACGAAGGTAAGCTCGACCGGCTGCGCGAATCGCTGGTCAAGCTCGACTACTTCAGCGCCGTCGACATCCAGCCCAAGCCCGAGGAAGCCGACGCCGACGGCAACGTGCCGGTCGACGTGAACCTGACCCGCGCCAAGCGCAGCATCTACACCAGCGGCATCAGCTACGGCAGCGAGAGCGGCGCCGGCGTGCGCCTGGGCGTGGACCGCCGCTACGTCAACGCGCGCGGACACAAGCTCAGCACCCAGCTGGACTACGCGCAGAAGCGCAAGAGCCTGATCACCAGCTACCGGGTGCCGGCGTTCCGCTGGCTCGACGGCTGGTACACCGCCTCGATGCGCGCCTACGACGAGCAGACCGACTACATCGACCTGCGCAACCTCAAGCTCACCGGCAGCCGCAGCGGCGAGATCAACGAGCACTGGACCGCGATCGCCTCGCTCAACGCGCTGCGCGAGCGCTGGCGCTACGCCACCGACACCGTGTTCGACGATGCGCTGTACCAGTACTCCACGCTGGTCTATCCGCAGATCGAGGCCGACTACGTGGGCGTGGACGACAAGGTGTTCCCGCGCAAGGGGTTCAGCGGCAACGTCAGCCTGCGCGCCGGCGCCGAAGGACTCGGCTCCGATGCCAGCTTCACCCAGGCGCACCTGCGCCTGAACTGGTTCCAGGGCCTGGGCGCCAACAGCCGGCTGATCCTGCGCGGCGAAGCCGGCAGCACCTGGACCAACGCCCTGGTGGCGATGCCGCCGAGCCTGCGGTTCTTCGCCGGCGGCGACAACAGCATCCGCGGCTACGCGTTCCGCGAGGTCGGCCCGCGCACGCCCAGACCCGACCGCTTCGCCCTCGGCGCCAAGCACGTGCTCACCGGCAGCGCCGAATACGAGCACTACTTCAAGGGCGGGCCATGGGGCGGCGCGGTCTTCGTCGATAGCGGCAGCGCCTTCGACGACACCCCCGACTGGCACACCGGCGTCGGCTTCGGCGTGCGCTGGCGCTCGCCGGTGGGGCCGGTACGGGTGGACATCGCGCATGGCCTGAACGATCCGGACTCGCAGTTCCAGCTCTATCTCAACATCGGAGCCAACCTGTGAGCGCGACCGGTCCGGCCACGCCCGCCGCGCCGCCGCCGCGGCGCCCGCGCTTCTACCGGCGCAAGCGCTTCTGGTGGGGCTCGGCGCTGACCATCGCCGGGCTCGGCCTGCTGGCCTTGATCGCCGTGTACTGGCTGCTGCAGACCGTGGCCGGGCGCGACGTGCTGCTGGCGCAGGTCGTGGCGCGGCTGCCGGCCGGGTCCTCGCTGACCTGGGAGCGCGCCGAGGGTCCGCTGGCCGGCCCGCTGACCCTGTACAACCTGGATTTCCGCTACGAGGAGATCCACTTCACCGCCGAGCGCGCCTACCTGGATCCGGACATCCGCCCGCTGCTCGGGCGCAAGCTGCAGCTGGACGTGCTGCAACTGAAGAACGCCACGCTCAACCTGGCCAAGAGCGAGGAACCATTCGAACTGCCGAGCTGGCCGCAGTCGCTGCCGCAGATCGAAGTGCCGCTGGCGCTGCAGGCCGATCACATCACCATCGACGGACTGCGCATCACCCAGGCGCAGCAACCGATGATCGACATCCGCACGCTGCGCGGCGGCATCGAGGTCGCCAACGGCGAATTCCGCTCGAAGCAATTGGTGGTGACCAGCGACCGCGGCGATTTCCGCGTCGACGGCGACTACGTGCCGGCGCAGGACTACAAGGCCGACCTCACCGCCAGCGCCGTGCTGCCGGCCGCGCGCGGGCGCACGCTGGCGCGGTTGGGCCTGGTCGCGCGCGGCAATCTGGACAAGATGGAAGTGGCGATCGCCGGCAACGCCCCGGCGCCGCTGCGCGCCACCCTGGTGTTCACCGGGCGCACCGATCCCACTTGGCAGTTCGCCGCCAGCAGCAAGGCGCTGGACCCGTCGCTGTTCGTGCCGCCGGGCGATGCCGCGGCCGACGCCGGCGAACCGATCGCGTTCGACCTTAGCGCCTCCGGCAAGGGCGGCGACGCCAAGCTGCAAGGCCAGCTCGCGTACGGCGCGCAGAAGCTGACGCTGGATCCGTCCAACGTGCGCCTGGACAACCAGGTGCTCACCGTCGCGCCGCTGCAGCTGCGCGCCTTCGACGGCCAGGCGCGGCTGCGCGGCACCGCCGATTTCCGCGATCCGGACAACGCGACCTTCCGTTTCTCGGTCAACGCCAGTGGGCTGAAGTTCGCCACCACGCCGGACCCGTCCACGCCGGACGCACCGGCGGTGCCGATCCAATTGGTCGAAGCCAACCTCGGCCTGGCCGGCACGCTGAAGCAGTGGGCCACCTATGGCGAAGCCACCGTCGCGCGCGGCAAGGACAGCGCGGGACTGCAGCTGGACGTGCGCGGCGACGACCGGCAGGCGCAGATCGTGCAGCTGCAGGCGGCGATGCCCACCGGTACGCTCGATCTCGGCGGTGCGGTGGCATGGGCGCCGGAACTGAGCTGGGACCTGAGCGGCAAGCTCGCCGGCTTCGACCCCGGCTATTTCGCGCCGGGCTGGGACGGCAACCTGTCGGGCCAGTTCGCGTCCAAGGGCAAGCAGTTGCCGCTGCGTCCGGACGGCAGCGCTGCCGGCTACCAGGCCAGCCTCGACGTGCCGCACTTGAACGGCAAGCTGCGCAGCCGCCCGCTCGACGCCAACGGCAAGTTCGCGCTGCAGGGCGAGCAGGGCGAAGGCAAGCTGCAGTTGGCGCTCGGCGACAGCCGCGTGCAGGCGCAGGGCAAGGTCGGCGACCAGCTCGACATCGATGCGCAACTGCAGCCGCTGCAGCTGGCCGACCTGCTGCCCGGCGCCACCGGCAGCCTGCGCGGCAGCGTGCAGGTCAAGGGCCGCCGCGACGCGCCCGACCTCACCGCCGACCTTACCGGCAACAGCCTGAAGTGGGACAGCTACGGTGCCGACAGCGTCACCCTGCGCGGGCGCCTGCCGTGGCGCGGCAGTGGCGGCGAACTGGCGCTGCGCGGCAGCGCGATCAACGCCGGCATGGTGCTGCAGACGCTGCGCGTGGATGCGCGCGGCGCGGTGGAGAACCTGCAACTCGATGCCGACACCCAGAACGACATGGGCACGCTCGCCCTGGCCGGCCAACTGCGCCGCGACGGCGCGCGCTGGCAGGGCGGCGTGAACACGCTGCGGGTGGCGCCGGCCAAGGGCGAGCCATGGCAACTGCGACAGCCGGCCACGTTCGCCATCGCCGGCAGCGCCTTCACCCTCTCCGACACCTGCCTCGGCGCGACCGGCGGCGGCGCGCTGTGCGTGGCCGCGAACTGGCCCAAGCAGGGCCTGACCGTGCGCGGCGACGCGTTGCCGCTGTCGCTGGTGCAGCCGTGGTTGCCGCCCAACAGCGGCCGCAAGATCTACCTGCGCGGCGAACTCACCCTCGACGGCAGCTTCAAGCCGGCCGGCAACGCCTGGCAGGGATCGCTGCGCCTGGCCTCGCCGGAAGGCGGCCTGCGCCTGGGCGACAACGCGCGCGGCGAACTGGTGCGCTACGACCAGTTCAGTTTCGTCACCGACTTCACCGCCCAGCACATCCACTCCAAGCTCGGCGTCGGCTTCAAGGGCGACGGCTTCATCGATGCCACCGTGGACACCGGCTGGGACGCGTACGCGCCGCTCACCGGCGAGATCTACATGAACATGTCGCGGCTGTACTGGATGGAGCTGTTCTCGCCGGACCTGGTGCGGCCCAAGGGCCTGGTCGAAGGCCACGTCAGCCTGCGCGGCACGCGTTCGCAACCCTCGATGGGCGGCAACGCCACGCTCAGCAACTTCACCGGCGAACTGCCGGCGCTGGGCCTGACCCTGAGCGAAGGCAACGGCCGCTTCGACGCCCAGCCCGACGGCTCGGCGCGCATCGTCGCCGCGGTGAAGTCCGGCGAAGGCACGCTCAACGTCGACGGCGGCCTGTCCTGGTACGGCGACACCACGCCGCTGCAGTTGAACATCCGTGGCAGCAACGTACTGGTATCGAATACCGCCGAACTGCGCGCGGTGGCCAATCCCGACCTGCAGTTCGGCATCGCCAACAAGACCATGAAGTTGAACGGCCAGGTCACCGTGCCGTCGGCGGACATCGACCTGGAGCGGCTGGACCGCGGCACCTCGGTCTCCGAGGACGTGGTGGTGCTGGACCCGGCCGACCCGGAAGAAGCGCCGAGCTCGCCGCTGGAGATGGACCTGCGCGTGGTGCTCGGCGACCAGGTCAAGATGGCCGGCTTCGGCCTGAAGGGCGCGCTGACCGGCACCATGCAGGTACGCTCGCGCCAGGGCCGCGAGATGACCGCCACCGGCGGCCTCGACGTCAGCGGCCAATACAAGGCCTACGGCCAGGACCTGACCATCAGCCGTGGCCAGCTGACCTGGAGCAACAACGTCGTATCCGACCCGCGCATCAACATGCGCGCGCAACGCAAGATCGGCGACGTCACCGCCGGCATCGACGTCACCGGCCGCGCCACCGCGCCGCGCGCCGACGTGTGGTCGGACCCGTCGATGTCGCAATCCGAAGCGATGTCGTATCTGGTGCTGGGCCGCAGCCTCAGCAACGCCAGCAGCGACGAAGCCGACCAGGTCACCGCCGCGGCCAGCGCGCTGTCGGCCGGTAGCGGCATTCTCGCCTCGCAACTCGGCGCCAGGCTCGGCTTCGACGACGCCGGCGTCAGCCAATCGCGCGCCCTCGGCGGCTCGGTGGTCGGCTTCGGCAAATACCTCTCGCCCCGGCTCTACGTCAGCTACGGCGTCTCCCTGGTCGGCAGCGGCTCGGTGCTGACCCTCAAATACCTACTCGGCCGCGGTTTCGACGCGGAAGTGGAATCGAGCACGGTGGAGAATCGTGGGTCGATCAATTGGCGGAAGGAGAAGTAGGGGAAAATCGGCGACAGACGAGCCGAAAATTACCTTGACAACTTCTTCACGCATTTGAGAAATTAGCGCCTCTGTCAGCGCAACGCTGGCAGCCAAAGGGGCGATAAATGTTCACTCAGCGGCAGGGATGGCGCAATGTCGTCCTAGTAGCGTTTTTGTCGGTATTGAGCGTGGGACAAGGAAAGGCCGTAACGCCGGAGGATGAATTCGACAAGCGAATTCGGACGTCGCAAAACATCCAGCCTTTGGGTGAAAGTCCTTTTGGCGAAAACATCAGCCTCTACAACGGAGCTTTGACTTTCAGACAGGTGGATATCGATCAGCCTGGGACCGGGCTGCCGATCCAGTTAGTCCGCACGTTCGACCCTTCCGATTCAAGTCCAAGGGAAGGCGCTGCACGCGCATTTTCTGATTGGCGCCTGGAAGTGCCGAATATTCAAACATTGACTACTAGCCAAAATATTTCTTTTTTTTCTGGGAATCGTTGCAGCAATTTTGGTTCAGCACCCTCTTTGGTTTTTAACCTGGGACGTCCGGCACCCGTTATCTACTACGCAGAGCAATGGTGGGGCGGGTACCAGTTGATCATTCCTGGGATTGGTCGCCAAGACTTATTGCGTCGAGATGCCTCCAACACACTCTCGCCGCAGATGACGGACTCCACTGGCGCGCAGCTGACGTTTCCCATAGTGACGCGTCAGCACTGGATGGTGACTTGTCTCGCTCAAACATCGAATGGACAGGGGGGACAAGGATTCCTAGCGGTTTCACCGGAAGGCACCAAATATTGGATGGACTGGCTGATCTATCGCGGTTACGACAATGTCGGTTTTGCGCAGCCTGGATTTGGCGGTGTCGATCGGCAAATGGCCATGATGATGGTATCTCGTGTTGAGGACCGCTTCGGTAATAGCCTTTCCTATCAGTACGATGGTTCGGGCAACTTGCTCAAAATCCAGGCAAGTGATGGCAGGGTGTTGGATTTAACCTATGAGGCATGGCAAGGCGTCAATACTTCAGCACCAAGTAGCAGAATTACTTCCGCAACTCTGCAGGCGGCTGATGCGCCTCCTAGAAGGTGGACATATTCTTACGCAACGCTTTCAGATAACAGAGCTCACTTGACTGCTGTCACGCAGCCCGACGGTAGCTCGTGGGGGATGGACTTCTCAGGTCTCTTCAATTTCAGTGGCATATCATATGTAACCTATGATCCGTATGACGGTTGTACGTTCAAGGTCGCGCAGAGCTCAGGTAGTACTAATCTGTCTTTGCGGCACCCTTCAGGACTTGTAGGTAATTTTAGTGTGGGTACCTTGATACGTGGTAGATCCTACGTTCCTTACCTGTGCGATTCCAGTTTTTCAGGGAATCGAAGTCTGAAAATCCCTAATGTTTACAAAAATATTAACTTACTGAATAAGCGTGTTTCCGGACCGGGCGTGCCGGAACAAACTTGGACGTATTCCTACTCTGCGCCAAACAACAGTTGGAGCAAAGATTGCGGTTCCGGCTGCGCTGCAACGGTGTGGACAGATGCGAGAACCCCTGCGGGATCGGTAACGCGCTATACTTTCAGTAATCGTTACGACTTTAGCGAGAGCCAGTTGCTGCGATCCGAATACTATTCGGGTGCAGTTGGTTCTACATTATTACGCAGCGAAGATTTTGGCTATGCCGCACCTACGATAGGTCCCTGGCCCAAGCTGCTAGGCAGCGTATTGCTTGATAATATCAACAATGCCCAGGTTGGCGCGCTTTCACCTCTCTACAATAAGGTCATATCCCAAGACAACACGCTCCACACCTACAATGTCAGCAACTTCGATATATTTGGGCGTGCTACGGTATTCACACGCTATAGTCCATGGCATCGCCGTAGTGACAGTGTGGACTATAGCGACAACGCTTCGAAATGGGTGCTGGGCCAAGTGGCAAAGCAAACGAACACTGATACCAGTTTGGTCGAGTCACAGGTCGAGTACGACGCGAACACCGCTTTGCCAACGAAGTCTTACGCATTTGGCAAGTTGCAGCAAACTATTGCTTACAATGCGGACGGAAGTTTGGCGACAGTTGCAGATGGCAAAAACAACGTCACCACGTTCTCAAATTGGAAGCGTGGCGTCCCGCAGTTAATTCGTTTCGCCGACAATACCGTAATCTCGGCAAGCGTTAATGACCATGGATGGATCACGGCGGTAGCCGACGAAAACAGTTACACCACCAGCTACGGTTACGACTCAATGGGGCGAATGGCAAGCATTGCCTATCCCGGCGGGGATAACGTGTCTTGGAACGTCACGACACAAGCGTTCGAGCAGGTGGCTGCCGCAGAGTATGGACTGCCTCCAGGTCATTGGCGGCAGACTATCGCTACTGGTAACGCTCGCAAGATAACCTATTTCGATGCATTTTGGCGTCCGGCTGTTACCTATGAATTTGATGCGGGTAACCAAGATGTAAGTCGGCGTTATCAGCGCTTCTCCTATGATTATGCAGGACGAACAGTGTTCTCCTCATATCCGGGCTATACGGATGTATTGAGTGCAGGAAGCTGGATAAAATATGACGCGTTGGGACGAGTTACGTTGGGATCGCGTGACTCGGAGCTAGGCACGCTAGCAACCGTCACCGAGTACCTGCCGAATAGCCAAACACGAGTGACTGACTCCCGAGGCAACAAGACACTTACCGGCTACTGGATCTTGGATCAGCCGGCCTATGATATTCCGGTTTGGATTCAGCACCCAGAAGGTGCCGTTACCGAAATTTCACATGATGTGTTTGGCAAGGCAATCTCGATACGACGTCACGATGTTGGGGGTGCGTTGTCCCTGACACGTAGCTACGTCTACGACGCCTATCAGCAATTGTGCAAAACGATCGAGCCGGAAATAGGTGCAACCGCTAGCGGCTATGATGCATCTGGCAATGTCGTTTGGACCGCAAACGGTCTGTCCCTAGCCAGCACAGCATCGTGTGATGCCGACACAGCCTTTGCTTCCGGTCGTCGCATCGATCGCAGCTATGACGTCCGCAATAGAATTACAACAATGACATTCCCGGATGGTAACGGCGATCAGCGATTGGCCTATAGGCCGGATGGCAAGGTCAAGCAGATCACCACAGTCAACAACAGTATCTCTACCTATAATAGTTTTACCTACAATAGGCGTGGCCTGCTGGTAGGGGAAAGCCAGGCTCAGGCCGATGGCGAGACTTGGGCGATCGGCTACAACTACGATGCCAATGGTCATCTGGCTGCGCATCGTTATCCATCGGGGCAGATCATCGACTATGCGCCCAACGCCTTGGGACAACCCACACAAGTGGGCAGCTATGCAACTGGCGTTAGTTACTATCCCAACGGCGCGATTAAACAGTTTACGTACGGTAATGGCATCGTGCACACACTGACCCAGAACGCACGCCAGCTTCCTGACACCAGTCAGGATACCTATGGAGGCACCGCGTTCCTGAGCGACGGCTACGACTACGATGCCAACGGCAATGTAGCCGCCATCAGCGATGGCGCGACCGGCCGCGGCGAGCGTGGTGACCGCGATATGACCTATGACGGCCTTGATCGCCTTGTCTCGGCCAAATCAAAGATGTTCGGTACGGCGACCTATGGTTACGACGTTCTCGACAACCTGACCCACGTCGTGGCCCCGGGCCGCGACCACTACTACTGCTACGATGCCTATTGGCAACTGACCAACGTCAAGACCGGCAACTGCAGCGGCAGTACCGTCATCGGCATGAGCTATGACATTCAGGGCAATCTGAAGAACAAGAACGGTCAAGGCTTCGTCTTCGACTACGGCAATCGTCTGCGCGAGGCAACGGGCAAGGAAACCTACCGTTACGACGGCTACGGCCGTCGCACCGTGGCGATGCAGAGTGGGGGCGCTATCAGCTCGATGTACGACCAGGCAGGAGCGCTGCGCTATCAGAAGAACCAGCGTCAGGCCAAGGCGACCGACTACATCATGCTGGGCGGAAGCCTCGTGGCCGAAGCCGACTGGCCACTCGGGCAGGCGGCGGCAGTCAAGGACTATGTTAGCTGGACGGCAGTCGGCGGTGCCACTCGTTACGTGGTGGAAGAGAGCGTGGATGGCGTGACGTGGACATCGGTCTATGAAGGCACGGATCCCAGTTGGACATCGCTGGCCAGGCCTTCAGGCACCTACTCATATCGCGTATCTGCATGCATGCCAGACGGAACTTGTAGCGCTGCTGGAAACATAGTGCATACGCAGCAGCCAGCATTCAACATCGTGCCGCTTCTTTATCAATTGCTGCTCAGCTGAAATATCAACAGGGGGTCTGGAATGTCGGCAAAAATAATGGCATTGCTGCTCGCAGTCGCCGGGGTGGGCTTTTGCCATACGGGTCGAGCGGCGCAGCAGCTAGTATGGCCAGGCAAGATCATATACGTAGAAAATGGTTGGTATGGTGAAGGCTTGGTCATCCGTGACTCCAGCATTGGACCGGAAGGATGCTGGGCGCCACGTGATGAATTCGCGATAGATAAAGACCATCCTGCATACAAAGAGCTCGTGGCGATGGTGTTGACAGCATATACCTCTAATGCCGAAGTCGAAGTCATCCTCGACTCTGGAGTTTGTATATTCGGTGGGCGTACCAAGGTCCTCGCTATACGTCTTAAGAAGTGAGCATTCGATACGGAAGCGCCGATGTCCTGAAGTTGAAGCCGGCGCCTATTATCAAGGGCGGAAGAAAATGAAAAAAAACTGGATAGGATTAGCGCTGCTTTGGCTGTTGAGCAGCCAGGCGGGCGCTAATGAGTTGATGCGTAATGTTGAAGTGACCCGGATCGGCTCATATCAAGTCAATACGGACCACTTCGTGTGGTTTACGGCTACAACCGGGGAATGCAAAGCGGCTAATCCGGGAAATCCGGTCATGCACTTCAACGAGACCCAGCCGGGCGGGAAGGCATTGCTCGCAATTTTGATGACGGCATTGGTCAACAAGCGAAAAACAGACGTGCAGGGCAACGGTTGCGAGATCTTTGAGGTCTACTTGAGGTAATCCATGTATCAAGCGTGGCGGTAGTTCACTCTGGCGTTGCCCCATGGTTGTGTAGAAGTCGATAATTTTAGTTTTGTCGCCAACAGGTAGCTTGAATATGGCTTATAAAAAAGAAAAGATCAATGCGATCAGTTCGCAAGGATGAGGAATGTTAATAATTAAGGGGCTTAAATCACTGCTGCGCGCAACCGCTGCAGCGGCGCTTTCATTCTTTGTCGTATCTAGTGCCGCGGCGCAAACGATTAGGTACATCCATACAGACGGACTTGGCTCGGTGGTATTGACGACGGACAAAAACAGAAACATTATTGAGCGTAGTGAATACGAGCCATACGGAAGCTTGTTGAATCATGCGATGACGGACATGCCTGGTTATACGGGGCATGTCATGGACGCAGCGACTGGGCTTACATATATGCAACAACGATATTATGATCCTGTTATCGGCCGATTCTTGAGTGCGGATCCAGTTGCAACCAATACTAATGACGGAGCCTATTTTAACCGCTATTTGTATGTTAATAATAATCCATACGGATTTATAGACCCAGACGGCAGGGCGCCTGATAATTCAATCCTATATGGGCCAGGAGGGCGGAATAATGGTGAAGCTACATCATATTCAGCAGTATCAGAATATAGCGGCGGCGCATACCCTGGAGGCGGGCGCGGAAAACAATCGAAGGTTACAGTGGGATCTTTTTTTGGAGAGCTCATCAAGGCGCAATTAGAGCCAGTGCGTAAGTTAAATGCCAGCAGCACAACCGCTCTTGGAATAGCAATAGGGCAAATGCGTCTTTATGAGGCGTGGATGAAGGGGAATAAGCCGTACGTTGACTTTGGAAATAACGCCGTTCAATATCACAACCTCTCCCCGGTTTTTGGAAATGCAGGTGCAATAACGTTTGGAAATAATATTCAATATACGTTGGGGTCAACGCCTGAAGATAGGCAAAGAATTTCTTCAATGTCATTGGGTTATGAAGAGATGCAACATACAAGGCAGGCCGAACTTTTAGGTATTTCATATCTGCCAATGAATATAGCGCTTGGAATTTCTGCATCAATATACGAAGGCAACTGGCATGGCCCTAGCAACTATCTTGAGGTAGGACCTCACAATAAGGAGCCCACACCATGGCCTTAAAAAACACGTTCCTTTGCATTATTTTGTTTCTGCTTGCCGGATGCCCTCTGCAGGTAGAAATTGTTCTATATAATTTTACAGGGGATGATGTAAGAATAATTTCAAATAGTGGTGTTATCCCAGTTCCAAATATGGCGCATGTAGAGGTTGATGAGGATAAGTTTCATTTTGACCGCGATCTTCAAGGATTTGAGGTGATTAAGTTGAGCAATGGGCGTTGCTATATAGTTTCCTTTGGAGCTGCAGTATCAGGACAGAAAGAGCTCTTTAATGACAGTAGATACAGCGCGAACATTGTATTCACTCGTCAAGCCGCGTATTTTGTCCCCCCTTCTATAAAAATATCGAACCGGTTAGATTTTGCTAAGTTTCATAAGCTGGATTCGTGCCGTTAATTCGATTGCGGCATCTATTAAGGTCACGTCAGGCTGTAATTTAATTATGGTTAATATGTAAAATGGGCTGGGAGAGCAACAGCAGCCTGCTCTTTCTGCCAACTAATATATATTGCATATTAATTTATTTTTTAATTCCGTAGAGCAGGGCATGCGGCTGCTGCCTCCGGCCGAAGTGCTGGCCGCCGCGCCGGTGGCCGCGCGACGGCCGCTGGTGGTCGACGCGGATGGCGCGCCGCAGTGGCTGTTGGGCGATACCGATGAGGTGTTCCGGCAGATCGTGCCGGCCGACATCGATGACGGCGAAGTGCCGAGCGACACTTTGGCCGACGCGGCGCTGCGTCAAGCGCTGGTGGATACCCTGCTGGATACTCTCACGCGCGACATCGCCGATGCCGATCTGCTCTGGCATGGACAACGTGGCGATGCGCGGATCGAGCGCCTGCAGCTCGGCAACGCACGCAACCTGACCACCCCGCGTCTGGCCGCGATGCTGCCGTCCTGGCGATCCGCAAGGGTCCCCGAAGCTACAACGGCGATATGTCGTTCAAGCATTTCGACACCCTTGTCGCAGCCGAGGCGGCATGGGCCAAGGCCCGCGCCACCGCGGAATCGGCCGGGCAGGTACCCGAGTTGGTGAGCTGACGTGGTACGTGGGCGGGCTACAGTGCTGGACCAGCTCTGCTCCAGGTCCGGTGCTGGTGCGGCACGATTCGCTGCCCAGGTCTTGCAGATTGCGACATGCGCAGTGGCCGGCTAAGGTTCCGATCCGACCTGTAGCGAATCGACCGCATGCCCGCACCCAGCACTCTCGCCGCCTCGCTCGCCATGAGCCTCGCCCTCACCGCCACCGCCCAAGCCGACGAAGGCATGTGGATGCCGTCGCAGTTGCCGGAGCTGACCAAGCCGCTGCGCGAGGCCGGATTCCGCGGCGATCCACGCGACCTGGCGGCGGTGACCCAGCCGCCGTTGAGCGCGGTGGTGAAGGTCGGGGGCGGCACCGGCGCGTTCGTGTCCGGCGACGGGCTGTTGCTCACCAATCACCACGTCGCCTACGGGGTGATCCAGTACAACACGTCGGCCAAGGAGAACTTGATCGACAACGGGTTCATCGCCAAGGAGCGCGGCGACGAGCGTGCGGCCAATCCGGATTTCCGGGTGCTGGTGACGGTGGGCTTCGACAAGGTCACCGACGCCGTGCTGGGGCCGGCCAAGGGCAAGACCGGGCGTGCGTATTTCGATGCGGTGGATGCGGCGAGCAAGCGCATCGTGGCCGATTGCGAGCGCGAGGGCGGGGTGCGCTGCAGCGTCGCCAACATGTACTACGGAACCGATTTCTACCGGATCCGGCAGCTGGAGCTGCGCGATGTGCGCCTGGTGTATGCGCCGCCGCGGGCGATCGGCAACTACGGCGACGAGATCGACAACTTCATGTGGCCGCGCCACACCGGCGACTTCACCCTGCTGCGCGCCTACGTCGGCAAGGATGGCAAGCCGGCCGACTACAGTGCCGACAACGTGCCGTACCAGCCGCCGGCGCATCTGCAGATCGCCACGCAGGGGCCGAAGGCCGGGGACTACGCGATGCTGGCCGGCTATCCGGGCATCACCTACCGGCATCGCACGGCGGCGGAGTTCGACGAGCAGGTGAACGCGGCGCTGCCGCAGCGGGTGGCAGTGTTCGACCAGATGATCGCGGTCATCGAGGCGGCGGGCAAGGCCGACACCGAGGCGCGCACGCGCTATGCGTCGCAGCTGCAGTCGCTGAAGAACAATCGCAAGCGCGCGGCCGGCGAGCTGGAAGGCATGCAGCGCAGCGATGCGGTGCGGCTGCGCGGCGAGGACGAGCGCGGCATGCTCGCCGCCACGCATGGCGAAGACGCGCGCGACATCGCGGCCTTGCAGTCGCTGCTGGGCCAGGCATCGGCACTGCGCGAGCGCGATCTGCTGCTGTCCCTGCTGGGCACGCAAACCCAGTTGTTGTCTTCGGCGCTGACGCTGGAGCGGTTGCGGCTGGAGTCGACCGCGCCCGATGCGCAGCGCGAGAGCGGTTACCAGCAGCGCGACCACGGGTTGATCGAGGGCAAGCTGAAACAGGTGCAGCGGCGCTATTCGCCGGCGGTGGAGAAAGCCTTGCTGAGCGCGTTGCTGGGCCGCTACCAGCAGTTGCCCGATGCGCAGCGCGTGCCTGAATTCGATGCGGTGTTCGGGCGCACGCCGGCGCAGCTGCAGCGGGCGCTGGACGCCGCGTACGCCGGTACAAAGCTGGGCGCGGAGGCCGAGCGTTTGTCGCGCTTCGCCGCCGCGCGCGAAGGCAAGCCGGTGGCGGCCGATCCGCTGATGACCCTGGCCGCGGCGCTGGTGCCGGCGCAAAAGCGCCTGGAGGACGAGCGCAAGGCCCGCGATGGCGAGCAGTTGCGCCTGCGTCCGGCCTACATGCGCGCGCTGTTCGCCTGGCGCAAGCAGCAGGGGCGGGCGGTGTATCCGGATGCCAACAGCACCCTGCGCATCAGCTATGGCCGGGTCGAGCCGCTGGCGCCGCGCGATGCGGTGAGTTTCGCACCGGTGACCACGGTGGCCGGCATCGTCGAGAAGAACACCGGGCAGGTGCCGTTCGATGCGCCCAAGCCGTTGCTCGCCGCGATCGCCAAGGGCGATTTCGGCAGTACCGCCGATGCGCAGCTGAAGACCCAGCCGGTGAACTTCCTGACCAACCTGGACACGACCGGCGGCAATTCCGGCTCGCCGGTGCTCAATGCGCGCGGCGAGCTGATCGGATTGAACTTCGACAGCAATTGGGAGGCGGTCAGCGCCAGCTGGTGGTACGACCCGCGCTACAAGCGGGCGATCCACGTGGACATGCGCTACCTGCGCTGGCTGCTGGCCAAGGTGTATCCGGCGCCGCAGCTGCTGCAGGAACTGCACTTGCCGCCGGAGTGAGCTGCGTCCCACTCGCGGGCGCCGGCGTGCTGCATCTGCTGCCCGATCGGTCGCGTGGCGGATGCGCGCGTGCTGCGGCCTGCGCGAGGCGACGCTGCCTTCGCGCAGGCGATCCTAGGCTGTGACGATGCTGCCGATATCTCCGACGCCGTTGCCTCGCGCGTTCTACGCGCGCGACTCTCGCCTGGTCGCGCCGGAGCTGCTGAACAAGCTGCTGGTCGCCGCCGATGGTCGTTGCGGACGTATCGTCGAGGTGGAAGCCTACTGCGGTGCCGAGGATCCGGCGGCGCATTCGTTCCGCGGCATGACTCCGCGCACGCAGGTGATGTTCGGTCCGCCCGGCCATCTGTATGTCTATTTCATCTACGGCATGCACTGGGCGCTCAATGCGGTGTGCGGCGGCGCACCCGGGCACGCGGTGCTGATCCGTGCGCTGGCGCCGGTCGCGGGGATCGAGGCGATGCAGCTGGCGCGCGGCGCGGCGCGCCTCGCCGATCTCACCCGCGGCCCCGGCCGGCTGGCCAAGGCGCTCGGTGCCTCGGGTGCGGACAACGGGTTGGACCTGACCCGGACCAGTTCGCGCCTGTGGCTGGGCGAGGACGGCACACCGCCGCCGGCCGACCCGGTGGCCACGCCGCGCATCGGCATCACTAAGGCCACGGAGGCGATGTGGCGCTGGTATGTGCCGGGCGATCCTAACGTGTCGGGGCCTGCGTCGCCGGGTACGAAACGCAAGGGTGCTCGCGTGAGCTGACAGGTTGATAGCCGGCGCGTCGATGCATGCAAGGCGCGCTACGGCGGAATGGCTGGGATCAAGGCGTCGGGACTGAAGTCCCTCCCACAGTGCACCCGACGAGTCGGCTGCGAGCCCTCTGGTAGGAGCGGCTTCAGCGCGACGAGCGAAGCGACGAGGTTGCCGTAACCGGAAGGCGTCGGGGCTGAAGTCCCTCCCACAGCGCACCCGGCGAGGTCGGCTGCAAGGCGCTTGTAGGAGCGGCTTCAGCCGCGACAAACGGCGCGGCGGAGTCACCGCAATCGGAAAAATCGCATGGAAGACCGATGCACGCTCGACAGGATTGGCGACACCATGACCGCGTCTGGTCACCCGGGAAGACATTGACCGCCACTTCATCATGCCAAGCGGACCCGGCTGACGCAGCCACGCCAAGCGCGCATAGTCAGCAAGGTGCACAGGGAATGAGCACCTATTTCAGGCGCCGCATACATCGCATTCGCGTGGGCGCAATGCGGCGCAACGGAGGATGCAGGCTCCTCCCACGTCGCGAGATGCCACCATGAAAGTGCTCAATGTCCTCACCCTCGTGCTGCTGATCGTCGGCGGCCTGAACTGGGGCCTGGTCGGCCTGTTCCAGTTCGACCTGGTCGCCGCGCTGTTCGGCGGACAGAACGCAACGCTGTCGCGGATCGTGTACACCCTGGTCGGCATCTCGGCGCTGTGGCAACTGGTGCCGCTGTTCACCAATCAGCACACCCCGGTCCGTCATGGCCAGCACGCCCACCACCACTGACGAGCGGCGCGGCGCCGGTGCCGACGCTCGCGCCGGCGCCGCAGGGCAGAGACCACGCAACGCTTCCAGTTGCTGGCAGCGCCTGCTCCGGCCGATCCTGCGCCATCATCGTGCCGTTGGCGGCAAGCGCTGAGAAGCGCGAGGCTGGAAAGCAGGATCACAACGGGCTCTCTGGCGGCGGGCCTTCAGAAGGAGCGTGCGTCCATGGATTGTCGCCATGGACGCTAGAACCATTACGCAGACATCGTGGTGCGTGACGGAATCTCCCGGCTTCGCCGGCGCGCCTTCGTCAGCGCGCCCTTCCAAACGCGGCGTTGGGTGCCGCATCCAGCTGCGCGATCGCATCCGCCACCACCGCGTCGAACGGTGCGTCGACATCTACCGAGATCACGTCCGGCTCCTCCAGCGGCAGCTCCAGCGTGTCGATCTGGCTCTGCAGCAGGCCGGGCGGCATGAAGTGGCCGCTGCGCAGCGCCAGGCGCGCGGCGATCACGTGCGCGGCGGCGTGCAGGAACACGAACCGCATTGGTACGCCGCTGTCGCGCAGCTGCTGCCGATGCGCGCGGCGCAGCCCGGAAAAGGCCAGCACCACGCTGCGGCCGGCGTCGATCGACTGGCGCAGGCGTAGTGCCAGCGCCGCCACCCAGGGCACGCGCTGCGCGTCGGTGAGCGGGACGCCGCGGGCCATCTGCGCCTTGGCCTCGACGCTGTGGACATCGTCCGCGTCCAGGAACGCATGGCCGTAGTGCGCGGCCAGCGCCTGTGCGACGCTGGTCTTGCCGCTGCCGGAAATGCCCATCACCACGATGGCTTCGCTGCGCTGCGGCAAGAAATTCTGGGATGTCGCGTCCATCACGAGCGGTTATACCTTGCTGGGGGTTTGGCATGATGCGTGCGCCGGCGTTGGCGGCGCGCGCAGCGTGGTGTAGCGTCGGCACGCCACGATCGGCGCAACGTGCCTTGCGCCCTTCCATCATCGCATGCCCACCCGTACAGGACCGCCGATGCCGACACCGCCGCAACGCGCCGATGCACCGCTGCGCTGGACCGAGAAGGTCGGTTACGGCGTCGGCGACATGGGTTTCAATTTCTACTGGGCCAACATTTCCGCGTTCCTGCTGATCTTCTATACCGACACCATGGGTCTGCCGGCGGCCGCGGTGGGCACGATGATCCTGCTGACCAAGGTGGTCGACGCGGTCACCGATCCGCTGATGGGCGCGATCGCCGACCGCACGCGCTCGCGCTGGGGCAAGTTCCGGCCGTACCTGTTGTTCGCGGCGCTGCCGATGGCCGCCAGCGGCGTGCTGGCCTATACCACGCCGGATCTGGGCCAGGGCGGGCGGCTGGTCTGGGCCTACGTCACCTTCGGGCTGATGATGCTGATGTACACGGTGATCAGCATTCCGTATTCGGCGCTGTCGGGGGTGATCACCGCCGACAGCCAGCAGCGCACCACGCTGATCAGCTTCCGTTTCATCGCCGCCTTCGCCGGCACCACGCTGGTCAACTACGCCACGCTGGACATGGTGCGCTGGTTCGGCAACGGCGACGACGCGCAGGGCTGGCAGCGCACGATGCTGGTCTACGGCATCGCCGCGGCGGCGCTGTTCGCGATCGTGTTCGCGACCACGCGCGAGCGCGTGCAGCCGTTGCCGCAGCCGCGCACGCCGGTGCTGCAGGACATCGCCGACCTGTTGCGCAATCCGCCGTGGCGGGTGCTGTTCGTGCTGGCGCTGGTGATCATGATCACCATCGTCATGCGCGCCGGCGCCGGCGTGTACTACTTCAAGTACTACATCGGACGCCCGGAGCTGACCGGGTGGTTCCTGGGCAGCTATTCGGTGGCGCTGGCGGTGGGCGCGGCGGCCACGCCGCTGTTGACCCGGCTGTGCGACAAGCGCCGGCTGATGATGGGATTGATGGTGCTGGTGGGCGTGCTCAGCTGCGCGATGTTCTTCATCCCGCGCGATGCGATCTGGGCCTTGTTCGGCATCAATCTGCTGATCGGCCTGGCGTTGGGCCCGAAATCGCCGCTGGCGTTCTCGATGTACGCCGACACCGCCGACTACACCGAATGGAAGACCGGACGCCGCGCCACGGCGATGACGTTCTCGGCGGCGACGTTCTCGCAGAAGCTCGGCGGCGCGCTGGCCTCGGCCTGTATCGCGTGGATGCTCGCGGCGATGGGCTACGTGGCCAACCAGGCGCAGAGCGGCGCTTCGCAGCTGGGCATCGTGCTGCTGCTGACCGTCATTCCCGGCGCGGTCGCGCTGTTGGCGGCGTGGACGATGCATTTCTATCCGCTCGACGATGCCAAGCTGTTGCGCATCCAGCAGGAACTGGCCGCGCGCAAGCGCGCCGCAGAAGAGGCGAATGCATGAGTACCGGCAACGACGTATCCGGCGAGGCGACCGACCTGCTGGCGCCCAGCGCCGACGGCGAGCGCTACACGCTGTACAGCCCGATCGCACTGCCCAATGCCGGCGGCTTCCTGTGGAACCGGCGGATGATGATCCAGGCCACCTGCCGCGGCTACGCCACCGCGCAGTTCATGCAGCCGGAGCCGGCCAAGTACGCGCATGCGCCGAACCTGGAGGCGCGGACCTTCATGCAGCCGGAGCAGCCGTACTACGCGCACCATCCCGGCCGTTTCTTCTACCTCAAGGACGAAGACAGCGGCGCGGTGTACTCGGTGCCGTACGAGCCGGTGCGGGCGCCGCCACAGGCGTTCCGCTTCTCGGTCGGCAAGCGCGACATCGTCTGGTGCGCGCGCTACGCCGACATCGAGGTGGAGCTGCGCCTGCAGGTACCGGTCGACGACACCGTCGAGCTGTGGCAGTGCCAGGTACGCAACCTGGACGGGCGCGCGCGCCGGATCGCGCTGTATGCGTATTTCCCGGTCGGCTACATGTCGTGGATGCACCAGAGCGGCGAGTACCGCGCCGACCTGGGCGGCATCGTCTGCCGCAGCGTCACCCCGTACCAGAAGGTCGAGGACTATTTCCGCAATAGGGACTTCAAGGACTGCACGTTCCTGCTCCACGAGCAGCCGCCCGATGCCTGGGACGCGCGGCAATCGGCGTTCGAAGGCGAGGGCGGCCTGCATGCGCCGACGGCGGTGCTGCAGCCGCGGCTTGGCGGAACCGATGCGCGCTACGAGATGCCGACCGCGGCCTTGCAGTACTGCCTGACGCTGGAGCCGCAGCAGGAACGCACGCTGCGCTTCCTGTTCGGCCCGGCACGCGACGATGCGGAGATCGGCGCGTTGCGCCAGCGCTATCTGTCCGCCGCCGGTTTCGCCGCTGCCGCGGACGCGTACAGCGCCTATCTGGATGAAGCCGCCGGCTGCCTGCACATCGCCACGCCCGATCCGTGCCTGGACAACCTGGTCAACCACTGGCTGCCGCGGCAGGTGTTCTACCACGGCGACGTCAACCGCCTGACCACCGATCCGCAGACCCGAAATTTCCTGCAGGACCACATGGGCATGAGTTTCCTGCGCCCGCGGACCGCGCGCGCGGCGTTGCTGCATGCGCTGTCGCAGCAGGAAGCCAGCGGCGCGATGCCGGACGGCATCCTGCTGATCGAAGGCGCGGAACTGAAGTACATCAACCAGGTGCCGCACACCGACCATTGCGTGTGGCTGCCGGTGTTCCTGTCGGCCTACCTGGACGAGACCGGCGATGCGGCGCTGCTGGAGGAGGCCGTGACCGGTGCCGACGGACGCAGCATCAGCGTCGCCGAGCGGCTGGACGCGGCGATGCGCTGGCTGCTCGGGGCGCGCGATGCGCGCGGGCTGAGCTACATCGCGCAAGGCGACTGGTGCGACCCGATGAACATGGTCGGCTACCGCGGCCGTGGCGTGTCCGGCTGGCTGTCGGTGGCTACCGCCTACGCGCTGCAGTTGTGGGCGGACATCTGCGACCGGCATGGTCGCGCGGCGCAGGCGGCCGCGTGCCGCGCCGGCGCGGACGCGGTCAACGCCGCGGTCAACCGCGAGCTGTGGGACGGCGACTGGTACGCGCGCGGCATCACCGACGACGGCGTGCGCTTCGGCATCAAGGACGACGCGGAGGGCCGCATCTACCTCAATCCGCAGAGCTGGGCGCTGCTCGCCGGCACCGCCGACGCTGACCGGCGCGCGCGCCTGCTGCAGGCGGTCGATGCGCAACTGGACACGCCCTACGGGCCGACGATGCTGGCGCCGCCCTACACCGCGATGCGCGAGGACGTGGGCCGGCTGACCCAGAAGCATCCCGGTTCGGCGGAGAACGGTTCGGTCTACAACCACGCCGCGGCGTTCTACCTGCATGCGCTGTACGCGATCGGCGATGCGGATCGCGCCTGGCGCGTGCTGCGCGCGATGATCCCCGGGCCGGACCTGGCCGACTACCTGCAGCGCGGCCAGCTGCCGGTGTTCGTGCCCAACTACTACCGCGGCGCCTGGCGCGAACTGCCGCGCACCGCCGGCCGTTCTAGTCAGCTGTTCAATACCGGCACCGCAGCGTGGTTGTACCGCTGTCTGATCGAAGGATTGTTCGGGCTGAAGGGCGAAGGCGAGGCGCTGGGCGTGCGGCCGCAATTGCCGTCGCACTGGACGCAGGCCACCGTGCAGCGCCGTTTCCGCGGCGCGTCGTTCGAGGTGCGCATGCAGCGGGTTGCCGGATGCGTTGCGCAGCGGGTCAGCGTCGATGGGCAGGCGTTGGAGCTGCCGCGGATCGAGGGCATCGAGCCGGGGCGCCGCTATCGGGTCGAGGTGGTGTTGCCGGAGGGGTGAGGGCGGCTCGAGCGATCGGGCTGCGGATGGTGTCTGTCGCGGCTGAAGCCGCTCCTACAGGAGCGCGCATGCGGCCGGCCGGGTGCACTGTAGGAGCGGCTTCAGCCGCGAGAGTAGTCCCTGCTACGCGCGCACCGCATCCGCGGTTTCGATCAGGTCGTCCCATTGCAGCCTGGTGTTCGCCGCGTCGTCGCTTTCCAGCAGGGCGCGGCGCGCGGCGCGGCGCAGGGCGCGGCTGATCCAGGTCTGCAGGTCGCGACCGGAACGGCCTGCGCTGCGTTCGGCCAGCCAGTCGGCGGCCTCTGCGGCGTCGAACGCCAGCGGCTTGCCATGCAGCAGGCGCGCGACGATCGCGCAGCGCGCGGCGCGGTCGGGCAGGCCGATCTCGATCTGCCGGTCCAGCCGCGACAGCAAGGCCGGGTCGATCGCGGCGGCATGGTTGCTGGCGGCCAGCAGGAACACCTGCCCGGCCTGGCTGGCCACGCCGTCCAGCTCCTGCAGCAGTTGGCCGACGATCTCGCGGGTCAGCGCGTCGTCGCCATCGGCGCCGCGCGCCGGGGCGACGATGTCGATCTCGTCGACGAACACGATGCACGGCGCCTGCGCGCGGGCGCGTTCGAACGCGGCCTGCACGCGCTGGCCCGACTGGCCCAGGTAGGCGGCCTTGAGGTCGGCGCCGGTCAGCGCGATGAACGCCAGGCCCGACTGGCTGGCCAGGATCCGCGCGAGCTGGGTCTTGCCGGTGCCGGGCGGGCCGTACATCAGGATCCCGCGCGGCACCGGCACGCCCAGCGTGGCCAGCGTCTCGGCGTTGCGCAGTTCCTTGCCCAGGCCGACGAATTCCTCGATCACCGGCGCCGGCAGCACGATGTCGTTCCAGTCCAGCGGCGCCACGCGGGTCGAGCCCTTGCCGCGCAGCAGGCGCAGTTGCGCCAGCAGCGCGTCGCTGTCGAGTTCGCCGTCCAGGCACTCGGCCGCCACCCGCGCCACCAAGGTGTGCAGGTCGCGCCCGGACAGGCCGCTGCTGTCGGCGACCACGCGCGGGTCCAGCGCCAGCGCGAAGCCGGCGCGCTCCAGTTCGCCGCCGAGGATGCGCGCGCGCGCCGCCGCGTCGGGCAGGCCGATGCCGATGCTGGCGGTGAAGCGCGACATCACCGCGTCGTCGAGCAGGTCGGGCCGATTGGTGGCGCCGATCACCAGCACCTGGCCGCGCGCTTCGTGGAAACCGTCCCATTCGGCCAGGAAGGTCTGTACCAGTTCGGCGCCGAAGCTGTCGCTGTCCACGCCGCCACGGCGCGCGAACACGCTCTCGCATTCGTCGATGAACAGGATCGCCGGCGCCTTGGCACGGCAGCGCTGCCAGATCGCCTGCACCTTGGGCCCGGTGTGGCCGACGTGCGCGGCCTTCAGGTCGGCCACGCCCAGCGCCTCGAAATGGCAGCCGGCATGGCGCGCCAGCTTGCGCGCGATCAGGGTCTTGCCGGTGCCCGGCGGCCCGTGCAGCAGCATGCCCTTCGGTGCCGGCGTGCGCCCGGACACGAACAGGTCCACCAGCTTCAGGATCTGGTCCAGGGTGCTGTCGGGCAGGGCCACGTCGGCCCAGTGGCGGTGGATGGCATCCATGCTCTGCAGCCGCTGCTGCAACACGCGCTGTTGGCTGCGCGCCTCCATCCAGGCCTCCACGTGGCGGTGCAGTTCGGCGATCGGCTGCGCCTCGGCCGCCGCGTTGGCCGCCACCGCCAGCGCCAGCTCGCGTAGTTGCGCCTGTTCGCTTGCCTCGAACTCGGCGGCGATCGGGATCAGCGCGGCGTCATGGGCGTCGTCGGGCAGCACCAGCAGCGCCTGCACGCGCGGCTCCGGTTCGGCGCCGTCGTGCAGCGCCAGCATGCGCGCGCCGGACAGGTCGCCGTGCGCCGCGGCGATCCGCAAGCGGCCCTGCAGTTCGCGTAGCGGCCAGGGCGCGCGGGTGACGCGGTACGGATGGGCCGGGTCGTGGCGGTCGTCGTCGGCGAACTGCACCAGTGCCAGCGGCCGCCGCGCGAAACCGGCCAGCAGCGCGCGTTCGTCGTGGCTGACGTGCCGGGCCAGCAGGTGCGCGCCGCCGATCACCAGCAGCGCATACAGCAGCAGCGACGGCAGCGCGCGCTGCACCAAGTGCAGGGTGCCGTGTTGCACGCCGAGCAGGCGCCACCAGTCCAGGTAGCCGTGCGCGTCGCCGAACCAGTGCGCGCTCATCCACGGCAGCGCCAGCAGCAGGAACACCAGCAGCGCCAGCCGCCAGCGCCAGTCCGGCAGCAGCGGGCGCAGCAGCAGCGCCGGCCACCACGCGCGGCGGCGCGCACGGCGCAGCACCGCGGTCGCCGCCTGCGCCGCTTGCGCGACGAAGTCGCGGCGGATCGCGGCCACGGCCTGTTCCACCGCCGGCAGGTGCCGCTCCACCTCGGTCTCGGCCGCGGCCTGGCGCACCTGCGCCTGATCCAGCTGGGTCTGCAGCCGCAGCCGTTGCTGCTGCAGATAGCTCGCCCGCGACGCGATCGGGACGGACGACATCAGCGTGGGCGGGCGTGGGCGTTCACGGCACGGATCTTAGCCTGCCGCACGCGCGGCACTGCCGGCACCCGGCGCATAGCCCCTCTCCCATCGGGAGAGGGGTTGGGGTGAGGGGACGGCGCCCGCGATCCACGGCGCCGCACCACGTCCGGACGCGCTCACGCGCGCCGCGAGGCCGGTGCGGCGAACGCGCGCGTCCACAGCAGCGGATCGCTGCCATCGAGCAGCACCCAGCCCTGCGCGCGCGCCTGCAACGGATCCTCCAGCACCTGCTGCGGCGTGACCGCCACGTCGCCCGGCGTGCCCCACAGTCCGGCCCAGGCGTTGCCGCCGGCGTGCCCGGCCGCCTGCACCGCGCATTCGGCCAGTGCTACGGTGTCCTGCAGGCGCGCATCGGGCCGGCGGAACAGCGGGAACGGCGCGGCGCCGACCGACACCGTCAACGGCAGCAGTTCGCCCTGGCCGGCCTCCACGCGCAGGCGTTCGACCGCTCCGCGCAGGTGCGCGGCCAGCGCGAACGCGGCGGCCGCGGAGGTGTCCGCGCGCACCACCAGGAACTCCTCGCTGCCCCAGCGTGCGATCAGGTCGCCAGCGTCGCAGCTCGCGCGCAGGCAGTCGGCCAGCGCCAGCAGCGCGCGGTCGCCGGCGGCATGGCCGTAGCGCGCGTTCAAGGCCTTGAAGCCGTCCACGTCGACCAGCAGCAGCGCGCAGCGGCTGTCGTCGCGCTTGTCGTGCGTCGGCGTGGCGAACAGCGCCTGCATCCTGCGTTCGGCTTCCGGCCGGTTCAGCAGCCCGGTCAGCGGATCGAGCAGGCTCCGGTCGGCGGCCCGGCGCTGGCGGCGGCGGTACACGATCACCAGCGTGGCGCCGAGCAGCAGCACCAGCGCCAGGCCGATCGCGATGCGGCCGGCGCTGTCGGCGCGCGCCTTGCCCGCCGCGGCGGCCGGCGGCAGCGTGCGCGCCGCGTCGGCCTGCAGCTTGGCCAGCGAGGCGAGGGTTTCGGCGCGGGCCTTGTCGCGATCCATCGCGCGCGCCTGTTGCGCGTAGTGCGCCGCGGCGTCGGCATGGCCCAGTGCGGCGTGGATCTCGCTGATCAGGTCCAGCCCGTTGCGGATCTCCGCCGTGAAGCGGCTGCGCTCGGACAGCGCTTGCGCCTGCTCCGCATAGGCCAGCGCGTCCGCGGCCCGGCCCTGGTCCAGGCGCAGCCGCGCCAGGCGTTGCAGCGTGACGGTGGCGCCTTGCGGGTCGCCGTTCGTCTGCTGCCACTGAAATGTCTTCTGCAGGATCGGCTCGGCGCGCTCGGTATGCCCGCCGGCGCGCTGGATCTCGCCGCGATGGCTGGCGATGCGATACAGGAACACGTCCTGGTTGCCCAACTTGGCCGCCACCCCGGTGGCACGATCGAAGGCGGCATCGGCCTCGTCATAGCGCTTGAGCATCAGCAGCGCGTAGCCGTAGTTGTAGTACAGCATCATGTCGCCCGGCGTCGGCGGCCGTTGCACCTGTTCGGTCAGGACGATGGCCTGGCGGAAGTAGCGCAGCGCGCCTTCCGAATCGTCCAGTGCGTCGCCGCGCATCAGCGCGATTCCGGCCAGCGCGCCGATCTGCGCGTTGGTGTCGCCGGTGCGCTGCGCATCGGCCTGGATCTGCTCCAGCAGCTCCATCGCACGCGTCAGCTGGCCGTTCTGCTGCAGCAGCGCCGCCGCCTGCAGGCGGCCGCCTGCATGGACGATCGGCGGCAGTCCCGGCGTCTGCAGCAATGCGAGCAGGCGTTCGGTCGTCGCCGCCGCCTGCGTGCTGTTGCCCAGCACCTGCTGGGCGGTGGCCAGGCACGCGGTCGCCCGCACCTGGGTCGGCACCGGCAGGCCAGGCTTGGCCAGCAGGTCCCTGGCGATGTCCAGCGAGGCGCTGGGCTGCTGCGAGATGCTGGCGTGGCAGCGGCGCAGCAGTGGCTCGTACGGATCGTTGCCGGGAACGGTCTGCGCCAGTGCCTGGCCCGCCAGCAGGCCTGCGACCACGAACACGGCCCGGCCTGGGCCGGTGAGGAAGTGAAGCGTCATCGTTTTGCAATCCAGGCGCGTCGAGCGGTGGCATCGGCCCGTGCAGCATGCGCGGCAACCTGCAGGTCCGGTGCCGTGTCGCATCCAGCGGGAAGACGGAGGTGGCTAATATAGCCGCAGTCCGCGCCCGCCTGTCGGCGGCGCACTCCTTCCACAGGCCCCGCGCATGCCCGACCTGCCCACCCCCCAGCGCTCCAGCGATCGGCCCGACGCCGCGGGGCCGCTGGCGTGCTTGCGGCGCTGGTGGCGCGCGATCCCGCTGGCCGATCGCGTCGATCGGCGCAATGCGGCGTTGCTGCAATTGGTTCTGGTGTTCGTGGGCCTGTATCAGCTGGCGGCGATGCCGGTGGCATGGTGGCGGGCCGGCACGGCCATCGATCCGGTCGCGGTGTGGTTGGCGGGGCTCAACGCGTTGGCGATGGGAGTGTGCTTCGCGTTGCTGCGGCGTGGCGCGTTCCTGTGGGCGGCGCGGTTGTTCGTGGTGGTGAGCATGGCGCTGTTGACCGTGGGCTATGCGCGCTGGGGGCTGGAGGCACAGCTGCGCAGCCAGCTCGGGCAGCTGCTGCCGGTGCTGGTCGGCGGGCTGCTGCTGAGCCGGCGCGCGCTGTGGGGCGCAGTGGCGTGGCTGGCGCTGGTGGTCGCGCTGGGCGCGTGGCGCGATGCGGCGCGCCTGTTCTTCCTGCCGGCGATGTGGCCGCGAATACTGGAAGTCGCCCTCGGCAGCCTGGTCGGCTTCGTGATCGTCGCCCTGGTGCTGGACCAGTCGGTGGCGGCCCTGCGCGAGAGCCTGGCGCTGGCGCGCAAGCGCGGCAACGAGTTGGCCCGCTCGCGCGACCGGCTGCAGCTGGAGATGCAGGAAAAGGAGCGCTCGCGCGATCAGCTGGTGCACGCGCAGAAGATGGAGAGCGTCGGCCGCCTGGCCAGCGGCGTGGCGCACGATTTCAATCACCTGCTGAGCCTGATCATGGGCTATGCCGCGCGCGGGCGGCGCAGCGACGATCCGGAGCAGCTCAAGGCCGCCTTGCAGGGCGCCGACGCGGCGGCGCGGCGCGCGGCCGCGGTGACCCGCAAGCTGCTGGATTTCAGCCGCCAGGAAGCCACCCGACTGGAAGTGTTCGAACCGGCCGAGACCATCGCCGGGATGCGCCCGATGCTCGACCAGCTGTTCGGCCCGGACGTGCAGGTGCGCCTGCAGCTGCACGAAGCACCATGCCCGGTGCGCTTCGACCGCGCGCAGCTGGAACTGATCGTGCTCAATCTCGCCGCCAACGCGCAGCAGGCGATGCCCGAGGGCGGGCAGTTCGAACTGGCGCTGGCGCCGCAGCCCGGCGCGATGCTGGAGATCGTCGCCCGCGACAACGGCCACGGCATGAGCGAGGACGTGCGCACGCGCTGCCTGGAGCCGTTCTTCACCACCAAGCCCAGCGGCCAGGGCACCGGGCTGGGGCTGGCGGTCAGCGCCAACCTGATCGCCGCCGCCGGCGGCGCGCTGCTGGTCGAGAGCGCGCCCGGGCGGGGCAGCGTGTTCCGCCTGCGGCTGCCGCTGCACGCAGGCGCCGCGGCGGCCACGTGAACGGCAGCGGCGGGCACGCCCTAGACTGCAGCGATCGCCGCGGAGGCCTCGCCCTTGGTCTCTAGCTGGATCCTGCTGCTGGTGTCGGTCGGCTACGCGGCGCTGCTGTTCGCGGTGGCGTGGTGGGGCGACCGGCGCCCGTTGTACCCGGAGCGGCCCTGGCTGCGCCCGGCGGTCTACAGCCTGGCGCTGGCGGTGTACTGCTCGTCGTGGACGTTCTACGGCGCGGTCGGCAGCGCGGTGCGCAACGGCGCCGGTTATCTGCCCATCTATCTCGGCCCGCTGCTGCTGCTGCTGTTCGGCTGGCGCATCATCGAGCGACTGGCGCTGATCGCGCGCAGCGAGAACACCGTCTCCATCGCCGACTTCATCTCCTCGCGCTACGGCCGCTCGCGGCGACTGGCGGCGCTGGTGGCGGTGATCGCGCTGATCGGCGTGGTGCCGTACCTGGCGCTGCAGTACAAGGCGGTGGCGATGAGCCTGCAGGTGCTCAGCGGCCAGTCCAGCGCCGGGGCGCCGTTCTATGCCGATCCGGCGCTGTACGTGGCGTTGCTGATGGCGCTGTTCGCCACGCTGTTCGGCACCCGCCAGGTGGATGCCACCGAACACCACCACGGCATGATGCTGGCGATCGCGCTGGAATCGGTGGTCAAGCTGCTGGCGATGGTCGCGGTCGGCGTGTTCGCCTACGTGTGGCTCAGCGGCCGCGAGGGCCAGGTGCTGCAGTCGGCGCGCACGCTGTTCCAGAACACCCCGCCGGTCGGCTTCATCTCGCAGACCCTGCTCAGCTTCCTGGCCATCGTGTGCCTGCCGCGGCAGTTCCACGTGGCGGTGGTGGAATGCAGCGACATCGGCGACATCCGCAAGGCGCGCTGGCTGTTCGGGCTGTACCTGGTGATCATCTCGGCGATGGTGGTGCCGATCGCCGCGGCCGGCGTCGCCCTGTTCGGCGGCGGCGACGTGGCCGACGACAGCATCGTGCTGGCGCTGCCGCTGGCCCAGGGCCGCACCGCGCTGGCGCTGGTCGCCTACGTCGGTGGCTTCTCCGCCGCCACCGGCATGGTCATCGTCTCCAGCATCGCGCTGGCGACGATGATCAGCAACGACCTGGTGATGCCGGTGCTGCTGCGCCGCCGCGGGCACCAAGCCGCTGGCGGTTCCGACGTCGCCTCGCGGGTGCTGTGGATCCGGCGTCTGGCGATCCTGCTGCTGGCGCTGATCGCCTACGGCTACTACCGCAGCAGCAGCAACGACAGCACCCTGGCCTCGTACGGGCTGATGGCCTTCGCCGCGGTGGCGCAGTTCGCGCCGGGGGTGATCGGCGGGCTGTACTGGCGCGGGGCCAGCCGCAAGGGCGTGGAGACCGGCATGGTGCTGGGCTTCGTCGTGTGGATCTACACCTTGCTGCTGCCGGCGCTGACCCAGGCCGGCTGGCTGGCGCCGCAGTGGCTGCACGACGGGCCGTTCGGCATCTCCTGGCTGCGCCCGCAGCAGCTGTTCGGCATGAGCGGTTGGGACCCGTTGGCGCACGGCACGTTCTGGTCGCTGCTGCTCAACGTCGGCACGATGATGCTGGTATCGGCGCGCTGGCGGCCCGGGCTGGACGAGCGGCTGCGCGCGGCGCCGTTCCTGGAGCCGTATTCGCAGCGGCCGGCGGTGGCCGGCGACTGGCTCGGGCTGGTGCACCTGGTCGACCTGCAGGCCCTGGCCGAGCGCATGGTCGGCGAGCGCCATGCGCGCCGCGCCTTCGCCGAACAGGCGCAGCTGCTCGGCCGCGAGCCGCAGCCCAATGCGGTGGCCGACCGCGTCTGGGTGCAGTTCACCGAACGCCTGCTCGCCGCCTCGATCGGCGCGGCCTCGGCGCGGCTGGTGCTGACCAGCCTGCTGCGCGGTTCGGGCATGGACCTGGGCGAGGTGGTGGCGGTGCTCGACGAGGCCGGGCAGGAACTGCGCTTCAACCGCGAGATCCTGTCGACCACGCTGGAGAACATCAGCGCCGGGGTCAGCGTGGTCGATCCGGCGATGCGCCTGACCGCGTGGAACCGGCGCTACCAACAGATGTTCGGCTATCCCGACGGCATGCTCTACGTCGGCCGCCCGGTCGCCGACCTGATCCGCTACAACGCCGAGCGCGGCGAACTGGGCGAGGGCCGGATCGAGGAGCAGATCAGCCGCCGCATCGCGCACCTGCGCGCCGGCACCTCGCACGTGTTCGAGCGCACCCGCAGCGACGGCAAGGTGATCGAGATGCGCGGCCAGCCGCTGCCCGGTGGCGGCTACGTGACCAGCTACAACGACATCACCGACTACAAGCGCGCCGAGCAGGCGCTGCTGGAAGCCAACGAGACGCTGGAGCAGCGCGTGGCCGCGCGTTCGCGCGAAGCCGAGCTGGCGCAGCAGTCCAAGACCCGCTTCCTGGCCGCGATCAGCCACGACGTGCTGCAACCGCTCAACGCGGCGCGGCTGTTCGCTTCGGCGCTGCGCGAAGCGCACCAGAACGAGGAACAGCGCCACCTGGCCGAGCGCGTGGACGCCTCGCTGCGCGCGGCCGAGGAACTGCTCGACGGGCTGCTCGACGTGTCGCGGCTGGACGCCGGCGGCCTGCGCCCGACCATCGAGGACTTCGACGCCAGCGTGCTGCTGCGCGAACTGGCCGCACAGTACATCCCGGTCGCCGCCGGCCGCGGCCTGCGCATGCACGTGTTCGCGCGGCCGATCTGGGTGCGCAGCGACCGTCGCCTGCTGCGCCGCGTGCTGCAGAACTTCCTCGCCAACGCGCTGCGCTACACCCGCCAGGGCCGCATCGTGCTGGGCATGCGCGGGCGCGGCGAGGAACTGGAACTGCAGGTGTGGGATACCGGTCCGGGCATTCCCAAGCACCACATGCAGCAGATCTTCGAGGAATTCCAGCGCTACCAGCAGCCGTTCGACTGGGGCGAGCAGGGCCTGGGCCTGGGCCTGTCGATCTGCCAGCGCATCTCGCGCCTGCTCGGCCACGACCTGGATGCGCGCAGCGCGGTCGGCCACGGCAGCATGTTCTCGATCACCCTGCCGCGGGTGGCGCCGGTGCCGCAGAAGCAGCAACGCCAGCAGCGCGCCGCCGCCGCGGCCGATTCGCTGGCCGGGCTGCGCGTGCTGTGCGTGGACAACGACCAGGAGATCCTCGACGGCATGCGCGCGCTGCTCGGGCGCTGGCAGGTGGAGGTGATCTGCGCCAGCACCGTGGACGAAGCGCTGGCGCTGGCGCCGCGCGCGCCCAACGTGATGCTGGTCGACTACCACCTGCACGACCGCCTGGACGGGCTGGACACGCTGGACGCGCTGCGCGAGGCGATGGTCGGCCCGGTCGCCGGCGCCCTGCTCACCGCCGACGGCCGCGACGAACTGAAGCTGCAGGCGCGCGAGCGCGGCTACCGGGTGCTGACCAAGCCGGTCAAGCCGGCCTCGCTGCGCGCCTTCCTGACCGCGTACCACGATCCGATCAAGAGCGACTAGGCCGGCGCCGCGCGATTGCCGCGTGCAGCGCCAGCCGTACGCGGCTGGACCAATCGTCCCTGCCGCGGCGGCGCTGCGCGGCATTGCGTCCGTGCAATCGCGTCCGGCTTTGGCCTGCCGATCGCGTTGGCAGGCGGTGCAGCGGCGCTGCGTAGCCGCACTGTGTGCGCGGTGTGTCGCCGCTCGGCACGACACGCGTTGCGACGCGATCCTGCACGGCTATCGTGGCAGGCCCGTTCCGCCTGCTGCCGTCGCCCCCGCATGACTTCACCGCAAGACGCCGCGATCCCGTCGGTTCCCGCATTGCTGGCGGCACTGGAGGCCGGGCAGCCGCTGCAATTAGAGCAAGGCGCGCGCCGCTACCTGCAACATGCGCCCGACGACGCCCTGGCCAGCAGCCTGCTGGCGATGAGCTTGCAGATGCAGGGCCAGCCGGCGCAGGCGGCCGCGCTGTATCGCGCGCTGGCCGAGCGCCAGCCGCAGGACGTGGCGCACTGGAACAACCTGGGCACGGCCTTGCGCGAGGCGCGGCGTTTCGCCGAGGCACGGCAGGCGTATGCGCAGGCGCGCGCGCTGGCGCCGGAGGATCCGATGCTGCACCACAACCTCGGCCTGCTGGCGATGGACCAGGGCGACTACGGCGCGGCGCGCGGGCATCTGCTGGATGCGCACGCGCTGGCGCCGCAGTCGCCGCCCTTGCGCGTGCACGCCGCGATGGCCTGCCACGAATGCGGCGACGTCCAACGCGTGGCGGCGCTGATCGCGGACTGGCGGCAATGGCCCGCGCAGGACGCGCAGATCATGCTGGAGCTGGCGTGGCTGCTGTCGCAGGCCGGCGATACCGACAGCGCATGCCAGATGCTGCGCACGTGCGCGGCCGGCGCGATGCCGCAGCCCGAGCGCGCCTGGTCGCGCCTGGTGCTGGTGCTGGAACGCGCCAACCGCCTCGATGAAGCGCGCCAGGCGGCGGCGCAACTGCCGGCGCCGGAACGGATCGAGGACATGGACGCGCGCCACGATGCGCTCAATGCGCTGGCGGTACTGGCGATGCGCGACGGACGCTGGGACGCCGCGTACCGACTGCTGACCGGCTTGCTCGGCGCGGCCACCGACACGCGCAAGCAGAGCAACCTGTTCTTCGCGATGGCCCGCGTCTGCGACCGCCTGGGGCGCCACGACGAGGCGCTGGCGGCATGCGCGCAGGGCCATGCCGGGCAGGTCGACGGCATCGCCTCGCTGGTGCCCGAGCTGCTCGCGGCGGACGCGCCGCCGCTGCCCGCCGCGCGGCGCCGCTGGGATCCGGCGCGCTACGCCGCGGCGCGACCGGTGGCCGGCCCGGTGCGCGAGGCGTCGCCGATCTTCGTGGTCGGTTTCCCGCGTTCCGGCACCACCCTGCTGGAACAGATGCTCGATGCGCATCCGCAGTTGTGCGCGATGGACGAGCGGCCGTTCCTGCAAGCGCTGGCCGAGCGCGGCGAACGCCGCGGCCTGGCCTGGCCCGGCGGCCTGGGCGAACTGGACGACACCGACTGCGCCGCGTTGCGCGCCGACTACTGGCAAGCGGTGCGCGGCGTGGTGGACCTGCGGCCCGGGCAACGCCTGGTCGACAAGAATCCGCTGAACCTGCTGCGCCTGCCGCTGATCCGGCGGCTGTTTCCCGAGGCGCAGGTGATCCTGGCGCTGCGCCACCCCTGCGACGTGCTGTTGAGCTGCTACATGCAGGCGTTCCGGTCGCCGGCCTTCGCCGTGCTGTGTTCCAGCGCGCAGCGCCTGGCGCAGGGTTATGCCGATGCGATGGCGTGCTGGCTCTACCACGCCGAGCTGCTGCAGCCGCACGCGCTGGAAATCCGCTACGAAGACCTGGTCGCCGATCCGCAGGCGCAGGTCGCGCGGCTGGGCGGCTTTCTGCACCTCGACCAGCCGGCGCGGCTGCTGGATTTCCAGCGCCACGCACGCGCCAAGGGCTTCATCAGCACGCCCAGCTATGCGCAGGTGGTCGAGGGCATCAACCGCAAGGGCCTGGACCGCTGGCGTCCGTATCGCGGTTTCTTCGAACCGGTGCTGCCGCTGCTGCAGCCCTATCTGCAGCGCTGGGACTATCGCGTCGACTGATGGGCGTACATGCGTTGCCTGCGGCGGCTGCCGTGGTCCGTCGCCGGTGCGCGTGCGCATGTCTTCGGACGATGTAGCGATTGTGCCAAGCGCTGGCGCAATCCGGCACAGCGAAACAACACTTTTCTTATAAAAAACTAACAAGTGCTTGACGGTCCCGACGACGTCTGCCCGAGGTATCCAACAAAAAGACATCGCGCCCTGCGCGATCGGAAATCGGTTCGCGTCCGCGTGCACCGCTGGCGTGCTGTTGCCCATCACATGAGGTTTTCCCCAATGTCCGTACCGAAGAACAGACTCGCCCAGGCCATCTGCCTGGGAATGGCCACGCTTCCCGCCACGCTCTACGCGCAAGGCGCCGATACCGCTGCGCCGGCAGCGGCCGATGGCGCGGTGGACCTGGACCGGGTCACCGTGACCGGCTCGCTGGTGCGCCGCGTGGACGTGGAGACCGCCAGCCCGGTCACCGTGGTCGATCGCCAGCAGATCCAGCAGAGCGGCAAGCAGACCCTCGGCGACCTGATGCAGTCGCTGCCCGGCATCGCCGGCGACGCGACCAATCCGCAGGTCAACAACGGCGGCGGCGACGGCGCCTCGACGGTGTCGCTGCGCGGCCTCGGCGACCAGCGCACGCTGATCCTGATCGACGGCCACCGCATCCTCAACAACGACATCAATTCGATCCCGACCAGCATGATCGATCATGTCGAAGTGCTGAAGGTCGGTGCGTCGGCGCTATACGGCTCCGACGCCATCGGCGGCGTGGTCAACTTCATCCTGCGCAAGAATTTCGAAGGCGGCGAATTCGTCGCCAACTACGGCCAGGCCAGCCGCGGCGACGGCGCCCGCCAGGGCGGCGCCTTCACCTTCGGCAAGACCTGGGACCGCGGCAACCTCGTGGTCGGCATCGACTACAACAAGCAAAAAGCGATTTCCTCGGCCGATCGCGCGTTCTCCAAGGACGCGATGTATCTGTCCAGCGGCAGCGTCTACAAGGGCGGCTCCAGCCGCACCCCCAGCGGCTACTACAAGCTGCCGGCAAGCACGCTGGCCGCCAACGGTTGCAGCGCCAACGGCGCGATGACCAGCGACGGCGGTGGCGGCTACAAGTGCTACTCCTCCTCCGATGCCTACAACTACCAGGCGCAGAACCTGCTGATGACCCCGCAGCAGCGCGTCAACAGCTTCGTGCTGGGCAGCTTCAACATCACCGACAAGGTGCAGGCCTACGTCAACGCCTACCACAACCACACGATGTCGAACTCCGCGATCGCGCCGCTGCCGTTCGATGCGCAGAGCGACGGCCTCACCATCGCCGCCGATAACCCGTACAACCCGTTCGGCGTCGAGTTCGGCCCCAATGGCTACGAGTACCGCACCCGCTTCAGCTCGCTGGGCCAGCGCCAGACCTTCTACGACACCGCTACCGACCAGGACGTGCTCGGCTTGAAGGGCAGCATCGGCGATACCAGCTGGGTGTGGGACGTCAACTTCAATTACGGGCACTACAAGCAGCGCAACTGGAGCCACGGCTATGTGGACTACGCGGCGTTGCAGGATGCGATCGATGCGGGCGAAGTGAACATCTTCGACCAGACCGACGCCAACACCATCGACTGGATGAACAGCCACGAGTCGATCCCGCGCTACCAGACCACGAGCATCACCCGCCAGTGGGAAGCCAGCGCCAACGGCAGCGTGTGGGAGTTGCCGGCCGGCAGCGCACAGCTGGCGGTCGGCGCGTTGTATCGAAAGGAGAGCCTGGGCTACACCGTCTCCAGCAATGCGCTGATCAACAGCGACAATACCTGCGAGATTTCCTCCGAGGCGTGCTCCTCGCCGCTGAGCGGCTCCTTCAGCGTCAAGGAAGCCTATGCGCAGCTGTTCATCCCGCTGCTGGCGCAGTCCTCGCCGATCGGCGCGTTGAACGTCACCCTGAGCGATCGCTTCTCCGACTACAGCAGCGTCAGCTCGACCAACAACAGCGCCTCGTTCCAGCTCGAGTGGCGCCCGATCCACGACCTGATGGTGCGCGGTACCGTGGCGCAGGTGTTCCGCGCGCCAACCATTTACGATCTGTACCAGGGTCCGACCGCGAACTCGCCGACCTTCACCGATCCGTGCATCGACTACAGCGGCAGCGGCCACGAGAACGCCTGCGAAGGCGTGGCCGCCGGCTGGAGCGGCTCGGGCCTGTCGCAGACCAACGCGATCGTGTCCGGCTCGACCTACGCCAACTACAACCTGAAGCCGGAGAAGGGCACCTCCTACGACTACGGTATCGTCTACAGCCCCGAGTCCGTGCCGGGCCTGTCGTTCAACGCCGACTGGTGGAAGGTCAAGCTCGACGACCTGATCCAGTCGATCTCAGCACAGACCGTGGCCAACATCTGCTACAACGACGAGAGCAGCCCGTACTGCAGCTACATCCACCGCTATGCGGCGGGCACGGTCAGCGCCGGCAACATCGACTACATCGAGACCCCGGTGGTCAACATCGGCAAGCTGGACACCCAGGGCATCGACTTCGGCGCCAACTACGCGCTGCCGGAGACGGCCTACGGCAAGTTCACCTTGGCCCTGGACAGCACCTACCTGCAGCGCTACGACATCGACACCGGCGACTCGGTGGTGCACATGGCCGGCAAGTACAACTCGTCGTACGGCAACTACGCGCGCTGGCGCGCCCGCGGCCAGATCGGCTGGAAGCTGGGCAACTGGGACGCGACCTGGACCACGCGCTGGGTCGGCAAGATCCAGGTCGGCAGCACCGACCTATCGGAGAACATGTCCGCCGATGCCGCCGACAAGGGTGTGGTGCTGAACTACGGCAGCTACATGTACCACGCGCTGCAGCTTGGCTACGACATGGCCGACGCCAACATCCGCTTCGACCTGGGCGTGGACAATCTGTTCAACAAGCAACCGCCGGTGCTGTACCAGAACAACGTGCTGAACGCGAACACCGACGTGAGCACCTACGACACGGTCGGCCGCTACTACTGGATGCGCGCGACCTATCGGTTCTGAGTGTCTTGGCCGGCGTCTCTTGCATGCGCAAGGACGCTGGCGGGCGACACACGGCGCGTCCGGTTTGGGCGCGCCGTTTTTTTGAGGAATTCATCGATGGCGAGGCAGACCGGGACGCTGCAGTGGTGCAATGGCAGACGCCGTGCTGTGGCGATCGATGCAGTCGCTGCTGACTGCCGGTCTGTGCGGTCTTCGCGGTCGGCGCGCCGCCTGGCCGAAGCGGCGCCAACGATGGTCGCCACTGCGAATCGCAACAGCCATCCCGCCACGATGCACAGGCGCCCGAGCGCATGAACCACACCGACCTTCGCCACTACGTCCGCGTCTACGATGCCGCGCTGCAGGCCGGCTTCTGTCGCCAACTGATCGCGCAGTTCGAACACGCATCGGCGCAGCACCGCCATAACGGCGCCGGCGCGCGCGCCGGCCTGCACGACAGCGCCTGGACCGAGCTCAACGTGACCCGCGCGGCCGATCCGGCCTTCCAGGGATTCTTCATCGAACAGGTGCGTGCGGCATTGACGCGCTACAACGCCGATCTCGGCCTGTCCGCACCGGTGCCGTGGCGCCCGCGCCTGGCCGACCTGCGCATCAAGCGCTACCGCGCCAGCGCCGGCGAGCGCTTCCAGCCGCATTTCGACGCCTGCGACGAGGAGACCGGCCGCTACCTGGTGCTGCTGTGGTATCTCAACGACGTGGCCGAGGGCGGCCAGACCCGCTTCGTCGACCTGGACCTGGAGGTCGCGCCGCGCACCGGACGCCTGCTGATGTTCCCGCCGTACTGGATGTACATGCACGCCGCGCTGCCGCCGCGCAGCGGCGACAAGTACATCCTGTCCACCTACCTGGAATTCACCGCCAAGCCGTCCCCGCCGCCGCGGGGATGAAGCGGCCGATTGGGGGCTAGACAGCGAGGCGCTTCGCCGTTGCGAATCCCCAATCCCAACTCCCCAATCCCGGCCTCACTGCAGATGCTCGTACAGGATGGTGCTGCCGATCGCGATCAGCAGCGCGCCGCCGACGATCTCCGCGCGCTTGCCGGCCAGGCTGCCGAGCACGCGGCCAAGCATGATGCCCAGGGTCACCATAGTCAGCGTGCACAGGCCGATGACCGCGGCGACCTCGACGATGTTCACGTCGAGGAAAGCCAGGCCGACGCCGACCGCCATCGCATCGATGCTGGTCGCCAGCCCGGTCGCGGCCAGGCTCCAGAAGCCGTGGCGCTTGCGCGCGTCGTCGGCCTGCTCGGCTTCCTGCGGCTTGAGCCCGGCGACGATCATGTGCACGCCCAGCGCGCCGAGCAGGCCGAACGCGATCCAGTGATCGAACGCGGCCACGTACTTGGCCGCGGCCTGGCCCAGCAGCCAGCCCAGCACCGGCGTCAGCGCCTCGATGCAGCCGAAGATCAGCCCGGCGCGCAGGGCGTCGCGCCAGAGCGGCTTGCGCATGGCCGCGCCCTTGCCGACCGCCGCGGCGAAGGCGTCCGTGGACATGGCGATGCCGAGCAACAGAATCGAAAGAAACGACATGGGGGAACCGCGCCGGGGCAGGAGACGACGACGAGCGCGCACGCCCGGCTTTCGCCACGCACGCTCGCCGCTGGTCTCGCCAACCGAGATGGCTGCCCGCACCACGGCGCAACGGCCGAGTGTGTTGATGCGGGCACTGTCCGGACACGCCGGACAGCAGGCTACTCCCCAAGGGACGCGCATTCTAACAGCGGCGAATGCCGGCGAATACGCTTCGAACGCGCGCGAACCTGCAGCTTTTCTTCTTAGCAGCAGCTATATGGGTGGCCCATCGCCGCCGCTGCGGCAGCGGAGTGTCGGAGGCGATCGGCGTGCATCGGCAATGGATGCGGCAGGCTAAGGCGCACGCTGCGAACAGCGGTCGCGGCTGAAGCCGCTCCTACAGTGAGATGCCGTCAATCCGCGATGTCCCCCTGTGGGAGCGGCTTCAGCCGCGACCGAAAACCTCCAGGCACCACCACAGCCGGGTGAGGAGACGTGTGCTGGCGAGGCCGCGATGGATACGCGAACCGCGTACTGGGTTGAAACCATCTTGCAGGAGTTGCGCCAGGCGGTCCTCAGGACAACTCTCGACGGTCTGCTGGCATCGCCGCCGCTGCACGCCCCGTCGCGAAGCGATCAGGGCACCGCACCGTTCCCGCGAAACGCCACGCACATCGGACGAAGCGCTGCACCCGCGTCGTCGCGGGAATGCCTGGCTCTATTCCTCTTCCAGCGGCAGCACGATGCCATCGCTGTCGATCGCCAGCTTGCCGGCCATCAGCACCGCCTGGGTGCGGTTGGTGACGCCGAGCTTGCGCAGGATCGCGGTGACGTGCGCCTTGATGGTGGCCTCGGACACGCCCAGGTCGTAGGCGATCTGCTTGTTGAGGCGGCCGGCGCCGAGCATCTGCAGCACCCGGAACTGTTGCGGGGTCAGTTCGCGCAGGCGCTGCCCGACCTCGCGTTCGGCGCGGTCGGTGGGCGGCATGTTGTGCGCTTCCGGCGGCGCCCAGCGTTCGCCGTCCAGCACCGTGCCCAGGGCCAGGCCGATGGTGTCCGAGTCGGCCGACTTGGGAATGAAGCCGAACGCGCCGTGGTCCAGCGCGCGGCGCATCACCGTCGGCTCCTCGCGCGCGGACACCACCACCACCGGCAGCTGCGGATGCAGCGCGCGCATGTGCACCAGCGCACTGAAACCCTGCGCGCCGGGCATGTTGAGATCCATCAGCAACAGGTCGGCATCGGCGTGGTGGTCGGCCAGCGCGTACAGCGCCTCGACGCTGTCGGCCTCGTACAGCTGCACCCCCGGCATCACCCGCTGCACCGCCCCGCGCAGCGCCTCGCGGAACAGGGGATGGTCGTCGGCGATCAGCAGGGTGGTCATTGTGGGGCCGGGAGTGGGGATTGGGGATTTGGGAGTCGTTGGAGCGACGGCAACAGCGGCAGCGTGGCGGCGTCAGTGAGGTGGAAGTGGGGCGGGGACCGCTTGGCGAATCCCCAATCCCGATTCCCGAATCCCGGCTGTCACGCCTCAGCGCGTCAGCCGTTCGTTCACCAGCGAATCGACTACCGACGGATCGGCCAGGGTCGAGGTGTCGCCGAGCTGGTCCGGCGCGTTCTCGGCGATCTTGCGCAGGATGCGGCGCATGATCTTGCCCGAGCGGGTCTTGGGTAGGCCCGGCGCCCATTGCAGGTGGTCGGGCGCGGCGATCGGGCCGATCTCCTTGCGCACCCAGGCCACCAGTTCTTTGTGCAGCGCCTCGCTCGGCTGCTCGTCCGCCACCAGGGTCACGTAGGCATAGATGCCCTGGCCCTTGATGTCGTGCGGGAAGCCGACCACCGCGGCCTCGGCCACCTTCGGGTGCGAGACCAGCGCGCTCTCCACTTCTGCGGTACCGATGCGGTGGCCGGAGACGTTGATGACGTCGTCCACGCGGCCGGTGATCCAGTAGTAGCCGTCTTCGTCGCGGCGGCAGCCGTCGCCGGTGAAGTAGCTGCCCGGATAGGTACGGAAGTAGGTGTCGATGAAGCGCTGGTGGTCGCCGTAGACGGTGCGCATCTGCCCCGGCCACGAGTCGCGCAGTACCAGGTTGCCTTCGGTGGCGCCTTCCAGGATCTCGCCGTCGGCGTTGACCAGGGCCGGCTGCACACCGAAGAACGGCAGCGTCGCCGAGCCGGGCTTGAGGTCGATCGCGCCGGCCAGCGGGGTGATCAGGATGCCGCCGGTCTCGGTCTGCCACCAGGTGTCCACGATCGGGCAGCGGCCGTCGCCGACCACGTCGAAGTACCAGCGCCAGGCCTCGGGGTTGATCGGTTCGCCGACGCTGCCGAGCAGGCGCAAGGACGCGCGCGACGTACGCTTGACCGGCGCCTCGCCCTCGCGCATCAGCGCGCGGATCGCGGTCGGCGCGGTGTAGAAGATCGTGACCTGGTGCTTGTCGATGACGTCCCAGAAGCGCGACACGTTCGGGTAGTTGGGCACGCCCTCGAACATCAGCGCGGTGGCGCCGTTGGCCAGCGGGCCATAGACGATGTAGCTGTGGCCGGTGACCCAGCCGACGTCGGCGGTGCACCAGTAGATGTCGTCCTCGCGCAGGTCGAACACCGCCTCGTGGGTATAGGCCGCGTACAGCAGGTAGCCGGCGGTGGTGTGCAGCACGCCTTTGGGCTTGCCGGTGGAACCGGAGGTGTAGAGGATGAACAGCGGATCCTCGGCGTTCATGCGCTCGGGCTCGCATTCGGCCGGCTGGCTGTCGACCACGTCGTGGAACCAGCGGTCGCGCGGGGCCTGCATGTCCACCGCGCCGCCGGTGTGTCGCACCACCAGCACGGTCTCCACGGTCGTGGTACCGGGCAGCTTCAGCGCCGCATCGACGTTGGCCTTGAGCGGGATCTTCTTGCCGCCGCGCAGGCCTTCGTCGGCGGTGATGATCAGCTTGCTGCCGCAGTCGATCACCCGGTCGGCGATCGAGTTGGGCGCGAAACCGCCGAACACCACCGAGTGGATCGCGCCGATGCGCGCGCAGGCCAGCATCGCCACCGCCGCGTCGGGGATCATCGGCAGGTAGATGGTGACGCGGTCGCCCTTCTTGACTCCGAGCTTGCGCAGCGCGTTGCCGAGCCGGCACACGCGCTCGTACAGCTCGCGGTAGCTGACGTTGTAGGACGGCGCGTCCGGGCTGTCCGGTTCGAACAGCAGCGCGGTCTTGTCGCCGCGGGTGGCCAGCTGGCGATCCAGGCAGTTGACGCTGGCGTTGAGCTCGCCGTCGTCGAACCAGCGGATGCGGAAGTCGTCCAGGGCGAAGCTCACGTCCTTGATCCGGGTCGGCTTCTTGAACCAGTCCAGGCGCTCGGCGGCCTGGCCCCAGAACGCCTCCGGCTGTTCCACCGACTGCCGGTACAGGGTCTGGTACTGGGTCTTGTCGATCCGTGCCTGGGCGGCGAACTGCGGATCGACGGGATAGATATCGGCCATGGTTCCCTCTGCAATGAACGGGGGCGCCGCATGCGGCGGCGCGTCATGGCGCAGTGTGCCGCATCCACCGTTAAGCGCGCACGCGCCCGGCTTTAGACGATGGTCGTAAACCCGCCGCTGTTCGACTAATGGCCAATAGGCGCGCCCTGCCGCGGCGCGCACTCTGGGTCCAGCCGTGCCTGCGCGCGGTGGACATCCATTATTCGGGAGGGAGTAATGAGCAACCGCATCGCATCCTTGGCACGGCGCCCGTTGGCCGCTGCGCTGTTCGTCGCCCTGATCGCGCCCGGCGCGGCCTTCGCCCAGAGCGGCAAGACGCCGTCGGCGCGCGAACAGGCGCTGGAGGCCCGCGTGGCCGAGCTGGAACGGCAGGTGCAGCTGCTGCTGTCCTCGCAGCAACAGCAGCAGGGTCAGATCGCGCAGACCCAGACCGAGGTGGCGGCGGTGAAGTCCAGCCAGGCCGCGGCACCGGCGCTGCCGGCCGGCAAGGCGCCGATCCAGGTGACCACCATCACCCCCGGCGCCGCGCCCGGCACCACGTTCAAGGTCGGCGGCTTCATCAAGGCCGATTTCCTGGCCACCCGCACCGGCGACGGCCAGCTCGCCGACGACGCCACCGGCCGCGCGCTGTACCTGCCCGGGCAGACTCCGGTCGGCGGCGGCAAGTCGGGCACCGACTACAATGCGCACGCCAAGTTCTCGCGCATCAACTTTGGCGTGGACAGCGTCACCGACGCCGGCAACAAGGCCGGCGCGCTGGTGGAGCTGGACTTCTTCGGCAATTCCCTGGGCACCCAGACCGCCACCAACACTTACGGCGCCACCCTGCGCCATGCCTACATGTACTGGAACCACTGGCTGGCCGGCCAGACCTGGTCCAACTTCATGGATCCGGCGGCGCTGCCGGAAGCGGCCGACTTCATCGGCCCCACCGACGGCGTGATCTTCGTGCGCCAGGCGCAGGTGCGCTACACCAACGGCGGTTTCAGCATCGCCCTGGAGAACCCGGAGACCACGGTCTACAACCGCAGCGCGACTGGCGTCGTCACCAGCGCCAGCTCCGACCGCGGTGCGTTGCCGGACCTGACCGTGCGCTACGGCTGGAAGGGCGACTGGGGCAGCTTCGGCATCGGCGGTCTGCTCGGCCAGCAGAAGGTGGACAACCGCGCCACCGGCGCCGACGCCAGCAAGGTCTCCGGCGGCCTGACCCTGGGCGGCAAGTGGGTGGCCGGGGACAGCGACAGCCTGTTCTACCAGCTCAGCGGCGGCGAAGGCATCGGCCGCTACGTCGGCCTGGGCATCGCCCAGAACGCGGTCTACGACGCGGCCGACCGCGACCTGGACACGGTCGGCGTGGTCGCCGGCTACATCGGCTGGCGCCATGCGTTCTCGCCCAAGCTGCGCACCAACCTGATCTACGCGCGCAGCGACTACGACAACGACACCGCGCTGACCGGGCTGGGCGTGACCAAGAGCGTGCAGAGCATCCGCGGCAACATCTTCTATACGCCGATGCCCAAGGTCGATGTCGGCGCCGAGCTGATGTACGGCAAGCGCGAGATCGAAAGCGGCGCCAAGGGCGACATCACCCGCCTGCAGTTCACCACCAAGTACAGCTTCTGAGGCCACGGCCGGCGCGGCGCCCCGGGAGGGCGCGCCGCGCCGCCGCGGGCCCGCCAGACGCACGCGACGGATTGCGCTTCGACCACCTTTACCGCCACCGCCACACCATACCGCTTCGGAGGGGAAGCTTCCTATGTCCAGCACCGCCATCAACCCGTCAGGCCAGCCGCTGACCAAGGGCCACAAGAAGGTGATCTTCGCCTCCAGCCTGGGCACCGTCTTCGAGTGGTACGACTTCTACCTGTACGGGTCGCTCGCCGCGATCATCGCCAAGCAGTTCTTCAGCGGGGTCAACGAGACCACCGGCATGATCTTCGCGCTGCTGGCCTTCGCCGCCGGCTTCTTCGTGCGCCCGTTCGGCGCCGCGTTCTTCGGCAGCCTGGGCGACCGCATCGGCCGCAAGTACACGTTCCTGGTCACCATCCTGATCATGGGCATCTCCACCTTCCTGGTCGGCGTGCTGCCCAACTACAACACCTGGGGCGTGGCCGCGCCGGTGATCCTGATCGTGCTGCGCCTGGCCCAGGGCCTGGCGATGGGCGGCGAGTACGGTGGTGCGGCGACCTACGTCGCCGAGCATGCGCCGCCGGGCAAGCGCGGCCTGTACACCAGCTTCATCCAGACCACCGCCACCCTTGGCCTGTTCCTGTCGCTGCTGGTGATCCTGGCGTGCCGCCTGACCCTGGGCACCGAGGCATTCGAGGCATGGGGCTGGCGCATCCCGTTCCTGGGTTCGATCATCCTGCTCGGCGTGTCGGTGTGGATCCGCCTGCAGCTGAGCGAATCGCCGCTGTTCCAGCAGATGAAGGCCGAGGGCAAGGGCTCCAAGCAGCCGTTCCGCGACAGCCTCAAGGACGGCAACTTCAAGCTGATGCTGATCGTGCTGCTCGGCGCCACCGCCGGCCAGGCCGTGGTCTGGTACGGCGGCCAGTTCTACGCGCTGTTCTTCCTGCAGAGCACGCTCAAGGTCGATCCGACCGTGTCCTACCTGCTGATCGCCGCGGCGCTGGCGCTGGCCACGCCGTTCTTCCTGTTCTTCGGCTGGCTGTCGGACAAGATCGGCCGCAAGAAGATCATCTTGCTCGGCTGCCTGCTGGCGGCGGTGACCTACATGCCGCTGTTCAAGGGCATCACCCACTTCGCCAATCCCGCGGTGGAAGAGGCGCGCACCAAGTCGCCGGCGCAGGTGCTGGCCGATCCGACCACCTGCAGCTTCCAGTTCGATCCGGTGGGCGTGCGCAAGTTCACCAGCTCCTGCGACGTGGCCACCGCCGCGCTGACCAAGGCCGGCGTGCCGTATGAAGTGCAGCCGGCAGCGCCGGGTTCGCTGGCGCAGGTGCACATCGGCGGCAGCCAGGTCGCCTCCTACGAGGCCGCTGGCCTGAGCAAGGCCGACGCCAAGCCCAAGGCCGACGCCTTCGGCAAGGAGCTCAAGGGCGCGCTGACCGCGGCCGGCTATCCGGAGAAGGCCGATACCGCGCGCATCAACATCCCGATGACGATCCTGCTGCTGTGGGTGCTGGTGATCTACGTGACCATGGTCTACGGCCCTATCGCCGCGTTCCTGGTCGAACTGTTCCCGACCCGCATCCGCTACACCTCGATGTCGCTGCCGTACCACATCGGCAACGGCTGGTTCGGCGGGTTCCTGCCGGCGATCTCCTTCGCCCTGGTGGCCGGCACCGGCAACATCTACTACGGCCTGTGGTATCCCATCGGCATCGCGCTGATGACCCTGGTGCTGGGCACGCTGTTCCTGCGCGAGACGCGTAACGTGGACATCACCAAGTAAGGGTGTCTGCCCTTGCGCCGGAGCTTCCGGCACTGCGACGCCGGCCTCGTGCCGGCGTCGTCGTTTGTGCGCTACGCCGCGGCGCTGGCATCGACGGCGGCGGCATGCGCTTACCATGCGCGCTGCACACACCCGTAGACCGCCGCATGCGCTACCGCTGGATCCTGTTCGACGCCGACGACACGCTGTTCCGCTTCGATGCCTACGCCGGCCTGCAGCGCATGTTCGCCGGCTACGGCGTCGCCTTCGCCGAGCAGGACTACGCCGACTACACCGCGCTCAACCGGCCGTTGTGGGTGGAATACCAGAACGGCGCGATCACCGCACTGCAGTTGCAGCAGCGCCGCTTCGCCGGCTGGGCGCAGCGCCTGCAGACCGCGCCGGAGACCTTGAACGCCGCGTTCCTGACGGCGATGGCCGAGTTGTGCGCACCGCTGGACGGCGCGGTGGCCTTGCTGGACGCATTGCGCGGACGCGCGCGGCTGGGCCTGGTCACCAACGGCTTCACCGTGTTGCAGCAGGCGCGGCTGCTGCGCACCGGCCTGCACGACCGTTTCGAGGTCGTCGCCATTTCCGAGCAGGTGGGCGTGGCCAAGCCGCACCCGGGCATCTTCGCGCACGCCCTGGCGCAGCTGGGCGATCCGCCGCCCGCGCAGGTGCTGATGGTCGGCGACAACCCGCACGCCGACATCGCCGGCGGTCTGGCCGCCGGCCTGCACACCTGCTGGTTCAACGCGCACGCCCTGCCGGCGCCCGAGGGCATCGTGCCGCACTACGAAGTGACCACGCTGGCGCAGCTGCAGGCATTGTTGCTCGAGGAGACATGACCGCGCGTGTTGCGCCGCGCGCCATCGCCGAAGCGCTTCAGCGCTTTCTGTAGGAGCGGCTTCAGCCGCGACCCACAGCCTCGGCGCACTTCATGCTTGCTGAGGTAGGGAACCAAGCTATCCGAATGGCGAACGCCATCGGGGCTGAAGCCCCTACTACAAGGGCCGCATGCCGGTCGACCCATTGTGGGAGCGACTTCAGTCGCGACGCGGTAAACCCTGCGGCGCGCGCATCAAGCGATCTCCGGTTGCCCCTCCGCCGCCGCCGCGCCACGGCCTGTCCGGCATCGCCGACATCGGGCCATACGCCGGCATCGTATAGTGCGCCCATGCCCATTTCCGACCCCGCTTCCCACGGCGCCGACACGCCGCTCGCCGACCTGCCGGCCACCTTACAACGGCTGCGCACGGCCTGGCAGGCGGCCAAGCCCGACCAGGCGCAACGCCGCGATGACCTGCAGCGCCTGCGCGTGGCGCTGAAGCGGCGCCTGCCGGAGATGGCCGACGCCATTGCCGCCGATTTCGGCCATCGCTCGCGCCACGAATCGCTGCTGGCCGACGGCATGACCGTGCTCGGCGAGATCGACCATCTGTTGCGCCACCTCAAGCGCTGGATGCGGCCGCAGCGCGTCGGCGCCGGCTGGCGGCTGTGGCCGGCGCGCGCCGAAGTGCGGCCGGTGCCGGTCGGCGTGGTCGGGGTGATCGCGCCGTGGAACTACCCGGTCAACCTGGCGCTGATCCCGCTGGCCACCGCCATCGCCGCCGGCAACCACGTCTACCTGAAACCCTCCGAGCACACCCCGCGCACCGCGCAGTTCCTGGACTCGCTGCTGGCCGAAGTGTTCCCGCCGCAGCGCGTGGCGCTGGCGCTGGGCGGGGCCGAGGTGGCCGGCGCCTTCGCCGCGCTGCCGCTGGACCACCTGGTGTTCACCGGCTCCACCGCGGTCGGGCGCAAGGTGATGGCCGCCGCCGCGCCGAACCTGACCCCGCTGACCCTGGAACTGGGCGGCAAGTCGCCGGCCATCGTCTGCGCCGATTACCCGTTGGAGCAGGCCGCCGCGCGCCTGGCCACCGGCAAGTGGTTCAACGCCGGGCAGACCTGCATCGCGCCGGACTACGTGCTGGTCGACGCCGGCCGCAGCGCGGCGCTGGTGCAGGCGCTGCGCGCGCAGGTGTTGGCGCGCTACGGCGACTTCGCCGTGGCCGACGACTACACCCGCATCGTCAACGAAGGCCAGTACCGGCGCCTGCGCGGCTACCTGGACGATGCGCGCGCGCGCGGCCTGGAGGTGATCGAACTGGCCAGCGTCGAACCCGAGCGTGCCGAGCGCGAGCGCCTGATCGTGCCGACCGTGGTGCTGCAACCCGGCGACGATGCGCTGCTGATGCAGGAAGAGATCTTCGGCCCGATCCTGCCGCTGCGCAGCTACCGCACGCTGGACGAGGCGATCGCGATGGTCAACGGCCGCGACCGGCCGCTGGCGCTGTATCCCTTCAGCCATGACCGCGCGCAGGTCGAAGCGATCCTGCACGCCACCGTCGCCGGCGGCGTCACCGTCAACGACAGCCTGCTGCACTTCGCCGCCAACGCGCTGCCGTTCGGCGGCATCGGCCCCAGCGGCATGGGCGCCTATCACGGCCGCGCCGGCTTCGATGCCTTCAGCAAGGCGCTGCCGATCCTGTGGCAGTCGCGCCGCGCCGGCAGCGATCTGCTGAAGCCGCCGTACCGGCGCATCGCGCGCGTGCTCGACCTGCTGGTGCGCTGAGGCGCGCGCGTCGAGCGCGATGGGTACAGCGTCCGCGCCACCAGCGGTTAAACTGCGCGGCATGAAAATCGCCTCCTGGAACGTCAACTCGCTCAACGTGCGCCTGCCGCACCTGCAACAGTGGCTGGCGGCGTTCGCGCCGGACATCGTCGGCATCCAGGAAACCAAGCTGGAAGACCACAAGTTCCCGGATGCGGCGCTGGCCGAGGCGGGCTATCGCAGCGTGTTCGCCGGGCAGAAGACCTACAACGGCGTGGCGATCCTGTCGCGCACGCCGGCCAGCGACGTGCAGATCGGCGTGCCCGGTCTGGAGGACGAGCAGAAGCGGGTCATCGCCGCCACCGTCGGCGACCTGCGCATCGTCAACCTGTACGTGGTCAACGGCCAGGACGTGGGCACCGACAAGTACGCCTACAAGCTGCGCTGGCTCGAGGCGGTGCACGACTGGCTCGCCGCCGAGCTGCAGCGCCATCCGCGCATGGTGGTGCTGGGCGACTTCAACATCGCGCCGGACCCGCGCGACGTGCACGACCCGCTGGTGTGGAGCGACAACCACATCCTCACCTCCACCGCCGAGCGCGGCGCGCTGCACAAGCTGCAGGCGCTGGGCCTGCACGACGGCTTCCGCCTGCACCACGCCGACGGCGGCATCTTCAGCTGGTGGGACTACCGCCAGGCCGGCTTCCGCCGCGACCTCGGCCTGCGCATCGACCTGACCCTGGTCTCCGACGCGCTGAAGGCGAGCACGCGCGCGGCCGGCATCGACCGCGAACCGCGCACCTGGGACCGCCCCAGCGACCATGCGCCGGCCTGGATCGAACTGGAGCAAGGAGTCGGCGCATGAACGAGCGTCATCCGCGCCGCTGCATCGACAAGGTCGGCGACACCGCGATCGCGCCGCTGCACCGGCTCAGCTGCCACTGCGGCGCGGTGCAGATCGACCTGGAACTGCCGCACGGCATCGTCGACCCGCGCCGCTGCAACTGTTCGCTGTGCCGCCGCCGCGGTGCGATCGTCGGTTCGGTGCCGTTGGCCGCACTGCACGTGCGCGAGGGGGCCGACGTGCTGCGCCTTTACAGCTTCAATACCCACACCGCGCAGCACTATTTCTGCGGCGTGTGCGGGATCTACACGCATCACCAGCGCCGCTCCGATCCCAACGAGTACGGTTACAACGTCGGCTGCCTGGAAGGCGTGGATCCGTACGCGCTGGCCATCGCGGTCCCGGTCAGCGACGGCGTGCATCATCCGGCCGACCGCGCCGCCCCATGAGCGCCGCAAACGCAAACGCCCGGCGAACCGGGCGTTTGCGCGAACCTGCGGGGCGCCTGCGCTTAGCGCGCGCGGCCGCGGGTGAACAGGTTGACGATGGCGAGCAAGATGACCGCGCCGATCAACGAGTACAGGAACGTCCACAGGGTGATCGCCTGGTTGATGCCGCCGCCGAACAACCAGCCGGCGATCAACGCGCCGATGATGCCGACGACGATATTCAGGATGATGCCCTGCTGTGCGTCACGGCGCATGATGATGCTGGCCAGCCAGCCCACGATGCCGCCGACGATCAACCAGATGATGATGCCCATGGATAAGACTCCTAGCGTGTGCCCGCACCGGGAGCGGTGTGGCGCGGGCCATTTAAGGAGCGCTGCCGTGAAGCGGCCGTGTATCCAGGCCGGCGCGGCGCAGCGGGCGTTGCGGTTCGTGGAGGCGGCGTGAGCGTCGCGCCCGACGCACCATTGCATCCCGATCCGCCCGACTGGCGCTTCGGCCCGGTGGCGCTGTGGCTGCGCCCGCATCCGCCGCGCACGCCGGGCGAGGCGCAGGCACGGCGCCTGCTGGCCGCCGAACTGGCGACGCCGGAGGCGCACCTGCCGCTGCGCCGCGACGAACGCGGCCGGCCCTGGCTGCACGCGCCGCTGGCGCACGTCGGCACCGGCTGGAGCCACAGCGGCGGCTATCTGCTGGTGGGCATCGGCGCGCACGCGCGGCTGGGCGTGGACATCGAGCACCAGCGCCCGCGGCCGCGATTGCTGGAGGTGGCGCAACGGTTCTTCCACCCCGACGAGGTCGCGACCTTGCAGGCGCTGGCCGAGCCGGCGCGCGAGGCGCTGTTCTTCCGCCTGTGGTGCGCCAAGGAGGCGCTGCTGAAGGCGTACGGCCACGGGCTGTCGTTCGGGCTGCACCGGCTGCGCTTCGCCGAGGACGCCGCCGGCGTCCTGCGCCTGGCCTGGTGCGATCCGGCGCTGGGCGCGGTCGCGCGCTGGCAGGTGCACGAATGGGTGCCGGCGCCGGACTATCGCGCCGCGCTGGCCTGGTATCCGCTGGAGCCGGCGTAGCCGCCATTACCGCCCTTGTAGGAGCGGCTTCAGCCGCGACGCCTTGCTGGCAACGCCGGTCGCGGCCGAAGCCGCCCCGACGAACAGTCGCTGGCGGACCCAAGCCCGGTCGCGCCACTGCGACGCCAAGGGTCTCCTGCATGCCGCCGTGCCACACCAGCGACGCCCCGCTGCGGATGCCCGGCGGCGACGACGCCACCCGCGACATGGCAGCGCCCTTGGCCTCACCTGCGATAATCCACCGATGAACGACGCCTCCCTCCCCGAATCCGTCCCCGCCGCGCTCGACCACGGCCTGCGCGCGCAAGGCCTGGACGCCGCGGCGCTGGCGCCGCCGCTGCTGGCCTACCTGGCGCTGCTGGCGCGCTGGAACCGCACCTACAACCTCACCGCGGTCCGCGATCCGCACGAGATGGTGACCCGGCACCTGCTCGATTCGCTGGCGATGCAGCCGTTCGTGGTCGAAGGCACGCTCGCCGACCTGGGCACCGGCCCCGGCCTGCCGGGCATCCCGCTGGCGATCGCGCGGCCGCAGTTGCGGGTGACCCTGGTCGAGAGCAACGGCAAGAAGGCGCGGTTCCTGCGCGAGGCGGTACGCCAGCTGCGCCTGGACAACGCGCGCGTGGCCGAATCCCGCGCCGAGGCGGTGGACGAGCCCGGCGCCTACGATGTCCTGACCGCGCGCGCGCTGGACACGCTGGCCGGCATCGTCGCCGTCGGCGGCCACCTGCTGCGCCCGGGCGGGCGCCTGCTGGCGATGAAAGGGATGCGCCCGGACGAGGAGATCGCCGCGCTGCCGCCGGGCTGGGTGATGCAGGCGGTGCACCGGCTGCAGGTGCCGGGCCTGGACGCGGACCGCCACCTGGTGGTGGTCGAGCGCGGCTGAGCCGGGGAGGGCGGCGGCCGGGGTGCCGACGCCGATTTCCGCCCCGGGGGGGTGTGACCGCATAATGCCCGGTCCCACCCATCGCCGACGAGGCTCCCGCATGGCCCGCATCATCGCCATCGCCAACCAGAAAGGCGGCGTCGGCAAGACCACCACGGCGGTCAACCTGGCGGCGGCGCTCGCGCGCCAGCCGCAGCGCGTGTTGCTGGTGGACCTGGATTCGCAGGGCAACGCGACGATGGGCAGCGGCATCGACAAGCGCGAGGTGGCCGCGTCCACCTGCGACGTGCTGCTGGGCGAAAGCAGCGCCGCGCAGATCCGGGTGACCGCGCCGGAAGGCTTCGACCTGCTGCCCGGCAACATCGACCTGACCGCCGCCGAGATCCAGCTGATGGACCAGCCGGCGCGCGAGCAGCGGCTGAAGACCGCGCTGGCGCCGCTGCGCGCCGAGTACGACTTCATCCTGATCGACTGCCCGCCGGCGCTGTCGCTGCTGACCTTGAACGCGCTGACCGCGGCCGACTCGATCATCGTGCCGATGCAGTGCGAGTACTACGCGCTGGAAGGGCTGACCGCGCTGCTGGAGACCATCGAGGCGCTGCGCGCCAACCTCAATCCGACGCTGGAGATCGAGGGCGTGCTGCGCACCATGTTCGACGTGCGCAACAACCTGGCCAACGCGGTGTCGGCGGAGCTGACCAACCATTTCGGCGACAAGGTGTTCCGCACCATCGTGCCGCGCAACGTGCGCCTGGCCGAGGCGCCCAGCCACGGCCAGAGCATCGTTGGCTACGACCGCACCTCGCGCGGCGGCGTCGCCTACATCGGCCTGGCCGGCGAGATCGTGCGCCGCCGCAACGAACGCAATAGGGCCGCCCCGGCCATGGAGACCGTCTGATGAGCGCCAAGCCCCCTGCCCTCGGAGCGAAGAAGCGCGGCCTCGGCCGCGGCCTGGAAGCGCTGCTGGGACCGAAGGGCGGCACGGCCGCGCCGGCGCCCAACGACGCGGCGCAGCCCGGCGAGAGCCTGCGCCAGCTGCCGGTCGGGCAGCTGCAGCCGGGCAAGTACCAGCCGCGCCAGGAAATGGACGAGGGCAAGCTGCAGGAGCTGGCCGAGTCGATCAAGGCGCAGGGCGTGATCCAGCCGATCGTCGCCCGCGAGCTGGAGCCGGGCAGGTTCGAGATCGTCGCCGGCGAACGCCGCTGGCGCGCCTCGCAGCTGGCCGGGCTGAGCGAAGTGCCGGTGGTGGTGCGCGAGCTCGACGACCGCACCGTCATCGCCATGGCGCTGATCGAGAACATCCAGCGCGAGGACCTCAACCCGCTGGAGGAAGCGCAGGCGCTGCAGCGGCTGATCGACGAATTCGCGCTGACCCACGCCGAGGCCGCCGAGGCGGTGGGCCGCTCGCGCGCCTCGGTGTCCAACCTGCTGCGCCTGCTGGAGCTGCCGCCGGCGATCCGCGCGCTGCTCGAGGCCGGGCGCCTGGAAATGGGCCATGCGCGCGCGCTGCTGACGCTGTCGCCGGAACTGGCCAGCCGGCTGGCCTCCGACGCCGCCGACCAGGGCTGGTCGGTGCGCGAGGTCGAGCACCGTGCGCAGCAGTTCGCCGCCGGCAAGGTGCCCAGCAACCGCAAGGCCAAGCCCGGCCGCGTCGCGCCGCAGGCCGACATCGCCTCGCTGGAGACCGAGCTGTCCGAATCGCTGGGCACCAAGGTCGCCATTGCCCACGGCCGCGGCGGCAAGGGCAAGCTGGTGATCCACTACACCGACCTGGACACGCTCGACGGCGTGCTGGAGCGGCTGCGCGGCAAGGTCGGCTGAGCCGCCGCCGCTGTCGATCGCATGATGTCCCCCATCGTCCCCGCAACCGTGCAAGGCGCGCGCCGATGACGGTCCTGGTCACCGGCGCGGCCGGCTTCGTCGGCGCCTACACCTGCCGTGCGCTGGCCGCGCGCGGCGAGGCGGTGGTGGGGCTGGACAACTACAACGACTACTACGACTCGCAGCTCAAGCGCGACCGCGTCGCCGCGCTGTGCCCGCAGGCCGATATCCGCCAGCTCGACCTCACCGACCGCGACGGCCTGACCGCGCTGTTCGACGAGGTCCGCCCCGAGCGCGTGGTGCACCTGGCCGCGCAGGCGGGCGTGCGCTATTCGCTGCAGAACCCGTACGCCTACGTCGACAGCAACCTGGTCGGCTTCGTCAACATGCTGGAACTGTGCCGGCACCGCGGCGTGCAGCACCTGACCTACGCATCGAGCAGCTCGGTGTACGGCGATTCGGCGACACCGCCGTTCTCCGAGGACCAGCGCATCGACCAGCCGCGTTCGCTGTACGCGGCGACCAAGGCGGCCAACGAGCTGATGGCCTACACCTACGCGCAGCTGTACGGCCTGCGCGCCACCGGGCTGCGTTTCTTCACCGTGTACGGCCCGTGGGGCCGGCCGGACATGGCGCCGCTGCTGTTCAGCCGCGCGGTGCTGGCCGGGCGCCCGATCGAGGTGTTCAACCACGGCCGCATGCGCCGCGATTTCACCTTCGTCGCCGACATCGTCGCCGGCGTGCTCGGCGCGCTCGACCATCCATCCACCGACCCGGTGCCGCACCGGGTGTTCAACCTGGGCAACCACACCCCGGTCGAGCTGGAGCGCTTCATCGGCGTGATCGAGGCCGCCGCCGGCCGCCCCGCCGAGAAGGTCTACAAGCCGATGCAGCCAGGCGACATGGTCGAGACGATGGCCGATACGGCGCGCGCCCACGCCGCCTTCGGCTTCGAGCCGAGCACCCCGATCGAGGTCGGGCTGCCGCAGGTGGTGCAGTGGTGCCGCGATTATTTCGGCGCCGCGGCCTGATGCTTCAGCCCCGGGTCACCGGCCCAGGGCACAATGCGCGGTCTTTTTGCGTCGCCGCTGCCGTTCCCCGCGTTTCTCCCTTGCGTTGCCGCCGAGCCTAGTCGAGCCATGAGCCAGCCTTCCCTTTCCGTCGTCGTCCCGGTGTTCAACGAGCGCGACAACGTGCCGCCGCTGGTGGCCGAGATCGTCGCCGCGCTGCGTGGCGTGACCGACTTCGAGATCGTCTATGTCGACGACCATTCGCGCGACGACACCCTGGCCGTGCTGGACGGCCTGAAGGCGAGCACGCCGGAGCTGCGGGTGCTGCACCACGTCACCCAGAGCGGGCAGAGCACCGCGGTGCGCAACGGGGTCAAGGCCGCGCGCGGCGCCTGGATCGCCACCCTCGACGGCGACGGCCAGAACGATCCGGCCGACATCCCCAAGCTGCTCGCCGCGCGCGCCGCCGCGGACGCGCAGGTCAAGCTGTTCGCCGGCTGGCGCGTGTCGCGGCAGGACTCGGGCAGCAAGCGTTGGGCGTCCAAGTGGGCCAATGCGATCCGCGCGCGCATGCTGCGCGACGACACCCCCGACACCGGCTGCGGCATCAAGCTGTTCGAGCGCGAGGCGTTTCTGGACCTGCCGTACTTCGACCACATGCACCGTTACCTGCCGGCGCTGATGCAGCGCGCCGGCTGGCAGACCCTGAGCGTGCCGGTGAACCACCGCCACCGCACCTCGGGCGTGTCCAAGTACAACAACCTCAACCGCGCGCTGGTCGGCATCCGCGACCTGCGCGGCGTGGCCTGGCTGATCGCGCGCAGCCGCCGCACCGTGGTGCAGGAGCGCTGATATGGAAGTGCATTTCCTCAACGAACCGATCCAGGCGCTGTACTGGACCGGCCTGCACGTCACCGGCTGGAAGCTGATCGGCTACGTCGGCGCGCTGATGTTCGGCGGCCGCTGGCTGGTGCAGTTCGTCGCCTCCAAGCGCGCAGGCAAGCCGGTGATCCCGCGCATGTTCTGGTACATGAGCGTGGTCGGCAGCCTGATGACGCTGAGCTACTTCCTGTTCTCAGCCAAGCAGGACTCGGTCGGCGTGCTGCAGAACCTGTTCCCCGCCTTCACCGCGTTCTACAGCCTGTACCTGGACATCAAGCACCGCGGCTGGCACCGGGATCGCGCGTCGCATTGAGGCTGGCGCGGTATGCACCGCCTCTCTCCGTGTTTCCATGCAATCCATGCGGTCTGTCGCGGCTGAAGCCGCTCCTACAGAAGAGCGGGTCATCCCTGTAGGAGCGGCTTCAGCCGCGGCAGATTCTGTGAACGCGCCTTCTCATCAGTGCGCAGGCACCCAGGCCGCATCCAATACTGGTAGTCGCCCAGACGCCTTCCTGTTCTCGGCCAAGCAAGACTTGGTCGGCGTGCTGCAGAACCTGTTCCCCGCCTTTATCGCGTTCTACAGCCTATACCTGGACATCAAGCACCGCGGCTGGCACCGGGATCGCGCGTCGCATTGAGGCTGGCGCGGTATGCACCGCCTCTCTCCGCGTCTGCGTGCGACCTTTGCGGTCTGTCGCGGCTGAAGCCGCTCCTACAGAAGAGCAGGGCATCCCTGTAGGAGCGGCTTCAGCCGCGACCGATTCTGTGAACGCGCGTTCTCACCGGTGCGCAGGCAGCCAGACCGCATCCCAATACGGGTAGTCGCCCAGGCGCCGGACCAGGCCGGCGCGCAAGGGATTAGCGACGATGTAACGGGCTGCGGTCAGCATGTCGTCCTCGCGCCGCAGTGCACGGTCGTGAAAGCCCGGCGACCAGACCCTGCCACCGCGACCACGTGCGCGATTCACTGCATGTGCGCATCGCCCCTTGGCGCGTTGCAGTGCTTCGGGCAGCGTCACGCCCGCGTGCAATTCGATCAGGCCATGCCAATGATCAGGCATCAACACCCAGCACAGCAGCCGTACGTCTGGCCAGCTGTCCGGCGTGGCAAGGCAGGCCGCGGCGGCGCGCGCGCAACGCCAGTCCGAGAACAGCGGTGCACGTTGGAAGGTCACCATCGTCAACAGATAGATGCGTCCAAGTTCGTTATGGCGGCCGCGGCGCAATGCGGCGTGTCCTGCGGTATGAGTGAGTGGAGGCATGGCGTGTAGCGTGCTGGCATGAACGTGCAACGCCTATCGGCTGGAGTCTGTACGTCATGTCGGGAAATGCCTTGTGTTGCGCAGAGAGGCGCAGGCGTCGCCAGATCCATCGCACCAGGACTTCCGGCCCACCCCCCGCCACGCCCGGAATGCGATCATCGGGATCCTGTTCCCACTGCCTGTCGCCGCCCATGCCGATCGCCAAGACCCCGCTGGCCGCTTCCCTGTTGCTCGCCCTCACGCTGGCCGCGCCGGCGCTGGCCGCGCCGTCAGCCGCAGCGCCGCCAGCGGCAGCCGCCGCTTCCGCCGCCGATGCTCGCTTCCAGGCCATCTACGAGAAGGAGTGGAAATGGCGGCAGGCGCAGGTCGGGCAGGCCGACGAGGACAGCGACAGCAGCGGCGACAACCGGCAGCTGCCCGACGTCGGCGCGGCGGCGCAGGCGGCACGGCTGAAGGTATGGGAGGACGTGCTGCGCCAGCTCGGCGGCATCGACCCGGCGCAGCTGTCGGCCGACAACCAGGTCAACCTGGCGGTGTACCGCCCGCAGATCGAGAACCTTGCCGCCGCGGTGCGCCTGCGTGCCTATGAGATGCCGTTCAATTCCGACAGCTCGTTCTGGTCGGACCTGGGCTTCATGGCGCGGCGCAGCTTGCGCACGCCGGCCGAATACCGCGCCTACATCGCGCGGCTCGACGACGTGCCGCGCTACTTCGCGCAGCAGACCGACAACATGCGCGCCGGGCTCAAGCGCGGCTTCAGCGTGCCGCGCGCGGTGCTGGAAGGCCGCGACGGTTCGATCGCCGGCGTCGCCGAACTGAAGGATCCCACCGCCGCCACGCTGTACGCGCCGTTCAAGCAGCTGCCGGCGCAGATCCCGGCCGCCGAGCAGCAGGCGCTGCGCGAACAGGCGCAGGCGGCGGTCCGCGACAAGGTGATCCCAGCCTACGCGCAGCTGCTGGCCTTCTATCGCCAGGAATACGTGCCGCAGGCGCGCACCACGTTGGCCGCCGAAGCGATGCCCGACGGCAAGGCCTACTACCAGCAGCAGATCCGCGAATACACCACGCTGGAAATGAGTCCCGAGCAGATCCACCAGGTGGGCCTGCAGGAAGTGGCGCGGATCCAGAAGGAGATGGACGCGATCATCCGTCGGGTCGGCTTCAAGGCGCCGGCGGGCCAGCAGACGTTCCCGGCGTTCCTGCAGTTCCTGCGCAGCGATCCGCAGTTCTACGTCAAGACGCCGCAGGAACTGCTCGATCGCGCCGCGTGGATCGCCAAGCGCGTGGATGGCGAGGTCGGCAAGTTCATCGGCACGCTGCCACGCGGGCGCTTCACCATCGTGCCGGTGCCGGCCGACATCGCGCCGTTCTGGACCGCCGGCCGCGGCGGCGTCGGCACCTACTGGCTCAACACCTACGACCTGCCGTCGCGCCCACTGTACAACCTGCCGGCGCTGACCCTGCACGAATCCTCGCCCGGCCACTCGCTGCAGGGCGCGCTGGCCGAGGAGCAGGGCGCGCAGCCGGCGTTCCGCCGCGAGAACTACATCTCCGCCTACGGCGAGGGCTGGGCGCTGTACACCGAGAAGCTGGGCAAGGAGATGGGCATCTACGAGACCCCGTACGAGGATTTCGGCCGGCTCAGCTACGAGATGTGGCGTGCCTGCCGGCTGGTGATCGACACCGGCGTGCATCACAAGGGCTGGAGCCGCGAGCAGGCGCTGGCCTACCTGCGCGAACACACCGCGCTCAGCGAGCACGAGGTCACCACCGAAGTGGACCGCTACATCTCCTGGCCGGGCCAGGCGCTGAGCTACAAGCTCGGCGAGATCGCCATCGTCAAGCTACGCGCCGAGGCCGAGCGCGAACTGGGCGCGGACTTCGACATCAAGGCCTTCCACGATGCCGTGTTGAAGCAGGGCTCGGTGCCGCTGCCGGTCTTGCAGCACCAGGTGCGCGCGTTCATCGTTGAGAGCAAGCAGCAGGCCGCCGCGCGCAAGCCCGCCGCGACCAAGCCCGAATAATCGCCGCGCGCTCTTCCTTCTCCCATCAGGAGAAGGTGGCGCGAAGCGCCGGATGAGGGTACGACCGCCAGCACAGCGTGGGAGTGCATCGGCCAGTTACGGATGAGGGTACGACCGCTAGCAAGGCATGGACGATAGCCGCAATGCCGGATAGAGGTGCGACCGCCAGGGTGCGACCGCTACCTAAGAAGCGGTGAACCGCCAGCGCGCGAGCGCAAACGAGGCGGCGACCGCCAGCGCTTGATCAGGCGACGACCAGCGGCGCTACATGAGGCCGCGCCCGTCGCCGCTCAATCCGCGCTCACCTCGTTTCCCCTCTGCGATTGTGTAACCCCGCCCGCATCGCTAGGCTGGCGCCATGTCCATCCGCCGTGCCCACCTGCTGCACCCGCTGCTGCGCCTGACGGTGCTGGCGCTGCTGGCGCTGAGCGTGCTGGTGGCGCCGGTGGCCTGCGCGTTGGGCGACGTGCACGCGCTGGCGCACGGCCAGGCGCATGTGGACGAAGACGCGTCGCACCACGCCGATGGCGAGGATGAACGCGATGGCGCCGGCTTGATGCATGCGCTGATGCACAGTGGCTATTGCCACGGACAGAGCCCGGCGCTGCTGCCGGCGCTGGCCTGGCAGGGAGTGCCGTTGCCGGCGCAGCTGCGCCCGGCCGCCGGGCACCAGGACTACCGCTCGCACCTGCTGGATACCCTGTTGCGGCCTCCGATCGCGGCTTGATGCACCGCCGGCGCCTGCCGGCCCGTCCATCGATCCCCGAATCCGGAGAAGTCCCATGTGGTTGCGACTGGCGGCTGTTGCCGCCTTCGCGGTCGCGCCCTGCGCGTGGGCGCAGGCCGTGCCGCCCGATGCTGTGCTCACCCTGGACGACGCCGTTGCCCGCGTCGCCCGCTCCCATCCCGATCTGCGCCTGGCCGACGGCCAGCGCCGCGTGCTCGCCGCCGAGGCCGAGCGCGACGCGCTGCGCCCGCCGCTGCGCCTGGGCGCCGAACTGGAGAACGCCTTCGGCAGTGGCGATGCGCGCGGCCTGGACCAGGCCGAGCTGACCGTCAGCCTGGCCGGCGTGCTCGAGCGCGGCGGCAAGCTCGACGCGCGCCGCACCCTGGCGCAGGCGCGCATCGACGCGCTGGCGCCGCAGCGCGAACTGGCGCGGTTGGACCTGCTCGCCGAGGTCGCGCGCCGCTATCTGGCGATCGCCGCGGCGGCGCAGCGTCAGGCCATCGCCAGCGCCGACCTGGCCCAGCGCCAGCGTACCGTCGCCGCGGCGCGGCAGCGGCTGCAGGCCGGCGCCTCGCCCGAATCGGTGCTGTTGACCGCGCAGGCACTGCAGGCCCGCGCGGAGCTGGACCGCGACCGCGCGCAGCAGGAACACGACGCCGCCCGCCGCCATCTGTCGGTGCTGTGGGGCGAGCGCGATCCCGCGTTCGCGCGCGTGGTCGGCGATCCGCTGGCGCTGCCGGCGGTGCCCGACTTCGGCGCACTGGCCGCGCTGCTCGACGCGACCCCGGAACTGGCGCGCTTCGTCGGCGAGGCGCGCGTGCGCGAGGCGCGGTTGCGCCTGGCGCGCAGCCAGGCGCGGCCCGACCTGGACTGGCAGTTCGGCGTGCGCCGGCTGCAGGACGGCGACGCCACCGCCCTGGTCGCCGGGATTTCGCTGCCGTTGGGCAGCGCGGCGCGCGCGCAGCCGGAGATCCGTGCCGCCGAGGCCGAGCGTGACCTGCTCGGCGTGGAGCGCGAGGCGCAGGCCTTGGCGCTGTATTCCACGCTCGCCGACGCGCACGGCCGCTACCGCGCCGCGCAGCTGGAAGTGGCGCGCATGCGCGAGGACGTGCTGCCGAAACTGACCCGCGCCGAGGCCGCCGCCGAGCGCGCCTATCGCGGCGGCGCGATCAGCTATCTGGAGTGGGCGCAGCTGCAGGCCCAGCACGGCGATGCGCGGCGGCAGCAGCTCGCCGCCGCGATCGAGGCGCAGACCGCGCTGATCGAGATCCAGCGCCTGACCGGACAGCCGTTCGTGGTCGCGGGCGCCGCGCAGGTGGCGCGATGAGCCGTTCGCTGCTGTTGCGCATCCGCCACGCGCTGGCTGCACTCACCGCACCGACGCGCAGATATCTGTTGCCGTGGTCCGCGCGGCAAGGCGTCGGCAGCGTCACGCGTGCCTCGTGCCGCCGGTTGCGGACCAGCGCGACCGGCCGCGTTGCAGCTGCACTATGCCGCGCGCTGCGCCAGCACCGTGAGCGGCATGCAGCGATGAGGCTGCGCGTCGCGCCGGCCGATTCCGGCCGTGCTGCGGGGACGGCGAGGGCCATCGTCGATCGCAAGTGGCCGCCGCCGGCCATGCCGCCGCGCGACGGGACGCGCGGCTTGCTCGACTCCAGCAGGAACACCGCGTCGAGCGGATTGTGTCCGGCCACCGGCAGCGTGCCGAGCAGCGCGCCGCGCACGCCGCGCCTGCGAATGCCATCGCTTCCGACCCCCCTTCTCCCGACGCCTGGCGCCCGCCGCCGGCGTCTTTCAGGACTGCCTACGATGAACTTCAGATCTGCCGCGCTGATCGCGCCGCTGTTGCTTGGACTGCTGCTCGGCGGTTGCGCCGGCGCCGGTGACGACGCCAGCCACGACGACGCCGACGCGCATGGCGAGGCCGGCGACGCCCACGCCGAGGAGGCGCGCAAGGGCGCGCACGGCGGCCGCCTGCTCGAGCAGGGCGGCTACGCGGTCGAACTGGCGATCGCCGAAGATGGCACGCCGCCGGCCTACCAGGCTTGGTTGTACCGCGACGACAAGCCGTTGCCGCCCGGCGCCGGCAGCGTCGAGGTGCAGCTCCAGCGCCTGGGCGGCGTCGCCGAGACGCATCGCCTGCGCGCGCGCGACGACGGCAGCCTGCTGGCCGACAGCGTGGTGTACGAGCCGCATTCGTTCGACGTGCAGGTGCGCGCCACGGTCCAGGGCAAGGCGCTGCGCTGGACCTATCCCAGCTACGAAGGCCGTACCGAGATCGCGGCGAAGATCGCCGCCGATGCCGGCATCCGCGTCGCGCCGGTCGGCCCGGGCAGCATCGCCGACGAGCACGAGGTGCAGGGCCTGCTGACCCCGGCCGAAGGCGCGCAGGCGCAGGCCACCGCGCGCTTCCCCGGTCCGGTGCGCAGCCTGCGCGCCAACGTCGGCGACCGCGTGCGCGCGGGCCAGGCGCTGGCCACGGTGGAGAGCAACCTGAGCCTGACCAGCTACACCGTCGTCGCGCCGATCGCCGGCACGGTGCTGGCGCGCAATGCCAGCGTGGGCAGCGCAGCCAGCGAAGGCCAGGCGCTGTTCGAGATCGCCGACCTGTCCACGCTGTGGGTGGACCTGCACATCTTCGGCGCCGACGCCGGCCACATCGCCGCCGGCGCGCCGGTGACGGTGACCCGGATCAGCGACGGCACGGTCGCGCAGACCACGCTGGAGCGCGTGCTGCCGGGCACCGCCACCGCCAGCCAGAGCACGGTGGCGCGCGCGGTGCTGCGCAACGACGACGGCCTGTGGCGGCCGGGCTCGGCGGTGAAGGCGCGGGTGACGGTGGCGCAGCAGCCGGCCGAACTGGTGGTGCCGGTGGCCGCCTTGCAGACCTTCCGCGATTGGGAGGTGGCGTTCGTGCGCGTGGGCGATACCTACGAAGTGCGGCCGCTGCAACTCGGCGCGCGCGATGCGCGCCAGGTGCAGGTGCTGTCCGGGCTGAAGGCCGGCGATCAGGTTGTGGTTGAGCAGAGTTATCTGGTCAAGGCGGACATCGAGAAGTCGGGGGCATCGCATGATCATTGAACTGCGCACCGCGCCCCGGCCCCCCTGTAGGAGCGGCTTCAGCCGCGACAGACACCCGAACGTAAACGCGATGCTGGCATATCGGTCGCGGCTGAAGCCGCTCCTACAGAGGAAGAGCGGCGTGTCGCGCGCCACGCATGGAGGCCGCCGCCATGCTCGCTAGCCTGATCCGTTTCGCCATCGCGCAGCGCTGGCTGATGCTGGCGCTGACCGGGGTGCTGGTCGCGATCGGCGCCTGGAGTTTCTCGCGCCTGCCGATCGACGCCACGCCGGACATCACCAACGTGCAGGTGCAGGTCAACACCGCCGCGCCCGGCTATTCGCCGCTGGAGGCCGAGCAGCGCGTCACCTTCCCGCTGGAGACGGTGCTGGCGGGATTGCCGGGACTGGAATCCACCCGCTCGCTGTCGCGCTACGGGCTGTCGCAGGTGACCGCGGTGTTCGCCGACGGCACCGACCTGTATTTCGCGCGGCAGCAGGTGGCCGAACGGCTGCAGCAGGTGAAGTCGCAACTGCCGCCGGAGCTGGAGCCGCAGCTCGGGCCGATCGCCACCGGCCTGGGCGAGATCTTCATGTACACGGTCGAGGCCAAGCCGAATGCGCGCAAGCCCGACGGCAGCGCGTGGACCGCCACCGACCTGCGCACGCTGCAGGACTGGGTGGTGCGGCCGCAGCTGCGCAACGTGCCGGGTGTGACCGAGGTCAACACCATCGGCGGCTATGCGCGGCAGATCCACATCACCCCGGACCCGGCGCGGCTGGTCGCGCTCGGCTTCACCCTGGACGACGTGGCGCGCGCGGTCGAGGCCAACAACCGCAACGTTGGCGCCGGCTACATCGAACGCAACGGTCAGCAGTTCCTGGTGCGGGTGCCGGGGCAGGTCAGCGGCATCGACGAGCTCGGCGCGATCGTGCTGGATCGGCGCGAAGGCGTGCCGATCCGGGTGCGCGACGTGGCCCAGGTCGGCGAGGGGCCGGAGCTGCGCACCGGCGCCGCCACCCAGGACGGCAGCGAGGTGGTGCTGGGCACGGTGTTCATGCTGGTCGGCGCCAACAGCCGCGCCGTGGCGCAGGCCTCGGCGGCCAGGCTCGAACAGGCCAACCGCAGCCTGCCGCCGGGCGTGCAGGCGGTGCCGGTGTACGACCGCACCGCGCTGGTCGATCGCACCATCGCCACCGTGGCCAAGAACCTGGTCGAGGGCGCGCTGCTGGTGATCGCGGTGCTGTTCCTGCTGCTGGGCAATTTCCGCGCGGCGCTGATCACCGCCGCGGTGATCCCGCTGGCGATGCTGTTCACCCTTACCGGCATGGTCCGCGGCGGCGTGTCCGGCAATTTGATGAGCCTGGGCGCGCTGGATTTCGGGCTGATCGTCGATGGCGCGGTGATCATCGTGGAGAACTGCCTGAGTCGCTTCGGGCAGGCGCAGCAGCGGCTGGGCCGCGTGCTCAGCGCCGCCGAGCGCTTCGAGCTGACCGCGCAGGCCACCGCCGAGGTGATCCGTCCCAGCCTGTTCGGCGTCGGCATCATCGCCGCGGTGTACCTGCCGGTGTTCGCGCTGACCGGCATCGAAGGCAAGATGTTCCACCCGATGGCGATCACCGTTGTGCTGGCGCTGACCGGGGCGATGCTGCTGTCGCTGACCTTCGTGCCGGCGGCGATCGCGTTGATGCTGGGTGGCAAGGTGGCCGAGCACGAGAACCGTGCGATGCGTTGGGCGCGGCAGGCGTACGCGCCGTTGCTGGACGGCGCGCTGCGCCACGCGCGCTGGATCGGCGCCGGCGCGCTGGCACTGGTGCTGTTGTGCGGGGTGCTGGCCACGCGGCTGGGTACCGAGTTCATTCCCAATCTCGACGAAGGCGACATCGCCCTGCACGCGCTGCGCATTCCCGGCACCAGCCTGGAGCAGGCGATCGCCATGCAGGCCACGCTGGAGCGGCGGATCAAGCAGTTTCCGGAAGTGGCGCACGTGTTCGGCAAGCTCGGCACCGCCGAGGTCGCCACCGACCCGATGCCGCCGTCGGTGGCCGACACCTTCCTGATCATGAAGCCGCGCGCGCAATGGCCCGATCCGCGCAAGCCCAAGGCGCAGTTGCTGGCCGAGATCGAGGCGGCGGTGCAGCAGTTGCCCGGCAACAACTACGAGTTCACCCAGCCGATCCAGATGCGCATGAACGAACTGATCTCCGGCGTGCGCGCGGACGTGGCGATCAAGCTCTACGGCGACGATCTGGACACGCTGGTGCAGGTCGGCCGGCGCATCGAGGAGGTGGCCCGCCGCGTGCCCGGCGCGGCCGACGTCAAGCTCGAGCAGGCCACGGGCCTGCCGATGCTGAGCGTGGTCCCAGACCGCACTGCGTTGGCCGGCTACGGACTCAATCCCGGCGTGGTGCAGGACACGGTGGCCGCCGCGGTGGGCGGGCAGGACGCCGGGCAACTGTTCGAAGGCGACCGCCGTTTCGACATCGTGGTGCGCCTGCCCGAAGCGCTGCGCCAGGATCCGGCGGCGCTGGCCGACCTGCCGATCCCATTGCGCGGCGACGGCGAGCGCGGCGACGCCGACGAGTCTAGCCGCGCGCCCGGCTGGCGCAGCGGGGCGCCGATCACCGTGCCGCTGCGCGAGGTGGCCAAGGTGGAAACCGTATTGGGGCCGAACCAGATCAACCGCGAGGACGGCAAGCGCCGCATCGTGGTCACCGCCAACGTGCGCGACCGCGACCTGGGCGGCTTCGTCGCCGAGCTGCAGCGCCGTGTGCAGGCCGAGGTCGAACTGCCCAGCGGCTACTGGATCGGCTACGGCGGCACCTTTGAGCAGCTGATTTCGGCCGGGCAGCGCCTGGCCTGGGTGGTGCCGGCCACGCTGCTGCTGATCTTCGCGCTGCTGTACTGGTCGTTCGGCTCGCTGCGCGATGCGGCGATCGTGTTCAGCGGCGTGCCGCTGGCGCTGACCGGCGGTGTGGTCGCGCTGGCGTTGCGCGGCATCCCGCTGTCGATCTCCGCCGGGGTCGGCTTCATCGCGCTGTCCGGGGTGGCGGTGCTCAACGGGCTGGTGATGATCGCCTTCGTGCGCAAGCTGCGCGAGGACGGTCTGGCGCTGGAGCAGGCGCTGCGCGAGGGCGCATTGGCGCGGCTGCGGCCGGTGCTGATGACCGCGCTGGTGGCGGCGCTGGGCTTCGTGCCGATGGCGTTCAACGTCGGCGCCGGCTCGGAAGTGCAGCGGCCGCTGGCCACGGTGGTGATCGGCGGCATCGTCTCTTCCACGCTGCTGACCCTGCTGGTGCTGCCGGTGCTGTACCGCTGGCTGCATCGGCGGGACACTGCCGAACCGGCGTCCGCGGTGGCCGCCGCCCCGACCCTCGCGAGGTGAGCCATGGCCGACAGTTGCTGCGGGTGCGGCAAGACCGTGGACGTGGCGGCGCTGCACGCCCGCCAACGCCGCGTGCTGTGGTGGGTGCTGGCGATCAACGCCGGCACCTTCGCGATGATGCTGGGCAGCGCCTGGCACAGCGGCTCGGCCTCGCTGCTGTCCGGCAGCCTGGACAACCTCGGCGACGCGTTGACCTATGCGCTGAGCCTGGCGGTGGTGGGCGCGAGCCTGGCGGCGAAGGCGCGCGTGGCGCTGCTCAAGGCCGCGCTGATCCTGGCCGCGGCGCTGGCGGTGGCCGCCGGCATCGGCTGGAAGCTGCTGCACCCGCAGCTGCCGCTGTTCGAGAGCATGGGCGTGGCCGCGGCGTTGAACCTGGCCGCCAACCTGCTGTGCCTGCGCCTGCTGTGGCCGTACCGTCGCGGCGACATCAACCTGGCCTCGGCCTGGGCCTGCTCGCTCAACGACGTCTACGAGGGCGGCGCGGTGATCCTGGCCAGCGTCGCGGTGTGGGCGTTCGGCGCAGGCTGGCCGGACCTGCTGATCGCCGCAGCGCTGTTGCTGCTGTTCCTGCGCTCGGCCTGGCGGGTGGCTCGGCGTGCCTGGGCGGAACTGCGCCAGGCCCGCGCGCTGCCGGTAAGTGCTTGCGACACAAGGGAAAGCCGTGCATAATGCGCGGCTCGCTGTGCCCGGCTCCGGTCGGAACGGCGGCCGGATACGCGATCTCCGGTCGGCCTTCCCCAGCGTAACTGCTTGATTTCCCACGTCGCGTGGTGGCCCGCAAGGCTGCCGGGGCCGCCGTCTCCCAGGCTATGGGCGACTCAAACTTTCTATCGAGGTGCGTAATGTCCCGCGTATGCCAAGTGTCCGGCAAGCGTGTGCAGACGGGTAACAACGTCTCCCACGCCAACAACAGAACCCGTCGCCGCTTCCTGCCCAACCTGCACGAGCGCCGCTTCTGGGTCGCCAGCGAGAACCGCTGGATCAAGCTCCGTGTTTCCGCGCATGCGTTGCGCACCATCGACAAGAACGGGATCGATGCCGTTCTGAAAGAGCTGCGCGCGCGCGGCGAAAAGGTCTGAGGAGTAAACAATCATGGCAGGCAAGCGTGACAAGATCCGTATGATTTCCTCGGCCGCCACCGGCCACTTCTACACCACGGACAAGAACAAGAAGAACACTCCGGGGAAGATGGAAATGATGAAGTACGACCCGGTCGTGCGTAAGCACGTGATGTACAAGGAAGGCAAGATCAAGTGATCGACTGATCGCTGGATCGCGTTTTCAGGTCGACACGGAACCCGCCGCAAGGCGGGTTTCGTGCGTCTGGGGTCCGCACATTTGTTCCGGCAGCAGGCCGTCGCCGCTGCGCGAGGCGGTCGCCCAACGCGCGTCGCCAATCGCGGCACCGCACGCGACGGTTGCGTTTGCCGCCGCAGCCCGCAGAATCGGGCGACTTGGCTTGCGAAGGGTCGCGATGCTGCCGTTCTGGTTGGAAGGCACCTGGTTGCTGGCGTTGGACTGGCTGATCCGGCTGGTGGCGTTGCTGTGGATCCCCGCGCGGACCACGCCCGGCGCGGCGCGCAGCTGGTTGCTGCTGGTGGGCTTCGTGCCGGTGCTGGGACTGCCGCTGTACCTGCTGCTTGGCCATCCGTGGCTGTCGCGCGAGCGCATCCAGCGCCAGGCGCAGGCCTCGCAGGTGATCCGCGAGCAGCAGGTGCCGCTGACCGCGTTGCGCTGGACTCCGCCCGCCGATACCGCGATCGCCGAGGTGGTGCCGCTGATCGAGCGCCAGGGCGACTTCATGCCGACCCATGGCAACACGGTGGAGCTGCTGGACCGCTATGCGGTGTCGCTGCAGGCGCTGATCGACGACATCGACGCGGCCGTGGAGCGCGTGCATCTGCTGTACTACCTGATGTTCGACGACGCGGTCGGCGAGGCGGTCGTGGCCGCGTTGCTGCGCGCCGCCGCGCGCGGCGTGCGCTGCCGTCTGCTGCTCGATGCGCGCGGCGGCCGCCGCGGGCTGCACCGCTACCGCAAGCGCCTGCGCGCGGCGGGGGTCGAGGTGCAGGCGCTGCTGCCGGGCGGGCTGCGCTGGCGCCGCAGCGGGCGCATGGACCTGCGCAACCACCGCAAGATCGCGGTGATCGACAACCGCGTCGGCTACATCGGCTCGCAGAACCTGGCCGCGGCCGAGTTCGTGCGCGGCCACCCCAACCGCGAGCTGGTGGCGCGGGTGCAGGGGCCGGTGGTCGCGCACCTGGAGGCGGTGTTCGCCAGCGACTGGTTCATCGAGACCGGGCAGCGCCTGCGCGTGACCGAGGTCACCGCGGTGCACGGGGCCGACACCGCCACGCAACTGCTGCCCAGCGGCCCGGCCTATCCGTTCGAGAACGCGCGCGATGCGGTCAATGCGCTGATCCACCTGGCGCGGCGGCGGATCGTGATGGTGACGCCGTACTTCGTGCCCGACGAGGCCACGCTCAGCGCGTTGCGTATCGCCGCGCTGTCCGGGGTGGACGTGCAGCTGATCCTGTCGGAGAGCAGCAACCAGCGGCTCACCGCCTGGGCGCAGGAGGCCTACTACGACGAACTGCTGCGCAGCGGGGTCAAGATCGCGCTGTACCGGCCGTGCTTCCTGCACGCCAAGCACCTGAGCGTGGACGAGGGCATCGCCCTGGTCGGCTCGATCAACCTGGACATCCGCTCCTTCGCGCTGAACGCGGAGATCGGCGTGCTGTGCTACAGCGCCGAGGTGGTGCAGCGGCTGCGCGTGGTGGAAGCCGAATACCTCGCAGATGCGCGCACGCTGTCGCTGGAAAGCTGGCGCAAGCGGCCGACATGGCGGCGCAGCCGCGAAGGCATCGCGCGCCTGGCCGATGCGTTGATGTGAACCGCGCACATGGACGTGACGGCATGATGTCGCCGCCATGCGCGATCTTTGTCGCGACATGCGCGATGGTTCTCAGCCGCAGGCCGAGCCGGCGAGGGCATCCCTTACAATCGCCGGCATGAGCGAACTCCTGCCCACCGCGTCCGATGGCGACTGCGATTGCGATATCGCCATCGTCGGCGGCGGCGCGGCCGGCATCCTGGTCGCGTTGCAGCTGCTGCGACAGGCCACGCGCGCGCTGCGGCTGCAGCTGATCGAACCGCAGGCTGCGCTGGCGCAGGGCGTGGCCTATGCGACGCCATGCGCGGAGCACCTGCTGAACGTGCCGGCCGGGCGCATGAGCGCCTTCGCCGAGCTGCCCGACGATTTCCTCGACTGGTTGCAGCAGCAGGCGCTGTATCCGGCGCTGCAGCGCGCCGCGCTGGCGCAGGCCTACGTGCAACGCCGCCACTACGCCGAGTACCTGCGCGCGCGCCTGACGCAGGCGCAGGCCGCAAGTCCGGCGCAGGTGCGGTGGCGGCAGGCGCGGGTGGTGGCGCTGGATCGCGACGATCGTGGCCAGGCGTTGCGGCTGCAGGACGGCACGACGCTGCGTGCGCAGGCGACGGTGCTGGCGCTGGGCAACAGCCTGCGTCCGCTGCCGGCGCGCGGCGCGTCCAGCCTGCCCGCGCAGGCGCGCGTGGACGCCTGGAACCACGCACAGCTGCACGCGATCCCGCGCGAGGCCACGGTGTGCATCGTCGGCGCCGGCCTGAGCATGGTCGACAGCGTGCTGACCCTGCTCGCCAACGCGCATCGCGGCCCGGTCCACGTGATCTCGCGGCATGCCTTGCTGCCGCTGCCGCACGTCGCGCACGCCGACCATGCAGCGGCCGATTTCGACCCGCAACCGTTGCTGGCCTTGCCGTTGCGCCAGCGCCTGCGCGCGCTGCGCCGGCACGCGGCCGCGGCGCAGGCGCACGGCCTGCCGTGGCAGGGCGTGATGGACCGGCTGCGGCCGCTGGGCCAGGCGCTGTGGCAGTCGCTGTCGGCCACCGAGCAACGCCGTTTCCTGCGCCATGCGGTGCGCTACTGGGACGTGCACCGGCACCGCATCGCCGCACCGGTCTTCGCTCAATTGCAGGCGATGCGCCAGGTCGGCCAGCTGCGCATGCACCGCGCGCGGCTGGACACGGTATTCCCGGTCGGCGCCTGCGTGCAGGTCAACGCGGTCGGTCCCGACGGCCTGGCGCTGCAACTGGACGCCCATTACCTGGTCAACGCCACTGGTGTGGAACTGCGCGCGCAGACCATGCGCAGCCCGCTGCTGCACCAGCTGCTGGGCTGCGGCCACGCCATGCCCGGCCCACACGGCATCGGCGTCGCCACCGCGCCCGACGGCGCCCTGCTCGACGCCGACGGCCACGCCGATGCGCGCATCCGCGTGCTCGGCAGCCTGCGCATCGGCAGCCTGTGGGAAAGCCTGGCGATCCCGGAACTGCGCGTGCAGGCGCAGCAGCAGGCGCAGGCGTTGTTGTGCGAACTGCCGGCCAATCCCGACGCGCAATGACGGCATGCCGGGCTGCCGTTGTGGCGCCCAAGCGCTGCAGGCAGACGCGTCACTGTAGGAGCGGCTTCAGCCGCGACAAGCGTTACCAGTGATGCCTGTCTAGGCCCTGGCCTCCACGGAATGTCGCGTCGTCCGCCCCAGCAGCAGGTAGATCGCGACCGCCGACATCGCCGTGATCGCCGCCAGCGTCCGCGCCAGCACCGCGAACCCGTCGGCATAGGCGTGGCGCAACTGCGCCATGGATGCGGCGCTGCCCGCATGCGCGGCTTGCGCCAGGTCGCCCGCGGCCAGGCGTTGCGCGGTCTCGGCCAACGCGGCGCTGGTCGTCGCCGGCGCCGTGGCCGCCAGCTGCCACTGGATCAGTCCGGCCAGCAACGCGGCCACGCTCGCCAGTGCGATGCCTTCGCCGGCCACGCGCAAGGTGCCGAAGATGCCGGCCGCCATGCCGGCGCGTTCCTTCGGCACCACGCTGACCGACAGTGCGTCCATCAGTCCCCATGGCAGCGCGGTGCCGGCGCCGATCAGCAACAGTGCCGGCAGCGCCTGCGCGGGAGGGCGTGCGCTCAGCCAGTACAGCCCGACAGCGGCCAAGGCCAACCCCGCCGCGGACAGCAGGCCCGGGGCGATGCGCTGCGCCAGCGCCGCCGCCACGCGCGGCACCACCAGCATCGGCGCCGACAGCGCCAACAGGGTCAGCCCGGCGTCGCTGGCGCGCTGGCCGTCCACCCCGATCAGCCGCAACGGCAGCAGCACCAGCAGCACCACATAGCTGTAGCAGGTCGCCACCGGCAGCAGTTGCACGCCGACGAAGCGGCGGTAGCGGAACAGGCTCAGATCCAGCATCGGCCGATGACAGCGCCGCTCGATCCGCACGAAGCCGAGCAACAGCGCCGCCGCGGCGCCCAGCAGGGCCAGGGTCGGCACACTGTGCCAGCCGCTGTGCGGCCCCTGGATCAGCGCGGCGGTGAACGCTGCCAGCGCCGCGCTGAAGCACAGCGCGCCGGCGCGGTCGGCCGGTCCCGGGGCGGGATCGCGCGACTCGCGCAGGCAGCGCGCGCCGACCGCCCAGGCGAGCGCGGCCAGCGCGGCCAGGCCGAAGAAGATCGCGCGCCAGCCGACGTGTTCGATCAGCACGCCGGCCGCCAGCGGGCCGAACGCCAGGCCGGTGCCGAAGGTGGTGCCGAGCAGGCTGAACGCACGCGCCCGCGCGACGCCGTCGTACAGCTGCGCCAGCGCCGCGGTGCCGCCGGCCAGCGCGGCGGCCGCGCCCACGCCCTGCAGCGCCCGCAGCAGATCGATCGCCACCACCGAGCCGGCCAGGCCGACGCCCAGCGAGGCGGCGGCGAACAGGCCCAGCCCACCCAGGAACACGCGCTTGCGGCCATGCCGGTCGGCCAGGGCGCCGGCGGCGAGCAGCAGGCTGCCGAAGCTGAGCATGAAGGCATTGGTGATCCAGGCCAGCGCCAGCGCGCTGCCGCCCAGCGCTGCGCCGATCGCCGGCGTGGCGACCGCGCCGCCGGAGAAGTTCAGCGGCAAGGCCAGGGCGGCCAGGCACACCGCGGCGAGTGCGGCGCCGCGTCGTGCGGGAGCTGCTGGGGAGGAAACGGAGGAGCGGAGGGTCATCGCGAGCGGCTCGGCCGGCGGCTGCCGGGATCGCGACTAGAGATAACGTGGCAGGAGTCACCGAAAAAGGCCGCCGATCTCCATGGATAGCGGAGAAGAATTCCGTAATATCCCTGTATGGATCGTTTGACCGGCATCGTCGCCTTCGTCCGCGCCGCCGAACAGCTGAGTTTCGTCGGTGCCGGCCGCGTGCTCGGCATCTCGGCGTCGGCGGTGGGCAAGAGCGTGGCCGCGCTGGAGCGCGAACTGGGCGTGCGCCTGCTACAGCGGACCACCCGGCGCATCGCGCTGACCGCCGAAGGGCGGCTGTTCTTCGAGCGCTGCCAGCGCGTGCTGGAGGAACTGCGCGAGGCCGAGAGCGTGCTGGCGCAGACGCTGCAGGCGCCGCGCGGGTTGCTGCGGCTGGGCCTGCCGACCATCGGCTACCGCTTCCTGCTGCCGCTGCTGCCCGCGTTCCACGAGCGCTATCCCGAGGTGGAGCTGGAACTGGAATTCGACGACCGCCTGGTCGACGTGGTCGAGCGCGGCCTGGATGCGGTGATCCGCAGCGGCACGCAGGCCGATTCGAGCCTGATGTCGCGGCGCCTGGGGCCGTTCCGCTTCTGCATCTGCGCCGCGCCGGACTACCTGCGCCGCCGCGGCGTGCCGCAGACGCCGGCGCAGCTGGCCGCGCACGACACCCTGCGCTTCCGTTTTCCCACCACCGGCAAGCTGCACGAGTGGCCCTTGTCCACGCCGGCGCCGCTGCCGCGGGCGGTCCTGACCTGCAACAACATGGAAGCGCTGCGCGCGGCGGCGATCGGCGGCATGGGCATCGGCTGCATGCCGGAGTTCCTGGCCCGCGAGGCGCTGGCCGACGGCCGCCTGCAGGCGCTGCTCGATGCCGAGTTGAACGACAGCGGCCAGTTCTTCGTGTTGTGGCCGTCCAGCCGGCAACTGTCGCCGAAGCTGCGCGCGTTCGTGGATTTCGTGGCCGAACGCCTGTTCCCGGCGGCTTGACCGCGCGCTGGCGAACTTTTTGCGGCGCCGCGTCCGCCGTCGCAGCCGATGCGCCGCCGCAACCGGTAAAATGTCCGGGTGGATGTCTCCCATTTGCTCGATGATCTGAACCCCGCCCAGCGCGAGGCCGTCTCCGCACCGTCCGGCCATTACCTGGTCCTGGCCGGCGCCGGGTCCGGCAAGACGCGCGTGCTCACCCACCGCATCGCCTGGCTCAACGAAGTCCACGGCGTGCCGGTGCACGGCATCTTCGCGGTCACCTTCACCAACAAGGCGGCCGGCGAGATGCGCCACCGCACCGACCTGCAGCTGCGCAACGGCAGCCGCGGCATGTGGATCGGCACCTTCCACGGCCTGGCGCACCGCCTGCTGCGGCTGCACTGGCAGGACGCGAAGTTGCCGGAAAGCTTCCAGGTGCTCGACTCCGACGACCAGCTGCGGCTGGTCAAGCGCGTCGTGCAGCAGCTGGAGCTGGACGAGGGCAAGTTCCCGCCCAAGCAGATCGTGTGGTGGATCAACCAGCAGAAGGACGAGGGCCGGCGCGCACAGCACATCCAGCCCGAGCCGCGCGACGAGTGGACCACCACCCTGCGCAGCGCCTACGCGCTGTACCAGGAGCGCTGCGACCGGGCGGGCCTGGTCGATTTCGCCGAGCTGCTGCTGCGCGCGCACGAACTGCTGCGCGACAACCCGGCGCTGCTGGCGCACTACCGCAGCCGCTTCGGCGAGATCCTGGTCGACGAGTTCCAGGACACCAACGCCATCCAGTACGCGTTCGTGCGCGTGCTCGCCGGCGACAGCGGGCGCGTGTTCGTGGTCGGCGACGACGACCAGGCGATCTACGGCTGGCGCGGCGCCAAGGTCGAGAACGTGCAGCGCTTCCTGAAGGATTTCCCGAACGCGCAGACCATCCGCCTGGAGCAGAACTACCGTTCCAGCGCCAACATCCTCAACGCCGCCAACGCGGTGATCGCGCACAACCCGGACCGCATCGGCAAGCAGCTGTGGACCGATTCGGGCGACGGCGACCCGATCGACCTGTACGCGGCCTACAACGAGATCGACGAGGCGCGCTACGTGGTCGAGCGCGTGCGCCAGTGGGTGCGCGACGGCGGCAGCTACAGCGAGGCGGCGGTGCTCTACCGCAGCAACGCGCAGTCGCGCGCGTTCGAAGAATCGCTGATCGCCGAACAGGTGCCGTACCGCGTCTACGGCGGCATGCGCTTCTTCGAGCGCGCCGAAATCAAGGACACCCTGGCCTACCTGCGGCTGGTCGCCAACCGCGCCGACGACGCGGCGTTCGAGCGCGCGGTGAACACCCCCACCCGCGGCATCGGCGACCGCACCCTGGACGAAGTGCGGCGCCTGGCACGCGCGCAGTCGCTGTCGTTGTGGGCCGCCGCGCAGCAGGCCGCGCAACAGGGCGGCGACCTCGCCGCGCGGGCGCGCAACGCCCTGGCGCAGTTCCTGGGCCTGATCGAGCAGCTGTCCGCCGAGGTGGCCGGGCTGCCGCTGCCCGAGCAGATCGATCAGGTGCTGGCGCGCTCGGCGTTGCGCGACCACTGGAGCAAGGAAAGCCGCGGCGGGCTGGATTCGGAATCGCGCACCGACAACCTCGACGAACTGGTCTCGGTGGCCTCGCGCTTCGTGCGCGCCGACGGCGACGAGGACGCCGACGAAGGCCGCCAGGCGATGACCGAGCTGGTCGCGTTCCTGGCCTACGCCTCGCTGGAGGCCGGCGAAGGCCAGGCCCAGGCCGGCGAGGACGGCGTGCAGCTGATGACGCTGCATTCGGCCAAGGGCCTGGAATTCCCGCTGGTGTTCCTGGCCGGCATGGAAGACGGCCTGTTCCCCAGCGCGCGTTCGCTGGAGGAGAGCGGGCGGCTGGAGGAAGAGCGGCGCCTGGCCTACGTCGGCATCACCCGCGCCCGCCACAAGCTGGTGCTCAGCTATGCCGAGTCGCGGCGCATCCACGGCCAGGACAACTACAACGTGCCCTCGCGCTTCCTGCGCGAGATCCCGCGCGAGCTGCTGCACGAAGTGCGGCCGAAGGTACAGGTGTCGCGCAGCGCCTCACTCGGCGCGCAACGCAACCTCGGCCACAGCGTCATCGAGGCGCCGGCGATCAAGCTCGGCGCCAACGTGCAGCACCCCAAGTTCGGCGGCGGCGTGGTCGTCGACTACGAGGGCAGCGGCGCCCACGCGCGCGTGCAGGTGCAGTTCGACGAAGTCGGCGCGAAGTGGCTGGTGATGGCGTACGCGAATCTGACGGTGATCTAACGGGCTGGACGCTTGCCGCTCCGCTGGCGCCAGGGCGGCGACTGCATTGCCGCCTGCTCATGCATGGCGCGCGGCATCCCCCGGCGAACGCAGTCGCTCACTCTCCGGCTTCGGAAACAGTCGGGACTGAGGCTCCTCCTACGGTGCATCCAGCCACCTCGCCGCAAGCCCGTGTAGGAGCGGCTTCAGCCGCGACGAACGAAGCCATGCAGACCCCAGCCTTGGAAACAGTCGGGACTGAAGTCCCTCCTGCAGTGCCCCAGCCACCTCGTCGCAAGCCCCTTGTGGGAGCGACTTCAGTCGCGACGAACGACGCCACGCAGCATCCGGTTTCGGAGCCTCGGGCTGAAGGCCTTCCCGCAGCGCGCAGTGCATCCGGCAAGCCCGTCGCAAGTCCTCGCCGACGACGTGACAGTGGCAACAGAGTGGTATCCGAATGTCCGGCGTTCTTCGGCCCACCACGGATGCGCCATCACTGCCCCGCAGGCGGTTCCCAAAGCTCCACCTTGTTGCCTTCCGGATCGATGACCCAGGCGAATTTCCCGTATTCGGAATCGTCCACGCGATCGAGCACGTTGCAGCCTTCCTCGCGCAATACCTGGACCAGCGCGTGCAGATCGTCCACCCGGTAATTGATCATGAAGGGCGCCGTGCTGGGCGCGAATTGCTCGCCTTGCGCCGAGCCGATCGACCAGATGGTGCTGCCGGCGAGCGGCTCGCCCGCGGCGTCGGTCCAGGCGAACGCGGTGCCGCCCCATGCCTGCACATCGATGCCCAGATGGCGCTTGTACCAGGCCTGCAGCGCCGCAGCGTCGTTGGCCTTGAAGAAGATGCCGCCAATGCCGGTGACGCGCTTCATGTCATGGTGTCCTTCGCCGATGCATGCGCGCGACGCTATCACCCGGGGTCCTCTGCCAACAAGCGCTACTTCTGGGTCGGTGCGGCCGGTGCGGCGCGCCGCCGGCGCGCTTCCAGTGCGGCATAGCCGGCAGTCGCCAGCAGCAGCGGTCCCAGGTAGTAGAACGCGCGATAGGCGAGCAGGGCGGCGAGCAGTTGCGACTGCGGCACCTGGTGGCCGAGCATGGGCAGGAACACCGCCTCCATCACGCCGATGCCGGCGGGGATGTGGGCGATGGCCGAGGCGACCGCCGCCACCAGCAGCGTGCCGAGCACGGAGACGTAGTCCACGCCGGGCGGCATCAGCACGAACAGCAGCGTGCCCATCAGCGTCCAGTTGGCGGCGCCCAGCGCCAGCTGCAACACCGCCAGCGGCAGCGGCGGCAGATGCAGGGCGTGGCCGCGGACTTCGAGCGCGCGTCCGCGCGCCAGGTGGCACGCCAGCAAATAGCCGGCCACGGCCAGCAGCATCGCCGCGCCCAGCCACGGCAGGCTCGCGCCGCTCACCGGCCAGTGCGGCGGCGTGCGCAAGCGGCCGGAGGCGAACAGCGCGCCGGCCAGCAGCAGGTAGCCCATCCAGTTGGTGCCGATGGTGAAGGCGACGATGCGGCCGATGGTCCCCAGCCGCAGCCCCTCGCGTGCGTACAACCGATAGCGGAAGCCCGCGCCGCCGACTAGCGCGCCGACATTGAGGCTGAAGGCGTAGGCGATGACCGCGATCGCCATCACCCGCGGCGTCGCCAGCGGGTGCCGGGTGTAGCGGCGTGCGCCCAGGTCGTAGCAGGCGTACAGCGCGTAGCTGGCCAGGGTCAGGCCGGCCGCCAGCGCCAGGGTGCCGCCGCCGTAGCCGGCCAGCGTCGCCCCGACCTGCGCCCAGTCCACCGAGCGTCCATAGCGCACCAGCAGGAACGCCACCAGCGCCAGGAACGCCAGGTACGCGATGCGGCGCACGCGGCGCCAGCGCCGGCTGCGGGCGGGCGCGGCCGTCACGGCGACGGCCCACGGTGATGCGGCGGGCGCAGCAACGCCGTGCGCGGCGTGCGTGCGGGCAGGCGGCTGGCCCATTGCGGAAAATTGCGCAGCACATGGAACAGCACCGGGCGCAGCAACGGTTGCCAGAAGCGCCCCCGCGGCACGCTCGCCGGCTCGACCCGGCGGCAGTGCGTCTCCATCAGGCGGCGCAGGCAGCCGTGCAGTTCGCGCGCGAACGCCGCGTCGCGGATCAGCAGGTTGGCTTCCAGGTTGAGCGACAGGCTCAGCGGATCCAGGTTGCTGGAGCCCACCGTGCTCCATTCGCCGTCGATCACCGCCACCTTGCCGTGGAACGGGCGTTCGCAGTATTCGAAGATGTGCACGCCCGCGTCCACCAGGTGGCGGTACAGGGCGCGCGCGGCGATCAGCGCCAGCGGGGTATCCGGCTGGCCCTGGAACAGCATGCACACCCTGACCCCGCGCCGGGCGGCGGCGCACAGGTCGCGCAGGAAGCCGTAGCCGGGGAAGAAGTACGCGTTGGCGATGACGATCTCGCGCCGCGCCTCACGGAAGGCCTGCCGGTAGGCGCGTTCGATGCTGCGCGAGCGGCGCCCGTTGTCGCGCGGCAGGAAGCACACCTCGGCAGGGCCGGCGGCGCGGTGCGGCTCCGGCAGTTCCTGCGGCTGCCAGCCCTCGCCGGTGCCGTGGGTCTGCATCGCGCGGCGCATGAACGAGACCATGTCCGCCACCACCGGGCCTTCGACTTCGACGGCGTAGTCCTGCTTGGCCTCCGGGCCGAAATCGGTCAGGTGATCGGCCGAATAGTTGATGCCGCCGACCATGCCGATCGTGCCGTCGACGACCAGCAGCTTGCGGTGCATGCGCCGGAACACGTTGAGGCGGACGCCGAGCAGGGTCGGCTGGCGGTCGAACATGCGCAGTTCGACGCCGGCCTCGATCAGTTCGCGCACGAACTCCGGCGACAGGTCCGGCGAGCCGAACGCGTCCACCAGCAGGTGCACGCGCACGCCGCGCCGCGCCGCCGCGACCAGGCGCTCCTTGAGCGGAATGCCCACCTTGTCCTCGAACCAGATGAAGGTCTCCAGCAGCACTTCGTGCTGCGCGGCGTCGATGGCCGCGTAGACGCGCGCGAAGTAGACGTCGCCGTTCTCCAGCAGGCGCAGGCGGTGGCCCTGGCGCCAACGCGAATCGATCGCCCGCGACCGCTTCACAACGCGATCCTCGCCAGCAGCGGCGCGTGGTCGGACAGGTGCGACCACGGCCGCCCGGTCAGCACGCGTGCGGCGTCGATGCGCGCGTTGCGCAGGTAGATGCGGTCGACCGGCAGCAGCGGCCAGCGCGAGGGGAAGGTCCGCGCCACCCGCCCATGCAGGTGATCGAAAGCTTCCACCAACCCGCAGCGGCGCAGCAGCCGATGGCCGCGCACGCGCCAGTCGTTGAAGTCGCCGGCCACGATCAGCGGCGCCTCCGGCGGGATCTCGTCGGACACGATGCCGCACAGCAGCCCGATCTGCTTGCGCCGGTGCGCCTCGCGCAGGCCCAGGTGCACGCAGACCGTATGTACGTCGGCATCGAAACCGGGCACGCGCACCACGGCATGCAGCAGTCCGCGCTGTTCGTGGCCCTGTACCGACACGTCGCGGTTGACCGACGAGGCGATCGGGAACCGCGACAGCATCGCGTTGCCGTGGTGGCCGTGCGGGTAGACCGCGTTGCGCCCGTAGGCGAACTGCGGCCACAGCGTATCGGCGAGGAACTCGTACTGGGTCTGCGCCGGCCAGTCGGCGTGCCGTCCCGCGTGCAGCGCGTGCTCGCCCAGCACCTCCTGCAGGAACACCATCTCGGCGGACACGGAGCGGATCGCCTCGCGCAGTTCGGGCAGCACGAAACGGCGATTGAGCAGGTTGAAGCCCATGTGCACGTTGACGGTCAGCACGTTGATCGAGGGCATGCGCGATGCGGACGGAGAAAACCGTCCTCCATTCTGCCCACGCCGTGCGTGCGGCGCGTGAGGGCCATCATGTCGGCGCGACCGCCTGCAGGCGCGCGAGCGCCCGCCGCATGCACTCCAGCCAGGTCTGGCTTATCGTTCGGGCATGGAAGGAGACGGCAGAATGCGCGAGAGCAGTGAAGTTCGGAAGGGGGCCAGGGCGCATCTGCCGGTTCGCGCGGTGTGCCCATGACCTGGCGACGCCTGTTCGCCTCCCGCGTGCGGGTGCGCCAGGTGGCGTCGGAGGCGGTGCCGCCGGCGCCCGAGGAATTGATCTTGCGCAGGCTGCAGGGGCTTGCCGCATGGGACGCGGCGGATGCGCAGCCGCAGGATGCCTCCACCTTCCTGCGTAGCGTGCCGGCGCAGAAACTGTTCGATGTCGACGAATCACTGCGTAGGGCGCGCGGCCCGTCCTGCCCGGGATGGTCGACGCACGCGCTCGAGCGCATAGAGATGGCCGGGATGCCCGATTCCGCACGCCAGTCGCTGCTGTTCCTGGCATGCGCCGACGGCGATGGCCGGATCCGGCACGCGGCGTTGCGCACGCTGCCTGCGTTTCCCGGCTACCTGGCGCTGGCGGCCGCCCTGATCCGGTGTTCCGATTGGGTCGAAAATGTGCGCGCAACGGCGCAGGCGACCACGGAGCGGTTGCTGCAAGGGTGTCGGGGCGAGGACGTGGTCGCGCTCTGGCCGCTGGTGCTCAGGCTGCGCGCGCGCGAGCGCGTCTCGCAGCAGTGGTTTAGCGACCAGGTCGACGCCTGGATGCTTCAGGAGCCGTCGCGGCCATGGCTGCACGCGCTGATCGGACATCCGCGCGCCCAGGTGCGGGCCTGGGCGATCCGGCGCTGTCTGGACGCGGGCATCCGGTTCGACGCCGACCTGCTGGCGTTGGCCATGCGCGATCCCGATCCCGGGATCGCGTTGCACGCCTTGCGTCACGCCCAGCGCCGCTGCGATGCCACGCGTACGCGCGCGCTTGCCGACATCGGAGTGTGCGCCGCGCATCCGCTGGTCCGGCGCGAATCGCTGCGTGCGCTGTCGCAGATGCAGGGCGCGTTGCCGCGCGAGCAGGTGCTTGCCGCGCTCTGCGATGCCGCCGCCGGCGTTCGCTCGCTGGGCGTGTTCCTCCTGCGCGACCGCCATGCGGAAGAGCCTGCAGCGCATTGGCGTGCTGTCCTGGACAGCGACGCGTCGCGGCCGACCGTGGGCGCGCTGGCGGCACTGGCGGATCACGGGCGGCCGGAAGACGAGGCGCGCATGCGCCGCTGGCTGGGCGGCCCTAGCAGCCTGGTGCGCTCGCTTGCGCTGCGCGGCCTGATCAAGGCCGGCGGGCAGTTGAGCGACGCGCAGTTCGCGGCGTTCGTCGCCAGCGGTGGCAATCGTGCAGTCGGCATGCTTGTTCGTTACGTCCGCACCGGCGATGTGCCGGTCGACGTCGAGCGAATCGCTGCCGTCGTGTGTTCCCCCGCAAGCACCGAGGACGCGCGCCACACGCTGCGCGGGGTCGTGGCGGCGCTGGAGCATTGGACATGGCTCGCGCTTGTGCTGGAGTTTGCCTCAACCGACGGACCTGCGAGACAATGGTGGCGGCAGGCCATCGCCGATTGGGCAGCCCGCGGCGACGTCTATGCGCCGCTCGGCCCCCATCGTCGCCTCACGTTGCTGGATGCGCTGGAGGCACGCCGCGAGGAGATGCCGCTGGAGACCTACACGGTCATCGGTGCCGCCATCGGGCGGCACTGATGCGCCGCCTGGCCCGCCTGGCGATGCGGGCGATCCGATGCGCAGCGACTGCGGCGGCTTTTGGATCGTCGGGTGGCATGCGCCAGATGCGGTTGCGCCCGCAGACGTCATTGCTGGTGTTCTCAAGGTCGTTCATGCACCCATCGCCTCATTGGGTTATGCATTGCGCAGCCAGCGGATATCGCTCAGGTCTTTCACCTGTTTGACGAGAGATGTCGCCTCCCAGCAATTAATCAGGGCAGAGCATTTTCCAATGTCGTGATCTTAAAGCCATTTATTTTCTATTATCTGACGTGCATGGCCTCAATTTTTATCCAAGTGCCGACACATTTGCCCATTGTGACCAAAGTGACATTGGATTTGCTGGTATACGCCGACAAAATTGCGGCCTTAACGATCGGATCGGCGGTAGTGGCGACCCCAGCCCATGGGTTGCTGGAAACTCCGCAATTATTTGTGGTATTTGAGTTGGGCAGCCCGTTGTCTAATTTTAGGGCGATCTGTCCGTCTGGATGGGCGTAGATCTCGACGATCTTTCCCGAATCGTCAGCAGCCATGGCTGCTGACGATGTCAATGCAAGGGCTGAAAGGAAAAAGCTCGTTACAGTTTTCATTGAATTCCCCTGTTATTTTCAATGTCTGAATATGCGATATTGCAGCCCTCAAATTGCCATTCAAGCGCAATTTAACAATGCCATTCTCGGCGGCGTGCCCACGCCGATAGAATGCACGCGCCTTGGCGCTAAGTTGGAGACGGCGGCAATGGCGGCGACGATGCCACGCGAGACGAACTGGGAATTATCCGATTGGATTACTTCCGGTTGGCGCCCGTGCGTTGATTTGTAGCAACCCCGTGACGAAATACTAAGGCCAGTCTTGCTGCGCCACAAGTAGGGCGATGCTGTCTTTGTACGCCTTGGAGCGAGCTACCCTATGCGCGTGCGAAATGCCCGATGATCCAACCGGCGCGGAGATATACGGCGAGAGGAGCAAGAATTTCCGTCTAACGGCATAAATTGCGCCGTGTGCGATCCGGTCGGCACCTAGCTGAGATACGCGCAAGGCAATGAACCGACCATCTGGCCGACGCTTACCGGCGAGCAGATTGGCGCGAACCTGCTGCGTATGGTTCTCTTGCTGGGGCATACCGCCGAAGGCGTGCCTCACTCCTTCAGCGTGCCGTCGCTCGGGTCCGTGGCGGCATACATGGAGGAGTGCAGTTCGGCGTCGTGCGGGTGGCGCAGCGCTTCGCGGACCTGTTCGGGCAGCCGCTCCACGGCGAGGAGCACCTTGCCGGAGTGCACGTCCTTCACTGCGTCCAGCGGCAGCACGAAGTCGCCGCCGTTCTGGATGTTGACGACGAATTCCCCGGACTCGGTGCGCACCTCGCGCACGGCGCCGACGCCGAGTTCGCCATCGACGACGAACACCATCTGCCCCACTTCCACTCGCTCTGACATCGCGCACCGCCTTGTTGGGAGAAAGCGTCCGCATGGGCCTGGGCTGCTGCGCGCATGCCAGCGGACACGGCGCATGATGCGGCGCGGTGTCGTCGAGGAGGGGTGAATGCGCACCACGCCATCGCGCGTCGCCGCTCAGCGCGCGGCGACCAGGGCTTCGGCCGGCAGTGCGGCGGAACGGCCGCTCAGGCGTTCGAACTCGCCGACGTCGTGCGAGCAGAACATCGTGACCGCGCCGGCGTGCTGCCGGTTCAGGTCGCGCAGGCGGCGCTGGTTGTGCAGGCGCGACCTGCGGTCCTTCTCCATCATCCATTGGTAGAAACGCAGGCCGGGCGTGCAGTGCGGCCGCAGCGGATCCATCTCTCCGGGATGAAAGTAGGCGTCGCCGGCCAGCAGGTGCCAGCGTCCGTCGCTGCGCACGGCCACGCCGGCATGACCGAAGGTGTGCCCGGGCAACGGTACCAGCAGGATCTCCGGCGGCAACCCGTGCAGGACGCGGATGCAGTCGAAACCCATCCATGGGTCGCCTTCCGCGGCGGGATAGGTGCGCCAGCGCGAACGATCGGTCCATTGCTGGGGACGGAAACGCTGGCGGTCCAGCCACGTCGCCTGGCGCAGGGCGTGGTCGCGCTCGCTGGTGAGCAGATGCACCTGCGCGTGCGGAAAATCGTCCAGGCCGCCGGCGTGATCGAAATCCAGGTGGGTCAGCACGATGTGGCGCACGTCGCGCGGATCGAAGCCCAGCCGCTGGATCTGCCGGATCGCGGTCATCTCCTCGCGGAACTCGGGTCGCACCAGGCCCAGAAAGAACGCGCTGAGGCGGCTGCGCGGATCGGCCACGTCGCGCAGGCCGAACCCGGTGTCGACCAGCACCAGGCTGTCGCCGGTTTCGATCAGCAGGCAATGGCAGGTCAGGTGGCCGCGCTGCAGGATGCTCGCGCTGCGTCCATCCATCAAGCGGCCGCCGAGCGGGCAGGTGGAGATGCAATTCAGATGATGCAGGCGCATCGCTGATCCTCGCCACGGCGGTCCAGCGTTGCAGGGGGACGGTGGTGGCCGGGTGACCCGGGCGTCAACGGCACGTTGTCGCCCGGCAGTGCAACTGACCGGCTGCCAAGCCGGGCCAGCGGACGGCAATTCGCCAGCCGTGCCGGCGACGTGCAGCGGTCGCCGCGGCACACGTGCGGTGCGGCCGGGCAGCGCGATACGCCAGTGCGGTTTCGTGCCGCGGCGCTGACGCGTCGCCATCGGCGGATGGCTCGCCATCGCTGCCAATGCGATGATCCGTCTCTTCCAGACCAAGCGGGAGCGCACGATGCGCAGCGAAAAAGACAAGATGCTGGCCGGCGAGCCGTATCGCCCCGGCGATGCGCAGCTGCAGGCCGACCAGGCCGCGGCCAAGACATGGATGGTGCGCTACAACGCGGCGCTGGCCGAATCGCCGGCGCAGCGGCACGCGCTGCTGGGCGAGCAGTTGGGCGCGGTCGGGCGCGGCGCGGTGGTGCGGCCGCCGTTCCATTGCGACTACGGCTACAACATCCACTTGGGCGAGGACGTGTTCCTCAATTTCAACTGCGTGATCCTGGACGTGGCGCCGGTGCGGATCGGCGACGGCACGCAGATCGGGCCGGCGGTGCAGCTGTATGCCGCCGATCATCCGCGCGATGCGGCGCAGCGCGCGGCCGGACTCGAACTCGGGCGGCCGCTGACGATCGGCCGCAACGTCTGGATCGGCGGCGGCGCGATCGTGCTGCCCGGGGTCACGATCGGCGACGACGCGGTGATCGGCGCCGGCAGCGTGGTCACCCGCGACGTGCCGGCCGGCGCACGCGTGGCCGGCAATCCGGCGCGGCCGTTGGCGCCGCAACCGCCGGGAAATTGATCCGGGTCAAGGCGCGGGATCCGCGCCGGGTGTGCAATGTGCCGGTGCCGCCGCGGGCGGCGTTACCGGAGCACGCACATGTACCAGCGCATCCTGATCGCAATCGATGGTTCCGAATTGTCCGCCAAGGGCTTGCAGCAGGGCCTGGCGCTGGCCGCCAGGCTCGGCGCGGAAGTGGATATCGTCACCGTGTCCGAGCCCTGGGCGATGGGCATGTACGACGCGATGGGCTGGAGCGTGGGCTACGAGGCCACGCCCGAATACCGCCAGGACCGGGAAGAAGGCGCGCAGAAGATCCTGGCGCCGGCGCTCGCCGCCGCCGAGGCCACCGGCGTGACCGCGCATGGCTGCCATGTGCTCGATCGCTACCCGGCCGAAGGCATCATCGACATCGCCACCTCGCACCGCAGCGACCTGATCGTGATGACCTCGCACGGTCGCCGTGGCATGAGCCGGGTACTGCTCGGCAGCCAGACCGCCGAGGTGCTGGCGCGCAGCCAGGTGCCGGTGCTGGTGATCCGCTGAGATTGGACACGTGCCGGCGGCGGCGCCTCCTGCAGGAGCGGCTTCAGCCGCGACAGGATCTTGCCGGGAACGGTCGCGCGGGGAAGGTGTCGGTCGCGGCTGAAGCCGCTCCTACAGGGAGCGGCGGCTATTGCGCCGTCGCCGATTCGGTCGGCGCGTACACCGGCGCGTCGTCGACCATCGAGGTGCGGCACAGCTCGCGGATGATCCGCCACATCGGGATATAGGGTCCGCGACGCTCTTCCTTGGGCTGGCACGGCGCCGCCCGGCACGCCTTGCGCCACTGCGCCGGCGACATGCCGAAGCGCGCCTGGAACGCGCGCTGGAACTGCCGTTCCGAGGCGAAGCCCATTTCGTACAACAACCAGGTCAGGCTGCACTGCGGGTGCAGCTGCAGGTAGCGGTGCGCGGTGCGCAGGCGCTGCTCGCGAATGTAGCTGGCCACGCCGCCGCGCGCCTGGAACAGGCGGTACAAGGTCGCGCGCGACAACGGGAACGCGGCCAGCAGCATGTCGCTGCCCAACTCCGGTTCGCCGATGTTCTCTTCGATATAGGCCAGCAGGTCGATCAGCAGCGGTTCGCCGGCGTCGGCCAGGAACGCGCGCGTCTGCATGCGCGCCGGTACGGTGATGCTGCGGGACGTGGTCATCGGCGGCGGTCGCGGCCCACCCCACGGGGCCTGTCTCCGATACAACCGGAAGAAGCGCGGCGAACCCATCACCCTTTTCACGTTTTGTGCACAGGCGTAGACGCGGCTCTGGCTGAGACGAAATGTCGGGTGGTCGTTCGGCGCCATTCCTAGACTCGCCGCATCGCTGAAAAGCGCCGTGCAGGGGATGCGCCGGGGAATCGGCGCCACGCACGGCATGCGATGCCCGGTGTGCGGCGATCTGCCCGCGCGCCGACGGCGCAAGGGGAACGTGGAGGCGGAACGGCGGCGAGCGCGCGATGGGGGAGCGCCGCCGGCGTTTCGCGTCGGCGTCCCGGGGATCAACCGGCGGCAGGTGCGCGGCCGGTCTGCACGGCATTGCCGGCAGGCCGGATCGAAAAGCTCAATCGGAGACGAGGCAATGGCAAACAGTCAGAAGTTCATCGCGCGCAATCGGGCGCCACGGGTACAGATCGAGTACGACGTGGAGGTCTACGGCGCGCAGAAGAAAGTGCAGATCCCGTTCGTGATGGGAGTGATGTCGGACCTGTCCGGCGCCAATGCCGGCGAGCTGCCGTCGCTGGAGGAACGCAAGGCGCTGGAAATCGATGTGGACAACTTCGACAGCCGCCTGCAGTCGATGCGCCCGCGCGCCACCTTCAAGGTGCCCAACACGCTCACCGGCGAAGGCGAGCTGGCGGTGGACATCACCTTCGAGAGCATGGACGACTTTTCGCCGGCGGCGGTGGCGCGCAAGGTCGAGCCGCTGGCCAAGTTGCTGGAGGCGCGCACCCAGCTCGCCAACCTGGACACCTACATGGACGGCAAGGCCGGCGCCGAGAACCTGATCGCGCAGGCGCTGCGCGACCCGGCCCTGCTGCAGTCGCTGGTCTCGGCGGCCAAGCCCGCCGACCCGAAGGAGGGCTGAGCCATGGCGAGCGAACAACTGGCCGAAGCCGGCAGCGGCACCCAGGTCCTGGAAGCGGGCGATTTCGCCGCGCTGCTGAACCGCGAATTTAAGCCCAAGAGCGAACGCGCCAAGGAAGAGGTGGAGTCCGCGGTGCGCACGCTGGCCGAGCAGGTGCTCAGCCGCAGCGACGTGGTCAGCGAAGACGTGTCGCAGACGATCAAGGCCTACATCGCCGAGATCGACCGCAAGCTCAGCGAGCAGCTCAACCACATCCTGCACCACGCCGACATGCAGCAGCTGGAAGGCGCCTGGCGCGGCCTGCACTACCTGGTCAGCAACACCGAGAGCGACCAGCAGCTGAAGATCCGCGTGCTCAACATCTCCAAGAAGGAGTTGGGCAAGGTGCTCAAGCGCTACAAGGGCACCGCCTGGGACCAGAGCCCGATCTTCAAGAAGGTCTACGAGCAGGAATACGGCCAGCTCGGCGGCGAGCCTTATGGCTGCCTGGTCGGCGACTACTACTTCGACAACAGCCCGCCGGACGTGGAACTGCTCAACGGCATCGCCCAGGTCGCCGCCGCCGCGCACGCGCCATTCATTTCCGCGGCCGCGCCCAAGCTGATGGGCATGGACAACTGGAACGAGCTGTCCAACCCGCGCGACCTGGCCAAGATCTTCTCCACGCCCGACTACGCCGCATGGCGTTCGCTGCGCGAGTCGGAGGATTCCAAGTACATCGGCCTGGCGATGCCGCGCACGCTGTCGCGCCTGCCGTACGGGGCCACCACCAACCCGGTGGAAGAGTTCGATTTCGAGGAAGAGACCACCGGCGCCGATTCGGCCAAGTACACCTGGCAGAACGCGGCCTATGCGATGGCGGTGAACATCAACCGTTCGTTCAAGCAGTACGGCTGGTGTTCGCGGATCCGCGGCATCGAGTCCGGCGGTGCGGTCGAAGGCCTGCCCACGCACACCTTCCCCACCGACGACGGCGGCGTGGACATGAAGTGCCCGACCGAGGTGGCGATCACCGACCGCCGCTCGGCCGAACTGGACAAGATGGGGCTGATGCCGCTGGTGCATCGCAAGAACTCGGACATGGCCGCGTTCATCAGCGCGCAGTCCTTGAACAAGCCCGACGAGTACGACGACCCGGACGCCACCGCCAACGCCGCACTCGGCGCGCGCCTGCCGTACATGTTCGCCTGCTGCCGCTTCGCGCATTACCTGAAGTGCATCGTGCGCGACAAGATCGGCTCGTTCAGCGATCGCGAGCAGATGCAGGCGTGGCTGACCCGCTGGATCACCCAGTACATCGATGGGGATCCGTCCAACTCCAGCGAAGACACCAAGGCGCGCAAGCCGCTGGCCGCGGCCGAGGTGGTGGTGGAGGAAGTGGAGGGCGCGCCCGGCTACTACACCTCCAAGTTCTTCCTGAAGCCGCACTACCAGCTGGAAGGGCTGACCGTGTCGCTGCGACTGGTGTCGCGGCTGCCGTCGGCCGCCAAGGCCTGACCGGCGCCACCGTGCCACGGCGTCGGCGCGATGCGCGCCGTACGCCGACCATCGTTGTCCGTTTTTCACTAGAGGAGCAGTTCCATGGCGTTCGACATGCATATCAAGTTCGGCAGCGGCAAGGTCAAGATCGAAGGCGCGTCCAACCACAAGAAGCACAAGGGCGAGGTGCCGATCCTGGCGTGGTCGTGGGGCGCGAGCAATTCCGGCGACCTGCATACCGGTGGCGGTTCGGCCAGCGGCGGCAAGGCGCACATCCAGGACATCTCCATCACCAAGTACGTCGACGGCTGCTCCAACGCACTGCTCGATGCCGTGTGCACCGGCGCGCGCGTGGACACGGCGTGGCTGTACGTGACCAACGCCACCGGCGAACAGACCGACTTCCTGACCCTGGAACTGAGCGAAGGCGTGCTGATCACCTCGCTGTCCACCGGCGGCTCGGGCGGCGAGGATCGCCTGACCGAGAACGTGACCCTGCACTTCGGCAAGTTCAAGTACAGCTTCCAGCCGCAGGACGACAAGGGCATCGCGCAGGGCGGGGCGAAGGAATTCACCTACGACATCCAGGGCGTGGCCAAGGCCTGACCGCGGCGGCGGCTACGGCCGCCGCCCACCCCGGCGCCGTCGCTGCGACGGCGCCGCACCATTCCCTTCGTGCGGACAGGCCATGGACACCACTCCCGAACTGCTGCTGCGTCACGGGCGTCCGGACGAAGCGCTGAAACTGCTGACCCAACGCGTGCGCCAGCATCCGGCCGACGCGCGCCAACGCGTATTCCTGTTCCAGCTGCTGGCGGTGCTCGGCCAATGGGACCGTGCCCGCGCCCAGCTCGACGCCTGCCGCGAACTCGATGCCGACAACGCCGCGCTCGCCGCGACCTACGCGATCACCGTGCAGGCCGAGCGCCAGCGCGCCGCGGTGTTCGCCGGGCAGGCGTTGCCGACCGTGCTCGGTACGCCCGAACCATGGCTGGCGCTGCTGTTGCAGGCGTTGCGGCTGTCGGCCGAGGGCGCCACCGCGCAGGCCGCCGAGCTGCGCGCGCAGGCGTTCGAACAGGCCCCGGCCAGCGCCGGCGAACTCGACGACGCGCGTTTTTCCTGGATCGCCGATGCCGATCCGCGCTTCGGCCCGTGCCTGGAGCTGGTGGTCAACGGCGGCTACGCCTGGGTGCCGTTCGCGCAGATACAGGCCTTGCGTTTCGAAGCCCCGGCCGACCTGCGCGACATGCTGTGGGCGCCGGTGGCGGTGACCTGGCGCAACGGCGGCGAGGCGTTCGGCTTCGTGCCGGTGCGCTATCCCGGTACCGAGCGCAGCGACGACGGCCAGCTGCTGCTGGCGCGGCGCACCGACTGGAGCGGCAGCGACGGCGACGTCGGCCTGGGCCAGCGCCTGTGGGCCACCGATGCCGGCGAGCACGCGCTGCTGGACGTGCGCCAGATCCTGTTCGACCCGGCCTGAGCCCGAGCCGCTGCGATGGCCGAACTCACCACCCAGGAACGCCTGCAGCCCTCGCTGCTGGACCGGCTCAGCGACGACGAGCCGCAGCGCCAGGAGGAGAGCCGCGACAAGCGCGTGATCTCCGCCGCGCGCCTGCGCGAGTGCGTGATGCGCGACCTGTCGTGGCTGCTGAACTGCGTCAACCTGGCCACCGACCAGCCGCTGGACGTGTATCCGGACGTGCGGCGCTCGGTACTGAACTTCGGCATCCCCGACCTGGCCGGCGTGGCCATGTCCGGCATCGACGCGGCGGCGCTGCAGCTGCGCCTGCGCGAGGCGATCTTGGCGTTCGAGCCGCGGCTGATCGCCGACACCCTGCGTGTCACCGTGCAGGCCGACGCGCGGCGCATGGACCGGCGCTCGCTGGTGTTCTTCATCGAATCGGAGATGTGGGCGCAGCCGCTGCCGCTGAACCTGTACCTGAAGACCGAACTGGACCTGGAGACCGGGCGGCTGGACCTCAGCGAGGGCTACGCCTGATGGATCCGCGCCTGCTCGGCTACTACAACCGCGAACTGCAGCACGTGCGCGAGATGGGCGGCGAGTTCGCGCGCGAGTTCCCGAAGATCGCCGGACGCCTGGGCCTGGAAGGCTTCGAATGCGCCGACCCGTACGTGGAGCGCTTGCTGGAAGGCTTCGCGTTCATGGCCGCGCGCGTGCAGCTCAAGCTCGACGCGCAGTATCCGGTGTTCACCCAGCACCTGTTGCAGATGGTGTACCCGCACTACCTGACGCCGATGCCGTCGATGGCGGTGGTGCAGCTGCAGCCGGAACTGAAGGAAAGCGCGCTGGCCGCGGGCCACACCGTGCCGCGCCACACCGCGCTGCGCAGCCTGGTCGCCGGCGGCGAGCGCACCGCCTGCGAATACCGCACCGCGCATGCGCTCACGCTGTGGCCGCTGGCGCTGCGCGAGGCCAAGTACCTGGAGACGCCGGCGGCGATCGCCGCCGCCGGGATCGGCCTGCCGCCGGCGCAGGCCGCGGCCAGGCCGGTGCGCGCCGCCTTGCGCCTGCGTTTCGAAACGCTGGCCGGCGTGCAGGCCAACATGCTGGCACTCGACACGCTGCCGCTGTTCCTGGCCGGCGCCGACGACCTGCCCACGCGCCTGTACGAGCAGCTGCTCGGCCACGCCGCCGGCTTCGTGATCCGCGGACAGGACGCGGCCGGCGCGGCGCTGGAGGTGCAACGCGGCCGCAGCGAGCTGCGCGCGCGCGGTTTCGCCGACGACGAGGCACTGGTGCCGTACGACGGCCGTGCCTTCAGCGGCTATCGGCTGCTGCAGGAATACTTCGCCTGCCCGCAGCGCTTCCTGTTCGCCGAACTGGGCGGGCTGCGCGCGGCGCTGCGCAAGCTCCACGGCACCGGGTTCGAGATCGTGGTGCTGCTGGAGCGCAGCGTGGCCAGCCTGGCGCAGGCGGTGAGCGCGGACAACTTCCGCCTGTTCTGCACGCCGGCGATCAACCTGTTCCCGCGCCGCGCCGACCGCCTGCATCTGGCGCCGGGAAAGACCGAATACCACGTGCTCGCCGACCGGACCCGGCCAATGGATTTCGAGATCCACAGCCTGGGCGAGGTCGAAGGCTTCGGCGACCGCCAGGAGCCGGAGCAGCGCTTCCTGCCGTTCTACGGCGGTGACGCGCACACCTGGCATGCGCGCCACGGCGCGTTCTACACCCTGCGCCGCGAACCGCGCCTGCTGTCGGCGCGGCAGCGCCGCCAGGGCGCACGCTCCAGCTACGTCGGCAGCGAGGTGTACGTGAGCCTGGTCGATGCCGACGACGGCGCCTACGCCACCTCGCTGCGCCAGCTCGGCCTGCAGCTGCTGTGCAGCAACCGTGACCTGCCGCTGCACATGCCGGTCGGCAAGGGTGCCACCGATTTCACGATGGATGCGGGCGCGCCGGTGCACAGCGTGCGCTGCGTGGCCGGACCGACCAAGCCGCGCCCGGCGCTGAGCGATGGTGAGACCGCGTGGCGCCTGCTCAGCCACCTGCAACTGAACTACCTGTCGCTGTTCGAGGACGGCCAGGACGGCGCCGCCGCGCTGCGCGAGATGCTGACGCTGTACTGCGATCCGTTCGACGCCGCCGCGCTGCGCCAGATCGAGGGCATCAAGCAGGTGCGCGCGCAGCCGATCGTGCGCCGCATCCCGGCGCCGGGCCCGATCACCTTCGGCCGCGGTCTGGAGATCACCCTGACCTGCGAGGACAGCGCCTTCGAAGGCAGCGGCGCGTTCCTGCTCGGCGCGGTGCTGCAGCACTTCTTCGCCCGCTACGTGTCGGTCAACTCGTTCACCGAGACCGTGCTGCGTACCAGCGAGCGCAACGAGATCGCGCGCTGGCCGGCGCAGCTCGGCAAACGGGCGCTGCTGTGAGCGCCGCCGACCTTGCCGCACTGGAGCAGGCGCTGCGCGAGCGGCCGCAGGACTTCGAGTTCTTCGCCGCGCTGCGCGCACTGGAACGCGCGCATCAGCAACAGCCGCGGCTGGGCCGTTCCACGCGCCCGTCCGACGATCCGGTGCGGCTGCGGCATACGCCGTCGCTGGCGTTCGCGCCGCGCTCGATCGACCGCTACGTGGCGGGCGCCGGTACGCAGCCGGGCAAGCTGTACGGGCTGTTCCTGGGCCTGTTCGGGCCGAACGCGCCGCTGCCGCTGCACCTGACCGAGTACGCGATCGAGCGCCAGGCGCAGGCCAAGGACCCGACCCTGGCCGCGTTCGCCGACCTGTTCCATCATCGCATGCTGAGCCTGTTCTACCGCGCCTGGGCCGATGCGCAGCCGACCGTGCATGCCGACCGCCCGCACGAGGACCGTTTCCGCGGCTACCTGGATGCGCTGAGCGGCATCGGCTCGCCGCACCTGCGCGACCGCGACGCGCTGCCCGACGACGCGCGCCGGCATTTCGCCGGGCGCCTGCTGCCGGTGGCGCGCAATGCCGAAGGCCTGCGCGGCCTGCTCGAGCAGCTGTTCGCGGTGCCGGTGCAGGTGCTGGAATTCGTCGCCGAATGGATGCGCCTGCCCGACGATGCGCACCTGCGCCTGGGCGCCTCGCCCGAGGTCGCCACGCTCGGTCACAGCACCGTGCTCGGCGCGCATGCGCGCGGCGCGCAGCAGCGTTTCCGCCTGCGGCTCGGGCCGCTGTCGCGCAGCGCCTTCCAGCGCTTTCTGCCCGGCGGCGAGGCCCTGCGCCAGCTGGCCGCGGCGGTGCGCAGCTACGTCGGCGACGAAAAAGGCTGGGATCTGCAACTGCTGCTGCAGTCCGACCAGGTGCCGGCGACGACGCTGGCGCGCGGCGGACGCCTGGGCCTGGACACCTGGCTCGGCCAGCGCAGCTGGGACATCGCCGACGCCGACGACGTGGTGCTGCGGCCGTCCGGCTGACCGCGCCCTCCACTTTTCCTCTTCCGCATTCGCACAAGGAATCACCGCCATGGCCGAGATCAGTCGCAGCGCCCTGTTCGGCAAGCTCAACAAGCTCGCCTACCGCGGCATCGAAAGCGCCACCGTGTTCTGCAAGTTGCGCGGCAACCCGTACGTGGAACTGGTGCACTGGCTGCACCAGATCCTGCAGCTGCAGGACTCGGACCTGCACCGCATCGTCAAGCGCTTCGAGCTCAACCCGTCGAACCTGGCGCGCGACGTGACCGAGGCGCTGGACCGGCTGCCGCGCGGTTCCAGCGGCGTCACCGACCTGTCCGGCAACGTCGAGGAAGCAGTCGAGCGCGGCTGGGTATACGCCTCGCTCAGCTTCGGCGAAGCGCAGGTGCGCACCGGCTACCTGATCGTCGGCGTGCTCAGCGTGCGCACCTTGCGCCAAGCGCTGCTCGGGATTTCCAAGGAGTTCGAGAAGATCAAGCCCGAGGCGCTGAGCGAGCGTTTCGCCGAGATCGTCGCCGGCTCGCCGGAGGATGGATTGCTGCCCAGCGACGGCTTCCAGCTCGGCCAGGCCGGCGCGCCGGGCGAGGCCAGCGGCGCGATCGCCCCGGCCGCGCTGGGCAAGCAGGAAGCGCTGAAGAAGTTCACCACCGACCTGACCGCGCAGGCGCGTGACGGCAAGCTCGACCCGATCATCGGCCGCGACGACGAGATCCGCCAGGTGGTGGACATCCTGATGCGCCGCCGCCAGAACAACCCGATCCTGGTCGGCGAGGCCGGCGTCGGCAAGACCGCGGTGGTCGAGGGCCTGGCGCAGCGCATCGCCCGCGGCGACGTGCCGCCGGCGCTGAAGGACGTGGAGCTGCGCACGCTGGACGTGGGCCTGCTGCAGGCCGGCGCCAGCATGAAGGGCGAGTTCGAGCAGCGCCTGCGCGCGGTGATCGACGAAGTGCAGGCCAGCGCCAAGCCGATCATCCTGTTCGTCGACGAGACCCACACCCTGGTCGGCGCCGGTGGCGCCGCGGGCACCGGCGATGCGGCCAACCTGCTCAAGCCGGCGCTGGCGCGCGGCACCTTGCGCACGGTCGGCGCCACCACCTGGGCCGAGTACAAGAAGTACATCGAGAAGGACCCCGCGCTGACCCGCCGCTTCCAGGCGGTGCAGGTGGACGAGCCGGACGAGGCCAAGGCGGTGCTGATGATGCGTGGCGTGGCCAGCACCATGGAGCAGCACCACAAGGTGCAGATCCTGGACGAGGCGCTGGAGGCGGCGGTCAAGCTCAGCCATCGCTACATCCCGGCGCGGCAGCTGCCGGACAAATCGGTGAGCCTGCTCGACACCGCCTGCGCGCGCGTGGCGGTGAGCCTGCACGCCACCCCGGCCGACGTGGACGACAGCCGCCGCCGTATCGAATCGCTGCAGACCGAACGCGGCATCATCGAACGCGAGCGCGCGATCGGCATTCTGGTGGACGAGCGCGATCTCGCCTGCCGCGCCTTGCTCGACGCCGAGCAGCTGCGCCTGGCCGATCTGGAGCAGCGCTGGAGCGCAGAGAAGGCGCTGGTCGACGAACTGCTGGCGCTGCGAGCGCAGCTACGCGCCGGCATCGCCCCGATCGAAGGCACCGGCAGCCCGCTGGAAGCGGCGGCACAGACGCTGGCGCAGCAGGAGCCGGCACAACAGATGCAGGACATGCCGGCACCCGGCGCCACCGGCAACGAACGCGACGCGCTGCTGGCGCGCTTGCGTCAGGTGCAGGCGGAGCTGAGCGCGCTGCAGGGCGAGAACCCGCTGATCCTGCCTACGGTGGACTACCAAGCGGTGGCCGCGGTGGTCGCCGACTGGACCGGCATCCCGGTCGGGCGCATGGCGCGCAACGAGATCGACACCGTGCTGCGCCTGCCCGAACTGCTGGCCAAGCGCGTGATAGGCCAGGACCACGGCATGGAGATGATCGCCAAGCGTATCCAGACCACCCGCGCCGGCCTGGACAACCCGCACAAGCCGATCGGCGTGTTCATGCTCGCCGGCACCTCCGGCGTCGGCAAGACCGAGACCGCACTGGCCCTGGCCGAAGCGCTGTACGGCGGCGAACAGAACCTGATCACCATCAACATGAGCGAGTACCAGGAGGCGCACACGGTGTCCTCGCTGAAGGGCGCGCCTCCCGGCTACGTCGGCTACGGCGAGGGCGGCGTGCTGACCGAGGCGGTGCGGCGCAAACCCTACTCGGTGGTGCTGCTGGACGAGGTGGAGAAAGCGCACCCGGACGTGCACGAACTATTCTTCCAGGTCTTCGACAAGGGCGTGATGGAAGACGGCGAAGGCCGCCGCATCGATTTCCGCAACACCCTGATCATCCTCACCACCAACGCCGGCACCGAGCTGATCGCCAGCCTGTGCAAGGACCCGGAACTGATGCCGGACCCGGACGGCATGGCCAAGGCGCTGCGCGAGCCGCTGCTGAAGATCTTCCCGCCGGCCCTGCTCGGCCGCCTGGTCACCATCCCCTACTACCCGCTGAGCGACACGATGCTCGGGCAGATCGTCAAGCTGCAGTTGAACCGGATCAAGCAGCGCGTGGAAGCCCGCTACAAGATCCCGTTCGACTACGACGAAGACGTGGTCAAGCTGGTGGTCAGCCGCTGCACCGAGAGCGAATCGGGCGGGCGCATGATCGACGCGATCTTGACCAATTCGATGTTGCCGGAGATTAGCCGCGAGTTCCTCGATCGCATGATGCGCAGCGAGCCGATTGCGAGCGTGCGTGTAGCGACGGACAGCGCGGGCTTCGCGTACAGCTTCGATGGCGCCGAGGCCGCGTCCAGCGGAACGAACGTATGACCCTGGTCGATGATCTCGCCAAAAAGCCGAAGGACTTTCTGTCGCGCCATGTGATCGTGGTCGACGAGGAGGGCGTGATCAGCCATGCCGACTTTCGCGAATGGCGCCGTGGCGGTTGCCAGCAGAAGCTTGACACCGTCGCCTTTCCGCCGGCCGGCGTACACAGGTTCATTCTGGCGAGCGCGTTCCAAAATGTCGTGCTGCTGCGGCCGGATGACGGCAAGAGCGGTCACAGCATGCGTGCGCATTGGTTGCCCTGGAAGTCCGGAGCGGATACCTCGCTGGACCTGGACGCGGACCTCGCGCCGCTTTTCTTCACCTCCGAACTGACCGGCTGCCGCCTGTCGTTCCTGCCCGACCTGGGTAATCCGAAGAAGGCGAAAGTGGCACACCTCGCCGGCAACATGCCGCGCGGAGCGTTTGACCGCGATCAGGCAGAACGCCGTCTGTTCCCGGGGGCAAAGCAACGCACGGTCGATCCGCGCGCACGCCGCATGTCGATGTCGGGCGGCACGCCTTACACCAACAGCACTTCCTCTTTCGTGATCGGCTATGCGACGCCGACGGGTTGGAAGTTCGTGGCGCAGGTGGTCACGGGGCAAATGACGGCTGCGGATATCGACTTGGACAAGGCAATCCCCATCGTCGCGCCGATGGCCAAGGTGCTGAATTGATTGGGGCGGGGCCGACGGGTATCGGCATTGCCGACAGCGCTCGTCGGATCGCAACGAGAACGAAGGAAAAGGGCGCTGTGGAATGAAGGGTTGGAAAGGCCGATGAAGATCTTCCCGCCGGCGCTGCCCGGCGAAGATGGATTCGCCTGCGACTGTGTTTGATCGGATTTTTCTAGCCCCGGCCAGCATGGCCGGCTTCTGTTGTTTAGCGAAGGAGCTTTGTGATGCCTAGTCATGGCGGTACCTACCTCGTGGTGAATGCAGGAAGCAAAACTTACTATCGATGGGTCAATAACTACACGGATGCCCAGGAAAAGGCGTTCATCATCGCTGCAAAACTCGCCGAGGCCGGTGGAGTTGTGGCTCAAGCGAATACGGTGCGCACTGGCGCGATACGGCGAAAGGTAACCCAGCCGACCAGCGGCACAAGTATCTAAGTTGATGCCTTCTGCGCGGATGCACCTCCTCGGTGCGGCGCGATCGAGACCGGATCCGACGTGCCGACGGATTCGAGTCTCGACTCAAACGCAACTTTTACATCGGCATGGAGGCAGCGCAATGCGCGTACTTTTCTGGAATCTTGAAAGCGGGAACCCCATGGAGATGGGTATGGACGGCAAAGGGTCGCTCATCCAGAGCGCGATCAATAGCCTCCATTGCGACGTAGTCATCTGTTGCGAAGTTCAGGATGCGGCGATCGACTTTGCAGAAATAGAGTCGATCAAAAAGGCGGCGGCGCTGGAAGTGATCTGCGAAGAGGAAAAGATTCCGTCGCCCTATGTGAACATCATGGCGGCACGGCGGGCGAAGTTGAACAAGGCGAAGACGCATATAGGCATGGAGTCTTCGCGAACGCGAAGCGGCATGAAATTCAAATCACGCAATCACATCTTGCGAACGAACAAGAAAATTATGCGGGAACTCGGATCCGCCGTGCGCGCCATCGAAGACCCCGGCACATTGGCCTCCATGATCGCGACGGCAAGACAACCCAAGGTGATATCGCGGCTGTCCAGGATTCAGTTATCGCCCTTGATCTGGAAATATCACCGTTGGGAAGCCTTGGATTCCCAGCAGAAACATCGCAACTATTTGATATTCACCAATCTCGATTTCAAGATGACTCAGGTCGAGGTCAATGTCACGTCTGCCAAGCGCCAGATCGTCCGGCTGGAGTTCGTGGACAGGGTGATCTACGCCGTGCACGCGCCAGCGTTCGGCAAGGGCGGTGGCGAGACGGTCAAACAGCTTGCCGGCATGATCGCGGTCGAACAAAAGCCGTGCATCGCCATCGGCGACCTGAACATCGATCTGGAGGAATTTCGGACCGAGGTGGCCGAGGACACGAGCAAGGCCTTGTTCGCGAACTTCCACAACAATCTCTGTGCGTGCTTCGGTCCGCCGCCGGGCACCAGGTCGGTCAGCTTCCGACGCCGCTGGCATGCCTATCGGGGCAACATCGCCAAGTACGTGCCGCATACCCAGAAGAGCGGCGGTACGCTGGACTACGTACTGGCGAAGCCGGCGACCAATGTCTCGGTGTCCATCGGAATCGAAGTCGGGAGATTCAGTGACCATGGCGCGATCGTCGCCGAGTGGACGTGATGGGGCGTCGAATCCGTGCGGCTTCGACATTCGAGATGCCGAGGGCGTTGCCTGGCGCCCCGCCTTTCTGAAGCCGTCGGCATTGCGTCATGACCACCACCGGTCGGTGCGTTGTCAAAGCGAGAAAAGTCGCGCGACCTTCTTCCAAAGAGATCGCCTCCGCTGCTCGGTAGCGCGGTGGCGCAATGTCATTCAGTGGGGTGCCAAGTGGCTAGATGCTCGGGATGTGGTCGGAACCTAACGGCCGAATCAGGGACTGGACGAACAAGCACGACACCATCGATTAGGGTAGACACATCAGCGGCGTGCCGCCGCGTCGCCTGGTGACGACGGCCGCCGCCCGCATGCGATGGCGGCGCGCATACGGGCGATGATCATCGACAGGCCGACCGATCGAAATGACGTCGGACCCATTGGAACCACATCGGGTCCAGACCCCATTCCGGCCAGGGCGACGTGCGGCAACCGGTATTGCACCTTCAATGTGAGGAGCCTCCATATGCCACAGATCAATCTCTATCTTTCGGAACTGCTTGAGAAGATGCGCGAAGCGATGGGTTCGCCAGGAACGTCCGTGCAGATATGGAATCATCACTGGCTCCGTCTCTCTCCAGGCGGCGTGCTTCAGGTATCAAGCGACCGGTTCACGGAGATCGGCAAGATGCAGATCAGCGAAGGAACCGACACGGTCTTCTTCTCGAAGCTGCTGACCACCAGTGGCTACGAAAAGCAGGGAGTCGCATCATTGGTGGTCACGCTGGGAATTCTCTACGCCGTCGTAAAGGGTGCTCGCCGCCTGCGTCTTGGCGAGACCGACACCAATGCGCAGCAGGGCGGGCACTTCTGGACCAACCTCGGGTTGAGCGAGGCCTACGCGGACACCCGCGAGGTCCTTCGCAAGATGCTTTACGAGCAGGCGCGGTTGGCGCTGCGGCTCGGAGTCAGCATTGATCCGAACGCCATCCTGGTGGCGGCAACACCTACCTTTCTTGGAACCGGAACACGCACAAAGCGAAGCAATTCGGCTGGAAAATGAAGTGCGCGGGCCACCGGCTGAACAGCAGCGGCAATCGACACCGCCGGTGTCCGGCATGGGTGCTGGTGAGGCCGACAGCGGATGCGCGTGGAGGCGTTGAGCGTTTGCAACGTGCCCGGGCGATCCGGCGTGATCTGTGTCACCGTCTTGCCTGATACTTGCCAGTTCCAGATCCTGCGGCGCGTCCGACCATGTCCAATTTCCCGACAAGTGCGTCACCCTCAGCCGGCAGTAGCCGGGCGCCCGTCGCGCCGCGCCCGGCCCCCGGGCGATCCACCCCGCCATGCCCCTGAACCCCGCCACCTGGCAACGCCTGCAGGCACTGTTCCACCAGGCCTGCGCACTGCCCGAGCCGCAGCGCGCCGCCTTCGCGCAGGCGCAGGCCGGCGACGATCCGGAGCTGCTGCACGAGCTGCTCGGCCTGCTCGAGGCCGACGTGCGCGCCACCCAGTTGCCGCGCCCGGGCCTGCTCGGCAGGCTGCTTGGCGGCGAGGCCAACGCCGCGGAGTTGCCGGCGGGCACCCGCTTCGGCCCGTGGGCGATCGATCGGTTGATCGGCCGCGGCGGCATGGGCCAGGTCTATCTGGGGCATCGCGCCGATGGCGCCTACGAGCGCCAGGTGGCGATCAAGCTGATCGCGGCCACCGCGTTGGATGCGCAGCAGCGCGCGGTGTTCGAGTTCGAATGCCGCCTGCTGGCGCAGATGCAGCATCCGGCGATCGCGCAGATCCACGATGCCGGCACCGATGCGCAGGGGCGGCCGTACCTGGTGATGGAGTACATCCGTGGCGAGCCGCTCACCCGCTGGTGCGCGCAGCGCGGGTTGTCGCTGCGGGCGCGGATCGAGCTGCTGGTGCGGGTCGGCGAGGGCGTGCAGCACGCGCACCAGAAGGGCGTCATCCACCGCGATCTCAAGCCGAACAACGTGTTGGTCGGCGAGGTCGACGGGCGTCCGGCGCCGAGCATCATCGATTTCGGCATCGCGGTGGAAACCGCGCAGCCCTCGCGCAATCCGGCCGGCGCGAGCGGTACGCCCGGCTACATGAGTCCGGAGCAGGCGCAGGGCGACGATGGCGGCGTGGACGCGCGCAGCGACGTGTATTCGCTGGGCGCGCTGCTGTACGAGCTGATCTGCGGGGTGCGCCCGGAGCTGTTCGAGGCGGGCGTGCCGGAAGCGCCGTCGCGCTGGATCCAGGCGCAGCCGCAGCCGCAGCAGCGCGAACTGGCGCTGCTGCGCGGCGTGTCGCCGGCGCAACTGCTGCGTGGGCTGCACGACGGCCTGGATGCGATCGTGCTGCAGGCGATGGCGCCGGACCGCGCAGCGCGCTATGCCTCGGTGTCGTCGCTGCTGGACGATCTGCGCCGCTGGCTCGGCGACTATCCGCCGCGGGCGCTGCGCCGCTCGCGGCGGCGCGAGGTGCGCAAGTTCGTGCAGCGCAACCGTGGCGCGGTGCTGGCTTCGCTGCTGGTGCTGATCGCGCTGTGCGGCGGCCTGGCCAGCACGCTGTGGTCGTTGCGCAATGCGCAGCGCGAAGCGCAGCGGGCGCAGGTGACGGCCGACTTCCTCGGCTCGCTGCTGTCCAGCGTGGACCCGGCGGTGGCGCAGGACAAGGACAAGACCCTGCTGCTGCAGGTGATGGACCAGGCGGCGCAGCGCGCCACGCGCGAGCTGGCCAGCCAGCCTCAGGCGCTGGTGGAGGTGGAGCTGACCATCGGTACCAGTCTGATCGCGCTGGGCGAGTACAAGCGCGCGGTGGCCCAGTTGGACGTGGCGCGGCGCCATGCGCGTGCGCATCTGGGCGCGTACAGCGCGGACGAGTTGCAGATCATGCGTCTGCTCGGCGAGGCGCTGGTGAACCTGGGCCAGCCGCAACGGGCGGCCGCGATCCTGCGCGAAGGGATCGTGCAGGTACGCCTGCACGGCGGCGCCGATGCGCCACTGGCCTACGACATGCAATCGCGCCTGAGCTGGGCGCTGCGCGCGCAAGGCGAAGCGAAGGCGGCGCTGCGCGAGAGCCGGGAGGCCTACGCGGGCATGCTGCGGGTGTTGCCGGCCGACGACCAGAGCGTGCTGAGCGCGGGAGATCGCTACGCCGCCATGCTGGCCGATGGCGGCGACTACGACCAGGCGATCGCCTTGATCCGCAGGCTGATCGCGCGCCGCGCCTCGCGCCTGGGCGCGGAGCATCCCTTGACCCTGTCGATGCGCAACAGCCTGGCGGTCTATCTGCTGATGAAGCGCGACTACCCGGCCGCGGAGCGGGAGTTGAAGGCATTGCAGCCGGTCATGATCCGTCTGTACGGGGTGAACGGCGCCGATACCCAGATGATCTACAACAATCTGGCCGGGGCGCTGCGCCAGCAGGGCAAGGTCGCCGAATCCGGCCCGTACTACCGCAAGGCGCTCGACAATGCGCGGGCGCTGTACCGCGAGGACCATCCCACCACCATCATGGCCCGCACCAACCACGCGTTCTGGTTGCTCGACGACGGCCAGGCGCGGGCCGCCGCGGCCGAGCAGCAGGCGGTGCTGGCCGATGCCGAGCGGGTCCTAGGCGGCAAGCACGAGGTGACCGCGGAGATCCTGCGTGGCCTGGCCGAGGCGGAGATCGCGCAAGGCCAGCGCGTGCAGGCGCGCACGCATGCCGAACGCGCACGCGACATCCTGACCGGCCTGTACGGCGATGCGCCCGGGCCGCTGGCGCAGGTGCGCGAGACGCTGGCCAAGCTGGACGCGCCGGATGCGCCGCGCTCGGCGTTGGTGGCTGAGACGAAATGACGGGTTGCGCGCCGCGGCGCGCGCCAAGCTGGATGCCTGGCCACTGCGCTATCGGCTCCGCATGCAACCTGCCGCCCGCCTCACCGATCTGCACGTCTGTCCGATGGTCACCGGGGTGGTGCCGCATGTGGGCGGGCCGATCTCGGCGCCAGGCGCGCCGGCGGTCCTGATCGGCGGGTTGCCGGCAGCGCGGATCGGCGACATGGCGGTGTGCGTGGGGCCGCCGGACAGCATCGTGTCCGGCGCGCCGACCGTGCTGATCGCGGGCATGCCCGCGGCGCGGCTGGGCGACAGCACCGCGCATGGCGGGGCGATCGTGCTGGGGTGTTTCACCGTGTTGATCGGATAAGGGGAGCGGGGAGATGCAGCAGGCGGGGGCCGCGGTGGCGCGGCGCGGGGAAGCGGAGACGGTCGCGGCCGGCATGGGGATGCCGGCCGCGCCGATGCTGGCGCAGACCATCGCCGCGCACCGGGCCGGGGACCTGGACGCGGCCGAGCGCGGCTATCGCGCGGTGCTCGCGCAGCACGCCGCGCACGCCGACGCGCTGCACTTCCTCGGCGTGCTGTGCCACCAGCGCGGGCGCAGCGACGAAGCGCAACAACTGATCGAGCGTGCATTGGCACTGGTCCCCGCCTACCCGGACGCGCACAACAATCTCGGCAACGTGCACAAGGAATGCGCGCGCCTGGCCGAGGCCGAAGCCTGCTACCGGCGCGCGCTGGCCTGCGCGCCGTCGCACCACAACGCGCTGAGCAACCTGGCGGTGGTGCTGGAAGCGCAGGCGCGCCTGGACGAAGCCTTCCTGGCCTATGCGCAGCTGCTGCAGCAGGTGCCTACGTTCGCCCACGGCCACTACCTGCTCGGCGTGTTCCTGCGCAACCATGCGCAGCACCACGAACACCTGGAGCAGTCGGCCGAATGCTTCCGCAGCGCCTGCGAACTGGACCCTGCCAACCTGCGCGCGCTGGAGGCGCTGGGCACGGCCTGGTACCTGCTCGGGCGCCACGACGAAGCGGTGGCGGTGTATCGCGACTGGCTTGCGCGCGATCCGCACAACGCGGTGGCGCGGCACATGCTGGCCGCCTGCGGCGGCAGCGACGCGCCTGCGCGTGCCGACGATGCCTATGTGCGCGAAGTGTTCGACGGCTTCGCCGAGAGCTTCGACGAGCAACTGCTGAACAACCTCGATTACCGCGCGCCGCAGCTGCTGGCCACGGCGCTGGCGCAGGTGCTACATGCGCCGGACGCGACGCTGGACGTGCTCGATGCCGGCTGCGGCACCGGCCTGTGCGCGCCGCTGCTGCGGCCGCACGCGCGGAGGCTGGCCGGCGTGGACCTGTCCGGCGGGATGATCGACAAGGCGCGCCAACGCGGCGGCTACGACGCGCTGGTGGTCGGCGAACTGACCGCGCATCTGCAGGCGCAACCGCAGGCGTGGGACGTGGTGGTCTCGGCCGATACCCTGGTGTATTTCGGCGACCTGCGCGAAGTCTGCGCGGCCGCGCACGCCGCCTTGCGCGGTGACGGTTGGCTGGCCTTCACCGTGGAGGCGCTGGACGAGGCGGACGACAAAGTGCAACTCGGCTCCAGCGGGCGCTACCGGCACAGCCGTGCGCACGTGCAGGCCGCGCTGGCGCAGGCCGGCTTTGCCCGCGTGCAACTCCGTGCCGACCAACTGCGCAAGGAAGGCGGCATGCCGGTGCAGGGTTGGGTGGTGCTGGCGCGGCGTTGAGGCCATGCCGCGCTCGGCGCGGACGTAATCCTGATGGTTTTTGATGCGCCGGCTTCGGGTGCGGCGCAAGCCTGCCGGCGGCGTCCGGCATGGCCGTGGCGCGCGCTGCCAGACAAGGCCGGGACGCGCATCGGCAGCGGCCGAAACGCTGAGACGAAATGTCGGCTTTCGCTTCCGGCGCCATGTGAGTATCCCCTTGCCGGCGGCGCACAGGGGTGGCGGGGCCTGCGTTGCACACCGCTCCGCGAACGCCGCTTGCGATCGCCGGCCAAGGTCCGCATTGCGCGGCGATCGACTTCCCGGACACCACGATGCCCACGCCCATGATCACGCTGCACTCGGACCTTGGCGATGCGCTGCTGTTCTGGCGCATGCAGGCGACGGAAGCGTTGGGCGAGCTGTTCGACTATCGTTTGACCGTCCTCAGCACGCAGCCGCGGCCCGACCTGCGCGCGCTGCTCGGCACCTCGATGGCGGTGCAGCTGAAGGCCGGCGAGGGCCATGTGCGCTGGTACCACGGCATGGTCGCGCACGTCGCGCAGACCGGCTTCCATGTCGTCGACAGGCTCAGCTACGCGGTGCTGGAGGTGACCCTGGTGCCCAAGCCGTGGCTGCTGACCCAGCGCCGCGACTGCCGCATCTTCACCGGGCAGAGCGTGCCGGAGATCGTGCGCACGGTGCTCGACGGCATCGGCTATGGCGACGTGACGCTGAGCCTGAGCGGCACCTATCCCAAGCGCGACTATTGCGTGCAGTACCGCGAGGACGATTTCAATTTCATCAGCCGCCTGCTTGAGCAGGAAGGCATCTATTACTTCTTCACCCATGGCCAGGCCGTGCACACGCTGGTGCTGGCCGATGCGCTGGGCGCGCATGCGAGCAGCAGCGGCTTCGAGACCCTGCCGTACGTGCCGCCGGGCCAGCATGCCAACGTGATGGGCGCCACCGTCAGCCAGTGGCAGCTGGCACGCAGCGTGCACACCGGCGCGCACCAGCTCACCGACTACGATCCGCTGCGCCCGCGCTTCTCGCTGGCGGTGGACGAAGAGATCGGCCACGGCGGCGACCTGCATGCGATCAGCGGGCTGAACGCATTCGACTATCCCGGCACGCACGTGCAGCTCGCCGACGGCAAGCGCTATGCGCAGGTGCGTGCGGAAGCGCACAACGTGCAGCGTTCGCGCTATCGCGGCGATACCGATGCGCTCGGCCTGCGCGTGGGCGCGCTGTTTTCGCTGAAGGCGTTCCCGCGTCCGGAATGGAACCAGGAATACCTGGTGACCGGCGCGCGGACCGCGCTGGAAGCGCCGGGCTATGCCTCCGGCGCCGGCAGCGGCGCCGCGCCGTTCGCGTGCAGCTTCGAGGCGATCGAGAGCAAGTTGCCGTTCCGCAATGCGGCGCGCGCGCGGCAGCCGCTGATCGCCGGCCTGCAGACCGCGGTGGTCACCGGCAGCGACACCGACGAGGACATCGTGGTCGACCAGTACGGCCGCATCCAGGTCACCTTCCACTGGAACACCTCGGCGCGCGACGGCAACAAGCCGTCGTGCCCGGTGCGGGTGGCCTCGTCGTGGGCTGGCAAGGGTTGGGGCGCGATGAGCCTGCCGCGGGTGGGGCAGGAAGTGGTGGTGAGCTTCCTGGAAGGCGATCCGGATCGCCCGCTGGTGATCGGCAGCGTCTACAACGCCGATCACATGCCGCCGTTCGCGCTGCCGGACAACAAGACTCAGAGCGGGGTGCGCAGCCGCAGCGCCGGCGGCGGCGCCGCCGACTTCAACGAGATCCGCTTCGAGGACAAGCTCGGCAGCGAGGAGCTGTTCGTGCACGCGCAGAAGGACCTGCGCGAGGAAGTGGAGCACGACCACTTCGCCACCGTCGACAACGACCAGACCGCGACCGTGAAGCACGACCGCAAGCACAAGGTCGACAACGACGAGACGCTGGACGTCGGCAACAACGCCACGCACACGATCGGCAAGACGTTCAAGCTCAGCGCCGGCACCCAGATCGAACTGGTCACCGGCCTGTCGAGCATCGTGATGAAGAGCGGCGGCGAGATCGAGATCAAGGGCGTCACCGTCACCGTCACCGGCAGCAACGCGGTGAACGTGGAGGGCAAGGTGCAGGTGGCGATCAAGGGCGGGGCGACCGTGGACATGGGCGCCGGCGCCAGCGTCAAGGTGCATTCGGACGCGATGCTGGCGCTGGAGGGCGGGGCGATGGGCACGCTGAAGGCGCCGATGCTCAGCCTCAAGGCCGATGCGCTGCACCAGATCGGCGGTGCGCTGATCATGATCGGTTGAGGACGCGGCGATGAATGCGATCGAGAAGGCTTGCGTGGAAATGGAGCTGTCGGCGCCGGCGCGCGCGCAGTTGGACACGGCGCAGCCGGCGCAGGCCGCGGTGCGCGTGCTGCTCGACGGCGGCCAGCCGCAGGACGCGCTGAAACTGCTGGCGCGGCTGCTGCCCAAACGCTACGTGGTGGCCTGGCTGTGCCAGTGCGCACGCGGCGAGGCGCTGTCGCCGGAAGACCGCGCCGGCGCCGCGCTGGCCGAGAAATGGGTGCGCGAGCCGAACGAGGCCAACCGCCGCGCCGCGTTCGCCTTCGCCCAGGCCGGCGGCTATGCCTCGTTGGGCGCGTGGCTGGCGGCGGCGGTGGCCTGGTCCGGCGGCAGCCTGGCGCCGCCGACCCAGGACACGCCGGTGCCGCCGGCCGAGCACCTGACCGCACGCGCGGCGGTGGCGGCGATCAACCTGCTCGCTGCGCAGCAACCGGCGCAGTTCGAGGCGCGGCGCCATGGCTATGCGCTGCATGCGCTGGAACTGCTGGCCGGCGGAGCGGCGGCATGAGCGCCATCGTGCCGCGGCAGCGCATGCGCGTCGCCTCGCATCGCCCATTCGTCATTGCGCGGTCGCGGCCGCGCCGCGCCAGCCGAGTCTAAGGAAACGCCACGTGTCCCTACCGTCCAAACTGACCCTCACCGTCGCCGGCCAGGCCGCTGCGCAGTTCGGCGCGCGTGCGCAGATGGCGTTCGCCCAGCGCGGCGGCAGCATCGGCCGCGCCGACGACAGCGACTGGGTGCTGGCCGCGCCCGGCGTGTCGCGCACGCATGCGGTGGTGCGCTATCTCAACGGCATGTATTTCATCGAGGACCGCAGCACCAACGGCATGCTGCTCAACGGCGCCGCCTTGCAGCGCGGCGATCCGGCCGCGCTCGGCGACGGCGACCGCCTGCAGCTGGACAGCTTCGAGATCCAGGTGCAGCTGCAGGCCGAGGCGCCGGCCGCACCGCCGCCGCCTGCAGTGGCGATGCCCGACGATGCGTCGGACCTGACCCAGGTGGTGCCGGCGTCGCTGCCGCCACGCGCGGCCAGCAGTGCGCCCGGCGGTGGCGGCGACGCGTTCGATTTCGATTTCGGCCTGCCGGGCTTCGGCAGCGCCGCCGCGCCTGCCGGCGGCGCCTACGACGACGCGCTGCTTGGCGATCTGGGCGTGCCCGGCGCCGCCGGCGAACTGGACCCGCTGCGCCTGCTCGATCCGTTGCCGGCGCCGTCGGTGCCGCCGCCGCCGACCCACAGCTGGAACCATAGCGATGCCGGCAACGACCATTTCCGCGTCCCCACGCCGCCGGCAGCGGCTGCGGCGCGCGGATTCGAGCTGCCGGAAAACTGGGATCTGACCACCGGCGATTTCGCGCCGGCGACACCGCCGGTGGCGAGCACACCGGCTGTGCCGGCCATGCCGACCGCGTTCGCGCCGCCCACGCCATCCACGCAGATGCCGGACGAGATGGCGCGGATATTCGAGATCGTCGTCGATGGGGTGATGGAGGTGCTGCGCGCGCGTGCCGAGATCAAGAACACCTTCCGCCTGCCGGTGACGGTGATCCAGCGCTCGGAGAACAACCCGCTCAAGTTCGCCGCCACGCCCGAGGACGCACTGCAGAAGCTGCTGGCGCCGCCGAGCCCGGCGTTCCTGTCCGGCGTGGCCGCGTTCGACGACGCGTTCGACGACATCCGCTGCCACCAGATGGCGATGCTGGCCGGCATGCGCGCCGCGTTCGAATCGATGCTGTTCCACTTCAGTCCCGACCGGTTGGAGCAGGAGGTGGACGCCAGCGGCAAGCGCCTGGCCTTCGCCGGCAAGGGCCGCTACTGGGAGCGCTACCGCGACAACTTCCAGGTCCTGGCCAAGGATCCGGACGAATGCTTCCGGCGCCTGTTCGGCGACGAGTTCGCGCGCGCCTACGAGGCGCAGCTGGCGCGGCTCAAGTCGGCGCGCCGCGCGGGGAAGATGGGGTAGCCTGGTGTCGTGGCGATCGCCGGCGGCCTGGGCGCCGGCGCGACGCTGCTGCATGCGCACGGCATCGCACCCTGTAGGAGCGGCTTCAGCCGCGACACGCGTTACCGAAAGTGCCTGTCGCGGCTGAAGCCGCTCCTACACAAGCCGCGCTCCGCAGATGCAGGAACGCACGCGCAGCAACGTCAGCGCCGTGACGGCGGCCATGTTCCCGCGACGCAGGCCGCCGCCGCGGCATACCGCCAGCCCTGAGACGAATTGTCGGGTAGCGCACCGGCGCGCTGGCCACACTGCATCCCGCCAGCCTGGACTGCGCGCGCCGCGCGCCGCGTCCGGGCCGTCGGCAAGGGGATCGCACATTGGGGTCGGCTGCTGCGTCCAACGCCGCGGCCGCATCGCCATCGACAGCAGCGGACACGGCGGATCATGCACAACAACAAGGTCGTCTGGAGCGAGGGGTTGTTTCTGCGCCCCCAGCATCTGCAGCAGCAGGAGCGCTACCTGGAGCGCTACGTGGAGCTGCGCGCCGGCGGCCTGCATGCGCAGGCCTGGGGCTTCTCCGAACTGGAACTGGAAACCGACCTGCTGGCGATCGGCAAGCTCGGCATCCGCCGCGCGCGCGGCGTGTTTCCCGACGGCACCCCGTTCGCGATGCCGGGCGACGATCCGCTGCCGCCGGCGCTGGACGTGGAGTCGAACTGGCGCGATCAGACCGTATACCTGACCCTGCCGCTGCGCGCGGCCGTGCAGGCCGATGTGGGCCGCGCCGAAGCGCCGCCGGACCAACTGTTCCGCTACCGGGTGCGCGAGACCGAGGTCGACGACGCCTCCGGCAGCATGCAGGGCGCGGTGCTGATGGAAGTGGGCGGGATGAGCACGCGCCTGTTGCCGCAGTCGCAGCCGCTGGAAGGACTGACCCGGATCCCGCTGGCGCGCATCGTCGAGTCGCGCGCCGATCGCCAGGTGTCGCTGGACGAGGCCTTCGTGCCGACCGCATTGGCCTGCCAGGCGGCACCGCGGCTGGCCACGTTCCTGGTCGAACTGCTCGGCCTGCTGCACCAGCGCGGCGAAGCGCTGGCCGCGCGGGTATCGGTGGGCGATCGCGGTGGCGCCGCGGAGATCGCCGATTTCCTGCTGCTGCAGGTGGTCAATCGCTGGCAGCCGCTCATCGCGCACTGGGCGTCGGCGCCGCTGTTGCACCCGCAGGATTTGTACGCCGCGCTGGTCGCACTGGCCGGCGAGTTGAGCACCTTCACCACTCCGGGCAAGCGCCCGCCGGCGTGGCCGGCGTATCGCCATGATGCCTTGCAGCCGAGCTTCGAACCGGTGATCGCCAGCCTGCGCAGCAGCCTTAGCGCGGTGCTGGAACAGACCGCGCTGCCGATCCCGGTGCAGGCGCGCAAGTTCGGCGTGTGGGTGGCGATGGTGCCCGACGCGGCCTTGTTCGACAGCGCCGCGTTCGTGCTCGCGGCCAAGGCCGACGTGCCGGCCGAAGAGCTGCGCCGGCAATTGCCGCTGCAGGCCAAGATCGGCCCGGTGGAGAAGATCCGCGACCTGGTCAATCTGCAGCTGCCCGGCATCGCGGCGATGCCGATGCCGGTGGCGCCGCGGCAGATCCCGTACCACGCCGGCTACCTGTATTTCGAATTCGACAAGCAGTCGCCGCTGTGGCGCACGTTGAAGGGCTCCGGCGGCATCGCGTTCCACTTCGGCAGCGAGTTCGCCGGGCTGGACCTGCAGCTGTGGGCGATCCGGAGCTGAGCGCATGAATCCACGACCGCCCGCCGATCCGTTGAGCGATGCCACCATCATGCGTCCGCAGCGCGGCAGCGCAGCGCCGGCCGCGGCTGCGAACGCGAGCGCCGCGGCGCCCGGCGACGCCGACATCAGCGAATTCCTCGGCCGCAGCGTCAACCCGCTGGTGCAGGCGGCAAGCCCGCTGTTGCTGCTGGCGGTGCAGCTGCGCCACAGCGCGGCGCTGCCGGACGTGGCGCGGCTGCGCGAGCAGGTGACCGCGCAGGTGCGGCGCTTCGAGCAGCGCGCGCGCGACGGCGGCGCGGCGCCGGAAGCGGTGACCGCGGCGCGCTACGTGCTGTGCGCGATGCTCGACGAGGCGGTGCTCAATGCGCCGTGGGGCGAGCACAGCGGCTGGTCGCAGAAGACCTTGCTGGTGGTGTTCCATGGCGAGTCCTACGGCGGCGCCAAGTTCTTCCAGATCCTGGAGCGCCTGTGCGCGGACGTGCCGCGCCACGTCGACCTGATCGAACTGATGTACCTGTGCCTGGCGCTGGGCTTCTGCGGCCGCTACCAGATCGAGGCCGGCGGCCGCGCCAAGCTGGCCGAGATCCAGGACGACCTGTACCGGCGCATCCGCGCCCAGCGCGGCGCCGCGGCGGAGACGCTGGCGCCGCATTGGCAGGGCGTGGACGACCGGCGCCGGCGCCTGGCGCGCTACCTGCCGTTGTGGGTGGCCGCGCTGGGCATGGCCTGCATCGTGTTGCTGGCGTTCGCGTGGTTCAACGCGCGGCTCAATGCGCTGTCGGCGCCGATCAGCGCCGCCGCCGCGCAGATCGGCCTGCAGCGCGGGACCCCGCCGGACGCGCTGCGCCCGCCGCCGCGGGTCACGCTCAAGCAGTTGCTGGAACCGCAGGAGCGCGCCGGCCTGCTCGGCGTCGAGGAGCAGGCCGACGGCCAGGCGCGCGTGCGGCTCAACGCCAACGCGATGTTCGCCTCCGGCGGGGTCGAGGTCGATCCGGACCAGCTGCCGCTGCTGGGCAAGATCGCCGCGGCGCTGGAGCAGTTGCCGGGGCGGGTGATCGTGGTCGGGCATACCGACGACCAGCCGCTGCGCTCGCTGCGCTTCAAGGACAACTACGCGCTGTCGGCCGCGCGCGCCGAGGCCGTGGCGCGGCTGCTGGGACAACGCCTGTCGGTGCCGGGCCGGATCGAATCGGCCGGTGCGGGCGATTCGCAGCCAGTGGCCGTGCCGCCGGACCTGGCGGCCAACCGGACGCGCAACCGCCGCGTCGAAATCCTGTTCCAACCGGGGGAGTGAGCGCCGTGGGCAAGCTGCTGGGAATGCTGCGATCCGGCTGGGTCGTGACCATGGTCGGGCTGCTGCTGGCGGCGCTGCTGATCTGGCTGATCGGCCCCTACATCGCCATCGCCGGGCACCAGCCGCTGGCCGGCGCGGTGCCGCGGTTGCTGCTGATCCTGCTGCTGGTCGGCGCGTGGGCCGGCTGGCTGCAGTGGCAGCAGCTGCGCGCACGCCGGCAGAGCCGCCAGCTGGCCACCGAGATGGCCACGCCGTCGGCGCTGGACGCGCTCGGCGACGACCGCCAGGCGCGCGGCGCCGACGAACGCGAGCAATTGCAGGCGCGCTTCCACGAGGCGGTGCAGATCCTGCGCAAGCGCCGCGGCGGCGGCGACCTGTATACGCTGCCGTGGTACGTGGTGATCGGTCCGCCCGGCTCGGGCAAGAGCACCTTGCTGCAGCATTCCGGGCTGCATTTCCCGCTCGCCGCGCGCTTCGGCCAGCAGGCGCTGCGCGGCATCGGCGGCACCCGCAACTGCGACTGGTGGTTCACCGACGAAGCGGTGTTCCTGGACACCGCCGGCCGCTACACCACGCAGGACTCCGACCGCCAGGTCGACGCCGGCGCATGGATCGATTTCCTGCGCCTGCTGCGCCGCTATCGCCGCCGCCGCCCGCTCAACGGCGTGCTGGTGACGATGAGCATGTCCGACCTGCTGCTGCTCGACGATGCCGAGCGCGACCTGCACGTGCAGGCGATCCGGCGCCGCCTGGACGAGCTCAGCGAGCAGCTGAAGATGAGCGTGCCGGTGTACCTGGTGTTCACCAAGTGCGACCTGATCGGCGGCTTCGGCGAGTTCTTCGACGATCTCAATCCGGAACAGCGCGCGCAGGTGTGGGGCGTGTCGTTCCCGCTGCCGCGCAGCCTCGACGGCACGGCCGCGCGCGGCTTCGCCGACGAGTACGCGCTGCTGCAGGAGCGGCTCAACGCGCGCCTGTTCGAACGCATGCACGTTGAGCGCGCCCGCGCCCGGCGCGCGGCGATCCTGTCGTTCCCGCAGCAGTTCGCCGCGCTCGGCGAAGCCGCGCGGCAATTCGTCGAAGGCGTGTTCGCCGGCACCGCCTACGGCACGCCGCCGCTGCTGCGCGGCGTGTACCTGACCTCCGGCACCCAGGAAGGCACGCCGATCGACCGCATGATGGGCGCGGTGGCGCGCACCTTCGGCCTGGCCGAGGCCAGCGTGCAGGCGCCGGGCGCGCAGCGCCGCACCTTCTTCGTCGAACGCTTGCTGCGCCAGGTGCTGCTGCGCGAATCCGGCCTGGCCGGGCGCGCGCCGGCGCTGGAGCGGCGCCGCGCCTGGCTGCAGGCGGCCGGGTATGCCGGCATCGCGCTGCTCGGCGTGCTGCTGCTGGGCGGACTCACCGGCAGCTATCTGGGCAACCGCGCCTACCTGCAGCAGGTGCGCGCGGCGTTGGACGCACGCCCGCACAGCCCCGATCCGGACAGCGCGGCGACCACGCCGCAGTATTTCGCGCTGGCGCTGCAGCAACTGGAAGGCACCCGCACGCTGGCGCAGGTCGCGCAGCAGTACCGCGACGGCGCGCCGTGGTCGATGCGCATGGGCCTGTACCAGGGCGATGCGGTCGGCGAGGAACTGCACGACGCCTACCTGCGCCAGCTCAACGGCACCCTGGTGCCGGGCGTGGCGCTGCGCCTGCGCCAGGGCATGGCCGAGAACGCCGGCGCGCCGCAGGCGCTGTATTACTACCTCAAGGGCTACCTGATGCTGGGCCAGCCGCAGCACCTGGACGCGCAGCAGCTGACCGCGCTGAGCGCGATCGAATGGCGCAAGCTGTTCCCCGGCGACAGCGTGCTGCAGCAGGCGCTGGCCGGCCACTTCCAGGCGCTGCTCGACGCGCCGGGACGGCTGCGCGCCTTATCGCTGGATCCGGCGCTGCTGGAGCAGGCGCGCAACACGCTGCGCTCGGCCGACCTGGCCACGCTGGTGTACGGCAACCTCAAGCTGTCGCAACCGCAGGCCGGCGCCGAGCCGTTGCAGCTGGACAAGGCGCTGGGCCTGCTCGGCAACGTGTTCCAGCGCAAGAGCGGCGCACCGCTGTCCGAACCGCTGCCGGCGCTGTACACACAACCGGTGTTTGCCGCGCTGGCCGCGCAGGGCATCGGCGAGGCGGTGGAGCAGTTCGTGCGCGACGATTGGGTGTTCGGCCCGCGCCGCATCGACGCGCTGGGCAAGGCGCGGCTGGCGCAGCAGGTGCGCGTGCTCTACGAACAGGACTACATCCGCTACTGGGACGGCCTGCTCGCCGACCTGCAACTGCAGCCGGCCGCGGACCTGCAGCAGGCCAGCACGATCGCGGCCAAGCTGGCCGGGCCGAGTTCGCCGCTGCGGCTGCTGCTCGGCGTGGTCCGCGACAACACCCAGCAATTGCTGCGCGCGCCGCCGCCCAAGCCAGGGCAGGACGCCGCCACCGCGGCGGCGAGCAAGGCCGGCGCGAAACTGGCGGCCAAGCTGCCCGGCGGCAACGCGGCCATGGCCGCGGCGCTGGCCGCCAGCGGCGACGCCGGCGCTGCCGCGGCCACGCCGCCCGGCGCCGCCATCGCCAGCCATTTCGCCGCGCTCAACGCCCTCGCCGACGGCGCGCCCGGCGCCACGCCGCTCGACCACCTGCTCGGCGTGCTCGACCAGCTCGGCAAGACCTTGCTGACCATGACCGATCCGGCCACCGCCCCGGCGCAGCCCAATGCGCAACTGCTGCTGGCGCAGCAGGAAGCGGCGCAGTTGCCGCCGCCGCTGTCGACCTGGCTGCAGGCGCTGGCCGGCAGCAGCGCCGCGCTGATGGCGCGCGGCGCGCAGACCGCGCTGGACGCGCAGGTGCAGCAGGCGGTGGGCGTGGTCTGCGGCGAATTCGTCAAGGGCCGCTATCCGTTCGATCCGGCCAGTGCGCAGGAGATCCCGTTGCAGAACTTCGGCGAACTGTTCGGCGTCGGCGGCCGCTTCGACGCGCTGTACCGCGACGCCTTGCAGAAGCTGCTCGACACCAGCGGCCGCGACTGGCGCTGGAAGCGCGGCCCCGATGCGCTGGCCGGCGCGCCAGGGTTGCCGGCGCAGCTGCAGCTGGCCGAACGCATCAAGCAGAAGTACTTCCGCGGCGCAGCGCAGCCGGAGGTCGGCTTCACCGTGCTGGCGCCGACCCTGGACCCGGAGGTGACGCGGCTGACCGTGGACATCGAAGGCCAGCGCTTCGACTACACCGCCGGCGGCATGGACAGCATGCCGATGAAATGGCCCGGGCCCACGCCCGGCCACGTCAGCATCGCCGCCTTCGGCGCCGACGGCGCCGCGCTCGGCCGGCTCGACTACCAAGGCGACTGGGCGCTGTTCCGCGCCCTGCAGGCCGGCGACCTGCAGAACCCGTCGGACCTGCGCTTCGTCGCCCATTTCGACGTCGGGGGGCATGCGGTGCAACTGCCGTTGCGCGCCGGCAACCTGCGCCATCCCTTCCTCGACGCCGACGTGCGTCGTTTCGCGTGTGGAGGTTGAGGATGCAGCCGATGGCATTGCCCGGATTCTTCGGCAAGCTGCCCAGCGCCGGCGATTTCGTGCAGCGGCGCTTGCCGCCGGCATTCGTCGAACCGTGGGACCGGCACTTTTCGCAGCTGATCGCCGGCGCGCGCGACCAGCTCGGCACGCAATGGGCACCGGCCTACCGCGGCAGCGGCCTGCACGCGTTCGTGCTCGGCAGCGGGCTGTGCGGCGGGGTGGCCTGGGCGGGGGTGCTGGGGCCGGGCGAGGACCGCGTCGGCCGTTGCTTTCCGCTGGCGATCGCGCTGCCGCTGGCGCAGGCCGCGCCGGACCGCAGCTGGTATGCACGCGCGGCCATGCTGCTCGGCCAGGCGCTGGCCGATCGCACCATGGGCGTGGAGGCGTTCGACGCGCAGCTGCAGGCGCTGGCGCCGGATCCGGACGCCACCGCCATCCCCAATGCGCCGCGTGCGTTGGCCGGGCAAGCGTTGTGGTGGAGCGGCGACGGCGTGGTGCAGCACAGCGTCGGCCTGTTGTCCGCGCACGACTATCTGGGCTGGCTGGCGCCAGCCGCGCTCGCGCTGCCGGAGGCCGCGCGCTGATGGCCGCGCTGCACTACCGTTCCGCCGGGCGTACCGAAACCGGCAAGGTGCGCCGCCACAACGAGGACGCGCTGCTGCTGCGCGACGACGCCGGCCTGTGGGTGGTCGCCGACGGCCTCGGCGGGCATGCCGCCGGCGACTACGCCAGCGGATTGATCGTCGAGCGCCTGGCGACGCTGCCGCGCGCGGCCGACGTGTGCGACTTCATCGAGGCGATCGAGGACGCGCTGGCGCAGATCAACACCGAACTGCTGCACTGCGCCGAGCAGCGCCAGGTCGACATGATCGCGTCCACCGTGGTGCTGCTGGTGCACGATCCGGACTTCATGCTGTACGGCTGGGTCGGCGACAGCCGCGGCTACGGCCGCATCGGCGGCGCGTTGCGCCAGCTCACCCGCGACCACGTGCACGGGGTCAAGGACGACGCCACCCAGTTCGGGCAGGCCGGCGCCGGCGCCGAGCCGGCCGCCAACGCCGGCGTGCTGACCCGCGCGGTCGGCGCGCAGGAGCCGCTGTTCGTGGACTGGGTGCTGGCGCCGAGCGTGTCCGGCGCGCAGTTCCTGCTGTGCAGCGACGGCATCAACAAGGAAATCCCCGACCCGGAGCTGGACGTCGAGTGCCGCCTGCATGGCGAGCCGCAGGCGCTGCTGGCGCGGTTGTTCGAATTGGCGATGGGCCGGGCGGCGCGCGACAACGTCACCGCCGTCGTCGTCCGCCTGCAGGAGTGAAGGACGTGCATGAAGATACCGCTACCGTCGTCGAGCTGGTCGCCGCGATGCGCACCGGCGAGCTGGACCTGAAGGCCGTGCTCGACGCATTGGCCAAACGCAGCGCCGTGCCCGAGGCCGATTACCGGGCCGGCGTGGAAACGCTGTGGCAGCTGCGCCAGCAGCAGGTGCTCGACGACGTCACCGTGACCACGCTGGTGACGCGGCTCGACGCCTTGCGCGCCGACGCCGGCGCCGCGCCGGCCGCGTCCATCGACGACGACGCCACCGTGGTGATGCCGCGCCGCGCCGTGCCGCCGCCCGCGGCCGCCGAGGACGACGCCACCCGCGTGCAGCCGGCGATGCCGCTGCCGCAGGCCGGTACCGACGGCACCGCGGCGACCGGCACCGGCGGCGCGACCGGCACCGCGGGCACCGCCAGCCTGTCCAGCTGGCAGCGTCTGGCCGATGCCGCCGGCGGCGACTACGCCACCGTCGGCACGCTGCTGAAGGGCCGCTTCTACCTGGAGCGCGAACTGGGCCGCGGCGGCATGGGCGTGGTCTACCTGGCGCGCGACGAACGCAAGGTCGAAGCGCGCGACCGCGACCCGTGGCTGGCGGTGAAGGTGCTCAGCGACGAGTTCCGCCGCCATCCCGATTCGCTGGTGGCGTTGCAGCGCGAGGCGCGGCGCTCGCAGAAGCTGGCCCACGACAACATCGTGCGCGTATACGACTTCGACAAGGACCGCACCCTGGTCTTCATGACCATGGAGTACATCGACGGCTGCGACCTGAAGACGCTGATCCGCGAACAGGCCTACAACGGCATGTCGCTGGCGCGCGCGCGATCGCTGATCGAGGGCATGGCGCGCGCCCTGGCGCGGGCGCACGCGGCCGGCGTGGTGCATTCGGATTTCAAGCCGGGCAACGTGATGGTCACCCGCGACGGCGTGGCCAAGGTGTTCGACTTCGGCATCGCCCGCGCCGGCAAGCACGCCGCCGACGTGGCCGGCGAGCAGACCGTGTTCGACGCGGCCACGCTCGGCGCGCTGACCCCGGCCTACGCCAGCCTGGAGATGATCCGCGGCCAGGAACCCACGCCGGCCGACGACATCTACGCGCTGGGCTGCGTGTGCTTCGAACTGCTTACCGGCAAGCATCCGTTCGACAAGCTCAGCGCCGAAGTGGCGCTGCGCGACAAACGCGTGCCGCCGCCGGTGCCGGGCCTGACCAAGCGCCAGTACCAGACCCTGTGCGCGGCGGTGGCGTTTCCCGCCGCGCAACGCCTGGACAACGTGGAAGCGCTGCTGGACGGCCTGCGCGAGGTGCCGCTGCGCGAGCGCGCGCTGCCGCTGCTGGGCTACGGCGCCGCGGTACTGGTGCTGGCCGGCGCCGGCGGCTGGGGCGCGTCGCGCTATCTGCACCAGCGCCACCTGGAGCAGGTCACCGCGCGCTTCGGCGCGGCCGATCCGCAGCGCTACGTCGACGAGACCCAGGCGATGCAGGCGCTGGCCAGCCTCGACGACGACGACCGCCGGCGCCTGCTGGTGGACCGCGGCGACCTGATCCAGGATTTCCTGCTGCGGCGCCTGGACGCGCTGTGGAATCCGTCCAGCGGCCGCTACGACTACCGCGGCGCCTTGCAGGTGTTCGCGCTGCGCGACCGGCTGCGGCTGTATTCGCCGGCGCTGGATGCGCGCCGCGAGAGCATGGAGCGCGAGAAGAACGAGCGCCTCAACGCGCTCGACACCACGCTCAACGCGCAGGTCGCCGCCGGCGCCATCTTCCGCGACCGGGCCGACAACGCGCTGGCCACGCTGGACCAGGTGCGGCGCATCGATCCGAACAGCGCGCTGCTGCGGCATCCGGAACTGGAGCTGCGCCTGGATGCGGCGATCCAGCAGTCGGCCGACGCGCAGCAGTGGGCGCAGGCACGCACCCGCCTGCAGCAGGCGCGCGCGGCGCTACCCGATTCGCTGCGCCTGCAGTTGCGCGGCGCGCAGCTGCAGCTGGCGCAGCACGACAGCCAACCGGCGGTGCCGGCGCCGCACGACCCGGCGCAGGCGCGCAAGGCGCTGGCGGCGCTGCTCGCCGCACCGTCCGCCGATCCGGACTGGCAGGACAACGTCGAAGCGGCGCTGGCGGTGCTGCCGGCGGCCGAGCGCGACGCGCAGGATGCGGCGCTGGCGGCGGCGATCGCCGACACCGTCGCGCCGCAGAGCGATCCGCTGCAGTTGCCGGGTGCGCAGGCGCTGGTCGACTTCGGCCTGACCCAGGCGGCGCATGCGCCGCAGCTGCTGGCCCAGCGCGAACGTCTGCAGACCCTGCAGCAGCAACTGCAGACGATGCTGGCGCGCGAAAGCGCCGAGGCCGAGGTGGCGTCGCGGATCGAATCGATGCGCCGCGCCGCCGCCGCCAACGACCTGGACAAGGCGCGCCAGGCGCTGGCGCGCATCGCCAGCCTGCAGCCCCAGCATCCGTTCCTGCAGAAGGAAGCGCCGCAGCTGTTGGCCGGTGTCTATCTCGGCAACGCCGCCGGCGCGTTCCGCCAGGGCCGCTATCGCCAGGCCGCCGACGTGCTCGGCCAGGGCGTGGCCGCGCTCGGCGAGCGCGCCGAACTGCGTGCCGCACAGGCCCGCTACGACGTCGCCGCAGCGGTGATGGACGGCGGCGCGCAGGCCTTGCCCGCCGCCGAGCGGCAGCGCCTGGGCCAGCGCCTGGAGGCGCTGTACCGCAGCGATGCGCAGGCGATGACGCAGCTGGAAACCGAACTGAAGGCGCGCGGGCAATTGCCCGAAGGGACGCTCGGCGCGCGCCTGCAGCGCCAGGCCGGCAGCGATGCGCCCAGTTCCGATGCGCTGGCGCCGACCGCCGCCGCGGCGACCGCGCCGGCCGGCAAGGACCCCGCGCGCAAGCCGGCGAGCGGCAAGCCCGCCGCCAAGCCGGCGGCGACCGCGCCCGCGGCCAGCGAGCGCACGCCTGCCGCCGGCGCGGCCAGCGACGAGGAGCCGCTGCCGCCGGTCCCGACCGGTCCCGACCCGTGCGCCGCCGCCGCACCCGGACGCGGCAAGCCCTGCTTCGACGCACTCGGCGCGCAGCGCGGGCCGATGCTGGTGACGGTGCCCGGCCTCGCCGGCGGCAAGCCCTACGCGTTGTCGCGCGCGGAGGTGGCGGTGGCCGACTTCAACCTGTTCTGCCAGGCCACCGGCAAGTGCACCGCGCAACCGGCCGGGGATGCGGAACTGGCGCGCGCGCCGGTGCGCAACATCAGCCTGACCCAGGCCCGCGCCTATCTGCGCTGGCTGACCATCGCCAGCGGCGGCTGGCGCTATCGGCTGCCCACCGATGCCGAATGGCAGCACGCCGCCCAGGCCGGCAGCGACTGGCGCCAGGCCGAGGACAGCAACTGCGTGCCGCCCACCGCCAGCGCCGGCGATGCCACGCGCGCGCCGCTGCCGCCGCGCGGCCGCGAACCCAATCCGTGGGGCCTGATCAACCTCACCGGCAACGTCTGGGAATGGGTCTCCAGCGGCGCCGGCGTGCAGGCGCGCGGCGGCAGTTTCGCCAGTTACTGGGCCGATTGCACGGTGCAGGCGCGGCGCGCCGACAACGGCTCGGCGCAGCCGGACGTGGGTCTGCGGGTGCTGCGGGAATTGCCATGAACGAGGCCCAGCAACTGGCCAACGCGCACCTGCACGCGCTGGCCGAGGCGTACCAGCACGGCCGCATCGGCCGCGACGAGTACCGCGCACGCCGGCGCAACGTGTTGGCCGCTGCGCGCAGCGTCGACCAAGGCGTCACCCACCGCAACGCGCTGCGGCCGACTGTCGCCGCAGCGGCGCCTGCGCGCGCGCGGCACGAGCCGCTGCCGCTGCTGTTCGCCGACGCGCACGCGCGCCGGCGTCGGCGCCTGTTGGCGGCGTTTATTTTCGTGACGCTGTTCGCTTTATTGCTGCTATTCTTCGCTGGCGCAATGCCCGCGTTCGCAGGGCATTCGAAAGCGACGGCCGTTGCTGGCACGTTGGTTCCCTGTCCCGCTGCCCACCTGGCCGCGGCACACGTGGCGACCACCGGCAGCGCCGGCGCACGACAGGGAATCGTTCCAGGGGAAATCGAATGCGTATGACGTGTCTGGCCGCGGCCGTGTCCGCGTGGCTTGCTGCTGCTCCGGTGCACGCGCAGGCCCCGCCTGCCGAGGCCGATGCCGGCGTGGCCGCCGCGGGCGCCAACGCCACGCTGCCGCCGCTGAAGGAGCGCGACAACGAAGCGGTGACCCTGCAAGTGCGCGGCTTCCGCGTGCGCGACGTCGGCGAGCACCCGCGCGAGGGCATCACCCCGGCCACGGTGCAGGCGCTCGCCGACGCGCAATTCCAGACATTGGCGCAGGGCCAGCCCGCCGTGGCGTTGCGCTTCGACCAGTTGCAGGGAGTCGCCGACGCCATCACCCGCGCCTACCGCCTGTCCGGTTTCATCGTCAGCACCGCCTACCTGCCGGCGCAGACGCCGGGGCCGGAGCAGCTGGTCGAGATCCGCGTGCTCGAAGGCCGCATCGGCGACGTCGAGGTCAAGGGCGCATCGCGCTATCGCACCGGCACCCTGGCGGCGCCATTGCGGCAATTGCAGGGGCGGCCGCTGCGCAAGCAGGACGTGGACGGCGCGTTGCTGTACGTGCGCGACCTGCCGGGCGTGTCGGTGTCCTCGGTGCTGCAGCCGGGCAAGCGCGAGGGCGAGACGGACGTGCTGTTGGTCGCCAGCGAAGCGCCGCGCCCGTACACGGTCAGCCTGGGCGGCAACAACTACGGCACCGAGCTGACCGGCCGCTATCGCGCCCAGCTCGGCCTGGCCTGGAACAGTCCGCTGGGCCTGGGCGACGTGCTTTCGGCCAACTACGCCTATTCGTTGGATCCACGGCAGAGCCAGATTGGCGCGCTGTCCTATGCGCTGCCGGTGCCGGCGGTGCCCGGGCTCGGCGGCGTGATCGGCGCCAGCCGCAGCGAACTGGAAGTGCGCAACGGTGTGTTCGCCGCGCTCGGCCTGAAGGGGCCGACCTCGGTGGTCTACGCCGGCAGCGACTGGAAGTTCGTCAACCGCGAGAACCTGCAATGGCAGGCCTCGTTGCGCTACCTGCGCGAGCAGTCGCAGCTCAGCGCGGCCGGCATCCGCCTGTCCGACCAGAAGTTCGACGTGGTCGAACTGGGCACTGCGTTGCGCCGTACCGACCTGCGCTGGCGCGGCATCGACCTGCTGCAGCTGAGCCTGCGCCAGTCGCTGAAGGACCGCTCGGCCACGCCGGACCTGGTCAGCCCGCAGCACGACAGCCATTTCACCATCGCCCGGCTCGGCTACACGCGCATGCAGTACCTCAGCCGCACCCAGCGCCTGTACCTCAAGCTCAACGGCCAGTACAGCGACAACGCACTGACCCCGATGGAGCAGTTCGCGGTCGGCGGACCGGACAGCGTGCGCGCCTACCCGGTGTCCGACGCGCTCGGCGACCGCGGCTACTACACCGCGCTGGAGTACCACGTCGATGCGCCCGGTTTCGCCGATGCCGCCTCGCCGTTCAACGGCCGGCCGTGGCGCGAGGTGCTGGAGCTGGACGTGTTCGCCGACCACGCGCGCGTCTATCCGGCCGGCGGCAACCGCGCGCTCGTCGCAGCGGTGGAGACCTTCGACGGCGTCGGTGCGGGGCTCACCCTGCGCGTGCCGCAGTTCAAGAGCTTCGAACTGCGGCTCAGCGCCGCAAAGCCGACCGGCGGGCGCGATGCGTCCGACGGCCGCGACGTCCGCTTCTATTCGCGTTTCGGCTTCACCTTCTGAGGATCCGTCCATGTCCGCCATCGCCCCCGCTTCGATCGCCACCCGTGCCGCACGCCGCTGCGCGTTGCGCCATTCGCCGCTCGCGCTGGCCTTGGCGGTCGCGCTCGGTGCCGTGGCACCCGGCAACGCGGCGGCGCAGGTGGCCGCCACCCAGTTACCAACCGGCGGCAGCATCGCCGGCGGCACCGGCACCATCAATCCGGCCAGCGGCGCGACCCTAACCATCGACCAGACCTCCAGCCGGATGGCGTTGAACTGGTCCGCGTTCGACATCGGCTCGGTGGCAACGGTGACATTCAACCAGCCGTCCACCAGCGCCGCGGTGCTCAACCTGGTACAGGGCGGCAATCCCACGCAGATCTTCGGCAACGTCAACGCCAACGGCCAGGTGTTCCTGATCAACCCCAACGGGATCATCTTCGGCAGCACCGCGCAGTTCAACGTCGGCGGACTGGTGGCCAGCACCCTGGGCACCACCGCCTCCAACTTCATGATCGGCAACGACGTGCTAGACGCCGGCGGCAACATGGTCGCGCTGATGTCCAACAGCGGCACCATCAACGCCGCCGCCGGCGCGGTCGACCTGATCGGCGGCAAGGTGGTCAACAGCGGCACCATCAACGCCACCGCCGGCAACATCAACCTGGTCGGCGCCGACAAGGTCACCCTCACCTTCGAAAGCGGCGGCTTCGGCGTCGTCGTCGACAAGGCCTTGCAACTGCAGCTGGACAGCGTGGCGGTGGAAAACAGCAACGTCCTCAGCGCGCCCGGCGGCATCGTGACGCTGCAGGCGCGCGCCGCGCAAGGCCTGTTCGACCAGTTGATCAACAACAGCGGCACCATCACCGCCGCCGCCCTCAACAGCGGCAGCGACGGCAGCGTGTCGCTGGTCGCCAACGGCGGCGGCCAGACCGGCATCGGCGGCAGCGGCAGCATCGACGTGGGTAGCGGCGCGATCAACATCAGCACCGACCGCAGCGTGCAGCAGAGCGGCATCTACACGGCTGGCACCTTGGGCGGCAGCATCGGCGGCGACGCCAGCTTCAGCGGCAGCAACCACATCGCCGCCCTCGCCAGCCTGAGCGTGGACGGCAACCTGAGCCTGTCCAACGCCATCGACCTGACGCAGTCCGGTGCGCTGACCGTGGGCGGCAGCAGCAGCTTCTCGCTGGGCAGCCATGCGCTCACCCTGGACAACGCCGGCAACGACTTCGGGCAGGCGGTCGGCCTGAGCAGCGGCAACACCACGATCGCCGACAGCGGCGCGCTGACGCTGGGCACGCTGGCCACCGGCAACCTCACCGCGACCAGCACCGGCGCCTTGAACCTCGGCAGCGGCACCGTGACCGGCACCCTGGCCGCGACCAGCAACGGCGGCGCGATCACCCAATCCGCAAGCGGTCCGCTGACGGTGACCGGTACCAGCAACCTCGATGCCGGCATTGGCGCGATCACTCTGCAACAGACAGCTAACGATTTCGGCGGCGCGGTGTCGCTGACCGGCAGCGGTGTCGCCTTGACCGACAGCAACGCCCTGACCATCGCCGCGCTGATCCTGGGCAACAACAGCGCGCTGTCGTTGAACGCAGCCGGCACACTGACGCTGCCGTCCAGCGCGATCGATACCGGCAATGCCAACCTGAGCTTGCACAGCGGTAACGTCCTGACCACGGCCGCAGCGCTGTCCGGCACCAACGTGAGCCTGAGCGGCGACGACGGTATCACCCTGGCGCACGACGTCACCGCCACCGGCCCGCTGATGCTGACCGCCGTCGACAGCGCGATCACGCAGAGCGCCGGTGCGCTCGCCGTCACGGGTACCAGCCACGTCGACGCCGGTAGCGGCGCAATCACCCTGACCGGCGCGGGCAACCATTTCGGCCAGGCGGTCAGCCTGACCGGCGGCACCACCCAGATCACCGACAGCGGCGCGCTGACGCTGGGCACGCTGGCCACCGGCAATTTCACCGCGACCAGTAACGGTGCACTCAACCTCGGCAGCGGCACGGTGACCGGTACCTTGGCCGCGATCAGCAATGGCGGCGCGATCACTCGATCCGCGAGCGACCCGCTGACGATCACCGGTACTAGCACCCTCGACGCCGGCAGCGGCGCGATCACGTTGCAGCAAGCGGGCAACGATTTCGGCGGCGCCGTGTCGCTGACCGGCAGCGGCATCGCCCTGGCCGACGCCAACGCCTTGACTATCGCCGCGCTGACCCTGGGCAACAACAGCGCGTTGTCCCTGTATGCGGGTGGCACACTGACGCTGCCGGGCAGCGCGATCGATACCGGCAATGCCAATCTGAACCTGCACAGCGGCAACGTGCTGGCCACGACCGCGGCGCTGTCCGGCGCCGACGTGAGCCTGAGCGGCGACGACGGCATCACCCTGGCGCACGACGTCACCGCGACCGGCACGCTGGCGCTGACCACCGTCGACAGTGCGATCGCACAGAGCGCCGGCGCACTCACTGTCTCCGGCACCAGCGGCATCAACGCCGGCAGCGGTGCGATCGCCTTGACCGGCGCCGGCAACCACTTCGGGCAGGCGGTGAGCCTGACCGGCGGCACCACCCAGATCACCGATAGCGGCGCACTGACCTTCGGCACGCTGGCTACCGGCAATCTCACCGCGACCAGCAATGGTGCGTTGAACCTCGGCAGCGGCACGGTGACCGGCACGTTGAACGCGACCAGCAACGGCGGCGTGATCGGTCAGACCGCCGCATTGACGGTGACCGGCAATGCCGACATCAATGCCGGCAGCGGTGCCATCGATTTGGGCCAGGCCAACGACTTCCAGGGCGTGGTACGCCTGACCGGTGCCGACACGACAATCGCCGACCGCAACGCACTGACCCTGGGCAATCTGGCCACCGGCAACCTCACCGCCACCAGCAACGGCGTCCTGAACCTGGGCGGCGGCACGGTGACCGGCACGCTGGACGCGGCCAGCAACGGCGGCGCGATCGAGCAGACCGCGGCGTTGACGGTGAGCGGCAACGCCGACTTCGTCGCCGGCAACGGCGCCATCACCCTGGACCAGGCCAACGCCTTCCAGGGCAGCGTCGGCCTGACCGGCGGCAACGCGACGCTCACCAACGGCGGGGCACTGACGCTGGCCGCCAGCACCCTCGGCGGCAACCTGATCGTCGACGCCAACGGCGCCATCACGCAGAACGGCGCGCTGCGCGTGGACGGCACCAGCAGCATCCAGGCGCGCGGCAACGCGATCGGCCTGGGCGGTACCGGCAACGACTTCCAGGGCATGGTGAGTCTGGCCGGCGGTGTAGTGACCATCGCCGACAGCAATGCACTGCTCCTGGGCACACTGGCCACCGGCAACCTCGACGCCTCCAGCAATGGGGCGTTGAACCTGGGCAGCGGCACGGTGACCGGCACCTTGACCGCGACCAGCGGCGGCGGTCCGATCACCCAGTCGGCCACCAACGGACTCACCGTCACCGGCACCAGCGACTTCAATGCCGGCACCGGCTCGATCACCCTGACCACCACCGGCAACGACTTCGGCGGCGCGGTCGACCTCACCGGCGGCAGCACCACGATTGCCGACAGCAACGCACTGCTGCTGGGTGGCCTGGCTACCGGCAACCTCACCGCCGCCAGCAATGGCGCGTTGAACCTGGGCAGCGGCACGGTGACCGGCACCTTGACCGCGACCAGCAGCGGCGGCGCTATTACCCAGTCGACCACCACCCGGCTCACCGTCACCGGGACCAGCGACTTCAATGCCGGCACCGGGTCGATCACCCTGACCACCAACGGCAACGACTTCGGCCAGGCGGTCGGCCTGACCGGCGGCAGCACCGCGATCGCCGACAGCAACGCACTGCTGCTGGGCAACCTGGCCACCGGCAACCTCACCGCCGCCAGCAATGGCGCGTTGAACCTGGGCCGCGGCACGGTAACCGGCGCCTTGACCGCGACCAGCAACGGCGGTCCGATCACCCAGTCGGCCACCAACGGACTCACCGTCACCGGCACCAGCGACTTCAATGCCGGCACCGGCTCGATCACCCTGACCACCACCGGCAACGACTTCGGCGATGCGGTCGACCTGACCGGCGGCAGCACCACGATCGCCGACAGCAACGCACTGCTCCTGGGTGGCCTGGCTACCGGCAACCTCACCGCCGCCAGCAATGGCGCCTTGAACCTGGGCCGCGGCACGGTGACTGGCACCTTGACCGCGACCAGCAGCGGCGGTCCGATCACCCAGTCGACCACCACCGGACTCACTGTCACCGGGACCAGCGACTTCAATGCCGGCACCGGGTCGATCACCCTGACCACCACCGGCAACGACTTCGGCCAGGCGGTCGACCTGACCGGCGGCATCACCACGATCGCCGACAGCAACGCTCTGCTGCTGGGCAACCTGGCCACCGGCAACCTCACCGCCGCCAGCAATGGCGCCTTGAACCTGGGCCGCGGCACGGTAACCGGCGCCTTGACCGCGACCAGCAACGGCGGCGCCATCACCCAGTCGGCCAGCAACGGACTCACCGTCACCGGGACCAGCGACCTCGATGCCGGCGCCGGATCGATCGCCCTGACCACCAACGGCAACGACTTCGTCGGCGCGGTCGACCTGACCGGCAACGGCATCGCGCTTGCCGACCGCAACGACCTGGAGGTCGCCGCGCTGCACAACGGCAACGATGGCCGCGTCGCGCTGGTCGCCGACGGCTCGCTGTTCCTGCCGGCCGCCGCGATCGCCACCGGCAGCGGCGACCTGAGCCTGGTCGCGCGCACCGGCACGCTGCGCCTGGGCGGCGCGCTGAGCGGGCATGACGTCACGTTGGGCAGCGGCAACGCCCTGCTCCTCACCGACGATGTCGCCGCCAGCGGCGACCTGCAGATCACCACCGTGAACGCCGCGCTCGACCAGGCGGCCACCGCTGCGCTGACGGTCGACGGCGCCACCACCGTGAACACCGGCAGCGGCGCGATCGCGTTGACCGGCGCCGGCAACCATTTCGGCGGCACGGTGGATCTCACCGGCGGCGCCACGCAACTGCGCGACAGCGGTGCGCTGCGCCTGGGCACCCTGTCGGTCGACAGCCTGGCGGTCACCAGCGGCGGCGCCCTCGGCCTGGGTCAGGGCCAGGTGCGCGGCACATTGCAGGCCGACAGCGGCAACGCCGCGATCGGCCAGAGCGGCGCGCTGCGCGTGGACGGCGACGCCATCGTGACCGCTGGCAGCGGCGCGATCACCCTCGACCAGGCCAACCGGTTCGCCGGCACGCTGCAGCTCAACGGCGGCGACACCCGCATCCGCAGCGTCGACGCACTAAGCCTGGGCACCTCCAACGTCGCCACGCTGCAGCTCACCAGCAATGGCGCGCTGCGCCAGCAGGGCGCGCTGACGGTGACCGGCGCTGCCGCGATCGACACCGGCAACGGCGCGATCGCGCTGGACCACGACGGCAACGACTTCCAGGACACGCTGTCGCTCGTCGGCGGCGCCGCCCGCATCCGCGACGCCAATGCGTTGGCGCTGGGTACGCTGGCGCTGGCCTCGCTGGACGTCGCCAGCCACGGCGCGCTGAACGTGGGCGACGGCAGCATCGCCGGCGCCCTGGTCGCCGACAGCGGTGGCAACACGCTGACCCAGCGCGGCGCGCTGCAGGTGGGCGGCAGCAGCACGATCGACAGCGGCGCTGCCGCGATCACGCTGGACGATGCCGGCAACGACTTCGCTGGCGAAGTGAACCTCAGCGGCGGCGCGACCAGCGTGCGCGACCGCAACGCGCTGACCCTGGGCGATGTGGCCGTCGCCGGTTTGACCGCGACCAGCAACGGCGCCTTGTCGCTGGGCCAGGGCAGCATCGGCGGCGACCTCGTCGCGCGCAGCGACGCTGCCGGCGGCACTACGTCCACCATCGCCACCGCCAGCGCCGCCACGCCCGCGGCGAGCGGCGGCGACATCGGCCAGCGCGGTGCGCTGACCGTCGCCGGCGCCACCACGCTCGATGCCGGCAGCGGTGCGATCGCGCTGACCGATGCCGGCAACGACTTCCAGGGCCTGGTGCAGGCGCGCGGCGGCGACATCGCCATCGCCGATCGCAACGATCTGACCGTGGCGGCGCAGGCCGGCGGCACGCTGGCGCTGAGCGCGGCCGGCGCGCTGCGCACGGCCGGCACGCTGAGCGGCAGCAGCATCGGCTTGAGCGCCGGTGGCGACCTGGGCCTGGGCCACGACGTGACCAGCGGTGGCGCGCTGCAGCTGCGCAGCGGCGGCGCGATCGCGCAGAGCGCCGGCACGCTGCGCGCCGCAGCGCTGAGCGGCCGTTCCGGCGGCGCCACCACCCTGACCGGCGGCAACGCGATCGCCGCGCTCGGCGAGTTCGGCGCGACCCAGCTGAGCCTGCGCACGCTCGGCGACCTGCGCGTGACCGGTCCGGTCGCGGTCGCCGGCGCGCTGCGCCTGGACGCCGTCGGCGACCTGGCGATCGACGGCACCGTCGGCGCCCAGAGCGCCTGGCTGCAGGCCGGCGGGAACCTGACCGAAGGCAGCGCCGGCCGCCTCAGCGCCGACACGCTGAGCGGCAGCGTCGGCGGCAGCACCCGGCTGGGCGCCGCCGGGGCGGCGATCGACAACCGCATCGGCACCCTGGGCGATTTCGCCTCGCCCGGCGGCTTCAGCCTGAGCAACGGCCAGAGCCTGACCCTGTCCTCGCTCAACGGCAGCGCCTACACCGTCAATGCCGGCACCGCGGCGCTGTACCTGGCGGTGCTCGGCGACCTGCTGCAGACCGACACCACCTGGCTCTACGACGGCGCCGGCACGTTCTCGGCCAGCGGCCGCATCGGCACCGCCGCCAATCCGATCTACGTGCTCGGCGTGCGCAACCAGACCGTGGCGGCGGTCGGCCTGCCGCCGGCGTACTTCTACGCGCTCGCCGCCGACGGCAGCCTGCTCGGCGTGGACGGCGAATCGGGCATCAACGTGCCGACCTCGGTGTTCGCCAGCCGCGCGCAGAGTTCGAGCAACCGCACCATCGCCTACGTCGACCTGAGCGCGGCCAACGCCAGCTACCGCGCGTTCGGCCTGGTCAAGCCGGGCCTGCGCCTGCCGGCCGACCAGCAGCCGGCGTGCGATGCGGACGACCCGGATGCGCAGTGCGCGCACGAGTGAGCGCACCGCACGCCGTCCCGTTTCCCCGCCGGCGTGCGCCATCGCCACGCCGGCCGACCCCGACCCGGAGTGATTGCGCATGACCACCGAACACAGCCTGGACGCGCTGCTGGCACCGATCGCCGAGGACGCCGCGTCCGGCCCGGACCTGGAATACGACCCGGACTTCCTGGCGCTGGACCGCGCCGCGGCGAACAAGGCCGAGCGCGCGGTCGGCGACAGCGTGATCGCTGCCGAGGAACCGGATTGGGACAAGGTGCAGACGCTGGCGTTGGCGCTGTTCCGCCGCAGCCACGACCTGCGCGTGGCGATCCACCTGAGCGCGGCCTGGCTGCGCCTGCGCGGCCTGCCCGGCTGGGCCGACGGCCTGGCCCTGCTGCATGCGCTGCTGGCGCAGCGCTGGGACAGCGTGCACCCGCAGCTGGACGCCGAGGACGACGACGACCCGACCGCGCGGGTCAACGCCGTGGTCGCGCTGGTCGATCCGCTGGGCCTGCTCGGCGCGCTGCGCGCCACCGCGTTCGTGCAGTCGCCGCGGCTGGGCCGCTTCAGCCTGCGCGACCTGCGCGTGGCCAACGGCAGCGTGAAACCGGCCAACGCCGCCGACAGCGTGCCCTCGCTGACCGAGATCGAAGCCTGCTGCCTGGACTGCCCGGTGGACGCGCTGGGCGAGACCGTGGCCGCGGTGCAGCGCGCGCTGCAGTCGGCGCGCGAGGTGGACGCGCTGTTCGCCGAGCGCATCGGCAGCGCCGCACCGGACTTCAAGCCGCTGCTCGGCGACCTGCGCGACCTGGAGCGCTTCCTGCTGCCGCAGTGGACCGCGCGCACCGGCGGCAGCGCCGAGGGCGAGGGCGATGCGGATGTCGGACAGGCCGAGGGTGGCGCCGCGGCGCCGGCCGGCGGCGGTGGCAACGCCCGCATCGCCAGCCCCGACGACGTGATGCGCCGTCTCGACGAGATCTGCGCGTACTACGCCAGCCACGAACCCTCCAGCCCGGTGCCGCTGCTGCTGCGCCGCGCGCAGCGCCTGGTCGGGCGCAACTTCCTGGACCTGCTGAAGGAACTGGCCCCGGGCGGGGTCAGCGAACTGCAGCACGTGGCCGGCGTCCGCGACGAGGACGCCTGAGCCGGCGCGCACCGCCCGCTGCCAGAGCGGTGTCAGTTTGTCCGCCGGAGGGAGCTTCGGCCCGGCACTGCCGAAGCCGGGGCGTTTCAGGCTCCTCGCGTCGCGACTGAAGTCGCTCCCACAAGGTCTTGCGGCGAGCGGGCCGGGTGCACTGTGGGAGGGACTTCAGTCCCGACTGCTTCCGAAGCCGGATAGCCGGGCTAACTCGCTCGTCACGGTTGAAACCGCTCCTACAGGGAGCGGCCGGCTTGTCGGATTTAGGAGGGGCTCCAAGAGCTTGCGACGAGCCGGTCGGGTGCACTGTGGGAGGGACTTCAGTCCCGACTGCTTCCGAAGCCGGATCGCTGGACTACTTCGCTCGTCGCAGTTGGAACCGCTCCTACAGGGAGCGACCGGCTTGTCGGATTTAGGAGGGCTCCTACAAGAGCTTGCGACGAGCCGGCCGGGTGCACTGTGGGAGGGACTTCAGTCCCGACTGCTTCCAAGCCGGATCGCTGGACTACTTCGCTCGTCGCGGTCGAAACCACTCCTACAGGGAGCAGCCGACTCGTCGGATTTAGGAGGGCTCCTACAAGAGCTTGCGACGAGCCGGCCGGGTGCACTGTGGGAGGGACTGCAGTCCCGACTGCTTCCAAGCCGGATCGCTGGACTACTTCGCTCGTCGCGGTTGAAACCGCTCCTGGCAGGGAGCGGCCGGCTTGTCGGATTTAGGAGGGGCTCCTACAAGAGCTTGCGATGAGCCGGCCGGGTGCACTGTGGGAGGGACTTCAGTCCCGACTGCTTCCAAGCCGGATCGCTGGACTACTTCGCTCGTCGCAGTTGAAACCGCTCCTGGCAGGGAGCGGCCGACTTGTCGGGTGCATTGCAGGAGGGGCTTCAGCCCGGACGCGCGGAGTATCCGAAAGCCCGGCAGGCCCCGTTTCGCGGTGGTGGCGAGGCCACCTGGCGTCGCCGGCAGCGGTGCGTGGCCGGCGCTGGATCGAGTATCCCGATCTGGTCTTACCAGCTGTACAACTTCCAGTACACCGGCGACACGTTGTCCTTGTTGCCGTCCATGTGCCCGTCGCCGTTCTGGTCGTACAGGTAGTAGGCCGGAGCGTTGGCCGGGGTCACCTTGACCATGCGCAGCTGGCCGGAGACCCGGTACTCGTCCACGGTGTCGCCGTTGTCCAGTTTGCGCTGGGTCACGTCCGCACCGCGCACGTCGACCGGCGCACCGTCCGGACCGATGCCGGTCGAGGCGCAGCCCGCCAGCAGCAACAACGGAACCAGCATCAGGGCTTTCATCGCAGCATTCTCCACAGCCTAAGTCGTCGCCGCCGATTATGCGCCGCGCGGCCGGATTCGGCGCGCGAAGGGCTGGACGCACCCGGCGGTGGGAGAGGGCCAAGGCACGCGCGCTGTTCCCTTCTCCCTGCGGGAGAAGGTGCCCCGCAGGGGCGGATGAGGGTAGGGCGCAGCCTCATCCGCCCAACTCCACGAGACGCTTTCGCGCCGGACCCTCACCCCAACCCCTCTCCCGGCGGGAGAGGGGCTAGGTTGCTCCCCCTTCTCCCCTCGGGAGAAGGTGCCCCGCAGGGGCGGATGAGGGTAGGGCGCAGCCTCGTGCACCCAACTCCACGAGACGCTTTCGCGCCGAACCCTCACCCCAACCCCTCTCCCGGCGGGAGAGGGGTGTTGCTCCCCTTCTCCCCTCGGGAGAAGGTGCCCCGCAGGGGCGGATGAGGGTACGGGCGAAGCCTCGTGCACCCAGATCAGCGAGCCGCTTCGCGCCGGACCCTCACCCCAACCCCTCTCCCGAGGGGGAGAGGGGCAAAGGCATGCGCCGGCCTTCCTTTACCTGACAACGGCCCAGGCGGCCCGATGCTTTTCCGAGTCCCGAGTCCCGAGTCCCGGCCCGAGCCCCAACCCCACCCAGCGTAGAATTGCCCGATGAGCCGATTAGTCCTGATCGACGGGTCCAGTTACCTGTATCGCGCGTTCCACGCGCTCCCTCCGCTGACCAATCCTGCCGGCGAGCCCACCGGCGCGCTGTTCGGCGTGGTCAACATGCTGCGCGCCACGCTGAAGGAGCGCCCGGAATACGTCGCCTTCGTGGTCGACGCGCCGGGCAAGACCTTCCGTGACGATCTGTACCCGCAGTACAAGGCCAACCGCCCGCCGATGCCCGACGACCTGCGCGCGCAGGTCGAGCCGATGTGCCAGATCGTGCACGCGCTGGGCATCACCATCCTGCGCGAGGGCGGGGTGGAGGCCGACGACGTGATCGGCACGCTGGCCCTGCAGGGCGCCGGCGACGGCCTGGACGTGACCATCTCCACCGGCGACAAGGACTTCGCCCAGCTGGTGCGCCCGGGCGTGCAGCTGGTCAACACCATGAGCGGCAGCCGCATGGACTCCGACGCGGCGGTGATGGAGAAGTTCGGCGTGTGGCCGAGCCAGATCGTGGACCTGCTGGCGCTGATGGGCGACGCCATCGACAACGTGCCGGGCGTGGACAAGTGCGGGCCCAAGACCGCGGCCAAGTGGCTGGCCGAGTACGGGTCGCTGGACGGGGTGATGGCCAACGCCGACGCGATCAAGGGCAAGATCGGCGAGAACCTGCGCGCGGCGCTGGCGCGGCTGCCGCTGAACCGCGAACTGGTCACGATCAAGACCGACGTGGCCCTGCCCGGCGGCCCGCGCACGCTGGTCCTGCGCGAGCAGGAGCCGGACCTGCTGCGCGGCCTGTACCAGCGCTACGGCTTCACCCAGGCGCTGCGCGATCTGGACGGCGGCGTGGCCGCCCCGGCCGGCGCCGCCGAGGGCGCGCCCAGCCTGCGCGGCACCGCCGCCGGCTACGCCCGCGCCGCCGCGCCCATCGACGACACCCTGGATCCGGCGCTGGCGGCCAAGGGCGATTACACCGCGGTCATGACCCCGGCGCAGTTCGAGCACCTGCTCGAGCGCCTGCGCGTGGCCGACCGCTTCGCCTTCGACACCGAGACCGACGCGCTGGACGCGATGCGCGCCAACCTGGTCGGGCTCAGCTTCGCGATCGAGCCGGGCCGTGCCGACTACCTGCCGCTGGGCCACGACTACCCCGGCGCGCCGGTGCAGCTGGACCGGCAGCTGGCGTTGGCCGCGCTGAAGCCGTTGCTGGAAAACCCGGCCAAGGCCAAGGTCGGCCAGCACGGCAAGTACGACCTGCACGTGCTGCGCCGCCACGGCATCGACGTGCGCGGCTACGCCGACGACACCATGCTGGAGAGCTTCGTGCTCAATTCCACCGCCAGCCGCCACGACATGGACTCGCTGGCGCGGCGCTACCTGGGCTACGAGACGGTCAAGTACGAGGACGTGGCCGGCAAGGGCGCCAAGCAGATCGCGTTCTCGCAGGTCGCCATCGACGACGCCACCGGCTACGCCGCCGAGGACGCCGACATCACCCTGCGCCTGCACCGCGCGCTGTCCGCGCAGCTGGACGCCGAGCCGGCGCTGGCCAGGGTCTACCGCGAGATCGAGATGCCGCTGGTGCCGGTGCTGGCGCGGATCGAGGCCAACGGCGTCAGCGTGGACATGGCCGAACTGCGCAAGCAGAGCCAGGACCTGAGCCAGCGCATGCTGGCCGCGCAGCAGAAGGCCACCGCGCTGGCCGGGCGCACCTTCAACCTGGATTCCCCCAAGCAGCTGCAGGCGGTGCTGTTCGACGAACTGAAGCTGCCGGCGCTGCTGAAGACCCCCAAAGGCCAGCCCAGCACCAACGAAGAGGCGCTGGAGGCGATCGCCGCCGAGCACGAGCTGCCGCGGGTGATCCTGGAATACCGCGGGCTGGCCAAGCTGCGCAGCACCTATACCGACAAGCTGCCGGAGATGATCAATCTCGACACCGGCCGCGTGCACACCAGCTACCACCAGGCCGGCGCCGCCACCGGGCGGCTGTCCTCGGCCGATCCGAACCTGCAGAACATCCCGATCCGCACCGAGGACGGCCGCCGCATCCGCCGCGCCTTCGTCGCCCCGCCCGGGCGCAAGCTGATCGCCTGCGACTACTCGCAGATCGAACTGCGGATCATGGCCCACCTGTCCGAGGACGCGGGCCTGCTGCGCGCCTTCGGCGCCGGCGTGGACGTGCACCGCGCCACCGCCGCCGAGGTGTTCGGGCGCAAGCTGGAGGAGGTCACGCCGAACGAGCGCCGCGCCGCCAAGGCGATCAACTTCGGCCTGATGTACGGCATGAGCGCGTTCGGCCTGGCCCGCAACCTGGGCATCGGCCGCGGCGAAGCGCAGGACTACGTGGCGCTGTACTTCAGCCGCTACCCGGGCGTGCGCGACTTCATGGAGCGCATGCGCGAGCAGGCCCGCACCCAGGGCTACGTGGAGACCCTGTTCGGCCGCCGGCTGTACCTGAACGACATCAACGCCAAGCAGCAGGGCATGCGCGCCGGCGCCGAGCGCGCGGCGATCAACGCGCCGATGCAGGGCACCGCCGCGGACATCATCAAGCGCGCCATGGTCAGCGTGGACGCCTGGCTGGAGCGGCACCGCGACCGCGCGCTGATGATCCTGCAGGTGCACGACGAACTGGTGTTCGAGGCCGACGCCGACTTCGTCGAGACGCTCTTGCCCGAAGTGACCCGGCTGATGGCCGGTGCCGCCGAGCTGAAGGTGCCGCTGGTGGTGGACAGCGGGGTCGGCGACAACTGGGACGAGGCGCATTAGGCTTTTTCTCGGGACTCGGGACTCGGGACTCGGGACTCGGGACTCGGCGAGTCGTAGGCGGGGCGGGGCGGGGCGGGGCGGGGCGGGAGCGAAGCCGCGGTCTCGCTGGACGGCGGCAAGCAACAGGGCAGCGCCTACGCCGGCCAGCTGATGTGCGGCACCGACGTCGACCTGCAGCGCTTGAGCAAGACCCAGGCACCACCTATGCGGTGCCGTATCTGGGCACGGCGCTGGCGCGCGAGCCGATCGAGTGCGCGTGTGGCTGAATCGAACGCGCGGCGCCTGAATGCCTTCATCCGGACTGCGTGCGATGCCGAAAAAGGTGCCGGGTGGAATGTAGAAGCATCCCGGCGATGATTACGTCCGAATCTTCTTCGTTCATCGCGCGCGGATCTCGGCACAGGGATGCTGGAGCATGGATGCGCCAGATTGGCGACAACGCGCGATTCCGGGATCCATGGCGCATCGCGCGGGCGCTGCCGTGACGTTCCTGTGCATGAATCCGGCCTATAAAACACAGTTGTTTTTGGAACCTTGCGTTGCACTGAATTTCGCGAATGAATCGGTCCTTAATCCGACAAATTTTTAACTAAAATCTTCACGAACTAGCAAGGTAGAAAGTGTTTTTATATCCCTCGACAGGCGCAATACCTGTCGCGGATCTCCTCCCATCCCCTGGAGCAGATCTAGGAACGGCGACTCCTCCCCAAGTCTCCGTTCCCTGGCCCCGCCGACCTCCCCCTGGTCCGCGGGGCTTTTTATTGCCTGCAAGAAAGTTCCAGCGCCAATCCACTGCGCCGCCACAGCCGCCGGCGCAGGCCGGCATCAGGTCGCGGCCCAACCTCACCTGCGAGCGTGCGATGCCCGATCTTTTCCGTCTGTCGATGCCGTGGTGGGAATTCATCTTCCGCGCAGTGGTGGTGTACGTGGCGGTGCTGACGATGGTGCGGGTGTCGGGCAAGCGCGCGATGGGGCAGCTGACACCGTTCGACATGCTGCTGATCGTGCTGCTCGGCAATGCGGTGCAGAACGCGCTGCTCGGCCAGGACACCTCGCTCGGCGGCGGCCTGCTGCTGGCGGCGACGCTGATCTCCCTGAACTTCGGGGTCGGCCTGCTCACCTCGCGCAGTGCGCGCGCCGAGCGGCTGATCGAAGGCGAGCCGGTGGTGCTGGCGCGCGACGGGCATGTGTTCCGCCAGGTGCTGCGCCGCGAACTGGTCAGCAACGCCGACTTCGAGGCGGCGATGCGCCAGCAGGGCTGCCTGCAGCTGGACGAGGTCAGGCTGGCGCTGCTGGAGACCAACGGCCACATCACCATCGTCGCCGGCAAGGGCGATTGAGCGGCTCGGCGCTTTAAGCAGTTGGCAGCCCCCTGTAGGAGCGGCTTCAGCCGCGACCGGGCTTTCCCGGTAACGCCCCGGTCGCGGCTGAAGCCGCTCCTACAAGAGCGCGCGCCGGCAGAATGGTGGTCGAATAGGGTCGGGTTAGCGACGCGGCTCGGTCGGTTGCTCGAGCTGGTAGAGCGCGTCGTCCAGCGCGTCCAGCTGGGCGGCCAACGCGGTGCGCGCGTCCTGCAAGCCGCGGTTGTAGAAATGCGCGCCGATGCGTTCGGCGACGAAATCGAGCAGGAATTCGGCCTCGAAGGCGCCGATCTCCTGCTGCAGCTCGTCGCGCAGATAGCGCTGCAGCTGCTCGGCGATCTGCGCCTTCTCCTCGCGCCCCAGCACGCGCGATGGCAGCGTCGCGCTCATGCCAGCCACTCGCGCGGCACCAGGTAGTCGGCCAGGCGCGCCTCGGCGCTGCCTAGCTCGGGCTGGAAGCCGTATTCCCAGCGCACCCGCGGCGGCAGGCTCATCAGGATGCTCTCGCTGCGCCCGCCGCTCTGCAGGCCGAACAGGGTGCCGCGGTCGTAGACCAGGTTGAACTCGACGTAGCGCCCGCGCCGGTACAGCTGGAACTCGCGCTCGCGTTCGCCCCACGGCAGGGCGCGGCGGCGCTCGACGATCGGCAGGTAGGCGTCCAGGAAGCCGTCGCCGACCGCGCGCTGGTAGGCGAAGTCGCGTTCGAAGTCGCCATGCAGGTCGTCGAAGAACAGCCCGCCGACGCCGCGGGTCTCGTTGCGGTGCTTGAGGAAGAAGTATTCGTCGCACCAGCGCTTGTGCGCCGCGTAGCGGTCTGCGCCGAACGGCGCGCACAGCGCCTGCGCAGTGCGGTGCCAGTGGCGCACGTCCTCGTCGAACGGGTAATACGGGGTCAGGTCGAAGCCGCCGCCGAACCACCAGGCCACGGTCTGGCCGTCGCGCTCGGCGCGGAAGAAGCGCACGTTGGCGTGGGTGGTGGGCAGGTACGGGCTGTGCGGGTGGAACACCAGCGACACGCCGGTGGCGCGCCACGAGGCGCCGGCCAGCTCCGGACGGTTGGCGCTGGCCGAGGGCGGCAGGCGCGTGCCGGACACGTCGGAGAAGCCGATCCCGGCCTGCTCGAACACCGCGCCGTCGCGCAGGATGCGGGTGCGCCCGCCGCCGCCTTCCGCCCGCTGCCACAGGTCCTCGGCGAAGCGGGCGCGGCCGTCGGCGGCCTCGATGGCGGCGCAGATGCGGTCCTGCAGGCCGGTCAGGTAGTCGCGTACTCGGTCGAACTCGGTCATGGGCGGTATGGCAGTCGGGCAGTGGGGAAGAGGTGCTAGCCAGCCATCTGGCTGGGCGAGGCGGCAAGGGCACGCCACATTATTGCGTGGCCGTGCCAGGCCCCTGTTAACGCGACCGGGATTGCCGCCGGGCACGCGCCCCAGGTTGCCGTGGTGCTTCGTCCGCCCCCTCATCCGCCCCTCGCGCACCTTTGGCCATGGTCCCGTAGGGAGAAGGAAGCGATGCCAGGCAGTGCAGCGGGCGCAGTAGCGCCATGGCAGCTGTGGCGGCTGGATTGCGCGGTTACCGCTCCGCGGCGCCGCAGCGGCCGGTCTCGTCGCCGAAGAGCACCACGAAGCGGTGCGCGCGATCCAGCCCGAGCAGGTGGTTCGCCCCGAGCGGACGCAACCGCCATTGCTGTCCGTCGCGCTGGCGCAGCACGACCTGGCCGTCGTCCAGGCGCGCGTCCAGCGCCTCGCCATCGCCGCTACGCACGCGGCCGTCGGCGCCGAACTGCAGGCTGATCGCGTTGCCGATGGGGGCGATGAAGCGGCCGCACGGCAGCCGCGTCGCCGGCGGCGACTGCAGCAGCGCCGCGTCCACCTCTTCCAACGCGGTGGTGCGGCCGCAGGCGACCGGATCGGACAGGGCGCAGGCCTGTTCCAGCAGCGCCTTCGCCCGCAGGAACTGGCCGGCGTCCCACAGCCGCTCCGCCGCCGCGGTGCAGACGCGCGGGGAGGCGCTGCGCTGGCATACGGCTTCGGGTTGCAAGGCAGTGCTGGCCTGGGCGGGCGCCGCGGCCGCAGCCGGTGCGGGATCGAGCAGCGCGTGGCAGGCGAACGGCAGCTGCGGCCCGCAAAGCGCCGCGGCCTGCGCGTGCCCGCCTTGCGCCAGCCGCTGCGCGCAGGCCGGCAGGTCCGCGCGGCACTGCGCGATGGCCGCTGTGGCTGTCGCCGCCTGCGTCGGCGCCTGGCAGGGCGCCGTGCTGCCGCGCCGATAGACGGTGCCGTCCGGCGCACGGACCTGCGCCGCATCCGCCGACAGCGCGTAACGCTCGCTGCGGCCGCTGTCCAGGTCGAACAGCTGCAGATCGTCGCCCTGGCGCTGCAGATGGAACCGCCGCGGCGTGTCCTGCTCCGGTTCCAGCCGTGCGCTGTCGGCGCTTTCCAGGTACAGCGCGTTCTGCGCATCGTCCATGTACAGGCCGCACAGCGGCGCGGCGGGCGCGGCGTCGGCGCAGGCGGCGATGCCCAGCCAGGCCAGCGCGAACAAGGTGGTGCCGGCCAGGAAGCGGCGGCTGGGGCGATACGCTGTCATCGGAAATCCTTTTCGGAGCCGGCGCGATGCCGGCGGGGGAGTGAGATCAGGTGCGGAATTCGGCGCGGACCGCCGGCCGGTACAGCAGGTAGACGATCCATCCGTGCAGCGCGGCGAAGACCAGGCAGGTCAGCACCGCACTGAACATGCCGGCGATGCGCCCGCTGCGCAGCTCGGCGTGCAGCTCCGACGCATCGGCGCCGTACTGGGCGCCGTGCGGCAGCCACGCCTGCAACGCATCGAACACCTCCCACAGCAGCGGCAGGCTGACGAAGTTGGCCAGCGCGGTGAGCAGCAGGAAGGCGACGAACGCCACCCGCGCCCACTCGCGCCGGCGCAGCAGCGACCACGACGTGGCGCAGAACGCCAGCGCCAACGCGGCCGACAGCCACGACAAGGCCAGCAGGTGGTCCGTGCACCATTGCAGCAGCGGCGGCAGCCGCAGCTCGATCAGCAGCAGCATCTGCGCGATCGCGCCGTCCGGCAGCACCGTCACCAGCAGCGCCTGCGCCAGCGCGTAGAGCAACCACAGCACGCCGACCAGCAGCGAGACCTTCGCCATCGAGTCGATCATCGGGTTGCGCGCAACGGGCAGGGGCGGGGGCGACATGCGGCGGTCCTTCGGTGGGAGGCGGCAGTGGGTGCCGCGTAGCGTCCGGCAAGGATAGAGGGCGCGGCCGGCGACGCAAGCCGGTGGGGTGCTGCTGGGCCATCGTTCTGTTTGTTGGCCATCGGCTCCCGGCGATGGCCTACGCCGGGAAGCATGCCGCTTCGTTTGTCGCGGCTGAAGCCGCTCCTACAGGTGGCTCGCGGCGCTGCTGCGGGAGGGCTTCATTCCCGGCGGCGTGCGTCGCCAGGAAGGCCATTGCCGTGTTGCCGCTGCCGCAGCCGCTGCCGCAGCCGTTCCTGCCGTGGCAGGAACGGCACGCTCGCGCAAGAAACCTACTTCAACTGCTGCTCGAACAACTTCAGGATCCGCTTGTATTCGTCCAGCCACGAGTCGGCGCGGGTGAAGCCATGCCGTTCCAGCGGGTACGGGGCGATCTCCCAGTTGTCCTTGTGCAGTTCGATCAGCTTCTGGCTCATGCTCACCGAATCGCGGAAGAACACGTTGTCGTCGATCATGCCGTGGGCGATCAGCAGGTGGTCGCGCAGGCCTGCGGCGTATTCGATCGGCGAGGAGGTGCGGTAGGCCTGCGGATCGAGTTCCGGGGTGTTGAGGATGTTGGCGGTGTATTCGTGGTTGTACTGGCTCCAGTCGCCGACCGGGCGCAGCGCGGCGCCGGCCTTGAACGTGCCGGGGCTGCGGAACAGCGCCATGTAGGTCATGAAGCCGCCGTAGGAGCCGCCATAGATGCCGGCGCGGTCGCGGTCGCCCTGCTTGTCGGCGACCAGCCAGTCCAGGCCGTCCAGGTAGTCCTCCAGCTCCGGGTGGCCCATGTTGCGGTAGATCGCGGTGCGCCAGTCGCGGCCGTAGCCGGCGCTGGCGCGGTAGTCCAGGTCGAGCACCACGTAGCCCTTCTGCACCAGCAGGTTGTGGAACATCTGCTCGCGGAAGTACGGGGTGTAGCGCGCCGACACGTTCTGCAGGTAGCCGGCACCGTGCACGAACATCACGATCGGGTAGCGCTTGCCGGGCTCGGGATGCTGCGGGCCGTAGTACTTGCCCCAGACCGTGCCGGCGCCGTGCTTGGACGGCACCTGCACGTACTGCGGCTGGATCCAGTCGCGCGCCTTGAACGCGGCGCTGCGCGTGTCGGTGAGGGTGCGCGCGCTGCCGCCGGCCACTGGCAGCACCGCCAGCTGCGGCGGCAGGTAGCTGCCCGAATAGCGCACCAGCAGCTGCTGGCCGTCCGGCGACAACGCGAAGTCCTCCACCCCGTCGAGCGCGGTCAGCTCGCTGACGCGGTCCTCGCGCAGGTCGAGCTTGCATACCTCGTAGTCGCCCGGCCACTTGCGGTTGCACAGGAACAGGAAGCCCTGGCCATCGGCAGTGGCGACCGGCGCGGAGACTTCCCACTTGCCGGAGGTGCGCTGCCGCGGCTTGTCGTTGCCGCGCTGGGTGTACAGGTGCGCGTAGCCGGACTGCTCGGACAGCAGCCACAGCGTCTGGTTGTCCGGCAGCCAGCCGAACTCGTTGAAGCTCCAGCCGATCCAGGCCGCATCGGTGAGACGGTGGCGGTTCTGCAGCGTGGCCTTGTCCAGGTCGACGCTGGCGATCCAGCGGTCCTTGTTGTCGACCGCGCGCAGCATCACCGCGGCATTGCGGCCGTCGTCGCTCCAGTGGATCGCCGGACCGGCGCCGTCGCCGTCGGTCTCCACGCGGATCGCGCGCGGACCCTTGAGCGGCTCCTGCTTGGCGGCCTTGCGCAGCGCCGCCAGCGGATCGGCGTCGATCCCGGGCAGGGCGTCGACGCCGAGCTTGCGCGCGCTGCCGGCGGCCACGTCGACCAGCCACAGCGTCTGCGCCAGCGGCAGGTTGCGGCCGACGCGGGTGCGGGTCTCCTGGAATTCCTCGTAGCCCGATTCGGTGACGTACTTGGGCATCTTGCCGTCGCGGCCTTCGTCGGCGCCTTTGGCATGGGTCACCACCAGCAGGTGGCGGCCGTCCGGCGACAGCGCGCTGTCGTCGATGGCCACGTCCTCGCCCAGATACACCGGCGCCGGCGCGCGGCTGCCGTCGGCGCGGCGCCAGGCCTGCTCCTGCTGCCGCGCCAGATCGCGCTGCGCGCGGTCGCGGGCCAGGGTTTCCAAGGTGCGCAGTTGCTGCTCGCGCAGCGCATCGGGCTTGGGCGCGGCGTCGGGATCGCGTTCGGCCTTGAGCACCGCGGCTTGCTGCGTGCCGCCGCCGGCGCTCCAGCGGTACCAGTCGTTGCCGACCCGCCACAGCGCGCCGCCGTCGGTGGTGAACTGCGGACGCGAGGCAGCCTCGTTGCTGCGGGTCAGCTGGGTCAGCGCGCCGCTGCGCAGGTCGCGCAGGAACACGTCGCCGTTGCGCACGAACAGCATGCGCTGGCGGCCCCTGTCGTAGACCGGATTGGCCGCATCCAGCGTGCTGCGCTGGGTGTCCTCCACGCGCTGCGCGGCGCTGCCGTCAACGCCTTGGCGGTAGGTGTCGCGCACCGGGCTGCCGGCGCGCTTGAGCTGGTACTGCACCTGGCGCCCGTCCCACCCCCACCAGGCATCCTCGACCGGCGGCCCGATCCAGTCCGGATCGGCCATCGCCTGCTCGATGGTCAACGGGGCGGCGGTGTCCTGTGCGGCGGCCAGCGGCGCCAGGCAGGACAGGGACAGCAACACAAGGCACAAGGGGACGCGGCGCATCTGGATTCCGGACGAACGGGCAAGCGGCGAGGGTAGCAGCCGCGGCGCGGCGGCGACTGCGCCGTTGGTCATGGGGCCGGGACTCGGGACTGGGGACTCGGGACTCGGTGGACGTCGCGAGTGCTTTGCATTTTTTGTTTTCTGTAGGCGGGGCTTTGATCCCGACGCTCTACCGGAAGGCGTCGGGGCTGAAGAGCCTCCTACAGAAAAGCGCTGCGTTGGGGTGGCAGGAAGACCGTTTTTTTCAAGATGGCATTTCTTTCATCAAATCGCTTGACAGCGATTTGCCCCGGGACAGCTTCCTGCCGTCCCGAGTCCCGAACGCCACTGCGACAACCCGTCACACGCAATTTCACATGGCAGGGCTAACAATACGGGTCGGTTATTGTTTTGCAGGCGACGCCCATGGACGCATTGCTGCTGTCGCGCATCCAGTTCGGATTCGTCATCAGTTTCCACGTGCTGTTTCCGGCCTTCACCATCGGCCTGTCGAGCTGGCTGGCGTTCCTGGAGTGGCGCTGGCTGCGCACGCGCGACACGCTGTGGCGCGACCTGTACTTCTTCTGGCTGAAGATCTTCGCCGTGTCGTTCGGCATGGGCGTGGTCAGCGGCATCGTGATGAGTTTCCAGTTCGGCACCAACTGGTCGGTGCTCAGCGAGCGCGCCGGCAACATCCTCGGTCCGCTGCTCAGCTACGAGGTGCTGACCGCGTTCTTCCTGGAGGCCTCGTTCCTGGGGGTGATGCTGTTCGGCTGGCGCAAGGTGCCGGAGAAGCTGCACTTCCTGTCCACCTGCCTGGTCGCGCTGGGCACGCTGATCTCCACCTTCTGGATCCTGTCGGCCAACAGCTGGCTGCACACGCCGGCCGGCTATGCGATCGTCGATGGCGTGTTCCAGCCGGCCAGCTGGCGCGAGGTGATCTTCAATCCGTCGTTCCCCTACCGGCTCACGCACATGGTGCTGGCCGCGTTCATCACCACCTGTTTCGTGATCGGCGGGGTCAGCGGCTGGTACCTGCGCCGCGGCGAGCATCTGGACGCGGCCGGGCGCATGCTGAAGCTGGCGGTGGCGTTCGCCGCCATCGCGGTGCCGCTGCAGATCGCCGCCGGCGACGCGCATGGCCTGAACACGCTCAAGCACCAGCCGATGAAGGTGGCGGCGATGGAGGCGCACTGGCACAACGAGGCGCCGGGCGCGGGCGTGCCGCTGGTGCTGTTCGCGGTGCCCAACGAGGAGGCCGAGCGCAACGACTACGAGGTGAAGATCCCGCGCGTGGGCAGCGTGATCCTGACCCATACGCTGGACGGACAGATCGCGCCGCTGACCACGGTGCCGAAGGACGAGCGGCCGCCGGTGAAGCCGGTGTTCTACGCGTTCCGGGTCATGGTCGGGCTGGGCATGGCGATGCTGCTGCTGGCGTTCGTGTCGCTGTTCTTCTGGTGGCGCGGCACGCTGCTGCGGCGGCGCGCGCTGCACGTGGCGTGGAACGCGATGCTGCCGGCCGGCTTCATCGCCCTGATCTCCGGCTGGTTCGTCACCGAGATCGGGCGCCAGCCGTACGTGGTCTACGGCCTGCTGCACACCCGCGATGCGGTCAGCGCGGTCAGCCCGGCGATGGTGTGGGTGTCGCTGAGCGTGTACGTGGCCGCGTATGCCTTCGTGTTCGGCTTCGGCAGCTGGTACATCCTGAAGATGCTACGCAGCGGACCGCTGCCGCACGAGCCGGAGCCGCACACGCAGGATGGCGACAAGACCCCCGCGCGGCCGATCTCGGCGGCCGACGACTACATCGAGGAGGCGCGCTGATGGACATGGCGACCGTGCTGCCGGTCATCTGGTTCGGGGTGATCGGCTTTGGCGTGCTGATGTACGTGCTGCTGGACGGCTTCGTGCTCGGCCTGGGCATCCTGGCGCCGTTCGCCGAGGACGAGGACCAGCTCGACCTGATGATGAACACCGCCGCGCCGATCTGGGACGGCAACGAGACCTGGCTGGTGCTGGGCGGTGCCGGGCTGCTGGCGGCGTTCCCGAAGGCGTATGCGGTGGTGCTGTCGGCGCTGTACCTGCCGGTGCTGATGATGCTGATCGCGCTGGTGTTCCGCGGCGTGGCCTTCGAGTTCCGCTTCAAGGCGCACAGCTCCAAGTACCTGTGGGGCTGGGCGTTCGCCGCCGGCTCGCTGTGCGCGGCGTTCTGGCAGGGGGTGATCCTCGGCGCGCTGGTCGAGGGCATGCCGCTGCAGGGCGGCAAGTACCTGGGCGGCGTGCTCGGCTGGTTCAGCCCGTTCTCGATCCTGACCGGCGCGGCGGTGGTGTTCGGTTACGCGCTGCTCGGCGGCAGTTGGCTGATCCTCAAGACCGAAGGGCCGATGCAGCGCATCGCGCGCTCGCTGACCCGGCCGCTGGTGCTGGTGGTGGTGGTGTTCATGGGCCTGGTCAGCGCGTGGCTGCCGTTCCTGGACTCGCGGATCATGGCGCGCTGGTTCCACGACGGCAATTTCTGGTGGCTGTCGCCGGTCCCGCTGCTGGTGCTGGTCAACGCGTTCGCGCTGTGGCGCGCGGCGATGGCGCAGGGCCGCGATGCGCGCCCGTTCGTGCTGACCCTGTGCTTCTTCGTGCTCGGGTTCTTCGGCCTGGTGCTGGGCATCTGGCCGAACATCGTGCCGCCGGGGCTGACCATCTGGGAAGCGGCGTCGCCGCCGTCCTCGCAGGGCTTCGTGCTGGTCGGGCTGGCGGTGCTGCTGCCGGTGATCCTGGGCTATACGGCCTGGTCGTACCGGGTGTTCCGCGGCAAGATCACCGCCGACACCGGCTACCACCACTGAGCCTGCGCGTTGCGGGGCGGCGGCGGGCGACGGGCGGGGCCGCGCCCGCGCGCATCCGGCTTGCCAGCGACGATGGCGGCGGCCAAGCTACGTGACCCGCTGCCGTTGCGGGCCAGTCGCCCGCCGAGCCGTCGCCACGCATGCCTGCCGTTCCTGCCCCTGTTTCCACGCCGTTGCTGCATCCGCTCGCGGTCGGCGAGGCGCACCGCGCGCTGGCCTACGCCGGCGGCCAGCACATCGATCTGGCCACTTTCCTCGGCCACGTGCGCGGCCTGGCCGCGGTGCTGCCGCCGGGCCGGCATGCGCTGAACCTGTGCGAGGACCGCTACCGCTTCATGGTCGCGTTCTGCGCGGTGGCGCTGCGCGGGCAGACCTCGCTGTTGCCGTCCTCGCGCGCGCCGGCGGTGGTCGCCGAGGTGCAGCGCAGCCATGCCGACAGCTACTGCCTGGGCGACCTGGCGCTGGCCGAGCCGCCGCCGCACTACTGGCAATTGCCCGAGCCGCTGCCGAGCCTGGACGGCGACATGCCGCAGCTGGCGGACGATGCGCTGGTCGCGATCGGTTTCACCTCCGGCAGCACCGGCGCGCCCAAGCCCAATCCCAAGACCTGGGGCAGCTTCCTGACCAGCACCCGCCAGGACCTGCTGGCGCTGACCGGACTGTGGCCGGCGGACGCCGTCCCGCAGGTCGTGGCGACGGTGCCGCCGCAGCACATGTACGGCATGGAGCTGTCGGTGTTGCTGCCGCTGGTGACGCCGCTGGCGGTGCACGCCGGGCGGCCGTTCTTCCCCGAGGACGTGGTGCGCGCGCTGGCGCAGGTGCCGGCGCCGCGGCTGCTGGTGACCACGCCGGTGCATCTGCGCGCGCTGGTCGAATCCGGCGTGGCGCTGCCGCCGCTGGCCGGCATCGTCTCGGCCACCGCGCCGCTGGCGCAGGACCTGGCCGCGGCCGCCGAGGCCCGCTTCGGCGGCGAAGTGCGCGAGATGTTCGGGTCCACCGAGACCTGCGTGTTCGCCAGCCGCCGCACGGCGCGCGATGCGCAGTGGACGCCGCTGCCCGGCGTGCGCGTGCTGCCGCAGCCGGACGGCACGCTGGTGTACGCACCGCACCTGTCGCAACCGGTCCTGCTCGCCGACCTGATGGAGGTGGACGCCGACGGCCGCTTCCAGGTGCGCGGGCGCCAGGCCGACCTGCTGGAAATCGCCGGCAAGCGCGCCTCGCTGGCCGACCTGACGCGGCGCCTGCTGGCGCTGCCGGGCGTGGTCGACGGCGCGATGCTGCAACTGGAGCCCGAATCCGGCCAGGCGGTCGGCCGCATCGCCGCGGTGGTGGTCGCGCCCACCCTGGACGAGGCGTCGATCCTGGCCGCGCTGCGCCGCGAACTGGACCCGGTGTTCCTGCCGCGCCGGCTGCGCAAGCTCGACGCCCTGCCGCGCAACGAAACCGGCAAGCTGCCGCGCGATCGGTTGCTGGCGTTGTTGGCGGGGGAGCGCGAGGGCTGAGGGGCGGCGCCGATGGCGCGCCTTGTGGCCTGCCGCATCCACGCGCAGAGGATCGGTGTCGGCCACCGTCGGTGGCCTTGCGACGCTACATGCGATCAGGATGCGCGCCAACGTGAACGGCAAAGCGCGCCTGCAACCGAGTTTTCCGCATCGCGTCGAGCGTCGCTGCCGCCGGGAGCACGGTCTGTCGTGAACGCCGGCATGGGGCGTAGCCGAACGTCTTGCGCGGCCCGGTGCCCCTTGTCGAGCATCCGCTAGGCCGCGGCTGCGGCGCTGGCGCCGTCAGCCGCGCGCCGGCTCAGCCATGCACGCCATCGATCTCCACCGCCAGCTCGTTGCGGCAGATCACTGCGTGCAGCAGCAGGCGCGGGACGCGGTCGCCGAAGCGGGCGTCGAGGGCGTCGGCGACCAGCGGCAGGTCGGCCGCTTCGCGGACGTAGACCTTCAGCCGGGTGCCGTCGCCGAACTGCGCGGGCAGGTCGGGGGCGTGGCTGCGTGCGGCGGCCAGCAGTGCGTCGAAGTTGGCAAAGGTTTCCTCCAATTGCGCCATCAGCTGACCGCTGTGCATCGAGGCGTGGCCGACCACGCTGGCGGTGCCGGACAGCAGCAGCGGCATGTCGCTGCCGGCCGGCGGCAGCATCGCGCGGGCGAAGCTCGGCGATTGCGGGCCGTACTGGCGCGGATAGCGGTAGGCGCTGACCTGGCGCGGGTTCTCCAGCGGCGTGCCGGCCTGCGCGGCGGCCAGCCAGTAGATCTGGATCACCCGCGCGTCGTCGCAGCGGCCGACCGCGGTGGCGGCCGGGAGCTGGCTGGGGTCGAAATCGCCCAGCCCGCGCGCGCGGCCGACGCAGAACTGGCGGTAGCGCTCGCGGTCGCCGCTGCCCAGGGTGATCGCGTCCAGGTAGTTCCAGATGCGCAGCAGGCGCGGGGTGGCGCTGCCGGCGACGAAGGCGGTGATCTGCGCGTAGGCCAGCGCCGAGGCTTCTTCGATGTCCAGCGTCTGCTCGTCGATCTCGATCACGCCGAACTGCAGGCGGCCGTCGCTAGCCCAGGCGATGTCGCCGTCGCGGCCGCTGCGCACCGGCGCGTCGGTGCGCCAGATCTCGAGCATGCGCGGGCCGTGCGGTTGCAGCGGCACGCGCAGGTAGCGCGGATCGTCGTGATGCGGGGCGTCGTTGCCGAAGCCGAACACGGCCAGTACCCGTTCGTCGCGCAGCAGGTCGCCCGGATCGGTTTCGGCGACGTAGTCCACCTCCAGCTGCGGATGCCGCTGGTCGTGGGGCGGGAACTGCGGGTGCGGCCGGCTCATGCGTTGTCTCCGTGCAGGGTGTCGCCTTGGAACTGTTCGCGTGCCTGGCGGCGACGATGGCGCCAGGCACTCCATGCGCGCGGCAGCATCGATACCGCGGACATGGCGTAGATCGCGCGGAACACGCGCAGCCGGCGGATCACCGTGCGGTTGTCGAAGACGTCGCCGGCCAGCATCGCCACCACCGCCTCTTCCACCTGCAGCACGTTGCGCGGATGCGCGAACAGCTCGCGCATGGTCGGCGAGGTGAAGCGGTAGATGAACCACTTGAATTCGTCCAGGCCGCGGCGCAGGTGTTTCTCCAGGCCGCGCTGCAGCCGCGCCTCGCGCGCCGGATCGCGCAGCGCCGCGTCGACCATCGCCGCGCCGCGCTCGGCGCTGTGCATGGCCAGGTACACGCCGGAGGAGAACATCGGGTCGACGAAGGCGTAGGCGTCGCCGAGCATCAGCCAGCGCGGCCCGCTCATGCGCGTGCATTCGTAGGCGTAGTTGCCGGTGGCGTGCACCGGCGCCACGCGCTGCGCGCCCTGCATGCGCGCGGCCACGTCCGGGTTCAGCGCCAGGGTGCGCAGCAGGAACGCCTCGCTGTCGCCCTGGCGGGTCTTCATGTACTCCGGGTAGCACACCGCGCCGACGCTCATCACGTCGTCGGGCAGCGGGATCAGCCACATCCAGCCGTGCGGGTGGCGGTAGATGCTGATGTTGCCGGCGTCCTCGCCGGGGCGCCGCGCCACCCCGCGGAAGTGGCTGAACAGCGCTGCCGACTGGTGCTGCGCGTTGGCGCGCTTGAGCTTGAGCTTGTTGCCGAGGAAAGTGTCGCGGCCGCTGGCGTCGATCAGGTAGCGCGGGCGGAACGTGCGCACGCCGTCGGCGCCGCGCGCCTGCACCAGCGGCTGCTGGCCGTCCAGTTGCACCGCCTCGACCTTGACGCCCTCGTGCAGCTCGGCGCCGGCGGCGCGGGCGTGCGCGAACAGGACCCGGTCGAACTCGGCGCGCGGCACCTGGAACGCGTAGTCGGACTGCGCGCCCAGCGCCCGCGCGAAGCGGAAGGTGTTGTAGCCGCCAGCGTCGTTGGGGAAATCGGCGCCGAGCTTGAGCACGCCGATCGCGCGCACCTGCTCGAGCACGCCCAGCCGTTGCAGGATCGGGATGTTCATCGGCAGCAGCGATTCGCCGATGTGGAAGCGCGGGTGGTGGTCCTTCTCCAGCAGGGTCACCTGCCAGCCCTGCTGCGCCAGCAGGGTCGCCGCGGCGCAGCCGGCCGGGCCGCCGCCGATCACCAGCACGTCGGGCGTTTCCGCCGCGGCGGCCTGCGGCGTGGCGGGCGAGGGCGCGGGCGCGCGGGCGGGAGCGGTGGAATTCATCCTGAAAAACCTGCGGCGGACATGTAAGACGGGCGTCATGATAGCTTGCCGGCCAGGGTCGGACAGTTGCGCCGCTGCGCCCGATGCACCATCTTGTCGCACCTGTCCTCACCGCCTGGAAGCCCCTGGATGTCTTCGCAAACCGCCGCCGAACGTGAACTGGCCGAGCTGCTGGTCGAGAGCCTGAACCTGGAGGACGTGCAGCCCGGCGACATCGATCCGGAGGCGCCGCTGTTCAACACCGGGCTGGGCCTGGACTCGATCGACGCGCTGGAACTGGCGCTGGCGATCAGCAAGCGCTACGGCTTCCAGCTGCGCTCGGACAACGACGAGAACCGCCGCATCTTCGCCTCGCTGCGCGCGCTGTCGGCGCATGTCGAAGCCAACAAGACCAGCTGATCCGGCCGACGCCGCGCCGTGGGCGCTGGCGCTGAGCGTGCTGCTGGCGCTGGCGTATTCGCCGCTGGCGCATTGGGCCAATGCCGCGCACCGTTCCGACCTGGCCGTGCTGGCCGGCGCGGCGCTGGTGCTGATGCTGCTGGTGGAACCGATGGCGCGGTGGCGACCGTGGGCCTGGGCGCTGGCGGCGCTGGCGCTGGCGGCGCTGGTGCCGCTGTGGCGCTCGCCGCACGCGCTGTTGCTGCTGGCCGCGCCGCCGGTGCTGTTCACCGCCTGGGTGGCCTGGTTCTTCGGGCGCAGCCTGCAGCGCGGGCGCATTCCGCTGATCTCGCGCATCGTCGAGGCGCTGTATCGCCAGGCCGGGCTGCCGCTCACCCCCGCGCAGCTGCGCTACACGCGCCGGTTGACCTTGGCATGGGCGCTGCTGCTGGCGGCCATGACCTTGCTGAACCTGGTGCTGGCGCTGTGCGCGGTGCCCAGCGGGGTGCTGGCGCAGCTGGGGCAGGCCTCGCCGCTGCCGATCGCCGACGCGCACGCCTCGCTGATCGCCAATCTGCTGGGCTACGGGGTCATCGGCGGCTTCTTCGTCGGCGAGTACTTCCTGCGCGGGCGCTGGTTTCCGCAGCGTCCCTACCGTAATCTGCCTGACTTCCTGCACCGGTTGGCGCGGCTGGGGCCGGTCTTTTGGCGCGATCTGTTGCGCTGACGCGCGCATCGCGGGGGCAGAGGGTTGTGCAGATCACCAAGGAAAAACTGAAGATGCCGCAGGCAGGGATGCCGTCGCGTATGGCCTGGGCCGTGTGGAACGCTTTGCAACTGCTGTTCACCCTGAGCTTCACCGGGGTGGGCATCGTCGTGGCGCTGGGCCTGTTGCTGCTGTTCGGGCCGCGCCTGCCGCTGCGCATGGGCGCGCGGGTGTGGGCGCCGGTGCTGTTCTTCGGCGCCGGGGTGCGTTTCGAAGTGGAAGGCCAGGAGCGGGTGGACTGGTCGCGCAACCACCTGTTCGTCAGCAACCACCAGTCGATCATCGACATCTGCGCGCTGTTCGCGGCGCTGCCGGTGCCGCTGCGCTTCCTGCTCAAGGACGAAATGCTGCAGGTGCCGTTCGTGAGCTGGTACGCGCGCGCCACCGGCATGCTGTTCCTGGACCGCGACAGCCGCCGCGCCGGGGCCATGGTCCGGCGCCAGGCCGCGGCCCTGCTGGGCAAGGGCCAGGACCTGTGCCTGTTCCCGGAAGGCACCCGCAGCCGCAGCGGCGAACTGGCCGAATTCAAGGCCGGGCTACTGCAGGCCGCTATCGATGCTGGCGTGGACGTGGTGCCGGTGGCGTTGGACGGGGCGGGCAAGGTGCTGCCGTCGACCAGCCTGTTCCGGGTCCGGCCCGGGGTGATCCGGGTGCGGATCGGCGCGCCGATCAACGTGAACGGCGCCGATGGCCCGCTGGACCGGCAACAGCTGACCCAGCGCGCGCACCAGGCCGTCCGTGCCATGCTCGAACCCAGGATCTGAGTCGCTACCCCTATGGATTTCGTCGTACCGCATGATCATCCCAGCCTGCCAGGGCACTTCCCGGGCCACCCGGTGGTGCCCGGCGTGGTGGTGCTGGACCACGTGTTGCAGGCCGTGGAGGCCGCGCACGGCGCGCGCGGGCCGCTGCGCCTGCCGCAGGTGAAATTCCTGCAGCCGCTGCTGCCCGGGCAGCCGGCGCGCGTGGAACTGGACGGGGCGGCGCCGCGCTGGCGCTTCCGCGTGCGCCGCGGCGAGGACCTGCTGGTCAGCGGCGAGCTGGTCGCGGGCGCGGCGCCATGAGCGCCAGCTGGAAGCACCGCCCGGAAGGCGGCGGCCGGTTCGCGCTGTGGCTGATCCGCAGCATCGCCCGCTACGGCGGCCGCGCCGTCGGGCGCCTGCTGCTGTATCCGATCACCCTGTATTTCCTGCTGGTGCGCGGCCCGGAGCGGCGCGACTCGCGCGACTACCTGAGCCGCGTGTTCGATCGCCCGGCCACGCTGCTGGACGTGGCCCGGCACATCCACACCTTCGCCTCCACCATCCTGGACCGGGTGTTCATGCTGTGCGGGCAGATGCATCGCTTCCAGGTCGACATCCAGGGCCTGGAGCAGCTGCACGCGCAGATGGACCGCGGCCGCGGCGTGCTGATCTTCGGCTCGCACCTGGGCAGCTTCGACGCGCTGCGGGTGCTGGCCACCGAGCGTCCCGACGTGCAGGTCAAGGTGGTGCTGGACAAGGCCCACAACCCGGCGATGACCGAACTGCTGGGCGCGCTGAACCCGCAGCTGGCGGCCAACATCATCGACGCCGGCATGGACAGCACCTCGATCGTCATGGCGATCAAGCAGGCGGCCGACGAAGGCGCATTGGTCGCGCTGCTGGTGGATCGCCCGCGCCCGGAAGACCCGGCGCTGCCGGCCGCGTTCATCGGCCAGGGCGCGATGTTCCCGACCTCGCCGTGGCTGATCGCCGCGGCGCTGAAGGTGCCGGTGGTGCTAGCGTTCGGCCTGTACCGCGGCGGCAACCGCTACCAGCTTGTGTTCGAGACGTTCAGCGAAGGCCTGGACCTGCCGCGGCGGCAGCGCGCGCCGGTGCTGGCAGCGCTCATCCGCGATTACGCCGCCAGGCTGGAACATTACACGCGCTCCGCGCCGTACAACTGGTTCAACTTCTACGATTTCTGGAACAACCGCCATGCCGATGCGTCGCACCTTGCCGTGGATGCTGATACTGCTGTGCAGCGCCGCACCGCTGTGCGCCGCGCCGCCTGAGCCGCTCGACCCCGACTGGATCCTGCAGAAGCTGGCGCGGCCGGCCCCGGTCAGCACCGATTTCGTCGAACTGCGCGGCTCGGCGCTGCTGAAGGCGCCGCTGCGGGTGCAGGGCCAGTACCGCCGCCCGGACAACGCCACCCTGGTGCGCGAAGTGACCGCGCCGTACCGCGAGACCACCACCCTGCGCGGCGGCGACGCCACCCTGGAGCGCGCCGGCAAGGCGCCGCGGCGCTTCTCGCTGGCGCGGGTGCCGGAACTGGCCGGCCTGCAGAACGGCTTCGGCGCGCTGCTGTCCGGCGACCGCGCACAACTGCAGCAGCACTACACGCTGAGCAGCAGCGGCACGCGCGAACGCTGGCAGCTGCAGTTGCAGCCCAAGGACGCGGCACTGGCCGCGCAGGTGCGCAGCCTGCGCCTGTACGGCCGCGGCGCCGAGCTGCGCTGCATCGAGACCACCCCGGCCAAGGGCGACGTGCAGCGCACGCTGCTGGCCGGCGCCGCGCGCGACGCGGCCAGCCTGGCCGAGACCGAGGCGCTGACCGCGCTGTGCCACGGCGACGCGCGTTGATGCCGCCCACCTGCGATAACGCGCGGCGGCCCGCGCCGCGCGCCGCCGCGTGCGCGGCCCCGGATCTGGACGTGCGGGCTCTTGTGTGGTCGCATCGATGACACGCCAACTGAGTTCGAAAGCGCGTATCTCGCTGGCGCTGCTGTGGCTGGCGTTGCTGGCCGGCGGCGGCTGGTGGCTGGGCAACGTGCTGCAGGTATCGGGCGACTTGCGCAAGTTCATGCCGGCCCGCGGTAGCAGGAGGCGGTTCGCATCGCCCGATGCCGCGCCCGCGGCCCCGGATCTGGACGTGTGGGCGCTTGCGTGGTCGCATCGATGAAACGCCAACTGAGTTCGAAAGCGCGTATCTCGCTGGCGCTGCTATGGCTGGCGTTGCTGGCCGGCGGCGGCTGGTGGCTGGGCAACGTGCTGCAGGTTTCAGGCGACTTGCGCAAGTTCATGCCGGCCCGCGGTAGCAGGAGGCGGTTCGTATCGCCCGATGCCGCGCCCGCGGCCCCGGATCTGGACGTGTGGGCGCTTGCGTGGTCGCATCGATGACACGCCAACTGAGTTCGAAAGCACGTATCTCGCTGGCGCTGCTGTGGCTGGCGTTGCTGGCCGGCGGCGGCTGGTGGCTGGGCAACGTGCTGCAGGTGTCGGGCGACCTGCGCAAGTTCATGCCCGAAGCCCAAACCCCCGCGCAGAAACTGCTGCTCGACGAACTCGGCGAAGGCCCGGGCTCGCGGCTGCTGCTGATGTCGCTGTCCGGCGCCGATGCGGCGACGCTGGCGCGGCAATCGCAGGCGATGCATGCGCAGCTGGCCGCGCAGCGCGACACCTTCGAGCTGGTCGCCAACGGCGCCGATGCCGGCCTGGACGCGATTCCCGAGCGGCTGCTGGCCTACCGCTACCTGCTCAGCGACAGCTTCGATGCGCACCCGTTGGATGCGGCGACGCTGGCCGACGCGCTGCAGGCGCGGCTGCAGGACCTGGGGTCGCCGGCTGCGGCGATGGTCGAGCCGCTGCTGCCGCGCGACCCGACCCTGGAAGTGCTGCACCTGGCCGAAAGCCTGCAACCGGCCGGCGGCCCGCAGCAGCGCGAAGGCGTCTGGTTCGACCGCGCCGGCAAGGACGCGCTGCTGGTCGCGCAGACCCGTGCCGCCGGTTTCGATCCGACCGGGCAACAGCGGGCGGTGGATGCGATCCATGCCGCCTTCGCCAAGGCCAGTGCCGGCAGCAGCAGCCGCCTGATCCTGACCGGGCCCGGCGCGTTCTCGGTGGAGATCGGCGGACGCACCCAGAACGAGGCGCAGTGGATCGGCGTGCTGGATACGCTGGGCCTGGTCGTGCTGCTGCTGGTCGCCTACCGCAGCTGGAAGATCCCGGTGCTCGGCGTGCTGCCGCTGGCCAGCGCCGGCCTGGCCGGACTGGGCGCGGTGGCGCTGCTGTTCGACGGCGTGCACGGCATCACCGTGGCGTTCGGCTTCACCCTGATCGGCGTGGTGCAGGACTATCCGATCCACCTGTTCAGCCATCAACGCCCCGGGCTGGACCCGCGCGCCAACGCGCGCCACCTGTGGCCGACGCTGGCCACCGGCGTGGTCTCCACCTGCATCGCCTACGTCACCTTCCTGTTCTCCGGCGTGGACGGCCTGCGCCAGCTGGCGGTGTTCACCATCGCCGGGCTGCTGGTGGCGGCGCTGACCACGCGCCTGCTGCTGCCGGCGCTGATCGATCCTTCGCCGCGCGACCATGCCGATTCGCCGGCGCTGGCGCGGCTATGGCGCGGCATCGCCCGCCTGCCGCGGCCGCGCTGGTCGCTGCTGCCGCTGGCGCTGGTCGCGGCGGCGGTGATCGCGTTCGCGCCGGGCCCGTTCTGGCAGAACGACCTGTCCAAGCTGACTCCGGTGCCGGCCGACGGCCTGGCCCGCGACGCGCACCTGCGCCAGGAACTGGGCGCGCCGGACGTGCGCTACGTGCTGGCGCTGCCGGCCGCGTCCGCCGACGCCGCGCTGGCCGCCTCCGAGCGGCTGCGTCCGCGCCTGGACGCGCTGGTGGCGCGCGGCGAACTGGCCGGCTACGACATGGCCGCGCGCTACCTGCCCAGCGCGGCGACCCAGCAGCGGCGCCAGGCGGCATTGCCCGACGCGGCGCAGGCACAGGCGCTGACCGCCGCCGCGGTCGCCGCCACGCCGTTCCGTGCCGACGCCTTTGCCCCGTTCCTGGCCGACCTGGCGCGCGCCCGCAGCGCGCCGCCGCTGACCGCGCGCGACCTGCACGGCACGCCGTTGGCGACCACCGTCGATGGCCTGCTGCTGGACCGTGCCGACCACGCCACCGCGCTGGTGTCGCTGACCGGTTTGCGCGATCCGGCTCTGCTGGCCGGCGCGGTGCAGGGCAGCGGCGCGCAGTTGCTGGACCTCAAGGACGCGTCCGAATCGCTGGTCGCCGCCTATCGCGGGCGCGTGCTCGGCGCGCTCGGCATCGCCGCGCTGCTGCTGGCGCTGACCGTGGCGATCGCGCTGCGCACGCCGCGCCGGATCGCGCGGGTGCTGCTGCCGATGGCGCTGACCACGCTGCTGATCCTGGCGATCCTGCGCGGCTGCGGAGTCGAACTGAACCTGTTCCACCTGATCGCGCTGATCCTGGCGGCCGGCCTGGGCCTGGACTACGCGCTGTTCTTCGACCACGCCGGCGACGACCGCGCCGACCAGCTGCGCACGCTGCACGCGCTGATCGTGTGCAGCCTGATGACGCTGCTGGTGTTCGCGCTGCTCGCCGCGTCCAGCATCCCGGTGCTGCGCGCGATCGGCAGCACCGTGGCGCTGGGCGTGCTGTTCAACTTCGTGCTGGCGCTGCTGATCTCGCGCGAGACCGCCAGCGATACGCCGGCCGTGGCGCACCGGGAGCACGCCGCATGAGCGCGCTTGCGCGCGGACGCGCCGCGATCGCGGCGCTGGTGCCGCACCAGGGCCTGATGTGCCTGTGGGAAGAAGTGGTCGCCTGGGACGCGCAGCGCATCGTGCTGCGCAGCCACGCGCATCGCGAACCCGGGCATCCGCTGCGCAGCGGCGGCCGCCTGCGCGCGCTGCACCTGTGCGAGTACGGCGCGCAGGCGATGGCGGTGCACGGTGGCCTGCTCGGCCGCGCCAGCGGCAAGCCGGTGCGCCCGGGCATGCTGGTCGCGCTGCGCGGCGTGCAGCTGCACGTGGGCGATCTGCACGACCTGCCGGAGGCGATCGAGTGCGAGGCCGAGGTGCTGCTGCAGGCCGAGGACAGCCAGCAGTACGGCTTCCGCATCGTGCATGGCGCGCAGCTGCTGGCCGAAGGCCGCGCCACGGTGATGCTGGGCGCGGCGTAGCGGCGCGCACCACCGAGCATGCATGCTGGGAACATCCCATGAAGGCGCTGAGAGCACCGAAACCGGGCGATCTTTTCTATATTCCCGCCCTCGATGCCGCCGATGCGCCGGGCTTCGTGATCGCGCGCTACATCGAGTTCATGCCGCCCGCGCTCGGTCATCTGGTCGAGGTGTTCGCTGATTTCCATACGCGGATCCCGGCATCCATCACCCAGGTGGATACGTCGCGCCGGCTGTTCAGGCCGATCTTCTGCAGCCTGCGTTTCTCGGCCCTGCCACGCTGGAAGATCCTTTTCAGCGATCCCCGATACACGCGATCCGACTCCCGCTACGAGGAGATCCAATTCGCTTTCGGAACGGACATCTGGAGCGGAGGGCATAGCCATCCGGCGCGCGCGGATCGGCGTTCGGGTGTCGAACCGTCCATCTGCTGGCGGATGGACCACCTGGTATTCCGCGTGATCGCGCACTTGCGCGGGGCGATCGCCGAACACGCATGCATGGAGTACGCCGCGCTGCCGGAGGACTTGCGCGTCGACAACGACGTCGCGTTCGAACGTGTGAAGAGTGCGGCGGCCAGCATGCAGAAGCTGTTCGGCAGCAAATGAAGATGCATCCGGCCGGTCGGCATCGAGCGGCGCGCGTGGCTGCTCACTGCGCCTGCGCGTCGAAGTAGGCCTCCCAGGACCGGGGCGAGGCCTGCAGCGCCGCAGCCTTGGCGAAATACAGCGATGCGTGTCTGCGCCCGGCGCCGTTGCGCAAGGCCACGCCGAGGTTGAAGCAAGTGTTGCGGTCGCGCGATCCGCGCTTGAGCGCCTGCCGCAGCACCGATGCCGCTTCGTCGTGGCGGCCCAGGTCGCACAGCACCGTGCCCAGGCCGGTCAGCAGCTCGGGATCGTGCGGCTGCGTGCGCAGCGCGTCGCGCAGCAGCGCTTCCGCCTCGGCCAGGTTGGCGTCCCAGCGCTGCGGTTGCTGGTAGATCGCCTGCACCAGCGAACGGGCGCGAAGGAGGGCGTTCATCGGGTGATTCCTGAAAGTGGCGTGCGTCGATCGCGACAGGCGCGGCTGGCGCGGTCGCGGGGCATGCTACGTCCGCCGCCATCGTGCTGGCAAAGCGCTGCGCCGCCTGCGCGCGCCGGCGCGTTGCCCGCTACTGACCAGGCCCTCGCCGTGTTCTACGATGTTGCGTCCTGCAACGACGCAATACGGAGCACGTGCGCATGACCGATCCTTCGACGAAACGCCGGGCCCTGGTCACCGGCGGGAGCGGCGACCTGGGCGGGGCGATCTGCCGGCGCCTGGCCGCCGACGGATTGCACGTGATCGTGCATGCCAACGGCAACCTGGCCCGCGCCGCGGCGGTGGTGCAGGACATCGCCGCCGCCGGCGGCAGCGCCGAGCCGGTGGCGTTCGACGTGGCCGACGCCGATGCCAGCGCCGCGGCGCTGGCCGCGCTGCTGGAGGCCGGGCCGATCCAGGTGGTGGTCAACAACGCCGGCATCCACGACGACGCGCCGATGGCCGGGATGCGCGCGGCGCAGTGGCACCGGGTCATCGACGTGTCGCTGCACGGCTTCTTCAACGTGACCCAGCCGCTGCTGCTGCCGATGGCGCGCACGCGCTGGGGCCGCATCGTCAGCGTCTCGTCGGTGGCGGCGGTGCTCGGCAATCGCGGGCAGACCAACTACGCCGCGGCCAAGGCCGCGCTGCACGGCGCCAGCAAATCGCTGGCGCGGGAGATGGCCAGCCGCGGGATCAGCGTCAACGTGGTCGCGCCCGGGGTCATCGAGGGTGCGATGGCCGGCGAGGCGTTCGCGCCGGAGGCGATCAAGCAACTGGTGCCGGCCGGCCGCCCCGGCAAGCCGGAGGAGGTCGCCGCGCTGGTGGGCTTCCTGTGTTCGGACGCGGCCGGCTACGTCAACGGCCAGGTGATCGGCATCAACGGCGGCATGGGCTAGGGCGTGTCATCCATCCCGAGCAGCTCGCGCCACTGCCGTGCATGCGTGTTCACGCCAGCGCTGACGCGGCAGCGTGCACGCGCAAGCGTGGCCCTGCGGGTTGGGCCTGTCAGGCCGCCAGCCGGCACCGCGCGGCTTGACCTGACCGCCGGTCAGGCGCTGCGCCACGCAGCACCGGCTGGCGACCTGACAGACCCAACGCGACCTACTCGGGAATGGATGGCACGCCCTGGCGGCGCGGCACTTGGAATGCGGGCGGGGCGGGCCTATAGTCGGGCCATGTCCGCCGTGCCTGCCACCAAGAAGCGCCCCAGCCGGGTCCCGGGCGGCACGGTCGCGACCGTGTCCCAGCTCAAGGACCGGACCTACGCCGTGTTCACCGGGTCGGGCGTGCGCGTGGACCTGCAGGCGTTCTTCAACAGCGAGTCCGGGCGCCAGGCAGTGAGCAAGGTGGCGCGCACGGTGCGCGGCCGCGTCGAGGCCAAGCGCGCCAAATAGCCGCAGGGGCAAGGAATGCCTTTCAACCAATTGCTGTTGCCGCTGATCGGCGGCTATCTGTTCGTCAACTTCACCTTCATCACCTCCTACTGGGCCTCGCGCCAGGGCAAGGAGCAGCTGCTGATGGCCTCGGCGCTGGTCGGCATCGTCGCGCTGGCGGCGGCGCGGGTGCTGGCGGTGCTGCTGATGGCCACCGCGTGGGGCCGCGAGGCCTGGCAGTTGCTGCATCTGGTCGCGCCGTATCCGGGCATCGGTACCGCCTTGCTCGCCTTCCTGATCTGCCTGGCGCTGCGGGTGTGGATCAACTGGTTCTGGCCGCGCGACGAGGCGGCGCTGTGGCTGTACGGCACCGGCACCTACAACAGTCTGGAGCGCTTGTTCTTCCTCAGCGTGCTGCGCGTGGAGCAGGTCCGCACCCGCGGCTTCGTCGCCGAACTGGCGCTGCGCATGCTGTGGCATCCGCCGTTGCGCCTGGGCCGCTGGCTGTCGCGCCTGCTGGCGCCGCGCGCGGCGTCGGACCAGGCCGGGGCGGAGGCGCACCCGGCCGACCGCCTGGACGCGCTGGAGACCAGCGACGGCCTGCTCGCGCCGGTGCCGGTGCTGCTGTCGCTGAAGGATCGCAAGGTCTATGCCGGCTGGCTGGAATGGATCCCGCCGCTGCGCGCCGACGCCTCGCCGTACCTGCGCCTGATCCCGGTGTGGAGCGGCTACCGCGATGCGCAGACGTTGCGGGTGGTGGTGACCGAGAACTACTCCGAGGACATCTTCTCCGGTTCCGAGCTGCCGGCGGCGAAGGTGATCTCCACCGGCGATATCGCCAATGCCAGCCTGTTCGATCCGGACGTGTTCGATCGCTTCGGCAGCGAGCCGGCGGAGGCGGAGCAGGGCGAATCGGATCCAGACGCCGCGCCGCAAGCGCCGCGCCCGCGCACCGCCGACGCGGAGTGAGCGCGCCTGTCGCCCGCGCGCGACGCGGCGAGTGCCGGTAGAGCGACGGTCAAAGGCCGTGGCGCTTCACGTGGCGGGCGCCGCCGGTCTCCATCGCCGGACCCTGCGCCGTCCCGGCACGGCGCGCGGACCTCACGCGGCGCGCGCGTACCAGCTGTCGGCCAGCGAGCTCTCGCCGTCCAGCGTATCGGCGAGCAGCGCGTCCAGGCCGTGGTCGTCGATCTGCGGATGCTGCGCGCGCGCCTGGTCCAGCACTTCGCGCGCCAGCCAGCCCATCCGCGCGACGTTCTCGCGCACCCGCGCCAGGAACGCCGCGTCGTCCAGTTCGTCGCGCAGTGCCGCGTTGAGCTGGTGGAACCAGCCGATCAGGTACTGGTCGAGCAGCCGGCCATCGGCCTGCGGCCGGTCCTGCGCGTCGTTGTGGCGGCCCCAGTCGCGCAGCAGCGCCTGCATGCCCAGGTTGAGCTGGCGCGCGTGCGTGAAGTCCGGGCGCAGCCGGCCCAGCATGGGCAGGTCGGCGATGCGGTCGGAGAAGTACAGCGGCGCCAGCAGCGCCCAGTAGTAGGTGTAGTCCCAGATCACCTTGACCGGCATCACCTGCGCATCGCCGAACAACGGGTACTGGTCCTGGTACAGGGTCAGGGTGTTCTCGTAGAACGAGAAATACAGCTGCTGGTACAGCTCGGCGTAGGGCGCGATGTTGCGGCCGGCGCGTTCGAGCCCGATCAGTTCGCAGATGTAGGTGTTGGAGATGGCGATGAAGTCGCTGCCCGGCGAATAGAACGGGTCCAGGAACACCCCGGCCTCGCCGGTCAGCGCCCAGCGCTGCGCCGAGAACACCTGCTTGCAGCCGTAGGAGAACTTGCGCAGGAACAGGAAATCCTGCAGCGCGTGCTGGCTCTGTTCGAGCGTGCGCGCCACCTGCGGCTGGTGCTCGTGCAGCCAGGCCATCGCTTTTTCGTGCGTATTCATCGTCTCCAGCGGATGCATCGCCGCATCGCAGACGATGCCCAGCGAATGCGCGCCGGAGGACAGCGGGATCAGCCAGAACCAGTAGCCAGGCCCGCACATGTGGTTGGTCGAGCGCCAGCGGTCCGGCGGCGTGCAGCGCTGCAGCCAGGCGCTGTCCTGCGACCAGCCGTTGGGGTCGACCAGTCCGTCCACCCGCCACCACACCGCATTGGCGTTGTGCGCGTTGTCCTGGGCCAGGCCCAGCTTGCGCTTGAGCAGGCCGGCGCGGCCGCTGGCGTCCACCACCCAGCGCGCGCGCAGCGTGGCGGCGGCGCCGTCGCGCTCGTAGCGCACCTGGTGGTCGGCGTCGTCCTCGGCCAGGTCGATGCCGCGCACCGTGCAGCCGTCGATGAATTCCACGCCCAGCGCGCGTGCGCGCTCGCCGAGGAAGTTCTCGAAGCGGCCGCGGTCGATCTGCCACGACGGCGTCGGCAGCAGCTGGCTCACGCCCAGTTCGGTGCAGCGGTCGATGTCCTCGCGCCCCTCGGAGAAGAAGAAGCGGAAGCCGAACTTGCGGATCTGTTCGGTTTCCAGGTGCTCGCGCAGGCCGAGCACGTTGGCGAAGTAGTGCGCGCCGATCTCCACCGAGGATTCGCCGACCTTGAACGCGGCCTCGCGCACCGGGTGCACGCGCCGTTCCAGCACGCTGATGCGCAGGTCGGGGTCGCGCTGGCGCAGTTGCAGGGCCAGGGTCAGCCCGGCCAGGCCGCCACCGGTGATCACCACGTCCGCATGCCGCTCGTTCATGTCGTTTCTTCCTTGCCGAAAGGGGAGGGCACCTTGGAAAACTCGCCGGCCGTGTCGTCGATCAGCACCGGGTTGGCGCGGACGCGGCGGTATTCGCGCAGCACGTGGCCGTACTTGCACACCTGCACGACCACGTGCGAGGTGATCTTCCACAGGTCGCGGACCAGGCGGAAATGGCTCTTGCGGAACTGGCAGGTCGGGTTGGCATAGCGCGTCTCGATCGGCACCGCGACCACCCGCGCGCCGGCTTGGCGCGCGGCGGAGATCAGCAGCTGCGCCTCGAACACGAAGCCCTCGCCGGGGACGTCGGGCAGGGTGAACACGGCCTGCGGGTACAGGCGCTGCCCGCTCTGGCTGTCGACCAGCTGGAAGCCGCAGGCCCAGGCGATGCCCCAGTCGCCGAAGTCGTTGCCGATGCGGCGGATGGTCGGCTGGCTGGCGCGCTTGCGCAGCCGCGCGCCGACGATCACGCAGCCGGGATGGCGATTGGCCGCAGCCAGCAGGCGCGGGAAATCGGCGGCGCTGTGCTGGCCGTCGCCGTCCATCGTCATCACCGCGCGCACGCCCTGGCGTTGCGCTTCGGCGAAGCCGCTGCGCAGCGCGGCGCCCTTGCCGCGCCGCTGCGGATGGCGGATCAGCGTCACCGGCAGATCGGCGATGCAGTCGCTGGTACCGTCGTCGGAGCCGTCGTCGACCACGATCACCCGCGGGCAGTGCGCCAGCGCATCGCCGACCACTTCGCGGATGCGCAGCGATTCGTTCAGCGCCGGGATCAGGATCGCGGCCTCGTCGGCGCGCAGCGGGATGCGGCTCATGCCGTCAGCTCCACGACCAGGCAGCGGCCGCCGCCGGCGTCGAGCACGCAACCGCCGGCGCCGGCGGCCAGTACGTCGAACAGCGGCAGCATCGGCGCCATTGCGTTGCCGGCGGCATGCCGCGCTAACGCGCCGTTGCCGACGTCGGCTGGGCCGTCGCCCAGGTGCACGCGCAGGCGCGGCTTGCCCGGCAGCGCCGCGGCGCCGAGCACCAGCGCGCCACCGAGCAGGCCTTCGCTGTGCGAGACGCGGCCGAGCGGGCCGACCGCGCGGCTGTCGTAGCCGGCCAGCAGCACCGCCGCCTCGCCGGCGGCCAGTTGCGACAGCGCTTCCAGCAGGCCTTGCGCGAAGCTGGCCTGGTGCGCGCTGATCGCGGTCGCCGCGGCGGTGGCGCCGGCGCCGATGGTCCAGTAGCCGGCGGCGGCGTTGTGCACCGAGTTGTGGAACTTGGTCGGCGAGATCGCCAGCGGATCGTCGGCCAGCGTGGCGCACATGTAGTCGGTGATCGCCAGGTCGCCATGGGTGGAGGTGAACACCGACGGCAGCGTGGAAGGATCGCGGCCGGCGTCCTGGCACGCGGCCAGCGCCACTTCCAGCGACACCGCCACGGTATCCGGCGCGCGCCGCCGCTCGTTGGCCGCCAGCAGCTGCGACGCCGGCCGCGCCGGCGTTTCGAGCGTGCCGCCGCTGCCGGCGGCGAAGGCGCGCGCCGCCTCCCAGGTCGGCAGGCCTGTGGTCCAGAAGCCGATGCCTTCGATGGTCGCGGTCAACATCGGCGTGCTCATGCGCGGCCGAACAGCAGCGAGCAGTTGTTGCCGCCGAAGCCGAAGGAATTGTTCATCGCGTAACGGACCTGTGCGTGGGCATTGGCGAAGCGGATCTGCGGACCGCACTCGGGATCGGGCTGGTCGCTGTTGAGGGTGCCGGGGAGCAGGCCCTCGCGCAGCGCGAGCAGCGCGAACACCGACTCGACGATGCCGGCCGCGCCCAGCGTATGCCCGGTCCAGGCCTTGGTCGAACTGGCATGCAGGGTGGCCGGGAACAGCGCCGCCACCGCGGCGGCCTCGATGCTGTCGTTGGCCGGCGTGGCGGTGCCGTGCAGGTTCAGGTAGCCGACCTCGGCGGCGTCCACGCCGGCCCGCCGCAGCGCGGCGCCCATCGCCAGGCGCGCGCCGAGCCCCTGCGGGTGCGGTGCGGACATGTGGTGCGCATCGCTGGATTCGCCGTAGCCGCGCAGCACCGCCAGCGCCGGCGGCGCATCGGCCGCGTCGGCGCGTTCCAGCAGCGCATAGCCGCCGGCTTCGCCCAGCGACAGCCCGACCCGGCGCACGTCGAACGGCCGGCACGGCTCCGGCGACACCAACTGCAATGCGTTGAAGCCGAACAGCACGCTGCCGCACAAGGTGTCCACGCCGCCGACCAGGGCCGCATCCACCACCCCGGCGGCGATCAGCCGCGCCGCCTGCGCGAACACCTTGGCGCTGGACGAACAGGCGGTGGCGACGGTGATGCACGGGCCGCGCAGGCCGGTGGCCTCGCGCACGAAATCGCCGAGCGAATGCGGCGTGTGCACGATCGGCCGTTGCAGGTCCGCGGGAAAACACGCGCCCTCGGCGTCCTGGTCGAGCCTTGTATAGGCCTCTTCGCTGGCGCCGATGCTGGAGGTGGAGGTGCCCATCACCACCGCCACGCGCTCGGCGCCGTGGCGCTGCGCGGCGGCGGCGACCGCCTCGCGCAGGCCGTCCTGCTGCAGCGCCAGCCACGCCAAGCGGTTGTTGCGGCATTCCCATGCGGCCAGCGCCGGCGGCAGCGGCAAGGTCTCCAGCGCGTCCACCCGGCCGATCCAACAGGGCAGCGGCTGCGCGCCGAAATCGTTGCGGCGCAGACCGCTGCGGCTGTTGCGCAACGCCGAGGCCTGGGCCTGCAGTCCGCTGCCGAGCGCGGTGGTCGCGGTGTACGCACGAATTGCGACGGGTGCCATGCGGGGCGACGGGGGCGCTTCGGTCACGCGATATTCCGTAGAGGAGGGATCGCAGGAGTATATCGGCGCGGTCCGCAAAGCCGTGAAGCGCACGCCGCGCTGAACGTGAACAGGCATGGCGCATGCATTTATAAATGCAACGCGCGGCGCGCGCTTTCGCCGCTGGCGCATTTCCTCCACAATCGCTTGCCTTTCCACGCCAGGCGCACGCCACGGGCATGCAAGCCTACGTCTACAAAAGCCAACGCAAGCCGGACACCTACCTCTACCTCGCCAAGCGCGACGACTTCGGCTGCCTGCCGCAGGCGCTGCTGGCGTCGCTGCAGCCGCTGGCGTTCGTGCTCGAAGTGGCGCTGACCGCCGAGCGCACCCTGGCCCGCACCGATCCCGCGGCGGTACGCGCGAATCTGGCCGGCTGCGGCTTCCATCTGCAATTGCCGCCGCTTCCCGACGGCCGGACCGATCCGACACGATGACCGACTCCCCCTTCCGCGCGCGCGCTCCCTGGATCGCCGCAGCGCTGGGCGCGCTGCTGGCGCTGGTCGCCGGGATCGGACCGTTGGCCGCGGCGCTGGGCGCCTGGCTGGCGCAGCCGGCGTTCGCGCTGGCGCTGTCCTGGCAGCGCGGCAGCCGGCCGCGGCCGGCCAGCGTGCAGGCGCTGGGGCGGGACCTGCTGCCGTTGCTGGCGCTGTGGGCCGGCGGGCTGGGCCTGGTCGCGCTGCTGGTGGCGTGGCCGCTGGCGGCGCTGCGCGACAGCGGCAGCCTGGCCGCCGCATTGGCGCTGAGCGTGGCCGCCAGCGCGGCGCTGCTCGGGCTGTGGCGCACCTGGCCGCTGTGGCATGGCAGCGAATGCGAGGGCGGCCCGCTGGGCGCGCGCTGGCATGCGCTGGCGCAGCAGGACGTGCAGGCCTGGCGCGGTCTGGCGGTGGCGGCGCTGGTGCTGGTGCTGGCCGGCGTCGGCGTGTTGCTGGCCTGGCCGGGCCTGCTGGCCGCTGCCGCGCGCTGGCCGCTGGCGCTGGCCTATGCGCTGCTGTCGCCGCTGCTGCATGGCGTGCTGCAGCGCGTGGCCGCGCCGCAGGCGCTGGCGCTGCCGGCGTCCTCGGCGGACCTGTTCGCCGAACTGAGCGCGGCCTCCGCGCCGCGCGAGGACGAGGCGGCGCCCGCGCCGGACGAACTGCATGCGGCGCTGTACGACGCCGCGCGCGGCGGCCGCGTCGATCGCGGGCTGCAGTTGCTGCAGGCCGGTGCCGATCCGCACGCGCTGCCGGCGCCGGACTGGCGCGACCAGCGCAGCCTGCCGGTGCTGGCCGCGGTGCTGCCGGACCTGCGCCTGCTGCGCGAGCTGATCGTGCGCGGCGTCGACGTCAACCAGCCGCACCTGGGCATGACCCCGTTGCTGGCCGCGACCCGCGACAGCTGGCACGGCCGCCCCGAGGCGGTGATGACCCTGCTCGCCAACGGCGCCGATCCGCGCGCCAGCGACGGCGACGGCAACACCCCGCTGCACCACGCCGCGCGCAGTTCCGATCCGGGCGTGGCCGCGTTGCTGCGCGACGCGGCCGCCGAACTGGACGCGCTCAACCGCGATGGCCTGACCCCGCTGGCGGTGGCCTGCCACGTCGGCAACTGGCGCATGGCCAAGTTCCTGCTCGAGCGCGGCGCCAAGCCGGAACCGGCCGAGGGCAGCCCGGTGCTGCTGGCCGCGGCCGGCACCGAGGAAGACGACCCGGCCGGCGTACAGCTGCTGCTCAAGCACAAGGCGCGGGTCGACGCGCGCGACCGCCAGCGCCGCAGCGCGTTGCACGAGGCGGCGCAGGCCGGGCACGTGGAGATCGTCGACGCGTTGCTCGGCGCCGGCGCCAACCTGGAAGCGCGCGATGCGCTGGGCCGCACGCCGTGGCTGGAAGCCGCGCGCCATGGCCGCGTCGCGGTGCTCGAACACCTGCTGCCGCACAAGCCCGACCTGACCGCGGTTGATGGCGACGGCCGCAACGCGGTGCTGCTGGCCTGCACCGCCGACCAAGTCTCGCCGGGCCTGATCCGGCGCCTGCTGGAGCTGGGCATCGCCGCTGCGCAGCCGGACCAGGGCGGACGCCGCGCGGTCGACCTGGCCGCCGAGGCCGGGCGCTGGGCGATCGTGTCCGCGCTGGATCCGGACTACCCGCTGCCGGCCGCGGTCAGCGACGGCCAGGGCGAGGTCGGCAGCGCCAGCCTGCCCGACCGGCCGCCGCTGGAACTGCTGCGCGAAGGCCTGCAACTGGGCCAGCGCGACGGCCTGGCGGCGCTGGCGCGGCTGTGCGCGGCCGAGGAACTGGGCGTACTGCTGCACGATCCGCATCTGGCGCTGAATCCGCAGGCGGTGGACTGGCTGCTGGCGCACGGCGCCGCGCCGGAGGTGCTGGACGCCTGTGGCGACACGCCGATGTTCGCGCTGCTCGCGCGCGGCGTGGAAGCGGTGCCCAGCCTGCAGGCGATGCTGCGCCAGGGCGTGTCGCCGGCCGGCGGCGGCGGCCTGACCCGGCTGCTCGCCGCATGCGCCCAGCACGACCACGCCTCGCGCGCGCTGGAGCAGTTCGCGCTGGACCTGCTCGACCGCGGCGCCGACCCGTTCGCGCCGTCGCCGGCCGGCGATCCGCCGCTGTCGCTGGCGGTGCGCCTGGGCTGGCTGCGCCTGCAACTGCACCTGCTCGAACGCGGCGCCGACCGCGAGGCGCGCGACAGCCACGGCATGACCGCGCTGCACCTGGCCGCCGCGCTGGGCCGCGAGGCGTCGCTGAAGCTGCTGATCCAGCAGGGCGCCTCGCCGGAAGCGCGTGCCGCCGACGGGCAGACGCCGCTGGGCGTGGCCCTGGCCAGCGGCCGCCGCGACCTGGCCGACTGGCTGGACTGGCGGATCTGGCCGTTGCCGCGGCGCCCGCTGCGCGAGGCCGACCTGCCGGCCGCAGCGATGGTCGGCGACGCCGACGCGATCCGCCGCCTGATCGACCTGGGCCTGCCCGTCGATGCGGTCGACGCGCAGGGCTGCACCGCGCTGCTGCGCGCCGCCGGCGGCGGCCATGCCGCGGCGGTGGGCCTGCTGCTGGCGCGCGGCGCCAACCTGCAGCATGCCGCGGCCAGCGGCGCCACGCCGTTGTCGGCGGCGGTGAGCATGCGCCAGACCGACATCGTCGCCGCGCTGCTGGCGGCCGGCGCACAGATCGAGCACCGCCTGCCCGGCGGCGTCACCGTGCTGATGCTGGCCTGCGCGCTGGGCCTGCCGGACATCGCCGCACGCCTGCTGGCCGCCGGCGCCGACGTGCATGCCGGCGACGCGCAGCAATTGGCGCCGCTGCATTGCGCCGCGCTGTACGGCTTCACCGCGCGCGACAAGTCGCGCCTGCTGGCGCTGCTGGACACCTTGCTGCTGGCCGGGGCCGAACCCGACCGCAGCGCCGCCGGCGGGGTGACCCCGCTGCTGCTGCTGCTCGGCGCGCGCGCCGAACCGGGCACCGCCTGCGAAGAGCCGGTGGTGCTGGCAGGCGTGGAGCGCCTGCTCGACGAAGAGGTGAGCCTGGACGTGCAGGACCCGCGCGGCTTCGGCCCGCTGCACCTGGCCGCGCTGCACGGCCTGCCGCTGCTGGTGCAGCGCCTGCTGCGCGCCGGCGCCGATCCGGATCTGCGCGATACCTTGAACCGCCCGCCGCGCGAGATCGCGGTGATGCGCGGCTTCGTCGACGTCGCCGGCCAGTTCCAGCCGGCGCTGCCGGGCGTGTCCTCGATGGCCCGCTTCCTGCGCGAAAGCCGCTAGCGGTTGTCCATGCGGTGCGTACGCATGCGCGCTGGCGACGGGCGCTGGACGCCGCGCGCCGGCCGCTGTCCGGTTTGTTCTGCGCGCCACCCGACAAGCGCAACCCCGGCAACCCGTGCTTCGCGATGCGACCGCCACTGCAATGATCGCGCGGCGTCGCTTCCGCGCTGCGCCTAAAAGTGCCCGCGCATGGCGGGCCGATCGATCTTCCAGAACGTGCGCGGGAGGCTTCCCTCCCGCGCCCGCCGGCGCGGCGGCGAACGGCGCCGCCGCTTGCCGCTTACTGCCGCGCCACCAGGGTCAGGCCGCTGTAGCTGCCGGACAGGCGCAGGTAGTACGTGCCTGCGCTGGACGGGGTGACGCGGATCGTCTGGGTGGTGCCGGCACGCACCGAGCGTGCGTCGTAGCTGCCGCTGCTCGGCGTCTTGCCGGCCGCCGCGTAGAGCGCGACAGTGCCGCTGCCGCCGAAGGTCATGAAGCTCACCGCCTTGCCGGCTTCGGCCTGGAAGCTGTACAGCCCGTCGCCGCCCTGGCTGCTGAGGTTGCGCAGCTCGACCTTGTTGCTGAGGGTCTTGGTCGGCGGAACGCAGCTGCTGTCCGAGGGATCGCACGGCGGTGTCGTCGCCATCTGCAGCAGCATGTCCACGTCCAGGATGCCGGCGCCGATCGGCGTGCTGGTCGGGATCGCCACCGGGAACGGACGCGCGCTGGCGCGCAGCAGGTCGCGCATGCCGCTCCAGGTGAACGGGGTCTTGGCCACGCTCTGCACCATCGCCACCGCCGCGGCCACGTGCGGCGAGGCCATCGAGGTGCCGGCCATGCCGCCGATCTGCCAATCGCCGGTCGGGGCCTGCGTACTGGCATTGACCACCTGGAAGATGTAGCCGTTCGGATTGCCGTCGACGCCGCCGCCGCCGCCCGGTGCGGCGATGTCCACGCGCGTGCCGTAGCTGGAGTAGCTGGCGCGACCGCCATTGATGCGCGTGGCGCCGACGCTGATCACGCCGTTGCAGGAGGACATGGTGTAGGTGCCGGCGTCGGCGTTGGAGTTGCCGGCGGCGACCACGATGATGCTGCCGGCGGCGTTGATCTGGTCGATCGCGTCCTGATACAGCTGCGGGCAGCTCTGCGGCCCGCCGCTGCCCAGGCTCATGTTGATCACTTCGGCCGGGTTCGGGTTGGCCGGCAGGCCGTCCACCGGCAGGCCGGCCGCCCACAGCATGCCGTCGGCGATGTCGCTGCCGAAGCCGCCGCACGCGCCGAGCACGCGCACCGGCACGATCTTGGCGTCGTGGGCCAGGCCGGCGGTGGCCAGGCTGTTGTTGGTGACCTGGGCGATGGTGCCGGAGACGTGGCTGCCGTGCCAGGAGCTGGCTTCGGCCTGGTTGCCGGGGGCGCCGAGCGCGACGCAGTAGTCGGCATCGACCCAGTCGCCCAGGTCGAAACCGCCGGGCGCGCGGCCGTCGCTGTCGCGGCGCGAGACGCGGCGGTCGGTGATCATGTCGTAGCCGGGCAGCACGTTGGCGGCCAGGTCGGGGTTGTCCTTGACCACGCCGGTATCGACCACCGCCACCACCACGCCCTGGCCGGTGGAGCGGGTCCAGGCCTGCTCGGCGTTCACCCCGCCGACCGCATCGTGGAAGTTCCACTGCAGTTGGGCGTAGGCCGGATCGTTCGGTGTGGTGGCGGCCAAGGCGGTGGCGCGCGGCAAGGTCACGCGTGCTTCGTCCAGGCGCCGGTACAGGCGGTCGACCTGCACCGACTGCACCGACGGATCGGCCTTGAGTTCGGCGACGAACGCGGCGCGCTCGCTGTCGTCGAGGTGGCGCGAGGTCTGCACCACGTGCCAGCCGGGCACGGCCATGTCGCGCAACACCTTGGCGCCGACCGCGCTGCGCGCCGGTGCGCCGGCCGTGGCCGCGCGGGCGCGCTGCATGCCGCTGCGCGCGACCGCGGTGGACAGCGTGCTGTCGAGCGAGCGCCGCGCCTGCGTGCCGGTCTCGCGGGTCTTGACGATGAAGCGCTGGCCGCTGTCCAGCGTCTGCGCCGACTGCGGCACCGCCTCCTGCACGCCGCCACGGCCGATGACGGGAGAGGCCGCCTGTGCGCCGTTGGCGAGCAGGGCGGCGGCGAGAGCGGCGGCGAGTTTGCTGTAAGAAATCATCTGCAGATCCTAGAAACCAAGAAGAGAGAAAAGGAAACGTGCGGCGCGTGCGGTGCCGCGCGGCGTCACAGGTCCAGGCCCACGCCGATGCCGGCGGAGGATTCGCCACCGCTGAACGAGCCGCCCAGGCTGAACGAGGCGCGCGTGCCGAGCTTCTTGGCGTAGCCGATCGACAGCGCCTGCTCGCCGCCCTGGAAGCCGGCGCCGAGCGACACGCGCCCGCGCGGGCTTTGCGTGCCGGCGGCGTTGATCGCCATGTTGAGCATCGCCGCGCTCATCGCGCCCAGCCGGTCCATGCGCCGATCCATGCCGTCCAGGCGATGCTCGGTGTCGGTACGCAGCTGGTTGAAACTGTCGTCGAGCGCGGTGACGCGGGTGTTGGTGTAGGCGTTGGCGCTGCTCAGCGTGGCGCTGTCGCCGGAACGCATCTGCGCCACGTTGGCCGCATCGGTGCCGGCGCTGCCGGCGGCGACGTTGGCGATCTGGCGCTCGTTGCCGCTGCTGCCGACCGAGACCGTGTTGGCGCGGTCGGCGACCGAGCCCTGGCCCAGCGCGACGGCGTTGGCGGCCGTGGCCGAGGCGCCTTGGCCCAGCGCGGTGGTGGACGCGGCGGAGGCGCTGGCGCTCTCGCCGACCGCCACCGCATTGGTCGCGACCGCGGCGATGCGGGCGTTGGCGCCGACCGCGGTGCTGCCGTCGGCGTTGACCTTGGCGTTGGCGCCGATCGCGGTGTCGTTGGGGCCGTAGGCCAGCGATTCGGCGCCCAGCGCCAGCCCGTTGTCGCCGTTGGCGGTGGCGCCGGAGCCCACCGCCACGGCGTTGGTACCGGTGCCGGTGCTGGGGGGCGTGACGTCGCCGCCGCCGATGCTGACCCCTTGGCCGCCGCCGGAATTGGCGATGGCGTTGATGCGGGTGTCGAAGCCGGTCAGTGCCGTGTCGAACGCGCCCATCGCCGAGCCCAGGTCGTTATAGCGCGTGCCCTGTACCAGATAGCTGCCGCCGATCAGGTTGCCGTTGGCATCCACCATGCTGCCGGCGCCGAACGCGCTGGCCACGCCGCGCAGCTGCGCCAGGTTGACCGCATCGGTATCGGTGGTGCCGGCGGCCAGGTTGGTGAGCTGGCGCTCGGCGCCGGCGTGGCCGATGGACACGGTGTTGTCGCGCTCGGCGACCGCGCCGGCGCCCAGCGCCACGCTGCTGTTGGTGATCAGCTGCACATCGTTGACGAAGGTGGAGTTGCCGACCCGCGCACCGGCGCCGATCGCGATCGACTGGTCGCCATAGACGTCCGCGCCGGTGCCCATGGCGATGCTGTCGTTGAAGAGGATCGGGGTGTCGCCCCAGAAATTGCCGTTCCAGACCATCGCCTTGCCGATGGCGATGCTGCGGGTGCCGCCGGCCCAGGCGCCGCTGCCGAGGGCGGTGGCGTCCTGCTGCAGCGCCAGTGCGGAATACCCGACCGCGGTGGCGTTTTCCGCCTGCGCGAAGGCCTGTGCGCCGACGGCCAGGCCGCGATCGCTCAGCGCCCGCGCGCCATTGCCCACGGCGGTCGCCCATTCGCCGGTCGCCTGCGTCTGCGCGCCCAGCGCGACCGCAGCATATTTGTTGGCGGTGGCGCTCTGGCCTACCGCGACGGTGCGTTCGGAACTGGCCTCGGCCAGCACGCCGACCGCGGTGGAACTGTAGGCGGTGGCCATCGCGCCGCCGCCCACCGCGGTGGACATCGGGCCGGTGGCCTGGGTGGCCTGCAACTGAATTCCTTCCGCGCCCAAGCCGTCTTCGCCCACGTCGACGATGCCGCCGATGGCGACGCTGGAGCGGTCGCTGGCGATCGCGCCGGCGCCGGCGGCCAGGTTGTACTTGCCGCTGGCCTGGGCGCCGGCGCCCAGCGCGGTCGCGGCCATGCCGGAGGCGGAGGTCTGCTGCAGGATGACCGCGCCGGAGGGCTGGTAGGAGAAGTCCAGGTCGAGCACGCCGCCGACCGCGGTGGTGGAGACTTCGGTGGCCAGGCTGTTGTGGCCCACCGCCAGCGCCTGGTTGGCGTAGCTGACCGCGCCGGCACCGAGCGCGACGGTGCCGGTACCGACCGCCGAGGCGGCCTCGCCTGCGGCCAGCGCCTCGTCGCCGTCGGCGTAGGCGCCGGCGTTGCTGCTGTCGCTGCCGGTGGCCTGGAAGTAGAGGGCGGTGTCGCCGCTCGCATCCGCGGGCACCGCGTCCGCGTCGGTCGGCGCCGCATCGGCGGTCGCAACCGAAGTCGCAGCCGGGGCGGCGGCCGGCACCGCGGGCGGGGCGGTGGCGGCCTGCGCCAGCGACGACGTCGCCAGGCACAGCGCGCAGGCAAGCGCCAGCGCGCTACGGGCGCCAGTGCGCGAAACCGCGGGCGCGGCATGGCCGATCGGGCGATAGGCGGCGGTGCCGCGTATGGTCGTGCATTCGTTCATGGCGATCTCTCGGTGCTGAGGCGGTGGACAGGAGGCGACGTCAGCGGCGCGCAGGCGCGCCGCTTCGGGATCGGTGGTGTTGGGATGCGCCGCTGACCCTGGGCACGCTCCGTACAGCGAACTTATGCGCGGCGTCATTTACTTGTCACCCGCAAGTTCTCGCACGATCATCACCGGGTTCTCACCGAGTCGAGTGGGATGGGGAGCGCATTCGGATGGTGAGGGCGTTGTTGAACTGGTTCGACCGGGCGCCGGTCGTGGACGAGGTGGACCGGCGCAACGTGCGCGTGATCCAGCTGTTGCTGCTGTTCCTGGCGATCACCATTCCGGCCACGTTCGCCGTCGCGCTGCCGCTCGCCTGGCCGCAGCTGCGTGGACACGCGGTGCCGCCGGGCATGGTGGTCTCGCTGGCGATGAGTCTGCTGATCGCGGTGTGCGCCGCGATCGGCTTCGTACGCGTGCGCCGCGGCGCGCTGCGCGCCGGCGTCGGGCTGCTGCTGGCCGCGATGCTGGCGTCGCTGCTGGTCAATGCCGCGGTCAACGGCCTGCAGCGCCAGTTGCCGGATCAGCTGGCGCAGATGCTGGTGCTGATCCTGGCCGGGCTGGTGCTCGGGCGCCGCGCGCTGTGGATCACCTTCGGCGCGCTGCTGCTGATGCTGGGCGTGGGCGTGGGCCACGATGCGCTGCTGGAATTCGTCGACGAGCCGGCGCGCGCGTTCTACAACCTGCCGTCGGTGCTGTTCAGCTATCTGCTGGTGACGCTGCTGCTGGACCGCACCACCGAAGCGCTACGCGAGAGCCTGCGCGAATCCAATGCGCGCGGCCAGCGCCTGCAGCAGGAAATGCTCGAGCGCGAGCGGGCGCAGGCGCAGCTGATCCATGCGCAGAAGCGCGAGATCGTCGAGCGCATGGCCGGCGGCCTGGCGCACGATTTCAACAACGTCCTGGCGGTGATCGTCGGCTTCTCCGCCGCGCGCCACGACGACGACGCCGGCAGCGACGGCGAGCGCGTCGCGCAGCTGGAAGGCAGCCTGGCGTCGGTGGAGGAATCGGCGCGGCGGGGCATGGCCGTCATCCGCCGGCTGCTGCGCTTCAGCCGCCGCGATGGCGAACAGGCCGAGGACTTCGACGCCGCGGCCGCGATCGAGGCGCTGCAGCCGATGCTGCGGCAACTGCTGGAAGCGCGCATCGTGCTGCGCTGCGCCTTGCCCGCGGCGCCGGCGCCGATCCACCTGGATCGCAGCCAGTTCGACCTGATGCTGCTCAACCTAGCCAGCAACAGCCGCGACGCCATCGCCGACCGCGGCCATCTGGACATCGCCGTGCGCAGCGAAGAGGCGTGGACGATCATCGAGGTCGCCGACGACGGCCACGGCATGCCGGCGGACGTGGTGGCGCGGGTGTTCGAGCCGTTCTACAGCACCAAGCCCGCCGACAGCGGCACCGGGCTGGGCCTGGCGGTGGTGCGCGACCTGGTGGTGCGCAACGGCGGGCACATCGAGGTGCACAGCGAGGTCGGCGCCGGCACCCGCTTCCGCATCGCCCTGCCGCGCGTCGGCGCGGCGGCCGCGGCTCAGCCGGCCGGGTCGAAGATGTAGCCCTTGCCGTGTACCGCCGCCAGCGGCAGCGCGACGCCGCAGCGGCGCTGCGCCTTGGCGCGCAGGCGGTGCACCATCGAATCCAGCCGATGCGCATCGAAGTCGTACACGCGGTCGGTGAGCGCGGCGATCAGCGCCTCGCGCGCCACCAGCAATCCGGGCTGCTCCAGCAGCCGCAGGCACAGGCGCCGTTCGCTGCCGGTCAGTGCCGCCGCCGTTCCCGTGGGCGCCAGCAGGCACCAGCCGTCCTCGCTCACTTGCCAGCGCCCGCGCGCCGGCGCCGCCGGTGCGCGCGCACCCAGGCGCCGTGCCAGGCTGTGCAGGGTGGCGGCCAGCAGGTCGATCTCCACCGGCTTGGCCAGGTAGGCGTCGGCGCCCCCGGTCAGGCCGCGCACCCGGTCCTCGGTCTGGCCCAGGCTGGTCAACATGACGATGCCGAGCTCGGGGTAGCGTTGGCGCAGCGCGCTGGCCAGGGTGAAGCCATCGGTGTCCGGCAGCCCGACGTCGAGCACCACGATGTCGGCGCCGTCTTGCTGCAAGCGCGCCTCCAGGCCCGCCCCGGTCCCGTAGCCGGCGGTCTCGAAGCCGAAGCGGCGCAATCCCGGGATCAGGATGCGGTCGCGTAGCGTCGGATCGTCCTCCAGGAGCAGGACGCGCAGGGCGGTGGCAGCGGTGTCGGCATTCATGCGCCGGCGCAGTGTAGCCGCAGCGGCCGGCGTGCGCTCGCCGGCCCGGCGCGTGCGGGTACTTACGCCGTACAAACGCGGCGGCTGCCACACTCGCCGCTTCCTTGCCACGGCGCCCATGATGGCCTCACGTATCGAAGACTACGCCATGCTCGGCAACTGCCGCAGCGCGGCGCTGGTGGACAAGCACGGCTCGATCGACTGGTTGTGTCTGCCGCGCTTCGATTCCGATGCGCTGTTCGCGGCGCTGCTGGGAACCCCCGAACACGGCCGCTGGTCGATCGCGCCGCAGGGCGAATTCCGCAGCACGCGCCACTACCGCGACGGCAGCCTGGTACTGGAAACGGTCTTCGAGACCGACGCGGGCGCCGTCGCGGTCCTGGACTTCATGGCCGCCAGCCACAACGAGGAATTGCACAACCACGTGGTGCGCATCGTGCGCGGGCTGCGCGGGCGGGTGCCGATGCGCATGCAGCTGCAGCTGCGCTTCAACTACGGCCGCACCATTCCCTGGGTGTCGCAGATCGACGGCGGCCTGCAGGCCATCGCCGGGCCGGACCAGATCGCGCTGCGCAGCCCGCAGCCGATGCATGGCCACGGCTTCGCCACCGAAGCGGATTTCGCCCTGGAAGCCGGCGACAGCACCTGGTTCGTGCTCAGCCACGGCGCCTCGCACCTGGAACTGCCGCCGCCGCTGGCGCCGGAACAGGCGCTGGAGCAGACCGAAGCATTCTGGCATGGCTGGTCGCACCGCTGCGTGCACGCCGGCCCGTGGACCGAGGCGGTGCGGCGCTCGCTGGTGGTGCTGAAAGGCCTGAGCTACCTGCCGACCGGCGCGATCGTCGCCTCGCCGACCACCTCGCTGCCGGAGCGCCTGGAGGGCGAACGCAACTGGGACTACCGCTTCTGCTGGCTGCGCGATGCGGTATTCACCCTGACCGCGTTGCGCGCGGCCGGCTATTCCGACGAGGCCGCCGCCTTCCATGGTTGGCTGCAACGCACCGTGGCCGGCTCGCCGGACCAGCTGCAGGCGCTGTACGGCATCGGCGGCGAGCGGCGCATGCCCGAATGGGAAGTGGACTGGCTGCCCGGCTACGAAGGCGCGTTGCCGGTGCGCGTGGGCAACGCCGCCGCCGGCCAGTTCCAGCTCGACGTGTACGGCGAGGTCATCGCCACCTTCCACCGCGCCCACAAGGAGGGCTTGCCGACCGCGGTGCACGGCCGCTCGCTGGCGCGGCAGCTGCTGGAGGTGCTGGAGCAATGCTGGCGCGAGCCGGACGAGGGCATCTGGGAAATCCGCGACCAGCGCCGCCATTTCGTGCATTCCAAGGTGATGGCGTGGCTGGCGTTCGACTGCGGCGCGCGCGACGGGGTCACCGATGCCGACGCCGCGCAACGCGCGCACTGGCGCGCCCTGGCCGACGAAGTGCATGCGCAGGTGCTGGCGCAGGGCGTGCACCCGGACGGCTATTTCGTGCAGAGCTACGGCAGCGACCGGCTGGACGCGGCGACGCTGCTGATCCCGCTGGTCGGCTTCCTGCCGGCGGACGATCCGCGCGTGGCCGCCACCGCCGACGCGATCGCGCAGCGGCTGAGCATCGATGGCCTGGTCGAGCGCTACCGCGCCGACGACGCCAGCGGCGACGGCCTGCCGGCCGGCGAGGGCACCTTCATCGCCTGCAGCTTCTGGCTGGTGGAGAACTACGTGCTGCTCGGCCGCGGCGCGCAGGCGCGCGAACTGTTCGAACGCCTGCTCGGCCTGTGCAATGACGTCGGCCTGCTGGCCGAAGAATACGATCCGCGCAGCGGCCGCATGCTCGGCAACTTTCCGCAGGGCTACTCGCACGTGGCATTGGTCCACGCCGCGTTGCGCCTGCATGGCTTACTCGGCGAACAGGAAACCCATCCATGAGCGATGCGACGCAAGCGACTCCGCCCTGCCTGATCGTGGTCTTCGGCGCGCGCGGCGATCTGACCCGGCGGCTGGTGCTGCCGGCGCTGTACAACCTGCGCCGCAGCGGCGCGCTGCCCGAGCAGTTCGCGGTGATCGGCGTGGACCACGGCGACATCAGCGAAGCCAGCTGGCGGCGCATGCTCGGCGACGCGCTGCGTGGCCTGATCGCCGACCGCGACGCCGAGTTCAAGGCCGATGGCCTGAACGAGGAAGTGTGGGGCTGGCTGCGCACGCGCATGCATTACCTGCGCGGCGATTTCGCCGACGCGGCGACCTACCGCACGCTGGGCGAAGTGATCGAAAAGTACGACGCGCAGTACCAGACCGGCGGCAACGTGCTGTTCTACCTGGCCACCGCGGCACGCTTCTTCGGCCCGGCGATCGAGCAGCTGGGCGCGGCCGGCCTGGTCAAGCAGCGTGCCGACGGCGGCTGGCGCCGGGTGATCGTGGAGAAGCCGTTCGGCCACGACCTGCAAAGCGCCAGGGACCTCAACGCCATCGTCGGCCGCGTGCTCGACGAGGACCAGGTATTCCGCATCGACCACTTCCTGGGCAAGGAGACGGTGCAGAACATCCTCGCCTTCCGCTTCGCCAACGGCCTGTTCGAGCCGGTGTGGAACCGCGACCGCATCGACCATGTGCAGATCACCGCCGCCGAGACCATCGGCGTGGAAGGTCGCGGGCGCTTCTACGATCCCACCGGCTGCCTGCGCGACATGGTGCCCAACCACCTGTTCCAGCTGCTGGCGATGATCGCGATGGAGCCGCCGGCGGCGTTCACCCCCACCGCGATGCTGCGCCGGCGTGCCGAGGTGATCGAAGCGGTGCGGCCGCTGACCCCGGCCGACGTGGTACGCGGCCAGTACGCGGCCGGCGCGATCGGGCGCAACGCGGTGCCCGGCTACCGCGAGGAAGACACGGTGCCGGCCGATTCCAACACCGAGACCTACGTGGCGATGAAGCTGCAGGTCGACACCTGGCGCTGGGCCGGCGTGCCGTTCTACCTGCGCACCGGCAAGCGCCTGCGCGAACGCACCACCGAGATCGCGATCCGCTTCAAGCCGGCGCCGCTGGCGCCGCTGCGCAGCGCCGAGATCGGCGGCTACGGCCCCGACTGGCTGGTGCTGCACATCCAGCCCGACGAAGGCATCTCGCTGCAGTTCGACGTCAAGCGCCCGGGCGCGCGGGTCAGCCTGGCGCCGGTGCGCATGGACTTCCGCTACCGCGACTGGTTCCCGAAGGAATACACGGTCGGCTACGAACGCCTGCTGCAGGACTGCATGAACGGCGAGGCCGGCCTGTTCCAGGACGCGACGATGGTCGAAGCGGCGTGGCGCATCGTGCAGCCGATCCTGGACGCGTGGCAGGGCTCGTCCGACGAAGTGGCGCAGTACCCGGCCGGCAGCGCCGGCCCAGCCACCGCCGACGCGCTGCTCGCGCTCAACGGCGGCCACGCCTGGCGCACCCTGACCGCCGGCCGCCGCCCACCGCCGCGGCGCCCAGCGGAAGGCGGTGCCGAGGCCAAGCCGGCGGCGCCAGCGAAGCGCCAGGCTGCGGCCAAGCCTGCCGTAGCCAAGGCCAAGTCCAAGGCCAAGACGGCGCCAGGCGCTGCCAAGTCCAAGAAAACCGCCGCGGCCACTGCCGCTGCCGCTTCGCCCAGGAAGGCGGCCAAGGCGACGAGGCCAGCCGAGGGCAAGCCAACGGCAGCACGCAAGAAGACGGCCGGGCCCAGGAAGGCGGTCAAATCCGCGCCCGGGAAAGCGACCGGGCGCGTGGCGAAGAAACCGCCCGCGACGCCGGCCAAGCGATCCGGGACCGAGCGCTGACCGGCAACGCGCGACGCCCGTCTGGGCGGCTTCGGATGGTCTTGGGCCATTCGAACGACGAGGACATGGCTGCAGTCGGGACTGAAGTCCCTCCCACAGTGCACCCAGCCAGCTCGCCGCAAGTTTCTGTGGGAGCGACTTCAGATGAAGGCGACCCCTGCCGCCCTCGCCCTCGCGGCGGGCGACGCCGCCGCCGTCGTCGCGACGAACGTAGCGATGAGCCAACCGGCTCCGGATCCTGTCGGGGCTGAAGCCCCTCCTACAAGCACCGCAGCCCACAAGCGCCGCGACCACCCGTAAAACCCTGTAGGAGCGGCTTCAGCCGCGACGAGCGAAGTGGCGAAGTTGCCAGACTTCAGCCCTCTGTCGGCGCCGATGGCCCAAGCCAACGGAGCCATTGCCTCAGTGCGCCAAGCACCTGACCGAAGTCCTGTGGGAGCGACTTCAGTCGCGACGAACGAAGCGATGGAGCCGACCGGCTCCGGATCCTGTCGGGGCTGAAGCCCCTCCTACAAGAGCCGCAGCCCCGCAAGGCCGCGACCGCCCGTAAACCCCTGTAGGAGCGGCTTCAGCCGCGACGAACGAAGCGGTGGAATTGCCGGGCTTGGGCTCCTGTCAGGGCCGATGTCCCTCCCGCACGTGTCCCTGCAACGATCCACAGAGACACGCCATCTCGCGATCAGCCGCTACGCTTGCGTTTTAACGACCGCCTCGCGGTCCGCCGCTTCCACAGGCGCCTCGCTCACGTCCGCTTCGAACAGGTGCATCAAGTCCGCGCGCGCATCGCGCGAGGTCTGCACCACCGCCGTGTCGTCGTCGTACACCAGGTGTTGCGCGCGCAACAGCTGCTCGTCGTGCTGGCGGAAACGGGCGATGCGGTCGCGTGCGGTGTCCGCGCTCAGGCCCAGGTTCACCAGCACCTTCTCGCTCAGCTCCAGACTGGAGGCGAACACCTCGCGGAACGGTTCGGCGCCCAGGTCCATCAGCCGCCAGGCGTGCTGGCGGTTGCGCGCGCGCGACAGCACCTGCGCCTTCGGGTACAGGCGGCGGATCAGCCGCGTGGTCTTGATGTTGGTCTCCGGGTCGTCCATCGCCACCACGAAGACGCGGATGCCGTCGCTGCCGGCCGCGCGCAGCAGGTCCGGGCGGCTGGGGTCGCCGTAGTAGATCTTGTTGCCGAAGCGGCGCAGGTCCTCCACCGTGTCCGGGTTGTGCTCCAGCGCCACGAACGGGATGCGCTGCGCGGTGAGCAGGCGCGCCACGATCTGGCCGAAGCGGCCCATGCCGGCGATCAGCACCTGCGCGCGCTGTTCGTCCACGGTGTCGTAGCTGGCGGCCGGCGGCGGCGCGCGCTTGGCCTTGGCCGTCTCGCTGCCGTCGAGCAGGCGCTGGATGCCGATCAGCAGCAGCGGGGTCAGCGCCATCGACACGCCGACCACCGCGACCAGGCGGTCGTGGTTGGCGTCGTCGAGCAGCTTCACGCGCTGCGCCTCGGTGAACACCACGAACGCGAATTCGCCGCCCAGCCACAGCAGGCTGCCCAGCAGCAACGCGCTGCGCAGCGGCAGCCGCGCCACCCGGCCGATGCCGACCAGCAGGCTGAACTTGACCAGCAGCAGCGTGGCCACGCCGCCGGCGATCAGCCACGGTTCGGCGACGATGCGGTCCAGGTCGATGCCCATGCCCACGGCGATGAAGAACACGCCCAGCAGCAGGCCCTGGAACGGTTCGATCTGCGCTTCCAGTTCGTGCCGGAATTCCGAATCGGCCAGCAACACGCCGGCCAGGAACGCGCCCAGGCTCGGGCTCAGCCCGGCCTTCTGCAGGAACCAGGCATTGCCCAGCACCACCAGCAGCGCGCTGGCGGTGAACACCTCGGGCATGCGCGTGCGCGCCACCATGCGGAACAGGTGGCGCAGCACGAAGCGGCCGCACAGCACCACTATCGCCAGCGCGCCCAGCGCCTGCGCCACTTCGGGCCAGGTCAGGGTGTCGTTCTTGGCCCCGCCGAGCAGCGGGATCGCGGCCAGCAGCGGGATCGCGATCAGGTCCTGGAACAGCAGGATCGCGAACCCGAGCCGGCCGTAGTCGCTGTTGAGCGCCTTGCGCTCGGCCAGCAACTGCAGGCCCACCGCGGTGGACGACAGCGCCAGCGCCAGGCCCACCACCAGCGCGCTTTTCCAGTTCAGGTCCAGGCACAGCAGCAGCGCGCCCAGCGGCAGCGCGGTCAGCACCACCTGCGCGGTGCCGGCGCCGAACACCGCGCGGCGCATCAGCTTCAGCCGCGCCGGCGACAGTTCCAGGCCGATCAGGAACAGCAGCATCACCACGCCGATCTCGGCGGCGTTGAGGATGCGTTCGGTGTCCTGCACGAAGCCAAGCCCGTCCGGGCCCAGCACCACGCCCGCGGCGAGATAGGCCAGCACCGCACCCAGGCCCAGGCGCTTGAATACCGGCACCGCGATGACCGCGGCCAGCAGCAAGACCAGCGCCAGCTCCAGGCCGCCGCTATGCATGAGTCGTTTCCATCCCGACATTATGCAGCCGCCACGCGACCATTCGCTTACCCCGGATTGGGGTAGCAGGCGGGTCCAGGCTTGCGGCGCCGTCAGGTGCGGTGGAGGGAAGCCGCGGGAGGGATGCCGGGCGGCCTTGGGCCGTCGGCTCCGAAAGGGCGCTAGCTAGGCGAGCGGACTTGCTTCGTTCGTCGCGACTGAAGTCGCTCCCACAGGGACTTGCGGCCAGATTCCGATTCCCTGTGGGAGGGGCTTCGGCCCCGACAGGACCCGGCGCCGCGATGTCCGTGGCTGCGCTGGTCGCGGTTGCACCTGCTCCTGCGGGGAACTCGCGATTGACCGACGAAGTGCACTGTGGAGAGGCTTCAGCCTCTGACAGGATGGGGTGTCGCAAGGTCCGCGGCTGCGCTGTAGCGACTGAAGCCGCTGCTGCAAGGAGCTCGCGATTGGGCCGATAGGTGCACTGTGGGAGGGGCTTCAGCCCCGACGCGTGGGCGCTGGAATCCACCGTCTTCCCCGCATCGCCCAAAGCCGCGCCCCGGCAGGCCGCGGAGCGTGCGCATTCCCGATCATCCCCACGCCAGCATCAGCCGTGTACCGTTGTCGCACCGCTTGCCCGCCCCGCGCCCGCCATGAGCACCTATCACCTGCAGTCCGTGTTCCGCCCCGCCTCGGTCGCCATCGTCGGCGGCAGTCCGCGCGAGCGCTCGGCCGGGCGCGCGGTGGTGCGCAACCTGCGTGCGGCCGGGTTTCCCGGGCAGATCGGCTGGGTCAGCCCGCGCTACCGCGAGATCGACGGCGTGCCCACCGTGCGCGGACTCACCGATCTGCCGTGGGTGCCGGACCTAGTGGTCATCACCGCGCCGGCGCGGATCGTGCCGCGCATCGTCGCCATCGCCGCGCGGCGCGGCGTGGCCGCGGCGATCATCCTCACCGCCGGCCTGGGCGAAGGCCCGGGCTCGGCCGCGGCGCGGGTCGAAGCGGCCGCGCGCGCCAAGGGCCTGCGCATCCTCGGCCCGCACTGCCTGGGCGTGATCGCGCCGCACGCCAAGCTCAACGCCAGCATCGCCGCGCACTGCCCGCAGCCGGGCGACCTGGCGCTGATCTCCGAGTCCAGCGCCATCGCCGCGGCGCTGGTGGAGTGGGGCGTGGCGCGCTCGGTCGGGTTTTCCGCGGTGGTGTCGCTGGGCGATGCGCTGGACGTGGACTTCGGCGACCTGCTCGACTACTTCGCCACCGACTACCGCACCCGCGCCATCCTGCTGTACGTCGAACACATCCGCGACGCGCGCAAGTTCATGTCCGCCGCGCGCGCCGCGGCGCGCGCCAAACCGGTGGTGGTGGTGAAGTCCGGCCGCCAGCTGCGCATCGATCCCAATGCCGACACCCACGTGCAGGCGCTGGCCAGTTCCGACGCGGTCTACGGCGCCGCCTTCGCCCGCGCCGGCCTGCTGCGCGTGCGCGCGCTGGACGAACTGTTCGCCGCCGCCGAGACCCTGGGCCGGCTCAGCACCTTCCCCGGCCGCCGCCTGGCCATCCTCAGCAACGGCGGCGGCGTCGGCCGCCTGGCGGTGGACAAGCTGGCCGACCTCGGCGGCACCCTGGCCGCGCTGTCGCCGCAGACCCTGCAACGCCTGGAGCAGGCGCTGCCGCAGGAGTGGTCGCACGCCAACCCGGTGGACATCGTGGTCGACGCCGACGGCGAGCGCTACGCCGCCGCCGCCGAAGCGCTATTGGCCGATCCGGAGAACGACGCGGTGCTGGTGGTCAACGTGCCGACCGCGTTCACCTCCTCCGCCGACGCCGCGCAGGCGCTGACCCGCACCCTCGGCCTGCGCCCACGCCACCATCGCGACAAGCCGGTGTTCGCGGTGTGGCTCGGCAACGACGAAAGCGCCACCGCCACCCTCAACGCCGCGCACATCCCCACCTACGCCACCGAGGCCGACGCGGTGCGCGGCTTCATGCATCTGGTGCGCTACCGCGAAGCGCAGGCGGCACTGATGGAGACGCCACCGAGCCTGCCCGAGGATTTCGTGTTCGACGCCGCCACCGCGCGCGGCATCGTCGATGCCGCCCTGGCCGCCGGGCAGACCTGGCTCGACCCGCTGGCCACCAACCGCCTGCTCGCGGCCTACGGCATCCCGACCGCGCCGGTGGTGCATGCCGCCACTGCGGCCGAGGCCGCGCACGCGGCGGCGCCGATGCTGGCCGACGGCCTGGCGGTCGCGGTGAAGATCCATTCGGCCGACATCCCGCACAAGTCCGACGTCGACGGCGTGCGCCTGAACCTGGTCAGCGCGCAGGCGGTGCAGGACGCGGCCGAAGGCATCCTCGCCCGCGCGCGCGCCGCGCGGCCGGATGCGCGCATCGACGGCGTGCTGGTGCAGCCCACGCTGTTGCGGCCGAAGGCGCGCGAACTGATCGCCGGCATCGCCGACGACCCCACCTTCGGCCCGGTGATCGTGTTCGGCCGCGGCGGCACCGCGGTGGAAGTGATCGACGACAAGGCGCTGGCGCTGCCGCCGCTGGACCTGCGCCTGGCCCACGAACTGATCGGCCGCACCCGCGTCAGCCGCATCCTCAAGGCCTACCGCGACGTGCCCGCGGCCGACGAGCGCGCCGTGGCGATGGTGCTGGTCAAGCTCGCGCAGCTGGCCGCCGATCTGCCCGAGGTCCGCGAACTGGACATCAACCCGCTGCTGGCCGACCGCGACGGCGTGATCGCGGTGGACGCGCGCGTGGCGGTGGCGCCGTCGCGGCGCCTGCACAAGGGCCGCGGCCACCCACGTTTCGCGATCTTCCCGTATCCGAAGGAATGGGAGCGGCGCATCGTGCTCAACGACGGCGCCGCCGCGTTCGTGCGCCCGGTGCGCCCGGAAGACGACGCGCTGTTCCGCAGCTTCTTCGCCCGCGTCACCGACGAGGACCTGCGCCTGCGCTTCTTCCAGGCGGTGAAGCACTTCAGCCACGAATTCATCGCGCGCCTGACCCAGCTCGACTACGCCCGCTCGATCGCCCTGGTCGCGATCGAGCCCAAGACCGGCGACATGCTCGGCGCGGTGCGCCTGCACGCCGACGCCGACTACGACCGCGGCGAATACGGCATCCTGATCCGCTCCGATCTCAAGGGCCACGGCATCGGCTGGCAGCTGATGCGGATCATGATCGAATACGCCGGCTGGCTCGGCCTCAACGTCGTCGAAGGCCAGGTCCTGCGCGAGAACCGCACCATGCTGGCGATGTGCGAACACCTGGGGTTCAAGGCCACGCCGGACCCGGAGGATGCGACGTTGATGGATGTGGTGTTGCCGGTGGGGACGGGTGAGGGTGGCGGCCTGTCTCCATAAGCAACTAGGGATGGCATGGTGCGAAACCGGCTACGTAGCGGCGCACTGCGCTGAGGCGACATGGATGTTTCCGAATCCCCAGATTTTGCATGACGGTATTAGGGAGCCGGTGCTTGAAAATGATGCCATCGAATCGCGGCGAAAGCTGATGGGAGGCCTGTGGAACTGTTGCTGACAATCGCGTTCGTTCCGTTTTCTATATTCGCAGCAGTCCGTATTTTTCCGGGGCTCAGGCCACCGAAGCATAGGCCGCTGACTTTCATCGCTGGTGGTACTTTCACGCTGCTGCTGGGCGCAATGAGTGGCTTTGCCCTACGCTCGAACCTGCAGACCGGATCCATCGGCTTTGATGGCCGCTACCTGCGCGGCATCCACGCGACTTCTGCAGAGCAGCCTATGGAATATTGGGGAGTCGTGCTGGTGTTCTATGCGGTGTCAGTGCTAATCGCTGGTTTCGGACTTGCAGCGATTGGTTTGAGCTTCCGCAAAGGGCTGGAGGGTGGTTCTTAGCAGTACGCAGGACGGTACCGCTTTTACGGGAATCACAGTCGACGCGGTTGCCGTGGATGCTTGCGCTGCAGGGCCCGTCGCAGGCTCCGGCGCATCCGCGGCGAGCTGCTGTGGGCCCGCGTTTTGCAAGCAGCGTGGGGTCGCACCGGCCATCGGCTTGCAACCGCCGCACGCCGGGCGAGGCAAGACGCCCCGCCCGGCATGCACTCCATGGCGCTACAGCTGCGTCGAGCGCAGGAGGCAGGCGCCGGCATGGTGCAGCATCGGGGGACGAATGCCGCAAGCGGGCGTTGACCTGCCACGCGCTGCCAGCTGACGCGGCGTGCGCCGGATGCGCATCCATCGCGCGCGATCCGGCGCGTCGCTCGACGGTTTCGACTCTAGCCGATCGTCCCGACGCACGAAGTAGACAGTTGCGCAGCCACGTGCGGCTGCCGTGCGCCGCCGCCGCGTGCCGCATACGCACACGAACCACGCCGGAGGCGCCCCAACTGATCGGCGTGTGCCGGGTGCATCGGCGATACGGCGGCAGTCATCGCACCCTGGCAGAATCGGCCTGCGCCACCGTCGGCGCTGCGCGAGGGGCGCCGTATGTCTGTTGCCGAACGTCCGCCGATGTCCGCGCCGGTCCGCGCCAGCGACGTGCTGCGCGTGTTCCTGCGCCTGGGATTGACCAGTTTCGGCGGCCCGCTCGCGCACCTGGGCTATTTCCGCGAGGAATTCGTGCGCCGCCGCGGCTGGCTGGACGAGGCCGGCTTCGCGCAGCTGCTGTCGTTGTGCCAGGTGCTGCCCGGCCCGACCAGCAGCCAGCTGGGCGTCGCCATCGGCTGGCGCTGCGCGGGCTGGCGCGGGGCGGTGGCGGCGTTCGTCGGCTTCACCCTGCCGTCGGCGCTGCTGATGTTCGCGCTGGCGCTGTCCGCACCGCGGTGGCTGCTGCATCCGCTCGGCGCGGAACTGCTGCACGGACTCAAGCTGGTCGCGGTGGTGGTGGTCGCGCATGGCGTGTACGCGATGGCGCGCACGCTGACCCCGGACCTGCGCCGCGCGCTGTTGGCGGTGACCGCCGCCGCCCTGGTGCTGGCGCTCGACCGCGGCTGGGGCCAGCCGCTGGCGATCGGGCTGGGCGCGCTGGCCGGGATCGCGTGGTGTCGGCCGCCGCCGGTGGCGATGGCCGCCGCCGCGCCGTGGCGCTGGCGGCGCGATGTGGGGACGCTCTGCGCGTTGGCGTTCGGCGGGCTGCTGGTGGCCGCCCTGTGGGCGTCCACGCAGACCGCTGCGCCGCCATCGCCGGCGTCGATCGCCGCGGCGTTCTATCGCGCCGGGGCGCTGGTGTTCGGCGGCGGCCACGTGGTGCTGCCGCTGCTGCAACGCGAGCTGGTCGCCAGCGGCTGGATGTCGGCCGATACCTTCCTCGCCGGCTATGGCGCGGCCCAGGCGATGCCGGGCCCGATGTTCACGCTGGCCGCCTACCTGGGCGCGAACGCCGGCGCAGGCGTCGCCCCTGGCGCGGGTGCGGCGTTGGCGCTGGCGGCGTTGTTCGCGCCGGGCATGTTGGCCTTGGGCGCGGCGTTGCCGCTGTGGCAGGCGCTGGCCTGGCGCCCGCCGGTGGCGCGGGCCCTGGCCGGCATCAATGCCGCGGTGGTCGGTCTGCTGGCCGCGGCGCTGTACGACCCATTGTGGCGCGACGGGATCCGCAGCCCGCCGGACCTACTGGTGGTAGCGTTGGGCCTGGTGCTGATGGCGCGCCTGCAGCGCCCGGCGCTGTGGGTCGTGGCATGGTGTGTGGCGGCGACGCTCGGCCTTGGCGCGCTCGGGGCGACGGTGCGATAGGCGCAGCCGGCGCTGGCCGCCGCCGAGCGTCCCCGACGTTGCTGTCGGCAAGCAGGTCGTGATGCCAGTTGCTCATTTCCAGGTGGCCCCATGCGCACGCACGGAACGTTGATCAAATGGAACGAGGAGCGCGGCTTCGGCTTCGTACGCTCGGCGCATGGCGATGCCGAAATCTTCGTGCACATCGCATCGTTCCCGCGCGACGGCGTGCGTCCGCGGCTCGGCGAGTTGATTTCGTTCGATCTGGAACACGACGCGGAAGGGCGGCCGCGTGCGGTGCGGGTAATGCGTCCGGGGCATGCTCCGGCCAGGCGCGGGCGCCCGGCCGCTGCCGGCAGGCGGCGTCGTGGCGCGCTCGGCAGCGGGCTGGCGGTGTTGGTGCTGCTCGGCATCGGCGTCTATGCGTATTCGCTGATCGCACCGCGCTTCGCCGCCGCGCCGGTGCCGGACATGACCGCACCGGTGGCGCCGGCTACGCAGGCGGCCGCCGAGCCGCGCTTCCAGTGCGACGGACGCACCCGCTGCACGCAGATGACCTCGTGCGAGGAGGCCACCTATTTTCTGCAGCATTGCCCTGGCGCGAAGATGGATGGCAACCACGACGGCGTGCCGTGCGAGCAGCAGTGGTGTCACTAGTGCGCGACGGATGCAGCATGCGTTGCGGACCTTGCGTGCCGAGGGCGGCGCGCGCGGCTCCGGGCAGCTACGTTGACGCGCCTGCTTGCGCGCCCACACACTCGCCGTGGCCACTGCAGCGCCCGCGCCTCGACTAGGAAGATGGGATGAGTTACGACCTGACGGTATTCGACATGGATGCGGCACCGCGACAGCGCGCGCAGTTCCTGGCCTGGTACGAGACCCAGACCGAATGGAGCGAGGAGCACGGCTACGACGATCCGGCCGTGAGCTCGGCACCGCTGCGCGCATGGTTCCTGGACATGATCGCTGCGTTTCCGCCGATGAACGGCCCGCTGGCCGCGGACGACGTCGACGAAGCGCCTGGGCGCGCCACCGACTACAGCGTCGGCCGTTCGCTCATCTTTGCGGCGTTCGCCTGGTCGCAGGCGCAAGAGGCGTACGCAGCCATGTACGGCCTGGCCGCCAAGCATGGCCTGGGCTTCTTCGATGCCAGCTCCGAACTGGGCGAAGTCTGGTGGCCGGATGGCCAGGGCGGGCTCGCGCTCGCCCACACGGACTAGCCGATTCGCTGCGCTCGTCCGTCATCCGCTGCGGCATGCGGCAAGGTGCCGTTCTTCCCGATGACACTTCCTGGCACGGTCGTGTACCGGTCCGCGTTCTATAGGCGCGGCATCGACACGATTGCCGCGGCGATGGACTGTTCGGCAGAGTGGCTTGGTACGTGGCGTCATTCCGGCGCTGGCTGGCTCGGTTGTGGGTCCTTGGGCGGCGCAGACGTTGCATGCACAGGCACCGCCGACCGCCAGCGCGCACACATATGCCGCGCCGAAAACGACTCATCGCGGCGCAGTCCGACGCTGGCGCGCATCGCCGCGGTCTTGACCGCACCGTGATACCGGCTTCGCTAAGGTCGAGGCTCCCGCACAGGTGTTTCCATGTCCGAGCCTCGACTTCCTCCCGCCAAGACCCGCGCGCTGTCGCTGGGCTTCTTCGTCTTCGTGGCGGCGGTCGCCGTCATCCTCTGGTTCCTGGTGCGCCCGTACGGCGCGGTGTACTTTTTCCCGGTGCATTTCCTGGTCGGGTTGGGATTGCCGTTTTTGTTCTACGCGTTGGGGGCCAGCCGCGCCTGGTTCCTGCTCGGCCTGGCGGCGACGGCGATCGTGCTGGTCGTGTTGAATGTCTGGGGCGACGAACTCGGTGGCGCGGCGCCGCGGGTGTTCGACTGGGCGCATGGGTTCGCCGGCCTGCTCGGGTTAGTGCTGGCCTATGGCGTGTTCCGCATGTCCAGCCGTGCCCGGCAGCGGCACGCGCCCTCCGCGCCGCGCTGAATCGCGCTCAGCCGGCGTCGTCGTCGCGGGTGAACGGCGCCAGCCGCAGCTTGACCCGGTGCTCGACGCCGGCTGGGCAGTGCCCCGGCGCCGGCCCGCGGAAATAGCTGCGCTGCCAGCCTTCGCGTTTGGCCTCTGGATCGTCCCGCTCCAGATCGTGCAGGAACTGGCCGCGGCTGCGCATCCAGGCCTGGTAGTCGCGCTCCAGTTCCGGGGTCTGCGACAGCGGCTGCCAGCGCGGCTGCGTCTCGGCCAGTACCCGGCGCTGCACCGGAAAGAAATGGCAGAACGGTTCGCCGGCGTCGAAGCGCACCCGTCCGGGGCGGGTGAACTGCCAGTTCATGGTGAAGGTATATGGACTCCAGTCGGTTTCGATCAGTCCGGTCAGCCCGGCGATGCCGTCCTTGGGCCGGTTGACCGGCGCGGTCACGTACAGATCCACGCCCGGCTCGGTGCGGAACAGGCAGGGCACGTGGAAGGTGAGCACGCCGTAGCCGAAGTGGCTGACCGCCGGCGCGTGGCCGCCGGCGTCGGCATGGAGGCGGATGTCATCGAGTCCGTTGCCGCCGCTCCACTCGGCCTCGAAGCCGCTCTGGCACAACAACTCCCAGCCGTGCGCGTTGGCGATGTCCAGCGGCAGGCAGCGGTAGGCGTAGCGCTGGTCGGTGCGGTCCATCCACGGCCGCTCGCGCGGCGCCGGGCGCACGTCGAGGGTGTGGCCGTCGAGAACGTGGGCGGTGAGCTTCATGGCGGCGGCATCGGCTGAGGACGTGCGCCGAGTGTGACGCGTCGGCGTCGGCATGGCGACCGGGTGCTGCCGAAGTGTCGGCGCTGCGGTCGGCCGCAGCGTTGCACGCGTTGGGTTGCGGTCGTGCGCGGCCGACGCTGCGAGCGGTGGCACCGTGCCTGCAGCGCGTGCTGGATCCTGGCGCGAGGGTGCGCGCTAGGCCGCCTCGAAATCCAGCAGCGCCACGCCGTCGCCGACCAGTTCGCCCTCGCGCACGCGGTAGCCATGCACCACGCCGTCGGCCGGGGCCTGCAAGGTGTGCTCCATCTTCATCGCCTCCAGCACCAGCAGCGGCGTGCCGCGTGCCACTTGCGTGCCGGGCGCGACCAGCAGGGCGACGACGCGGCCAGGCATCGGCGCGGTCAGCCCGCCGGCATCGGCGATCGGCTGGTCGGCCTCGGCCACCGGGTCGTGCAGGTCGAACTGGTGCGATTGTCCATCGACGAACAGGTGCAGGCGGGCGCCGGCGAACACCGCGTCGGCGTGGACGCGCTGCGCGTCCAGTTGCGCCTGCAGGCGGCCGTCGTCGTGCAGGCGGCCGGCGGCGAGCAGCACCGCGTCGGTGGCGTCGTCGCGCACGCGCCAGCCGGCATCGGTCGCGGTCGCGCGCAATGTGCGGCGTGCCTCGCCGTGCTGCAGGATCAGGCTGCGCGGCGCAGGCGCGCCCAGGCGCCAGCCATCGCGCAGGTCCCAGGGCGAATGCGGATCGCCCGCCTGTGCGGCGTCATGGCGCTCGTGCAGCAGCCATGCCAGCGCGGCCAGGCTCCAGGTCGATTCGGCGGTGGCCGGCGCGGCATCGAACAGGGCCGCGTGCTCGCGTTCGATCAACGCGGTATCCAGATCGGCCTGCGCGAACGCCGCGGTGCCGATCAGGCGCTGCAGGAACGCGGCATTGGTGGCCACGCCGACCACCTGGCACGCGGCCAGCGCCGCCTGCATGCGCCGCAGCGCGCGTTCGCGGGTCTCGTCCCAGACGATCAGCTTGGCGATCATCGGGTCGTAGTGCGGGCCGATCACATCGCCCTGTTCGACGCCGGCATCGACGCGGGTATGCGCGTCCGCGGCCGGCAGGCGCAGGTGCTGCAGCGTGCCGGTCGAGGGCAGGAAACCGCGCGCCGGGTCCTCGGCATACAGCCGCGCTTCCAGCGCATGGCCGCGGATCGCCAGTTCGTGCTGGCGCCTGGGCAACGGTTGGCCGGCGGCCACGCGCAGCTGCCATTCGACCAGGTCGGTGCCGGTGATGCACTCGGTGACCGGATGCTCCACCTGCAACCGCGTGTTCATTTCCATGAAGTAGAACGCGCCGTCGGGCGCGACGATGAACTCCACGGTGCCGGCACCGACATAGCCGACCGTGCGCGCCGCTTCCACCGCGGCCTGGCCCATCGCCGCGCGACGTTCTGCATCCATGCCCGGCGCCGGCGCTTCCTCCAGCACCTTCTGGTGGCGGCGCTGCACCGAGCAATCGCGTTCGAACAGGTAGGCCAGCTCGCCGTGGCGGTCGCCGAACACCTGGATCTCGATATGCCGTGGGCGCAGCACGTACTTTTCCACCAGCACGTGCGCGTTGCCGAACGCGGCCTGGGCTTCGCGCTGGCAGGCGGCCAGGGCGGCGACGAACTCCTCGCTGCGGTCGACGCGGCGCATGCCCTTGCCGCCGCCGCCGGCGCTGGCCTTGATCAGTACCGGATAGCCGATGGCATCGGCCTGCGCGCGCAGGAATTCCGGTTCCTGGCGTTCGCCGTGGTAGCCGGGGGTCAGCGGCACGCCGGCCGCGTGCATCAACGCCTTAGCCGCGCTCTTGTCGCCCATCGCGCGGATCGCTGCCGGCGGCGGCCCGATGAACACGATGCCGCGCGCGGCGCAGGCCTCGGCGAAGTCGGCGTTCTCGGACAGGAAGCCGTAGCCGGGATGGATCGCCTGGGCGCCGCTGGCGTGGGCGGCATCGAGGATGCGTTCGCTGCGCAGGTAGCTGTCGCGCGCGGGCGCGGGGCCGATATGGATCGCTTCGTCGGCCAGGCGCACGTGGCGCGCGTCGCGGTCGGCGTCGGAGTACACGGCGACGCTGGCGATGCCGAGCTTGCGGCAGGTGGCGATCACGCGGCAGGCGATCTCGCCGCGATTGGCGATCAGGATCTTGTCGAACATCGGCAGGTCGGGCGTGGCCATGGTCAGTTGCCTGGAGAAGGGGTGTCGTGTGTTGCTCGCGCAGTTGCAGTTGCAGTTGCAGTTGCAGTTGCTTTGGCTGTTGCTGTTGCCATTGCTTTTGACTTACCGGGTTCCCTTCCGAAGCGGCGGCCATGGCGGGGAAAAACCCGAAGGGCGGCGCACAGGGATGTGCGCCGTTCGCGGCAGGGGCAGGATGCCCCTTCCGCGAATCCCCGTCATGGACGCGGACCCGGAGCGCGCAGCGCGGAGGGCGCTAGGCAGGGCGCGCTTTCTTTTGGTTACTTTTCTTTGCGCGAGCAAAGAAAAGTGACTCGCCCAAAGGCGAAAGCTTTGCCTCTGCCTTTGTGCTGGCACTTGAAGCTTTGAAAGCTTGAAGCAAGAGCAAGAGCTTCCGCTGGCGCGGGTCACTTTTCTTTGCTTGTGCAAAGAAAAGTAACCAAAAGAAAGCACACCCCGCAGCGCGCCTTCCGCGCTGCGCGCTCCAGGTCCGCAGTCCCAACGGGCATTTTTCGACGGCACATCCATGTGCCGGCGAAAAACGTCGCGCATCCTGCGCGCCGCCCTTCGGGTATTCGCCCGCCGGGCCTGCCGCGCCGAGGGGGCCCGGTAAATCAAAAGCGAAGCAAGAGCAGGAGCAACGGCAACAGCAGGAGCAACGGCAGGAGCAACGGCAGGAGTGGAGCCTGCTGCGTGCATGGTGTTTGCGGCGGACATCGGTCGCGCCACGCTGCAAGCCGGGCGGCAATACCCGCTCACATCCGGAACACCCCGAATTTGGTCGGTTCCGCCGGCGCGTTCAACGCCGCCGACAATCCCAGTCCCAAGACCCGCCGCGTCTGCGCCGGATCGATGATGCCGTCGTCCCACAGCCGCGCGCTGGCGTAGTACGGGTGGCCCTGGCGTTCGAACTGCTCGCGGATCGGCGTCTTGAACGCGCCCTCGTCCTCCGTCGACCAACTGCCGCCCTTGGCCTCGATGCCGTCGCGGCGTACCGTCGCCAGCACGCTCGCCGCCTGCTCCCCGCCCATCACCCCGATCCGCGCGTTCGGCCACATCCACAGGAAATTCGGCGAATACGCGCGGCCGCACATGCCGTAGTTGCCGGCGCCGAACGAACCGCCGATCACCACCGTGAACTTGGGCACCTTCGCGCAGGCCACCGCCATCACCAGCTTGGCCCCGTCCTTGGCGATGCCGCCATGCTCGTACTTGCGCCCGACCATGAAGCCGGTGATGTTCTGCAGGAACACCAGCGGGATGCCGCGCTGCGCGCACAGTTCGATGAAGTGCGCGCCCTTCAGCGCCGACTCGGAGAACAGGATGCCGTTGTTGGCGACGATGCCGACCGGATAGCCGTGAAGGTGCGCGAAGCCGGTGACCAGGGTGGTGCCGTAGCGCGCCTTGAACTCGTCCAGACGCGAGCCGTCGACCACCCGCGCGATCACCTCGCGCACGTCGAACGGCTTGCGCGGGTCGGCCGGGATCACCCCGTACAGTTCCTCGGCCGGATACAGCGGCGGCTCCGGTGCGCGCAGCGCCAGCGCCGGCTCGGGCTTGCGCCAGTTGAGCTGGGCCACGATCGCGCGCACCCGCGCCAGCGCCTGCAGGTCGTTGTCGGCGAAGTGGTCGGCCACGCCGGAGATGCGCGTGTGCACGTCGGCGCCGCCCAGTTCCTCGGCGCTGACTTCCTCGCCGGTGGCCGCCTTCACCAGCGGCGGGCCGCCGAGGAAGATGGTGCCCTGCTCGCGCACGATCACCGTCTCGTCGCTCATCGCCGGCACGTAGGCGCCGCCGGCGGTGCACGAGCCCATCACGCAGGCGATCTGGGCGATGCCCTGCGCCGACAGGTTGGCCTGGTTGTAGAAGATGCGGCCGAAGTGGTCGCGGTCGGGGAACACCTCGTCCTGCAGCGGCAGGAACGCGCCGCCCGAATCGACCAGGTAGATGCACGGCAGCCGGTTCTGCTGCGCGATCTCCTGCGCGCGCAGATGCTTCTTCACCGTCATCGGGTAATAGGTGCCGCCTTTGACCGTGGCGTCGTTGGCGACGATCACGCATTCCACGCCGGACACGCGGCCGATGCCGGCGACCACGCCGGCGCACGGCACTTCGTCGGCGTACAGGCCCAGCGCGGCCAGCGGGGCGATCTCCAGGAAGGCGCTGCCCGGGTCGAGCAGTGCGTCGATGCGCTCGCGCGCCAGCAGCTTGCCGCGCGCCTGGTGCTTGGCGCGCGCGGCGTCGCTGCCGCCCTGGGCGATGCGCGCCTGGGTCTGCTGCAGGTCGTCGACCACCGCGCGCAGCGCCGCGGCGTTGGCGGCGAAGGCGTCGCTGCCGGGTTGCAACTGGGTCTGGATCACGCTCATGGCAGGGCCATCGAAAGGAGGAAAGGAAATTCGTGTAGGAGCGGCTTTAGCCGCGACGCTTTACCAGAGGATGTGTCGCGGCTAAAGCCGCTCCTACATGAAGCGCTCACTTGGTCCGCTCGAACAATTCGCGGCCGATCAGCATGCGGCGGATCTCCGAGGTGCCGGCGCCGATCTCGTACAGCTTGGCGTCGCGCCACAGGCGCCCGGTCGGGTAATCGTTGATGTAGCCGTTGCCGCCGAGCACCTGGATCGCCTGGCCGGTGAGCCAGGTCGCCTTCTCGGCGGCGTACAGGATCGCGCCGGCGGCGTCCTGGCGGGTGGTGCGGCCGGCGTCGCAGGCGCGCGCCACCGCATACACGTAGGCGCGGCAGGCGTTCAGGCCCACGTACATGTCGGCCAGCTTGCCCTGCATCAGCTGGAAGCTGCCGATCGCCTCGCCGAACTGGCGGCGCTCGTGCACGTACGGCATCACCACGTCCATCGCCGCGGCCATCAGCCCCAGCGGGCCGCCGGACAGTACCAGCCGCTCGTAGTCCAGGCCCGACATCAGCACGCGCACGCCGCCGCCGACGCTGCCCAGCACGTTCTCCACCGGCACCTCGCAGTCCTGGAACACCAGTTCGCAGGTGTTGGAGCCGCGCATGCCGAGCTTGTCCAGCTTCTGCGCGGTGCTGAAGCCGGGCATGCCCTTCTCGACCAGGAACGCGGTGATGCCGCGCGCGCCGCCGGCCGGGTCGGTCTTGGCGTAGACCACCAGCACGTCGGCGTCCGGACCGTTGGTGATCCACATCTTGTTGCCGTTGAGCACGTAGCGGTCGCCGCGCAGCTCGGCGCGCAGCTTCATCGAGACCACGTCCGAACCGGCGCCCGGTTCGCTCATCGCCAGCGCACCGACGTGCTCGCCGCTGCACAGCCGGGGCAGGTAGCGCGCCTTCTGCGCGTCGCTGCCGTTCTTGCGCAGCTGGTTCACGCACAGGTTCGAATGCGCGCCGTAGGACAGGCCGATCGCGCCGGAGGCGCGCGAGATCTCCTCCATCGCCACCACGTGCGCCAGGTAGCCCATCGCGCTGCCGCCGTATTCCTCTTCCACGGTCAGCCCGAGCAGGCCCTGCTCGCCGAGCTTGCGCCACAGCGGTGCCGGGAACGCGTTGTCGCGATCGGCCTGCTCGGCCAGCGGCGCGATCTCGCGCGCGGCGAACGCGGCCACCGTGTCGCGCAGCAGGTCGATGTCCTCGCCCAGTTCGAAATTCAACGACGGCATCAACATGGCGGGCGGGCTCCGAAAGGCGGGCGTGCGGCGGATGGGGCGCCTAGAATCCAGGCGGCGCCGGGGAATGGACGCCAGCGTAGCCGGGAACGGCAAAGAAGTGAACAATAATTCATTAATTGAACCTAGAATCACCCATGGCCTACAAACGCTCCGCGCTGATGGAAGAACGCCTTGCCGGCAACCGCCAGCGGATCCTGCTGGCGGCGCGCCGGCTGGTCGCCGCGGGCGGCTTCCGCGGCGCGCCGGTGACCGCGGTAGCGGCCGAGGCGGGGGTGTCCACCGGGCTGATCTACCGCCACTTCCCGTCCAAGGCCGAGCTGTTCGTCGAAGTGCTGACCGCGGCGGTGGACTACGAACTGGCGATCCTGCGCGGCATCGCCGCCGAACCGGCGCCGGCGGCGCAGCGCCTGCGCGCGGCGATCGCCTCGTTCGTGCGCCGCGCGCTGGCCGGGCCGGGGCTGGCCTACGCCTTCATCGCCGAACCGGTGGAGCCGGAGGTGGACGCCGAGCGCATCCGCTGCCGGCGCCTGTTCGGCGATCTGTTCAAGGGCATCCTCGCCGACGGCGTGGCCGCGGGCGAATTCCCGGCGCAGGACCTGGACGCCGCAGCCGCCTGCCTTGTCGGCGCCTACACCGAGGCCCTGGTCGGGCCGACCGCGCCCAGCCGCGACGGCCCGCGCGACAGCGAACGCCTGGTCGAGGCGGTGTGCGGTTTCTGCCTGCGCGCGGTCGGCAGTGCGCCGTCGCCGTAGCGGCGCTTGCGAGCCATGTTCGGCGGGTGCGAAGAGATGGTCGGTGTACGGGCTTGGCGTGGAGTAGCCAATGCCGCGTGCCCCGCTCGATGCATCCGACTGCGATGCGGGAGTGCGCCGTGCGAGGGTTCGGCGTCGAAGGCATTCGACGTCGGAAGGTCTGCCGCTCCGTTCGTCGCGGCTGAAGCCGCGCCTACAGAAGTGCGATTGTCGGTCGGCTGCGGCGTGGTCGCAGCTGTGATGGCGGTGGCGTCGCGCGCCCGACTGCTGCGATGCAGCACGCATCGGCTGCGATTCGTCGCGTCGCTGGGGCTGCCGTGCGCGGCAAACGCTGGCTATACTCGGCCGCGTAGCAGTGGTCGGTCTCCACGTGCCAAAGGGGTGTGATGTGCGGAATTACGACCTCGAATTTCTCAAGCGGTTCTCGTTGGTGATCGGCCTGCTGGTCCTGATCACCATCGGCTTGATCGTGTTCGCGGCCTACCTGCAGCGGGCGATCCCGCCGGAGGTGTCGCCGGTGGCGCTCAAGCGCACCGAGGAACGCATCGCGCCGTCGGGCGCGGTCTATGCCGGCAGCACCGGCGCCGCGGCGCAGGCCGCCGCGCAGGCGGCGGCGCTGGCCAAGGCGTCGGCGCAGGTCGCCTACGGCGGCACCACCGACGGCAAGGTGATCTTCGACAGCCTGTGCACCGCCTGCCATACCACCGGCGTCGGCAAGGCGCCGACCCTGGACCATTCGCATTGGGACGCGCGCATCGCGCAAGGCAAGGACACGCTGTACAAGCACGCGATCGAGGGCTACACCGGCCCCGACGGCGGGATCATGCCGCCCAAGGGCGGCAATCCGGCGCTCAGCGAAGCGCAGGTCCACGCCACGGTCGACTGGATGCTGGCCAACCTGAAATAATCCGCAGGCCCGGTCCATGCGGGTTGCAGCGCCGCCTCCGGGCGGCGCGTTCGTATTCGATGCCGGCTCCGCGCCGGCGAGCTAAGGAGAGTGATCGCATGCGCGTACTGCCCCCGTTGTTGTCGTTGTTGCTGGTTGCCGGCGCACCCGCCGCCTACGCCCTGTCGCCGCCGCAGATGGTCCCGATCGGGCAGTTGCGGCCGGCCGATAGCGGGCAGAACGTGGTCTTCGAAGGCGTGGTCACCGCGCGCGTGGAAGCCGGTGGTGGCGGCTATCTGGTGCAGGACGCCGGCGATGGCGATCCGCTCACCGCCGATGCGCTGCTGGTGCACGGCGACGCCGATGCCGCGCTGGCGCCGGGCGACCGGGTGCGGGTATGGGGCGAACTGGCGCCGCGGCGCGCGGCCAGCCAGACGTCCGCCGGCACGGCGTTCGCCGGGCGCAGCGTGCGCGAGGCCGGGCACACTGTGCTGGCGCGCGCGCAGCCTTTGCCGTTGCAGGCGCTGGACGCTGCCCCGGCCGACTGGTCGGCGCTGGCCGGCATGCGCGTGCGCATCGATGCGCCGCTGACCGTGGTCGACACCGATGCGCTGGCCAAGGCCGGCGAGCTCGGCGTCGCCTTCGGCGGGCGCCTGTGGCAGCCCAGCGAAATCGCCGCGCCCGGCAGCGCCGAACTGGCCGCGGCGGTCGCCGACAACGCGCAGCGCCTGCTGCGCCTGGGGGAGACCGGCACGCATGCGCCCGACAGCCTGCCCGCGTACCTGGGCACGGGCGAAGCCGCCGTTGCGCCGCGTGCCGGGGCGACGCTGCAGGGCGTGGAAGGCATCGTCGGCGGCGTGGTCGATGGCGCCGCGCGGCTGTATCCGACCGCGCCGTTGCAGCTGACCCCGCCGCCGGCGCCGGCCACGCCGCAGGTCGCCGGCACGCTGCGCGTGGCCGCGTTCAACCTGGAGAACTTCTTCAACGGCGATGGCCGCGGCGGCAGTTTCCCGACCCTGCGCGGCGCGCGCACCGCGGCCGAATTCCAGGCGCAGCTGGCCAAGCTGGTCGCCACCATTCGCCCGCTGCAGGCCGACGTCGCCGCGTTGATGGAACTGGAGAACGACGGCTACGGACCGACCTCGGCGATCGCCACGCTGGTGACCGCGCTCAATGCCGGCGACGGCGGCGACTGGCGTTTCGTCGATGTCGGGCGCGGCCCGGGCGACAACCCGATCCGGGTCGGCCTGATCTACCGCGCCTCGCGGGTCAGCCCGGTCGGCAAGCCGGCGGTGCTGGAAGGCGGCCCGTTCGCCGCGCACAGCCGGGTGCCGCTGGCGCAGGCGTTCCGGCGCGGCAGCGGGCAGCCGTTCGTGGTCGTCGCCAACCATTTCAAGTCCAAGGGTTGCGGCGAGGCGGCCGCCGACGATGCCGATCGTGGCGACGGCCAGGGCTGCTGGAACGCCACCCGCACCGAGTCGGCGCGGCGCCTGGACGCCTGGCTGCGCACCGATCCGACCGGCAGCGGCAGCACCGCCAGCGTGCTGCTCGGCGACTTCAACGCCTACGCGATGGAAGACCCGCTGCGCCTGCTGCGCGACGCCGGCTGGCGCGATGCGCTGGCGCAGGCGCATGTCGAGCAGCCCTACAGCTTCGTCTACCGTGGCCTCAGCGGCCGCCTCGACCACGCCCTGCTGAGCCCGGCGCTGGCGCCGCTGCTGCGCGGCGCCACCGAATGGCACGTCAATGCGGACCTGCCGGAACAAGACGGTTACCGCGCGCGCAACCTGCCCGGGCCGTGGCGCAGCTCCGATCACGATCCGTTGCTGCTGGGTTTTGAGCTTTGAAGGCCGGGATTCGGGATTCGGGATTTGGGGATTCGTTGAAGCGGAGCGCTGCGATCTGCGCCGGGTGCAGCTGCGTTTAGCGGGGCTTTCGGAATAGCGGACTGCGCTGCCGGGTCGGTCCTGATGCGCAAGGAGAAGCGCGGTCTCTCAGATCGCGAGCCCCGCTTTTACCAATCCCGAATCCCGAATTCCCAATCCCGGCTACCCGTGCCGATGTCCGTTGCGCCGCCAGTTCCACAGGTGCGCGCTCGCCAGCAGCAGGCTGCCGGCCACGGTGGCCGGGGTCTCGGCCTGCGCGCTGGGGAATCCGCTCGCGCCGGCCAGCAATCCGCACAGGCCCAGCGCGGCCATCGCCCACAGCGGCCACGGCAGCGGCCGTTGCCGCTGCGCGCGCCATAGCGCCAGTCCGGCCAGCGGCAGCGCCAGCATCACGAACAGCCCATGCACCCATTCGGCCTGCGCCCAGATGCCGAACAGCGGCAGCGCCGCGGCCAGCAGCGGCAAAGCCAGGCAATGCAGCAGGCACAGCCCGGACAGGAGCACGGCGGAGGCATCGAAGAACGGCGGGGGCAGGGTTTTCATGGACGGCGCTCCGGCATTGAAGTGTTATATAGTAACATTTCTCCCGCCACGTCCAAGCCGCCATGCCACTGCCCGCCGCGCTCGACCGCCGCCTTCCCGTCACCGTCCTGTCCGGCTTCCTCGGCGCCGGCAAGACCACCTTGCTCAACCGCGTGCTGCGCAACCGCGACGGCCGCCGCGTGGCGGTGATCGTCAACGACATGAGCGAGATCAACATCGATGCCGCGCTGATCCGCGACGGCGGCGCCGCGCTCAGCCGCACCGAAGAGACCCTGGTCGAGTTCAGCAACGGCTGCATCTGCTGCACGCTGCGCGAGGACCTGCGCCAGGAGGTGCAGCGCCTGGCCGACAGCGGCCGCTACGACTACCTGCTGATCGAATCCACCGGCATTTCCGAGCCGATGCCGGTCGCCGCCACCTTTGCGGTGCGCGACGAACACGGCCGCAGCCTGGCCGACGTGGCGCGGCTGGACACCATGCTCACCGTGGTCGACGGGGTGAACTTCCTGCGCGATTTCGGCTCGTCAGAGCGCCTGGCCGAGCGCGGCCTGCAGGTCGGCGCCGACGACGATCGCGGCCTGGTCAACCTGCTGGTGGAGCAGATCGAATTCGCCGACGTGCTCGTGATCGGCAAGTGCGACCTGGCGAGCGCAGACACGGTGGCGCGCACCCACGCCGTGCTGCGCGCGCTCAACCGCGACGCGCGCATCGTCGAGGCCCGCGATGGCGACGTGCCGTTGGCGCTGGTGCTGGACACCGGCCGCTTCGATTTCGTGCGCGCGCAGCTGGCGCCGGGCTGGATGCAGGCGTTGCGCGGCGAACACGCGCCGGAGACCGAGCAGTTCGATATCGGCAGCTTCGTCTACCGCGCACGGCGCCCGTTCCATCCGCTGCGTTTCGCGCGGCTGGCGCAGCGTGGCCTGCGCGACGTGATCCGCAGCAAGGGCTTCTTCTGGCTGGCCAGCCGCATGGACTGGGTCGGCGAACTGTCCATCGTCGGCGCGGCCACCCAGACCCAGGCGGCCGGCTTCTGGTACGCCGCGCGCGAACGCGTGGAGCAGGGCCTGCTGGACACGCCGCTGCCGTTGCCGCCGCGCCCGCTGCCGTACACCGAGCTGGGCTGGCAACGGCAGCACAACGCATGCTGGAGCGCACCGCCGCCGCAGGCCGAGGAGGTGGGCGACGCGCGCGAGTACGCGGCGCTGCGCGCGCTGTGGCATCCGTTGTGGGGCGACCGCCGCCAGGAGCTGGCGCTGATCGGCGTCGGCCTGGACGAGGCGCGGGTGCGCGCCGAACTCGACGCCTGCCTGCTCGACGACGCGGAACTGGGACGCGGTCCACTGGCCTGGCAGGCGCTGGCCGATCCGTTTCCGGTGTGGCGGCGCTGAGGCTGCCGGGACTGCCGGCATTTCTGGTTCGCTTGCCTGTTCATCGGCTACGAACCATCCCCACATGCAGGCCTTCGCGCTTCGTTTTGTCGCGGCTGAAGCCGCTCCTACAGGGGGCCGGGCGCCGGATGGGTGCACTGTAGGAGCGGCTTCAGCCGCGACAGAATCCGTGGCGCACGCGCCACCGCTAACCGCGCGCACCGACCGCGATCAACACGATCGCCAGCAGCGCCAACCCCAGCCCGGCACGGTTCCAGGCGCTGGTCTTCTCGCCGAAGGCCATTACGCCGAGCAGCGCACCGAGCACGATCACGCCCAGGTTCATCGCCGCGAACACCACCGCCGGGCTGTCCGGCAGCGCCTGGTGCGCGCGCACGTAGAACGCGATGTTGCCGAAGTTGAGCGCCCCCAGCAGCAGGCCGGCACCCAGGTTGCGCCAGGCCAGCGGCCGGGTGCCGCGGACGTGCCGCCACAGCTGCACGCCGAGCAGCAGCACGAAGGCGATCGCAAAGGCGACCAGCAGCGACGCAGCGAACGGCGTGCCGGCCTGGGCGATGCGCTTGAGCGACACGTCGATCAGGGCGAAGCCGGCCCAGACCAGCAGCAGCCACGGCGCCGCGCGCGTTGCGCCGTCCGGCGCCGGTCCGGGCCGGTGCACGATGCCGGCGATGGCCAACAGCCCCAGCGCCAGCCCGGCCAGCTTGTAGCCGTTGGCACGCTCGCCGAACAGCGCGAACGCCGCCGCCAGCGACAGCAGCAGCGACAGCCGCTGCGCCGCGTCGGTGCGCACGATGCCGGCCAGCGCCACGGCGCGGCCCAGCACCAGGAACAGCGCCGGCAGCAGCACCGCCAGGCCGAGCAGCGCGGCCCACGGCGTCTGCGCGCTGCGCAGCGAGGCCAGCGGCGGTTGCAGCAGCGCCGCGCACAGCAGCGCCGCCGCCAGGTAGTTCCAGGTCACCGCCTGGGCTAGGTCGATACGCTGGCGCGGCGCCAGCTTCAGCAGCGCCGAGACCAGCACGCTGCACACCACACTCAGGAGAACGAACACCACGCGCAGAAGATCCGGTCGGGAAAGAGAACGCTGCGTGCATGCGGCCTGCATGTGGCCTGCACCCAGCCCCGGTATTATGAGCGCATGACCTCTCCCGCTTTCCCCACCGAATCCGGCGCGTTGACGCTGGACGGCCCCGCCGGACCGATCGAAGCCGCGGTCGACCTCCCCGACGCCGAGGTGGCCGCCTTGCCGGTCACCGCGATCGTCTGCCACCCGCTGTCCACCGAGGGCGGCACCATGCACAACAAGGTGGTGACGATGGTCGCGCGCGCGCTGCGCGAGCTCGGCGTGCACGTGGTGCGCTTCAACTTCCGCAGCGTCGGCGCCTCCGCCGGCAGTTTCGACCAAGGCGACGGCGAGCAGCAGGACCTGGCCGCGGTGGCGGCGTGGGTGCGCGCACAGCGCCCGCACGACGCATTGTGGCTGGCCGGTTTCAGCTTCGGCGCCTACGTGTCGCTGCGCGCCAGCGCCGCGCTGCAGCCGCAGGCGCTGGTATCGATCGCGCCGCCCGCCGGGCGCTGGGACTTCGCCGGCGTGGAACCGCCGCCGCAGTGGCTGGTGATCCAGGGCGACGCCGACGAGATCGTCGACCCGCAGGCCGTGTACGAATGGCTGGAGACACTGGAACAGCAGCCGGAGCTGGTGCGCATGCCCGACACCAGCCATTTCTTCCACCGCAAGCTGATCGACCTGCGCGGCGCCTTGCAGCACGGGGTCAAGGCGTGGCTGCCGGCGAAGCCGGCGTGAGCGCGGCGCGGCGACAGGCAGGCGCGTGGCCGCACGCGCGGCGCGGCGCGGGCCGGCACCGATGAGCACAGCGAGCATGCCGTCGCAACGCTATGCCGCCGGCGTGGCGCGCGGCGACTGGCGCGACGATCCGGCGCAGCACGCCGCGCTGGCCGAACTGGACCGCATCCACGCCGCGATTGTGGACAGCGACCAGGATGGCTGGCTGGATCGCCTGGCCGCGTTCTGGAAGAAGCCCGAGCCGGTGCGCGGCCTGTACTTCTGGGGCGGCGTAGGCCGCGGCAAGACCTTCCTGGTCGACCTGTTCTACGACGGCCTGCCGATTGAGCAGAAGTACCGCACCCACTTCCACCGCTTCATGCGCGGCGTGCACGAACGCCTGCGCGAGCATGCCGGGCAGAGCGACCCGCTGGCCAGGATCGCGCAGGAATGGCGTACCCAGCTGCGCGTGCTGGTGCTGGACGAGTTCTTCGTCACCGACATCGGCGATGCGATGCTGCTGGCGCGGCTGCTGGAGCGCCTGTTCGCCGAGGGCGTGACCCTGGTCACCACCTCCAACACCGCACCGCAGAACCTGTACCTCAACGGCCTGCAGCGCGAGAGCTTCCTGCCGGCGATCGCGCTGCTGCAGAAGTACTGCGTGGAACTGTACGCCGAAGGCACCGAGGACTACCGCATGCGCGCGCTGACCCGCTCGCCGGTGTATCGCGCGCCACTGGATGCGCAGTCCGATGCGTGGCTGCAAGGACGTTGGAGCGAACTCAGCGGCAACGAAGCAGCGCGCAGCGGCAACATCGTCATCGAAACGCGCAAGATCCCGGTGCGCGGCCGCGGCAAGAGCATCGCCTGGTTCGATTTCGCCGCGCTGTGCGAAGGCCCGCGCGGGCCGTCCGACTACATCGAGATCGCGCGCGAGTTCAACACCGTGCTGCTCGGCGACATCCCGCACTTCGACCGCATGAACGAAGACGCGGCGCGGCGTTTCGTCAACCTGATCGACGAACTGTACGACCGTCAGGTCAACCTGGTCTGCACCGCGCAGGACCCGCCGCCGCAGCTGTACAGCGGCGAGCGCCTGGCCGGCGCATTCGAGCGCACCGCCTCGCGCCTGATCGAGATGCAGAGCGCCGAGTACCTGGCCACCGCGCACCGCGCCTGAGCGCGGTGGTCCGCGCAGGCGCTGGCCTCCCGGCTTTCCTGTGGGAGCGGCCTCAGTCGCGACAAGCGAGGCGGCGGACTCACCGGGCACGATGCAGTCGGGACTGAAGTCCCTCCCACAAGAAGCGGCATGCGCGAGCATCGCCATGCTCCCTGTGGGAGCGACTTCAGTCGCGACGAGTGAAGCAGCGGGCTCGCTGGCATTGTGCAACCTGACCGAAGGTCCATCCTGCGGGGGACCTGCAAGCACGATGCACTTTTGGGACTGGCCCTCGGTCGCGATGTGCGAGGGCGGTAGACACCCGACTATTCCAGATCGAAGTGCTTGCAATTAAATAGCGCGCTATGTAAATTGCACCCATGCCGAAGAAGCGCACCCCTGCCGAGATCCCCAGCCGCGACGCGGCACTGCAGTTGGATCAGCAGCTGTGCTTCGCGCTCTACTCGGCCAACCTGGCGATGCACAAGCTCTACCGCGGCCTGCTGAAAACGCTGGACCTGACCTATCCGCAGTACCTGGTGATGCTGGTGCTGTGGGAACAGGACGCGCGCACGGTCGGGGCGATCGGCGAGCGCCTGTTCCTGGATTCGGCGACGCTGACGCCGCTGCTGAAGCGGTTGCAGGCCAGCGGCCTGGTGACCCGCGAGCGCTCGGCCGACGACGAACGCCAGGTCGTGGTGCGCCTGACCGCGGCCGGCCGCGCCTTGCGCAACAAGGTCGGCGCAGTGCCCGAGCAGGTGTTCTGCGCCGCGGCCTGTTCGCTGCAGGACCTGCGCCAGCTCAAGCAGCAACTGGAAACCCTGCGCGGCAATCTGGGCGGCGGCTGAGGTTGTCGCCAAGGCATGACGTTCCGTTAATTATATAGTGTGCTATTAAATCGTTATCAATCAACCCGGCGCCTCGCGCCCCATCAGGAGAACCACCATGGCCTCACCCGAAAAGATCCTCTACACCGCCCACGCCACCGCGACCGGCGGCCGCGAAGGCCGCGCCGTGTCTTCCGACAAGGCGCTGGACGTGAAGCTGTCGACCCCGCGCGAACTCGGCGGCGCCGGCGGCGACGGCACCAACCCGGAGCAGCTGTTCGCGGCTGGTTATTCGGCCTGCTTCATCGGCGCAATGAAGGCGGTGGCGGCGCAGGACAAGCTGAAGCTGCCGGGCGAGGTCAGCATCGAAGGCAGCGTCGGCATCGGCCAGATCCCAGGCGGCTTCGGCATCGCGGTGGAGCTGCGCATCGCCGTGCCGGGCATGCCGCGCGAGGAACTGCAGGCGCTGGTCGACAAGGCGCACCAGGTCTGCCCGTACTCCAACGCGACCCGCGGCAACATCGACGTGAACCTGGTCGTCCTCGACTAAACGATGCGGCTTGTCCGAAGACCCCGTCGCGCCACGTGCGCGGCGGGGTTTTTGCTGTCTGCAATACGGCAGTGGCCCGAGCCACCATGCAGAACGTGGCCGAAAGAGCAGCTGTTGCCGTCGCCTTGCTTTTGCTGTTGCTTTGCTTGTGATCTATCGGGCCCCCTCAGCGCGGCAGACCCGGCGGGCGAATACCCGAAGGGCGACGCGCAGGATGCGCGTCGTTTTTCGCCGGCACATGGATGTGCCGTCGAAAAATGCCCGTTGGGGCTGCGGACCCGGAGCGCGCAGCGCGGAGGGCGCGCTGCGGGGTGTGCTTTCTTTTGGTTACTTTTCTTTGCACAAGCAAAGAAAAGTGACCCGCGCCAGCGGAAGCTGTTGCTCTTGCTTCAAGCTTTCAAAGCTTCAAGTGCCAGCACAAAGGCAGAGGCAAAGCTTTCGCCTTGGGGCGAGTCACTTTTCTTTGCTCGCGCAAAGAAAAGTAACCAAAAGAAAGCGCGCCCTGCCTAGCGCCCTCCGCGCTGCGCGCTCCGGGTCCGCGTCCATGACGGGGATTCGCGGAAGGGGCATCCTGCCCCTGCCGCGAACGGCGCACATCCCTGTGCGCCGCCCTTCGGGTTTTTCCCCGCCATGGCCGCCGCTTCGGAAGGGAACCGGTAGGTCAAAAGCCAAAGCCAAAGCCACAGCCACAGCCACAGCCATAGCCAAAGCCAAAGCCAAAGCCAAAGCCAAAGCCAAAAGCCACAGCCACAGCCACAGCCACAGCCACAGCCATAGCCGAAGCCGAAGCCACAGCCACAGCCACAGCCACAGCAACAGCAACAGCACTAGCAACAGCACTAGCAACAGCGCTAGTAACAGCACTAGCAACAGCGCTAGTAACAGCACTAGTAACAGCACTAGTAACAGCACTAGTAACAGCACTAGCACTAGCAACTATGACCCTGAAGACAGTGCCGACCGGTGCGCCGCATGCCATGGCGACAGCGATCGCATCGCGTCGGTACCTCGCCCTTGCCGTGCCCGCAGCAGCGGCGGCATTGCTGTGGCGCAGATTGAGGCGGAACTGGGTCGATGTGATAGTGCGAAGACCATCACCTTTGCGCGCGCCATGCTCAGCTCCGCCTACAACGCCGATACCGTCGCCGCCTTCATCCAGGGCGCGCGCCGCCTGCTGGTCCTGACCGGCGCGGGCATGTCCGCCGAGAGCGGCGTGCCGACCTTCCGTGGACAGGACGACAGCCTGTGGGCACGCTTCGATCCGCAGCAGCTGGCCACCGAGGAGGCGTGGCGCGCGGACCCCGCGCTGGTCTGGGGCTGGTACCGCTGGCGCATGGCGCTCGTCGCGCAGGCGCAGCCGCATGCCGGGCATCACGCCCTGGTGCGTCTGGCCGGGCTGAAGAGCACCACCCTGGCGACCCAGAACGTGGACGACCTGCACCAGCGCGCCGGCAGCGAGGTCGCCGCGCACGTGCACGGTCGCCTGTCGGCGTTGCGCTGTGGCGACTGCGGGCAGCCTTGGCATGGACTGCTGCCGCCGATCGACGTGCAGGCGCCGACCCAGCGCCTGCCCCCGCCGGCCTGCGCTTCGTGCGGCGGCGCGGTGCGTCCGGGTGTGGTGTGGTTCGGCGAAGCGCTACCGGCCGCCGACTGGGCGCGTGCCGAGAGCGCGGCCGATGCGGCCGATCTGGTGCTGGTGATCGGCAGTTCCGGCCTGGTCCACCCGGCCGCCGGGCTGCCGCTGCGGGCCAAGGAGCGTGGCGCCTGCGTGGTCGAGATCAACCCCGAGCCCAGCGGCCTGTCCGCGCACGCCGACCTGCACTGGCGCGACCGCGCCGCGCTGGCCCTGCCGCTGTTGCTGCAACGCTGGCCGGCGGGCTGACGCCCGCGCGCACGCTGCCGGCCTCGCGGTCGCTCAGCGCAACGACTGCAAGAATGCGTCCACCGCCGCGGTATAGGCCGAGGGCAGGCCCAGGTCGCGGTTGATCTCGGCATGGCTGCGATCCTGCGGCAGTACCTCGACGCGGATGCGCCGTGTCGTCGCCTTGTCGGCCAGGTGCCGGGCCTGCGCGCAGGCATCGGCGCGGCGGCTGGAACACACCGCCAGCAGCGGCGGTGCGCCCTTGCCCATCTGGTGGTACGGCGAGGCGGCGATCCAGTCGCTGCGCTGGCTGCCGAAGGCGCGGTCGTACAGCGGCAGGTGCCGCGCCTGCATCACCTGCTCCACGTCCATCGCCGCGCTGTCCAGCGCCACGGTGCCCAGCGGCGCGCGCGCGCCGGCCTGCGCCAACAGCGTCGGCGACAGGTCCAGCAGCGTCACCAGGTGCGCGCCGGCCGAGTGCCCCATCAACACCATGCGTGATCCATCGGTGCCCCAGCCTGCGGCCAGCACCTGCACCTTGGCCACCGCGAGGGCGACATCGCCGGCCTGTTGCAGCGGCGTGGCCTGCGGCAGCATGCGGTAATTCACCGACACCAGCGCGTAGCCCTGCGGCAACCAGTGCGCGACCTTGTTGGCGGCGACGCCGGGATTGTCCTTGTCGCCGTTCGCCCAGCCGCCGCCGTGCACCATCACGATCAGCGGCGCGTTGCGCGCATTGGCGGGCAGGTAGACATCGAAACGTTGCGCTGGATCGGTGCCGTAGGCGACATCACGCAGCACGCGCGTGCCGTCGGGCAGCGTCGCGGGCGGTGCTGCCGCCGACTGCGCCAGCCGCGCGCGCAGGCGTTCGCGCAGGCGGCCATCCTGCGCGTGCAGCGCTGCGGTATGCAGCGCAGTCAGCAGCAGCGCCATACCGAGCAAGATGCGGGCGAGCGACGTCATGGGCGGAGTCCTTGGAGAGGGCAGGCGTGGGAGGGGAGGGCGCGATGCGTTGCCGATGCGATTGCGACGCGCGCGGCGTACGCCGCGGCAGCGGCCGATGCCGGGCGCATGGCGGCCAGCGTCGCCACTGCGCCGGCGTTCATGCCTCGCGCACCCGCAGCGTCGCGCGCAGGCCATGCGGCGCGGCGTTGTCCAGGCGCAGTTCGCCGTGGTGTTGGCGGGCGACGCGCTCGACGATCGCCAGGCCCAATCCGCTGCCGCCGTGGCCGCCGTGCACGAAGGGTTGTTGCGCGCGTGCGGCCAGCATTGGGTCCAGCCCCGGGCCGTGGTCGCGTACCTCGATGCGCCAGCCGTCGCCGTCGCGCGCCAGGCGCAGCTGGAACGGTGCGGCGCCGTGGCGCTCGGCGTTGCCGATCAGGTTGCCGAGCGCGCGCTGCAACGCCATCGGTTTGGCGTACAGCGGCGCCTGCTTCGGCAAGTCGACCTCCCAGGCCGCGCGCGTCGCGCCCAGCGCATGCCGGCACAGTTCGGCCAGGTCCAGTGGCGCGCTGGCCTCGTCGCGGCCGTCGCGGGCATAGGCGATGAACTGAGCCAGGATCGCGTCGATCTCGCCGATGTCGCGTTCCATGCCGTCGCGCAGTTCCGGCTCCACTTGCGGCAGCAGCGCGAGTGCGTATTGCAGGCGGGTCAGCGGCGTGCGCACGTCGTGCGAGATGCCGGCCAGCAGCAACGTTCGCTCCGCCGCGGCGCTGCGTACGTCGGCACTGGCATCGGCCAGGGCGCGCGCCAGCTCGTTCACCTCGCGCGGGCCGCCGCCGGCAATCGGTATGGCACCGTCGCCACGCACGATATGCGGCGCGGCCAGGGCCAGTTGCCGCAACGGCAGCACCAGGCGCCGCGCGAAGTAGGCCGCGGCCAGCCACACCAGCAGCGCGCAGGCGGCCAGCAGCGCCACCGAGAAGCGGCGCATGCCGTGGCCGCGGCGCTCCCCGGCGAACGACACCCACAGCGGGTCGGGCGTGGCCAGCTTGAGCCACAGCGCGCCGTCGTCCGCGCTGCGGCGCAGTTCGCGGCCCGGACCGAGCTGGCTTGCCGCGCGCCGCTGCAGTTCGTCGGTCAGCGGCCCGGCGCGGGTGCTGGCCGCTGGCGGCGGACTGTGCCGGACCTGCACTCCGGCTTCGCGCAGCGCCGGTTCCAGTGCAGTCGGCGCCGGCGCGCGCTGCAAAGCCTCGGCGACGTTGGCGAAACCGTCCAGCGTGCGCAGCAGCTGTTGCGCGGCCGGGCGCAGCGCCAGTTCGCGGCCGAGCAGCAGCGCCAGCAGGCCGGCCCCGGCCAGCACCAGCGCGATCACCAGCGCCAGTTGCCCGAACAGGCTGCGCGGCCAGCCGTCACCGCTGCGGCGGCCGCGGCTCATGGCGCGGCCTGCGGCGGCACGTAGACGTAGCCGATGCCCCACACGGTCTGGATCAGCCGCGGGTTGCGCGCATCGTCTTCGAGCAGCTTGCGCAGCCGCGCCACGGTGACGTCGATGCTGCGCGCGAAGGCGTCGTGTTCGCGGCCATGCGCCAGGCTCATCAGGCGGTCGCGGCTGAGCGGCTGTTGCGGATGCCGCAGCAGCACCGACAGCACCGCGAACTCGGCGGTGGTCAGCTTCAGCGGCTGTCCGTCGCAACTGAGCTCGCGCCGGCCCAGGTGCAGGCGGAAGCGGCCGAAGCCGATTTCGCCGCCGTCCGGCTGCGGCGCGCCGGCGCCGGCCGGTCCGGTGCGGCGCAGCACCGCGCGGATCCGCGCCAGCAGCTCGCGCGGGTTCACCGGCTTGGGCAGGTAGTCGTCGGCGCCGATCTCCAGGCCGACGATGCGGTCGATCTCGTCGCCCTTGGCGGTGAGCATCACGATCGGCGTGGTGTCGCCCTGGCCGCGCAGGCGCCGGCAGATCTCCAGGCCGTTCTCGCCGGGCAGCATCAGGTCCAGCACCACCAGATCGTAGTGGCCGCGCGCCAGCGCTTGCTGCAACTGGGCGCCGTCGGCCACCGCCTTCACCGAAAAGTCCTGGCTTTCCAGATAGCGGCGCAGCAGCTCGCGCAGACGCGCGTCGTCGTCGACCAGGAGTAGGCGGGCAGGGGCGTCGTTCATGCACGCACTATCGGCTGCGCCGCGGTCGCCCGGCAACGCCTGCCGCCCGGATTGTGTAAGCGGATGTTTCCGCCGCCGCCCGCGGAAACATCCGCTGGCCGGAACCCGACATCATGCGCCGGCGCGCAGCCTACCGTGGCTCCACCGCAGCGCCGTGCTGCTTCCCGGAGAAGAACCATGATCCTTTCGCTACGCAATCCGATCCTGTCGCTTGCCTTGGCCATCGCTGGCCTGGGTGCATTGGCGGCGCCGGACGCGCAGGCGCGCGAACGCACCCGCACCCGCAGCGCCAGCCACGTGGACGGCGCCCGCAGTGCCGCGGTGAACGCCAGCGCCAGCGGCGCCAACGGCAGCCGCGTGCGGGGACGCCAGTGGCAGGCCGATGGCCAGGGCAACGCGGCGGGCAGCAGCGGCGCCACGGCGAGCCGTGCCAGCGGTGCATCGGCCACGCGGCAGGGCAGCTTCTACCGCAATGACGACGGCAGCGCCGGCCGCCAGGGCAGCGCCAGCGTCGACGGTGCCAACGGCGGCAGCGTCAGCAGCAGCGGCAGCATCGGCAGGAGCGCCGATGGCAGCGTCGCCGGCAGCCGCCAGAACAGTGCCACCGCCGCCAACGGTTCCAGTTACCAGGGCTCGACCACCCTCGCCGACGGCAGCCTCAGCCACACCGGTACCTGCAGCAACGCCGCTGGCGAGGTCGTGGCCTGCCGTCCGTAGCTGGCTGCCCGGGCATGGCGATCACGCGCCCGCGGCGGCCAGTCCACTGCGGGCGCGATCGCCCACGTCGCCACTTTTCCGCCCATCCTTTATTCGAGAACCGCCATGAAGACAGCCATTGCCCATGGAATGCTGTGCAGCCTGCTGTTGGCCGGCACCGCTGCCGCGCAGGCCGCGCCGAGCGCCACGCAGAAGCAACAGTTGCAGCAACGGCTGAAGGAGGCCGACGCCAACGGCGATGGCCTGATCAGCCGCAGCGAAGCGGCCGCCTCGCTGCCGCGCCTGGCCCAGCGCTTCGATGCGCTGGACGGCAACCACGACGGCCAGCTGGCGCCGGAGGAGCTGCGCGCGGCCATGCAGCAGGCCGGAGCGCGCTCGCGCTGAGTTGGAGCGGCGCCGCTGCGCGGTGGCGGCACCGCGCCTGCAACCCAAGTCCCCGGCCGGGCAGCGGTCAGCGCCGCTTGCTGTCCATCGGTGCTCGCCTGGGTCGCGCCCGGGCCGGGCGCGGCTGGCGGCAGCACATGCGGCTGCGGTTCGGCCCACGCTGCGCGCTGTCGCCGGTACTCCGCGCAATCGCCGTGGGCCGACGCGCGCAGCAGGTTGTCGACGGGGTCGCCGAGGGCCTTGCGGCATGGGCGATCCGGCCGGTTCCAGGCCCGATCCGGCGTCCTGTGGCCGGGTTTTGCGGCGCTGCGGCGGCAAACTATTGCCCCGCTTGGGTTTTCGGTTCGACGACTACATTTAGCGTTGACGAGGCCCAGGTACCACACTATCTTGTGGTGGTCGGTTCCAGCGGCCACCAGGCCGCGGGATCAAAAGGGAAGCCGGTGCGGCGCGCAAGCGCCTAGTCCGGCGCTGCCCCGCAGCGGTAATTGGGAACGAACCCGTCACCCGCACTGAGGCGTCCCGCCTTGGGAAGCGACGGGCTAGGAACCGGCCATCGGCCGTCGCCCATAAGCCCGAAGACCTGCCGACAGCCGCGCGATGCACACAGCGCGGCGCCGACCGTTGAATCTCCGGGGGGAGATGGTCGGTGAAGCGGTGACTGCCCGCAGGCTCGCGCCTGTGCCGTCGCGGTCGCTGCGACACCGCGTCCCCACGCTGCTGATCCGGTCGGAGTCCTGCCTGCGAGGGCCGGGCAGCCGGTGCACCACGCTTGGAGACCTTCATGAGCCAGACCCACAGCCTGCCGGCCGCAGCCCCCCTCGACGCCGCCGACGTCGACCCCACGCCCGCCGCCGCCGCTGCCGCGCAGCCCGACGTGGCCGCCAGCGAGCCGAGCAACGACCAGCGCGCCGTGACCTGGATCGTCAAGGACGGCGGCAACCGCCGCATGGCCTTCGACCGCTCGCGCCTGCAGCGCACCCTGGACCGGATCCATGCCGAGTTCCCGCAGCTGGACGTGGCCGACTACGAGCGCAAGGCGTTCGCGTTCGTGGAGAAGAAGGAAAGCCTGTCGGCCGACGAGATGGTCGACTACCTGATCCGCGAGGCCGAGTCGCGCGTGGACATCGCCACGCCGGAGTGGGAATACTTCGCCGCGCGCCTGTACCTGCACCGCCTGTACAAGCGCGCCAGCAAGAACCGCTTCTACGATGCCGGCGAGAAGTACGGCTCCTACGTCGGCCTGCAGGAAAGCCTGGCCGACCGCGGCGTGTACTCGATCGACATCCTCAAGAACTACTCCAAGGACGAACTCGCCGAAGCCGGCAGGATGATCGAGCCGGAGCGCGACAAGCTGTTCGCCTACAACGGCCTGTACCTGCTGGCCACGCGCTACCTGGCCACCGACAACTCGCGCAAGGTCTACGAGCTGCCGCAGGAGCGCTGGCTGACCATCGCGCTGTACCTGATGCAGGACGAAAAGCCGCGCGAACGCCGCATGCAGTTGGTCGGCGAGGCCTATTGGGCGTTGTCCAACCTGTACATGACCGTGGCCACGCCCACGCTGGCCAACGCCGGCAAGATCGGCGGGCAGCTGTCGAGCTGCTTCATCGACACCGTCGACGACAGCCTGCAGGGCATCTACGACTCCAACACCGACGTGGCGCGCGTGTCCAAGCACGGCGGCGGCGTCGGCGCCTACCTGGGCTACGTGCGTTCGTCCGGCTCGGCGATCCGCGGGGTCAAGAATTCCAGCGGCGGCGTGGTGCCGTGGATCAAGCAGCTCAACAACACCGCCGTGTCGGTGGACCAGCTCGGCCAGCGCAAGGGCGCCATCGCCGTGTACCTGGACATCTGGCACCGCGACATCGAGGCGTTCCTGGACCTGCGCCTGAACAACGGCGACCAGCGCCTGCGCGCGCACGACGTGTTCACCGCGGTGTGCGTGCCGGACATCTTCATGGAAGCGGTGGAGCGCCGCGGCGAGTGGTACCTGTTCGACCCGCACGAGGTGAAGGAGGTCAAGGGGTGGTACCTGCAGGACTTCTTCGACGAGAAGCGCGGCGAAGGCAGCTTCCGCGCCAGGTACGAGGAAGTGGTGGCCGACGAGCGCATCGGCCGCAAGGTGGTCAAGGCCATCGACATGCTCAAGCGGATCATGGTCAGCCAGCTGGAGACCGGCAACCCGTTCATGTTCTATCGCGACGAAGTCAATCGCATGAACCCGAACAAGCACCAGGGCATGGTCTATTCCAGCAACCTGTGCACCGAGATCCTGCAGAACATGAGCCCGACCCGGGTCATCCAGGAGATGATCAGCGGCGACCAGATCGTGACCACCAAGCAGGCCGGCGACTTCGTCGTATGCAACCTGTCCTCGGTGAACTTGGGCCGCGCCGTGACCGCGCAGCCGGACCTGCTGTCGCCGGACGTGCTGGAGCGGCTGATCCGGGTGCAGGTGCGCATGCTCGACAACGTCATCGACCTCAACGACCTGCCGGTGCCGCAGGCCACCATCACCAACCAGAAGTACCGCGCGATCGGTCTGGGCACCTTCGGCTGGCACCACCTGCTGGCGCAGAAGGGCATCGAGTGGAACTCCAGGCAGGCCGAGGACTACTGCGACGAACTGTACGAGCGCATCAACTACCTGACCATCCAGGCGAGCCTGGCGCTGGCCAAGGAGAAGGGCGCGTACAAGGTGTTCAAGGGCAGCGACTGGCAGAACGGCGAGTACTTCAGCAAGCGCGGCTACGACAGCGCGCAGTGGCAGGAACTGGCCGCGCAGGTCAGCATCAACGGCGTGCGCAACGCGTGGATGATCGCGGTGGCGCCGAACATGAGCACCGCGCAGATCGCCGGCTCCACCGCCTCGATCGACCCGATCTACAGCGCGTTCTACTACGAAGAGAAGAAGGACTTCCGCCGTCCGGTGGTGGCCCCGGGCCTGACCGTGGACACCTATCCGTACTACGAGAAGGGCGCCTACCGGGTCGATCAGTTCGCCAGCGTGCGCCAGAACGCGCGCCGCCAGCGCCACGTCGACCAGTCGATCAGCTTCAACTTCTACGTGCCCAGCACCATCCGCGCCAGCACCCTGCTCGACCTGCACATGACCGCCTGGAAGGAAGGACTAAAGACCACCTACTACGTGCGCTCCAACGACATCGACATCAGCGAATGCGAGTGGTGCTCGAGCTGATCGCCACCTCGTAGCGGCGCCTGCGCGCGCATGGCCTCCTCTGGGAGCCGCCATGCGCCCGCTGCGTCGTCCCCGCATCGCCGCGCCGCTCGCCGGCGCCGTTCAACCGACTACCGAATCCGACCCATGGCCATCGCGCTCGACCGCATCAAGATCCTCGAACCAATGCATCCCAACCGCTCCACCGGGATCATCAACGGCACCACCAGCGGCATCCTCAACTGGAACGACATCCCGTATCCGTCGTTCTATCGTGCGTACAAGGAGCTGTCGACCAACTTCTGGATCCCCGACGAGGTGGACATGAAGGGCGACGCTAAGCAGTACGGCGAACTGTCGGCGCGCGAGAAGAACGCCTACGATTCGATCATCGGCCTGCTGGCCACGCTGGATTCGCCACAGACGCGCTTCATCTACAACGTCGCCGAATACATCACCGACCCGGCCGCGCACGCCAACGCGGCGATCATCGGCCAGCAGGAAGTGATCCACAACGAGAGCTATTCGTACGTGCTGGCGTCCATCGCCGGACTGGCCGACCAGAACCGCGTGTTCGAGATCGCGCGCACGCACCCGACCATCATCGCGCGCAACCAGCCGATCATGCAGGCCTACGACGACTTCATGCGCGAGAAGACCGCCGAGACGTTGTTGCGCTCGCTGATCCAGTCCTCGATCCTGGAAGGCATCAACTTCTATTCCGGTTTCGCGTTTTTCTACAACCTGGTGCGGCAGAACCGCATGACCGGCACCGGCAAGATCATCAGCTTCATCAACCGCGACGAACTGGCGCACACCAAGTTCATCAGCGAGCTGATCCGCGCGATCATCGGCGAGAACGCCGAGCTGCAGACCAACGAGCTGACCGACTACGTGCACCAGGCGTTCGAGCACGCGATCCGGCTGGAGACCGAGTGGTCCTCGGAAGTGCTGGACGGCATCGAGGGCATCGACGTGGACGAGATGATCCAGTACGTGAAGTACCGCGCCAACAAGATGTCCGGCATGCTCGGCATCGAGAAGCTGTACACCGACGCCAGCGACAACGTGATGCCGTGGATCAAGGCCTACGCGGACAACTTCACCGAGACCAAGACCGACTTCTTCGAGATGCGCAACGCCAGCTACAAGAAGACCAACTCCGACAACGGCTTCGACGATCTTTGAGAGAGGCCGGGATTAGGGATTGGGGATTCGGGATTGGTAAAAAGCCGTGCCGAACCTCTCTTTCCAAAGCATCGATCTCCTGTCTCCACTCATTGATTCTGAGAAGTAGCGGTCCGGGAATGTCTGAGACGTGATTTGGTCGCGGTCACGCCGAGCCCGCTTTTACGAATCCCCAATCCCGAATCCCCAATCCCCGCCTCATGCGCATCCTGCTCGCCTACGCCTCGCTCAGCGGCAACACCCGCGACGTCGCCCGCCGCGTGCAGGCGCAGTGCGAGGCGGCCGGGCACCGTGTGACCTGGATCCATACCGACATGCAGACCCTGCATGCTGCGCTCGGCGACGCCGCGCGCGCGGCGGACTTCGATCTGCACCTGCTCGGCAGCTGGAGCGACAACGCCGGGCGCACCCCGGCGGAGATGAAGCGCTACATCGCCGAACTGGTCGAGGCGACCGGCAAGACGATCGAGGTGGCGGCGTTCGGTACCGGCGAGACGCAGTGGGGACTGGAGTACTACTGCGGTGCGGTCAAGCGCATCGCGCGTTTCTTCGACAGCGCCTATCCGCGGCTGGAGATCGAACAGATGCCGCATGGCGATCGCGACAACGCGGCGATCGGTGCCTGGTGCGCGCAGGTACTGACGCTGCGCGCCGCGCGTGCAGCGGCGCCGGCCGGCTCCGCAGCGGCGAGCACGCCGGCCGCTGCCGAGCCTGCATCCGGCAGGGCGGCCGGATGCGCACCGCTGGCGTTGCCGCTGCACGACAGCGGCTGACGCTGCATTTCTACCGTCCATCGTTTCATCGCACCGCCGGCATCGTCGCTGCTGTGCCGCTCCGTCCTCCGACATCAGACAAGGTTTCGCTCCATGTTCACCACCATCACCGTCGCCACCGCCGAACAGTTCGCCGACGCCATCGCCGCGCATCCGCGCGTGCTGGCCGATTTCAACAAGGACAACTGCCCCGGCTGCCGCATGCTCGACAAGTCGCTGGAGCGCTTCGCCGAGAGCGACAGCGCGCAGGGCGTGACCTTGCTGAAGGTGAAGATGGAAGACGTGGGCGAGGATTTCTTCCGCGCCCAGGGCCTGCGCCAGACCCCGACGCTGATGCTGTTCCGCCAGGGCGAAGAAGTGGCGCGGGTGCCGGGCTTCGTGCCGCCGGCCAAGATCGACGAAGCGGTGCGCGCGCACCTGGGTTGAGCGCTCGCGGCAAGGCTCTTCTGTAGGAGCGGCTTCAGCCGCGACAGGTTCTACCCGGAGGTCCTGTCGCGGCTGAAGCCGCTCCTACAGGAGCGCGTCCGCATGAACATCCCACGCGCTGCGCGCCGTGCTTGACCTCAACTACGCTTGAGGTCGTCCAATAGCGGCTCCCGCACAAGGAGCCACCATGCGCATCACCCAACTGAGCCTGCCCGCCAGCGATCCCGGGGCCAGCGCCGCGTTCTATCGCGATGTCCTGCAACTTCCGGTCGTAGCCACGCAGGTGCGCATCGGCTGGAGCCTGCTCGATCTGCTGCCCGCCGACGCCGAGATCGGCAGCATGCATCTGGCCTTCAACATCCCGCCTGCGCGCTTCGACGCCGCCTGCGACTGGTTGTCGCGGCGCGCGCCGTCGCTGCGCGATCCGGTGGGCGAGGTGCGGTTCGCGCTCGACGCGGCGTGGCAATCGCAATCGGTGTATTTCGCCGGGCCCGACGGCGCGGTGCTGGAACTGATCGCGCGCCGGCCGTTGCCGGCGCGCGCTGTCGCCGATGGCGTGTTTTCAGCAGATGAGTTGCTGTGCATCAGCGAGGTCGGATTGCCCAGCGCGCAGGTGCCGGCGGTCGCCGCCGCGGCGCAGGACCGGTTGGGCCTGATGCCGTTCATGCCGGTGTCCGACGCGTTCGCGCCGCTCGGCGATCACGAAGGCCTGTTGATCGTGGTCGATGCGCAGCGGCGCTGGTTTCCCGAGCAGCGCCAGCTGCCATTCGCGCGCGGCGTGCGGGTGGTCGTCGAAGGCGTGCGCGGCGGGCAGGTGCTGCGCGACGCGGCGGGGTGGGAGGTGGTGTCGCGGTGAGCTTGTCGCTCGCGCATTACTGTAGGAGCGGCTTCAGCCGCGACAGGCGCTATCGGTAACGCGTGTCGCGGCTGAAGCCGCTCCTACAGGGAGGGGTGCGCGAGTGATCCGCAACTACCCGCGCTTTCCCGCCGCATGCGCCTGCGCCAGCTGCCACAGGTGGCGCACCACCGGTAGCGCCTGCGCGGTGGCCGGCAGCGTGGCCAGCGCCAGTCGTGCCATCGGCACGCGGCCTTCGATGTCCAGGTAGCGCACGCCGGGCAGTTGCACCTGGGTGGTCGAGGCCGGTACCACCGAGACGCCGAGTTCGGCGGCGACCAGGTTCACGATCGACGACATCTGCGGCGCTTCCTGCTTGATCTGCAATTCGAAGCCGGACTGGCGGCAGGCTTCGAGGATTTCGTCGTACAGGCTGGTGCCGAAGCTGCGTGGGAACAGGATGAACGGTTCTCCGGCCAGCGCCGACAGCGGCGCGCGCTTGCGCTTGGCCAGGCGGTGCGCGGCCGGCACCGCGATCTTCATCGGCTCGTCGGGAAATTTCAGCAGTTGCAGCTCGGGCGGGGTGACCACGCTGTAGCGGATGAAGGCCGCATCCAGGCGGCCCTGCACCAGCGCGGCGAGCAGGCCGGCAGTGTTGGTTTCCTCCAGCGCCAGCGCCACCGCCGGCCAGCCGCGGCGGAAGTTGCGCACCAGCATCGGCACGATCGGATTGAATGCAGCCGAGGCGGTGAAGCCCAGCCGCAGCACGCCGCTCTCGCCGCGCGCGGCACGCCGGGCGGCGTCGCCGGCGCGCTCCAGGTCGGCGAGCACGCGCTTGGCCTCGATCCGGAACGCGCGCCCAGCTTCGGTGAGGTCGGCGCCGCGCGGGGTGCGCACGAACAGCGGCGTGCCCAGCTCCTGCTCCAGCGCACGGATCTGCTGGCTCAGCGGCGGCTGCTGGATGCCCAGCTGCGCCGCGGCGCGGGTGAAATGCCCGGCTTCGGCGACGGCCAGGAAATAGCGCAGGTGGCGCAGTTCCATGTCATATCCACAAGATATGGAGAATGCCTGGATCATATATTGGACACCGGGTCGGCGCAGGCAAATACTGGCCGTCCTTTCGCTGCGCCATCGCCGTCGTGACCACTTCCAGCCAATGCCCGCCGCTGCACGCCGTGGACGCCGCGCCGCTGGCGCGCATCCGCCTGGCGCTGTTCCTGGCCGGCTTCGCCACCTTCTCGCTGCTGTACAGCGTGCAGCCGCTGCTGCCGGCGTTCGCACGCGAATTCGGAGTCGACGCGGCGACCAGTTCGCTGCCGCTGTCGTTGGCCACCGGCGGCCTGGCGATCGCGATCTTCTGCGCCGGCGCGGTGTCGGAGAATCTCGGTCGGCGCGGGTTGATGTTCGTGTCGATCGCGCTGGCGGCGCTGCTCAACCTGATCGCCGCGTGCCTGCCGCACTGGGGCGCGCTGGTCGCGGTGCGCGCGCTGTCCGGCGTCGCCCTGGGCGGGGTGCCGGCGGTGGCGATGGTGTACCTGGCCGAGGAGGTGCCGGCGCGCAAGCTGGGCGCGGCGACCGGCCTGTACGTGGCCGGCAACGCGTTCGGCGGCATGGTCGGGCGCATCGGCATGAGCGTGCTCACCGATCACTTCGACTGGCGCATCGCGCTGGCGGCGGTCTCGGCGATCGACCTGCTGGCCGCGGTCGGCTTCGTGCTGCTGCTGCCGCGCTCGCGGCATTTCGTGCGCCGCCGCGGCGTCAACCTGCGCTTCCACCTGCAGGCCTGGGGCGGGCATCTGCGCGATCGCCACCTGCCATGGCTGTTCGCGATTCCGTTCCTGGCGATGGGCGTGTTCGTTAGCGTCTACAACTACGCCGGCTTCCGCCTGGGGGGACCGGAGTTCGGGCTCAGCCAGAGCCAGCTGGGCATGATCTTCAGCGCCTACGTGTTCGGCATCGTGTCCTCGTCAGTGGCCGGTGCCGCCTCGGACCGCTTCGGCCGCGGCCCGGTGGTGCTGGCCGGCATCGCGGTGGCGGCGCTCGGCGTGGCGCTGACCATCGCGCACGTGCTGGCGGTGGTGATCGCCGGCATCGTGCTGCTGACCATCGGCTTCTTCGTCGCGCACTCGGCGGCCAGCGCCTGGGTCGGCCGGCTGGGCGGACAGAACAAGGGCCATGCCGCGTCGCTGTACCTGCTGGCCTACTACAGCGGCGCCAGCCTGATCGGCTCGCTCAGCGGCGCGGCCTGGCAACACGGCGGCTGGAACGCGCTGGCCGCTTGCTGCCTGCTGTTGCTGGGCGTCGCCCTGGTCGCCGCGCAGGTGCTGCGCCTTGGCGCCGACGACAGCCGTCCGTACGGCCGCTTCGGCCCGCATCCGCCGCGCGGCGAATAGCCGGCTGCGCTGTCCCTCCGGGAGCGACCGTTTTTCCTTGCCTGGAGGCAGCCTGTGCAGATCGACCGTCTCGACCATCTGGTCCTCACCGTCGCCGACATTGAGGCCAGCTGCGCGTTCTACGCGCTCGTGCTCGGCATGCAGGTGCAGCGCTTCGGCGAAGGCCGCACCGCGTTGGCGTTCGGCCAACAGAAGATCAACCTGCACGCCGCCGGCCGCGAGTTCGAGCCGAAGGCGCGCGTGCCCACGCCCGGCTCCGGCGATCTGTGCTTCATCACCGCCACGCCGCTGGCGCAGGTGCGCCGCGAACTGGACGCGGCGGCGGTCGCCATCGAGGACGGCCCGGTGCAGCGCACCGGCGCCACCGGTCCGATCCTGTCGCTGTATTTCCGCGATCCGGACGGCAATCTGATCGAGGTCAGCAACGTTCTGTAGTGCGATGGCCAAGCTTGCGGACGTTCCGCTGGGTTCGTCCGGTCGATGCCGAGGCTGCCCCCAACCGCTCCCTGCAGGAGCGCCGCACCCGCGTGCCGATCGGGTGCGCGGGTGCGTACGCCTTGGCAACCTGTGCACGTTCATGTGCGGCCTTGTGCCGTGGCCGTGGATGCCCAAGATAGAGGCTACCCGCCGCTATCGGAGTCCTGTGATGCGTCAGTTGCTGCAGCCAGAGGCGGATGCCGACGCCGCAGCGCTGGAAGCGTTCGTCGAACGCCACCGGCGCCTGTTCGTGCTGACCGGCGCTGGATGCAGCACCGATTCGGGCATTCCCGACTACCGCGATGCCGCCGGCGACTGGAAGCGCGCGCAGCCGGTCACCTACCAGGCGTTCATGGGCGAACTGGCGACGCGTCAGCGCTACTGGGCGCGCAGCCTGGTCGGCTGGCCGCGCTTCGGCCATGCCCGGCCCAATGCCACGCATGCGGCGCTGGCGCAGTTGGAAGCGCGCGGCCAGGTTGAACTGCTGCTGACCCAGAACGTGGATTGCCTGCACCAGGCCGCCGGCAGCCAGGCGGTGATCGACCTGCACGGGCGCCTGGACGTGGTGCGCTGCATGGGCTGCGAACGGCGCCTGCCGCGCGAGGACTTCCAGCAGCAGCTGCTGCAGCACAATCCGCAGTGGGCGACGCTGCAGGCCGGGCAGGCACCCGATGGCGACGCCGACCTGGAGGACGTGGACTTCGCCGCCTTCGTGGTGCCGGCCTGCACGCAGTGCGGCGGCGTGCTGAAGCCGGACGTGGTGTTCTTCGGCGAAAACGTGCCGCGCGAGCGCGTGGCCGCCGCCTTCGCGCACCTGCAGCAGGCCGACGCGATGCTGGTGGTGGGCTCGTCGTTGATGGTGTATTCCGGCTTCCGCTTCGTGCAGGCCGCGGCCAAGGCCGGATTGCCGATCGCCGCGGTCAACCTCGGCCGCACCCGCGGCGACGACTTGCTGAGCCTGAAGCTGGCCCAGCCCTGCGCGCAGGCGCTGGAGTTCCTGCTGCCGCGCGTGGCGGCCTAGGGCGAGTCGTCGGTCCCAGAGAAGGCCGCGCCGCTCTTGCGCGCGCATGCGGCAAGCAAGAGGGCGGAAATGGCACCTGTCCATGTCCGAGCGATGCCGCGTGCGCGCGCAAGAACGGCCCGTCGGGTTGGGTCTGGCAGGCCGCCACCCGGCGCCGCGCGGCTTGACCTGAGCGCCAGTCAGGCGCTGCGCCACGCAACGCCAGGTGGCGGCCTGCCAGACCCAGCGCGGCCTGCTTGGAATTGACGACTCGCCCTGGCGGCTCCGGCACCGCGCGTTCCGAATCCGCGCACGAACTGATCCATCGGCAGTGGTTGATCGGCAGCGCCGGCAGGAGTGCAATGGCAGCTTGCCCGCACTGCGGCGGGCGCCCCCACGGAACGCCACCTTGAGCCATCTCTTCTCGCCCCTCGCCCTGGGGCCGCTGTCGTTGTCCAATCGCATCGTCATCGCGCCGATGTGCCAGTACTCCGCCGAGCATGGCCAGGCCAGCGACTGGCACACCATCCACCTCGGCCAGCTGGCGCAGTCCGGTGCCGGCTTGATGATCCTGGAGGCCACCGCGGTGGAGCCGCGCGGGCGCATCAGCTACGCCGACCTGGGCCTGTGGGACGACGCCACCGAAGCGGCGCTGCGCGGCGTGCTGGCCTCGGTGCGGCGCTGGTCACCGATGCCGCTGGGGATCCAGCTCGCGCATGCCGGGCGCAAGGCGTCCACGCAAAAGCCCTGGGACGGCGGCGCTGCGATCGCGCCGGCACAGCCGAACGGCTGGCAGACCGTGGCGCCGTCGGCGCTGCCCTTCGCCGAGCACGGCACGCCGCCGCAGGCGCTGGACCTGGCCGGCATCGACGCCATCGTCGCCGCGTTCGTCGCGTCGGCGCAGCGCGCCGAACGGCTGGGTTTCGAACTGATCGAACTGCATGCCGCGCACGGCTACCTGCTGCACCAGTTCCTGTCGCCGCTGAGCAACCAGCGCGCCGACGCCTACGGCGGCAGCCTGGACAACCGCATGCGCCTGCTGCTGCGCGTGCATGCGGCGGTGCGCGCGGCGGTGTCGGCGTCGGTGGCGGTGGGCGTGCGCCTCTCCGCCACCGACTGGGTCGAGGGCGGCTGGGACGTGGCGCAGAGCATCGTGCTGGCGCAGGCGTTGCAGGCGCAGGGTTGCGATTACCTGCACGTGTCCAGCGGCGGCCTCGACCGCCGCCAGCAGATCCCGGTCGCGGCCGGCTACCAGGTGCCGCAGGCCGAGGCGATCCATCGCGCGGTGACGATGCCGGTGATCGCGGTCGGCCTGATCACCGAGCCGCAGCACGCCGAGGCGATCCTGGCCGAGGGCCAGGCCGACGCGATCGCGCTGGCCCGCGGCATCCTCTACGATCCGCGTTGGCCGTGGCACGCCGCCGCCGCACTCGGCGCCAAGCTGAAGCCGGCGCCGCAATACCTGCGCTGCGAGCCGCGCTCGGCGCGCGGCCTGTTCGACGCATGATGCGCGCGCGCCTGGCCGTGCAGGGCGCGGCCTCAACCTCGCACCATTCAAGGAGTTTGCGATGAGCATCGGTTTTCTCGGCCTGGGCACGATGGGCCTGCCGATCGCGCACAACCTGCTGCGCGCCGGGCATGCGCTGACCGTGTGGAACCGCAGTGCGGGCGCGGCGCAGACGCTGCTCGATGCCGGCGCGCAGGCGGCCGCGCAGCCGGCCGATGCGGTGCGCGGCCAGGTGCTGTTCTCGATGCTGGCCGACGACACGGCGGTGCGCGAGACCCTGCTCGACCGTGGCGCGCTCGACGCGCTGCCTGCCGGCAGCGTGCACGTCAACATGGCCACGATCTCGGTGGCGTTGGCGCGCGAACTGAGCGCGCTGCATGCCGAACGCGGCGTGGCCTATCTGGCCATCCCGGTACTGGGCCGGCATGACGTGGCGGCCGCCGGCCAGCTCAACCTGCTCGCCGCCGGCGACGCCGCCGCGCTGGCGCGGGTGCAGCCGCTGCTCGACGTGATCGGGCGCAAGACCTGGTATTTCGGCGCTGCGCCGGAGCAGGCCAACGCGGTCAAGCTGGCCGCCAACCTGTGCCTGGCCAGTGCGATCGGCACCATGGCCGAAGCCTCGGCGCTGGTGCGCGGGCACGGCGTGGACGCGGCCGACTTCCTGGGCATGCTGGTCAACACCCTGTTCGCCGCGCCGGCGTACCAGAACTACGGCGGCATGATCGCGCAGCAGCGCTACAGTCCGGCCGGCTTCAAGACCACGCTGGGGCTGAAAGACGTGCGCCTGGCGCTGAGCGCCGGCGAGACCCGGCACGTACCGATGCCGCTGGCGGCGGTGCTGCGCGACCAGTTCATCGACGCGATCGCGCACGGCGACGGCGAGCTGGACTGGTCGGCGCTGGCCAAGGTCGCCGCACGCCGCGCCGGGCAGGACTGAGCGCCCGATCAGGCCGGATCTTCAGGCGGCCTTGTCGCGGCATGGCGCAGACTGCGTCGCCGCGCTTGAGCTGGCCGCATGCTTCCCGCTAAGGTGCGGCGGCTAGCAGGCGCATCATAGGAGGATGCCATGAGCCCGAATTCGTCCGACCCCGGCGCCATGACGCCCATCCAGCCGCCGCGCGCGGTCGCGCGCGAGACCGTGCTCGGCCCCGAGCACCAGGACCACCCCGATCATCTGCTGTACGCGCAGATCCGCGAAGGCGTGCACGCGCTGGACGCCGCCTGCGGCCGCGCCCCCGATGCGATCAGCGAGCGGATGGTGGCGCGGCTGCTGCCACTGGCGAAGGAGTACGGCTTCGACCAGGTCGATCACGTGGTGCTGAGCCGTGAACTGGGCGAGGTGGAGCAGGGCGAGAACGTATTCCTGGTGCGCGGCGACCTGGACGATCCGGCGCACCTGCGCGCGCACATCACTACCCACGAGGCGGTCGGCATGTCGGTGGAAGACTCGCTGGCGCGGCTGGAGAAGGTCAACCGGCGGCTGGCGCTGCGACTGCGTCCGGAGTAGACGTGGCGTGCCGGCACGGCGCCTGCGGCCAGCGCACGGACGCTCCACCTGTAGGAGCGGCTTCAGCCGCGACGAACGAAGCGGTGCACTTTCCTGCGCGGGTGAGGAGTCGGGACTGAAGTCCCTCCCACAGTGCACCCGATTGGCCTGCGCAAGTCCCTGTAGGAGCGGCTTCAGCCGCGAGAGCGAAGTAGCACACTTTCCTCTGCACGGGAAGGTACCGGGACTGAAGTGCCCCCCTACAGTGCATCCGGTTGATCCTGCCGCAAGTCCCTGTGGGAGCGACTTCAGTCGCGACAGGCCTTACCGGTAAAGCCCGTCGCGGCTGAAGCCGCTCCTACAGTCGGCAAGGCGCCCGTCAAGGCCCGACGGCATTCCACATCCAATGTCCTGGCACCATCCGCCGCCGCCGCCACCGCCACCGCCACCGCCACCGTCCCGAGCTCTAGCCCGAGTCCCGAGTCCCGAGTCCCGAGTCCCGAAATTCTCCCCTATCATTGGCCCGATGCGCCCCGACTACATCCTGACCCTGTCCTGCCCGGACCGTACCGGCATCGTCTACCGCGTCAGCGGCCTGCTGTTCGAGCACGGCTGCAACATCCTCGATGCGCAGCAGTTCGGCGACGAGGAGAGCGGCCGGTTCTTCCTGCGCGTGCACTTCGACGTGCCCGCCGACGGCATCGTCGCCGCGGTGAAGGTGCAGTTGACGCCGCTCGCCGCCGACTACGCGATGGACTGGCAACTGCACGATGCGCGCCGCCGCGCGCGCCTGCTGGTGCTGGTCAGCAAGCAGGGCCATTGTCTCAACGATCTGCTGTTCCGCGCGCACAGCCGGCAACTGCGCGTGGACATCGCCGCGGTGGCGTCCAACCACCAGGATTTCGCTGCGTTGGCGCAGTCCTACGACGTGCCGTTCCACCACCTGCCGGTCAGCGCCGCCAACCGTGACGCGCAGGAGGCGCAGCTGCTGGCGCTGGTGGAGCGCGAACGCATCGACCTGGTGGTGCTGGCGCGCTACATGCAGATCCTGTCGCCGACGCTGTGCGCGGCGCTGGCCGGGCGCGCGATCAACATCCATCACAGCTTCCTGCCCAGCTTCAAGGGCGCGCAGCCGTACCACCAGGCGCACGCGCGCGGGGTCAAGATCATCGGCGCCACCGCGCATTACGTCACCGGCGATCTCGACGAAGGCCCGATCATCGAACAGGACGTGGCCCGCGTCGATCACGCGATGACCCCGCGCGACCTGGTGCGCCTGGGGAGCGACACCGAATCGCAGGTGCTGGCGCGCGCGGTGCGCCGCCATGTCGAGCATCGGATTCTGTTGAATGGACACCGCACGGTGGTGTTTCGCTGATCTTGGCGACTCGGGACTCGGGACTCGGGACTCGGGACGCGAAAGAGCCTGAGTTCTGCGTGGCGACGGGTTGGCCAAGGCGCTTTTCAGTGCTCGATTTTTGGCTGCCCGATCAGGGTTCGAAGCGGTAGCCGGCGCCATACACCGAGCGCACCCAGTCTTCGCCTCCGACGTCGGCAAGCTTGCGGCGCAGGTTCTTGACGTGGCTGTCCACGGTGCGGTCGGTGACGATGCGGTGGTCGGCGTAGAGCCGGTCCATCAGCTGTTCGCGCGAATACACCCGGCCCGGTGTGGCGGCCAGGGTGCGCAGCAGGCGGAACTCGACCTGGGTCAGGTCCAGATCGTGGCCATGCACGCTGGCACGGCATGCGGCTTCGTCGATGTGCAGGCCCGGCGCCGCCGCGTCGTTGGGATCGTGGCGATGGCGGCGCAGTACCGCCTGCACCCGCGCCACCACTTCGCGCGGGCTGAACGGCTTGCAGATGTAGTCGTCGGCGCCGATCTCCAGGCCGAGCAGGCGGTCGATCTCGTCCACCCGCGCGGTGACCATGATCACCGGCACCGCGCTCTCCTTGCGCAGGTCGCGGCAGATCTCCAGGCCGTCGCGGTTGGGCAGCATCAGGTCAAGCAGCACCAGGTCCGGCTTCTGCGCGCGGAACGCGCCCAGCGCCTGCGCGCCATCGGCGATCCAGTCGTGCGAATAGCCGGCCGCATGCAGGTATTCGCGCATCACCGCGGCCAGGCGCGGTTCGTCTTCGACGATCAGCACGTGGCCGATCGGATCCAGGCCGCTCATGCCGCCAGCGCCGGCAAGCGCAGCACCACCCGAAGCCCGCCCAGCGCGGAGGCCTCGGCGTTGATCGAGCCGCCATGCGCCTCGGCGATGTTGCGGCAGATCGCCAGGCCCAGGCCGCTGCCGCCGCTGGCGCGGTTGCGCGAGGCCTCGGTGCGGTAGAAGCGTTCGAACAGGCGCTCGCGCTTGTCCGCGTCCACGCCCGGCGCGCTGTCCTCGACCACCAGTTCCAGCACCGCGTCGCGACGCGCGCAGCGCACCTGCACCGTGCCGCCGGCATCGGTGTAGCGCAGCGTGTTCTCCAGCAGGTTGCCGAGCAGCTGCTGCAGCCGGCGCTCGTCGCCGTCTACCTGCAGCGGGCCGGCGTCGATCTGCACCTGCAGCTGCAGCGGCGCGGCGGCGAAGCGCGCCTGCACGCCGGCCAGCACCGTGGCCAGGATCAGCGCCAGATCGACCGGTGCACGCCGGTAGGCGAGCGCGCCGACGTCGGTCAGCGAGACGTCGTACAGGTCTTCGATCAGCTTGCCGAGCTGGCCGACCTGCTGGTGCAGCGATCCCAGCGAAGCCGGGGTCATCGGCCGGATGCCGTCCTGCAACGCTTCCAGTTCGGCGCGCAGCACCGCCAGCGGCGTGCGCAGTTCGTGCGAGATATCGGCCATGAACTCGCGGCGTACGCGTTCGTTGTGTTCCAGCGCCTGCGCCAGCAGGTTGAAGTCGCGCGCCAATTGGCCGAATTCGTCGCGCGCGCCGGTGTCGATGCGGGTGGCGTAATCGCCGGCAGCCAGCCGATGGGTGGCGCCGGTGAGCCCGCGCATGCGCCGCAGCAAGGCGCGCGACAGCAGCCAGCCGAGCAGCGCGGCGACCAGCAGCGAGGCGCTGCCGATCGTCCACCATGCGCGTTGCTGCGCCTGGTAGAAGCGCGCATCCTCGGCCGCCAGCACCTTCTGGAACGGCAGCATCGCCATCCAGCCGACGGTGCGGCCGTCGACCACGATCGGGCGCAGGATGTCGTTGCGGCCGACATCCGGGTTGCCGATCACCGACCTGTAGTCCTTGTCGAGCACGGCGAAGCGGAACACCGCGCCGGTCTGGTCGGAGATCGGCGGCGGGCGTCGCGGCTGGCCAGGGCTGCGCTCCGGGCGCATCAGCACGAACCAGGCATCGGGATTGTCGCGCACGAAGTCCCAGTTGCCGTGCCGCGCGTACTCGGCCCTGACCCGCGGCAAGGTCTCCAGCATGCGTTCCACGCCCTGCTCGTTGAGGTAATCCAGGAACTGGCGCTTGAGGAAGACCTGCACGGCGATGCCGTTGACCAGCAGCACCGCCACGCATGCGGCGAGGATGGCGAGGAACAGCTTGGCGGTGATGCCCAGTTTCATCGGAGAGGCAATGCGGGACGCGGCGACGGGGGATGCTGCGTATTAGCCGCGCCGCCGCAGGGGAAATCAAGCGAATCCGCGCCGCTGCCGGCAATCTCCAAATTTGCTGCACATTCGCGCCGTAGCGTGGCCACATTCGGATAAACCGTGAGTTCGCCGCATGCTGCCCGTCGTCGCCCGTCGCTTCCCCGTTTCGTCCTCGCGCTGGTGGCTGGCCGGCGCCATCGCCGTGGCGCTGGCCGCATGTTCTTCCAAGCAGCCGCCGCAGCGGCCGCAGGCGCAGGTCGGCGTGCAGACGGTGAGCGCGCAGCGGCTGGCGCTGGACCAGACCCTGTCCGGCCGCACCGTGGCCTACATGAGCTCGGAGGTGCGCCCGCAGGTCGGCGGCATCCTGCGCAAGCGCCTGTTCACCGAGGGCCAGGACGTCAAGGCCGGGCAGGTGCTGTACGAGATCGATCCGGCCAGCTACCAGGCCGCGTACGACACCGCCAAGGGCGATCTGGCCCAGGCCGAGGCGGCGGTGCTGTCGGCCAGGCCGAAGGCGCAGCGCTACCAGACCCTGGTCGCGCTGGACGCGGTCAGCAAGCAGGACGGCGACGACGCGGTGGCCACGCTGCGCTCGAACGAGGCGGCCGTGGTCGCGGCCAAGGCCTCGCTGCAGACCGCGCGGATCAATCTCGACTACACCCGCATCACCGCGCCGATCGACGGCCGCATCGGCACCTCCAGCTACACGCCGGGCGCGCTGGTCAGCGCCGGCCAGAGCGACGTGCTGGCCACCATCAACCAGCTCGATCCGATGTACGTGGACGTGACCCAGTCCAGCGCGCAACTGCTGCAGCTGCGCCGCCAGCTCGACGCCGGCCAACTCAAGGCGGTGGACGGCAAGGCCGAGGTGAAACTGCAGCTGGAGGACGGCAGCACCTACGCGCGCAGCGGCACGCTGGAAGTGGTGGATGCCGCGGTCGATACCGCCACCGGCACGGTCAAGCTGCGCGCGGTGGTGCCCAATCCCGATCGTCTGTTGCTGCCGGGCATGTACGTCAAGGCGATGCTGTCGATGGCGGTGGACGAGCAGGCCATCCTGGTGGCGCAGCAGGCGATCAGCCGCAACAGCAAGGGCGAGGCGGTGGCGATGGTGGTCGGCAGCGACAACAAGGTCGCGCAGCGCGTGCTGACCACCGGCGACGCGATCGGCGACAAATGGGTGGTGCGCGACGGGCTGAAGGTCGGCGACAAGGTGATCGTGCAGGGGCTGCAGAAAGTCGCGGTCGGCGATCAGGTCAAGGCGGTGGAAGTGACCTCGGCCGCCACGACACCCGCGGCCACCCAAGGCGCCGCTGCGGCCGCGCCGAAGGCCGACTGAGGAATCGCCATGGCCCGTTTCTTCATCGACCGTCCCATCTTCGCCTGGGTCATCGCGATCGTCATCACCCTGGCCGGCGCGATCTCGATCCTGTCGCTGCCGCTGGAGCAGTATCCGGACATCGCCCCGCCCGCGATCACCGTCAGCGCCACCTACACCGGCGCTTCCGCCGAGACCGTGCAGAACTCGGTGACGCAGATCCTCGAGCAGCAGATGACCGGGCTGGACGACCTGCTGTACATGTCCTCCAGCAGCAGCTCCGCCGGCAGCGCCTCGATCACCCTGACCTTCGATTCCGGCACCGATCCGGACACCGCGCAGGTGCAGGTGCAGAACAAGGTCTCGCAAGGCGAGTCGATGCTGCCCGAGGCGGTGCAGAGCAATGGCGTGACCGTCACCAAGTCCGCCGGCAGCAGCATGTTCATGGTGCTGGCCTTCACCTCCGAAGACGGCAGCATGGACAGCACCGACATCGGCGACTACATGGTGTCCACGCTGCAGGACCCGATCAGCCGGCTCAACGGCATCGGCGGAGTCAACGTATTCGGCTCCGAATACTCGATGCGGGTGTGGCTGGACCCGGAAAAGCTGCGCACCTATGCGCTGATGCCCTCGGACGTGAGCAACGCGATCTCGGCGCAGAACGCCGACGTCTCCTCCGGCGCGCTCGGCGCGCTGCCGGCAGCGCAGGGCCAGCAGCTCAACGCCACGGTCACCTCGCGCAGCAAGCTCAAGACCCCGGCGCAGTTCGAGGCGATCGTGCTGAAGTCGCAGGCCGGCGGCGCCACCGTGTACCTGCGCGACGTGGCGCGGGTCGAACTGGGTTCCAAGTCGTATGCGTCCAGTTCCAAGTACAACGGCAAGGCCGCCTCCGGCATGGGCCTGCAGCTGGCCACCGGCGCCAACGCGCTGGACGCGGCCAAGGCGGTGGAGGCCAAGCTGGAGCAGCTCAAGCCGTATTTCCCGGCCGGACTCAAATACGAGGTCGCCTACGACACCACGCCGTTCGTGCGCATCTCCATCGAGGAAGTGGTCAAGACCCTGCTCGAGGCGATCGCGCTGGTGGTGCTGGTGATGTACCTGTTCCTGCAGAACTGGCGCGCCACGCTGGTGCCGGTGATCGCGGTGCCGGTGGTGCTGTTGGGCACCTTCGGCGTGTTGGCCTTGCTCGGCTATTCGATCAACACCCTGACCATGTTCGCGATGGTGCTGGCGATCGGCCTGCTGGTGGACGATGCGATCGTGGTGGTGGAGAACGTCGAGCGTCTGATGAGCGAGGAAGGCATGTCGCCACGGCAGGCGACCTACACCTCGATGGGGCAGATCACCGGCGCGCTGGTCGGCATCGCGCTGGTGCTCACGGCGGTGTTCCTGCCGATGGCGTTCTTCGGCGGCGCTACCGGCGAGATCTACCGGCAGTTCTCGGTGACCATCGCCGCGGCGATGCTGCTGTCGCTGCTGGTGGCGCTGACCCTGAGCCCGGCGCTGTGCGCCAGCCTGCTCAAGCCGATCGAGCAGGGCGGCCACGTGTCGCGCAAGGGCCTGCTCGGGCGCTTCTTCGGCTGGTTCAACGACCGCTTCGATCGCGGCGCCGATGGCTACGGCCGCGGCGTGGGCAAGCTGATCGGCCACCGCAAGCTCGGCGGGCTGGTCTATCTGGTGTTGCTCGCGGTGATGGCGCTGCTGTTCTGGCGCCTGCCCAGCTCGTTCCTGCCCGAAGAGGACCAGGGCATGCTGATGGTGATGTTCACCACCCCTGCCGGCGCCACCCAGCAGCGCACTCAGCAGTCGATCGACCAGGCCACCGGCTTCATCCTCAAGCAGCCGGAAGTGGCGGGGGTGATGACCATCTCCGGCTTCAGCTTCGCCGGCAGCAGCCAGAACTCGGGCATGGGCTTCATCAAGCTCAAGGATTGGGCCGAGCGCGATGCTTCCGCGCAGGAGATCGCCAACCGTATCACCGGCGCGATGATGGGCGCGCTGCCCGACGCGCAGGTGTTCGCGTTGTCGCCGCCGGCGATCAACGGCCTGGGCACCAGTTCCGGCTTCACCCTGGAACTGCAGGACGTGGCCGGCAAGGGCCACGACGCCCTGGTCGCCGCACGCAAGCAATTGCTGCAACTGGCCAACGCCGACAAAGGCATGACCGCGGTGCGCTTCAACGGCCTGGAAGACGCGCCGACCTACCGCGTGCGGATCGACGATGCCAAGGCCGGCGCGCTGGGCCTGGCGGCCTCCGACATCAACGCCACGCTGGCCACGGTGATGGGCGGCAGCTACGTCAACGACTTCCTCAACAACAATCGGGTCAAGCGCGTCTACGTGCAAGGAGACGCCGCCGCGCGCATGTTGCCCAGCGACATCGACCGCTGGTACGTGCGCAACAGCAGCGAGGCGATGGTGCCGTTCTCGGCCTTCTCCAGCAGCGCGTGGGCGTATGCGCCGCAGGTATTGAGCCGCTTCAACGGGGTCGAGTCGATGGAGATCACCGGCAGCGCCGCCAGCGGCATCAGTTCTGGCGACGCGATGAACGGCATCGCCGGGCTGGTCGGGAAAGTGGGCAAGGACGTAGGTTACGCATGGTCAGGCATGTCCTACCAGGAGCAGGCCTCCGGCGCGCAGACCTGGATGCTGTACACGGTGTCGCTGATCTTCGTGTTCCTGTGCCTGGCCGCGCTGTACGAGAGCTGGTCGATCCCGATCTCGGTGATGCTGGCGGTGCCGGTGGGCATCGTCGGCGCGCTGCTGGCGACGTGGTTGCGCGGGCTGTCCAACGACATCTACTTCCAGGTCGGCCTGCTGGCGACGATGGGCCTGGCGGCCAAGAACGGCATCCTGATCGTCGAGTTCGCCAAGGAACTGGAGGAGAAGGGCCAGCCGCTGATCGACGCCACGCTGCATGCGGCGCGCATGCGCCTGCGCCCGATCCTGATGACCTCGCTGGCGTTCATGCTCGGCGTGCTGCCGATGGTGATCAGCAGCGGCGCCGGCTCCGGCGGTCGCCATTCGCTGGGCACCGGCGTGCTCGGCGGCACCCTGATCTCGACCATGCTCGGCATCTTCTTCGTGCCGCTGTTCTACGTGATCGTGCGCAGTCTGTTCCCCGGCAAGCGTGCCGAACCGGAACCGCTGCGCACCAAGGAGGCAACGCCGTGATCCGTGTGTCCCTGACCCGTACCGCGCTGGCCCTGACCTGCGCCGGTGTCCTCGCCGGCTGCGCCAGCATGGCGCCGAACTACGCCCGTCCCGACGCGCCTGTGCCGGCCACTTTCGCCGACAGCGGCACCAGCACCGGTGGTGACGTCGCCGACGTGGCCACGCTGGACTGGCGCCAGGTGTTCCTGGATCCGCGCCTGCAGCAGGTGATCGCGCAGGCGCTGGACAACAACCGCGACCTGCGCGTGGCGGTGCTCAACATCGACAAAGCACGCGCGCAGTACCGCATCCAGCGCGCGGACCTGTTCCCGTCGGTGGACCTCAGCGGCAGCCAGAGCGCCTCGCGCAGCAGCGCGTCCACCAGCAGCAGCGGACGCTCCGAAGTGGGGCGCACCTATGCGGCCGACGTCGGCGTCAGCAGTTGGGAACTGGACCTGTTCGGACGCATCCGCAGCCTCAAGAACGAGGCGCTGGAAACCTACCTGGCCACCGCGCAGACCCAGCGCAGCACGCGCATGAGCCTGGTCGCCGAGGTCGCCGCCGACTGGCTGACCGTGGCCGCCGACCAGCAGCGCCTGGCGCTGGCGCAGCAGACCCTGGCCAGCCAGCGGCAGACGCTGCAGCTCACCGAACTGCAGCACCAGCAGGGCATCGTCTCCGGGCTGGACCTGGCGCAGGTGCAGACCAGCGTGGAGACCGCACGCGCCGACGTCGCCAGCTACACCACGCAGCTGGCCACTTCGCGCAACGCGCTGGACCTGGTGGTGGGTGCGCCAGTGAGCGCGGAAGCATTGCCGCAGGCCGCCGCGCTCGAAGGCGGCGTGGCGTTGGCACCGCTGCCGGCGCCGCTGGAATCGCGCGTGCTGTTGCAGCGTCCGGACGTGCTGTATGCCGAGCACACGCTGAAGTCTGCCAATGCCGACATCGGCGCTGCGCGCGCTGCGTTCTTCCCGACCATCGCGCTGACCGCGTCCACCGGGCGCAGCAGCACCGCGCTGTCCAGCCTTTTCGACGCCGGCAACCGTACTTGGTCGTTCGTGCCCAGCATCAGTGTGCCGATCTTCCGCGCCGGCGCGCTGAAGGCCGAACTGGACGCCAGCAAGATCCAGAAGGACATCACCGTGGCCGAGTACGAGCAGGCGATCCAGACCGCCTTCAGCGAGGTGGCCGATGCGCTGGCCACGCGCGCGCAACTGGACGAACGCATGGACGCGCAGCGCGCCCTGGTCGCCGTCACCCAACGCAGCTACACCCTGGCCGACGCGCGCTACCGCAACGGCGTGGACAGCTACCTGGACGCATTGGATTCGCAGCGCTCGCTGTACGCCGCGCAGCAGGATCTGATCACCTTGCGCCTGACCGAGGCCAGCAACCGCGTCACCCTGTACAAGGTGCTCGGCGGCGGCGCGGATGCGCGCAGCGGCGAGCCGGTGGCTGAAGCGACGCGTTAGCGGATTTCTTGCGCGACTGTAGGAGCGGCTTCAGCCGCGACGGGCCTTACCGGGAGCACCTGTCGCGGCTGAAGCCGCTCCTACAAAGAACAGCATCAGGATCGAAACGGCACCAGCAGCATTGGCGCATGGAGGCATCGGCGCCGCACCAGGCTTCCATGCCCGGGCAGCGCTTTTACCAATCTCCAATCCCGACTCCCCATTCCGGCCCTCACCGCGCCGCGTTGGCGTTCATCGTCGCGTTGCGGTTGGCATCCAGGTACTGCGCCGGATCGCGCATGCCGGTGGTGTGGCACTGGCCGGTGGTGTGGCCGCGGTTGACCCCGCCCGGCAGCTGCGCGTTGACCTGCTCGACGGTGCCGTCCTCCGGGTCGTCCAGCACCAGGTCCGAGGCCGCGTTGCAGTAGTCGTTGGTGTACCAGTTGGTCTTGGCGAAGGAGGTGGTGTAGTAGTTGACCTGCGCCCGCGCCGAGGTCGGGATGCCGGCCAGCCAGGCCTTGGCGCCGTCGTAGCTCAGGTCGCTGTTGCTGCCGCAGCCCACGCCGAACCACGAGCCCACCGTGGCCAGGATGCCGGCCAGGTTGGTGCCCTGGTAGGGCGTACCCACCGACTGCATGACGCGGCCGCCGCTGGCGTTGTCCAGCCCGCTCCAGTAGTAGCTGTACAGGTGCAGCGCGGCCATGCCGCCCTGGCTGTGCGCCACCGTGCCGAACGAACTCCATTGGCTGCCGAACTGCGCCAGCAGTTGCGCGAACTGGTCGTTGCTGCGGTTCTGGTTGACGTCCAGGAACGCCGAGGCATTGCTGAATTGCGCCACCGGCCACACCCCGCCCGAGCAGTAGCCATGCACCAGCAGCAGCCGCGCACCGGTCGCCTGCGGCTGCGTATCGGTCGCCGCGCGCAGCAGCGCGGCCGGGCGCTCGCCCATGCGCATGCTGGCGTCGATCGCGCCGCCGCGCGCCACGCTGCTGCGGCGCGGCGCCGGCAGGGTCAGCGCCAGCGTGTCGTGCGTGGCCAGCGGCACGAAATGGTCCGGGTCCTCGATGCGCAGGTTGCGCAGCGTGAACGGCGCGCGCGCGCCGGCGCGGACGATCCAGCGTTCGTCCACGCTCAGCGGCAGGCGCCCGTCCTGCGGCGCGAGCATGCCGCCGAGCCAGGCCACCGGTACCGCGCTGCCGTCGCGGCCGGTGCCCCACAGTTCGCCGAGCACGCGGTAGTGCGCCGGCGCCTGGCCGCCGGCACTGACCGGGATCGGCAGCATCAGGCGGGTGCCGTCCTGCGCGCTCGCCGTCACCGCGTCGGCGGCAATGCGCAAGCTGGTGTCGAGCACCGGCAGCACGTGTTCGGCGGTGCGCACGAACGCCTGGCCGGCGGCATCCTCGCCATGCACCACCACTTGCGCGACGTAGCTGCCGGGGCCCTTCGCCGGGAAATCGCCGGCGTAGAGGCCATCGCCGGCGGCGCCGTCGCCATGGCGGCCGTCGTCGGCCATCGGCCACTGCGTCACCGTGCCGTCGGGCGCGATCACGCGCAGCTGCGCATCGCGGATGCGCCCGGCCGTGGCGCCGAGCGCGGTGGCGCCGTGGCCGTCGATGCCGCCGAGCATCGCAGTCAGGCCGATGCGCTGGCCGCTGTGCAGTTGGCGGCGATCGCTGGGATAGGACGCCAGCTGGGTGCGCGCGTCGCCTTCCATCAACAGGTAGCCGCGTTGCGCCTCGGTGCCGTCGGCGCGCAACGTCAAGGTCCAGTTGCCGTTGGCGGCAGCGTCCACGCGGTATTCGCGCGCCGGCAGTGCGGCGTCGCCGCTGCCCAGGCGGGTGGCGATGGCGTTCGGCACGATGCCGGCGGCGCTGGCGCGCGCGTTCGCCGCGCCAGGGGCATGCAACTGCGGTTGCCAGTCGTGCGCGCCGGACAGCAGCACGAAGCGCAGCTTGCCGTTCTCCACCGGCAGCGTCGCCTGCCATTGCGCAGCGGCGCCGCTGCGTGCGGATGAGAACTCCACCGGCAGTAACGCACTCTTGGACAGGATCGCCGCCTCGGCCGGTGCCGGCGCGCGCATCTGCGCGAATTCCTCCGGCGGGCCGGCCAATTGCTTGGGAACCAGATCGGCCGCCTGCGCGAGCAGCGGCGACAGCAGCAGCGTGGACAGCAGGGACAACTTCGGTAGCGTCGACATGGCTCTCTCCTTGAACGGTGCGAAGCCGGACAGTGCGCCGATCGCGATGCGACCGCACGCCTGCGCAGCGGATGCAGCGCCCCCTCGCCGCGACGTGACTGCGTTATACCCCGCCCCGATGACAGTTCCACCATGCGCTGCAGCACTGCGGCGGTTCCCGCGCCGCGGTGGTGGTGCAGGTGCCGCGGATCGGCTAGTGTCGGTGCTGGGGCGGCACTGCGGTGCCGATGGGAACGCTGGAACAGCCAGGGGGATGTCCAGATGCTGCGTACTGCAGTGCTTTTCTCTGTTGTCTTTGCCGGGCTTGCGCCCGCGGCCGTCGTCGCGCAAGCGCCTGCGTCGATCCGCACCGGGTTCGCCTACTGCAGCGTGACCGACACCGGCACAGTGCCGGCCAAGGTCTGGGCCTCGCCAGTCGTCGAGGTGTCCTACCACGACGACGCCAGCGGCTGGCTGCTGCGCAGCAACGAACTGGCCAGCGATTTCCTGCGGCATGTTGGCAGCCTGGGCGGCGCCGGAACCAAGGACTGCGCGCTCGGCCCCGGCCGTGACGAAGCCCTGGCGCAGCGCGAGCAGCAACGCGCGCTGTGGAGCAAGCGGCCGTTGCTGATCAAGGTCGGCAGCTGGCGCGAGGTGGAGTGGACGCCGCCGCCATGGAATGCCGCCGCGCAGGTGCCGACGCAGGTCACACGCTATTTCTACTGCTACCAGACCCAGGTCGACGTTCCCGATCGTAGCGACTTGGCGCGGACCGTCGCCAGCCAGATCTTCGCCATGCCGACCGACGCCGATCCGCTCGCGGTGTATGCCCAGAGCGCGGCGTACGCCGAGGAATTCAAGCAGACCGTGCGCGCGCACGGCCTGCCGGACGAAGGCACCACCTGCACCGCGTACGACACCCAGGCGGAAGCGGGCAAGGCCAGCCGCGACTACCGCAGGCTGTTCGGCGGGTTCAACACCAAGTTCACCGACGTGGCGTGGACGCCGAGTGGCCGCGCACCTGCAGCGGCCGCGGCGCCGCCGGCCTTGGCTTCGGCAGCGCCGAGCGCAGCCGCAGCCGCTGCGGCACCCAGAACACTCGGAGTGCGCATCGCGCCGGTCACCGCGGAACTGGTGTTGGCAACCGGGCTTCCTTCCGCGCGCGGCGCATGGATCGTGGAGGTGATCGATGGGAGCGTCGCCATGCATGCCGGGATCAAACCGATGGACGTGCTGCTGGAGATCGACGGCCGGGCGGTTGGCGCCGCTCAGGACGTGCCGGCGCTGGTGGCCGGAGTGCGCACAGGCGTTCCGGTGCCGGCGCAGGTATGGCGCGATCGCCGCATGCAGCAACTGAGTCTGTTGTTTGCAGGCGGCACTGACGCTGCGGTATCGGCGCAAGTGCCGGCGGCCGCTGCGCCAACGACGGAGTGAATTGAAGGCCTGTAGCTGCGGGTGTTTTGCCGCATGTCGGGTGTTCGGTGTAGCCGCCCGCAGCGCATCGCAGTGGGGTAGGGCAGCCTATTTCCAGGACCGGCGCATGAGCCAAGCGCTGCGCTGCGATAGCCGCGAACGGACATGCCGTGGCACCTGCCGTTGCGATGCCCGGCGTGCAGCACGCCGGGCATCGTGGGCCTACGTCGCCGACTTACGCCGCTTGCGCCTGCTGCGCGCGCAGCTGCCGTGCCGCGGCCACCATCGCCTCCAGCGCGCTGCGCGTTTCCGCCCAGTCGCGCGTCTTCAAGCCGCAATCCGGATTGACCCACAGCTGCTGCGGATCCAGCACCGCGCGCGCCTTGTCCAGCAACGCCACCATCTCCTGCGTGCTGGGCACGCGCGGCGAGTGGATGTCGTACACGCCCGGGCCGATCGCGTTCGGATAGCGGAAGCGCACGAACGCATCGAGCAGTTCCATCCGCGAGCGCGAGGTCTCGATCGAGATCACGTCCGCGTCCATCGCCGCCACCGCCTCGATGATGTCGTTGAACTCCGAGTAGCACATGTGGGTATGGATCTGGGTGGCGTCGCGCACCCCGGCCGCGGCGATGCGGAAGCACTGCACCGCCCAGTCCAGGTAGGCCTGCCAGTCGGCGCGGCGCAGCGGCAGGCCCTCGCGGATCGCCGGCTCGTCGATCTGGATGACGCCGATGCCGGCCGCCTCCAGGTCGCGCACCTCGTCGCGCAGCGCCAGCGCGATCTGCCGGCAGGTCTGCGCGCGTTCCTGGTCGTCGCGCACGAACGACCACTGCAGCACCGTCACCGGTCCGGTCAGCATGCCCTTCATCGGCCTGTCGGTCAGCGACTGCGCGTACTGGGTCCAGCGCAGCGTCATCGGCGCGGGACGCCGCACGTCGCCGTAGATGATCGGCGGCTTGACGCAGCGCGAGCCGTAGCTCTGCACCCAGCCGTGCTTGGTGAAGGCGAAACCGTCGAGTTGCTCGCCGAAGTATTCGACCATGTCGTTGCGCTCGAACTCGCCGTGCACCAGCACGTCCAGCCCGAGCTGCTCCTGCGCGCGCACGCAGCGTTCTGTCTCTGCGGCCAGGAACGCATCGTACTCGGCATCGCCGAGCTTGCCGGCCTTGTGCTGCGCGCGCGCCTGCCGCACCTGTGCGGTCTGCGGGAACGAGCCGATGGTGGTGGTCGGGTAGGCCGGCAGCCGCAACGCCGCCAGCTGCGCCTCGCGCCGCTGCGGATACGGCGACTGCCGGCGCCCGGCATCCTCGCTCAGCGCCGCCACCCGGCGTGCGACCTCGGGGCGATGCACGCGCGCGGACGCACGCCGCGTCTCCAGCGCCTCGCGCGCCGCTGCCAGCTCGGTCTGCGCGTGCGGCAGCTCCAGCAGCGCATCGGCCAGTGTGCGCAGTTCCTGCAGTTTCTGCCGGGCGAAGGCCAGCCATGCGTGCAGTTCGCGATCCAGGCGCTGTTCCTGCTCCAGATCCACCGGTACGTGCAGCAGCGAACACGACGGCGCCAGCCACAGGCGCTCGCTGCCGACATGCCCGACCGCGTAACGCGCCAGGGTCAGCGCCGTGTCCAGCGGCGTGCGCCAGACGTTGCGGCCGTTGACCAGTCCGGCCGACAGCACGCGGTCGGCCGGCAGCGCCTGCAGCACCGCGTCCAACTGCGCCACGCCGCGCACCAGGTCCACGTGCAGGCCGTCCACCGGCAGCGACGCGGCCAGTTCCAGGTTGTCGCCCAGCTCGCCGAAATACGTGGTCAGCAGCAGCTTCGGCCGCGGCGCCTGGGCCAGGAACGCATAGGCGCGGCCATAGGCCTCGCGCGCGGCGAGGTCCAGATCCAGCACCAGCGCCGGCTCGTCGATCTGCACCCAGGCGGCACCGGCAGCGTCGAGTTGCTGCAGCAGTTCGGCGTAGGCCGGCAACAGGCTGTCCAGCAGCGCCCAGCGGTCGCTGCCGTCCACGGTCTTGGACAGCAGCAGGAAGGTCACCGGCCCGATCAGCACCGGCCGCGTAGTGATGCCCAGCGCCTTGGCTTCCAGGAACTCGGCCAACGGCTTGTCGCCACGCAGGCGGAAATGCTGGCGCCGCGCCAGTTCCGGCACCAGGTAGTGGTAGTTGGTGTCGAACCACTTGGTCATTTCCAGCGCGTGCAGGTCCAGGCCGTCCTCCTGCGTGCCGCGCGCCATCGCGAAGTAGCCGGCCAGCGGATCGGCATCGGCCAGCGCGCGGTAGCGCTGCGGGATCGCGTCGAACAGGAACGCGGTGTCGAGCATCGCGTCGTACAGGCTGAAGTCGTTGCTGGGCGGCAGGTCCACCCCGGCCTCGACCTGCAGCCGCCAGTGCCGCTGGCGCAACTGCCGCGCCGTGTCTTGCAGGCTTGCGCCGTTGCTGTCGCCGCGCCAGTAGCTTTCCAGCGCTCGCTTGAGCTCGCGCCGCGCACCGATGCGCGGGAAGCCCAGGTTGGTCACGATCGTCATTTGCGTTTCCTCATTGCGTTCATGGGCATTGAGGAACGAAGGAACCGCGCGCCGTCCGCCCGTTCGCACGGGACGCCCGCCACGCCAGCGACCTTCGCCCCCGCGGGCGAACCGGCGCCACGCGGGCAGGCGGAAGAGCGCGGCGCGGCGCAGGGCCACGGCACGGCTTCCGGCCGCCTCCCCGCGGAGACGCCAGGTCGAATCGGAGGACGCACAGGTCCTCCGGCCGGGGCCGGTATTCGGGCTGATGGACGAGCGCACCGTGCCGGCTGCGCGCCTACTGTCCGCCGCTTCCCAGGCCGGCATGCGCCGGCCCAGTGCCATTGACGGAGGTCGTTTCCATTCACCGCTGCGGGGCAGCTCCGGAATGGGCAGGCGCTTGCGGCGCCGGCCTTCACCGGATTCCCGTTTAAATCCATCCCTTCATCCGAATGAAGCGATGGATACCTTCGGCGAGCGCACGATAGGCCGGATGCGGCGGCGGGTCAAGCGCCAAGTGAATTCGCCGACGTTGGCCGGCAACGTTCACGGCGAACGTGTAAGCTATTGATCCCAAAGCCAATGATCTGGCGCTCCCGCGGCAAGCGGCAGCGCAGCACCGCCGCGCCCAATGACGCTTCCGCTCCAGACCTCCGACCTGCCCGCGCGCTACGCCGCTTCCCTGCGCCTGTCCGTTGCGCCGATGATGGACTGGACCGATCGCCATTGCCGCGTGTTCCACCGGTTGCTGGCGCCGTCGGCGCGGCTGTATACCGAGATGGTGCATGCCAATGCGGTGGTGCTGGGCGATCGCGCGCGCTTGCTGGGCTTCGATGCGGTCGAGCATCCGCTGGCGCTGCAGCTGGGTGGCAGCGATCCGGCGCTGTTGGCGCAGGCGGCGCGGATCGGCCAGGAGTGGGGCTACGACGAGGTCAATCTCAATTGCGGCTGCCCGTCCGACCGGGTCCAGGCCGGGCGCTTCGGTGCCTGCCTGATGCGCGAGCCGGCGCTGGTCGCCGAGTGCGTGGCGGCGATGGTGCAGGCGGTGGACATCCCGGTCACGGTGAAGTGCCGCCTGGGCGTGGACCAGGACGACGACTACGCGGTCTTCCTCGCCTTCGTCGACCAGGTCGCCGCCGCCGGTTGCGGGCTGTTCGTGGTGCATGCGCGCAACGCGTGGCTGCAGGGCCTGTCGCCGAAGGAGAACCGCGAGGTGCCGCCGCTGCGCTACGACTGGGCGCACCGGCTCAAGCGCGAACGCCCGCAGCTGCGGATCGTGCTCAACGGCGGGCTAGCCGAGGTGGAGACGGCCCAGGCGCAGCTGGAGGCGGTCGACGGGGTGATGCTGGGCCGGGCGGCCTACCACGATCCCTATGTGCTGCACCGGCTGGACGCGGCCCTGACCGGCGCCACGCCGCGGCCGCGCGCCGAGCTGCTGCGCGCACTGCGGCCCTACGTCGAGGCGCGCCTGGCCGATGGGGTGGCGCTCAAGCACATCGCACGGCACCTGCTCGGCCTGTTCCACGGTCAGCCGGGCGGCCGCGCGTTCCGCCAGGCGCTCAGCGAGGGCGCGCACCGGCCGGGCGCGGACTGGGCGCTGCTGGAACAGGCGTTGCAGCCGACCGAGGGCGGGGCGCGCGCCGCGGCGTAAAGGGGCTTGGCAGGGTTGCGAGTGTCTGAGCCTGCCGGGACCTGTGCTTCCTCCCATACGGTTTGGGTCGATGCCGCTGGCTCCCTTTTGACGCTCGTTCAGTTATTTTGTTCAGGTTGTTGCGGCGACCAGTGTCACCCTCCGAGAGGGCGGCAGACCGTGCACAACCGGGGCCGGGCAGCGCCGGGGACAGCCCGTCAGGAGCGCCGATGGGAGTTCATTTGCCTGAACGCCGACAGCCGCAAGCGGAAAAGTTCAGATCGGATTCACCCCGAAAAATCAAGAATTTGGCTCGATTTTGCAGAATCGTGCCGCTGTCGCCATGCGGTCCGTTTCACAACTTTTGAACGTTTCCGATCAGTCCGTTAGGATGCCTGTCGTGACCCTTGCCACTCTCCGCCGCTGCCGCACCGCTGTCGTGATCGCGTTCGCGCTCACGGCTGCCGGCCATGGCTGGGCGCAGCAGCGTGGTCCGGGTCCGGCCATGGCGCAGGCCCGCGATGCTGCCCGGGCGCGCGACTACAACGGCAGTTCGCTGTCCGATGCGGTGCGGCGGGTCCAGCGGTCCACCGGTGGACAGATCCTCGGCGCCGAGCGCGTGCCGTTCGACGGACGCGACATCAACCGGGTCAAGTACATGGATGGCCGCGGACGCGTTCGCTACATGGACGATCCGCAACCGGGCGGCGTCGCGCCGCCGCGCGTTCCGCGCCCGATCGAGCCGCAGGAACCACCACGCGACGATAACCCCTGAGCCAGGATAGTTTGGTTCAGCTTGCAACATCCAATGCCCCGGCCGCCGGCCATCCGTAAGAAGTAACTAGGGAGAGTTCATGCGTATCCTTCTGGTCGAAGACGAAGCCCCGCTGCGTGAGACCCTGGCTGCTCGCCTGAAGCGCGAGGGGTTCGCGGTGGATGCGGCGCAGGACGGCGAGGAAGGCCTGTACATGGGCCGCGAAGTGCCCTTCGACGTGGGCATCATCGACCTCGGCCTGCCGAAGATGTCGGGCATGGAGCTGATCAAGGCGCTGCGCGACGAAGGCAAGAAGTTTCCGGTGCTGATCCTCACCGCGCGTTCGAGCTGGCAGGACAAGGTCGAGGGCCTGAAGCAGGGCGCCGACGACTATCTGGTCAAGCCGTTCCATGTCGAGGAGTTGCTGGCGCGGGTCAACGCGCTGCTGCGCCGCGCCGCGGGCTGGAGCAAGCCGACCCTGGAGTGCGGGCCGGTGGCGCTGGATCTGGCGGCGCAGACGGTCAGCGTCAGCGGCAGCAACGTCGACCTGACCAGCTACGAATACAAGGTGCTCGAATACCTGATGATGCACGCCGGCGAACTGGTCTCCAAGGCCGACCTCACCGAGCACATCTACCAGCAGGATTTCGACCGCGACTCCAACGTACTGGAAGTGTTCATCGGCCGCCTGCGCAAGAAGCTGGATCCGGACGGCGAACTGAAGCCGATCGAGACCGTGCGCGGCCGCGGCTACCGTTTCGCCATCCCGCGCACCGAAGGCTGATCCCACGCGCCTGCGATCCGCAAGCGAAGGAAGCGACGGCGTGCCGGCACGACCCAAGTGGTACAAGCGCTGGCGCCCGCGTTCGCTGCAGGCGCGCCAGTTGCTGGCCGCCAGCCTGAGCCTGGTGGCGTTCCTGGCTGCGGCCGGTTATGCGCTGGACCAGGCCTTCGCCGATACCGCGCTGAGCAACCTGCGCGAGCGCCTGAAGAGCTACGCCACCGCCTACGCCAACAACGTCGACGTGGCGCGCGACGGCTCGCTGTACATCAACAACGACAAGCCGCCGCCGGACCCGCACTTCGACCGGCCCGGCAGCGGCCTGTACGCGCAGATCGTGATGCCCAACGAACGCTGGATCTCGATGTCCAGCGAGGGTCCGTTGCCGCCCAAGGGCGGCATGCTCGAGCCGCGCCAGGAAACCTTCGACGGCCCCTGGCCGATGACCCAGATCGACGGCAGCGAAGGCGAGGTCTACCGCTACGGCATCGGCCTGGCCTACGTGCGCCGCGACAAGGAAACCCCGGTCACCATCTACGTCATGGAGGACACCCGCGCGCTGGGCGCGCAGCTGCGCGTGTTCCGCGGCCGGGTGTGGTTCAACCTCGGCGGCGCCGGGCTGATCCTGCTGCTGCTGCAGGCCTTCATCCTGCAATGGAGCCTGCGCCCGCTGCGGCGGGTGATCAACGAGCTGACCAAGGTGCAGCGCGGCGAAGCGGTGCGCATGGGCGATCGCCATCCGCGCGAGCTGGAGCCGCTGACCGACAGCATCAACGCCTTCATCGAGAGCGAGCGCGAGAACCTGGACCGCCAGCGCAACACCCTGGCCGACCTGGCGCACAGCCTGAAGACGCCGCTGGCGGTGCTGCGCACCCAATTGGACAGCGGCAACGACGGCCCCGAACTGCGCGAGGAACTGGACGCGCAGCTGCGGCGCATGAACAACCTGGTGACCTACCAGCTCAGCCGCGCCGCCTCCAGCGGCCACAAGCTGTTCTCCGCGCCGCTGCCGATCGAACCCAATGCCGAGGAGATCGTGCGCGGCCTGGAGAAGGTGTATGCGGCCAAGGGCGTGCTGTGCGAATTTGACATCGAGCCGAGCGCGCGCTTCCACGGCGAGCCCGGCGACCTGCAGGAACTGCTCGGCAACCTGCTCGAGAACGCCTTCAAGTGGGCGCGGCGGCGGGTGCTGCTGAGCGTGCATCCGGCGCCGGCCGCCGGCAGCCGCCGTGCTGGGCTGGTGCTGTCGGTGGAGGACGACGGTCCGGGCATCGCGCCGGAAGAGGTCGCGCACATCCTGCAGCGCGGCGTGCGCGGCGACGAGCGCGTGCACGGCCATGGCATCGGCCTGGCGATCGTGCAGGACCTGGTCAAGGGCTACCGCGGCGAACTGCAGGTGAGCCGCTCCGAGGAACTGGGCGGCGCGCGCTTCCTGGTGACGCTGCCGCCGGGCCTGTAGCCCGGCCTTCGGATTGCGTGGTCGCGAGGTGAATCCCGCGCAAACACCGCGGCGCGTTCCGACATTCGCTTAACGCCTGCGCTGGCCAGGCGCGGATACTGCGTGGATCGTCACACCCGGTTTCCGGTCAAGGAGCGCCGCATGCCCGAGCCCCGGCCTCGCCCCGCATCGCGTCCGCGTTTGCGCGTGCATGGGCGTCGCGCATTGCGCAACGCGCAGCGGCTGCTGTTGTCGCTGCTGCTGGTGCTGTTCACCGTGGCGGCCATCGCCGGCAGCCAGAAGGTGCTCGAGCGCGACGATGCGCGCTGGCTGCAATCGATGACCACCGGCCTGGACAGCGCCAGCGTAGCGCAGCTGCAGCGCGACGGGCGCAAGCGCTTCCTGCGCGATCAGTTGCAGGCCTCCAGCGGCGACGACACCCTGCCCGCGGCCGTGCGCACGCAACTGGACGGCTACGAGGCGCTGCACACGCCGGTGCAGGAGCTGCTCAAGCAGCTGGATACGCGGCAGCAGGACATCAAGGCGATGCCCGACGGCGAGGCCAAGGTCGCGGCGAAGAAGGCCTTGCAACAGCGCGCCGATACGCTGCTGGCGCAGGCGCGGCAGGCGCAGTTGCTGCGCGCGGTGTACTCGCGCGACCAGCTGCGCGAGCAGATGGTGTGGTTCTGGCTCAACCACTTCAGCGTGTTCGCCGACAAGGGCCGGCTGCGCTGGACCGTCGCCGACTACACCGACAACGCGATCCGCCCGCACGCGCTGGGCAAGTTCTCCGACCTGGTGATGGCGACGCTGCAGAGCCCGGCCATGCTCGAGTATCTGGACAACGCGCAGAACGCCAAGGGCAAGGTCAACGAGAACTACGCGCGCGAACTGATGGAGCTGCACACGCTGGGCGTGGACAGCGGCTACAGCCAGCACGACGTGCAGCAGCTGGCGCTGATCCTTACCGGCGTCGGCATCGCCCCGCCCAATCGCGACGCGCCGCCGAAGCTGCCGCCGCCGCAGCAGGCGCAGTACCTGCGCCGCGGCGCGTTCGAGTTCAACCCGGCGCGGCACCAGCCCGGCGACAAGAGCCTGCTCGGCCAGCGCATCGCCGGCGGCGGTTTCGATGAGGTGGAACGCGCGGTGCAACTGATCGTGCGCCAGCCGGCCTGCGCGCACTTCGTGTCGCGGCGGCTGGCCGAGTACTTCGTCGCCGACGATCCGCCGCCGGCGCTGGTGGAGAAGATGGCGCGCACCTTCCAGCGCAGCGACGGCGACATCGCCGCCGTGCTGCAGGTGCTGTTCGCCGCGCCGGAAATGGCCGCTGGCGCGCCGCACAAGTTCAAGGACCCGTACCGCTTCCTGGTGTCGTCGCTGCGCCTGGCCTACGACGGCCAGACCATCGCCAATCCGCAGCCGCTGCTGGGCTGGTTGAGCCAGATGGGCGAGCCGACCTATGGCCGCATCACCCCCGACGGCTGGCCGCTGCAGTCCAGCGCCTGGAACAGTTCCGGGCAGATGGCGCAGCGCTTCGAGATCGCGCGCGCGATCGGCGGCGGCAACACCCAGTTGTTCAACAGCGGCGGACAGCAGCGCGGCGGCTTTCCGCAGCTGACCACGCCGCTGTACTACCAGGCGATCGAACCGCAGCTCGGCGACACCACCCGCCAGGCGCTGGCGCAGGCGCGCTCGCAGCAGGAGTGGAACGCGTTCCTGCTGTCCTCGCCCGACTTCAACTACCGCTGACCCGGCCCATAGTGCCGGGTGCTTCGCTTGTCGCCGCGCCCGGCGATCACGGAGGTCCCCCATGCACCGTCGCCATTTCCTGTTCGCGTCCGCTGCCGCGGCGGCCAGCCTGCCGTTCGCCGGGCGCCTGTTCGCCGCGCCGGCGCCATCGCCGCGGCTGCTGGTGGTGTTTCTGCGCGGCGGCTACGACAGCAACAACCTGCTGGTGCCCTATGTCAGCGATTTCTATTACGCGTCGCGGCCGACCCTGGCGATCGCGCGGCCGGATCCGGCCAACCCCAACAGCGCGATCGCACTGGACACGCAGTGGGGGCTGAACCCGCGGTTGCGCGACACCTTGCAGCCGTTGTGGAACGACAAGCAGCTGGCGTTCGTGCCGTTCGCCGGCACCGACGATCTGTCGCGCAGCCACTTCGAGACCCAGGACAATATCGAAGCCGGGCAGCCGGCCGGACAACGCAGCGACTACCGCTCGGGGTTCCTGGCGCGGCTGTCGCAGGTGGCCACCGGCACCCCTTCGATCGCCTTCACCGATTCGTTGCCGTTGAGCTTCCAGGGCGGCGGCGACATTCCCAACCTGTCGCTCAAGCGTAATCCCACCCCGGCCTTCGACCCGCGCCAGGCCGGAATCCTGGCGCAGATGTACCAGGGCACGCCGCTGGCCAGCGCCGCGCACGAGGGCCTGGCGCTGCGCCAGCAGGTGTCCCAGGCGTTGCAGGACGAGATGCAGCAGGCCAACCGCGGCGCCGCCAGCGCCCGCACCTTCGCCGACGAGACCCGGCGCATCGCCACGCTGATGCGCGAGCGCTACCGGCTCGGCTTCGTCGATGTCGGCGGCTGGGACACGCACGTCAACCAGGGCAGCACCGACGGTCCGCTGGCGACCAATCTCGGCAACCTGTCCGAGGGCCTGGCCGCCTATGCCGAGGCGCTGGGGCCGGAATGGCGCAACACCGTGGTGGTGGTGCTGTCCGAGTTCGGCCGCACCTTCCGCGAGAACGGCGACAAGGGCACCGACCACGGCCACGGCACCACGTACTGGGTGATGGGCGGCGCGGTCAACGGCGGGCGCATCGCCGGCGAGCAGGTCGCGGTGAGCAAGGAGAAGCTGTTCCAGGATCGCGACTACCCGGTGCTGACCAACTACCGCGACCTGTTCGCCGGCTTGTTGCGGCGCATGTGGGGGTTGTCGCCATCGCAGTTGCAGCAGGTGTTTCCGCAGGCGCATGCGCGGGATCTGCAGCTGGTGTGAGGCGGGCGCTGTGGCATTGCTGCGCGAACGACGGGGCGCCGGCCGGGTGCAGTGGGGGATGGCTTCGGCACCGCTCCGTTCGCCGCCGCCAGGTCTACTGCTCCGTTCGTCGCGACTGAAGTCGCTCCCACAGGACTTGCGGCGAGAGAGCTGGGTGCACTGTAGGAGGGGCTTCAGCCCCGACAGGCAGCGTCCGAAGCCGGTGCAGTTCCCGTCTTCGTTTGTCGCGGCTGAAGCCGCTCCTACAAGGAGCTGTGGTGGCCGATTGGGTGCATTGTGGGAGGGGCTTCAGCCCCGACAGGCAGTGTCCGAAGCCGGTGCAGTTCACGACTTCGTTCGTCGCGGCTGAAGCCGCTCCTACAGGGAACTGCGGTGGCCGGGCGGGTGCACTATGGGAGGGGCTTCAGCCTCGACGGTATCCGTAGCCGGGAAGCTCATCGCTGCGATTGTAGGCCGCCGTTGAAACCGCTCCTAGAGGAGGCTCGCCGGGCGCTTCGATCGTAGCCTGCCCCTACGCGCCGGCGAACGGCGAAGGGCCGTAGAACCGCGCCAGGTGCGCGGCGACGTCGGGCATTTCGCGCTGCAGCCGCTCCGGTGCGGAGAAGTGATATTCGCTGACCACGGCGAAGAACTCTTCGGGTGCCTCGGCGGCGTAGGCATCGATCTCGCTGGCGCGGCCGCGGTCCACGCGCGTGCAGAATGCGTCGTAGCTGCGCTGGAAGTCGGTAGCCCAGCGCCGCTGCCAGTCGCGCGGCAGCGGCGGGGTGCCGTCCAGCGCGCCGTCGAGCACGTCGAGTTTGTGCGCCATCTCGTGCACCGCCACGCAGTAACCGGCGCGCGGGTCGTCCAGGTCGGCCTGCACGTCGGCCCAGGACAGGATCAGCGGGCCGCTGTCCCAGGATTCGCCGATCAGTTCGTCTTCCCATTCGTGCAGCACGCCGGCTGCGTCGACGTGGCTGCGCTGCACCCGGAATGCGTCCGGATACACCAGCAGCTGCGACCAGCCGCGCAGGCCGTCGGCGCCGAATTCCAGCAGCGGCAGGCAGCACAACGCGGCCAGCAAGGTGCGCTGCACCGCATCCAGGTGCAGCTCGGCCAATGGGGAAATGGTCTTGCTGTGCAGGAACTGCGCCGCCAGTGCGCGCAGTGTCTGCTCGCGTGCCGCATCCAGCGCCGACACCCACGCGCAGCGCTGCCGCACCGATTGCCAGGTCGTCTCGTCGATCGGAACAGGCGCCGGCGACAGCCAGCGCAACCAGCGTGGGATCAGCGGAACATCCCCGGCAGGAAGCTGTGCCATTTGGGCATGCGCAGGCGCGGCACCAGATCGCTGTCGCCGCCGCCGCCGCTCGGCGCTGCGCCGGGCTTGGCGGAGGCGGGCGGGTGCGCCGGTGCCGGACGTGCCTGGGCGGCGTCCGTGTCGGTCGCGTCGGTGTAGACGCAGTCGTTGCGCTGCTTGCTCGCCAGCGCGTCGGACGCGTGGGCGGCCGCCAGCGGGAGCAGCAGGATCAGGCACGGCAGGAAGCGGCGCATCGTCGGCATCCAGGGCGAGCGGCGGTGAATCCCGATTCTAACGCGGTTTTTACCCGGCGCAGGGCCGCAGCTGGGCGCAGGCACGGCGCTTCCCGCATACTTTTCCGCTCCGAGGTCACGTCTTCAGGGGCGTGTGGATTGAAACGAGGCGATGGAACCGGCGTGGACGAGCGCGAACTACTGGCCCGGCTCAGCCAGGGCCGCCTTTCCGGCGACGCCCTGGCGCGCTCCTTCGGGCTGACCCGGGCCGCGGTGTGGAAGCGCATCCAGGCGCTGCGCGCGGCCGGGGTGGAGATCGATGGCCGCGCCGGCGAGGGCTACGGGCTGGCACGGCCGCTGGAATTGCTCGAGGCCGAGCGCATCGGCGCGGCGCTGGCGCCGGCGGCGCGCGCCGAACTGGCCGGGCTGGAGATCGCCTGGAGCCTGGCCTCCAGCAACAGCACGCTGCTGGCGCGGCCGGCGCCGGCGCGCGGCAGCGAGGTGCTGCTGGCCGAGCGCCAGACCGGCGGGCGCGGCCGCCGCGGCCGGGTCTGGGCCTCGCCGCTGGCGGCGCACCTGTACCTGTCGGTGGCGCGCGGCTTCGCCGGCGGGCTGGGGCGCCTGGGCGGGCTGAGCCTGGCCGCCGGCGTGGCCGTGGCCGAGGCGCTGCGCGCGGCCGGGTTCGCCACGGTCGGGCTGAAATGGCCGAACGACCTGCTCGCCGACGGACACAAGCTCGGCGGGCTGCTGGTCGAAGGCGGCGGCGAGTTCGCCGGGCCGGCGCGGGCGGTGATCGGCCTGGGCCTCAACGTGCGCATGCCGGCAGCGAGTGCCGCGAGCATCGGCCAGCCGTGGACCGACCTGGCCACGCTGGCCGGCGCCGAGGTCTCGCGCAACGCGATCGCGGCCATGGTGCTGTCGCATCTGCTGCCGGCGCTGGCCTTGTTCGATGCGCAGGGCCTGGCGCCGTTCCTGCCGCGCTATGCCGCGCTGGACCTGCTCGCCGGGCGCGCGATCCGCATCGACGAGGGCGGCGTCGCGTGCGAGGGCGTGGCCCTGGGCCTGGCCGACGACGGCGCGCTGCGGGTGGCGTTCGCCGACGGCGAGCGGCCGCTGCATGCCGGCGAAGTCAGCGTGAGGCCGGCATGAGCGACTGGCTGTTCGACCTGGGCAATTCGCGCTTCAAGTTCGCCGCGCTGGAGCGCGGCCGTGCCGGTGCGGTGCAGGCCTGGGCGCACGGCGCCGAAGCGATGGACGCGGCCGCGGTGGCGGCGTTGCCGCGCGGCGACACCGCCTACGTCGCCAGCGTCGCCGCGCCGGCCTTGACCGCGGCGGTGCTGGACGCGCTGCGTACCCGCTTCGCGCAGGTGCAGGTGGCGCGCACCGAGGCCGCCTGCGCCGGCGTGCGCATCGCCTATGCGCAGCCGCAGCGGTTCGGCGTGGACCGCTTCCTGGCGCTGCTCGCCGCGCACGGCGGCGGCGATGTCCTGGTGGTCGGGGTCGGCACCGCGCTGACCCTGGACCTGCTCGATCGCGACGGCCTGCACCATGGCGGACGCATCGCGCCGTCGCCGACCACGATGCGCCAGGCCCTGCAGCAGCGCGCCGCGCAGCTGCCGGCCGAGGGCGGCGATTACCGCGAGTTCGCCACCGACACCGCCGATGCGCTGGCGTCCGGGTGCGACGGTGCGGCGCTGGCACTGATCGAACGCAGCCTGCAGCAGGGCGAGGCGCTGCTGACGCGGCGGCCGCGGCTGCTGCTGCACGGCGGCGGCGCGCCGCCCTTGCTGCACGGACTGCCGGCGGCCGAGCAACGCCCGTCGCTGGTGCTGGACGGGCTGGCGCTGTGGGCGCAGGCGCACGCCGCGGCCGGGCGTGCCGGGTAGAATCCGCGCATGCTCGTCCGCGCCCTGCTCGTCGTCCTGACCATCCTCAATCTCGGCGTCGCGCTGTGGTGGGCGACGCAGCCGCAGACCCCCGCGCCGGCACCGCTGCCGACTCCGCCCGCCGGGGTGGCGACGCTGCAGCTGGTTCCGGCATCGCAGGCCGTGCCCGCGGCCGCGTCCGCGCCGCCGGCCCCCGTTGCGGCACCGGCACTGGCACCAGCGCCTGCCACTGCCACCGCCGCGGCGCCGAGCGCCGCCGCTGCGGTTGCCGACGCGCCCGCAACAACTGCAGTGCCAGCAACCGCAACGCCCACGACCGCAGCGCCGACCGCTGCCGCGCCACCACCGCCCAAAGCGCCCAGCAACGCCGTGGCCGCCGCCGCGGAGCCTGCTGCGGCCCCCGTCTGCCTGAGCCTGGGCCCGTATCCGGACCGTGCCGCCGCCGAGGCCGCCGTCGCCACACTCGGCACCGCCGCCACGCGCCCGCGCCTGCGCGAGGTCGGCGACGACGACGCCACCAGCTTCCGCGTGCTGCTGCCGACCATCGGCGGCGAGGACGGGGTCAAGGCCGCGGTCGAGCGCATCGTCGCCGCCGGCATCCGCGACTACTACCCGATCCGCCAGGGCGAGGAAGCCGGCGCCATCGCGCTCGGCCAGTACCGCAGCCGCGAAGGCGCCGAACGCCGCCGCGCCGAACTGGCCAAGGCCGGCTTCAACGTCGACCTGGTCCCCAGCGGCGGCAGCGGCCAGTCGCGCTGGTGGCTGGACCTGCGCACGGCCTCCGCGGCACAGGCCGCCTCGCTGCGGCGGCAGCTCGGCGCGCAGCGCCAGCGCGCGCTGGACTGCGCCACGCTGCGCTAGAATGCCGCGCTGCGCATGCGCTTCGGTCTTCCGGGCCGGTGCGGATCGCGGCCCGCCGCCGCGATCTGCCGCGACGGCCTGCCAGCAGGTAGACTGCGACGGCCCGCAGCGCGGGCACTGCAGTCCTCGTGCCGCTTTAGCTCAGTCGGTAGAGCAACTGATTTGTAATCAGTAGGTCGTCCGTTCGATTCGGACAAGCGGCACCATTCTCCTCGCGTCGTTCAGTGTGCGCCCGGCAGGCGCCGGCGCAATGCTCGCGTGTACGCGTTTGCCGCCGTGCGCCTTTCCATGGATTTTCCGGCAATGCGTCGCCGCACGCTGCGTACCGTCGGCGTTCGCCCTGCTGCGCCGCGGCGGGTCGCGCCGCGGGCGGCTCGCTAGACTGGCGCACATTTTTTGCTGGAGCACGTCCGCATGAGTTCCTCTTTTCTGCCGGTGTCCCTGATCGGCGTTCCCACCGACATCGGCGCTGGTCACCGTGGCGCGCGCATGGGGCCGGAAGCGTTGCGCATCGCCGGCCTGCACGAGGCGCTGGCCGGTCGCGGCATCGAAGTGCGCGACCTGGGCAACCTCGACGGCCCGCGCAATCCATGGCAATCCCCGGTCGCCGGCTACCGGCACCTGGACGAAGTGGTGGCCTGGAACCGTGCGCTGATGGACGCCAGCTACGCCGAGCTGCGCGCCGGGCGCATGCCGATCATGCTGGGCGGCGACCATTGCCTGGGCATCGGCTCGATCACCGCGGTGGCGCGGCATTGCCGCGAGCAGGGCCGCAAGCTGCGGGTGCTGTGGCTGGACGCGCATTCGGACTTCAACACCAGCGAGGTCACCCCGTCGGGCAACGTGCATGGCATGCCGGTGGCCTGCCTGTGCGGGCTGGGTCCCAAGGCGCTGACCGAACTCGGCGGCGACGCGCCGGCGCTGCGCCCGGACCAGGTCCGGCAGATCGGCATCCGCTCGGTGGATCCGGACGAGAAGCGGCTGATCAAGCAGCACCGCATCGATGTGTACGACATGCGCTACATCGACGAGATGGGCATGAAGCGCACCATGGAAGCGGCGCTGGACGGACTCGATGCCGACACCCACCTGCACGTCAGCTTCGACGTGGACTTCCTCGACCCCAGCATCGCGCCCGGCGTGGGCACCACCGTGCCCGGCGGCCCCAACTACCGCGAAGCGCAGCTGGTGATGGAGATGATCGCCGACAGCGGGCGCATGGGCTCGCTGGACATCGTCGAACTCAATCCGGTGCTGGACCATCGCAATCTGACCGCCGAACTGGCGGTGGACCTGGTCGAAAGCCTGTTCGGCAAGTCCACGCTGATGCGAGACTGAGTTGGGTTTCTGGAAGAAAACTGAACACTGGAGCGCTTCATTCACGTGAAATCCACAGTGGTGAAGTCAGATTCACCGCCAGACGGTAGCTCGGCAACGGCTATCGCCGCTGTCCCCTAGACCCGTCTTACTGCGAGGATTCCACGATGAAGCGACTGCTCACCTTGATGATGCTGACCCTGTTCTGTGCGGGCATGCTGACTGGCTGCAACACCATGGCCGGTGCCGGCAAAGACATGCAGAAGGCGGGCGAGAAGGTGGAAGACAAGGCGGGCGATTGCAGCGACGGCAAGTGCTGATCGATCGGCCGTAGTGGCTTCGCGTTTTCGATATCCAATGCGTTACCCAGACGCGGCTCGTGCCGCGTTCCCATGATCAACAAAGGAGTGAACCTATGAAGCGTACTTTTGCGTGGATGCTGCTGGCGATGTTCTCGGTCGGCCTGCTGTCTGGCTGCAACACCGTTGCCGGTGCCGGCAAGGACGTGCAGAGCGCCGGCGAGAAGGTCGAAGACGCCGCCAAGAACTGAGCCCCAGCGCTCGGTGACAAGAACGGGCCGGCTTTGCCGGCCCGTTTTTTTTGCGTCTCGTACATGCCATCGCCAGGTCCGGTAAATGGTTAACCGAACTCATGCGCCGTTGACGTCGTATCGACCGCATGGCAACGGCGCAGGCGCGATGCTCTGCGCGCGGTTCAGTCGCCGCGGACCAACGAGAGCGATGCTATGAACAAAGACATCATTTCCGGCAAGTGGACCCAGCTCAAAGGCAAGATCAAGGCCCAGTGGGGCGATCTGACCGACGACGATTTCGACGTGGCCGAAGGCAATGCCCAATACCTGTCGGGCAAGCTGCAGGAACGCTATGGCTGGGATCGCGACCGCGCCGAAAAAGAGGTGCGTACCTTCCAGGACAGCCTGGACAAGGAATACCGCAACTGAGGCGATCCATGCGCCTTGCACCGGAACGGGCCGCGAGTGCGGCCCGTTCCTTTTTCGCGCCTACATGTGCGCGGGCTCAGCGCGCCGGCGGATCCGGCACGAAGTCGCCGGGAAAGGCATGCGGTGCGTCGGCCACGCGCGGGTACGGCCGCGACCGCGGGATCACCCCGCGTGCGATCAGCCGTGCGCGGCTGTCGTAACGTAGCTGCACGCGCTGCTGCGGCACCTCGCTGGCGCGTTCGAATTCGGTAGTGCTGGACGGCGACCATTCGCGTTCGCCATGGCCTGTGCCCAGGCGCTGCACCGCGCCCAGCGCGGCATCGCTTTCCTGGGCGCGCGCCGCCACCGGTGCCGGTGTTTGCGCCGGCGCGGCAGCGCTTTCCCGGCGCTCCTCGATGCTTGCCTGCGGCACGATGCGTGGCGCTTCGTCGAACACCGCCATGCCGATCACGCCGACGTTGTCGGGGCGGCCGGTGCGCGCGGCGTAGCTGTCGGCCAGGTCGGTGAACACGAACTGCGCGATCTCGCGCTGCGACTTGCGCCAGCCGGCGATCTCGGTGCTCTGCCACGGCGCCAGCACATAGCCGCGCTGGTCGCTGGAGGCCGTCTCGCCGCTGACTGCGTTGACTCCGTCCACCGACAGCACCACCAGCACGCGGCGGCCGGTGAGGTTGCTCAGGCGCAGCGCATAGCGGTGGCCGGGCGTGGCGGCGACCCAGCGCTGGCCGCGCTGCACGTGCTGCGGCAGATCGGCGCCGTCGTCGCGGTCGATCACGCTCAGGGCGACCAGCGACGCGGACGGCGGCGGTGCAGGGTAGGGGCGGAAACCGCACAGCAGGCCGATACACAGCAGGGCGATCGAGATCGGGCCGATCGGGCGGGTTGGAAGCAGGCGGAAGAGCGTGCGCATCGGGGCGACTCCGGGAAGGGACCTGGCATTGAACGCGCCATGCGCCGGAACGGGGTTGCCGCGCAGCGGTTAAACTCGCCGGGTTTTCTTCCGGCTTCGATTCCCCGCATGACCACCCGCGTCCTCACCGGCATCACCCCCTCCGGCACCCCGCACCTGGGCAACTACGTCGGCGCGATCCGCCCGGCACTGCAGGCCAGCCTGCGTCCGGGTATCGAGAGCTTCTATTTCCTGGCCGACCTGCACAGCCTGATCAAGGCGCAGGACCCGGCGCGCACCCAGCGCTCGACCCTGGAGATCGCCGCGTCGTGGCTGGCGGCCGGGCTGGATCCGTCGAAGGTGTGGTTCTACCGCCAGTCCGACGTGCCGGAAACCAACGAGCTGACCTGGTTCCTGACCTGCGTCGCCGGCAAGGGCCTGCTCAACCGCGCCCATGCCTACAAGGCGGCGGTGGACAAGAACCGCGCCGACGGCGAGGACGACGATGCCGGGATCAGCGCCGGGCTGTTCATGTACCCGGTGCTGATGGCCGCCGACATCCTGCTGTTCAACGCGCAGCAGGTGCCGGTGGGCCGCGACCAGATCCAGCACATCGAGATGGCGCGCGATATCGGCCAGCGTTTCAACCACGTCTACGGCCGCGATTACTTCACCCTGCCCGAAGCGCTGATCGACGAGCAGGTGGCCACCTTGCCCGGGCTGGACGGGCGCAAGATGAGCAAGAGCTACGACAACACGATTCCGTTGTTCGCCCCGCGCGAGGAACTGAAGAAGCACGTGTTCGCCATCGTCACCGATTCGCGCGCGCCCGGCGAGGCGAAGGAGACCGAGGGCTCGGCGCTGTTCCAGCTGTACCAGGCCTTCGCCAGCGCCGAGGAGGCCGCCGCGTTCGCGCAGGCCTTCGCCGGCGGCATCGGCTGGGGCGAGGCCAAGCAGCAGTTGTTCGAGCGCATCGACGCCGAGATCGCGCCGATGCGCGAGCGCTACGAGGCGCTGATGGCGCGCCCGGGCGAGATCGAGGCGATCCTGCGCGACAACGCGCAGCGCCTGCGTGCGCGCTATGCCACGCCGTTCCTGGCCGAATTGCGGCATGCGGTGGGCCTGCGCGACCTGTCGCTGCGCGAGGCGGAACAGGCCGATGCCGCGCAGGCCAAGCAGGCGCTGCCGAGCTTCAAGCAGTACCGTGAGGGCGACGGCCGCTTCTACTTCAAGCTGCTCGACGGCGAAGGCGCGTTGCTGCTGCAGAGCGGCGGCTTCGATTCGCCGCGCGAGGCCGGACGCGTGATCGGCGTGCTCAAGCAGGCGGCGCAGGCCGATGCGTTGCAGGCCGCCGGAATCACCCTGGCGGTGCCGGCCGACGCCGTGCTGGCCGCGCTGCAGCGGCTGCGCGACGCGGGCTGAGGGTTACGTCGCCGCAGTCACGGCCAGGCGTGTGTGTGTGGGAGGGACGTCAGTCCCGACGAGGCTTTGGCGGCAATGCGTCGGGACTGACGTCCCTCCCACAAAAGCACTGGGATCGCAGCTGGCTGTAACGGAGGGGCACCCGCGCCGCAGTCTCCAGGATTGCATGTCCCGATGACGATGCACGGGCCGTGGGATTGCCTGGAGGCCGACGCGTACCGTGCAGGGCTGGCAACGGCCTCCATACGGCCTAGAATGGACCTTCGCCCAGCCACCGCCTTGCGCATGCCACGCGATCCCAGCATCCATCTCATCGACACCGGCTTCCAGCGCGCGCAGTTCGATGCGGCCTACCTGATCGTGGAGCACGGCCGCGGCGCGTTCGTCGATTGCGGCACCAGCCATTCGCTGCCGACCATGCTGGCCGCGCTCGACGGCGCCGGCCTGGCGCCGGGCGATGTGGACTGGCTGATCCTGACCCACGTGCACCTGGACCATGCCGGCGGCGCCGGTGCGCTGCTGCAGCGGTTGCCGAATGCGCGCCTGCTGGTGCATCCGCGCGGCGCGCCGCACATGATCGACCCGACGCGGCTGATCGCCGGTGCCACCGCGGTGTACGGCGAAGCCGAGATCGCGCGCAGCTACGGCACGATCCTGCCGGTGGCGGCCGAACGCGTCGTCGTCGCCGAGGACGGCCATCGGCTGTGGCTGGGCGAGCGCGAGCTGCTGTGCATCGATACGCCCGGCCACGCGCGCCACCATCTGTGCGTGTGGGACGCGCGCAGCCGCAGCTGGTTCAGCGGCGACACCTTCGGGCTGTCGTACCGCGAGCTGGACAGCGCGCAGGGCGCGTTCGTGATCCCGACCTCCTCGCCGGTGCAGTTCGATCCGGAAGCGATGCGTGCCTCGATCCAGCGCATGCTCGGTTATGCGCCGGACACGCTGTATCTTACCCATTACGGCGCGGTCGGCGCGGCAGAGACATTGGCCGCGGATCTGTTCGAGCAACTCGAGGCGATGGTGGCGATCGCGCGCGGCTGCGACGGCCATTCCGATCGCCATCGCTGCCTGGTCGCGGCGTTGACCGCGCTGTACCTGGAGCGCGCGCGACTGCATGGCTGCCCGCTCGACGACGCTGGCGTGGAGCAGGTGCTGCGGATGGACATCGAACTCAATGCGCAGGGCCTGGCCTGCTGGCTGGATCGCTGAAAGGCCGGGATTCGTGATTTGGGATTCGGGATTGGGAAAAGCGTGTGTCTGCGCTTCTCGTGTCTCGATCCACGTCATTGCTGTTTCGTGACGGCGTCACGCTCTACACTGTGCAACCAGGTTTTTTCAGGTCTTCGCCGTGAATCCGATGCGCATGTTGCTGCTGTCCGCCTGTCTGTTCATGGGAGGCGCCGCGCAGGCGGCCAATGAGGCGCTGCCCGGCGGCGGCATCGATGCCGAAGCGCTGCAGCGGCATGTGCGCACGCTGGCCTCCGATGCGTTCGAGGGCCGCGCGCCGGCCACGCCGGGCGAGGACAAGACCATCGCCTATCTCAGCGAACAGTTCCGCCTGGCCGGGGTGCAACCGGCGGGCGACGACGGCGGCTGGACCCAGGCGGTGCCGCTGGTGCGCGCGCAGGTGGACGGACCGGTGACCGCGACGCTGCGCGTGGCCGGTGCGTCGCAGGCGCTGGTCAACGGCGAGGACGTGGTGCTGCAGAGCCTGCGGCCCGGTGCCAAGGTGGCGCTGAAGGATGCGCCGCTGGTGTTCGTCGGCTACGGCATCCATGCGCCCGAGCGCGGCTGGGACGATTACAAGGGCGTGGACCTGAAAGGCAAGATCGCGGTGATGCTGATCAACGATGCCGATTTCGAGACGCCGCAGCCCGGCGCCTTCGATGGCCGCGCGGTCACCTACTACGGGCGCTGGACCTACAAGTACGAGGAAGCCGCGCGGCAGGGCGCGGCCGGCGTGCTGATCGTGCACGAGACCGCGCCGGCGGCGTACGGCTGGGCCACGGTGAAGAGTTCCGGGTTGTCGCCGCTGTTCGACATCGAGCGCAGCGACGCGCAGGCGCGTGCGCAGCACGTGCCGGTGCGCGGCTGGATGCAACGCGCGCTGGCGGTGTCGCTGTTCCAGCGCGCCGGGCTGGATTTCGAGGCGGAGAAGCGACGTGCGCAGCGCGCCGACTTCCGCCCGCAGGCGCTGGGCGATGCGGCGCTGTCGGTGCGTTTCGCGCTCAAGCGCGAGCGTGTGGTCACCCACAACGTGGTCGCCAAGCTGGAAGGCGCCACGCATCCGGAGGAGACCGTCATCTACTCGGCGCACTGGGACGCGTTCGGCCTCGGCGCGGCCGATGCCGGCGGCGACCGCATCCGCCGCGGCGCGGTCGACAACGCCACCGGCGTGGCCAGCGTGCTGGAACTGGCGCGAGTGTTCGCGGCCGGTCCGCGGCCGCAGCGCACGCTGTACTTCATCGCCCTGACCGCCGAGGAAAAGGGCCTGCTCGGCGCGACCTACTACGCCGCGCATCCGCTGGCGCCGCTGGCCACCACCGTGGCGGTGATCAACAGCGAGATGTTCAGCCCCGACGGCGCCACCCGCAACGTCGCCTCGTGGGGCCGCGGACGCGTGTCGCTGGAGCGCGATCTGGCCGCGGCGGCGCAGGCGCGCGGCCGCGCCTATTCGCCGGATCCGAACCTGGAGGCGGGCTTCTTCTATCGCGCCGACCACTTCGCCTTCGCCCGCGCCGGGGTGCCGGCGATCACGGTGGGGCCTGGCCTGGACAAGCTGGACGGCGGCGTGGCCGCCGGCAAGGCGATCCGCGATCGCTATTTCGCCGAGTGCTACCACCAGCCCTGCGATCGCTGGAGCGCATCCTGGGATCCGGCCGGGCATGCCGCCGACACGCTGCTGCTGTACGACCTGGGCCAGCGCCTGGCCGACAGCCGCGAGTGGCCGCGCTGGGACGACGGCTCGGAGTTCAAGCCGGCGCGCGATGCGAGCGAGGCGGCGCGGCGCTGAGGTGGTGACTGTGACTGTGGCTGCGGTTGGGGTGGGTGTCGCGCGTCGCGACTGAAGTCGCTCCCACAAGTGAAGCTTCGCGCTGGGTTTGCTGGAGTGCAGCGCAGAAGTGCTTCGGTCTCCACTGCTGCCGAAGCCGATCGATTGCTGACGCGTCCTGTCGCGGCTGAAGCCGCTCCTACAGGGAGCCTTGCGCTGAGTTGCTAGGTGCACTGTAGGAGGGGCTTCAGCCCCGACTGGTGCGAAGCCGATGGATTGCTGATGCCTCCTGTCGCGGCTGAAGCCGCTCCTACAGGAGGTCTTGCGCTGAGTTTGCTGGGTGCACTGTAGGAGCGGCTTCAGCCGCGACTGCTGCCGGAGCCAATGGAGCTGCTGACTCCGCGCGTCGCGACTGAAGTCGCTCCCACAGGTTGGAGCTTCGCGCTGGGTTGGCCTCGTTGCCGGCGAACAGCGCATTGCCGCCGTTTGCTGAGTGCACTGCAGGGGGCTTCGGCCTCGACTGGTGCCTAAGCCGATGGATCGCTGATGCCTCCTGTCGCGGCTGAAGCCGCTCCTACAGGAGGCCTTGCGCTGAGTTTGCTGGGTGCACTGTAGGAGCGGCTTCAGCCGCGACTGCTGCCGGAGCCGATGGAGCTGCTGACTCCGCGCGTCGCGACTAAAGTCGCTCCCACAGGTGGAGTTTCGCGCTGGGCTCGCCTGGAGTGCAGCGCAGAGGCGCTTCGGTCTCCACTGCTGCCGAAGCCGATGGATTGCGGATGCCTCCTGTCGCGGCTGAAGCCGCTCCTACAGGAAACCTTGCGCAAGGTGCCGGGTGCATTGTGGGAGGGACTTCAGTCCCGACGCGGGGAGTCTGCCGCGCGGCGATTGCGGCTGATGGCCGGAAGCCTCGGGTTGCCTTTGCAATGACGCAAGCACGTGCTGTGCGCTCAGGATCATGCTGGCTCAGCGAAGCACCTATCGCCGATGGCTTGAAGGGATCAGCGCCACGTGCAAAACAGCGTGCCGCGCGCGTCGCGCTGCAATGCTGTCGCTGGTCGTGGCCGCTGGCCTAGAATTCATGTCCACACCGCTCGGTCCTTCTGCGCATGTCGTCCTCGCCCTCTCCCGCCACCGCCGTTCCCGCGCGCGGTGGTTTCGTCGTCCTCGCGCTGCTGCTGGTCTACGTCGTCTGGGGTTCGACCTATCTGGCGATCCGCTTCGCGCTGGAGGGCGGGACGCCGCCGCTGAGCATGGTCTCGGGGCTGCGCTTCGTGGTCGCCGGCTCGCTGCTGTACGCGGTGCTGCGCTGGCGCGGCGTGGCGGCGCCGACGCGCGCGCAATGGGGGTCGCTGACCGTGCTCGGCGCATTGCTGCTGCTGTGCGGCAACGGCATGGTGGTGCTGGCCGAGCGCCAGGTGTCCTCGGGCCTGGCCGCGGTCGCGGTGGCCTCGGTGCCGCTGTGGATGGCGCTGTTCGGTGCGTTGCGCGGGCAGCATGCCAGCCGCGGCGAATGGCTGGGCATCGTGGTCGGGTTCGCCGGGGTGCTGTGGCTCAATGCCGGCAGCAGCCTCAGCGCCAGCCCCAAGGGCCTGGTGCTGCTGTTGATCGCGCCGATCGGCTGGGCGTTCGGTTCGGTGTGGTCGCGCGGTCGCGACCTGCCGGCGCCGTTCATGGCCGCCGCCGGGCAGATGCTGTGCGGCGGCGTGCTGCTGGTCGCCGCGGGCCTGCTGAGCGGCGAGCGCCCGCATGCCTGGCCGACGCCGCACGCGCTGATGGCGGTCGCCTACCTGTGCGTGTTCGGCTCGATCGTGGCGTTCACCGCCTACGTGTGGTTGTTGCAGAACGTGCGTCCGGTGCTGGCCGGCAGCTATGCCTACGTCAATCCGGTGATCGCGGTGGCGTTGGGCAGCTGGCTCGGCGGCGAGCGCTTCACCGCCAGCGACCTGGGCGCGATGGCGGTGATCCTGGCCGGCGTGGTGGTCATCACCGTGGCGCGGACGCGGCGATGACCGTTACTGAGCAGGAGACGCGGCGCGGGTTGCTGATCACTGCGCTGGCGTTCGCGCTGTGGGGCGTGGTGCCGGTGTACTGGCATCTGCTCAAGGCGGTGCCGTCGTTTCAGATCATCGCCCACCGCATCGTCTGGAGCGCGGTGCTGGTGGTGGGCTGGCTGCTGTACCGCACGCGCCTGCAGTGGTGGCGCAGCATCGCCGCACAGCCGCGCGCGCTGGCCATCCTGGCGCTGAGCAGCCTGGCGATCGCGTTCAACTGGGGCCTGTACATCTGGGCGATCAACGCCGGCCACGTGATCGAGGCGAGCCTGGGCTATTTCATCAATCCGCTGGTCAACGTGCTGCTCGGCGTGCTGGTGCTGAAGGAGCGGCTGCGCCCGCTGCAGTGGCTGGCGGTGGCGTGCGCGGCGCTCGGCGTGAGCTGGCTCACCGTCGATGCCGGCGCGCTGCCGTGGATCGCGCTGAGCCTGGCCGCCTCGTTCGGGTTGTACGGGTTGCTGCGCAAGCTGGTGCAGGTGGATGCGGTGGCCGGGCTGGGGGTGGAGAGCCTGTACCTGTTCCTGCCGGCGCTGGGCTTCGTGCTGTGGAGCGAGAGCGGGCACGGCGGCGGTTTCGCCGGCGGTTGGGGCTGGCGCAACGATCTGCTGCTGGTGTTCGGCGGCGTGGTCACCGCGGTGCCGCTGATCGGCTTCGCCTACGGCGTGCGGCGCATCCCGCTGTCGCTGGTCGGGCTGCTGCAGTACATCGCGCCGAGTCTGCAACTGCTGCTGGGAGTGTGGTTCTTCCACGAACCGTTCGACACCGGCAAGGCGATCGGCTTCGCCGCGATCTGGATCGGCCTGCTGCTGTTCGCCGGCGAGAGCCTGTGGCGCTCGGGTTGGGGGCGGCGAGGGGCCGGGATTGGGAATTCGGAATTGGGGATTCGCAAGAGCCGAAGCCGCTCCCCTTGATAGCGCGGCGGCCTGCGCAGTCCGCTGTTACGAATCCCCGCTCCCGAATCCCCACTCCCTCCTCAACCGCGGCCGACGCTCGCAGCCGGGCTGCCCGTCAGCTGCTGCCCGGCGTCCACGCGCGGCGCCAGCGGCGACGGGCAGTGGCCGTCGTGGCGCTGCGCCGGCAGTTCGGCGAACCAGTCCTCCACGGTCGGCGCCAGCAGGTCCAGCCGCATCGGCAGGCTGATGTGGTTCTCGCCGGGCATCTCCAGGTAGTGCGCGCGCGGCGCGTCCAGCGCCAGCAGGCGGCCGTGCGCGACCGGGATGTGCTGGTCGGCGCCGCCATGCAGCAGCAGCACGCAGGCCGGGGCGGCGCGCGCGGCGGCGGTCACGTCGACCTGGTCCAGGTTCAGCGCCAGGCGCTGGTTGGCGTTGGCGATGACCGCATCCAGGTTCTGCCCGGCGTAGCGCCAGCGCGCCAGGTCCATCGCTGCGCTGGCCATCAGGCCCTGCGGGCGGCTGGCGAGCATGTGCGGGATCATGTCGCGGATGCCGCGGCCGGCGTTGGCGAAGGATTCCATCGCGACCACGCCGTCGACGTCGCCGCCCAGCTTCTGCGCGGTGAACAGCGCGGTGGCGGCGCCGTAGGACACGCCGAACAGGTACAGCGGACCCTGCACCTCGCCGCGGGCGCGCAGCGCGCGGATCACCGCGACCACGTCGTCGGACTCGCGGGTGCCGTAGCCGGCCGGGCCGCCGCCGGAGCGGCCGTGGTTGCGCAGGTCGATGCTGATGCTGCGGTAGCCGGCCTGGGCCAGGTCCAGCGACCACGGCAGCAGCGAGTCGCCGTCCATCATCCAGCCGTGCAGCAGCACCACGGTACCGCGCGGCGGGGCGTGCGCGCCGGGCTGCGGCGCGGCCACGTCCATCGCGAAATCGGCGCGCTCGTGGCCGTTGGCGTCGCGGCCGGCATGCTCGTAGCGGTAGCGCATGCGGTAGTCGCCCGGATCGATCGCCCGCCAGAAGATCGGGATGCCGCCGGGGGTGAGCACGTGCCCGCTGCGGTTGGGCAGGGTCGACAACAGGCCCTGGATGCGTTCCTCGTCCATCAGCGGCGACACGCCGCCCGGCGCGACCAGGCGGTCGCTGAGCGAGGTGGAGGTGCCCGCGGCCACGCAGCAGGCCGCCAGGCACAGACTGGCGCAGAGGACGAGCAGGAGGCGCAGGCGCGACGACATGGCGGTAGGCGGTGGATGAACGGCCGCGCAGGCTACCGCCTTCGCTGGCGCGGCTCTACCGCAATTGGATGACGAAACGATGACGCGGGTCGGCAGGGTGCGCCGAGGCGGGACCGCCAGCCCGGTTTTTCCGCTGCGGCCTGCGCTGTGGCGCATCCACCGTTCCCGAACGGGCCGTGCCGGGCCTGGCCGGCACCCGGTCGGCGTCGCGCGGCAGCGCCTCGCGTTCAGGTCGGGCCGCGTGGCGCCGGCCCGCGACACGCCGGGCCAGACCCGCGGGTCGCATTTGCGCAGGTGGAGGCCGGCCCGCGACCTCGCTTCCTTGCGCCAGGCAGGGCGCCACGATGCCCGGGACCGGCGGCCTTACAGCGCGCGCAAGGCGGTGGTGATCGGCAGCCGCGCCGCGCGCAGCGCCGGGAACAGCCCGCCGACCAGGCCGATGCCCAGCGCCCACTTCAGCCCGCTCCACAACAGTTCCGGCGACACCTTGAACTGGAACACCACCTGGCTGAAGTTGCTGCCCAGGGTGGACACGCTGTAGCCGTTGAACACGACCCAGGCGATCAGCCCGCCGAGCAGCCCGCCGAGCAACGCCAGCAGCATCGTCTCCAGCATCACCGCGGTCACCACCGGCAATCCGCGGAAGCCGATCGCGCGCATCGTGGCGATCTCGCGCGCGCGGGTGGCCACCGCCGCGTACATGGTGTTGAGCGCGCCGAACACCGCGCCCACCGCCATGATCGCGCCGATCACCGTGCCGAGGATGCTGATCAGCTTGCTGAGGTTGCCGCCCTGCTTGGCGTAGTAGGCGCGGGTGGTTTCCACGTCGAGCTTGAGCCGCGGGTCGGCGGCCATCGCCGCCTTGAACTGGGCGTAGCCGTCCTTGCCGGCGGTGCGCACGTTGATCGACTGGTAGGCGCTGCGGTTGTAGGTGGAGGCCAGGGTCTGCGCGTCGGCCCACAGTTCCGAATCGTGCGCGTCGCCGGAGGCGAACACGCCGACCACGGTCCACTGCTCGCGGCCCAGGCTCAGGGTCTTGCCGACCTCCAGCCCGCGGAACTGCGCCTTGGCGCCCTGGCCGACCACGATCTCGCGCAGGCCGGCGGCGAAGCGGCGGCCTTCCACGATCCGGACCTTGTCGTGCACCATCCAGCCGGCGTCGCCGACGCCGCGGAACTGCACGTTGGTGTCGGTGCCCTCGGCCTTGCTCGGCAGGTTGATCACCTGCGACAGCTCCGGGGAGACCAGCGGCTTGCCGTCGGCGCCCTTGGCCACGCCGGCCAGGCTGGCGATCAGCGGCACCTGGTCGCGGGTGATCACCGAGTTGGTCTCGGCGCCGGAGCCGCCGCGCAGCACGATGGCGGTGGTGTCGTCGCCGGTGCTGCTGAGCGTGGCCTGGAAGCCTTCGCCCATCGCCAGCATCGCCACCAGCACGCCGACCACGCCGGCGATGCCGACCACGATCACCGACGAGGCGCCCCAGCGCTGCGGCAGGCTGGCCACGCCGATGCGGGTGGCGGCCAGCGCCAGGCGGCCGCTGCGGGTCAGCAGCAGCCACAGCGCCACGCCGACGGCCAGCGCCAGCACCCCGTACCAGGGCAGCGCGATCCACAGCGCCAGCCCGAGGGCCAGCAGCAGCAGCGAGAGCAGATTGCCCAACCATTGTTTGAGTTTCATCAGTGCGTCTTCCGAGAATGCGATAGAGAACGATGCGGCGGCGGGCTCAGCGCCCGGCCAGCGCGTCCACGATCTTCAGCCGCTGCGCGCGCAGCGCCGGCAGCAAGCCGACCACGATGCCGATGGCGACCATCAGCCCCAGCGCCACCAGCCAGGTCTGCGGGGGCACGCTGCGCATCGGCATCATGCCGCCGCTGGCCGCGGCCACGCCGGGGATGATCAGCGCCGCCAGGCCCATGCCGATCAGTCCGCCGAGCACGATCAGCAGTACCGACTCGACCATCACCAGGCTCAGCACGGTGCCGTCGCGGAAGCCGAGCGTCTTCAGCACCGCCAGCTCCGGGATGCGCTCGCGTACCGCCTGCGCCATGGTGTTGCCGGTGAGCAGCAGCAGGGTGAAGAACACCGCGCCCATGATCGCGGTGACGATCAGGCCGATGTCGGCGAACTGCTTGGCGAAGGCCTGCGAGAACGCGGCCTCGGTCTGGCTCTTGGTCTCGTGGTCGGAGTTCAGCGACAGCGCGTCGATCGCCTGCGCCACCCGCGAGGCCTGGTCGGCGCTGCCCAGCTGCACGGTGTACCAGCTGACCTTGTTCTTGATGTAGTCGTTGGACTCGTCGAAGTATTTCCAGTTCATCATCAACTGGTTTTCCGCCTGCGCGTTCTTGGCGTCCTTGACCTTGAAGATGGTGGTCAGGGTCAGCGGCCAGTCGTTGCTGCCGCCGCGCGGGAAGATGGTGGCCTGCAGCGGGATGGTGTCGCCGATCTTCCAGCCGTGCTTCTTGGCCAGCGCCGCGCCGACTGCCGCGGCGGTACGGGTTTCGCGGAACGCCTTGAGCTGCGCCGGCGGCACGTCGTACTCGCTGTACACGTCGAAGAAGTTCGGCGCCACCGAGAAGTTGGGGAAGAAGTTCTTCGGATCCTGGTAGATGCCGCCGAACCACATCGCGTAGGTGACCTTCTTCACCCCGGGCACCGACTCGATCTGCGATTGCAGGCTGACCGGCAGCGACTGGGTGATCGACAGCCGCGAAGATACGATCAGCCGGTTGGCGCCTTCGACGCTGCCGCCGGAGTTGAACGCCACGCGCACCGAGTCGAGCATGCCGAACAGCAGGAACGCGGCGACCACCGACAGCAGGGTCAGCAGGGTGCGGGTCTTGCTGCGGAACAGCTGCGCCCAGACCAACGAAAAGTATTTCATGTTCGATTCTCCAGGGAACGGTACGCCGTGGCGCGGTACGCGCGCCGCGGCTGGCCGCGATGCGGCAGCGGCCGGTTCAATGCGCCACGAGCGGCGCGTCGGCCAGCTCGCCCTTGTCCAGGTGCACGGTATGGCTGGCGTACTCGGCGGCCTTGGGGTCGTGGGTGACCATGATGATGGTCTTGCCGTGTTCGCGGTTGAGCTGCTGCAGCAACTGCAGGATCTCTTCGGCGGCGTGGCGGTCCAGGTCGCCGGTGGGCTCGTCGCAGATCAGGAAGGTGGGATCGGAGACGATGGCGCGGGCGATCGCCACACGCTGCTGCTGGCCGCCGGACAGTTCGTTGGGGCGGTGGCTGCGGCGGTCGGCGAGGTTGACCAGGGTCAGGGCGATCTCGGCGTTGCGCTTGCGCTGGGCGGCGCTGAGGTTGGTCAGCAGCAGCGGCAGCTCGACGTTCTTCTGCGCAGTGAGCATGGGCATGAGGTTGTAGAACTGGAACACGAAGCCGACGTGCTGGCTGCGCCAGGTGGACAGTTGGCCGCCGCTCATGCGGTCGATGCGTTCGCCTTCGATCTCGATCTCGCCGCCGCTGGGGGTATCCAGGCCGCCGATCAGGTTCAGCAGGGTGGTCTTGCCGGAGCCGGAGGGTCCCATCAGGGCGACGAAGTCGCCGCGTTCGATCTCCAGGTCGATGCCGTGCAGGACTTGTACTTTCTCGGGCCCGCGCTGGTAGGTCTTGGTGACGTTGCGCAGTTTGACGAGGGTGGACATGGTGGTGTTCCTGGCAGTGGACGGGTAGTGGATGTGCCGATTGCGGTGAGGCGGTTCGCGGATGCTTTCAATTGCGATGCTGTTGCTGTGCTTTTGCTTTTGGCTTTACCGGGTCCCTTACGTAGCGGCGAATAGGGCGGGAAAAACCCCGAAGGGGCGGCGCACAGGGATGTGCGCCGTTCGCGGCAGGGGCAGGATGCCCCTTCCGCGAATCCCGTCCTGTTCGCGGACCCGGAGCGCGCAGCGCGGAGGGCGCGGAGTAGGGTGTGCTTGACCAGCCTTCGGCTGTGGTGAAGCGCTTCTTTTGGTTACTTTTCTTTGCACAAGCAAAGAAAAGTAACTCGCCGCAGGCGAAAGCTTTGCTTTTGCTCCTTCAGTGGTGGAGCTCTTGTAGGAGCGGCTTCAGCCGCGACACTTTCCTGACAGAACCAGTCGCGGCTGAAGCCGCTCCTACAAAAGCAAACGCCCAAGCAAAAAAGCAACAGCAAAGCAAAAGCTTCCGCCCTAGGGCGGGTCACTTTTCTTTGCTCGCGCAAAGAAAAGTAACCAAAAGAAAGCGCGCCCTGCCTACGCGCCCTCCGCGCTGCGCGCTACGGGTCCGCGGATGCACCGGGGATTCGCGGAAGGGGCATCCTGCCCCTGCCGCGAACGGCGCACATCCATGTGCGCCGCCCTTCGGGTTTTTCCCCGGTCCATCCGCCGCTGCGGAAGGGAACCCAGGAAGCCAACAGCAACAGCAACAGCAAAGCCGAGCAACAACGGAGCCGAGCAGCAGCTAGAGCAACATCTAGAGCAAGAGCAAGAGCAAGAGCAAGAGCAAGAGCAAGAGCGGTATGGCGGTTGGAGCTTGTGCAGGCAATTGCAGGCTTGATGCATCACGGGCAAGAACCATGCGATGCGGTGAAACGACTGGTTTCAGCGACACTCGCTATGGCAATAACTGGAACGAAAACAAAGTAACGGCGCCGTCTTCATGGCGATGGAGCAAGGCGGTGGCGACAGGGGCGACACGGACGGCATGCAATGGTTCGCGCCAAAGCGCGGTACCTCACACGCGTCCGCCGCTATTGCTCGGTCGCCTCCGCCATCTTCACCTTGACTCCGTCGCGCACCGTCTCCGGCGGGTCCAGCACCACCGTGTCGCCCGCCGCCAGGCCCGACAGCACCTGGCGGTCGTCGCCCAGCGCGATGCCGGTCTTCAGCGCGCGCCGCTCGACGGTGTTGTCCTCCTTCAGTGCGAACGCCACGTCCTGGCCGTCGCGCTTGACGATCGCCGTGCCCGGCACGCGCACGCCCTGCGGCTTGTCTTGCGCCTGCGCCTGCGGGGCTTCCAGGAAGCTCACCCGCACGCCCATCTCCGGCACGATCCGCGGATCCTTCTGCTTCAGCGCCACGCGCACCTTCACCGTGGCCTTGCCGCGGTCGGCCGAGGGGATGATCGCGATCACTTCGGCCGGAATCTTCCACTCCGGGTAGGCGTTGAGTGTGGCTTCCACCGGCATGCCCGGCTTGACCCGGCCGATGAAGGCCTCGCCTACTTCGACCTCGATCTCTAGCGAGTCCATGTCCACCACCGTGCCGATGCCGGTGCGGGTGAAACCGCCGCCGGCCGACAGCGGCGACACGATCTCGCCCGGCTGCGCCGCCTTGGCGGTGACCACGCCGGAGAACGGTGCGCGCACGATGGTGTTGTCCACGTTGAGGTCGGAGATCGACAGCTGGTTGCCGGCCACCACCACGTTGCGCTGCGCGCTCTGCAGCTGCGCGCGCAGGGCGTCGCGCTGCGACAGCGCCTGCTCGTACTGCGAACGCGACACCAACTGCTGCGTGGACAGGGTCTGCAGCCGCTGCGCATCGGCCTCGGCCTGGCGCAGCTGCGCCTGCATGTTCGCCACCTGGCTGCGCGCCGCGTCCAGCTGCGAGGCCGACAGCTGCCGCTGCGCGCCGGCGTCGATCGGATCCAGCGTCGCCATCACTTGGCCCTGTTCCACGCGCATGCCTTCCTCGATCAGCACCTCGCGCACCTTGCCGGTGATCTTCGCCGAGACCGTGGCCATGCGCCGCGCCACCACGTAGCCGCTGGCATCCAGCACCGAGGCGCTGCTGCTGCCGGCCGCGATCGCCACCACCGGCGCGGTGGTCACCTCGATGGCCTTGCCGCGGCCGAACAGCAGCCAGCCGCCGACGCCGAGCGCGAGCAGCAGCACCAGGACCACGGCGATCCACAGCCCGCGCCGCGACGGTGGCGCGCTCGGCGGAGCCTTGCGGTCGATACGGAGTTCTTTGAGCAGGTCGGCGGAGGTACTCATCTTGTCCCTGGACGAATCAGTAGGCGCAGTGTGGACGGCGAGGGGTGCGCTTCCCAGTTGCCGGAAGTCACTTTCTGCGTTGCGCTGCGGCAGGTGCGGCGCCATTCCCCGTGGCGTGGAGCGCAGCATGCGGCAATCGCGCAGCCATCGCCAGTGACAGCTGTCACCCGCCGCGGCTGACGGGCCGCACTGGGATGGGCCGGCGCCGCGGCGCAGCATGGCCACTCCCGCCACGACCGGTTCCTGCCGATGCACGCCGCTCCCGACACTCTTCCGCTGGCGCAGCTGCGCGCCGTGCACAAGCGCTACGGCGCGGTGGTCGCGCTGGACGGCGTGGACCTGCAGTTGCAGCGCGGCCAGCTGCTGGCCCTGCTCGGCGCCAACGGCGCGGGCAAGAGCACCGCGGTGGCGCTGCTGCTCGGGCTGCAGGTGGCCGATGCCGGCAGCGTGCAGCTGTGCGGCCAGGATCCGCGTGCGCTCGGCGCGCGGCGCCAGGCCGGGGTGATGCTGCAGTCCGCCGGCTTGCCGGACACGCTGCGCGTGGGCGAACTATTGGACCAGGCGCGCGGCTACTACCGGCGCCCGCGCAGCGTCGCCGATTGCGTGGCGCTGGCCGGGCTGGATGGCCTGATGCCGCGCCGCTACGGCGGCTTGTCCGGCGGCCAGCAGCGGCGCGTGCAATTTGCGATGGCGATCTGCGGGCGGCCGCAGGTGCTGTTCCTGGACGAACCCAGCACCGGCCTGGACATCGAGGCGCGGCAGGGCCTGTGGCGGGCGATCCAGGAACTGGTCGCGGACGGCTGCGCGGTGCTGCTGACCACCCACTACCTGGAGGAGGCCGAGGTATTGGCCGACCGGGTCGCGGTGTTGCAGCGCGGCACGCTGATCGCCGAAGGCAGCGTGCAGCAGCTGCGGGCGCGCTTCGAGCAACGCACGATCCGCTGCCGCAGCGCGCTGACTGCGGTGCAGGTGGCGGGCTGGCCGCAGGCGCGCCGCGTGGAAGCGCGCGACGGCGTGCTGGAGATCGTCGCCGAACCGGCCGAGCCGGTGGTGGCGCGACTGCTCGCCGCCGATCCGGCGCTGGACGAACTGGAAGTCCGCCGCGCCGGCCTGGCCGACGCGTTCCTCGCCATCACCCGTGCGGAGGCCGCATGAGCACGCCCGATCCACGCCGTACCGAGCATGTCGCGTCCCCGGCGCACGGCACGGCGGCGGCGCGGCCGACCGACGCCGCTGCGCCGCCATTGCGCGACCATGCCGCGCTGCTGTTGCGCGAAATCCGCTACGAGTTATTGCGCTGGATGCGCACGCCATCGTTCGCGCTGCCGACCTTGCTGTTCCCGCCCATGTTCTACCTGCTGTTCGGCGTGCTGCTCAATCGCGGCAATGCCGCCGCTGCGGTGTACCTGATGGCCAGCTACGGCGTGTTCGGGGTGATGGCGCCGGCGCTGTTCGGTTTCGGCGTGGGCTTGGCGCTGGACCGCGAACGCGGCCTGCTCACCCTCAAGCGCGCCATGCCGGTGCCACCTGGGGCGATCCTGCTGGCGCGCACCGTGCTGGCGATGCTGTTCGCGCTGGCGATCGCATTGTTGTTGCAACTGCTCGGCGGCATGCTCGGCGGGGTGCGGCTGGCGCCGTCGCAGCGCGCCTGGCTGTTGCTGATCGAAGTGCTGGGCACGCTGCCGTTCTGTGCGATCGGCCTGTACATCGGTGCCCGCGTCGGCGGCAGCGGCGCGCCGGCCGTGGTCAACCTGATCTACCTGCCGATGGCGTTCCTGTCGGGTCTGTGGATCCCGCTGCAGATGCTGCCGTCGCTGCTGACCACGCTGGCGCCGCTGTGGCCGTCCTATCACCTGAGCCAGCTCGCGCTGCGCGTGGTCGGTCACGACGACGGCAGCGGAATCACCGGCCACATCGCCGCGCTGCTGGCGATGACCGTGGCGTTCTATGCGCTGGCGCATCGGCGCCTGCGCCGCGGCTGATGGCCGGCCTCCGCCGCGCCGGCGCCGCGCGGCCGGCATCGCCGCTTCCCGCCGCGTCGCGCGGCATCCCCATGTGCTCGCTATGCTATGCACCGCGGCGGCGCGTCCGCCCCTGGAGCCTGCCGTGATCGATCTGCTGCAAGCGTCGCCCGAATCGCTGGTCGCCCAGCGGATGAGCTGGACCACGGCCAAACGCAGCACGCAGTGGTTCGTGTGGCTGTCGCTGGTGTGGTCGATCTGGCTGTTCATCACGCCGCTGTACGAGCGGCACATCTTCCGCGACTGGTTCTGGCCGACGATGGTCAGCTACGCGGCGTTTCTGGCCCTGTACTACTGCGCCTACTACCGCGATCGCCGCTACCTGCGCTGGTGCGTGGCCGGCATGGCCGTGCTGGCGTTCGTGCTGCTGCCGTACAACCCCGGTGCGCAGTGCTACATGATCTATGCCTGTGCGTTCCTGGCGTTCTGTTTCCCGATCGGGCGCGCGCTGCTGGCGATGTTGTTGCTGCTCGGTGCGTTCGCCGCGGCCTGGATGCTGCAGGGCTGGTCGCTGCTGTACATGACCAGCGCGGTGGTGGTCGGCCTGTCGGTGGGGCTGATGAACATCAGCTTCGAACGCCGCGCCCGCGCCGACGCGCAGTTGCGCCTGAGCCACGAAGAAGTGCGGCGCCTGGCCGCGGTCGCCGAGCGCGAGCGCATCGGCCGCGACCTGCACGACCTGCTCGGCCACACCCTGTCGCTGGTGGCGCTGAAGTCGGACCTGGCCGCGCGCCTGCTCGCGCGCGATCCGGCCGCGGCGCGGCAGGAGATGGAGGACGTCGGCCAGGTCGCGCGCGAGGCGCTGGGCCAGGTGCGGCGCGCGGTCAGCGGCATCCGCGCCGCGCAGCTGGCGGCGGAAATGGCCTCGGCCAAGCTGCTGCTGGAATCCTCCGGGGTCACCTTCCGCTATCAGGTCGATGCCTTGCCGCAATGCGCGCAGCTGGAGACCGTGTTCGCGATGGTGCTGCGCGAGGCCGCGACCAACATCCAGCGCCACGCCGGTGCCGGCAACGCGCAGCTGCGGCTGTGGTGCGAACGCGGCCAGGCCTGGCTGGAGATCCGCGACGACGGCCGCGGCAGCGCGATGCAGCCGGGCACCGGCCTGGCCAGCATGCGCGAACGGCTGGAAGCGGTGGGCGGTTCGTTGCGGATCGACTCCGAACGCGGCCAGGGCACCCGCCTGCTGGCCGCCGCGCCGTTGCCGCGGACCGCCGAACCCGCGCCCGGCGTGCCGGTCGCGCCGCCGCATGCCGGGCAGGACGCCGCGCTGCACTGAGCGCCGCGCTGCCGCGCTCTACAATGCGCGCACAACATCGGGGGAAGGCGTGATTCGACTAGTGCTGGCGGAGGACCAGGCGATGGTGCGCGGTGCGCTCAGCGCGCTGTTGGGCCTGGAAGCGGATATCGCGGTGGTCGCCAGCGCCGCCGACGGCGAAGCCGCGTGGCGCGCGCTGCAGGCGCACACGCCGGACCTGCTGGTCACCGATATCGAGATGCCCGGCCTCAGCGGCCTGGAACTGGCGCAGCGGGTGCAGCGCCAGCAGCTGCCGGTGCGCGTGGTGATCGTCACCACCTTCGCCCGTCCTGGGTTCCTGCGCCGCGCGCTGGATGCCGGCGTCGGCGGGTATCTGTTGAAGGACGCGCCGCCCGAACGCCTGGTCGATGCGATCCGCCAGGTGCACCGCGGCGGCCGCGCGATCGATCCGGAACTGGCGCTGGAGGCCTGGTCCGAGGCCGATCCGCTCAACGACCGCGAACGCCAGGTGCTGCGCCTGGCCGGCGAGGGCGCCTCCGCCGGCGACATCGCCGCCCGGCTCGGGCTGTCGCACGGCACCGTGCGCAATTACCTGTCCGAGGCGATCGGCAAGCTCGGCGTCGGCAACCGCATCGAGGCGGCGCGGCTGGCGCGGCAGAAGGGCTGGCTGTAGCGCGGCCGCCAAACGCGAAGGCCAGTGACGCGGCCGCCGGCACTCGGGTCGCATCCAGGTCCGTCCGCTGCGTCACGACGGATGGCAGATCGGACGACCAGGTGAAGCGCAGCGAGCCGCTGCGGGGTTCGCACGATGCCCGTAGCCATGGATCCGAACCGGTTGGCAGCTCACTCACGTCTGCGTTGGATCTGCGGCTAGGGCTTCATTACGCGATGGGCAACGCCTAGGCCGCATGGCGCCTTGCCGCACGATCGGTGTTGTGCCGCCCGACGCGCGCCGATGCCGGCCCGTGCCGCAACCGCCGCTGCCGAGGAGCGCGGGGTATGCCGGTTCGGCAAGCGCCTATGAAATTGTGCGCAGTCGCGCGGTGGAGGCGTCGCCAGTGACTAAGCTCGCCTGCATCGGTCGACGGGAGTGCGTGATGAAGTGGATGCGTGCGCTGTGCTTTGGGTGGTCGCTGCTGTTGGCGTGGACGTTGCCGGCCGGCGCTGCGCTGGCGGCCGACGGGCAGTTCAAGGTGCTGGTCGCGGCGATTCCCAACAAGTACCACCACGACTACATCCCGGTGGCCAAGCCGCAGTTCGAGGCGCTGGCGCGGCAGCACTATTTCGAGCTGGTATGGGCCTGGAACGCCGAGGCGTTCGACGGCGACCTGTCGCAGTACGCGGCGATCGTGCTGCTCAATACGCCGGCCACCGACCTCAATCCGGCGCAGCGCGCCAACTTCCAGAAGTACGTGCGCGCCGGCGGCGGCGTGGTCGCGGTGCACAAGGCGTTCGCGATCGCGCGCGGGCAGTGGGACTGGTACGACCGCCTGATCGGCCGCTCGTTCCGCACCCATCCCTACCTGCAGACCGCGATGGTCGACGTGGTCGACCACAACTTCCCCGCCACCGCCGGCCTGCCGCAGCGCTGGATGTGGTCGGACGAGTGGTACGAATACGACCCGCCGTACAGCGACGACCTGGTCACGCTGATGACGGTGGACGAAACCAGCTACGACCCCACGCTGATCTGGCCCGGCCAGGTCGCCAAGGGCATGGGCAAACAGCACCCGGTGGCGTGGTACCACCACTTCGAAGGCGGCCGCGTGTTCGCCACCGCGCTCGGCCACCAGGCCGAGGCCTACAACGACCCGCGCTACCTCGAGCACCTGTACGGCGGCATCTACTGGGCCGCCACCGGCCACGGCATCGCCGGCGAGACGAAAGCGGCAACGCCGCGCCCCCGCTGAATCCGCAGGCGCCACGCTTTGCTTTTCTGTAGGAGCGGCTTCAGCCGCGACAGAAACCGGACCTTCGCCGGCACCCTGTCGGGGCTGAAGCCCCCCCTGCAGCACACCCGGCCAACACGTCCCGCGCTTTTTGTAGGAGCGGCTTCAGCTGCGACAGGAGCCGGACCTTCGCCGGGCACCCTGTCGGGGCTGAAGCCCCTCCCACAGGAGCGCCCGGCCGGCACGCCACGCGCCTTTTGTGGGAGCGACTTCAGTCGCGACGCGCATCACCGACCAAGCCCATCGCGACCGACGGGCCAGGTCCACCCAACGTCGTAGCAGAGAACAGACCCCTTAGACCTGTTCCCTAGGCGCTGCCTGATCCGCCACCACCGGCGCCGCCCCGCCTCGCGCCATGCTTGAAAACACCCCGTCGCGGCGCACCCAGGCATGGAACAGCGCCGCGCACAGATGCCCCAGCACCGTGGCGAACAGCAAATATGCCAGCCAGCCATGCGCGCTGCGCAACCACGCGTACAGCGCCGGGCTGTGCGGCGCGATCGGCGGCAGCTGCGCGCCCGGCCACAGCACGATCGGATAGCCGCCGGCCGACAGCAGCGACCAGCCCAGCAACGGCATCGCCAGCATCAACGCATACAACAACCAGTGCGAGGCCAGCGCCGCCGTCTTCTGCCACCACGGCAGATCGGCCGGCAGCGGCGGCGGCCGCTGGCGCAGGCGATTGCCCAGGCGCACGATCGCGAGCAGCAAGATGGCGATGCCGAGCGGGCGGTGCAGGTCGAGCAGCCATGGCCGCTGCGACACCGAAGCGACCATGCCCACGCCGACGAACAGCATGGTCAGGATCATCGCCGCCATCAGCCAATGCAGCACGCGGGCGATCAGGTTGAAATGTCCGGAGACGTTGGCGCGGCTCATTGCGCACCTCCCTTTGCCTGGCCCGTGGCCTCGGGCGCCTGGCCGCGACCGATCTCGCGCTCGCGGCGGTTGAACGAGTGCGAATACACCGCCGAGCGCGCGGCCAGAATCGGGTCGTCGGAGCCGGCGATGCCGCGCGGCAGGATCAGCGGGTCGTAGTTGAGGTCGCGGCACGGGCCGGTGGCCTGCGGCTCGGCATGGTCGAGCACCAGGGTGCCGGCGACCACTTGCTGCCGGTCCTGCGGCCAAGGTTGAGATGGATCGTTCACCGGGTCGCCGGGAGCGGCCACGGTCAGCACCAGATCCCAGCGCAACGGGCCGTGCGCCAGCCGCGCCTGCAGGTCTTCGCCGAGGAAGTCGGCATCGGCCTGCGCCCGCTGCGCCGCGGACAGTTCCTTGAAAGCGGTCTGCGGCCGCATCGACCAACGCACGAAACGGCTGCTGCCGTCGGCGGCGATGAAGCGGAAGCTGTTGACCCCGTTGTACTGGGTGTTGGCCCAGCTGTCCGACCACGGCGCGGTCTTGGCCCACTGCTGGAACTTCTTCGCTTCCGGATAGCGTTGCACGAACGCGGCCATCTTCGCCGGGTCCGGCTTGCCGGTGGCCGGGTCCGGCTGCGCGGCCAGGGTCTGCGCCATGAAGCCCTCCGGCGTGGCCACCACGAAGAACGGAAAGCTGTTCATCGCCGTGCGCCACTGCTGGCCGTCGTCGCTGCGCAGCAGCAGCGCCATGCTGCGCACCCGCGCGCTGGCATCGGCGCCATGCGGATCGCCGCCGCCGATCGACATCCGCCCCAGCACCGGCACCGAGGCCTGGGCGAACACCCGCGCCGAGGACAGCGCACTGGCCTGGCCGTTGCCTTCGAAATGCCCGCTCACGCACATGCCCTTGCTGTGCGCGCGGCGAAACCCCGGATGCGGCGGCCCGCCGGCCTCGATGGCGTCGGTCATGCGCTGCGCGGTCAGCCGCTGCGGCCCGCCCAGCCAGCCGGCGCTCCAGGCGAAGGCGGCGGCGAGCACGGCGGCGATCGCGGCGATGGCCGCCAGCGGCAGCCAGGGCCGCGGGCGGGGTGGCGAGGGCGGGGCGGGGTCGGGATGGGACATGGGGGAACTCCTGTGGCGGCGGCGATTGGCAGTGAGACGTGCGGCGTCGCGGTCTATTCCCGACGCCGGTAGTTTTTGTGCGTTGCTTGCGGGGTGCTTTGTCGCCAGCAGTTGCTTTCAGCCCGCCGGAGCGGCGCGATCGCGCAGGCGCTCCCGGCGAGCGGCCAACCCCCGTTGGCGAATACGCCGCTTGCCGTGCGTCCACCCGCGATCGCCCTCCGGCCCCTGCCGCGCAACGCCAGTTCTGCAGGTGCCATTGCTGCCGGCGGCCGCCCTGGTCGGCTTGTACGGCCGCGATCTCGCAGATCGACCGATCCGACCGGCGGGCTAATCCAGGCTGGGGAATACTCCGCCTCGCTGTGCGCCCTCTCTGTTCTGCCGCGCGAAGCCAGTGCTGCAGGCGACCGACGCCTGGTCGGCCTGCACGGCCGTGAGCGTGCCGATCGAGCGATCCCGACGGATGGCTAACCCAGGTTGGGGAATAATCCGCCTCGCCGTGCGTCCTACCCATGACCGTCCATCCCCGACCTGCAGCACGAAACCAGCCATGCATGACCTCGACGACGAATCCCTGCGTGCGCTGATGCCGCGGTTGCGGCGTTTCGCCCAATCGCTGAGCGGCGATGCGGCCAGTGCCGACGACCTGGTGCAGGCGGCGCTGGAGCGCGCGCTGCGGCGCTGGTCCACCCGCCGCGATGCCGATGCGCTGCAGCCGTGGCTGTTCGCGATCGTGTACCGGCAATTCGTCGACACGCGCCGCCGCGCGCAGCGCTGGCAGCGGGTGCTGGCGCTGTTCGCGCCGCAGCAGCCGACCCAGGCGCCGTCGGCCGAACAGGTGCACGACGGCCGCGCGATGCTGGCCGCCTTCGCGCAGTTGCCGGCCGAGCAGCGCGCGCTGCTGTTGCTGGTCAGTGTCGAGGGGTTCAGCTACCGCGACGCCGCCACCGCGCTGGACCTGCCGATCGGCACGGTGATGTCGCGGCTGTCGCGCGCGCGCGAGAAACTGCGCCAGATCGGCGAAGGCCGCAGCGGCCCCGGCCCTGCCTTGCGAGTGCTCAAATGACCGTGCTGCGCCCCGACGACGAAACTCTGCACGCCTATGTCGATGGCCGCCTGGACCCGGCGCGCCGCGCCCAGGTGGCCGCCTGGCTGCAGGCCCATCCCGCCCATGCCGCGCGCGTGGCCGGCTGGAAGCAGGACGCCGACGCGCTGCGCGCGGCCTGGGCCGGCGCCGAAGCGCTGCCGGCCAATCCCGCGTTGAGCGCATCGGCGCTGCGCGGCCGCGTGCGCCAGCGTCGCCGCACGCTGGCGGCGATGGCCGCCAGCTGCGTACTGATGCTCGGCCTGGGCACCGGACTGGGCTGGCAATTGCGCGACAGCCGCCTCGGTGGCGAACGCCTGCCGATGGCCGACGCGGTGGCCGCGTATCGCCTGTTCGCCGATGGCGAGCAACCGTTGGAATTCGATCCGGCGCGGCGGGTGGCCTTGCAGGGCTGGCTGCGCACCCATTTCGGCGAGGCCGGCGCGGTGCCGGACCTGCAGGCGCAGGGCTTCGCGCTGCGCGGCGGGCGCCTGCTGTCCACGCCCGAGGGTGCGGCCGCGATGCTGGTCTACCAGGACGCCGACGGCGCCCGCATCGGCCTGTACCTGCGCCCGGGCAGCGCCCGCCTGCACGACGGCGAACGCCGCGACGGCCGCCTGCTGGCGCAGTACTGGTCCGAAGGCGGCACCGCCTTCGCCCTGGTCGGCCCGGCCACCCAGACCCGCATGCGCCAGATCGCCCCGCTGCTGCGCGAGCAGGGCTGAGCCGGCGCGGCGCGAACCGCACTCGCAGCGAAGAATGCATGCGCCCCTGTAGGAGCGGCTTCAGCCGCGACGAACGAAGCGACGGAATCGCCGCACCCGTATCGCGTCGGGACTGAGGCCCCTCCCACAGTGCACCCAGCGAGCGTGCAGCAAGGCTTCTTGTAGGAGCGGCTTCAGCCGCGACGAGCGAAGCGCTGGAGCTGCCGCGACCGGACAGCGTCGGGACTGAGCTGCCTCCCACAGTGCAATCGGCGAGCAAGCCTCAAGGCTCCCTGTGGGAGCGACTTCAGTCGCGACGAGCGGAGCGATGGAGTTGCTGCACCGTGTATCGGGTCGGGACTGAGTCCCTCCTACAGTGCACCCAGCAAGCAGGCCGCAAGGCTCCTTGTAGGAGCGGCTTCAGCCGCGACGAGCGAAGCAGTGGAGCTGCCGCGCCCGGACAGCGTCGGGACTGAACTGCCTCCCACAGTGCAACCAGCGAGCAAGCCGCAAGGCTCACTGTGGGAGCGACTTCAGTCGCGACGAGTGAAGCGATGAGTTACTGATACCAGGACAGTGTCGGGATTGAAGCACCTTCTATGGCGCATCCAGCGAAGAGGCTGCAAGGCCCCTGTAGGAGCGGCTTCAGCCGCGACGAACGAAGCTAGGAACCTTGACGGTTCCGGTTGTCTGTCGCGGCTGAAGCCGCTCCTACATGAGTTCGTGCGCTCCGGCGATCTGGTCCGCGCCTCCGCCACGACAATGCCTGCGACACGCGGAGCGGCCGAGCTTCCGTGACCGGGCAGCGTCGGGACTGAAGTCCCTCCCACAGTGCACTCAACGAGCATTCGCAAGGCCCATTGTGGGAGCGACTTCAGTCGCGACGAGCTGAGCGATGGAGTTGCTGCACCGTATCGATCGGGACTGAAGTCCCTCCTGCAGTGCACTCAGCAAGCAGGATCGCAAATCCCTGAGGGCAAGCTCCTTGTAGGAGCGCCTTCAGCCGCGAGAGCGACGTCAGCAATCACGGCGGTTTGGGTGTCTGTCGCGGCTGAAGCCGCTCCTACAGGGGGCTGCGCCGCAGCAACTTCGACCACACCAATACGATACCCACCAGGCCTCACCCGGCGTAACGCGCCTTCAGCATCGCGTAGGCCGAGCGCAGCGCCAGCGCTTCGCCGCCGGCGGGGCGGCCGGGGCGGTCGCTGTCGTTCCAGGCGTACACGTCCAGGTGCGCCCAGGCCTGCCGCGCGGGCACGAAGCGCTCCAGGTACAGCGCCGCGGTCACCGCGCCGGCCATGCGCGAGCCGGCGTTGGCCAGGTCGGCGATCGAGCTGGTCAGGTAGCGCAGGTACGGGCGCCACAGCGGCATGCGCCAGACCGGGTCGCGGTGGCGTTCGCCGGCGGCGATCCAGGCCTGCGCCAATGCGTCGTCGTTCGAGAACAGCGCCGGCAGGTCCGGGCCCAGCGCGATGCGCGCCGCGCCGGTCAGCGTGGCGAAATCCAGGATCGCGTCCGGCGCCTGTTCGCTGGCGTAGGTCAGCGCATCGCACAGCACCAGCCGGCCCTCGGCGTCGGTATTGTCGATCTCCACGCTGATGCCCTGGCGGGTGGCGATGACGTCGCCGGGGCGGAACGCGTCCGGGCCGACCGCGTTCTCCACCGCCGCGATCAGCACGGTCAGCCGCAACGGCAGCCGCTGCGCCATCACCAGCCCGGCCAGCGCCAGCGCATGCGCCGCGCCGCCCATGTCCTTCTTCATGTGGCGCATGCCGTCGGCCGGCTTCAGGTCCAGCCCGCCGGTGTCGAAGCACACGCCCTTGCCGGCCAGCGCCACATGCGGGTGTGTTTCCTCGCCCCAGCGCAGCACGATCAGCCGCGGCGCGCGGTGCGAGGCGCGGCCGACCGCGTGGATCGCCGGGAAGTTCTGCGCCAGCAGTTCCTCGCCGACGATACTCTCGCACTGCGCGCCATGCGCCTGCGCCAGCTCGCGCGCAAGCGCCTCCAGCTGCTCCGGGCCCATGTCCTCGGCGGGCGTATTGACCCAGTCGCGCACGCGCACGCAGGCCTGCAGCAGGTCGCGCACTTCCGCGCTCGGCGTGGCCAGCAGGCGCGCCGGCAGCCGCGCCGACTGCTTGTAGCGCGCGTAGCGGTAGCTGCCCAGGCCCCAGCCCAGCTGCAGCGCGGCCTGCTCCTCCTCGCTCAGCTCGCTGGCCAGCCGCCAGCTGCTGCCGGCCGGCAGCGCCAGCGGCGCGTGCGCGTAGGCGTAGGCATCGCCGCGGTCGCCGACGCCCAGCACCGCCGCGGCCACGCCGTCGGCGCCCGGCAGCAGCAGCGCGGTGCCGGGCGCGGCCACGAACTGCTGTGCGTCCAGCCACGCCACCCATGCCGGGGACTGCGCGGCGCGCCAGTCGGCCAGGCGTTCGCGGTCCAGCACATGCAGCGGCAACGCGTGGGTGGAGGCGTCGGTGAAGCCGGAAGGCAGGGACATCAGCGGGTCCTTGTGGGTCGGGCGCGGCCGTCGGCGGGCACGCTGGGAACGAAGTAGGGGTGACGGGCGGCCGTGCGGGCGCGGCTTATGCGTCCGCTCCGGCAGCCGGCTGGGTGGCGTCGAGCCAATCGGCCAGGCCGGTGAGCGCGTCGAAGTGCAGGTCCGGCGGCGTGGCCGGATGCCAGGCCTGCGCGTCGCGGTTGATCCAGCAGCCGCGCAGGCCGGCCTGCATCGCGCCGAGCACGTCCATCTCGATGTGGTCGCCGACGTGCAGCACTTGCGCGCACGGCACGCCCAGGCGCGCGCAGGCGGCGTGGAAGATGCTCGGGTCCGGCTTGGCCGCGCCGTGCTCGCGCGCGCTGAGCTGGAACGCGAAATGCGGCGCCAGGCCGATCGTGGCCAGGTCGGCGTTGCCGTTGCTCAGCGCCGCCACCGGCACGCGCGCGGCGATCCGCGCCAGCGCCGCGAGGCTGTCCGGATAGCACTCCACCTGGTTGCGCGCGGCGTAGAACACCGCGTAGGCCGGCTCCACCAGCGCCTCGTCGGCGCCGCTGTCGCGCAGCGCGCGGCGCAGGGTCAGGCGTCGCATCTCGCTCAGGTCGTGGACCAGGTGCGGATGCGCGGCGAACACCTCCTCGCGCAGCTGCCGCATCGCCGCGATCGGGAAGCGCTCGGCGGTGCGCGGACTGTGCTGCAGCAGCCAGTCGTGCAGCACCTGCTCGATGCGCGCACCGATCGGCGCGAACGGCCACAGCGTGTCGTCCAGGTCCAGCGTGATCGCGCGAACGGGGAAGGAAGGCAAGGAAGTCACCTGGCGCATTTTACGCCAACCGGCCGCCACGGCCGTCGCCCCAGGTAGACGTGCGCCGGCCACGGCGCCGCGCCGCCTGCTTTTCCGAGTCCCAGGTCCCGAGTCCCCAGTCCCGGCCTCATTCCAACAACCTGGCCCAGCGCTGCATGCCTTCCACCCGCGCCAGCACCATCTTGATGCACACCAGCAGCGGCACCGCCAGCAGCAGCCCGACCATGCCCCACAGCCAGCCGAACAGCATCAGCGCCAGGATCAGCATCAGCGGCGAGATCGCCATGCGCCGGCCGAGCACGATCGGCGTCACCACCTGGCCTTCGAGCACATGCAGCGCCAGGTACACGATCGCCGGCAGCGCCGCGCTCAGCGGGTCGCGGAACTCCACGAAGCCCATCAGCAGCATCAGGATCGCGCCGATCAGCGGCCCCACGTACGGGGCGAAGTTCAGCAGCGCCACCACCGTGCCCCACAGCAGCGCCTCCTGCAGCGGGATCTTCAGCAGCACCAGGATGCCGGCGAAGATCAGCCCGACCAGGGTGTTGATGACGCTGATGGTCAGCACGTAGCGCGACACCTCGCGCTCGATCGAACGCAGGATGTCGGTGGTGAACTTCTGCTGCTGGCGGTTCGGCAGCAGCGCGATCGCATGCCGCTGCAGGTTCTCGCCGAACACCATGAAGAAGAACGTCAGCAGCACCACCGCCAGCGCCGAGGCGGCCAGCCGCGGGGTGCGCACCAGCGCCTTGTACGGGTCGTCCATCTGCGTGCGGATCACCTGCACGCGGCGCCCGCTCTCGCCGCCGGCGGCGCGCGCGAAGTTCTCCGCGGCCTGGTTGGCCTGCTGCATCGGCTTGGTCAGGTCGCGCACCTGGGTGGCGATGTGGCGCATCTGCCCGGGTGCCTGCTGCACCCACTCGGCGGCCGGGCCGGCCAGTTGCACGGCCAGCGTCGCGGTCACCGCCATGCCCGACAGCAGCACCAGCAGCGCGCCGAGGAAGCGCGGCAGGTACAGCCGCTGCAGCCCGCGGATGATGGGGTTGCCGACCAGGGCGAAGAACGCGGCCAGCAGCACCGGCAGCACCACTTCCTGCGCCGCCCACAGCGTGTAGCCCACCGCCAGCGTCGCCAGCACCACCAACGACACCGGTCCGCGCGGGCGCGGTGCCGGCGGCGGCGGGAGGGTGTCCGCGTGGGGCGGTGCCACGTCGCCGGCGTCGGCCACGGATTCGGAGAGTGTGCTCATCGGACCTGCGCTGCGTACGTGGCCCCGGCGCGCGTCCTGCGGACGCACGCTGTTCGGCGCAAAAAGAAGGTGGCGGAGTGTAGGCCGATCCTGGCCTGCGCGGTATGAAGACGGCGTGGCGACAGGCGCCGGCCGGCCGCGGCGGCGCCGCTCAGCGCTCGGACACGTCGGTGGCCGCTTCGGCCGGCTGCGGTTGCGCCTGGTCGCGCGGCGCCGCGGGCGCTGCGTAGGACGCGGTCGGTTCCTGTCGCGGCGGCACGCCCGCAGCGGCGGCCGCGGCCGGATCGACCGCAGCGGCGGCATCCTGCGCGGTGTCCGCCGCGCGCTCGGCGTGGTCAGAGGCTTCCTTGGCCCGGGTCGCGGTCAGCAGGCTGGAGATCGCGCTGATCATCTGCAGCCAGCGCGCGCCGCCGATCTTGCCGATCGCCGCCGCCGGTTCGGCGCGGCCGGCCAGGAAGCCGGCGCCCAGTCCCACCGCGACGATGCGCAGCGGCGTCCAGCCTTCGCGCCAGACCCGCTGCAGCGTGGTCCACTGCGTCCGCATCTGCTGCTGGCGGCCTTCCAGCACGGTCTCGGCGCGGGCGATGCGGTGCTGCAGTTGGTCGAATTTCATCGGTGCGTCTCGCTCGCCGCGGCTGTGCTGCCGCCGGCATGGTCCTCGTCGTCGTCGCCGCCGATGCCCAGCTTGGCCAGCTGGCGGCGGGTGGCGTCGAGCTTGCTCATCTCGAAATAGCGCAAGGCCTGCCAGGCGCCAAGCGCGGTGACCACCAGGCTGAACGCCGCGGTCGCCGAGATCGACGCCAGCCACGACCAGCCCAGCCGCTGCAGCACCGCGATCAGCGCGCCCATCAGCAGCATCCACGCCGAGGCGCCGAACGCCACCGCCACGGTTAGCCACACCAGCGCGCGCGCCAGGGCGGCGCGCGCCAGCGCCAGGTCCGCCGCCACCAGCTTGCGCAGCGCGCGGCTGGCCTCCAGCGTGGCGGCCAAACCCTCGCGGCCAGCGTTGCCGAATTCGCGGAACGATTCCTCCAGCGACGGCCGTTCGGCCGCCGCGGGATCGGGCGCGGCAGTGGCGCTGTCGCGGGCCTGCTCGTCGCTCACGTGGCTTACTTGTCGCTGCTGCGCGCCAGCTTGGCGATGATCCAGCCGGTGGCGAAGGCCACGCCGAACGAAGCCAGCGGACGCTCGCGGATCAGCTCGGCGGCGCTGTCGACCAGGTCGCGGCCCTTGTCCAGCAGCACGTCGACCTGCTCCTTGGCGGCGGCACCGCCGAACTCGGCAGCGGCCAGGCCGGACAGCGCGCTGTCGGACAGTTCGGACTTGATGTTGGCCTTGCCCAGCTTCAGCTCCTCGCCCGCCGCGCCGGCGGCGCCCTTGATCGCGTCGCCCGCGTAGCTGGCGGCCGACTTCAGGTGCGAACCGGCTTCGCTGAGGTTGTCCTTGAGGTTTTCGGTATTGGTGGGGCTGGTATTCATCGGGTATCTCCTGAGGGATGTGGGGCTACCGTCCGCTGCGCACGGACGCTTCGCGGATCGCGGGCGACAGCAATACCATCGGCGTGGTGTACGGCTTGTTAGGCTTGGCCGGTCCACAGTGTCGCCGCTCGCACGGCGCGCGACCAGAGGAGGAACGCAATGCGTGCTTACGGCAGGAAGGGCGGCCGCTCGGGCGTGGTCGCCTACGACATCGGCCCGGACTGGATCGTGCTGCGCTTCGTCGACGGCGGCACCTACCGCTACGACCATCGCCACCCCGGGCCCTACCACGTGGCGGAGATGCAGCGCCTGGCCGAGGCCGGGCGCGGCCTCAGCACCTATCTCAACCAGCACGTGCGCGACGACTACGCCGCGCGCCTGGAGTGAGCGCGGCCCCCGGCGGCGCGGCTCACTGCATCAACAGGTCGGCCTGCGCGCCGCCGCGGATCACCCGCAGCACCAGTTGCGCCGGCTTGCGCGCGAAGTTGGCGCGGTAGCTGGCCAGGTCGGCGAACTCGCCGGTGGACGCGGCCACCACGACGTCGCCGCCGGCCAGGCCGTTGCGCGCCGCGCGGCTGCCGCGCGCCACGCTGCCGACCAGCACGCCGTTGATGCCGGACTGGCGCAGCGACTCGGGCAGGTCGGTGAAGGTGGCGCCGGTCAGGCGCGGGTCCAGCGATTCGCCGCTCACCGCGCGCGGCTGTTCCTTCAGCGTGGCCTTGATCTGCAGCGGCTTACCGTCGCGGCGCACGTCCAGCGTCACCGTGCTGCCCACCGGCTGCAGGCCTTCGTAGTTGTGCAGCGCCTCGGCGCTGTCCAGCCGCTCGCCGTTGGCGCCGACCACCACGTCGCCGGGCTGCAGGCCCGCGCTGGCGGCGGTCGAACCGGCCAGCACCCGCGTCACCAGCGCCCCGCGCGCCGCGTCCAGGCCCAGCCCCTGCGCCATCTGCGCGGTCAGGTTCTGGGTCTCGATGCCGAAGGTGCCGCGGATCATCACCCCGTTGTTCTTCAGCAGCTGATCGACCACCGCCCGCGCCAGGTTCGACGGGATCGCCAGGCCCAGGCCGATGTTGCCGGCCATGCTGCCCTGCGGGTTGAAGCTGGCGGTGTTGATGCCGACCAGCTCGCCGTGCAGGTCGACCAGCGCGCCGCCGGAGTTGCCCGGGTTGATCGAGGCGTCGGTCTGGATGAAGTTCTGGTAGCCCAGGCCGCGGATGCCGTTGCGGCCCATCGCCGAGACGATGCCCGAGGTCACCGTCTGGGTGAAGCCGAACGGGTTGCCGATCGCCACCACGAAGTCGCCCACCCGCAGCTTGCTGCTGTCGCCCAGGCGGATCTCGGTAAGCTTGTCGGCCTTGATCCGGATCAGCGCCACGTCGGTGTCCGCGTCCGAGCCCATGAACTCGGCCTTGAAGCTGCGCCCGTCGGCCAGGGTCACCTGCACGTCGTCGGCGTTCTCCACCACGTGGTGGTTGGTCAGCACGTAGCCGTTCTTGGCATCGATGATCACGCCCGAGCCCAGCGACTCGTTGATGCGCTCCTGCGGGATGTCCGGGAACAGGCGGCGGAAGAACGGGTCGTTGAAGTACGGATTGCGCACCCGCACCACCTGCTTGGTGTTGATGCTGACCACCGCCGGCATGGTCTGCTGCAGCATCGGCGCCAGCGACGGCAACGGCTGCCCGGCCACCGAGGCCGGCAACGCCGCGCTGCCGGCCAGGGTCTGCGCCACCGGCGCGGCGGGGGCCGGCGCCGCCTCGGCGCGGTTGTCCAGGTGCGCGTTGATCGCGGTGGCGGCGAAACCGCCGAAAGCGGCGGCGGCGGTCAGGGTCAGCAGCGTGGGCAGCGGGCGCATGGGTCGGGTTCCGGGATGACGCGGCGAAGGACGCAGGGCAGATGGGCGCCAGGGCGCATAAATCAAGATGAACGAGCGGCGTTTAACCGCCAGTGAAAGGGCGGCGCGGCGAACCCCGCGGCAGGTACGGCGATGCCGCCCGGCCCCGGTTCTGACGTTGACAGCCGGCCGGCCCAGGGTTAGCGTGGGCACTTCGTTTTGCCACTACATGTAGCGGTGAGGCGGAAAAGCAACCCAACTACTGGGGTTTTCGCTGGGGTGCAACCCCAGGGGGCGCACGCAGTGACGCAGGGCGTGAACGTGAAACGGGCGGTCGAACGCCCTACGCATTCCCATTCGGCCGAAGGGCGGCGCCGTGCGCGCTGCCGCGGCTGTCGTCGTCGCGCAGCGCAAACCGCATACAAATGAGAGACACGGCGGACGGCCACCCCCATCCGCCCCATCGGGACAGGTTCGAGGAGAACAGAAAAGAATGAGCACGGTGCGCCTGGAAGTCGTCCAGACCGAGTCCAAGCAGAACCCCATCCCGATGCAGCCCGCGTCGCAGGATATCTGGGACAAGAAGTATCGCCTGAAGACCAAGCAGGGCGAGCCGCTGGATGCCGACATCGACGGCACCTACCAGCGCGTGGCGCGCGCGCTGGCCGATGCCGAGGCCACCGAGGAAAAGCGCGCCTACTGGTTCGAACGCTTCGCCTGGGCGCTGCGCCGCGGCGCGATCCCGGCCGGGCGCATCACCTCCAACGCCGGCGCGCTGGAACACAAGCCGGCCACCAGCACCATCAACTGCACCGTGTCGGGCACCATCACCGACTCGATGGACGGCATCCTGGAGAAGGTCCACGAAGCCGGCCTGACCCTCAAGGCCGGCTGCGGCATCGGCTACGAATTCAGCACGCTGCGCCCGCGCGGCGCGTTCGTGGCCGGCGCCGGCGCCTACACCTCCGGGCCGATGTCGTTCATGGATATCTTCGACAAGATGTGCTTCACCGTGTCCTCGGCCGGCGGCCGCCGCGGCGCGCAGATGGGCACCTTCGACGTGTCGCACCCGGACGTGAAGGACTTCATCCGCGCCAAGCGCGAGGACGGGCGCCTGCGCCAGTTCAACCTGTCGCTGCTGATCACCGATGGCTTCATGCAGGCGGTGGAGAACGACGCCGACTGGCCGCTGGTGTTCCCGGTCAACCGCAAGGAAGAGGGCGACATCGACCTGGCCGACGCCAACGCCGTGGTCTGGCGCGACTGGCCCACCCACAGCAACTACATCGTCCGCGACGACGGCCTGGTCGCGTGCAAGGTGTACGGGCAGATCCGCGCCCGCCACCTGTGGGACATGATCATGGTCTCCACCTACGACTACGCCGAGCCGGGCTTCATCCTGATCGACCGCGTCAACGAGATGAACAACAACTGGTGGTGCGAGAACATCCGCGCCACCAACCCCTGCGGCGAGCAGCCGCTGCCGCCGTACGGCGCCTGCCTGCTGGGCTCGATCAACCTCACCAACTTCGTGCGCGACCCGTTCACCGCGCAGGCGCGCTTCGACTGGGAGGAATACAAGGAAGTGGTGCGCGTGTTCACCCGCATGCTCGACAACGTGGTCGAGGTCAACGGCCTGCCGCTGCAGCAGCAGCGCGACGAGATCCTGCGCAAGCGCCGCCACGGCATGGGCTTCCTCGGCCTGGGCTCGACCATGACCATGCTGCAGATGAAGTACGGCAGCCCGGCCTCGTGCGAGTTCACCGAAGCCATCTCCCGCGAGATGGCCGTGGCCGGCTGGGAAACCGCGCTGACCCTGGCCAAGGAAAAGGGCCCGGCCCCGATCATGCAGGAGACCTTCGAGGTCACCGCCGCGATGCTGCGCCAGCGCCCGGAAATGGCCAAGGACGGCTGGCGCGTGGGCCAGCAGATCGAAGGCAGGCTGCTGCACGCCAAGTACAGCCGCTACATGCAGCGCATCGCCGAAGTGGCGCCGGAACTGGTGGACGAGCTGGCCGAAGTGGGCGCGCGCTTCACCCACCACAGCTCCATCGCCCCCACCGGCACCATCTCGCTGAGCCTGGCCAACAATGCCTCCAACGGCATCGAGCCCAGCTTCGCCCACCACTACAGCCGCAACGTGATCCGCGAAGGCAAGAAGTCCAAGGAGAAGGTGGACGTGTTCTCCTTCGAACTGCTGGCCTACCGCCACCTGGTCAACCCCAAGGCGATGCCGTTCGCCGAGGCCGCCGACGCGCAGCTGCCGGACTACTTCATCTCCGCCGACGACATCCACCCCAAGGAACACGTGGACGTGCAGGCCGCGGCGCAGAAGTGGGTGGACAGCTCCATCTCCAAGACCGCCAACGTCCCCACCGACTACCCCTACGAGCAGTTCAAGGACATCTACCGCTACGCGCACCAGCAGGGGTTGAAGGGCTGCACCACGTTCCGTTTCAACCCGGCCGCCTTCCAGGGCGTGCTGGTCAAGGAAGCGGACCTGGAGAACACCACCTACCGCTTCGAACTGGAAGACGGCAGCGTGGTCGAGGCGAAGGGCAACGAGCAGATCGAGTACGACGGCGAAATGCACACCGCCGCCAACCTGTTCGACGCGCTCAAAGAAGGGTATTACGGCAAGTTCTGATGCCGCGTTTTTGCTCCCTGCGTGCCGGCGCAGGGAGTGGCCGCGGTAGGCGAAACCGGGAAGGCGGCACGCCGTCCTTCCCCAACGCTTCCCTACCGCGCATCGTTTGTCGCCACATCCGGTTCCACGCTTCGCTGCAATCGGTATAGCATCGCCCGCGTTACATAAACACTGACACCCTGAGGAGGGTTTTTTATGAGCAACGGTAATGGTGTGACGGCGACGCTGACGCAAGTCGCCGAAAACGTGAAAGAAACCGCCAGCAACATGGGCGAAGCGATCGCCGCCACCGCCAGCGACGCCGTCGCCAGCGTCAAGCAGACCGCCGAGAACGTGCAAAAGCGCGTGCAGGACCAGGTCGCCAAGACCCGCAAGGCGGTCAAGAAGGCCGAGAAGGCCGTCGCCAAGCGCGCGGAGAAGGCCGGCAAGTCGGTGAAGAAGACCGTCGCCAACGCGCGCAAGAAGCTGGAAGCGGCCAAGGCCAACGCCCAGTCCGAAGCCGCCGCGCTGAAGAAGGCCGGCAAGAAGACCGCCAAGAAGGCCACCGCCAAGAAGGCCGCGGGCAAGACCGCCGCCAAGAAGACCGCGACCAAGAAAGCCGTCGGCAAGAAGACCGCCGTCAAGAAGGCGGCAGTGAAGAAGGCCGCAGTGAAGAAGGCCCCGGCCAAGAAGGCCGCGCCGAAGAAGGCCGCCAAGAAGGTCGCCGCGAAGAAGACCGTCGCCAAGAAGTCGGTGGCCGCCAAGAAGGCCCCGGCCAAGAAGAGCGTCGGCGCCCGCAAGGCCGTCGCCAAGAAGGCAGTGAAGAAGGTCGCCAAGGCCGCCAAGAAGAGCACCGCCAAGGTCGCCAAGAAGGCCACTGCGGTGAAGAAGACCGCCGTGCGCAAGAGCGCCGGCAAGAAGGCCGCGGCCACCCGCGCCCGCAAGTAAGCCGTCCCACGCTGCACCCTCTCTCCCGTGCGCGGGAGAGAGGCCAGGGTGAGGGACGCGCACCCTAACAAGACACGCACACCAGGAACGCATCATGGCCGTCAAGATCGACAAGAAAATCAAGGGCTACGCCGTCGTCACCGCCGAAGACAAAGCGCGCGACGCCGCACCGCCCGTGCCCGCCGCGTCGATCGACCGCGCCACCGCCGAGGCCGAAGTGCCGGTGGACAACATCATCCACATGCACGAGCGCATCGAGCGCCCGGATGTGCTGATCGGCAGCACCTACAAGATCAAATCGCCGTTGGTGGAACACGCCATGTACGTGACCCTCAACGACATCGTGCTCAACGCCGGCACCGAGCACGAACTGCGCCGCCCGTTCGAGATCTTCGTCAACTCCAAGTCCATGGAACACTTCCAGTGGATCGTGGCGCTGACCCGCATCATGTCCGCCGTGTTCCGCAAGGGCGGCGACGTCACCTTCCTGGTCGACGAGATGAAGGCCGTGTTCGACCCCAAGGGCGGCTACTTCAAGGCCGGCGGCGTGTACATGCCCTCGCTGGTGGCCGAACTGGGCAGCATCGTCGAAGAGCACATGAAGTCCATCGGCCTGCTGCACGACCCGGAGATGAGCGACCACCAGCGCGCGCTGATCAACGAAAAGCGCAAGCAGTACGAAGAGCGCTCAAAAAAAAACAGTGAAGTGAAGCCGGCCGCGCCTGCTCCTGCGGGAGAAGGTGCCCGAAGGGCGGATGAGGGGACGGTCGTCGCCAACTCCACCGCCGACCACGAAGAGGACATCGCCGTCACCGGCGACGGCGCGAGTTTCCCGCCGTCGGCCACGATGTGCCACAAGTGCAACACCAAGGCCCTGGTGATCATGGACGGGTGTGCTACTTGTTTGAATTGTGGGTATTCGAAGTGCGGGTGAGGTGGGAGAAAATCGGTGGCATTGATGGAAGGTATGCGGATAGGCATAAGACGCTAATTGGATAGGCATAAGCGGCTAGGGCGATAGGCATAAACCGCTACACCTTGTGTGTCAGAAAGAGGGGCTCCCTCGGAGCCGGGGCGGGGGGGTTACACGGACGAGGCGAAAAGCCGACTTGGCCGACATCTCCCATTCGTAACTACTCTGTTCCCGCTGGCATGGCGTAGTCTATGCCGGCGGGAAGGGGTAAGGCGCAGGAGCTGGTTTGAAAGCGAAGGAAAGAAAACGGCCCATCTCTTTAATCAGCGGCGTAGTAGCGCGCTCTCGAGAGGGCCGGAAGAATACGGAGACCGAGCGCCAGCTGCGGGCGCACCAATATCGCCAAGGGCTCAGCAATGCGCTGTTGCAGGCCCGCACGAAAGTATCGACTTCGGGTGTTGGTGGTTTCTTTGAGGAAATGCGTCGCTTAACCACGTTCGAGAACAAGCGATTCGCACGTATTCCGATCGGCTACTCTTATCTCACGTTGCTCCAGTCCACAGAGCCTAGATCGCTGAAGTTTGAGATCCACTGGCTCTCATGGCGACTGCTCGCTGAACGTGACCTTCTCAGCTTGTTTCTTGCTAAAAAGCAGGAGATTGAGCGACTGATCGTTATCGGCAGCTTCGCGCAAGCGTTAGCCGAGGTTGAAGCTGTAGAAGGCCTGGCTGGAGTTTCGCTTTGGTCAATGAGCCTCACCGTCGCTTTGCTTCAGGAACTGGGCGGTGACGATGCTCAGAAGGAATATGCGTCCAAGATTCGGGCGCGGTTTAGAAAGGCCGTCCTTCCTGTTTGTGTTCGACATCTGTCGCAGCGCGCAGAGAAGTCCGTTCCTATTGGCTGGTATGTCGAGAACACGGCTCGACGGCTGGTAAACCGTGAGCGCGCGGACATTCAGGTCTACCTGCAGTACAGACTGGCCGGCGCTTGGCCCAGCGCTGAGCGAGAGTTAGCGGCAATTCTCAGGGTTGAACAGAACCATCATGTGTTTGATATGTATGAGACGTTCATTGCCGCGCTGCAGCGCTTGACAGTAACCTCCCCTAACATCGGCGTGCGGCAGCGCGTAGAAGACGCCGTATCCCGCTTGGGGGAATTCAATGACTTCAGGCTGGATAAGCTCGCGGCGGCACTAGGCCTTGGATTTGGGATGCCCAACTGTGAAGTCCTGGACAGCCGGGCGCTGGATCTCGCGCTACTGGGTCAGTACCGGCCTGCATACAGGGAAGCTGCCACTAGGTCCTCGCCCCCTATCAGTCGCTCCATCGCAACTGCGCTGGTAAGGAGCCTTCTGCAGTCGGTAATGCATCCGTGCAAATGGAGGCCAAGAGATGAGGCGGCAGGACTGGAGCTGAGGGTCTCCAAGGCCCTTGCAATCCAGTCCGAACCATTCCGCCTAATTGGTTCCGCGGATTCAGCGGACCTGGCATGGAAGATGGGCGCAGTCTACTCAGGGCTGCCGTTCGCGCAAGCGACGTTGGAGCTATATGAGGCGCAACGTTCGAGCACTCCGCAGGTCTACCTGAGAAATCTCAAGTTGGCAGCGCTCAACTGCCAGCACATCTCTTTGCTGGATGTGGTCTCGAACGCAGCCTCGCCAACCGTCGCGCGGCAGTACCTAGACAAGTTGAGCCTGTCTCCGACTCGCGGCTGGGCCATGATGATGCTGGACCGCCAAAGCACAAGTGATGACTCTCTTGAAGATCATGCTCTAGCATTCGCGCGTGGCTGTGCTAGTTACAACGCCGGGAAATACGAGGAGGTTGGCGTTCGGATCGCAGAATCGCTGAGGTCACCCGTTCAAATGATGGCGCGAACCTCGGCAATGATTGCGCTATCGGCCTACGGCGTGACCGGAGATTTGAGAAGCGCGGTGAACCTCCTGAGTCGAGAACTGTCCGTTGTGGGCCGGAAGCCGGATTCGCTCCCCATCCAACTCGTCTTTGAGGGCATTCCATGGAGGGAGATGGCACCCCTTGCCGAGCGTGTGGCGCTTTCCAATGCGCTTGCAGCACTTGGCGAGATTGATACGACGGATAAGACCCGCACCAACAGGATCTTCGCGCTTCAGAAGGTACTCGCCGCGCACGGCGTTGACCGCCCATCCTTGCTGCCGCATTCGTTGAAGGACGTCGAGCCGGAAGAGGTCGTCTACTTTTTGAGAAACGCTTGTAGCACGGACGTCCTGGACATGCTTAGAACGCTACCCAGCTCAAAAGCGGTACTTGAGGAGCGGCGCGACATCTACGCGAGGCTCGTCCAGCTAGACCCAATCAATGCTAACGAGTACAAGTATCAGCTCGCTACTATCTCAAAGGAGATTCGTGTCAACCAGGGGTTGAAGACAATTGACGCCAGCAGGGTCCACGTGGACACCCCGGCGCTCAGATCGATTCTCCGTCGCGATTTGGCGGACAGTTTCAATCGGTATCTTCAGTTGAGTAAGGATGGAGAGTCGCCGGCTGAAACCTTCGACTCACTCTTACGGGAACTGGCGAAGCCGGAGCTCGCCGCGAGGCTCTGGTTGACTGTGCAGGAGAGCGAAGCGGACGAACTGCTGATCTCAATGGTCAATGTCGCAAAGGCGAGATTTCTCTTCGATGTGCCCCATGGGCTCGACAGCTACCTAAGCAAGCGCATCAGACACGGATCCATTGTTGGCTATTTGCGCGCGCCGGTGGAGGCTGAGGCACTGATCACTCAGCAGCACTCTGATGGCCGCTATAAGGAGAACACCCGATGGGAAAGGGCCATCGCGCAATCTCGAAATCCCCTCGAGCTGCAAGCCGCCTTTCTTGGGTTTACTCGCGCCTATGACAGTCAGTTGTTGCGACTGAAGGACGTTCTGCTTCATGTCAGAACTGAGGAGAAGCCAAGGGGCATATTTGACCCCCGAATGGGCCCTGCACACTATCGGCTGTTTCGCGCTGTGGCCAGGACTGATACGACCATCGAAACCTTTCTGGATACCGTGCTCAGCAGCCTGCGCGGGCTGCTCAATCCGTCCCTTGAGGTGGCGTGCGACCTGATAGCGAAGGAAACATCTAATCACTTCGGGACGCTGTTCGCGCAACTGAAGAAAGCTGTAGAGGCCAACGTTGATCTCGGGCAGGATCGGACCGACCTATTGAAAGCCGTTAATCAGGCTTCAAGCGAAGTGCAGCGCGCAATAACAACGGTGGCGGATTGGTTCGCGCCTATCGAGGTTGAGGATGTGCGTTTCTCCATGGAAGATGTTTGCGATATTGCAAAAACCTACGTGCAATCGTTGACTCCTGGCTTCAACCCATCTGTAACCGTGAGCGACAAGTCGGGGCTTGCGTTTAACGTTCAACAACTTCCATTCATGCAGGACATCATGCTGGTTGCGATCGATAACGTTGCCAAGCGATCCAACATGAAGGAGCCGAAGATTCATATCGCTTCAGACTACAGTGCCGAAGCGAGCGTGCTCACCCTAGAAATATCGAACGAAGCCGTGTTCCCCGGAGGGATCGCAGGAGGTAGGGTTCGCGTGTCGGAGGTTCAACCAAGGTTGAACGATCCCGATTATCTGGCGCGGGCCAGGCAAGACAAAGATTCCGGAATTCCAAAACTTGCAAGCATTGTTTCTCAGTCTGAGCATGGGCGCTTGAGCATAGAGATCAGGGACGACGGGCAGTTCTATTTAAACCTGGCGCTATCCATCCATCAGGAGGAGCCGAAAGATGCTAATCCTAATAGCGGATGATGAGAGCCCAAAGCTGTCAAGTATTCGAAGCTGGCTGGAAGTGTTTGCTCCGTACGCCAAGATCATCGTGTCCAGATCGGTCCGAACAACGATCGATGCGCTCATAGAGCAAGGCCCCAGCATTGTCATACTCGACATGTCGCTCCCGACGTTTGACGTCGGGGCGGGCGAGAGTGGCGGGCGGCCGCAGGGATTCGGAGGCATGGAAGTGCTGCGACACGTCGATTTCCATGGACTTTCGCCCAAGGTCATCGTCGTCACGCAGTACGAAGCCTTCCACGATAAGGGCAAGCAAGTGGATCTGACGGAACTCGCTACGACGTTGAGAAGCGAACACAGTGGGGTCTTCGTTGACTGCGTCTACTACAATGCCGTGAGCGACGACTGGAAGGTGAAGCTCGGCGCCTGTCTCCAAGAGCTAATGGTGGCCTAATGCGAATTTTGCTGGTGGATGACAACTCGCGCCGCGTTGCAAAAGCGGTGAGGAGCCTCGTGGAAAGTGGTCGAATTGGGCATGACGACATCGTTAATGCGCGTTGCACGGCGGAAGCTGCATCGTTTATGCAGGACGAGAAGTTCGACCTGCTTTTGATTGACCTTATGATCCCGGGAAGATTGAGCGATGACCCTGATGTCAAACACTCGCTGCAACTGCTCGGTGAGATAAATGACGGGGGGGCGCTGCGCAAGCCAAGAAAGATTATTGGCTTGACCGAGTATGATGCCGCGGCAAGCGAAGCTGCGGAAACGTTCCGACAAGATGCTTGGCACCTGTTAATCACCAGTGATCTCCGTGATGATTGGCTCGATACCATCGTTCGGTGCATCGACTACATCACAGAAGAGCAGTCTCAACGAGAGTCGTCAAATTACTTGACGGACATCCTCGTGGTGGCCGCGATGAAATCCGAACTTGAGGCGATCCACGAGCTGCAATGGAATTGGAAGGCCCCAGAGCCGGCAGATGACAACACGTTCGTTGTGCCAGGGCGAATTGATGTTGCGGGCAGGTCATACTCTGTCGTTTCTGCCCATGCGGAGCGCATGGGCATGGTGTCCGCGGCCGTACTGGCGTCGAAACTGATCAGCATCTACAGGCCTCGCGTCTGCGTGATGCCGGGTATTTGTGCGGGCGTTCCTGGACGGGCCGAGATCGGCGACGTTGTTTTCGCGGACTGCAGTTGGGATTATCAGAGTGGGAAACACGCCGTCTCCGAGCAGGGTGGTTCAATCTTCCTGAGCGCTCCGCACCAGATCGCCGTTGATGTGCGAATTCCGCCCCGAGTTGATCAGTTGGGAACAGATGCTGATGCCTTGTACTCGATCTGGAAAAAGTGGCCAAATCGTCCCAAGAATCCATTTCGGGTTGTGCGAGGGCCGATGGGCTGCGGCTCGGCGGTGCTTGCCGATAGCGGAGTAGTCGAGCGGGTGGAGGTGCAGAACAGGAAGTTGCGTGCCATTGAGATGGAATCTTACGGACTGCTTTTGGCGGCAAATTACGCCGCGAGTCCGCGCCCGCTCTGCATAGTGGCTAAGAGTGTCTGTGACTTTGCAGATAGCAATAAGGGGGACGACCATCAGGCCTATGCCTGTTTCACAAGCGCACGGGCGATTGATCTATTTCTTACCAGGTTCATGGCCGATTTTGTGGATAGCCAGGTAACCGGGTCAGGTTCACCTTCAAGGCGATAAGGCTTGATGTCGGCATCAAGCCTTGATGCCGAGTTTGGTTTAGATGTCGGTGTTAGAGTAGATTTTCCACGCGGGCATAGCTTGCGTCGTCTACAAATCTCGTTGACGCCGGCCTTGTCAAAGAGGAGGATTGAATCGCCGCGTTAAAATTACGCAGCCGGGCTTGGCAGCCCGATCACTCAGGCGCACCAGCGCCCATCTTCGATGCCCGGCGCTTTTTTGTTGCCCGGCGTTACCGTGGGCGATAGCTCCCACGCTTCATGGCGGGCGGTACGTGGAGGCCGCAAGGCCTGCCGGTCCCTGAGTCCGGTCTGCCAACCCGTATCGTCCGCCACCTTGCTTGGCAGCAGGGAAAGCGGACTCCTCTTAACTCAGGAGTCATCTATGTCCCGCAAAGCAGCCGCACCTCAAAGCACTTCTGTTTCCCGTCGCTGCACCCGCAAGTCAGCAAACCCGTTCGAAGCGGCTGCCACCTCACAGATGCTAGGGTTATCCCTCGGCAACCTGTCGCGCACAACGCTGTTCAATCCGGTTCCAACGGAAGACGAACTGCCACCCAGGCGTTCGCACAGCCCGCGCTGCCCTAGGCAATGCACGGTGGGCTATGTCTGCCAGGACGTGTTGATAGACGGCCGTCGGCAGAGCCGGCGCACTCCCACCCTGCGCCTGAGCGGCCAGTGGCTGGCGGAACTAGGATTTGCGCCAGGCAGCAAGCCCCACATCGCCATCGTCGATGGCGCGCTGGTGATCACGCCCACGGTATAACTCTGTGCCGTCGTCGCTCCGGCGCGCGCTCCTGGCAATCGCGGCTCCTGGCCTTGCGCCATGTGGGCGGCTGCGCCGCGATGGGCAGCGCCCTGCGACCGGTGCTGGTGCAGGAAACGGCAGTTCGCTGGCCCCATTGCGCGGACATGGTGCGCGCTAGCGCTGCCGAATGACGGCAAGCGCTTGGCGCAAGACCACATCGTCGGCACTGGTGACCGGCGGCCGGTCGATCTGAAAATCGGGTCGCACGCCCGAGACGTCGTCCTTGCCATTGGGACGCACGAAGTGACTCTTGGGGTACGTGACCGGGAGCTTCGTCCCAGGCAGCGTGAAGCGCTGGACCGACGCGTAATTCGAGGCCACGTCGGCGGTCTCCTCGCCGATGACCTTGCCGAAACCATAATCCTGCACGAGCGCGGCGACGGAGGCTGCGTTCGAATAGCTGTGACGGTTCACTAGGATCCACACACGCCCTTGGTAACGCGGGGCGGGACGCGGTTGGACGAGGGGAAGGTCGTAGCGGTAGCGGGTGCCGTTGGGCTGGTGCGTCTCGGCTTCCATCTGCCGTGCGAAATCGGGATCGATTGGCGCATGGGTGGCCCGCAGGCGCGCGTAGTCCGCCTTGGTCGTCGCACTCGCCTTGAGCATGAAGGAGGACGCAAAGCGGAAGGGACGGGTGGCGAACCAGGCGACCATCGGGTCGCTGAAGCTATTGTCCCCGCCGGGATTGTCGCGCAGGTCGATGATGAGGTCGTCGGCACCGCCAGCCAGGAGCTTGCGGAAACTGTCGTCGATGAATGCCAGGAACGCCGTCGCCTGATAGGTGGGGGACGCGGCGTCGGCGCCCGGTTCGCCGTTGAAGAACGGGCCGGGACGCAGGTAGGCGACGCCACCTTCCAATGTCCTGTAGTCGCGGGTGGAGAAATCGGTCGCAAGGCCGGGGTTCGGATACATGGCGTCCAACGCCTTGCGTTGCTCCAGGGTCACTGCCGGCACGGGAACGGTCACGGATTGGCCGGCAACCGTCGCCGTGACCGTGACCGAGGCGACCGCGCCGCGGTCGAGCCACAACAGCGCCGGAAGGCTTTCTTCCATTTGTGCGAAGGCCATGTAGGGACGCTCTGCAGACACATAGGCCGACAGCCGCTCCAGGACGGCATGGACCGGCTGGCCGTCGATGGCGGTGATCTCTACGCCCGCGCGTAGTGTGCCGCTGGCCTCCGCCGCTTCGGTCAACAGGACCTTGTCGCCATCGACACGCGCGAACAGCGGCAGCAAGGTGCCGCCGTTCTGCACATGCGCCACGAAGGCAACGATGGGTGCATCGATCCGGGCGTGCCCGATCCGCCCGTATGCCACGAACTTCTGGAACAGCGTGGCTACCGCGACCGGCGCCATGGGGCCGCGGATCGATGCCGCCATCGTGCGGTAGGCCCTGTCGTAGTCCGCCTTGGGGCGGTGTGCGTAGAGATCGAAATGCGCCTCGCGCAAGGTCCGGTACAGGACCGCAAAATCCGCGCGCACGACGTCCGCTGCGACCTCCGCCGAGGGCGCTGGTTCCGGAGCCGCCGCCGCCGCATCGACGCAGACGGGCGGCGACATGCAGGCGATGGCCGCTAACAGAACAAGCAGGACTCTGACGTTCATCGTATTCGCTCGGTGGGTGATCGGGCGCGCGCGGGCCAAAGGGCGAGGCAACTGACTGGCTGCGTTGGCCTTCGCCAATGCTGTCGCGAGGGTAGCATCGCGATGCAGACAGCTTCGCTGCGTGGGCCGCAGAGGGCGGGCTCCTTCAACTCAGGAGCACTCGCAGGTGTGTCGCTTAGAGGTTTCCCGGCGGGAAATTGGCCTGGGTAGCGCCGTCGGCGACCGGCATCACGATGAACTTCTCTGCCGCCGGAAGCTTGCGCTTGTCGATCCAGTCCGCGGTTACGTCGAACAGGCGCGCGGCGTAGGTCTTCGCCTTGCCGTCGGGCGTGGCGATGGTTTCGATCAGGCCGTGGTCGGCGTTCGGGAACACGACCACGGCGAGATCGCGCCGGCGTTGCTGCAGTTGCCGGAGCAGTGCCTGGGTGACGGCGTTCGGCGCCTGGCGGTCGCGGCCGCCGAGCAGCCAGAGCTGGCGCGGGGCGATCGTCTCGATCACGGGCAGCGGTTCGTAGCCGAAGGTGAGGCCTTGCGCGAGCGCGGGGCCGTTGGCCTGGATGTCGGCGCTGGAGAGCGTCAGGAACAGGCCGGTGTAGGAGCGCGGCTGGATGGCGTTGCGCCACGGCGCGTCGGCGTGCCTGGCCTTGAACGCCTCCAGTTCCCTGAACCCCTCGCGCATGTTCGAGCGCACGATGCGTGCGGTGATGTCGGTCAGTTCCCTGGCCTGGGCCACCGCGTCGTCGTCGAATCCCGCGCGACGCACTTGCTGTTCCACCAGTGCGCGGTCCTGCGCGATGGGCCCTTCCGCCATCGCGAACGCGGGCACCACGAAGTCCAGCGGGACCAGGGTGGCGGTCAGCGGCGCCACCCAGCCGCCCTGGCTGCCGCCGATCACCCCGACCCGCCGCACGCGCGGCGCGAGCCGGCGGACTTCCTCGACCGCGGCCGCGGTGTCGCGTGCGCGCGCATGGAAATCCGAGGACGGGGCGCCGGTGGAGGCGCCGGTCCCGCGCTTGTCGTAGACGAAGACCGCCACGCCGCGGCGCGCCAGTTCGTATTGCCACACGTTGTCGTCGGTGCTGGGATCGTTGTTCGACCCCTCGATCCACACGGCCGCCGCCGTGGCGCGACCGCCGACCGGCAGCACGAGCTTGCCGTGCAGCGCGATGCCGTCGCTGCGGAAGGTGGTCTCCTGCTCGACCAGGCGCAGGCGGGTGCCGGTCGCGGTCGCCTCGCCTTGGGTCAGTTGCAGCGTGCCGGCGCGGCAGGGGGCGAAACGGATGTACAGAGCGTCGGCGCCGTAGCCGCCGCTGGCGTCAAGCCGCAAGGAGCCGAAGCGGCCGTTCGACAGGGTGTAGTGGAGTTCGCGCTGTTTCCCGCCGTCGCCGGTGATGGTCACCGACTGCCCCGCCGGCAGGGCGTACACGCCCAGCAGGCAGCGCAGGTCCGCGTCCAGGCGGGTGTGCGGCATCGCATCCAGCGGCGGCGCGGGCGTGGACGCGGACAGCGCCGCGCCGAGGAGTGCGGCCGTGATGAGTCCCAGCATGGTCGCGCCTTGTCGTATCGAAACCGCATCCTCGCAGGCGCGGTCGCGGTCGGCACAGTGCCGAAGGTCCGGAGGACGGTCGGGCGCGTTGGGTCTTCGCCAGGCAATGCGGCGGGGCGCATCGCGTATGGGTGGCGGGCGGCTACTTTCTGTTACGCATCTGTCTTATGCCGGATATTTCGGCGGCCAACTCGCTCCATCATAACGAGTGAGCGGCGGCTGCCACCTTGCTGCGCAGACCTAGCCGCGTGTCCAGCGCATAGCGTCCGCCGCCGCGCGCGGCCATGTACAGCGCAAGAGCGCCCATCAGGACCGGAAACTCGATGCCGCGGTCTAGCCAGGGCCACGTCGGCCCCAGTGCATAGCTGATCGCGGCCATCTGCAGAACGAGCAGCAGGGCGACCAGCCTGGTGCCGAAGCCGATCGCCAGCATCAGCGCACCGCCCGTCTCCAGCAGCATGACCAGAAACGCCAGCTGCGGCGCGAAGGGAAGGCCTAACACGTTCTGGATAAGGCCGATCGATCCGGCCATCGGGTCCTGCATCGATCCGTGCGGAATGCGCAGCGCCTTCGGTAGGCCGTGGGTGAAAAGCACTGTGGCGAAGACGATGCGCAGCAGGGCGTAAAGAGCGGGTTCGAGGCGCGCGACGCTTGCGCCCGCGGCGGACCAAGCGGCGCGCGGCGGCGATGGGGTACGGACGTTCATCGGGACTCCTTGAGGGAATGCGCGAGCGCTGATGCGACGTCATGCTGCCAAGGACGAGTGACGCACGTTGGCTGGACTTCGTCATCGTGGTTTTCGGCAGCAAGGTCGGCGGCGGACGTGCATGACCCGCCACCGCCTTTCCGTATCCGATGGCGTCACTTGCCCTTCGGCGACAAGCCCATCTTCTCCAGCGTCAGCGTCTCGTCGGCGCGGCCCCAGCCGCCGTCCGCGACTTCTTCGACGAGCACCATGCTGAAAGGACGCACCTCCTCGCCGAAGTACTCGACGAACATCGCCGTGGTGCGGTGGATGATCTCTTCCTTGCGGGCGTGGTCCAGGATTCCTTCCGGGAACTTGTAGTTGGCGAATGGCATGGTGATGCTCCGTTGGTGGTGAAACAGGATTGGAAAAATTCTGGGTACTCGCAGCGAAGGCACGGCACGCTGGTTGCGCCAGGCGCGTTGCTGATGCGCTGGACGCAAGCGTCAACCGGCCGCGGCCGACGTCGCAGCTGGCGCCAGCAAATCGCCCAACTCGATGCGGCGCAAGAACTCCGCACGGATACGGTCGGCCACTGCCGCGACCACTGCGCAGCCGTCGTCGGAAGGATCGACATGCACGCGGAACGGGCGGTGGCCGTAGGGCGCATTCACCACGTCGACGACTGCGCGCGCGACGCTGGCGGGGGCGGCATCGGGCGGCTCGCATGCGGCGAGGTTCTTCAGCGCGGTGTCGGCCAGGCCGCGGGTGGGGCCTGCGTCGTACGCGTGTTGGCGCGCGTCGTCCGCGGGTCTGCCGGCATGGGCGAAGTGGTTGGTGCCCTGGGTGAACGCACCGGGCACGACGATGGAGCTCTCGATGCCCCAGCGCGCCAGTTCCGCGGCGTAGCTGACCGCCAGCGCGTCCATCGCCGCCTTGGCCGCGAAGTAGGGCGCCAGGAACGGCGGCGTGCCGCCGCGGTGGCTGCTGCTGCCGATCCACAACAGCAGGCCTTTGCCTTGCGCGCGCAGCTGCGGCAGCGCGGCGCGATTGACCCGCTGCGCGCCGAGTACGTTGACGTCGTAGAGCTGGGCGAACTGCTCGGGGGTGAACGCCTCGGCGGCGCCGAACGCCATGTGTCCGGCGTTGTGCAGCAGCGCGTCGATGCGCCCTCGCTCGGCGACGATGCGCGCGATGGCCGCGTCGGCGGAGGCTTGCGATTGCACGTCCAACTCGATCGCGTGCAGCTGCACGCCGTGCTCGGTTGCGTAGGCCTTCGCGCGCCCCACTTGCGGTGCGTTGCGCCCGCCGGTGTCGCGCATGCTGGCGTAGACGATGTGGCCGGCGTCGGCGAGCGCGCGGGCGCTCATCGCACCGAAGCCGCTGGAGGTGCCGGTGACCAGGATCACTTGGCTCATGGGAGGAGTTCCTCGAACGGGGAGCGCATGCGGCGGCTCAGGCGAAGCCGCCGTTCGCGCGCAGGACCTGGGCGTTGACCCAGCCGCCACCGGGGCCGGCCAGGAACGCCACCACGGCGGCGATGTCGTCGGGCGTGCCCAGCCGTTCCAGCGGGGCCAGCTTGGCGCTCTGCTCGATCTGTTCGGGGCTCTTGCCGTTGAGGAACAGCTCGGTGCCGACCGGGCCGGGCGCGACCGCGTTGACCGTGATGCCCTTGCCGCGCAGCTCGTTGGCGAGCACGCGCACCAGCCCTTCGACGCCGGCCTTGGAGGCGATGTAGGGGCCGTAGCCCGGGAACGCCTTGGCGATGACGCTGGTCGACAGGGCGATGATGCGGCCGCCTTCGCCGAGCTGCGCGGCGGCCTGGCCCAGCACCAGGAACGTGCCACGCAGGTTGGTGGCGATCACCCGGTCGAAGTCGGCCAGGCCGTCTGCGGCGATTCGCGCCATCGGCATGACGCCGGCGCTGTTGACCACCACGTCGATGCGGCCAAAGGCCTGGCGCGCGGCGTCGAACAGCGCGGCGACGTCCTCGGGGTTGCCGACGTCGCCCTGGACGGCGATGGCCTTGCCGCCGGCCGCCGCGATGGCCGCCACGGTGTCCTGCGCCTTGGCGGCGTTGCCGGCGTAGTTGACGACGACCGCGAAGCCATCGGCGGCCAGGCGTTGGGCGATGGCCTGGCCGATACCGCGGGAGGCGCCGGTGACGATGGCGGTCTTGGATGCGTGCGTACGCATGGCGTGCTCCAGAGAAGAGGGGCGGACTGCCCGTGGAGCGTCATTCTTCCGGTTGACGCCATTGGGATAAATCCTGCTAAGTTGCCAACTCAATTCAACGACAGACAACAATCGGGCCATGGACCGCTTCGACTCGCTGCACCTGTTCACCCGCATCGTGGAGCTGGGCAGCTTCAGCCAAGCCGCGGCGGCGTTGGACATTCCCCGCGCCACCGCCACCTACGCGATCAAGGCGCTGGAAGCCCGGCTCGGCACCCGCCTGCTCGACCGCACCACGCGCACCGTGCGCCCGACCTTGGACGGCCAGGCGTTCTACGCGCGCTGCGTGCACGTGCTCAGCGAGCTGGACGACGCCGAAGCCTCGTTGCGCCAGGTCGCGTCCAATCCGCGCGGCGTCCTGCGCGTGGACATGCACGGCACGCACGCGACGCGGATCGTGCTGCCGCGCATCGACGAATTCCGGACGCGCTATCCCGGCATCGAGCTGGTCGTCAGCAGCGGCGACCGGCTGGTCGATCTGGTCCGCGAAGGCGTGGATTGCGTGATCCGCGCAGGCACCCCGCGCGACTCCTCGCTGGTGGCGCGGCGGTTGGCGATCATGCCGCAGGTGGTCTGCGCCAGCCCGGACTATCTCGCCCGCTTCGGCACGCCGCGCCATCCCGACGACCTTGCCGCGCATCAAGTGGTGAAGTTCTTCTCGAGCGGCGGCGCCACCGACAACACCCTGGACCTGCGCGTCGGCGGCCAGGTGCGTGCGTTCGCGCTCGACGGGTGGATGTCGGTCAACGATGCCGAGAACAACGTCATCTGCGCGCTGCGCGGCTGCGGCTTGATCCAGCTGCCGCGCTTCCATGTCGAAGACGAGTTGCGGGACGGACGCCTGGTCGAAGTGCTGGCCGACTGGCCGAGCCCGGACTTCCCGCTGTCGGCGATGTATCCGCAGCACCGCCAGCTGTCGCCGCGGGTTCGCGTGTTCGTCGATTGGCTGAGCAAGCTGTACGCAGAGAAGTTCGGACATCCGGGGGAGTGAATTATGAAACGCTGGGGCTCTCGGAAGAGTGCTGGAGATGCGCTGCTGTGTAGTGCTGTCGAAAACGCGGCGCAATTTTCGTAGACTTTCGAGAAAGGGAAACGAAGTGCAAATGGGCCCGATACGCTCGATGGACCCCGGTGTGATCGCCTTCCCGTCATCTCAGCAACTCCACTACCTGAAATCTCACACGTCTGTAGCGCCGCCCCGTGCGGTTGATATCGCTTCCCGCGAGATCAAGGGCTAACAAAAGGACATCGATGCAAGGACGCGAAACGTCATCTGCCGGATGGGGCGAGTTGCTGGTCGTCGTGGCGATCGCGTTCGGGCTCCCCATCTACTGGAGCTTTTCGGCGGTGCTGGCGGCCGAGGTCGATGCGTCTTTCTCGGAAGCCAGCCTGTGGTCGATGGTCTTCTATGAGCTGCTGGTCATGGCGGTGCTTGGTCCGGCGCTGTGGCTGCGTGGATGGAGTGCGCAGGCATTGGGTCTCCATTGGCAGAGGCGGGACATCTGGCAAGCACTGGGACTGCTGATCGTATGCATCGCGGCGTGCTATCCGTTGAGCTTGCTCGGGGCGTTCATGGCCGAGGGCGTGAATCCCTCCATGGATGCCATGGTCGCCAGCAACCTGTCGCTGGCCGCGATCGTGGCGATCTCGTTGGTCAATCCCGTTTTCGAGGAAGTGTTCGTCTGCGCGTATGTGATACGCGCGTTGGAGCGACGGCATAGCCGCGCGTTCGCGGTGAACGTCAGTACGGCGATCCGAGCCTCGTATCACTTGTACCAAGGCCCCATCGGCGCAATTTCATTGGTCGTGGTGGGGCTGATCCTCGGATGGTGGTTCGCACGCACAGGCCGGCTCTGGCCCGCGATCATCGCCCACGGCTTGATGGACCTGCTCGCGCTGATGGTTTATGCCTAGCATGTGGCGCAACAGAAGGCGCGGAGCAGCGTCTTCCGCCGGACCATGGTCCATGGTGCGCTGCGGCGCGATTCGGATCTCGGAAGGTATGAGTCGCAGCTGCTTCGGATTGGGCGGGCCGCTGCTGAGGCGTGACATCAAGTGCCGTATTGGGCCAGGGAGACGTCTGTGAGAACAATGATCCTGATGCTGGCAGCAGCAGTGCTTGCGCTTCCTCGCGGGGCTGTCGCGCGCTCTTCAGAGGATGAGGTGGCGGCCGCAACGTCTTATGCCCAAAGCGTGGGAATCCCGGTGGAGGAGGCTGCCAGGAGGCTGTATATGCAGGAGCATGCCCAGGCCCAGGTGTCCCGCATTGTCGACCGCTATAGCGGTAGGTTGGCGGGCGCGTACTGGGAAGACATGCCAACGCTGCAGTTCGTGATACGGCTCAAGGGCTCGGCGCCGGTGACGCCCGTGCCGAACGTGGCAACTGCAAGGGGAGAGCTTCCCATCGTGATAAAGATGGGAGCACCGGCTACCATCGATGAGCTTTGGGAAAAGATCAAACGGCATCACGCCGATCTGTACGAAACGGTTCCAGGACTGCAAGGGATCTTTGTCGATGAGCGCACAGGGGATATCGTGCTTCATGTGTACAGCGAGACGCTCGATCGCCGCGACTACAGCAGTCGGATACCGGCCTTGAGGCGTAAGCTGGATGCGCCGGTCAGGATCGAGTTCTTGTCCGGCCCCATGCGCAATCCCCTGGAGTGATGTTGCCTCGCGTGCAACGCATCAGCGGTTGCTCGTGCAGATGGAGCCAATGCGGTGACCTGCACGCTGTTCTTCTGCTCCACGGTAGAGATCAGGGGCGTCGAACGGAATTCCGGAGTAGCATGCCACTGCCGGCACGTATCCAGGTTCAAACGCGCTCATTTTTTACTGCGGCGCGACGAGACAGTCAGTAACGGCAACGCACGCCACGCGCGCAAACGCGAGGGTGCCCTGCGATGCAGCCGGCCAAGAGCCGGCGCACGCCGCAGCCTAGTAGCGGTAGGACACCGTGAAGCTGGCGGTGCGCGGGATGTCCGGCCAGACTTCGAAGGTGCTGAAGGCGTGGGTGTAGCCGCGCTTGTCGGCCACGTTGTCGATGCGCATGCCCATCGTGAGCTGGCGACTGATCTCGTAGTCCATCGACAGGTCCGTGCGCCAGTACGACGGCAGTTCGAAGCTGCCGTCCACGTCGCCGGTGCGGGTGCCGGTGTAGGTGGAGGACGCACCGAGGCGCAGGCCGCTCAGGACGCCCTCGCTGAAGCGGTAGTCGCTCTGCAGCACGAAGCTGTGCCTGGGCACGTTGCGGATGGGCGCGCCGACCAGGGTGGCGTTGGTGTCTTCCACCGTCTTGGCGCGCGTGTAGGCGTAGCCGGTCTGCACGGTCCAGCCCTGCATGGCCAGCCGCGCGGAGAGGTCGACGCCTTCCGAGCGCTGCTTGCCGATGGCGGCGAGCGAGCTGGGATTGTCGCGATCGGAGACCGCCACGTGCTCGCGTTCGAGCCGGAACAACGCGCCCGTCGCCACCAGCCGCCCATTCCAGAACGAGGACTTTGCGCCGACTTCGTACTGCACGCCGGTTTCCGGCTCCAGCGGCGTGCCGCTCGCGGTCAGCCCGGACACCGGCAGGAACGAGGTGGTGCGGTTCGCGAACAGGGCCAGGTTCTCGTGCGGCGTGTAGAGCAGGCCCAACTGGCTGGTCCAGGCGTCCTGCTTCTGCTTGAAGCTGCCGCTGCCGCCCCGGCCCGTCAGCGAGGCGGTGTCCTGCCGATACGTGGACCAGCGCGCGCCCACTACCGCCCGCAACGTGTCGGTCAGGCCGATGCGGTCCTGCGCGAACAGGCCGAGGGTGCGGATGGCTTCCTCGCTGGTGCTGCTGCGCGAGGGGAGCGGGACGACCTCGGGCCTACGGTCGAACTGGTAGACCGGCGCGTAAAGGTCTAGGCTGTCGGCCAGCCCGGTGGTGTTGGCGTTGTGGCGTTTGAAGCGCGTGTAGTCGCCGCCGGCCACGAACTCGTGGGTGATCGCGCCGGTGCTGGTCTGCCAGGCGAGGTCGTTGTGCGCCGACCATGCTTCGCCGGCACTCTGTCCATCGAGCACCGCGCGGGTCAGCGTGCGTTGCGGCTCGTCCCAGCCGAGCACGCCGAAGATGTTCTCTTCGTCGACCTCTTCCCGCGTCCACGAGATCGCGGCGCGGTAGCGGACGCTGTCGCTGAAGCGATGCTCCAGGCGCGCGCTGACGTCGGTATTGCTGCGCACGGACGGATCGAACGTGGGATCGACCAGGCTGAGCGAACGCGGCAGCGGGCCGTTCGGGTTCGCCAGCACGGTGCCTTCGGCAGGCACGCCGTTGAAGAAGCCTTCGATGCGGTTGCGGGTGTGGAACGCCTCCAGCGTCACGGTGGTGCGTTCGCCCAGATCGATAGCCAGCGACGGCGCGATGAACTGGTGCTGCCGGTTCCAGAAATCCACGAACGACTTGCTGTCGTCGAAGGCGCCGGTGACGCGGAAGCGCACGGAGCCGTCGGCGGACAGCGGGCCTGTGAGATCCACGGTGGCGCGCCAGTCGTCGAAACGCGCGTACTTCACCGCGCCCTCGAAGCCCCAGACGCTTTCCGGCTGCTTGGTGACGATGTTGACCACGGCGCCCGGCTGCAGCTGCCCGTACAGGACCGAGGCCGGTCCCTTGAGCACTTCGATGCGTTCGATGGCGACCGCGTCGCGTGCCTGGCGCAAGGCGTTGGCGGTCATGCCGTTGACGGTCTGGTTGGCCGCGAAGCCGCGGATCAGGTAGGTGTCGCCGAACGCATCGAGCGTGGAGCCGTCGCGCGAGGCGCCCGGCACGAAGCGCAGCGCATCGCCCACGGTTTCGCTTCCGGTCGCCTCGATCATGGCGCGATCGATCACGTCCACGGTCTGCGGAATCTGCAGCGTCGTGTCGCTGGTCACGCGCCCGTAGACGGAGATCTGGTCCAGCGTGACCGGATCGGTTTCCGCGTCCTGTGCGGCCGCCGACTGGCTCGCCAGGCCCAATGCAAACGCGATGGCCAGAGGCAGGCGGTTGGGACGGGGACGCAAGGACATGACCGATTCCGGAATGAGAGTTAATCTCATATGGTAGCTGAATGGGGGAGGGCTCGCGTCTTTTGGGCTGCTTGGCGACCACCAGGAGTGCGGCTGGACCGCCGGCGCAAGCTGTTCGGTACATCGCAGGATTCTCGTGGGGAGGTCGTAGTGTTGCTCCCGCGAGCGCGGCTGCCCGCGCAAGCCAGTCGTGTAAGCTCGCGTTTTTCCTGGGGGGGAGGGGCGCCATGGTCAGGATACTTGCGGCTTTGTTGTGCATGCTGGCGCTGCCGGCGTCGGCCCAGTCGGCCTACAAATGCAAGGATCCCAAGCTCGGGACGGTGTACCAGTCCGTGCCCTGCGCGAACGGCACCGAGCAGAAGCGATGGGAGACCGCGGCGTCCGCTGCGCCTGCCGGCGGCCAAGGCCCGCAACGGGCATCGCAACCGCCTGCCGGCCAGAACGGCCAACAGGCGCCTTCCGGCAGCGGCCAGGAGCCCAGCTTCGGCGCGAGCCTGATCAGCTCGGTGCGCGCGCCGGGTCCGGAAGCCTGCACGCGCGCCAGGCACGTGCGCGACAGCGCCCGCAACGACCCGGCCATGAAAGACGATCGCGATTTCATGCAGGCGGTCGAGAAAGCCGTGACCCAAGCCTGCAAGTGAATCGGCGGCGCCGCGCCGCGGCAGCGACGGTGTGAGCTGCCGGTCTGGAGCGGCAGCGAGCGTCATGGGCGGCTGCAATCCGCTTCAAGGACCCAACATCGGCGTGCACGGCCGCGATCCCGGCCGAAGGCGCGCGGGCAATCGCGAGTAGTTCCTCAACGTGCGCAGCAATCCACGCCGCTGCGGCCGACGCGAGAGCCGTGACATCCCAGGCGGAAACGCGGTTCCGCTCGGACAAGTGCTGCACATGAGCCCCGTGACCGCTGGGACGATGCCGTCTGCCGCACGATGGAATGCGGCAAAGTCCTGGAGCGTGTGGCCGATACCATCACGAGCGGCGGTATCGCGGCGATCTGGCGGCGCAGGCAGCGCCGATCAGCACGGCGCTGCCTGGCCGGCCGCATAGCGCACGCCCTGCCGCAGCTGCGCCAGGAAATTCGGGTCGGCGTACACCGCCGCGTCGTGACCCAGGCCGGTGTACCAGGCACGGCCGCCGTCGAAGCCGTGGCACCAGGCGATGGGGTGGTCCGCGCCCATGCTGCCGCCTTCGTACAGGCCTTCGTCCACAGTGGCGATGACCTGCACCTGGGCGCGCGGGTTGCTGCGGTAGTCGTAGATCTCGTCGCGGATCGGCCAGGACGCGCCGTCGGGGCGGCCGTCGCGCTCGGGTTGCACGCGGGTGGATTGCAGTCCGGGCGGATGGCCCTTGAACCATGCGCCGACCAGGCGCCCGTACCACGGCCAGGTGTAGCCGGTGTCGGCGGCCGAGTGCACGCCGACGAAGCCGCCGCCGTTGTGCACGAAGCCTTCGAAGGCGCGCTGCTGCGCCGGGTCGAGGATCTCGCCGGTGGTGCTGGCGAAGACCACCACGCGATAGCGGGCCAGGTTGGCTGCGGTGAAGTCGTTCGCGTCCTCGCTGTGGTCGGCGACCAAGCCCTCTTCGCTCGCCAGCTGGCGCAGCGTCGCTACCGCGGTGGGAATCGACTCGTGACGGAAGCCGGCGGTCTTGCTGAAGATCAGCATGCGTTCCGGCGTCGGCGTCGGCGTCGGCGCGGGTGCGGCGGCGACGACGCCGGCGAGCAGGGTGACGAGCGGGAAGGCGAGCGGGTGCATGATGGGATTCTGCCTCGGATGCCGGCCGGCGGGGAGCGGGATCGCGGATGGGATCGGCGTGCGCCTTGCCCAAGATTACACGCGCGTCGCGCCGGCGTGCGCCGCAGCCGAAGGCGCTTTCGTGCATGCAGGGCCCGAACGCCGACCGCGGAGAGTTCTGGCACGCTGGCTGGCGGTGCGCAAGATGAAGCAGAATTCCTCTCCCTTCCCGAGCTTGGACACGCGATGTCAGGACGATGCAAGTGGACCGCGGTGCTGCTGTGCATGGCCGCGTTCGGCGCCGCAGCGGCCACGCCGGCGCCGGTCGAGTACGGCACCAAGGACGGTTGGGGTAGCCTGCAGATCAGCGGGCAGGGCGGCGTCCGCCAGTTCGAGATCGAGGCGGTGGGCGCCAACGGCCATACCTGCGCGCTGTCGGGGACGCTGCGTGGCGAGATCGCCGAGGCCACCGATGGCAGCGACACGCCGTGCCGCGTGTCGTTCAAGCGCACGCCTGGCGGGTTCGAGGCGACGCCCCTGACCGAGGACAGCTGCCGCGACTATTGCGGCGCGCGCGCCGGCTTCGACGGCGAGTACCTGGCGTTGCCGCCAGGCTGCACCGCGGCGGCGAGCGGCAAGCGACGCTCGGCGTACCTGGCCGACTATCGCGGCAAGCGTTATGCGGCCGCGCTGGCGGGCATGGATGCATTCGGCAAGGAGTGCGGCACGTTCTTCAACTGGCTGGAGCGCGACCGCTTCGCCAACGATCGCGCCATCGCCCTGCTGCGCCTGGGCCGCCCCAAGGACTGCCTGGCCGCGCTGGACAGCACCATCGCCGGCGCCAGTCGCGACGAGGATTCGCTGCAGCAGGAGCTGGACAAGAACGGCAGCATGCTGCCGCCAAGCGATTGGGACAGCTATCTGCCGATCGCCAAGTCCACCTGGTTCAACCGCAAGCTGTGCGAGGCGGCAAAGTAGCCTCGGGCCATCCGTCGCGACGAACGAAGCGCCCCCACTCGCCCCTGTAGGAGCGGCTTCAGCCGCGACAGAAACCTTGGGCGACCGGAGCGGCCGCAGCCCCCCTGCAATGCCTTCCCGACGCTATCGCAAGCTGTTGTAGGCGCGCCTTCGCAGCTTCGCACTCACGCACCGGCCGCCAGCATCAACCACTTCCGCGTCAGCCTGGCGGCGCGTCTGGCGCCTGGCCGGCAACCAGCGCCGACGCCACGATCGCATGCACCTGCCGCGCCAGCGCCTTGCGGTCCGCGTCGTGGCCGATCGCGATCGGCGCGTGGAAGGTCACCCGCACCACGGCGCCGGACAGGCGCAGGAAGCGTGCGACGTGGGTGCCGGCCTGCATCGTGCCGTAGAACGCGTAGGCGTCGCGCTCGCCGCCGTGCGCCAGGCTGCGGCCGTCGACGGACAGCAGGTCCAGGGTGAACGGTTGCAGCGTCCATGGCCGGGTGTCGGCGTCACCACCCAGGAACAGCGAGAACAGGCTCGACTTGAACGGGGCCACGCGCTCGCCGGAGGAGGTGGTGCCTTCGGCGAACAGCACCACGTCATGGTCGGGGCGGATCTGCGCGGCGACGGCCGCGGCCACATGGGCGGCGTCGGTCCGGCGGCGGCTGATGAACACGGTCTGCGCCAGTGCGCCGAGATGCCGCATTCCCGGCCAGCGCTCCATGTCGTTCTTGGCGATGAAGCGTGCGTGCAGCAAGCTGCCCAGCACCACGATGTCGAAATGCGAGAGATGGTTGCCGACGAACAGCGTGCCGCCGCCGCTGCGGGGGACGCCGACGCGCTCGACGCGGATGCCCAGCAGCGTGCGCAGGCAGGCGAACCACAGTCGCGGCAGCACGAAGGCGATGCGTCCGCGGGTGAAGCGCATCAGCAGCCATTGCGGCGGCAGCAGGATCGCGCTGATGAACACGAAGATGGCGAGCCTGGCGACGCTGCGCACGCTGGCGAGAAGGGAGCGCGACGCTGGCCGCGGGTGGGCAGGAGGCATGGCGTGGAGGGCGTGGGCGGCGCTGGAGGCAGGGCGCAGTTTACCCCGCGATCTCGCCGCCGCCGTTGGCCAGGCAGCGCCGCGTCCCCCTGGCAGTGGACGCCAGACCCTGAGGTAAACTACGCGGACTTGACGACGCGCAAGCCGTGTTCCATCGCCAGCCCCAGTCGTGAGAATCCGCACAGGCCGCCTGCCTGTGGCTCACTTCATCCCAGGGGTTTTCCCATGTCCGTTTTCCATCTTCGCGGCGCTGCCGTGCGCCTGAGCGTGTTGTCGGTCGGCCTGTCCATCGCGCTGTCGGCCGCGGCGCAGCCGGACGCCGGCGCCGATCCGACCACGCTGGACGCGATCAACGTCAAGGCCGAACGCGAACGGTCGTACACGGTCGAGCAGACCGCGGCGGCGACGCGCCTGTCGCTGACGCCGCAGCAGACGCCGCAGTCGATCAGCGTGGTCACTGCGCAGCGGATCGAAGACCAGCACCTGACCTCGGTACGCGATGTGCTCGACAACGTCACCGGCGTGTCGTCCAACGCCTACGACACCGAGCGCGTGCTGTTCTATGCGCGCGGATTTCCGGTGGAGAACATGGCCTACGACGGCGTGCCGGTGGCGCCCGGGCTGAATTCCGGATCGGCCGACGCCAGCCTGGACACCGCCATCTATGAGCGCATCGAAGTGTTGCGCGGGGCCAGCGGCCTGCTCACCGGTGCGGGCAGCCCGTCGGCGACGATCAACTTCGTGCGCAAGCGCGCCGACAGCCGCACGCTGCAGGCCGAGACATCGTTGAGCGCGGGGTCGTGGGACACCTGGCGCGGCACCGCCGATGTCGCCGCGCCGCTGGCGGCCGACGGCAGCGTGCGCGGCCGCGTGGTCGGCGCCTACGAGCAGGGCGATTCCTACCTGGACCGCTACAGCAAGGAGAAGACCGTGCTGTACGGCGTGGTCGATGCCGACCTCGGCGCCGCCACCACGTTGAGCGTGGGCTACGACTACCAGAAGAACCGGCCGCAGGGCGTGACCTGGGGCACCTACCCGGTGTTCTACGACGATGGCAGTTTCCTGGAATGGCCGCGCGGTTTCAGCAGCGCCGCGGACTGGACCTTCTGGAACACCACCACCGCCACCGCCTTCGCCGATCTCAAGCACACGTTCGGCAATGGTTGGTTGCTGCGCGCGCTGGCCAGCCACCGCGCCACCGACGGCGACATGGCGCTGTTCTACGTCTACGGGTTCCCGAACCGCGTCAGCGGCGAGACCGTGGAGCCGTCCGCCTACCGCAGCCGCGACCGCGGCCTGCAGAACATGGTGGACGTGTACGCATCCGGGCCGTTCCGCGCGTGGGGCCGCGAGCACGAGCTGGTGCTGGGCCTGAGCGGTTCGCGCTACAGCAAGCGCTCATGGGTGAACGCCACCGAGGCGCTGGCGCCGGTCGGCGATTTCCTGCAGTGGGACGGCCGCTATCCGTTTCCGCAGTTCGCCGCCGATGCCGACAAGGCCACCGACATCCGCACCGACCAGCAGGGCGCCTACGCCGCCGCGCGCCTGTCGCTGGCCGAGCCATTGACGCTGATCGTCGGCGCCCGCTACAGCCGCTGGAAGAACGACACCGACGACCTCTACAGCGGCGTGTTCCGCCACGACCACCGCAAGACCGTGCCCTATGCCGGGCTGGTCTATGCGATCACCCCGGTGTATTCGGCGTTCGTCAGCTACACCGAGATCTTCGATCCGCAGGACAACCGGCGCCGCGACGGCAGCTTCCTCGATCCGGTACTCGGCAGCAGCCGCGAGATCGGGATCAAGGGCCGCCATTTCGACGGCCGCCTCAACACCGCGCTGGTGCTGTTCGACACCCGCCAGGACAACGTGGCCGAGGCCGAGGTCGGGCAGACCCTGCCCGACGGCCTGACCCAGGCCTTCGTGGCGGTGGACGGCACGCGCTCGCGCGGCTTCGAGCTGGAAGCGTCGGGCGAACTGAGCGAAGGCTGGAGCGCGTCGTTCGGTTGGTCGCATTTCGAACTGGAAGGCCCGGACGGCGCCGACCTGCGCACCGCGCTGCCGCGCACGCTGGTGCGCGTGTTCACCACCTATCGGCTGCCCGGCGCATGGAACCGGCTCACCGTGGGCGGCGGCGCCAACTGGCAGTCCGCCAGCCACGCCGCGGTGGACGGCCCCGACGGCCCGCAGCGTGTGGACCAGGCCTCGGTGACCCTGCTCGGTGCGATGGCACGCTACGACGTCAACGCGCAGGCGTCGCTGCAGCTCAACGCGAGCAACCTGCTGGATCGCAAGTACTTCGTGCTGGACGAGTACAGCAACCTGTACTACGCCGCCGGGCGCAGCGCGACGCTGAGCTTCAGCTACAGGTTCTGAGCCGCCGCCGCGCTGCGTCGTCGTCGCAGCGCGGCATGCAGCGGCATGCGCGAACCGCATGCCGCGGTGGCGGCGCAGCGGTCGTCGCGCGTCGTCGCTTGCGCCTTATTTCTTCAATTCCAGCACCGGCACGAAGCCGCCGTAGATCATGCGCTTGCCGTCGAACGGCATCGGGTTGACCGCCGGATCCATGCGGGGGTCCTCCATCATCTTCTTCATGCCGGCGTCGCGGGTGGCTTTGTCCGGCCACTCGATCCACGAGAACACCACCGTCTCGTCGTCCTTGGCCTCCACTGCGCGGAAGAAGTCGGTCTGCTGGCCGTGCGGCACATCGTCGCCCCAGCATTCGAGTACGCGCAGCGCGCCGTGCTCGATGAACACCGAATCGACGCGGGCGTGTTCCAGGAACTTCTCCTTGTTGGCGGTGGGCACCGCCAGTACGAAACCATCGACATACGACATGGAACCTCCGGGGTTCGGCGCGCCGGAATGGGCGCCTTGCTGGATACGACGTGCGAGAGGGCGGGAAATCGACAAGCGATGCCGCGGTGGCGATGGTGTCTGCCGCGGCACTGGGTCCGTATGAACCCGTTCGATACGCGCCGCAGCGAACGCGCCTGCCAGCGTCGCCTCTGCGGCGGATGCAGCGCGTCAGCCCTGGCGGGCGCTATCCGGACAGGAGGCGGCCTGCTTCAGCGAGTAGGACTGCAGGATCCAGCGATGGTCCTGGCTGTCGTCGATGACGTAGTTCCACGTTTGCAGCTGGCCCTGCGCGCACGACGCGATGCCGATGGTGTCGCCGGGCATGCCGGTCGCAGGCAGGGGGACGGGCTGCGGGATCGGGCCGGTCGTCATCGGTTTGGTCGTGCTGTAGGCCAGGGTGATGGTGCCGAGCCGCTCGGGATCGCCCTTGGGCTTGCCGTCCATGGCGGTCAGGTGCTGTGCCAGCCAGTCGTGGATCTGGCGCCATTGCGGCGTTCCCGGCGCATGGCGGGTCCTGGTCGCGATCTGCAGCGTGTCCTGCGGGGTGTCGGCATTGCCGGCCGGCGCGATCAGCGGCAGCGCCGCCAGGATCAGCGCGCCCGCCGACAGCGTGTGCTTCCAGCGTGGGAGCGGCGGCTGCTTGCGCTGGGACTGCACGTCCTCCGATCCCGGGTGCAGGCCCCGCCCGCGCCACGTTCCACTGTTCGCTCGCATCCGTCCTGCTCCTTGCTCGCTGCTGGCCGATCGAAAAATACCACTGCCCATGGCGGTTGGCATCCTGCCGCTGGCCGCCCGACGCGGGATGGCGGCGCTTTGTCTACGCTGCCGCGCAGCATGCGGGCGGCGGCGCGACGCTGCTCACTTGGCGGCGGCGAGCGAGGCCTGCAGGGCGGTGGCCAGGGCGGCGTCGCCGCTGACCAACTCGCTCCAGCGTAACGCCAGGCCCTTGCGACGGCCTTTTTCGGTGAGTTTCAGGCCGTCCGGGTCGATGGTCAGCGTATAGGTCGTGCCGTCGATCTCCAGTTCCCGGCGCAACGGTTTGTCCAGTGGGGTCATGCGGCGCTCCCGGTTTTCACGATGCGCCGAGCCTAGCTTGGGCAAGGTGATGGCCGGTTCTGCAATGGCGCACGCGATGAAGACGCTCAAGATCGCCACCTACAACGTCAACGGCATCCGCAGCCGCCTGCCGCAGTTGCTGGAGTGGCTGCGGCGCGAGGCGCCGGACATCGTCGGGCTGCAGGAGCTCAAGAGCGTGGATGCGGGCTTCCCGATCGACGAGATCCATGCCGCCGGCTACGGCGCACTGTGGCTGGGGCAATCGGCATGGAACGGGGTGGCGATCCTGGCCAAGGGCAGCGATCCGGTGGAAAGCCGGCGCGGCCTGCCGGGAGATGCGCGCGATACGCAGAGCCGCTACCTGGAGGCGATGGCGCATGGGGTGCTGGTCGGCTGCCTGTACCTGCCCAACGGCAATCCGCGTCCGGGGCCGAAGTTCGACTACAAACTGGACTGGTTCGCGCGGCTGCAGCGGCATGCGCAGCAACTGGTCGCGCTGCCGCATCCGGTGGCCTTGATCGGCGATTTCAACGTGGTGCCGACCGACGAGGACATCTACGATCCCAAGTCGTGGCGGCGCGACGCGCTGCTGCAGCCGGAGAGCCGCCAGGCCTATGCGGAACTGCTCGCGCAGGGCTGGACCGACAGTCTGCGCAAGGTGCATGGCGATGCGCGGATCTACACGTTCTGGGACTATTTCCGCCAGCACTGGCAACGCAACGCTGGGCTGCGTATCGATCACCTGCTGCTGAATCCGCCGCTGGCCGCGCGCCTGCGCGACGCCGGCGTGGACCGCTGGGTACGCGACCTGCCGCATGCCAGCGATCATGCGCCGACCTGGGTCACGCTGAAGGCGCTGGCGCAGCGCGACGACGCTGTCACGCCGGGCGCCGATGCGACAAGCCGCTCGGCGAAAACCGGCAGGATCGCGAAGGCCGTGGAGGCCGCGAAGTCGGACGAGTCAACGCAGGCCGACAAGCCAACGCGGTCTGCGAAAGCGAGGAAAACGGCCGAACCGAGCGCATCGAGCAAGCCGACGAAAACGGCCAGCGCGACCAGGGCAGGTGGAGCTGCCGAGTCGACCAAGACAACCCGGGCGACCAAGGCGACCAAGGCGACCAAACCGACAAAACCGACAAAACCGACAAAACCGACAAAACCGCCCAAGCCAGCGCCGTCGCCCAGGCCCGCCAACGCCGTCAAGCCCGCTGCACCGACCAGGGCGGCGAAGAAACCGGCCAAGGCCGCCAAGCGAACCAGGCCGGCCAAGCCTTCCTGACCCGCATTGCATGCGCGTGCGCAAATCGGCATCGCATGGCGGGCGCGCCGCAGTCGTGCCTATACTCGAGCGTCGCCGCCGCGCGCTGTGCGCCGCGTGCGCCAGGTTGTCCCGGATGTCCCTACGCCAGCTGCCGGAGTCGCCATCATGAGCCTGCTCGTCGTCGCGCTGTTGATCGGGATCGTCGCGGGCCTGCGCGCCATGACCGCGCCGGCGGTGGTCAGTTGGGCCGCCAGCCTGGGCGTGCTGCCGCTGGTCGGGACGCCGCTGGCGTTCCTGGGGTGGCGCTTCACACCGTGGATCGTGTCGCTGCTGGCCATCGGCGAACTCGTCACCGATCAGTTGCCGGGCACGCCCAGCCGCAAGGTGCCGGTGCAGTTCGGCACGCGCATCGCGATGGGCGCGCTGTGCGGCGCGGCGGTGGGCATGGCGGGCGGGTTGTGGGTGGCGGCGATGGTCGCCGGCGCGCTGGGCGCGGTGCTCGGCACGCTCGGCGGTGCGGCGGCGCGCGCGGCGATGGCGCGACGCTTCGGTCGCGACCTGCCGGCCGCGCTGCTCGAGGATGCGGCGGCGATCGCGCTGGGCGTGCTGGCGATGGCGCTGCTGCGATGAGCCGCGCGTTCGACGCGATCGTGGTCGGCGCCGGCCAGGCCGGTCCGTCGCTGGCGGCGCGCCTGGTCGCGGCCGGCATGCAGGTGGCGCTGGTCGAGCGGCAGCTGGTCGGCGGGACCTGCGTCAACACCGGCTGCATGCCGACCAAGACCCTGGTCGCCAGCGCACGCGTGGCGCACCTGGCGCGGCGCGCGGCCGACTACGGCGTGCAGCTGCAGGGCGACGTCGGCATCGACATCGCGCGGGTGATGGCGCGCGCGCATGCGGTGACGCACAGCGCGCGCGACAATCTGGAGCAGTGGCTGGGCGGCATGCATGGGCTGACCCTGTTGCGCGGCCATGCCCGCTTCGAGGCGCCGCAGCGGCTGCGCGTGGGCGAGGAGTCCATCACCGCGCCGAAGATCTTCCTCAACGTCGGCGGCCGCGCGCACGTGCCGGCGCTGCCCGGCGTGGAACGGATCGCCTACCTGACCAACACCTCGATCCTGCAGTTGCAGGAGGTGCCGCGGCACCTGGCGGTGATCGGTGGCAGCTACATCGGCCTGGAATTCGCGCAGATCTTCCGCCGCCTCGGCGCGCAGGTGACCGTGGTCGAGCAACAGCCGCGGCTGATCGCGCGCGAGGACGAGGACGTGTCCGCCTGCATCCGCACGGTGCTGGAAGGCGAGGGCGTGGCGGTGCGGACCGGCGCGCAGTGCATCGCGTTCGCGCCGCATGCGCAGGGCGTGGCGGTGCAGGTGGATTGCCACGAGGGCGCGCCGGAAGTGGTCGCCAGCCATGTGCTGCTGGCGATGGGGCGGCAGCCCAATACCGACGACCTGGGCCTGGACCGCGCCGGCATCACCACCGACGCGCGCGGCTACATCCAGGTGGACGAGCAACTGGCGACCAGCGCCGCCGGCGTGTGGGCGCTGGGCGACTGCAACGGCCGCGGCGCGTTCACCCACACCGCCTACAACGACTACGAGATCGTCGCCGCCAACCTGCTCGACGGCGGCCAACGCCGCGTCTCGCAGCGCGTGCCCGGCTATGCGCTGTACACCGATCCGCCGCTGGGCCGGGTCGGCATGACCGAGGCGCAGGCGCGCGCCAGCGGCCGCCCGCTGCTGTTCGCCAAGCGGCCGATGACCCAGGTCGGGCGCGCGCGCGAGAACGGCGAGACCGCCGGCTTCATGAAACTGGTGGCCGACGCGCAGACCCACCGCATCCTCGGCGCGGCGATCCTCGGCATCAACGGCGACGAGGCCATCCATGGCGTGCTCGACCTGATCAATGCCGAGCAGCCGTTCGAGACGCTGCAATGGGCGGTGCCGATCCATCCGACCGTGTCGGAACTGTGGCCGAGCGTGGTCGGCGCGCTGCGGGCAGAGGCTGAGGGCGGCTAGCGCCGTCGCGAAAAAATGTAGGAGCGGCTTCAGCCGCGAGCGGCGTTACCGGTAACGCCCGTTCGCGGCTGAAGCCGCTCCTACAGTGGAGCCGATCGTCTTCGTTGCCGAAGACGCGGCGAGCAACGTCTAGCGCAGCATCTCGGTGAACGCGCGGTCGGCCTCGATCACCTCCGGCAGCGCGGCGAACAGCGCGTCCAGGTCCACGTCGTCCAGCAGCGGGCCGCTGACCGCCTGCCGCGCCTCCGGGGTCGCGCCGCCGAGGCGCTCCAGCGCATCGGCGACCAGCGCCGCCTGCGCCACCACGCGCGGCATCGGTTCGCCTTCCGGCGCCTGCAGCGGCCGTGCCTGGTAGGCGATCGCGGTCTGGATCACCTGCGGCAGGTGCCAGCGGCGCGCCAGCTCGGCGCCCACTTCCGGATAGCCGAAGCCCAACTGCACGGTCTCGTCGGCGGCGCGGCCGCTGGAGGAGGCGTCGGGATGCAGCTGCGCGGCATAGTCCGGCGCGCCGGTCTGGATCAGCAGCTCGCCGATGTTGTGCATCATCCCGCAGGTGAACGCGGTTTCCGTGTCCAGGCCTTTCTGCTTGGCCAGCAGTCGGCAGATACCCGCGACCTCGAAACTGTGCAGCCAGAACGCGCGCAGGTCGAAATGCGCCGGCGCATGGAACGCGTCGGTCATCGACGAGGCCAGCACCAGCGTGCGCAAGGTGTTGAAGCCCAGGCGCAGCGCCGCGTCCTCGACGCTGGTCGACTCGCGCGCGCCGCGGAAGCGCGCCGAGTTGGCCAGGCGCAGCACCTTGGCCGCGATCACCGGGTCGCGCTCGATGCTGCGCGCCACGCTGTCCAGGCTGGTGGTGGGATTGTCGAATTGCAGGATCAGCTCCTGCGCCACCTTGGGGATGGTCGGCAGGGTGTGCAACTGGTCGAACAGCACCTCTAGTTTCATGGAGACCTCAACGCGGAACGGGAAGGGACATCGCCGGCGCAGAGAGGGGGCGGTGCCCGCCATGGATGGCGAATCCCGCGCATCGTAGACCGAATCGCGGCGTGCGGCGTGCACACCACAGGGTATGGTCCGTCCTGACGATGCCGACTGGACACGCTGCGAGGCGTGTGAACAACGCGCCGCGGCAGCGGTCCTGGCCGCTGCGGACAATCCGCGGCGAACCGGGCGCCGCTGGACAGCGCCTCGCTCCGCAACCGCTGCGCAGCGATCTGCGTCGCCGCCGATTGCCGCCGAGCGTGCGATCGCGTGGCCCGCGGCAGAGACGACGCTGCGGGCGACCAGGCGACATCGAGATCGGTCGCGACAGGCTTCTCGATGGAAACCGCTGAGACCTGGCGTCGGCCATCGATGCCTGGATTGAAAGATGCGTGTGTGGACGCGGGCACGCGCAGGACTGCGAGTGTTGGCCGGTCGGCGATTTCCTGCCGCGGCGCGCCTCGCGCGGCCCGTGCTCATTGCTGCCAGAACGCCGTGGAGGCCGCGAGCGAGAACGCCGGCAGCGCGGATGCGATGCGATCGACGTGGCCAGTCGTCGCGACACGCCGAAGGGCGGTGGCAGCCGCCTTCGCTGCTGGGCAAGCCTCTGCCCTGACGGCCGGCGGCGGATGTCATCCCGTTGTCACCGAACTGACCCAAACTCGCCGAACTGGGCAGCCGGCCCATTGGGCCGCGCGCCTTTCTCATCCGCGCAGGCGGCAGGATCGAACGATGAAATACGTGGTGCTGGCGCTGGTGTGCGCCTTGGCGGCACCGGCTGCGCTGGCGCAGTCGGGATATGTGGAGATCGAGCGGCGGCTGAGTGCCGAGCAGTTGCGCGAGGCCGGGCTGACCCCGACCCAGCTGGCCACGCTCAATCGCCTGTTGCGCGAGGCCGATGCCCGCGACGCGGCGCAGGCCCCGGCGCGGTCCGCGGCGGCGCCGGCGATCGCCGCGGCCGGCGGCGACGGCGCCCCCGAGCAGGGCATGATGATCGGCCTGGACGACGGCCCGATCAGCGCCCACGTGCAGGGCGAGGTCGCCGGCTGGGCGCCGGGCACCGTGTTCGTGCTCGACAACGGCCAGCAGTGGAAGGTGCTCAAGGGCAGCATGACCCTGCGCACCGCGTTGGCCTCGCCGGCGATCAAGGTCGTGCCCGGCATCGCCGGGCGCTGGTTCCTGCAGGTCGACGAAGACCTGCCGAAGGCGCGGGTGTACCGGATCCGCTGAGCGCCGCGCCTCTCGCGTAGCTTGCAGAAGCGGCTTCAATCGCGACCGAGGCAGCGGCAGGGAAGGCGCCTTCTGCCGCCGACGGGAGCTGATAGCCCGAGGCCGCCTAGAGCCATTTCTACGGCGCATACGGCCGGCCCGCCCCCTGTGGGAGCGACTTCAGTCGCGACGAACGAAGCGGCGATCCACACCGGCCTCGGGCAGTGTGGGCACAGAAGTGCCGAAAAAAAATGCACCGCCGGCACGGCGTTTCCACCTGGCTTCGGCAATCAATCGCGACCGAGGCGCGGCAGTTGCAAGACATTACCTGCCGAAGATGGCCGCGTTGGTGGTACGATGCTGACAGTCGGTCGCCGCGCGATCCGCGGGCGCCGGAGCGCCGAACATGGTCGTGGCTGAAGCCCCGACAGGAAGCAGATCGGCGCCACGCACCATAGCGCCTGTTGCCGCTACGACGCGCTTCGCTTCACCGGCCTCACCCCGCGGCACGAATCCGCAGCGTCAGTCCCTTGAGGAAATTGCGCAGCAGCTGGTCGCCGCACAGGCGGAAATTCTTGTGCTCGGGCTGGCGGAACAGCGCCGACAGTTCCGGCTTGGAGACCGGGAAGCCGGCGTCGGCGAAGATCTGGTGCATGTCCACGTCCTTGAGCTGGAACGCCACGCGCAGCTTCTTCAGCACCACGTTGTTGGTGACCCGGGTCTCCACCGGGCGCGCCGGCAGCGTCTCGTCGCGGCCGCGGTAGTGGAACACCAGCCCGTCGAGGAAGTGCGCCAGGACCGGGTCGCTGCAGGCGACGAAGCCGTCCTCGTCTTCCTTCTTCAGGTAGGCGGGCACTTCGCTCTTGTCGATCGGGAAGGCGGGGTCGGCGAGGTGGACCGTGTCCACGATCATCTGGTCGCTCAGGTCGAGCATGTAGCGGATGGAGCGCAATACGTCGTTGGCGATCATGGCCGGTCCGGTGCTGCCGGTGGCGTCCGGCGGGGTGCGTAGTCTAGGCCGTGTCATCCGTCGCGAGTAGGCCGCGCCGCCGCCGCGCCTCGTCATGCACGCCGTCGCGACTGCGCGATGCGTGCCGAAGACCGGTGGCGCGCACGGCGTCCGCACGTTCCCGGGCAGCGTGCGCGACGCGACCTCGGCTTGGTGCGCTGCGCCGTACGCGTGCGGCGATCAGGGTCAGGCCTGCGGCGTCGCCGCCCCACCAGCGTTTGCATCCGCGCGCGCATGCGCCATCATCGGCGCATGGACAATACGACTCCCAAGCCGAGCGCGGTGCCCGCGCTCAATCCGCGCCAGGAACAGCTGGTGGCGCTGGTGCGGCAGCAGGGCTATGCCGAGGTGGACGGGCTGGCCACGCGCTTCGAGGTGACCCCGCAGACCATTCGCCGCGACCTGGCGCTGCTGTGCGAGGCCGGCGTGCTGCGCCGCTACCACGGCGGCGTCAGCCTGCCCTCGAGCGTGGAGAACCTGGCCTACACCGCGCGCAAGACGCTGCAGGCGCAGGAAAAGCGGCGCATCGCCACGCTGCTGGCGCAGCACATTCCCGACGACGCCTCGCTGTTCATCAACATCGGCACCACCAACGAGGACGTGGCGCGCGCGCTGATGGGGCACAGCGGGCTGCGGGTGATCACCAACAACCTCAACGTGGCGGTGATGATGAGCGCCAACCCGAGCTTCGAGGTGATGGTCGCCGGCGGGCGCGTGCGCGGCCGCGACCAGGGCGTCACCGGCGAGGCCACGATCGAGCTGATCCGCCAGTTCAAGGTGGATTTCGGCGTGATCGGCATCTCCGGCATCGATCCGGACGGCACCTTGCTGGATTTCGATTTCCACGAGGTGCGGGTGGCGCAGGCCATCATCGAGCACTCGCGGCAGGTGTTCCTGGCCGCCGACCACAGCAAGCTCGGGCGCAACGCGATGGTCCGGCTGGGCTCGATCGCGCGGGTCCAGGCGTGGTTCACCGATCGCGCGCCCCCGCCGGAACTGGCTGCGGTGCTGGCCGAGGCCGGCACCCGCGTGTTCGTCGCCGACAGCGACGACGCAGGTGCGGATGCAGCGGAGGCGGTGGCCGCGGGCCAGGGCGCTGCGGACTGAGTGCCTGCGCGGTAAGCAAGAAGCGGTCGCGCCGTGAGCCGATCCGGAAGCCAGCCAACTACGCTGCGTATGCTGCGAGCTGTTATGTGTACGTTTATGTTCGTATTATTTCGTTATTGTGACGTTAAAGCGTGCTGGCTGTCGCCGCAGATCGCGGCCATGGCGCCTGCAGCGCCTTGAATTTCCTTTGCTGGACGGCAGACTTCGGCCGCGTTCGCCCACGCTGCGCTGCACTGCAGCGTGATATGTTCGGAAATGTTCGTTTACGATCTTTTCGTCCTTCGGCGCCGGCCTAGCGCTTGCCGGCCCGGGACACGAGCTTCCGGAGTCAGGCAATGAGCGAGATCTACGATGTGCTGGTGGTCGGTGGCGGCATCAACGGGGTGGGCATCGCCCGCGACGCGGTGGGCCGCGGCTTGTCGGTGTGCCTGTGCGAACGCGACGACCTGGCCTCGCACACCTCCAGCGCCAGCACCAAGCTGATCCACGGCGGGCTGCGCTACCTGGAGCAGTACGAGTTCGCCCTGGTCGGCAAGGCGCTGGCCGAGCGCGAGGTGCTGCTGCGCCTGGCCCCGCACATCATCTGGCCGCTGCGCTTCCTGCTGCCGCACCAGCCGCACCTGCGCCCGGCGTGGATGATCCGCACCGGCCTGTTCCTGTACGACCATCTCGGCCGCGGCCGCCGCACCCTTCCTGGCTCCAAGCGCATGGCGCTGCGCTCGGACCCGGTCGGCGCGCCGTTGCGCGAAGAATTCCGCACCGGCTTCGTCTATTCCGATGCCTGGGTGCAGGACGCGCGGCTGGTGGCGCTCAATGCGATGGATGCGGCGCAGCGCGGCGCCAGGATCCTGACCCGCACCGGCTGCGTCTCCGCGCGCCGCGCCGACGGCCTGTGGCAGGTGGCGCTGCAGCACGCCGACGGCCGCCGCCAGGACGTGCAGGCGCGCGCGCTGGTCAATGCCGCAGGACCGTGGGCGGTGCAGTTCCTGGACGACGTGGCCAAGGTCGGGCACGACCACGCGCTGCGCCTGGTCAAGGGCAGCCATATCGTGGTGCCGCGGCTGTTCGAACACGACCACGCCTACATCTTCCAGCAGCCGGACCGGCGCATCGTGTTCGCGATCCCCTACGAGCACGACTTCACCCTGATCGGCACCACCGACGTGGACTACCGCGCCGATCCGTCCGCACCGAAGATCGATGCCGAGGAAACGCGTTACCTGTGCGACGCCGCCAACCGCTACTTCCTCAAGCAGATCGCGCCCAGCGATGTGGTGTGGAGCTACAGCGGCGTGCGCCCGCTGCTCGAAGACGAAGAGGACAACGCCGCCGAAGTCACCCGCGACTACCTGCTGGAACTGGACGCGGACCACGGCGCGGCGCTGCTCAACGTGTTCGGCGGCAAGCTCACCACCTACCGCAAGCTGGCCGAGGAAGCGGTGGACCGGCTGGTCGCGCACGCCGGGCGCAAGGCGCCGGCGTGGACCGCGCGCGGCGCGCCGCTGCCCGGCGGCGAACGCCGCGACATCCGCGCCTTGGCGCAGGAACTGCGCGCGGCGCGGCCGTGGCTGGCCGAGACCACCGCCGCGCGGCTGGCGCGCAACTACGGCACCCGCGCCGAACTGCTGCTGGGCGCGGCCACTTCGCTGCAGCAACTGGGCGAACACTTCGGCGCCGACCTGTACCAGGCGGAAGTGGACTACCTGCGCGAACACGAATGGGTGACCCAGGCCGACGACCTGCTGTGGCGCCGCAGCAAGCTCGGCCTGCGCATCGACGCGGCCGGCCGCCAGCGCCTGGCCGACTATCTGCAACGGGCGCCGGCCACGGCCGCCGCGCCCGCATGAGGCAAGCAGCGCGGTTGGCGTGCCCGTCGTGGGCGCCGGCCGCGCTGCGCAATCGCCGCGCGCATCGGCATCCGCCGCTGCGCGCGAACCTGGAAACGACCGTGGAGGGTGGCAGGCATGAAGACGACGAGCGGCATGATCGGCAAGACGGCAGCAGCAGCGCGGGAGCCGCGCGCATGAACCGGCAACTGCTGGGCGAACTGATTTCCGAGGCGGTGGCGATGGTGATCATCATCGCCTTCGGCTGTTCGGTGGCGTGCATGTACGTGCTGTACGACCCCAGTCCCTACCAGAACGCCTATTGGGGCGTGTGCATCGCCTGGGGCCTGGCGGTGACGATCGCGATCTACGCCACCGGCTCGGTCTCCGGCACCCACGCCAACCCGGCGGTGACGCTGGCATTGGCCGTGTTCCGCGGGTTCTCGTGGAAGAAGGTGCTGCCGTACTGGGCGGCGCAGGTGATCGGCGCGTTCCTCGGCGCGGGCATCGTCTACCTGCTGTTCGCGCCGGTGATCGACCACTACAACCAGGCCCATCAGCTGACCCGCGAGGCGGGCGGCGCGGCCGGCGTGTTCTTCACCGCACCGGGCCTGGCGATCACGCCGATGCATGCGTTGCGCGACCAGGTGATCCTGACCGCGTTCCTGATCTTCGGCATCTTCGCCATCACCGAGCGCTACAACGAGGCCGCGCCCACCGCCAATTCCGGCGCGCTGATGATCGGCCTGCTGGTGGCGACGATCGGCGCTTCGATGGGCTATTTGGAAGCGTGGGCGATCAATCCGGCGCGCGATTTCGGGCCGCGCCTGTTCGCCTACTTCGCCGGCTGGGGCTCTTCGGCGCTGCCGTCGGCCAACAGCTACTGGTGGATCCCGATCGTCGGCCCGCTGATCGGAGGCGTGGTCGGCGGCGCGGCCTACCAATGGTTGATCTATCCGTTCCTGCCGGCGCGGGTCAAAGCGCTGGAGGAAGAAGCGGCAGCGCGCCAGGCCTGAGCCGACGCGCCCCGCGTGCCGGCGTCGCCGGCACGTTCCCCCGACATTCCAGGCGCCGCCGCGGCGCGCGCCTTCACGACCCCGCAGGAGTCACCGATGGAAAAGAAATTCATCCTGGCCATCGACCAGGGCACCACCAGTTCGCGCGCGATCCTGTTCGACCGCAAGGGCCACATCGTCGGCATGGCGCAGCGCGAGTTCGGGCAGATCTTCCCGCAGCCGGGCTGGGTGGAGCACAACCCGCGCGAGATCATGACCAGCGTCTACACCACGATCACCGAGCTGTTGAACAACCAGCAGGTGGACGCCAGCGCGATCGCCGGCATCGGCATCACCAACCAGCGCGAGACCGCGGTGGTGTGGGACCGCGCCACCGGCCAACCGATCTACAACGCCATCGTCTGGCAGTCGCGGCAGACCAAGGACATCTGCGAACAGCTCAAGGCCGCCGGCCACGAGGACATGGTGCGGGCCAAGACCGGCCTGCTGATCGATGCGTATTTCTCCGGCACCAAGGTCAAGTGGATCCTCGACCACGTCGAGGGCGCGCGCGAACGCGCGCAGCGCGGCGAACTGGCGTTCGGCACCATCGACAGCTGGCTGATCTGGAACCTCACCGCCGGCAAGGTCCACGTGACCGACTACACCAACGCCTCGCGCACGCTGCTGTACAACATCCACGAGCTGCGCTGGGACGAGGAACTGCTGCAGATGCTCGACATCCCCGCCTCGATGCTGCCCGAGGTGCGTTCCTCCAGCGAGGTCTACGGCACCACCCAGGGCCAGTATTTCTACGGCCACGAAGTGCCGATCGCCGGCATCGCCGGCGACCAGCAGGCGGCACTGTTCGGCCAGGCCTGCTTCGAGCCGGGCATGGCCAAGAACACCTACGGCACCGGCTGCTTCATGCTGATGAACACCGGCGAGAAGGCGGTCGCGTCCAACACCGGCCTGCTCACCACCATCGCCTGGGGCGTGGACGGCAAGGTCGAGTACGCGCTGGAAGGGGCGATCTTCGTCGCCGGGTCGGTGGTGCAGTGGCTGCGCGACGGCCTGCGCATGTTCGGCAAGGCCAGCGACTCGGAAGCCTACGCCGAGCGCGCCGGCGACAACGACGGCGTGTACTTCGTGCCGGCCTTCGTCGGCCTGGGCGCGCCGTACTGGCGCAGCGACATCCGCGGCGCGGTGTTCGGCCTGACCCGCGGCACCACCAAGGAACACTTCATCCGCGCCGCGATCGAATCGATGGCCTACCAGACCCGCGACGTGCTGACCGCGATGCAGGTCGATTCGGGCATCGAGCTGAAGGAGCTGCGCGCCGACGGCGGCGCGATCAGCAACGACTTCATGGCCCAGTTCCAGAGCGACATCCTCGACGTGCCGGTGCTGCGCCCGGAAGTGGCCGAAACCACCGCGCTGGGCGCGGCCTACCTGGCCGGCCTGGCGACGGGGTTCTGGAAGGATCGCGCCGAGATCGCGCAGCAATGGGCGGTGGACCGCCGCTTCGAACCGAGCATGCCGGCCGAACGCCGCGAGGAACTGTACGCCGGCTGGAAGCAGGCGGTGGAAGCGACGATGGGCTTCCGCATCCGCTGAGCAGCGAGGCGTCGCGCTGCTCCCTGTAGGAGCGGCTTCAGCCGCGACCGGGGCCTTACCGATAAGGCCCGGTCGCGGCTGAAGCCGCTCCTACAGGGTTTCCAGATTTCGGGACGGCGCTAGACGTACTGCGTCGGCCCGCGCGGCCCCGGCACCGGGGCGGCGACATCGCCGACCGGATCGCTGATCGGCGGGATGGTCGGATCGATCGGCTGGTCCGGGATCGGATCCACCGGCCGGTCGGGCGTCGGATCCACCCCCGGATTCGGGACCTGGCCCGGCACCTCGTTCGGCGGCTGCTGCGGATCCTGGCCGGGATTGGGATTGTGCATCTGCATGTGCGTCTCTGTGCATCGGATCGAGGACGCACGGTGCGCGCCGCGGCCGACGCAGCACGTGAAGCCAGCGGCAAGGGCGGATGAAGAGTGCCCGTACAGCACGCAGCCAGGAGCCACCGGCCCAGCGATAAGCCTCGCGCTGCGCTGCGCGTTACGCCGCTGCGGCCAGCGCCGGATTGCGCGCGCCGGTGCGGAACACCGTCACCGCCGCACTCAGGCCATTGGCCTGCTCTTCCATCGCGCGTGCGGCGGCGGTGGCTTCCTCGACCAGCGCGGCGTTCTGCTGGGTGGCTTCGTCCATCTGGGTGATGGTCTGGTTGACCTGTTCGATGCCGGCCGACTGTTCCTGCGAGGCGGCGGAGATCTCGGCCATGATGTCGGTGACCCGCTGTACCGACGACACGACGTCCTGCATGGTCGCGCCGGCCTGGCGCACCAGCGCCGAACCGTCGGCGACCTGCCCGACCGATGCCTCGATCAGGCCCTTGATCTCCTTGGCCGCGCTGGCCGAGCGCTGCGCGAGCGTGCGCACCTCGCTGGCGACCACCGCGAAGCCGCGGCCCTGCTCGCCGGCACGTGCCGCTTCCACCGCCGCATTGAGCGCCAGGATGTTGGTCTGGAACGCGATGCCGTCGATCACCGAGATGATGTCGGCGATCTTCTTCGACGAGGTCTCGATGCCGTCCATCGTGCTCACCACCTGGCCGACCACCGTGCCGCCCTGCGCGGCCACCGAGGCCGCGCCGACCGCGAGTTGGTTGGCCTGGCGCGCATGCTCGGCGTTCTGCTTCACGGTTGAAGTCAGTTCTTCCATCGAGGCGGCGGTTTCTTCCAGGCTGGCCGCCTGCTGCTCGGTACGCCGCGACAGGTCGTCGTTGCCGGCGACGATCTCGCTGGCGGCGCTGTCGATGCTCATGGCCGCGGTCTGGATGCGGCCGACGATGTCGGCCAGCCGCTCGGCGGTGGCGTTGGCGTCGTCGCGCATGGTCGCGAACACGCCGTTGAATTCGCCGTGCATGCGCGCGGTCAGGTCGCCGGCGGCGATGGATTGCAGCAGCCTGGACAGCGCGTCGAGATTGCTGTCGGCGGTGGCCATGAGCCGGTTGAGGCCGTCGATCATCGCTCGGAAGTCGTGCTGGTAGCCGGCCGCGTCGCCGCGCCGCGAGAAGTCGCCGGCCGCGGCCGCTTCCACCAGGGCGCGGATCTCGCCGTTGATCGCGACCAGGTTGCGCTTGGTCGCGTCCATCGCTTCGGTGATCTGCGCCTTCTCGCCGGGCAGGCGCGCCATGTCCAGCGCCATGTCGCCGATCGCGTAGCGCTGCATCGTCTCCAGCATCTGCTGGATCAGTTGCACCTGTGCGCCGATCAGGCCGTTGGTGTCCTCCACCATGCGCCCGTACGCGCCGGGGAAGGCGTCGGCCGTCATCCGGTAGCTGAGCTGCCCGGCCTCGTGGCGCTGCGCCATCTCCGCCTGCGCGGAAGACACCGAGGTCAGCGTGTCGACCACCTGGCCCATCGCCTGGCCGAGCATGCCGATCTCGTCGCGGTTGCGCACCTGCAGCGTGGTGACCAGGTCGCCCGCGGCGACCGAGCGCGCGGTGCGTGCCACCGCCTCGATCGGGCGCACCACCGAGCGTCGGATCCACCAGCCCACCACCAGCACCAGCGCGAACGCGGCGGCCACGGTCAGCGCCGCCGAGTACACCAGGCTGCGCCGTGCGTTCTCGGAATTGCGCTGTACCGCCGCATTCGCCAGCAGCGTGCTGCGCTCGACCAGCGCCTGCAAGGTGTCGCTGGGCTTGCGGTCCAGGCCGCGGACCGCGTCGTCGCCGACGCGGGTGTCGTAGCCGGCCGCGGCGAAGCCCTGCAGCGCGTCGCGGTAGTGCCGCTCCAGCGCGGCATGCTGCTCGGCGAAATCGCGTGCCAGCGCTGCGGCCTGCGGGTCGGCCAGCGTCGTGGCCAGCGCGTGCGTGGCGCTGGCGACCTGGCGGCCTTCCTTGTCGAAAGCGGCCAGGTACTTGTTGCGCATGTCCTCGGCATGGCAGCGGATCAGCACGTTCTTCCATTCCTGCACCTGCATCCGGAAATGGCGGCTGATCTGCTCGCTGGCCGAGGCCTGCGCGACCTCGCGCGGCACGTCGGTGGACAGGTTGAGCCAGGCCGAGCCGAGCCCGGCCAGGGCGCACAGCAGGACCACGCCCAGGCCCAGCGCCAGGGCACTCAGCAGCTTGGTCTGCAGGCTGACGAATGCAGTCGGATGGGGGGCGATGCGCATGGCGGCGGCTTTGAGGAGAGAGACGTACAGGCGATATCGACGTGTCGGCGCCGTGCTTGAACGGATCGCCCATCGGCACTGGAATGCACGCCGCGACAAAGCGTGATTGCCTCCCCAGCATCGCCACGCGGTCGCAAAAACCGCACGCCAGGCGTTGACCGCGGCGGCGCGGCTGCGCAGCCTGCTGCGGACACGACAGCACGGGCGCAGCGCATGGCACGTCGGTTTCCCTGGAGTTGGTTGGCGTTGCTCGCCGCCTGCGCGCTGGTGGCGGTGCTGGCCTGGCAGAACCGCACGCTGCGCGAAGAGCGGCGCTGGTTCGTGACCCGCACCACCGAGCCGTACCTGGGCATGTACGTGCCGCAGATCGCGGCGACCGCGCTGGACGGCGCGCCGCTGACCCTGGGCGTGCCGGCGGCGGACTACCAGGTGCTGTTCTTCTTCACCACCACCTGCCCGTACTGCAAGCGCTCGGCGCCCAGCGTGGTGCAGGCGGCGCAGCGCCTGGCCGAGCAGGGCGGGGGGCGCGTGCAGCTGCTGGGCGTGTGCCATTGCAGTGCGGAACAGGCGCGCCGCTATGCCGCCGAACACCGCTTCGCGTTCCCGGTGACCACGCTCACCGATCGCCGCGCGCTGATGCTGTTCCGCGCGCGCAACGTGCCGCTGATGCTGGCGCTGGATCGCGATGGCCGGGTGCGCTACGCGCGCGTCGGCGCCTTCGATACCACGGAGCGGGTGCAGGACCTGGTGGCTGCAATGCGACGCACGGAAGTGCCGGCGGCTTTGGCAACTGTCGAGGAGTGAACTCATGAAACAGCGTTGGACAGCGTTGCGTAACGGGATGGTCGCGGCCGTGTTCCTGGCCAGCATGGGCTTCGGCGCGATGCAGGCGACCGCGGGCGACGGGATCGAGAAGGATGCCTCGTGTAGCGCCTGGCAATGCGCGCAGGAGTGCGCGCCGTTCGGCGGCGAACTAGGACCGGGCGGCCCCGGCAAGCCGCTGACCTGCTACTGCTGCGGTTGAGCCGGCGCCGGAGCCGGCAGCGGCCGGCTCCGGCTTGGGCGTGTGCCGCCGCGCCCCGCGTCAGGCTGGTGGCATGGCGGGGACTGCGGCATGCTGGCGCGGCATGCGCCGCTACGACCTGATCATCTTCGATTTCGACGGCACCCTGGCCGATTCCTTCGACTGGTTCCTCGCCACCGTCAACGAGGTCGCCGACGAGTTCGGCTTTCGCCGTTTCGACATGGAGCGGTTGCCGGAAATCCGCAGCCTGAGCGCGCGCGAGCTGATGGCGCGCAGCGGTCTGCGCTGGTGGCGGGTGCCGGCGGTGGCGCGGCGCATGCGCGCGCTGATGGCCGCGCAGATCGAACGCATCGCGGTGTTCGACGGCGTAGCCGAACTGCTGGACGCGCTCGAGGGCGCGGGCGTGCAGTTGGCCCTGGTGACCTCCAACAGCCGCGACAACGTCCAGCGGGTACTCGGCGCCGAACTGACCGCGCGTTTCCGGCACATCGGCTGCGGCGCCGCGCTGCTGGGCAAGCGCCGCAAGCTGCGCGCGGCGCTGAAAGCATGCGGCGTACCGGCCGCGCACGCACTGTGCGTGGGCGACGAGATCCGCGACGCCGACGCCGCTCGCCAGGCCGGCATCGCCTTCGCCGGCGTCGGCTGGGGCTACACCTTGCCGGCGGCGCTGCAGCCGCATACGCCGCTGCCGCTGCTGCAGCGCCCGGCCGATCTGTGCGCATTGCTAGGCGGGCCGGCGCACGCCATCGCGTGAGCAGCGCTGCCGGCGATGGCTCGGCCGCAGCGCTGACGCCGTCGCCGTGGGGCGGAGACGCCTTGGCGTCCCTGAGCCGGACCTCGTACACCGGCGCTGCTGGGTCGTCCTCAACGCACAATCCCTCGCGCCGCGCCCACGGCCGCGCCTGTGCGCGATCTGAACCATCGCTGCGCCGCCCGGCCTCTCGCTCGCCCATGTTGCGCCGCGGCGTTGATTGTTCACTTATGATTGCTATATTCATATACGAACAGTCGTGAGCGGCGCCGGTCATCCTGGCAGCCGATCCGGCACCATCCGATCTGGCCCCGCGGGGCGGAGGTGTGTGGCATGCGCAAGCCGAGCAGCAACCGATCCTGGAGGTCGAGCGGGCGGTCCGCCTCGGCGCTCGACCGAGACCGGCGCAGGTGCCGTTGAACGCCGCCCTCGCCGCTGCCGAACCCGGCGCGATCGCGCAGCGCCCGCTGGGCCGCAGCGGCGTGCGGATCGCCACGCTCGGCTTCGGCGCCGCACCGATCGGCAACCTGTACGCGGAAGTGGACGAGGCGGTGGCGCTGGCCGCGGTTGCCGAGGCCCATGCCGCCGGCATCCGCCATTTCGATACCGCGCCGTACTACGGCTACGGCCTGAGCGAAAGCCGGCTGGGGCGGGGCCTGCGCGGGTTGCCGCGGGCCAGCTACACGCTGTCGACCAAGGTCGGGCGCCGCGTCTACGACGATGCCGGTGCCGCGGCGGGACGCGACGGCTTCGCCGTGGCCGGACGCAGCGCCGCGTTCGACTACAGCCGCGACGGCGTGTTGCGCGAGTTCGAGGCCAGCCTGCAGCGGCTCGGCACCGACCACGTGGACGTGCTGCTGCTGCACGACATCGGCCGCCTCACCCACGGCGAGCGCCACCCGGCGATGCTGCGCCAGGCGCTGGACGAAGCGCTGCCGGCGATGGCCGAGCTGAAGGCCGGCGGCGCCTGCCGCGCGATCGGCATCGGCGTCAACGAGGAAGACATTGCGCTGGAACTGATGCCGCTGTTCCCGCTGGACTGCGTGATGCTGGCCGGCCGCTACACCCTGCTCGAACAGCACGCCGCGCAGCGGATCATGACGCAGGCGCTGCAGCAGCAGATCGGCATCCTGGTCGCCGGCCCGTACAGCTCGGGCCTGCTCAGCGACGCGCGCGGCCCCGGCGACACCTACAACTACGCGCCGGTGGACGCGGCCACGCTCAAGCACGCGCAGCAGCTGTTCGCGGCCAGCGCGGCGCAAGGCGTGGACGTGGGCGCCGCGGCGCTGCAGTTCCCGCTCGCACATCCGGCGGTCGCCGCCGTGGTCGCCGGCATGCGCACGCCGGCCGAGGTGGCCAGCGCCGCCGCGCGCCTGCGCGCGCCGATCCCGCCCGCGCTGTGGCGCGACCTGCGCAACCAGGGCCTGCTGCAGGCGCAGGTGCCGACGCCGTGAACGTGGTCGATGCGCACGTGCACTTCTGGCAGCTGGCGCGCGGCGATTACGATTGGCTCACGCCCGAACTCGCCGCGTTGTATCGCGACTTCGTGCCCGACGACCTGAGCGCCACGCTCGATGCGCACGGCGTGGACGCGATCGTCGCGGTGCAGGCGGCGCAGACCGAAGCGGAGACCCGCTACCTGCTGCAGCTGGCGCACGCGCAGCCGCGCATCGCCGGCGTGGTCGGCTGGGTCGATTTCGAGGCCGGCGACGTCGCCGCGCGCATCGCCACGCTGTGCGCCGAAGGCGACGGCCTGCTCAAGGGCCTGCGGCCGATGGTGCAGGACCTGGCCGATCCGCAGTGGCTGGCGCGGCCGCAGCTGGATCCCGCCTTCGACGCGCTGCTGCACCACGATCTGGCGTTCGATGCGCTGGTCAAGCCGCTGCACCTGCCCGCGCTGCAGGCGCGGCTGCAGCGCCACCCGTCGCTGCGCGTGGTGCTCGACCATGCCGCCAAGCCGGCGATCGGCGACGCCGGGTTCGCCGCCTGGGCCGACGGCCTGGCGCAACTCGCGCAATTCCCGAACGTGTTGTGCAAGCTGTCCGGCCTGCTCACCGAACTGCCCGCCGGCGCCGACGCGGCGGTGATCGAGCCCTACGTGGCGCAGGTGTTCGCCTGCTTCGGCCCGCAGCGGGTGATGTGGGGCAGCGATTGGCCGGTGCTGACCCAGCGCGCCGCCTACCGCGACTGGTTCGCGCAGGCGCAGGCGCTGGTCGCGCGCCACGCCGCCGGCCACGCCGCCGACGTGTTCGCCGGCACCGCGCGCCGCTTCTACCGCCTGCCCGACTCTCCTTCCCCTGAACGGAACTTCCCACGATGACCACGCCCGCATTCCACCACCGGAGCCGCGCATGAGCGGCCGGCTGCAAGGCAAGCGCTGCCTGATCACCGCCGCCGGCGCCGGCATCGGCCGCGAGAGCGCGCTGGCCTGCGCGCGCGAAGGCGCGCTGGTGCTGGCCACCGACATCGACGCCGCTGCGCTGCAGGCGCTGGCCGCCGACGCGCCGACGATCGTCACCCAGACGCTGGACGTCACCGACCCCGCCGCGATCCAGGCGCTGGTCGCGGCGAACCCGCCGTTCGACGTGCTGTTCAACTGCGCCGGCTACGTGCACCAGGGCAGCATCCTGGACTGCGACGAGCCGGCGTGGCGGCGCTCGTTCGCGATCAACGTCGATGCGATGTACTACCTGTGTCAGGCGGTGTTGCCGGGCATGCTGGAGCAGGGCCGCGGCAGCATCGTCAACATGTCCTCGGTGGCCTCGAGCATCAAGGGCGTGCCGAACCGTTTCGCCTACGGCGTGACCAAGGCCGCGGTGATCGGGCTGAGCAAGGCGATCGCCGCCGACTACGTGGCCAAGGGCATCCGCTGCAATGCGATCTGCCCGGGCACGATCAAGACTCCGTCGCTTGCGCAGCGCGTGCAGGCGCTGGGCGGCGACGAGCAGGCGGTGTGGAAGAGCTTCACCGACCGCCAGCCGATGGGCCGCCTCGGCGACCCGCGCGAGATCGCGCAGCTGGTGGTGTACCTGGCGTCGGACGAGGCGTCCTTCACCACCGGCCAGACCCACATCATCGACGGCGGCTGGTCGAACTGACCGCGCCCGCATTCCACTCACACAAGGACACCCCATGAAACTGCTGCGCTACGGCGAACCCGGCCACGAACGTCCCGCCCTGTTGGACGCCGACGGCCATCTGCGCGATCTGTCCGCGGTCATCGACGATGTCGCCGGCGAGCACCTCACCGCCGCCGGCCTGGACAAGCTGCGCGCGCTCGACCCGGCCACGTTGCCGATGGTGGACGGCGAGGTGCGCTACGGACCGGCCGTGGGCCGCGTCGGCAAGTTCATCTGCGTCGGCCTCAACTACGCCGATCACGCCGCCGAGTCGGGCATGGCGGTGCCGGAGATGCCGATCCTGTTCATGAAGGCCACCACCGCGATCAGCGGCCCCAACGACACCGTGACCATCCCGCGCGGATCGAAGAAGAGCGATTGGGAAGTGGAGCTGGGCGTGGTGATCGGCGACGTCGCCCGCGACGTCAGCGTGGACGAGGCGATGCGGCACGTCGCCGGCTACGCGGTGATCAACGACCTGTCCGAGCGCGAGTTCCAGCTCGAGCATGGCGGGCAGTGGGTCAAGGGCAAGAGCTGCGACGGCTTCGGCCCGCTCGGCCCGTGGCTGGTCACCGCCGACGAGGTGCCGAATCCGCAGAACCTGTCGATGTGGCTGGAGGTCAACGGCCATCGCTACCAGAACGGCAGCACGCGCACGATGGTGTTCGGCGTGGCCGAGCTGGTCAGCCACATCAGCCGCTACATGACGCTGATGCCGGGCGACGTGATCAGCACCGGCACGCCGCCGGGCGTGGGCCTGGGGCAGAAGCCGCCGGTCTACCTGAAGCCGGGCGACGTGATGACGCTGGGTATCGAAGGCCTGGGCGAGCAGCGCCAGGCTGTGGTCGCCCATCCCCGCGACGCGCAGTAACGCTTAAGCCCCTCTCCCTCCGGGAGAGGGGTTGGGGTGAGGGTAAGGGGCGAAGCCACCTCGTAATCCATCCGGATGCGGTCTTCGCTCGCGCCTCCGCATCCCGCGTGTGGGCCACGGCTGCGTGCTTTTACTTCGTTCGTGTTTTGGATGGGCGGCGGAAGTCGTGCACTCCCGCACCCTCACCCCAACCCCTCTCCCGGGGGGAGAGGGGCTCTTCACCGCATTTTCTTTTTCTCCACCGCCTCACCGACCAGGATCCCCATGAGCAAAATCGTTGCCCTCGAGACCTTCGACGTGCGTTTCCCCACTTCGCGCGAACTGGACGGTTCCGATGCGATGAATCCGGATCCGGACTACTCGGCCGCCTATCTGCGGCTGCGCACCGACACCGACGACGGCCTGGCCGGCTACGGCCTGGTGTTCACCATCGGCCGCGGCAACGACGTGCAGAGCGCGGCGATCGCGGCGCTGTCGCACCACGTGGTCGGGCGCGACGTGGAGGCGGTGATCGGCGACCTGGGCGGCTTCGCGCGCAGCCTCACCGACGATTCGCAGCTGCGCTGGCTGGGCCCGGAGAAGGGCGTGATGCACATGGCCATCGGCGGCGTCATCAATGCCGCCTGGGACATGGCCGCGCGCCGCGCCGGCAAGCCGCTGTGGCGCTACATCGCCGAGCTGTCGCCGGAGCAATTGGTGGCCACCATCGACTTCCGCTATCTCAGCGACGCGCTGACCCCGGACGAGGCGTTGGCCATGCTGCGCGCGGCCGAGCCGCAACGCGCCGCGCGCACGCAGGCACTGCTGGAGCAGGGCTATCCGGCCTACACCACCTCGCCCGGTTGGCTCGGCTACTCCGACGAGAAGCTGGTGCGCCTGGCCAAGGAAGCGGTGGCCGACGGCTTCCGCACGATCAAGCTCAAGGTCGGCGCCAGCGTGCAGGACGACATCCGCCGCTGCCGCCTGGCGCGCGAAGCGATCGGGCCGGACATCGCGATGGCGGTGGATGCCAACCAGCGCTGGGACGTGGGCCCGGCGATCGCCTGGATGCGCCAGCTGGCCGAGTTCGACATCGCCTGGATCGAAGAGCCGACGAGCCCCGACGACGTGCTCGGCCACGCCGCGATCCGCCAGGGCATCGCGCCGGTGCCGGTGTCCACCGGCGAACACACCCAGAACCGCGTGGTGTTCAAGCAACTGCTGCAGGCCGGCGCGGTGGACCTGATCCAGATCGACGCCGCGCGCGTGGGCGGGGTCAACGAGAACCTGGCGATCCTGCTGCTGGCGGCGAAGTTCGGCGTGCGCGTGTTCCCGCATGCCGGCGGCGTCGGCCTGTGCGAGCTGGTGCAGCATCTGGCGATGGCCGACTTCGTCGCCATCACCGGCAAGATGGAGGACCGCGCGATCGAGTTCGTCGATCATCTGCACCAGCACTTCGTCGATCCGGTGCGGATCGAACACGGCCGCTACCTGGCCCCGACGCAGCCGGGCTTCTCGGCCGAAATGCACGCGGACTCGGTCACCCAGTTCCTGTATCCGGACGGCCCGTTCTGGAGCGCGGACCTGGCCGCGCAGCAGGCATAGTGGGAGCGACGTCACTCGCGACGAACGGAGCCGTGCGATTGTGCGGCTCCGGAACCCGTCGGGACTGAAGTCCCTCCCACAGTGCGCCCGGAGCACTTGCCGCAAGCCCCTGTAGGAGCGGCTTCAGCCGCGACGAACGAAGCGGCGGATTCGACGGCTTCGGAAGCCGTCAGGACCGAAGTCGCTCCCACAGTGCACCCAGCCGGCTCGCCGCAAGTCCCTGTGGGAGCGACTTCAGTCGCGACGAACGAAGTAGTGGTCCTGATGGTTCGCAAGCCATCGGGACCGAAGTGCTTTCGCAGTGTCATTGCCTGCGTCGCGCACGATTCTGTGGGAGCGACTTCAGTCGCGACGCGCGCTACCCATTCAGCCTGTCGCGGCTGAAGCCGCTCCTACAGAATGGTTGCTCGACAGAGCGGGACCGCAGCGCTGACAGTGACCTCATTCGCGCTCCTGCATCCGCGCCTGCTCCGCCACGGCCGCGCGCAACGAAAAGATCTGCAACGCTTCGCGCCACTTCTCGCCCGGCGCCGAACCGGGCAGCGGCTTCTGGAAGCGCCACATCAGTTCCTCCCAGGCCTGCACGCGCGGATCGGCGGCATCGGCGGCGGCCTTGGCCGCGGGCGAATAGTCCTCGTCCACCTCCATCAGCATCACCAGGCGGTCGCCGCAGCGGTGGATGTCCAGTTCGCGGATGCCGGCGTTGCGCAGCGAGGCGACGATCTCCGGCCACACCGTGTCGGCGCGGTGCCAGCGTTCGTACTCGGCGATCAGCGCCGGGTCGTCGTGCAGGTCCAGCAGATAGCAGTGACGCGGCATCTCAGGCCCCCGCAGCGGGGGCGCGCGCGGCCGCGGACCGGCCCTGCGCCTGCAGCGCGAAGCCCAAGATCACCGCGAAGCACAGCGCCGGCACCGCCATCGCCCAATGGATGCCGGCCACGTCCGATACCGCGCCCATCAGCGCGGTCAGCGCCGCGCCGCCGATGATCGCCATCACGATCAGCGACGAGCCGAGCTTGCGCGCGTCGTCGCCCAGGCCTTCCAGGCCCAGCGCGAAGATGGTCGGGAACATCACCGACATGAACATGCTGCTGGCCACCAGCGCGTACAGCCCGATCCAGCCCGGCAGCGCGATCGCCACGCCGCACAGCAGCAGGTTGAGCAGCGCGAACACGCCCAGCAGCCGCGCCGGCGTCACGTAGCGCAGCAACGCGGTGCCGATGAAGCGGCCAACCATGAACAGCACCAGCGAGATGGTCAGGAAGCTCGCCGCGGTCTTTTCCGGTGTGCCCGGTACGCCGTCCTGCAGGTAGCGGATCAGGTAGCTCCAGATGCCGACCTGCGCGCCGACGTAGAAGAACTGCGCGACCACCGCGAACACGAAGCGGCCGTTGCGCAGCAGCGGGCCGAAATAGGCCTTGCCGCCGCTGGCGTCGGCGCCGCTGTCGCGGGTGGCCGGGAAGCGGGTCAGCGCGATCAGCAGCGCCCACAGCACCACCACCGCGCCGATGATCAGGTACGGCGTCTGCACCGCGGCCGATTCGGCGGCGAAGAAAGTCTCGCGCGCGGCCGGCGTCATCGCCGCCAGTTGCTGCGGCGTGTGCTCCACGCCGGACAGGATGAAGTGCTGGCCGATCAGCACGCCGGTGATCGACCCCAGCGGATTGAACGCCTGTGCCAGGTTCAGGCGCCGCGCCGCGCCCTCGGCCGGACCGAGCACAGTGACCAACGGATTGGCGGTGGTTTCCAGGAACGCCAGGCCGCTGGCGATCACAAACAGCGCCAGCAGGAACAGCCCGTAGGTGTGCTCCTGCGCGGCCGGGTAGAACAGGAACGCGCCGGCCGCGTACAGCAGCAGCCCCAGCACCACCGCGGCCTTGTAGCTGAAGCGGCGCATGAACATCGCCGCCGGGATCGCGAACACGAAGTAGCCCAGGTAGAACGCGCTCTGCACCAGCCCGGCCTGCAGGTCGGACAGCTCGAACGCCTTCTTGAACTGCTTGATCAGGATGTCGTTGAGGTTGTTCGCCATGCCCCACAGAAAGAACAGGCTGACGATCAGGACCAGGGGCACGAGCGCGGTACGCGCCAGGTTGCCAGGCGCCGCTGTTGCGGTGTCGCTGCTGTAGTGCATGCCGCCTACCCCTCCCAGGATGTGCCGCGTCGCGTTGGGTTGTGGCCGGAGCGTACTGCGACCGTTGTCGCCATGCAAATATAAAATCCGTGTTTATATTTGCATGGCCTGACGCGGGTGCGCGATGTGTCCAACGATTGGCGCGCGCTGTCTTTGCAGTCGGCATCGCCGACGTGGATGCGTCTGGCCTCGGCGCACTCTCGGTCATCCGCGCGCCAGGCGTGGACCGGTTTCGCCGCGCTTCTGTCCCCGGACATTCGCTGTACCCTAGCGCCCTCCCACATCCCAGCCGGGCCTCGACGGAATGACCACGCCCCCGCCCAAGTACCGCGCGCCCGCCCTGGACAAGGGCCTGGACATCCTCGAGTTGCTGGCGCGCGACGCGCGGCCGATGACCATGAGCGAGATCTCGCAGGGCATCGGCCGCTCGCGCGGCGAGATCTTCCGCATGCTGCAGGTGCTCGAAGAGCGCGGCTACCTGAGCAAGGGCGGGCCGGGCGAGGGCGGCTACGTGCTGACCAACCGCCTGTTCATGCTCGGCATGCAGCAGCCGCAGGTGCAGAACGTCACCGAGCTGGCGTTGCCGGTGATGCGTCGCCTGGCCGATGCGATCCGCCAGCCGTGCCATCTGGTGGCGCCATCGGACGACCAGATCGTGGTCATCGCGCAGATGGACGTGCCCAGCGACCTGGGCCTGGTGGTGCGCCCGGGCCATCGCCGCCCGCTCGCCCATTCCACCTCCGGGCTGGTGCTGTTCGCCTTCCAGCAGCCCGACGCGCAGGCGCGGCTGCTGCAGCGCCTGGACGCCAGCGACATGGCCTACGACCGCGCCGCGTTCGTCGCCGCCGCCGCGCAGGTGCGTGCGCTGGGTTACAGCATCCACCCCAGCGAAGCGGTGGTCGGCGTGGTCGACCTGACTGCGCCGATCCTGCAGCACGGCAGCGCGATCTACACCCTGACCGTGCCCTTCATCGAACGCCGCCCGCAGGAAATCGACGCGGAAGCCGCGATGCAAGCGGTGTGCGCGGCGGCGGCGGAGATCACCCGCGCGCTGATGTACAGCCCGCCGCGCAACGGCGCGGGCTGACCCCCGGTTCGATCCTGCCGCCGGCCGGTGCGAAGGCCAGCGGGAGGAGGCTGCGTCGGTCGCCCATGGCGACGTGGCGTCGCCGAAGCGGCGCCGCGGCAATCGCCACCGGACCTGCGCGGGATGGCGTTGCAGTCCGGCCACTGGCGGCGGCGATGCAAGGCGTCGGTTGCGGTGCCGAGCCGTTCGCTGTCATCGCGCCAGACCCATGTCACCGGCCAGAAGCGGCCGGATCGGCCTCGTCCTCATGCCGCTTGCTCCACCCCGGTCACCAGCCCCAGCCGGATCAGGCTTTCGGCGGTGGCGACGATGGCGTCCTCGCGCGGACGCGGTGTCCAGCCCAGCAGGCGCCTCGCCTTCTCGCTGGTGGCGTTCATGTTCCGCCCCAGCAACGGCACCGAGCCGCGCATGGCCGGATCCTTCAGCGCGCCCAGGCGCACCACCCAGTTGGGAAGCACCCGCGTATTGACCTTGCGCGCCGCCGTTCCCATGCGTTGCTTCAGCACCTGCGCCACCTCGCCCAGCCACAGGCTGTCGCCAGAGATCGCGATGAAGCGCTCGCCGTTGGCGGCCGGATCCGTCATGGCGCGCAGGTGCAGGTCTGCGACATCGCGCACGTCGACGAAGCCGCAGTTGATCTTCGGGCAGCCGGGCTGCCCTTCCAGCAGGTGCTTGATCAGGCGGATCGAGTGCGAGTAGTCCGCGCCCAGTACCGGGCCGAGCACCGCGGTCGGATTGACCACGGACAGCTCCAGCCCGTTGCCTTCGCGCGCAACGAAGTCCCACGCGGCGCGCTCGGAGAGCGTCTTCGATTTCTGGTAAAGCCAGACATCGCCGGACAGGTCGCTCCAGTCGGTCTCGTCGAACGGCCTGTCCCTCTTGCCGTGTCCCGCACAGATCGCGCCGAAGGCGGAGGTCAGCACGACGCGGGCGACGCCGGCCGCGCGCGCGGCGCGCAGCACGCGCAGGTTCCCGTCCACCGCGGGCCTGACCCAGTCGTCCTCGGATGTCTGCTGGCCGGTCGGCGTCGGCGAGGCGCCGTGCATGACGTAGGCGCATCCCGCCGCCGCGTCCGCCCAGTGCTCGTCCCTGTCCAGGTCGGCCTGGACGAAGGACAGGCGCTCGCCGGGCTCGGCGCCGCCCGCCTGCAGCTGCTGCCGCACTTCCGCTTCGCGCGCCAGCGTGCGCACGGTGGTGCGGACCCGATAGCCCGCGCCGAGCAGCGCCAGGATGCAGTACTGCGCGATGAAACCGGTGCCTCCGGTGACCAGCACGGTCTTGTTCATGTCGTGTCCTCCATGCCGCCACGCGGGTGATCCGGCGCTCGAAGCTGGCATGTATACAGCTGTATACATCCGGTGCAGACGTTTGTCTACGCGCGTATACTTTGGCCATGAAGAAAGCCGCCAGCGCCCCCAAGCCCCGCCCGCGCGATGCCGAAGCCACGCGCGAGGCGATCCTCGCGTCCGCCCGCCGCGCGTTCGCCCAGTCCGGCTACGACGGCGCAGGGGTGCGCGAGATCGCGGCGGGCGCCGGGGTGACGGCGATGATGGTGAACCGCTACTTCGGCTCCAAGGAGCAGTTGTTCGCCGAAGTGGTCGAAGCGACCATGACCCAGGGCAGCCTGATCGCAGGCGGCATCATGGATCGGCCGGATCCCGGCAAGGCGCTGGCCGAAGCGCTGGTCAGGATGACGCGCGCCGATGCCACGCCGCTGGACGGTTTCCTCATCACCTTCCATTCCGCATCCAGCCAGCTGGCCGCGCACATAGGCCGCGACAAGATCGCCGCCCATCATCTGAAGACGGTCACCGCCGCCCTGGACGGCGCGCTTCCCGCCGAACGCGCGGCGCTGATCCTGGCCATGATCTCGGGCTTCCAGGTCATGCGGCAGATGATCGCCTTGCCCGCGCTGGCCGACGCCGACGAGACCGAGCTTGCCCAGCTCCTTGGCCAGGTGTTCGACCGGTTGATCGGCTCGAGCTAGGTAGTCGCTGCGTCGCCTGCGGTGGCGGATCCGACGATCGATGCAGCGCACCCTGGAGCGCTGCATGGGCGCCGCGAGTGCTGCCGGGGCGAAGAGGTCATCGCAGCGGCAGCCGAAGGCGTTGAAGGCTCGCTGACGGAGGGGGGCCCTGAATCGAAGCGCGTCCGGTCCGGCCGACATCACCGTCAGGCCGGTGCCGAGCATGGGGGCCATCCGGCCATCGGAAATGCGCTGGTGCAGTGCAGCGTGCATTGTCACCGCTTCATAATTATATCGTAATTACACTTTCGGCCGGCCGCGCTGCCAGGCGCTGCCGCCCTCCCTTTCGCCGACGGATAGCCTCATGTCTCAAGACTGGAACACGCTCGCCGACAATCGCCGGCAACGCCTGCAGCGGGCCGAAGGGCTGGCGCGCGGACGCTTGGTGGAGGCCAAGGACGCGGTGGCGCTGCTGGAGGCGGTGATCGAGCCGGGCGACCGCGTCTGCGTGGAAGGCAACAACCAGAAGCAGGCCGATTTCCTGTCGCAGTGCCTGACCGAGGTCGATCCGGCGCGGGTGCACGGGCTGCACCTGTTGCAGTCGGTGCTGGCGCTGCCTTCGCACCTGGACGTGTTCGAGCGCGGCATCGCGCAGCGCCTGGATTTCTCCTTCTCCGGCCCGCAGGCGCTGCGCCTGGCGCGGCTGGTCGCCGACAAGCGCATCGAGATCGGCGCGATCCACACCTACCTGGAACTGTTCGGCCGCTATTTCGTCGACCTGACCCCGCGCGTGGCGCTGGTCGCGGCGCAGGCCGCCGACCGCCAGGGCAATCTCTACACCGGGCCGAACACCGAGGACACGCCGGTGATCGCCGAGGCCACCGCGTTCAAGGGCGGCATCGTCATCGCCCAGGTCAACGAGATCGTCGACACGCTGCCGCGCGTGGACATCCCGGCCGACTGGGTCGGCTACGTGGTGCAGGCGCCGCGCCCGCACTACATCGAACCGCTGTTCACCCGCGACCCGGCGCAGATCTCCGAGATCCAGGTGCTGATGGCGATGATGGCGATCAAGGGCATCTACGCCGAATACGGCGTGGACCGGCTCAACCACGGCATCGGCTTCGATACCGCCGCGATCGAGCTGCTGCTGCCCACCTATGCCGAATCGCTGGGCCTGCGCGGCAAGATCTGCCGGCACTGGGCGCTGAATCCGCATCCGGCGCTGATCCCGGCGATCGAGTCGGGCTTCGTCAAATCGGTGCACTCGTTCGGCTCGGAACTGGGCATGGAGAAGTACATCGCCGCGCGCGCCGACGTGTTCTTCGCCGGCCCGGACGGATCGATGCGCTCCAACCGCGCGTTCTCGCAGACCGCGGGGCTGTACGCCTGCGATATGTTCATCGGCTCCACGCTGCAGATCGACCTGCAGGGCAACAGTTCCACCGCCACCCGCGACCGCATCGCCGGCTTCGGCGGCGCGCCGAACATGGGCTCGGATGCGCGCGGCCGCCGCCACGGCAGCACCGCCTGGCTCAAGGCCGGGCGCGAGGCGGCGCGGCCGGGCGAGATGCCGCGCGGGCGCAAGCTGGTGGTGCAGATGGTGGAGACCTTCCGCGAACACATGGCGCCGGCCTTCGTCGACCGGCTCGATGCCTGGGAACTGGCCGAGCGCGCGAACATGCCGCTGCCGCCGGTGATGATCTACGGCGACGACGTCAGCCATGTGCTGACCGAAGAAGGCATCGCCAACCTGCTGCTGTGCCGCAGCGCCGAGGAGCGCGAACAGGCGATCCGCGGCGTGGCCGGCTACACCGCGGTGGGCCTGGGCCGCGACAAGCGCATGGTCGAGAACCTGCGCGACCGCGGCGTGATCCGCCGCCCCGAGGACCTGGGCATCCGCCTGCGCGACGCCAGCCGCGACCTGCTGGCCGCGCGCAGCGTCAAGGATCTGGTGCGCTGGTCCGGCGGCCTGTACGCGCCGCCGCAACGCTTCCGCAACTGGTAAGGGGCATCGATGGAAACCCTTCGCTATCGCTACGACGGGCGCCTGGCGCCGAACGGCCGGCTCGACCACGTGCTGGTCGGCGTGGTGTCTTCCGGCAATCTGGAAGTGCTGATCGAACCGCAGGACCTGGGTGGCGCGATGCAGATCGAGATCGTCACCGCCGCCGACGGCTTCGGCACGATCTGGCAGGCGGTGCTCGACGATTTCGCCGCGCGCCACCCGCTGCGCGACGTGCGCATTTCGATCAACGACGTCGGCGCCACGCCGGCGGTGGTCGGCTTGCGCCTGGACCAGGCGGTGGAAGCCTTGCAGGAGGATGCGTGATGCGCCGGAGTTCGGTCTTCGCCAGGCGTCGCGGCGCACGCGCTGAGCTTCGTGCGGGAGGGGCTTCAGCGCCGACTGTCTCTGGAGTCGGCGACATGGTGGCTCCGTTGGTCGCGGCTGAAGCCGCTCCTACAGGGGGCGCTGGCCTTGCGGTAGGCGCTTCGGTTCCCAAGGCATCCGCGATGGCCGCTGTTCGGGCGTTGCTCGTCGCGACTGAAGTCGCTCCCACAAGGGATGCCTTGCCTGCGAGGAGCCCTGTGGGAGGGACTTCAGTCCCGACTGTGGCCGCAGCCTGCGCTATTTCGGCTTCGTTGGTCGCGGCTGAAGCCGCTCCTACAGGAAGCGTTGTTGCATCCGTGCCGCCCGCGTCGCACGCCTATCGCCCATACCGGAGCTGCGCATGAGCGCGATCCCCAACAACCGCCGCCCGCGCAGCTTCTACGAGGCCGACGCGCGCGCGCGCATCGCCGGCTTGCTCGATCCGGGTTCGTTCCGCGAGTTCGTCGGTCCGCGCCAGCGCGCGATGAGTCCGCACCTGGCGCAGCTGGACCAGCCCGGCGCGTTCGACGATGGCATCGTGGTTGGCGAAGGCCAACTCGACGGACGCACGGTGCTGATCGCCGCGCAGCAGGGCCAGTTCATGGGCGGAGCGGTCGGCGAGGTGCATGGCGCCAAGCTCACCGGGCTGCTGCAGCGCGCCGCGGCGACCACGCCGGCGGCGGTGCTGCTGTTGCCCGATACCGGCGGCGTGCGCCTGCACGAGGCCAATGCCGGCTTGATCGCGATTTCCGAAATCATGCGCGCCACGCTGGACGCGCGCGCCGCCGGCGTGCCGGTGCTGGCGCTGATCGGCAGCGGCAACGGCTGCTTCGGCGGCATGGGCATCGTCAGCCGCTGCTGCTCGCGCATCGTCATGTCCGAGGAAGGACGGCTGGGCCTGTCGGGTCCGGAAGTGATCGAGACCGTGCGCGGCGTGGAGGAATTCGATTCGCGCGACCGCGCCCTGGTGTGGCGCGTGACCGGCGGCAAGCACCGCTACCTGCTCGGCGAGGCGCAGGCCCTGGTCGCCGATGCGATCGAGGAGTTCCGCGCCGCGGCGATCGCCGCGTTGGCGGTGCCACCGCCGGCCGAGGACGACGATGGCCTGGCGCGCATCGCCGCCGAACACGCCGCGCTGCGCCGGCGGCTGGAGACCTACGGCGACTGCCGCGACGGCGTGGACATCTGGCGCCGGCAAGGCATCGCCGATCCCGACGCGCTGCCGCTGCTGGACACCGCCGCCTTCCTTGCCGCCGTCGCCGACCGGAGCCCGTGATGGAACTGACCCCCCTGCTGCAGCAACTGTTCCCGCTCGGCCACCGCATCGAGGTGCATGACGGCGTGATCGGCGGCAGCGCCACCACCGCACTGGGTGAGGTCACCGTGATCGGCAGCGCCGACAAACTCGAGGTGGGCGTGGAGCACGCGCTGGCGCTGGCCGCCGCGGTGCTGGACAGCACCCGCGCGCACCCGCAGCGGCCGATCGTGATGCTGGTCGATACCGCCGGGCAGCGGCCGTCGCGCAAGGACGAACTGCTCGGCATCAACGGCTATTTCGGCCATCTGGCGCAATGCCTGGACCTGGCGCGGCGCCGCGGTGCACGGCTGCTCACGCTGGTCTACGGCGAATCGGTGAGCGGCGGCTTCCTCGCCTTCGGGCTGATGGCCGACGCGATCTACGCGTTGCCCGAGGCGCAGGTGCGGGTGATGGACCTGCGCGCGATGGCGCGGGTCACCAAGCAGCCGCTGGAGAAGCTGCAGGCGCTGAGCAAGAGTTCTCCGGTGTTCGCGCCGGGCGTGGAGAACTACGTGGCGATGGGCGCGGTGCAGGCGGTGTGGACCGGCGATCTGGCGCAAGCGCTGGTCGCCGCGCTGCAGGCGCCGCTGCTGGGCGACATGCGCGCGCAACGCGGCGCCGAGCGCAACGGCCGCCTGCTCGCCGCGCCGATCGCCGCGGAGGTCGCCGCCGGCCATGCATGAGCCGCTTGCCCGGCACGATCTGGTCTGGCTGGCGGCCGATGCGCCGTGGCAGGCGCGCACGCCTGGTGCGCAGGCGCGCTTGCGTGATTGGTTCGCCGCCGGCCATCCGGCGATCGTCGCGCGCGGCGATCACAGCGACGACGCGCAGGTGCTGCGTCTCGGCGTGCCGTTGCCGCCGGTCGAGGGCAAGCAGCGGCTGTCGTTGTCGGCCGAGCGCGGCGCGGTGCTGCGACAGCGCGCCGCGCTGACGCTGGACGAGGTCTGCGCGCAGGTGCAGGGACTGCCGGATTGGCAACCGCCGCTGCACGACCTGCAGGCGCTGTCCGCCACGCATGGTTTGACCCCGCGCGTGTTCGGCGCCTTCGCCTGGCAGGCGCTGACCGGCTTGCCCTACGTGCATGCCGGCTCGGACATCGACCTGCTGTGGCAGTTGCCCTCGCCGGCGCAGGCGGGCGCACTGCTCGCCGACCTGGCGCGCTGGGAGCAGCGCCACGGCCGCCGCGTCGACGGCGAAGTGCTGTTGCCCGATGGCAGCGCGGTGAGCTGGCGCGAACTGGCCGGCGACAGCGCGCAACTGCTGGTCAAGGCGTTGCGCGACTGCCGGCTGCAGCCGCGCGTAACGCTGCTGCAGGCGTGGGGGGCATGATGGAACTGCAGGCGCTGCGCGGCGTGGAAGACGGCTGCTTCCCGGCATCGCCGGCGCCCGCAGCAGCCGACGTGTCGGCACCAGAAGCGGTCGGGGCTGAAGCCCCTCCCACAGCGCAGGTAGCAGGCGATCCGCAAGCTCTTGTAGGAGCGGCTTCAGCCGCGACGAACGAAGCCGCGGTCTTCTCGATACCGGAAGCGGTCGGGCCTGAAGTCCCTCCCACAGTGCATGCGGCCGGCCATCCGCAAGCCCCTGTAGGAGCAGCTTCAGCCGCGACGAACGAAGCCACGATCTTTCCGATGCCGGAAGCGGTCCGGGCTGAAGTCTCTCCTGCAGCGCATGCAGTCGGCCATCCGCAAGCCCCTGCAGTAGCGGCTTCAGCCGCGACGAACGAAACCGCGGTCTTTCCGGTACCGGAAGCGGTCCGGGCTGAAGTCCCTCCTGCAACGCATGTAGCCGGCCATCCGCGAGCCCCTGTAGAAGCGGCTTCAACCGCGACGAACGAAGCCGAGCTCTTTCCAGCCCCGCAAACGGCCGGGACCGAAGCCCCTCCCTCAGGGCTCGTCGCACGCACGGCATCCCCTGTGGGAGCGACTTCAGTCGCGACGAACGAAGCCCGAGCAGCGACGGCGCAATTCGCCAGCCGTCCGCGAGCGACTGCGGCCGCAACCAATACAGCGGCGACCGCTCCACACCGCCTGGCCCTGCCACACCGCCTCGGCCGTCTCGCCGTCGCCAGCCTGCATGCAGAGCTGGCCTGCGCGCCGAAGCCCGGGCTGGTCACGCCGTTCGATCGCGGCAGCCACGACGACATGGATGCCGGCACCTTCCTACGCAGCCTGTTCGCGTTGCGCGGCTACTTCGTCGCGATCGCCGCCGCCGGTGCCGCCGACGCACCGTTCGCGACGCTGCGCCAGCTCGGCATCGGCGCCGAGCGCGCCATGCTGCGCGCCACCGGCGGCATCAACACGCACCGCGGTGCGATCTTCAGCCTGGGCCTGTTGGTCGCCGCGGCCGCGCGGCTGCGCACGCACACCGCGACGGCGCCCGCCGGCGAGGCGGTCTGCGCCGCGGTCGGCGCATGGCGCGAGGCGCTGCTGGATGCGCCGCTGGACCCGCGCAGCCACGGCCAGCGCATGCGTCGCCTGCATGGCGTCGCCGGCGTGCGCGAGCAGGCGGCCGACGGCTTCCCGTTGCTGCGCGAGGTGGCGCTGCCGGCGCTGCGCAGCGCGCTGCGTGCCGGTCTCGCGCGCGACGCCGCCATGGCGCAGGCCCTGCTGCAGCTGATCGCGCGCACCGACGATCTGAACCTGCTGCACCGCGGCGGCCGCGAGGGCCTGCGCTTCGCGCAACGCAGCGCCCAAGCCTTCCTCGACGCAGGCGGCACGCTGCAGCCGGACTGGCGCCAGCAGCTCGCGCGCCTCGGCAACGCCTTCGTCGCACGCCGGCTCAGCCCGGGCGGCAGCGCCGACCTGCTCGCCTGCGCCTGGTTCCTGCTCCGCCAGGAGCAGCCATGAGCCTGGCGCTGCTATGCCCGGGGCAGGGCGCGCAACATCCGGCGATGTTCGACTACAGCGCCGGCGCGCCTGCGGCGGAGGCGGTGCTGGCTGCGGCGGCGCAGGTGCTCGGCGCCGATCCGCGCGCACTGGCCGGCAGCGATGCGCGCTACGACAACGCGATCGCGCAGCCGCTGGTCTGCGCCGCGGCGCTGGCCAATGCCGCGGCGCTGTCGCCGCAGTTGCCGGCGCCGGCGCTATTGCTCGGCTACAGCATCGGCGAGCTAGCCGCGCACGCGCTGGGCGGCGGGCTGGACGCGCCGGCCTGCCTGGCGCTGGCGGTGCAGCGCGCGCAGCGCATGGACGCCGCCAGCCGCAACGGCGACGGCCTGATCGCGGTGCAGGGCCTGCTGTGCGATGCGGCCGAGGCGCTGTGCGCGCAGACCGGCCTGCACCTGGCCATCGTCAACGGCGACGACCATCTGATTCTCGGCGGCCATGCCGACGCGCTGGCGCAGGGCGAGCGCCAGGCGCGCGCGCAGCGCGCGCGGGTCACGCGCCTGCCGGTGGCGGTGGCCGCGCACACGCCGCTGCTGGCGGACGCGGCGCAGGCGTTCGCCGCCGACCTGCGCGCCGCGCCGCTGGCCGCGCCGCGCGCCACGCTGCTGGCCGGCATCGACGGGCACCGCATCGGCGATCGCGACGACGCCATCGCCGCCTTGTCGGCGCAGCTGGCGACGACGTTGGACTGGGCCGGAACGCTGCGCCAGGCCGCCGAGCGCGGCGCGCGCGTGTTCCTGGAACTGGGACCGGGCTGCGCGCTGGCGCGCATCGCGCGCGCGCTGCTGCCGGAGTGCCAGGCGCGGTCGGTGGAAGAGTTCGGCAGCCTGGCCGCGGCGGCGGCCTGGGTGCGGCAGGCGGAGCAACGCATGCAGTGATGCAGCCGTGGCGGCGATGGGGGCGGCGATGGGAGCCGTCGCGCCGCAACGGAGTTGGCAGTTGGCGATCGACCCAGGGTGGCGGGTGGCCATTCGCGGCAGTGGTACGGATCCAGCAAGCTCGGGAGGGCGCATGAGTCCACAAATCGCGACGATCATCGGCTTGATCGTCATGTTCATCGTGGCCACCGCGTTGCCGGTCAACATGGGCGCAGTCGCGTTCGCGTTGGCCTTCATCGTCGGTGGCGTCTGGGTCGGCATGGACGGGAAGGAGGTCTTGGCCGGGTTCCCCGGCGACCTGTTCCTGACCCTGGTCGGCATCACCTATCTGTTCGCGATCGCGCGCAACAACGGCACCATCGATCTGTTGGTGCATTGGGCGGTGCGCGCGGTCCGCGGCAAGATCGTGGCGATCCCGTGGGTGATGTTCGTGGTCACCGCGGTGCTGACCGCGTTCGGCGCGCTGGGGCCGGCGGCGGTGGCGATCATCGGTCCGGTCGCGCTGCGCTTCGCCAAGCAGTACCGGATCAATCCGCTGCTGATGGGCCTGCTGGTGATCCACGGCGCGCAGGCCGGCGGTTTTTCGCCGATCAGCGTGTACGGCGGCATCACCAACAAGGTGGTGGAAAAGGCCGGGCTGGACGTCACCGAGATGGCGGTGTTCCTGACCAGCCTCGGCTTCAACCTGCTGATGGCGCTGATCTGCTTCTTCGCCTTCGGCGGCCTGGCGCTGCTGCGGCGCGGCCAGGCGCCGTCGCTGGCCACGGCCGAGTACGTGCCGGTGGGCGACCAGTCCTCGCACCGCCAGTTCGCGATCGAAGGCCACGGCGCGCTGCTGTCGGCCGGCGGCGGCACCTTGTCGACCGATCCGGCGGCGCTGGAGGCGGTGAGCCTGAACCGCGATCGCGTGCTGACCCTGTTCGGCCTGCTCGGCCTGGGCGTGGCCTCGCTGAGCTACAACCTCAACGTCGGCCTGGTCTCGATCACGGTGGCGGTGGTGCTGGCGCTGCTATCGCCCAAGGCGCAGAAGGGCGCGGTGGACGGCATCAGCTGGTCCACGGTGCTGCTGATCAGCGGCGTGGTCACCTACGTGGCGGTGCTGCAGGAGAGCGGGGCGGTGGACTACATCGGCAACGGCGTGTCCAGCATCGGCATCCCGCTGCTCGGCGCGCTGCTGGTGTGCTACGTCGGCGGCATCGTCTCCGCGTTCGCCTCCTCGGCGGCGGTGCTGGGCGCGACCATCCCGCTGGCGGTGCCGTTCCTGCTGCAGGGCCACCTCGGCGCGGCCGGCGTGATCTGCGCGTTGGCGATCTCCTCCACGGTGGTGGACGTGAGCCCGTTCTCGACCAACGGCGCGCTGGTGGTGGCCTCGGCCGCCCCGGACGAACGCGAGTCGCTGTACAAGCGCTTCCTGATCTACAGCGGCCTGGTGGTCCTGTTCGGCCCGCTGCTGGCGTGGCTGCTGCTGGTGGTGCCGGGGTGGCTGTGAGGCCGGGATTGGGGATTCGGCATTGGGGATTGGTTAGAGCGGATCGCGGTTGCTGATCCAACGTGAGTTGCACAAAAAAGAGCCGGCCCTTGGGTCGGCGCTTTCTTGTGCATAGTTTCAACCAGCGCATCAGCTCATCGGCGCAGCAGATGCTGCCGTTACGAATCCCGAATCTCCAATCCCTAATCCCGGCCGCTAGGCAACGGCGCCGGCACATTGAGCTTGCCGCCGGCGGCCACGTACATCGCCAGCGCGTTGCCCTGGCTTTGCAGGTGCCGGTTCATGGTGCGCTCGGCGCCTTCGGCGTCGCCGCGGCGGAAACAGTCCATCAGCTCGCGGTGCTCGGACAGCGATTGCTGCATGCGTCCGGGCGCCAGCAGCTGGCGCCCGCGGTGCATCTTGAGGATGCGGTGCAGGTCGTGGGTGACGCGGATCAGCCACGGATTGCCGGCGAATTCCTGCACCGATTCGTGGATCAGGTAGTTCTGCCGGTAGTACTCGGCCAGGTCGCCTTCGTCGGCGGCCTGCTCCATGCGCGCATGCAGCGTTTCCAGCCGCGCCAGGCCGGCGGCGTCGACCTTGCGCACCGCCTCGTAGGCGCAGCGGCCTTCCAGCAGCGCCATCACCGGGAACAGCTCGTTGAGGTCTTCCAGGTTCAACCGGGTCACGCGTGCGCCGCGACCGGGCTCGATCTGCACCAGGCCTTCGGCGGCGAGCAGCTTGAGGCTCTCGCGCAGCGGGGTGCGGCTGATGCCCAATTCGGCGACCAGCGCCGGCTCGTCGATCCACTCGCCCGGCGGCAGCACGTAGTCGTAGATCTTCTGCCGCAGCCGCTCGGCCACGTCTTCGTACAGCGCCACGCGCTTGCGCGGTGTGCGGGTGTCGGGCGCGAGGGTCATCGGCGGGTCGAAGCGCTCTGGAGCCTTTGATGGCGATGGCAGCATTCTAGCGGCCGGCGGCAAACGCCGCCGGCTGCGGCACTTCCCGCCGGCAGGTCTACTTGCCTTTCTTCTTGTCCGGGCGCTGCGACAGTGCCGATCCTGCGGCGGTCTTGCTGTCCTTGCCGGTGCGTCCGTCCTTGAGCACCTTGGATGCCGCCTTGCCGGCCTTGGTGCCGGTTTTCTCGTTGTTGGCCATGTGCGCTCTCCATGAGCGCCGCGGTTGCGGCAGACCACTGCATGCGCTTGGCCGCGTCGAGGGCGTGTCATGAAAAGCGCAGCGATTCACGCGGGTTTGCGCGCTGCATGGGCAAGGTAGGCACTGGCAAACCAGGAGTACCCCATGACCCCGACGCGCATCACGATCCGGCTTCCGATTCTCGCGGCGCTCGCCGCCATGGCGCTGAGCGGCTGCGGCAAGCCTGGCGACCAGGCGTCGCGCACCGCCCCGGCGACCTCGCCGGCACCGACCGCCGCGCCGGTCGGCGGCGAAAGCGGACGCGAGGCGATCGCCGGCGACGCGTCTGCCAAGGCGATGCTGCAGGTGCTGGAAGGCAATGCGGTGGCGTTGTCGCAGCAGGCGCTGTCGCGCAATGTCAGCGGCAGCGTCGCCGATTTCGCCCGCGAGGTGGTCGCCGCGCACCAGGGCGCCGCGGCCGCGGACGCCGGCAAGGGTGGACCGGGCGATGCGGAGAAGATCGCCGCGCAGGCGGCCAAGGGCAAAGCGCAATTGCAGGCGCTGGATCAGCAGAAGGACGCATCGGCCTACATGAACGCCTACATGGCGACGATGGTGCGCAGCTATTCCGACGCGCTTAACGTGATCGATGCCGAGCTGGTGCCGGCGGCGCAACAGGACGCGACGAAGCAGGAACTGCAGCAGGCGCGCAAGCGCATCGCCGAGCAACTGGAGCGCGCGCAGGCGCTGGCGTCGGCGCGGTACTGAGCGGATCGACGCGAGGCTGCGCCCGTACCGTCATCCGGCCCTGCGGGCCACCTTCCCTCGAAAAGGGGGCCATGGTTCCGCTGGGAGAAGGGAACAGCCTAGCCCCTCTCCCGTCGGGAGAGGGGTTGGGGTGAGGGTACGGCGCGCAGCGTCTCGCGGAGTTTGGGTCACGAGGCTTCGCCCGTACCCTCATCCGCCCCTGCGGGGCACCTTCTCCCGCTGGGAGAAGGGAACAGCCTCAGCCCCTCTCCCGTCGGGAGAGGGGTTGGGGTGAGGGTCCGGCGCGAAGCGTCTCGCGGAGTTAGGGTGCACGAGGCTTCGCCCGTACCCTCATCCGCCCCTGCGGGGCACCTTCTCCCGATGGGAGAAGGGAACAGCCTCAGCCCCTCTCCCGTCGGGAGAGGGGTTGGGGTGAGGGTACGGCGCGCAGCGTCTCGCGGAGTTGGGTGTACGAAGCTGCGCCCGTACCCTCATCCGCCCCTGCAGGGCACCTTCCCCCCAAAAGGGGGCCATGGTCCCGCTGGGAGAAGGGAACAGCCTAGCCCCTCTCCCGTCGGGAGAGCGGTTGGGGTGAGGGTACGGCGCGCAGCGTCTCGCGGAGTTAGGGTGCACGAGGCTTCGCCCGTACCCTCATCCGGCCCTGCGGGCCACCTTCTCCCGAGGGGAGAAGGGATAGCTGTTAGCCCCTCTCCCCTCGGGAGAGGGATCGAGGTAAAGCTGTCGTGGTCAAATTTCCGCAGCCATACGCCAGGGAACAACCCCTAACCGCCCGCGCTGTCCGCAGCTGCCGCGAGCGGTGCCGGCCGTTCTTCGCGACCATCCGGGTGGCGCGCGAAGCGGTTCGGATCGCTCCCGTGCACCGGCGCCTCGTCCTTCCAGGGCCAGCCGCCGAACTGGGTGCGGCGGTAGTCGGCCATGGCCTGTGCGATCTCGGCCTGGGTGTTCATCACGAAGGGGCCATGTTGCGCGACCGGTTCGGCGATCGGCCGGCCCTGCAGCACCAGGAACTCGCTCTCGGCCGCAGCGCCGTTGACCAGTTCGACCGCCTGATCGGCGCGCAGTTCGATGGCGGCGTGGCGTGTCACCTCGCGTCCGCCCACGGTCACCGAGGCGCCCTTGAAGAAGTACAGGCTGCGGCGCGTGTCCCGGCCTTGCGCGGCGGGCAGCGTCCAGCGTGCGCCGGGCGCCATGCGGATCGTCCAGATGGCCACGTCGGCATCGTCCTGCGCGGCCCACGAATCCGGCGGCGGCGCGAGCGGGCCGCCGGCCGTGCCGGGCGCGGCATCGACGGGGCCGATGCGGCCGGCCACGCAGGCCACGTCGGTCGTGCGGCCGGCGTCGTCGGTGGCGGTGAAGCGCGGCAGGTCTTGCGCCCAGAACATGGTGAAGTGCGGCGCCACCATCTTGCTGCGCGCCGGCAGGTTGAGCCAGATCTGGAACAGCTCCAGCGGGTTGGGCGCGGCGGTGTCGAGCAACGGGAACATTTCCGAATGGACGACGCCGGCACCGGCCGTCAGCCACTGCACGTCGCCGGCGCCAAAGCGCGCTGCCGCGCCGAGCGAGTCGGAATGGTCGATGAGCCCCTGGCGCACGATGGTCACGGTCTCGAAGCCGCGGTGCGGGTGACCGGGAAAGCCGGGGACGTCGCTGCCGTGATACATGCTCCAGCCGTCCTTGCGGCTGAAGTCCTGGCCGATGGCGCGGCCTTCGAGCGACACCGCCGGACCCATCGCGCCATTGCCGGCGGGGTAGGCGTCGTCGTGATAGACGCAGAACAGGAACGGATCGATGGTTTCCCAGGGAAAGCCGAGCGGTTCGATCTGGACGACGGGGTCGGTCATGAAGGTGTCCTTGGTGCGGGCGCGGCTGGGAGGCAGCGGCAATTTATCGAATATGGCGCGCGCTCGGCGGAATGGAAGGCCGGTGTGGAGGACATCCTGTCCCGCACGTGGAACGCGGCCGCGGCGATGCCGTCTCCGCTGCAGGCGCTGTGCGACAACTGCTTCGATGGCGACAGGCTGCGCGAGCGGCGCTCGCGCTGTCGGGTCGCCGCGGCGGCCTGCGCTGCCCGTGCCGATCCGTTGCCGCCGCTGCGGCGCGTCGGACGCATGGCAGGGGATGGCCGCCAATGCCGACGCTGACGCCTTGGGCGGTACAGATGGAGGTGGCAGGCGATTGGCGTCTCTCTCCAAGCCGATTACACACCTGTGGGAGCGACTTCAGTCGCGACGGGCTTTCCGGTAAGGCCTGTCGCGACTGAAGTCGCTCCCACACAGTGTTTCCCGGCGTTCTCCACTCCCGGGCGGGCAGTGTCGGCCCAGAAGGAAACGCTGCGCGCACCGTCACGGACCGCAACGCGGCGAAGGCCGATCATCGCGGTTCCCCCGCGTTTCGCGCCCCCGTGGCGCTGCGCCTTTGCCCAGGTTCCCGCCATGTCCCCGACCTCCGCCGTGCCGCTCCCCGATTCGATGATCGCGATCGAGATCCGCCAACCCGGCGAGCCGGAGGTGCTGGTGCCGGTGCGCCTGCCGCTGCCGCATCCGGGCCGCGGCGAACTGCTGGTGCGGGTGGCCGCGGCCGGGGTCAACCGCCCCGACGTGATGCAGCGCCGTGGCAGCTATCCGCCGCCGCCGGGCGCCTCGCCGCTGCCCGGGCTGGAGTTCGCCGGCGAGGTGGTGGCGCTGGGCGAGGGCGTGGAGCGCTATCGGCTTGGCGATGCGGTGTGCGCGCTGGTCGCCGGCGGCGGCTATGCCGAGTACGCGGTGGTGCACGAGCGCAATGCGCTGCCGGTGCCGTCGCCGTTGCGCCTGGCCGAGGCCGCGGCATTGCCGGAGACCTTCTTCACGGTGTGGGCCAACGTGTTCCAGCGCGGCCGCCTGCAGGCCGGCGAGACCATGCTGGTGCATGGCGGCACCTCCGGCATCGGTAGCGTCGCCACGCTGCTGGGTACCGCGTTCGGCGCGCGGGTGATCAGCACGGTCGGCTCGGCCGACAAGCGCGCGGCCAGCCTGGCGCTGGGCGCGGAGGCGGCGATCCTGTACCGCGAAGAGGACTTCGTCGCCGAGACCCTGCGCCTGACCCATGGCCGCGGCGCCGACCTGATCGTGGACCTGCTCGGCGGCGACTACCTGCCGCGCAACTACCAGGCCGCGGCGCTGGACGGGCGCATCGTGCAGATCGGCATCCAGCAGGGCAAAGTCCGCGAACTGGACCTGATGCCGCTGCTGGCCAAGCGCCTGACCCACACCGGCTCGACCCTGCGCCCGCGCTCGGTGATGGAGAAGGCGGCGATCGCGCGCGAGCTGGAGCAGCAGGTGTGGCCGCTGCTCGAACAGGGCCGGATCAAGCCGCAACTGGACCGCTGCTTCCCGCTGGCCGAGGCGGCGCAGGCGCACGCGCGGATGGAATCCAGCGCGCATATCGGCAAGATCGTGCTGCTGACGCAGGCGGGGACGGGGCAGTGAGCCGGAGACCGTGAGTGCCTGTCGCGGCTGAAGCCGCTCCTACAGTGGGGTCGCATGGCGGAGCAGGTGGATATGCGGGGAGGTAGGCCCAGCGCAGTGAGCGAGGTGCCATAGCGCCCGCAGGCGTTGGTACACCGCCGGCCCGCCCTTGTAGGAGCGGCTTCAGCCGCGACAGGCACCCACCCGCCGCGCCATCCACGCGCCCGCCACGGCCGCGCCGCTGGCTCCGTTCAAGCCCCACCCCGTATATTGCGCCGCACGCGCGGTGGTCCGCGCCTGACTGCCGGTCCTCGCGTGCGCTTTCCGTTCCGTTCCGCCTTGCCGATGCCATTGCTGCGCTGCGCGCTGCTGGCGCTGTTGCTGTGCCTGTGCGCGGCGGCGGGCGCGCAGCCGCAGGACGCGCCGCAGGCGCCCGACCCGCAGGCCCTGCTGGAAGGCGCCGAGCAGACGCTGCAGGACGCGCGGCGCGGCATGGACGCCGCCGATCCGACCGCGCTGCGCGAACTGCTCGACAAGGTCGCCGATGCGCAGCGCGATGCCGATGCCGCGGTCGCGGCGCTGACTCCGCAGTTGGCCCAGGTCGATGCGCGCCTGCAGCAGCTCGGCGAGGCTGTCGCGGGCGAGGCCAGCGACATCGCCGCGCAGCGCAAGGACCTGGCCAAGCAGCGCGCGCCGCTGGATTCGGGGATCAAGCGCGGCAGGCTGCTGGCGGTGGAGGCCAAGCAGCTCGGCGAGCAGATCGAAGGCGTGCAGGCCGAGCACTTCAGCCAGGAACTGTCGCTGCGCTCGGCCTCGCCGCTGTCGCCGGCGCTGTGGCGGCAGATCGCCAGCGATTTCCCCGACGACCGCGAACGCCTGCTCGACCTGTACCGGCTCGGTGCGCAGGCGCTGGACGCGGCGATCGCCAAGAATGGCGCCCGGGGGCTGGGCATCGGCGTGGCCATCGCGTTGGTGCTGCTGTTCCCGTTGCGCTACCTGCTGCGCTGGCTGGGCAAGCGCTATGCGGTCTCGCGCGCGCCGGGCAGCCGCCTGCGCCGCTCCGGGCTGGCGCTGTGGTTCCTGCTGCTGGGCACGCTGACGCCGGGCCTGGCTGCGCTGGTGCTGGCCGAGAGCCTGCGCAGCATCGGCGCGGTGCCGGCGAAGCTGGAGATCGTGGTGCATGGCTTCCTCGTGTACAGCTTCGCCGCCGCGTTCATGGGCTCGCTGGGCGCCAGCGTGCTGCTGCCGAACCAGCCGTCGTGGCGGCTGTTCCCGATCGACGACGCCACCGCGCGGCGCCTGCGCAAGTTCACCTGGGCCACCGCGACGCTGGCCTGGCTCAGCAGCATGCTGCTGGTGATCAATCGGGCCAGCCTGACCAGCGAATCGGCCACGTTCGCCGCCGAGGGCGTCATCGCGCTGGTCTATGCGGTGCTGATCCTGGCGATCCTGACCAGCCTGTCGCGGCTGCGCCGGCGCCAGTACGCCGAAGCCGCGGCGCAGGCGCTGGCCAACGCGCAACCGCCGCCGCCGGGACAGCATGGCGGTGTGCTGGCGCTGGTCGGCATGCTGGTGCGGGTGGTGGTGGTGGTGGCCTTGCTGGCCTCGCTGCTGGGCTATCTGCACCTGGGCCTGTTCATCACCCGGCAGATCATCTGGATCACCATGATCGTCGGCGCGATCCGCCTGCTGATGACCTTCGCCGACGACTTCGCGCTGTGGCTGTTCGCCAGCGAAGGCCGCATCGGGCGCGCCGCCAATGGCGCGTTCGGGGTGCGCGCCAGCCGCCTGGAGCAGGCCGGCGTGCTGACCTCGGCGCTGTTGCGCGTGGTCTTGCTGCTGATCGGCCTGGGCGCGCTGCTGATGCCGTTCGGGACCAACGTGTCGACCCTGACCGACTGGTTTTCGGTGCTGACCCAGGGCATTCCGATCGGCAAGGGTCACCTGTATCTGGGCGACGTCGTGCGCGCGGTGCTGGTGCTGGGCCTGGGCCTGCTGGCGATGCAGTACATCCATGGCTGGCTGACCCAGACCTACCTGCCCAAGACCGAACTGGACGACGGCTCGCGCAATTCGGTCAGCACCGTGGCCCGCTACGCCGGCATCCTGTTCGCGGCGCTGTGCGCGCTGGCGGCGTCGGGCATCGAGGTGGCGCAGATCGCGCTGGTGGTCAGCGCGCTGTCGGTCGGCATCGGCTTCGGCCTGCAGTCGATCATCCAGAACTTCGTGTCCGGCTTGATCCTGCTGGCCGAGCGCCCGGTCAAGATCGGCGACTGGGTCAAGATCGGCGACCAGGAGGGCGACGTGCGCAAGATCAGCGTGCGCTCCACCGAGATCCAGGTCGGCGACCGCTCCACGCTGATCGTGCCCAACTCCGAACTGATCACCAAACCCCTGCGCAACATGACCCTGGCCGGCCCGCTGGGCCGGGTGCAGATCCAGTTCGCGGTGTCGCTGGGCACCGACGTGGTCAAGCTGCGCGAACTGCTGATGCAGCTCTATGCCGCGCACCCGGGCGTGCAGGAGGACCCGGCACCGTCGGTGTTCATCGATTCCATCGCCAGCGGCCACGTCACCCTCAACAGCTTCGCCTACGTCGCCAATCCGCGGCTGGTCTACGGCACCCGCAGCGACCTGTTCTTCAGCCTGCTGCAGCGCCTGGCGGAAGAGGGCATCGCGTTGGAGTCGCCGCAGGAGGTCAAGCTGTTGCGTGATCCGAGGGAGTAGCGGGACTCGGGACTCGGGACTCGGGACTCGGGACTCGGGACTCGGGACTCGGGATTTTCGCAAGTTCGCCGCTTTTTTGCTTTTCTGTGGGAGGGGCTTCAGCCCCGACGCGTTATCGGTAAGGCGTCGGGGCTGAAGCCCCTCCTACAGAAAAAAGCGGTTGCGCCGGAGCCGAAAAAAAGGGCCGCTTTTTCTTAAGAAAAGCGGCCTTTTTGCATCAAATCGCTTGACAGGGATTTCCCCCGGAACATCATCCTGCCGTCCCGAGTCCCGAGTCCCGAGTCCCGAGTCCCGAGTCCCGAGTCCCGAGTCCCGAGTCCCGAGTCCCGAGTCCCGAGTCCCGAGTCCCGAGTCCCGAGTCCCGAGTCCCGGCCCTAACGCCGCCCGCGCTCCTCGCGCGCATGCGCGCGCCGGTCGAACAGCACCGCGCTGATCACGATACCCAGGCCCAACGCCACGCCCAGCAGGAACAGCACCATCGCGATCGTCGGGTAGCCGAACAGCTTGCTGCCGGTGTCGATGCGCATCATCTGCGCCGAGGCCAGGATCAGCGCGGCGGTGACCACGCCGGCGGCGACGCGGTTGGCGATCTTCTGCAGGCTCTCCATCAGCCGCGATTCCTCCAGCCCGGCCACGCGCACCTGCAGGCGGTTGTCGGCGGCCAGCGACAGGATGTCCGACAGCTTGCGCGGGCCTTCGCGCAGCAGCGCCTGCATTTCCATCGCTTCGCTGGCCAGGTTCGCCGCCGACAGCGACTTCTTCAGCCGCGCGCGCATCACGTGCTGCAGCTGGTCCTCGACCACGCTGCGCGTGTCCAGGTTGGGCGACAGCGCGCGGCACACCGCTTCCAGGTTCAGCAGGGTCTTGCCGAGCAGGCTCAGTTCCGGCGGCGTGCGCAGCCCGTAGGCGGTGGCGATGCGCACCAGGTCCAGCACCACGCGGCCTTCGGAAGTGGCGTCGTGCGCGGCATAGCGCGCGATCATCTGCCCGGTCTCGCGCTGGTAGTGGTCCTCGTCGAAATCCTCCAGGCGCGTGCTCAGCGCGATGGTCTCCTCGGCCACTTCCTCGCCGCGGCCATCGACCGCGGCGAACAGCAGCTTGAGCAGGCGCTCGCGCAGCTTCGGCGGCACGTGCGCGACCATGCCCAGGTCGAAGATCGCCAGGCGCCCGTCGCTCAGCACGCGCAGGTTGCCCGGGTGCGGATCGGCGTGGATCTCGCCGTGCACGAACATCTGGTCCAGGTAGCCGCGCACCAGCGCCGCGGCCAGGTCGTCCATCGGCTGTTCGGTGCGGCGCAGCCCGGAGATCTTGTCCACGCGCACGCCTTCGGCCAGCTGCATGGTCAGCACCTTGCGGCTGCTCAGGTCCCAGATCGGCTGCGGCACCCACAGCTGCGGGAACGGCTTGAGATGCTCGCCGAAGCGCGCCAGGTTCTCCGCTTCGGCCTCGTAGTTCAGTTCGGCCAGCAGCGCCTTGCCGAACTCGGCCAGCCAGTCGGCGAAGCGGATGCGCCGGCCCAGCCCGGTCAGCTTGTCGGCGGCGCTGGCGAAGCTCTTGAGCACCTCCAGGTCAGAGCGTACCTGCGCGGCCACTTCGGGCTTTTGCACCTTGATCGCCACCGGCGTGCCGTCGCGCAACGCGGCGCGGTGCACCTGGGCCAGCGAGGCGGTGCCCAGCGGGGTGTCGTCGAACGCGGAGAAGGCCTTGTTGACCGGCACGCCGAGTTCGGCCTCGACGATCTCGCGGATGCGCTCCACCGGGATCGGCGCGGTGTTTTCCTGCATCCGCTCCAGCGCGGTGGCGAATTCCGGCGGCACCACGTCCGGACGCGTGGACAGCATCTGCCCGAGCTTGACGAAGGTCGGGCCCAGCGCCTCCAGGTCGGTAACGAACTGCTCGGGCGTGCCTTCCGGCGGCAGCGCGTGCTCGGCGTCGGCGGCCTCCACGTCCATGCCGGAAAACACGCCCGAGCTGCGGTAGCGCAGCAGCAGGCGCAGGATCTGGGTGCGGCGGCTGAGGCCGCCGACTACGTGCGAGGTGTCCGCAGCGTCGGGCGTCGCGCTCAAGGTTCGGCTCCGGAAATGGCAGGGATTGCGGCGGCCAGTGTGGCCGGGGCCGGGTCGTCGCCCGGTGAACTCGCGACGCCGCGGTGGGGCCGGGCCGCCGGACACGGGCCAGTGGCGCGCCAGCGCACGCCGCAGTGGGCAGGCTGCTCTAGAATCCGTCGCTCCGGCACACAGTGCCTACCTCCAGGACATGCCATGCGGTCGTTCTCTGCGCCCCTCCCCGTGCGCGCCGCCTGGCGCTGCGGTCTCGCCTTGCTGGGCGGGCTATTGCTGGCGGCCACCACGTCGGCCGCGCCGCAGCGCGACGCCGACGACGGCTTCGATGCGCAGGCCTTCGCCGGCAGCCAGCGCCGCACCTATGAGGTGCAGGATTTTTCCGCGCGCTACCGAGCGACGCTGGAGATCGAGGACACCAGCGAGGTGTTCCGCCCCGGCATCGTGCGCGTGTTCGCGCGCGGCCGCGCCACGCCGCTGATCGAGGTGGCTTCGCCCGAGCTGGTGCTGCACACCGATGACCAGGGCGGCAAGGCCAGGGCCAACGTGCACGAACTGCCGTACGGCGAGCAGAGCGTGCTGATCTACGCCGATTTCAATTTCGACGGGATCAAGGACCTGGCGTTGATGGACGGGCAGAACAGCTGCTACCACGGCCCCTCCTACCAGGTGTACCTCGGCACCGCCGACGGCTTCGCGCCGAGTCCGGCATTCACCGAGCTGGCGCAGAGCAACTGCGGCCTGTTCCAGGTGGACGCGCAGGCGCACGAACTCCGCACCTCGACCAAGGACGGCTGCTGCTGGCATCAGTCGGCGGTGTACACGGTGCGCAATGGCGAGCCGCTGCTGGAGCGCGAACTGGTCGAGGACGCCACCGGCGCCCCGCCGGGCCTGGCCCAGGAGACGCGCTACCGCGACCAGGGCGGCAGGCGCGTGGCGGAGCAGTACTACCTGTGGGACGAGGACGGCAGCATGGCGTTGTTGCCGCACAAGATCCTGCTCGAGTTCCGCCTCGCCCCCGCCGGCAAGCGCATCGTCGTGTTCGCCGACGCGGGCGACGGCGAGGCCGCGGCGCCGTACTACGCGGCGATCGGCGCGCAGCAGCGGGTGGACCTGCTGTATCCGGACGGCGCGGGCGAAGGTTTCGACTACGACGCCGACCGGCACGTACTCGGCTTCGGACGCGGCGACACCCGCTACCGCATCGTCGGCGATGCGCAGGGCGTGCCGCAGCGCATGGAAGTCGTCGTGCGCGGCAAGACCCAGCCGCTGGCATTGCAGCCTGGATCGGTGCATGGATCGTTGCAGGCGGTGGCGCAGGCGCTGAGCGCCGCACAAGCCGCTGCGGCGCAGTAGCGCCGGCGCCGCGCATCGATGTTCCTGGCGCGCATCGATGCTCTCTGTAGGAGCGGCTTCAGCCGCGACAGGCACTCTCCGGAGCCGCGACACGACTCTCCGGTAAAGACCCTGTCGCGGCTGAAGCCGGTCCTACAGGAGCAAGATGGCTACGGGCCCCACGCCGCGAAGGCGCGCGCCACCGCGTCGGCGCCGGGATCGACCACGCCGCGCAGCGCGTCCGCCGGCACCGCCGCCGAGCGGCCGGCGCGAGCTCGATCCAGTTGCGCGGTGGCATCGGCGCCGGTGCGTGCCGCACGTGCCGCGTCGTCGGCGCTGCCGCCGCGTGCCAGCGCCTCCAGTGCCGGCAGCAGCGCGTCGAGCATGGTGCGATCGCCCGGCTGTGCGCCGCCGTAGTGCTGCATGCGCGCCACGCCGGCCTGCAATGCCGGCACCCAGCCGCGTCCGGCTTCCAGCTCGGTGGCGGCGGTGGTGAACAGGATCGACAGCAGCACGCCGCTGGAGCCGCCCATGCTGCGTTCGATCGTCGCCGCCAGGCCGTGCGCCAGCGGCGCGGCCTCGCCGGTGGCCAGCGCGTCCTCGTCCAGCGCCTGCTGCAGCGCGCGGGCGCCGGCGGCGAAGGTGCTGCCGGCATCGCCGTCGCCGGTCTGCGCATCCAGCGCGTCCAGTTCCGCCTGCGCAGCGATCAGCGCATGCGCGACCCGGGCCAGCGCCGCGCCGCGTTGCGCATCGCGGGCGCCGTGCCGGTGCGCGTCGCTGCGCAGCAGCGCCGGGGCGAAGTGGGCAGGCGCGTGCGGCACGCGCACGCCGGGCCAGCCCAGGGTCTGCACCGGCGCCTGGAGCGCGGCGAGCGCGTCGGCGTCGGCCGGCGCCAGGGTGATCGAGAAGCCGTGCATGTCCATCGAGGTCATCAGCGCGGCAGGCACGGTCATCAAGGCGATCCGCGCCACGCCGATGCGCTGCAGCGCCAGCCGGGTCAGCACGCCCAGTTCCTGGGTGGAGCAGCCGCCCAGATCGTTGAGCATCAGCAGCAGCGGCGCGTCGGCGCCGTAGCGCGCGTCGGCCTGTTCGAGCAAAGGGTCCAGCACCAGCGCCAGCGCTTCCTCGACCGAGGCCGGCTGCACCTTGCGCGTGCCCGGCTCGTTGTGGATGCCCAGGCCCAGCTCCGGCGCGCGGCGGCCAGTGTGCTGGCCCGGCACGGTGCAGCTGGACAGGGCCATGCCCAGCGACAGCAGGCGGTCGGCGAAGGCCTGGCCGCGCTGCGCCAGTTCGGCCAGCGGCACGCCTTCGCGGGCCAGGTGGCCGACGTACTTGTGCACCAGCACGGTGCCGGCGATGCCGCGCGGCTGTGCGGCGTCGGGCAGGGCGATGTCGTCGGCGACCAGCACGCTGGCCACGTCGATGCCTTCGGCGCGGGCGCGCTCGGCGGCCAGGCCGAAGTTGAGCCGGTCGCCGGTGTAGTTCTTGATCACCAGCAGCACCCCGGGCGCGTCGGCGCAGGCGCGGATCGCGGCCAGCACCGCTTCCACGCCCGGCGAGGCGAACAGGTCGCCGGCGATGGCGCCGCTGAGCATGCCGGGGCCGACGAAGCCGGCATGCGCCGGCTCATGGCCGGCGCCGCCGCCGGACAGCACCGCGACCTGCGCCGGGTCGCGCTCGGCCTGCAGCACGATGCGCGCGCCGCTGGCCGGGTCCGAGCGCAGCAGCGGCTGCAGCGCGGCGACGGCGTCGAGCACGTCGTCGACGATGGCACGGGGGGCGGTGAGGAACTGGTCCATGGGGGTCCTTCGCGGCGGCGGTTGTGTGTGCCGCACACGGTAGCCGAGCCGGCGTTATGCGCGGCTGAGGCCGTGCGTGGCCCTGCTCACCCACCCGGCGCGCGGAATCGGCGAGAATCCCCGCTCACCCTCGAACGGAATCCCCGCATGGCCGGCGCCAGCCTGTTCACCCTGCTCGACGACATCGCCACGTTGCTGGACGACGTGTCCATCCTGACCAAGGTGGCGGCGAAGAAGACCGCTGGCGTGCTCGGCGACGACCTGGCGCTGAACGCGCAACAGGTCACCGGGGTCAACGCCGACCGCGAGCTGCCGGTGGTGTGGGCGGTGGCCAAGGGCTCGCTGCTCAACAAGGCGATCCTGGTGCCGGCGGCGCTGGCGATCAGCGTATGGCTGCCGTGGGCGATCACCCCGCTGATGATGATCGGCGGCGCGTTCCTGTGCTTCGAGGGCGTGGAGAAGCTGGCGCACCGCTTCCTGCATTCCAAGGAAGAGGACGCGCAGCACCACGCGCAGCAGCTGCAGGCGCTGGCCGACGAGAAGGTGGACGTGGTCGCGCTGGAGAAGGACAAGATCAAGGGCGCGATCCGCACCGACTTCATCCTCTCGGCGGAGATCATCGTGCTGTCGCTGGGCGTGGTCGCCAACGTGCCGTTCGTGCAGCAGGTGTCGGTGCTGGTGGCGATCGCGCTGGCGATGACGGTCGGCGTGTACGGCCTGGTCGCCGGCATCGTCAAGCTCGACGACCTGGGCCTGTATCTGACCCGCAAGGGCGCCGCCGCCGCGGCGATCGGCCGCGGCATCCTGTGGCTGGCGCCGTGGCTGATGCGGGTGCTGTCGATCGCCGGCACCGCGGCGATGTTCCTGGTCGGCGGCGGCATCCTGGTGCACAGCATCGGCCCGCTGCACCACGCCATCGAAGGCATCGCCCCGCCGGGCGCCTGGGGCAGCCTGGTCGTCAACCTGGGCAATGCGCTGGTCGGCATCGTGGCCGGGGCGGTGGTGCTGGGGGCGGTGTTGTTGTTTCAGAAGCTGCGGAAAGGCCGGGAGTAGGGATTCGGGATTCGCAAGAGCGAAACACTCGCGTTTGCCAATCCCGAATGCCCAATCCCCAATCCCGCGCCGGCTGCGCCGGCGCTAATCCGCCGAAACCACCCGGTTCTTGCCCGCCTTCTTGGCTTCGTACAGGGCGCGGTCGGCGCGCTTGACCACCACGTCCTGGGTCTCGCCGGTGCGGCGCAGCGCGACGCCGGCGCTGAAGCTGACGAACACGCGCTGGTCCTCGTGCACCACCGCGCGCTGGGCCAGGGCGCGTTGCACCCGGGTCACCGCGGCGGCGGCTTCGAAGATGGTGCAGTCGGGCATCAGCAGCAGGAATTCCTCGCCGCCGAACCGGGCGATCGCGTCGCTGCCGCGCAGCGTGGTGCGGGCCACCTCGACCACGTGGCGCAGTGCGGCGTCGCCGCCGGGATGGCCGTAGATCTCGTTGAGCTTGCGGAAGTTGTCCAGGTCCAGCATCGCCACGCACAGCGGCTGCTCGCCGCGCTCGGTGCGCACCAGCTCGCGCGCGAACAGTTCCTCCAGGCCGCGGCGGTTGAGCGCGCCGGTGAGCTGGTCGACCCGCACCAGCCCGCTGACGTCCTGCAGCTCCTGCTCCAGGCGCAGGATGCGCTGCTCGGCCGCGTCCACTTCCTGGCGCGCGGCGATCAGGTGGTCGCGCGCGCGCAGCGCCTGCTGCTGCACGTGGCCGGTGTCCTGCAGCACTTCCTGCAGCAACCGGTTGAGGTCGCCGATGCTGCGCGCGTCGCGGATGGTCTGCGAATAGTCGGCGATGCGGTCGTGGAATTCGCTGGTGCTGATCGCCATGCCGTCCAGGTTCTCGACGAAGGACACCATCATGTCCTTCATCGCCTCCTTGGATTCGGCGATGCCCTGCTTCAGCAGGCCCTGCTTGTAGGTCACCTCGCGCAGGCTGCCGCGCGCTTCCTCGATCGAATAGCGGTCCAGCGGGCCGCTGATCAGGTCGCGTACCACCGCGATCTGGCCCTGCAGCCAACTGGTGTCGTCGAGCAGTTCGCCGACGTTCTCCAGCAGCAGGTCGAACAGGCCCAGCAGCAGGGTCTGCTGCTCCTGGCTGTCGCTGGCGCGCAGCGCGACCTGGTGGCACAGCTCGCGCACGCGCTGCGCCAGGGGTTCCAGCGGCTGGCCCGGCCGCCACTGTCGCAACGCCTCGCCGGTGGCCTCCGATTCGTTGGCCAGCTCGGGCAGGTTGTGCAGCAGCGAGGCCAGCGCGCCGGCCACGGCCTGGCGCAGCAGGTCGCGCAGGCGTTCGGTGTCGCTGGGGCCGGCCAGCGGATCGCCGACGTCGATGGTGCGGATGTACTTGTCTATCAGCTGGCGCAGCGCGCGGCCGTAGCTGGGCCAGTCGCCGCTGCCGGCTGCCGACTGCAGGCGGCGGCCCATGTCGCCGAGTTCGCCGTGCAGGCCGGCCATGCCGTCGGCGAAGGCACCGAGCAGGTCCAGCGGCTCTTGGGCGCGGTTGAACAGCTGGATCAGCGCCGCGGTGGCCGCGGCCGGATCGCTCCCCTGCGCATCTGCCGGCGCGGGCGCATGGCCGTGCGGCGCCACCGCCGAGGCGGCCGCCGGCGCGCGGCGGCGCGGCGACAACAGCTTGCGCAGGCCGCCGGCAGGCGGCTCGTCGCGTTGATCCGGCATGCGGACGCTTCCTTTCCAGTGAACGCGCCACCCTGCCACAAACGCGGCGACCGGGGGTGACGCTCAGGAACAGGATATCGGCGCCGGCGGCGTGCGCTTGAGCCGGCGCTGGCCCCGGCCCTACAGCGCGGCGCGGACCTCGTCCAGGCTGGGCGGGTTGGCGCCGGCGCGGGTGCAGTTGATCGCCGCGGCGGCCACGCAGAACGTCAGCAGCCGCTGCAGCGCGTGCGCCGAGGTGCCCAGCGCGGCGAGCGCGGCCAGGTCGGGCAACTGGTGCAGCAGCGCGGCCTGGAAGCTGTCGCCGGCGCCGACGGTATCGGCCACCTGCACCGCGCGCCCGGCCACGCGCGCCTCGGCATCGCCGCTCCAGGCCACCGCGCCGTCGCTGCCCAGGGTCATCACCACCAGCGACGGGCCCTGCTGCAGCCAGCTGCGCGCGATCGCGAACGGATCCTGCCGCGGGTACAGCAGCTCGATGTCCTCCTGGCTGACCTTGACCACGTGCGCCAGCGCGATCCAGCGATCCAGCCGCGCGCGCCATACCGCCATGTCCGGTTCCACCGTCGGCCGCACGTTCGGATCCAGCGAGATCAGCCGCTGCGTGCGTTCGCGCTCGGCCAGGGTCTGGAAGGTGCTGGCGGTGGTCTCGGCGACCAGCGTGTAGGAGCCGAAATGCAGGCCGCCGACCGCGGCGTCGAGCGCCGGCAGGTCGGCCGCGGTCAGCGCGCGGTCGGCGCAGCCGGTGCCGTAGAACGAATAGTTGGGCACGCCTTGCGCGTCCAGCGCGACCATCACCAGGGTGGTCGCCTCGGCCTTGTCGATGCAGTGGTCCAGCGCCACGCCCTCGCGTTCCAGGGTGCCGCGCAACTGGCGGCCGAGCGGGTCGGTGGACAGGCCGGTGAACAGCGCCGACGGCGTGCCGAGGCGGGCCAGGCCGATCGCCACGTTGAACGGCGACCCGCCCTGGCGCGCGGTCATGCCGACCGAGGTGCCGGCGTAGCCGTCGATGAAGATGTCGTACAAGGCCTCTCCACACACCACGAACATCGAACGGCTCCTCGGTTGGCTGCTGCGGCGCCGGGCGGCGCGCTGGCGGCTATTGTGGCGTACGCGCCGCAGCGCGGCGACCATGCGCGGCGCTGCGGGATCGGCTGCTGTGCAGGTACGCGGGCTTGTGTGTCGGGTGCACGAGGCTGCGCCGTACCCTCATCCGGCCCTGGGGGGCACCTTTCCCCGAAAAGGGGCCATGGTCCCGTTGGGAGAAGGGAACAGCCGCTGCGCGCTTTAGCCCCTCTCCCACCGGGAGAGGGGTTGGGGTGAGGGTTGGCGCGAAAGCGTCTCGTGGAGTTCGGGTGCACGAGGCTGCGCCCGTACCCTCATCCGCCCCTGCGGGGCACCTTCTCCCAAGGGGAGAAGGAACAGCCCTAGCCCTCTCCCACCGGGAGAGGGGTGGGGTGAGGGTAGGGCGCGAAGCGTCTCGTGGAGTTGGTGTACGAGGCTTCGCCCGTACCCTCATCCGGCCCTGCGGGCCACCTTCTCCCGAAAGGGGCCATGGTCCCGATGGGAGAAGGGAACAGCACAGTGCGCTTAGCCCCTCTCCCACCGGGAGAGGGGTTGGGGTGAGGGTACGGCGCGAAGCGTCTCGTGGGAGCCGGCCAAGCTCGCATGCCGCCAGTGCCTTGCCCATGCGCCTGCGATCGGCGTAGCTTCCTCCCTCCACCGTGCAAGGGCGCTTTCGATGAAGATCCTGGTCGCCGGCGCCACCGGCCTGGTCGGCTTGCATGTGCTGGCGCAGTTGCTTGCCGCGCCGGAGTGCAGCGCGGTGGTCGCGCCGACCCGGCGCGCACTGGATGTCGTACACGCAAAGCTGGACAACCCGTTGATCGATTTCGAGCAATTGCCGGCGCAGGCGCCGTGGTGGCAGGTAGATGCGGCGATCTGCGCGCTGGGCACCACGATGAAGCAGGCCGGTTCGCGCGCCGCGTTCCGCCGCGTCGACTACGACTATCCATTGGCGATCGCGCGGCTGGCGCAACAGCACGGCGCCACCACGTTCGCGCTGAACTCGGCGCTGGGCGCCGCTCCGCGCTCGCGCTTCTTCTACAGCCGGGTCAAGGGCGAACTGGAAAGTGAGCTGCAGGCGCTGGGGTTCGCCTCGCTCACGCTGGTACGCCCCGGACTGATCGGCGGCGAGCGCGCGCAGCCGCGCGGCGCCGAGCGGCTGGCCGGCACGCTGCTGCACGCGCTGGGCCCGCTGCTGCCGCGGCGCTACCGGGTCAATCCCGCCGCGCGCGTCGCCGCCGCGCTGGTGGAGCACGCGTTGCGGCCGCGTGTCGGCGTCCACGTGGTCGGTTCGGAACAGCTGGCCTGAGCGGCGCGGAGCGCGGATGGCGTGGTGTCGCCGCGCGCGTGGGCGACGCCGCGTCGGCGTAGCGCGCTTGCACGAAGGAGGCGCTGCCGCGTCCGCCATGCCTGCGTTGCTGCGCTGGCGGCATGCGCCGGCCGTTGCTGCACTTGCTGCGCCTGTGCTCCATGCCTGGCAACGCCTGGCAACCGATCGCGGTGCACCGGAGAAGGCGGCGACCTGATCGCCGACCTGCTCGCCACATCACCGCCTTGTGGGAAGCTCCAATCACTCTAAAAAACCTGATCGAAGCGCTCGTGATCCATTCGTGCGCATCGCGTGCAAGTTCGGAAATCGAGGTTTTCAGAGGCTCCCATATGGCGCCGTGCGACCGGCGCCATCGGACTTGTTGCCGGCGCTAGCCACCGCTCAGAAGTTCAAGCTCACGCGCAGCCCGCCGACCACGCCGTTGTTGTCCTTGATCCCGTTGGCGTTGCGGATGTACTGCAGGTTGGGCATCAGCGACAGCGCCGGGGTGATGGCGTACTGGTAGTTCAGTTCCAGCGGGTATTCGTATTCCTGCACGCCCACCGCCGCCGCGCCGGCCGGCAGCGCGGCGTTGTAGCGGCGCTGCGCATCGCCCAGGCGCTCGCTGACGCGGGTGCGGCCGGCGGCGAAGCCGATGCGGTCGTACGGGCGCGAGGCGAACGGCGCATCCAGCCATGCGCCCAGCTGCAGCATCTGGTCGATGCGGTCGGTGTCCTTGTCGGCCTGCACCCAGTTGCCGAACAGGCGCAGCGTGCCGCCGCCGGGCGCGCGCCACAGCGCCTGCTCGGCGGTGGCGTAGTAGCCGCTTTCGCTGTCCATCACCGCGGTGGCGTCGCCGCTGACGTCCGACGGCAGGCCGCTGGCGGTGACGGTGTTGCGGTAGTTGGCGCTGTTGCGCCAGCCGCCGACGCGGTAGTGGCCTTGCAGGCCGTCGCCGAAGCTGGGCAGGTACTCGATCTCGGCAATCATCAGCGTGCCCTGGCTGTCGCCGTCGGTGCGCAGTTTCAGGCCCTGGTCGTGGTCCAGGTTGTTCGGGTTGACGTCGTAGGCGCCGACCTTGAAGCGCCAGGCGTCGTTGGGCTTGAACGCCACCACCGCGCCGTACTGGCTGATCGGGTCGACGTACCAGCCGTTGCTGACGTAGCCGGGCAGGCCGCCGCAGAAACTCAGGTTCTGGAACTTGCAGGAGAACGAGAAGAAATCGCCGTTAGCGTACAGGCGGCCGAGCTTGATGCTGAGGCGGTCGTCGAACAGTTCCTGGGTCAGCGAGAACTGGCTCAGGCGGGTCACCGCGCCGCGGCCGTGGATCTCCTGCACCGCCAGCAGGGTCGGAAAACCAGCCGTGTCGTTGAGCGAGTCGCCATTGCGGTTGGCCACTTCGACCTTGAAGGTCGCGCCGCGCCAGGCCCACAGCTTGTCCAGATCGAAGGTGCCGGCCAGGAAGAACTGGTCGGCGTAGGCGTAGGTGTCGTCGCGGCTGCCGCCGGAGTTGTTGTGCGCGAACTCGCCGGTGTAGGACAGGCGCAGGTCCACGCCGCTGTCGACCAGCCGGGTGCGCGCGCCGCCCCAGTCGCCGGTCAGGGTCTTGGCCGGGTCGAAATCCTCCGCGGCGGCCTGTGCGCAGCACAGCGCTGCCGACAGCGCCGCCAGCGCGATGCATGGGTTCTTGTTCATGAGTGACTCGCTTTGCGCGGGGCCGCGGTGCGCGGCCCGGTCATGGGAAGGACTCCGGCGCGGCGGCTGCCGTGCGGAGGAGGGCGGCGATCGCCGTGGGGACTGCTGCATCGGTTGCTGGCCGCGGCGGATGCGGGGTTGAAGGCGCGGACAGGAGCCACCCCTGCGGCGCGCGGGACTGGCCCGGCGGCGGGAGGTGGGCGGGTGACGGTGTCGATGCGTGGATGGAACACATGGCCTCCAGGTGCCCGTCGCATGCGTGTGCTGCGGCGCGCGGGATGAAGTCGGATGCAACCCCTGCGCGCCGGAGCTTATCGTCGCCATGCTCGTTTCATGTTCGTTATTGTTCGAATAGGCGCCTTCTTGTTGTTATTTATTCAGGTATGCGCCTGGACGCGCGATCCCGCCACATGCGTCGACCGTTGCGCAGCGCGGTTCCTGCTGGTCGAAGAGGATCGGCGCTGCCACGCGCCATCGCGCTGCTGCATTGGCGAGGCATCGGCGAGCGGAGCGTTTTTGGTGCGCCGCAGCGCTCGACTGCGGACACAGAGACCACCGCGGCGGCTGGAGACGCCGCCTGCGGTCATGGCATGAGTAGCGCACGGCGCGATTCGCCGAGCCGATTCAGGGAGTCGGCGAGCCTGCCAGGCCTCCGGCGCCGTTGCCGGTGCTTGCCCACGATGTGCTTGCGTACGCGCTGTGTGCGCAACGATCACCGGCCGCCGTGCGGCGGTCCTGCGCAGCCGCGCATGGGCCCACGCCCAGTGGCGCGGCGCCTGCCGACGGCCGCCGCGGCGCGGTCAGACGCCCAGCGACTGCCCGCCGTCCACCGCCAGGATCTGGCCGGTGATCCAGCGCGCCTGCGGCGAAGCCAGGAACAGCGCGGCGTGGGCGACGTCCTCGAGCGCGCCGAAGCTGCCGAATGGGATATCGGCGCGGATGCGCCGGTACAGCTCCGGCTGCTGTGCGCGGCGCTGGTCCCACAGCCCGCCGGGGAACTCGATCGAGCCGGGCGCGATCGCATTGACCCGGATCCGCTCGCGCGCCAGTTCGGCGGCCAGCGTGGTCGTGTAGTAGTTCAGCGCGGCTTTCGCCGCCGAATACGCCGGCACCCGCGGCGTGGGTCGCAGCCCGTTGATCGAGCTGATGTTGAGGATGCAGCCGTGGGCGCTGGCGCGCAGCGCCGGCAACGCGGCGCGATTGCAGCGCACCGCCGCCATCAGGTCGATGTCGAATCCGGCCTGCCAGCTGGCGTCGTCGTCGCCATGGCCGTAGCCGGAGGCGTTGTTGACCATCACGTCGATGCCGCCCAGCGCGTCGGCCGCATGCGCCACCCACTGCTGGATCTGCGCCGGGTCGGCCAGATCGCAGGTCAGCCGCGACACCGGATGGCCGTGGCGTATCAGCTGCTCGGCCGCGTCCGCCAGATGGGCGGGATTGCGCGCGCAGATCGCCACGCCCGCACCCTGCTGGGCGAAGGCGTCGGCGATCGCCAGGCCGATGCCGCGGCTGGCGCCGGCGACGAGCACGCGGTAGCCCGCGAAGGTGGAGGGGTCGGTCATCGGCGGCTCCTGCGGCGGCGGCGCGGGGATGCGCCAGGCGCCGATTGTCGGCCAATCCGCAGCGCGGGGCCGGGTTCTGGCACCATGGCGGCCCGCCGCGCCCGCCTGCGGCCGGCAGCAGGGCCATTGCCCGGGTCAGGCCGCACGCTCGCCAGCCGCCGCCGCGCCCGCCCGGCGGCCGCGTTCCCTCTTTCCAGGATCCTCCCGCAGTGAAGAAGACTTACCAGCTCCGCATCGAAGGCAAGCACCCCGACCGCCTGCTCGACGCCAGCAAGCACGACATCCGCAAGTACATCCGCCGCGAACGCCGCAAGACCCTGCCGGCCGGCGCCGACTATTGGGACTTCGACACGCTGTTCGGCGCCGACGAGGCCAGCGCCGCGGTGGTCCCGCCGGCCGAGCTGATCCGCGCGATCGACGCGCTGGTGGCGACCGGCGCCACCCAGTTTTACGTCGAGATCCGCAGCAAGCCGGGCAAGCGCACGCCGCGGGCGCAGGGCGATGCCGTGACCGATCCGTTCGACGATTGAGCGTGGGCTGCGCTTGCCCCTGTTGGGAGCGGATGCGGGTGGTCTTCCAGCCATTGGCCGCGATGATCGACGCCGGGCGTTTCGGCCGGTGTGGCGGCTGAGGCCGCTCCTACAGAAGCGCGCAGCTGGCTGGCCGGAAGCACTGTAGGAACGGCTTCGGCCGCGACCGACAGGATTGGCGCGCAATGCATCGGATCGCTGCAACCTGCGCTCTGCGAAATAGCGCGCGCATCTCCGGCACCGGCCGCGACCAGCGCCGCGAACGCGATCAACTCTTCGCGGGCAGTCCACCGCTGCCCTGCGCAGCCGCCGCGCGCAGCTTGTCCTTCTTGCTCGGGCGCTTGCCCTTGATGCCGCCGGTCTGCGGCGCTGTCTCGGCGGCAGGCGCGGCCGTCTGCGTCGGTTCGAAACCGGCGATGCGTTCGCGCGGCACGCGCAGCCGTTGGCGCTTCTCGATCAGGAGCAGGTGCGCCTCGCTGGCCGCATCGACGAAGCTCACCGCCAGGCCGTCGGCACCGGCGCGCCCGGTGCGGCCGATGCGGTGGGTGTAGTCGGCGGTGGCGCGCGGCAGGTCGTAGTTGACCACCACCGGCAGCTGCGCGATGTCCAGCCCGCGCGCGGCCACGTCGGTGGCGACCAGGACCTGCAGCTGGCCGCTCCTGAACCCGGCTAGCGCCTGGTTGCGGCGGCCCTGGCTCAGTTCGCCGTGGAACGGCTGCGCCGCCACGCCGGCCTTGTGCAGCTTCTCGGCCAGGTTGTCGGCGCCGCGCTGGCTGGCCACGAACACCAGCGCCTGCGGCCAGGCCTCGCTGTGCAGCAGGTGCCGTAGCAGCGCGGTGCGCTGCGCGCTGTCGACCTCGATCGCGCGCTGGCGGATCGTCGCCGGGGCGGCGGCGGCTTCCTCGCCGATGCGGCGCGGTCCGCGCAGCAGGCGTTGCGCCAGCACGTCCACCTCGGCCGGGAAGGTGGCCGAGAACAGCAGGGTCTGCCGGCGCCGTGGCAGCAGCGCCAGGATCCGGCCCAGTTCCTCTTCGAAGCCCAGCGCCAGCAGGCGGTCGGCCTCGTCCAGGACCAGCGTGTGCACCGCGCCCAGATCGAGTGCGTTGTGCGCGGCCAGGTCGAGCAGCCGGCCCGGCGTGGCCACGACGATGTCGGCGCCGCCGCGCAGCTTCAGCATCTGCGGATTGATCGAGGCGCCGCCGGCGACCGCAGCCACCTTGACCCGTCGCGGCAGGTAGCGCCCCAGCGCCTGCAAGGTGTCGCCGACCTGTGCGACCAGCTCGCGGGTCGGGACCAGCACCAAGCTGCGCACGCGGCGGCTGGGCGGCAGCAGCGCCGCATGCTGCAGCAGCGGCAGCGCGAACGCAGCGGTCTTGCCAGAGCCGGTCGCGGCGCAGGCAAGCAGGTCCTCGCCGCGCAGGATCGGCGCGACCGCCTGCGCCTGGATCGGCGTGGGCGCGGTGTAGCCGGCGGCGTCGAGCGCGCGGGAAAACGCGGGCAGCAGCTCGGGGGCGAGGCCCAGCGTGGCGAATGGCATGCAGCGTGGTCCGGAAGAGGGCGGCGAAACGATGCCGTCGCGATGCGCTGCGGCGGACGTAGCCGCGCAGCCTACCCGCAGCCGGACGCCTATGCGAGGCGTACGCGTCTGGGAGGCCAATTGCCGCCGCTCGAAAGACGCTCGATCGGCGACAGCGGCCCTTGCCCGAGCGTCCTGCGGGAAACGGTCGCCGCAGTCGCCGCTCGCTGGCAAGGCGAGGTGGCGCGCGCGTGGAAAACCTGGCGCGGTGCTGGGTTGGTGCCGAACCGGTCGCGCGCGGCGACGACGTGCGCAGGCGCCTCGCCATGCGCACCGGCGATAGCGCAGTCCGCTGGCTTGCCCGCAACGCCGCGTGGCCATATCGCCGCACGGCCACCGGTCCAGGTGGTCGTGCGGCGGGTGGTACCGGCTGCCGCGGTTACTGGCAGGTCACGCCGACCGAACTGAACGCGGCAGTCACCGCCGCCGCCGAACGGCCCAGGTCGCTGGCCGCGGTGCGCACGCCGCAGGCGCCGCTGTTGAAGCTGGTGCTCGGGGTCCAGTACAGGCGGTTAGCGCGGGCGAATACCTCGAAGGCAGTGCGCGTGTTCCAGCCGGAGGTGGTGGCCAGCTTGTAGAACGCCTTGTTGTAGACGCCGGAGGAGTAGTGCACGTCGAGCCCGCTGCGGTAGTTGGCGGCATTGTCGATCGAGGCGCCATCCTGCGGCGGATTGGCCATGTAGCGCAGCGCGCCGTTGGACTTGAAGATCTCAGGGCCGACCAGGAAATCGTTGCTGCCCTTGAGGTAGTACTCGGTGGCCTCGCCGGCGATGTCCGAATACGCCTCGTTGATGCCGCCGGACTGGCCGGAGTAGGTGAGGCCGGAATTCTGCTCGGTGAAGCCGTGCGAGACCTCATGGCCGGCGACGTCGATGCTGACCAGCGGATAGAAGCGGGTGTTGCCGTCGCCGAAGGTCATCGTCGAACCGTTCCAGAACGCGTTCTCGTAGCGCGTGCTGTAGTGCACCCGCATCACCAACTGGAAGCTCAGCGGCGCCACCCCGGCATAGGCGCGGTACATCTTCTCGATGACGCCGCCGAAGTAGTGCGCATCGTTGATCGGCGAGTAGGCGCCGTTGATGGCCTTGTAGGTGTTGCGCGGGCAGGCGAACTGGTAGGCCGTGCTGCCGGAGGTGCCGCCATTGAGGTTCACCGACTTGACCGTGCTGTTCTGCATGCGGCAGTTGTTGTCCACCTCGAGGAAGCCGTGGATGCTGCCGCTGGTGCCGTATTCGTACTGCCCGGTCTTGGCGTTGCCGCCGGGGCCGGTGGCGTCGCGTGTGGTCAGCCCCTCCCACTGCCGCAGCACCGCACCGCTGCGCGCGTCGACGATCACGAATGGGCGGGTCGGTTCGCCGCCCTGCGGCGCGTCGGCGAAGAACGACACCACGTAGGCCATGTGTGCGCGGTCGTCGTCGTCCAGGTAGATCATCTGCGGCGCCTGTGCGCGCTCGATGCGGCGCGCGGCCAGCGCATCGCCGAGCGCGGCGCGCTTGGCCACGTCCAGCGCGCGATTGGCCGGCAGCAGCGCGGCTGCAGCGGCAGTCGCGGTGGCCGGCAGTTCGCTGGCCAGGCCGGCGACCGAGCGCCCGAACAGGCTGCGCACGCTGCCGTCGCTGCGCTCGCTGACCACGACGTGCTCGCCCCAGATCGGCACGCCGCGGAAGGTCTGCTGGTAGCGGCTGTGGACGGTGCCGTCGTCGTCGGTGCTGCTGCTCAGCAGGCTCAGCGCGGACTCGGCATCCAGCCCGACCAGCTCGGCATGGCGCACCGCGGCGGCCGCGGGCACGCCGCCGAGGCTGGTGGCGGCGGCCTTGTACTGGGTGTTGAGCGTGCCGAGATCCTTGCCGTGCAGATCCACGCGTTCGGCCGCGGCGGCGGAGGTGGCGGCGAGGGCGAGCAGCAACGACGGCAGCAGCGCCAGCGGGCGCTGGCGGCGGATGGACTGGGTCATTTGGAATTCCTCATGAGCGATAGGGAATGTCTTGCCGGCGCGGCAGCGCATGGCTGCCACGTTGCTTGCGGTTGCGTCGTGGATCGCGTCGGCATTGCGGCCAATGGCGCGCTGCCGTCCCCCTGGCAACGAACATAGCGATGCGGTTAGCGGCCGTGGTAGACGGCTTTCGCTCGGAGTGCCGATATGGGATGGCGAGCCTGCTATACCGTTTCGGCACACAGGCGGGTGGGGACGCCTGCGCCGTGATGAGTTTGCGGCAGGCGACGCTGCGGTTCGTGCCAAGGCGCACAATAATTGCGCCGCATTCCATGGCAGGTGCACTATTTCTCGCAAGCGGCGTGCGAACCGCTGCGGCGTGACGCGGCGCGACGGTATGGCGTTCGCGAGAATGGCGGAAAACACGCACGCCAGCTGGATGGCGTCGCATGCGAACGCTCGATTGCGATCCTTTCCTGGACTTGGAAATGCCGCAGCGACTTGTTCGGTACCGCGCCAACGATGGTCGAAGCGCTGACGCGCAGGACCGTCGGCTTGCGGTCTACGTTCGGCGATGGCAGCGCGGCGATCCGCTGCGGCTCGGTGAGGCCGTGCATGCGGCGCTGGTGCAGCGGCGGAACGTCAGCGGCGCGACGAGATGGCGCTGCAGATCATCCAGGCTTCGACGAGCAATTGATCCGACATGAGGGCCGCTGCTCCGTTGCGAAGCGGCGGCCCGCGGTTCAGCCCGCCAGCGCCAGGTCGTCGATCAGCGCGCGCAGGAAGCGCGCCGCTTCGCCGCCGGTGCAGGCGCGGTGGTCGAAGGTGACCGACAGCGGGATCAGCTTGTGCGTCTCGATGCCGCCCATCACCGGCACCAGCTGGTGGCGGGCGCGGCCGGCGGCGACGATCGCCACGCACGGCGGTACCACCACCGGGGTGGCGTAGCGGCCGGCGAACATGCCGAAGTTGGACAGCGAGATGGTGTAGCCGCTCAGTTCCGAGGCGGCGATGCTGCGCGCCTCCACCTGCTGGCGCAGGCGGCTGATGCCTTCGCGGATGCCGCGCGCATCGAGCATGTCGGCGTTGCGCAGCGCCGGCACGAACAGGCCGTCGTCGGTGTCCACGGCGATGCCGATGTCGACCTGCGCATGCAGGGTGCGGGTCAGCGCGTCGCCATCGAACCAGGCGTTGAGCGCCGGCACCGCGCGGCAGGCGGCGACGATGCCGCGCACCAGGCGCGCGGTCATGTCGTTGCCGGGCGTCCAGGCGTGGATGTCGGCGTCGTCGTTGAGCGTGGTCGGCACCACCTTGGCGTGCGCATCGGCCATCACCCGCGCCATGTTGCGGCGTACGCCCTTGAGCTGCTCAGGCTGGCCGTGCGCGGTGGCGCCCGGCGGCTGCGTGCGCATCGGCTTGCCGGCGGCGGACAGCGGCGTGCGCGTTGGTGCTGCGGTGGTGGGCGCGGTTGCAGGGGGGGCTTCCGCCTTGACCTGCGCAGGCCGTGCGGTCGCGGCGGAAGCCGCTCCTACAGCGGCCGAGCCGTCGGCGGCGGCCTGCTTCACGTCGGCCAGGGTCACTGCGCCGTCGCCGCCGCTGGCGCGTACCCGGGTCAGGTCCACCCCCAGTTTCCTGGCCAGCGCGCGCACCGCCGGCATCGCGCGCACGCCGCCGACCGAGACCGTGCGTTCGCTGTGCACGGTGTTGGAGCTCTGCATCGCGCCGACCACGGTGCCGGCGTCGTCGCGCTCGCTGCCGCCTTGCGCCGTATCGGCGTCGCGCAGTTCGCCGCCGTCGTCGGAGGCAACGACGCGGTCGTTGTCGCCCGGCGCATCCGCGCCGGCGCCCTTGCCGGGGCTGGCTGGCGCGGCGCCGCCATGGTGGTGGCCGGTGTCCTGGCCCTCGGCGCGCTGCGGCATGCTGGCGTCGGGCGCGAACTGCGCCAGCATCGCGCCGGTGACGACGATGTCGCCCGGCGCGCCGGCCAGTTTCAGCACCTTGCCGGAGACCGGCGAGGGCACCTCGACCACCGCCTTGGCGGTCTCCATCGACACCAGCGGTTCGTCGAGCCGGATGGTGTCGCCTTCCTTGACGAACCATTCGACGATGGTCGCGTCGGGCAGGCCTTCGCCCAGGTCGGGCAGGTTGAAGCTCTTGGTTTCGCTCATGTGGTCTCTTCCAGCAGTTCCAGGTCGCGTGCCGGCAGCCAGCCCTGCGCGCCATCGGCGCGCTCGGCCCACCACCAGTCGCCGTATTCGTGATGCAGGGTCACGGTGTCGCCCTGCACCGCATCGAGTTCGCGCGCATCGTAGTCGCGCAGCGCTTCGGCGTGGCCGTCGCCGGTGGCGCGCAGCCAGGCCAGCGGCGCCCAGCCGGCGCTGCCGGCGGCGGTGGTGGTCCACACGAACGCCGGCCATTCCTCGTCGCGCACGCCCAGCAGCACCCGCTCGCCGGCGGCGACGCGGAGCGGATGCGGGTAGGTGGCGCGGTAGTCGCTGAGCAGGCGCGCGCGCATGTCAGCCTGCGGCGACGGCACGCTTGGCCGCCGCGACGATCTTGTCCACGCTCGGCAGGTATTTCATCTCCAGCCGGAACAACGGGATGTGCGTGTCGTAGCCGGTCACGCGCTGCACCGGCGCGACCAGGTCGTACATCGACTGCTCGGCCAGGCGCGCGGCGATCTCGGCGCCGAAGCCGGCGCTGCGCGGGGCCTCCTGCACGATCACGCAGCGGCCGGTGCGCGCCACCGATTCGGCGATGGTGTCGAAGTCCAGCGGGCGCAGCGTGGCCACGTCGATGACCTCGGCGCTGATGCCGTCGGCGGCGAGCTTGTCGGCCGCTTCCAGCGCTTCCTTGACCTGCGCGCCCCACGCGACCAGGGTCACGTCGCTACCTTCGCGCAGCACGAAGCACACGTCCAGCGGCAGCGCCTCGCCGTCGTCGACCACCACTTCCTTGTACTGGCGGTACAGGCGTTTGGGTTCCATGTAGATCACCGGATCCGGCTCGCGGATCGCCGCCAGCAGCAGGCCGTAGGCGCGCTGCGGGGAGGACGGCAGCACCACGCGCAGGCCCGGCACGTTGGTGAAGATGGCTTCGTTGGCCTCGCTGTGATGCTCCGGCGCGCGGATCCCGCCGCCCCACGGCACGCGCAGCACCATCGGGCAATGCAGGCGGCCGCGGGTGCGGTTGCGCAGGCGCGCGGCGTGGCAGATCAGGTGATCGACCATCGGATAGACGAAGCCGTCGAACTGCGCCTCGGCCACCGGCTTCATGCCCTGCGCGGCCAGGCCGACGGTCAGCCCGGCGATGGTAGTTTCGTCCAGCGGCGTGTCCAGCACGCGCTGCGCGCCGAAGCGCTGCTGCAGGCCGGCGGTGGCGCGGAACACGCCGCCGTTGACGCCGACGTCCTCGCCCAGCACCAGCACCGACGGGTCGTGCTGCAGTTCCCAGGCCAGAGCCTGGGTGACCGCTTCGATCAGGGTGATGGGGGTGCTGGTCATCGGACTGTCTCCGCGCGCGGTGGCGGCGTGGTGGGCGGTGCCGGCCGCGTGCGTGGCGGCCGTGTCGGCAAGGCGGGGAGCGAGTTCATCCATGGCGCCGCTCCAGGGCGACGGCCTCGGCGCGCTGCGCGAGCAGCTCCGGCGGCGGGTCGGCGTACAGGTAATCGAACATCGCCTCCACTGGCTGCACCGGGGTGGCCAGGTAGGCGTCGACCTCGATGTCGACCAGGCGCGCGCATTCCTGCTTCCATGCCGCTTCCTCGGTCTCGCTCCACAGGCCCTGCGCGGTCAACCAGGTGCGTAGGCGGGTCAGCGGTTCGCGTTCCCAGGCCTGCTTGACCTCGGCCTCGTCGCGGTAGCGGCGGGCGTCGTCGGCGGTGGTGTGGTCGGACAGGCGGTAGGTCATGAATTCGATGACGCTGCCGCCCTGGCCGGACAGCGCGCGCTCGCGCGCCTGGCGCATCGCCTCCAGCACCGCGATCAGGTCGTTGCCGTCCACCTGCAGGCAATGCAGGCCGCCGGCCAGGCCCTTCTGCGCCAGGGTCTGCGCGCCGGTCTGCGCCGCGCGCGGCACCGAGATCGCCCAGCCGTTGTTGATCACGCACAGGATCAGCGGCAGCTGGTAGGCGCCGGCGGAATTGAGCGCGGCATAGAAATCTGTCTTCGACGAGCCGCCGTCGCCGCAGGTGGCGACCGCCACGTGGCCTTCGCCGCGCAGCTTGAACGCCAGCGCCGAGCCGGCGGCGTGCAGGCACTGGGTGGAGATCGGCACGCAGATCGGGAAGTCCTTGGCCGCGTCGGAATCGCGCAGGAAATCGCTGCCGCGCTCGTCGCCGCCCCAGTACAGCAATACTTCGCGCGGACGCACGCCGCGCATGAACATGGCGCCGTATTCGCGGTAGCTGGGCGCCAGCACATCGCCGCTGCGCATCGAGGCGCCGATGCCGATGTGGGTGGCCTCGTGGCCCAGGCACGAGGCGTAGGTGCCGAGCTTGCCGGTGCGCTGCAGGGCCACGGCCTTGCTGTCGAAGGTACGCACGTAGAGCATCTGCTTGAACAGTGTCAGCAGGGTCTGCGGGTTGGCCGAGTCGGCCGGAAGGGCGTCGCGGGCCGGCTGGCCGTCCGCGTCGAGGTACTGCAGGTATTCAATTTCGAATTGCGCGGCGATGGTCATGACGGCGGCACTCTCGACAACAAGTTTCAAATGATATGAGCTGGCATGTTAAGGAAGGCGTGCACAAAAGCCGTCCTGCACCGCAGCACGGCATCTTGCTGGATTGCAGCAAAAACGTGGATTGTGTTGGCTGCGCGCACTGCTGGCGTTCACTTGCGCGATTGCTGCGTTGCGATTGGCGGCTGCATGGGGTGCGGATGTCTATCGGTGGACGTTTAGCTCTGGGCATGATGGCGTCTGCCGTATATACGGGCGACTGCGCAAAACACACGTGCGGCTAGGAGCAGGATCAAGATCAAGAGCTTTCGCGCCTGCTGGCGCGAGTTACTTTTGTCTTGGCAAAAAGTAACCAAAACCGCTCCCGCCCGACACGAGCCGGTGCGATACAGCCGCACCGGTGCCCTGTGCTCCTCGCGGCAAGCGGCACGGCGCCCAAACTCGCTTCGCTCAGACAAGGGCGCCTCTTCGGCCGCTCGCCACTGCGGTGCTCGGCTCGCTTTAGGGCGGGAAGTTTTAGGAGCGACAGCTAACGGCAACAGCAAGAGCAACAGCAACGGCTCAAGAGCGGCCCTTCGGCTGTTCCCTTCTCCCCTCGGGACCATGGCTCCCTTTTCGGGGGAAGGTGCCCCGCAGGGGCGGATGAGGGTACGGGTGAAGCCTCGTGCGTCCAACTCAGCGAGACGCTTCGCCCCGTACCCTCACCCCAACCCCTCTCCCGAGGGGAGAGGGGCTTGGCTGTTTCCTTCTCCCATCGGGAGAAGGTGGCCCGCAGGGCCGGATGAGGGTACGGGCGAAGCCTCGTGCATCCAACTCAGCGAGACGCTTCGCCCCGACCCTCACCCCAACCCCTCTCCCGAGGGGAGAGGGGCTTTTACAGCCGAGGCCTCAAGGCGACGGCGGCCTCTGTAGCGACAGCAAAAGAAAAAGGGCGCGGCTTGCGGCCGCGCCCTTCGTTCTCCCCGCAGGCGGTTGCGCTCAGCGGCCGATGCGGGTGCTGAAGCGTGCCGTGTTGTCGGACGGGTCGGCATCGGGCGAGGCGGAGCTGGCGCTGGCCTGGATCACGATGGTGCGGTCGGCCGGCAACGGGCGGGTGGCCACGGCCAGGGTGAACGTGGTGCTGGCGCCCGGGGCCAGGTCGGCGCGGGTGCTGCACTGGAACTGCGCGCTGCGCAGGCCGTGGGCTTGCCGCACGCATTGCCAGCCGCGCGGCGGTACCAGCGCGGACAGCACCGACAACGTGTTGCCGCTGACGCTCAGGCTGGCGCGGCGCACCGGCGCATTGCCGTGGTTGCTCAGGGCGATGCGGTAGTTGGCGCCGAACGCGGTCAGCGGCAGCGTCGCCGGGCCGTCGATGCGCAGCGCCAGGTTGCCGGCAGGCGCGGCCTGCACCGCCACCGCGGCGCTGGCGCCGTTGTTGCCGGCGTTCGGGTCCTCGGTCTGCGAGGCGACCGAGGCGGCCAGGCGCAGCGTGCGGCCGACCAGCTCGGCGGTGGCCGGCACCGCTACCTCGAAGCGCTGCGCCGCACCCGCGGCGAACTGCGTCGTGGTGCAGGTGACCACGGTCTGCGCGCCCACGTCCGATGCCGCGCAGTCCCAGCCCGGGGCGGCGCTCAGGGTCGGCGTCACCGCCGCGTCGAGCGCGAAGGCGACCGCGGCGAAGCGGGCCGCGTCCGGACCGGCGTTGCCGACCTCGACGCTGTAGCGGATCGTGTCGCCGGCGTAGACCGCGTCATTGGCCGCGCTCGCGGTCACGCCCAGGTCGGCGCGCTGCAGCGGCTTGAGCTTGAGCAGCACCACCGCCGGGTCGTGGTCGGACAGCCGCGCCGGCGAATTGGCGTCGTTGCGCGCGGTGGCCGGGAAGTCGGCATTGAGCCGCGCATGGCTTTCGCTCAGCGTAGCGATCTGCGCCGAGCCCATCAGCGCGCTGTTGGCCAGCACGTGGTCCAGCGACTGCACGTTGCCGTCGTAGGCGTACGAGTAGCTCTGGTCCGGCGTGGACAGCAGGGTCAGGTTGTACAGGTCCGGGTCGACCAGGTCGGCGCCGTCGCCCTCGACCACGGTCTGCGCGTCGGCCGACGGCAGGCCGGTCACCGTGCCCATCGCATCGACGTAGCCGTCGTTGAACTCGAAGGCGTTGAAGTCGCCCATCACCAGCATCTGCTCGGCGGGATCGGCGGCCTGGCGCGCCTGCAGCAGGTTGGCCAGGAACACCGCCTGCGCCTGGCGCTTGGCGCGGATGCGCTGGCCGCTGGCGTCGTCGGTCTCGGCGCCGTTGAGCGAACGCTGGTGCACCTCGACCACGGTCAGCGGCAGCGTGCGGCCGTCGGCGAAATGCACTACTGCCTTCAGCAGCAGCGGCGGGCGATCGTTGAGCAGGCTGGTGCCGCCGGCCGGCTCGGTCCAGGTGGTGGTCTTGCCTTCCTGGCTGACCGACACGACCTCCACGCGGGCGACGCCGGCACCGACCGCGCCGGTCTTGACCAGGAAGCCGACGTCGATGCCGCCGACATCATTGCCTTCCTGCAGATAGGCCACGTACTGCGGATCGGGTTGGCCGGCGGCGACCGCATCGCTGTTGACGCGCGCGGCCAGGGTCTGCAGCACGCTCAGGCTCTCCACTTCCACCGTGCCCAGGATGTCGGGCGTGTTGAGGTAGTTGCGGATCGCCAGCGAGGCCTTGTTGAGCCGGGCCTGGTAGGCGGCCGGGGTCAGCACCGGTTCGCCGATCGCCGGATCGTTCTGGTCGTCGAAGAAGCGCTCCATGTTGTAGGTGGCGACGTTGACGTCGTCGGCCTGCGGCGCCGGGGCCGGCTTGGGCTGGTCGGCGCCGTTGCATTGCACGGTCGGCGCGGTTTCCGGATAGATCGTGTAGCGGCGGAAGCTGTAGTCCAGCGGTCCGCTGACGCCGAGCACCACGCAGCCGCCGGCCACGTCGATGCGCTCGCCGCCGAGGCCGGCGCTGCCCACCGCGATCACCTGCGGATTGGTGTTCCAGCGCGGCACGCCGGCCGGCGAGCCGGCCGGCAGCGGGTCGGGCTGCTGCACGCCGGGAGTGCGCCAGGCGCGCGGCAGGCCGGTGACCACGGCATGGAACACGCCGTTGCTGCTGGCGGTGGCGTTGGTCTCGTTGACGTTGCCGCCGGTGGGCGCGTTGACGGTCAGGCTGGGCGCGGCCACGCGCATGCCTTCCAGGCGCTCGAGCTGGTCGTAGGCGCCGCTCGGGTCGGGGAAGCTGGTGGTCAGCGTCACCGCGGCCGGCAGCGGATTGCCGGTGGACTGCAGCAGCACGGTTGGCGTGCCCAGCTCGGTCAGTGGCGGCTGGGTCGGGTCGGCGCTCGGCACGTACTCGAGCACGGTGGCCTGCACGCGCACCGCGTTGCCCACCGCGGCCTCGGCCGGCGGCGCGCTGCCGGTGTAGACGTAGATGCCTTCGGAGGTCTGCGGATCGGCATCGGCCTGGGCGTCGGGCGCCTGCAGGAAGAAGCCGGCGCTGCGCCGCGCGGTGACGATGCCGCTGGTGGCGACGATCTGCCCGACCAGCGGCGAACGTGCGCCGCTGCCCTGGATGCTGTGGATCGGCACCAGGTTGAAGTCGTCGTTGAGGATCACGCCGCTGGCGGTCAGCGTGGCCGGCAGGGCGCCGCTGATGCCGCTGACGTCGAGGTAGAAGGTCTCGTCGGGTTCGTTGGCGGTGTCGCCATCGACCAGCACGCTGACCTGCGCGCTGCTGTCGCCGGCGGCGATGGTCACGCTGGTCGCGGCCAGGGCCTGGTAGTCGCTGCCGGCGTTGGCGCTGCCGTCGCGGGTGGCGACGCTGAAGCTCACGCCGCCGCTGCCGGCCGGCTGGCTCAGGGCGACGGTGAACACGAACGCGGTGCTGCCGCTGTCGCCTTCGCCGCGGCTGACATTGGCCACGCTGGCCACCGGCTGGTTGCCGCCGCCGCACAGGTTGAGCGCCGCCGCGGCGTTGCGCGGGGTCGGCGCGCCGGTGGCGAAGTCGGCATTGTTGTTGTCGCTGTCGCTGCAACCGCCATTGCCGCGCAGCACCGCCAGGGTGTTGCTCGGCGCGGCGGTCGGCGCGCTGCCTTCGGCGCAGCTGGCGGTGCTGCCGTAGCCGACGAAATCGACGTTGCCGGCGGGGCAGGCGCCGCTCAGCGCGGTCGCCGCGTTGCTCAGCGCGATCTTGCCGGCGGTGCCGCTCATCGCGGTGGTGCCGGTGGCGTCCGGGGTCGGCAGCGCAGTGCTGCCGCCGCTGCCGTCGGCCTGCTTGACCAGGTAGTAGCCGCCTGCCGGGATGCTGCCGGCCAGCGCGGTGACCTGCCAGCTGCTGCCGGCGGCCGAGGCGTACTGCAGCGACCAACCGGCCAGGCTCACCGCCTCGCTGCCGTTGTTGTGCAGTTCGATGAAATCGCTCTTGTAGGTGGCGCCGCTGTTGCCGCCACCGCCGTAGACCTGGCTGATGACGACCTGGGCCTGGCCGGTTCCGGCACAGGCAAGCGCGCACGACAACACTGCGGCACGAAGCAGCATGGTTCGCATGACGAAGACTCTCCCCAATCCTTGAAGACGTGACGACGGATGACGATCGGGCGCCCCCCAAGGCGCCGGCTCGATTCTGCCCGAGTTTGCCGCCCGCCGCTGACCGGGATGTGACAGGCGTCGCTGCGGTACCCTTGCCGGCCCCGGACCGCCGTACCCGCCCATGCCCGTCGAACAGAACCAGCGCCCGCTCGAAGCCGGCATCCACACCGACCTGGAGGGCCGCCTGACCTACGGCGGCTACCTGCGGCTGGACCAGCTGCTGTCCGCGCAGCAGCCGCTGTCCGACCCGCCGCACCACGACGAGATGCTGTTCATCATCCAGCACCAGACCTCGGAGCTGTGGCTGAAGCTGCTGGCGCACGAGTTGCGCGCGGCGATCGTGCACCTGCAGCGCGACGAGGTCTGGCAGTGCCGCAAGGTGCTGGCGCGCAGCAAGCAGGTGCTGCGCCAGCTGACCGAGCAGTGGTCGGTGCTGGAGACGCTGACCCCGTCCGAATACATGGGCTTTCGCGACGTGCTCGGCCCGGCCTCCGGCTTCCAGTCGCTGCAGTACCGCACCATCGAATTCCTGCTCGGCAACAAGAACGCGCAGATGCTGCGCGTGTTCGGCCACGACCCGCAGGGCCAGGCGGCGCTGCAGGCGGTGCTGGAAGCGCCCAGCCTGTACGAGGAATTCCTGCGCTACCTGACCCGCTTCGGCCATGCCGTGCCCGAGCAGTACCGGGCGCGCGACTGGCGCCAGCCGCACGTCAGCGACCCGCTGCTGCGGCCGGTGCTGGAGCGCATCTACGAGAACACCGATCGCTACTGGCGCGAATACGCGCTATGCGAGGATCTGGTGGACCTGGAGACGCAGTTCCAGCTGTGGCGCTTCCGCCACATGCGCACGGTGATGCGGGTGATCGGCTTCAAGCGCGGCACCGGCGGCTCCAGCGGCGTGGGCTTCCTGCAGCAGGCGCTGGCGTTGACCTTCTTTCCGGAACTGTTCGAGGTGCGGACCTCGGTGGGGCTGGAAAGCCGGGACCGGGGACCGGGGACCGGGGACCCGGAAGCGGCATCGCAGGAACCGTAAGGCCACCGCCGGCGCCGCGCTTGCCAGGGAATCGTTGCGGCTGGGCGCCCCTGCTTTCCCGGTCCCTGGTCCCCGGTCCCCGGTCCCGCCAATTTGACGTCCCCGCCAACTGTCGGTGATGCTCGCCCGTTACCCGGCCCGGCCGGAATCGCCCAGCCCATACTGAATACGCAAGGGAACACCGCATGAGCGTTGACGACGTCGCGTCGCACCCCCCCGCCTCACCGCAGCCGGCGCAACCGCCCGAATTCAAGACCTTGCTGGGCCATCCACGGCCATTGTGGATGCTGTTCATGACCGAATTCTGGGAGCGCTTCGCGTTCTACGGGATTCGCTGGGCGTTGGTGCTGTACATCGTGGCGCAATTTCATGACGGCCAGGGGACGGGCCAGGCGCCGGCCAGCGCCACCTACGGCGCCTACCTGGCGCTGGTGTACGCGGCGGCGATCTTCGGCGGCTACATCGCCGACCGGGTGCTCGGCTACCAGCGCTCGATCCTGGTCGGTGCGGCGGTGATGTCCGCCGGCCTGTTCCTGATCTCGATCCCGAACCCGCAGATCTTCGAGCTGGGCCTGGCCACCGTGGTGGTCGGCAACGGCCTGTTCAAGCCCAACATCTCGACCATGGTCGGCCAGCTGTACAGCGCCGCCGACCCGCGCCGGGACAGCGGCTTCACCATTTTCTACATGGGCATCAACCTGGGCGCGATGATCGCGCCGTGGTTGACCCAGCAGCTGGCCGAGAAGGTGTTCGGCACCGCGGCGATGCCGTCGTACAAGATGGTGTTCATCGCCTCGGGCATCGGCATGCTGATCAGCCTGGTGTGGTTCTGGTTCGGCCGCGCCCAGCTCAAGGGCATCGGCGCGCCGATCCACGACGGCGCCAGCCGCATGCGCGTGGTGTACGTACTGCTCGGCATGCTGGTGGCGATCCCGGTGGTGTACCTGGCGCTGGCCGCCGGCGCCGGGGTGCTGCAGTGGATCCTCAGCACGATGTTCGTGATCCTGGCGGTGATGCTGCTGATCGAAGGCATCCGCAACGGCAAGGTGGCGCGCGACAAGGTGATCGCGATGCTGATCATCTTCGCCTTCAACGTGCTGTTCTGGATGTTCTTCGAGCAGGCGGGCAGTTCCTTCACCTTCCTCGCCGACGAGATCGTCAATCGCCGGTTCGGCGACTGGACCTTCCCCACCGCCTGGTTCCAGTCGGTGAACTCGCTGGCCATCATCACCCTGGCGCCGCTCATCGCCTGGATCTGGGTCAAGGCCGGCCGCTTCAATCCCTCCATCTCGCGCAAGTTCGCGCTGGGCCTGACCTTCAATGGCCTGGCGTTCCTGTTGCTGATGTTCGCGCTGTCGAGCCTGGTCGACGACGCCGGCAAGATCCCGTTCTGGACCCTGTTCATGGTCTACGTGATCCAGTCGGTGGGCGAGCTGTGCCTGTCGCCGATCGGCCTGTCGATGGTGACCAAGCTGGCGCCGCTGCGCCTGGTCGGCTTCGGCATGGGCGGCTGGTTCCTGTCCACCGGCATCGGCAACAACCTGTCCGGCATCTTCGCCAGCCATGTCAGCGGCGAGGGCGGGATGACGGTATCTTCCGCCCTGAGCGGGTATACCTTCGGTTTCTGGGCGCTGCTTGGCTCGGGCGTGTTGCTGTTCCTGATTGCACCGTTGATCAGCAAGCTGATGCACGGTGTCAAATGACGTGAGGTAGATCGCAATGTCGAACAAGACGATCAAGACGATAGGCAGCGCCGCGGCGCTGCTGCTGGCACTGTCAGGCTGCGAGAAGGCCGTCGCACCGGAGGCCGAGCAGGCCCCGGCCAAACCGTTGGACACCTCGGTGCAGAAGCCGCCGGTGGCCGATCCCAGCCAGCCGGTGGCCTCGGGCAATACGCCCGCCGCCGCCGACGTGGCCGCGGTGGCGGCGCTGAGCGCACAGTTCGACCCGGCCCGCGACCCGGCCAAGGACCTGGAGACCGCGCAGGTGGAAGCCAAGCGTGGCGGCAAGCGGATCCTGCTCGACGTGGGCGGCGAGTGGTGCTCGTGGTGCCACATCCTCGACCAGTTCATCGAGGGCGATGCGGAACTGCGCAGCTTCCGCGACGCCAACTACGTGTGGGTCAAGGTCAACTACAGCGACGACAACAAGAACGAGACGTTCCTGGCCCAGTACCCGAAGATCGAGGCCTACCCGCACCTGCTGGTGCTGGACGCCGACGGCAAGCTGCTGCAATCGCAGTTCACCGGCGAGCTGGAGAAGGGCAAGGGCTACGACCGCAAGAAGTTCTTCGACTTCCTCAAACAGTGGGCGCCGCCGCAGACCTGAGCGAAGCGGCAGTGCGTCTTGCTGGCAGCCGGAAGGCATTGAACCTGTAGGAGCGGCTTCAGCCGCGACGGGCTCTACCGGTAAAGCCTGTCGCGGCTGAAGCCGCTCCTACAGGGGTTCGTGCATCCGCCGGATCTCCATGTGGAGCGATTTCAGTCGCGACGGCTTTACCGAACGGCCCGTCGCGGTTGCAGTCGCTCCCATAGAGTCCCGCTCGGCCGTGTCCGCGTAGCCGAGCACGCAAATCGCCGCGCGAGGCGGCATCTCGCCGCGCGCGAGGAAGCGTCCGGCCTTTGTAGGAGCGGCTTTCAGCCGCGACAGATGGCTTCGAGGCGCAGCAGGCCAGCGGTGGCGGCCAAGCCGCTCCTAGAAGGATTGCCGTGGACCCACCGGATCCTCGTGCGGGAGCGACTCAGGCGCGACGGGCCTTGCCGTCGGGCGCGCCACTCCCGCAACACCGCGGCTACTTGCCCGTCATGCTCGGCAAGCCCTCGGCCGCCAAGCGGTCGATCAGCCGGTGCAGCACGCGCTGCTCTTCCTCGCTGAACGGCGCCAGCAGGCGGCGCTCGCATTCCAGCACCATCGGCGCGACCACCTGGTAGACCTCCACGCCCGCCGCCGTCAGGTGCAGTACCGAGCGGCGGCGGTCGTCGCCATGGGTCTCGCGCTGGATGAAGCCGCGCTCGAGCAGGCGCGCCACCGCGCGGCTCACCGCCACCTTGTCCATCGCGGTGCGCTCGGACACCTCGCCGGCCGACAGCCCCGGGTACAGCGCCAGCACCGCCATCACCCGCCATTCGGTCACCGCCATGCCGTAGCGCTCGCCGTAGACGCGGGCGATGTTGCTGCTGATCCGGTTGGACAGCACGCTGATGCGGTAGGGCAGGAACTGCTCCAGGTCGAGCGAGGGCTGCTCGGGAGCGGGTGGGGCGGAGGGAGCGATCGACGTCATGCTGCATTGCACCTTGCTGGTGGTTTCATTTGTAACTACAACGGAGGACACTACCGACCATTCTCGCGAGTCTGGCGTCCGTCCGCATCCGAAATTTCGGCCGGCCGCGGCCCGCGTCCTCCAGGAGACGAGCCATGAGCGCACAACCGCAGTATCCGTCCCAGCCGGCCAACCTGGGTATGCAGGTCACCACCTTCGAAAACCCGATGGGCATCGACGGCTTCGAATTCGTCGAATTCGCCGCGCCGGCCGGGCAGGGCGAACAGCTGCACGCCTACTTCCGCAGCATGGGCTTCAGCGCGGTGCTGCGCCATCGCAGCCGCGCGATCACCGTGTACCGGCAGGGCGGGGTCAACTTCCTGGTCAACGAGGAGCCGGATTCCTTCGCCGCCGACTTCGCCGCCGCGCACGGCCCCTGCGCCTGCGGCTTCGCGATCCGCTTCCGGCATCCGGCCGACGAGGTGTTCGCCAAGGTGCTGGGCAACGGCGGCGAAGCCATCGCCGACAAGGCCGACACCCGTGCGGTGCCGGCGCCGGTGGTCAAGGGAATCGGCGACTGCATGCTGTACCTGGTCGACCGCTATGGCGAAAAGGGGTCGGTGTACGCCGAGTTCGAACCGGTGCCCGGCGCCGAGCCGCACCCGGCCGGCTTCGGCCTGACCTTCATCGACCACCTGACCCACAACCTGTACTTCGGCAACATGCAGCGCTGGTCGGACTACTACGAGCGCCTGTTCAACTTCCGCGAGATCCGCTACTTCGACATCAAGGGCGCCAAGACCGGGCTGACCTCCAAGGCGATGACCGCGCCGGACGGCGTGGTGCGCATCCCGCTCAACGAATCGTCCGACCCGAAGAGCCAGATCAACGAATACCTGGACGCTTACCACGGCGAAGGCATCCAGCACATCGCCTGCTTCACCGACGACATCTACGAGACGGTGGAGCGCATGCGCGCGGCCGGGGTCGAGTTCCTGGATACGCCGGACGCATACTTCGAGGTGATCGACCAGCGCATCCCCAACCACGGCGAGGACGTGCCGCGGCTGGCCAGGAACAAGATCCTGATCGACGCCGACCTAGAGACCAAGCAGCGCAAGCTGCTGCAGATCTTCACCCAGAACTGCATCGGCCCGATCTTCTTCGAGATCATCCAGCGCAAGGGCAACGAAGGCTTCGGCGAAGGCAACTTCCAGGCCCTGTTCGAGAGCATCGAGCGCGACCAGATGAAGCGCGGCGTGCTCTGACGCGAAAAAAAGGCATGCGCCGACGCGGCAAGAGCCCCTCTCCCGACGGGAGAGGGGTTGGGGTGAGGGTACGGTGGCGCTATGAGAGTCAAACCGCCGCTCCCCACTTCAACGCTGCAGAACGCACGCTTGCTGCGTAGGGCCATGACCGATGCCGAACGCAAACTATGGAGTTGCCTGAGAGGCGGCCAGTTGCAAGGCGTCAAGTTCCGGCGCCAATATCCGATTCCTCCCTATGTCGCCGATTTTTGCTGTGTGGCGTCGAAGTTGATCGTTGAGCTGGATGGTTCGCAACATAGCGAAACGAGCGATGCGACAAGAACACGCTGGCTTGAGTCGCAAGGCTGGCGAATCGTCCGCTTTTGGAGCAACGATGTGCTGCTGTCGACGAATGCCGTGATCCAGGTGATTTGCGATGTTACGGCGGCGCCGTACCCTCACCCCAACCCCTCTCCCGGTGGGAGAGGGGCTTGATTTCGAAGGCCCAAGTGCATGCATGACCATCATCGCTACATGTCCGGCTTCGGCAACGAATTCGCCACCGAAGCCGTGCCCGGTGCGCTGCCGCAGGGGCAGAACTCGCCGCAGCGCGTGGCCCATGGCCTGTACGCCGAGCAGCTGTCCGGCACCGCGTTCACCGCGCCGCGCGGCGTCAACCGGCGCAGCTGGCTGTACCGGATCCGCCCGGCGGCGGTGCACGGTGCGTTCGCCGCCTACACGCAGGCCGGCGGCTTCCACAACGACTTCAACGCCGGGCCGGTGTCGCCGGACCAGTTGCGCTGGAGTCCATTGCCGCTGCCGCAGGCGCCGGTGGATTTCGTCGACGGCCTGTACACGGTGGCCGGCAACGGCTCGGCCGAGGCGCAGCATGGCGTGGCGGTGCATCTGTACGCGGCGAACGCCTCGATGCAGGACCGTTTCTTCTACAACGCCGACGCCGAGCTGCTGATCGTGCCGCAACTCGGGCGGCTGCAGCTGTGCACCGAACTGGGCACGCTCGAGGTCGAGCCGCAGGAGATCGCGGTGATCCCGCGCGGCGTGCGTTTCCGCGTCGCGCTGCCCGACGGACAGGCGCGCGGCTACGTGTGCGAGAACTTCGGCGCACTGTTGCGGCTGCCCGACCTGGGGCCGATCGGCGCCAACGGCCTGGCCAATCCGCGCGACTTCCTCACCCCGGTGGCCGCCTACGAGGACGCCGAAGGTGAGTTCGAACTGATCGCCAAGTTCCAGGGCCACCTGTGGCGCGCGCCGATCGCGCATTCGCCGCTGGACGTGGTCGCCTGGCACGGCAACTACGCGCCGTACAAGTACGATCTGCGCCGTTTCAACACGATCGGTTCGATCAGTTTCGACCATCCCGATCCGAGCATCTTCACCGTGCTCACCGCGCCCAGCGACACGCCCGGCACCGCCAACCTGGACTTCGCGATCTTCCCGCCGCGCTGGCTGGTGGCGCAGCACACGTTCCGCCCGCCGTGGTTCCACCGCAACGTGGCCAGCGAGTTCATGGGCCTGGTGCACGGGGTCTACGATGCCAAGGCCGAAGGCTTCGCGCCGGGCGGCGCCTCGCTGCACAACTGCATGAGCGGGCATGGCCCGGACGCGGCCACCTTCGACAAGGCCTCGCAGGCGGACCTGTCGCGGCCGGACGTCATCGCCGACACCATGGCCTTCATGTTCGAGACCCGCGCGGTGCTGCGCCCGACCGCGCAGGCGCTGGCCGCCGCGCATCGCCAGCGCGACTACCAGCAGTGCTGGCAGGGTCTGCGGCGCAATTTCCAAGCGCCCTGAGCGGCGCGGTGTGTGGCGTACCGGCCCTCCCGCACTGCGGACCGCGGGCCAGCGCCTGCAGCAGTGCGCTTAGGCGGTTTCCAGTTCCAGCGACGCGCGCGGCGGGTTGGCAGCACTTGTAGCGTGCGCTGCGCGTAGCGCCGGAGGTCATTTTCCGCGCGCCCCGACTACGTCGCGCACCGGTCCGCGCCGACCGAGGGTCAGCAGTAGGGCGGTGCGCTCAGGCGGCTTCCAGCGACGCGTGCAGCGGCGCGGGCAGCACTTCCAGCACGCGCTCGCGGATGCGCTGCGCGTAGCGCTCGGAGGTCATTTCCGGCATCGCGCGCAGGGCGTTCGCGATCGCCTGCAGCGTGGCCGCGTCCTCGCGCGCATCGCGCAACTGCTGCTGCAGCGGGCGCGAGGCCGGATGGCGCTGCAGTTGCAACAGGTCGAGCAGATACATGCGCGCGTTGAGCAGCGCGCGGCGCGGATCCGCTGGCGCCGCGGCCGGGGCTGCCGGAGCCGCGACCGGTGCGGCGGCGCGGCCATCATCCAGATAGCCCTGCTGCAAGAGCGCCTGCACGATCGCCGCGGCGTTGCTGCCGCCCAGCGCGGCCAATTCCTCGACGCTGCGCTGGCCATCGGCCAGGATCAGCACGCGCCGCTGGCGCATGTCCAGTGGCGCGGCGTGGGATTGCAGTGCCGCGAGGGCGAGGGCGGTCTTGCGCGGATGCATGGCAGTGGTACCGGAAGAGGCGCAGCTTCGCCTTTGGCGGTGAAACGCTGATGACAGGCGATGCGCGCTGCGCGGCGGCGAGTCGCGTGCGGGTACGAGGCGAGGCCAGTGTGAGGCGGGAAACTTCGTCTACGCACGGGTGTCGATGCCTTGCCTCCTGGGATGCCGGACGAATGCGATGCGCCGCATGTGCAGCAGCGTCCGCCGGCACCATCAACATCAACGCCACAACCACAACCACAACCACAACCACAACCACAGCGACAACGACAACGACAACGACAGCCAAGACCAATGCCAAGGCGCAGTTACAGCGCAGCCACGGGCACGGCTACGGCTAAGTCAAAGCCAAAGCCAAAGCCAAAGCTGCTGAGCCGGGTGGCGATAGCGAGGACGATGGCGGACCTGTGTCGTGATTCCGCAACGCCAGCCAGTGCATGCATCCGCCGCGCGCGCTAGCCTATGCGCTGCTCTTGCGAGGAACTGCGATGAAGCCGACCCTGCCCGCCGCCGCATTGCTGCTGCTCGCGCTGAGCGCTTGCGACACATCGCCGCCAGCATCGCCGCCGTCGGCGTCAGCGCCCGCCGCGGCGAACGACGACGCCTTGCCGCCGCCGCCACTGGACCAACCCGATACCGACGTGCCGCCGGCGCAGGCCCCGGCGGCGGCGATACCGCCGGAGATGGCGCCGGCCGAGCGCCAGCTGGCCCGCGCCGATGGCTACGGCGACCTGCGCCTGGGCATGAGCGCGGCGCAAGCGCGCACGGCATGGGGCGGCGAGCTCGACGGCCAGCCCGGTGAGCCTGGCGGCTGCTATGTCCTCAGGCCGCGCTGGGCCAAGGGCGGCAACGACTTCGGCCTGATGTTCGAAGCCGACAAGCTGGTGCGCTATGACGTGCGCACTCCCAAGGAGACCGCGCCGGGCGGCGGCAAGGTCGGCATGGACTTGGCGCAGCTGCGCGCGCTGTATGCCGGGCGCCTTGAGGAGCAGCCGCACAAGTACATCGAAGGCGGCAAGATCCTGCGCATCTCCAGCGCCGCCGCAGAGTCCGGCGTACTGGTGTTCGAGATCGACGCCGCGGGCAAGGCCAGCGCCTGGCGCGTCGGCCTGCCACCGCAGGTGGACTACGTCGAAGGCTGCGGCTAGCCGAGTCGCTGCAGGAGCGGCGCCGTCGCGAAGGGATATCGCGATGGATTTCACGAAAGCGCGTTGGGGGCCGATGGTCCAGCTACCGGAGCCACTCCCACAGCGCACCCAGCCAGTGCAGCGGCTTGACCGGTGCCTAGTGCACGAGGACAAGCTGGTCGATCAGATCAGCGCGACTTTGTAGGAGCGGTTTCAACCGCGACAGATACCGCGACGAGACGACAGGCTTCGGTAGCAGTCGAGGCTGAAACCCCTCCCACAGTGCACCCAACCAGCGCACCGCGACTTTGCAGGAGCGGTTTCAACCGCGACAGGTACTGCGACGAGGCAACAGGATTCGGCAGCTGACTGGACTGAGGCCCCCTTTACAGTCGCCGCAAGCCCCTGTGGGAGCGACTTCAGTCGCGACGAGCGAAGCGGTGGACCTGAAGCTCCAGGATGGCCGTCTGAACTGAAGGCCCCAGGCCATCTCTAACCCTCTGCAATTGCGCCCTTCCAACCGGCCGGCGCCTTCACAAACATGGTTCCGGTTGGTTCGATTGGCTGCCGCAACTTGCGCCAAGGCACCCGTTCGGCCGGGAAGACCGCCTGACCACCGATCGCCCCCCATTACCACGATGACGACCGCATCATCCGCGCTGCGCATAGAATCGCGCATCGTAACGGCGAGAGGATGGGCGATGGCGAGCGCGATCGGCTTGGTGCTGGTGGGACTGCTGTTGCTGGCCTTGGGTGGCGACTCGATCGTCAAGGCGGCGTCGGGCCTGGCGCAGCGCTGCGGCGCCTCGCCGTTTGTGGCCGGCCTGCTGCTGGTGGCGTTCGGCACCTCGTTGCCGGAACTGGCGGTCAATGCGCGCGCCTACGCGGTCGGCGCGCAGGACCTGGCGCTTGGCAATGCGGTCGGCAGCAACCTGGCCAACCTGGGCCTGACCCTGGCGCTGGCCGCGCTGGCGGCGCCGCTGCTGGTGCGCACGCGGCTGCTGTCGCCGCTACTGGCGGTGCTGGCGGTGGCGACGCTGGCGCTGATCGGCTTCGGCCTGGATGGAGCGATCGCGCGCTGGGAAGGCGCGCTGCTGTTGCTGGGTTTCGTCGGCGTGCTGGTGTTCCTGTTGCGCCGCGCGCGCAGCGAGGACGCCGCGCGCCAGCTCGGCCTGTCCGGCTATGCGGTGACCCGTACCGCGCTCGGCCTGAATCTGCTGCGCCTGCTGATCGCGATCGTGCTGCTGTATTTCGGCGCCAAGCTCGTGGTCGATGCGGCGCCGCGGCTCGGCGCCGCCTGGGGCCTGTCGCCGTTGTTGGTCGGCCTGCTGCCGGTCGCGATCGGCACCGCGCTGCCGGAAGCCGCCGCCGCGATCGCCGCGGCGCGGCGCGGGCAGGGCGACATGGTGGTCGGGCACGTGCTCGGCTCCAGCCTGTTCAACCTGCTGGTGGTGATCGGCGGCATGGCGGCGCTGCGTCCGCTGCCGTTGCCGGCCTCGTTCGTGCGCCTGGAACTGCCGGCGGCGGTCGCGCTCAGCGTGGTGCTGTACCCGATGCTGCGCGGCGATATGCGCATCAGCCGCGGCGAAGGCGCGGTGCTGCTGGTCGCGTTCCTGGCTTGGGTGGGGCTGGAAGTGGCGTTGGTGAGCTGAGGCGGGACTCGGGACTCGGGACTCGGAAAAGCGGGGAGCCTGCCAGGCGATGCCACTTGTAGGAGCGGCTTCAGCCGCGACCGGGCGTTACCGGCAATGCCCGGTCGCGGCTGAAGCCGCTCCTACAGGATCGCGCCAACCGCGGCACAGCCAGGTCGGAATCTTCTAGCGCTCGTCCTGCTGCGCCGGCGGCGGCAGCCCTTCCTTGTCGGCGTGGTCGCTGCCCGGCACCTGCGGCCGCTGTTCCATCATCAGCGACAGTGCGGCCTTGGCCATCATGTGCGCGCTGATCGGGGCGGTGATGAACAGGAACGCGGTGATCAGCAGTTCGCGCGGTTGCGGATCCTGGCCCAGGAACAGGTGGTAGCCGACCGAGGCCAGCAGCACGCAGCCCACGCCCAGGGTGCTGGCCTTGGTCGGCGCGTGCAGGCGCTTGAAGAAGTCCGACAGCTTCACCAGCCCCAGCGCGCCGAGCAGGATGAAGAAGCAGCCGACGATCAGCAGCAGCGACAGCCCGACCTGCAGCAGCCCGATCATTCGACGATGTCCCGGCGCAGCACGAACTTGCTCAGCACCACGGTGCTGCCGAAGCCGAGCATGGCGATCACCAGCGCGGCCTCGAAATAGATCGGCGAATCCAGGTACATGCCGAACAGCATCAGTTCGGCGATCGCGGTCACCGACAGCGTGTCCAGCGCCAGGATGCGGTCGGGCACCGTCGGCCCGCGCAGCAGCCGCCACAGCGCCAGCAGCATCGCCAGCCCCACCACGTGCATGCATACGGCGATGGTGCCCTCGATGAACATGTGGCCGGTCATGGGAAGATCTCCATCAGGGGCGCTTCGTAGCGCGTCTTGATCTGCCGGATCACGGTCTCGGCGTCGTCCAGGTGCAGCACGTGCACCAGCAGATACTTGCGGTCGTCCGACAGCGCCGCCGACACCGTGCCCGGGGTCAGCGTGATCATGCTGGTCAGCGCGGCGATGCCGTGGATGTTGGCGATGTCCAGCGGCACCCAGATGAAACCGGGATGGATCCGCGATTCCGGGCCCAGCACCTGCAGCGCCACCACCACGTTGGAGCGCACGATGTCCCAGGCGACCACGCACAGCATCTTCGGCACCGGGCGCAGCGAGCCGATGCGCGCGAACTCGCGGTCCAGGCGCGCGGCGAACAGCGGCACCGCCACGCCCAGCAGCGCGCCCAGCAGCACCTGGGCCAGGCTGAAGCTGTCGCTCATCAGCAGCCAGAACACGGTGACGGTGACGCTCAGCGGCCACGAAGGGAACAGGCGGCGCAACCAGGAACGGCGCATGTCAGGGCTCCCGCAGTGCCGGCGCGACGGCGCGCAGCTGGGTGGCGTAATCGGCCGGGCGCAGCAGCTGCGCCGCGGCGGCCTCGGTATAGCGCAGCATCGGCCCGGCGGCGATGGTCATCGCCACGCCGTAGCCGAGCAGCAGCAGCGTCGCCGCGGTTTCCAGCGGCCGCGCGCGCGCCTTGCGCGGTTGCGGCTGCGGCCGCTGTTCGAGGCTGTCGTCGTCGAGGCGCTGGTCGCCCGGCACGCGCCAGAACAGGCGCACGCCGGCGCGGGTCAGGCCCATGATCACCATCAGGCTGCTGAGCAGCACCGCGGCCCACACCGGGCCGACGTTGGCCGCCGGCGTGGCGCCGAGGATCGCGACCTTGGCCAGGAACCCGGACAGCGGCGGCAGGCCGGCGATCGACACCGCTGCGATCAGGAACAGCACGCCGGGCACGGTCTTGCCCGGCAGCGGCGCGATCACTTCCTTGCGGTCGCTGGCGTCGCCGCGGCGGCGCCGGATCAGGTCGGCGATCAGGAACAGCGCCGCGGCGACGAAGCTGCTGTGCGTCAGGTAGTACAGGCCGGCGCCGAGCGTGCCCGGCGCGTCCAGCGCGAAGGCGATGAACAGCGTCGCCGCCGACACGATCACCAGATAGCCGACCAGCACCCGCAGGCGCACCGCGGCCAGCACCCCGAGCGCGGCCAGCAGCAGCGTGCCGACGCCCAGCCACAGCAGCCAGTCGCGGCCGTAGCCGGCCAGCGCCTGCGCCTGGTTGCCCAGGATCAGCGTGCTGACCCGCAGTACCGCGTACAGCCCGACCTTGGTCATGATCACGAACAGCGCCGCCACTGGCGCCGGCGCCCGCGCATAGGTTTCCGGCAGCCACAGGTACAGCGGCAGCAGCGCGGCCTTGGCGCAGAACACCAGCAGCAACAGGCCGAAGCTGGCCTTGATCAGGCGCAGGTTCTCCGGCGGCGCCTGCGCGATGCGCTGCGACAGCTCGGCCATGTTCAGCGAGCCGAGCAACGCGTACAGCAGGCCCAGCGCGATCAGGAACAGGGTGGAGGAGGTGACGTTGAACACCACGTAGTGGAAGCCCACGCGCAGGCGCAGGCCGCGCCCGCCGCTGAGCAGCAGGCCGTAGGAGGCGATCAGCATCACCTCGAAGAACACGAACAGGTTGAACACGTCGCCGGTCAGGAACGCGCCGTTGAGGCCGACCAGCTGGAACTGGAACAGCGCGTGGAAGTGCGGCGCGCGCCGGTCCCAGCCGGCGCAGGCGTGCAGCAGGCAGGCCGCGGCGAGCAGGGTGGTGGTCAATAGCATCCACGCCGACAGGCGGTCGGCCATCAGCGCGATGCCCAGCCGCGAAGGCCAGTCGCCGAGCAGGTACACCTGCACCTGGCCGTCGCCGGCGCGCACGAACAGCGCGATCACCGCCGCCGCCAGCGCCGCCATCGACGTCCACGCCACCGCGCGGCGCACGTGGCGTCCGTAGCGGCGGTGCTCGACGAACAGCGACAGCGCGGCGCCGAGCAGCGGGATCAGGATCGGCAGGATCACCAGGTGGTTCATAGCGCGCTGCCGCCATCGTGATCGACGCGCGCATCGACATGGTCGCTGCGGTTGTCGCCGCGGCTGCGCATCGCCAGCACGATGCTGACCGCGGTCATCGCGAAGGCGATCACGATCGCGGTCAGCACCAGCGCCTGCGGCAGCGGATCGGCGTGCTCGGCCAGGGTCGGCGCGATGCCGTCGCGCAGCACCGGCGCCTTGCCCTGCACCAGCCGCCCGCCGGCGAAGATCAGCAGGTTGGTGGCGTAGGACAGCACGGTCATGCCCAGGATCACGTCGAAGCTGCGCGCACGCAGCAGCAGGTATACGCCGACCGCGGTCAGCACGCCGATGGCGCTCGCCAGTGCCAGTTCCATCAGCGCATCTCCCCGGTGCGTGCCGAGCGCTGCGCCGGATCGATCTGGCCGCGCTGCGACGCGCGGGTGCGCGAAGGCTTGACCGTGCCCATCATCGACAGGGTCAGCATGGTGCCGCCGAATACCACCAGGTACACGCCGGTATCGAAGCCCAGCGCGCTGGCCAGCGGGATGTCGCCGATCAACGGCAACTGCAGGTCGTAGTGGCCGCTGGTCAGGAACGGCACGCCGAACAGCATCGAGGCCATGCCGCTGAGTGCGGCCAGCAGCAGGCCCAGGCCGATGCAGCGGATGTAGTCGAAGCCGAAGCGCGACTCCACCGAGGCGGCGCCCTGGATCACGTACTGGATCAGCAGCGGCACCGCCAGCACCAGTCCGGCGACGAAGCCGCCGCCGGGCGCGTTGTGGCCGCGCAGGAACAGGAAGATCGACACGGTGAGGGTCAGCGGGAACATCAGCTGCGCCAGGTCGGCCGGCACCGGCAGCTTGATCGGCGGGCCGGGCATCACCTTCTCCGGCGCCATCCGCGCGCGCCGCAGCAGCGCATGCACCACCAGCGCGGCGATGCCGAACACGGTGATCTCGCCGAAGGTGTCGAAGCCGCGGAAGTCGACCAGGATCACGTTGACCACGTTGCGCCCATAGGCTTCCGGCAGCGCGCGCTGCAGCAGCTCGCCGGCCATCGTCGATGCCGGCCGGGTCATCACCGAATACGCCAGCAAGGCCATGCCGGTGCCGGCGGCGATCGCCAGCGTCGCATCGCGCAGCTTGCGCCAGCGCTGCGGCTCGACCGGAGAGGCCTTGGGCAGGTAGTTCATCGCCAGCAGCATCAGCACCAGCGTCACCATCTCCACCAGCAACTGGGTCAGCGCCAGGTCCGGCGCCGACAGGAACACGAACACCAGGCTCACGCCCAGGCCGCTGCCGCCGATCACCAGCACCGCCAGCAGCCGCTGCCGGTACAGGAACAGCGTGGCCAGCGCGCAGCTGACGATCAGCAGCCACAGCCCCCAGCCCAGCAACGGCATCGGCTGCGGGGCCGGCCACTGGTTCCACAGCGGCGGCGCGGCGACGAACGGCGCCGCCGCGACCACCACCGCGCTCAGCAGCAGCCAGCGCAGGCTGCGCTGCAGGCTGCCGTTGGTCAGCAGCCGGGTGAAGCGCGCAGCGACGCCGAACAGCGCTTCCACATGCCAGTGGAAGACCCGCTTGCCCAGCGAGCGGCGCGCCTCGGTGTACAGCGCGGTCAGCTTGCGCAGGCCGAAGTACAGCGCCACGCCGCCGACCACGCCGGCGAAACTCATCGCCAGCGGCGCGTTCCAGCCGTGCCACACCGCCAGGCTGTAGGCGGGCAGCGTCTCGCCGAGGATGGAGTGCGCGGCAGTGCGCAGCACCGGCGCCACGGTCAGCGCCGGTACCACGCCGACCGCCACGCACAGCAGCACCAGGATGTCCACCGGGATTCTCATCCAGCGCGGCGGCTCGTGCGGCATCGCGTCCAGCTGCCGCGGCCCGCTGCCGAAGAAGGTCTCGTAGACGAAGCGCAGGCTGTAGGCGACGCCGAACACGCCGGCCAGCAGCGCCGCGGTGGCGGTGAACACGCGCATCGCCGCCGGACCGCCGGCCTCCAGTGCCTGCGCGAAGAACATTTCCTTCGACAGGAAGCCGTTGAGCAGCGGGATGCCGGCCATCGACAGCGAGGCGATGATCGCCAGCGCGCTGGTGAACGGCATCCAGCGGCGCAGGTTGCCGAGCCGGCGCATGTCGCGGGTATGCGTCTCGTGGTCGATGATGCCGGCGGCCATGAACAGCGAGGCCTTGAACACCGCGTGGTTGAGGATGTGGAACACGCCGGCCACCACCGCCATCGGCGTGGACAGTCCGAACAGCATGGTGATCAGGCCCAGGTGCGAGATCGTCGAATACGCGAGCAGGCCTTTCAGGTCGTGCTGGAAGATCGCCAGCCAGGCGCCGGCCAGCAGCGTGATCGCGCCGATGCCGCTGACCGTGTAGAAGAACAGGTCGCTGCCGGCCAGCGCCGGATGCAGCCGCGCCAGCAGGAACACGCCGGCCTTGACCATGGTCGCCGAATGCAGATAGGCCGACACCGGCGTGGGCGCGGCCATCGCATGCGGCAGCCAGAAATGGAACGGGAACTGCGCGCTCTTGGTGAAGATGCCGAGCAGGATCAGCCCCAGCGCCCACGGATACAGCGCACTGGCGCGGATCGCATCGCCGGCGGCGAGCACCGCATCGAGCTGGTAGCTGCCGACGATGCGCCCGAGCAGCAGGATGCCGCCGAGCAGTGCCAGGCCACCGCCGCCGGTGATCACCAGGGCCATGCGCGCGCCGTCGCGCGCATCCTTGCGATGCGACCAGAACCCGATCAGCAGGAACGAACTGATGCTGGTCAGCTCCCAGAACACCATCAGCAGCAACAGGTTGCCGGCGATCACCATGCCCAGCATCGCGCCCATGAACAGCAGCAGATAGCCGTAGAAGCGCGCCACGTTCTCGCGCGCGCCGAGGTAGTAGTGCGCGTACATCACCACCAGCGCGCCGATCGCCAGCACCAGGCCGGCGAACATCCACGCCAGCCCGTCCAGGCGCAGCGAGAACGTCAATCCGATCTGCGGCAGCCAGGCATGGTCGGCGCGCACGATGCCGCCGTCCAGCACGGTCGGCGTCAGCGCGCCCAGCAGCACCAGCCCGGCCAACGGCGCGGCCGCGGCGACCCAGGCCAGGGTGGCGCGCGAACGATGGCGCAGGGCGACGATGGCCGCCGCCATCAGGAACGGCAAGGCCAGCAGGATGTCCAGGACGGGGATCATGCAGGGAATGCGAGATTCGCGAGCAGGAGCCCGAGTGTAACAGGCGCATCCCGGCGCTGGCCTGCGATGGTGGTCTGCGCATGCGAGGTCATTGCGCCACGATAGCGCAGGCAGGGTGATGCGTTTGCGAGCGCCGCGCCGCAGGCATTGGGCGTGGCGGCGCGCGCTCGCTATGCTTGTGCGATGACCGACGCGCCTGCCATTGCCGCTTCCTCCACGCTTGCACACGATCCGGGCGGGCGCGTGGCGCTGCTGTTCGGCGGCAGCGGCCAGATCGGCGAGCGCGTGGTGCAGGGCTTGCTGGCCGCCGGCTGGCAGGTGCATGCGTTCTCGCGCAAGCCGCAGCCGCCGCGCGATGGCCTGCATTGGCATCTGGGCGAACTGGGAGCGCTGCAGGCGCCGCCGCTGCAGGCCGATGCGATCTTCAGTTGCGGGCCGTTGGATGCGTTCGCCGATTGGTACCGGCGCACGCCGCTGTCCGCGCCGCGCGTGGTTGCGTTTGGTTCCACCAGTCTGGAGGTCAAGCGCGATTCGCTGGACGCCGCCGAGCGCGACGTCGCGCGGCGCCTGCGCGAGGCCGAGGCCACGCTGTTCGCCGTCGCCGCCGAGCGCGCCGCCGCCGCCACCGTGCTGCGCCCGACCCTGGTCTACGGCGCCGGCCGCGACCGCACGCTGAGCGCGATCGCGGCCCTGGCGCAGCGCAGCGGCTGGTTCGTGCTGCCGCGCAGCGCGCAAGGCCTGCGTCAGCCGGTGCACGTGCAGGACCTGGCCGAGGCGGCGCTGGCGGTGCTGGCGCATCCGGCCACGCATGGCCGCAGCTATGCGCTGGGTGGCGGCGAGGTGCTCAGTTATCGCGAAATGGTGCGGCGGGTGCTGGCCGCATTGCAGCCGCCTGCGCGGCTGCTGTCGCTGCCGCATGCGGTGTTCGCGCTGGCCCTGCGCATCGCCCATGCCGGCGGCCGCCTGCGCGGCATGAACCGCGCCGCGCTGCAGCGCATGGGCGAGGACCTGGTGTTCGACCTGGCGCCGGCGCAGCGCGATTTCGGCTATGCGCCGCGCGCGTTCGCGCCCGATGCGGCGATGCTAGGTTTGCCGCGCTGAGGCAGACGCAGACGCGGCGCCTGGCTCAGTAGCGCCAGCCCATGCGCCGATAGACCTTGGCCAGCACCCAGGCCGGTCCGATCAGCAGATACACCAGGTCGGTGAGGAAGCTGGGCTTGTGGCCTTCCAGCTTATGCCCGACGAACTGCGCGATCCAGGCCACCACGAACACGCCCAGCGCCAGCCACAGCAGGCCGTGCAGGCCGAGGTGCGCCTCCAGCAGCCGGCACAGGCAGCCGCAGAAGAAGAACGCCGCCAGCATGCCGTAGCCCAGCGGCCGCGACAGCCGGTTGTAGAACATCCACGCCGCGAACATGCCCAGCGCCGCCCACAGCCCGCTCTGGAACCAGCTGCCGCCGACCGGGATGCACCACAGCAGCGCCACCACCGACCACAGGATCGCCGGCACCGCCAGCACATGGATGCGCTGGTTGGCGACATTGCGGTGATCGTCGGAATAGCTGGCGAAGTAGCGGTCGATCGGGCGCGCGTAGGCGGTGGTATCCATCTTCCCTCCCAGGAACCGGGCCAGCATAGCGCCATCGGCGTGGCGATGCGGAGACGGCGGTGCGGGTCGGAGCCGCCCGAAATCCGGTGGGAGCGACTTCAGTCGCGACGAACGAAGCGCTGGATATCCGCGACTGGAAAAGCGTCGGGCTGAAGCCCTTCTACAAGGCAAGCACATCGAAGCCCAGCATCGACTGCGCTTGCGCAAGGGCTGTTGCGGATTTTGCGTTGTCCCTTGCTCCGGGGCGACGCCATCGGGTGGTCCAGAAGGCCATCCCCCATAGATTGCCGCGCTTCCTGGATGATCATGTGATGCGGCTTGCTGTGGGACCGCTGGCGTCGCCTGTGTCGCTGTGGGGCTCTTATCGTCTGGGTATCGCCTACTTACCGGCCCCCGAAGCGACCATGATGGAAGTCCTGGTCTATTCGGTTGTGAATTCCAGAGCCGTTACAGTCAAATTCCATTGGAGAAAACGTCCAGCTGCTGAGGCTCTACCCAGCCCTGGGCGCAGTCGCCTTCAGGGCGTGCGCCGTCTATCAGTGCGCATGCCTTGCCGCTTTTGTGCTGCGCGACGAAGGTGATCGGGCGGTCACCATACTGGTTGCAGATCGGCTTGCCTCGGCACGCGGGGATGCTGGCGACAGGGAGGCCCACCACGTAGTAGTAGGCCGATTGCTGGCCGGCATGCGCCGTCGCCTGCACGCACACGAACTGTCCATCGGAGAGGCGTGCATTGATCTGGGCTTTGCTGCCGGTCACCGGCAGGGTATCCAGCAGGGGCGCATCGGGTTCGGAAACGCCTGCGAAGAAGCCCTCCGCACTACAGTTCGTGGACAGCGCGATGTCGTAGAAATCGCCGGCTTCCATATTGCCTGCCGTGCAGCCGCGTCCCTTGGAAGCATCCTCGCACTGGACGTGCAGGGCTTTCGCGAAATTGGCGAGATCGTCGCCTTGCGAGGCGTCGGCAGGCAATGCCGCTGGTGGAGCGACCGACGCCTGCTCCTTCGATGTGTCCGGGTGCGTGGCAGCGGCAGCATTCATGCTGGTAGGGCGATTGCATCCAACCAATCCAATGACCGGCAGAGACAGCGCCAGAAAGAGAGCGTGGCGAAAGTAGCCAGACAAGTTGCTCATAAGAAGCAGAAACTCGGAAGCAAGGGAGAAGATTCGCAGCGAACTGCGGTGCTCTGCGCGTGACTGGTGCAGTGGAGCTTTGGCCCGTAGGTCTTTCCTTATCCTCATGGAGATCCATCGAGGGTGCTGCGTGTCCTTCGGTTCACAGGGATTGATCGTCCACCTTCACCAAGGTCCAACACGGGCGCTGGGCGAAGTGGTAGACCTGCTGATCGCTGGTGTCGGCCTTGCGGACCAGCACCTGGCGGCCGTCGGCGTTCTCGGAGACGACGACCTCGCGGCCGCCGCGACGCGCTTCATCCAGAGTCGGGATCACCGGCCACTCGACCTCGGCCAGCGGGACCTCGCGGCTCACCGGTGTTGGCTCCGGCTGGGCATCCGGATCTACCCGGATCATCGTCAGCGGGTTGGCCGTGGCCTTTTCCTGCACTGCGATGTCGGCGCTGAACCGATGGAGGAAACCGTCGAAATCGGCATCCGGACAACGGGGCGTGGCCTGGGCAGGGGCAGCGGCCGTCGCGGAGGGCAGCGAGGTGACGGCCGTGGACTCGCCCTGCTGCGGTTTGCACGCGGCAAGCACCACGCCAAGCGCAAGAGCGGTCGAAAGCATGCGTGCGAAGACCAACGGATCCTCCTGATCTGGTTGGATGGCATGACCCCAGTGGGGTGAGCAGCTTATGGAGGCAGGGTAAAGAGCCAGTGAATCCGCCGACGTGGCGGTGCGGCTGGATTGCCGGCGCGTGCTCGTGGCTCAGGCGTCCGTCGCCGCGCCAGGTATAGGCCAACCAGACGGGAGGTGCTGGCGAGCACGGACCTGGGAGGCCTGAGCAAACCCAGGCCCAGCCCTTGCGGCGCGCCGCTGGAGCCTCAGTCGATCGAGATGCCCGCCAGCCGCTGCAGCGCCTCGGCGTACTTGGCGCGGGTGCGGTCGATCACGTCCTGCGGCAGGCTGGGGCCGGGCGCGGTCTTGCCCCAGTCCAGCGTCTCCAGGTAGTCGCGCACGAACTGCTTGTCGTAGCTCGGCGGGCTGGTGCCCACTTGGTACTCGTCGGCCGGCCAGTAACGCGAGGAATCCGGGGTCAGCATCTCGTCCATGATGTACAGGCGGCCGTCGGCGTCGGTGCCGAACTCGAACTTGGTGTCGGCCAGCAGGATGCCGCGTTCGGCGGCGAAATCGGCGGCGAAGCGGTAGATGCGCAACGTGGCGTCGCGCACGCGCTCGGCCAGCTCGGCGCCGACGGTCTTGACCATCGCGTCGAAGTCGATGTTCTCGTCGTGGTCGCCGACCGCGGCCTTGGTCGAGGGGGTGAAGATCGGTTCGGCCAGTTTCTCGGCCTGGCGCAGGCCGTCGGGCAGTTCGATGCCGCTGACCTTGCCGGTGCGTTGGTAGTCCTTCCAGCCGCTGCCGATCAGGTAGCCGCGCGCGATCGCCTCCACCGGCACCGGCTTGAGCTTCTTGGTCACCACCGCGCGCCGCGCGTACAGCGCCGCGTCCACGCCGGCCGGCAGCACGCTGGCCACGTCGATGCCGGTGAGGTGGTTGGGCATCAGGTGCTCGGTCTTCTTGAACCAGAAGTTGGAGACCTGGCACAGCATCTCGCCTTTGCCGGGAATGGGGTCGGGCAGCACCACGTCGAAGGCGGACAGGCGGTCGGTGGCGACCATCAGCAGGTAGTCCCCGGGCGGGGCGTCGGCCGGCAGGCGTTCGCGGGGAATATCGAATACGTCGCGGACCTTGCCCCGGTGACGCAACGGCAGGCCGGGCAGATCGGATTGCAACAGCGTGGTGGACACAGGCGCTCCTACGGACTTCGCAATGGCGGCTGTCCCGGGACCCGGCGGGCCCGCGGCTCGACAGCGGGCCGCGTAGTGTACGGCCGGAAAGGCCCGCTGTGCCGTAAAATACGAGGCCTTGTCCGCCGAGCCCGCCCTCGCCCATGCACTGGTACGGAAAACTGCTCGGCGCGATCGTCGGGGCGCTGCTGTTCCGGCCCAATCCGGTGTTCGGCGCGGCGCTCGGGCTGCTGGTCGGGCACGCCTTCGACGCCGACTGGTTCAAGCTCGGCCAGCGCGACGACCCCTACCGCGAACTGGGCGTGACCCGCGACGCCACCGATGCCGAGATCGAGCTGGCCTACCGCCGGCTGATCTCCCAGTACCACCCCGACAAGGTCGCCGGCGCCAGCCCGGAGCTGCGCGCGCGGGCCGAGAAGAAGGCCAGCCAGCTCAACACCGCCTACGACCGTATCCGCACCCTGCGCAAGCGCTGAGACCTTCGCCATGTCCGACTGCATCATCTCCCCGTCCATCCTCTCCGCCGATTTCGCCCGCCTCGGCGAGGAAGTGGACAACGTCCTCAAGGCCGGCGCCGACTGGATCCATTTCGACGTGATGGACAACCATTACGTGCCGAACCTGACCATCGGCCCGATGGTGTGCCAGGCGCTGCGCAAGCACGGCGTCACCGCGCCGATCGACGTGCACCTCATGGTCGAGCCGGTGGACCGGCTGATCCCGGATTTCGCCGAGGCCGGGGCCAGCCTCATCAGCTTCCACCCCGAAGCCAGCCGCCACGTGCACCGCACGATCCAGCTGATCAAGTCGCATGGCTGCAAGGCCGGCCTGGTGCTCAACCCGGCCACCCCGGTGGACATCCTCGACTGGGTACTCGGCGACCTGGACCTGGTGCTGGTGATGTCGGTCAACCCGGGCTTCGGCGGCCAGGCCTTCATCCCCTCGGCGCTGGACAAGCTGCGCGCGATCCGCGGCCGGATCGACGCCAGCGGCAAGCCGATCCGGCTGGAGATCGATGGCGGGGTCAAGCCGGACAACATCGCCGCGATCGCCGCGGCCGGCGCCGACACCTTCGTCGCCGGTTCGGCCATCTTCAATGCGCCCGACTATGCCGCGGTGATCGCGCAGATGCGCGCAGCGGTGGCGGCGCGCTGACATGGCCGCGTTGCGCATCCGCCCTGCCACGGCCGACGACGCGGCGCTGATCCTGCGCCTGATCCGCGAGCTGGCCCGCTACGAGCGCGCCGAGGACGCGGTGCAGACCGACGAGGCCGGCCTGCGCGCCAGCCTGTTCGGCCCCGGCGCCACCGCGCATGCGCTGATCTGCGAAGCCGATGCGCAGCCGATCGGCTACGCGGTGTACTTCTACAACTACTCGACCTGGCTCGGCCGCAACGGCCTGTACCTGGAAGACCTGTACGTGGCCCCGGAACACCGCGGCGGCGGCGCCGGCAAGGCCTTGCTGCGGCACCTGGCCAGGCAGGCCGTGGCCGAGGGCTGCGGCCGCTTCGAGTGGTCGGTGCTGGACTGGAACCGGCCGGCGATCGATTTCTACGAAGCCATCGGCGCGCGGGCGCAGGACGAATGGACCGTGTACCGCCTGCAGGGCGAGGCGCTGGCCCGGTTCGCAGCCGGCTGAGCGGCGCCACCGGCGCAAAAGAAAAGAACCGCACTGTCGCCAGTGCGGCCCCTGGGAGAAATCGGAGGCTGATCCTGCCTCCATCCGTCGTCCTTGCTATGGCCTCCCATGGTCCGGGCGATCGGTGACGGGCGTATGACACGGCGGCAGACAGCGTCTGGTTTCACCGGCGCCCGTGGCCGTCGTCGCTGGTGCCGTAGCGCGTCGCCCATGGCCCATATGCCGCCGCTGCACGGCGTATTCACGATGCCCGCATCCGCTGCCGGCTAGGCTGCGGGCCTGATCCCGGGAAGCTCCGTATGGCAACACCGCACTGGCGTCTGATCCTCAACGGCAAGTCCGCGGGCGACGAAGCGTTGCGCGAGGCGGTCGCCGACCTGCGTGCGCGTGGCATCCAGCTGCAGGTGCGGGTCACCTGGGAAGAGGGCGACGCCGAACGCTACGTGGCCGAGGCCGTGACCGACGGCGTGGACTGCATCGTCGCCGCCGGCGGCGACGGCACGCTGAGCGAAGTGGCCAGCGCGCTGGCCCACCACGACGCCGACGCCGCGGCGTTGCCGGCGCTGGGCCTGGTGCCGCTGGGCACGGCCAACGACTTCGCCAGCGCCGCCGGCATTCCCGACACGCCGCTGGAAGCGCTGCACTTGATCGCGCAGGCGCCGGCGGTGGCCATCGACCTGCTGCGCATCGAGGCCAAGCACGGGCCGCACTGGTGCGCCAACGTCGCCAGCGGCGGCTTCGGCACCCAGGTCACGGTGGAGACCGACGAGGGCCTGAAGAAGATGCTCGGCGGCCTGGCCTACCTGATCACCGGGATGGGCAAGCTGGGCCAGATCGAGCCGATCCAGGCGCGGTTCGAGGGCCCGGAGTTCGCCTGGGAGGGCGAATTCATCGCGCTGGGCCTGGGCAACGGGCGCCAGGCCGGCGGCGGCCAGGCGCTGTGCCCGGACGCATTGATCGACGACGGCCTGCTCGACCTGACCATCGTCCCGGAGATGACCGGCGAAGTCGCCGCGACGCTGGGCACGCTGGTCACCTCCGGCAAGCAGGCGGCGCTGGAGCGCGTCGCGGTGCGCGCGCGGCTGCCGTGGCTGCGCATCGATGCGGCGATGCCGCTGACTCTGAACCTGGACGGCGAACCGGAAACCTCGCGGCACTTCCGCATCGATTGCGTCGCCGGCCGCCTGCGCATGCACCTGCCGCTGGAGTCGGCACTGCTGCGCGGCCGCGTGGGGTAGCGGCCGCGCCGGCCGCTTGCCTGGAGGGTATGTCGCGTCGCGACTGAAGTCGCTCCCACATGAGTGGGCCACATGAGGTAGGCCGTTGGCGTACAGGCCCTGGGTGACAGAGCTCCAATCCCGATTGCCCTGAAGCCGTCCGTGCGACCACTGCATTCGTCGCGATTGCGGCCCTGCAAAAAGCTCGCGGTGAGCATCCCGAGTGCATTGTGGGAGGAACTTCAGTCCCGACTGCATGCCATCGACGCCACCGCTTCACCTGTCTCGATAGCGACCCCACAAAAGGCTCGCGGTGAGCATCCCGGGTGCACTGTGGGAGGGACTTCAGTCCCGACTGCATCCAGTCCAGCAAGTCTGCTGCTTTGCTCCGAGCTGGTCGACCGGCACGCGATGCACCGTTGTGCCAACCGACGATTGCGCCGAGTCCACGCGCTTGGCGATCCATTGCCTTGCGGGAGGGCTTTCAACCCCGACGCCTTTCCCCGCTCCCAATTCGCTCCGACGCCGCACCACCACCACCGCGCCGATGGTCCCTTCTGCAACCGTTGCCAGTCCTCGCAGTTGCGGTAAAGTACCGCCGTGTCCAGCCTGACGACTCCGCGTTCCCTCACTTCCGCTCGCCGTGCGTGGCGATGGTGGCCTGCAGCCGTCGTCCGCCCCGCCACCGAGTCCCGGAAGGAAAGCCGTCTTGATCACCCGCGAGCAGTTCCAGCGCTACGCCGCTGAAGGTCACACCCGCATCCCCGTCGTCCGCGAAGTGCTGTCCGACCTGGACACGCCGCTGTCGGTCTATCTCAAGCTCGCCGCCGCGCCGCACACCTATCTGTTCGAATCGGTGGAAGGCGGCGAACGCTTCGGCCGCTACTCGATCATCGGCCTGCCGGTGCGCCGCGTGTACACCTTCAGCGGGCAGACACTGGAAGTGCGCGATCACGGCGAGCTGGTCGAGCGCCGCGAGGTCGCCGATCCGTTCGCCGAGGTCGAGGCGCTGCGCTCGGCGCATTCGGTGCCCAAGCTCGACGGCGTGCCCGGCTTCACCGGCGGGCTGGTCGGCTGGTTCGGCTTCGAATGCATCGGCTACATCGAGCCGCGCCTGGCCAGCGGCGACAAGCGCAACGAGCTGGACACCCCCGACATCCTGCTGATGCTGTCCGAGGAGGTCGCCGTGTTCGACAACCTCAAGGGCCGCCTGTACCTGATCGTGCACGCCGACCCGCGCGACGCCGACGCCTGGGAGCAGGCGCAGGCGCGGCTGGATGCGCTGACCGCCACGTTGCGCCAGCCCGGCGCCGGCTATCCGGTGCCGCTGGCGCGCGACGTGCTCGACGAAAGCGACTTCGTGTCCGGCTTCACCCGCGAGGGGTTCATCGCCGCGGTGGAGAAGTCCAAGGAATACATCCGCGCCGGCGACATCTTCCAGGTGGTGCTGAGCCAGCGCCTGAGCGTGCCGTTCAGCGCGCGCCCGGTGGACGTGTACCGCGCGCTGCGCGCGCTGAACCCGTCGCCGTACATGTATTTCCTCGATGTCGGCGACACCCAGGTGGTCGGTTCCTCGCCGGAGATCCTGGTGCGATTGGAAGCGGGCCAGATCACCGTGCGCCCGATCGCCGGCACCCGCCCGCGCGGCAAGACCGTGGAAGAGGACCTGGCGCTGGAAGCGGAACTGCTGGCCGATCCGAAGGAGCGCGCCGAGCACCTGATGCTGATCGACCTGGGCCGCAACGATGCCGGCCGCGTGTCGCAGGCCGGCACCGTCGAAGTTGGCGAGCGCTTCGTGATCGAGCGCTACAGCCACGTCATGCACATCGTCAGCGAGGTCACCGGCACGCTGCTGCCCGGACTCAGCTACGCCGACGTGCTGCGTGCCACGTTCCCGGCCGGCACCGTCAGCGGCGCGCCGAAGATCCGCGCGCTGGAAGTGATCCGCGAGCTGGAGCCGATCAAGCGCAACGTCTACGCCGGCAGCATCGGCTACCTCGGCTGGCACGGCGACGCCGACACCGCCATCGCCATCCGCACCGCGGTGATCAAGCACGGCCGCCTGCACGTGCAGGCCGGCGCCGGCATCGTCTACGACTCCGATCCGCAGACCGAATGGGACGAGACCATGAACAAGGGCCGCGCGCTGTTCCGCGCGGTGGCCGAGGCGGCGAAGGGGCTGTGAGCGTGTCCGCACCGACCGCGCGGATCGGCTTCCGCAACGACTACAGCGAAGGCGCGCATCCGCGCCTGCTCGCCGCGCTGGCCGCGGCCAGCGCCGAGCAGAACGGCGGCTACGGCCTGGACCGGCACAGCGCACATGCCGCGCAGCTGATCCGCCGCGAATGCGCCTGCGACCATGCCGACGTGCACCTGCTGGTCGGCGGCACGCAGACCAACCTGGTCGCGATCGGCGCGTTCCTGCGCCCGCACCAGGCGGTGATCGCCGCCGCCTGCGGGCACATCGCCACCCACGAGACCGGCGCGATCGAGGCCACCGGGCACAAGGTGCTGACCTTGGACGCGGCCGATGGCCGGCTCAGCCCCGAGCGGATCGCGCCGCTGCTGGCCGAGCACGGCAACGAGCACATGGTGCAGCCGCGGCTGGTCTATATATCCAACACCACCGAAGTCGGCACCCTCTATCGCAAGCGCGAATTGCAGGCCTTGCGCGACTTCTGCGACGCGCACGGGCTGTGGCTGTTCCTGGACGGCGCGCGCGTCGGCAGTGCGCTGACCGCCGAAGGCAACGACCTGAGTCTGGCCGACATCGCCGCGCTGAGCGACGCGTTCTACATCGGCGGCACCAAGAACGGCGCGCTGCTCGGCGAAGCGCTGGTGATCGTCAACCCGGCGTTGCAAGCGGATTTCCGCTACCTGCTCAAGCAGCGCGGCGCGCTGCTCGCCAAGGGCATGGTGCTGGGCGCGCAGTTCGCTGCGCTGTTCGAGGACGGCCTGTTCTACGAACTGGCCGCGCATGCCAACCGCATGGCCGCGCGCCTGCGCCAGGGCCTGGCCGCGGCCGGCGCGCAGTTCGCGTCGGACTCGCCGACCAACCAGTTGTTCGTGGCGTTGCCGGCCGCTGCCGTCGAGGCGCTGGCGCAGCGCTACGACTTCGAACGCTGGCAGCTGCTGGCCGACGGACGCTGGGTGATCCGCTTCGTGACCTCGTGGGCCACGCAGGCCGATGCGGTGGATACATTGATTGAGGATTTCGCCGCGCTGGCGCAACCCGGCGCGCAGCGCGCGGCCGGCTGACATTCACCAAGGAGAGGAAGGATGAAGACGAACATGTTCGGTGCCTGGTTCATGGCCGCGCTGCTGGCGCTGCCGGCAGTGGCAACAGCGCAGGTCAACAGCCTGCCGTCGCAGCCGCACCTGCTGGTCAAGGGCGAGGCGCAGCGCGAGGTGGTGCCGGATCGCTTCGGGGTCAAGATCACGCTGAGCGCAGTGGACGCCGATCCGGGGGCGGCGCGCAAGCGCGTGCAGGCCAACGCGGCGAGCGTGCTGGCCGCATTCAAGCAGCAGCACGCGCTGGCCGACAGCGTGCAGGCGACGACGCTGTCGATCGAGCCCGATCGACGCTACGAAGACAACAAGCAGGTCTTCAAAGGAACCCGCGTGCAACGTACCCTTTCCGCCGACTTCGGCGCACTGGACGACGTACGCGGCTTGCTCGGCAAGCTGAGCACTAGCGAGGAACTGCAGGTGTCCGGCATCGCGCCGCACTACAGTCGCGAGGCGGCGCTGCGTGCCGATCTCAAGCGCCAGGCGGCCGAACAGACCCGCACCTCGGCGCAGTCCTTGGCCAAAGCCTATGGCGTACGCCTGGGCGGTCTTTACACGATCTCGGAAGTGGCGCCGGATTTTGCCTACGGCATCCAGGCCGGAAGTTGGCCATCGCCCGGCACGCAAGTGACCGCCGAGCCGCGCGCATCCGACATCGTGACGGTGAGCGGATCGCGTGCGCAAAGTCCGGCCGAATCCTTGGAAGCCGGCAGCCTCACCCTCTCCGAAAACGTCTACGCGGTCTTCCTGATCGCGCAATGAGCCCGCGCCATGGTGCCGGAGCTGGATCGTCAGCATCGGCGGCATCCGGCACGACCGACGTCCGCGCAGCGCACGTCTGACGCTGCCTGCGTCAGGTTTTTTTCCTGGCCGCGGCCGGGCTGCGACGGGCCACCTTCGGCTTGGCCGCAGCGGCTTTCGTCGCGACGGCCACTGGCTTCTGCCGCGTCTTCTGGGCGGCGGTTTCGTCGCCATGCAGCGTCATCAGCGATTCCAGCAACTGCTCGTCGGAACTGGAGCAGACCCCCAGCAGCAGGGCTTCCTTGCAGCCCTTGGCGGCGAGATAGGCGTGGCCCATGTTGGAATCGATGTAGACCGATTGGCCGGCGTCCAGGACGATCGGATCGTAGAACTCGGTATGCACTTCCACGCGTCCCTCGAGCACGTGGATGTACTCCTCGCCCGAGTGGTGGACCAGTTCGCCGAACTCCTCGATGCTCTTGGCGCGCACCTTGGTCAGCACCGGGATCATGCGCTTGCGGCGCAGTTCGGGGCACAGGTAGTAGTAGTCGTAGTTGGGCGTGTTGACCCGGATCGCGTCCTCGATCCGGCCGATGCTGCGGCGCGCGGTCACCGCCGGCTCGGGCGCGTCGTCCTGTTCGGCGAACAGTTCGGACATGCGCAATTGCAGGCGTTGGCTCAGCTGCAGCAGCTTGTCGTAGGTGAGCGTCAGGCGGTCGTGCTCGACCTTGGACAGCGTGGAGAGCGGAATGCCCGAATGCTGGCTCATCTGCTTCAGGGTCCAGCCCTTGCGCGCCCGCAGCGAGCGCAGCAGTCCGCCGATGGTGGGGTGGTGCGAATTCATCCTTACCTGCTCTCCTGGGGGAATGCCCGGACCCACGGAAGCGTCCTGGGCAGGATCATCATCGCCTTAGTGGATGAGGTTGGAAAGGGCGAAGGCCAAGGGCCGCAGTGGATGTCGCCGGTGTTTTGCCCGTGGTTGACAATTCTCTGATTGGGATCATTATTACCAAATCAGGACAAAGACAGCCCGCATCTGCCCGGTCGTCGCAGGCCGCGGGACTGCCCATCACCAGCTCCGGAGAGAAGCGATGCGCCTCATCCCGTTCGCGTTGTGCGGCTGTCTGTTGTTCATGGCCTCGGTTGCGCCAGTCCGGGCGCGGCAGGCGCCTTCGGTTCCGCCCAGCGTGCCGCCAGCGACCGCGCCGGCCACCGCCGCCGCTTCGCCGCTGCCCGACACCGGCAGCCCTGCCGGCACGCCCGCGCTGACCCGCGCCGACGCGGAGGCCTGGCTGGACGGCTACCTGCCCTACGCGCTGGAGAGCGGCGACATCGCCGGCGCGGTGGTGGTGGTGGTCAAGGACGGCCAGGTGCTGCTGCAGAAGGGCTATGGCTATTCGGATCTCGACAAGCGCACGCCGGTCGATCCGGCAGGCACCCTGTTCCGGCCCGGCTCGGTGTCCAAGCTGTTCACCTGGACGGCGGTCATGCAGCTGGTCGAGCAAGGCAAGCTGGATCTGGACGCCGACGTCAATCGCTACATCGACTTCAAGATTCCGCCGCGCGACGGCAAGCCGATGACGCTGCGCCAGATCATGACCCACACCACCGGCCTGGAAGAGCAGATCCGCGGGTTGATCAGCTCCGATGCGGACCAGATCGTGTCGTTGGAAGCGGCGCTGAAGCGCTGGGTCCCTGAGCGCATCCATGTGCCAGGCGCCACGCCGGCGTATTCCAACTACGCGACGGCGTTGGCGGGCTATATCGTGCAGCGCGTGTCGGGCGAGCCGTTCGACGCCTACATCGCGCGCCACATCTTCCAGCCCTTGGGCATGGCCCATTCGAGCTTCGCGCAACCGCTGCCGCCGGCCTTGCTGGCCAAGATGTCCAAGGGCTACGACAAGGCCTCCGACGGCAAACCCAAGGACTATGAATTCATCAGTCTGGCGCCGGCGGGCAGCCTGGCTGCCACCGGCACGGACATGGGCCGTTTCATGATCGCGCACCTGCAGGACGGTGCCTACGGCGATGCGCGCATCCTGGGTGCGGACACTGCGCGCAAGATGCATTCCACCGCGCAGGCGTCGGTGGGGCCGTTGAGCCGGATGATGCTCGGCTTCTACGAATCCACGGTCAACGGCCACCGCGCGATCGCGCATGGCGGCGACACCATGTGGTTCCACAGCGATCTGCAGCTGTTTCTGGACGACGGCATCGGCATCTTCGTCTCGATGAACAGCAGCGGCCGCGATGGCGCGACCGGGCACATCCGCGGCGCGCTGGTGCGCGGATTCGCCGATCGCTATTTGCCGGGACCGGCGACGCGCGCAGCGGCCGGCGTCGCGCCGGAACAGGCCAAGTTGCACGCGCAGCAGATGGTCGGCCACTACGACAGCAGCCGCCGCCCGCAGAGCAACCTGCTGTCATTGGCGAACCTGCTGGGCCAGGTCAAGGTGATCGCCAACGAAGACGGCACGATCAGCGTGCCGATGGCCACCGACGCCAGCGGCGCACCGAAGAAGTGGCGCGAGATCGCGCCGTACCTGTGGCAGGACGTCGCCGGCAGCGACCGCCTGGCTGCCGACGTGGTCGACGGCAAGGTGGTGCGCTTCACCATGGAGCCGTACGCGCCGATCATGGTGTTCGAGCGCCTGTCGCTGTGGCGTTCGCTCACGCTGCCACTGCTGGCGGCGAGCCTGGCGGTGCTGCTGCTGACCGTTCTGGCGTGGCCGATCTCGGCGCTGGTGCGCCGCCACTATGGCGTCGCCTACGGACTGTCGGCAGCCGACGCGCGCGCCCAGCGCGTGGCGCGGCTGACGGCCTTGGCCGTGCTCGTGTCGATCGGTGGCGCGCTCGGCTTCGTGGTGGCGATGCTCAGCGATCTGGAAATGACCGGGTCCGGCTCCGACGCGATGATCAACGCGCTGCGGCTGTTCGCATTGGTGGCGCTCCCGGTCGGCGCGGCGCTGTCCCTCTGGAGCGCGTGGCAGGCGCTGCGCGGCCGGCGCCGCTGGCTGGCCAAGCTGTGGGCGGTGTTGCTGGCGCTGGCGTGCCTGTTCCTGCTGTGGGTGGGATTGGCCAACCACCTGATCGGCTACGGCGCGTACTACTGAGCGCAGCGGGCGGCGCGCTCGCCCGCCCGCTGCTTCCCGTCCGTCTTTCGCGAGGTGCGCGTGACCATCGCCGGCCCCATCGAACTCGATCTGCACAACGAGCCGCTGCCGCTGTCGGCACCGTTCCGCATCGCCGGGCATGTGTTCGAGGCGATGCCGGCGACCGTGGTCACCCTGCGCGATGGCAGGCATGCCGGGCGCGGCGAGGCGGCGGGGGTGTACTACACGCAGGATCGTCCCGAGACGATGATCGCCACGCTCGAAGCGTTGCGGCCGCGCATCGAGGCGGGCATCGATCGGCACACGCTGCGCGCGCTGCTGCCCGCCGGCGGCGCGCGCAATGCGCTGGACTGCGCACTGTGGGAACTGGAATCGCAACGCCGCGGCATGCCGGTGTGGACGCTGGCCGGGCTGCAGGCGGTGCGTCCGCTGCTGACCACCTTCACCGTCGGTGCCGACGATCCGGCGCTCATGGCCGAGCGCGCGGCGGCCTACGTGCAGGCGCGTGCGTTGAAGCTCAAGCTGACCGGCGATCCGGACCTCGATGGCGCGCGCGTGCATGCCGTGCGCGCGCGCTGTCCCGCGACCTGGATCGCGGTCGATGCCAACCAGGGCTACGACGCCGATTCCCTGCCGCGGCTGTTGCCGGCGCTGGTCGCGGCGCAGGTGGCGCTGCTCGAGCAGCCATGCGCGCGCGGCCGCGAAGGCGATCTGGACGGCATCGAACGCGCGCTTCCCTTCGCCGCGGACGAAAGCATCCTCGACCTGGCCGAACTGGAAGCGCGCCACCACCGTTTCGACGTGATCAACATCAAGCTGGACAAGTGCGGCGGGCTCACCGAGGGCCTGCTGATGGCCGCGCGCGCGCGCGAACTGGGCAAGCAGGTGATGGTCGGCAACATGTGCGGCACCAGCCTGGCGGCGGCGCCGGCGTTCGTGCTGGGGCAGTTCTGCGACGTCGTCGACCTGGACGGGCCGATCTTCCTGGCCCGCGATCGGGTGCCGTCGGTGCGCTACGAGGATGGCCACATCTTCTGCGGCGACGAGGTCTGGGGGCCCAGGACCAACGCATGAGCGGCATGGCGGACAAGACATGGTTCGGCCAGCCGCGCGGGCTGACCATCCTGTTCCTGACCAACATGTGGGAACTGTTCTCCTACTACGGCATGCGCACGCTGCTGGTCTACTACATGACCAAGCAGCTGTTGTTCGCCCAGGAAAAGTCCTCCTTCATCTACGGCAGCTACACCGCGATGGCGTACTTCACCCCGATCCTCGGCGGGGCGGTGGCCGACCGCTGGCTGGGCAAGCGCAACGCGGTGATCATCGGCGGCAGCGTGATGGCGCTGGGCCATTTCCTGATGGCGTTCGAACCGCTGTTCTACGTCGCGCTGGCGACCATTGCGCTGGGCAACGGCCTGTTCCTGCCCAGCCTGCCCAGCCAGATCAACGACCTGTACGCCGCCGACGACCCGCGCCGCGGCAGGGCCTACAACGTCTACTACGTCGGCCTGAACATCGGCGGCTTCATGGCGCCGCTGATCTGCGGCACCCTGGGCGAAGTCTACGGCTGGCACTACGGCTTCGGCGCCGCCGGCATCGGCATGTTCGTGGGGCTGGCCATCTACGTGCTGGGCCGCGGCTATCTTCCGCCGGACAGCCGCACGCGCGCGCCTGCGCCGGCCGCCGCGGGCGCATCCAGCGGCGACGGCAAACGGGTGTGGTTGCTGCTGCTGGGCGTGGGTCTTGCGGCGACGATCTTCCGCGGCGCCTACGAGCAGATCGGCAATACGCTGTCGCTGTGGATCGATGTCGGCGTGGACCGGACCTGGGGCGCTGCGGTGATTCCCATGACCTGGTTCCAGTCGCTCAATCCCCTGCTGGTCATCAGCATGACCCCGCTGCTGCTGCTGCACTGGCGGCGTCGCGCCGATGCCGGCCGCGAGACGCCGCCAGCGCGCAAGATGGCGATCGGCGCGCTGATCGTGGCGCTGGCCTACCTGTTGCTGGCGGCGCTGGACGGCGCGGCCGGCGGCGGGCGCGTCGGCTGGCCATGGGTGCTGGCGTTCTTCGCGATTCTCACCCTGGGCGAGCTGTACATCCTGCCGACCGGGCTTGGCCTGTTCGCGCGCCTGGCGCCGCCGCGGCTGGGCGCGACCACGGTGGCCGCGTGGTTCCTGGCGATCTTCACCGGCAGCCTGCTGGCCGGCGCGGTGGGCGCGTTGTGGTCGCGGATCGGCCACGCCGGATTCTTCGTGCTGCTGGCCGGACTGGCGGCGCTGGCGGCGTGCCTGTTGTGGATGCTGGACAGGCCCATCCGCCAGGTGGAACGGGACCGCGGTCCTGCAGCGGCCGCATCGCCGCCGCCGGCCGCGGCGGGCATGCTGTCGAAGGAACGTCGTCGTTGAAGTCCGCCGGTTTTCCTCTGCCGGCGGTGTCTGCTGTCGTCGCGGTACCTACCAGGAGCACACCGATGTTGCGAGTGCGAGGTTCCATTCTGATGCTGGCGCTTGCCGGCTGTTGCTCGGCGCCGGGCGCGATGGCTGCCGCCAAGGAGACGTACGACGTGCTGATCCGCAACGGCGTGGTCTACGACGGCAGCGGCGCCGCCGGCCGGCGCGTCGACGTGGCGGTGCGCGCGGACCGCATCGTCGCGTTGCTGCCGGCGGGGAGCGGGGCGACGGCCACGCACACTGTCGATGCCCGCGGCCATGCGGTGGCGCCGGGCTTCATCAACATGCTGAGCTGGGCGCCGGAAGCGCTGATCGCCGATGGCCGCGGCGTGAGCGATACCAAGCAGGGTGTGACCCTGGAGGTGTTCGGCGAGGGCTGGTCGATGGGTCCGTTCACCCCGAAGATGAAGGCCGATGCGCTGAAGCAGCAGGGCGACATCCGCTACCCGATCGAATGGACCACGCTGGGCGAATACCTGGATTACCTGCAGAAGCGCGGCATCACGCCGAACGTGGCCTCGTTCGTCGGCGCCACCACGGTGCGCATCCACGAGTTGGGCGAAGGCGACGTCGACCCCGATGCCGCGCAGCTTGCGCGCATGCAGGAACTGGTGCGGCAGGCGATGGGCGAAGGCGCGCTGGGCGTGGGCGGCTCGCTGATCTATCCGCCGGCCGCGTTCGCCGACACCGGCGAACTGGTCGCGCTGGCGCAGGCCGCGGCCGAATCCGGCGGCGGCTATGTCGCGCACATGCGCAGCGAGGCGGACCGGTTCCTGGAGGCGCTGGACGAAACCATCGCCATCGCCCGCGCCACCGGGCAGCGCGCCGAGGCGTATCACCTCAAGGCGGCGGGCGAGAAGAACTGGCCGAAGATGGCCCAGGCGATCGCGAAGATCGATGCGGCGCGTGCGCAAGGTTTGGCAGTCAGCGCCAACATGTACGCGTACACCGCCGGCGCCACCGGCCTGACCGCGGGCTTGCCGCCCTGGGTGCAGGCCGGCGGCCACGAGGCGATGGTCGCCCGGCTCAAGGATCCGGCCATCCGCAAGCGGGTGATCGCCGAGATGAAGGATCCCGACGTCGACTGGGAGAACATCCGCCTGCTCACCGGTTCCGACGAGCGCGTGCTGTTCATCGAGTTCAAGAACGAGAAACTCAAGCCGTTCCTCGGCAAGACCCTGGCCGACGTGGCCAGGGTGCGTGGCACATCCACCGAAGAGACCGTGCTCGACCTGATCGTGGAGGACGATTCCCGCGTGGTCGCCGCGTATTTCCTGATGAGCGAGCAGAACGTCGAGCTGGGCCTGAAGCAGCCATGGACCAGCCTGGGCTCGGACGCCGAATCCTCGGCGCCGGAAGGCGTGTTCCTCAAATCCAGTACGCATCCGCGCGCCTACGGCAATGTCGCTAGGTTCCTGGGCCACTACGTGCGCGACCGCAAGCTGATGCCGCTGGAAGAGGGCATCCATCGGCTGACCGGCCTGCCGGCGGCGAACTGGAAACTGCGCGACCGCGGTTGCCTGCAGCCGGGCTGCTTCGCCGACATCGTGGTGTTCGATCCGGCCACGATCGCCGACCACGCCACCTACGCGGCGCCGCAGCGGTATGCGACCGGCGTCAGCGACGTGTTCGTCAACGGCGTGCAGGTGTTGCGTCAGGGCGAGCACACCGGCGCGAAACCGGGGCGCGTGGTGCGCGGGCCGGGCTGGCGCGAGCGCAAGCGGGACTGAGTGCGATGCCGATGTCGATGCGGTCGGCGTCGGCCGCTTCGGCGCGAACAGGTAGTTTCCAAACGTATTGACAATTCTCTGATTAGGACGATTATCTCCTATCAGAGCATGCCAGATCGCCGCGAGCGCCATGCAGCGCGGCTCGCACGTACGGATCGCCATCCGGGGAGAGCAAGATGAACGCGTTCCAGTCCACCCGCCCGTGGTACCGCTCGCCGTTGTCCCTGGCCATCGCCGGCAGCCTGGCGTGGGTGGCCACGGCCCCCGTCGCGGCGCAGCAGCCTCCCGCACTCCAGCCGGCCACCGCCGAGCGCCTGGCAACGCTCGACAAGGTGGAAGTCACCGCCAACAAGCGCGTCGAAAACATCCGCGACGTCGCCGCGTCCATCAGCGTCCTCGGCGAGCGCCAACTGGAAAACCTTGGCGCCAGTTCGCTGGCCGACTACGCGAGCCTGATCCCGGGAATGCAGGTGCAGGACAGCGGCAGCCCCGGGCAGACCTCGGTGTCGTTGCGCGGCATCTCCGCGCTGTCCTCCGGCGCCACGGTGGCGACCTACATCGACGAGGTTCCAGTCGGTTCGAGCGGCATCTACCAGGGCGCCAACACCTTGATGCTGGACGTGCTGCCCTACGACATCACCCGGGTCGAAGTGCTGCGCGGGCCGCAAGGCACGCTGTACGGCGCCGGCGCCATCGGCGGCCTGCTCAAGTACGTGACGCGTGCGCCGGAGGTGAGCGGCGAGGAGTTCCGTCTCGGTGTCGGCCTGCGCTCGGTGGCCGGCGGCGGACAGGGCTGGAACACGCGCTTCGGCGCGAGCGTGCCGCTGAAGGAGGATCGCCTGGGGCTGCGCATGAGCTTTGCGCGCAACGAGCTGCCCGGCTACACCGACAACGCCACCGACGGCCGCAAGGACATCAACGACAGCGAACAGATGGGCGCCCGCGCGGCGCTGTTCTGGGACGGCGATGCGTTCGACGCGAACCTGTCGGTGCTGCAACAGCGCATCGATGCCGACGGCCGCGGCGGCACCGCGCTGGACCCGGACACGCTCGAGCCGCTGTTCGGCGACCACGTGGACCGGACCTGGCAACCGCAGCCGTTCTCCAAGGAACTGACCCTGACCGCGCTGAGCCTGGAGTGGGACCTGGGCTGGGCCGACCTGGTGTCGGCCACGGGCTGGTCGCAGACCGACACGATGACCCAGACCGATTCGACCATCCAGTTCGGCGAAGTCGCCAACCTGGTGCTCGGCCTGCCGGAGCCGGGCAGTTCTTTCGTGCGCTACGACTTCGACCTGGACAAGATCACCCAGGAACTGCGGCTGAGTTCGAAGAGCGGCGGCGCGTTCGAGTGGCTGCTGGGCGTGTTCTACACCAAGGAGGACGCGCTGCAGAGCCAGCTCGCCGCGCTGCGCCAGCGCGACGGTTCGCCGCTGCCGGCGCCCTACGACCAGATGTACGAAACGCTGACCTTCCTCGGCATGCCCAGCACCTACAAGGAGTTCGCGGTGTTCGCTAACGGCTCATGGCGCATCGGCGAGCGTTTCAAGATCGATGCCGGCGTGCGCCAGGCGCGCAACGAACAGTGGTTCAGCCAGAACGTGAGCGAGGGCATCCTGGTGCCGCTCGGCGATACGCCCGGCGAATCCGAAGAGGACGTGTTCACCTGGAGCCTGAGCCCACAGTTCAAGTTGAGCGAGGACAGCATGCTCTATGCGCGCGTGGCGACCGGCTACCAGCCGGGCGGGCCGAACGTGGCGCTGCCCGGCATCCCGCCCAAGGTGGATTCCTCGATGCTGACCAGCTACGAACTCGGGCTGAAGTCCCAGTTCGCCGACCGCCGCGTGCAACTGGACCTGGCCGCGTTCCGCATCGAGTGGGACGACATCCAGGTCAGTTCCTCGTTCAATGGCATCGGCGGCCTGGTCAATGGCGGCGAAGCGACCAGCGAGGGCGCCGAACTGTCCACTTGGTTCCTGGCCACCGACCACTGGACCATCGGCTTCAACCTCGCCTATACCAAGGCCAGTATCAAGAACGACTTCGCGCCCACGGTGATCCCGCAGGACGGCTTCGACATCGTGCTCAATACCGGCCTCGCCGGCGACCGGATGCCGTACGCGCCGCGGCTGGCGTGGGCGCTGAACACCGAATACGCCTTCGCCATCGGCGGCGGCTTCAACGGCCAGGTCGGCGCGTCGCTGCGCGGCGTGGGCTCGCAGCTCAACGCGACGACCGAGCGCCAGCGCGTGACCGCACCAGGCGACCCGTCGACCGTGCTGGACGAAGTGGTGACGCCGCCGCTGCGGCTGGACAGCTACCGCACCGTGGACGTGTACGCGGGCATCGGCAGGAACAACTGGGAACTGCGCGTCTATGCCAACAATGTCACCAACGAAGACGCCTGGTCGTCGTTGTCGCCGGTGAACAGCGAGGTGAGCGGCACGCCGGTGCAGGTGGCGGCGGTGCCGATCCGGCCGCGCACCGTCGGCGTCGAGTTCGACTACCGGTTCTAGCCGCGCACCGCCCGCCAGCGGCAGTCCGCATCGCATCGGGCGCCGTGCAACGGCGGTCCGCCCCACGATCCTCCAGGTGAACGACCGCGTATGCCACAGACCCGCCCGCCATCCGCACCGGCATTGAAGGCGCTGCCAGGGCCGCATCTCCTGTTCCTCGGCGACGTCACCGAACCCGGCTACGCCAAGACCGCGTTCGGATTGCGCGACTGGGCGCCGGAGCGCTGCGTCGGCGAATTCGCCTGCGCCGGCGCGACCGTCACCACCGGCTTGCCGCGGATGACCCCGGCCGAGGCCGCCGCGCGCGGCGCGCGCTCGCTGGTCATCGGCGTGGCCAATGCCGGCGGCGTCATCCCGCAGGCCTGGGTGGGCTCGATCCTGCAGGCGATGGAAGCCGGCCTGGACATCGTCAGCGGCATGCACGTGCGCATGAGCGAGATCGAGCGCCTGCGCGAGGCGGCCGCCGCGCTGGGGCGTCAGCTCATCGACGTGCGCCAGCCGCCGCCGGGCATCCGCGTCGCCACCGGCCAGCCGCGCCGCGGCAAGCGCTTGCTGACGGTCGGCACCGACTGCGCGTTGGGCAAGAAATACACCGCGCTGGCGCTGGCCAGGGGGTTCGCGCAACGCGGCGTCGATGCGGATTTCCGCGCCACCGGCCAGACCGGGATCATGCTCGCCGGCAGCGGCATGCCGATGGATGCGGTGGTGGCCGATTTCGCCGCCGGCGCAGCCGAGCTGCTTTCGCCCGAGGCCGCCGACGGCCACTGGGACGTGATCGAAGGGCAGGGTTCCTTGTTCCATCCGGCCTATGCGGGCGTCGCGCTGGCGCTGCTGCACGGCAGCCAGCCCGACGTGGTGGTGGTCTGCCACCAGCCCGGGCGCGAACGCGTGCTGGGCCATCCGCAGTTCGCACTGCCCAGCATCGAGGAGACCATCGCGCTGGCGCTGCAGCTGGGGCGACGTACCAACCCGGCGATCCGCTGCGCGGGCGTGAGCCTCAACACGGCACACCTGGACGAAGCCTCGGCGCATGCACTGTGCGCGGCGGAGAGCAGGCGCCTGGGCTGCGCGGTCGCCGATCCGATGCGCGGCGGCGCGGCGTTCGACGCCTTGGTGGAGGAGTGCCTGGCATGAAACTCGTCGATCTTGTTCTGCGTCGTATTCGCCTGCAGCGGTGCGCGCCGTGAGCGGCGCATCCACCTGGTTCCAGCGCTATCTGCTGCCGGGCTTCGTGTTCCAGGCGGCGGTGATCGCGGGCGGCTACGCCACCGGGCGCGAACTGGTGGAGTTCTTCCTGCCGGCCGGTCCCTGGGGCGGCCTGCTGGGCATGACGGTGAGCATGCTGGTGTGGAGCGCGGTGCTGATGGTCAGCTTCGAGCTGGCGCGGGTCGCACGCGCCTACGACTATCGATCCTTCTTCAAGGTACTGCTCGGCCGCGCCTGGTTCCTGTTCGAGATCGGCTACTTCGCGCTGATGATCGTGATCCTGGCGGTGATGGGCGCCGCCGCCGGCGAAATCGCGCACAGCCTGTTCGGCCTGCCCAAGCTGGCCGGTTCGCTGGGCATGATCGCCGCCACTGGCGCGATGCTGGTCTACAGCAGCGCGGCGATCGAGAAGTTCCTCACTGCGTCGGTGGGCTATCTGTACCTGGTCTATTTCATATTCCTGGTCTGGAGCGTGGTCGCCTTCGGCGGCCGCATCCAGGCCAACTTCGCGGCCGTGCCGCTCGCCGATGGCTGGTTCGGCGCCGGGCTCAGCTACGCCGGCTACAACGTCGCCACCATTCCCGCGGTGCTGTTCTGCATCCGCCATCTGCGCAGCCGCCGCGAGGCGCTGGCCGCCGGCGCGCTCGCCGGCCCGCTCGGCATGCTGCCGGGCGTGGTGTTCTACATCGCGATGATGGGCTACTACCGCGAGATCGGCGCCGAGGCGCTGCCCTCGGCGTTCCTGCTGGGCAAGCTGCACGCGCCGTGGTTCGAGTGGGCGTTCCAGATCGCGGTGCTGCTGACCCTGGTCGATACCGGGGTGGCGTTGCTGCATGCCATCAACGAGCGCGTGGCCAAGACCTTCGGGGAACGGCAGCGGCCGATGCCGCGCGCGCTGCGCCCGGCGCTCGCGGTCGGCTCGATGCTGCTGGCGGTGTATGCCGCCAGCGCGGTGGGCCTGGTCGAGCTGATCGCCAAGGGTTACGGCACGCTGACCTGGCTGTTTCTGGCGGTCTACGTGCTGCCGCTGATGACCTGGGGCGTCTGGTTGCTGTGGCGCCGCCCGCAGCGCCTCGGCGCCGAGCTTCGCTAGCCAACCCGTCCGGGAGTCCATGATGGCCGCCATTCCGAAATGCCTGCAGGCCGCGATCGTCGCGATCGCTCTTGCCTGGGCCGCCAGCGCGGCCGCCGCGCCGCCGCCGGGTTTCGACGCGCGCGTGGAGCGCATGCTCGCCGAACACGACGTGCCCGGCATGGCCATCGCCATCGTCGAGCAGGGCCGGATCGTGCAGGCGAAGGGCTATGGCGTACGCCGCCTGGGCGCAACCGAGGCGGTCGATGCGGACACCATCTTCCCCACCGGTTCCACCGGCAAGGCCTTCACCGCCGCGGCGCTGGCGATCCTGGTGGACGAGGGCAAGCTCGGCTGGGACGACAAGGTCATCGACCACCTGCCCGAGTTCCGCATGTACGACCCCTGGGTGACGCGCGAGATGACCGTGCGCGACCTGCTGGTCCATCGCAGCGGCCTGGGGCTGGGCGCGGGCGACCTGCTGTTCGTCCCGCGCAGTTCGCGCAGCCGCGGCGACATCGTGCGCGCGCTGCGCCACCTCAAGCCGGCCACCAGCTTCCGCAGCAACTACGCCTACGACAACATCCTGTACGTGGTCGCCGGCGAAGTGATCGCCGCGGCCAGCGGCCAGGACTGGGAAAGCTTCATGCGCGAGCGCGTGTTCAAGCCGGCGGGCATGGGCAGCTCGGTCAGCGACGAGAAGGACCGCTTCGCCAACCCGAACCGGGCGCAGCCGCATGCGCGCCTGGACCCGCGCGTACGCGGGCTCGGCCCGCAGCAGCTGCTGCCCGAGCGCGAGGGCCTGGGCCAGGTGGCCGCGCCGGCCGGCGGCCTGTCCTCCAGCGCCAACGACCTGGCGCGCTGGCTGCAGATCCAGCTGGCGCTCGGCGCATTGCCGGGCAGCGACGGCAAGCGCCTGTACAGCGCTGCGTCCGCACAGGCGATGTGGACCCCGCAGGTGCCGGTGCCGATCAACCCGTACCCGGCGCCGGTCGCCGACATCACGCCGAACTTCTCCAGCTACGCGCTGGGCTGGAACGTGCAGGACTATCGCGGGGTCAAGGTCGTGCAGCACGGCGGCGCGGTGTTCGGCGTGCTGACCTTCATCGTGCTGGTGCCCGAGCGCAACCTGGGCATTTCGCTGCAGATCAATGCCGAGGACGTCGGCGTGATGCGCGGCCTGGGCTACGAACTGCTCGACCACTATCTGGGCTTCGCGCCGCGCGACTGGGTGGCGGCGTTCGACACCTGGTACCGGCAGCGCCTGGATGGCGGCCTGGCGGCCTTGCAGGCCGCCGGCAACAGCGCGCGCAAGGCATCGCGTCCCTCGCTGCCGGCCGCCGGCTATGCGGGCCGCTATGCCGATGCGTGGTATGGGCCGATCGAGATCGCCGACCGCGCGGGCAAGCTGCGGATCGACTTCAAGCAGACCCCCAACATGGCCGGGACGCTGCGCCATTGGCAGTACGACACCTTCCGTACCGAATGGGACGACCGCGCCATCGAGCCGGCCTACGTCACCTTCGCGCTGGATGCCGAAGGCAAGGTCGCGCGCATCGCGATGCAGCCGGTGTCGCCGCTCGCCGATTTCAGCTACGACTACCAGGACCTGCTGTTCGTTCCTGTGGCCGAAGGACAGGCGGCCAGGCCCTGACCTGCGCACTGCGGCGCTTCGCTCGCACACAAGGCGGCGCGCGGCCGCCACGCACGCGTTTCACCCACGCGCCTGGCGCAGCGAACGCCGCTCGTCCGCAGCGCAGATCGGTGCGCCGGCAGCGGACACCGGACATCGGCCGGTCCTCCGGGGGATGAAGCACGGCCTTGGCCGAGTTTCTGCGTCCATGCCACTATGGCCTACGTGCAGTCTCCCGACTGGCGGCGCAGGGTATCGACTAAAATTGCGGGTATCCAAGCGGGCACGAATCCGGGGTTCCAGGGTTCTGCGCCTTACTAATCAACTGGATGGACCGCACATGCTGCTGATGCTCGACAACTACGACAGCTTCACCTACAACCTCGTGCAGTACCTGCAGGCGCTCGGCGCCGAGGTCAAGGTGGTGCGCAACGACGCGCTCAGCGTGGACGAGATCGAGCGCCTGGCGCCGGAGCGCATCGTGATCTCGCCCGGCCCGTGCACGCCGAACGAGGCCGGGGTGTCGCTGCAGCTGATCGAGCGGCTCGGCCAGCACACGCCGATCCTGGGCGTGTGCCTGGGCCACCAGAGCATCGGCCAGGCCTACGGCGGCGAAGTGGTGCGTGCCGGCACCATCATGCACGGCAAGACCTCGCGCATCCGCCACGAGGGCCGCGGCGTGTTCGCCGGCCTGCCGGACCGCTACGAGGCCACCCGCTACCACTCGCTGGTGGTGGAGAAGACCACGCTGCCGGACTGCCTGGAAGTCACCGCCTGGACCGAGAACGAGGACGGCACGGTCGAGGAGATCATGGGCCTGCGCCACCGCCAGTTCCCGGTCGAGGGCGTGCAGTTCCATCCCGAGTCCATCCTCACCGAGCACGGCCACGCCCTGCTGAAGAACTTCCTGGAGCGCTGAACATGCGTCTGCATCCACGCGCAGCGTTCGCCGCGATCGCGCTGCTGCTGTGCGCGCCGTGCCTGGCGGCGCCCGCCGGCGCCAAGGCGGCCGCGCCGCGATGCGCCGAGGCCGCGCGGGCCCAGGCCGCCAAGCTGCTGGCCTTCCATTCCGACAACGACGAGCGCGCCGAGGTCGGCGACGAGGTCGAGCGGCTGCCGTCCATCGTCAATCCGGCCAATGCCAAGCAGCGCTTCGAGGTGCTGCAGGTGTGGGGCTACATCTACAAGGGCGAGTACCGCATGCGCCTGCTCTACTACCCCATGGCCGACGGCGACTGTGTGCTGATGGGCCAGGAAATCCTCGAGCACGCCAGTCTTTGAACGTCCAGGAACCGCAATGACGCTGACCCCGCAGCAAGCCCTGCAACGCACCATCGAGCACCGCGAGATCTTCCACGACGAGATGGTCGGGCTGATGCGGCAGATCATGCGCGGCGAAGTGTCGCCGATGATGACCGCGGCGATCCTCACCGGGCTGCGGGTGAAGAAGGAGACGATCGGCGAGATCGCCGGCGCGGCGGCGGTGATGCGCGAGTTCTCGCGCACCGTCGAGGTGGCCGACCGCACCCATATGGTCGATATCGTCGGCACCGGCGGCGACGGCTCGCACACCTTCAACATCTCCACCTGCGCGATGTTCGTGGCCGCCGCGGCCGGCGCCAAGGTGGCCAAGCACGGCAACCGCAGCGTCTCCTCCAAGTCCGGCAGCGCCGATGCGCTGGAGGCGCTGGGCGCGGTGATCGAACTGCAGCCCGAGCAGGTGGCGCAGGCGCTGGCCGCCACCGGCATCGGCTTCATGTATGCGCCGGTGCACCATCCGGCGATGAAGGTGGTGGCGCCGGTGCGGCGCGAGATGGGCGTACGCACCATCTTCAACATCCTCGGTCCGCTGACCAATCCGGCCGGCTCGCCCAACATCCTGATGGGCGTGTTCCATCCCGACCTGGTCGGCATCCAGGCGCGCGTGCTGCACGAACTGGGCGCCGAGCGCGCACTGGTGGTGTGGGGCCGCGACGGCATGGACGAACTCTCGCTCGGCGCCGGCACCCTGGTCGGCGAACTGCGCGACGGCCAGGTACGCGAGTACGAAGTGCATCCGGAGGATTTCGGCATCGCCATGTCGGCCAGCCGCAACCTCAAGGTGGCCGACGCCAACGAGTCGATGGAGATGCTGCGCGGCGTGCTCGACAACGTGCCCGGTCCGGCGCTGGATATCGTCGCCTTCAACGCTGGCGCGGCGCTGTACGTGGCCGGCGTGGCCGACGACATCGGCGCCGGCATCGCGCTGGCGCGCACGGCGATCGCCGACGGCCGCGCGCGCGGCAAGCTCGATGCGTACGTGGCGTGCACGCGGCGCTTGGCCGACGTTCGCGACTGAGGACGCGGGACCCGAAGCGCTTGCCGGTCTGAGCGCGGCGGTGTCGGGATCGCGGCGGGCGGTGCCGATGTCGCCCGTTGTCCGTCCAGCAGCATCCATCTCGGCGCCTCGCTGCAGTACGCCTCGTTCCGACGGCAACAAGATGCTGCGCGCCGACGGCCAGCCGCAGACGGGGCGCCGACAGCCGCGGTGGGCGTGCGCGACGTCCGCGTTGTGCAGCCGAGCGCATGCGACCGGTTGCGGTGTGCGGAACACGTTCGGTGTGCATCCGAGATGGCCGGCCCTTCGGTCGGCGCGTAAGCTGCCCGCTGCGCCGCGTCGGCGGCGCACGACGACAAAGGGTTTGCATGGCCAACCGCTCCTATCTCTACAGCCTCAGCAACCGGCCGGCCTCGTATGGCGATCGGCCCGACACCATTTCCAGCCTCTCCGAATGGGCCTACGACGTGCCGTTCGTGTATCGGCTGCTGATGTCGGCCGATCCCCAGTTGTGCGCGTCGTTGGTGGCGGAGGGCCTGGATGACGAGGATGAGGACGAGGGGGAAGACGAGGTCGAGGGCGGGGAGGAGGGCGAAGACGATGACGAAAGCGAGGACGAGGACGAAGAGGCGGGCGCCGACGAAGACGATGACCAGCCGGCGCGCCTGCACGCGATCAGCAGTCCGTTCGCCCCGGGCCTGGAGCGGGTCAAGCGCTTCGCCGAGATCGTCAAGGTGATCGCGGCCGCGCCTCCCCTGCCGCCTGCGCCAGCGCCGGTCGTGGCGTCGCCAGCATCCCTGATGGGGCGGCTCAAGCAACTGTTCTCGCCGACGCACGCACCGGTCGAAGCGCCGGTCCCGGTGCCGGCGACGGTCGAGCACCTGCCAGGCTGGCTGGACGAGACCGTCGCCTTCCTGGAAGCGAACCGCGACGCGTTCCTGCTGCTGGAGACCCTCGAACTCGACATGATGTCGGCGATCGGGGAAGAAGACCTGCGCCACTGCGTCGAGCAGGAGATCGGCCGATGCCGCGAGGTCGGCGCCGCGTTCGAGGCCCTGCCGGCCGACCTCCACGAGGCCGCGACCCTGCTGCGCCGCCTGGCCGTCGAAGAGGGCGCGCCGCCGCTCGATGTCTTCCACGGCCTGCGCTTCGACGACGACTGCGACAGCACGCGAACCGGCGCCACCGAACGGCCGCTGGGACTGACGAACTGGTCCGAGGTGCTGTACTTCGAATTGTCGGACCAGGACGAGCCCGACGCAGACCAGGCCAAGGACTGAATCCAAGATCCGTCTGGTCGAACGGCACCGGCACTACGCTATTGCCGAGTCCCGAGTCCCGAGTCCCGAGTCCCGAAACTAGAGTCCCGGCCTGTTCAGCCCAACTTGGCCGATAATGCCGCGTCCCCCGGAACCCCGAGCGCATGAGCGACATCCTCCGCACCATTCTCGCCCGCAAGGCCGAAGAGATCGCCGCCCGCAGCGCGCGCGTGCCGCTGGCCGAGCTGGTCGCCCGCGTCGGGGCCGCGCCGCCGGTGCGCGGGTTCGCCCGCGCGCTGCAGAGCGCGATCGCCGACGGCGAGCCGGCGGTGATTGCCGAGATCAAGAAGGCCAGCCCGTCCAAGGGCGTGATCCGCCCCGACTTCCACCCGGCCGACATCGCGGTCAGCTACGAGTTCGGCGGCGCCGCCTGCCTGTCGGTGCTGACCGACGTGGACTTCTTCCAGGGCCACGACACGTACCTGCAGCAGGCGCGCGAAGCGTGCACGCTGCCGGTGCTGCGCAAGGACTTCACCATCGATCCCTACCAGGTGTACGAGGCGCGCGTGCTCGGCGCCGACTGCATCCTGCTGATCGTTGCCGCGCTGGACGACCTGCAGCTGGCCGAGCTGTCGGCGCTGGCGATGGAGCTGGGCATGGACGTGCTGGTCGAGGTCCACGACATCGACGAGCTGGAGCGCGCGATCCAGGTGCCGGTGCCGCTGATCGGGATCAACAACCGCAACCTGCGCACCTTCGAGGTGTCGCTGCAGACCACGCTGGCGATGCGCGACGCGGTCCCGCGCGACCGCCTGCTGGTCACCGAGAGCGGCATCCTCGGCCAGGCCGACGTGGCGATGATGCGCGCGGCCGGCGTGCACGCGTTCCTGGTCGGCGAGACCTTCATGCGCGCCGAGGAACCCGGCGAAGCGCTGCGCCAGTTGTTCTTCGAGCCATGAGCGGCGCCTATTCCGCCCCGCGCGCCGACGCGCCGCTGGTGGTGTTCGATTTCGACCACACCCTGTACGACGGCGACTCCGGCAGCCACCTGTTCGCCTGGCTGATCCGGCGCAACCCCTTGCGCCTGGCCGCCGCGCTGCTGGCCACGCCGCTGCTAGGGCCGCTGGTGGCGATGCTGCCGACCCGGCGCACCGGCATCTCCGGCTACGTGTGGATCGCCAGCTTCGGCCTGCACCGCGCGCGCGAGTTCAACCGGGTGATCGACCAGTACGTGCTGCGCCACGAGGCGCAGATCCGCCAGCGGCTGTTGCCGCAGGCGCTGGAGGTGTTCGCCCGGCACCGTGCCGCCGGCGACCGGGTGGTGGTCGCCACCGGCGCGCCGCCGGAGCTGGCGCGCGCCATCCTCGGCTTCGTCGCGCACCAGGACGTGCCGGTGGTCGGCAGCCTGATCGGCCCGCGGCTGGGCGCGGTCACCGCCACCCGCCACTGCCACAACGAAGAAAAGATGCGCATGCTGCGCGAGCTGGGCTATGCGGACATCGCCATCGCCTATTCCGACAGCACCGCCGACCTGCCGTTGCTGCAGGCCGCCGCCACGCCGGTGGTGGTCAACCCCAAGGCCTCGGCGGTGGCGCGCTTCCGCCGCGAACTGCCGTCCGCCACGCCGATCCTGAACTGGGGTTGCCGCGATCGCGCCGGCGACGCCGTGGCTGCGCCGGGCGGCTAGACCTGCCAGCGGTACAGCGTGCTGCCGATCTGGTACAGGCTGATGCCCAGCACCAGCACGCCGACCGCTACCAGCACCCAGCGTTCGCGCACCCGCTTCACCAGCACCGCCGCCAGCGGCGCGGCCAGCATGCCGCCGACCAGCAGGCCGAGCACGATCTCCAGGTGCTGCACGCCCATGCTCAGCAGGAAGGTCAGCGAGATCGACAGCGTCACCAGGAACTCGGCGGCGTTGACCGTGCCGATCGTGGTGCGCGCCTGGCCGCCGTGGGCCAGCAGGGTCGAGGTCGCCACCGGGCCCCAGCCGCCGCCGCCGCTGGCGTCGAGCAGGCCGGCGACGAAACCGAGCAGCGGCACCCGCCGCACCTGCTGCCGCGGCAGCGCCCGGCCGGCCGCGCGCAGCAGGATCAGCACCGCCAGGCCGAGCAGGTACAGGTGCACGAAGGGGCGGATGAGGTCGCCGGGCAACTGGGTCAGCACATAGGCGCCGAGGATGCCGCCGGCCATGCCCGGCAGCGCCAGGCGCAGGAACAGGCGCTTGTCGACGTTGCCCATCGCCAGGTGCGACAGCCCCGAGGCGCCGGTGGTGAAGACCTCGGCGCTGTGCACGCTGGCGCTGACCGCCGCCGGCGGCAGGCCCATGCTCAACAACACCGACGAGGACACCAGGCCGAAGGCCATGCCCAGCGCGCCGTCGACCAGCTGCGCCGCCAGGCCGACCAGCACGAACCAATAGAAGGTCTCGCTCAGGACCATCGCGATGGTCCGCTGCCGCCGCTAGCGCGGCGTGCAGCCATGCGCGTTGCGCTCAACGCGCGCCGTACAGCACCACGGTCTTGCCGCGGGCGTGCAGGATGCCGTCGACCTGCAGCTTCTTCAGCACGCGGCCGGCCATCTCGCGCGAGCAGCCGACCAGCCGCGCCAGCTCCTGCCGCGACACGCGCAACTGCATGCCCTGCGGGTGGCTCATCGCCTCCGGCTCCTGGGCCAGGTCGTGCAGGGTGCGCACGATGCGGTCGGTGACGTCCAGGAACGCCAGCCGGCTGGCCTTGCGCGAGGTGTCGAGCAGGCGCTTGGACAGCTGCACGCCGATCGCGTACAGCACCCGCGGCGCGTCGGCCGACAGCGACCCCAGGAACAGCTGGTGCAGCCGCTCGTAGCTGATCTCGGCCAGTTCGCACGGGGTGCGGGTGCGCAGGATCACCTCGCGCTGGTCCGATTCGATGAACAGGCCCATCTCGCCGACGAACTCGCCGCTGCCGAAATAGCCCAGCACCAATTCGCGATCGTCATCTTCCTCGGCGATGATGCTGACCGAGCCGCTGACGACGTAGTACAGGGTGCCGGCCGGGTCGCCGGGCCTGAACACGTCGGTCCGCGCCGGATAGCGCCGGCGGTGGCTATGCGCCAGGAAGCGGTCGATCGTGGCGGTGTCCAACGTCAGAGGACTTGGAGCGATGCGCACAGGTGTTGCAGTGGAGGTGTTTCCGGGACTCATGGCGGCTTCGCTACTGCGTGAGTCCCGAAGCTTAACGGGACGCGTTGTCTGCGGCAAACGAGCGCCAATCCCCACGTTTCGCTACGGGCGCGTTTGGCCCATAATTGCTGCCCTTTCTACCCCGTCCATCTTTTAGAGGATTCACGCCCGTGGTCAAGCCGTTGCCTCGCCTGAGGCTGCAAGGTTTCAACAACCTCACCAAGGCGTTGAGCTTCAACATCTACGACGTCTGCTACGCGGTCTCCGAAGAGGAGCGCCAGCGCTACATCGAGTACATCGACGAGCAGTACGACGCCGACCGCCTGACCGAGATCCTCACCGATGTGGCCGAGATCATCGGCGCCAACATCCTCAACATCGCCCGCCAGGACTACGATCCGCAGGGCGCCTCGGTGACCATCCTGATCTCCGAAGAGCCGGTGATCGACAAGAAGCTGGCCGGCAAGGAGATCATCTCCGACGCGGTGGTCGCGCACATGGACAAGAGCCACATCACCGTCCATACCTACCCGGAAACCCATCCGCAGCACGGCATCGCGACCTTCCGCGCCGACATCGACGTCGCCACCTGCGGGGTGATCTCGCCGCTGAAGGCGCTCAACTACCTGATCGAGCGGTTGGAATCGGACATCGTGATCATGGATTACCGCATCCGTGGCTTCACCCGCGACGTGAAGGGCAAGAAGCACTACATCGACCACAAGATCAACTCGATCCAGAACTTCCTGGCCAAGAACATCAAGGCGCGTTACGAGATGTTCGACGTCAATGTCTACCAGGAGAACATCTTCCACACCAAGATGCACCTGAAGGACTTCGACCTGGACCAGTACCTGTTCGAGGAAAAGGCCAAGAACCTCTCGTTCAAGGAGCGCATGCGGATCGAGGCGCTGCTCAAGCGCGAGATCGAGGAACTGTTCCACGGTCGCAACCTGGCCGAGTAGCACGTCACATTCGGCGGGACGGCCCGCCCCGCAGCGTTTGCGCTGCGACCCTTGCCGACGGCGGCCCGATGTGCAGACATCGGGCCGTTTTTATTTTTATTTGTCTACGGAGACAGACAATGCCATGGATCTACCTGCTGCTCGCCGGCCTGTTCGAAATCGGCTTCGCGCTCGGCCTCAAGTACAGCGAAGGCTTCACCCGCCTCTGGCCGACGCTGGGCACCCTGGCCGGCGCCGGCATCAGCCTGTGGCTGCTGACCCAGGCGCTGAAGGACATCCCGCTGGGCACGGCGTACGCGATCTGGACCGGGATCGGCGCGCTGGGCACTGCCGCGCTGGGCATCGCGCTGTTCGGCGACAGCGCGTCGCCGGCGCGGCTGGCCTGCATCGGCCTGATCGTGGCCGGGGTGATCGGCCTGAAGCTGGTCCAGTCCTGAGCGCTGCCGGGTTCGCGGCCTATAAAGAATGTCGCAGGCGGCAGCGCTGCCAACGTTCGTGGGCAGGCGCTGCGGGTCAACTTGAGGCGCGGGCCGATCCGGGCGCTCGCAGTGCTCGCCTAGCTCCGCTGTCATGGGCGCCGAGGCTGAGAAGCGGCGACTGTGCCGAGCCGTCAGGCCACGGCAGGGCGGCGCGCGCCGAGGACGCGGCCGATCAGCATCTGGTGCGCGACCGCGGCCAGCAGCGCGGCGATCGACAGCGCGATCGCCACCCGGCTGAGCATGCCGCCGAGGTTGCCGGCGTGCTGCAACTGGTCCAGGCGGCCGAAGCGCGACGGATCGGCGTTGGCATAGGCGATCTCCACGGTCGCGCCGTCGAGCAGCAGCGGCCCGGCCTCGGCGCCGCTGGCCTCGAACGCGCCGCGGTGCAGCCGGCCCTTGCTCTCGAAGACATAGTGGAAGCGGTAATGCACCAGCGGCTCGGCATGCGCGCCGAACGCGCCGTCGGCGATCACCGGCACCGTCGCCACCGAGTGGTCGCGCAGGATCGCGCTGGCATGGCGGTAGTCGCCGAGCAGGTGGTAGAGCAGGGCGCCGCCGCCGAGCGCGAACAGGCTCGCGAACAGCAGGCGCGAGAGCCAGCGGGTCTGTGGCGATGGCAGATGGGTGGAGCGTGCAGGCATGATCGGTCGTGAAAGCAGGCGCAAGCGGCAGGGGTGCGGCGCGGTGGTGCGGCGAAGTCGGACGGCGCCGGGATGGAAGCGCCAGTCGCTGAACAGGATAGGCGGACGTCGGAACCAGTCAGCTTTCGTTCACTTTAACCCGAATGCGCCGGCAATGCCAGCGCGGCACCGGCGGCGCCTGCGCCGCGGCGCGCTCAAAGCCGGTAGGCGACCGCCTTCATCAGCCGCGAGGCGGCGGCCATCAGCGACGGGATCGGCGCCGGCAGCCGCCGCGCGCCGGCCTGTTCGGCGTGTTCGGCATGGCGCGCCTCGTCGGCTTTCATTACCCGCAGCACGTCGCGGCTGCGCAAATCGGCCGGCGGCAGCGTCTGCAGGTGTTCGTCCAGGTGCGCCTCGACCTGGCGTTCGGTCTCCACCACGAAGCCCAGGTTCCAGCCGTCGCCGCGCAGCCCGGCCAGGGTGCCGATGGCGTAGCTGCCGGCGTACCAGACCGGGTTGAACAGGCTCGGGCGGCTGTCCAGCTCGCGCAGCCGCGCCGCGCACCAGGCCAGGTGGTCGGTCTCTTCCTGCGCCGCTTCCAGCAGGTGCGCGCGGGTCGCCGGATCTTGGGCGACCGCGGCCTGGCCGAAGTACAGGCCCTGCGCGCAGACCTCGCCGACATGGTTGATGCGCATCAGCCCGGCGGCATGGCGGCGTTCGTCCGGTGCCAGCACCACGTCGGCGGTGGCCGCCGCCGGGTAGGGGCGCTGCGCCGGCGGATCGCCGAACACCGTTTCCAGGGCGCGCTGGGCTTCGACCAGGGCGCGGTCGAGCGGGGTATGCAGGCGGGGAGCCGTCATCGCGAGGGGCCTGGGGATGGGGGGGCATTCGATTTTCGCCCCGGGCCGCCGCCATGCCAAGCGCCGACGGCGCTGGGGTCCCGGGCAAGGGACGGACTTGCGCGTGCCGCTGGCGGCGCGTAGAATTCCGCCTCTTGCGTTTTTGCAAGTCACAACGCGTGGCAAAGTTCAGGCAGCGTCCTGCCGGAATCCGCCCGACCAACCGAGTCTTCTTTAATGAGCACCTTCACCGCTAAGTCCGAGACCGTCCAGCGCGACTGGTATCTCGTCGACGCCGCCGGCAAAACGCTGGGCCGGCTTTCCACCGAACTGGCCCGCCGTCTGCGCGGCAAGCACAAGCCGGTCTATACCCCGCACGTCGATACCGGCGATTACCTGGTGGTGATCAACGCCGAGAAGATCACGGTCACCGGCAACAAGCTCAACGACAAGAAGTACCACCGCTTCACCGGCTACATCGGCAACCTGAAGACCGAGACCTTGGCGCAGGCGCTGGAGCGTCACCCCGAGCGCGTCATCGAGATCGCGGTCAAGGGCATGCTGCCGAAGGGTCCGCTGGGTCGCGCCATGTACCGCAAGCTCAAGGTCTACAAGGGCTCCGAGCATCCGCATACCGCCCAGCAGCCGCAAGTTCTGGATATCTAATCATGGCGATCACGCAAAACTACGGCACCGGCCGCCGCAAGTCCTCCACCGCCCGCGTGTTCCTGCGCAAGGGTACCGGCAATATCACCGTCAACAACCGTCCGCTGGACGAGTTCTTCGGCCGTGAGACCGCGCGCATGATCGTGCGCCAGCCGCTGGAGCTGACCAAGAACACCGAAAGCTTCGACATCTTCGTCACCGCCGCCGGCGGCGGCACCACCGGCCAGGCCGGTGCGATCCGCCTGGGCATCGCCCGCGCGCTGGTCGAGTACGACGAAACCCTGAAGTCCGAGCTGCGCAAGGCCGGCTTCATGACCCGCGACGCCCGCGAAGTCGAGCGCAAGAAGGTCGGTCTGCACAAGGCCCGCCGCGCGACCCAGTTCTCCAAGCGCTGATCCACCGCGCCTGGCGAGGAATCCTTCGGGATTCCCCTGGGAAGTACGCAAAAGCCCGGCCCCGGCCGGGCTTTTGTCGTTTGGGTCCGACGGCAGCGGCGGTCGCAAGCCAAGCCGTGCTCTGCGTCGCCTCGATCTCGTGGTCGTTGGTTCGGCGCGCCTGTACTCAGCTCCATGCCGGTGCTGTCTTCTGCTTGAGTGTTGCCATCAGTCGCGCGTGGTTCTACTGCTGCGGATCTAGCGATGCATCAGTAGCGCGGTCGGCTGCATAGCAATCGCCGTTCGCGGGAAGGCGTTCGCAGCTCGGCGCTGTTTTCATATGACATGCGCACCGAGCGTCTGGTGAAAAGCCCCCTTGGAGTCCAAGGGGGCGCGCCGACAGGCGCGGGGATGTGGAGAGGGAAGGCCGGGGCCCACACCTTGCGCAGCAAGGTGTGGGGCGCAGGCGCAAAGCGCCTGCGCGAACCCGCAGCCAAACACCAAAAAAAAGGCCGATCTTTCGATCGGCCTTTTTTTTGGTGTTTGGCTGCCCCGGATGGATTCGAACCACCGAATGCCTGAGTCAGAGTCAGGTGCCTTACCGCTTGGCGACGGGGCAATGTCGCAGATCGCAATTATCGCACGCCTGCTGCGTGGACACCATGGTGGCTATGGGTGGACTCGAACCACCGACCCCAGCATTATGAGTGCTGTGCTCTAACCGGCTGAGCTACATAGCCTTGGTGAACCGCCAATTCTTATAGCAAATCGGACGGCTGTCAACGGGTTTTTGCCGCGCTTGTGGCCCGGCCGCAGCCATGGCAGAGTCGGAGCCAGTAGATTTTTCAGGAGTCCGCATCGTGATCGATCCGGACGGTTATCGACCGAACGTTGGCATCGTGCTGATGCGGCCGGACGGTCAGGTGTTCTGGGCACGTCGCGTGCGCCGGGATGGCTGGCAGTTCCCGCAAGGTGGCATGAATACCGACGAGACCCCGGTCGAGGCCATGTACCGCGAGTTGCGTGAAGAGACCGGGCTGTTGCCCGAGCATGTCGAAGTGCTCGGAGCCACGCCTGGCTGGCTGCGCTATCGGCTGCCCAGCCGCGCCATCCGCCGCAACGAACGCCAGGTGTGCATCGGCCAGAAGCAGGTCTGGTTCCTGCTGCAGATGCGCTGCGACGAGAGCCAGTTGAACCTGGAGCTGACCGAGACGCCGGAGTTCGACCATTGGCGCTGGGTCGACTTCTGGTATCCGGTGGAGCACGTGGTGCTGTTCAAGCGCGGCGTCTACGCGCGGGCGCTGCGCCACCTGGCGCCGCTGGCGCAGAGCATCGCCGGGCCGGGCATCCGTGCCATGCCGACCCTGGCGCAGGAGGCGTGGATGCCCGGCAACACCGCCGGCCACGAGCGCCCGCGCAAGCGTCCACGCAAGCGTGGCGGGCCTTGGGTGGCCCGTATTAATAACGATTAACGCCCGGAATTGACAACCATTCTCACTTTGGTTTGAATGGCGGCCAGGCGCAGTCCGCGCCGCCCGCCGCCGAACGCCATCGTGTACGTCTGCATCTGCAATGGGGTCACCGATCGTCAGATCCGCGAAGCCGCCGACGCCGGCTGCCGCACCGTGTCCGAACTGACCATGCGCACCGGCTGCGGGGCCACCTGCGGCTCGTGCCTGGACATGGCCGGCGATCTGCTGGAACGCGCGCTGCTGCGCGACCTGCCGCTGCCCGTGCTGGGTGGCCTGGCCCGCGCCGCCTGAGCCGCGCGCCGCCGCCGCGCGGATGCGCAGCGGGATGATCACGATTCGCGTTCCTTCACGGCGGTGGCCGATTCGCTAAAGTCTGCGCTTTCCAGGCATTAGCGAGCACTGCGATGAAGGGCGACAGCAAGGTCATCGAGTTCCTCAACAAGGTCCTCTACAACGAGTTGACCGCGATCAACCAGTACTTCCTGCACGCCAAAATGCTGAAGAACTGGGGGCTGAAGGAACTGGCCGAACACGAGTACAAGGAATCGATCGACGAGATGAAGCACGCCGACAAGTTGGCGGACCGCATCCTGTTCCTCGAGGGGCTGCCCAACTTCCAGGCCCTGGGCAAGCTGCGCATCGGCGAGAACCCGAAGGAAATCCTCGAGTGCGACCTGGCCCTGGAGCGGGACGGCACCACCACCTTGCGCGACGGCATCGCCTACGCCGAGTCGATCCAGGACTACGTCAGCCGCCAGTTGCTGGCCGACATCCTGGAGTCGGAGGAAGAGCACATCGATTGGCTGGAAACCCAGCTCGATCTGATCGGCCGCATCGGCGAGCCGAACTACCTGCTGACCAAGCTCGAGGACTGAGCGGCGCATTGCCGCTGGCCGTGTTGTGGTCTGTACTCGGGCGGCCTCGCCAAGCGTCAGGTCGCCCACGGAGGCTGGCATCCCTGTAGGAGCGGCTTCAGCCGCGACAGATCCTATGGGTAGCTCCGGATAGGGCCTGTCGCGGCTAAAGCCGCTCCTACAGGAGACAACGGCCGTCTACGACGCGGGGCTTTCGGCTGCGTCGCGCAAGGTGTTGCGGTAGCCGTTCAAGGCCAGCCGCGCGCGTGCGAATTCGGCGATGACCAGCGCCACCGCGACCGCGGGGCGCTCCAGCTGGTGGGCGCGCACGCCAGCCTCGATGCGCAAGGCCGCGGCCGACAGCGCCAGTGCGCCGACGTTGGCCGCCGAGGACTTCAGCGTATGCGCCGCGTCGCGCAGCGGCTCCAGTTGCGGGATCACGGCGGCCTGCTCCAGGCGCTGGATCAGCTGCGGCGCATCGCCCAGGAACAGTTCCACGATCTGCGCGGTGGTCGCGCTGCCGGCAAGCTCGCGCAACTCGTCGAGCACCGCGATGTCCAGCACCGGCAGCGGTGTCGGCGGCAGCGGTGCCAGATCGGCGGTGCTGATGCTGGTACTGGTGGCGCCGTCGCTATTGTTGTCGCTGCTGCTATTGCTATTGCTATTGCTGGAAGCGGACGCTGCGATTGCCGCTGTCTGCGTCTGCGTCTGCGTCTGCGTCTGCGTCTGCCTCTGCGCGGATTGCGCTGTCTGCGCACTCGCCGTCTCCGCATCCGCCGGCAGCGCGGCACTCTCCGGCGGGGTCTGTGCCGGCGCGGCATTGGCGGCGCGGTGCGGCAGCCAGCGCTGCAGGCATTGCGCCAGCAGCTCGCGGCCGACCGGCTTGGACAGGTAGTCGTCCATGCCGGCCTCCAGGCAGCGCTGGCGATCGCCGGCCATCGCATTGGCGGTCATCGCCACGATCGGCAGCCGCGCCCGTCCTGCCGCCGCTTCGGACTGGCGCCACTGGCGGGTGGCGGCATAGCCGTCCAGCACCGGCATCTGGCAGTCCATCAACACCAGGTCGTAGGCCTGCGTGGCCAGTTGCGCCAGCGCCGCGGCGCCGTCGGCGACGCTGTCGCTGCGGTAGCCGAGCACGTCGAGCAGTTTCTGCGCGACCAGCAGGTTGACCGGGTTGTCCTCGACCAGCAGCAGTCGGTAGTCGGCGGCCGGCGAGGCCGGCCCGATCGCCTCGGCCGGGCCCGCGGCGGTGGCGGATGCCGATGCCGCCGCGGCATCGCGCTGCGGATCGGAAGCGGGTTCTTCGGGCAAGGCCGGCGCGGCCGCGGAGGCGAGGGCCGCCGCCGGCGCCAGCGCGAGCATGCCGCGCAGGTCCAGGTCCGCCGCCTGCCGCGACAGCAGCGCGCCGTGGGCGCGGATTTCCTCGGGGATCTCGGTGTCGCCGTACAGCCAGATCAGGCGCATCGCGTGCGGCGCCGGCAACCGCGTCACCGCGCGCTGCAGCGCCCGCGCGCTCTGGCGCAGGCCGTCGAGATCGCCGATCACCAGGTCGTAAGTCGGGGCGGCGAGGTTGCCGGCGCGCAGCCGCTCCAGCGCTTCCTGGGTCGAGTCGACCTTGCTCAGCTGCACCCCCCAGTTCGGCAACAGCGTTTTCAGGCGCTGGTACAGGCGCTGGTCGGCGCCGACCAGCAGCGCGTGCAGCCGCGGCAGGCTGCCCTGGGCCTGCGGCAGGTCGCCGATCACTTTCAGCAGCGGAATCTCGAACCAGAATGTGGCGCCCTGGTCGCTGCCCGATTCCACGCCGATGCGCCCGCCCATCAGGTCGACGATGCGCTTGCAGATCGCCAGGCCGAGCCCGGTGCCGCCGTACAGGCGGGTGGTGGACGCATCGGCCTGGGTGAAGGAGCGGAACAGCCGCTCCTGCTGCTCGGGGCTGATGCCGATGCCGGTATCGCGCACCTCGAAGCGCAGCAGGTGCTGCGCCGGAGTCTCGCCGAGGCGGCGCACGCGCAGCTCCACGCTGCCGCGCGCGGTGAACTTGATCGCGTTGCCGATCAGGTTGCTCAGCACCTGCCGCAGCCGCAGCGGATCGCCGCGGACCGGCAGGCGCACCGCCGGATCCAGCTGCAGCGCCACGCGCAGGCCCTTGGCCTCGGCCGCGCGCTGCATCAGCTGCAGCATGCCGTCGAGCAGTTCGCGCAGGTTGAAGCTGGTGATCTCCAGCTCCAGCCGGTTCGCTTCCAGCTTGGAGTAGTCGAGGATGTCGTCGACGATGCGCAGCAGCTGCAGCGAAGAGTCGTTGGCGGCGCGCAGCATCTCGCGCTGCTCGGTGCCGAGCTGGCCGCGTGCGATCAGTTCCAGCATCGGGATGATGCCGTTGAGCGGAGTGCGGATCTCGTGGCTCATCGTGGCCAGGAATTCGCCCTTGGCCATCACCGCGGCCTCGGCGGCCTGCTTGGCCTGCACCAGTTCGCGTTCCAGCCGCTCGCGCAGGTGCACGTCGCGCTGCAGCGCGTCACGTTCGGACTCGGCCAGCGCCGCGCGCGCCGACGCCGCATCCAGTGCGCGCGCCTGTTGCCGTGCGCGCCAGGCGGCGAGCGCGGCCAGCAGCGCGGCGGCGCCGATGCAGGCCGGCGCCAGCAGCTGCCACGGCGGCGGCGGCGCCAGTGCCGGCAGCGCCAGCGGCGCGGCGGCGAGCGCGAGCGCCGCGCTCGACGCGGCCAGCCACGGCAGGGGCCGGCGCCGGCGTGCGGGCATCGCTACAGCACCGCGTTCTGGAAATCGAAGTTCAGTTCGTCGCCGACCGATTGCACCAGGTTGCCCTGGATGAAATCGACCCCGCCCATCCACATCGCCGCGGCGGCCTGCGCTTCCTCGATCTGCTGGCCGATGATCATCAGCCCGGCGCGGTGCGCCAGGTCGATCGTGGCGCGCAACTGGTCGCGCAGTCCGGCATCGGCATGCGCATTGGCGAAACGCGCCGACAGGCGCAGGTAGCCCAGCGGCAGCTGGCCGAGCAGCGCCTCGTTTTCGGCGCCGGGTTCGAACTGGCTGAGGCAGAACTGCACGCCCAGCGGCATCAGCCGGGCGCAGAACTGCTGCAGGGTCACCGTGTGGATCAGCGCGTCGTCCAGGCGCAGGTCGATCACCAGCGAGGTGCCGGTGACGCCGCGGCGGCCGATCGCCTCGACCAGCCAGTCGGCGAAGGCGCCGCGCGCCAGCGTGCGCGAGGACTGCGACACGAACAGGCGCAGCGGCGGCGTGGCGTGCTGGTACAGGTGCAGCAGGCCGAGCGCGTGGTCCAGCACCTGCTGGTCGAGGTCGGCGATGCGCCCGCCGGCCTCGGCCGCGGGCAGCACCTGCCCGGCCGACAGCAGGGTGCCGTCGCGCTGGCGCAGGCGCAGCAGCACCTGGTACTGCGCGGTGTCGCCGCCGGCGACGGCGACGATCGGCTGGTAGGCCGGTTCCAGCTGGCCTTCGAACATCGCGATGCGACCCAGGTCCTCTTCCTCGCGCGGCGGCGCGTACGCGGCCACGCCCTGCGGATGCAGGCGCGCCTGCAGCGCGGTGCGCTCGACCGCTTCCAGCGCGCTGCCGGCGTCTTCGAACCCTTGCGCCAGGTCGGCGTAGCCGATCGCGCAGCGCAGGTGCACCGCTTCGTCCTCGCGCAGCGGGAAGGCATGGTTGGCCAGCGCTTCGCGCAGGGCCTGGGCGCGCTGCCGCAGCGCGTCCAGATCGTCGCCCTGGGCCAGCAGCAGGAAGCTGTTGTCGTTGAGCCGGGCCAGCGGCTGCGGCGCGGTGACGCTGGCCAGGCGGCGCCCGGCCTGGGTCATCAGGCGTTCGAACGCGGCATAGCCGTAGCGCTCGCGCAGGCCCAGCGCGCTGGCGACCTCGATGAAGAACAGGCCGCCGCCGCGGGTGCGCAGCGACTCGCCGAGCAGCTGCAGCACGTGGCTGCGGGTCGGCAGGCCGGTCTCGGGATTGTTCAGCGGCACGCCGTCGCTGGCGCTCTGTTGCGCCTGCTGGCGCGCGCGGCGGATGCGGTTGGAGACGGCGGCGATCAGGTGCCGCGGCCGGATCGGCTTGGTCAGGAAATCGTCGGCGCCGCTGTCGAGCACTTCGTACTGCAGTTCCGGATCCGGGTCGCCGGTCAGGAACACGATCGGCAGCAACTGGTGCTGCGGTTGCTGGCGGATCAGCGCGGTCAGGCGCATGCCGTCCAGGCCGGGCATGTGCAGGTCCATCAGGATCAGATCGGGCCGGTACTCGGCGATCGCCTGCTGCACGCCTTCGGCCTGCATCTCCACCTGCGCCTGCATGCCGGCGCCGTGCAGCACGCTCTGCGCGAACAGGGCCTGCGAGCGGTCGTCCTCGACGATCAGGATCCGGTACGGCGCGTCCAGCGGCTGCGGCGGCGCGGTGGCGGCGTTCGGCGTCTCCGTCGCGCCTGGCGGACTCGGCGCCACGTCGGCGGCGGCCTGGTGGTCGGTGGCCGGCGCTGCAGCGTCCTGCGCGTTCGGTGCCGCAGCGGGCGCCGTCACTTCTTGCGCCTCGGGCACGGCATCGGCGGCCCAGCGGCGCCAGTAGTGCGGCGGCGGGGTTTCGGCACGGACGTTGCGCGAACGCGGGTCGTCGCGGCTGGGAGGCGGTGCGGTGTCTCTGGCGGCCATCGCGTCTTTATCCTGGTGCACGCGCAATTATGCGATGAAGTTCACGAAGGCAGGGAGCCGTCCCGGTTCGGCCTGGCCATGACGACGTCCGCGGGCACCGCCAGCAGGCGGCGCACCCCGCGCCACAGGGTGCGCCACACCCACCACACCAGCAGCGCTCCCAGCACGCTGGCGCCCAGCACTACGATCAACGCCAGCCACGGATGCGCCAGGGCCAGCGCCAGCGTGGCGATCACCACCGAATCCTCGGTCAGCGAGGCGATCCAGTTGCTGGCCGGTTCCGGCGAGGTGTTCAGCAATGCGCGCGAACCGGACTTCAGCACATGGCTGGTGAGCGCGATGCCGGCGCCGGTGGCCAGCGCGCCGGCGCCGAGCTGGCCGTCCGGCGACAGTGTGGCCGCGGCCAGGAACGCGCCGGCGGGGATCCGGGTCAGGGTCTGCAGCAGGTCCCACACCGAGTCCACGCCGGGGATCTTGTCGGCGAAGAATTCGGCCAGGGCCAGCGCGCCGGAGGTGCCGAGCACCCACCACGACTCGGTCGCCTGCAGCGCCTGCGGCAGGTCCAGCCAGCCGAGCAGGCCGGCCATGCCGACCCCGAACACGGTCAGGTAGACGCGGATGCCGGCCAGCCAGGCCAGCAGGATGCCGATTACGAAGAGGTGGGCGTCGGTCATGGCGAGGCGCTCCTGGGCGCGCGCGTGTGGCGGCCACTATCGGCCAAGCGTGCGGCGAAGGCCAGCATGGGGCGCGCCGCTGCGCTGGCGGCGATTGGTCCGGCGCCGGTCGGGAGCCTGGCTTACACTAGCTGGCCGGCCGAACCCCCGCGAGGATCGACGCCGCTGCCGCCTCGGTGGCGCGGCTTTGACGATGAACCGACCCGTCCCCCGTTTCCAGATCGTGCCCAACGGCGCCGCGCCAGTGCGCGGGCGCGGCCTGTGGTTGCTGATCGCCGTCGCCTGGCTGCTGTCGCTGGCCGGGACCTGGCTGCTGGCCAGCCGCCAGGCCGCGCCGGAACTGGGCGATGTGCGCACCCAGTTGCGCGAGGCCGAACGCAAGCTGCAGGCCCAGCAGCGGCAGATCGAGACGCTCAACCAGCGCCAGGCCACGCTGGCGCGCTCGGACCAGATCAGCCGCGCCGCCAACAACGCGGTGCAGAGCTCGCTGGCCGAACGCGACGAGGAGATCGCCGGGCTGCGCGCCGACGTGGCCTTCTACGAGCGCCTGGTCGGCGCGACCAGCCAGCGCAAGGGCCTGACCGTGCATTCGGCGGAGTTCTCGGCCGAGGCCGGCGGCACCTGGCACTACAACGTGGTGCTGACCCAGAACCTCAACCGCGGCGCGATCAGCCAGGGGCAGATGCGCCTGGCGGTGGAAGGCGTGCGCGGCGGCAAGCTGACCAGCGTGGGCTGGGACGAGCTGCACCAGAAGAGCGGCGTGCCCGGCCAGGACTATTCGTTCCGTTATTTCCAGCAGTTGGACGGCAGCGTGATCCTGCCCAAGGATTTCACCCCGCAACGGGTGCGAGTATCGCTGTCCGGCGGAGGGGCGCCGGTCACCCAGAGTTTCGATTGGACACTGGCCGGTAACGGCAAAGGGGAATAGGCAGCTTATGTTCGGAAGCAAGAACGGTCGCAGCAGCGGCCAGACCGTGGTCGATACCTTGATCGGCGCGCAGGTGGTGATCCGGGGCGATCTGGTGTTCAGCGGCGGCCTGTACGTGGAAGGGCGCATCCTCGGCAAGGTGCTGGCCGAGGACGGTGCGCCGGCGACGCTGACCCTGTCCGAGCACGGCAGCATCGAGGGCGAGGTGCGTGCGCCGATCGTGATCATCAACGGCCAGCTGATCGGCGACGTGCATGCCGCCGAGCGCGTGGAGCTGGCGCCGAAGGCGCGGGTGCAGGGCAACGTGCACTACCAGGTGGTGGAGATGAACGCCGGCGCACAGCTGACCGGGCGGCTGATCCATGCCGGCAGCATGGCCGCGCTGGCCCCGCCGGAACACCTGCACGAGGAGCCGCAGGCCGAGCCGGCGCAGCGCGTGCTGACCAAGGCCGAGGCTTGATTCGGCCAGCGGCCGCCCCCATCCTGCTGCCATGAGCACTCTCGTTTCCCTGCCCAGTGCCGCGCCCGCGCCCGACTACCAGTCGCTGGAGCGGCCGCTGAACTTCACCCAGGCCGCCGCGGCCAAGGTGCGCGAGCTGATCCGCGAGGAAGGCAACGACGCGCTGGCGTTGCGCGTGTACATCCAGGGCGGCGGCTGTTCCGGTTTTCAGTACGGCTTCGAGTTCGACGAGAACCGCGCCGAGGACGACCTGTCGGTGCGGACCGACGAAGTCACCCTGCTGGTCGACCCGCTCAGCCTGCAGTACCTGATGGGCGCGGAAGTGGATTACAGCGAAGGCCTGCACGGCGCGCAGTTCGTGATCCGCAACCCCAACGCCAAGACCACCTGCGGCTGCGGCAGCAGCTTCAGCGTGTAACACGCCGCGGCTTGCCGGATGCGTGGTTTGCCTGCACCCTGCGCCGCATGTCCGAACTGACCTCCGCTTCCTTCGTTTTCGCCGACGCGGCCGTCGACCGCGCCGATGCGCTGCGCAACGATCCCGAGGCGCTGCGCCGCGCTTGGCCCACCGCGCGCCTGCTGCTGCTCGATGCCGACGGCAACGCCTACGCCGACGCGCAGGGGCAGCCGCTGGCGCTGACCGGCGCATCGCTGGGCGACGCGGTCGCGCAGGCGATCTTCCTCGGCCTGCGCGACGGCACGGCCTGGTTCGCGCTGGCCGCGGCCGCGCTCGATGCCCAGCTCGACCCGCCGCAGCGCATCGACCTGCGCCGCGCCGCGGCCGAGTGGCCGGCCGCCGCGTCGGGCCTGTTCGCCTATGCGCGGGGCATGCTCCACTGGCAGTCGCGCACCCGCTTCTGCGGGGTCTGCGGCGGCGCCATCGCGTTCGGCCGCGGCGGCTTCCTCGGCACCTGCACGCAGTGCGCCAGCGAACACTATCCGCGCGTGGATCCGGCGGTGATCGTCGCGGTCAGCGACGGCCGCCGGCTGCTGCTGGGCCGCCAGGCGAGCTGGCCGGCGCGGCGCTATTCGGTGATCGCCGGGTTCGTCGAACCGGGCGAGTCGCTGGAGCAGACCGTGGCGCGCGAAGTGGCCGAGGAAACCCAGGTGCGGGTCCGGCCCGGCAGTTGCCGCTACTACGGCGCGCAGCCATGGCCGTTCCCCGGTGCGTTGATGCTCGGTTTCCGCGCGCTGGCCGAACCCGATGCGCCGCAGGTGGATGGCGAACTGGAAGACGCGCGCTGGGTCGAGCGCGACGAGATCGGCGCCGCCCTGCAGCGTGCGGCCACGCTCGGCGATGGCGCCGACGACGGCCACGGCCTTCGCCTGCCGCCGCGGATCTCCATCGCGCACGCGCTGGTCGTGGACTGGTACCGCCGCGACGGCGACCACGCCTAGCCGTTGCGCCGGCTAGGCGCGGCGGTTGCCACTGCGCACACGCTTCAGAACGGTCCCGGAGGACCTGCATGTTCACTACCCTCGTCGCTGTGATCGTTGCGCTGGTGCTGGGCCATGTCGCGCCCGGCATGGTCGCCTCGTTGCGGCGCTTCGATGCCTACGGCGACTGGCTGTCGTGGCTGGATGCGCACACCGGCGAGGGCAGCGCCTGGCGCGGCCGCTACGGCATCGCGCTGGCGCTGCTGCCGGCCGTGCTACTGGTGGGCCTGCTGCAGTGGTTGGTCAGTGCGCCGCACCTGGGCCTGCTGGCCTTGCTGTTCGGGGTGCTGGTGCTGGCCTTCAGCTGGGGGCCGCGCGACCTGGATACCGACGTGGAAGCGGTGATCGAGGCCGACGACGTCGCCGCGCGGCGCATCGCGATCGCGCAGCTGCAGGCCGACGGCGGGCCGCTGCGCGAGGATCCGGCCGGGCTGGTCGAGGCGGTGGCGGTCAGCGCGCTGCGGCGCTGGTTCGCGGTGCTGTTCTGGTTCCTGCTGCTGGGGCCGGTCGGCGCGCTCGGCTACCGCCTGCTGGCGCTGGCCGCGGTCGGGCCGTACGCGCCGCGGCTGCCGCTGACCACCGCGCTCGGCGCGCGCACCGCACTGGCGGCGATGGAATGGCCGGTGGCGCAGCTGATGACCTTTTCGCTGGCGCTGGTCGGCAACTTCGAGACCGTGTTCGGCGCCTGGCGCGCGGCCGGCGGCAACCGCTGGCAACTGGACAGCGGCTTCCTGGGCCCGGTGGCCTGCGCCAGCGTGCGCGGCGAGCTGGACGAGGAGGCGCACGACTACAGCGATGCCGGCATGGCGGTGCCGATGCTGCGGCGCCTGCCGGAACTGCGGGATGCGATGAGCCAGATCTGGCGGGTGCTGCTGTTGTGGCTGGTGCTGCTGGCGTTGCTGGTGATCGCCGGCTGGGTCAGTTAGCCCGGCGCGAGCAGGGTGAACGGGAACCACGGCAGGTTGCGCGCGATCCAGTAGCCGGGCAGCGCCAGCAGCCAGAAATTCGGTCGCGATACCACGGCGACCACCGGCGCGAACCATGCCGCACGCCAGCCGGCCTTCCATGCGATCAGTCCCGGCAGCAGGGCCAGGCCCAGCATCGCCCCGGGATTCATCGCGAAGGCGCCGAGCGGATCCAGATGCACCAGTGCGTGCAAGGCGCGGGTCATGCCGCAGCCGGGGCAGTAGTAACCGGTGAGCGCATGGAACAGGCACGGCGCGAACGGATTGTCCGCGGCGTTGGGATCGAACCGGTACAGCATGGTGGCGCCGGCCGCCGCGATGGCGGCGCCGGCGCCAAGGCACGCCCGTTGTTGCCAGGCGCGCATGCCGGTCAGCTCATCTGCTGCATCTGGTTCACGTAGTCCATGTAGCCCTGCATGCCGCCGGTGGCGACCATGCCGACGTTGATCAGCAGGCCGATGATGGCCAGCGCGGTGGTCACCCAGCACCAGGTCTTGGCGTTGTTGGAGGCGCGCCGTGCGCCGTCCAGGTCGCCCTGGTTGAGCAGCCCGTTGACCTTGCTGGAGAACACGATCGCGACGATGCCCGGAATGATCGACGGGCAGCACAGGCAGAAGCCGAGCACCGTGGCGATGATCGCCCAGGCCAGGTGATTGGGGATCGCGCCGGGCGCTGGGGCGGGCGGGGGCGTGACGGGGCTGACGGTGCTCATGTGGATCTCCTTGAGTGGCTATGCGCTGGGCATGGGGAGGAGTCTAGACGAGGTGGCCGTCCGGCCTCCATCTTTTGGCCCGGGCCATTGCGCTCAGTGCGGCGCCAGCAGCGTGAACGGAAACCACGGCAGGTTGCGCAGCACGGCGTAGCCGAGCAGCAGCCACAGCCACAGGCGCGGGTCGGCGAGGATCTTCAGCAGCGGCGCCAGCGGGCGCATGCGCAGCCCGGCGGCATTGAGCGCCATGATCGCCAGCAGCGGCAGGGCCACCACCAGCAGCGGATTGCTCGCCAGCGCGTGGGCCAGATCCAGGTGCACCAGCGCGTGCAGGCAGCGGGTGCTGCCGCAACCGGGGCAGTACAGCCCGGTCAGGGTATAGAACGGACAGGCCGGCAACGGATTGCCCGGCGTATTGGGATCGACCCGGCGCAGCACCAGCGTCGCCACCGCGGCGGCAGCGCTCAGCGCGGCCAGCGGCAGCCAGCGGGGCAGGGGACGACCGCGCAGAAGCAGCATGTTCGGAAAGGAACGCAAGCAATCGGCAAGGGCCGCCGCTGCGCGCGGCAGCGGCGGCCCTGCTCGTCGATCAGGACATGGACGACTGCTGCATCATGCCCAGGCCACCCAGGGCGAAGATGAAGATCAGGTACAGCACGACCAGCACGACCCAGGCGATGACCGAGTAGATCGCCCACTTCTTGGCCTTCTCCGACGAGTCGCGGGCGCCATTGATGTCGCCGGCGGCGAGCTTGGTGTTGACCTGCGAGGCGAACACGATGGAGACGATGCCCAGCGGCAGGCAGCAGAACAGCGTGCTCAGGATCGCCCAGACGAGATTGTTGGACACTTGCGGTGCGGTGGTATTCATCCGTGTTACTCCGGTTGCGTGGTGGAACGAGGGAAAAAACGAAAAGGCGGGGAGGTTCAGTGTCCGAGCAGGCTGCCGAATATTGCCAGTCCGCCGAACAGCAGGAACCACAGCGCGAGCAGGATCGGCGCGGCGAGCGCGGACCACATCGCCCACAGACCGGCCTTGCGCGACGCCTCGCGGGCGCCGGCGACATCGCCGGCGGCGCGTTTGCCGTCCACCTGCGAGGCGTAGACGATCGATACCACGCCCAGCGGCAGACAGCAGAACAGCGTGGACAGGATCGCCCACACCAGATTGTTGGGGACGTAGATGCCCGCGCCGTTGGGCGGTGGTGGTGGCAAAACCTGACTCACTTTCGACCCCTGAAATGGACGCCGCTGCAGCATGCAGGCGTCTCCCCGGCGCCTAATCTACCTGAAGCGGCGTTTCCAGGCACCCCAAAGGTTCAGGCGGCATCCCCGCGCAGCTGCCGCACCTGCGCTTCCAGCAGCTCGGCGCTGGCCTCGGCGGCGGCCACCGGCGGCCCGGCGACCACCTCCACGTGCGCGCGGAAGCGGCGCGGCACGCGCATGCGCCGCAGCCGCGAGTCGCGCTTGCTCCACATGCTGGTCCACATGTTGCGCAAGGCCATCGGCAGCACCGGCACCGCGCGGCGCTCGACGATCTTCTCCATGCCGGACTTGAACTTGGCGATTTCCCCGTCCTTGGTCAGCGCGCCCTCGGGGAAGATGCACACCAGTTCGCCGTCGGCCAGCGCCGCATCGATCTCGTCGAACGCGCGCTGCATCAGCGCCGGGTCCTCGCGCGCGCCGGCGATCGGGATCGCCTTGGCGGTGCGGAAGATCCAGCGCATCACCGGGATGTTGAAGATGCGGTAGTACATGACGAAGCGCACCGGCCGCGGGATCGACGCGGCCAGCACCAGCGCGTCCATGTAGCTGACGTGGTTGCACACGATCAGCGCCGCGCCTTCGTCGGGGATGTGCCGCTCGATGCCGTGCAGGCGCAGCCGGTACAGCGCGCGCACCATCACCCAGCTGAGGAAGCGCATCAGGAATTCGGGGACGATGCTGAAGATCCAGATCGCCACCAGCGCATTGGCGATGGCCAGCGCCAGGAACACCTGCGGGATGCTCAGCCCCGGCATCGGCACGCGCACGCCGAACAGGCTCAGCTGCTGCATCTGCAGCGCGATGCCGACCACCGCGGCGATGACGATGAACATCGAGTTCTGGATGTTGAGCCCGGCGATGACGCGCGACAGTTCCGCCTTGGGCGTGCGGCTCTGGATCAGCGCGAACAGCGGCACCACGAACAGGCCGGTGCACAGGCCGATGCCGACCAGGTCGAGCATGATCCGCCAGCTGCCGGCCTGGCGCACGAACTGGCCGATGTCCAGCCCGGCCTGCAGCGCGCCGCCGGGGCGGGCGAAATACAGGTCGAGCATGAACGCGCTGATGCCGAACGCGCCCAGCGGCACCAGGCCGATTTCCACGGTGCGCCCGGACAGCTTTTCGCACAGCAGCGAGCCGGTACCGGTGCCGATCGAGAACAGCGCCAGGGCGAAGATGTACAGGTCCTGCGCGCCGCCGAGGTTGAGCTCGGCGTAGGTCGGCAGCTGCGCGGTCAGCACCGTGCCGATGAACCAGAACCAGGACACGCCGAGCACCGCGTTGCGCACCGCCAGCTGGCGCCGGGTCAGGCGCATGATCGCCAGCGACTCGGGTACCGGGTTCCAGTTGATCTTCAGCTCCGGCGCGCCGGCATCGACCTTGGGGATCAGCCGCGCGACCAGGTTGCCGGCGACCGCCAGCGCGATCACCGCGGTGGCCGCGGCGACCGGGCCGTGGCTGCCGGCGATCTGGAAGATCAGCCCGCCCAGGATCATGCCGCACAGGATCGAGATCGAGGTGCCCATCTCGACCAGGCCGTTGCCGCCGGTCAGTTCCTCCGGCTTGAGCACCGACGGCAGGATCGAGTACTTCACCGGGCCGAACAGCGTGGACTGCAGGCCGGTGCAGAACAGCGCGACCAGCAGCACCGCCATGTTCTCGGTCAGGAATCCGACCGCGGCCAGCGACATGATCGCGATCTCCATCGTGGTGGTGATGACCACCAGCCGTGATTTCTCCAGCTTCTCGGCGATCTGTCCGGCCAATGCGGAGAACAGGAAGTACGGCAGGATGAACAGCGCCGGCGCCAGGTTGGTGTACAGCGTGCGCTGCTCGGGGGTGACGCCCAGATAGAACAGCAGGCCGATGATCGCCTGCCGGTACACGTTGTCGTTGAACGCGCCCAGGCCCTGGACCACGAAGAACGGCAGGAAGCGGCGCTGTTTCAGCAGGGCGAACTGGCTATGGCCGGACATGCAGGCTCCTTTGCGAACGCGCGCAGCCTAGCAGGTTCGTTGCGCGGCGGAGGCGGGGCCGCGGGGCGGACCGCGGCCGGTGTCGAGGCGTGCAGCCGCCGGGTAGGCGCGTGCTGTGCCGTGCTGGAGAGGGGGACGCCTTCGGGCTTCGTTCGTCGCGGCTGAAGCCGCTCCTACAGGGGGGGGGCGGTGCGAGCCGGTTAGCTGGCTTCGCTGGCGTCCTCCTGCCCCTGCCGCAGCAGCGCGATCAGTGCGCGCGCGGCCGGGGTCGGGTCCGCGCGCCAGGTGGCGTAGGTCAGGAAGCGGAAGCGCTCGCGCAGCGCGATCACCGCCACGCCGTGCATCGCCGCGGCCATGGTCTGCGGCACGATCGCCAGGCCCAGGTCCTCGACCACCAGCTGGCGCTGCAGGTCGGCATGGGTGACTTCGTACTGCAGGCGCTGGCGCAGGCCTGCCTCGGCGAAGGCGCGGTCGATGATGCCGCGCACGCCGGCGCCGGCGATCAGCCCGGCCATCGGCGCGTCCTCCAGTTCGTGCAGCGCCACCTCGGTGCGCGCGGCGAAGCGGTTGCCGGGCGCGGCGATCAGCGCCAGCGGTTCCTCGTGCAGCAGCAGGCGCTGCTCGGGCAGGACGATGTGCGGGCCGACCCCGACCAGGGCCACGTCCAGCCGGCCCTCGCCCAGTTCGAGCAGCAGAGCATCGCTCATGCCGGTGCGCAGGTGCACGTCGACCGCGCTGTGCGCGTCGCGGAAGCGGCGCAGCAGCGCCGGCACCTGCACCGTGGTCAGCGAGGAGATCTGGCCGATGTGCAGGCGCCCGCGCACCGTGCCCAGGGTCTGCGCCATCTCCTCGTGCAGGCGCTCGGCCGCGCGCAGGGTCTCGCGGGCGTTGTGCAGGAACACCTCGCCGGCGGCGGTGGTGCGCACCTGCCGCGCGCCGCGCTCGAACAGCCGCGCGCCCAGCGCTTCCTCGATTTTGGCGATCTGGTGGCTCAGCGCCGACTGCACCGTGTGGCAGCGGCGTGCGGCGGCGGTGAAGCTGCCTTCCTCGGCGACGGCAACGGCGAATTCGAGCTGGCGCAGGGTCAGCATGGCATCTGCAAAGAAGATGGGTCGAGTGAAAACAATACATTGGAAAGATCGATTGTGCCGGCCCAGACTGGCGTCATTCCTTCCGCTCCCCTCCTGGATTCCCGCTCATGGACACCTCCCCGCACGCCCCGATGCACCGTGGCCTGGTGCTGCTGATGGCCGCCGCCACCGGCCTGGCGGTGGCCAGCAACTACTACGCGCAGCCGCTGCTGGAGGTGCTGGCGCAGACCTTCTCGATCGACGTGCGCAGCGCCGGCGCGGTGGTCACCACCGCGCAGCTGGCCTACGCCGCTGGCCTGCTGTTGCTGGTGCCGCTGGGCGACCGCTTCGAGCGCCGCAGCCTGATCGTGGGGCTGTACGCGCTCAGCGCGGTGGGCCTGCTGATCAGCGCCGCCTCGAGCAGCTTCGCGCTGCTGCTGGTCGGCACCCTGGTCACCGGGTTGAGCTCGGTGGCCGCGCAGATCCTGGTGCCGTTCGCCGCCACGCTGGCCGCGCCGCACGAGCGCGGGCGGGTGGTCGGCACGGTGATGAGCGGGCTGCTGCTCGGCATCCTGCTGGCGCGCACCGTGTCCGGGCTGCTGGCCGGCGCCGGCGGCTGGCATACCGTGTACTGGGTGGCCGCGGCGCTGATCCTGCTGGTGGCGGCGCTGCTGTGGCGCGCGCTGCCGCGGCATCCGGGCAATCCGCGGTTGTCCTATCCGCACCTGATCGGCTCGGTGCTGGCGCTGCTGCGCGACGAACCGGTGCTGCGTTCGCGGGCGATCCTGGGCGGGCTGCTCTTCGCCGGCTTCAGCATGTTCTGGACCACGCTGGCGTTCCTGCTGTCCGGCCCCGACTACGGCTATGGCACCGCCACGATCGGCCTGTTCGGCCTGATCGGCGCCGCCGGCGCGTTCGCCGCCAATCTGTCGGGCAAGCTCGCCGACCGCGGCGCCGGGCACTGGGTGGGCTGGGGCGGGCTGGCCATGCTGCTGCTGTCGTGGCTGCTGCTGGCCGCCGCGCCGCACTCGCTGTGGCTGCTGATCGCCGGGGTGTTGTTGCTGGACGTGGCGGTGCAGGGCGTGCACATCGGTAACCAGCACGTGATCTACCAGCTGGATCCGAAGGCGCGCAACCGCATCACTTCGGCCTACGTCACCTGCTACTTCATCGGCGGCGCGATCGGCTCCAGCCTCGGCACCGCGGCCTACGCCTACGCCGGCTGGCGCGGCGTGGTGGTCGGCGGCGTGGCGCTGGCGGTGGCGGCGCTGCTGTGGATGGGCATCAGCGTGCGGCCGGCACCGCAGAAGGCGGCGTTGGCGCCGACGCCGGAGCGGTGACCGCATGCGCGGCGGCGCGCAGCTTGGGCAGCAGGCGCAGGGTCAGCGCCAGCTGGTTGCGCACCAGCCGCCGCTTGGCTTCGTCGATCCCGTCCTCGTGTTCCAGCGCATCGGCCATGGCCACCTCGGCCGATTCGTCGGCCGGCGGCAGCGCCTGGCGCTGCGCCAGTGCCTCGGCGATCGCGCCCAGGGTGTCCTGCAGGTAACCGCCGGCGCGGTCGATGGCCGGGTCGGCTTCGCCGGCCAGCGCGGCGCGGTGCGCGCCCAGCGCCGACAGGTAGCCGAGCAAGGTGTTGGACAGCGCCAGGAAGCGGAAGCCGGCATCCAGGTTGCGGCGGTAGCGGCCGGGTTCGCGCAACATGTTGGACAGCGCCACCGACAGCGCGGCGTCGGCGTTGTGCATGTCGCGGCGGGCGATGCGGTAGGGAAGGTCGTCGCGCATGCCGCTGCGGTATTGCTCGAGCACCTGCGCCAGGTAGCGCGCGCAGCTGGCCAGCACGGTCGCCATCACCTGGTTGAGGCGGCGGCCCTGCCAGTCGGGCAGGATCAGGAACGAGGCCGCCGCGGCGATCGCGCAGCCGATCAGGGTGTCGAGCAGGCGCGGCCAGATCAGCACGAAGCCGTCGCCGAGCAGGTTGAAGCAGAACAGCGCCATCACCGTGATCGCCGCGGTGGCCAGCATGTAGCGGTCGGTGCGGGTGACGAAGAACAGCAGTGCGCCGGCCAGCGCGAACAGTAGCTGCAGTTCGGTGCCGGGGAACAGCTGCATCAGCGCCCAGGTCGCACCCAGGCCGATCAGGGTGCCGGCGATGCGCTGCGCCAGGCGCAGCCGGGTGGCGCCGTAGTTGGGCCGGCACACGAAGGCGGTGGTGAGCAGGATCCAGTAGCCGTTGCTGGCGTGGATCGACTGCATGATGGCGTAGCCGACCACCAGTGCGATCGCCATGCGCAGCCCGTGCCGGAACAGCACCGAGCCGGGGGTGAGTTGCTGGCCGACGCGCACCAGCATCTCGCGCAGCGTGTGCGGCGAGGAGTCGCGCAGGCGCGTGTCGAGGGTGTCGCTGGTGGTGTCGGACTGCGCGGAGTCGGACAGCCGCCGCTCAATGCTCTGCAGGTTGGTCACCAGCAGTTCCAGCGAGCCGAGCAGCCGCGCCTGGCGCGGATCGGCGCGGGCGTGCAGGAAGTCCAGCGACTGGCGCAGGTCGGTGGTGGCCAGCTGGGTCTGCTCGCCGTACTCGAACGGCTGGCGCAGCCGGATCGCCTCGCCCAGCGCGGCGCAGGCCTTGCCCTGCAGGGCAAGCAGGCGCTGGCAGCGGTACAGCACGTCGCTGTGGAAGAACGCGTCGGTCAGCGCTTCGTAGGGATAGTGCGAGGAGCTGGCGCGTTCGTGGAAATCCTGCGCCATGTAGTACAGCCGGAAGTACAGGCCGGACTGCACGCCGGGCCGGCCGGAGCGGCCGAAGCGGCTCATGATCGCGGTCTTGGCCGCGTTCAGCGCCGCCACCACCTGCGCGTTCTGCTCGGCCAGCGCCAGCCGCCGCGCGTGCAGGTCGCTCTGCCGCACCGGTTCGAACAATGCGGCCTTGAGCCGCAGGTAGCGGCCGAGTTCGAAGAACAGCCGCGACAGCCGCTCGCGCACCGGGCGGTTGGCGAACAGCACGGTCCACAGGATCGACAGCAATCCGTACCAGGCCGCGCCGAGCATCAACAGCCCGATGCCGTGCCAGGCGCTGCCGCCGACGTGGCCGGCGCGGCCGCCGTGGTCGATGCCGATCATCGCGTAGATCGCCAGCGCCACCGTGGCCTGGGCGATGGAGGCGTAGCGCTCGCCGAGCGCGCCGAGCAGGGTCAGGGCGAAGGTGGACAGCGCCATGCCGGCGACGAACGCCAGCGGATAGGGGAACAGCAGCACCACCGCGGCCGCGGCCGCGGCGAAGCACAGCAGCGACAGCAGCACCGACTTGATCCGGCCCAGCCAATTGTCGTCGGTCTCGGCGATGGCGCTGGCGATGGCGCCGAGGAAGATCGCCGGCAGCGCGGTCAGTTGCTGCTGCTGCCAGCACACCCCCATCGCCACGCCCAGCGCGATGAACACGCGCAGGCCGTAGCTGGCCTTTTCGTGGGCCCACAGGCGGCTGAGGCGCGATTCGATCGAGGATTTCGGCACGGCGACACGATAACGCAACGCTGGCCGCGATGATGCTTGCCGACGATGACGAAGTGATCGGCGAGCATCGGCGCTGCAAAACGCGGTGCGGTCGTAGCCGCTGTCCTGCCGTTGCCGTTGCCGCTGCGCCTTGCCGCGGGTATGCCGCGGCAAGGCGCAGGGCTGCGCTCACAGTTCGAACGTGGCGTTCAGCGACCAGGTGCGCGGCTGGCCGTAGCCGTTGCCGTCGTTGGTCCAGTAGCGGCGGTCGGTGAGGTTGGTGAGCTCGCCGCGCAGCGTCACCGGCGTGGCGCCCCAGTGCGTGCGATAGCCGAGGCCGGCATCGAGCAAGGTGAACGAGGGCAGCTTCAGGTCGTACAGGTCGTTCCACATCGACGCGCCGTACGGCTGCGAGCCGTAGTGCTTGGCGGCCGCGTGCACGCTCAGCCCGGGCACGGCGTCGAACGCGTACGCGGTATTGAGCGTGGCCTGGAACCTGGCCACGCCGGCGGGCGTGCGACCGACCGCGGCGGCCTCGTTGCGCAGGTACTCGGCGTCGACCCAGGTCGCGCCGGCGCCGATGCGCCAGTTCGGCGTGGCCTGCACGTGGCCGCTGAGGTCGAAACCCTGGTAGCGCACTTCGCCGTCCTGCACGTAGTAGTTGGCGGCATTGCCGTATTCGGCGCCGCGCTCGATGCGGAACCAGGCCGCGTCCAGCGCCCAACGCGCACGCTCCAGCTTGTAACCCAACTCGTACTGCTTGCTTTCCAGCGGCGGCAGCAGCGTGTTGCGGTTCTCGTAGAGTTGGCCGACGGTGCTGCCCTGCTCCAGCGATTCCACGTAGCTGGCGTACAGGGTCTGGTCCTCGCGTGGCTTGAACAGCAACGCCACCGTCGGAGTATTGACCGACTTCTGGTAGCGCGCGGTATGCGCGCCGTCCACGTTCCAGCTGTTCTGTTCGTAACGGGCGTGGCGCAGGCCCAGCAGCAGCGACCAGTGCGCGCCGACGCTGAGCGTGTCGCTGGCGAACAGCGCGTTCTGCTCGACCCGGTCGCTGCGGTAGGTGTCGCGCGAATGGGTGCTGTGGTAGCTGAGCGCGCTGTCCTCGTACAGGTTGGAGGTGCCCAGCTGGTACCACAGGTTCTGCTTGGCCCAGCCGCTGTCGGCCTGTTGCCAGCTTGCGCCGGCGACCACCTGGTGGTCGATCGGGCCGGTGCTGAAGCGGCCTTCGAACAGGCCCTGCGCCAGGTAGTTCTCGGCGAGGTTGCCCAGGTCGTAGATATAGGTGTCGGTGTCGCCCTCGCGGTTGAGCACGTAGTCCCAGATCTTGTTGATCGAACTGCGGAACTTGCTGTAGCTCAGGTCCAGGCGCGCATTCCAGGCATCGTCGATCCGCCAGCGCAGGCCGGTCATCGCCGACTGCATCTCGGTATTGAAGAAGGTGTCGCGGATGGCGCGGTCGCGGCGCGGGTCGAGGCGGCGCGGCAGCGCGCTGTCGCCATAGCCGTAGAAGGTGATGGTCGGCGCTTCGTTCTCCAGCTTGCGGTCCTGGTAGAGCAGGTCGGCGGTCCAGGTGAGATCCTCGCTCAGCCGCGCATCCAGCCCCAGCGAGGCCAGCGTGCGCTCGACGTGGGTGTCGTTGTAGATGTCGCCCTGTTCGCGCAGCAGGTTGAGGCGGTAGCCGAAACGCTCGTCTGCGCCGAAGCGGCGGCCGTTGTCGAGCTGCGCGCTGTACACGCCGCCGTCGCGGTAGCCGACGCTCAGGTCCAGCAACGGCGTGTCGGTGGGCTTCTTGGTGAGGTAGTTGACGATGCCGCCGGGGGCGCCGAAGCCGTACATGAAGCCGCTGGCGCCCTTGAGCAGTTGCACCTGCTCCATGCTCTCGCTCGGCCACTCGGCGCCGTAGGTGTACAGCGGCATGCCGTTGAGCTTGTAGCCGTTGCTGTAGCTGACCGGTAGGCCGCGCACCTGGATGGTGGTGTACCAGCTGCTGTTGTAGGCGCCGACGTTGCCGGAGACCGACGGATCGGTCATGAACATCTGCGCCAGCGAGTTCACCTGGCGCTGCTGCAGGTCGTCGGCATCGATGCGGGTGATCGAGAACGGCGTGTCGCGCGCCGGCCGTTCGCCCAGGGCGCCGGCCGGCGCCTCGGCACGCTCGGCGTTGACCCGGATCGCGTCCAGTTCGGTGGCCTTGCGCTCGGCGGGGGCGGCGTCGGTCTCGGCCACTGCGGCATGGGCGGGAGCGCAAAGCGCGGCCGCCAGCGCGAGCGGCAGCAGGGAATGGCGTGGGAGGCGGGTGGGCATGACGGGTTCCGTTGGTCGGGGAAGAGGGTGTCGTGCCTTGCCGCTGGGCTGGGTGGACGAAACGAAGAGCGCGGCGGCTACGGCACAGGCCGCCGCGCGGCTCACAGCTCGAACTGCACGCTCAACGCGTAGGTGCGCGGCGCGCCGACGCTGTTGGTGATCCAGTATTTGCGGTCGGTGAGGTTGTCGATGCTGGCGCGCCATGTCAGCGGATGCCCGCGCATGCGCATGCGATAGCCGGCGCCCAGGTTGGCCAGCGTGTAGTCCGGCAACTTCAGCGTGTTGGCGCTGTCGTACCAGACGTCGCCGAAGTAACGCAGCGCGGCGTAGACGCTGAGTCCGTCGATGCCAGGGAACGCGTAGTCCACATGCACCACGCCCTGCCAGCGCGCCGCAAAGCTGACTTGATGGCCCTGCTCGGCCGCGTTGTTCGGCGACAGCTTGTCGTAGCGCGGATCCAGCCAGGTGGCGCCGCCGCCGACGCTCAGTTGCTCGGTGAGGCGGTACTCGCCGCTCAGTTCGATGCCGTCGTACAGGGTGACGCCGTCCTGCTCCAGATACTTGCCGGTGGCGGTGATGCGGTCGATGCTGGCGCCGCGCTCCAGCCGGAACGCCGCCGCGTTGGCGTTCCAGCGCGGATAGGCGATCTTGGCGCCGATCTCGTACTGCTTGCTGATGGTGGGGTCGAGCACCTGGCCGGCGTTGATGTAGTCGTCGCCGACGCGGCCGCCGGCTTCCAGCGACTCGATGTAGCTGGCATACAGCGTGACCGCGTCGGCCGGCTTGTACATCAGCGCATAGGTCGGCGTGACCGGATAGGCGTGGTAGGTGCCGACCTGTTCGTAGTCGTTGTAGCGCCAGCCGGCCAGCAGCGACCAGCCCGGCGCGAAGGCGATGGTGTCGCTGACGAACAGCGCCTTCTGCAGCGTCTCGCTGCTGCGGGTCATCGCCCGTGAGGCGTTGCTGTAGTGGGTCATGCCCTGCCAGTCGTAGAGATTGCCGCGGCCGATGGTCTGCCACACATAGGGGCGGTCCCAGCCGGTGGCGTCCTGGCGCGAGGCGCCGGCCACCAACTGGTGGCGCAGCGGCCCGGTGGCGAAGTTTCCTTGCAGCATCAGCTGCACCAGCTTCCACTCGCTCCTGCCGCCCAGTTCGTAAGCGTTGACGTCGTAGTCGCCGTTGGCCTCGTCGATGTAGGCGAAGATCTTGTTGACGTCGTTCCACGAGGTGGTGACGCCGTAGTTCAGGCTGGCCTTCCAGCCCTCGGCGAAGCGCCATTCCAGTCCGGTGGACAGCAGGCGCGAGCGGGTGTCGTAGTACGAGCCGGTCACCGAGCGGTCGGCGTCGCCGCCGATCGCGCGCGGCACCGCGCTCAGACCGATGAAGTAGTACTGCGGCGCTTCCTCGGAAAGTTGGCGGCTCTGGTAGACCAAGTCGGCGGTCCAGGTGAGGCGATCGCTCAGGCGCGCGTCGAGCGCGGCCGAGACGACCTTGCGATCCACCTCGCCGCCGTTGTACGTCTCGCCTTTCTCGCGGAAGGCGTTGAGGCGGTAGCCGAACATGTCCTGGTTGCCGAAGCGCCCGCCGGCGTCGAGCTGGGCGCTGGCCACGGCATCCGAGCGCCAGCCGAGCCTGGCCGACAGGGTGGTGTCGTCGGTCGGCTTCTTGGTCAGGTAGTTGACCAGGCCGCCGGGCTGGCCGAAGCCGTACAGGAAGCCGGCCGGGCCCTTCAGCAGCTCCACCTGCTCCATCGCTTCCAGCGGCCACTCGCTGCCCCAGGACGAGACCTGCAGGCCGTTGACGCGGTAGCTGTCGTAGCTCAGGCCGAGTCCGCGGTTGATGATCGGCGAGCTCCAGCCGCTGGAATAGGCGCCGACCTGGGTGACCACCGACGGATCGTTGAAGAACGCATCGCCCAGCGAGACCACCTGGCGCTTGTCGAGGTCCTCGCGGTCCAGCACCTGGATCGCGAACGGCGTGTCCTGGATGTTGCGTTCGCCCAGCGCCCCGGCGTTGGCATGCACACGCGCCGCAGTCACGCTGACCGCGTCCAGTTCGGTGGCCTGGTCGGTCTCGGGATCGGTGTCTTCGGCGTAGGCGTTGCAGGCCAGCAGCAGCGCGGCGGCGAGCGTTGCCAGGCGCACGCCGCGATGGAATCGGCAGGGAAGAACATGCGCGGCGTGCGCGGACGGACAAGACATCGGCAGCATCCTTTTCTGCGGGCAGCAGCGTGCCGCCCGCGATCGGCGAAAGCGGTGGGGTAGGAAGGAGGTGGCTGACCGCTGGATGTCCCGGACGCGGGAAACTGCTCCGTCGACGCGGAGCCATGCGCTGGCTAATACGAATTGTTCTCTTTTGTGAAGCTCAGGTCAACGGATCGTTGCGCGACCTGATTCGGGCACGGCGGCCGGCACGGGCCATGCGGGCGCCCGCGCTCATACCGACAGTTGCCGCAAGCGCGCTTCGAGCAGCGCCGGGAAACGCTTGAACCAGGTCTGGTTGAGCGGCGAGGGATGCGGCAGCGGATGCAGGGCGAAGCGCCGCGACGTGCCGCGCTCGGTCTGCAGGTCGACTTCGATGCTCGCGCTGAAGCGCGCATCGTCGGCCCAAAATGCGTCCAGCTGCGCGCGCACCTGCTTGGGCTGGTCGATGCCGAACCACAGGAAGGCTTCGCGGCCGAGGGTGACGATGTCGCGGCCGCGCCACTGCTCGATCAGCAGGCGCCGCATCAGCGGATGGAAGCGTCGCTTCACCTGCATCGACCAGGCCTTGTTGCCGAGCGGCTTGTACGGCACGGTGTTGATCCAGAAGAAGTCGCGGCCGATTTTCAGCGAGGCCGCGAAATCCGGCATCGGCTGGCCGTCGTGCAGATGCCGGTACAGCGCCTTGCGCACTAGCTGCCCGCCGCTGCCGACGAAGGGTTCGCCGTGTTCGACCTCGCTGCGGCCCGGGTCGCGGCCGAAGAAGCACAGCCGCGCGTTGCGGCGGCCCAGGCCGACGATCGGCTCCAGCGGATCCTTGGCGTAGTCTGCGTAGACCTTGGTATCGATGCCGTCGGTCTGCGCCGCCAGCTCGCGGAATTGGGCGTGGAGGTCGGGATCCAGTGCCATGGAATGTCCTCGAATACCGATGGTGTCAGCTGTAGGAGCGGCTTCAGCCGCGACAGATCCTATGGTTACCTGCGTATAGGATCTGTCGCGGCTGAAGCCGCTCCTACACAGGGCTACGTGCGGCCTATTCGCCGCGTTCGCGCGCGATCGCGCGCCAGCCGATGTCGCTGCGATGGAATTCGCTGGGCCACCGGATCTGCGCTACGCCGGCATACGCATTGCGCTGCGCATCGGACACGCTGTCGCCGAGCGCGGCCACGCACAGCACGCGGCCGCCGGCGCTGAGCACGCGGCCCTGCGCATCCAGGGCGGTGCCGGCATGGAACACCTTGGCGCTGGCCGGCACCTGCTCCAGGCCGGAAATCGTCTCGCCGGTAATCGGCGCTTCCGGATACGGCGCCGCCGCCAGCACCACGCCCAGCGACGGACGCGGATCCCACTGCGCTTCGGTCGCATGCAGTTGTCCGTCGATCGCCGCCTCGATCAGCTCCACCAGGTCCGACTGCAGGCGCAGCATCACCGGCTGCGTCTCCGGGTCGCCGAAGCGCACGTTGAACTCGATCACCTTGGGCGCGCCGCTGGCGTCGATCATCAGCCCGGCGTACAGGAAGCCGGTGAACGGCACGCCGTCGGCGATCATGCCCTGCACGGTCGGTTCCACCACCTCGCGCATCACTCGTGCATGCACCTCGGGCGTGACCACCGGCGCCGGCGAATACGCGCCCATGCCGCCGGTGTTGGGGCCGGTGTCGCCGTCGCCGACGCGCTTGTGGTCCTGGCTGGTGGCCATCGGCAGCGCGGTGGCGCCATCGACCATGGAGATGAAGCTGGCTTCCTCGCCGTCGAGGAATTCCTCGATCACCACGCGCGCGCCGGCGTCGCCGAACGCATTGCCCGACAGCATGTCGCGCACCGCCGCTTCGGCCTCGTCCAGGGTCATCGCCACGATCACGCCCTTGCCCGCGGCCAGGCCGTCGGCCTTGACCACGATCGGCGCGCCCTTGGCGCGCACGTAGGCCAGCGCCGCGTCCACCTCGGTATGCACTTCGTAGAACGCGGTCGGGATGCCGTGGCGGGCGAGGAATTCCTTGGCGAACGCCTTGCTGCCTTCCAACTGCGCGGCCTTGGCCGTGGGCCCGAAGATGCGCAGTCCGGCGGCGCGGAAGCGGTCGACCACGCCCAGCACCAGCGGCACTTCCGGGCCGACCACGGTCAGCGCCACCGCTTCGTCCTGCGCCAGTTTGAGCAGGCCGTCCAGGTCGTCGACCTTGATCGCCACGTTGCGGCACTTGGGTTCAGTGGCAGTGCCGGCATTGCCCGGGGCAACCAGCACGTCGCTGACGCGCGGGGACTGGGCCAGCTTCCAGGACAGGGCGTGTTCGCGGCCGCCGGAACCGATGACGAGGATTTTCAAGGCGTGTCTCGTGATGTCGAAGGAGGGCTATTCGCAGGCTTCGCGCTGCATCGAATCGGGGAACGGATAGGCCCAGCGGGTAGCGTCGAACGCGAACACCTGGGTGGTGCCGAGCTTCTTGCCGCAGGACATGCCGGTTTCCTCGATGGTCACCGGCCACACCCGCGCGGCCGGATCGCTGTCGTCCACGGCGAGCTTGAAATCCACGTCGAACAGCTCCGCCTGGCATTGCGCGGCGGTCTGCTGCGGATCGCGGCCTTCGTCGCTGCAATCCAGTGCGCCCTGGTTGTCGATGTGCTGGCGCACCGAGCCGGCGTTGACCAGACCCTTCGGGCCGGGCAGCACCAGGTCCTGCGATTCCAGCACCAGGCCTTGCCCGATCCAGCTGCTGTAGACCACGAAGCCGTAGAAATCGCTGCCCAGGCGCAGGATGTCCACCGCGCCCGGATCGCCGTCGCTGCCGAAGCCGTCGGCCAGCTTCTCGGCGACCACCGCCAGGCCCTGGCCGTCGTCGCGCAGGATCAGGAAGTCGATCAGTCCGGGATTGGCATGGCCGCCGTCGTCGAGCCGGTGGCATACCGCCAGCAGTTGCTGGACCTGGCTGCCGACCACCACCGGCTGCTCGGCGCAGACCTCGCTCTGCACCGCCTGGCTATCGGCCTGGCCGGACCAGCTTTCCGACAGGCGCGCCTGCTTGCCGTAACGCGTCTGCAGGAAGGCCTGCAGGCGCTCGGTGCGCGGCACGTGCGCGGCCTGTGCCGGCGCCGCGGTCGCTGCCGGTGCGGCCGGCGCTGCGGCCGGAGCGGGCGCGGCGGTCGGCTTGCACGCGGCCATGCCGAGCGCGAGCAGCAGCGGCAGGCCGTGGCGCAATGTAGTGCGTTTCATCGTTTTCGATTCCTTGGCCGCTCAGTGGCGGAAATGCCGCACGCCGGTGAACACCATGGCGATGCCGTGCTCGTCGGCGGCGGCGATCACCTCGCCGTCGCGCATCGAGCCGCCCGGCTGGATCACCGCCTTGATGCCGGCCGCCGCGGCCGCGTCGATGCCGTCGCGGAACGGGAAGAACGCATCGGAGGCCATCACCGAGCCTTCCACCACCAGCGCCGCGTCGGCGGCCTTGATCCCGGCGATGCGCGCCGAATACACCCGGCTCATCTGCCCGGCGCCGACGCCGATGGTGCGGTGGTCCTTGGCGTAGACGATGGCGTTGGACTTGACGTACTTGGCCACCTTCCACGCGAACAGCAGGTCGGCGAACTGCGCCTCGGTCGGCGCCAGGCGGGTCACCACCTTGAGTTCGTCGCGGGTCACCACGCGGTCGTCGGCGGTCTGCATCAGCAGGCCCGAGCCGATGCGCTTGGTATCGATGAAGTCGCCGGAGGCCGGCGCCAGCGGGATGCGCAGCACGCGCACGTTGGCCTTCTTCTTCGCGTACTCGAGCGCGCCGGCCTCGTAGTCCGGCGCGATCAGCACTTCGACGAACTGGCGGTCGAGGATGACCTTGGCGGTAGCCGCGTCCAGCGTGCGGTTGAAGGCGAGGATGCCGCCGAAGGCGCTGGTCGGATCGGTCGCGTAGGCCAGTTCGTAGGCGTCGCCGCAGCCGGCGCCCACCGCCACGCCGCAGGGGTTGGCGTGCTTGACGATGACGCAGGCCGGCGCGTCGAACTGGCGCACGCATTCCCAGGCCGCATCGCTGTCGGCGATGTTGTTGTAGCTCAGTTCCTTGCCCTGCAGCTGTTCGAACGTGGCCAGCGAACCCGGGGCCGGGCACAGGTCGCGGTAGAACGCGGCGTGCTGATGCGGGTTCTCGCCATAGCGCAGGTCCATGACCTTGATGAAGCTGCCGTTGGCCTGCGCCGGGAACGCGGCACGCACCGGCACCTCGCTCGCAGGGTCGGTCACCGTGGACAGGTAATTGCTGATCGCCGCGTCGTACTGCGCCACGCGGTTGAACGCGGCCACCGACAGCGCGAAGCGCTTGGCCGCCGACAGCTGGCCGTCGTGCGCCTCCAGTTCGGCCAGCAGGTCGGCGTACTGCGCCGGATCGGTGGCCACCGCCACGCGCGCGAAGTTCTTCGCCGCCGAGCGCAGCATCGCCGGGCCGCCGATGTCGATGTTCTCCACCGCCTCGGCGAGCGTGCAGTCGGCCTTGGCGGTGACCGCCTCGAACGGATACAGGTTCAGCACCAGCAGGTCGATCGGCGCGATGCCGTGTTCGGCCATCACCGCATCGTCGGTGCCGGCGCGGCCGAGCAGGCCGCCATGCACCAGCGGGTGCAGGGTCTTGACCCGGCCGTCCATCATTTCCGGGAAGCCGGTCAGTTCGGAGACGTCCTTGACCGGCAGCCCCGCGTCGCGGATCGCCTTGGCGGTGCCGCCGGTGGACAGCAGCTCCACGTTGCGCGCGGCCAGCGCGCGGGCCAGGTCGAGCAGGCCGGTCTTGTCGGAAACGGACAGCAATGCCCGGCGCACGGGCAGGAAATCGGAGGACATGGGGGCAGGGCACACATCGGAGCGGGGAGTGGATATTGTAGGCTGCGCCGCCCCGGCATGGACCCTCAGGACCCCGCAATGGTTTCGATCTACGCATTGAAAGGACGCTTCCAGGACCTGCTGCGGCCCGGGGTGCGCGGCCTGTACCGGCTCGGCGTGAGCGCCAACCAGGTCACCGTGGGCGCGGCCGCGGTGTCGCTGCTGGTCGCCGCCTGGGTGTTCTGGCGCGCGCCGGCGCAGCCGCTGTGGTACGCGCTGCTGCCGGCGTGGATGCTGCTGCGCATGGCCTTGAACGCGGTCGACGGCATGCTGGCGCGCGAGTTCGGGCAGCAGTCCAAGCTGGGCGCCTACCTCAACGAATTGAGCGACGTGATCGCCGACGCGGCGTTGTACCTGAGCCTGGCCAGCGTGCCCGGCGCGAGCGCCGACTGGTTGTGGGCGCTGGCGCTGGCGGCGGCATTGACCGAGTATGCCGGGGTGTTGGGGCTGATGGTCGGCGCCGGACGGCGCTACGACGGACCGATGGGCAAGAGCGATCGCGCCTTTGCGATCGGCCTGCTGGGGCTGCTGCTGGCCGCTGGCTGGGTGGGGGCGAAGACGGTGGACGGGTTCGCGATCGTGCTGGCGCTGCTGTGCGCGGCGACGGTGCTGCGGCGCGTGGCCGCCGGCCTGCGCGAGGCGGCCTCGCGCTGAACCGCGGCACGCGGACCACGGCCACGACACCGATGCGATAGCGACACTCACGGCAACAGCGGTACCACGACAGGGAATCGGCAACGGATGCGGCAGGTCAGCGAAAGCGAGTTTTGCAGTTTCGACGGAACACGGTTGTTCTACCGGCACTGGCCGGCCACGGCGCCAGCGGCGCAGCCGCGCGCGGTGGTGCTGTTGCATCGCGGCCACGAGCATTCGGGGCGGGTGCTGCACCTGGCCGACGAACTGGGCCTGGACGACTGCGCGATGTTCGCCTGGGATGCGCGCGGCAATGGCCGCTCGCCCGGCGTGCGCGGCGATGCGCCCGGCTTCCCGGCGCTGGTGCGCGACCTGGACAGCTTCATCGCCCACATCGGCGCCACGCACGGCATCGCGGTGCAGGACATCGTGGTGATCGCGCAGAGCGTGGGCGCGGTGATCGCCAGCACCTGGGTGCACGACTACGCGCCGCCGCTGCGCGCGCTGGTGCTGGCCTCGCCGGCGTTCAAGGTCAAACTGTACGTGCCGTTCGCGCGGCCCGGGCTGGCCTTGATGCACAAGCTGCGCGGAAATTTCTTCGTCAACAGCTACGTCAAGCCGCAGTGGTTGACCCACGACCCGGCGCGCGTGGCCAGCTACCGCGACGATCCGCTGATCACCCGGCCGATCTCGGTGCGCGTGCTGCTGGGCGTGTACGCCGCGGCCGACCGTGTGGTCGGCGATGCGCAGGCGATCACCGTGCCGGTGCAGTTGCTGGTGTCCGGCGACGATTTCGTCGTGCACCGCGGCCCGCAGGACCGCTTCTACGAGCGGCTGTCCTCGCCGGTGAAGGAGCGCCACCTGCTGCCCGGGTTCTTCCACGACACCCTGGGCGAGCGCGACCGCGCGCCGGCGCTGGCGCAGATCCGCCGCTTCGTGCGCGAGCGCTTCGCCGAGGCGCCGGCGCTGCCCAGCCTGCTGCAGGCGCACCGGCGCGGACCGACCTTCGAGGAATCCGAGCGGCTGTCCTGGCCGCCGGAAAAATACAGCCTGCAGGACCTGCGCTGGCGCTTCGTGCGCGCCAACCTGCGCTTCGGCGGCACCCTGTCCGAAGGCGTCGCGCTGGGCCTGCAGACCGGCTTCGATTCCGGCAGCACGCTGGACTACGTGTATCGCGACCGCGCCATCGGCAAGGGTCCGCTGGGGCGCTTCATCGACCGCAACTATCTCGATGCGATCGGCTGGCGCGGCATCCGCGTGCGCCGTACCCACCTGCACGAACTGCTGCGCCTGGCCATGCAGCGCCTGCGCGCGGCCGGCGCGCCGGTGCGCGTGCTCGACGTCGCCGCCGGCCACGGCCGCTATGTGCTGGAGGCACTGGCCGGCGCCGAACAGCGCGCCGATGCGATCACCCTGCGCGATTTCAGCGCGTTGAACGTGGAGCGCGGCCGCGCGCTGATCGCCGAGCTCGGCGCCGCCGACATCGCCCGCTTCGAGCAGGGCGACGCCTTCGACCGCGATGCGCTGGCGGCCCTGCAGCCGCGGCCGACGCTGGCGGTGGTGTCCGGCCTGTACGAACTGTTCCCGGACAACGACCAGGTGCTGTGCTCGCTGCAGGGCGTGGCCGCCGCGGTCGAGCCGGGCGGCTATCTCGCCTACACCGGCCAGCCCTGGCATCCGCAGCTGGAGTTCATCGCCCGCGCGCTGACCAGCCACCGCGGCGGCGCGGCCTGGGTGATGCGCCGCCGTACCCAGCAGGAGATGGACGAGCTGGTGCGCGCGGCCGGCTTCCGCAAGCTCGAGCAACGCATCGACGAATGGGGCATCTTCACCGTGTCGCTGGCGCAGCGGATCGCGCCGTGAGCGTACCGGCGCCGCGGCCATGGCGGCGTGCGCTGGGATGGCTGGCGCTGCTGGGGCCGTTCTTCTTCCTCAGCTACGGCCTGGCCAACACGCTGGCCGAGCGGCGCGCGGGCGTGCCGTCGCTGCCGTTCGCGTGGGAGACGCAGATCCCGTTCTGGCCGTGGACGATCGTGCCGTACTGGTCGATCGACCTGTTCTACGTGGCCTCGTTCTTCGTCTGCCGCACCCGCGCCGAACTGGACACCCATGCCAAGCGGTTGCTGACCGCGCAACTGCTGGCGGTGGGCTGTTTCCTGCTGTGGCCGCTGCGCTTCAGCTTCGAACGGCCGCCGAGCGAGGGCGTGTTCGGTTGGCTGTTCGCGGTGCTGCTCGGGTTCGACAAGCCGTTCAACCAGGCGCCGTCGCTGCACATCGTGCTGCTGGTGGTGCTGTGGGTGCGCTATGCGCAGCATCTGCACGGCCTGGCGCGCGGCGTGCTGCACGCCTGGTTCGCGCTGATCGGCATTTCGGTGCTGACCACCTACCAGCACCATTTCCTGGACATTCCCACCGGCCTGGCCGCGGGCTGGTTGTGCGTGTGGCTGTGGCCGCAGCGCATCGCGCCGCCGTGGAGCGCGCTGGCACTGGCGCGCGATCCGGCGCGCTGGCGCCTGGCCGCCGCCTACCTGGCCGGCAGCGCCGCCTGCGTCGCGCTGGCTTGGGCGATCGGCGGCGCGGGCTGGTGGCTGTTGTGGCCGGCATTGTCGCTGTCGCTGGTCGCGCTCGACTACGCGCTGCTCGGCGCGCTCGGCCTGCAGAAGCGCACCGACGGCCGCCTCAGCCTGGCCGCGCGCTGGCTGTACGCGCCGTACCTGGCCGCCGCCTGGCTCAACTCGCGCGCCTGGACCCGGCGCGATCCGGCGCCGCGCGAAATCGCCGATGGGGTCTGGCTGGGACGCATGCCCGGCCGCGGCGAGCGTGCCGCTTTCGGCGCGGTGGTCGACGTCAGCGCCGAACTGTCGCTGCGCGATGCCGGTGCGCACGATCGCACGGTGCCGATGCTGGACCTGGTCGCGCCACCCGCCGATGCCTTGCGTGCCGCCGCCGCCGCGATCGAGGCCGCACGCCACCACGGCCCGGTGCTGGTGTGCTGCGCGCTGGGCTATTCGCGCAGCGCCGCCGCGGTCGCCACCTGGCTGCTGCACAGCGGGCGCGCCGCAGAGCTGGATGACGCGCTCGCGCTGCTGCGCGCACGCGCATCGCGGATCGTGCTGGGTCCCGCGCAGCGCGACGCCATCGCCGCCGCATGTGCCGCGCCGGCCGCACCGCTGCAGGCCTTGGAGCAGCCGGCATGAGTACGCGGTTGCAGCTGCGCACGATGGCCGCGCTGCTGCGGCAGGCGGCGCCGCTGGACCGGCTATCGCTGACGCTGCTCGCCGTCGCCTTGTTGCTGGGCGCGTGGTACGCCAATGCCGGCGCAGCGCTGGCAATGGCGCTGTGCCTGCTCAGCGTGCTGGCCGGTGTGCTGCAACGTTACTGGGCCGCGCGCGTCGGCCTGGACGTGGCGCTGCTCGACGCGGTGCTGGCCGAAGCCGAGCCAGACCAGGCCGGCGCCGATCTGGACGCCGCGCTGCACCGGCTCGGCCTGCTGCGGCAGCTGCCACCGCCGCGCGACTGGCAGACGCGCTGGCGCGGCATGCGCGGCTTGTTGCTGCGGCAGGTCGCCAGCCTGTCGCTGCAGTTGCTCGCTCTTTTGCTAGCGTTGCTCCTGGCGCAGGCCGTATGAAGGAGCGTACGCGATGACCAACCCGACCAGGTCGATTCTCGTCCCTGACGTCGATGCGCAACGCGCACTGTGGGAGCGGCTGCAGGCCTATCGTTTCGGCGAGGACGACCACGCGCTGCCGGCCTTCGTGCGCCGCGTGGCGAAGGACGCCAACGTGTCGTTGACACTGGCCACGCTCGCAGTCGAGGAATACCGGCGTTTCTGCTTCCTGGCCTGCGTCGTCGGCGAGGAAGTGACCCCCAGCGCGCTGGTCGACCAGGTCTGGCATACCCACCTCACCGATACCCGCGAATACTGGCAACGGTTCTGTCCGCAGGTGTTGCTGATCACGCTGCACCACCAGCCCGGGCGCGGCGACCCCGCCGAAGCGGAGCGCTTCCGGGCGCAGTACCGCGCCACCCTGGCGCACTATTGGCGCCATTTCGGCGAGCCGCCGGCAACGTGCTGGCCGCCGCCCGCGGATGTGCAAGGCGCGGCGGTACGCCGGCGCCTGGTGCGCTGGCGCATGCCGCCGCGCGTGGGCAACGCGCTGTGGTACTGGGCGCTGGCGACGCTGGTGCTGGCGATGGGCCTGGCGCGGCTTCACGGCGGCGTCTCGCCGTTGCATTGGCCGGGCCCCTCGTTCCTGCTGCTGTTCCTCGTGACGATCGGCCTGGTCTGGGTGCTGGCGGCGCGGCTGCGCCGGGCGGTCAGCGAGGTCGGCGAACACCGTGCCGTCATGCAGGCCGACAGCGCCGAGCTGGCCTATCTCGCCGGCGGCGGCGAGCGCGTGGCGGACATGCAGCTGGCGCTATTGCTGGCCTGCGACGCGGTGCGCTTGCAAGCGGTACGCAAGACGCGTTCCGGCGGCGACGCCACCCTGTACTGCACCGGCGTCGACGCGCCGGCGCCGCTGCAGCGCGCCTTGTCGATCGTGCGTGCCAATCCGCAGGTGTCGCTGGCGCTGGCCGCGCTGCGCAAGGAGGCCGAACGGCTGCGCGAGCCGCTGCTGCGCAAGCGCCTGCTGCTCGGGCGTGGCCAGGCGTGGTGCGCGCGCGTGGCCGGCGCCGCGCCGCCGCTGGCGCTGTGGAGCGTCGGCATGCTCAAGATCCAGATCGGCCTGCAGTTGCAGCGCCCGGTCGGATTCCTGGTGGCGGCGATGGTGCTGGTGAGCATGCTCGTGCTCGGCTTCCTGCTGACGCCCACCCGGCGCAGCGTTGCCGGCCAGCGGCTGCTCGCCGAGCGCGATGCGGCATTGCTGACCGATGTCGGGCCACGGCAGACGACGCAGGTGCTGGACCTGGAGCAGCCGCTGGCGCTGGCCGGAACCAGCCTGTTGCTGGGCACGCCGTGGGCGGACTACCACACGCTGCGCACGCCGGTCGCCAACGGCAGCGGCAGCGGTTGTTCGGGTTCCGGCGGCGGTGGAGGAGATGGCGGCGGAGGTGGCAGTTGCGGCGGCGGTGGCTGCGGCGGATGCGGAGGCGGTGACTGATGGCACGATCGATCCAGGCCGAACGCCGCGCGCGTCTGCGCGCCCGCCTGTCGCAGGCGCTGCGCGCGCGTGGCGCCACGCCCAACGGCCTGTCCTGGACTGCGCTCGGCTTCGCCGTGCTGGCGGCGCTGATGTTCGCGCTGGCCTGGCGCGAGCCGCCGCGCGACGCGGCCGGGTTGCTGCTGCTGGCCGCGCTCGCCCTGCAGGGGCGGCTGCTGTGCAATCGCCTGGACGGGCTGATGGCGCGGCAGGCGCAGATGATCGGCCGCGCCGGCGAGGTCTACAACGAGGCGCCGGATCGGCTCTCCGATGTGCTGATATGCCTGGGTGTGGGCTACGGCCTGCAGCACGTGCTGAGCTGGGGCGCCGAGCTGGGCTGGGCGGCGGCCTTGCTGTGCGTGGGCACCGCCTACGTGCGCATGCTCGGCCTGGCCTGCGGCGTCAGCGAGCCGGTGCAGGGGCCGATGGCGCGGGTGCAGCGCATGCACTGGCTGTCGCTGGCGGCGTTGTTGGCGGCCGCCGCGCTGCTGCTGCAGCGTAGTGCCATCGCCGAAATCTTCCTGGTCCTGACCCTGGCGCTGCTGATCGGCGGCGCCGCGTTGACCATCGTGATCCGCCTGCGCGCCATCGTGCGCGAACTGGAGTGGAAATGATCGAGCGTCTGATCGCCCGCGGCTGCAGCGCCGCGATCCGCACCCTGACCGGCGCGCGTGCGTTCTGGCGCGGCTGCATGCCGTCCAGCGAACGCCGCGTGTACTACGGCAACCACGCCAGCCACGGCGACTTCGTGCTGATCTGGTCGTCGCTGCCGGCGTCGCTGCGGCGCGAGGTGCGGCCGGTGGCCGCGGCCGACTACTGGCAGCGCGACGCGCTGCGCCGCTACCTGATCCATGCGGTGTTCAACGGCGTGCTGATCGAGCGCGAGGCCGCGCAGCGCACCCGCGATCCGATCGATTGCCTGTGCGAAGCGGTCGACGGCGGCGGCTCGCTGATCCTGTTCCCGGAAGGCACCCGCAACACCGACGAAGGCGTGCTGCCGTTCAAGAGCGGCATCTACCACCTGGCGCGGCACCGGCCGGAACTGGAATTCGTGCCGGTGTGGATCGACAACCTGAAACGGGTGATGCCCAAGGGCAAGTGGCTGCCGCTGCCGCTGCTGTGCACCACCACCTTCGGCGCGCCGCTGCGGCTGGACGCTGGCGAGGACAAGCAGGCGTTCCTGGAGCGCACGCGCGCGGCGCTGCTGGCGCTGTCGCCGGAACAGATGGAGGCCGCGCGATGAATCCGATCGCCTTCAGCGACCATCTGCAGCAATCCTCGCTGCGCCAGCAGACCATCTGGCTGTTCCTCGGCATCGCCGCGGTGTTGCTGCTGGCCACGCTGATCTCCGAGACGCTGCGCTGGCGCGCGCGCGAACGCCCGACCGCGGTGCTGGACAACCTGGTCGCGCGGATCCGCGCATGGTGGGTGATGGCGGCGGTGGTGGCGCTGGCGTTCGTGTTCGGGCGCATCGGCGTGATCGTGCTGTTCGCGCTGGTGTCGCTGTTCGCGCTGCGCGAGTTCATCACCCTGGCGCCGACCCGGCGCGGCGATTACTACGCGTTGCTGGCCGCGTTCTACATCGTGCTGCCGTGGCAGTACTGGCTGGTGTGGAGCGGCTGGTATGGCCTGTACACGCTGCTGATCCCGGTCTACGCGTTCCTGGTGCTGCCGATCCTGGCCACCATTGGCGGCGACACCACACGCTACCTGGAACGCACCGCCAAGGTGCAGTGGGGGCTGATGATCTGCGTGTTCTGCATCTCGCACGTGCCGGCGCTGCTGAACCTGGAGATCCCCGGCTACGAAGGCCGCAACCTGCTGCTGTTCGCGTTCCTGGTGATCGTGGTGCAGTCCTCGGACGTGCTGCAGTACGTGTGGGGCAAGCTGATCGGCAAGCACCTGATCGCGCCGAAGCTGTCGCCGTCCAAGACCGTGGAAGGTTTCGTCGGCGGCCTGCTGTCGGCGAGCCTGCTCGGCGCGGCGCTGTGGTGGATCACCCCGTTCTCGCCGCTGCAGGCGTTCGCGCTGGCGCTGGTGGCCAACCTGATGGGCTTCTTCGGCGGCCTGGTGATGTCGGCGATCAAGCGCGACCGCGGCATCAAGGATTGGGGCCACATGATCGAAGGCCACGGCGGCGTGCTCGACCGGCTGGACTCGGTGTGCTTCGCCGCGCCGGTGTTTTTCCACTTGATCCGGTATGGATGGGTGTGAGTGGAACTCGGGACTCGGGACTCGGGACTCGGGACTCGGGACTCGGGATTTTCGCAAGTTCGCCGCATTTGCGCTGTTCTGTGGGAGGGGCTTCGACGCGTTGCCGGTAAGGCGTCGGGGCTGAAGCCCCTCCTACAGAAAAGCGGTTGGGCTATAGCCACAAAAAAGGCCGCTTTTTCTTAAAAAGCGGCCTTTTTTGCATCAAATCGCTTGACGGGAATTTGCTCCGGCACATCATCCTGCCGTCCCGAGTCCCGAGTCCCGAGTCCCGAGTCCCGAGTCCCGAGTCCCGAGTCCCGAGTCCCGAGTCCCGAGTCCCGGCCTCACGCCAACCCGTATTCCTTCAGCTTCTTGCGCAAGGTCGCGCGATGGATGCCGAGCATCGCCGCGGCGCGGCTCTGGTTGCCTTCGCAGTGGTTGAGCACTTCCACGAACAGCGGGATCTCCATCTCGCGCAGCACGATCTCGTACACGTCGTCGGCGTCGCAGCCATCGAGGTCGCGCAGGTAGCGGCGCACGGACTGCGCCACGTGTTCGCGCAGCGGCGGCTTTGGCGCGCCGCGACTGGAGTCAGGACGAGTGGTGGCAGCGTTCAAGTTCGACGGGTCCCCGGATGACGGCGGCGCCGGAGGGCTGGAGGGCCGGCGCGGGGGGACGAGTCTAGCGCGTGGCCTGCCCGGCTGCCATCGCGGATCGTGGTGCCACAGCGTTTCAGTGGAAGTCGAAGCTGAATGCCGCGGTCTCCGCCGCCGGTTCGCGCACCTGGAACGCCACCTGCGCGCTCTGCCCGGGCGCCAGCGTCGCCGCGTCGGGGCGGGTGCGGCCCAGGTACTCCTCCGGGCGCAGCACGCGGCTGCCGATGGTGCGGCCGTCGGCGTCGGCCAGCGACAGTTGCAGCAGCGGCCAGGCCTGCGCCCAGCGCGCGTCGTTGCGGAACGTGGCCTGGATCTGCAGCGTGCCGGCGCGGCCGGGCAGCGGCCGCACTTCGCGGCTGAGCATGGTGAACGCGCTCGGCTCGCGCCACGGGGGCAGGCTGCAGCGCAGCACCTGGCACACGCCGGCCACCCAGGGCCGCCAGCGCGCGTCGGCGCCCAGCCGTTGCCGGTCGGCGATCAGGATCTGCAGCGCCAGCAGCAGGCCCAGCCCAGCCAGCGCGATCCATTGCCACCGCGCGGCGCGCAGCACCGGCCGGCGCGGCGCGCTGGGTTGCATGAAGCTGGGCGCGATGGTGGTCGTGGCGGACGCGGGGGCCGGTGCCGGCGCTGGCGTCGGCTCGGGTTCGGGGTCTTGCTCCAGAGCCGGTTCCGCTTCGTAAGCCGATGCGCCGGCGCGCGGCGCGCTCGAATCGCTGGCCTCGGAAGCGGGCGGTGACGGCGTGGACACCGTGGCGGCGAGCGCTGCGTCCGTGTCCGCCTCAGCCTCCGCCTGGGGCACCAGCGCAGATGCGGACGGAGGTGCCGGCGCGGGTTCGGCGTGGGGCGCAGCGCCGGTGCCGGTGACAGGATCGCTCGTCTCGCCTGCGCTGGCGCTCGCGCCCGGTTCCGCGTCCGCCGGCGCGGCGGCATCAGCCTGGTCCGGCGCAGGCCGATCGGGCTGGCGCAGCAGGGTCGCGAGGCTGGGGCGGGGCGGGGTGGGATCGGGCATGCGCGGGGACGGCGGCGGCGGCAACGAGAGCGCTATTCAAGCACGCGCGGGAACGGACTGCAGGGCCGGGCGGCATTCCCGCGTCCTGTAGGAGCGGGAATGCCGCGACAGGCACTCCGGTCAGCTCCGTGTCGCGGCTGAAGCCGCTCCTACAAGGGCGCGCGGACGCGGCTTGGGTGTGCGCCGCTCAGCGCCGCTTCCGGCCGGCGCCGATTAGGTCCAGCAGGCCGGCGCGCTGGCGCGGGCTCAGGGTCTCGAAGCCGTCGAGCAGGCGCGCCTGCTGGTCGGACAGCTGCCGGTAGTGCGCGGCTTCCTCGGCCACGGACAGCGGTTCGCCGAACACGCGTTCGCCGCGGCCGGTGGCCAGGTATTCGAAGGTCAGCCCGCTGCGGCGGGCCAGTGCGATGAGGTGTTCCACCGCCGGCGCGGTGCCGTCGGCCATCTCCCACTGCGCCACGGCGCTGCGGGTCACCGCCAGGTCCAGCGCCAGCGCTTCCTGGGTGAGACCGGTCAGCTTGCGCGCCTCGCGCACCCGTTCGTACAGCTTGCTGCTCACGCTCACCTCCGCAGGGGAGGCGAGATATAGCCGCGTCGACTGGAGAAGTTGGTTCGTACGGCTTTCAATCGCCGCTTTGTTGTTGATACTGTCAACCGTGACGGGTGGGCGTGGTGAAGATGCGCGCCGCCCGCCGCCTATTGCCCAGACGACCGCTGCCATGGACCAGGACGCGCCGATGCACATGCAGGATGCCCACCCGCGGGACGCCCGCCACCCCCGTTTCGCCCGCGCGCCGCTGTGCGCGCAGCGCCGCCCGCGGCCGCCGCCGGGGATCGGCGTGCGCCGCTACCGGATCTGGGCCGACGCCAGCGAGGGCCGCCGCGCGGTCAGGCAGGGCTGGTCGTGGCAGGTGTTCGCGCTGCCGTATCCACCCGCGCCGCCGGCGCGGCTGCCGGTGGCGCTATGGCTGCTGCCGCATGCCGCGGCCTGGATCGTCCTGGTGCAGGCGCTGGGCGCAGCGGCGATGTTCGCCCTGGCGCTGGAGCTGGCCTGGCGGCTGCCGCAGGCGTGGCGCGGCCATCGCTGGCACGAACGCCGCCTGCGCGCACAGGGCTGGCGGCCGCGCGCGCGGGTGCTGGCGATCCACGCCGAGGCGGCGCTGCTGACGGTGGCGATCCGCAGCCTGGCCGCAGGGTCGCGCTGAACCCATCGGCCTGCACGGCCGGGGGAAAAACGGCGGCGTGCCGACCTCAGCCGCGGCGCACGCCGTCGATGCGCATCCAGTCGCCGTCCTGTTCGCTGCGCAGCTGCTCGAACCACGGCGCGTAGCGCTGCAGCAGCTCCTGTTCCTGGCCGTGCAGGATGCCGGACAGGGCGATACGCCCGCCCGGCGCGACCCGTTCGGCCAGGGTCGGCGCCAGCGCGTCCAGCGCCGAGGCGAGGATGTTGGCGACCACCACCGGGTAGGTCGCCGGCGGTTCGTCGGCCGGCAGGTGCACGGCCAGGCGCGCGCCGACCGCGTTGCGCTCGGCGTTGTCATGCGTGGCCAGCAGCGCCTGCGGGTCGTTGTCCACGCCCACCGCGGCGGCCGCGCCCAGCTTCAGCGCGGCCAGCGCCAGGATCCCGGAGCCGCAGCCGAAGTCGAGCACGCGCGCCTGCGCCAGGGCGCCGTCGGCGGCCAGGGCGTCGAGCCAGCGCAGGCACAGCGCGGTGGTTGGATGGGTGCCGGAACCGAACGCCAGGCCCGGGTCCAGCCGCACCACGGCGGCCTCGGTGCCGCGCGCCTCCTCCGGCAGGTCGTGGTTCCACGGCACGATGAAGGTGCGCGCGCCGAAGCGCATCGGCTGGAACTGGTCCAGCCAGGCGCGTTCCCAGTCCTGGTCGTCGACCTTGCGGAACGTGGCCTGGGCCCAGTCCAGGCCGGGGTCGAACGCGTCCAGCGCGGCCAGCAGCAGCAACGCGTCCTGCTCGGCGGGGAACAGCGCGCTGAGCACCAGCGTGCCCCACAGCGGGGTCTCGCCGACGCCCGGTTCCAGGATCGCGCGCTCGTTGCTGGTGTCGGCCTCGGCGTCGAGCAGGGTGACCGCCAGCGCGCCGACGTCCTCCAGCGCGTTCTCGTAGCGGGGCTGGGTGGCGTCGGTGCAGCGCACAGTCAGTTCGAGGAACGGCATCGGTCGGGCACAAGGAGGAATGAGCGCGCATCTTAGACGACCGCCGCGGCCGCTCGACCACGCCGCCGCCGCGCCCAGGCTGCGCCTGCGGCCGCTCCCGTATGTCGTGGGCCGCCATCGGCTGCGCTAGACTGCGACATTGCGCGGCCGCCGGTTCCAAGGGCTTGCCGCCATTGCCGCCTGTCGCCCTCATCGCCTCCGCGCATGTCCCTCGCCGTGTCCCGCAAAACCTGGCTGTTGCTGGCGCCCGCTGCGCTGCTGCTCGGCGTGGTCGCGTATCGCGCCGCGCTGCCGGTGGCCGCGCCGGCGCCGGCCGCCGCCACGGCAATGGCGATGGCGACGCCCGACGCCGTGGCGGTGCCGACCCAGGACCGCCGGCGGTCGACGTCGGTGCAGGCGCTGCCGCTCGACCGCCGCGCCGCGCTGGAGCGCAGTCCCGACCTGTACCGCTCGGCGCAGCAGCTGTCCGCCGCCGTGGCCCAGGGCGATGCCGACGCGTCCTGGCTGCTCAGCCGCATCTACGACTATTGCGCCGGCTATGCGATGGACCCGGCCGGCTTCGCCGCCGACACCCGCGCGATCGACGCGGCGCGGCTGCCGACCTCGGCACGCATGGTCGCCGCGCGCGCGCGGGTCGGCAGCCGCTGCGCCGGCTTCGTGCCCGGCGACGGCTTGACCCGCCAAGCCATCGTCGCCCAGCGCGTGCAGGCCGCGCGCGGCGGCAACCTGGCCGCCGAGGCGGCGCTGCTGGCGCTGGGGCAGCCCTTGCAGCCCTCGGCCGACTACAAGCGCGACCTGGTCGAACGGGTCCGCGCCTCCGGCGATCCCGATGCGTACATGGCACTGGCGCCGGCGATGGGCCTAGCCGCCAGCGGCGACGACAGCCTGGACGAGCGCATCGCCGGCACCGCCTTCACCGAATTGGCCTGGCAACTGGCGGCATGCCGGCTGGGGCTGGATTGTGGCCCGGACAGCGAGTTGATGACCCGCTATTGCGCCAACGGCGGGATCTGCGCGCAGGACCCGACCCAGGATTTCAGCAGTTTTGTTTTCGACGCCGCGGTGCCGCGGCAAGGCACGGACACGATGAACGACATGGTCAACCGTCTGGTAGGCAGGACAGGAGCAGGCTCATGAAATACCGGCAATGGCTGCACGGCGCCAAGTTCTGGTTCTGGGTGCTGGCCCTGGTCGCCTATTCGGCGGCGGCGGCCGGCTTGTTGCTGATCGACACCAGCGAGCAGCGCTACCGCGGCCTGTCCAAGGTCGAGCTGACCACCGCGCATGCCGCGCCCGACCTGCGCCGCGCCGGCGCCGCACAGGTCGCGGCGATCTACCGCGCGCGCAGCGGCATGCCGTTCTCCACGCTGCCGCCCGGCAGCACCTTCCAGATCGTCTGGCCGGACGGCTCGACCGAGACGGTGATGATCGTCAGCCCGACCTCGAGCCTGGGCGCCGAGCCGGTGCAGGGGACCCAGGCAAAGTAGCCGGGATTCGGGATTGGGGATTCGCAAAGGCGGGTCTCCGGTTCCGATCTGTTAGTGCTGCCTGACGTGCCAACGCTCGCGGCGCCGCGCGGTACAGCTAGCGCTGTTCGGACAGCGCCACGGCATCGGCGCCGGCCGGAAAATGCAGTCGCTCGGACACGTCGTTGGCCGCTTGCCAAATCGCCTGGGCGACGTCGCTCGCCGTGGTCACCGCCGCCGGTTGGCCCAGGCGCGAGAACACTTCGTGGGCAAACGGCGCGTAGGCGTCGGGGATCAGGCCCTGCATGCGCTGCTGCCCGTTGGCGGTGAACCGGGTGGACGGACCGTAGCCGGGTTCCACCAGCTTGACCCGCACGCCGAACGCCTGCAGTTCGTGGCGCAGCGACGCGGTGAAGCCCTGCACCGCGGTCTTGCTCGCCGTGTACGCGGCCACCAGCGGGAACGGCGCGAGCGTGGCGCTGGAGGTCACGTTGACGATGACGCCCGCGGCGCGCTCGCGGAACCGGGGAATCGCGGCCTGGCACATCGCCATGACGCCGAAGGTGTTGGTCTCGAACACCTCGCGCACGGTCGCCATCGGCGTGGCCTCGAACGCGCCGAACAGCCCGATGCCGGCATTGTTGACGAGCGCGTCAATGGGGCCGGCCGCCTCCAGCGCCCGCGCGATGCTGTCGGGCTGCGTCACGTCCAGCGCCAGCATGCGCAGCTCGGGCGAGGCCGGCAGCAGCGCCGGGTGCGGCTGGCGCATGGTGGCCACGACGTTCCAGCCTTGGGCCAGGAAGTGGCGCGCGGTTTCCAGGCCGTAGCCGGAGGAGCAGCCAGTGATCAGGACGCTCTTCATTTCGTTCTCCAAGAGTGAGTGGACTCGGGAAGAAACGATAGGCCAGCCGCCTCGGATGATCGATAATGCAGAATCCGTTTTGTTTTAGCCAAAGTCCGAAATGCATGATCCGCTTTCCGACGTCGTCCGCCTGCTCCACCCCCGCGCGGTGTTCGCCAACCTCATCAGCGGCAAGGGCAACTGGGCGGTGCGCTATGCCGAGTACGGGCAACCGGGGTTCTGCATCGTCCTGGAAGGCACCGCCGTGCTGGCGGTGGACGGGCATGCGCCGGTCACGATCGGCGCCGGCGATTTCGTGCTGCTGCCGACCACGCCGGCGTTCACGCTCTCCAGCCTGGTGCCGGCGCCGCCGGTGTTCATCGATCCGAAGATCGTCCCCGGCGGGCAGGGCGAACGGCGCCATGGCGATCCGGACGGCGCGCCGGACATGCGCTCGTTGGGCGGCGCGTTCGAGTTCGACGGCGCCCATGCCGGGCTGCTGGTTTCGCTGCTGCCGGCGGTGGTCCATGTGCGCGGCGCGGGCCGCCTGATGCAGCTGGTGCAGATGGTGGGCGAGGAATACCAGGACCGGAAGCCGGGCAACGACTACATGCTGTCCCGGCTGGTCGAGATGCTGCTGGTCGAGGCCATGCGCTGGACGACGGCCGGCAGCGCGCCGCCGGGCCTGCTGCGCGGCCTGGGCGACGAACGGCTGGCGCTGGCGCTCAAGCAGATCCACGGGCGCATCGACCACGCCTGGACCGTGGGCGAACTGGCGCGCGCGGCGGCGCTGTCGCGCTCGACGTTCTTCGAGCGGTTCACCCGCACCGTCGGCGTGCCGCCGATGGAGTACGTGCTGGCCTGGCGCATGCAGGTGGCCAAGGACCTGCTGCGGCGCGGCGGATCGAGCGTGGCCGAGGTCGCCGAACGCATCGGCTACGGCTCCACCAGCGCCTTCAGCGTCGCCTTCAGCCGGCAGGTGGGCGCACCGCCGAGCCGCTATGCGAAAGCCTGACCAGGGGCGGCAGCCGTTGCGCTGAAACGAAAAAGCCGCCTTTTCTGCGGAAAAAGCGGCCCTTTTCGCCTCAAATCGCTTGACAGCGATTTCCCCCGGGACATCATCCTGCCGTCCCGAGTCCCGAGTCCCGAGTCCCGAGTCCCGAGTCCCGAGTCCCGAGTCCCGAGTCCCGAGTCCCGGCTCCACCTCAAACCAACGCGATCGACTTGTTCTTGCGCTCGGCCAGCCGCTTTTCCAGGTAGTGGATGTTTTGCCCGCCGGCCTGGAAGCCCTTGTCGCGCATGATCCGCTGCTGCAGCGGGATGTTGGTCTTGATCCCGTCCACCACCATCTCGCTCAGCGCCACGCGCATGCGCGCGATCGCGGTGTCGCGGTCGGGGCCGTGCACGATCAGCTTGCCGATCATCGAGTCGTAGTTCGGCGGCACCTTGTAGCCGCTGTAGATGTGCGTGTCCACGCGCACGCCGGGGCCGCCGGGCGGGTGGAAGCCGGTGATCAGGCCCGGGTTGGGCATGAACGTCTCCGGGTCCTCGGCATTGATGCGGCACTCGATCGCATGGCCGCGCAGCACGATGTCGCTCTGCTTGATGCTCAGCTTCTGCCCGGCGGCGATGCGCAGCTGCTCGCAGACCAGGTCGATGCCGGTGATGCGCTCGGTGACCGGGTGCTCGACCTGGATGCGCGTGTTCATTTCGATGAAGTAGAAGCTGCCGTTCTCGAACAGGAACTCGAAGGTGCCGGCGCCGCGGTAGCCGATGCGCACGCACGCGTCCACGCAGACCTTGCCGATCTCGTTGCGCAGCGCTTCGCTGATGCCCGGCGCCGGCGCTTCCTCCACCACCTTCTGGTGGCGGCGCTGCATCGAGCAGTCGCGCTCGCCCAGGTGGATGGCGTTGCCCTGGCCGTCGGCCAGCACCTGGATCTCCACGTGGCGCGGATTCTCCAGGAACTTCTCCATGTACACCTGGTCGTTGCTGAAAGCGGCCTTGGCCTCGGACTTGGTGGTCTCGATCGCCGCCTTCAGCGCCGCCTCCGAATGCACCACGCGCATGCCGCGGCCGCCGCCGCCGCCGGCCGCCTTGATGATCACCGGATAGCCGATCTCGCGCGCGACCTTGGTGTTGGCGACGATGTCGTCGCCCAGCGGGCCGCCCGAGCCGGGCACGCACGGCACGCCGGCGGCCTTCATCGCGCGGATCGCCTCGACCTTGTCGCCCATCAGGCGGATGGTGTCGGCCTTGGGCCCGATGAAGATGAAGCCGGACTGCTCCACGCGCTCGGCGAAGTCGGCGTTTTCCGACAGGAAGCCGTAGCCGGGATGGATGGCCTGCGCGTCGGTGACCTCGGCCGCGGCGATCAGTGCCGGGATGTTGAGGTAGCTCTCGGCCGAGGACGCCGGGCCGATGCACACCGACTCGTCGGCCATCGCCACGTGCTTGAGGTTGCGGTCGACGGTGGAATGCACCGCGACCGTGCGGATGCCGAGCGTGTGGCACGCGCGCAGGATGCGCAGCGCGATTTCGCCGCGATTGGCGATGACGACTTTATCTAGCATTGGATGGGATTCCGGACGCGGGGTTGTCTCTTCGGGACCGGGGACCGGGGACCAGGGACCGGAAAGAGCAGGAGCCAAGCGCGGTGCGCTTTTTTGGCTTTTGCCTTTCCCGGTCCCCGGTCCCTGGTCCCCGGTCCCGGCGGCTCAGCCAATCACGAACAACGGCTGATCGAACTCCACCGGCACGCCGCTCTCGCTGAGGATCGCGACGATGGTGCCGGAGACGTCGGCTTCGATCGGGTTGAACATCTTCATCGCCTCGATGATCGCCAGGGTCTCGCCGGCCTTCACCGCCTGGCCGACGCTGACGAACGCCGGCTTGTCCGGCGACGGCGAGGTGTAGAAGGTGCCGACCATCGGCGCGCGCAGCACGTGGCCCTCGGGCAGGGCGTTGCCGGGCTTGGCGGTGCCGCCGGTGGAGGCCTCGGTGGGCGAGCTCATCGGCATCGGCGCGGCCGCCGGCGGCGCGGCGGGGGCCGGCGCGGCGTACTGCGGGGCGCTGGCCATCATGCCCGTGGGCGTGCGCGCCAGGCGCACGCTTTCCTCGCCTTCCTTGATCTCGATCTCGGCGAGATTGGATTCTTCCAGCAGGTCGATCAGCTTCTTGATTTTACGGAGATCCATAACGGCCTCTTGAGGTGAATCGGGGAAAGACCGGGCACGCGGCCCGGCGAACTCGAAAAGAAGGGGCGCCGCGCGCTGCAGGCGGGGTGCGGCTCATGCGCTGGTCCCCAGCCGGGCCAGCGCCGCGTCCATCGCATAGCGGTAGCTGTCGGCGCCGAAGCCGCAGATCACGCCGACCGCGTGGTCGCTGAAATAGCTGTGGTGGCGGAACGGCTCGCGGCTGTGCGGGTTGGACAGGTGGATCTCGATGAACGGGAGCGCCACCGCCGCCAGCGCGTCGCGCAGAGCCACCGAGGTGTGGGTGAACGCAGCCGGGTTGATCAGGATGAAGGCGGTGCCGTCGCCACGCGCGGCCTGCACCCGTTCCACCAGCACGTGTTCGGCGTTGGACTGCAGGCTGTCGAGCTGGTGTCCTGCTGCGCTGGCCTGGGCCAGCAGCGCCGCATCGATCTGCGCCAGTGTCGCGTGCCCATAGACCCCCGGCTCGCGGGTGCCGAGCAGGTTGAGGTTGGGGCCGTGCAGCAGCAGCAGTCGCGCCATGGAGGACAAAGCAGCGGAAAGGGCGGCAGTCTGCGCGAAGCCGGCATTACTGTCCAGTTCGGCGAAGTTGCGCATGTTTTAAACGGATGTTTGGTTCTGCGGCCTATGCACCGGGGCGACTTGGCACGCAAGCTATGGATCGTCCCTGCCGTCGCTCATCCTGTCCCAGCGCAGCGATCGAACCGGCGAGGAGGGAAGACGATGTGCCGCGCCAGGTCGCGGGAAGGTGAAGCGCGATGCTGCATGGCACTGCGCATTTCCGCCAGCCAGTGCTGAGGCGCGCGATCCGCACCGGCCGCCAGCCCCGCGGCGCTCAACTGGCAGCCCGCGCCTTGAGCCACAGCCCGAATTCCTTCATCACCGCCACCACGGGCTCCAGGCGGCGACCGTCCTCGGTCAGCGCGTATTCGACCTTGACCGGCACGGTCGGATACACGGTGCGCTGGACCAGGCCCGCTTCTTCCAGGGCTCTCAGGTCCAGGGTCAGCATCCGTTGCGAGATCGCCGGAATGTCGCGCCGCAGGACGTTGAACCGCTTGGGCCCGTCCAGCAGGTACGACACCAGCAACAGCCGCCATCGTCCGCCCAGCAGGCGCATGGCCTCTTCCACGGAGCAGCCGGAAACGTTGTCTTTCATCGCGGGTTCCTCGGCACTCGTCGCTAGGTATAAATTATGTACCTATACAACACTATAGTGCCTTCTTCCTTTTCTATACCCGGTTCCTAGAATGCAGCGGCCGCTCCGCCGAGACCGGCAGTCCCGCCTGTTTCTGGAGATCGCAATGAAGCTGTACTACATCCCGGCCGCCTGCTCGCTCGCGGCGCATATCGTGCTGCACGAGCTCGGCCTCGCCGCGACCCTGGTGAAGGTCGACCACAGGACGCACCTGGCCGAGGATGGAGCGGATTTCCATCGGGTCAATGCACTGGGCTACGTGCCGGCGCTCGAACTCGACGACGGCAGCGTGCTGCGCGAAGGCCCCGCCATCGTCCAGTACCTGGGCGACCGCAAGCCGGAACTGGGCCTGGTGCCGCGCGATGGCAGCATGGAGCGCTATCGCCTCCAGGAGTGGCTGAACTTCCTGAGCACCGAGATCCACAAGGGCTTCATTCCCCTGCTGTATGCGCGGCTCGCCGGCCAGTACGTGGACACCGCGCGGCCGAAGCTGGAGCAGCGCTTCGCCTGGATCGACGCGCAACTGGCCGATCGCCGGTTCCTGATGGGAGACGCCTTCACTGTCGCCGACGCCTATCTGTACGCGTTGGTCGGCTGGGGGCAGGCGTCCTGGCTGACGTCGCACTACAAGGCCGACATCCACTTCGACGGCTTGCAGCATCTGGAAGCGTGGTACCGGCGCGTGCACGCGCGGCCTTCGGTGCAGCAGGCGCTGGGCGAAGAAGGGCTTCAGTAGGTCGACGTCGCGCCGGCGTGTGTGTGTCCTTGGTGTGTTTCCTGGGCAATGCGAGAAACGATCGCTGCGTACGGGCAATCGTGCATTTCCACGGCCACGCGCCGAGCGCGCGGACCCTGTTGCGAAGGCCCGCCGGACGCGGCTCATGTAGCAGGCGCATGTGCTGATGCCTGATCGGCATGCGCCGCAACGCGCGCATTAACCGGCGATTTACACCCGCGGCCGGCATCCCGGGCACAAAGGACGCCCCGACCGGCCAAGAGTGCGAGCCATGCGAATTGCGATCATCGGCGCAGGATTCTGCGGCAACGTGCTGGCCGCAGAGCTGGCCCGCCAGGGAGCGGCCAGCCGCATCACCCTGGTCGGCGTGGCCGACACCTTCGGCCGCGGCATCGCCTACGGCGCGGCGCGGCCGGAACACCTGTTGAACGTGCGCGCCAAGGACCTGGGCGTGGACCCGCAGGATCCGGGCGGGTTCGCCGACGCCTTGCAGCTCGATGCCGCGCAGCGCTTGGAATTCCTGCCGCGGCTGCGCTATGGCCGCTACCTGGAGCAGCACCTGGACGCGGCGCTGGCCGCGTCGGCCGTCGAGGTGGCGCGGGTGACCGAGGAGGCGGTGGCGGTGGAGCGCGATCCGGACGGCTTCCGCATCTTCCTGGCCAACGGCGAGGACGTGGTCAGCGACGTGGTGGTACTGGCGATCGGCGCACTGCCGCCGGCGGCGCTGCCGGGCATCGGCCCGCGCCTGGCGGTGCACCGGCGCTACATCGGCTGGCCGTGGCAGGACGGGGTGCTGGACGAGGTGTCGCCGCAGGCGCGGCTGTTGCTGGTCGGCACCGGTCTGACCATGGCCGATGTCGCGCTGACCCTGCGCCGCCGCGGCCATCGCGGCCCGATCACCGCGTTGTCGCGGCGCGGCCTGGCGCCGCAGGCGCACCTGGCGGTGCCGGGCGCGCCGGTGACGCTGCCGCCGAGCGTGGCGCAGGCGCTGCGCCACCACGATCTGGCCGGCCTGGTGCGCAGCCTGCGCCAGCTGACCACGGTGGTGGAAGACTGGCGCAGCGTGGTGGATGCGCTGCGCCCGCACCTGCAACCGTTCTGGCAGGGCCTGGCGCCGGCGGCGCGCGCGCGCTTCCTGCGCCACCTGCGTCCGTACTGGGAAGCGGCGCGGCATCGGCTGGCGCCGGCCGCGGCCAGCGCGTTGGCGCAGCTGCAGCAGCAGGGCCAGTTGCGCATCCGCGCCGGGCGCCTGCTGCGCGCGCGGCTGGGCGAACACGCGGTGGAGGCGGTGGTCCGCGATCGCGCCAGCAGCAGCGCGCGTACCGAAACCTTCGACGTGCTGATCCGCGCCACCGGGCTGGACACCGACGTCGCCCGCACCAGCCATCCGCTGGTCGCGTCGATGCGCGATGCCGGCCTACTGCAGGCCGATCCGCTGGGCCTGGGGCTGGTCGTCGACGCGCGCCTGCAGGTGCGCGACGGCAGCGGCCATCCGGTCCCCGGCCTGTACTGCCTGGGGCCGCTGCTGCGCGGCGTGCTGTGGGAGATCACCGCGGTGCCGGAACTGCGCGCGGGCGCGCAGCGCCTGGCCGCGGAGCTGGCGGCGCTGGGGCAGGCGCGGAGCGCAGGTGGCGGCGTCGGCGAGGCGCAGCGGCAAGCGCTTTAGCGGGACCCGATCGAGGCGAGGCCCGGTGTGGCCGCGGCTACTGTGGGAGCGACTGAAGTCGCTCCCACAATGATTAATGATTGCGGCCAGCGGACCGGACCGCCACCAGGCCGGATCAAGCGCGATCGCGCCGGTCGCCACCAAGGCCGTTCAAACAAGAAGCTGAAGCTTCAGTCCGATCGCGCCCAGTGCTCCGCTTCGCCCGGCGCGAACGGGCCGAGTTTCTGCTTGATGCGGCCGTCGGCGTCGATCGGCGCGCTGTACGGCATCAGGCTCTGGGCCTCGCCCAGGCGCACGCTGGCGTCGGCGAAGTTGCGATTGTTTTAGACGGATGTTTCTTATGGCGGGCGCTGCCGCGGCGCGAAACGCGCCTGGGCGGCCGGCTCGCCCTCATCCGCCGGCGCCCGATTCGCGTCCCCGTGCCCGTCTGGCGAGCCACATGGCCGCCGGCCATGCGATGCGATGGGCCGCAGCGGAGATCCCCGCCACCACCAGGGCGATGATGCCTGGAAGCACCGAGCCGAACACGAACGTCATGCCGAGCACGAAACCGAAGCCGTACTCCGCGCGGTAGGCGGGCACCACGAGGCCCGAGGCCAATATCGCCAGAAACAGCGCCGACGCCGCTGGCTCGTTGCCGGCGACGAAGGCCGCCGACAGCGCCGCGCCCGCGGCGAGCGCGGCGACGAAAGCGGCCAGCGCGCGCGGCAGTGCCGAAGGGCTGGCGTGCGCCCTGCGGCAGACCGACCGGCCGGCCAGGGCGCCCAGCAGCGGAAGCACGATCAAGCCCCACCAGTTCGAAATCGCGGGCAGGTCGGCGCGGTCGAGCAAGTGATGGCTCTTGACCCCGCCGTGCGTGTATTCCCAGCCCAGGTGCAGTGCGGCCGCCGCGAGGGCAAGTCCCAGCGCGACCGGCATCAGCCAACGACGATCCTGTTTCGGCATTCCCATCCCCAGTGCGAGCAGCCGTCTTGGCCAGGTTGAACCGCTGCGGCCGCGCGTGGCGCGGGCGGCCGCTTTGTTCGATTCGATGGTAGGCCGTGCTTGAACGCACACAACGTGCTGGGCGGCATCGTGACTTCCAGCCCTTGGCCGCGGATTTCGCCCCCCGACCCTCACCCCAGCCCCTCTCGGGCGAGAGGCTTGTTGCTTGCCCATTGCTTGCCATGCGCCGCAGCGAGGGATCCCGCTCCGGTTCGGCCAGCCGTTCGGCGGCCGTCAAGCCAGCGCGGTGCGCCGCGTGCCCGGTGTGGCGAGCAAGCCTGGCTTCGCGAGCAGGATGGGCTTGGAGCGGCCGCGTTGACTACGCCGCCGCGAAGATGTCAGCAGTCGGTGTCGGATGCCGCGCCGTCTGCGCAAGCACGCGCGCGACGGCACATGCGCAGGCCGCAGCATCGTTCCGGAAGATCGCGCCTACGGCAGTCGCGCCCAGCGCTCCGCTTCGCCGGGCGCGAATGGGCCCAGCTTCTGCCGCACGATGCGGCCGTCGGCGCCGATCAGCACGCTGTAGGGCAGCAGGCCCTGGGTGTCGCCCAGGCGCACGCTGGCGTCGGCCGGGCCGGGCGTTTCCAGCGCGATCGGGTAGGCGATCGGCACCCGTTGCAGGAAGGCGCGCACGTCCTCGGGGCGGTCCAGGGCGATGCCGAGCACCTGCAGGCCGTCGGCCGGCTGCGCCTGCGCCAGGCGGTCGAGCTCGGGCATCTCGCGCACGCACGGCTCGCACCAGCTGGCCCAGACGTTGACCAGCAGCGGGCGGCCACGGAACCGTTCCAGGGTCAGGCTGCCGCCGTCGAGCGTGGGCAGGCGCAGCGCCGGCGCCATGTCGCCGGGGCGGGCCGCGGCGACGCGTGCGGGTGCGGCGGGAGCAGTTGTCGCGGTGCCGGTGGCCGGCGTCGGCGACGAGGTCGTCGGCACGCGCCACCACAGCTGCGCGGCGGCCACGCCCAGCACCGCCGCCACCGCGGCGACCGCGAGCAGCCGCGGCGGCGTGGCCTTCATCGCGCCGCGCGTAGCAGGGCGTCCTCGACCACCGCCTGGCTCAGCACCGGCGGCAGCACGGTCGGCGGCGCGCCGGGGCCGTAGACCACGTACAGCGGCACGCCGACCGCTTTGTGCTCGGCGAGGAAGGCGCTGATGCGCTGGTCCTCGTTGGTCCAGTCGCCTTTCATGTACACCGCATCGACGCGCTTAAGCGTGTCGCGGAAGGCGTCGCCGCTGAACACGTTGCGCTCGTTGGCCTTGCAGGTCACGCACCAGTCGGCGGTCATATTGACGAACACCACGCGGTTGTCGGTGCGCAGCCGGTCCAGCATCTCCGGCGAATAGGCCACCGTGTTGCGCTCCACCGTGGCGCCGGGCGCCGGCAGCCGGGTCACGCCCCAGGCCGGCACCAGCGCCAGCAGCAGCAACACGCTGGCCAGGCGCATGCCCGCCTTGTGTCCGCGCCAGCGCGCGCGCTCGAACCACCACAGGCCCAGCGCCAGCAGCGTGGCGCCGACCAGCAGCAGCGCCACCGCATCCACGCCGCGCTGCTTGCCCAGCACCCACAGCAACCAGATCGCGGTCAGGTACATCGGGAACGCCAGCACCTGCTTGAGCGTTTCCATCCACGCGCCGGGCTTGGGCAGGCGCCTGGCCAGCGAGGGCACGAAGCCGATCAGCAGGAACGGCAGCGCCAGCCCCAGGCCCAGGGTCAGGAACACCAGCATCGCCATCGCCGGCGGCGCGGTCAGCGCATAGCCCAGCGCCGGGCCCATGAACGGGCCGATGCAGGCGCTGGACACCACGCAGGCCAGCACGCCGGTGAAGAAGTCGCCGACCGGGCCGCTGCGGGTGGACAGCGATTGGCCCAGGCCGCCGAGGTTGGCGCTCAGGGTGAACACGCCCGACAGGCTCAGGCCGACCACGAACATCAGGTACACCAGCACCGCGACGAAGCCCGGGCGCTGCAACTGGAAGCCCCACAGCAGGCGCGCGGCGACGGCGATGCCGCCGACCACGGCGAAGGACACCAGCACGCCCAGCGTGTACCACAGCGCATGGCTGCGCGCGCGGCTGCGGCTCTCGCCGCTCTGCGCCACGCCCAGCACCTTCAGCGACAGGATCGGCAGCACGCACGGCAGCAGGTTCAGCACCAGCCCGCCGCCCAGCGCCAGCAGCAGCATCCACAGCAGGTTCTGCGGCTCGGCCTGCGGCGCGGTGCTGCGCGCGGCGTTGTGCACCGACGCATCGGGCGGCGTCGCCGCGTCGGCCGCGGTCACCGGGGTCGCGGTGTCGGCGGCCGCGGCGCTGGCGTCGGCCTGGCTGCTGTTGAGCGGCGTCACCAGCAACGGCGCCACCTCGGCCTGGCCGTCGGGGCTGACCTTGCCCTTGGGCAGCGACAGCTTCACCCGCCGGGTCATCGGCGGATAGCAGATGCCCTCGCTCTGGCAGCCCTGGAAGGTGGCGACCAGGGTCGCCTCGGCCGCATCGGCGCGCTGGCGCTGCAGCGGCACGGTGACCTCGGCCTGGTCGAAATACACCACCACGTTGCCGAAATGCTCGTCCTTGTGCGAGCGGCCCTGCGGCCACTGCGGCATGCCGGTGCGGATGCCGGCGGCGCCTTCCAGCGCCAGCGCGGTGCGGTCGCGATACAGGTAGTAGCCCGGCGCCGGGGTGAAGCGCAGCAGCAGGGTGTTGCCGTCGCCGACGATGGCCTCGAAACCGAACGCCTGGTCCGACGGCAGCGGCAGCCCCTGCACGGCGTTGGCGCCAGCGCCGAACAGCGGCTTGGCGGCAGGGCCGGCGTTGCCCGGACCGCTGCCGGGCAGCGGCGAGGACGCGGCCGCGGCCGCGCCGGTCTCTTCCGCCGGCAGCGCCACGCTGAGCAGGCGCTTCTGCGGCGGATAGCAGACCCCGGCATCGGCGCAGCCCTGGTAGCGCACTTCCACCTGCAGCGTGTCCACGCCGCTGGCGGCGGCGCCGGTCTGCACCGCGCTCAGCTGGCCGCGGTAGGTTTCCACCTCGCCGAAGTAGGGGTCGGTCTTCTTGTGCCCGGCGGGAAGTTGCAGGGTCGGGTTGGCCTTGAAGCCGCTCTCCACCCGCACCGCGATCCGGTGCCGGTACAGGTAGTAGCCGTCGGCGATCTTCCAGTGCAGCGCGATGCGGCCGCGCTCCGGCGCCTGCGCGGTAAGCACGAAGGCCTGGTCGACCGGCAGCAGGTCCTTTTCGTTGATCGCCAGGGCGGGGAAGGCGGCCATGGCCAGCAGGCACAGGGCGGCGAGACGGTGCAGCAAGGTCATCGGCTTACGGTTCCTCACGGGTTTCGGCATGCACCCACTGCAGGTAGGCGGGCAGGCCGCCGGCGACCTCGAGCTCGATCAGTTCGGGGACGTCGTAGGGATGCAGTTCGCTCAGCCGCCGCTGCAACGCGGGGACGCGGTCGGCAGCGGTCTTGATCAGCAGCAGCACTTCCTCGGCCTGCTCCACGGCGTCCTGCCAGCGATAGGTCGACTGCACGCCGGGCAAGCGGCTCACGCACGCGGCCAACCGTTCCTCGACCAAGACCTGCGCGATGCGCGCGGCGCTGGCCGGATCGGGGCAGGTGCTGAACAGCAAACGGAGCGGGGGCGAAGACATGCGGCCGACAGTATAGGGACGCCGGCAGGGCTTTGCCGGCGCGTATGGGCAGTGGGTCCGCGGACGGCGGCGGCCGGTTGCGATGGCGTGCGCGGCAGTCGGCGATGGCCGCGCGGCCCTTGGCCGGCATGGCCCGTGGCCGCGGCGCCGCGCCTGCGCCGGTACCGCCGCAAGGGGCGGGGCGGACGCGTGCGGATGCCGCCGGCGGGCGGCGGTTCTAACCAGACAAGCAGATTTCATGACGCAGGCAGCGGTGCCGGCGTGTCCTCGTGTCACGCGATTGCCGCAGGCACGGCACGCAGCGTCGCGACACCTCGTGCAGCCGTGGAGCCCGGTCGTGTGTGTGCCGGTCGTCCCAGGGCCTGCGGAATGCGGCGATGGCGGCGATGCGCGCGCCGCGCGCAGGAGCGACCGGGGCGATGCCCAGGCCGCGCCGCCAACCCCGGCGCGCCGCGATCGGCGCGCCGGGGGTTACGTCAGTTGAGCAGCTGGCAGCTCGCCGGCTTGGCCGAGGTGAACAGCCCGGAGGTCGCCCACTCCGGATGGTCGATGAACGGATTGCGGTTGCCCTGGAAGCTGTAGATCACTTCGTTGCGGGCGCGCTCGGCATCGTCCGGCGGATCCAGCTGGCTCCACGCGATCAGCGTCGACAGCAGGCCCATGTAGGCCGGCGAGGCCGAGGTCTGCACGATCTTGCTGCGGTCGTCGGTCAGCTCCAGGTCCGGCTCGGACTGCCCGGTGCCGGCGTCGGTGCCGCCTTCGTAGCGGATCGCCATGTACATCACCGCGCGCGCCATGTCGCCCTTGCGGTGGTTCCACACCTCGAAGCTGCCGCCGTTGCCGTCCGGGGTGCGCACCCAGTTGGAATTGCCCGGGTAGCTGCCGCTGCCGCCGCCGAAACCGGCATTGGCCTCGGTGATGCGCTCGCCGCAGTTGCTGTCGCAGTTCGCGTAGGGCTTGTTGCCGCGGTCGGCGTTCCAGGTGGCGTCGGTCAGGTACAGCATGTGCGTGTCGGTGTACGGCGCGTAGGGCAGGCCCTTGTCGCCGCTGGCCGAGCCGAAGCCGAGCGAATTCGGCCAGCTGTGCTCGCGGTTGTAGCGCAGGCCGCTGCCGCTGCCGGCACGGTCGCTGACCTTGGCGTAGCTGCGGTTGCGGTAGGCGTCGAGGATGCGCCCGCTGTTGTTCGGGTCCTCGTCGGCGATCTCCAGGATGGTCCAGGTGCTGGTGCCGGAGCTGCTGCTGTACGGGTAGACGGTGTGGCCCTTGATCGTCTCGTGCAGCGAGCAACGCAACTGGCTGGCATTGGCGGTGTTGACCCGCGAGTAGTAGCCGGTGCTGCCGCCGCCACCGCTGGCGACGCTGAAGGCGATGCTGCCGTCCTGCGCCGGATGCGCGCCGCCGGCGTCGCTGACGCGTGCGGCGAGGATGCTCAGGCTGCAGCTTTCGCCGGCGGCCAGCGCGGTGTTGGTGGAGATCGCGAACTGGCTGCCGCTGTTCGGGTAGCTCAGCGCCACCGTGCCGGACTGGCTGCAGCTCAGCGCGAACGCGCCGCTGGCCAGGCTCACCGTCTCGCTGAAGGTCACCGCCAGGTCGCCGGCGGCGGGGAAGTTGCTGGCGCCCTGGGTGGGCGTGGTCGAGACCACCGACGGCGCGGTGTTGCTGCTGCCGCCGCTGAAGGTCTGGCCGCTGTTGCAGGCGCCGAAGCTGCTGGCCGAGCTGCCGGCCCAGGTGAAATTGGCGGCCGCGCTGCCGTTGCTGCCGCGCAGCTGCAGCGAGGTGCCGGCCGCGGTGCTGTTGCTCTCGCTGACCGGCAGGTTCTGGCTGGTCAGGCCGGCGGCCGGGCCGCCGCCGCCGGTGATCGCGCCCTCGTAGCTGAGGAACTGCACCACCTGGCCGCTGCCGTCGACCAGCGCCAGGCCGTCGTTGGCGCCGTTCTGCACGCCGTTGCTGGCATAGCCGACGGTGGCGATGCGCACCTGCCCGCCGCAGCTGACCAGGTTGCCGGCCGGCACCGCGGTATTGGCGTACGCCACCGCGGCGCCCGGATTGCTGCCGTTGTACAGGTAGACCTTGTAGCCGCTCAGGCTCTCGCCGGCGGTGGCGACGATCTCCACGCCCTCGCCGGTGTCGCCGGCGGCGGTGGCATCGTCGTAGTGCAATTCGTTGATGAATACGGCGGCCTGGGCGGGGCCGGCCAGGGCCAGCAGACAGGCGAGGGGTAGCGCAACGGCGGATGGCTTCATCGACAACTCCTTTTGGATGGTCCCCCCTGGGTCTGCGAGACTAGCCTGCCTCTGTGACAGCGTGCGGAATCCGGGTACCAGTTCCGCAGCCCGGGCGGGCAGCAGGGCGAAATTTTTTGCGGCCGGCCCTTGAAAGGGCGCCGGCCAGCACCACATCAAGCGCATCCCGGCACACCGGGTTTTTTCGCGAGCGTTGCTGGCAGTCGTCACATGCGAGTGCTAACATCGCCAGCCTTTCCTAGACCAATCAATCACTTAAGAGGGTCTCTCTCAATGAGCATCAAGCCGCTTCACGACCGCGTCGTAGTCAAGCCGATCGAAGCCGACGAAATTTCCGCCGGTGGCATCGTGATCCCGGACTCGGCCAAGGAAAAGTCCACCAAGGGCGAGATCGTGGCCATCGGCAGCGGCAAGCCGCTGGACAACGGCAGCGTCCGCGCTCCGGCGGTCAAGGTCGGTGACAAGGTTATCTACGGCCAGTACGCCGGCTCCAGCTACAAGTCCGAAGGCGTCGAGTACAAGGTGCTGCGCGAAGACGACATCCTGGCGATCGTCGGCTAAAACGCCGCCGATCGCGGGATTCGGGAGTGGGGATTCGGGATTCGCGCTGCGCTCGCCGCGGCGCGGTCCCGGGTTTCCCCCGAATCCCGCTCTTGGCCAATCCCTAATCCCCAATCACGAATTCCGGAGTTACACACATGGCTGCCAAAGATATCCGTTTCGGTGAAGACGCTCGTTCGCGCATGGTGCGCGGCGTCAACATTCTCGCCAATGCCGTCAAGGCCACCCTGGGTCCGAAGGGCCGCAACGTCGTGCTCGAAAAAAGCTTCGGCGCCCCGACCATCACCAAGGACGGCGTCTCCGTCGCCAAGGAAATCGAGCTTGCCGACAAGTTCGAGAACATGGGCGCGCAGATGGTGAAGGAAGTCGCCTCCAAGACCTCCGACAACGCCGGCGACGGCACCACCACCGCCACCGTGCTGGCGCAGGCGCTGATCCGCGAAGGTTCCAAGGCGGTCGCCGCCGGCATGAACCCGATGGACCTCAAGCGCGGCATCGACAAGGCCGTCGTGGCCGCCGTGGCCGAGCTGAAGAAGATCAGCAAGCCCACCGCCGACGACAAGGCGATCGCCCAGGTCGGCACCATCTCGGCCAACTCCGACGAGTCGATCGGCAACATCATCGCCGACGCGATGAAGAAGGTCGGCAAGGAAGGCGTCATCACCGTTGAAGAAGGCTCGGGCCTGGACAACGAGCTGGACGTGGTCGAGGGCATGCAGTTCGACCGCGGCTACCTGTCGCCGTACTTCATCAACAACCAGCAGAGCCAGTCGGCCGACCTGGACGACCCGTTCATCCTGCTGCACGACAAGAAGATCTCCAACGTCCGTGACCTGCTGCCGGTGCTGGAAGGCGTGGCCAAGTCGGGCAAGCCGCTGCTGATCGTCGCCGAGGAAGTCGAAGGCGAAGCGCTGGCGACCCTGGTGGTCAACACCATCCGCGGCATCGTCAAGGTCGTGGCGGTCAAGGCGCCGGGCTTCGGCGACCGTCGCAAGGCGATGCTGGAAGACATGGCCGTGCTGACCGGCGGCACCGTGATCTCCGAGGAAGTGGGCCTGGCGCTGGAGAAGGCGACCATCAAGGACCTGGGCCGCGCCAAGAAGGTGCAGGTCTCCAAGGAGAACACCACCATCATCGACGGCGCCGGCGAAACCACCGGCATCGAGTCGCGCATCAAGCAGATCAAGGCGCAGATCGAAGAGACCTCTTCGGACTACGACCGCGAGAAGCTGCAGGAGCGCGTGGCCAAGCTGGCCGGCGGCGTGGCGGTGATCAAGGTCGGTGCCTCGACCGAGATCGAGATGAAGGAAAAGAAGGCGCGCGTCGAAGACGCCCTGCACGCGACCCGTGCGGCCGTGGAAGAAGGCGTGGTCCCGGGCGGCGGTGTGGCCCTGGTGCGCGCGCTGACCGCGATCGGCGAGCTGAAGGGCGCCAACGAAGATCAGACCCACGGTATCCAGATCGCGCTGCGCGCGATGGAAGCGCCGCTGCGCGAGATCGTCACCAACGCCGGCGAAGAGCCGTCGGTGATCCTGAACCGCGTCAAGGAAGGCACCGGTAACTTCGGTTACAACGCCGCCAACGGCGAGTTCGGCGACATGGTCGAGTTCGGCATCCTGGACCCGACCAAGGTGACCCGTTCGGCGCTGCAGAACGCCGCGTCGATCGCCGGCCTGATGATCACCACCGAAGCGATGGTGGCCGATGCGCCGAAGAAGGAAGAGCCGGCCGCCGGTGGCGGCATGGGCGGCGGCATGGGTGGCATGGGCGGCATGGATTTCTGATCCGCGCCGGCGCAAGCCGACCTGCAGTACGCAGTCGAAAGGAGCCCCGCAGCGATGCGGGGCTCTTTTTTTGTGCGCGGTGGGATGTGTTCGACTTGAGCCGGGACTCGGGACAGGGGACTCGGGACTCGGAAGAGCCGAGAGCCGGCCTGCGCGCGAGAACCTGCCCTGCGAGTCCCGAGTCCCGAGTCCCGAGTCCCGAGTCCCGCAGCCACAGTTGCATCAGCAACTGTGGCACCCGCAAAAATCCTGTGCTATCAATGCATCCCATGAACGCCAACCGCAGCTTTTATTTTTGGTACTACGGTTTTCCGATGCCGCTGGCGGAGGAAGGAATGCGTTCACCCTGAAGGAAACTTCAGCCGCATCCCCGAAAGCCGCCAGCGAACCTGGCGGCTTTTTTCATGCCGCCGGACCTGGCTCCCCACCCAGACCCCCGACGAGAGATTCCCATGGCTCCCCACACCGACGATCTGCGCATCCGCAAGATCGAACCGCTGACCCCGCCCGCCCAGTTGCAGTCGCTGCTGCCCTGCGACGAAGAAGCCTCGCAGACCGTCGCGGCTTCGCGCGCGGCGCTGCATGAAATCCTGCACGGCCGCGACGACCGCCTGGCGGTGGTGATCGGTCCGTGCTCGATCCACGACCCGGTGGCGGCGATGGAGTACGCGCAGCGCCTCCGTCCGCTGCGCGACGCCTACGGCGATGCGCTGGAGATCGTGATGCGGGTGTACTTCGAGAAGCCGCGCACCACGGTCGGCTGGAAGGGCCTGATCAACGACCCCAACCTCGACGGCAGCTTCGACATCAACAAGGGCCTGCGCCTGGCGCGCGGCCTGCTGCGCGACATCAATCGCCTCGGCCTGCCGGCCGGCGTGGAATTCCTCGACATCATCTCGCCGCAGTACATCGCCGACCTGGTGGCCTGGGGCGCGATTGGCGCGCGTACCACCGAAAGCCAGGTGCACCGGGAAATGGCGTCGGGGCTGTCGTGCCCGGTCGGGTTCAAGAACGGCACCAGCGGCGACGTCAAGATCGCGGTCGATGCGGTCGGCGCGGCCTCGCATCCGCATCATTTCCTGGCGGTGACCAAGGACGGGCAGACCGCGGTCGCCGCGACCACCGGCAATCCCGATTGCCACGTGATCCTGCGCGGCGGCAAGCTGCCCAACTACGATGCGGCCAGCGTCGACGCCGCCGGCCAGGTGCTGGAGAAGGCCGGGCTGCCGGCGCGGCTGATGGTCGATGCGAGCCACGCCAACAGCGGCAAGAACCCGGACAACCAGCCGAAGGTGGTCGAGGACATCGCCACGCAGCTGGAGGCCGGACAGACCCGCATCGTCGGAGTGATGGTGGAAAGCCACCTGGTCGGCGGGCGCCAGGAACTGGTCGACGGCCAGCCGCTGGTCTATGGGCAGAGCATCACCGACGGCTGCATCGATTGGGACAGCTCGGTGCAGGTGCTGGAGCGGCTGGCGCAGGCGGTGCGCGCACGGCGCCAGGCGCGGTTGTCGCAGGCGGCCTGAGCAAAGCGGCAACACCACACGGAACGCGTGCCGCTCTCACGCGTGCCGCTCTTCTGTAGGAGCGGCTTCAGCCGCGACGAGCGAAGGAGTGATCTCTCCACCTACGATGACAACAGGGGTGGAAGCTCTTCCACAGCGCGCGTAGCAGGGGCGCAGTCCTTATAGGCGGCTTCAGCGCGACATGCCGGCGTCGCCAGCAAAGGCTGGGGGCGCGTCCGATGCGGCGCCAGACATGGGCCGTCGAAGCGCTGTTGATCCGGTGACGGATCACAGGCAACGTCCGAGATGTCCGTTGCGTACCGCAAAAAAGACCCGGCCGTGCCGTCGAATCCAAAGGGAGAGAGCCTCGTCATCGACGGCATCCGGCCGGTGGTGAATTTATGCGCCCGCGCCGTGGCTGCGGTTTGCCGGCGTGTGCCAGCGACTGGCAAGGTGTTCGGGTTGCGTTAAAGCCGGTTTCGTAGCGGTTCAGCGCGGCGAGGCGATCGCGATGATCGGCATCGATGGGATGGGTTGGATCGGCAGAGACATGCCCAGAGGTCGAGCGCATAGGGCAATGCAATGCTGCGGACGGTGGCGCGAAGCGCGCGCTGGCCGATAATGCGCGCATGGCCGACTCCACGCCCTGGTTCCTGTATCTGCTCGAATGCCGCAACGGCAGCTACTACGCGGGCATCACCATCGACCTCGAGGCGCGCTTCCAGGCGCATCTGCGCGGCACCGGCGCCAAGTACACCCGCGCCAACCCGCCGCTGCGGCTGCTGGCCAGCCGCGCCTACCCGGATCGCGCCGCCGCCTCGCGCGCCGAATGGGCGCTCAAGCAACTGCCGCGCGCACGCAAACTAGCGTTCCTGCACGAGCCTGAGTTGGTTCTTTCGTCCATCGATTCATAGCGGAGGTTGTCGAGGTTCGGCCCCGGCAACTCCCGAAGTCGGCGGGTCCCTTCCTTCGTTCGTCGCGGCTGAAGCCGCTCCTACAGGGACTTGCGGCAAGCTTGCTGGGTGCACTGTAGGAGGGGCTTCAGCCCCGACAGTATCCTAGGCCGGCAGCCGTGCCGCTTCGCTCGTCGCGGCCGAAGTTGCAAGAAGCGAGGAAGCCGCGACGGCGACGTGCGCACCGCTCTCGATCAACCCGCGGCGTGCATGCTGCCGGTATCCAGCCAGCGCTGATGCCAGGACAGCGCCTCGGGCAGCAGGTGCGGGGTGTGCTTGCCGTAGCTGTCGTGCAGCGCGCGGTCGAAATAGTCCTGCAGCTGCGCGCGGTAGCTCGGGTCCACGCAGTGGTCGATCAGCTGGCGTGCGCGATGCCGCGGCGGCAGGCCGCGCAGGTCGGCCAGGCCGTGTTCGGTGACGACGATGGAGACGTCGTGCTCGGTGTGGTCGACATGGCTGACCATCGGCACGATCGCCGAGATGCTGCCCTGCTTTGCGGTGCTGGGGCTGAGGAAGATCGACAGGAAACTGTTGCGGGCGAAGTCGCCGGAGCCGCCGATGCCGTTCATGATGCGGCTGCCCATCACGTGGGTGGAGTTGACGTTGCCGTACAGGTCGGCCTCGATCATGCCGTTCATCGCGATGCAGCCCAGCCGCCGCACCAGCTCCGGATGGTTGGAGATCTCCTGCGTGCGCAGGATGATGCGCTCGCGGTAGAAATCGATGTTGCGCTTGAACTCCTCGTTCGCCTCCGGGCTCAGCGCGAAGCCGGTGCACGACGCGACCTTCAGTACGCCGCTGCGCAGCAGGTCGAGCATGCCGTCCTGGATCACCTCGGTGAAGGCGCTCAGGTCGCGGAAGCCGCTGCTGGCCAGCCCGGCCAGCACCGCATTGGGGATGTTGCCCACGCCCGACTGCAGCGGCAGCAGGTTGGCCGGCAGCCGGCCCTTGCCGACTTCGTGCTTGAGGAAGTCGATCAGGTGCGCGGCGATGCGCTCGCTGGTGGCGTCGGCCGCGGCGAACGGGCTGTTGCGGTCCGGGCCGTGGGTGCGCACCACCGCCACGATCTTGTCCGGATCGCAGCGCAGCGACGGTTCGCCGATGCGATCGTCGGCGTGCAGCAGCGGGATCGGCTTGCGCTGCGGCGGCAGCGCGGTGCCGTAGTACACGTCGTGCATGCCGTCGATGCCGGCCGGCTGCCAGTCGTTGACCTCCACGATCACTTTCTTGGCCAGGTCTAGCCAGGTCTTGTTGTTGCCGATCGAGGTCGACGGAATCAGGCTGCCGTCCTCGCGGATGCCGGCCACTTCGACCACCGCGGTGTCGATCTCGCCGTAGAAGCCGAACCACACGTGCTGGGCGACGTGGCTGAGGTGGATGTCGATGTAGTCCAGGGTGCCGGCGTTGATGCGCTGGCGCGCGTCCGGGTCGGTCTGGAACGGCATGCGCAGGGCGATGCCGTCGGCCTTGGCCAGCGCGCCGTCCAGTTCCGGCGCGGTGGAGGCGCCGGTCATCAGCTGGATCTTGAACGCCTGGCCCTGCAGGTGCGCGGCCTCGATCCGCTGCGCCAGCGCGATCGGCACCGCCTTCGGGTAGCCGGAGCCGGTGAAGCCGCTCATCGCCACCGTCTCGCCAGGCTGGATCAGCGCGGCCGCGGCCTCGGCGGTGACGACGCGCTCGCGCAGGCGCGCGTGGAGGATGCGTTCGGCGGACATGGGCAACCGTGTGGAAAGAGAGGGAGCGCCGATTATCGCGGATCGCGCCGGGTCCGGGTTTGCGCCGATGGGGCACTGGCGGCGCGCGGCTTTCACGCGCCCGACGCCGTAGCGCAGCGATAGTGCCGCAGTGCCGCCCTTCGCCCGCCTCTCGTTGAACGCCGCCCTCGAACGCTACCGGCGCTGGCCGCGGCCGTGGCGCCTGCTGCTGCGTGGGCTGCTGGTCGCCTATCTGCTGTACCTGCTGCTGGGCAACGTGTTCCTCAACACGCCGCTGTTCGACATGGCGACCAACCGCAAGCCGGAAAAATTCCGCATGCAGACCGGCCCGGCGCTGACCGTGCTGCCGGGCTTCGTCACCGCCTGGAACGTGCGCATGCGCGGCCATGTGCAGCGCACCGTGTGGACCCTGCGCGCCGACCGCGCCAGCGCGCGCATCGCGTTGCTGCCGCTGCTGCACCGCGAAGTGCGGCTGCCGTGGCTGGAGGCGGTGAACGTGATCGGCGAGATCGACCGCGTCGCCGACACCATCCCGCCGCCGCCGCCCAGCGACCAGGGCTGGACGCTGCGCTTCGATGCGATCCACAGCGGCACGCTGCGTCGCGCGCGCTTCGGCGACCTGGCGATCGAGGGCAAGGGCCACGGCACCGTGGGCTTCCTCAAGCAGTTGCGCGGCGGGCCGTCGGAACTGTTCCCGTCGCAGATCGTGTTCGACGACGCCAGCGTGCGCTACGGCAAGCGCCAAGTCGCCGACCAGGCGCACGTGGACGCGCGCTTCTCGTTCCCGCGCCACTACCGGGCGCAGGCGCCGGGCCTGCGCAAGCTGGGCATCGCCGACGTGGCGCTGCAAGTGCACGGACGCAGCGTGGCGCTGCGTATCGATACGGCCGGCGGCCAGACCCGGCTGAGTACCGAACCCGGACTCGGACACGTCGAAGCGAACCTGCGCATGCTGCGTGGCGAACTGCAGCCGGGCAGCAAACTCAACTGGCGGGTGCCGCTGCACGCCGGCGTCGGCGCCACCGACCGCGGCGTGCTGGCGCTGCTGCTCGACGTCGATCGCGACATCCGGCTGCGCGCGCGCCTGCCCGGCCAGGTCGACCCGCGCAGCATGATCGATGCCGACCTGCGCATCGCCGGGCGCAGCATTCCCTTCGCCGACCCGGCAGCGCTGCTGCCGCGGCTGTCCGGCACGCTGCAGGGGCGTTGGCATTTCGAATCGCTGAACTGGATCAGCGACCTGCTGGTGCGCAAGCCGTGGTTCCGGCTCGACGGCGGCGGCGACGTGTCCGCCGATCTGCGTCTGGCGCAGGGTGCGCTGCAGCCGGGCAGCCGCCTCGACGTCCCCGACGTGCAGGCGGTGGCCGACGTGCTGCAGGTGCGGATTCGCGGCAAGGCGCAGGCGATCGGACGCATCGTCGGCAGCGCCGCGCAGCCGCGCACGCAGGTGAACGTGCGCATGCACACGTTCGCGTTGACGCCGGTGGCCGAGCCCAAGGCGATCTTCGTGCAGGGCGAGGACCTGCGCCTGGACCTGGACGGCGACGGCACGCTGGCGACGCTGAAGGAATCGCTGCAGGCACGCCTGCGTTTCGACGATGCGCGCGTGCCCGACCTGCGCGCTTACAACCGCTACCTGCCGGCATCGCAGGTACGCGTGCTCGGCGGCAACGGCTCGCTCAGCGGTGACCTGCATCTGGACGCTGCCGGGCAGGTCGGCGCAGGCAACGTGCGCCTGCGCGGCCGCCAGGCGCAGTTGCAGGCCGCCGGGCTGGCGCTGGTGGGCGACCTCGACCTGGACGCGCGCTTGCGGCGTGCGGAACTGCACGGCAAGCGCTTCGATCTGAGCGGCAGCACGCTGCGCCTGCAAGGCGTGCGCTACGGCGAAGCGGCGAAACAGCGCGACTGGTGGGCCACGCTGCGCGTGCCGCGCGGCCGCATCGTCGCCGAGCCGGCCAAGCAGGCCGATGCGCAAGTACAGATCCAGATGCGCGACGCCGGCCCGGTGCTGGCGGTGTTCGCGCAGCGCAGCGAGGCGCCGGCGTGGCTGCTCAAGCTGGCCGATGCCGGACAGCTGGATGCGAGCGGTCAACTGCGTTGGCGCAAGGACGCGCTGTGGCTGGATCGCCTGTCCGCGGAAAACCAGCGCGTGTCGCTGCGCGCGCGCCTGCGCGTCGGCGATGCCGGCACCCAGGGCGACCTGTACGCGCGCTGGGGCGTGCTCGGCGTCGGCGTGGCGCTGCGCGGCGAACAGCGGCAATGGCATCTGCTCAACGCGCGCGAGTGGTACGAGCGGCAGCCGGCGTGGTTGCCGGACAGCGCGGCGCCGCCCGCGTCGAAACCCTGATCGAGTCGCAAGACGGCATCGGCTTCGCGCGTGGCTGCGGTCATGCAAACGCGCAGCCGGATGCAGCGTGCCGCGCCGCCGTCGCGATGCAGGCAAAGCGTTTGCGCATGGTCGATGACAGCGTATGGAGTCGGCTCGGAAGCGGCTGGGGTCATTTGATCGCGGCGGGCATAATCGATGAAGCGCTTCGCGATCGATGTCGACCGCGCCCGCAGATCGCAACATGCGGGGGGCGACAATTGCGCATCCGACAAGGCAACGCGCGTACGGCGTGAACAGCCCTCGGTGTATCCCGCAGCGCAGCAGAATGTACCGCCCGGTATCGTTTTGCAGTGCAGCGTGCAATGTGCAAACAAAGCGCCCAAGATCGTCCTGCATCCCGACGTGGGGGAGGGAGCAAGGCCCGCTGGCAGTTCGCTGCAAGCGGGCTTTTTTTTGCCTGGATTTCGGCCGAGCCGAAGACGCCAGACCGTCTTTTAAGACAAGACCAGGCAATGGCGCCGAACGCATGCGGCGCGGCCTCGAATCCTGAGCGCAAACATCGTCCGGCGACATGCGGCCCCTGTCTGCGGACGCGGCGGGATGCCAGAATCGGCGGATGCCTGCGCCCTCCCTGCTTGTTCCCGACACCGTGCAGCCCTTGCTGGACCGCAACCTGGCGCGCCTGCGCCAAGCCGTCGGCGCCTTGCCCTGGCCCAACCGTCCGGGCCTAGACGCCGACCTGCAGCGCGTCGTGTTGGCCAGCGAGTTCCTGCTCGACACGCTGTGCCGGCAACCGACGCTGCTCGCGCACCTGGCGCAGCCCGATCCGCCGCCGTTGCCGCCGCCGCAGCTGGACCCGGCGCAGCCGGCGCAATGGCCGGCGCAACTGCGCCGCCATCGCGCCGCCGCGTCGGCGCGGCTGGTATGGCGCGACGTGCTGGGCCTGGACGATGTCGACGCGACCCTGGCCGGCAGCACGCAGCTGGCCGAGACCTGCCTGGACCTGGCGCTGCAGGCGCTGGAAGGCGAGTTCGCCACCCGCCACGGCGTGGTCCGCGCCGCCGACGGCAGCGCGCAGCGGCTGGTGGTGTTCGGCCTGGGCAAGCTCGGCGGCGGCGAACTGAATTTTTCCTCGGACGTGGACCTGGTCTACGCGTATCCGCAGGGCGGCGAGTCCGATGGCGCGCGTCCGCTCGCCGCCGAGGAATATTTCGCCCGCCTCGGCCAGCGCCTGGCGCGGCTGCTGGACGAGACCACCGCCGACGGTTTCTCGCACCGCGTGGACCTGCGCCTGCGGCCGTTCGGCACCGCAGGGCGGGTGGCGCTGTCGTTCGCCGGCATGGACCACTACTTCCAGCGCGAAGGCCGCGACTGGGAGCGCTATGCGTGGCTGAAGGCGCGCGCGGTGGCCGGCGACATCGCCGCCGGCGAGGACTGGCTGCAGACCCTGCGCCCGTTCGTGTACCGGCGCTATCTCGACTTCACCGCGCTCGACGGGCTGCGCGAGATGAAGGCGGCGATCACCGCCGAGGTCGCGCGCCACGATCGCTTGGACGACATCAAGCGCGGCCCCGGCGGCATCCGCGAGATCGAATTCCTGGTGCAGTCGCTGCAGTTGATCCGCGGCGGCCGCGAGCCGGCGTTGCGCGAGCGCCGCTTGCTGCCGGCGCTGCAGGCATTGGTCGCCGGCGGCCAGGTCGCGGCCGCGGATGGCGCCGCGCTGGCCCACGCGTACCGCTTTCTGCGCCAGGTCGAGAACCGCCTGCAGATGCTGCGCGACGCGCAGACGCATGCGCTGCCGGAAGACCCGCTGGACCGCACACGCATCGCGCTCGGCCTCGGCTACGCCGACTGGGCGCAGCTGTATGCCGCGTTGCAGGTGCAGCGCGACCGCGTCGCCGCCGAATTCGCCGAGCTGCTGGCGCCGCGGGTGCAGGCCGCGGCGCCGGATGCGCTGGCCAGCTACTGGCGCGGCCTGCCGCACGAGGCTGGCTCCCAGGTGCTGGCTGCGGCCGGGTTCGCCGATGCCGACGGCACCGACCAGGCGCTGCGCGGTTTCGTGCAGTCGCTCGGCGTGCGCACGCTGTCGGACGTGGCGCGCGCGCGCCTGGACCGGGTGCTGCCGGCGCTGCTGCATGCCGCCACGCGTTCGCCGCAGGCCGATGCCGCGCTGCACCGCGTGCTCGGCCTGTTGCAGGCGATTTTGCGCCGCGCCAGCTACCTGGCGCTGCTCGACGAACAGCCCAGCGCGCTGGCGCGGCTGGTCGACGTGCTGGCGCGCAGCGCGTTCCTGTCCGAACGCCTGGCCGCGTATCCGCTGCTGCTCGACGAACTGCTCGACAGCCGCGTCGCCGGGCCGATGCCGGATCGGGCGGCGATGCAGCGGCTGTGCGACAGCGCGGTCGCCGCCGCCGGCGACGATCCGGAAGCCGCGCTGCGCGGCCTCAACGAAGCGCGCCAGGCCTTGAGTTTCCGCATCGCGCTGGCCGCGCTGGACCGGCGCCAGCCGGCGGTGCGCAGCGCCCGCCAACTGGCGGAACTGGCCGAGGGTGTGGTGCTGACGGTGCTGCGCCTGGCCCGCGCCGAACTGGCCGCCGCCCATGGCGAAGTATCCGGCGGCAGCTTCGCGATCATCGGCTACGGCAGCCTGGGCGGCATCGAACTGGGCATCGGCTCGGACCTGGACCTGGTGTTCCTGTACGACCACGCCGCCGGCGTGGAGGCCTCGGACGGCGCGCGCCCGCTGGAGAGCGGACGCTGGTTCGCGCGGTTGGCGCAGAAGGTGATCGCCCTGCTCGGCGCGGTCACCGGCGGCGGCCGCCTGTACGACATCGACGTGCGCCTGCGCCCGGACGGCGGCAAAGGCGCATTGGTGTCGTCGTTGGCCAGCTACACCGACTACCAGCGCGAGCGTGCCTGGACCTGGGAGCACCAGGCACTGGTGCGCGCGCGCGGCGTGGCCGGCGACGCCGACCTGCTGCAACGCTTCGAGCAGGTGCGGGCGCAGACCCTGGCACGCCCGCGCGAGGCTGCGCAGTTGCGCGAGGAAGTGCTGAAGATGCGCGCACGCATGCGCGCCGAACTGGACCGCAGCGATGCGGCGCGTTTCGACCTCAAGCAGGGCGCCGGCGGCCTGGTCGACCTGGAGTTCCTGCTGCAGGCCGGCGTGCTGCTCGGCGCCGCGCAGCATCCCGAGCTGACCCAGCCGCGCGATACGCCGGCGCTGATCGACGCCTTGGCGGCCAGCGCATGGTTCGATGCGTCGACCGCCGCCAGGTTGCACGACGCACACGCGACCCTGGTCGACGCCGGCCTGGCCTGCACGCTGGACCGGCGCCCGCGGCTGACCGCGAGCACCGAGGCGATCGCGCACGCACGCGCCGCGATCACCGCCGCGGCGCAGGCCAAGGAGTTGGCGTTCGAGCCGGGGCGCAGCGGACGATAGCGCGGCTGGCCCGCCGACGGCGCGCCGGATCCCACCCGGCCTGCCCGGAAGTGGATGGCACGCCCCTGAGGCGAACATGGGGCGTGCCCGTCATCTGGGGTTGACGCGCTTTTTGAGCCAAAGCGCCCTGATGAGCATGAGCACAAGCAGAAGAAAGCCGCAGAGTCCTTGCAGTAGTTCCGGCCAGCCGGGGCCGAGGTCGCATGCGGCCGCAATTTTCTGCCACAGAACGCCTGCGGAAAGCGCATTCAAAAGCGAGGCGAGCAATAACGGAAGAAGCAGTGGATCGCGGAGCATGCGCCTGTGGTTCGATGTCATCTGTCTTCGCTTCCTTTCGTTTGTGAGGTGGCCGATTCGCGTCCGAGTCGTGGCGCCGTCGATGCGTCGCGGGGAAGAATTCGAAGCGTGTATTGGGTCCGAGTCACGTGCGCGTCCGCACGTAGCGGCGTTGTTCGATCCGTCGTACTGGCGCGGCGACGATGTTGCCGACGTCGGCCTGGCGTGGCGAGTGCCGACGGGTCGGTCCATTGGCGTTTGCGTGGCTGCGCGTTGCCAGGCCGGGACGTTGCGCAAACGCCGGGTGCCTGATTCCATGGCGGCCGCCAAGCGGATCGCGGTTCGCCCTAACGCGGCGGCGCGCGCGTGGCCGATGCATCGTCGGCGGCCGGCGGGGCGGTCCGCCACAGCAGTGCGCGGAACGGCGCCAGCAGGAACACGCCGATGCCCAGCTTCACCGCCAGGTCGCCGGCGGCCCAGCTGACCCACGGCAGCGCCGAACCGGCGAAGGCGATCGACCAGAAGATCGCGGTGTCCAGCGTCGCGCTGCAGGTGGTGGCGACGATCGGCGCGCGCCACCAGCGCCCGCGGCGCAGGCGGTCGAATACGGTGATGTCCAGCAGTTGCGCGGCGATGAACGCCAGGCACGAGGCGGCGGCGATGCGCGGGGTGGCGATCCAGATCGACAGCAGCACCGCCAGCGCGAAGCCGCACCAAGCCACGCGCCGTGCCGCGCGCGGACCGAAGCGGCGATTGATCAGGTTGCTGACCAGGAACGCCACCGGATAGCTGAAGGCGCCCCAGGTCAGCCAATCGTTGATCGGGAACTGCACCAGCACGTTCGACAGCAGCACCACCGCACCCATCGCCAGCACCGCCAGCAGCAGGGCGCGCGGGGTCAGCGCGGCGAAGGTCGGCGATGGCGAGGATGGTTGGTTCACGGGCGGCGGCGCTAGGGCGAGGCGAAGCGGCGCATTATCGCGATGCGGCGGCGTGGCGGCCAGCGCGGTGTGCCGCGGACCACGGATGCGCCCTGTAGATGCTTCCTGTAGGAGCGGCTTCAGCCGCGACAAGATCTTACTGGTGAAGCCCGGTCGCGGCTGAAGCCGCTCCTACAGGGAGAAGCGATCCTTGCGAATCCCTTGGGCCCTTCTGTGGGAGCGACTTCAGTCGCGACGGGCTTTCCCGATAGAGCCCGTCGCGACTGAAGTCGCCCCCACAGGATCGCTAGGTGTCCCTGCAGAGCGCTTCAGCGCTCGCGCGACACCGCCGTCCCATCCACTGCCGCACGACCCACCGCCGGGTCGTCGGTGAAGAACCCATCGACGCCTGCGGCAATGAACGCGCGCATCTCGGCGATGCTGCCATCGGCATTCACCGCCGCCGGACCGCGCGCGTCCTGCAATTGCTTGGGCAGGAAATAGTTCTCCGGACGGAACGTATACGGCACCACCTGCAGCCCGGCCGCATGCGCGTCGGCGACGAAGGCGGTGGGCGCGGCCAGCGCGCCGTCGGCATCGACCGGGACGATGGCGCGCAGGCTGGGACTGACCAGCTGCGCGTACTTGGCGATCGCGCGCAGGCCCTGCGCGCTGCCCATCTGCGCATAGGTCGGGCCGTCGCGCAGCTGGTCGCCCGGGCGTTCCTCCGGGTCGCCCAGCAACTGCACCAGGCGCACGTTCGGATGGGTGTCGCCGAGCTTGCGGTGCAGCGACTGCAGGTTGCCGATCTCGAACGACTGCACGATCACCGGTGCGCTGCGCGTGTACGCATGCGCGTCCAGCGTGGTCAGCACCTTGTCTTCCATCGCCAGGCCCAGCGCCTGGAAATAGGTGCCGTGCTTGATCTCCGGGATCAGCCCGATCGGACGCCCGCGCGTGGCCGATTCGGCCGCGGCGAAATCGATGATCTCGTCGAAGGTGAGCAACTGGAACTGCCCGTCGAACGCGGTGCCGCGCAGTTGCGGCAGGCGCTCGCGCGCGCGCAGCGTCTTCAGCTCGGCCAGGGTGAAGTCTTCGGTGAACCAGCCTTCCACCTGCTGCCCGTCGATGGTCTTGCGCGTCTTGCGCGCGGCGAACTCCGGATGCGCGGCGACGTCGGTGGTGGCGCCGATCTCGTTCTCGTGGCGCGCCACCAGCGCACCGTCCTTGGTCGAGACCAGGTCCGGCTCGATGAAATCGGCGCCGTCGGCGATGGCCTTGGCATACGCCGCCAGCGTGTGCTCCGGGCGCAGCGCGCTGGCGCCGCGGTGACCGATCACCAGCGGCTTGTGCGGACCCGCAGCCGCGGCGTTTTCGGCCGCGGCGATCAGCGACGACAGCGCCATCGAACATCCCAGCAACCAGACAATCGGTTTCATCATCGCATGCGTTCCGGAGCGAAGTGGCGACAGGATGCGCGCGTTCAGAAGCGCGCGTCCAGGGTCAGGAACACCTGCCGTGGCGCGCTGGCATGGAACGCCAGCGAACGCCCGTTCGGGTCACTGTTGCTGAAGGCGGTGAGGTTGGAGGCGTAGCGCTTGTCGGTGAGGTTGGTCACGTTGAGCGACAGCTTCAGGTCCTGCAGGAACGACACCGCGCCGAAGTCGTAGCCGGTGCCGGCGTCGAACGCGGTGTAGCCGCCGAAGCCCTGGTCGTTGGTGTAGGTGTAGTAGCGCTGGCCGGTGTACTTGCCGCGCAGGTTCGCGTTCCAGCCGTTGTAGTTCCAGCTGATCTCGCTGGTGAACATGCGCTTGGGCGTGTCCACCGTGTACTTGCCGGCGGTCGGAATGGTCACACCGTTCTGCACGTAGTTGTCGTCGTAGGTGGAGCGGTTGATCGAGGCCGAGTTGTACCACTGCAGGTGCGCGGTCGGCTTCCAGATGAAGGTCAGCTCGCCGCCGCGGCTGCTGACCGAGCCGACGTTGAAGAAGCGCGTGGTGCACGCCGGCGTGGTGCCCTGCTGGATGCTCGGACAGGGATTGAGCGAGAGCAGGCGGTTGTCGAAGGTGACGTCGTAGCCGACCAGCGAGGCCTCGAAGGTATCGCGCACCAGGCGGTAGCCGGCCTCGAAGGTCTTGGACTTCTCCGGCTCCAGCGTGCCGGCGCTGGCATCGAACGAAGCCTGCGTGACCAGCAGCGGTCCGCCGGCGCCGCCGCCCTGGAACGCGGCGATGTTTTCGGCGTAGGAGGCGAACAGTTCCTGGCCTTCGGCCAAGCGGTAGCTCACGCCCACCTGCGGCAGCAGCGCCTCACTCGCCTTCAGAGTGCCATTGGCGACCGGCGCTTCCACCGCGATCCCCGGCGTCTCGCGCGCGGTCATCGTGGTGTGCGGGCTCTTCACGCCCAGGTCCAGGGTCAGGCGCTCGTCGAGCAGCTTGAAGGTGCCCTGCAGGTAGGCCTGCTTGGTGGTGATCGTGTAGTCCTGCGAGAACAGCCGGCGGTCCGGGCCGCTGAGGAACAGGTCGTCGTCGATCGGGCCGTCGATCCAGTAGAAGTTGCGCTCCACGTGATGCTTGTTGCGCTCGTACCACACGCCGGCTTCCAGGTGGTGCGGGCCCAGGTCCCAGCCCAGCGAGGCGATGCCGCCGGTGCGGTTGATCGTGTAGTTGGTGCTGCGGATCGAGATCGGCAGTGCCTGCGGCGTGCCCGGATTCGACGCCTGGCCCGGCGACCACCAATGGCCCTGGCCTTCGTTCTCGTGGTGGTAGACCTGGGTGTGCACGCTCACCGTGTCCGATGGCTGGAAGTCGCCGGCCAGGTAGTACAGGTCGTCGTTGCGCAACGCGCGGCTCTGGTAGTACGCGTCGTCGATGTTGTCCACGCCGCCGCTGTAGGCGCAGCGGCTGGCGTCGCGGGTGGCGGGCGCGCAATAGGCCGCGGCCAACGCGCGTTGCCAGTCCGGCGCGTACAGGTTCCAGTCCCAGCCCAGGCCGCGGCGCATGCCGCTCTTGGACAGGTAGGCGTAGTCGGCCTGCGAGGTGTGCGAGGTATCGACGAAGGCAGTGATCTTGCCGCCGTCGAACTGGTACACGCCCTTGCCGTTGAACTGCGCGGTGCTGGTCGGCGAGTCCGGCTTGGCCCACATGTCGGCGCTGGCGTAGATGCCGGACAGGTAGGCGGAGAAGCCGTTGTGCTCGCCGGTGTCCAGGCGCAGGTAGGTGCGGCGGTTGGCGTCCGAGCCCACGGTCTGCGACAGGCGCACGCCGGTTTCGGTGGCCGGATCGTCCGAGAAGTACTGCACGGTGCCGCCGAGGTTGCTGGTGGAGGCGGTGCCCAGGCTGCCGATGCCCGAGGCCAGTTCCACCCCGCCAAAGTTCTCGGCGATCAGCGCGCGGCTGATGTTCAGGCCGTTGTAGTTGCCGTAGGCGTTGTCGCCCAGCGGCAGGCCGTCGAGCGTATAGCCCAGGCGCGTGCCGTTGAAGCCGCGCAGGCTCACCGTCTGCGATTCCTCGTTGGCGCCGAACGCGTCGTTGGACTGCACGTTGACGCCGGGGATGCGGTTGAGCAGCTTCTGGATGCTGGTGCCCGGCGGCAGCACCGGCACGTCCTGACGGGTGATGCGCTGCACCTGGCGGGTCTCGCCCTGGCCGATCACCGACACCGCGTCGAGTTGCTGCACGCTACCGGTGCCTGTGTCGGCGTCGGCCGAGGCGGCATCGGCCGCGGCCGGATCGGCATCGGCGGCCTGAGCGGCGAAGGACGACAGGACGAGCGCCAGCGCGGCGGCGAGCGGGTAGGGACGGGGCATCGGGCGATTCCATGGCAACGGGGGAGGAGAGGAATCGGCCCGGCGCAGGACGCGTTCGTGCGAGCGGCAGCGATGGCGAGGCGGCGCCGATTCCAGAAGCCAGGGTGTTGCCGAACTGTTAACGGCAGATGCAACGCCGCTGACACTGCGGTGACAGTGGCGGCGAATGCGACGGCGTTTGCCGTGTGCGCCGCATGCGTATGCGGTTGTCTCTGTGGTGTTGGAAGTGCATGCCGCGTTGCGTGGAGCGACAAGGCGAGCGGCGGAGATCGCGTTTGCGCCACTATCGTGGCTGCTGGCCGAAGCCACCGAACACCGCCTGCAGTGCACGTACCAATGCCGGCAGAGCTCCTGTAGGAGCGGCTTCAGCCGCGACGCTTTTCTCCAGCTCGATCGATCCGATCGTTTCATTTTCCGGTCGCGGCTGAAGCCGCTCCTACAAAGGTATTTGGCGATGCGGGAGCCAAGGTTCCGCTCGTCGGGACTGAAGTCCCTCCCACAGTGCATCCAGGACGCCGGCCGCGATTCCTTGTGGGAGCGACTTCAGTCGCGACGAACGAAGCGGTGTCCCTGACGGATCCGGAACAAGTCGGATGCCCCCATCCGGTGGTGCATGCACAGCGTCTCGCCGCAGCAGACGAACGAAGCGGGCGTTACGCCTCGTCCAGGCCCAGCATCGCGCGCAGCCGCGTGGCGATGCGCGCTGTCTCGCGCAGTGGGGTACAGGCGGCGCCGATGTCGCCGGGCACCGTTTCGTCCAGGCGGCCGCGCGCGCGCAGCGCCGCATGGAAGTCGCGCGCCCTGCCGCGTGCCAGCGCCGGCATCGCCACGCGCACAGGCATCCGCGTCGCGCACGCCTCCGACAGCAGGTTCACCGAATCGGGCGTGCAGACGATACGGTCGGCCCAGCCCAGCATGCCGGCGTACGGGTTCGGGCCGTCCTGCTCGCCGCACCAGACCAGCCCCGGCACGCCGGCGAACGCACTGCGCAGCGCGGCGGCCACCGCGGGCGGCGTGCGCCGCGAGGTGCTGGCGAGCACGCTGCCGCCGCTGTCGCGCAACTGCGCGGCCAGTTGCCTGAACAGCGCCGCCGCCGCGTCGGCGGTCCATGGCGCCAGCGCGGCGGGACCGCCGACCAGCAGGGCGGTGCGCGGCGATGGCAGCGCGCCGAACGCCGGGAACGCCGCGCGCGCAGTGGCCAGCCAGGCATCGTCGACCGGATGCAGGCTGCCGAGCAGGGTGAGCACGTTGTCGCCACGCAGGCGATCGTGGTCGGGCACCACCACCACGTCCCAGTGCCGCGGCGGCAGGCGCGGATCCAGTACCTGCACCACGCGGCTGCCGCGCGCGCGCAGCAACCGCGTCGCCAATGCCGCCTGGCGGCCGCAGCCGATCGCCAGCGCCGGCGGTTGCCGCAACAGGTCGGCAAGGCCGGGGCCGTAGGCGTGCGCCGCGCCGGGCAACCGCCGCGGCGCCAGCCAGCGCCAGGGCATGTGCGGGTGCAATACCAGCGCCGCGGTGGGCGTCGCCGCGTCCCGGGCCAGCGCGGCGGCCAGCGCCTCGGCCTGGCGCGCATTGCCGGCGCGATCATCGCTAATCGCCCAGAGCGCGCCCGATCGTTTCACGTTTGGTAGTAATCCGTTGCATTGCGGCTGGGTGTTGCGGCTATCGTGCCACTCTACACTGGCCGTCTTGCGCCGAGACCGCCCCCTGGGGCGCCGGCGTCCCACTGAAGACAAAAGGAATGCCCGCATGTCCGACGCCCTGCACGACGCCGCCCTGGATCAGCTGTTCCGTTCCGCCCGCACCCAGAACGCCTTCCGCGACACGCCGGTCGGCGAAGACACCCTGCGCGCCCTCTACGACCTGTTGAAGTGGGGCCCGACCGCAGCCAACGGCAGCCCGGCGCGGTTCGTGTTCGTGACCTCGGCCGCGGGCAAGGAGAAGCTCAAGCCCACGCTGTCCGAAGGCAACCTGGCCAAGACCATGGCCGCGCCGGTGACGGTGATCGTCGCCCACGACGAAGACTTCCATGAGAAGCTGCCGTACCTGTTCCCGCACGCCGATGCCAAGAGCTGGTTCGACGGCCCGCGCGAAGGCCGCAGTGAATCGGCGTTCCGCAACGGCTCGCTGCAGGGCGCCTACCTGATCCTGGCCGCGCGTTCGCTGGGCCTGGATGCCGGCCCGATGTCGGGCTTCGACAACGCCAAGGTCGATGCGGCATTCTTCGCCGGCACCGCGATCAAGTCCAACTTCCTGGTCAACCTAGGCTACGGCGATCCCGCCGGCCTGTTCCCGCGCCTGCCGCGGCTGAGCTTCGACGAGGCCGCGCGCATCGAGTAAGCCGCAACAGTTCCGCTTCATCCTCACACCGCTGTACCTGCGCTTGCCGCAGTTTCCCAACCACCGATTTCCCAGGAGCTCCTCGCCCATGAACAAGACCCGCAAACTGCTGCTTCCGCTCGCCCTGGCGCTGGCCGTCGTCGTCGCCCAGCCGGCCACCACCGCTTTCGCCGCGCCGGCCGCAGCAGCCGCCACCGCGATCAAGGGCACCTCCGGCACCTACAAGCTGGACCCGACCCACACCGACGTGCTGGTGCAGTGGAACCACCTCGGCTTCTCCAACCCCACCGCGCACTTCGGCGACGTCGACGGCACCCTGGTCTACAACGCCGAGAACGTGGGCAAGTCCAGCGTCCAGGTGACCCTGCCGCTGTCGGGCCTCAACAGCTTCACCGCCAAGTTCGACGAACACCTGAAGAGCGGCGACTTCTTCGACGCCGCCAAGTTCCCGACCGCCACCTTCAAGAGCACCAAGGTGAGCGCGGCCGGCACCAACAAGCTGAGCGTGGCCGGCGACCTGACCATCAAGGGCGTCACCAAGCCGGTGGTGCTGGCGGTGACTCTCAACGGCGCAGGCCCGCATCCGATGAAGAAGGTGCCGGCGCTGGGCTTCGACGCCTCCACCACGATCAAGCGCAGCGACTTCGGCCTGGGCGCGTACGTGCCCAACGTCAGCGACGAGGTCAAGATCCGCATCACCACCGAGGCGCTGCAGGACGCGAAGTAAGCCTGCGCACTGCGGTGAAAGCGGCAGCCTGAACCGGGCCGTCGCTTTCGATGAAAACGCCCGCCATCCGGCGGGCGTTTTCGTGTGTGCCCTCGCGGCGCGACATGTTGGCGCCGCTGGCGGGAGTGCGCGGTGCCCGCGCGCAGCCGCAGGTGTTTTCGGCTGTCTGCAGTCGGGACTGAAGTCCCTCCCACAAGGAGCGATGCGTTTTGTGGGAGGGACTTCAGTCCCGACGCATGGCACCTTGGCACCACACCGCCAAGCGCTTATATAGGAGCGGCTTCAGCCGCGACAGGAGAATGAAGCAGTCGGATCGATCGAGCCGAGAAAAGCGTCGCGGCTGAAGCCGCTCCTACAGTGGCTCTGCAAGGAAGCATGCTTTTTTGTGGGAGGGACTTCAGTCCCGACGCATGGCGCCTTGGCTCCCGCATGGACAAGCGCCTGTGTAGGAGCGGCTTCAGCCGCGACAGGAGAATGAAACAGTCGGATCGATCGAGCTGAGAAAAACGTCGCGGCTGAAGCCGCTCCTACAGTGGCTCCGCGAGGATGCATGCTTTTTGTGGGAGGGACTTCAGTCCCGACGCGGGACATCTCGGCTGCCGCATTTCCACCGCCCAGGCCATCCGGAACCGCCCCTGCACATCGCCATGCAGGTTGCGGCAAAACAACGGCACCCACATTGAGCGCCAAGCCTACGCCTGCTCCTCGCGCCCCGACTTCCAATACCCCGTCGCGCGGATCCAGTCCCTGGGTACGTTGAGGCGGCCTTCGACGAACTTGCGCATCATCCGCGCGCGTGCCGATTCGCAGGCGATCCAGTAGAACGCGTCGCCGTCCGGTGCCTCGAAATCGCGCAGTGCGTCTTCCAGCAACTGGCTGCTCAGCATGGGCACGCCGTTGCGCTCCAGCCAGGTGATGTCGACCTGCGCGCGCGACGGCAGCGCCTGCCGATCGGCGCCGCCGGCGATCTGGATCAGGGCGTGCACCCGGGCGCTGGCCGGCAGTTCCTCCAGCCAGCGGCCGATCGCCGGCAGCGCGGTCTCGTCGCCGATCAGCACGTAGGCGTCGTAGTCGTCGGCCACGACGAACGAGCCGCGCGGGCCGCCGACCACCAACGGGTCGCCCGGGTTGGCGCGTGCCGCCCAGCGGCAGGCCGGACCGTCGCCATGCAGCACGAAATCCAGGGTCAGTTCCTGCGCCGCCGCGTCGTAGTGGCGTGGCGTGTAGTCGCGCGCCGGCGAGGGCGCGGCGTCGGCCGGGTAGACCGGGCCGCTGTCGGTCATCGTCGGCAGCACGAACGCGCCGTCGGCGTTGGGGAAGAACAGCTTGACGTGATCGTCGGGACCGGCGCTGACGAAGCCGTCCAGGTCCGGGCCGCCGACCACGATGCGGCGCATGTGCGGGGTCAGCGGCTGGGTGCGCAGCACCTGCAGGTGGCGCATCTTCAGTGGATGGCGCAGCAGGCGGTTTTCATGGGGGGTCATGCGAAATCCTTTGGGGAAAGGGGGCGGCGCGGTGCGCCTGCATAGAAGAAGGAAAGGCGGTAGGGCGCGGGCAGGTTTCAGTCATCGCCGTCGTGCTCCATGCCGTCGGCGGCCTGCGTCAGCAGCTGCGCGACGCGGGCGACTTCGGCCTCGCTCCAGCGGCCGTGGCGCGCCAGCAAGGCGTGTTTGATCCGGCGCATCGCCTCGCGCACCGGTGCCGGCACGTTGGCGCGCACCAGCGCGCGGGCGCTGTGATGGGTGCGTTCCACTGCCGCATCCAGCTGCGCGCGTTGCGCCTGCACGAAGGCGCGGCCGTCGGCGGTGATCGCGTAGCGCTTGCGCCCTGCATCGGCGTCGGCCTGCACCAGGCCCTGCGCCTCCAACTGCGCCAGGGTCGGGTAGACGGTGCCGGCGCTGGGCGTGTACAGGCCATGGAACAGGTCGGCGACCGCACGGATCAATTCGTAGCCGTGGCGCGGTTGGGTCTCGATCATCGCCAGCAGCAGCAGGCGCAGGTCGCCATGGCCGAGCGGGCGCCCGCCACGCCCGCCGCTGCGGCCATGCGGGCCGCGGCCGGGGCTGTCCTCGTCGAACAGGCGGTGCGGGTGGCGGTGGCTGGAATCGGTCGGGCGCGGCATCGTTTCGATATGTCTAAGTGTTGCGAAACGATATATCGAATCTAGTCTGCGGGCAAGGCAAGAGCGGTGGGTGGGGCGAATGGAATGGGCGCGCGTTCAGCCAGGGGCTGCTCACCGATGCGGCGCGTTCGGGATGGTCGAAGGATTCAGTTGGTCGCGTCGCGACTGAAGTCGCTCCCACAACAAGCGCGAGGCTGGAGCACCCGGCGAGCTGGTCGCAAGCTTTTTGTAGGAGCGGCTTCAGCCGCGACAGGGTGTCTCACTCGGTCAAAGGGTTTCAGTTCCCTGTCGAAGTCGAATCGCCTTCGGTTGCTGTCGGGACAGAAGCCCCCACAGTGCAGCGAGCCAGCACTCCTAATTGTGGGAGCGACTTCAGTCGCGACGCGCGTGGCGGCATATCTAGCGCTTGCAGATCCTGTCGGGGCTGAAGCCCCTCCTACAGAAGCGGGCGCAAGGATCCACCAAGCGCCCTCTGTAGGAGCGGCTTCAGCCGCGACAAGGTGCCCACTCGGTCGACCGGCTTCAGTTCCCCTGTCGAGTCGAATAGGCTTCGTTTGCTGTCGGGACTGAAGTCCCTCCCACAGTGCAGCAAGCCAGCACTCCGAACGCATGCCTGTGGGAGCGACTTCAGTCGCGACGCGGAGTGGGTCAGCAGCCGGCTCCGGAGGCTGTCGGCGCTGAAGTCCCTCTCAACAGTGCAGCGAGCCAGCGCTTCGGATGCCTCCTTGTGAGAGCGACTTCAGTCGCGCCGCGTGTGGCGTACATATCGCGCGCGTGCAGATCCGGTCGGGGCTGAAGCCCTCCTACAGAAGCGATGCACGCTCCAGCAGATACCCCTGTAGGAGCGGCTTCAGCCGCGACAGGTGTGATGCCCGGCCGACCGGCTTCAGCTCCCTGTCGAATCGATCGGCTTCAGAAGCAGTCGGGACTGAAGTCCCTCCGACAGGGCACCCAACAGGCCACGACACAGCCGAACACCCGCGCCCAACTCAGCCACCATCGCCGTCCTCAAGCACCCTGCGCTGCATCTCGTCCAGGTACTCGTCCAGCTCCTGTACCGAGGTGAAGATCTCGTTCAACGGCACCGCCTTGACCACGTCGAACACCTTGCGGATCTGCGGTTGCGGGTTGACCACCAGCACGCGGCCCTCGCGCGTGGCCAGCACCTTGCGCGCCTTGAAGATCGAGCGGATGCCGGCGCTGCTGATGTAGTCCAGGTGCGACAGGTCCAGCACCAAGGTGGTGATCTGGGTGGCCAGCAACGGCGCCAGCGCCTCGTCCAGCGCCTGGTAGGTGTGCGTGTCCAGGCGGCCGCTGAGGGTGATGCGCTGGCGCCTGTCTTGCGTCGGTTCGATCTGCAGGCTCAACGTGGTCATGCGGGGAACTCCTGGGGGATGGGGTCGAAGGGCTGCAGCAAGGTGATGCGCACGACGTTGCGGCCGGCGTCGTGACGATAGTCGATGTGGTCGGCCAGCTGCCGCACCAGGTGCAGACCGAGGCCGCCGATCGGGCGCTCGGCGATGTCCGCGTCCAGGTCCGGCGATGGCGCGCTGCGCAGATCGAAGGCCGGGCCGCTGTCGTGGAATTCCAGCACCAGCGCGCCGCTGTCCACCTGCAAGGTCACCTCCACCGGCGGCTGTTCGCCGCTCAGGTGGCCGTGCTCGAGCGTGTTGCAGGCCAGTTCCTCCACGATCAGCCGCGCCCGGTGCACGTGCTCCAGCACCACGCCGTGGCGCAGTAGCGCGGCCTCCAGGGCGTCGCTCAGCTGCGCCAGCGTGTCCAGCGCCGGCACCATCTGCAGCCGTAGTTTCATGTGCTCGCCTCCCGCGTCGGGTCCTGGCGCAACCGGATCGCCAGCAACGTAATGTCGTCGGACTGCGGTGCGGCCGCGGTGAACGCATGCACGTCGGCCAGCACCCGCGCGCATTGCGCCTGCGCATCGATGCCCGGCCGCAGCGCCGCCAGCAGCCGCGCTTCGCCGTACGCCTGGTCCTGCGCGTCCATCGCTTCGGTAATGCCGTCGGTGTAGCTCAGCAGCGTGGCGCCGGCGGCCAGGCGCCCGCGCACCACCGGGTAGCGCGTCTGCGGCTCGATCCCCAGTGGCGGGCCCGATTCCACCGCCAGCAGCTGCACGTGGCCGTCGGCACCGAGCAGCACCGGCGGATCGTGGCCGGCGCTGGACAGCCAGTAGTCGCCGCTGTGCACGTCGATCAGCCCGCACAGCACGGTGGCGAACATGCAGGTGTCGTTGCCGTCCACCATGCGCTGCGAGGCCGCGATCAGGATCGCGTCCGGCCGGGTGTGGCGGCGCGCGGCCACTTCCAGCACGGTCATCGCCCGCGCCATGAACAGCGCCGCCGGCACGCCCTTGTCGGACACGTCGCCGACCACGAACCACAGCAGCCCCGGCTCGGTCTCGAAGAACTGGTAGAAATCCCCGCCCACCATCGTCGCCGGCTCCAGCAGCGCGTAGGTCTCCAGGTGCTTGTGCGCGCTGTCGAAGGTGCGCCCGTCCGGCAGCATCGCCTGCTGGATGTCGCGCGCGATCGACAGCTCGCTCTGCATCCGCTGCCGCGCCTGCGCCAGCGCGGCGATCTCTTCTAGCTGCAGCTTGATCGAGCCGCGCGCGCGGTCGAACGCGCGCGCCATCACCCCCACCTCGTCCTGCCGCTCCACGTGCCGCAGCGGGTAGTCGAACTCGCCCTGGCTGAAGTGCCCGGCCGAGTTGGTCAGGTCCTCGATCGGTCGCGCCAGCCGCACCGTGTAGCGGCGCAGCAGCCACAGCCACAGCAGCAGCGCGGTGCCGCCGCCCAGCCCCACCCACAGCGCGATGCGGTTGAGCCCGGCCACGATGTAGCGCTCGGACACGGTCAGCGCGAAGGTCCAGCCGGTGTCGCCGACCGCCGCGCTCTGGGTCAGGTAGCGCTCGCCGTCGGGCGCGGTGTGGGAAAAGCGCACCGGCCGGTGCGCGGCCACGGCGGCGGCCAGCGGCGACAGGTCCGGCCGCGCGCGCGCCACGTGCGCCTCCAGGGTGCGGCGGAAGCGCAGCGCCGGGTCCGGATGCAGCACGAACAGCCCGTCCGGCGACAGCAGCATCGGTTGCAGCCCGGCGCTGGCCGGCAGCTCGCCGACGATGGACTGCAACCGCTTCAGCGGCACGTCCACGCTGACCATGCCGATCGCCGGCGCCCCCGTATCGTCGCCGGGCAGGCGCAGCGGCAGGTTGTAGGTGGTGAGGAAATCGCCGCCGGTGGAGGCGTCGCTGTACGGCTCGGACCACCACGGCGCCGACGCCGCCAGCGTGCGCCGGTACCAGGGCATGCTGCGGTAGTCGAAGCCCAGCGCCTCGGCCGGCTGCTCGATGATCTTGCCGCGCGTGCGCCGCAGGTGCCAGGCGAAACCGCGGTCGTCGCCCTTCAGCGCGCCCGGCTCGATCACCAGCAGCGCCCCAGCGATGTCCGGGTCGCCCTCCAGCGTGGCGTGCAGCAGGCTGCGCAGGTTGAACGGCTGGCGCCCGACCCCGGAAGCGCCGGCGGCCAGGGTGCGGCCGCTCACCTGCACCGAGCCCAGCGTCGCGTCCAGGCTGCGCGCGGTCTGCTGCGCCAGCCCAGCCACCTCCTCGCGCGCATTGCGCACCACCACCTGGCGCGCGCCCAGGTAGAACAGCAGCGCCAGGCCCAGCAGCAACGCCACCTGGATCAGGCTGCCCCACAGCATCAGCCGGGTGCGCAGGCTGTGCCGCCAGGCGACCGCGGAAGCGTCCTGCACGGAGGATAGGGCGGCGATGGCGGCGCTCCGCGGGAGTCGGCCACGATCATAAGCGCAGCCGCGCCCCGCCGCGCATCCGTGTCCCGCGCTGTCCCGGGCCAATGTGACAGTGCGTTCCATACGCTGGCGTACGAGGTCCGGCGGGGCGGTTGCGCTACACTTGGAGGCTTCGAAAAACACATGCAATCGCGCGCGTGCGTGCGACCGACGGGAGCGCTATGAACTGGTTGAACGAGGTGCTGCAGAACGATCCGAACCCCACTGAGACCCAGGAGTGGATCGAATCGCTCAAGGCCGTCATCGATGTGGCGGGCCCCGAGCGCGCGCATCAGCTGCTGGAGGACATGGTCGAACTGACCCGCCGCTCCGGTGCCTACCTGCCGTTCTCGCCGACCACCGAGTACGTCAACACCATCGCGCCCGCCAACGAGGCCAAGAGCCCGGGCGATGCGGCCATCGAGTGGAAGATCCGCTCGATCATCCGCTGGAACGCCATGGCCACCGTGGTCCGCGCCAACCGCAAGCCGGGCGACCTGGGCGGCCACATCGCCTCCTTCGCCTCCAGCGCCACCCTGTACGACGTGGGCTTCAACCACTTCTGGCGCGCGCCCTCGGACAACCACCCGGGCGACCTGCTCTACATCCAGGGCCACAGCTCCCCGGGCATCTACGCCCGCGCCTTCCTGGAAGGCCGCATCAGCGAAGACCAGCTCAACAACTTCCGCATGGAAGTGGACGGCCAGGGCATCTCCTCCTACCCGCACCCGTGGCTGATGCCGGACTTCTGGCAGACCCCCACCGTGTCGATGGGCCTGGGCCCACTCAGCGCCATCTACCAGGCGCAGTTCATGAAGTACCTGGAGCACCGCGGCCTGATCGAGAAGTCCGACCGCAAGGTGTGGTGCTTCATCGGCGACGGCGAGAGCGACGAGCCGGAAACCCTGGGCGCCATCGCCCTGGCCGGCCGCGAGGGCCTGGATAACCTCATCTTCGTGGTGAACTGCAACCTGCAGCGCCTGGACGGCCCGGTGCGCGGCAACGGCAAGATCATCCAGGAACTGGAAGGCGTGTTCCGCGGCGGCGGCTGGAACGTCATCAAGCTGCTGTGGGGCGGCTACTGGGACGCGCTGCTGGCGCGCGATACCGACGGCGTGCTGCGCAAGCTGATGATGGAAACCGTCGACGGCGAATACCAGAACTGCAAGGCCTTCGGCGGCGCCTACACCCGCGCCAACTTCTTCGGCAAGTACCCGGAAACCGCGGCCATGGTCGCCGGCCTGTCCGACGACGACATCTGGCGCCTCAACCGCGGCGGCCACGATCCGCACAAGGTGTACGCCGCCTACCACCAGGCGGTGAACACCAAGGGCATGCCCACCGTGATCCTGGCCAAGACCGTCAAGGGCTACGGCATGGGCTCCTCGGGCGAATCGCTCAACCCCACCCACCAGACCAAGAAGCTGGACGACGACGCCGTGCGCGCGTTCCGCGACCGCTTCAACATCCCGCTCAGCGACAAGCAGCTGGCCGATGCCGAGCAGGTGCCGTTCTACCACCCCGGCCCGGATTCGCCGGAAGTGCAGTACCTGCAGGAGCGCCGCGCCTCCCTCGGTGGCCACCTGCCGCAGCGCCGCCGCAAGGCCGACCAGTCCTTCGACGTGCCCGGCCTGGACAAGTACGACCGCCTGCTCAAGTCCAGCGGCGAGCGCAGCTACTCCACCACCATGGCCTTCGTGCAGAGCCTCAACATCGCCCTGCGCGACAAGGACCTGGGCCCGCGCATCGTGCCCATCGTGGCCGACGAAGCGCGCACCTTCGGCATGGAAGGCATGTTCCGCCAGATCGGCATCTACGCCCCGTTCGGCCAGAAGTACAAGCCGGTGGACGCCGACCAGCTGATGTTCTACCGCGAGGACCAGTCCGGCCAGGTGCTGCAGCAGGGCATCAGCGAGCCGGGCGCCATCTCCTCGTGGATGGCCGCCGGCACCAGCTACTCGGTCAGCAACGTGCCGATGCTGCCGTTCTACATCTACTACTCCATGTTCGGCTTCCAGCGCGTGGGCGACATCGCCTGGCAGGCGGCGGACATGCGCACCCGCGGCTTCCTGCTCGGCGGCACCGCCGGCCGCACCACCTTGAACGGTGAAGGCCTGCAGCACGAAGACGGCTTCAGCCAGGTCATCGCCGGGTCGATCCCGAACGTGCGCAGCTACGACCCCACCTTCGGCTACGAAGTCACCGTGGTCATGCAGTACGGCATGAAGCGGATGATGCAAGAGCAGGTGGACGAGTACTACTACATCACCCTGATGAACGAAAACTACACCCACCCGGAAATGCCGGCCGGTGCAGAGGACGGCATCATCAAGGGCATGTACCTGCTGACCGACGCCGGCAAACCCAAGAAGGGCGAACTGCGCGTGCAGCTGCTGGGCTCGGGCACCATCCTGCGCGAAGCCATCGCCGCGGCCGAACTGCTGGACAAGGACTTCGGCGTCACCGCCGACATCTGGTCCTGCCCCAGCTTCAACGAACTGCGCCGCGACGGCTTCGACGCCGAGCGCTGGAACCGCCTGCATCCGGAAGGCGAGCAGCGCAAGCCGTACGTGACCCAGCTGCTGGAAGGCCGCCAGGGCCCGGTGATCGCCGCCACGGACTATGTGCGCGCCTTTGCCGACCAGATCCGTGCGTTCGTGCCGGCGCATTACACCGTGCTGGGGACCGATGGCTTCGGCCGCTCCGACACCCGCGCCAACCTGCGCCGCTTCTTCGAAGTGGACCGGTACTACATCGCGCATGCCGCGATTGCGGCGCTGGCGAAGGATGGGAAGATGACCGGCAAGGATGTGGCTCGGGCGATCAAGCAGTACAAGATTGATCCGGAGAAGTCGAATCCGGTTGGGGTTTGATTGACATACATGCCTTCACAGACGTAATGCGATTACCACTGTTCCGATGCAATACTGGACAAGGCCCGCAGTTGCGGGCCTTTGTCTTTCAGGGCCTTTGAGCCTTCGATGCGATTTGGCTGAGTCCCTAATTTAGTTGTTGGCGAGCCGAAAGATTGTGGTGAAAATGTCGTCACTTCAGAGGCGAGAAATTCATGACCACACCAAAGTGCCTTACACGATAGTCAAGGCCGGATTTCGAATGTTTATGGGCCGACTCAAAGCGAAGAGGGTTCTTCTGGTGATCCGGAGTGATTGAGATTTTGCCGAAAGTACCAGCGCTTCTCGTGACAAGTTCTTCTCTCCACTTAAGAACAACGCCCTCCGCATCCACGTTCCTTATGTAAATAACCAGGCCACCTCTGTGGCCGTCATAAGTTCCAATGGAATATCTGGTGGCAAGTTGGCAGAAACCTTCGTACAGCCATTGATATGAGTCGTGGATTTTGGCTTCACCAATCCAGGTGTAATGGTTGAATTTGGAGCTGACTACAATATCGGAATGGCCGTTGATATATGTGTCGTGACTCGCTTGGTAGCCCATGGCTTTGAGGCCAAGTATGAGCTCGTCGGTAAGTCGATCTTCGCCGTCCTTAGTTCTTAAGGAAGCGCCCTCCTCTATAGTTTTAATGAGCGATTCGAGATCTGACTCTAAGGCGTCAACAAAACTGTCGTAATCGTATGCCGCGAGACGTGCGAACTGGCTGCGAAATAACGGCCCTAAAAGCGGGTCATTAAAGAGCGTGCCTAACGACGCAGAAAGGATCAAGTCACTCACTGTGGCCTGAAGCTATGTTGGCTGGAGTAAAATAAGGAAAGATATGTCTATAGAAGTCTATCTTCTCAATTGATTCTCCGCGAGGATCATAATAGCGTTGAAGTTTTTCGCTCTCCTGAATCTCATCAATGGATATCTCATGTGTATCCTGATCTTCAGTTATGAACTCAAAGTGCATCTGAAGGATGCCAACGTCTCCTGCTAAATAATGTAAAGACTTGGCAATCACTTCGCTGGGGGCGCCAATGTCTCTGAATTGCCCGTAAGTAATGTGAGCCAAGTTTGGGCCAGCTGTCCGCTGTAGTGCGTCAACTATAACCTCGCACGCGCGTAGCAGATCTGGATCTTGAAGATCCGACCTGATTCGCGCGAGTTTGTGAGCGTCAACAATCATAGTGTTGCAATGAGATGCTCAAGAACCAAAAGGTAATCAGACTGACAAGCTGCTCCGTGAATTTCACCATGTGCTAAATAGGGCTCAGTTGAGCTTGCTATAGACAAGGTTCCCGGCAATACCAAGTTTGGTGTGGTCTCATACACGGTTGAATCCCAAGTCTTAAGTAAATTGTGCCCATTGAACTTCCCCGTTGCTTGGACACCATGTTTGTGGAACGGGTCCTGACGGAGATCTAAACTACTCCTGCGCATCTTTTCATCTCTCACAGAAGCAGACGGAGAAGATGAACCAGCTTGCCGCACGCGGCCCTCGGGCTCGTTGTAGAGAGCGGCGATCGAAGGGAAGAGATTGACGGCGCCCTTAAGAAGAGATTCAGTCCCAGTCTTTGACTTAAATAGCTGATTAGTCCAGCCTTTCACGAACAAAAAGTGTTTTTCGAGTTCACCCGCCAGCCAAGAACTGCTGCAATCTAAGCGAAGCTCTACAAAGTAGCGACCACTGGTCTCATGAACTGCGACGACATGGTTGAACTGGAATGCAATCCGTCTAATGGCGACGATCTGGTCGTAATCTTGCAATGCGGACGGTACGCTCTTCAGGTCGTTGATGTCGTACTCTGCTCTTAGCGTTTTGTACCTTTTGCCGCTAAGGGCGACCGTGGGAATCGCTCGTGATGAGAAAGTGGTGCTGTCAAAAAATCTCGCTTCTCCGTCCTCATCAAATTCATCTATGTCTTCCTCGTTCAGCGAGGCAGAAACATTGATGGTGCGAGTAGCTGCGCGCAGTTCGGTTTCACTTAGGTCGTAGGGAAAGCGAGCTGCAAATGCATTGGTCGGCTTGTAATTGGTGAGGATGTCACCCAACGTAGATGCCGCACCTGCGGAGATCTTAAATAACTGAAAAGCCTTCTCCGAGTACAGCGCAAGGCTTAAATGAAGTCTTTTTAGGAGGGCTTGTGCGTAGATCAGTTCTTCATGTTTTAGATCTTTAATTTTTTCTATCTGAGTTTCCCATCCTTGAGCGGTAGGGAGCTCATGAGCTCTTAAAACAGCCCTAACGACAGGAAACGGATATCCATGAGCATGAATGTCCTCCAGCCGTGCACTGAGCTCATCCTTAATTGACATTCCGCTCTCCGTATTTTGGGAATTAGGCCGCGCGCCCGTGACAGGGCGCATGGCTGACACGTAAATCATTAATATTCGAGCCAACGATGCGGATGGTCTTCGTCCAAATATCGTAAGTCGGGCTATTCTTCGATCTGGAAATTGACCCCATATTGGTGTCCAACATGCGCATCACCTTGAACAAGCGTTTTGCTAACCAAGCTCCATCGGTGAACAAGCCCTAATAAATGCTGGTATCTTCGTTTGGGCTGATACTGCGTGTTCAGACCGCCGGGCGCAAGTATGGATTGTAACCTGGGCGCATGGCGAGCGTCGCACGCCTGCTAAGTATAGGAAATCACGTTGGAACAGGCTCGGGAGCAAACGATCTTGCAATCGCTGAACGCGTACAGGCAGGTTTGCACGCGTTGGGGAAGGCAAAGCCCAGCAGCTGCGTGCTTGCAGAGTAACGGGGTCAGATTGACCTACTTAATGGCCGTGTTGGATTTGCTTGGCCGATGGGCCGGACTGACCCCCGCAAAGCGGCGGGTCTTGGCCTCGACCAGGGCCGCGAAGCGCATCGTGGCAGAGTCGCAGTAACGGGGTCGGTTGACTTATTCGGTGTAGTGACGGGTTTGCATGGTCGATGGGCCGGCCTGACGCCGGCGAAGCATTGACGCTCGGCCTCGATGTCGTGTTCAAGGCGGAGCGTAAAAAGTGAACCTGACCCTTATTCTCCTGGCGAAGGACGGCAAGATGACCGGGAAGGATGTGGCTCGGGCAATCAAGCAGTACAAGATTGATCCGGAGAAGGCCAATCCGGGTGGGGTCTAACCGGCCCATCAGACAGTAACGCTCTGCTCGTCTCCCGCCAGGCGGGAGACGGGCCGCAGCGGAAGAGAGTGCTCTTCCTCTGTGGCAGTCTCGCATACGCAAGGACGGCCAACACGCCCGAAATCCACGACGTGCTGCTCAGTTAAGCTTGGCTGCCTTCTTTTTTTTGATATGGTTTGCTGGGAGTGCCTTTTTTCGTGGTGAGCGCTTTGCCTTCTCATTAATTTCGTTCGATACAGATATTGATGCAGCAATGGGCTTTCCTGTCATGGGCACGCTTTCAGAATATGCCTCACCATAAATACTTTCATAGGCCGAATAGAATTCCGGAGTATCTCGAAGTTTTTGGAAAAGCGGCCAGGTATGATAGGCGCCCTGGTTAACAAGTTCACCCTTTTTTCCAATGTCCTTCATTAGGCGAACTGCCTCTTCATTATTTTCTTTGAGTATTGCGATAGCCAATTTAAAATCCCGATAGGATGCGCTCCAATCCATTGAGGATATCATCTGGGCGCATGCTTTCTCGTCGCCGGAAAATTTAAGTGCAATCGCATTGTTAACTACCCTGATCCTCAGGTCGAGATCGGGCAAGGATCTTTTCATTGGGTCAGTCAACGAGAACGCTCCAATAGCTGCAGCCACTGGCCATTGCTTATCCTCGAGGCAGCGATAGAGGGCCGAGCCGATAGAATCTTGCATTTTTTCCACGTCGTCCGGAAATATTTTACTCCAAAGCGTGTGGCAGAGCATGAATCCTATTTTGGAGATCACCGTGGCGGTGCGGAACAGGTAATTTGGTGAGACGTCAAGTTGCGCCCCGACTTTCAGGTCACTATCTAATTTGCAGCCTTCCCTTATGCAAATGGATAAGTATTGGCTGCTAACGATGCCGTCATTGTGAGTGAAAATATTTCTTCGTTGACTCATTTCCACGAACTCACTCCACTCTGGAAACTTTTTCAGCTGTAGGCTGAACCGTTTCTCAAGTTGAGAAAATTGTTCTACATAGCTCTCTCGGCGAAAGCTATCAATCTCTTTGTCGATAATGGAGGACTTTGCAGCCTCAATGCTTTCGAAAGTGACAAGCTCAGAGATTGGAATTTCTCTGGAAATTGTATTTAGTAAGTCGGCTTTGTCGCTATAAACTTGTCTTAAAAGCGATCCCATAAAGGCGTCCAGCTCAGAGAACATCTGGATGACTAGGCTTCTTGCTAAAATACTCATCGAGCGATCATCGCGGAGCTGGGCGAGCCGACGCATTGATGCATTGAAATCGGCAAAGTCCTTTGCCTTCTGGAACCTGATTTCAATTTCTGGCTCTGCGTTCTTTGGAATAAATACCTCGACCTTCTTTTGTTCCTTTTTAATCTCATTAATGGTCCACTTTGCAAGGTGTGGCATAACGATAATTATCGCCTGCTTAATATTGCGAAGAGACTCAAGGAATTCGTCAGAAAGCTTCTGTAGTGGTGCGTCGCGGTCATTATGATCTTCGTCTTCATTAACAATGTCTTGAGGCATGCTGATTTCCATGGATAAAGGTTGCGAGAAATAGGGTTTGGAGCGTGAGTAACGGGGTCAGGATCAATTATTCGGCTGTGCTGGTTTGCGTGGCCGATAGCTGAACTGAAGACAGTGAAGCGGTGGGCACCGCCTGTCGTAAGACCATTATTTACCTGCTGCCGCCGGGCATGGAACGTGGGCAATGACGTCTGCTTCCGGAATGCGGTAAACAGCTTGGTCGTGACTATGCGGATCGCGGACTAGGTAAATTTCAGATGCATTTGAAAGAATATTTATGGGGACGGTATTTGTGCTGTGTTGGGAAAGAATTTTCTTGAATTTAACGGCTGAATCTCCAAGCTCGAGTTGAATGCACTTCGTGTATCCAGAGGCGCTCCCTCCCAGTACATGGCCGGCCAGGAATGCGCCCGTGGTAGGTGCTATGCAAAGCATCGAAATCAAGCAGAAAGAACCCAGGAAGGCTTGCATTACGAAGCCATAGTGTTGACTTGTGAGTTCAACCAGCAACACGACAAAAATTTGCAAAAAAGGTAGAGCGAAAACTGCAATTACTATTGCGATAACGGCTTCGGTGTTGGTAGGGGAGCTTCCAAAAATTCTTAGCGACACCTGCATCAAAGAAATTGCTAGCAGCATCTGTAGGAAGCTGATAGGTATGTTTATCATTGTGTCTGGCGAAATTAAGTTCTTTAATTTATTTCCTTTAATTAGGTGAACTAGTGCGACAAATATAAGGCTCGCCAGAATGGCTGCGCTAGTAACTGGCCATCTACTGTTTGGGAACCAAAGGGTGCTTGCACAGACGCCAAGTGCAACGATGGCGCCTGGGATCATGAATGCGCTAAACCAATAAATGGCATCCTTTATTCTCTTGGATGTGTCATTTGAAAGGACGTGAAGGCGTCCGTTTGCATCTCGTTTAGCGCCTTCAAACATCAGTAATACTGGAATTAAAGGTAAGGTCGTTAAGGCTAATACCAAAAAAGCTATAGCCGCGAATACGGATGGCAAGGCCGATATGATGTCAGTGGACGCGATCGATAGCGGGACTTGCTCGGTTCGCGTGTAATGATAGATGCTAATGCTGGGAACCAGAATGGCATAGCTGCCTAATAGTAGGGGGTGGCTCTCGATCCATGTTTGTATCGAGCGCAGTTCTGTAAGCCATATGTAAGTTACCTGTTGGGAAACGTCATTTTTCATGAGTTGAATAGTTGAAAAGAAGTGTTGTTGTGTGAAAAGAAAGTGCTCTCACTCGAGGTGGGCAGAGCGCGACTTCCTTCAGCTGGTTGAGGATCGGCGGTACTTGCAGCGCTATTTGAACTATAGCGATCTGTTGACATTCGCAACTTCCAGTAGCAGTCTTGTCTACAAGGAGCGTCGAAACTCCCCTCATAGCGGTACCCACCTCCGACAAACCGGTGGGTTTTTTGTGCCCGAAGCTCGGGCGCAAGCCGACGCGATGCCTACGTCGGGAGGGCGGCTAATACAACACCCTTCGGGGAAATACGCCCGCCGTCTATGAGCGGTTTCGAACCTCCCGACTTCCCGTCCGCCATGCGTGGCGGGCGGAACCCTTCATGGAACGAGGAGGCAACGATGTCGTACGACCGTTTGGACGATGAAGACATGCCCGGCTATTTCCTGCCGGAGGAGAGCCAGTTCCGGCTGGCGAAGCTGCGCGATCACGTGAGGTTCCTGGTCCGGCTGGCGCAGCCGCGCACGCCGGACGAGGAGCGTGCCGCCGAGCCCAAGGTGCGCATGGGCGAGCTGGCGCTCTGTCTGGAGCTGTTGGCCGACCAAGCGGAGCTGGTGCTGGACGCGCTGTCCTATCCTGCGCAGCGGACCGACACGGCGCGCGGCGCCCGGCCCGCTGCCACCGTCGAGGTGGCGCCGGACGTGGGCGGCGGCGCCTTCCGCGTCACGCAGGCGCAACTCGACCAGCTCACCCTGCTGGCCGAGACCGTCTCGGCCCATGCCCGGGTGGTGGCGGCCGGCGATGCAACCGCGCGTGCCGGCCAGGCATTGCCAGAGGTGGGCGACACGCTCTGCGAGGCAGCGAACGCGATGCGGGCGCTGCTGCAGCAGATCGAGCGCCAGCCGCTGCGCGAACCCACGCCCAACGGCGTACGCGAGGAGCGGGCGGTCTATGCGGTGGAGTGGGTCACGCCACCTGCGGGAGGCGGGCGGCTGCATTGATCGCGGCATGGGTGGGATGAGGCAGGGATGCGTCGCTGGAGAGGCTGGCCTCGTGTTGCGGGGTCGGCCCTGGATGCAGCGGGCGTCAGTGCGCGAGCAAAGGGAGTGAGGTATCTGAGGTCACAAGCGGCCGTCATGCGACCAGCCGGCCCATTGCGCCCCCGGCCTATCCGTGTTGCATCGTCAGACCGGCCCGCCGCGCCCGGTCCTGCGCCTGAGTGGCCTATGGCTGGAGCAGATGGGCTTCGCTATCGGCAGCAAGCTGCAGATCACCGCGCGAGCCGGCGAGCTGGTGGTGTCAACGGTCGAGGGCGAGACGGTACGCACACGGGACTAGCCCGCGAAAGGCGGCGGATTTGTCGCTACCATGGTTGCGAGCGACCTGGGCAGGTTGGTCCAGCGCTCTCAGCTGCGACATCGACACCATCTGGAGGGTTACGTGTGCCCATCGCAAAGGACCGAGTGCGCCTTCCACTGTTGGCGCTGCTGATCGGCTTGATCGCCGGGTGCAGCGGGCCGTCACAGCCCGCAAACAAGTCCATCGCAAAGGAGCGGAGTGAAATGCGAACCGTCGTGCCATTGGTGCGTGACCTGGCCCCACATGATGCCGGGCCGATTGAAGTTGAGTTCGATTTGCCCGCACAGGTCGATGATGCGGAGCCGCCGATCTTTATCGGAGTGCGACTGACAGGCCATGACGCAACTGCGGTTGCCGATGCAGCCGATCGACTGGCACGTGCCGATGTTGTGGCGGTGGTGCAGCTGGAGCGCGTTCAGTCATCTGGCTTGGCCAAGGTGGAATTGGAGCGTAGCCAACGCGTCGGCAGGGATCAGGAAGCGCCCGTTGCCTTGGCGGCCGACGGTGTTGCGCCAGGCCTGTTCGCGTTCGATGCAGATCCGATGGCGATGCAGGACGCTGGCCTGTCTTCGGCGGAGACGGTGTCCAAAGAGTTCGCATTCGCTTACAGCCCATCACTCCCCGCGGGTCGCTATCGGCTCAGCTTGCGGATTGATCGAAATCGCGAAGCGCTGATCGATGCGAACGCAAAGCTCTTGATTGCCTACACCAGGAAAGCAAAGTAAGGGACGCCACCATGGACGATCATGACAAGCGCTACACGCTCACAGTTTACGTAGCGGCACCAGGCACGCCGCTTTTGCTTTCGAAAGGCACGTCCAATGCAGGACATGTCTACTATTCCATCGACGATGGCACGGCGGCAAACAGCTATGGCTTCGCTCCGGCGAAGCATGGTGAATCCAGTGGGCCAGGGAAAGTCTTTTACAGCGATGCCAAGGACTACAAGGATCCCTATTACTCGCGCACGATGGAAATTGACAAGGCGCAGTACGAGAGGCTGAAAGAATTTGGCGCGGCTCCAGATAAGTATGGCTTTAGCATGGAATATGGCGGCGCCACGAACAGTTGCGTCGACTTCACCTGGGGAGCACTCAATCACGCCGGCTTGCATCGCAAGAGCGTCAAGGGCATCGAGGACAAGGGTTTCGAGGGCGATCTCAGGCCGCTGGAGAACGTGGACGACATCAAGAGCATTCCGGCGCCGATGCCTGGAAGCGACTTGAACAAGGAGCACCACAACCCCAAGCCTGAGCAAACATGGCTGCAGAAGGCGATCAGCGAAGCGCAGCCGCCCGGGGAGAGGACGTTTCCAAGCGAGGCCACGACGCAAGCTGCCAGCGAACGGGCACGGGATCCGTTGCACACGCAAGCGGAGTCAGCGGTATTGAAGCTGGAGCAAGGGCTTGGCCGGGACTACGACGCCGACAGCGCCAAGCTCGCCGCGAGCGCCGCGTATCTGGCGAAAGAGAACGGCTTGTCGCGGATCGATCACGTGGTGCTCAGCGAAGACTCGCGCAAGGTCCGCGCGGGAGAGAACCTGTTCGTCGTCCAGGGCGCATTGAACGATCCCGCGCACCTGCGCGCGCACATGCCCACCGAGGACGCGCTGAGCAAGCCTGTGGAGCAATCGCTGGCGCAGCTGCAGTCGTTGAGCGAAGCGCAGCACCAGACCAAGGACATCCAGCAGCCCGATCAGGTGCAAACCAAGCCCCATCAGATAGGCTGATAAAGGCAACCCACCGCATCTCCGCAAAGATGGGCCTGCGTGGGAGCTGCCGTTCACTCCGCTGCCCACCGACGACGAGTTGTGTGGCGGGCTGCTCGAGGACGCCAACGAGGCCACGCTCCGCCGCTGCCGCCCGCGCGTCGCGCCAACCCACCCATTGCACCGTCGGCTCCGATTCCTATCCCGGCCCCACTGCCCCACCGCCACACCGGCGACCGCCGCATCCCGGTCCTGCGCCTGAGCGGGCTATGGCTGGAGCAATTTGGCTTCTCCATTGGCAGCAAGCTGCAGATCATCGCTCGCGCCGGCGAATTGGTCGCAAAACGCAGTTGGTTAGATGCTGCGATGAAGTAGAAAGTCTCCCGTTGGAGAAGGAGCCCATTTGGTCTGTGCGACTATCGGCTGTTGAGTCAATCGTGATGGTCGGTAGGAGCGGCTAGGAGGAGTAGGAAAGCGCGGGAGGACAGCGCGCGATTGGGTGCCACGTTGGTGCATAGCTTGTACGTGTTGTGTCTACCAATCGTTCAGATTAATGCGATATAAGTCACGTCAGGCCGCCGTCACTATCGGTTTGCCTAAAGCGATGCTAGGTGGTCGGGGGGACTGCTTGGAAGAAGGGGGCAATCATAAAGGTGCATAGACGCTTGGCATTAGGCTTGGCGGATACGTCCGTGGCTTTGATTTTTTCGTGCGAAAAGAATCCTATCAGCGGAGAACGTCATGAAAGCTGGGTTGCGATTTCTGATTGTGTCTTGCCTAGTGCATTTGACTGCCTGCGCAACACTAACGTCGCCGGCGCGGCTGCATAAGCTTGAAGCGGGTAGTAGCTATTGGTTCGACTATGATGCTTCTCGTCGTGGCATGGTCCTGGCGGCGACGACGAATAGCCAGGGGCGGATAGTAGTGCGTGCCTGCGCTGAGCCAGCGCCCGACGTGGCGATGCAGATGGCTGCTCAAGCAGAACTCAATGTAATGCCACAGGTGGGTGCCCCAGGCGGAAGTGGCAGTGGTAGCGGTGCCCAAGCTGCGAAACTGCTGTCAGAGCGATCGCAAATGGTAATGTTTTTCCGCGAGGCGTTATTCCGGGTATGTGAGATATCTATGAACCAGGAATTTCCTCCGGAGAAGTTGAGCGAGCTCTACACACAGATTATCAGCACGGCTCTGAGGCTCGGTTCCGACAAGGCTCTTGAAGTTGACATCATCCTGGCGCAGGCCGAGAAGTCCAGGCAGGAGGCCGAACTTAGTGCAGCTCAAACACGTATCAAGCTTGCGGAGGAGGCGTTGGCGGAGGCAAAGAACGAAGTGGCACGCGAGAGAGCGAGAAACCAGTTGGAGCTTGCTCAATTGGAAAAAAAAGTTGCTTCTACTCAGTTACAGAGAGCCAGTCAGCAGGTGGAGGACCTCATGCAGCCTAAAGCTGCAGCGTTATCTGAACAACCCGAGAAGGCTGATTCGGCCGAAGTGTCGCCTGAACGGAGGTAGCTGAAGACACAGGTTCGACATTTCAATATCAGTGCGCATCGATGCATTGCACATTTGTTTGTAGGCCGAGTTTCGAGCATCGCATATGGAGTAGGTATGGAGGCAAAGCGAAAGATTCCGCTTTGGGGGGTAAGGCGCTTCGCACGTCAAGTTCTGGATGACCTGGCTGCGGTGTCGAAGGATCGAGATGAAATACACGCAACGCTTTCGCGGATCGGAGGCATCAGCCAGCTGGAGCGCGAGCGAGAGATTGAGCGTTTGAACGTAGAGATAGCCTGCGCTTCAGCAACCTGGAAGGATCAGCTTGCAGCACTGACAGCGAAGCGAGATGAGCTGCTGCTGCAGCTCGATGAGTTGCAAAAACAGGTGGTTGAAACCCGCGAACGTGCATTGTTGCAGGAGTCGGGTGTGTACGAGTACGCACATCCGTTACAGGATGCTGTCGCGTACAAGGATCGGCTTGGCCAGATCCGTGAGCTAATAAAGGAGCTAAATAAGGCAGATGGCCATGCTGTTGTCGCGGCCATCGGCTGGACGGTCAACGGCTCAGAAGCACAAGGTAGGACCATGCTGCGGGACTACTGCAAGCTGATGTTGCGGGCTTTTAACGCGGAGGCAGATGTGCTGGTACGTGGCTTGAAGCCATATGCGCTTCCGGCCGCTATAGAGCGGATCGAGAAGGTGGCAAAGACGATCCAGCGCTTGGGCAAGACAATGAGCATCCGTATCACGGATGAGTACCTGCAACTCCGTATTGCAGAACTACAGCTGACAGCGGATTTCGTGCAAAAGAAGGCGGAGGAAAAGGAGGTGGAACGGCAGGAGCGCGAGCGGCTGCGTGAAGAGCGCAAGATCCAGCAGGAGATGGAGCGCGAGCGCCTAAAGCTAGAGAAGGAGCGACAGCACTATGTGAACGCGCTGGCGGCCCTGGTGGCAAAGGGCGACTCAGAAGCTGCGGAGAGGATGCGTAATCAGGTGTCGGAAGTGGAGCGCGCAATTGCCGACGTTGATTACCGAGTAGCAAACATCAGGGCCGGCTACGTATATGTGATCTCAAACATTGGATCTTTTGGCGAATCTCTTATCAAGGTTGGAATGACCCGCCGTTTGGATCCTATGGATCGAATCCGTGAGCTCAGTGATGCATCTGTACCCTTCAATTTCGATGTTCACGCGCTCTTCTTCTCTAAGGATGCTGTCGGAATCGAAGCGGCAATGCATGCCAAGTTGGCTAAGAACCGTGCCAATCTCGTCAATCATCGTCGCGAGTTCTTCCGTGCCACGCCGCTGGACGCCAGAGATATGCTCGCGGACCTCGCTGGCGATCTGCTTACATTTCACGATATTCCGGATGCGCTTGAATTCAGACAGAGCCAGAAGCTGCTCAATGGGGCTATTCCAACGTAGAAATTAAGTGAACACGTAGCGGTTCTTCCGCCCAAGTCGCTAGGGCGTCCAACTCCTCTGGCCTGGCTCACCTCCAACACCAGGAGGCGCCGGTGCCCGCTTCCAACACGCTCACGGCTGTGCCAGCACGCTCATGGCGCCGCTGCGCAGTCGATCAAATGGGTCTACGTCCACGTGGCCGATTGCCGTGCACCGGCCACTTAGAGAGTTCACGCTTCCGAGAGAACATACGCGATCAGGCGATGGCGCGGCGTCGGCCAACTTGCGGCCTCGACCGCCGTGCCTACGGCTCCAGCAACTGGTGCAGCAGCTTGCGGTGCGTTTCCTTCATGCGTTCCACTTCTTCCGTGGCGGCGTCGCCGAACACCAGTTTGGCGATGCCGGCGTACACGAACGGGGTCATGGCGAAGTGGAAGTGTTCGCTGAGCGGGCTGCGCTTCATCCGGCCCGCCGCCACCTGCTCGTCGATGATGGCCTGGCGCTCCGTGCGTGCGTTGACGTTGGATTCGTTCCACTTGGCCAGCACGTCCGGGATGCGATGCCCTTCGGCGATCATCAACCGCAGGATGGCCAGGGCCTCGGGCGTGAACGAGGCATAGGTGACATCGACCAGGTTGTCGATGAAGCCGGGCACGTCGTGGGTGTCCTCGATCTGGCGCCAGTTGCCTTGGCTCCTTCCCAGCGCGGACAGCGACCGCAGCAGGGTCTCGAAGATCTCGTCCTTGCTGGAGAAATGCACGTAGACGTTGGCCTTGGAGATGCCGACGCGCCGCGCAATCATGGCGATGCTGGTGGCGGCGAAGCCCTGCGCGCTGAACTCGACCAGCGCGGCCTCCAGGATCTGCTTGCGGCGGATCTCCGGGGAAAGCCGCGTCCTTTTCTTCTTGGTGCCATCCGCCGTTTCAGGCGTTTTTTTCGCGTTCTTCGTCGCCATCGGTGCCTCCATCGTTCGGGCCGTTCCGGTCCCGCCAGGGCCAAGCCGGGCAAGTCTGCAAACGCGGCAAGCGACCTTGACCCGTCAGTGTAGCGGGTGGCGCCACGGCGGCGGCAGTGGCTGGACCGGCTGCAGCATTGGGTTGGCTTGTGCTGCGCTGACGCGGTGCATATCGGGATGCAGCGAGCGGCGGGCGCGCAAGCTGAACGCCCAGTTACCGCAGTCCGCCATGTAATGACCGTTCGGTCATTATAACGCTAGGATCTCTACTGTCCGATCGGTCAGTAAGGCGGTGTTCCCACCACGCGACGCGGCGGCGATCGGGCGGGAGCGGCCGCTCTGCCGCCAGGGCAACCCCAACCGCTTGCCGGCCACCGATGGCCGGCCCTATCGAGGATTCAAAGATGCGTCATGAGGAATCTCGTCGTTCGTCGCCAAACACATCGTCGCCGCGCGCGGCTCTGGGGTGGGCCGGTGTTCTTTCCATCGGACTGGCCGCTGCGCTGCCCGCCGGCGCCCAGGAGGCCGAGGTGCCGGAGGCCAAGACATCGCGCTGGGGAATCGGGCTGGGCGCCGCGGTGATCGACCGCCCTTACCGCGACTACGACCAGGAAACGAAGGGGCTGCCGATCGTCTATTTCGAGAACCGCTGGACGGAGATCAATGCGGGACGGTTCGACTTCAAGATCAACGACAGCGACGTGCTGAACCTCCGCGTGCGGGCGCGCTACGCCATGGACGGCTACGACCCGGAGGACTCCGATTACCTGCAAGGCATGCAGGAGCGCGACGACAGCATCTGGGCAGGCGCTGCGGTGACCTGGAACAGCCCGTTTGCCGAGATCTCCGCCGAGTACCTGGTGGACGTGATGGACAAGAGCGAAGGCGCGCGCGGACGCGTGCAGGCCGAGCGCCGCTTCGGCATGGGCCGCTTCGGCCTGACACCGCGTGTGGCCGCGGAATGGGTCGACGACAAGTACGTGGCCTATTACTACGGCGTGCGTCCCGAGGAAGCCACGCTGGCCCGCCCAGCCTATGACGGCGAGGGCACGGCCAATGTCGAGCTGGGCCTGCGGCTGGACTACAGCCCTGCCGAGCGACACACGTTCTTCGTGGACGTGGCCGGCACCCAGTTCGGTGATGGGATCAAGGACAGCCCGTTGCTCGAGCAATCGCGACAGACCCGGATCTCGGCTGGCTATCTGTTCCGGTTCTGACACGGCACCGCACCGGCGGCGCACGCGACGTTGCCATGCATGGGCAGCACGCGTGCGATGCCTTCCACCACAGTTGCAGATGGAGCGATGCATGTTTCCTGGATCTTCGAAGCGAAACCAGTCTTCCCCGTCGCACCAAGACAGCGGCTACTGGTTCGACTTGCCCGACATCAAACGGCGCAACGCGCGCCGGCAGAGAGGACGTTTGGTCGGGATCGGCCTGGCCGTGGCGGCGGCGCTGCTGACGTTCGTGCTGTTCGGCGACAGTGCTTGAGAACGCTGCGGCGCTACCGCTGCGGCACCGCAGGCACCTCGACCTCGACCCGTACCGGTACGCCAAGCGACTGCGTCAGCTCCGCTTCCTTCGCCTTGCCGGCAGCACTGTCTGGCGCGATCGCGATGACGATCGCGCCGCTGCGTTCGTCCACGTAGCGGGCGTGCGCCGTCGGCAGCGCCGCCGCGATCTTGGCCGTGCTGTCGGCCATGATCCGGTTCAACTCCGCGAACGAGTGGGCAGCGCCGGGTTCGAACACCACCTGCAACGAGCCGCCTGCCACGGTGTGCGTTTCCGGTGCCACGGGCTCCATGCCGGTGAGCCGGACCACGATCCGCTTCTGCTCGCGCTCGTAGTAGAGCCCGGCCAGGCGTTCGGCGTATTGCGTGCGGATACGCTCCACGATCGGGCCGGTGGCCGCCTCCACGCGTTCGTCCGGCGCGGCTGCCGCCGGCGCCGTTGCGGCCGCGTCGGCCGGCGCGCTCGCCGGCCCTGGCGTGGTGTCGTCTGCCGTGCCGCACCCCGTTGCGCCCAAGCACATCATCAATGCAATTCCCGGAACTCGCATGGCGCTTCCCACGTTGGCCAGAAGATCGGCCATATATACACCGGCCGATCTCCAGTACACGCTGCGCAGCATCATGCTGCGCTTCGCTCTACGGATAGAGCAGGTTGAGCCCCATGCTGTCGTAGGCCCAGTCGGTGCTGGTGTAGTAGCACGGGCTGCCGCCTGCGGTGGGTCCGGCGAAGTGGATGCCCGCGGCGAGCGTGGTGCCGGTGAACCAGGGGCCGCCGCTGTCGCCGCCGATGCAGAACAGCGAGGCGCCGGCCACGCGCACGTACACCGCATTGCAGGCGGAGGTGTTGCTGGGGCCGCAGATGCTGCCGGGGTTGGCCACGGTCGACTGCACGCTGCCGCAGTTGTAGCCGCCGTTGCGACCGTAGTGGCAGTGCACGGCGCCGGTCGTGGTTGCGGCGCGGGTGCGACGGCCGGTCGCCGCGCGCCAGGCGTCGGCGTAGAAGTAACCACCGAACGCGACGGCGGTGTTGCCCAGGCGCAGCAGGTCCGCATTCGCGTTGGCCAGCAGCGCCACCTCGTTCAGCGTGTGCGATGCGCCATCGATGCCGGAGTAGGTCTGCGCCGCGCCGGTGTCGCAATGCCCGGCCGTCAGCACGCCGTGCTGGTTGCTGGCTGCATGGTTGACCGCGAAGCCCGTGGTGCACAGTGACGAGATACTGCCGCTGCCATAGACCGCCTGCGTCACCGCGCGTGGCGAAACCTCGATGCGCACCGGTACGCCCGCGAGCTGCTCGAGCTGCCTGGTCAGTCGGGCCGTGCTGCGGGTGTCCTGGTCCACCTCGATGACGATCGTGCCGGTGCGTTCGTCGACGTAGCCGGCATGGACGCCGGATGCCTCGTCGCGCAGGCCGGTCGCCAGCGCACGTTCCAGTCCGCTGGTCAGTTGCGCGACGGTATGCGTCGCACCGGGCACGAAGGTGACTTCGAGCGGATCGGTGCCGAAGGTGTGGAACTGGGTGCGCACCGCCTGGTCGCCGGTCAGGCGCACGACCAGCCTGTCGACCGGAGCGTGTTCGAGGTACATGCCCGCGAGCCGATCGGCGTATTGCGTGCGCAGCGTGTCCGCCAGGCCGGCGGCGTGCTCCTGCACGTTGATGATGCTGCGGGCGCGCGTGGGATCGACATCCAGTGCGGCCGCAATGGCGGGCAGATCGTGCTCTACCGCCTGCGCCGCTGTCAGCGCATCGCTCGGCGCCGTCTGCGGCGCCGCTGCGTTCGCGGCACCTGCCGTCACCGCTGCCATGGCCGCTGCCAGGGCCAAGCCCATGCCGTGCATCTTTATCGTCTTGGTTCCTGTTGCCGACAGCCGCGCGCTCAACCGTTCGAGGTTCATCGTCGCTCTCCTGTGGATGGAAGGCCGCGGGACGCCGCGACCAAGGCGACTGTAGGAAGCACGCATTCGGTTTTTCTGTGATGGACAGGATGGTCTGGCCAGGGCGCCGACACTTGTCTACCCCAGGTGCCAGGGCACGGAATGCACTTCACTGCGAGAAGCATTGCGTGGCGCTTCGGTTTACTTGGTTTATCTGGAGAAAATCAAAGAAAACCTAGATCTGAAATCCATATTTGCGCGCTTGAGATGTCTACAAACTATTTTTCGAATCGGCGTAGCGTCTATCCACATCTCTCTGAAACCGGGGCGGCCTTTATGTCAAGCGGCGAGCAAGGTGCTGTGCGTGAGAAACAGGGAAGGCTGGTTGTCATCGGTTCCGGAATCAAGGCCGTGTCGCATTTCACGCTGGAAGCCCAGGCGCATATCCAGCAGGCGGACATCGTGCTGTACGCCGCCGCCGATCCGGTCACCGATATGTGGATCGAGGCGCAGAACTCCAATGCCTTCGATCTTTACGAGTACTACGCCGACGACAAGGCGCGAATCATCACCTACGTGCAGATGATCGAGCGGATCATGGCCGAAGTGCGTGCGGGAAAGTATGTTTGCGCACTGTTCTACGGCCATCCCGGGGTGTTCGTGACGCCATCCCACAACGCGATCGAGATCGCGCGCCAGGAAGGCTACGACGCGGTGATGCTGCCAGCGGTGTCGGCTGAGGATTGCCTGTACGCCGATCTCGGTGTGGACCCGAGCGTGCCGGGCATGCAGATCTACGAGGCCACCGATTTCCTGCTGCGCCGGCGCAAGATCGATACCACCGCCAACTTCGTGCTGTGGCAGGTCGGTTGCATCGGCGATCTGGGCTTCAAGTTCGGCGGCTACAAGAACGACAAGTTCGATGTGCTGCTCGATTATCTCGAAGAGATCTACGGCCCCGATCATCCGGCGATCAATTATGTCGCCAACATGTTCGCCGGCCCGCCGCAGATCGATCGCTATGTGATCCGCGACTATCGCGATCCGGAGGTGAAGGCGAAGGTGTCCGGCATCTCCACGTTCTTCATTCCGGCCAAGGACGCGATCCAGTCCGATCCGGACATGCTCGCCAAGCTCGGCCTGGCCAAGATCAGCGAGGCGCGGCGCACGCCGCTGATCTGCGACCGCGACGATTATCCGGTCTTGGCCGAGATCGCCCGCCGCAACATCCACAACCACAAGGTGCCTGCTGGCTACAAGTACAGCTTCGCCTCCGAGCCGCTATACCAGACGCTGCTCACGCTTGCACTGGACCAGCGCGCCCAGGGCGAGTTCCGCACCAACCCCAAGGCCTACCTCGACGCCCGCGCTGGCCTGACCGCCGACGAGCGGCGTTCGCTGCTGCTGCAACACACCGGCGTGACCCGGATGATGTTCAAGCGCGATCCGGACAAGGAGGCGGTGCGCTTCGTTGGCGCCGCGCTGCTCGATCCGGCGTTGGCACGCGGCTATCGCGACCGGCAGGTCGCGGTCGCGCAGGCCGTCGCCGACCGCGAGATCGCCATCGGGGAATACGAAGGCCTGGTCGCGTCCTGGCTGCGGCAGCGCGGCTACGCCGCCACGCCCTCCGCGGTAACCCGCGCCATGGCCGAGGTCCACACCAGCAAAGACAGCTTGATAGAAGCCTGATCTTCCGCCGCTCCTTCCATCTGCAGGACAAGAGGACACGACAATGGCGACCTTCGATCCGTCCGGAACCTACATGACCAGCTGGCTGCAACCGGACGGGAAAACCTATATTCCCGGCCCGGTGGTGATCGATGCCAGCAGCCAGTCGATCACGCTCAATGGCGCGGCGATCAACTCCCCGGCGTTCACCGCGACTGGAGTGAGCTGGTCCGCGTCGAGCAACAACGCGACCTCGGCGCAGCTGACGTTCTACCAGAATGCCGGCGTCAACGGCTTCGTCGGCCTGTTCGCGCAGGGCAGCGATCCGCTGCCGGCGGCCAACAATCTATTCGGCAATGCCGGCACCGCGACCCAGCAACTGTCGACGTGGAACGGCACCTACAACCTGTTCAGTCTGACCAGCGACGGCAAGAGCACGGAGCTCAGCGACAAGCTGGTGATCAATGCGCCCGAGGTCACCTATGCCGGATCGGTCGTCAACAAGCCGGTCTATACCGGCGAAAAGGGGCCGAACGGCGAGATCGACCAACTCGCATGGTTCAGCCAGAACGGCAATCCGCAGAACGCGATCATCCAGTTCTCCAATTCGCAGGCGCCGACGCTGACGCTTTACGGGGAGATGTGGAACAGCGGAGCGCAGCCCACCTACGTGAACCTCTCGGGGACCACCAAGTCGACGACCAGTCCGCCGAACATCACCGTGATCGCCGCGATGATCAGCAACACGTCGACCGAAGTGACCACCGAGGTGACGACGGAAGTCACCACGGAGGTGACCACCGAGGTCACGACCGAAGTGACCACCGAAGTCATGACCGAGGTCGCGGTCGCGGTGGTCGAAGTGCTGGCGGAGGAAGACGACAATCCGTCGCTCGGGTCGGCGAAGGCGTCGCGTCCCAAGGACGATACGGTGGCGGCGGAAAACCTGCTCACCAAGGCGCTGGCGCTTGCGGGCTAGGCCGCGGCGCCGGTTCGGTGCGGTCGACGAAGGGTAGGGCCCGTCATGGCATCCATCGCATCCCCCGTCCGGTTTTGCAGCCCGGCGACGGTCGACGTGGCAGGGCGTGCCCTGCCGCTGTCGTCGGTCTTCGCCTACGACACCGCACGCTGGGACCTGCGCGCGATCGTCGCCGACTTCTTCGGCACCGACGCGCTCGAGACGCTGCATCTGGATCCGCGCTGGAACCCTCGGGATGCGGACCTCGCGCTGCCGCACCACTTCGTCACCCGCAACAGCTGGGACGTCAGCAAGGCCTTGCGTGAGGCGGTGACCGAGCGCTCGATGGCGCTTATCCACTCGCTGGTCTTCGACCACATCGCCGGATTCGTCGGTCCGATCCGCAGCCTGCAGCCGGAGGCGATGATGCGCGTCAACTTCCATGGCTCGCGGGCGATCCTGCGCTTCCATCGCGACGAGGAGTACGGGCAGCGGCCGAATCTGGTCAACATCTGGTTGCCGGTGACCCGGACCCACGGCAGCAATTCGATGTACGTGGAGTCCGCACCGGGCCTGAGCGACTTCAAGCCGGTCGAACTCGAGTACGGCGAAGGCTTCATGTTCTACGGCACGGAAATGGTGCACGGCACGCTGGACAATCTGAGCGGCGGCACCAGGATCTCCTACGACTTCCGTTTTTCGCTGTAGCTACCGACGGTCCGGATCAAGCCATCGCGCCGGCATCGCAGCGCGAATGCCGTACAGGATCATTGGGGATTTGCAGGCCTTCCCGAGCGGCGGACGCTTCGGACCCTGAGCGCGGTCGAGGAACCGGGCGCCTGGCCGATAACGCGTCCATCGGCATCGCGCTATCGCGCTTCGATGCTTCCCGCTCGACCATGGAGGTCCTGTTTGAACCTGTTCCCTCGCGAGTTTTGCTGGCTGATGCTGTCGTCCTGCCGTTCTGCGCGGCTGCGGAAGGAGGCGCCGCCGATGGTCTGGTCGCCGCGCCTGCCCGCCTGCGTACGTTCGGCCAAAATGGCGTGGGCCTCACCCGGTACACCAACGCGATGTGCGAGGACCAGTACGACGAGGAAATCGAGGCGCCCGGTTCGCTCGGCAATGCGTTCCGTTCGATGGTCGGCGAGATTCCCGGCACCTCGCTCGGCATGCCCGAGAGCGGCAGCATACGCACGATCAACGAGGGCAAGGTGAGCATGGCCAAGCCGTACTACCACGAATATGCGTTGGTGGCGGGCCAGCCGGTCATGGTGCAGGCCGATATCCAGTCGGCCGCGAATATCAGATGCAGCGGAACACCATAGCCGTGCGCTGGCGGCTGACGTCTTGTCCATGATCGGAGCCGGTTCAGCTCTGCAGGCGAGGTGATTGACGACGCTGCTCAACCCGCTTCCTGAGCTCGCAAGTGGCCGATCAGCAGCGCATGCAGCACTGGCGGCATTGGCAGGTCGCGCTGGCCTTCGTCCCATTGCTGCAGGAACGGAGCCAGATGGTCGCGGTGCCAAGGGCTGAGGCGCTCGCGCGCGGCCTGGCGTGTCCGCAGGCGCTCGACGATCGCCGTGGCACCGGCCTCGTCGCCATGCTGCAGGTGATGGAAGACGAAGGCCAGCAACAGGCTGTCGGGGCTGTCGAACAGCACGTCCGGTGGCACCATGCCGTCGTCATCGCCTTCTTCCAGCAGGTGCAGCAGGCTATCGGCGCTGCGGGCGAAAAACGGCTCTGGGAACTGCTGGTCGATCAAGCCGAAGTAGTTCGCATCCACTGCGGGCAGCGCGGCAATCAGGCGCTCGATGGCGGCGCACAGCTGGGTATCGCTCTTGGAGGCATCCAGCGCCCAGCCGCCGAAATCGCCGATGTCCGCGCTCTGCTGCACCTCCTCGGCAAAGAATCCTGCGGCGATCGCGTAGAAATGCAGGTCGTGCAATTGCGGGGTGGCCTGGCGCCGTTGCCATGCCAGCAGTCGCGCGTGCTGCACGCCCACCTGGACCATCAGCATGCCCCGACCCATTTCATGGGTGGCCCAGAGGAACTGGCGGCTGCCGTCGCGCTCGCGGATCCAGCACCATTGACGGTCCCTGCCGGCGTGCACCGGCGACCAGCCTGCGGCCTGCAGCGCGGCGCCGAGATTCTGCTCGACCAGCGCGGGAATCAGTTCACGCACCCTGGCCTGCTGGATCAACGCCTTGTCGCGCGCGGCCAGCAGGAGGGACGATTTGCGTTTGGGTTCCAGGAAGAAGCGCAGGCCGAAGCTGCGTTCGACCTCGTCGTGCTCGCTCTCCGTCAGCCGGGGCAGCGCCAGGTCCTCCGGAACGCCACGCCGGCGCTTGAGCCCACGGCGCGCTGCCAACGCACGGATCGCCTGGAAGTCGTCCGACGCGAGCAAGCCGTCGAGCGTGGGCGCCATGCCATCCTCGGCGGTGAATGTCTCGTCCAGCCAGCCGTTCACCAGCAGCGCATACCAGTCGCTGAACAGTTCGGTCTCGTTAGCCTGGTCGGCGAGCGTGAGTACGCTGCGCAGCAACGTTGGCAACGGCAGGGCGTGGTTGGCATCGGCCTGCCGATAGAGCACGCGCGCCTGGCCTTCCCATTCGAGATAGCCCGCATCATCATCGCGCCCGAGCCAGCCCGGCTCAGTCGCAGCCAGCGCCTCGGCCCGCAGTCCGGCATCGGCGATGGCCTCCACTGGCGTACGCACCAGCACCCCGTGGCGCAGCAACACATCGGGCAACCGGAACCAGGTCAGGCTGGTGTCGTAGCGCGCTTGCAGATGTAACAGCCCGTGGATCAGCGAGGATTGGCGTGGGCCGTCCAGTGCGCTGCGGTCGACCAGATGGATCGTGCTCTCGATCAGGTCCTCGATGGCGTGCTGCGACATCGTGCGTCCTTCTGCGTCCGTGGCGTCAAGTGGAGCTTAGCCGTCTGTCCTTTGCAGGGGCATGAACGCGCGCAACGGCTGTCGCGGCGTGGATAAAGGGACTTCCTAAAGCAGCGTCGAATGCGGGCGAGACACGTCGCCGCCAGGTCGCTAGCGCAGCGGCTGTATTGCTTGCGTGCGCACAAGTGACGCCGCGGCCCATGTACGCGTTGCCGATCCATCATGGCGAGCGTTCTCTCGGGAAGAGGGGCAGCACCATGCGCGAAGTGGGAGGCGCGATGATGGAAGCGGGAAGCAGGCAGCAGGACGCCTGCTCAGATACCCGTTCTCAGGTCGAGCGCCTAGCTGCTCTCCAACCCGCAGTACACGTTGGAGAAATCACGCTTGGCGAGGTCGCTCTTGTGGATCACGAAATACAGCTCGCCTGCGTCCCAGAAGCAGAAGCCGGGGTTCGCATCCGATGCGACGCGCAGCAGCACCATGAAATCCTCCGGGCGACCGTGCAGGCGGTTGGCGGCTTCGCTGAGCGGGGTGTCGTGTTGCTTGAACACGTGGCTGTTCACGCCGTGCACTGGGGAGACGACAGACTGCGCCGCAAGCCGATCGCGCAGCGATTCGACGAGCTCATACGCTTCCTCCAGGGCATCCAGGCCCTCGGCCGCGCCTTGGTAATACTCCTCGTCGGAATAGAAATGCGGCACGCTGATCCAGTGGGCGGCGCTGGCGCGGTAGGGAAGGGTGCCGTCGTCCTGGTCGTCGAGCAACGCTGCATCGCTCGCCAGGTCCGCAGCGGCCTGCAGCGCCGCGCGCGGACCGGCGTAATGGAAGACCTGCGGCGTGAGGTCTTCCTGGTCCGAGATGAAGAAATACAGCACGCCGTCCCGCGGCAGGTAGGTCTGTAGCGGGGCCAGCTGCGTGCAGTCCAGTTGCGCGATGAACTGCATGGGGCGGATCGTGCCGTCGAAGGCAGTGACCCGGGGGTAGGACATGTCCGGTGGCAGGTCGGGCAGTCCGCCAAAGCGCGTGTTGCCGCGCATCCGGTAGTCGTCCGCCTCGTCCGTGGCCAGCGCGATTGCGCGCCACGCCAGCGCCTGCATCCCGGACCGGTAGGGCGCCCACTGCGCGTCGCTTGCCAGCGCCTGCTCCAGTTGCTGGGCCAAACCCGGGTCGTTGCGCACGTAGTAGGCATCATCGTCGAAGGCGACCGTACCTTGACCGCCGGCGCCCTTGTAGCGGTAGTCCAGCAAGGCGTGCTTCTTCGGCAGTTCCAGTTCCAACCGTTCGATGCGCTCCAGTCCGGCGGGCAGCGCGGTCAACGGGTTGTTGGTGAGGTCCAGCCGTTGCAGCGCCGGCGAGGCCGCGACGCTGGCGGGCACGGTCTGCAACTGGTTGCCTGCGAGCGACAGGGTCTTGAGCGTGGCGGGGAACGATGCGTCGGGCAGCTGCTCGATGGCGTTGTCGTCCAGCACGCAATACATCAGTGGCAGCGATAGCAGTTCCGGCGGCACGGTGCGAATGCCGGTGCGGGTGACGTGCAGGCGCCGCAGTGCGCGCAGCGCCCCGAGCGCGGCGGGCAGACGCTCGAGGGCCTTGGCCCTGACGATGCTCAGGTCCTCCAGGGCGGAGAAGCGGGCGATCGCGTCCGGCAATTCCTGCAATCCGTTGGCGCCGGCGGCTTCGTCGTCGTAGTAGATGCTCAGCGAACGCAGCGACGTATAGGCGTACAACGCCTCCGGTAGCGTGGGGCCGGCCAGATTGGATAGATGCGCGTGGCGCGGCAGGCCAGGCGGTGCGCTCGACAGCTCGTCCATCGAGGTGAAGCGGTAATTCGACCAGTCCAGGGTCTCCGTCGCCAGCTTGCGCGCGATGCGCACGGGATAGCGATGGCCGGCGCCGTACGCCTGCAGGTAGCCGCTGAAGCCGACCCAGCCCTGCTCCAGCACCAACTCTCCCCAGAGCTTGAGGTCGAAGCGCAGGCCGCCCGACCAGAGATAGGCCTGGTGGGCCGGCTCGCGATCGTCCTCGAAGCGGATACGGCCGGTCGGCACGCCCGCGCGGTGGACGCCCTTCACCGAGAAACGGAAATAGACCTTGGTATCGTCCACCAGATGTGCTCGGGCGGCCGCGTCCGCCTTGCGTGCACGCGCTTGCAGGTCGATGACCAGTTCGTCGCCACTGCTGCCCGTATTGCCGATGCTCGCCCCGGTCTCGCGCCGAAAGTCGAACGCCAGGTCGTCGATCCGAAAGACGTCGCGGCCGTCCTCGGGAATGCGGAACGGCTCCGCCGGCGCGGTCACGGGCGCGGGATGTCCATCGTCGTCGTCGCCGTCCTCGTCGTCCTGGCCGCCGAACATGTTCTGCATCCAGGCGTCGTGTGCCGCCAGCGCGGCGGCGGCGTCGCCGGTCACGCGCAGGCTGCGCAGCGCGGCGTCGAGCACTGGAACATGCTCGGCCTCGGTGCCGGCCGGACAGTCGCCCACAATGTCCAGGTACAACGCATCGTCCAAAAGCACCATGACGAACAGATACACATAGTCGTCGCCCTGCGCGGTCACCTGGAATGCAGGACGGCCGTCGATCGTCAGTGCCTGCTCGGCCAACACCGCGACTTCGCCGCGTCGTGTCCGGCACTCGGCACGAAAGCCTTCCCAGGGATCGGCGCCGGCATCGTGCGGGGTCTCGCGTCGCACGATGACGACGCCCAGCGAAACTTCATCATCGGCGACGGGGTACGCCGCTTTGACGAACTGGCCTACCTGCCGCACGACGGTGAAGCGGTCGGGCAGGTCGATGGAGAGGGCATCGGTCTGAACGCGGCGCATGGGCGTGGCATCGGCAGCGGTTGAGTGGCCGCAGCTTACCTTGGTGTTTTTACGGTTGTCATGCGTGGGGAGGCGTGTTGATCCCACACGCGAGCCGGCATGGAAGCGCCTACGTCGTGCGATATCCAGGACGTTTCCGATGATGCAAAGCGCCCCGTCATAGGACTTGGCGGCACATGGAGGTACGATTGGAGAGAGGCAGCACGCGCGCTTCGGTCTATTGGCGAACGTGCTTGGCAGCTTGGGTAGAGAGAGGCAATCGATTGGAAGCGACCCAGCATCACGCGCAACAGCGTCCCCCGGCCACGCGGCTCTACGCGCTGCTGGCGCGCGAGGCGCGCACTGGTGTGATCTTCCGCCGCGGACCCAGCAAACAGGTGCAGCTCATCCGCTGGGACCTGCGCGAGGACAGCTTCGAGCACGGGCAGTGGTTCAAGGGCCGCATCTACGAGCGACGTTGCGACCTGTCGCCGTCGGGCAGGTTGCTGGTGTATTTCGCATCCAAGCAAAAAGGCGATTTCGTCACCTGGACGGCGCTGTCGCGTCCGCCGTTCTTCACCGCGCTGGCGCTGTGGCCGAAGGGCGACTGCTGGGGTGGTGGCGGCATGTTCGAGGACGAAAGGACCCTGCTGTTGAACCATCGCCCGCAGGAGGGCCGCGATCCCTTTCCGTTGCCGACCGGCTTCCAGTTGCCGCACGACCTGCAGGTGCGGCCGTTCGGGCGCGGCTCGGGCGGCGGCGAGGACGAGCCGATCGACAGCGCGCTGCGGCAGCGCGACGGCTGGCAGGTGATCGATGCGGGTGTGGGCGAAACCGGTGGCCTGACATCGGACGTGCTCTACCGCTTCACCCGTCCGCGCGTGTGGGAGAAGCCGGGCGCCAGCGGCCGCCGGCTGCAGTCGCTGCTGCAGGCTGTCGGCCGCGAAAACGAGGCGTGGTACGGCCTGGACCATCGTGTCCTGGACCGCGACGGCACGGTGCTGCTGGACCTGCCCGGCAGCGACTGGGCTGACTGGGATGGCGGCGACCTGGTCTTCGCACGCGATGGCTGTCTGTACCGGCTCACGAAAAGCGGTTTTCGGGACTACGCGCAGGACGGCGAACGGGTCTTCCGTCTGCTGCAGGATTTCAGGAGCGCACGATTCGCTCCGCTCGCGCCGACCGCGAACGCGCTCAAATATTGATCGCGAGGCGCCGGTGGATGGAGGCAATGCCTAGGTAGGATCGCGGCGCAGCGATCCGATGCATGGCGACAGACACATTCGACTGCCGCGCCTCTTCGTCCGAAACAGCCCATGGCCGTCGCGATTGACCATGCATCGGCACTTTCATCGTCACACTACAAAACTGAAGAATTCATCCCGATTGCATGATGCGTCTTCACCCGCGTAGCGCGATGCTGGCCTCCCCATTGGAGGAGGAATCGCATATGAAACATTCACTGTTGGTGCTGTCCATCGTCGGTGCGCTGGCCATCGCGGGCTGCAAGAACAAGGACAACGACGCTCCGGCACCCACCGCGGACACGCCGGCGGCCTCCACCGAGCCGACGCCGGTCGGCGGCGCCGCGACGCCCACCACGCCGCCGGTCGGCGAAGCCAGTCCGGCACCGGAAGGTGCGGCGCGCGCCAGCTCCGGGGACGACATCGCGCTCGGCCTGCTGGGTGCGGTCGACAAGAATGAAATCGCCGCGGCAAAGCAGGCGCAGGAAAAGCAGGTGACGGGGGCGGTGCTGGACTACGCCAAGATGATGGAGAAGGAACACTCCGCCAACCTGGAAAAGACCAAGGCGCTCGGTACGCTGGCCGAAACGCCGGACGTCAAGCAGCTGGAGACCAAGGGCGAGCAGGAGCTGACGACGCTGGGCGAGAAGTCCGGCAAGGACTACGCGGCGGCCTACATCGACGCGATGATCGCCGGGCACAAGGAGGCGCTGCAGCTGATCGACTCGCAGATGACGGCGGCGGCGTCGACCGATCCGGTCAAGAAGCACTTGACCGAGACCAGGACGCACGTCGAGCAGCATCTGGCGAAGGCGGAAGAGATCAAGAAGTCGATGTGATCCCATGGCGTGGCAGGTCGTCGATCTGTCACGCCTTGCTGGCGTAACGTCCGCACGTACGCGTTGGCATTCCTCGTAACAACCGATCGGGCTCGCTTCTTTTCGTCCACTCCTTGGAATGGAAAGAAGCGAGCCCGCTTGGTTGTTGCGCAACGATTCGCACGCACGCACGCACGCACGCACGCGCCGCGGCGGCGGCGAAACCCATCGCACGTCACCGACGCATGCCTTTCGGCACGCCATCCAACGGCACGGGTGGCGGTGCACGCGTTTGGCGACACTGTCCGCTACAACCGGATGGAGGGATGGCATGGCGCGATGGCGGTCGATGGTCGGATGGTGCGTGGCGCTGGCGCTGCCAGTCGTTGCGCAGGCGCAGGTGGATCTGACGACGTTGGACAAGGACATGCTGGGGCCGCGCACGCAGGTGCTGGTGCTGGGGTCGGTCCATCTCAGCGAGATCGACGGCGGCGTTGCGCCTGCGGCGCTGGACGCGCTGCTCGATCGCCTCGCGGCATTCAAGCCGGACATCATCGCCATCGAGGCCATCGGCGGCGAGCAGTGCGATCTCGCTGCGCGCCACCCCAGCGTCTATGGCGCCGACTATTGCCTGTCGACCAGCGAGGCGCAGGCAGCGACGGGGTTGGATGTGCCCGCCGCCCTCGCCGAGGTCGACACGGCGCTCGCCGCCTGGCCGGCGCAGCCGACGCCTGCGCAGCGGCGACGACTGGCGGCCGTGTTCCTGGCGGCCAACGAACGTGCTTCTGCCTATGCGCAATGGCTGCAGTTGGTGCCGGCCGAGCGACACGCGGGCGATGGCCTGGACGCGGCGCTGGTGGCGGCGCTTGCCAAGATCGCCACGAGCAGCAACGAGAACTACCGCATCGGTGCGCGCCTGGCGGCACGGCTGGGCTTGCCGCGCGTGTACCCGGTGGACGATCACACTGGCGACAACATCCGGGTCGCCGACAGGAAGGCGTTCGGCCAATCGATCGAGCAGGCGTGGAAGGATGGCAGGGCCGCGCTGGACGGGATCGAGCGGCAGGAACAGGCGTTGCAGCAGGGAAGCGATCTGCTGCCGTTGTACCGCTTCATCAATCGCCCGGAGAACCTGGCGATCTACGCAGACGTCAATGCCGGCGCGGCGATGCGCGCGGCGTCGCCGCAGCACTATCCGCAGATCTGGGTGAGCGGCTGGGAAATCCGTAACCTGCGCATGGTCGCCAACTTCCAGCAGACCTTCCGCGAGACGCCGGGCGCACGGGTGCTCTCGATTGTCGGCGTGTCGCACAAGCCATGGTTCGACAGTTGGCTTGGGCAACTGCAGGGCGTGGAGAGCGTCGATGCGCAGCGGGTGTTGCAGTGACCGGCGACGGCCGCTGCGATGCGGCGCAGGCGGCCGTGCGGCGGCGGTGTCGCGGTGACCGCTTTCAGCGTGTTGCTGCCGCCGGCTCGGCGGTGCCGTAGACCCATTCGACGAAGACCGCCGACAGGTCTTGGCCGCTCGCGCGCTCCATCGCGGCCTGGAAATCGCGGCTGGTGACGGTCTTTCCGGCATGGCCGCGGGTGAACCCACGGATGCCGTTCCAGAAGGCCTGTTCGCCCAGGCGCTCGCGCAGGTGCGCCAGGAACAGTGCGCCCTTGCTGTACTGGACGGCGCGGCGCATGCCGAGGGATGGATAGCTGCCCGACCACGCGAGCGGCTTGTCGAAGCCCGCGGCGCGGGCGCGCTCCAGCCGACGCTGTGCCTGGTCCAGTTCCTGCCGATAGGCGGCAGCGCCGACCGCCTGCTCCTTCCACGCCGCGGTCATGAACGTGGTGATGCCTTCGTTCAACCAGAAGTCCTGCCACGTCGCGCAGGTCACCAGGTTTCCCCACCACTGGTGGGCCATCTCGTGGGCCACGATCCATGCCGCGGACGGCGCCTGCCGGTCCTCTTCCAGGGCTTCCTGGCCGATCAGCGAGAACGTCGCGGCCTCCTGCGCTTCCTGTCCCGGCACCAGCAACTGCGTATAGCGCCGGTCGGGCAGGGCGATGCCGGCCTTGTCGGCGAGGAAGCGTGCGATGCCCGGCGCCTGCGCGAACGCCGCCGGCAGGTCGGCACTGTTCCCGGTGGCGTCCAGGTACACCAGTTCGCCGACGTCGGTGTTGACCGTCGCCTTGGCGAAGGTGCCCGCAGCGAAGCCGAACAGGTAGGCCGAGTAGGGCCGGGTGGAGCGCCAGCGATGCAGGACCAGGCCGTCGCGGCGCGGACGCAGCGGCAACGCCTTGCCGACACCGAGTGAGGTCGCGCCTGCCGGCAGCAGCAGGTCGAGCGCGAACGCGGCCTTGTCGCCGGGCGCGTCCTGCAGGCAGACCATCCAGTCGCAGGCGAAATAGCTGCTGTAGACGCCGTCGCCGGCGCGCACCAGGCCGTGCGCGGGCACGCCCTCCAGCGCGAAGCGGAGCGTGGCGCTCGCGCCCTTCTCCAGCGGCGCGGGCAGTTCGAAGACGATGCCGTCGGCGCGGCTGACCACCGTCACCGCGCGCCCGTCCAGCGACGCGGCACGCAGCCGCAAGGCGTTGGGCGAGAACACCAACTGCGACACCCGCTGCGTGCCGCGCAACGTGATGCTCTGCGTACCCGCCACGGCGGTGGTCGCCAGGTCGGGGTGCAGGGTCACCGCATAGCGCTCGACTTCGAATCCCGCACCGGGCGCCGGCGCCACGGTCTGCGCCGCCGCGCCCGTCGCTACTGCCGATGCGGCGACCAAGACGGCCAATGCCGCGCATGCGCGCCAGCCCGCTCGCCGGGGTGCCGGGCGTGTCATCGGGGCTCCTTGGTGCCCAGCAGATACTTCAGCCCGTGGGTGAGTCCGCGCGGCGCCACGCTCAGGTGGTCCTCGTCGTTGAGCACGTCCAGTTGCACCTGCAGCCCGGGATAGCGCCTGGCGCGCAGGCTGCGCACCATCGCCTGCGCATCGTCCACCATGTCGTAGTTCTGCCCGTAGCGGGTCTGCTCGTACTCGCCGACGTAGAGATAGACCTGCGCCGGCAGATCCTTGTGAGTGGCGGCGAACGCCTTTTCCTGGTCGCGCATGGCGTGCTCGCCGTACCAGTACGACGGGCTGCCCAGGATGTAGCCGGCGAACATCTCCGGCGCGCTCAGCAGGATCTGGGTACCGAGCAGGCCGCCGTAGGAGTGGCCGAGGTACAGGCGCCTGCGTTCGTCGGTGCGGTAGCGCTGCGCCACGAACGGCAGGACTTGGTCGCGCAGGTAGCCGATGTAGCCGTTGGCCTTGCCGTGCGTCGGGGTCGGCGCCGCGTTCGCCCCGTCCTCCGGCGTCGGCGTGTAGTCGCGGCGTCGGCTCGGCATGGGCTCGTCGCCGACGGCGTACGACAGGCCCACCAGGATGAAGTCGTCGATCTTCGGCCCTTCGCCGTTCAAGCGCCGCGCGATCGGCCGCACCAGCGGGAAGGCGTAGTCGGCGTCGGTGACATAGAGGACGGGATAGCGGCGGGCGGGATCGTCTGCATAGCCGCGCGGCAAGGCGACGAACACCTGGTAATCGCGGCCGGAGGCCGGATCGGGCACCGTCCAGACCTGGCTCTCCGGGATTTCGTAGGGCTTTCCTTCGCCGCGTTGCCGTCCCGGCACGGAGGCGCTGGCTGGCGCGGACGTTGCCGGCGCCGGGGACGTGGACGTCGCGTCCTTTGGTGTCCTGGCGCAACCTGCGAGCAGCAACACGATCCATCCCATCGACATCCACTTGCTCAATCTCGTTCTCCTGCCCGCTCGGGCTCGATGGGATCCGGCGTGTGCGGACAGGGCGGCATGATGGCACGGCATCCGGTCGGCTCCGTTGCAGCGGCGTTTGCACAGCAGGCTGCGGTGCAGAATGAGCGGATGCGCATGCATGCGTGCGGCCCGTTGCCGCAGCCAGGCCAACGGCGACGCGACACGCTGCCGCCGCAGCCGCAGCCGCAGCCGCACGCGGCGGAGGCATCTGCGGCATCCGCTAGACTGGCCCGCTCCGGATCTGGTGTCGCCGATGAAACGTTACTGTCGCTATGTGCTGCTGGCCGTGCTGGCCGTGCTGGCTGTCTTCGGTGCCGCGCAGGTGCAGGCGCAGGAGTCGGACCGCCGCATCGCGGTGACCATCGACGACCTGCCGTGGCAGCGCATGGGCGAGACCCCGGCTGCGCAGTTGCCGGCGTTCCATGCGCAGCTGATGGCATCGTTGCGGCAGGCGGATGTGCCCATCGTCGGTTTCGTCAACGAGGACAAGCTCGAACAGGACGGCCACCTGCAGCCGCAGCGCGTGGCGATGCTGCGCGACTGGCTGGACGCTGGTTACGAACTGGGCAACCACACCTACGGCCATGTGAACCTGCACGACGTCGGCTTGCCGGCCTACGAGGACGCGATCGTGCGCGGCGAGCGCAGCCTGCGGCCGCTGCTGGCCGAGTACGGGCAACAGCTGCGCTGGTTCCGCCATCCGTACCTGGCCACTGGCCGCAGCGCGGCCGATCGCGAAGCGGTCGTCGCGTTCGTTGCCGCACGCGGTTACCGCATCGCACCGGTCACCGTGGACAACAGCGAGTGGGTGTGGGCCTTCGCCTATGCGCGGGTGCTGGAAACCGAGCCGCAAGGCGCGGCGCGCGAGGCCACGCTGCTGCGGCTGCGCAAGGGCTATGTGCCGTACATGCTCAACAAGCTGGACTACTACGAAGCGCAATCGCAGCAGCTGTTCGGCCGCCGCATCGCGCAGGTGTGGCTGATGCATGCCAACGAACTCAATGCCGTCGCCTTCCCGGAGCTGATCGCCGCCACGCGCCGCCGTGGCTATGCGTTCGTCACCCTGGACGAGGCGCTGCGCGATCCGGCCTATCGGCACGCCGAAGGCTATACCGGTGGTGGCGGCATCAGCTGGCTGCACCGCTGGGCTATGGCCGACCACAAGCCCAAGGACTTCTATGCCGGCGAGCCGCTGGTGCCGGCGTGGGTGTCCGCGCTGGCGGGGCTCGAGTCGGAATAGCGGCAAGCGGGTTGGAGACGTCGGGTGCATGGAGCGCACCTGCGCCGTTCACCTGTCCACGCACCCGATGGTGTCACGCTGTCGCTTCCCTCGCTCGCCAGCCTCTCCATGCGCGCCTCAGACACGCCACCCTGGAAGAAACCCAAGCCGCGCGGCCAGCGCTCGCAGCCGTTGTCGCCTGCGCAGAAGGCCGCGGCGCGGCAGCGCGCCGAAGAGAACGGTCGCCCGTATCCGAACCTGATCGACAACATGTGGGCGGTGCGGCTGCCGCGAGGCGATGGTGTGGCGGAGGAAGTGGGGAGGAAGTAGGGGAGGAATAGGCGTCGAGGTGCGCATGCGGTTGCAGGGCAGAGGCTGAGTTCTGGCGTGCGACCTACAGCAGCGGCGCCGTTTGATCTTGGGCTATCGGTCGCGGCAGGCCTTGTCGGTAAGGCCCGTCGCGACTGAAGTCGCTCCCACAAGGGAGCCGCTCCCGCTGCGCTTTGCTGGCTGCAGTACCTGAACGAATGCGCTGGCTCCGGTGCTCAGCGTGCCGGCTTCTGCAACGTGCGCAGCACCGACTTATCGATGCTGGCCGCCACGCCGATGCTGCGCCCGGCGAGATTGGCCACCCGGTAGTGCACCGCCACGCCCAGCACCTGGGTGGCCTGCGCCAGCGAAAGGCCGTAGTCCTGTTGCAGCCAGTGCAGCATGCCGGAGGTGGCCACGCGCAAGGCCTCGTCGCTGGAGCCGGCCTGGCCCAGCGTCATGATCTGCTCGGGCGATTCCACCCGCGGCATCGCGATCGCCCGGTGCTTGATCAGGTCGACCCGCAGTTCCACGTCCAGCGAAGTCTCCAGCGCCCATTGCGTGGTCTCGCCGTCGCCCTGCAGCGCGTGCCCGTCGCCAAGATAGAGCAGCGCGCCGGGCTGTTGCACCGGCAGATACACCGTATTGCCGGCGACCACCGCGTTGAAATCCATGTTGCCGCCGCTGGCGCCGGTATCGCCGGTGGACAGGGCGGCGCTGCCGAAGCCCGGCGCCAGCGCGAGGCCGCCGAGCATCGGCCGCAGCGGGATCGCGAAATGCTTCATCGGCCCTTCGGCATCGAGCGGCGACGCGAGCGAGGCGTCGCGGTCCAGGCGCCAGCGCACGTGTTTGCCGAGGCCGGCGGCTTGCGCGGCCACGCGCGGGGTCTGCAGGCGCCCAACCAGGCCATCGAGGCTGTCTGCACTGTCGCGGTTGAGCCGCAGCGAGACCAGATGGATGGCGAGCGTGTCGCCGGGTTCGGCGCCGGCCACGAAGAACGGCCCGACCTGCGGATTGCCGAACAGCGCGCGGGTGGTGCCGCTTGCGTCCACGCCGCCCGAATCCAGCGTCTGCGTGCGCAGCGTGTCGCCGGGCCAGAGCACCAGCACCGGCGCGCGATCGGCGCTGAAGGTATTGGCGTAATCGGCGGGCACGAAACGGTGCGTGCGTGCCGCGCCGCTGCTGCGTGCAGGCACGCGCCAAGCCTCGAAGGGGTGGGTGGCGCGTACGTCGGCGGCATTGGGATCGGGTTGGTCGCTGCGCCCGCGCATGCGCTCGCCATCGACGCTGCCGTCGAAGCGGTAGACGCGGCCATCGGCGGAGGTGGCCGCGAACGCCACCGCATCGCCGTGGCGGGTGCCGCGTACCGGGTCGGCGTCCAGCCGTCCTTGCAGTTGCGTGCCGGTCGCGTCCAGTTCGAGCGTCTGATAGACGCGGTTGCCCCATAGATCCGTGGCCACGATCCATTGCTCGCCGCCCCATGCCGGCGCCGCTGCCGCCAATGCCAATGCCAGTGCCGCGTTCCAGCGCATGCTTCGCCGCTTCATCGTCGTTTCCCTGGTGCGTGGTCGCTGACTACATTTGTAGTCATTGGCCGCCGGGGCTGGAAATGCCGGAAGTCACGCATCCAGGCTGTCGTCGCTGACGACCTGCGTCGCGCGCCGTTCCTGCGGTCTCGATGAATGTCGCCGCACCAAGGTGGCGGCATCTCCCTTGGTGCCGGCGTGTCCGCGCCCATGCTGTGCCTGCCGGCATTGGGCCGGTCACCTCCTCCAGGTACTGGTATGACCCCGCAAGAACAACAGCTTCTCGAAGATTTCCTGGCCCGCGTACGCGGCGCCGGCGGTGTGGCGAAGGATCCGCAGGCGGACGCGCTGATCCGCGAGCGCCTGGCCGGTCAGCCCGATGCGGCCTATCTGCTGGTGCAGCGGGCGCTGCTGCTCGAGCATGCGCTGGAGACCGCCAAGGCGCAGATCGCGCAGCTGCAGCAGGCCGCGCCGCCGCCAGCGGCTGCCAGTTTTCTCGGCCAGGGATTCAGCGCGGGGCCGCCGCCGTTGCCGCCGGCGCCCGCGCCGCAAGGCGCACCGGGGTGGCGCGAGCGCTTGTTCGGCGGTGGTGCCGGCGCGGCGGAGCAGGCGCCGGTCGCGGCACCCGCCGCGCGTGGGCCAAGTTTCCTCGGCACCGCGGCCACGACGGCGGCCGGCGTGGCCGGCGGCATGTTCCTGTTCGAGGGCGTGGAGAGCCTGCTCGGCGGTCACCACGGCAGCGGATTCCTGGGCGGCGGCGCGTCGCAACCCGCCGTGGTCGAGAACGTCACCAACAACTACTACGACGATGCGCCGCCGCAGGACGCCGACCAAGACTTTTCGGACGACACCAGCCCGGATGGCGACGACAACTGGACCTAGGGATCTGGACGTCCCGCTTGGCAGGCCCCTTGATGGGGCCACTGAGCGGGCGTTGTAGCGTCATTGCGCCTGCGATGTCTGTCCGCCCGTGGGCACTTTTCCCCGCTCTTCATCAGGCTGCCGCCGCATGGCCACGTTTCGCTGTCCAACGTGGATGCTGCCTTGGCGGACGTCAGGTCGGGATTCGCCGCGGCGGGTCCCAGCCTGATGCCGGCGACAAGGCACGAAAGGCGACGCGCGAGGTTACGGCATGGTCGTCACGCCTGACGCGCAGCATGCATGGCCGGACGAATCTGCGGCCTGTCGGGCCGCAGATCCTCGGTGTGTCGTGCGCTGTGGCGAACGGACCATCGGTCCGGGCGCCGCAACGCAAACGCTCAGTTGCTGATGAACGTCGCCACGCTCTGCGGATCGACATAGAACGCAGTCTGGCCGTTGCTGACCTGATACGTGCCGCCGTAACCGACATTGACGCTGGCCGAGGTGCTGTACTTGGTGAAGCTGGGCGCGCTGCCGCTGGGCAGGGTGACCTTCAGTTCGCGGTACTGGGTGCCGGTGTTGACCGCAACCAGCACGATCTTGTTGTCGGTCCGCTTGTAGGCGGTGACGGCGACGTCGCTGTACGGCGCGGCGGTGGCGCCGATCCGCTTGGCGCCGGGGCGCACGAAGCGCGCGTACTGCGCCATCGCGTAGCCGCGCTTGCTGATCGCACCGCCCTCGGTGATCAGGCCATAGCTGCGGCGGATGTACCACCAGATGTAGGCGCTGTAGTTGGCCGCCATGCTCTTGTGCAGCTCGCTCGCCACGCCCAGCGCGGACGGCCAGGCATTGCCGTCGGTGTTGTCGGTGTAGTGCTCGGTCATCCACAGCGGCTTGCCCTTGCTGCGCGCCAGCGGATAGTCCTTCGGCTGCACCCCGTACAGGTGCCCGCCGATGATGTCCACGTGCTGGCTGGCGCTGCTGTTGAGCAACGCATCGGTCAGGTTGGGATTGAAGTTCAGCGACTCGGCGGCGAGCACTTTCAGGTTGCCGAATCCGGCGCCCTGGGCGCTGAGGAAGTTGGTGAAGTCGCTGGCGCTCCATTCCGCAGACTCGTAGTCCGGATGCCAGTCCGGTTCGTTCTGCAAGGAAAGCGCGTACAGCGGTGCGCCCTTTCCGGACATGTAGTTGGAGAAGTCCAGCAGATGCTTGGCATAGGCGCCGTAGTACTGCGGCAGCAGCTTGCCGCCGTTGTTGAGGTTGTTGTTCGACTTCATGTACGCCGGCGGCGACCACGGCGAGGCCAGCAACAGTGCGCCATGCGAGCGCGCACGTACCGCGGCCGGAACCTGCAGGCTCCAGCCGGAACTGGAGGGGTCGATGCGCATGCGCATGATCGACAGCCCGATCTGGCCATCGCCGCTGCCGAAGGCCAGGTCGACCTGGGCCGGCGTGAGGTCGGCGATCCAGCCGGCGCCGCTCATGCCGCCGAAGCCCTGGATGGTCTGGTGCGTTTCGCTTGGGGTGACGGTGACGTTCTGCGCCAAGGCCGGTGCGGTGGACAAGATCGCTGTGGCCATCGCCAGCACAGTGGCGAGGATCCGTGGTGTTCTCATGGTTGTCTCCGGGGGAATGGGACAGGGGCTTGTGGCAGGGCGTGACGCTACGCCGCCGACATGACATAGACAATCGCTGCATGCACCAAGCGCGGCAAGTGGGATGCAACGCGCAGGGAGGCAGGGATTGCATTCGCGAAGGCGTAGGACAGCAGCGAGCCTGCCCCGGGACACGCGCATAGCGAATGGCGATGCCGCGGCTACTGTGCAGGTCCGGCGCTGCGCATGCCGAACTGCGGGTGCATGCGCGAAAGCGGCCTTGCCGGTGCATTGCGGATACCAGGTGTTGTGCGGGCGCAATCCTGAGCCGCGCGGCCGCGACATCGCCTACTTTGTGCACAGTTGCGCATCCAGGTTCGGCAAGTTACGCAAGTGCGCACATGGTACGTGCGTGCACAATGATGCTGGCGGCCGCCAGGGTCTGCCGGCCGCCTTTCCCCCTCCCGACGAGTCCGCCTATGCCATCGCTTTCCTGGTTTCCGCAGTGCACCGCAGCGCTGCTACTCGGCACGCTGTTCGCGCTGGCTGCCATGGTGCCCGATGCCCGCGCGCAGGCCACCCGCTATGCCGATGCCGCGCCGGTGCTGTTGGGCGTGGCCTGGTATCCGGAGCAGTGGCCCGAGCAGCACTGGGAGCGCGATCTGGCCTTGATGGAGGCCGCGCACGTGCGTGTGGTCCGGATCGGCGAGTTCGCCTGGAGCCGCATGGAGCCGCGCGAGGGCCAATACGATTTCGGATGGATGGACCGCGCCATCGCCGCGGCCGCGCGGCACCACATGGTGGTGGTGCTCGGCACGCCGACCGCCGCGCCGCCGGCGTGGTTGACCCAGGCCTACCCGGACACGCTGCGCATCAGCCAGGATGGCGTGCGCGACGAACACGGCAACCGCCAGCAATTCTCCTTCGCCAGCACACGCTATCGCCGCTTCGCGCGCGCCATCGCCGGGCAGATGGCGCAGCGCTATGGCCGCAACTCGCACGTGGTCGGTTGGCAACTGGACAACGAGTACGCGCAGGCCTCGTTCGATCCGGAGGCCAAGGCGCAGTTCCATGCCTGGCTGCAGCGCAAGTACGGCAGCATCGAGGCGTTGAACCAACGCTGGGCGACCGCGTACTGGAGCCAGACCTACAACGACTTCGCGCAGATCCCGGTGCATGAGGACGAACAGAATCCGGCCCTGTTGCTCGAGTGGAAGCGCTTCGTCAGCGACACCTGGACCGACTATTCGCGCAATCAGATCGAGGCGATCCGTCCGCATGCCGATCCGCGCCAGTTCATCACCACCAATACGATGGGGTGGTTCGCCGGCTTCGATGCCTACAAGCTGCATGAGGTGCTCGACATCGCCGCGTGGGACGACTATGTCGCCGGGGAGCGCTACGACTGGGTGGACAATGCGGCGCGCCACGATCTCACCCGCGGCTACAAGCACCGCAACTACTGGGTGATGGAAACCCAGCCGGGCTTCGTCAACTGGCGCGCGACCAACGTGGCGCTGCGCAAGGGCCAGGTGCGGGCGATGGCCTGGCAGGCGGTGGCGCACGGTGCCGATGCGGTCGCGTACTGGCAGTGGCGCGCGGCGCCGAACGGGCAAGAGGAATACCACGGCACCCTGGTCGGCGCCGATGGCGAGCCGGTGCCGGTGTATGCGGAGATCCAGCAGGTCGGCGCGGAGTTCGCCAAGGCCGGCGCGGCGCTGGCGGGCACCACGCCGCATGCCGACGTCGCGCTGATCAACGATTTCGACAGCCGCTGGGCGCTGGGGTTCCAGAAGCATTCGTCCGATTTCGATGCGGTGGTGCAGATGAAGTCGTTCTACCGCCCGCTGCGGCAGCAGGCGCAGGTGGTCGACGTGGTCTCGGCGATGGCGCCGCTGGACGGCTACAAGCTGGTGGTGGCGCCGTCGCTCAACGTGCTCAGCGATGCGCAGGCGCAGCGCTTGAAGGCCTACGTCGAACGCGGCGGGCATCTGGTGCTGGGCCCGCGCAGCGCGATGAAGAACGCCGACAACGGCCTGCAGCCGCAGCGCCAGCCTGGTCCGCTGGGCGAGTTGCTGGGCGGGCGCGTGGAGCAGTTCTATGCGCTGGACAAACCGATTCCGGTCGCCGGTGCGGCCGGCGAGGGCAGTGCCAGGATCTGGGCCGAGCAGCTAAAGGCGCGGTCGCCGCAGACCGAGGTGCCGCTGCGCTATGGCCAGGCCAACGGCTGGCTGGACGGCGAACCGGCGGTGCTGACCCGGCGTGTCGGCAAGGGCCGCATCAGCTACGTCGGCGCCTGGCTCGACGACGCCACCCTCGACCGCCTCACCGGCGACTGGTTGCGCGCCGCGCAGGTGCGCGCGCCGCTGGCGGACGTACCCGCGGACGTGGAAGTGGGCGTGCGTAGCGACGGCCGCCGTCGCGTCGTGGTGTTGATCAACCATGGCAGCGAAGCGCAGCAGGTGCGTCTGCCGGCGCCGATGCGCTCGCTGCTGAGCACGGGCGCGGCCAGCGACGTGGTGCAGCTGGCGCCGGAGGACGTGGCGGTGCTAGACGATCGCCGATGAGCGCGGTTGCGATGCGCGGCTGACGCCGTGCGGCCGATCCGTACGCGCAGCACGTGTGGATCGGCGCAGGAACGGCCATGGCGGATGCCCCGCGCTGCGCGCGCATTGCGCGCAACGTGTCTCGCCGCGAAACTTGGCGCAGTAACGCCGGCTTCCTGCCGGCCGGGAGGGAGCCCGTGCGCGCGATCGATGCCGAGCACTATCTGATGGACGTGACGCTGAAGCAGGACCGCGTGGCGTCGATGCAGGCTTGGCCGTATTCGCTGCCGGCGGTGCGCAACCTCGGCGTGCTGCGCTTCCATCCGAAAGTGACCTTCATCGTCGGCGAGAACGGCAGCGGCAAGTCGACCTTGCTGGAGGCGATCGCGGTGGCCTGGGGCTTCAACGCCGAGGGCGGGACCAGGAATTTCAACTTCAGCACGCTGGCATCGCACTCCGACCTGCACCAGGCCTTGCGCCTGGGCCGCAGCGGCCGCCGCGCACGCGACGGGTTCTTCCTGCGTGCGGAGAGTTTCTACAACGTCGCCAGCGAGATCGAGCGCCTGGATGGGGCGCCGTCGTTCGGCGCTCCCGTCATCGACAGCTACGGCGGCGTGTCGCTGCACGCGCAGTCGCATGGCGAGTCCTTCTTCGCGCTGATGCTGCATCGCTTCGGCGGCAACGGCTTCTACGTACTCGACGAGCCGGAGGCGGCGCTGTCGCCATCGCGGCAGATGGCGATGCTGACGCGTCTGCATCAGTTGGTGCAGCAGCGCTCGCAGTTCGTCATTGCGACCCATTCGCCGATCCTGATGGCGTACCCGCATGCCGACATCCTGCAGATCGGCGAGGATGGACTGCAGCGCGTCGAGTATCGCGACACCGAGCACTACCGGCTGACGCGCGCGTTCCTGGAGCAGCCGCAGCGCATGCTGGATACGCTGCTCGACGAGGATTGAAGTCACGGCTGGTCGCCAAGGCCAGCGCCAGCGCGAGCGCCGACTCTGTAGAATGACGTCGCCAGCGGGCGTCGCCGCCGCCATCGCGTCGCGGCGTCTTCCTTCCCCACTGGAGTTGCGCGTGCCTTCCCCTCCGATTTCGCCTGTCGGCCGCCTGTTCGCCGCCGCCGCCTTCTTCGAAGGCCTGACCTGGGCCGGGCTGCTGCTCGGCATGTTGCTCAAGTACGGCACCCAGACCACCGAACTGGGCGTATGGCTGTTCGGCCGCCTGCACGGGGTGGCGTTCCTGGTCTATCTGGTCGCCAGCGTGATCGCCGCGGTTCGTCTGCGTTGGCCTTGGTGGGCGTGGCTGTTGAGCCTGCTGGCGGCGTTGCCGCCGCTGGTCACGGTGCCGCTGGAAATGTGGTTCCGCCGCATCGGTCTGCTCGGCTTGTCTCGGCAGCGCGCTGGGCGATAGGTGCGGCAGGCCGGGCGCACGCTGCGCGATCTTGCGCTCGGCACTCAGCTCCCTGTTCAAAGGCGCCAGACAAAAAAAAGCGGCCCGGAGGCCGCTTTCCCTGCTGCATCGGCGCTACCGCTCAGCCTTGGGTCACCAGCTTGATGTGGTGCTTCTTGGCGTAGGCATTCTGCGCGGCGTCCAGCGCGGTGGCGTCCTTGTCGAGGGTCTCCGATTCGGTGTTCAGCCGCTCCAGCAGCGGATGCACCTGCGCTTCGGTGTAGCCGTCGGGCAGTGCGGCAATCTCCTGCAGCGTCGCCAGCACCGTGTCGGCGCCCTTCTGGTAGGCCTTCAGCTTGGCGTCCAAGTCCTGCGCGTCTTCGGGAATGCCGAAGCCTTCGTAGGCCTTGCCGCTGCTGGCGATCTGCTTGCGCGGGTTGTTCAGCGCGTTGCGGTGGGGCTGCATCGACTTCAGCGCGCTCGCATCGGCCAGCAGTTGCTCGCCGCGCTCGCCGCCGATCCACGGCTCGGTCACCGTGCCGATGCCATTCCAGGTCGAGACGTTGTACATCAGGTAGTCGTCCGGCGACATGTTCTTGTTGCCGGTGGTGGGGTCGCAGGCGGAGAGCACGGTCGCGCACAGGGCGAGCAGGGCGAGGGTGACGAGATTCTTCAAGAGGATTTCCTTGGGACGAACGAGGTACGGGCCGGGCGACCGGCACGGTAACGACGGGACAAGGAAGTCACGCATGCGGCATGCCGGGGCGAGGCCGGCGCGATCATCCTTGATGGGTGCAATGGCGGCAGTCCGGACGGTGCGCGGCCTGCCTTGGCGATGCGCGGCGATTATACCGGCAACGCGCGCGGGCAGCTCCATTGCGCACGACGGACCTGTCTGCGGCGGCTATCATGCCCCCCGCGCAGGCACGTCGAAGCCTGCGGCGCCACTGTCGTGCACCGTTCGCGGACGGGCGCGATGCGTCCTGCGTCGCGATCCTCGCCGCAGTCGCGCCAGCGCGTACAGGCGTGTCAGGCATGCGGGGATGCAAGGGACGATAGGCGATCACCGCGACGGAGCGAGACGATGGGCAAGCACACACGACGGCGACCTATTCACGCGGCACCCACCGGACCGTGGCGGCGGCTGGGCGACCGCCTGCGCCGGCCGGCCCTGTTGCTGGCCGCGGCGCTGCTGGTGACCACCGCGTTGTTGAAGCTGTTCCTGCTGGTGCAGGCCGTGTCGCGCGGCGTGCTGGTCACCAGCGGAGCGCGCGGCGGTCCGTCCCGGGTGTATCGGCTGGATGCCGACGCGGGGCAATACTGGTTCTGGATCGCCTGGGACGGGGTATTCACCGTCGCGTTGCTGCTGCTGGCCGGCGTCTTCGTGTGGACACTGCTGCCGCCGCGCAAGCGGCGCTAGCGCCCGGCCAGCACGCCGCGGCGTCACTTGCCCATGCAGCGGCGCCAGCGCTCGGCGACGCGCTGTGCGAACCAGGCGGTGGTGAGGGTGCGGGTGATCTTCGGGCTCTCCAGGGTGATGCCGGGCAGCACCGCACGCGGCAGCGGCTTGCCCGCGCTGCGCTCGGCCAACGCGAAGACCTTGCGATAGAGTTCGGTGTCGCCGAAGTCGGCGGCGTTGCCGCGCTCCAGTGCACGGCGGATCTCCTGGTCGCGCAGCGCCAGCCGTTCGCCAAGGCTGCGCGCTGCGCGCTCGGTGGCGCCGGGCTGGTCGATGCCGGCGCCGGGAATCAACAGATCGCCGTCCAGCGCCAGACTCATGCCGCTGGTCTTGGACAGCGCGGCCTGGAACGCCGCGTTGCGGCTGGCGTACCAACCGGCGTTGAAGTCGGCGAAGCGATACAGCAGTGCGTCGTAGTCGTTCGGGTAACCGAGCAGATGCCGCGTGCCGAACCAGACCCCGCCGCGGCGGCTGAACACCTCGTGGCGCACCGTGTCCTGCACCGGATACGGATACCCGTCGGTATGCGCCTCGGCGAAGGCGATGCTGACCTGCATCGGGCCACCGGTGCGCACCGGGTTCAGATCGCCGAACAGGCGCTGGCCCAGCGGCACGCTGCCGGCGACGTCCTCGAAGATGACGCTGAGTTCCTGCTCGGTGCGCGCCGCGGCGATGCGCTCGCCATAGCTGCGGCCATTGGGCGACTTCAGCGCCAGCGCCGCATCGAGCATGAACCCGGGCACGTGCAGCGCCGCCGCGCGCCGGCCCAGTTCCGCGCGCGACAGTTTGCCGAGCCCAGGCACCGGCGGATTGGCCCGATAGGTGGACTCCTGCTCGATCACCGCCAGCACCGCGCAGATGTTGTCGGCGCTGGTGGCCATCTCCTGCGAGGACAGCGCGACATAGACGTCGTTGGCCCAGCCGCTGCGGTCGGGAATCGTCGCCGGAATGCGCCGTGCGATGTCGGCCTTGACCTCGGCCGGGGTGCGCTCGGGCGCGCGCGGCGCCTGCGTGGCGCAGGCGCCCAGCATCGCGGCGGCGCACAGGACGAGCAGGCGGGCGGGCGTTGAGAAGGGCGGGTGCTGCATGGATCCGGTGGCAGGCGCGACACCGTTGTCGCACGCGCCATCCTACAGGCGCGTCGGGCTGCGATGCGCCACGCGCGAGCTACGCCTAGCGCGGCGCTTCGTCCTCGCCGGGCGCCCGGACATGCGCCGCGAATCCGCTCCGGCCAGGGGCGACCTGCGGCCGCAGCGTCAGTTCCGGGATCGCGTAGTCGCCGCCGTTCTGCGTGCGGAACGCGATCGGCGGCGTGCTCCACAGCGTGTCCAGGCGCTGGCCGAGCGCATCGCGGGTCTGTGCGAACCGATCCGTATCCATGCGGCCGGTGCGGTGGACCACGAACGGCGGCAGCACGTCGAAGCCGGGATAGTGCAGGATGCCGTGCTGGATCGGGAACAGCAGCTCGTCGATCGGGCCGTTGATGCCGCGCGGCGCGTAGTGCGACTCCCAACCGCCAGTGCTGACGATCAGCATCGCGCGCTTGCCGGCCAGCGTGCCTTCGCCGTAGCGGTCGCCCCAGCGCGCATCGGAATGTTCGCCGACGCCGTAGGCGAACCCATACGCATACACGCGGTCCACCCAGCCTTTCAGGATCGCCGGCAGCGAGAACCACCACAGCGGGAACTGCAGCAGCACGGCGTCCGCCCAGCGCAGCTTGTCCTGCTCGGTGGCGATGTCCGCGCTCTGGCGGCCGTCGGCGAAGGCGCGCTTGGAAGCGAGCGACGGATCGAAGCGATCGCCGTCCGCGCCGTCCAGACTATCCTGCGCGTCGAGCGTGGGCTTCCATCGCATCGCGTACAGGTCCGACACCTGAACGTGGTGCCCGGCGGCCTGCAGGCGTTGCACGGCGAAGTCCTTGAGGGCGCCGTTGAGCGACCTCGGTTCGGGGTGGGCGTAGACCAGCAACACGTTCATGGGCGGGCTCGGTGACGGGATGCAGGCAAGGTAGGCCGCGGCTCGCTATAGTGGAAATGAATTAAGGGAATTCCAGCTATGGCCATGCTTAATTTCGGACGCCTGGACCTGAATCTGCTGCTGACCCTGGACGCACTGCTCGCCGAGCACAATGTGACCCGTGCGGCCGCGCGCCTGCACCTGTCGCAGCCTTCGGTCAGCGTGCACCTGGCCAAGCTGCGCGAGGCGCTGGACGATCCGCTGCTGCTGCCCGGTCCGCGCGGCATGCGCCCGACCGCGCGCGCCGACGCCTTGCGCGCGCCGCTGCGGCAGGCGCTGGAGACGCTGCAGCGCGCCGTCGCGCCGGCCACGCCGTTCGATCCTGCGCAGGCCAGCAACACGTGGCGCGTGGCGGCGACCGACTACGGCGAATCGACCATCGTGCTGCCGGCGCTGGCGGCACTGCGCCGCGCGGCGCCGGGCACGCGCTTGGCGGTGCTGGAGATGTCGCCACTGCAGATCGCGCGCCAGGCCGAGCAGGGCGAGATCGATCTGGCCCTGCATACGCGCGAGGATGCGCCGCCGAACCTGCGCCAACGCACCCTGTTCGCCGAGCGCTACGTGCTGGCCGGCCGCGCCGGGCATCCGCGCCTGCAGCGGCGGCCGACGCTGGCGCAGTTCTGCAAGCTCGAACACGTGATCGTGTCGCCGGATGGCGGCGGTTTCAGCGGCGTCACCGACGCGGCCCTGCACGAACGCGGGTTGCAGCGCCGGGTGGTGCTGTCGGTGCCGCATTTTCTGTTCGTCATCGACGCGCTGTTGCGCACCGATCTGGTGGCGATGCTGCCGGAGCGGCTGCTGCGCGATCAGCCCGGCCTGAAGGTCTGCGCGCCGCCGGTGGAGGTGGCCGGTTACGAGATGGCCATGCTGTGGCACGAGCGTGTGCACCGCGATCCGGCGCATCGCTGGCTGCGCGAGCATATCGCCGCTTCGGTTTGAATGGCGCACGCTTGGCTTCGGGTGTGCTGCACGCTATCGGAGTGGTTCGGATGGCGTCGGGTTGGCCGCTCGCGGCGGGCTGCCTGTCGCGGCTGAAGCCGCTCCTACAAAGGGCGTGCGGCACGGGTCGAACTGGCTAGCGGCGCGTCGCCAATACGCCGTCCAACGCGAGCTCTGCGCGGAAGCCGGCCTTGTCCAAGCGCTTGGCCACCTCGCGCGGTACGTCGCGGCCGCTGGTCAGCTTGTTCGGGCTGCCGGTGTAGTGGAACAGCCGCCCGCCACGGCGCAGCACCCGCGCCAGCTGGTCGTAGAACACCTGCGAATACAGTTCGCCGGCGATGCCGAAGCGCGGCGGGTCGTGCAGCAGCGCATCCATCGACTCGCTGGCGATCGCGCCGATCGTCTCGGCCACATCGGCGTGCGCGAGCTGCAGGCGGCCGTCGCTGGTTGCCGGATCCGGCGACCACGGATTGAGCGTGCGCAGCCACAGCACGTCGGCGTTCTTCTCGAACGAGTGCAGCTGCGCCACGCCGGCCTCCAGCGCGCACGCGGCGAAATAGCCGAGCCCGCCGCAGGTGTCGAGTACCCGCTTGCCGCGCGGTTCGATCAGCGCGACCTTGCGCCGCGCGTCCTCGAACGGCGACAGCTGTGCGCTGGGCAGCATCTTGATGCCGTCGATCTCGAAGGTCGGCGCGCCCCATTCGGTCGGCACCAGCTTGATCAGCGCGCCGCCGAAACGCGATACCGGCGCGAAGTCCTCGCCGTCCCAGTAATAGATCGTGCGGTCCTTGAGTTTCGGCGGATACGGGTAGGTCTGCCCGCCCCACTGCCAACCGTCCGCGGCGAGCAGCGCCTGACCCTCGCTGCGCTGCAGATCCAGCGAGCCGGACCAGCGGGCGGCGCCGCCATCGCGTGCGGCAAGCAGCGCTGCGGCGAGCGGGCGGGTCAGCAGGGGGCCGGAGTAGGGATTCACGGGGTTGGCACGTTGCGTCATCGAACGCCAGATCCAGCGTCGTGACGAAGGAGGGGATGGGGCTGGCATCGTAACCGACGCGCTGCGGCACGGATATCGCCGCTGTGGAGGATCTGTGGCCTGGGGCAGCGTAGCTGTCGCTTCGCTTCCCGCAAGGTCGCCGCCACGCAGTTGAAGATTCATTGGCTAAACGCCGCAAGGCTCTCGGGCAACGGTGGCCTGAAGCGCCAAGGCCCCGCGGAAACAGGGCCTTGGCGTACAGACAGCGACGTTTGGTACTCAGGCCGTCATTCCGCCCCGTGCCTGCGCAGGCTCCTGCTGGAGCGTGTGCTGTTGCTGCAGTTCCTGCCCGCGCTGCTGGCTGTGCAGATCGATTTGACGCGTGCTCTCCTGCAGCGACGGCGCCTGCTCGAGATCGACGCGCGCGCGGAAACCCGGCGTGGTGCCAGCGACGAAGGCGACGTTGTCGCGTACCGTCACTTCCTGGATCTGCTGCGGGCCGTTGACGCCCTCGGCCTTCGCGGACTGCAGGGTATACGCGACCTGGGCGTCGGTGGCGTCAGGCATGCGTTCGCGTAGATGCTCGAAGTAGGGGTTCTCGGGATGCGTCGCTTCCGAGACCAGCGGCGTTTGCTTGGCCTCGGCCAGCGCCTCTCGCGTCTTGCGTCCGACGACCGCGTCGTCGTCCAACCCGTGCGCGCGCTGGAAATCCTGCAGGGCGTGGCGGGTATTGCGGCCGAAATCGCCGTCCGGGTTCAGCGGCTTGCCGTCGGCGCCGCGGTAACCCAGTTCGGACAGCTGTTCCTGCAGTGCGCGCGTCTGGTTGCTGCGTTCGTCTCCGCCCATGCGCGCCAATTGGTCCAGCGTGACCTTGCCGCTCTGGATGTCGGCCACCAGTTCCGGAGTGATGGTCTGCGCCCATTGGTCCGCGGCTCGCACGCGCTCGTCGGCGCCATTGTCGCCGCCGTTGATGATGCGTCCGGCGGCACGTGCATCGTCGCGCAGGTTCTGCGGCACGCGGTCTTCCCAGTAGGCCACCGCGAGGTTGGCGGCGGTCTGCGGCTCGGCGGCCAGGTCGGGATTGTTGGCGAGGTCGACACCGAAGCGTTCGCCATAGCGCTCGTAGTTGTCGCGGCCGGTGTACTGCAGGTAGCCGCGGCCATGGAAACGCCAGCCGTCGCCTGGCTCGGTGTTGCCGATATCGGGGCGGTTCTCGTACATCACGGTGGCGATGCGCTGCGGATCGCGACTGGCGACGGCCTCTTCGACCTGTTGGCGAGTGAAGCGGTCGTCGGCAGAGGACACCGCGCCGATCAGGCTGTCGGCCGAGGTGTAGCCCATGTTCTCGTGCATGCGGCGGAAGTGGCCGGTCTCGACGGCCGCGTTCCCCATCAGGTTGGCCAGTTCCGCGGGCGAGGTGATGCCGGAATCGACCGCGGTCTTCAACAGCAGTGCCGAACTCTCGTTGAAACGGGGCATGTTCTACTCCTTGAGATGGGGCTATTGGATAACGGCCCGGTGCTTGTCCATTGCCTTTTGCAGTTGTTCCGGATCGATCTGCGCGATAGGGGTCCAGGGAAGGTCCGCGGGATAGCGCACCGTTCCGCGAAGCACGTCCATCGTGCCGGTCTTGGGGTTCTCGGTCGGTGCGGCGCTGCTCGCTTCGGCGAGATACCACGCTTGTTTGGTGGTGTCGTACTTCAGGGTGTAGGTGACGTTGCTGCGCGCCTGCTGGTTGATGTAGACGATTTCCTGGGGTTTGAGGGTCAGGTTGTCGTCCAGGCGCGTCGCGTTCCGCGCTACGTCGTTGTAGAGGCAGTCGACGGCCTGCGGACTGCGGTCGGACACGGTCCATGCCTTGCCCGTCTGTTGCAGCACCAGGAGTTCGCAGGTATTGCCCGAGGCGGCGGCGGTGGCATGACGGACGATGGCCACGGCATCGTCCTGGCCGTCGCCGGTCAGGTCGTGGTTCTTGAAGGCGAGGATGTGGTCGTCCGGCTTGAGCAGCGGGCGCAGCGACGCCTCGCCGAAGTCGGCTTCCGTGGCAATGGGAGGCGGAGCGCTCGCGACGGCTGGGCTGGCAGCGTTAGCGTTGGCGGGCGGCGCCGCTTCCGCAGATTCGGTGGCGGCAGGCTTGCAGGCCGCCAGGCTCGCGGCGATCAGCAGAGGTAGGCACTTGTGTAGTGAGGTCATTGAACGGCTCTCCGGATCTGCAGGTGCGATTGCGCACATGGCGAACGGGCTGGAGGAGCGGAAACCGTCATGTCCAAGGAGGTGGCACCTCTCCCTGTGCTTCATGCGGCATCCCGTTCCATGGACGCGGCCGCGAGCGTAGGCCCGTGGCGATGGCCGCGTTATAGCAAGGGAATGCTTAAGAAATCGTTTCGGCTCAAGGCTGCCCGCGCCGAATCGATGCATGGCCGCGAGGCAACGCCTCCGCCGGACGCCGGGTCGGGATCGGACGGGCTATGGCAAGCGGTTTGCATCGAACGCATAGCGGCGGCGAGTCCCAGATCCGTCGCAATGCCGCCTCGCAAACGGGTACCCCACCGGCATAATGCGGATCTCTCTCGCGTCCATGTCGATACGGACGCTCTCCGATCGCAAGAGGCTCATGATGCTCAAAGGTGTGCTGCTCGGTTTCGCCTGCTACGCCGCCTATTCGATAAGCGATGCGTTCGTGAAGGGCCTGGAGGGCGCGTTGCCGGCCTACGAGGTGGTGTTCTTCGGCGCGCTGCTGATGCTCACCGCGCTGCCGTTCCTGAAGAAGCGCGGCGACCGCTGGCGCGAGGTGGTGGTGGCGCAGCGTCCCAGCATCTGGTTGCTGCGTGCGTTCACCGGTGCGATCGGCAATCTTTCCGCGGTCACCGCGTTCACCCTGTTGCCGATGGCCGAGGCGTTCGCGCTGATCTTCCTGATGCCGATCTTCGTCACCTTGCTGTCGGTGCTGCTGCTCAAGGAGGAGGTGCGTTGGCGGCGCTGGCTGGCGGTGATCGTCGGCTTCGTCGGGGTGCTGATCGTGCTGCGGCCGGGCTTCCGGCACCTGGGCGAGGGCCATGTCGCGGCGATCGTCTGCGGGCTGGTCGGCGCGGTGTCGGTGATCAGCCTGCGCATGGCCGGGCCTGGGGAGAAACGCCTCACCCTGTACGGCGCCGGCGTGCTCGGCCCGTTGCTGATGGGGGCGCTGCTGATGCTGCCGACCTTCGTGTGGCCGACGCCGCAGCAGTGGCTGCTGCTGGCCGGCTACGGCCTGCCCGCCGGGCTGGCCGCGATCTTGCTGATGTACGCCTCGCGCGCCGCACCGGTCAGTGCGGTGGCACCGACCCAGTACAGCCAGATGCTGTGGGCGATCGGTTTCGGCTACTGGCTGTTCCACGATCACCTGGACTGGCCGATGCTGGTCGGTATCGCGCTGATCCTTGGCGCCGGGCTGTTCACCCTGGTGCGCGAGGAGAAGGTCACGCAGTGGTGGCGGCGCACCAAGATCGTGTGACGCGGCGGCGCGCTGGCGCTGGGCCATGTGGTCAAGCGCCGCGGCGCGGCCCGCGGCTGACGCCGGCGCGTGGCGGGCGTGCCGCCGCCGCAGCTGAATCGTCGGGCTCGGGTGCGTTGACGCTTCACTCGCGGCGGAGGATGCTCGCGCCCTCGCCGCCACGAAGCCGATCCCGATGATCACGATCCACCGCATCGCCGGAACGTCCGCGCAGCCGTTCTGCTGGGTGGACCTGTGCCAGCCCAGCGGCGAGGAGCTGGCCGAGGCCGACCGGAGCGTGGGCTTCGCCTTGCCCACGCGTGCGGCGATCGGCGAGATCGAGTTCAGCAGCCGGGTGCGCATCCAGGGCGATGTGCTGTTCCTCAACGTGCCGCGGTTCCAGGACGAGGACGGCCCGACCGCGCCGCTGGGCTTCGCGCTGTCGCCGCGGGTGCTGGTGACCCAGCGCGAGCAGCGCATGGGTTCGCTGGAAGCGGTGGCCGCGAAACTGGAGCAGAGTCCGTGCCGAACCAGCGACGATCTGCTGCTGCGCCTGCTCGACCAGGTGGTCGGGCAGCTGGCGGACCGGCTGGAAGCGCTGGAGGCGGAGATCACCGAGACCACCCGCGTGGCCTTCGACCAACCGCACACCTCGCGCGACCTGGAGCGGATGCTGCACGCGGTCGGCGGCATGGGGCGGCGGCTGGGCGGCATGCACAACGCCGGCCAGGGCCTGTTGCGCCTGGCCACCTACCTGGACGGCGCCGCGCCGGACTGGTTCGGCGCCGATGCGGCCAAGCGCATCGGCCTGTTGCACAAGGACCTGGTCACCCTGAGCGAGTTCGAGCAGCACCTGGACGACCGCGTCGAGTTCCTGCTCGACAGCGTGCTGGGCATGATCAACATGGACCAGAACAACGTGATGAAGGTGATGGCGGTGGCGTCGGTGGTGGGCATCCCGCCGACGGTGCTGGTCGGCATCTGGGGCATGAACTTCGCCTACATGCCCGAACTCAAGTGGCACGACGCCTATTTCTGGGCGCTGGGCGTGATCGCGCTGAGCGTGGTGCTGCCGCTGGCGTGGTTCCGGCGCCGCGGCTGGGTGTGATGGCGTCGCACGGTGGCGGCCGCCATGGTGGGCGACACCGCCGGCGCCGGCGCCTGCGCTAGGCCGCGAGGCTGTCGGCCTCGGCTTCGGCTTCGCTGTCGCCGGGCTCCTCGCCGCTGACGTGCTGCACCGGCGCGATGTCCCAGGACACCGTGTCCGGATCGATCAGCGCGTGGATCGCAGCGCCGCGCAGCTCGCGCATCAGCCGCCGCGCCGAGGCGGTGCCGTGCGCCACGCTGTCCCACAGCAGCATGTCGACCACGGTGCCGTCGCGGCGCCGCGCGATGCGCCGCGAGCGGAAGCCGGGCTGGCGCTGCAGCCAGGCATCGACCTCGGCGTTGGCGCGCAGGAAGGTGCGCCAGGTGCAGTCCTGCAGGCGGAAGGTGGTGATTTCCAGGGCTTCGGTATGCGCTTGCATCGGTTCAGCCCTGCGCTTGGCGCGGCGTGGCGCGGTGGTGGGAAGGGCAACGGCGCGCCGTCGCGGCGGCGCTCGGCGCGTTGGGGGAAGGGGAGGGGAGCAGGATGGGCATGGGAGCACTCCGGTAGACGCGGCGGGGGATCCAGCCTGCACAGGATGCGAGCGCGGCACCGCGGCGCGTTATCGCGATCCCGCGGAATTCTTGTCCGATCCTGCAAACCGTGCCGACGCGGCGTCCGCGCCGCCGCAGCATCAGGCAAGCTGTACGTCCCTGGATCGACCGCCACTGCGCCTTACGCCGATGACCGCGCTTGCCGACCGCTACCAAGAAATGGCCACCCTGGTTGCCCGATTGACCACCGCCGACGGCGAGGGCGACACCGCCATCGACGGTTTCTTCTGTTCGCACCGCACCGCGCCATCGCCCAAGACGCATGCCGCGCAGTGGCCGTGCTTCGCCCTGGTGGTACAGGGCGAGAAGTGCCTGAGCCTGGGCACCGAGGAATACCGCTACGGCGTCGGCAATTACCTGCTGGTGGCGCTGGACCTGCCGGTGGTGTCGCGGATCACCCAGGCCAGCCCGGAGCGGCCGCTGCTGGGCGTGGCCATGGCGATCCGCCCGGACCGGCTGCGCGACCTGCTCGAGCGCATCCCGCTGCCGGCGCAGGCCAGCGCCGTGTGCGTGCGCGGGGTGTCGGTCAACACCGCCGACCCGGCGCTGCTGGATGCGGCGCTGCGCATGCTCAGGCTGCTCGAGCGGCCCGAGGACATCGCCGCGATGGCGCCGCTGATCGAGCAGGAGATCCTGTATCGCTTGCTGACCGGCCCGTGCGGGCCGAACCTGCTGCGCATCGCGCAGGAGGACAGCCCCAGCAACCGCATCGCCAAGGCGATCGCGTGGCTGCGCCAGCACTATGCCGAGCCGGTGCGGATCGAGGACCTGGCGCGCCAGGTCAACATGAGCGCCTCGTCGCTGCACCACCATTTCAACGCGGTGACCGCGATGACCCCGCTGCAATACCAGAAGCAGTTGCGCCTGCGCGAAGCGCGGCGGCTGATGGTGGTGGAGCGGATGGACGTGGGCTCGGCCGGCTATCGCGTCGGCTACCAGAGCCCCTCGCAGTTCAGCCGCGAATACAGCCGCCTGTACGGCCGTTCGCCGCGCAACGACCTGGCCGAGCAACTCGGCCTGGCGGGCTGATCGCGCTCCCGATCCGCACTGGCGCCGCCCGTTGCGGACGCATGCGCTGAAGCCGCTGCGATGCACCGCGCCGCAGGCGCTTCCCTGCACCGCGCGCTTTGTCTAAGGTGCCTGACCATTCGTCGCGCGGGCAGGGCATGAGAAAGACCGGGGTGTGGCTGCTGTCGCTGGCGCTGGTATCGCTCGCGGTGTTCGCGTGGTGGCCGAACCTGCGTCCGCACAGCGCGGCGCGCGTTTCCAGCGCCCCGGCGCCGACGCCGCTGGGCTGGCTGGCGCAGTTGCAGTGGGTGGCCGGCGACGGTGTGCGCGGCCTGGCCGACGGCGATGCGGCGCGTGCACGCTTCGCCGATCCCTACGGCATCGCGGTCGATCCGCACGGCGTGCTGTACGTGGCCGATGCCGGCGACAACAACCGCATTCGCCGCATCGGCCGCGACGGCACGGTCGCCACCGTCGCCGGCGGCGCCGAAGGTTTCGTCGACGGCATCGCCAGCGCGGCACGGTTCGATACGCCCTCGGGCATCGCCGTGGATGCGGCGGGCACGCTGTACATCGCCGATACCGGCAACCACGCGATCCGCAAGCTCACCGCGCAGGGCGTGGTGACGACATTGGCCGGCGACGGCACCGCCGGCTTCCGCGACGGTCCGGCGGCGCAGGCGCGCTTCAACGGCCCGATGGGCGTGGCGGTGGATGCGCAGGGGCGCGTCTACGTCGCCGACACCTACAACGACCGCATCCGCGTGATCGAGCGCGACGGCCAGGTGCGCACGCTCGCCGGCGGCGAGCGCCCCGGCTATGCCGATGGCCTGGGCGCCGCTGCGCGCTTCGATACGCCGACCGACCTGAAGGTGGATCGTGCCGGCGTGCTGTGGATCGCCGACCTGCGCAATAACGCGATCCGTCAGCTGCTGCCGGACGGGCGAGTGATCACCCTGGCCAGCGCCAGTGAGGCCTCACCGCTATCGCGGCCGCTGAGCCTGGGGCTCACCTTCGACGGGCACTGCTACGTCGGCAGCGACGACGGCCGTGTATTGCAGGTCACTTCGACTGGGCACGTGCTGGTGCTGTCCGGCGAACGCAGCGAGACCAGCCTGGCGCGTCCGGCTGGCGTGACCGTGGCCGCGAACGGCGTGGTCTACGTCACCGATGCCGGCAGCGCGCGCGTGCACCGGCTGCTGCCGACCACGCCGCAGGCCGCTGCCGCTGTCGCGCCGGCGGTGATCGGACCGGCCGCCACACAACCGCTGCCGGCCACCCACGGCCGCTGGCCGCTGCGCCCGCAGGACGGCTGGCACGAAGTGGTCGGCACGCTCGGCGAGGTGCGCGGCAACTACCAGGGCGAGAGCCGCGACCATCTGCATGCCGGCCTGGATATCCGCGGCGACGTCGGGCAGACGGTCTACGCCATCGCCGACGGCAAGGTCGCCAGCGCCAGCGCGACCTGGGCGCTCGGCAAGCTCGGCGAAGGCATGGCGCTGGACCAGCTCGGCTACATCCACATGCGCGTGGGCCGCACCGCGCAGGGCGCGGTGCTGGACCCGCAGCGCTTCCATCTGCTCGCCGACGACAGCGGCGCGCCGGAGCGGGTGCGCGTGCTGCGCGGCACCCGCTTCGCCGCCGGCGAGGCGCTGGGCACGATCAACGCGATGGCGCACGTGCACTTGAACGTCGGCGCCAGCGGCTTCGAACGCAACGCGGTGCTGCTCGGCTTCCGCGACTACGCCGATCACTACCCGCCGCAGATCCAGCGCATCGAACTGTTCGACGGCACCGGCCAGGCGCTGCCGGCGACGCAAGGACGGGTGCGGGTGACGCGCGGCAACGGCGGCGTGCAGATCGTGGTGGAGGCCTGGGACCAGGTCGACCGCAACCTGCCGCGTCGGCGCCTGGGGCTGTATGCACTCGGCTACGAGGTGCTCGATGCGCAGGGCCGGCCGTTGCCTGGCGCCACGCCGGCGCGGCCGAACATCGAGTTCGATCGGATGCCCGCCGATCCGGATGCGGTGAAGCTGGCGTACGCCGCCGACAGCGGCATCACCGTGCACGGCAGCGCGCGCACCCGTTTCCGTTACGTGGTGACCAACACGGTGCGCGATGGCCGCATCGCCGAGGGCCTGTGGCAGCCGAATGCGCTGCCCGCCGGCGACTACCTGATCCGCATCGCCGCGCGCGACTACAGCGGCAACCAGGCCACGGCCAACCGCGATCTGCCGGTGACGCTGGAGTAGGCGGGCGACAGCGCATCGGAATGCTCAGGCGCAGCGTGCCGGCTGGAGAGACGGCTGTGGAGTCGCTTCTCTTGTCCATCTGCAGGGATGAAATCCCTTGTGGGAGCGACTTCAGTCGCGACGGGGGGTGTATCGGGAAAACCCGTCGCGACTGAAGTCGCTCCCACAACGCTGCGTTGGCGCCGAACGCCCGGTGGAAAGCGCTCGGGCGCAATCATCGGCGGGCTTCAGTCGCGACGGCGCTGGAGCCGCTTTCTTGTCTATCCGCAGGCATGGATCCCTTGTGGGAGCGACTTCAGTCGCGACAGGGTGTATCGGAAAGGCCTGTCGCGACTGAAGTCGCTCCCACAATGCGGCGTTGGCGTCGAGCGGCCGAGCGGAAGGCGCTCGCGCACGGTGATCTCGCGCGCGGGACACCGGTTGCGTCCCCGCGCAATGGCGATCGCTAACGCATGCGTCTACTGCAGCTGCTTGAGCCGTTCGACGATTTCTTCGGCATGGCGGCCGACCAATCCTTCGGAGGTGCCCCAGGCGCTGGTATTGGTCGACTCGACATCGAAGCGTGCCGCGGTCTTGCCGTCCGCGCCGGCGACCTCGATCCGGCTCTTGATCTTGTCGCGCCCGGCCATGATGCCGGCCCAGAAGCGCGCTCCGTTGCTGCGCATGTAGTAGTGGTCGATGGTGATCGTCATCTTGCGCGCGTCCGCCTTGCCTTCGGCGCCGCGCAGATGCGCCGCGTCCAGCTTTTCGTCGAGCTGGCGCTGGAACATGCCCAGGCTTTCGGCATCGGTGTCTGCGTTGCCCTTGATCTGGTACCAGTAGGTTTCCGGCGCGGCGGCCTTGTAGCTCTGGCGTACCACGCTGTTGGTCGAGCACCCGGCCAGCAGCATGACGCCCGCCAATGCGAGCGCGCTCCATACGTTCTTCATGATGTCCCCTTGTCGATGTCCTTTTCTGCCGGGGCGATCGCCGCCGGCGTCGGCAGCATAGCGCGGCGTCGATGCCGCTGCCGCTGTCTCTGCCCCAACGATTGGTGCCGCGCGGAAGCAGCTGCGGCGATGGGCCGTTCGCGTTGCGAGGCTAGTCCGCATCCCCCAGCCACGGCGCCTGCGCCTTGCGGTACTCGCCGCTGGCCTTGCTCAGGTGCAGCCACTGGTCCACGTAGGCCTTCCAGGCCATGTCGTCGCGCGGCAGCAGGAACGCCTTTTCGCTGTATTGCAGCGGCTGCTGCGGGTTCACCGCGCACAGCCCGGGAACGCGGCGCTGCTGGAAACGCGCTTCCGACGCATCGGTGATCATCACGTCGGCGCGGCCTTCGGCCAGTTCGCGGAAGATGGCGGTGTTGTCGTCGGACAGGGTCAGCCGCGCCTGCGGCAGCTCGCGGCGGGCGAAGGCCTCGTTGGTGCCGCCGCGCGGCTCGATCACCCGCACCTCGGCGCGGTTGATCTGGGCGACGTCGCGATAGCGGTCCTGGTCGGCGCAGCGCACCAGCGGGATCTTGCCGTCCACCTCGAGCACGGCGCTGAACCAGGCGTGGCGTTGCCGCGGCAGCGACACCGAGATGCCGCCGACGGCGATGTCGCAGCGGTCGGCGAGCAGGTCCGGCAGCAGCGTCGCCCAGCGCGTGGGCACCCAGCGCACCGGCACTTCCAGGCTGGCCGCGAGCGATTGCGCCAGGGCGATGTCGATGCCTTCGTAGCGGCCGTCGGTGCGCAGCAGGCTGTGCGGCAGGTAGTCGCCGGTCGTGCATACGCGCAGCGCGCCGCGTTGCGCGATGGCGTCCAGGTGCGACGTCGCGGCGGCTGCCGGCAGCGCCGCGGCCGCGCTCAGCAGGCAGGCGCCCAGCCATCGGATCATTGCGTTCTCCAACAGGATATCGGGGGTGCCGGCGTGCGCTGGCTGTACGCCGGCTGTCGCGGCGTCGGCGCGCGCCACCTTAGCCGGTTTCCTCGCCACATGGCGCAGCGTCAAGCGCGGCAGGGGTTTTGCACCTGCAATCCGGCGGCGCATGCCGGGACATGGCCGTTGTGGACGCCGGCCGACACGTTTCGGCACAGGAACTCACGGCACCATAGCGGGGTCCGGAGACAATCCTCCGGTGGACGCATACCTCGCTATGGAATCTCGATCGTCGTGACGTCTGCGCCTGCGGAAGACCGGCTGCTGCGCCTGGGCGCGGCGGCCACCACCTTGCTGATCCTGCTGCTGCTGGGCCGATTGCTGCTGATCGCGCCGTCGCCGCCGCCGGCGCATGCGCACGATGCGCTGCGGCTGGTGTTCGTGCCGCGGCCGGTGCCGGCTGCCGCGCCGCCGCCGCAATTGCCGGCTGCCGAGCCCGCGCCGCATGTCGCGGCACGGCGGGCGCCGGCCGCCGCACGCGCGGCGCAAGCGCCGCTGCCGCCACCGACCCGCACCGCCGCCCCCGTGGCCACGCAGGCCGCGCCGATGAGTGCGACGCTGTACACCCGCGACGGCAGCGCACGGCTGCCGGACGGCGTGGCGGTGGATCCGTTCGCCGAGGCGCAGGGCACGCCGCCGGGCACCACCAACCCGCGCGACCTGGCCAAGGCCAAGCGCCTGCTCGAGCGCCCCAATCCGATCGACTATCGGCGCACCCGCTTCGACAAGGACTGGGCCAGCGACGGCACCCTGGGCGACGTGGCGATGCAGGGCATCGGCGATGCGATGAAGAAGATGCTGCCCAAGAGCACCCATCAGCCGGCGGTGGCGCGGCCTCCGCCGGAGGTGCGCTTCAATCCCGGCTTGCACGAGCGCCCGGGCGATCTCGGCAGCGAGGCCACCGGCGACGCCTACAAGGCCGCGCCGATCGCATTCGAGAAGGCGCCCGGGCTGGACGGCGAGGCCAGCCGCCGCATCCGCAAGGCGATCGGCGAGCTGGAGCGGCGCCGCGCGGCCTGCCCGGCGGCGCAGCGCAGCCGCCTGCTGCAATCGGTGCTGGACAACCTGGATGCGCTGCAGCGGGTGGAAAACGCCATGGCCAAGGGCGCCGACCCGATCCAGGCGCAGCAGACGCTGCCGCGCGCCGCCGACAGCGCCTACGACCTGGCGCGGCGCGCGCTGTGGTACGCGGATCAGAAGCTGGCGGTCTGCGCGCCGTAAGGGGGCGCAGGCCGCTTGCCTTTGTAGGAGCGGCTTCAGCCGCGACAGGCAGCCGAAGGTTTCTGTCGTGGCTGAAGCCGCTCCTACAGTGCACACACCATCGTGGCGGGGCGTTCCTCGCTCGTGCCGGCGGCCGGTGCGCAATGGTACGTGCCAGAGGTTGGCGACTTGCGCGCACAAGTTGCTCGCCCGTTGGCCTGCCCTTGTAGGAGCGGTTCAACCGCAAAGGAAGAAGCCATCCGGTATCCGGCTTCGATGCAGTCGGGACTGAAGTCCCTCCCACAGTGCACCCGGCCGGCTCGCCGCAAGTTCCTGTGGGAGCGACTTCAGTCGCGACGAACGGAGCCGGGAACCTCGGCAGCGTCGGTGACCTGTCAGGGACGCTGCCCCACCTAAAGTGCGCGTCAAAGCCTCGGTCGGAAGGAGCCCCATTGCGGTCCTCACCCGCGCCGACGCCGGTTGCGCGATGATGCGCGCCCACCTTTGCCCGTCCTGCAGCCCACCCATGCCCGGTTCCCGAACGCTGCTGATCCTGTTGCTGTCGTGCTGCGTCGCCGCCGGCGCGCAGGCGCGCACGGTGTACCGCTGCGTGCGCGACGGCACGGTCAGCCTGGCGACCGCGCCGGAGCCGGGCTCCAAATGCACGCCGAAGGAGCTCGACGATGCCGCGATCGCCACGCCCAACCTGTGGGGCAGCATGGGCGTGTTCAGCGGCACCCTGTACGAGCGCGAGCAGGACGGGCGCCTGGTGTATTCCACGCGCAACCTGCCGGGGTCGCGCCCGTACCTGCGCTTCACCGCGGTGACCCCGCCGGGCGAGGCGGCGCACCCGGGCCTGGGCAAGGTCGGCGCGCCGCAGTTGAACATGCACGCCAAGCAGTTCCGTGCCGCGGCGCGCGCCACCGGCGTGGACGATCCGTGGCTGCGCGCGATCGCGCATGCCGAAAGCGGCTTCGACGCCGCCGCGGTCTCGCCGAAGGGCGCGCAGGGCGTGATGCAGCTGATGCCCGAGGTGGCCAAGGAATACGGCGTGGCCGATCCGTTCGCCGCCGACCAGTCGATCGCTGGCGGCGCGCGCTACATGCAGTCGCTGCTGCGCCGCTACCAGGGCGACCGCACGCTGGCTGCGGCCGCCTACAACGCCGGCATCGGCACCGTGGCGCGCTACCGCGGCGTGCCGCCGTATGCGGAGACGCGCGAGTACATCGACAAGGTGCTGGCGCTGTACCAGCGCTACCGCGAGGCGATGGGAATCAAGGCGGAGACGCCGGCGCAGTAACGCGCGTTGCGATCGGGCGCTTGCGGGTCGCGTGGGTCGCGCGCGTCGCTGCCGACGCGCGCACGATCGAACCTGGCATCCGCACACATCCCGCAATGGTGCGTCCGCGCGGGGTGCGGCATCGCATGGGGGATGGCGCATCGACCCGGCGGCCATGCGCGGCATCCGGCCATTCCATCGGCAAGCCAGGCTGGCCGTGCGCGCCAGGCCGCGGCTCCTGGCCTGCAGCGCCACTTCTTCGTACGGCTGCACCATTCCCAGCCGTCGCCAGCGAAACGCAGCTGGATGCTCTTACCGGAGCCGCGGCCAAGCAGCGTGCCCAGGCTGACGCCGGCGTCGCGCTCTCAGCTCCTGGCCTGCAGCGCCACTTCCTCGTACGGCTGCACCACCACCCAGCCGTCGCCGGCGAAGCGCAGCTGGATGCTCTCGCCCGAGCCGCGCCCGAACAGCGTGCCCAGGCTGACGTCGGTGATGATCTCCGGGGTCAGCCCACCGGACCAGGCCACGGTGGCGTTGGGGTCGGTGAACACCGGCCCGGTCTGCGCGTTGACCGGCAGCGTCAGCGGTTCGTAGTGCGAGGTGATGGCGACGATGCCGTGGCCGCTCAGGCGCACGTTGAACAGGCCGCCGGAGAGCATGCCGGCGACCTTGCGCATCATGGTGATCTGGCTGTCGATGCCGGACTCGGTGGCGAGCACGTCGTTGCCGTTGACGAAGATCGCCTCGCCGGCCAGGCGCAGCAGGGTGATCTTCTTGCCGGCGTCGGCCAGGTACACGCGGCCTTCGCCCTCGACCTTCATCAGCTGCATGCCTTCGCCGCTGACCGCCTTCTTCAGCAGATTGCCCAGGCCCTGTTCCATCAGCCCCTGGCGGGTGAACTTGACCGCGCCCTTGCGCGCCACCATCGCCCCGGCCTTGGCCCAGACCAGGCCGTCCAGGCGCACTTCCAGCAGGTGCGGGTTTTCCAGTTCGAACGCGTCGGCGGACGCGTCCTTCTCGCGCGAGGCGGACAGGAATTCGGCCAGGGTGCGTACGCTCATCGTCGGTCCTTGGTGTGGGCAAGGACCGCAGCATACCCGCCGGCCGGCGCCTCAGGGTGTGGCCGGCTCCGCCTGCCGCTGCCGCTGCGCCGCCGGTGCGGCCGCTGCCGGCGGCGCCGGCGTGGCGTACAGGTCCAGCAGCAGCAGGGTCACGCCGTTGGTCCAGCCGAAGCCGTCCTGCAGCGCGTATTCGCCGCCGCCGCCGCCGCTGGCCTGCGCGTCCACGCCGTACTTCTCCACCAGCTTGTGCTGCTGCGCGAACAGCGCCTGCACGCGGGCCAGGAAGCGGCTGCCGATGCGCTGCGCCAGCGCGTCCTGGCCGTAGCGGCGCAGGCCGTTCACCGCGATCCACTGCAGCGGCGCCCAGCCGTTGGGCTCGTCCCACTGCTGGCCGGTGTGCAGCCGGGTGCTGGCCAGGCCGCCGGGACGCAGCAGCTGCGCCTGCACGGTGTCGGCGCTGCGCTTGGCGCGCGCCGGCGAGGCGACGCCGACGAACAGCGGATACAGCGCCGCGGCGGTGACCTGGTCGCGCAGACGGCGTTGCTGCCAGTCGTAGTCGGCGTAGTAGCCGGCGTCGCTCCACAGGTGCTTGTCCATCGCGGTCTTGCGCGCGCCGGCCAGGGCCGCGTAGTCGGTGTCGCAGCCGGCCGCGCCGGGGGCTTTGGCGCAGGCCAGGGCCAGGGTCGTTTCGAGGTGGTAGAGCAGGCTGTTGAGGTCGACCGGGACGATGGCGGTGGTGCGGATCGTGGCCAGGGTCTTGCGGTCGCCCAGCCAGCGGCTGGAATAGTCCCAGCCGCTCTCGGCACCGGCGCGCAGGTCGCGGTAGACCTCCGCGGCCGGGCGGTCCTTGGCCTGCGCGGCGGTGCGCACGTCGTGCAGCCAGGCTTCCGGGCGCGGGGTGTCGCGCGCGTCCCAGTAGCGGTTGAGCAGGCTGCCGTCGGCCAGCCGCACCACGTGCGCCTGCGCGCTGCCCGGGGCCAGCGCCTGCGCGCCTTCCATCCAGTACGCGTATTCCTTCTGCAGCTGCGGCAGGTAGCGCGCGTAGGCGGCGTCGCCTTCCACCTTGGCCTGCAGCTGCACCATGTGCGAGAAGAACGGCGGCTGCGAGCGACTCAGGTAGTAGGTGCGGTTGCCGTTGGGGATGTGCCCGTAGGTGTCGATCAGGTAGGCGAAGTTGTCCAGCATCTGCCGGCTGCGCTCGGTCTCGCCGCTCTCGACCAGGCCGAGCATGGTGAAGTAGGAATCCCAGTAGTAGACCTCGCGGAAGCGCCCGCCCGGCACCACGTACGGCTGCGGCAGCGACAGCAGGCTGCTGTGCGCCGGCACGTCCACCTGGCGCCGCACCAGCAGCGGCCACAGCGCGTCGATGTGCTCGCGCAGGCCGGTGTCCTGGCGTATCGCCTCGGTCTGCACCGGGCCGGATTCCTCGAAGTTGGCGGCGACGAAGCGGCGCAGGTCGAAGCCCGGCTGCTGGCGCTGGGCCAGGTAGTCGGCGTTGATCAGCGCCGGGTCGCGCAGCGGCAGCGCATCGACGAAATGCTTCTGGTCGTCGAACAGTTCCTGCTGCTGCACCGCCTGGAACAGCTCGGGGTAGGCAAGGTCCGGGGTCAGCGGCACGGGCGCGGGCGCGGTCTGCACCGCGGCCGGTGCGGCCTGCGCGGCGGCGGTGTCGCAGCTGCCCAGCAGCAGGCCCAGCGACAGGCTCAGCAGCGGGGTGCAGCAGGGAGGAGCGGCATGGCTCATCTCGGGTCCAGAGCAGGATGCGTGCGGCATGGTAAACGACCGAAGGAGGAGACGGGAGACCGGCGGCGGTGGCAGCCGCGTGCCGACGAAAGAAGAAAGCGCAGCGCGATCCGGGCCGAGGCACGACGCAGGCGGCCGATCTGGCGATATCGGCCATGCGCCGGCTGGCTTGAATCGGAGGGTGGACGGCTGGGACATGCGCAAAGCGATGCAAGAGCGGGGCCAATCGCGCTGCGGCGCGGATTCCCGCGGCGCGTCGGAGGCGGCCGCCATCGGTTTGATCGCCATGGCCCATGGCCCGGGTGCGCCGGGGTGGGCAGGCGCCCGGAGCCTGGAGCATGCGACCCAAGGGGTCTACGGCAAGCGCGAGCTTTTGTGGGAGCGACTTCAGTCGCGACGCACTATCGGTAAGGCCCGTCGCGACTGAAGTCGCTCCCACAGGTTCGCTGCACGCTTGGCATGATTGCTCGTACGCGCGTGGTCGTGCATAACAGCGTGGCCGGTCCGCGCTTCGCGGCTGACGTGGCCGCTGGCGGCGTCCGGGTGACGCGCTGCGTCAGGTGCCTGGGCCGACGTCGATGCCTTCCGCGTCCAGCTGCGCCTGCAGCGTGGCGGCATTGTCGAGCGCGTGGCCGAGCGCGGTGTTGTCGAAGATCACCCAGGCCTCGCCCGTCGGCGGCGTGGCGGCGACGACGCGTGCGGCCAACTGCTGCAGGACGTCGTCGGGATAGTCGCTGTAGTAGATGCGCGGCGTGCCGTGCCAGCGCCAGTAAGCCGGCGCCGCCGTGCCCGCCGGCTGCGCGGCGGCGTCATTCAGGGCCGGGTCGGCGGCCACACGCGCGACCCCGTGGCGCTGCCACAGCGCCTCGGCTCGCGCGCTGAACCAGCTGGCGTGGCGCGGTTCGCAGGCGATGCCGCCGTGCCAGCGGCGCCGCAGCATCGCGAAGAAGGTGGCGGCGGTGCGCGCATCGAAGGCCAGGCTCGGCGGCAGTTGCACCAGCAGGCAGTCGAGTTTGTCGCCGAGATGGCCGACTTCGCCGAGGAAGGTCTGCAGCAGTGGCGCGACCCGGTACAGGCGCGCGTCGTGGGTGATGGTGCGCGGCAGCTTGGCCGAGAAGCGGAAATCCGCCGGCACGCTGTCGGCCCAGCGCTGGTAGGTGGCCGGGCGGTGCGGGCGGTAGAACGAGGAATTGATCTCGACCGCATTGAAGCGGGTGGCATAGCGCGCCAGCTGGCTGGCGCCCTCGCCGACCAGCGCGCGCTGCGTGCTGGCGATCGACCAGCCGGCGCAGCCGACGCGGATGCGTGGGGCGACGTCGGCGCGGCGGGGCGAGGCGGTCGGCATCGGCGGTGGTAGGTGAGGACAGGCGTTCGGGATACCAAGCGCTACGGCCAAGGGCCGTGAAGGACATTGCCGGCCATGCGCGCCTTGCCGGCCGGTTCATGCGTCGTACGCATCCTCCTCGTCGATCAGCCCGTGGACGAACTGGAGGAAATCCGGGCACACCGGCCGTTCGGCATTGGCCTGGTTTTGTTCCGGGCTGAGGTCGCTGTCGAAGGTGTCGGTGGGGAAATAGCTGACGGTGCCCGTGTCCAGATCCAGGCAAAAGAAGTTGCCACCCCAGTCGTTCGCGAACGGCAGCAGGCGTGCGGGCAGAACCTGTTTCTGCAGCATCGACCGGTAGCTGGACAGCAGCGTGTAGTCGCCATGCGCGATCGGTTTGAAAGCGGCGACTTCTATCGGCTCGTCCCCATCCTCGCCGACCCAGTACGCCCGCGCCGGCATGCCGCCGTTGTACTTGAGGTAGTGCGCCCTGAACGACGCCGGCAGCTTGCAGCCGATGACGGATTCCAGGTGATCCAGATCCGCCGGGACGATGGCGGCTTCGCCATCGGAGAAGGTGTTTTCGAGCATCGCGATCTCCGATCGGCAGCAGCGTCCAGGAGGCGAGTCTACTTCTTGGAGGATGCCTGGTCGGCCAGCTTACGGGTGGCGCAAGGACCGGCTCGAAGTCTTGTCATTGGCCGTAGCGCTTGCATGCCGCGCGACCGATAGTGGAACGCGCAGCGATGGCTGCGTGCTGTACCCGCTTGTGTGCATGCAGGTTGCGCCGGAGCGCAGCGTGCGAGGCCACATGCCGTCGCATGTCGCATGTCGCATCGCGCGATGGCGATGGCGATGGCGATGGCGATGCGTTGCGATGGCGCCGGCGGATCACGCAGATGCCGACGCGTCGCGCATGGCCGGGCAGTCCCGGCCATGCATGTGCGGCGTTACTGCTTGCCGGCGGCCTTGGCCTTCGCCTTGACCGGCTGGCCGTCGCTGTCCAGCACCTGCACCTCGCCCAGCTTCAGTGCGCGCACCGGCGCCTCGATCTGCTTGAGGTCGCCGACGATGACCCAGGTCATCGCCTGCGGCGTGACAATCTCCTTGATCGCCGCCTGCGCGGCGCGCTGGTCGATGGCTTCCAGGCGCGTCTTCAGGGTCTGCACGTAGTCGTCCGGACGGTCGTACTGGACGATGCTCTCGACCGCGCCCAGCACCGCGCCGGTGGTCTCGAAGCTGCCCGGCAGGGCGCGGATGCGCTGGTTCTTGATCTTGGCGATCTCATCGGCGGTCAGCGGCTTGTCGCCGACCACGGCCTTGGCTTCCTTCAGGATCTCGGCGGCCGACTCGGCGGTCTTGTCGGTCTGCACCGGGGCGAAGAACAGGAACGGGCGCTGGCCCTGCGCATCCAGCATGAAGCTGTTGGCGCCGTAGGCCCAGCGCTTGTCCTCACGCAGGTTCATGTTCAACCGCGAGGTGAAGGTGCCGCCGAACGCGCCGTTGGCCACGCCGATGGCCAGGTTGTCCGGCGCCTTGGTCGACGGTGCCAGCAGGCCGGCCAGGATCAGCGACTGCGGCGCGTCGGTGCGGTTGATCAGGTACACCCGCGGCTTGGGCTGCGCGGCGACCTGCGACAGGGTCTTGGTCGGGCGCGCGGCTGCCGGCGGCTGCCAGTCGCCGAACGCCGCGTCCAGCTGCGGGATGATCTGCGCCAGGGTGGTGTCGCCGGCGACCAGGATGCGCAGGTTGTCCGGGCGCAGCCAGTCGTTCTGGAACGCGGTCAGGTCGCTGGCGCCCAGGCTCTTGATCGCCGCCTCGGTGCCGCTGCCGGTGAGCGGCACGCCGTAGGGATGCTGCGGGCCGTACAGCAGCGGCGGCAGGGTGCGCAGCGCCAGGCCTTGCGGCTGGGTCTTCTCCTGCGCGATGGAGGCCAGCCACTGGCCGCGCACGCGCTCGATGTCCTCGGCCTTGAACGCCGGGTTGCGCACGATGTCGGCGAACAACGCCAGCGACGGCGCGAGCTGGTCGTTGAGCGCGTCGAGCGAGGCGGCGCAGCTGTCCAGCTCGCACGCCACGCTGGTGATCGCGCCCAGGCGCTGGCGGCGCTGCGCCACTTCCACCGAGTCCAAGCTGCGGGTGCTTTCGTTCATCAGCGCCGCGGTGAAGTTGGCGGTGCCGAGCTTGCCGCCCTGGTCGACGGCGTAGCCGGCGTCGAACAGCAGTTCGACCTGCGTCACCGGAATGGTGTGGCGCTCGGCTAGCACCACCTCGATGCCGTTCTTGAGCTTGCCGCGCTGCAGCTGCGGGAAGCTCAGGCTCGGGAACTGGGTGGTTTCCGGGATGCCGGCGGCACGGTCGACCTGGTTCTTGCCGACGCTGTAGCTGGCCTTGGCCGGCAGCTTGGGCGCGGGCTTGCCGTCGGCCACGGGCAGCGGCTTGAGCGCCTTGTCCTCGGCCACCGGGTCGAAGCCCTCGGCCGCAGGCAGCACGGTCAGCAGGTAGTCGCCCTTGCCGAACCAGGTGTCGGCGGCCTTGCGCACGCTGGCCGCGGTGGCGGCCTGGGCGCGCTGCAGGTCGTGCTTGTAGGCGCCCGGATCGTTGCGATAGACCTGACCCTCGGCCAGGATCGCGGCCTTGCCGGTGAAGCCGCCGACCTTCTCCAGGCCGCGCACGAAGCCGGCGCGGTAGTTGACCTGCGCGCGCTGCAGTTCGTCGGCGCTCGGGCCTTCGCTGAGGAATTTCTTCAGTTCGTCGGCGATGGCGGCCTCGACCTTGGCCGGGTCCACGCCGTCCTTCACGTCGGCGCTGATCTGCAGCTGGCTGGCCAGCGCGAACGGCTGGATGCTGGCCGAGATGTCGTCCACCAGGTTGTCGCGGTACACCAGGCGCTGGTACAGGCGGCTGGTCTTGCCGCCGCCGAGCACGGTGGTGGCCAGGTCCAGCTGCACCGCGTCGTCGGTGCCCAGCTGCGGCGCCACCCAGGTGCGGTAGATGCGCGGCTGCGCGACCTGGTCGTGCTGCACGCCACGAGTCTGCTTGGCCAGCGGGGTGATCCATGGCTGCTGGCGCGGCACCGGCTTGCCGGCGGGGATGTCGCCGAAGTACTGCGCGGCCTTGGCCTTGGCCTGGGCCACGGTGATGTCGCCGGCCAGCACCAGGGTGGTGTTGGCGGCGCCGTAGTTGTCGTGGAACCACTGCTTGACGTCGTCCAGCGAGGCCGCATCGAGGTCGGCCATCGAGCCGATGGTGTCGTGCTGGTACGGATGGTTGGCCGGGAAGATGTTGGCCAGGATGTTCTCGTCCACGCGCCCGTACGGACGGTTCTCGCCCTGGCGCTTCTCGTTCTGCACCACGCCGCGCTGGGTATCCAGTTCCTTCTGCCCGATCGCGCCGAGCAGGTGGCCCATGCGATCCGATTCCATCCACAGCGCCATGTCCAGCGCGGTGGTCGGCACGGTCTCGAAGTAGTTGGTGCGATCGAACCAGGTGGTGCCGTTCATGTCGGTGGCGCCGACCTTCTCGAACGGCTGGAAATAGGTGCCCTTGTGGTTCTCCGAGCCGGAGAACATCAGGTGCTCGAACAGGTGGGCGAAGCCGGTCTTGCCGGCCGGCTCGTCGCCGGAGCCGATGTGGTACCAGATGCTCACCGCCACCACCGGCGCCTTGTGGTCCTCGTGCACCACCACGGTCAGCCCGTTGGGCAGGGTGAAGCGGGTGTAGCCGATCTCCGGCACGGTGGCCTTGGCGGCCAGCGCCGGCGGCGCGGCACTGGCCGGCGCGATCGCGGCGCCCGCGCCGAGGGTGAGGATGCTGGAGATCAACAGCGACAAGGGTCGGAGCATGGGCCTGGCCTGACAAGGAGAATGGTCCAGCATAGTGGGCGCGTGACGGGCTCGAAACGTGACTGATGGCACGGCATCTTGGCCGGGCGTGCACGGCGCCGGCCGAAGCGGACCGCATCGGAACACGGCAGCGCCGCTGGACGCCGCCGGTTGCGGGGCCGCCGTGCAGCGGGCGACGAGGCGGCCACACCGCAGACGGTGCGCGGCACGCAGGCCGCGCACCGTCTGTCTGCACAGAGGCCGCTCCCATTCCGGGCAGCGCGGCGTGTGCGCCGCCCAAGGCGCCGCCGCTGCGTGCGCATGCGGCGTGCCGGCCGCGGCATCCGTCGCTACACTCGGACGCGCACACCAACCAAGGGGCAAGAGTGAAGCGACCGATCCTGGGCATGCTGGCGCTGGCGATTTCAGGCGCGCTGATGGCGGCGCCGCCGTCCGCGCCGAACTTCGATACGCAGCGCATTTCCGCCGACGTCAAGACGCTGGCGTCCGACGCCTACGAAGGCCGCGCGCCGGCCACGCCGGGCGAGGACAAGACCGTGGCCTACCTGAGCGCGCAGTTCCAGGCCGCCGGCCTGCAGCCGGGCGGCGACCTGCGCGACGGCAAGCGCCTGTGGACGCAGGCGGTGCCGCTGCGCCGCGCCGACATCGTCGGCACTCCGCAGGTGGCGGTCGAAGCCGGCGGCCAGCGCCAGGCACTGACCCAGGGCCAGCAGATCGCCGTGCGTGCCGCGCTCGACGGCAGCAGCCAGGTCGCCATCGACGGCGCGCCGCTGGTCTTCGTCGGCTACGGGGTCAAGGCGCCGGAGCGCGGCTGGGACGACTTCAAGGGCGTGGACCTGAAGGGCAAGATCGCGGTGGTGCTGATCAACGACCCGGATTTCGAGACCGGCAAGGGCGCCTTCGACGGCAAGGGCATGACCTACTACGGCCGCTGGACCTACAAGTACGAGGAAGGCGCGCGGCAGGGCGCGGCCGGCGTGCTGATCGTGCACGAGACCGCGCCGGCCTCCTACGGCTGGGCCACAGTGGCCAGTTCCAACACCAACAGCATGTTCGACGTGGTCCGCGACGATCCCAAGTCCGCGCACCCCGCGCTCGAAGGCTGGATCCAGCGCGACGTCGCGGCGGACCTGTTCAAGCGCGCCGGGCTGGATTTCGATGCGCTGAAGAAGCAGGCGCAATCGCGCGACTTCAAGCCGGTGGAACTGAAGGGTGAGCGGTTGCACGCAAACTACGCGGTGAAGTCGGAGGTCATCACCTCGCACAACGTGGTCGCGCGGCTGCCCGGCAGCACGCACCCGGACGACAGCGTGATCTACACCGCGCACTGGGACCACATCGGCGTGGGCACGGCCGACGCCAACGGCGATGGCATCTTCAACGGCGCGCTGGACAACGCCAGCGGCACCGCCGCATTGCTGGAACTGGGCCGGGTGTTCGCGAAACAGCCGGCGCCGCAGCGCTCGGTGGTGTTCCTGGCGGTCACCGCCGAGGAGAAGGGCCTGCTCGGCTCGGAGTACTACGCGTCCAAGCCGCTGTATCCGCTGGCGCGCACGGTGGCGGTGATCAACATGGACGGCATGAGCCCGTTCGGCCCGTCGCGCGATTTCGGCATCTACGGCAGCGCCAAGCTGGATCTGCTCGAGGACCTGAAGACGGTCGCCAAGCGCTGGGACCTGCGCTACACGCCGGACCCGAAGCCGGAAGCCGGCTACTTCTTCCGCTCCGACCACTTCTCCTTCGCCAAGCGCGGTGTGCCGGCGCTGTCGTTCGCCGCCGGGCAGGACTGGGTGGACGGCGGGATCAAGGCCGGCAAGGCGGCCTCCGACGACTACACCGCCAAGCGCTACCACCAGCCCGGCGACGAATGGCTGCCGAGCTGGACCTTCGCCGGCGCCGCGCGCGACCTGCAGGTGCTGTACACGCTGGGCGCGGAGCTGGCCAATTCGTCGCAATGGCCGAACTGGAGCAGCGATTCGGAGTTCCGCGCCACCCGCGACGCCAGCGCGACGCAGCGGCAAGCCGGCCCCGCGGCGCGGTGACGGCCGAGGGACCGGACCCTGCGGCCGATCCGCGGGCGGTCCCGGCCGGAGCTCGGCGGCGCCTCGCCCGGCCTGCGCCAGGCGAAGGCGCCGCTCCATTGCCGCGCTGGCTGGTCCACACCGGCGTGGTGCTGGCGTTCCTGATCGCCGGCCCGCCGCTGGGCACGGTCGTGGTCGGCTTTCCGGTGGCCATGGTGTGGTCGGGGCAAGGCCCCTCCGTCAGCACGCTGTTGCTGGCCCTGATGATGGCGCTGTTTTCCTATGCGTTCGGCGCGTTGCCGGCGCTGCTGACCGGCCTGTTGGCGGCACGTTGCTGGCCACGCCTGCGCGGCTGGCGCGCGCATCTGCGCCTGGGCCTGGCCGCCGCGCTGCTGTCGGCGATCTGCGTCGGCGCGGCGATCGTCCTGCTGCGCCGCCCGCTGCCGCCCATCAACGAGGTCGCCATCGCGTTGGCCTTGTGCGCGCTGGCGGGGTTCGTTGGCGCCACGCTGATCTCACGCTTGCTGCAGGCGCTGCGTGGCGGGACACGCGCGCGTGCGCCCGAATCGGCATAGCCGTACTGCTGCGGTCCGTGTCCACCCGGTATCGCGTGCGCGTTGCTGGACGTGGCGCCGCGACCGTCTCCTGCCGCTGCGCAGCCTGCCGATGGCGATCGGTATTTCCCAGATGTCGCAGTCGCCGCAGAGCGGGCGCCATCGCAACGACGCGCCAACCACACCGTAACGGCACTGATCCATGACGACCGACGATCCACCCGATACCGATACCGTCTCTGCCGCGCCCACGGCACCGGCGCATGCGCCCGCCACCGGCGTGCCGCAAGGCGACGATCGGGCCGATGCCACCGCCACCCCCGATGCCATCGATCCATTGCATCCGGGCCTGGTGCGCACCGGCGTGGTGCTGGCGTTCCTGATCGCCGGACCGCCGCTGGGCACGTTCCTGGTGGCGGCGCCGTTGCTGCTGATCGGATCGGCGGGGAGCAGCCTGCCGCCCGGCAATGCGCTGCTGGTCGCATTGGCGATCGCGCTGGTGTCCTACCTGTTCGGTGCGTTGCCGGCCTTGCTGACCGGCGCGACCGCCGCGTGGTACTGGCCACGGTTGCGCGGCTGGCGCGCGCATGCGCGGATCGGCCTGGTGGGGTTCCTGTCGTCCCTGCTCTGCCTCGGCATCGCGTTCGCGGTGTTGGACATGCAGCGCGATGCCATCGAGACCTTCAGCATGGCGTTGCTGTGCAGCCTGCCGGGATTCGTTGGCGCCACGTTAGTCTCGCGCCTGCTGCAGGCGCTGCGCTGACCCGCGCCGACGCCGGCCTCAGCCGTCGCTGGCCTGCTGCAGCGACGGGGTGCGCCAGCCGGCGCGCACGCCCCAGAAATAGAAGCCCAGCGCGACCACCGCGACGACGGCCAGATCCGGTCCGTAGGACAGGTAGCCATGCCCGCCGAAGGTGGTGCTGCCGGCCCACGACAGCAGCGCGATGGTCGGCAGGTAGGCGATCAGCCAGCTGGCGCCGCGCAGGTGCTTGCCGAAATCCTTCCAGCCCTGGCGGTGCTGGTAGTAGGCGTACACCGGCAGCGCCACCAGCATCAGCACGATGATCTCGCCGGTCAGCGGCCAGCGCGCCCAGTACAGCAGTTCGGTGGCCAGCACGAAGGCGGTGGCGGCCAGCACCGGCAGGCCGAAGATGCGTAGCGGACGGTGCATCTCCGGCGCGTGGCGGCGCAGCGCCATCGCGCTGATCGGGCCGGTGAGGTAGGAGATGATCGTGGCCACCGAGATCACCGCCGCCAGCGTGCCCCAGCCGCGGAAGAAGAACAGGAACAGGTAGGACACCGCCAGGTTGAAGAACATCGCCGGGCGCGGCACGCCCCAGTGCGGATGCAGCTTGCCCAGCACCGCCGGCAGCGTGCCGTTGCGCTCCATGCCGTAGATCATCCGCGCGGTGGTCGCGGTGTAGGTGATGCCGGTGCCGCTGGGGCTGACGAAGGCATCCACGTACAGCAGCATCGCCAGCCAGTGCAGGTTGACGATGATCGCCAGCTGCGCGAACGGCGAGCGGAAATCGATGCCGTGCCAGCCGGCCTTGGCCAACAGCTCCGGCGGCACCGCACCGATATAGGCCACCTGCAGGATCAGGTAGATCACCGTCGCCAGCGCGATCGACCCCAGCACCGCGAACGGGATGCTGCGCCCCGGATTGCGCGCTTCGCCGGCCAGGTTCACCGGGCTCTGGAAGCCGTTGAAGCTGAACACGATGCCGGCGGTGGCCACCGCGGTCAGCACCGCGGCGAAATCGATCACATGTGCGCCGCCGTGCAGGCCGACGCTGAAGTTCTCGCGGTGGAAACCGCTGGCGATCAGCGCGATGCCGGTCAGCGCCGGCACCACCAGCTTGAACACGGTGATCAGGCTGTTGGAGCGCGCGAACAGCTTCACGCTCCAGAAGTTCAGCAGGAAATACACCAGCACCAGCGCCGCGGCGATGTACAGGCCGGGCACCGACAATTCGCCGGCGCCGCCGGGCTGCTGCATGTACAGGTCCTGCGCCCACTGCCACGGCCACGAGGCCATGTACTGCACCGAGGCCTCAGCTTCCACCGGGATCACCGACACGATCGCGATCCAGTTGGCCCAGCCGGCGATGAAACCGACCAGCGAGCCGTGCGAATAGTGGCTGTAGCGGACCATGCCGCCGGACTCGGGGAACATCGCGCCCAGTTCGGCATAGGCCAGCGCGATGGTGGTGACGATCGCCGCGCCCAGCAGCCAGGCCCAGACCGCGCCGGGGCCTGCCAGCCCAGCGGCGCGCCAGGCGCCGAACAGCCAGCCGGAGCCGATGATCGAACCCAGGCCGGTCAGCATCAGGGCGAATGGGCCGACATCGCGGCGCAGGGCGGGTTGGGTCATGAGATGTTCCAGGCGGCGCTTGCTGCGGGAAACCGCGGATGATCGCAGATGCGGCCGGCTGTCGCACGGCGCGGGACTCGGGACTCGGGACTCGGGACTCGAAGAACGGAAGTCGGTAAAGCCCCGATTCGCGGCATTACGCTTTTCCGAGTCCCGAGTCCCGAGTCCCGAGTCCCGGCACTTCTTACGCAAGCTTTACGCCGCAACGCCATGCCGCAATGGCGCGCTTACGCGGCACGCGCCTAGAGTCTGCAACGTCCTTTCCGTTGGATGTCTTCCATGTCGATTCTGCTGATCCAGGGCCCGCACCGTGATGCGCCGGCCATTGCCGTTGCGCGGCGCCTGGCTGGCGCGTCCGGTGCGCATGTAGTGCCGGTGGCCTGCGCCGATGCGGCGCAGATCGTGGCGCGGCTGCGGCAGGGCGCGCACGACGAGACCGAGCTGGTGCTGCTGGATTCCGGCGAGTTGCCGGCCGCGGACCTGGCCGAACACGGCGCGCATCTGCGCGAGGCGCTCGATGCGCTCGGCCATCCGTACATCGAGATGCACGACGCCAGCGCGCAGGCGCTGGAGCCGCTGCTGCATCCGCGCCACGCGCCGCTGCTGACGGTGATCGCCAACGGCGCGCTCGCCGACAGCTACGCGATCGCGCTGGGCGTGGCCGCGCGCCGGCTTGGCGCGCGCGCCGCGCTGGCCAACTGAGGGCGCCGCCATGTCGATCCTGTTGTTGCGCGGCCCGGACTGCGTGGCCGGCCATCGCGGCCGCCCGGCGCGCATCGCGCCGCCGGTGCTGCGGCAATTGCTCGCGCATGCCGGGCGTGCCGGCAAGACCCTGGCGGTGCGCGGCTGCGCCAGCGAGGCCGAACTGCTGCAGGCGCTGGCCCAGGCCGATGCGGCGCGGGTGGAGATGCTGCTGCTGGATCCGGGCGCGTGCTCGGACAGCGCCGCCACCGCCGCCGCGGTCGCGCAACTCGGCCGGCCGTACGTGGAAGTGCACGACGATGCCTGCGACCAGCGCGAACCCTGCCTGTGCGTGGTCTCGCGGCAGCGCGTGGGACAGGTCGGCGGCTACTGCGCGCAGAGCTACGCGCTGGCCTTGTCGATCGCGCTGGAACACCTGGGCTGCAACGGCTACGAAGGCGATGTGCACGTCGGCACCTGAGCCTGCGCGGCACTACCTGGCCGACTACGACGCCTACAGCTACGGCCAGCGCATCGCCTGGGGCACGCTGGCGCACAGCTGGGAGGACGGCGAGCCGCTGGATCCGGCACGGCTGCTGCAACGGTTGCGCGCGCAGGCCGCGCAGCGGCACGGCGTGGACAGCGACGACATCCGCATCCGCAGCGTCAGCCGGCTGTAGCGCGCACCGCGCATGCTGGCCAGTCGCGGACAAGGCGCGCCACGGCGTCCGTGTGCTAGCCACGGTGAAGCGCAGGTGCCGCGCGTGCGGAGCACGCGCTGTGGGCTTCGGTGAGCGAAGCGCGGCCGCCACGGCGTGGCAAGCGAGGCGGTACGCTGGGCGCGGCGCAGGCGGTATGTCCGTCCACCGATGCATTGGAGCCTCGGCGCACTGGGGCCGCGGTCGCCACGATGAGGTTGGCGAAGTGACGCGATGAGGCGTGGCTTACGCGAACAGGGCGGCCAGTCGCGCCACCGCCGCCTCCGACGCGGCACGGTCCGGAGTAGCGTCGGCATTGCCGAAGTCGCCGTCGGCCTGCGCCTGCACCAGGATCCCGTCGCGGCGCGGCACCACGTTGAGGTTGTGGCCGCGATAGACCAGCCCGTACGTCACGTCCGACTGCGGCACCAGTCGCGCGGTCTGCCCGCGCACCGGCACCAGGCTGTCGTCGCCGAGCAGGGCGCGCGCGCCGTAGCCGGTGGCGTTGACCAGGGTCTTCTCGCGCAGCTCGGCGAACTGGCGCGGGCTTTCGAATTCGCGCGTCTGGATCTCGCCGCCGGCGGCGAGGAAGTCGTCCATCAGCAGCCGCGCATAGGCGCTGATGTTGAACACCAACTGCGTGTAACGGCGCACGTGCGCCACCGGGAACGGATGCTGGTTCGCCGCCAGCGGTTGCGAGCGCGGGCCCAGGTCGGCCAGGTACTGCGCCTCGAGCGCTGGATAGTCGGGTTCGCCGTTGCCGCCATGGCCGCTGGGCTGGTCGAACGGCACGTCCGACAGCACGTAGCCGTCGCGCCACTCGATCGGGTCGCCGGGCAGGCCGAGCAGGTTCTGGTACATGCCGAACGAAGTGCGTGCCATCTGTTCCCAGCGCCGCCCGAACTCGGGCGTGGCGTAGGCGCTGGTGCACACCCGCGAATCTGGCGACCACACCCCGGTGGCGAAGGAGGAGCGCACTTCCGGCGGCCGCTCCTTTGCATAGATGCGCACGCGCAGCCCGGCACGCTGCGCGACCAGCGCGGTGGTCAGGCCGATCGCGCCGCAGCCGATCACCGCCAGCTCGGGCTGGCCGGTGGCGCGCGCCAGCTGCGTGGCGATCGCCGCCGAGCCCCACGACAGCGACCAGCCGCTGCCGCCGTGGCCGTAGTTGTGGATCACGGTCTTGCGGCCGATGCGCTCGGCCTCGATGCGCGGCCCCTGCGCGCGGAACGGCCGCGTGCACGCGTGCAGCGCGACGATGCGGTCGGCGCTGGCGCGGATCGGCGCCAATGGCGACGACGGCGCGAACGCGGCGGGAGCGGGCGCCGCCGGCAGGACCGGCAGGGTCGGCGCTGGTCGCGGCAGCGCGGCGTCGCGCTGCGTACGTGCGAACAAGGGCCCGGCGCCGAGCGTGGCGGCGGCCAGTGCGCCGCTGCGCAGAAAGTGTCGTCGGTGCATGCCGGGCTCCTGATCGTGACGGCGAAGTTTAAGCGAGCGCGTGCGCTCGCGTCGCCAACACCGCTTGCTTGCGGTATGCGTCCTGCGCCTGCGCCTGCGCTGGCGCTGGCGCAGGCCTTCGCTGGGCGCAGCCACAGCGACAGGGCAGGCGGTCGCTGTGCAGCACGGCTCGGTCCCGTCGTGCGCTGCGGTCGCGGGACGCCCCCGAAGCCTCGCCAGCGCCATGTTTCGCTCCGCCGATCCGCTGCCTCGTCCGCGTCGGCGCGGTTTCGTCGCAAGGGGACTGGCGGCCCGCGCCGCCGCGGCTATGCTCGCCGCATGTCACCGATCCCCGCCGCCATGTTTTCCAGCGTGTCCCTGATCGTCCGCCTGCTGTGCGCCTGGGCGGCCGCCGTGATCGTCGCCGGCTTCGTCTGGAGCGGCGTGTTCTACGGCATGGAAGACCGGCCCGGCTGGTTCTTCGGCCTGCTGGCGATGCTGCTGATGCTGTCGGCGCTGGTCGCCGGCATCACCCACCTGCGCCGGGTCTGGTTGATCGCCGGGCGCCTGGACACCGCCAGCCTGTCCAGCCGCCAGCGGCGCCAGATCGAGATCCCACTGGACACCCGCGAGGCGTTCGCGCTGGTCGATGCGGCGGTGCGCGAACTGCCGCGGGTGGAAGAGATCGAGAGCGCCGCCGACAGCCTGCAGGTGCGCGCGAAGGTGCGCCGCATCGATCCGTACAACGGCCGCAAGCCGTCGCGCTGGAACCTGGCCGCGCGCTTTGCGGTCAAGCGCAACCAGGTGCTGGCGACGCTGACCCCCGGCGCCGGCAGCAGCAGCCTGATCCTGTTGCTGGAACCGGACGCCAGCGCCTGGATCGACCTGTTCGCGGTCGACGAGGGCAGCAACTACGAGAACGCCGAGGCGCTGAGCCGCGCGGTGGCGCGCCGCGTCGCCGAGCTGCGCCGCGACGAACAGGCCGCCGCCGCGCAGGCGGCCACCGCGCAGGAACTGACCGTGGCGCGGCTCAATCTGCTGCACGCGCAGGTCGAACCGCACTTCCTGTACAACACGCTGGCCAGCGCGCAGGTGCTGGCGCGCACCGATCCGCCGCGCGCCGACCTGATGCTCGGCTATCTGATCCAGTACCTGCGCCGCTCGCTGCCCAGCGCCGAAGACGCGCTGAGTTCGCTCGGCGAGGAACTCGAACGCACCCAGGCCTACTTGGAGATCCTCAAGATCCGCATGGGCGCGCGGCTGCAGCTGGAAGTGCAGGTGCCGGAGGCGATGAAGACCCTGGCGCTGCCGTCGATGATGCTGCAGACGCTGGTGGAGAACGCGATCAAGCACGGCCTGGAACCCAAGCCCGGCGGCGGCACGGTCTGGATCCTGGCGCGCGCCTTCGACGACCATGTCACCATCACCGTCGCCGACGACGGCCTGGGCTTCAACAGCCAGTCCAGCGGTACCGGCATCGGCCTGAAGAACCTGCGCGAGCGCCTGCGCCTGACCTACGCCGGCGCGGCCACGTTCGCGATCGTGTCCAACTTCCCCAGCGGCGTGGCCGCGACGATCACCTTGCCGTGTCCGCCGCAATGGCAAGCGCCGTCGCCGGTCCCGCCGCCGCTGCCGGCAGGAGCGCGACATGGTTGACGCGATCGTCGCCGAAGACGAGGAACTGCTGCGCACCGCGCTGGTCGCGCTGCTCGGCGAGGTCTGGCCGCAGCTGCGCATCGTCGCCGAATGCGAGGACGGCGCCAGCGCGCTGGAGCGCCTGGCCGAGCACCAGCCGGATGTGGCCTTCCTGGACATCCGCATGCCTGGCCTGAGCGGCATCGAGGTGGCGCGCGCGCTGGGCGAGCTGAGCCCGCGCACCCAGGTGGTGTTCGTCACCGCCTACGACCAGTACGCGATCGACGCGTTCGAACAGGGCGCGGTGGACTACCTGCTCAAGCCGATCGCGCGCGAACGCCTGCTGGCGACCGTGCAGCGGCTGCAGGCGCGAGCCGCGCAGGGGCCGGACGTGGCAGTGCTGGATGCGTTGCTGCAGCGTCTTGGGCAGCGCCCGCCGTCGCCTTCGGCGCCGCCGCCGCTGGCCTGGATCACCGCCAACAGCGGTCGCGAGACGCGGCTGATCCTGCTCGACGACGTGGTCTACTTCCAGGCCGACAACAAGTACACCACGGTGCTGACCCGCGACGGCGAGGCGTTGTTGCGCACGCCGCTGCGCGAACTGCTGGACGTGCTGGACCCGGCCGCGTTCCGGCAGATCCACCGCTCCACCATCGTCAACCTGAAGGCGGTGGCCTCGGTGGTCCGCGACGACACCGGCAAGGGCCGGATGAAGCTGCGCCACCGCGACGAAGTGCTGACCGTCAGCCAGCCGTACATGAGTCTGTTCCGCGGCATGTAAGCGCCGCCTTCGCTTTTTTCGCACTGGAACAAGGAATCCGCCATGCGTCTGCTCTCCGCGCTGTGGTCGTGCCTGCTCAGCCTCGCCGGCTGCCAGGGCCACGCCAACCTCGACCTGTCCACCGACGCCCACCGCGAGACCGTGGTGCATACCAGCGAGCGCGGCGTGGCGGTGATCTTCAGCCGCACCACCTACCGCGGCGGGCTGGCCACGTTCCGCTGCGTCGACAGCCGCAGCGGGCACTGCCACTACCAGGTCTATGCCGCCTGCGCGGCGCCGGACGCGGCTGCCGGCAGCGGCACGGCAATGGCGTCGTGCGCGCCGCGCGTGCTGCAGGAGTTCGACCTGCAGGTCGGCCAGCGCCGAGAAATCCCCGGCCTGCCGCGCGACTTCGGCCAGTGCGTCGCGCCCGAGACCCCGGCGGCGGCGCAGCCGTGCGCGCAGGGCTGAGTGGCGACCGGCGTCGAGGGGGCAGTTGCCGATACCGTCGCGGGTCAGAGTCCGCTCATCAGTCCCGACTGTTTCCAAAGCCGGATAGCTGGATGCTTCGTCGTCGCGGCTGAAGCCGCTCCTACAGGAAGCAAACGGCCGACTCGCCAGGCGCACTGTAGGAGCGGCTTCAGCCGCGACAGGTCGCCGAAGTCGCTGCGATGCCTCTTTTTGGGTCCATCCGTCACGATCGCTCCATGAAGCCCGGCAATCGGACGCTCCGCTCGTCGCGACTGAAGTTGCTCCCACAAGGACTTGCACCAAGCTTGCTGGGTGCACTGTGGGAGGGACTTCAGTCCCGACTGCTTCCGAAGTCGGATAGCTGGGCGGCTTCGTTCGTCGCGGCTGAAGCCGCTCCTACAGGGAGCAAACGGCCGACTCGCCAGGTGCACTGTAGATACCGTCTTCCCGTCTAACAGGCAATGGCCTTTTGAGGATCGAAGGGCGTGTTTGATTTGAGGACGCCGTAGGCAAGATGCAGCAACTTGCGCATGGCGGCGCAGACGATTTGCTTGCCGGCTTTGCCGCGTTCGCGCAGGCGCTGCTTCAGCGCACGGACGACCGGATTGTGGGTCATGGCGACCAGGGCCGGCATGTACAGGCCCGCGCGCAGCCGCGGGGAGCCGGTGCGGGAGATGCAGACCTGGCCCTGGCGCTTGCCGGACTCCTGCAGCCGGGGGTTGAGCCCGGCAAAGGCGGTCACCGCCGAGGCGTGGGCGAAGCGCTCCACATTGCCAAGTTCGGCCAGCATCAACGCCGCGCTGGTGTCGGCGATCCCATCGATGCTCACCAGCAGGTCGCGCTGCCCGCGCAAGGTCGGGTCCTGGTCGATCTGGTCGTCGATGGCCCGTTCAATCTGCGCGATGCGCGCCTGCAACTGGCCGATGTTCTCCAGGAGCGAGTCGCGCACCACCGGCGCGGCCACGTCCAGGCGGTTGCGCTCCATCTGCAGCATTTGCAGCAGGTCGTCCCGGCGCCGCACCAGCGCCTTGAGCTGCTTGAGCGCCGGCGGGTCGGGCTGCCAGGGCCGCAGCTGCGCCGCATGGCGCTGGCCGTAGCTGGCGATCAGCTTGGCATCGCTGCGGTCGGTCTTGACCCGGGTCAGCTGGCTGCGTGCATACAGCGCCATCTGCGCTGGGTTGAGTACGCACACGCGGTAGCCCAACCCATGCACGAACTCGGCTAGCGCCTCGTGGTAGGTGCCGGTGGCTTCCATCACGATCCAGCTGTCCGCCTGCGCGTGCGTCTGCAGCCACGCGTGCAGGGCCTGGAAGCCCTTCGGATCGTTGGGAAGCTTGGCCTTGGTGCGGTACTTGCCGTTGGCCAGGTCGATGGCCAGATCGAAACTGCGCTTGGCGACGTCAATGCCGACGACTGGGGACATAAGGACTCCTCCATCGGATGGGTGATCACGATCATCGCTGCGCCCGGTCCTGCCTTGTGGATGCGAGTTCACGCCAGCGGCGGACTCTGGATACCGTGCGGACACCACAGGGCCAGCAGATGGAGGGCGGGAGCCGATCTACAGCACAAGCTCGAAGCTTCAGGAGCGACTGGACTTCCCGCACCTCCCCCGATGATCAGTCGGAAGACATAACGCCTTCAGGGGCGCCATGTCCAGATACAAGGAGCGGCTTCAGCCGCGACAGGTTGCCGAAGCCGCTGCGATATCGATCTTTTTGGGCCCATCTGTCGCGATCGCTTCATGAGGCCTGGCAATCGGACGGCTCCGCTCGTCGCGACTGAAGTCGCTCCCACAAGGAATTGCGGCGAGCCTGTTGGTGCACTGTGGGAGGGACTTCAGTCCCGACTGCTTTCGAGGTCGGATAGCTGGATGGCTTCGTTCGTCGCGGCTGAAGCCGCTCCTACAGAAGCTCGCGGGCTATGCAGGAGCTCGCGACGACGAGCTGGGTGCACTGTAGGAGGGGCTTCAGCTCCGACATGTCGCCGGGGCCGCTGAGTTGCCTGCAAAGCAAACGGGGCGCTAGTAATCCACGCCCACCGAGAACAGCAGCGTGCGCGGGTCGCCCAGCGCCACCGCGCGCTGCAGGCCGCCGCTGTAGTAGTCGTGGTCGAATGCGTTCTTCAGGTTCAGCGCGTAGCGCCAGTGGCCCTGGCGGTAAGCCAGGCCGGCGTCGAACACCACGTAGCCGGGGATACGGTGGCCGTAGGCGGTCTTCTCGCCTTCGGCGCGGCCGCCGCCGCTGAAGGTCCAGCCGTCGTCCACGCCGTGCGGCGCGTACTGCAGCCACAGCGAGCCGCTGTGCCTGGGCACGTTGTACAGGCGGTCGCCGACGGTGGTGACGCGTTGCGCGCCGTCGTCGGTCACCACCGCGTCGGTGTAGGCATAGCCGGCGAACAGGCTGACCCCGCTGCCCAGGTCGGCGGCGGCGTTGAGCTCCACGCCGCGGCTGTGCTGCTCGCCGACCGCGATGCTGTAGCCGTCGTTGAGCGGGTCGGCCTGCAGCACGTTGCGCCGGCGCAGGTCGTACAGCGCCATGCTCAGGCTGGTGCCAGCGTCCAGTTCCATCTTCACTCCAAGCTCCACCTGGCGGCCGCGCTCGGGGTCGAACTGCGCGCCCTGCGCGTCGGTGCCGACGTTGGGAAAGAACGAGGTGGCGACGCTGGCGTAGGGATGCAGTCCGCCGCCGGCATCGAACATCAATGCGGCCGAACCGGTGGTGGCGCTGGCGTCGTTGCGCGCGTCCACGCCGGTGAGATGGTCCTCGCTGCGGTTGCGGCTGCGGTCGTGACGCAGGCCCAGCAGCAGCTGCCAGTCGCGCGCGAACTGGATGCGGTCGCGCAGGTAGAGGCCGCCGGAAGCGACCACGCTGAGATTGTCGCGGCTGGGCGTGGCCGGGCAGGCGATGGCGCCGCCGTAGACCGGCGCGTACACGTTCAGCGTGCCGACCCGGCAGGTGGATTGCACGTTCCATTCCCAGGTCTTGAACGCGTCCACGCCGACGGTCAGCGTGTGCTGCCAGGCGCCGGTGGCGACGCCGCGCTGCAGGTAGGTGTCCTGCACCCAGGTGCGGCCGTCGTAGTGCTGGTCGGTGGCGGTGCGGCGCAGCGTGCGCAGGTCGGCGGCCAGGCCGTTGTTGGCGATGAAGAAACCGTCCAGCCCGAATGCCTGCCAGCGCGCCGCGTGGTGCAGGGTCCAACCGTTGTCGAAGCGGTGGTCCAGCACGTAGCCGACGCGGCTCTGGTGGCTGTGGTACGGCGGTTGCGTCGGCTCGCCGGTGAACAGCGAACGGTCGATCCTGCCGTTCGGATTGGCGTCGGCGCTGCCTTCCCAGGGCAGGCCCTGCTGGCGGATGTAGTCGCGTTCCTGGTAGCTGGTCAGCAGCACGAAATCGGTGCGTTCGCCCAGGTCCAGCGACAGCGACGGTGCGATCCAGCGGCTGCGGAAATACACGTGGTCGGTGGGGTCGTCCGCATTCATCGCCAGGCCGTTGAGGCGCAGCGCGACCTTGCCGTTGGCCGACAGCGGCTGGTTCAGGTCGAAGCTGCCCTGCTGCAGGCCGTCGCTGCCGACGCCCAGTTCGGCGCGGCGCAGCGGCGTGCGCGCGGGGCGCTTGCTGACCAGGTTGACCAGCCCGCCGGGCAACACCTGGCCGTACAGCAGCGAGGCCGGCCCCTTCAGCACTTCCACCTGCTGCATGCCGAACAGCTGCTCGGCGACGCGGTTGTTGGCGGCGGTGCGCAGGCCATCGACGAACAGCGAGTCGGAGGCGGTCTGGCCGCGGATGATCAGGTCGTCCCAGCCGCGACGGCCGAAGGTGTTGGCGACCACGCCGGACACGTTGTGCAGCGCATCGGCCAGAGTCTGCGCCTGCTGGCTGTCCAGCAGCGCGCGCGGCACCACGGTGATCGAGAACGGGGTCTGCGCCAGCGGCGCGTCCGACTTGTCGGACTGCGCCGGTGCGGTGCTGCGGAAGCCGGTGTCGACCTCGGCGCGGACCTGCACCGCGGGCAGCGCGGTGGCCTGCACGGCGTCGGTCGCGTCGGCCGCGCGCGCAGCCGTGGAAGCCGCCATGCCGAGCAGGCAGGCGAGCGGAAGGGGATGCAGTTTCATCGGAACCGTGGGGTGGAGGCGGGGAGGGCTAATCGAGAATGATTATATTTCGCGAAGAGGCATTTGCGAAGCGCCGGCGCTCGGCGCGGCGGGCGGCCTCCGGTGCAGGCGCCGCGCAGGCGGGCGCCATCGTCGCGACGCGAGCGCTTTATTAGGGAGACGCAGGAGTACTGCTGCGGGCAGCGGCGGCCACGGGCGAAGCGGCGCACGGCCGACTTGCGGTGCGTTGGCATGCCTTGCATGGATGCGCGCGCCACCGGTGCGCATGCAGGCCGCCAACGGCCGCGGCGGCAAGAACCTGGATGGGTGCGGATGACGGGTATCTGTGTAGCGCTGTCGCCGCGCGCGGCGCGCCGATACGCCCACTACGATGATTGCGCCCGCCCTCCGTTGCGGAGGGCGATGCGCCTAGTTGAGACGCGTCGCGCAGTAACGGCGCGACGCAGCCGGCTCAGCCGGCGACGCGGAACACGCCGGTCTGGCCGCCCGGCGGCAGCCCTTCGAACTGGATCAGCGCGGCGACCAGTTCGGCGTGCAGGCGGATGCGGCCCATCTCGCGCATGATGCGGATGTCCTCGTGGCGCAACTCGCGGTTGGCGACCACTTCGCGCTTGTACTCGAGGATCTCCGGATACTTGCGCGCCATGTTCAGCGCATCGGCCACACACTCCACCGTGTCGGCATCGACGGTCAGCGGCTCGCGGCTGTTGAACGCGGTGAGCCAGCGCTCGAAGCCGGCGGTGCGGTCGAACATGTTGGCGATGAACCAGATCACGAACAGGATCGCGACCCACGAACTGAACACGATGACGATGCGCGAGAAGGTCACGTGGTAGTCGTGCTGCCACAACTGGTTGGTGATGACTCCCAGGATCACCAGCGAGATCGCCTGCCAGCCGACGATCGAGGCCACCAGCCACTGCTGCTTGGCCTTGGCCAGCACGTCCACTTCCGAGCGCAGCTGCGCTTCGCTCTTGTGCTGCCAATGCGCGACCTGTTCGGGGAACGAGCGCTGGTGCAGCGCGTTGTCCTCCAGCAACAACCCCAACCCCTTGAACAAAGCGATCATGACAGGCTCCTTGCAGATACGGTGACGAACGACGATGCCGCTGGCGATCTTGAGGCAGGTTCTTTCTAGCACAGTGGCCGCAATTGCCATGCTGCGATCGCACATGCGGCCGTCGCAGCGCCGCGCAGCCCCCGGCGGCCGCTGCATTGCGTGCGACGTCGCCAACGCGGGCGTGCGGTTTGCGCGGCGCATGCATGCCGCTCGCTACCATGTGCCGATGACCGCCATGCTGCGTACGCTCACCGCCCCGGCTTCCGCCCAGATCCGCCGCTGGGTGCTGGGCGCGTTCCCGCGTGGCCATAGCAGCATCGACTACGATCAACCGCACGGCGACGCCGGCCTGTTCGGCCCGGACAGCGTCACCTGGCGCATCCATGCCGAGTTCCCCGGCATGCTCTCCGGCGGCCTGTGCGCCTTGTTGCTGCAGACCCTGCATCCGCTGGCGCTGGCCGGCGTCTACGACCATTCCAATTTCCGCGAGGACCTGGTCGGGCGCCTGCGCCGCACCACCCAGTTCGTCGCCGCCACCAGCTATGCGCCGCTGGCCGAGGCGCAACGCCTGGTCCAGCGGGTGCGCACGATCCACGCGCGGATCCGCGGCCACACGCCGGACGGCCGCGCCTATGCCGCCGACGATTCGGCGCTGCTTACCTGGGTGCACGTCACCGAGGCCTACGGTTTCCTGCAGGGCTATCGCCGCTACTGCCGCGCGGTGCCGCCGGCCATCGCCGATCGCTACTACGACGAGGTGCGGCGCGTGGCCGAGGCCCTGGGCGCGCAGGCGGTGCCTTCGTCCGAGCGCGAAGTGCTGGCGTACTTCGCCCAGGTGCGCCCGCAGCTGCGGGTGGACGCGCGCTCGCGCGAGGTGCTGGCGGTGCTGTCCTCGCTGCGCTTGCCGGTGCCCGCCGCGGGGCTGTCGCGCGACCTGTTCCTGGGCGCAGGCGCGGCGCTGCTGCCGCCGTGGGCCACGGCGATGCTTGGACGCGGACGCCTGCAAGGCCTGCACGCGGCGGCCTCGGCGCGGATGCTGCAAGGGCTGGCGCCGCTGTTCCGGGTGGCGCTCAGCGACGGCATCGCGCAACGCGCCTGCCGGCGGGTGGGGATCGCGCCGCAGCAGCTGGTGCACTGGCCCGGCTAGGTACGGTCCGGCCGTTGCGGAAGATGAACGGGAATGCGCGTGCGCAGTCCGGATGCACGGCTCCTGGCCGGTCAAGATCGCGGCCGCCGTGCCGCTCTAAAGACGACCTATGCCGCACCGTTTCTCCGCCACCGACAAGACGCGCGACCTGCGCTTCAGGCACCGCCTGCGGCGGGCGTTGCGCGCGCCGCTGCACGCGATCCTGGTGTGGGGCCTGCTGCTGGCGGTGGTGCTGGCCGGTGCGCTGGCCTACGTGCTGGTGCAGGACCGCGACAACCGGCTGGCGGCCGCGCAGCGGCAGAGCCTGGCGCTGGCGACCGGCGCCGACCGCCTGCTGCAGGTGAAGCTGGACACCCTGGGCCAAGCGCTGCGCGGCGAGGCGGCGAACGCGCAGGCGCTGCGCGCGGAGACCCCGGCACATGCGCCGGCGCTGGTCGAGGCCTCGCTACAGGGGTTGCTGGCGCGGCATCCGGAATTGCACAGCGTAGCCCTGCTGGATGCGCAGGGTGCGCGCTGGCTTGGCGGCGCGGGCGATCCCAGCGTGCGCCAGTGGACGCAGCAGGCGCAGCGCGGCAGCGCGGGCGTGTCCGTCGGGCCGCTGCAGCGCACCGCCGACGGCGAGCCGGTGGTGCGCCTGGCGTTGCCGCTGGCCTCAGGCGGCTGGGTGCTGGCGCGCTGGCGGGTCGCGGCGCTGCAGCAGATCGTCGCCGGCTTCGATACCGGGCACGACGGCGTGGTCGGCCTGATCGACGCCCACGGCCTGCTGCTGGCCGCCAGCGGTCCGGCCGCCGGCGGCCGCGTGCAGCTGCCGCCGGGCCTGGCGCGGTCGCAACCGCAGGGCTTGGCCCTAGGCATGCGCGCAGCGGTGTTCGGCCAGCAGGCGCGGATGGTGGCGATCAGCGGCGGGCGCGACTATCCGCTGCTGGCGGTGGCGGGGCTGTCGGTGCGCGAGGCGCTGGCCGGCTGGTGGTGGTTCGCCGGCGGCGCGAGTGCGGTGTACCTGCTGTACCTGGCCGGGTTCATCTACCTGCTCGGCAGCCTGCGCCGCGCCGAGCACCGCCAGCGGCACCTGCTGCAACGGCTGCGCCGCGGCGACGAGGACCTGCGCCTGGCGCACGAGATGGGCGGCATCGGCACCTGGCAGATCGACACCGACCAGCGCCAGCTGCTGCTGTCCGAGCCGACCGGGGCGATGCTGGGGCTGCCGCGGATGAGCATGACGGTCGACGCGTTCCTGGCCCGGGTGCACGACGACGACCGCGCGCGGGTGGCGCGCAGCTATGAGGACGCGCTGCAAGGGCTTGGCGAGTACAACGCGGTGTACCGCATGCACATGCCGGACGGGCGCCTGCGCTGGCTGGCCGCGCGCGGCGCGCTGGTGCATGGGCGCGACGGGATGTGCATGACCGGTGCGGTGCAGGACGTGAGCGAGCGGCTGGAGGTGGCGGCGCGGCTGATCGATGCCGAGCGCCAGTTCCGGCTGATGTTCGAACGCAACCCGCTGCCGTTCTGGCTGTTCGCGGTGGACAGCCTGCGCTTCCTGGAAGTGAATCAGGCCGCGATCCGACAGTACGGCTACAGCCGCGACGAGTTCCTGGCGATGACCCTGCTCGACCTGCGACCGGCCAGCGACGCCGAGCGGCTGCTGGCGGACGTGCGCAAGCCGCGCGAGGGCTTCGACGAGCCGAGCATCTGGACCCACCGGCGCAAGGACGGCAGCCTGCTGTCGGTGCGCATCCACAGCGCCGACCTGGAGTTCGGCGGCGCGCCGGCGCGGCTGATCCTGGCCGAGGACGTCAGCCAGCGCCTGGCCTACGAGCGCGAACTCGCGTTCCGCGCCAGCCACGACGTCGCCACCGGCCTGCTCAATCCGCGCGCGCTGGCCGAGGCGCTGAACGCACGGCCGCACGCCGCCTACGCGGTGGCCTACGTGCAGCTGCGCGGCCTGGCGCTGATCGGCGACACCCTGGGCCGCGCCGCCGGCGACGCGGTGCGCTGCGCGGTGGCGGCGCGCGTGCGCGGGCTCGGCGAGCGCTTCGGCCTGACCGCGTACCAGCCATCGCAGGACTTCGTGCTGGCGGTGCTGGATCCGCAGCAGCTGCCGCAGGCGCTGCAAGCGCTGCTCGAGGCGGTCGCCACGCCGGTGCAGGGCGGCGACTTCGCCCAGCAGCTGCAGGCGCATGTCGGCGTGGCGCTGTGTCCGGACGATGCCGCCGGCGCCGAGGAGATCATCGGCAGCGCCGCGCAGGCGGCGCACGCGGCGCAGGCCGATGGGCGCAGCGTCGCCCGCTTCGAGCGCAGCATGTCCGCGCGCATCGGCGAACGCCTGCGCCTGGCCGGGCGCATCCACCAGGCGATCGAGCGGCAGGAATTCGAGCTGTATTTCCAGCCGGTGGTGCGTGCCGACAGCGGCGCGCCACGCCTGCTGGAGGCGCTGATCCGCTGGCCGCAGGCCGACGGCAGCTACATCGCCCCGGATCAGTTCATCCAGCTGTGCGAGGACACCGGGCTGATCCTGCCGCTGGGCCGCTGGGTGATGCGCGCCGCGGCGCAGGCAAGGCGGCAGCTGGCGGCGCACGGCTGGCCGGCGTTGCCGGTGGCGGTGAACGTCTCGGCGCTGCAGTTCTTCGATGGCGACCTGGTCGCGGACCTGGCCCAGGCCTGCGCCGAGGCCGGCCTGGCCGCCGACGGCCTGCACCTGGAGCTGACCGAGAGCAGCCTGATGCGGCATCCGCAGCAGGCGCTGGAGGTGCTGCGGCAGCTGCGCGCGCTCGGCGTGTGCGTGGCGCTGGACGATTTCGGCACCGGCTTTTCCAGCATGGCCTACCTGCGCGACCTGCCGCTGGATGCGCTGAAGATCGATCGCAGCTTCGTCGCCGACGTGCATCGCGACGCGCGCAATGCGTCGATCTGCGAGGCCCTGCTGACGCTCGGCCGCAGCCTGGGCCTGGAAGTGGTGGCCGAGGGAGTGGAAAGCGCCGAGCAGCTGCAGTGGTTGCGAACGCACGGCTGCGACCACGTGCAGGGCTACCTGATCGGGCGGCCGGTGCCGTTGGCGCAGGCGATCGACGCGCTCGGCGCGTTCGACGCGGTTACAGCATGATGTCGACGGACTGCTGCGCGCCGGGTGCCGGCAGCGGCGCGCCGTCCCAGTAGCGGCGCAGCGGCTCGCGCACCAGGTCCAGCGCGGTCGAGGCGCCGCGCGCGCCGGGAAAGCGCTGCAGGTTGTGCGCTTGCAACGCGAGCATGCGCCGGTCCTGCTCGCCGACCTTGCGCAGCAGCGGCCACACCAGCCAGCGCACCGCCCATGCCGGCGCCCAGCGCCCGTCCACGTGCAGGCTGGCGAACACCTCGGTGCTGCGCGCGCCGACCGGGGTGAAGTGCAGGCTGATCCGCACGCGGCCGCCGCGCGCGTAGCGGTATTCGATCTGCGCGGTGCCTGGTGCGGCGAAGTGCGCGCGTTCCAGCGTGCGCGGCGATTCGAACAAGCGGTACAGCCAGCCGCTCTGCGCGGCGGCGCCGGCGTAGTCGACGTGGAAGCCTTCGGCGGTGGTCTGCAGGCAGGCGCGCATCGCGGTGCGCGCGCCGCCGCGGCGCACCAGTCCCGGATGCAGCAGGTGGGTGTGCAGCGGGTCGAGGAAGTTCTCCAGCGCATCGACCACGTGCGCCTCCCAACGCGTGCGCCACAGGAAGCGCCGCGACGGCGGCTGCAAGGCCTGCACCAATTGCGCCGGGTGCGCGTCGCCGTCGGGATCCGGGCGCAGCCAGATCAACCCGTCGTGTTCGCGCGCGGCGAAGGCGCGCACCCGCACCGCCGGCGGCGCCTGCCCGGGCGGCATGCCGGGGATCTCGCGCAGCGCGCCGTCGCGGCCGAAGCGCCAGCCGTGGTACGGGCAGGCCAGGCCGTCGCCGGTGGCGCAGCCGGCCGACAGCGGCGCATGCCGGTGCGGGCAGCGGTCCTCCAGCGCGAGCAGGCTGCCGTCGGCGCAGCGCGCGATCGCCACGTGCCGGTCCATCACCGTCACCGCCAGCGGCCGAGTGCGCAGCGCGTCGGCCCGGGCGACGGCGAACCAGTGTCGGTACAGCGAGGGGTGCCAATCGTTCATGGCCGCTAGCGTCGCATGCGCGGCATGCCGATGTCTGGAGGCGCGTTCCCGATGTAGCGCGTGCGCGCCGGCGGGCGCTGCGTTTCGGCTTCGCCGCAAGCGATCGTCATGTCGTGCAGGACATCGGTATGCCGCGCGCGCTTGCAGCGGCGGCCGATGCACGCAGACCGTGCGCGGCCTGCGCTGCGCGTGAGCTAATGCACGCAGCGCAGGCGGCTCGCACTGCGGCGATCTGCGCCCGCCGCACTTGCCCGGGCACGCCGTTCACAGCCGATAGCGGCGCATGAGCGGCACGCCGATGCGTTCGGTCAGCGCGCCGAGCGCGGCGATCGGTTGGCGCCGGCGCAGCGGCAGGTGGCGCGCGTCCACTGCGCTGTACTCGATCACCGGCGTGCCGCCGCGCTGGCGCTTGAAGCTGGCCGCGCCGGCGCTCTGGTTGAGCCGGCGGCCGTGGCGCAGCGCGTGCTCGAAGCCGCAGGCGGTGAGCGTGCGGTACAGCGCCAGCCGCTGCGGCTGGCGCAGGTCGTAGCCGACGATCGGCGCGGTCAGCGTGCGCCCGATACCGAACAGGCCGGTGATGCAGACCAGCTCGCCGCTCGCGTCGCGAAAGCCATCGAAGCGCAGCAGTCCGGCGCGGTGCCAGGCGCGCAGGAACTCGGGGTGGTAGTCCGGATTGCAGCGCGAATACTTGTCCAGGTACAGCTGCGCGTACAGCGCGGCGATGCGCGGGTAGTCGGCTTCGCCGATGGCGTCGTTGTCGCAGCGCTGCAGGTCGGTGCGCGCGGTCAGCTTGAGGTCGCGGGCCAGGTCGCGGTGCTGCAGCAGCGCCGGCCAGTCCTCGTACAGGTACACCTGGCGGCTGCCGATCAGGGTGAAGCCCTGCGCCTGCAGCGCGTCCAGCCAGTGCGGCGTGTCCACCCGGTTCAACGAGCGGAACCACAACGCATGGTCCGGCCAGCGTGCGCGCGCGGCGTCCAGCAGGCCACCCAGTCCTTCGGGCGGCAGCGGCGGATACAGGTTGGTGGACAGCAGCCAGTTGTTGAGGGTGACCGCGCGGTCGATCCGCGCCCAGTCCAGCCAGGCGCCGATGCCGCCGCACAGCCCGCGCAACGGTGCGGCCAAGGCCGGCGGCAACAGGCGCGCGGCTTCCTCGGCGGCGTAGTCGGCATAGGTGGTGCGCGGCGAACACACCCAGGCGTTGCCCGCGCGCTGCTCGCTGACCGTCGCCGGCATCGCCAGCGCGCCGGCCTGCAGCATCTCGATGCGGGCGTACAGATTGGAGCCTACGCTTTGCGCATCGCGGCCGGCGTGCAGCGCGGCGAAGCGTTGCGCTTGCACGGCGTAGTCGGTACCGGGCTCGGCGTTGCCGTTCATGGCGGCGGCAGGGCCTCGCCGTCCCATTCGATGTCGCGGGTGGAGGCCTCGCGCAGCGTGCAGCGCCGGGCCAGCGCCAGCCGCGCATGGCTGCCCAGGTCGCGCAGCGCGCCGGCCAGCGGGCGCCGGTCGCCGCGCGGCGCCAGCACGTCGTCGGCGCGCGCATAGTCGTCGCGCCAGCGGCGCAGCTGGCCGTGGCGCAGCGCCGCGGGCAGGGCGACGCCGAGCATCAGCGGGCCGAGCATCGCCGCGCGCGTGGCTGCCGGGCGTACCACCGCCGCCGGATCGCGGCAGCTGCCGTCCAGCGCCGCGACCAGTGGGTCGGCGGCAGCGAACAGGTGCAGGCCGCTGGTCGCGCGCGGATTGCATTCGATCACGCTGCAGCGGCCCTGCGCCGAGACGATCCAGTCGAAGGAGAGCTGCCCGCTGAAACCGAGCTTGCCGACCAGCTGCGCGGTGAAGCGTTCGATCTGCGGCGACGGCGCGGCCTCGAAGTAGTAGCTGGAGCTGCGCTGCAGCCGGTAGCGCGGCCGGTACACCGCATGCGCCAGCAGCACGCCGTCGCGCGCCACCGCGTACGAACAGCGTTCCTCGCCTTCGCAATAGCGCTGCGCGACCCAGTCGCCCTGGTCGGGCAGAGGCGGCGCGACGGCGGGCAGGCCGTGCGGATGCACCCGCACGTGCACGCCGAAGCGCGAGTATTCCGGCTTCAGCACCAGCGGCGCGCTGCCGGCCCAGTCGCGCGCCTGCGCCAGGCTGCGCACCCGCATGCTGTCCGGCACGTCCACGTCGGCATCGAGCGTGCGCGCAAGCTGCAGGAACTGCCACTTGCTGTGCAGCGTGCGCAGCGTGTCGAACGCGTCCACCAGCACGTCGAGTTGCGCCGGCAGCGCGTGACGGTAGCGGGCGAGGTAGAACACTTCCTCGCAGGTCGGCAACAGCAGCGCGATGCGCTGGCGCGCGACCAGCGCGTTGAGGTCGGCGACATAGGCGGCCGGCGCGTCGCGTGCGGGGGCGATGCGATGGCTGGCGGTCACCGCGCGCGACCAGGCGGAAATACGGCAGGCCACGCTGTCGGCCAGATGCACGCGCCAGCCCTGCGCGGCGAAGCGCCGCGCCAGGTCCAGCGCCACCGGCGCGCGCGCGCCGGTGATCAGCACCGCCGGCGCGCTAGCCATCGGCCGCTGTGCGCGCGGCCGGCCGCCATTGCCGGCAATGCGAAGGCACCATGCGCAGCGCCGGTTCGGCCAGGCGCAGCGCATGCAGCCGCGCCAGCGTGTCGCGATAGACGCGGTGCTCGCCGAGCAGGCGGGTGACCAGCGCCGGCGGCGGCGTGCCGTCGGCGATCGCGGCGCTGGACCAGGCCGCGTCGGCGACCAGGAATACCGGTCCGTGCGCATCCTCGAACCACAGGCCGTAGTGGCCGGGTGCGTGCCCGGGCAGTGGCACCAGCAGCACGCTGCCGTCGCCGAACAGGTCGCGCAGCGTGCCGAAGCCGCGCAGTGCCGCCGGTGCCGGACAGGTCGGCAATGCTTCGAACCACTGCATGCGTTCGCGCGCGCCGTGCAGCAGCGCCGGCAGGAAGCCTTCGCGCAACGCCGCCAGCCGCCCGCGCCGTTGCAGGTCGTCCCAGGCCTGTTGCGCGCAGGCGATGCGCGCCTGTGCGAAGTCGGCCACGCCGCCGACGTGGTCGCCGTGGAAATGCGACAGCACGATCCAGCCGATCGCCGCAGCGTCGATGCCGTCGCGAGCCAACTGCTCGCGCAACGACTGGCCCGGCGCCAGGTGCACCGGCGTCAGCACGCGGTACAGGCGCTCGGGAAACTGCGCGGTGGCATCGAGGAAGTGCTGCGAGTAGCCGGTGTCGAACAGCAGGTTGCCGTGTACCGGGTGCTGCAGCAGCGCCGCCAGCGCCGGGAACTGGCACGGCGCCAGCGTCGCGCCGCGGCGCGTGGCGCGCTCGGGATGGGTGCAGTGCCCGGCTTCGTACAGCCGCCAGCGCAGCGTCGGTGCGCTCATGTGCGTTCTCGCCCGGCCGCGTGGTGCGTGGGTGATGTTGCGGCCACGGCGCTTTGGCGGGCAAACCGCGTCGGGACTGAAGTCCCTCCCACACATGCGAAAACGCGCACGCCTGCGTCGGCAGGCGATGCCGGACAGGCCGGGCCACGGACTTGCCAGGACCGCCTCACCTGCGTGCCAGGGCCGCCAGCCCGGCCTCGGTGGACAGCACCGGCGCGTAGCCGAGTTCGCGCCGGGCGCGGCCGATGTCCAGCGTCTGCGAATAGCCGAGCACGCCGATGCCGTAGCGGCTCAGCCGCGGCTCCGGTTGCCCGCGCCGGCGCAGCGCGATCTGCTCGCCGACCGTGGCCAGCGCCAGCGCCAGGCCGCGCGGCACCGGCAGCAGGCGCACCCGCAGCTGCAGCACCGCGAACAGTTCGGTGAGCAGGTCGCGCACCGCGATCGGCGCGCCGTTGCTGATGTTGTAGGCGCGGCCGTCGCCGACATGCTCGGCGCGCAGCGCGGCCAGCGCCGCGGCCACCGCGTTCTCCACGCAGCACACGTCGATCATCGCGCGCCCGCCGTGCACCAGCGGGAACCAGCCACGCTGCGCCACCGCCAGCAGCCGCGGCACGATCGCGTTGTCGCCGTGGCCGAACACCGCGCGCGGGCGCAGCACCAGCGCCGGCAGCCCGGCCGCGGCGGCGGCGCGCACCTTCTCCTCGGCTTCCCACTTGGTCTGCGGATAGCCGCCGATCCAGCGCGTCGGCGGGGTGAAGTCTTCGCTCACCTGGTACTGGTCGGCGAAGCGGAAATAGATGCTGGGCGAACTGAAGTGCACGAAGCGCCGCACCTGCGCGCGCTGCGCGGCGGCGAGCATGCGCTCGGTGGCGACCACGTTGGCCTGGCGGAACACCTCGGCGCTGGCCCACGGCGCGGACAGCGCGGCGCAGTGGATCACCGCGTCGCAGTCGTGCAGCAGCGGCGCCAGGTCGTCGCGGCACAGTTCGGCGCGGACCACGTCGATGCGCGGATCGCCGGCGAAGGCGGCCAGCGCGGCGGCATTGCGGCCGCTGGCGCGGACCTGCGCGCCTTCGGCGGCGAGGGCGCGGACGATGTGCGCGCCGATGAAGCCGGAGGCGCCGGTGACCAGGATGCGCGCCATGTCAGTACCTCAGCACAGCGCCGCCGAACGCCAGCCCGGCGCCGGAACCGACCAGGCCGATCAGGTCGCCGCGCACGATGCGGCCTTCGGCGATGGCCTGGTGCAGCGCGCTCGGGATCGACGCGGCCATCTGGTTGCCGCGCGCGCCGATCACGTTGATCAGCGTGTCCGGCGCCAGCCGCAGTGCGACCTGCAGGTGCCGCAGCGCCTTGGCGCTGGCCTGGTGCGGCACGATCCGCTGCAACTGCTCCAGGTCGACGCCGGCCTTGTCCAGCAGCCGCTGCAGGAACCCGGGCAACTTCGCGGCGGCGAGCCGGTAGGTGGCGCGGCCGTTCATTTCGAACAGCGAGCCGGCGCGCAACGCCTCCACACCGTGTTCCAGGCGCAGGCGGGTGCCGCCGGCGCGGACCCGGCAATGCTCGATGCCTTCGGAATAGGTTTCCAGGTGCGCGGCCAGCAACTGCGAACCGCTGTCGCCGCTGTCCGCGCCCAGGACCACCGCCGCGGCGCCGTCGCCGAACAGCGGCGCGGTGTCCATGTCCTCGCTGTTGAGGCCGACGCTGGCGATCTCGCTGGACACGATCAGCACGCGCCGGTAGCGGCCGGCGGCGATCGCGCAGGCGGCCAGGTCCAGCGCGGCGATGAAGCTCAGGCAGGTGGCGTTGACGTCGAACGCGGCCAGTCCGCTGCCCTGCAGGCCGAGCCGCGCATGCAGCAACGCGGCGCTGCACGGGATCGCCTGCTCCATCAGGCTGCAGGCGGAGATCACGCAATCGACCTGGCCCGGTTCCAGCTGCGCCGCCGCCAGCGCCGCGCGCGCGGCGCGTTCGCCCATCAGCGAGGCCGGTTCCTCGGCGCCGGCGTAGTGGCGCACGCCGACCCCGGCATGGCGCAGGGTCCAGCCGGCGGGCTTGCCCCAGCGCCGGTCGAAGCTGTCCGAGGCCACCTGCCGCGCCGGCAGATAGTCGCCCGTGCCGAGGATGCGCACCGCGATGGGCCTGCTGGGTTCGACGGTCATCGCCAAAGCTCGGGCAAAGGGGGCGCAGCGTACTGCCAGCGGATCGGCGCCGGCAACCGCTCTTGGGGAAATCGCGGCGCTGTCTGTCGCTGGCGGCCTCAGACAGCCGACTCAATCATGCAGCGACTTGGCGAAGTATTTGGGCGCTTCGACGAAGCCTTCCCGCCGGTAGAAGGCGTGCGCCCGCTCCCGGCGGCGATGGCAGTGCACCTCCAGGCGGTCGCAGCCGCGCTGCCGCGCCAACGCCTCGCCCTGCGCCAGCAAACGCTGCCCCACGCCGGCGCCGCGCGCGCGATCGTCCACGCAGAAATAGCTGATGCGGCAGATGTCGCCGGCCAAGGCCAACTGCGGCAGAAAATGCAGCGACAACACGCCCACGACGTCGTCCCCGGCGGCGGCCACCAGCAAGGCCTGGTCCGGATGCGCCAGCAGCTGCGCCAGGCGCGCCTCGATGAAGTCCTCGGTTCCGGCATAGTCCAGCTCCGCCAGCAACGCCACGATCGCCTGCCGGTCCGCCATCGCCGCGTTCCTGATCGTCAGGTTGCCGTTCTCGCCCATTTGCCGATAGTAGAAAGTCGCCCAAGTCGGGCGCAACCGATTTACAGACCCATGCAGGCGATACGGGAATGCACGACGCGCCTAGCGGCCGCGGCGCTGTCCGTACCAGAAGCCGAGCGCCTCGCGCGAGCGCAGCATGCCGCGGCCGCGGCGCAGCAACTGGAGCAGCAGGCCCAGGTGCTCGCGCTTGCTGAAACTGCGCAGCTTGCGGTCGGAGGTGTGCACCGGCTCACGCAGGATCACGAAGCGGCCGTGGCGGGCCAACGCGCGGCTCAGCGCCACGTCCTCGCCGGCGTAGTAGCGCTCGTCGAAGCCGCCGGCGGCGACGAAGGCGCTGCGCGTGCAGAACAGGAAGCAGCCCGGGGCGATGCCGGTGCGGCGGAACAGCCAGCCGAACATGGCTTGCGCCACGCGTTCGTGCCAGGCGACGGCACCGAGCAACTGCACTTGCGCGCCGCCGCCCACCGCGCCGGTGTGCAGCGCACGCAGCGCCGCGGCCAGCAATGGCGTGTTGACGCGGGTGTCGGCATCGACGAACAGCAGGTAGCGGCCGCGGCTGGCGGCGGCGCCGGCATTGCGCGTGGCGGCGATGTGCCGCAACTGCACGTCCAGCACCTGCGCGCCGTGGCGGCGCGCGATCTGCGCGGTGTCGTCGCTGCAGGCGTCGGCGACCACCAGGGTCTCGTAGTCCAGCCGCAAGGCTTCGGCGGCGATATGCAGCGACGCCAGGGTGTCGCCGATCAGGGCGGCTTCGTCGTGGGCGGGAACGATGAACGAGATCACGTCCGGCATCATGCGACGCCGGAGCGGCGCGGGCAAATCGGCCCGCGCCGCGTGCCGGCCTGCCGCAGGCACGGCGCGGCCGGTTCGCAACAGCGGGTCAGCGCTGCAGGGTCGCCATCATCGCCGGCGGGTAGCGGGTGCCGGCGGCGGCGGCGGCCGGGAAGATCGCCTCGATCTGCGCGAGGTCCTCGGCGCTCAGCGTCACCTGCAGCGCGCCCAGGTTCTCTTCCAGGTAGGCCAGGCGCTTGGTGCCCGGGATCGGCACCATGTCCTCGCCCTGCGCCAGCACCCAGGCCAGCGCCAGCTGGCCCGGCGTGACGCCCTTGGCCTGGGCCAGCGTGCGCACCTGCTCCACCAGCTGCAGATTGCGCGCGAAGTTCTCGCCCTGGAAGCGCGGCGAATGGCGGCGGTAGTCATCGGCCTCGAAGTCCTCCGGCGAGCGGATCGCGCCGGTCAGGAAGCCGCGGCCCAGCGGCGAATAGGGCACGAAGCCGATGCCCAGCTCGCGCACCGTGTCCAGCACCTGGTCGCTCTCCGGATCGCGCGACCACAGCGAGTACTCGCTCTGCAGCGCGGTGATCGGATGCACCGCATGCGCGCGGCGGATGGTGCCGGCGGCGGCCTCGGAAAGGCCCAGGAAGCGCACCTTGCCCTGTTCCACCAACCGCGCCATCGCGCCGACGGTGTCCTCGATCGGCACGTTCGGGTCCACCCGGTGCTGGTAGTACAGGTCGATGTGGTCCACGCCCAGGCGCTGCAGGCTGCCCTCGCAGGCGGCCTGCACGTACTCGGGACGCCCGTCGACGCCGCGCACGCTGGGATCGTTGGGATCGAGCTTGATGCCGAACTTGGTGGCCAGGAACGCCTGGTCGCGGCGTCCGGCCAGGGCCTTGCCGACCAGCACTTCGTTGGTGTGCGGGCCGTACATGTCGGCGGTATCGATCAGGGTGACGCCGTGGTCCAGCGCGGCGTGGATCACCGCGATCGAGGCGGCGTCGTCGCTGCGGCCGCCGTAGAACGCGCTCATGCCCATGCAGCCGAGGCCGAGGGCGGACACGCGGGGGCCGTTGCGGCCGAGGGTGCGGGTTTGCATCGGGAAGCTCCTGTTGGGAGGGGGAGGAGATGTGGAAAAGACCCGGCGCGGACGCTGTCGTCGCGGGGCAGGGAGAATGCGGGCGCGGCGCGGCGGTGCGTTATCGCGATCGCGCAGGATCCTTGTCCGATCCTGCAAACGCGCCGCCGCGCCGCGATCTGCGCAGGCGCCGACCATGCCATGGCCGGCGTTTGCGCAGAGTCAGTGCCGCGTTCGGCCACGCGTTGCCGGCGCGGTTCAGATCGCCGGCGTGCGCGGCCGCAGGCGGGTGCCGCCGGACACCAGCTGCCGCGGCACCGGCAGGCGCACGAACGCGTGCGGGAACGGCAGCGCCACCGCGCTGACCGCATCCAACTGCTGCAACTGCTGCGCGTCCAGCTGCAGGTCCAGCGCGCCGAGATTGTCGTCCAGCTGCGCCAGGGTGCGCGCGCCGACGATCGGGATTGCGCCGGCGCCCGGCCGCTGCAGCAGCCAGGCCAGCGCCACCTGCGCCGGCGAACGGCCCAGTTCCGAGGCGACCTGCTTGACCACGTCGGCGATGTCCAGCGCGCGCTCGGTCAGCATCTCGTGCGCATGCGCCGCATCGCCGCGCTCGGCGCCGGCCTGGCCGTCCGCGGCACGGCGCTGCACCGCGGCCAGGTCCTGGCGGCTGTACTTGCCGGTCAGGATGCCCATGGTCAGCGGCGACCAGGCCAGCACCGCCAGCCCGAGCGCCTCGGCCATCGGCACCAGCTCGGCCTCGACCGTGCGCTGCGCCAGGCTGTATTCGATCTGCAGCGCGACCAGCGGCGACCAGCCGCGCAGGTCGGCCAGGGTCTGCATCCGCGCCACCTGCCAGGCCGGCGCGTCGGAGATGCCGGCGTAGACGATCTTGCCGGCGCGCACCAGGTCGTCGAAGCCGCGCATCACTTCCTCCACCGGCGTGGTGTCGTCCCAGATGTGCAGGTACAGCAGGTCCAGGTAGTCGGTGCGCAGCCGCTTCAGGCTGGCCTCCACCGACTGCAGCAGGTTCTTGCGGTGGTTGCCGCCGCCGTTGGGGTCGCCGGGGAAGGGGTTGAGGGTGTACTTGCTGGCGATGACCAGGCGGTCGCGGCGTCCTTCGGCGAACTTGCCGAGCAGGGTCTCGGAACTGCCGTTGGTGTAGGTGTTGGCGGTGTCGATGAAGTTGCCGCCGCGTTCGACGTAGCGCGCGAACAGGCGCCCGGCTTCGGCTTCGTCGGCGCCCCAGCCCCAGTCGTTGCCGAAGGTCATCGTGCCCAGCGAAATGGGGCTGACGCGCAGGCCGGAGCGGCCGAGCAGGCGGTAGTGGTCGAGCGACATGGGGAGGTTCCTGGCAAGCGGTCGGTACCGCGGGATGGGCAGGATGCGCCGCGCGACCACGCGGATAAACTGGCATAGTCTGCATCTTCCTTGAAGTTGAGCTTCACAATGGCTGCCAGTCCCCTGCCTGCCGTGGTCGCCTTCGCCCGCGTCGCCCACCATGCCAGCTTCACCCGCGCCGCCAACGAACTCGGCGTCTCGGCCTCGGCGTTGTCGCAGACGGTGCGTGCGCTGGAGGCGCAGTTGGGCGTGCGCCTGCTGCATCGCACGACGCGCCGGGTGGCGCTGAGCGAACATGGCGCGCGCTTCCTGGAACGGGTGCGGCCGGGCCTGGCGCAGATCGAGGCGGCGTTCCTGGACCTGGACATGGTGCGCGAGCGCCCGGCCGGGCGCCTGCGCATCACCTTGCCGCGGGTGGTGGCCGATCAGTTGGTGATGCCGTGGCTGCCGGCGTTCCTGGCGCGCTATCCGCAGATCGAAGTGGAGCTGTGCGTGGACGCGGCGCTGGTCGACGTGGTGGCCGAGGGCTTCGATGCCGGCATCCGCCTCGGCGAATGCCTGGCGCGCGACATGATCGCGGTGCCGCTGGGGCCGATGCAGCGCCAGGTAATCGTCGCCGCGCCGTCCTATTTCCGGCGCCATCCGCTGCCGCAGACGCCGGCCGACCTGGTCGACCACGACTGCATCGTGCACCGCATGAGCAATGGCCGGCGCATGGCCTGGGAGTTCACCCGCGACGGCCGCGATTTCGAAGTGGAGGTGAGCGGCACCCTGGTGTTCAACGACAGCGGCCTGACCCATGCCGCCGCGCTGGCCGGCCTGGGCCTGGCGCAGGGCTTCGAATCGGTGGTCGCCGCCGACGTCGCCGCCGGCCGCCTGGTCCGCGTGCTCGACGACTGGCAGCAGCCGTTCGCCGGCTTCTATCTGTATTACCCGGCGCGCGAACACCTGGCGCCGAAGTTGCGCGTGTTCATCGACCACCTGCGCGCGGCGAACGCGTCGGCAGGGTAGCGGCGGCACGCTCGGCCGCCGCCGCACGCAACCGGCGGCCTGCCGTCGCCACCGTGGCGGTGGCGACGCAGGAGCGCGGCTCAGCCCTTGAGCTTGGCCGCGTATTCGGCCACGCGCTGGCCGAGCAGGCGTGCGGTTTCCAGGTCGCCGGCGCGCGGCGCTTCCTCCGGCGAGGCGTCCGACGGCGAGATCGCCAGCGCGCCGGCCGAGCCGGCGGTCCAGTTGGTGTCGGCGGGGCCGTGCGCCTTGGTGTTGGACGGCAGCAGGCCGGTGCCGACCCAGATCTGCCCGTGCTGCTGCGACAGGGTCCAGAAGTAGGCGATGGTGGCGAACTTGTCGCCGTTGACCGAGGCCGAATTGGTGAAGCCGGCGGCGATCTTGTTCTTCCACGCCTGCGAGAACCAGGACTTGGAGCTGGCGTCGGCGAACTTCTTGAACTGCCAGGCCGGCCCGCCCATGTAGGTCGGGCTGCCGTAGACGATGGCGTCGGCCTGGCCGAGCGCTTCCCAGTCGGCATCCGGAAGGTTGCCGTCCTGGTCGATGCGGTACAGCGTGGCCTCGCCGACGCTGGCGGCGCCGGCGTGCACGGCTTCGGCCTGTTTGGCGGTATGGCCGTAGCCGCTGAAATAGACGATCGCGATCTTGCTCATGGGGGAGCTCCTGAAGTGGCGGGGGAAGCGCGGGCATTGTGCGCATGCGCCGCCGCTTGGATCATCGCCACGCGCGGGATGTTGTGTCCGACCGGCGTCCTCGCGTCGGCGTCAGGGCGTCGCGTCGGCATGCATCTCGCGTTCGATGCCGACCTCGACCAGGTAGTCGATGAAGCTGCGCACCTTCGGCGCCAGGTGGCTGCGGCTGGCATAGACCGCGTACACGCCGATCGGCTCGAGCTGGTGGTCGGGCAGCACCCGCACCAGGCGCCCGTCCTCCAGCGCCTCCTGGGCGATGAAGTCCGGCTGCACGACGATGCCCATCCCGGCGATGGCGGCTTCGCGCAGCACGTCGCCGCTGTTGGCGCGCAGCCCGCCCTGTACCCGCACCCGGGTCTCGCCGTCGGGTCCGCGCAGAGGCAATTCGTCGAGCGGCACGTAGCTGTAGTTGAGGAACTCGTGGCCGGCGATGTCGGCGGCCAGGCGCGGCGTGCCGGCGCGCTCCAGGTAGGCCGGCGCGGCGCACAGGAAGGCCTGCACCTCGCCGAGCTTGCGCGCGATCAGGGTCGGCGTCACCTGCCGGGTGATGCGGATCGCCATGTCGTAGCCTTCCTCGACGATGTCCACCAGCCGGTCCGACAGCGACAGGTCCAGGGCGACCTGCGGATAGCGCGCCCGGTAGCCGGCCAGGCGCGGCCCCAGCCGGGCGATGCCGAAGCTGAAGGGCGCGTTGATCCGCAGCGTGCCGGACGGGGTCAGCGCCTGCTCGCCGACCGCCGCCTCCATGTCGTCGAACTCGGCCAGCAGCACCTGGCAGCGCTGGTAGTAGCCGGTGCCGACGCTGCTCGGACTGACCCGGCGGGTGGTGCGGTTGAGCAGGCGCAGGCCCAGCCGCTTCTCCAGCCAGGCCACCTGCCGGGTGACGCTGGCGGTGGACATGCCCAGCGCGTCGGCGGCGGCGTTGAAGCCGTTGCGATCGACCACGGTGACGAACACGCGCATCGCGTCCAGCGTATCCATTGTTGCCGTTCCTGAAATAGATATCCGGTCGGAGGGTAATTTATCTCCCCTCGGGTCGGGAATACCCTGGGTTCCTGGCGCCGTGGCCGACGATCGCGACCGCCGGCGTCGGCGACGCGATGCATGGCTGTGCCGATCGCCGGCGGCCGCGCCGCCCGGCATCGCCGCCGCCTCATTCCCCTGGAGACCCATCATGTCCCGCTTGCCTTCGCTGTACATCTCGCACGGTTCGCCGATGACCGCGTTGCATCCGGGCCTGGTCGGCGCGCGGCTGGCCGAACTGGCGGCGACCTTGCCGCGCCCGCGCGCGATCGTGGTGGCCTCGGCGCACTGGCTGGGACGGCGGCCGCTGGTCGGCGGCGCCGCGCAGCCGCAGACCATCCACGACTTCGGCGGCTTCCCGCGTGAACTGCACGAGATGCAGTACCCGGCGCCGGGCGCGCCGGCGCTGGCGCGCGAGGTCGCCGAGCGGCTGGATCGGGCGGGCCTGCAGCCCCACCTGGACGACCGCCGCGGCCTGGACCACGGCGTGTGGGTGCCGCTGTCGCTGCTGTATCCGCTGGCCGACATCCCGGTGGTGCCGCTGTCGATCCAGCCCGAGCTAGGTCCGGCCCATCAGCTGGCGCTGGGCCGGGCGCTGGCGCCGCTGCGCGAGGACGGCGTGCTGCTGGTCGGCTCGGGCAGCATCACCCACAACCTGCACGACTTCGGCCGCTACGCCGACGGCAAGGACGCGCCCTACGTGCGCCCCTTCATCGGCTGGGTGGAGCAGGCGCTGGCGCGCGAGGACTTGCCGGCGCTGCTCGACTACCGCCGGCAAGCGCCATTCGCCGAACGCGCGCATCCCACCGACGAACACTGGCTGCCGATCTACTTCGCGATGGGCGCGGCCGGCGAGGGCGGGTTGGGCGCGCAGCGCATCGATGCCGGCATCGACGCCGGGATGATTGCGATGGACCTGTATCGCTTCGACGGCGGCGCGCAGCGCCTCGCCGCCTGACCGGTGGCCGCCGCTGAGCGATTCATCGCGGTGAAGGCGATGGCGCATCGCCGTCTCACAGGTTGAGACGGCAAGCGCGCATCGTCCGCGGGTGAACACCCTGGAAAAGCTCGCCGTGCTCGCCGACGCGGCCAAATACGACGCCTCCTGCGCCTCCAGCGGTGCGGACAAGCGCCATTCGCTGCGTAGCGGCGGCATCGGCAGTACCGAGGGCATGGGCATCTGCCATTCGTACACGCCCGACGGCCGCTGCGTGTCGCTGCTGAAGATCCTGTTGACCAACTTCTGCGTGTTCGATTGCGCGTACTGCGTCAACCGCGTGTCCAGCAACGTGCGCCGCGCGCGCTTCGCCCCGGCCGAGGTGGTGAAGCTGACCCTGGATTTCTACAAGCGCAACTACATCGAGGGCCTGTTCCTGTCCAGCGGCATCATCCGCAACAGCGACTACACGATGGAGCAGCTGGTGGAAGTGGCGCGGCAGCTGCGCGAGGAGCACCGCTTCGCCGGCTACATCCATCTCAAGACCATTCCCGATGCGGCGCCGGAGCTGTTGGCCGCGGCCGGCCGCTACGCCGACCGGCTCAGCATCAACGTCGAGTTGCCGACCGAACAGGGCCTGGCGCAGTTGGCGCCGGAAAAGAACGTCGGCGGCATCCGCGCGGCGATGGGCGAGCTGCGCTGGCGCATCGAGGAAAACAAGGAGGCGCGCAAGGCCGAGAAGACGATCCGGGCCAAGCCGCCGCGGTTCGCCCCGGCCGGGCAGAGCACGCAGATGATCGTCGGCGCCGATGGCGCCGACGATCGGGCGATCCTGCGCACCAGCCACAATCTCTACGGCAATTACCGTTTGCGGCGGGTCTACTACTCCGCATTCAGTCCGATTCCGGATGCATCATCGAAGCTGCCGCTGCAGGCGCCGCCGTTGCAGCGCGAGCATCGTCTGTACCAGGCCGATTGGCTGCTGCGTTTCTACGATTTCTCGGTGGAGGAGATCGCGCCGGAGGCGGCCAGCGGCATGCTCGATCTGGACGTGGATCCGAAGCTGGCCTGGGCGCTGCGGCATCCGGAGCGGTTTCCGGTCGATCTGAATACGGCGGCGCGGGAGATGTTGTTGCGGGTGCCGGGGTTGGGGACGCGCAATGTGGAGCGGTTGTTGTTGTCGCGGCGGCATGCGCGGTTGCGGGTGGGGGATCTGGCGCGGTTGCGGATGCCGATGAAGAAGGTGCTGCCGTTCGTCAGTGTGCTCGATCATCATCCGCGGCGGCGGTTGGACGATCCGCAGCGGTTGCGGGCGCAGTTGGCGCCGGCGCCGCGGCAGGGTGGGTTGTTTGATTGACTCTGCGCTGTGCCGCTGCAGTGGCTGGGCTGTTGCGATAATTACTGCAACTGCAACTGCAACTGCAGAGGCAACGGCGGTAGCCGAAGCAAGATCAAGATCAAGAGCTTTCGCGCCGGTCGGCGCGAGTTACTTTTGTCTTGGCAAAAGTAACCAAAACCGCTCCCGCCCGACACGAGCCGGTGCGATACAGCCGCACCGGTCCCCTGCGCTCCTCGCGACGAGCGGCACGGCGCCCAAACTCGCTTCGCTCAAACAGGGGCGCCTCTTCGGCCGCTCGTCACTGCGGTGCTCGGCTCGCTTTAAGGCGGGAAAGGTCAAGATCAAAATCACTGGCAACAGCAACAGCAACAGCAACAGCAACAGCAAGAGCAACAGCAAGAGCAACAGCAAGAGCAAGAGCAACAGCAAGAGCAAGAGCAACGGCAAGAGCAAGAGCAAGAGCAACGGCAAGAGCAACGGCAAGAGCAACGGCAAGAGCAAGAGCAAGAGCAAGAGCAGTAGTTGCTGTATTGGCAAAGGTGGTGGTGCTGGTGTCTTTTGTTTTGGTGGCGGCGGGGTGATGCGGGGGTTGCGCTGTGTTTCGGGCTGAGGTGGTGCCGGGGTGGAGTCTGGAGGCGTGGCGGGTGGCGGCGCGGGCGGCGTGGTGTGCGCAGGTGGCGCCAGAGTCGCTGCTCTGGGAGGGGGATGCGCAGGGTGGGTTGTTGGCGGGGGCGGAGGTGGGCGGGTTGCCGGCGGTGGTGGCGGCGCCGCGGGTGTCCGCGGAATTCCTGGCGTTGGCGGGGGCGGTGTTGTGCCATCGCGATCCGCAGCGGCATGCGTTGTTGTATCGGTTGTTGTGGCGCGTCGCGTCGGGTGAGCGGGCGCTGTTGCAGCGGGTCACCGATGTCGATGTGCATCGGGCGCAGCAGTGGGCGCAGGCGGTGCGCCGCGATAGCCACAAGATGAAGGCGTTCGTGCGCTTCCGCGAGGTGCCGGGCGAGGAGGAGGCGTTCGTCGCCTGGTTCGAGCCGGGGCACTACATCGTCGATCGCATCGCGCCGTTCTTCGCGCGGCGTTTCGCCGGGATGCGCTGGGCGATCCTGACCCCGTATCGCAGCGTGCGCTGGGATGGCGCTGTGTTGCAGTTCGGGGCCGGTGCGCAGCGCGACAATGCACCGGCCGACGATGCGCAGGATGCGCTGTGGCGCACCTACTACGCCAACATCTTCAATCCGGCGCGGCTCAATCCGACCATGATGCGCCAGGAAATGCCGCAGAAGTACTGGAAGAACCTGCCGGAGACGCAGTTGCTGCCGGGCCTGATCCGCGAGGCCGGGCAGCGCGTGCGCGAGATGGCCGAGCGTGCGCCGGAGCCGGTGCGGCGACGCATTCCGGCGCCAGCGCCGCAGGCCGATGTCGACGCCGGTGACAGCCTGGAGGCGCTGCGCGATGCCGCGCGCGCGTGCCGCCGCTGCCCGCTGTGGCAGCCGGCCACGCAGACCGTGTTCGGCGAAGGCCCGCACGATGCGTCGGTGATGGTGGTGGGCGAGCAGCCCGGCGACGAGGAGGACCTGAGCGGGCGGCCGTTCGTCGGGCCGGCCGGGCGCCTGTTCGATCGTGCGCTGGGCGAGCTGGGTATCGCCCGCGGCGGGCTGTACGTGACCAATGCGGTCAAGCATTTCCGCTTCGAGCAGCGCGGCAAGGCGCGGTTGCACCGCAATCCCGAACGCGCGCAGGTCGAGGCGTGCCGCTTCTGGCTGGCCGGCGAACTGGCGCGGGTGCGGCCGCGCATCGTGCTGTGCCTGGGCGCGATCGCGGCGCATGCGGTGCTGGGCAACGGCTTTGCGCTGATGGCGCAGCGCGGGCAGTGGCAGGCGCTGGCCGACGGCATCCGCGCCCTGGCCACCGTGCATCCGTCATGGGTGCTGCGCCAGCGTGGCGGCGATACGGCCGATGCCGCCTATCGAGGCTTCGTGCACGACTTGCGCGTTCTGGCAGAGCAGATGCAGGCACCGCGCGCAGCCAATGCCGGCGACTGACCGCCTGTGCGAGTTCGTCCGTCGTTGAAGTGTGCAGGCAGCGCCGTCCGCTGCCGGCCGAAGGTACGGCGCAAAACGGGGACGGCCGTAGCCGTCCCCGCGACGCCAATGCACTCCCCGAGGGGTGCTTACGGCATCAAAACCTTGTCCACGACATGGATCACGCCGTTGCTCTGCATCACGTCGGCGATGGTGACGTGGGCGGTATTGCCCTTGCTGTCGGTGAGGGTGACTTTGCCGCCGCGGGTCTTGGCGATCAGGGTTTCGCCCTGCACAGTGGTCAGCTTGGCGCTGCCGCCGCCGGCCTTGATCTGCGCCAGCAACGTCGTCGCATCGAGCTTGCCGGCGACCACGTGATAGGTCAGTACCTGAGTCAGCTTGTCCTTGTTTTCGGGTTTGAGCAGCGTGTCCACGGTGCCCGCCGGCAGTGCGGCGAAGGCGGCGTTGGTCGGTGCGAACACGGTGAACGGGCCTGCACCCTTCAGCGTGTCCACCAGGCAGGCGGCTTTGACCGCGGCGACCAGCGTCGTGTGATCCTTGGAGTTGACCGCGTTGTCGACGATGTCCTTGGTCGCGTACATCGGGGTGCCGCCGACCATCGGATTGGGCTTGGCCTCGGTCATCGCGGCGTGGTCATGCATCGCGGTTTGGCCGGTCGCGGCCATGGCGGGCATCGCGACGAGGCCAGCTAGGGCGAGGGCCAGCAAATGGATCTTCATGGGTTGCTCCTTGAGGGAATGCCCGGCCAGTCGACCGTGCACACGCTTCTACGGCGATTGCGCTGGCGCGGTTGCATCACGCGAACCAGATAATGATGAATGGGCTTCGTAGGCGAGGTATCGCCCCCGCGCGCTACAGGAATCTCCAGCAAGCGCGCCTGTGCAGAGGCAGCGCAACTGCCGCAGCCAGTGAGGCCGCGCGCGCCATGCCGCAACGCAGTGCTCGCGATCAGCGTCCATACCTGCGAAATGTTGTCGCTGACGGTCTGGTCGTCGGTGAAGACATTGAGCTCTCGAATGGTAAGCATGGACTCTCCGACGGCGGCACCGCGCCGGGTTCGGGCGCGGACATGGAAAGGATCGATACTGGCGCGTGCCGCGGTTTGGCCGCAGCGCGGCGTCCCCGCCGCCACCGTGGCACGGCGCCCGCGTGGGCGTGCCGGCCGCGACAGGCGCGCCGCCGCCTAAATGCCGCGCGCCGCCGCCACTGGACATCGTGCCTGCGGTGCGCTTTGCTTGCCGCTTCCCCCATTCATGGTGCGGTGCCGTCGGCGCGGCGCCGCCGTCCGGACGAGCATGCATTCGATCGAAGTGGTGTTGGCGATGTTGCTGGCGGTAGTCGCCAGCGGCTATCTGGTGCGCGTGCTGCCGTTCTCGCTGCCGTTGCCGCTGGTGCAGATCGGCCTGGGCGCGGTCATCGCCGGGGTGTTCAAGAAGGGCTACGCGCTGGAACCGGAGCTGTTCTTCCTGCTGTTCCTGCCGCCGCTGCTGTTCCTGGACGGCTGGCGCATCCCCAAGCAGGGCCTGTTCCGCGACAAGGGCGCGATCCTGGAACTGGCGCTGGGCCTGGTGGTGTTCACCGTGGTCGGCGCCGGCTTCCTGATCCACTGGATGATTCCGGCGATGCCGCTGGCGGTGGCGTTCGCGCTGGCCGCGGTGGTGTCGCCGACCGATCCGATCGCGGTGTCCTCGATCGCTTCGCGCGCGCCGATCCCGAAGCGGCTGATGCACATCCTGGAGGGCGAATCGCTGCTCAACGACGCCTCCGGCCTGGTCTGCTTCCAGTTCGCGGTGGCCGCGGCGGTCACCGGCACGTTCTCGCTGGCCGACGCCTCGCTGACCTTCCTGTGGGTGGCGCTGGTCGGCGTCGCCGCCGGCGTCGGCGTGACCCTGGGCGCGAGCCTGGCGCAGCGCTGGATCTGGCGCCAGGTCGGCGAGGAACCCGGCGCGGCGATCCTGGTCAACCTGTTGCTGCCGTTCGCCGCCTACCTGCTGGCCGAGGCGATCAATGCCTCCGGCATCCTCGCCGCGGTCGCCGCCGGGATCAGCATGAGCTATGTGGAACTGAGCGGCCGCGCGCCCGGCAGCATGCGCGTGCAGCGCTCGGCGGTGTGGGACATGGTCCAGTTCACCCTCAACGGCATCATGTTCGTGCTGCTCGGCGAGCAGTTGCCCGGGATCGTGCAGGGCGCGGTGCACAACATCGACGAGGCCGGTCACCTCAATCCGTGGTGGCTGCTGGGCTATGCGCTGGCGATCTACGTCGGCCTGTTGCTGCTGCGCTTCGTGTGGGTGTGGCTGTCGCTGCGCTGGAACCTGCTCAAGGCGCGGCGTCGCGGCGAGGCGCATCTCAGTCCGCCGTGGCGGATCGTGGTGGCGGCCTCACTGGCCGGCGTGCGTGGCGCGATCACCCTGGCCGGCGTGCTGACCCTGCCGCTGGCGCTGCCCAACGGCGCCGCGTTCCCGGCGCGCGACCTGGTGATCTTCCTGGCCAGCGCGGTGATCGTCACCTCGCTGCTGGTCGCCAGCGTGGCGCTGCCGCGGTTGCTGCGCGGCCTGGAACTGCCGGAGGAACCCAGCGACCGCCTCGAGGAGGACCTGGCGCGGCGCGAATCCTCGCGTGCGGCGCTAGTCGCGGTGGAGAAGCTGCGCCAGCGGCTGGTGCAGGACAGCGAGCATGCCGATCTCTACAACGAGGCGGCGATCCGGGTCAGCGCCCTGTACCAGCGCCACCTGGACCACGGCGAGGCGATGGAAAGCGACCCGGAAGAGGCGCGGCGGCTGGACGACGTGCTGCGCCAGCTGCGCCACGCCGGGCTGCAGGCCGAACGCCAGGAGCTGTTCCGGCTGACCCGCCAGCGCAAGATCTCCGACGAGATCGCGCGCCGGCTGATCCGCAACCTGGATCTGCTGGAGGCGCGGCGCAAGGGTTGAGTGAGGAGCCGGGACTGGGGACTCGGGACTCGGAGGTGCGCGCCGCTGAGGGCAGCCCGGCTGGCGGACGCTGCGCTTGTCATCATGCCCGCGACGGCGTTGCTGCTAGGCTCTTCGAGTCCCGGGTCCCGAGTCCCGAGTCCCGGAGCTCCACCACTATCCCGCATGCGGGAGACTGCTTCCGTCCATCGGGGTTTATCGGAGCGGGGCGGGCCTCTACCCTGTCGGGCGTTCGTCGCGGTGGCGATCCGTTCCGCCGCGCAAGGAGTTCGTGTGTCGCCGATCATTTCCATCCAGCAGCTCACCAAGACCTACAAAGGCGGCTTCCAGGCGCTGAAGGGCATCGACCTGGACATCCAGCGCGGCGAGATCTTCGCCCTGCTCGGGCCCAACGGCGCCGGCAAGACCACGCTGATCAGCGTGGTTTGCGGCCTAGTCAATCCCAGCTCCGGCACCGTGCTGGCCGACGGCCACGACATCGTCCGCGACTACCGCGCCGCGCGCGCCAAGATCGGGCTGGTGCCGCAGGAACTGGCCACCGACGCGTTCGAGACGGTGTGGGCGACGGTGCGCTTCAGCCGCGGCCTGTTCGGCAAGCCGAAGAACCCCGCCTACCTGGAGCAGGTGCTGCGCGAACTGTCACTGTGGGACAAGCGCGACAGCAAGATCTCCACCCTGTCCGGCGGCATGAAGCGGCGCGTGCTGATCGCCAAGGCGCTGGCGCACGAGCCGAGCATCCTGTTCCTGGACGAACCCACCGCCGGCGTGGACGTGGAGCTGCGCCACGACATGTGGCAGATGGTGCGGCGCCTGCGCGAGCAGGGCACCACCATCATCCTGACCACCCACTACATCGAGGAAGCCGAGGACATGGCCGACCGCGTCGGCGTGATCAACCGCGGCGAACTGGTGCTGGTGGAGGACAAGCGCACGCTGATGCGCAAGCTCGGCAAGAAGCAGCTGGCGCTGACCCTGCAGGCGCCGCTGCCGGCGCTGCCCGCGGCGCTGGCGGCGCAGCCGTTGGAGCTGTCCGCCGACGGCGCGACGCTGACCTACACCTACGACGTGCAGGCCGAGCAGACCGGCATCGGCACCCTGCTGCGGCAATTGGAGGAACACGGCGTGGAGATCAAGGACCTGCATTCCAGCGAAAGCTCGCTGGAGGAGATCTTCGTCAACCTGGTGCGTCCGGCCGCCGCCGGCGCGGAGGCGCGCGCATGAACGTGCACGCGATCGCCGCGATCTACCGTTTCGAGATGGCGCGCACCTTCCGCACGCTCACTCAGTCGATCGCCTCGCCGGTGCTGTCGACCTCGCTGTACTTCGTGGTGTTCGGCGCGGCGATCGGCTCGCGCATGGGCGCCATCGACGGCATCAGCTACGGCGCCTACATCATCCCCGGGCTGGTGATGCTGTCGCTGCTCAACGAGAGCATCTCCAATGCCTCGTTCGGCATCTACATGCCGCGCTGGGCCGGCACCATCTACGAGGTGCTGTCGGCGCCGGTGGCGTGGTGGGAGGTGGTGATCGGCTACGTCGGCGCGGCGGCGAGCAAGTCGGTGCTGCTCGGCCTGCTGATCCTGCTCACCGCGCGCGCGTTCGTGCCGTACGAGATCGCGCATCCGCTGTGGATGTTCGGCTTCCTGGTGCTGACCGCGCTGACTTTCAGCCTGTTCGGCTTCATCATCGGCATCTGGGCCGACGGTTTCGAGAAGCTGCAGGTGATCCCGCTGATGGTGGTGACCCCGCTGACCTTCCTCGGCGGCAGCTTCTACTCGATCAGCATGCTGCCGCCGCTGTGGCAGAAGATCAGCCTGTTCAACCCGGTGGTGTACCTGGTCAGCGGCTTCCGCTGGGCGTTCTTCGGCAAGGCCGATGTGCACATCGCGGTCAGCGCGAGCATGACCGGGGTGTTCCTGGCGGTGTGCCTGACCGTGGTCTGGGCGATCTTCCGCAGCGGCTACCGGCTCAAGTCCTGAGCCGGCGCAGGATCGCGCGTTGCGTGGCGACGCCTGTGCGCGAGCCGCCGCGGCCGCGATCCGGCGCGGTGGAGCGGCAACGCGCGAGCGGATCTCGCCGCTGTTGAGGCCGAAGCCCCTCGCGAGACTGCACCAGCAAGCCAGCCGCCGCCCTGTGTAGGAGCGGCTTCAGCCGCGACAGAATAGGTCGGTGACTACGTCCCGGCCTGCCGCGCAGGCGAACGCGATGCGCCCGCCCGCATCCGCACGAGCCGCGGCACACGACAGGTGCTCAGACCATGACCACCATGAGCGCATCGATCGTCAGCGGACAGCGGCCAGCGCACGCTGCCGCGCGATCGCCGCGCCTGCGCGATCACTCCTTCTCGAGAAAGTACGCCTCGACCTGGCCGTTGATCTTCATCGTCATCGGATTGCCGCGGCGGTCGCGCGCCTTGCCCACCTGCACACGGATCCAGCCTTCGCTGACCGAATACTCCTCCACGTTGTCGCGCTCCACGCCGTTGAAGCGGATGCCGACGCCGCGCGCGAGCGCCTCGGCATCGTGGAACGGGCTCTGCGGGCTGATCGCCAGGTGATCGGGAGGGGTATCGCTCATCGTCGTGGGTTCGCTTGGCGGCGGGTGGCGCCGTCTTCCGGGGGCGAAGGATAAACGCCTGCGACGTCGCTGCCGAATTTCCCCGCGCTTCCGTCGCCGCGCCCGGCGCGTCACACTGCGCGTCCCGTCCTCCCGATCCGCCGCCATGCCCGACAACAGCGCCGACTACGACGAACCCGACGACCTCAGCGGCGACGCGGACGACGACGATCCGGACACCCAGCAGGGCCTGATCTGGAACCTGCTGCTGCTGATCAACCCAGGCGACGACGAGACCGCGCTGCGCCAGTTCAACGCCTACCGCGAGGCGGCGGGCGAGGCGGAGAGCGACGGCGACGGCTGGCTGTGGACGCTGAAGGACGCCATCGACTGGACCTCCGGCTTCTACGTGGACGGCCGCGACGCCGAAGCGCTGATCGGCGCGATCGACGAACTGGCTGCGCGCTGGAACCTGCGCATCGACTGGGGCGGCGACATCGACGACGAGGATTTCCTCGGCGCCCACGACACCGCCTCGCTGCTGGGAGTGGCCTACGACCGCCTACGCGAGTACGGCTACAGCATCTGGTGCTGGGACACCGGCGGCGACTACCGCGCCGGCTGGATGGCGCTCAGCCGCGACGACGAGGACATGCAGCGCCTGGCGGCGATCCTGGGCATCGACCTGCGCCCGGGCAGCGACCCGTTCTAAGCGACCCGTTCTAGATGCCGCTGCGACGAATGGAATCTTCGACGACGACAGCTTCGGTCCAGTCGTTGTCGAAGCCCTCTCACAGTGCCCACGCAAGCCCGCCGCAAGCCCCCTGTAGGAGCGGCTTCAGCCGCGACGAACGGAGTCCGGACCCTGCACCGGCTTCGGCGGATGTGGGGGCTGAAGTCCCTCCCACAGTCCACCAGCCGAGCATCCGAAGCTCCCTGTGGGAGCGACTTCAGTCGCGACGAGCGAAGAAGTGGGTTTCCAGGCTGCAAATGCTGTCGGGACTGAAGTCCCTCCCACAGTGCACCCGGCAGCTTGCCGAAAGGTTTCCTGTAGGAGCGGCTTCAGCCGCGACGAACGGAATCCGGCCCCTGCACCGGCTTTGGCGGGTGTGGGGCTGATGCCCCTCCGACAGTCAACCAGCCGAGCATCCGAAGCTCCCTGTGGGAGCGACTTCAGTCGCGACGAGCGAAGAAGTGGATTTCCAGGCTGCGAATGCTGTCGAGACTGAAGTCCCTCCCACAGCGCACCCGGCAGCTTGCCGCAAGCCCCTGTAGGAGCGGCTTCAGCCGCGACGAACGGAGTCCGGACCCTGCGCCGGCTTCGGCGGGTGTGGGGCCGAAGCCCCTCCCACAGTCCACCAGCCGAGCATCCGAACTCCCTGTGGGAGCGACTTCAGTCGCGACGAGCGAAGAAGTGGATTTCCAGGCTGCAAATGCTGTCGGGACTGAAGCCCTCCCACAGCGCACCTGGCAGCTTGCCGCAAGGTTTCTGTAGGAGCGGCTTCAGCCGCGACGAACGGAGTCAAAAACCACAACGGTTTCGGTGAAGGATCGAAGCTGACAAGGCCCTAGAAACACGGCAAGCCATCCAACGGCAGCATCCGTGCACGCTTGCCGGCACTCGAACCCGTCACTCGGCCTCGCCGCGCGCCTGCGCACGCGCCTGGCGGATCAGCGCCTTCATCAGTTCGCGATCGGTGTGTCGGGACACCGGGACCGCGCCCAGCCGGATCGCCTCGTCGCGCAAGGCCGCGGGCACGTCGTAGTGCGCGCCGCTGAGTTTGTTCTGGAAGGCGCGGCGGGGAATGCCCAGCCGCGCCGCCATCGCATGCAGCTCGTCCAGCGTGTCGGCGAGCAGGTGTCCCCAGCGCTGGCCGCGCCAGGGATGCACCGCATCGTCGATGTAGACCGCCATCGCGTCCGATCAGGCCGGCTTGTGCTTGCCGTCGGCGTCTGCATCCGCGTCCGCTTCGGCCGCATCGGGTGCCGCCGTCGTCGCGCTTGCGGCGGTGCTCGCGTCTGCATCGGCCGCGTCGCCGGCATCTGCATCGGCGTCCTCATCGGCGCTCTCGTCGCCATCGCCCTCGGCGAACTCGGCGACCAGCGCGTCCAGGTACTCGGCCGCGGTCTTGCCTTCGTCGGCGGCAAGGTCGTCGATCATCTGCTGCAGCTGGGTCGAGTAGTCCAGGGTGATGGTGTTGCCTTCCTGCTCCTGCACGTTGGCCAGGTGCTTGAGCATCGCCAGCATCGGCACCGGATTGTCGGCATTGCCCATAGTCTGGCCGCCGACCGACAGCAGCCATTCGCTGCCCTGCAGGCCGATCGCGGCCAGCACCCGGCCGCTGTCGTCCTGCAGCACGGCGTGGTTGGCGATGGGCTGATCGCGGCCCAATCGGGCGAAGGCACGCTTGGGCTGCTGCTTCTTGCGCTTGTCGCGCTTGGCTTTGGATTGCTTGGACACGTTCGTCTCGTTCGCGGATTGACGGCCATTGTAAGCGGACGGCCGGGCATGACCTTCGGCAGGCTTGACTACAGATGTAGCCATGGATACGTTGACTACAGCTGTAGCCATCCAGTTCTGGCGGTAAAGCGCTCTGCCGGTGTCGCTGTTGGGCGGTGCGAGACCCGCTTCGCCGCTCGCGCCGGCGCGCACTGCCGCCGGCGTAGCCGACTGCGGCTACACCGTCCATCCGCCAAGCCCACAAGGAGACGCGTCATGCAGTCGAACACCTCATCCTGGCGCCACCACGCCGCATTGCTGGTCCTGGTCAGCGCCGCTGTCGCTGCGATTCCGTCGGTGCGTGCGAACACCCAGGAGAAGGCCAGGCACATCGTCGAACCGGCCGAACCGCCTGAACCGCCTGAACCCCCTTTGCCGATCGTGCCGGTGCCGCCCGCAGCGCCGCCGGTCCCGGCATTCCCGGACCCAAGCGTGCCTTCGCCGCCCGCCGCGCCGGTACCGCCTGCACCACCGGCGCCACCCATGGTCCCCGCACCGCCCAGGCACATCGCCGGCGCGCAGCGCCTCGCGACCGCTTCGAGCCTCACCATCACGTCCGACGATCGCCGCAACGCGTCGGTGCTGTTCGACGGCGACGGCACCAACATGTACGGCAGCAGCGAGGACCTGCGTAGGGCGCTGCGTGCGCGTCGTGGCGACGAGACGCTGTGGTGGATCCGCAGGGACGGCAAGCACTACGTGGTGCGCGATGCGGCCACGATTCAGAAACTGAAGGCGGCCTACGCGCCGGTCGCGGCGCTGGGACGGCAGCAGGGCGAACTCGGCGAGCAACAGGGGCGGCTGGGCCAGCGCCAGGGTGAGCTCGGCGAGCAGCAGGGCGCCATCGCACAGCGCCAGGCGGGCCTGGCCGAGGAGGACGCCAAGGCCGCCAGCGCACAGGCGCGGCGCGCCGCCAACGGTGGCCAGGGCGCGTCCGGGTCGGCGCCACGCACCGATGCGGCGCAGGCCGACTACGCGCGGCAGATGCAGGCATTGGCCGCGCGCCAGTCAGCGCTGGCCGAGCAGCAGGCGGGTTTCGCCACGCGGCAGGGGGTGCTGGCGCAGCGCCAGCAGGTCGCCAACGCGGCGTTGCAGCGCGACATCGAACGCATCGTCGAGCAGGCGATCGCGCAAGGCGTGGCGCAACCGCTGGCGCAGTGAGCGCTGCGGCGCGAATGCGGAGTGCAATGGACAGACAGCCAAGTGTGCCGCCGCTGGAGCGCCTTTTCGCAGCCGGTGGGTCCTGTAGATACCGTCTTCCCGTCTAACAGGCAATGGCCTTTTGAGGATCGAAGGGCGTGTTTGATTTGAGGACGCCGTAGGCAAGATGCAGCAACTTGCGCATGGCGGCGCAGACGATTTGCTTGCCGGCTTTGCCGCGTTCGCGCAGGCGCTGCTTCAGCGCACGGACGACCGGATTGTGGGTCATGGCGACCAGGGCCGGCATGTACAGGCCCGCGCGCAGCCGCGGGGAGCCGGTGCGGGAGATGCAGACCTGGCCCTGGCGCTTGCCGGACTCCTGCAGCCGGGGGTTGAGCCCGGCAAAGGCGGTCACCGCCGAGGCGTGGGCGAAGCGCTCCACATTGCCAAGTTCGGCCAGCATCAACGCCGCGCTGGTGTCGGCGATCCCATCGATGCTCACCAGCAGGTCGCGCTGCCCGCGCAAGGTCGGGTCCTGGTCGATCTGGTCGTCGATGGCCCGTTCAATCTGCGCGATGCGCGCCTGCAACTGGCCGATGTTCTCCAGGAGCGAGTCGCGCACCACCGGCGCGGCCACGTCCAGGCGGTTGCGCTCCATCTGCAGCATTGCAGCAGGTCGTCCCGGCGCCGCACCAGCGCCTTGAGCTGCTTGAGCGCCGGCGGGTCGGGCTGCCAGGGCCGCAGCTGCGCCGCATGGCGCTGGCCGTAGCTGGCGATCAGCTTGGCATCGCTGCGGTCGGTCTTGACCCGGGTCAGCTGGCTGCGTGCATACAGCGCCATCTGCGCTGGGTTGAGTACGCACACGCGGTAGCCCAACCCATGCACGAACTCGGCTAGCGCCTCGTGGTAGGTGCCGGTGGCTTCCATCACGATCCAGCTGTCCGCCTGCGCGTGCGTCTGCAGCCACGCGTGCAGGGCCTGGAAGCCCTTCGGATCGTTGGGAAGCTTGGCCTTGGTGCGGTACTTGCCGTTGGCCAGGTCGATGGCCAGATCGAAACTGCGCTTGGCGACGTCAATGCCGACGACTGGGGACATAAGGACTCCTCCATCGGATGGGTGATCACGATCATCGCTGCGCCCGGTCCTGCCTTGTGGATGCGAGTTCACGCCAGCGGCGGACTCTGGATACCGTGCGGACACCACAGGGCCAGCAGATGGAGGGCGGGAGCCGATCTACAGCACAAGCTCGAAGCTTCAGGAGCGACTGGACTTCCCGCACCTCCCCCGATGATCAGTCGGAAGACATAACGCCTTCAGGGGCGCCATGTCCAGATACAAGGAGCGGCTTCAGCCGCGACCGGGCTACCTGGAAAGCTCCGGTCGCGGCTGAAGCCGCTCCTACAGGGCGGGGTCGGGCGCCGACAGTGTCAGCGCTGCGCCGGACCTTCGGCGGTGGCCGTGACCGTTGCCGGAGACGGCGCCGCCCCGCCACCCGGCTTGCCGCCGGTGACGCGGTTGACCGCGCGGATCGCTTCGCGGGCGGCGTCGGCGGCGGCCTCCGGGGAGGTGGTGCGCGGCGGCAGGATCGCCACCGTCGCCGGCTTGGCCGCAGTCGCCGCCGGCGCAGCGGCATTCGCCGCCGTGGCCGGAGTCGGAGTCGGAGTCGAAACGCTAGCCGGAGCCGTGGCCGTGGCCGGCGAAGCCGCGGCGGCCGCGGCCGCGCCCAGGTCCGGCACCTTGGTGTCGGCGTCGCTCTGCGGCTTGCCCAGCGCCACCGCATGATCGCTGCCGGCCAGCGCCGCGTCCTCGGCGTCCTTGGTCATCACCACGATGCTGATGCGGCGGTTGATCGGGTTGTCCGGGGTCTGCTTGTCGAACAGGACCGACGAGGACAGGCCGACCACGCGCGAGACCTTGTCCTCGCCCATGCCACCGGACACCAATTCGCGCCGCGCCGCGTTGGCGCGGTCCGCGCTCAGTTCCCAGTTGCTGTAGCCGCTCTTGCTGCTGTACTGGGTGACGTCGGTGTGGCCGGTGATGCTGATGTGGTTGGGCACTTCGTTGATGAAGCCTGACAGCTCATGCAGGATGTCGCGGGTGTAGGGCTTGAGCGCCGCGCTGCCGATGTCGAACATCGGCCGGTTCTCCTTGTCCACGATCTGGATGCGCAGGCCGTCCGGGGTCAGGTCCAGCAGCAACTGGTCCTTGAACGGCTCCAGCGCCTGGCTCTTGTCGATCGCTTCCTTCAGGTCCTGCATCAGCGTTTCCAGGCGCTGCTTTTCCTTCTCGCGTTGCGCCGTCTTGCTTTCCGTATCGCCTTTCAGGCTCTTGCTGCCGAACGGATCCTTGTTGTCGCCGCGCTGCATGTCCGCCGAGCCGCCGAGCTTGATCATCGAGGTGCTGGCGCCGCCGGGACCGGCCATGCCGGGACTCGGCGCCGGACTCTTGCCCTCCAGCGGACTGGGATTGCGGAAGTATTCGGAGATCGCCATGCGCTGTTCCTTGGTGGTGGCGGCGACCAGCCACAGCACCAGGAAGAACGCCATCATCGCGGTCACGAAGTCGGCGAAGGCGACTTTCCAGGCGCCGCCATGATGGCCGCCGCCCTGGACTTTCTTGACCCGCCGGATGACGACGGTGGCTTTGGTTTCGGGCATGGCGGCGGCGCTACTTGATCGTCTTCAGGTGCGTCTCGAAGTCCGAGAAGCTCGGCCGCACGTTGCTCGGCAGGGTCTTGCGCGCGAACTCCAGCGCGATCTTCGGGTTGTAGCCGCGCAGGCAGGCCAGCAGTGCGGTCTTCACCGACTCGAAGATGCGGCTGTCCTGTTCGGCGCGCGCTTCCATCGCCGCCGCCAGCGGCGCGACGAAACCGTAGGCCAGCAGGATGCCGAGGAAGGTGCCGACCAGCGCGGCGCCGACGTGGTGGCCGATCTCCTCGATCGGGCCGCCGATGGAACCCATGGTGATGACGATGCCCAGCACCGCGGCGACGATGCCGAAGCCGGGCAGGCCGTCGGAGACCTTGCTCAGCGCATGCGCCGGCGCCATCGCCTCGTGGTGGTGCTTTTCCAACTCCAGCTCCAGCAGCGGCTCCAGTTCGTGCGGCTCGATGTTGCTGCCGATCATCAGGCGCAGGCAGTCGGTGATGAAGTCGAGCAGGTGGTGGTCGGCCAGCACCTTCGGATAGGTGCCGAAGATCGCGCTCTCGGCCGGCTTCTCCACGTGGTCTTCCAGGGCCATGAAGCCATCGCGCCGCGCCTTGTTCAGCAACTCGTAGATCAGGGTCAGGGTGGCCTTGTAGTCGTCGGACTTGTACTTCGGGCCCTTGAACACGCCGGCGATGTCGACGAAGGTCGCCTTGACGATCTTGGCGGGGGTGCTGACCAGGAACGCACCCAGCGCCGCGCCGCCGATGATCAGCAATTCGTAGGGCTGCCACAGCGCGCCGAGATGGCCGTGCGACAGCACGTAGCCGCCGACCACGCTGATGATGACGACGAGGAAGCCAACAATGATGAGCATGGCGGAAGCAGCCTGCGAGCCGAGAACGGGGATACCTCCATTTCGGCCCGGCGGCGGCTTTCTGAAGGCGGCGCCGCCGCGCCACGCGTGAAAGCATGTGTGAAGATCCCGCTTGCGGCGTCCCCGCCGTGGCTGCGTACGCCGGCGTTTGGTGCCCGCCTCAGCCGATGACGCCGCTGCCCTGGCGCACGCACTTGAGCACTTCGCGCTGCCCGGACAGGGTGAGCGTGGCGGCGTCCTGCGGCTGCTCCCAGAACGCGTTGCCCTGGGCATCGGCGTAGCGCGCGCCGCTGTCGGCATCGACCCGGTGCATGTGCAGGGTGCGGCCGTTCACCAGCAGCGCTGCGCGCTCGCGCGCCGCATCGACGTCGGCCTGCACCGCGCTGTCGCCGCACTGCCAGTGCACGCGCAGCGCATCGGCCTGCACCTCCGGGTCGGTGGCCGGCGCACCGGTGGCCGCGCCGGCGGGTTGCGTCGCTGCCGGCGCGGCGGTGGTCGCCGGCGTGGGGGCGCGTCCGCACGCAGCCAGCGACAGCGGCAGAAGCAGCGAAAACACCAGGATGGGACGCATGCCGGGTCTCCTCTCGATCTTCGCGGCGCCGCGGCGCCGCCGGTCAGGCCGGTTCGGTGTCACCGCCGCCGCGCTGCAGCGGATTGGGCAGCGCCTGGCCCTGCTCGGTGAACTGCAGCGACACCGAATTCAGGCAATGCCGCTCGCCGCTGGGCGGCGGACCGTCCGGGAACACGTGGCCGAGATGGCTGTCGCAGCGCGCGCAGACGATCTCGGTGCGGATCATGCCGTGGCTGGTGTCGCGGATCTCGCGCACGTGCGCCGGGTGGTAGGGCGCGAAGAAGCTCGGCCAGCCGGTGCCCGAGTCGAACTTGGCGCTGGAGCGGAACAGCGGCAGCCCGCACAGCCGGCAGGTGTAGACGCCTTCCAGCTTGTTGTCCAGGAACACGCCGCAGAACGGCGCCTCGGTGCCGTGCTGCAGCAGCACCCGTCGTTCCTCGTCGTTCAGCCCGGCGACCAGGCGATCGCGTTCGGCGGAAGTGGGGGGCGTGAGGTCGAATCGGCTCATGGCGGGCGTGCCTTCGCGTCGGAGAGAGTCCATGCACAATGTGGGCGGAGCGGCAGCGATCAAGCCGCCGCGTTCACTCCGTGCGCAGGCGCCGCGCGCTAGGCTGCATTCCCGAACCGGAGGGAGGAGTGCCATGTCGATGCCCCGTCTGTGGCTGCTCTCGCTATGCGTCTTGAGCCCGGTGCTGGCCGCCGCGCAAAGCCTCCAGCCCGCGCCGAAATCGCCGACCGCCACGCGCCAGGCCACTACCGTGCAGCCGGCGCCTGCGCCGGTGTCCACGCGACCAGTGGCGACGCCGCCGACTGCGCCGATCCCCAGCGGCCTGGGTCAGCGCGCGCAGCCGGCGCCGATTCCGCAGCAGGGGCCGTCGCGTCCGGCCGCGCCGGCGTCCACCGCCCCTGGCACGACGCCGGCGCCGGCCAAGGTCTACGACCGCAGCGGACGATTGATTCCGGGCGCCGTGCAGGCAGGGCCCAACCGCGTACTGGACACCCGCAGCGGCCGTTACTACAGCACCGTGCCCAGCGGCGACGGCCAGCGCATCGACGACTAGCGCCGCTTGGCGGTCCGCGCATGGCCGTGCGTGAAGGCATGGCCAACGATCCGTGATCGCAATCCTCACGAACCGCTTCCTAGACTGCCACGACGCAGGTGCCGTTGGTGCCTGCACCGTACCTTCGCTAGGAGAACCGATGAGCAAGCTTCCCGACAACACCCTGGTGGTCGTCGCCGATCGCGTCAGCGCACGCCTGTTCCGCACCACGCTGGCCGGCGAGACGTCGTTGCTGGAGCAGACCGAGGTGCTGAGCCCCACACCGATCGAAGGCGTCGAGGACGGCGACCGGCCGATGACGATGGACGAGGCCGGCTTCGTCCGCCAGCTCGCCGAGCGCCTGTACCAGAACGCGCTGCGCAACGACTTCGAGCACCTGGTGCTGGTCGCCGACCCGCAGACGCTGGGCCAGCTGCGGCCGCTGCTGCACAAGGAAGTCCAGAAGCGGGTGGTGTCGGAACTGGCCAAGAACCACGCGCACACCTCGCGCGACGAGCTGGAAAAGCTGCTCGCCTAAGCGCGCCCATCGCGCAGGCCGATACGGCAGGGCGCTATGCATTGCGCCCCCTCCTTCTCCCCTCGGGAGAAGGTGCCCGCAAGGCGGATGAGGGTACGGACACACCGACGCGCCACCCAACGTCGCGCATGGTTCGGACGACAACGGCGTGCTGCCTCGGCTATCGACTTCCCAGCGCTGCCGTACCCTCACCCCAACCCCTCTCCCGCAGGGAGAGGGGAATCATGGCGTCGCTGCCGTACCGCACGATTGAGCCATTGCAGCGCGCGGCCACACGTCGCGGTGCCTCCCTTCTCCCCTCGGGAGAAGGTGCCCGCAGGGCGGATGAGGGTACGGACACACCGACGCGCCACCCAACGTCGCGCATGGTTCGGACGACAACGGCGTGCTTCCCCGGCTATCGACTTCCCAGTGCCGCCGTACCCTCACCCCAACCCCTCTCCCGCAAGGAGAGGGGAATCATCACGCTCAGTCGGCGATCGGCAGGCTCAGCGTCTCCTTGACCTCTTCCATCACGATGTAGCTCTTGGACTCGCGCACGTGCGGCAGAGTCAGCAGGGTGCTGCCCAGCAGCTTGCGGTAGGAGGCCATCTCGCTGATCCGCGCCTTGAGCAGGTAGTCGAAATCGCCGGAGACCAGGTGGCACTCCAGCACGTTGGGCAGCTTCAGCGCCGCGCGGCGGAATTCCTCGAAGATGTCGCCGGACTTGTAGGCCAGGCTGATCTCCACGAACACCAGCAGGCTGGCCTTGAGGTAGTGCGGATCCAGTCGTGCGTAGTAGCCGGTGATGGCGCCATCGCGTTCCAGGCGGCGCACCCGCTCGGTGCACGGCGTGGTCGACAGGCCGACCCGTTCGCCGAGCTCGGTGAAGGAGATGCGGCCTTCCTGCTGCAGGATGCGCAGGATCTTGCGGTCGATCTTGTCCAGTTCGCGGGCGCGTGCGGCCATGGCGCGGGTCTCGATGGGCTGGGGTAGGGAATTGGCCTGGCGGTCGATCGAAAATCAGGGGAAAATCCTGGGTTGCGCTTCCTATACTGCGCCTAACCCCATCCCTCGCGCCATCCAGCCAGGGATTTGATCCGACGAGGTAAGTGCATGCGGGTTCTGGTTCTGGGCAGCGGTGTGATCGGCACGGCCACGGCGTGGTACCTGGCCCGTACCGGCTGCGAGGTGACGGTGGTCGATCGCCAGCCCGCGGCCGGGCTGGAGACCAGCTATGCCAACGCCGGCCAGGTGTCGCCGGGCTACGCCTCGCCGTGGGCGGCGCCGGGGGTGCCGCTGAAGGCGCTGAAGTGGCTGTTCCAGCGCCACGCGCCGCTGGCGATCACGCCCACCGCCGACATCCGCCAGTACCTGTGGCTGGCGCAGATGCTGCGCAACTGCACCGCCGAGCGCTACGCGATCAACAAGGCGCGCATGGTGCGGCTGTCCGAATACAGCCGCGACTGCCTGGACCAGCTGCGCGCCGACACCGGCATCGAATACGAAGGCCGCCAGCTCGGCACCACCCAGCTGTTCCGCACCCAGGCGCAGCTGGACGGCGCGGCTAAGGACATCGAGGTGCTGCGCGAGTACGGCGTGCCCTACGAACTGCTCGACCGCGCCGGCATCGCCCGCATCGAACCGGCGCTGGCCAGCGCCCCGGCCACCCTGGTCGGCGCGCTGCGCCTGCCCAACGACCAGACCGGCGACTGCCGCCTGTTCACCCAGCGCCTGGCCGCGCTGGCCGCCGCGGCCGGTGTGCAGTTCCGCTACGGCGAAACGATCGACGGCCTGCTCGCCGATGGCGATCGCCTCGACGGCGTGCGCATCGGCGGCCGCCTGGAGCGCGCCGATCGCTACGTGGTCGCGCTGGGCAGCTATTCTCCGCAGCTGCTCGCACCGCTGGGCATCCGCCTGCCGGTGTATCCGTTGAAGGGCTATTCGCTGACGTTGCCGATCCGCGACGCGGCGCTGGCCCCGATGTCCACCATCCTCGACGAAACCTACAAAGTGGCGATCACCCGCTTCGACCAGCGCATCCGCGTCGGCGGCATGGCCGAACTGGCCGGCTTCGACCTGTCGCTGCCGGCGCGGCGCCGCGCCACCCTGGAAAACGTAGTGAACGACCTGTACCCGCGCGGCGGCGACCTGGCCCGCGCCGAATTCTGGACCGGGCTGCGCCCGGCCACGCCGGACGGCACCCCGGTGGTCGGCGCCACCGGCTACCGCAACCTGTTCCTCAACACCGGCCACGGCACGCTGGGCTGGACCATGGCCTGCGGTTCCGGCCGCTACCTGGCCGACCTGATCGCCTCGCGCCAGCCGCAGATCAGCGGCGAGGGCCTGGACATCTTCCGTTATTCGCGCGGCGCCTCGGCGCCCGTCGCAGAGGCAAGTTCGTGCGCCCAGCCCGTGCGTTGATCGATCTCCACGCGTTGCGCCACAACTACCGCCTGGCCCGGCACCTGGGCGGCGGCAAGGCGCTGGCGGTGGTCAAGGCCGATGCCTACGGGCACGGCGCGGTGGCGTGCGCGCGCGCGCTGGACGCCGAAGCGGACGGCTTCGCGGTGGCCTGCATCGAGGAGGCGCTGGAGCTGCGCCAGGCCGGCATCGCCGCGCCGATCCTGCTGCTGGAAGGCTTCTTCGATGCCGACGAATTGCCGCTGATCGCCGAGCACCGCTTGTGGTGCGCGGTGGCCTCGCCGTGGCAGGTGGAGGCGATCGCCGCCTATGCCGCGCCGCAGCCGCTGTGCCTGTGGCTGAAGCTGGACAGCGGCATGCACCGGCTGGGCCTGGCGCCGGACGCGTTCCGCGCCGCGCACGCGCGGCTGAGCGCGCTGCCGCAGGTGGAGCGGTTGGTGCTGATGAGCCATTTCGCGCGCGCCGACGAGCTGGACAGCGCACGTACGCTGGAGCAGGCCGAGGTGTTCCGCCAGGCCACCGCCGGCCTGGCCGGCGAGACCAGCCTGTGCAATTCGCCGGCGCTGCTGGGCTGGCCGCAGCTGCGCAACGACTGGGCGCGCCCAGGGTTGATGCTGTACGGCGCCGACCCGTTCGCCGCCAACGCCGAGCTGCCGGGCGAGCTGCGTCCGGTGATGACTTTGCGCTCCAAGGTGATCGCGGTGCGCGAGCTGGCCGCTGGCGAGCCGGTCGGCTACGGCGCGCGCTTCGTCGCGCCGCGGCCGACCCGGGTCGGCGTGGTCGCGATCGGCTATGCCGACGGCTATCCGCAGTTCGCGCCGAACGGCACCCCGGTGCTGATCGACGGGGTGCCCGGCGAGCTGATCGGGCGGGTGTCGATGGACATGCTGACGGTGGACCTGACCGAGCACCCGCAGGCCGGGCTCGGCAGCGACGTGCAGCTATGGGGCGCGCAGCCGCGCATCGACACCCTGGCCGCGCGCTGCGGCTCCAGCGCCTACCGCCTGCTGTGCGGACTCAAGCGCGCGCCGCGGCAGTACCTGGGCGGCTGAAGGCTGTGGCCGGCCGGGCGCTTCGCACGCGCTCCCGCTTGGCGCAGCGCAGTGCCTGGTCCGCGCCTCGCTTTTGCAGGAGCGGCGTCAGCCGCGACAAACGGAGCGATACACCTTGCGGCTTCGGATACCGTCGGGCCTGAAGCCGCTCCTGCAGAGCCGCAGCATGCTGGCCGCAACCGACTGTGGGAGCGACTTCAGTCGCGACGAGCGCAGCGATGGGTGTGCCGCGTCCGGACCACGTCGGGACTGAAGTCCCTCCCACAGGGGCGCCTCCAACCTAGCGCTCTGCTCTGTTGTAGATACCGTCTTCCCGTCTAACAGGCAATGGCCTTTTGAGGATCGAAGGGCGTGTTTGATTTGAGGACGCCGTAGGCAAGATGCAGCAACTTGCGCATGGCGGCGCAGACGATTTGCTTGCCGGCTTTGCCGCGTTCGCGCAGGCGCTGCTTCAGCGCACGGACGACCGGATTGTGGGTCATGGCGACCAGGGCCGGCATGTACAGGCCCGCGCGCAGCCGCGGGGAGCCGGTGCGGGAGATGCAGACCTGGCCCTGGCGCTTGCCGGACTCCTGCAGCCGGGGGTTGAGCCCGGCAAAGGCGGTCACCGCCGAGGCGTGGGCGAAGCGCTCCACATTGCCAAGTTCGGCCAGCATCAACGCCGCGCTGGTGTCGGCGATCCCATCGATGCTCACCAGCAGGTCGCGCTGCCCGCGCAAGGTCGGGTCCTGGTCGATCTGGTCGTCGATGGCCCGTTCAATCTGCGCGATGCGCGCCTGCAACTGGCCGATGTTCTCCAGGAGCGAGTCGCGCACCACCGGCGCGGCCACGTCCAGGCGGTTGCGCTCCATCTGCAGCATTTGCAGCAGGTCGTCCCGGCGCCGCACCAGCGCCTTGAGCTGCTTGAGCGCCGGCGGGTCGGGCTGCCAGGGCCGCAGCTGCGCCGCATGGCGCTGGCCGTAGCTGGCGATCAGCTTGGCATCGCTGCGGTCGGTCTTGACCCGGGTCAGCTGGCTGCGTGCATACAGCGCCATCTGCGCTGGGTTGAGTACGCACACGCGGTAGCCCAACCCATGCACGAACTCGGCTAGCGCCTCGTGGTAGGTGCCGGTGGCTTCCATCACGATCCAGCTGTCCGCCTGCGCGTGCGTCTGCAGCCACGCGTGCAGGGCCTGGAAGCCCTTCGGATCGTTGGGAAGCTTGGCCTTGGTGCGGTACTTGCCGTTGGCCAGGTCGATGGCCAGATCGAAACTGCGCTTGGCGACGTCAATGCCGACGACTGGGGACATAAGGACTCCTCCATCGGATGGGTGATCACGATCATCGCTGCGCCCGGTCCTGCCTTGTGGATGCGAGTTCACGCCAGCGGCGGACTCTGGATACCGTGCGGACACCACAGGGCCAGCAGATGGAGGGCGGGAGCCGATCTACAGCACAAGCTCGAAGCTTCAGGAGCGACTGGACTTCCCGCACCTCCCCCGATGATCAGTCGGAAGACATAACGCCTTCAGGGGCGCCATGTCCAGATACAAGGAGCGGCTTCAGCCGCGACGAACGCAGCGGCAGAATTTCCGGCTTCGGAAACCATGGGGGCTGGAGCCCTCTTGCAGACACCCAGCCCACTCGACGCACGTTCCTGCAGGAGCGACTTCAGCCGCGACAAACACCAACGCGCGAAGCCGCCACGCGCTCCTCAGCGCTCAGCCATCGCCGCGTCGTCGCGGAACTCGCGGCGCAGCCAGTCGTCGAGCATCCGCTTCTCGTAACGCAGCGGGTCGGTGCTCATGCCGATCGAGCTGTTGAACAGATAGCTGGTGTCGAGCAGCTTGCGCTCGCCCTGCTCCAGCACCTGGCCATCGGCGCCGCGCAGGGTGAACGTCAGACTGATGCGCGGCGGGTAGATGTCGCGCATCACCCGCACGTCGTTCCACTGCACGCCATGCCAGGGCTCGTAGTCGCCGGCGCGCTTGATGTCGGTCAGTTCGACGTCCAGGCGCTGGCCGGGCGCCAACTGCTTGCCCGCGCGCTCCTGCAGGTACTCGGCCAGGTCGCGTACCCAGTCGCCGCGCTGCGCTTCCCAGCGGTTGCGGCTGTGGCGCAGTTCGGTGAACGTGGTCGGGTCGGCCCAGCGCACCTGCACCGGGCCATCGCCCTCGATGGCGCGCGGGGCCTGCGGATCGGTGACGTTGCGGGTCTCGGCGGAGGCTCCGCCCGCCAACAGGCAGGCCAGGGCCAGCGCCGTCCAGGCGTATCGGATCTTCATGACGGATCTCCACGAGGGGTGCAGGTCAAGTGTGTGCCTGTGCGTGCGCCGCCGCAATCTGGACAAAGCCTGCCGTCGCCGGCGTTGGCAACCGATTCATGTCGCCGGGCCATGTGACGTGCGGTTCACGCTGCGTCGCCGCGTACTTCACGGCGCGCGCGCGACGATGACGGCCACAGACACGTTGATCCGGGGATCGCATGAAGATGCCGCTGTTCCACCATGCGCACGCCGCGGGCGATGTGCGCCTGCAGTTCATCGACTGGGCCAAGCGCAACGGGCATAGCCCGGCCAGCGGCGCGGCCAGCTTCGTCGAGCAGCAGGCGAACCTGGACGAGGCGGCGCGGCAGCTGCGGCTGGCGCCGGGCGAGGACGTGCGCCAGGAACTGCGCCGTTATCTGGCTTCGCTCGGCGAGCAGCAGGACGTGGCGGTGCAGTTCCCGCCGATCTATGCCTTCCGCAGCCCGCAGGGCCAGAACTTCCGCTATTCGCTGACCCTGGTGCTGGCCGAGAGCGGGGTCGAGTGGAAGGCGCGGGTCTGGACCGGCCTGGAGTACCTGGGCCTGATCGTCGGCCGCGGTGCCGGTCCGCGCGCCAACTACACGCGCCTGGCGCGGATGGCGGTGGAGCACGAGCTGAGCAGCGACAGCCCCCGCTTCACGCTGGGCTAGAGGAGACCGCGCATGTCTTACGCAATCGCACCGGAAGATATGGCCGCGCCGGAGCAGTGCCGCCAGCAATGCCGGCAACTGGGCGTGGCCCGGGTCCAGCAGATCCTGGACCAGTCGCCGCCGCCGTCCTGGCGCGAGGAGGCCGAGCGCTGGCTGGAAGAGCAGGCGTTGCGCAGCGCGCGGATGACGCAATGGGGCGTCATCGCCGGCATCGCGCTGTCGTTGCTCGGGATCGTGCTGGTCGTCGCATTCCTGTGGTGAGCCGCGGGGTCGTGCCGGCGGGGTTCCGGCTTGACGGCAGCGGAACGGCTTAACAAGATGCGGGCTGCGCGCGCCCGCTCCGGCCCTGAGGGTCTTCACGCCGTGGACGCGAGCGCCGCTTCGCTTCTTCCGTCGCCGCCGTTTCCAGAGCACACCACGCCATGCAAGTCAGCACCGAATCGTCCCTCTCGTCGCTCGCGCAGGTGTCGGACCTGCACTATCGCGAGATCTTCGACAAGATCGATTCGGGGTTCTGCGTGGTGCAGGTGCTGTTCGAGGGCGATCTGGCGGTGGACTACGTGTTCCTGGAGGTCAACGCGGCATTCGAGCGCGAGACCGGCATGCGCGACGTGATCGGCCGGCGCATGCGCGAGCTGTCGCCGACCCACGAGGAACACTGGTTCCGGCTGTACGGCGAGGTGGCGCGCACCGGTTGTTCGGCCAAGTTCGAGAACTATGCCTCGGCCCTGGCCCGTTGGTGGACGGTCGACGCGTTCCGGGTCGGTGCGCCGGAGCGCCACCAGGTGGCCATTCAGTTCCTCGACATCACCGAACGCAAGCGCGTGGAGCGCGACCTGGCCGAAAGCGAGGCGCGCTTCAGCGCGCTCGCCGAGGGCCTGCCGATGCCGGTCTGGGTGCTGGACGCCACCGGCCAGCTACGCTTCACCAATACCGCCTACGCCGAGTTCTTCGGCATCAATCCGGAGTCGGACGACGCGCGTCCCGGCTGGGGCGACGTGCTGCACCCGGAAGACGCCGGCGTGTTCGCCTTCGAGCTGCGCAGTGCGCTCGAGGAACAGCGCAACCTGCGCGCGCTGGTACGTGCGCGCCGCCACGACGGCGCCTGGCGCTGGGTCGAGATGACCGCGATGCCGCGCTATTCGTCCGAGGGCGAGTTCATCGGCCTGGCCGGCAGCAGCCCGGACGTCACCGAGCGCCGCGACATCGAACTGGCTCGCGAGCAGTTGCTGGAATCGGAGCGCAGCGCGCGCAACGCCGCCGAGAGCATGGCGCGGCTGAAGGACGAATTCCTGGCCACGCTGTCGCACGAGTTGCGCACCCCGCTGACCACCATCCTGGGCTGGAGCGACCTGCTGCTGCAGCGGCTGCCGCCGGGCGATCCGAGCAACAAGGGCCTGTCGGTGATCGCCAGCAGCGCGCGCGCGCAGCAGCGGCTGATCTCGGACATGCTCGACCTGAGCAGCATGCTGCTGGGCAAGGTGCAGCTGGAAGTGGAAGCGCTGGACCTGGTCGAACAGGTGCGCGAGGCGCTGCGTGCGCAGGAACCGGTGGCCGAGGGCAAGGACCAGGCCCTGACCCTGCGCGAGCCGGCGCAGCCGTGCCTGGTGCTGGGCGACGCCACGCGCCTGCAGCAGGTGTTCTGGAACCTGCTGTCCAACGCGGTCAAGTTCACCCCGGCGCATGGCCACATCGAACTGGCGATCGACATCGACGCCGACGGCGAGCATGTGACCGTGGCGGTGCGCGATTCCGGCGACGGCATTCCGCCGGAATTCCTGCCGCACCTGTTCGGCCGCTTCCGCCAGGCCGACGCCACCACCACGCGCCTGCATGGCGGCCTGGGCCTGGGCCTGGCGATCGTGCAGCAGTTGGTGGAAATGCACGGCGGCCAGGTCAGCGCCGCCAGCGAAGGCCGCGGCTGCGGCTCGGTGTTCACCGTGCGCCTGCCGCTGCACCGCAACGCGCCGGGCAAGCGGCCGCTGCGCGAGGTGCGCGCCTTCGCGATGGCCGAGCAGGTGGTGGAGGCCTACGCGCTGAAGGGCATGCGCCTGCTGGCGGTGGAGGACCAGCCGGACATGCTCGACTACCTGCGGCGCCTGCTCGAGGAGCAGGGGGCGGAGGTGGTCACCGCCGGGTCCGCCAGCGAGGCGCTAGCGGTGCTGGACGACGGCGGCCACGACCGCATCGACGTGATGGTCACCGACATCGGCATGCCCGGCATGGACGGCTACGGCCTGATCCGCACGATCCGCGACAACATGGGCCTGGAGGCGGCCGAACTGCCGGCCGTGGCGGTGACCGCGCTGGCGCGCGCCGACGATCGCCAGCGCGCGCTGCAATCCGGCTTCCAGGAGCATCTGGCCAAGCCCTACAGCGTGGCGCAGCTGGTCTCGGCGGTGCGCTTCGCCCGGCAACGCTGAGCGGCGGCCTTGTCCGCCGGCTCACGCCTGCGGCGCTAGGGTAGGGCGTCCCCTGCAGAGAGCACGCCGATGACCAAGTATGCCAAGCGCGTCCACACCGACCAGGCGCAGATCCAGGCGCTGGAGGAACTGATCCTGCAGTTGCCGGAGCAGTCCAACGTGCGCATCGAACTCACCGACGGCAGCGCGTTCCTGGGCACCGTCACGATCCGCCCGAGCATCCAGCAGTTCCGCGACGAGAACGAGCGCGAAGGCAGCAACGCGCAGGTGCGGATCGACGGCCTCGACGATCCTGCCGAACACCACTACATCTGGCTGGACGAGATCCGCAGCGTGCGCCAGCTCCCGGCCCGGCCCTGGGACAACGACCCGCGCGGCGACGAGACGTCTTGACGCGTCTTTCACTTTTGCCGCGGCGTGGCTGTGCATCATCGGAACCCCCCGAGCCTGGATGCCCACGAAGAATGACCACGCCCTCGCCAATTCGTGCCCGCTGGGCCTTCTGCGTGCTCAGCGCCGCCCTGCTCGCCGCCTGCGGCGATACCGCCAAGCACTCCATCGAGGAGGGGATGGGCCCGGATCCGGTGTTGCCCGACCCGGTGAAGCGCATGATCCCCACGGTGAAGGTCGCCGAGGTCAAGCGCTGGGCCGATGGCGCCGCGCCGGTGCCGGCCGCCGGCCTGGCGGTGCAGGCCTTCGCCCGCGACCTGGACCACCCGCGCTGGCTGTACGTGCTGCCCAACGGCGACGTGCTGGTGGCCGAGACCGCTGCGCCGCCGGCGCCGGAGAAGGAAAGCAGCGGCCTGCGCGACAAGATCCAGGGCGCGATGATGGCCAAGGCCGGCTCGACCGTGCCCAGCGCCAACCGCATCACCTTGCTGCGCGATGCCGACGGCGATGGCGTGGCGGAGGTGCGCACGCAGTTCCTCAAGGGCCTGTATTCGCCGTTCGGCATGGCCGTGGTCGGCGACCGCCTGTATGTCGCCAACGCCGATGCGCTGGTCAGCTTCCCGTACAAAGACGGCGACACCCAGATCAGCGCCGCGCCCAGTTTCGTCGCCAACCTGCCCGGCGGCATCAACCATCACTGGACCAAGAGCCTGCTGGCCAGCCGCGACGGCAAGAAGCTCTACGTGGGCGTCGGCTCCAACAGCAACGTCGCCGAAAACGGCATGGACGCCGAACTCAATCGCGCCGCGATCCTGGAAGTGGACGCGCAGAGCGGCGCCACCCGGGTGTTCGCCAGCGGCCTGCGCAATCCGGTCGGGCTGGCCTGGCAGCCGGGCGCGGACACGTTGTGGGTGGTGGTCAACGAGCGCGACGAGATCGGCAGCGACCTGGTGCCCGACTACCTGACCTCGGTGCGCGAGGGCGGCTTCTACGGCTGGCCGTACAGCTACTACGGCCAGCACGTGGACGAGCGCGTGCAGCCGCAGAACGCGGAGATGGTGGCCAGCGCGATCAAGCCGGACTATGCGCTGGGCGCGCATACCGCGTCGCTGGGACTGACCTTCTACGAAGGCGCGTTGCTGCCGCAGGCGTATCGGGGCGGTGCCTTCATCGGCCAGCACGGCTCGTGGAACCGCGATCCGCCGTCCGGCTACAAGGTGGTCTACGTGCCGTTCGTCGACGGCAAGCCCAGCGGCAAGGCGCAGGACGTGCTGACCGGCTTCCTCGACGCCGAAGGCAAGGCCCAGGGCCGCCCGGTCGGCGTGGCGGTGGACAAGCCCGGCGCGCTGCTGGTGGCCGACGACGTTGGCAACGTGATCTGGCGGGTCGCGCCCAAGATCGGCAAGTAGAAGACGTCATGGTGCCGTGCCCCGGCCTGCCGGCCGGGTACGGCGGCAGGCCGGGGACTGGGTGTGGGGAGAGCGGCATGCCGATCGGATCGGCGCCGTCCGTGCTTTGCCGTGCCGTACTTTTGCGGACGGAGTGGCGCCATCCTTGTGCGCGAGTGCTGACGGTCAGCGCGTCGCGACTGAAGTCGCTCCCACAAGGAAACGCTGCACCGTCACTGATTTGTCGGAATGCCCAAATGCCCAGTGTGGGAGCGACTTCAGTCGCGACGCGCGAAGCCAAGACCCCGCACCGAACTAAGCCTGCGCTGCACGACTTCTCTAGTCACGACAGCCCGGCCAGCACACGCACACCCCTGTAGGAGCGGCTTCAGCCGCGACAGACATCACAACCCAAGCGCTGTAGAAAAACGGCGAAAAGCTATCGAGCCGCACGCCACGTGCCACGCGGGCCGCACAACGCCCCCAGCTCAGACGCCCCATTCCAACGGCAAAATCCCCGCCACCCCAGGGAAAGCCGATCCCGCACGCTCAAATCAAGCGTCAACGCCGGGCACGTCAACGCGCACCCGGCATCGCAGATGCCGCTCGGCGGCCTAGTGGTCCACCGGCGCCGGCTCCACGCCGAAGCGGCGCGCATAGCCGCGCTCGTTGAACACGCGCTCCACCTCGGCATCGCCCAGTTCCGGCGCGGCATAGACTGCATAGACCACGCTGCCGTCGTCGCGTTCGCCGCGCTGGTGCAGGCGGTAGCGCGGGCGCCCGGTGCCGGTGTTTTCCGGGTAGTGCAGCGGTGGCTGGCTGCCGTCCAGGTCCACTTCGCTGTTGTCGACGACGCCACCGATGAACACTGCGCGCATTTGCCTCTCCATCCGTTCGGGGTGACCTGCAGCCTAGGCGCGAGAATGTTGCCATCGCATCAATGATGCGTTCGCTAAGCGCAAAACCGGGCCGGCGGCGCACTGCCGGTAGAATGCGCATTCCCTGTCCGATCCCGATCCCATGCCGGCTCTGCAAGACGCTCCCCTCGACACCCTGTTCCTGCCGTTCGCCCAGGGCGCGCTGCGCTGGCCCGCCGGCAAGGTGCTGTTCCTGCGCGCGCGCGACGGCTGGGCATTGCGCCAGCATGCGCAGCCGGCGCAACTGGTGTGCGAACAGGGCTACCGCCCGTTCGCCACCGCCCTGGAGCAGGGCGGCTGCCAGGTCCGCGCCGAGGACGCCGGCGAGCATGACGACGTCGGCGGCTATGCGCTGGTGCTGGTGCTGCCGCCGCGGCAGCGCGACGAGGCGCGCGCGTTGCTGGCGCGCGCAGTGGCGCTGGCCGCGCCGGGCGGGGTGGTGTTGGCCTGCCAGTCCAACAACGAAGGCGCCCGCTCCGGCGAGGACGACCTGCAGCAGCTGGCCGGGCTGGGCGGCAAGCTGACCAAGAACCACTGCCGCGCGTATTGGACCGCGCCGCTGCACGGCGGCCACGACGCCGCGCTGCAGCAGCGCTGGGCCAAGCTGGACGCGCCGCGGCCGATCCTGGACGGGCGCTTCCGCAGCCGTCCCGGCGTGTTCGCCTGGGATCGCATCGACCCGGCCTCGGCGCTGCTGGCCGAGCACCTGCCGGCCGACCTGGCCGGCCGCGGCGCCGATCTCGGCGCCGGCTACGGCTATCTGTCCGCGGAATTGCTGGCACGCTGCCCGAAGATCGCCGCGCTGGACCTGTTCGAGGCCGACGCGCGCGCGCTGGCGCTGGCCCGCTCGAATCTGGCGCAGGCGCCGGCCGCGGTGGAGATGGGCTATCACTGGCACGACGTGACCGCGGGGCTGCCGGCGCAGTACGACTTCATCGTCAGCAACCCGCCGTTCCATGCGCCCGGGCGCATGGAGCGCCCGGACATCGGTCGCCGCTTCATCGCCGTGGCCGCGCAGGCGCTCAAGCCCGGCGGCAAGCTCTATCTGGTGGCGAACCGGCACCTGCCCTACGAGGCGGTGCTCGATACCAGCTTCGGCGACACCAAGGTGGTCGCCACCCGCGACGGCTTCAAGCTGATCCTGGCGGTGCGTGCCCGCGCCACGGTCCGCCGATGAAGCTGGTCAAGCATCTGGCCAACCTGGGCTACGGCAGCCGCAAGCAGGTTGCACTGATGTTCCGCGAAGGCCGCGTCACCGACGCCGACGGCGAGGTGCTGTACGCCGACGACCAGGTCGAGCACGCGACGATCCGCATCGACGGCGAGGCGCTGGACCCGCCGCCGGGGCTGATCCTGGCGCTGCACAAGCCGGTCGGCTACACCTGCTCGACCAAGGATCCGGGCCGCATCGTCTACGACCTGCTGCCGCCGCGCTTCCGCCTGCGCTCGCCGCTGCTGTCCACGGTCGGGCGGCTGGACCGCGACACCAGCGGCCTGCTGCTGATGACCGACGACGGCGCGCTGCTGCATCGCATCGTCTCGCCGAAATCGCAGCTGGCCAAGGTCTACGAAGCGACCCTGGCCGAGGACCTGCGCGGCGACGAGGCGGCGCAGTTCGCCAGCGGCACGCTGTTGCTGGACGGCGAGACCACGCCGCTGCTGCCGGTGGAGCTGGAGGTGCTGGGCCCGCGCCAGGCGCGCATCACCCTGTACGAAGGCCGCTACCACCAGGCGCGGCGCATGTTCGCCGCGGTCGGCAACCACGTGGCGACGCTGCACCGCAGCCGCATCGGCGGCTTCGCGCTAGAACAGACGCTGCCGGCCGGACAGTGGCGCGTGCTGGAGGCGGCGGATCTGGCGCAGGTGTTTGGGGCCGAGATTCGGCAGTAGGGATTGGGGATTGGTAAAAGCGCGGTCAGCGCGCTCTGGCGATCCTTGCCGTTACCAATCACGAATCCCCAATCACGGATCCCGGTTCTCGAACAGCTTCTTCCAGCCATCCAATCCCAGCGTCTCCAACGTCTGCAGATTGCGCTCCACGATCACGTCCGCGTCCGGGAACGCGGCCACCGCGCGTTCGACGCTGTCCTCGCGCAGCAGGTGCAGGGTGGGGAAGGGCGCGCGGTTGGTGTAGTTGCCGATGTCCTCCGGCGCGGTGCCGGCGAACTGGTAGTGCGGATGGAAGCTGGCCACCTGCAGGATGCCGTGCAGGTCCAGCGCGTCCACCGCGGCGTCGGCGTTGTCGAGGAAATCGTTGTAGTCCAGGAAATCGCCCAGCACCTGCGGATGCACGATCAAGGTGGTGTCGATCTGCTCGGCGGGGGTATCGCGCAGCAACAGCAGTTCCTCGCTCAACTCTTCCAGCAAGGCTTCGGGCGTGGTCGCGTCGCTGAGCACGTAGCGGATCTGCTGCTTGACGTGCACCGCCTTGGCGAACGGACACAGGTTCAGGCCGATGACCGCGCGTTCCAGCCACAGGCGGGTCGCGGCGATCGGGTCGGCGTTGGGGTCGGGATCGTTCAAGGCGGTTCCAGCGGGCGAGGGCGGGCGGCGAGCGGGCGAAGCGTGCGGCGGGCATGCCGCCGCGCACGGGTCAGTCGCGGAAATTCTCGAACTGCAGCGGCAACTCGAAATCGCTCTTCTTCAGCAGCGCCATCACGTCCTGCAGGTCGTCGCGCTTCTTGCCGCTGATGCGCAGCTTGTCGCCGTTGATCTGCGCTTCCACCTTGAGCTTGGCGTCCTTGATCGCGGCGACGATCTTCTTGGCCAGCTTCTGCTCGATGCCCTGCTTGACCGTGACCTTCTGCCGCGCGCCGGCCAGGTTGGTCTCCACGTCGCCGAACTCCAGGCAGCGCACGTCGATGCCGCGCGCGATCAGCCGCGCGCGCAGGATGTCGGTCATCTGCTTGACCTGGAAGTCGCTCGGCGCCGCCTGGGTGATGACCTGGTCGTCGAGCTCGAAGCTGGCCTCCACGCCCTTGAAATCGAAGCGGGTCGACAGCTCGCGGTTCGCCTGGTCGATGGCGTTGGTCAGTTCGTGCTTGTCGATTTCGGAGACGACGTCGAAGGAAGGCATGGCAGATCCTCGGGAAAGACCCCATATCCTACCGATGTCGCCGCAGCGCCGCTGCCGACGCGGCCGCGCTGCTGGGCGGCGCTAACGATCGCGGCGATAATCCGCGCATGCCCACCTCCCGTTCCAACGCCGCGGCCGCCGCCTGGATGGTCGCGGCGGTCGCCTGCTTCGCGCTGATGGATGCGGCGATGAAGATGCTGACCGCGCACTATCCGGCGCTGCAGGTCGCCACGCTGCGTGGCGGCGCCTCGCTGCCGTTCGTGCTGGTGTGGGTGCTGGCCACCGCCGGCCCGCGCTCGATCCTGCCGGTGCGCTGGGGCCTGCACCTGCTGCGCGGCGTGCTCGGCATCGCCATGATCGGCTGCTTCGCCTGGGCGCTGCGCAGCCTGCCGCTGTCCACCGCCTACACGATCTACTTCGTCGCCCCGCTGCTGGTGGCGGCGCTGTCGGTGCCGCTGCTGGGCGAACACGTCGGTCCGCGGCGCTGGGCCGCGATCGGCATCGGTCTGGTCGGGGTGCTGGTGGTGCTGCGCCCGGGCGTGGGCGGCTTCGTGTCGCTGCCGGGGCTGATGGTGCTGCTGGCGGCGGCCGCCTACGCGGTCGCGGCGGTGCTGGTCAGCCTGCTGGCGCGCACCGAGACGCCGCAATCGCTGGTGGTCTGGTTCCTGCTGATCATGGCGCTCGGCGCCGGGGCGCTGGCGCTGCCGGGCTGGGTCCCGCTGCGCCTGGCCGATGCCGGCTGGATCGCCGCGCTCGGCCTGGCCGGCGCGCTGGGACAGGTGGCCTTGACCCAGGCGTTCCGCCGCGGCGACGCCTCGCTGATCGCGCCGCTGGAGTACAGCGGGCTGATCTGGGTGATCCCGTGGGACTGGCTGCTGTGGCGCAAGCTGCCCGACGCCTGGACCTGGCTGGGCGCGGCGATCATCGTCGCCAGCGGCCTGTACCTGCTGCACCGCGAGCGGGTCCGCGCCACCGTGCGTCCGCCGCCGCAGGCGCATCCGTAGCCGGCGCCGCTGCCTGCGGCCGCACGCGCAAGCGTTAGAATCGAATGGAATAACGCGCACAACCTTGGCCTGATAGGCTTTGCGCCCCCTTCCGCTGCCGGTCCCCGCGCGTTGATCCAGTTCGAGCACCTGCACAAGTCCTACTCCGTCGCCGGCCAATCGGTCGTGGCGCTGCACCCGCTCGACCTGGACATCCGGGCCGGCGAGGTGTTCGGCATCATCGGCCACTCCGGCGCCGGCAAGTCGACCCTGATCCGGCTGATCAACCGGCTCGAGGAGCCCAGCGGCGGGCGCCTGCTGATCGGCGGCGAAGACGTCACCGCGCTCGACCGCGCCGGCCTGCGCACGCTGCGCCGGCGCATCGGCATGATCTTCCAGCACTTCAACCTGCTGTCCTCGCGCAGCGTCGCCGGCAATGTCGCCTTCCCGCTGGAACTGGCCGGCACCCCGCGCGCGCAGATCGATGCGCGGGTGGCCGAACTGCTGGCCCGGGTCGGCCTGGCCGAGCACGCCAACAAATATCCGGCGCAGCTGTCCGGCGGGCAGAAGCAACGCGTCGGCATCGCCCGCGCGCTGGCCACCGGGCCGCAGATCCTGCTCTGCGACGAGGCCACCAGCGCGCTGGATCCGCAGACCACCGCCTCGGTGCTGAGCCTGCTGGCGCAGATCAACCGCGAGCTGGGCCTGACCATCGTGCTGATCACCCACGAGATGGACGTGATCCGCCGCGTCTGCGACCGCGTGGCGGTGCTCGACGCCGGGCACCTGGTCGAGAGCGGGCCGGTCACCGAGGTGTTCCTGCACCCGCGGCATCCGACCACGCGCCGCTTCGTGTCCGAGGCCGAGCATGTCGACGAAGGCGAACTGCATCGCGACTTCGGCGCGGTGGCCGGGCGCATCCTGCGCCTGACCTTCGTCGGCGGCGATACCTATGCGCCGCTGCTCGGGCGCATCGCGCGCGAGACCGCGGTGGACTACAACATCCTGTCCGGGCGCATCGACCGGATCAAGGACACCCCGTACGGCCAGCTGACCGTGGCCCTGGTCGGCGGCGACGTGGACGCAGCGCAGGCCGCGTTCGTCGCCGCCAGCGTGCATGTCGAGGAGTTGCGCCGATGATCCCGTTCGCGACCGCCGCCAGCGGGTTCTTCCGCAATCTCGACCCCGGCAAATGGGCCGAGATCGGCAACGCCACGCTGGACACGCTGCTGATGCTCGGCGGCTCGCTGCCGCTGACTCTGCTGATCGGCCTGCCGCTGGGCGTGCTGCTGTTCCTGACCGGGCCGCGCCAGACCCACCAGCGGCCGCTGCTGTACGGCGTGCTGGCGCTGGCGATCAACGTGCTGCGCTCGGTGCCCTTCATCATCCTGATGATCGCGATGATCCCGCTGACGCTGTGGGCGATGGGCACCTCGCTGGGCGTGCGCGGCGCGATCCTGCCGCTGGTGGTCGGCGCGGCGCCGTTCTATGCGCGGCTGGTGGAGACGGCGCTGCGCGAAGTGGACCGCGGCGTGGTCGAGGCCAGCCTGGCGATGGGCGCGACCACCTGGCAGCTGGTGACGCGGGTGTTGCTGCCTGAAGCGCGGCCGGGACTGATCGCCGGCGCCACGGTGACCACCATCGCGCTGATCGGCTTCACCGCGATGGGCGGCGCGATCGGCTCCGGCGGCCTCGGCGACCTGGCCTACCGCGACGGCTACCAGCGTTCGCACGCCGACGTGGCGCTGATCACCGTGGTGGTGCTGCTGTTGCTGGTGCAGGGCCTGCAGATGCTCGGCGATCGGCTGGTCGCGCATTACAGCCGGCGCTGAGCGCGCAGCTCACCTGTTCGCTCTTCTGTAGGAGCGGCTTCAGCCGCGACCGGATCTATCGGTAAAGCGGTCGCGGCTGAAGCCGCTCCTACAGAAAAGCCATCCTTGGCCCTTCGCCGCATGCAGCGCCCGGGTCTGCTAGCTTGCCCGCATGGCGGCCTGGCCGCTCTTCTTCCCCACGTTTTCGGATTCCCGCCATGACCAAGCTCCCGCTTCGCCTGCTGCTCGCCACCGCCGTGCTGGCTCTTGCCGCCTGCGGCAAAACGTCCTCGTCCGGCGCCGACAGCGGACGCCTCAGCGTCGCCGCCACCGCGGTGCCGCATGCGGAGATCCTTGAGGTGGTCAAGCCGATGTTGGAGAAAGAGGGCCTGACCCTGGACGTGCGCGTGTTCAACGACTACGTGCAGCCCAACGACCAGGTGGTGCAGAAGCAGATCGACGTGAACTACTTCCAGACCGAGCCGTACCTGGACGCCTACAACCGCGATCGCAAGAGCGACCTGGTCACCGTGGTCGGCGTGCACATCGAGCCGTTCGGCGCCTACTCGCGCCGGGTCAAGTCGCTGGCCGAGCTGCCGCAGGGCGCCGACGTGGTGATCCCCAACGATCCCAGCAACAACAGCCGCGCGCTGATCCTGCTGGACAAGGCCGGGGTCATCAAGCTCAAGGATCCGTCCAACGCGCTGTCCACCCAGCGCGACATCGTCGCCAATCCCAAGCAGCTGAAGTTCCGCGAACTGGATTCGGCGATGCTGCCGCGGGTGCTGGACCAGGTCGACCTGGCGCTGATCAACACCAACTACGCGCTCGACGCCGGGCTCAATCCCACCCGCGACGCGCTGGCGATCGAGAGCAAGGACTCGCCGTACGTGAACTTCCTGGTCGCGCGCGCCGACAACAAGGACGACCCGCGCGTGCAGAAGCTGGCCAAGGCGCTGACCAGTCCCGAGGTCAAGGCCTTCATCGAGCGCAAGTACCAGGGCGCGGTGCTGCCGGCGTTCTGAGGAGACCCGCGCATGCCGTTGCTGCTGGCCATTCCGCTGGCGATCGTGATCGCGCTGGCGGTCACCGCGGTGTTGTTGCCGCTGTCGCTGCTGCAGCGCTTCCGCTACGGCACCTCGCGGCGCCAGGCGCGGGCGTGGCTGGCTGGCGTGCAGTTCTGGTCGGCGCTGGTGTCCAGCGCGCTGTTGCTGGGCTTCGCGCTGATCGCCGCACACTGGTGGCCCAACGCGGCGGCCTATGCCTGTCTCGGTTGGCTGGCGGGCCTCGCCCTGGGCGCGCTGGGGATCTGGTTGAGCCGGTTCGAACCGTTGCCGCAGGGCCTGTACTACACGCCGAACCTGTGGCTGGTGCTGGCGATGACGCTGCTGGTGGTGGCACGCATCGGCGCCGGCCTGGTGCAGGGCTGGCGCAGCATGAGCGAGCACGCGGCGTGGCCGGCGCAGGGCTGGATGAGCCACGCCAGCCTCCTTGGCGCGGCGGCGTTGTTGCTCGGCTACGCCTGCGCGTATGCATGGCTGCTGCGGCGCAAGGCGCGACATTACGACCGCTATCGCGGCTACGACCGTTCGCCACGCTGAGCGGCGGCTCGGCGCGCAGTGCCGCGGTGCGGCCAGCGCAAAAACAAACGGGCCCATCGGGCCCGTTTGCATGTGACGCGATGCAGGCGTGCTTAGAAGCGCGCGCCGACGCCGAAGCTGACCAGCCACGGATCCAGCTTCAGGTCCTGGCCGGTGCCGCTGCCGGCGACCTGCACTTCCGGGCGCGAATGCATGTAGCGCGCATCGGCACGGGCGAACCAGGTCGAGTTGATGTTCATGTCCACGCCGACGGTGCCGATCGCACCCTTGGCGGTGTCCAGGCCGACGTGCTGGCCGCTGGCCGACAGGCCGTCGATCTTCTCGTTGCTGAAGTTCGACTCGTAGTAGCCGACACCGACGAACGGACGGAACACGTTGTCAGCCTGGCCGAAGTGGTACTGGCCGCTCAGCGCCAGCGGCTGCTGCTCGACCGTGCCGACCTTGCCCACGCCGCTGGCGTTGACGCGGTGGTTGAACTTGTCGGCCGCGCCCCACAGTTCCACCGCCCAGTTGTCGTTGATCAGCCAGCTGGCGCTGATGGTCGGCGCCGGGCCGCCATCGATGTCCAGGCCATTGGCCGGCTTGGAATGGGGGTCGAGCAGGGTTGCGCTGCCGACGACGGAAAAGCGCTTGCCGGATGCAGTATCGGCGCCGTCCTGCGCAAACGCGGCAGGCGCGAACGCGAGAGCGGAAACGACAGCCAGGCTCAGCATTTGAATGGACCGCATTGGGAATCTCCTCATCTTTTTCTTGTGGGGCCACGGGGAGTGGGCGCGCACACCGTATCGATGAGAAGATGAATCGACGCCGACCCCGTCCGGGCGAGTCCAGGCATCGTTCAGACACACGCGTTCGATGCCTGAAATAACGAGGTTTTAAGGCTTGGCGACATTCATCGTGGTGCCCTCGACGTGACGACGCAAACGCTGTTGCAGGGCTTGCCCGCGCAGATCCGCGACGATTGCCGGGTGTTGATTCTCGGCTCCATGCCCGGCGCGGCCTCGCTGCAGCACGCGCGCTACTACGCGCATCCGCGCAACCGTCTGTGGCCGCTGCTGGGCGCGTTGTGCGGCTTCGATCCGCAACTGGAGTACCACGCGCGCGTGCAGGCCATGCACGCGTGCGGCGTGGGCCTGTGGGACGTGATCGGCCAGTGCCGGCGCAGCGGCAGCCTGGACGCGGCGATCGTGCGCGGCAGCGAAGTGCCCAATCCCTTGCCCGCGCGCATCGCGCAGTTGCCGCAGTTGCGCGCGATCGCCTGCAACGGCGCCGCTGCGGCGAACGCGTTCGCGCGTTTCGTGCAGCCGCAGCTGCCGCCGCGCGACCCGGCGTTGGCGGTGCTGGCGCTGCCGTCGACCAGCCCGGCCAACGCCGCGTTCTCGCTGCCGCGGCTGCAGCAGGCCTGGGGGCCGCTGCAGGCCTGGCTTACGCCCTCGTCGTAGCCCGCCCGGATCAGTGCTGCGTGCGCAGCGAACGCGCGCGCAGCCGCAGCCACAGCGTCTGCACCAGCAGCACGGCGGCCAGCGCCAACGCCACCCAGGCCGCGCTGCGCGCCCCGTCCAGGCCGCTGCCGGCCTGCTTGACGTAGACCGCGGCCAGCGCCCACAGCGCGGCGGCGGCATAGGCCAGGTTGCCGCGCATCGCCCGGTTCAGGCCGAGCAGCAGCGCCGCGGCCAGCGCGAACAGCAGCAGGCTCCACGGCAGCATGTGTTCGGTGGACAGCCAGCGGTAGGCGACGATTACCTGCGCGGTGTTCAGGAAGGCGGCCAGCGACAGCCAGCCGGCGTGCAGCGACAACGGCAGCCACGCCCACAGCGCCTGCCACGGCTCGGCGTGCGGATCGCGCGACAGGCGCAGCGCGGCCAGCGCCAGGCAGGCCAGCGCCGCCCAGATCACCCCCAGCGCCAGCAGGAAGTGCTGTTGCGAGAACACCGGCATCCACAGCGCGGTCAGGCCGAAGCCCAGCGCCGCCGGCAGCCGCACCCGCGCCAGCGCGCCGTCGCGCCGGCGTCGCGGCGACAGCTGCCACAGGCCGAAGCCCAGGTCGAGCAGGAAGATGAGGCCCCAGATCGCGAAGGCATAGCCGGCGGCGACGATCAGGGTCGGGTAGCGGTCGGAGATCGCGCCATTGGTCGGGCCGAACGCGCCGCGCTGCGCGAACCAGGCGACCAGCGGCATCGCCAACGACATCAACAGCACGAACACACGCATGGCGGCACTCCGATCCGGTGCGGCGCATGCTAAGCGCCCGTCCGTGAAGGCTGTGCGCCGCCGGAGGCCGCGGTGACGCCGAGACAATGCGCCGGCGTACAGTCGCCGCGAACGCCCGGACGCAGGCGCTTCCCGGTGCCGCGGCACGGCCGCCGCGGGTTTTTTTGCCCGGCAAAGGTTGGCGCTGCGGCTGCGGGCCGCCACAATAGGGGTTTCCCCCTCATTAGTTGCCGGAGTTGCCCGCATGGCCGAAATCAAGGAAGCACTTGTCCCCGATATCGGTGACTACAGCGACGTCCCGGTAATCGAAGTGCTGGTGGCGGTCGGCGACACGGTGAAGAAGGACCAGAGCCTGGTCACCCTGGAGTCGGACAAGGCGACGATGGAAGTGCCGTCGCCGTTCGCCGGCGTGGTCAAGGAGCTGAAGGTCAAGATCGGCGACAGCCTGTCCGAAGGCAAGCTGGTGGCCTTGATCGAAGTGGCCGAGGACGGCGCCAGCGCCGCCGCGCCCGCCCCGGCAGCGGCCAAGGCGACCGCGGCGCCGGCCAAGCAGGAAGCGGCGCCGTCGCAGCCGGCCCGGCAGGAAGCGGTCAAGCCCGCGCCTGCGCCGGCGGGCGCGGCCGGTATCGTCGAGGCGCGCGTGCCGGACATCGGCGACTACAGCGACGTGCCGGTGATCGAGGTGCTGGTCGCGGTCGGCGACACCGTCGCCAAGGACCAGAGCCTGGTGACCCTGGAGTCGGACAAGGCGACGATGGAAGTGCCCTCGTCGGTGGCCGGCGTGGTCAAGGAACTGAAGGTCAAGGTCGGCGACAGCCTGTCCGAGGGCAAGGTCGTGGCGCTGATCGAAGTGGCCGGCGCCAACGCCGATGCGCCGTCGTCGGGCGCGGTCCAGCCCAGCGCCGAGACCGGCGGCGGGGTGGAGCCGGTGCCGGCCTCGTCCGCGCCGGACAAGCTGGCCCAGCGCGAGATCGCGCAGGTGCAGAGCTCGGCCCCGGCCAAGGCCGCCGCGGCGGGCGCGTCCGCCGGCACCCCGAGCAGCCCGCCGGTGGAGTTCAACGCCGACAGCGTGCTGCCGCAGAAGGTGCCCTACGCCAGCCCGGCGGTGCGCGTGTTCGCGCGCGAGCTGGGCGTGGACCTGTTCCAGGTCAGCGGCACCGAGCACGGCGGGCGCATCACCAAGGACGACGTGCAGCGCTACGTCAAGGCGGCGCTGTCCGGCGGCGCGGCGGCCGCCTCGGCTGGCGGCGCGCCGGCGGCGGGCGGCGGCAACGGCCTGAACCTGCTGCCGTGGCCGAAGGTGGACTTCGCCAAGTTCGGCGAGGTCGAGGTCAAGCCGCTGTCGCGGATCAAGAAGATCTCCGGCGCCAACCTGGCGCGCAACTGGGCGATGATCCCGCACGTCACCCAGTTCGAGCAGGCCGACATCACCGACCTGGAAGCGTTGCGCGTGGCGCTGAACAAGGAGAACGAGAAGGCCGGCATCAAGCTGACCATGCTCGCCTTCCTGCTCAAGGCCAGCGCCGCGGCGCTGAAGCAGTTCCCCGACTTCAACGCCTCGCTGGATGCGGCCGGCGAGAACCTGACCCTGAAGAAGTACTTCCACATCGGTTTCGCCGCCGACACCCCGAACGGGCTGGTGGTGCCGGTGATCCGCGACGTGGACAAGAAGGGCGTGGTCGAACTGGCGCGCGAGAGCGGCGAGCTGGCCAAGAAGGCGCGCGACGGCAAGCTCGGCCCGGCCGAGATGAGCGGCGGCTGCTTCTCGATCAGCTCGCTCGGCGGCATTGGCGGCACCGCGTTCACGCCGATCGTCAATGCGCCGGAAGTGGCGATCCTGGGCGTGTCCAAGTCGGCGATCCAGCCGGTGTGGAACGGCAAGGAATTCGCGCCCAAGCTGATGTTGCCGCTGTCGCTGAGCTACGACCACCGGGTCATCGACGGCGCCGCGGCGGCGCGCTTCACCACCTACCTGAGCCAGGTGCTGGCGGACATGCGCCGGGTGCTGCTGTAAGTCCTGCCGCAACGGCGCCGCGCCCGGCGCGGCCCGTGTTTTCCCCCACCTGCGCGCGCCGCGTCCATCGCGGCGGCGCCGTAGAACTGCAATCGCCCGCCGGCGCGCCGGCCGGGCCACAGGAGAAGCTGCATGGCGGTCATTGAGGTCAAGGTCCCGGATATCGGCGACTACAGCGAGGTTCCGGTCATCGAAGTGCTGGTCGCGGTCGGCGACACGGTCAAGAAGGACCAGGGCCTGCTGACGCTGGAGTCGGACAAGGCCACGCTGGAAGTGCCGTCGGCGGCGGCCGGCGTGATCAAGGAGCTGAAGGTCAAGCTCGGCGACACCCTGTCCGAGGGTGCGGTGATCGCGCTGCTGGAAACCGAGGATGCCGGTGCCACGCCGGCGGCCGCGCCCGCCGCGGCCAAGGCCGACGTGCCGGCCAGCAAGCCGCCGGTCGCGCCGTCGCATCGCGCCCCGGCCGAGCCGCCGGCGCCGAAGCCGGCGCTGGCCAGCGGCAAGCCGGCCGACATCGAATGCAAGATGGTGGTGCTCGGCGCCGGCCCCGGCGGCTACACCGCCGCGTTCCGCGCCGCCGACCTGGGCCTGGACACGGTGCTGATCGAGCGCTACGCCAGCCTCGGCGGCGTGTGCCTCAACGTCGGCTGCATCCCGTCCAAGGCGCTGCTGCACGCGGCCGCGGTGATCGACGAGGTCGCCCATGCCGGCGATTTCGGCGTGACCTTCAGCGCGCCCAAGATCGCCCTGGACAAGTTGCGCGCGTACAAGGACAACGTGGTCGGCAAGCTGACCGGCGGCCTGGCGAGCATGGCCAAGCAGCGCAAGGTGCGCACCGTCACCGGCGTGGCGTCGTTCGTGTCGCCCAACGAGCTGGAAATCGTCGGTGCCGACGGCAAGACCCAACTGCTGCGCTTCGAGCACTGCATCATCGCCGCCGGTTCGCAGGCGGTGAAGCTGCCGAACTTCCCGTGGGACGACAAGCGGGTGATGGACTCCACGGACGCGCTGGAGCTGCAGGAGATCCCCAAGACCCTGCTGGTGGTCGGCGGCGGCATCATCGGCCTGGAAATGGCCACCGTGTACAGCGCGCTGGGCAGCAAGGTCACCGTGGTCGAGTTCATGGACCAGCTGATGCCGGGTGCCGACAAGGACCTGGTCAAGCCGCTGGCCGACCGCCTGAAGAAGCAGGGCGTCGAAGTCCACCTGAAGACCAAGGCCACCGAGGTCAAGGCCGACAAGAAGGGCATCACGGTGTCGTTCGAAGCCGCGGCCGAAGGCGAGCAGCCGGGGCTGGGCGCGACCACCTACGATCGCGTGCTGGTCGCGGTGGGCCGCACCCCGAACGGCAAGAAGATCGGCGCGGAGAAGGCCGGGGTCAACGTCACCGAGCGCGGCTTCATCCCGGTCGACCGGCAGATGCGCAGCAACGTGCCGCACATCTTCGCCATCGGCGACATCGTCGGCAACCCGATGCTGGCGCACAAGGCCACGCACGAGGGCAAGCTGGCCGCGGAAGTGGCGGCGGGCGAGAAGAAGGAGTGGGTGGCGCGGGTGATCCCGTCGGTGGCCTACACCAACCCGGAAATCGCCTGGGTCGGCGTCACCGAGACCGAGGCCAAGGCCAAGGGCCTGAAGGTCGGCGTGGCCAAGTTCCCGTGGGCGGCCAGCGGCCGCGCCATCGGCATCGGCCGCACCGAGGGCTTCACCAAGCTGATCTTCGATGAGGAAACCCACCGCATCATCGGCGGCGCCATCGTCGGCGTGCATGCCGGCGACCTGCTGGCCGAGATCGGCCTGGCGATCGAGATGGGCGCGGAGGCCGAGGACATCGGCCACACCATCCACGCGCATCCGACCCTGAGCGAATCGGTCGGCATGGCCGCCGAGGTCTACGACGGCACCATCACCGACCTGTACATCCCGAAGAAGAAGTAATCCACTGCTTCGCGATGCCGACGACGCCCCGCCCCGCGCGGGGCGTCGTCGTTTGCGGACGGTGTTGGCGCGGCGTCTCGCCTTTGCTACGGTCGCTCCAGCCGATCTCGGAGACGCACGATGCGCCACGCGCTGCTGGGCCTGCTGCTGTGTTGCGCGCTGCCGTTGCGCGCGGCAGGTGCCGCCGAGGAGGCGGAGGATCCCGCGTTGAGCGCCGCGCTGGCGCGCTGTCCGGGCGCGGCGCAGTTCATGCGCAGCCACCATGACGACGCCGCACGTGCCGCGGCCGCCGCACCGGCCGCGGCCGCGCCGACCGATCTTGCGCTGCGCCAGCGCCTGCTGGACATGCAGCGCGTGGACCAGCAGGCCCGCGGCGGCGACTGGTCGCTGGCGGGAGTGGAGAAGATGGCTGCGATCGATGCGGCGCATCTGCCGCAGATCAAGCGCATCGTCGCCGAGCACGACGGCTTGCCCAGTGCGGCGCAGGTCGGCGGCGACGGCGTCGCCGCGGCCTGGCTGCTGGTGCAGCATGCCGACCGCGACCCCGCCTTCCAGGCCGAGGTGCTGAGCAAGCTGGCGCCGCAGGTGGAGCGCGGCGAGATCGCGGCGCGCAACATGGCCATGCTGACCGATCGCGTGCTGGTCGCGCAGGGCAAGCCGCAGCGCTACGGCACCCAGTTGGTCGCGAAACAGGGGCGCTGGGAGCCCAAGCCGATCGAGGATCCGCAGCAGGTCGACGCGCGCCGCGCCAGCGTCGGCGACATGCCGCTATCCGATTATCTGTGCATGGTCGCCGGGCTCTCGCCGGCGCCGTGATCGCGCAGCGGCACGTCCGCCATCCGCGGCGCCCGAAAACGGAAAGGCCCGCACATGGCGGGCCTTTCCGGATGCAGCGGGTGGCGCAGGATCAGAACGCGAAGGTCACGCCGGCCACCGGGCCCTTGAACTCCTGCTTCAGGCCGATGGTGCCGTCGCGGCCGGAGCGGTCGACGTCCAGCTTGAACCAGTCGTAGCCGGCGAAGATGCCGAAGTTACGGGTGAAGCGGTACTCGGCGATCGCATTGGCGCGGGTCAGGTCGCCGTCGTAGTCGCCGAAGTCGCCCCAGCTGGTGTTCATGTACTGGCCCTGCACGTTGAACAGCCAGTGCTCGCTGGGCTGCGCGGTGAAACGCAGGCCGACCACCGGCGCGTAGCCGTCTTCCTTCTCGTCGGCGAAGGTGCCGGTGTACAGGTCGCCCAGGTCGGCATAGGCGTTGGCTTCGACCCTGGCCCACTCGGCACCGACCTGCAGGCCCACGCTGAACTCGGGGGTGTCGACCACCGAATAGTCGTACACCAGGCTCGCCACCTGGTACTTGAGCTCGCCCTTGACGAAGCTGCCGGCCGGCACGGTGAAGTCGCCGTAGCTGACCGTCTCGCCCAGTTCCTCGCGGCGGTCTTTGTCGTACTTGAAGTAGTCGAAGATCAGGCGCTGGCGGGTGCTGAGGCGGAACACGCCGTCCACACGCGGCTCCCATTCCTTGCCGCCGAAGTCGAAGTCCTGCGAACCGGACAGCTCCTCACCGTTGATCGAGGTGTCGCCGCGCAGGGTGTTGTCGTTGTCGATGTTCATCGCGCCGAGGCGGATGGTGAACCGGTCGTCGGTGTCTTCGGCATGGGCGGGGAGGGCGTATGCGGCGGCGAGCGCGCATGGCAAGGCCAGGGCAAGCAGGTGTTTCATGGGGGCAGGGCTCCGTCTTTGGTAATGAATGCGCCAATGGCTAGTGCCACTGCGTGGGCAAACTATCCTTAAGACCGTGTCCACCATCCGTGAAGGTATGGACCAGGACAGGGCGGTCTCCATCACAGAACCGGAGCGCAAAAAGAAGAGCCCCGGTCACCCGGGGCTCCATAGGCCTGCGCTGCAGATCGACGAGGATGGGGCGCAGTCCCTGCAGATCGGACCGGATGCGCGGCGTAAAGTTCCCACGCAGATCCTTGTTGCGATGCATCAATCCAGGCCGCGGAGCGGGTCCGCGACGTGCTATCGTGGATGGCTTGGCGCGATTTAAGGGACGGCCGCAACCTTTGGCGGTTGTCTCGCAAATTGTCCCATTGCTATAATTCCGCGGCTCGACGGACGCGAAGACGTCCTCAATCCACCACACAACTGCAGGATTTTCTGTGCTGAACTCCGTTGATGCGGGTCGGCGGCTGATGCTGCGCGCAGCGATTTACCCGCTGGTGGCGGTGGCCGTGGTTTCCCTGGCGTTCCTGCTGCTGGGGCCGAAGTACGCCATGGGCGCCGCCGCAACCGGGCTGGCGACAGTGGCGGGGGGATGGCTGGCGGCACGCACCGCGTTGAGCGGCGGCGTGCAGGCGGCGGGTGCGGCGATGGCGCGGTTGATCGTGGCCATGGTGCTGAAGTGGGTGTTGGTGTTCGCGGTACTGGCGCTGGGCTTTGCCTGGTGGCGGCTGCCTCCTCTGGCCCTGTTGGCGGGTATCGCCACCGGGCTGATGTTCCAGGTTCTGGCTCTGGCCAGACGTTGATCGAAATCAGATAAAGGCTCAGGACTCATGGCGGGCGAGGAAGCAACCCCTACCTCCTACATCCAGCACCACCTGCAGAACCTCACCTTCCAGGTGCAGGAAGGCGGGTTCTGGCAGGTGCACGTCGACACGCTGGTGATGTCGGTGCTGTCCGGCCTGCTGATGGTGTTCGGCTTCTGGCTGGCCACGCGCAAGGCCACCGCCGGCGTGCCGGGCAAGTGGCAGGCGTTCGTGGAGATCCTGCTGGAGTTCGTCGACCGCCAGGCCAAGGACACCTACCACGGCACCAGCAAGCTGGTGACCCCGATCGCGATCACCCTGTTCTTCTGGATCCTGATGATGAACCTCATCAAGATGATCCCGGCGGACTTCATCGCCATGCCGCTGGCCCTGGTCGGCGTGCACTACTGGAAGCCGGTGCCCACCGCCGACGTCAACGCCACCCTGGGCATGTCGATCAGCGTGTTCTTCCTGATGATCTTCTTCTCGCTGCGCTCCAAGGGCGTGGGCGGGATGACCAAGGAATTCCTGACCGCCCCGTTCGGCAAGTGGATGCTGCCGTTCAACCTGATCCTCAATATCGTCGAGTGGCTGAGCAAGCCGATCTCCCTGGCGATGCGACTGTTCGGCAACATGTTCGGCGGCGAGATCGTGTTCCTGCTGATCTGGGTGCTGGGCGGTGCCGGCATCGTCGGCGCGTTGGCCGGCGGCGCGTTCGGCTTCGGCTGGATGCTGTTCCACCTGCTGGTGATCCCGCTGCAGGCTTTCATCTTCATGATGCTGTCCATCGTGTATCTGAGCCTGGCGGAAGACAGCCACTGACGTTCCTGCTTCACGCGTTTTTTTTGCAACCCTTCGTTCGATTCACCATCCTCAAGCAACTTTGTTCCTGGAGAAAACCATGTACTTCGCCGTCCTGACCAACCTCGCCCAAGTCCAGAGCTCCACCGTCCTCGCCGTCGGCATCATGATCGGCCTGGCCGCGCTGGGCGCCGGCCTCGGTCTGGCCATCATGGCCGGCAAGTTCCTGGAGTCGGCCGCGCGCCAGCCGGAACTGATCCCGGTGCTGCAGGTGCGCATGTTCATCACCGCCGGCCTGATCGACGCCGCGTTCATCATCTCGGTCGCCGTGGGCCTGCTGTTCGCGTTCGCCAACCCGATGATCGGCGAGTTCGTGTCGCGCCTGCCGCAGGGCGGCTGATCCAGTTGCACCGGCGGACGGCCGCAGCAATGCGGCCGCCGCTGCGGATGAAGGTTCGGACGCGTCCGCCGCAGGGCGGCACGTCCACCCCGTCACCTTTGGCTGAGCGTACCCAATGAATATCGGTCTCACCCTCTTTGCCCAGGCGCTGGCGTTTGCCGGTCTGATCTGGATCGTCGCGACCAAGATCTGGCCGCCGCTGATGCAGGCCATCGAAGAGCGCCAACAGAAGATCGCCGAAGGCCTCGCCGCCGCCGATCGCAGCCAGAAGGATCTGGCGCAGGCGCAGGAAAAGGTCAACGAAGCGTTGAAGGACGCGCGTACCAAGGCCAACGAGATCATCGACCAGGCCCACGCGCGCGCCAACCAGATCGTCGAAGCGGCCAAGAACGAGGCGATCGCCGAGGCCAACCGGCAGAAGGATCTGGCCCAGGCCGAGATCGACGCCGCGGCCAACCGTGCACGCGAGGACCTGCGTCGCCAGGTGTCGCTGCTGGCGGTGAGCGGCGCCGAGAAGCTGCTGCGCCGCGAAATCGATGCCAACGCCCACAAGGCGCTGCTCGACGAGCTGGCGGCGGAGATCTGAGATGAGCCAGGCCCTCACACTGGCGCGTCCGTACGCCCGCGCCGCGTTCGCCGCGGCCAGCGATGCCGGCAAGCTCGCGCCGTGGTCGCAGGCCTTGGCGTTCTCCGCCCAGGTCGCGGCCGATCCGCGCGTGGCCGCGCTGCTGCACAACCCGCAGCTGCAACGCGAACAGGCGGTGGCGCTGCTGGCGCCGCAGGTGGCCGACGAGCAGTACGCGCGCTTCCTGAGCCTGCTGGCCGAAGGGCAGCGGCTGCCGCTGCTGCCGGAGATCGCCGGGCTGTACGATCAGCTGCGCGCCGAGGCCGAATGCGTGGTCAAGGCCAACGTGACCTCGGCCACCCAGCTGAGCGACGCGGAGGTGGCCTCGCTGAAGGTGGCGCTGAAGCAGCGCTTCGGCCGCGAGGTCGAGATCACCACGGCGGTGGACGCTTCGCTGATCGGCGGCGCGGTGATCGACGCCGGCGACGTGGTCATCGACGGTTCGCTGAAAGGCAAGCTGTCGCGCCTGCAATCCGCACTGGCCCACTAAGAAGCGGGAATGGCGAATAGAGAGTAGAGAGCCCGGCCCGGCGGCGACGCCACCTGCGATTCCCGATTCCCCATTCCCGATTCTCAAAGAAGCTAACCAAACGTCGCCATCCGCCTTCGCGCGGTGGACGATCCGAAGGAAACCAAGATGGCAACCACGCTCAACCCCTCCGAAATCAGCGAACTGATCAAGAACCGCATCGAGCAGGTCAAGCTGACCGCGGAGTCGCGCAACGAAGGCACGGTCACCAGCGTGTCCGACGGCATCGTGCGCATCTTCGGCCTGGCCGACGTGATGCAGGGCGAGATGATCGAACTGCCGAACGAGACCTACGCCCTGGCGCTGAACCTGGAGCGCGACTCGGTCGGCGCCGTGGTGCTCGGCGACTACGAGAACCTGCGCGAAGGCGACGTCGCCAAGACCACCGGCCGCATCCTGGAAGTGCCGGTGGGCAAGGAACTGCTCGGCCGCGTGGTCAACGCGCTGGGCGAGCCGATCGACGGCAAGGGCCCGCTGGGCACCTCGCAGACCGCGCCGGTGGAGCGCGTGGCGCCGGGCGTGATCTGGCGCAAGTCGGTCGACCAGCCGGTGCAGACCGGCTACAAGTCGGTCGACGCGATGATCCCGATCGGCCGCGGCCAGCGCGAGCTGGTCATCGGCGACCGCCAGACCGGCAAGACCGCGCTGGCGATCGATGCGGTGATCAACCAGAAGACCACCGGCATCAAGTGCGTGTACGTGGCGATCGGGCAGAAGGCCTCGACCGTCGCCAACATCGTGCGCAAGCTGGAAGAGAACGGCGCGCTGGCGCACACCATCGTGGTCGCCGCGACCGCCTCCGAGTCGGCCGCGATGCAGTACATCAGCGCCTACGCCGGCTGCACCATGGGCGAGTACTTCATGGACCGCGGCGAAGACGCGCTGATCGTGTACGACGATCTGTCCAAGCAGGCCGTGGCCTACCGCCAGATCTCGCTGCTGCTCAAGCGCCCGCCGGGCCGCGAAGCCTATCCGGGCGACGTGTTCTACCTGCACAGCCGCCTGCTGGAGCGCGCCGCGCGCGTGTCCGAGGACTACGTGGAGAAGTTCACCAACGGCGAAGTGAAGGGCAAGACCGGTTCGCTGACCGCGCTGCCGATCATCGAAACGCAGGCCGGCGACGTATCCGCGTTCGTGCCGACCAACGTGATCTCGATCACCGACGGCCAGATATTCCTGGAAACCGATCTGTTCAACGCCGGCATCCGTCCGGCGGTGAACGCCGGTATCTCGGTGTCGCGCGTCGGCGGCGCCGCGCAGACCAAGATCATCAAGAAGCTCTCCGGCGGCATCCGTATCTCGCTGGCGCAGTACCGCGAGCTGGCGGCGTTCGCGCAGTTCGCCTCGGACCTGGACGAAGCCACCCGCAAGCAGCTCGAGCGCGGCCAGCGCGTCACCGAGCTGATGAAGCAGAAGCAGTACCTGCCGATGTCCATCGCCAACCAGGCGCTGTCGATCTACGCGGTCAACGAAGGCTTCCTGGACGACGTGCCGGTCAACAAGATCGGCGCCTTCGAAGAAGGCCTGCACGCGCATTTCGCCAACACCGCCGGCGAACTGGTCGCCAAGGTCAACGACAGCGGCGACTGGAACGGCGAGATCGAAGCGGCGTTCAAGAAGGGCATCGGCGAGTACAAGACCACGGGTAGCTGGTAAGCGCGCCGGGACTCGGGACTCGGGACTCGGGACTCGCGAAAGCGGGCTCCAGTTCCGAGAAACGAGATCCGGAAAAGTAGAAACGATTCGTGAGCGGGCTTTTCCGAGTCCCGCGTCCCGAGTCCCGAGTCCCGACGAGAAGAAAATGGCAGGCGGACGCGAAATCAAAACCAAGATCAAGAGCGTGCAGAACACCCGCAAGGTGACGCGCGCGCTCGAGATGGTCTCGGCCTCCAAGATCCGCAAGGCGCAGGATCGGATGAAGACCTCGCGCCCGTACGCGCAGGCGATGAAGCAGGTGATCGGCCATCTGGCGCAGGCCAGCACCGATTACACGCATCCGTTCCTGGTGCAGCGCGATGCGGTCAAGCGCGTCGGCTACATCGTGATCTCCTCCGATCGCGGCCTGGCTGGCGGCCTCAACAACAACCTGTTCCGCAAGATGCTGGGCGAAGTGCGCCAGTGGCAGGACAAGGGCGCCGGCATCGACGTGGTCACCATCGGCCAGAAGGCCTCGGTGTTCTTCCGCCGGCTCAAGGTCGACATGGTCGGCAGCGTCAGCCACCTCGGCGACGTGCCGCAGCTGGAGCAGCTGATCGGCGTGATCAAGGTGATGCTGGATGCGTTCACCGAGGGCAAGGTCGACCGCGTCTACCTGGTCTACAACCGCTTCGTGAACACGATGACGCAGAAGGCCAGCTTCGATCAGCTGCTACCGCTGCCGGCGGCGGAGAATCAGGTCGCGCACCACGACTGGGACTACCTGTACGAACCCGATGCCGCGACCGTGCTCGAGCACGTGATGACGCGCTACATCGAGTCGCTGGTGTACCAGGCGGTGCTGGAGAACGTGGCCTCCGAGCATGCCGCGCGCATGGTCGCGATGAAGGCCGCCAGCGACAACGCCAACAAGCTGATCAGCACCTTGCAGCTGATCTACAACAAGGCGCGGCAGGCGGCGATCACCCAGGAAATTTCCGAGATCGTGGGCGGCGCGGCCGCTGTGTGAGGTTCGTCGGACTCGCCGTTGCGCACGGCGCTTCCGTTGTTGGAGCAACACGTTTCGCGCATCGGTCGCCACCTAAACTACCAAGGAAATGGAATGAACAAGGTTTTGCTCTCGCTCGCGCTGTGTGCAACCCTGGCTGCATGTAAGAAGGAAGAGGCCGCCCCCGCCGCTGACACCGCGACTCCGGCTCCGGCTGCCGAGACCGCCGCTCCGGCTACTCCGGCAACCGATGCCGCTGCTGCCGCCCCGGTCGCCGCCGGTCTTCCGAAAGAATGCGAAGACTATCTGGCCCGTGCGAAGGCGTGCTTCGCCAAGTCCGGCGGCAACGGCGCCGCTGCCGCGTTCCAGCAGGCGATCGACCAGTCCAAGGCACAGTGGGACTCGATGGCCGACAAGAGCGGTCTGCCGGCGGCGTGCAAGCAGGCCAGCGACCAGTTCACGCAAACCGCTACGATGCTCAAGTGCGAGTGATGCGGTAAATCGGATTCCCGGCCGGTAGCCTGGCCGGGAATCTCTCCCGGATGTTGCGGAAAGCCACCCGGTTTTCCAGAACACCCGAAAAACTTCGATAAGCGAGTAGTCACATGAACGCCATCAACACCCAGGGCAAGATCGTTCAGATCATCGGCGCGGTCGTCGACGTCGAATTCGCGCGCGCCGATGTGCCGAAGATCTACGACGCGCTGAAGGTCGAAAACACCGCGATTACGCTGGAAGTGCAGCAGCAGCTGGGCGATGGCATCGTGCGCACCATCGCGCTCGGTTCCACCGACGGCCTCAAGCGCAACCTGGTGGCGACCAACACCGGCCGCGCGATCTCGGTGCCGGTCGGCCCGGGCACGCTGGGCCGGATCATGGACGTGCTGGGCCGCCCGATCGACGAGGCCGGCGACGTGCAGGCCACCGACCATTGGGAAATCCACCGCGCCGCGCCGAGCTACGAAGACCAGTCCTCGGCCACCGAGCTGCTGGAAACCGGCATCAAGGTCATCGACCTGATGTGCCCGTTCGCCAAGGGCGGCAAGGTCGGCCTGTTCGGCGGCGCCGGCGTCGGCAAGACCGTCAACATGATGGAACTGATCAACAACATCGCCAAGGCGCACGCGGGTCTGTCCGTGTTCGCCGGCGTGGGCGAGCGTACCCGCGAGGGCAACGACTTCTACCACGAGATGAAGGACTCCAACGTCCTGGACAAGGTCGCGATGGTGTACGGCCAGATGAACGAGCCGCCGGGCAACCGCCTGCGCGTGGCGCTGACCGGCCTGACCATGGCCGAGTACTTCCGCGACGAGAAGGACGAGAACGGCAAGGGCAAGGACGTGCTGCTGTTCGTCGACAACATCTACCGCTACACCCTGGCCGGTACCGAAGTGTCGGCGCTGCTGGGCCGCATGCCGTCGGCGGTGGGCTACCAGCCGACCCTGGCCGAGGAAATGGGCGTGCTGCAGGAGCGCATCACCTCGACCAAGACTGGCTCGATCACCTCGATCCAGGCCGTGTACGTGCCCGCGGACGATTACACCGACCCGTCGCCGGCGACCACCTTCGCCCACCTCGACTCGACCGTCGCGCTGTCGCGCAGCATCGCCTCGCTGGGTATCTACCCGGCGGTGGATCCGCTGGATTCGACCTCGCGCATGATGGATCCGAACGTGATCGGCCACGAGCACTACGACACCGCCCGCCGCGTGCAGATGACCCTGCAGAAGTACAAGGAACTGAAGGACATCATCGCGATCCTGGGCATGGACGAGCTGTCCGAAGAGGACAAGCAGTCGGTGTCGCGCGCGCGCAAGATCGAGCGCTTCTTCAGCCAGCCGTTCCACGTGGCCGAAGTGTTCACCGGCTCGCCGGGCAAGTACGTGTCGCTGAAGGACACCATCCGCGGCTTCAAGGGCATCGTCGAAGGCGAGTACGACCACCTGCCGGAGCAGGCGTTCTACATGGTCGGCAGCATCGAAGAAGCGGTCGAGAAGGCCAAGAAAATGGCCGAGAAGGCGTAACAGCCGGGATTCGGCATTCGGGATTAGGGATACGCAAAGGCGGGCATCGCGGTTGGTGGATTCGAATGGAGAGGGAAGGCGGTGCGATCGCCCTGACCAATCCCGAATCCCCCATCCCCAATCCCGCCTCGCGCCAGCGAGGTAACCATGAGCACCATCCGTTGCGACATCGTCAGCGCCGAGCACGAGATCTACCACGGTGAAGCGACCCTGGTGGTCGCCACCGGCGAGCTGGGCGAGCTGGGCATCGCGCCCAAGCACGCGCCGCTGATCACCCGGCTCAAGCCCGGCAAGGTGGTGGTCACCACCGCCAGCGGCGAGCAGCTGGATTTCGCCATTTCCGGCGGCATCCTCGAGGTGCAGCCGCAGGTGGTGACCATCCTGGCCGACACCGCGATCCGCGCGCAGGACATCGACGAGGCGTCGGTGCGCAAGGCCAAGGAAGACGCCGAGCGCATGCTGGCCAACCGTGGCGAAGGCATCGATGTGGCCGAGGCGCAGGCCAAGCTGGCGGAAGTCACCGCGCAGCTGCAGGCGCTGGAGCGCCTGCGCAAGAACCTCAAGCACTGAGCGACAGCGCACGCGCCGCCTGGCGGCCGCGCGCGAACGCGACGAAGACGCCGGCTGCTGCCGGCGTTTTTCGTTTGTGAGGCGCGCCGATCCATGCGGTGCGTCGCCATCGCGCAGCCCGCAAGCGCTGTGCATCTGCCGCCTGCGCCAAGCCTGCGCCGTCGTGTTCGCGGCCTGGCCATCTTCCTGATGATCCTGATCAACACCGGGCGCCGGCACAGACGCAATGGCAGTCGACGCCATACAGCCAGCCCTGCATCGCCCGCACCGAGGCCGGGCGCGATGGATTGATTCGTAGCTGGTGTCCTGGCCGATTGACCGGCCGAAAGGCAATGCCGCGGCGGCGTCGCATCGACGCGTGCAGCGCCGGCTTTATCGCCGCTGACTCGACTGCACACTCGCATCACAATCGCGGCGCCGTGCAACGAAACTGTCCCATCGTCTTGGGCAAGATGGCCGCCAGTCTGCGGATCCTCCCCCACGCAGACGCCTTCTGGAGAGCCACGATGACCGCTTCCGTTCCCGCCGTCCTCGCCCGCGCGCTGACCGCGCTATTGGCCGGCGCCGCCCTGATGGGCTGCGCGATGCCCGCGCGCAGCGCCACGCCGCTCGAGCCGCTGCTCGACCGGATCGTCGAGCGCAACGCGATCGGCGACCAGGTCGCGCTGAGCAAGTGGGACAGCGGCAAGCCGGTGCTTGATGCAGCGCGCGAGGCCGCGGTGCTGGCCAGCGCGCGCGCGCAGGCGCAAGCGCACGGCGTGGATGCGGACGACGCGGCGCGCTTCTTCGGCATGCAGATCGAATCCAACAAGCTGGTGCAATACCAGTTGCTGGCGCGGTGGCGGCTGCGCGGCCGTGCGCCCGACCAGCCGCGCCCGGACCTGGCGGCGCTGCGCGCGCGCCTGGACCAGCTGCAGGGCGAGATGCTGGACGCCCTGCAGGCCAGTGCCGCGGCGCGGCAGGCGCCGGATTGTCCGGCCGCGACCGCGCGCGCGGCCGAGGCCCATGCGTTGCGCTGGCAGTTGGACCAGGTCCACCGCACCGCGCTGGTGCGCAGCCTGGGCGATTTCTGCCGCTGAGCGGGGCGAGCCGCATCCGATTGCATGCAACTGCGGTCTGCGTCGCTGAGCGCGCGCAGCTTGCGCCGTTCGCAGCCGGGTTCATCCTGTAGGAGCGGCTTCAGCCGCGACGGGCTTTACCGGTAGGGCCTGTCGCGGCTGAAGCCGCTCCTACGGGGATCCCGGCAGGCCGAGGCCAGCGCCCAGCGGAGCTAGCGATACACCAGATGCCGTCCGATGAAGAACGACAGCACCGCCAGCAGGCCTTCGACCACCGGTTTGGCCAGCCAGGCCAGGCGCAGGCCCAGCGCATCCACGCACAGCGACACCAGCCAGGTGCTGAGCAGGGTCAGCGCGATCCACATCGCCAGGAACCGGCCGAAGCGCTGCCAGCCCAGGCGCGCGCCGTCGCCGTTGGCGAAGGTGATGCGGCCGTTGAGCCAGAAGCCGATCACGGCGCCGCACACGCGGCCGAGCACGTTGGCCGGGACCGTCGGCATGCCGGCGGCGGTCGCCGCGACGAACACGCTCCAGTCGATCAGCAGTTGCAGCAATCCGATCAGCACGAACTGACTGCTCTGGCGCAGCAGACTCATGGAAGCCCTGGGTTGGAATCAAGCGCGCATGCTAGCGTCTGCCGCGCGGATGTAAATGCCGCGGCGTCGCGATCGCGCGCGGTTGCGGCACGCATCCGCGGCTGGCTCTAAAATCCTCCTTTACCCGGAACGGAACCTCCCCATGAGCCTGCCCCTGCACGTCGTGATCCTTGCCGCCGGTGCGGGCAAGCGGATGAAGTCCGCCAAGCCCAAGGTGCTGCAACCGATCGCCGGCCGGCCGATGCTGGCCCACGTGATCGAGACCGCCCGCCACCTGCAGCCGGCGGCGATCCACATCGTCTACGGCCACGGCGGCGATGCGGTGCGCGCCGCCTTCGCCGACCAGCCGGACCTGCTGTGGGCCGAGCAGGCGCAGCAGCTGGGCACCGGGCATGCGGTGCAGCAGGCGATGGCCGCGGTGCCCGATGCGGCCACCGTGCTGGTGCTGTACGGCGACGTGCCGCTGATCCGCGCCGATACCCTGTTGCGCCTGCTGCACTCGCCGGGGCGGCTGGCGGTGCTGGTGGCCGAGCCCGAGGATCCCAGCGGCTACGGGCGCATCGTGCGCGACGCGGCAGGCAAGGTCGCCGCGATCGTCGAGCACAAGGATGCCGACGACGAGCAGCGCCACATCCGCGCCATCAACACCGGCATCGTCACCGCCGAATCCACCGCGCTCAAGCGCTGGCTGGCGCAGCTGCGCAGCGACAACGCGCAGGGCGAGTACTACCTCACCGACGTGTTCGCCGCCGCCGCCGCCGAATTCACCCCGGCGGAGATGGTGCTGGTGGCCGACCCGACCGAGGCCGAAGGCGCCAACGACCCGTGGCAGCTGGCGCAGCTGGAACGCGCCTGGCAGCTGCGCGCCGCGCGTGCGCTGTGCGCGCAGGGCGCGCACGTGCTCGACCCCAACCGCCTGGACCAGCGCGGCCGCGTGCGCGTGGGCCGCGACGTGTGCATCGACGTGAACGTGGTGCTGGAGGGCGAGGTGGAACTGGGCGACGGGGTCAGCATCGGCCCGTTCGTGCGGCTGAAGGACGTGGTGCTGGGGCCGGGCACCGAAGTGCGCGCGCACTGCGACCTGGAAGGCGTGGTCACCGAGGGCGCGGTGCAGATCGGCCCGTTCGCGCGGTTGCGGCCCGGCACCGTGCTGGCCGACGGCGTGCACATCGGCAACTTCGTCGAGACCAAGAAGGTGGTGCTCGGCGTCGGCAGCAAGGCCAACCATCTGAGCTATCTCGGCGATGCGACGATCGGCAGCGGGGTCAACGTCGGCGCCGGCGTGATCACCTGCAACTACGACGGCGTGAACAAGTGGCAGACGACCATCGGCGACGACGTCTTCGTCGGCTCCAACAGCGCGCTGGTGGCGCCGCTGACCATCGGCAGCGGCGCCACCATCGGCGCCGGTTCGGTGATCACCCGCGATGCGCCGCCCGGCCAGCTCACCGTGGCGCGGGTGCGCCAGAGCACGCACGAAGACTGGAAGCGGCCGAAGAAGAAATAGCCGGCCGCGCAGCGTGACCGGCTTCGCAACCGCAGCGGCGGCGCCGCGCTAAGGTGGCGCAGCTGGCAACACACGGTGCCGGCGTGCGACGACCCTGGGAGGTGTTCGATGCAGGCACGAAACGCGCGGTGGTGGATGCTGGCGCTGTTGCTGATCACGGCGGGTGCCGTGCAGGCGCAGACCTTTCGTCTGTACCTGGCGCCGGACGGCGACGACACCGCGGCCGGGACCAGCGCGGCGACCGCGCTGCAGACCCTGGCCACGGCGCAACAGCGGCTGCAGGCGAAGTCGCCGCAGACGGAAGTGGAGATCGTGGTCGCGCCCGGCACCTATGTCGGCCAGTCGGTCCGCTGGACGTTCCGCAACGGCGCGCCGTTGCGCATCGTCGCCGCGGCCGGCGCCGCGACGATGCCGCGCTTCGACGGCGCTGGCGGCGGCACCTGGTTCACCCTGCGCGGCGGCGGCAACCAGCGCACCCAGCTGCAGTTCGTCGGCCTGGAGGTCAGCGACTACTGGATGGCGATGGACCTGGGCAGCAGCAACGCGGCGGCCGATGGCAACAGCGGCAACGAGATCCGCGGCATGCGCTTCACCCGCATCGGCGGCATCCACGGCCAGGGCAGTCCGGCGTATTCGTACGCGGCGATCCGGCTGCAGAACTCCCGCGACAACCTGATCGTCGGCAACCAGTTCAACGCGATCGAGAACAGCAAGGAAACCTCCGGCTACATCCATGCGCTGTACCTGGCGCGGCATTCGACCGGCAATGTGGTGAAGGACAACACCTTCACCGACGTCAACGGCGACGTGGTGCGCACCCGCGATGCGTCCGACGCCACCGAGGTGCGCGGCAACCGCTTCGTGCGCGCCGGCAAGTACGCCGCGTTCTCCGACTGGTTCGACCTGGACCAGGGCGAATGCCCGTCGCAGGGCGGGCGCTTCATCGACAACACGGTCGGCGCCGGTTACTACGGCGCGATTCCGGCCACCGCCACCACCGGCGCCGACGACGCCTGCGGCGCGCTCAGCACGCCGCGCATCGCCGAGAGCGGCACGATTCGCGAGTGAGATGAGCAGCGCGGGCCTTCGTGTCTGTGCTGGACGCTTGCGGGACAGACTGTGGGAGCGACTTCAGTCGCGACGGGCTCTACCGGGAAAGCCTGTCGCGACTGAAGTCGCTCCCACAGGGACACCATCGAGTGACGTCGCCTGCATCGAATGCGCTTGCTCGATGTCAGCGGCAGCTGCACCACTGGCGCCGACGACGCCTGCGGCGCGCTCAGCACGCCGCGCATCTCCGAGAGCGGCACGATTCGCGAGTGAGGTTGGGCAGCGCGGCCTTCGTGTCTGTGCTGGACGCTTGCGGGACAGACTGTGCGAGCGACTTCAGTCGCGACGGGCTCTACCGGGAAAGCCTGTCGCGACTGAAGTCGCTCCCACAGGGACACCATCGAGTGACATCGCCTGCATCGAATGCGCTTGCTCGATGCCAGCGGCAGCTGCACCACCGGCGCCGATGATGCCTGCGGCGCGCTCAGCACGCCGCGCATCGCCGAGAGCGGCACCGTGCGCGATTGAGCGTGCCGCAGAGAGTGCGCACCACCCTGTAGGAGCGGCTTCAGCCGCGACGCACTCCAGTTAGTGCCTGTCGCGGCTGAAGCCGCTCTTACAGAAGAGCGCGAGGCGTTAACTTGCAGACGCCAGCGGCAGCTGCACCGCCACGCACAGTCCGCCTTCGTCGCGGTTCTGCAGCGACAGGCGGCCGCCGTGCGCCTCGATGATCTCGCGGGTCAGCGCCAGGCCCAGGCCGGTGCCGTTGCGCTTGGTCGAATAGAACGGCATCAGCGCGTTCTGCAGCACCGCCTCGTTCATGCCGCTGCCGCGGTCCAGCACCTCGATGCGCAGCCACTCCGGCCGGGTGGAGACGCGGATGCGCACGCTGTCGGCCGGCGGCAGGCCTTCGGGGCTGGATTCGTGCGCGTTCTTGACCAGGTTGAGCAAGGCCTGCTGCAGCTGCGCCGGATCGACCCGGCTGTGCAGGTCGGGCGCCTCCAGCTCCAGCGCGAACGGAATCTGCTGCTGCAATCCGCCGAGGAACTGCGCCCAGTGCACGGTCTGCAACTGCGGCTGCGGCAGCTTGGCGAAGCGCGCGTAGCCGCGGATGAAGCCTTCCAGGTGCCGCGCGCGCTCCTCGATGGTGCCGAAGACTTCCTCCAGCCGCTCCACCTTCTGCCGCCGCACCAGTTCGGCGCCCGAATGGGCCAGCGAGGCGATCGGCGCCAGCGAATTGTTCAATTCGTGGCTGATGACCCGGATCACCTTCTTCCAGGTATGCACTTCCTGGCGGCGCAGTTCGGCGGTGAGCAGTCGGATCAGCAGCAGTTCGTGCGGGCGGCCGTTGAGGCGGAAGCGGCGCCGCGACAGATGGTAGACCTGCTCCTCTTCCGGATCCTCGTCGTCGTCGATGGTGAACAGGCTGTCGCCGCCGCGCGCCACGGCCTCGCGCAGCGCCGGCGGCATGCCCAGCAGCAGGTCGTCCAGGCGCTGGCCTTCCAGTTTCCAGCCGCCGTGCAGCAGCTTGCGCGCGGCCAGGTTGGAGAACACCACGCGGCGCAGGCCGTCGCCGCCGTTGGAGGTCAGCAGCATCGCCACCGGCGTGTTCTGCACCATGGTGTCGAGCATCAGTTCGCGTTGCGCCAGGCCCTGGCGTTGCTCGCGCAGGATCTCGCCCAGCTGCCGGTGCGCGGCGACCATCTCGCCCAGTTCGTCGTCGCCGCGCCAGTGCACGCCGAAGTTGTATTCGCCGTCGCGGTAGCTGCTGACGGTGCCGGCCAGGGCGCGGAACAGCGAGCGCATCGGCGCGGTGGCGCGGCGCAGCGTCCACCACATCAGCGCCAACAGCAGCAGCGCCGACAGCGTCACCACTTCCCAGCCACGGTCCATCCAGTACGCCAGCAGCCACGGCGTCGCCGCGGCCAGCGCCAGCACCGGCAGCAGGCGCAGGAACAGGCCGGCGGTGAAGGAGCGGCGCAATTTCATTCGCGCGGGATTCCGTAGCGGTCCATGCGCCGGTACAGCGCCTGCCGGCTCATGCCCAGTTCGTTCGCGGCTTGGGCGATGACGCCGTTGGCGCGGCCCAGCACCGCGACGATGCGCTCGCGGTCCGGCTCGGCGCCGGCGGCGGGGCGCTGCGGCGCCGGCTTGGGCAGGTTGAGGTCGGCGGCGTCGATCTGGCGGCCGCCGGCCAGCAGCTCGGCACGCTGGATCACGTTGCGCAGCTCGCGCACGTTGCCTGGCCAGGCATGCCGCTGCAGCGCCTGCGCCGCGCCGGCCGACAGCGGCTTGGCGCCGGACAGGAAGTGCTCGGCCAGCGGCAGGATGTCGCCGGGGCGGTCGGCCAGCGCCGGCAGCGACAGCTCCACCGCGTTGAGCCGGTAGTACAGATCCTCGCGGAACGCGCCGTCGCGGATCATCGTGGTCAGGTCGGCGTTGGTGGCGCTGATCACCCGCACCTTGACCTGGCGCTCGCGGTTGGAACCCAGCCGTTCGAAGCGCCCGGTCTCCAGCACGCGCAGCAGTTTCATCTGCCCGGCCAGCGACAGGTTGCCGATCTCGTCCAGGAACAGGGTGCCGCCATCGGCGGCTTCGAACTTGCCTTCGCGGACCTTGTTGGCGCCGGTGTAGGCGCCGGCTTCGGCGCCGAACAGTTCGGCCTCGATCAGTTCGGCCGGAATCGCGCCGCAGTTCAGCGCCACGAACGGGCCCTGCCGCATCGGCGAATTGGCCTGGATGATCTCTGCGATCTTTTCCTTGCCGCTGCCGTTGGGGCCGGTGATCAGCACCGGCAGTTCCGAGCGCGCGACCTGGCAGGCCAGGGCGATGGCGCGCTCGCTGGCCGGGTCGGCGAACACTGCGCCGCGCAGTTCGTAGCGCTGCGCCAGCTGCTGGCGATGGCGGCGTTCGCCGTCGCGGCGCCGTTCCAGTTCGCGCCGCGCCTCGGACAGCTCCAGCAGGTTGTTGACCGTGGTCAGCAGCTTGCGGTCGTCCCAGGGCTTGGCCAGGTAGTCGGCGGCGCCGGCCTTGACCAGTTCCACCGCGCTGCTGAGCTGGGTCCAGGCGGTAAGCAGGATCACCGGCAGGTCCGGGTGGCGCGCGCGGATCGCATCGAACAGCGCCACGCCTTCCTCGCCCGAGGTGGTGTCGGCGGTGAAGTTCATGTCCTGCAGCACCAGATCGATGTCGCCCTCGGCCAGGCGCTGCAGTCCGGCGTCCGGGCTGTCCGCGTGCACCGTGTCGATGTCGTGCAGGGAGAACAGCACCTCGAGCGCGGTGGCGACGGCGGGGTTGTCGTCGATGATCAGGATGCAGGGCATCGGGAGCCTTGTCGGATGGCCGGGGCGGAACCGGCGGATGCGGGACGAGGCGGCATCATCGCAGCCCCGGCGTGGCTTGTCGTGTGCGTGATGGGCGGCAGGCAGCCGACCTGTGGCGCCGCGGGCAAGTGCGGTGTCGTCGCCGCGATCGCGCGCATCACCGGTACGCCGCAGGCGACAGCCGCGCGGCGCGTGCGGCCGGGCCGCGCATCGCCAGCCAGCCGCCACCGAGCAACAGCAGCGCGATGGCCAGCGGATACAGGGGCGGCGGCGACAGCGCCGAAAACTCGAGCAGGACGCGGCGCAGCAGCGCAGCGATGGCCACGCCCATGGCGATGCCCAGGCCGCACAGCAACAGGTTCTCGCGGCGCAGATGGGTACGGATCTGTGCCGCGCGCGCGCCAAGCGCGCGCCGCAGCGCGATCTGCCGGTAGCGCTGGCTCACCATCGCCTCGCTGATGGCGTAGACCGTCGCGAGCGTGCCGAACAGCCACAGCGCCGCGCCCGCGGCGAGCAGCATCAGCCGATGGCGATGCAGGCGCAGTCGCTGCAGGCGCAGCTCGCCGGCGCTGCTCAGTTCGTGCAGCCGCCCCGGCGCGATCCGCTCCGCGTCTGCCGCCAGCCGCGCGCGGACCCGGGCCGGGTCGCCGGGCGCGACCCGCAGCACGTACAGCGCGTTGCTGCGATCGTGCAGGCGCAACGGCAGGATGGCGCTGTCCTCGCCGCCCTCGCCAGGCGTGCGCAGCTGCTCGACGATGCCGATCACCCGCGCCGGCGGTTTGCCGCCCAGATGCACCATCTGTCCGAGCGCGTCGCCATTCGGGAACAGCCGAGCCGCCAGCGGCCGGGTCAGGATCACCCGCTGCGCGAGGTTCAGCGCAGAGGGCGATGCGAGATCGCGATACTCGTCGCTGCTGAAGTCGCGACCGCGCTGCAGGCGCAGGCCCAGCGCCGCCAGCAGTCCGGGATCGCCGAGGTAGGTGCTGGCCTGGAACTGCCCGCCAGCACCGTCGGCACGTGGTCCCATCAGGGTGTCCCAGCGCTCGGGCCCGAACGGCAACTGGTTGATTGCCGCGACGTGCAACACGCCGGGCACGGCGCGCAAGGCCGCCGCCTCGCGCTGCGCCGCCGCGGCGGATACCCGGCCGCCGAGTCGCAGCGTCAGCAGATGCGCGTCGTCGTCAATGCCGCTGGTCGCCTGCATGCGCGCATGCGCCTGGTTGGCCAGCGTGCCCAGGGCGAGCAGCACCGGGTAGCTGATCGCCATCTGCAGCACGATCAGCGTCGCCAGCAGCGTGTGCCGGCGCAGCGAGACCAGGAAGCGATCCATGGCCAGCGTCGTCCGTCACGCACTGCGCGTGGCGACCGCCGGCGGCACGCGGGTGGCGCGCCGCGCCGGGCCGAGCACCGCGAGCTGGCCGAGCAGCCACAGCGCCAGCGCGCCGACCGGCAGGTACCACAGCGGCAGCCGTTCCAGTTCGTAGGCGCTCATCAGGTACAGGTTGGCGGCGTAGGCGAGCAACATGCCCAGCACGATGCCGACGCTGGCGAGCAGGAAATTCTCCAGCTGGAAGTAGCGCAGCACCTGGCCGCGGGTGGCGCCGAGCGCGCGGCGCACGCCGATCTGCTTGGTGCGCTGCTGCACCCAGAAACTGGCCAGGCCGACGATGCCCAGCGCGGTGATCAGCAGCAACATCACGCACACGCCGGCCAGCAGCCAGGCCATCGCACGGTCGTTGCGGTAGTAGGTCGCGCGCGCCTGCTCCAGCGAGACGCTGCTCTTGTCGCGGATCATGCGCCGCGGGCCGTGCGCCAGCAGCAGCTTGCGCGCCTGCCGCTGCACCGCCTCGCGCTGCGCCGGATCGTCCACGCGCAGCACGTAGGTGCCGCGGGTGTAGGCCATGTTCACCGGGAACAGCATGGTGCTCTCGTAGTCGGTGGCCGAGCCGTAGTCGCGCGGCTGGACCAGGCGCTCGACCACGCCCACCACCCGCTGCTGGCCGTACACGTAGATCGATTTGCCGATCGCCGATTGTCCGGGGAACAGGCGCTGGGCCAGGGCTTGGCTCAGGATCACCGAGGGAACGACGGCATCGTCGTTGGGGTCCATCAAGCGCGCGTGGTCGAGGAATTCGTCGGCGTTGAAGCCGCGGCCGGCGACCAGCTTCAGCCCCAGCGTGTCCAGCAGCTGCGCATCGCCGAAGTAGTTGGTGGCGCTCAGGGTGGCGCGTTGCTGGTCCGGGCCGAGCGAGATGCCGCTGGCGCCGATCGAGCTGCCGAACAACGGCTGGTTGATGACGCTGGCATTGCGCACGCCGGGAATGCGCCGCAGCGCATCCAGGTCCTCGCGGGTGAGCGCGGCGGCATCGCCGCTGCCGAGCACGCTGCCGACCTTGACGTAGACCAGGTGCGCTTCCGCCACGCCGGTCGGGCGCTGCATGTTGTGCAGGCGCGTGCCGATCAGGAACAGCGCATTGCATACCACGGCGCAGCTGAAGGCGATCTCCAGCACGATGAGCAGTGCGGCGATCTTGTGCTTGCGCAGGCTGGAGAGGATGGGGCGGATAGGCACGGGGGCGTTCCTGGCAGGAAGGGGGACGCGTAGCGCGTCACTGCGACTTGAGTTGCATGGCGGTCTGCACGCGCATGGCCTGCCATGCAGGCAATGCGCCGGCCAGCAGGCTGCTTCCCAACGTCAACGCCAGTGCGACGAACAGCATGCTGCCGTCCATGTGCGCCAGTGCGGCATAGTCGGCCGGTTGCCGGCGCACCAGCCACAGGCCGAGCCAGGCCAGCAGCAGGCCGGCCATGCCGCCCGCCGCGCCGATCATTGCCGCTTCCACCAGGTGCTGGGCGAAGATCGCCCGGCGCGATGCGCCGAGCGCCCGCCGCACCCCGATCTCGCCGCCCTGGCGCAGGAATTTGGCCAGCATCAGGCCGACGGTGTTGAGCAGGCAGATGCCCAGGAACACCAGCGCCAGCCACAGTTGCAGGCGCACGTCGGCCGGTACCGCATGGTTGCGGTCCAGCCATGCCATCACGTCGCTCAGGCGCACGTCGGCGGGGTGGGTGAAGCGGCCGCCATCGTGTTGCTGGCGCGCGTAGCCGTCCAGGTAATCGCGGTAGGCGGCGCGCTTGCCGGCGTCGGCGAGTTCCACCCAGTACTGGATCCACGTGCAGGGCGCGTTCTCGCTGTCTTGGCCATCGCCGCTGCTGCCCCAGCACTCCATGGTGCCGCTCGCTCCCATCTGCAGGTCGCGCGAGGTCGAGAACGGGACGAAGATGTCCTCGCTGTCGCCGTATTCGGTGTTGGTCAGGTCGTAGAAGCGCGGGTTCATGCTCCAGTCCTCGGTAACGCCGACGACGCGCAGCATGTTTTCGCCGACCTGCAGGTCGCGCCCGGTGCTGTCCACGTCGCCGAACAATTGCTCGTTGAGCTTGCGCGAGAGCACCGCCACGCGCGCGCGCCGCGTGTCGTCCTCGGCGGTCCAGGCGTGGCCGTAGCGCATCGGGACCGCGAACATCGGGAAGAAGTCGGACGAGGTGAAGCGTGCTTCGACGTGGGACGGCGTCTGTTCGGCCTTGACCGGCACCACGTTCACGCCGCCGGCGGACATCATCGCCTGGCGATCGCCGCGCTTGTCGCGCAACAGCGCTTCGGCGTCGCGGCGGGTCAGCTGCAGCGGCTCCTCGCCGGCCGGCTCGTACTTGTCGTCCGGATAGACGTTCATCTCCACGTAGAAAAGTTGCGCGCTCTTGCCCGGGATCGGATCGGCGGCCAGCACGTGGAACACGGTCAGCGTGGTCATCGAGGCGCCGATGCCGACCGCGATGGCGAGCACCATCAACGCGGTCAGCAACCGGTTGCGACGAAAGCTGTGCAGCGCCAGTTTGCAGTAGTAGCCGAACATCGGGAGTCCTGAAAAAAAGGGCCGGCATGACGCCGGCCAAGGGGACACGTCAAGCGCTGCGCGTGGCGACGGCCGGCGGCACCGCCGCGGCGCGCCGCGCCGGTGCGAACACCGCGATCTGGCCGAGCAGCCACAGGGTCAGCGCGCCGAACGGCAGGTAGTACAGCGGCAGCCGCGGCAGTTCGTACTTGCCCATCAGCCACTGGTTGATCGCGTACGCCAGCAGCATGCCGAGCACGATGCCGGTGCTGGCCAGCAGGAAGTTCTCGGTCTGGAAGTAGCGCAGGATCTGCCCGCGGGTGGCGCCGAGCGCGCGGCGGATGCCGATCTGCTTGGTGCGCTGCTGCACCCAGAAGCTGGCCAGGCCGACGATGCCCAGCGCGGTCACGATCAGCAGCGCGATGCACACCGCGCCGAGCAACCACACCATCGCGCGGTCGCCCTGGAAGTATTCGTCGCGTATCTCGGCATAGGTCTGCTGTTTCAGCACCAGGCGGCTGTTGTCCACCTTCATCAGCGCCGCGGTCGCCGAGGCCAGCACTTCCTGGCGCCGCGCCGGATCGGTGACGCGCAGCACGTACAGGCCATCGGTGTAGCTCAGGCGCAGCGGCAGCAGCATCGCGTAGTCGATTTCGGCCAGGCCGTTGCCCGCGTTCGGCCGCGCCAGCGTCTCGACGATGCCGACGACGCGTGCGGCCACTGGCCCGGTATAGACGGTCTTGCCCAGGGCGTTCTGCCCGGGGAACATCTTTTCCGCGGTGGCGCGATTGAGAATGATGGCGGTGCCCTTCTTCTGCACTTCCTTGTCGGTTTGTGCGGTTTCCAGATCCAGGTATTCGTCGGGCGTGAAATCGCGCCCTGCCGCCAGCCGCAGGCCCAGGGTCTGCAGCGTGCCTTCCTCGGCCATGTACTGCGCGGCATTGAGGGTGGACCGCTCCTGGTCCGGGGTCAGCGACAGGCTGGTGTTCCAGGAGTAACGGACGAACGGCACCTGGTTGAGCACGGTCGCGTTGCGCACGCCCGGCACCGCGCGCAACGCGGCCAGGTCCTCGCGGGTGCGCGCGGCGGCGTTGACCTGCTGGCCGATGCCGCCCAGCGAGACCGTCACCAGTTCCGATTCGGCGATGCCGCTGGGCCGGTGCAGGGTTTCTATGCGGTTGCCGATCAGGAACAGCGCGTTGCACACGATCGCGCAGGCCAGCGCGATCTCAAGCACGATCAGCGCGGCGGCGGTCTTGTGCCGGCGCAGGGTGGAGAGGATGGGGCGGATGTCCATGGCGATAACCTTGTGAGGGACCTTCGTTGGCGGTCTGCCCGCCGCCGTGCGGCGGGCGTGGTGGTCAGGACGATTTGAGCTGCAGTGCCGGCGCGACCTGAATCGCACGCCAGGAGGGCAGCAGGCCCGCCAGCAGGCTGGCGACCAGGGCCAGGGCGAAGGTCAGTGCCAGCATCGTGGGATCCAGATGAGCCAGCTTGGCGTAGCCGGTGGGCTGCTGGCGGACCGCCCATAGCCCGAGCACGGCCAGGCCGAGTCCGGCGATGCCGCCGGCCAAGCCGATGGTGCCGGCCTCCACCAGGCACTGCGCGAAGATCGCGCGGCGCGAGGCGCCCAGCGCGCGGCGCACGCCGATTTCGCCGCTGCGGCGCAGGAACTTCGCCAGCAGCAGGCCGACGGTGTTGAGCAGGCACACCAGCAGGAAGCCCATCGCCAGCCACAGCTGCAGGCGCACGTCGCCCGGCACCACTTCGTTGTGGTCCAGCCACTGCATCACGTTGCGCAGGCGCACATTGTTCGGCCGCTCGAAGCGGCCGGCGGCACGCTGCTGGTTGGAATAGTTCTCCAGGTAGGCCTTGTAGTCGGCGACCTGCGTCCGATTTTCCAGTTCCGCCCAATACTGGACCCAGATGCAGGGGGCGTTGAGTCCAGTCGGCTCGCCATTGCTGTCGCCGAAGCAGTTCATGCTGCCGTTGCGGTCCATCTTCAGGTCCATCGCCACCGAGAACGGCAGGTAGACCTGCTCGTCCGAGCCATAGGTGTTGGTGATGTCGTAGAAGCGCGGATTGGGGTCCCACGTATCCAGCACGCCGACGATGCGGAAGGTGTTCTGGTCCATGCGCAGTTCGCGGCCGACGCTGTCGGCGCCGTTGTACAGCTTCTCGTTGAGCTTCTTGCTGATGACCGCCACGCGCTCGTGGCGCTCGTCTTCCGTGCCGGTCCAGCCGCGGCCGTACAGGAACGGCGTATCGAACATCGGGAAGAAGTCCGCCGAGGTGAAGCGCACTTCCGACTTGAACGGTTTCAGGCCGCTCTTGAGCGGTTCGATCGCCGCCCCGCCTCCGCTCATCATCGCCTGCCGCTTCGCCCGCTTTTCGCGCAGCAGCGCTTCGGCGTCGAAGCGCGTGATCTGGAAGTCCGGCTCCTCGCCGGGCTGGTAGCCGGCCTTGGGCCGAGGATCCACCTGCACGTAGAACAGCCGATCGCTCTTCTGCGGGATCGGGTCGCCGGAGAGCACGTAGAACACGGTCAGCGTGGTCATGCTGGCGCCGATGCCCAGCGCGATGGCCAGCACCATCAGGGCGGTGAGGATCTTGTTGCGGCGGAAGCTGTGCAAGGCGAGGCGGAAGTAGTAGCCGAACATGGGTGGCTCCGGGCGGGCGCTGCGGGTGGCGACGATGGGTGGGATGGCGATGGCGCGCAGCGCCGGGCCGGGTGGGTTCGCTCAGCGCGCGACGTTGGGGATGGTGCCGATCGCCGCATGCGCCAGCACCGGTTCGCGCTGCAGGTCGGTGGCCTGGCCATCGACGATGTGCACGTTGCGCTGCGCGCGCGCGGCCAGTTCCGGGTCGTGGGTGACCATGACGATGGTCGAGCCCTGCGCGTTGATCTCTTCCAGCAGTTCCATCACCCCGCGCGCCATCTGCGAGTCCAGGTTGCCGGTCGGTTCGTCGGCCAGCAGCAGGCGCGGGCTGCCGGCCAGCGCGCGCGCGATCGCCGCACGCTGTTGCTGGCCGCCGGACAGTTCGGACGGGTAGTGCTTCATCCGCGAGCCGAGCCCGACCCGGCCCAGCGCGTCCTCGATGCGCTGCTTGCGTTCGGCTGCGGCCATGCCGCGGTAGCGCAGCGGCACATCGACGTTGTCGAACAGGTTGAGGTCGGGGATCAGGTTGAAGCCCTGGAAGATGAAACCGATCTTCTGGTTGCGCATGCGCGAGCGCGCGTCGTCGTTGAGGTTGCTGACGTCCTGCCCATCGAGCACGTACTGGCCGCTGGTGAAGGTCTCCAGCAGCCCGGCGATGTTGAGGAAGGTGGTCTTGCCGGAGCCGGACGGCCCGGTGACGGCGACGAATTCGCCTTCGCGCACATGCAGGTCCAGCGAGCGCAACGCGTGCGTTTCGACCTGTTCGGTGCGGAAGACCTTGGAGACGGAGCGCATTTCGAGCATGAGGTGGTTCCTTCGCTAGGAGTGATGTTGTGGTGCCGGGACTGGGGACTGGGGACTCGGGACTCGGGACTCGAAAAGCTCACGCTTCGTTACCCGTCTCCCCGCCGAAATTCAGTTGTTCTGCATCTTGCGTTTGCTTTTCCGAGTCCCCGGTCCCGAGTCCCGAGTCCCGGCTTCAATGCACCGTCACCTGCGGCGCCTCGCCGAACAGGTCGCTGCCGGAGACGACGACGCGGTCGCCGGGCTGCAGGCCCGAACGCACCTCGACCTCGCCCAGGCTGGTGACGCCCAGTTCCACCGGGCGGCGGATCGCCGCGCTGCCGTCCATCACGTAGGCGTAGCGGCCGCCGGATTGTTCGACGAACGGGCCGCGCTCGAGCTTGAGCACGTTCTTGCGGGTATCCAGCAGCACCCGCGCGCTCATGCGCTGGCTCTGGCGCAGGCCGGGCGGCTGCTTGTCGGTGAAGCGGATGCGCGCGTTGACCTCGCCGTTGACCACTTCCGGCGACACCGCCGAGATCGCACCGGCGAACGGTTCGCCGGCGCCGCTGGTCAGCTGCGCCGGCATGCCGATCGCCAGGTCGCGGGCGAAGCTTTCCGGCACCTTGATCTCCAGTTCGAACTTGGACAGATCCACCACGCTCAGCACCGGTGCGTTGGCGGCGACGTTGGTGTGCTGGGACACCTGCACCTGGCCGACCTGGCCGTCGAACGGCGAGCGCAGCGTCAGCAGCTCCACCTGCCGCTTCACCTCGGTCACCACCGCGCGCTGGCGCTCGGCCAGCAGGCGCTTGTTGCGCGCGTCCAGGCCGGCGCCTTGGGTCTGCAGGCCGGAATCCTTCTGCGCATGGCTCATCGCGATGTCGGCCTTCTTCAGCGAATCCTGCGCCTTGGCCAGTTCCACCGCCGGCACCGCACCGCCGTCGTAGCCGCGTTGGTAGCGTTCCAGGTCGCGGCTGGCGGCTTGCCGCTCGATCTGCGCCTGGTCGACCAGCTTGCTGGCGTTGGCGCGCGCCAGTACCGCATCCAGGTCGGCGCGACCGGCCTCGGCTTCCAGGCCGGCCAGCGTGGCCTCTTCCTGGGCGAGCTTGCTGCGCAGTTCGGGGCTGTCGATCTCGGCCAGCTCCTGGCCCTGCTTGACCACGTCGCCGGCGACCACCTTCAGGCTCACGGTGCCGCCGGAGATCGCGTAAAGGGTCGGGCTGTTGGCGGCGATCAGGCGCCCGTCGGCGGAGATGTCGCGGACCAGGTCGCCGCGGCTGACCGTGGCGATGCGCACGCGTTGCGCATCGAACGAGCGGCTGCCGGCGATCCAGCCGCGCGCGGCGAAGGCGATGCCGAGCAGCACCGCCAGGCCGACCAGCGCAGGCCAGAACCAGCGGCGCCAGGCGGCGGCGGAGCGGGGGCGGGCGAGAACCTGGTCCTGGGCGGAAGTGTCGCGAATCATCGGGTCGGGTCGGCGCAGTGGAGATGAACGAATTCAAAGCATGCTGCGTGCCAATCGCAAATGCTTGAAAGATAGTATTTTTATGTGGGACGGACGGCTGTCCGGGTGTCCGCGGACACGTTCGCGGACACCGTGTCCGGTGCGATCGAGCAGGCTGTGGCGCGATTAGAAGGCCAAGGCTGCTCAATAGGACCGCGCTTGGACAGGGCGTGGCCTGTTCCGGTCGCGCGGTGAGGTCCTGTGGGACATTCAGCGGACATCGCTAGAATGGCGATCTTTCGGCGAAGGGTGCGGCTATGTGCGGGATCGTGGGTGCGATTGCGGAGCGGGACGTGGTGCCGGTGCTGATCGAAGGCCTGAAGCGTCTGGAGTACCGCGGCTACGATTCCTCCGGCATCGCCGTGGTCGCCGGCGACCACGTACGCCGGGTGCGCCGCACCGGACGCGTGGCGGAGATGGAAAGCGCCGCGCTGGCCGAGGACGTCCACGCCACGCTGGGCATCGGCCATACCCGCTGGGCCACCCATGGCGGCGTCACCGAGGCCAACGCGCATCCGCACGTCAGCCATGGCGACTTGGCGCTGGTGCACAACGGCATCATCGAGAACCACGAGCAGCAGCGTGAGCGCCTGCGCGCGCTGGGCTACGTGTTCGAATCGCAGACCGATACCGAGGTCATCGCGCACCTGATCCACCACCACGCGTCGCAGGGGCTTTCGCTGCTGGCGGCGCTGCAGGCCGCGGTGAAGGAACTGACCGGCGCCTACGCGCTGGCCGCGGTCAGCAAGTCGCGCCCGGACGTGCTGGTCTGCGCGCGGATGGGTTGCCCGCTGCTGATCGGTCTGGGCGAGGGCGAGAACTTCATTGCCTCGGACGTGTCGGCGGTGATCCAGGCCACGCGCCGGGTGATCTTCCTGGAAGAGGGCGACACCGCCGAGCTGAGCCGCGCCGACGTGCAGGTGTACGACGCCGAGAACCGGCCGGTGCAGCGCGAAGTGCACATGTCCGAAGTGTCGCTGGCCTCGCTGGAGCTGGGCCCGTACCGCCACTTCATGCAGAAGGAAATCCACGAACAGCCGCGCGCGCTGGCCGACACGCTGGAAGCGCTGTTCGATGCCGGCGGTTTCGAGACGACGCTGTTCGGCCGCAACGCCGACGCGCTGCTGGCCGACATCGACGGCGTGCAGATCCTCGCCTGCGGCACCAGCTACTACGCCGGGCTGACCGCGCGTTACTGGATCGAGTCGATCGCCGGGCTGTCGTGCAGCGTGGAGATCGCCAGCGAGTACCGCTACCGCGCCGCCCACGCCAATCCGCGGCAGCTGATCGTCACCATCTCCCAGTCCGGCGAAACCCTGGACACGATGGAGGCGCTGAAATACGCCAAGTCGCTGGGCCATGCCAAGACCCTGTCGATCTGCAACGTGCCCGAGAGCGCGATCCCGCGCGCCAGCGCACTGGTGCTGTACACCCGCGCCGGCGCCGAGATCGGCGTGGCCTCGACCAAGGCCTTCACCACCCAGCTGGCGGCGCTTTTCCAGCTCACCTGCGTGCTGGCCAAGCTGCGCGGACGCCTGAGCGCCGCCCAGGAAACCGAATACCTGGAACAGCTGCGCTACCTGCCGGGCAGCGTGCAGCACGCGCTGAACCTGGAGCCGCAGATCGCGGTGTGGGCCGAGCGCTTCGCCGACAAGCACAACGCCTTGTTCCTTGGCCGCGGCCTGCATTACCCGATCGCGCTGGAAGGCGCGCTCAAGCTCAAGGAAATCACCTACATCCACGCCGAGGGCTACCCGGCCGGCGAACTCAAGCACGGCCCGCTGGCGCTGGTCGACGCGAGCATGCCGGTGGTGGTGATCGCGCCCAACGATGCGCTGCTGGAGAAGGTGAAGTCCAACATGCAGGAAGTGCGCGCGCGCGGCGGCGAGCTGTTCGTGTTCGCCGATCAGGACAGCCACTTCAGCGAATCCGAAGGCGTGCACGTGATCCGCACGCCGCGCAACGCCGGCCTGCTCAGTCCGGTCGTGCACACCATCCCGGTGCAGTTGCTCGCCTATCACACCGCGCTGGCGCGCGGCACCGACGTGGACAAGCCGCGCAACCTGGCCAAGTCGGTAACGGTGGAGTAGGTGCGACGTGTGTCGCTAGGCCGGCCTGCGTGCCTTCGCATGCCGGCTGGCGCAGCGCATGGATATCGCTGTTACATCGCTGGTTTCAGAAGTGCCGTGCGGCGCGGTCGATGCCGGCACGGTCGCGTCGGCGCGCTGCGGCACGACTGCCTCCGCGTAACCGATTCGGCTACCCGGCCACGCTGTTGAAGAACGCGACCAGGCCCTGGGGCGCATCGGCGTCGAAGAACATCGCGAGATTCTGCGCGGACTCTTCGGCAAAGGCCGCGCTGCGCGGGAACATCTCGCTTTCGTACGCGGCGAGCGCGGCTTCGATCGCGCCAGGATTGGCGACGATGGCCTTGCCAAGTTCGGCGCCGTCGTGGAGCGCCAGGTTGGCGCCTTCGCCGGCGAACGGCGACATCAGGTGCGCCGCATCGCCGAGCAATGTCACCCCGGGCGTGCGTTCCCAGCGGTGCCCGATCGGCAGCGCATGGATCGGGCGCAGCACGGGAGCGGTGTCGCCGTCGGTGATGAGTGCCGTCAGCGCAGGCGCCCAGCCGGCGAATTCTGCGGCGACGCGGGCCAGCGCGGTCGCCGGGTCGGCGAAGTTCAGGCGCGCGAACCACTCCTCCGGCCTGTTCAGCGACACGTAGGTCTGCAGCGTGCCATCGGCATGGCGGTGGGCGAGGATACCCTTGCCCGGCGCGACCGCCATCAGCGTGCCGCCGCCGATCGCCTGCGCGCTGGCCGGGTGGCGGATGTCGCCGTCGAACAGGCAGGTCTCGACGAACGAGGTGCCGGCGTAGGCGGGCACCGCGTGGGACAGCAGCGGGCGCACCCGCGACCAGGCGCCGTCCGCACCCACGAGCAGAGCGGTGGTCACTGTCGCACCGTCGGCCAAGCGCAGCAGGTGCCGCCCGCCGGGGAGCGGAGCCGCCATGGCCAGCTTGCGTCCCCAATGGATGGTGCCCGCGGGAAGCGAGTCGAGCAGGAGCCGGCGCAGGTTTCCGCGGTCCACCTCTGGCCTGCCGCCGCTGCCCATGTCGGGCCTGTCGATCAGGACGGTGCCTTGGCTGTCGACGACCCGCTTCGCATCCGCGCCGGGAAGCACGAGACCCAGGAACGCGTCGTAGAGACCCGCGGCCTTGAGCGCGCGCTGGCCGTTGTAGGTGTGGATATCGAGCAGGCCGCCTTGCGGGCGGGCATCCGCCGAGGCCTCGGCTTCGAAGATCGTCGCGGCGATGCCATGCACGTGCAGCACGCGGGCGAGCATGAGCCCGCCGAGTCCGGCGCCGATGATCGCGATGGGGGTGTGCATCTGAATCCTTGGTCGAGTGGGCGCGCCGGGGCGGGTGCGCGTACGTATGGAACGTCGTTCCACATATTGGAATGGCGTTCCATCCGTGTCAACATGGGGCATGGCCAAGACAATGCGCGGCACCCCGCGACGCGAGGAATCGCTCTCGCGCGAACAGATCGTGGACGCGTCGATCGCGCTGCTGGACAGCGGCGGCGAGGGCGGCCTGACCTTCCGCGCGCTGTCCGAACGGCTCGCCACCGGCCCCGGTGCGCTGTATTGGCACGTCGCCGACAAGCGCGATCTGCTGACCGCCGCCTGCGACGCCATCGTCGCGCGCACCTTGCACGCGCCCTCCGCCGACGCCACGCCGGAGGCGGCGATCCGCGCGCTGGCGCTGGGCATGTTCGACGCGATCGATGCGCATCCGTGGATGGGGTCGGCGCTCACCGGCGCACCCGGCGAGTTGCCGATCGTGCGCATCGTCGAACGCATCGGCCAGCAGGTGCGTGCGCTCGGCGTGCCGGACCACGAGCAGTGGGCGGCGGTCTCCGCGTTGTTGAGCTATGTGCTCGGCGTTGCCGGGCAGAACGCGGCCAACACGCAGCGCGCGCGCGTGCGCGGCATCGTCAGATCCGATTTCCTGGATGCGGTGGCGAATGCGTGGTCGCGGCTGGATGCGGACACGTACCCGTTCGTGCGCGGCATGGCCGTACAACTGCGCACGCATGACGACCGGGTGGATTTCCTGGCCGGCATCGACCTGATCCTGCATGGTCTGGCAGGGCGCGCGCAGGCGCAGCCGGCCGCCGTACCGGCCCGCAAGATCGCCACCAAGAAGAAGTAGCGGGGTCGGCGTCGCGTCACGGTGCCGGCATGGCGCGTGTAGCGGAGCGGTGCTGGTCAACATGCTGGCGCCATGTGACATTGTTTTGCGGTCGCGAGCCTCTTCGGTGCCGGATCGCCGCTGGTTGTCGGTGCATGTCGCACCGGTTCCACGCACGCATGTCGGTGATTGCCGCGTTGCGCGGCATCCGCGTAGCAGGCTTCCGTGGTTCGCCGCGCACCCACGCACGCCGGATTGGCAGCCGCCGCGGCCGGCTGCCAACGCAGTGGCCCAGCTTATGCATAAGCTTTCGCGAGGGTTCCCACCACGCAGGAGGACGTATGTACGAGTCTTTCAGACAGGGGGCGCCGGCCGAACTGTGGCAGGCGCTGGTGCACGAGGCAGGGCAGCGGCTGGGCCGTCCGCTGGACGAGTCGCGCGAGAGCTATCTGGTGTTCGTGCTGCTGCGCTACCAGGCCGACGGGCATCTGCTGTCGCGCACCCAGGCGCTGGCCTGGCTGCATGCGCAGGAGCAGGTCGGGCGCGCCCGCGCCGACGCGCTGCGCGAGGTCGGCGACGGATGCCTGCTGATCGCCGGGCTGTTTCCCGGCGTGGCCGCGCGGCGCCGGGTCAGCGTCGACTACTTCATCGACCTGGGCCGTGGCGCCTACTACGAGGTCGCCGAAACCCGCGCCAGCGATGCCGGATTGTTCGGGCAACTGGCGCGCAGCTATCAGGAACTGGTGCGCACGCTGGGCGCGTTGCGGCCGCCGCGCGAGTGGCGGATCGGGGAGGGCGGTTCGCTGCGCGCCTGAAGGGCGGCGCCACTGCTTGCCGCATAGGTAGCCTTGGCGGTTGAACCCCGCTCGGCATGGCGCTGCGCTCAATGGTGGTTTGCGGCGCGATGACAGCGATGCGAACGCCTGCGCTGATCCATGTGGGAGCGACTTCAGTCGCGACGGGCTTTACCGGTAATGCCCGTCGCGACTGAAGTCGCTCCCACAGTGGTGCTTTCTTGCAGTGTTTCGCTGACGTTGGGAGGGTGCCGAACCGGAATGCTCGCTCTGCAGCCTCAGAACCAGACCCGCACGCCCGCCACCACACGCGTGTCGCGTGCGGCCTCTCCCGCCTCGCGCCGATAGTCCGCGGTCGCACCGAAGGCGCGCTCGTGGACCACGCCGAGATACGGCGCAAAGCGGCGGCTGATCTCGTAGCGCAGGCGCAATCCGGCTTCCAGCGTGGACAGGCCGCTGCCGACGCCGTGTGCGCGATCGTCGGCGAACGCCGCCTCCGCTTCCAGCCGCGGCTGCAGGATCCAGCGATTGCTCAGCAGCACGTCGTATTCGCCTTCCAGGCGGGCGCTGGCGCTGCCGCCTTCGCCGACGTACAGCGTGGCGGCGACTTCGAACTTGTACGGCGCCATACCCTGCACGCCGAACGCGGCCGAGGTGCGCGCGTCGCCCGGGGCGAAATCCTGTTTGACTCCGACCAGCAGATCCCACCAGGGCGACACCGCGTGGCCATACAGCGCCTCCAGGTCCGCCGCTTCGGTGCGGCCGCCGCTGCGCTCGCCTTCGCTGCGCAGCCACAGCCGATCGATGTCGCCGCCATACCAGGCGCTGGCCTCCCAGGCCTGGCCGCCGCCGTGGTCGGCGTCCCAGCCTTCCAGTCGATCGAACAGCAGGTAGCCGGTGCGCGCCGAGCCGTGCTGCATGGTGTGTGCGCGCAGGGTCGGGAATGCCGCGGCGCGGTCGGCGTCGGTGAGCGGCGGGATCGGCTCGCGCGGCAGGGCCGCAGCGGGCGCACCCGTGCAGGTGCATGCCGCGGCTGGCGGCGTTGCAGCCGCCGCTGCGGCAGCGGCGTGCGGCCTCCGGGCGTGGTCGGCAGGGTCGTGCATGGCGTGATCGGCGTGCGGCGTGCTTGGCGTGCCGTGCTCCATCGTGGCGTGGTCCATGCCCATGTGCTGCATGCCCGCGGCGTTCGGCATGGCGTGGGCGCCATGCGCTGCGTGGTCCATGCCCACGTGCCGCACGCCGCCATCGCTCGCCGTCGGGGTGACCGGCGCAGCGTCGGTGTGTGCGACATGGTCCATCGCGGCATGGTCCATGCCGGCATGGGCCATCGCTGCGTCAGCGTTGCCGGCGGCAGCGGGCGGCGGCGGGGTGTGCATGAGTGTCCGGTCGTCGGGTGGCGGGCACTCGCACGATGCAGACGCAGGCGCAGCGGCGGCTGTGGGAGCGGCCGCGGCCGGGTCGGCATCGCTTGCAGTGGCATGCAGATGCTGGGCATGCGCAGCGCCATGCGCGAACAGCAGCGCCAGACCGATGGCCTGCGCGAGCGTGGCGAGCGGTGCGGCGTTCATGCGTCCACCCGCACTTCGCGCATCATGCCGCCGTCCATGTGGTACAGCAGATGGCAGTGGTAGGCCCAGCGGCCCAGCGCATCGGCGCGCACGCGGTAGCTGCGGCGCGTGCCGGGCGGCATGTCCACGGTGTGCTTGCGCACCTGGAACCGGCCTGCGGCGTCCTCCACGTCGCTCCACATGCCGTGCAGGTGGATCGGGTGCTGCATCATCGTGTCGTTGACCAGCACGATGCGCAGGCGCTCGCCGTAGTTCAGCCGCAGCGGCTCGGCGCTGGCGAACGGGATGCCGTCGAACGACCAGGCGAACTTCTCCATGTTGCCGGTCAGGTGCAGTTCGATCTCGCGCCCCGGCTCGCGGCCGTCGGGGTCCTCGAACAGGCTGTGCAGGTCGGCGTAGGTCAATACGCGGCGGCCGTTGCCGCGCAGGCCGATGCCCGGGTCGTCCAGTTTCGGCGCGGTGGCGGAGGACTGCATGTCCACCAGCGGATTGCTTCGCTCGCTGACCGGGTGCGCGGGCGGGGTGCTGGCGCCGGCGGCCGCATGAGCGCCGTGGTCCATCGCGGCATGCTCCATGCCGGCCATGCCCATGCTGGCGCCGCTACCGTCCTGTATGCCTTGCATCGGCGCGCCGCCGCCGTGGTCCATGCCGGCATGTCCGCCCATGTCGTGGCCCATGTCCTGCATGCGCAGCAGCGGCCGCGGATCGTTCGCCGGCACCGGCGCCTGCAGTCCCTGGCGCACCGCCAGGGTGCCGCGCGCGTAGCCGGTGCGGCCCATGTCCTGGGCGAACACCGTGTAGGCGTCCTGGCCGCTGGGCTCGACCAGCACGTCGTAGGTTTCGGCGGCAGCGATGCGCAGTTCGTCCACGCTCACCGGGTGCACGTACTGGCCGTCGGCGGCGACCACGGTCATCTTCAGCCCGGGAATGCGCACGTCGAAGTAGGTCATGCTGGAGGCGTTGATCAGGCGCAGCAGGATCTTTTCGCCGGGACGGAATTCGCCGGTCCAGTTGCCGTCCGGGGCGACGCCGTTGAGCAGGTAGGTGTAGGTGTTGGCGTTGACGTCGGACAGATCGCTCGGGGTCATCCGCATGCGGCCCCACATGCCGCGATCGGCGAGGGTGGCGCGCAGTCCGTCTTCGCGCGCGTCGCGCAGGAAGTCGGCGACGGTGCGCTGGTAGGTGTTGTCGTAGGACGGCATCTTCTTCAGCCGCCGGAACAGCGCCGCCGGGTCCAGGTCGGTCCAGTCCGACAGCAGCAGCACGTGCTCGCGGTCGTAGCGGTACGGCGGCGGCTGCAGCGGATCGATGACGATGGCGCCGTACAGGCCGGCCTGCTCCTGGTGCAGCGAATGGCTGTGGTACCAGTAGGTGCCGGACTGGCGCAGGGTGAAACGGTAGCGGTAGGTCTCGCCGGGGTAGATGCCGTCGAAACTCATGCCGGGCACGCCGTCCATGTTGGCCGGCAGCAGGATGCCGTGCCAGTGCACGGAGGTCTGCGCCTGCCCGGGCAGGCGGTTGGCGACGCGCACATCGACCGTGTCGCCTTCGCGCCAGCGCAGGATCGGCGCGGGCACGCTGCCGTTGACGGTGATGGCCGGGCGCTCGCGTCCGGTGAAGTTGACCCGTGCGCTGCCGATGCTCAGGTCGAAATCGGTGCCGTGCAGCTGGTAGGGCACGGCGCCGTTGCGGGCCAGCGCCGCGGCCTGCGCCGGGCGCAGCGACAGGCCGCCGAGGCCGGCGGCAGCGCCCAGTGCCAGACCGGTGACGAAACGGCGCCGCGACGGCAGGGCCGGCAGGCCGGAGGAAGGTGATTTCATGATGCAAGCCTCGATGCGATGCGCGACCGCCTGAGCGGTGCATGCGCGGAAACGACGGCGCGCGGAAGCGCGGCCGCAGTGGCGCCACCCGGAAGGGCGGCAGCGTCGCGATCAGGCGCTGGGAGGTCGCTCCAGCCGCGGCAGGCCCGGCGCGCCGCGGCCATCCTGATGGTCGCCTGGAAACCCGCCCTGCGCGGCGACGGGCAGGGCCGACGGCAGCGCGATCAGCGCCGGCAACGGCTGCGCATGCGGGCACTGGCAGCCTGCCGCGGTGCCGCAGCAGCCGTGCTTGCCGGCCTTGTCGTGGCAATCGTCGCCGTGCTCGTCGGCCTGCGGCGGCATGCCCTCATGACAGGGCATCGTCGCGCGGGCGACCTGCACGGCCTGCATGTGCTTGCCGGCGTGCGCATGCGCCATGGCATGGTCCGCGCCTGGCGCCGCGTCGGCCGTGCCGTGTACCCCCGGCATCGCCACGGCACTGCCGGCGCCATTGAGCAACAGGCTCAGGCACAGCAGCAGGCGGGTCAGCAGGGCGAAGATCGGCACGGAACACGAAAGGCGCGCGGAGGATGCCCAGAGAATACTGGAGTGATCGCTGCGGGCAAGCGCCGGCGCGCGCTGGCCGCTCGCTACGGCCGCACCCTGGAGCCGGGTCCAGGGCGCGCCTGCACTCCGGCAAACGCTTGGCGGACCTGGATTTCGTTGCAGCGTGAGCGGCCAATGAACGACGTGCGCGCCACGCCGACAATGGCTTGACCCTGGACCGACGTCCAGGGAGTAGCTTGGACGCATGAAACCGGTTGCCACTCCGTCCCACTTCACCATCGGCGCGCTCGCGCGCCAGGCCGACGTCGCCATCGACACGGTCCGTTACTACGAGCGCCAGGGCCTGCTGCCGGCGCCGCCGCGGCGCGCGTCCGGCTACCGCGACTACGATGCCGCCGCGGTGGAGCGGGTGCGCTTCATCCGCCGCGCCAAGGAGCTGGGATTTTCGCTGGAGGAGATCGGCGACCTGCTCGCGCTGCAGGACGACCGCGTGCATGGCGTGCAGGGCATCAGGCAGCGCGCAAACGAGCGCCTGCACGAACTGGACCGGCGCATCGCGCAACTGACCGAGATGCGCAACGCGCTGGCCGCACTGGTGGAGGAATGCCCGGGCAGCGGCGAACCCGAGCGTTGCCCGATCCTCAGCGACATCCGCGGCGACGCGGCGCCAGGCAAGGTGCAGCCGTGAACACCGCAGTCGCCGGCACCGCCACGCTGAGCCTGCCGGTACAGGGCATGAGCTGCGCGTCGTGCGCCGTGGGCCTGGAGCAGGCGCTCAACCAGTTGCCCGGGGTCAGCGCCCAGGCCAACTTCGCCACCGCGCGCGTGCGCCTGGACTACGACCCGCAGCAGGTGGATGCGCAGACCCTGCTGCAGCGCATCGGCCAGGCCGGCTATGCGGTGCCGACACAGACCGCGACGCTGGAACTGAGCGGCATGAGCTGCGCGTCCTGCGCCGCTTCGATCGAAGCGGTACTGGCGAAGACGCCCGGGGTGATCGCCGGCACGGTCAACCTGGCCTCGGCGCGCGCGCGCGTGGAGTACGTGGCCGGCGTGGTCGAGCCGGTCGACCTGATCGCGCGGATCGGCCAGGCCGGCTTCGGCGCCAGCGCGGTGCGCGAGCTGGACCAGGCGCAGATGGCCGCGCGCGAACAGGCCGAGCGCCGCGCCTGGCAGCGCGAGCTGGGCCTGTTCGCTGCGTCGGTGCTGCTGACCTTGCCGTTGTTCGCGCAGATGTTCGGCATGTTCGACCTCTCCGGTATCGACCATGCCCTCGGCGGCCAGCATGCCGAGCCGTTGCCGCGTTGGCTGCAGCTGCTGCTGGCCACGCCGGTGCAGTTCTGGATCGGCGCGCGCTTCTACCGCGCCGGGTTCGCGGCCTTGCGCAACGGCCGTGCCAACATGGACGTGCTGGTCGCGCTCGGCACCAGCATGGCCTATCTGTACAGTGCCGCGGTCACCCTGTTCGGCCTGGCCGGGCAGCACGTGTACTTCGAGGCCAGCGCCTCGATCATCACCCTGATCCTGCTCGGGCGCCTGCTCGAGGCGCGCGCCAGGCGCAGGACCTCCTCGGCGATCCGCGCCTTGCTCGACCTCAAGCCGAAGACCGCTAGGGTCGAGCGCGATGGCGCGATCGTGGAAATCGATGCCGCCGCGCTGGTCGTCGGCGACGTGTTCGTGGTCGCCGCCGGCGAGCGCGTGCCGGTGGACGGCGAGGTGCTCGACGGCCGCTCCAGCGTGGACGAGGCGATGCTGTCGGGCGAGGCGATGCCGGTGGCCAAGGAGCCGGGCAGCCGCCTGTTCGCGGCCACCGTGAACCAGTTCGGCATGCTGCGCGCGCGCGCCACCGGCGTCGGCGCCGATACCCTGCTGGCGCAGATCGTGCGCATGGTCGACGCGGCGCAGGGCTCCAAGGCGCCGGTGCAGCATCTGGTCGACCGCATCGCCGGGATCTTCGTGCCGGCGGTGATCGCGATCGCCGCGCTGACCCTGGCCGCGACCTGGGCGCTGAGCGGCAGCTTCGCCACCGCGCTGGTGCATGCGGTGGCGGTGCTGGTGATCGCCTGCCCGTGCGCGCTGGGCCTGGCCACGCCGACCGCGATCATGGTCGGCACCGGCGTGGGCGCCAGGGCCGGCATCCTGATCCGCAACGCCGAGGTGCTTGAGCGCGCGCGCACGCTGACCACGCTGGTGGTGGACAAGACCGGCACCCTGACCGAAGGCCGGCCGCAGGTGATCGCGACCGGCGTGGCGGAGGGCGGCGACGCCACCGCACTGCTGCGCCTGGCTGCGGCGCTGGAGACTGGGTCGGCGCACCCGCTGGCGCAGGCGATCGTGCGCCGTGCCGCCGACGACGGCGTGCGCGGGCCGGCGCCTGCGCCGCGGCTGGAGGCGGTGGAGACGCTGCCCGGCAAGGGCGTGCGCGGCCGCGTCGATGCGCGCGAGGTGGCGCTGGGCTCGCTGGCGTGGATCCAGGAACTGGCCGTGCAGGCGCCGGACGCGGCCCTGCTGCAGCGCGCGGACGCGGCGCAGTCGCGCGGACAGAGCGTGGTCGCCGTGGCGGTAGACGGCCAGTTTGCTGGCTACATCGCCATCGCCGATCCGTTGCGCGACGGTGTAGCCGCAGCGGTCGCCCGGCTCAAGGCGCGCGGCATCGACGTGGCGATGCTGACCGGCGACAACCGCCATGTCGCGCGGGCGGTGGCCGCGCAGGTCGGCATCCAGCGGGTGCTGGCCGAAGTGCTGCCGCAGCACAAGGCCGAGGAAGTGCGGCGCCTGCAGGCCGAGCGCGGCGCGCACGTGGGCATGGTCGGCGATGGCATCAACGACGCGCCGGCGCTGGCCGCGGCCGACGTCAGCTTCGCGATCGGCGCCGGCTCGGACATCGCGGTGGAAGCGGCCGACGTGGTGCTGGTGCACGGCGACTTGGACGACGTGGCCACCGCCATCGACCTGTCCGCGGCGACCTTGCGCAAGATCCGCCAGAACCTGTTCTTCGCTTTCGTCTACAACGTGCTCGGCATCCCGTTGGCGGCGTTCGGCCTGCTCAATCCGGTGATCGCCGGCGCGGCGATGGCGCTGAGTTCGGTCTCGGTGCTGGCCAATTCCCTGCTGCTGAACCGCTGGCGGCCGCGGTGAACGCGGCGCCGCGGTGACAACGCCACTCCGAACGAGGACACTGCAATGCGTCATCTCCAACTCACAGTCCAGGGCATGACCTGCGGCGGCTGCGCGGCACGGCTGAAACGGGTGCTGGAGGCCAGCGCCGGGGTCGCCGCTGCGCAGATCGTGCTGGACGGCGGGCGTGTGGATGTCGACTACGACGACGCCCGCATCGACCCGGCGGCGATCGAGCGCGCCATCGCCGACGCCGGCTTCGGTGTCGCGGCGCGCTGAGCGGCGGCGTGAGCGCCGCTCAGCCGGTCGCGACCACGCCCACGAAACGCCACGCCACCAAGTGAACGTCGCCGCGCGGCGCCGCTGCGGCGCGACCCAAGGACATCGGCAGGCGTGTATCGTGGGCACGATTTTTCCGCCCTGCGCACCGCCATGACCCCTCGCGATTGGGTGGCCAACGCCATCCAGAAGATCGAAGCCGATTTCAACCGCTCGGCCGACACCCACCTGATCCCGCTGGACCTGCCCGGTTTCCCCGGCATCGACCTGTATTTCAAGGACGAATCCAGCCATCCCACCGGCAGCCTCAAGCACCGCCTGGCGCGCTCGCTGTTCCTGTACGCGCTGGCCAACGGCTGGCTGCGCGAGGGGCGCCCGGTGATCGAGGCCTCCAGCGGCTCCACCGCGGTATCCGAAGCCTATTTCGCGCGCCTGCTGGGCTTGCCGTTCATCGCGGTGATGCCGGCCACGACCTCGCCGGAGAAGATCGCCGCGATCGAGTTCCAGGGCGGACGCTGCCACCTGGTCGAGCGCGCCTGCGACTTGCACGCCGATTCGGTGCAGTTGGCGCGCGAAAGCGGCGGCCATTTCATGGACCAGTTCCTGTACGCCGAGCGCGCCACCGACTGGCGCGCCAACAACAACATCGCCGAGTCGATCTTCCGGCAGATGCAGGAAGAACCGCATCCGGTGCCCGAATGGATCGTGTGCAGCCCCGGCACCGGCGGCACCGCCGCCACGCTCGGCCGCTACGTGCGCTACCGCCGCCATGCCACCCGCATCCTGTGCGCCGATCCGGAGGTGTCGATGTTCTTCGACGGCTACCGCGAGGCGCTGGCCGGACGCGATTATGCCGGCCTGACCAGTACCGGCGGTTCGCGCATCGAGGGCATCGGCCGTCCGCGGGTGGAATCCAGCTTCATTCCCAGCTGCGTCGATGCGATGGTCAAGGTGCCCGATGCGCTGAGCCTGGCGGCGATGCGCTACGTCAGCGCGCGCCTGGGGCGGCGCGTGGGCGGCTCCACCGGCACCAATTTCGTCGGCGTGCTGCAGGCCGCCACGCAGATGCGCGAGCAGGGCCGCAGCGGCTCCATCGTCACCATCCTGTGCGACAGCGGCGAGCGCTACGGGCACAGCTACTACCAGCCGGACTGGTACCGCCAGCACGGCATCGACGTGGAGCAGGCCGACGCGCAGCTGGCCGCGGCGGTGGCCGGCGCCGGACTGCCGCCGCTGGCTTGCGCCGCGCTGTCCTGATCGCCATATCCCGATGATGGCCGGCAGTGCCGGCCCTTCCCCCGCTACCGAGAGTCCCGCGATGACCAACCCCCTGCTCGATTTTTCCGGCCTGCCGCGCTTCGATGCGATCCAGCCCGAGCACGTCGGCCCGGCGATCGATGCGCTGCTGGCCGAGGCCGAGGCGGCGGTCGCCCAGGCCGAGCGGGTCGCACCGCTGCGCTGGGACAGCTTCGTGGCGCCGCTGGACGACGCCACCGAGCGCCTGTGGCGCGCCTGGGGCCAGGTCAACCACCTGCAGGGCGTGGTCAACACGCCGGCGCTGCGCGAGGCCTACAACGCCAACCTGCCCAAGGTGACGCGTTTCTCCAGCGCGCTGGGGCAGAACCTGGCGCTGTTCGCGCAGTACCGCGCGCTGGCCGCCACGCCCGAGGCCGCCGGCTACGACGCCGCGCGGCGCAAGGTGCTGGACAACGCGCTGCGCGATTTCCGCCTGGGCGGCGCCGAACTGGGCGATGCCGACAAGCAGCGTTTCGCCGCGATCCAGGAAGAACTGTCGGCGCTGTCGGCGAAGTTTTCGCAGAACGTGCTCGACGCCACCGATGCGTGGTCGCTGCTGGTCGACGACCGCGCGCGCCTGGCCGGCCTGCCCGAGGACGTGGTCGCCGCGGCGCGCGCGGCCGCCGACAAGGACGGCCAGCCCGGCTGGAAGCTGACCCTGCAGATGCCGTGCTACCTGCCGGTGCAGATGTATGCCGACGATCGCGCGCTGCGCGAGACCCTGTACCGCGCCAACGCGATCCGCGCCTCGGAGTTCGGCGACCCGGCGCTGGACAACAGCGCGGCGATCGAGCGCATCCTGGCGCTGCGCGGCGAGTTGGCCGGCCTGCTCGGCTTCGCCAGCTACGCCGAGTATTCGCTGGCGACCAAGATGGCGCGCAGCCCCGACGAGGTGCTGGGCTTCCTGCGCGACCTCGCCGCGCGCGCCAAGCCGTACGCGCAGCGCGACCGCGCCGAACTGGAAGCCTACGCCCGCGAGCACCTGGGCCTGGACGAGCTGCAGGCCTGGGACCTGGCCTACGCCAGCGAAAAGCTCAAGCAGGCGCGCTACAGCTTCTCCGAGCAGGAAGTGAAGCAGTACTTCACCGAGCCGAAGGTGCTGGACGGCCTGTTCGGCGTCATCAACGACCTGTACGGCCTGCAGGTGCAAGCGGACAGCGCGCCGGTGTGGCATCCGGACGTGCGCTTCTTCCGCGTCAGCGACGCACAGGGCCGCCTGGTCGGGCAGTTCTATCTGGACCTGTACGCGCGCGAGGGCAAGCGCGGCGGCGCCTGGATGGACGATTGCCGCAACCGCCGCGACCGCGCCGACGGCGTGCAGACGCCGCTGGTGTACCTGGTGTGCAACTTCGGCCGCGGCGGCGACGGCAAGCCGGCCACCTTCACCCACAACGAAGTCACCACCCTGTTCCACGAAATGGGCCACGGCCTGCACCAGTTGCTGACCCAGGTCGGCGAGCTCGGCGTGGCCGGCATCAACGGCGTGGAATGGGACGCGGTGGAACTGCCCAGCCAGTTCATGGAGAACTTCTGCTGGGAATGGCCGCGCCTGCAGGCGATGACCGCGCACGTGGACAGCGGGCAGCCGCTGCCGCGCGCGCTGTTCGACAAGATGCTCGCGGCGAAGAACTACCAGAGCGGCATGTTCACCGTGCGCCAGCTGGAATTCGCGCTGTTCGACATGCAGTTGCATCACAGCTTCGACGCCGCCGGCGACAGCATGCTGCAACTGCTCGAGCGCGTGCGCGACGAGGTGGCGGTGAACCGGCCGCCGGCATGGAACCGCTTCCCGCACCAGTTCAGCCACATCTTCGCCGGCGGCTACGGCGCCGGCTACTACAGCTACAAGTGGGCCGAAGTGCTCAGCGCTGACGCCTATGCCGCGTTCGAGGAGGCGCCGGACCAGTTGGCCGCCACCGGTGCGCGGTTCTTGCAGCAGATCCTGGCGCGCGGCGGTAGCCGTCCGGCGCTGGAGAACTTCACCGCGTTCCGCGGCCGCGCGCCGGAGCTGGATGCCTTGCTGCGGCACAGCGGCATGGCCGGCTGATCGCCCGCCACCGCGCCGCTATCCATGCGGCGCGATGGCAATGTGCCGAATGCGCTGGCGCACGCATCCGCCTTTCGCGCGCAGCAATTCGCCGATCCGTCTGGGTGCGCACGCGCCACATGTGCGCGTGGTGGCTGATGGCAGCAGTTTCTTCCTTGTCTTCCGGCCGGCATGCGCCTAGTTGCACCGTGGCCCGAGCGGGTTAACAGGTCCTTAGCGCGTCGGCGTGCTAGAACATTGCCGAACACGATGGCTCTCACGAGCCCATGGAAGAAACCCCGGCCACGGGGCCGGCCAGGCACAGGAGGTTGGGCATGAAACGCTGCATCTGGATCGCACCGCTGTTGCTGGCCGCCGTCGCGCCGGTGCTGGCGCAGAGCAACGGCGGGTTCGCCCGCAGCGCCGCCAATCTGCGCGCAGGCCCGGCCAACGACTATCCGCGCGTCGCCACGGTGGTGGGCGGCGACAGCATCACCGTCTACGGATGCGTCAACGATTTTTCGTGGTGCGATGTGCGCTGGCGCGAGGCGCGCGGATGGCTGCCGGCCGGCGTGGTCGAGTTCGACGCGCGCGACGGTGTCTTCGCTCCGGCCATCGGGTTCGCCCTCGATCCCTATTGGGATGCGCACTACCGTGGCCGGCCCTGGGCGCGCGACCGCGCACGCTGGCGACAGCAAGCGCAGGCGTCGCCCTCTGCGCCGGCGCCGATGCCCGAGGCGCTCAAGCGTCAGCTGATCCCGCAACGTATCGCCGACACGCTCGGCTACCAGCCGGCGCCGCCCGCCGTGGAGGCGCCGATGCAGTCGCAATGGGTGCCGCCGGGCGAGCGCATGTACCAGGCGCCGCCGCCGGATGCGCTCAACCCCAAGCGCAACAAGGAACTGGCCGAGCAGCAGCGGCGCGATGAAGACGAGCGGCGTTGGCGCGAGTCCGTGCACCAGTCGACCGAGCCCCCGCAATCCTCGCCGTCCGCCTCGCCATGGTGGCCGCCGAAGCCGGAGACCGTGGTGCTGGCGGCGCAGCACACGCCGCCGCCGGCACCACCGCCACCGCCACCGAAGCCCGCTTCGCCACCGCCCGCGCCACCGCCATCCGCGCCGCCGCCCAGGAAAGAGCGGATCAAGGACGAGGACGAGAGCAAGCGCCGCGACGGCAAGCAACTGGAACGTTGACGTCGCCGGCGGTCGGCGGCAGGACACGCCTGCCGCTGCCGTGCGCAGCCCCGCTCAGCGCTTGCCGAACACCAGCGCGGCGTTGGTGCCGCCGAAGCCGAAGCTGTTGGACATCACCGTGCGCAGGTTCGCCTCGCGGCTCTCGCGCACGATCGGGAAACCCTCGGCGCGCGGATCCAGCGCGTCGATGTTGGCCGAGCCGGCGATGAAACCGTCGCGCATCATCAGCAGGCAGTAGATCGCCTCGTGCACGCTGGCCGCGCCCAGCGAATGCCCGGACAGCGCCTTGGTCGAGGACAGCGGCGGCACCGCGTCGCCGAACACCTCGCGCACCGCGCCCAGTTCGGTGACGTCGCCCAGCGGCGTGGAGGTGCCGTGCGTGTTGAGGTAGTCGATCGGCGCGTCCACGCCCTGCATCGCCATCTGCATGCAGCGCACCGCGCCCTCGCCGGACGGGGCGACCATGTCGGCGCCGTCGGAGGTCACGCCGTAGCCGAGCAGTTCGGCATGGATGCGCGCGCCGCGCGCCACCGCGCGCTCGTAGTCTTCCAGCACCAGCATGCCGCCGCCGCCGGCGATGACGAAGCCGTCGCGCTCGGCGTCGTACGGACGCGAGGCCACCGCCGGGCGGTCGTTGAAGCCGCTGGACAGCGCGCCCATCGCATCGAACATCAGGCTCATGGTCCAGTCCAGTTCCTCGCCGCCGCCGGCGAACATCACGTCCTGCTGGCCGTGGCGGATCAGGTCCGCGGCCGCGCCGATGCAGTGCGCCGAGGTCGCGCAGGCCGCCGACAGCGAATAGCTCACGCCCTTGATCTTGAACGCGGTGGCCAGGCTGGCCGAGACTGCCGAGCACATGGTGCGCGGCACCATGTACGGGCCGACCTTGCGCACGCCGCGGTTGCGCAGCAGGTCCGCCGCTTCCACCTGCCAGTGGCTGGAGCCGCCGCCGGAACCGGCGATCAGGCCGGTGCGCACGTCGCTGACCACGGCCTCGTCCAGGCCCGCGTCGGCGATCGCGTCGCGCAACGCCAGGTAGGCGTACGCCGACGCATCGCCCATGAAGCGCTTGAGCTTGCGGTCGATCAGCGCCTCCAGGTCCAGCTGCACGTCGCCGGCGACCTGGCTGCGCAGGCCGTGTTCGGCGGCCTCGGGATTGGCGCGGATGCCGGCGCGGCTGTCGCGCAGCGCGCGCGACACCGTATCCAGGTCGTTGCCCAGGCATGAGGTGATGCCCATGCCGGTGATCGCGACGCGGCGCATCAGAACGCCTCCGTCGAGGTGAACAGGCCCACGCGCAGATCCTTGGCGGTGTAGATCTCGCGGCCATCGACCGACATGCGCGCGTCGGCCACCGCCATCACCAGCTTGCGATTGATGACCCGGCTGATGTCCAGTTCGTAGACGACCTGCTTGGCGCTCGGCAGCACCTGCCCGGTGAACTTCACTTCGCCCACGCCCAGCGCGCGGCCGCGGCCCGGTGCGCCGATCCAGGTCAGAAAGAAGCCGGTCAGTTGCCACATCGCATCCAGGCCCAGGCAGCCGGGCATCACCGGGTCACCGATGAAGTGGCAGCCGAAGAACCACAGGTCCGGGCGCACGTCGAGTTCGGCGCGGACCGTGCCCTTGCCGTGCGCGCCGCCGGCATCGTCGATGTGGGTGATGCGGTCGAACATCAGCATCGGATCGTTGGGCAGGCGTCCAGCCTCGGCGCCGAACAGCTCGCCGCGGGCGCTGGCGAGAAGTTGTTCGCGTGAATACGAAGTGAGGCGGCTCATGAGCAGAAATTCCCAGGGCAGACGGTCGAGGCGCGCAAGCGTGCACGAGGTGCGCGCTTTCAATCAAACGTTTTATCCGTACGCACGCGTAGCGTAGACAGTGCTGCAATGCGGCGCGCTGAGCGAAATCAAGGCATGCGTTCTCGGCGTATGCGCGAGCCTGGCTTATCATGCGGCTACCGTTCGCTGGCGTAGGGTGCAGGGCCGATGCGCAAGATCATTCACGTCGACATGGATGCGTTCTACGCGTCCGTGGAGCAGCGTGACGATCCCGCATTGCGCGGCAAACCGGTGGTGGTGGCCTGGCGCGGCATGCGCTCGGTGGTCTGCGCCGCGTCCTACGAAGCGCGCGTGTTCGGGATCCGCTCGGCGATGCCGGCGCTGCGCGCCGAGCGGCTGTGCCCGGACGCGATCTTCGTGCCGCCGGATTTCGCGCGCTACAAGGCGGTGTCGCGGCAGGTGCGCGAGATCTTCCAACGCCACACCGACCTGATCGAGCCGCTGTCGCTGGACGAAGCCTATCTCGACGTCACCGTGCCCAAGGGCGAGCTGGCCACCGCCACCGAGATCGCGCAGACCATCCGCGCGCAGATCCGCGAGGAAACCCAGCTGACCGCGTCGGCCGGCATCGCGCCGAACAAGTTCCTGGCCAAGATCGCCTCGGACTGGCGCAAGCCCGACGGCCAGTTCGTGGTCCGCCCGCATCGCGTCGACGCGTTTCTGACCCCGCTGCCGGTGAGCAAGGTGCCGGGCGTGGGCAAGGTGATGCAGGCCAAGCTGGCGGCGCTGGGCATCGTCACCGTCGGCGACCTGCGCACGCATGCCGAAGCGGAACTGGAGGCGCACTTCGGCAGCTTCGGGCGGCGCCTGTACCAGCGTGCGCGCGGCATCGACGAGCGGCCGGTGGAGTCGGACCAGCCGGTACAGTCGATCTCTTCCGAAGACACCTTCGCCGAAGACCTGGCACTGGACGCGCTGGAGCCGGCGATCCGCCAGCTGGCGGAGAAGACCTGGAACGCGACCCGTCGCACCGAGCGCGTCGCGCGCACCGTGGTGCTGAAGCTGAAGACCGCGCAGTTCCGCATCCTGACCCGCAGCTTCACCCCGGAGCAGCCGCCGGACTCGCTGCAGGCGCTGACCGACATCGCACTGGCCTTGCGCCAGCGCGTCGAGCTGCCCGCGTCCACGCGTTACCGCCTGGTCGGCGTGGGGCTGGCCGGCTTCCACGAAGCCGAGCCGGTGCAGACGCAAGGACAGCTGTTCCGCTGAACCGTGCAGCCATGCGCGCGGCCGTGTTCGCGCCGCGCGCGGGCGCCTCGCTCACGGCCAGCGCATTTCGCCCTTGGCCACCTTCGCGCTCAGCTGCAGCGCCTCCACGCCGCCCAGCTGCGGATAGCGGCGCTGCATCGCCGCGACCAGCGCGGCCGCATCCTTGGCCTTGGCGGTTTCCTCGTCGAAGGCGCGGATGTAGTCGGCGGTGAAGCGCACCGCGGCCAGGTCCTGCGCCGCGCCCGGCACGAAGTGCCCGGGAATCACCCGCTGCGGCTGCAGCGCCTGGATCCGTTGCAGCGTGGCCAGCCACTGCGCATGCGATGCCGGGGTCTGCGTATCGGCCATCCACACGTGTTCGCCGGCCACCACCGGGATTCCGCCGAGCACGGTCCGGATCGAGGGAATCCACACGAACGTGCGGTCCGGGGTCGCCCCGTCCAGGCCGACGATCTGCAGCTCGCGGCCTTCCAGCAGCAGGCGGTCGCTGTGCAGCGGCTGCGGCAGCACGATGCGCTGCGGCGCGTCGGCACCGAGCTTGGGTCCCCACACCTGCAGCTTCTGCGCCTGGGTCTGGCGGATGTGCGCGACCGTCGCCGGGCTGGCCAGCACCTTGGCCTGCGGGAACGCCTGGGTGAGCACGTCCAGGCCGAAGTAGTAGTCCGGATCGCCGTGGCTGATGTAGATCGTGGTCAGGCGCTTACCGGAGCCGCGGATCTGCGCGACGAGGGCGCGCGCATCGGCCGCGGAGAACTGCGCGTCGACCAGGAGCACGTCCTTGGCGCCGCTCACCAGCACCGAGGCGACGCCGAAGATCGCGTTCGCGTCCGGATGGTAGACCTGCACCTGCAACGGCGCGGCGGCCGGCTGCTTCGCGGTGGCAGCTGCGGCCTGGGCGGGGGTGCCGGTTGCGGCGTGCGCCGCGCCATTGCCGGCGATGCCGAGGGCAAGGATCAGCGCGGCGCCGAGGCGCGACAACGAAAAGGAAGACATGCGGAACTCCATCGGGAAAGGCGACGCCATGCATCGGCATGGCGTGCGGATCGGCCGCGCCCGTATGCGGTCGCGGCGCGGAACGGGCGGCCGCGCGCGGCGCCATCGGCACGCCGCCGCGCAGTGCGCCGGGCGTCGCTGCTCAGTACGCGGCGGTGGCGACCTGGCGCAGGTACTGCGGGCGTTCGATTTCGTCGACGAAGGCGCTGGCGTAGTCGGCGTAGCTGATCGCGCTGTGGCCGTGCACATCGTTGAGCAATGCCGTGGCCTGGGTGCGCACGCCGCCGCGCTTGGCGCCGGGGCCGATTTCCGCGGCCGGGGCGTAGAAGGTCCAGTCCAGATCGGCGGCCGCCTGGAAGCGCTGCAGGGCGGCGCGGTGCGCCAGCGCATAGGGCTTGTAGGCATCGGGGAAGTTCGGCGTGTCCACCAGTTGCACGCCCGGCGCCACTTCCAGGCTGCCGGCGCCACCGACCGCCAGCAGGCGCGGCACGCCGGCGCTGCGGGCGACCTCGATCAGGGTCTGGGCCACGCCGGGAATCGTGTCGGCCGCCTCGGCACCGGGGCCGTAGGCGCTGGCCAGTACGTCGTGGCCGCGCACCGCGGCGACGAGGGCGGCGCGGTCGTCCAGCGACGCGACCACGATGTTGGCGCCGTCCAGTTCCGGCGGCAGCGGCTGCGCGCGGCGGACCAGGGCGGTGACCGCATGGCCGCGGCGCAAGGCGTCCTGGGCGATATGGCGGCCGATATTGCCGGTGGCGCCGATCAGGGCGATGTGCATCGAGGTGCTCCAGAGAGGGACGGGATGTGCACAGCGTAGCCATGGCAATTAGCGCGATAAACCGCGTATAAGTCGATTCTTTGTTGCATGGAACGGGCAAATGGACCGTCTGACCGCGATTGCGGTGTTCGTCGAGGTCGCCGAGCGCGGCAGTCTCACCGGCGCCGCCGAGGCGCTGGACCTGTCGCGGGCGATGGTCTCGCGCCATCTGGCCGAGCTGGAGCGCTGGCTGGGCGCCCGCCTGCTGCACCGGACCACGCGACGGGTGACCCTGACCGGTGCCGGCGAGACCGCGCTGGCGCGGTTCCGGCCGATGCTGGCGATCGGCGCATCGCTGCGCGACGAGTTGGCCAGCGACGACCCGGAGCCGCACGGACAGCTGCGCGTCACCGCCTCGGCCTCATTCGGGCAGGCGCATCTGGCCGCGGCGGCGGCCGAGTTCGTGACCCGCTACCCGCAGGCGCGGGTGGACATGCTGCTGGCCGATCGCACAGTCAACCTGGTCGAGGAGCGCATCGACCTGGCGGTGCGCATCTCCAATCGCGTCGATCCGGGACTGATCGCGCGGCGCCTGAGCGTATGCCGCTCGGTGCTGTGCGCGGCGCCGGCCTACCTGCAGCGGCACGGCGCGCCGCTGAGCGCCGCCGACCTGGCCGCGCACAACTGCCTGGGCCATCACTACGTGGGCAAGCACGAATGGCCGCTGCGCTATCGCGGCGAACGGGTGTCGGTGCCGGTGAGCGGCAACTTCACCGCCAACGAGGCCACCGTGCTGCTGGAGGCGGTGCGGATCGGCGCCGGCATCGCGATGCTGCCCACCTACCAGGCCGCAGCGCTGCTGCGCAGCGGCGAACTGCGGCGCGTCTTGCCCGACCACGAACTCGACACCATGGACATCTTCGGCGTGTATGCGTCGCGCCGGCAGCAGCCGGCGATCGTGCGCGTGTTCCTGGATTTCCTGGTCGCGCGTTTCGGCGAAGTGCCGTACTGGGATCGCGACTGAGCGCGGCGCCTACAATGGGCGCTGCGCTTCGCACCGAGGAACGAGATGACATTTCCGTTTGCGCTGGTGGTATTCGATCTGGATGGCACGCTGGTGGACAGCGGCGCCGATATCGCCGAAGCGCTCAATCGCACGCTCGCCGACTTCGGCCTGGCGCGCGTGCCCGACGCCACCGTGCTCGGCTGGATCGGCGAGGGCGTGCGCAAGCTGGTCGAGGCCGCGTGGCGGCATGCGCACGACGCCACGCCGATCGACGCGGTGATGCCGACCTTCATGCGCCACTACGAGGAGTGCCTGCTGCGCAGCCCGCGCCTGTATCCGGGCGCGGCCGAGGCGCTGGCGCAGTTGCGCACGCGCGGCGTGACGCTGGCGCTGTGCACCAACAAACCGTCCGCGTTCGTGCCGCCGCTGCTGCGCCATCTCGGCGTGGCCGACGCGTTCGCCGCGACGCTCGGCGGGGACAGCCTGCCCGAGCGCAAGCCGAGCCCGCTGCCGCTGCTGCACCTGGCGCAGCGCTTCGCGCAGCCGCCGGCCCGTTGCCTGATGGTCGGCGATTCCGGCACCGACCTGCAGGCCGCGCACGCCGCCGGCATGCCCGCCGCGCTGGTGCGCTACGGCTATCCGCGCGACCTGGACCTGGCCAGCGCGGAGGTGGTGCTGCTGATGGACGACATGCGCGAGTTGCTGACGCTGGGGTAGCCGCCGGCGATCGCTGCGCGCGCGCGCGCTCGGCCTTGCGGACCGATCAAGCCGACAGCCGGTACTCCAGCACTTCATCGCCCAGGTCATCGATCTCGCCGGTGGGACGCCAGCCCACGTGCCGATAGAAACCGTGCGAACGCACCGCCGGGTCGGCCGCGCAGCCGAGGAACAGCCGCGCGAAGCCCCATGCGCGGAAATCCTCGACCATCCGCGCCAACAATGCCTTGCCGAGGCCCTTGTCCTCCCATGCGGGCAGCAGCGCCAGCACGATGATTTCGCCGCTGTCGCGATCGCCGAAGCAGTAGCCGACCATGCGGCCTCCCGCCTCGGCCACATGTCCGGGGAAACTGCCGTTGGCGATACCGGCCTGCCAGCTGTCCACGGTGATGCCCAGCGCGGCCAGCTGTTCGGCCGAGAACGCGTTCTCACGGGTCCGGCCGCGCAGGTCGATGCAGTCTGCCGCGTCGGCGGGCACGGCGGCGCGATAAGAGATGTGCATGGGTGATCCCGGAATTGACTGGCTACGCCGGTCATTATCCAGGGCGCGCGCGGCATGTCGCGGGAACAGGCGACGATGCGCGAAAGCGCTGCTTTGACGAAGCAGCCATGCGCGTTCGGATCCTGCAGGAGCGGCTTCAGCCGCGACGCTTTACCGGTAGAGCCCGGTCGCGGCTGAAGCCGCTCCTACAAGGGCTGCAGCGTCGATGTCGATGCCGCCGCGCTTTTCACAGTCGTAGCAAGCGCTGCGCCGTGCGGCGCAGCGCGTCGTTCCTCAGTGCGCCGCCGGCGCGTAGCGCAGCGTCACCGCGTACTCGCGGCCCGGCTGGTTGTACCAGTTGATGGTCTGGTAGTCGCGATCGAACACGTTGCTGGCCTTGGCCTGCAGCGTCCAGTCCGGCGCGAACGCGTATTCCACGCGCAGGTCGACGGTGCCGTAGCCGGCCAGGCGCACGCTGTTGGCCGCGTCGTCGTAGCGGTGGCCGCTGCCGAACGCGGTCACCCCGAGCTTGACCGGGCCGAAGCCGCGGTCCACGTCCAGCCGCGCGGTGTTCTGCGCGCGCCGCGCCAGCCAGTTGTCGCGGTTGCCGCCGTCGCTGCGGTTGCGCGGATCGGTGTGGCTGAGCTGCGCCGACAGTTCCCAGCCGGCCAGCGTCGCATAGCCGGTCAGCTCGGCGCCGCGGATCCGCGCTTCGTCCACGTTGACCGGCAGGAAGCTGACGGCGTCGTAGGAGATCAGGTCGTCGACGCGGGTCTCGTAGACGTTGAAGGTCCAGTTCCAGGTGTCGGCGTACTGCGCCACGCCCAGGTTGCCGCTCTTGGACTTCTCCGGCTTCAGTTCCGGATTGCCGGAGAACGGGTAGTACAGGTCGTTGAAGGTCGGCGCCTTGAAGCCGGTGCCGAGGCTGGCGGTGAGCTTGAAGCCGCCGTCCAGCGCCAGGCCCCAGCCGAGGCTGCCGGTGGTGTGCTGGCCGAACTGCTCGTTGTCGTCGCTGCGCACGCTGGCCTGCACCTGCTGCGCGCCGAAGCGGCCCTGGTACTCGGCGAACACGCCGGTGTTGTCGCGCTGGTCGACGTCGAAGGCGGTGCTGCCGGTGACTTCCTCGCGCTGCCAGTCGGCGCCGGCGCTGAGCAGGTGGCCCTCGGCCAGGCCGAAGTCGCCCTGCAGCGAGGCGGTGTCGCGGCGGCTGTCGAAGGTGCTGACGAAGCTGCGCGTGTCGCTGCCGGCGGCGTGGTAGTAGCTGTCGGCCTGGTCGGTGTTGCGGCCGAGCTGCGCGGCCACGTGCACGCGCTCGGACGGGGTCCAGTCGAGCTTGCCGCCGAACACCTGCTGGGTGTTGTCAGCCTCGTTGCCGGCAAACAGCGCATCGCCGTCGTATTCGTTGCGGCTGTCGATGTTCAGCGCCTGGCCTTCGATGCGCAGGGTGTCGCTCAGCGCATAGCCGGCGCGCGCGCTCAGCGAGGTGTTGCGGTAGCCGTCGCGGTCCGGCTCGTCGATGAAGCAGCCGGCGAACAGGGTGGCCGAACCGTTGCAGGCGTTGATGCCGTCGGTGTTCTGGTAGCCGCCCTGCACCGACAGCCAGCCGCGCTCGCCGCGGTTGCTGAAGCCGGCGCTGGCCTGGCGCAGGCCATTGCTGCCGGCGCCCAGGCTCAGGTTCTGCTGCAGGCCCTGGCCGCCGCGGCGGGTGAAGATCTGGATCACCCCGCCGATCGCATCGGAGCCGTACAGGCTCGAGCGCGGGCCGCGCACGACCTCGATGCGCTCGATCTGGCTCAGCGGCAGGTCCTGGAACGCGGCCAGGCCGGCGCTGGCCGAGCCGATGCGCACGCCGTCCACCAGCACCAGCACGTGGTCCGATTCGCTGCCGCGCAGGCTCAGCGTGGTCAGCTTGCCCAGCCCGCCCTGGTTGGACACGCCGATGCCGGCGCGGCCCTGCAGCAGTTGCGCCAGCGATGTGGCCTGGCTGCGCTCGATCTCGGCGCGGTCGATCACCTGCGCCGGGACCACGCTGTCCTCGACCGAGATCTGGGTGCGGGTGGCGGTGACCAGGACCTGGTCCAGGTCGGTGGCGGCATCGGCGGCGAGCGCCAGCGAGGGCAGGGACAGGGCGGACGCGATCGCGACCGAAAGCAGGCGGAACGACATGGGGCAACTCCGGCGCGCGGTTGCGCGCTGTGACGGCGAAGGAGTCGCGAACGGAAGGTGCAAGCGGACGGCGCCAGACGCGGCGCGGCACGCCGCGACGCCCTCCGCATCGCAACCAGTGGACTGCAAGGCCGGTCTCCGGGCTGGCGATCTGGGAGTCGGAACTCCCGGCTGGCGACGCCTTCCCATGCGGTTTGCACAGTGGCGCAGGTCGTCAGCTTGGATCGCTTACCGTTGCGGGGGCAGCGCCGGCCTTGTCGCAAGACGCACCGGCTTCCCGTTTCAACCTGCAGGCCGGGGCCGGCAGGTCACCTTGAAGCGGCGCGATTGTACGCGATCGGCGGCGTGGCGCGCGGATCAGTCGGCGTCGCGCTCGCCGGCGTGGCCGTCGTCGTCGCGTCCGCGGTCGCGCTCGGCGTCGTAGGCATGGCCGCCGGACGCGTCGTCGGCGTAGTCCGCATACGGCGTATCGCTATGGTCGCCGTCGCGGTCGAAATGGGTGGTCGCCACCGGTCCGGCCACCGGCAGGCCGCGTTGCGCCGGAAGCGCCGCCGCCGCCGTGTCCAGCTCGGCCAGCAACTGCGTGCGCCGTGCCTCGGGCAGTTCCTGCCAGTGGCAGCCGGTCAGCGCGCCCTCCAGCGAGTACAGCAGGTTGAGGCTGGGCTTGAAGCCGGCGCGCTTGACCTTCAGGAATGCGCCCACTGCGCCGGCCGCCGCCAAGTCCTCCTGCGTGCGCAGGCCGACCTGGCGCAGCCAGGCCGCGCTCTTGGGGCCGATGTTGCGCAGCTTCTCGGTGCTCATCGCAGCGCGTCGACGAAGACCTGGGCGAGCGCCTCCAGGCCGTGCTGGTCGTCGGCATCGAAGCGCGCCAGGTCCGGGCTGTCCAGGTCGAACACGCCGATCAGTTCGCCGTCGCGCAGCAGCGGCACCACCAGCTCCGAGCGCGACGCCGCATCGCAGGCGATATGCCCGGGGAAGGCCTCGACGTCGTCGATGCGCTGGGTCTGGCCGCTGCTGGCGGCGGCGCCGCACACGCCCTTGTGCAGCGGGATGCGCACGCACGCGGGCAGGCCCTGGAACGGCCCGACCACCAGTTCCTTGCCGTCGTACAGGTAGAAGCCGACCCAGTTCAACCGCGGCAGCGCGTGGTACACCAGCGCCGCCAGGTTGGCGGCATTGGCGATGCGGTCGGGTTCGCCGCTGACCAGGGAGCGGGCCTGGGCGAGCAACTGGGCGTACTGTTCCGGCTTGCTGCCGGTGAGCGAAGAGGAAGCGAACATCGCACGAGTCTAGCAGCGGCCGGTGGCGGCCTGGGCGGCGGAGACGGCCGACGCAAGGGAGAGCGGACGCGTGCCTGGATGGGCCGAGCCGTCGCTGGCAGCGATCGACCTGCGCCCCACGTGTTCCTTGGCGCATGCATCGGCGCGATGGCCCCTTTGCGCACGGGCAGATCGCCGATGACGCTGACGCGGCGGCACGGCGCCGGCTATCCTGCGCGGCCGCGCCGCATGTGGCGGCCCCGAGGATCCTGCGACGATGCGCTTCCCCGCCTTCTACGTCACCGGCACCGATACCGGCATCGGCAAGACCGTCGCCAGCACCGCGCTGCTGCATGCGCTGCGCGCGCGCGGGCAGGTGGCGGTGGGCATGAAGCCGGTCGCCAGCGGCTGCGAACGCGGCGCGGACGGCTGGCGCAACGAGGATGCGCTGGCGCTGCAGGCGGCCAGCGCGCCGCGGCCGGACTACGCGGACCTCAATCCCTATGCCTTGCCGCTGCCGCTGGCGCCGGAACTGGCCGCCGCCGAGGCCGGCGTGCGCGTGGAGCTGGAACCGATCGCGGCGGCCTTCGCGCGTCTGCGCGCGCAGGCCGACGTGGTGGTGGTGGAAGGCGTCGGCGGCTGGGCGGCGCCGCTGTCGGCGACGCTGGACCAGGCCGACCTGGCGCGCGCGCTGGCCTTGCCGGTGCTGCTGGTGGTCGGGCTGCGCCTGGGCTGCCTCAACCACGCCCGGCTCAGCGCCGCGGCGATCGCCGCCGACGGCCTGCGCTGCATCGGCTGGATCGGCAACGAGATCGATCCGGCGATGGAACGCATCGACGCCAATATGCAGATGCTGCAGGAGCGCTTGCCGATGCCCTGCTGGGGGCGGCTGCCGTACCGGCCGCAACCGGATCCGGCCGCGCTGGCGGCGCAGCTGCACCCATGGCCGGGCGAGCAGACGGCGGGCTGATTCGGTGCCTGGCCGCGAGCGCGCGCAGCGCAGGAATGGCGGCCGTGAGGAGGGTTTCTTGTGGAGGAGGGGATTTCAGCCCCAACGGACCGAAAAGTCGGGCTGAGACATCCGCAAGAAGCACAGGAATGCCTGGCAGTTGCGAAAATCCCGAGTCCCGAGTCCCGAGTCCCGGCCATAAAAAAGACCCGGTAGAGGGAGGGATCTACCGGGTCTTGGCTGCACGGGGGGAGGGACCCGCGCGTACCACTGGTCAGTCCTGCGGCTGTGCCGCAGCGGACTTGTCTGGTCTTGCTTATTTGGTCTTGGCCTTCGGCGCGGCCTGATCGGTGGCCGCCTCGAACTGGTTCTTGGCCAGCTGGCCGATGGCTTCGGAGGTCTTCAGGCCCAGGCCGAACACTTCCTGGTTGGCCGTGGCCAGCCGCTCGAAGTTGTCGCGGGCGATCTGCAGGCCCTTCGGCCACAGCGACTGCACGCTGCCGATGTCGCGCGCTTCGGTGAGCTCGCCGAGGAAGCCGGTGGTCGCGGCGACGTTCTTCTCGAAGGTCTTCAGCTGCACGCCGAACACGCTCTCGGCGCTTTCCAGCGCCAGGCGGTTGGCCCGCGCGGCGGCGGCGGCGAACTGCTGGGTGTAGCTGCTGAACTGATCATTGAACTGAGCGGACATCATGCAACTCCAGGGAATGCCGATTGCTGTTGCAGTGCAACATACGCGCATTCTGCTGCAATGCAACAAAATTTTCTGAAGCCGCTCAGGCTTCGTTCAAAGTGGCTTTCGGATCAATAGGTTGGAGGCGATCTGCCTAGCGCCGACCTGGCCTGCGGACGCATTGGGCGGACGCCAGCTGCGCCTACGCGGGCACCCGGGAACAGGGCCGTCCATCCGCAATGGGTCAGTTGCCGTCATGCCGCCCTTGCCAATCCCCAATCCCGAATCCCGAATCCCTGCCTCAAGCAGGACCGCGATACCGGCAGCCGGACGTGCAGGTCTCGTGGATCACCACCTCGCTCAACAGCGGCAATGCCGGCTTGAGCCGCTCCCAGATCCACACCGCCAGGCGTTCGCTGGTCGGGTTCTCCAGGCCCTCGATATCGTTGAGGTAGTGGTGGTCGAGCTGGTCGTAGATCGGGCCGAACGCCGCCTTGATGTCGCCGAAGTCCATGACCCAGCCGGTGTCGGCGCCAGGCTCGCCGCTGACGTGCAGCTCGACCCGGAACGAATGTCCGTGCAGCCGCGCGCACTTGTGGCCGGGCGGGACGTTGGGCAGGCGGTGCGCCGCTTCGAGGGTGAAGACTTTGAAGATATCCATGCGCGGCATTGTAAAGCCAGCCATGGCGGGCGCCGGCGCACGTGGATGCCGGTTCGGTGCCGGCGCATGTCACGCAACGACATATTCGTATGCAGTTATGTGATTTTCGTTAATCCGGCGGCGATGGCTCACTGGTGCGCCCCCACCCACGGACGTCCACGTGAAGCCGCACACGCCCCACCTGCTCGCATTGAGCCTTGCGAGCGTCCTGCTCGTCCCCGTCGCCGCTGCCCAATCGCGCACCGATGACACCGGAAAGACCCTGGCCACGGTCAGCGTGACCGGTTCCAACATCAAGCGCAGCGACAGCGAAGGTCCCAATCCGGTGCAGGTGATCGACCGGCAGCAGCTGGAGCAATCCGGCAAGGTCACCGTCGCCGATGCGCTGCGCTCGATCTCCGCCAACACCGGCAACGCCAGCAACGAGACCACCAACAACGGTTGGGCGTCCGGCTCGGCCGGCATCGGCCTGCGCGGGCTGTCGCAGAAGAACACGCTGGTGCTGCTCAACGGCCGGCGCCTGGCCAACTACGGCTTCCCCGCCAACGGCCTGGGCGATACCTTCGTCAACCTCAACGCATTGCCGCTGGTGGCGGTGGAGCGCATCGAAGTGCTCAAGGACGGCGCCTCGGCGGTATACGGCTCGGACGCGGTGGCCGGTGTGGTCAACATCATCACCCGCCAGGATTTCCAGGGCGCCGAGCTCGGCCTCAGCGGCGGCACCGCGGACCAGGGCGGGCTGGACACGCAGCGCGCCAAGTTCGTCGGCGGCATCGGCGATCTGGACCGCGACGGCTACAACATCCTCTTCAGCGTCGACGCCTACAACCGCGACCGGCTGGACCAGGACCAGCGCGAACTGACCCGTTCGGGCATCTACAGCGACCTGCCCGGCGGGCGCTGGAACGGCTGGTCGGCCAAGGGCGCGCGCTATCTGGTCGGCGGCCGCTCGGTGCCGATGCTCGACGCCCAGGGCAATTGCCCCGACGGCACGGTGCTGACCGCCAGCGCGCCGATCGACGGCCTGGCCGGCGATACCTGCGCGTTCAACCAGGCGCCCTACACCACGCTGATTCCCTCGACCAAGCGCTACCAGGCCTACACCAACGCCACCTTCCGGCTCGGCGACACCCTCGAAGCGTTCGGCGAGGCGCTATACAGCGAGGTCAAGGGCGTCTCGATCTTCGGCTCCAGTCCGTACTTCACCCTGGAGGGCGGGCGCTTCGCGCTGAACGCCAGCACCGGGTTGGCCGAGCCGGTGTCCAACCTGCTGCCGGCGTCCAGCCCGTACAACCCCTACGGCGTGGCGGTGCCGATCGAGTACACGTTCTTCGACCTGGGCCAGACGGTCAAGACCAACCGCTCGCAGTCCTACCGCTTCCTGGGCGGGGTGAGGGGCTCGACCGCGCGCTGGGAATGGGAGGCGGCCGCCTTCGCCGCGCGCAGCACCGAACACGAGACGGTGTCCGGCGGCTTCGCCAACCGCTGGAGCCTGGCCCAGGCGCTGGCCGACGGCAGCTACGACCTGCTCGATCCGGCGGCCACGCCGCAGGCGGTGATCGACGGCATCAATCTCAGCACCCTGCGTCCCGCACGCTCGACCCTGCGCGGCGTCGACGCCAAGCTGTCCGGCAACCTGTTCGAGCTGCCGGCCGGCAGTGTCGGTTTCGCCGCCGGCGCCGAATGGCGGCAGGAGGAGCTGGTCTCGCGCAATCCCTGGCAGATCGACGCCGGCCTGCAGATCCGCCCGGCGATCGCCGAGGTGGACGGCAAGCGCGAGGTGTCGGCGCTGTACGCCGAGGTCAACGTGCCGCTGCTGCAGTCGCTGGAGCTGCAACTGGCCGGGCGCGGCGACCACTACAGCGATTTCGGCGATGCGTTCTCGCCCAAGGTCAGCCTGCGCTGGCAGCCGATCGACGCGCTGCTGGTGCGCGCGGCGGCCTCGCGCGGCTTCCGCGCGCCGTCGCTGTCGGAGAACGCCGCCAGCACCAACATCTCCTACGGCTCGGTGGTCGATCCCTACGATCCGGACGTGCCCGGCTCGCGGCAGAACCCGACCTTCTTCACCGTCGGCAACACCGACCTGGATCCGGAGCGCACGCGCAGCTACAACCTGGGCGTGGTGCTGTCGCCATGGGCCGATACCAGCCTCAGCGTGGACTGGTACAAGATCGAACTGGAGCACCTGATCGGCACCGGCAACACCACCACCGTGGTGCAGAACAACGATCCGGCCGACGTGGTCCGCGACGCGCGCGGCAAGCTGGTCGCGGTCTACAACCGCTACCAAAACCTGAGCGAACTGAGCACCTCGGGCATCGACGTGGAACTGCGCCAGCGCTGGCGCAGCGACGGGTTCGGTACGTTCGGGCTGAGCAGCGCCTACACCCATGTGCGCGACTACCGCCGCCCGACCGTGGTCGGCGGCCCGCTCGAGGACTACGCCGGCAGCAATCTGGGCCCCTCGCTGCCGCGCAACAAGGCGACCACCACGCTGGACTGGGCCCTGGGCGACATCAACGCGGCGCTGACTTGGTACTACACCGGCGGCTACGACCAGAAGGCCAGCGCCGCGGCCAGCGCGGTGCAGTCGCGGGTCGACCACTACGACCAGTTCGATCTGTACCTGGGCTACAGCGGCATCGACCGGCTCACGCTGTACGCCAAGATCGAGAACCTGGCCGACGAGGAGCCGCCGTACGACGCGTCGTTCCCCGGTATCCGCGCGCCCTACGACTTCACCCAGTACGACCTGCGCGGTCGCTATTTCACCGTCGGTTTCGACTACCGTTTCTGAGGTTGCCCATGCCACGTTCAAGGAGTGTTTTCATGTCGCATCGTCGCCGCAGTGCCGGGCTGGTTCTGATTCTCGCTGCTTCCTCCGCACTCGCGCAGCCGGTGCCGCTGCCCGGCTACGATGCCGCCGCCGCGCAGGCGCAGCGCGCGCTGGAGGCGCGCTTTGACGCCGGGCTGCAAGACGCGGACTACCGCGGCTGGCTCAAGCAGTGGTCCTCGCGCCCCAACCAGGTCGGCGCGCCGCACAACCTGGAGAACGCGCGCGACCTGCAGGCGCGGCTGCGCAGCTACGGCTGGGACGCGCAAATCGAACAGTACGAGGTGCTGTGGCCGTCGCCCAGGAGCGCGGCGCTGGAACTGCTGGGCGCGCAGCCTTATGTGGCCCGGCTGAAGGAGCCGCCGCTGCCCGGCGACAGCACCTCGACGCAGACCCAGGACGTGTTGCCGCCATACGTGATCTACGGCGGCAACGGCGACGTCACCGCCGACCTGGTCTACGTCAACTACGGCATCGCCGAGGACTACGAGGCGCTGGCGCGCAACGGCGTGGACGTGCGCGGCAAGATCGTCATCGCCCGCTACGGCAAGGGCTGGCGCGGACTCAAACCGCGCCTGGCGCAGGAGCACGGCGCGATCGGCGCGATCATCTATTCCGACCCGCGCGACGACGGCTACTTCCAGGACCTGCCGTACCCCGACGGCCCGGCCCGCAACCAGTGGAGCGTGCAACGCGGTTCGGTCGCCAACTTCGCGATCTACCCGGGCGATCCGCTGACCCCGGGGGTGGGCGCCACCGCCGGCGCCAAGCGCCTGCCGATCGAGCAGGCGCGCAGCGTGCTCAAGATCCCGACCCTGCCGATCAGCTGGGGCGACGCGCAACCGCTGCTGGCCGCGCTGCGCGGCCCGGTGGCGCCGGAAGACTGGCGCGGCGCGTTGCCGATCACCTACCGCATCGGCGGCGACGGCGGCGCGCGCGTGCATCTGAAGGTCGACGCCGATTGGGGCGGGCGCAAGACCCTGTACAACGTCATCGCCACGCTGCGCGGCAGCGAATACCCGGACCAATGGGTGGTGCGCGGCAACCATCGCGACGGCTGGGTGTTCGGCGCCGCCGATCCGCTGTCCGGCACCGCCGCGTTGTTGGCCGAAGCCAAGGCGATCGGCGAGCTCGCGCGGCAGGGCCAGCGGCCCAAGCGCACCCTGGTCTACGCCAGTTGGGACGGCGAGGAGGCCGGCCTGCTCGGCTCGACCGAATGGGCCGAGCAGCATGCCGACGAACTGCAGCGCAAGGCGGTGCTGTACGTGAACACCGATGGCAACGGTCGCGGCTTCCTCAACGCCGGCGGCAGCCATGCGCTGCAACGGTTGGTCAATGGCGTGGCCGAGGAATTGCGCGATCCCGACAGCGGGGTCAGCGTACTCGAGCGGCAGCGTGCCCGCGCGCAGCTGGATGCGCTGGCGCCCGGCGCCAAGCCCGCGCAGAAGGACCTCGCCAAAAAGGCGGCGGCCGGCGCGGACCTGCCGCTCAAGGCGCTGGGCTCGGGCAGCGACTACAGCCCGTTCCTGCAGCATCTGGGCCTGGCGACGCTGGACCTGGGCTATGGCGGGCAGGGCGGGGGCGGCGGCGTCTACCACTCCCTCTACGACTCCTACGACTACTTCGCGCGCTTCATCGATCCCGAATTCCGCTATCTGCCGTTGTTGTCGCAAACGGTCGGCCGCACCGTGCTGCGGGTGGCCAACGCGCCGGTGCTGCCGCAGCGTTTCGGCGACTTCGCCGACGCGGTGGCCGGCTATGCGAAGGAGCTGAAACAGCAGGCCGACAGCGACCGCGAGGCCGCGCAGACCCAGGCCGCGCTGCTGCGCAGCGGTGCCTACCGCGCCGCCGACAACCCCAATCGCCCGCTGCAGCCGCCAGCGGCCAAGCAGGCGGTGCCGGCGATCGATTTTGCCGCGCTGGACCAGGCCATCGCCCGCCTGCAGTCCAGCAGCCAACGCTACGACGCGGCGCTGGCCGCGCGCAGCGGCGCGCTGGATGCCTCGACGCGGCGCCAGCTCAATACCTCCCTGCAGCAGATCGACCAACGCCTGTTGGCCGACGAAGGACTGCCGGGCCGTCCCTGGTACCGCAACCTGATCTATGCGCCGGGGCTGGCGACCGGCTACGAGGTCAAGACCCTGCCCGGCATTCGCGAGGCGCTGGAGGATCAGCGCTGGGACGATCTGCGCCGCTACGTCGTGCGCACCGCGGCGGTGCTGGATGCCTACCGCGCGCAGATCGACCGCAACACCGCGCTGATCGGCGGGTAGGGATTCGCTCTGGGCTCTGTCGTTCGAGCATGGCGGAGCGGCGGGCGGCTGCAGATATCGTAGGCCGTGTCCGCCGCCGCTTCGCAACGCGGTCGAGGTGGAAGGGCCCGCTGCTGCAAACCGACCTGCCGCAAAACAGAAAAGGAGCGCATTTCGCGCTCCTTTCTGTGTGGCTTGCCGACGCTCGAAACCGTCGGCTTACCGGCAGCGGCCTGGTGGGCCGCTTGTGCCTGCTGCGATCCGCAACGCGGATCGCGCCGACTCAGCGCGCAGCGCTGGGCTGGCCGCCGCTGCGACGGCGCTCGCCCTGGCGGCGTGCGCCACCCGGCTGGGTGCCGCCGGCCGGCTTGGCCCCGGCATGCGCGTGCGGGCGCGGCGCATCGCCGTGCGGGCGGCGCGCGTGGGTGCTCTTGCGCGGCGGACGTTGGCCGCCCGGACGCTCGTCGGCCGGATTGTTGTTGCCCCAGCGGATCGGCGTGGACGGCTCGAAGCCCGGCACGTCGCGGATGTCCATCTCGCGCTTGAGCATGCGCGAGATCGCGCGCAGCAGCTTGGCCTCGTCCTGCGCCACCAGCGACACCGCCTCGCCCTGCGAGCCGTTGCGGCCGGTGCGGCCGATCCGGTGCACGTAGTCCTCGGCGACCATCGGCAGGTCGTAGTTGATGACCTTCGGCAGCTGGTCGATGTCGATGCCGCGCGCGGCGATGTCGGTCGCCACCAACACGGTGATGCGACCGGCCTTGAAGTCGCTCAGCGCGCGCAGGCGCTGGCCCTGGCTCTTGTTGCCGTGGATCGCGGCGGTCTTCAGCCCGGACTTGTCCAGGAACATGGTCAGCTTGTCGGCGCCGTGCTTGGTGCGCGCGAACACCAGCGTCTGCATGCGCGAATCGGCGGCCAGCAGGTGCAGCAGCAGCTCGCGCTTGCGGGTGCCATCGACCGGGTGCACGCGGTGGGTGATGGTGTCGGCGACGGTGTTGCTCGGCGTGGCCTGGATTTCCTGCGGGTCGTGCATGAACTCGCGGGCCAGCTGCTTGATGCCTTCCTCGAAGGTGGCCGAGAACAGCAGGGTCTGCCGGTTCTGCTTGGGCAGCTTGGCCAGGATGCGCTTGATCGAGGGCAGGAAGCCCATGTCGAGCATGCGGTCGGCCTCGTCCAGCACCAGGATCTCGATGCCCGACAGGTCCACGCTGCGGCGCTCGAGGTGATCGAGCAGGCGGCCCGGGCAGGCGATCAGCAGGTCCACGCCGCGACGCAGCGCGTCGAGCTGGTTGCCCATGCCGACGCCGCCGTAGATGGTGGTGCTGGGGATGCGCAGGTACTTGCTGTAGCCGCGCAGGCTGTCGTGCACCTGGGTGGCCAGCTCGCGGGTCGGGGTCAGGATCAGCGCGCGCGGCTTGCGCGCGCCATTGCCCACCGGCTGCGGCGAGGTGCCCAGGTGCTGCAGCAGCGGCAGGCCGAACGCGGCGGTCTTGCCGGTGCCGGTCTGCGCGCCAGCCATCAGGTCGTGGCCGGCCAGCGCCAGCGGAATCGCCTGCAACTGGATCGGGGTGGGGGTTTCGTAGCCCTGCTCGGCCAACGCGCGCAGCAGGAAGGGCGCCAGGCCCAAGGATTCGAATGACATCGAGAAAAGCTCCGGATAACGCGCCGTCGCCGGGACGTGCCCGGAGTGCAGACGCAAGTAGGGTGAGGCTCGGAGCGTTCCCGTGAACCGCGCTGCGAGAGGGTGGAACAACCCGGAGCAGACAGCGCTCGGGTTTGTCGGCACCACGAAAGGCGTCGGGCGGGGCGGGCGAGCGGATCGAACGATCCTGACCTCGCCGGCGGTCCCTGAGGGAAACGGACGGCCGCATGCAGACCTGGCCAGTCTACGCTGAATTGGCGCAATGCACAAAAGGCCGGGCGGTTTTCCGACGGCCGGCGGCTCTGTTTCAGTTGCAACCAATATTCGGTCTGGCCGTACAATCGTCCGATCGGCTCCCCAGCACTGGACGGACATGAAGCTAGGTTCCCTGAAGGAAGGCGGTCGCGACGGCACCTTGATCGTCGTTTCCCGCGACCTGACCCGCGCGGTGCGCGCCACCGGCATCGCTGCGACCCTGCAGCGCGCGCTGGAGGACTGGAGCAACCTGGCGCCGCGCCTGAACGCGCTGTCCGAGTCGCTCAACGACGGCAGCGCCGACGGCCAGTTCGACCTGGACATCGCCGCGCTGGCCGCGCCGCTGCCGCGCGCCTACGAGTTCCTGGACGGCAGCGCCTACCTGCCGCACGTGGAGCGGGTGCGCCGCGCGCGCGGCGCCGAGGTGCCGGAGAGCTTCTACAGCGATCCGCTGATGTACCAGGCGGTCAGCGCCGGCTTCTACGGCCCGCGCGACGCGGTCAAGGTGGTCAGCGAGGACTACGGCATCGACCTGGAGGCGGAGATCGTGGTGGTCACCGACGACGTGCCGATGGCGGTCGATGCGCAGCAGGCCGCAGGGCATATCCAGCTGATCGGGCTGGTCAACGACGTGTCGCTGCGCAACCTGATCCCGGCCGAACTGGCCAAGGGCTTCGGCTTCGTGCAGTCCAAGCCGCGCTCGGCGCTGTCGCCGGTGTTCGTGACCCCGGACGAACTGGGCGAGGCCTGGCGCGACAACAAGCTGCACCTGCCGCTGCTGACCCACATCAACGGCGCGTGGTTCGGCGCGCCGGAAGCCGGCGAGGACATGCAGTTCGACTTCGCGCAACTGGTCGCGCACGCGGCGAAGACGCGGCCGCTGGCCGCCGGCGCGGTGATCGGCTCGGGCACCATCGCCAACCAGGACACCAGCCGCGGCGCCTCCTGCTTCGCCGAACAGCGCGTGGTCGAGACCTTGCGCGACGGCCAGCCGAGTACGCCGTTCATGAAGTTCGGTGACGTGGTGCGGATCGAGATGCTGGACCGTGACGGGGTGAGCATCTTCGGCGCGATCGAACAGCGCATCGAGCCCGCTTCCCGGCCCTGAGCCGGCCGGCGGCGGCGCCGAGACGACCGGCGGCGCCGCTGCTACTGTGTCCACCGGTATCGTGATCGTCCGGACGGGGAGGGGCAGGGCGTGGAAGAGGCGTTGCAGCTGTACACCTACTGGCGTTCCAGCGCCGCCTATCGCGTGCGCATCGGCCTCAACCTGAAAGGGCTGGCCTACCAGGCGCTGCCGGTGCACCTGGTGCGCGACGGCGGCCAGCAGCATTCGCCGGAGTACGCGCGACTCAATCCGCAGGAGCTGGTGCCGACGCTGTGCCACGACGGCCAGCCGATCCGCCAGTCGCTGGCGATCCTGGAATACCTGGACGAACGCTGGCCGGAGCCGCCACTGCTGCCGGATGCGGCGATCGACCGCGCGCGGGTGCGCGGGCTCGCGCAACTGATCGCCTGCGACGTCCATCCGCTCAACAACCTGCGCGTGGGCCGGTTCTTCGAGACCGTGTGGAGCGTGCCGCAGTCCGAGCGCGAGGAGTGGATGCTGCACTGGATCGTGCTGGGCTTCGATGCGCTGGAGCAACTGCTCGCCGAGTCGCCCGACACCGGCACCTATTGCCATGGCGAGCAGCCGGGGCTGGCCGATTGCTGCCTGGTGCCGCAGGTCTTCAACGCGCGCCGCTTCGGCGTGGACATGCAGGTCTATCCGACCCTGGCGCGGATCGAGCAGGCCTGCCTGGCGCTGCCGGCGTTCGATGCGGCGCGCCCGGAGCGGCAGCCGGACGCGCAGGGCTGAGGCCTGGCGTCTCGACCCTGGAGGCGCGGCTTCAGCGGCGACAGGGTCTTGCCGGATGATGCCTGTCGCGGCTGAAGCCGCTCCTACAAAGGCGCCGCCGCGTGCGCTCAACCGAAGCCGTGCGTGATCCGCGGCGAACTGGCGCCGCCGCCGGCAGCGGCGTCATAGTCCGCGTAGGGGTCGTGTTCGCCGCTGGAGCCCTCGGACAGGCGGAACTTCAGCGCCAGGCCGTCGCGCGAGTCGGCCGCGCGCAGCGCTTCCTCCTGCTCGATCTGGCCCTGCTTGACCATCCGGAACAGGCACTGGTCGAAGGTCTCCATGCCTTCCTCCAGCGACTCCTCCATCGCGGCCTTGATCTCGTGCACCTGGCCGCGGCGCAGCAGGTCGCGGATCATCGGCGTGTTCAGCAGCACCTCGGTGGCCGGGCGGCGGCGCTCGTTCTTGTCCTTGACCAGGCGCTGCGAGACCACCGCGCGCAGGTTCAGCGCCAGGTTCATCAGCACGTTCTTGTGCGCGCTTTCCGGGAAGAAGTTGAGGATGCGCTCGATGGTCTGGTCGGCGTTGTTGGAGTGCAGCGTGGCCAGGCACAGGTGGCCGGTCTCGGCGAAGGCGATCGCCGCCTCCATCGTCGTCGCGTCCAGGATCTCGCCGATCAGGATCACGTCCGGCGCCTCGCGCATCGCGTTCTTCAGCGCGTTGTGGAAGGCGTGGGTGTCCAGGCCGACCTCGCGCTGGTTGACGATCGACATCTTGTGCTTGTGCAGGTATTCGATCGGATCCTCGATGGTGAGGATGTGCCCGGTGGTGGTGCTGTTGCGGTGGTCGATCATCGACGCCAGCGAGGTGGACTTGCCGGAGCCGGTCGAGCCGACCACCAGGACCAGCCCGCGCGGGGTCATGATCACGTCCTTGAGCACCTGCGGCAGGTGCAGTTCCTCGATGCTGGGAATCTTGCTGCGGATCGCGCGGATGACCATGCCGACCTCGCCGCGCTGCTTGAACACGTTGACCCGGAAGCGGCCGGCGTCCTGCAGCGCGATGGCCATGTTCAGCTCCAGCTCGCGCTCGAACTGCGGCACCTGGCCCTCGTCCATCAGCGAATAGGCGATCTTCTTGACCATGCCCGGCGGCAGGCCGGTGGCGCCGAGCGGGTACAGCTTGCCTTCGATCTTGATATAGACCGGTGCTCCCGTGGTCAGGAACATGTCCGAGGCGTTCTTTTCGGTCATCAGCTTCAGGAAGTAGCCGATATCCATGCGCAATGGTTCCCCAACAATCCGCGGCTGCCCGTTGCAAGCGCGCCACAGGCTTCCGACAATGGCCGCGCTCGACGTCTCCGCCTACGGCCCCCCTTGATGAAAACTAGCTTCGCACAAATCCGTTGCCCGCAGTACGTGATGGCGTGCGCATTGGCGCTGTTTGCCGCGCCCGCCGCGTTCGCCCAGGTCGCCTCGCCGGAGCTGCAGACCGCGCAGCAGGCGGTGCAGCGCGCGATCCAGGCCGACGCCGACCAGTACGCGCCGGACCTGATCGCCACGGCCCGCCAGGGCCTGGAACAGGCCCAGCAGGCGGCGCTGGACCGCCGCCAACGCAAGACCGCGCCGCAGCTGGCGCTGCGCGTGGCGGCCGATGCCGACCTGGCGCGGGTACGCAGCGAGGAGGCGGTGGCGAACGCGCAACTGCAGCAGCGCAAGGCCGAGGTGGCCGACCTGCAGCGCAGCTTGAACACCGGGGAGGGCCGTCCATGAGCCGTCGCCTGGGGATGGCCGGCCGCCTGGCCGCGCTGCTGTTGCTGGTCGCGCCGCTGGCGGCGTTCGCGGCCGAAGATCCGGAACTGGCGGTGCTGAACCAGCGCCTGGTCGCCTTGCAGGCCGATCCGCTGAGCGCCGACGTGGCCGCCTACGAGCGGCTGCAGGCGCAGCAGGCGGTCGCCGCGTTCGCCGCGGCCAAGCGCAAGGAGCAGGACGATGCGCGCTACCTCGCCGAGCGCCGCGTCGAGATCGCCGAGACCGCCGCGCGTGCGGCGCTGGCCCGGCGCCAGGTCGACCAGCTGGAGAGGACCCGCAGCGAGTTGCTGGTCGAAGCCAGCCGCCGCGAGGCCGCGCGGGCGCGCCAGGAAGCCGAGCGGCTGCGGGTGCAGGCGCAGATCCAGGCCGAGGAGGCCGAAAGCCTGCGCCAGGCGGCCGAGGCCGAACAGCTGGCGCGGCAGGATGCCGAGCAGGCGCTGACCAGCGTGGCCGGGCAGCAGACCGCCAAGCTCAGCGCCGCGCAGCAGAAGTCGGCCAAGCTGGCCCGCGAGGAGGCCGAACTGGTTGCCGGGGCCAAGCTGCCGGCGTCGCGCTTCGAGCCGCGCGGGGAGGTCTTCACCGTCGGCGGCGGCGCGTTCGCCGCGGGCAAGGCGGCGCTGACCGCCGATGCCGCCGGCCAGGCCAAGGCGCTGGCGCAGTACCTGCAGATCGGCGCCAAGGGCCGGGTGCGGATCGAGGCCTACGATGCCGACGCCGGCGTGGCGCAGAAGCGCGCCGACGCGCTGCGCGATGCGCTGGTCGGCGGCGGCGTGGCGGCGAGCCGGCTGCAGGCGGTCGGCAAGAAGGCGCCGGCCAGCAAGGCCCGCGCCGCCGAGGTGGTGATCGCACCCTGAGCCGGGGTGGCCGCACCGGTGCCCTGGAACCGTTTTTAACGCGGTTTTTCCCTGGGCCTGAGCGGCGAGCAACTGAATGCGGAAAAGCGGGCTGGCGTCCCTTGTCGGATGCGGTGGGGAGGCGTAGGGTCGAACTCCCAGGTGGCATCTCGTCGCCTGGTTCCAACGGAGGCACCGGGCCGATGAAGCAGTGGCACGCACCGCAGCACGACGTTCCAAGGGCCGCAGGCCCGGGCGTTGCGGTGGAGCGGCTGGCGGCCCGCGCGACTCCGCTCCCAGGCAACGCCCCGTGCCGTTCCGGCCGGGGCGTTCTTGTTTCCAGCTGAAGGAGGCTATTCCTATGTTCGAAGGGCAATCGCAGACCGAAATCGACGCGCTGATCAAATCCGATCCCGAGTTCAAGCAGCTGTACCAGCGTCACAAGACCCTGGACAAGAAATGCATGGATGCCGAACTCGGCGTGCTGCCGATCGACGATCTCACCCTGTCCCAGATGAAGCGGGAAAAGCTCGCGGCCAAGGAAAAGCTGCTGCGGCTCTACGACGAGCAGCAGAAGCCGCACTGATCCACCCCTCCCACGACGCGTTCACTTGTCGCGGGCGGTGGCCGGCCTCCTCGTCGGCTCGCCACCGTCCGCGCCATCTCTTCCCGAAGCCGCGATCGCGGCTTTTTTCGTGCCGATTCCGCGTCCCGGTCTGACATTCCGGCGCATACCGCGGATAATCACCGGTCCAGCCGCTATGTCGGCGCGATGCATCCGGACGCGATGGCCATTCACTCTTCCGTACTCGACCTGATCGGCGACACCCCCATCGTCAAGGCCAGCAAGCTCGACACCGGCGTGTGCGAGCTGTACCTGAAGCTGGAAAGCGCCAACCCCGGCGGCTCGATCAAGGACCGCATCGGCCTGTCGATGATCGAAGCGGCCGAGCGCCGCGGCGAACTCAAGCCCGGCGCGGTGCTGGTCGAGGGCACCGCCGGCAACACCGGCATCGGCCTGGCTCTGGTCGCCCAGCAGAAAGGCTACAAGCTGATCCTGGTGGTGCCGGACAAGATGAGCCGGGAGAAGATCTTCAACCTCAAGGCGATGGGCGCCGAAGTGGTGCTGACCCGCTCGGACGTGGCCAAGGGCCATCCCGAGTACTACCAGGACCTGGCCGCGCGCCTCGCCGCCGAGACCCCCGGGGCCTACTTCGTCAACCAGTTCGGCAATCCCGACAACCCGGCCGCGCACGAGTTCGGCACTGGCCCGGAGATCCTGCGGCAGATGGACGGCAAGCTGGACGCGATCGTGTTCGGCTGCGGCAGCTCCGGCACCATGACCGGCCTGTCGCGCGCCTTCGCCGCCGCCTCGCCGCACACCGAACTGGTGCTGGCCGACCCGGTCGGCTCGATCCTGACCGAGTACATCGAGCAGGGCACGGTCAGCGAGAAGTCCGGCAGCTGGCTGGTGGAGGGCATCGGCGAGGACTTCCTGCCGGCCATCTCCGATTTCTCGCGGGTCAAGAAGGCCTATTCGATCAGCGACGCCGAGAGCTTCCACACCGCGCGCGAGCTGCTGGCCAAGGAGGGCATCCTCGGCGGCTCCTCGACCGGCACCCTGTTGGCCGCGGCGCTGAAGTACTGCCGCGCGCAGACCGAACCCAAGCGGGTGCTGGTGTTCGTCTGCGACACCGGCAACAAGTACCTGTCGAAGATGTACAACGACTACTGGATGCTGGACAACGGCTTCCTGGAGCGCCCGCAGCACGGCGACCTGCGCGACCTGATCCTGCGCCCGTACAGCCAGCGCGACACCGTGGTGGTCGGTCCCAGCGACCTGCTGACCACCGCCTACCAGCGCATGAAGCTGTACGACGTGTCGCAGCTGCCGGTGATGGACGGCGACCAACTGGTGGGCATCGTCGACGAAAGCGACGTCTTGTTGCACGTCTACGGCGACGAGGCCCGCTTCCGCGACCCGGTCTCCACGGCCATGGTCAGCAAGCTCGACCGGCTCGACGTGAAATCGCCGATCGAGGCCCTGCTGCCGGTGTTCGACCGCGGCCAGGTCGCCATCGTGATGAACGACGGCGCCTTCCTCGGCCTGATCACCCGCATCGACCTGCTCAACTACCTGCGCCGCCGCGTCCAGTGACGGTGCCTCGTGGACGGCTCCCGGTACAGGGGGCCGTTCAGACCTCGCTGCTAGAATCACGCCCCTTCTCCGGGAACCCCTCATGACGGACCACACGTCCAACCCCAATGGCGACGGCCCTGCGCTGTCGCTGGCGACCCTGGCGATCCATGGCGGCCAGCATCCGGACCCGTCCACGGGCGCGGTGATGCCGCCGATCTATGCGACCTCCACCTACGCCCAGTCCAGCCCCGGTGAACACCAGGGCTTCGAGTACTCGCGTACCCACAACCCGACCCGCTTCGCCTACGAGCGCTGCGTCGCCGCGCTGGAAGGCGGCTCGCGCGGCTTCGCGTTCGCCTCCGGCATGGCCGCCACCTCCACGGTGATGGAGTTGCTGGACAGCGGCAGCCACGTGGTGGCGATGGACGACCTGTACGGCGGCAGCTACCGCCTGTTCGAGCGCGTGCGCAGGCGCACCGCCGCGCTGGACTTCAGCTTCGTCGACCTGACCGATCCGGCCGCGTTCGCAGCCGCGATCACGCCCAAGACCCGGATGGTGTGGATCGAAACCCCCACCAACCCGATGCTGAAGATCGTCGACATCGCCGCGATCGCCGCGATCGCGCGCCAGCACGGCCTGCTGGTGGTGGTGGACAACACCTTCGCCTCGCCGATGCTGCAGCGCCCGCTGGAACTGGGCGCGGACATCGTCGTGCACTCGGCGACCAAGTACCTCAACGGCCACTCGGACATGGTCGGCGGCATCGCCGTGGTCGGCGCCAATGCCGAACTGGCCGAGCAGCTGGCGTTCCTGCAGAACTCGGTGGGCGGCGTACAGGGCCCGTTTGACAGCTTCCTGGCGCTGCGCGGACTCAAGACCCTGCCGCTGCGGATGCGCGCGCATTGCGACAACGCGCTGGTGCTGGCGCAGTGGCTGGATACCCACTCGGCCGTGGAGAAGGTGATCTACCCGGGCCTGGCCTCGCATCCGCAGCACGCCCTGGCGCAGCGGCAGATGTCCGGCTTCGGCGGCATCGTCTCGATCGTGCTCAAGGGCGGCTTCGACGCGGCCAAGCGCTTCTGCGAGAAGACCGAGCTGTTCACCCTGGCCGAATCGCTGGGCGGCGTGGAAAGCCTGGTCAACCATCCTGCGGTCATGACCCATGCCTCCATCCCGGTCGCCCGCCGCGAACAGCTCGGCATCAGCGATGGCTTGGTGCGGTTGAGCGTGGGGGTCGAGGATGTGGGGGATTTGCGGGTGGATTTGCAGCGGGCGTTGGAGGCGCAGCAGTAGGCATGTTGCAGCAGCAGAGACGCCCGAGCATCTTGTCTAGTTTGAGGACCGGGTTGCTAGGCTTGAATCTTCAGGCATGGATACGTCGCCAGCCATATCTGCAACGTATTTATCGGCTGTTTCCGCAAGGGTTGCGTGATCAGCTTGCCGCGCTTCTCTCTGCGCGATCAGTCGCACAAACTCGTTTCCAGCGGACGAGCGCCTGGGATGCTGCGCAAGGTGCCGCTAGGCCTTGGCAGGCGAAGATGAATAGCCCCTCTTTGCAGTCTCCCGGAGTCAATATCCTGGGCTATATCCGCGGCGAATTCGGTCTGGCAGAGAGTGCAAGGATGTATGCGCGCGCGCTGATCGACGCGGGCGTGCCTGTGGCGTTGTACGACATCGACCTGGGAATGCCGCATTCGTGGGGAGACCACAGCATGGATGGATTCATCGACGAAAGGCTGCCGCATCCGGTGAGCATCGTGTTCGTGAATCCCGATTATCTGGAGGCGGCGCTTGAGCATGTAGGAAAGGCTCGGATGGAGAACCGTTACGTGATCGTCTGCTGGTTCTGGGAGCTGGAGAAGATTCCGGATGCCTGGCAGGAGGCGATTCGTCATGTGGATGAGATCATGGTAGCGTCGAAGTTCATCGAAGATGCGTTCCGCCGCATCACCGAGAAGCCCATCATGCGGCTGCCGCTGCCGCTGTCGGCCGTGCATGACAGTGGCCTCCAGCGGCCTGACTTCGGCCTTGATTCGGATAAATTCCTTTTTCTCTGCAGCTTCGACTTCCACTCCTTTATTGCTCGCAAGAATCCGCATGCTGTCGTGCGGGCGTTCCTTGCCGCATTCCCGCCCGGACGCGACGACGTGCGCCTTCTCGTGAAGTCGAGCAACGGCCATCTGCATCCCGACAGCATGCGCGATTTGCTCAACGTCGTGGCCGGCGATCCTCGTATCCTGGTGCGTGACGAGGTCATAGACCGGGGCCATGTGCACGCGCTTCAGCGCTGCTGCGATGCCTATGTCTCTCTGCACCGCGCCGAGGGCTTCGGCTTGGGCTTGGCGGAATGCATGGCACTAGGCAAGCCAGTAATCGCGACCGGCTGGTCGGGCAACATGGAGTTCATGGATTCGACGAACTCCTGCCTTGTGGATTACGAGCTGGTCCCTGTGGCAGAAGGAGACTATCCGGATTCGGATGGTGCGCGCTGGGCCGAGGCCGATGTGGCGTGCGCGGCCGAGGCAATGCGGCGGCTCGCCGACGACCCGGTGCGTGCCCGCGCGCTTGGCGAGGTGGCGAAGCGGCACGTTTGCCGTCATCTTTCGCCGGAGCGGGCGGCGCAGCGCTTGTTGGCAAGAATTGTGGAAGTGGTGCCGGAGTCGAGCTAAGTCCCAGCGCGCAGGGGTCGAGCCCTTTCGATGGGGCGGCAGGAATTTCGTGGGTGGATGTTCATCCGACTCGCTAACAAGTAATTGGAGAGGTACAGATTTTGGACATGATGCGGTCCGTATGGGCCTACCGCTACTTTATCCTGTCGTCGATTAGGAACGACCTCAGGATGCGCTTTGTCAGAAGCAAGCTGGGTGCGTTGTGGATGATCATCCATCCGCTCATGCAGGTTCTTATCTTCGCCACGATCCTGTCCGAGGTATTGGCTGCCAAGTTGCCTGGCGTTAACAACAAATACGCATATGCGCTTTATCTCATGTCCGGTACCTTGTGCTGGAGCATGTTTACGGAAACCATCAGCCGATGTGTGTCGCTGTTCGTCGAGAATGGCAACCTGATGAAGAAGTTGGCGTTCCCCCGGATCTGCCTACCCCTCATCGCCGGCGGCGCGATGCTTGTAAACAACCTGCTGTTGTTGGTCGCTATCTTTGTGGTGTTCGCGGTGCTGGGTCACTTTCCTGGCGCCCAGACAGTCTGGCTGCTTCCGCTGATACTGCTTACACTGTGCTTTGCCATGGCAATCGGCTTGTTGCTCGGCGTGTTCAATGTATTCGTTCGCGACATCGGGCAGGTCGTTCCTGTCGTACTGCAAGCCCTGTTCTGGCTGACTCCGATTGTCTATAGCATCAACATCCTCCCCGCTGCGGTGCAGGAGTTGTTCCGTCTCAATCCACTGTATCCGTTGGTGACCAGTTATCAGCGTGTCCTGCTGTACGACCAGGCCCCAGTCTGGCGAGACCTGCTGCCGATGGCGCTGAGTACCGTCGTGCTTGCGTTCGCTTCGCTGGTGGTGTTCCGCCGCGCGAGTCAGGAAATGGTGGATGCCCTATGAGTGGCGTGATGCGCGTTGAGGGTGTGGGCAAGTCCTATCGGGTGTGGGGCAGTGAATGGCTTCGCGCTGCGAACTGGTTTGGATTGCCGGTTCATCCGAAGGAAGAGCACTGGGTACTGCGCAATGTGTCGTTCGCGATCACGCCTGGGGAATCTGTGGGTGTGGTGGGGCGCAATGGAGCGGGCAAGAGCACACTGCTCAAGCTGATCACTGGTACCGTTCAGCCGACCGAGGGGCGCATCACGCGTGGCGGGCGCATTGCCGCGATCCTGGAACTAGGCATGGGCTTCAACCCCGATCTGAGCGGCCGCGAGAATGCCAGGCATTCGGCGGGCCTGATGGGCTACACCCTGCAGCAGATCGACGAGGTGATTCCGGCAATTCAGGAATTCGCGGAGATCGGCGAGTATTTCGACGAGCCTGTGCGGACTTACTCCAGCGGCATGCAGGTGCGCGTCGCGTTCGCTGTCGCGACTGCCTTCCGCCCGGATATTCTGATCGTCGACGAGGCGCTGTCTGTCGGCGATGCCTACTTCCAGGCCAAGTGCTTCCGCCGAATCCAGGAATTCAAGGAACAGGGAACCACCCTGATCCTGGTTAGTCATGCGGTGGGCGACATCGTCAAACATTGCGACCGAGTGATCTTCATCAAGGACGGTGGAGTGCACGCCGACGGACCTGCGCGCGAGGTGTCTAACCTGTACCTGGACGAGTTGTTCGGCAGGAAGTCCGTCGTCGCCGCCCATCCGCTCGAAGCCGTCGCGGCAGCAGCGGAAATGGGGGGCAGCAACGAGGACATCTTCCACACCCGCCCCTATTACAATCGCGGCGAACACCGGTGGGGCCAGGGCGGAGCACGTATCGTCGATTACATGGTGGTCAGTGGCGGGCAGCACTTCCCTTCGCGCCTGGACAGCGGTGCCAAGACCGAGTTCTACATGAAAATCGCCTTCGACGATAATGTCGAGAGCGTGGTCCCGGGTTTCCTGCTGAAAACGCTCGAAGGCCTTTTTCTCTACGGCACCAATTCGTTCCTTTCCAGTGAAGGTCGCGACCGGATAACAGCCAAGGCAGGCGAAGTGGTGGTGTGCAAGTTCACCCTGCCGCTCGATCTCAACCAGGGTCACTATATGGTTTCGCTTGGAGTTTCCAGCGGCGATCCACTGGCTGAGCTCGTGCCGCTAGATCGCCGCTATGACGCACTGCTGCTGGATGTCGGGCGCGCCATGCAGTTCTGGGGGATCGTCGATATGAAGGCAGGCTTCGGTGTCATCGAGGCGTCGGCATGAATCGACGGGCAGCCATCTCATTTTCGCTGGGGTCTGGCCGATGAGCGACAATCTCACCCTGGCTAGTCTGGTGGCAGCGCTGCCGGAGAAGTACCAGCCTATCTATGGTCATCCTGAGCTATCCGGCGACGTGTCGCGCGGTTGCGAGGATCGTCTCGTATTGATCCGCGATTGTGCGAAACGCCTTGAGCAGGCACTGGGGCGGCGGCTACGCGTGCTCGATTTGGGCTGTGCTCAAGGCTATTTCTCTCTGAATATGGCCGCAGATGGTCACAGTGTCCATGGCGTGGATTTTCTTGATCGTAACGTGGCCGTGTGCCAGGCGTTGGCGAGCGACAGCGGATTGGCCAGCGCGGCATTCGAGTGCGCGAGCATCGAGGACTTTGTGGCCAGGCTGCAGCCGGGCCTGTACGACATAGTGTTCGGGCTTAGCGTGTTCCATCACCTGGTTCATGCGCATGGGATGGACCAGGTGCGTGGATTGCTCGGGAAGCTCGCGGCCAGCACCTCGGCCGCGATCTACGAGTTGGCGCTGCGCGAAGAGCCCCTTTACTGGGGGCCTTCCCAGCCCGAGCGGCCCGAGGAGCTGCTGCAGCCCTACGCATTCCGGCGGGTGCTTGGTTTCCAGTCCACCCATCTATCCGGAATTGAGCGACCGATCTATTTCGCCAGCGCTCGATACTGGTATCTCGGCGATGAGCTCTCAAAAATCATCGCCATGCGCTTCGAGTCTCATTCCGACGCCATGGGCAGCCATCGCGGAACGCGTCGGTACTTCTTCGGCGAAGGCACGATCCTCAAGCAGCTGGCGCTGGACGACGAGGCCCGGGGGGCGCTGAACCTGCTCGAGTACGAGCGGGAGGTGGCGTTCTTGTCCAATGTCCCGCCCGGCTTCAACGGTCCCCGCCTGTTGCGCACCCTTCGCGACGATCGCACCGCCTGGATCGCCCGCGAGATGCTCTCTGGCACGCTGCTCTCGGAGATGATCTCGGCCCATGAACCCTACGCTTACGAGCAGGTACTCGACGCGCTGCTGGCGCAACTCGTGGTTCTGGAAGATGCGGGCCTGTACCACAACGATGTGCGTTGCTGGAATATCATCGTTTCGCCAGAGAACATCGTTTCGCTGATCGACTACGGTGCGATCTCTGCGGATGCAGTCGACTGCGCATGGCCAGACGATCTGTTCCTCTCCTTGTTGATCACATTTCGCGAGGTGATCCAAGGCCACGTCCAGAAGCCTGATCCGTTGCGTCGGCCGCTGCTTGACCTGGCGGTGCTGCCCGGTCGCTACCGGAACGCGTTCCTTAAGCTGTTCGCGTTGCCTCGCCCGCAGTGGCGCTATCGGCTGTTGCAGGGGTTCGTCTCGCAGGCTGGCGACGAAGAACCACTTCCGCCATGGACAACGCTGGTGTCCGCCTATGAGCGCGGATTGCTGACGTACGAGCGCGCCTACGCGACGATTGGCCGCGAGCGTGCAGGACTGCAGCAAGAGCTGACGGAGTCACTCGAAAATGCGCACCGTTGGTTCATGCTTGCCAACGAGCGCGAAGAAGCACTTGCTCGGTTCGGTGACGGGCGAGCACAGGCGGTCGTGCTGCAGGACGACGAAAAAGAGCATTTGATTGCGCGCTTGGTCCAGGAGAAAGAGCAAGCGGTAGCAGAGGCGGTTCTGCAAGGGCAACGTGCTGCGGAAGCGCTGCGTCAGCAGCACGAGTCGGCGATCGCGGAATTGCTCGAAGAAAAGCAGAAGACGGTCTCGGAATGGAATTGGCAGCACGAGTCGGAAGGGGTGCGTATTTCCGCAATCCGGCGTCGCATGGAGTTGTTGCACGCATGTAACGCTGATTATCGGCACGAAGCGGACCAGGCTAAGGCTGCGCTTGAAGCGTCTCTGTCCAATGCGCATCACTGGTACCTGCGCGCTGTCGATGCGGAAAGGCGGCTCGCTGTGGTTCTTGCCAGCCGTTCGTGGCGACTCACCAAGCCAATCCGCTTCGCTACCCGCCTGGTGAGGGCACCGGCGACAGCTAGCCGACGTCTTGCTGTCGCGGGCATCCGTCGTGTCATGCGGCGGCCGTTGCTGGCTCGATCGATGAACGCGGTGCTCAAGCGCGTGCCTGCTTTGCACTCGCGTCTGCGCCGCGTCGCGGTACAGGAACACATCTTTGACGCTGGCGCGTCTGCGCCGCCTCCCTCGTTGGGGCAGGTGGGATCGTTCACCGATGCGGATCGCAACGTCGCACTGTCGAGGCTTACAGTGTATGGAAGACAATGGTTTGAGAAGCTCAAGGCTGAGCATTCGGGGATGAATTGATGCGCATTGTGATCGACCTGCAGGGGGCTCAGTCGGAAAGCCGCTACCGTGGCATCGGGCGCTACAGCCTTTCGCTGGCGCTGTCAGTTGCTCGGCAAGCTGCAAACCATGACGTACATCTGGCGCTCAATGGCGGGTTCGCAGACTCCATCAAGGAGATTCGCGGCACGTTCGCAGGGGTTCTTCCCGCGGCGAACATTCATGTCTGGCATGTGCCAATGCCGGTCATCGCAAAGGAGTCGGAGAACCGCGCGCGACTCGAGCGCGCATGTGTGATCCGCGAGGCGGCGCTCGCCGCGCTGGAGCCGGACATAATTTTCGTCTCCAGCCTGTTCGAAGGATTTCTGGATAACTCCGTAGTCAGCGTCGGGCGCCTCAGCGGGGTGCCTACGGTCGTCGCTCTTTACGACCTCATTCCTTACCTGAATCCGGAGGTCTATCTGGATCCGGATTCGAGCTATCGCGAGTTCTACGAGCAGAAGATCAAGGAGCTCAAGACGGCACATGCGTTGTTTTCGATCTCCGAGAGTTCTTCGCGGGAGGCAATCGAGGTCGTCGGCTGCGATCCGGAGCGGTTGTTCAACATCTCGGCAGCGTGCGATCCGGTGTTCCGTCTGCTCGAGTGCGACGACGGAATCCGGCATGAGGTCCGGCGTAGGTTCGGACTGACCGGCGGCTTCATCCTGTACGCCGGCGGGTCGGACTACCGTAAGAACCTTATGCGTTTGTTGCAGGCCTACGCCGGGCTCGCGCCGGAGTTGAGGAGGGAAAATCGGCTGGTGCTCGCGGGACGCATGCATGCGCCGCATGTGGACGAACTTAGCCGGGCAATGGTCCAGTTGGGTCTGGCCGATGGCGACCTGCAGTTTACCGGCTATGTCACGGACGAAGAGCTTGTGGGTCTCTACAACGAGTGCAGCCTGTTCGTGTTCCCATCGTGGCATGAGGGCTTCGGCCTCCCGGTCGTCGAAGCGATGGCGTGCGGCGCCCCGGTGATCGCTTCCAATGCATCGAGCGTGAAGGAGATCGTGCTGGAACCGACGGCGCTGTTCGACCCGATGGACGTGGATTCCATCCGGGAGCGCATGGCGGCCACCTTGCGGTCGGAATCAGCGATGGCTGTGCTGCGCCGGTACTCGGCGCTGCGGTCCCAGGATTACTCATGGGACCGAGTGGGCGCCAGCTTCATTGCCGCATGCGAGCAACTGCACGAAGGGCGGAGCATACATGCCTACCGCGATGATGCGCTGAGGGACCTGCCGCGACAGCTCGTCAAGCTTGGGCCAATCGACGACGCGGACATGATGGCGTTGGCCGATGCAATCGACCGCTCGATCGGCCCCGCGCGCCCGAAGATCATGATCGATGTCTCCGAGTTGGCTGAGCACGACCATAGGACGGGCATCCAGCGCGTCACGCGCGCAATCGTTTCGAAGTGGACGAAGATCCCGCCGGTTGGCTATCAGGTGCGGCTGGTGAGGGTAGATCGTGCAAGCGGACGCTACGTTTGCGCAAACCAGTACGCAAGGACGTTGTTTGGTGAGGACCTGGGAGAAGATGAACCGCTAGTCTGCCATGCGGGAGATATCTATTTCGGCCTCGATCTGGTGGGCGACTGCGTGTCTTTGTTGCCGGAGTGGTTCGACTACTTTCGTGCCAGCGGCGCGAAAATCTGCTTTGTCGTCTACGACATCCTGCCGATCCGAAATCCCGATTGGTGGCCACAGCCTGGCGGACAGATGCATGAGCGTTGGCTGCGCGACATCCTGGGAGTGTCGGACCAACTGATCTGCATCTCGCGCGCGGTGGCCGACGATGTTGCCGCTTGGGTAGAGGAAGCCGAGATCAAAACCGCTGCAAGGATCGATTGGTTCCACCTGGGTGCCGACATCGACGAAAGCCAACCGACCAAAGGCCTGCCGCCCAACGCGGTGCAGGTGCTGGCTCGTATCGAGCGCAGCACCAGCTTCCTAATGGTGGGCACGCTCGAGCCGCGGAAGGGACACTCGCAGGTACTGGATGCCTTCGAAGAACTCTGGGAGCAAGGATGCGAATACGTACTCGTGATCGTCGGCAAGAAAGGCTGGTTGGTTGACGAGTTGAGCGAGCGCCTTTCCCAGCACCCGCAAGCCAATCACAATCTGTTCTGGTTGCAAGGCGCCAGTGATGAGTATCTGGATCAGATCTACGCCAGTAGCACCTGTCTCATCGCGGCATCGGAGGGTGAGGGCTTCGGGCTGCCCTTGATCGAGGCGGCGCAGCGCGGAAAGCCTATGATCGCGCGCGACATTCCGGTGTTTCGCGAGGTCGCCGGTTCGCATGCGTTTTACTTCGATGGACGCAGCGCCTTGAACATTGCCAATGCCCTGTTGCGCTGGGTGGCCATGTATCGAGAGGGCAGCCATCCGCGCTCTGACGCAATGCCTTGGCTGACGTGGAGCCAGAGCGCTGATCACCTTGCGGCCGTGCTCGTGGAGACTACTTCCAAGGCAACGCCGGGTCAGCCAAGGTCGCCACGCGAGATGAACTATACTTCTGGGACGTAGCACGACGTATGGCTGCTGGTCCCGCGGTGGAAGGCGCAAGTGCGGTGTCATGGATTACAAATGCAGAGCAGAGAGAGACAATGAGCAATAAGAAGGCGATCATCACCGGGGTTACAGGTCAGGACGGTGCGTACCTGGCAGAGCTTTTGCTCTCGAAGGGCTACGAGGTCTTCGGGACCTATCGCCGAACCAGTTCGGTGAATTTCTGGCGGTTGGATGAGGTTGGTGCGTCAGGTCATCCGAATCTGAAGCTCGTCGAGTACGATCTGACCGACCTCGGTGCAACCATTTCAATGGTGCAGAAGATCCAGCCGGACGAGATATATAATTTGGCAGCGCAGAGCTTTGTCGGCGTCAGTTTCGAGCAGCCGACCACTACTGCGCAAATCACTGGCGTGGGCGCGCTGCATTTACTTGAGGCGATCCGTCTGATCGATCCGAGGATTCGCTTCTATCAAGCGTCTACGTCTGAAATGTTTGGCAAGGTGCAGGCTATTCCACAGGTAGAGAGTACGCCTTTCTACCCGCGTAGTCCTTATGGTGTTGCGAAGCTCTATGCGCACTGGATCACGGTGAACTACCGCGAGAGCTATAACATCTTCGGTTCGAGCGGCATCCTCTTTAATCACGAGAGCCCGCTGCGCGGACGCGAGTTCGTGACCCGTAAGATCACCGATTCAGTTGCCAAAATCAAACTGGGGCAATTAGATGTGCTTGAGCTGGGCAACCTCGATGCCAAGCGTGATTGGGGTTTCGCCAAGGAATATGTTGAAGGCATGTGGCGAATGCTGCAGGCAGATCACGCTGATACTTTCGTCCTTGCAACGAATCGAACGGAGACAGTGCGCGACTTTGTACGCATGGCGTTCAAGGGTGCTGGCATCGAGGTTGATTTTCGTGGGCAGGATCTGCAGGAAATCGCGGTGGACGTCGCTACCGGCGAAACCCTCGTTCGCATCAACCCGAAATTCCATCGTCCTGCGGAAGTGGATCTCCTGATCGGCGACCCGGCGAAGGCTGAGCAGCTGCTTGGCTGGAAGCCGAAAACGACGCTGGAGCAGTTGTGCCAGATGATGGTGGAAGCTGATCTCAAGAGGAACGAGCGTGGTTTCTCCTTCTGACCTGGCTGGCAAGAGGATCCTAGTGACGGGGGCGTCGGGTTTCACCGGGCGTTACGTCACGTCGGAGTTGAAGGCGCAGGGTTGTCACCTCATTGGACTGGGAACTCACAAAGACATCGTTGACGACTGGGCGGGCGCGCTGATTCCTGCGGACGAGTACCACCAAGCGGATCTCCGTGAGGTGGGGGCGCTGCGTGAGGTATTGACGAAATGCCGGCCGGACATGATCGTCCATCTCGCGGCGTTAGCATTTGTTGCGCACGGTCGGGTTGAAGATTTCTATAATGTAAATCTTCTCGGTACCCGTAACCTGCTGCAGGCAATCGATGATTCAGGCCTCGCGCCGGAGTGCGTTTTGCTCGCCAGCAGTGCCAACGTCTATGGCAACTCATCAACCCATCTGCTTGATGAGCATGTGCCTGCTTCGCCGGCGAACGATTACGCCGTAAGCAAGCTGGCGATGGAATATGTAGCACGCCTTTGGCGGCCGCGGTTGCCGATTGTGACCGTCAGGCCCTTCAACTACACGGGACTCGGGCAGGCCGACAATTTCCTCATTCCAAAGGTGGTGTCTCACTTTGTCCGGCGTGATCAAAGGATCGAGTTGGGCAACCTGGATGTGGAGCGCGATTTTGGAGACGTGCGCTCGGTCGCGAACTCCTATAGACGGCTGCTGCAGGCACCAGCCGCGATCGGTCGCACTGTCAATATCTGCTCCGGCAACACGCATTCGTTGCAAGATGTCATTGCACTTTGTAAGGAATCCACCGGCCACTCGCTGGAGGTCGTGGTAAATCCGGCATTCGTGCGGCCGAATGAAGTGAAGGTGCTTAGAGGCGACAATCGGCTCTTGAAAAGCATCATTGGAGATTGGTCGTGCCCGCCTCTCCGTGACACCCTCGATTGGATGCTCCGAGCCGCGTGACGCGTGACGCGTGGCGCTAGAGGGATGTGTCAGCTGTCTATATCAAAAGTGCTGCGCGCGAGCTGTAGCAAACAGCTCGCGCGCCGAACTTTGATCATGATGCGCTGCGTTCCTGCTGTTGCACGAAAAGCCTGGGGTTGCGCCAGGCTTGCACCCCATCCACTCGAATTCGTGGCGCACCGTCAGCAATGTCGAAGATAGCCGCGCGCTCCATTTCCAGCTGCCATGCAGCCGCGGTGAATGCTTCGAACAAGCGGCCTTCGATCTGCTTCGTGTGGGTGCCGATCAGGATGTAGGCGACCTTCTCGCTCAGTAAGGACAATGTCTGTTCCACGAGGTCTGCTTCTCCTCCTTGGATGTCGACATGCAACAGGTCGATCCGTGGATACCGTTCCAGCAGTTCGGCTAGCGACAGCATCTGAATTTCATCGTGCGACCCAGCTTCTACCGCTTGGCTGCGCTGCTCCTCGGACGCGCCGAAGATTGGCTCGCTGCCCCATGTCGTACCAGGCACATCCTGGCGTGGGAACAATGCGATTCCGCTTGTCGCCGCCGCCACGCCACGGCAGAGGTCGATCTCGTCGTCCGCAAAGCCGTTGGTACCCAGAGCTTCACGCGCGAACTGGACGTGATCACCATCGCCTTCGATGCCGATCACCTTGACCTTGCGCCCGCTCTTCCGCGCAGCGACGCCGGTGTTGTTCATCCAGCATCCCCAGCCGCATCCCAATTCCGCCATGGTGAAGCTTTCGCCCGCCAAGTCGACGGCGCGCAATGCTGCACCCCATTCGGCGATGTCTGCATGCCAGTTCGCTGGAATCGGCAATGGCTCTACTTCGCCCGCGCGCGCGGATAGGATTGTCGGGAAGAACTTCGGATCGATCGCCACGCCAAGGAAATTAACCAGATAACCAGGCTTGGGCTCCGGATTCTTTGCCGCATGGCTGCGCATCACTGCTACTGCGTCGAACGCGCTTGTGTAATGAAAAAACGGGCTTTGCGCCGTCTTCTGCGGATTTTCGCGCTTGCCGGTATATTCCTCCGACCCCAGGATGGTCAGGCGCAAGTCGCGAATGGTCGCCAGATTGAGCTTGGCTTCGATCGCCTGTTCGTTCTCCGGCTCACGATCGAGCAGGAGCCGATACGCCCATTTCACTGCCTCTGTGGAATTCTGCGCCATTATCTAAAACCAAAAGAAAGACTTCCGGCAGTATAGCCAAAACATCACGTTGGCGCTGCTTCTCTAGGCGGGCGGAGGCGTCGTAGCTACGAATGTGGCGAAAATTCCAGGGACACCAGGCCGATGCCAAGCTCCCGAGTGTCCTGGGAAAGGCCCAGGCTCGCAGGAGAAGCGGGTTTGTCGTATCGCAACTCCACAAGGACGTCTGCGCCCGCCGGTAGCGCCGGCAACCTGATAGGCACGACTGCAGGTTGGGGTTCAGAGGCGGTCATGGTGCGTGTCTGCCATGGGCCGCCGTTCACCCGTGCGGAGACCGTCATCGCATGCCGCTCGCCGTGCCAAAGTCCGTTGGCGCGCAGTATCAGCGCCGCCCCCTGGGCCGCAGGCCGCTCCAATCGGAGATGAAGGCTTGAGTGCATTCCAAGCGACCAAACGCCCCATGGCTCGTCGGACGACCACCCATCGCCAAGGTACGCGCGCAATTCGGTGGGGCCTGCTGGCTGTGTCGCCGACAGCACCCCTTTCATCGATGCGACATCTTCCAGATTGACAGAAAAATACGTCGGTTCTTGCGGTAGCAACGGAAACTGGCTGCCAATGAGCTTGGCCCCGGCGGCGGCGGTGAGGCCACAGGCGCCGGCAGGGTACAGCGCGACATGGTTTTCGGTTCCTGGAAGAAACAGGGCTTTGCGACAACCCTGGCCGAGCACGAGAGCGGGGCCCGGGGGCGTGCGCTCTCCCAGCTGTGCGTTGCGTTCGGCGAAGACTTCCGGGCTCGGATTCCATAGCCAAGGTGCGTGCCCGTAGATCAGCGAAGCGGCACGGCTCGGACTGGTGTAGGACTCGGGCTTGTTTGGCAGGTAGTCGCGAACCCCGATGGCGGCGGCAACCATTGCAACAAACCAGCAGGCGCGGGCGATCCAGCGGTTCAGGCGGCTCGCCGACAGAGGCTTCAACAATGCAACGATAGGGTAGAACAGACAGAGATACCAAAGGCCGTATCGCGCTGGACCTGCCGTGCCACCCGAATTGATGTTGGTCGTGGCCGCCTGAGCGGCCATTGCTGCCAGCACGAAGATGGCCGTGAACGCTGCCATGCTCGGCCTTGGCAGCGGAAGCCGGCGGCGGTACAGCCCGTGCGCCGCAAGGACAAGGAGGAGCACGCCAAGCGGCCAATTCGGGAGCAGTCCGACGTCGGGGTCGAGCAGGTATTGAATAGACGAAAAGACGTCCAGATGCGATACCTCGGCGCCCTTGTTGATCAATTGCGGAGTGAGGCCCCCATAGCGCGAGAAATAATAGAGCGGATGGAGTAGCGCGATGATTGCCGCCATAACGAGAGCCAATGTATCCATCAGACCTGGCGCGCGGTCATCCTCAGTGCGATAGGCTGCAAGGGCAAACAGGCATGCCGCAATGGCGGGAAGAACGAAGCTGATGTTCTGAGTGGTCACCATTGCCAGCATTAACCCGGAAAAGGCCCACTGCCGTTTCAGTGCCAGGCAAACTGCAGCCGTCGTCAGTACAACGGTGAACAACTCGGTGTGAACCTTGTTGACGTACCACAGTGCTGGCGACGTAACGATCAGCGCTGTTGCGGCAAGCATGCCTTTGAAACCGTGCGTGCGAAAACACAGCAGCAGCAGTCCCGCGATCAGTAGGGCGTGCAGCATCATGAAGCGTGCATGAGAGGCGTCGACCAGCCCTAGATACTTCCCTGGTGCGCTGGCCACGCTCGCCATCAGGGGATAGAACCAGAAATGGTTGAAGTCGGTCTCGCCCTCGCGCGTGAGCGGCACGTAGACAGATTTGAGTTGATCGGCTGTCTGCAGGGAGGCGATGCTCCCCTGCTTCCAGATTTGCTCATATGCCGCCCAGGTGGGAGCCGCAACGAATGGCCTGTGCTCATGACTGACGGCCAGTTCCATAGCGTAGTACTCGGCCCCATCTCCGATTCGCACAGCCGGCAATCGTGCCAACACTGCGTATATGAGGGAGGTGAGGATGAGCATCGCGATCAGGTAGGTGAGCGCTACCCGAAGCCTGCGTTGCGCCGGAGAAAGTCGGCGCAGGACGTCGTCCGCACCCTGCACGACATATTCCGTGCTCACCCGGCGGGTCGCTCCGTGGAGAGGATGCTGCGCGCCAGGTCGCGGCCTTCGCGTACCGCGTAGTTGGTGCCGCGATCCTCCGGATAAACCTGGGCCATGCTGGTAACGAAGGTATTCGCCAGCGGCGTGGCTCGTCCTGGCACCAGCTGCGAGTAGTGCTTCTCGGCGATCGGCTGCGCGTAGTCGGCTCGCCACACATGAACGTCTTGGATCCAGCTGCGGTCGAACTCGGGAAACATCTTCTTCAGGTGTGGCACCGAGAAGTCGAGCAGTTCCTCGTCGCTCATCGTATACATCTCGTGGCTCGGCGGCAGATACTTGGACAGATACACGATGTGGCGGCCGCCGTAAGAGCTTGGCGGCTCGAAATTGGTGTGTTCGATGACGCCTACGTAAGGGAAGCCGGGGTCGTTGACGTTAAGCCAGTATGTATCGGACAAGCTGCGATCCAGGCTGAGGACCATGCAGACATTGGACAGATAGCGGACGCGGCGCAGTCTCTGGAGATAGTCCTCGGGCACGCCCCCTTCGAGCAGATCTGCAGTGATCGGAAATGCAGTCGAAATCACTACATTCTCCGCGGCCACGGGACCGTCGCTCGTCTCGACGCCAGTCGCACGCCCGGCGTCGGTCATCACTCGGAGCGCTTCAGTCGATAGTCGAATCTGGCCACCAAGATTGACGATCTCTTTGCCTAGGCGGTTCGCCAGTTCCGCGAAGCCGCCCTTGTAATAGGCCAAGACCTCGTCGCCAGAACTGCTGCGGCTTCCGCCGCGAAGGACCAGCTTCTTCCAGAACCAGACTGCCGAAACATCATCGGCGACATCGCCGAACTTTCCGACCAAGAGCGGATCCCAGACGACGTCGTATGCGTTCTGCCCGCACAGGTCGATCAACCATTCCTTGGCGCTCAGCTTCTCCAGTTGCTTCCAGTCCTTTACCGAGCGTGCACGGAGTACGGCGATGCCGAGCCGGATTCGGTCATGGAATGGCAGCGCCTTGAAGCGAAGCAGGTCCATCGGCGTGCTCAGCCGGAAGAACTGATCGGCGTAGTACATGCCGGTGCGGGTGGGCCTGAGCAGGATATTCTCCCGCTCGCCGAGTTCTTCGATCAGCTTGAAGATCTCCGCATCATTGTTGAACCAATGATGGTAGAACTTCTCAAGCACTTCATTGCCGACTTTGAAGCCGCCGGCGAGGCCGCCCAACTCGCCATCGCGCTCGATGACGACCACGCGCTTCCCGGCCTTGGCGATCTCATATGCCACAGACAGGCCGGCGAAGCCGCCGCCGACGACAGCAGTATGGAATTGGTTGCTCATTTGCTTGATTTGCCCATTGATGCTTTGAAGGTGATTGCCCGATTCAGCGAAAATTGCAGAATCAGCACGAAAAATAGCGTAGCGACTTTCGCAGGCAGCGGTGCCCAGCCGAGCACGCCTACCAGGAGCCATAACAGGGCGCTGGAGGCTAGATACCCGACCAGGGCGGCCGCGAAGAAGAGCCCGAGGCGCTGCAAGGTCTTGTCGTAGGCCTGGAATGTGAAATGCCGGTTCAGGGCGAAGCTGACGAGCGTGCCGGCGGCGTAGCCCGCTGCATTGGCCGCCTGGTAGTTGAAATCCAGCCAAACCAGCAGCGTATACAGTGACAAGTCGACCAGGACGCCAGTTCCCCCGCAAACGGCATACAGGACGAACTGACGCAGGCGCGGATCGGCAATGGCGGTGCGTAGCATCTTCATGCTTCCGACTCGTTCGAGTTGTCGTCGAAGTTCGCCGTTGTTTCGACTACCGCCTGCGGGCTTGCGTTCACGTGCCGGAGGACGCGGCCTACGTATTCGCCAATCACTCCGAGTGCGAGCAACTGTGCGCCACCGATGATCAGTGCCGATACGATCAGTGAGGACCAGCCAACCGGCATCGCGTTGATGGTGAATCGCTGGATGACGAAGGCAACGGCTAGCAGGAACCCAAGCGCGGAGAGTGCAATACCCATCAGTGACGCAAGCCGCAACGGCAGCACGGAGAAACTGGTCGCCATCTTGAGCCACAGCGAAATCGACTTCCGCAGGCTATAGCCCGACTGGCCGTCGGCCCGCGCGTGGTGATCGATGGTGATGCTGGTGATCCGGCTCGTCGTGGTGAGAATGAGTCCATCCAGATAGACGTTAGGGCCGGTGAATTTGACCAATTCGTCACGTACGCCCGAGACCATGGCCCTGAACGGAGATAGGTACAGTCCTCTCGGCTTGTCGAGCAGGCGAGTGGCCATCCGGTCGTTGAAGCTGCTTCCCAGGCGCTTCCACAGGGCGTGTCGCTTGGCGTGAAAGCTTGCGTAGCATACGTCATAGCTCGCGTCAAGGGCGCTCAGCAGCTTAGGGATGTCTGTTGGCGAATGCTGCAGGTCATCGTCCATTGTGACGATGCGCTTGCCACGAGCCATGCGCAGCCCGCTCATGATCGCATTGTGCTGGCCGGCGTTCTTACGCAGACTAACAACCTTCCACCAGATCCTGTCCCGCGCTAGCTCAAGCAGGACTTCTCGAGACCGGTCTGGGCTGCAGTCGTTGACCAGGATCACTTCGAACGAATCGCCGAAGAGGGGAGGGAGCGTCTCCTCAAGCTTTTGCGCCAGTGCAGGCAGGATCGATTCGCTTCGGTAGACGGGAATGACGACCGAAAGCTCATACATCTCACGGCGCATCGGGGCGGCCATAGTATTTACGAAGAAGGCGCGCAGTGTAGCCGGTGCTGATGTCCAGCCCCAACCTATGCGATAGCGACAGCATCAGCTCGGGATCCGGTCGACTGCCGCCGCCTCGATCGATCAGTTCGCGCTGCGTACGAACCCCCATCACGGATTCGAGCATATCGATTAGCTCCGGCATGGTCACCACTTCGGGTGGCGCAATGTCGCCCAGCACGCGCATGGGACGTGGCTGGCGCAACAGCTCCAGGGTGATTGCTGCGACATGTTCCACATCGACGAGGCAGCGGATCGCCCCGGACCACAGGGGGATCTTCACGCCTTCGGCGATGCGGCTGGCCAGAAAGTTCGTCAATGTATTCGGATTTGCCGTATGGCCGACCACCTGCGGTAGTCGCAGAATGAGGTAGTCGTCGCGAGTGGCGACCTCCTCCTCCATCAACTTCTTGTGCCGAGCATAGGCACCTACGCCGCGATCGGGGTCAGCGATGCTGCAGGTACTGAAGTAGACGAAAGTGCCACGCGCCAATTTCAAGTGCTCGCAGAGCAGCTTTTTCTCCCGCGCATAGGCTGCCGGATCGACTTCATTGGAGTTGGATACTCCGGACGCAAAGATGGTCGCGCCAAGCGCCTCTATTGCCTTTTGCTCGAACGCGGATGCGAGCAATCCGTTGCCTACGATCATAATTGCCGCTACTCGGGTTCCATTGATGGCCGCGGTCACCCTGACCCTGGGTCTCGGAGGGTTGTTGACCAACATGAATGTAGGGAGTGTAGGGATTTTTGCCGCAATTGTCCTGCCCACGGCCATTCCCTGCTGTACGCGCTCGGCCGCGTTGGTGGCCGCCCCCGCTGGTTGCGGCCACGCGGAGCGCTGTGTTCAGGCCAGCGCCATTTCCAACTCCGGCAACAGCGTGAACAAGTCACCTACCAAGCCGATATCCGCAATCTCGAAGATCGGCGATTCCGCATCCTTGTTGATCGCCACGATGGTGCCCGCGTCCTTGATCCCGGTCAGGTGCTGGATCGCGCCGGAAATGCCGATGGCCACATACAGGTCCGGGGCGATGATCTTGCCGGTCTGGCCAACCTGCAGTTCGTTGGGCACGTAGCCGGCATCCACCGCCGCGCGCGAGGCGCCCACCGCCGCGCCGAGCTTGTCGGCCAGGCTGTAGATGTGCTTGAAGTTGTCCGCCGAGCCCACGCCGCGGCCGCCGGAGACCACGCGCTTGGCGCTCTGCAGGTCGGGGCGGTCGGACGTGCCTGCGGCCAGGCCGACGAAGCGGGTGTGGGTGGGCAGCGTGGCGGTGACGCTGGCCGCTTCGATCGCCGCGCTGCCGCTATCGCTTTCACGGGAGCGGGCCGCTTCCGGCCAGGAGGCGCTGCGCACGGTAGCGACCACGGTCTGGTCGGCCGGCGCCTGCACGCTGATGATCGCGTTGCCGGCGTAGATCGGGCGCTTGAAGGCGTAGTCGCCATCGACCGCCATCAGGTCGGAGATCTGGTTGACGCCGAGCAGTGCGGCGACCACCGGCATCAGGTCCTTGCCGAAGGTGGTGGAGGGGCCGAACACGTGGCTGTAGCCCTGCGCCAGCTGCGCGATCTGCGGTCCCAGCACCTGCGCGATGGCGTGTTCGTTGGCCGGGTCGGCGACGGTGAGCACGCGGCCGACGCCGGCGATCTGCGCGGCTTGGGCGGCGACGGTGGCCGGGTCGGCGGCCAGCACCACGATGTCGATGGACTCCGGCGACAGCGCCTGCGCGGCGCTGACGGTCTTGGCGGTGGCCGCGTTGAGCTGGCCGTTCAGGTGTTCGGCGACGACGAGGATCTTGGCCATTACAACACCCCCTTCTGCTTGAGTGCGGCCACCAGTTCGGCGGCGTCCTTGACCATCACGCCGCGGCTGCGCTTGGGCGGCGGAGCGTAGTGGGTGGTGGTCAGGCTGTCGTTGGACTCCACGCCCAGGTCGGCGAAGGCCAGGGTCTGCAGCGGCTTGCTCTTGGCCTTCATGATGTCCGGCAGCTTGATGAAGCGCGGCTCGTTCAGGCGCAGGTCGGTGGTCACCACCGCCGGCAGGTCCACTTCCAGCGTTTCCAGGCCGGCGTCGACTTCGCGGGTCACCGTGGCCTTGCCATCGGCGACGACCAGCTTGCCGGCGAAGGTCGCCTGCGGGCGGCCCCACAGCGTGGCCAGCATTTGTCCGGTCTGGTTGGCGTCGTCGTCGATCGCCTGCTTGCCGAGGATGACCAAGTCCGGCTGCTCCTGCTCGACCAGCTTGAGCAGCGTGCGGGCGGCGGTCAGCGGTTGGATCGCCGTGTCGGTGACGACGTGGATGGCGCGGTTGGCGCCCATCGCCAGGCCATTGCGCAGGTGCGCGGCGGCATCGGCCGGGGCCAGGGTGACGACCACGACCTCGGTGGCGATGCCGGCGTCGCGCAGGCGCAGCGCTTCTTCCAGGGCGATTTCGTCGAACGGGTTGGGGGAAAGCTTGACGCCCTCGGTCACGACGCCGGAGCCGTCCGGCTTGACCTGGATGCGGACGTTGTAGTCCACCACGCGCTTGTAGGCGACGAGGATTTTCATCTTGTACGAGATCCTTCAGCAGTGCGGGAAGGCCCGGCCGCGGCGGCTGGCACGGGGCAGTCGGTGAATTCTAACCGCCGGCGATGGACCATGCGAGGGCGTATGGTGACGGCCGGGCATCGCTGCCCGAGCCTGAACCTGCGGCGCTGGGCGGAGGCGACCGTCCTGGGCAAAGCGTATATCCTGTCGGGTTTGGGACAGCGGAGCGCCCTGCAGCGCCCGATCAGGAGACGTGACAGTGGCTACTTGGCTTGTAACCGGCGGCGCCGGGTTCATCGGCGGCAATTTCGTGCTGGAGGCGGTGTCGCGCGGCGTCCGCGTGATCAACCTGGACGCGTTGACCTACGCCGGCAATCTGAACACGTTGGCATCGCTGGAGGGCAACCCCGACCACGTCTTCGTGCAGGGCGATATCGGCGACCGCGAACTGGTCGCGCGCTTGCTCGATGCGCATCAGCCCGATGCGGTGCTGAACTTCGCCGCGGAAAGCCATGTCGACCGCTCCATCGACGGCCCCGGCGCCTTCATCCAGACCAACGTGGTGGGGACGCTGGGCCTGCTCGAAGCGGTGCGCGACCACTGGAAGGCGTTGCCCGAGGCGCGCCGCGACGCGTTCCGCTTCCTGCACGTGTCCACCGACGAGGTCTACGGCACGCTCGGCGAGACCGGCAAGTTCAGCGAGACCACGCCGTACGCGCCCAATTCACCGTACTCGGCGTCCAAGGCCGCCTCCGATCACCTGGTGCGCGCGTTCCACCACACCTACGGGCTGCCGGTGCTGACCACCAACTGCTCGAACAACTACGGCCCCTACCACTTCCCCGAAAAGCTCATCCCGCTGGTGATCGCCAAGGCGCTGGCCGGCGAGCCGCTGCCGGTGTACGGCGACGGCAAGCAGGTGCGCGACTGGCTGTTCGTCGGCGACCATTGCGAGGCGATCCGCACCGTACTGGCAAAGGGCCGGGTCGGCGAGACCTACAACGTCGGCGGCAACTCCGAAAAGCAGAACATCGAAGTGGTGCAGGCGATCTGCGCGCTGCTCGATGCGCGCCGTCCGCGCGCCGACGGCAAGCCCCGCGTCAGCCAGATCACCCATGTCGCGGACCGGCCCGGCCACGACCGCCGTTACGCCATCGATGCGTCCAAGCTGAAGGACGAGCTGGGTTGGGAGCCGAAGTACAGCTTCGAGCAGGGCATCGCCATCACGGTGGATTGGTACCTGGCCAACCAGGCCTGGGTGCAGGGCGTGCTCGACGGCAGCTACCGGCTGGAACGCATCGGTACGGCGGCATAACGCGAGTCTCTCGCCAGAGCCCGCACATCCATGCGCGGACTTCTCTAGGAAGCACCTCATGACCCAACGCAAAGGCATCATCCTGGCCGGCGGCTCCGGCACCCGGCTGTATCCGATCACCAAGGGCGTCAGCAAGCAGCTGCTGCCGGTGTACGACAAGCCGATGATCTACTACCCGCTCAGCGTGCTGATGCTGGCCGGCATCCGCGAGGTGCTGATCATCAATACGCCGCACGAGCAGGCGCTGTTTCGCGCCTTGCTAGGCGACGGATCACAGTGGGGCATGAGCATCGAGTATGCGATTCAACCGAGCCCGGATGGGTTGGCGCAGGCTTACCTGATCGGACGCGACTTCGTCGCCGGCAAGCCGAGTTGCCTGGTGCTGGGGGATAACATCTTCCATGGTCATGGGCTTATCGACCTGCTCGGGCGCGCAGATGCACGTCAGGACGGCGCCACCGTATTCGGCTATTGGGTCAACGACCCTGAGCGCTATGGCGTCGCCGAGTTCGATGCCGAGGGGCGCGTCATCGCGATTGAGGAAAAGCCGACGCAGCCACGCTCGAGCTACGCGGTCACCGGGCTGTACTTCTACGACGGCAACGCTTCTGCGTATGCAGCTGCGCTAGAGCCGTCGCCGCGCGGGGAACTGGAGATCACTGATCTGAACCGTTGTTATTTAGAGGCGGGACAGCTGCATCTGGAGACGCTCGGTCGCGGTTATGCGTGGCTCGATACAGGGACGCACCAATCCTTGCTGGAAGCATCGAACTTCATTGAGACCATCCAGACCCGCCAGGGCCTGCAGGTCTGTTGTCCTGAAGAGATTGCGTTCTGGAAGGGCTGGATCAATGCCGAGCAACTAGAGGCACTCGCTGCGCCGCTGTCAAAGAGCGGCTATGGCCAATACCTGCACAAGTTGCTGAAACGGGGTGTAGTGCGATGAATGTGATCGAGACATCGCTTCCAGGGTGCAAGATTCTAGAACCTACAGTTTTCGGCGACTCTCGTGGCTTCTTCTTTGAAACGTGGAATGCGGGCCGCTTCGCTGATCAGGGATTGCCTGCCAATTTCGTGCAAAGCAACGTTTCTTCATCAGAAAAAGGGGTTTTGCGCGGCTTGCATTATCAATGGCCACGTCCGCAAGGAAAGCTGGTGACCGTGCTGGAGGGCGAGGTCTACGACGTGGCGGTGGACATCCGTCGGGGTTCACCAACTTTCGGTCAATGGGAGGCTGTGATCCTCGGCGCGAGCAACCGGCGACAGTTCTGGATTCCGCCGGGTTTTGCCCATGGATTCGCGGTTCTGTCCGAGACGGCGCTGTTCAATTATCTATGCACCGACGTCTATGTCCATGAAGCAGATCGAGGGATTCGCTGGAATGACGCAGACCTGGCCGTCGATTGGCCGATCGGTACGCCGGTGCTGTCGAAGAAGGATCAGGAGGCGCCTTTCCTGAGTCAGATCGCTGAGGAAAGGTTGCCGGTCTATGCGCCATGAAGGTGCTGGTATTCGGTGGTAACGGGCAAGTCGGCCATGAACTGTTGCGTGCCTTGGCGGGATTCGAAGTAGTGGCGGCCACGCGCAGCGGCAACCTGCCTGATGGTGGTGCATGCGTGCGGGCCGATTTAGATCGTCCTGGCAACTTGCATGCATTGCTCGATGCAGAGCGCCCGGCTGCCGTGGTCAACGCGGCCGCCTACACCGCGGTGGATCGGGCCGAGCACGAGCGCGATGCTGCCATGCGCGTTAACGCCGAGGCGCCTGCGGCCATCGCCAACTGGTGCGCCGCGCACGGCGTGCCGCTGGTGCACTACTCCACCGACTACGTCTTCGATGGCCAGGGCACCCATCCGTATCCCGAGGACGCGCCGACCGCGCCGCTGGGCGTGTATGGCGCCACCAAGCTCGCCGGCGAAGAGGCGATCCGCGCCTCGGGTGCGCAGCACCTGATCTTCCGCACCGCCTGGGTGTACGCCGCGCATGGAAACAATTTCCTGCGCACCATGCTGCGTGTCGGCGCCGAGCGCGATGAGCTACGCGTGGTCGCCGACCAGGTCGGTACGCCGACGCCGGCGGCGCTGATCGCCGACGTCACCGCGCAGGTGCTCGGGCAGCGCGATGCCGCGCAATCGGGCACCTGGCACCTGACCGCCGCCGGCGAGACCACCTGGCACGGTTTCGCCGAAGCGATCTTTGAGGACGCGCTCGCGGCGGGCTTGCTGACGCGTGCGCCGCGCGTGCTGCCGATCGCCACGGCCGAGTATCCGACCCCGGCCAAGCGCCCGGCGTATTCGCGGCTGGATGTGTCCAGGCTGCAGCGCGATTTTTCGCTTGCGCTGCCGCAATGGCGCGATGGCCTGCGCCAGGTGATCGGCGAACTGGCCGCACAACCGAAACCCGCACAAGGCGCCGCGCGCGCGTGAAGCGGATAAAAAAAGAGCCGGGGATTACCCGGCTCTTTTTTTGCCGCTGCGGCAGGACTCAGGTGCGCCCGTAGGTATCCTCGAAGCGCACGATGTCGTCCTCGCCCAGATAACTGCCGGACTGCACTTCGATCAGCTCCAGCGGCAGCTTGCCCGGGTTCTTCAGGCGATGGGTCACGCCCAGCGGGATGTAGGTGCTCTGGTTTTCGGTGAGCAGCAGCACGTCCTCGCCGCGGGTGACCTCGGCGGTGCCGCTGACCACGATCCAGTGTTCGGCGCGGTGGTGGTGCATCTGCAGGCTCAGCGTGGCGCCGGGCTTGACCGTGATCCGCTTGACCTGGAAACGCTGGCCGTTGTCGATCGAATCGTAGGCGCCCCACGGGCGGTACACCTTGCGGTGCCAGGTGGCCTCGGAGCGGCCGCTGGCCTTGATCCTGGCCACGATCTCCTTGACCTCCTGGATGCGCTCGCGATGGCCCACCAGGACCGCGTCGTCGGTCTCGACCACCACCACGTCCTGCAACCCGACCATCGCGATCAGCCGCGACCCGTAGGCATAGGTGTTGCGGCAATCGATCTCGATCACGTCGCCGTGGTGCGCATTGCCCTGCGCATCCTGCGGCGACACGTCCAGCAACGCCGACCAGGAGCCCACATCGTTCCAGTTGGCGTCCAGCGGCACCACGACCGCATCGGCGGTCTTTTCCATCACGGCATAGTCGATCGAGTCGGATGGGCTGGCGGCAAAGGCGTCCTTGTCCAGACGGGTGAAATCGGCATCGCGCGTGGCCGCGTTCCAGGCCTTGGTGCAGGCATCGGCGATCGCCGGCTGGAAGCGGCGCAGTTCCTCCAGGTAGCGCGAGGCGCGGAACAGGAACATGCCGCTGTTCCAGTAATACTCGCCCGAGGCCAGGTAGCCCTGCGCGGTCGCCAGGTCGGGTTTCTCGACGAAGCGCTCGACCGCGCTGACCCCGTTGCCGGCGCCGGCCTTGATGTAGCCGTAGCCGGTTTCCGGCGCGGTCGGCTTGATCCCGAAGGTGACCAGCTTGCCTTGCTCAGCGGCCGTCGCGGCGATGCGTACCGCCGCATGGAAGGCCGCTTCGTCGCGGATCACGTGGTCGGAGGGCAGGACAAGCAGCAGCGGATCGGCGCCGTCGCGGGTCGCCTCCAGCGCCGCCACGGCGATGGCCGGCGCGGTGTTGCGACCCTTGGGCTCGAGCAGGATCGACTGCGGCTGCACGCCGATCTGCTGCAGTTGTTCGGCGGCGACGAAGCGGTGCTCTTCGTTGGCGACCACGATCGGCGCGTGCCCGGCGACCGGTGCCGCACGCAGCCAGGTGGCCTGCAGCATGCTGTGTTCGCCGACCAGCGGCAGGAACTGCTTCGGATAGGACTCGCGGGACAGCGGCCACAACCGCGTGCCGGAACCGCCGGACAGGATGATGGGCAGGACGTCGCTCATGGGCGGGGGAACTCCATAGATGCGGTGAAAGGGACGATAAAGGGCATAAGTCCGATCATGCCTTCAGCAGGTCGGAAATTTCGTTGGTGCGCTGTTCCAGCAACGCCGCATCACCACGCGTTTCCACGTTCAGGCGCAGCAGCGGTTCGGTATTGGAGCTGCGCAGGTTGAAGCGCCACTGCGCGAATTCGGCGCTGACGCCGTCGGTGTAGTCCAGCGTCGGCGACTGCGCGGCGTAGTGCTCCATCACGCGGGCCACCGCGGCCTTGGCATCGGCGACCTTGAAGTTGATCTCGCCGCTGCATGGGAATTTCTGCATGCGGGCCTCGACCAGGTCGGCCAGCGAGCGGCCCGACTGCGACACCAGTTCGGCGATCAGCAGCCACGGGATCATGCCCGAGTCGGCGTAGGCGAACTCGCGGAAATAGTGGTGCGCGCTCATCTCGCCGCCGTACACGGCGTTTTCGCTGCGCATCTTCTCCTTGATGAAGGCATGCCCGCTCTTGCACAGCACCGGCACGCCGCCGGAATCCTCGACCATCTCGATGGTGTTCCAGGTCAGGCGCGGGTCGTGCACCACCTTCCCGCCCGGCTGCTTGGCCAGGATCGCCTGCGCCAGCAGGCCGACCAGGTAATAGCCTTCGATGAAGCGGCCGTTCTCGTCGAAGAAGAAGCAGCGGTCGAAATCGCCGTCCCAGGCGATGCCGAAGTCGGCGCCGTGTTGCTTGACCGCCGTGGCCGTGGCCTCGCGGTTCTCCGGCAGCAGCGGGTTCGGGATGCCGTTGGGGAAGTGGCCGTCCGGTTCGTGGAACACGCGCACGAACTCGAACGGCAGGTGCGGCGCCAGCAGGTCGACGATGGCGCCGGCGCCGCCGTTGCCGGCGTTGACCACCAGCTTCAGCGGCTTGAGCGTGGACACGTCCACGTAGCTCAGCAGGTGCTCGATGTAGGCGCTCTTGTCCGGGCGGCTGTGCTCGGGCGCGGTCGGAGTGCCGGCGGGCGCGGTGTCGGCGGCCACGGTGTCGCGGATCGCGAACAGGCCGGTATCGGAGCTGATCGGGCGCGCGTTCTCGCGCACCAGCTTCATGCCGTTGTAGTCCATCGGGTTGTGGCTGGCGGTGACCATCACCCCGCCGGCGGCCTTCAGGTGATCGGTCTGGAAATACACTTCCTCGGTGCCGCACAGGCCGATGTCGATGACCTCGCGGCCGCTGGCGCGCAGGCCGGCGGACAGCGCGTCCTGCAGCCCCTGGCTGGCCAGGCGCACGTCGTGGCCGACCACTACCGGCCCGCTCTCCAATTGCCCCGCCAGCGCCACGCCGATACGGCGGGCCAGGTCCTCGTTCAGTTCGTCGGGAACGCGGCCGCGGATGTCGTAGGCCTTGAATGCGGGAAGCGGCATAGGTGAAGGGTCCTGGCTTGGGGGAAACCGGAGTGTAACGTTCCAGCCCTTAATCGGTCGTTGCGGCAGTGCGACGTAGGCCACGGTCGGCGAGCGGCTAAACTAGCTGTCTACTTCCAATGCGGATGCGGGCCAATGGGCGACACCTCCCCCCGGGCGACCGGGCGACGCGGCAAGCTTTTCCCCGATGCGGCCACGGCGCTGGCCGACGTGGTGGCGAACGGCCAGACCCTGGCGGTCGGCGGTTTCGGCCTGTGCGGCATCCCCGAGGCGCTGATCGCGGCATTGCGCGACAGCGCCGTGACCGGGCTCACGGTCATTTCCAACAATGCCGGTGTCGACGGCTTCGGCCTCGGCCAACTGCTGGCGACCCGGCAGATCCGCAAGATGATCTCGTCCTATGTCGGCGAGAACAAGGAATTCGAGCGCCAGTACCTGGCCGGCGAGCTGGAGCTGGAGTTCAATCCGCAGGGCACCCTGGCCGAACGGCTGCGCGCCGGCGGCGCCGGCATCCCCGCGTTCTTCACCGCCACCGGCTACGGCACCGTCGTCGCCGAGGGCAAGGAGACGCGCGAGTTCGACGGCAAGCACTATGTGCTGGAGACCGCGCTGCACGCCGACGTGGCCCTGATCAAGGCATGGAAGGCCGACGCCGCCGGCAACCTGGTGTTCCGCAAGACCGCGCGCAACTTCAACCCGGCCTGCGCGATGGCCGGCAAGGTCTGCATCGCCGAGGTCGAGCAGCTCGTCGACACCGGCAGCATCGATCCGGACCAGGTGCACCTGCCCGGCATCTACGTCGACCGCATCGTGCACAACCCGCATCCGGAAAAACGCATCGAACAGCGCACCCTGCGCCAGAAGGACGCCTGACATGGCCTGGACCCGCGACGAAATGGCGCAGCGCGCCGCCCGCGAACTCACCGACGGCGCCTACGTGAACCTGGGCATCGGCCTGCCGACCCTGGTCGCCAACCACATCCCCCAGGGCGTGGACGTGTGGCTGCAGTCGGAGAACGGCCTGCTCGGCATCGGCCCGTTCCCAAGCGAGGACGAGGTCGACGCCGACCTGATCAACGCCGGCAAGCAGACCGTCACCGCCCGCGCCGGCGCCAGCTATTTCGGCAGCCACGATTCCTTCGCGATGATCCGCGGCGGCCACATCGACCTGGCGATCCTGGGCGCGATGCAGGTCAGCGCGCGCGGCGACCTGGCCAACTGGATGGTGCCGGGCAAGATGGTCAAGGGCATGGGCGGGGCGATGGACCTGGTCGCCGGGGTCAAGCGCGTGGTGGTGCTGATGGAGCACGTGGCCAAGGACGGCAGCCACAAGATCCTGCCCGACTGCGACCTGCCGTTGACCGGCGTGGCGGTGGTCGACCGCATCGTCACCGATCTGGCGGTGTTCGACGTGACCGCGGAGGGACTTGTGCTGGTGGAGGCGGCCGATGGCGTGGAGGAGGCGGAACTCGTTGCCAAGACCGGGGTTCCTTTCCGCAGAGCGTGACGCTGCAGCGAGCGCGGACGCGGCTCAGATGGCCACGGCGACCAGGCCGCGGCCAGTGAACGCATCGCTGACTGCGAGGCCGCGCGTCCAGTCGCCGGCCTGCCAGCGGCCTTCGCCCAGGCAGCGCAATGGCGCCTGGATCAGTGCGCGGTCGAACGCGAATTGCCAAGTCTCGCTGCCGCCGATGGCGCAAAGGTCGGCGACGAAATCGAGCGCGCCTCGCTGGACTGCGGCGACCGTGGCGAAGTGCATGGGATCCAGGTCGTTGTCGGCGAAGACGGGTTCGACCTCGCCATCGTCGCGCAACGCGAAATGTGAGAACTGGCCATCCGGTGCGGTCAGGAAGGTTTCCAGCAGCAAGTCGTGTTGCAGGATCACCGAGGTTTCCGCATCCGCGTTGCGGCCATCGAAGTAACGGGCTTCGGCCCAGCCGCTGGCCTGGATTTGAGCGATGCCGTCGTTCACCGCGAAATAGCCGCCCCCCAGCGTGGTTCCAGTCAACCTGCCCAGTTGCGCCTGAATTGTGCCTGCGTAGCCCAGGTCGGCAACCATGGCTGGTGCGTCATCGACCGTAGCGCGCCAGTAACGCAGATAGCCTTCGCGTTCAACGGCGGCTACGTCGAGCAGTTCCGGTATCGCAGGCGCCAATTTTTGCAGCAAAGCGGTGCGCATCTCTGGCAACATCACCATGCCGCGCATGTCTGCGGCGCCAAGTTGCGCTGCGATCGCGCGTGTCGCAGCGGTGCCGAGCCGTGCCTGCAGCAGATCCTGCAGGCTGCCGGTATAGGTACTGCCGAACAATGCCTCCAGGTCGTTGGCCTCGCGTAGCGTCGGTACGCCGGTGCCGCGGCGCGAGGCCAGCAGATAGCGGTCGCGCAGCGCTGCCAGCGGCGGACATGCCGCCTGCAGCTGCGCAAACGCTTTTTGCAGCAGATAGCCTTCCCTGCTCAGGAATAGGATCTGGCCAATGCCGCGCGACAGCGCCACGCGCGACAGCCACAGCAGGTAATCGGCGAGCAACGGGCCAAACACCAGATAGCCGAGCGAGGTCGGCGACTCCAGGCGCAGATGGTGGCCGAACTGCTCCGGCCGGGTATCGGCCAGATCCGCCAGGTGGCGACTGAGTAGGCCCAGCCACAACTGATCCTGCCAGGGGCTGGATGCGCCCGCGGCAGGTCGCAGCGGGCGCAACGCCGGGACCACGTCGAGCAAAGCCGATGGTCGCAGAACATGCACGGGCGTGAGATAGCCGTGCATCTGTGGGCGCTGGATATCCGCCTGTTCGTTGTCGCCGATGTGCATCCAGTGCCGTGCCGCCACGCCTTCGCGCGCCGGCAGCTGTTCCCAGGCCTGGCCGTCATCCTTGCGCCAGCCGGTTTCGCAAGAGACATACCAGGCTTGCGGCAGTCCGCCGACTGCTGCTGGCAACACCTTTTGCAGGTCGGCGCTGCCCAGGTACATGTCCGACACCGCGACCAGGCGCCGGCCGCTGGCGGCAAGCGCATTAGCCGCGGCAACCAGCGCCTGGCGCGGCTGCAGCAGACGTGCTTCGGTATCCAGTTCCAGTGCCTGCAGCGCTTGCAAGGGCAGGTCCTTCGCTTCTGCGAGCCGTGCCATTGCGGCGTAGATGGCGTCTAGGTCGACGTCACGTCCTGCTGCCGCTCGCGCGAGCGCTTCGGCACGATCGCGTAACGTGGCGAACCCCCGGACGCCAAGGGTCTCGGCTGCCAGATGAGCAAGATAAGCGCGTGCTCCGGCCGGGGTCAGGAACGGACGCGTTACCAGTGTGTCGAAAACATCCAGCGACACCAGCTTTGCCTCGATCGCCGACATGGTCATGCGCGTGGCCAGAGGCATCTGGAAGGCCTGCATCCAATTACGGCTGCCTTCCGTGCTCAGTGCAAGCCGCCCATCCGGCGGTAGGATGCCGGCCAGCAGTCCTTGTTGGCGTACCACGGCCACGAACATCCGCTCCAGCGCATGCTGTAGGGTTCCATCGGTCTGGCCGCGCTCTTCGGGGAAATCCTGCAAGCTCAACCCAAGTGCGTAAATGGGTTGCAATGCCGTTACTCGTGCCCAGAACATTGAGCCTGCCGGGTAATCGATATAGGCAGAGGCATCAATGGCGATCCCCAGCTGCTGTCCCAGTTCGCGGCAAACCTGCAGATTGCTGAGCCAGGTGTGGCCCCACAGAGGTATGCCGGTAAAGCTTTCCGGGTAGACGATTCCCAGTCTCGGCTCGGCATCGAACATGCCGAGGGTCCAGGCGATGCGCTGTGTTGAGCCGAACAGCGCAGCGGTCAGATAATCACGCCAATCGCGGCGTTCGCTGCCGGTGTATAGGGATTTCTTGGTATGCCAGTGCGCCACGACGTCGAGCGCGAGAATGTCCTCGCGGAACGTCACGATCAACGGCGCCAGGTCGCGGCCACGATTGGCGACCTTGCGTACTTTCAGCGTCTGCAGGTTCGGCAACGACGACAGGTGCTGTTGGGCAGCGGCACGCGCGTCGTCATCGATGACCGAAACCATCAGCACGTACGGCACCGGCATGGCCGTCAGCGCCTGGGTCAATTCGCCCAGAAGGTCGGGGTAAAAAACGTGGGCCATCACGCCCACGCGCAGTTGCACGCGCTCGATCGGCGTTGGCGCGGGGAACATGACATCGGATGGCGGCGCTACCGACACCTGCGCGTGCGCGGCATTGCGCAAGCGCCGCACGAAACCGGCAAGGCCCAGCGCCCGCAGCACCTTCCAGCTACGCTCGGCAACGGCAAGCAGGCCGCGCCAGCCGCCGCCGTGCCGCTCGACAGCCGTACGCGCGGCGCGCTCAGCCTTGTGCCAGGTGGCTCTCATCGCGAGGTCACGTGGCGAAGAACGCGGCTGCGGCGCAGCAAGAGCATCGCGTCGGAAGCGGGCGGCTCACAGGTTCTGGTAATTCGGGCCGGAGCCGCCTTCCGGCGTGACCCAGTTGATGATCTCGTAGGGATCCTTGATGTCGCAGGTCTTGCAGTGCACGCAGTTGGCGGCGTTGATCTGCAGGCGCTTGCCGGCCGCGTCGTCGACGATCTCGTAGACCGCGGCGGGGCAGAAGCGGGTGCAGGGGTTGCCGTATTCCTCGGTGCAGCGGGTCACGCAGATCTGCGGGTCCAGCACGTGCAGGTGCACGGGCTGGTCCTCGTCGTGTTCGGTGGCGGCGAAGTACACGCCCTGCAGGCGGTCGCGCGGCGCCAATTCGCGCTGCACGTAGTCGCGCTTGGGCTGTTCGTGCTCGCCGAGCCGGTCCAGCGACGACCAGTCCGCCGTCACCTTCAGCGTCCACGGCGAAGCGCCCTTGACCAGGGTTTCCCAGGCGCCGTTGAGCAGGCCGAACCACATGCCCTTCTTGAACCCGGGCTTGATGTTGCGCACCTGGCGCAGTTCGGCCATCACCTCCGAGCCGCGCAGCTTGGCGTCGAAACCCGCCGGATCCAGTGCGGCGCCGGCGGCCAGGTGTTCGGCGGCGAGCATGCCGCTGCGGATCGCCTGGTGGGTGCCCTTGATCTTGGGCACGTTGAGCAGGCCGGCGGTGTCGCCGATCAACAGCGCGCCGGGCATCTCCACCTTCGGCAGCGACTGCCAGCCGCCGCTGGCGATGGCGCGGGCGCCGGCCGACAGGATGGTGCCGCCTTCCAGTAGCGGCTTCATCAGCGGGTGGTTCTTCCATTGCTGGAACGCTTCCCACGGGCGGTACTCGGGGTCGTGGTAATCCAGTCCGCTGACGTAGCCCAGCGCCACCTGGTTGTTGTCCAGGTGGTACAGGAAGCTGCCGGCATAGGTGGCATTGTCGGCCGGCCAGCCCAGGGTGTGCACGATCTTGCCGGGCACCACGCGGCCTTCCGGCAGCTGCCACAGTTCCTTGATGCCGATCGAGAAGGCCTGCGGATCGTGCCCGGCGTCGAGCGCGAAACGCTTGATCAGGCGCTTGGTCAGGTGGCCGCGCGCACCCTCGGCCAGCACCGTGACCTTGGCGCGGATGTCGATGCCGGGGGTGTAGCCGGGCTTGTGCGCGCCGTCCTTGGCCACGCCCATGTCGCCGATGCGCACGCCGAGCACGGTGCCGTCGTCGGCATGCAGGGTCTCGGCCGCGGCGAAGCCGGGATAGATCTCCACGCCCAGCGCCTCGGCCTGCGGCGCCAGCCACGCGCACAGCGCGCCGAGGCTGACGATGAAGTTGCCGTGGTTGCGCATGCCCGGCGGCACGATCGGGAACTTGCGTCCGCCGTCCTTGCTCAGGTGCCAGAACTCGTCCTCGCCGGCCGGCACGCAGATCGGCGGCGGGTTGTCGCGCCAGCCGGGCAGCAGCGCGTCCAGCGGGGCCGGTTCGATCACCGCGCCGGACAGGATCTGCGCGCCGACCGCGCTGGCCTTCTCGATCACGCAGACCGAGATGTCGGGGTTGAGTTGCTTGAGCCGGATCGCGAACGCCAGCCCGGCTGGGCCTGCGCCGACGGTGACCACGTCGTATTCCATGACGTCGCGTTCCACTGGCTCCGGCGCGCTGGCGCCGCCTTCCAATCCCGTCATCTGGTCCGCTCCCGTTGGCTCGATCTGGCTGTCTGCATTTTCAGGCTTTGTGCGTGACGGGGCAAATTCCGGACGCTGGCGTATGGTGGGCCAGGGCATGCTAGCGTGGCGCGATGCAACTTGACCTGCCCGGCGCCGACGTCCGCTGGCTGCCTGGCTGGCTGGCGCCGGCCGAGGCCGCGGCGCTGTTCGCGCAGTTGCTGGCCGGGGTGGAGTGGGAGGTTCACCGCATCCGCCTGTTCGGGCGGCTGGTGGATTCGCCGCGGCTGAGTTGCTGGATCGGCGACCAGGGGGCGAGCTACCGCTACTCCGGCACCCGCTTCGCGCCGCATCCGTGGCCGCCGGCGCTACGGGCGTTGCGCGAACGGCTGGCGGCGGAAACTGGAGTCGCGTTCAACAGCGTGCTCGCCAACCGCTACCGCGACGGCCACGACGCGATGGGCTGGCACAGCGACGACGAAAAGGAACTCGGCCCGCGCCCGCTGATCGCCTCGCTGAGCCTGGGCGCCACGCGCCGCTTCGTGCTGCGCCATCGCCTGCAGCCGACGCTGCGCCAGGCGCTGGAGCTGAGCGCCGGTGGATTGATGTTGATGGGTGGCGAGACCCAGCGCCTTTATCGGCATGCGTTGCCGCGGACTGCGAAGCCGGTGAGCGAGCGGATCAATCTGACGTTTCGCAGGATCGCTGCTGGATAATCATGAGATTGTTCCATCCAGAACATTCCGAAGCGGCTCCGCATACGATTGACCGCCAGTAAGGGCGGCCAATCGCAAAGACTACTTATAGGAAAACGTATCCGATTACACCATCCATTGCCTTATTGGGCACATTCTCGCATACCGAACTTAGCGTGTCGAAATGGTCGGCACGAGTTGGAGTGTAGCCGCGCATACAGCGATAAAGAGGCACCGTGCCAGGGATCTGCGTGTCGGCGACATATCCCAAGATTGGCATGAAGGTCGATAAATTCTTGCCTTCACAGTTCGGGTCAGGTGAAGTGAAAAAATCGTTGGCGCCAGCGATGAAGCAGTTGTAAAGCGCGTGCCCGCCGGAAAACGGCGTGTAGGAGATGAAGCCCAAGCTGCCTTCGTATCGCCAGCCCAACTGCTCCCAATTCTGGGGCATGCTGCGACCAGACCAATGATTGCGCTCCTTGGGGTTGTAATAGCGATACAACTCAACGAGTTGGACCCCGTCAGGAACGGCCATCGTGCTCGTATCCGTTCCCAACCTGGCCGTTTCTGGAAGATCTGGCATCTGTACCAAACTTTGTGCTGCGGCGGACGAGGCAAGCACACTCGCTGCGCTCAGGATCAGTCCGCCCATCAATATCTTCATCTTCATCGAGTAAATCCTTTTTTTTATTTATGCGAACTCATGTCCGCGGCCGAATTTTACCAACTCCGTTTGGGCTCGATAAGTCGACTAGTTCGCTGTATGTGTCTGATAAGGCGCACGTAATTGGTGTGCCGCTCTTGCCGCCAACTGAAAAGGGAATGGCATCACCCTGAGGGCGTGCTGGAGGTCGCCTTTGGAGTTAGCGCCGCGATGCTGGAGCGAGCTGCGGCACCGGCGCCAGGGCGGTCGCCGCGTCGGCCTGGCCCTGCTGCAGGGTCCAGCCGACCACTCCGCCGCTCAGCTGCGTCAGTGCCTGGCCGAACGCGTCGGCGACCTGGGCCTTGTCGGTGCTGGCGGCCGGCTGCGCGGCGAGGAAGGTGCGCGAGGCGACCACGCGCTGGTCGGGCGTGTACAGCAGCTTGGCGCTGAGCTCGATCGTGGCCGAGGGCAGGTCGCGGCCGGCGTAGTCGGATTCGAAGCGGCGCAGGTCCAGCAGCAACTTGTAGTCGGCGCGGATGCCGGTGCCGAGCCGGGCCACGCCGGGGATGCGCCCGGAATCCTCGAACGCGCGCACCAGCGTGTCCTCGAGCATGTCGGTGGCCGGCTGCGCCCAGCCGACGCCGCTGTAGACCTGCAGTTCGCCCGGGGTGGGACGCACCGCGATGCGCGAACTGTCGACCACGCGCGCGGCGCTGGGCTTGGCGATCGCCAACTGCCAGGTCACCTGCGGCCAGGACGGGTCCGGGGTCACGCGCACGTCGGGCGCGTAGATCGTGACCGGCTCCTTGCTGCCGCCGGTCAGCGCGGAGCAACCGGCGAGCAGCAGCAGGGCCGGGACGGCGAGCAGCAGGAGGGCGCGCGTAGGCTTCATTTGGGTTCGAACTCCTTCGGGGCGTCGCGGCCGAGCAGGTAGCGCGCGGGGTTGTTGTCCAGGCGGTCGCTGACCCGGCGCAGGTCGCGGATCAGCCCGCGCAGTTCGGTCAGGGTCGGGCCGAGCTGGCCCAGGCCGTCGTTGGCGAAGCTGTTGATCGCCGAGCGGTTCTCGCCAAGGATCTTGTCGGCGTTGCCGCTGGCCGAATCCAGCTTGCTCAGCGTGCTCTCCAGCTTGTCCAGGATCGGCGGCAGCTGCTGCACCAGGTTCTGGTCCAGGCGCTGGATGGTGCCGTTGGTGGTCTTCAGGGTCACGTCGAGATTGCGTGCGGCGTCGCGCGCGCTGAGGATCAGCGACTGCATGCCTTCGTCGCGGTCGGCCAGCGAGCCGCTGATCGTTTCCAGGTTGTGCAGGGTGGCGGTGATGCTGGCCACGTTGCGGTCGCTGAGCACCTCGTCCAGGCGCTCGACGATGCGGTTGGCGGTATCGGTGATGTTCTGCAGCGCCGACGGCGTGGTCTGGATGATCGGCGCGTCGCTGGTGTCGATGGAGGTCAGCGACGGCGCCTCCGGGGTGCCGCCGGAGAGCTGGATGATCGACGGCCCGGTCAGGCTGGTGATGCCCAGCTTGGCGCGGGTGTCGCTCTTGATCGGGGTGGTCGAGTTCAGCCGCACCCGCGCCACCACCTGGCGCGGATCGTTCGGCGCCAGGGTCAGTTCGGTGATCGAGCCGACCGCGATGCCGTTGTACTGCACCGGGCTGCCCACCGACAGGCCGGTGACCGCCTCGCGGAACACCACCCGGTACTCCTGCCAGGTGCGGTCGGACGAATACTTGGCGGCCCACAGCCCGAACAGCAGCAAGGCGAGCCCGGCCACGATGGTGAAGGCGCCGATCAGGACGTAGTTGGCTTTGGTTTCCATGGCTCAGGCGTTCTCGGTCCAGGCGGTTTTGGCGTCGCGGGCCGCGCGCGCGCGCGGGCCGTGGAAATATTCCTGGATCCAGGGGTGGTCGACCTGCTCGATCTCGGCCAGCGGCGCGGTGGCGATGACCTTGCGGTCGGCCAGCACCGCAACGCGGTCGCAGATAGCGTACAAGGTGTCCAGGTCGTGGGTGATGAGGAACACGGTCAGCCCCAGCGCTTCCTGCAGGGTGCGGATCAGGCGGTCGAAGGCGGCCGCGCCGATCGGGTCGAGCCCGGCGGTGGGTTCGTCCAGGAACAGCAGCGGCGGATCCAGCGCCAGCGCGCGCGCCAGCCCGGCGCGCTTGCGCATGCCGCCGGACAGCTGCGAGGGCAGCTTGTTGATCGCATCGGCCGGCAACCCGGCCAGCTTCACCTTCAGCAGCGCCAGCTCGTAGTGCCAGCTGTCGGGCAGCTCGCCGAAGTGTTCCTTCAGCGGCACCTGCACGTTCTCGCCCACGCTCAGCGAGGAGAACAGCGCGCCGTCCTGGAACAGCACGCCGGTATTGCGCTCCACGTGCAGGCGGTCTTCGCGGCGCTTGGAATCGGTGTCCACGCCGAGCACGCGGATGTGGCCGGCGTCGGGGTCGCGCAGGCCGAGGATGCTGCGCATCAGCACCGACTTGCCGGTTCCCGAGCCGCCGACCACGCCAAGGATCTCGCCGCGGCGCACGTCCAGGTCCAGGTCCTCGTGCACGGTCTGGCTGCCGAACCGGTTGAGCAGGCCGCGGACCGAGATCGCCAGTTCGGGATCGGGATTGGGGATTGGGGATTGGGGATTGTTCAAGGCAATGGCTCCCGGCCAGGCAGCGCGCGGCGTCCGCCTTCGACGAATGCCCGGTTTCCGATTCCCGATTCCTGCTTCATCTCACCATCCCACGTTCATGAACCACAGCGCAGCGATCGCGTCGATGATGATCACCAGCGAGATCGTCTGCACCACGCTGGAGGTGGTGCGCTCGCCGACCGACTGCGCCGTGCCCTCCACGCGCAGGCCCTCCAGGCAGCCGATCAGGCCGATCACGATCGCGAAGATCGGCGCCTTCGACAGGCCCACCAGCATGTGCCGCAGCTGGATGGTGTCGTGCATGCGCGCCAGGTACATCTGCGGCGGGATGCCCAGGTCGAAGGCGCCGACGGTGACGCCGCCGGCGAGGCCGGCGATCATCGCCACGAAGGTCAGCAGCGGCAGCATCACCAGCAGCGCCACCAGCCGCGGGATCACCAGCAGGTCCATCGGGTCCAAACCCAGGGTCTGGATCGCGTCGACCTCCTCGCGCGCCTTCATCGCGCCGATCTGCGCGGTGAAGGCGCTGGCGGTGCGCCCGGCCAGCACGATGGCGGTCAGCAGCACCGCGAACTCGCGCAGGAAGGCGATGCTGACCAGCTCCACCACGTAGATCTCGGCGCCGAAGTCGCGCAGGATGGTCGAGCCCAGGAACGCGATCACCGCGCCGACCAGGTAGGACAGCAGCGCCACCAGCGGCACCGCGTCCAGCCCGACCTGCTCCATGTGGTGCACGGTGGAGGTCAGGCGGAAGCGCCGCGGCTCGTGCACCAGGCGCAGCACCTTGACCAGGGTCTCGCCGAGGAAGCCGACCAGCGCGACGATTTCCTTGCCGTTGCGGTGCACCGCGTAACCCAGGCGTTCCAGCGCCGCGGCGAAGCCGTAGTCGCGCTTGCGCTTGGGGCGGTCGTCGGCGACGTCCTCGATGGTGCAGACCAGCGCCTGGTGGTCGTGGCGGAAGGTCAGCGCCTCGTGGGCGATGCCGTTGCGGGTGGCGTAGCGCATCAGCTGCAGCACGCCGGCCGAATCCAGCTGGCCGATGCCGCTGGCGTCGATGCCGGTGGTGCCCGAGGGCATCGTGCGCAGCACGTCCGACGACGCCAGCGCCGTGGCCAACGTCCAACTGCCGGACAGCCGCACCCGCGAAGGGTCTCGGTCGTCCTGGCTGAGGGTGGGCGGTTGCGGTTCGATCATGAGGCGTCCGGGGCGTGCGGGCGCGAGCATACCTGTTTCGCCTGCCCCGCAACGTCGGCATGTTGCACAGGGTGGCTGCGCGCGGCGTTCGCGCCATACTAGCCGACATGCCCGCCGCGCCCACCGCCAGCCCGTCCACCGCCGCCACCTATGCGCAACGGATCGCGTTCGTCTCCGAGATCGCCGGCCGCCTGCACACCTACGGCACCACCGCGCAGCGCCTGGAGGCGGCGGTGGTGGCGCTGTCGCAGCAGCTGGACCTGGACTGCGAGCCCTGGTCCAACCCGACCGGGCTGATCCTCAGCTTCAGCGATCCGACCAAGGCGATCGGCTCCAGCGACATCACCCGCGTGGTGCGGCTGGCGCCGGGCGACAACGACCTGCACAAGCTCAGCGTCGCCGACCGCATCGCCGACGACGTCGCCAGCGGGCGCATGAGCGTGGCCCAGGGGCATACCGCGCTGCGCCAGCTGGACCGCCCGCCCGGGCGGCGCTGGAAGGCGATGCAGATCCTCGGCTTCGGCCTGGCCGCCACCGGCGTGGCCGGGCTGTGGCGGCTGCCGTGGCTGGACATCGCCACCGCCACCGCGATCGGCCTGCTGATCGGCGCGTTGACCCAGTTCACCGACAAGCGCCCGGCCGCCAAGGAGGCCAACGAGGCGCTGGCGGCGCTGCTGGCCGGTGTGGTCGCCGCGTTGGTGGCGACCAGCGTGGCGCCGCTGAACCTCAATTCGGTGATCATCGCCTCGCTGGTGGTGCTGCTGCCGGGTATGGCGCTGACCAACGCGGTCAACGAACTCACCAGCCAGCACTGGGTGTCCGGCACGGCACGCTTCGCCGGAGCGGTGACCACCATCCTCAAGCTGACCGTGGGCGCGGTGATCGCGGTGACCCTGGCGCAGCTGCTGGGCCTGGAGCCGATGGTGCACGCGTCGCGGCCGCAGGCGGGGTGGGTGGAATGGGCCTCGCTGCCGATCGCCGCGTACGCGTTCGCGCTGCTGTTCAAGGCCAGCGGTCGCGATTATCCGTGGGTGATGGCGGCCTCGGTGGCCGGCTACGTGATCGCGCGCGTCGCCGGCGAGGCCTGGGGCAGCCCGGTCGGGATCTTCCTGTCGGCGATGTCGCTGACCGCGGCCGGCAACCTGTTCGGCCGGCTGGTGCAGCGCCCGGGCGCGCTGATCCGGCTGCCCGGCATCATCATGCTGGTGCCGGGCAGCGCCAGCCTGCGCGGGTTGCTGACGCTGGTGCAGCAGCACGACGTGCCCGGCGGGCAGTCGGCGTTGCTGGCGGTGACCAATATCGTGATGGCGCTGGTCGCCGGCCTGCTGTTCGGCAACCTGCTGGTGCCGGCGCGCAAGAATCTATAGTCGCGGTCTGCGCGGCGCGCATAAAAAACGCCGGCTCGCGCCGGCGTTTTCCGAATATCCGCCAATCTGCGGGATCAGTTTTTCGATGCGGCGGACTTGCTGGCTTTCTTGGCGACTTTCTTGACCGCCTTCTTGGCGGTCTTCTTGGCCGGCACGGCGGACTTGGCCGGCGCCGCGATCAGGAAATCTTCGACCTTCTTGCCCTTGCCCACCTGCTCGGCCAGCCAGCGCGGCTGCTTGCCGCGGCCGGTCCAGGTTTCCGCGGTATTGGCCGGATTACGGTATTTCGGCGGCACCTTGCCCAGCTTGCGGCCCGGCTTCGGGCCCGGCTTGCCGGCGGCCTTGCGACCGCGCTTGGCCGGAGCGGCGCCACCGAGGACCTCGTCGAGGCTGTAGCCGTGGGTCTTGGCCAGGCGTGCCAGCTGGGTGCGGACCTTTGCGATGGGCGTGCGCTTGGCGACGATGGTCTGTTGTTTCTTGGCAGTCTTGATAAGAGCGCCCAACTGCTTGGCCGACAGGCCGCTGAGATCGATGGTCATCTGTACTCCGGAAAATGGATGAGGGCATACAGCCATTCCCTGGCTCGAGCGGAATCATAATATCGCTTTATCGGATTGACAAATATTCCGTTTATTCGATATGCGCGGCCGTCGCTGGATCCGGCGTGCGGGGACACTTATACGCGCCGGATTCGGCTTGTCAAATAAACCGGCATGCCGCCGCGATCGGGCCGGGCATATTGCCGCAGCAAATGTGCAAGCCGTGTCGTAGCGGCGGTCGGGCAAAAAAAAGGCCGGGATATATATTCCCGGCCTTCCCGATTAACCCTGCAGGCGCGCCAGCAATGCCGTGCGGTCCAGGTTTTCGGCTTCGCCGCCGCTGCGCGCGCGGTATTCGAAGGTGCCGGCGGCCAGCCCGCGCTCGGAGACCACCACGCGGTGCGGAATGCCGATCAGTTCGATATCGGCGAACATCGCGCCGGCGCGCAGGCCGCGGTCGTCGAGCGCCGCGTCCAGCCCCGCCTGCTGCAGCTCGGCCAGCAGCGCCTCGCCGGCCGCGTCGATCGCCGGGTCGCGCTTGGGGTTGATCACGCACACCGCCACCGACCACGGCGCCATCGGCTGCGGCCAGCGGATGCCGGCCTCGTCGTGGTTCTGCTCGATCGCCGCGGCGACGATGCGCGAAATGCCGATGCCGTAGCAGCCCATCGCCATCGCCACGGTCTTGCCGTTCTCGTCCAGCACGGTGGCGTCCAGCGCCTGCGCGTACTGGCGCCCGAGCTGGAACACGTGGCCGACCTCGATGCCGCGCGCCAGGCGGATCTCGCCGCCGTCGTGGGCGCGCTCGCCCTCGACCACGTTGCGCAGGTCGGCGACGGCGTCCGGCTCGGGCAGGTCGCGGCCCCAGTTCACCCCGGCCAGATGGAAGCCGGCCTCGTTGGCGCCGACCACGAAATCGGCCATCGCCGCCACGTCGCGGTCGGCGACCACGCGGATCGGCTGGCGCGGAGCGAGCGGGCCGAGGAAGCCGGGCTCGCTGCCGAGGTGGGCGCGGATCTCGGCCTCATTGGCCATGCGGTAGCCGGCCAGGCCGGCGACCTTGCCCAGCTTGATCTCGTTGACCGCGTGGTCGCCGCGCACCAGCGCCAGCACGAAGGCGTCGCCGGCCATCACCGCGACCGACTTGACCGTGCGTTGCAGCGCGATGCCGAGCAGGTCGGCCACCGCTTCGCAGGTCTTCTGGGTGGGCGTGGCGACCTTGCGCAGCTCCTCCTGCGCCGCCGCGCGCGGCGCCGGGTCGGCGGCGACCGCGGTCTCGACGTTGGCCGCGTAGTCCGAGCCGGTGGAGAAGGCCAGCGAATCCTCGCCGGACTCGGCCAGCACGTGGAATTCCTGCGAGGCGTCGCCGCCGATGTCGCCGGAATCGGCCTGCACCGCGCGGAACTGCAGGCCCAGGCGGGTGAAGATCCGGCTGTAGGCGGCCTTCATGTTTTCGTATTCGCGGGCCAGGTCCTCGTCGCTGACGTGGAACGAATAGGCGTCCTTCATCAGGAACTCGCGCGCGCGCATCACCCCGAAGCGCGGGCGGATCTCGTCGCGGAACTTGGTCTGGATCTGGTAGAAATTGACCGGCAGCTGCTTGTAGCTGCTCAGCTCCTGGCGCGCGAAATCGGCGGCGGCCTCCTCGGCGGTGGGGCTGTAGCAGTATTCCTGGTCCTTGCGGTCCTTCATCCGCAGCATCAGCCCGCCGAACTTCTTCCAGCGCCCGGTGGCTTCCCACAGCTCGCGCGGCTGGATGGTCGGGAACAGCACTTCCACGGCGCCGGCGCGGTTCATTTCCTCGCGCACCACCGCTTCCACCTTGCGCAGCACGCGCAGACCCAGCGGCGACCAGGTGTACAGGCCGGAGGCGAGCTTGCGGATCATGCCGGCGCGCAGCATCAGCCGGTGGCTGACCAGTTCGGCGTCGGCCGGGGTTTCCTTGGTGGTGTGCAGGTGGAACTGGGAAAGGCGCATCGAGGGGCTTCGCTAACGGCGGGCGCCCATTTTGCCAGTCATTGCCGGCGCTGCGGGGATGCGCGGCGGCCCGCGCCGGGTCCGCGCCGGCCGCGCGCGTTCATTCCGCGGCGGGCGGCGGCGCGCAATAGGCCTTGATCGCGGCCTCGGCCAGGCCCTTCTGCGCCTCGCGCTGCGCCTCGTCCAGTTCCGCGTCGGGCTTGCCGTCGCCGTCGCGGTCGGTCATCACCTTGCCCGGCTTGCCGAGGATGTCCAGGTTCTTGCGCGCGCTCAGGCAGTTGGCGTTCTCGGCCGGGGCGGCGGCCTCGGTGGCTTCGGCCGGGGCGCCGCCATGGCCGTCGACCCGCCGCGCCTGGTACTTGCCGCCCGGCGGCGGGCTCTCCGAATAGTGGGTGACGCCCTGCGCGTCCTTCCATTGGTACAGGGTGGCGGCGCCGGCCACGCCGCTGGCGGCGGCGAGCAGGGACAGGCAGCAAAGCCGGGTCAGGGCGCGCATCACGTTCTCCAGGGCGGGGCCAGCGCCGATTGCAGCACCCGCCGACGGGCCTGGCAAGTCGATTAAACTGCCGGGATGGACCCATCCCGACCGCCACCCCGTTCGCGCACCATCTATCTGCTGCCGAACCTGTTCACCACCGCCGGCCTGTTCTCCGGTTTCTACGCCATCATCGCCGCCGCCAACGGCCAGTTCGTGCACGCCAGCGTGGCGGTGTTCGTCGCCGCGGTGATGGACGGGCTGGACGGGCGGGTGGCGCGGCTGACCGGCACCAGCAGCGAATTCGGCGTGCAGTACGACTCGCTGGCCGACCTGGTCAGCTTCGGCATGGCCCCGGCGCTGGTGATGTACCACTGGTCGCTGTCGGCGCTGAAGTTCGACGGCAGCGTGATGGGCCGGGTCGGCTGGTCGGTGGCGTTCCTCTACGCGGCCTGCGCCGCGCTGCGCCTGGCGCGCTTCAACACCCAGGTCGGCACGGTCGACAAGCGCTGGTTCGTCGGCCTGGCCAGCCCGGCCGCGGCGGGGCTGATGATGGCTTTCGTATGGGCGTTCGCCGACGGCAACCTCGGCTGGGACGGCGAACAGTTGCGCTATGTGGCGCTGGGCCTGACCGTGGTCGCGGCGCTGTTGATGGTCAGCCGCATCCGCTTCTGGAGCTTCAAGGGCGGCGGCGAGAAAGGCCCGCGCGCCGACCGCGTGCCGTTCCTGATGTTGGTGCTGGCGTCGGTGGTGATCGCGGTGCTGGTCATCGACCTGTCGCGCGCGCTGCTGGCGATCGGCGTGCTGTATGCGCTGTCCGGCCCCTGCCATTGGCTGTGGCGGCGCTGGCGCAAGCTGCCGGACGCGACGTGAGCGAGGCAATGACCCACGACGCGCCGTTGTGGTCGGCCGAGCAGCATGGCTGGCTGCAGGCGCTGGGGCATACGCTGTATGTCGGTGCCGACGCCGATATCGCCGCCGTGGTCGCGCAGCCGGCGCAGGTGCGAGATTCGCCTGCCGCCGATGCGGCCGCGCCCGCGCCGCTGCCCGAGCATGCAGCGCTGGCGTATGCGGCGCGCGGCGCAACGCCCACGCCCGCGGAGCCGTCGCCGCGCGCGCGGGCGCCGGCCGCACCGGCGGCCTATCCCGAGCCACAACGCGCGGCGCCCGCACCGGTTGCGCGCCGCGCCGGCCTGCGCTTGCCCGATCGGCTGCAGATCGCCTTGTTGCGTGCCTCCGGGCGCAATCCGAACGATCCGGCCACGCAGACCCTGATGGCGACCTGGCCGCTGGCCGAACTGCGCGGCAACGCCGCCGCCAAGCGCGCGCTGTGGCCGCAGCTGCGCGCACTGCGCAAGCAGGCGCCGCGATGAGTGCGTTGGGCTCGTCCGCCTCCTCGCCGGCGGCGGCGACGCTGCGCAGCCTGCGCGAGACCGACCTCGACACGGTGATGGAGATCGAGCGCCGCGCCTATCCGTTCCCGTGGACGCGCGGCATCTTCCGCGACTGCCTGCAGGCCGGCTACCCGGGTTGGGTGCTGCTGGAGCAGGGCCAGATCGTCGGCTACGGCGTGATCAGCGTCGCCGCCGACGAGGCGCACATCCTCAACGTCTGCGTCGCGCCGGAACGGCAGTCGCGCGGCTACGGCCGCCTGCTGCTGCGCGCGCTGATCAAGTACGGCGCCGACCTGGGCGCGCGCCGCGTGTTCCTGGAAGTGCGCCCGTCCAATCCCAGCGCGATCGCGCTGTACCACAGCGAAGGCTTCAACGAGATCGGCCGCCGCCCGCGCTATTACCCGGCGGCCAACGGCCGCGAGGACGCGCTGGTGATGGCGATCGAGCTGTTCTTCGAAGGCATGTCGTAGCGCGCGACGCAGGCCGCCGGCACCGCGCCGGCATGCTGTTTTTGCGTGCCGGCGGTTTTCGTGGCACGTTGTTTCCTTCCCGATGAAGTGCTTGCAGGTGCAGCGTTGCGTGCGCCCGCCGCGCGCTGCGCACGCGCTGGCGGACAGCGTCGCTCGGGCATCCCGTCGCCGCCGCCTCGCGACGCAGGCGTTGCATGCCGAGCGCACCGCCGGTGGCGCGGGCACTGCATTTTCCAGGGTTTTCCCGGCCGCGTTGCACGTCTGCGCAATGTCGCGACTTGTCGTCGGGACAGCGTTGTTGTCCCGCAGCGGTAGCGGGCAGACGCGCCGCTTCGCGAGCGCGGTTTGTTAGATGCCATCCCCATATCGCAGCGCTGGATCTGCGCGTACCGCATTTGTCTCTTCCCAAGCCGAATGCGCTCCCTACAGTGCGCGCCTCTTCGGCGCTGCCTGGTTCGATGGCATGAGGCGCAGTTGTCCGAAGGGACAGCGAATGCGCACGCGTCGTTTGCGTTTTCCGCGCAGCGGAACGCGCCGCGCCTGCGCCGACTCCACCCATGCTCACGAGGTCCCAGGATGAAGACACAGTCTCTCAACGCAGCGTCTCCGCGCACGCTCACCCAGGCGCTCGCGCTCGCCGTCTGTCTGGCGGGCGCGACCGGCAGCGCCTATGCCGATGCCAGCCTGGAGGTCGCCAGTACCGGCTGGGCGACGCAGAACGGCGGCACCAAGGGCGGTTCCAAGGCCGCGGCGGCCAACGTCTACAGCGTCAGCACCGCCGCGCAACTGAAGGCCGCGCTGAAGGCCAGCGTCGGCAGCAACGGCCGCATCATCAAGATCAGCGGCATCATCGACATCAGCGAAGGCACGCCGTACGCCACCACCGCGGACATGAAGAGCCGCGCGCGCCTGGACGTGCCCACCAAGACCACGCTGATCGGCGTCGGCAGCAATGCGCAGATCCGCGAGGGCTATCTGTACGTCAAGGCCAACGACGTGATCATCCGCAACCTCACCATCGAGAACCCGTGGGATCCGCAGCCGGTGTGGGACCCGGACGACGGCAGCGCCGGCAACTGGAATGCCGAGTACGACGGCCTGACCATCGAGGGCGCCAGCAACGTGTGGGTGGACCACGTCACCTTCACCGACGGGCGCCGCACCGACGACCAGAACGGCACCGCCAACGGCCGCCCCAAGCAGCACCACGACGGCGCGCTGGACGTGAAGAAGGGCGCCAACTACGTGACCATCTCGTATTCGGCGTTCAAGTCGCACGAGAAGAACAACCTGATCGGCTCCAGCGACAGCGCCTCCAGCACCGACAGCGGCAAGCTGAAGGTGACCATCCACAACACCTTGTTCGAGAACATTTCCGCTCGCGCGCCGCGGGTGCGCTTCGGCCAGGTGCACCTGTACAACAACTACCACGTCGGCAGCACCAGCCATCCGGTGTACAAGTTCTCGCACGCGCACGGCGTGGGCAAGGAATCGAAGATCTTCTCCGAGAACAACGCCTTCGACATCGCTGGCGTCAGCGGCTGCGACAAGATCGCCGCCAACTATGGCGGCAGCGTGTATCGCGATTTCGGCTCGCTGCTCAACGGCCAGGCGCTGACCTGTTTGTGGAACAACAGCATCGGCTGGACGCCGCCGTACACCTATTCGCTGCTGCCGGCGAACCAGGTGGCGAACGACGTCAAGGCCAAGGCTGGCGCCGGCAAGCTCTGAGGGAGGCGACACCGCTGTCCGGGATGCCGGGCAGCGGTGCGCGTGCGGCTTCGATTGCAGACAGTGCCACTGTAGGAGCGGCTTCAGCCGCGACCTGGGCTTTCCCGGTAATGCCTGTCGCGGCTGAAGCCGCTCCTACAGGGTGCAAGCGGGTTGCTGGGAAGAACGCGTGGGTCACCGCATGTCGCGCTGCCGGCGCGCTCGCCGGCAGCGACAGCCGCGCACCTACAGCTTGGCGCGCTGCTCGCGCAGGCCGGTGAGCTGCGCCGTCCAGTCGGCCAGGCGCTGCCGCTCCTGCTCGACCACCGCCGCCGGCACCTTGTCGGTGAACTTCTCCAGCTTGGCCGCGCTCTTGTCTTGCTCGGCGCCGACCCGGGCAATCTCCTTGTCCAGGCGCGTGCGCTCGGCATCCAGGTCGACCAGCCCCTGCAGCGGCACCAGCAGCCGCAGCTCGCCGACGATCGCCGCGGCCGCCGGCGGCGTGTCCTGCGCCGGTTCCAGCCACTGGATCGACTCCAGCCGCAACAGGAACGACAGCTGCGAGGCGAAACGCGCGACGCGCGCGCGGTCGTCGGTCAGGCCACCCTGCAGCAGCAGCGGCACCAGCTTGGATGGCGGCACGTTGAGTTCGCTGCGCACCCGGCGCAGCGCCGAGACCATGGCCTTGAGCCATTCGATGTCGGCCTCGGCGCTGGCGTAGGCGCTCACGTCCAGGTCGCCGGCGCGCGGGTACGGCTGCAGCGAGATGGTCGACGCGGCGATGCCCAGGCGCGGCGCCACCTGCTGCCACAGTTCCTCGGTGACGAACGGGGTCAGCGGGTGCAGCAGGCGCAGCAGCGTCTCCAGCACGTGCAGCAGGGTGTGGCGGGTGCTGTCGGCGGCGACGGCGTCGTCGCCGTTCAAGGCCGGCTTGGTCAGCTCCAGGAACCAGTCGCAGAACTCGTTCCATGCGAACTCGTACAGCGACTGCGCCAGAAGATCAAAGCGGTAGGCGGCAAAGTGCGCCTGCGCCTCGACAGCGACCTTGTCCAGCCGCACCAGGATCCACTTCTCCGCATCGGTTGCCGGCACGAGCCGTGCCGAGTCCCGAGTCCCGAGTCCCGAGTCCCGCGCTTGCGTGTTCATCAGCACGAACCGGCTGGCATTCCACAGCTTGTTGCAGAAGTTCTTGTAGCCCTCGGCGCGGCCCAGGTCGAACTTGATGTCGCGGCCGTGGCTGGCCAGCGCGGCGATGGTGAAGCGCAGCGCGTCGGCGCCGTGGGCGATGATGCCCTCGGGGAATTCCCTGCGCGTGGCCTTCTCGATCTTCTCGGCCATGCGCGGCTGCATCAGTCCGGTGGTGCGCTTGGCGACCAGGTCCTCGATGCTGATGCCGTCGATGATGTCCAGCGGGTCGAGCACGTTGCCCTTGGACTTGGACATCTTCTGCCCGTCCTTGTCGCGGATCAGGCCGGTGATGTACACGTCGCGGAACGGCACCTGGCCGACGAAGCTGTCGGTGGCCATGATCATCCGCGCCACCCAGAAGAAGATGATGTCGAAGCCGGTGACCAGCACGCTCGACGGCAGGTAGCGGTCGAAGCCGCGCTCTGCCATCGCCTGCGGATCCGGCCAGCCCATCGTCGAGAACGGCCACAGCTGCGCGGAGAACCAGGTCTCCAGCACGTCGCTGTCCTGGTGCAGGGCGACATCGGCGCCGAGGCCATTCTTCGCGCGCGCCTCGGCCTCGTCGCGGCCGACGTAGCAGGTGCCGGCGTCGTCGAACCACGCAGGAATGCGGTGGCCCCACCACAGCTGGCGGCTGATGCACCAATCCTGGATGTTCTCCATCCAGTGGCGATAGGTGTTGATCCAGTTCGGCGGCACGAACTTCACCTGGCCCGATTCGACCAGCTCCAGGCCGCGCTTGGCCAGCGCGTCCATCTTCACGAACCACTGGTCGGTGAGGTAGGGCTCGATCACCTGGCCGGTGCGGTCGCCGCGCGGCACCTGCAGCTTGTGCGGCTTGGTCTCGACCAGGATGCCGAGGTCCTCGAGTTCTTCCAGCACCGCCTTGCGCGCGTCGTAGCGGTCCAGGCCGCGGTACTTCTCCGGCGCGTTGTCATTGACCGCCGCGGTCGGGGTGAACAGGTTGATCATCGGTAGGTCGTGACGCACGCCGACCTGGTAGTCGTTGAAATCGTGCGCCGGAGTGACCTTGACCACGCCGGTGCCGAACGCGCGGTCCACGTAGTCGTCGCCGATCACCGGAATCCGGCGCCCGGTCAGCGGCAACGTCACCGTCTTGCCGATCAGGTGCGCGTAGCGCGCATCGTCCGGATGCACCATCACCGCGGTATCGCCGAGCATGGTTTCCGGGCGCGTGGTGGCCACGACCAGATAGTCGCGGGTCTCGCGCAAGGTTTCGTTGCCGTCGGCGTCGCGCTCGACGTGTTCGTAGCTGGCGCCGTCCTCGAGCGCGTAGGCGATCGACCACAGGAAGCCGTCTTCCTCGACGTTCTCCACTTCCAGGTCGGAGATCGCGGTCTTCAGCACCGGGTCCCAGTTGACCAGGCGCTGGCCGCGGTAGATCAGGCCCTGCTCGTGCCAGCGCACGAACGCTTCGACCACCGCCGCCGACGGCTGCGGGTCCATGGTGAAGGTGCTGCGCGACCAGTCGCTGGAGGTGCCCAGGCGGCGCATCTGCCGCTCGATGGTGTCGCCCGACTGCGCCTTCCACTCCCACACCTTGGCGATGAAGCCCTCGCGCCCCAGCGAATCGCGGGTCTCGCCCTTGCCTTCCAGCGCCAGGTTGCGCGACACCACCATCTCGGTGGCGATGCCGGCGTGGTCGCTGCCGACCTGCCACAGCGTGTCGAAGCCACGCATGCGGTGGTAGCGCACCAGCGCGTCCATCAGCGTCTGCTGGAAGGCGTGGCCCATGTGCAGCGTGCCGGTCACGTTCGGCGGCGGCAGCAGCACCGTGTACGGCTCGCCCTGGCCGGACGGCTTGAAGTAACCGGCCTGTTCCCACGCCGCATACAGGCGCGATTCGAAGGATTTGGGGTCGTAGCTGGAGGCGAGGGTGGTCATGGGAAGCCGGGATTCGTTATTCGGGATTGGGGATGGGGCGCGGGGATGGTGCCGGTGAAGGAAGAGTGGGAGCCCATCCCGAATCCCCAATCCCCACTCCCGGCTCCATCACATGTCGTACTTGCTGACCTCGAAGCCCAGCGCCTTGTACTGTTTCCAGCGCTCGCGCAGCGGCTCGCGCGCGGCCGGGTCGGCCGGCACCACTTCCAGCACGCGCTCGCAGGCGCCGAGGTAGGCGTCGTCGCGCAGGTTGATCACCAGCGCGCGCGAGGGCGCCTCCACCCCGGGCGGGGCGATCAGCACCTGCGCCTCTTCCTCGTCGACATCGGCGCCGGCGATCTGGTGCGGGATGTAGGCGTCGTCGTCGAACGCCCACAGCAGCTCGTCCAGCTCCTCGGCCTGCGCCTGGTCGCGCGCCAGCACCAGCGTCCACAGGTTGGCGTCGTTGGCCTTGCGTGCCAGTTCGCAGACCAGGCGCAGCGGCTCGGTGAGGAACCGCGGCTTGGCGATCAGGTAGAAGTCGGCGCGCATTAGAAGCCGGGACCCGGGACTCGGGACTCGGGACTCGGAAAGCGGGTTCGCGAGCACCGGCGGATCTTTCTGGAACCCAGGGAGTTCCTACCGGTGCTGACGCAGATTGGGGGAAATGACATGGCAGCGCCTTACCGAGTCCCGGGTCCCGAGTCCCGAGTCCCGGCTCTATCCAGCAACCACTGCGACAACAACCCCACCGGCCGTCCGGTCGCCATGCCGCGCTTGCCTTCGTCGCTGGCGACGCCGGCGATGTCCAGGTGCGCCCAGCGCTGGCCTTCGGTGAAGCGCGACAGGAAGCAGCCGGCGGTGATCGCGCCGGCCCAGCGGCCGCCGATGTTGTAGACGTCGGCGAAGCTGGAATCGAGCAGGCCCTGGTATTCGTCCCACAGCGGCAGGCGCCAGGCGCGGTCGAACACGTGCTCGCCGGCGGCCAGCAGTTCCTCGGCCAGGTCGTCGTGCTTGCTCATCAGGCCGGCGGTCTGGTGGCCGAGGGCGACCATGCAGGCGCCGGTGAGGGTGGCCACGTCGATCAGCGCCTCGGGGTTGAAGCGCTCGGCGTAGGTCAGCGCGTCGCACAGGATCAGGCGGCCTTCGGCGTCGGTGTTGCCGACCTCGATGGTCTTGCCTGACATGCTGGTGATCACGTCGGAGGGGCGGTAGGCGTCGCCGTCGATCGCGTTCTCCACCGCTGGTACCACCACCACCAGGTTCAGCGGCAGGCGCGCGGTCGCCGCGGCGACGAAGGTGCCGATGACGTTGGCGCCGCCGCACATGTCGTACTTCATCTCCTCGATGCCGCCCTGGGTCTTCAGGTTGACGCCGCCGGTATCGAAGGTGATGCCCTTGCCCACCAGCACGTAGGGCTTGGCGTCGCCGCCGCCGTTCCACTTCAGCACCAGCAGCCGCGGGCGGTTGGCCGAGCCGCGCGCCACCGCCAGCAGCGAGCCCATGCCCAGTTCCTGCATCTGCGTTTCGTCCAGGATCTCGGCCTCGGCGCCGTCGATGCCGTGGGCGAAGGCCGCGGCGGTCTCGGCCAGGTAGGCCGGGGTGCACAGGTTCGGCGGCAGGTTGCCGAGCTCGCGGGCGAATTTCACGCCGGCGGCGATGGCCTGGCCCTGGGCCAGCGCGGTGGCGTCCTCGCCGAGCACGGCCAGGCTGGCCAGGCCGCTGTCGTCGGGCTTCTTCTTGCCCAGCGTGGCGGTATAGCGGTAGCAGGCGTGGTCGCTGGCGATCACCGCCTGGCGGATCGCCCAGGCCTGGTCGCGGCCCTTGACCTCCAGTTCGGATAGGGTGAACAGCGCCTTGGCCGCCGGCCCGCTCTTCAGCGCGCGCGCCGCGTCGCCGACCGCCTTCAGGTACTGCGGCACGCCGAACTTGGCGGCCTCGCCCAGGCCGACCACCAGCACGCGCGGCGCGCTCACCCCCGGCAGGTCGTGCAGCAGCGCGGTGGCGCCGGTCTTGCCGCTGACGTCGCCGCGGCCGGCCAGGGCCGTCAGGCGTCCGCCGCTGGCCGCATCCAGGGCCTGGGCGGCGGGCGACAGGCGCTTGTCGGCGAACACGCCGACGACGATGCAATCGAACGCCGCGGTAGCCGGGGCGTCGTGGTTCAGGGTGAATTCCAGGGCCATTGATCAGATTCCGTTGGCAAATCCGTACAATCGCGGGCTGTTTACGTCCAGCCGGGTTAGGCTGGATCCGCCGCGAACGAATCCGAGAGTTTAAATCAACCCACCCTCATGCCGAAGCTCGATCGATACCTGCTGCGCGATTTCATCCAGAGCTTCTTGGCGACCCTCATCGTGTTGCTGGTGGTCAGCGTCGGCGGCGTGCTGGTCGACGTCCTGGGCAACATCGCCGACGGCCGCATCCCGGCCAAGCTGCTGTTCTCCCAGCTCGGCCTGCAGTTCGTGGTGTACCTGCCGCTGATCCTGCCGCTGGCGCTGATGCTGGGCCTGCTGCTGGCGCTGGCGCGGCTGTACCGCGACTCGGAGATGGCGGTGATCACCGCCATCGGCGTCGGCCCGCGGCGCCTGCTGCGGCCGATCCTGATGCTGGTGGTGCCGGTGGTGACCCTGGTCGGGCTGTGCTCGCTGTGGCTGGGCCCCTGGGCCGACCGCACCTCCGACCGGCTGATCGACGAGGCCAACCGCAGCCTGCTGATGGCGGGGCTGGAGGCCGGGCGCTTCACCACGCTGTCCGACGGCGGCATCGTCTACATCAGCACCCTGTCCGGCGACGGCACCAAGCTGGGCAAGGTGTTCATGCAGCGGCAGAAGGACGGCCGCCTGGACGTGGTCACCGCGCAACGCGGCGCGATGTTCTTCGAGGGCAGGGCCGACCGCTACCTGCGCCTGGAGGACGGCTACCGCATCGAGGGCCCGCTGGCCGGCGACGACATGGACTACCGGCTGATGCGCTACGCCAGCAACGACGTGGCCTTGCCGGACCGCGACGAAGCGCGCAAGGACGACGATCCGGAACTGCTGACCACCGCGCAGCTGATCGGCGACCCGCGGCCGCAGGCCAATGCGCAGCTGCACGCGCGCATCGCCCCGCCGCTGCTGGCGCTGGCGTTCGCGCTGCTGACCCTGCCGCTGTCGCGCAGCTCGCCGCGGCAGCAGCGCTACGGCCGGATCATGCTGGCGTTCCTGGCCTACCTGGTCGGCACCAACCTGATGTTCATCGGCACCCAGTGGCTGAACGCCGACAAGCTGCCGCGCGCGCTGGGCCTGTGGTGGCTGACCCTGCCGCTGCTGGCGCTGGCGGTGTGGAGCTACCTGCGCGACGGCCGCCTGTCGCGGCCGCGGAGGCAGTCCGCATGAAGCTGCGCCCGCACCTGCACGACCTCTACGTCGGCCGCGCCGTGCTCGGCACCGTCCTGCTGACCTGGGCGGTGCTGCTCGGCCTCGACGTGATCATGGCCTTGTCCAACGAATTCAAGGACATCGGCAAGGGCAGCTACAGCCTCGGCCACGCCGTGGCGTATGTCGCCTACACCGTGCCGCGGCGCGCCTACACGCTGTTCCCGACCGGTGCGGTGATCGGCGTGCTGATGGGCCTGGGGCAGCTGGCGGCGACCTCCGAACTGACCGCGCTGCGCGCGCTGGGCCTGTCGCGGCGGCGGCTGAGCGTGGCCGCCGCGGCGACCATGGCGGTGCTGACCGTGGCGATGGTGTTCAGCGGCGAGACCCTGGCGCCGTGGGCGCAGAACCAGGCCGATGCGATCAAGGCCAACGCCAAGTACAACGGCAACATGAGCATGGCCCGCTACTCCGGGCTGTGGGCGCGCGAAGGCGACACCTTCCTCAATGCGCAGAGCGGCGAAGAGCATCTGGAAGGCACCGGCGGCACCTGGCTGGAGCTGCGCGACGTGCGCCTGTACACGCTGGACCAGGCCGGGCGGCTGGCCTCGCTGACCCATGCCACCACCGCCGAGCATCGCGACAGCGGCTGGACCCTGAAGCAGGTCTACCGCGACACCTTCGCCGAGCGTTCGGTGCAGCGCGAGAAGTTCGACAGCCTGCCGTGGGCGTCGCAGCTGGACGCCGCCGCGCTGGCCTCGGGCCTGGCCAAGCCGCGCAACCTGTCGGCGCACGAGCTGCACACCAGCATCGAGTACCGGCGCCGTAACGGCCTGGACGCGCGCGACTACGAGGACCAGTACTGGAGCCGCTGGTTCTATCCGCTCAACGTGCTGGCGTTGTGCTTCGCCGCCATTCCGTTCGCGTTCGGCGCCCTGCGCAGCGGCGGCATGGGCAAGCGCCTGTTCCTGGGCATCCTGTTCGCGCTGGTGTTCTGGCTGCTGCAGCTGTTCTTCGGGCGCATGGCCGGCGCATTGAAGTTCGACTACCGCATCGCCTACGCGCTGCCGCCGCTGGTGATGCTGACCGTGTCGTGGCTGCTGTTCCGCAAACGCAGCAATTGAGGCGATGCGCCGGTTGAGTCCGCTCGGCGTGGGCTTGTGCCTGCTGTATGCAGTGCCGACCGCGTTGTGCGTGTGGGCTGCCCAGGGTGCCGACGACAAAGGGCATTTTGTGCTGTTGCAACTGCCGTTGACCCCGCAGTTGCTGTTGCTGGATGCGCTCGGGGGCGACACCTGGTTGCGCGGCATGTCCTGGGTTGCCAGCTACTTATTGCTGGTACCGCCACTGTTGCTATTGCTGTATTTGTCGGGCCATGGACTGGAGGCAATGTTGCGCCGCGCCGCCGTGCGCCTTGTGCGTCCGGACTGAGCGGAGCGCCTTGCGTAGCAGTGGTAGTGAAACGGAACAGGTTCGCCGCGCGTTTCGTGCGCCAAGGTCAGGGCTGTCGCTTCGGAAGTCGAACCAACCGTGTTCCGCTGGCGCGGTCGTGCCACGTCAACCGCTCGCGATCCACCAGCGCCCACCAGAATCCCAGCCCGCCCAGCAGCAGCGACAGCGTGCCGACCAGATAGCGCCGCCACAACGCGCCCCAGGACGGCGTGCCGCCATCGGCGCCGTGCAGGCGCAGCCGCCACGGGCGCATGCCCAGGGTCTGGCCGCCGCGGCGCCAGCTCAGCGTGGCGTACAAGCCGGCCACCAGCCAGCAGCACAGCCACAGCAGCCACTGCAGGGCGCTGAACGGCGCGATGTTCTCGCGCGGCGCATGCCCTTCGAGCGTATAGCCCAGGGTGAACAGCGCCGAGATCATGAACCACAGCGCCATTACCGGCCACGCATCGTAGAACAGCGCCAGCAGCCGCCACGGCAGCAGCGCACGGGGACGGGAAGCGGTGGCGGTGGACGCGGCGGCGGTCATCGCCACAGCTTAGCGGCAGCGCCACCGGCGCGTCACCGGCCAGCATCGTCACCGCCTTGCGCCGCGCAAAGTCCGCGCTAGGCTTTTCCCGAGTCCCGAGTCCCGAGTCCCGAGTCCCGAGTCCCGAGTCCCGAGTCCCGTAAGCTCTCCCAATGCCCGACCTCCACACCCCCGCCGAACGCCGCCAACAGGCACAACGGCTCGCCCCGCTGCGCGATGCCGATGCCGTCGCGATCCAGCAGTTCCTGGACGTGGCCTGGGCCGAGCAGGGCCTGGCGCGGCAGAGCCTGGACAGCTACCGGCGCGACCTGGAGGGCTTCGCGCGCTGGCGCGACGGGGCCGGCGGCGGACTGCCGGGGGCCGATCGCCAGGCCTTGTTCGACTATCTGGCCTGGCGCGCCCGGATGGGCTACTCGCAGCGCAGCAACGCGCGCTGGCTGTCGTCGCTGCGCGCGTTCTTCGCCTTGCGCCTGCGCCGCGGCGAGCGCAGCGACGATCCGACCGCGCTGCTGGATCCGCCCAAGCTGCCGCGCTCATTGCCCAAGGCGCTGGCCGAGAGCCAGATCGAGGCGTTGCTGGCGACGCCGGACGACGCCGACCCGGCCGGGCTGCGCGACCGCGCGATGCTCGAACTGATGTACGCGGCCGGGCTGCGCGTCAGCGAGCTGGTCAACCTGCCGGCGAACGCGGTGAACCTGCGCCAGGGCGTGCTGCGGGTCACCGGCAAGGGCAGCAAGGAGCGCCTGGTGCCGCTGGGCGAGGAGTCGCAGCACTGGCTGCAGCGCTATCTGGACACGGCGCGGCCGGCGCTGGCGGCGGGGCAGGCGGTGCCGGCCAGCGACGGCATCGTGCCGATGTTCATCGATGCGGCGCGGCGCCCGCTGAGCCGGCAGCAGTTCTGGGGCCTGGTCAAGCGCTATGCGGCGCTGGCCGGCATCGATCCGGTGCTGGTCAGCCCGCACGGCCTGCGCCACAGCTTCGCCACCCATCTGCTCAACCGCGGCGCCGACCTGCGTGCGCTGCAGATGCTGCTCGGCCACAGCTCGCTGTCGACCACCCAGATCTACACCCTGGTCGCGCGCGAACACCTGCAGAAACTGCACAGCAAGCACCATCCGCGCGGCTAAGCCGCGTGGCGCGTTGCGCCGCCGCCACGCCGTGGCCATGACCTCACTCCTGCCGAATCGGATCGATTTGAACGTCCTTGCTGCCATCGCGTCGCAGGCCCGCTCCAGCGCCTGGCCCGTCCTGTTCCTGCTCGCCGCGAGCAGCGCTGTCGCCGCGCCGGTCGCATCCGGCGACAGCCCCTGGCAACTGGCCGCGGCGTCCTCCGCGCTCGACGCGCAGGCGCCGGCGGTGCGCCGCCGCGAGGACCTGCTGTTCTGGTCGCTGGCCGATGGCCGGCGCGAACCGGCCGCGGTCGCGCACCTGCTGGTCGAAGCGCCGTACGCGCAGGTGCAGGCGGCGGTGCAGGCGACGCTGCAGGCGCAGGACGGGGTCGAGGAACGCAGCGCCGCGTCCGAACTGGCGTACCTGCCGGACGACTGGGACGAGGTCCTGCTGTCGCGGCGCGCCGACCTGCGTGCGCTGTTGGTCGCGCAGGTCACCGCGCCGATGCTGGAGGCGGCGGTCGCGCAGGGCGCGCTGACTGCGGGCGAGGCGCAGCTGCGGCTGCAACGGGCGCACCGGCGCACGCAGTGGGCGCCGCAGGATCGGCATGCGCTGGCCGCGTTCCGCGATGCGCACTATCCGCAATACTGCGCCACGCGCAGCGAACGCCAGGGCCGTGGTGGTGGCCTGGAGACCACGCTGTGCGTGTTCGACGTCTCCGCCGCGTTCGGCACCGCGGCCACCGCGCTGCGCATCGAGCGTACCGACACCTACGCCAATCCCGAGCACAGCGTGCTCAAGACGCTCTCCCACATCGATCCGTTCGGCCCGTCGCCGCCACCGCGCCAGTTGCGCCAGCGCGTGGTGCCGGCGGCGTTGTTCCAGGGCGTGCGCGCGGCGATCGCGGCGAGCGCGCCACAGGCGGCGCTGCATGTCGCCGCCTCGCCGCTGGCGTGGACATTGCCGGCTGCGCCATTGCCGCCCGCGCCGCCCGTCGCCTTCGTGGCGGCCGGCAATGGCGTTGCGCCGGTGCCCGTCGAGGCGCTGCCGTGGGACGCGCTCGTCGGCATGGCCGCGGCGACGAACGGCGCGCGCTACCCGCAGGACCTGCTGGCGCTGCCCGACGGCGACCTGCTGCTCAGCGTGCAGGTCCTGGGCGGCCCCGCCAGCGGCACCCGGCTGTGGCGGCTGCATCGCGACGGCGAGCAGTGGCAGGCGGCGCTCGTCTGGCAGGGCGAGGAGGGCGCGCGCCGGCTGATGGCGGACGCGCAGGGCGGCAGCGTGTGGTTCCGGGCCAAGGCCGCCGGCGACGAGGACGAGGTGCTGCACGTCTACGACGTCGCCACGCGTCAGCTGCGCCGCCATGCCGTTGCCGGCGACGCGGCGGACGACCGCGGCTACGCCCGCTGGGAGCTGGATGCGGCGCAGCGCCCGGCCTATTTCGCGCACCACAGCGACGCCGCCGGTGCCGGCGCGTTCGGCAGCGGGCGCTTCACGATGAGTACGCCGGCCACGCCGCCACCTAGCGATGGCCTCTGGACCTTCGCGCGCGCCTTCGCCGCGCCGCGGCAGGCGCTGATGGACGGCGCGAGCAAGGGCAACGCACAGCTGTGGCCGGTGCGGCTGCGCGATCCGCGTGCGCTGTGGGTGGAGGACGCCGAGGGGCTGGCCGAACTGGATCCGGGCAGCGGCCGCGTATTGCGCGCGTTCGCGCTGCCGCAGCGCTTCGGCGTGCCGGATCCGTTTGACGCCAGCGGCGTGGCGCAGTGGGTGCCGACGCCGCTGGGCTCGCTGCAGGGCGGCTGGATCGCCACCGGCTTCGTGCTGCTGCTGGACCCGCACGGCACGTCGCCGCCGCGCTTCGCGCCGGCGGCGGGCGGCGGCGAGCGCTTCGTCGGCATGCACGTGGTCGACCTGCGCGACGGCCGGGTGCGGCTGTCGGCGCTGCTCGGCCGGGCCGAGACGCTCAAGGCCGCGGCGCGCTCGGCCAATGGACGGCTGCTGGCGCTGGGCAGCGACGCGCCCGGCGGCGGCCTGCAGGTGGCGGTGTGGCCGCTCGCCGCGACGCGTCCCCCGCTGCCGCTGGCGGCGCCGGCGCGCGCCGGGCTGGCGACGCTGGCGTTCGCATGGAACGGGCAGGCGCTGTGGGCCCTGACCGATCGCGGCCTGCTGCGCTGGGCGCTGCCGGCCGCGCTGCACGATCCGGCCGCTGCCGGCGCCTACCCGGAGCATTCCACCGACTGAGCGCGCGCCCAGCGGCGCGCGGCTGTCTACACGAGGCGGTCGAAGCGGTATGCGACAATCCGGCCGATTCGTCGCTCCCATGGATAGCCAATGCTCCGTATTGCCTTTAGCGCGCTGTTGGGCGCCGCCAGCCTTTCCGCCTGCGCGCAGCCGGCCGCGCCGCCGTCCAAGAGCGCCACGGCCGCGGCCGCCAAGCCTGCCGCCGCGACCGCTCCTGCCGGTGCTCCGGGCGAACAGCGCGTGCGTGCGGCGCTGTTGCAGCTGGACCCGAACTTCAAGCCCGACTTCATCGGCGCCGCGCCATTCCCGGGCTTCCGCGAAGTGGTGGTCGGCGGGCAGGTGCTGTACGTGTCCGACGACGGCCGCTACCTGTTCCAGGCGCAGCCGTTCGACATCCAGGAAAAGCAGTTCGCCTCCAGCGAGGGCCTGCTGAGCTACCGCCGCAAGCTGCTGGAATCGGCGCCGCGCACCGAGCGCATCGTGTTCGCGCCGGCCAACCCGAAGTACACCATCAGCGTGTTCACCGATATCGAATGCGGCTACTGCCGCAAGCTGCACAGCGAGATCGCCGAGCTCAACAAGCAGGGCATCGCGGTGGAGTACCTGGCGTTCCCGCGCATGGGCCTGGGCAGCCAGGACTACAAGGACATGGTCGCGGTGTGGTGCGCGGCCGACAAGAAGAAGGCGCTGACCGACGCCAAGGCCAGTGGCAAGGTGCCCGGCGCGGCCAGCTGCAAGAACCCCGTCACCATGCAGTACAACCTGGGCCAGCGCCTGGGCGTCAACGGCACCCCGGCGATCTTCGCCCCGGACGGCACCCAGCTCGGCGGCTACCTGCCGCCGGCGCAGCTGCGCGAGGCGTTGGACAAGCGCGCGGCCGAGGCGGGTCGGGCGGGCGGGAGTCGCTGAGGTTGCCGGGACCGGGGACCGGGGACCGGGGACCCGGAAAAGCAGGTGTGCCGCGGCTGAGAGTCTGCTGTGCCATGCAGTGAAGCCGGCTATCTCTCCCGGTTTGTTTTTTACGTGAACCCTGCCGCCGGCGGGGTTCATGCTTTCCCGGTCCCCGGTCCCCGGTCCCCGGTCCCCGGTCCCCGCGGTCCCGGCTACAATAGCCAGCCCGTTTCCTCACACGGTTCCCCGGACATGATCGTCCTCGAGGGCGCTTCCGCCCTTTCGCCGTTCCGCCGCGCTCGGCTCGAAACCCGCCTGCAATCCGTCGTCCCCGGTCTGCGCATCGCCGGCGCCTGGCACGTCTACTTCATCGACAGCGACGCCGACGCCGCGGTGGATACCGCCACCGCGCAACGCATCCTGCAGGCGCAGGACGCGCCGATCGCCGCCGAGGCCGGCACCTGCTCGCGCTACGTGGTGCCGCGGCTGGGCACGCGCTCGCCGTGGTCGAGCAAGGCCACCGAACTGGTACGCGGCGCTGGCCTGGCGATCCGCCGCGTGGAGCGCGGCACCCGCCTGGACCTGGCCGGCTGGCCGCAGGACGCGATCCAGCAGGCGGCGCTGGCCAAGCTGCTGCACGACCCGATGACCCAGTCGCTGCTGGACAGCGCGACCCAGGCGCAGGCGCTGTTCCAGGCGCCGGCGCGCGGCGACGTCGAGCGCATCGCGCTGGACCAGCTGGAAGCGGCCAACGCGCGGCTGGGCCTGGCCCTGGCCCAGGACGAGATCGACTACCTGCGCCAGCGCTTCGGCGAACTCGGCCGCGATCCGGCCGACGTCGAACTGATGATGTTCGCGCAGGCCAATTCCGAGCACTGCCGGCACAAGATCTTCAACGCCAGCTGGAGCATCGACGGCAAGGAGCAGGAACGCTCGCTGTTCCGGATGATCAAGCACACCCACCAGCAGACCCCGCAGCACACGCTCAGCGCGTACAGCGACAACGCCGCGGTGGTGGAAGGGCATCCGGCCGCGCGCTACCGCCCGGATCCGGCCAGCGGCGAATACCGCAGCGAGCCGGTGACGCCGTCGGCGTTCTGCATCAAGGTCGAGACCCACAACCACCCGACCGCGATCGCGCCGTTCCCGGGCGCCTCCACCGGCGCCGGCGGCGAGATCCGCGACGAGGGCGCCACCGGCCGCGGCGGCAAGCCCAAGGCCGGCCTGACCGGTTTCAGCGTCTCGCACCTGCGCATCCCCACGCTGCCGCAGCCGTGGGAGGGCGAGCGCCCGTTGAACCCGCGCATGGCCCCGGCGCTGGAGATCATGCTCGAGGCCCCGCTCGGCGGCGCCGCGTTCAACAACGAATTCGGCCGGCCCAACCTGCTCGGCTATTTCCGCAGCTTCGAACTGCCCGAGGCGCAGGATCTGACCCGCGCCTACGACAAGCCGATCATGCTCGCCGGCGGCCTCGGCGCGATCGACCGCATCCAGGTCGAGAAGATCCGCCTGCAGCCCGGCGATGCGGTGATCGTGCTCGGCGGCCCGGCGATGCTGATCGGCCTGGGCGGCGGCGCGGCCAGTTCGGTGGCCTCCGGCGACAGCGCCGAGGACCTGGATTTCGCCAGCGTGCAGCGCGACAACCCGGAGATGGAGCGGCGCGTGCAGGAGGTCATCGACCGCTGCGTGGCGCTGGGCACCGACAACCCGATCCGCTGGTTCCACGACGTCGGCGCCGGCGGGCTGTCCAACGCCATTCCCGAGTTGCTGCACGACTCCAGCGTGGGCGGCATCATCGACCTGGACCGCGTGCCCAGCGACGACCCGTCGCTGTCGCCGATGCAGCTGTGGTGCAACGAATCGCAGGAACGCTACGTGCTCGGCGTGCCGCAGGCGCGCCTGGCCGAATTCGCCGCGATCTGCGAACGCGAGCGCTGCCCGTTCGCCGCGGTCGGCGTGGCCACTGCCGAAGAACGGCTGGTGGTGGGATATGGGGTGCTCGGGACTCGGGACTCGGGACTCGGGACTCGGATGGAGCAAATGCAGGCGGCAAGCACGCTGCATGCGTCGACCGTCGATCTTGCAGTTCCCGCTGAACCCGCTTCTGCCGAGTCCCGAGTCCCGAGTCCCGAGTCCCGCCAGCACCCCATCGATTTACCCATGGACGTGCTGTTCGGCAAAGCCCCGAAGATGCACCGCGATGCGCGGCAGCCGCCGGCGCCGCGCTGGCCGGAGCTAGACACCGACACGCTGGACCTGCGCCAAGCCGGGTTGCGCGTGCTGGCGCATCCGGCGGTGGCGGCCAAGAGCTTCCTGGTCACCATCGGCGACCGCAGCGTCGGCGGGCTGACCGCGCGCGAGCAGATGATCGGCCCGTGGCAGCTGCCGCTGGCCGATTGCGCGATCACCCTGGCCGGGTTCGATACGTACGCCGGCGAAGCGATGGCGATCGGCGAGCGCACCCCGCTGGCGCTGCTCGATGCCGCCGCCGCGGCGCGCATGGCGGTCGGCGAAGCGATCACCAACCTGTGCGCGGCGCCGGTCGAGGCGCTGGCCCAGGTCAAGCTGTCGGCGAACTGGATGGCCGCGGCCAACCACGCCGGCGAGGACGCGCGGCTGTACGCCGCGGTCAAGGCCGTGGGCATGGAACTGTGCCCGCAGCTGGAGCTGAGCATTCCGGTCGGCAAGGATTCGTTGTCGATGCAGGCGCAGTGGAATGTGGCCGGGACTCGGGACCGAGTGGTCGGGACCGGGGACCGGGGACCGGGGACCGGGGAGGAGCAAGAGCAGGATGCCCGCGATCCCGCCGTCGCCGATCCTGCCGCTGTTCCGGGTCCCTGGTCCCGGGTCCCCGGTCCCGGCTCCACCACACACAAAAGCGTTTCCCCCGTCTCCCTCATCGTCTCCGCGTTCGCCCCGGTGGCCGATGCGCGCACCCAGCTGACGCCGTTGCTGGCGCGCGAGGCCGACAGCGAGTTGTGGCTGATCGGGCTGGGCGGCGGCAAGCAGCGCCTGGGCGGGTCGGTGCTGGCGCAGGTGCATGCCGAAGGCGGCTTGCCGGCGTTCGGCGGGCCGGTGCCTGACCTGGACGATGCGCAGCGGTTGCGCGCGTTCTTCGAACTGATCCGCGATGCGCGCGCGGCTGGGCTGCTGCTGGCCTACCACGACCGCAGCGACGGCGGTGCCTTCGCAACCCTGTGCGAAATGGCCTTCGCCTCGCGCCAGGGCCTGGAGATCAACCTCGACGCCTGGGGCGACGATCCGTTCCGCAGCCTGTTCAACGAGGAACTGGGCGCGGTGGTGCAGATCGCCAAGGAAGACCGCGCCGCGTTCGCCGACCTGGTCGAGCGCCATGCGCTGACCGAATGCGCGCAGCGCATCGCCCGTCCCAGCACCGCCGCGGTGGTACGCGTGGGGCTAGCCGGCAAGACCCTGGTCGAATGGCGCTGGGAGGAGCTGTTCGATGCGTGGTGGTCGGTGAGCCATGCCCTGCAAAAGCTGCGCGACAACCCCGACAGCGCCGATGAGGAACGCGCCGTGGCGCGCGATTTCGCCGCGCCTGGCCTGAAGCCGAAGCTGGCGTTCGACCCGGCCGAGGATGTGGGCGCGCCGTTCGTCGCCAGCGGCCAGCGGCCGAAGGTGGCGATCCTGCGCGAGCAGGGCGTCAACGGCCAGATCGAGATGGCCAATGCGTTCGAGCGCGCCGGCTTCCGCGCCTTCGACGTGCACATGAGCGACCTGATCGCCGGCCGCGTGGACCTGGCCGATTTCGTCGGCCTGGCCGCCTGCGGCGGCTTCAGCTACGGCGACGTGCTCGGCGCCGGCCGCGGCTGGGCCACCTCGATCCTGGAGCGGCCCGCCTTGCGCGACGCGTTCGCGGCGTTCTTCGCGCGCCCGGACACCTTCGCGCTGGGCGTGTGCAACGGCTGCCAGATGCTGAGCCAGCTCAAGGACATCATCCCCGGTGCCGAGCATTGGCCGCGCTTCCTGCGCAACCGCAGCGAGCAGTTCGAGGCGCGCACCAGCCTGCTGGAAGTGGTGGAGTCGCCGTCGATCTTCCTGCGCGGCATGGCCGGCTCGCGGATCCCGGTGGCGGTGGCGCACGGCGAAGGCCGCGCCGAGTTCGACACTGCCGTCGACCAGGCCGCCGCGCGCGTGGCGCTGCGCTTCGTCGATGGCAACGGCGAGGTCGCGCAGCGCTATCCGCTGAACCCGAACGGCTCGCCCGACGGCATCACTGGCCTGACCAGCGACGACGGCCGGGTGACGATCCTGATGCCGCATCCGGAGCGCACCCAGCGCACGCTCAACCTCAGCTGGCACCCCGAGGGCTGGCCCGACGATTCGCCGTGGCTGCGCATGTTCCGCAACGCGCGGGTGTGGGTGGGCTGAGCACGCGCCTGCCGCGTCCGCCGTTGGCGGGCGCGGCGGCATGCTGCAAGCGGGCACGCCTTGCGCCGCCCCGGCGCATGATCCGTTGCGGCGCGTGCGCTGCACCGTGTCGGCCGGCGGCTGATTCCAGCCCTGTGGGAGCGATTTTCCCTTGTGGGAGCGACTTCAGTCGCGACGAACCGACCCGGAAAACGTAGCGGCATCGGCGTCGGTGCACTCACCTCCACGAGCCGCTTCGCGCCCGGACCCTCACCCCAACCCCTCTCCCGGTGGGAGAGGGGCTAACGGCTGTTCCCTTCTCCCACCGGGAAAGCAGGCGCGGCTGTTCCCTTCTCCCCTCGGGAGAAGGTGCCCCGCAGGGGCGGATGAGGGTACGGGCGAAGCCTCGTGCACCCGACTCAGCGAGTCGCTTCGCGCCGGACCCTCACCCCAACCCCTCTCCCGGTGGGAGAGGGGCTAACGGCTGCTCCCTTCTCCCATCGGGAAAGGCAGGCGCGGCTGTTCCCTTCTCCCCTCGGGAGAAGGTGCCCCGCAGGGGCGGATGAGGTATGGGCGAAGCCTCGCGCACCCAACTCAGCGAGTCGCTTCGCGCCGGACCCTCACCCCAACCCCTCTCCCGGAGGGAGAGGGGCTGACGGCTGCTCCCTTCTCCCATCGGGAAAGGCAGGCGCGGCTGTTCCCTTCTCCCCTCGGGAGAAGGTGCCCCGCAGGGGCGGATGAGGGTACGGGCGAAGCCTCGCGCACCCGACTCAGCGAGCCGCTTCGCGCCGGACCCTCACCCCAACCCCTCTCCCGGAGGGAGAGGGGCTGACGGCCTTTCCCTTCTCCCATCGGGAAAGGCAGGCGCGGCTGTTCCCTTCTCCCCTCGGGAGAAGGTGCCCCGCAGGGGCGGATGAGGGTCCGGGCGAAGCCTCGCGCACCCGACTCAGCGAGCCGCTTCGCGCCGGACCCTCACCCCAACCCCTCTCCCGGTGGGAGAGGGGCTGACGGCCTTTCCCTTCTCCCATCGGGAAAGGCAGGCGCGGCTGTTCCCTTCTCCCCTCGGGAGAAGGTGCCCCGCAGGGGCGGATGAGGGTCCGGGCGAAGCCTCGCGCACCCGACTCAGCGAGCCGCTTCGCGCCGGACCCTCACCCCAACCCCTCTCCCGGTGGGAGAGGGGCTGACGGCTGCTCCCTTCTCCCCTCGGGAAAGGCAGGGCGCGGCTGTTCCCTTCTCCCCTCGGGAGAAGGTGCCCCGCAGGGGCGGATGAGGGTACGGGCGAAGCCTCGCGCACCCAACTCAGCGAGCCGCTTCGCGCCGGACCCTCACCCCAACCCCTCTCCCGGTGGGAGAGGGGCGCCAGCGCCCGCCGCCGCCGTCCAACGACCGCGTTCTGCGCAGTTGCGCTTGTGCACGGCCGCACGCAAGCGGCTTTCGGCATCGGCAGCACCCTCGTCTGGCCGCGGGCTCGCCGGCACGTCGATCCACGTCAAACCCTTGGCGCAGCAGCGGCTCGCATGACTGCTGCGTGTCAACGTTCGGCAAGTGTTGTGCCGAGAATTTGGCGGAATGTCTTGTTTTGATTGAATTTTATCTAAAAATTAACAATTAAGTCGCAAATGTGGGACTTCCATCCCGTGTTATGTGGTTTCAAGTCAAAAACTTGACGTACTCAAGATACGGGGTTAACACTCCAGACAGTTCCGCATTTCATCTCAGTTCATCAACGAAAACGAGTTGCGACAGGCGCAAGCCTTTCGCGCCCTGGGGTACCAGGGAGACATGCGGCGCCAAATACCGACAGGGGGTCGGCCGGCTGGAATGCCGGGCGAGGGTGGCTTTTTGACCAAAAACCAGCCTATTTGAGGAGCAGCAGTCGATGAATCGGATTTATCGCAAGGTCTGGAACAAGGCGTTGGGGATGTGGACCGTGGCCTCGGAACTGGCCAGCGGCGATTCCCGCGGACAGCTGGTCCGCGAAGGCAGGGCAGGACGCGCGCAGGGCCTGGCCCTGTCGGCCGCGATCGCCATGGCGCTGGGCGCCGGCACCGCGGTCCTGCCCTCGGCCGCGCAAGCGCAGGCGCTGCAGATCGGCGACGGCGCCAGCGCCAGCGGCGACTACGCCACCGCGGTCGGCGCCGAGAGCAACGCCAGCGGCGAACAGAGCACCGCGACCGGCGCGGCCAGCAACGCCAGCGGCGACGGCAGCGTGGCCAGCGGCACGCTCAGCGAAGCGACCGGCCTGGAATCCACCGCGCTCGGCTACTACAGCACCGCCAGCGGTACCGGCGCGACCGCGCTCGGCGCCGAGAGCATCGCCAACGGCGTCGCCACCGCGGCGGTCGGCCTGGCCGCCAGCGCCGACGCCGACTACGCCACCGCCATCGGCGGTTTCGCCACCGCGACCGGCCGCAACAGCACCGCGCTGGGCAACGCCGCCGTGGCGCAGGGCGAGAACAGCGTGGCGCTGGGCGCCGACGCGCTCGCCGATCGCGACAACAGCGTCTCGGTCGGCAGCGCCGGCAACGAGCGCCAGATCACCAACGTCGCCGCCGGCACCGAGGCTACCGATGCGGTCAACGTGGCGCAGCTGGACGCGGTCAAGCAGACCGCCGACACCACCGCCAAGTATTTCCAGTCCAGCGGAAGCGCCGACAGCGACGCCGGCGCCTATGTCGAAGGCGACAACGCGCTGGCCGCCGGCGAAGGCGCCAACGCGATCGGCAACGGCAGCAGCGCGCTCGGCAGCGGCGCTACCACCCAGGGCGGCAACGCCACCGCGGTCGGCAGCAACGCCACCGCCGTGGGCGCTTCGGCGACCGCGGTCGGCGGTGCGCTGTCGATCGTCGACGAAGACGGCGAGGTGGTGCTGGAAGGCACCACCAGCGCCACCGCACAGGGCGCCAGCGCGTTCGGCGCCGGCGCGCAGGGCAATGGCGCGTTCTCCACCGCGCTGGGCACCGCCGCGCGCGCCGACGGCGTGCAGAGCACAGCCACCGGTTTCTCCGCCGAAGCTGCCGGTCTGGCGAGCACCGCGAACGGCGGCTTCAGCCAGGCCGGCGGCGATTTCGCCTCCGCCTTCGGCTACGGCGCCAATGCCAGCGGCGGCAGCGCCGTGGCGGTGGGCGAGTCGAGCCTGGCCAGCGGCGAATCAAGCACCGCGGTCGGCGGCAGCGTGCTCGGCTTTTTCACCACCGAGGCGCAGGGCGAAGGCGGCTCGGCGTTCGGCGCCGGCGCCTGGGCCAACGGCGCGTTCTCCACCTCGATCGGCTGGCTGAGTTCGGCCGACGGCGACTCCAGCACCGCGCTCGGTGGCGCCTCCTGGGCGCAGGCCGAGGACTCCACCGCGCTGGGCTACGGCGCCAAGGCAGGGGCCGCCGGCAGCGTCGCGCTCGGCCAGGGTTCCACCGCCGATCGCGCCGACACGGTCTCGGTCGGCAGCGCCGGCAACGAACGCCAGATCGCCAATGTCGCCGCCGGTACCGAGGGCACCGATGCGGTGAACCTGGACCAGCTCGCTGCGGTCGCCGACGTCGCCGACACCACCGCGCGCCTGTTCTCGGCCAACGGCGAGGGCAGCGCGCTGGCGCAGGGCGAGGAGGCCACCGCCTCCGGTTCCAACGCATCGGCCGACGGCGACTACGCCACCGCGCTCGGTTCCAGCAGTTTCGCAGGCGGCATCGCCGCCTCGGCGGTCGGCAGCGGCGCGGTGGCCAACGGCCAGAACGCCAGCGCGCTCGGCGCCAACGCCACCGCCGACGGCGAGTCGGCGACCGCGATCGGCGGCGTCGCCACGGTCTACGAATACGACGAGGACGGCTTCATCGTCGGCAGCCGCGAGCAGACCACCCAGGCGCTGGGCACTGCGGCCACGGCGGTCGGCGGCGGCGCGCAGGCGCTGGACGCGCTGAGCACCGCGGTCGGCACCGGCAGCTCCGCCAGCGGCGTGCAGAGCACCGCGCTGGGCTACCACGCGCAGACCTTCCAGGACGGCGCCACCGCGGTCGGCGGCCTGTCCGAAGTATCCGGTGCGCTGGGCACGGCGGTGGGCTACGGTTCGCGCGCCGCGGGCGACTACGCCACCGCGACCGGCATCGGCGCGCGCGCGACCGCGACCAGCACCGTGGCGATGGGCATGAATGCGCTGGCCAGCGGTACCGACAGCGTCGCCATCGGCGGCGTCAGCACGGCCGCCGAAAGCGCCGGCAACAGCGTCGGCATCGCCGCCGCGACCGGGGTCGGCGGCGTCGCCCTGGGCGCGGGCGCGCAGAGCCAGGGCAACTACGCCATCGCGCTGGGCTACAACGCCAACGTGTTCCCGAGCCTGGATAATGATGCCGTCGACTCGGTGGCGATCGGCCACAGCGCCGGTTCGTTCGCGCCGCATACCGTTTCGCTGGGCGGCTATGCGCTGTCCGCGGGCGAGGGCGGGGTGGCGATCGGTCACGAGTCCACCGCGTGGACCGCCAACAGCGTCGCTCTCGGCACCGGTTCGGTGTCCTCGATGTTCCACGACAGCAGCACCGCGATCGGCGCCAACAGCGCGGCCAACGGCACCGACGCGACCGCGATCGGCTACGGCGCGCGGGTCAGCAGCTGGCTCGAGGACGCGCAGAACCGCTCCGCGTCCAGTGCGGTCGCGCTCGGCGCGTATTCCTACGCGGACCGCGACAACAGCGTGTCGGTCGGCGACGTCGGCAACGGCCTGACCCGGCAGATCACCAGCGTCGCCGCCGGCACGGAAGCCACCGATGCGGTCAACGTCGCGCAGCTGCAGGAGGCGGGCAAGTACCTGCAGGCCAGCGGCGGCAACAGCGACGCCGGCGCCTATGTCGAAGGCGACGATGCGCTGGCCGCGGGCGAGGCGGCCAATGCCATCGGCAACGGCAGCACCGCGCTCGGCGGCGGTGCTGCTGCGGTGAGCAGCGGCGCCACCGCGGTGGGCAGCGGTGCCGTGGCGGCAGGGCAGAACAGCGCCGCGTTCGGCACCAATGCGCAGGCCACCGGCCCGGCGGCCGTGGCCGTGGGCGGGGTGGCGGTGGACGAGAACGGCGATCCGCTGATCACCAACGGCGGCGTGGCCGTGGACACCGGCGCGACCAGCGCCGGCGTCGGCGGCACCGCGCTGGGCGCCAGCGCCGATGCCGGCGGCTTCGCCGCCTCGGCGGTGGGCGTGGGCGCCTATGCCGGCGGCGCGCAGGCGTCGGCGTTCGGCGCGGTGGCCAATGCCACCGGCGACTACGCCACCGCGGTCGGCACGCAGAGCGCGGCGACCGGCACCAGCAGCGTCGCCGTGGGCGGCCCGGCCGACCTGATCCCGGGCCTGGGCCTGTTCGTGCAGACCCAGGCCAGCGGGCAGAGCGCGGCGGCGTTCGGCGCCGGCGCGATCGCCTCGGGCGACTTCAGCGTCGCCAACGGCAGCCTCAGCGAGGCCTCCGGCCTGGAGAGCACGGCGCTGGGCTACTTCGCCTATGCGCCGGGCGCCTTCGCCAGCGCGCTCGGCGCCGAGTCCTGGGCCAGCGGCGCCAACAGCACCGCGCTCGGCTACTACAGCACCGCGCTCGCCGCCGACAGCGTGGCGCTGGGTTCCAACTCGGTCGCGCGCCGCGCCAACACCGTCTCGGTCGGCGATGCCGGCAGCGAGCGGCAGATCGTCAACGTCGCCGCCGGCAGCCAGGCCACCGACGCGGTCAACGTGGCGCAGCTGGATGCGGTGCGCACCACCGCCGAGACCACCGCCAAGTTCTTCACCACCGACGGCACCGGCACGGTCGGCGCTTATGCCGACGGCGAAGGCGCGGTCGCGGCGGGCGATGCGGCCAATGCCTACGGCAGCGGTGCGGCCGCCTATGGCAGCGGCGCCGCGGCGATCGGCGACGATGCGCTCGCGCTGGGCAACGGCAGCGCCGCCGGCGGCGCCGGCAGCACCGCCATCGGCGGCCAGGGCCAGGCGTTCGACCAGTACAACCAGCCGATCACCGATGCCGACGGCAATGCGCAGATGATCGGCGCCAACGCCGGCGAGAACGCCACCGCGCTCGGCGCCGGCGCGCAGGCCACCGGGGCGCAGGCCACCGCCACCGGCTACGGCGCGCAGGCCACCGGCGACCACAGCACCGCCGGCGGTTTCAAGGCGCGCGCGACCGGCGACTACAGCCTGGCGCAGGGCGACAACGCCTGGGCCAGCGGCGACGACGCCACCGCCAGCGGCGCCTATGCCTGGGCCACGGCGGACGGCGCCTCGGCGTTCGGCGCCTCGGCCTGGGCGACCGGCACCAATGCCTCGGCATTCGGCACCGGCGCGTGGGCCAGCGGCAACGGCGCCACCTCGATCGGCTTCAACAGCTGGGCACCGGGCCTCAGCGCCACCGCGGTGGGTCGCGGCGCGTTCGGCTACGGCAACTACAGCGTGGCGATGGGCTTCCAGGCGCTGGGCAACCAGGTCAACACGATCGCCCTGGGCACCAACACCCTGGCCGACGCGGAAAGCGCGGTGGCGATCGGCGCCGGCAGCGAGGCGACCGCGTCCAACGCCGTGGCGCTGGGCGCAGGGGCCGTGGCCGATCGCGCCTACAGCGTGTCGGTGGGCAGCGCCGGCAACGAGCGCCAGATCACCAACGTCGCCGCCGGCACCGAGGCCACCGATGCGGTCAACGTCGCGCAGCTGGACGCGGTCAAGCAGGCGGCGGAAACCACCAGCAAGTACTTCCAGGCCAGCGGCAGCGACGACAGCGATGCCGGTGCGCTGGTGGAAGGCGACAACGCGCTGGCCGCCGGCGAGGCGGCCAATGCGATCGGCGACGGCAGCACCGCCTTGGGCGGCGGCGCCAATGCGCTGGCCGCCGGCGCCACCGCGATCGGCTTCAATGCGGTGTCCAGCGGCAGCGATGCAGTCGCGCTCGGCAGCGACAGCCAGGCGTTGGGCCAGGACAGCATCGCCATCGGCAACGGCGCGTTGGCCAGCGAGATCGGCGCCACCGCGAGCGGTGCCGGTGCGCAGGCCAGCGGTACCTACTCCACCGCCAGCGGCAGCGAAGCCGTGGCCTCGGACAACCAGGCCACCGCGACCGGTTTCCGCAGCAGCGCTTCCAACATCGGCGCCACAGCGCTCGGCGGCTACAGCGAGGCCACCGGCTACCTGTCCTCGGCGCTGGGCTACGGCGCGCTCGCCAGCGGCGACTACGGCACCGCGGTCGGTGTCGGCGCGGCCGCTTCGGGCACCGGCAGCGTGGCGCTGGGCGAGTCCAGCGTGGCGTCCGGCGAGGAAAGCGTCGCCGTCGGCGGCACCTCGTTCTTCGGGCTGATTCCGGCCGAAGCCTCGGGCGCCAATTCCGCCGCGTTCGGCGCCGGCGCCGGCGCCACCGCCGACTTCAGCACCGCCATCGGCAGCCTGAGCTACGCCAGCGCGGAGGATTCCAGCGCCTTCGGCTACGGCGCCTACGCCTCCGGCAGCAACAGCGTGGCCCTGGGCGCACTGTCCGAGGCCGAGCGCGACAACACCGTATCGGTCGGCAGCGCCGGCAGCGAGCGGCAGATCACCAACGTGGCCGCGGGCACCGAGGACACCGACGCGGTCAACGTCGCGCAGCTGGACGAGGTCAAGCAGTCCGCCGATGCGACCGGCAAGCAGTTCAAGGCCAGCGGCGGCGGCGACCCGGCCGACGACGTCGGCAGCTATGTCGAGGGCACCTACGCCACCGCCGCCGGCGAGGCGGCCAACGCCTACGGCACCGGCGCCTCGGCGTTCGGCAGCGGCGCGCTGGCCGGTGCGCAGTACGCCACCGCCTCCGGCTACAACGCCACCGCCACCGGCGAGTCCAGCACCGCCATCGGCGGTTCGCTGTACTACACCGACGACGCCGGCAACGTGCTGCTCGACGGCACCACCACCGCCAGCGAAGTCGGCGCCACCGCACTGGGCGCGGGCGCGCAGGCCACCGCCGCGTTCAGCAGCGCCAGCGGCGCCGGGGCCACGGCCGCCGGCCTGCAGTCCACCGCCACCGGCTACAAGAGCGAGGCGGCGACCGACTACAGCACCGCGGTCGGCGCGTTCAGCAGCGCCAGCGGCACCCGCACCAGCGCGTTCGGCTATGGCGCCGAAGCGTCGGGCAGCAACGCCTCGGCGCTGGGCTGGGGCAGCACCGCGTCCGGTGCCTACGCCTCGGCGCTGGGCCACAGCGCGCGCGCCACCGGCGAGGACGCCACCGCGCTCGGCGCCTCGGCCTGGGCCACGGCGGCGCAGACCACCGCGGTGGGCCAGTTCGCCTGGGCCACCGTGCAGGGCGGCACTGCGATCGGCCAGGACGCCTACGCCTACAGCGGCATCAACGCCACCGCGCTGGGTACCAGCGCCTGGGCCAACGGCGCCAACAGCGTCGCGCTGGGTGCCGGTACGCGCGCCAGCGAGGCCAACGTGGTGTCGGTGGGTGGCGGCAACGGCGTCAGTGGTCCGGCCACGCGCCGCATCACCAACGTCGGCGCAGCGATCAACGCCACCGATGCGGTGAACAAGACCCAGCTCGATGCGGTGGCCGCGGCCGCCGGCGAGACCAGCGCCAGCTTCCAGAGCTCGGGCAGCGGCGTGGCCAGCGCCAGCGGCGTGAACAGCACCGCGGCCGGGGCCGGGGCCGTCGCCAGCGGCCTGCGCAGCAGTGCGTTGGGCGTGGGCAGCGTCGCCAGCGGCGCCGGCACCACCGCAGCGGGCGCCGGCAGTTCGGCGAGCGGTGCGCGCAGCACCGCGGTCGGCCTGCAGACCAATGCGATCGGCGAGAACGGGGTGGCGCTGGGCTACAACAGCTTCGTCCGCAACAGCGGCAGCAACGGCGTGGCGATCGGCGCCAACGCCGGCGTGTCGGCCGACAATGCGGTCGCGCTCGGCGCCGGCTCGCGCGTCTACGAGGCCGACACGGTGTCGCTGGGCAGCGGCAACGGCCGCGGCGGCCCGGCCACCCGGCGCATCGTCAACCTGACCGCGGGCAGCGTCGCCGCGGGCAGCACCGAGGCGATCAACGGCAGCCAGCTGTACCAGTCGCTGAGCAACATGGCCACGTTCCTGGGCGGCGGTGCCGGCCTCGGCGCGCAGGGCCTGTTCGTGGCGCCGACCTACGTGATCCAGGGCGCCAGCTACAGCAACGTCGGCGACGCGCTGGCGGCGCTGGACGGCAAGGTCAGCGAGCTGGATGCGCGCGGCGCCGGCACCGCCAGCGTGTCGCGCAATGCGCGGGTCGCCAGCGTGGCGGCGGTCGCCGAACCAGAGTCGGCGCAGGCCACCGCGCAGGCGGTGTCCGAGCCGGCGGCGGTATCCGGCGCCGCGTCCACCGCGCAGGTCGGCGAGGCGGTCGTGGCAGATGCCGGCAACGGCGCCACCGCGGTCGGCACGGCGGCGCGCGCCAACGACGTCACCGGCACCGCGATCGGCGGCAGCGCCTATGCGCACGGTCCCAACGACACCGCGATCGGCAGCAACGCCAAGGTCAACGCCGACGGCAGCACCGCGGTGGGCGCCAACAGCCACATCGCCGCGGTGGCGACCAATGCGGTGGCGATGGGCGAGGGCGCCAGCGTCACCGCGGCCTCGGGCACCGCGCTGGGCCAGGGCGCCAGCGCCACGGCGCAGGGGGCGGTGGCGCTGGGCCAGGGCTCGGTCGCCGACCGCGCCAACACGGTGTCGGTGGGCAGCGCCGGCAACGAGCGCCAGGTCGCCAACGTCGCCGCCGGCACCCAGGCCACCGATGCGGTCAACAAGAGCCAGCTGGACAGCGGCGTGGCCACGGCCAAGTCGTACACCGACACGCGCTTCAACACGATGGCCGACAGCTTCGACGTGCTGCGCGGCGACGTCGATGCGCGGTTGCGCGATCAGGATCGCCGCATCGACCGGCAGGGCGCGATGAGCGCGGCGATGCTCAACATGGCCACCAGCGCTGCGGGCATCCGCACCCAGAACCGGGTCGGTGCCGGCGTCGGTTTCCAGAACGGCGAATCGGCGCTGTCGGTGGGCTACCAGCGCGCCTTCAGCGATCGCGCCACGGTGACCATCGGCGGCGCGTTCAGCGGCGACGACAGCTCGGTCGGCATCGGCGCCGGCTTCGGCTGGTGAGCCATCGCGGACGGCGGCAGCTGCCGCCGTCCGCCAAGACATGGCCTGAGGGGGCAGACCAAAGGACCTTGGCTGGGCCGGCCAACGGATTCGGGAAAAAGGAGTTTTTTACGGCCGCAACTGTCGCCTGATCCATGAAACTTTGAAGAGGACGTCAACGTGATCGACAAGCAAAATCTTCGTATCAATGCCATCGCCGCCGCCATGCTGATGATGTCGATGGGGGCCTCCAGCGCGTTCGCGGTTGGCGCCGCGTCGCAGCTGCCGGTCAAGGAGCCGAGCAAGTCCGCTCCGGCCGACGCGCAGACTTCCAGCCGCATCGTGGTGCGCTACAACGCCGGCAGCGCCGCGGCCAGCGACCGCAGCGCCAAGCTGTCGGCGGTGCAATCGGCGGTGACCCGCGCCAGCCTCGGCGGCGGCAACGGCATCTCCCGCGCCGCGGCCGCCAGCGTGCGCGCCGAATACGTGCGCACCCTGGGCGTGGGCGCGGACCTGATCCGCCTGTCGGGCAAGCTGAGCAAGGCCGACGTGGACAAGGTGGTCGCGGAAATCGCCGCCGATCCGGCGGTCAAGTACGCGCAGGTCGACGTCAAGCTGCAGGCCGTCGAACTGCCCAGGGCGAAGCTGGAACAGCCGCAGCTGGTGCCCAACGATCCGCTGTACGCACAGTACCAGTGGCACCTGAGCAATCCCACCGGCGGCATCAATTCGCCGGCCGCGTGGGACGTGTCCAAGGGCGACGGCGTGGTCGTCGCGGTGCTGGATACCGGCATCCTGCCGAACCATCCGGACGTGGCGGTGAACCTGCTGCAGGGCTACGACTTCATCTCCGATGCGGAGACCTCGCGGCGTCCGACCGACGCGCGGGTGCCCGGCGCGCTGGACTACGGCGACTGGGTCGAGAACGACAACGAGTGCTACGCCGGTTCGCTGGCCGAGGACAGCTCCTGGCACGGCAGCCATGTCGCCGGCACGGTCGCCGAGGCCACCAACAACGGCGTCGGCATGGCCGGCGTCGCGCCGGAAGCCACGGTGCTGCCGGTGCGCGTGCTCGGCAAGTGCGGCGGCTATCTGTCCGACATCGCCGACGCGATCACCTGGGCGTCCGGCGGCACCGTCACCGGCATCCCGGCCAACGCCAATCCGGCCGAGATCATCAACATGAGCCTGGGCGGCAGCGGCACCTGCGACGCGCTGTACCAGGATGCGATCAACGGTGCGGTGGCGCGCGGCACCACGGTGGTGGTGGCGGCCGGCAACAGCGCCGGCAATGCCTCCAACTTCCGCCCGGCCAGCTGCGCCAACGTGATCGCGGTCGGCGCCACGCGCATCACCGGCGGCATCGCCTACTACTCCAACTATGGCACGGCGGTGGATCTGTCCGGTCCGGGCGGCGGCGGCAGCGTCGACGGCAACCCGGGCGGCTTCGTCTGGCAGAACGGCTACAACGGCGCGACCACGCCGACCTCCGGCGCCTACACCTATATGGGCATGGGCGGCACCTCGATGGCCTCGCCGCACGTGGCGGCGGTGGCCGCCCTGGTGCAGAGCGCGGTGATCGCCGCCGGCAACGCGCCGCTGACCCCGGCCGCGCTGGAGACCCTGCTGAAGCAGACCGCGCGCCCGTTCCCGGTGTCGATCCCGACCAGCACCCCGATCGGCACCGGCATCGTCGACGCCAAGGCCGCGCTGGACAAGGCGCTGGAAGTGCCGTGCGATCCGGAAACCGAGGAGTGCGCACCGCCGGCGACGGCGTTGACCAACAAGGTCGCGGTGTCCGGCTTGACCGGCGCGGCGGGCAACGAGGTGCTGTACAGCTTCGACGCCGAGGCCGGCGCGGTGCTGAGCTTCCTCACCTACGGCGGCAGCGGCAACGTGTCGCTGTACGTGAGCTTCGACAAGGAGCCCACCAGCAGCAGCTACGACGCCAAGTCGGCCCGTCCCGGCAACAACGAGACGGTGCGCTTCACTGCGCCGAAGGCCGGCACCTACTACATCAAGCTGGTCGGCACGTCGGGCTACAGCGGCGTCAGCCTGGTCGCCCGCCAGTAAGGATGCGACGCACGGCGCCGGAAACGGCGCCGGAGGAACCAGGAAACCCGGCTCCGGCCGGGTTTCCTGCGTCAGGACGGCGAAAACGCGTGGTCAAGCGGCGGATGTCGCTGGCGGCTGGCCGGCCGGCGCGCGCAGGCATGCGCGATCCGGCTTCGGCACTGCGGGCGCCGCGCGCTCGTCTTGCCAACACTGCGCACTACCGCGACGACCGGCGCCGCCGCGACCGCGCGACCGCGGCAGCAGGCCACGATGCGCGTCGCCCATGTCATGCCGATGACCGCACGCGGCGCTGCCGCGGCCTCGTAGACAGTCGCATCGGCCGACGCCGCGCGGGTGGGCGGCAGGTCGCGCCGAACTGCTAAAGTCGCCGCACGCTCTGGAGGGATTGTGTGAACGCGCTCGTCAAGGACACTGCTGCCGCTGCCGATACGCCCGAAGCGCGCATCGTCGATGCGTTGCTGGCCAAGGGCCGGCTCAAGGAGGGCGACCTGCTGCGCGCGCGCCAGCTGCAGCGCGAATCCGGCGGCGGCCTGCTGTCGCTGCTGGCGCGCCTGGGGCTGGTCTCCGAACGCGACCATGCCGAGGTCAGCGCCGAAGTGCTGGGCCTGCCGCTGCTCGACGCCAAGCAATTGCCGGCCACCGCGCCGGAGAACCTGCCCGAGGCGCAGCCGCTGTCGCTGCGCTTCCTCAAGCAGTTCCACGTGTGCCCGCTGGGCGAGCGCGACGGCGCGCTGGAACTGTGGATGTCCGATCCGCACGAGACCTACGCGGCCGACGCGGTGCGCCTGGCCACCGGGTTCGTGGTGTTGCCGCGGGTCGGCCTGCGCTCGGAGATCGACGACCTGATCGAGCGCTGGTTCGGCCAGGGCCGCAGCGCGATGGGCGCGATCGTGGAAACCGCCGACGGCGACAGCACCGCCACCGACGACATCGAGCACCTGCGCGACCTGGCTTCCGAAGCGCCGGTGATCCGGCTGGTGAACCTGGTGATCCAGCGCGCGGTGGAACTGCGCGCCTCGGACATCCACATCGAACCGTTCGAGAACCGGCTGAAGGTGCGCTACCGGGTCGACGGCGTGCTGATCGACGGCGAAAGCCCGCCGGCCAACCTGACCGCGGCGGTGATCAGCCGGGTCAAGATCATGGCCAAGCTCAACATCGCCGAACGCCGCCTGCCGCAGGACGGGCGCATCATGCTGCGCGTGCAGGGCAAGGAGCTGGACCTGCGCGTGAGCACCATGCCCACCGCGCACGGCGAGAGCGTGGTGATGCGCCTGCTCGACCGCGAGACGGTGGTGTTCGACTTCCACCGGCTCGGCTTCACCGACGCGTTCCTGCCACAGTTCCGCAAGGTGCTGGAGCAGCCGCACGGCATCCTGCTGGTCACCGGCCCCACCGGTTCGGGCAAGACCACCACGCTGTACACCGCGCTGAGCCAGCTCAACACCTCCGACGTCAAGATCATCACCGTCGAGGACCCGGTCGAATACCAGATCGAAGGCATCAACCAGATCCAGGCCAAGCCGCAGATCGGGCTGGATTTCGCCCATGCGCTGCGCAGCATCGTGCGCCAGGATCCGGACATCATCATGATCGGCGAAATGCGCGATCTGGAAACCGCGCGCATCGCGATCCAGTCGGCGCTGACCGGCCACCTGGTGCTGTCCACGCTGCACACCAACAACGCTGCCGGCGGCATCACCCGCCTGCTCGACATGGGCGTGGAGGACTACCTGCTGACCTCCACCATCAACGGCATCCTGGCGCAGCGCCTGGTGCGGCGGCTGGAGCCGACCCATGCCGAGCGCTATGCGGCCTCGCCGGAGGAGATCGAGAAGTTCGAACTGCGCCAGCTGCAGCCGGAGGGCGAGATTTTCCTGTTCCGCCCGCGGCCTTCGGCGATCGCGCCGACCGGCTACCTGGGCCGCACCACGATCATGGAATTCCTGGTGATGAACGACGCGCTGCGGCGCGCGGTGATGCGCCACGCCGGCATGGGCGAAATCGAGCAGCTGGCGCGCGAGGCCGGCATGCGCACGATGTACGAGGACGGCCTGGGCAAGGCGCTCAGCGGCCAGACCACGATCGAGGAAGTGCTGCGCGTGACGGAGGAAACCTGATGCGCGCAGGCGCGCCAGCGCGCATTTGCACCGTAGCTCTGCCGCGGCCGCGCCGGCACGCGCGCAGCGCGCTTTCCGAGTCCCGAGTCCCGAGTCCCGAGTCCCGCCGCTGATGCCCCTGTACCGCTACAAAGCGCTCGACCCGCACGGTGAGATCCTGGAAGGCCAGATGGAAGCCGCCAGCGACGCCGAGGTGGCGCTGCGCCTGCAGGAGCAGGGGCATATGCCGATGGAGGCCAAGCTCGCCGCGCAGGGCGGCGGCACCTCGTTGCGCGGCCTGTTCCGGCCCAAGCCGTTCGACGGCGCGGCGCTGGTGCAGTTCACCCAGCAATTGGCGACCCTGCTCGGCGCCGGCCAACCCCTGGACCGCGCGCTGTCGATCCTGCTCGAACTGCCCGAGGACGAGCGCTCCAAACGCACCGTCGGCGACATCCGCGACGCGGTGCGCGGCGGCGCGCCGCTGTCGGTCGCGCTGGAGCGCCAGCACGGCCTGTTCTCGCGCCTGTACATCAACATGGTCCGCGCCGGCGAGGCCGGCGGCAGCCTGCACGACACGCTGCAGCGCCTGGCCGAATACCTGGAGCGCAGCCGCGAACTGAAGGGCCGGGTGATCAATGCGTTGATCTATCCGGCGATCCTGGTCAGCGTGGTCGGTTGCGCGTTGCTGTTCCTGCTCGGCTACGTGGTGCCGCAGTTCGCGCAGATGTACGAGAGCCTGGACGTGCAGTTGCCGTGGTTCACCCAGGCGGTGCTGAGCGTGGGTCTTTTCGTGCGCGACTGGTGGATCGTGTTGCTGGTGGTGCCCGGGCTGGCGCTGCTGGCGGTGGACCGCAAGCGCCGCGACCCGGCGTTCCGCTCCGGGTTCGACGCCTGGCTGCTCAAGCAGCGCTTCATCGGCGTGCTGATCGCGCGGCTGGAAACCGCGCGGCTGACCCGCACCCTGGGCACGCTGCTGCGCAACGGCGTGCCGCTGCTGGCGGCGCTGGGCATCTCGCGCAACGTGCTGTCGAACCTGGCGCTGACCGCCGACGTCGGCGCCGCCGCCGACGACGTCAAGAACGGCCATGGCCTGTCGGCCTCGCTGTCCAAGGGCAAACGCTTCCCGCGGCTGGCGCTGCAGATGATCCAGGTCGGCGAGGAATCCGGCGCACTGGACACGATGCTGCTGAAGACCGCCGATACCTTCGAGCAGGAAACCGCGCAGGCGATCGACCGCCTGCTCGCCGCGCTGGTGCCGCTGATCACCCTGGTCCTGGCCTCGGTGGTCGGGCTGGTGATCATCTCCGTCCTCGTCCCCTTGTACGACCTGACCAATGCGATTGGGTGAGGCGTCCCGCTCATGCGCCATGGCGCATGGGGCGCCGAACGCCCGGCCACGGAGGGTCGGGCCGGCGGTTACGGCGCACGTGGTGCTGCGCCATGGATGGCGGCGTGAAACTGTGGCGCAGCGGGTTATCGAATCGAAGGAGGCCATGCGCTTGCGAACCACCGGTTCGCGCATGGCCGAACGCCCGGCCATGGAGGGCCGGGCAGGCCTGACCGGGCACGGCGCTGTCTCGCCATGGACGGCAGCGGCAATGCCTGCAGTATTCGCGCGCCACGCCATGGCGCATGGGGCGCCGAACGCCCGGTGCGACCAGCACGTCGGTCCGCAGCCCCGCTGCGCAGCCAAGGCCACTGACATGACAGTGGCATCGCCGCCGCGCACCATGGCGCGTGTCACGCCGAGATTTCCGCGCATGAAGCGCAGCTGCACGACCCGCACGCCACGACTGCCATCGTCGCCGCGTTCGGCTACATAAGGTTTTTCACCGCAAGGATCCGATGCAATGCGAACTATCCGCTCCCTGACCCGTTCCCCCTCCGCCGCACGCCAGTCGGGCATGAGCCTGCTGGAAATCATCATCGTCATCGTGCTGATCGGCGCGGTGCTGACCCTGGTCGGCAGCCGCGTGCTCGGCGGCGCCGATCGCGGCAAGGCCAACCTGGCCAAGTCGCAGATCCAGACCATGGCCGGCAAGATCGACAACTACCAGCTCGACACCGGCAAGCTGCCGTCCAAGCTCGACGACCTGGTCGCCGCGCCGGGCGGCGTCAGCGGCTGGCTCGGTCCGTACGCCAAGGCCAGCGAGCTGAACGATCCGTGGGGCCACCCGATCGAGTACAAGGCGCCCGGCGACGGCAAGCCGTTCGACCTGATCAGCCTGGGCAAGGACGGCCAGCCCGGCGGCAGCAGCTACGACGCCGACATCAAGTACGAGTGACCCCGGCGCCGTGATCCAGGCCCATGCCCGCGCTCACTGCCGCGGTGCGCCAGCGCGCGCCGTCGCGGCGCGTGCGCGCATGCGCGGCGTGTCGCTGCTGGAGATGCTGCTGGTGGTGGGACTGATCGCGATCGCCGCGGTGCTGGCCGCGTCGGTCCTGACCGGCGGCATCGACGGCATGCGCCTGCGTTCGTCGGCCAAGGAGATCGCCTCGCAACTGCGCTACACGCGGGCGCAGGCGATCGCCACCGGCCAGCCGCAGCGCTTCCTGATCGATCCGCAGGCGCATCGCTGGCAGGCGCCCAACGGCCGCCACGGCGAGATCCCGCCGTCGCTGACGGTGCGCTTCAGCGGCGCGCGCGAGGCGCAGCGGCGGCAGGACGAAGGCGCGATCCAGTTCTTCGAGGACGGCGCCGCCACCGGCGGGCGCATCGAACTGCAGGCGCGCAGCGCCAGCTGGCGCATCGACGTGGCCTGGCTGACCGGCGAGGTCAGGGTCGGGCGTCCGCCGCAGCAGGGCATGCCATGAAGGCGCAGCGCGGCTACACGCTGATCGAGGTGATCGTGGCGTTCGCGCTGCTGGCGCTGGCGTTGACCCTGCTGCTCGGCTCGCTGTCCGGCGCCGCGCGCCAGGTCAAGCGCGCCGAGCAGCTCAGCCGCGCCACGCTGTACGCGCAATCGCTGTTGGCCGCGCAGGGCGTGGAGCAGCCGCTGCAGCCGGGCCGCGAGCAGGGCAGTTTCGAGCAGGGCCGCTATCGCTGGACCCTGGACGTGGCGCCGTACGTCGATGCGCGGCGGCCGCCGGACACGACCATGGCGCCCGGCGCGCCGACGTTGCTGCAACTGAACCTGCAGGTGCGCTGGGGCGATGCGCCGGCGCAGGCGTTGCAGTGGAAGACGCTGCGCCTGGTCAGCGCGCAGAACAACGGGGTGCCGCAATGAGCCGCGCGCCGGGCCGCGCCGCTGCGCGCGGCTTCACCCTGATCGAAGTGCTGCTGGCCACGGTGCTGCTGGTCGGCGGCCTGACCCTGGCCTTCGCCACGCTGCGCTCGGCCACCGCGATCAGCGGCCGCGGCGAGAGCATCGCCGGGCGCAGCGAGCGCATGCGCGCGGTCGAGGGGTTCCTGCGCCGGCGCCTGAGCGGCGCCCAGGCGATGGCGCTGGACATCGACAGCCGCACCCTGCAGCCGGTGCGCTTCGTCGGCGAGCCGCAGCGCATGCAGTTCGTCGCCGATCTTCCCGACTACCTGGGCCGCGGCGGCCCCTACCTGCACGACCTCAGCGTCAGCGGCGACGCCGGCCAGCAACGCCTGGCGATCGCGCTGGTGCAGGTGCAGGCCGGCAAGCAGATCGCCGAAGAAAAGCCGCGTGCGCCCGAGCCGCTGGCCGAGGGCCTGCGCCAGGTGCGCTTCCGCTACCGCGGGATCGATCCGGAGCGCGGCAGCATCGGCCCCTGGCAGGAGCGCTGGGAGAAGACCGACCAGTTGCCGCTGCTGGTGTCGATCGAACTGAGCAGCGACGACGGCATGGTCTGGCCGCCGCTGGTGGTGGCGTTGCGCCAGGCCGGCAGTGCGGAGGCGCGGCAATGAGCGCGGCGCCGAACCCGGCGCGCGGCGCGGCGCTGGTGCTGGTGCTGTGGCTGATCGCGCTGCTGACCGCGCTGATCGGCGCGTTCGCGCTGACCGCGCGCACCGAAGGCCTGCAGGGCAAGGTGCTGGGCGACGGCGCGGCAGCGCAGGAGCGCGCCCGCGCCGGACTCGAATACGCGCTGACCCGGCTCGCCGGCACGCCGACGCAGCCGGGCTGGCGCGCGGACGGGCGCCGCTACCGCTGGCAGTACGAAGACGCCACGGTCGACCTGCGCATCACCGACGAGAGCGGCAAGGTCGACCTGAACCTGGCCGACGCGCCGCTGCTGGCGGCGCTGGTGCGCGCGGTCGGCGGAGATCCGCAGCGCGCCGACCGGATCGCCGCGGCGATCGTGGACTGGCGCGATCCGGACAACCTCAGCCAGCCCAACGGCGGCGCCGAGGACCCGGACTACGCCGCCGAAGGCCGCCCGTACGGGGCCAAGGACACGCCGTTCGAGAGCCTGGCCGAGCTGCAGCTGGTGCTGGGCATGGATGCCGACCTGTACGCCAAGCTGCTGCCGAACCTGACCCTGTACAGCGGCATCTCGCGCCCGGCGCCGGATTTCGCGCCGGCGCCGGTGCTGACCGCACTCGGCCTGGACGCGCAGCAGGTGCTGGCGCAACGCGAGCGCAACGACCCGGCGCAGGCCGCGCCGATCGGCGGGGGCGGCGGCACCTACAGCATCGAAAGCCGCGCGCGATTGGCGGCCGGACGCGAGGCCGTGCTGCGCGCAGTGGTGCGCCCAGGCTCGTCGGCGCTACCGGGCTCCGCCTACACTGTGCTGCGATGGGAAGAAGGATCGACCGTTCGATGACTGCGTGGCGCGACACAATGGAGAAGTTCGGCGTGCGCATGACGCCCGGTGCCGGCGGCCTGCTGGCCTGGTGGCAGCGGTCGCTGATGGCGTGGCTGCCGCCGCGCTGGCAGCTGCAGTTGGGCTGGTCGCAGGCGCGGCTGCTGCTGTGGCGCGACGGCGAGCAGCTGCTGGTCGCCCGCCAGCTCGGTGCCGAACTGGGCGCGCCGCTGGCATTGCCGTGGCCGCTGTCGCCGGCGGACCTGGATGCCGTGCTCGGACCGCGCCTGGCGGCGTTGCCGCGGGCCTGGCTGTTGCCGGCGCACTCGGCGCTGCAGCGCACGCTGCGCCTGCCGGCCGCCGCCGCCGATCACCTGCGCGACGTGGTCAGGTTCGAGATCGACCGGCAGACGCCGTTCCAGGCCGACCAGGTGGTCTACGACGTGCGCCTTGGCGCGCGCCGCGACGATGCGCAACTCGACGCCGAACTGGTGGTGGCGCCGCGCCGCGTGCTGGAGGACCTGCACGCCAGCGCCGGTGCGCTGCGTCCGACCCTGGCCGGGGTCGACGTGGCCGGCGCCGACGGCGCGCCGCTGGGCGTGAACCTGCTGCCGCCGGAGCAGCGCTATCGCCGCGCCGATCCGATGCGGCGCTGGAATGCGATCCTCGCCGCGACCGCGCTGCTGGCGCTGTTCGCCGCCGGCTGGCAGTTGCTGGACAACCGCCGCGACGCGCTCGAGCAGCTGCGCGCGCAGGTGGACAACGGCGCGCAGCGCGCGCGCGGCGTGGCCGCGCAGCGCCAGCAACTGGTCGATCTGGTCGAAGGCGCGGCGTTCTTCGATCAGTTGCGCGCCGAGCGCCCGACCTCGCTGGAAATCTGGAACGAACTGAGCAAGCGCCTGCCCGAGGGCACCTACCTGGAGAAGTTCTCGGTGGAGGGCGATCAGTTGCAGCTGATCGGACTCAGCAGCGAAGCGTCCTCGCTGGTCGGGCGCCTGGAAGGCTCGCCGCTGTGGCGCACGCCGTCGCTGACCGGCGTGCTGCAGGCCGATCCGGGCAGCCATCGCGACCGTTTCACCCTGACCGCCGAACTGGCCGGGACCAAGCGCAAGGAGGCCGCCGATGCCGGTGCAGGTCGATAAGCGCGACCGCTGGCTGGCGCTGGGCCTGCTGCTGGCGGTGCTGGGGCTGGGCTATCTGGTGCTGGTGCATCCGTGGTGGACGCTGCCGATGCGCGAGGTGGAGGCGCAGATCCAGGAACTGCGCCAGCGCGAACTGCGCGTGCGCATGCAGTTGCAGCAGGCGCCGCAGGTGGCGCAGCGCCTGCAACAGGCGCAACGCGAGCTGGCCGAGCGCCCGGGCTTCCTGCGCGAGCCCTCGGCCGAGCTGGCCTCGGCCGGCCTGGTGCAGCGCCTGGAAAGCGCGGTGGCCACCGCCAGTCCCGGCAACCGCAGCTGCGCGATCAGCAATCGGTCGCCGCTGGCCGCCGACAACCGCCGCGACCGTTTCACCCGTGTCGCGGTGCAGGTGCGGCTGCGCTGCGGCACGCCGGAACTGGCGACGGTGCTGCATGCGCTGGAAAGCGGCACCCCGGCGCTGTTCGTCGACAACCTCAACGTAATGGCGCAGCGCTACCAGCTGTCGCCGGGCGAGAGCGGCAACGGCCTGGACGTGGCCTTCGAATTGGCCGGCTATCTGCGCCCGAACGCGATGCCGGCGCCGCCCGCGGCAGCGGGCACGCCACCGTCGCCCGCGGCGCCAACGCCGGGCAGTCCTGCGCCGCCGCCGGGCGCACCGGTGATGGATGCCGGCACGCCTGCCGGCCCCGGGCCGAGCGAGCCGGCGCCTGCGGCAGCGCCGTCGCCCATGCCGGACGCCGCCGCGTCGCCGCAGCCGCAGCAAGAGGGGGGCGCGCATGCGCATTGAAGCGATCGGCCTGCGCAGCGTGTGGCTGGCGACGCTGGCGCTGTGGGGCCTGCTGGTGTGGGTGCTGGGCGTGGCTGGCCTTGGCCAGCGGATCGAGCCGCTGCCCGACGATCCGGCCATGACCCAGCGCCTGCCGGCCTTGCCGGCGGCGGCCGGCGAGCGCCTGGGCGAGTATTCGCGCTACGCCGAGATCGCCGCGCGCCCGGTGTTCGCCGAAGACCGTCGGCCGCATCCGTTCTTCCTCAGCGCCGATAACGGCCAGGCCGCCGCGCCCAGCGTGCGCCTGACCGGCGTGCTGCTCACCGACACCTTCAAGATGGCCACGCTGACCACCGAGCAGGGCGAATCGCTGCGCCTGCAGCAAGGCAGCGATCCGGTGAAGGGTTGGCGGTTGCTGTCGCTGGAACCGCGCCGCGCGGTGGTCAGCGGCGGCAGCGGCACGCAGACGCTGGAGCTGCAGGTGTTCGACGGCAAGGGCGGGCAGCCGCCGACCGTGCTCGGCCAGGGCGCGCGTCCGCCGGGCATGCCGCCGCTGCCGCCGCCGGTGGCCGCGCCCGCCGTCAACGCGCCTGTCAGCAATGCCGCGATCAATCCCGCCGTGCCGCCGCCGCCGTCGAACGCAGCGGGCAATGCGCCGCCGCCGAGCGAACCGGCCGCCGCGCCGGCGCCGTCGTCGCAACAGTTGCAAGCCATCCGCGAACGTATCGAAGCCCGCCGCCGGCAGTTGCAGCAACAACGCCAGAACGGCACTCCCCCCGGCCAGAACCCTTAGAGTGATCGCATGACGCCGCGCTTGTTTTCCCTGTTCCTCGCGATCGGCCTGGTGGCCGGCTGCGCCACCACGCCCTCGCCGGACGTCCGCCGCGGCGCCGCGATCAATCCCGCCGTCGGCGCCGCCGGCAGCACCAGCAGCACCAGCAGCACGCCCGGCGGGCCGGCCGGCGCGGCCGATCCCAACGACCTGCCGGAGCGCGTCGCTCCGGTGATCCGCCGCGGCAGCGGCGCCATGATCAATTCCGGCGCCGCCGCCGCACCGGCGCCGTCGCTGGCCAACGCCAGCAGCGGCAGCGCCACCTTCAACTTCGAAGGCGAGTCGGTGCACGCGGTGGTCAAGGCGATCCTCGGCGACATGCTCGGGCAGAACTACGTGATCGCGCCGGGCGTGCAGGGCACGGTGACCCTGGCCACGCCCAAGCCGGTGTCGCCGGCGCAGGCGCTGAACCTGCTGGAGATGGTGCTGGGCTGGAACAACGCGCGCATGGTCTACAGCGGCGGCCGCTACAACATCGTGCCCGCCGACCAGGCCCTGGCCGGCACGGTCGCGCCGAGCACCGCCTCGCCGGCCAGCGCGCGCGGCTTCGAGGTACGGGTGGTGCCGTTGAAGTTCATTTCCGCCAGCGAGATGAAGAAGGTGCTGGAGCCATACGCGCGGCCGAACGCGATCGTCGGCATCGACGGCTCGCGCAACGTCATCACCCTCGGCGGCACCCGCGCCGAGCTGGAAAACTACCTGCGCACGGTGCAGATCTTCGACGTGGACTGGCTGTCGGGCATGTCGGTGGGCGTGTTCCCGATCCAGTCGGGCAAGGCCGAGCAGGTCGCCGCCGACCTGGAGAAGGTGTTCGGCGAGAACAGCAAGACCCCCAGCGCCGGCATGTTCCGTTTCATGCCGCTGGAGAACGCCAACGCGGTGCTGGTGATCACTCCGCAGGCGCGCTACCTGGACCAGATCCAGGAATGGCTGGACCGCATCGACAGCGCCGGCGGCGGCAGCCGCCTGTTCTCCTACGAACTGAAATACATCAAGGCCAAGGACCTGGCCGACCGCCTGGCCGAGGTGTTCGGCGCCGGCGGCAACCGCGGCGATTCCAGCGCCTCGCTGATGCCGGGCACGCAGTTGAGCCAGATGAGCGGCGGCGGCTTCAACGGCAGCAGCGACGGCGGCCTGGGCGGGAGCGGCAGCCTCAACGGCAGCGGCGGCGACAGCTTCTCCTCGGGCAGCAGCTCTTCGTCCGGCAGTGGCAGCAGCGGCGGACTGGGCAACGGCAGCCTGCAGCTGTCGCAGCGCACCCCCGGCAACGGCAGCGTGACCCTGGAAGTGCAGGGCGACAAGGTCGGCGTGTCGGCGGTGGAGGAGACCAACACCTTGCTGGTGCGCGCCACGCCGCAGTCGTGGCGCTCGATCCGCGACGTGGTCGAGAAGCTCGACGTGATGCCGATGCAGGTGCACATCGAGGCGCAGGTGGCCGAGGTCAGCCTGGTCGGGCAGTTGCAATACGGCGTGAACTGGTTCTTCGAGCAAGCCGTGAGCGCCGCCGGCGACGCCGCCAATATCGGTATCGGTGGTGGCGCCAATCTGCCCAACGCGGCGGGACGCAACATCTGGGGCGATATCGCCGGCAAGATCACCAGCAGCGGTCTGGGCTGGACCTTCCTCGGCAAGAACGCCGCGGCTGTGATCACCGCGCTGGACCAAGTGACTGATGTCAAGCTGCTGCAGACACCGTCGGTGTTCGTGCGCAACAACGCCGAGGCCACCCTCAACGTGGGCACGCGCATCCCGATCAACTCGACCTCGATCAACACCGGCATCGGCAGCGACACCAGCTATTCGTCGGTGCAGTACATCGACACCGGCGTGATCCTGAAGGTGCGCCCGCGCGTGACCAAGGACGGCATGGTGTTCCTGGATATCGTGCAGGAAGTCAGCACGCCGAGCACGCGCCCGGCGGCGTGTAGCGGTACCACCACGGTGGTCAACAGTTCGGCGTGCAACGTGGACATCAATACGCGTCGGGTCAAGACCGAAGCCGCAGTACAGAGCGGGGACACCATCATGCTCGCCGGTCTGATCAGTGACAGGACCAGCGACGGCAGCAATGGCGTTCCGATTCTGAGCAAGCTGCCCGTGGTCGGGGCTCTGTTCGGGCAGAAGTCGCAGGACAAGACCCGCAACGAAGTGATCGTGCTGCTGACCCCGACGATCGTGCGCAACCCCCAGGAAGCGCGCAATCTCACCGACGAGTATGGGCAGAAATTCAAGGTGATGCAGCCGCTGCCGGCTTCGGGCAAGAAGTAGGCAACGGTGAGCTTGCCCATCGTGCTGTTGCCAGTCGGCGTCGATGACGCGGCGCTGGACGCGTGCCTGGGCGCACTTGAAACGCATACCCCGGCTGGCACTCGCGTATGGCTGGCCGACGACGCGCAGTCCGGGCCGCGTGGCATCCGGGTGATCGAGGCCTGGTTGGCGCGCACCCGGCTGCAGGCTGACTACACCCGGCGCCCGCGCATGCTCGGCGAGGTCGCGCATTTGGACGAGATGCTGCGCGCCTGCGCCGGTGCCGACGTGGTGGTGCTGGCCGCCGACGCGCAGCCGCTGCCCGGTTGGCTACAGCAACTGAGCGCATGCCTGGCGCGCGATGCCGCCATCGCCAGCGCCACGCCGTGGAGCAACGCCGGCGAAGCCTGCGCCTGGCCGCGGCTGGGCGAGATCAATCCGGTGCCCGAGGATGGCGAGCGCCTGGCCCGCGCGTGTGCGGCGCTGCCGCCGCTGCATCCGGAACTGCCGGCGGCGGTGTGCCACGCGGTGGTCCTGCGCGGCGCAGCGCGGCAGCGCGCCGGCGGCCTGGACGCGAGCAGCTACGGCTCCTGGTACGCGGCGCTGACCGACCTGTCGCTGCGCATGGCCGGACTCGGCTGGCGCAACGTGCTGTGCGAAACCGCCTACGTCGCGCGCAGCGGCGAGGGCCGCGCCGCCGACGGCGACATGGACGCGCTGGCCACGCGCTGGCCGGCCTGGCATGCGCGCCTGGCAGGATTCCTGATGCACGATCCGCTGCGCGCGCGCCGCGAGGACCTGCAGCGCCTGTACGCCGAGCTGCCGCCGCCGGACCCGCAGCGCGCGCTGTTCGACGCGGACTAGCCGCGGCGCGTGGCCTGGCTATAACCGCAGCGCGTCCACCACGATCGAGAACGCGGGCGAAGGCTGTCGGCGGCTCGGGTAGTACAGGTGGTAGCCCGGAAAGGGCGGGCACCAATTTTCGAGCACGCGGACCAAGCGTCCCTCTTCGAGGTGCGGGGCGAACTCTTCTTCCGGCAAGAACGCGATGCCCAGTCCATCGAGCGCGGCGATCACCATATGCGGGGAGGTGTTGAAGGTCGCCTGCCCCTCGACCCGGACGTTCATCTGCCGCCCGCGACGCTCGAACTCCCACACATACAGGCCGCCGTGGGTAGGGAAGCGGATATTGATGCAGCGGTGCTTGGTCAGGTCTTCAGGGGACTTCGGAACAGGGTGGGTCTCAAAGTAGGCCGGCGATGCGACCGCCGCCATCCTGAGCTTCGGGCCGATGGGGAGCGCGATCATGTCCTTGTCGATGCTCTCGCCCAATCGCACGCCGGCATCAAAGCGATCCGCCACGATGTCCCGAAATCCGTAAGCGACATCGAACTCGATGTTGATATCCGGGTAGCGATGCATCACCGGCATCAACTTGGGCAATAGCAGCGTCCGCAGGATATGGTCGCCACTGGTGATGCGGACGGAACCGGCAGGCTTGTCCCGCATCGCCGTCAGCGCGTCCAGCTCGGACTCGATCTCATCGAAACGATTGCCGATGGCCTGGAGCAACCTTGCGCCGGCAGGTGTGGGGGACACGCTGCGCGTGGTGCGGGTCAGAAGGCGGATTTCCAGCCGCTCTTCCAAGGCCTTGATGGCTTGGCTCAAGGCCGATTGGGTCACGCCGAGCACCGCGGCGGCGCGGGTGAAGCTTCCCTCGCGGGCCACGGAGACAAAAGCAAACAGGTCGTTGAGGTTGCGTCGCGCCATGGAACCCATGGTGCCACGGCTTATTGATTAGAGCGACTAATAGCTCATACAAGCATTGATCATCTAATAAAGCTGATCCCGCGTCGGCAGAATGGCTGCACTCCCCCGCTGGATCCTTCCCATGCCTGTTCGAGCCTACGGCGCCTACGCCGGCGACAAACCCCTGGAGCCGATGGACATCGCCCGTCGCGCCCCGGGCCCGCATGACGTGCAGATCGACATCGCGTTCTGCGGCGTGTGTCACTCTGATCTCCACCAAGTCCGTGCCGAATGGGCTGGCACCCAGTTCCCCTGCGTGCCCGGCCACGAGATCGTCGGGCGGGTCTGCGCCGTCGGCGCGCACGTCGATGGCTTCCAGGCGGGCGACCTGGTCGGCATCGGTTGCATCGTGGACAGCTGCAAGCAGTGTGAGGACTGCGCCGACGGCCTCGAAAACTACTGCGATGACATGGTCGGCACCTACAACTTCGCGACGGCCGACGCCCCTGGCTGGACGCTGGGCGGCTACTCGCAGCAGATCGTCGTGCACGAGCGCTATGTGCTGCGCGTGCGCCATCCGCAGGAACAGCTGGCGGCGGTGGCTCCTTTGCTGTGCGCCGGTATCACCACCTATTCGCCACTGCGGCACTGGAATGCGGGTCCGGGAAAGAAGGTAGGCGTCGTGGGCATCGGCGGCCTGGGCCACATGGGCATCAAGCTCGCCCATGCCATGGGCGCCCACGTGGTGGCGTTCACCACTTCCGAGTCCAAGCGCGAAGCCGCGCTGGCGTTGGGCGCCGACGCGGTGGTGGTGTCCCGCGACGTTGAAGACATGGCCGTGCATGCCAAGAGCTTCGATCTGATTGTCGACACGGTGGCCGCGCCGCACGATCTGGACGCCTTCCTGGTCCTGCTCAAGCGCGATGCCGCGATGGTGCTGGTCGGTGCGCCTGCCAGCCCGCACCCGTCGCCGGGAGTATTCAACTTCATCACCAAGCGCCGCACGTTGGCCGGTTCGATGATCGGCGGCATTGCGGAAACCCAGGAGATGCTCGACTTCTGCGCCCAGCACGGAATCGTGGCCGACATCGAGCTCATCCGTGCCGATCAGATCGAGCAGGCCTATGCGCGAATGCTCGAAGGCGACGTCAAATACCGCTTCGTGATCGACACCGCCACGCTGGGCGCCTGACTGATGGCGCGGGAACGGCAACATTCCTTTTCAACGTGGAGAACCCCATGAACAAGATCATCGCGCTGCTTGCGCTTCTGATCAGCCCCCTTGCCGCAACAGGAGCGGACATGTCCCATGGCGCCAACAACTTCTACGCCAGCGACCAGGTGACGGTGCAGAAAGTCACGTTCAAGAACCAGTACCGGATGCAGGTGGCGGGCAACTTGTTCGTGCCGAAGAATCTGGATCGCAGCGTCCGTCATGCGGCAATCGTGGTCGGCCATCCGATGGGAGCGGTGAAGGAGCAGAGCGCCAACCTCTACGCCACCAAGATGGCCGAGCAGGGCTTCGTCACGCTGTCTCTCGATCTGTCGTTCTGGGGCGAGAGCGAGGGCGAACCGGGCCACCTGGTGGCCCCGGAAATCTATGCCGACGATTTCAGCGCGGCAGTGGACTTCCTCGGCACCCAGGCCATCGTGGATCCGGACCGGATCGGCGTCCTCGGCATCTGCGGCAGCGGCAGCTTCGTCATCAGCGCAGCCAAGATCGATCCGCGGATGAAAGCCATCGCCACCGTGAGCATGTACGACATGGGCGCCGCCGTCCGCGACGGCCTTAACAAGTCCACCACCCTTGCGCAGCGCAAGGAGATCATCCGGTCGGCCATCGATCAGCGCTTCGCCGAGTTCACCGGCGGCGACATCAAATACATCCCAGGAACGGTCAACGAACTGGACGAAAATACACCCGACATCCAGCGCGAGTTCTACGACTTCTATCGCACTGCGCGTGGCCAATACACGCCCAAAGGGCAGTCGGCGGAGAACACGACCAAGCCCATGCTCAGCAGCCTGGTCAAGTTCATGAACTTCTACCCGTTCAATGACATCGAGACGATCTCGCCGCGTCCGATGCTGTTCATCGCCGGTGACCGGGCGCACTCGAAGGAATTCAGCGAGGACGCCTATCGCCTGGCGGGCCAGCCCAAGGAGCTGGTGTGGGTGAAGGGCGCCGGGCATGTGGATCTCTATGACCGGGTCGACCTCATTCCGTTCGACAAGCTGACGGCTTTCTTCAAACAGCATCTGCAATAACGGCGTGCGGTTTTGGCGCAGCGGCTGTCGTTGGCAATCAGAGGAACATCGGCATGAACACATCTGGCCGCCGCAGTGGCGCTGTCTTCCTGCGGGAATGTGCTGCCTGGCAATGGCGGTGCGCCAAGCGGCACCCAATCCTCGGGATACGCGCTATGAGCATGCGCGCTGTCCTCTCCTTTGAAGCACCCAGGCCGGCCGGCGAGCCGCAGGACACAACGCCATGACAGGCGCTCCAACAAGCACGTCGGTGGGCGGCATCGAACGCGCCGCGACAACGCAGTTGGCCAACTGGAGCGGCGTTTTCGCCATGACGCTGTGCGTGTTCGCGCTGATCGCATCGGAATTCATGCCCGTCAGTCTGCTGACGCCGATGGCGACCGACCTTGGCGTCAGCGAAGGCCTGGTGGGATATGGCATCGCCATCTCCGGTGCATTCGCGGTGCTCACCAGCCTGTCCATCCCTGCGCTGGCCGGCAGCATGGACCGCAGGACGCTGTTGCTTGGACTGACCGGCGCGATGGCTGTGTCCGGCGCGATCATCGCGATGGCGCCGAACTATCCGATCTACATGCTCGGCCGCGCGCTCATCGGCGTGGTCATCGGCGGTTTCTGGTCGATGTCTGCGGCCACCGCCATGCGCCTTGTGCCGCTCGCGCAGGTGCCGCGCGCCTTGTCCATCTTCAACGGCGGCAACGCGTTGGCCACGGTGATCGCCGCGCCGCTGGGCAGCTACCTGGGCGCGGTCGTCGGCTGGCGCGGTACCTTCCTCTGCCTGATTCCGGTGGCCGCCATCGCCTTTGTGTGGCAGTGGGCAAGCTTGCCGGCCATGGCCGCCGAACGCAGGGCCGGCGCCGGCAACGTCTTCCGCCTGCTTAGAAGCCGACATATCGCGTTGGGCATGGCGGCCTGTGCTGCGTTCTTCATGGGACAGTTCGCATTGTTCATCTACCTGCGGCCATTCCTTGAAACGGCGACGCGGGTCGAGGTGGCCACGCTCTCGCTCATCCTGCTGGGGATAGGTGTGGCGGGCTTGGTGGGTACCTTCGTGATCGGGGCGGTTCTCAAGCGCGGCCTGTATCGCACGCTGACCGCCATTCCGGTGCTCATGGCGACGATCGCGCTGGCGCTCATCCCCTTGGCCCACTGGCTATGGCCAGTTGCCGCGCTGCTGGCGCTATGGGGGTTGCTGGCGACTGCGGCTCCGGTGGGCTGGTGGAGCTGGATCGCGCGCGCCATGCCGGCGGATGCCGAAGCGGGTGGTGGGTTAATGGTGGCGGTGATCCAGCTCGCCATCGCCTTGGGTTCGACTGTGGGCGGGGCGCTGTTCGATCGCAGCGGCTACGAAAGCACCTTCGTGGCGAGTGCGGCGCTGCTGCTGTTCGGCGCGTTCCTGTCCCTGATGGCGTCGCGTTCGTCCGTGGCGCCATCCGCTTGACGACCTGTTTGCTCCGGAGCGATGCCGTGCACTTGAAACTGCGCTCCCTCATCGAACAGCGGGCCTTGGCACGGTGGTGGCCCCTGTGCGAGGCAGTGGCGTTGCTGGGCATGGTGACGCTTGCCGGGTGCGCCGCGAACCCGTCCGAGGCGCTTGGGACGATGGCTCAGGATGCGCGTGGCGCGTCCGCGAAATGGGAGGGTACGCACATGTGGATGACCGTCGGCGAACGCCGCTTTGCCGTCACGTTGGCCGATACCTCTGCGGCCCGGGCGTTCGCCGCCCAGCTCCCGCTGGCGTTGGACATGGCGGAACTCAACGGCAACGAAAAACATGCCGACCTAGCGAAAGCGCTACCCGTTCGCGCGAGCCGACCGGGGACGATCCAGAAAGGCGATCTGATGCTCTATGGAACGCGCACGGTGGTCGTCTTCTACGAAAGCTTCCATTCGTCGTATACCTACACCAGCCTGGGACGGGTGGACGATCCCGCCGGCCTGGCCCAGGCTCTGGGCCGAGGCGACGTCCGGGTCGCTTTCTCGGCAGAATGAGCCCGTTGATCTGAGCCCCATCCTTGTGCCAAGTGTCGTGCGGCATGCGCAGATCGCTCTTCTCGCGGGTCTGCAGATTGCCTGTCCGCCCGCGATCGCTGCGACGTGTCCTCGCACCTGCGCGAGCGCTGTGGCGGCTGCCCGCATTCGCGCCTCGCCTGGTGGGTCGCATTGCGCTGCCAGTGTCGCCAGCGAGGCCTTACTCGGGCGGCGCCTGCACCTCCACCGTCACTTCCAGCACGTCGTGGCGCCAGGACTCGATGTCGAACTCCACCGCGCGGCCGTCGGCGGCGTAGCTCACCCGCTGCAGCCGGAAGCATGGCGTGCCGGCGGTGGACTGCAGCAGCGCGGCCTGCTCGGCATCCAGCGTGGCCGGATACATCGACAGCCGGCTGCGCGCCTGGCGCAACCCCAGCCGCTGCGCGAGCACGGCGCTGAGCGAAGCGGCCAGGTCGTAGTCGAGCAAGGTCGGTGCCCAGACGGCCAGGATCGCGTTGGTCTCCAGCAGCACCGCGCGGCGGCCGATCCAGCGCCGGCGCTGCAGGACGAAAACCTCTTCAGCGGCATCGTCCAGTTCCAGCTGCCGCGCCAGCATGGCGCCGGCCGGTTGGCGGCGCGCGCCAAGCAGTTCGGTACGCGGCATGCCGCCCTGCGCGGCCACGTACTGCATGAAGCCGGCGATGCTGGTGGGGTCGTGGCGCACGCGCGGCGCGCTGACGAACCAGCCACGGCGGTTCTCGCGGTAGATATGTCCTTCCGATTCGAGTTGCTGCAGCGCCTCGCGCAAGGTGATGCGGGTGCAGCCGAACAGCGCGGCCAGTTCGCGCTCCACCGGCAGGCGCTGGTCCGCGGCCCATTCGCCGCCGGCGATGCGCGCCAGCAGCGCATCGACGATGCGCTGGCCGAAACCGGTGGCGGGATTCAATGGCGTGGGCATGGGGTCTCCGTGGCGATGCTGCACTTTTCTTGCCCATGGTCGCAGGCAACGAAACCTGTGGGAGCGACTGCAGTCTCGACAGGCCTCGCTTGCAAAGCCTGTCGCGGCGAATGGCAGGAAGTCACCCGGAGTCGCTTCCACAACGCTCCGCTCACTGCGCATGCCCGGGATCGAGAATGCTCCAGCATAGCGATGCCGCGTGCGCTCGTGGCACTGCGGTGCGACCGGCGCGCCGGGCTAGCGCAGGCTGGCATGAACCGTCTGCGCCTCTTGCGCGCCGGTCATGACGACCGTCCCGGCCTGCTCGCCGATGCCGGTCTGCGTCGATTGCGGCGCATGCGGATGCGCCGGCTCATGGCGCCGGCTGCGCAGCGCCCGCGCGTTGCAGGTCGGCCTGCCACAGCCGCAGGCCGTACCCCGCCAGTACCACGAAGCCGGCATACAGCGCCGCGGTGGGATACAGCCCCTTGTAGACGAAGACGCCGACGTAGACGCAGTCGAGCACGATCCACAGGCCCCAGTTGGCGATGCGTTTGCGCGCCGCCCAGAAACTGGCGACCAGGCTGAAGGCGGACAGCGCCGCATCCAGCCACGGCAGCGCGGCGTCGGTGTAGCGATGCATCAGCCAGCCCAGCAGCGCCGCGCCGGCGGCGCCGGCCAGCAACGACCGCACGCCTTCGCGCCGCGGCAGCGGACCGACATGGACCTTTCCGTGGTCCAGCCGACCCTGGCTCCAGCGCCACCAACCGTAGCCCTGCAGGAACACGTAGACGCCCTGCAGCAGCATGTCCGAGTACAGCTTCCATTGGTAGAACAGCCACGCATAGAGCAGCACGGCGACGACGTTGACCGGCCAGCACCAGCGCACCCGCCGCGCGGTCAGCCACACGCCGAGCACGTTGACCAGCACGGCGAGGAGTTCGAGGGGGGACATGGTTGGAAGGCCGGGATTGGGGAGTGGAGATTCGGGATTGGGAGCGGCTCGCGAATTCACCGCATTGCGCTCTTCTGTAGGAGCGGCTTCAGCCGCGACGCTTTACCGTCAATGCGTCGCGACTGAAGCCGCTCTCACATCGGCGGGAAGCATGGCAAAACGGTTGAAGGCTAGGCTGGGTAATCGGGTCAATGTCGAATCAGCGATCAGGAAACTCTGTGAATGCATGGCGTCGCGCTTTTCTCGGGAGCAGCTTCAGCCGCGACACGTTAGCGGTAAAGCGTCGCGGCTGAAGCCGCTCCTACAAGGTCATGCTTTCGACGCCGACCCCTGCTTTTGCGAATCCCCAATCCCGAATCCCCAATCCCGTCCCTCAGAAATCGACCTGCACCGCCAACCGTGCCGTCCGCGGCGCGCCCAGGAACAGATAGTCGTCGCCGGCGTATTCGCCGACGTCGCGCCAGTAGCGCTTGTCGGCCAGGTTGTCCACGCTCAGCCGCAGCGTGGTCGGTACCGCGCCCAGCCGCGTGGCGTAGCGCGCACCCAGGTTGTACACGGTATAGCCGCCCACCTCGGCATTGCCGATCCGGTCGGCGTACTTGGCGCCGCTGTACTGCGCGCCGCCCAGCAGCGCCAGGCCGGCCACGCCGGGCACGTCCCAACTGGCCTGGGCGCTGGCGCGCAGCCTGGGCACGTTCAAGGCCTGGTGGCCTTCGTAGGCGGGCGTGCCGGTGTCCTCGGCGCGCGCGCGGATGCCGGCGACGCTGGCCTGCAGGTGCAGCCGTTCGCCGATCGCGCCGTCGGCCGACAACTCGATGCCGCGGTTGTGCAGCCGGCCCTGCTGCAGGTACAGGAAGCTGCCGTCGGCCTGCGGCTGCGCGTACTGGTAGGCCTGGCGCATGTCGAACACGGCGGCGCCAAACGCCAGGCCGTCGCGCTCGTATTTCAGGCCGGCCTCGCTCTGGTAGGCGGCGGTCGGCGCGAGGATCGCGTCGGCATTGCTGGCGAACCACGAGGCGGTGCCGCCCGGCGCCAGGCCCTTGGCAAAGCTGGCATACAACGACAGCGTGTCCTGCGGCTTGAACAGCAGCGCCGCCTGCGGCAGCAGTTCCGAGCGGCGGGTGTGCCGGGTCAGTGCGCCGTCGCGGTCCCAGGCGCGCTCGTCGTAGCGCACCTGGCGTGCGCCCAGCAGCAACTGCCACGCCTCGCCGATGCCGATGCGGTCGCTGGCCAGCAGCGCGGTCTGCGTGCTGTCCAGGCGCCGCCGCTTGGGATCCAATTCGGCATCGGCCTGGGCATAGACCGGCGGATCGGCGTCGATGTTGCCGGTGCCGATCCACTCGTTGATCGAGCCGTGCCGGTCGATGCTGCGCCGCAGGTAGTCCACGCCGACGTTGAGCTGGTGCTGCAGCGCGCCGGTGGCGAAGCTGCCGGATACGGTCGCCTGCACCTGGTCGTTGCGGCGGGTGTCGTCGGGGCTGCGGTAGTCGTAGACGTCGTAGTCGCCTTCGCGGCTGAAATAGTTGGGAACCGCGTCGGCGGCGCAGCTGGCCGCGCCGTAGCAGCCCCAGGCGAAGCTGGAATAGTCGTCGATCACCGCGCGGCTGTGGGCGGCCGCCAGCTGCGCGCTCCAGGCGTCGTTGAAGCGGTAGCGATAGCGCAACTGGGCATTGAGCGCATCGATGCCGACCGGCTTGGACCACGGCTGGTAGGCCAGCAGCCGGTGCACCGACACGTCGCTGGGCACGCGCGTGCCGCCGAGCAGTTGATAGCCGGGGACCGAGCGCTGCTGCCGGTCCTGGTATTCCACGTCCAGCTGCAGCGTCGATCGCGGGTCGATGTTCCAGTCCGCGGCCAGCGACAGGAAGTTGCGGTGGCCGTCGGCATGCTTCACGTAGCTGCGGATGTCCTCGTGCGCGGCGTTGACCCGCAGCCCGAACTGGCGATCGCGGCCGAACCAGCCGCCCAGGTCCGCCGCGGCGTAGCGGCCGCCGTCGTCGTCGGTGCCCAGCACCAGCGTGCGCACCTGTTGCGGGCGCTTGGTCGTGTAGTCGATCACGCCGGCCGGTTCGGTGAGGCCGGACTGCAGCCCGGACAGGCCCTTGAGCACCTGCACCTGCTGCTTGTTCTCCAGCGCCACGTTCTGCTCGCCGGCGATGGTCAGGCCGTTGATGCGGTAGCTGTTGGCGGCGTTGAGCGAATAGCCGCGCACCACGAAGTTCTCGTAGTAGCCGATCGGCGCATAGCTGTCGCCGACCGAGGCATCGGCGCGCAGCACCTCGCTGAGCACGCGCACCTGGCGGTCGTCCAGCTGCGCGCGGTCGATCACGCCGATCGACGCGGGCGTGTCCAGCAGCGCGGCGTCGCCGTAGCCGGCCAGGTTGGAGCGGTTGCGCGGCTGCTCGGCCTGCACGTTGACCGCGTCCAGTTCGACCGGCGTGCGCGTGTCCGCATCGGTGGCGTGTGCCGGCGCGGCGGTGGCGGCCAGCGCCAAGGCCAGGGCGAGCGGCGCGAGCGCGGGGAAGGTGTGGGACATGCTGGGCCTCTAGGCGGGAATCGGAACGGAAAGAACGGATGCCGCTGCGCGCAGGCGACAGCGACGTCGGGTATCGGGTGCGACGCCGCGCCGGCAGCGCTGCGCAGCAGGCACGCGCCATGGGCAAGCCGGCGTGCGCGGCCGCGCGCGCGTGGCGCTCATCGCGCCGCCTCGGCGTGCCGCTGCAATTGCCGCAGCAGGCGCTGGCCTTCCTCGCCGCCGAACCAGTCGGCATGGCCGAGCAGATAGCGGTGGTAGGCGATGTCGGCGTTCGCGTCGGAGCCGGTGATGCCGGCGAAGTAGTCGATCTCGCTGAGCGCGAAGTCGGCGTGCGCGATCGGCAACAGCGCGGCCAGCAGGCGCAGTTGCGCCGCGTCCAGCGGCAACACCTGCGCGTAGCCGCGCAGCAGCGCATCGAGTTGGTCCAGGTCGGCCGCGGCGCGGCCGCCGGCATCCAGTTCCAGCCAAGGCACCAGGTTGCGCTCGATCGCGGTGGCCAGGTCGAACAGCGCGAAGCTGCGGTCGGCCAGGCCGAAATCGAACACTGCGCTGACCTCGCTCGCCGTGCCGTGGTCGCGCCACAACAGGTTGGAGGCGTGCCAGTCGCCGTGCGTCCACAGTGGCGGCGGCGGCGAACGCAGCGACGGCCAGGCCTGTGCGTGCCAGGGCAGCAGGTGCCGGCGCAGGTCGCCGCGCCAGTCGCGTCGCTGCAGCCAAGCCGCCAATGCCGGCCGCCCGCGCAGGTCCTGCTGCAGCGCCTGCAACGGATCGGCGCTGCCGAACAGGCGCAGGTTGGCGACCAGCAGCGCCGTGCTGCGCGGCGCGGCGACGTAGTCGGCGGCGGCGCGGTGCAGGCGCGCGAGGGCGCGCCCGGCGGCCTGCGCATGCGCGGAGCCGGCGAAGGGCTGCCACGAGGCGGTGTCGCGGTAGAGGTCCTCGCCTGCGGCGGCGCGCTGCACCTCGTAGGTCCAGTCGCCGATTTCCACCGCGCTGGCGCCGTCGGCCGTGCGCAGCAGCGCCGGCACCGGCACGTCGCGCGCGCGCAGGTGTTCGATGAAGCGGTGTTCCTCGCCCAGCGTTTGCGCGTCGCGCAGGCGACGGTGATGGCGCTTGACGAACAGGGTGCCGACCGCGCTGTCGACCTCGGCCGCGGCGGAGAACGGGCGCGGACTGTGCCAGCGCAGGGCGCGCACCGCGTCGGGCAGGGCCATGCGCCGCAACAGCGCATCCACCTCGTCGCTGCGCAAGGGCGGCCAGTCCGCCGCCGCCGGGGCCAGGCCCATGCCGTGGATCTGGTGCGCGCTCATGCTGCCCGCCCGGCGCGCAGGTGCGAGCCGATCGCGGCGCAACGCAGCGGCGTCCGGCAGTTTTTGGAGGTTGGTCTAGACCAATGACGCGGAGCCCCGGGGCGGCGGCCGACGGCAAGGTCGGTCGCAGGGCGGCGGCGCTGCCGGGCCGTGGGCATGCACGGCCACCCCCACAGGGGGCGGCCGATGCGTAGCGAGCCTGGCGGCAGCGCGCCGTAGAGGGCGCTAGCCGTCATCTACACCGCGAAAAGCAGGGGGCCGGCGATTCTACCGCGTCGGCGCGCGCGATTGACGCGCGGGTGCGCGGCGATGCCGGCGCACTGTGCCGCGGCATCGTCCATGCGGGTCCAGCCGTCGGGCAGCGGGCGACCGTTTCCGCGCCGTCGGCGCGGCGCTGGCAGGCGGTGACGTAGAGGTCCTGCAGCAGGCTTGTCGCCGCGCGCAGGCGCGGCGCCTTCTGCGCGCGGTGCTTTCCCCGGATAATCGGCGGATGAGCGAACAGCAGATGGCCGTGGTGGTGGTGACCTACGAGAGCGGCAGCACTATCGACGCCTGCCTGCAGCGGTTGCGCGCGGCGGCGCAGGTCGCGCAGATCCGCGTGGTCGACAACGCCTCGCGCGACGACACCCTGGCGATCGTGCAGCGCCACGCGCTGGAGGACCGGCGCGTGCGCTTCATCGCCAATCCCGACAACCCCGGCTTCGCCACCGCCTGCAACCAGGGCGCGGCGGCCAGCGACGCGCCGTGGCTGGCGTTCGTCAATCCGGATCTGATGGTGGAGACCGATACGCTGGCGCTGTTGCGCGCGCAGGTGGCCGCGCTCGGCGACGCGCTGCTCGGCGTGGAGCAGGTCGACGAGCACGGTCGCGCCGACGCGGCGGTGCGCCGCCGCGATCCGGACTTCGCGGCGATGCTGCGGCATCCGCTGGCCGGTTCGCGGCTGGCGCTGGCGGCCGATCCGGCACAGCCGCTGCAGCGCGTGGACGCGATCTCCGGCGCGCTGATGCTGCTGCCGCGGGCGCTGTTCGACCGCATCGGCGGCTGGGACGCCGGCTACCGGCTGCATGCCGAGGACCTGGACCTGTGCCGCCGCACGCGCCAGGCCGGGGCCACGGTGGCGGTGGTCAATGGCCTGCGCGTCGTGCACGTGCGCGGCGTCTCCAGCCGCAAGCGGCCGTGGTTCGTGGAATGGCACAAGCACCGCGGGCTGTGGCGTTATTTCCGCAAGTTCGAGGCGCCCACGCGCAGCGCGCCGGTACGCGCGGCGGTGTGGGCGGTGATCTGGCTGCACGCCTGGGTGACCTTCGCCAGGTTGTGCTGGCGGCGGCCTGGCTGAGCGCGATGCGGCGCGCTGGCGCATTCGGCGCCTCGCGTTCCTGTAGGAGCGGCTTCAGCCGCGACCGGCGTTACCGGTAGTGCCGGTCGCGGCTGAAGCCGCTCCTACAGAGGAGCCGGAGCGAGCCGGTAACACGCTGGCGCATAATGCCGCGATGATCATCGATTCGCTGCTCGACACCGACCTGTACAAATTCACGATGATGCAGGCGGTGCTGCACCAGCATCCCGGTGCGCAGGTGGAATACCGCTTCAAGTGCCGCACGCCGGGCATCGACCTGGCGCAGTTCCTGGAGCAGATCTCGGCCGAGATCGACGCGCTGTGCGCGCTGCGCTTCCGCGCCGAGGAACTGGACTACCTGCGCGGGCTGCGCTTCATCAAGCCGGACTTCGCCGATTTCCTTGCGCTGTTCCACCTGGACCGCAAGTACCTGCAGCTGCGCGCTTCGGCCACGGTGCCGGGCGAGATCGAACTGCGCATCCGCGGGCCGTGGCTGCACACCATCCTGTTCGAGGTGCCGCTGCTGGCGATCGTCAACGAGGTCTGGTTCCGCAACACCGGCGGCGACGACCACGACGAGGGCCTGCGCCGGTTGCAGGCCAAGATCGCGCTGCTGCGCGACAGCAGCGGCTACGGCGGTTGCGCGATCGCCGACTACGGCACCCGCCGCCGCTATTCGCGGGCCTGGCACGGCGAACTGTTGCCGGTGCTGCAGCAGACCCTGGGCGCGCAGTTCGTCGGCACCAGCAACGTGTACTTCGCCTGGCGCTACGGGCTGACCCCGCTGGGCACGATGGCCCACGAATACCTGCAGGCGTTCCAGGCGCTGGGCCCGCGGCTGCGCGATTCGCAGGCCGCGGCGCTGGAATCGTGGGCGCGCGAGTACCGCGGCGATCTTGGCATCGCCCTGTCCGACGTGGTCGGGCTGGAGGCGTTCCTGCGCGACTTCGACCTGTACTTCTGCAAGTTGTTCGACGGCATGCGCCACGACTCCGGCGATCCGTTCGAATGGGGCGAACGCATGCTGGCGCACCTGCAGCAGCACCGGGTGGACCCGCGCAGCAAGATCCTGGTGTTCAGCGACGGCCTGGACATCGACAAGGTGATGCGGCTGTACGCGCATTTCCGCGACCGCTGCCTGCTCGCCTTCGGCGTCGGCACGCACCTGACCAACGACCTGGGGCCCAAGCCGTTGCAGATCGTGATCAAGATGGTCCGCTGCAACGGCCAGCCGGTGGCCAAGCTCAGCGATTCGCCGGGCAAGACCCTGTGCGACGACCCAGCCTACCTGGCCTATCTGCGCCAAGTCTTTGACGTGGCCGCCGATCGTCCAGAGTGAGACGTGGCCGGCCGACTTCCGGGCCGGTTGCGACGAAAATACAGGCAAGCGGCGCCAAGCCGGAGCAGGCTATGCTGTGGTGCAGCATTTGGCTATGATGGGCCGGAAAGTGAGAACTGTATCCCGTTGATGGCGGGATCGGCCATCTTGGCATCAAGCTTGCTCGGTACCCTTTGCCCGGCACTGCCGTGCCATTTTTCCAACGCAGGCAGCACCCGATGAGTCCTTCCGAGCCACACGCGCATTTCCGTACCCAGGCCTGTTCCCGGCAGTGGCGCGGCTTCCTGCGTGCCTTGGCCCAGGAGTTCGCGGCGGAGCTGGCGGCGGAAGACATGGCGCTGCTGATGGCGCGGATCGGCCGCCGTTTCGCCGGCGAGCACCCGATCGGGGCCTGCGCGACGCTGGACGAGATCCAGGCCGCGGCCAACCGGGTCTGGGAGCGGGTGGAGTGGGGGTATGTGCGCTTCGAGGAGCAGGCCGACCGGGTCGACCTGCACCACGTGGGCTCGCCGTTGCAGATCGCCCTGGCCGGGGAGACGGCCGGGGCGGATGGGTTCCTGGAAGGGGTGTATCACGCCTGGTTCGAGCAGGCCGGCATGTCGGCGGGCCTGGGGGTCCGCGCGGTGCCGGTCGACGACGAGGATGTCCGCCGTTTCGTGTTGTGCCGGGTCGCCTGACTCAGGTACTCGATCCACCAGACACACAAATCATCTTAGGGGGTGATCGATGTCCAAGAAGACCGACCAAGCCGGCGCCGATGCGGCCGACGACATTTCCAGCCTGTTCGCCAAGCTCGGCAGCCAGGGCGCCAGTGCGTACCAGGATTTTTCCGGGGCGCGGCTGAGCGCGCCGGAGCCGGCCGTTGCCGAAGCGCTGCCGCCCGCCGAAGCGCCACAGCCCATCGCGCCGGTGTCCGTGCCGACGCTGTCGGTGGTGCGCGCGCCGGCCGAGTCCAGGCCGGTCGTGGCGCTGCCCGTGGCAAAGCCCGCCGCGGCGGAACCCGCGGCATCGGCAGCGGCCGCTGCGGCCACGCCGCTCGCGCAGCTGTTCCAGCGCCTGCTGGAGACCGGCCGCGATCGCGTGCCGACGCCCGATAGCCCGCTCAAGCGTTTGCAGATCCGCTGACGCGTGATGCGCGCGCCGCTGGCGCCGCGTATCGTGTCATGTCGTCGCGCGGAGGGGAGAACGCGCGCCGCTTCGCCCCTCCTCGCTAGGAATCGCTGATGAGCGCTGCGTCCGCATCGCGTGCCGGTCAACCCATGCACACGCTGGCCACCTGGTCGCTGTGGGCGCTGGGCGCCTTGTTGTTGGTGTTCGTGGTCGCCATTCCGATGGACGTGCCGCAACAGCTGCTGTTCTCGCTGGTGGTGTTCATCGCGGCGATGCTGTTGCGCCGCAGCGGCAGCCGGCTGGCGGTGCTGGTGATGATGTCGCTGTCGCTGGCGGTGTCCTCGCGCTACATCTGGTGGCGCATCACCCAGACCATGGGCGTGAGCAGCGCGGTCGACCTCAGCCTCGGCCTGGGCCTGCTGCTGGCCGAGGTGTATGCGTTCACGATCCTGGTGCTGGGCTATTTCCAGGTGCTGTGGCCGCTGAACCGGCGCCCGGTGCCGCTGCCCGCCGACCAGAACGAATGGCCGACGGTGGACCTGTTCATCCCCACCTACAACGAGCCGCTGTCGGTGGTGCGCTCCACCATCCTGGCCGCCAGCGTGATGGACTGGCCGGCGGACAAGCTCAACATCTACCTGCTCGACGACGGCCGCCGCGAGGAGTTCCGCACGTTCTGCGCACAGGCTGGCATCCACTACCTCACCCGCACCAACAACTTCCACGCCAAGGCCGGCAACATCAACGCCGCGCTGAAGAAGTCCAGCGGCGAGTACGTGGCGATCTTCGACTGCGACCACATCCCGACCCGCTCGTTCCTTCAGGTGGCGATGGGCTGGTTCCTGCGCGACCGCATGCTGGCGGTGGTGCAGATGCCGCACTACTTCTTCTCCGCCGACCCGTTCGAGCGCAACCTCGGCAACCACGGCAAGGTGCCCAACGAGGGCGAGCTGTTCTACGGCCTGCTGCAGGACGGCAACGACCAGTGGGACGCCACCTTCTTCTGCGGCTCGTGCGCGGTGATCAAGCGCAAACCGCTGGAGGAAGTGGGCGGGGTGGCGGTGGAAACGGTCACCGAGGACGCGCACACCGCGCTGAAGCTGCACCGGCGCGGCTACCGCAGCGCCTACATCACCGTGCCGCAGGCCGCCGGGCTGGCGACGGAGAGCCTGTCCGGCCACGTCGCACAGCGCATCCGCTGGGCGCGCGGCATGGCGCAGATCGCGCGGCTGGACAATCCGCTGTTCGGCAAGGGCCTGCGCCTGTCGCAGCGGCTGTGCTACGCCAACGCGATGCTGCATTTCTTCTACGGGCTGCCGCGCATCATCTACCTGACCGCGCCGCTGGCCTTCCTGTTCTTCGGCGCGCACGTGATCCACGCCTCGGCGCTGATGATCCTGGCCTACGCGCTGCCGCACATCATGCAGGCCAACCTGACCAACCTGCGCACCCAGGGCAAGTTCCGCCACCTGCTGTGGAACGAGGTCTACGAGACCACGCTGGCCTGGTACATCCTGCGCCCGACGCTGGTGGCGCTGTTCAATCCCAAGCTCGGCAAGTTCAACGTCACCCCCAAGGGCGGTCTGGTCACGCGCAGCTATTTCGACCGGCAGATCGCCAAGCCCTACCTGTTCCTGCTGGTGCTGAACCTGGCCGGCCTGGCGGCCGGGGCGATGCGCCTGTTCTACACCGATGCCACCGGCGAAGCGCAGACGATCTGGTTCAACCTGGTCTGGACCGTCTACAACGTGCTGCTGCTCGGCGCCACCATCGCCACCGCCAGCGAGATGCGCCAGGTGCGCCGCTCGCACCGCGTGCCGCTGGACATCCCGGCCACGCTGTACCTGCCCGACGGCCAGGAGCTGGCCTGCCGCACCGTCAACTTCTCCACCGGCGGCATGGCGTTGAAGCAGGCCGAGGCGGCGCCGGTGGAACCGGACACGCTGGTCGACGTGGGCCTGTCGCACCGCAATACCGAAAAGCGCCTGCCGGCGATCGTGCGCCACGACCGCGACGGGCACATCAGCGTGCAGTTCCGCAGCATGTCGATCGAACAGGAGCGCTGGCTGGTCGCCTGCACCTTCGCCCGTGCCGACATCTGGGTGTCGCAGTGGGGCCGCCACGACCGTGACAACTTCTGGAAGTCGATGGGCCAGGTGTTCGCGGCGAGCATGCGCGGCTTCAAGCGCCTGGGCCAGCACATCGGCGAGAGCGTGCGCGGCGGCTTCCGCCCGGCACGCCCGGCCGGCGAGGAATCCGCGCCGTGAGCCGCCTCCGCCCGTCGTTTCCTTCCTCTTTCTTCCGGTTGCCCTCGATGCGTCTACCTGCCCTGGCCGCGTGCTGCCTCACTATCCTGTCCGGCCTGGCGCTGGCGCAGGAGCCGACGCTTCCGGCCACCGCGCCGGCAGCGCCCAATACTGGCGCCGCGCTGGTGCCGGCCACGCCGGCGCTGGGCGTGCAGGAGCGTTCGGCGACGCTCAAGCAGCTCGGCATGGACTACGAGGTCACCCTGCGCGGCATCCAGGGCAGCGCAGGCGTGGCGTTCAGCACGCGCACCGACGAGGTGGTCGAGGCGGCGACGCTGCACCTGAGCTACAGCTACTCGCCGGCGCTGCTGCCGGAGCTGTCGCACCTGAAGGTCACCGTCAACGGCGTCACCGTGGCGACCTTGCCGGTGACCCGCGAGAACGCCGGCAAGCTGCAGCAGACCGACGTGCCGATCGATCCGCGCCTGGTCAGCGACTACAACCAGCTCAACCTGCAATTGATCGGGCACTACACGCGCGAATGCGAGGACCCCGACCACACCAGCCTGTGGGCGAACATCGACCCGGCCACGCGGCTGTCGCTGAGCACCACGCCGCTGGTGCTGGCCAACGACCTGGCGCTGCTGCCGGTGCCGTTCTACGACAAGCGCGACACGCGCCGCCTGGAATTGCCGTTCGTGTTCCCGCAGCGCCCGGACCTGGCCACGCTGCGCAGCGCCGGCATCGTGTCCTCGTGGTTCGGTGCGCAGGCCGGCTACCGCGGCGCGGTGTTCAACGTCTCCATCGGCGACGTGCCGACTAGCGGCAACGCGGTGCTGTTCGCCACCCAGAACACGCTGCCGGCGGAACTGGCGACCGCCGAGAACGGCCTGGGCGAGATCGCCGGTCCGACCCTGGCGGTGGTGACCAACCCGCGCGATGCGGCCGGCAAGCTGCTGCTTGTGCTCGGCCGCAACGACAACGACCTGCAGCAGGCGGCCACCGCGCTGGCCCTGGGCACGCCGTTCAACGGCGCCGTGGCCAGGATCGGCGAACTCAAGCAGGCGCAGCCGCGCAAGCCCTACGATGCGCCGAACTGGATTTCCAGCGACGGCCCGGTGCGCTTCGCCGACCTGGTGGCGCAGACTTCGCAGCTCAACGTCACCGGTTATCACCCGGACCTGATCCGGGTCGGCCTGCAGCTGCCGCCGGACCTGTTCGTGTGGCAGCGTGACGGCATTCCGGTCAAGCTGCGTTACCGCTACACGGTGCCGGATGCGCTGAACAAGTCCGCGCTCAACGTCAGCATCAACGACGCCTTCGTCACCACGCTGCCGCTGAGCGGGCGTCCGTATGCCGAATCGCTGCCGCTGCAGTGGTGGCACGACCTCAAGGCCAAGGGCGCGATGCCGGTGGAGCAGAAGCTGCTGCTGCCGACCGGGCCGTTCTCGGCCAACAGCCAGCTGCGCTTCCACTTCTTCTTCGACCGGCCGCAGGCCGAGGCGTGCAAGAACACCTTCCCCGACGTGTCCGGCGCGATCGACGCCGATTCGAGCGTGGACCTGAGTTCGTTCCACCACTACATGGCGATGCCGAACCTGGCCGCGTTCGGCAATGCCGGCTATCCGTTCACGCGCCTGGCCGACCTGTCCGAATCCACCATCGTGGTGCCGGACGAGGCCAGCGACCAGGACGCCTCCAACCTGCTGACCCTGCTCGGCAAGCTCGGCGCATCCACCGGCTATCCGGCGCTGCGCGCCACGCTGATCCATGCCGGCGAGGTGGACCAGCACGCCGACAGCGATCTGCTGGTATTCGGTTCCTCGCGCTCGCAGCCGCTGTTCCAGCGCTGGAGCGCGCATCTGCCGATCGGCGACGGCGCCAGCGGCCGGCGCTTCTCGATGAGCGATTGGGTGATGGACAAGCTGCCCGGCTTCCTGTCCTTCGACGCGCGCCGCACCGACCTGCCGACCACCGCCGACGTGGCGGTGAAGCCGGCGCCGGGCGACGTGGTGCTGATGGGCTTCGAATCGCCGCTCAAGCCCGGGCGCAGCGTGGTCGCGTTGCTGGCCGAGGACCCGGCCAGCGTCGGCCAGTTGTTCGAGGCCTGGTTCGAGCCGGCCACGCTGAAGGACTTCCAGGGCAGCGTGGTGCTGTTGCAGCAGGGCAAGATCCGCAGCCTGGCCGGCAACCAGGCCTACTACGTGGGCCACCTGCCGCTGCCGACCTGGGCGCGCTGGTACTTCTCGCAGCATCCGCTGCTGCTCGGCCTGGCGGTGGTGGTGCTGAGCCTGCTGCTGGCGCTGGCCGCACGCGTTGTGCTGCGCCGGCACTCGGCGCAACGGTTGCGGGACGGGCAATGACCCCGCACGCGCGACAGCGCCGCCATCTGCTTGGCGGCGTGCTCGCCGCGGGCGCTGCCGCGCTGCTGCCGCCGGCGCCGGCCGTGGCCGCGGCGGCTTGCACGCCGTGGCGCGAGTGGACCGGCTTCGTCGCCAAGCACATCGACGACGGCGGGCGGGTGATCGATTTCAGCAATGCCGACCAGCGCAGCACCTCCGAAGGCCAGTCCTACGCGCTGTTCTTCGCGCTGGTTGCCAACGACCAGGTGCTGTTCGACCGGCTGCTCGGCTGGACCCGGCACAACCTCAGCGGCGGCCGTCCGCAGCAGGTGTTGCCGGCCTGGCTGTGGGGCCGCGCCGGCGACGGCAGCTGGCGCGTGCTCGACGACAACACCGCCAGCGATGCCGACCTGTGGATCGCCTACGCGCTGCTGGAAGCGGGGCGGCTGTGGAAGCGCCCCGGCTACACCCAGGCCGGCATGCAGATGCTGGCGCTGGTGCGGCGCCACGAACTGGTCGAGTTGCCCGGCTTCGGCGGCATGCTGCTGCCGGCGGTGCAGGGCTTCGTCAAGCCGCAGCGCTGGACGCTCAATCCCAGCTACCTGCCGATCCAGCTGCTGCGCCGCTTCGCCGCCGCCGATCCGAAGGGGCCGTGGGCCGGGCTGGCGCAGCGCAGCGCGCGGCTGCTGCGCGACAGCGCGCCGGTCGGTTTCGTCCCGGACTGGATCGCCTGGGACGGCCGCGCGTTCGCGGTCGATCCGGACAAGGGCGCGCTGGGCAGCTACGACGCGATCCGCGTGTACCTGTGGGCCGGCATGCTCGATGCCGGCGAGCCGTTGCGCAAGGCGCTGCTCGAGGACCTGTCCGGTCCGTTGCAGCAGTTGCAGGCGCAGGGCCACTTCAGCGAGAAGATCGACACCCGCCTGGGCGTGGGCAGCGGCGCCGCGCCCGCCGGCTTCGCCGCCGCGCTGCTGCCGTACCTGAGCGCGCTGCGCCAGCCGGTGCTGCTGAAGGCGCAGGCGCAACAGATTCCCGCGCCCGGCGATGCCGCCGCGGCCAAGCTTCCCTATTACGACCGGGTGCTGGTCCTGTTCGGACGCGGCTGGCTCGACAACCGCTATCGCTTTTCCGCAGACGGCCTGCTGCAGCCCGCCTGGAGAACCCAATGTTCCGCATGAACCTCAAGCCTCTGTATCTGGCCGGCATGATCGACCTGTGCCTGCTCGCCGGCAGCGCGCATGCGCAGACCGGCAACGCCACCCAGCAACTGATCAGCCAGGGCAACTACTGGCACGACCAGGGCCGCGACGACCTCGCCGCCGACACCTGGCGCAAGCTGCTGCGGGTCGACCCGAACCAGCCCGACGCGTTGCTCGGCCTGGCCCAGATCGACCTGGCGCAAGGCCGCCAGGGCGAGGCGCGCAAGCGCCTGCAGCAGCTGCAGAAGGCGCACCCGCAGGCGCCGCAGACGCAGCGCCTGAGCCAGGCGATCGGCGGCACCGGCGACAGCCTCAACCTGCGCAACGCGCGCCGCGCCGCCGCGGCCGGACGCTACGTGGAGGCGGTGCGCGAGTACCAGGCGCTGTTCGCCGGCAAGGCGCCGCCGGAGCACCTGGCGCTGGAGTATTACCAGGCCCTGGCCGGGACCCCGCAGGGCTGGGAAGGCGCCCGCGACGGCCTGCGCCGGCTGGCTGCCGCGCAGCCCAACAACGGCGCCGCGGCGCTGGCGCTGGCGCAGGTGCTGACCTACCGCGAACCGACCCGGCGCGAAGGCATCGCCCAGCTCGGCACGATGAGCAAGCGTGCCGACGTCGGCGGGCCGGCGCGTGCCGCCTGGCGCCAGGCGCTGCTGTGGCTCAATGCCGGCAGCGCCGACGCGCCGCTGTACCAGGCGTTCCTGGCGGCCAATCCGAACGATGCCGAGGTGGCCAACAAGGCCGTGCAACTGCGCCAGCAGCGCACCGCGCAGGCCGCCGACCCGGCCGGCGAACAGCTCGGCGAAGCGTTCAAAGCGCTCAACGCCGGCAATCTCGGCGTGGCCGAGCAGCGCTTCACCCAGGTGTTGCGCGCGCGTCCGCGCGATGCCGACGCGCTCGGCGGCCTGGGCTCGATCCGCCTGCGCCAGCAGCGCTTCGGCGAGGCGCAGGAACTGCTGCGTCCCGCCGCGGCCGGCAACGGCAAATGGCGTTCGGCGCTGGACAGCGCGCGCTATTGGCTACAGTTGCAGCAGGCGCAGGCCGCGCGCGGCCGCGGCGACAGCGACGAGGCCCTGCGCCTGGCCCAGCAGGCGCTGAAGCTGCAGCCCAACGAAGCCACCGGCCACGTGCTGCTCGGCGACCTGCAGGCGGCCAGCGATGCCGCCGCCGCCGAACGCAGCTACCGCCAGGCGCTGGCGCTGAGCGCCGACGATGCCGGCGCGCTGCAGGGCCTGATCGGCCTGTATAGCCGCCAGGGCCGCGCCGACGAGGCCAGCGCGCTGTTCGCCAGGCTCAGCCCGGCGCAGCGCGAAAAGGCCGGCGGCGAAGCCGCACTGCGCTCCAACGTGCAGCGCGCGCGCGCCAAGCAGGCGCTGGAAGCCGGCGACACGGTCACCGCGCAGAGCGAACTGGAAGCGGCGATGGTCGAGCGCCCCGGCGATCCGTGGGTGCGCTTGGACCTGGCGCGGCTGTACCAGCAGGCCGGGCGCCCGGACCAGGCGCGCAGCGTGATGGACGGCCTGCTCGCGGTGCACGGCGACATGCCCGAGGCGCTGTACGCCAACGCGCTGCTGGCGCAGGAACGCGGCGACTGGGCCAGCGCCTACGCCAGCCTGGAACGCATTCCGACAGCGGCGCGCACCGCGGAAATGAGCGCGCTGCGCAACACCGCCTGGGTCGAGCAGCAGGCCGCGCAGGCGCGGCTGCTGCAACAGCAGGGCCGCGCCGGCGAGGCGCAGCTGCTGCTGGCGCGCACCGAGGCCGCGCTCGGCGGCGCGCTGGAACAGCCGGCGCTGCTGGCGTCGATGGCCGGCGCCTACGCCGACATCGGCAGCAACCAGCGCGCGCTGACCCTGGCGCAACGCCTGGTCGCGCAGAACCCGAACACCGAGGCGCGGCTGCAGTACGCCAGCGTGCTGCTGCGCGCGCAGCAGGACGCCGAGCTGGCGGCCACGCTGCGCCAGTTGCGCGACACCGACATGAGCGCCGAGCAGCAGCGCCGCTACCAGTCCCTGCGCAGCGGCTACACGCTGCGCCAGGTGGATGCCCTGCGCGAGCTGGGCAACCTGGAAGCGGCCTACGACGCGCTGGCGCCGCTGCTGGCGCAGCAGAACCAGGATCCGAAGGCGGTGGCCGCGCTGGCGCGGCTGTACGCCGGCGCCGGCGACCAGCGCCAGGCGCTGGTGCTGTACCAGCAGCAGTTGCAGCAATCGCCCAACGACCTGGACACGCTGATCGCCGCGGCCAACACCGCCGCCGCGCTGCGCGACCTGGACAGCGCCGAGGATTATCTGCAGCGCGCGCTGGCGCAGGCGCCGGATTCGCCGGCGGTGCTGAGCGCGGCCGGCCGCGTGTACCGCAGCGCCGGCAAGAGCCGCAAGGCCGAAAGCTATTTCCGCGCCGCGCTGGCGGCGCAGGCGCGCGAGGCCGGCCAGCACGACAACGGCCTGCCGGCCGCCAACGGCCCGGCCTCGTTCGCCGGCGCCGGGCGCCCGCTGAACCCGTTCGCCGGCATGAGCGGGCGCATGCCGCGCAGCCCGGCGGTGGTCTCCGACAGCCTCGGCGGCGGCTATCCGGCGCCGGCCTATGCCACGGCCGGCCAAGCCGCGCTCCCGGCGCTGCCGGCCGCGGCCGGCGCTGCCTATGCCAGCGGCGACGACCTGCCGCCGCCGGCCAGCGCCAGCGCCGCCGTCGGCGTGCAGCTGGCGGCGCTGCCGGTGCCTGGCCAGCGCGCGCCTGCCGCGGCCAGCATGGCCTCGTCCTCCTATCCCGACGACCGCGTCGCCACCACCGGCAGCGCGCGCCAGGCGCAGGCGCTGGCCAGCCCGGCGCGCACCGGCACCGTGCTCGACGAACTGCGCGAAGTGCAGTCGGAGAACAGCGACAGCCTGGCCGCCGGCGCCCTCTACCGGGCGCGCGACGGCGAGGCCGGGCTGGGCAAGTTGAACGACCTGGAAGTGCCGCTGCACGGCGAGTTCGCGGTCGGCGAGGGCAAGCTCAGCGTCGATGTCACCCCGACCCTGCTCGATGCCGGCACGCTCGACACCGCTTATTCCACCGCCAGCCGTTTCGGCGCCGGCCCCACCGCGGCGATGGGCGATGCACTGGCCGCCGACCGCACCCCGATCGACGAGCTGATCGGCAGCGACCTGTACCAGTTGCTGCTCACCGAGGGCGACAGCAACGCCACCCGCAACGCGCTGCGCACCTACGCGGTGAACACCGGCCTGTACAACGAGCTGTACAACGACACCGACGCCACCTTGACCAATGCGCAGCGCGAGGCCGCGGCGCTGCAGGCGCTGTATGCCGAGCCGCTGTCGGCGTTCCTGCTCGCCAACGTCGCCGCGGACGTGTCGATCAGCACCCTGGCCAGCGCCATCCTCGGCGATGCCTCGCGCAGCGCCGACCTGAGCGCGGCCGACGTGGCGCGCTTCCAGGCGCTGGCCGCCAACACCACCGCGGCCAGCCTGACCCCGGCCGGCTTCAGCCAGGCGCTGTATACGATGGCAGCCAACGGCGCCGGCGCGCGCCGGCTGGACCAGGACGCCAGCGGCGTCGGCGTGGCGGTGAAGTACAAGCACGGCGGTTTCGCCGCCGACCTCGGCAGCACCCCGATCGGCTTCCCCGAGCAGCGCATCGTCGGCGGCGCGGGCTATCGCGGCCAGATCGGCGAGAACCTGACCTACTCGGGCCAGGTGTTCCGGCGCGCGGTCAGCGACAGCCTGCTGTCCTTCGCCGGCGTCGACGACGGCCGCGCCGGGCTCAGCTGGGGCGGCGTGACCAGCAACGGCGTGCGCCTGTCGGCCACGCTCGACAACGGCCTGCTCGGCGGCTACGCCAACCTGACCGCTGACCGCCTGGTCGGCCACAACGTCGCCGACAACGACCACCGCCAGGTGGACCTGGGCGTGTACGTGCACGCGCTGGAGACCGAGAACCAGTCGCTGACCGCCGGCCTCAACCTGACCGCGATGCAGTACGACAAGAACCTGAGCGGCTACACCTACGGCCAGGGCGGCTACTTCAGCCCGCAGGACTACGTCGACCTCGGGTTCCCGGTGCACTGGAGCGGGCGCTCGTCCGGGCGCAAGGTCAACTGGAGCGTGGACGCCAGCGTCGGCGTGCAGCATTTCCGCAGCGACGACAGCCCCTACTTCCCGACCAGCGCGCAGATGCAGCAGGCCGCCTACGACGCCGCCTCGCTGGCCGCGCTGCTGGGCCTGGTCGACACCTACACCGCGCCGGTCTACGCCGGGCAGAGCAAGACCGGCGTGTCCTACAACCTCGCCGGCACGGCCGAATGGCAATTGGCGCCGCAGCTGTTCCTGGGCGGGCGGCTGATCTTCAACAACGCCCGCGACTACAACCAGTTCAGCACCAACATCTACGTACGCTTCGTGCTCGACCGCCTCGGCGCCGGCCTCGGCCGCCGCCCGCAGGTGCTGGCCTCGCCGTATGCGGGCGAGTAGGGCGGGGCGCTGACGACCGGTTGTCGGGAGATGCTGAGGGAGCGGCTTCGGCACCGAGGCTGTGCCGGCGTGATCGGCTTCGTTCGTCGCGACTGAAGTCGCTCCCACAGTGGGCTTGCGGATGGCCGGCTGGGTGCAGTGTGGGAGGGGCTTCAGCCCCGACTGCATCGGCAATGAAGCGCTTGCTGTTGTTCGCGCGCGCCGTCAAGGCTGCAGGGAGGCGCCGGTCGGCGGATAATCGGCCGCATCGGCGACAGGAGCAGGTCATGATCCGCGACATCATCCGTATGGGCGACCCGCGCCTGCTGCGCATCGCGCAGCCGGTCGACGGCTTCGGCAGCGCGGAGCTGCGTGCGCTGGTCGCCGACATGTTCGAGACCATGGATGCCGCGCGCGGGGTCGGCCTGGCCGCGCCGCAGATCGCGGTGGATCTGCAGCTGATGGTGTTCGGCTTCGACAGCAATGCGCGCTATCCGGACGCGCCGCCGGTGCCGCGCACCGCGTTGGCCAACGTGCAGATCGAGCCGCTGTCCGACGAACTGGAGGACGGCTGGGAGGGCTGCCTGTCCATCCCCGGACTGCGTGCGGTGATCCCGCGCTATCGCCATATCCGCTACCGCGGCATGGACCCGAACGGCGCCGCGGTGGTGTGCGAGGCCGAAGGCTTCCATGCGCGGGTGGTGCAGCACGAGCACGATCACCTGATCGGCCGGCTGTACCCTTCGCGGATCCGCGACTTCGGCAAGTTCGGCTTCGAGGACGTGCTGTCCTACGAGCTGTAGCGCCGCTTGCCTGATTCACCTGGACGCAGGGTGCATGCGCCTGCCGCCCAGCGCATAAGCACGGACCACGTGCTCCTGGGCATATGCGGGTGCAAGGACTTGGACGGTCGGCCCGTGGCGATCGGTTGGTCAGGCTCCATCTAGCGAGGGCGCGTGCAGTGCGACTCGCGACGAGACAGGGAGCCAGGTAGGGATTGTCTGGCGCGTCCGGCGCTTTGAAAGTGCCGCCACGTCCGGCCGGCGTCGTCCCGGGCCAGGATGCCGCTCCGCCGCCAGCGCATCTGTCTACAACGGCGTCATCCCTGCCCGTTGTGGCGGGCAATTGGCCGTTTCTCCCGCGAAAATCCTCGAAAACCGCGGAAGACTGGCGCCGGGAAACAGCAATATCGAGCGCCCAGTGAACCCCGCGCCAGGCCGCACCGGGTGGCGCGCCTCCACCTGACGGGCTATAGTGTGACGAGCATCACGCTATTGATACCACATGGAGCGGGTTGGTGAAGGTTCTTTCCGTTTTTGGTACGCGCCCTGAAGCCATCAAGATGGGGCCGCTGGTCCGTGCGCTGCACGCCGCGCCGGGCATCGAGTCCCTGGTCTGCATCACCGGCCAGCATCGGGCGATGCTGGACCAGGTGCTGTCGCTGTTCGCGATCCGGCCGGACCACGATCTAGACGTCATGGTAGCGAACCAGACCCTGAATGGATTGTGTTCGCGGCTGTTCGACAAGCTCGACGCCCTGTACGCGCAGGTGCAGCCGGACCGCGTGCTGGTGCACGGCGATACCAGTACCGCGATGACCGCGGCGCTGGCCGCCTTCCACCGGCGCATCCCGGTCGGCCACGTCGAAGCGGGCCTGCGCACCGGCAACCTGCAGCAGCCCTGGCCGGAAGAGATGAACCGGCGGGTGATCGACGTGGTCGCCGACCACCTGTTCGCGCCCACCGACAGCGCGCGCGGCAACCTGCAGCAGGAAAACCTGTCCGGCCGCATCGGCGTCACCGGCAACACCGTGATCGATGCGCTGGAACAGACCGTCGGCCGGCTCGAGCAGGATGCCGTGCTGCGCGGCGCGGTCGATGCGCAGTTCCCGTTCCTGGCGCCGGAGCGCAAGCTGCTGCTGGTCACCGGGCACCGCCGCGAGAGCTTCGGCGACGGCTTCGCCAACATCTGCCAGGCGCTGGCGGAACTGGCGCAGCGCCGCGACCTGCAGATCGTCTACCCGGTGCACCTGAATCCGAACGTGCAGGGCCCGGTGCACGCGCAGCTGGGCGGGCTGGACAACGTGCACCTGATCGCGCCGCAGGACTACCTCGCCTTCGTGCGCCTGATGCAGCGCGCGCACGTGGTGCTGACCGATTCCGGCGGGGTGCAGGAAGAAGCGCCGGCGCTGGGCCGGCCGGTGCTGGTGATGCGCGACGTCACCGAGCGCCCCGAAGCGGTCCGGGCCGGCGTGGTCACCCTGGTCGGCACCGATCCGGCGCGGATCGTGGCCGCGGTCGCTGCCGCCTGCGAGCAGCCGGTGCGGCCCGCGCAGTTCCTCCCCGACGCCAGCCCGTATGGCGATGGCCGCGCATCGGCGCGGATCGTGGCCGCATTGCGCGGCCTGCCGTTCGACCCGTTCGACCCATGCGTCCCCGGCCGTGCCGCGGCGGTTTCCAACTTCCCTCTTTCAGAATCGATGCCATGACCCAGACCCGACGTCGTACCGCACGCTTTCCCAAGGTAGTGCCGCTGGCCTTGGTCCTGCTGGCGCCGCTGAACCCCGCTGCCGCCGCCGACTCCGTCGCCGGCCAGTTCGGCGAGTGGGCCGGCGACACCACCGTGCAGCGCTCGATGACGCTGCGCGAGCTCGGCTTCGCCCAGCCGCTGGTGCTCAGCGGCCAGGAAAGCCAGCGCGAGATCTACCTGCCGGTGCCGGCCGGCGTGCCTACCCGCGACGCGCAGTTGCAGGTCGATGCGCGCTACCTGCGCGGGCACACCGGACGCACCTCCAGCCTGCTGTCGATCGACGGCGACCCGGTGTCGGCGCGGTCGATCACCGATGCGCAGGGCGACGCCAGCCAGCTGATCGGCATCGACGGGTTCGCCCGCCCCAGCGGCTTCGTGCGCTTCGGCGTGGGCTGGTGGTCGGTGGTTTCCGAATACGAGTGCGCCGACCAGAGCGCGCCGGCCAACGTGCTGCGGCTGTCGCCGGATTCGCGCTTCAGCTACCGCTTCGACGGCCGCGCGATCGACACCGTGGCCAAGGCCTGGGGCGCGCTGCCGGCCAAGGTGCGGTTGCTGGTGGATGGCCGCGCCACCAGCGTGGAAAGCTACGACGCCGCGTGGCGCGTGGGCACCGCGCTGGAGAACGGCGGCAAGCGCGTGGACGTGGTCGCGCTGCCGGCCGTGGGCACGACCGTGGACCTGCGCGGGCTGGCGATCCCGGCCAGCCTGGCCGGCATTCCCGCCTACGCGGCGCTGGCCGACGGCAGCGCCACTCACCGCATCGGCAGCCTGGCCGAGGTCGGCGCGCTGCTGTCGCTGGGCGACGCCGGTCCGCTGGCGGTGGACGTGGCGGTGCTGAGCGATCCGCTGCGCGCCGGCGTGCGTGCCGCGCTGGATGCGCTGGCCAGCGAGGTCGGCGCGGCGTCGCCGGACGCGGCCGGTGCGTTCGCCGCATGGCGCAAGGCCGACATGGCCGGGTTCGAGCAGGCGGCCGACAAGGCCTCGGTGCAGGTGGCCCTGGTCGGCGGACGGCCGACCCTGCTGGTCGCCACCGGTGCCGGCGCCAAGGTCGCCGGCCTGTTGACCGAGCAGTGGCGCGCCTATGCGCTGGGCCGCTCGCTGCGGGTCGGCGAGGCGCTGCAGCCGCCGGCCGACAAGGGCGTGGTGCTGCTCAACCGTCTCGGCAGCATGTCCGGGACCCTGGACATCGTCGCGCGCGGCGATCGCACCGCCAGCTTCGACCTGGGCGCGCTGTCCAGCGACGGACGCCTGCCCAGCGAGGTGGTGATCGACGTCTCCGCCGCGCCGAACCCGGCCGGGCAGGGCGCGGTCGCCTCGATCTTCTTCAACGACTACCTGGTGGGCGCCAAGGTGCTCAACAGCGACGGCAAGCCGCAGCGCCTGGTCGCCAAGGTGCCGAGCTACGCGCTGGCCGCGCGCAACCAGGTGCGGATCAGCTTCCTGCGCCAGCCGGCACGCCCGTACTGCCACGATCCGGCCACCGGCTACCCGGTGTCGGTGCTGCCCAGCAGCCACATCCGCCTGGCCGACCGCAGTCTCGGCGGCGATTTCGTCGGCGCGGCCGCGCAGTTGGCCGGCCCGCACGACGTGTTCGTGCCCTCGAGCTGGCTGCAGGATGCGCCGGCGACGCTGGCCAAGGTGATCCACCTCGCCAGCGCGACCGGCGCCTCGCCGACGACCGCCACGCTCAAGCTCGGCGATGCGAAGACGGCGATCGCGCCGAACGGCGCCTACCTCAGCTTCGTGCTGGCCCCGCAGGGCCTGGCGCAGAGCGGTGCGCTGCGCGACGGCAAGCTGGTGGTGTCCGGCCCGGGCGACAAGGTGCTGCTGGACGTGGCCGGGCTCGACCGCGCGGCACTGGTGGAAGTGGTCGGCAGCGGCGCCAACACCGGGGTGATCTACCGCGAATTGGGCGCGCAGGGGCCGCAGATCGACGCGCCGTTCCGGCTGATCCGCGGCAACCTCGCGTTGCTGGATGCGCGCGGTCTGGTGCAGGACTTCGACGGCCAGGATCCGACCGGCGCGCAGCTGGCCGAGCAGGCCGACCCGCAGCCGCTGTGGCAGCAGCACATGGTGTGGCTGCTGGTGCTGGTCGGGGTGATCGTGTTCATGCTGCTGGCCGCGCGCGTGACCCAGGTCCGGCGCCGCCGCAAGTCCGTCCAGTCCGGGCACTGACCGCCTGTGGACGGCCTGTACTGGAACATCCACCTCGCCAACTACTACGCCTTCCTGGAGACGGCGGCAGTGGTGGTGGCGGTGGTGATCCTGATCTCCAGCCTCGATGACCTGTTCATCGATGCCTGGTACTGGGTGCGCGAAATCTGGCGCACCCTGATCCTCAAGCAGCGCAGCGAATACCGGCCGCTGACCCAGCAGGACCTGCTGCAGCGGCCCGAACAGACGCTGGCGATCATGGTGCCGGCCTGGGCCGAGTACGACGTGATCGGGCAGATGGTCGAGAACATGGTCGACGTGCTCGACTACCACGACTACGTGATCTTCGTCGGCACCTATCCCAACGACCCGCAGACCATCGCCGAAGTGGAACGCATGTGCCGGCGCTACAAGCGCATGCGCCGGATCGAGGTGCCGCACGACGGCCCGACCAGCAAGGCCGACTGCCTGAACTGGCTGGTGCTGGCGATCTTCGAGTACGAGAAGCGCCACGGCATCGAATTCGCCGGCGTGGTCCTGCACGACAGCGAAGACGTGCTGCATCCGATGGAACTGCGGTTCTTCAACTACCTGCTGCCGCGCAAGGACATGATCCAGCTGCCGGTGACCTCGCTGGACCGCGAGTGGTACGAACTGGTCGCCGGCGTGTACATGGACGAGTTCGCCGAGTGGCACGCCAAGGACCTGGTGGTGCGCGAAAGCGTGTCCGGCATGGTGCCCTCGGCCGGCGTGGGCACCTGTTTCTCGCGCAAGGCGCTGGTGGCGCTGAGCGAGGCCACCGGCAACCAGCCGTTCAACACCGACAGCCTGACCGAGGACTACGACGTCGGCGCGCGCTTGGCGGCGATGGGCATGCACTCGATCTTCGCGCGCTTCCCGGTGCAGTTCCGCGTGCGCCGCGCGTCGTGGTTCGGCTGGGGCCCGGTGCGCGAGCGCACCTTGCGCATGGCGCTGTGCGTGCGCGAATACTTCCCCGACAACTTCCGCGCCTCGTACCGGCAGAAGGCGCGCTGGGTGCTGGGCATCGGCCTGCAGAGCTGGGAGACGCTGGGCTGGCGCGGTTCGCTGGCGACCAAGTACCTGCTGGCGCGCGACCGCAAGGGCATCGTCACCTCGTTCATCAGCGTCTTCGCCTACCTGATCTTCCTGCAGCTGCTGCTGTTCTGGGTGCTCAAGGTGACCGGCGCGTGGAGCACCCAGTTCCCGACCATCTTCCAGAACGGCACCTGGCAGATGAACGTGGCGCTGTTGACCACCGCGGCGCTGGTCACGCGCGTGGCGCAGCGCTTCTACTTCGTCAACCGCCTGTACGGGTGGGAACATGCGCTGATGTCGATCCCGCGCATGGTGGTCGGCAACATGATCAACTTCATGGCCACCGCGCGCGCCTGGCGCATGTTCCTGCTGTACCTGCTGTTCGGCAAGCGCATGGTGTGGGACAAGACCATGCACGATTTCCCCTCCGCCGCGCAGCTGGTGCACACGCGCCGGCGCCTGGGCGAATTGCTGGCCACCTGGGAAGCGGTCGAACCCGAACGCCTGCAGCAGGCGCTGCAGCAACAGCAGGGCGGGCGCCAGCAGCCGCTGGGCCGGATCCTGGTCGCGCAGGGCTGGCTGGACGACGAAACCCTGGCCGAGGCCATCGCCTTCCAGGGCGACCTGCCGCGCGCGGCGATCGACGTCGACTACCTGCAGGCCGGGCAGTTCCCGCTGTCGGTCGAGGCCTGCGTGCAGTGGCGCCTGCTGCCGCTGCCGCCTAGCGCGCCCGACGAACTGGCGGTCGCGGTGGCCAACGCGCTGTCCGAGGCCGAGCAGGAACGGCTGCTGCAGGACGCGCACGCCAGCGTGCTCAGGCAATCGATCGCGCGCGAAAGCGAAATCAATGCCGGCCTGCGCCTGATCAGCGGCGAAAGCTACCGCATCGACGCGGTGCCGCTGCTGGGCGATCTGCTGGTGGAGATGCGCCTGATCGCGCGCGACCAGTTCGAGCGCGTGCTCGACGAATACAAGCCGCAACGCGACGGCCGCATCGGCGACCACCTGGTCAAGCAGGGCGTCGCCACCCAGGCGGCGATCGCCACCGCCGTGCGCGAGCAGCATCGCCGCGCCGGCCTACCCCGATACAGCGCCGGCGGAGAACTGCAGGCATGAGAATCACCTTGCTTTCGGCCGTGATCGCGCTGGGCCTGCTCGGCCTGGGCAGCGTCCCCGCCTATGCGCAGCAACCACCGCTGGCCGGTGCCGCCTACCGCATCGCCGAAGACGCCTACGCGTCCTACGCACGCGGCGATTACCAGCGCGCCAGCCGCGAGGCCGCCGAAGCGGCGCGCTTGCGCCCGGACGTGGCGCGCCTGCGCCTGCTGCAGATCTACGCGCTGCAGAAGCTGGGCCGCGCCGACGAAGCGCGCGCGCAGGCCCGCCGCGCGCTGGCCGAGGGACTGCGCGATCCGGCGCTGCCGGGACTGGCGTCGGCGCCGGCAGCGGCCTCCGCCTCCGCGCGCGCCGGCGGCGCACCCGCGCCACGCGCCACCGCGCGCCCCAGCGCGGCCGAACAGGCCTACCAGCGCGCCTTCGCGCTGGCCACCCAGGCCTACGACGCCTACAACAACGACCGCATGGCCGAGGCCGCGGACAAGGCCGAACAGGCCTTCCGCCAGCAGCCGCAGCAGGGCGCCTGGGCGATCCTGTGGGTGGCCGCGCTGGAGGCGCAACAGCACTTCGAACAGGCCGAAGCCGCTGCCGCCACGGCGGTGCAGCTGGGCGCGCCGAATGTCGCCGACCTGCAGGCCAAGCGCGTGGCGCTGGGCCGCCAGCGCTCGGTCAAGCCGGCGCAGGAGGGTTACCAGGCGTTGATCGCGCAGGACTTCGCCGCGGCGGCCGGATTCGCCCGGCAAGCGGTGGCGTACGCGCCGGACGTGGCTTCGCATCGCCTGCTGCTGATGACCGTGCAACTGCTCGACGGGCAACTGTCCGCCGCCGAGGACACCGCCGACCAGGCCCTGGACAACGACAGCGAAGACACCGTGGCGCTGGTCATGCGCGGGTATCTGCGCCAGCGCCAGTTGCGCACCACCGAGGCCAACGCCGATTTCGACGCCGCCCTGCGCCAGGACTGGCTGGATGCGCAACAGCAGCGCAACGTGCGCCTGCTGGCGGTGGATGCGGCGATCGCCGCCGGTGACCGCGAACGTGCCGCGCGCCTGCTGCAACCGCTGCAGGCCGATCCGCTGGCCGACGCGGACGACACCGCGCGCCAGCAGATCGGCCAGGCCGTCGCCCAGCGCGAGAAGGCGCTGCGCAAGGCGCGCGCGGTCCCGACGCTGACCCTGGCGGCGTACCCGGCGCCGTTCCAGCAATGCCGCGATACGCCCTACGGCACCCAGTGCGAACTGACCCCGGCCGACCTGCAGGGCAGCGGCAGCCCCGCGCAACGCGCCTACGCCGCGTACGGGCGGCAGGACTACCAGGAGGCCATTCGCGAAGCGCAGCGCGCACTGCAGGAGAGCCCGGACAACGCCAGCCTGCAGAACCTGCTCACCACCGCGCTGGCCGCCGGCGACAGTGACCAGCAGGCGCAGGCGCGGCAACGCCTGGACAGCGCGCTGGGCCAGCGCCCCGCCGACGCGGGGCTGCTGATGCAGCGCGGCTATCTGTACCAGCGCATCGGCGAACCGGCGCAGGCGCTGGACGATTTCCGCGCGGCCGAAGCCACCGGCAAGGCGCCGCCCAGCGTGGTGCTCGACCAGGCCTATGCCAGTGCCGCGCAGGGCGACAACACGCAGGCGGTGGCGCTGCTGCGCAGCGCGATCGACCGCGCCGACCAGAGCCGGCTGCCGCTGGACAAGGCGCAGCGCTACAACACCCGCAGTTCGATCGCCAACCTCTCGCGCGAGTGGGGCCTGATCGCCTCGGCCGGCTACCGCGGCGCGCGCCAGGCCGCGACCAACCTGGGCGGGTCGGCGATCAGCACCCCGGGCGATTCGGCCTTCGGCACCGTGGAGGCGTTCTGGCGGCCCGAGGCGCTCAACAACCGCCATGGCACGCTGGAAGCGTACGCACGCATGGCCAACACGCTGTACGACGAGGGCGGCACCTTCGAATCCGTGCGCGCGGTGGATCCTTGCACCGGCGAAGCCACCGAGGACGCGCGCGCGCGGGCCGAGCGCCTGAGCCGCTCGCGCTCGATCGCCGGCTGGCCCTCCACGATCGGATCGTTCGGCGTGCGCTACGCGTTCGGTCGCACCGGCTTGAGCGCAGGCATCGAGCGCCGCCAGTTCCTCGGCACCGCCACCCGCAACGGCGGCGTCTATCCGGATTCGGCCGCGATCCAGTGCCGCATCCAGCGCGACTCGAACCAGCCGCTGCAGGTCAACACGCTGGCGCGCTACCGCCTGGACAGCGATGCCGGCGGCTGGATGTCGTACCTGACCTACGGCTTCTACCAGGGCACCGGCGTGCGCACCGACGTGAACCAGTGGTGGACGCTGAGCGGCTACGCGCAGGCCGGTTACAGCTGGGACGACAACCGTGCGCGCTTCAGCGTGGACCGGCTGGACGCCACCGGCGCCCCGGTCGAAAGCCTGCTCGACTCCGACGGCCGCCTGCATCGCGCGCAATGGTTCGCCGCCGCCGAAGTGCGGCTGGGCCGCAGCTACCGGTTCGGCGCCGAGCAGACGCGCTGGGTGCTGACCCCGTCGGTGGTGGTGGGCGCGGACTGGCTCGACCAGCGCACGCGGGTCAGCGGCATCGCCTACCCGCTGATCGGCAAGCAGGCATTCGCGCTGTCCGACACCGACCGCAGCTGGTCGCTGGGCGCCGGTCCCGGCCTCGGCGTGCGCTACTGGTTCCGCGAGGACCGCTACAACGCCGCACGCTCCTCGCTGGACCTGAGCGTGCAGTACCGCTTCGCCATCGGCGGCGGCGATACCCAGCGCGCCAAGGGCCTGTTCGCCACCGCCACCCTCTACTACTGATCATGCAAGGAACCGCCATGACCGCTGCCGTCTTCCCGTCCCCCCGTGCGCATGCCCGCGCGTTGTGGCTGGGCCTGCTGTGTGCGTTCGCCGCCGCGCCGGCGCTGGCCCAGGCGCCGCCTGCCGCCGCCGGCGCCGCGCAGGACTCTTCGATCGTGATGGTCGGCAAGGACGGCTGGCTGTTCCCCGGGTGGGGCAGCCTGACCGAGGTCGACGGCGCGGCGATCGACCGCAACACCGCGCTGATCGCCGAGGCGCGCACCGCGCTGGCGGCGGCCGGGGTCCGCCTGGACGTGCTGGTGCTGCCGGACAAGGCCCTGTTCTACGAGGACAAGCTGCCCGACGGCAAGCGCATGAGCGATGCCGTGCGCGGCCGCTATGCGCTGATCCACGACAGCCTGGGCACGGCGCAGGTGCCGGCGGTGGACGCGCTGCAGGTGCTGCGCCAGGTCAAGCAGGGCGGGCAGGAGGTGTTCTACCGCAGCGACCAGCACTGGACCCAGCCGGCCGCCGACGCGGTGGCCGTGGCGGTCGCCGCGCAGGTCCGCCAGCAGGTGCCGCGGCTGCAGGGCCAGGACGGCACCGGCATGGCCCTGGGCAGCGAGATCACCGAGCGCCGCTTCGGCGACTTGGCCGAACTGTTCCTGACCGACGCGCAGCGCAAGGCGGTGGGCCGCGACACCTTCACCGTGCGCCGCCAGTCCGATCAGCAGGCGCTGCTGGACGACGCGCCGGCGCCGCTGCATGTCACCGGGCACAGCATGGTGCAGCCGTATTTCGGCTTCCCGCAGAAGCTGTCCAATCTGCTCGATCGCCCGGTGTCGGTGAACTGGAAGCCCGGCAACGTCGGCCCCTGGGTGATGCTGCTGGAATACCTGGAATCGCCCGAGTTCCAGAAGACCAAGCCGCAGGTGCTGGTGTGGCAGATGTTCGAGCCGTCCTATGGGCAGGGCCCGGATGCGCGCGGACAGTGGGACAACGCCTCGATCATGAGCGCGCAGCAGTGGCAGGCGCGCCTGCACAAGGCCCTGGGACAGTAAGCCGATGAGTGCACGTCCCGGCGCGCCTGCGCCCCTGCCTGCGGCGGCCCCGGCGCGCGCGCACGTGGTCACCGCGGTGGTGGTGGTGCTGCTGCTGGTCGCCGGGCTGTTGTCCGGTGGCTGGATGCTGGGCCGCGCGCCGCTGCCGGCGGCGTCGCTGGCGCCGGCGCGCTGGGCCGACGGCGAGGCCGGCCGCGCGATCAATCAGGCGCTGAAGCTGCCGCTGCAGGCGCAGGCCGACCTGGCCGGCGCGGCGTTGCGTTATCGGCTGCTCGGCGATGCCGGGCCGCAGGTCGCGCTGGGCTGCCCAGGCTGGCTGTTCTACCGCGACGGCTTGCGTCCGCCCGCCGGCGCCGGCGAAGCGGTGTTCGCCCAGCGCGTGCGCTTGATGCGGCATTGGGCGCGGCAGCTGCAGGCGCAGGGCGTGCAGTTGCTGGTGGTGGCGGTGCCGGACAAGTCGCGGATCGAGCAGGCGCACACCTGCGGCCTGCGCCATTCGGCGCCGATGCGCGCGCGGCTGGGGCAATGGCACCAGGCGCTGGCCGCCGCCGGCGTGGCCTCGACCGACCTGCTGCCGGTGCTGCAGGCCGGCGACGCGCCGGTGTTCTTCCGCACCGACGTGCACATGAACCGGATCGGCGCGCAGCGCGCCGCCGATGCGGTGGCGGCCTCGGCGTTGCCGCTGCTCGGTGGGCGCGGCGCGCAGGCCTTCGCGGTCGGCGCGCCCGGCGCGCCGACGCCGCGGATGGGCGACCTGATCGTGCTGGCCGGGCTGGAACATGCGCCGCCGGCCTGGCGCCCGGCGCTGGACCGCGAGCCGCAGCAGACCATCGCGCCGCTGCGCAGCGGTGGCCTGCTCGACGACACGCCGCCGGTGGAGGTGCTGCTGCTGGGCAGCTCCAACGGGCGCCGCAGCCTGTTCGGCGAACGCCTGGGCCACGCCCTCGGCCGCGAAGTGTGGAACCAGAGCCTGGACGGCGGCCAGTTCTCCGGCGCGTTGCTGGCGGCCTGGCCGCAGCGCAGGCAATGGCCGCCGAGCCTGAAGCTGGTGGTCTGGGAATTCTCCGAAATGGCCCTGTCGCTGCCGCTGACCGACGGCGAACGCGCGGCGCTGGCCGAGATCGACTGAGCGCCGACCGACGATGCTGTTCAACTCCTTCCTGTTCCTGCTGATCTTCCTGCCGGTCGCGCTGGGCGTGCACTACCTGCTCGGCGCGCTGCAGCCGCGCCTGGCCGCGCTATGGCTGTGCGTGGCCTCGATCGTGTTCTACGGCTGGTGGAACCCGCAGTTCGTGGTGCTGCTGGCCGGCTCGATCGTGTTCAACTACCTGGTCAGCCTGGCGATCCTGTCGCTGGCCAAGCGCCCCAGGCTGCAACTGCTGGTCACCGCGCTGGGCGTGGCCGCCGACCTGGTGCTGCTGGTGCACTACAAGTACTTCGCGGCGATGGTCACCTTCGCCCACGACGCTGGTTTCAACGTCGGCCCGATGGATGCGTTGATCCTGCCGCTGGGCATTTCCTTCTTCACCTTCACCCAGATCGGCTACCTGCTCGACTGCCGCGCCGGCGTGGTCAACGACCGCAGCCCGCTCAGCTACGTGCTGTTCGTGACCTTCTTCCCGCACCTGATCGCCGGCCCCATCCTCCACCACAAGGAGATGATGCCGCAGTTCAGCAAGCGCGAGACCTACCGCTTCCACGCCGACAACCTGTCGGTCGGCGGCATGCTGTTCGTGATCGGCCTGGCCAAGAAAGTGCTGCTGGCCGACAGCATCGCGCCGTACGCCGACGCCGGTTTCGCCAGCACCGGCGAGGTGCAGTTCTGGGGCGCGTGGGCCACCGCGCTGAGCTACGCGCTGCAGCTGTACTTCGATTTCTCCGGCTATTCGGACATGGCGCTGGGCCTGGCGCGGATGTTCGGCATCCGCTTCCCGCTCAACTTCAACTCGCCCTACAAGGCGACCAGCGTGATCGATTTCTGGGCACGCTGGCACATGACCCTGACCCGCTACATCACCGCCTACCTGTACTACCCGGTGGCGATGGCGGTGACCCGCTGGCGCACCCGCCACGGGCGCGCCACCGGCCCGGCCGCGGTGGCCTCGGCCGGCGGCTTCGCCTCGATGATCGTGCTGCCCACGGTGTGGGCGATGGGCCTGGCCGGGATCTGGCACGGCGCCGGCCTGCAGTTCCTGATCTTCGGCCTGCTGCATGCCGCCTACCTGGCGATCAACCACGCCTGGCGCATCTTCGTCGGCGGGCGCAAGCCGGCGGCGCTGCGCACGCTCAACCCGCTGCAGCATGCCGGCTACCTGCTGCTGACCTTCGTCGCGGTGCTGTTCGCGCAGGCGTTCTTCCGCGCCGACGGCGTGCACGCGGCGTGGCAGCTGGTGCAGGGCATGGCCGGCCTGCGCGGCTGGGAAAGCCTGGACAACCTCGGCCACATCGCCGGCATGGGCGCGGCCGACGGCTGGCGCCTGCTGGCCGGTCACCACCTGCAGCTGCTCTACATCGCCGGATTGCTGGCGGTGGTGTGGCTGGCGCCCAACGCGCACCAGATCATGGGCGTGTATTCGCCTGCGCTGGCCAAGCCGAGTCCGGCACCGCGCGCGTGGATGCGCTGGCAGCCCAACCTGCCGTGGCTGCTGCTGATGCTGTCGCTGCTCGCGCTGTGCCTGTCGAGCCTGCACAAAGAATCGCGTTTCCTCTATTTCCAGTTCTGACAAGGTGAACCCCATGGACATGCAGACCCTCCAGACCCAGCTAACCGACATCGTCGAGAGCGTGATCGGTACCCGCGTGCAGCCCGACGAATACATGGAGTCGCTGTTCGACTCGATGTCCAAGGTGCAGCTGATGGTCGAGGTCAAGGACCGCCTCGGCGTGACCCTGCCGATCGACGAGATCGACACGCTGGTCGAATCGGTGCAGGTGCTGGCCGACTACGTCGCCGCGCACCAGCGCTGAGCCGGGCCACCAGCGGAGCCGCCGCCATGCGCTTTGATTTCGACCAGTGCCGTTTCGTCGAGCGCGAGCAGGCGCCGCATGCGCCGGCGTTGCGCGATGCTGCCGGCGTGCTGGACTGGGCCGGGCTGTACCAGGCCACGCAGGACTGGATCGCGCGCGCGCAGCAGGCCGGCGTGCAGCCTGGCCATGCGTTGGTGATTTCCGGCCATAAGCAGTCCGCCTTCGTGGTGGCCATGCTCGGCTGCCTGCAACTGGGCGTGACTTACGTGCCGGTGGACACCATCAATCCGCCGGCGCGGCTGCAGCGCATCACCGCGCTGGTGCATGCCGCGGCGGTCTACGACGCGGCGGCCGATACGTTCGGCCCCGGCGCCGACGACGCGCGCGCGCTGGCGGTGCCGGACCTGGCCTACATCATGTTCACCTCCGGCAGCACCGGCGATCCCAAGGGCGTGCAGATCGGCCGCGACAGCGTGGCGCTGTTCGCCGGCTGGATCCGCGATTGCCTGGCGCTGGGGCCGGCGCCGGCGTTCCTCAACCAGATGCTGTTCAGCTTCGATTTCTCGCTGTTCGACCTGTGCGGCGCGCTCGGCCTGGGCGGCTGCTGCGTGCTGTGCCCGCGCGAGGTGATCGCCGACAGCGAACGCTTCGTCGACCACCTGCGCGATGCCGATGTGGCGGTGTGGGCGTCCACGCCCTCGTTCGTGCGCCAGCAGCTGCTCAACCCGCGCTTTTGCGCCGAACACCTGCCCACGCTGCAGGTGTTCGTGTTCGGCGCCGAATCTTTGACCCCGCGCTTGGCCGAAGAGTTGTGGGCGCGCTTCCCGCAGGCGCGTATCGTCAACTCCTATGGCCCGACCGAAGCCACCTGTTCCACCACCTGGGTGGAGATCGATGCCGCACTGCGCGCGGCCGCGCCCAACCCGTTCCCGATCGGCGTGGCCAAGCCGTATGCGCAGGTGTTCATCGACGGCGGCGAGATCTGCATGGCCGGCGACCACGTGATGCGCGGCTATCTGGAGCGCCCGGACCTGGACCAGGGCGTGCTGTTCGAGCACGACGGCAAGCGCGCCTACCGCAGCGGCGACCTGGGCGAAATCGATGCGCAGGGCCGCCTCTATTTCCGCGGCCGCAAGGACGACCAGATCAAGCTCAACGGCTACCGCATCGAACTGGCCGAAGTGGATGCGGCGCTGTCCACCCTGGACGGCGTGGTCGCCGGTGCGGCGGTAGTGCTGCGCCGGCCAGACGGCAGCCTGGTGCGGATGATCGGCTTCGTCGAACTGGCCGCGCCGGGCGCAGGCGCAGTGCAGCCGCTGCCCGACGCCTTGCAGGACTGGAAGCGGCAGCTCGGCCAGCGCGTGCCGCCATACATGATTCCCTCCGAACTGATCGCCGTGGACGCGTTGCCCACCGGCGCCACCAACAAGGTCGATCGCAAACAACTGGAGCAGCGCTACGCACTGGCGCGCACGCTCCGCAGCCAGGAAACCAAACGATGAAACCGATCATGACCCTGCTTGCCGGCGCGGTGCTGGCCCTCTCGCCGCTGGCCGCCAGCGCCCAGCAGGGCGCATCGGAAGGCCGCCTCGCGCAGCTGTATGCCGCGCGCCCGCCGGCCGGTTCGGCGTTCGTGCGCGTGCTCAACCCGGGCAGCGCCGCGCTCGCGGTCGGCGTCGGCAACGGTGCCGAGCAGCGCATCGGCCCGGCCGTCCGCGCCACCCGTTACGCCATCGTCGAAGGCGGCAAGCCGTTCGCGGTACGCGTGGCCGGCAAGGCGCGCCAGCAGGCGCAGGTCGCCGCCGGCAGCTTCACCACGCTGGTGCTGGACCCGGCCGCGCCGGCGCGGCCGCTGGCGGTACTGGCCGACGGCGGCGGCAGCAGCGACGCGCTCAAGGCCGAGATCCGTTTCTACAACCTGGCCAGCGGTTGCAGCCAGGCGCGGCTGGCGATGGCCGACAACGGCCCGGTGGTGTTCCCGACGGTCGCCGCGGGCGCCAGCAGCGCGCGCGCGATCAACCCGGTCCAGGCGCGCCTGGTCGCCGCGTGCGGCGGCAAGGACAGCGCGCCGTTGGCGCTGCCGCCGTTGCAGCCCGGCGACCACTACAGCCTGTTCCTGAGCGGCAGCGCCGCCGCGCCGGTCCTGCAGGGCCAGCTCAGCGGCACCGATCCGGTGGGCCGCTGAGCGTGATCGAGCGCGCCGTCTTCCGCGAAGACCATGCCCTGTTCCGCGAACAGGTGCGGCGTTTCATCGACGCACAGATCGCCCCGCACTACGCGCAATGGGAACGCGACGGCATCACGCCGCGTTCGCTGTGGCGCGCGGCCGGCGCCGCCGGCCTGCTCAACTGCCAGCTGCCCGAGCCCTACGGCCTGGGCGGCGACTACGGGCATGCCGCCTGCGTGATCGAGGAACTGGCGCGGGCCAATTTCCTCGGCATCGGCTTCTCGATCCATTCGGACATGGCCGCGCCGTACCTGATGCAGTACGGCAGCGACGCGGTACGCGATGCCTGGCTGCCGAAGATGGCGCGCGGCGAGGCGATCGGCGCGATCGCGATGACCGAGCCCGGCGCCGGCAGCGACCTGAAGGCGATCCGTACCCGTGCCGAACGGCACGGCGATCACTACCTGCTCAACGGCCAGAAGACCTGGATCACCAACGGCAGCAACGCCGACGTGGCGGTGGTGGTGGCCACGGTGGCGCCGGAGCTGGGCGCGCGCGGATTGACCTTGTTCTGCGTCGATACCGCGCTGCCCGGCATCAGCCGCGGCGCGCCGATGGCCAAGATCGGCCAGCACGCGCAGGACACCAGCGAGCTGTTCTTCCAGGACGTGGCGGTGCCGGTCTCGCACCTGCTCGGCGAGGAGCAGCGCGGCTTCGACTACCTCGGCGAACAGCTGGCTGCCGAACGCCTGGCGATCGCGCTGCGCGCGGCCGCCTCGGCCGAAGGCATGCTCGCCGAGACCATCGCCTACGTGCGCCAGCGCAAGGCGTTCGGCCGCCACCTGATCGACCACCAGAACACCCGCTTCGTGCTCGCCGATGCGGCCGCGCGGCTGGCGATGCTGCGCAGCTTCCTCGACCAGTGCCTGGACGCGCAGCTGCAGGGCCGGCTGCAGGCCACCACCGCGGCGATGGCCAAGCTCAACGCCACCGAGATCCAGGGCCAGGTGCTGGACGCGCTGCTGCAGCTGCACGGCGGCTACGGCTACAGCAGCGAGTACGGCATCGGCCGCGCCTGGGCCGACGCGCGCGCGTTGCGCATCTTCGGCGGCACCAGCGAGATCCTGCGCGACATCATCGGCCGCGCGCTGTAACAAGCGCCACGGCTTCTGCCGAGGCGTGCACGGCGCTACTGGCGCCCGGCGCGCCACTGCCGGCGCAGCGCCTGCGCGCGCGGGGTGTCCTGCGACAGCCACGGATCCAGCGCGAAGGCGAAGATGCCGGCGGCGCCGCTGGCGTGCGCCCATGCCAGCTGCTTGCGGATGCGCGCGGCATCGGCGGTCTGCGCCTGGAAGTTGCTGCCGTCGGCGGCCGAGCTCGGCAATTGCTCGAACAGTTCGACCACCACGTCGAAGTCGACCTGGCGCGCGCGCAGCAGCGCCAGCAGCGGATCCACGCCATCCAGGTTGTCCAGCCCGGCCACGCCGACCCCGTCCTGCACCATCGGCCGCAGCGGCACCTGGTCGAGGATGCGGGTCCACAGCTGCGCCAGCGAGCCGTCGGTCTGCAGCCGGCTGAAATAGGTGGAGATCGCGGTCGGCTGCGCGGTGCCGGCGCTGGCCGCAGCGCAGAACGCGGCGAGCCAGGCGCACAGGCGCTGCTGGCGCTCGTCCTGCGCCCAGTGGAACTGCTCCAACTCGTAGGGCAGGTACCAGCCGTCGAAGTTGCCCTGCGCGGCCCACGGCGCGCGCAGCAGGTAGGCGCGGGCGTTGTCCAGGGTCAGCGCCAGGAAGGCATCCAGCGCGGCCAGGTCCGGCGTCTGCAGCGCCTTCCACCAGCCGCTGTGGTAGGGCAGGCCGACCCGCACCCGCAAGCCCGCCGCAGCGGCGGTGGAGAAGATCAACTGCATCACGCTGTCCGGCACGTCCCAGTCCGCATCGCCGCCGCTGCCGTACAACCCTGCCCACTGCACCACGATCTGGCGGCAGCCCATGCGCTGGGCCAGCGCCATGTGCTGCTGCCAGTCCTGCGCGCTCATTTCCAGGTGGCTGCGCCAGGGCTGGATGAAACCGCCGTCGAACCGCGGCGGGTTGGCGCAGCCCGGCAGCAGGCTCGCGCCGAACGCGGCAGGCGCGAGCACGGCCAGCCGTAGCAGGTCGCGGCGACTGAGCGGGAAGGGACGGGATCCAGGGCGAGCGTTGTTCATTGCTTCCGCGAGCGGCGAGGTCCAGGCATGTTTCTACACCATCGCCCAGAAAGATCGCGTGGCGCGGCGCGTACTGGCCGGCTGCCGGTCATGTTGCCGATGCGGTTCGATGACCGGCGGTTCGGCGCGCACGTACTCACCGACTTGCGTGGCTGGGCATGTTGCCGCTGCAGCGCATTCGGGGAGGGATGTCTGCGCTGTCGGCGCCGCGCCGCGTGCGCATGCTCGCTGGCGTGCGCCATCGCTGCGAGGACGGCGGCGTGGCGACGCAACGCCGAAACGCAAACGGCCGCGCAAGGGCGCGGCCGTTTGCGGGAACGCTTGCCTGCAGGCTTACTTCAGCGCCTTGAAGCGCAGCCGCTTCGGACCGGCGTCGTCGCCCATGCGGCGGCGCTTGTCGATCTCGTACTCGCGGTAGTTGCCCTGGAAGAACTCCACGTGCGAGTCGCCTTCGAACGCCAGGATGTGGGTCGCAATGCGATCCAGGAACCAGCGGTCATGCGAGATCACGAAGGTGTTGCCCGGGAACTCCAGCAGCGCGTCTTCCAGCGCGCGCAGCGTCTCGATGTCCAGGTCGTTGGACGGTTCGTCGAGCAGCAGCACGTTGCCGCCCTGCAGCAGGGTCTTGGCCATGTGCAGGCGCCCGCGTTCGCCGCCGGAGAGGCTGCCGACCAGCTTCTGCTGGTCCTGGCCCTTGAAGTTGAAGCGGCCCAGGTAGGCGCGCGACTGGATCTCCACGCCGTTGATGTTGAGGATGTCCAGGCCGCCGGAGACTTCCTGGAACACGTTGTGGTTGCCTTCCAGCTTGTCGCGGCTCTGGTCCACGTAGGCCAGCTTCACCGTCGGCCCGAGCACGATCTCGCCGGAGTCCGGCTTCTCCTTGCCGATGATCATCTTGAACAGCGTCGACTTGCCGGCGCCGTTGGGGCCGATGATGCCGACGATGGCGCCGGACGGCACCAGGAAGCTGAGATCGTCGATCAGCAGGCGGTCGCCGAACTTCTTGGTGACGTGCTTGAACTCGAGCACCGCATTGCCCAGGCGCTCGCCCGGCGGAATGAAGATCTCGTTGGTCTCGTTGCGGCGCTGGTAGTCGACCGACTGCAGTTCTTCCAGCCGCGCCAGACGCGCCTTGCCCTTGGTGCGGCCGCCCTTGGCGTTCTGCCGCGACCATTCCAGCTCCTTCTGGATCGCCTTCTGCCGCGACTTCTCCTGGTTGTCTTCCTGCTTCAGGCGCTCTTCCTTCTGCATCAGCCAGTCGGTGTAGTTGCCCTTCCACGGGATGCCGCGGCCGCGGTCCAGTTCCAGGATCCACTCGGCGGCGTTGTCCAGGAAGTAGCGATCGTGGGTCACCGCCACCACGGTGCCGGTGTAGCGCGCCAGGAACTGCTCCAGCCATTCCACCGACTCGGCGTCGAGGTGGTTGGTCGGTTCGTCGAGCAGCAGCATGTCCGGCTTCTGCAGCAGCAGCCGGCACAGCGCCACGCGGCGCTTCTCGCCGCCCGACAGCGGGCCGATCACCGCGTCCCACGGCGGCAGGCGCAGCGCATCGGCGGCGATCTCCAACTGCTGCTCGACCATGTGCGCATCGCCGGCGGCGAGGATCGCCTCCAGCCGCTGCTGCTCGGCGGCGAGCTTGTCGAAGTCGGCGCCTTCCTCGGCATAGGCCTCGTAGATCTTGTCCAGCGCGGCCTGCGCCTGCAGCACTTCGCCGACGCCTTCCTCGACCGCTTCGCGCACGGTCTTGGTCGGGTCCAGCTCCGGCTCCTGCGCCAGGTAGCCGACCTTGATGCCCGGCTGCGGGCGCGCTTCGCCGCTGAAGTCGGTGTCCACGCCGGCCATGATCTTCAGCACCGTCGACTTGCCCGCGCCGTTGAGGCCGAGCAGGCCGATCTTGGCGCCGGGGAAGAACGACAGCGAGATGTCCTTGATGATCTGGCGCTTCGGCGGCACCGTCTTGCTGACGCCGTTCATGGTGTAGATGTATTGCGACATGGGGTCTCCGTAGGCGCAGGACGCCCGCCGGCCGGAGCCGGAAGGCGACGAAATGGATACCCGCGATTATAGCGGCACCGGCGTTGGCACGTCCGCGCCGACATGCACGCGCCGCGTGCGGACGCGGCGATGCCGGGGCTAGGGGCGCGCCGTCGGCATCTGGCCGGCGCGACGCTGACGCTGCCGGTAGCGCAGCGTGCACGCCACCAGCAGCAGCATCGCCAGCCACTCGCTTGCCAGCGCCGTCTGCATCGCCGCCAGGCTGCCGCCGCCGTGCGCATGCGCGTAGACCGCGCCCAGCGCCGCCGGCCCCAGGCCCATCGCGGCCTGCAGGATGGTGGAGAGCATGGCGCTGCCGGCACCGGCGTGCTCGGTCGGCACCTGCGACAGGCCGATGCGGTAGAAGCAGGCCACGATCCACGCCTGGCCGGCCCCGATCAGCGCCGTCGGCGCCGCCAGGTCGCGCCAGCCGGGATGCGGCCAGGCCGCGTGCAGCGTCCAGGCCAGCGCCAGCAGGCCCAGCATCTGCACCGTACAGCCCAGCAGCAGCGTGGGCAGCAGCCCGAACCGGGCCACCGCACGCGCGCTGACCAATGCCGAGCAGAAATACGCCGCGCCGAGCACGATGAAGGCATTGCCCGACTGCAGCGGTGACAGTCCCGCGCCGGCCTGCAAGGTCAGCGCGAGCACGAACATGAAGCCGCTCCAGCAGGCGAAGAACAGCGCGCCCAGCAGCAGCGCGAAGCGCACGCTGGGCAGGCGCAGCAGCGCCGGCGGCAACAGCGGCTGGCGGCCGCGGCGTTCCTGCCATGCCTCGGTACGGGCCAGCGCCACCAGCAACGGCAGCGTCGCGGCCAGCACCGCCAGGCACGGCGCGGACCAGTGCAGCGTGGGGCCGAGCGCCAGCGGCAGCAGCAGGCAGGCCAGGAACAGCCCCAGCAGGCCGGCGCCGGCCAGGTCCGGCGGCGTCCGCCGCGCGGCGCGGGTCTCCGGCACCGAGCGCAGGCCCGCCAGCGCCAGCACGCAGAACGGCAGGTTGATCAGGAAGATCGCGCGCCAACCGGAACCGGCGATGTCGGCGCTGACCAGGGTGCCGCCCAGCACCTGGCCGATGACGAACGCGATCCCGCCCAACGAGCCGTACAGCGCCAGCGCACGCGCATGCGCCTCGCCGCGCAGGCTGACGTGGATGGTGGCGAGGATCTGCGGCACCGCCAGCGCCGCGCCCAGGCCCTGCAGCACGCGCCCGGCCAGCAGCGCCGCCACCGATCCGGCCGCCCCGCACAGCAACGAGGCCAAGCCGAACAGCAGCACCCCGGCGGCGAACACCCGGCGCCGGCCCAAGTTGTCGCCCAGTCGCCCGCCCGCGGCCAGGCCCACCGCGAAGGCCACGCCGTACACCGCCACGATCAGTTCCAGCGCCATCGCCGAGGCGTGCAGCGTGTGGGCGATGGAGCCGAGGGCGACATTGATGATGGAAAAGTCGATCAGCGGCAGCATCTGGCCGATCAGCAGGATCGCCAGCCCGCGTGCGCCCAGGGTCGGCGCCGCGGCGTCGGGGTGGGCGCACCGCGGCGGGTGCCGGTCGCGGCGATCGACGGGCGTGGGTGCGGCGGGGGAGGGACAGGAGGTGGTCATGGCGCGCAGTATGCGAACCCTCTAAACTGGTACAAGTAGTTATTTATCATGGTACTGGCGCTTCCTGCCTGTGACTCGGTTCGATGCGCGGACCCGGACGGAGAACACCAATGCTCAATGATCGGCTGTCTCCCACCAGCGCTGCGGCGGGCAGCGCCGCCGTCGCCACGCACGGCCCGGCGCTGGCCGTCGAACGCGCCCGTGCGCTCGGCGCCTTCCTGCGCGCGCGCCGCGAGAGCCTGGATCCGGCGCGGTTGGGCCTGCCGCGTGCCGGCAGGCGCCGCACGCCGGGCCTGCGCCGCGAGGAGGTGGCCGCGCTCGCCGATGTCGGCGTCACCTGGTACACCTGGCTCGAACAGGGCCGGCCGGTGCGCGCCTCCGCGCGCGTGCTGACCGCCATCGCCGGCGCCCTGCAGTGCTCGGATGTGGAGACCGGCCACGTGCTGGCGCTGGCCGGCCTGGGCGATGCGGTGCAGCGGCTGCAGCCGCCGTGCGAGCGGCTGACCGATACCGGGCGCATGCTGCTCGATCAGCTCGGTCCCTGGCCGGCGATGCTGCAGAGTCCGCGCTTCGACATCCTGGGCGCCAACCTCGCTTTCGAACGTCTGATGGGAGTGACCCTGGCGGAGCTGCCCGAAACCGACCGCAACTGCGTCTACCAGGCGTTCACCAACCCGTGCTGGCGCGCGCGCCTGGTCGACCGGGACAACGTCCTGCAGCAGATGGTGGCGCTGTTGCGCGCCGCCATGGGCGAGCACCTGGGCGAACCGGCATGGGAGCGCCTGCTGGCGCGGTATCGCGACGCCTCGTCCGAGTTCGACGCGCTGTGGCGGCAACGGCGCGAGGTGCGCGGCGTGGAAAACCAGCTCAAGCGCTTCCACCATCCGCAGGTCGGCGAGCTGCAGCTGCAGCAGGTCAACTGGTGGTCGGCGCCGCGCAACGGCAACCGGCTGGTGGTCTACCTGCCTGCCGACGAAGCGGCGCGGACGGCGCTGCTGCAGCTGCATGCGCAGCCGGCCGGCGTCGCCGCGGCGGGCAGTGGCGAAGCGCACCGCCACTGAGCGTGGGTGTCTGGCGCGCATGCGCGGGTTGGCGGCGCGGGGCAGGAGGGCAATGTGACCGCAGGGGCCGCCGCAATGCCGACGTCGCCCACGCGGACATACAAAGGAAAAACAGGTCGAAAAGTAACGGTCGCTTACTCGTTTCCAGCAAGCTGAATGCGTAACCGGTTCCAGCAGGAAGCGGTTCAGACGCCGGGCGCATTAATGCAGTCGTGACACCAAAAGTGACGGAGCAGCCATGAACACCACACGCATTGCCACCCTTGCCCTTTCGTCCCTGCTGGCGCTGGGTTTCATGGCGCCGCCGGCCTTCGCCCGCGACGGTTGGGGCGATCGCGACCGCGACCGTCACGGCTGGAACGACAACGACCGCGGCCGCGATCGCGACTGGCACGACCGGGATCGCGACCGCGACCGCCGCTGGCGCGAACGCGAACGCCACGACGACCGCCGCTACTACAGCCAGGGCTACCGCGACGGCTACCGGCGCCGTCCGGACGTCGTCTACTACCGCCATCCCGGCCCGCCGCCGTGGGCGCGCGGCCAGCGCTACTACGGACCCAACTACGTGGTCTACGACTACGACCGCTACCAGGTGCGGCGTCCGCCGTACGGCTACCGCTGGGTCCGCGACGACCGCGGCAACCTGCTGATGGTCGCCATCGCCAGCGGCATCATCGCCGACCTGGTGCTCAACGGCCGTTGATCCGGGCCACTGGGCACGCCACGACGGCCTCCTGCGGGAGGCCGTCGTCGTTTTGGTTCGCCGCCGGCCCTGCGCGGGGCTTAAACTAGCGGTCTGCCTTTTGTCCATGCCCCTGGAGACCCGATGTTCCCGCGCGACGCCCGCATCGAAACCTACGATCCCGAACTGGCCCAGGCCATCGCCGCCGAAGCCGGCCGCCAGGAAGACCATGTCGAGCTGATCGCCAGCGAGAACTACTGCAGCCCGCGGGTGATGGAAGCCCAGGGCAGCCAACTGACCAACAAGTACGCCGAGGGCTATCCGGGCAAGCGCTACTACGGCGGCTGCGAATTCGTCGACATCGCCGAGCAGTTGGCGATCGACCGGGTCAAGCAGCTGTTCGGCGCCGACTACGCCAACGTGCAGCCGCACAGCGGCTCGCAGGCCAACCAGGCGGTGTACTTCGCGCTGCTGCAGCCGGGCGACACCATCCTGGGCATGTCGCTGGCCCACGGCGGCCATCTGACCCACGGCGCCAAGGTCAACGCCTCCGGCAAGCTGTTCAACGCGGTGCAGTACGGGGTGAACGAGCAGGGCCTGATCGACTACGACGAAGTCGAGCGGCTGGCGCTGGAGCACAAGCCGAAGATGGTCGTCGCCGGCTTCTCCGCGTATTCGCAGAAGATCGACTGGGCGCGCTTCCGCGCCATCGCCGACCAGGTCGGCGCGGTGCTGTTCGTGGACATGGCGCACGTGGCCGGCCTGGTCGCCGCCGGCGTGTATCCGAGCCCGATGGACCACGCGCACGTGGTCACCTCGACCACCCACAAGACCCTGCGCGGCCCGCGCGGCGGCATCATCCTGGCCAAGGGCGCGAGCGAGGAACTGGTCAAGAAGCTGCAGTCGATCGTGTTCCCGGGCATCCAGGGCGGCCCGCTGATGCACGTGATCGCGGCCAAGGCGGTGGCGTTCAAGGAAGCGCTGGAGCCGGAATTCAAGGACTACCAGCAGCAGGTGGTGAAGAACGCGCAGGCGATGGCCAAGACCCTGATCGCGCGCGGCTACAAGATCGTCTCCGGCGGCACCGAGAACCACCTGATGCTGGTGGACATGATCGGCAAGGACGTGTCCGGCAAGGACGCGGAAGCCGCGCTGGGCAAGGCCCACATCACCGTCAACAAGAACTCGGTGCCCAACGACCCGCGCTCGCCGTTCGTGACCTCGGGCCTGCGCCTGGGCACCCCGGCCATCACCACCCGCGGCTACCTGGAGCAGGACAGCATCGACCTGGCCAACTGGATCGCCGACGTGCTCGACGCCCCGGCCGATGCCGCGGTCATCGCCCGCGTGCGCGAGGCGGTGACCGCGCAGTGCAGGAAGTATCCGGTGTATGGCTGAGGTGTCGGGACTCGGGACTCGGGACTCGGGACTCGGCACAGCGCCGGCTCCCGCATCCGCTGGCATGGCCATTGGGCCGGCCGGTCGATGGATTCCGCTTTTCACCGGGTTCCGAGTCCCGGGTCCCGAGTCCCGGCTTTCCTGATGCACTGCCCCTTCTGCCAGCACACCGACACCCGCGTGATCGATTCGCGCGTGTCCGAGGACGGCGCGACGATCCGCCGGCGCCGCGAGTGCGAGGCGTGCGGCGAGCGCTTCAGTACGCTGGAGACGATCGAGCTGAAGCTGCCGACGGTGATCAAGAGCGACGGCGGCCGCGAGGCCTTCGATGCGCGCAAGCTGCGCACCAGCTTCGACCGCGCGCTGCAGAAGCGGCCGGTGGCCGAGGAGCAGATCGAGGCGGCGGTGCGCGCGGTGGTGCACCAGCTGCGCATGTCCGGCGAGCGCGAGCTGCCGTCGATCCGGGTCGGCGAATACGTGATGGCCGAGCTGCGCAAGCTCGACCATGTCGGCTACGTGCGCTTCGCCTCGGTGTACCGCAGCTTCCAGGACGTGGCCGATTTCCGCGAGGAGATCGAGAAGCTCGAACGCGAGTTGCCGGTGGGCAGCGAGCAGTTGCCGCTGCTGGACCTGGTCCGCGTCGACAAGCCGGGCGACAAGTCCGGCAAGCGCTGACCGGCATGCGCATCGTCTGCCTGGCCGAGGCGCCGCAGCACATCCCGGCGCTGGCCAGCGAACACCTGCAGGCGTTCGGCCCGCTGCTGCCGGAATGGGCGCTGGACGAGGCCGAAGCCGACCTGCGCAGCCACCGCTGCGACAGCCGCATCCCGACCACCTGGATCGCGCTCGACGGCGACGACTGGCTCGGTTCGGTCAGCCTGCTGCAGAACGACGACGCGCGCATCCGCCAGTTCTCGCCGTGGCTGGCGACGCTGTACGTGCGCCCGCAGGCGCGCAGCGGCGGACTCGGCGCGCAATTGGTCGCGCATTGCGTGCAGGCCGCGGCGCGGCTGCAGGTAGGCTACCTGTATCTGTATTGCCAGCCGCATCTGGTGCCGTTCTACCAGCGCCTGGGCTGGCAGCCGCATGTGCAGCTGCCGCTGGGGCCGCTGCAGGTGACGGTGATGCGCATCGACGCCGGCGCGCTGGCGGCATGAGCGGCAGCGAGATGGGCGGGTTTTCCGCCGACGATCATCGGCACATGGCGCAGGCGCTGCGCCTGGCCGAGCGCGGCGCCTACACCACGCGCCCCAACCCGATGGTGGGCTGCGTGCTGGTGCGCGACGGCGAGGTGGTCGGCGAGGGCTTCCACCAACGTGCCGGCGGCCCGCACGCGGAGGTGTTCGCGCTGCGCGACGCCGGCGCGCGTGCGCGCGGCGCCACCGCCTACGTGACCCTGGAGCCGTGCGCGCATTTCGGGCGCACGCCGCCGTGCGCGCTGGCGTTGATCGAGGCCGGGGTGACCCGCGTGGTGGCGGCGATGGCCGACCCGTTTCCGCAGGTCAACGGCGGCGGCTTTGCGCTGCTGCGCGAGGCCGGCATCGAGGTCCGCAGCGGGCTGATGGACACGCAGGCGCGCGCCTTGAACCGCGGCTTCCTGTCGCGGGTGGAGCGCGGCCGGCCGTGGCTGCGGGTCAAGCTCGGCGCCAGCCTGGATGGGCGCACCGCGCTGGCCAGCGGCGAATCCAAGTGGATCACCGGCGCGGCCGCGCGCCACGACGTGCAGCGCTGGCGCGCGCGCGCCGGGGCGATCCTGACCGGTGCCGGCACCGTGCTGGCCGACGATCCGTCGCTGACGGTGCGCCTGGATGACGGTACCGATGTGGTGCCGCCGCTGCGCGTGGTGCTGGATGCGCAGCTGCGCACGCTGCAGCGGGCCAAGGTGCGCGATGGCGCCGCGCCGACGCTGTACCTGCACGCGCCGGGGCTGGCGCCGCCGCCGCTGCCGGGCGCCGAGTTCGCCGCGGTCGCGATGCAGTCCGGTCGCCTCGATCTGGCCGCGGCGCTGCGCCTGCTCGCCGAGCGCGGCATCAACGAAGTCCAGGTCGAAGCCGGTGCGACCCTGGGCGGGTCGCTGCTGCGCGCCGGCCTGGTCGACGAAGTGCTGCTGTACCTGGCGCCGCTGCTGCTCGGCGACGCCGCGCGCCCGCTGCTGGCCGGCCTGGGCATCGACACGATGGCGCAGCGCGTGCCGCTGCGCTTGCTGGAGACCCGCCAGGTCGGCGACGACCTGCGCCTGCTGCTGCGTCCGGCGGCGGCGGACGCCGGGTAGCGGCAACCGGCATCTGCTGCGCCGGTGTGCTGTCGCCACGGCGCACGGTTGCCGCCTTCGCCGTGACGCTACGTCCCATCGGTGGCCCGCCCGCCGCAGCGGGTGCCAAGCCGCGCCCTGCTAGAATGCGCACGCCGGTTCGCCGGCACCACAAACGTCTTCAGGGCGGGGTGCGATTCCCCACCGGCGGTAGGTGCGTTCGCGCACGAGCCCGCGAGCGCTTGGACAGAGGCAACCGGCACGCAGTGCCGGTGCCGCTGCGCAAGGTCAGCAGATCCGGTCCGATGCCGGAGCCGACGGTATAGTCCGGATGAAAGAAGACGGCCTTCGCGCAGCCTCGCGGCTGCGCGCGCGCCTGTTTGCCTTGTGGCGTTTTTCGCTCACCATCCTTGCGAGAAACGTTTATGTTCACCGGAATCATCGAAGGCGTCGGCCGCCTGGCCGCGCGCCAGCCGCAGGGCGGCGACATCCGCTTCACCTTCTCCACCGGCAGCCTGCCGTTCGCCGACGTGCAGCTCGGCGAGAGCATCGCGGTCAACGGCGTGTGCCTGACCGTGGTCGCCTTCGACGCGGCGTCGTTCCAGGCCGATGCGTCCACCGAGACCCTGTCGCTGACCACGCTCGGCGCGCTCGCCGAAGGCGCGGCGCTGAACCTGGAGCGGGCGATGCGCCCGACCGACCGCCTCGGCGGGCACCTGGTCAGCGGCCATGTCGACGGCCTTGGCAGCGTGCTGTCGATCCACGAGGACGCGCGCGCGCAACGCTGGCGCTTCGCCGCGCCGCCGGCGCTGCTGCGCTACATCGCCAAGAAGGGCTCGATCTGCGTGGACGGGGTCAGCCTGACCGTCAACGAAGTGGACGCCGCCGGGTTCGAGGTCGCGCTGATTCCGCACACGGTGGCCAACACCGCGTTCGCGCAGACCGCCGTGGGCGCCGCGGTGAACCTCGAAATCGACCTGGTCGCGCGCTACGTCGAACGCCTGCTGCAAGGCCGCGACGGCTGACGCCACCCGTCCTTGCTCCCGATGGCCGTGTCGCCGCAGCCCGCGCTGCCGGCGCCGCGGCGCCACCTCCTGCGAATCCTGCGAGTCCCCATGTCACCGTCCACTGCCCCCAGCCTGAACTTCGCCCCCGTCCCCGAGCTGCTGGAAGAGATCCGCGCCGGCCGCATGGTGGTCATCGTCGACGACGAGGACCGCGAGAACGAGGGCGACCTGATCATGGCCGCCGAACTGGTCAAGCCGTCCGACATCAATTTCATGGTCACCCATGCGCGCGGCCTGGTGTGCCTGTCGCTGACCCGCGAGCGCTGCGCGCAGCTCGGGCTGGCGCCGATGGTCCAGCACAACACCGCGCAGTTCCACACCAACTTCACCGTCAGCATCGAAGCGGCCGAGGGCGTCACCACCGGCATCTCCGCCTACGACCGCGCGCATACCGTGCGCACCGCGGTCAAACCCGACGCCAAGCCGCACGACCTGAGCCAGCCCGGCCACATCTTCCCGCTGATCGCCCAGCCCGGCGGCGTGCTGACCCGCGCCGGCCACACCGAGGCCGCCGGCGACCTGCCGCTGCTGGCCGGGCTGGAGCCGGCCGGGGTGCTGGTGGAGGTGCTCAATCCCGACGGCAGCATGGCGCGGCGCCCGCAGCTGGAGGAATTCGCGCGCCTGCACGGGCTGAAGATGGGCTCGATCGCCGACCTGATCGCCTATCGCCTGGCCACCGAGCACACCGTCGAGCGCATCGACGAGCGCGCCATCGAGACCGAGTTCGGCGGCTTCACCCTGGTCACCTACCGCGACCGCATCGCCCACGACCTGCATTTCGCGCTGGTCCGCGGCACCCCGGACGCGGACACGCCGACCCTGGTGCGGGTGCAGGTGGAGAACCCGCTGGCCGACCTGCTGCACTGGCGCCGCGACGATTTCGGCGTGGCCGCCAGCGACGCGCTGCGCGCGATCGCCGACGCCGGCAGCGGGGTGATGGTGGTGCTGTCGGCGCCGCGCGACAGCCAGGCGCTGCTGGCGCGGTTGCGCAAGCAGCCCGACGTGGTCGCCAACAGCAAGGACGTGGGGCAGTGGCGGCGCAACGGCGCCGGCAGCCAGATCCTGGCCGACCTGGGCCTGGGCAAGCTGCGCGTGCTGGGCACCCCGCGCCGCCAGGTCGGCCTGGCCGGGTTCGGGCTGGAGGTGGTGGAGCATGTGGAGGTGGGGTCGGGACTCGGGACTCGGGACTCGGGACCCGGGCGGGACCGGGGACCGGGGACCGGGGACCCGGAACGGCAAGAGCCAACGGCATGAAACCCGCGGCCTGCTTTTGCTTTTCCGGGTCCCTGGTCCCCGGTCCCTGGTCCCGGCTCGACGGTCCCCGGTCCCGGCTGCACTGCTAAACTCTCCAACCCCCTGAACCCGCCACCGCCATGACCCACTACGAAGGCGACCTCCGCGCTCCCGAAGCGGCCCGGTTCGCGATCATCGCCAGCCGCTGGAACGCGCGCATCACCGACGTGCTGGTCGCCGGCGCGCGCGAAAGCCTGTCCGGCAACGGCATCGCCGACGAGGCGGTGGACGTGATCCGCGTGCCCGGTGCCTGGGAACTGCCGCTGGCTGCCGCGCGTCTGGCCGCCGCCGGCAAGCACGCAGCGATCATCGCGCTGGGCTGCGTGATCCGCGGCGACACCCGACACTACGAGCACGTGGCCGACGGCTGCGCCGAAGGCCTGCTGCGGGTGTCGCTGGATTTCCGCATCCCGGTGCTCAACGGCGTGCTGGCGGTGGAGCGGGTCGAGGACGCCGAGGCACGCGCCGGCGGCAGCCACGGCAACAAGGGCGAGGAAGCGGCGCTGACCGCGTTGGAAATGGTCAATCTTCTGGAGCTGCTGCCGTGAACAAGTCCGCTGGCCACAAGCACGTCCGCCGCGACGGCGTCGATCCGGTGCTGCGTTCGCGCGCGCGCCGGCGCGCGCTGCAGGCGATCTACGCCTGGCAGATCGCCGGCGGCACCGCGCAGCACGTGATCGCGCAGTTCGCGCACGAGCAGGCGCACGAACTGGCCGACCTGATCTATTTCGAGAACCTGGTCGAAGGCGTGCTCAAGCACCGCGCCGAACTGGACGCGGCGCTGGTCGGCTACCTGGACCGCGCGGTCGAGGAAGTGGACGCGATCGAGCGCGCGGTGCTGCGCCTGGCCGCCTACGAACTGCTGCATCGCCAGGACGTGCCGTACCGCGTGGTGATCAACGAAGCGATCGAGACCGCCAAGCGGTTCGGCTCCGAACACGGCCACACCTACGTCAACGGCGTGCTCGACCGCGCCGCGCTGGAATGGCGCGCGGTGGAGTCGGGGGGCGCCGCCTAGGCGGCGCGGGGTTCGGCATTGGGGATTGGGGATTCGCAAGAGCGGCTTCCCGGTAGCCATCGTTGATCGCGCGAAGGAATGCATTCGCGGCAATGCTTGGCGACCGTAGGCCTCGACCCCGAATCCAGCACGCTTCCCGGTGAATGGCGGCCCATCCCGGCTATTGCAATCTCCAATCCCGCATCCCCAATCCCGGCCCCCAAATGCCCGAATTCGATCTGATCGATCGCCTGCGTGCCCGGATCGGGGTGCGCGACGACGTGCCGCTGGGGATCGGCGACGATGCGGCGCTGCTGCAGCCGCCGCCGGGCGAGCAGTTGGCGATCACCACCGATACGCTCAACGCCGGCGTGCACTTTCCGCCTGAGACCGCGCCGGCCGATGTGGGCTGGAAGACGCTGGCGGTGAACCTGTCCGATCTGGCCGCGATGGGCGCGCAGCCGCGCTGGTGCACGCTGTCGCTGTCGTTGCCGCACGAGGATGCGGGCTGGATCGACGCCTTCGCCGACGGCTTCTTCGCGCTGGCCGACGCGCACGCCATCGTGCTGGCCGGCGGCGACACCACGCGCGGGCCGCTGTCGCTGTCGGTCACCGCGATCGGCAGCGTGGCGCCCGGCGCCGCCTTGCGCCGCGACGGCGCGCAGCCGGGCGACGAGATCTGGGTGACCGGCCGCCCCGGCGAGGCCGCCGCCGCGCTGGCGCTGTGGCAGGCCGGACGCCTGGACGTGGCGCAGGTCGCTGCCGATCCGATTCACGAGCATTTGCGCCAGCGCCTGCTGCGGCCGTCGCCGCGGGTGCAGGCTGGATTGCGCCTGCGCGGGCTGGCGCACGCCTGCGTCGACATCTCCGACGGTCTGCTGGCCGACCTGGACCACATCTGCGTACGCAGCGGGGTCGGCGCCGAACTATGGCTGGCCGCGTTGCCGGCCGCCGCCGCACCGGCGGAGGCGGATGCCGCGCAGGTGCACGCCTGGCAACTGGGCGGCGGCGACGACTACGAGCTGTGCTTCACCGCCGCACCGGCGCAGCGCGCGGCCATCGTGCAGGCGCTGCAGGCGATCGGCGAGGACGCGACGCCGATCGGCCGCATTGTCGCGGGCAGCGGCATCGTCGTACGCGACGCGCACGGCCAGCCGTGGCAGCCGCCGCGGCGCGGCTACGAGCATTTCGCCGGTTAGGGACTTCGAGTCGCTTCGCGCCGTACCCTCACCCCAACCCTCTCCCGATGGGAGAGGGGCTAAGCACGCCGCGGCTGTTCCCCTTCTCCCGTCAGGATGGGCCCCCTTTTCGGCGGAAGGTGCCCCGCAGGGCCGGATGAGAGAAGGCCAGGTGCCTGATCGACGGCCACAAGCGCGCCACCATACCGTGCCGCACTGCGGCGTGAAGTCGCCCGTACCCGCTGGTATGGTCGCGGCACTCGACACCCCCACGTCGCGTGTTCGTAACCGTATCTGGCAGCTGGGCCATTCCGACCCGGCGCCGTTTGGGAGGCAGTACATGCGTACGTCCGTGTCCCGCTGCATCGCCCTGTGCGCGATGCTGTTGTTCTCCGCCGCCGCCTTCGCCGGCGGCTTCAGCAAGCAGTATCAGACCATCCCGGGTTGGGACGGGACCAAGCTCGGCGCGCTGGTGCTGGTACCGCAGGGGCAGGGCGACGGGCCGTTCCCGCTGGTGGTGATGCCGGCCAGCTGGTCGCTGCCCAACCTGGAATACGTGGGCCGCGCCAGCGAACTGGCCAGCAATGGCTACGTGGTGGTCAGCTACACCTCGCGCGGGTTCTGGGATTCGGCCGGGCAGATCGACATCGCCGGAGCGGCGACGGTCGAGGACGTCAGCGCGGTGATCGACTGGGCGCTGGCCAACACCCCGGCCAATGCCAATGCGATCGGCGTCTCCGGCATTTCCTACGGTGCCGGCACCAGCCTGCTCGCCGCCGCGCGCGATCCGCGGATCAAGGCGGTCGCCGCGCTCAGCGGCTGGGCGGACCTGCAGGCCTCGCTGTACGCGAACGCCACCGTCAGCGAGCAGGGCGTGGCCCTGCTGGTCGCCTCCGGCGCGATCACCGGCCGGCCCGGCCCGGACCTGGCGCAGATCAGCGCGCGGGTCGCGGTCGGCGACTACGACGGCGCGGTGCAGGGCTTCCTGCCCAAGGCCGGCGAGCGCGGCGTGATCAACGAGCTGCAGGCGCTCAACCGCAACCGCCCGGCGGTGCTGCTGGCCAATGCGTTCAACGACGGCCTGTTCCCGCCGAACCAGTACATCGACCTGTACAACCGCCTGACCGTGCCCAAGCACCTGATGTTCAGCCAGGGCGACCACGCCACCGCCGAACTGCCGGGCGCGCTCGGCCTGCCGAACGAGATCTACACCGAGACCACCCGCTGGTTCGACCACTACCTCAAGGGCCAGGCCAACGGCGTGGACAGCGAGCTGCCGGTGCAGCTGTCCACCCTCGGCGGTACCTGGCTGCGCTATGCCGACTGGAACAGCGTGCAGGCCGGCGCGACCCGCTACGGACTGACCCGCCCGAGCGGCCTGCTGGCGCCCACCGGCACGTTGGCCGGCGCGACCAGCACCGGCTGGAGCCACCGCATCGCCACCGGCGTGCCGACCCTGGCCGATTCGGGCGTGTTGCTGGTCAGCGGCCTGCTGCAGGGCCTGGGCGCGCCGGTCACCACCTCGATCCCGCTGGTGACCCGCAGTGGCGCCGCGGTCTGGGCCGGCCCGGCGTATGCCAGCACCAAGCGCCTGGCCGGCAGCCCGTCCCTGCGCGTGACCGTGACCCCGAGCCAGGCCAACGTGTCGCTGTTCGCCTACCTCTACAGCATGGACGGCCTGGGTGTGGGGAAATTGCTCACCCATGCGCCGTACTCGCTGCGCAACGCGACCCCGGGCGTGGCGACCACGATCGATCTGCCGCTGCAGGCGACCGCCGCCGAGATCCCGGCCGGCAACCGCCTGGTGCTGGTGGTCGACACCACCGATCCGCGCTACACCTCGGCCAGCCGCTTCGGCGGCAGCGTCAGCTTCAGTTCGCCGGCGGCGGCGCCGTCGAGCCTGAGCGTGCCGCTGCACTGAATGTGCGTGTGACGGAAAGGCCGGCGCGATGCCGGCCTTTCCTGTATCCGGCCGCCAGCCCGTGGCGGAAATTACGCGGAATTTACGCCGCGACCGGCGTCGGCCGATAGCGACTTTACGGCCCCGCGCCGGAACATGACCAGGTCGGCGGAACGGTTCCGCCCTGGACCTCACGTCATGCGTTCCCCGCTTCCCCGCATCGCCCGCCGGCCCATGTCGCGCGGCGCGCTCGCGCTTTCCCTGCTTGCCTGCGCGGCATCGGCGCACGCCGCCAGCGTCAGTGGCAACGCCACGCTGACCAGCGACTATGTCTGGCGCGGCAGCACCCAGAGCGACGGCGATCCCGCCGTGCAGGCCGGCCTGGCGCTGGCCGCCGACAACGGCGCATACGCGTCGCTGTGGGCTTCGTCGATCAAGTTCGACAGCGCCCCGCACGCCAGCACCGAAGTCGACGGCGTGCTCGGCTGGCGCGGCCAGTGGACGCCGGACTGGGCCTGGGACGCGAACCTGACCCGCTACCAATACCCCTCGGCCGCCGCGCTGAACTGGACCGAGCTGGGCGCGACCGTGACCTGGAAGCAGCGCGTGTGGGCGCAGCTCGGCTGGTCCGACGACGCGCTGGCCAGCGACAGCACCGGCACCTATGCGCAGCTCGGCGCGCGCTATCCGTTCAACGAGCGCTTCCGCGTCGAGGCGGCGGTCGGCCATTACTGGCTCGCCCGCGGCTACGCCGACAGCTACAGCCATGGCTTGGTCAGCGCGGTGTTCGCCCTGCCCAGCGGCCGCCAGGGCGGCCCCGGGCTGGAGCTGCGGCTGACCGCGCACGACAGCGACCGCGCCGCCGAGCGGCTGTTCCCCGGCATGGCCGGCGCGCGCGTCGAAGCCGCGCTGCAAGCCACGTTCTGATTCCCTAGGAGAGATGACATGCCGACCTGGCTATCGCTGATCTGCGGCGTGGCGGTGATCGTCGCCGCCGGCTACCTGCTGTACGTGATTCTGCGTCCCGAAGACTTCTGAGCCGAGACCGCCGACATGATCGATACATTGCTTGTCTATGCGCTGGCGCTGCTGCTCGGCTGGCCGCTCGGCCTGTACCTGTCCAAGGTGATGCGCGGTGCGCCGATGCGCAGCGACGCGCTGTTCGGCTGGATCGAGCGGCCGTTGTACCGGCTGCTCGGCACCGATCCGGCGCAGGGCATGAGCTGGCGCGGCTACGCTGCCGCGTTCCTGGCCAGCAACCTGGTGCTGGGCGTGCTGGTGTTCGCGCTGTTCGTCACCCAGGCCTGGCTGCCGCTGAATCCCGACGCGGTGCCGAACATGCGCTGGGACACCGCGCTGCACACCATGGTCTCGTTCCTGACCAACACCAACCAGCAGCACTACTCCGGCCAGGCGCAGCTGTCGTACCTGTCGCAGGCGGTGGGCGTGGTCGGGTTGCAGTTCGTCACCCCGATGATGGGCCTGGCGCTGGTGGTGGCGACGTTGCGTGCATTGTTCGGTGGGCGAGCGGCCGCAGCGAACGGCGGTTCGCAGACTGCGACGCTCAGCGTCGACGAGGCCGACGTCGGCAACTACTGGGCCGACGTGATCCGGCCGACGCTGCGCTTCCTGCTGCCGCTGTGCCTGCTGTGGACGGTGCTGCTGACCCAGCAGGGCGTGCCGTCGACGCTGGCTGCCGGTCCGGTGGCGACGCCGCTGGACGCCAGCGCCGGCATGGCCACGCAGAAGATCCCGCTCGGCCCGGTCGCGGCGATGGTGGCGATCAAGCAGCTCGGCACCAACGGCGGCGGCTGGTACGGCCCCAACAGCGCGATGGCGCTGGAGAACCCGACCCCGTTCTCCAACCTGCTGGAAATGCTGGCGATCGTGCTGATCCCGGTCGCGATCGCGTTCATGGTCGGGCCGTTCACCGGGCGCCGCAAATTCACCGCGCTGGTGTTCGGCAGCATGCTGGCGATGTCGCTGGCCTCCACCGCGGTGGCGGTGTGGTCCGAAGGCCATTCGGCCAGCACCGCGAGCGCGGCGCTGATGGAAGGCAAGGAAGTGCGCTTCGGCGCCGATGCGTCGGCGGCATGGTCGGCGCTGACCACGCAGACCTCCAACGGCTCGGTCAATGCGATGCACGATTCGCTGGCGCCGCTGACCGGCGGCGTGGCCATGGTCGATATGCTGGTCAACGCGATCTGGGGCGGCATCGGCTGCGGCTTGCAGCAGTTCCTGGTGTACCTGCTGCTCAGCGTGTTCCTGGCCGGGCTGATGACCGGGCGTACGCCGGAACTGTTCGGCCGCAAGATCGAGGCTGGCGAAGTGCGCCTGCTGGCCTTGCTGGTGCTGCTGCAGCCGCTGGTGCTGCTCGGCTTCACCGCGCTGACCCTGGCCATGCCGGCGGCCATCACCGCCACCTCCAATCCCGGCTTCCACGGCATCAGCCAGGTGTTCTACGAGTACACCTCGGCGTTCGCCAACAACGGCTCGGGCTTCGAAGGCCTCGGCGACGGTATTCCATGGTGGAACCTGACCTGCACGCTGGTGCTGATCCTGGGCCGCTATCCGGCGCTGATCGTGCCGCTGGTCGTGGCCGCGCAGATGGCGCGCAAGCGCGTGGCGCCGGAAACCGGCGGCAGCCTGCAGGTGGAAACGCCGACCTTCGCGCTGACCCTGATCGCGGTCATCGCGGTCCTGACCGTTCTGCAATTCACGCCGGCACTGGTGTTGGGCCCGATCGCCGATCACCTGACGCTTGCCGCGCACTGAGACCACGACCATGAGCACTCCGCTTCCGCAAGCTTCTTCCTCGGTCCACAAGCCCGGTCTGCTCGACGGCCCCGCGTTGCGTGCGGCGCTGCGCGCCAGCGTGCTGAAACTCTCGCCGCGCCATCTGCTCGGCAGCCCGGTGATGGCGGTGGTATTCGCCGGCACCTTGCTGTCGGCCTTGATCACCGCGGCCGGGCAGGGCGCGCCCGGCTTCGGCTGGGCGGTGACCGCGATCCTGCTGCTCACCGTGCTGTTCGGCAATTTCGCCGAAGCGGTAGCCGAGGCGCGCGGCCGCGGCCAGGCCGCTTCGCTGCGGCGCGCGCGCAAGGACCTGGTGGCGCGCCGGGTGAGCAGCGCGCAACTGGATGGCGAAACCAGCATTCCCGCCGCGGAGCTGAAGCCCGGCGACCTGGTGGTGATCTCCGCAGGAGAGCTCATTCCGGCCGACGGCGAGATCGTGCACGGCGTGGCCACCATCAACGAGGCCGCGGTCACCGGCGAATCGGCGCCGGTGCTGCGCGAGGCCGGCACCGATCGCTCCGGCGTGATCGGCGGCACCAAGGTGCTGTCCGACGAGATCGTGGTGAAGGTCACCGCCGAGCCGGGGCATAGCTTCCTGGACCGGATGATCGCGCTGGTCGAAGGCGCCAACCGGCAGAAGACCCCGAACGAGATCGCGCTGACCATGCTGCTGGCGGCGATGACCCTGACCTTCCTGATCGTGGTCGCCACCTTGCCGGTGATCGCCGGCTTCGTCGGCGTGCGCATCGACCCGCTGCTGCTGATCGCGCTGCTGGTGTGCCTGATCCCGACCACTATCGGCGGGCTGTTGCCGGCGATCGGCATCGCCGGTATGAACCGCGCGCTGTCGGCGAACGTGCTGGCCAAGTCGGGCAAGGCGGTGGAGGTGGCCGGCGACGTCGATGTGCTGCTGCTCGACAAGACCGGCACCATCACCTACGGCGACCGCCAGGCCACCGCGTTCCATGCGCTCAGCGGCGTCGATGCGGCGCAGCTGCGCGAGGCGGCGATGCTGTCCTCGCTGGCCGACCCGACCCCGGAAGGCAAGTCGATCGTGCGCCTGGCGCGCGAGCAGGGCCTGCCGCCGGCCGACCCGGATGGCGCCAGCTTCGTCGCCTTCACCGCGCAGACGCGCATGTCCGGCGTCGACCTGCCCGCGCAGGGGCCACACCCGCCGCGTTCGATCCGCAAGGGCGCGGCCGATGCGCTGATCCGCCACGTCACCGCGCTGGGCGGGCAGGTGCCGGCGGAACTGAAGGGGCGGGTGGAGCAGGTCGCGCGCAGCGGCGCCACGCCGCTGGTGGTGGCCGAGGGCCGGCACGTGCTCGGCGTGGTCGAGCTGTCGGACGTGGTCAAGCATGGAGTGCGCGAGAAGTTCGCGCGGCTGCGCGCGATGGGCGTCAAGACGGTGATGATCACCGGCGACAACCCGCTCACCGCCGCGGCGATCGCCGCCGAGGCCGGCGTCGACGACTACATCGCCGAGGCCACGCCGGAGGACAAGCTCGCGCGCATCCGTGCCGAGCAGGCCGGCGGTCGCCTGGTGGCGATGGTCGGCGACGGCACCAACGATGCGCCGGCGCTGGCCCAGGCCGATGTCGGCCTGGCGATGAACTCGGGCACGCAGGCGGCCAAGGAAGCCGGCAACATGGTCGATCTGGATTCGGATCCGGCCAAGCTGCTGGCGGTGGTGGAAGTGGGCAAGCAGCAGCTGATCACCCGCGGCGCGCTGACCACCTTCTCGCTGGCCAACGACGTGTCCAAGTATTTCGCGATCCTGCCGGCGCTGTTCGCCGCCTCGATCCCGCAGATGGCCGCGCTGAACGTGATGCGCCTGTCCAGCCCCACCCATGCGGTGCTGGCGGCGTTGATCTTCAACGCGCTGGTGATTCCGGCGCTGATCCCGCTGGCGCTGCGCGGCGTGCGCTTCACCCCGGCCACGGCGACCTCGCTGCTGCGCCGGAACATGCTGATCTACGGCGTCGGCGGCGTGCTGCTGCCGTTCGTCGGGATCAAGCTGATCGACTTGCTGCTGGTGGCGCTGGGCTGAGCCTGGCACCGATCTTCCGCTTCCTTTCCGGATCTCCCGCGATGAACGTTTCCCCGGTTTCCCTTTCCTGTCGCGAACCGCTGCGCTGGCGCGCCGCGGTGGTGCTGCCGCTGCTGGTGCTGGGCGCCGCCGCGCTGTACTCGTTGCTCGCTACCCTGTTCGCCGGCGCGCTGTTCCCGGCGCAGGCCAACGGCAGCCTGCTGCAACGCGACGGCCGCGTGCTCGGCTCGGCGCTGGTCGCGCAGCCGTTCGCCGCGCCCGGTTACTTCCAGCCGCGGCCGTCGGCGGCCAAGTTCGACCCGATGGCCGCGGCTGGCAGCAACCAGGCGCGCAGCAATCCCGAACTGCAGCAGCGCATCGCCGACGCGCGCACAGCATTGGCCGCGCGCGACGGCGTCGCCGCGGCACAGGTGCCGGACGACCTGCTGACCCAGTCCGGCAGCGGCCTGGACCCGGACATCAGCGTGGCCGCGGCGCAGCAACAGGTGGCGCGCGTGGCCAACGCCCGCGAGCTGCCGGTCGCGACCGTCGCCGCGCTGGTCGCCGCGCAGGTGCAGCCGCGCCAGTTCGGCGTGCTCGGCCAGCCGCGGGTGAATGTGTTGGCGTTGAACCTGGCGTTGGATGGAGCCGGGACTCGGGACTCGGGACCCGGGACTCGGGAAAATCAAGAACAAAAGCAATAAGCCGACGGCCCGCGCTGTACGCTCTGCGAGTCCCGAGTCCCGAGTCCCGAGTCCCGAACCGCACCTATGCCCGATCCCCGCACCCAACAGGCCGACGCCTTGATCGGCGCGCTCCAGCGCGAGCGCGGCGGGCGCCTGACCGTGTTCCTGGGCGCGGCGCCGGGCGTGGGCAAGACCTACGCGATGCTGTCGCGCGCGCGGCAGCTGCAGCAGCAGGGCAGCGAGGTGGTGGTCGGGGTGGTCGAGACCCATGGCCGCGCGGAGACCGCGGCGCTGCTCGACGGGTTGACCGTGCAGCCGCGGCGGCGCGTGGAGTACCGCGGCCGCACGCTCGAGGAAATGGACCTGGACGCGCTGCTGGCACGGCGCCCGCCGCTCGTGCTGGTCGACGAACTGGCCCATCGCAACGCGCCCGGCAGCCGCCACGAGCGGCGCTGGCAGGACGTGCAGGAACTGCTCGACGCCGGCATCGACGTCTACAGCACGGTCAACATCCAGCACCTGGAAAGCCTCAACGACGTGGTCCACCGCATCACCGGCATCCGCGTCGGCGAGACCGTGCCCGATGCGATCTTCGACCGGCTGCGCGACATCGTGCTGGTCGACCTGCCGCCGCGCGAGCTGATCGAGCGCCTGCAGCAGGGCAAGGTGTACCTGCCCGAGCAGGCCGGGCAGGCGCTGCAGGCCTTCTTCTCGCCGTCCAACCTTGCCGCGCTGCGCGAACTGGCGATGCAGACTGCGGCCGACCGCGTCGACAACGACCTGCGCGACGTGCAGGCCGCGCAGGGCCGCACCGGCGTGGCGCTGCGGCGGCGGGTGCTGGTGGCGATCGACGGGCGCGGCCAGTCCGACTACCTGGTGCGGGTGGCGCGGCGCCTGGCCGAGCGCCGCGGCGCGCCATGGAGCGTGGTCACCGTGCAGACCCAGGCGCAGCCGGAAGAAGCGTGGCAGCTGGAGATCGATCGCGCCTTCGCGCTGGCGCGCAGGCTCGGCGGCGACGCGGCGCTGCTGCATGGCGCCAGCGTGGCCGATGCGCTGCTCGACCATGCCGCGCACAACGGCGTGTCCACGCTGCTGCTCGGCCGCACCCGCGAGCGGCCGCTGGCGCGGATGATCAACCGCACCCTGACCCAGCAACTGCTGCAGCGCGGCGCGCACTACGAACTGGTCATCATCAGCTCGCCGGAAGCGCGCGCACGCGCGCGGCGGCGCTGGCGCAGTCCCGGCCACTGGCTGTCGCGCGACGACCTGGCGTTCGCCACCGTCGCTTCGCTGCTGGCGGTGGCGGTGGCCTGGATCGCCGAACGCTGGGTCGGCATCGACGACCTGTCGATGGTGTTCATCGTCGCGGTGGTGATGGTCGCGGCGAAGACGCGCATGGCCGCGGCGGTGCTGTCGGCGTTGCTGAGCTTCTTCGCCTACAACTTCTTCTTCATCGAACCGCGCTACACGCTGCACATCGGCGCGCGCCAGGGCCTGGTCACGGTGCTGCTGTTCCTGGTCGCGGCGCTGGTCGCCGGGCGGCTGGCGTCGCGGCTGCGCATGCAGGTGCTGGCGCTGCGCGCGGCCAACGCGCAGACCACCGCGCTGCAGCGGCTGGGCCGCGAACTGACCAGTGCCGCCGACCTGGGCCAGGTGCTGGAGGCCGGGCGCCGTGCGCTGGCCGCCACGCTGGAAGCGGAAGCGTGGGTGCGGCTGCAGCCGCTGGAGGCGGCGCACGCCGCGGCGCAGGACGGCGCGCACGACTACGCGCCGTCGATGGCGGCGGTGGACCGCAGCGCCGCCGACTGGGCGCAGCGCCACGGCCAGGCCACCGGCCGCTTCACCGACACCCTGGCCGGCGCCAGCTGGTGGTTCCTGCCGGTGCGCCACGAACGCGGCGCGATCGGCGTGGTCGGGCTGAAGTTCGCTGCCGGCGTGCAGCGCCCCGGGCTGGAGCAGCAGCGTCTGGCCGAGGCCATGGTCGAGGACATCGGCCAGGCCGCGCTGCGCACGCGGCTGGTCGCCGACCTGGAAAGCGCGCGGGTCAGCGGCGAGACCGAGCGCCTGCGCTCGGCGTTGCTGTCGTCGGTGTCGCACGACCTGCGCTCGCCGCTGGCGGCGATGATCGGCGCCGCCAGCAGCCTGTCCAGCTATGGCCAGGCGATGGACGCCGACGACCGCCGCAGCCTGCTGGAGACGATCCAGCTGGAAGGCGAGCGCCTGGACCGCTACATCCAGAACCTGCTCGACATGACCCGGCTCGGCCACACCGGGCTGACCTTGAACCGCGACTGGATCGGCGTGGACGAACTGATCGGCTCGGCCGCGCGGCGGCTGCAGCGCTACCAGCCGCAGGTGCGGCTGGACATCGCGCTGGCGGCGGACCTGCCGACGCTGTGGGTGCACCCGGCGCTGGTCGAGCAGGCGATCTTCAACGTGCTGGAGAACGCGGCGAAGTTTTCGCCGCAGGACGAGGCGATCCGCGTCGCCGCGGCGATGGTCGACGGGCGCCTGCGCATCGATATCGGCGACCGCGGCCCGGGCATTCCCGAGGACGAGCGCGCGCGCATCTTCGACATGTTCTACAGCGTCGAGCGCGGCGACCGCGGCCGCCACGGCACCGGCCTGGGCCTGACCATCTGCCAGGGCATGATCGGCGCGCACGGTGGCAGCGTCGAGGCGCTGCCCGGCGCCGATGGCCGCGGCACCACGATCCGCATTACCCTGCCGCTGATCGAACCCGCCGCCCCGCCGCCCCGCCCCGATGCCGACTGACTCCCACGCCGATCCGATTCCGCCGCCGCGCGTGCTGGTCATCGACGACGAGCCGCAGATCCGGCGCTTCCTGGACATCAGCCTGCGCGCGCAGGGCTACCGCGTGCTGCAGGCGGCCACCGGCGGCGACGGCCTGGCGCAGCTGGCCGCGCACGGCGCCGAACTGGTAGTGCTCGACGTCGGCCTGCCCGATCAGGACGGGCACAGCGTGCTGCGCGAACTGCGCCAGTGGTCCACGGTGCCGGTGATCATGCTCACCGTGCGCGCCGGCGAAACGGAGAAGGTGCAGGCGCTGGATGCCGGCGCCAACGACTACGTGACCAAGCCGTTCGGCGTGCAGGAACTGATGGCGCGGATCCGCGTGCTGCTGCGCATGCAACCGGCCGCCGGCGAAGCCGAGCCGGTGTTCGACGACGGCCACCTGCACATCCACCTGGGCCTGCGCGAGGTGCGCCTGGATGGCGAGCCGCTGCCGCTGAGCCGCAAGGAATATGCGTTGCTGGCGCTGCTGCTGCGCCACAGCGGGCGCGTGCTCACCCAGCCGCAGCTGCTGCGCGAAGTGTGGGGGCCGACGCATCAAGAGGACACCCATTATCTGCGCATCCTGGTCGGCAAGCTGCGGCAGAAGCTCGGCGACAGCGCGGTGGCGCCGCGCTACATCGCTACGGAGCCGGGTGTGGGGTTGCGTTTCATCGGGGTGCAGAGCAATCCTGAGTTTCGTTGATGTCTGGGTGCGGCGATATCGCGTGCGTCGCTATAGTTGCGCCGATAAGCGCTGCCGCGACTGGATGGCTCATGGATCAGGCCGGCACGCTCCAGTGCTTGATCATGGTTGCTGACAGGTAGCGTAGTGTTCAAAGCATTTCACGCCCTACGGGCGCGAGTCACTTTTCTTTGCTTGTGCAAAGAAGCGCTTTACAGCAGCCGAAGGCTGATCAAAGTAACCAAAAGAAAGCACACCCCGTCCTCGCGCCTTCCGCGCTGCGCGCTCCAGGTCCGCGGGGGCGGCGGGGATTCGCGGAAGGGGCTCCTGCCCCTGCCGCGAACGACGCGCATCCATGCGCGTCGCCCTTCGGGTTTTTCCCCGCCACGCCCGCCGCTGCGGAAGGGACCCGGTAAGTCAAAAGCCAATCCACGAGCAACAACAACAGCAACAACAGCAACAGCAGCAACAGCAGCAACAGCAACAGCAACAGCAAAGCCAACGGCAACAGCAAAGGCAAAGGCGGTGATCAGAAAATGCAGCGCATGGCCAAGGGATGCGACGGCGTCGATCAGAATTGCGGGGCGCTAACCTTCTCTGCACGCGCGAGCTGCACTTTTCCCGGTCTTCGCTCAGCTACTTATCCAGCAGCACCTCTCCCGGATCGAGAACGCCGTCCGGGTCCAGCGCGCGCTTCACCGCGCTGCGTCCAGCGTCGCCGCGTCGAAGGCCTGCGCCATGTGGTCGCGCTTGGCCGCGCCGATGTCTGCGTTCGCCCGACAGCGTGCCGTCCAGCAGCCTGAACAGCCGTGGCTATGCATCTGCGAGTGGTGCTGGGGCGTACTGGTGCCGACGTGCAGGTTGCCGGGTCAGCGCACGGGTGCTGCCGGACGCGTATCGCCGGTGTCGCGCAATGCGGCATCCAGGAACGCCGTGGTCCGCGTCCAGCTGTCCGCGCGCGCTGCGGTCAGTCCTGACGGCGTGCCGCCGCCGAAGCCGATGTCTTCCTGCAGCGTGGTCTCGGTCGGCGCCAGGCCGAAGGCGAAATGTCCGCCCTGTGGGTATTGCAGCACGCTGACCTGGTGGGCGAACTGGCGCCGCCGCAGCCGCTCGGCAATCGCATCGGCCATCTGTGCGGACGGCCACACCTGGTCCTGCGCGCTGGCGATCAGCAGCACCGGGCCGTGGATGCGTTCGACCGGGATCCTGGCAGGGCTGTCGGCGGCGACCGCCTTGCCGCTGTGCGTGTAGAGATCGAGCAAGCCCTTGCAATCTGGACAGGGCGCGAAGGGCACGTAGGCCAGCGGCGTGCCGGCCAGGGTCCACGAGCTGGCCGCTGCGCCGCCGCTGCGGTCGATGCCCTGCCAGACCACGTCCGATGGCGATGCGGCGACCACCGCAGCGATGCGCGCATCGTGCGCAGCCAGCGTCAGTGCGGCTTCGGCGCCCTTGGACAATCCCAGCACGGCGATCCGCGGCGGCGCTGCCGGGCCTTGCTGCGCCAGGTAGTCGATGCCGGCCTGCAGCCGTTCCAGTGGGATCGCACTGAGTTGCGACGGCAGGCCAGGCCCATTGAAGTAACTCTGTGCGAGCGCGACGTAGCCCTGCTCGGCCAGGCGCCTGGCGATGCGCTTGGCCCAGGCGCGTCCGCCTTCCGCGCCGCCCAATACCAGCACCGCCGGGTGCGCCGCAGTGTCCTCGGGCGTGTACAGCGTGGCGGAGAGCGTCGCGGTCTCGATCGAGCGCTCGGCGATCGGCTGCGCCGTCGCGACGCCGCAGCCGGCCAGCCATGCAACGGCGGCCGCGAGGCCGAATCTGATCGTCATGAAGCGCCGTTCCTGGTGTGGGCGCTCGGGTCGCGGCACGGATGCGCCGCACGTCCCCGTTCGCACCGCGGCACTATCGTGCATTCATGCCTCGGTCGCATGGCCGGATGGTCATGCCTTGACGCCGGCGAGGCGACGTCGACTGTGCAGGTGCTGCCAACAATGCGAGTCGCGGCTGCCGACTGGGCATCTCCCGCAAACGTGGCCAGGGTTGGCCCCGTGTGCCACAGGATGGTTCAGCCTCGACAGGTTACGACGTTGTCAGCCTTTTTCGCTTCGTTCGTCGCGGCTGAAGCCGCTCCTACAAAAAGCGGTCGCCGGTTGCCTGCACGCGGCATCAGGCCGATTCTTGCGAGTCCCGAGTCCCGAGTCCCGAGTCCCGAGTCCCGAGCCGCGCTATCTGTCCGGCAACACCTTCCCCGGATTGAGGATGCCGTCCGGGTCCAGCGCGCGCTTCACCGCGCGCATCGCGTCCAGCGTGGCCGCGTCGAAGGCCTGCGCCATGTAGTCGCGCTTGGCCACGCCGATGCCGTGCTCGCCCGACAGCGTGCCTTCCAGCGCCAGCACCAGCGCGAACAGGCGCGGCAGCGCGGCGTGCGCACGCGCGGTCTCGGCGGCATCGTCGGGCGCGTACATGATGTTGACGTGCAGGTTGCCGTTGCCGGCGTGGCCGAAGGCGACGATCGGCAGGTCGAACTCCGCCGCCAGCGCTTCCACCCCGGCCACCAGTTCGGGGATGCGCGACACCGGCACCACCACGTCTTCGTTGATCTTGCCCGGCTTGATCGTGCGCAGCGCCGGCGACAGCGCGCGGCGCGCGGCCCACAGCCGGTCGCGCGCGGCGCCGTCGGTGGCCACGTCCAGCGACAGCAGGCCGTCGCCTTCGGCCGCCGCGCCCAGCGCCTGCAATGCATAGGGCAGGGTGTCGTGGTCGCCGTCGGCTTCGATCAGCAGCATCGCGCCGGCCTCGGGCACGTCGCTGCCGTTGCGGCGCAGCAGCGCGATCGCGCTGCGGTCCATGAATTCCAGCATCGCCGGCGTGGTCGGCTGCGCCATCAGCCGCGACACCGCCGCCGCGGCGCTGCCGGCATCGCGGTAGAACGCACGCAGTCCGGCCTGCGCCAGCGGCCGCGGCGACAGCTTCAGCGTGGCCTCCACGATCAGCGCCAGGGTGCCTTCGCTGCCGACCAGCAGATGGGTCAGGTCGTAGCCGGTGGCGTCCTTGGTGTAGGCGCCGCCGCAGCGGATCAGCTCGCCGGTGCCGGTCACCGCGACCACGCCGAGCACGTTGTCGCGGGTGGCGCCGTACTTCACCGCGCGCGGGCCACCGGCATTGGTCGACAGGTTGCCGCCGATGCTGCAGATCTCGGCGCTGGACGGATCCGGCGGCCAGAACAGGCGGTGCGGCATCAGCGCCTGCTGCAGGTCGCCGTTGAGCACGCCCGGTTCGACCACCGCGCAGCGGTCCTGCGGGCGCAGCTGCACGATGCGGTTCATGCGCGCGAACGACAGCACCACGCCGCCGCCGAATGGCACCGCGGCGCCGGCGGTGCCGGTGCCGGCGCCGCGTGCGACGATCGGCACGCGATGCGCGCGGCAGGCGCGCACGATCGCCTGCACCTGCTCGCGGGTCTGCGGCAGCGCCACCGCGTCGGCCAACGCCCAGCGCCGCGAATCGTCCTCGCCGTAGCTGCGGCGACTGGCGTCGTCGGTGCGCCAGCCGTCGCCGCCGAGCAGTGCGGCGAGGGTATCGGTCAGGGCGGCTGGCAAGGGCGTGGTCATGGTGGCGAACGCGGTGCGGGAGAGGAGGGCGGCTGCAGCAGTTTCCAGGCGCCGACCGCCGCCGCCAGCGGCAGCCACACCCAGCGCAGTTCCGACAGCAGGGTGGCGACGCCGCGCGCGCCGAAGAAGCCGTTGGCGAACGGCGACACCCGGATCGGCCGCCACGGCGCGAACCAGCGGTGCTCGCTCCACGGCCACGCCAGCGCGACGCCGAGCCCGCCGGAGGTCATGGCGTCGAGCAGCGGGTGCGAGACGGTGCACACGAACATCCACGTCGTCGCCTGCAGCGCGCCGGCGCGCAACGGTCGGTGCAGCAGCGCGCCGAGCACGGCCAGCAACGCGGCGAACAGCAGCGAATGGCTGGCGCCGCGATGGCCGAACGCATCGGCGTAGGGAATGTGCAGGGCGAACGCGACCACGTCCAGGTCCGGCAGCATCGACGCGGCGATGCCGGCGCCGAGCAGGCGCCCGGAGATGCGTCCGCGATCGGCGGCGGCCCACAGCGCCAGCGGCACCGCGGCGTGGGTGAAGATGCTGGGCATGTCAGCAGTCGTCGGCGCGGAATGCGTCGCGCAGCCAGGTCAGCCGCGGCGGTTCGCCGTCGGCCTCGACCACATCGAAGCGGCACGGCCAGTTCGCGTAGTGCGGGTGCGCGGCCAGGAACAGCTGCGCGGCCAGCACCAGCCGGCGGCGCTTGCGCAGGTCGACCGAGGCGGCACCGCCGCCGAATGCGTCGGTGCGCCGGTAGCGCACCTCGACGAACACTAGGCACTGCGCCTGCTGCATCACCAGGTCCAGTTCGCCGCCGCGATAGCGCACGTTCGCGGCGATCAGTTGCAGCCCGGCGCGCTCCAGTTCGGCGCGCGCCGCCGCTTCCACGTCGTTGCCGCGTTGCCGGCGGTCAACGCCCATCGGGCAGCGGCGTCGCGCGCCCGCCGCTGAAGGTGGACCAGGCCGGAGTGCGCAGGATGTTGCCGAAGCCGTCCAGGTGCAGCACGCCGGTGGCGCCGCGCAGGTTGGCTTCGGCGCCGGTGGCGAGCTTTTCCAGGTAGGCGCTGATCTGCCAGGCGTCGTAGCCGAACGCGAACAGGCGCCCGGCCGGGCCGCGCGCGGTCGGCAGGGTCTCGGCCACGCTGGTCGCCGCCGGCAGGCCGCCGACGCCGCGCACGTTCCACAGTTCGCTCGGGTAGGCGATGCCGTCCAGCACCAGGTCGTCCTCCGCCTTGCCGGTGCCCAGCACGAGCTGCGAGGTCGCGACCCGGCTCTTGCCGGCGAAACCGGCCAGCGCCAGCTGCGGCGCCAGCGCGCGCGCGGTGCCGCCCTTGACCGCCAGGAACACCGCGTCGGCGGCGCCGGCATTGCGCAGCTGCGCGCCGACATCGCCCGGCGTCTCTGCCACGCTGACGCTGGCCACGACCTTGCCGCCGCGCTCGCTGAAGCGCTCGCGGAACGCGGCCACCGCACGGCGGCCGTTGTCGTCGTTGCTGCCGATCACCAGCGCGTTGCGGCGCTCGTGCGCCAGCAGGTATTCGGCGGCGGCGATGCCGTCGTCTTCCGGCGCCAGCGAGAAGCCGGCGCTGCCGGCGGGCGGGGCGGCGGTACCGCGGTTCAGCGCCAGCAGCGGCACCGGCAGCGCATCGCGCGCGAACAGCGCGCTGACCTCGTCGCGGCCGAGCGGGCCGACCACGAAGTCGGCGCCGCCATCGATCGCCTTCTGGTAGGCGGCCAGCGCGCCGGCGGCGGTGCCGGTGGTGTCGATGAAGTTGATCTCCGGGCGGCGCCGGGTCTCGCCGTAGTAGCCGGCGAGCAGGCCGTCGCGCACCGGCGCGGCCGCGGTGGCCAGGCTGCCGCTCAGCGGCAGCAGCACCGCCAGCTTGGCCGGCGGGCGATAGCCGTCGCGCTCGGCGGGGGGGCGCTTGCTGGTGTCGAAGCCCCATTGCGCGCCGCGGTCGAACGGGCGCGGCAGCGGCAGGCCGCGGCTGATCAGCGCGCGCCCGGCGAAGTTGTACAGCGGGTCGCCGGCCGGCAGCGCGGCGGCGCGCGCCTGCAGCGTGGCGTCGTTCAAGGCGGCCAGCAGGCGCACGATGGCGCGCTGGTTGTCGGTGCGCGCCTGGCCGGTCAGGCCGATATCGGCGCGGGCGCGTTCGTCCAGCGCCGCGTTGCCGTCGCCGGTGCCTTCCAGCGCCTGCGCGCGGGCCAGGTGCCAGCGTGCGCGCAGGTTCTGCGGCACCGCCTGCGGATCGCTGCCCAGCGCCTGCAGCGCCTGCGCCGGCTGCCGGTCGACCAGCGCCAGCTCGGCGTTGACCAGGGCCAGCCGCACCTTGCTCAGGCCCGACAGCTGGCGCGGCTGCACCTGCGCCACCAGGCTGCGCGCGCGCGCGACGTCCCCGGCCTCGTACCAGGCGAAGGCGGCATCGGCCAGCAACTGATTGCGCTCGCTGCCGGTGGCGCCGGCGGCCTGCGCTTCCAACTGCTGCGCCGCTTCCCGCGGCTTGCCCTGGTCCAGCAGCGCCAGCGCCGCGGACTGGGCCGGCGACGCGCTCTGGGTGACGCTGGTGGTGGCGCAGCCGGCGAACAGCAGCGCCAGCAGCGACAGGGCGGAAATCCTTGCGAATCGCTTGTTCATTTCTGGTCCATTCGGCAGGGCACGCCGGGGCGCGCCGGGGAAAACCGCTACGATTCTACCCTTGACCATGGAAAGCCGTAGATGAGCGCCCAGCCCGGAACCCTGCACGTTGTCGCCACGCCGATCGGCAACCTCGCCGACCTGACGCCGCGCGCGCAGGAGGTGCTGCGCGCGGTCGCCGCGATCTGCGCCGAGGACACCCGCCGCAGCGGCCAGCTGCTGGCGCATTTCGGCATCGACAAGCCGCTGCTGGCGCTGCACGAGCACAACGAAGAGGCGCTGGCGCAGCGCATCGTCGCGCGCCTGCTCGGCGGCGACTCGCTGGCCCTGGTCAGCGACGCCGGCACCCCGCTGGTCAGCGACCCGGGCTACCGGCTGGTGCGCGCGGCGCGCGAGGCCGGGGTGCGGGTCAGCCCGGTGCCCGGCGCCTGCGCGGCGATCGCCGCGCTCAGCGTGGCCGGCCTGCCCAGCGACCGCTTCAGCTTCGAAGGCTTCCTGCCGGCCAAGGCCTCCGCCCGCCGCGAGCGCCTGGCACGCCTGGCCGGCGAGCCGCGCACGCTGGTGTTCTACGAGTCCTCGCATCGCATCGTCGAATCCCTGGCCGACTGCCGCGCCGCGTTCGGCGACGCGCGCCCGGCGGTACTGGCGCGCGAACTGACCAAGCTGTTCGAGACCGTGCTCGACGGCAGCCTGGCCGACCTGCAGGCGCGGGTGGAAGCCGACGACAACCAGCGCAAGGGCGAGTTCGTGCTGATCGTGCAGGGCGCCGGCGACGATGCCGACGCGCAACTGGCCGAAGGCCGCCGCGTCTACGCCACGCTGAGCGAACACCTGCCGCCGTCCACCGCCGCCAAGCTGGCCGCGGAAATCACCGGCGCGCCGCGCAAGGCGTTGTACGGCGGCTGAGGCGGACGCAATACCGCGCGCATGCCGGCTGACCTGCCGCGTGCGATCGCCAACCGCCGCTCCCAGCCAATGCGTTGTCAGGCGACTGCCGGGTATCGGAACCCTGCTTGTTCGGCTTCCCATCCCAGCATCGCCAACCCGATGCTCTTGGGAACGGGCTTCTCGCCGCTTCGGTAGTACGCCAGCATGCGCCGGCTCACGCCCAATGCCGCGGCCGCCGAATCCAGCGTCAGGTCGTGGCGATGCATCCAGGCGATGATCTGCTGGTGCGAGTAGTCACCGGCCTGCTCAATGGCGAGTGCCCGTAGGTTGTCACTGGCGAGCGCTAGGTCATCGTTGCCGTCGAAGATGACGCCACGTTTCCATTCATCGAGCGAGACCTTGTAGAAGACATGCGGCATCCGCGCCTTCTTCAGGGACGGATGCGAGGCCAGGACGTCGCTTAGATCGACCCTGCAAGTGAAGCCGTCGGCGAAGGTCAACGCAAGTTCGCCAATATCTACGGCCTTCACCTGGGTAATGACGAATTGAGGCTGGTTCATGGATTCAACTCCTGCCATCGGGTGACGAGGGCGGCCTTGTTTGCGGCGGCCCATTCGAGTGCCGCACTCAGCTCGCGCCGGCTTAGGCGGCCAGCCAGAACCGCAAGGGTTTCGATAACGATCAAGGCTTCTCGACCATCCTTGGTACGGACGTGGAAATGTGGTGGAAGATGGTCGGCCGCGTACATCGTGATGACGCTGTTGGCGAAACGGACGATCGTCGGCATACGTCCAAAATAGTGCAACCATTGCATCGACGCAAGGGTGGGCCGCCCTGCGGGCGCGTGCCAGCCTGAAAGGGTGGTCATCACAGCCAGGCTAAAGCCTCCGAACCCGGGGGGTCTGCGGGAGGTCTCGAGATCTGGAAAAAGTGGCGGAGCCGGCCGATAAGCCGGGTTCTGTCGTGGACAGTCATTCTTCTAGGCGCCGCGTCACCGCGGCGCTCGAGCAACCTACCCGGACCCGACGCGGGCAGCGCCATGAGGTCCCTATTTGGTCTTGCTCCAGGTGGGGTTTGCCGTACCGGTCCGTTACCGGACTCGCGGTGCGCTCTTACCGCACCATTTCACCCTTACCGGTCTGCTTGCGCAGACTTAGGCGGTATCTTTCTGTTGCACTGATCCGTCGGCTCGCGCCGCCCAGGCGTTACCTGGCACCTTGCCCTATGGAGCCCGGACTTTCCTCGGCACCCTTTGCATCGAAATGCACCGGATGACGCGACTGTCTGGCCGACTCCGCCATGGGTATTGTCGCATGTGCGGCGCCTTCGCGCCGCGCGGGATCGGGTGCCGGGAAAAAGCGGCGGGAGCGACACGCCTCGCTTTTGCTTTGGCTCTTACCGGAACCCGAGTCCCGAGTCCCCGGTCCCGAGCCCTTCCAGCCGCGTCTCCCCTAAAAACACCCCGTCCGCACCGAAGCGGCGCTCGTGGATCCAGCCGTGTCCGTCGCCGTCCACCGCCACGATGGTGCTGGCGCGGGTGCCGTAGTCGTGGCCGCGGATGAAGGCCGGCGACAGGCGCCGCTCCAGTTCCAGGCCCACGCCGGTGTCGGGCAGCTGCGCGTCGGCGGCGATGGTCTCGTCGGCCAGCGCTCGCCATAGCGGGGCCAGGTCCTCGTCGCCTGCGGCGATCCAGTCGGCCACGGTGTCGCACAGGCGCGCGGTCTTCGGCCAGGGCGCGTCCAGCGCGCCGTTGGACATGCCGTGGATGCCGGGCGCCAGGCGCTGCCGGGCAGGCGGGTGGTTGCCGATGTATTCGGCGCCGTCGGCGTCGGCCAGCAGCAGGTTGAACGGCGGGTAGGCGTCGGCGCGCAGCGCCAGGGCGGCGGCGAAGGCGGCCGCCGGATCGGTGCCGGCCAGATAGTCGGCGACCAGGGCGCCACGCGAGGCGCCGGACATCGACGCCAGCGGATCGCGCACGTTGGTGACCACGGTGCAGCGGCCGGCGTCGTCTAGGCCCACCCAGCTGCCGCCCGAGCGCAGGTCGCGTCCGGCCAGCACGCGTTGCGCCGGAGCCGCCCAGCGCTGCAGCGGGGCAGTCGGGCGGGCATGGAATTCGTCGCGGTTGCCGACCAGCAGCAGGCGCCAGCGCGGGTGCGAGCGGAGGGCGAGGGCGACCAGGCACATAGGCCGCCGATTGTGCGGCTTTGCGCAGTGGCGCGCGAGCCGGCCGGCCGCCGGCACGGCAGCCGACCGCCGTCTTAACGCCCTGTGCACAGGGCTGAATTTTCCCCCAATCTCAAAATATGAGACGAAACAGCAACTTGTGGATAAGCTTTGAACAAGTCTCTAAAGAATGGCGCAAGCCATTGATGTGGCTGGCGATTTATCGGTCGCAAAGTTGTTGACAACCTTTCGCGCGCTGCTAAGGTGGGCACCTGAGGGAAAACCGGGTTTTTTGTGGTTTTTCGTGGTTCAATGACCGCCCAGGCGGATTTGGAAAGGTGTAGGCGTCGTGTTTCAGGGCGAGACCGCAATCACAGTGGACGACAAGGGGCGTATGGCGGTTCCCACCGCGTACCGCGACCTCGTCGTGCGCGCGAGCGGCAATCGGCTGGTGCTGACCTACAACCCGTTCGAGGCCGGATGCCTGTGGCTGTACGCGGAAAAGGAATGGGAGCGGGTCCGTGACGACGTCATGGCCAAGCCCAACACCCAGCGCGTGGTGCGGATCCTGCAGCAGAAGCTGGTCGGTTCCTCGGCCGCGCTGGAGCTGGACGCCAACAGCCGCATCACCATCCCGCCGAGCCATCGCGCTGCGGTGGGCATCGAAAAGCGCGCCGTGCTGTTAGGCATGGGCGACAAGTTCGAACTATGGAGCGAGCAGGCTCATCGCGCACTGATCCAGCAGACATTGTCTGATGAGGATCTGGGCGATGGATTGCTCGATCTGAAGTTGTGAGCCGGGGTGTCCGGATGCGCGGACAGGCGCAGGCCGGTCACCTTCCGGTGTCGCAACCGCCGGCGGCGCATGTGCCGGTGTTGTTCGCGCAGGTCATGGACGGGCTGCAGGTGATCGAAGACGGAATCTATCTGGATGGCACGTTCGGGCGTGGCGGACACGCGCGCGGGGTGCTGCACAAACTCGGCCCGGGAGGCCGGCTGCTGGTGATGGACAAGGATCCCGAGGCGATCGCCGAAGCCGAACATGCGTTCGGTGGCGACGCGCGGGTGAGCATCCGTCGCGGCAGCTTCGCCGAACTGGGACAGTGGGACGCCGCCGCCGACCTGGACGGGGTGCTGTTCGACCTGGGCGTGTCCTCGCCGCAGCTGGACGTGGCCGAGCGCGGTTTCTCGTTCGGCAAGGACGGCCCGCTGGACATGCGCATGGACCCGGATGCCGGCGAGAGCGCCGCGCAATGGTTGGCGCGCGCCGACGAACGCGCCATCGCCGACGTGCTGTGGACCTACGGCGACGAACGCCAGAGCCGGCGCATCGCCCGCGCGATCGTGGCGCGCCGCGCCGAGCAGCCGCTGACCCGCACCGCGCAGCTGGCCGAGCTGATCGCCAGCGTGATGCCGCGCGGCGACAGCAAGACCCACCCGGCCACGCGCAGCTTCCAGGCGATCCGCATCCACATCAACCGCGAACTGGCCGACCTCGAAGCCGGGCTGGACGCGGCGCTGGCCAAGCTCAAGCCGGGCGGCCGGCTGGCGGTGATCAGCTTCCATTCGCTGGAAGACCGCATCGTCAAGCAGTTCATGAACCGCCACGCCAAGGCCCCGCCGAGCAACCGCCGCCTGCCCGAAGCGCAGGCGTTCGTGCCGACCCTGCAACTGCATGGCGGCGCGATCAAGGCCGATGCCGACGAACTGGCCGGCAACCCGCGGGCGCGCAGTGCGGTGTTGCGGGTGGCTGAGAAGCTGGGATTGGGGATTGGGGATTCGGGATTGGAAGAGCGCTCTTCCCGAATCTCCAATGCCCAATCCCCAATCCCGGCGTCTCCGCCAGGAGACGCCCAATGAGCCGGCTGCTGCTCGTCGTGTTGCTCGCCTGCACCATCGCCTCGGCGATCGGGGTGGTGTACATGCGCCATCGCCATCGCCAGCTGTTCGTCGAGCTGTCGCGGCTGGAGCACAACCGCGACGAGTTGAACATCGAGTTCGGCCGGCTGCAGCTGGAGCAGGCGACCTGGGCGGAAAGCAATCGCGTCGATCAGGTCGCGCGCGAGCGGCTGGGCATGAAGTTCCCGGAAACCGGCGACATCGTGGTGGTGCGGCCATGAGCAAGACCGGCCGCAACCGCCCGCGCAGCAACTTCAATCTCCGTGGCCGGCTGGTGCTGGTCGGCGCGGCGCTGAGCCTGTGCTCGGTCACGCTGATCGGCCGCGCCGCCTACGTGCAGATCATCAACAGCGATTTCTACCAGCGCCAGGGCGAGGCGCGCTACCTGCGCGAACTGCCGATCGCGACCTCGCGCGGCATGATCACCGACCGCAACGGCGAGCCGCTGGCGGTGTCCACGCCGGTGGAGTCGATCTGGGTCAATCCGCAGGAACTGCTGCGCAATCCCGACCGCATTCCGCAGCTGGCGCGGGCGCTGGAACTGTCCAGCGACGAGCTGGCCGCCAAGCTGTCGCAGAAGTCGGACAAGGAGTTCATGTACCTCAAGCGCCGGATCAATCCGGACAAGGCGCATGCGGTGGTCGCGCTCGGCATCCCGGGCGTGTTCTCGCAGCGCGAGTTCCGCCGCTTCTACCCGCAGGGCGAAGCGATGGCGCACGTGCTCGGCTTCACCAACATCGACGACCGTGGCCAGGAAGGGCTGGAGCTGGCGTTCGACGAATGGCTGCGCGGCAAGCCCGGCTCCAAGCGCGTGATCCGCGACCGCAAGGGCGCGATCGTGGAGAGCATCGACCTGGTCAAGCCGGCCGAGCCGGGCAAGGACCTGACCCTGAGCATCGATCGCCGCATCCAGTTCCTGGCCTACAAGCAGCTGCGCAACGCGCTGGAAGAGAACAAGGCGGCCGCCGGTTCGATCGTGATCGTGGACGTGAAGAGCGGCGAAGTGCTGGCGATGGTCAACCTGCCGACCTACAACCCGAATGCGGTCAGCGGGGTCAATTCCGACGCGCGCCGCAACCGCGCGGTCACCGACCTGGTCGAGCCGGGGTCGACGATGAAGCCGCTGACGGTGGCGACCGCGTTGCAGGCAGGGGTGGTGACGCCCAATACCATCATCGACACCAACCCGGGGTTCATGACCCTGGGCCGTTACACCATCCGCGACGTGCCGCGCAACAACGGCGTGCTCAACGTCACCGGCGTGATCACCCGCAGCTCCAACATCGGCGCGGCCAAGATCGTCGCCAAGCTGGACGACCAGGCGTTCTACAAGTCGGTGCGCAACTTCGGCTACGGCACGGCGCCGCACAGCGGCTTCCCCGGCGAATCGGCCGGCGTGGTGTCGCATCCGGGCAGCCGCAGCTGGTACGGCACCACCAAGACGACCATGTCCTACGGCTATGGCCTGTCGGTGACGCCGCTGCAGATCGCCACCGCCTACACCGCGCTGGGCAACGGCGGCAAGTTGATGCAGCCGACCTTCGTCAAGGGCCAGCACCAGGAGCCGCGCGAAGTGATCAGCCCGGAAGTGGCGCGGGAAGTGGTGGCGATGATGGAGACCGTGGTGACCCAGGGCGGCGCCAAGGGCGCGGCGATCCTCGGCTACCACGTCGCCGGCAAGACTGGCACCGCGCGCCTCAACGGGCCGGGCGGCTATATCCGCGGCCACTACAACGCGCTGTTCGCCGGCCTGGTGCCGGCGACCAATCCGCGCTTCGCCACGGTCATCGTGATCAACGATCCGCAGGGCGCCAAGTATTACGGCGGCCTGGTCTCGGCGCCGGTGTTCCACAACGTGATGGAAGGGGCGCTGCGGCTGATGGACGTGCCGCCGGACGACATCCAGGCGTGGCTGGCGGCGCAGGCCGCCGGCAAGAGCGGCCACGCGCCGCCGCCGCCGGTGGAGCCGGATCCGGCCCTGGTGCCCGACGCCGCCACCGAGGTGGAAGCGGCACTGCCCAGCGCGCGTGCTGTCGCGCCGCCGCCGCCGGTTGCACAGCCGGTGCCGTTGCAGGAGACCCGCCAGTGAGCCGCGCGCTGCCGCTGTCGCACCTGCTGCCGGATCTGGCGCTGGCGCGCGACGTGCAGGTGTCCGGGCTGGTCATGGACAGCCGCGCGGTGCGCCCCGGCGATGCCTTCGTGGCGATCGCCGGGTTCGGCGCGCACGGGCTGGGCTTCGTCGCGCAGGCGCAGGCCAATGGCGCGGCGGCGATCCTGTTCGAACCGCCGGCCCCGGCCGAGTTGCCGGCCCCGGCCGACGCGATCGCGGTGCCGGGCCTGCGCGCGCGCATGGGTGCGATGGCCGACCAGTTCCACGGCCATCCGTCGCAGACGATGACCATGGTCGGGGTCACCGGCACCAACGGCAAGACCTCCACCGTGCAGCTGTTGGCGCAGGCCTGGCAGAGCCTGGGCACGCGCAGCGGCAGCATCGGCACGCTCGGCGTCGGCCTGTACGGCGACGTGGTGCCGACCGGCTTCACCACGCCGCTGGTGCTGCAGACGCATGCGTTGCTGGCGCAGCTGCGCGACGCCGGCGCGCAGGCGGTGGCGATGGAAGTGAGCTCGCACGCGCTGGACCAGGGCCGCGTGGATGCGGTGCACTTCGACGTGGCGGTGTTCACCAATCTCACCCGCGATCATCTCGACTACCACGGCGACATGGCCGGCTACGGCGCGGCCAAGGCGCGCCTGTTCGCCACGCCGGGGCTGAAGGCGGCGGTGGTCAATCTCGACGACGCGTTCGGCCGCGAGTTGCTGGCGACGCTGGACCCGGAACTGCGCCGCATCGGCGTCAGCTCGCGCGGCCAGGCCGGCGCCACGCTGCGCGCCGAGGCGCTGCGCCTGGACGCGCGCGGCATCGGCTTCGACCTGCTGGTCGGCGACGCGCGGCATCCGGTGCAGTCGGCGCTGCTGGGCCGTTTCAACGTGGACAACCTGCTGGCGGTGGCCGGCGCGCTGCATGCGCTGGACGTGGCGCCGGCGCGCATTGCCGCGACGCTGTCGCAGCTGCAGCCGATCCGCGGGCGCATGAACCGCCTCGGCGGCAGCGCGGCGCAGCCGCTGCTGGTGATCGACTACGCGCATACCCCGGACGCGCTGGAGCAGGCGCTGGACAGCCTGCGCGGCCACGTGCACGGCCGCCTGCTGTGCGTGTTCGGCTGCGGCGGCGAGCGCGACACCGGCAAGCGCCCGCAGATGGCGGCGATCGCGCAGCGCCTGGCCGACGTGGTGATCGTCACCGACGACAATCCGCGCGGCGAGGATGGCGACCGCATCGTCGCCGACATCCTGGCCGGCTTCACCGACCTGCAGGCGGTGCGCGTGCAGCGCGACCGCGCCCAGGCCATCGCCCTGGCCGTGGCCGAAGCCGGCCCCGAGGACATCGTGCTGATCGCCGGCAAGGGCCACGAGCCGTACCAGGAAATCGGCGGCATCCAGCATCCGTTCGACGATACCGAGATCGCCGCGCAGGCGTTGCAGGCGCGCGCCGCCGCTCCGGCCATGGAGCGTGCACGATGAAGCGCCTGCCGCTGTCGATGCTCGCGCACTGGGCCGGCGCCGAACTGCATGGCGACGACGTGGCGATCGACGCGATCGCCCACGACACCCGCACGCTGGCGCCGGGCAGCCTGTACGTGGCGCTGCGCGGCGAGCGTTTCGACGGCCACGACTTCGTCGCCGACGCCGCCGCGCGCGGCGCCAGCGCGCTGCTGGTGCAGGCGCTGCAGCCGCAGGTCGAACTGCCGCAGATCCTGGTCGCCGACACCCAGCTGGCGCTGGCGCGGATCGCCGCCGGCATGCAGCGCGGCCGCGCCACGCGCGTGGCGGCGATCACCGGCAGCAACGGCAAGACCAGCGTCAAGGCGCTGCTGCTGGCGATCCTGCAGCACGCCTGCCAGGTGAACGGCGGCAGCGTCTACGCCAACCCCGGCAACCGCAACAACGAGATCGGCCTGCCGCTGGCGGTGATCGAGGCGCCGGACGCGGCCGACTACGCGATCTACGAGATGGGCGCCGGCAAGCCGGGCGACATCGCCTACCTGACCGACATCGTCGCTCCGCACGCGGCGCTGGTGAACAACATCGCCCCGGCGCACCTGGAACGCATGGGCAGCCTGCTCGGCGTGGCCGAGACCAAGGGCGCGATCTACGCCGCGCTGCCGCCCGACGGCACCGCGGTGATCAATGCCGACGATGCGTTCGGGCTGTGGTTCGAACAGCGCCTGCCGGCGCCGCTGACCCCGCGCGTGCTGCGTTTCGGCCTGCAGGCCAGCGCCGAGGTCACCGCCACGCAACTGCGCGTGGGCGCGGACCGCTCGCAGTTCGTGCTGGTCACCCCGCACGGCGAGGTCGACGCGACGCTGCCGCTGCCCGGTCGCCACAACCTGATGAACGCATTGGCCGCCGCCTCGCTGGCGCTGGCGCTGGACATCGCGCCGACGCTGATCGCCGCGGGCCTGGCGCAGGTGCAGCCGGTGCCGGGCCGGCAGATCGCGCACACGCTGCCCGGCGGCGCGGTGCTGATCGACGACAGCTACAACGCCAATCCCGGTTCGCTGGCCGCGGCGATCGATGCGCTGGCCGCCGCCGGCGGCGAACGCTGGCTGGTGCTGGGCGACATGCGCGAACTCGGCGACGGCGCCGAGGCGCTGCACGCCAGCGGCGGCCGCCGTGCCCGCGACGCCGGCCTGACCCGGCTGTACGCACTGGGCCCGCTGAGCGCGGTCGCCGCGCAGGCCTTCGGCGAGAACGGACGCGTGTTCGACAGCCATGCGGCGTTGATTGCGGCACTGCGTGCGGACCTTCGCGCAGCCGGGACCGGGGACCGGGGACCGGGGACCCGGGAACAGCAAGAGCACAAGCAGGTACACACATCGATGCATCAACACAATCGCGCGACGCCGGTCGGCGCCGACGCCGCGCTTTCCCCGGTCCCCGGTCCCCGGTCCCCGGTCCCGGCCACCATCCTCGTCAAAGGCTCCCGCGGCAGCGCTATGGACAAGATCGTGAGCGCGCTGCTGGCGCAGGGTGAGGAGACGCCGCATGCTGCTTGAACTGTCCCGCTGGCTGCAGCAGCTGGAGAGCCTGTTCGGGCTGTTCGGTTACCTCACCTTCCGCGGCATCCTGGCGGCGCTGACCTCGCTGTTCCTGTCGCTGTGGCTGGGCCCGGCGGTGATCCGCAGGCTGGCGCAGTTCAAGGGCGGCCAGCCGATCCGCAAGGACGGCCCGCAGACCCACTTCTCCAAGGCCGGCACGCCGACCATGGGCGGCTCGCTGATCCTGCTCACCGTGCTGCTGTCGGTGCTGCTGTGGGGCGACCTGCGCAACCGCTACGTGTGGCTGGTGCTGGCGGTGATGCTGGCGTTCGGCGTGATCGGCTGGTACGACGACTGGATCAAGATCGTGCGCCGCGACCCGAACGGGTTGAAGTCGCGCTGGAAGTACCTGCTGCAGTCGATCTTCGGCCTGGCCGCCGGCCTGTTCCTGTACTACACCGCCGACGTGCCGGCCGCGATCACCTTCTACATCCCGATGTTCAAGTCGATCGCGCTGCCGCTGGCCGGGATCAGCTTCGTCGCCATCGCCTACTTCTGGATCGTCGGCTTCTCCAACGCGGTCAACCTGACCGACGGCCTGGACGGGCTGGCGATCATGCCCACGGTGCTGGTGGCCTGCGCGCTGGGCGTGTTCGCCTACGCTTCGGGCAACGCGGTGTTCTCGGCCTATCTGAAGATCCCCTCGATTCCCGGCGCCGGCGAACTGATCATCATCTGCGCGGCGATCGCCGGCGCGGGGCTGGGGTTTCTGTGGTTCAACACCTACCCGGCGATGGTGTTCATGGGCGACATCGGCGCGCTGGCGCTGGGCGCGGTGCTCGGCACCATCGCGGTGATCGTGCGCCAGGAACTGGTGCTGGTGATCATGGGCGGCGTGTTCGTGATCGAGACGTTGTCGGTGATGATCCAGGTCGCCTCGTTCAAGCTCACCGGCAAGCGCGTGTTCCGCATGGCGCCGATCCACCACCACTTCGAGCTGAAGGGCTGGCCCGAGCCGCGGGTGATCGTGCGCTTCTGGATCATTTCGGTGGTGCTGGTGCTGGTCGGCCTGGCCACGTTGAAGGTGCGCTGATGAACGACAGCACGCGCCAGGCGACCCGACTGGAGGCCATCGGCGGCCGCTACGACCCGTGGCTGCTCGGCGCCGTGGTGGCGCTGGCCTCGCTGGGCGTGGTGATGGTCGGCTCCAGCTCGATCGAGCTGACCGTCAGCCCGTTCTACTACCTGACCCGGCACCTGCTGTTCCTGGCCGGCGGCATCGGCCTGGCGATCTGGACCATGCGCACCGAGCTGAAGAACATCGAGCAGTACAACCAGCTGCTGCTGCTGGCCTGCTTCGGTCTGCTGATCGTGGTGTTCGTGCCGGGGCTGGGCAGCAGCGTCAACGGCGCGCGGCGCTGGATCAACCTGGGCATCTCCAAGTTCCAGACCGTGGAAGCGGTCAAGGTGCTGTACATCGTGTGGCTGTCCAGCTACCTGGTGCGCTTCCGCGACGAGGTCAACGCGACCTGGCCGGCGATGCTCAAGCCGCTGGGCGTGGCGGTGGCGCTGGTCGGCCTGCTGCTGATGCAGCCGGACTTCGGTTCCTCCACGCTGCTGCTGGCGATCACCGCCGGCATGCTGGTGCTGGGCGGGGTCAACCTGCCGCGCATGTCGATGCCGATCGTGATCGGGCTGCCGGTGTTCGCCTTCATCGCGATCCTGGAGCCGTACCGCCTGCGCCGCATCACCTCGTTCCTGGACCCGTGGGCCGACCAGCTCGGCTCCGGCTATCAGCTGTCCAACGCGCTGATGGCGGTGGGCCGCGGCGAACTGTTCGGGGTCGGCCTGGGCGGTTCGGTGCAGAAGCTCAACTACCTGCCCGAAGCGCATACCGATTTCATCTTCTCGGTGATCGCCGAGGAACTGGGCTTCACCGGCGTGTGCCTGATCATCGCGCTGTACGCGCTGCTGGTCGGCCGCGCGTTCTGGCTGGGCATGCGCTGCGTGGAAATGAAGCGCCACTTCTCCGGCTACATCGCCTTCGGCATCGGCCTGTGGATCAGCCTGCAGAGCTTCGTCTCGGTCGGCGTGAATCTGGGCATCCTGCCGACCAAGGGCCTGACCTTGCCGCTGATCTCCGCCGGCGGTTCCAGCGTGCTGATGACCTGCGTGGCGATGGGCCTGCTGCTGCGCGTGTCCTACGAACTCGATCGCGCCGAACGCCAGGTGGCGAAGGTGCGCAGCGATGCGGCGCCGCCGGTCAGGCAGACCGTGGACAGCGCCGAGGACCTGCAGGCCGCGCGCGAGGCCAGCGCCAGCGCGGTGGCCGCGGCGATCCAGGCCGGCACCCCGGCGCGCGGCACCAGCCGCATGCAGCCGCGGGTCGAGCCGACCTTCGGGAGGCTGGGATGAGTGCGTCCGTGCCGCTGGTCACCACCGCGACCGCATCCGCTGCGGACGCCGCGTCGCGCCCGGTGATGATCCTGGCCGGCGGTACCGGCGGGCACATCTTCCCGGCGCTGGCGGTGGCCAAGGTGCTGCGCGCGCGCGGCGTGCCGGTGGTGTGGCTGGGCGCGGCCGGGCGCATGGAAACGCAACTGGTGCCGCAGCACGGCATCGAGATCGACACCATCGAGATCGGCGGCCTGCGCGGCAAGGGCGCGCTGGCGCTGTTCGGCGCGCCGCTGCGGGTCATGCGCGCGATCCGCGCCGCCGGCTTCGTGCTGCGCCGGCGGATGCCGCGCGCGGTGGTCAGCTTCGGCGGCTTCGCGGCCGGCCCGGGCGGCATCGCCGCGCGCCTGATGAAACTGCCGTTGCTGGTGCACGAACAGAACCGCGCCCCGGGCCTGACCAACAAGGTGCTGTCGCGCGTCGCGCGTCGCGTGCTGACCGGGTTCCCGGGCAGCTTCGCCGCGCGCGAGGAAGCGGTGGGCAACCCGGTGCGCGCCGAGATCGCCGCGCTGGCGCCGCCGGCGCAGCGCCTGGCCGCGCGCGACGGCGCGGTGCGGCTGCTGGTGCTCGGCGGCAGCCAAGGCGCGCGTGCGCTGAACCAGGCGCTGCCGCGCGCACTGGCCGCGCTCGGCGCGCAGGTCGAGGTGCGCCACCAGTGCGGCGAAAAACTGCGCGACGAAGCGGCCCAGGCCTATGCCGACGCCGGCGTCGCCGCCAGCGTCGAAGCCTTCATCGGCGACATGGCCGCGGCCTACGCCTGGGCCGACCTGATCGTATGCCGCGCCGGCGCCTCGACCCTGGCCGAACTGTGCGCGGTCGGCATCGGCAGCGTATTGGTGCCGTTCGCCGCCGCGGTCGACGACCACCAGACCCGCAACGCCGAATACCTGGTCGAACGCGGCGCCGCCGTGTTGCTGAAGCAGGACGACGCCCTGGCGACCAACCTGCAGGGCGTGCTGCGCGACCTGCTCGGCAACCCCGCACGTCGCCTGTCCATGGCCGACGCCGCCCGCAGCCTGGCCAAGCCGGATGCGGCCGAGCGGATCGCGGACATCATTTTGGAAGAGGCCGGGACCGGGGACCGGGGACCGGGGACCCGTAGCGGGACCAGGGACCAGGGACCGGGGACCGGCGACAAGCAAGATCAACAGCAGAAGCCTATGCACACAGACAATCTCCACGGCCAGGCGCGCAGCGCCGCCGCTCCGCTTTTTCCGGGTCCCCGGTCCCCGGTCCCCGGTCCCGCCGCGAACGGAGTTCGCGCATGATCCGCCGTCTCCACGACACCGGCGACCTGGTCCGCGCGTTCCCGCGCGTGCACTTCGTCGGCATCGGTGGCACCGGCATGAGCGGCATCGCCGAGGTCATGCTGACCCTGGGTTACGAGGTCTCCGGTTCGGACAACGCCGACAACGCGGCGACGCGGCGCCTGGTCAAGCTCGGCGCGCGGGTGATGCGCGGGCATTCGGCGGCCAACGTGCTCGGCACCGACTGCGTGGTGGTGTCCAGCGCGATCCGCGACGACAACCCGGAGCTGATGGAGGCGCGCAGCCAGCGCATCCCGATCATGCCGCGCGCGGCGATGCTGGCCGAGCTGATGCGCTTCCGCCGCGGCATCGCGGTGGCCGGCACCCACGGCAAGACCACCACCACCAGCCTGGCCGCGGCGGTGCTCAGCGAAGGCGGGCTGGATCCGACCTTCGTCATCGGCGGCCAGCTGCTCGCCGCCGGCGCCAACGCCAAACTCGGTGGCGGTCAGTGGCTGGTGGCCGAGGCCGACGAGAGCGACGGCAGCTTCCTGCGCCTGAATCCGCTGATTTCGGTGATCACCAACATCGACGCCGATCACCTGGAGAACTACGGCAACGATTTCGCCCGCGTGCAGGCCGCGTTCGCCGAATTCCTGCAGCGCCTGCCGTTCTACGGGCTGGCGGTGCTGTGCATCGACGATCCGGAAGTGGCCGCGCTGGCCGCCAAGACCCCGCGCCACGTGATGAGCTACGGGCTCAGCGAGAACGCCGACGTGCGCGCCGAGGACGTGGTCCAGCACGGTCCGCACATGCGCTTCACCCTGCGCCTGCCGGAAGGCAGCAGCACGCCGGTGACGCTGGCCCTGCCGGGCCGCCACAACGTGCTCAACGCATTGGCCGCCGCCGCGATCGGCTGGCAGCTGGGCGTGGCGCCCGAGGCGATCGCCAGCGCGCTGCAGAGCTTCGCCGGCATCGGCCGCCGCTTCAACGACCTGGGCGAAGTGGTCACCGCCAGCGGCGCGCGCGTGCGCCTGGTCGACGACTACGGCCACCATCCGCGCGAGCTGGCCGCGGTGTTCGCCGCTGCGCGCGGCGGCTGGCCGGACAAGCGCCTGGTGGTCGCGTTCCAGCCGCATCGCTACAGCCGTACCCGCGACCAGTTCGATGCCTTCGCCGCGGTGCTGTCGGAAGTGGACGCGCTGGTGCTCAGTGAAGTCTATCCGGCCGGCGAGACGCCGATCCCCGGCGCCGACGCGCGCTCGCTGGCGCGCGCAATCCGTGCGCGCGGCCGCAGCGAGCCGGTGGTGGTCGGACAGGTCGCCGAACTCAGCGACGTGCTGCCGGACGTGCTGCAGGACGGCGACCTGCTGCTGATGATGGGCGCCGGCGACATCGGCTACGTCGCCCAGCACATCGCCCAGGACGGTTTCGCTGCGGGGGGGAAGGCATGAGCGCGCCGACCTTCGCGCCGCCGCGCCACACCGACCCGGCCGTGTTCGGCCGCGTCGCGGTGCTGCTCGGCGGCACCTCCAGCGAACGCGAGGTGTCGCTGGATTCGGGCCGCAACGTGCTCGAGGCGCTGCGCGCGCGCGGCGTCGACGCGGTCGCGGTGGACGGCATCCCGGCGCTGGCGCAGGCGCTGGTGGAGAAGCGCTTCGACCGCGTGTTCAACGTGCTGCACGGTCACAACGGCGGCGGCGAAGACGGCATCGTGCAGGGCCTGATGGACGCGTTTGGCGTGCCGTACACCGGCTCGCCGGTGCTCGGCTCGGCGCTGAGCATGGACAAGGTGCGCACCAAGCAGGTGTGGCTGTCGCTGGGCCTGCCGACGCCGCGCTACGTGCGCCTGGCGGCGACCGCGCAGGCCGACGCGATCCACGCGGCGGCGGCGCAGATCGGCCTGCCGGTGATCGTCAAGCCGGCCAACGAAGGCTCCAGCGTCGGCGTGACCCGCGTGTTCGAGCCGGCGCAGCTGGACGAGGCGGTGGCGTTGGCCGCGCGCTACGACGGCGAGCTGCTGATGGAGCAGATGATCGTCGGCGACGAACTGACCGTGGCGATCCTCGGCGACACCGCACTGCCGTCGATCCGTATCGTGCCCAAGGGCCAGTGGTACGACTACCACGCCAAGTACGTGGCCGAGGACACCCAGTACCTGTGCCCGGGCCTGGACGGCGAAGACGAGCGCGCGCTCGGCGAACTGGCGCTGGCCGCGTTCCGCGCCGCCGGCTGCCGCGGCTGGGGCCGCGTGGACGTGATGCGCGACGGCGCCAGCGGCGCCTTCGCACTGCTGGAAGCCAACACCGCACCCGGCATGACCAGCCACTCGCTGGTGCCCAAGGCCGCGCGCCAGGCCGGCATCGGCTTCGAGGAACTGGTGTGGCGGGTGTTGGAGCAGACGCTGTGATTTCGGGACTCGGGACTCGGGACCCGGGACTCGGAGCGCCGCGCGCTGCCGATGCGCTGCTGCGCCCGAGCAAGCGCGCGCGCATCCTTGCCAAGGGCGCCGCTTTTATTAGTCCCGAGTCCAGAGTCCCGAGTCCCGGCATCCGCCGCGAGGCGGATGCATGAGCACCCTCCTGCGCATCCTCGCCTGGGTGCTGGCGCTGGCGTTGGTCGCGCTGCCGGTGGTGGCGGTGCTCAACGGCTGGGTCGGCGCCGAGCGCTGGCCGCTGAGCCGGCTGCAGGTCAGCGGCGATTTCAAGCGGGTGCCGGCCGAGCAGCTGCGCCAGGTGGTGTTGCCGTACGCGCGCCGCGGTTTCTTCGCGGTGCGCCTGCAGGACGCACAGGACGCGATCGAGCGGCTGCCGTGGGTGGAGAGCGCGCGGGTGCGCAAGCGTTGGCCGGACGTGCTGGAAGTGCGGGTCACCGAGCACCGTCCGTTCGCGCGCTGGGGCGCCGACCGCATGCTGTCCGAGCAGGGCCGCATCTTCGCGCTGCCGAGCGAACTGCGCGGCATGGCGCTGCCGCAGCTGGCCGGGCCGGACGCCAAGGCGCAGGACGTGGTCGCGCTGTACAACGAATCGCGCGCGCTGTTCGCGCCGGCCGGGCTGCCGGTCAATGGCGTGGCGATGGACGCGCGCGGCAGCTGGTCGCTGCAGCTGGGCGAGGACGTGCAGATCGTGGTCGGCCGCGACGACGCCCGCACGCGCCTGGCACGCTTCGCCCGCGTGCTGCCGCAACTGGTCACGCCGGAGCAGGCGCCGATCGCGCGCGCCGACCTGCGCTACACCAATGGGTTCACGGTCGAAAGGCGGGGATCGGAGATTCGAGATTCGGGATCGGGAAAGAAACCGGCTTCGCAACGCTCCGCTTCCGTCGATCTGCCACGCATCCCAAGCCAGCCTGCCTTCACCAATCTCAAATCCCGAATCTCAAATCCCGGCTCCAAGACATGAACCGCAAAGGCGACAAATCCCTCATCGTTGGACTGGACATCGGCACCTCCAAGGTCGTCGCGCTGGTCGGCGAGTATTCGCCCGGCAACCCGATCGAGGTGATCGGCATCGGTTCGCACGAATCGCGCGGGCTCAAGCGCGGCGTGGTGGTGGACATCGAATCCACCGTGCAATCGATCCAGCGCGCGGTCGAGGAAGCCGAGCTGATGGCCGGCTGCGAGATCCGCTCGGTGTACGCGTCGATCTCCGGCAACCACGTGCAGTGCAAGAACTCGCCCGGCATCGTGCCGATCCGCGACGGCGAAGTGACCTGGAACGACCTGGACCGGGTGCTGGAAGCGGCCAAGGCGGTGGCGATCCCGGCCGACCAGCGCATCCTGCACGCGATCCCGCGCGAGTACGTGCTCGACGATTCGCAGGAAGGCATCCGCAATCCGGTCGGCATGACCGGCGTGCGCCTGGAGGTGCACGCGCACCTGGTGGTGTGCGCGCAGTCGGCGGCGGCCAACATCAGCAAGTGCGTGCAGCGCTGCGGCCTGCAGGTGGATGACCTGATCCTGTCCTCGCTGGCGTCCTCGGTCGCGGTGCTGACCGCCGACGAGCGCGAGCTGGGCGTGGTGCTGGTCGACATGGGTGCCGGCACCACCGACCTGGCGGTGTTCGTGCAGGGCGCGATCTGCCACACCGCCTCGCTGCCGATCGCCGGCGACCACGTCACCAACGACATCGCGCACATGCTGCGCACGCCGACCCCGGAAGCCGAGCAGATCAAGGTGCGCTACGCCTGCGCGCTGGCGCAGCTGGCCACCGCCGAGGAAAGCATCCAGGTGCCGAGCGTCGGCGACCGCCCGCCGCGGCGCATGCCGCGCCACTCGCTGGCGCAGGCGGTGCAGGGCCGCTACGAGGAGATCTTCGAGATGGTGCAGGCCGAACTGCGCCGCTCCGGTTTCGAGGAACTGGTGCGCGCCGGCATGGTGCTGACCGGCGGCGCCTCGAAGATGGAAGGCGTGGTCGAACTGGCCGAGGAAATGGTGCAGATGCCGGTGCGCGTGGGCATTCCGCAGCACGTCACCGGCCTGGGCGAAGTAGTCGGCAACCCGGTGCACGCCACCGGCGTGGGCCTGCTGCTGATGGGCAGCCAGATCGAACACCCACGGCGTCCGTCGCTGCCGACCGGGCGCGCCGGCAGCTTGTTCAAGAAATTGAAGAATTGGTATCGCGGCGAGTTTTGAAAGCCGGGACTCGGGACCCGGGACTCGGGACCCGGAACAGCAAAAGCGGAGAGCGGAAGGGCGGAGAGAGACGGTAAGCGGTAACGGCAACATCCACTAAGAAAATAGCCGGCGCGAAAGGCCGGGCAGGGAATCGAAGCTGCTTTTCGAGTCCCGAGTCCCGAGTCCCCAGTCCCGGCCCCATAACAAGAGGAAACGGACATGGCGCATTTCGAACTGATTGAAAAGATGGCACCCAATGCGGTAATCAAGGTGGTCGGCGTGGGCGGCGGCGGCGGCAACGCGGTCGCGCACATGGTCAGCAGCAGCGTGGACGGCGTGGAGTTCATCACCGCCAACACCGACTCGCAGGCGATCAAGAACTGCGGCGCCAAGCTGCAGCTGCAGCTCGGCACCAACGTCACCAAGGGCCTGGGCGCCGGCGCGAATCCGGAAGTGGGCCGCCAGGCCGCGCTGGAAGACCGCGAGCGCATCATGGACGCGCTGCAGGGCGCGGACATGGTGTTCATCACCGCCGGCATGGGTGGCGGCACCGGTACCGGCGCTGCCCCCGTGGTGGCGCAGCTGGCCAAGGAGATGGGCATCCTGACCGTGGCCGTGGTCACCAAGCCGTTCCCGTTCGAGGGCCGTCGGCGCATGCAGGTCGCGCTGAAGGGCATCGAGGAACTGAGCCAGCATTGCGACTCGCTGATCACCATCCCCAACGAAAAGCTGATCACCGTGCTCGGCCGCAACGCCACCATGATCCAGGCGTTTCGCGCCGCCAACGACGTGCTGCAGGGCGCCGTGCAGGGCATCGCCGACCTGATCGTGCGTCCGGGCCTGATCAACGTCGACTTCGCCGACGTGCGCACCGTGATGTCGGAAATGGGCCTGGCGATGATGGGCACCGGCTCGGCCCGCGGCGACGACCGCGCGCAGGCGGCGGCCGAAGCGGCGATCCAGAACCCGCTGCTGGACGACGTCAACCTGGCCGGCGCCAACGGCATCCTGGTCAACATCACCGCCGGCCCGGACTTCACCATGGCCGAGTTCGACGAGATCGGCCGCACCATCGAAGGCTTCGCCTCGGAAGACGCGACCGTCGTGGTCGGCACCGTGCTCGACCCGGACATGCAGGACGAGGTCCGCGTGACCGTGGTCGCCACCGGCCTGAACCGCGCCGTGTCGCGCCAGACCCAGCGTCCGGAGCAGCGCGCGCCGATCAAGCTGGTGCGCAACGCGACCACCGGCCAGCCGGAATTCGGCGACTTCGAGCATGGCGGCGACGCCGTGTCCAAGGCGGTCGGCGGTGCGATGGGCCTGGGCCTGCGTCGCCCGAGCAGCGATGCGATGGGCTCGTCCGCGCCGGCACCGGCCGCGGCCGATCTGCCCAACGACTACCTGGACATTCCGGCGTTCCTGCGCCGCCAGGCGGACTGACCGCGCCAGGCCGGCCTTGCGCCGGCCGCAACACCGCCGATCGGGACTGTTCGCCCGATCGGCGCGCCGTGTCCTTTGCTGCCGGGTCGTCTCGACCCGGCAGGTTTTTGCGACCGCGACGCCGGCATGCGCCAGCGTTGCGCAAATAGGACGCTGTGACTGTATTGTTAAAATTTGGCTAAACGCGTGATATTCTCAATTTCGTTCAGTTCCCGTCTGAGCGGACGTTCCCAGACTGTCTCCCATGACCCAGCAACGCACCCTCAAGAACACGATCCGCGCCACCGGCGTAGGCCTGCATAGCGGCGACAAGGTGTACATGACGCTGCGTCCGGCGCCTGCCGATCATGGCATCGTGTTCCGTCGGGTCGACCTGGAACCGGCGGTGGAAGTGCCCGCCGATGCCGAGCTGGTCACCGAGACCACGCTGTGCACCGGGCTCAGTCGCGGCGACGCCAAGATCCAGACGGTGGAACACCTGATGTCGGCGATGGCCGGCCTCGGCGTGGACAATGCCATCGTCGAACTGTCCTCGGCCGAATTGCCGATCATGGACGGTTCCTCCGGCCCGTTCGTATTCCTGCTGCAGTCCGCGGGCATCGTCGAGCAGGGCAAGCCCAAGCGCTTCATCCGCATCAAGCGTCCGGTAGAAGTGCGCGACGGCGACAAGATCGCCCGCTTCGATCCCTACGACGGCTACAAGCTCGGTTTCACCATCCAGTTCGACCACCCGATGATCCCGGCCAAGCAGTCGCGCCAGGAAATCGAGTTCTCGACCATGGCCTACATCAAGGAAATCTCCCGCGCGCGCACCTTCGGCTTCATGCGCGACCTGGAGTACATGCGCGAGCGCAACCTTGGCCTGGGCGGGTCGATGGACAACGCCATCGTGCTCGACGAGTTCCGTGTGCTCAACGACGACGGCCTGCGTTACGCCGACGAGTTCGTGCGGCACAAGATCCTCGATGCGATCGGCGACCTGTACCTGGCCGGCGGCGCCATCCTCGGCGCCTACGAAGGCTACAAATCCGGCCACGCGCTGAACAACAAGCTGGTCCGCGCGCTGCTCGCCGAGCAGGCCGCATGGGAGTGGGTGAGCTTCGACGGCGGCGCGCAACCGGCGCCGGTGGCCTACGGGGCCGTGGCCTACGCCTAAAGTTCGGCGCCCCGCAGCCGGGGTGGCCCGCGGTCACGAAATGGGGCGATCCGTCCCACGCTTCGTCCGCTCTTAACTTCTATTTAACGAATCGGTAACGACCTCGAGGCCGGCGCCCGTTAGGATGCGTCGGGTCAGGTCGTGCGTGTCTACGTACGCAGACCGTTACGGCCGGAGGTCGTAGCTGCTTCAGGCGTCGTGGAGTCGACGTCCTGCAAGGATGCCAGCGCGTCGCGCAATCCTTTGTGCGTCGCTGCGGAAACCGGTGCTGGCTTGTTTCTTGCCTGCTGCATTGGGGAATGCGCAGGTGAAGTCGCAATCTTGACGGTCACCCTGGTGGCCTTCAGCCCGAGGGATCGGGCCGCAGCGAGGATATCGGCCTCGGCGAGCCTGACCCGGGCATGCCAGACCGGAGAGTAAACGAGAAAAACGAGCTGTTCGCCGTTCACATTGGCCAACCGGCAACGGGAGGCCAGGTTCGGCGGCAGATGGGGGCGCAACTGTCGGTCCAGCGCGTCGAGCCACAGGGCACGTCGCAACGGGTCGCCCACCTTGTCCGCCAATGCGGCGTCCAACGCCGGCATCGGCGCGGTGGTATGGCCCTCGCCGGACTTTCGCTTAGACATGAAAACTCATATGGCGTTTAAGAAGATCGTAATCAATTCACGTGAAAAGGGGATCAAGGACCTGCCGTGGCGACTGCGCGAGTTCGCAGACCGGCGTCCCCTGGCCGTGCTCGGTGCGGTGCTCGGCGTGGGCATGGTACTCGGCATCGGCGTCAGCGCCGCGACCGGCCTGGCCGGTTCGGCGCAGCTGCGGGCCAAGGTGCAAAAGCAGGATGCGGAACTGGCGCAGGTGCGCCGCGACGCGCAGACCCAGGTCAACGCGCTGGCCGCGCGGCTGGGCGAACTGCAGGCGCAGGCCACGCGGCTGAACGCGCTCGGCGAACGCCTGACCCGGATGGGCAAGCTGCAGGACGGCGAGTTCGACTTCGACCAGCCGGTCGGCGTCGGTGGCGGTGACGACGAGGTCAGCCAGGACATGCCGGCGCCGCAGCTGGACAAGGAACTGGACGGGCTGCAGCAGCAGTTCGCCACCTCCGGCCAGCAGCTGTCGGTGCTCGAATCGCTGCTGTTCGACCACCAGCTCGATCAGAACGCGGTGCCGTCGCAGATGCCGATCCGCAACAGCTACATCACCTCCGGCTTCGGCGGCCGCGCCGATCCGTTCGGCGGCGGTGCCGGTAACCACAAGGGCATCGACTTCCACGCCAACGTCGGCGATCCGGTGCTGGCCGTGGCCGATGGCGTGGTCAGCTACTCCGGCGTGCGCGGCGGCTACGGCAACGTGGTCGAGGTCGACCACGGCAACGGCTATGTCACCCGCTACGCGCACAATTCGCGGCTGTCGGTGAAGGTCGGCGATCTGGTGCGGGTCGGCCAGGAAGTGGCCAAGGCCGGCTCCACCGGCCGTTCCACCGGCGCGCACGTGCATTTCGAGGTGTGGAAGGACGGCGTGGTGATGAATCCGGCCAAGTTCCTCGGCGATGGCGCCACCCCGGTGGGCCGCCGCGGCCGCGGCTGACGGATCGCTGGGGCGGCGATGCCGGCGCTTGAATCGCCGGGACCCGCCCCAAGCTACAATAGGCTTTGCCACGACAGGGCGCCTCGCGCCCTGTTTCGTTTGCGGCCCTTCGATTCCCTGGGGATTGGGCCGTACGGGCGTTCCTTTCCAACCGGTTCCTTCAATGATCAACAGTCTGCTTACTCGCGTTTTCGGTAGCCGCAACGAACGCCAGCTGCGTCAGCTCCACCGTATCGTCGCCAAGGTCAACGCGCTGGAACCGGAGATGGAGCAGCTCTCCGACGCGCAGCTGCAGGCCAAGACCCCCGAATTGCGCGGCCGCATCGCCGGCGGCGAGAGCCTGGACAAGGTGTTGCCGGAAGCGTTCGCGGTGTGCCGCGAGGCCAGCCGCCGCGTGCTCGGCATGCGCCACTACGACGTGCAGCTGATCGGCGGCATGGTCCTGCACCTGGGCAAGATCGCGGAAATGCGCACCGGCGAAGGCAAGACCCTGGTGGCGACGCTGCCGGTGTACCTCAACGCGCTGGAAGACAAGGGCGTGCACGTGGTCACCGTCAACGACTACCTGGCGCGCCGCGACGCCGCGCAGATGGGCAAGCTGTACAACTGGCTGGGGCTGAGCGTGGGCGTGGTCTATCCGGGCATGCCGCACAGCGACAAGCACGCCGCCTACGCCGCCGACATCACCTACGGCACCAACAACGAATTCGGCTTCGACTACCTGCGCGACAACATGGCGCTGTCCAAGGCCGACCGCTACCAGCGCGGCCTGAACTACGCCATCGTCGACGAGGTGGACTCGATCCTGATCGACGAGGCGCGTACCCCGCTGATCATCTCCGGCCCGGCCGACGATTCGCCGGAGCTGTACATCCGCGTCAACCGCATCGTGCCGCAGCTGACCAAGCAGGAGTCGGAGGAAGGCGAGGGCGACTTCTGGGTCGACGAGAAGGGCAAGCAGGTGCACCTGTCCGAGGCCGGCATGGAGCACGCAGAAGAACTGCTGCGCGCCGCCGGCATCCTGACCAACGACGAGGACCGCCTGTACGGCGCGCAGAACCTCAGCGTGGTGCACCACCTCAACGCCGCGCTGCGCGCGCATGCGATCTACCAGCGCGACGTGGACTACATCGTGCGCGACGGCGAAGTGGTCATCGTCGACGAGTTCACCGGTCGCACCCTGCCGGGCCGGCGCTGGTCCGACGGCCTGCACCAGGCGGTGGAAGCGAAGGAAGGCGTGCCGGTGCAGCGCGAGAACCAGACGCTGGCGAGCATCACCTTCCAGAACCTGTTCCGCATGTACAAGAAGCTGTCCGGCATGACCGGTACGGCCGACACCGAAGCCTACGAATTCCAGAGCATCTACAACCTGGAAGTGGTGGTGATCCCGACCAACCGCCCGACCATCCGCAAGGATTGGCCGGACCAGGTGTTCCTCAACCGCCAGGGCAAGTTCAACGCGGTGCTCGCCGACATCGAGGACTGCGCCAAGCGCGGCCAGCCCGTGCTGGTCGGCACCACCTCGATCGAGACCTCGGAAATGCTGTCCGAGCACCTGCGCAAGGCGGGCGTGAAGCACGAAGTGCTCAACGCCAAGCAGCACGAGCGCGAGGCGCAGATCGTCGCCAACGCCGGCCAGCCGGGCGCGGTGACCATCGCCACCAACATGGCCGGCCGCGGCACCGACATCGTGCTCGGCGGCTCGCTGGAAGCGGAACTGCACGCGCTGGGCGAGGACCTGAGCGAGGACGAGCGCGCGCGCCTGAAGGCCGCGTGGCAGGAGCGTCACGACGCGGTCAAGGCCGCCGGCGGCCTGCACATCATCGGCACCGAGCGCCACGAATCGCGGCGCATCGACAACCAGTTGCGCGGCCGCTCCGGCCGCCAGGGCGATCCGGGTTCCTCGCGCTTCTACCTGTCGCTGGAAGACAACCTGATGCGCATCTTCGCCTCGGACTGGGTGCAGAAGGCGATGCGGATGATGGGCATGAAGGAAGACGACGTCATCGAGGACAAGCTGGTCAGCCGCCAGATCGAGAAGGCGCAGCGCAAGGTCGAGGCGCACAACTTCGACATCCGCAAGAACCTGCTCGACTTCGACGACGTCAACAACGATCAGCGCAAGGTGATCTACGCGCAGCGCGACGAGCTGCTCGATGCCGAGTCGGTCAAGGACAACGTCGACGGCATCCGCGACGACGTGATCTACGACCTGGTGGCGCGTTTCGTGCCGCCGAACTCGGTCGACGAGCAGTGGGATCTGGCGGGCCTGGAAGCGACCCTGTCCAGCGACCTGGGCCTGCCGCTGTCGCTGACCGACCTGGTCAAGCGCCACGAGGAACTGGACGCGGCCGGCATCGCCGAAAAGGTGCGCGAGGAAGTCGACCGCCACTTCCAGGAGAAGGAATCGGCGATCGGCGGCGAGACCATGCGCGCGCTGGAGAAGCACGTGATGCTGACCGTGCTCGACCAGAGCTGGAAGGAGCATCTGGCGCGCATGGACTACCTGCGCCAGGGCATCCACCTGCGCGGCTACGCGCAGAAGCAGCCCAAGCAGGAATACAAGAAGGAAGCGTTCGAGCTGTTCTCGGAGATGCTCGAGCACGCCAAGCGCGAAGTCGTGACCTTGCTGGCGCGCGTGCGCATCCGCAGCGAGGAAGAGGTGGCGGCGCTGGAGGCGCAGGAACGGCAGCAGATGGAGGCGCAGCTGCGCCAGGCGCAGTTCCAGCACCAGGACGCCGGCGGCTACAGCGCCGACGAGGAAGCCGAGCAGGTGGCGCTGGGCGCCAACGCCCCGGCGGTGGCGCAGGTCACCCGCGAGGCGCCCAAGGTCGGCCGCAACGATCCGTGCCCGTGCGGCAGCGGCAAGAAGTTCAAGCATTGCCATGGGCAGTTGAGCTAGGAGAGCCCCTGCTCACAAGCCTCCACAACCGCCCCTCGCGATCATGGTCCCCTTTCGGGGAAGGTGCCGCGCAGGGAGCTACCGCGCTGTTCCTTCTCCCGCCGGGAGAAGGTGGCCCGCAGGGCCGGATGAGGGTACGGGCGTAGCCTCGTGCACCCAAACACCACGAGCCGCTTCGCGCCGGACCCTCACCCCAACCCCTCTCCCGGCGGGAGAGGGGCTAAGCGGCTGTTCCTTCTCCCGCCGGGAGAAGGTGGCCCGCAGGGCCGGATGAGGGTACGGGCGCGGCCTCGTGTACCAAACGCCGCGAGACGCTTCGCGCCGTACCCTCACCCCAACCCCTCTCCCGACTGGAGAGGGGCTACGTGGCTGTTCCCTTCTCCCACCGGGAGAAGGTGGCCCGCAGGGGCGGATGAGGGTACGGGCGAAGCCTCGTGCACCCAAACACCACGAGCCGCTTCGCGCCGTACCCTCACCCCAACCCCTCTCCCGGCGGGAGAGGGGCTAAGCGGCTGTTCCCTTCTCCCACCGGGAGAAGGTGCCCCGCAGGGGCGGATGAGGGTACGGGCGTAGCCTCGTGCACCCAAACACCACGAGCCGCTTCGCGCCGTACCCTCACCCCAACCCCTCTCCCGACGGGAGAGGGGCTAGGCTGTGCTCCATCCGTGGTGCGGTTGTTGGTCAAACCCTTGTATCTATAGCCGGTCTTGTGCGGGGCGTTTTTGTTTTGGGGAAGGCCCGGATGGGGCGCTTGCCGGCGTGGCGTATCGCGCGTTCTGCGGGTAGGGTGCCGGGTGTCGCCATTGCCGTTGGACGGATGCCGTGGAGCTTTCTCCCAGTCTTGAATTGAAGGTGTTCGTGCCGGCGCGGGACTTTGCGCTGTCCATGGAGTTCTATCGCGAGGTGGGATTCGTGGCCGAGCCGCTTGGCGCCGGGCTCGTCTGTTTCCGCCACGGCGAGCGCTGTGCGTTCCTGCTGCAGGATTTCTACGAGCAGGCGCTGGCGCACAACCTGATGCTGCACCTGTGGGTGGAGGATGCCGATGCCTGGTGGCGGCGGCTGGATGCTGCCGATCTGGCCGGCCGCTACGACGCGCGCGTCGGCGTACCGGAGGATCGGCCCTGGGGCATGCGCGATTTCACCCTGCACGATCCGGGCGGGGTGCTGTGGCGGATCGGTCACGATCTGCCGGGCTGAGCGCTGCGCCATCGCCTTCGCTGCGCCGTCCATGCCAGGCCGTCGCGTTTGCCCGCCGTTTCACATTCGCATGGTGTCGGGGCCCGCATGGCCGCATGCGGTCGGGTGCCATCGGGTCGTGCCTGCCGTGCCCGCCGGGTTCGGATCGAACGCGCAGATCATTGCGGCGACGCGCGGATCGCCGACGATGTGAGCCGGTTCATTGCGTTGGCACCGCCGAAGACGGCAAGCTTGCGTCATGTCCGAACCGCTCAGATCCATTCATGTCGTCGCCGGGGTGATCACCGATGCCCGCGGCCGTATCCTGCTGGCCCGGCGCACCGAGGGTCGCGACCTGGCCGGGCTGTGGGAATTCCCTGGCGGCAAGCGCGAGCCGGGCGAGACCTCCGAACAGGCGCTGGTGCGCGAGCTGCAGGAGGAGCTGGGCATCGAGGCGACGGTCGGTGCGCAGCTGATGGAAGTGCCGCAGCGCTACCCGGACAAGCGGCTGCGCCTGGAGATGCGCCAGGTGCTGTCGTGGAAGGGCACCGCGCGCGGCCGCGAGGGTCAGGCGCTGACTTGGGTGACGCCCGACAAGCTGGGCCGCTACGCGATGCCGCCGGCCGACCAGCCGGTGGTGGCGATGCTGCGCCAGCCCGATCGCTATCTGGTGACGCCGGAGCCGGTCGAGCCCGAGCGCTGGCTGGCGGCGCTGGAGCGCGCGCTGGACGGTGGCGTGCAACGCGTGCAGCTGCGCGCGCGCAGCCTGTCGGCGGAGCGCTGGCAGCCGCTGGCGCGGGCTGCGGCGGGGCTGTGTACGGCGCGCGGCGTGCAGGTGCTGGTCAATCGCGATCTGGCCCTGGCGCAGGAGCTGGGCGTCGGGGTACATCTGGGGTCGGAACAACTATCGCAGTTCGATGCCCGTCCGCTGCCGCCGAGGCACTGCGTCGCCGCGTCCTGCCATACCGTGGAAGCGTTGCAGGCGGCGCAGCGGCTCGGCTGCGATTTCGCGGTGGTCGGCCCGCTGGCGGCGACCGCCAGCCATCCCGGCGCCGCAGCACTGGGCTGGGACGCCTTCGAACGGCTGCGCGAGGAAGTGGCGCTGCCGCTGTATCCGATCGGCGGCCTGCTGCCGACCCAGGTTGCCGAAGCGCGTCGCCATGGCGGCCAGGGCATCGCCGCGATCCGTGGGCTGTGGCCGGTGGACGTGGACGCCGCCTGATCGGGTGGCGCTGGCGCCGCAGCGCGCGCGATGCGAGGTGAGGCGGTCGCGGCTTGTTGCGTGGTGCAAGGTTGGGCGACGCAGTGCGCGCCGATCGCGGCCGCTGCTTGTGCGTGCGCGGCGTGTAGCGCCCCGGTCAAGCTACTGCCGCCACTGTGGGAGCGGCTGCACTCGCGATGGGCTTTATCGGGAACGCCCGTCGCGACTGAAGTCGCTCCCACATCAGGGTGCCGATTGTGGAACCCGAGTCGGGAATGCGCTAGAAGCTGATCCAGAAGCAGTTGTACTGCCGGCGCAGGCTGAGCACCGTCGAGGTCGGCGTCGCGCTGCCGCCGAGGGTCTGCTCCAGGCGCAACGCGGTCGCGCGTGCGCGCGGCGGCGTGGCGGCAGCGCCAGGCACGGCGTCGGTGGCGGTGGGCGCTGCTGCAGGTGCGGCGCCGGCTGCGGGTTGCGGTTCGGCGCCGGGCGCGGTGTCGGCCGTTGCCGGCATGGTGGGGAAGGACGCCGGTGCTGACGGCAGCACTGGCACGATCGCGACCAGCGGGCGCTGGACGATCGCGTCGAGGCGATCGAGGATGCGTCGCGCCGCTTCGTCCGAGACGCCGTTCCACCAATACAGCGTGGACAGGCGATTGATGTCGCGTGCGTCCACCGCAGTGCGGATCTGCTGCGCCAGTTCGCTGAGCCGGCGCACGCACTGCGGCCGGTACAGGCCGCTGGCGCCTTCGCTGGCGGCACTGGGCGCGGCCCGCGGCGGCAGCCGGTCGATCGCGCCGAGGTCCTCGCAGCGGCGATCGCTGAACACCGTGGCGCCGTCGGCGCCGGTGCAGCGATTGACCTGCTGCGCGGCGGCAGACACGGTGCACAGGCAGAGCAACAGGAGGATCGACGAGGGCGCGCGCATCACGTCAGCCTAGCCGTACGCCTGGTGTCTGGGAAGCTGCCGCAGGGGGGGGCGCAAGCGCGGCAACGTGGGGCGAGGCACGGGTGCTGTGGGATGTGCATCGTCGCGACCTTTCGCGAGGCGGGGGTCTGGCCGCTTTTCTCGTCGCGACTGAAGTCGCTCCCACAGTGCGTTCGGCACGGCGAAGCAACACGGCTGTTGTAGGAGGGGCTTCAGCGCCGACCGGTTCCGAAGTCGGCCAGGTTTCCGACTCCGTTTGTCGCGGCTGAAGCCGCTCCTACACGGAATTCGGCGAGGTGAAGCAGCACGGCTGTTGTAGGAGGGGCTTCAGCCCCGACCGGTTTTGAAGTCGGCCAGGTCGCCGACTTCGTTTGTCGCGGCTGAAGCCGCACCTACAGGGAATTCGGCGAGGTGAAGCAGCACGGCTGTTGTAGGAGGGGCTTCAGTGCCGACCGGTTGCGAAGTCGGCCAGGTTTCCGACTCCGTTTGTCGCGGCTGAAGCCGCTCCTACATGGAATTCGGCCAGGTGCCGCAGCGAGGCGTCTTGTGGGAGGGACTTCAGTCCCGACGCTGTTCGCCATCGGATGCCTGCCGCCTCGCCGATGGCCATGAACGTCGCAGCGCAGGTGCGCGTGCCAGCGGCGGACGGCGCTTATCCCAATCGCGACAGCACGCCGACGGTGGGCTTGGCCAGGTTGAGCGTGTAGAAGTGCAGCGACGGCGCGCCGCCGGCGAGCAGGCGTTCGCATAGCGAGGCGACCAAGTCGGCGCCGAATTCGCGGATCGCGTCGGCATCGTCGCCGTAGGCCTGCATGCGCTTGCCGATCCAGCGCGGGATCTCCGCGCCGCACTGCTCGGAGAAACGCCGCAGCTGGCTGAAGTTGGAGATCGGCATGATTCCCGGCACGATCGGGATCTGCACGCCGAGCTTGCGCACCGCATCCACGAAAGCGAAATAGGCGTCGGCGTTGTAGAAATACTGGGTGATCGCGGCATCGGCGCCGGCATCGACCTTGGTCTTGAAGTGGCGCAGGTCGCTCAGCGCGTCGCTGGCCTGCGGATGCGTCTCCGGATAGGCGCCGACCTCCAGGTGGAAGGCATCGCCGTGCTCGGCGCGGATGAAGGCGATCAGGTCGGCGGCGTAGCGCAGGTCGCCGGGATGGCCCATGCCCGAGGGCAGGTCGCCGCGCAGCGCGACCAGGCGCCGGCAGCCGATCGCGCGGTACAGCTTGAGCAGCTCGCGGATCTCTTCGCGGCTGCCGCCGACGCACGACAGGTGCGGCGCCGCCTCGAAGCCGTGGTGCTGCTTCAGGTGGCGCACCGTTTCGGAGGTGTAGCTCAGCGTCGAGCCGCCGGCGCCGAAGGTGCACGATACGTACTCCGGCGCGTAGGCCTTCAGGCGCGCGGCGGTGCGGTCCAGCTGCGCGCGCTGTTCGTCGGTCTTGGGCGGGTAGAACTCGAAACTGATGGCGGTCATGGGCGCGGCGCGTCAGGTGATGCGTGGAGTATATCTCTTCATCCGGATGGATGTTTGCGGGCGTGGCCAGTGTGCAGCGGCGATGCGCCGGGGCCTGCACGGCCGGGACGATCCGGCGGCCGCGCAGTCGGCGTGCCGGTCGATTGGCTGCCGCGTCCGCGGGCGGCGGTTGCTTGCAGGACCCAGCGACCCAGTCGCGCAGGCGCGCCATCCGGTCGCGCCTGCTCCGCTTCCACGTTCCGGGCGTTTGCCGTCCAATGACGGATCGATCGTCGGCTCGCCCTCGCCGTCACGCGCCCGCCGACGTCAACGCTTCCACATCCGTGCCTGCCGCGGCGGCAGGCTGAAGGTGTAGCTGCTGCTGGAAATGCGCACCACGTTGCCGGAGCCGAGCGCGTCGCTGTAGTCCACGTTCCAACGCAGCACGCTGCCGTTCATTGCCACGGCGGTGGTGACGGTGGTGCCGCACTTGTTGATGCCGACGATGCCCAAGTCGCCGCGGCGGAACAGCAGATGGCAGGCGTCGTGCGACAGCACCTGCATGTCGCTGCCCTGGGCGGCATTGTGGAAGCCGATCATGCGCTTGAGGTCGTCGCGCTGGTAGGCGTTCACCCAGCGGTTGTCGCCGCTCTCGTTGTTGTCCGAGTACACCATCGGCACGCCGCCGTCGCGGCCGAGCAGATACGCGTAGGCCAGGGTTTCGTCGACCGGATCGAGGATCGCGTAGCGGAAGCCGGCGTTGTTGGGAATGTCGTGGGTGACCGCGAAGGTCACCGCGCGGCTGCCGGGCAGCGCCTGGCCGTAGGCGCCGGGATCGACCAGGCCGTCCATGCTGCCGCCGAACGCAAAGGCGTTGCGGATCGAACTGAACAGCGGGAAATCGTAGGCGGCGTGCGGCGTCGCCTGCAGGTAGGGCGCGAGAAATTGGTCGTAGTCGGCCGTGCCGGCGCCGCCGGTGGTGATCACCTCGCCGAACACGTGTACGCCGGAACGGATGCCGGCATCGAGTACCGCGTTGAGATGGTCGAAGGGCATGTGCTTGGCCGCGTCGATGCGGAAACCGGTGACGCCCAGCGTCTTCAACGCCTGCAGATAGCTGCGCTGCTGCTGCACCACCCAGGCGTTGCCGACCAGGTCGGGCAGGCCCGGATCGCTGCCGCCGCCGCAGATGCGGTAGGTGCGGACCTGGTAGGCATTGCCGTAGTCGGCGATGCACTGCGCCGGGCCGAAATCGCCGGCGCCGAGGAAGTTCGCCGACAGGTCGCCGAACAGCCGCAGCGACGCATAGCGCGATGGGTCCGCTGCGTACTGCGACAGCACCGCGCTGCCCGGGTAGTTCAGGTCCGGACGCGTCGCCGCCTCGTTGGCCATGTGGTTGAGCACCACGTCCGCATAGGTCTCCACGCCGACGTCGGCCAGCGCTTGCACCATGCTGGCGAAGTCCTCGGTGTCGCCGAGCGGGTTGTCGATCACGCGCATGTCCTGCGGCTGGTAGCGCGCCCACCACTCGCTGCCCTGCGAACGATAGGCCGGCGCCACCATCACCTTGTGGTAGCCAGCCGCGGCGATCTGCGCCGCGCGCGCTTCCACGGTGGCGTAGGGCCAGTTGAAGGCGTGCAGGATGACGTCGGCCTGGGCGCTGGCGGTGGCCAGGGTCAACAACAGGCCGACAAGCAACATGCGCCAGCGTGGCGGGCGCGGCGGGACGATCGGAGCGGCGGGCAGGTCGCGCATCACACGGGTCTCCTTGGTGGAAGTGCGCAGGCGATGTGCCTGCGCGTCGGCCCTGCCTCCCACGCCGGCGGCAGCGGCGCTGGGAATGCAGCGGTGAGCGATGCTAAGCGCGCATCGCGGCGCAACATGGATGCGCTACATACGTATTCATTGCAGTGCCGGTCGAAAGCGGGATCGGTATCCAGTTCTGTCGCGCTGGCGCGCGGCGTCGCGTCCTGGCATGACGCGTGGCCGCTGTGCGGCGACGGTGGCTTGCGTGAGCGGCGCACCGGCGTTGCATGCATTGTGTTTTTCTTGGGGTATCGATGGAGACGTCGGGTGCGATCCCGGCGGCGGTCGCCAGCGGTATGCCGGCATTGCGCGAGTACCACGCGCGGCGTGCATTGCAGCCTATGCCGCCTTTCACGTCACCGATGAAAGCCGCGTGCACTGCGCGGCGCCGAGGCGCGTTTGCCATCACGTCGCGTTGCACAGGGCGTTGCTGTAATCGGCCGCGTCGCCACTCGCGACATCGCGAACCTGTATCGCCGGTTCGCCTCGTGCAACAGCCCTGATAGTCGCGCTCGCGCCGCGCCCCGCGGCGGCGAGCCCAGGAGGATCGATGACCGGAAGTCTTGCTTGTCCATCGCATCGCCGGCCTGCCGCGATGCAGCGTCCGCTGGCGTTGTGGATCGCCTTGGCGTTGAGCGGCAGCGTGCATGCACATGCGCAGCCGGCGCCTGCCGATGGCGCGTCCGCGGCGCCGCCCGCCGCCGCGCCAACGCTGGACACGGTGCAGGTCAAGGGCGTGCGCGGCAGCGTCGTCGATGCGATCGCGACCAAGCAGGCGCATGCCGAGATCAGCGATTCCATCGTCGCCGAGGACATCGGCAAGCTGCCGGACAACAGCGTGGCGGCGGCGCTGCAACGCGTGACTGGCGTGCAGGTCGCGCGCGCTGGCGCGGAGGTCGGGCAGGTGCTGGTGCGCGGCCTGCCGAACGTGGTCACCACGCTCGACGGTCGCAACGTGTTCACCACTGTCGGTCGCGACATCGAGCTGGCCGACGTGCCTACCGAACTGCTGCGCAGCGTCGATGTATACAAGACCACCGGTGCGCAGTTCCAGGAAGGCGGCATCGCCGGCGTGGTGGACGTGCACCTGCGAAGGCCGTTCGATTTCGAGGAGGACAGCACCATCGCCGGCAGCGTCAGCGCGCTGCGCGGCGACCAGGCCGGCAAGACCGTGCCCAACGGCAGCCTGACCCTCAGCGAGCGCTGGGACACCGGGCATGGCCGCATGGGCGTGATGGGCAGCGTGGCCTATCAGCGGCGCCCGTACCAGGAGTCCAATTCGATCTACGGCACCTACGACCTGAAGCCCAATCCGCTCGATCCGGGCCAGCGGATCTACGTGCCCTACAGCGCCGGCGGGCTGATGGCGCGCGGCGACCGCGAGCGCAAGTCGGCCAACCTGTCATTCCAGTGGGCGCCGAGCGAGCGCAGCGAGGTGTATCTGGATGCGCTGTACATCGGCTACGGCAACCGGCCGCAGGTGAACTACTGGCTCCCGTTCCCCGGCCTGGCCACGGCCGAGAACACGCGCTCGCTGAGCCTGCGCCCGGGCACTGCGGTGCTAGATGGACTGGAAGCCAGCGACATGCGGACGCTGTCCAGCACCCAGGCGCACAAGAACGCCTCCGATACCTATCAGGCGGCGCTGGGCGGGCGCTGGAACAACGACAAGGTGAAGCTGAGCACCGAGCTGGCCTACACCTACAGCACCGCCGACAATCGCGCCTTCACCCTGGACGTGGAGACGCTGGCGCCGCTGCTGCACCTGCGCTCCGGCCGCGGCGCGCCGGCGACCTGGATCACCCAGGCCGACGGCAGCGCCTACGACGCCACCGCGCCCGGCAACTGGACCTTGCGCCAGTACTACGACAGCTGGAACGAGCAGAAGGGCGAGGAGTGGGCGTGGCGCGGCGACGCCAACATCGCGTTGGACACCGGTCCGCTGCAATCGCTGGACGTCGGCCTGCGCGCGAGCCGGCGCAGCGCGACCAATCGGTCCGGCGACACCGGCGCACGCGACAACGTGACCGGCACGCCGATCCTGCTCGGCGACGTGCCCGGCCTGGCCTCGGTGACGCCGGGCAACATGCTCGACGGCGCGCGCGATTTCGGCACCGACCGCTGGGCCTCGGCCAACCAGGATTTCCTGCTGCAACGCAGCGCCTACCTGCGCACGCTGATGGGGCACTCGGCCACGCGCCCGGACGCCGATCCGGCGTTGTTCTTCGACGATCGCGAGGACAACTACGCCGCGTACGCGCAACTGAACTATGGCTTCGCGCTTGGCCCGGTGCCGGTGGACGGGCGCATCGGCGTGCGCGCCACGCGCCTGGATTCCACGCTGCGCGGCACGCAGCCGCGCGACGGCGTGTCCGGCCCGGTGCAGATCGACCGGCGCACCGACAAGGTGCTGCCGAACTACAGCGCCAACCTGTCGCTGCGCGAGAACCTGATGCTGCGCCTGGCCGGCAGCACCACCATCACTCGGCCGGAGTTCGCCGATCTCAATCCGCAGCTGGCCCTGTACGAGTCCACCGACTCGCTGCCGGCGCGCGGCGGCGGCGGCAACCCGCAGTTGCGCCCGGTGGAGTCGCGCAACGCTGACCTGTCGCTGGAGTGGTACTTCCGCCCGGGTTCGTTGCTGTCGCTGGCCGCCTTCCATCGCGACATCGACGGCTACATCCAGACCTATGCGGCCGACGAGACCATCGACGGGACCACCTATTCGATCAGTCGCCCGCGCAACACCGGCAAGGGCACGCTGAAGGGCGTGGAGGCGGGCTATACGCAGTTCTACGATTTCCTGCCGGGGTGGCTGTCCGGGTTCGGCACCCAGCTCAACTACACCTACATCGACGCCGAGGCCGATTCGCCCGACGGCATCAGCCAGCCGCTGACCAACGTGTCGAAGAATGCGTACAACGTCATCCTGATGTACGAGTACCAGCGCTTTTCCGCGCGTGCCGCCTACAACTGGCGCAACCGCTACGCAGTGAGCTTCAACAGCTCCGGCGACCAGCCCGAGCAGATCTACCATGGCCCGGAGAAGTGGCTGGACGTGGCCCTGAACTATGAGCTCAGCGAGCGCCTGACGGTGTTCGCCGAGGCGACCAACCTGCTCGGGACCACCACCTACAACTACTTCGGCGAGCGCAGCACGTTCCCGCGCGAGGTGGCGTCGCCGGAGCGCACCTACACGCTCGGGTTGCGCTTCCGGCTGTAGGGCATGGTGGTGGGATGCGCGCCGCATGCAGGGCGATGGCGCGTCGCGCCGCGATGCACGCGCTGCGGCGCTGCACGGTGCTAAAGTCGTCCGCCTCACTGCACACGTGGAGCCGCACGATGACATCCGACGCCTTCTACCCGATCGGTACGCCCGGCACGCCCTGGGGGCCTGCGGAAAGGGCGGCATGGCTGTCGCGGCAGCAGCGCCAGCGCAGCTACCAGGACGATGTGGTGGCGGCGATCGAGCAGCTGCGTGGGCAACTGGATGTCGTGGACTACGGGGTGGTGGCGTACGCGCAGGAGCGCTACCCGCTGCTGGCGCTGCGCAGCCGCGGATGGGACGACGCGCTGCCGTGCATGCTGGTGACCGGCGGCGTGCACGGCTACGAGACCAGTGGCGTGCACGGCGCGCTGCAGTTCGCGCGCCAGCATGCGGCCGATTACGCCGGTCGCGCCAACCTGCTGGTGGCGCCGTGCGTGAGTCCGTGGGCCTACGAGCGGATCCATCGCTGGAACGCGGACGCGATCGATCCGAACCGGTCGTTCCGCGAAGACAGCCCGGCGCAGGAGTCGGCCGCGCTGCTGCGGCTGGTCGCGCCGCTGCGTGGGCGGATCGCGATGCACATCGACCTGCACGAGACCACCGACAGCGACGAGTCCGAATTCCGGCCGGCGCTGGCCGCGCGCGATGGTGTCGCCTACGAGCCCGATGGCATTCCCGACGGCTTCTACCTGGTCGACGACAGCGAGAATCCACAACCGGCGTTCCAGCAGGCGGTGATCGCGGCAGTGGAGCAGGTGACGCATATCGCGCCGGCCGATGCCGAGGGCAAGATCATCGGCTCGCCGGTGGTGGCGCATGGCGTCATCCGCTACCCGATGAAGAAGCTGGGGTTGTGTGCGGGCATCAGCGACGCGCGCTACACCACGACCACCGAGGTCTATCCCGACAGTCCGAGCGCCACGCCCGAGCAGTGCAATGCCGCACAGGTGGCGGCGGTTCGCGCGGCGATCGACTATGCGTTGGCGCATCCGTAGTCGGTGCCGCCTGCGCGATGCCGGGCGTGCGCGGCGGCTTGTCCGCGTGCAATGGCGCGCCACGCGGTGAAGCATTGATCCGCGTCTATGCCAAGTCCGACACCGCGCCATGACGGTCTTCTGTTCTTCGTAGGAGGGGTTTCAATCCCGACGTCTTGCCGATAAAGCGTCGGAGTTGAAACTCCTCCTGCAGAAGCACGGGCAAAAAGGCGGTGGCGATCGGAATCGATGCCGTACCGACCGCCGCATGGCCATGCAGTTGTCCACGGTGTCCATCAGCTGCCGAGCACGCTACGCTAGCTCGCTCCTCGTGCCCACAGCCGCCATGTCCATCGTCCTCACCCCCTTCGCCCGCACCCGCCTGTTCCCGCGCGACGCGCGCCGCAACGCGATCCAGGACTGCACGCCGGAACAGTTCGAGCGCCAGCTCAACGACGCCATGCCGCTCCGGGTGCTGGACGGCTACGCGCCGTTCTGCAAGTTGCACGTGCATCGCAACTGGACGTCCACCCGCTGCCTGACCGTGCCGATCACCGAGGCCAATCGCCACCTGCTGCGTTCCGGCTACGAAGCGCGCAGCAGGGAGGAGTTGCCGGTGCTGGTGCGCTGGTTCGAAGGCGTCGAGCCGCCGGTCGCCACGTACCTGCTGCCGATCCTCTACAGCCGCGAGCAATTGGCGCGCGAAGGCGCACCGATCGAGGCCGAGTGGGGCGTGGTCGGCTGCCTCTATACGGCCGAGCCGCAGGAGATCCCGATGGCGCCGATCACCATGCTGCGCAACGCGCTGGGCGTGGAGGAGGGCGGCTCGGGCGTGGCGCTGGACCGCGAGGCCTACCGGCGCAGCGTGGCGTTCTGGGAGCGCAACGCGAACTGGCGGCCTTAGCCGCGTGCCGGCGTCGCAGTAGCGAGCGGGTGCGCGATTGCCAGCGGCCCGCCGTCGACAGGCGCAAGCTCGCCGCAAGCGCGCTCAGCGCAGCACGGGATTCGCCCAGACCACCAGCGGCGGCAACGCGCCGGCCGGCACTGCGTCGGCCGCGGCGACCAGCTCGAGCACGCCGACGTTGCCGATCGGCAGTTCGACGGCGACTGCCGCATCGCCGCTGCGCATCGGCGCGCTTTCGTACAGGAGCCTGGCGTCGCCGTAGATGCGGAACACGGTCCTGCCGGTGCCGCGCGCGGCGCTGTCCTGCAGCCCGATCGAGGTGCTGAACTTGGAGAACTCGCCGCGGGTGAGGATTTCCAGCCGCGAATCGGCATGGGCGCCGATGCCGTATGCGTATGCGCTGCCGGCGATCTTCAGCGGCTGGCCGTATGGCGTGACGTCGGCGCGCGGCGTGCCGGAGGCGGCGTCCAGCGCGGTGGCGTAGCTCGGCAGGCCATCGGCGGCGACATGGATGCGCCCGGTCATTTCGCTCAGCAGGGTCGCGTCCGCTTCGACCGGCGTGCCCTTGACCTTGAGCATCACCGCGGCATGCGGCGCCAGCGAATAGCGCAGCGGGCCCTGGCGCGACGGCAGGTCGCGGCGGCGCCACAGATCGCGCACCGCCAGTGGCGTGCCGGCCGCCAGCTTCATCTGCCGCGCATCGACCTGCGCCACGGCCGCGGTGTCGCCGCGATTGAACAGCAGCACCGCGCGTTCGCCGCGCGCGGTCAGCGGCTTGACCAGTACCTGCACCGGCGCAGCGTCGACCACCAGCGTGGCCTGGTTGCCGGCCGCATCCTGGTTGACCGCGATCACCTCGGGATTGCGCAGCAGTTCGATCAGCGGGTCCGGCGCGCGGGTCAGGTCGAACCCCAGCAGCAGCGGTGCGGACAGCATCGCCCACAGCGAGAAATGGGTGCGCGCTTCGGTCAGGTGCGCGGCGTCGAACGCGCCCAGGCCGACCGCCAGCATGTCCGGATCGTTCCAGCGGCCCGGGCCGGCGTACAGCTCGCGCCGCGAGGCCGAATCGAAGTTGTGCAGCATGCTGTCCCAGGTCGGCTCGATGTCCGGACTGGTGCGCCACAGGTGGCCGTAGCTGCCGCCCCAGTCGCGCACGCCGGCCTCGCCCCATGGGCAGATCGACAGCACGTAGTCGTTGTCGGGATTCAACGCGGCCAGCAGCCGGCCGATGCGCGCGTAGTGCGTCTCCAGCGCATCGCGGTCGCTGCGCACGGCGTCGCCGCGCACGATCAGCGGGCGCAACGCGCGCTGGCCGGATTCGCGCACCGGCACGCTGTCGGCAGCGAAGTCGGCCAGGCCGCAGGCGTCCACCTTCAGGTAGTCGAAGCCCCAGTCCTGGAACATGGTCTTCAGGTCCGAGGCTTCGAAGCCCTGCAAGCCGATCTCACGCTCGGCCACGCTGCCCACCGGCAGGTTGGGACTGGTGCGGTCGAACGCCTGCGAGCAGGCGTTGCGTCCGGCGTCGGTGTACAGACCGGCCTTGAAGCCGCGGGCATGCAATCCATCGGTCCAGGCGCGGAAGCTGGTGCCGCCCTCGCCGGTCCTGGCGATGGGGAACATCGAGGTGCGGATCGCGATCTCGCCGCTGGCGCGCCGCTGCAACCACCAGCCGTCGTCGATGTTGATGTAGCGGTAGCCGGCCTGCTGCAGGCCGCGGCGCTGGATGGCGTCGACCACCGACAGGATCCGCGCCTGGTCGACGTCGGTGCGGAAGGCGTTCCACGGATTCCAGCCCATCGGCGGGGTGGCGGCCGCGCCGTGGCCGTACACGCTGAAACGGCCGCTGGGTTGCAGGGCGTCGGGGCGCTGCGCCGCGCTCGCGGCGGCGGCGAGGGTGCAGAGCAGAGCGGCCAGCAGCGGGCGTTTCATTGGCGTGTCCTTGGTGGTTGGCGTCCGCAGCGGTGCTTCAGCGGGATGGAATGGCGGCCAGTTGCCGCGCGTAGAGCGCGGCCCCGTAGTGCGGCGCGTGCAAGGGCGCGCGCAGTTCGAAGCCGCGAGCGGCCGCGCCCAGCGCCAGCCGGAACGGGCGCATCAACAGATCGCCGGCGCTGAACGCGCCGCCGGAATACGACACCGGCACCGGCTCGCCGGGGTCGAATCCGAGCGCGCCGTGCAACGCCACCGCGATCGCCGCCAGCTCGCGGCCGGCGTGTTCGAAGATCGCCGCGGCCACCGCGTCGCCCGCCTGCGCGGCGCGCGAGACCAGCGGCGACAGCCTGGCCAGGTCGCCGCGGGTGCCTACGCCTTCGCCGTAGACGTGCGCGCAGATGTCCAGGTCGTGCCGGCCCAGTTGGAAATGCTCGCGCAGCAGCGCATGCAGCGGACCGCGCGGCAGACGCCCGTCGCTCATGCGCGAGAACGCGTTCAGGCCCTGGATCGCGATCCAGTAGGCCGAGCCTTCGTCGGAGAACGCCTCGCCCCAGCCGCCGCAGCGCGCGGCGGCGGCGCCGCGCCGGCCGTAGCCCATCGAGCCGGTGCCGGCGATGATGTTGATGCCGTCGGCGCAGGCCAGCGAGCCGGCCCAGCCGCAGACCATGTCGTTGTCGCAGGCGTAGCGGTCGTGGCCCAGCACCTGCGCCGGGATGCCCTGCAGCGCGGCGGTGGCGCGGCTGTCCTCGCCGTAGGCGGGCAGCCCGAAGAAGGCCTGCGCGATATCGGCCGGGCTAAGCTGCAACTGGCCGAGCAGCTGGCCGATGCCGTCGGCCAGGGTGGCCCGGACGCCGTCCAGGCCCACCTGCGGGTGATAGGTGGTGCCCAGCTGCGCCTCGGCCAGCAAGACGCCGTTGGCGTTGATCGCGGCGAAGCGGGTCTTGCTGCCGCCGCCGTCGACGCCGAGGTAGAGCGCTGCGCTCATGCGTCCAACGCGTACAGACGCACGCCCTGCACGACGCGGTTGACCACCCCGGACGGATTCGGATTGTCCGGGGTCACGCCCATCGCGCGCGAGGTCAGGAACGCGAACAGCTGCGCGGCGGCGATGTACGGCCACAGCAGGTCCACGTCCGCGGCTGCGTGCATGCCGACAACTGCGAGCGTGTCCGCGTCCAGGCCCGGGCGCGGCTGCGCGGTGATCTCCACGACGCGGGCGGCGCAGCCGTCGCGGCGCAGTTCGTCGAGCAGGTCGTGATCGTAGCGGCGCGTGTAGGGGTCGTTGGACACGAATACCACCACCAGCGTGCGCGCGTTGACGAAGGTCTTCGGACCATGGCGAAACCCCAGCGGCGAGTCGTAGCAGGTAGCGACCGCGCCGTTGGTGAGCTCGCCGAGCTTGAGCGTGGCCTCGCGCGCCAGGCCCTGCAGCAGGCCGCTGCCCAGGTACACCACGCGCTCGAAGCCGCCGCGCGAGAGCGTTTCCAGCAACGGCCGCGCATGCAGCAGCACCGCGTCGACGGCGCGGCCGATCGGGCCGATGCGGGCATCGAGCGCGCCGGCCGGCAGCAGCGCCGCCAGGGTCGCGTACATCATGCAGCTGAAGCTGGAGGTCATCGCGAAGCTGACGTCATGGGTTTCCTGCGGCAGCAGCAGGGTCATGGCCTTGGCCACCGGCACGCGCGCCAGCGCGCCGTCGCGGTTGCAGGTCACCACCAGGTGGCGCACGTCGGCGACCAGCGCTTCGGCCAGGTCCACCGCGGCCAGGCTCTCGGGACTGTTGCCGGAGCGGCCGAAGGAGATCAGCAGCAGCGGCTGCGCCGGATCCAGGTACAGCTGCGGCGCGCAGACGATGTCGGTGGTGGGCACCGCGTCCACGCGCGCAGCCAGCACGCGGTCCAGCAGCGGCGCCAGGCACTGGCCGATGTAGGCGGAGGTGCCGGCGCCGGTGAGGATCACCCGCGCGCGCGGGTCGTCGGCGATCGGTGCGGCGAAGGCCTGCAGCTGCGCGTGCAGTTCGGCGACCAGCGCGTGGGTGCGTTCGAGCATGCGCGGCTGCTGCGCGATCTCGCGCGCGGTCCACAGCGCGCCGCTGGCGTCCAGTTCGGATTCGGCAATGCCGAGGGCATCAGGAGGGGTCATGGGCATGGCATGCATGGTGATAGTCGTCGAGAACGGCACTGACGTGGGCCATGACCAGGGACTGCGGATCGCGCGTCGCGGTCCCGGTACGGATGGCGTGCAATGCGTGGGGGAGATACTGGCCGAGGAGCGGCAGTGGCGGCGGATCGGCGCGCAGGTTGTCGAACAGGCGCGCGCGTGCCTGCTCGATCTCCGCATCCGGCCAGTAGTAGCGGATGCGGTCGCTGAGGCTGTACTGCAGGTCGATGGCCAGGCCGCGGCCCTGCCCGTGGTAGTAGCGCTGCCAGTAGCCGGGCGCGGCCTGCATGCGGCGCACGGTCACCTCGCGCAGGTTGGCGCGCTGCGTGGCGTCGATCCATTCGCGTTCGATCGCGTCCAGCGCCCACAGCGCTTCGCGCAAGGCGAAGGTCAGCCCGGGGCCGACCTTGAGGATGGCGAAGTGGTCGCGCACCAGCGCGTCCAGCGCAGCGCACGTCTGGTAGTCGGTGGAGTGCGCCTCGAACACCATGCCCGGCACGGCGGTCAGCGCCTGGCTCAGGTCGCGCGCCTTGCCGCTGTCGTAGTCGATGACCGCGTGATGGTCGAATTCCACGCCCGGTTGCACCACCGAGGCGATGACGCGGGTCCAGGCATCGCCCAGCCCGGCCTGCGCGAACGCACTGCGGTGCGCTTCGATGGTGGCCAGCGCCGCGTCCGGCGTGGTCAGCGCCAGGCCGTCGATCGCTTCGGTGGCGCCGCCGGGTACCGGCACCTCGGTGCCGATCACGTACACCGGCGCTTCGCCGCCCGCCTGCGCCCACGCGTCTTCGGCGGCGCGGCACAGGCGCACCGCGCGGCGCACGATCTCCGCTTCGGGCAGCGGCTCGGGATCGCCGCTGCAGGCCATCGAGCAGTCCAGGTGGATCTTGCGGAAGCCGGCGGCGACGTACGCGGCCACCATGACCTCGGCCTTGTCCATCGCCGCGGCGGCGTCCAGCGCCGTCCACGGGTTGGGGCCGAGATGGTCGCCGCCCAGCGCGATGCGGCCGCGTTCGAAGCCGACGCGGTCGGCGATGGCGTACACGAACGCGACGAAGTCGGCCGGGCGCATGCCGGTGTAGCCGCCGTCCTGGTTGACCTGGTTGCAGGTCGCCTCGAACAGCACCAGCGCCTGGCCGCTGCGCTGCGCGTGGCGCAGTCCGGCTTCGACGACGAGGGGATGGGCCGAGCAGATCGAGGTCACGCCGATGGCGTGGCCTTGCCGATGCCGCGCGATCAGGTCGAGCAGAGCGTGCATGGAAAATCCAGTCAGGGGGGAGAGGGCGGTTGCGGTTGCGGCGCGCGCTCGGGTTCGAGCACCAGCAGCAGCGAGGCGACCAGCGCCAGCACCAGGCCGACCGCCTTCAGCGGACCGGGCACGACGCCGGCGAACAGCAGCGCCAGCGCCGCGGTGACCAGCGGTGCGCCGGCATTGCTCAGCGGCGCCACGACCATGGCCTTGCCGTAGCGGAAGGCGTAGACCAGGGTCACCGCGCCCACCGCGTTGAGCAGCTGGATGGCGGCGGTCATCCACGGCCCGTCCAGCCCGGTGTTGATCGGCTGCCGCCAGTCGGTCATCGCCAGCGCCACCGGCGCCAGCAGCAGGGCGCCGAGCGTCATGTAGGCGAAGATGCTGTCCGCGCGCACGCTGTCGTTGGCCAGCTTCATGAAGAAGGCCTGCACGCCCCACGCCAGCATGATCAGCAGCGACTGCAGGAACCAGCCCAGCCCGGCGCCGCTGCCGCGGCCGAACGACAGGTCCAGCAGCGGCAGGGCCAGCAGCGCCAGCACGATGCCCAGCGTGCCCTGCCAGCCGGTGCGCTCGCGCAGCAGCAGGAACGACAGCGCGATGGTCACCACCGGCGACAGCGAGATGATCGGGAACACGAAGTACGCCGGGCCGATGGTCAGCGTGTGGAACAGCAGCATCTGCCCGCCGGCGCCGAGCAGGCCGATGGTCAGGCCGTAGCCGATCGCCCTGGGCGAGCGCTCCAGCTGCCAGCCGTTGCGCCACAGCAGGTACAGCGCCGGCGGCAGCATGGTCAGCGCCCACACGCAGTACACCAGCGTGTCGGGGAAGCCGTGCGCCGCCGACAGCGGCGACAGCGCGCCCCACAATCCCCACAGCACCACCGTGGTCAGGGCGAAGACCAGCCAGGGGCGGCGCCGCGCGGTCGGCGTCGGTGCCGCGCTCATGCCGGATCCCTGGCCGGCGTGGCCTGCAGGAGCAGGAAACGCTCGAAGCGCGCGGGCAGGAACGCATGCGCGGCATCGACGATGCCGAGGTCGCGTTCGTTGAACAGATCGCGCACCTGCCAGCGGCCGGGCGCCAGGCCGCGCAGCTCGACCTTGCCGTCCCACTGCGGCGCATAGAACGTGTAGTACTGCGCGCCGTCCTTGCGAATCGCATGCGCTTCGGGCTTGTCGAAACCGATGTCGTACAGCGTGCCCAGGTACTCGCCCTTGGGCAGCATGTGGGTCTTGTACAACTCCACCCACTTGCGCCACAGCGCTTCGCGCTCGGACGTCAGCACGAAACCGCCCGGCGGCAGCGGCACCGACGGATGGTCGGTGTCCTTGGGCCAGGTGAACTTGCTGGAGATCACCGCGCCGATGCCGACGCTGGAGGCGAAATCGTCGCGGTTGTCCGACAGTTCCACATGATCGCCGGCGTAGCTGCTGCGCGCGCCGATCAGCGCCTTGATCGACTTGCCCTTGCTGCGCACCTGCCACGACGACAGCGGGTCCGAGGACGGGTACTGGTCGGTGGCCGGCAGGTTGTGGAACGCGAACGCGGTGCCGCACGGGCACAGTTCCACCACCGCCTGCGGATTGGCCTGGTGCGCGGCGCGATAGATCGCATCCCAGAACTTGGCCAGGCCCACGACCGAATCGTTCGGGCTGGCGTGGTGGTGCGCGGGGTTGTAGCAGGGCGCGACCGCGTTGAGATGCTGGCCGTCGAGCTTGATGCCTTCGAAGCCCCAGTCGCCGATGGCCTTCTTCACCAGCGCCACGTAGAAGTCGATGGTCGGCTGGTAGGCCGGGCACTGGGTCAGCGCGTTCCACCAGGTCACGGTCTGGAAGGCGCCTTCCTTGTCCAGCAGCAGCATGTCCACGTGGTCGTGCAGCACATCGCTGCCGGGATCGGCGGCCAGCGGCGCCAGCCACAGGCGCGGGCGCATGCCGTGCTTGCGCACTTCGGCGGTGAACGCGCGCATGTCGGCATCGCCGCGCGGGAACTTGCGCCGGTCGATCTTCCAGTCGCCTTCGTTGGTCTGCCAGCCGTCGTCCAGCACCGCCCATTCGAAGCCGAGTTCGCGCGCCTTGGGCAGCGTGGCGAAGATCTGCTGCACGTTGAAGTCGCGCTCGTAGCCCCAGGCGCACCAGATCGGCGCGAACGCCGAGTCCGGCGGGCGCGGGCCTTCGATGCCCTCGGCGCGCATGAACGCCTGGTACTGCTGCAGCGGGGCGAAGAAATCGCCGCTGTGCACCGCCAGCAGGGTGCGCTCGGTCACCAGTTCCTGGCCGGGCGCCAGCGTCGTCGCCTGCGCCGATTCGATGGCGATCGCCGCGCCCGCGGCGGTACGGCGCACCGGCATGTCCAGCGGGCGCGGCACCAGCTCGACGTGGCCCACGGCGATGCCGACATCGCGGCGCCAGAGATTGGCCACCGGCGTGCCGCCGCCGTAGTCGGAGGACTCCATCGCCAGCGTGTTGCGTTGCGCGAAGCCGTCGCCGAGCGGCTGCACCCAATCGCGGCGGTCGGTGTGGGTGGCACCGGAGAAACTCCAGAAGCCGCCGGCGACGGCCGGCAGTTCGTGCGCGCCGTTGCGCCAGCCGGCCACCTGCAATGCGCTCATGCCCAGGTTGCGATAGCGCACCTGCAGCAGCGCCAGGCCGGGCAGCGCGTCGAACAGGCTCACCGCCACCTGCTTCTCCACGCCGGCCTTGGCCGCGCGGCCGGTGAACACGGTCTGCCGGCCGCGGCCATGGCGCGGATCGTCCAGCGCATGCGTTTGCTGGCCGGTCAGCGCGAAGTCGGTGAGTTCGCTGCCGTCGGCCAGCAGCAGCGCTTCGCTGGGCTGGTAGGCGGTCAGCGGCTTGCCGCGCGAGGACAGCCGCGTGTGCATGCGCCGGTCGAAGGCGAGGGACAGCACCGCATCGGCGATCGCCGGCTTGCCGTCGGCGGCGGTCGCGCCGACGGGTTCGGCCGAGCGTGCCCAGGGCGCCACACTCCATGCGGCAGCGCCGGCCACGCTGCCGACGACGTACTTCAAGACACTGCGGCGTCCAATCGGGGACATGGGCAACGGGTCCGGTGGCGTTGTCGGCATTCTGCGCGCGCCCTGACGATTGATGCAAGCGTTTTGTTTCGTTATGTTGCTACTTGTTTCGATAACGTGAGGTGGAGTGATGAAGACCGTCCTGATCCTGTTCGGCGTTCCGCTGGCCATCGCCCTGCTGGGCGGCGTGCCGGCGGCGCATGCGCAATCCGGCGCGAAGCGCGCCAACGTGGCCGACGCGCCCTACGCGATGGAAGATTTCGCCAAGGTCCGCAAGTACGACGCGCATGTCCATGCCAACCGCGCCGACCACGCCTTCCTCGAACAGGCGCGCGCCGACAATTTCGAACTGCTCTCGATCAACGTCGACTATCCGGATTTCCCCAGCATCGAGCGGCAGCACCGCGATGCGCTGATCCTGGCCAAGGCCGATCCGGCGCGCTTCCACTGGGCGACGACGTTCTCGATGCGCGGCTACGCCACGCCCGGATGGCGCAAGCGCGTCGATGCCGGCCTCGACCAGGCGGTGCGCGAAGGCGCGCGCGCGGTGAAGGTGTGGAAGAACATCGGCATGGTGGAGAAGGACGCGCAGGGCAGGCTGATCATGCTCGACGATCCCGGCCTGGCGCCGGTCGCCGAGCACATCCGCGCACTGGGCGTGCCGCTGATCGCGCACCAGGGCGAGCCCTACAACTGCTGGCTGCCGCTGCAGCAGATGACCACCAACAACGACCGCGAGTATTTCGCCAAGCATCCGCAGTACCACATGTACCTGCATCCGGAGATGCCCTCGCATGCCGCGCTGATGGCCGCGCGCGACCGCTTCGTCGGCGCGCATCCGCAGCTGCGGGTGGTCGGTGCGCACATGGCCAGCCTCGAATACGACGTCGACCGGCTGGCGGAGTTCCTGGACCGCTTTCCCAACGCCACGGTCGACCTGGCCGCGCGCATGAGCCAGGTGCAGTACCAGTCCAACCGCGACCGGGCCAAGGTGCGCGACTTCTTTATCCGCTATCAGGACCGCCTGCTGTACGGCACCGACCTGACCTACGCGCCGGACGCGGACCCGGCGCAGTTCCGCGCCGAAGCGCACGGCGTCTGGCAATCGGACTGGCGCTATCTGGCCACCGACGAGAGCCAGCGCATCGCCGTGCTGGAGGCCGACGTGCCTGGCCTGGCGCTGCCGCGCACGGTGATCGACAAGATCTACTACCGCAATGCGCTGCGCGAATTCGCCGCGGCCAAGACCGCTGCGCAATAGGCCAGGATCAGGCGCGCACCAGATCCACGCCCAGCGCCTGGCAGGCCTGGGCAACGTCCTCCGGCGCGCCGGTGTCGGTGATCAGCGCGTCCAGCTCCGAGACCGGGATGATCCGGTGCAGGCAGATCTTGCCGAACTTGGAGCTGTCGGTGATGGCGATGACCGCGCGCGCCGCCTCCACCATCTTGCGATTGAGCATCGCCTCGGGTTCGTAGTGGGTGGTGATGCCGCGCTCCAGGTCGAAACCGTCCACGCCCAGGAACAGCAGGTCCACGTGCAGCGCGTCCAGCGCTTCCACCGTCAGCCCGCCATAGAAGGCCATGTTCTTGCGCCGCAGTTCGCCGCCCAGCATCACCAGGTTGATGTGGGTCTTGGGGCTGAGCGCGGTCAGCACGCCGAAGTCGTTGGTGACCACGGTCACGTCGATGTCCGGCAACGCTTCGGCCAGCTGGATCGCGGTGGTGCCCGAATCGATGGCGATGGTGTTGCCCGGCTGCACCATCGCCGCCGCGCGCCGGCCGATGCGCCGCTTTTCCTCCAGGTGCACGGTGCGCTTGGCGTCGTAATGCGGTTCGGCCGGCCCGGCGTTGACCGCGCTGCTGTCGATGCCGCCGCCGTAGGCGCGCGCCATGACCCCGCGTTCGGCCAAATAGCGCAGATCCTTGCGCACGGTCTGCAGGCTCACCCCGAATTGCTGCGCCAGGGCGGAGACCTGCACGCTGCCGTGCTGGCGAACCAATTCGCTGATCTGGAGACGGCGCTGGCTGGTGTCGCGGGTGACGGACATGGGGGCTCCTTGCAAACGGTCCAGAGTATGCGACAGTTCGTTACATTTCGCTATTGATACAAAACGAAACCTGCTATAGGCTCGGTTTCGTTGTTTTTCATCTGGCCCCCGCACCGCCGTCCTACGCCCGCCAGCCCCAGGAGACCGCCCGTGAACGCCGTTCGTCCGCATCGCCACAGCCTGTTCCATGCCATCGCCCTTGCCCTGCTGATGCCGGCCACGGCCTGGTCCCAGGACGCCGCTCCGTCGTCGTCGCAACTGCAGCCGGCACCGGGCAGCGCCACCAGCAACGCCGAGACCAGCCAGAATCCGGTCGACCTGGAGACGATCCAGGTCACCGGCGTGCGCGCCGCCCTGGCGCGTTCCACCGAACTCAAGCGCGACGCGGCGACGGTGCAGGATTCGATCAGCGCGCTGGAGCTGGGCCGCTTCCCCGACGACAACGTGGCCGATTCGCTCAGCCACATCACCGGCGTGTCGATCAGCCGCACCGCCGGCGGCGAAGGGCAGAAGGTCAGCGTGCGCGGGCTCGGCCCGGAGTACACGCTCACCACCTTCAACGGCCGCATCCTGGCCACCGACGGCGCCGGGCGCGATTTCGCCTACGACGTGCTGCCGGCCGACGTGATCAGCGGCGCCGACGTGGTCAAGGGCGCGCAATCGGTGCTGACCGAAGGCGCGATCGGCGGCCTGATCAACCTGCGCTCGGCCAGCCCGTTCGACCAGAAGGGCCAGCATGCGATCGTCCGCGCCGAAGGCGACCGCAACCAGATGTCCGAACTCAACGGCCGCAAGCTGTCGGCGGCCTACAGCAACACCTTCCTCGACGACACGTTCGGCGTGCTGCTGGGCGTGGTCTACGCCGAGCGCAAGGACCGCACCGACATCGCCGGCAACGACGGCGGCTGGACCCGCAACCCCGACCCGAGCGACCCGACCTGGGGCGGCAACGCCTGGGGCGGCAATATCGATCCCAACGGCAACGGCGAGCTGGATCCGGACGAATACGGGCTGATCGCACCTGGCCAGTTCCGCGTCGGCTCGATCCTGGAGGACAAGAAGCGCCGCGCCTTCTCCGGCAAGTTCGAGTGGCGGCCGAACGACGACGTACGCATCGTCGTCGACGGGCTCAAGACCCGCCTCGATTCGCCGCAGGTGTCCTACCAGCAGTCGTACTACCCGTTGTTCGCGCCGGGGCGCTGGTCGGACATCACCGTGCAGAACGGCATCGTCACCGGCCTCACCCTGGACAACCCGGATCCGGAGCTGCGCATGAACCCGGAGATCCTCAATCAGACCGAACACCGGGTGGTCGACACCGACCTGTACGGCATCAACGGGCAATGGAAGGCCAGCGACAGCCTGACCCTGACCGGCGACCTGTACCGCTCCACCTCCAAGCGCTATTCCGGCGGCCAGGACACCTACGTGGTGCTGCGCATGAATCAGCCCAACACCACCCGCATCACCCTGGGCCGCAACGCCGTGCCCAACGTCACCGCCAGTTTCGACGATGGCCGCGACCTCGCCACCGGCCTGGCCAACGGCCAGTTCACCGACACCGACTTCAACACGCACTACATGGAACTGCGCGGCGACAACATCGCTGACGAGATCACCGGCGGCACCCTCGGCGGCAAGCTGTACGTCGGCCAGTGGGGCGTGGACAACCTGCACTTCGGGATGACCCGCACCGAACGCAGCAAGCGCCGCGACCTGATCAACAACACCCTCAACGGCGGCGCCGACTACTATTCCGGCGACAACGCGATCAACGTCGGCGCGCTGGGCGGCAACGTGCTCGATCACACCTTCGCCCTGCCGCATTTCATGGACAAGGTGGGCTCCACGTTCCCGCGCACGTTCCTGGCCTTCGACGTGCCCAACTACCTGGCCCAGTTGCAGGCCTACGACGGCAACCCGCGCCAGGACGGCAGCACCTACGACTACGCGCTGGCCGCGCCGCAGTGGAACCCGCTGGAAAGCTACCGGGTCGAGGAGAAGACCAACGCCTTCTATGTGCAGGCCGACCTGTCCGGCGAGCGCTGGAACGCCGATGTCGGCGTGCGCCTGGTCAAGACCCGCACCCGCGCCCAGGCCTGGGACGCGAAGATCCTCAGCATCACCGAGAACGGTGCGTTCAACTACACCGCCGAGTACGCCGAGCCGACCCCGATCGTGCAGGACGGCGACTACACCTTCGTGCTGCCGTCGGGCAACTTCACCTGGCGCTTCAGCGACGACCTGCTGCTGCGCGCGGGCGCGGCCAAGACCATGGCGCGCCCCTCGGTGGACAAGCTGGCACCGACCAACACCACCGCCAGCGTGTCCTGGGGCGAGTTCACCCAGATCTACGGCGGCAACGTCAACCTCAAGCCCTACAGCGCCAAGCAGGGCGACCTGTCGCTGGAGTGGTACTTCGCCGAACAGTCCATCGCCAACGTGGCGGTGTTCTACAAGCGCATCGAAAACCAGATCACCACCAGTTGGGAGCCGAACCAGGACATCGGCGTGCCGGGCCACCTGTTCAACGTGATGCGGCCGATCAACGGCGACTACGCCAAGGTGCGCGGCATCGAGGCTGGCCTGCAGCACTTCTGGGACAACGGCCTGGGCTTCCGCGCGCAGTACACCCGCAACTGGTCGCGCAGCTGGGTCAACGGCGAGGAGCGCCCGTTGGAAGGCATCGCGCCGGCGGTGTACTCGCTCGGGGTGATGTACGAGAAGGGGCCGTGGTCGATCGGCGCCACCGCCGACCACACCGACGGCTTCGTCACCGCGGTCAACGTGCTGGGCGCCGGCTACAACGAACAGGCCGACAAGATCACCTGGCTGACCGCGCACGTGTCCTACGAAGTCAACGACATGCTGAGCCTCAGCCTGGAAGGCCAGAACCTGCTGGACGACGAGCAGACCTACAGCATCAACGGCAACCCGCTGCTGTCGCAGGGCTACTCCCGCTATGGCCGCGCCTTCACCCTGGGCCTGAGCCTGCGGTTCTGATCCGCCTGCGGTTCCGGGCGTCCGCAGAGGACCGTGCTTTAGCCCCTCTCCCATCGGGAGAGGGGTTGGGGTGAGGGTCCGGCCTCAAGCGCATTGCTGATCTGGCTCAGGGAGTCACCTCGCCGCACCCGAAGCAAGGGCACCTCGGAGACCATCGGCGCTTCAATGCTGCACGTGATACGCCCGCACCACCTTGCCATCGGCGTACTCCACATACAGCGAATCGAAATCGATCCTGAGCCCGCTGCACATGCCAAGCTCGTAATCCGCAATCTCGCCGCGCATGCCCTGCGGAGCGCCGAGCGCTGCTTCCACGGCAGACTTCGGCCGACCCGGGCGCGCGACCGTGGCAATGATGTCGTTCGCCATGCGGCCACGCACGCATTCGCCTTCCTCCGACGCCTGCAGGCCGGCACGCCAACGCGAAGCGTCGAACGCTTCAGCGGAGAACGGGTGCGTGTGCATCAACCAGATCACCAGTGGCTTGTGGCCTGCGATGACAGCGACAGCCAGGGCTGCGAGACAGCCCAGGCCAACGAGTAGCCGGCGAGGCTTCAACATGAGTCCTTTCCGCTCGGTGTTAGGTGGACAGAGTTGCCAACCCAGTTTTGGTGGCGTCAATTCGACGGCGCATCCACCAGTTTCCAGAAGTCTTTTTCCGAGACAGGAGCGGGCGCACCCGCGGAGCAGGTCATGCCGTGTGCGAGGGTATCGTCAACGTGCAGCCCGTACTCTTGCCATCAAGAGGTCCCGTCGCCGATCCAGGCGCGACCTGTCGCTCAGGTGCAGGCCAGGCGACCAGAGAATCGCAACGACCGTGGCCGCTTCGGGCTCGGACAGCGCACTCAACGGTTTCGCGTACAGCCGCTGCGACAGCTGGCTGAGGCCATAGCCAGAGCCGTTGTAGGACAAGGTGGTATACAGCGCCATGATCTCGTCCTGCGACAGGTGCAGCCAGACCAGTCGATCCCAGAGCACCGTGCGCGCATGCCAGGCGAGCATGCCTTCATCGCGCGATACATCCAGGCGCGCCAGCAGCATGCGGGCGACGGCTGCGGTAGGCGGGTAATCGGCTTGGTGCGACGCAAGGATGTAGCGGCGAATCAATGCCGGCGGATCGCGATCCTGCGCTGGAGCGCGCTGCAGCAGCGCCTGAATCTCCGCTCGGCGCGGCTGGAACGCCACCATGTCGTAGCAGGCGAATGCGGCGATCGCCACCAGCAAGAGCGCCGCGACCGCAGTCAATGCCGATGCTGCGATGCGTTTCATGGGATGTCACTCATCGGACCCGTACCGGGTTGAGGGCGCCTGGCTTGCATGGGGCGGTTTGGGCCGCAGAGCAGGGTGCCACGCTGTCTGCTCAATCCGCGCAGAGCATGCGCACCCGTCCATCTTCGATGTATTTGTAGCAGCTGAAGTTTGCTATCCATTCCGAGCAACTGCCGATCGCTTTGGCACCCAATGGCAGGTCTTTCGCGACCAGGCAGCTTCCCTGGCATTGCAGGCTGTCGGTGCATATCTTGAATGCATCGGTCGTCTTCACCGCGCAGGATTTCGGACCACCGGGCAAGCCCTGCTGCGACCAGAACTGACCGGCTGCCTTGCACGCGGACTCGGTGGACGGAATGGCGGGTTTCTCGGCCAATGGAATATCCGTCAGTTGCCTATGCTGAAGGTTCCTGGCGCAACCTAGGGAAAGCAGAAGCATGATGACGCATGGCAATGACCAGGCCACAACCGACGACTGTCGATTGCTGTTGGGGAAGCGCAGGAGTAGTGGCGGGTCGAGTAGGCCTTTAAGCCATTGCGATGTCCTGCCTACATCGCTTCCGCGTCTGATCATGAGGTCCGATCCATGGATGCATGCGGTGCGACGCTATCACTCGCCTCCGTGATGCACAAGCGACCACTGGCGATTAAGTCCGGTCGTCTGCGTCATGGACATGATGTGTCTCTAGGGTGCCTGGCCACCAACAAAAACGGGCGCCTTTCGGCGCCCGTTCTACCTGCTCTTCGCGTCCGGCGGCAAACCCGCCGACCACTCAGTACCGGTAATGCTCCGGCTTGTACGGACCGTCGACCGACACGCCCAGGTAGGCGGCCTGGTCGTCGCTGAGCTTGGTCAGCTTCACGCCGATCTTTTCCAGGTGCAGGCGCGCCACTTCCTCGTCCAGCTTCTTCGGCAGGCGGTAGACCTGCTTCTCGTAGCTGTCCTTGTTCTGCCACAGGTCGATCTGCGCCAGGGTCTGGTTGGCGAAGCTGTTGGACATCACGAAGCTCGGGTGGCCGGTGGCGCAGCCCAGGTTGACCAGGCGGCCTTCGGCCAGCAGGAAGATCGCGTTGCCGTTCGGGAACACGAACTTGTCCACCTGCGGCTTGATGTTGATCTTCTGCACGCCGGGGTACTTGTACAGCGCCTCGACCTGGATCTCGTTGTCGAAGTGGCCGATGTTGCAGACGATGGCCTGGTCCTTCATCTGCGTCAGGTGCTCGATGCGGATGATGTCCTTGTTGCCGGTGGTGGTGACGTAGATGTCGGCCTGGCCCAGGCTGTCTTCGACCGTGTTGACCTCGAAGCCTTCCATCGCCGCCTGCAACGCGCAGATCGGGTCGATCTCGGTGACGATGACGCGGGCGCCGTAGGCGCGCAGGCTGTGCGCCGAGCCCTTGCCGACGTCGCCGTAGCCGCAGACCACGGCGACCTTGCCGGCCAGCATCACGTCCATCGCGCGCTTGAGGCCGTCGGCCAGCGACTCGCGGCAGCCGTACAGGTTGTCGAACTTGCTCTTGGTCACCGAGTCGTTGACGTTGATCGACGGCACCAGCAGGGTGCCGGCCTCGGCCAGCTGGTACAGGCGGTGCACGCCGGTGGTGGTTTCCTCGGACACGCCCTTCCAGTCCTTGACCACGCGGGTCCAGTAGCCGGGGCGCTCGACGGCCACGCGCTTGAGCAGGTCCTTGATCACCTGCTCCTCGTGCGAGGAGGCCGGTTCGTCCACCCACTTGGAGCCGTTCTCCAGCTCGTAGCCCTTGTGGATCAGCAGGGTGACGTCGCCGCCGTCGTCCACCACCAGTTCCGGGCCGGTCTGGGTGCCGTCAGGCAGGGTGAAGGTCAGCGCGTCGAGGGTGCAGTCCCAGTATTCCTCCAGGCTCTCGCCCTTCCAGGCGAACACGGGGGTGCCGGTGACCGCGATCGCGGCGGCGGCGTGGTCCTGGGTGGAGAAGATGTTGCACGAGGCCCAGCGCACGTCGGCGCCGATGTCCTTCAGCGTCTCGATCAGCACCGCGGTCTGGATGGTCATGTGCAGCGAGCCGGTCACGCGCACGCCGGCCAGCGGCTTGGCGGTGGCGTACTGGCGGCGGATCGACATCAGGCCCGGCATCTCGTGCTCGGCGATGTCCAGCTCCTTACGGCCCCAATCGGCCAGGGAGATGTCGGCGACCTTGTAGTCGCCCTCGGTGGAAAAGCTCTTGCGTACAGCGTTCATCGGTAAAGCTCCGGTCAATGGCGAGAAACTCGCGAAGGTCCGGGCGCCGTTGTCGCTCAAGCCTGCCGCCGAGCCTGGCCGGGTCTGGAGGCGGGGAGGCCCCCGCATCGACACGGTCGCAGCGCCCCTCGGCGGAGGGATAGCCAAGTATAACGGCTGCGGGGTACGGTGCTTGAATGGGCGGCGCTCGTCCTGGGATGCAGCGCGCGTTGGCGCCGCTCCCGCGACGGCGCTGCGACCAGGCCTGCCGGGGGCGATCGTTACGCACCGGTGGCGCCTCGGGGGCGTTGCCGAGTGCGGCCGGCTCTTGTGCCGAGCGGCTTGGTCGCGACGCGTCCGGCATGGCGTCGTCGCGACTGAAGTCGCTCCCACAGGAGTGCCTGTGTCGCGGCACCGGCGATGGTTCGCTTTGAAACCGTTATCAGGACCGGGCGGGGGACTAATACTTTTGGGTTAGTCTTGCGGCGCCCCCACAGCCGAGCCATGCGTTTCCGATGAACGAGTACCGCAGCAGCATCGTGTTTGCCACGCCCGATATTCCCTTGCGCGACGACGTACGCCGATTGGGGGCGCTGGTCGGCGACCTGCTCGCCGAGCAGGTGTCTGCGGAGTTCCTGGACGAGATCGAGACCATCCGTACCACCGCGATCGCGCGCCGCGAGAGCGATGCGCCGCCGTCCTCGCTGAGCGAGCAGCTTTCCGGCCGCGCGCCGCGCGATGCCGAGGCGCTGGTGCGCGCCTTCAGTACCTATTTCCAGGTGGTCAACATCGCCGAGCGCGTGCACCGCATCCGCCGGCGCCGCGATTACCAGCGCAACAGCGCCGACACGCCGCAGCCGGACGGCCTGCACGATGCGCTGCAGCGGCTCAAGGCGCAGGGCGTGAGCGCGCAGGAACTGGGCGAGTGGCTGCCGCGGATCGACGTGGAGCCGGTGTTCACCGCGCACCCGACCGAGGCGGTGCGCCGCGCGCTGCTGGAAAAAGAACAACTGATGGTGGCCAGCCTGGTCGACAACCTCGACGGCATGCGCACGCCCGGCGAACGCGCCACCGACGCGGCGCGCTTCCGCATGGCGCTGACCGCCTCGTGGCAGACCGCCGATTCCTCGCCGGTACGGCCGACCGTGGAAGACGAGCGCGAGCACGTCGGCTTCTACCTGACCCAGGTGCTGTACCGGGTGATCCCGGTGATGTACGAAACCCTGGAGCACGCGATCGAGGAAACCTACGGCGTGCCGGTGCCGTTGCCGCGGCTGCTGCGCTTCGGCACCTGGGTCGGCGGCGACATGGACGGCAATCCCAACGTGGACGCCGGCACCATCACCGCCACGCTCGATGCGCAGCGCCGCGCGGTGCTGGACCGCTACCTGAAGGAACTGTGGCAGCTGGCCAGCCTGCTCAGCCAGTCGACCACGCTGGTGGCGGTCAGTGCGCCGCTGCTGGCGCAACTGGAACGCTATCGGCAGCTGCTGCCCGAGGCCGCGGCGCACTCGCGCCCGCGCCACGGCGACATGCCCTACCGGCTGTTCAACGACCTGATGCGCGCGCGCCTGCAGGCGACGCTGGACGACGCGCCCGGCGGCGCCTACACCACGCCGACCGAGCTGGAGCAGGACCTGCAACTGATCCTGGACAGCCTGCAGGCCAACAAGGGCCTGCACGCCGGCTGGTTCGCGGTGCGGCGCCTGCTGTGGCGGGTGCGCAGCTTCGGTTTCCACCTGGCGCGGCTGGACGTGCGCCAGGAGTCCAGCGTGCATGCGCGCGCGGTGGCCACGGCGCTGGGCGACGACGGCTGGGATGCGCGGTCGGCGCAGGAGCGCGCGGCCGTGCTCGGTGCCTACGCCGGCGGCGAGCAGGCCTTGCCGGCGGCGCCCGACGATGCCGGCAACGCTCGGCTGGACGCGGTGTTCGCCGCGCTCGCCGATGCGCGCGCGCGCCACGGCGCCGATGCGCTGGGCAGCTACATCATCAGCATGGCGCACAACCGCGCCGACGTGCTGACCGTGCTTGCCCTGGCGCGGCGCGGCGGCCTGGTCGACGCGGGCGGCGCGGTGCCGCTGGACATCGTGCCGCTGTTCGAGACCGTGGATGATCTGCGCGGCGGCACCGACACCTTGCGCGACCTGCTCGCCGATCCGGTCTACCGCCGCCACCTGGCCGCGCGCGACGACGTGCAGATGGTGATGCTCGGCTATTCGGACAGCGGCAAGGACGGCGGCATCGCCGCCTCGCGCTGGGGTCTGCAGCGTGCGCAGGTGGAACTGCTCGACGCCGCTGCCGAGCTCGGCATCCGGCTGACATTCTTCCATGGCCGCGGCGGTTCGATCGTGCGCGGCGGCGGCAAGACCACGCGCGCGCTGGAAGCGGCGCCGCGCGGCAGCGTCGACGGCCGGCTGCGGGTGACCGAGCAGGGCGAGGTGATCCATCGCAAGTACGGTATCCGTGCGTTGGCGCTGCGTTCGCTGGAGCAGATGACCGGCGCGGTGCTGCTGTCGAGCCTGCGCCCGCGCGCCCCTGACGCGCGCGAGGAAGCGTGGCGGCCGGTGATGGACATCGTCGCCGAGCACAGCACTCGCGCCTACCGTAATTTCGTCGGCGATGCCGAGTTCATGCGCTATTTCCGCCTGGCCACGCCGATCGACGTGATCGAGCGGATGACCCTGGGCTCGCGGCCGTCGCGGCGGCTGGGCCAGGACGCGGCGCTGGACAACCTGCGCGCGATCCCCTGGGTGTTCGCGTGGAGCCAGGCGCGCGCAGTGATCCCGGGCTGGTACGGCGTCGGCAGCGGCCTGCGCGCGGCCATCGACGCCGGCCATGAAGACACGCTGCGCGAGATGGCCGCCGACTGGCCGTTTTTCCGCACCTTCCTCGACGACATCGCGATGGTGCTGTCCAAGGGCGACCTCAACATCGCCGAGATGTTCTCGCGCCTGGCCGGGCCGCTGCACGAGCGCTTCTTCCCGCGCATCCGCGACGAACTGGCGCTGACCAAGGGCTGGGTGAAGGCGCTGACCGGGCAAGCATCGCTGCTGCAGCACGACCCGCGGCTGGCGCTGTCGATCCGCCTGCGCAATCCCTACATCGACCCGATCAGCGTGCTGCAGGTGGACCTGCTGCAGCGCTGGCGGGCGACCGATGGCGAGGACGAGGAGCTGCTGCGCGCGCTGGTGGCCTGCGTCAACGGCGTCTCCCAGGGCGTGCAGAACACCGGCTGACGGCGGCCGCCGCGTCCGGCAGCCGTGCTGCCGGACGGGCTTCGAACCCGGCCGCAGCCGCGGCACTATCGCAAGCGGACAGAATTGTCCGATAATCCCCGCCATGGACCTCCGCGCCGATGCCGCCCAACGCCGCCGCCTGCTGCTCGACGCGGCCGACGAAGTGTTCTGCGAGCACGGGGTGCTGGCGCCGCTGGAGTTGGTGGTCGAGCGCTCCGGCGTCGGCCGGGCCACGCTGTACCGCAATTTCGCCGATCGCACCGACCTGATGATCGCGCTGCTGCAGCGCGCCCTGGATGGCTTGGAACACTGCGCGCGCGACATCGGCGAGCGCCCCGATGGCCTGTTCCTGCTGTTGCGCGATGTCGCCGAGCACATCGCGATGTCCGCTCCGCTGGCCGACTATTGGCGCTCGATGCCGCGCGACCATCCGCAGATCGAAGTGGCGCATGCGCGGCTGATGGCGATCCTGCTGCCGTTCCTGCGGCGCGCCACCGATGCCGGCCTGTGCCGCCCAGGTCTGGATGGAGACGACCTCGCTTTGTTGATGGACATGCTCGGCGCCTGCCAGCGCGGCGGCGACGAAGCCGAACGCAAGGCCTTGGCGCTGCGCGGTTGTCGGCTGCTGTGCCATGCGCTGGCCACGCCGGCGGCGGTGGCAACGCTATGAGCACGCGGCGCTGGCCGGCACGCCTGGCGCGCGCCGCGGCGGCGCTGGCGATCGTGCTGGCCGGCGTCTGCGGCGCGCTGTTCCTGGCCTACCTGCCGCATACCGGGGCGCTGGTGCGCTACGCCTCGGCGCTGCTGTGGGTGGCGATGGGCGGCGCCGCGCTGTGGGGCCTGCGCCACCCCCGCGACTACCGCGTGCTGCCGCTGATCTTCGCCATCGGCTGTGCCGGCATGGTGTTCGGCTGGTCGCAGCTGCGGCCCGAGCAGGACCGCGACTGGGCCGACGACGTGGCGCAGCCGCTGCAGCCACAGGTGGACGGCCACATCGTCACCCTGCACAACGTGCGCAACTTCGCCTGGCGCAGCGACAACGACTACACGCCGCGCTGGGAAACCCGCCAGTACGACCTAGACCGGCTGGTCTCGGCGGACCTGGCACTGTCCTACTGGATGGGGCCGGCGATCGCCCACACCCTGGTCTCGTTCGGTTTCGACGATGGCCGCCGGGTGGTGTTCTCGCTGGAGATCCGCCGGGAGCGCGGCGAATCGTTTTCGGCGCTGGCCGGGTTCTTCCGCAATTTCGAGCAGGTGATGATCGCCGCCGACGAGCGCGACATCCTCGCGGTACGCAGCAACGTGCGCGGCGAGGACGTCTACCTGTACCGGCTGAACATCCCGCGCGCGCAGCTGCGCCAGCTGTTCCTGGGCTACGTGGCGCAGGCGCAGCAGCTGCTGCATCGGCCGAAGTTCTACAACACCGCCACCAGCAACTGCACCACCATCGTGTTCGAGCTGGTGCGCAAGCTCGATCCGCAGCTGCCGCTGGACTACCGGCTGCTGCTGTCCGGCTACCTGCCGTCCTACGTGTACGCGCAACACGGTTTCATGCCCGGCTATGCGCTGGCCACGCTGCAGGCGCGCGGCCGCATCGGCGAACGCGCACGCCAGGCCGGCAGCGGCGCCGATTTCTCGCAGCGCATCCGCGAAGGCATTCCCGGCGAAGCGCTTCCCGGAGCGCTGCGCTGATGCGCGCCGCGCAGGCCGCATGGCAGCTGGCGGCGCGTGCGCTGCTGGCGGTGGGCCTGCTCGCAGGCTCCGGCTGCGCCATGGTCACCGTGCAGTCGCGCGCGGCCGGCGACTACATCGCGACCAAGCGCGGCGACGTGCTCAGCACCGGCGAACTCAGCGACGCCAGCCAGGAAACGCTGCGCGTGGTGGCGATCGAGCGCAAGCCCTGCGAAGCCGACATCCCCGCCTGCGCCGCGCAGCTGCGCACGGTGCAGGGACTGGACGAGGAACGCCGCCTGGCGACGCTGTCGGAGCTGTGGTTGCGCGCGGCGACGACGCGGACGCCCAAGGCGACCATCGCGCTCGACGATGCGGCCTTGCAGGCATGGCTGGAAACGGCGCGCTACGCCTATGCCTACCTGTTCTATACCGAGCGCCCGGCCAGCGCGCGCGCCTTCGAGGACCGGCAGACCCAGGTGCGCGACTACTACAACTACGCGGTGCAGCATGTGGTCGGCGCCATGTTCGAGCGTTGGCGCGCGCGCAGCCCCAGCGGCGAATTGCGCGACGACGACACGCAGGCCGCTGCCGGCTGGCAGGTGCGCGCGGAGTTGGACAGTTTCCGCCTGCCGGGCGGAGTGGCGCGGCCGAATGCGATGGTGCCTGCCGCTTCGCTGCGCTTCGACGGCCTGCGCAGCACCTATCGCCGCGACGGATTCGGCGCCGAGCTGGTGGCGGAAGTGTCGCCGGCGCAGGTCGGCGATCCGACCGCGATCGTGGCTGGCGCCAAGCCAGGGCAAGCAGCCACCGACACCGCCGGCTACAGCGAACTGTCGTACGCGCCGACCACGGTGTTGCTGCGCTTCGACGGCGACAGCCTGGCGCAGGTGCTGGACACGCGCAGCGTGGTGATCGCGCCCTACGATCCGTATCGCGACAACGAGGTCGTCGTGCACGGCCAGCGGCTGCCGCTGGCGGCCAACTTCACCGCCGCCTACGGCCTGTGGCTGGCGCGTTCGGGTTTCGCCGAGCAGTCGTTGCGCTCGATGCTCGGGCGCGAACACGGCATCGAGCAACCGCACCTGTACCTGATGCAGCCCTACGACCCGAACCGGCGCATCGTGCTGATGCTGCACGGCCTGGCCAGCAGTCCCGAAGCCTGGGTCAACGTCGCCAACGAGATCATGGGCGACGAGCAACTGCGCCGCCACTACCAGATCTGGCAGGTCTACTATCCGACCAACATGCCGATCGCCTGGAACCGCGCGCAGATCGAGACCCTGCTGCAGCGGACCCTGCACGATTTCGATCCGCAGGGGCAGGCGCCGGCATCGCGGCACATGGTGCTGGTCGGGCACAGCATGGGCGGAGTGATCGCGCGGCTGCTGGTCAGCAGCTCCGGCGATCGCATTTGGAACGACTTGCTCGCCGGTCGCGACCTGAGCGGCGAACGCGGCGTGCGGATACGCGAGCGCCTGCAGCCGTTGTTGCGCTTCGCGCCGCTGCCGCAGGTGGACCGCGCCATCTTCATCGCCGCACCGCACCGCGGGACGGCGTTCGCCGAGGGCCGCATAGGCCGCCTGGTCGGTGGGCTGATCCGCCTGCCGGTGACCTTGCTCGCGCGTTTCACCGAGGTGATGCGCGATATCGGCGACGACGACCGCGTGCCGCAACGCCTGCCCAACGGCATCGACAACCTGCGCGACACCGATCCGTTCGTGCGTGCGGCCGCCGAACTGCCAATTTCGCCAGCCGTGCGTTACAACTCGATCATCGCCCGGCGCAATCCGGCGGTGCCGTTGGCCGACGCCGACGACGGGCTGGTGCCGTACCGTAGCGCGCATCTCGATGGAGCCGAATCGGAACTGGTGATCACCTCCGGGCACAGCGTGCAGGAGACGCCGCAGGCGATCCTGGAGATCCGCCGCATCCTGCACGCGGAGATCGCGGCGGAGTGAGGCGCGGTCCGGCGACGGGCCGGCCGGATGCACTGTAGGAGGTGCTTCAGCCCCCGACCGGATCCGAAGTCGGTAGATCCGCCGCTTCGCTCGTCGCGACTGAAGTCGCTCCCACAGGGACTTGCGGCAAGTCGGCTGGGTGCACTTGTAGGAGGGGCTTCAGCCCCGACCGGATCCGAAGCCGGTAGCTCCGCTTCGCTGGTCGCGACTGAAGTCGCTCCCACAGGGACTTGTGGCAAGCCGGCTGGGTGCACTTGTAGGACGGGCTTCAGCCCCGACCGGATCCGAAGCCGCTAGATCCACCGCTTCGCTCGTCGCGACTGGAGTCTCCCACAGGACCGTGCGGCACGTCGGCTGGGTGCACTGTGGGAGGGGCTTCAGCCCCGACGCGACCCTGCTGCTTTTACCGTTGCGCTCGTCTGCACTCGCGATGTCACCACGCACGCATCGCCCCAGCAGTGCGCGCGTGTTCATCCATGAACTCCGTCACGCACCTGCAAACATCGGCGCACACAATGCGCCGCAGTTGTTAACGGCCCGTCAGTCGCACGGTCCGGCTCCGACACGGAACCTCCCCCAGATATTCGCCCAGTTGCCGGCTCGAATCCGGCGATACGGGCGCTGCTTTGCCTTCCCGGCCGCAACGCCGTTGCGCGCCGGGTCACCCCCACGTCCTGATGGAATCCCCATGAACCACGCATCGCACCGCGCCAGGCCGCACCGGCTTGCCGGTTCCATCGCCCTGGCGCTGAGCCTGACCGTCGCCGCCACCGCCCACGCCGAAGATGCCGCGCAGGCACAGGCGCAGGCGCAGTCCAGCGACGACACCGCGCCGGCCGCGGCCAGGAACGCCACGACGCTGTCGGCGGTGACCGTCGCCGCCAACCGCTACAACGCCGCCGATATGCAGATGGCGGCCAGCAACACCGCCAACGTGCTGTCGGCCGACGATCTGAAGTACACCGCCGTGCACAACATCGCCGAGGCGCTGGGCCTGCTGCCGGGCGTCAACGTGGTCAACACCGGGCAGTCGTATTTCGGCGGCGTCGACGGCGCCGCGCGCGGCGAAGGCATGTTCGCCTCGGTGCGCGGGCTCAATGCCGAATACAACGTCAACCTGATCAACGGCGTCAACGTCGCCCAGGGCATGCCGTACAGCCGCAGCGTGCAGTTGAGCCTGCTGCCGCCCTCGGGCCTGCAGACCATCGTGTTGAACAAGACCTCCACCGCGGCGATGGACGGCGACGCGATCGGCGGCACCATCGACTACCGCACGCCCAGCGGCTTCGACTACAGCGACGCGATCGGCGGCAGCGTCACCGCCAGCGGCCGCATGGAAAGCCGCGCACGCGACTACGACGAGAGCGGTCTGGGCAAGGGTGCGGCCGGGGAATTCCACGCCAAGTTCGGCAGCGAACGCCAGTTCGGCCTCTACGCCAGCGCCTACTACGACGAGCGCCACTACGTGAACAGCGAAGTGGCCAGCGCTTCCGCCGCGCGCAACGACGGTTCGTGGGAGTTCTCCCGCACCACCGCCGCTGGCAAGCTGGCCGCCGGCGTCGATCCGGAAGACGCGCTGCAGTCCACCGGCACCAACATCGGCTATTCCGGCGGCGACACCAAGCGCTACGGCGGCAACGTCTCCTTCGACTGGCATGTGGATCCGAGCCTGCAGCTGTATGCGCGGGCGACCTACGCCTACGCCAAGACCGAGCAGAACACCGGCTACACGCAGTTCGTGCCGGCCAGCGTCAGCTACACCCAGATCGGCAGCACCGGCGTGTACCAGCCGCAGATCGACCGCGTCGCGGTGCGCTACTGGTACGAAACCAACCCGGAAGTGGCCGACATCGCCACGTTCCAGTTCGGCGCCGACAAGCAGCTCGGCAACTGGACGCTGTCGCCGAACCTGTTCTACGGCTACGGCGACAACGATCGGCCCGACCACATCGAAGTCTCCGCGCGCGTGGATCAATACACGTCCACCCAATTTCCGTACGGCGCCAACAGCTTCATCGGCTACGACAGCGAAGGCTTCCCGGTGCCGCAGCTGACCTCGGCAATGCAGAACCAGGCCGACGACATCGGCAGCCTGTATGCGCGCCGCCACGGCCAGTTGACCAAGTCCTACAGCGGGCAGAAGAAGGGCGGCGCCAAGTTCGACGTGCGCTACGACTTCGACGAGGGCGCGCTGAGCAGCCTGCAGTTCGGCGTGAAGTACGTGGACAGCTCGCGCGAATACACCTCGCGCGACTGGACCACCGGCAAGTTCACCGACGGCACCCTGCTGGCCGACACCGGCCTGGTCAACGGCGCATACGACGCGGTGTATCCGGGCAAGTACGACTACCCGACGGTCAAGCTGAGCAATGCGGCGCTGAAGGCCTCGATCGCCCAGTACATGACCCCGGAGGCCTTCGACACCTGCGGCAGCCTGGCGATCAACAACCAGAACTGCGCGACGATGCGCGGCACCGAGGCGGTGGCCGCGGCGTATGCGATGGCGACGTTCAAGACCGGCGACCTGGAGATCATTCCCGGCCTGCGCTTCGAGCAGACCCGCATCCGCAACACGTTCTGGACGATGCCCAAGGACAGCGGCGGCAACGAGCTGGCCGGCTACTTCCAGAACAACCACACCACCTACGACGAACCGCTGCCCAGCGTGTTCCTGAACTACCGCCCCGGCGACGGCCGCGCCGTGTATCGCGCCTCGGTCTGGACCAGCTACACGCGTCCGGCGTTCGTGCAGCTCGGCGGCGGTTCCAACTACGACGTGTCCAGCGACGGCGTCACCACCATCACCGAAGGCAATCCCGACCTGAAGCCGATCAAGGCGCTCAACGTCGACCTGTCCGGCGAATGGGACAACGGCGTCGGCGGCCACGCGATGCTGGCCGGCTACTACAAGCGCCTGTCCGACTACATCTACGAGAACGGATCGGACGCGGCCAATGCCGGCGCGAGCGGCAGCGGCAACGTGCGCTACGTGCGCCCGCAGAACGGCGGCGACGGCAAGGTGCTGGGCGTGGAAGCGGCGGTGCGGCAGACCCTGCAGGGCATGCCGGCGCCGCTGGACGGTTTCGGCATCGGCGCCAACGTCACCCGCCAGTCCACCCGCGTCGACCTGGGCATGGCCGGCTTCCGCGACGAGCGCATCCAGAACGCGCCGGACCTGATGGCCAATGCCGAGCTGTTCTACGAGAAGGGGCCGCTGTCGGTGAACCTGAGCTACCACTACTCGGGCGAATACGTGTCGGTCTACGACTACCTGGAGCAGGGCGCCAGCTGGGACGACCTGTGGGTGAAGCCGATCACCCGCGTCGACCTGCACGTGGGCTATGCGGTGAGCGACCACCTGCGCGCCGACCTGTCGGTGGCCAACCTGACCAACCGCCTGAGCTACTGGGCGCACGTCGGCCGCAACAGCACCGCGATCTCGGACATCGTCGATGCCGGGCGCACCAGCCTGCTGACCGTGAAGTACACGTTCTGAACCGGCGGCCTTCGCGCGGGCCCGCTTCCCTCGCGCGTCGCGGCAGTCTGCCGCGGCGCGTGCGGCGGCTCGCATGGATCGGCGCGCTGCTGGCGATGCCGGCCATGCATGGCGGTGCCCAGGAACGTCCGGCGCCGCCCGAATCGCTGCGGCTCGACCAGCTGCAACTGCTCGGTTCGCACAACAGCTACCGGCCCTGGCCAACGCCGCAGGTGCAGCGCCGGCTGCAGGCGCATGCGCCGTCCGAATGGCCGGCGCTGGCCTACGGCCATCCGCCGCTGCAGACGCAACTGGCGCTGGGCCTGCTGCAGTTCGAACTCGATGTCGCCGCCGATCCGCACGGCGGCCTGTACGCGGCGCCGTATGCGCATGGCCGCGCCGCGGCGGCGACGCTGGCGAAGATGCGCATGCCGGGCGCCAAGGTGCTGCACCAGCCGGGCCTGGACTACGCCAGTCATTGCCTGCGGTTCCGCGACTGCCTGGCGATCTTCGCGCGCTGGTCGCAGGCGCATCCGCGGCACGCGCCGCTGGTGGTGCTGGTCAATGCGGTGGACTTCGACCCGTCGCCGGGCGTGTGGCCGCACCGCGCCGCGTTCGATGCGGCCGGCCTGGACGCGCTCGACCGCGACATCGCCGAGGTCCTCGGCCGCGCGCGGCTGATCGTGCCCGACGACGTGCGCGGCACTGCGCCGAGTCTGCGCGCGGCGGTGCTGGACAGGCGCTGGCCGACCCTGGCGCAGGCGCGCGGGCGGCTGCTGTTCGTGCTCGACGGCAATCCGCGGCACGAGGCGCTGTACCGGCAGGGTCATCCCTCGCTGGCCGGACGCATGATGTTCGGCTGGTATGCGGCCGACGCCGCGGAGGCCGCGGTGCTGTCGATCGAGGATCCGCAGGCCGATGCGGCGCTGATCCGCACGCGGGTCGCGCAGGGCTACATCGTGCGCACCCGTGCCGACGTGGACGGCGTGCAGGCACGCGCCCACGATCGGCGGCGCGCGCAGGCGGCGCTGGACGCCGGCGCGCAATGGATCAGCACCGACTACTACGCCGGCGCACCCGACCCGCTGCGGCTGGGCTATCAGCTGGGCATCGTCGCGGGCCTGCGCTGCGACCGGGTCAGCGCGCGCTGCGATGGCGGCGGACCGTGAGCGGTTTCCTTTTCCCTTTTCCTGGAACGACGATGAGCAAGCGCATGCGCTGGACGCTGTGGGTGGTACTGGCGACGACGGCGGCGGGCGCACAGGCGCGGCAACCGCAGCAGGCGGCAACGGCGCCGCAGTTGCAGGTCGAGCAGGTGCTGATGCTGTTCCGCCACGGCGTGCGCGCGCCGCTGCAAGGCGAGGCCGCGGCGGCGGCGCTGGCCGATCGGCCGTGGCCGGTGTGGAACACGCCGGCGAGCCTGCTCACCGAGCACGGCCGCGTCGCCGTGCAACTGAGCGGCGACTACACCAGGCAATGGCTGGTTCGCGACGGCGTGCTGCCGGCCACCGGTTGTCCCGTTGCCGGCGCGGTCAGCGTCTACGCCAACACCGATCAGCGCACCATTGCCAGTGCGCAGGTCCTGGCCGAGACGCTGTCGCCCGGTTGCGGGCTGCAGGCCGGGCATCGGGCGCAAGGCAGCGACGATCCGCTGTTCCGTCCGGTCGAGGCCGGCGCGGTGGACTTCGATGCCGCCGCCGCGGTGGCTTCGATTCAGCGCCAGACCGGCGGTCCCGGCGCGGTGCTGGCGCCCTATGCGAAGGAGCTGCGCACGATGCGCAAGATCCTCGGCTGCAGCGCCAGGGACTGCGATTTCGCGCGCATGCCGTCGTCGCTGAGCGCTGGCGCCGACGGCCGTGGCATCGCCCTGCACGGTCCGCTGGACCTGACCTCCGGTACCGCCGAGGTGTTCATCCTGCAATACGCCGAAGGCCTGCCGCTGGACCAGGTCGGCTGGGGCCGCGCCACGCGCGCGCGCATCGGCGCGGTGTCGCGGCTGCATGCGCTGCTGTTCGAGATCTACGCGCGACCGCAGTACATGGCCGCGCGCGCCGGCGCGCCGCTGGCGCAGCGGGTGCTGGACACGCTGGGCGTGGCGGACGCGCCGAGACTGACCGTGCTGGTCGCCAGCGACACCCATATCGCCGCGCTCAGCGGATTGCTCGACCTGCACTTCCATCTGCCGGGCTTCGGCCTGGACGATTCGCCGCCGGGCGGCGCGCTGGTGCTGGAACAGGTGCGCGACGTACGCAGCGGCCAGCGCTACGTGCGCCTGCGCTACCAGGCGCAATCGCTGGACCAGCTGCGCGAACTGACCCCGCTGAGCCTGCACACGCCGCCGCTGCTGCAGACCTTGCGCGTGCCCGGCTGCAGCGATGCCAAGACCGGGTTGTGCACGCTGCAGCAGTTCCAGCAGGTGTTGCAGGAGTCGTTGCAGCGGCGCGGCTGAGTCGGTTGGGGCGGCGACCCGAAACCTATGTCTGCATTCCGCGCAGGGGACATTGTGGGAGCGACTTCAGTCGCGACGGGACTTACCGATAAAGCCCGTCGCGACTGAAGTCGCTCCCACAGTGGAAATCCGCATACCGTCGCGATAGTGCCTTCCGACCGCGACGCAGGCGTCATCGCCGCCGGGACGGACCAAAAAAAACGGGCCGCGATGCGGCCCGTTTTCGTGCAAGCGCGGGCGAACCGGGCTTACTTCAGCTTCGCGTCCGCGCGCAGCGCGTCGGCGCGGTCGGTCTTTTCCCACGAGAATGCGGTGGCGTTGTGCTGCGCGCCGGTGCCGTCGGTGTAGGTGAACGCCTTCGGGGTGCGGCCGAAGTGGCCGTACGAGGCGGTCTGCTGGTACATCGGGTGGATCAGGTCGAGCATCTGGATGATGCCGAACGGACGCAGGTCGAAATGCTTGCGGATCAGCTTCTCGATCTTGTCGTCGGCGATCTTGCCGGTGCCGAAGGTGGTGACCGAGATCGAGGTCGGCTCGGCCACGCCGATGGCGTAGGAGACCTGCACTTCGCAACGGTCGGCCAGGCCCGCGGCGACCACGTTCTTGGCCACGTAGCGCGCCGCGTAGGCGGCGGAACGGTCGACCTTGGACGGATCCTTGCCGGAGAACGCGCCGCCGCCGTGGCGCGCCCAGCCGCCGTAGGTGTCGACGATGATCTTGCGCCCGGTCAGGCCGCAGTCGCCCACCGGCCCGCCGATCACGAACTTGCCGGTCGGGTTGATGTGGAACTTGGTGCCCTTGTGCAGCCACTTGGCCGGCAGCACCGGCTTGAGGATTTCCTCGCGCACGGCCTCGATCAGGTGCTTCTGCTTGATGTCCGGGTCGTGCTGGGTGGACAGCACCACCGCGTCGATCGCGGTCGCCACGCCGTCTTCGTAGCGCAGGGTGACCTGGCTCTTGGCGTCCGGGCGCAGCCACGCCAGCGGCGAGTTCTTCTTCTTGCGGATCTTGGCCTGCTGCTCGACCAGGCGGTGCGACAGGTGGATCGCGGCCGGCATGAAGCTGTCGGTTTCGCGGGTGGCGTAGCCGAACATCAGGCCCTGGTCGCCGGCGCCCTGTTCCTCGGGCTTCTTGCGGTCCACACCCTGGTTGATGTCCGGCGACTGCTTGCCGATCAGGTTGAGCACGCCGCAGGTCTCGCCGTCGAAGCCGACGTCGGAGCTGTTGTAGCCGATGTCCAGGATCACCTTGCGGGTCACCGCTTCCAGGTCGATCCAGGCACTGGTGGTGATCTCGCCGGCGACGATCGCCACGCCGGTCTTGACCAGCGTCTCGCAGGCCACGCGTGCGCGCTTGTCCTGGGTCAGGATGGCGTCGAGCACCGCGTCGGAGATCTGATCGGCGATCTTGTCCGGGTGGCCTTCGGAGACCGACTCGGAGGTGAAGAGATAGCTGGACATCGCGGCTATATCCTTGTATTCGGATGAAAAGATGGACGCGCATGATACACGGGCGCGCGGTGCTGTGCATTGTGCCCCTGGCGGCGTTGGGCAAGGTTAACCGGTCAGCCGGCAGGGCCGCCGCCGTCACCTTGCCGTAGTCATATTGCAAGATCGGTGTCGCCGCGGGGGCCGAAGCTGTGCGCAGTCAGCAAGGGGGCTTGCCGTGCTCGCACTCGAACGTCGTCTGCAGGATCGCTACCCGCACTGGTTCGCCGGCCGCCGCTCGCGGCTGGTGCGGCCGCTGCTGCGCGGCCTGCAGAAGTGGTCGGGCCTGGACGCGCTGGACGCGTTCCTGGACGCCAGCCATGAACTGCGCGGCTTCGCCCTGGTCCAGGCCGGGATGGATTTCCTGCAGGCGCGCTACGTGGTCGCGCCGACTCCCGCCGAGTGCATTCCGGCACGCGGGCGCCTGCTGATCGTCGCCAACCATCCGTCCGGCGCGCTGGATGCGCTGGCGCTGCTGGATTGCGTGGGCCAAGTGCGGCGCGACGTGAAGATCGTCGCCAACGATTTCCTGTGGGCGCTGGAAGGCCTGCGCGAGCTGCTGCTGCCGGTGCGCATCCTCGGCGGCGCGCCGTCGCCGGCCAGCGTGCGCGCGATCGAGCAGGCGCTGGAGCAGGAGCAGTGCGTGATCGTGTTCCCGGCCGGCGAAGTGTCGCGGCTGGGCTGGGGCGGGGTGGCCGACGGGCGCTGGCGCCGCGGCTTCACCCGCTTCGCGCTGCGCACCGCCACGCCGGTGCTGCCGGTGCGTATCCATGCGCGCAACTCGGCGCTGTTCTACGGCGCCTCCGCCCTGTTCAAGCCGGCCGGCACCGCATTGCTGGCGCGGGAGATGTTCGCCCGCCGCGAGCGCCGCATCGCACTGAGCCTGGGCCATGCGCGCACGCTGCCGCCGGATCAGTCCGACACCGACCTGATGCGCGGCCTGCGCCGCGAGCTGTATGCGCTGGGTCGTGCCGGCGCCGGCGCGCCCACGCCGAGCGAAGAGCCGCTGGTCGAGGCCGAGGACCCGGCCGCGGTGGCGGCGGAACTGGCCACGCTGCGCAGCCTGGGCCAGACCGTGGACGGCAAGCAGATCCGGGTCGGCCGGCTGCGCGCCGGCTCGGCCTTGCTGCGCGAGATCGGGCGGCTGCGCGAGCTGACCTTCCGCGCGGTCGGCGAGGGCACCGGCCGGCGCCTGGACCTGGACGACTACGACACCTGGTACGAGCACATCGTGCTGTGGGACGGCGCCGCCGCACGTGTGGTCGGCGCCTACCGCGTCGCCCGCGGCGCGCTGGTGCTGGCCGAGCGCGGCCTGGCCGGTTTCTACACCGCCGGGCTGTTCCGCTACGGCGAAGCGCTGCTGCCGCGCATCGCCGCGGGCATGGAACTGGGCCGCAGCTTCGTGGTGCCCGACTACTGGGGCAGCCGCAGCATCGATTACCTGTGGCAGGGCATCGGCGCCTACCTGCGCGACTACCCGCAGGTGCGCTACCTGTACGGCGCGGTCTCGATCAGCGCGGCGCTGCCGCGGCAGGCGCGCGAGCAGATCGTGGCCTACTACGCGCACTACTACGGCGATGCGCTGGGCGAAGCGGCCTCGGCGCGGCCGTTCGACTATTCGCAGGCGCCGCCGGCGTTCGACGCGCTGGACGCGGACACCGCGTTCAAGGTGCTCAAGGGCAACCTGGACGCGCTCGGCGCGGCGGTGCCGATGCTCTACAAGCAATACACCGAACTGTGCGAGCCCGGCGGCGCGCGCTTCCTCGCCTTCGGCGTGGACCCGGCATTCAACGACGCGGTCGACGGCCTGATCGAACTGGATCTGCAGCGCATCCGCAGCAAGAAGCGCATGCGCTACCTGGAACGGCCCCGCAGCGAAGCAGAGGTGATGGCATGAACAAGGTGAGCAGCTTGTCCCCACCGCGCCGCGCGGTGTTCGTGTCCGACGTGCATCTGGGCGCGCCGCACTGCCATGCGCGCGAACTGGCCGATTTCCTCGGCGGCCTGCACTGCAAGCAGCTGTACCTGGTCGGCGACATCGTCGACTTCTGGTGGATGGCGCAACGCCGCGCGGTCTGGGGCGCGGCGCACCAGCGCGTGATCGATGCGCTGCATGCGCTGGCGCGCGGGGGCACCGAACTGATCTACGTGCCCGGCAACCACGACCGCCCGATCCGCCGTTTCTGCGGCCTGGCGCTGCCGGCGATGCAGGTGCGCCGGCGTGCGGTGCACGTGACCGCCGACGGGCGCCGGCTGCTGGTGGTGCACGGCGACGACTACGACGCGGTCACCCAGTTCGGCGGCCTGCAGGAGAAGTTCGGCGACTGGCTGTACTACCGCATCCTCACCGGCAACCAACTGACCAACCGCGTGCGCCGCCGCTTCGGCATGCGCTACTGGTCGCTGGCCGACTACCTGAAGCGGCAGAGCAGCGCCGCCGAGCGCTACATCGAACGCTTCGTCGACGCCGGCCTGGACGACGCACGCCGCCGCGGCCTGGACGGCGTGGTCTGCGGCCACGTGCACCGCGCCGGCCTGTTCGAGCGCGATGGCCTGGTCTACGCCAACGACGGCGACTGGGTCGAGAGCCTGACCGCGCTGAGCGAAGACCACCAGGGCCGGCTGCAGCTGCTGTCGCATACCGGTCAGGTTCTCGAGACCTTGGCGCCACGCGTATTGCGCCTGCCGCAGGCGGCGTGATCGCGCGCGAATTGCGACGGCTACGTTTCCACCCACTCGCGCCAGGCTTCATCTGAAGGAGCGGCTTCAGCCGCGAAGAACGAAGCGGCAATGCTTGCCAGCCTGCATGCAGTCGGGACTGAAGTCCCTCCCACAGTGCACCCAGCCGTCTTCGCAATCCCTGCAGGAGCGGCTTCAGCCGCGACGAACGAAGCGGCAATGCATGCCAGCCTGCATGCAGTCGGGACTGAAGTCCCTCCCACAGTGCACCCAGTCGTCTTCGCAATCCCTGTAGGAGCGGCTTCAGCCGCGACGAACGAAGCGGCAATGCTTGCCAGCCTGGATGCACTCGGACTGAAGTCCCTCCCACAGTGCTGGGTTCGCCGCGGAGCGCTCCTTGTGGGAGCGACTTCAGTCGCGACGAACGGAGCGGTAGCCCTTGCGGTGTCGTATGCCGTTCGGGCCGAAGCCTCTTCCACAGTGCAGCGGTCCCGCCGCAAGCCCTGTTAGGAGCGTTTTCAACCGCGACAAGCGAAGCCAGCAAGCAGGCTCGTCCTGGAAGCGCTCCGGGTCGATGGCCCGAGGCCGAGCGGAGTGCACCACACTGATCGGCCGCAAGTCGTTTGGCAGCGGCGGTCTCGCGGTGCTTCAAATCGCGGATGCCCCATCGCCTGCTAGCATCGCCCGATGGACTCCCTCTCCCAGATCGTGCTCGGCGCCGCCGTCGCCGCCGTCATCACTCCCGCGGCGCATCGCCGCGCCGCGCTGCTCGCCGGCGCCGCGCTCGGCACCGTGCCCGACCTCGATTCGCTGCTCCTGCTGCCGCTGACCCGCGACCCGGTCACGCTGATGACGGTGCACCGCAGCTTCAGCCATTCGCTGTTCGTGCTGCCGTTGCTGGGCTGGCTGATCTGGTGGCTGTTCCGGCGCTTCGGCCATGGCCGCGTGGCCGAAGCGCCGCAACGCTGGTTCTGGGCGATCCAGTTGGCACTGATCACCCATCCGCTGCTCGATGCGTTCACCGTCTACGGCACCCAGCTGTGGTGGCCGCTGCGGCCGCCGCCGGCGATGTGGTCCAGCGTCTTCATCATCGATCCGGGCTACACGCTGTGGCTGATCCTGGCCTGCGCCGTCGCCTGGTGGGGGCGCATGCGACGCGTGGCGCAGCAGGCGCTGTTGGCCGGGCTGATCCTGAGCAGCGCCTACCTGGGCTGGTCGTTGCTGGCCAAGCACCTGGTCGATCGCGAAGCCGACCGTGCGCTGGCGGCGATGGGCCTGCAGCACGCGCCGCGCTTCTCGGTGCCGATGCCGTTCAACACGCTGCTGTGGCGGGTGGTGGCGATGACCCCGGGCGGCTACGTGATCGGCGAACGCTCGCTGGTCGCCGACAACGGACCGATGCGTTTCCAGGGCTTTCCGTCCAACACCCAGGCGCTGGGCGAAGTGCGCGCGCTGCCGGCGGTGCAGCGGCTGAGCTGGTTCAACCGCGGCTTCATGCGCGCCCAGGTCAAGGACGGCGAGCTGGTCCTCAGCGACCTGCGCATGGGCCTGGAGCCGGACTACAACTTCAACTTCGCGGTGGCCCGGCAGCAGGGCAGTGGCTGGCAGGCGATCGAACCGCGCCAGCTGCAGGCCGCCTATCGCGCGCCGGTGGCGCGCGGGCAGATCCGCGCCGCGCTGGCGAAGATGTGGCGGCGGATCTGGACCGAACCGGCAGCGGCCACGCCAGTCGGCGCGCCGCCGCCTGCCGCGCACTGAGCGCGACGGGCGTGCACCTGGTCCCGCGGGCGCACCGCGGCGGCGGTCAGTAGACCGTCGCGCGCGCCTGCACGAACGAATAGAAGAACACCGCGTCCGGATCGCTCTGCACCTGCGCCATCTCCCGGCGCATGCCGGCCACGGTGTCCTCGCCGACCGCGCCGGCCTGCAGCAGCCGCTCGGCGGCGGACAGCAGCACTTCTTCCCAGAAGGCGATCATGGTCTTGCGCCGGGCCGGCTCGCGGTTGTCCAGGTGCAGCGTCTTGATCTCGGTGCTGACGTCGCGGTAACCGCCGGCCAACAGCAGGTTGCCCAGCTTGGCGCCGACGAACGGATCGCCGCCGTGGTCGTACTGGAAGTCGTTGAACGCCATCCAGTAGCGCCACACGTTTGGCGAATACGGATGCAGCAGGAACGAGGCGTTCATCACCTCGGTCACGTACACCGGCGACCCCGGTGCCAGCACGCGCCGCACTTCGCTCAGTACCCGCGCCGGCGACGGCACGTGTTCCAGTACCCAGCACAGGAATCCGGCATCGAAGCTGCGCGGCTCGAACGGCAGGTCGCCGGCATCGGCCTGCTGCAGGGTGTAGCGTTCGCGACACCACGGCATGCGCTGCAGGTTGTCGCGCGCGGCCTGCAGTTGCACCTCGCTGAGGTCCACGCCGGTCACGTGCAGCTCGGGAAAGCGGCGCAGCAGGACTTCGGTCTGCGCGCCGACGCCGCTGCCCACTTCCAGCAGGCGCCGCGCGCCGGTGTAGTCGATCTGGTTGAACAGCGTGGCTTCGAGCAGGCGAGCCTGTTTCAGCAGCCGCGCCTGCTCGGTGCCGGAAAAGCCATGCAGATAGGTGGGCGGCGTGGGCGTACTCATGGCGTGCTCCTGGCGGCGGCGCTCAGGCCGCCGCGGGCAAGGCGGGCGGCACGCCGGCGATCAGCGCGTCGAAATAGTCGGCGGTCAGCGCCAGCTGCGCCTGCGCGGTCTCGGCGCGGTTGACCACGGCGCGGAACGCCGCGTTTTCGGGGCGGTCCTTGGCGTACCAGCCCAGGTGCTTGCGCGCGATGCGCACGCCCTGCGCTTCGCCGTAGAAATCGTGCAGCGCCTGCAGGTGGCCGAGCAGGGTGTCGCGCACGAACTGCAGCGGCGGCGCCGGCAGCAGCTCGCCGCTCGCCAGGTAGTGCGCGATCTCGCCGAAGATCCACGGCCGGCCTTGCGCGGCGCGGCCGACCATCACCGCGTCGGCGCCGGTCGCGGCCAGCACCTGCGCGGCCTTGTGCGGCGAGTCGATGTCGCCGTTGGCGATCACCGGGATGCGCAGCGCGGCCTTGATCTGCGCGATCGTGGCGTACTCGGCCTGGCCGCTGTAGTGCTGGTCGCGGGTGCGGCCGTGCACGGCCAGCGCGGCGATGCCGCAATCCTCGGCGATGCGGGCGATGGCCGGGCCGTTGCGGTGGTCGCAATCCCAGCCGGTGCGGATCTTCAGCGTCACCGGCACCGGCGAGGCGTTCACCACCGCGCTGAGGATGCGCGCCACCAGCGCCTCGTCGCGCATCAGCGCCGAGCCGGCCCAGGCGTTGCACACCTTCTTCGCCGGACACCCCATGTTGATGTCGATCAGCTGCGCGCCGTGGTCGGCGTTGTAGCGCGCCGCCTCGGCCAGTCGCTGCGGCTCGGTGCCGGCGATCTGCACGCTGACCGGGTCCGGTTCGCCGGCGTGGTCCATGCGCTGCAGCGATTTGCGGGTCTGCCACAAACGCGGGTCGGAGATGGTCATTTCCGACACCGCCAGGCCGGCGCCCAGGCGCTTGCACAGCAGCCGGAACGGCTTGTCGGTGACCCCGGCCATCGGCGCCAGGATCACCTTCGGTTCGATCGTGTAGGGTCCGATGCGCATGCGGCCATTGTCGCCGCCGCGGCGGCCGCTGCCAACTGCGCGGCCGGCGCCGGCGCAACCGCTCAGCGGATCAGCTGGTACAGCTCGAAGCCGTCGGCGTTGCCGTCCAGGATCAGCAGCAGTTCGTCCGGACCGAGCGCGACCAGGCGCCCGACGCTGTTGCCATGGGTGCCGTCGGAGACGTTGCCGGGCGCATAGCGGCCTTGCGGCTCGTCGTTGACGGTGCTGGCGCCCAGGAACGCGAATGCGGGGCTGCCGCTGGCCAGCGGATACAGCGTGCCGCTCCTGCGCTGCGAGCCGCTGGTCTTGCTCAGGCGGTAGCCGCACGGATCGGCGCCGATCTCGGCCTTGAAGTACGGATAGGCATAGGCGAAACCGCGATCGACCTGGATCGAGCGCACCTTCCAGCGGCCTTCCAGCTTGCCCGGCGCCTGCGGTGACTGCGCGCGCTGCAACAGGCCGCGTGCCAGCGCTGCGCCGGCTTCCAGGTCGGCTTCCTCGTAGCGCGGCGCGATCGCCTGCTGCAGGGTGCGTACCGACGCGGTGACGGTGGCGCGGTCGGCGTCGGCGGCGATGCTGTTCCAGTCGCAGCGTGGCGCGGCGGCCGCGGACAGCGGTGCCAACAAGGCGCATAGCGCGATGAACGACCTGAAGGAACAACGTGGCATCGGGAACTCCTTGTCGGATGCGCGCCCGCCGCGGCGACGGGCGCTTTGGCTGGACCTGGGTGGATATTGCCGGCGGCTCAGCCGGCGTCGGGCACCAGCGCGGGCATCGATGCCGCAGCGCCTTCTGCCTCGGTCGAACGCGCCGCGTAGTGGTTGGCGAAGCGCACGTGGGTGGCGAAGCTGGCGTTGGGCGACTGCGCCAGTGAGGCCACCAGCGCGCCGTTGAAGGCATCGCCGGCGCCGGTGGTGTCCACGGTCTGCGCGGACTCGGCGCCGATGCGGTAGTACGGCTGGGTGTCGCCGCGCATGCGCTCGTCCGGATGCGAGATGAACGCGCCCACCGCGCCCAGCGTCACCACCACGGTGCCGCCCGGCAGCAGCTTGCGGCACAGCGCGTGCAGGCTGCCGCCGTCGACCGCGGCGACGTCGTCGGCCTCCACCCGCTCGCCGACGTGGCGCGCCAGCAGCGCGGCGAACTCGGTTTCGTTCGGGGTCAGCACGTCGGCCAGCTTGAGCAGGCCGATGCTGGTCTGCGCATTGGCCGGCGCCGCGTTGAGCACCGTGGTCAGGCCGGTCTCGCGTGCCAGCGCCAAGGTGCCCTCGATGGTCTCGATCGGCGATTCCAGCTGCGCCAGCAGCACCCGCGCCGACCCCAGCAGCGCGCGTTGCGCCTGCACGAAGTCCAGGCTCAACGCGGCGTTGGCGCCGGCGCCGATGACGATGGTGTTGCGGCCGTGGCCGTCGACGTAGATGCCGCCGGTGCCGGTCGGCTCGGTGCTGGCCTCGGCGGCCAGGTCGATCCCGTCCTGCGCCGCGAGCGCGCGCGCCATCGCGCCGCCGGCGTCGTCGCCGAGCGCGCAGACGAAGGTGGTGCGGGCGCCGGCGCGCGCCGCCGCCACCGCCTGGTTGAAGCCCTTGCCGCCGGGGCCGGTGCTGTAGCGGCCGGCGATGGTGGCGCCGGCGGCGGGCAGGGTTTCGCAGCGCCAGACGTGGTCGACATTGAACGAACCGACGACGATGACCGAACTCATAGGCATGTGCTGCTTCTCAACGGGAACTGGGGAAAGGGGGACTGCATCAGCCGAAGTGCGACAGCACGCCGGCGATGGTGGCGGTCATGAAGGTGGCGATGGAACCGCCCAGCACCGCGCGCAGGCCGAACCGCGCCAGGTCCTGGCGGCGTTCCGGGGCCAGGCCGCCGATGCCGCCGATCTGGATCGCGATCGAGCTGAAGTTGGCGAAGCCGCACAGCGCGTAGGTGGCGATCAGCCGGCCTTCGCTGCTCAGCTGCATGCCGGGAATCTCGCCCTTGACGATCTTCGACAGCTCGCTGTACGCCACGAACTCGTTGATCACCACCTTCTGCCCGATCAGCGAGCCGACCGTGGTCGCATCCGCCCACGGCGTGCCGATCACCCACGCGATCGGCGCCAGCAGGTAGCCGAAGATGGTGGACAGGTTGGTCGGGCGGCCGATCGCCGCGGCCAGGCCGGTGGCGTCGCCGAGCCAGGTCAGCGGCGCGTTGACCAGCGCGATCAGCGCGATGAAGGCCAGCAGCATCGCGCCGATGTTCAGCGCCAGGCGCAGGCCGTCGCCGGCGCCGGCGGCGGCCGCGTCGATGATGTTGCTGGTGGTCTTCTCCACTTCCATCTTGACCGTGCCGCGGGTCAGCGGGGTGCCGGTCTCCGGGATCAGCAGCTTGGCCACCACCAGCGTCGCCGGCGCGGCCATGATGCTCGCGGCCAGCAGGTGCTTGGCGTAGAACGCCTGCTGCGCCGGATCGCTGCCGCCGAGCATGCCCACGTAGGCGGCCAGCACGCCGCCGGCGATGTGCGCCATGCCGCCGATCATCATCGTCAGCAGCTCGGACTCGGTCATCTTCGGGATGTAGGGCCGCACCGTCAGCGGCGCCTCGGTCTGGCCGATGAACACGCTGGCGCAGACGCTGGTGGTCTCCGCGCCGGACACGCGCATCACCTTGGTGATCGCCCAGGCCATCACCCGCACCACCGCCTGCATCACCCCCAGGTGGTACAGCACGCCCATCAGCGCCGAGAAGAAGATGATCGTCGGCAGCACCTGGAAGGCGAAGATGAAGCCGTTGCTGGTGGTGTCCATCAGGCTGCCGAAGATGAAGTTGGAGCCTTCGTTGACGAAGCTCAGCACCTTCACGAACAGCTGTCCCAGCCAGTCGAACACCTCGCGTCCGCCCGGCACCAGCAGCACCAGCGAAGCGAAGGCGATCTGCAGGATCAGGCCGGTCGCGACCAGCTTCCAATCGACCGCGCGCTTGTTGTTCGAGAACAACCAGGTGATCCCGATCAACACCGCCAACCCGAACAGGCCGAAGCCGATCCTCCCCAAACCCTCGACCATCTGCTTCCCCTGGATCGCCGGACCAAAGAGAGGAAGCCTAGTGCAGGGGGTGACGGGCGGCAAGGTAAACCCCGTTCAGCGCCGGAAAACCTGGCGCTGGAGCATGTCGGCCATTCCAGATGCGGGTCGCGCCGGGCATCCGGGCGGGTGCCGTGGCCGTTCGGGTGAACCGGCCGCGGGCGCGTTCTTGGACCAGCGTTCCGGTTTGGAAGCGGTTTCCGCGCACCCGGCCCGGCCGCAGCGTGCCGCCACACGTCGGCCCCCTCGCTACACTGTGCGACCGTCTGCCGGCCACCTTCGCCGGCCCGTATCAGGAGGAGTCCGCATGCAGTACCGTCGCCTCGGTGCCACCGGATTGCAGCTGTCGGCGCTGTCGTTCGGCGCCTGGATCAACTTCGGCGGGCAGATCGGCCGCGACGAAGCGCGCAACCTGATCGCCGCTGCCTGGGATCATGGCGTCAACTTCTTCGACAACGCCGAGGTCTACGCGCAGGGCCGCGCCGAGCAGGTGATGGGCGACGTGATCGCCGACCTGCGGCTGCCGCGCGATGGCTATTGCGTGTCCAGCAAGGTGTACTTCGGCGCGGTCGACGCGCCGCGCCCGACCCAGCGCGGGTTGTCGCGCAAGCACGTCACCGACGCCTGCCACGCCGCGTTGAAGCGGCTGCGGGTGGACTACCTGGACCTGTACTACTGCCACCGCCCCGACGCCGACACCCCGGTCGAGGAGACCGTGCGCGCGATGGACGCGCTGGTCCGGCAGGGCAAGGTGCTGTACTGGGGCACCTCCGAATGGCCGGCCGCGCGCATCCGCGAGGCCGCGCAGCTGGCGCAGGCGCTGGGCCTGCAGGGGCCGTCGATGGAGCAGCCGCAGTACAACCTGCTGCACCGCCAGCGCGTGGAGCAGGAATACGCGCCGCTGTACGCCGAATTGGGCCTGGGCACCACGATCTGGTCGCCGCTGGCCTCGGGCCTGCTGACCGGCAAGTACAACGACGGCATCGATCCGGCCTCGCGGCTGGGCCAGGCCGGCAACGCCTGGCTGCACGACGAGGTGATCGGCTCGCCGGAGCAGCGCCGCGTGGAGCGCGCGCGCGCCTTCACCGCGCTGGCGGCCGCGGAAGGCGTGGCGCCGGCGGCCTTGGCGATCGCGTGGTGCCTGCGCAATCCGCACGTGTCCACGGTGATCCTCGGCGCCAGCCGCGTCGCGCAGTTGCTGGAGAACTTCGACGCGCTGCCGCTGGCCGCGCGCGAGGACGCGGCGTGGTGGGCGCAGGTCGAGGCGGCGGTGGCCTGAATCGGGGACCCGGATCGAATGCCGGCGCGGCCATGGGGCACACGCGCTGGCAGCCATTCTCAAGGGCTTTCGATATCGAGATTTCGATTCGCAGCTTGAATCTCTACAAACGAGAACGGCTCTTGCTTAATTATTGAGAATCATTATCATCCGTATCGACCCCTGTGTACGGAGCCCGACCATGACCGCTCAACCCGTCCTGTTGCGTCACCCCGAAACCCTGAGCCTGCGCGAGCGCTCGCTGCCGCGCGCGGTTCCGGCCGAAGAGACGATCAGCAGCGAGGCGCTGCTGAAAGGGCGCCGCGAGGTGCTGATCCAGCACGGCGACCGCGTCTATCGCCTGCGCCACACCAGCAACGACAAGCTGATCCTGACCAAGTGATCCCCGCCCGGTCGCGCGATGCGCGGCCGGGCCACCGCTCGACACTGCCGCCACCTGGCCGGACCCATGGTCCCGCCGCGGCCGCCCCGCAGTCGCGATCGTTTCTCTCCCCTCGGCCCGCGCGCCGGCCTAAGGGCCGGCTTGGCCGAGGTCTTTTCGCGACCCACCCGATGACTCCTATGCTCCGTACCGCTCCGCTCACCGGTGCGCTGTGGCTGGCCCTGGCCGCCTGCGCACATGCCGCCCCCGCCGCCGACGCCGCTTCAGTCGCTTCAGCCGATGCCGCCACCCCGCGCGATTTCGATCGCCTGCAGGTCACCGCCACCCGCACCCAGCGCGCGATCGTGGACGTGCCCAGCAGCGTCGACGTGATCGACCGCGAGCAGATGGACCAGGAACTGGTCTACGACCTGAAGGACCTGCTGCGCTACACCCCGGGCGTGTCGGTCACCGGCAACAGCGGCCGCTTCAGCGGCGTCGGCGGCATCCGCATCCGCGGCCTGGACGGCAACCGCGTGCTGATCCAGACCGACGGCATCCCGGTCTCGGACACCTTCAGCTTCGGCAGCTACCTCAACGCCAACCGCAACTTCGTCGACATGGAGACGCTCAAGCGGGTCGAGATCGTGCGCGGCCCGGCCAGCTCGCTGTACGGCTCGGACGCGCTCGGCGGCGTGGTCGCCTACGTGACCAAGGATCCGGCCGACTACCTGGCGCCGGGCAAGCACAGCTACGTGGGGCTGAAGTTCGGCTACGAGAGCGAGTGGGACGGCCTGTTCGGCGGCGCGCTGGTCGCCTTCGGCGGCGAGCGCTGGAGCGGCATGGCCGCGGTCAGCCACCGCCAGGGCCAGGAAAGCGAGACCCAGGGCGACAACCGCAGCACCGGCGCGGCGCGCACCGCGCCCAATCCGCTCAGCAGCGACGGCCGCAGCCTGCTCAGCAAGCTGGTCTACGCGCCGAGCGCGAATCAGCGCTTCAAGCTGACCGTGGAAGGCAACGAGGACTACGGCCGCATCGACGCGCTGAGCAGCGTCACCTCCAGCATCCTGTCGCAGCACGGCCGCGACCACCAGACCCGCGCCCGCGCGTCGCTGACCCACGAGGTGGACCAGCTCGACACGCTGCTCGCCGACGACCTGCAGTGGCAGCTGTACCGGCAGGACAGCGAGAGCCTGCAGCGCACCGACGAGCGCCGCAGCAACAACACCCTGCGCCACACCGAGCACAACTTCGACCAGCGCCTGTACGGGCTGCAGGCCAACCTGCACAAGCACGTCGACCAGGGCAGCGTGGTCCACGACATCAGCTACGGCATCGACCTGTCGTGGAACGATACCCACGAGAAGCGCGACGGCTACACGCAGAACCTGGGCAGCGGCGCGATCAGCAAGACGGTGGGCCTGGAGACGTTCCCGGTGCGCGACTTCCCGGTCACCGAGACCACCAAGGCCGGCGCCTACCTGCAGGACGAGATGCGCCTGGCCGACGGCCGCTTCAGCCTGATCCCGGGCCTGCGCGTGGACTACTACCGGCTGTCGCCGCAGGTCGATGCGATCTTCGCCAACGACAACCCCGGCGTGGCGGCGAAGAAGGTCACCGACAGCAACGTCTCGCCCAAGCTCGGCGCGATCTGGCGCATCGATGACGCCTGGTCGCTGTACGCCAACTACGCGCACGGGTTCCGCGCGCCGCCGTACAACGACGTCAATATCGGCTTCACCAACCTGGTGGTCGGCTACACCGCGATCGCCAATCCCGACCTGAAGCCGGAAACCAGCAAGGGCGGCGAACTGGGCCTGCGCTACGCCAGCGCCGCCGGCTATTTCGGCCTGAGCGGCTACTACAACGACTACCGCGATTTCATCGAGTCCTACAGCTTCGTCGGCTTCAACGCCGACGGCCTGATGCTGTACCAATCGCGCAACGTCGACCACGTGGTGATCAAGGGCGTGGAGGCCAAGGCCGGCGTCGATTTCGGCGCGCTGTCCGCGCGCTGGGCCGGCTGGTCGTTGCACTCCAGCGCCGCGTATGCGCGCGGCGACAACAAGACCGACGACGCGCCGCTGAACGCGATCGATCCGCTGCGCGGCGTGCTCGGCCTGGCCTACGACCGCGACACCTGGGGCGCGCAACTGGTCGGCACCGTCGTGGCGAAGAAGAAGCGCCCGGCGCTGACCACGTACTACACGCCGTCCGGCTACGCGACGCTGGACCTGCTGGCGCACTGGAACTTCACCCCCGGCGCCAAGCTCAACGTCGGCGTGTTCAACCTGGCCGACCGCCGCTACATCGACTGGAACGCGCTGCCCGGTGCGACGCTGGCCAGCAGCACGGTGCTCGACCGCTATACCGGCGCCGGGCGCAACGTCTCGGTCAGCCTGGCGCTAGACTGGTAGCGGCGCATGGGCAAGGCGGCGCCAGCGACCACCGACGCGACCCGGATCGCCGCATCCGCGCCGCTGCCGCGCCCGGCGCAGCTGGCCGCACTGGGTACCGTGCTGTGCCTGTACCGCGCGCAGCTGGGCACGGAATTGATGGGCTGGAACCATGCGTTGCGCGTCGGCGCGCAACTCGGCGTGGACAGCGACGGATTGCTCGAAAGCCTGTGCTTCTACGACCGCCAGGAACGCTGCTGCTGGCGCCTGTACCTGCTGCCGGACAGCGATTTCGTCGCCTGGGACGCATTGCTGTCGGCGCTGCCCGCGGTCCACAGCGGCGGCGCCGATGGCGGCGTCGCCGAACGCCTGTGGCGGCGCGTGGCCGGCCGCCTGAGCGGCGACAGCTGGCGCGCGCGGGCGCTGCGCCTGCATGCCAGCGACGGCGAACTGGCGGCCAGCGTCGCCAGCGTGTCGCCGCTGGGCGCCAGCATCGCCCGGCGCATCGCGCGGCTGGAAGCGGCCGAGGGCGAAGTGCTGGTCGACGACTGCTGCTGCGCCCGCGCCGGCCTGCCGACCGCGCGTCACGATCCACAACGGCCTTGGCCAGTGCTGCGCCTGTAGCGCATTTCCTTCTTTCTTTCTCAGCTACCGCGACCGACCACGACGATGAAATCAACGCTTCTGCTGTTCCTGCTCGCCGCTACCGGCCTGGCCCAAGCCCAGGACGCCGATCCGCAACGCGACCGCGCCAGCATCCTGGCGATGCAGGGCGAGTACCTGGTGGATTTCGCCTTCGACGAGACCGTGCTGCTCAAGCCCGGCTACGAGCGCGCGCCGGCGATGCGCAGCGGCGCCAACGAAGTGGTGATCGTGGTCGAGGACAGCCCGCGCAAGGTGGTGCTGCAGCACCTGCTGGTCGATACCAAGAGCGGCCACGTGACCAAGCACTGGCGCCAGGACTGGAGCTACGAGGCGCCGCAGCGCTTCGAGTTCAGCGCCGACCAGACCTGGCAGGTGCGCCCGCTCGCCGCGGCGGCCATCCGCGGCGCGTGGACCCAGTGCGTGTACGAGGTCAGCGACGCGCCGCGCTACTGCGGCACCGGCCGCTGGGACTACGCCGACGGCCACCCGACCTGGACCAGCGACCTGAGCTGGCGTCCGCTGCCGCGGCGCGAATACACCAAGCGCAGCGACTACAACGCGCTGGCGGTGATCAACCGGCACACGCTGACCCCGGCCGGCTGGACCCACGAGCAGTTCAACACCAAGGTGCTGCGCAAGCCCGACGGCAGCCAGCAGCCGATCGCGCGCGAATTCGGCTTCAACGACTACGCCAAGACCGGCGAGGTCGACTTCAAGCCGGCCTACGATTACTGGAAGGCGACGCAGGGCTACTGGGCCAAGGTGCGCGCGCACTGGGACGCGTTCCTCGGCAAGCCGCCTGGCGTGCACCTGAAGACCAAGCTCGACGGCATGGCGATGATCATGCCGCTGTTCGAGCAGGCCGAGGCGGTGCAGCAGGGCAAGCCGGTGGCCGACGCCAAGATCGCCGCGGTGTTCGCGCAGTGGGTGGAGCCGGCGCCCGCCGAACGCTGAGCGCGCGCACCGATGAAGCCAGGGTGGGAAGGCGGCCGGCATTGGCGCCTTCCCTTTCGCTGCCTGGCATAGACGACCCGGCGCGGCTGTGCACGGCGGCGACGGCTACAGGTTGGTCACCAAGTGATAGCCAGGCCCTTGCGCTCGGGCAAGGTGACGATGAGCGGGAAGCCGATCGACATGCCGCTCAGGTCCAGCCATTGCGGATTGAACGACTCGATCAGGCGGCGCTGCCGGCAATGGCTGAGCCGGGAGATCTCCGCGGCGCGCAGCAAGGCGGCGGCTTCGTTCTCGCACTCCTCGTACCGCACCGCCAGAATCGCGACTGGCGCTTGCCTGTGTCCGCGCACGCTGTTGCGTTGTGCAGGCGCCTACTTACTCCATCCAGCGCCTGCGGCGTCGGCGCGCTCGCGATTTAGTAGGGGCTGCTGCGGGTCTCGGCCAGGATGCAAGGCCAGGTACGGCACGCCGTTGCGGAGTTGGATGTCGCGCATCGGCTAGGCGCGTCCTGCACGGCAGCGCTGAATGCGCCGGCGAATCGCCGGCGTTGCAGCGTCCTGCATGCCGTGCGGGCCACGCGTCCTAGCGCGCGGCCCGCGGACACGGCCGCGATGCGCTCAGTTCTCGCGCAGCGCCAGCGCCGGCGGCGTGCGCAGGATGCGGCGCGTGCCCGACCAACCGGCGAGCAGGCTCAGCAGCACGCCGCCGACCCCACCCAGCAGCAGCGCCGGCCACGGCGGCGACAGCGTCAGTTCGAACGCCTGCCTGGCCACCACCACGCCGATGCCCGCCGCCGCGCCGACCGCCAGGATCGCCGCGAGCAGGCCGAGCGCGCCGAACTCGACCAGCACCGCGCCGCGCAACTGGCCGCGGCGCGCGCCCAGCGTGCGCAGCACCGCACTGTCGTAGCGGCGCTCGCCGGCGGTGGCCTGCAGCGCCGCCAGCAACACCAGCGCGCCGGCCAGCAGGCTGAAGCCCATCACCAGCTGCACCGCCTGCGCCACGCGGTCGATCACTTCGCGCACCCGTCCCAGGATCGCGTCGATGTCCAGCAACGACACGTTCGGATAGGTGCGGCTGAGCCCGCTCAGCTGCGCGGCGGAACCGCGCGGCAGATGGAACGCGGAGATCAGGTTGTACGGCGCGTCCTGCACCGCACCGGCGTTGAGCAACAGGAAGAAGTTGACCCGGAACGAATCCCAGTCGGCCTTGCGCATGCTGGTCACGGTGAAGCTGCGCTGCTGTTCGCCGAGCAGCAGGGTGATGCGGTCGCCGAGCTTCAGACCGTAGCGTTGCGCCCAGGCTTCCTCCACCGAGGCTTCCGCCGCGGTGCTGTCGGCAGCCCAGAAACGTCCGGACAGCAAACGGTTGGCGGCGGGGAATTCATGCCGCCAGGAGAAGTTGATCGGCCGGTCGACGCCGTCGCCATCGCCGGCGTCGTCCGGTCCCTGGTCCTGGCGTTGCGGCGGCTTGCCGTTGATCGCCACCAGCTTGCCGGTGCTGAACGGCTCCACCGCCGCGTCGGCGACGCCCAGCCCGCGCAGCGTGGCGAGCACGTGCTCGGCCTGGTCGGGCTGGATGTTCATCAGGAAGTAGTTCGGCGTGTCCGCCGGCAGCCGGTCGCGCCACTGGCCGAGCAGACCCGGCCCGATCACCGCCAGCAGCAGCAACGCGCACAGCGACAGCGACAGCCCGACCAACTGCACCACGCTCAGCGCGCGGCGCCGGGTCAGCGCGGCCAGGCCCAGCTTCCATGGCCCGCGCAGGCGCGACTGCAGTCGCCGCAGCAGGGCCAACAGCAGGCCGCCGACCGCCGCGGCGAGCGCGGCCAGCAGGGTCAGCCCGCCCAGCACCCAGGCCGCGAGCAGGCCATCGCCGGTGGCGTACACCGCCAGCACCACGGTGGCGACCAGCGCCGCGGCGTAGACCAGCAGCGAGGTCGGCGGCAGCGCGGCGAAGCTGCGGTTGAGCACGCGCATCGGCGGCACGTTGCGCAGCCGCAGCAGCGGCGGCAGGCCGAAGCCGAGCAGCAGCAACAGGCCGATGCCGGCGCCGGCCAGCGCCGGGGTCGCCTGCGGCAGCGGCAGCCGGTTCGGGATCAGGCTGCCCAGCGCCTCGACCAGGCCGATCTGCGCCAGCATGCCCAGGCCCACGCCGAGCGCGCAGGCCGGGATCGCCAGCAGCAGCAACTGCAGCGCCAGCGCGCCGAGGATGTCGCGCTGGCGCGCGCCCAGGCAGCGCAGCACGGCGACGTTGTCGATGCGGCGCAGCGCGAAGCGGTTGGCCGCCAGCGCGGTAGCGACGCCGGCCAGCAGCACCGCCAGCAATGCGGCCAGGGCCAGGAAGCGGCCGGCGCGGTCGAAGGCGCCGCGCACGCCGCGCTGGGTGTCCTCGATGCCGACCAGGCGGAACGCCTTGGCGCGCGGCGCCAGCCATTCGCGCAGCGCGGCGATCTCGCCCGGCGCACCGGCGAACATCAGCCGGTACGAGGCGCGGCTGCCGGGGCCGAGCAGGCCGGCGGCGTCGACGTCGGCGCGGTTGACCAGCAGCGGCGGCGACAGCTGCATCAGCTCGCCCGATGCGTCCGGCTCGGCGCGCAGCACCCGGGTCACGCGCAGGCTGCCGGCGCCGAATTCCAGGTCGTCGCCGAGCTTCAGCCCCAGCGCCTCGAGCAGGCGCGGGTCGGCATAGGCCTGGCCGCGCGGCGGCGGGCCGGCGCGTTCGCTGCCGGCGCCGGCGGCGTCGCGCGCGACCAGCAGTTCGCCGCGCAACGGGTAGCCGGCCGCGACCGCCTTGATGTTGGCCATCTGGCTGGCGTCGCCATGGAACAGCACGCTGGGAAAGCTGACCAGGCGCGTATGCCGCACGCCGCGGCGCTGCGCTTCGGCGGCGAACGCGTCGGGGATGTCCTGGCGCCCGGTGACGCCGAGATCGCCGCCGATCACCTCGGCGGCGCTGCCGGTCAGCGCCAGGGTGACGCGATCGACCAGGGTGCCGACCGCGGTCATCACCGCCACGCCCAGCACCAGCGCGGCGAACACGGTCAGCAGGTCGCCGGCGAACAGTTCGCGGCGCAGCGCGCGCGCGGCGTGGCGCAGCACGTTCATGCGTCGGCCACCGCTTCGGCCAGGCCCAGGCGCCCGCGGTCGAGCCGGTAGCGGTGCTCGCAGCGTTGCGCCAGGCGCAGGTCGTGGGTGACCAGCACCAAGGTGGTGTCGCTGCCGGCGTTGAGCGCGAACAGCAGGTCGCTGATCTGCTGGCCGGTGGCCTGGTCCAGGCTGCCGGTGGGTTCGTCGGCGAACAGGATCCGCGGCCGCGCCACGAACGCGCGCGCCAGCGCCACGCGCTGCTGCTCGCCGCCGGACAGCTGCCGTGGGTAGTGCCGCGCCCGCGCGGTCAGCCCGACCGCTTCCAGCACCTCGCGCACCCGCGCCGGATCCTCGCGCCCGGCCAGTTCCAGCGGTAGCGCGATGTTTTCCGCCGCGGTCAGCGACGGCAGCAGATGGAAACTCTGGAACACGAAGCCGACTTCGCGCGCGCGCAAGGCCGCGCGCGCTTCCTCGTCCAGCGCGTTGAGCGACTGCCCGGCCAGGACGATCTCGCCCCGGGTCGGCAGGTCCAGCCCGGCGAGCAGGCCGAGCAGGGTGGTCTTGCCGGAACCGGAGGCGCCGACGATGGCGACGCTGTCGCCTTCACCGACGGTCAATCCGACCTTGTCGAGAATGTGGACCGTGCCCTCCGGTCCGCTGACGGATTTGCCGACATCGCGTACGTCGATCGCGATGCCGGTGCGGGGAGTGGGGGCCAGACTGTCGATGAGGAAATCTCCGGATGCGTGGCAACGATACGAAAGGAACGCCGGCCTGGGCGCGCAGCGCCTGGGTCCTGGCCTGCTTGGCATGGTGTCTGCTGTTGCCCGCCATCGCCTGTGCCAAAGGTGCGACGGGCCCGATCCTGGTGGTCGGCGACAGCCTCAGCGCTGCGCACAACATCCCGGTCCAGTCCGGCTGGGTGGCGCTGCTGGAGCGCCGCCTGCAACAACAGATGCAGGCGCCACCGGCCGTAGTCAATGCCAGCATCAGCGGCGAGACCTCCTCGGGCGCGCGGACCCGGCTGCCGGGGCTGCTGCAGAAGCACCGGCCGGCGGTGGTGGTGATCGAACTCGGCGGCAACGACGCGCTGCGCGGGCTGACCCCGGCCGAGCTGCGCGGCAACCTGGAAAAGATGATCGTGCTCAGCCGCGACGCCGGCGCCAAGGTGCTGTTGCTGGGCATCGACGTGCCGCCGAACTACGGGCCGGCCTACCGGCAGCGGCTGCGCGCGATCTACGCGGACCTGGCCAAGCAATACCAGACCGGGCTGTTGCCGTTCCTGCTGGAGGGCGTGGCGCTGAACCCGGCGCTGATGCAGGACGACGGCCTGCACCCCACCGCCGCCGGTCAGCCGAAGGTCCTGGACAACGTGTGGCCAAAGCTCAAACCCTTGATCGGCGGGTGATTTTCGGGCCGGTCAGGCAGATGAAGCGCTCTTCACGCCATCACCACTTCGCTTCCGGCATGTTTCACAAAGCTGAAGACTGAGGAAGCTCTATGCGTCAGACCAAGGAAACCTCCGGACTCGTTCTGGTCGTCGAGGACAACCGCAATATCTCCGAGATGATCGGCGAGTACCTGGAAGGCCGCGGATTCGAAGTGGATTACGCCTGCGACGGCTTGGACGGGTATCGCCTGGCCGCGGAGAACAGCTACGACGTGGTGGTGCTGGACCTGATGCTGCCGCGCCTGGACGGCATCGAGGTGTGCCGCCGTCTGCGCAACGACGCGCGCAAGTCCACGCCGGTGCTGATGCTGACCGCGCGCGACACGCTCGACGACAAGCTCACCGGCCTGGGCTTCGGCGCCGACGACTACCTGACCAAGCCGTTCGCGATCCAGGAACTGGAAGCGCGCCTGCGTGCGCTGATCCGCCGCGAGCGCCGCCAGGTCGGTTCGGAAGTGCTGAAGGTGGCCGACCTGGTGCTGGATCCGGTGAGCATGCGTGCCACCCGCGCCGGCACCGAGCTGCAGCTGTCGCCGATCGGCCTGCGCCTGCTGACCATCCTGATGCGCGAATCGCCGCGCGTGGTCACCCGCCAGGAGATCGAGCGCGAGATCTGGGGCAACGGCCTGCCCGACTCGGACACGCTGCGCAGCCATCTGTACAACCTGCGCAAGATCATCGACAAGCCGTTCGACCGGCCGCTGCTGCACACCGTGCAGAGCGCCGGTTACCGCATCGCCGACATCGCGCAACCGATGAGTTGAGCGGTCCCTGGTTTGCCACGCGACAGGCCCCAGGAACGGGGCCTGCTTGCACGGCGGATTCACGATCCGCCCGCCTATAATCGCGGCGAAAGAACACGGAAGCTGTAATGCCGCACGGTTTGCCGCGCAAAATCCGCCTTGCCCTGATCGCCCGCATCCTGTTCGCCGGATGCATCGTCGCGTTGGGCAGCTATCTGGTGGTGGCGGTGGTGCAGCACTCGCTGGTGGGCTCGGTGATGCGCCAGGAAGCCGCGCACTACTGGCGCCTGCACGCGCAAACGCCGTCGCAGCCGCCGCCCAACAGCCATACCTTGCGCGGTTATCTGCTGTCGCCCGGGCAATCGGATGCCGCACTGCCGGCCAGCCTGCGCGGCCTCGCCCCGGGCATGCACGAGAACCGCCCCGGTGGCGAGATGGTGCTGGTCGAGGAGACCGAGCAGGGGCGTCTGTACCTGGTGTTCCTGCGGGCGCAGGCGCAGCGGCTGGCCTTCTGGTTCGGCATCGTGCCGGCGCTGCTGACCCTGATCGCGGTGGTGGTGGTCGGCTGGCTGACCCACCGCGCCTCGCGGCGCCTGCTGTCGCCGGTGAACTGGCTGGCGCGGCGCGTGTCGCAATGGGATCCGCGGCATCCGTCCACCGCCGACCTGGCGCCGGAAAACCTGCCGGCCGACGTGCAGGGCGAATCGCGGCAGCTGGCCGCGGCGCTGCATGCGCTGGCCCTGCGCGTCACCGACCACGTCTCGCGCGAGCGCAACTTCACCCGAGACGCCAGCCACGAACTGCGCACGCCGCTGACCGTGATCCGCGTCGCCAGCGACATCGCGATGACCGATCCGGACCTGCCGCCGCGGCTGGGCCGCAGCCTGCAGCGCATCCAGCGCGCCGGCCGCGACATGGAGGCGGTGATCGACGCATTCCTGATCCTGGCGCGCGAAGCGGACGTGGTGCCGCAGAGCGAGACCTTCGAGGTCGCCGACGTGGTCGAGTACGAGGCCGAGAACGCACGCGAGCTGCTGACCGGCAAGCCGGTGACCTTGACCGTCAAGGTGCTCACCATTGCCCGCCTGCATGCGCCGCCGCGGGTGCTGCACGTGGTGGTCAGCAACCTGCTGCGCAACGCCTGCAGCTATACCGACGCCGGCAGCATCGAGGTCGAGATCGGCACCGACCGCATCAGCATCCGCGACACCGGCATCGGCATGTCCGCCGAAGCGCTGCAGCGCGCGTTCGAACCGTTCTTCCGCGCCGAACCGGACCGCCCGCAGGGCACCGGGCTGGGCCTGTCGATCGTGCGCCGGCTGTGCGAGCGCTTCGGCTGGCGGATCGGGCTGGAGAGCGCCGAGGGCGGCGGCACCACCGCCACGGTTAGGTTCGATCCGGCCAAGTGAGCGGCCGGATCGCCTGAAGCGTCGGCGTCAGCGCGGCGCGCTCAGCGCTTGAGGTATGGCCGCACGATGTCACGCCACAGTGCATAGCCGGCCGCGTTCATGTGCAACTGGTCCGGGCCGAACAGTTCGGCGCGCGGCTGCCCATCCTTGCCGAGCATCGGTGTGTACACGTCGATGAACTCCACCTGCTTCAGCCCGGCGGCCGCCTTGCGGATCAGCGCGTTGGCCTCGGTGACTTTCGGCAGCAGCGCCGCGCGCGCCGGGCTGGGCTTGATCGCCAGGTAGGCGATGCGCACGCCCGGCAGGTCGCGGCGCACCCGCGTCACGAAGGCGAGGAAGTCCTCGTGCAGCTGCTGCGGGCTGCGTCCGCTGTTGAGGTCGTTGTCGCCGGCATAGAACACGATCAGGCGCGGCTTGTACGGCACCACGACGCGGTCGGCATACCAGGTGCTGTCGCGGATCTCCGAGCCGCCGAAGCCGCGGTTGAGCGTGTCCACGCCGGGGAAATCGCTGGCCAGCGACTGCCAGAAGCGGATCGAGGAACTGCCGACGAACAGCACCCCGCCGGGCTTGGGCGGATGCGCGGCATCGGCCTGGGCGAAGCGCTGCATGTCCTCTTCCCAGGCCGGGTTGGAGACCTGTTCGGGAATCTTCGGCGTGGCGGCCGGCGTGAGCGCCAGGGCCGAATGCAGGCCTAGCAGGAACAGGCAGGTGGCGAGCAGCGCAGCGCGCAGCGGCGAACGGGGCATGAGGGCGCCTCCAATTGCGACGGGAGCGGCGATGGTGCCGCAGGCGCCGCGCCGCAGGCAAATCCGGCGCCCACCGCGGCCGCTCGCAGCGGCGGACGGGGGCTTGTGGCAAAATTGGCGCCTAGCCCGCTTCGCCATCGCCCATGACCGTTCCCTTCCGGCCGTCGCCGTCGCGTCTTCGTTCCCCAGGCCGGGCCTGACGCATGGCCGACCAATTCGGGCACCTGCCGCGCGGACCGCGCCGGATGCTGATGGCGCTGCGCTGGTCCTACCAGGGCCTGCGCGCGGCCTGGCTGCACGAGTCCTCGTTCCGGCTGGAGGTGTGCCTGTTCGTGCTGCTGGCGCCGTTGGCGCTGTGGCTGGGGCAGGGGCCGGTGCAGCAGGCGCTGATGATCGGCTCGCTGTTGCTGGTGCTGGCGGTGGAGCTGCTCAATTCCGCGATCGAGGCGGTGATCGAGCGCTACGGGCCGGAGCACCACGAACTGGCCGGTCGCGCCAAGGACATGGGCTCGGCCGCGGTGCTGTTGATGCTGGCCAACGTCGTGCTGTGCTGGGGCCTGATCCTGCTGCCGCGCGTGCTGTAACCACCGCTTTTCTTTTGACCGATTAAGGATTCGACTCCATGGCCCTTGAGTTTCTCGCCGATCCCAACACCTGGCTGACGCTGCTGACGCTGAGCGCGTTGGAAATCGTGCTGGGCATCGACAACCTGGTGTTCATCTCCATCGCGGTGGGCAAGCTGCCGGAAGCGCAACGCCCGGCGGCGCGCAAGTTCGGTATCGCGGTGGCGTGCCTGACCCGCATCGCGCTGCTGGTGTCGCTGGCGTTCCTGGCGCGGATGCAGGGCGAGCTGTTCAGCGTGGCCGGCATGGGCTTCTCGGTGCGCGACCTGGTGCTGATCGTCGGCGGCCTGTTCCTGCTGGTGAAGGGCGGGATGGAAATCCGCGAGATGATCACCGGCGGCGAAGACGCCGATCCGACCACCAGCAAGGCCTCGGGCGTGTTCTGGATGGTGATCGCGCAGATCGCGGTGATCGACATCGTGTTCTCGCTGGACTCGGTGATCACCGCGGTCGGCATGGCCCAGCACATCCCGGTGATGGTCGCGGCGGTGCTGCTGGCGGTGGCGGTGATGCTGCTGGCGGCGAACCCGCTGGGCCGCTTCATCGACGCCAACCCGACGGTGAAGATGCTGGCGCTGGCGTTCATCCTGATGATCGGCGTGGTGCTGATCCTGGACGGCTTCGAAGTCCACGTGCCCAAGCCCTACATCTATGCGGCGATGGGCTTCTCGGTGCTGGTGGAGTGGCTGAACCTGCTGATGCGCCGCCGCGCGGCGGCCCATCACGTACCCGGCGCCGGCAAGTGGTGAGCGGCTGACGCGTCCGGCGCAGCTGCGTTTTCACGGGGGGCGTGGCAAGCTGCGCCCTGTCTTTACGCCGGAGAGCGCCATGCGCCTGTTGTCCCGCTCGTTGTTCCTCGTCGCCGTGGCGGCGCTGTTGTCCGGTTGCGGCTACAACGCGATCCAGCAGAAGGACGAGGCGGTCAAGGCCGGCTGGTCCGAGGTGCTGAACCAGTACAAGCGCCGCGCCGACCTGATCCCGAACCTGGTCAACACGGTCAAGGGCTACGCCGACCAGGAGCGCCAGGTGCTGACCGACGTGACCAATGCGCGTTCGCGGGTCGGCCAGGTCCAGGTCAATGCCGACGACGCGGCCTCGCTGCAGCAGTTCCAGCAGGCGCAGGGCGAGCTGTCCAGCGCGCTGTCGCGGCTGCTGGTGGTGACCGAGAACTACCCCAACCTCAAGTCCGACCAGTCGTTCCGCGACCTGCAGGCGCAGCTGGAGGGCACCGAGAACCGCATCACCGTGGCCCGTGGCCGCTACATCCAGGCGGTGCAGGACTACAACACCTTCATTCGCTCGTTCCCGCAGGTGATCACCTCGAAGATCTTCGGCTACAAGGAAAAGCCGAACTTCTCCGTAGCCAACGAGGCGCAGATCTCCGAGGCGCCGGCGGTGAATTTCGGTGGCCAGCCCGTGCAGCCGCAGCAGCCACAGCAGGCGCCGCCGCAGCAGGCGCCGCAGCCGGCACCGGCGCAGTAAGCGCAGCGTGCAGCGGCGCCGACCGGGCGGGGCTGCACGCCGGCCCGGGTTGCGGCCTGCGGCCAGGTGCTGCAGCGGGGCCGGCCGCACGCAGCGGCCGCCGGCTGCACTGGTCGCGCCGCCGCTGCGGTTCCCTCCCTTCGATGCCGCCGCGCGATCGCGCCGGCAGGAGTCTGCAATGAGCGATGCGACGATCCGCCAGCGCCATGCGCACCGCGGCCGGCCTGCCTGGATCGGGGTGCTGCTGTTGGCGCTGCTGCCGCTGCTGGCCTGGGCGCAGGCGGCCGGCGAGGCGCCGATCCCGCCGCTGGACACGCCGGTGGTCGACACCACCGGCACCTTGCAGCCGACCCAGCGCCTGCAGCTGGAACAGCAGGCGGTGCAGCTGCAGCAGCGCAAGGGCAGCCAGTTGCAGGTGCTGGTGATCGCCAGCACCGCGCCGGAGACGATCGAGCAATACACCCAGCGCGTGTTCGACACGTGGAAGATCGGCCGCAAGGGCGTGGACGACGGCGTGCTGCTGGTGGTGGCCAAGGACGACCGGCGCGTGCGCATCCAGCCCGGCTATGGCCTGGAAGGCGCCATTCCCGATGCCACCGCCAACCGCATCATCCAGGAGTACCTGGCGCCGAGGTTCCGCGCCGGCGACTACGCCGGCGGCATCGCCGAAGCCACTGCGATGCTGGTCAAGCTGATCGATGGCGAACAGCTGCCGGCACCGGTGAGCACCCACGCGTCCGAATCGCGCTCCGGCGGCAGGCTGCCGCTGGGCTTCTTCGCCGGCCTGTTCGCCGCGATCGTCGCGCAGTTGCTGTTCGCGCGCGTGCCGCGGCCGCTGCGCGGCGTGCTGGCGGCGGTCGCCGGCGGTGGCGTGGGCCTGCTGCTGAGCCTGTCGCTGTTCGTCGGCGCGCTGACCGGCGCGATCGGGCTGGTGCTGGGGCTGTTGTCGGGCGTCTCTCCCGGCCGCTCTGCCGGTGGTGGTGGCGGTGGCTGGGGTGGCGGCGGTTTCGGTGGCGGCTTCGGCGGTTTCGGCGGTGGCGGTTTCGGTGGTGGTGGTGGCTTCGGCGGTGGTGGTGGCGGCTGGGGCGGTGGCGGCGGCAGTTCGGGAGGCGGTGGCGCCTCGGGGAGTTGGTGATGCGATTGCTCCGTCATCTGTTCGCGCCGGCGGCGCGCAGCCTGTTCCCGGACGCCAGCCTGGAGCGCATCGGCGCGGCGATCGCCGATGGCGAGCGGCTGCACCGCGGGCAGGTGATGTTCGCGGTCGAATCGGCGCTGGCGCCGGCGGCGCTGCTGCGCGGCATGGCGCCGCGCACGCGCGCCGAGCAGGTCTTCGCGCAGTTGCGGACCTGGGACACCGAGGCCAACAACGGCGTACTGATCTACCTGCTGCTGGCCGACCACCGCATCGAGATCGTGGCCGACCGCGGCCTGCATGCGCGCGTGGACGAGGCGCAGTGGCGCGAGGTCTGCGCACTGATCGAACGCGACATGCGCGCCGGCCAGCCCGAGCAGGCGGTGATCGCCGGGGTGGCGGCGGTGTCGGCGCTGCTGGCCGCGCATTTTCCGGCGCAGCCCGGCCAGGCCGGGCACGACGAACTGCCGAACCGTCCGCAGCGGCTGGATTGAGCGCCGGCGGGCACGATGTGCCGCGGTGCAGGGTGCGCCTGTCTGCAGATGAAGCGTGGCGCCGTCCGTGTCGATCGCGACCGCGCCAGTAGTGGGTGCCGATGGCAGACGCTCGCGCCTGCGGGCAGATGAAGCCTGGCGCAGTCCAAGTCGACCCAGACCACGGTAGTAGCCGGCGCCGGTGGCAGACGCGTGCGCCTGCCGGCAGATGAAGCCTAGTGCAGTCCAAGTCGACCAAGACCACGGTAGTAGCCGGCGCCGATGGCAGACGCTTGCGCCTGCCGGCAGATGAAGCCTAGCGCAGTACAAGTCGACCCAGACCACGGTAGTGACCGGCGCCGGTGGCAGACGCGTGCGCCTGCCGGCAGATGAAGCCTAGTGCAGTCCAAGTCGACCAAGACCACGGTAGTAGCCGGCGCCGGTGGCAGAATAGGCGACCTTCGCCCTCCGGCCGACGCCCTCCGCATGACCTATCTCCACCAGATCGACCCCATCGCCTTCTCGCTCGGCCCGGTGAAGGTGCATTGGTATGGGCTGATGTACCTGGCCGCCTTTGCGTCGGCCTGGTGGCTGGGCCGCCGCCGCATCCGCGCCGGCCGCCTGCCCGGCGTGGACATGGACGGGTTCTCCGACCTGCTGTTCTACGCGATGCTCGGCGTGGTGCTCGGCGGCCGCATCGGCTACATGCTGTTCTACGCGCTGGGCGATTTCCTGGCCAACCCGCTGCTGATCTTCAAGGTCTGGGACGGCGGCATGAGCTTCCATGGCGGCCTGATCGGCGTGCTGGTGGCCGCGGCCTGGTGGTCGCGCAAGTCGCGCCTGCACTTCTTCGACACGATGGATTTCGTCGCGCCGCTGGTGCCGCTGGGCCTGGGCTTCGGCCGCGTCGGCAATTTCGTCGGCGGCGAGCTGTGGGGCAAGTTCACCGGCGCCGGCTGGGGCGTGATCTTTCCGCACACGCCGGAGCTGCAGGACGTGCCGTTGGCGCAGATCCAGGCGCAGTACGCCAGCGGTGCGCTGGACAGGTTCGCGCGGCATCCGTCGCAGCTGTACGAGGCGGTGCTGGAGGGCCTGGTGCTGTTCGTGGTGCTGTGGGCGTTCTCGCTGCGGCCGCGCGCGCGCTATGCCGTGTCCGGCATGTTCGCGCTGCTGTACGGCGTGTTCCGCTTCGCGGTGGAGTTCGTGCGTGTGCCGGATGCGCCGATCGGCTACCTGGCGTTCCAGTGGCTGACCATGGGCCAGATCCTGAGCACGCCGCTGATCCTGCTCGGCCTGTTCCTGCTGTGGCGCTCGCGCCGTGCGCCGGTGCTGCAGCCGGTGCCGGTGGTGGCGGACGCGACGCCATGAAGGCCTACCTGGACCTGTTGCGTCACGTCCTCGAGCACGGCGCGGAGAAATCCGACCGCACCGGCACCGGCACGCGCAGCGTGTTCGGCTGGCAGATGCGCTTCGACCTCAACGCCGGCTTCCCGCTGGTGACCACCAAGAAACTGCACCTGCGCTCGATCGTGCACGAGCTGCTATGGTTCCTGAAGGGCGAGACCAACATCGCCTACCTCAAGGACAACAAGGTCAGCATCTGGGACGAGTGGGCCGACCCGCAGGGCGAGCTCGGTCCGGTGTACGGCAAGCAGTGGCGGCGCTGGACCGGCGCCGACGGGCGCGAGATCGACCAGATGCAATGGCTGGTGGACGAGATCAAGCGCAACCCCGATTCGCGGCGGCTGGTGATCAGCGCCTGGAACGTGGCGGAATTGCCGCAGATGGCGCTGATGCCGTGCCACAGCCTGTTCCAGTTCTACGTGGTCGACGGCAAGCTCAGCTGCCAGCTGTACCAGCGCAGCGGCGACATCTTCCTCGGCGTGCCGTTCAACATCGCCAGCTACGCGCTGCTGACCCACATGGTGGCGCAGGCCACCGGCCTGGGCGTGGGCGATTTCGTGCACACGCTGGGCGACGCGCACCTGTATTCGAACCACTACGAGCAGGCGCGCGAACAGCTGGCGCGCACGCCGCGGCCGTTGCCGACGCTGCGCCTGAATCCCGCGGTCACCGACCTGTTCGGCTTCACCTACGACGACATCGCGATCGAGGGCTACGATCCGCATCCGGCGATCAAGGCGCCGGTGGCGGTATGAAGCGTCGGGACTCGGGACTCGGGACTCGGGACTCGGAAAAAGCCGCGGTATCGGCGGGGACGGATGTGGACGAGCCCCGGCTCAGAAGTCCCGAGCTCCGGCTCACCCTGGTCGCTGCGCTCGACCGCGCCAACGCCATCGGCCGCGACAACGACCTGCCGTGGCGCTTGCCGGACGACCTGAAGCGCTTCAAGGCGCTGACCCTGGGCAAGCCGGTGCTGATGGGGCGCAAGACCGCGCAGTCGCTGGGCCGCGCGCTGCCCGGGCGCTTGAACCTGGTGATGACGCGCTCGGGGCAGGTACCGTTCGAGGGCATGCAGGCGGTCGCCTCGCTGCAGGCGGCGATCGAGGTGGCCCTGGCGAGCGGGGCGGAAGAACTTTCGGTGATCGGCGGCGGCGACATCTTCGCGTTGGCCTTGCCGTACGCCGAGATGCTGTACCTGACCCACGTGGACACGCTGGTCGAGCGCGCCGATGCGCATTTCCCGGCGTTCGATCCGGCGCAGTGGGAGGTCGTGGCGCGGCAGGCGCACGCGGCCGATGCCAAGCATGCGCTGGCGTTCGAGTTCGTGGATTATCGGCGCAGGCGTGGCGCGGCGTAGCGGATTGGCGTTGGCAGATGCTGGCAGGCCGACGCACGCGCGGCCATCGGGCGTTTCTTCTACGACGATATCGCGACAGAGCGACGCTTCCGCTAGCGGGGTTTTCTTGCAATCGGTGCAGTGTGTTGTAGGAGCGGCTTCAGCTGCGACCGGGCTTTACCGGTGAAGCCCGGTCGCGGCTGAAGCCGCTCCTACAAGTGGCCGCATCTGGACGAATTGCCTGGCAGTCGTGCGCATTGCCCGCCGACGCCAGCCATAGTCATTCCTGATCGGGCGGCGGCGACGCAGGCGCAGCAGCACCACCACCAGCACCACCACCCGCACCGCGCCCGCCGCCAGACCTGCGCCGCGGCGGCCGTGCACGCGGCACCGGCGACGGTCCTTCGATCGGGCGGCCCGGCACCTGCACCACCTGCAGGTCCTCGCTGTCCAGGCGCAGCGCAGTCAGCTTGCCGCCCCACACCGCGCCGGTGTCGATCGCGTGCACGCCCTGGGTGATGGTCAGGCCCAGCGTCGACCAGTGGCCGCAGACGATTTTCAGGTCGCGCTCGGCGCGGCCCGGCACTTCGAACCATGGATACAGGCCCTGCGCCTGGGTGCCGGGCGTGCCTTTCTCCTCGATCGCGATGCGCCCGCGCGGGGTGCAATAGCGGGCGCGGGTGAACAGGTTGATGATCGCGCGCGAGCGGTCGTAGCCGGTCAGTCCCGGCGACCAGGCCGGGCGGTCGCCGTACATGTTGCGGAACAGCTTGCGGTAGCCGCTGCCGTGCAACTGCTGCTCGACCTCGCGCGCGTGCTTCTCGGCCAGCGTGGTGGTCCACTTCGGCGCCAGGCCGGCATGGATCATCATCCAGCCCAGTTCGCGGTCGGCGTGCAGCAGCTTCTGCATGCGCAGCCAGGTCAGCAACTCGTCGCGGTCCTCGGCCAGCACGATGCGCTGCAGGTCCGCGTTGACCTTGCGCTGTTCGTCCAGGCTGCGCTCGCCGATCGCCAGCAGCGACAGGTCGTGGTTGCCCAGCACCACCTCGCTGTGCGCGCGCAGCGAGTGCACCAGGCGCAGGGTTTCCAGCGACTGCCCGCCGCGGTTGACCAGGTCGCCGCAGAACCACAGCCGGTCCACCGCCGGATCGAAGCGGATCTTCTCCAGCAGCCGCTGGGTGATGTCGTAGCAACCCTGCAGGTCGCCGATGGCCCACACGCTCATGCCGACGCCATCAGTGCAGGGTCCGCGGCACGGTCAGCACGAACGGGGCGACCGGTGCGACGAAATGGGTGCCGTCGTCGGCTTCCATGTCGTAGTGGCCGCGCATCGTGCCGTGCTCGGTTTCCAGCATCAGCCCGGAGGTGTAGCGGAAGTCCTCGCCGGGGCGCAGCCGTGGCTGTTCGCCGACCACGCCGTCGCCGTCCACGCGTTCCACGCGGCCGTTGCCGTCGGTGATTTCCCAATGCCGGGCGATCAGCCGCGCGGCGACGCGGCCGCGGTTGTGGATGCGGATGGTGTAGGCGAACGCGTAGCGTCCGTCCTCCGGCGCCGATTGGTCGTCGAGGAATCGGGGCGACACTTCGACCTCGATCCGGTAGGGGGCGTCATCGTTCATGCCCACAGTGTAAGCAAAGCCGGTGCAGGAATGGTCCAGAAACCTTCGCATGTCGCTGCATCGGCGACGTGGCGCAGGTGCGGTGGCGTGCATTGCATGCGCAGGGAGGACACGCGCGCCGCCATCGGTGCGATGCGCGTGCAGGATCCGGCCGCGATCACGACCCCTGTCCTGAGGCGGCGCGACAGGGAAGGCGCCGGGCCCGGCCGCGGAAGCTGCGGCCGCAGGGCATCGGGTGCATGGCGGTGAGGGTGCGGTGTTGCCGCCGGCCGATCAGGTTCAGCCCAGGCGCAGGCGATGCTGTGGGCGCATCACGCGGCGACCCGGCCGAGCCGGCACATCGGACGGCCCGCTGCCGCGCCGGCGTCCGCTCAGGCGCTTGCCGGCACGTTGGCCAGGCGCACGAAATCGGCCACTTCCAACTGCTCGGCGCGCGCGTCCGGGCGCACCCCGGCGGCCTCGAACTGGGCGGCATCGCAGACCCCGCCGAGCGCGTTGCGCAAGGTCTTGCGGCGCTGCCCGAAAGCCGCGCGGACCACGTCGGCGAAACGCCGCCGATCGCCGATGCCGATGTCCTGCGGCGCGTGCGGCACCAGCCGCACCACCGCCGAATCCACCTTCGGCGGCGGCCGGAACGCGCCCGGTGGCACCACGAACAGCGAGGTCACCTCGCAGTACGCCTGCAGCATCACGCTGAGCCGGCCGTAGACCTTGCTGCCTGGCGCGGCCGCCATGCGGTCGACCACTTCCTTCTGCAGCATGAAGTGCATGTCGGCGATCGCCGCGGCGTGGTCCAGCGCATGGAACAGGATCGGCGAGGAGATGTTGTAGGGCAGGTTGCCGACCAGGCGGATCTGCCCGGCGCTGCCAGCCAGTTCGGTGAAGTCCACCGACAGCACGTCGCGGTTGAGGATGGTCAGTTCGCCGACTCCTTCCGCCGCCGCGGTCAGCGGCGCGATCAGGTCGCGGTCGAACTCGATCACGGTCAGGCGGCCGTGGCGGCGCAGCAGCGGGAAGGTGATCGCGCCCTGGCCGGGACCGATCTCGACCAGCAGGTCGTCCGGCTTGGGGTTTACCGCGCGGACGATGCTGTCGATGTAGTCGCGGTCGCTGAGGAAATGCTGGCCAAGCGATTTCTTGGCCGGGGCGCTGAAGCCGGAATAGGAAGTCATGCGGGCATCTTATCGGGATGAGGCCAGGATGGCGCGCGGCGCAGTCCCTGTAGGAGTCAACTGTCATGCAGAAGCGATCTCCGGAGGAGCGTAAGGCGCCTGGTCTCGGGCAATGGCATTGAGCCATCGCAGGTACTTGTGCATGCACGCGACAATGGCGACCTTGGCGGGTTTGCCTGCGGCGGTCAGGCGGGCGTAGGTGTGTGACAGCGGGGAGCCGGTGCGGATGGAGGCCCACGTGGCCATGTACAGCACTCGTCGCACGTCGGCGCGTCCGCCCTGGATGCGGCGTTGGCCGCGCCAGCGGCCGCTATCGCGATTGAACGGCGCCAGCCCGACCAAGGCGATGATCTTGCGCGGATGCACGGTGCCCAGCTCGGGGAGCCGGGCTGCCAGGGTGGCGCGCAGGATCGGGCCAAGCCCAGGCAATTTGGGCAGGCTGGAGCAGGCAGCCCCCGCCTGTGCGATCTGCCGGGACACGTTACAGATGCGCTGCTGCAGCAGCGCGATCACCTCGAGCCATTGGTCGCGCACCGCCTTGCAGGTCACGTGCTCCATGCAGCGGCGCTGCGCATCGCGCTGGGCGACCAGGGTGCTGCGCAGGTGGAGCAGTTCGCGCAGCGCCTGCAGCGGCGCAGGGAGCACCGCGGTGGGCTGAGCGTGGATGCACTGGGCCGCCACAGCCAGCAACCGCGCATCCAGAGCATCGGTCTTGGCCTTGAGTCCCAACGCGTGCGCCAGCGCACGAGGACGCTGGGCAGGCAGCCGGACCGCGGGCAGACCAGCCTGCGTCAGCACCTGCACTATCGCCCGTTCGTAGCCACCGCTGGCCTCCAGCACGATCCGCTCGCATCCCAGCAAGGCCAGGCGTTCGGCCAGGCCGGCGTGCCCCTCGGGCGTATTGGCCTGAGTCCAGGTCAGCCCATCCGGCAAGACGTGAACGACCAGCTCGGCCTTGGAGACATCGATCCCGACAAAGCGCTGCATAGACATAGGCGTTCTCCGCAGTAAACTCAGGGACGAGAGATCTCCTGCCGATGCCCATGCTTGTAGGTTCGAGCTCGCGGCTCAGGCAACTGTTCGGGCTTGCTGGCAGGAGAAACGGAGTGCGGCGGCCCTGACTCCTACTCGTGCTCGTGAGGCACTGCGACTTAGCGGCCTGCCGCACTCCGCTCTCACCTCAACGATAGACCTGCGTAAGACACAAGCGGCTTTAGCCGCGACCGGGCTTCACCGGTAACGCTCGGTCGCGGCTGAAGCCGCTCCTACAGGAGCTGCTTGCGCGCGGCCAGTTGCGCGCACAGCGCGACCGCGGCGAACAGGCTGGACGGATCGGCGACGCCGCGCCCGGCCAGTTCCAGCGCGGTGCCGTGGTCGACCGCCACGCGCGGGTAGGGCAGGCCCAGGGTCAGGTTCACCGCCTGCTCGAAGCCGCTGTACTTGAGCACCGGCAGGCCCTGGTCGTGATACATCGCCAGCACCGTGTCGACGCCGGTCAGTTTCTGCGGCAGGAACGCGGTGTCGGCCGGCAGCGGGCCGAGCAGGCGCATGCCTTCGCCGCGCAAGGCGGCGAGCACCGGTGCCATCACCTCGATCTCCTCGCGGCCCAGATGGCCGTCTTCGCCGGCGTGCGGATTCAGTCCGAGCACTGCGATGACCGGCTCGGCGATGCCGAATTCGCTGCGCAGCGCGGCGTGGACGATGCGCAGGCAGCGCTCCAGCAACGCGGGCGTCAGTGCATCGGCGACCGCGCGCAACGGCAGATGGGTGGTGGCCAGGGCCACGCGCACGATGTCGTTGGCGAGCATCATCACCACCTCGCGCCCGGCATGGCGGGCGAGCAGCTCGGTGGTGCCGGTGTAGGCGATGCCGCCGTCGTTGATCGCCGCCTTGTGCACCGGGCCGGTGACCAGGCCGGCCAGTTCGCCGCGCAGGCAGGCGTCGGCGGCCTGGGTCAGCGCGCCGATCACCGCGACGGCATTGGCCGGCTCGGTTTGGCCGAAACGGCTGGGCACGGCGTTGCCGACCGCGCGCAGGCGCAGGTCGCCGGGGGCGATGGCAGGGGCGGATTCGGGCAGCAGCTGCAGCGGCAGCGACAGCGCCGCAGCGGCGGCGCGCAAGGTGTCGGGATCGGCGAAGGCCAGCAGCTGGCAGTCGCGTCGCGGCTGTTGGGCCAGCCGCACGCACAGTTCCGGGCCGATCCCGGCCGGCTCGCCCGGCACCAGCGCGAGCGAGGGCAGCACGGCTTACGGCTTGGTGGCGGCCGGTGCCGGGGTCGCCGCCGGCGCGGTGGCGTCGGCAGCAGGCGCGGCGGAGGTTTCGGCGCCGCCGACGCGCAGGTTCACGTAGGCTTCGCCGCGCATTTCCTGCAGGAAGCGGTTGTACTCTTCTTCCAGCTTGCGGCGGCCGATGGTCTCGCGGACCTGGGCGCGCTGGGTGTCGCTGGTGACGTCGGTCTGGCGCGTGGCGACGCGCTGCACGATGTGCCAGCCGGCCTCGGTGCGGAACGGCGGCGAGATCTGGTCGTCGCTCAGGCCTTCGATCTGGCGACCGAAGTCCGGGCCGAACGCGTCGGCCGGGAACCAGCCCAGATCGCCGCCCTGGCCGCGGCTGTTGGCGTCGTCGGAGGACTCCTTGGCCACGGCCTGGAAGTCGGCGCCGCCGGCGATACGCGCACGCAGGGTGTCGATCTTGGCCTTGGCGGCCGCTTCCGGCTGCGCTTCGTTGATCCGGATCAGGATGTGCCGGGCATGGTACTCGGTGACCGTCTTCTTTTCCGGGTTGGCCGAGGCATCGCGGATCTCGACCAGCTTCAGCAGCTGGAAGCCGCTGGGACCGCGCAACGGGCCGGCGACCTGGCCCGGCTTGAGGTCGCGGATCAGCTGCGCGAAGGCATTGGGGATCTCGTCCAGGCTGCGCCAGCCGAGGTCGCCGCCTTCCAGTGCGTTGGGGCTGTCGGAATAGCGCACCGCGGCTGCGCTGAAGTCGATCTCGCCCTTGTCGATCAGGCTCTTGACCCCGTCGATCTTGCTCTGGCCGGTCTTGATCTGCTCGGCGGTGGCGCCTTCCGGCAGGCCGACCAGGATGTGCGCCAGGTGGTACTGGGCGCCGGTGGTGGCCTGCTGCGCCAGCGCCGCGTCCACTTCGCTCTCGCTGACGTTGATGCGGCTCTGCGCGAAGCTCTGGCGCAGGCGCTGCACGGTGATCTCGTCGCGGACCGAGTTGCGGAAGTCGTCGAACGCCATGCCGTCGGCGGCGAGCTTCTTGCGCAGCCCGTCCACGTCGGTGCCGTTCTGCTGGGCGATGCTGCCGATGGCGCGGTTCAGTTCGTCGTCGCCGACGCGGATGCCGGTGCTGTTGGCGCGGGCGACCTGCAGCTTGACCAGCACCAGGCGCTCGAGCACCTGGCGTTGCAGCACGTTGTCCGGCGGCAGTTGCGCTTCGCGGCCGGAATACTGCGCCTTCACGTTGCGAACGGCACGATCCAGTTCGCTCTGCAGTACGACATCCTCGTCGACGACCGCAGCGATGCGGTCCAGCGGTTGGGTTTGTTGCGCGGCAGCCGGAGCGGACACGCCGGCGATCGCCAGCAAGGTGGCGAGGAAAGCAGAGAGGGTATTGGTCATGGAATCAGGTTCGGATCGTAATCGTCCGGATCGGTCGTGGTGTTGCTGGGCGGGACCAAGTACAGGTCGTCGCGGTTGTAGCCGAGAATAGCACGGCGCAGAACGCGGTCCGTGTCCTGGCCAAGCGAGGAGAGTCCCTTCAGTACGAACTCGACCTGCAGTGCGGTGTCCAGGTCGCCTTCGCGATTGCGCACGTAGCGCCGCGCCAGCGCGCGCACGGCCAGGCAGCAGCTGTCCCACTGCACGCCGGCGATGATTTCCAGCGGCTTCTTGTCTTCCAGCGAATAGTAATGGCGGCCGACCACGCTCCAGGTGGGGTTGATCGGGTACAGGAACGACACGTCGGTCTGTTCCAGCAGGTCGCGGCGGAAGCGGTAGCCCACGTTGATGATGCCGTCGCCCGGCAGCAGGTAGCGGGTGCGGAAGCTGGCCAGGTCCTTGCGCCGGTACTTGGGATCCCACTGGTAGGTGGCGCCCATCGTCCAGCGGTCGTTGATCATGTAGTTGGCGTCGGCGATCCACGCCGACTTGCCCTGCTCGATGGTGGTGTTGCTGCCCGGCAGGCTCACCCTGGAATCGTTGAAGTACAGGATCTGGCCGAAGCTGACCGACAGCTTCTCCTTGCCGTCGCCCTGGCGCAGCAGGCGCGAGCTCAGCGCCATGGTCAGCTGGTTGGCGTCGTTCTGGCGGTCGGCGCCGGTGTAGCGCGAGTCGCGGAACAGCTGGCCCCAGCTGAAGGTGAATTCGCGCGTGTCGAAGATCGGCAGGTTGTCCTGGTTGCGGTACGGCGTGTACAGATAGAACAGCCGCGGCTCCAGGGTCTGCAGATAGCTGGTGCCGCCGAACTTGGCGTCGCGATCGAAGTACAGACCGGCGTCGACGGTGGTGATCGGCAGGCTGCGCGTGGGCGAAGTGTCGCCGCCCAGCGTCGCCGCCAGGTCCTTGTCCAACTGGTAGGCGGTGTAGCGCCAGGCCACGGTCGGTTTCAGGAACCACGCTGCGCCGGCCAGCGGCATCGAGATGTAGGGCTTGAGGTCCAGGCGGGTGCCGCCGGGCATTTCGGTGGTCACACCGGTCCGTTCGTACTCCGCGTCCTTGGTATGGATGTCGTCGTGCACAAAGCGCACCGCTTCGGAATAGACGCCGGCCTCGAACCAGTTGCCGAACGACTGGTCCCAGTTGAAGAAGGCACGCGGCTGGCGGTTGTACGGCAGCGCGGCCTCGGTCAGGGTGTAGTCGGTCAGCTGCCAGCGATCGGCCATCAGCCCGGCGGTCCAGGTCTCGCCGGTGCCGTAGACGCCGACCGTGCTCTGCAGGTTGGAGATCGCGTTGCCGAGCAGGCGGTTGGAGAAGTCTTCGGTGTAGCGCTCGTCGCTGACCCAGGCGACGGACGCGCGCGCCTGCCAGTGCGAATCGATGTTGTGGTAGCCCTGGTATTCGAACTTGCCGCGGTCCTTGTCGCGCAGCTTGTCCGACGGCAGGTAGGCGGCCTCGAGCTCGCCCTTGCCGCCTTCGTACAGATAGCGGAACTCGCTGCCGAGCATGAAGCCGCGGTCGCTCATGTAGCGCGGATACAGGGTGGCGTCGTAGTTCGGCGCCAGGTTCAGGTAGTACGGCTGCATGTAGTCGAAGCCGTTGCGCCCGGAGAAGCCGACGGCCGGGAACAGGAAGCCGCTGCTGCGGCGATCGTCGATCGGGAACTTGAACCACGGCGCGTACAGCACCGGCACGTTGTAGATCTTCAGGATCGCGTTGCGCGCGGTGCCGAAGCCTTCGTCGTTGTCGACGTCGATTTCCGGCGCATGCAGTTCCCACACCTGCTGCGAGGGATCGCAGGTGGTGTAGGTGGAGCGGTGCATCTGCCCGAGCGCGCCCTGCAGGTCGACCGAGTCGGCCTTGCCGTTGCCGCGGCGTTCGATCAGTTGGTAGCGGATGTTGCTGATCTTGTGGGTATCGGTGTCCTGGTTGCCTTCGGCGCGGTCGGCGACCATGCGGATCGACGAATCCTGATAGCGCACGTGGCCTTCGGCGATGTAGTTGCCGGTCTCGGTATCCACGCGCAGGCTGTCGGTGCCCATGAACTGGTCGCCGCGCTTGAGCGCGACGTTGCCGGTGTAGTTCGGCACGGTGGTGGTGCCCGAGAGCTGGTCGCCTTCGATATTGGTCGGCTGCTGGTTGCGGAGCGCCGCCAGTTTCGGGTCGACCTTGGGCGCGTCATCGAACTTGGGCAGCACGTCCGGGGTCGGACACAGGCCCCAATTGGGTGGCTTCTCGGCCGCCATCGCCGGCAGGCAGAGGGCGATACTGAACGGAAGGGGTAGCAGGCGGAGGGCTCGGCGCACGCGCGTCAGGTATCGGGCTAAAACGACCGCTAGCTTGCCCCATCCCATGCATGGGGGCAATGAAGGCGTCCCCGGGGCGGGGGACGGGGTTCATCCGCCCGGAGGCGGTCAGCGCAGCGCGTCGACGTGGGCGACGCTGCATTCGCGCAGCGCCTGCAGGTCGTAGCCGCCTTCCAGCAGCGACACCACGCGGCCGCGCGCATGCCGTTCGGCCACCGCGCGCAGCTCGGCGGTGAGCCAGCCGAAGTCCTCGGTTTCCAGCATCAGGTCGGCCAGCGGGTCGCGCATGTGCGCATCGAAGCCGGCCGAGATCAGCAGCAGCTGCGGCTTGAACGCGTCCAGCAGCGGCAGCATCTGGTCGGCCCAGGTGTTGCGGAAGCGGAAGCCGCCGCTGCCCGGCGGCAGCAGCGCGTTGTGCAGGTTGCCGACGCCGCGGTCGTGGACCCCGCCCGAGTTGGGGAACAGCCCGGACTGGTGGGTGCTGAGGTACTGCACGTGCGGGTCGCGCTCGAAGATCGCCTGGGTGCCGTTGCCGTGATGCACATCGAAATCGACGATGGCGATGCGTTCCAGTCCGTGCGTGTCGCGGGCATGGGCGGCGGCCACGGCGACGTTGTTGAACAGGCAGAAGCCCATCGCGGTGGCGGCGGTGGCGTGGTGGCCGGGCGGACGCACGGCGCAGAACGCGGTGTCGGTCTCGCCGCGCATCACTGCGTCCACCGCGGCCAGCCCGGCGCCGGCGGCGCGCAGGGCCGCGGCGCGCGAGCCGGGCGAGATCACCGTGTCCACGTCGAGCATGCGCCTGCCGTCGATGTCGGCGAGCACCGTGTCGATCAGTTCGCGTTCGTGGACCCGCGCCAGGTCGCCGAGCTTGGCCAGCGGCGCCTCGCGCCATTCCAGGTCGGGAAAGGCCTCGCGCAGCGCCTCGGTGATGGACTGCAGGCGCTCCGGCCGTTCCGGATGCTCCGGGCCCGGCACATGGCCCAGGCAGGCGGGATGGGTGTAGATCAGCATGCTTGCCCCCCGCTGCGCGCGCCGGCGTTGCCGTTCAGGCCTGGCGGCGGTCGTGGCGCCACAGCACTTCGCCCTGGCCGTCGGCCCGGGCCAGCACCCGCGCCAGCACGAACAGCAGGTCGGACAGGCGGTTGAGGTAGCGCACCGCCTCCGGCCGCACCGCGTCCTGACGCGACAGCGCCACCGTCTCGCGCTCGGCGCGGCGCACGATGGTGCGCGCCAGGTGGCAGCGCGCCGCGGCTTCGCCGCCGGCCGGCAGGATGAAGTCCTTCAGTGCGGGCAGGGTGTCGTTGTAGCGGTCCAGGTGCCGCTCGAGCGCGTCGATGTCGGCATCGTGGATCGCGGCGTGGCCGGGAATGCACAGCTCGCCGCCGAGATCGAACAGCTGGTGCTGGATCGCGGTCAGCAGGGAGCGCACGTCCTCGGCCAGCGCACAGGCCAGGACCACGCCGATCGCCGAGTTGGCCTCGTCGACGGTGCCGTAGGCAGCTACCCGCGCCGAATCCTTGCCGACCCGGTTGCCGTCGCCCAGGCCGGTGCTGCCGTCGTCGCCGGTGCGGGTGTAGATCTTGGAAAGGCGGTTGCCCATCGCCGCTGCCTGCCTGCCCGGCTCAGGGATTGACGGACTGGCCGCGCCCGCCCAGCCGCGCCAGCTGCTCGGCGCCGACCTGGATCGCCGCCGCCAGCCCGACGTACAGCGCCGCGCTGCCCATGTACGGCAGCAGCCAGTCGCCGTAGTTCTGCCACCAGCCGGCCACGGTCGGGTTCGCCACGCTGCGGCTGATCCAGTAGAAGCTGCCCTGCGCGATCAGGTGGCACAGCGCCACCGCGACGATGAAATTGGCCGCGGTCGTGCGCAGTGCGCGCCAGTCGGCGCCGCGGTAGCCCAGTGCCGCCAGGCTGCCGCCGGTCCACATCGCCAGGTAGGCCGGGATCAGGCACCAGTAGGCCGGCGACACGCAGTAGTGCTGCCAGAAGCTCAGGCCCTGGCTGCGGATCACCAGGTAGTCGATCAGCACCGCCAGCGCCATCAGCAGCGGGAACGCCCAGCGGGTCCAGCCGCGCAGGTAGAAGCCGCCGATGAAGAACACCGCCCAGGATGCGTCCGGAACCGCGCCGAAATGGTTGATGCGGGTCGCGGCCAGCAGCGACACCAGCAGGAGCAGGACGGGGAGGCGGTGGGTGGAAGGCGTCATGGCAGGCGGGCACCGGTACGGAGGACGCCGATTCTACTGGAAGCGGCGCGCCTGGGCGCGGTCCGGCCGCGGCGCCGGTCCCGGCGCTGCGGTCGGTGCGGAGTCGGGGCGTGCGCCGCGGCCCAAGCGCGCTCCGATCACCGCCGATTCTGGCGCCGGTCGTATCATGGCCGGATGAGCAAACGACATGACGTAGTGATCGTCGGCGGCGGCCTGGTCGGCGCCAGCCTGGCCATCGCGCTGGACCGGCTGGGCGTGGACGTGGGCCTGGTCGAGGCCGCGCCGCCGGGCGCGCTGCCGCCGGTGTTCGACCAGCGCAACCTGAGTTTCGCCGCGGCCACGGTCAACGCGTTGAGCGCGCTCGGGGTGATGCAGCGGCTGCGCACGCCGACCGGGCCGATCCGGCGCATCCACGTCAGCCGCGAAGGCGATTTCGGCCGGGTGCGGCTGGACGCGACCGACTACGGGCGCGAGGCGTTCGGGCAGGTGGTGGTGGCGCGCGACTTCGGCGAAGCGCTGGAGGCGCGGCTGGCCGACGCATCCCATGTCAGCCGCTACCGGCCGGCGCGGTTCCTGGCGCTGGAGGCCGGCGAGGATGCGTCGCTGCGCGGCGTGCGCATCGTCCAGGACGGCGCCGAACAGGTGCTGCAGGCGCGCCTGCTGGTCGGCGCCGACGGCAGCGCCAGCGCGGTGCGCGGCGCGCTCGGCATCGACACCGCGCGCCACGATTTCCGCCAGACCCTGTTCGTGGCGCGGGTGCGCGGCAGCCGCCAGCCCGACGGCACCGCCTACGAGCGCTTCCGCGACGACGGCCCGACCGCGCTGCTGCCGCGCGGCGACCGCCACTACGGCGCGGTCCATGCGGTCGCCGCCGAGGACGCCGAAGCGGTGGCCGCGCTCGACGAGGCCGCCTGGCTGCAGCGCCTGCAGGACGCGCTGGGCTGGCGCGTCGGCCGTCTGCTGGGCAGCGGCGAGCGCAGCGCCTATCCGATCGTGCAGGGGCTGGCCGAGCGGCTGACCGATGCGCGCGCGGTGCTGCTCGGCAACGCCGCGCAGACCCTGCACCCGCTCGGCGCGCAAGGCTTCAACCTGGGCCTGCGCGACGCGCTGACCCTGGCCGAACTGATCGAGCGCGACCGCGCCGACCCGGGCGCGCCGGCCTTGCTGCAGCAGTACGCGCAGCGCCGCGAGCAGGACCGGCAGCGCACCGTGACCTTCTCCGGCGGACTGGCGCGGCTGACCGCCAACCCCGCGCCGCTGCTGCGCCCGCTGCGCAGCCTGGGCCTGCTGGCGGCCGCGCAGGCCGCGCCGCTGCAGTCGTTCCTAGTCGGCGGCGCGATGGGCTTCCGCGGCGACGTGCCGCAGCTGTGCCGGGAGACGACGCCATGAGCCGGCGCGGGGTGCTGGACGTGGTGGTGGTCGGCGGCGGCGTGGTCGGCGCCGCCTGCGCGCTGGCGCTGGCCGCCGAGGGCCTGGCGGTGGCGCTGGTGGAAGGCCGCGAGCCGCCGCGCTGGTCGCCGTCCGAACCGGACCTGCGGGTCTACGCCTTCGCCCCGGACAACGCCGCGCTGCTGCAGGCGCTCGGGGTGTGGCCGCAGGTGCTGGCGCGGCGCGCCAGCGCGTACCGGCGCATGCGGGTGTGGGATGCCGGCGGCGGTGGCGAACTGGCGTTCGACGCCGATGCGCTGGGCCGCGACCAATTGGGCTGGATCGTCGAGCACGCCTTGCTGGTCGAGCAGCTGTGGGCGGCGCTGCCGGCGGCCGGGGTGCAGCTGCACTGCCCGGCGCGGGTGGAGGCGGTGGAGACGTCGGACGAGCGCGTGCGCCTGCGCCTGGACGACGGCAGCCGGCTCGACGCGCGCCTGGCGATCGCCGCCGATGGCGCCGATTCCACGCTGCGCGGCCTGGCCGGGCTGGACGCGCCGGCGCACGACTACGGCCAGCGCGGCGTGGTCGCCTTCGTGCACACCGAGCTGCCGCACCAGGACACCGCCTGGCAGCGCTTCCTGCCCGGCGGGCCGCTGGCGTTCCTGCCGTTCGCCGACGGCCGCAGTTCCATCGTGTGGACGCTGCCGGAGGCCGAGGCGGTGCGGGTGCTGGCGCTGGACGATGCCGCGTTCGGCGCCGAACTGACCCAGGCCTTCGGCGCGCGGCTGGGCGCGGTGCGCGCGCTGTCGCCGCGGGTCGGCTTCCCGCTGCGCCGGCAACTGGTGGAGGACTACCACCGCGGCCGCCTGCTGGTGCTGGGCGATGCCGCGCACGTGGTGCATCCGCTGGCCGGGCAGGGCGTCAACCTCGGCCTGCGCGACGTCGCCGCGCTGGCCGCGCAGGTGCGCCAGGCGCAGGTGCGGCGGGTCGACTGGTCGGCGCCGCACCGGTTGGCGCGCTGGGCGCGCGGCCGCCGTAGCGACAACACGGTGGCGGCCTACGGGTTCGACGCGATCAACCGGCTGTTCTCCAACGACGAGATGCACCTGACCTTGTTGCGCGGCCCGCTGCTGGGCCTGGCCGGCAAGCTGCCGGTGCTGATGCATGGGTTCTGGAAGCGCGCGTCGGGGGCGTAGCGATAGCGCCGGGTGCCCGGGTGGGTCGAGGCTGTCGGCTTCGCTCGTCGCGACTGAAGTCGCTCCCACAGGGGCTTGCGGCCGGGTGTTGAGGTATTGCAGAGAGACCTAGCCCTGATCGCCGTCCGTGGCGGTCCGCGGCTTCCTTGGTCGCGGCTGAAGCCGCTCCTACAGGGCGCACGGTGGTGTGCGGCAGGGCTTCGATCCCCGACCGTGGTGCCAGTTGCCTTCAGTGCCGCAGATGCTTCGGCACTGCGCGCGGATGCTCCGGCTTGCGAAGTCTCACCGCAGGCACGCCGCGCTTACTTACTTGAGCCAACCGGCCAGCTGCTCGCGGCTCAGGCGTCCGCGGCGTTGCGGGTCCAGCGCATCGAATTCGTCGGCCAGCGCCGGATTGGCTTGCGCCTCGGCGCGGCTGAGGTAGCCGTCGTGGTCGCTGTCCAGCGCGTCGAAGTCGATGCGGTAGTTGCCGACGACGCGGTCGGGCTGGATCGTGCGCACGGTGACCGGCGCTTCGCCCTGCGCGACGTCCAACCGCACCTGGTGGGTCACCTCGCCGCTGCTCAGCGGTTGCGACAGCACGGCCGCCGGCACGTCGCGCAACGGTTCGGTGACGACGCTGGAAGTGGTTTTCAGGTTCTGCGCGGCGGCCGGGCCGATGGCGGCGGCGAGCAGGCCGGCGGCGAGGAAGGACGAACGGCAATGCATGGACACAACGGACTCCGATGGTTCGAATGATGGACGGTGCGGCAGGTTCAGCCGGGGATGAACGGGAACGCCAGTTTCAGCAATCCCTTCAGCCCGCCCTCGGCGGTGCTGGCGATGGCCTTGGCGCCGAGGCTGTTGAGCGCGCGGCGCACATCCTCCCAGCGTAGCTTGCCCACGTCCTTCTTCAACAGGTCGGCCACTTCCTCGGCGGTCGGGGTGAGCTTCTCCAGCTCGCGCACCACCTTCTCCGGCTCCGGCTGCAGGTAGCCCCAGCGCTCGGCGATCTTCAGCAAGGTGTCGAAGCGCACCGCGACCACGTCGCGGTTGCGTTCGTACACCGGCATCGCGCCGACGTCGACGATCGCCTGCTCGAAGCGCTGCTGGTCGTCCGGATGCTCGATGCGGATCGCCAGGAAGCCTTCCTTCTTGCTGCGTTCGCTGACGTGCTTGGCCCCCGCGCGCAGGTTGTCCTCGGTGAGCACGGTGGCCACGATGCGCTCCAGCGCCGCGTCGCCGTCCTCGGGCACCAGCGCGCGCCAGCGCGCGTAGCCGTCGCGGCGCAGCCCCTTCACCTTGGCCGGGGTCACCCGCAGGCGCAGCGCCACCGCGTTGTTGGAATCGCTGCGCGAGATCGCGCCGTCGCGTTCCAGCAATACGAAGATCAGCAACTCCAGGTCGCGCTTGGTCAGCGACTGGAAGCCTTGCAGCAGGGTCAGGCGCAGGAATTCGTCGGCAAAGCCGGCCGGGTCTTTCAGTTCGATCGGCTGCATGTGTGCGGCCCTCCAGTCAGTGCAGGCAGGATGCCCGACGGCGATTGCGCGGACTGAGACGGCGATGCGATGCGCATCCCATCGGCATTCTAGGGCCTTCGGGTTGCCGTGTCCGGCGTCTCCGGCGGCCAGTGCGAGCCGGCAGCGACGCGGTGCCGGTGGTGGAGAAGACGACCGGTTTGGGTGGGGTGGCGCGCTCCGGTGCGAAGCAGGTAGGCCGGGGTGCCAGACGCGCCGGCGGCAACGAGATAGCGCTCACATCGCCGCGCGGTGGATGCGTTAAGGTTTCGGCACTTCGTATCCGCCATCAGGGAGATCCGCATGTCGCTGTCGTCGCCGAGTCGTCGCCGTCTCCTGCTCGCCGGGTTGTCCGGGGCGGGCGCAGGGCTGTTGGGATCGCCGCTGTGGGCGGCCACGCGCGGCAAGCGCAACAAGCCGCTGGGGGTGGCGCTGGTCGGCCTGGGCGACTACGCCAGCAACCGCCTGGCGCCCGGCCTGGCATTGACCCAGCACTGCCGGCTGGCCGGCATCGTCACCGGCTCGCCGCACAAGATTCCGCAGTGGCAGGCGCGCCATCGCATTCCCGATCGCAACGTCTACAGCTACGACGATCTGGAGCGCATCGCCGACAACCCGGACATCGACGTGGTCTACGTGGTCACGCCGACCCATCTGCACGCGCCGCTGACCCTGCGCGCGGCCGCCGCCGGCAAGCACGTGTGGTGCGAGAAGCCGATGGCGATGCATGCCGACGAGGCGCAGTCGATGATCGCGGCCTGCGCCCGCAACAAGGTGCGGCTGAGCATCGGCTACCGCATGCAGCACGAGCCGAACACGCGGCGAATCATCGCGCTGGCCGGCGAGCGCCCGTTCGGCGCGATGCGCACCGTGCGCGCCGAGGCCGGCTACGACGGCTACCACGACACCGATCCGGCGCAGCGGCCTTGGCGGCTGCGCGCGCAATTCGGCGGCGGGGCGATGTACGACATGGGCGTGTACTCGCTCAACGCGGCGCGCTACACGGTCGGCGCCGAGCCGCTGGCGGTCAGCGCCACGCGCAGCACCGAGCGCCCGGCGCTGTTCGACGAGGTCGACGAGCACATGCAGTTCAAGCTGGAATTCCCGCACGAGGTGCTCGCCGACTGCGCCACCAGCTTCGGCCGCACCATGAACCGGCTGCGCGCCGAGTGCGAGCGCGGCTGGTACGAACTGGCGCCGTTCCAGAGCTACGACGGCATCCGCGGCAGCGCCAGCGACGGCCGCGTGTTCGACGCCAAGGTGCGCCACCAGCAGGCGCTGCAGATGGACGAGGACGCGCTGGCGATCCTCGACGGCACGCCGATGCGCGCGCCGGGCGAGGAAGGCCTGCGCGACATGCGGGTGATCGATGCGATCCACCGCTCGGCGCGCGAGGGCGGCAAGCGGATCGTGCTGTAGCTGGGGCGACGGCGGGCTCGCAGCCGGGCCGCCGCGTCGCTTGCGGCATGCACGGAGGATTTTTGTGGGAGTGACTTCAGTCGCGACGGGCTCTACCGGTGAAGCCCGTCGCGACTGAAGTCGCTCCCACAACCACCGCGCCAGCTGGAAGCATCCGAGCCGGGATGTTCATAGAAGCCTCGGTGGACGCCTTGTAGCGAAGCTATCGCGCGACCTGCGCAGCGCCTCAGAGCGACATCGCCAGCACGGTGATCTCTTCGCGGTCGTGGTACAGCTGCTTGGCGCGGATCTGCAGCGGCCGATCGGCGCGCTCGGCGAACAGGTCCAGGCACAGCTGGGTCTCGTCCCAGCGCTTCTTCATCGGCAGCTTGAGGTTGAAGATCGCGTGCCGGCACCAGCCTTCGCGGAACCAGGTGCCCATGCGCTCGGCGACGCGGCGCGGCTGCTCGACCATGTCGCAGACCATCCAGTCCAGCGCCTGCGGCGGCTTCCAGTGGAAACCGTCGGCGCGCAAGTGATCGACCAGGCCGCTGTCGAGCACGTGCTGGCGCAGCGGGCCGTTGTCGACGCTGGTCACGTGCAGGTGCTGGCGGGTCAGCACCCAGGTCCAGCCGCCGGGTGCGGCGCCCAGGTCGGCCGCGCGCATGCCGGGCTTGAGCAGCGCCTCGCGCTCTTCCGGCGCCAGCAGCGCCAGCAGCGCTTCTTCCAGCTTCAGCGCCGAGCGCGACGGCGCCTCCGACAGCAGTTTCAGGCGCGGGATGCCCAGCGGCCATGGTGCGCTGTCGTCGCTGTCGGCGATGGCCAGCAAGGCGTGGGTGCCGGCGAGGAAGCACACGTGCAGGCGCGGCAGTTTCGGCTGCGGCTTGTCGCTGAGCAGGCCGGCCTTGCGCAGCGCCGGGCGCAGCGCGTTGCCGAAGCTGCGCGCCAGGCCCGACAGCTGCTTGCCTTCGTCCGAATCCGGATGCTCGACCCACAGGTCGCCGAAGCGGCCCTGTCCGGCCAGCGCCTGCAGCATCGGCGCGATCCGGTCGCTGGGATCCAGCTCGCGCAGCTCGGCCAGCAGGCGCAGTTTCTGCCGCGCGAAGATCAGCCCGCGCCACGGCAGCGCGCGCGGCGGCAGGGCCGTCTCGCAGACCAGCAGCGCGTAGCCGCTGTTGCGTTCGGTGCGCGCATAGGCCGGCAGGCCGGCGCGCACGGCGCGGTCGTTGAGTTCGGCCGCCAGTTCGGGCTCGAAGCCTTGCCGGCAGTAGCACAGCAGGCCGTTCAGGGAGGACATGGATGAAGCCTTCGCCGGGCGGCGTCAGTAGCGGGGGCTGTCGAGTTCGCCGTAGCGGCGCAGCACGGCGCAGGCGGCATCACGATGCAGGCCGCGCACCACGTCGATGCCGCGGCGTTCGAGTTCGCCGATCCAGTCCGCCGGCAGCGGGCCTTCGTCGAACGGGGTCAACGCCATCACGTCTTCGGCGCTGGCGCCGATCAGCAGCCGGTCGATGCCGGCCCAGATGGTCGCGCCATAGCACTGGCAGCACGGCTGCGCCGAGGTCGCCAGGGTCACCGGCGCCAGCGCCGCATTCAGGCGCGGGGTCTGCAGGCGCTGCTGGGCGAGCATGTAGGCCATGTTCTCGGCATGCGCCAGCGAGGTGTTCTGCGGCACCACCCGGTTCACCCCGACCGAGATGATGCGATGGTCCGGGCCGAACACGGCGGCGCCGAACGGGCCGCCGCTGCCGGCTTCCACGTTCAATCGCGACAGTTCCACCGCCAGCGCCACCTTGTCGGCATCGCCGGGATAGACGGCCTGCGGGTCGACCGCGTCGTGGATCCAGGCGGGCAGGGTGAGGTGGACTTGCGCGTAGAGCATCAGCGGACGGGTTCGGCAGGCTGGGGGGCGCGCAGTGTATCGGCTTGCGCGCCCTGGGCGCTGCATTGCCCGGCCACGCACTGGCAGCCGACGATCGCGCGCGAGCCGCACACGCTCATGCGGCCGCTGGCCTGGCATTGCGCCATCACGCCCTGCGGATCGGTCGGGCTGTCGCGGTTGACGCAGGCCGGCATCGCGCCGCAGCAGTTGCCGACGTTCTTGACCGTGCAGTCGGCGTCGCTGCGGCAGCTAGTGTCGACCTTCACCGGCAGACCGGGCGCGGCGGCCTTGGCGCCTTCGCTGCGGGCGCATCCGCTGAACACGAGGGTGCCGGCGAACAGGCACAGGCAGCACAGCAACAGCGCGAGACGACTGGACATGGCGACCTTCCTGGCGAGAGACCGCGGCCATGGTAGCGCGCATGGCCGCGGCGCCGGCAACTCAGCGGCGAGCGACCGCGATCGTATCGGCGCTTTCCTGGGTGATCTGGAGCGCGGTGCCGTCGATCGCCTGGTGGATCGCCCGGCGGATGCTGACCCGGCCCTTCACCGCATTGACCTGCAGCGGCGACAGCGACGGATCGTCGTAGACGATGCCGCAGCCGGTGGCGTGGGCCAGCTGTTGCGCGGTTTCGTCGAAGCGCGCGGCGGGCAGGTCGTAGGCATGGTCGGGCATTGCGTCGCACTTGCCGGGCGTCGCTGCCGGCGCAGGCGCGGCAGCGGCGGGGTGCGAGGGGGCCGAAGACGGCGCCATGTCGCAGCCGGTGAGCAGGACGATCAGGGCGAGGCCGCTGCAGGAAGCGCGGAAGGCGGCGGGCATGCGGAACCTCCTGATGCTGGGAAGCGAGCTCCGCAGTCTAGGCAGCGCGCCTTAACCCAATGTTGCATCGGCCTTGCGCACCTGCGGCGGCGCGTGCAGCCAGGCGCACCACAGCACGCCGACCAGCAGGCAGGCGATCGCCAAGGCTTCCAGCGGCGTAGGCCAGCGCGCTTCCCACAGGAAACCGTAGAGCAGCGCGAACACGGTTTCGAACACGATCATCTGCCCGACCAGGGTCAGCGGCAGCAGCCGGCTGGCGCGATTCCAGCAGGCGTTGCCGATGACCGAGGCGAACACGCCCAGCACGATCGCCACGCCCCAGAACCGCGCCCAGTCCGCCGCCGCGTGTCCGCCGTCGAACGCGAACGCGGGGATCGCCAGGGCCAGTGCCAATGCGCTGGTGACCACGCCGGTGAGCAGCGACCAGTCGCGCCCGGAGATGTCGGGGCGGCGCGAAAGCCAGCGCGCATTGTTGACCGAGTACGCCGCCCAGCACGCCAGCGCACCCACCGCGCAGGCCAGTCCGGCTGCACGCGTGCCGACGCTGGTCTGCGCGGTGTGGGTGTCGCCCAGCGTCTGCACCGCCACCAGCGCCACCCCGAGCACGCACAGCGCACACGGCGCCGCCAGCCGGCGCAGCCGCATCGCCCCGGCCGCGCGCGAACCGAGCACCGTGACCACCGCCGGCAGCAGGCCGATGATCAGCGCAGTGGCCGCGCCGCCGGCCCACTGCACCGCGCTGCCCAGCAGCACGTAGTAGACGATGTTGCCGAGCAGGCTCAGCCGCAGCAGCGCCCACCATTCCGGTGCGCCGAGCGCGCCGGTGGCGGCGCGCCAGCGCGGCGCGAGCACCAGCAAGGCCACCGCGCCGTAGGCCAGGTAGCGCGACACCGACAGCTGCAGCGGCGAGAACCCGGCGAGCAGCTGCGGGGCCAGGAACACCAGTCCCCACAACGCGCCCGCGGCGATGCCGCTGCCCACTCCCGCCCACAAACGCTCACGCATGCCGTCTCGTTCCCATCCGGTTCGTACCGCGCCAGCATGGCCTGCGCATGCCACCGCGGCTTGTCCCAGGCTACTGTTCCGGCGACGCGGGCGGGGCGCGATGGCGCCGGCGATAGGCGGCGGGGGTTTGCCCGGTCGCACGGCGTAGCGCGCGGGTCAGTGCGCTCTGGTCGGCATAGCCGCTGTCCAGCGCCAGCTGCGCGATCGGTTGCGCGCCATGCGCCAGTTGCCGGCGCACCCAGTCCAGCCGCCGTGCCGACAGCCAGTCCTGCGGCGTGCGCCCCAGCGCCTCGCGGAACAGCGCATGCAGGCGGCTCACGCTCAGGTGCGCCGTCTCCGCCATGCGTTGCACCGGCCACGGCTGGCCAGGCGCGTCCTCGATGCGCCGGCACAAGGCCTGCAGCCGCGTCCACGAATGGCTGTGCCGGATGCGCAGCTGTTGCAGCGCCAGCGCGGCGCAGGCGTCGCGATCTGCAGCCTGCGCAGGATCGAGCGAGGCCAGCAGGCGCTGCAGATCCGGCGGCAGGTCGAGGAAGGGAGCGCGTTGCAGGCGCTCCAGCGCGGCGTCGTCGAACGCCGCCGTGGCGCAGTCCAGCACCAGGAAACGGTTGTCGCCGTGCGCCGATTGCGCGTGCCGCGTGTGCGGTGCGATGACGGCGGCACGGAACGCATCCAGGCGGCTGCCGCGTCCGCCGACCTCGATCTCCAGTTCGCCGCGCAGCGGCAGCACGATCTGCACGTGCGCGTGCTGGTGGGCACGGCCGTCGCGGCCGTAGCTGCGCAGGCTCAGGGTGGGTGCGGGCGACATGGACGCTACGCTAGCGCGGCGGCGTGTCGCGGGGAAGGGCGACACCGGCTGCCGTCCGGGCGCCGCCGCGCCGCCTGCGGCCAGATGCAAGCATGTTGCAGTCCGCAAGCCGCGCCGGTGGCGCGGCAGCGATGGGCCGCGTGCCGGCCGCTACCGAGTAGCGGCAGGTGCGGCGCATGGTGCTCCCGTCAGCCCGCGCTTTGGCCGCCGGTCCAGGTGTCGCGCAGGGTCACGCTGCGGTTGAACACCGGCGCGGCGGCGCTGTGATCGTAGCGGTCGGCGACGAAGTAGCCGCTGCGCTCGAACTGGAACGCCTGCTCCGGCGCGGCCTGCGCCGCGGCCGGCTCGACGTAGCCGCGCACGCTGCGCTTGGACTGCGGGTTGAGGTAGTCGCGGTAGGTCTTGCCTTCCGACTCGTCGTCGGGCTTTTCCACCGAGAACAGGCGGTCGTACAGGCGGATTTCCGCCTCCACCGCGTGCGCCGCGCTGACCCAGTGGATGGTGCCCTTGACCTTGCGGTTGGCGCCTTCCATGCCCGGACGCGATTCCGGATCCAGCCAGCCGCGCAGCTCGACGATCTCGCCGGCGTCGTTCTTGATCACCTCGTCGACGCGGGCGATGCCGGCGCCGCGCAGGCGCACTTCGCCGCCCGGCACCAGCCGCTTCCAGCCCTTGGGCGGCACTTCGGCGAAATCCTCGCGCTCGATCCACAGTTCGCGCGAGAACGGCACCTCGCGCTGGCCGAGGGACTCGTCCTTGGGATGGTTGGAGAAGGTCAGCGTCTCGCTGTGGCCGTCGGGCAGGTTGCTCAGCACCAGCTTGAGCGGGTCGATCACCGCCATGCGCCGCGGCGCGGCCGCGTCCAGGTCTTCGCGCAGGCAACCTTCCAGCACCGAGAAGTCGATCACCGAGTTCTGCTTGCTGATGCCGACCCGGTCCACCAGCAGGCGCAGCGCCGCCGGCGTATAGCCGCGGCGGCGCAGGCCCTGCAGCGTGTACATGCGCGGGTCGTCCCAGCCGTCGACCAGCTGTTCGGCCACCAGTTGGGTCAGCTTGCGCTTGCTCATCACCGTGTAGTTGATGTTCAGGCGCGAGAACTCGATCTGCCGCGGCTTGGCCGCTTCGCGCGGCAGGCCCTTGTCCAGCAGTGGCTGCAGCAGCTGCGGATGCGCGGCCAGGTCGACCTTGTCCACGCACCAGTCGTACAGCGGGCGGTGGTCCTCGAATTCCAGCGTGCACAGCGAGTGGGTGATGCCTTCGATCGCGTCGCCCAGCGAGTGGGCGAAGTCGTACATCGGGTAGATCGGCCAGGCGTTGCCGGTGTTCTGGTGCTCGACGTGCTTGATCCGGTACAGCGCCGGGTCGCGCAGGTTGATGTTGCCGCTGGCCATGTCGATCTTGGCGCGCAGCGTACGGGCGCCGTCCGGGAACTCGCCGGCGCGCATGCGCCGGAACAGGTCCAGGTTCTCTGCGACGCTGCGCTCGCGGTACGGCGAATTGCGGCCCGGCTCGGTCAGCGTGCCGCGGTATTCGCGCACCTGCTCGGCGCTCAGGTCGCAGACGAAGGCGTGGCCGTCGGCGATCAGCTTCTCGGCGGCCAGGTAGTACACCTCGAAATAGTCCGAGGCGTGGCGCAGCTCGGCCCAGTCGAAGCCGAGCCAGCGCACGTCGTCCTGGATCGCGGCGACGAACTCGGGGTCTTCCTTGGCCGGGTTGGTGTCGTCGAAGCGCAGGTTGCAGCGTCCGGCGAACTCGGCGGCGAGGCCGAAGTCCAGACAGATCGCCTTGGCGTGGCCGATGTGCAGGTAGCCGTTGGGCTCGGGCGGGAAGCGGGTACGGATGGCCGCGTGCTTGCCGCTGGCCAGGTCCTCGCGGACGATCTGGCGGATGAAGTCTTTCTTCTCGGCCGGGGCGGTGGCGTCGGTGGCGGGGGTGTCGGACATGCGCGCTTCAGCAAATAAGTAGACAGCCAGTTTAGCCGAGCTGGCCGCTGGCCGCCCCGCCGCGTACGCTGCGGGTCCTTCCATGCGCGAGATCCCGTCATGCCGCTTCCCCGTCTGGTCATCGGCGACAAGAACCTGTCCTCGTGGTCGTTGCGGCCATGGCTGCTGCTGCGGCACTTCGCGGTGCCGTTCGAGGAAGTGCCGCTGCCGCTGGATACGCCCGAGTTCGCCGAGTGCATCGGCACCTATTCGCCGACCGGGCGGGTGCCGGCGCTGTGGGACGGCGCACTGCAGATCTGGGATTCGCTGGCGATCTGCGAGTACGCCAACGAGCGCTGGCTGGGCGGCCGCGGCTGGCCGGCCGACCTGGCGGTGCGGGCGCAGGCGCGCGCGGCGGCGTGCGAGATGCACTCCGGTTTCCTGGCGCTGCGCCGGCAGCTGCCGATGCAGGCCTGCCGCCGGCCCGACGGTTGCCGCTGGGACGCCGAGGCGCAGGAGGACATCGAGCGCATCGTGCAGCTGTGGGACACGCTGCGCAGCGCGCATGGCGCCGGCGGCCCGTTCCTGTGCGGCGCGTTCGGCATCGTCGATGCGATGTTCGCGCCGGTGGCGGTGCGCTTCGCCGGCTACGGCGTGGAGGTGCCGGCGCAGGCCGCGGAGTACCTGGCCGCACTGGAGGCCTTGCCGGCGCTGCGCGAATGGCGCGTCGGCGCGGCCGCCGAAGTCGCGCTTGCCGACGCCGCGGCGCGCGGCTGAGGGCGGCCCATGCAGATCGCCTATCGCGCCCAGCACCTGATCGATGCGCACCTGGCCAAGCATGCGCTGGAGGATGCGGGCATCACCGCGTTCGTATTCGGCGAGGCGCTGCTCGGCGGCGCCGGCGAACTGCCGTTCGGCGTGGTGCAGGTATGCGTGGCCGACGAACTGCTGGAGAAGGCGCAGGCCGTGCTGATGACGCTGGGGTTGGGCGGGCAGGTGACGCGGGCGATGTAGTTGAGGGGCCGGGATTTGAGATTGGGGATTGGGGATTCGAAAAAGCGGGCGTTACGTGCCGTTGCGAATCTCCAATTCCGAATCCCCAATCCCGGTCCCCACTCAGCCTGCGCGCCAGCCCGGCGGTGCGGCGTCCTGGGCGGCCAGCGCGCGCAGGCGCTTGAACAGCACCGTGGTCTCGGCCACGTTCCAGACCCGCAGCGCCACTTCGAAGGTGTCCAGCGGCTTGGTCAGGAAATCCTTGGCGCCCAGGCCGAGCGCGCGGTGGCGCGCGCTGCGGCTGGGGTCGGCGGTGAGCACGATCACCGGCAGGAAGCTGGATGGCCCGGCCAGCCGCGCCAGCTGTTCCAGGATCGCGTAGCCGTCCAGCTCCGGCATCATCAGGTCGAGCAGGATCAGGTCCGGCGCGAACGCCGAGACCAGGCCGAGCACGCGCTGCGGGTCGGTGGTCGCCACCACCTGCTGAAAGCCCTCGCGCTGCAGCAGGTCCTCGAGCAGGCGGACGTTGGCCGGTTCGTCATCGACGATCAGGATGCGCGAGGCCAGGACATCGTTGCGGGTCATGCGAGTTGCCGGTCCAGGATGGTGAAGAATTCGGCCACGTCCAGCGGCTTGGTCAGGTAGGCGCGCACGTTGTCGCCCTGCACCCGCGCCAGCGTGGCCTCGGTCGCGTCGGCGCTGACCACCACCACCGGGATCGCCGCGGTGTGCGGCTGCTCGCGCAGTTGCCGCAGCAGTTCCTCGCCGTTGCCGTCGCTCAGGTGCAGGTCGAGCAGGATCAGGTCGGGGCGGGCCTGTTGCAACTGCGCGCGCGCCTGCACCAGCGTCGCCGCCTCGTGCAGGTGCCAGTGCGGGCGGCGCTCGACCAGGGTGCGGATCAACGCCTGGTTGGACGGGTTGTCCTCGATGCTCAGCACGCTGCGCTGGCCCGCGCCGGCCTGCGTCGCGGCGATGGCGGCCAGCGGCGCCGGCGCCTCGGCCGGGCGGTCCAGCGGCAGCGCGACCCAGAACCGCGAGCCTTCCGGGCTGCTCTCCACCACGATGCGCCCGCCCATCGCCTCGGTCAGGCGCTTGCTCAGCGCCAGGCCCAGGCCGGTGCCTTCGATCGCCGAACGTTCCGCGCCGAGCCGCTCGAACGGGGTGAACAGGCGCTGCACCTGCTCGGCCGACAGGCCATGGCCCTGGTCGTGCACCGCCACACCCAGGAACTCGCCCTGCGCTTCGGCGGTCACCCGCACCTCGCCGCCGGGGCGGTTGAACTTGATCGCGTTGGACAGCAGGTTGATCAGCACCTGGCGCAGGCGCTGCGCGTCGGCGCGCACGGTCCAAGTCGGCGGGATTCGCAGCGGCAGCAGGACGATGCCATGCGCCTTGGCATCGGGCGCCACCAGCCCCAGCGCCTCCTCGACCGCCGCGCGCACCGGCACCGACCGCGGGCTCAGGTCGAGCTGGTCGGCTTCGATGCGGGCGATGTCCAGCAGCTCGGTGATCAGCCCGAGCAGGTGCCGCCCGGCGCCCAGGATGTGCTGCAGCTGGCCGCGCTGCGCCGGGTCGGGCAGGTCCATCTCCAGCACCTGCGCATAGCCGAGGATGGCGTTGAGCGGGGTGCGCAGCTCGTGGCTGCTGCGCGACAGGAACTCGGTCTTGGCGCGGTTGGCGGTCTCGGCCTCGCGCCGCGCCGACTGCGCCTCGGCGGCGCGCGCGGCGAGCAGGGTGCTGGCCTCGTCCAGGCGCTGCGCGACCTGGCCCAGTTCGTCGCCGGTGCGCAGCTGCGGCGCCAGCGGCAGGCCTTCGCCCAGGCGGTCGGCGTTGGCCGACAGCACCCGCAGCCGCCGCGACAGCGACGAGGCGAACCAGGCCACGGCGAACACCGCGCCGAGCCCGCCGAGCATCGCCGCGCACAGCGTGATCATCAGGTTGCGCTGGCGCAGCGCCTGCGCCTTGGCGGTGCGGACCTGCAGCTGCGCGGTCTCGTAGTTGCGCAGTTCGCGCAACTCGGCGCGCAGGATGTCGAGCTTGACCTTGCCTTCGCTGAGCTGGCGGATCTCCTCCTCGCGGCTCAGGTCCGGCGCCAGCAGCCGCCGCCAGCCTTGCATTTTCTCCGCGAACAGCGGCCGGATGCGGGCGAAGCGCTGCGCCTGCAGCGGATCGGTAATACGCTGTGACAGGCGCTGCACCACCGTCTGCAGGCGCGGCTCGGCATCGCGGTACGGGGTCAGGAACGCGTCCTGCCGCACCAGCCGGTAGCCGCGCACGCCGGCGGCGGTCTCGGCCAGCAGCGCGTGCGCCTCGTACAGGTCGCTGAGCACTTCCAGGGTCTGGCGCACGTCGTTCTCGGCGGCGATGTTCTGCCGTTCCACGCTGTAGATCGCCACCAGCGCCGCCACCATCAGCAACAGCGGCAGGGTGACCACCGCCAGGCTCTTGCGGGTCAGCGGCCAATCGTTCCAGCGCAGCGCCAGCGCCCTCACAGCGCCACCCCGGCCTGCACCGCGTACACCGCGGCCTGGGTGCGATCGGCGACCTGCAGTTTCTGCAGGATGCGCTCCACGTGGACTTTGGCGGTGCCGGCGGAGATTCCCAGTTCCGCGCCCAGACCGGCATTGGTCAGGCCGCGCGGCAGCAGCGCCAGCACCTGCCGCTCGCGCGCGCTGAGCGCGCCGAGCCGGTCCGGTTGCGCGGGCTTCCTGCGCCGCGGCGCGCGCGCCGGTTCGGCCACCGCCGGCGCCAGCAGCGCGGCGATGGTGGCGATCGCCTGCACGTCGCCCGCAGCCGGCGCGGTACGCGCGTTCCAGCCTAGGCACAGCATGCCCAGCGGCGTGCCCAGCGCCGCGATCGGCACGCACAGTTCGCTCGCCTCGCCGGCGCGCGCGGCCAATCGCCAGGGCAGCGTCGCGCCGCCCATGGCCACGCTCGCGCCGGGCGGCAAGGCGTCGCCATGGCTGGCCAGCACCAGGCTGCGGGCGCCGCGCAGCGCCAGCACCGCCGCGTGCGGCGCATCCACCAGCTGCCGCGCCACGCGCAGCGCGGCGATGCCGGCCTGCCCCGCATCGAGCGCCGCGGCGACCGCGCCGGCCGCTTCGGCCACCGCCTGCCAGCGCGCGCTGTCGGCCGCGTCGCGTTGCAGCGCCTGGCGCCAATCGCCTGCGTTGAGGGGGCTTTGCATGGGCTCTCCACTATGCCGAACGGCATATTCGAGGATATGCCGCCCGGCGGATTTTTCGCAAGCCGGCGCTGCCAATACTGGCCTCGCCCTGACACGGCACACCCATCACCCACAGCGGAGATCCACCATGCGTCGCATCCTGTTCACCCTGGCACTGAGCCTGACCACCACCACCGCGCTGGCGGCCCCGGCGATGAGCTACAGCGGCCAGCCGTCGCCGCCGACGGCGGGCGAGGAGCGCGAGATCGCCGGCCTGTTCGACCGCTGGAACGCGGCGCTGGCCACCGGCAACGCCGAACGCGTCGCCGACCTGTATGCGCGCGACGGCGTGCTGCTGCCGACCGTGTCCAACCAGGTCCGCGCCAGCCGCGCCGAGATCGAGAACTACTTCAGCCATTTCCTGGCGGCCAAGCCGCGGGGCGTCATCAACTACCGCCAGGTGCGGCTGCTGGACGACGACAGCGCCGTCGACGCCGGCGTCTACACCTTCACCCTGACCAATCCCGACGGCAGCACCCGCAAGGTGCAGGCGCGCTACACCTTCGTGTACGAGAAGCGCGACGGCCAGTGGCTGATCATCAACCACCACAGCTCGGCGATGCCCGAAGCGGGCGGCGGCAGCAAGACCGCGGCGCACTGACCGGCCGGCCGCTGCGGCGCATGCGCGCGGTTTGGCCAGGCCCGCCGGGCGGCGCGTGCCGCCGCCGCGGGCACGCCGCGCCGCGCACCTTGAAAGCCGGCCCCGGCAGCGCCATCCACAAGGCATCCCTTTCGATGCCAGGAGTCCGCGCCATGTTGGGAATCGGTGCCTTCAAGCAGCGCCTGCCGCGCCCGGGCGAAAGCCTGCCCGGCCGCAGCGAGCCGCTGCCGCTGCACAACCGCCATTTCGTCAATGGCCACCCGCTGCGCGACACCTTCGCCGGCATGCAGCAGGTGCAGTTCGGCCTGGGCTGCTTCTGGGGCGCCGAGCGCAAGTTCTGGTCGCTGCCGGGCGTGTTCAGCACGGCGGTCGGCTATGCCGGCGGGCAGACCCCCAACGCCACCTACCGGGAAGTGTGCTCCGGCCAGACCGGTCACACCGAGGCGGTGCTGGTGGTGTACGACCCGCACGCGGTGACCTTCGAACAGTTGCTGCAGACCTTCTGGGAAAGCCACGACCCGACCCAGGGCATGCGCCAGGGCAACGACACCGGCACCCAGTACCGTTCGGCGATCTACTGCAGCACGCAGGCGCAGCACGACGCGGCGATCGCCAGCCGCGACGCCTACCAGCTGCGCCTGCGCGCGGCCGGCTATGGCGAGATCACCACCGAGATCCTGTACCCGGCGCCGCCGTTCTACTACGCCGAGGACGAGCATCAGCAGTACCTGGCCAAGAACCCGGGCGGCTACTGCGGCTTGGGCGGCACCGGGATCAGCTGCCCGCTCGGCCTGGAGGCCTGAGCCGGCGCGGCCAATGCTGCGCGCGCCGGTTTCGGCCGGCGCGCGCGGTCACAGGAATTCGGCGGCGAACATCTGCCGCATCTGCGCGATCTGTTCCTCGCGTTCGGGATGCAGCACGCGCAGGCATTCCACCGCGAAGCCGACCGGGCTGGTACCCGGCGCAGTGATCAGCCCGCCCGCGCTCACCACCTTCTGGTCCAGATAGTGCGCGGTACCGGCGTAGACGCCGACGTGCTCGCGCAGGAACGCTTCGGAATTGCTGGTGTGCGGCCGCGTATCCAGCAGTCCGGCATAGGCCGCGGCCAGGGTCGCGCCGCAGATCGCCGCGACCGCGCGGCTGGCGTCGAGGCGTTGTTGCAGCAGTGCGCTGAGTCCGGGAATCTCGCCGGCCTGCCAGCGATCGCTGCCTGGCAGCAGCCACAGGTCCGCGTCCAGCGGCGCCAGGTCCGACAGCGCGTAGTCCGGATGCAGGCTCAGTCCGCCGATCGAGGCGACCGGCTTGCCGTCGATGCTGGCGACCTGGATCTCGTCGCCGAACCACGCTCGCGCCGCTGGCAGGATGGTGCCGATTTCCCAGTCCGCCACGCCGTCGACCATCACCACCGCGATCGTTGCCATTGCCGCCCCCTCTGTTGTCGAGCCGGCAGCATAGCCGGCCAAAAGTTGCGACGGCGCCAACGCCGAGCCGTGAATACCGTCGGCGATGCGCGTCGTGTCCGCGGCGTTGGCCGTCGTTATGGAAGCTGCGTTCGGCGCGCCATCGCTCTTTGCATCGACGGCGCCGGATCCAATCGGGGAAACGCAACGGCGGCGGCGAAGCGACCATTCGCCTGCCCATTCCGTATTCGCTATTTTTCATTCCCGGTTCCGCGAAAGCGCCAGGCAAAAAAAGAGCGGCGTCGCCGCCGCTCTGAGATCGCACCGTTGCGGAACTGCCGGTCAGCCGACCAGCTTCTTCCGGATCGTGTCGCGCAGCGCCTGCAGGTCCTTGGCGAAGGTGTCGATGCCACTGGCCAGCTTCTCGGTCGCCATCGGATCGGCGGCCAGGTCGGCGGCGAACTGCTGTGCGTCGATCGCCGTGATCGCCGCGCCATCGGCCTGCTCGGGCGAGAGCTTGCGCGGCAGCTCGCCATGGTCGGCGTCGAGCTTTTCCAGCAACTCCGGTGAGATGGTCAGGCGGTCGCAGCCGGCCAGCGCTTCGATCTGCGCGGTGGAACGGAACGAGGCGCCCATCACCACCGTCTGCGAACCGCGGCGCTTGAACTCGGCATAGACGCCGCGCACGAACTGCACGCCCGGGTCTTCGTCGATGTTCGCCGGGGTCTGCCCGTTGGCCACGTACCAGTCCAGGATGCGGCCGACGAACGGGGAAATCAGGAACACGCCGGCCTCGGCGCAGGCCAGCGCCTGGGTGCGGTTGAAGATCAGCGTCAGGTTGCAGTCGATGCCGTCCTTCTGCAGCTGGCGCGCGGCCTCGATGCCTTCCCAGGTCGCGGCGACCTTGATCAGGATCTTGTCCTTGGACACGCCGCGCTCGGCGTACATCGCCACGAACTTGTGCGCCTTGGCGATGGTCGCGGCGGTGTCGTGGGCCAGGTCGGCGTCCACCTCGGTGGACACGCGCCCGGGCACCAGCGCGCTGAGCTTGCTGCCCACGCCGATGGTCAGGCGGTCGGCGATCTCGTCGACCAGCGCGGCATGGTCGCCGTCCTGGCTGTGGGCCCAGGCCAGAGCCTCGTCGATCAGGTCGGCGTAGACCGGCAGATCCAGGGCTTTCTTCACCAGGGTCGGGTTGGTGGTGCAATCCACCGGCTTGAGCCGCTTGATCGCATCGTAGTCGCCGGTATCGGCCACGACCACGGACAACTCGCGCAGCTGGGCCAACTTGGAGGGAGCGGAAGACGTCATCGGCAGTTCTCGTAACGGATGAAATGGAGGATAAGCCCGCGCACGTTAACCCGCCGCGTGCGTGAAGTCGCCCGCGGCTTCGGGCTGGTAGTGCAGCGCGGTCACGCGCAGGCGCAGCGCGCGGCCGCCGGGGCCCTGCCAGTCGATCGACTGGCCCACCGCCAGGCCGAGCAGGGCGCTGCCGACCGGCGCCAGCACCGAGACGCGGCCTTGCGCGGCATCGGCCTCGTGCGGATAGACCAGGGTCAGCTGGTGGCGTTCGCCATGCAGTTCGTCCTCGCATTCCACGCGCGAGTGCATGGTGACGATGCCGGCGGGAATCTGTTCGGGCGCCATCACGGTGGCGCGGCCGAGTTCGGCGGCCAGCGCGAGCGCGGCCGGTTGCTGGCTCAGGGCGGGGGATTCGAGCAAGGCCTCAAGACGGGCCAGGTCGTGGCTGGAAACGATCAACGAGGGGGGCAGGCCGCTTTGCGGTTGCGAGGACATGACAGACTCCTTGGGTCACGAAAAAGGCGGCGCTGCGAGGCGCCGCCCGGATGGCGCTGGCTGTCGCGTGGCACCGGCCGCCTGGCCGGTGGCCGCGCTCAGACAGCGGTAGGGATGTGCTGCGACGGCAGCAGCTGTTCCAGCACCGCCAGCAACAGCGGACCGTCGAACAGGGCGGTATAGCTGACGCTGACCTTGCTGCCGCCACGCAGCTGGAACTGCAGGCGCGAGGTCCACGCCGACACGTCCATGCCGACGATGTCGTCGACACGGATCTCGTTGCCGGCGAAGGCGATGCGCTCGCGGCTCAGCTGCACGGTGTCGAGCGGGCCGCGGGTGAAGCCCTTCATGTTGACCGCAAATTCGCGGGCGATCGCACCGGCCGTGGTGACCATGCGGAAGCTCACGCTCTGCCCGGCATCGAGCTGGGCCATCAGCACCGGCACGCGCGCCTGCAGATAACCCTGCATGAAGCGGTCGAGGAACTTGTGGTAGCCGCCGATGTTGCCGTTGGCGGCTTGCCACTGTTCCTGGCCTTCGCGGCGCCAGCCGAGGTTGACCGAGAGGCCGGCGCGATAGAACTGGCAGGTCTCGACGATGTCGCCGTAGAGGTAGGTGCCGTCGCTGCGCTCGGGGAATCGGCGCACGCCCAGTTCGCCCTGTTCCCAGCCGCCGCGGCGGATCGCCCAGCCCAGCAGGATCGTCAGCACGCCGACCGATGCCAGGCCGAGCATGATCCATTGCAGCGTCTGCGCCGCTTCCGGCGCGACCTTGTCGCGGACCACGAACAGCAGCACGCCGCAGGCCAGCAACGCCAGGCCGAACAGCATGACCAGGATCGACAGCGTCGCATTGTTGCGATGGCGGCCGAGCACGGTTCCGATGGAGGTCATCGCAATCCTTTCCCAAGTAATGGGGCGGGATTGTCTCACTCCCGGCAGCAACCCGGCGTTAGCGCCGCCCAGGCAGGTTGCGCCCGTGCCGCTGCATCGCTCAGGCCGCTGCAACCGGCGGCGGCGCGGTGGTGACCGCGGCGACCGCCGCAGGTGCGGCCTTGGCCGACAGCAGCGCCTCGGGCAAGGCCTTGAACAGTTGCGCCAACTGCTGCAGGAAATCGCTCATCGCCGAGCTGCGGCGCCACAGCATCGCGATGCGCCGGCTCGGGCCGGCGGCGTCGTCGAAGCGCAGCAGATGGATATTGGAGGAGCTGGCCACCGGCGGCTGCACCGCCAGCAGCGGCAGCAGAGTGACGCCGACGTTGGCGGCGACCATCTGCCGCAGCGTCTCCAGGCTGGTGGCCTGGAATTCGGCCTTTTCCAGCGCGCCGGACAGGTGGCACACGTCCAGCGCCTGTTCGCGCAGGCAATGCCCGTCCTCCAGCAACAGCAGCCGCTGCTGGTGCAGCTCGCTCAGGCTCAGCGAATCGCGCTTGGCCAGCGGATGGTTTTCCGGCACCGCCAAGACGAACGGTTCTTCGAACAGGAACTCGCTGTGCAACTGGTCGTCGTGCAGCGGCAGCGCCAGCAGCGCCGCGTCGAGCCGGCCTTCGCGCAGGCGGCTCAGCAGGACGTCGCTCTTTTCCTCGATCAGCAGCAGTTCCAGCTGCGGGAAGCGCTCGCGGATGCTCGGGATCACGTGCGGCAGCAGGTACGGGCCCAGCGTCGGGAAGATGCCCAGGCGCACTGTGCCCGCTTCCGGATCCTGGCTGCGCCGCGCCGCTTCCTTCATCTGCTCGACCTCGGCGACGATGCCGCGCGCGCGGCTGGCCGCCTCGCGCCCGGCCGGGGTCAGCATGACCTTGCGCGGCGCGCGCTCGACCAGCGGCACGCCCAGTTCGTCCTCGAGCTTCTTGATCTGCGTGGACAACGTCGGCTGGCTGACGAAGCACGCCGCCGCGGCGCGCCCGAAATGCTTGTGATCGGCCAGCGCCACCAGGTACTTCAGATCACGCAGGTTCATCGGCAGGTTCCTTGGCGGTGCGGTCGGCGCGGCGTGGGGTTGCTCGCCCCGGAACAGCATAGGCCCCGCGCCGGGTCGCGGCGCGGGGCAGGTCGGATCAGGCCGCTTCGGCGACCGAGTTGCTGACCGGCGCACTGCTGCGGATCAGGTGGTCGAACGCGCTCAGCGCCGCCTTGGAGCCTTCGCCCATGGCGATGACGATCTGCTTGTACGGCACCGTGGTGGCGTCGCCGGCGGCGAACACGCCGGGCAGCGAGGTCTGCCCGCGGTCGTCGACGACGATCTCGCCGCGCGGCGACAGCGCCACCGTGCCCTGCAGCCACTCGGTGTTGGGCAGCAGGCCGATCTGCACGAAGATGCCTTCCAGCGCGATCCGGTGGATGTCGCCGCCGACGCGGTCCTTGTAGACCAGCCCGGTGACCTTCTGCCCGTCGCCGGTGACCTCGGTGCTCTGCGCGTTGACGATGATGTCCACGTTGCCCAGGCTGCGCAGCTTGCGCTGCAGGACTTCGTCGGCGCGCAGCTTGCCGTCGAACTCGACCAGGGTGACGTGGCTGACGATGCCGGCCAGGTCGATCGCCGCTTCCACGCCGGAGTTGCCGCCGCCGATCACCGCCACGCGCTTGCCCTTGAACAGCGGGCCGTCGCAGTGCGGGCAATAGGCCACGCCCTTGTTGCGGTACTGGTCCTCGCCGGGCACGTTCATCTGCCGCCAGCGCGCGCCGGTGGACAGGATCACCGTGCGGCTCTTCAGCGACGCGCCGTTGGCCAGCTTGATCTCGACCAGGCCGTCGGCGCCGGCCGGGATCAGCTGCTCGGCGCGCTGCAGGTTCATGATGTCCACCTCGTACTGGCGCACGTGCTGCTCCAGCGCCGCGGCCATCTTCGGGCCTTCTGTCTCCTGCACCGAGATGAAGTTCTCGATCGCCATGGTGTCCAGCACCTGGCCGCCGAAGCGCTCGGCCGCCACGCCGGTGCGGATGCCCTTGCGCGCGGCATAGATCGCCGCCGCCGCGCCGGCCGGGCCGCCGCCGATCACCAGCACGTCGAACGGCGCCTTGGCGGCGATGCTGGCCGCGTCGCGCTTGGCCGCGCCGGTGTCGAGCTTGGCCACGATCTGCTCCAGGCTCATGCGGCCCTGGTCGAACACTTCGCCGTTGAGGTAGACAGTAGGTACCGACATGATCTGCCGTGCCTCGACCTCGTCCTGGAACAGCGCGCCGTCGATCGCCACGTGCTTGATGTTCGGGTTCAGCACCGCGGCCAGGTTCAGCGCCTGCACCACGTCCGGGCAGTTCTGGCAGGACAGCGAGAAATAGGTTTCGAACACGTACTCGCCGGGCAGGTTGCGCACCTGCTCGATGACCTCGGCGGTGGCCTTGGACGGGTGCCCGCCGACCTGCAGCAGCGCCAGCACCAGCGAGGTGAACTCATGGCCCAGCGGCAGTCCGGCAAAGCGCAGGTGGATGTCGTGGCCGGGGCTGCCCAGCGCGAACGACGGGGTGCGCTCGCCGCTGTCGCGGTGCACGTCCAGGCTGATCTTGTCCGACAGCAGGACCAGGTCTTCGAGCAGGTCGAGCATCTCGCGCGACTTGGCGCCGTCGTCGACCGACGCGGTGATGTGGATGGGCCGAACGACCCGCTCCAGGTAAGCCTTCAACTGGGTTTTCAGATCGGCATCCAACATGGCGGACTCCTGACGATGGGCAAAACGTGGGGAAGGCGTTGCTGCCGCAGAGGGCAGACCGCCGTGAAGAATTGGGAGGAGGGGTGAACCGCAGCCGGCGCTGCCGGTGGCGGGCGAGCCGAGCGCAATGCCGGCTGCGGTTCACCCCCACCCCCGCCGGGACGGCGGAGATGGGAGCGTGGCGGCTTAGATCTTGCCGACCAGGTCCAGCGACGGCTTCAGGGTCTTTTCGCCTTCCTTCCACTTGGCCGGGCACACTTCGCCCGGATGCGCGGCGACGAACTGCGCGGCCTTGAGCTTGCGCAGGGTCTCGGTGACGTCGCGGGCGATCGCGTTGTCGTGGATCTCGAGAGTCTTGATCACGCCTTCCGGGTTGATCACGAAGGTGCCGCGCAGGGCCAGGCCTTCTTCCTCGATGTGCACGCCGAACGCGCGGGTCAGCTGGTGAGTCGGATCGCCGACCAGCGCGAACTGCGCCTTGCCCACGGCCGGCGAGGTCTCGTGCCACACCTTGTGCGAGAAATGGGTGTCGGTGGTGACGATGTAGACCTCGGCGCCGATCTTCTGGAACTCGGCGTAGTTGTCGGCGGCGTCTTCCACTTCGGTGGGGCAGTTGAAGGTGAAGGCGGCCGGCATGAAGATCAGCACCGACCACTTGCCCTTCAGGTCCGCGTCGGTGACTTCGATGAATTCGCCGTTCTTGTAAGCGTTGGCCTTGAACGGCTGGACCGGGGTGTTGATCAGGGACATGGAGTTTCCTCGTGGTTGCGAAGGGGGCGGGTGGTTAGAACGAGGCTCATCATAGGAGCGGGCGATAGATATCTCAAATCGATTGATGGAATTGAATAGATAGGTTTTGTCTATCGCTATTCAAGCCTGGCTCTTTGCTGCGCTGCGGGGGACGCACGCAGTCCTGAAGTTCTACCACGTTGGCTTTTCCGGACCGCTGCGGCATCGTGACGTCGATGAACGCCTCCACCCCCGAGTCCCTGCTGCGCGCGGCGTGCACGCAGATCGAGCGCGCCGACGCCGAAGCCCTGTTGATCCACGCCCTGCAGCGCGACCGCGCCTGGCTGTTCGCGCACGCCCGCGACCCGCTGCCGGCCAGCGCCGTGCAAGGCTTCGGCGAACTGCTGGCGCGGCGCGCGCAGGGCGAGCCGGTGGCCTACCTGACTGGACGGCGCGGCTTCTGGACCCTGGACCTGGCGGTCGGCCCGGCCACGCTGATCCCGCGCGCGGACACCGAGCGGCTGGTGGAGCTGGCGCTGGAGCGGGTGGACGCGGCGCCGGGCCGGCGCATCGCCGACCTGGGTACCGGCAGCGGCGCGATCGCGCTGGCGCTGGCCAGCGAGCGGCCGCAGGCGCAGGTGCTGGCCACCGACCTGAGCGAAGCGGCGCTGGCGGTGGCGCAGGCCAATGCGCGCGCGCATCGCCTGGACAACGTCGCGTTCGCCCACGGCCCCTGGCTGGCGCCGCTGGCCGGGCAGCGCTTCGACCTGATCGCCAGCAACCCGCCCTACATCGCCGCCGGCGACCCGCACCTGGCCCAGGGCGACCTGCGCTACGAACCGGCCAGCGCCCTGGCCTCCGGCGCCGATGGCTTGGACGACATCCGCCAGATCGTCGCCGCCGCACCCGCGCACCTGCTGCCGGGCGGCTGGCTGCTGCTGGAACACGGCTGGGACCAGGGCGAGGCGGTACGCGCGCTGCTGACCGCCGCCGGCTTCGACGCGGTGGCGACCCACCAGGACCTGGAAGCGCGCGACCGGGTCAGCCTGGGGCGTCGGTCGGCTGGCTGAAGCGGATTGCAAGCGGCCGTGCCTGTGGCGGACGCCGCGCTGGCGCTCGGGTCGGCGGAATGCGATGCGACGGCGAACGCGGCAGGGCTGCGTCTTCCCCGCTAAAATCGCGATTTTCCGCAGGAGCCGCCATGCGCACGCTATATCCCGAGATCGAACCGTTCGACAGCGGCACGCTGCCGGTGGACGCGCGGCATACGCTGCACTACGAACAGTGCGGCAACCCGCAGGGCAAGCCGGTGGTGCTGCTGCACGGCGGGCCGGGCGGCGGCTACAACGCCAAGATGCGGCGCTTCCACGATCCGGCCAAGTACCGCATCGTGCTGTTCGACCAGCGCGGTTCCGGCCGCTCCACGCCGCATGCGGACCTGGTCGACAACACCACCTGGGACCTGGTGGCCGACATCGAGAAGCTGCGCGAGACGCTGGGCATCGAGCGCTGGCAGGTGTTCGGCGGCAGCTGGGGCTCGACCCTGGCGCTGGCCTACGCGCAGACCCATCCGCAGCGCGTCACCGAGCTGGTGCTGCGCGGCATCTTCATGCTGCGCCGCTGGGAGCTGGAATGGTTCTACCAGGAAGGCGCCAGCCGGCTGTTCCCGGATGCCTGGGAACACTACATCGCCGCGATCCCGCCGGTGGAGCGCGCCGACCTGATCTCCGCGTTCCATCGCCGCCTCACCAGCGACGACGAGGCCACGCGCCTGGCCGCCGCCCGCGCCTGGAGCGTGTGGGAAGGCGCCACCAGCTTCCTGCACGTGGATGCGGATTTCGTCAGCGGCCACGAGAACGCGCAGTTCGCGCTGGCGTTCGCGCGCATCGAGAACCACTACTTCGTCAACGGCGGCTTCTTCGAAGTGGAAGACCAGTTGCTGCGCGACGCCGGCAGGATCGCCGACATCCCCGGGGTGATCGTGCAGGGGCGCTACGACGTGGTCTGCCCGGTGCAGAGCGCCTGGGAGCTGCACAAGGCCTGGCCGAAGGCGACCTTGGAGATCACCCCGAGCGCCGGCCATTCGGCGTTCGAGGCGGAGAACATCGACGCCCTGGTGCGCGCCACCGACGGCTTCGCCTGACGCCGCGCCGCGTGCCGTCGCAACACCGGCACGCGGCTTTCAGCGGGAGCGAAGGGGGCTAGAGATAGAGCCCTTCGGTACGCAGCGCCGCGGCGCCGGTGCCGGCGGCGCTGGCCGGGGCGGCGGGGCGCGGGTCCAGCCGCGCCTGATCGGTCTCGTCGGTCCACACCACGAACGATTCCAGCGTGTTGTAGCCGAAGGTGTTGCTGATCGCCACGTCGGCGGCGTCGCGGCCGCGCGCGATCAGCACCCGACCGATGCGCGGCAGGTTGTGGCGCGCGTCGAAGGTGTACCACTGCCCGTCCAGGAACGCCTCGAACCAGCCGGAGAAATCCATCGGCGCGGTCGACGCGGGCACGCCGATGTCGCCCAGGTAACCGGTGCAATAGCGCGCCGGGATGTTCATGCAGCGGCACAGCGCGATCGCCGAATGGGCGAAGTCGCGGCATACGCCGCGGCCTTCCTGCAACGCCTGCGCGGCGCTCTTGGTCGGCCGCGCGTGCTCGTAGCCGAATTCGATCTGCGCATGCACGTAGTCGCAGATCGCCTGCACCCGCGCCCAGCCGGTCGGCGCGCTGCCGAACAGGTCCCAGGCCATGCCGCTGAGCAGGTCGGTCTCGCAGTAGCGGCTGCCGAGCAGGTACATCAGGGTGTCGTCGGGCAACTGCTCCACCGGCGTCTGCGGCGCGTCGTAGCGGTACTGGTCGGGCAGGCCGCTGTCGCGCACCACCGCATCGGCGCGCAGGGTCAGCACGCCGGCCGGGGCCAGCATGCGCGTGCAGCTGTTGCCGAACTGGTCGCGATAGCCGCGCAGCGGGATCGCCGGTTCGGTCTGCAGCGCGGTGGCCACGACGATGTCGGTGCGGCGGCTGTCGTGGATGTCGAGCATGGCCAGCACCGGGGTCGGCTGCAGGAAGCGGTAGCGGATCTCGTAGCCGAGGCGGATGAGCATGGGGGCGTCCGGTGCGTGCAGCTGGGGGGCGTCCAGGCGGACGGCGAGTGCACCGAGAGTGCGCAGCGCGCGCTCAGCCCGGTGTGAAGGCAGCTTGCAACCGATTCAGCATGCTGAGCAAGCGCTGCGCCCATTGCCGCTGCCCGGCGGGGTCGGCGATCAGGTCCTGGCGGATCTCCAGTTCCACGTGGGCCAGGCCGCGCGCCTCGGCGTGCACCGGGATCGCGTAGTCGGTGGCGTCGCTGACCGAATACGGCTGGTTGTCGCCGACCACCAGTCCCGGCTCGGCGCGCAGCTGCGCCAGCAGCGCCTGCGCGAAACGGGCATCGCGCTGGTACAGCACGCCGGCGTGCCAGGGCCGGGCCACGCCGGCCATCGACGGGGTGAAGCTGTGCATGGCGATCAGGATGGTGGGCAGCCCGGCGTCGCGGCGCCGGTCCAGCTCGGCGGCGATGCGCGCGTGGTAGGGCGCGAAGATCGCGCTGGCGCGCGCCGCGCGCGCGGCGGCGTCCAGGCCTTGGTTGCCCGGCACCACGGTGCCGTCGCTGGCCTCGGCGATCGAGCCTGGCGCCGCCAGCGGCCGGTTGCAGTCGATCACCAGCCGCGAATAGGTCTGGGTGATCGCGAACGCGTCCAGCGCCTGCGCCAGTTCGCGGGTGACGCCATCGATGCCGATGTCCCAGCCGATGTGCCGGTCCAGTTCGGGTTGCGGCAGGCCCAGGCCGGCCAGCGCCTGCGGCACCTGCTGCCCGGCGTGGTCGGCGATCAGCAGGTAGGGCGAACGGCCTTGCGCCTGGTAGACGCGGTAGGGCGGCGGATCGCCGGCGCCGAGCAGCGCCGATGCACTGCCCGCGTGCGGGGCCGGGTCAGCCACGCGGGGTGCCGTCCAGCTGGTGCTCGATCATCCACAGCCCGGCCCACAGCTTGGCGTCCAGCTCGTAGCCTTCGCCCATCTTCTGCACCAGCCAGGCCGCGGCGCGGGCGCGCGGCACGGCGTGCACGGTGATGTCCTCGCTGGCGTCGCCGCCGCCGTCGCCGATCTTGCGCAGGCCGCTGGCGCGGACGAAGGCGACCTTCTCGCTACTGGCGCCGGAGGAGGTCGGGCCGATCATCAGCACTTCGGCGTGGTCGGCGGTCCAACCGGTCTCTTCCTCCAGCTCGCGCACCGCCGACACCTCGATCGATTCGCCGGCGTCGATGTCGCCGACCAGCCCGGCCGGCATCTCGATGGTGCGCGCCTGCAGCGGCACGCGGAACTGCTCGACGAACAGCACCTCGTCGTCCGGCGTCACCGCGACGATGATCGCGGCCAGGCCGCCGGCATGCACGCGTTCGGAATATTCCCAGGTGCCGCGCACGACCATGCGCTGGTACTTGCCTTCGTAGACGATGCGGGGCGGGGAATCGTGGCGGGGCATGGGCGTTCGCTCGAATGAGGAGGAAGGAGGATCGGCGCGCGGATCGCGATCGCCGGATGGCTGAAGTGTAGGGCCATCGACATCGCGACGATGCCAAGACGCCGCGCGACGTGCTGGCGTGGCGTGCGATACCGTGACATAGATCCAGGCGCGGCGAAGCGGGCACTACGGTCCCATCGGCGATGCCTCTGCAGTGTCCTGCTCGCGCAGCACCGCGATGAAAGCGCGCAGTGCGGCGGGATGTGGCGGTGGCCTGGGAGTGGAGGCATAACCCGGAATCGGGGGAGGACATCGCCGCTGGTGGCGGCGCGGCGGCAGGCCTCCGAGGAGCGTTACATGGTGCTCATGCGCACACAGTTCGATTCGATGGATCGAGCGGGGCAGCGACTCCGACCGACCTAGGATCGTCCCGGGCGGTGCCCGCAGGCCATCTACTCGCCGACCGTCGCCAGCCCCGCCGCCTGCAGCAATCTGCGCCGGGTCAGCGGGCCGAAGCGCAGCGCTTCGCACAGGCCGTGCAGCATGTCGGCGTCGGCCTGACCGCGGGCGAAGCCGGGTGCGGCCGAGTGCAGCGGCGCGTCCAGCGCGATGGTGGCCAGTTGCCGCCACAGCAGCGCGTGCTCGCGCTGCTCGCGCAGGCGCACGGCCATCTGCGCCGCGCCACGCAGGCGCAGGAACGCGACCTCGTCGATCCGCAGCAGCAGCGTGTCCAGGTCGCCGAAATGCGCCAGCAGGATCGCCGCCGACTTGGCGCCGATGCCGGTGACCCCGGGAATGTTGTCGATCGCATCGCCGGTCAGCGCCAGGTAGTCGGCGATCTGGTGGGCATGCACGCCGTGCCGCGCCTTGACCCCGGCCGCGCCCCAGCGCTGGCCGCGGGCGTAGTCCCATTGCTCGTCGAATTCGAGCAGCAGCAGTTGCGACAGGTCCTTGTCGGCGGACACGATCACGCCGTGGAAGCCGGCGCCGCGCACGCTGTGCAGCGCGCTGCCGATCAGGTCGTCGGCCTCGTAGTCGTGGTGCGCCAGCACGCCCAGGCCCAGCGCCGCGCACAGCGCCTTGCAGTGCGCGAACTGGCGGCGCAGCGCATCCGGCGCCGGCGCGCGGTTGGCCTTGTAGGCGGGATAGAGGCGATTGCGGAAACAGCTGTCCAGCGCTTCGTCGAAGGCGATCGCGATGTGCTGCGGGCGCTCGCGTTCGAGCAGGTCGAGCAGGAACCGGGCGAAGCCGTGCACCGCGTTGGTCGGCCAGCCCTGCGCGTCCTGGAACTCGTCCGGGATCGAATGCCAGGCGCGGAACACGTACAGGCTGGCGTCGACCAGGTACAGCGGCCGCGAGCTCGGCAGCGCTGCGTTCACGGCGTCCAGTCGCTGAGCAGGTGCTGCGGATCCGGGCGCTCGCGCTCGGGCACCTGCAGGCGCGGGGTGCCGATATGGATGAAGCCGGCGATGCGCTCGTTCTCGGCCAGGCCCAGCCGCGCGGCGACCGCGGCGTCGTAGGCCATCCACGCGGTCAGCCACTGCGCGCCGAAGCCGTAGGCCTGCGCCGCCTGCAGCAGCGCGAAGCAGACCGAGCCGGCGGTCAGCCACTGCTCGATCTCCGGTACCTTCTCCTCGCGCTGCAGGCGCACGATCACCGCGACCGCCAGCGGCGCATGCGCGAAGCGCGCGCGGTCCTTCTCCACCGCGGCCGGCGGAGCGTCGGGGTCGCGCTGCAGCGTGCGCTCGGCCAGGAAGTCGCCCAGCGCCAGCCGCGCCGGGCCGGCGATGCGCAGGAACCGGAACGGCACCAGTTTGCCGTGGTCGGGCACGCGCACCGCCGAGCGCAGCATCGCCAGCAGGGTCGCCGCGTCGGGTCCGGGCTCGCCCAATTGCTTGGACGGCACCGAGCGGCGCTCATCCAGCGCTTGCAGCGAGTGAAGTGTGCGCATAGTCTCGATTCCGTGGGGCGGGCGCCGAATTATAGTCGGGCGCCCAACAGCGGCAGCGGATGCCGCGGTTACACGGAGAGTCAAGCTTCATCCTCGATCTGCCGCTAACTTCCGAATTGACGTCGGTCTCACTTGCGCTTGCGTATCACACTGCCATGACAATCGCCGAATATGCCGAGGAGTTGCTCCCAAGCCGCAACTCGGACCTGCTCGACCAGGTCCGGGACGTGGTGTCGGTGCCGCTCGCCGGTGCGTTCGGCGAGGTGCTGGACGTGCTCGCCGATGCGCTGTTCCGCATGGCCGAGCGCGCCGGGCCGACCCAGAACGACTATTTCGAGGCGATCCAGCTGCTGCGGCAGCAGCGCGAGCCGATCGCGGCGCGCTTCCGCGGCCATCTGGCACAGGCCTGGCAGGCGCTGGAGGCCGGTCGCCCGCTGTCGGTGGAGCGCACCCTGGCGCGCGAGCGCGGCGACCTGAGCTTGGTGTCCGAGCAGGAACTGGACGTGCGCCTGGCGGTGCGCAACTTGGCCGGCGCGATCCAGCACCGCTGGCGCCCGGAACTGATGCGGCTCAACCGCTTCCTCGGCTTCATCGCCGGCGGCCAGCGCATCGATGCCGACAACAACCCGTTCGGCCCCGAACACATCGGCGCGGCGGTCTACGCGGCGCTGCACGGCCTGGTGCTGGCGCCGCAGGTGCAGCTGGCGATCGTCAAGATCTGCGAGCAGGAACTGCAGGAGCGGGTCGGCGAGCTGTACGGGCGGCTGGAGCAGCGCCTGGACCAAGTCGCGCGGGCGCGCTCGCTGCCGACGGGGCGCACGCGCCGCCGCGCGATCCCGCGCAACGGCGCCGGCGCTGGCGGCGATGACGATGCGGCGCCGGACTGGATCAGCCGCTTCTTCGAGACCTGGAACGCCGCCGCGCCGCTGTCGGCCACGCAGCGCCGCGTCGCGCGCGCGCTGGACGCGCATGCGCGCGACGACCACGAGGTGCTGCCGCCGGCGTTGCGCGCCTTGCTGCACGAGGCGCAGCCGGCTGCGGCCGACACCGCCGACGACGCGCGCCGCAGCCTGTCGCCGCGCGAACTGCTGTCGATCCTGTCGCTGCTGCAGACCACGCCGCTGGCCGGCTTCGCCGCCATCGGCGAACACGGCGGACCGCTGGCGCAGGGGCTGCGCCAGCAGGTGGTGGCGGTCGGCGCGTCGCTGGGTCTGGATCCGGCCGGCACCCGGCTGGAGCCGGCCGATGCGGACACGCTGGAGCTGGTCGGGCTGCTGTTCGAAGTCATGCTCGACGAATGCGTGCTGCAGCCGGCGCAACGCGAACTGCTCGGGCAGATGCTGGTGCCGATGGCCAAGGTGGCGCTGATCGACGGCCGCCTGTTCGTGCGCGACGGGCATCCGGCACGGCGCCTGCTCAACCTGCTCGCCGATGCCTGCGACGGCAACGCCGGCGACACCGCCGCCGAGCAGGCGCTGCTGGCGCAGGCGCAGGCGGTGGTGGAGCGGGTGGTGCGCGATTTCGACGAGCACCTGGCGGTGTTCCTGAGCCTGGAAGCGGAATTCGGCGGCGCCTACGAGCAATACCGGCGCCGGGTGGAGATCGCCGAGCGCCGCGCGGCCGAAATGCAGCGCGCCGAGGAGCGCCGCGACCGGGCGCGGCGCCTGGCCGCGCAGGCCGTGGACGAACGCCTGCAGCGCGACGCGCACGGCACCGCGCTGCCGGCACCGATCGAAACCTTCCTGCGCCAGCCCTGGTGCCAGTACCTGCAGCAATCGGCGCTGCGCGACGACGGCCACGGCGCGGCGGTGACCGCGGCGCTGGCGCTCGGCGACGCGGTGCTGGCGCAATGCCGCCAGGCGCAGGCCGGGGGCGGCATGCCAGCCGCCGGCTGGCTGCAGCCGCAGCGCGCCGAGCTGTTGCGGCTGTGGACCAGCGTCGGCCTGGACGCAGCCGCCGCCGAGGCCGCGTGGCTGGCGCTGCACGCGGCGCTGGACGACCTGGCGCATGCGCGCCCGCTGCAGACGCCGGCGCCGGCCGCCGTGATCGCGCCCGAAGCGCCCGCGGCGGAGACGGTGCCGGCGCTGCCGGAACCGGCGCAGGCCACCGATTTCGACCATGTCACCGCCGATTATTTCCGCACGCTGGCGATGGGCACCTGGCTGGACTTCGTCGATCGCGAGGGCCGCGTGCAACCGGGCAAGCTGTCCTGGGTGAGCCCGATCTCGGCGCGGCTGATGTTCGTGAACCGCCGCGGCGGCCGCCTGTGCGTGGCCTCGCCGGAGGCGCTGGCGATGATGGTGCGGCTGGACCGGTTGCGCCTGCATCGCGACGACGATGCGTTCTATAGCGCGATGCAGGGCGCGGTGGACCGGCTGGAGCGGGTCGCGGCCGCCGCCTGACCCGCGGCGCCGCCTCGATTTGGCACGCCGCTGCAGGCGGGGTTACGTATAGACGGCCTACGATGAGGGCGAGTCACGGTCCGGAGCATGAAATGCGCTATGCATCACGGTTGTCGTTCAGGTACCTTGCCTACCATGCAGAGGCGGAAACAGGGGCCGCGTCCGTTCGACTTCCTTTTACTTCTTCCCTAGCGCCGCTCGCGGCGCGGAGCCTTCGCGCATGAGTTTCAGCCCCAGCTCGCCGCATGCACATCCCGCGCGCGCTCCGCATCTGCTGGTGCAGGCGCGCGACGGCATGCTGCCGGTGCTGGGGCAGGCGTTCGCCGCCGCGCTGGCGCATTTCGACGACGTGCTGTTCGATCGCGCCGAGAGCGCCGGCGCCTCGCAGCTGCTGTTCCTGGACGGCATGCGCGAGCTGCGCCGCCGCCGCGAGGAGATCGCCGCGCGCTTCCGCGCGCAGCTGGACCAGGCCTGGCAGGCGCTGGAAGCCGGCACGCCGCTGTCGGCGGAAGTGGCGCTGGCCGGCTACGGCCAGGGCCTGAGCCTGGTATCCGAAAGCGAACTGGAATCGCGGCTGGCGGTGCGCAATCTGGCCAGCGTGCTGCTGCGCGAATGGAAGCCGGTGCTCAGCCGCATCGACCGCCGCCTGGGCTGGATCGCCGGCGGCCTGGAACTGGACGCCGACACCAATCCGGTCGGCCCCGAACACGTCGGCGTCGCGGTGCATGCCGCGTTCTCCACCAGCGACCTGGCCCCGGAAGTGCGGCTGGTGCTGATCAAGCTGTGCGAGCGCGACCTCACCGCCGGCATCGGCAAGCTCTACCAGCAACTGGACGACAGCCTGGCGCAGGCCGGGGTCATGCCGGAGATCTCGCGGCCACGGCCGCCACCGCCGCCGCGGCGCGCACCGGCACCGGAAGAGCGCCAGGCGCGCAACGACAGTGCCGGCACCGGCGAGGACGGCGGCGCCGGCGGCGAGGCGGGCGAGTACGACGAACACTACGCGCCGGCCTGGGCCAGCCGCTTCGTCAATCGCTGGGCCGAGAGCCGCGGCCGCCTGCAGGCCGGCGAAGGCTACGCCGAGGCCGGCGCCAACCTGCCCGGCGGCAGCCAGGGCGTGTTGCTGGAGGCCTTGCACGAATTGCTGCAGCAGACCCGCAGCGTGCGCGAGAGCGCCACCTCGGCGGCGACCGCCGCGGTCGGCCAGCAGCGGCCGCTGAGCCAGCGCGAGATGATTTCGGTGCTGTCGCTGCTGCAGGCCACGCCCAGCGCCACGCTGCGCGCGGCGATCGGCGACGACGGCGAATCGCTGGCGCAGCGGCTGAAGAGCGAAGTGCTGTCCAACGCCACCCAGTTCGGCGTGGATCCGGCGCATGCGCGGCTGGATCCGGTCGACGAGGATGCGATCGACCTGGTCGGCATGCTGTTCGACGTGATGCTCGACGAACGCGATCTGGAAGGCCGCTCGCGCGAGCTGATCGGGCGCCTGGTGGTGCCGTTCGTCAAGGTCGCGCTGCTCGACCGGCGCATGTTCGTGCAGAAGACCCATCCGGCGCGGCGCCTGCTCAATTCGCTGGCCGAGGCCTGCGAAGGCAATACCGGCGAGAGTCCGGCCGAACGCGTACTGATGGGCAAGGTCGAGGAAATCGTCGAGCGGCTGGTCGCCGAGTTCAACGAGAACCTGGCGATCTTCCTGACCCTGGAAGAGGAATTCCGCGATTTCCTGAGCCAGCACCGGCGCCGCATCGAGATCGCCGAGCGCCGCGCCGCGGAGACCCAGCGCGGGCAGGAGAAGCTGGAACTGGCGCGGCAGCGCGCCGAGGCCGAACTGCAGGTGCGGCTGCAGGGCCTGCAATTGCCGCAGGCGCTGGAGGACTTCCTGCGCCAGCCTTGGCAGCACCACCTGACCATGGCCATGCTGCGCGAAGGCGAGGAAGGCGCGGGCGTGCGCGATGCGCTGGCGCTGGCCGACGGCGTGCTCGAGGAAGCGGCCGAGGCGCGCCGGCACATCGTCGGCAAGCCCTGGCTGCAGGCCTGGCAAGGGCCGCTGCAGAAGGTGTTCGCCAGCGTCGGCCTGCATGCCGAGGCTGCCGCCGCGGCGATCAACGTGCTGCACGACACGCTGCAGGGCGTGGCCGAAGTGCGTCCGGAACTGGAGCGCCCGCTGCCGGAACTGCCGCAGGTGGCCTTGCCGCAACCGCCGGTGCAGGAGGCGCAGTCGGTGGAGGTCGCCGCCGCGGAGAAGATCGAGGACTACGACAACGCCGACGCCGACCGCTTCCGCTCGATGCCGATCGGCACCTGGCTGGACTTCATCGACCGCGACGGCAAGGTGCAGACCGGCAAGCTGTCGTGGGTGAGCCCGATCTCGGCGCGGCTGCTGTTCGTCAATCGCCGCGGCGTGCGCTTCTGCGTGGCCTCGCCGGAGGAGCTGGCGGTGATGGTGCGGCTGGGCCGGCTGCGCAGCCACGTCAACGACGGCGCCTTCGACAGCGCGATGCAGGGCGTCATCGATCGCCTCGATCCGCAGAACGCGACCTTGCACTGAGAGGCCTGTTGCCTCCACCAACGGTGACGGTGGGGCGGCGATTTCATGTGGGAGCGACTCTGGGTGGCCTCTGGCCATCAGTCGCGACGGGCTTTCCCGGCGATGCGTCGCGACTGATGGCCGAGGCCACCCAGAGTCGCTCCCACAAGGTGGATCCTTCCCCCCTTACCCGCCTGCGCACCCGGCGCGCGACCGCCCAGGACGCGCAGCCGGCCGGCCCGGCGCTGCCATCGCCGCGCGGACCCTGTAGCATCGGCGCCGACTAAGGCGGGCAACCCACGGGGAATCGCATGGCAGTGCAGGTGCTGGTGGTGAAGGAATCGGCGCACGGCGAACGCCGCGTGGCGGCGACGCCGGAGACGGTGAAGAAGCTCGGCGCGCTCGGCGCGCAGGTGCACGTCGAGCCCGGCGCCGGCGCGTCGGCCGGTTTCGTCGATGCGGCCTATCTGGCGGCCGGCGCGCAGCTCGCCGATGCCGCGACCCCGGCGCAGGCCGACCTGGTGCTGTGCGTGCAGCCGTTGCCGGTCGCGGCGCTGAACCAGCTCAAGCCCGCCGCAGGCGTGGTCGGCATCCTGCAGCCGCAGGCCGATCCGGCGCGCGCAGAGGCGATGCAGGCGCGCGAACTGGTCGCCTTCCCGCTGGAGCGGCTGCCGCGCACGACGCGTGCCCAGGCGATGGACGTGCTCAGTTCGCAGGCCGGCATGGCCGGCTACAAGGCCACCCTGATCGCCGCGCAGCTGGCGCCGCGCTTCTTCCCGATGCTGACCACCGCCGCCGGCACCATCCGCCCGTCCAAGGTGTTGATCGTCGGCGCCGGCGTCGCCGGCCTGCAGGCCATCGCCACCGCCAAGCGCCTGGGCGCGCAGGTCGAGGGTTTCGACGTGCGCCCGGAGACGCGCGAGCAGATCGAGTCGCTGGGCGGCAAGTTCCTCGACCTGGGCGTCAGCGCCGCGGGCGAGGGCGGCTACGCGCGGCAACTGACCGAGGAGGAGCGCGCCGAGCAGCAGCGGCGCCTGGCCGATCACCTGAAGGGCATCGACGTGGTGGTGTGCACCGCCGCGGTGCCCGGGCGGCCGGCACCGAAGATCCTCAGCGCGGCGATGGTCGAGGGCATGAAGCCGGGCAGCGTGGTGGTGGACCTGGCCGCCGAGACCGGCGGCAACTGCGAACTGACCCGCCCCGGCGAAACCATCGAGCACGGCGGCGTGGTCGTCGCCGGCCCGCTCGACCTGGCTAGCATGGGCGCCGTGCACGCCAGCGAGATGTACGCGCGCAACGTCTACAACTTCGTCGCGCTGTTCCTGAAGGACGGCGCGATCGCCTACGACTGGGACGACGAGCTGCTGGCCAAGACGCGCTGGACCGGCTGATCTGGATGCAGCGGCGCATGTCGGGCGTGGCAGGCGCTGCGGTAGTGTCTTCGTCCAACAACGCAGCAGACGGCAAATACCTGTGGGAGCGACTTCAGTCGCGACAGGCTCTACCGGTAACGCCCGTCGCGACTGAAGTCGCTCCCACACCAGTCGCTCCCACACCGCACCAGTCGCCGGCCGCGGATCTCCCGCGAAGTGTCGCGACTGAAGTCGCTCCTGCAACTGGCCCCAGCAGCATGCTCCTGGGCGAAACCGTTGGATCGCCAGGTTTGCGCATTTCCGACCCGGACGATGGTGCGATGTCGCGGTTTTAATCGCGACGGATTCGATCGGCGACAGCCCTTGTTCGCTCGGTTGCCCCCGTCGCGGCTGATGCCCGGGATCACCCGTCGGTCGCAGCGACAGTCTGCAAACGGCTCCGAAAAACGCTGCGGTCGTCTCGATGCGCTCGCAGGACGCTCACCTGGAACCCGGCGCAGGTCTGGCGTCGGGGCCGGCGTTGGCCTTGATCCAGGCGTCGCGCTGCTGCGGGGTCATCGCTTCCCAGCGATCGCGCAGCGCCTTGCGCTGTTCCGGTGGCAACGCGCGCATGCGTTCGAACAGCACGCGCGCCTCTTCGCGCTGCTGCGGGCTCATGTCCTCGTAGCGGCGGGCGCCCTTGCGCGCGCGCTCGCGCTGCTCGGGCGTCATCGCCTGCCAGCGTTGCGCGTGTTCGAACATCCGGCGCCGCTGCTGCGGCGCATCGTTCCAGCGCTGGCGCATCGGCGCGATCAGCAGCTCGCGCTGCTGCGCGCTCAGGTGTTCCCAGTCCGGCAGCGGCGGCCGCGTGTCGGCTTCTTCATCCGGAGGCGGCGGTGGCGGTGGCGGCGCGGCGAAGGCCGCCAGCGGGGCGCCGGCCAGCAGGGCCAGCGCCAGGGACATGCGGATCAGGCGGTTCATCGTGTTCATTCCATCGCCAGCGAGGTATCGGAGCCCAGCCACAGGTACAGGTCGGGATTTTCTTCGAGCAGGCCGGCCACGGCGTCGTCGCCATCGCCTTGCGCGGTGGCGCCGGCGGGCAGTGCGGCCGCCGCGGGAGCGCTGGCGACGCTCGCCACCGGCAGCGACGGGGGCAGTGTCGGACGCAGCAGCAGGTGCATGCCGAACGCGGCGCCCAGCAGCGCCGGTGCCGCCGCCAGCAGCCAGCCCCAGCGCCGCGGCGTGGCGGCGTGGCGGCGGACGGCGTCGTGGCGCGCGCCGCGCAGCTGCGCCAGGGTCTGCGCCGGCAGGGCCTGCAGCGAGGCCTGGTGCGCGCGTCGCATCTGCGCATCGAACGCGGCGGAAGGGGGGGTGTCGGGTTTCACCGGATGTCCTCCAGGTGTTTCTGCAACGCCTCGCGGGCGCGCGACAGGTGGGTTTTGACCGAGCCTTCGGAGCAGCCCATCGCGCGCGCGGTGGTGGCCACGTCCAGCTCCTCGAGCACGCGCAGGGTGAAGGCTTCGCGCTGTCGCGCCGGCAACGCGCGCAGTGCCGTCACCAGCCGCGCATGGGTCTGCCGCTGCTCGTGGCGTTGTGCCGGGCTCGGCCCTTCGTCGGCCCAGTCCGGCTGGCTGTCCTCGCTGCGCTCGCTGGTGGGCGCCCAGAAGCGCATGCGGAAGCCGCGGCGGCGCTGCAGGTCGATGATGCGCCGGCGCAGGATGCTCCAGAACAGCGGCGTCCATTCCTGCGCCGGCCGCTCCCGATAGGCGAGCAGCTTGATCATCGCGTCCTGCACCGCATCCAGCGCGTCCTCGCGCTGGCGCAGCCCGGCCTCGGCGAAGCGGAACGCGCGTGGGCCGATCTCGGCCAGGAACGCGTCCAGCGACACCGGCAGCGGACGCGTCGCGTCGTCGGTCTCCGGATCGGTCGATGAGGGGTCGAGGGCGGGAGTGCTCACCAGCACAGCTTAGCTTCCTGGCGCGGGGATACCGTGGATAACGCTTGGCCGCCGTCGCGGTTGACCGGCGCCGGGCCGCGCGCCTTGAACTGGAGGCGCACAGCTGTCGCCCATGGATTCAGCACGCGGTTATGATTGCGACGGTCGGGCGCGGCGCCCGGGAGAGCGAGAATGAGCGACGGGTTCGTGGCGTTGTACATCTTCATGCTGGCGGCCATCGCCGGACATGTGATCATCTCGCGGGTGCCGGTGATCCTGCACACCCCGCTGATGTCCGGTTCCAACTTCATCCACGGCATCGTGCTGATCGGCGCGATGGTGGTGCTCGGCCACGCCGACACCACGCTGGAAAAGGCGGTGGGCTTCCTCGCCGTGCTGCTCGGCGCCGGCAATGCCGCCGGCGGCTACGTGGTCACCGAGCGCATGCTGGAGATGTTCAAGAGCTCGAAGAAGCCCGGAGACAAGCCATGAGCTCGGCGCGGCCGCTGGGGCCCAGGGCGTGGTTCCAGATGCTGAGCTACCTGCAGTACCCGGCGATGGTCGCCGCCGCCATCTACGCCGCCAGGCCGCTGTTCAACGGCATGGCCGGCGTGTTCGACGACTGGAACTACGCGCTGCTGTACGCCGGCGTGGGCGTCGGCCTGTCGTCGCTGCAGGATCCCACCCGCACCCAGAACAAGATCTCGCATTCGATCTGGCAGGACCCGCGCAAGGGGCGCCTGGCGCTGTGGCTGCTCTCGATCGAGGCGCTGGTGCCGATCGTGATCGGCCTGGTCGGCGCCTACCTGGCGAGTTCCACGCCGCTGAACCAGTTGTCGCTGGGTCTGGTCGCGTTCGGCCTGGGCATGGTGGGGCTGCTGAAGACCGCCATCGAGATGTTCGAGCACCATCGCCTGGACCGCGCGCGCGATCCGGCGGACATGCTGATCGGGGGACACGCATGAGCACGACCGAAGCACTGTCCTGGCTGGTGAAGGTCAGCTATCTGGTGGCCGCTACCCTGTTCCTGCTCGGCCTGCAGCGCATGGCTTCGCCGAAGACCGCGCGCAGCGGCATCCATTGGGCCGGGTTCGGCATGCTGCTGGCGACCGCCGCCACCTTCTTCCTGCCCGGCCTGCACAACCTGACCCTGATCCTGCTGGCGCTGGTGATTGGCACCGGCGCGGCGTGGATCTCGGCCAAGAAGGTCGCCATCACCGACATGCCGCAGATGGTCGCGCTGTACAACGGCATGGGCGGCGGCTCGGCGGCGGCAATCGGGGCGGTGGAACTGCTGCGCTTCTCGTTCCTGGCGCACCGCGACACCTCGCACTGGAGCGAGAGCGCGATTGCCGCGCTGGCTGCGCGCCAGCCCGATGCGACCACGCTGGCGCTGGCCATCATCGGTTCGGCGATCGGCGCGATCTCGCTGTCCGGCTCGATCATCGCCTGGGCCAAGCTCGACGGGCGGCTGGACAAGCGCGTGACCTTCCCCGGCCAGCAGGCGTTCAACCTGCTGGTGTTCGTGGCGATGCTGGGCCTGGGCGCTTGGGCGGCGATCAGCCTAAGCCCGGTGGCGATCGTGGCCTTCTTTGCGGTCGCGCTGGCACTGGGCGTGCTGATGACGCTGCCGATCGGCGGCGCCGACATGCCGGTGGTGATCTCGCTGTACAACGCCTTCACCGGCCTGGCGGTGGCGTTCGAAGGCTACGTGCTCGGCAACGAGGCGCTGATCATCGCCGGCATGATGGTCGGCGCGGCCGGCATCCTGCTGACCCGGCTGATGGCCAAGGCGATGAACCGGCCGATCAGCGGCGTGCTGTTCTCCAACTTCGGCGGCGGCGGCCAGGCGCAGGAGATCAGCGGCGCGCAGAAGCCGATCGAGGCCGGCGACGTGGCGGCGATGATGGCCTACGCCGAGCGCGTGGTGATCGTGCCCGGCTACGGCATGGCGGTGGCGCAGGCGCAGCACAAGATCTGGGAGCTGGCGCAGCGGTTGATCGAGCGCGGGGTCAAGGTCAAGTTCGCGATCCACCCGGTGGCCGGGCGCATGCCCGGGCACATGAACGTGCTGCTGGCCGAGGCCGGCGTGCCCTACGACCTGATCGCCGACATGGACGACATCAATCCCGAGTTCCCCAGCACCGACGTGTCGCTGGTGATCGGCGCCAACGACGTGGTCAACCCGGTGGCCAAGACCGATCCGGCCAGCCCGATCTTCGGCATGCCGATCCTGGACGTGGTCAATTCCAAGAACGTCATCGTGATCAAGCGCGGCAAGGGCACCGGGTTCGCCGGCATCGAGAACGCGCTGTTCTATGCCGACAACACGCGCATGCTGTACGGCGACGGCGCCGAGGCGGCCGGCGCGCTGGTCAGCGAACTGAAGGCGCTGGACGGCGGGCATTGAGCTTGTGCTGGCGACCGATGCTTGGCCGCTCCGGCCGGGTGTCGGTCGCGGCTGAAGCCGCTCCTACAGGGGGGCGGGAGCACTGACTGTAGGAGCGGCTTCAGCCACGACCACTACTCTCAGCGCGCGCTGAAATACGCCACGACCAAGCCGATGCCCAGCCACAGCACGTCGCCGGGGCGGTTGGCCAGCACGGTCAGCGTCCACGCGTAGCGCGCGCCCATCTTCAGCGACGAATCCCACGGATCCAGGCCCAGTCCCGCGCCCATGTGCGCGGCGGCGATGCCCCAGTTGGCGGCGGCGATGACCAGCGCGGTGGCCAGCACCGCCACGGCGATGCGCAGCTTGCCGCGCGGCAGCGTGCCCAGGCGCAGCATCCACGCGATCTCCAGCGCTACCGGCACCGCCATCCAGCCGGCCTGATGGCCCAGGCTCAAGGCGACCAGCATCCAGGCGATCAGGGCGGTGAAGCAGCCCAGGCACAGCAGCAAGGGCCATAGCCAGTGCGTGGTCCTGGCCGGCATGGAGGAGGGCGGCATGCGATGTTCCCGAAGAATCCGCACAGGATACCCTCCGGCACGTACCCCGCGCACTCGGATAAACTGGGCGACTTGCACCGGCGGGGCCTGCCCCCATATCGCCCCCATGTACTCACGCAGCAGTGAACCTGTCCAATTCGAACGCGATTGCGCGGCGGTCATGGTGCCGCAGGGCGACGCGGTGACCCTGCCGGCCGGCAGCTACGGCTACATCACCCAGGCGCTGGGCGGCAGCTACACGGTGTTCGTGGAGGGCAACCTGTTCCGCATCGCCGGCAAGGACGGCGATGCGATCGGCAAGGAGCCGCCGCCGGGCCTGGACCTGCCCGAGGGCGCCAGCGACGAGCAGGTCGAGGCGCTGATCTGGCAGCAGCTGCGCACCTGCTTCGATCCGGAGATCCCGTTCAACATCGTCGACCTGGGCCTGGTCTACGAAGTCGGCGTGCAGCCGCGCGAGGACGGCCAGCGCCTGGTGGAGGTCAAGATGACGCTGACCGCGCCGGGCTGCGGCATGGGCGAGATCCTGGTCGACGACGTGCGCAGCAAGCTGGAGCTGATCCCGACCATCGCCGAGGCCGATGTCGAGCTGGTGTTCGATCCGCCGTGGGGCCGGCATATGATGTCCGAGGCCGCGCGCCTCGAAACCGGCATGCTCTGACCCGCGCGACTGCGCGACCTGGGGCCGGGACAAGGCGCCGCCGCTGCTCGGATGATGCAGCGGCACGGCCGTCCCTCGACTACCACAGGAAACCCCCGGTGTCCGCTACCGAGCCGTCTTCGCAGTTCCGCCTGATCCCGTCCACGACCGCACGCAGCGCCGATGCGCGCGCGCAGATCCTCGCCGCGCCGGGCTTCGGCAACTACTTCACCGACCACATGGTCGCCATCGAATGGGACCGCGAGCAGGGCTGGCACGACGCCCAGGTCCGCGCCTACGGTCCGCTGGCGCTGGATCCGGCCGCCTCGGTGCTGCACTACGGCCAGGAGATCTTCGAGGGCATCAAGGCCTACCGCCATGCCGACGGCTCGATCTGGACCTTCCGCCCCGAGGCCAACGGCAAGCGCCTGCAGCGCTCGGCGCAGCGCCTGGCGCTGCCGGACCTGCCGGTGGAGCTGTTCGTCGAATCGCTGCGCCAGCTGATCGCGGTCGATGCCGCGTGGGTACCGTCGGCGCCGGAGACCAGCCTGTACTTCCGTCCCTTCATGATCGCCAACGAGGCGTTCCTGGGCGTGCGCGCGGCGCAGAAGGCCGGCTACTACGTCATCGCCAGCCCGGCCGGCGCCTACTTCGCCAAGGGTGTGGCGCCGGTGGCGATCTGGCTGTCCACCGACTACGCGCGTGCGGCCAAGGGCGGCACCGGCGCGGCCAAGTGCGGCGGCAACTACGCCGCCTCGCTGCTGCCGCAGCAGCAGGCGCAGGCGCAGGGCTGCTCGCAGGTGCTGTTTCTGGACCCGGTCGAGGGCAAGTACCTGGAAGAACTGGGCGGCATGAACGTGTTCCTGGTGATGCGCGACGGCAGCCTGGTCACCCCGGCGCTGTCCGGCAGCATCCTCGAGGGCATCACCCGCGACAGCATCCTGCAGCTGGCGCGCGATCGCGGCATGCAGGTGGTCGAGCGCCAGGTGACCATCGACGAGTGGCGCGACGGCGTGGCCTCCGGCGAGATCGCCGAGATCTTCGCCTGCGGCACCGCCGCGGTGGTGACCCCGATCGGGCAGCTGAAGGGCAAGGATTTCGCGGTCGGCGATCTGGCCGCGCCGGCCGGCGCGGTGACCCTGTCGCTGCGCCAGGAACTGACCGACATCCAGTACGGCCGCGTGCCCGACCGCCATGGCTGGCTGGTGCGCCTGGACGGTTGAGCGGCACGTGCCGATGCCGCGGCGATGCTGCCGCGGCATCGGCCCTTGGAGCCGGTGAAACCGTCGCCGATGCGCGGCGGTCCTGCCCGCCATTCGTTCTTCGCTGCCGTTGGATCGCCGCAACCACGCGCTGCCGGCAGATCGCCAGCGCCTGCAGGCGTAGCGCCATGCGCGGCCGTTGCACGCTGACCAGTCCTGACCGCGGCGCCTACTTCAGCGCCTGCCGACCGATGTCCTGCCTTGGTCGCAGCGTGTCATTCCATGTCTCTTGCGTGACGTTGGCGTGGCGCAGTGCAGCGCCGAGTGCGGAATGGTCAGCTGAACGCAGTTGATGGTCGTCACGGAACGGCATTTTGGACGACGCATTTCCTAGTGGTAGCCCTCCATACGCCATTGTATTGACCGGCGCAATTGACTAGGTTCGATGAACGGACGGCAACAGGGGGCTGGTCCGGCCTCTCGGCTTGATGCTGCGTTCAGCCGTCGTCGAACGCATCGTCGTCGAACTATCGCCGCTTCGCGGCCATTCAACGATAAGGAAGTTCCGATGACCGATATTTCGCAACGTCGTTCGCGTCAGCGCACGTGGCTGGTGGTGGTGGGCGCGTCGGCACTGAGTTCGCTGCTGTTGGCGACCCCGGCCTTCGCCGGCGAGGTCAACCTGTCCGGGCTGTCCTCCGAACCCACCCTGCAGCGTTTCATCGTCAAGTACCGCGATGGCAGCACCGAACTGGCGGCGCCGGCGTCGCTGCAGCGCGCGCTCTCCTCCGCCGCGACCGCGGTGCCGGCCAAGAGCGGCCGCGCGCTCGGCCTGACCTCGCTGCGGCGCCTGGCGATCGGCCCGGAAGTGGTCAAGGCCAACCGGGTGCTCGACGCCAAGGAAGCCGAGATGCTGATGCGCCGGCTCGCCGCCGACCCGAACGTGGAGTACGTCGAGCTCGACCGGATCATGACCGCGACGCTGACCCCGAACGACCCCAGCCTGTCCTCGCAGTGGGCCTTCGGCACCGGCACCGCCGGCATCAACGTGCGCCCGGCCTGGGACCAGGCCACCGGCAGCGGCGTGGTGGTGGCGGTGATCGACACCGGCATCACCAACCATGCCGATCTCAACGCCAACATCCTGCCCGGCTACGACTTCATCAGCGACACCTTCGTCTCGCGCGACGGCGACGGCCGCGACGCCAACCCGGCCGACGAGGGCGACTGGAACCCGGTGGCCAACGAGTGCTACAGCGGCTCGCCGGTGACCAATTCCAGCTGGCACGGCACCCACGTGGCCGGCACCGTCGCCGCGCAGACCAACAATGCGGTCGGCGTGGCCGGCACCGCGTTCGGCGCCAAGGTGCTGCCGGTGCGCGTGCTGGGCCGCTGCGGCGGCTACACCTCCGACATCGCCGATGCGATCGTCTGGGCCTCCGGCGGCACAGTCAGCGGGGTGCCGGCCAACACCACCCCGGCCGAGGTGATCAACATGTCGCTCGGCGGCGGCGGCACCTGCTCGGCCACCTACCAGAACGCGATCAACGGCGCGGTCGGCCGCGGCACCACGGTGGTGGTGGCGGCCGGCAACAGCGGCGCGAACGTGTCCGGCTCGGTGCCGGCGAACTGCGCCAACGTGATCGCGGTGGCGGCCACCACTTCCTCGCGCGCCAAGGCCAGCTATTCGAACTACGGCACCGGCATCGACATCTCCGCACCGGGGTCGAGCATCCTGTCCACGCTCAATTCCGGCACCACCACGCCGGGCAGCGCCAGCTACGCGTCCTACAACGGCACCTCGATGGCGGCGCCGCACGTGGCCGGCGTGGTCGCGCTGATGCAGTCGGTCGCGCCGTCGCCGCTGACCCCGGCGCAGGTCGAGACGACGATCAAGAACACCGCCGCCAGCTTCTCGTGCTCGCAGGGCTGCGGCGCCGGCCTGCTCGACGCCAATGCCGCGGTGACCGCGGCGCTGGGCGGCGGCGGTCCCGGCCCCGGTCCCGGCAACCAGTTGCAGGACGGCGTGCCGGTCACCGGGCTGGGCGCCAGCAGCGGCGCCGAGCTGAACTACACCGTGGTAGTGCCGAGCGGGGCCAGTTCGCTGAGCGTCACCATCGCCGGCGGAAGCGGCGATGCCGACCTGTACGTGCGCCTGGGCAGCGCGCCGACCGACAGCACCTACGGCTGCCGCCCGTACCTCAACGGCAACAACGAGACCTGCACCTTCAACGCGCCCAGCGCCGGCACGTACTACGTGCGGGTCAAGGCGTACAGCACGTTCTCGGGCGTGACCCTGACCGCGAACTACTGATCCGCCCGCTGCGCGGCGGCCATCGCGGCCGTCGCGCAAGCGCCGCACGTCCCCCGAACGGAATCGGCGGCCTGCGGCGTTCGAGACAGATAGGAAAATGCGATTGCCCGCGCCCCGGCGCGGGTTTTTTTTGCCTCGCTTGCCGAGGCGGTCGACGCCGGCACCTGCGCCAGGCGCATCGGCCTGCATCGGTATGCAAGGAAGGATTGCGGTGTCGCGGACCTGGCCAGTGTCGCGGAAATCAGTAGGCGGCGCGGCCCCGCGCGCGCGTCATTCGCACAGATCGCAGGCGCGCGCCTGCAACACGGCCAATACCTGCCCGGCATCGATCTCCAGCAGCAGGCCGCGCTGCCCGGCGTTGAACCACACGCTGCCCGCAGCGAGCGCCGACTGCTCGATCAGCACCGGCGCCTGCCGCTGCTGGCCCAGCGGGCTGATGCCGCCGACCTTGTAGCCGGTGCGGCGCTCGGCCTCGGCCACCTCCATCATCCGTGCCGATTTGCCGGCACCGGCCGCGGCGAGCTTCTTCAGCTGCACGCGGCGATCGGACGGGACCACCACGCACACCGCACTGCTGTCGACCCACGCCATCAGGCTCTTCAGCACCCGCGCCGGCGGCAGGCCGAGCGCCTGCGCCGCCTGCAGGCCCTTCGCGCCGGCCTCGGCTTCGTAGTCGTAGGGATGCAAGGTGTAGGCGACGCCGGCGGCGTCCAGCGCCCGGGTTGCGCGGGTGGCCTTGGACATGGCGGCTCAGACGGGTTCGAAGCGGTTCGCGGCCACGTTCTTGCGCACCTTCTGCGGGTCCCAGATCTGCCCGTTCATGGCGATGTAGACACCGGCCGGCAGCGACTGCACCGCGCCGACCGCGCAGCCGATGTTGAATTCCGCGTCCGAGCCGCGGAACCGCGCCGGATTCAGCGCGCCGGTCATCACGATGGTCTTGTCCGGGATGGTCTGCAGCACCTTGCCGGTCTGCACCATCGAGTCGGTGCCGTGGGTCAGCAGCACGTGGCGCGCGGACTGCGCGGCGACGGTGGCGCGGATCAGTTCGCGGTCCTCGTCGGTGATGTGCAGCGAGTCCTTGCGGATGATCGGGATCACGGTGAAGCGGAAGGTCACGCCCAGTTCCTTGAGGATCTGGCCGATCTGCGGATCGCCGATCTGGTAGTCGGACTTGTCGTCGAAGTAGATCTTGTCGATCGTGCCGCCGGTGGTGACGATCAGGAGTTCTTCCATTGCCGGTTCCTAGAGCATGACGGGGCGCCGCCGTGGCCGCGCAGGCCGCCATGATAGCGGCAGCCCGGCGGCCGCCGTTCAGGGCTTGTCGTCGCCGGCCGCCGCCGCGCCGCGCTTGCGCGCGAAGCGTGCGCGAATGCCCGGCGCACTGGACAGGCCGATCGCCAGCAGCGCCAGCAGCAGTTCGGCCCAGGCGTAGGCGCGCTGCGGCGGATGGCTCCAGGCCGCCATCACCCCGTGGCTGAACCAGAACAGCCCGAACACGCCGGCCCAGAAGCGCGCCACCGCCGAGCCGCGCAGCACGCCGATCGCCATCAGCAGCGGCGGCAGCGCGAACACCAGCAGCGCGGCGAGACGGTGGCGGTCGTCGTGGAACCAGGCCGCGTACAGCAGCGCCAGGACCAGCAGCGTCGCCCCCAACGCATGGCGCAGGCGTGCCGCGCTCATGGCGCCGCCAGGCGTTGCGCGATGCCGGCCAGGCGCCGCCCCAGCGCACGCGCCAGCTGCGCTTCCTCTTCGCTGGGCTGCGGGTCGTCGTCGGCGCCGGCGACGTGGCTGGCGCCGTACGGCGTGCCGCCGCTGCGGGTGCTGCTGAGCAGCGGCTCGGTATAGGGAATGCCGACGATCACGCAGCCGTGGTGCAGCAGCGGCAGGTGCATCGACAGCAGGGTCGCTTCCTGGCCGCCGTGCAGCGACGCGGTCGAGGTGAACACCGCCGCCGGCTTGCCGGCCAGGGTGGCGCTGGCCCATTCGGCGCCGAGGCCGTCGATGAAGTGTTTGACCGGCGCGGCCATGTTGCCGAAGCGGGTGGGGCTGCCCAGCGCCAGGCCGACGCAGTCGCGCAGGTCGCTGGCGTCCACGTACGGCGCGCCGCTGTCGGGCACCGGCGGCGCGCTGGCCTGGGTGACCGCGGCCACCGGCGGCACGGTGCGCAGGCGCGCGGCCATGCCGGGCACCTCGCCGACGCCGCGCGCGATCTGCCGCGCCAGGCGCGCCACCGAACCGCCACGGCTGTAGTACAGGACCAGGATCTCGGCCATGCGGCCCTCGCTTGCTTGCACCAGAACGGCCGCCAGTATCGGCGATGCCGGCGCCTGCGCGCATCGGGTACCCTTGCCCGATGCAGCCTTTGGACACGGTCAATCTCTGGACGGAGCGGGTACGCGACCGCGCGCGGATGCGCAGCTTCGCCAGTTTCCTGTGGCACCGCTTCCTCGACGACCGCCTGTTCCAGGCCGCCGCCTCGCTGGCCTACACCACGATCTTCGCGCTGGTGCCGCTGGCGATGGTGGTGTTCGGCGTGCTGTCGGCGTTCCCGGTGTTCGACGAGTGGAGCGACAAGCTCAGCGACTACATCTTCTCCAACTTCGTACCGGCCGCGGCGCGTTCGGTGGAAGCCTATCTGCGCCAGTTCTCGGCCAGCGCCGGGCAGCTGACCAGCGCCGGCACGATCGCGCTGATGGTGTCGCTGCTGATCACCTTGAACAGCGTCGAGCAGACCTTCAACCGGATCTGGCGGGTGGTCTCGGCGCGGCCGCGGCTGACCCGCTTCCTGGTGTACTGGACGGTGATGACCCTGGGCGCGCTGCTGGCCGCGGCGTCGCTGGCGGCGTCGGCACGGTTCTTCGCGCTGCCGCTGTTCCGCACCAGCGAAGGCCGGCTGCTGGCGCAGATGGCGCTGGGCCTGGCGCCGGTGCTGATCGAGTTCGCCTGCATCACCCTGGTGTACCGGGTGGTGCCGCACCACACGGTCAAGCTGCGCCACGCGGTGCCGGGCGCGCTGCTGGCGGTGGCCCTGCTGGAGCTGGTGAAGGGCGGATTGAGCCTGTACCTGGGCAGCTTCCAGTCCTACCAGCGCATCTACGGCACGGTCGCGTTCGTGCCGATCTTCCTGCTGTGGACCTATCTGAGCTGGATCGCGATCCTGCTCGGCGCCTCGCTGGCCTCCTCGATCGCGGCGTTCCGCTATCAGCCGGCGTCGATGCGGCTGCCGGCCGGCTACGAGATCTACGCCTTGCTGCGCCTGCTCGGGCGTTTCGCGCAGGCGCGCAAGGACGGCCACGGCCTGCAGGAAGACCAGATCCTGCAGCTGGAACCGATGCTGACCGATTCGCTGGTGCAGGAGTTGCTGTGCGAGCTGGAGCGCATCCGCCTGCTCAACCGTGCCGAGCAGGGCGAATGGCTGCTGGCGCGCGACCTGGCCGACGTGCCGCTGACCGAACTCTACGAAAACTGTCAGCTGCGCATCCCCATCGCCGAAGCCTACCTGCCGTGCCGCGACGACGCGCTGGGGCAGGCGGCGTGGCGCGCGCTGGATGAGTTGCGCATGCCGCTGCGCGACGTGCTGAAACGGCGCGTCGGCGATCTTTACACCGATATCGGAGACCTCGCATGACCCCGCGCATCCTGTTCCCGTTGTTCGCCGCCGCCGCGTTGCTGGCCGGCTGCGATCGCCATCCGACGCCCGCCGATGGTGCCGCGCCGGCCGCCTCAGCTCCGGCCGCGCCGGTGCCGCCCCCCGCGCCGACGGCAGCGGCTGCGCCCGCCGCCGGCGCCGCGCCGCAGGTCGTGCAGGAAACCCGCCCACAACCGACGCTGAAGATGAAGGCGGTGGACGGCAGCGACTACGACCTGGCCGCGCATCGCGGTAAATGGGTGGTGGTGAATTTCTGGGCCACCTGGTGCGCGCCGTGCCTGAAGGAGATGCCGGAGCTGTCGGCATTGCACGTGATGCGCGACAACATCGAAGTGGTCGGCCTGGCCTACGAGGACATCGAGCCGGCGGAGATGCAGGCGTTCCTGAAGGAGCACCCGGTGGCCTACCCGGTGATCATCGTCGACACCTACGCGCCGCCGGCCGACTTCGCCACCCCGCGCGGGTTGCCGATGACCTACCTGATCGCCCCGGACGGCAAGCTGGCCAAGCAGTTCCTGGGCCCGGTCAACGCGCACGACATCGAAGCGGCGATCGCCGCGGCGGGCGGCCCGGCGCCCGGCCAGGCGAAAGCCGCGCGCTGATGGCGGCGGCGCGTTTCCTGGTGTCCGGTCGGGTGCAGGGCGTGTCCTTCCGCGCCTCCACCCGCGAGCGTGCGCTGGCGCTGGGGCTGGACGGGCAGGCGCGCAACCTGGCCGACGGCCGCGTCGAAGTGATTGCCGCCGGCGAGGCCGCGGCACTGGAGACGCTGGCCGACTGGCTGCAGCACGGCCCGCCGGCGGCGCGGGTCGCGCAGGTGTTGCGCGAGCCATGGCCGGAGCCGGTGGCGGCGGGCTTCGCGATCGGCTGAAGCCCGAAATTCTGGGGATTCCTGTGTGGTAGGGACTTCAGTCCCGATGCTTTACCGATAACGCTTCGTCGGGACTGAAGTCCCTCCCACAAGCGCATGCCACTGCAGAAGAAGGGTCAATCCGGGCCGCGTCTTTGCGGAGAGGTCCGGTCGCGGCTGAAGCCGCTCCTACAGAAGAGCATGCAAGAAAAGTATTGCACCGTCAGTTTGCGGGTTGATCATCGAGTCCCGAGTCCCGAGTCCCGAGTCCCGAACCCCGGCCTCACACCGGATACGACGCAACCGGCTGCAGCACGCCGAACGTCTCCTTGCGCGGCTTGTGCTTCAGTGGCGGCAGCGCCAGGCCCGGCTCCTGCAGCGGCGTGTCGGGCAATTGGTCGAGCAGGTGCCGGATCAGGGTCAGGCGGCCGCGTTTCTGATCGTTGAAATCGACCAGCGTCCACGGCGCGTGTTCGCTGTGGGTGGCGTCCAGCATCGCCTCGCGGGCGCGGGTGTAGTGGGCGTACTGGGCGCGCGACTGCAGGTCCACCGGCGACAGCTTCCAGCCCTTCAGCGGATCGTGCAGGCGTTCGGCGAAGCGCTTCTCCTGCTGGTCCTGGTCCACGCACAGCCAGTACTTGAACAGGCGGATGCCGTCGTCGACCAGCAAGCGCTCGAACAGCGGCGCCTGGCGCAGGAAGGCGTGGTATTGCGCGTCGTTGCAATAGCCCATGACCCGCTCCACGCCGGCGCGGTTGTACCAGCTGCGGTCCATCAGCACGATCTCGCCGGCGGCCGGCAGGTGCGTGGCGTAGCGCTGGAAATACCACTGCGTGCTTTCGCGGTCGGTCGGCTTGGGCAGCGCCACCACCCGGCACTGGCGCGGGTTCAGATGTTCGGCGATGGCCTGGATCGCGCCGCCCTTGCCGGCGGTGTCGCGGCCCTCGAACAGCACCAGCACGCGTTCGCCGCTGTGCTGCAGCGCCTGCGCCAGCGCCGCCAACTCCAGTTGCAACGGCTGCATCAGCGCTTGGTAGTGCTTGCGTTTGAGCTTGCTCATTTGCTGCGCCTGGCGCGGGTGCCGGCCATGCTCCGCGCCACTTCCAGCAGCGCGCCCTGTTGGCGGCTGTCGAGGGCGCGGTAGGCCTGCAACAGATCGTGTTCGCCGCGGGTGCGGGCCGGGTCGAGCTGACTGGCCAGTTCGCCGAGCAGGGCGCCAGCGGGAACGCCGAAGGCGCGCGCCAGCGCGTTGAGCTGGTCGCGGCCGGGCATCTTTTCGCCGGCCAACCAGGCCTTGACCGTGGCCGCGCCGGCGCGCGGGATGGCGGCGGCGATGTCCGCCGCGGTCATGCCGCTGGCCTTGGCCAGCAGGCGCAGGGTGGTGTCCAGGGACATGCGCGGTTCCAGGTCATTCCTTCAGGCGGGGACGCAGCGTCGCCAGGTTGCACGGCTTGGTGCGCGCATCGAGTTGCGCGGCGACGATCCGTTCCCAGGCGGTGCGGCAGGCCGAGGTCGAGCCGGGCAGGCAGAACACGAAGGTGGCGTTGGCCAGGCCGGCGAAGGCGCGCGACTGCAGCGAGGAGGTGCCGATCTCGTCGAAGCTGATCGCGCGGAACAGTTCGCCGAAACCGGGCATCTGCTTGTCCAGCAGCGGCAGCAGCGCTTCGGGGGTGGAGTCGCGGCCGGTGAAGCCGGTGCCGCCGGTGACCAGGATGCCGTCGACCTGCGGGTCGGCGATCCACGCCGACACCACCGCGCGCATCCGGTAGCGGTCGTCGGGCAGCAGCTCGCGCGCGTACAGGCGGTGGCCGGCCTCGCCGAGCACCGACACCAGGTAGTCGCCCGAGCTGTCCTCGGCCAGGCTGCGCGTGTCCGAGACGGTCAGCACGCACAGGTTCAATGCAATGAAATCGGCTTTGGCGCTCATGCCGGCAGCCTAGCCGCTCGCCCGGTCGGCGTACAGCCTGCCGCGGCGGATCGGCGCGGGTCGTGCAGCGAAGGTTGGGGAAGAGGTCGGGGGAGGGTGGTGCGGCGTTGGCTTGCGCCCGGCGTCGGCCAGCCGTGTCGGTGCCGGTGCGTGCGTGTCGCGACAGCATGCGTGTACGTTGCGTTACAGCGTCTTGCCGGAGACGTCTGCGGGTCGGGGCGCAGATTCGCCGTGCGAGGCGTGGGGTCCGCCTGCCGGTCGCGTCGGTGTCGGGCTTCAGCTAGTTCGTTGTCTGCGTTCCGCGCGCGGATCGGCGTCTTGCCGTGTTTCGCCAATGCGAATGGGTTGTTCGCAATGATCGACCGCGCGCGTCCTGTCGAGCAGGCGCGAGCCAGGTCGCGAGCGCGCCGCTTCAGGCGTGTCCATGCGCAGGCTGCGCCAGGCTGCCGGGCAGTGCCAGCGCGCGCGGCCGGTAATGAGTCACGCGCGCTGCGGGATGGGAGGCCAGCGGCAGCCGCTCGGGTTCGCGCTGCAGCGCGCGCCGCTGCGCCTCGGCGCTACTCCATTCGGCATAGTCGAGCAGGCCGCGGCCGTCGTCGGCCAGATGCAGGTGCGAGGCGATCAGGCCGCGCAGCGCATGCGCGCCGTCCTGCAACGCGGCGAATGCCGCATCGGCGTGGCGCTGCGCCTGCGCCGCATCGCGGGTCGCAAGCCTGGTCACCACGATGCAGCCGGGCAGGCGCTGCGGATCGGACACCCCGCTGCGGATGCGCCGGTAACGGTGCAGCGTCAGCCGCGGCGACGGCGCGCGCGGGCGCCAGTCGCGGCCGAACGGCGTGGCGCCGTCGCCGCATTGCGCGTACAGCAGGTCCGGCGCTGCGCTCAGCGATTCCAGCCAGGCCAGGGCATGCAGGTCGCCGCCAGGGGCGCCGCGCAATCGCGCGAGCAGCGTTGCGCAGACCGGCGCCGAGGCGTGGGCGACCAGCACGCTGCGGGCATGCGGGGAGGTGAGATCGGGCGACAGGCGTGCGGGCATCGGGGCGTGCGCGAGTGGAAGGCGCGCAGTGTCGAACCTCGACCATGCTTGAGGTCAAGCGTGTGTCCGCAGGGGGTGCATCGCAGCAGGTCGTGGCGATGTGGGCGTTGCGAGGGGCAGTCGGCCGCCTTTGCGCCGCGACGAGGCATGCGGCGACCAACGGCTGTGTTGTTCCTGGGTGTGGGGGTGCGGATTCCGACACGCGGGGATCCGCTGTACTGCACGCTGCGTCGGATATCGCTGGCGAGCGATCGGCGACCTAGTGTGGCCCGCTCCAGCCATGCCGGCGCGCGGTGTCGCGCAACAGCGCGGCGAAGTCCGCGGCGAAGCCGTGCATGTCGAACAGGCCGGCGCTGGCGCGGCGCTGCTGCAGAGTGTCGCGCAATGCGCGCAGCGCGGCAGGGTCGCGGCCCAACTGCACGGCCTTGGCGACGAAGGCGGCGTCGTCGGCGACGTTCATCTCGTCCATGCCCAGGTGGTGATTGAGGCTGCCGGCCACGCGCGCGGCGAAGGTCGTGCCGGGGCAGGTCAGCAGCGGACAGCCGGCCCACAGCGCATCGGAGGCGGTGGTGTGGGCGTTGTACGGATGCGTGTCCAGGAACAGGTCGGCATGCCGGTAGCGGGCCAGGTAGTCGGCGTGGGCCAGCTTGGGCATGAAGCGCAGCCGCGCCGGATCCACCTCGGCGCGCCGCGCGGCCTCGCGCAGCCGCGCGTCGGCCTGGCCGGGACCGGACAGCAGCCACAGCACGCTGTCCGGCACCTGGCGCAGCACCGCCAGCATCCGCGCCACGCTGCGCGGGGTCAGCTTGTAGCTGTTGTTGAAGCAGCAGAACACGGTGCCGTGCTCCGGCAGCCCGCACGCGCTGCGCGAGGGCGGGGCCTCGACGCGGCGGCTGTCGTCCGACGGCTGGAACGCGCGCGGCAGGCGCAGCACGCGCTCGCTGTAGTGCGCGGCCAGCGCGTCGGGCAGCGCGAACGCATCGCCGACGACGTAGTCGATCCACGGCGCACCGGACGTGCCCGGATAGGCCAGCCAGTTGATCTGCATCGGCGCCGGGCGCAGCGCCAGCACTTCCGGCGTACCGCCGCCGCCCCAGCCGCGCAGGTCGAACAGCAGGTCGATGCCGGCATCGCGGATGCGCTGCGCGATCGCCCGGTGCGGCTGCCCGGCCACGTCGTGCCAGGCGTGCGCCGCGGTCTGCAGGCGCGCGCGGATCGCGCTGTCGTCGCCGCGGTTCGATGCGAACAGCTGCACCTGCAGGTCGGCGTGCGCGCGCAGCAGTTCGAACAGGGCCACGGTCAGCAACCCGGTGGGATGCGCGCCGAAGCCGTTGGACAGGAAGCCGACCTGCAAGGGGCCGGCGCGACGCAGCGTTGCCGCCGGCAATGGCGCCAGCGTCCGCGCCAATGCAAGCGCACGGTTGCGCGCGCAGTGCAGCTGCTCGGCGGCGGTGGCGTCTTCGTTGAGGAACGCGAACGGTTCGATCGCCGGATGGCCCTGGCGCACGGCGGCGCGCACCTGCTGCGACAGCGCATCCAGCTCGCGCCAGTCGCACAGCTTGCGCCGCCAGTTCAGCAGGTGCGCGGCGATCGACGGTTCCTGCGGCAGCAGCGCGTGCGCATGGGCGTAGGCGTGCGCGGCGGCTTCGGCCTCGCCGTTGTCCTCCAGCGCATGGCCCAGCCACAGGGCGATGCCCGGATGCTGCGGCGCATGCTGCAACGCCTGGCGCAAGGCGGCGGCGGCCTCGGCATGGCGGCCCTGGGTCCAGCGCACCCGGCCCAGCCGCGCCAGCGCTTCGGGGTGCGCCGGGCGCAGCTGCAACGCGCGCAAGGCAGCCTGCTCGCCGGCGGCGACCGCGCCGGCGCCGAGTTCGGCGTCGGCCAGCATCACCCAGGCGATGAAATCCTGCGGGTCGCGGCGCACCGCGGCCTGCAGCTGGCGCAGTTCGTCCAGCGCGCTGCCGCTCACGCGCGCGCGGCGGCCCGCACGTGCGCATCGGCGCGGCGTACGCGCACGCTCACGGGCTGTCGCTCAGCCGCGCCAGTTCGTCGACCTGGTGCTCGTGGCTCAGCCGCTCGATCAGCGCATCGAGGTCGCCTTCGATCACGTTGGGCAGGTCGTACAGGGTCAGGCCTTCGACCCGGTGGTCGGTGATGCGGCCCTGCGGGAAGCTGTAGGTGCGGATGCGCTGGCTGCGGTCGCCGCTGCCGACCTGCAGCTTGCGGTCCTGCGCTTCGGCCGCGGCCTGCTTGCTGCGCTCGGCGTCGAGCAGCTGCGCCTTCAGCCGCTTCATCGCCTTGTCGCGGTTGGCGTGCTGGCTGCGCTCGGTCTGGCATTCGACCACCACCCCGCTCGGCAGGTGGGTGATGCGGATCGCCGATTCGGTCTTGTTGACGTGCTGGCCGCCGGCGCCGGAGGAGCGGAACGTGTCCACCTTCAGGTCGGCCGGGTTGAGCGTGATCTCCTCCACGTCGTCGGCCTCGGGGATGATCGCCACCGTCGCCGCCGAGGTATGGATGCGGCCCTGCGATTCGGTCGCCGGCACCCGCTGCACGCGGTGCGTGCCGGATTCGAACTTGAGCTTGGAATACGCGCCGCGGCCGACGATGCGCGCCACGATCTCCTTGTAGCCGCCGTGTTCGCCGGGGCTGTCCGATTCCACTTCCACCTTCCAGCCCTGGCGCTCGGCGTAGCGCGCATACATGCGGAACAGGTCGCCGGCGAAGATCGCCGCCTCGTCGCCGCCGGTGCCGGCGCGCACTTCCAGGAACAGGTTGCCGTCGTCGCGCGGATCGCGCGGCACCAGCAGCAGCGCCAGCTGTTCGTCGAGCGCGAGCAGGCGCGCCTGCGCGGCGGCGATTTCCTCCTCGGCCAGTTCGCGCAGTTCCGGGTCGCCGCGCATCGCCTCGGCGGCGGCCAGGTCGGCCTTGGCCGCGGCCTCGTCGGCCAGCGCCGCGGCGACCGGCTCCAGTTGCGCGAATTCGCGCGAGTAGTCGCGGAAGCGGGCGTTGTCGCCGACCACGTCCGGATCGGACAGCAGGCGTTCGAGTTCTTCGCGACGCTCGGCCAGCGCCTCCAGCTTACGGCGCAGGGTCGGTGTCATCGGTCTTCAGGATAGGGTGGTGGTAGCCCGGTTTTTCCGGGAACAGGCGCTCGGCGGCGCGGGCCAGTTCGGCATCGCCGCTCAGCGCCGCCTCGCGCAGCGCCGCGGTGGGCGGATGCAGCAGGCGGTTGGTCAGGGTATTGGCGAGAAATTCCAGCACCTCATCGGCCGGCTTGCCGTTGGCCAGTTGCTGCCGCGCCTTGGCCAGCACGTCGTCGCGGGTGCTGTCGCCATGCGCGCGCAGGCGCTTGAGCGGCGCCTGGCGGCCGCTGGCCTGCAGCGTCTCGATGTAGCGCAGCACCTGCAGGTCGATGATCGCTTCGGCGGCTTCGGCGGCTTCGCGGCGGCCGCGGCGATTGTCCTCGACCGCGCGCTCCAGGTCGTCGACGGTGTACAGATAGGCGTCGGCCAGTTCGGCCACGCCGGCCTCGATGTCGCGCGGCACCGCCAGGTCGAACAGCAGCATCGGCTTGTGCTTGCGCGCGCGCAGCGCCTGCTCGACCTGCGCCCGGGTCACCACGGGCTCGCGCGCGGAGGTGGCCGAGAACACCACGTCGGCTTCCTGCAGATGCCGCTCCAGTTCGCTGAGCGGCAGCGCCACGCCGCCATGGCGGCTGGCCAGTTCCTGGGCATGGGCGAGGGTGCGGTTGGCGATCAGCAGGCGCCGCACGCGGCCTTCGCTCAGGTGCCGGGCGGCCAGCTCGATGGTCTCGCCGGCGCCGACCAGCAGCACCGTCGATTCGCTGAGCCGGGCAAAGGAGTTCTGTGCCAGGCGTACCGCGGTGGACGCCACCGATACCGGGTTGGCGCCGACCCGGGTGTCGGTGCGCGCGCGCTTGGCCACCGAGAAGGTCTGCTGGAACAGCCGGTCCAGGCGGCTGCCCAGGGCGCCATGCTCGCGCGCCAGCGCCCAGGCGTCCTTGACCTGGCCGAGGATCTGCGGCTCGCCCAGCACCATCGAGTCCAGCCCGGTGGCGACGCGGAACAGATGCCGCACCGCATCGGCGTCCTGGTGCTGGTACAGGTAGCCGTGCAGGCCGGCCGCGTGCGCATCCAGCCAGTCGGCCAGGCGCTGCGCGTCGTCGGTGATCGCATACAGCTCGGTGCGGTTGCAGGTGGACAGCAGCGCGGCCTCGGCGACGTCGGGCAAGGCACGCAGCGACTGCAGCGCGCGCGGCAGCGCATCGCCGGCGAACGCCACCCGTTCGCGCAGGTCGACCGGCGCGGTCTGGTGGTTCAATCCGAGCACCCACAACGTCATCTGTTCAGTTGCTTGCGATAAGCTGCTGGCCATTCAGGGCCCCATTTTACGGCCCGGTCGCCCCCGATGCCCGCATTGATTCGCATCCGTATCGTTCTATTGCTGTCGGCGCTCGCCGTGCTGCCGGCCATCGGCGCCGCCGCCGCCGCGCCGACCGCCACCGCCAAGCTGCCGCCGAGCGCCGCGCCGTCCTCGCTGACGCCGATCCTGGCCGGCGAATTCGCCCTGCAGGCCGGGCAGCTGGCCGATGCCTCGCACTGGTACCTGGAAGCGGCCAACGCGGTCCCCGGCGATGCCGGCCTGGCCGAGCGCGCGACCCGCATCGCGATGCTGGCCAACGACACCGAGGCGGCGGCAAAGGCCCTGGCGCTGTGGCGCCAGCGCGCGCCCGAGTCGCTGGCGATGCGCAGCGCCGAGGCCTCGCTGGCGCTGCGCAACGGCAACCTGCGCCAGGCGCGCGGCCTGCTGGTGGCGCTGTTGCGCGACAAAGACACGCGCGGCTGGCGCTACGCGCTGGTGGCGCTGGTCGGCGGCAACCGCGACCCGGAAGTGGCGGCGAAGGTGCTGGACCAGTTGCTCGATGCCAATGCCATCCCCGACCAGCTCGAGGCCTGGCAGGAATTCGGGCGCCTGGCGCTGCGCCTGGAACAGCCCAAGCTGGCCGAGCGCATCGTCGACCAACTGGTCAAGCGCTTCCCGGAAGAGCCGCGGGTGGCCTTGCTGCACGCCACCCAGCTGCAGCAGGCGGGCAAGACCGAACAGGCTCGCGCTTTGCTGCAGGGCGTGGAGCCCAAGGCGCCGCGCGACCCTGAGCTGCGCGGCGCGCTGGCCTACGCCTACGACGCGATCGGCGACACCGCCGCGGCGGCGCGGGTGCTGGCGCTGGGCCCGCAGGACACCCAGAATTACGGCCTGCGCGCCTCAATGCTGGCCAAGCTGCAGGACAATACCGCGCTGGGCGCGCTGTACGAGGAGCTGCGCAAGGGCGCGACCAAGCCCGATCCGGAGCGGCGCCTGCTGCTCGGCAAGATCGCCGAGTTCCTCAAGCGCTATCAGGAAGCGGTGGACTGGTATCGCGGCGTGCCGGGCAGCCCGCTGCGCAGCGAGGCGCGGCTGCGCACCGCCGGAGCGCTGTACGAGCTCGGGCAGAAGGATGCCGCCTTCACCGAGGCGCGCGCGCTGCAGGACGATGCCGAGGCCGACGACGCCGCGCGCCGCGACGCCTACGTGCTGGAAGCGGAACTGCGCCAGCGCAGCGGCGACGACGCCGGCGAGCTGCAGGTGTTCGCGCGCGGCCTGGCCGCCTATCCGGACGACAACGCTCTGCTGTACGCGCGCGGCCTGGCCTGGGAACGGCGCGACCGCATCGACCGCGCCGAGGCCGACCTGCGCAAGATCCTGGTCACCGAGCCGGAGAACGTGGCCGCGCTCAATGCGCTCGGCTACACCCTGGCCGATCGCACCCACCGCTACCGCGAGGCGCTGCAACTGATCGACCGCGCCCGTACCGCCGATCCGGACAACGCCGCGATCATCGACAGCTACGGCTGGGTGCTGTACCGGCTGGGCAAGACCCAGGAAGCGCTGGTGCAGCTGCGCCGCGCCTGGACCCTGTTCAAGGACCCGGAGATCGCCGCGCATATCGGCCAGGTGCTGTGGGAGCAGGGTAAGAAGGACGAGGCCAACAAGTACTTCGACGAGGCGCGCAAGCTGGATCCGAAGAATCGCGCGCTGCAGCGGGCGATGGAAAAGGTCGCGCCGTGAGGCCGGCATTGCGCGCAGGCTGGGCGCTGGCGATGCTGCTGGCGCTGGCCGGCTGTACCTCGCTGGCGCCGCGGCAGGCGCCGCCGGCCGCCACGGCGCCGCTCGGCGAGGCCGCACGCCAGGCCGAAGCGGACCGCGCCGCCTGGCTGGACGCGCATCCGCAATGGTCGTTCCAGGGCCGGGTGGCGATCACCAAGGGCCGCAACGGCGGCAGCGGGCGCATCGACTGGGCCCAGCAGCAGCGGCAATACCAGGTCGAGCTCAGCGCGCCGGTGACCCGCCAGAGTTGGCGTCTCACCGGCGACAGCCATCACGAGGCCGGCCGCCTGGAAGGGTTGGAGGGCGGCCCGCGCGAAGGCGAGGACGCCCAGCAGCTGCTGCTCGAGGCCACCGGTTGGGAGATTCCGGTCAATCTACTGCCGGACTGGGTGCGTGGGCGGGTCGCGGTGGACGCCGAGGCGCCCGAGCAGGTCGGCTACGACGCCGACGGGCGGCTGCAGGCGCTGCGGCAGATGGGCTGGGAGATCCAGTTCCAGGAGTGGTATGCGCCCAGCGACGGCCGCCCGGCGCTGCCGCGGCGCATCGAGGCGCGCAACGGCGACGCCAAGGTGCGGCTGCTGCTCGACCAGTGGGACTTCGCCACGCCATGAGCGCAGTGCGGAAGGACGGCTGGTCGGCGTGGCCGGCCCCGGCCAAGCTGAACCTGTTCCTGCAGATCACCGGCCGCCGTGCCGACGGCTACCACGCGTTGCAGACCGTGTTCCGCCTGCTGGACTGGGGCGACACGGTGCATTTGCGCGTGCGCGCCGACGGTGTGGTGGCGCGGCTCGGCGACTCGGTGGCCGGCGTCGCCGAAGCCGACGACCTGTTGGTGCGTGCTGCGCGATTGCTGCAAAAAGAAGCCAAGATTGCGGAAGGTGTCGACATCCGCGTCGAAAAGCGCATTCCGGCAGGCGGCGGTTTTGGCGGCGGCTCGTCCGATGCGGCGACGGCGCTGGTCGCGCTGAACGCCTTGTGGGGCGCCGGGCTGGACGAGGATGCGCTGGCTGGCCTGGGCCTGACCCTGGGCGCGGACGTGCCGGTGTTCGTGCGCGGCCGCGACGCCTGGGCCGAGGGAGTGGGCGAGCGGCTGACCCCGCTGCGCCTGCCGCCGGCCTGGTACGTGCTGGCCGATCCGGGGGTGCACGTGCCCACCGCAGCGCTGTTCCAGGCCCCGGATTTGACGCGGGATGCCGCGCCCGCGAAAATGGCGGACTTCGTTTCAGGTTTCCTGCTCGGCAATGCGTTCGAGCCGGTGCTGCTCCGTCGCGAACCGGCCATCCAGGCCACGTTCCAGGCGCTCGCGCAGATCGGCACGCCGCGCCTTACCGGGTCGGGGAGCGGTTGTTTCGTCGAGTTCGCCGATCGCGCTGCCGCCGTGCGCGCGCTGGCGGCCTTGCCGGATGGGATGCGCGCCTGGGTGGCTGGCGGCGTGACCCGCTCGCCGCTGCTCGACGCGCTGGAGGCATAGCAACAGTTCCATGCAGGGGCGTCGCCAAGAGGCCCAAGGCACCAGGTTTTGATCCTGGCATTCGTAGGTTCGAATCCTACCGCCCCTGCCAATTGTGTATGCAGATCCCTCTGCAAGAGCCCGCACATCCATGTGCGGGGGTTCAACAGGTAGGAGCGTGCTTCGCCTGGGGTTTTCCACGTTTCACGCTGTTTCTTCGTTGCACGTTCTTTGCCGCCGCCGCCCGAGACACTCTCATGCAAGATCAACGCAACCTGCTGGTGTTCTCCGGCAATGCCAACAAGCCGCTTGCCAAGAGCATCTGCAAGGAACTGGGCGTGCGCCCGGGCAAGGCGATGGTGTCGCGCTTCTCCGATGGCGAAGTGCAGGTGGAGATCGAGGAGAACGTGCGCCGGCAGGAAGTGTTCGTGATCCAGCCGACCTGCGCGCCCAGCGCGGAGAACCTGATGGAGCTGCTGGTGCTGATCGACGCGCTCAAGCGCGCTAGCGCCGCCAGCGTCACCGCAGTGGTGCCGTACTTCGGCTACTCGCGGCAGGATCGGCGCATGCGCTCCTCGCGCGTGCCGATCACCGCTAAGGTCGCGGCGAAGATGTTCACCGCGGTCAATGCCGACCGCGTGCTCACCGTCGACCTGCACGCCGACCAGATCCAGGGTTTCTTCGACATCCCGGTCGACAACGTCTACGCCTCGCCGCTGCTGCTGGCCGACATCTGGCGCGCCTACGGCACCGACAACCTGATCGTGGTGTCGCCGGACGTGGGCGGCGTGGTCCGCGCCCGCGCCGTGGCCAAGCGCCTGGACGACGCCGACCTGGCGATCATCGACAAGCGCCGCCCGCGCGCCAACGTGTCCACGGTGATGAACATCATCGGCGACGTCGAAGGCAAGACCTGCGTGCTGGTCGACGACATCGTCGATACCGCCGGCACCCTGTGCGCCGCCGCGGCCGCGCTCAAGGCGCAGGGCGCGCTGAAGGTCGCCGCGTACTGCACCCATCCGGTGCTGTCCGGTCCGGCGGTCAGCAACATCAGCAATTCGCAGCTCGACGAACTGGTCGTCACCGACACCATCCCGCTGTCGGACGCCGCGCGCGGCTGCAGCAAGATCCGCCAGCTCAGCGTCGCCGAGCTGTTGGCCGAAACCATTCGCCGCATCGCCTTCGGCGAGTCGGTGAGTTCGTTGTACGTCGATTGATCAAGGGCGGGGATTGGGGGTTCGGGATTGGGGATTCGCAGCGGCGCTGCTCTGGCGAATCCCCAATCCCGAATGCCGAATCCCGGCTTTCCAACGACTCTTCTGGTCGCGGAAGAGTCCTCAAAACCGCCGCGAGGCGGTTCATTCAACCAAGGTAGTAAACGCAAATGGCAACCACACATGAAATCAAGGTTCAGCGCCGCGAGGTCGAGGGCAAGGGTGCGAGCCGCCGCCTCCGTCGCGACGGCCTGATCCCCGCCATCGTCTACGGTGGCGAACTGAAGCCGGTCAACATCGAGCTCAACCACAACGAAGTCTGGCTCGCCAGCCAGAACGACTGGTTCTATTCGTCGATCCTGAGCCTGAGCCTGAACGGCGACGTGCAGAAGGTGCTGCTGCGCGATATGCAGCGTCACCCGTTCAAGCAGCTGATCCTGCACATGGACTTCCAGCGCGTGAACGACAACGAAGTGCTGCACGCTTCGGTGCCGCTGCACTTCCTCAACGAGGACACCTCGCCGGCCGGCAAGTCGGCCGAAGTCGTCGTCACCCACGAGCTGAACGAGATCCAGGTCGTGTGCCTGCCGAAGGACCTGCCGGAGTTCGTCGAAGTCGACCTGTCCTCGCTGTCCGTCGGCGACGTGATCCACCTGTCCGACCTGAAGCTGCCGGCTGGCGTCGAGCTGCCGGAGCTGAAGCTGGGCAAGGAGCACGACGTGGCGGTGGTCATCGCCAAGCACGGCCGTGTCGAAGCCGAGCCGGAAGCGACCGACGCCCCGGCGGCGGCCGAGCCGGCGAAGAAGGACGGCAAGTAATCGCCTGCGCAGCGCCCGGACCGTCCTGGTCCGGGCGCTGCGGCGATGCTGCGGCATGACTGGTCTGCGTCTGATCGTCGGTCTGGGCAATCCCGGAGCCGAACACGCGAACACCCGGCACAACGCCGGGTTTCGTTTTGTCGAACACCTGGCCGAGCGGGCCGGCGCGCGCTGGAGCGTGGACGCCAAGCTGTTCGGCGAAACCGCCAAGGTCGATGTGGCCGGGCAGGCGGTGTGGCTGTTGAAACCGGCCACCTTCATGAATCTCAGCGGCAAGGCGGTGACCGCCGCGTTGCGCTACTGGAAGATCGAACCGGCGCAGGCGCTGCTGGCGCACGACGAACTGGATCTGGCGCCGGGTACGGTGCGGCTCAAGTTCGACGGTGGCCACGGCGGGCAGAACGGGCTGCGCGACACCATCCGCCTGCTCGGGCATGCCGGCTTCCATCGGCTGCGCATCGGCATCGGCCATCCCGGGCACAAGGACAAGGTCGTCCCCTGGGTGTTGGGACGCGCGAGCAAGGACGACCAGATCCTGATCGACCGCGCCATCGACGACGCCATCGCCGTACTGCCGCTGGCGGTGCAGGGCGATTTCAACGAGGCGATGAAGCGGCTGCATACGAGCAGGGATTCGTGATTGGGGATTGGGGATTCGCGGCCGTGCGGCATGGCGAATCTCCAATCCCGAATCCCAAATCCCGGAAGTGAACCATGGGCATCAAGTGCGGCATCGTCGGCCTGCCCAACGTCGGCAAGTCGACCCTGTTCAATGCGCTGACCAAGGCGGGCATCGCGGCGGCCAATTTCCCGTTTTGCACCATCGAGCCCAACGTCGGCGTGGTGCCGGTGCCGGATCCGCGGCTGGGCGAACTGGCCAAGATCATCAACCCGCAGAAAGTGGTGCCGACCGCGGTCGAGTTCGTCGACATCGCCGGCCTGGTCGCCGGCGCGGCCAGCGGCGAAGGCCTGGGCAACAAGTTCCTGGCGCACATCCGCGAGGTCGATGCGATCACCCACGTGGTGCGTTGCTTCGAGAACGACGACGTCATCCACGTCAACAACAAGGTCGATCCGATCTCGGACATCGAGACCATCGATACCGAGCTGGCCCTGGCCGACCTGGACAGCGTCGAGAAGGCGCTGAACCGCGCCGAGCGCAGCGCCAAGGGCGGCGACAAGGATGCGGCCGCGCGCAAGCCGGTGCTGGCCAAGCTGCAGGCCGCGCTGGCCGATGGCAAGGCCGGGCGCACTGCGGGCCTGGACGAGGAAGAAAAGGCGCTGGTGCGCGACCTGTTCCTGCTCACGCTCAAGCCGGTGATGTACATCGCCAACGTGCTCGAGGACGGGTTCGAGAACAACCCGCACCTGGACGCGGTGCGCGCGCGCGCCGCCACCGAGGGCGCCGAAGTGGTGCCGGTGTCGGCGGCGATCGAGGAAGAGCTGTCGCAGCTGGACGATGCCGACCGCGACACCTTCCTGGCCGACCTGGGCCTGGCCGAGCCGGGCTTGAACCGGGTGATCCGTGCGGCGTATTCGCTGCTCGGGCTGCAGACCTATTTCACCGCCGGCGTCAAGGAAGTGCGCGCCTGGACGGTGAAGGCCGGCTCGACCGCGCCGCAGGCCGCCGCGGTGATCCACACCGACTTCGAGAAGGGCTTCATCCGCGCCGAAACCATCGCCTACGACGACTTCATCAAGTACAAGGGCGAAGCCGGCGCGCGCGAGGCCGGGCGGCTGCGTCTGGAAGGCAAGGAATACCGCGTGCAGGAAGGCGACGTGCTGCATTTCCGCTTCAACGTCTGACCCGCACGTGCGCGCTTGCGCCCGGTGGCGGGCGCTGTGCGGGCATCGGGCGTTTCCTGCGACATCGCGTCAAAATACTGTTGACAAGGCAGGGATGTCAGGGAAGAATAGCGGGCTGTTTCACCCCGGTCTGATTTCGGCTTTGCGGCCTAATCGGGACGGGTAGATGGAGGGATACCCAAGCGGCCAACGGGGGCAGACTGTAAATCTGCTGGCTTACGCCTTCGGTGGTTCGAATCCACCTCCCTCCACCAGTTTTTTTGTTGTGGCAGTGCGACATCCCGTAGCGGGAGTAGTTCAACGGTAGAACCTCAGCCTTCCAAGCTGATGGTGCGGGTTCGATTCCCGTCTCCCGCTCCATTGAACGCGCTTGTGTCACAATAGAACTACGCTCACGTAGCTCAGTCGGTAGAGCACCTCCTTGGTAAGGAGGAGGTCGAAGGTTCGATTCCTTTCGTGAGCACCATATTCAGTCTTCAAATCTTTCTACGATCACCGAGAAGAAGCAGCCATGGCCAAGGGTAAGTTCGAGCGCACCAAGCCGCACGTCAACGTCGGCACCATCGGTCACGTCGACCACGGCAAGACCACGCTGACCGCGGCGCTGACCAAGATCGGCGCAGAGCGCTTCGGCGGCGAGTTCAAGGCGTATGACGCGATCGACGCGGCGCCGGAAGAGAAGGCGCGCGGCATCACGATCTCGACCGCGCACGTCGAGTACGAATCCCCGAACCGCCACTACGCGCACGTCGATTGCCCGGGCCACGCGGACTACGTCAAGAACATGATCACCGGTGCGGCGCAGATGGACGGCGCGATCCTGGTGTGCTCGGCCGCTGACGGCCCGATGCCGCAGACCCGCGAGCACATCCTGCTGTCGCGCCAGGTCGGCGTGCCGCACATCGTGGTGTTCCTGAACAAGGCCGACATGGTCGATGACGCCGAGCTGCTCGAGCTGGTCGAGATGGAAGTGCGCGAGCTGCTGAGCAAGTACGACTTCCCGGGCGACGACACCCCGATCATCCACGGTTCGGCGCGTCTGGCGCTGGAAGGCGACCAGAGCGAGATCGGCGTGCCGTCGATCCTGAAGCTGGTGGAGGCGCTGGATACGTTCATCCCCGAGCCGCAGCGCGACGTCGACAAGCCGTTCCTGATGCCGGTGGAAGACGTGTTCTCGATCTCCGGCCGCGGCACCGTGGTGACCGGTCGTATCGAGCGCGGCATCATCAAGGTGGGCGACGAAATCGAAATCGTCGGCATCCGCGCCACGCAGAAGACCACGGTCACCGGCGTGGAAATGTTCCGCAAGCTGCTGGACCAGGGCCAGGCGGGCGACAACGCCGGCCTGCTGCTGCGCGGCACCAAGCGTGACGACGTGGAGCGCGGCCAGGTGCTGTGCAAGCCGGGTTCGATCAAGCCGCACACCGAGTTCGAAGCCGAGGTGTACGTGCTGTCGAAGGACGAGGGCGGCCGCCACACCCCGTTCTTCAAGGGCTACCGTCCGCAGTTCTACTTCCGCACCACCGACATCACCGGCGCCTGCGAGCTGCCGGAAGGTGTGGAGATGGTGATGCCGGGCGACAACGTGAAGATGGTGGTCACGCTGATCAACCCGGTGGCGATGGACGAAGGCCTGCGTTTCGCGATCCGCGAAGGTGGCCGCACCGTCGGCGCCGGCGTGGTCGCCAAGATCATCAAGTAATGCCCGCTCCGGCGACTTCGGTCGCCGGAGTTTGACGATGTGCAGGCGGCTTCGGCCGTCGGGTTCAGCGAAGGGCGGGCCGGAACCTTCGGTCCGCCTTCGCCGTCTAAGGGAAGTGCAGCGTTCGTTACTACACGCCAGTAGCTCAATTGGCAGAGCAGCGGTCTCCAAAACCGCAGGTTGGGGGTTCGAGTCCCTCCTGGCGTGCCAATCTGCCGCTCCCTATCCAGTGACCTTGGTCGCATAGCCGCAAGAGTCGGATGAACAGCAAGATCGAGCATTCCAAAGGCACCACCGCTTCCTCAGGCGGCGATATCGTCAAGTACGTCATCGCTGCACTGCTGGTGGTCGCTGGCCTGTTTGTCTGGTTCTGGTTCGGCGAGCCGAGTCGTGCGACGCAGTTGGGGAGCTGGTCCGGTCCGTTGCGTGGCCTGGCGGTCATCGTCGGCCTGGTCGCTGCGGCCGCGGTGTTTCTGCTGACCGCCAAGGGGCGCGAGTCCCGCGAGTTCATTTCCGAATCCCGGTTCGAACTGCGCAAGGTGGTCTGGCCGACCCGTCAGGAAGCGATCCGCACCACCTGGGTCGTGATCGTGGTGGTGATCATTCTGAGTCTGCTGCTGGGCGGGTTCGATTTCCTGATCCAGAAGCTGATGCAGTGGTTCGTGAGTCGTTGAGGAGAGTGCAGCAGTGAAGCGTTGGTATGTCGTTCACGCCTATTCAGGCTTCGAGAAGTCCGTGGCCCAAGCGCTGCGCGACCGCATTGTGCGTGACGAGATGCAGGAGCGCTTCGGCGACGTGCTGGTGCCGACCGAGGAAGTGATCGAGATGCGCTCCGGCCAGAAGCGCCGTTCCGAGCGCAAGTTCTTCCCGGGCTACGTGCTGGTGCAGATCGAGACCCACGAAGAAGCCGGTATCCCGCGCATCGACAACGAAAGCTGGCATCTGGTCAAGGAAACCTCGAAGGTGATGGGGTTCATCGGCGGGACCGCCGATCGCCCGCTGCCGATCCGCGACGAAGAGGCCGATGCGATCCTGCAGCGCGTTCAGGATGGCGTGGAGAAGCCGCGTCCGAAGGTGCTGTTCGAGCCGGGCCAGATGGTCCGGGTCACCGATGGTCCGTTCAACGACTTCAACGGCGTGGTCGAGGAAGTCAACTACGAGAAGAGCCGCCTGCGCGTCGCAGTGCTGATCTTCGGCCGCTCCACCCCGGTGGAGCTGGAATTCGGCCAGGTCGAGAAGGCCTGAGCCCGCGCCGGCGCGGCTGCGCCGGACGCCAGAATCTCTGCTATACTGCGCGGCTCGCTGTCCAGGCTCGCCGCCTGGCAGGACCGGAAGCCGCCGCAAGGCGGCTTTCTGCGCACTTCAAACGTGATGGCGGGACACGTGATTTTCCCGTCGCGATGGGGAGCCTGCAGGTTGGGCGCTAGCACCCGGAGACCACTAAAATGGCAAAGAAAGTAGTCGGTTACATCAAGCTGCAGGTGAAGGCCGGTCAGGCCAACCCCTCGCCGCCGGTCGGTCCTGCGCTGGGTCAGCGCGGCCTGAACATCATGGAATTCTGCAAGGCGTTCAATGCCGCCACGCAGAAGCTGGAGCCGGGCCTGCCCACTCCGGTCATCATCACGGCCTATTCGGACCGTACCTTCACCTTCATCACCAAGAGCACTCCTGCGAGCGTGCTGCTGAAGAAGGCCGCAGGCGTCACCTCCGGTTCCAAGCGCCCGAACACCGAAAAGGTGGGTAAGGTCACCCGCAAGCAGCTCGAAGAGATCGCCAAGGCGAAGGAAGCCGACCTGACTGCAGCCGAGCTGGAAGCGGCGGTGCGTACGATTGCGGGTTCCGCCCGCAGCATGGGCCTGACGGTGGAGGGTTAAGCGATGGCACAGACCAAGCGACAGAAAGCAATCCGTGCTGCCGTGCAGCCGGGCAAGGCGTATTCGATCGACGAAGCGCTGAAGATCATCAAGTCCACCAGCAAGGCCAAGTTCGTCGAAGCCGTCGACGTGGCCGTGCGCCTGGGCGTGGATGCCAAGAAGTCCGACCAGCAGGTGCGCGGTTCCACCGTGCTGCCGGCCGGTACCGGCAAGAGCGTGCGCGTGGCGGTGTTCGCCCCGGCCGGCGCCAAGGCTGACGAAGCCCTGGCCGCTGGCGCCGAAGCCGTCGGCATGGACGACCTGGCCGAGAAGATGCAGGCCGGCGACCTGAACTACGACGTGGTCATCGCCACCCCGGACGCGATGCGCGTCGTCGGCAAGCTGGGCACGCTGCTGGGCCCGCGCGGCCTGATGCCGAACCCGAAGGTCGGCACCGTGTCGGCCAATCCGGCCGAAGCGGTGAAGAACGCCAAGTCGGGTCAGGTGCGCTACCGCACCGACAAGGCCGGCATCATCCACTGCACCATCGGCAAGGCCAGCTTCGAAGACGATGCGCTGAAGAACAACCTGCAGGCGCTGCTGATGGACCTGGTCAAGGCCAAGCCGGCGACCTCCAAGGGCACCTACCTGCAGAAGATCTCGGTGAGCTCGACCATGGGTCCGGGCGTCACCGTCGATCAGGCTTCGCTGTCCCTGAAGTAATCGCGACACGGCGGCGCTCCGCGAGGGGCGCCGCCGGTTCCACCCTTTTGAAGGCGTCGCCGAGGGGCAACTCGAGGCGAAGCCGTCAAAGACCGCAGGCGCGGTCGGCGCATACCGACGACGGGCACGGAAGCTCGATATGGCAAGGAGTCGCCGTCGGTACAGCGGGATCGCTTAATCCAGTCCTCTCGGGGACGGGCCGGCGTAGATGGTGCCGCCTTTCTGGAGTTTTTCTGGTTCAAGCCGACTCGGGTTTCCCGGGCGCGCTCACTCCAGGTCTGGAACGGCCACCAACTGGGATGCCATTCGGCGTCCCCGGCATCCAGGATGGAGGCCGCCCAGGACCGCAAGCGGCAGGAGCCGTGAGCGGAGTTTGTTTGAAGCAGGGATTCGGGATTCGGGATTGGGGATTGGCAAGAGCGCATCACGGCTCCTGCGACTCCCGAACCATCGGCCTCGAGCCCGGCTTTAACGGAGGAGTGCAATGGCTCTCAATCTGTCCCAGAAGCAAGAAGTCGTCGCCGAACTGGCAGACGTTGCCGCGAAGGCTCACTCCTTGGTTGCTGCCGAGTACGCCGGCATCACGGTCGCCCAGCTGACCGCGATGCGCAAGAAGGCGCGCGAAACCGGTGTGTACTTGCGTGTTGTCAAGAACACCCTGGCCTCGCGTGCCGTTGCCGGTACCGAATACGAGTGCGTCCAGGACGCGCTGGTCGGTCCGCTGCTGTATGCGTTCTCGACGGAAGAACCCGGCGCTGCCGGTCGTCTGATCAAGGAATTCGCCAAGGGTAACGACAAGCTGCAGGCCAAGGTCGTGTCTGTGGGTGGCCAGCTGTATCCGGCCGCTCATCTCGAGGTGCTGGCATCGCTGCCGACCCGCGAGCAGGCGCTGGCCATGCTGGCACGTGTCCTCGCCGAGCCGGCGAGCATGTTCGCCCGCGCGGTCAAGGCAGTGGGCGACAAGCTCGGTGGTGGCGAAGAAGCCCCCGCCGCAGCCGAAGAAGCCCCGGCCGAAACGGCTTAAGTTCGCGACACCTGAAACGGTTCACTAGAACCTCATCCAGAAAAAATTCCAAAGGTAATCACAATGTCCCTGTCTAACGAACAGATCGTCGACGCAATCGCCGAAAAGTCCCTCATGGAAGTGATGGAGCTGGTCAAGGCCATCGAAGAGAAGTTTGGCGTCTCCGCCGCCGCCCCGGTCGCCGCTGCCGGCCCGGCCGCTGCCGCCGCCCCGGTCGAAGAGCAGACCGAGTTCAACGTCATCCTGAAGGCTGTCGGCGAGAAGAAGGTCGAAGTCATTAAGGCCGTCCGCGCCATCACCGGCCTGGGCCTGAAGGAAGCGAAGGACCTGGTCGAAGGTGCTCCGCAGACCGTCAAGGAAGCTGTGTCGAAGGAAGATTCCGAGAAGTTCAAGAAGGATCTTGAGGCCGCCGGCGCGACCGTCGAAATCAAGTAATCGGCATCTTGCATCGCCAGCGTGTCAGGTGATGCATCGAAGGCTGGGGACGCAAGTCCCCGGCCTTTGGCCGTTGTTGCAAAGCCGGGATTGGAGATTCGGCATTGGGGATTCGATGGCGCTCGTTTGGCCCATCCCGAATCCCGTCATCCCCAGTCTCGGCCACACCGAGTTGGTAGTTGGAAGTAGCAAGAGAAGGCGTGCTGGTGCCGGCAATACCAGCGACTTCCAACTGACAATTTATGTTCACTCAGGGCCGCGGACGCGCGGCCCGCACAGCCAAGGTGATACCTCATGACGTCTTATTCGTTCACCGAAAAGAAGCGTATCCGCAAGGATTTCGGCAAGCAGCGCTCGATCCTCGAAGTGCCGTTCCTGCTGGCGATCCAGGTGGATTCCTACCGCGAGTTCCTGCAGGAGAACACCGAGCCGAACAAGCGTTCGGACCACGGCCTGCACGCGGCCCTGAAATCGGTGTTCCCGATCTCCAGCTACAGCGGCAACGCGGCCCTGGAGTACGTCGGCTACAAGCTGGGCGACCCGGTGTTCGACGAGCGTGAATGCCGCCAGCGCGGCATGAGCTACGGCGCCCCGCTGCGCGTGACCGTGCGCCTGGTGATCTACGACCGCGAGTCGTCGACCAAGGCCATCAAGTACGTGAAGGAGCAGGAGGTCTACCTCGGCGAGATCCCGCTGATGACCGACAACGGCACCTTCATCGTCAACGGCACCGAGCGCGTCATCGTCTCGCAGCTGCACCGCTCGCCGGGCGTGTTCTTCGACCACGACCGCGGCAAGACCCATAGCTCGGGCAAGCTGCTGTACAGCGCCCGCATCATTCCGTACCGCGGTTCCTGGCTGGACTTCGAGTTCGACCCGAAGGACGCGCTGTTCACCCGTATCGACCGCCGCCGCAAGCTGCCGGTGTCGATCCTGCTGCGCGCGCTGGGATACTCGAACGAAGAGATGCTGGCCGAGTTCTTCGAGATCAACACCTTCCACATCGATCCCAAGGAAGGCGTGCAGCTGGAGCTGGTGCCCGAGCGCCTGCGCGGCGAGACGCTGAACTTCGACCTGGCCGATGGCGACAAGGTCATCGTCGAGGCCGGCAAGCGCATCACCGCGCGCCACGTCAAGCAGCTGGAAGCCGCCGGCGTCGCCGCGCTGGCCGTCCCCGACGAGTACCTGGTCGGCCGCATCCTGTCGCACGACGTGGTCGATGCCTCGACCGGCGAACTGCTGGCCAGCGCCAACGACGAGATCAGCGAAGACCAGCTGACCGCGTTCCGCAAGGCCGGCGTCGACGCCGTGGGCACGCTGTGGGTCAACGACCTGGATCGTGGTCCGTACCTGTCCAACACCCTGCGCATCGATCCGACCAAGACCCAGCTGGAAGCGCTGGTCGAGATCTACCGCATGATGCGTCCCGGCGAGCCGCCGACCAAGGACGCCGCGCAGAACCTGTTCCACAACCTGTTCTTCACCTTCGAGCGCTACGACCTGTCCACTGTCGGCCGCATGAAGTTCAACCGCCGTGTCGGCCGCAAGGAAGTCACCGGCGAGTCGGTGCTGTACGACAAGAAGTACTTCGGCGAGCGCAACGACGAAGAGTCCAAGCGTCTGGTCGCCGAGCACGCCGACAGCTCCGACATCCTGGAAGTGATCAAGGTCCTGACCGAGATCCGCAACGGCCGCGGCGTGGTCGACGACATCGACCACCTCGGCAACCGTCGCGTGCGTTCGGTCGGCGAAATGGCCGAGAACGTGTTCCGCGTGGGCCTGGTCCGCGTCGAGCGCGCGGTCAAGGAGCGCCTGTCGATGGCCGAGTCCGAAGGCCTGACCCCGCAGGAACTGATCAACGCCAAGCCGGTGGCCGCCGCGATCAAGGAGTTCTTCGGCTCCTCGCAGCTGTCGCAGTTCATGGACCAGAACAACCCGCTGTCGGAAGTGACGCACAAGCGTCGCGTCTCCGCGCTGGGCCCGGGCGGTCTGACCCGCGAGCGCGCCGGCTTCGAAGTGCGCGACGTGCATCCGACCCACTACGGCCGCGTCTGCACCATCGAGACGCCGGAAGGCCCGAACATCGGCCTGATCAACTCGCTGGCGGTGTATGCCCGCACCAACCAGTACGGCTTCCTGGAGACGCCGTACCGCAAGGTGCTGGACGGCCAGATCACCGACGACGTCGAGTACCTGTCGGCGATCGAGGAGAACGAGTACGTGATCGCGCAGGCCAACGCGCTGCACGATTCCAAGAGCCGCCTGACCGAGCAGTTCGTGCCGTGCCGCTACCAGGGCGAGTCGCTGCTGAAGCCGCCGGCCGAAGTGCACTTCATGGACGTGTCGCCGATGCAGACCGTGTCCATCGCGGCGGCGCTGGTGCCGTTCCTGGAGCACGATGACGCCAACCGCGCGCTGATGGGCGCGAACATGCAGCGCCAGGCCGTGCCGACGCTGCGTGCGCAGAAGCCGCTGGTCGGTACCGGCATCGAGCGCGCCGTGGCGCGCGACTCGGGCGTGACCGTCAACGCCAAGCGCGGCGGCGTGATCGAGCAGATCGACGCGGCGCGCATCGTGGTCAAGGTCAACGAGGAAGAGATCGGCGGCGGCACCGATGCCGGCGTGGACATCTACAACCTGATCAAGTACACGCGCTCCAACCAGAACACCTGCATCAACCAGCGTCCGCTGGTCAATGTGGGCGACGTGATCGCGCGCGGCGACGTGCTGGCCGACGGTCCATCGACCGACATCGGCGAGCTGGCCCTGGGCCAGAACATGCTGATCGCGTTCATGCCGTGGAACGGCTACAACTTCGAAGACTCCATCCTGCTTTCCGAGCGCGTGGTGGAAGAGGATCGCTACACCACGATCCACATCGAAGAGCTGACCTGCGTGGCGCGCGACACCAAGCTCGGGCCGGAGGAAATCTCCGCCGACATCCCGAACGTGTCCGAGCAGGCGCTGAACCGCCTGGACGAGTCGGGCGTGGTGTACATCGGCGCCGAAGTGCGCGCCGGCGACATCATGGTCGGCAAGGTCACGCCGAAGGGCGAGAGCCAGCTGACTCCGGAAGAGAAGCTGCTGCGCGCGATCTTCGGCGAGAAGGCCTCGGACGTGAAGGACAGCTCGCTGCGCGTGCCGCCGGGCATGGACGGCACCGTCATCGACGTGCAGGTGTTCACCCGCGACGGCATCGAGAAGGACAAGCGCGCCCGCCAGATCGAGGAAAACGAGATCAAGCGGGTCAAGAAGGACTTCGACGACCAGTTCCGCATCCTGGAAAGCGCGATCTACGCGCGTCTGCGCGCCCAGCTGATCGGTAAGGTCGCCAACGGCGGTCCGAACCTGAAGAAGGGCGACACCATCACCGACGCGTACCTGGACGGGCTGAAGAAGGCCGACTGGTTCGCGCTGCGGATGAAGGACGAGGAGCCGTCGGACGCGATCGAGCGCGCGCAGAAGCAGATCCAGGCGCACGAGAAGGAATTCGAGCGTCGCTTCGCCGACAAGCGCGGCAAGATCACCGCCGGCGACGACCTCGCCCCGGGCGTGCTGAAGATGGTCAAGGTGTTCCTGGCGGTGAAGCGCCGCATCCAGCCCGGCGACAAGATGGCCGGTCGCCACGGCAACAAGGGTGTCGTGTCGATGATCCAGCCGATCGAGGACATGCCGTACATGGCCAACGGCGAGACCGTGGACATCGTGCTGAACCCGCTGGGCGTGCCGTCGCGCATGAACATCGGCCAGGTGCTGGAAGTGCATCTGGGTTGGGCCGCCAAGGGCCTGGGTCGCAAGATCCAGAACATGCTCGAAGCGCAGACCAAGGTCGCCGACCTGCGCAAGTTCCTGACCCAGATCTACAACCACGACCAGAAGCTGGGCGAGGACCGTGTGGACCTGGATCAGTTCAGCGACGCGGAGCTGCTGCGCCTGGCCGGCAACCTGACCGACGGCGTGCCGATGGCCACCCCGGTGTTCGACGGTGCGACGGAGGCGGAGATCAAGCACATGCTCGAGCTCGCCGACCTGCCGATCAGCGGCCAGACCCAGCTGTACGACGGCCGCACCGGCGAGGCGTTCGATCGCCACACCACGGTCGGCTACATGCACATGCTGAAGCTGAACCACCTGGTCGACGACAAGATGCACGCGCGCTCCACCGGTCCGTACTCGCTCGTCACCCAGCAGCCGCTGGGCGGCAAGGCGCAGTTCGGCGGCCAGCGCTTCGGTGAAATGGAAGTCTGGGCGCTGGAAGCCTACGGCGCGGCCTACACCCTGCAGGAAATGCTGACGGTGAAGTCCGACGACGTGCAGGGCCGCAACCAGATGTACAAGAACATCGTCGACGGCGAGCACGAGATGGTCGCGGGCATGCCGGAATCCTTCAACGTCCTGGTGAAGGAAATCCGCTCGCTGGCCATCAACATGGAACTGGAAGACTAAGGAGCCGGGACCCGGGACCCGGGACTCGGAAAAGCGAGAAGCGCGAGCGCTCTTGCTTTCCGAGTCCCGAGTCCCGAGTCCCGCAGTAAGCCTTCCCGCCCCGTCCTCGATACGAAATTCCTCCGACCCGGAGATACCCAATGAAAGACCTGCTCAACCTCTTCAACCAGCAGCGCCAGACGCTGGACTTCGACGCGATCAAGATCGCGTTGGCCTCGCCGGACCTGATCCGTTCGTGGTCCTTCGGCGAAGTGAAGAAGCCGGAAACCATCAACTACCGTACCTTCAAGCCGGAGCGTGACGGCCTGTTCTGCGCCGCGATCTTCGGCCCGATCAAGGACTACGAGTGCCTGTGCGGCAAGTACAAGCGCATGAAGCACCGTGGCGTGGTCTGCGAGAAGTGCGGCACCGAGGTCACCCTGGCCAAGGTGCGCCGCGAGCGCATGGGCCACATCGACCTGGCCTCGCCGGTCGCGCACATCTGGTTCCTGAAGTCGCTGCCGTCGCGCATCGGCCTGATGCTGGACATGACCCTGCGCGACATCGAGCGCGTGCTGTACTTCGAAGCCTACGTGGTGACCGAGCCGGGCCTGACCGCCCTGGAGCGCCGCCAGCTGCTGACCGAAGAGCAGTTCCTGACCGCGCGCCAGGAGCACGGCGACGACTTCGACGCCGCCATGGGCGCCGAGGCGGTGTACGAGCTGCTGCGCACGATCGACCTGCAGTCGGAAATGACCCGCCTGCGCGAAGAGATCGCCGGCACCGGCTCGGAAACCAAGCTCAAGCGTCTGACCAAGCGCATCAAGCTGGTCGAAGCCTTCCTCGAGTCGGGCAACCGTCCGGAGTGGATGGTGATGACCGTGCTGCCGGTGCTGCCGCCGGACCTGCGTCCGCTGGTGCCGCTGGACGGCGGCCGCTTCGCGACCTCCGATCTGAACGACCTGTACCGCCGCGTCATCAACCGCAACAACCGCCTGCGTCGCCTGCTCGAACTCAATGCGCCGGACATCATCGTGCGCAACGAGAAGCGCATGCTGCAGGAGTCGGTGGATGCGCTGCTGGACAACGGCCGTCGCGGCCGTGCCATCACCGGCACCAACAAGCGCCCGCTGAAGTCGCTGGCCGACATGATCAAGGGCAAGCAGGGCCGGTTCCGCCAGAACCTGCTGGGCAAGCGCGTGGACTACTCCGGCCGTTCGGTCATCGTGGTCGGCCCGACCCTGCGCCTGCACGAGTGCGGCCTGCCGAAGAAGATGGCGCTGGAGCTGTTCAAGCCGTTCGTGTTCGCCAAGCTGCAGCGTCGCGGCCTGGCCACCACCATCAAGGCCGCCAAGAAGCTGGTCGAGCGCGAAGAAGCCGAAGTCTGGGACATCCTGGAAGAGGTCATCCGCGAGCATCCGGTGCTGCTGAACCGCGCGCCGACCCTGCACCGCCTGGGCATCCAGGCGTTCGAGCCGGTGCTGATCGAAGGCAAGGCGATCCAGCTGCATCCGCTGGTGTGTACCGCGTTCAACGCCGACTTCGACGGCGACCAGATGGCCGTGCACGTGCCGCTGTCGCTGGAAGCGCAGCTGGAAGCGCGCGCGCTGATGATGTCCACCAACAACATCCTGTCGCCGGCCAACGGCGAGCCGATCATCGTGCCGTCGCAGGACGTGGTGCTGGGCCTGTACTACATGAGCCGCGCCCTGGAGAACAAGAAGGGCGAGGGCATGGTGTTCGCCAACATCGCCGAAGTGAAGCGCGCCTACGACAACCGCGTGGTGGAACTGCACGCCAAGGTCAAGGTCCGCATCACCGAGACGGTGATCGACGAGGACGGCAACCGCAGCAAGAAGACCTCGATCGTGGACACCACGATCGGGCGCGCGCTGCTGGCCGAAATCCTGCCGGAAGGCCTGCCGTTCGCGCTGGCCAACACTGAGCTGACCAAGAAGAACATCAGCCGCCTGATCAACTCCAGCTACCGCCAGCTGGGTCTGAAGGACAGCGTCGTGTTCGCCGACAAGCTGATGTACACCGGCTTCGCCTACGCGACCCGCGCCGGCGTGTCGATCGGCATCGACGACATGCTGATCCCGTCGGAGAAGAAGGGCATCCTCGGCGAAGCCGAGCAGGAAGTGCTGGAAATTCAGGAGCAGTACCAGTCGGGCCTGGTCACCGCCGGCGAGCGCTACAACAAGGTCGTGGACATCTGGTCGCGCACCAACGAGCGCATCGCCAAGGCGATGATGGATACCATCGGCACCGAGAAGGTGGTCAACGCCAAGGGCGAGACCATCGACCAGAAGTCGATGAACTCGCTGTACATCATGGCCGACTCCGGTGCGCGTGGTAGCCAGGCGCAGATCCGTCAGCTGGCCGGTATGCGCGGCCTGATGGCGCGTCCGGACGGCTCGATCATCGAGACCCCGATCAAGGCCAACTTCCGCGAAGGCCTGAACGTGCAGGAGTACTTCAACTCCACCCACGGCGCGCGTAAGGGTCTGGCCGATACCGCGCTGAAGACGGCGAACTCCGGTTACCTGACCCGTCGCCTGGTCGACGTGGCGCAGGACGTGGTCATCACCGAGCCGGACTGCGGCACCACCGACGGCCTGACCATGACCCCGATCGTGGAAGGCGGCGACGTGGTCGAGCCGTTGCGCGACCGCGTGCTCGGCCGCGTGGTGGCCGAGGACGTGTTCCTGCCGGGCAACGACGAGGATCCGATCGTCACCCGCAACACGCTGCTCGACGAGCAGTGGGTGGCCAAGCTGGAAGAGGCCGGCGTGCAGACGCTGAAGGTGCGCTCCACGATCACCTGCGAATCCTCGTTCGGCGTGTGCGCCCGCTGCTACGGCCGCGACCTGGCGCGTGGCCACCTGGTCAACATCGGCGAAGCGGTCGGCGTCATCGCCGCGCAGTCGATCGGCGAGCCCGGTACCCAGCTGACCATGCGTACCTTCCACATCGGCGGCGCGGCGTCGCGTGCGGCGGCGGTGGACAACATCACGGTCAAGACCACCGGTTCGATCAAGTTCAACAACCTCAAGTCGGTCGAACACGCCAACGGTTCGCTGGTGGCGGTGTCGCGTTCGGGCGAACTGTCGGTGCTCGACGGCCACGGCCGCGAGCGCGAGCGCTACAAGCTGGCCTACGGCGCCACGATCACCGCGAAGGACGGTGACGCGGTCAAGGCCGGCCAGTCGGTCGCCAACTGGGATCCGCATAACCACCCGATCGTGTCGGAAGTGGCCGGTTTCATCCGCTTCATCGACTTCATCGACGGCGTCACCGTCATCGAGAAGACCGACGATCTGACCGGCCTGGCCTCGCGCGAGATCACCGATCCGAAGCGTCGCGGCACCCAGGCCAAGGACCTGCGCCCGATCGTGCGCATCGTCGACGGCAAGGGCAACGACCTGACCATCCCGGGCACCGATCTGCCGGCGCAGTACCTGCTGCCGCCGCGCTCGATCGTCAACCTGCAGGATGGTGCGGCGGTGGGCGTGGGCGACGTGGTCGCCAAGATCCCGCAGGAAGCGTCCAAGACCCGCGACATCACCGGTGGTCTGCCGCGCGTGGCCGATCTGTTCGAAGCGCGCAAGCCGAAGGATCCTGCGATCCTGGCCGAGCGCTCGGGCATCATCAGCTTCGGCAAGGACACCAAGGGCAAGCAGCGCCTGATCATCAAGGACACCGATGGTTCGGAACACGAAGAGCTGATCCCGAAGTACCGCCAGATCATCGTGTTCGAAGGCGAGCACGTGGCCAAGGGCGAGACCGTGGTCGACGGCGAGCCGAGCCCGCAGGACATCCTGCGCCTGCTCGGCGTGGAGCCGCTGGCCGCGTACCTGGTCAAGGAAATCCAGGACGTGTACCGCCTGCAGGGCGTGAAGATCAACGACAAGCACATCGAGGTCATCACCCGGCAGATGCTGCGCAAGGTCGAGATCACCGACCAGGGCAACAGCAAGTTCCTCAACGGTGAGCAGGCCGAGCGCCAGCGCGTCATTGAGGAAAATGCCCGCCTGGCCACCCGCAACGAGCTGCCGGCCAAGTACGACCCGGTGCTGCTGGGCATCACCAAGGCCTCGCTGGCCACCGAGTCGTTCATCTCGGCGGCCTCGTTCCAGGAGACCACCCGCGTCCTCACCGAGGCGGCGGTCCGCGGCACCAGCGACACGCTGCGCGGCCTGAAGGAAAACGTGATCGTCGGCCGCCTGATCCCGGCCGGCACCGGCCTGGCCTACCACAGCCTGCGCCGTCGCAACTCCAGCGGCCTGACCGAGTCGGAAATGCAGACCCTGTCCGGCGGCAACGCCGAGCCGGCGGTCGAAACGCCCGCACCGGCGGCTGCCAGCAGCGAAGAGTGAGCCGGATCGGCCCCGTCCGCGGGGCCGATCGTTCCAAGCGACAAGGGGCGCAGCGGATGCGCCCCGTACCGGCCCAGGAGGGGCCAGCAAGTTAAGTTTCCGTTGAGTTGACGGAGCTTTTACTTGCCCGCTATACTTTCCTGTCTCGGCAGGCCGTCCTTCGGCCTGCCTTCGTTTTCACGCATCCAGGCCCCACGGCCTCAATCAGAAGAATCCACTGATGGCGACGATCAACCAGCTGGTCCGCAAGCCGCGGCAGGCGACCACCTACAAGAGCGCCTCCCCGGCGCTTGACAAGTGCCCGCAGCGCCGTGGCGTCTGCACGCGCGTGTACACCACCACCCCGAAGAAGCCGAACTCGGCCCTGCGTAAGGTCGCCAAGGTGCGCCTGACGAACCAGGAAGAGGTCATCAGCTACATCGGCGGCGAAGGCCACAACCTGCAGGAGCACTCCGTGGTCCTGATCCGCGGCGGTCGCGTCAAGGATCTGCCGGGCGTGCGCTACCACACCGTGCGCGGTTCGCTCGATGCCGCCGGCGTCGCCAAGCGTCGCCAGGGTCGTTCCAAGTACGGCGCCAAGCGTCCGAAGAGCTAAGGGAAAGCACAATGTCTCGTAAAGGTTCTACTCCGCAGCGCACCGTCCTGCCGGATCCCAAGCACGGCAGCGAAACCATCGCCCGTTTCATCAACATGGTGATGCTGAGCGGCAAGAAGTCGGTCGCCGAAAAGATCGTCTACGGCGCAATGGACGTCATCGGCGAGAAAAACCCGAATGCGGTCGAGCTGGTGCAGAAAGCGCTGGACAACGTCGCTCCGGCGGTCGAAGTCAAGTCGCGCCGCGTCGGCGGTGCCACGTACCAGGTGCCGGTCGAGGTGCGTTCCTCCCGTCGCATGGCGCTGGCCATGCGCTGGCTGATCGACTCGGCGCGCAAGCGCGGCGAGAACTCGATGCCGCGCAAGCTCGCGGCCGAGCTGGTCGACGCCTCGGAAAACCGTGGTGGCGCCATCAAGAAGCGCGAAGAAACCCACCGCATGGCGGAAGCGAACAAGGCGTTCGCGCATTACCGCTGGTGACCTTCCGGGCCTTGGAAACAGGGCCCGTCAGCACAATCTAAATGTGCTGCTAGTGGCGCCGCTGAGCGCTGCACAAATCCGAAGGCCGCCGCAAGGCGGCGTTCGGCCATCCGCAATCCAAGAATTCTGAGAGGCTCCCTGTGGCCCGCAACACTCCCATCGAGCGTTACCGCAACTTCGGCATCATGGCCCACATCGATGCCGGCAAGACCACCACCTCCGAACGCATCCTGTTCTACACCGGCGTCAGCCACAAGATCGGCGAGGTGCATGACGGTGCCGCGACGATGGACTGGATGGAGCAGGAGCAGGAGCGTGGCATCACCATCACCTCCGCCGCGACCACTGCGTTCTGGAGCGGCATGGACAAGTCGCTGCCGCAGCACCGCTTCAACATCATCGACACCCCCGGGCACGTCGACTTCACCATCGAAGTCGAGCGTTCGCTGCGCGTGCTCGACGGCGCGGTATTCGTGCTGTGCGCGGTCGGCGGCGTGCAGCCGCAGTCCGAGACCGTGTGGCGCCAGGCCAACAAGTACGCGGTGCCGCGTCTTGCCTTCGTCAACAAGATGGACCGTACCGGCGCCAACTTCGACAAGGTCGTCGAGCAGCTGAAGTCGCGCCTGGGCGCGTACCCGGTGCCGATGCAGGTGCCGATCGGCGCCGAAGACGGCTTCGAGGGCGTGGTCGACCTGATCAAGATGAAGGCGGTCCATTGGGATACCGCTTCGCAGGGCACCGTGTTCGAGTACCGCGAGATCCCCGCCCATCTGGCCGACAAGGCCGTCGAGGCGCGCGCGTTCATGGTCGAGGCCGCGGCCGAAGCCAACGAAGAGCTGATGGACAAGTACCTCAACGAGGGCGAGCTGTCCGAAGAGGAAATCGTCAGCGGCCTGCGCGAGCGCACCCTGAAGGTGGAAGTGGTGCCGGTGTACTGCGGCACCGCGTTCAAGAACAAGGGCGTGCAGGCGATGCTCGACGGCGTGATCCAGCTGCTGCCGTCGCCCAGCGACCGTCCGCCGGTCAAGGGCATCGACGAGGACGACAAGGAAGACAGCCGTCCGGCCACCGACACCGCGCCGTTCTCGGCGCTGGCGTTCAAGATCATGACCGACCCGTTCGTCGGCTCGCTGACCTTCTTCCGCGTCTACTCCGGCACGCTGAACTCCGGCGACCAGGTGTACAACCCGGTCAAGTCGAAGAAGGAGCGCGTGGGCCGCATCCTGCAGATGCACTCCAACAATCGCGAAGAGATCAAGGAAGTGCGCGCGGGCGACATCGCCGCGGCGGTGGGCCTGAAGGACGTCACCACCGGCGACACGCTGTGCGCGCAGGACAACATCATCATCCTGGAGCGCATGGTGTTCCCGGAGCCGGTGATCTCGATGGCGGTAGAGCCGAAGACCAAGTCGGACCAGGAAAAGATGGGCATCGCGCTGAGCCGTCTGGCGCAGGAAGATCCCTCGTTCCGCGTCAACACCGATGAAGAATCCGGCCAGACCATCATCCGCGGCATGGGCGAGTTGCACCTGGAAATCATGGTCGACCGCATGAAGCGCGAGTTCAACGTCGAAGCCAACGTCGGCAAGCCGCAGGTGGCCTACCGCGAGACCATCCGCAAGGCGGTCAAGCAGGAAGGCAAGTTCGTGCGCCAGTCCGGCGGTAAGGGCCAGTACGGTCATGTCGTGCTCGAGATCGAGCCGCAGGAGCGTGGCCTGGGCTACACCTTCGAGAATGCGATCGTCGGCGGCGTGGTGCCGAAGGAATACATCCCGGCGGTGGACAAGGGCATCCAGGAAGCGGTGGCCAATGGCGTGATGGCCGGCTACCCGATCGTGGACGTCAAGGTGCGCCTGATCGACGGTTCGTACCATGACGTCGACTCCTCGGAAATGGCGTTCAAGATCGCCGGCTCGATGGGCTTCAAGGAAGGCTTCAACAAGGCCAGCCCGGTGCTGCTGGAGCCGATCATGAAGGTCGAGGTCGTGACCCCGGAAGACTATCTGGGCGACGTGATGGGCGACGTCAGCCGTCGTCGCGGCATCCTGCAGGGCCAGGACGACAGTCCGTCCGGCAAGGTGATCAACGCGATGGTGCCGCTGGGCGAAATGTTCGGCTACGCCACCACGCTGCGCTCGATGTCGCAGGGTCGCGCCACGTTCTCGATGGAGTTCGACCATTACGCCGAAGCGCCGGCCAACATCGCCGAGTCGGTCATCAAGAAGAGCTGAGATTAGCGAGACGGGATTCGGGACGCGGCGTAGCCAGTCCCGCATCCCTGTCCCTTGTCCCCCAATTACGAATTAGAAGGTAAAACACCATGGCAAAGGGTAAGTTCGAGCGCACCAAGCCGCACGTCAACGTCGGCACCATCGGTCACGTCGACCACGGCAAGACCACGCTGACCGCGGCGCTGACCAAGATCGGCGCAGAGCGCTTCGGCGGCGAGTTCAAGGCGTATGACGCGATCGACGCGGCGCCGGAAGAGAAGGCGCGCGGCATCACGATCTCGACCGCGCACGTCGAGTACGAATCCCCGAACCGCCACTACGCGCACGTCGATTGCCCGGGCCACGCGGACTACGTCAAGAACATGATCACCGGTGCGGCGCAGATGGACGGCGCGATCCTGGTGTGCTCGGCCGCTGACGGCCCGATGCCGCAGACCCGCGAGCACATCCTGCTGTCGCGCCAGGTCGGCGTGCCGCACATCGTGGTGTTCCTGAACAAGGCCGACATGGTCGATGACGCCGAGCTGCTCGAGCTGGTCGAGATGGAAGTGCGCGAGCTGCTGAGCAAGTACGACTTCCCGGGCGACGACACCCCGATCATCCACGGTTCGGCGCGTCTGGCGCTGGAAGGCGACCAGAGCGAGATCGGCGTGCCGTCGATCCTGAAGCTGGTGGAGGCGCTGGATACGTTCATCCCCGAGCCGCAGCGCGACGTCGACAAGCCGTTCCTGATGCCGGTGGAAGACGTGTTCTCGATCTCCGGCCGCGGCACCGTGGTGACCGGTCGTATCGAGCGCGGCATCATCAAGGTGGGCGACGAAATCGAAATCGTCGGCATCCGCGCCACGCAGAAGACCACGGTCACCGGCGTGGAAATGTTCCGCAAGCTGCTGGACCAGGGCCAGGCGGGCGACAACGCCGGTCTGCTGCTGCGCGGCACCAAGCGTGACGACGTGGAGCGCGGCCAGGTGCTGTGCAAGCCGGGTTCGATCAAGCCGCACACCGAGTTCGAAGCCGAGGTGTACGTGCTGTCGAAGGACGAGGGCGGCCGCCACACCCCGTTCTTCAAGGGCTACCGTCCGCAGTTCTACTTCCGCACCACCGACATCACCGGCGCCTGCGAGCTGCCGGAAGGTGTGGAGATGGTGATGCCGGGCGACAACGTGAAGATGGTGGTCACGCTGATCAACCCGGTGGCGATGGACGAAGGTCTGCGTTTCGCGATCCGCGAAGGTGGCCGCACCGTCGGCGCCGGCGTGGTCGCCAAGATCATCAAGTAATGCCCGCTCCGGCGACTTCGGTCGCCGGGCGCGTCTGACGATGATGTCCCGGCCGCCCTCGATGGGCGTCCGGCCAACAATGACCGCGGCTTCGGCTGGCGGTCGCAACGAAGGGTCGGCATCTGCCGGCCTTTCGTCGTTTGTGGCCGGTGGGTTTTTGCGGACGAATACGGAGCGTGCGATTCGTGGCTGCGGGATGTTGCGGGGGGGTGAAACAGTCGCTATAATGCGCGGCTCGGCGTTCCTGGGTAGGGCGCCGGATACACCGCGAAAAGAGAGGCAGGACGCCCCTCGTGTTCGCAGACCGGGAAGGTCGCGTTGCATGGAGCACTCAACGGCCTCGCGCTGTTGACGGTGCTGTAGCTGCGCATTATACTTTTCCGTCTGGGCAGGCCGGGTAACTGGTCTGCCTCAGTTTTTGGGCGGAGGAATGGCCCTCGCCAGCTGGATGCTCGGCGGTATACACATCAGGAAATAATCGGGGCAGGTATCCCAGAGGCCTTGCCCGTCGCTCTTTTAACGAAGGAACCCACCGCCATGGCGGAGCAAAAGACCGGTCAGAAAGCGGATCAGAAGATCCGGATTCGGCTGAAGGCGTTCGATCATCGTTTGATCGACCGTTCGGCCAGCGAGATCGTTGAGACGGCGAAGCGGACCGGCGCGCAAGTGCGCGGCCCGATCCCGCTGCCGACCAAGATCGAACGCTACACCATTCTCGTTTCTCCGCACGTCGACAAGGACGCGCGCGACCAGTACGAGACCCGCACGCACAAGCGCGTGCTCGACATCATCGGCCCTAACGACAAGACCGTGGACGCGCTCATGAAGCTCGAGCTCGCGGCGGGCGTCGATGTCCAGATCAAGTTGACCTGAGGACTACGACCATGACGAAGAAATATTCGTTGGGCTTCGTGGGCCGCAAGGCCGGCATGAGCCGCGTCTTCACCGAAGACGGCCGCTCCATTCCGGTCACCCTGATCGAAGCGACCCCGAACCGCATCACCCAGCTCAAGACCGTCGATAGCGACGGCTACAGCGCCGTGCAGATCACCGTGGGCGCCCGTCGCGCCGCGCTGGTCAACAAGCCTGCCTCCGGCCACTACGCCAAGGCGAAGGTCGAAGCCGGTCGCGGCCTGTGGGAGTTCCGCGTTGAAGACGCGCAGCTGGGCGATTACGCCATCGGCGGCGAGATCAAGGCGGACATCTTCGAGGTCGGCCAGAAGGTCGACGTCCAGGGCGTCACCAAGGGCAAGGGTTTCCAGGGCACCATCAAGCGGTACAACTTCCGCATGGGCGATGCCACCCACGGTAACTCGCTGTCGCATCGCGCGCCGGGTTCGCTGGGTCAGCGCCAGACCCCGGGTCGCGTTTTCCCGGGCAAGAAGATGTCCGGCCACATGGGCGCGGTGCAGCAGAGCACGCAGAATCTGGAAGTGGTCAAGGTCGACGTCGAGCGTGGCCTCATCGCCATTCGCGGCGCTGTGCCTGGCGCTGCCGGTGGCGACGTGATCGTGCGTCCGGCTAGCAAGGCATAAGGAGAGATGACGATGGAACTCGTTATCACGGGTAGCAACAACAAGGTCTCGGTCTCCGACGCCGTGTTCGGTCGCGATTTCAGCGAGGATCTGGTTCACCAGGTCGTCGTCGCCTATCGCAACGCGGGCCGCGCCGGCACCAAGGCGCAGAAGACGCGTTCGGAAGTCAACGGCACCACCAAGAAGTCGAAGAAGCAGAAGGGCGGTGGCGCTCGCCACGGCGCGCTGACCGCTCCGATCTTCGTCGGCGGCGGCGTGACCTTCGCGGCCAAGCCGCGCAGCTTCGAGCAGAAGGTGAACCGCAAGATGTATCGCGCCGCGATCTGCGCGATCCTTTCGGAGCTCAACCGCCAGGGTCGCCTGATGGTCGTCGACGCGTTTGACGTCGAGGCCAGCAAGACCAAGGATCTGATCGAGAAGCTGAAGGGTCTGGAAGTGGGCAAGCGCCCGCTGATCGTGACCGAAGAGGCGTCCGAGCATCTGTACCTGTCGGCCCGCAACCTTCCCTACGTGGAAGTGCGTGACGTGCAGGGCCTGGATCCGGTGTCGCTGGTCGGGGCCGATACGGTCGTGATCACCGCCGATGCGGTCAAGAAGGTCGAGGAGTGGCTGGCATGAGCAGCAACGAAAAAATCTTCAGTGTGCTGCGTGCCCCGCGTGTCTCCGAAAAGACCGCCCGCCTGCAGGAACTCTCCAATCAGTACGTCTTCGAGATCTCGAGCGAAGCCACCAAGGCCGATGTCAAGGCCGCGGTCGAGCAGCTGTTCGACGTCAAGGTCGAGTCGGTCAACGTGTTGAACGTCAAGGGCAAGAACAAGTCCTTCCGTTCGCGCAGTGGTCGTCGCGGCGATTGGCGCAAGGCGTACGTGCGTCTGGCCGAAGGCCAGTCCATCGACGTAACGGCCAAGGCCTGAGGTCCATCCCATGCCATTGATGAAATTCAAACCCACTTCTCCCGGCCGTCGTTCGGCCGTGCGCGTGGTCACGCCCGATCTGCACAAGGGCGCGCCGCACGCGGCACTGCTGGAGCCGCAGAGCAAGTCCGGTGGTCGTAACCACCACGGCCGCATCACCACCCGTCACGTCGGCGGTGGCCACAAGCAGCATTACCGCCTGATCGACTTCAAGCGCAACAAGGAAGGCATTCCGGCGCGCGTGGAGCGGATCGAATACGATCCGAACCGCACCGCCCATATCGCCCTGCTGTGCTATGCCGACGGCGAGCGCCGCTACATCATCGCGCCGAAGGGCCTGAAGGCCGGCGATCAGGTGATCGCGGGTTCGGATGCGCCGATCAAGACCGGCAATACCCTGCCGCTGCGAAACATCCCGGTCGGTACGACGGTGCACGGCATCGAGCTGAAGCCTGGCAAGGGCGCGCAGATCGCGCGCGCTGCCGGCGCCGCGGTGCAGCTGGTCGCGCGTGAAGGCATCTACGCCACCCTGCGTCTTCGCTCCGGCGAAATGCGCAAGGTGCCGGTCGAGTGCCGCGCCACGATCGGCGAAGTCGGCAACGACGAGCACAACCTCGAGAAGCTGGGCAAGGCGGGCGCCAAGCGCTGGCGCGGCGTTCGCCCGACCGTTCGCGGTGCGGCCATGAACCCCGTCGACCACCCGCACGGTGGTGGTGAGGCGAAGGCCGGTCAGGGTAATCCGCATCCGGTCACCCCGTGGGGCGTGCCGACCAAGGGTTACAAGACGCGCCATAACAAGCGCACCGAACAATTCATCGTCCGCGATCGTAGGGGCTAATCGACCATGGCACGTTCACTCAAGAAAGGCCCGTTCGTCGATCACCACCTCGTCAAGAAGGTGGAGGCCGCGGCCGGCAGCAAGCGTCCGATCAAGACCTGGTCGCGTCGCTCGATGATCCTGCCGGAGATGGTGGGTTTCACCATCGCCGTGCACAACGGCAAGAACCACGTTCCGGTGCTGGTCAACGAGAACATGGTCGGCCACAAGCTCGGCGAATTTGCCGTCACCCGGACCTTCAAGGGTCACGGTGGCGACAAGAAGTCGAGCCGGTAAGGAGAGATGACGATGGAAGCGAAAGCAATCCTGCGCACTGCGCGCATCTCCCCGCAGAAGGCCCGCCTGGTCGCCGACCAGGTGCGCGGTCTTTCCGCCGAGCGGGCGGTCAACCTGCTGAAGTTCTCGGATAAGAAGGCTGCCCACCTGATCAAGAAGGTGGTGGAGTCGGCGATCGCCAATGCCGAGAACAACCAGGGCGCGGATGTCGACGAGCTGAAGGTCAAGACCATCATGGTTGATGAAGGTCCGACCCTGAAGCGTTTCATGGCGCGGGCGAAAGGCCGCGGTACCCGCATCCTCAAGCGCACCAGCCACATCACTGTGGTTGTGGGCGCCGCCAAGTAAAGCGGAAAGGAAAAGACGATGGGTCATAAAGTTCATCCGATTGGAATCCGCTTGGGTGTCTCCAAGGACTGGAATTCCAAGTGGTACGCCAACAAGGGCGAGTTCGCCGGTTACCTGGCAGCCGACCTCAAGGTTCGCGAAATGCTGCGCAAGAAGTTGGCGCAGGCGGGCATCAGCAAGATCCTGATCGAGCGTCCGGCCAAGACCGCGCGCGTGACGATCCACACCGCCCGTCCGGGCGTGGTGATCGGCAAGCGCGGTGAGGACATCGAGAAGCTGCGCAAGGAAGTGAGCGAGATGATGGGCGTCCCCGCCCACATCAACGTCACCGAAGTGCGCAAGCCGGAGCTGGATGCGCAGCTGGTCGCCGAGTCGATCGCGCAGCAGCTGGAGCGTCGCATCATGTTCCGCCGCGCGATGAAGCGCTCGGTCGGCAACGCGATGCGCCTGGGTGCCCTGGGCATCAAGGTCAACGTCGCCGGCCGCTTGAACGGTGCGGAAATCGCCCGTTCCGAGTGGTACCGCGAGGGCCGCGTGCCGCTGCATACGCTGCGTGCCGACATCGACTATGGCTTCGCTGAAGCCAAGACGACCTACGGCATCATCGGCATCAAGGTATGGATCTACAAGGGCGAGATCTTCGATTTCTCCCAGGTTGGCCAGGAAAAGCAGGACGATTCCCCGCGCAACGATCGTAACGATCGCGGCGACCGTGGTGACCGTCCGTCGCGTCCGGCTCGTGAAGCGAGGTAACGGCAATGTTGCAACCCAAGCGAACCAAATACCGCAAGATGCACAAGGGCCGTAACGACGGCCTGGCATGGAGCGGCAACGCCGTCAGCTTCGGCGAGTACGGGCTGAAGGCCACCGCGCACGGTCAGCTGACCGCGCGCCAGATCGAAGCGGCGCGCCGCTCGATCAGCCGCTACGTCAAGCGCGGCGGCAAGATGTGGATCCGCGTGTTCCCGGACAAGCCGATCACCAAGAAGCCGATCGAAGTGCGAATGGGCTCCGGTAAGGGCAACGTCGAGTACTGGGTCGCCCAGATCCAGCCCGGCCGCATGATCTATGAAATCGAAGGCGTCGGCGAAGATGTCGCGCGCGAGGCGTTCCGCCTGGCCGCTGCCAAGCTTTCGGTGACCACCACCTTCGTGACCCGGACGGTACGCTGATGGACATCAAACAACTCCGCGAGAAGTCGGCTGACGATCTGAAGTCCCACCTGACCGATCTGCGCAAGGAGCAGTTCGCCCTGCGCATGCAGCAGGTCACCGGGCAGCTGCCGAAGACCCACGAAACCCGCCGGGTGCGCCGCGAGATTGCTCGCGTGAAGTACCTGATCGGCAGCACGAAGTAAGGATGGCCGCCATGAGCGACACTAACGAAAGCAAGACGCTGCGCACGGTCGAAGGCCGCGTCGTCAGCAACAAGATGGACAAGACCGTCACCGTGCTGGTGGAGCGTCAGGTCAAGCATGCGCTGTACGGCAAGTACATCAAGCGCTCGACCAAGCTCCACGCCCACGACGCCGACAACGCCTGCAACGAAGGCGATTTGGTGCGGGTGACCGAGATTGCGCCGATGTCCAAGACCAAGAACTGGCGGGTGGTCGAAATCGTCACCCGTTCGGCCGAATAAGGGAGATCTGAATCATGATCCAGATGCAGAGCTACCTCGACGTCGCCGACAATTCCGGTGCCAAGGAAGTGATGTGCATCAAGGTGCTCGGCGGCTCCAAGCGCCGCTACGCGCACATTGGCGACATCATCAAGGTCACCGTCAAGGACGCGATCCCGCGCGGCAAGGTCAAGAAGGGCGAAGTCTACGACGCCGTCGTGGTGCGTACCCGCAAGGGTGTGCGTCGTCCCGACGGTTCGCTGATCCGCTTCGACGGCAACGCTGCGGTGTTGCTCAACAACAAGCAGGAGCCGATCGGCACGCGTATCTTCGGGCCTGTTACCCGCGAGCTGCGTTCCGAGAAGTTCATGAAGATCGTCTCGCTCGCTCCTGAAGTGCTGTGAGCGGAGGACATACACATGGCTAACCGTATCAAGAAGGGCGACCAGGTCGTCGTCACTACCGGCAAGGACAAGGGCAAGCAGGGCGAAATCGTCCGCGTCGACGGCGATCGCGTGATCGTCTCCAACGCGAACATCGTCAAGCGCCACACCAAGCCGAACCCGCAGGCAGGCGTTGCCGGCGGCGTGGTCGAGCGTGAAGCGTCGATCCATATTTCCAACGTGGCGATCGTCAACCCGGCAACGGGCAAGGGCGAGCGCGTTGGCTTCAAGGTGCTGGAGGATGGACGCAAACTGCGTGTGTTCCGCTCCAGCGGTGAGGCGCTCGACGCCTGAGGAATGACACAATGAATTCCCGTCTCGAAAAGATCTACAAGGAAGAAGTGGTACCGGCTCTGATGAAGAAGTTCGGTTACACCAATCCGATGCAAGTGCCGAAGCTGGTCAAGGTCACGCTGAACATGGGCGTGGGCGAGGCGGCGACGAACAAGAAGATCCTGGAAAACGCCGTGGCCGACATGGCCAAGGTCTCCGGCCAGAAGCCGGTCGTCACCAAGTCGCGTATCTCGGTGGCGTCGTTCAAGATCCGCGATGGTTGGCCGATCGGCTGCAAGACCACGCTGCGTCGCGCCAAGATGTACGAGTTCCTGGATCGCCTGATCAACATCTCGCTGCCGCGCGTGCGCGACTTCCGCGGTGTCTCGGGTCGTTCGTTCGACGGTCGCGGCAACTTCAACATGGGTGTGAAGGAACAGATCATCTTCCCGGAAATCGACTTCGACGCCGTCGATGCGATCCGCGGCATGGATATCGCCATCACCACCACCGCCAAGACCGACGCCGAAGCGAAGGCGTTGCTCGAAGCGTTCAAGTTCCCGTTCCGTAACTGATTGACAACCGGGATTCGGGATTCGGGATTCGGGATTGGCAGGGCGTCGCCCTCCAAGCCCCGGCTCCTGAGAATCTCCAATCCCCAATCTCGAATCCCGAGGATTTACAGATGGCAAAGACCTCCATGGTCAACCGCGACATCAAGCGCAAGAAGCTGGCGAAGAAGTTCGCCGACAAGCGCGATGCGCTGAAGAAGATCATCGCCGCCGACAGCTCGTCCTACGACGAGAAGGCCGACGCGGTGGTCAAGCTGCAGAAGCTGCCGCGCGATTCGTCGCCGAGCCGCCAACGCACCCGTTGCGAGCTGTCCGGTCGTCCGCGCGCCGTGTACCGCAAGTTCGGCCTCGGCCGCAACATGCTGCGCAAGGCGACGATGAACGGCGACGTGCCGGGCCTGCGCAAGGCCAGCTGGTAACAACCGGCGGTCCCGGCTCCGTTCGCGGAGCCCGGGGCAGGGCGGTCGCACGCCCGCGTGCTGTTCAGTCAACGAGTCCGACGCAAGTCGGACTTTTTGTCGTATAATCCCGCTCCTTGCCTGCGCCCAGCGGGTGATGGCGGGACCAGGCCCTGGCCTTCTCCAGGACGCTTCACGCTGCACATCACTGCGTCATTCCACAGCTACACATCACAAGATTTTCGCGAAAGCGGATATCGGTGCACTCAAAGGTAGACACCATGAGCATGACTGATCCCATCGCCGACCTGCTGGTCCGCATCAAGAATGCGGCCGCGGTTGGCAAGCCGACGGTGAAAATGCCGTCCTCCAAGATCAAGGTTGCGATCGCAGAAGTGCTGAAGGCCGAAGGCTACATCAGCGACCTGCGCGTCAACGCGATCGAGAACAACAAGTCCGAGCTGGAAATCGTGCTGAAGTATTTCGAGGGCCGTCCGGTCATCGATACGCTCAAGCGCGTGTCCCGTTCGGGTCTGCGCCAGTATCGCGGTAAGGCCGAGCTGCCGAAGGTTCTCGGCGGCCTGGGCGTTGCCATCATTTCCACGTCCAAGGGCATCATGACCGATGCGCAGGCCCGTCAGGCCGGCGTCGGTGGCGAAGTCCTGTGCTTCGTGGCCTAAGGGAAGGAGCAAGTAAATGTCCCGCGTAGCCAAGAAGCCGATCTCCCTCCCGAAGGGCGTCGAACTGAATGTCCAGCCCGAGCTGGTGAGCGTCAAGGGCCCGAAGGGCACCCTGTCGCTGCCGAAGCCGGCTGGCGTTGAAATCCAGCAGGAAAACGGTGTCGCCACGCTGTCGGCGAACGACCCGTCGCAGATCGCCATCACCGGCACCGTCCGCGCGATCCTGGCGAACATGGTGCACGGCGTGTCCGAAGGCTTCGAGCGCAAGCTCGAGCTGGTCGGCGTCGGTTACCGTGCCACGATGCAGGGCAAGGACCTGAGCCTGGCGCTCGGTTTCTCGCATCCGGTCGTGTTCAAGGCGCCGGAAGGCATCACCCTGACCGCCCCGACTCAGACTGAGATCGTGGTACAGGGCGCCGACAAGCAGCGCGTCGGCGAAGTCGCCGCCAAGATCCGCGGTTTCCGTCCGCCGGAGCCCTATAAGGGCAAGGGTGTGAAGTACGCCGGTGAAGTCATCATTCGCAAGGAAGCCAAGAAGGCATAAGGCAGGTTGCTCTGCTAGGAACCCGGCCATTCATGGCCGGGAATCCGACAGGTCTCTCGCCCAAAGTCGATCCGCTTCCGTAGGACACATATCATGACCATCAACAAGAACATCGCCCGCCTGCGCCGCGCCAAGTCGACCCGTGCGCACATCCGCGAACTCGGCGTCGCCCGCCTGTCGGTGCTGCGCACCGGCCAGCACCTGTACGCGCAGGTCTTCACTGCCGACGGCTCCAAGGTGATCGCTGCGGCGAACACCCTGCAGGCCGACGTCAAGGACGGCCTGAAGAGCGGCAAGAACAGCGAGGCGGCCGTCAAGGTCGGCAAGCTGATCGCCGAGCGCGCCAAGGCCGCGGGCATCGAGAAGGTCGCCTTCGACCGCTCGGGCTACCGCTACCACGGCCGCATCAAGGCGCTGGCCGACGCCGCGCGCGAAGGCGGCCTGCAGTTCTGATCCTTGCGGGTGCGGCGTCCACGCCGCGCCCGACCTGCCGATGCGGGCCGCATCGGACTTTGGCGCGCCTTCTGCGCGCGTCCGGGGAACACGGTTCCAGTCAACAACTACAAGCGGCATGCAAGCCGTAAATCTTTCAACTACCAAGGAATACACAATGGCTGAAGAACAGCGTGCACCGCGGGGTCGTGATCGCGACCGCAACCGCGAAGAGAAAGTCGACGATGGCATGATCGAAAAGCTGGTCGCGGTCAACCGCGTCAGCAAGACGGTCAAGGGCGGTCGCCAGTTCACCTTCACCGCGCTGACCGTGGTCGGCGACGGCAACGGCAAGATCGGTTTCGGTTACGGCAAGGCGCGCGAAGTGCCGGTCGCGATCCAGAAGTCGATGGAATATGCGCGCAAGGGCATGCTCGACATCGACCTGAACAACGGCACCCTGTGGCACCCGGTGAAGTCCGGCCACGGCGCGGCGCGCGTGTTCATGATGCCCGCCTCGGAAGGTACCGGCGTCATCGCCGGCGGCGCGATGCGCGCCGTGCTGGAAGCGGTCGGCGTCAAGAACGTGCTGGCCAAGGCGGTCGGTTCGCGCAACCCGATCAACTTGGTGCGCGCCACACTGCGCGGCCTGGAAGACATGCAGTCGCCGTCGCGCATCGCGGCCAAGCGCGGCAAGAAGGTGGAGGAACTCAACCATGGCTAATGAGTCCAACAAGACGGTGAAGGTGCGCCTGGTGCGCGGCCTTCGTGGTACCCAGTCGCGTCACCGCCTGTCGGTGCGTGCGCTGGGCCTGAACAAGCTCAACGATGTGCGTGAACTGAAGGACAGCCCGCAGGTACGCGGCCTGATCAACAAGGTTCAGTACCTCGTCCAGGTTGAGGAGTAAGCGACCATGACTTTGCATCTGAATGATCTGAAGCCCGCCGAAGGCGCGCGTACCGAGCGCACCCGCGTCGGCCGCGGCATCGGTTCGGGCCTGGGCAAGACCTGCGGCCGCGGCCACAAGGGTTCGTTCGCGCGCAAGGGCGGCGGCAAGATCAAGGCCGGCTTCGAAGGCGGCCAGACCCCCATGCAGCGCCGTCTGCCGAAGATCGGCTTCCGTTCCAAGATGGCCAAGGACACTGCCGAAGTGCTGTCCTACCAGCTGGACAACCTGCCGGAAGGCGAGATCGATTTCGCCGCGCTGCGCGCTGCGAAGCTGGTCCCGAGCACCGCGAAGAAGGCCAAGGTCGTCCTCAAGGGCGAGCTGAGCAAGAAGTTCGTGCTCAAGGGTATCGCCGCGACCGCCGGTGCCAAGGCGGCAATCGAAGCTGCCGGCGGCAGCGTGCAGGAGTAACACGCAGATGGCGCAGGCTGGCATGGGTAACCTCGGCGGCGGGCTCGGCAAGTTCACGGAACTTCGCCAGCGCCTGTTGTTCGTTCTCGGCGCATTGATCGTCTACCGCATCGGCTGCTATGTGCCGGTGCCGGGCGTCAATCCCGAAGCCATGCTTGCGCTGATGCAGGCGCAGGGCGGCGGCATCGTGGACATGTTCAACATGTTCTCGGGCGGCGCCCTGCACCGTTTCAGCATCTTCGCGCTGAACGTGATGCCGTACATCTCGGCATCGATCGTGATCCAGTTGGCCACGCACATCTTCCCGTCGCTGAAGGCGATGCAGAAGGAAGGCGAATCCGGCCGACGCAAGATCACCCAGTATTCGCGCATCGGCGCGGTGTTGCTGGCGGTGGTGCAGGGCGGCAGTATCGCGCTGGCGCTGCAGAACCAGACCGCACCGGGCGGCGCACCGGTGGTGTACGCGCCGGGCATGGGCTTCGTGCTCACCGCGGTGATCGCGTTGACCGCCGGCACCATCTTCCTGATGTGGGTCGGCGAGCAGGTCACCGAGCGCGGCATCGGCAACGGCGTGTCGCTGATCATCTTCGCCGGCATCGTCGCCGGCCTGCCGGCGGCGGCGATCCAGACGCTGGAGGCCTACAGCAATGGCGACCTGCAGTTCATCTCGCTGCTGCTGATCGTGCTGACCATCCTCGCCTTCACCTTGTTCGTGGTGTTCGTCGAGCGCGGGCAGCGACGAATCACGGTGAATTATGCGCGCCGCCAGGGCGGCCGCAACGCGTACATGAACCAGACCTCGTTCCTGCCGCTGAAGCTGAACATGGCCGGCGTGATTCCGCCGATCTTCGCCTCGAGCATCCTCGCCTTCCCGGCGACGCTGTCGATGTGGTCGGGCCAGGCCGCCTCCAACAGCACCTTCGGCAGCTGGCTGCAGCGCATCGCCAATGCGCTGGGCCCGGGCGAGCCGGTGCACATGATCGTGTTCGCCGCGCTGATCATCGGCTTCGCGTTCTTCTATACCGCGCTGGTGTTCAACTCGCAGGAAACCGCGGACAACCTGAAGAAGTCCGGCGCGCTGATCCCGGGCATCCGTCCGGGCAAGGCCACCGCCGACTACGTCGACGGCGTGCTGACCCGGTTGACCGCGGCCGGCTCGCTGTACCTGGTGATCGTGTGCCTGCTGCCGGAAATCATGCGCGCGCAGCTCGGCACCTCGTTCCATTTCGGCGGCACCTCGCTGTTGATCGCGGTCGTGGTGGTGATGGACTTCATCGCGCAGATCCAGGCGCACCTGATGTCGCACCAGTACGAAAGCCTGTTGAAGAAGGCCAACCTCAAGGGTGGCTCGCGCGGCGGCGGTTTCGCCCGCGGTTGATTGCTATAATTTGACTTCCTTCCGCGAAGACGCCCCGGTTCCCGGGCGCAGTCTTCCGACTTGAAGGGCGGCCCATGCAGCGGTCTCGTGCGTGGGTGCGACGTGGTGGTCCTGCGCTGGAGTAGCGCGGGCGGCCGGGGTGGATCCTCACCTTGGCCAACGACGTCCGGCGCCGGAGCATGGGCACACTCCCCATGCCGGGCCTGCGGAACCGAAAGGTTCCACGGGCTTCCATGTAACCCGAGACCTTGCTAGACTTACAAGTTCACTTTTTGATCCATCCTGCCGGATGGCGCCGCAGTGCGCCGTCGGGCCATCACTCAGTTGGAGAACCGCGTCATGGCGCGTATTGCAGGCGTCAACCTGCCAGCCCAGAAGCACGTCTGGGTCGGGTTGCAAAGCATTTTCGGCATCGGCCGTACCCGTTCGAAGAAGGTCTGCGAAGCCGCAGGCGTGACCTCGACCACCAAGATCCGTGACCTGTCCGAACCGGAAATCGAGCGCCTGCGCCTCGAAGTCGGCAAGTACATCGTCGAAGGCGACCTGCGTCGCGAAGTGGGCATCGCCATCAAGCGACTGATGGACCTGGGCTGCTACCGCGGCCTGCGTCATCGTCGTGGCCTGCCGCTGCGTGGTCAGCGCACCCGCACCAACGCCCGCACCCGCAAGGGCCCGCGCAAGGCGATCAGGAAGTAAGGGACAGACATGGCTAAGCCCGCAGCAGCAAAGACCAAGAAGAAGATCAAGCGCGTCGTCACCGACGGCGTCGCCCACGTCCACGCTTCGTTCAACAACACCATCGTGACCATCACCGACCGTCAGGGCAATGCATTGTCCTGGGCGACCTCCGGTGGCGCTGGTTTCCGCGGTTCGCGCAAGTCCACGCCGTTCGCGGCGCAGGTTGCCGCCGAGAAGGCCGGGCGCGCTGCGCTCGACTACGGCGTGAAGTCGCTGGAAGTGCGCATCAAGGGCCCGGGTCCGGGTCGCGAGTCCGCCGTCCGTTCGTTGAACAACGTCGGATACAAGATCACCAACATCATCGACGTGACGCCTATCCCGCACAACGGGTGCCGTCCGCCGAAGAAGCGTCGCGTCTAAAGGAGCGATAAGAAATGGCTCGTTATATCGGTCCTACCTGTAAGCTCGCGCGCCGTGAAGGCGCCGATCTTTCCCTCAAGAGCCCGGCGCGTGCGCTGGACTCCAAGTGCAAGCTGGAGCAGAAGCCCGGCCAGCACGGCGCGACCGCCCGCAAGGGCAAGCTGTCCGACTACGCCACCCAGCTGCGCGAGAAGCAGAAGGTCAAGCGTATCTACGGTCTGCTGGAGCGTCAGTTCCGCAACTACTACAAGAAGGCCTCGACCAAGAAGGGCAACACCGGCGAGAACCTGCTGCAGCTGCTGGAAACCCGCCTGGACAACGTCGTCTACCGCATGGGCTTCGCCGTCACCCGCCCGGCCGCGCGCCAGCTGGTGTCGCACCGTGGCGTGCTGGTCAACGGCAAGTCGGTGAACCTGGCCTCTTACCAGGTCAAGGCCGGCGACGCGATCGCCCTGTCGGAAAAGGCCCAGAAGCAGCTTCGCGTGCAGGAAGCGCTGACCGTTGCCGAAACGCACGACCTGAACCCGTCCTGGGTCGAGGTCGATTCGAAGAAGTTCAGCGGCATCTTCAAGGCCGTGCCGGATCGTGCGGACCTGCCTGCTGACATCAACGAAGCGCTGATCGTCGAGTTGTATTCGAAGTAATCACATTGGAGAGCCTCCGGCAACGGAGGCTCGTCAGGAGAACCCGCAACATGACGGTTACCGCCAACCAGGTTCTGCGCCCCCGTGGGCCGCAGATCGAACGCCTTACCGACAACCGCGCCAAGGTCGTAATCGAGCCCTTGGAGCGTGGTTATGGGCACACGCTGGGCAATGCCCTGCGTCGCGTGCTGCTGTCCTCGATCCCCGGCTTCGCGATCACCGAAGTCGAGATCGACGGCGTGCTGCACGAGTACACCACGGTCGAAGGGCTGCAGGAAGATGTGCTTGAAGTCCTGCTCAACCTCAAGGACGTGGCCATCCGCATGCACACCGGCGACAGCGCCACGCTGTCGCTGTCCAAGCAGGGTCCGGGCGTCGTGACCGCTGCCGATATCAAGGTCGACCACAACGTCGAGATCCTCAACAACGATCATGTCATCTGCCATCTGACCAAGGATACGGCGATCAACATGCGTCTGAAGATCGAGCGTGGCTTCGGCTACCAGCCGGCCGCCGCGCGTCGCCGTCCGGACGAGGAAACCCGCACCATCGGCCGCCTGGTCCTGGATGCGTCGTTCTCGCCGGTGCGCCGCGTCGCCTACGCGGTCGAATCCGCGCGCGTCGAGCAGCGGACCGACCTGGACAAGCTGGTCCTGGACATCGAGACCAACGGCACCATCGATGCCGAGGAAGCCGTGCGCACCGCCGCCGACATCCTCAGCGATCAGCTGTCGGTGTTCGGCGACTTCACCCATCGCGACCGTGGCGCGGCCAAGCCGGCCAGCAACGGCGTGGATCCGGTGCTGCTGCGTCCGATCGACGATCTGGAACTGACCGTGCGTTCGGCCAACTGCCTGAAGGCCGAGAGCATCTACTACATCGGCGATCTGATCCAGAAGACCGAAGTGGAGTTGCTCAAGACCCCGAACCTCGGCAAGAAGTCGCTGACCGAGATCAAGGAAGTGCTGGCCCAGCGTGGCCTGTCGCTCGGCATGAAGCTGGAGAACTGGCCGCCGGCCGGCGTCGCCCAGCACGGCATGCTCGGCTAAGCAGCCGCACCTGGCCGATGCCGCACCGGCATCGGCCACGGACGCTGCAGGTCCGGTCATGGATGGCCGGGCAGGGCTCCACGGAGCCCGGGTAAGACCGCCAGGGATGGAAGCAGGGGCGCCTTCGCGGCGCCTCGCGCCGCATCAGTTGCACAACTACGCCGACGGGTCTTCAAGCCCGCGGCGTTGTCCGGTCAGGGACGGCCGGCTCGGACCATCCGCAGTCCATTGTTCAACGCCAGGACGGCGACAGCGATCTCCAGCAGTTTCAACTTTCCATAGGAATCAAGACCATGCGTCACCAGAAATCCGGCCGCAAGTTCAACCGCACCAGCGCCCATCGGCAGGCGATGTTCTCCAACATGGCGGCCTCGCTGTTCAAGCACGAGCTGATCAAGACCACCCTGCCGAAGGCCAAGGAGCTGCGTCGCGTCGCCGAGCCGCTGATCACCATCGCCAAGGTCGATGGCGTCGCCAATCGCCGTCTGGCCTTCTCGCGCCTGCGCGACAAGGAAGCGGTGGGCAAGCTGTTCGTCGAGCTGGGCCCGCGTTACCAGTCGCGTCCGGGCGGCTACCTGCGCATCCTGAAGTGCGGCTTCCGCGCCGGCGACAACGCGCCGATGGCGTACGTCGAGCTGGTCGATCGCCCGACCGCGATCGCCGAGGAAGTGGCCGAGTAAATCCGGCCCGCACCGCGTCAGCAGAAAGCCCGGCATGTCCGGGCTTTTTTGCGTCTGGGCGGCGGGTTTTTGCGCGAAGGGCGCCGCGGCGGCACGCCGCACCTGTGGACGCACGGCACATGGTGGCGAGGCGGGCGATGGCGGATAATGCCGGATCGTTCATGTGAGCCCGACCCGATGAACCCGTTACGCTGGAGTTTCCGCGCGCAGTTCCTGCTCGGCTTTCTGATCTGCGCCGCGCTGCTGGGCTACGCGATCTATGTGCAGGTGCAGCTCGGCATCGAACCCTGTCCGCTGTGCATCTTCCAGCGCATCGCGTTCGCCGCGCTGGGCCTGCTGTTCCTGCTCGGCGCCTTGCACGGTCCGGCGCGCAGCGGCGGGCGCAAGATCTATGCGGTGCTGACGTTCCTGGCCGCGGCGATCGGCGCCGGCATCTCCACCAAGCACGTGTCGGTGCAGCTGTTCCCCGATCCGATGGCCTCCTGCGGGCCGCCGCTGAGCTTCCTGCGCGAGACGCTGGGACCGTTCGAGGTGCTGCGCCGGGTGCTGACCGGGACCGGCGACTGCGGCAATATCGACTGGCGCTTCCTGGGGTTGTCGATGCCGATGTGGTGCCTGATCTGCTTCGTGCTGCTGGCGGTGTTCGCGCTGTATGCCGGATTCAAGACCAGGCGGCGTTCGCTGCACTGAGTGTTGCGTGGGGCGCTGTGCGCTGTTGCCAATAGCCGCTGCGGGCGGCGGTCGCCTCCCTTTAGGAGCGACTTCAGTCGCGACCAGGCGTTACCGGTAGAGCCCGTCGCGACTGAAGTCGCTCCTACAGGGATATGCTGGCTGCGGCCAGCGCATTCAGGCTGGCCCGTGTGTTCCCGGGCGCGGCCTGTTCCCATCCCGCCTCAGAAATCCTGCTGCAGGCTCAGGTATACGCCGCGGCGCGGCGCCCATTGCGGCGCGAACACGCCGATGCCGCCGCCGTCGCGCAGCTGGTAGCTGCGATCGAGCACGTTGAGCACCGCCAGTTGCGTGTGCAGCGGATGCGCGCCGAGTGCGAAGTCGTGCCCGGCGCTGAGGTTCAACTGGAAGTACGACGGCAGCTCGCCGCCGTTGGGCACGGTGGCGGTATCGGTGCGCAGGCCGCTGCCGAACAGGTAGTTGGCGCCGACCCGGCTGGCGTCGTCGATCGCGTAGCTGATGCCGCCGGACGAGGTGAACTTCTGGTCGTGGTCCAGGTGGATCCAGTTGTCGTAGGCGTAGGCCAGCGCGTCCGGGTCGAAGTTGTACAGGCTGGTCATGACCCGCTTGCCCACCGCCTTGCTGTAGGCGGCGTTGAAGTAGGCGGTGACCGGCCCGTTGCTGTAGTCGGCGCTGAATTCGGCGCCGCGGATGCGGCCATAGCGGTAGTTGAAGGTGGAATAGACGTAGGCGGCGCCGAACTGGCCTTCGTCCTGCAGCCGGTCGGCCTTGCGGTAATACGTGTCCAGGCCCAGGGTCAGGTGATCGGTGACCACCTGCGAGATGCCCAGGTCGTAGTAGTCGCTGCGCTCGCTCAGCGGCGTGGTCGCACCGCCGGCGGTGGACTGCTGGTTGGTGGTGCCGTCGTACAGGGCGATGTCGCTGGTGGAGATCAGCTCGCTGGCCGGCGGGGTGAAGTAGCGCGCATAGCCGGCGTGCACGGTGGTGTCGGCGCTGGCTTGCCAGACCACGCCCAGGCGCGGGCTGAGCTGGCCTTCGGTAGTGCCGAATGCCTTGTAGCGGTCGCCGCGCACGCCGTAATTCACGGTCCAGTCGTCGCCGATCTTCCACTCGTCCTGCAGATACAGCGCGTAGGTGCTGGCGTGGAAGCGGCTGGCGTCGGGAATGAACAGCGGCACGTTACTGGTCTGGTTGCCGTCGGCATCGGCCGGGAACACGTAGGAATTGTTGCCGGCGATAGCGTGTTCGAAGTTGCCGTACAGGCCGTAGCGCAGCGTGTGCGTGTCGCCGAGCGGGGTGGAGAAATCGGCCTGCACGGTGTTGGCGCGGTTGCTGCGGTCCACTTGCGAGGCGACGCCGTTGAAGATCAGGTCGCCGGCGATGTCGGGCGAGAACGTCACGCTGCTGTAGCGCTGCCCGGCCGACAGCTGGTAGCTGGTGGCGCCGAGCGAGCCTTGCAGCACCAAGGTGCCGAAGCGGGTGTTCTCGCGCTGGTTTTCGTCGAGCCTGGACGAATCGAAATCGGTGGTGCCCAGGTAGTCGAACGCGGGCGCCTGCCCGGGATTGTTCGGGATCTGGAAGCGGTTGTTGGCGAAGCCGACCAGCAGGCTGAGCCGGGTGTTCTCGTCGAGCAGGTAGCTGAGGTCGGCGAAGCCCTTGCCCTGGTGCGATTTGTCGTGCTCGGGACTGCGGCTGTCGACCGGGTTCTCCAGGCCGTTCTTGTTCTGCTCGTAGTCGCCGGTGACGAACCAGCTCCAGCGGCCGCTGCTGCCCCACCAGGAGGCGTTCGGATTGAGCGTGCCGTAGGAGCCTCCGGTGAGGCCGACGCTGCCGCCGTTGCCCAGTTCCACGCCGCTCTTGGTGGTGATGTCCACCACCGCCGCGGTGCGGTCGCCGAACTGCGCCGGCAGCGCGCCGTCGAGCAGCTTGATGCTCTTGATCGTGCGCGGGTCCAGGCTCTGGCCGAAGCCGGAGATCGATTCGGGGATCAGTACGCCGTTGATGCGGTACTGCAGGTTGGCGTGGTCGCCGCGCACGTGGATGCCGCCGTAGGAATCCTGGACCACGCCCGGCGCCTGCAGCAGCACCTGGTTGAGCGGGGTGGAGGCGCCCAGCGGCAGCCGTTCGATGTCCTCGGCGTTGATCGTGTATTGGCTGCTGCCGATATCCGGCGACAGCGCGTTGCGCGCGGCTTCGAGCTTGGCGGTGACGCTGACCGCATCCAGGTCGGTGGTGCGCTCGGGGCCGGTATCGGCAATGGCCGCATCAGCGGCGAGCGCGAGGCCGGGGGCGGCTAGCAGGATCAGGGCGATGGCGGCGGAGAGGGGACGAGGAGTCATGGCAGTGCGGACCGGGGGGAGTGGGGGAATGTTTTGTTATTAAGTAACAATCTGCTTCCGCAGCGACCCTGGCGTAGGCCGGAAGTCATGGCGGCATGCCGGTGTTGCTTGCCGTTCATGTCTGCGGCACCGGCGCTGCGATGGCGGCGCCGGCGACGCGCAAGTGCTTTGCGTCGCGGCCAGGCTCTGCGAACATCGCAGGTTGCCTAGGAGTCCTTTCATGAACCTGTCCGTCCCCGCCGCCGCGCCCGAATCCGTCCCGCCGCTCTGGACGCCCGCCAGCTGGCGCGACAAACCCGCGCTGCAGATGCCGGTGTATCCGGACGCGCAGGCGCTGGAAGCGACGCTGGGCGAATTGCGCCATCTGCCGCCGCTGGTTACCTCGTGGGAGATCTTCGCGCTGAAGAAGCAGCTGGCCGAGGCCCAGGAGGGCAAGCGCTTCCTGCTGCAGGGCGGCGATTGCGCGGAGAACTTCAGCGATTGCGAGTCGGGCACCATCTCCAACCGGCTCAAGGTGCTGCTGCAGATGAGCCTGGTGCTGGTGCACGGGCTGCGCCTGCCGGTGGTGCGGGTCGGCCGCTACGCCGGCCAGTACGCCAAGCCGCGCTCGGCCGATACCGAAACCCGCGACGGCGTGACCCTGCCCAGCTATCGCGGCGACGTGGTCAACGGCCCGGAATTCACCGCGCAGGCGCGCGTGCCCGACCCGCAGCGGATGATCACCGCGCACTCGCGTTCGGCGATGACGATGAATTTCGTGCGCGCGCTGATCGATGGCGGTTTCGCCGACCTGCACCATCCCGAATACTGGAACCTGAGCTGGGTCGGCTACTCGCCGCTGGCCGAGGACTACCAGAAGATGGTGGCCTCGATCGGCGACGCGGTGCGCTTCATGGAGACGCTGTCCGGCGCGCAGCTGTACAACCTCAACCGGGTCGATTTCTACACCTCGCACGAAGCGCTGCTGCTGCCGTACGAGGAGGCGTTGACCCGCGAGGTGCCGCGGCAGTGGGGCTGGTTCAACCTCAGCACGCACTATCCGTGGATCGGCATGCGCACCGCCGCGCTGGACGGCGCGCACGTGGAATATTTCCGCGGCATCCGCAATCCGATCGCGATCAAGGTCGGGCCTTCGGCGCAGCCGGACCAGTTGCTGCGCCTGATCGATGTGCTCAATCCCGAGGACGAGCCGGGCCGGCTGACCTTCATCCATCGCATGGGCGCGGCGCAGATCGCGCAGAAGCTGCCGCCGCTGCTGGACGCGGTGAAGCGCGACGGCCGCCGCGTGCTGTGGGTGTGCGATGCGATGCACGGCAATACCGAGAGCACCAGCAACGGCTACAAGACGCGGCGCTACGACAACGTGCTGGGCGAGGTGGAGCAGTCGTTCGACATCCATGCCGCGGTCGGCACGCGGCTGGGCGGCGTGCACCTGGAATTGACGGGCGAGGACGTCACCGAATGCACCGGCGGCGCGCGCGAGCTGACCGAGCGCGACCTGGAGCGCGCCTACCGCTCCAGCGTGGATCCGCGCCTGAACTACGAGCAGTCGCTGGAGATCGCGCTGGCGATCGTGCGCAAGCAGAACGGGCGCAGCGTGCCGCTGACGACGGACTGACGACGCGCGCTTCGCGGCCGCCGCAGCGCACTTGCCGGTGCGCTGCGTGCGCCGGGCGTCGATGTGGTGGCGATGGGTCTCGGTGACGCGCTGGCAGTCGTCGATGCCGGGCATCGCGAAATGCAGGCCTGCAATGCGCAGGTATCGCGGCCCGCGACGGGGGCTGCGTGTGCCGGTTGGCGATGTCGGCGCATAGGGTCTCGGCAGGCGCCGCGTCTGCTGCGTAGAGCTTCGGATGTAACTGAAGACGCATCGTCTGCAGCGGCTGCTGCGGGGCCATGTGCGGGTTGCTTGCCGCCGGGCAGGAGCCGCGCATGGCGCGATCGCGCACATCGGTCATGGAGTGCCCCAGGCCGACGCGCTGCGCCTCCGCGATGAGCGAGCGCTGCATGCGCGCCGTGCCGCACGCCTCGCGATGACGCCACGCTTCGTACCGGGGCGCAGCGCTCGACACTGCGCTTATGCTTGCTTTGTCACACTGTCGCGACTCCTCCCCCCTTCAAGGAGCGCATCTTGACTCTGGACCTAGACTGGATCCCATGGCGGGCCTACACGTTGCCGATCGGTGCGGCGGTGGTGCTCGGCTTCCTCGCCTGGTGGTTGCTGCTGCGCATCGCGCAGCGCATGCGCGGGCGCGACTATCGGCGTGCCCGCATCATCGGCGTGATCAGCGTGCCGATGGCGTTCCTGCTGCCGATGCTGATGCTCAGCTTCGCGCTGGAGTCCACGCCGCTGGACGATCGCGCGCTGGCCGACCTGCAGCACCTGCTGCACATCGGCATGATCGGCTGCGTGACCTGGCTGCTGGTGCGCGGCGTCGCCGCGCTGGAGCGGGCGATCCTGCGCAGCTATCCGATCGAGGTGGCCGACAACCTGACCGCGCGCCGCGTCCAGACCCAGACCCGGGTGCTGGCGCGCGTGGCGATGGGCACGATCATCCTGCTCGGCACTTCGGTGGTGCTGCTGACCTTTCCCGCGGTGCGGCAGATCGGCACCACGCTGCTGGCCTCGGCCGGCATCATCGGCCTGGTCGCCGGTATCGCCGCCAAGCCGGTGTTCGGCAACCTGATCGCCGGCCTGCAGATCGCCTTGACCCAGCCGATCCGGCTCGACGACGTGGTCATCGTCGAAGGCGAATGGGGCCGCATCGAGGAGATCGGCAGTTCCTACGTGGTGGTGCGCATCTGGGACGAGCGGCGCATGGTGGTGCCGTTGACCTGGTTCATCGAGAACCCGTTCCAGAACTGGACGCGCAGCAGCGCCAATCTGCTCGGTACCGCGTTCCTGTGGCTGGACTACCGCACGCCGATGGCGCAGTTGCGCGCGGAACTGGAGCGGATCTGCAAGAGCGAGCCGTTGTGGGACGGACGCGTCTGCGTGACCCAGGTGACCGAGACCAGCGAGAGCACGATCCAGGTGCGCCTGCTGGTCAGTGCGCGCAACTCCGGCGATGCGTTCGACCTGCGCTGCATCGTGCGCGAACGCATGATCGACTTCCTGACCCGCGAGCATCCCTACGCCTTGCCGACGCTGCGTGCGCAGATCGCGTCAGAGCCGGCGCGTGCGCCGCGGACGCCGGCTGTCCCCAGCGACTCGGCGGCGATGCGCTCGCCGGGCGCCGAGGACGGCGCGCCGGCGGCGACAGTGGCGCCTGACGCGGGCGAGCAGAAGCCGGATACGGCGTAGCCTCGAGGTGTGGCGCGCTGTCGTGTCGTGTCGTGTCGTCGCGTTGCACTGCATCGCGCATGCGTCGTTGCTGGCGCCTGGGCTGCAGCGTGTTATCTCATCTGCCGCAGGCAACGAATGTAGGAGCGGCTTCAGCCGCGACCGGGGCGTTACCGGTAACGCCCGGTCGCGGCTGAAGCCGCTCCTACAAAAGTGCTCTTCGCCAATTGTCTCTTCCGCGCTCTTGCGGCGTTACCCGCGTCACCGATCATCCGCCGCCCGTGCAGCTTGGGCTTGGGCCGGCAGTGTCGGCAGGAAGGTCGGCGGCGTGCGTGCGCGGCTGCGTTGCTCGTAGGCGTAGCCCAGTTCGATCAGGCGCGGCTCGCTCCAGGCGCTGCCGATGAACACCAGGCCCAGCGGCAGGCCGTCGCTGCTGCCCATCGGCACCGTCAGGCTCGGATAGCCGGCCACCGCGGCCGCACCGTAGCTGGCGCCGGGGAAGTCGTCGCCGCCGATCGGGTCGGTCTTCCAGGCGCGGCCGGTGGTCGGCGCGATCAGTGCGTCCAGCCGCTGCGCGCGCAGCGCCGCATCGATGCCGTCCGGACCGGCCAGGCGTTTCGCCTTCTCCCGCGCTTGCAGGTAGGCCGGGTCGTCGAGGCCGCGCGTGGCCTGCGCCTGCTCGAACAGCGCCTGGTCGAACGCGGCCAGTTCGCGCGCGGCATGCGCGCGATTGAACTCGATCAGTTGCGCCAGCGTACGCAGCGGCGCCTTGCGTGAATCGAGGTAGCGCTCCAGCCCGGCCTTGAACTCGGTCAGCAGGACGGTCAGTTCGGCGTCGTCCCATTGCCCGGCGGTGGGGATCTGCGCATCGACCACGATGGCGCCGGCCGCACGCAGCGTGGCGACCGCGCGCGCCTGCGCCGCGGCGATGTCCGGGGTCTGGGTCAGCGGCGATGGCAGCAGGCCGATGCGCGCGCCGCGCAGCGCGTCGCGGCGCAGGTGCGCGGCGTAGTCGTAGCCGGGTGCGCGCGGTGCCGCGGCGGTGGCCGGGTCGGCGGGGTCGGGCGCGGCCAGCACGCTCAGCAGCGCCGCGGCATCGGCGACGCTGCGGGTCATCGGCCCGGCGGTGTCCTGGCTGGCCGAGATCGGGATGATGCCGTCGCGGCTGACCAGGCCCACGGTCGGCTTCAAGCCGACCAGGCCGTTCACCGCCGCCGGGCAGACGATGCTGCCGTCGGTCTCGGTGCCGATGCCTGCCGCGACCAGGTTCGCCGACACGGCCACGCCGGTGCCGGCGCTGGAGCCGCAGGGATTGCGGTCGAGCACGTAGGGATTGCGGGTCTGCCCGCCGCGCGCGCTCCAGCCGGAACTGGACTTGCTGGCGCGGAAGTTGGCCCATTCGCTGAGGTTGCTCTTGCCCAGGATCACCGCGCCGGCCTGGCGCAGCCGCTGCACCAGGAACGCGTCGTGCGGCGGATGGAACTCGGCCAGCGCCAACGAGCCGGCCGAGTTGGCCATCGGCCGCGCGTCGATGTTGTCCTTCAGCACGAGCGGGATGCCGTGCAGTGGGCCGCGCAGGTGCCCGGCGCGGCGCTCGGCATCCAGCCGCCGCGCGTCGTCCATGGCCTGCGGATTGCGTTCGATGATCGCGTGCAGCGCCGGCCCGCGCCGGTCCAGCGCATCGATCCGCTGCAGGTAGGCCGCGGTCAGGCCGGCGCTGTCGAGCGTGCCGCGCGCCATCTGCGCCTGCAGCGTGGCGATGTCGGCTTCGGCATGGGCGAACGCCGCTGGCGCGGGCTGCGGTGCGATGGCGGCGGTGTCGGGCAGGGCGGCGTGCCGGCAGCCGGCGAGGGCGCCGCACAGCAACAGGACGGGCAGCACGCGCATCGGCAGGTTCCCGGGGAATGGTTCTCCAGGAGGCTACGCAGCGCTACGGGGATTGGCAAACCGGTGTGCGGGCGCGTGCCCGCATTGCGCTCAGAGCGCGGGGCGGCGTCGGCGCCGGATCAGGTCGCGGGCCAGGATGCCGACCACGGCGAGATTGATCGCCAGCACCGCCCATGCGGCCCAGCCGGGATGGCGCACGATCGCGTAGATATCGAACGGCAGGTAGATGGCCGCGGACACGCAGCCCAGCATCGACGCCCAGGCCTTGGCGCGCCACAGGCCCCAGGCTTCGACGATGTGCAGCACGCCGTAGGCGAGCATGCCGGCGGCGGCCAGGTGCACCGCGCCGGGATTGATCATGGTGAGCAGCGACGGCAGCGCGCCGTGCTCGGGGTCCAGGCTGAAGCGGACGATCAGTCGGCCCACCGCCGCACGCAGCGGCAGCGGACCCATGATCTCCAGACCGGTTGCGGCCAGTACCGCGAGCAGGCCCTTGCTGGCCTCCAGCAGTGCGATCAGGTGCAAGCCCGGATGCGCATGCGGATCCGGGTTGTACGCCTTCTTGCGGGCCACGGGAGGCCTGCGGTCAGCCGCCGCGACCGGCGCGCTTGCGATCGCTTTCGGTCAGGAACTTCTTGCGCAGGCGGATTTCCTTCGGGGTGACTTCGACCAGCTCGTCGTCCTCGATGAAGTCCAGCGCCTGTTCCAGCGTGTACTTGATCGCCGGGGTCAGCTTGATCGCATCGTCCTTGCCCGAGGCGCGCATGTTGGTCAGCGGCTTGGTCTTGATCGCGTTGACGGTCAGATCGTTGTCCTTGGAGTGGATACCGATCAGCTGGCCTTCGTACACGTTGTCGCCTTCGGCGGCGAACAGGCGGCCACGCTCTTCCAGCGGCCCCAGCGAGTAGGCGGGGGTGGCGCCGGCGGCGTTGGCGATCATCACGCCGTTCTGGCGCTTGGCGATGGCACCCTGTTCCTTCGGACCGTAATGGTCGAACACGTGGAACAGCAGGCCCGAACCCTGGGTCAGGGTGCGGAACTCGTTCTGGAAGCCGATCAGGCCACGCGCCGGGATCATGTAGTCCAGGCGCACGCGGCCCTTGCCGTCCGGCTCCATGTTCTTCAGCTGGCCCTTGCGGATGCCCAGCTTTTCCATCACGCCGCCCTGGTGCTGCTCTTCGATGTCCACCACCAGCTGCTCGACCGGCTCCATCAGCTTGCCGTCGATTTCCTTGACGATGACTTCCGGGCGCGACACGGCCAGTTCGAAGCCTTCGCGGCGCATGTTCTCGATCAGCACCGACAGGTGCAGCTCGCCGCGGCCGGAGACCAGGAACTTGTCCGGGTCCGACCCTTCCTCGACCTTCAGCGCGACGTTGTGCAGGGTCTCGCGTTCCAGGCGCTCGCGGATCTGGCGGCTGGTGATGAACTTGCCGCCGCTGTGTTCCTTGCTGCCGGCGAACGGCGAGTTGTTGACCTGGAAGGTCATCGAGATGGTCGGCTCGTCCACGGTCAGCGCCGGCAGCGCTTCCGGGGTGTCCAGCGCGCAGATGGTGTCGGAGATGCTCATGTCGGCGACGCCGGAGATGGCGACGATGTCGCCGGCCTCGGCCTCTTCCACTTCCACCCGCTCCAGGCCCATGAAGCCCAGCACCTGCAGGATCTTGCCCTGGCGCTTCTTGCCTTCGCGGTCGACGATGCTGACCGGCATGTTCTTCTTGACCTTGCCGCGCTGGATGCGGCCGATGCCGATCAGGCCGACGAAGTTGTTGTAGTCGAGCTGGCTGATGCGCATCTGGAACGCACCGTCCGGATCCACCTGCGGCGGCGCCACGTGCTTCATGATCGCTTCGTACAGCGGAGTCATGTCGCCTTCGCGGGCGCTGTCGTCCAGGCTCGCGTAGCCGTGCAGCGCCGAGGCGTAGACGATCGGGAAGTCGAGCTGCTCATTGGTCGCGCCGAGCTTGTCGAACAGGTCGAACACCTGGTCGATCACCCAGTCCGGACGCGCGCCCGGGCGGTCGATCTTGTTGACCACCACGATCGGCTTGAAGCCCATCGCGAAGGCCTTCTGGGTCACGAAGCGGGTCTGCGGCATCGGCCCGTCCATCGCGTCGACCAGGATCAGCACCGAGTCCACCATCGACAGCACGCGCTCCACTTCGCCGCCGAAGTCGGCGTGTCCGGGGGTGTCGACGATGTTGATGCGGTTGCCCTGCCAGGTGATGGCCGTGTTCTTGGCCAGGATCGTGATGCCACGTTCCTTTTCCTGATCGTTGCTGTCCATCACGCGCTCGGCCAGCACCGTGCGCTCGGAGAGGGTGCCGGACTGCTTCAGCAGGCAGTCGACGAGGGTGGTCTTGCCATGGTCGACGTGGGCGACGATGGCGATATTGCGAAGATTTTCGATGGACATGCGAAAGGGGGCCAACCGGCGCCAGAAAGGAAGGAGAGTAAGCCCCCTATTATACCTGTATCCCGGCGCGCCTGCCGGTTCAGGATTCGGCGGCCGTGGGGCGGGGCCGTTCAGCCGCCGAAGCGGGGGCCTGAAGCGGGCCAAACAGGCCGCCGTGTATCCTATGCGCCCCAAATGACGCCCCCGTTTCCAAGGAATCCCATGTCCCTGATCGCCCATTTCGACACCGCCCGCGGCCCGATCACGATCGAGCTGTACCCCGACAAGGCACCGCTGACCGTGGCCAACTTCGTGAACCTGGCCAAGCGCGGCTTTTACGACGGGCTGAGCTTCCACCGTGTGATCGCCGACTTCATGATCCAGGGCGGTTGCCCGGAAGGCTCCGGCCGCGGCGGCCCGGGCTACCGCTTCGAGGACGAGACCGACAACGGCGTGCGCCACGAGCGCGGCGTGCTGTCGATGGCCAATGCCGGTCCCAGCACCAACGGCAGCCAGTTCTTCATCACCCACACCGCCACCCCGTGGCTGGACGGCAAGCACACCGTGTTCGGCAAGGTGACCCAGGGGCTGGACGTGGTGGACAGCGTCGCCCAGGGCGATGCGATCAACAAGATCACCATCGAAGGCGACGCCGATGCGGTGCTGGCGGCCAAGGCCGACCGCGTCGCCGAGTGGAACCGCCTGCTCAGCGCCTGAGTGCCGCCGCGACCGGCCGTCCAGGCCGGTCGCAGATGGCCTGCGTGCTAACATTTCCCGGTTGACTGCCGCGCTCCCAGCCCGATGACGATGCGTTCCCTTCTGTTGTGCACGGTGCTGCTCGGGATCGGCGGCGGCGTGCATACGTGGTGGCGCAGCGGCCAGGCGCCCACGCCGGCAGCGCTGGCGGCCGGCGACCCGCGGCGGCTCACCGGCGAGGACGGCATCGTCATGCTGGCCGCCGACTGGTGCGGCTACTGCCGCCGGCAACAGGCCGATTTCGAACGTGCCCAGGTCCGCTACCGCGTGCTCGACGTGGAGCAGGAGGACGGCCGCCTGGCCGCCGCCGCGCTGGGCCGCGAAGGCGTGCCGGTCACGGTGATCGGCCAGCACGTGATCGACGGCTACGACACCGCTGCCCTGGACGCGCACCTGCAGCCGCTCGGCTACCGCGTCTACTGACCCCTTTATCCCTTTTTTAGCAGAGGAACCCCCCATGAAGACACCCGTACGTGTTGCTGTGACCGGCGCCGCCGGCCAGATCGGCTATGCCCTGCTGTTCCGTATCGCCTCCGGCGAGATGCTGGGCAAGGACCAGCCGGTGATCCTGCAGCTGCTCGAGCTGCCGATGGAGAAGGCCCAGGCCGCGCTGAAGGGCGTGATGATGGAGCTGGAAGACTGCGCGTTCCCGCTGCTGGCCGGCATGGTCGGCACCGACGACGCCGAAGTGGCGTTCAAGGACGCCGACATCGCCCTGCTGGTCGGCGCGCGTCCGCGCGGCCCGGGCATGGAGCGCAAGGACCTGCTACTGGAGAACGCCAAGATCTTCACCGCGCAGGGCGCGGCGCTGAACAAGGTCGCCAGCCGCAACGTCAAGGTGCTGGTGGTCGGCAACCCGGCCAACACCAACGCCTACATCGCGATGAAGTCGGCGCCGGACCTGAACCCGAAGAACTTCACCGCCATGCTGCGCCTGGACCACAACCGCGCGCTGAGCCAGTTGGCGCTCAAGCTCGGCAAGCCGGTCGGCGGCATCGAGAAGCTGGTGGTGTGGGGCAACCACAGCCCGACCATGTATCCGGACTATCGCTTCGCCACCGCCGACGGCGCCTCGGTCGCCGATGCGATCAACGACCAGGACTGGAACGCCGGCAGCTTCATCCCGACCGTGGGCAAGCGCGGCGCGGCGATCATCGAAGCGCGCGGCCTGTCCTCGGCCGCCTCGGCCGCCAACGCCGCCATCGACCACGTGCGCGACTGGGTGCTGGGCAGCAACGGCAAGTGGGTGACCATGGGCGTTCCATCCGACGGCTCCTACGGCATTCCGGAAGGGGTGATGTTCGGCTTCGCGGTGACCACCGAAAACGGCGAGTACACCCTGGTCAAGGACCTGCCGATCGACGACTTCAGCCGCAAGTACATCGACAAGACCCTGGCCGAGCTGGAAGAAGAGCGCAGCGGCGTGGCGCACCTGCTGGGCTGATCGCGTCGGCGATCGCGTCACCGGACGCCGGGCTCTGCCCGGCGTTCTGCGTTGTGGGGTTCCAAATCTGTGGGCCACTTCCCTAGGTGGGAGAAGGAACCATAGCCCCTCTCCCCTCGGGAGAGGGGTTGGGGTGAGGGTGCGGCGCGAAGCGACTCGCTGAGTTAGGCGCACGAGGCTGTGCCCATACCCTCATCCGGCCCTGCGGGCCACCTTCCCCCGAAAAGTGGGCCATGGTCCCGATGGGACAAGGGAACAGCACTAGCCCCTCTCCCCTCGGGAGAGGGGTTGGGGTGAGGGTACGGCGCGAAGCGTCTCGCTGAGTTGGGTGTGCGAGACTGCGTCCGTACCCTCATCCGCCCCTTCGGGGCACCTTCTCCCGAGGGGAGAAGGGAACAGCCATTAGCTCCTCTCCCATCGGGAGAAAGGTAGAGATGCCGGCTTCGGAGAGCGGTAGGAGCCTGGTGCGGTGTGCTACGTTTCCGCAGCCATTCGCCAGGGGACAATTTCTATGGTCATGCCGTACCGGTGGGTCTCGTCGCTGGCGCTCGCCAGCGTATTGCCGTTCGCCGCCGTCGCTGCGGACAACGGCTATCGGCAGCCGCCCGAGCCGCTGCTGGGGGTGATGCGCGCGCCGCTCAATCCGTCGCCGCGGCTGGACCCCACCGGCAAGACCCTGCTGCTGGTGCAGCGCAATCAGTATCCGCCAATCGCACGCGTCGCCGAGCCGTATCTGAAGCTGGCCGGGGTGCGGGTGGAGCCGCGCAGCCACAGCCGCCACGACATGTCCAACGGCTACGGCATCCGCACCTGCCTGGACGGCTTCGCCCTGGTCGATGTGACCAGCGGCAAACAGACCGCGGTAACCCTGCCGGCCGGCGCCTGCCCGGCGTTGCCGGTGTGGTCGCCGGACGGGCGCCGCTTCGCCTTCAACAACACCGCCGCCGACCGCGTCGAGCTGTGGTTGGGCGACGTCGCCACAGGCAGCGTGCGCCGGATCGACGGCGTGCAGCTGAACCCGGTGCTGGGCGGGGAGATCCAGTGGCTGGGCGGCAGCGACACGCTGCTGCTCAAGACCGTGCCGCAGGACCTGGGCGCGGCGCCGCGCAAGGCGGCGGTGCCGCTGGGTCCGGAGGTGAAGGAAACCATCCAGGGCAAGGGCGAGAGCAGCACCTACGAGGCGCGCGACACCCTGTCCAGTCCTGAGGACGAGGCCTTGTTCACCTACTACGCCACCTCGCAGCTGCTCAAGGTGGATGCCGCCAGCGGCAGTCAGGCCAAGATCGGCGCGCCGGCGGTCTACACCGCGGTGGATGGCGCGCCCGATGGCCGCCACGTGCGCGTGGAGCGGCTGCAGCGGCCGTATTCCTACGTCACCACCTATGCGCGCTTCGCGCGCGATGTGGCGGTGCTGGACCTGGCCAATGGCAGCGAGCGCGTGCTGGCCAAGCTGCCGGTCGCCGACCGGGTGCCGGTGCATGGCGTGCCGACCGGCCCGCGCGCGTATTCCTGGCGGGCCAACCAGCCGGCCACGCTGGTCTGGGCCGAGGCGCTGGACGGCGGCGACTGGAAGGCCAGCGTGCCGGCGCGCGACAAGCTGCTGACCCTGGCGGCGCCGTTCACCGCCAAGCCGCGCGAACTGGCGCGGGTGACCCAGCGCTATGCCGGGCTGTCCTGGTTCGCCGAGGGCGGGCGCGCGCTGCTGGACGAATTCGACGAGAACCGCCACTGGCGCCGCACCACGCTGCTGGACGCGGATCGCCCCGGTAGCCCTGGCCGGGTGCTGTTCGACCTGTCCACCGACGATCTGTACGCCGATCCCGGCACGCCGGAACTGCGCGTGCTGGCCAACGGCGAAGCGGTGCTGCACGAGGACCACGGCGCGCTGTTCCTGAGCGGGCAGGGCGCCACGCCCGCCGGCGACCGCGCCTTCCTCGACCGCTACGATCTGGCCAGCGGCAAGAGCGAGCGCCTGTTCCGCAGCGACGCCAGCGTCGACGAGGTGTTCGCCGGGTTCGCCGGCGACGACGCGACCCGGCTGCTGACCTGGCGGCAGTCGCCGGCCGACCCGCCGAACGTGTACCTGCGCACGCTCGGCCAGGCGCAGCCCGGCGCGGCCGCGGGCGAGGCGGCCTACGCCTCCAGCCTCGCGCCGGTCACCCGTTTCCCCGACCCGACGCCGCTGGTGCGGCAGATCAAGAAGCGGCTGGTGACCTACAAGCGCAAGGACGGGGTGGAGCTGTCGTTCACGCTGTACACGCCGCCCGGCTACAAGGAAGGCACGCGGGTGCCGGCGATCCTGTACGCGTATCCGCTGGACTACGCCGATCCGTCCAAGGCCGGCCAGGTCAGCGGCGCCAACGAGCGCGACTTCACCCGCCTGAGCTCCTATCAGCTGCTGTTGCTGGCCGGCTACGCGGTCATCGACGACACCGCGTTCCCGATCGTCGGCGATCCCAAGACCGCCTACGACACCTATTTGCAGCAACTGGTCGACAACGCCACCGCCGCGGTGGACAAGGCGGTGGAGCTGGGCGTGGTCGATCGCCAGCGGATCGGCGTCACCGGCCACAGCCACGGCGCGCTGATGGCGGCCAACCTGCTGGCGCACACCGACCTGTTCCGCGCCGGCGTGGCCACCAGCGGCAGCTACAACAAGACCCTGACCCCGTTCGGCTTCCAGAACGAGCGGCGCTCGTTCTGGGCCGCGCCGGAGGTCTACGCGCAGGCGTCGACGTTCTTCCACGCCGACAAGATCAACGAGCCGTTGCTGATCGTGCACGGCATGGACGACGCCAATCCCGGCACCGAGACCACCCAGGCGCCGCGGCTGTTCCAGGCGATCCGCGGCAACGGCGGCACCGCGCGGCTGGTGCTGCTGCCGTTCGAGCCGCACTGGTACACCGCGCGCGAGTCCAACGAGGACGTGGTGGCCGAGATGCTGGAGTGGTTCGACCGCTACGTGAAGCAGGCGGCGCCGGCCGCGGCCGCGGCGACCCCGCCGAAGCGGTAGCGGAAGGCAATGGCGCAGGCGGACACGGTGCCGCCTGCGCCACTTCGACCATGGTCGGAAGGACGCAAGCGCGGCGCAAGGACTATGCTCGGGGCGGGTGCATGGCCTTGGGAGGGGCTGCATGGACTACGCGACGCTGTACCGGCGCTCGATCGAGCAGCCGGAGGAGTTCTGGGCGGAGCAGGCCAAGGCCATCCACTGGCAGCGGCCGCCGCAGGCGATCCTGGAATACGACCACCCGCCGTTCCGGCGCTGGTTCGGCGGCGGGCTGACCAACCTGTGCCACAACGCGGTCGACCGGCACCTGCCCGAACGCGCCGCGCAGCTGGCATTGGTCGCGGTCTCCAGCGAGACCGGGCAGACCCGCGAATTCACCTATGCGCAGCTGCACGCGGAGGTCAACGCGTTCGCCGCGGTGCTGCTGCGCCTGGACGTGCAGCGCGGCGACCGCGTGGTCATCTACATGCCGAACATGGCCGAGGCGGTGTTCGCGATGCTGGCCTGCGCGCGCATCGGCGCGGTGCACTCGGTGGTGTTCGGCGGCTTCGCCGCGCACAACCTGGCGCTGCGCATCGACGATGCGGCGCCGAAGCTGCTGATCGCCGCCGATGCCGGCAGCCGCGGCGGCAAGATCATTCCCTACAAGCCGTTGATCGATGCCGCCTGCGCGGAAGCCGCCGCGCCGCCGCCGAAGGTGCTGATCGTCTCGCGCGGGCTGGATCCGGCGCAGCCGCGCATCGACGGGCGCGACGTCGACTACGCCAACCTGCGCGCGGAGGTGGGCGCTGCGCAGGTGCCGGTCGCCTGGCTGGAATCCAACGAACCCAGCTACCTGCTGTACACCTCCGGCACCACCGGCAAGCCCAAGGGCGTGCAACGCGACGTCGGCGGCTACGCGGTGGCGCTGGCGCTGTCGATGCGCACGGTGTTCGATTGCGCGCCCGGCCAGGTGATGTTCTCCACCTCCGACGTCGGCTGGGCGGTCGGCCATTCGTACAACGTGTACGGTCCGCTGATCGCCGGCTGCACCTCGCTGCTGTACGAAGGATTGCCGGTGCAGCCGGATCCCGGCGTGTGGTGGGCGCTGTGCGAGAAGTACCGGGTGCGCACGATGTTCTCCTCGCCGACCGCGATCCGCGTGCTGAAGAAGCATCCGCTGCGCCACATCCGCGATCACGACCTGAGCGCGCTGCAGTACCTGTTCCTGGCCGGCGAACCGCTGGACGAACCGACCGCGCTGTGGATCGGCGAGGCGCTGGGCAAGCCGGTCATCGACAACTACTGGCAGACCGAGACCGGCTGGCCGGCGCTGACCTTGCTGCCGGGAGTGGACATGCGCCCGGTCAAACTGGGGTCGCCCGGGTTTCCCAACCTCGGCTACAAGATGAAGATCGTCGACCCGCAAGGCGCCGAAGTGCCGGCCGGGCGCAAGGGCGTGCTGGTGATCGAGCCGCCGTTGCCGCCGGGCTGCATGACCACGGTGTGGAACGACGACGCGCGTTTCCTGCGCAGCTACTTCAGCCATTTCGAGGAGCTGCTGTACAGCTCGCTGGATTGGGCGATCCGCGACGACGACGGCTACACCTTCATCCTCGGCCGCACCGACGACGTGATCAACGTCGCCGGCCATCGTCTGGGCACGCGCGAGATCGAAGAAGCCATCGCCGGCCATCCGGACGTGGCCGAGGTCGCAGTGATCGGCATGCACGACGAACTGAAGGGACAGGTGCCGGTGGTGTTCGCCACGCTGAAACAGGCGGCGTCCGATGCGGGCGGCGTCGCCGAGCAGTTGCGGCAATGCGTGGTCGAGCGGCTCGGTGCGGTGGCGCGGCCGGCGCAGGTGCATCTGGTGCAGGCGCTGCCGAAGACGCGCTCGGGCAAGTTGCTGCGGCGCTCGCTGCAGGCGTTGGCCGAACAGCGCGATCCGGGCGATCTGTCGACGCTGGACGATCCCGCTGCGCTCGACGAGATTCGCAGGGTGCTGGGGCGATGAGGCACCGCCGCGCGCCTGCATCGCGCGGCAATCGCGGCGGCCGACGCTGACGCGCAACCAGGGGGGGGCGGGGGATGAGCGAGAACGGGTGGTATGCCAAGACCGAGGCCGGACGGCAGGAAATCGCGGACCGCGCGCGCCGGCTGCCGGCGCAACTGCGCTCGATCCTGCTGGTGGTGGACGGACAGAAGGACGACAGCACGCTGCAGCAGATCGTTGCCGGCGTGCATGCGCCCGACGATGCCTTGGCGCAATTGCAGCAGATGGGCCTGATCCGCCGCGGCGGCGATGCGTCGCTGCCGGCATCACCGGTATCGTCGCCATCGCCATCGCCATCGCCATCGCCATCGCCATCGGCATCGGCATCGAGCGCACCGTTGGCGGCGTCCGCGGCAACGGTGACCGACGCCCTCCAGGCGTTGGCCGATCGCGCCGATGCGCCGGTGTCGCGCGAAGCGGCGCAGCGCTATTCGCGCCTCTACGATGCGATGAGCGAAGCGGTACGCCAGTACCTGGGATTGAAGGGCTATTTCATGCAGCTGAAGATCGAGCGCTGCAGCGACGCCGCTGCGCTCGAAGCGCTGCTGCCGGACTTGGCCACCGCGATAGGCAAGGCCAAGAGTCCGGCGCTGGCCGCGCGCTGGTTGCAGGATACGCTCGGCGCGGATGCGCAGTAGTCGCGATCAAACACCAATGCCACGCGCACGCAGATGCCGGCGTGCAATGCCTGCCGATCCAGAACGCGCGCAGCCCGCGTCACGGCTGCTGCATGGCGATCGCCTGCGCTGGAGATCAGCGCAGCCCCGTTCGTGGCCATGGCCGATGCAGGCAGCATGCTCTAAGACGGCTGGCGTCGCAGTGTGGCCCTTGTAGGAGCGGCTTCAGCCGCGACAGGATGTGTCCGATAGAGCCTGTCGCGGCTGAAACCGCTCCTAAAGGTTTCGTTTGCGTGCAAACAAGCAAAAAAGATCGCTCGAATTGCATGGACTCTCTAGGCCTTCCGACTGCCGCGCCACCTGCACCTGCGGGTCGGCTGTCTTGCGGATGCAGTTCGGATGCGGACCGTTGCAGCCCGCGGCGCGTTTGTGGGAGCGACTTCAGTCGCGACGCATTGCCGGTAGAGCCCGTCGCGACTGAAGTCGCTCCCACAGGTTGGCATCAGTCGATGCGGAATTTTTCTGGCAATTGCTCATTCACGCAGCGCGTCACACTGCATGCGCCGCGGTTGCCTGCGCTCAGTCCAATCCTTCGGCATGCAGCGCCGCCTGCACTTGCGGATCGGCCATCATGCGTTCGAAGAAGCGTTGCAGGTGCGTGCCGAACTCGATCTTCAAGGCGCGTGCCCAGCGCAAGGTGACGAACAGATAGGCATCGGCGATCGAGCGTTGCGCGCCGCCGAGCCACGCCTGCGTCGCCAGGTGCGCGTCCACGCACGCATACAGCGTGCGCAGGCGTTCGCGCGCATGGTCCTGGGTGTGCGCGATCACCGCCGCGTCTTCCAGATAGCGCGTGCTGCCGAACAGGGGATGGAAGGCCGGATGCAGGTCGGCGTTGAGGAAGGCGAGCCAACGCTGCACTTCGGCGCGGCCGCGCGCGCTGCCGTCGCCGGCAAGCTGCGCGGCTGGCGCCAGGTCGGCGATGTAGTTGAGGATCGCCGAGTTCTGGGTCAGCGCCCAGTCGTCCACCTGCAGCGTCGGCACCGCGCCGGCGGGATTGAGGGCGAGATAGGCCGGCGCCTTCATCGACGCGGCATCGAGCAGTTGCAGTTCGAACGGCAGGCCCGCCCAGCGCAGCGCAATGTGGTCGGCCAGCGAGCAGGCGCCGGGCTTGGAATACAGTTTCATTGCGGCACTCCGCACAGACAAAGGGCCGGGAAGCGTACCCGGCCCTGCATGCCGTTGGCGATAGTGCGGCAGTGCGCGATCAGGACGCGTTGCGCGGCCGCAGCTTCTGTACGCGGTAGAACGTGTGGTCGCCGATCGTCGCCACCTGGTAGGCATTGCGCCAGCTGGGGCTGGCGATCGCATGCGCGGCGAAGTGGCTGGCGCCGGGCACGATCTCCTTGCGCTGGCCCTGCGGCAGCGCCCAGTTGCGCTCCGCGGCAAAGGCGACGTCGACCGCATCGGCCCAGGCGTCGTCATTCTTCAGTTCGGTCCCGGGTTTCACCAGCCCCGGCGCGAACTGTTTGCGCGCGGTGACCACCTGGCACATCGAGTTGCCCCACAGGCCGCTGTCCAGGCGCCGCAGCGCCACTTCGGCGACCGCCTGCTGGCCGCGCAGCGTCTGGTCGCGCGCTTCCAGATACACGGTGGTGCTCAAACACAACGAATCGGCGGCGGGTTGCGGCAACAGCTGCGACAGCCAGAGAATCCAGGCCAGTTTCATATGACTCCTTGCTCCGTATGGGCCGTCATCGGGGCTGCACCGGGTGGCGCGGCAAGGCGATGCGGCTTGGCGTCATGGGGAGGCGGCCTGTCACGGGCCGCCCGGGTGCCGGCGCAATCTGGAGGCCGGCGGATCCACCAAGATGGGTGGATCAGAAGTGGCGCGCACAATAGGCGCCGCTTCCCCAATCGCAACTGAACCCCTGACATTGACAGCGCTCACATTGGCTGTGGTGCGCTGCAGCGCGAGTCGACCGTCGCATCGTTGCGCATGCGCGAACCTTGTGCATCACATTTGCATCACGCTGCATGGAGTTGCGCGATTGGTCTCGACGCGTATCGCGCAATGACGATTCCATCGAAGAATCGAACGCGGCAACGATGTGCTGAGCGGCGACAGTGACAACGCTGTGCCTATAGCGTCGTGGCGAACGCCGCATGTGGATGCGCGATTGCGGTTCCGGCTTCGACAATGCGCTAAGTCGGAGAACCGCAACTGCATCGCCAAGCTGCATGACGCGAACATCGCGTTGTATGCGTTGCCGCATAGCGAACCGCGCTGAAGCGTGCGCATGACGTTACGCGTTGGCCATATTCTGTCTGTTGGCGGCGGACGCGGTGCCTTGCCTGTATCGGCCGTGCCTGCGCGCAAGTCGAATGCGTTGTCTATCAATTATCCGGACAGCGCCTGCTGCAACTCCGGAAGGGAGATCCGCAGGCCGTTGCCGGACTGGAGCCGCAGCGCGCCGAACGCCATCGGCAGCAGGCCAGCGACGTGGCGCAGCCCTACATCGCGGGTGTCGCCGATAGCGCGCCGAGGCGTGCAGTGGTGTGCCGGCACCACGCGCGTGCTGCGCCACGACTGGCCGAGCGCGTGTACACCGCGTTCAGCGCATTGCCACCTGCGCAGTTGCGATAGCGCCTCGCCCTTTGTGATCCAGGTGTTGCGCGTCCTTTCCTTGCGCTCGCTAAGTGCGTGCCGCTATCGCCGCACGCGCGCCTAGAGCTGCGCCGCCAGGCGGCTGCCCTGGGCGATCGCACGCTTGGCATCCAGTTCCGCGGCGACGTCGGCACCGCCGATCAGGTGCACCTTGCGGCCGGCAGCCTGCAGTGCATCGTGCAGGTCGCGGCGCGGCTCCTGGCCTGCGCAGACCACCACGGTGCCGACCGGCAACAGCTGTTCTGTACCGTCCACGCGGATGCGCAAGCCGGCGTCGTCCATGCCAAGGTACTCGACCCCGCCGAGCATGCTCACGCCCTTGGCCTTGAGCGCGGCGCGGTGGATCCAGCCGGTGGTCTTGCCCAGGCGCGCGCCGGGTCGGCCGGCACTGCGCTGCAGCAGCCACACCGTGCGCGCTGGCGCTTCCGGCTGCGGCTTGCGCAACGCGCCGCGCGTTTCGAACTGCGGATCCACGCCCCATTCGGCCATCCAGCGCGCCGGGTCCAGCGCGGTCGATTCGCCGGCATGCACCAGGAATTCGCCGACGTCGAAACCGATGCCGCCGGCGCCGATGATCGCGACCTTTTCCGCGGCCTGTACCCGGCCTTGCAGTACGTCGAGATAATTGACCACATTGGGATGATCCGCGCCCGGGAAATCGACCACGCGCGGCACGATGCCGGTGGCCAGCACCACCTCGTCGAAGTCGGCCAGCAGCGCCGCATCGGCGGTGGTGCGCAGGCGCACGTCCACGCCGGTGGCGTCGAGCTGGTGGCGGAAATAGCGCAGCGTCTCGTGGAACTCTTCTTTACCGGGAATGCGCTTGGCGACGTTGAACTGGCCGCCGATCTCCGCGGCGCTGTCGAACAGGGTCACGCGGTGGCCGCGCTCGGCGGCCACCGTGGCGCAGGCCAGCCCGGCCGGGCCGGCGCCGACCACGGCGATGCGCCGCGGCGTCGCCGTGGGCAGGTAGTTGAGTTCGGTTTCGGCCGCCGCGCGCGGATTGACCAGACAGCTGGCAGTCTTGTTCTCGAACACGTGGTCCAGGCACGCCTGGTTGCAGGCGATGCAGGTGTTGATCGCCTGCGCCTGGCCGCGCCGCGCCTTGTTCGGCCACTCCGGATCGGCCAGCAGCGGCCGCGCCAGCGACACCATGTCGGCGCCGCCGCCGGCGAGGATGCGCTCGGCCACGTCGGGCATGTTGATGCGGTTGGTGGCGATCAGCGGCACCCGCACATGCGGCTTGAGCTTGGCGGTGACCCCGGCGAAGGCGGCACGCGGCACCGAGGTGGCGATGGTCGGCACGCGCGCCTCGTGCCAGCCGATGCCGGAGTTGATCAGCGTCGCGCCGGCGGCCTCGATCGCCTGCGCCTGCGCCACGATCTCCTGCCAGTCGCTGCCGTCCTCGACCAGGTCCACCAGCGACAGCCGGTAGATGATGATGAAGTCCGGCCCGCAGGCCTCGCGGATGCGGCGCACGATCTCCACCGCGAAGCGCATGCGCTTGCTCGCGTCGCCGCCCCAGGCATCGTCGCGGCGGTTGCTGCGCGGGGCCACGAACTCGTTGATCAGATAGCCTTCTGAGCCCATCACCTCGACGCCGTCGTAGCCGGCTTCGCGCGCCAGCCGCGCGGCGCGGGCGTAGGCGCCGATCTGGCGCTCGACGCCGCGTGCGGACAGCGCGCGCGGGGTGAACGGATTGATCGGCGCCTTCAGCTTCGACGGTGCCACCGACAGCGGGTGGTAGGCGTAGCGCCCGGCATGCAGCAGCTGCAGGCAGATCTTGGCGCCGTGCGCATGCACCGCGCGGGTCACCTGCCGGTGCGGGCGCACTTCCCACGGCCACGACAGCTTGCCGCCGAACGGCTTCAACCAGCCGACCACGTTCGGGGCGAAGCCGCCGGTGACGATCAGCCCGGCGCCGCCGGCGGCGCGTTCGGCGAAATACGCGGCCAGCTTGGGGAAGTCGCGGGCGCGGTCCTCCAGGCCGGTGTGCATCGAGCCCATCAGCACCCGGTTGCGCAGTTGGGTGAAGCCCAGGTCGAGCGGGGCGAACAGGTGCGGGTAGGCGGCGGGGGACGGGTCGGGCTGGCCGGAGGCGGACGACATGGCTTGGATACGCTGGCGTACGGAAGCGCGCAGGGTGACGTGAAACCTGGGCTACGGCAAGAGGGGCGTGCGCGGGTTGCCTACGGTAGAAGGGGCGCGGCCCGGAGGATGGGGTTCTTGTCCTGCGGTATCTATAACCCTTGTAGGAGCAACTTCAGTCGCGACAGGCTTTTAGCGGTAATGCTGAAGCCGCTCCCACAAGGAACAGTGTAGCGAATGCCGGCTGGGTGCACTGTGGGAGGGACTTCAGTCCCGACAGGGTCTGAAATCGGTCGCTGACAGACGCTGCGTCGCGACCGAAGTGACTCGCCGCAAGGCGAAAACCTTCGTCTTTGCCTTTGCCGTTGTCTTGGTTCTGGTGCTGGGATTTTTGAGCTTTGAAGCAATAGCAACAGCTTCCGCTAGCGCGGGTCACTTTTCTTTGCTTGTGCAAAGAAAAGTAACCAAAAGAAGCGCTTTACCACAGCCGAAGGCTGGTCAAGCACACCCCCGCAGCGCGCCTTCCGCGCTGCGCGCTCCAGGTCCGCAGCCCCGACGGGCATTTTTCGATGGCACATCCATGTGCCAACGAAAAACGTCGCGCATCCTGCGCGCCGCCCTTCGGGTATTCGCCCGCCGGGTCTGCCGCGCTGAGGGGACCCGGTAGATCAAAAGCCAAGCAAAGGCAACAGCAAAGGCAACGGCAACAGCGGAGCTGGCGCGCGTTCTATGGAGCGGCCAATGACCGCCACGCGCAAAGCAGGGCGATCGCGCGCGCTCCCGATCGAACTGCGCGGTCGCTCAGCCCCAGCCGGCCAGCGCCAGCTTGCCGATGGTGCTGCCCGATTCCAGACGCCGGTGCGCTTCGCGCAGGTTGGCCGCGTCGATCGGCGTCAGCGTTTCGGTCAGCGTGGTGCGCAGTTCGCCGGCATCGACCAGGCTGGCGGTGCGTGCCAGGATACGGTGCTGCTCGATCATGTCGGCGGTCTTGAAGCGCGCCCGCGCGAACATCATTTCCCAGTGGATGCCGATGCACTTGGACTTGTACGGATCGCCGATGCGCAGCGCGCCGGCCGGTTCCACGATCAGGCCGACATGGCCCTGCGGCGCGACCAGTTCGCCGAGTGCGTCCCAGTAGCGGTCGGTGTCGGCCAGGTTCAATGCCGCATCCACCTGTTCGATGCCCAGGGCCTGCAGCTGCGGCGCCAGCGGCTGGCGATGGTCAATCACGTGCTGCGCGCCCAGTTGCAGACACCAGTCGCGGGTCTGCTGGCGCGACGCGGTGGCGATGACCTCGAAGCCGGCGTGCCGCGCCAGTTGGATCGCGATCGAGCCGACGCCGCCGGCGCCGCCGATCACCAGCAGGCGCCGGCCGCGGTTGCGCTCGTCGTCGAAGTCGAACGGCATGCGCTGGAACAGCAGTTCCCACGCGGTCAGCGTGGTCAGCGGCAGCGCCGCGGCCTGCGCGAAATCCAGCGTCGCCGGCTTGCGCGCGACGATGCGCGCATCCACCAGCTGATATTGCGCATTGCTGCCGGCGCGGGTGATGTCGCCGGCGTAATAGACCTCGTCGCCGGGTTCGAAGCCCTCGACGTCGGCACCGACCGCCTCGACCACCCCGGCCGCGTCGTAGCCCAGCACCTTGGGCTGCGCCTCCACCTGCGGCTTGGGGGCGCGCACCTTGGTGTCGACCGGGTTGACCGACACCGCCTCGACCCGCACCAGCAGGTCGAAACCGGTAGGCGCGGGCGGCTTGGGTAGGTCCACGTCGAGCAGCGACTGCGGATCGTCGATCGGCAGGTAATGGGTGAGGGCGACGGCTTTCATGATGTCTCCAGGCGTGGGGGAATCGGTGGCGGGAAGGCGTTGCGTGTCCGGCTCATACCGGCCGCGGATTGCGTTCGGCGAAGCCGCGCTGGTGCCAGTACGGGTACGGCGGTACCGCCGCGCTCGCTTCGTCCAGGCGCCGCACCTGCGCGGCGTCGAGGTTCCAGCCGACCGCGCCCAGGTTCTGCCGCAGCTGCTCCTCATTGCGCGCGCCGATGATGACGCTGCTCACCGTGGGCCGCTGCAGCAGCCAGTTCAGTGCGATCTGCGGCACGCTCTTGCCGGTTTCGGCGGCGATCGCATCCAGCGCGTCGACCACCCGGTACAGGCGCTCGTCCTCGACCGGCGGGCCGGCCTCGGTGACCTTGCTGTTGTGCAGGCGGCTGCTTTCCGGCAGCGGCTGGCCGCGGCGGATCTTGCCGGTCAGCCGGCCCCAGCCCAGCGGGCTCCACACCACCGCGCCGACGCCCTGGTCCAGGCCCAGCGGCATCAGTTCTTCCTCGTAGTCGCGGCCGATCAGCGAGTAGTAGGTCTGATTGGCGACGTAGCGCGACCAGCCGTAGCGGTCGGCCACCGCCAGCGACTTCATCAGGTGCCAGCCGGAGAAGTTGGACACGCCCAGGTAGCGGATCTTGCCGGCGCGGACCAGGTCGTCGAGCGTGGACAGGGTTTCCTCCACCGGCGTCTTCGCGTCGAAGCCGTGCAGCTGGAACAGGTCGATGTAGTCGGTGCCCAGGCGCTTGAGCGCCGCCTCGACCGCGCGCACCAGGTGGAAGCGCGAGGAACCGACGCTGTTGGGGTCGTTGGGATCGAAGCGGAAGGTGGCCTTGGTCGAGATCAGCACCTGGTCGCGGCGGCCCTTGATCGCCGCGCCCAGCACCGATTCGGCGGCGCCGCCGGAATAGATGTCGGCGCTGTCGAACAGGTTGACCCCGGCCTCCAGGCAGATGTCGATCAGGCGCCGCGCCTGGTCCACGTCCGAATTGCCCCAGGCGGCGAAGAACTCGTTCGAGCCGGCGAAGGTGCCGGTGCCGAAGCTGAGCACGGGGACCTTGAAGCCGGAGGCGCCGAGATGACGGTATTCCATGGTGAGACTCCTTGATGCAGGGGGAAATGGCGGGATGCGGAAATCAGCGTGGCGAAGCGGAGACGGCGTGCGTGTCGGCCGCGCTGCCGAGCACGCGCGCGGCGGCCTCGGCCATGGCGGCATAGCCGGCGTCGCCGGGGTGGAGGTGATCGCCGGAATCGAACGCGGGCAGCATGCGGGTGGGGTGCGCGGGGTCGCGGAGCAGGGCGTCGAAATCGATGATCGCATCGAAACCGTTGCCGTTTCGTATCCATGCGTTGACCTGCTGGCGCACGCGTTCCTTGTCCGAGCTGTAGTAGCCGTGGATCGGCGTGTCCGGCAATGCGCCTTCGAACGGGGTCAGCGTGGCGCCGATCACCCGCAGGCCGCGCGCCTGCGCGCGCTGCAGCAGCTGGCGGTAGCCGGCGATCAGCTCCTGCGCGGACACCGGCGCGTCGTCCGGCGCGAACGGCGTGGCGTACCAGCTGATGTCGTTGATGCCGATCAGTAGCACCAGCGTATGCACGCCCGGTTGCGCCAGCACGTCGCGGTCCAGCCGTGCCAGCGCGTTGCGGCCCATGCGGTCGCGCAGCACGCGGCCGCCGGAGATGCCGGCGTTGAGCACCGCCACGCGCCGCGGGGCCAGCCGCGTGGCGAGCTGGTCCGGCCAGCGCCGGTCGCGACCCGGGGTGGACGCGGCGCCATCGGTGATCGAATCGCCCAGCGCCACCACCGCGCCGGCGGCATCGGCGCGACGCACCTGGATGCCGCTGACGAACAGGCGCACCGGCAGCGCGGTGGCGTCGGCCAGCGTCGCGTCCGCGGTGCGCTCGCCCGCGGCCAGCCAGGCGCTTTGCAAGCCTTCCCAATGGAAGGTGGACGGCGCGGTCGGCTGCGGCAGGTACAGGCTGACGCTGAGCCGGGCCAGGTCCGGCACGCGCAGCGCGACCGGGTCGCTGAGCACCGGCGCGCCGGGCGGGATGGTCACCGCGCGCTGCCCGCCGAAACGCAGTTCGCGGTCCGAGCCGGGCACGGTCGCCGCGCCGTCGCCGGCCAGCGCCAGGTGCGCGGCGCCGATATGCAGCGGTTCGCGGCCGTAGGCATTGGACAGCTCCACGCGCACCGTATCGCCGCCCAGGCTGATCCGCGCCACCTGGCGCACCGTCTGCTGCCACAGGTTGAACGGGGTCTGGGTCGGGAACGGGAAGTCGGCGGCCCACAGCGGCTGCGGGCTGGCCTGCCAGGTCGCGATCCAGTCGCGCTCGGCGGCGCCGGCCGGCAATGCGAGCGCGCCCAGCAAGGTGGTGGCCAGCGCGGCCTGGCGCAGCTGCCGGCTCATGCCGCACCGCCCGCGGCGCAGGCGTGCGCCGGCGCATGGGCGACGGTGGGCGACAGCCGCAGCGCCAGCAGCGCCACCGCCAGGCCGGTCGCGGTGACCAGCGCCGCCGCCCACGGCAACTGCGTCAGGCTGCCGCCGTGGCCGATCACCAGCCCGCCGAGCCCGGCGCCGAGCGCATTGCCCAGGTTGAACGCGCCGATGTTCAGGCTCGAGGCCAGATGTCGGCCGGCATCGCCGGCCTTGCCCAGCACCCACAGCTGCAGCGGCGCCACCGTGGCGAACGCGGCCACCCCTAGCAGGCCGACCAACAGCACCATCGCCGGCACCGAGCGCAGCGCGAAGGCCAGCGCCGCCAGCACCAGCGCCAGCAGCCCGAGGGTCAGCGGCAGCGCCTGCCGCGGATGGCGGTCGGCCAGGCGCCCGCCGAGCAGGTTACCGACGATCATGCCGACCCCGAACACCAGCAACAGCGGCGAGACCACGCCGTCGCCCAGGCCGGTGACCCGGGTCAGGATCGGCTGGATATAGGTGTAGACGGTGAACACGCCGGCATAGCCGAGCACCGTCGTCGCCAGCCCGAGCAGCACCGGCGCGCGGCCGACCGCGCGCAGTTCCTCGCGCAGCGGCAGGGTCGGCGTGGCGTCGTCGCCGGCCGGCACCAGCGCGGCGATCACCACGGTGGCCAGCAGGCCGATCGCGGCCACCGCCCAGAACGTCGCGCGCCAGCCGAACTGGAGGCCCAGCCAGGCGCCGGCCGGCACCCCGAGCAGGGTGGCGACGGTGAGCCCGGTGAACATGGTCGCGATCGCCGAAGCCTTGCGTTGCGGCGCCACCAGGCCGGTGGCGACCACCGCGCCGACGCCGAAGAAGGTGCCGTGCGCCAGCGAGGTGACCACCCGCGCCGCCATCAGCGTGGCGTAGTCCGGCGCCAGCGCGCAGGCCAGGTTGCCGGCGGTGAACACCAGCATCAGCGTCACCAGCACCCGCTTGCGCGGCCAGCGCCGGCTGGCCACGGTCAGCAGCGGCGCGCCGACGAACACGCCCAGCGCGTAGCCGGAAATCAGCAGCCCGGCAGCCGGCACGCTGACCTGCAGGTCGGCCGCGACCTGCAGCAGCAGACCCATGATCACGAACTCGGTGGTGCCGATGCCGAAGGCGCCGGCGGTCAGCGCGAACAGGGCCAGCGGCAGCCGCGGCGGTGGCGCAGCAGCGGGCGGCGGCGTGGGGGAGGGAGGCATGGGCGATTCCGGAAGACGGGAGGGCACAGCCTAGGTCCGCGCTTTATCAGCAGAAACGGGCAATATATTGAGTGACTTTCAACGGAATCGATAAAGTGGATCGGATCGGCGACATCGCCCTGTTCCTGCGCGTGCTCGACCTGGGATCGATCAGCGCCGCGGCGCGCAGCCTGGACCTGTCGGTGGCGGTCGCCAGCCAGCGGCTGAAGCGGCTCGAGCGCGACCTCGGCGTGCGCCTGCTGCACCGGACCACGCGGCGCCTGCATCCCACCCCCGAAGGCCTGCAGCTGGCCGAGCAGGGGCGCGTCCTGGTCGAGGACCTGGAGTCGCTGGCCGGCGGCCTGCGCGCCGCCGGCAGCGCCGCCGCCGGCACCTTGCGGGTGACCATGTCGGCCTCGTTCGGGCGCCAGTACGTGTCGCCGCTGCTGCCGCAGTTCATGGCCCTGTATCCGCAGATGCGGCTGAGCGTGCACCTGAGCGACAACGTGGTGGATCTGATCAGCGAGGGCTTCGACCTGGCGATCCGGATCGGCGCGCTGCGCGATTCCAGCCTGGTCGCGCGGCGCCTGGCCGGCAACCGCCGCGTGCTGTGCGCGTCTGACGACTACCTGCGCCGTCACGGCGAACCGGCGACCGCGGCGGACCTGGCCGCGCACGCCTGCCTGCTGCTGACCGGCGCCGAGGGCCGCCAGGACACCTGGCGCCTGCACGGCGCCGAGGGCGAGGTCGCGGTCAGGGTGCGCGGTCCGCTGGAATCCAACTTCGGCGAGGTGCTGCGCGATGCGGCGCTGAACGGCCAGGGCATCTCACTGCATTCGGTGTGGCATGTGGCCGAGGACCTGCGCCGCGGGCGCCTGCGCCAGGTGCTGCCGCAATACGCGATCGCCGAGACCGGCATCTATGCGGTGATGCCGCAGCGCCGGCTGATGCCGCCGCGGGTGCGCGCCTTCGTCGAGTTCATGCAGGTGCAACTGGCCGACCCGCCGCCCTGGGAGCGCCTGGCCTGAGTCGCAAAAACAACACGCAGGCGTACTGTCTACGGACGCAGACGGCCGCCCAGGCGCCGCATTGCATCATTTCATGAAGCTGTATACGGTGTATCCACGACCGTTGAGGGTCTGGCCATGGGTTTCACATGTTACGCGCCCGTTAACGCCGTCTTCACCATGCCGAGCATAATGTGCGCGGCGATGGCGTGCGGAAACGGCCGTCTGGATGTGACGAGACATCTGTACTGAACCATGCCCTATCGGTTTCTATATCCCCGAAACAAGGAGCTGTATTAATGAACAAGAAAATTCTCACCGCCGCGTTGCTGGGCGGTCTGGCCGTCGCCCAGGCAGCGTCCGCACAGGAATTCGACGACCGCTGGTACCTGACCGGTTCGGCCGGCTTCAACTTCCAGGACAACGACCGTCTGACCAACGACGCCCCGTTCGTCACCCTGGGCCTGGGCAAGTTCGTCAGCCCGAACTGGTCGATCGACGGTGAACTGAACTATCAGAACCCGAACTTCGATGCCAACCAGGACCTGAACTGGAGCCAGTACGGCGTCTCGTTCGACCTGCGTCGCCACTTCATCCAGGAAGGCCGCGGCTGGAACCCGTACCTGCTGTTCGGCCTGGGCTACCAGCGCTCGGAAGAAGAGTTCGACACCGGCGCCGCCGTGTCCCCGGGTCAGCGCAAGGACGGCAACTTCGCCGCCAAGGCTGGCGTCGGCCTGCAGACCACCTTCGACAAGCGCGTTGCCGTGCGTGCCGAAGTGGCCTACCGCGCTGACTTCGACGACCAGAGCGTTTCCGCTCCGTCGGAGAACTGGTTCGGCGACGTGCTGGCCTCGGTCGGCGTCGTGATCCCGCTCGGCCCGCCGCCGTCGGCTCCGGTTGCCGCTCCTGCTCCGACCGCTGCCCCGAGCTGCGCGGACATGGACGACGACGGTGACGGCGTCAACAACTGCGACGACAAGTGCCCGGCTTCGCAGCCTGGCCAGACCATTGGTCCGGACGGTTGCCCGGTGCCGGTGTCGATCGACCTGAAGGGCGTCAACTTCGACTTCAACAAGTCGACCCTGCGTCCGGACGCGATCGCGATCCTGAGCGAGGCCACCGAGATCCTGAAGCGTTACCCCGACCTGAAGGTCGAGGTCGCCGGTCACACCGACTCGAAGGGTACCGACGCCTACAACCAGAAGCTGTCCGAGCGTCGTGCGACCACCGTGTATGACTACCTGACCAAGAACGGCGTGGACGCTTCGCGTCTGGTCGGTCCGATCGGTTACGGCGAGAGCCGCCCGATTGCGCCGAACACCAACCCGGATGGTTCGGACAACCCGGAAGGCCGTGCGAAGAACCGTCGTACCGAGCTGAACGTCCAGAACTAATCGGACGCTTCATGCTTCAAGCAAAGCCCGGCCTCGCGCCGGGCTTTGTTTTTGTGCGTGTGGAGCCGGGACCAGGGACTCGGGACTCGGGACTCGGAAAAGCGGCACTTCTGCAAACGCAGCACAAACGTCTTCAAGCTGAACTTTTTCAGCCTTCCCAATTATTTAGCGCATGCAGTGCCGGTATCGGTTGAAACTGCGCCTGGCCCTGCCTACACTCGCGGCGTCGTCTCGCCTGAATGGAAAACCCGATGCTGCGTATCGTTACGGCTGGCCTGCTTGGTCTGGCCCTGATTCCTGCCGCCCATGCCGCACCGGATTGCTCCGGCGACGTTCTGCCCAAGCCGCTGCCGTTGCCGGCCACGGTCGGTGCGCCGGTCGCTTCCGAGCTGTCCACGCGCAACCTGCAGCTGGGCATGCCCAGCGGCGTGCTGGCCCAGGCCTACAGCGGCGACCAGTCGCTGGACCGTGTGCTGCTGCGGCTGCGCGCCGAAGGCTGCCAGAGCCTGGCCAACGTCGTGCCCGCCGGCGGCGCGGTGAAGCCGAACGATCCGGCCGCGTACAAGCCGACCACCGCGTTCGACAACACGCCCTGGCGTTTCGACATGAGCCAGAACGGCAAGCGCATGACCGCCGAGGAATTCGACGCCTGGATGAAGGCGCGCGGCGTGCGCGTGGTCAAGGCGCGTCCGGCCGCGGCGGTAGTGCCGGCCGCGGCGGCGCCCGACGCGGCCAAGCCGGCCGACAAGCAGTAAGCGCGGCGCGCGGTCGCCGACCGCGCCTGCGTACGAAGCGCGAGCGGTGAAGCCTCCTTCGCGTTCCCGCCGTCCCGCATCGCGCGCGTCGGCGTCAGCGGCCGGCGCCAACCGGCCGCCTGCTGCCGCCGCGGCCGGCGAGGCCCGCCACGGCCTGGCGCGGACCCTGTCCAAGCTCGGCCTGTGCTCGCGCACCGAGGCCGCGCGCTGGATCGCCGCCGGCCGCGTCGCGGTCGACGGGCGCACCGTCACCGATCCCGAATTCCCGATCCTGCGCGGCCGGCATCGCCTCGCGCTCGACGGCGCGCCGCTGGCTGCGACCCAGCGCCTCTATCTGATGCTCAACAAGCCGCGCGGCCTGGTCACCACCGCGCAGGACGAACGCGGCCGCGACACCGTCTACCGCTGTTTCGACGGCGCCGGGCTGCCCTGGCTGGCGCCGGTCGGGCGCCTGGACAAGGCCAGCGAGGGGTTGCTGCTGTTCTGCAACGACCCGCAGTGGGCGGCGCGGGTCACCGACCCGGCCAGCGGCCCGGACAAGACCTATCACGTGCAGGTCGATGCGGTGCCGGATGCGGACCTGCTGGCGCGGATGTGCGCCGGCGTGGTCGCCGAGGGCGAAGCGCTGCGCGCCAAGCAGGTGCGGCTGCTGCGCCAGGGCGACAAGCACGCCTGGCTGGAAGTGGTGCTGGACGAGGGCCGCAACCGGCAGATCCGGCGCCTGCTCGCCGAACTCGACCTGGGCGTGCTGCGCCTGATGCGCGTGGCGATCGGCGGACTGGCGCTGGGCGAACTGGGCAAGGGCGCCTGGCGTGAACTCAGTGCGACGGAAGTCGCTGCACTGGTGTCGGCGGCGGACGCCAGCGCGCCAGTCGCGCGCTGAGCAGGGCGGCGACTACGTCGTAGGCGCGCGCATCCTGCGGACCGCGCGCGTCGTGGTGGCGACCCTTGGTGTGGTTGCAGCCGGCACAGGCCAGCGCGAGATTGCGTGCGTCGTTGGGGTCGTCGCCGACGAGTCCGCACAACGCGATGGCCGCACGGCGGCCGAACCAGGCCTGCGGTACCACGTGTTCCAGCGTGCTGTGGCCGAGCGGTTCCCCGTCGTCGCGCACGCGCAGGCGGCGCCGGCAGTGCAGGCACCGTGTCTCCCAGCCGCCGTCCACCGGCTGCGCCTGCGCGTCGGTCTGCGCCGCCAGCAACAGCCGTTGGCGCAGGAGCGTACGCACCTCAGGCAGGGATCACGTTCAACTCGCGCCCGATCCGCACGAACGCGTCGATCGCCCGGTCCAACTGCTCGCGGGTGTGCGCGGCGCTGATCTGGGTGCGGATCCGCGCCTGGCCCTTGGGCACCACCGGGAAGAAGAAGCCGATCGCGTAGATGCCTTCCTCCAGCAGCCGCTCGGCGAAGCGCTGCGCCAGCGGCGCGTCGTACAGCATCACCGGGCAGATCGGGTGGGTGCCGGGCTTGATGTCGAAGCCGGCCGCGGCCATGCGTTCGCGGAAGTGGCGGGTGTTCTCGACCAGTTGCGCGCGCAGGGCGTCGGCCGCATCCAGCATCGCGAATGCCTTGATCCCGGCGGCGACCACGTGCGGCGGCAGCGAGTTGGAGAACAGATAGGGGCGCGAGCGCTGGCGCAGCAGTTCGATCACCTCGCGCCGGCCGGTGGTGAAGCCGCCCAGCGCGCCGCCCATCGCCTTGCCGAGGGTGCCGGTGAAGATGTCGATCCGGTCCATCACCCCCTTGACCTCGGCCGAGCCGCGGCCGGTCGCGCCGAGGAAGCCGGTGGCATGGCATTCGTCGATGTGCACCAGCGCGCCGTACTTGCGCGCCAGCGCGGTGATTTCGTCCAGCGGGGCGATGAAGCCGTCCATCGAGAACACGCCGTCGCTGGTGATCAGCTTGGTCTTGCAGCCGGCCGCGTCGGCCGCCTGCAGCTGCGCTTCCAGGTCGGCCATGTCGCAATTGGCGTAGCGGAAGCGCTTGGCCTTGCACAGGCGCACGCCGTCGATGATCGAGGCGTGGTTGAGCGCGTCGGAGATGATCGCATCGGCTTCGCCGAGCAGCGGCTCGAACAGGCCGCCGTTGGCGTCGAAGCAGGCGGCGTAGAGGATGGTGTCCTCGGTGCCGAAGAACGCGGCGATCTGCGCTTCCAGTTGCTTGTGCAGGTCCTGGGTGCCGCAGATGAAGCGCACCGAGGCCATGCCGAAGCCGTGGCTGTCCAGCGCGTCCTTGGCGGCCTGGATCAGGTCCGGGTGGTCGGCCAGGCCGAGATAGTTGTTGGCGCAGAAGTTCAGCACCGTGCGGCCGTCGGCCAGGGTGATCTCGGCCGACTGCGGGCCGACGATGATGCGCTCGGACTTGAACAGGCCCTGCGCGCGGATCGCATCCAGTTCGTCGGCGTAGTGCTGGGTGAGGCGGGAATCGGTCATGACGGGCACGCGCAGGGAAAGAAGCGAAGATTTTAACGCGGCGTATGCGAAGGTCGGCGGGCGTCATGCACAAATGGCATAAGCATCGGCGGCGAAGTCATTTCACCGCACGAATGCGGCTGCGCAGCATGGCGCACTGGCCGTGGTTCGCGCGGCCGGACCGCCGTGCCGCCCGCCCCCTCACTCCGGAGATCCGCCCATGCCCAGCCTCCTGCCGCGCCGATTCAGCCCGCTGCTCGCGCTCGCGCTGTGCGCGTTCGCCGGCACCGCGGCCGCGCGCGACGTGCAACTGCTCAACGTGTCCTACGATCCCACGCGCGAGCTGTACCGCGACTACAACACGGCCTTCGCCAAGCACTGGGAACAGACCCACAGCGGCGACAAGGTGACGGTGGAAACCTCGCACGGCGGTTCCGGCAAGCAGGCGCGCTCGGTCATCGACGGGGTCGAGGCCGACGTGGTGACGCTGGCGCTGGCCTACGACGTGGACGCGATCGCCGAGAAGGGCAAGCTGATCGACCCGGGCTGGGCCAAGCGCCTGCCCGACAACAGCGCGCCGTACACCTCCACCATCGTGTTCCTGGTGCGCAAGGGCAATCCGAAGAAGATCAAGGACTGGCCGGACCTGCTGCGCACCGGCGTGTCGGTGATCACCCCGAACCCGAAGACCTCCGGCGGCGCGCGCTGGAACTACCTGGCCGCCTGGGCCTATGCCGACCACATCTTCAAGGGCGACCGCGAGCGCATCCTCGGCTACATGCGCGCGCTGTTCCGCAACGTGCCGGTGCTGGACACCGGCGCGCGTGGCGCCACCACCACCTTCGTCCAGCGCGGCATCGGCGACGTGCTGCTGGCTTGGGAGAACGAGGCGTTCCTGGCCCAGGAGGAACTGGGCAAGGACAAGTTCGAGATCGTGGTGCCGAAGCTGTCGATCCTGGCCGAACCGTCGGTGGCGGTGGTCGACAAGAACGTGGACAAGCACGGCACCCGCGCCGCCGCCGAGGAGTACCTGAAATACCTGTATTCGCCGGAAGGGCAGAAGATTGCGGCCAGGCACTACTACCGTCCGCGCCATCCCGAGTACGCCGACCGCGCCGACATCGCGCGCCTGCCGAAGGTGCAGCTGGTGACCATCGACCAGCAGTTCGGCTCCTGGGCCAAGGCCCAGGCCGAACACTTCAACGACGGCGGCCTGTTCGACCAGATCCAGGCGAGCAAGTGACGCGATGGGAGTGAATGCCGTGGCAGGCACGCGGCCGCGGTCGCGGCGCAGGGTGATCCCCGGGCTCGGCCTGAGCCTGGGGATCACGCTTGCCTGGCTTGGCCTGGTGGTGCTGATCCCGTTGCTGGGCGTGGTGCTCAAGACCAGCGGCTTGGGCTGGCACGGCGTGTGGCAGGTGTGGAGCGAACCGCGGGTGCTGTCGGCGCTGCGGGTCAGCTTCGGCACCGCCTTCGTCGCTGCCGCGTTCAACGCGGTGATGGGCACCTGGGTGGCCTGGGTGTTCGTGCGTTACCGCTTCCCCGGCAAGCGCCTGTTCGACGCGATGATCGACCTGCCGTTCGCCCTGCCGACCGCGGTGGCCGGCATCGCGCTGACCGCGCTGTACGGCGGCAACGGCTGGGTCGGGCAGTGGCTGGAGCAGCCGGCGCAGGCGTTGGCGGCCAACTTGCCGACCCTGGCCTGGTTGTGGCCGCGGCTGGCGCTGCTGCTGGCTCTGTCCGCCGGCGGCTATGCGCTGCTGCGCCGCGGCCATGCCGTGCTGCCGGCACCGCTGTTGGCGCTGCGCCGCCTGTTCGGTGCCGTGGCCGCGGCGAGTCTGGCCGCAGTGTGCATCGGCGTCATCGTGATCGGTTATGCCGGGCTGATGCAGGCGAGCGGAGCCGACGGGATCAAGGTCGCGTACACGCCGCTCGGCATCGTGGTGGCGCTGGTGTTCGTGGGCCTGCCGTTCGTGGTGCGGATCGTGCAGCCGGTGCTGGCCGAGGCCGAGCGCGAACTGGAGGAGGCCGCGGCCACGCTCGGCGCCGGCCGTTGGCAGACCATCCGCCGCGTGGTGCTGCCCGGACTGTGGCCGGCGGTGCTGACCGGCTTCGCGCTGGCCTTCGCGCGCGGCGTGGGCGAATACGGCTCGGTGATCTTCATCGCCGGCAACCTGCCCAACGCGACCGAGATCGCGCCGCTGCTGATCACCATCCGCCTGGAGGAATTCGACTATGCCGGCGCCACCGCCATCGCCGCGGCGATGCTGCTGCTGTCGCTGGTGATGCTGCTGCTGGTCAACGGCGTGCAGGCGCGGTTCGCGCGGCGCGGCCTGGCGGCGCATTGAGATGAGCGATACCGTGTCCACGTTGACCGTGCCGTTTTCGGAGAACGCGTTGAGCGCATCGCCGCCCGTCCGCCGCCGCGCCGCGTCGGTCACCACCGAACCGCGGTGGGTGCAGGCGTTGCTGATCCTCGGCGCGTTGGGCTTCCTGCTGGCGTTCCTGTTCCTGCCGTTGCTGCTGGTGTTCGTCGAAGCGCTGCGCGGCGGCCTGGGCGTGTTCTGGCGGGCGGTCTCCGATCCGGATGCGCTGGCCGCGATCCGCCTGACCCTGCTGGTGACCGCGATCGTGGTGCCGTTGAACCTGGTGTTCGGCGTGGCCGCGGCATGGGCGGTGAGCAAGCACCGCTTTCCCGGCAAGCGCCTGCTGGTGAGCCTGATCGACCTGCCGTTCTCGGTGTCGCCGGTGGTCGCCGGCCTGGTCTTCATCCTGATCTTCGGCCGCAACGGCTGGGCGTGGCCGCTGGTCGACGAAGGTATCCGGCTGCATTCGCCGGTGTTCGGCGAAGTGCTGCTGCAGCTGCCGCGGATCGTGTTCGCGTTGCCCGGCATCGTGCTGGCGACGACCTTCGTCACCTTCCCGTTCATCGCCCGCGAGCTGATGCCGCTGATGGAGCAGCAGGGCAGCGACGAGGAACTGGCGGCGCTGAGCCTGGGTGCCAGCGGCTGGCAGATGTTCTGGCGGGTGACCATGCCCAATATCCGCTGGGGGCTGCTGTACGGCGTGCTGCTGTGCAGTGCGCGGGCGATGGGCGAGTTCGGCGCGGTCTCGGTGGTGTCCGGGCACATCCGCGGGCGCACCAACACGCTGCCGCTGCACGTGGAGATCCTCTACAACGAATACGCCTACAGCGCCGCGTTCGCCTGCGCCAGCCTGCTGGCCCTGACCGCGCTGCTGACCCTGGCGCTGAAGTCCTACCTGGAATGGCGCCACGGCGAATCGCTGGCCGCCAATCACCGACACTGAGGTTGCGATGACCATCCGCGTACAGCAACTGGGCAAGCGTTTCGACGCGTTCGTCGCGCTCGACGACGTCAGCCTAGACATCCGCCAGGGCGAGCTATTGGCGCTGCTGGGGCCGTCCGGCTCGGGCAAGACCACGCTGCTGCGGGTCATCGCCGGGCTGGAGCATGCCGACGCCGGGCGCGTGCTGATCGACGGCGAGGATGCGACCGGCCTGCCGGTGCAGTCGCGCCGGGTCGGTTTCGTGTTCCAGCACTATGCGCTGTTCCGGCACATGACGGTGCGCGACAACATCGCCTTCGGCCTGCGCGTGCGCCGCGGCGCCGGACGCCTGGCCGAGGCGGCGATCCGGGCACGGGTGACCGAACTGCTCGCGCTGGTGCAACTGGACGGACTGGAATCGCGCTATCCCACGCAACTGTCCGGCGGCCAGCGCCAGCGCGTGGCGCTGGCCCGCGCACTGGCGATCGAGCCGCGCGTGCTGCTGCTGGACGAGCCGTTCGGCGCGCTCGACGCGCAGGTGCGGCGCGACCTGCGGCGCTGGCTGCGCGAGCTGCACGACCGCACCGGGCTGACCACCGTGTTCGTCACCCACGACCAGGAAGAGGCGCTGGAACTGGCCGACCGCGTGGCGATCCTCAACCGCGGGCGCATCGAGCAGCTCGGCAGCCCGGCCGATGTCTACGACCGCCCGGTGTCGCCGTTCGTGTACGGTTTCGTCGGCGCGGTCAACCGGCTGCCGGCGCAGTTGCGCGACGGCCAGCTGCAGGTCGCCGGACTGGCGCTGCCGGCGCCGGACACGCCGTTGTCCAGCGGCCCGGTCGACCTGTACGTGCGCCCGGAAGATCTCGCACCCGGCGACAGCGGCTGGACGGCGACGGTGCTGTCCTCGCAGCGCAGCGGTTCGCGGCTGCGCCTGCGCGCGCAACTGACGCATGGCCAGGATGAAGTGGAAGTGGAACTGCCGGCGGGCGAGGGCACGGCGCGCTATGCGCCCGGCCAGGTGCTGCAACTGAGCGCGCGCCGCTTCGGCCTGTTCGCGCAGCGCAGCTAGCGATCGGGAGCCAGGCGCGCAGCGGCGTTTGCGCGTTTTCGACGGAGCATCTGCGGCCAAGCGGACCGGATTGTGGGAGCGACTTCAGTCGCGACGAGGCTTTCCCGGGGGGAGGCCCGTCGCGACTGAAGTCGCTCCCACAAGTGGTTTGCCGACCGGCCTGTGCCGGCGCCGACCGCGTGGCATGACGTAGACAAGCTTTGACCCCAAGAACGCCCGCGCAAGGCCTGCAATGACTGGTTTGTCTTGAAAGTGTTGCACTGCAAGAAAAAAGCGGTTAAAAAAGTGTGAAGCCAGTGCGGGGCAAGGCGCTGGAACCACCCCTCGACAACCGCAGGAGAATTACCGGTGAACAAGATCAAGCTTGGTGTCGCCCTGGCCGTAGCGCTGGCCGCCTCTCCGTTGAGTGCCCTGGCCCAGGACGAGGCGCCTGCCTCGCCGATCTCCGGTTCCTACGGCGTGGTCAGCGACTACGTGTTCCGCGGCGTGTCGCAGACCGACGAAGGCGCCGCGTTCCAGGCCGGCCTCACCTACACCTCGCCGTTCGGCCTGTACGTCGGCACCTGGGGCTCCAACGTCGATTTCGGCGCCGGCGATCCGGACTGGGAAGTGGACGGCTTCATCGGCTACAACGTCGACTTCTCCGAGAACTGGAACTTCGACGTGATGATCAACCGCTACGGCTATCCCGGCGCCGGCGGTTCGAACTACAACGAGCTGATCACCAAGACCAAGTTCCTCGACACCTACGCGCTGACCGTCGCCTACACCGACGACATCTACGGCCTGGACGAGGACAGCTTCTACTACGCGCTGGACGGGAACTGGACCCTGCCGCACGAGTTCACCATCGGCGCGCACGTCGGCCGCACCACCTATGCCAGCGCGCTGCCCCAGTACCAGGACTACACCGACTACAGCGTCAGCGTCGGCAAGGCGGTCGGTCCGCTGGCGCTGAGCGTGGGCTACTACGACACCGACGACAAGGGCAACCAGAACTTCGGCGAGAAGCTGGCCGACCACCGTGTCGTGGTCTCGGGCATGATCGCGTTCTGATCGGGGCGCAGCGCCGCGAACGAAGAAGGGCGCCTGGGGCGCCCTTCTTTTTTGTGCGATGACCAGCGACTACGCAGATCCAGCCGACGCAGCGGGCGGCATCGCCACCGCCGCGGCAGGCATCACCAGCTCAATACCACCTTGCCGGCCTTGCCTTCTTCCATCAGGTCGAAGCCCTTCTGGAATTCGTCGATGGTCAGCTGGTGGGTCAGCACCTTGCCGAGCGGGAAGCCGGACAGCACCAGCTGGGTCATCTTGTACCAGGTCTCGTACATCTTGCGGCCGTAGATGCCCTGCACGGTCAGGCCCTTGAAGATGATCTTGTCCCAGTCGGCGCCGGCGCCGCGCGGCATGATGCCGAGCATGGCGATCTTGCCGCCGTGGTACATGCAGTCGAGCATGTCGTTGAACGCGCGCGGGTTGCCGCTCATCTCCAGGCCCACGTCGAAGCCTTCCATGTGCAGGTCGGCCATCACGTCCTTGAGCGAGGTGTTGGCGACGTTGACCACGCGCGTGGCGCCCATGTCGGCGGCCAGCTTGAGGCGGAAGTCGTTGACGTCGGTGACCACCACGTTGCGCGCGCCGATGTGCTTGCAGATGCCGGCGGCGATGATGCCGATCGGGCCGGCACCGGTGATCAGCACGTCCTCGCCGATCACGTCGAACTCCAGCGCGCAGTGCGCGGCGTTGCCGTACGGATCGAAGAACGCGGCCAGTTCCGACGGGATCTGGTCCGGGATCGGCCACAGGTTGGAGGCCGGCATCACCATGTATTCGGCGAAGGCGCCGTTGACGTTGACGCCGATGCCGACCGTGTTCGGGCACAGGTGCGGGCGGCCGCCGCGGCAGTTGCGGCAATGCCCGCAGACGATGTGGCCTTCGGCCGACACGCGCTGGCCGATCTGGTAGCCGCTGACCGCCGAGCCGAGCTCGGCGATGCGGCCGACGAACTCGTGGCCGATGGTCAGGCCGGGCTTGATCGTGCGCTGGCTCCATTCGTCCCACAGGTAGATGTGCAGGTCGGTGCCGCAGATCGCGGTCTTCTCCAGCTTGATCAGCACCTCGTTGGGGCCGGGTACCGGCACCGGCACCTGTTCCAGCCAGATGCCCTTGGCTGCGTCGCGCTTGACCAGCGCTTTCATTGTTTGCGCCATGGCGGTGCAAGACTCGGGGTTGGGAGGGCGCGAAGTATAAGCCGCCCGCGGGCGCGGCCATGTTGCGGCGCGTGCGGGGTGCCGTTGGTCACGGTCGCGGGATCGGTTGCGTTCGTTACAATCTAACGTCTGTCTAACGTTAGTCGCGAAGGAATCCATTCGATGCGCTCGAATCTGTTGGCTGTCGCCGTTGTCGCCACCCTGGCCTGTGCCCCGGCCGCCCATGCCGGCGAAGGCATGTGGGTCCCGCAGCAATTGCCGGATATCGCCGGCCCGCTGCAGCAGGCCGGACTGAAGCTGTCGCCGCAGCAACTGGCCGACCTGACCGGCGATCCGATGGGCGCGGTGGTGTCGCTGGGCGGCTGCACCGCCAGCTTCGTCTCCCCGCAGGGCCTGGTGGTGACCAATCACCATTGCGCCTACGGCGCGATCCAGCTCAATTCCACGCCGCAGAAGAACCTGATCCGCGACGGCTTCAGCGCCGCCAGCGCCGGCGCCGAACTCAGCGCCGGGCCGAACGCGCGCATCTACGTGCTCGACCGCATCAGCGACGTCACCGAGCAGGCCAAGGCGGCGATGGCCGTTGCCGGCACCGACGCGCTCAAGCGCACCCAGGCGCTGGAGGCGTTCGACAAGGCCCAGGTCGCGGCCTGCGAAGCCGAGGCCGGCTACCGCTGCGAGCTGTACAGCTTCGCCGGCGGCAACACCTACCGGCTGTTCCGCACCCTGGAGATCCGCGACGTGCGCCTGGCGTACGCACCGCCGTCGGGGATCGGCAAGTTCGGCGGCGACGTCGACAACTGGATGTGGCCGCGGCACACCGGCGATTTCTCGTTCTACCGCGCCTATGTCGGCAAGGACGGCAAGCCGGCCGCCTACGCCAAGGACAACGTGCCGTATCAGCCCAAGCATTTCCTGAAGTTCGCCGACCAGCCGCTGGGCGCCGGCGATTTCGTGATGGTGGCCGGCTATCCGGGCCGCACCAACCGGTACGCGCTGGCCTCGGAGTTCGATGCCACCGCCGGCTGGGCCTATCCGACCGCAGGGCGCCAGTACCGCGACCTGATCGCGCTGGTCGAGCAGGCCGGCAAGCAGGACCCGGACATCCAGGTGAAGTACGCGGCGACGATGGCCAGCTGGAACAATGTCGCCAAGAACTACGAAGGGCAGCTGGAGGGCTTCAAGCGCATCGACGCGGCTGCGCAGAAGCAGGCCGAAGAGCGCGCGGTGCTGGCCTGGCTCAAGCGCCAGGGCCGCGACGGCAAGGCGGCCCTGCAGGCGCATGCGCAGTTGCTGGCGCTGGACGACCAGGCCAAGGCGACCCGCGACCGCGATCTGGTGCTGCGCCAGTTGCGCCGCACCGGCGTGCTCGGCAGTGCGGTGTCGCTGTACCGCCTGTCGATCGAACGCGCCAAGCCCGATGCCGAGCGCGAGCCCGGTTACCAGGAGCGCGACCTGCCGGAGATCGAGGGCGCGCAGAAGCAGATGGAGCGCCGCTACGTCGCCTCGATGGATGGCCAACTGCAGCGCTACTGGTTCGACCAGTACCTGAAGCTGCCCAAGGCGCAGCGGCTGCCGGCGCTGGACCAGTGGCTGGCCGGCGCCGATGCGCAGACCGCCGCCGCGCGCCTGGCCGGCACCAAGCTGGGCAGCACCGAGGAACGGCTGAAGTGGCTGCGCGCCGACCGTGCCGCGTTCGAAGCCAGCGACGACCCGGCGCTGCGCTATGCGGTCGCGCTGATGCCGGCGCTGCTGCAGATCGAGCGCGAGGAGAAGCGCCGCGAAGGCGAGGAGCTGCTGGCGCGTCCGCGTTACCTGCAGGCGCTGGCCGACTACAAGAAGAGCCAGGGCGAGTCGGTCTATCCGGACGCCAACTCCTCGTTGCGCATCACCTTCGGCAACGTCAAGGGCTATACGCCCAAGGACGGCGTGGCCTACACCCCGTTCACCACGCTGGAAGGCGTGCTGGCCAAGGACACCGGTGCCGATCCGTTCGATTCGCCGAAGGCCTTGCTCGACGCGGCCAAGGCCAAGCGCTACGGCGGGCTGGAGGACAAGCGGTTGGGTTCGGTGCCGGTCAATTTCCTGTCCGACCTGGACATCACCGGCGGCAACTCCGGCTCGCCGGTGCTCGATGCGCAGGGCAAGCTGGTCGGCCTGGCGTTCGACGGCAACTGGGAATCGGTGAGCTCCAACTGGGTGTTCGACCCGGCCATGACCCGGATGATCGCGGTCGATGCGCGCTACCTGCACTGGATCATGCAGGAAGTGGCGCCGGCGCCGCGGCTGCTGAAAGAGCTGAACCTGAAGCAGTAACCGCGCGGCACGGCGGCGGCGCGCGGCCGCCGCCAGTGCCTGGCCTGCCCGCCGCTAAACGGCGGCGGTTGCGGCGGCGGAGCGGGATGCGGTTCGGGGGTTTCCGGCAACGGAGCAGGTATCATGCCGCTCCGTTTCGTTCGCGAGGCGGGACCTCTCCCAAACGGAATTCCGCAGCATGCGCATCCTGCTCGCTCGTCACGGCGAAACCCCGTGGAACGCCGAAGGCCGCTACCAGGGCCAGATCGACATCGCGTTGTCGCCGGTCGGCGAAACACAGGCGCAGGCGCTCGGCGCACGTTTGCGCGAGGTGCCGTTGACTCGCGCGGTGGCCTCGCCGCTGTCGCGCGCGCAGAGCACGGCCCGCTACGCGCTCGGCGCGGAGCGCGAGGCGATGCTGCTGACCGATCCGGACCTGCAGGAAATCGCTCACGGCGAATGGGAAGGCCTGCTGGCCAGCGAGATCAACGATAAGGATCCGGCGCGGCTGCGCGCCTGGCGCGAGGAGCCGGACACGGTGCTGATGCCGGGCGGCGAATCGCTGCGCCAGGTGCTGGACCGTTCCTGGCGCGGTCTGACCCGCGCCGCCGAGGGCCTGGGCGGGGACGACACCTTGTTGGTGGTGGCGCACGATGCGGTCAACCGGGTGATCCTGTGCCGGGTGCTGGGCCTGCCGATTGCCAAGCTGTGGAGCTTCCGCCAGGCGCCGACCACGCTGAACCTGCTCGAAGGCCCGGACGTGGAGCATCTGGAAGTGGTGCGCCTGAACGATTGCGCGCACCACACCCCGTTCTTCGGCGAGGCCAAGCACCGGGCGCTCTGATTCGCGCCACATGGAGGTGGACGGTGGCTTGGAAGAAAGAAAAGTATGTCCTGTTGGGCAAGCTGCTCGCGTTGCTCGCCCTATTGGGGCTTGTACCGCTGGGCATGTTCGTTGATTTCGTGCCGGCGGTATTTCCGTACGGACGACAGTGGCTGTTGCCGATGCTGCTTGTCGGGGGCGTGCTGACTGCCTTGCTGTTCGTGCATGGGCATCGCCAGGGGCGACTGTCTGTCATTACCGAAAAAGGCCCGCTCTTTTCAGTCTTCATGATCTTCGCATCGCCGCTGCTGCTTGGCTTCATGAGCTGGCTGATCGTGGCCAAGAGCTTGCCGTGGATGTTCACGCGGATGGCAGGTACGCCGTTTCGCGAGGTCTACGTCATGCAAGCGCACTACCAGCACAGCCGGCGCTCCTGCGACTACCGATTGCTAGGCGGGCCGATGAAGCATTCGATCCCGAAATATCTTTGCATCAGCGAATCCTTCTACCGACGCCATCCTGAGCAGGAGGTACCCGTGCTGTTGACCGGCCAGCGTTCTGCGCTCGGCATGCGAATCGAAAAGGTTTACACCACTCAATAGCGACGCACGGTGCTGCGCGGGCGTGATGTCTGGTGACGCCTGCGGATAGGGATCACTGCCGGATGCCGCGCCGCTTGCGCTTGCTGAAATCGCGATAATGAGAGGCTGCTGGTTCCCTTTCTCATGCCCGTGAATGCCGTGAAAACCCTCCCCGAATGGCTCGCCTACATCGAGCAGCAACACCCGCAGGACATCGCGATGGGCCTGGAGCGCGTGCGCGCGGTGGCCGAACGGATGCGCCTGACCCGGCCGGCGAAGAAGGTCATCACCGTCGGCGGTACCAACGGCAAGGGCTCGACCGTGGCCTTCGTCGAGGCGATCGCACGCGCCGGCGGCTGGGCGGTGGGCAGCTACACCTCGCCGCACCTGCTGCGCTACAACGAGCGCGTGCGCATCGGCGGCGAAGAGGCCGGCGACGCGCAACTGGTGGCCGGCTTCGAGGCGGTGGAGGCCGCGCGCGGCGACACGCCGCTGACCTATTTCGAATACGGCACGCTGGCCGCGCTGTGGCTGTTCGAGCAGGCCGACCTGGACCTGGCGGTGCTGGAAGTGGGCCTGGGCGGGCGCCTGGACGCAGTGAACCTGGTCGATGCCGACGTGGCGGTGATCACCACCGTCGACATCGACCACACCGACTGGCTGGGCGCGGACCGCGAGGCGATCGGTACGGAGAAGGCCGGCATCGCGCGGCCGTGGAAGCCGCTGGTGCTGGGCGAGATCGATCCGCCGTCGAGCGTGCTGCGCCGCGCCTATGCGATCGGCGCCAACGCGATCCGCGCCGGCAGCGATTTCTTCCATGAGCCGATCGACGCCGAGCAATGGCGTTGGCGCGACGTCGGCACCACACTGGAACTGCCATCGCCGCAGCTGCGCGCGCCGGTGCAGCGCGCCAATGCCGCCACCGCCATCGCCGCGTTGCGCGCGCTGCGCAAAGCCTTGCCGCGCAACGCCTATGCCGAAGGCGTCGCCGCGGCGCAGCTGCGCGGACGCCTGCAGCCGTTCGTGCGCGATGGCGTGGAGGTGCTGGTCGACGTCGGCCACAACCCGCAGGCCGCGCGCGAGCTGGCCGCGGCGCTGCAGGCGCAACCGCGCGCCGGCAGCACCCGCGCGGTGTTCGCCGCGCTGGCCGACAAGGACGCGGCCGGCGCGGTGCAGGCGCTGGCCGGGCAGGTCGCTGCCTGGTACCTGGCCGGGCTGCCGGGCGCGCGCGGCCAGAGCGGTGCGCAGCTGCAGGCGCGTCTGGCCGGTACCGACGCGGCGGCTGCGGCCACGGTCGCCGACAGCGTGGCGCAGGCGCTGCAGCAGGCCCTGGCGCAGGCGCAGCCGGGCGATCGGGTGCTGGTATTCGGCTCGTTCCGCACCGCCGCCGACGCCTTGCACTGGCTGCATTCAGCCGGCTGACCCCGCCCGCGGCCGGCTCGACCTTATAATCGCGGCGGCACTCCGCCATGCCGCCCCCTCAAGCTTTCCGTGGATACCGTCCTGAAACAGCGACTGATTGGCGCCCTCGTCCTGGTGGCGCTCGCCGTGATCTTCCTGCCGATGCTGGTCAAGGGCCCCGCGCCCGACAGCGGCGTCGCCAATGTCCCGCTGAACGCCCCGGACGCTCCGGCCGACGGCCAGTTCCAGACCCGCGAATTGCCGCTGGTGACGCCGGGCGACACGCCCAGCGGCGGCGCCGTGGGCATGGCCAGCGCGCCCGCCGCGCCGGCGCCGGTGCAGGACAACCCCGATGCCGCCGATCTGGCCACGCCAGCGCCGGCCGCCGCCGGCAGTGCCGCGCAGCCGTTGCCGCCGACCGTGGCGGCCGGCAACTACGCGGTCAATTTCGGCGCCTACTCCACGCCGGCCGACGCCGATGCGGTGATCGCGCGGCTCAAGCAGGCGCAGCTGCCGGGCTTCCGCGAGGCGGCCACGATCGGCGGGCGCCAGGCCTGGCGCGTGCGCATCGGCCCGTATGCCGACCGGGCCCAGGCCGAGTCGGTGCGGCTGCAGGCGGTCAAGGTGCGCAACGACGTCAACGCCCAGGTGGTGACCCTGGACGCGCCGAGCGCCACGTCGGTGGCCGCCGCGGCGCCAGCCGCCGCCGCGCCGGCCAAGACCGAAACCCTACCGCCGGAGCCGGCCAAGCCGGTGGCCGCGGCCAAGCCGCCGGTCGCCGCGACGCCCAAGCCCGAACCGGCCAGGCCCGAACCGGCCAAGCCGGCGGCGACGCCGGCGCCGGTCGCGGCGGCCAAGCCCGCCCCGAGCGTGCCGGCGGCCCCGGCCGCGTCCGGCACCGGCTTCGCCGTGCAGCTGGGCGCCTTCGGCAAGGCCGAGGATGCCAACGCCTTGCGCGACAAGGTCCGCGCCGCCGGCTTCAGCGCCTTCGTCGAACAGGTGCGCACCGACAAGGGCGCGTTGAACCGGGTGCGGGTCGGCCCGGTCGCCAATCGCGCCGATGCCGAGCAGCTGCGCGCGCAGGTCGCATCGAAGGTCGGCATCAGCGGTATGGTACGTCCACACCCTTGAACCGGGTTTCGGCCCGCGGAGTCGCAAGCATGTACCAGGGAAGGGAACCGCGGCGCGCTGCCGCCGCCATGGCACGGCCCGACCGCGGGAGGCGCGCATGATCGACATGGTGCTGCTGGCGGTGATCCTGGTCTCGGCGCTGCTCGGCGCCCTGCGCGGCTTCGTCGGCATCGTGGTCGGCACGCTGTCGTGGCTGCTGTCCGGCTGGGCCACCTTCCAGTTCGGCGGCGACGCCGGACGCTGGCTGGCCGACGGCGCGCGCCCGAGCATGACCTACTATCTCGGCGGCTATGCGCTGACCTTCGTGGTGACGATGGCGGTGGTCGGCATCACCGGCATGGTGATCCGCAGCGCGGTGCGCGCCACCGCGCTGTCCGGCACCGACCGCGCGCTGGGCTTCGGCCTGGGCACGCTGCGCGGAGGGTTCTTCGCCGCGGTGCTGGTGCTGCTGATGAGCTTCACCCCGCTGACCCGCGAACCGGCCTGGCACCAGTCGGTGGTGCTGCCGGTGCTCAGCCCCGGCGTGCACTGGATGCGCGCGCAGTTGCCGGACTGGCGCATGCCGCAGATGCCGCAGATGCCGCAACTGAACATGCAGCAGATGAACATGCAGCAGATGGATTTGGGCAAGTTGCCCGCGGCAGGCGATAATGCCGCCCTGGGCAATGCCCTGTCGGCCAGCGGCCTGCAGGACATCGTGTCCAAGGCCCTGGGGCGTCCGGGTGCCCAATCCGCGCAGCCCGGAGGCGATCCGACCCAGGTTCTGCCTGCGAACATCGATCCGGCGCAGGCGCGTCCGGCAGCAAACGACCCGGCACGGGTCGAATCCAACGGCCAGGCACGGCCACCTTCCCAATAGCGGCGCAGTCGCCGCGGAGAGCGCTCAAATGTGTGGCATCGTCGGAATCGTCGGCAATCAGAATGTCGCTGCGCAACTGTATGACGGCCTGGCCGTGCTGCAGCATCGCGGACAGGATGCCGCAGGCATCGCCACCGCCGATGGCACCCGCCTGCGCGTGCAGAAGGCCAATGGCCTGGTCCGCGACGTCTTCGACGAGAAGCGCATGGCGGTGCTGGAAGGCCGGGTCGGCATCGCCCATTGCCGCTACCCCACCGCCGGCTCGGAAGGCATGGACGAGGCGCAGCCGTTCTACGTCAATTCGCCCTACGGCATCGCGCTGGCGCACAACGGCAACCTGATCAATACCGAGGCGCTGCGGCAGCAGGTGTTCGAGGCCGACCGGCGCAACATCAACACCGATTCGGACAGCGAAGTGCTGCTGAACGTGTTCGCCTACGAGCTGGACGCGCAGCGCATGCTGACCCCGGAAGCGGCGATCCGCGCGGTGGCCGGCGTGCACCGCCGCTGCAAGGGCGGCTACGCGGTGGTCAGCGTGGTGCTGGGCCTGGGCCTGGTGGCGTTCCGCGACCCGCACGGCATCCGTCCGCTGGTGCTGGGCAAGCGCGAGAGCGCCGAAGGCGACGAGTACATCGTCGCCTCCGAGTCCTCGGCGCTGGACATCCTCGGCTTCACCCGCCTGCGCGACGTGCGCCCGGGCGAGGCGCTGGTCATCACCGGCCGCGGCGAGCTGTTCTCCGAGGTCTGCGCCTCGCCGACCGACCATACCCCGTGCATCTTCGAGTACGTGTACTTCGCGCGCCCGGACTCGATGATCGACAACGTCTCGGTGCACAAGGCGCGCATGCGCATGGGCATGAAGCTGGGCGAGAAGATCCTGCGCCTGCGCCCGGACCACGACATCGACACCATCATCCCGATCCCGGACACCTCGCGCGACGCCGCGCTGGAGATGTCCAACGTGCTCGGGGTGAAGTACCGCGAGGGCTTCGTCAAGAACCGCTACGTCGGCCGCACCTTCATCATGCCGGGGCAGGTCGAGCGGGTGAAGTCGGTGCGCCGCAAGCTCAATCCGATCCACCTGGAGTTCCGCAACCGCGTGGTGCTGCTGGTCGACGATTCGATCGTGCGCGGCACCACCAGCCGGCAGATCGTGCAGATGGCGCGCGAGGCCGGCGCGCGCAAGGTCTACCTGGCCAGCGCCGCGCCGCCGGTGCGCTACCCGAACATCTACGGCATCGACATGCCGGCCGCCGACGAGCTGATCGCGCACGGCCGCAGCGAGCAGGAGATCCAGGAATTCCTCGGCTGCGACTGGCTGATCTACCAGGACCTGGAAGACCTGGAGACCGCGGTGCGCGAGGGCAACCCGGAACTGAAGACCTTCGATTCCTCGTGCTTCAACGGCGAATACACCACCGGCATCGAGCCCGGCTACTTCGAGCGCATCATGCAACTGCGTTCGGACGAAGCGAAGAAGAAGCGCCGCGCCTGACGCGGCGCTGCGGAGCGCACGGATGCAGGACGCGCACGCCGGCGGAGATCTGCTGCAAGCCGCGCGGCGGTGCCTGGCCGCCAGCGCGCCCGAGGACAAGGTCGCCCTGACCCAGCACTACGCCGCTGCGTTCGCCGCCGGCGAACTGCGCGTGCCGGCCGATGCCGGCGAACCGGAGCCGATCCGCATGCCGGGGCGTCCGCCGCGGCCAGTGCTGGTGCATCCGCGCGAGCTGCCGCGGCGCGGGCTCGGCAGCGCCGAAGGCCGCGCCGCCTTCGTCCATGCGATCGCGCACATCGAGCTCAACGCGATCGACCTGGCCTGGGATGCGGTGTACCGCTTCCGCGGATTGCCCGACGCGTTCTATGCCGACTGGGTGGCGGTGGCAGCCGACGAATCGCGCCACTTCGCGCTGCTGCGCGATCGGCTGCGCGCGCTGGGCCACGACTACGGCGATTTCGCCGCGCACAACGGGCTGTGGGAGATGTGCGAGAAGACCGCGCACGACGGCCTGGCGCGCATGGCGCTGGTGCCGCGCGTGCTGGAGGCGCGCGGGCTGGATGTGACCCCGGGCATGATCGTCAAGCTACGCGCGCTCGGTGACGAGGCCACGGTCGAGATCCTGGAACTGATCCTGCGCGAGGAAGTGGCGCACGTCGCCGCCGGCTCGCGCTGGTACCGCTGGTATTGCGCGCGCGCCGGCATCGAGCCGCGCGCCCGTTTCGCCGAGCTGCTGCGCGAATACGCCGGCGGCTATCTGCACGGCCCGTTCAACCTGCCGGCACGCTTGCTGGCCGGCTTCGACGAGGACGAACTGCTGGCGCTGCAGCACCAGGCAGGTTGACGCGCGGCGGCGAAACTGCGCAGCGCGCGCTGCCGGGTGGGCCTTCCTGCACCGACCGCGCACGGCACCGACTGGCGCGGGCCGCTGACATGACGAAGATGAAATGGCGTGCAGGTGCAGTCGATGCGTGAACCACGACGTCGTCGGCGTTGATGGCGATCACGGCGCCTTCTGGAATGGCTATCTCTGAGTGGAAACGCCGCGCATTTGTCGCTTGCGCTGGCTGTCGGCCGGGCGGCTAATCGGAATCCCCGCGCGCTGTGGACGCGCCTTCTGCGCGAGGGACGACGCTCCGTCTCTTCTCACCACCCCTGGGAGTACGACATGAAGTCGATCTGCTGCCTTACCGCGATGCTTGCGCTGTGTGTCGCCGGTTCCGCCTCCGCGGCCGGAAAACCCCTGTTCCAGAGCAGTCAGTACATTTCCAAGGCCATTCCTGGCGAGCCCGGATTGAGCCGCGTGCTGGCCAATCCCGCCACCGGCGCCGTGCAGAGCGTGCGCGTGGACGCCGCCGCGGTCGATGCCACGCAGGCGCAGCTGGAACTGGACCTGCTGGGCCAGCGCGTCACCGCCACGCAACTGAAGACCGAGCGGCTGGAAGGCGGCAACAGCATCTGGTACGGCAATCTCGGCAATGCCGCCGCGGCCAAGGCGCGCGCCCGCTCCGGCCTGGATCCGCTGAATTCGGCGATCCTGGTGCGCAGCGGCGACACCATCACCGGCAGCATCCGCAGCAACGGCACGCTGTTCCACCTGCGTCCGATCGCCGGCGGCGGCCACGTGCTGGTCGAGGTCGACGAAAGCCGCATGCCGGCCGAGCATCCGGGCGAATACGCGCTGCTGCCGACCATCCGCATGCCGCAGGCCGCGATCGACGACCGTGCGGTCATCGCGTCCCCGACCGCCGGCCCGACCGCGACGATCCGCGTGCTGGTGGTGGCCACCAACCAGGCGGTGAGCGGCTACGGCGGCAACATGCAGTCGTTGGTGCAGCTGGCGGTGGCCGAGTCCAACCAGGGCTATGTCAACAGCAACGTCGGCATCAACTTGGTCCTCGCCGGCTATCAGACCACCACCTACACCGAGTCGGGCAACTTCACCACCGACCTGACCCGCTTCCGCGGTACCAGCGACGGCTACATGGACAGCATCCACACCACGCGCAACAGCGTGGCCGCCGACGTCGGCGTGCTGATCATCGACAACGCCAGCTACTGCGGCCTGGCCTCGGGCATTGGTTCGACCGCGGCCACCGCGTTCGCCGCGGTGTACTGGGACTGTGCCACCGGCTATTACAGCTTCGCCCACGAGATCGGCCACCTGCAGAGCGCGCGCCACGACATCGCCACCGATCCCAGCACCTCGCCGTACGCCTATGGCCACGGCTACCGCTACGGCAACAACTGGCGCACGATCATGGCCTACAACTGCCCGGTCAGCTGCCCGCGCCTGAACTACTGGTCCAACCCGAACATTACCTACGGCGGCGTGCCGATGGGCAATGCCACCAGCGCCGACAACCAGCGCGTGCTGGTCAACACCAAGGCGGCGGTCGCCGCGTTCCGCTGACCGAGGCAGTACGTTCCAGGGGCGTTCCGGTGCAAGCCGCGCCAGGCGCGTGCCGGAACGCCCCGCTTGCCGATCCTGCCGGCCGGCCGGACGCCGTGGCGTCCGGCTTCGGCTATGCTGCGCGACGACGCGTCCGGGCATGGCCGGGCGCACCGCTCACTACGTGTGGATCCGGCGATGGTGTTGAAAAGCATAGGCGTGCCAGCCGCCTTGGCGCTGGCGATGTTGAGCATGGGCTGCGGCCCGGCGGCCGATCCGCCGGCAGCGCCGCAGCAGGCGCCGGCCAGCGCTGCCGCACCGGCCGCCGCCCCTGTCGCGCGCGATGCGCCTGCGGCGGCGTTCGACGAAACCCGGGCGCTGGACATGCTGGAGACGCGGCTGGCGGCCGACCATGTCTATGCCGATGCGCAGTGCCTGCAGTACGACGCCGAGACCGACGCCGAACCGGTGGCCGATGACGCCGCTGCTCCGCCACCCGCGACCAGCGGAGCCGCCGCCGCCGCACCGGCTGCGATCGAGTTCGCGGTGCGCGAGAAGCACGGCGACGGCTGCCCGGGCGACCCGCAGACCGCGCCGGTGCGCGACCGCTACCGGGTCGAACGCTCCGGCGCGATCCTGTGGTACGACGTGACCGAGGGCGATTTCGTCAGCTATGCGCAACGTGCGCAGGACCGCACCGGCGGCATGCTCTAGCCCGCGCCGCTCGTCTGTCGCGTTGTTTCGCGGCGGCGGACTACAGCTGCTGCAGCCGGCAATCCTGCGCGTCCACGCGCAGCACCGAGCCCTGTTCGTACCAGTCGCCGAGCACGATGCGGGTGCAACTGCGGCCGTTCGCCTCCAGCGTGTGCACCGCGGGGCGATGGGTATGGCCATGGATCATCCGCGCCACGCCGTAGCGCGCGAACGTGGCCACGACCTCGTCCGGCGCCACGTCGGTGACGGTTTCGAACTGCGCCCGATCGCCTTGCTTCATTTCCGCCTGCCGCGCCTGGCTGGCGGCGCGCGCCTGCTGCGCATAGGCGATGCGCGCGGCCAGCGGCTGCGCCAGGAACTGCTGCTGGAACGCCGGATCGCGGGTCTGTGCGCGGAACGCCTGGTAAGCGGTGTCGTCGGTGCACAGCAGGTCGCCGTGCAGCAGCAGCGTCGGTTCGCCGTACAGGTCGATCACGCACGGATCGGGCAGCAGGCGCATGCCGGCGCGGCGCGCGTAGTCGGCGCCGAGCAGGAAATCGCGGTTGCCATGCATGAAATACACCGGCACGCCGGCGTCGCTCACTGCGCGCAGTTCGAGCGCCACCGCATCGGCCGCCGCGGACGGCGTGTCGTCGCCGATCCACGCCTCGAACAGGTCGCCGAGGATGTACAGGGCGTCGGCAGCGCGCGCTTCGCCACGCAGGAACTCGAGGAACAACTCGGTGATCGCCGGCCGCGCCGGATCCAGATGCAGGTCTGAGATGAACAGGGTGGTCATTGGGGCATTGTACGGGGCGGGACTCGGGAACCCGGAACTCGGGACTCGGGACTCGGGACTCGGGACTCGGGACTCGGGATTTTCCCATGTCTGCAGCAATGCGCGTTTTCTGTAGGAGGGGCTTCAGCCCCGACGCGTTACCGGTAAGGCGTCGGGGCTGAAGCCCCTCCTACAGAAAGCGGTTGGCTATAGCCAAAAAAAAGGCCGCTTTTTTCTTTAAAAACAGCGGCCCTTTTGCATCAAATCGCTTGACAGCGATTTGCGCCGGGACATCATCCTGCAGTCCCGAGTCCCGAGTCCCGAGTCCCGAGTCCCGAGTCCCGAGTCCCGAGTCCCGAGTCCCGAGTCCCGAGTCCCGAGTCCCGAGTCTCACCCAAGCAACGCCGGCATCGGCAGCAGCCACAGCGACATCCCGGCCAGCAGCGCGCCGATGCCGGTGGCGGCGAGCACGTCGCTGGGGTAGTGCAGGCCCAGCACCACCCGCGACAGCGCCACGCAGGCGATGAACGGGATCAGCAGCGGTGCCAGCCACGGGTAGTACGCCAGTGCCACGATGCCGAACGACACCGCATGCAAGGTGTGCCCGGACGGAAAGCTGAACTCGTCCAGCGGCGCCACCCAGGCGCGGATGCGCAGGTCGGCCGCGTACGGGCGCGGGCGCCGGGTCCAGCGCTTGAGGCCCTTGTACAGGCTCAGCGCGACCACCCCGGTGGCGGCCATGTGCGCGGACGCGAATACGCCGTCCATGCCGTCGCACACCACCAGCAAGGCCATCAGCGCATACCAGAACACGCCGTCGCCGAGCCGGCTGATCATCGCGAAGAAGCGCCGCACGGAACGTTGCCGGCACCAGTGGTTGGCCTGACGGCACCAGCGGGCTTCGTGCCCGCGCAAGATCTCAAGCCGCGTCGACATGTGTCCTCCTGCTGGATGCCAGTTCGCCCAGTAGCGCTTCGAAATCGGCCACCACCCGTTCCGGGCGCAGCTGCTGCATCGCCGCGCAGGCGGCCTCGCCCAGGCGCCGGCGCAGCGCGTCGTCGCCGCCCAGGCGCAGCGCCGCGGCGACGAAGTCCGCGTCGTCGGCCACCGCCGCGCCGTTGACGCCGTCGCGCAGGTATTCGCGCGCCGCGCCGTAGTCGAAGGCGACGGTAGCCACGCCGCTGGCCATCGCTTCCAGGGTCACGTTGCCGAAGGTCTCGCTGCGGCTGGGGAACAGGAACAGGTCGCCGCTGGCGAAGTGACGCGCCAGCGCGTCGCCGCGCTGCACGCCGCAGAAGATGAAGTCGGGATTCTCCTGCGCCAGGCGCTCGCGCATCGGGCCGTCGCCGACCCACACGAAGCGCGCGTCCGGCCGCCGCTGCTGCAGTTCGCGGAACGCGCGCACCGCCAGCGGCAGGTTCTTCTCCGAGGCGATGCGGCCGACGTACAGCGCCGCGCAGCCAGCGTCGTCCAGGCCCCATTCGCGGCGCAGCTGCGCATCGCGGCGCTGCGGTTCGAACTGGCGGTTGTCCACCGCGCGCGCCAGCAGGCGCACGCGCTCGAAGCCTTGCCCGGCGAGGAACCCGAGCAGTTCGCGAGTCGGCACCAGGGTCGCGTCGGCCTGGTTGTGGAAGCGCCGCATCCAACGCAGCGCGGTCGACTGCAGCCAGGCGGCGCCGTACTGCGGCAGGTATTCGTCGAAGCGGGTGTGGAAGCCGGTGGCGATCGGAATGCCCAGGCGCCGCGCGGTGCGCAGCGCCGACCAGCCCAGCGGGCCTTCGGTGGCGATGTAGACCGCGTCTGGCGGCGTGGCCTGCCACAACCGGGCCAGGCGCCGCGGCGCGGGCAGGCCGAACTTCAGGCCGGGGTAGCGCGGCAGCGCCGCACCGCGCACCAGATGCGCATCGTCGTCGTGGTCGCCGACCTGACGCGGCCGCACCACGTCGACCTGATGGCCGAGCGCACGCAATCCCAGTTCCAGCCCCTGCACGGTCAGCGCGACGCCGTTGACCTCAGGGGGGTACGTCTCGGTGACGATCGCGTAGCGCATGTTGAGGCTCCGGTTTGCCAAAGCTTCGCGCGCAGCGGTGAAGCGAACATGTCCAGAGGATGTAGGAATGATGACGCCGGCCCAGGGCGTTTAGCGACGCGCCAGCTACTGCGCCGCTACCGATCCCGAATCCCCAATCTCCAATCCCGGCCTTCAAGCCACGAACGGCCGGAAATTGATCCCCAACCCGGCCATGCCCTCGACCTCGCCGATCAGGTCGGCGCGCTGCAACGGCCGCGCTTCGATCCACGGCTGCGACAGGATCAGGTGCAGGTTGTCGCCGTCGGCCTTCAGCTCCAGCGACGGGATCGGTTCGGATTCGTGCGCGCGATGCAGCAGCACCGCCAGCCGCAGCAGCGCGGCCTTGCGCTTGGCGCTGAGCAGCAGGCGGTCGGGCAGGGCATCGAACGCGGTCTTGGGCACGTTGCGGCGGTGGGTGCGCACCAGCGTCGCCAGCACCTGCTGCTCCTGCCGCGAGAAGCCGGCGATGTCGGAGTGCTCGAGCACGTAGGCGCCGTGCACGTGGTACTGGCTGTGCGCGATGACCTGGCCCAGCTCGTGCAGGCGCGCGGCCCAGCCGAGCATGCGCCCATCGTCGGCATCCAGCGCCCAGGCCGTGGCGACCTGTTCGAACAGCGCCATCGCGGTGCCTTCCACGCGCGCGGCCTGGGTCTCGTCGATGCCGTAGCGCTGGGTGAGCGCGGCGATCGCGGTCTCGCGCGGATCGTTCTCGCCGCCGCGGCCGAGCATGTCGTACAGGATGCCTTCGCGCATGGCCGCCTTGCTCACCATCAGGCGCTGCAGGCCCAGCGCCTGGAACGCGGCTTCCAGCACCAGCACGCCGCCGGCGATGATCGGCCGGCGGTCGGCGGACAGGCCGGGCAGGTCGATGTCCTCGATGCGCTTGGCCAGCAGCAGGCGCTCGCGCAGTTGCGGCAGCGCCTCGGCGGTGATCGCGCCCTTGGTCAGCTTCATCGCCGCGCAGATCTCGCCGATCGCCTTGTGCGTGCCCGACGAGCCCAGCGCCTCGTGCCAGCCCAGCGCGCGGTACAGCCCGGCGAACTGCTGGAACTCGGCGCCGATCTCGGTCAGCGCGTCCTTCCATTTTTTCTTCGACAGCTTGCCGCCGGGGAAAAAGCGCCGCGTGCTGGCGATGCAGCCGGCCTGCAGGCTCTCGCGCTCCAGGGTCTGGAAGCCGCGGCCGATGATGAATTCGGTGGAGCCGCCGCCGATGTCGATCACCAGCCGGCGCTGGTCCGGCTTGGGCGGCTGCGCATGCGCCACGCCCAGGTAGATCAGGCGCGCTTCCTCGCGCCCGCTGACCACTTCGATCGGATGGCCGAGCGCGGTCTCGCCGGGGATCAGGAACGCCTGCGGCGAGCGCAGCTGGCGCACGGTGTTGGTGGCCAGCGCGCGCACCCGCAGCGACGGCACGTCGCGGATACGTTGGCCGAAGCGCGCCAGGCACTCCAGCGCACGCTGCCGGGCTTCGGCCGACAGCCCGCCCTTGTTGTCCAGGCCGTCGGCCATGCGCACGGTCTCGCGCAAGCGGTCCACCACCCGCAACTGCCCGAGCTGATACCGCGCCACGACCATGTGGAAACTGTTGGAACCCAGGTCGACGGCGGCCAGCAGGTCGCCATCGCGCAACGGCGTGTACGGGGAGATGGGAGGCATGGGCGGAATGGTAGCCGATGCACGGCGGGTGCCGTCCATCGGCGCGCGCGTGGCGTGGCTCAGAGCCCGTCGAGCAGCGCCAGCTGCGCCGAATGCGGCGGCTGGTCCTGGCCCGGCGTCAGCTTGCGGTAGGTGCCGCTGGCGTCCAGTTCCCACGCGTTGAGGTTGTCGTCCATGTAGTTCTTCAGCACTTCGCGATGGATGCGCTGGATCAGCTTCGGATCCAGGATCGGGAAGCAGGTCTCGACCCGGCGCAGCAGGTTGCGCTCCAGCCAGTCGGCGCTGGCGCAGAACAGTTCCGGCGCGCCGTCGTTGCCGAACCAGTAGACGCGGCTGTGCTCGAGGAAGCGGCCGACGATCGAGCGCACCCGGATGTTGTCCGATACGCCCGGCACGCCGGGGCGCAGCGTGCACGCGCCGCGCACGATCAGGTCGATCTTGACCCCGGCCTGCGAGGCCACGTACAGCGCGCGGATCACCTGCGGCTCGTTGAGCGCGTTCATCTTAGCGATGATGCGGCCGGGACGCCCGGCCAGGGCCAGCTTGGTCTCGCGCTCGATCCGGTGCAGCACGCCCGGGTGCAGGGTGAACGGCGATTGCAGCAGGCGTTTGAGGCGGATCTTCGGCGCCAGCCCGGACAGCTGCTGGAACAGCAGGTGCACGTCGTTGCAGATGTCCGCATCGGCGGTGATCAGGCTCAGGTCGGTGTAGGCGCGCGCGGTGCCGCTGTGGTAGTTGCCGGTGCCCAGGTGCACGTAGCGGCGCAGCTTGCGCCCTTCGCGGCGCACGATCAGCAGCATCTTGGCGTGGGTCTTGTAGCCGACCACGCCGTACACCACCTGCACGCCGGCTTCCTGCAGGCGATCGGCCAGGCCCAGGTTGGCTTCCTCGTCGAAGCGCGCGCGCAGTTCGACCACCACGGTCACGTCCTTGCCGTTGCGCGCGGCCAGCACCAGCGCATCGACGATGCCCGAGTCCTTGCCGGTGCGGTACAGGGTCTGCTTGATCGCCAGCACCTGCGGGTCCACTGCGGCCTGCTTGATCAGGTCCAGCACCGCGGTGAACGCGTCGAACGGATGGTGCAGCAGCACGTCGCCGGCGGCGGCGATCTCGAAGATGCCCTCGCTGTCGCGCAGCGTGCGCGGATTCATCGACGGGTACTTCAGGTCCGGGCGCTGCACCAGGTCGTAGACCTGGTTGACCCGGCTCAGGTTGACCGGGCCGTCGATGCGATAGACCGCGTTCTCCGGCAATTCGAAGTTCTGCAGCAGCGTGCGCATGATCGACTTCGGGCAGTCCTCGGCGATCTCCAGCCGCACCGCCGGCCGGTAGCCGCGGTTGACCAACTCGTCGCGCAACGCCAGCGCCAGGTTCTCCACTTCCTCCTCGTCCACCACCAGCTCGGAATTGCGGGTCACGCGGAACTGGTAGGACCCCATCACCTCCATGCCCGGGAACAGTTCGTCGACGAAGGTGGACAGCACCGAGGACAGGAACACGAAGCTCTGCCCGCCTTCGGACAGGCTTTCCGGCAGCTGGATGATGCGCGGCAGCGAGCGCGGCGCACGCACGATCGCCAGGTGGCCAACGCGGCCGAACGCATCGGTACCCTTCAGCACCACCACGATGTTCAGCGACTTGTTGAGGATCTTCGGGAACGGATGCGCCGGGTCCAGGCCCAGCGGCGACAGCACCGGCATGATCTCGTTGCGGAAGTAGGCGCGCAGCCAGCGCTTCTGCCGCGCGTTCCAGCTGTTGCGGCCGAGCACGCCGATGCCGGCTTCCTTCAGCGCCGGGCGCAGCACCTCGTTCCAGCAGCGGTACTGATGGTCGACCAGCTGCGCGGCGCGATCGTGGATGGTGTTGAGGATCGCGCTCGAGCTCAGCCCGTCCGGCGCCGGCGGCAAGCCGAATTCCAGCGCGTGGCGCACGGTGGCGGCGCGGATCTCGAAGAATTCGTCGAGGTTGGTGCAGGAGATGCACAGGAAGCGCAGCCGCTCCAGCAGCGGCACGCTCGGGTCCTGCGCCTGCGCCAGCACGCGGAAATTGAAGTCCAGCTGCGACAGTTCGCGGTTGAGGTACAGCGACGGGTCGCGCAGCGGGTCGCTGGGAACGTCCGGTGGCGGCGTGGGCGGCAGGGCGGCGGCGCGTGGCATGGCGGTACTCGTTAGGCGGAGGTCAGGGTGGCATGGTCGTGCCGCGGATGCACGCGTCCGGCGCCGAAGTGGCAGGAGAACGTGCTGCCCTTGCCGACTTCGCTTTCGATGTCCAGCCGCGCCTGGTGCAGGCCCAGCACGTGCTTGACGATCGACAGTCCCAGCCCGGTGCCGCCGCTTTCGCGCGAGCGGCTGCTGGAGACGCGGTAGAAGCGTTCGGTGATGCGCGGCAGATGGTGCGACGGGATGCCGTAGCCGCTGTCGCGCACCGACAGCACCGCACCGTCGCCTTCGCGCGCAAAGGTGATGCTGACCGCGCCGCCGGCAGGGGTATAGCGCACTGCATTGGTGACCAGATTGGAGAACGCGCTGTGCAGTTCCTTGTTGGAGCCGACCAGATCCAGATCGGCCTCGTCGTGCACCTCGATGCGGTGCCGGCCCTGGCTATGCGCCTCGGCCTCGCGGCGCAGCGTGGCCAGCATCGGCGCCATCGCAATGCTCTCCTCGTTGGCGTGTTCCTGCGATTCCAGCCGCGACAGGGTCAGCAGGTCTTCGACCAGTTGGGTCATGCGCTGCGACTGCTTGCGCATCTCGGCGATCATCGGCCCGGAATCGGGGAAATCCTCCGGGTCGAGCATGTCCAGGTAGCCGTGCACCACGGTCAGCGGCGTGCGCAGTTCGTGCGAGACGTTGGCGACGAAGTCGCGGCGCACCTGCTCCAGCTGCAGCAGCTTGCTGACGTCGCGCGCGACCAGCAGCCAGTAGTCGTCGGAGTAGGGGATCAGGCGCAGGTTCAGGCGCAGCCGGTCGTCGATCGGCGAGGGCGTGTCCAGCATCGGCTCGGCGTTGCGGCCGCCGGCCAGCCAGTGCGCCAGCGGCATCGGCTGCAGCCGTTCGACCACCGGCACGTTGAGGTCACCGGGATGGCGCAGGCCGAGCAGGGTGCCGGCGGCTTCGTTGAACCACTGGATGCGCTGGCTGTTGCGGTCCACCACCACCACCGCGTCGGGAAGCGCGGCGGCGGCGGCGCGGTAGGCGCGCAGCATGTCCAGCAGGCGCCGCTTGCGCGTGCGCATTTCCGCCTGGCTGCGGTACAGCAGCCGGTCCAGTTCGTTCCACACGCCGGTGCCGGCCGGCGGCTCCCAGCGCTGGCGCGCGGTCAGCCGGCGCAGCACGCGGCGCAGGCGCCAGTAGTGCCAGCCCATCACCGCCAGCGACATCAGGGTCAGCGCCATCCACACGTGGCCGCCGAGCCAGCCGACCAGCACCGCCAGCAGCAGCAGCGCGGCCAGGGTGCCGAGGGTCTTGAACCAGGCGGAACGGATGTGGCGGGGCATCGGGAGCGCGCTCTGTCGCAATGGATCGTGTCCGTCCGCCGTTTATAGCAGGCGAAGGCTGCAGTCAGATGGAGGACGAGAAGCGATAGCCGGAGCCGCGCACCGTCTGCACCATGTTCTCCACCGCGAACGGCTCCAGGGTCTTGCGCAGCCGGCGGATGTGCACGTCGATGGTGCGCTCCTCGACGTAGACGCTGCCGCCCCACACGTGGTCGAGCAGCTGCGCGCGGCTGTAGACGCGCTCGGGATGGGTCATGAAGAAATGCAGCAGGCGGTATTCGGTGGGGCCGATCGGCACCGGCGCGTCGCCGGCGAACACGCGGTGCGCGGCGCCGTCGATGCGCAGGCTGCCGACCGAGACGCTGCCGTCCTCGTCGTCGTCGCGGGTGCGGCGCATCACCGCGCGGATCCGCGCCAGCAGCTCGCGCGCCGAGAACGGCTTGACCACGTAGTCGTCGACCCCGGCTTCCAGGCCGCCGACCCGGTCGTTTTCCTCGCCGCGCGCGGTGAGCATGATGATCGGCACCTCGCGGGTCATCGCGTCCTTGCGCCAGCGCCGGGCCAGTTCCAGGCCGCTGGTGCCGGGCAGCATCCAGTCCAGCAGGATCAGGTCGGGAACGCGGTCGGCGATGGAGGTCTGCGCTTCCCGCGCGTCGCCGGCGTGGACCGGTTCGAAGTCGCCCTTGCGCAGGGCGAACGCCACCATGTCGCGGATGGCGGGTTCGTCGTCGACGATCAGGATGCGTTTCTGCACGACGGCACCGTGGGACTGGGAGGAGAGGTCGCCAGTAGACTACGGTTTTATTACGATTCAGTGACGGCGCTCGTGTGGCGTTTCAGCGTTGTTTCACATCCGGATCCTCCACGCCCTGGCGGCGCAGCTCCAGCACCGTGGGGGTGATCGCCGCAATGCGCGCATCGATGCGGGCGCGCGCCACGTAATCCAGGTCCTCGCGCTTCTTCAGGTTGTTCAACTGGATCAGCGCCTGTTCGGGGCGTCCGTTCAGATACGCGGCTTCCGCATAGGCCTCGCCGGCGCGATTGCCGTCTCCGGCCAGCTCGCAGGCGCGGGCGAAGGTGCGCTGGAACACCGGATCGTCGGCCGCCGCGGCCAGCAATGGCCGCAGCACCGCCTGCGCGCGCTGGCCGGCGGCACGGCCGCCTTGCTCGTTCAGCGCGGCGGCATAGGTCAGCGCCACCGCGCGGTTGCTCGGCAGCCGCTTGAGCAAGCCGTCGAAGCGCTGGTTGGCCTGCGCGACGCGGCCGTTGCGCGATTCGGCCTCGGCCACCGCCAGGCCCAGCCACCAGCTGTCCGGGTGCGCCTGCAACAGCTCCTCCAGGGTCTTGGTCGCGTCCAGCGCGCTGCCGCCGCCGCGCAGCCGGGCCAGCGCCAAGCCGTAGCGCTGGGCATCGCTGAGGCCCTGCTTGCTGCCCTGGCGCAGGCCCTCGTACTCGCGCACCGCATCGGCCGGCGTATTGGCGCTGAGCACGCGCAGGCGCTCGCGGGCCCATTCGAACTGGCCGCTGGTGCCGCGCGCATAGGTGTCGAACGGCAGCTGCAGGCTCCCGGGCAGCAACGGGTTGCTGGGCGCGCCCAGCGGCTGGCTCAGCGACACGTCGTTGGGGTCGACCCGCTCCTGCAAGGTGCCGCCGGGCACGCGGGTGGTCAGGGTGACGGTGTTCTTCTTCATCTGCTCGGCGCGCTGCCGCGCCTCGCTGATGCGGGTGGTGGTGACCGGGTGGGTCATCAGGTAGTCGGGGGTGCTGTAGCCGCCCTGGTTGCCGCGCATCGCCAGCGACATGCGCTCGAAGAAGCCGGCCATCGCATCCACGTCGTAGCCGCTGCGGGCCAGGGTGCGGATGCCCAGCCGGTCGGCCTCCGATTCGTTGGAACGGGTGTAGTCGATCTGGCGTTGCTGCATCAGTCCCAGGCCGCTGGCGATCGCCGCCTGGGTGGCGTCGCCGCTGGAACGGCCGCCGGCCTGCTGCGCGGCGACCACCGCGGCGAGCATGCCGAGCAGGATCGGCACCTGGTCGCGCTGCGCCCGCTCCACCCCACGCAGCACGTGCTGCTGGGTGATGTGCGCGATCTCGTGCGACAGCACCGCGGCGACCTCGTCCTCGCGCTCGGCGGTCAGCACCAGCCCAGCGTTGACCGCGACGTAGCCGCCCAGCGTGGCGAAGGCGTTGATCTGGCGGTCGCGCAGCATGAAGAAGGTGTACTTCTGCTGCGGCTGGTCGCTGTTGGCGCCGAGCCGGGTGCCCATGGTCTGCAGCCAGTCGCCGATCAGCGGGTCCTCGAGCACGTAGTCGTAGTTGCGCAGCTCGGCCAGCATCATCTTGCCGTACTCGGCCTGGCGCGCCGGGGTCAGCAATTCCCCGGCCGAGGAGCCGATGTCCGGGAGCTTGTTCTCCTGCGCCGGCGCGACGGCGGCGGCAGTGGCCAGGGTAATTGCGAAGGCAAGCGGCAGCGGGCGCAAGGCAGGCTCCAGGAGAAAAGCAGGGCGCCGCGGGCGGCGTTTGGAAACGACGGGTGAATCCAGGGTAATCCGCAGTGTTGCGGCAGCGGACTCGAAAATCCACCCGCCCGCTACCATAGTGGCTTGGACCACTTACAGCGCCCGGAGTTTCCCATGGACACCCAGCATGCCGACGCCGGCCAGGCCGGCGGCCCGCCGATCACCCTGTACTCCACCGCGATCTGCCCGTACTGCGTGGCGGCCAAGAACTTCCTGAAGAGCAAGGGCCGCAGCTGGACCGAGGTACGCATCGACCTGGACCCGGCCGAGCGCGAGAAAATGGTGGCGCTGGCGCGCCGCACCAGCGTGCCGCAGATCTTCGTCGGCGACACCCACGTCGGCGGCTACGACGACATGATGGCGCTGCACCGCGCCGGCAAGCTGCAGCCGCTGCTCGACGGACAGGCGCCCGAGGCGCAGGCATGAGCGCTGCGCAGACCGGCGGCGAGGGTGGCGACGGCCAGGACCGGGTGCGCGAGTTCACCGAGTTCCGCCAGCGCATGAACCAGCGCATCCTGGCCGAGCCGAACCAGGTGGTGCGGCGTTTCTTCGCGCTCGACACCCAGACCTACCAGGCTGGCGCGCTGGACGTGAAGACCAAGGAACTGCTCGGCCTGGTCGCCTCGCTGGTGCTGCGCTGCGACGACTGCATCAGCTACCACGTGGCCCAGTGCAAGGAGGCCGGCGTGCAGCGCGACGAGTTCTTCGAGACCTTCTCGGTGGGCCTGGTGGTGGGCGGCTCGATCGTGATCCCGCACCTGCGCCGGGCGGTGGATTTCCTCGACAAGCTCGAGGACGGCGCCGCCGCCGCGCCGTCGGAGCACGCGCACGCCTGAGCGCCGCCCGGATCGGCCCGATGCGCGCCGCCTGCGGGCGGCGCGCTGCGTTTCGGCGCCGCGGCGGTTTGGGAGCCTTCACCGGCTTCGGGCATAATTACCGGTGAAACCTCCTTGCGCCTGCAGCCCGGGCTTCCGGCCGGCGCGCTCCCCCTCTGTACGGAAACCGCAATCCTATGACGCAGACAATCACGGTCATCCGTGGCGATGGCATCGGCCCCGAGATCATGGACGCCACGCTGTTCGTGCTCGACGCGCTGAACGCCGGCCTCACCTACGAATACGCCGACGCCGGCCTGGTCGCCCTGGAGAAGCACGGCGATCTGTTGCCGGCCGCCACCCTGGACTCGATCCGCAAGAACAGGATCGCGCTGAAGAGCCCGCTGACGACGCCGGTGGGCGAGGGCTTCAGCTCGATCAACGTGGCCATGCGCCGCCAGTTCGACCTGTACGCCAACGTGCGTCCGGCCAAGTCGTTCCCGAACACCAAGTCGCGCTTCGGCGCCGGCGTGGACCTGATCACCGTGCGCGAGAACACCGAAGGCGCCTACCTGAGCGAAGGCCAGGAAGTGTCGGCCGACGGCGAGACCGCGGTGTCGATGGCCAAGGTGACCCGCAAGGGCTCCGAGCGCATCGTCCGCTACGCCTTCGACCTGGCGCGGGCGACCGGCCGCAAGAAGGTCACCGCGGTGCACAAGGCCAACATCATCAAGTCGACCTCGGGCCTGTTCCTGAAGGTGGCGCGCGAAGTGGCGGCGAACTACCCGGAGATCGAATTCCAGGAAATGATCGTCGACAACGCCTGCATGCAGCTGGTGATGCGTCCGGAGCAGTTCGACGTCATCGTCACCACCAACCTGTTCGGCGACATCCTGTCGGACCTGTGCGCCGGCCTGGTCGGCGGCCTGGGTCTGGCCCCGGGCGCCAACATCGGCGTCGACGCGGCGATCTTCGAGGCCGTGCACGGCTCGGCGCCGGACATCGCCGGGCAGGGCAAGGCCAACCCGTGCGCGCTGCTGCTGGGCGCGGCGCAGCTGCTGGACCACGTCGGCCAGCCGCAGAACGCCGAGCGCCTGCGCAACGCCATCGTCGCCACGCTGGAAGCCAAGGACGGACTGACCCCGGACCTCGGCGGCAGCGGCAACACCATGGGCTTCGCCAAGGCCATCGCCAGCCGCCTCTGAGCGCGCCGGAAGATCGCAAAAAAGAAAGGGCGCCTCGATGCGCCCTTTCTTTTGCTCGGAAGTTTGTCTGAAGCCACTTCCGCTCATCGATCGCGGGGAGCCGCTCTTGCGAATCCCCAATCCCGATTCCCGATTCCCGGCTTAATTTCGCGACTGCAACTTCGACAGCAGCCGCAGGAACTCGATGTACAGCCACACCAGGGTGACCATCAGCCCGAACGCGCCGTACCACTCCATGTACTTGGGCGCGCCCTGTTCCACGCCACTCTCGATGAAGTCGAAGTCCAGCACCAGGTTCAGCGCCGCCACCACCACCACGAACAGGCTGAACAGGATGCCGACCGTGCCGGAGGCGTGGATGAAGGGGATCTGGATGTTGAAGAAGCCGAGCACGATGGTCGCCAGGTACACCAGCGCGATGCCGCCGGTGGCCGCGACCACGCCGAGCTTGAAGTTCTCGGTGGCCTTGATCAGCCCGCTGCGGTACGCGAACAGCAGCGCGAACAGGGTGCCGAAGGTCAGCAGCACCGCCTGCAGCACGATGCCGTTGAAGCGCACTTCGTACATCGCCGAGATCGAACCCAGGAAGAAGCCTTCCACCAGCGCGTACAGCGGCGCGGTGATCGGCGCCCAGGTCTTCTTGAAGGTGGTGATCATGGCCAGGATGAAGCCGCCGATGGCGCCGCCCAGCACGTAGCCGATGATGCCCGGGGCGATCACTTCTTTGCCGGCGCCGTCGATCGAGATCGACTGGCTCCAAGCGAACGCCGCCGTCAGCACGGTCAACAGCAGCAACGCGCCGGTCTTGTGGATGGTGCCGTTCAGGGTCATCGCCTCGCCGTCGCGCGAGACCACCGCGCCGCTGCCGAGGTCGAGGAAGGTGGATTCCTTCAAGGCGGGGTTGCCGCTGCGGATCATGCTGTTTCTCCCTGTAAAAAAGACGATTGGCCCGTGTCGGCCGCAAGTGCCGAGCATAGCGCAGGCCGCGGTGACGCCGCGTGCCGTTGACACCGGGCCGCGAGGTTCCCACAATAGCCGACCTTTCCGGCCTCGGCCGCGAGGGATGTTCCGCCGGGGTATAGCGCAGTCTGGTAGCGCGCCTGCTTTGGGAGCAGGATGTCGGGGGTTCGAATCCCTCTACCCCGACCAATCCGATGTCCAAACGGCGGAGAGGAATGCGACAATCCGGCCCCGGGCGCCCGTAGCTCAACCGGATAGAGCACCGGCCTTCTAAGCCGGCGGTTACAGGTTCGATTCCTGTCGGGCGCGCCACATCGGTGCCGGGCAGGGTGTTGCAAGAGTTCAATGGTGGCTGTAGCTCAGCTGGTTAGAGTACTGGATTGTGATTCCAGATGTCGGGGGTTCGAGTCCCCTCAGCCACCCCATTGATCGTGTGACCCGCTGCTTCGCGGAGTGTTGCAACGAAGCAAAAAAGCGCATAAAATGCGCGACTCAGTTTCAGGGCCGTTAGCTCAGTTGGTAGAGCAGTTGACTCTTAATCAATAGGTCCAAGGTTCGAATCCTTGACGGCCCACCAAATCAAGCAGCCACTTAGCGCAAGCCAAGTGGCTGTTTTTTTATGTGCCGCGCGCGGAGCGGCCGGCGATGGCATGGGCGCGCACGGTGCCTTGCTCAGTCCCGCGCCGCCGCCGCGATCGCCAATGCCGCCTCCACCATCGCGTCGGGCCGCAGCGGATCGTCGTCGATGGCGATGTCCGGCGTCAGCAGCGTCGGTGTCGCCGCTGCCGACGGCCGCACCAGCAGCAGCCGCGGAACCCACAGGGCCAGCCCGGTGTGCGGCAGCACGATCTTCTGCACGCCGCCGGTCTGCGTGCTCCTGACGCTGGCGCCTTCGCCGAGCAGCGTTCCGAAGCCGAAGTCCTGCATCGTGTCGGCGAACAGCACCGCCGAGGAATAGGTGCCGCGGCCGACCAGTACATAGACCTTGCCGTCGAAGTGCAGCGGGTCCGCCGTCTGCGGGGCACTCCATGTCTCTATGGGGCCGCTCAGCACCTCGCCCAGCCGTTCGTGTTTCGACGGATCGGCGCGGATCACTTTCTTGGTGTAGCGCGATGCCCAGCGGTAGGGGCGATCGGCGATGTAGGGCAGCAGCCCTTGCAGCCACAGCGCATCGTCGCCGCCGCCGTTCTGCCGTACGTCGATGATCAGCGTCCGCGCGCCGCTGGCCTGCATCTGCTGGAACGCGCGGCGCGTGAACTCCAGGAAGGCGGCCGGCTCCGGCCACGAGAAGGTGCGGATGGTCATGACCGCGGCGGCGCCCGGGCGCAGCTCGAAGCCGAACTGCCGGTCGAACTCGTTCTCGCCGACCAGGATCGAAGGGCGGGCGTGGCTTGCGGGCTGGCGCAGTCGCGCCTGCGGCGGCCCGGCGAGGGTCAGCCGGAATGTCGCGGGTGCGCCGTACACTTTCCAGTAGAAGAACCACCAGCGCCGCGACAGCAGGTCGGCGCGGAAGCGCGCGCTGTCGCCGTGCACGTGCGCGAGCAATGCGCGCGCGACCGCGTCCGCGCGAACGCCGTTGATGGTCGCGACCCGGCGGCCGGCGAGGGCGGTCGGGGCGCCGCCCAGGTCGGACAGGATCCGCACCCGCGCCTGCGCATCGACCGTGACCTCGAAGGGAAACAGGGCGCCCCCGTCGCGCAGATGGCGTTCCGTCTCCGCGCGCCAGTCGGCATAGCCGACGAAGAAGTGGCCATCGGCAAGCAGCGGGTTGAGCGTGGAGAATTCCCGCCAGGCCGCATCGCGGTCCAATCCGCTCGCGACCCGCTGGCGCAGCGCGTCGAGCGCGGACTGCAGCCGCATGGGATCGGTCGAATGCGATGGCTGCGGGTGGGTCGCGGCGATTCCCGCTTCCAGGGCGTCGATGTCGGCGCGCAGCTGCTGCGTGCTGTAGCGTTCAGCCGCCAGGGCGGGCGCGATCAGCGCCGGCGTGGCGGCAAGCAAGAGCAGGCATGCTCGGAGCAGTGGCAGCCTTGGCATGACGACCTCCCGGAAAGTATGTTGAAAAAATACCATAAAATTTCAATATGACGAAGAAAGCCAAACCGTCGCTCGATGCCGCCGCGATCCGTGATCCGGCCCACATCCGTCTTCTGGCCTCGCCGGTCCGCCAGGAACTGGTCGATACGCTGGCGTCGCTGGGCGGGGAGGCCAGCGTCGCGGAGCTCTCGGAACAGTTGGGGCGGCCGGCGGACGGCCTCTACTACCACCTGCAACTGCTCGCCGAGAGCGAACTCGTGCGCGAAGGCGAGGGCGCGGCCGGGGAGCGGATCTTCCGGCTCGCGGGCAGCGCCGGCGCACCGCTGCGCCTGGCCTACGATCTGGCCGACGAACAGGCGGCTGCGGCCCTGGCCGCGTATGCCAAGGGCCTGGCGCAGGTCGCCGAGCGCGACTTCCAGGCGGCCTTGAAGCAGCCCGGGGTCGAGGTCGAAGGCCCCGCCCGGCAACTGTGGGCGGCACGCAACAAGGGCTGGCTCAACGCGGCCGAACTGGCCGAAGCCAACGCCTTGCTGGAGCGGCTGTGCGACCTGTTGAGCCGCCCGCGCGATCCCTCGCGCGACCGGCCGATGTCGCTGGCGTTCGTGCTCGCGCCGGCGGCGGTGCGCGGCCGGCGCCGAGCGCCCAAGCGCTGAAAGGGCGGCGGGGCGTGGCCTCGCGGCTGGCGGGCCGCAGGAGCGGCAGGCGCCCTATCTGTCGGCCACGCGGCCTCCGTCTTCGCGACAGGCATGCCCAACGTAGTGATCGCAAAGCTGGTCGGCGTCGCTTCCCCGCGTGGCAGGAGGCGAGCCGCGCATCCCCGGTCGCCGACCAGATGGGCGGCATCCACCCCGCCAGGTGCCTTTTTCTTTGCCGGCAGGCCTGCAACAATGCGCAGGCGAGCGCGTCCTGCGCCGCAGCGCGAAAGTGGCGGAATTGGTAGACGCCCTGGTTTTAGGTACCAGTGCCGCAAGGCGTAGGGGTTCGAGTCCCCTCTTTCGCACCATCCCGGCGCCGCTCGCGCGGCCCGCCGTCCCCCTGCAGCCCCGTCCGCAGGCCCGTCGCGCCAGGCCCATGCCGGCGCCGGTCGACCGGGTGCGCTGGCAGGCACCGCGGGAATAGGCGAAACTATCCGGCTGCGGCGGCCGTCCCGTGCCCGCGTCAACCCGTATTTCTCTACATCGTGCCGAGAGCCGTGGGCTCCCGGTGGCAGGAGTCCACATGCAAGCTTCGATCGAAACCACCGGTACCCTGGAACGGCGTCTGACCTTCACCCTGCCGGAGGAGCGCCTGGAGACCCATATCGGCGGCCGCCTGCGCGAAGTCGCGCGGACCGCGCGGATCAAGGGTTTCCGCCCCGGCAAGATCCCGCCGAAGGTGATCGAGCAGCGCTTCGGCCCGCAGATCCGCGCCGAGGCGCTGGACGGCCTGCTGCGCGAGACCTTCGACTCGGCGGTGCGCGAGCACGAGCTGCGCCTGGCCGGCAACCCGCGCATCGACCGCGCCGGCGACAACGAACTGCAGTTCGTGGCGACCTTCGAAGTGGTGCCGGACTTCGGCGACATCGACGTGGCCAAGCTGGAAGTGGTCCGCCACACCGCCGAGGTCACCGATGCCGACATCGAGCAGATGATCGAGAACCTGCGCCTGCAGCGCCGCACCTGGCAGCCTGCCGAGCGCCCGGCGCAGGACGGCGACCTGGTGACCCTGGAGACCTGGTCGCAGGCCGGCGACGAGCGCCTGCCCGCCGAGGGCGTGGAGAAGGGCAGCAGTGTGATCGGCTCGGGCGTGATGTTCCCGGCGATCGAGCAGGGCCTGGTCGGCCTGTCCAAGGACGAGGAAAAGACCCTGACGGTCGATTTCCCGGCCGACTGGCGCGTGCCGCAGTTCGCCGGCAAGCAGGTCCAGGTGCACGTGAAGGCGGTCGACGTCGCCGCGCCGGTGCTGCCGGAGGTGGACAAGGAGTTCATCAAGAGCTTCGGCGTGAAGAGCGGCGATGCCGAGCAGTTCCGCAAGGACATCCGCATCAACCTGGAGCGCGAGCTCAAGGGCGCGCTGATGAACCGGCTGCGCCGCGAGGTCGGCGAGCAGCTGATCGCCGCCTACGCCTCGGTGGAAATGCCGCCGCGGCTGGTCGAGAACGAAGCGCGTTCGATGCTGGCGCAGCAGGTCGAGCAGATGCGCCGCTCCGGCCGCGACCCGGGCCAGGTGCCGGACGACGCCCACCAGGGCTTCGTCGACGCGGCGCGCAAGCGCGTGCTGGTCGGCCTGCTGGTCGGCGAGGTCGCCCGCCGCAACGAGCTGCGTCTGGACCCCAAGCGGGTCTCGGAAACCCTGCGCCTGATCGCCTCGACCTACGAAGAGCCGGAACAGGTCATTGAGATGTACCGCAACGACCCCCAATTGATGGGTGGACTGCAGAGCCGTGTGATGGAGGAGCAGGTGATCGACTGGATCGCCGAGCGCGCCAAGCACACCGAGCAGGCGATGACGTTCCAGGAAGCGATCCGCCAGTAAGGCGACGCTTCGCGGCGGCCCGCATGTTGCATGCGGGTTGGAGACGCAATCCAAGCCCTCGCAGCCGTGGGGCGCGACACGATGCAATCCCTGCACATCCCCGTGCAGGGACGACACACAGAGCAGGAGTTCCCGCGTGGACAATGTGACCAAGGCCTTGAATCTGGTTCCGATGGTGGTCGAGCAGACCAGCCGCGGCGAGCGCGCCTATGACATCTATTCGCGCCTGCTGAAGGAGCGTCTGATCTTCCTGGTCGGTCCGATCGACGACCACATGGCCAACGTGATCGTGGCGCAGATGCTGTTCCTGGAAGCGGACAACCCGGAAAAGGACATCAGCATCTACATCAACTCGCCGGGCGGCGTGGTCACCGCCGGCATGGCGATCTACGACACCATGCAGTACATCAAGCCGGACGTGAGCACCATCTGCGTCGGCCAGGCCGCCTCGATGGGCGCGCTGCTGCTGGCGTCGGGCGCGGCCGGCAAGCGCTACGCGCTGCCGAATTCGCGGGTGATGATCCACCAGCCGCTGGGCGGCTTCCAGGGCCAGGCCACCGACATCGACATCCACGCCCGCGAGATCCTGACCCTGCGCGCGCGGCTGAACGAAATCCTGGCCAAGCACACCGGCCAGTCGCTGGAAACCATCGCCCGCGACACCGAGCGCGACAACTTCAAGAGCGCCGTCGACGCGCAGACCTACGGGCTAGTCGATCAGGTGTTGGAGCGCCGTCCGGAAGAGTCGATCCAGCCGGCATAAGGCTTGCATGTACTGCAAAACGCAGCGTATTCCGCAGGGCCGGGGTCGGGCTAGCGTCCTCCCGGCCCTGTGCTATTCTCGAAATCGAACCCCCGTTCATCGGGTGGGGTAACTGGGTAAGCGAAGCAATGAGCGAAGACCGGCAAGGCCGTTCCGGCGACAGCAACAAGATTCTGTACTGCTCGTTCTGCGGCAAGAGTCAACACGAGGTCCGTAAGCTGATCGCCGGGCCGAGCGTGTTCATCTGCGACGAATGTGTCGAGCTGTGCAACGACATCATCCGCGAGGAACTCGAGGAGAAGGCGCAGTCCGCACGCAGCAGCCTGCCCAAGCCCAAGGAAATCCTCGAGGTACTGGACCAGTACGTGATCGGGCAGCTGCGCGCCAAGCGCACGCTCGCCGTGGCCGTGTACAACCACTACAAGCGCATCGAGAGCCGCCAGAAGAACGACGAAGTCGAACTGGCCAAATCCAACATCCTGCTGGTCGGCCCGACCGGTTCGGGCAAGACGCTGCTGGCCGAAACGCTGGCGCGACTGCTCAACGTGCCGTTCACGATCGCCGATGCGACCACGCTGACCGAAGCCGGCTATGTCGGCGAGGACGTGGAAAACATCATCCAGAAGCTGCTGCAGAAGTGCGACTACGACGTCGACAAGGCGCAGCAGGGCATCGTCTACATCGACGAGATCGACAAGATCTCGCGCAAGAGCGAGAACCCGTCGATCACCCGCGACGTGTCCGGCGAAGGCGTGCAGCAGGCGCTGCTGAAGCTGATCGAGGGCACGGTCGCTTCGGTGCCGCCGCAGGGCGGGCGCAAGCATCCGCAGCAGGAATTCCTGCAGGTGGATACCAAGAACATCCTGTTCATCTGCGGCGGCGCGTTCGCCGGCCTGGACAAGGTGATCCAGCAGCGCTCCAACGACGTCGGCGGCATCGGCTTCGGCGCCAAGGTGAAGAGTTCCGAGCGCAAGCGCGAAGTCGGCAAGATCCTGGCGGAAGTGGAGCCGGAGGACTTGATCAAGTTCGGCCTGATCCCCGAGTTCGTCGGCCGCCTGCCGGTGGTCGCCACGCTCGAAGAACTGGACGAGCCGGCGCTGATCCGGATCCTGACCGAGCCGAAGAACGCGATCACCAAGCAGTTCAAGAAGCTGTTCGAGATGGAAGGCGTGGAGCTGGAATTCCGGCCCGACGCGCTGCTGGCCATCGCCAAGAAGGCGCTCAAGCGCAAGACCGGCGCGCGCGGCCTGCGTACCATCGTCGAGTCGGTCCTGCTGGACACGATGTACGAATTGCCGTCGCAGGAAAACGTCAGCAAGGTGGTGGTCGACGAGTCGGTGATCGAGCACAAGTCCGAGCCGTACCTGATCTACCAGACCCCGCCGCCGGCGCCGAAGGTGGCGTCCGCCGAGTGAGGCTCGGGTGAGGCCGCGGCGCTGTCCCGCCGTGGTCTTCGCGGCCGGCTAAGCGGTTGAAAGAAAAGGGGCTTTTTCGCTGCCCTTGCATCATCCAGCCGATGGCCCCATAACGGGGCCATCGGCATTTTTATGCCCGCCTTTTACGCATTCCCGCACCCCACATCGGAACCCTCATGGCCCAGTCCAAATCCGAAGTCCTCGACCTGCCGGTCCTGCCGTTGCGCGACGTCGTGGTCTTCCCGCACATGGTCATCCCGCTGTTCGTCGGCCGCGACAAGTCGATGCGCGCGCTCGAGCACGCGATGGAGGCCGACAAGCGCATCCTGCTGGTCGCGCAGAAATCCGCCGAGACCGACGATCCGGTGGCCGCCGATCTGTACAACGTCGGCACCCTGGCGCAGGTCCTGCAACTGCTGAAGCTGCCCGATGGCACCATCAAGGTGCTGGTCGAGGGGCTGTCGCGGGTCAGCGTCGACAAGGTGGTCGAGCGCGACGGCGCGCTGCAGGGCGAAGGCAGCGAGATCGAGGCCGCCGAGTCGCGCGAGGAGCGCGAGGTCGAGGCGATCGCGCGCTCGCTGATGTCGCTGTTCGAGCAGTACGTCAAGACCAACCGCAAGCTGCCGCCGGAGCTGCTGCAGACGCTAGCGGGCATCGACGAGCCGGGTCGCCTGGCCGACACCATCGCCGCGCATATCGGCGTGCGCCTGTCGGACAAGCAGCGCCTGCTGGAAACCCTGGAAGTGGGCGAGCGCCTGGAGATGCTGGTCGGCCTGGTCGACGGCGAGATCGACGTGCAGCAGCTGGAGAAGCGCATCCGCGGCCGGGTCAAGTCGCAGATGGAGAAGAGCCAGCGCGAGTACTACCTCAACGAGCAGATGAAGGCGATCCAGAAGGAGCTGGGCGATCTCGACGACGCGCCCGGCGAACTGGAAGAGCTGGCGCGCAAGATCGCCGAGGCGGGCATGCCCAAGCCGGTGGAGACCAAGGCCAAGGCCGAGCTCAACAAGCTCAAGCAGATGTCGCCGATGTCGGCCGAGGCCGCGGTCGTGCGCAACTATCTGGATTGGCTGCTGGGCGTGCCGTGGAAGAAGCGCAGCAAGGTGCGCAAGGACCTGAAGGTCGCGCAGGAAACGCTGGACGCCGATCACTACGGCCTGGAGAAGGTCAAGGACCGCATCCTCGAATACCTCGCGGTGCAGTCGCGGGTGAAGCAGATGAAGGGCCCGATCCTGTGCCTGGTCGGTCCGCCGGGCGTCGGCAAGACCTCGCTCGGCCAGTCGATCGCCAAGGCGACCAACCGCAAGTTCGTGCGCATGTCGCTCGGCGGCGTGCGCGACGAGGCGGAGATCCGCGGGCATCGGCGCACCTACGTCGGCTCGATGCCGGGCCGCATCGTGCAGAACCTCAACAAGGTCGGCAGCAAGAACCCGCTGTTCGTGCTCGACGAGATCGACAAGATGTCGATGGACTTCCGCGGCGATCCGTCTTCGGCGCTGCTGGAAGTGCTCGACCCCGAGCAGAACAACGCGTTCAACGACCACTACCTGGAAGTGGATCTGGACCTGTCGGAAGTGATGTTCGTGGCGACCTCCAACTCGCTCAACATCCCCGGCCCGCTGCTCGACCGCATGGAGGTGATTCGCATCCCCGGCTACACCGAGGACGAGAAGCTCGCCATCGCCATGCGTTATCTGGTGCCCAAGCAGCTGAAGGCCAACGGCCTGAAGGGCGACGAGCTGGAGATCGCCGCCGACGCGATCCGCGACATCGTGCGCTACTACACGCGCGAATCCGGCGTGCGTAACCTCGAGCGCGAGGTCGCCAAGATCTGCCGCAAGGTGGTCAAGGAGATCGCGCTGGCCGGGCCGCAGGCACAGGTCGCCAAGAAGGCGGTAGCGAAGAAGGGCGCGGCGCGCAAGGACAAGGCGCGGGTCAGCGTCGGTTCCAAGAACCTGGACAAGTACCTGGGCGTGCGCCGCTTCGATTTCGGTCGCGCCGAGGAGCAGAACGAGGTCGGCCTGGTCACCGGCCTGGCCTGGACCGAGGTCGGCGGCGATCTGCTGCAGATCGAGTCGACCCTGGTCCCGGGCAAGGGCGCGGTGATCCTGACCGGCCAGCTCGGCGACGTGATGAAGGAATCGGCGTCGGCGGCGCTGTCGGTAGTGCGTTCGCGCGCCGAGCGGCTCGGCATCGAGGTCGACTTCCTGCAGAAGCACGACGTGCATCTGCACGTGCCCGATGGCGCCACGCCGAAGGACGGCCCCAGTGCCGGCATCGCGATGGTGACCTCGCTGGTGTCGATGCTGACCAAGGTGCCGGTCAAGGCCGACGTGGCGATGACCGGCGAGATCACGCTGCGCGGCCGCGTCTCGGCGATCGGCGGGCTCAAGGAGAAATTGCTGGCGGCGCTGCGCGGCGGCATCCGCACGGTGATCATCCCCGAAGAGAACCGCAAGGATCTGGCCGACATCCCGGACAACGTGACCCGCGACCTGAAGATCGTGCCGGTGAAGTGGATCGACGAAGTGCTGGATCTGGCGCTGGAGACGCCGCTCAAGCCCAAGGTCGCCGCCGATGGCGAGCAGGCGCCGGTGCGGCGCAAGCCCAAGCCGAAAGCATCCCCGAACGCGCGCGTCAAGCACTGAAAAGCGCTGAACCGCACCCGCCCAAGTGGCTCAAACCCGCGCCGTTGCTGGCTTTTCGGCTTGCGCGGGTACGAGGCCGCTGGTATAAATGCACGACTTGCGAGCACTGCGAACGGGCGTGCTTGGTAGTGAAAAATCAATCGGGGGCCTCGTCCCGGACGAGGCAGGCCAAGCCGACACCCGATCCTCAATTCCGCGGTTTTCTGCCGCACATGGAGTCATCAAGAAATGAATAAAGCCGAACTGAACGACGCTATCGCCGCCGCTGCCGATATCTCCAAGGCCGAAGCCGGTCGCGCCGTCGACGCCTTCGTATCCGAAGTCACCAAGGCGCTCAAGAAGGGCGACAGCGTGACCCTCGTGGGCTTCGGCACCTTCCAGGTGCGCGACCGTGCCGAGCGCACCGGCCGCAACCCGAAGACCGGCGACTCGATCAAGATCGCCGCGTCGAAGAATCCGACCTTCAAGGCTGGCAAAGCGCTGAAGGATGCCGTAAACTAATCGACTCGCTAGGGTGCTTAGCTCAGCGGTAGAGCGTCTCCTTTACACGGAGAGGGTCGGGGGTTCGAAACCCTCAGCACCCACCAGAGCACCGAGCGACAAGTTTCAAAAGCGGAGTGGTAGTTCAGTCGGTTAGAATGCTGGCCTGTCACGCCGGAGGTCGCGGGTTCGAGTCCCGTCCACTCCGCCAGTTGCACCGAAGCCCCTGAGAAATCGGGGGTTTCGTTTCTCGAAGCATCCGCCGCGTTCCGCGCTGCGCCGATACCCAGAGATTGCGGGCCTTGCGCCTGCCTCCGTTCAAAAAGCGGAGTGGTAGTTCAGTCGGTTAGAATGCTGGCCTGTCACGCCGGAGGTCGCGGGTTCGAGTCCCGTCCACTCCGCCAGTTTTGTACGCGAAACCCCCGAGCGATCGGGGGTTTCTTTTTTTCCGGAAGGCGTTGCCGGCGACAGCCATGCGGACCGCGGATGTTCATGGGCGCGGCCCCTGCGGTACGCCATTCCGCGGCAGGGCGTGAAGCGGGTTAAACTGCGCGGCTCGCCACCTGGCCTCGGTTCCCAACCAATGCTGCAGAAACTCCGCGAAAAGACCTCGGGCTGGATCGCCACCGCGATCATCGGCCTGTTGATGATTCCGTTCCTGTTCGTCATCGACGGCAGCTACCTCGGTGGCGTCGGTGCCAACAACGTCGCCAAGGTGCAGGCGCCGCCGTCGTGGTGGGCGTCGGCTCCGTCGTGGTGGCCGGCCTCGTTGCTGTGGCGCCACCAGGAAGTGAGCACGGAGCAGTTCCGCGCGCGCTTCGAGGAAGCGCGCCAGCAGGAGCGGCAGCAGCAGGGCGAGAACTTCGACCCACGCGAGTTCGAAAGCGCCGACAACAAGCGCAAGGTGCTCGACCAGTTGATCGACGAGCAAGTGGTGAAGCTGGCGTCCGAGCAGGCCGGCGTGGTCATCGGCGATGCGGCGATCCGCGACTACATCAGCACCATTCCGGCGTTCCAGAACGACGGCAAGTTCGATCCCGAGCGTTACCGCCTGGCCTTGGCTTCGGGCACGCCGCCGCGGACGCCGGCGATGTTCGACCAGATGGTGCGCGATGGCCTGCAGCAGTCGCTGATCCCGTCCGCGCTGATGGAATCGGCGTTCGCGACCCAGCAGGAAACCGAGCGCCTGCTGAAGATGCTGAGCGAGACCCGCGACGTGGACCTGGCGCTGCTGCCGGAGCAGCCGGCCGACACCACGCCGGTCAGCGACGCGCAGGTGCAGCAGTGGTACGACGCGCACCAGGCCGACTTCAAGCAGCCGGAGCGGGTGTCGATCGAGTACGTCGAACTGGATGCGTCCAAGCTGCCGCCGGCCAAGCCGGCCGACGAGGCGGCGCTGCGCAAGCGCTACGAGGAGGAGAAGGCGCGCTTCGTCGAACCCGACCAGCGCCTGACCTCGCACATCCTGATCAGCGCCGGCAAGGACGCCGCAGCGCAGAAGGCGGCCGAGGCCAAGGCCGCCAAGCTGGTCGCCGAGGCCAAGCAGCCGGGCGCCGACTTCGCCGCGCTGGCCCGCGCCAATTCCGAGGATTCGGGCTCCAAGAACGCCGGCGGCGACCTGGGCTGGGTCGAAAAGGGCACGATGGTCAAGCCGTTCGACGACGCGCTGTTCGCGATGAAGGCCGGGGACATCATCGGCCCGGTGAAGAGCGAGTTCGGCTACCACGTGATCCAGCTGCGCGAGATCAAGGGCGGCCAGGGCAAGAGCTTCGAGCAGGTGCGCGACCAGCTCGCCGGCGAGCAGCTTCAGGCCGACAACGAGAAGGCCTTCAGCGAACTGAGCGGGCGGCTGGTGGACCTGGTCTACAAGAACCCGACCGCGCTGGCGCCGGCGGCCAAGGAAGTAGGCCTGCCGGTGCAGACCCTGGGGCCGTTCTCGCGCGCCGACGCCAGCGGCGTCGCTGCGCAACCGGCGGTGCTGCGTGCGGCGTTCTCCGACACGCTGGTGCAGGACGGCACGGTCAGCGATCCGATCACGCTGGGGCCGAACCACAACGTGATGATCCGCGTCACCCAGCACCTGCCCGAGCAGACCCAGCCGTTGGCCAAGGTCCGCGAGCAGGTGGTCGCTGCGGTGCATGCCGATCGCACCGCCAAGGCGGCGGCGGCCAAGGCCGATGCGCTGCTGGAGAAGCTGCGCAAGGGCGAGACGCTGCAGGCGCTGGCCGGCCCTGAGAATCTGCAGCTCAACCCGATGCCGGGGCTGCCGCGCACCGTGCCGATGCCGAGTCCGGAAGCCAATCGCGCGATCTTCAGCGCGCCGCCGCCGGCCGCGGACAAGCCGTCGGTGGGCAAGGTGGAGCTGTCGGCGAACGGCATCCCGGGCGGCGCCAAGCGCTACGCGCTGTTCGTGGTCAACAAGGTGAATCCGGGCGACCTGAGCAAGGTGCCGGCAGAGCAGCAGGCCACGCTCAAGCAGCAGTTGGGCCAGATCGAGGGCGCCACCGCGGCGAAGGCCTACGTCGACGCGATGCGCAAGCGCTACAAGGTCACCGTGCAGGAAGCGCAGCTGTAACTGCCGCTTGCCGATGCATGATGCGAACAAGCCCGGCATTGCCGGGCTTGTTCGTTTGTGGGTCCTGCACTGCGGGCGCTTGAGGCACTCGGCACTCCGGGCACAGGGAGTACAAGGGAGCGCTTGGGACATTGGGATGTGCGGTGATGTGTCGCGCGATCATGCGTCGTGACGCGGTCGCTGCGGCAGGGTCGGAAGGGCGGCAAGGAAGTGTGCATGTACTTCGTGCATGCGCCGGTACGGGGTACCCTCATCCGCCCCTTCGGGGCACCTTCTCCCTAGGGGAGAAGGGAGCGCCGGGCGCGCGCGGTGTGGCCCGCTGACGAGTGCGTGCGGGTTACCGGTGCGCGTATGACGCAGGCCCAGGGCTGTCGCGCCTGCGCTAGGCGGCAGCATCGGTGCCGATGGCGATGACCGCTGGCCATGATGGCGTCCATCGCCGCAGCGATGTGTCGGGCAAGGCCGGCTTCGGGCGTTCGCTGCGCGCTATTGCGGAGCGCTTGCGACCTAAGCGTTTCTCTCGGCTGTGCGCCATGCGGTGGGGGCGACGTCAGCGGCGATGCAATGGCGGCCACGCCTGCCTTGGGTTGCGGCACTGGCCAATGTGGAAGCTGAGACCTCTCGTTTCATCTCTCAGCTGTTCGCCGTGCTGTGGGAGCGACTTCAGTCGCGACAGGCTTTATCGGTAAAGCCCGTCGCGACTGAAGTCGCTCCCACAAGTGGTTTCTTGCGTTGGCTAACGGTGGCAGCGCTGGCGGTCGCCGCTGTCGCGGTCTCGTCGGTCCCGCCGCAGCGCATCGATCCCGCCGCAGCGGGAGGGCGGCCTATTCCTCGTAGCTCAGCACCATGCCCGGGCGCAGCACGCTGCGCGCGGACAGGCCGTTCTTCGCCAGCAGGGTCTGCACGGTGATGCCGTAGCGCTTGGCGATGGTCCAGGCGGTGTCGCCGTCGCGGACGGTGTGGGTGCGGCGCGCCGCAGCCGTGCGTGAGCGGATGCGCGGCGTTGCGGCTTCGCCGACGCTGGCGACGGTCCGCACGGCCGGCGCCTCGACCTGCGCCTGCGTCGCCGCCAGCGCGTCGGCGGCGGCCGTGGCCGCGCTGCCGCCGCTGCCGACCGGCGCCAGCACCGGCAGCGCGCGCTTGCTGTTGCGCCCGCTGCCCAGCGCCGGGTTCAGGCGCGCGATCCGGTCGCCCTGCAGCGCCTGCTGGCGCGCCCAATCGTCCAGCGCCATGCCGGCGGGCAGGGTGCGCGCCTGCAGGATCGGCACCTCGCGGTCCAGCGAGGCCATCCACTCGTCGCGGCTCTGCGCCTGCTCCAGCACGCAGGCCAGCGCGTGCAGCTTCTCGACGTAGGCGTAGGTGATCGGCGACAACCCGGGCAGCTTGGCCGGTTGCGCGTTCTGCGCGTTCATGCCGGCACGGCGCATCGACTGCAGCACGCGGTATTCGCCGGCGTTGTAGGCCATGATCGCCAGGCGCCAATCGCCGCCGAACATGCCGTGCAGGGTCTTCAGATAGCGCACCGCGGCGCGGGTGGAATCCACCGCGGACAGGCGCCCGTCGTAGCTGCCTTCGACCGGGACGTCGTGGTTGCGGGCGGTACCGGCGATGAACTGCCACAGTCCGGCCGGACCGCCGCTGTTGCGTGCGGCGGGACGATAGCCGCTCTCGACGAACGGGATCAGCGCGAATTCGGTCGGCAGGTCGGCGGCACGCAATTCGTCCACCACGTAGCCGAACAGCGGAAGCACGTCCTCGTCCTCGTTGGCCAGGCGCGCCGGCGCGCGCGCGAACTGCTGTTTCCAGCGTGCGTCGGTGGCGCTGCTGTCGCATTGCGCGTCGGCCAGGCCGTCGCGGAAGTTGGCCAGGATGGTGTGACCGTTACGCGTGGTCGCCGGCGGCAACGCCGCGGCGTCCGTCGGCAGCGCATTCAGCCCGGCGAGGGTCTGCTCCAGTGCGGCGCCGACCGGCGCCGCCGCGGCCGCGGAAGGAGTCGCCGACGCGATGGTCAGCGTCAGCGCCGCGCTCAACAGCAGCGACCTCATGCGCGGAAATCGTCTTTCCAGCGCCTCAATTCGGCGAATACCTCCACTTCGTCGCGCGCGCCGCGGCCGAGCCGGGCGGCGACCGCCTGCTGGATCGCCGCCGAGGCGGTGCGCAGGAACGGGTTGGTCGCCATTTCGCTGGCGAGGGTGACGGGAACAGTGGGACGGGCAGCGTGACGCATGGCCTGGACTTCCTGATGGCGCTGCCGCAAGGCAGCGTTGGTGGGATCGACCGTGACGGCGAATGCCGCATTGGCCAGGGTGTATTCGTGTCCGCAGCACACCAGCGTGGCGCCCGGGAGGGCGGCCAGCCGTTGCAGCGAACCCAACATCTGGGAGGGCGTACCTTCGAACATGCGCCCACAGCCTAGGCTGAACAGCGTGTCCCCGCTGAACAGGTGGCCATGGCCGACATAGGCCACATGCGAGCGGGTGTGCCCAGGCACGGCAAGGGTCCGGAACTCCCATTCCAGCACCTGCACCGCATCGCCGTCGCCGACGTGCTGGCTGGCGAGCGGGATCCGCGGCTCGTCCGCCGGGGCGAACACCGGCAGGTCCGGCCAGCGCTCGCGCAGAACCGCCACGCCGCCGATGTGGTCGTCGTGATGATGGGTCAGCAGCACCGCGGATGGCTGCAATCCCTGGGCGGCTGCCTCGAATACCGGCTCGGCCTGGCCGGGGTCGACCAGCACGGCGCGGCCATCCGCGGCGGCGATCGCCCAGATGTAATTATCCTGGAATGCGGGCAGGGCGATCAGTCGCATAGAATTGGCACCATGCCTGCCGCCCCGTTCCCCCGTCAAGCCGCCGTCTCATCCTGGTTTGATACGGCGGTGGCGCAACAGCTGCTGCAGGCCGAGCAGCCGTTGATCCTGGACGCCTTGCTCGCTCGCCCCGCACAGCCCTGGTTGTGGCTGGCGCCGGTGCCGTTCGCGCCGCTGGCGCGCGAGCTGCCCGGGCGCGGCGTGCGCCTGCACCGCACCGCGCACGGCTATGCCGGCGACCTGGTATGCACGCTGCCGTTGCCGCTGCCGTCGGAGAGCGTCAACGCGATCGTGCTGCAGCATGTGCTGGGCGCCGACGCCACCGCGTTGCTGGAGGAATGCGAGCGGGTGCTGCTGCCGGGCGGGCGCATCTGGCTGTTCGCGCTGAACGCGATGAGCCCGTACCGGCTGCGCTGGCGCCGGCAGGGCCTGGTGGCGCGGCCGCCGGGCAGCTGGCGCGGTTTGCTGGCGCAGGCCGGGCTGCCGTGCGTCGAGCGGCTGCGCTACCTCGGGCCGGTGTGGCCGACCCGTGGTGGCATCGCGGCGGCGACGTCCGGCGCGCCGTTGCGCGCGGTGTGCATGCTGCAGGCAGAAAAACGCACCGCCGCCGGCATCGGCCCCATTCCGCTGCGCGCGCCGGTACGCTGGCGCGGTTCGGCTGCTTCCATCTGATCCTGGACGTACATGAAGACTGTTGATATCCATACCGACGGCGCCTGCCTCGGCAATCCCGGCCCCGGCGGCTGGGCCGCGCTGCTGCGCTACAAGGGCCTGGAGCGCGAAGTGGCCGGCGCCGAGGCGCACACCACCAACAACCGCATGGAGCTGATGGCCGCGATCATGGCGCTGGAGACGCTCAGCGAACCGTGCCAGATCGTGCTGCATACCGATTCGCAGTACGTGCGCCAGGGCATCACCGAGTGGATGCCGGGCTGGGTGCGGCGGCAGTGGAAGACCGCCGGCGGCGATCCGGTCAAGAACCGCGACCTGTGGGAACGGCTGCACGCCGCAGCGCAGCGGCACACGATCGACTGGCGCTGGGTCAAGGGCCACAGCGGCGATCCGGACAACGAGCGGGTGGACGTGCTGGCCCGCAACCAAGCGCTGCGGGTGCGCGCCGGCGGCGCCGCGGTCGCGTCCTGATCCTTTCCACGATTCATCCTGCAACGAGCGACATGCGCCAGATCATCCTCGATACCGAAACCACCGGCCTGGAATGGAAGAAGGGCAACCGCGTCGTCGAAATCGGCGCGGTGGAGCTGCTCGAGCGCCGTCCCAGCGGGCGCAACTTCCACCGCTACCTGCGCCCGGACTGCGACTTCGAACCCGGCGCGCAGGAAGTCACCGGCCTGACCCTGGAGTTCCTGGCCGACAAGCCGGAATTCCACGAGGTGGTGGACGAATTCCTGGCGTTCATCGACGGCGCCGAACTGATCATCCACAACGCCTCGTTCGACCTGGGCTTCCTCGACTACGAACTGTCGCGGCTGGGCGCGTCCTACGGACGCATTCTCGACCGCGCCACAGTCATCGATACGCTGCTGCTGGCGCGCGAGCGCTTCCCGGGCCAGCGCAATTCGCTGGACGCGCTGTGCAAGCGGCTGGGCGTGGACAACTCGCACCGGCAACTGCATGGCGCGCTGCTCGATGCGCAGATCCTCAGCGAGGTCTACATCGCGCTGACCTCGGGCCAGGAGGAGATCGGCTTCGCCCTGGCCGACGACCGCGCCGGCGACCACGCCGACGGCCAGCGCGCGGCGTTCGACATGGCGATGCTGCTGCCGCGGCCGCGGGTGCTGCCGACCGCGTCGGAGCTGGAAGCGCACCAGGCGCGGCTGGAAAAGCTGCGCAAGAAGGCTGGGCGTGCGCTGTGGGACGAGGCCGAGCCGATGCTGGCCGAGGCCGTGGCCGGTTGAGCGGGGCGACTTCTCGCAGACGATCGTTCTTAGGGCTTGCCTCCGCAGCTACCGGCGCCGCCATCGCGGCGGCCGTGGGCCGCAGCGCGCGCTGAGCGCAGCCGCGAATCGCGCGTGCCTGCCGTGGCCCGGCCTGCGCCGACAAGCGCGGGCATCGGCGCATCGGCTCAGTGGCAGCGCACCAGGATCGCGGTGATGTTGTCAGAGCCGCCGCCGTCCAGCGCGGCGGCCACCAGCGTGTCCACGCATTCCTGCGCGCTGCAGTCGTCGTGGCCGAGGGTGGCGGCGATGCCGGCATCGTCCACTTCCTCGGTCAGCCCGTCGCTGCACAGCAGCAGCTGCATGCCCGGGCGCAGTTCGCCGGTCATCGTGGCCACGTTGAGGTGCAGCGGATCGGTGACCCCCAGCGCCTGGGTGACCACGTTGCGGTGCGGATGCGCGCGCGCCTGCTCGGCGGTCAGCGCGCCCTGTGCGATCAGTTCCTGCACGTAGCTGTGGTCCTGGCTGAGCTGGGCCAGCTTGCCGTCGCGCCACAGATAGGCGCGGCTGTCGCCGACCCAGGCCACCTCGAAGCGGTTGCCCTGCACCCGCGCGGCGACCACCGTGGTGCCCATCGGCAAGCTGTCGTTGCGCCGCCGCGAGGCGCGGATGATCTCCTCGTCGGCGATGCGGATCGCCTGCGCCAGCGGCGTGCCGCCGCGCACCTCGCGGACGATGGCCTCGCGCGCCAGCGCGCTGGCGACCTCGCCGCAGGCATGGCCGCCCATGCCGTCGGCGACCAGCCACAGGCCGAGCTCGTTGTCGCCGTAATAGGTGTCCTCGTTGAGCTCGCGGCGCAGGCCGACGTGGGTGAGGTGTCCGAATTCGATCATTGCGTGCCCGCGGCCGGCCCGGCGTCCTGTCATTCAAACGGCATCATCGCGGCCAAGCGGACATCAGGCAATCGTTGGCCGTGCCGCAGGGCAGGCGGGGTTCATGGGGGTACGGGCGCTACCGGGCGACGCGGCGCTTGTCCGCGCGCGGCAGGGACCGTATGATGCACGCCCCCGGTCCGCCGGGGACCACCCGGGAAGGTGGCAGAGCGGTTGAATGTACCTGACTCGAAATCAGGCAGGCGTTTATAGCGCCTCGGGGGTTCGAATCCCCCCCTTCCCGCCAGTTTTCAGAAGGCCCCGTCAGGGGCCTTTTGTCTTTTGACGGCGCTCGCCATGCGGCGCCGACATGGCGTTAAGGCCTGCCCGTTACACTTCCTCTCAACTATCGCTTGGGTGTTCCCATGTCCGAAATTCTGGCCCCCGTGTCCTTTGGCGAACTGCTCGACAAGATCGCCATCCTGCAGATCAAGTCCGAGCGCATCGGCGATGCGGCCAAGTTGGCCAACGTGCGCGCGGAGCTGTCGGCGCTGGAAAAGACCTGGATGGCGCATCCGGCCGCCAGCGGCGACGTGGCCCGGCTGCGGCTGGAGCTGAAGGCGGTCAACGAGCGCCTGTGGGTGATCGAGGACGAGATCCGGATCAAGGAGAAGGCGCAGGCCTTCGACGAGGAGTTCATCAAGCTCGCGCGCAGCGTGTACTACGAGAACGACGAGCGCGCGCGGCTCAAGAAGGAGATCAACCTGGCGCTGGGCTCCAGCTACGTCGAAGAGAAGTCCTACCAGGACTATCGCGGCGCGGCGACCTGAGCAAAACATCCGGGAGGCGTCGTCGCCTCCCGGATGGTCGGTACGGGCCGGGTGTGGACGGCTCAGGTGCGGGCGACCAGCAGTCCGGTCAGCCGGCGCACCAGCGGCAATGCCAGCAGCAGGGTGGGAAAGGCGATCAGCCACGACAACGCCCAGGCGCCCAGCCATAGCGTGTACACGCCCGGCGCCAAGCCGACCGTGCGCAACGTACTGATCATCGAGACCACGCAGGTCATCAGGATCGACAACAACAGCGGCATCACCCAGCCGGCATGGCGGGAATGCAGTTTGCGTGGGAAAAGCCGAGGGGAACGGGACATGGTGAGAACTCCGTAAGCCGGTCGAAGCAAAGGCGCCACCCGCAGGCCCGAGGCGCTGGCGGGAAACGGCCCCGGACGAATCCGGCGCGGTTGGCGCGTTGCTTGACGTAAACGCTTACGGCGGCGTCCGCAGACCGAAGTGGTGGCGAACGCGCGCCAGCATGGTAAGGCCGCGCTCGGCCAGCGCACAAGCCAGCCTACATGCCCTGGTCGGTGCGATAGCGCTCGAACGCGGCGATCGCGTCGTCCACGCCGATCAGCGCCATCACTTCGTCGAACTCGATCTTGCTGCCCCATTTCAGTTGCTCGGCCGGCTTGCCGAGGAACTTGCGCGCCGCCGCGTCGTACTTGTCCACGCAGTAGCGGATGTCCGAGTACGGGCCGCTGCGGCGCGGATTGCTGGCCGCGTGCAGGCCCAGCACCTTGCTGCCCACGGCGTTGGCGATGTGCATCGGGCCCGAGTCGGGGGTCATCACCAGTGCGGCGCGCTGCAGCAGCGCCGGCAGCTGCTTGAGCGTGTCGCGGCCGACCAGGTCCAGCAGCGGTGCGCGGGCGGCGGCGGCGATGGCGTCGGCGGTGCTGCGTTCCAGCTCGCTGCGCCCGCCGCACAGCACCACCCGCCAGCCCTGCGCGGCGGCGTGGTCGGCGACCGCGGCGTAGCGGTCGGCGTACCAGTTGCGGCGCACGTGGCTGGAGCAGGGCGAGATCAGCAGCGCCGGGCGGCCGTCGTCGGGCCATTGCGCCTGCGCCCAGGCGTGCGCGTCGTCCGGGATCGGCAGGTCCCAGCGCACCTCGGTCTGGCGCAGGCCCAGCGGTTCGCAGAAGCTGCCGATCGCGTCGAGCACGTGGATGCCGGGGCGGTCGGGGATGCGTTCGTTGACGAACAGGCCGTGCAGGTCCTTGGAGCGGCTGCGGTCGTAGCCGATGCGGCGGCGTGCGCGGACGAACGCGGACAGCACGTTGGCGCGCAGCGCCACCTGCATCTGCAGCAGCGCATCGAAGCGCTGCGGCGGCAGTTCGCGGCGCAGCGCGCGCATGCCGGCCACGCCGCTGCGCTTGTCGTAGGGATGGAACACCACCCCGGGCAGGCCATCGAGCAGCTTGTGCCCGGCCTTGTCGATGATCCAGTGCAGCGGCGGCGCGGCGGGCCAGGCGCGCTGCAGGGTGCGCACCAGCGGCACCACGTGGGTCACGTCCCCCAGCGCCGACAGGCGCAACAGGCACAGCGAAGGGAGCGTTGCTGCCATGGTGTTGTTAGACTCGCTGAATGGTTGCATTCGACGCCACCGAAGCGCTGACGCCGTACCGCGAGGGACGCGGCTATGGCGCCATTCTGTTCGACCGCCAGCGACTGCGGCAAGCCGAGCCGGCGCTGTTCTCCGCCGCGCACTGGGCCGAGCGCGCGCGGCCGGTGGACGAGGGCGGCCGCGGCGGCGCCTGGTTCGTCGATGCCCCGTTCGGCGCCAGCGTGCTGCGCCAGTACCGGCGCGGCGGCCTGGTCGCCAAGCTCAGCCGCGATCGCTACTTCTGGTCCGGCGCCGACCGCACCCGCAGCTTCGCCGAGTTCCGGCTGATGCGCGCGCTGATCGCACGCAAGCTGCCGGTGCCGGTGCCGCTGGCGGCCTGCTACCTGCGCCAGGGGCTGCGCTACCGCGCGGCGATCCTGATGGAGCGGCTGGAGGGCGTGCGCTCGCTGGCCGATCGCGCCCACGTCGCCGGCCGCGGCGCGCCGTGGGAGGAGGCGGGGCGGCTGATCGCGCGCTTCCACCGCGCCGGGCTGGATCACGCCGACCTCAACGCGCACAACATCCTGTTCGACGGCAACGGCCGCGGCTGGATGATCGATTTCGACCGCGGCGTGCTGCGCATTCCGGCCACGCGCTGGCGCGAGCGCAACCTCAAGCGCCTGCACCGCTCGCTGCTGAAGCTGCGCGGCGAGCGCAGCGTCGACGAGGTCGACAAGGACTACGCGCGCCTGCGCCGCGCCTACGACCTGGCCTGGGACCGGGGCTACTGATGGCCTGGGCGCTGCGCTTCCAGGGCGTCGGCAACGCGTCGGCGGTGGAACTGGGCTCGCCGATGGCCACGATCGAGCACGACGGTGCGCCGTGGCTGAGCATCGACTGCGGCGGCGAGGGCCTGAGCGCCTACCAGGCGCACTACCGGGCGATGCCGCAGGCGCTGTTCGTGACCCATGTGCACCTGGACCACGTGGCCGGGTTCGAGCGGCTGTTCGTGGACGCGTATTTCTCGGCACGGCGCGGCAAGGTGCGGCTGTACGTGCCGGCGCCGGTGGTGCCGCTGCTGCACAAGCGGGTCGGCGACTACCCGAACGCGCTGGCCGAGGGCGGCGCCAACTTCTGGGACGCGTTCCAGCTGGTTCCGGTGGGCGAGGCATTCTGGCACGAGGGGGTGCGGCTGGAAGTGTTCCCGGTGCGCCACCACTGGCCGGAAACCGCCTACGGGCTGCGCCTGCCGGGCGCGCTGGTGTGGAGCGGCGATACCCGGCCGATCCCGGAAATGCTGAGCCGTTACGCCAACGACGGCGAACTGGTCGCGCACGACTGCGGCCTTCACGGCAATCCGTCGCATACTGGCGTGGACGACCTGGAACGGGAATATCCCGCCGAGCTGCGGCAACGCATGATGCTGTACCACTACGCCAGCGCCGAGGATGCCGAGGCCTTGCGCGCGCGCGGCCACCGCGTCGCGCGGCCGGGCGAGTGCGTGGCCCTGGACGCGCCGCGCGCGCCGCAGGTGCCGCAGGTGCCGGCGCCATGAACGCGCTGCTGCGCCCGCCGCTGCCGCCGCTGCCGGCCACGCCGCTGGATCGGCTGGGACGGCCGCTGCGCGACCTGCGCCTGTCGGTGATCGAGGCCTGCAACTTCCGCTGCGGCTACTGCATGCCGGCCGACAAGGTGCCCGACGACTACGGCTTCGACGCGGCCTCGCGGCTGTCCTTCGAGCAGCTCGAGACCCTGGTGCGCGCGTTCGTGCGCAACGGCGTCAGCAAGCTGCGCCTGACCGGCGGCGAGCCGCTGCTGCGCCGCGACCTGCCCGAGCTGGTGCGGCGGCTGGCGCGCATCCCGGGCCTGGACGACTTGGCCATGACCACCAACGGCTCGCTGCTGGCACGGCACGCGCAGGCCTTGCGCGAGGCCGGATTGCGCAGGGTCACGGTGAGCCTGGACGCGATCGACGCGGCGACCTTCCGGCATATGTCCGGCGGCCGCGGCGAGGTGGCGCAGGTGCTGGCCGGCATCGAGGCGGCGGTGGCGGCCGGCCTGGGGCCGGTCAAGATCAATTGCGTGGTCCAGCGCGGCATCAACGACGACCAGGTGCTGCCGCTGCTGGCGCACTTCCGCGGCAGCGGCCACGTGCTGCGCTTCATCGAGTACATGGACGTGGGCACCTGCAACGCGTGGCGCCGCGAACGCGTGGTGCCGTCGGCCGAACTGCGCGAGCGCATCGCCGCGCGCTGGCCGCTGCGCGCGCTGGATCCGCACTATGCCGGCGAAGTCGCCGCGCGCCATGCCTTCGTCGACGGCGGCGGCGAGATCGGTTTCGTCAGCTCGGTCAGCGCGCCATTCTGCGGCGATTGCCATCGCGCGCGCGTGTCGGCCGACGGCCAGCTCTACACCTGCCTGTTCGCCGCCGCCGGCACCGACCTGAAGCCGGCGCTGGGCGGCGGCGAGGACGCGCTGGCCACGCGCATGCGGGCGTTGTGGGGCCAGCGCGGCGACCGCTACAGCGAACTGCGCGGCGACGCGCGCGCGGCGCGCGGCAAGCACGTCGAGATGTTCCTGATCGGCGGATGAGCGGCATGGACGAATCGCTGAACGACCGCTTGTTCGCGCTGGAGCTGGAATTGCTGGAGCCGGCGACGCGCGCTTCGGTCGCGCGGGTATCGGCGCTGCTCGACGAGGCGTTCGTCGAGTTCGGCGCGTCCGGGTGCTGCATCGACAAGCCGGCGCTGCTGCAGGCATTGCCGGCCGAGGCCGGCGCGGTCCGCTATCGCGCGTTCGACTTGCAGGCATGCTGGCTGGCGCCGGACCTGGCGCAAGTGCGCTACCGCAGCGAGCGCCACGAAGGCGACGGCGTGCCGGTACGGCATGCGCTGCGCAGTTCGCTGTGGCGCTGCCGCGACGGCGAATGGCGCATGCTGTTCCACCAGGGCACGCCGATGTCCGGCAATGTCTGAGCATGGTGCCGTGGGAGCGGCAGCGCAGCCTATGAGCGAAGAACAGGCCAAATACGCCGTCGCGGCGAGCAGGACGCTGACCCATCTGGACCCGCAAGGTCTGCCAACGATGGTCGACGTCTCGGCCAAGGCAGTCACCGCGCGCGTCGCGGTGGCCGAGTCGCGGGTGCGCTTTCCCGCCGCGGTGGCCGCGCAATTGCGCGCCGACGCGCTGCGCAGCGCCAAGGGCGGCATCGTCGACACCGCGGTGATCGCCGGCACCATGGCGGTCAAGCGCACCCACGAACTGATCCCGTTTTGCCACCCGTTGCCGATCGACGGCTGCCGCTTCGCGATCGACTGGGCCTCGCCGCAGGTGCTGCGCATCGAATGCACGGTGCGCACCGTGCACCGCACCGGCGTGGAGATGGAGGCGCTGACCGGCGCCAGCATCGCCGCGCTGACCGTCTACGACATGTGCAAGGCGCTGACCCACGCGATGACCATCGGCCCGGTGCGGCTGCTCGGCAAACGCGGCGGCAAGCGCGACGTCGGGAGCGCGGCATGAGCGTGCAGGTGACCGTGCTGTATTTCGCCAGCCTGCGCGAGGCGGCCGGCAGCGAACGCGAGCAGGTGCGCACCGCGGCCGCCGACCTGCGCGCGCTGTACGCCGAACTCGACGCGCGGCACGGCCTGCGCTGGCCGCCGCAACGCCTGCGCGTGGCCGTGGACGGCGCCTTCGTGAGTTGGGACGAGGCGCCGCGCGACGGCAGCGAAGTGGTGTTCATTCCGCCGGTCTCGGGAGGCTGAACGATGTCCACGCCGCAGCGGTTCCATCTTGCCGACAGCGCCCTGGACATCGCCGCGTTGCGCGCGCCGCTGGCGCACGCGCAGGCCGGCGCCTATGCCAGTTTCGAGGGCTGGGTGCGCGACCACAACGACGGCCGCGCGGTCGACGGCCTGCGCTACGAAGCCTACGCGGCGCTGGCCGAGGCCGAAGGCTGGCGCATCACCGACGAAGCGCTGGCCCGCTTCGACATCCTCGACCTGCGCTGCGTGCACCGCGTCGGCGATCTGGCGATCGGCGACCTGGCGGTGTGGGTCGGCGTGGTCGCCGCGCACCGCGGCGCGGCGTTCGACGCGTGCCGCTACGTCATCGACGAGGTCAAGGCGAGGGTGCCGATCTGGAAGCACGAGCGCTACCGCGAGGGCGACGCCGGCTGGTTGCATCCGGAGGCGTAGGGCCGGCCCCGGATACAGGGGCCGTCTACAGGGGCGCACGATTTGTGTCGTCAATGACGTGACGTGACGACCGGCCAAGACTCGTCCGCGCCATGGGTGCATGGCTCGGCCGATGCGGCGCTTTGCGAAGATTAGGGTGGCGACCCCGCCAGCTGACCTCGGCGCCCGCGTCGATCGATACGCGCCGTGGGATGCTGCCGTTGCGGGGATGGTTGCGCCGTCGCCACGGCCGGTGCCAACGACTGGCCAGGATCGACGCTTGCGGCACTGCGCGGGACACAGCCGCAGCTTGCCAGAACCCATCCGGTCGAAGTGACCGCATTTACCTGGCGGATGTGTTTTCAGGAAAAGGTGGCGACCCCGCCGGCTGACCTCGGCGCCCGCGTCGATCGATACGCGCCGTGGGAATGTTGCCGTTGCGGTGATGGTTGCGCCGTCGCCACGGCCGGTGCCAATGACTGGCCAGGATCGACGCTTGCGGCATGGCGCGGGACACAGCCGCAGCTTGCCAGCACCATCCGGTCGAAGTGACCGCATTTTACCTGGCGGATGTGTTTTCAGAAAAGGGTGGCGACCCCGCCGGCTGACCTCGGCGCCCGCGTCGATCGATACGCGCTGTGGGAATGTTGCCGTTGCGGTGATGGTTGCGCCGTCGCCACGGCCGGTGCCAATGACTGGCCAGGATCGACGCTTGCGGCACTGCGCGGGACACAGCCGCAGCTTGCCAGAACCCATCCGGTCGAAGTGACCGCATTTACCTGGCGGATGTGTTTTCAGGAAAGGGTGGCGACCCCGCCGGCTGACCTCGGCGCCCGCGTCGATCGATACCGTTGCTGCCTTCCGGCCCTGGCGGAGTTTTCGACCTAGCGTCGCGAGGGGCCGACGGGGCCACCATAGAGACGAAACCGCGCCAATGGCGCGGTCTTTCCCTTTGAACGCTTTCGCCAGCGGCGAAGCAATTCTGCGAGGGAAGCGCAATTCGAATCTGGCGGAGAGAGGGGGATTCGAACCCCCGAAGCGCGGTTTAGACGCTTACACACTTTCCAGGCGTGCTCCTTCAACCACTCGGACACCTCTCCGGGCCTGCCGGCGCGACTAGCCGACGGCAGGGGCGGGATTCTAGCCGTCGCGGGCGCCGTTCACAAGGACGGCGCTTTGCGGAGGCGGGGGCGTGCTGCGGCGCAGGCCCGATTGCGGGAGACTGCCGGCCGGTCGTCGTCCGGACTTCGCGGCGACGGTCCGGTCCGGGCGCCGCCGCTGAACGATCGAACTGGCGCGGCGTGGCACAATGGCGGTTCAGATGAAGACGGTTGCCTGATGTCCTATCTCGTTCTCGCCCGCAAGTGGCGCCCCAAGCGTTTTGCCGAGCTGGTGGGGCAGGAGCACGTGGTCCGCGCGCTCACCAATGCGCTGGACAGCGGGCGCGTGCACCACGCGTTCCTGTTCACCGGCACCCGCGGCGTCGGCAAGACCACCATCGCGCGGATCTTCGCCAAGTCGCTGAACTGCGAGCAGGGCACCAGCGCCGATCCGTGCGGGCAGTGCCCGGCGTGCCTGGACATCGATGCCGGCCGCTATATCGACCTGCTGGAGATCGACGCCGCGTCCAATACCGGCGTGGACGACGTGCGCGAGGTGATCGAGAACGCGCAGTACATGCCCTCGCGCGGCAAGTTCAAGGTGTACCTGATCGACGAGGTGCACATGCTGTCCAAGGCGGCGTTCAACGCGCTGCTGAAGACGCTGGAGGAGCCGCCGGAGCACGTCAAGTTCCTGCTCGCCACCACCGACCCGCAGAAGCTGCCGGTGACGGTGCTGTCGCGCTGCCTGCAGTTCAACCTCAAGCGCCTGGACGAGGAGCAGATCCAGGGGCAGATGACCAGGATCCTGGCCGCCGAGCAGATCGAGGTCGATGCCTCGGCGATCGTGCAGCTGGCCAAGGCCGCCGACGGCAGCCTGCGCGACGGCCTGTCGCTGCTCGACCAGGCCATCGCCTACGCCGGCGGCGCGCTGCGCGACGACGTGGTACGGGCGATGCTGGGCACGGTCGACCGCACTCAGGTCGGGGCGATGCTCGAGGCACTGGCCGATGGCGACGGGCAGGGGCTGCTGCAGGTGGTCGCTGCGCTGGCCGAATTCTCGCCGGACTGGGGCGGGGTGCTGGAGGCGCTGGCCGAGGCGCTGCACCGGATCCAGGTGCGGCAGCTGGTGCCGGCCGCGGCGGTGGCGGGTCTGGACGGTCTCGATCCGGCGCCGTTCGCCGAGCGGCTGCGTCCGGAAATCGTGCAGCTGTGGTACCAGATGGCGCTGAACGGGCGCCGCGACCTGTACCTGGCGCCGAGCCCGCGCGCCGGATTCGAAATGGCGGTGCTGCGCATGCTGGCGTTCCGCCCGGCCGGCGCGGCGCCGTTGCCGGCCGCATCCGGGTCGGGTACGGCGACGGAAGGCCGTACGCCTGCGGCGCCGGTGGCCGCGGCACCGGCCGCCGCTTCGGCAAGCGTCGCTGCGCCGGCCGTCGCGGCGCCCGCTGCACCGATGATGGCGCCCGCGCCGACACCCGCCGCTGCCAGGCCGACGCCTGCGCCTGCGCCGCTCGCGACGGCCGCAGTGCTGGACCCGCCGTGGGATACCGCGGCACCGGCACCTGCGCCGGCCGCGCCGGCAGCGACCAACACCGCGCCGCCGACGCCTGTGCCTGTGGCCGAGCCGGAAATGGCGATGGTGCCGCCGCTGGCCTCGGCCACACGCTCGCCGCCGTCTGCAAGCGCGACGCCGCGCGTGCTGCACGCGGCCGAGGACTGGCTGGAGCTGGTCGCCGATTGCGGCCTGACCGGGCCGTCGCGGCAGCTGGCGGCCAACGCGGCCTTCGTCAGCCATGCCGAGGGCGTGCTGCGGCTGTCGCTGTCGGCGGGCTTCGAATACCTGCAGTCCGAACGGTCGCTCGGCGAACTGGCCACGGCGCTGGCCGATGCGCTGGGCAGCAGGCCGAAGATCGTGATCGAAAGCGGCATCGAAGTCGATGCCGAGACCCTGCACGAGCGCTCGCACCGGCAACGCGGCGAGCGCCAGAATGCGGCCGAGACCGCGTTCATGCGCGACCCGGCGGTGCAAGCGCTGATCCAGCAGCAAGGCGCGCGGGTCGTTCCCGATTCCATCCGCCCATACGAAGAGTAGAACGCATGCGTGGCAACATCGCCCAATTGATGCAACAGGCGCAGAAGATGCAGGAAAACCTGCAGCGCGCGCAGGAAGAACTGGCCCAGCTGGAAGTCACCGGCACGGCCGGCGGCGGCATGGTCAGCGTGACCCTGACCGGCGCCAAGGAATGCCGCAAGGTGCGGATCGATCCGAGCATCCTCTCCGACCAGGAGATGGCCGAGGATCTGATCGCCGCCGCCTTCAACGACGCCTCCAACAAGATCGATGCCGAGTCCAAGCAGCGCATGGGGTCGGCCACCGCCGGCATGCAGTTGCCGCCGGGCATGAAGCTGCCGTTCTGACATGCCCAACGGCAAGCCAGGCGATCATCCGCTCAGCGACCTGCGCTACGGGCGCGGCACCGGCTACGGCGAGGCGTTCGACGCGCTGGCGCTGGCATTGCTGGAGCGTCCGGGCGCGCACCACGAGGAAGTGGAGCACATCGTGAGCTATATGCCCGGGTTCGGGATGGTGTCGCGCGAAGAGATGGACGCTGCGGTCGCGCAGGCGCTGCACCGGTTGCGCACGCTGCGCGACGGCCTGGACGGCGCGCAACCCGAGACCGCGCAGGACGCATGAGTTCGCCGCTGCTCGACCAACTGATCGAGGCTTTCAGGATCCTGCCGGGCGTGGGCCAGAAGTCGGCGCAGCGCATGGCCTACCACGTGCTCGAACGCGAGCGCGAGGGCGGGCAGCGGTTGGCGCACGTGCTGGCCGAAGCGGTGGAGAAGGTCGGCCATTGCGCGCATTGCCGCGATTTCACCGAGGCCGAGATCTGTGCGATCTGCGCCAGCCCCAGCCGCGATCGCCAGCAGCTGTGCGCGGTGGAGTCGCCGGCCGACCGCCTGGCGATCGAGCACGCCACCGGCTACCGCGGGCTGTACTTCATCCTGCAGGGCCGGCTGTCGCCGCTGGACGGCGTCGGCCCGCGCGAGCTCGGCCTGGACAGTCTCGGCGCGCGCCTGGCGCAGGGCGAGATCGCCGAACTGATCATCGCCACCAATTCCACCGTCGAGGGCGAGGCCACCGCGCACTACCTGGCGCAGCTGGCGCGCCGACACGGGGTGCGCCCGAGCCGGCTGGCGCAGGGCCTGCCGCTGGGCGGGGAGCTGGAGTACGTGGACCGCGGCACGCTGTCGCATGCGTTCGGCAGCCGCAACGAGGTGCCGCAGGGCGGCGCAGGCGAATGACGGCCTGCGCTGCGCGGGCAGCGCCTGCGCGCTGCCGAATTCGGCTATAACGGCTGCCCCTTTCCATTATCCGCATCGGCCCATGGATACCATCTTCGGCAAGATCATCCGTCGCGAAATTCCCGCCAGCATCGTCTACGAGGACGATGCCGTGCTCGGCTTCAAGGACATCGCGCCGCAGGCGCCGGTGCACGTGCTGTTCATTCCCAAGCAGGTGGAGATTCCCACCCTCGACGACCTGGCGCCGGAGCAGGCCATGCTGGTCGGCAGGCTGGTGCTGGCCGCGGCCGCCTATGCGCGCGAACAGGGCCTGGCGCAGGACGGCTACCGGGTGGTGATGAACTGCCGCGAGCATGCCGGGCAGACCGTGTTCCACCTGCACCTGCACCTGCTGGCCGGGGCGCCGCTGGGCCGTTTCGGCACGCCCTGATCGCGGTGCCTAAGTCGCCGTCGCGGGCGATTCGCCGCGGCGCCACCGGCCAAACGAAAAACGCCGCTTTTCAGCGGCGTTTTCTTCTCCATCATGGCACAACGCGTGCCGGCAGCGGGCTTACCACCAGCCGCGGCCGCCCCAGCCCCAGCGCGGGCCCCACGGATCCCACGGACCCCACGGGCCGTACGGGTAGGCGGGCACCACCTCGACCTGGCGCACCACCGGCCACAGGTAGACCACGTCGGCGTCGATCTTCGGCAGGCGGTAGTCGTACTCGCCGATGCGGGTGCTCTCGTAGCCGGAGACGTGACCGATGAAGGTCACCTCGCGGCCGGGCTCGAACACCGCCGGGTCGTAGAAGCCGGAGCGGCAGGCGACGAAGCGGCCGTCGCTGGCGTCGGCCGAGTCGCTGTCCGGGCGGCCGCTGGCACTCAACGGCCGTCCCAGCATCTGGAAGCAGGTGGCGCCCTGGCCGGGCTTGGTCTGGATGATCTTGCCGCCCCAGCGCACCGCGGCGCCGACCTGCTGGCCGGTGACCGAATCGCGCGGGGTGACGGTGGCGAACTGGCCTTGCAGCGGCTTGGGCGCGGTCGCGCAGGCGCCCAGGGCGAGAACGGCCATGACGGGGAACAGCAGTCGGATCTTCATCGAGATGCTCCGGTATGCGGACGGTGCCTGCGCAGGTCGCGCAACAATGAAGCCCTGTCCGAATCAGCGCCAGCGTAGCGCGAATCAGCGAAACGTTGGCTGAGCGAAAGCAACGCGTTTGCCTCCATCACTTGGTGTACACGCGCCGCCCACAGCAGCGCCGGTTCGTGCGTCTCGCGGCCCAGGCCGAGCCGCGCGTAGCGCCGGCCCAGCCGCCGCCAGGCGCGCAGCAGCGGGTCGCGCTCGCGTTCGCCGCGGGCCAGCAACCAGGCCATCCAGCCCAGCAGCAGCGCGGCGAAGCCGGCGAACAGCGCGACCAGCTGCGCCGGCTCCAGCTTGGCGATGCCGAAGTTGCTCAGCAGCCGCTGCTGGCGGTTGGCGTCGAAGGACAGCACCAGGTCGTTCCAGCCGCGGCGCAGCCAGTCGCCGACGTCGCGCAGCTGCCAGTCGGCGCCGCCGCCCTGCGCGCCGGCGCCGCTGCCGAGGCGGTCCTCCAGGGTGTCGTAGATGCGCTCCGGGGCGACAGCGGCGGTCGGGTCCACGCGCACCCAGCCGCGCTGCGGCAGCCATACCTCGGCCCAGGCGTGGGCGTCCATGCGCCGCACCACCCAGTAGTCGCCGAACGGATTGCGGGTGCCGCCGGCATAGCCGGTGACCACCCGTGCGGGGATGCCGGCGCCGCGCATCAGCACCACGAAGGCGGAGCTGAAGTGCTGGCAGAAGCCGGCCTTCTGCTGGAACAGGAATTCGTCCACGCCGTCGCGGCCGGACAGCGGCGTCTCCAGGGTATAGGCGAAGTCGCGGCGGATCCACTGCAGCCCGCGCGCCACGATCGCCGCGTCGTCGGCGCCGGCCTGTTGCCGCCATTGCCGGGCCAGGGCCAGGGTGCGCGGGTTGTAGCCCGGCGGCAGCGCCAGCGCGCGCTGGCGCTGGGCCGGCGCCAGTGCGGCCTCGAAGCGCAGCGGCGGCGCCGAGCGCAGGCGCCAGCGGCTCAGCGCGCTGAGCGGGCGCTCGCTGATGAGCACGTAATCGGCGGAGGCGGCGGTGCCTTGCGGCGCCTGCAACGGCAGGTCCAGTGCGACCAGCTGGCGGCGGTCGGTCGGCTCGACCTCGATCTCGTAGTCCCAGACGGCGGTGCCGGGCTGCACCGCCGGCGCCGGCAGGAACGCGTTGCCGCGCGCCGCGCGCCAGGTGCCGCCATCGAAATCCCACAGCACCGGCCCACGCCAGTAGCGCTGCGCCGGCGGCGGCACGCGGCCGAAGAACTGCACGCGCAGCGCCGGGGTGTCGTCGGCCATCAGGTCCAGCCACTGCCCCGGGCTCATCGTGTCCGACAGGCCGGGCCGCGCCAGCGCGCGTTCCGGCACGCCCCACAGCGGCGAGCCCAGCCGCGGGAACAGCCAGAACGCGGCCAGCGCCAGCGGCAGGCCGAGCGCCAGCAAGCGGCCGACGCCGCGCAGCTGGCCGCGCAGCGGATGGCTGCCGCTGTGGCCCTCCTGGTCGGCCAGGCGCTGCATGCACAGCAGCGCGGCGATCACCGCGGCCAGCGCCAGCAGCATCGTCGCCGGGCCCTGGTCCAGCAGGAACGCGGCGAACGGCGCGAACAGGGCGAAGCCGAGCAGGCTGCGCGCGTCGCGCAGCGTCTTCAGCTCCGACGGCTTGATCGCCAGCATCGCCGCGAGCATCGCGCAGCCGGTATCGCGGCCGAAGCGCATGCCGACCTGCCAGTAGATCGCCGCCAGCATCGCCGCCACCAGCAGCAGGCGCAGCGCCGCCGGCAGCGGCCGCCACGCCGAGCTGGCGCCGATCAGCAGCGCGGCCACGGCGAACAGCAGCGCCAGCGCGTCGGGCAACTGCAGCAGCAGCGGCAGCAGCGACAGCAGGCCGGCCGCGAGCGCCCAGTGCCGGCTGCTGTCGCTCAGCGCGGGCGAGCGCGATTCAGCCATGCGGCAGCAACGCCAGTTCGCGCAGGCACAGGTGCCGGTGCTGCGGCCCGCGGCCCGGGCCCAGCGGCGGCTGCCCCGGCAGCAGCAGGCGATAGCGGCGGCCGTCGCGCTCGGCCTCGTTGACCCAACGCGCCAGTCGCGCGATGCGGCGTTCGTAGGGCAGCGCCGGCAGCGTGCGCCAGTCCAGCACCACGTCCACGCCGATCGGGCGTTCGTATTCGCGGACCAGCAGGGTGTCGCGGCGCGCCGAGTGCTTCCAGGAAATCGCGCGCGGCGCATCGCCGGCGCGGTACGGGCGCAACTGGTGCAGTTCCTCGCCCAGCGCGTGCAAGCGGGTCTGGGTCGGGGTGCCGTCGCCGCAGGGCAGCGGCGGCCCGTCGCTTTCCGGTTGCGGGTAGACCAGCAGCGGCGTGTCCGGCCAGAACCAGGCCCAGGCGCGCAGCAGGCCCAGCGGCTGGGTGGTGGAAATGCGGATGCGCTGCAGGTCGAGCCAGCCGCGGCGTTCGGTGGGCAGGTCCAGGTCGGCTTCGCTGCCGCCGTCGCCGTGCAGGTCCAGGTAGGTGTGGCGGCCGGCATGCGCCACGCGCAGGCCGCGCCGCTGGCGAGCGTCGTCGGCGGCCAGCGCCAGGCGCAACCGCAGCGGCGTGCCGGCCGCCACCGGCTCGGCCGACAGCGCGTCCAGGCGCAGCCCCGACAACTGCAGGTGGGCCATGATCGCGCTGGCGATGGCGGCCGCGCCCAGCAGCATCGCCAGCAGCAGGGCGGGGTTGTTGTTGTAGTTCAGCGCGCCGAGCAGCATCGCGCCGAGCAACAGCGCCAGGAAGCCGCCGAATGGGGTGGGCAGGATGTAGATCCGGCGCCGGTCCAGGCGCACCGGCAGCGTCTCGGGATCGCGCGGCCGCGCCAGCCGTGCCAGCGCCTGCCGCCACTCGCGCAGCCGTGCCCGCATCGGCCTCAGTCCACCGCCACGCTGTGCAGGATCGCCTTGGCCAGCGCTTGTCCGGAGGCCGATTCCTGTTCGGCCACCAGCCGGTGCTCGGCCACCGCCACGAACAGCGCCTGCACGTCCTCGGGCAGCGCATGCGCGCGGCCCAGCAGCAGCGCGTGCGCCTTGGCCGCGCGCAGCAGCGCGATGCCGGCGCGCGGCGACAGGCCCACGCGTACGCCTGGGTGCTGGCGGCTGCGCGCCAGCAGCGCCTGCACGTAGCCGACCAGCGCGTCGCTGGCGTGGATCTGCTCCACGCTGTGCCGCAGCGTGGCCATGTCGGCGTCGCTGAGTTGCGGCTGCGCCTGGGCGATCAGGTCGCGGCGGTCGCTGCCGCTGAGCAGCGCGCGTTCGGATTCGGCGCTGGGATAGCCCAGCGCCAGCCGCAGCAGGAACCGGTCCAGCTGCGAATCGGGCAGCGGGAAGGTGCCCGACAGGTCCACCGGGTTCTGCGTGGCGATGACGAAGAACGGCGCCGGCAGCGGGTGGGTGGTGCCGTCCAGCGTCACCTGCTGTTCGGCCATCGCTTCCAGCAGCGCGCTCTGCGTGCGCGGTGGCGCGCGGTTGATCTCGTCGGCCAGCAGCACGTGGGCGAACACCGGGCCGGGATGGAACTGGAACTGGCGCGACTGCGCGTCGTACACCGACACGCCGAGCACGTCGGCCGGCAGCAGGTCGGAAGTGAACTGCACGCGTTGGAAGCTCAGGCCCAGGCTCGCGGCCAGCGCGTGCGCCAGCGTGGTCTTGCCCAGCCCGGGCAGGTCCTCGATCAGCAGATGTCCCCCGGACAGCAGCGCGACAAAGGCCATGCGCACCTGTTGCGGCTTGCCCAGGACCAGCGCGTTGACCTGCTGCTGGGCCTGCGCGAGCGCCTCGCGCAGCGTATCGGTTAGCATTTCCGGCAAGCGGGGCGGAGTAGGCATCGCATTCTCGCAACGGGTTTAGGGGAGTCTAAAGGCAATGCAAGGCGAACAACGTGCACGCAGCACCTTCATGGTGCTGTGGACGCTGGTCACCGCGGCCAAGCTGCTGGCGGCCGCGCGCCTGCCGTTGTTCGTCGACGAGGCGTTCTATTGGCAGGAAGGCCAGCACCTGGCCGCCGCCTATTCGGACCTGCCCGGGCTGACCGCCTGGCTGGCGCGGCTGGGCGTCGCGCTCGGTGGCGACCACCTGCTGGCGCTGCGCGCGCCGTTCCTGCTGTTGTCGGCGTTGATGCCGTGGCTGATCGCGCGGATCGCCACGCGCTGGTTCGGCGCGGTGGCCGGTTGGCGCGCCGGCAGCCTGACCTTGCTGATGCCGCTGTCGGGCACGCTCGGCATCCTCGCCCTGCCGGACGTGCCGATGGCGCTGGCGACGATCCTGTGCATGGACGCCAGCGCACGGCTGCTGCGCCAGATCGATGCGATGAGCGCGGTGGAACTGGCGCTGGGCCTGACCCTGGGCGCGCTGAGCCACTACCGCTTCGCCGGGGTGATCGGGGTGGGCGCGATCGCGCTGCTGATGATCCCGCAGGGCCGGCGCATGCTGCGCGATCCGCAGGTGTGGGTGGCGCTGGCGATGGGCATCGTTGCCTGGCTGCCGTTGCTGGCCTGGAATGCCGACAACGGCGAAGCCGGGGTCAAGTTCCAGCTGATCGATCGGCATCCGTGGAGCTTCCAGCCCGTCGGCATCGCCTTCGTGCTGATCCAGGGGCTGCTGGTCACGCCGCTGCTGGCGGTGGCGATGTGGAAGGTGGCGCTGGTGGCCACGCGCGGCGGCGGCAGTGGCGGGGCGCGCGTGCAGTGGCGCTACTTCGGCCTACTCGGCGGGGTGTCCACGCTGGGCATCTTCCTGTTCGGTTTCTTCACCGACGCCGAGCGCATCAGTTTCCATTGGCCGCTGCCGGGCTACCTGGCGCTGCTGATCGCCGCGCCGGTGATCCTCAGCGGTTGGCCGAAGCGGTTGCGCCGCGCGACCTGGCTGCTGACCGGGATCGGCCTGGTCGGCGCGTTCGGCTACTACCTCGCCGTGTCGGTGCCGTCGGTGCGCGAACATGCCGCCGGCGACAAGTACTACCCGCGCAACTTCGCCGGCTGGCAACCGCTGGCCTCGGCGGTGCGCCGCGAACTGGCGGCGATGCCGCCCGGCACGCAGGTGCTGGCCGACAATTTCAAGGTCGGCGCCGAACTCGGTTTCGAACTGGGCGATGCCGACATCCAGGTACTGCCGCATCCGTTGAACGACAAGCACGGGCGCAGCGCGCAGCTGCGCCAGTGGGGGCTGCTCAGCGACGGCCGGCGCGATGGGCCGCGGCTGCTGGTGCTGTCGCCCAGCGACATGAAATACCGGCTGCTGCTGCAGCGCTATCACGCGGTCTGCGCGCTGGTCGGCCCGCTGCCGCCGCCGAAGGTGGTGTCCAGCGATCACGGCAGCCAGCGCTTCCTGCTGTTCGCGCTGCCGGCGCAGCGCCTGCCGGGGCCGTGCACCACGCCGGCGATGGCCTGGTTCAACGCGCCAGTCGTGGGCGACAAGGTGGCGCGCCACTTCGAAGTCTCCGGCTGGGCGTTCAAGGACGGCGTGGGCATCGCCCGCGTCGAGGTGCTGCTCGACGGCAAGGTCGCCGCGCAGGCGCGGTATGGCGAGGCCTACGACGTCACCGCGTTCTGGAAGATCTCCACCGATCCGGGCCATCCGCAGGTCGGCTTCCGCGCCGAACTCGATGCCAGCGGCCTGGCGCCGGGCACGCATTGGCTCGGCCTGCGCCTGCACGGCCGCGATGGCAGCGTCGAGGATTGGTGGGAGCAGCCGATCGAACTGCGCCGCCGCTGAGATAGCATGGCGCGCCTTTCCATGCCCGCCGCGCAGGACCGCACGCCGCCCATGCCCAGTTCTTCCTCCGCCCACGACGCGGCCCCGCCGCGGATCGCGGTGCTGGTTCCCTGCCACAACGAAGCGGCCACGATCGGCCGGGTGGTCGCCGACTTCGCCGCCCAGTTGCCGGCGGCGAGCATCCACGTGTTCGACAACAACTCCAGCGACGCCACCATCGAGCGCGCCCGCGCGGCCGGGGCGCAGGTGCGGCAGGTCGCGCTGCAGGGCAAGGGCAATGTGGTGCGGCGCCTGTTCGCCGACGTCGAGGCCGACGTGTACGTGCTGGTCGACGGCGATGCGACCTACGACGCGGCGATGGCGCCGGCGCTGATCGCGCGCCTGCTGCGCGACGGGCTGGACATGGTGGTCGGCGCGCGGCGCAGCGACGAGGCCGCCGCCTATCGCGCCGGACACCGCTTCGGCAACGTGCTGTTGACCCGCTGCGTGGGCTTCCTGTTCGGGCGCAGCTTCGACGACATGCTGTCCGGCTACCGGGTGTTCTCGCGCCGCTACGTGAAGTCGTTTCCCGCGCATGCGGCCGGCTTCGAGACCGAGACCGAACTGGCGGTGCATGCGCTGCAGTTGCGCATGCCGGTGGCGGAGGTGGACACCGCCTACGGCGCGCGGCCGCAGGGTTCGCAAAGCAAGTTGCGCACCTGGCACGACGGCACCCGCATCCTGCTGACCATCCTGCGCCTGTTCAAGGCCGAACGGCCGTTGCTGTTCTTCTCGCTGGGCTTCGGCGCCTGCGTGCTGCTGGCGCTGGGCCTTGCGGTGCCGCTGGTGCTCACCTACCTGCACACCGGCCTGGTGCCGCGCTTCCCGACCGCGATCCTGTGCTCGGCGCTGGTGCTGCTCGGCGTCCTGCTGCTGGCCTGCGGGCTGATCCTGGACACGGTCACGCGCGGCCGGGTCGAGGCTAAGCGCCTGGCCTATCTGGCGATCCCGGCGTTGCCGTTGCCGTCGGCGCACGCCGCGGCGCCGCTTGCCGACAACGCATGAGCGCGGCCATCGCCACGCCGCGGCGCCCGAACCGCCGCCAGCGCCTGCTGCGCGCGCTGGATCGCCGCTTCGCCTTCCACCGCCGTGGCAACGTGATCGCCGCCGGCATCGCGGTCGCGCTGCTCGGCGGCCTGCTGTCGCTGCTGCTGGGCCAGGACGCCAACTGGGACCTGCGCAACTACCATCTGTACAACGGCTATGCCGCGCTGCACGGCCGCCTCGGCGTGGACCTGGCGCCGGCGCAGCTGCAGAGCTACTTCAATCCGCTGCTGGACGTGCTGCACTACGCGTTGCTGACCGGCCTGCCCGCACCGCTGGCCGGGTTCGCGATGGGCGCGCTGCACGCGCTGGCGTTCCTGCTGCTGGCCGGCATCGTCTGGCAGGTGCTGGATCCGCGCCTGGACCGCGCGCGGCTGGCGCCGTGGCTGGCCCTGGCCGGCATGTGCAGCGCCGCCTTCCTGTCCGAATTCGCTGGCACCATGGCCGACAACACCAGTGCGCTGCCGGTGCTGGGCGCACTGCTGGCGGCACTGCACGCGCAGCGCCGGCAGCAGGCGGCCGGACAGGGCGTGGCGATCGCGTGGTGGGCGCTGGCCGGTGCGCTGCTGGGCCTGGCGCTGGCCTGCAAGCTGACCAATGCGCTGTTCGCGCTGGCGTTGGGGATTGCAGCGCTGGTCGCTGGCGGTCGCGCGCGGCAGCGCCTGGGCGGGGCCGCGGTGCTGACCGTGGTCGCCATGGCCAGCTTCGCGGTGCTGGCCGGGCCATGGCTGCTGAGCGTGTGGAAGACCTTCGGCAATCCGCTGTTCCCGCAATTCAACAGCCATTTCCTGGCGCCGCTGGCGCAGCCGGTCGCGCTCAGCGATACACGCTGGCTGCCGAAGGGCTGGCTGCAGTGGCTGAGCTGGCCGCTGCTGTTCTCGGCCGAGCCGAACCGGGTCAGCGAAGTCGCCCTGCGGCAGATCGTGTGGCCGCTGCTGTACCTGCTCGGCCTGGCCGCGCTGCTGCTGTTCGCGCTGCGCCGGCCGCGTCGGGCCGTGGTCGATGGCGCGGCCGCCAGCGACGTGGTCGCGCCGGCGTGGCGCGCGCTGCTGGTGTTCGTCGTGGTCGCGTTCCTGGCCTGGCAGTCGGTGTTCAGCATCCAGCGCTACCTGGTGGTGCCGGAGTTGCTGGCGCCGCTGGTGCTGTGGGTCGGGCTGCGGCGGGTGCTGCCGTCACGCATCGCGGCGCCGGCGGCGCGCTGGACGCTGATCGCCTGCGCGCTGGTCGCGCTGCAGGGCTGCGGCGACTGGGGCCACGAGCGCTGGGCGCGCGCCGCGTTCCGGGTGCAGGCGCCGCCCCTGCCGCAGCCGGCGCGCAGCCTGGTGCTGCTGGTCGGCGACGCACCGCAGTCATGGCGCATCCCGTTCCTGCCGGCGCAGGCGGCGTATGCGTCGGTGGCGTCCAATTTCCCCGAGTCGCCGGCCTATGCCGAGCGCGTGCAGGCATTGCTGGCCGAACGCGGCCAGGCCTATGCGCTGCTGCCGGCGACGGTGGACCGCAATGCCGAACGCTTGCTGCGGCTCAATGCGCTGGCCGCGCGCCTGGGCCTGGACCAGGGGCCGGACTGCCGGCTGATGCGGCGGCTGGCGCGCAAGCCGGTACGCGCGGCGCTGGTCGAGCGCGCTGGTCGCTGCCGGTGGGCCATGCTGCCGGAACGGGCCATCGACATCGCCGCCGGCGACCGCCAGGCGCTGGCGCTGGCCGACCAGCAGTTGGCGCGCTACGGCCTGGCGCTGCAGCCGGGGACCTGCGCGGTGTACGCGTCGTGGGTCGGGCAGGCGCGCTTCCCGTACCAGTGGTGCCGGGTCGGCCGGCGCTGACCGGCGCTGACCGGCTCAGGGCAGCACGTAGCCGGCTTCGCGCAGCAGCCCGGCCAGCGCGATCAGCGGCAGCCCGACCAGCGCGGTCGGGTCCTGGCTGTGGATCGCGCTGAACAGGCTGATGCCCAGGCCTTCGCACTTGAAGCTGCCGGCGCAGTCCAGCGGCTGCTCGGCGGCGACGTAGCGGGCGATCTCCTCGGCCTGCAGGTCGCGGAAGCACACCTCGGTCAGGTCGCAGGCGCGCAGTGCGCGCTCGCCGCGCAGCAGGCACACCGCGGTGTGGAAGCGCACGCTGCGCCCGGACATCGCCGCCAACTGCGCGTGCGCGGCGGCGGCATGGCCGGGCTTGCCCAGCGGCTGGCCGTCGAGTTCGGCGACCTGATCCGAGCCGATTACCCAGGCCTCCGGCGCGCCGGCCGCGACCGCCGCGGCCTTGGCCAGGGCCAGGCGCTGCGCCAGCGCCAGCGGCGCTTCGCCGGGCAGCGGGGTTTCCTCGACCTGCGGGCGGACGCTGTCGAAGGGCAGGCGCAGGCGCTGCAGCAGCTCGCGGCGATAGACGGAGGTGGAGGCCAGGATCAGGCGCGGCATCGGCGGTCGGGCAGGGCGGCGGGGTGCCGGGGCCGGCAGTCTGCGGCGGCATGCCCAGCCGGGCAAGCGGGCCGCCGGGCGGTCAGAATGACGAGCGTGGCAGGCCAGCAGCGACAGGTTTGACAGCGCCCCCGCCAGTCCTTAACATTCTGCGGCTTATGTCCGCGAACGTGCCCGAACTGTTGGATGCCTGGCGGATGGTCGCAGCGCGCAGGGTCTTCGAAGACCGCCTGCCGCTCTCGGCGATGACCCGTCTGCAAGGCAGCCTGGCCGATACCGAAGGCGAATGCCGCTACACGCTGGAATTCGGCCGCGACGCTGTACTGCAAGTGTCCTACGTCGAACTGACGCTCGAAACCGCGCTGCCGCTGATCTGTCAGCGCAGCCTGCAGCGCTTCCTGCTGCCGGTGTCGAGCGTGCAGCGGCTGGGACTGATCCGCAGCGAGGCCGAGGAGGCCGCGCTGCCGCCGGATTACGAGGCCTTGCTGGTGCCGGACGACGGCATGCTGCGGCCCGCCGATCTGGTCGAGGACGAGTTGGTGCTGGCGGTCCCGTTGGTGCCGGTGGCGCCCGGAAGCGAGGCGGTCGAACAGGACTGGCCGGCGACCGAGGAAGAGGTGAGCAAGGCCAACCCGTTCGCGGCGTTGGCGGCGCTGAAGAAACAGTAGCGGTCGGCCCGCCGGCCCGCTGCCTGAGGTTGTTGCCGGACGCGCGCGTCCTGCGCGACGTAATGACGACAGATGTAAACGAACCGAGTTTGGAGCAATCCCATGGCTGTGCAGAAATCCCGTGTCACCCCGTCCCGCCGCGGCCAGCGCCGTTCGCACGACGCCCTCAGCGCCAAGCAGCTGTCGACCGATCCGACCAGCGGCGAGATCCACCTGCGCCATCACATCACCGCCGACGGCTACTACCGCGGCAAGAAGGTGATCGTGACCAAGACCTCGCAGGTCGAAGAAGATTGATCCGTGCCCGTCCATCGCACCGCGGCGGACGGAGTCACCCATCTTCACAGGCCGCGCCACCGTGGGCGGCCTGCGTAACAGGCAACAGGAACCAGCATGAGCAAGCGGATCTATTCCAGGATCGCGGGCACCGGCAGCTATTTGCCTGAAAAGGTGTTGACCAACGACGATCTGTCGCACATGGTCGACACCAGCGACGAATGGATCCGTACCCGTACCGGCATCCGCGAGCGGCATATCGCCGCGCCGGGCCAGACGGCCGGCGACCTGGGCTACGAAGCCGCGCTGAAGGCGATCGAAGCGGCCGGCATCGATGTCGCCGCGCTGGACATGATCGTCGTCGGCACCACCACCCCGGACCTGATCTTCCCGTCCACCGCCTGCCTGATCCAGGCGCGGCTGGGCGCGGTCGGTTGCGCCGCGCTGGACGTCAACGCCGCCTGCTCGGGCTTCGTCTACGCGCTCAGCGTGGCCGACAAGTTCATCCGCTGCGGTGACGCCAAGACCGTGCTGGTGATCGGCACCGAGACCCTCAGCCGCATCGTCGACTGGACCGAGCGCACCACCTGCGTGCTGTTCGGCGACGGCGCCGGCGCGGTGGTCCTGCGCGCCGACGAGGACACCGGCATCCTCAGCACCCATCTGCATGCCGACGGCAGCAAGAAGGAACTGCTGTGGAATCCGGTCGGCATCTCCACCGGACTCGGCGACGGGACCGGCGATGCGTCGGCCGGCGGCATCCAGATGAAGGGCAGCGAGGTGTTCAAGTACGCGGTCAAGGCGCTGGACGCGGTGGTCGACGAGACCCTCGACGCCAACGGCCTGAACAAGGGCGACCTGGACTGGCTGATCCCGCACCAGGCCAACCTGCGCATCATCGAAGCCACCGCCAAGCGGCTGGAGCTGTCGATGGAGCAGGTGGTGGTGACGGTGGACATCCATGGCAACACCTCGTCCGCCTCGGTGCCGATGGCGCTGGACGTGGCGGTGCGCTCCGGCCGCGTGCAGCGCGGCCAGCTGCTGCTGCTGGAAGCCTTCGGCGGCGGCTTCACCTGGGGCTCGGCGCTGCTGCGCTACTGAGCCCCGGGTTGCGGCGGCACCTGGCCTGCGGGCCGCGTGCCGTGCGCTGCAGGCACACGCGGCGCGGCCGCTCGCTCCAGATCCGCAATGCAGCGGCGATAGCGCCCCTCATTCACGTCGGCGGTGAACACGACTGAGTGGGCAGGGCGGCGCATCCGCGTCAGTGGCTGGCGAGCTGCGCCTGCCGCGGCGGCGCCAGCGTCCGCACCGGTCACTGCATCGCGAATCGGGTGCCGCCGACAACATGTCGCGGCGTGTCACCGGGAAGGGCATCGGCGATTCTCGATGCACGAAGCGCTTCTGCGGATGTCGATTTCCGCTGCCGACGGTCGTCGTAGACAGAGCAGGCCAACGCGCCTGCGCTCCTGTCCTGTCCGAGGTGACGACGATGCCACTGCAGCTCTACGCCCATCCGTTCTCGTCCTACTGCCAGAAGGTCCTGGTCGCGCTGTACGAGAACGGCACGCCGTTCGAGTACCGGTCGCTGTCGGCCGACGATCCGCAGCCGATGGCCGAACTGACCGCACGCTGGCCCTTCGGCCGCTTCCCGCTGCTGGTGGACGGCGAGCGGACGGTGGCCGAGGCCACGATCATCGTCGAGCATCTGGCCTTGCACCATCCCGGACCCGTGCGCCTGCTGCCGTCCGATCCGCGCGCGGCGCTGGAGGTCCGTTTCATGGACCGCTTCTTCGACAACTACATCTCCACGCCGCAGCAGAGAGTCGTGTTCGATCGCCTGCGGGCCGAAGGCGAGCGCGATCCGCGCGGGGTCGCCGATGCCCGCGCCACGCTCGAAAAGGCCTATGCCTGGCTGGAGACGGCGATGGCTGGCCGCACCTGGGCGGCGGGCGACGGGTTCAGCCTGGCCGATTGCGCCGCGGCGCCGTTCCTGTTCTATGCGGACTGGACGCATCCGATCGACCCCGCGTTCGCAAACGTCCTCGCCTACCGCAAGCGCCTGCTGGCACGGCCCTCGTTCGCCCGCGCAGTGGACGAAGCGCGGCCGTACCGGGCGCTCTTTCCGCTCGGCGCGCCCGACCGCGATTGACTGGGTCCCGGCAGCGGGCCTGCGCGTCGATCCTGACCGGGGACGCCGCTACGGCGGCACGCTGGCCGGACACGCCGCAGCGCCGCCATGGCATCGCCGCTCGCCCTGTTCAGCCTCTTGACCGGGATCTGCCGCGCACGCGGCCATGGCGACAGACCGGTGGGCGCACATACGCCCGGGTACAGACGTACGGCCGGTTTCGCCCGTATCATCGCCGCTCGATTTTTGCAGGGCGGATCCGCGTGACCGATTCCACACTAGCCTTCGTTTTCCCCGGCCAGGGTTCGCAATCGCTGGGCATGCTGGCCGAACTGTCCGAGCTGCACCCGCAACTGCGCGACAGCTTCGTCGAGGCCTCCGACGGCGCCGGCGTGGACCTGTGGGCGCTGACCCAGGGCGGCCCCGAGGAAATGCTCAACCGCACCGAATACACCCAGCCGGCGCTGCTGGCGGCGAGCGTGGCGCTGTGGCGGCTGTGGCTGGCCCAGGGCGGCGCGCGTCCGGCGATGCTGGCCGGACACAGCCTGGGCGAGTACAGCGCGCTGGTCGCGGCCGGTGCGCTGTCGCTGCACGACGGCGCGCACCTGGTGCGCCTGCGCGGCCAGCTGATGCAGGACGCGGCCCCGGCCGGGGTCGGCGCGATGGCCGCGGTGATCGGCGCCGAGGACGCGCTGGTCGAGGAGGTCTGCGCGCAGGCCGCCGGCAGCCAGGTGGTGGTCCCGGCCAACTACAACTCCCCCGGCCAGGTGGTGATCGGCGGCGACGCCGCGGCGGTCGAGCGCGCGCTGGCGCTGCTGGCCGAGCGCGGCGTGCGCAAGACGGTGAAGCTGGCGGTCAGCGTGCCTTCGCATACGCCGCTGATGCGCGAGGCGGCCAACCGTCTGGCCGAGGCGATGCGCGGCCAGGCCTGGCACGCGCCGCAGCTGCCGGTGGTGCAGAACGTCGACGCCCAGGTGCACGACGGCGTCGATGCGATCCGCCAGGCGCTGGTCGAGCAGCTGTACCTGCCGGTGCGCTGGACCGGCTGCGTGCAGGCGCTGGCCGCGCGCGGCGCCACCCGCGTGGCCGAATGCGGCCCCGGCAAGGTGCTGACCGGGCTGGTCAAGCGCATCGACAAGTCGCTGGACGGGCGCGCCCTGGCCACCCCGGCCGACTTCGCCACCGCGCTCGAGACCTGGGCCGCCTGATGCCGCTGCCGCACGCGTGCGGGCATGCCCGCGGCGGCCTTCTTTCCCCCGGCGCCTGGCGCGCCGTCCGTCCCCCAAGGAACAGCAGATGAGCAAGCCATTGCAGGGCGAGATCGCCCTCGTCACCGGCGCCAGCCGCGGCATCGGCGCGGCCATCGCCGACACGCTGGCCGCGCAGGGCGCCACCGTCGTCGGTACCGCGACCTCCGCCTCCGGCGCGCAGGCGATCGGCGAGCGGATGGCCGCCAACGGCGGCCACGGCCGCGCGCTGGACGTCACCGATCCGGCCGCGGTCGAGGCGCTGATCGAGGCGATCGGCAAGGAATTCGGCGCGGTCTCGATCCTGGTCAACAACGCCGGCATCACCCGCGACAACCTGCTGATGCGGATGAAGGAAGAGGACTGGCAGGCGATCATCGACACCAACCTGACCAGCGTGTTCCGCACCTCCAAGGCGGTGCTGCGCGGCATGATGAAGGCGCGCAAGGGCCGCATCGTCAACATCGCCTCGGTGGTCGGGGTGACCGGCAATCCGGGCCAGGCCAACTACGCCGCGGCCAAGGCCGGGATCATCGCCTTCTCCAAGTCGATGGCCAAGGAAATCGGCTCGCGCGGCATCACCGTCAACGTGGTCGCGCCGGGCTTCATCGACACCGACATGACCAAGGCCCTGCCCGAGGCGCAACGCACCGCGCTGCTGGACCAGATCGCGCTCGGCCAGCTCGGCCAGCCGGCCGACATCGCCAACGCGGTGGCGTTCCTGGTCGGTCCCGGGGCCGGCTACATCACCGGAGAGACTCTGCATGTGAACGGCGGAATGTACATGCCGTAAGCCTGCGGCGCAGGGAACGCGCCTAAGTGGCTGATCGACCGGCATTTGTGCAGCGATGCAAGGGCCGGGCGGTTTCCACTACACTATCCAACGCGGCCATCGCAGCCCGATGGCGTTTCGAACCACCACTACTCCATCTGGAGCGATATCCCAATGAGCACCATCGAAGAACGCGTCAAGAAAATCGTCGTCGAACAACTCGGCGTCAAGGAAGAAGAAGTCACCAACAGCGCATCGTTCGTCGATGACCTCGGTGCCGACTCGCTGGACACCGTCGAGCTGGTGATGGCGCTGGAAGAAGAGTTCGAGTGCGAGATTCCGGACGAAGAAGCCGAGAAGATCACCTCGGTGCAGCAGGCCATCGACTACGTCAAGGCGCACGTCAAGAGCTGATGCTCCGTTCTCGATCGCGATCGGCGCCTGCGTGGGTCCGGTCCGCGTGACAATCCCATGGGGCCGCGCATGCGGCCCTGTGTTTTTACAGCGTCAACGCCGCGCGCATCGCGGCGAGGAGATTTCGCAATGAGCCGTCGCGTCGTCATAACCGGCATGGGCCTGGTATCGCCGTTGGGCAATGACCTGGCCAGCAGTTGGGAAGGAATCGTCAACGGGCGTTCCGGCATCGGCCCGATCACCCAGATCGATGCGTCGCAGTTCACCACCAAGATCGCCGGCGAGATCAAGGATTTCGATCCGACCAAGTACATGTCCTCCAAGGACGCCAAGAAGATGGATTCGTTCATCCACTACGGCGTCGGCGCCTCGCTGATGGCGCTGGACGATTCGGGCCTGGTGATCGACGACAGCAACGCCGAACGCATCGGCGCGATCCTCGGCTCGGGCATCGGCGGCCTGCTCGGCATCGAGGAGCAGACCATCAAATTCCACGAGGGCGGCGCGCGCAAGATCTCGCCGTTCTACGTGCCCAGCACCATCATCAACATGCTGCCGGGACAGGTGAGCCTGCTCAAGGGCCTGAAGGGCCCGACCTTCTCGGCGGTCTCGGCCTGCGCCACCTCCAATCATTCGATCGGCACGGCGATGCGCATGATCCAGCACGGCGACGCCGACGTGATGCTGGCCGGCGGCGCCGAGCGCGGCTCCTCGCCGACCTCGGTCGGCGGCTTCTGCTCGATGAAGGCGATGTCCACCCGCAACGACGATCCCACCGCCGCCTCGCGGCCGTGGGACAAGGGCCGCGACGGCTTTGTGCTCGGCGACGGCGCCGGCGTGCTGGTGCTGGAAGAGTACGAACACGCCAAGGCGCGCGGCGCGCGGATCTACGCCGAGCTGGTCGGCTTCGGCGCCAGTTCCGATGCATTCCACATGACCGCCCCGAGCGAGGATGGCGAAGGCGCCGCGCGCAGCATGGTCGCGGCGATGAAGGACGCCAAGCTCAATCCTGAGCAGATCGATTACCTCAACGCGCACGGCACCTCCACGCCGCTGGGCGACCTGGCCGAGACCCTGGCGATGAAGCGCGCGCTCGGCGACCACGCCTACAAGACCATGGTCAGCTCGACCAAGTCGATGACCGGGCACCTGCTCGGCGCGGCCGGCGGCGCCGAGGCGATCTTCTCGGTGATGGCGATCCACGCCGGCATCATCCCGCCGACGATCAACCTGGAAGAGCCGGGCGAAGGCTGCGACCTGGACTACGTGCCGAACGTGGCGCGCGAGAAGAAGATCGATGTGGCCATGTCCAATGGGTTCGGCTTCGGCGGGACCAACGGGACATTGGTGTTCAGGCGGCTTTGAGGTTGCGGGAGTCGGGACTCGGGCACCGGTCGGGACTCGGGACTCGGGACTCGGGACTCGGGACTCGTAGAGCCTACTTGCTGGTTTGAATCGCGAGCTGGTTTTTGGCGCGCCTTTTTCTGATGCGGAGAAGGCGCCCGTACCGCGGGAACGGGCGCGTCCGTGGTTGCGCCTGTGTCCCCTATGGCGGCGTCGCATCACCTCCCATCCTCCCGCCGGATTTCTGATGCTGCGTACCGTTCCCCTGCCGGCCGACACAGATCTGCTGGCGCTGCACCGCCTGGCGCCGCAGCGCTATCCGCTGCTGCTGGAATCGGCCGCGTCGGGGACCGCGCAGGGCCGCTGGGACCTGCTGCTGATCGCCAGCGACGAGGGCCTGCGCCTGGACCGCGACGGTGTGACCCGCGACCTGCACGGCGCGCCGCTCGCGGGCGATTTCCTGGCGGCGCTGGACGCGCAATGGCACGCCGAACGCTGCGCGCGCGACGAACCGCGCTGGCCGTTCCGCGGCGGCTGGGCGCTGCTGCTGGACTACGAACTGGCGGCGCAGGTCGAGCCGGTGCTGCAGTTGCCGCAGGGACAGGCGCCGGCGCCGGTCGCCTTGGCCCTGCGCTGCCCGGCCGCGCTGCTGCGCGACCATGCCAGCGGCGAGTGCGTGGCGCTGGCGGAGACCGCGCATGCGGAACTGCTGGACCAGCTGCTCGCCGATCTGCAGGCCTTGCCCGCTGCCGCGCCGCTGCCGAGCTGGACCCCGCCGCTGGCGATCGACGAAGACCCGCCGCAGCGCTTCGTCGACGGCGTGCGCCGCATCCTCGATTACCTGCGCGCCGGCGACGTATTCCAGGTCAACCTGTCGCGGCGCTGGTCGGCGCGCTTCGCCGCCGCTGTGGACCCGGCCACGCTGTACGCGCAGCTGCGTCGCGCCAATCCGGCGCCGTTCGCCGGCCTGTTCGTCGGTCATGGTCGCGCGGTGGTCAGTTCCTCGCCGGAACGGCTGGTGTCGGTGCGCGGCGAGGTGGTCGAGACCCGGCCGATCGCCGGCACCCGCCCGCGCGCGCCCGGCGACGACGAGGCCGCGCGCATCCGCGAGCTGGTCGGGCATCCCAAGGAACGCGCCGAGCACGTGATGCTGATCGACCTGGAGCGCAACGACCTGGGCCGGGTCTGCGCGCCGGGCAGCGTCGAGGTCGACGAGCTGATGACGGTGGAGAGCTACGCGCACGTGCACCACATCGTCAGCAACGTGCGCGGCCGGCTGCGCGACGGCGTCAGCCCCGGCGAGGTGATCCGCGCCACCTTCCCCGGCGGCACCATCACCGGCTGCCCCAAGGTGCGCTGCATGCAGATCATCGCCGAGCTGGAACGGACCCCGCGCGGCGCCTACACCGGCGCGTTCGGCTGGCTCAACCGCGACGGCGACATGGACCTGAACATCCTGATCCGCACCGCCGAAGTGGACGGCGCGCAGGCGCATTTCCGCACCGGTGCCGGCATCGTGGTCGACTCGCAGCCCGAACGCGAGCTCGACGAGACCCGGGCCAAGGCGCGCGGCCTGCTGCGCGCGCTGGAACCGTGAGCGGCGCGCGCGCGATACCGGCCGGTGCCGGTCGCGCGGTATCCTGCACCCCGTTGAATTCGCTTCGAGGTGGTCGTGGCTTGGGCTAAACGCGGGTGTCTGACCCTGCTGGCGACGTTGCTGGTGCTTGCGCTGCTGGCCGCCGCGGCCGGCGCATGGTGGTGGCAGGGCTATCGCGCCTTCTCCGAGCGGCCGCTGCACGCGGCGCAGCCCAGCGTGGAAGTGGCCCGCGGCGATTCGTTCAACGGCATGCTGCGCAAGCTGCGCGCGGCCGGGGTCGAGCAGGGCAGCGACCTGCAATGGCAGCTGCTGGCGCGCCAGCTCGATGCCGCCGGCAAGCTCAAGGTCGGCGAATACGCGCTGCAGCCGGCGCTGACCCCGCGCGAGCTGCTGCTGCGCATGCGCAAGGGCCAGGTGATCCACTACCGCTTCACCATCGTCGAGGGCTGGAACATCCGCCAGCTGCGCGCGGCGCTGAACGCGGCCACGCCGCTGCGCCACGTCACCACCGAGCTCAGCGACAGCGAACTGATGACCAGGCTCGGCCAGCCCGCACAGCATCCGGAAGGCCGCTTCCTGCCAGAGACCTACTTGTACCAGCGCGAGGACAGCGACCTGGACGTGCTGCGGCGCGCCCACGCGGCGATGGACAAGGCGCTGGCCGAAGCCTGGGCCGCGCGCGCCGCCGACCTGCCGCTGCAATCGCCGGAACAGGCGCTGGCCCTGGCCTCGATCGTGGAGAAGGAAACCGGCCTGGCCGCCGAGCGGCCGCAGATCGCCGGCGTGTTCGTGCGCCGCCTGCGGCTGGGCATGAAGCTGCAGACCGATCCGACCGTGATCTACGGCATCGGCAGCGCCTACGACGGCAACATCCGCAAGCGCGACCTGGAGACCGACACGCCGTACAACACCTACACCCGCGCCGGCCTGACCCCGACCCCGATCGCCATGCCCGGCCGCGACGCGCTGCGCGCGGCGACCAACCCGGCGCCCGGCGACAGCCTGTACTTCGTCGCGGTCGGCGACGGCAGCGGCACGCACGTGTTTTCCGCCAGCTATGCCGAGCACACCGCGGCGGTGGCGCGCTACCTGCAGCGCCTGCGCGCGCGCAGCGGCGCGGCGGTGACGCCATGAGCGAGGCCGTGCTGCGCCACCATCGCTTCGTCAGCCTGGAAGGCGGCGAGGGCGCCGGCAAGACCACCGCGATCAACGCGATCCGCGACTGGCTGCAGGCGCAGGGCCACGAGGTCGTACTGACCCGCGAACCCGGCGGCACGCCGCTGGCCGAGCGCATCCGCGAGCTGCTGCTCAACAACGCGCCGGCGTTGCAGCCGGCCGAGCCGCTGGCCGCCGAGGCCGAACTGCTGCTGGTGTTCGCCGCGCGCGCCCAGCACGTGCGCGAGGTGATCCGCCCGGCGCTGCAGCGCGGCGCCTACGTGGTCAGCGACCGCTTCACCGATTCCAGCTACGCCTACCAGGGCGAGGGCCGCGGCCTGGACCGCGCCTGGATCGCCGACCTGGAACGGCGCGCGGTCGGCCTGCAGCCGGGGCTGACCCTGCTGCTGGACCTGGACGTGCAGATCGGCCGCGCCCGCACCAGCGGCCGCGACCTGTGGCCGGACCGGATCGAGAGCGAGCAGGACGATTTCTTCCAGCGCGTGCGCGCCGGCTTCCGCCAGCGCGCCGCGCAGGACCCGCAGCGCTTCCGCACCATCGACGCCAGCCAGCCGCCGCAGGCGGTGGCGCACGATGTGGCCGCCGCGCTGGCGGCCTGGGTGCAGCAGGAGCGCGCGCCATGAGCGAGCTGTCCTTCGCGCCCTGGCAGCAGCGCGCCTACGAACAGACCGTGGCCGCGCTCGACGCCGGCCGGCTCGGCCATGGCCTGCTGATCTGCGGCCCGGACGGCCTGGGCAAGCGCGCGGTGGCGCTGAAGCTGGCCGCGCACGTGCTCGGCCAGGGCGAACCGGCCGCGAACCTGCGCAGCGCGCAGCTGATCGCCGCCGGTACCCATCCCGACCTGCAGCTGATCTCGTTCATTCCCAACCGTACCGGCGACAAGCTGCGCACCGAGATCGTCATCGAACAGGTGCGCGAGATCTCGCAGAAGCTGTCGCTGACCCCGCAGTACGGCATCGCCCAGGTGGTGGTGGTGGATCCGGCCGACGCGATCAACCGCGCCGCCTGCAACGCCCTGCTCAAGACCCTGGAAGAGCCGCAGCCCGGCCGCTACCTGTGGCTGATCAGCGCGCAGCCGGCACGGCTGCCGGCGACCATCCGCAGCCGCTGCCAGCGCCTGGAGTTCAAGCTGCCGCCGGCCGACGAGGCGATCGCCTGGCTGCTGGCCCAGGAGTTCCCGGAAAAGACCGCGCGCGAGGCGCTGGCCGCCGCGCGCGGCCACCCCGGCCTGGCCGCGCAGTGGCTGCGCGAGGACGGCCTGAAGCTGCGCCGGCAGGTGGCCACCGACCTGGAGCAGGTCGCCGCCGGCAAGCTGGGCACGGTCGAGGCGGCGCAGCGCTGGAGCGGCGACGGCCTCGCCGAGCAGCGCCTGGGCCACGCCGCCGACCTGGCGCTGGCGCAGGCCTCGCAGGCTGGCTTGACCGACCCGGCGCGATTGCACAAGCTGGCGACCTGGTTCGACGCAGCCAACCGCACCCGCGACCTGCTGCGCACCACCGTCCGTGGCGACCTGGCCATCGCGGAACTGTTGTTGGCCTGGCGCGATGGCGATCGCCCGGTCCGGAGAGGGGGACAACGATGAGTGCGATGAGCGGACGTCAGGGCATCCTGTCGCTGGCGGTGAAAGACAAGGCGGCGCTATACAACGCGTACATGCCGTTCGTGAAGAACGGCGGCATCTTCGTGCCCACGCCCAAGCGCTATTTCCTGGGCGACGAAGTGTTCCTGCTGCTGACCCTGCCCGATTCCAGCGAGCGCCTGCCGGTGGCCGGCAAGGTGATCTGGGTGACCCCGATGGGCGCGCAGGGCAACCGCACCGCCGGTATCGGCGTGCAGCTGCCGGACAACAGCGAAGGCGAGACCATCCGCAACAAGATCGAGACCCAGCTGGCCGGCACCCTCAACGCCGACAAGCCCACCCAGACCATGTAGCGGCCGCGCCGGCATGGCGTCCGCGGGGACCGTTGACGCCAGCCGCAACGCCCCTATAATGTGCGGCTCGCGACACGGGCGGTTAGCTCAGCGGTAGAGCATTGCCTTCACACGGCAAGGGTCGCAGGTTCGAACCCTGCACCGCCCACCACGAAATCAAGATTTTACGAGAAGCCGGCCTAGTGCCGGCTTTTTCGTATCTGCACGGTAACCGCGACGACGAGTGCAGAACGGCGGTATCGACGTGCGTGTTGAATGATGCAGCCGTGTCGGAATCCTGATACCGCCGCGCCGAACTGTTGGCGATCCTCGCCATGCCGGACGCGGGCCACAGGCCGCTCGTCCCGCGGGCCTTGAGCAGGCCTCGCCGAAATTCGGAACACGCTGCCGTTGGCGGCCCTAAGAGCTGCCGCGAAAAAGACCCAGGCGCAGATTGCTGAAGCGTTAAACGGTTCACAGGCTGCTGTGTCCAAGTTCGAGGGTCGCGGCGACTTTCTGTTGTCCACCCTGTGCAAATACGCCCAGGCGCTCAGTGCGCGCGTGGAGCTGTCTATCCACCTGGATGGTGGAACATTTGACTCAACCCCTTATGAAGACGAAGGTCAAATGTGCTTCCGCTTGGCAAAACGCCACACCAAGAAAATTGCCGCCGAAAGCATGCTCAACACGATTCACCTGCTAAGTGAACTGAGTGACCACCCGGTCCAGATGCGCGAATCCAATGCTGGCGGGAGTCGCCGTAGAAGCGGTCACTACCGCAGCGAACGCATGCCGGACCGCGGAGCTGACTGCGATGACTAACGGATTGCGCTTGCAAGTAGGCGCCCTGCAGCGGCAGTTGGAACCCGCATCGCCGGATCCGTTCGGTGCGAACGCGCTGCGACTGGACCCAGCGGAGTTTTTGCGTTTTCTGCGCGATGCGCAGGGACGCCTGACGGGCTTCGAGTTCGATGGCGAGCGGTATTTGACATAGCCGTAAGCGTGGCCGGAACAAGGTAGAAGCAACGGCCAGCACGGGCGCGATCGCCAGGCGGGTTCGCCCTACCGGGCCAGCGCACGTGTTCGCAGCGCGCGTCGGCCATTTCGTCGGCCTTATCCTCGTTTTGTCCGAAGGCACCCGCCCAGGTATTGGGCCGGTTCCATACTCGCGGCCGTTCCATCATGCCGGGGTACATCGTGCGAAACCTTTTCCGTTCCGTTACTTATCGCTTGCTTGTCGGTGTGCTTGTCTTCCTCTGCGCGGCGATGCCGCTGCGGGCGCAGTCGCAGGCGACGCCACTCGAAGACTTCATCGCTACCTATGCCGCGCAACACGGCTTCAGCGGTACTGTCCTGGTCCAGCAGGACGGCAAGCGGCGATACCAGCGCAGTTTCGGCCTGTCCAGTGTCCAGTACGGCGTCGCCAACGGCGACCAGACCCGGTACTGGATCGCTTCCATCACCAAACTGTTCACCGCCACCCTGGTGCTGCAACTGCATGAAGAAGGAAAACTGGACCTGCAGGCGAACGTGGCCAGCTACCTGCCCGATTACGCCATCGCCGGTGCCGACCGTATCACTTTGCATCAGCTTCTCAACCACACTTCCGGACTGCAGAACTTCGACCAGGTGAAAAGCTTGGAGCAGGCGTTGACCGGGGGCTTGCCGACCTACCAGTCGCCCTATACCAGCGATCGGTTGATAAGAAAATTCTGCAGCGGACCGCTACTGCATGCCCCGGGCACGACGTTCGACTACAACAACGGCGATTACCTGATCCTGGGCAAGGTCATCGAACGCGTCACCGGCAAAGCCTACGAGCAGGTGTTGCAGGACCGGATTCTGAAGCCGCTGGGACTGACCCATACCGGCATGCTGCGCCATGAAAGCATCGTCGAAGGCCTGGCCTCCACCTACTCGTATCGCGAAGACCTCAAGTCCCTGTCCAACGACTTCCCGGTCTATCCGGAGAACTGGTACTCCGCCGGCGCGATGTACTCTACGGCCGAAGATGTGCTCAGGTTCTCGGACGCGCTGTTCGGGTCCGGCCTGTTGCGCAAGGAAAGCATCGCCCGGCTGACCACCCCCGGGCTCGACGACTACGGTTATGGCCTGTGGGTCTACGAGACGCGGATAGGCGCCGCCAAGCACCGCGTCGCCAAACGTCCCGGCCGGATCATGGGCGCGCAGGCGCAGCTGTATCGTTTCCTCGACCGCGACCTGACCATCGTCATTCTCGCCAATACCGCCAACACCGACCTGGACGAATTCGTTTCGCGGATAGGCAAGGTCGCGGTCGGTTCAAAGTAGTGCGTGCGATGACTGCTCGCGCGGCCCGAGCCGTCCCCTGTTCGTGATATCTGCGAAGATGATGCGGTCGAAATTTCTTGGAAAGATTTTTTGATTCCCATGCATACGGAGATTGATGCGCTTTCGATTGACGGCTATCGCGCGTTTCAAGCGCACGTGAAATGCTGGGTCTGCTCACATCACGCGGACCGCACGGCACTGCCAATCTGCCATCAGTGATGATTGAGCCGAGTGTGTTAGCGCGAGTTCGAGCGCGTAAAGTGGCCGCGGCGTGGCTGTCATCAGCATGTTCGGTCCCGGTCGCTGCAGACCGAGTACGCGACTGAACTAGAGCGAGCGGCCTCGGCCCGTTGGCATTGATCATCCGATTCCAACCTGTACCCAGCGCGGACTGACCAGCCCTGGCTCCCCTTCGGCTCACGAATCGCTCACGGCCGCTATAGATACTCCGGCCATGCCTGAAGGTCCTTCGATCGTCATCCTGAAAGAAGAGGCGGCCGCGTTCGCGGGCCGCAAGGTGCTGCGGGTGTCCGGCAACAGCAAGCAGGAGCTGGCGCGGATGCTCGGCCGCAAGATCCTGTCGCTGCGCAGCTGGGGCAAGCACTTCCTGATCGAGTTCGATGGGTTCAGCGTGCGCATCCATTTCCTGCTGTTCGGCAGCTACCGGATCAATGCGCGCAAGGAGGCGCCGGCGCGGCTGAGCCTGGGTTTCGCCAAGGGCGAGGAGCTGAACTTCTACGCGTGCTCGGTCAAGTTCATCGAGGGCGCGCTGGACGAGGCCTACGATTGGCGTGGGGACGTGATGAACCCGGATTGGGACGCGGCGCAGGCGCGGCGCAAGTTGCGCCTGCGGCCGCGCACGCTGGCCGCCGATGCGTTGCTGGACCAGGACGTGTTCGCCGGGGTCGGCAACATCATCAAGAACGAAGTGCTGTTCCGCATCCGCGTGCATCCGGAGAGCGAGGTCGGGGCGTTGCCGCCGCGCAAGCTGGCGGAGTTGGTGACGCAGGCGCGCGAGTACAGCTTCGATTTCTACAACTGGAAGAAGGCCTTCGTGCTGAAGAAGCACTACCAGGTGCATACCAAGACCACCTGTCCGCGCGACGGCCATCTGCTGACCTATCGCAAGCAACTCGGCAAGGCGCAGCGGCGTGCGTTCTTCTGCGAGCACTGCCAGCGCCGCTATGCGCTGGATGCTTCCGATGCCGGGGCGTCTTAGAACGCAGAGGGCGTTTTCGGCCGGTGCGATTGAACGCGAGTGCGGGCGCGGCGGTACGCTTCGCTGTCGCGCGATCCGATGCCAAGACGCTCGAGTGCAGGGCATTGCAAACTGCCGGGACGCTAGCACCCCTCAGGGATCCAGCGCCAATTCGTCCCCGCCAAGCCGGCGGATTCCCAGTTCGGTCTGCAGGCCGGCCCAGCCGCTGTCGGTGATGTGGATCGTGCGCGCGCCGTCGACGCGGCGCAGCCAGTGCCTGGCGCAGAGCAGGGCTAGCAATTCGGTGCCCAAAGGCCCTGCGAGGTGGTGCTTGCGTTCGGTCCAGTCCAGGCACTGCCGTGCAATGCCACGCTTGGTCGGAGCGATGCGCGAAAGCTCCAGGCCCATCCGCGAGAACCAGACGGCGCCTTCGGCGGAGACCACATAACGCTTGCCGTCTTGTGCGACGAGCAGCGCGCGCCGCTGCAGCGCTTCGGTCACCGCCACACCCAGTCGCCCCGCCAGGTGGTCGTAGCAGCATCTGGCGAAGGCCAGCGATTGCTGGTTGCGTCCGGCTTTCCGGCATCGCGGTGCGGCGGGCGCGGCGAGGGTCGCCAGGTTTTCCAGGGCGAACGCGACGTGGGAACCGGCCAGCCGGTAGTAGCGGTGGCGGCCCTGCGCCTCGACCGCCAGCAATCCGCCGTCCAGCAGTTTCGACAGGTGCGAACTCGCCGTCTGTGGCGTGACGCCGCCCGCAAACGCGAGTTCGCCGGCCGGCAGTGCGCGTCCATCGATCAGCGCCATCAACATGGCGGCGCGGGCGGGATCGGCGATGAGGAACGCGGTCGCGGCAAGCTTGGGCTGTTCGACCGGCATCGTGTCGACTCCTGAGGGACGCGGCCATCATAGGCCGCACCTTGCCGGAACGCTTCGGCACGCATCGAATCGACAGCGCGCCCATGTTCCTAGACTGCGGTGCACGACATCGGAGTGCCTGCATGAGCGAAATCGAAGCGCGGTCGAACGGGGTGGAGGGCGATGCCCGCTTCGTCTTCGAGCAGTGGCATCGCAGCGTGGTCGAGCGGGACCTGGAGGCGCTGATGGCGCTGTATGCGCAAGACGCGATGCTGGAAACGCCATTGGCGTATGTGGCGTCCGCGGAGCGGCGAGATGGAAGGTTGCACGGACGCGAGGCGATCAAGGCGTTCTTCGCAGCATCGTTCGCACAGCCCGAAAACGGCCTTGGCCGCTGGTATCGCAGCGGCCGCTGCCATGCTTCCGGCCGCCAGGTGGTCTGGGAATATCCGCGAGAAACGCCGGACGGCGATCAGGTCGACCTGGTGGAGGTCATTGATCTCGATGCGCGCGGCCTGATCGCGTGCCATCGGGTGTACTGGGGCTGGAAAGGCGTGCAGACGCTGCTGTCGGCGCTGGGCAGGTAGTCGTAGTCGATACCGGGCGGCGCAACCCGGATTGGCAACATCCATCAACTGCTCGATTTCAGGGCAGGCGGGGCAGTCATTGACGATAATCGATCCAAAGGCGTTCTCGGCGTCCGGCGTTGGTCGATGTCATCAATGGCAAGGATGGTGCAGCCATGCTGCGCGCCTGCGACGGCTATGATGGCGATGACGAACGCTTCAAAAAATCTGCATAACACTTGAAGGAAAAAGATGGCGATCACCCGGTTCCTGGCTGTTGGTTTGTTCTCGCTTTGCTCCGTAGCGCCTGCGCTCGCCGGCGCGGCTGCGCTGCATTCGGGCAAGTACGAAGGGCTGATGCTCGCCGTGACGCCCGAGCATGGCGTCGAAGGCTTTTACTCGGAAGAGATGGGCGAGGGCGTGACCCGCGGTTGTGCGTTCTACCTGCAGGGCAAGGCGCAGGGTGCAGCCCCGGTCGCGGTCACCACGTGGGCGGATGGCGCCTATCCCGGCACGGTGGCGGCGTCGGCCGATGGCGTGACGCTGACCGTGAAGCAGGGCCGCGAGCATCCTGGTTGCCTCAATGTGCTGATGCCGGAAATCGCCACTGGCCTGGACCTGACCCGGACCGCCGACAAGAAATGGATCGGGCTGGTGAAGGTGTCCGCCGACAAGGCGTATCTGCAGAAAACGCCGGGCACCAAGACGCCCAAGGGCGCCTACGTCGTCAAGAACGATGTGGTGGGCGTGCTGGCGTTCAAGGATGGCTGGGCCCAGGTCGAATTCATCAATGCCAAGGACGCTTCGTTCACGGGTTGGATCGGCCACGACCAGTACGCGCGCCTGGTCGCTCCCAAGCGCTGATCGCAGTGCGGCACGTCGCAATGTGGGACGTGCCGATGCGATTTTCCTGCTCCGCCAGCACCATCGGTTTCCGCCAGTGGATCCGCACAGTTGTGACGGATAGAGGAGTCGGATTCATTCGACCCGTCCATATCGTTTGACCATGGGCCATGACGCCGATATGTGCGTCGTGTTCGGTGAAATGGACCGAGGTCGTCTGGTCGATGCGTCGCCCGCCTTGGTCGATGGCGACGCCGAGGGCAGGTTCGCTCACTCGAAACCCGAGTTGCGTACATTCGTTTGCAGTGACGGGCCGAGTCTTCCAACTGGACGATGGCGCATGCCTTCGGTGATCTCCGGCGGCTCTTCCGCCATCGAAGCGCGCTTGCCAAGGGTCGGACCTCAGTCCGGACCTCGGCCGCACTCTCTGACATGGTCACCATCCGTGCTTGCGCAATAGGCGACGTGCGCCGGCATGGCTGCCGCGCTTGGCTCCGCCGATTCGGTTGTTCGTTCCGCCGCCGCGGGGGTTCGTCGCGACACGGCTGCCGCTGGCGTTCGCGTTGCCTATCTTCCATCGGCGCTGTCCGCCATGAGCGGATGGCGATACGCGCAGCCCGACGTCGCTGCGGCCTGTTTGCCGGTGTTCTCTCGGCGCGTGCGGCGATGCCGCGCGGTTGCCGCGGCGTTGTGCAGGCGTGTGCCGCGACGCTTCGGCCCTGCGCGGCCGCATGGGGATGGCGGTCTTCGTCTCCGCTTGGGAGCAGCTATGAACAAGGCATTTGCGGCGCTGGGGTTTTCTTTTTTGCTGATGGTGTGCGCGCCGGCGCCAGCGGCGCCGGTAGAGTGCGCGAGCATGGCCGCGACGGCCAGGCTCGTGGCCAGGTATCGCCAGTTGGGCGGACCGCTGTCGGACATCGCCAGCCATGGTGCGATCGGGTCGAGCAAGGCCAGGCGCACGCTGGCCGCCACCATCTACCGCGAGCGCCTGGGCGAAGCCGATGCGGTGCAACGGGCGATGCAGGCGTGCGGCGGTGCGGTGGATGCGCCGTTGCGATAGCGACGGACCGGCTGTGCTGCAGCGGCAAGCGTGCCGCTGTCGCTTGGTGTGTCAGTGGAAATCGCGGCTGCGCGCATCCAGCCCCTGCAGCAAGGGGGTCAGGTCTTCGAGGTGGCCGGCGATCAGGTGGCGCACGCCATCGGCGGTTTCCAGGCGGCCGCGCACCGCCAGTAGCTTGGATTCGATCAGCGCCTGGCGCTGGCGATCGGCCAGGCGTCGCCACACCACCACGTTGACCAGGCCGTGTTCGTCCTCGAGGGTGAGGAAGGTGACGCCGCTGGCGGTCTGCGGGCGCTGGCGCATGGTCACCAGGCCGGCGACGGCGACCGCGCTGGCATGGGGCAGGGCGCGCAGTTCGCCGGAATGGCGATAGCGGCGCGCGGCCAGTTGCCGGCGCAGCAGCGACATCGGGTGCTTGCCCAGGGTGGTGCCGATCGTGGCGTAGTCGGCGCGGATGTCCTCGCCGAGGCTGGGCAGCGGCAGCGCTACCTGCTGTTCCGGCGTGGCCTCGAGCGTTTCGAACAAGGGCCGTTGCGCTTCGATCCCGGCCACCGCCCAGCGTGCGCGATGGCGGTGCCCTGCCAGTGGCTTCAGTGCGCCGGCATCGGCCAGGCTGTCGCGTGCCTTGTCGTCGAGCGCGGCGCGATGGCACAGGTCGGCCAGGTCGCGGAACGGCGCCTGCGCGCGTGCCTGCTGCAGGCGCAACGCGGCATCTTCGGCCAGGCCGCGGACCATGCGCAGGCCCAGGCGAATCGCAGGCTGTACCGTCGGATCGGCGCTGTAGGTTTCCAGTCCGCAATCCCAGTCGCTGTAGCGCACGTCGACCGGGCGCACCTGCAGGTCGTGGCGGCGCGCGTCCTGCAGCAACTGGTCGGGGCTGTAGAAACCCATCGGCCAGCTGTTGATCAGCGCGCAGGTGAACGCGGCCGGTTCGTGGCGCTTGAGCCAGCAGCTGGCGTAGGTGAGCAGGGCGAAGCTGGCGGCATGGCTCTCGGGGAAGCCGTAGCTGCCGAAGCCCTTGATCTGTTCGAAGATGCGTGTGGCGAACTCGGCGCTGTAGTTTCTCTCCAGCATGCCCTTCATCAGTTTTTCGCGATGCGGCTCCAGCCCGCCGTGACGCTTCCAGGCGGCCATCGAGCGGCGCAACTGATCGGCTTCGCCAGGGGTGTAACCAGCAGCGTTGACGGCCAGTTGCATGACTTGTTCCTGGAACAAGGGGACGCCTAGGGTGCGTTTGAACACATCGCGCAGTTCCTCGGGCAATTCGTCGGGTATTTCCTCGCCGCTGCGGCGACGCAGGTACGGATGCACCATGCCGCCCTGGATCGGGCCGGGGCGCACGATCGCCACCTGGATCACCAAGTCGTAGAACTCGCGCGGTTTGAGCCGCGGCAGCATCGCCATCTGCGCGCGCGATTCGATCTGGAACACGCCGATGGTGTCGGCGCGCTGGATCATCTGGTAGGTCTGCTCGTCTTCGGCGGGAATGCTGGCAAGGTCCAGATCGCGGCCGCGGTGCGCACGCAACAAATCCAGCGTGCGCCGCAACGCGCTGAGCATGCCCAGCGCGAGCACGTCGACCTTCATCAGCCCGACCAGTTCCAGGTCGTCCTTGTCCCACTGGATCACGGTGCGCTCGGCCATTGTCGCGTTCTCCACCGGTACCAGCGTATGCAGCGGATGCTCAGAGATCACAAAGCCGCCCGGGTGCTGCGACAGGTGGCGCGGAAACCCGATCAACTCGCCGGTCAGCACCAGCAGCCGGCGCATCAGCGGCGTGTCCGGATCGAAGCCACGCTCGCGCAGCAGCTCCTGCGGCGATTCGACGGGGTCGCGCTGGCCGAGGGCGGCGGACAGCGCATCGACGGTGTCGCTGGGCAGGCCCAGCGCGCGCGCCACGTCGCGCACCGCGCTGCGCGCGTGATAGGTGATCGCCACCGCCGCCAACGCCGCGCGCCCGCGTCCGTAGTGGCTGAAGATGTACTGGATCACTTCCTCGCGGCGGTCGTGCTCGAAATCGATGTCGATGTCGGGCCGCTCCTTGCGCTCTTCGGAGATGAAACGCTCGAACAGCATGCCGATGCGGTCCGGGTCGATCGCGGTGATGCCCAATGCGTAGCACACGGCCGAGTTCGCCGCCGAGCCGCGGCCCTGGCACAGGATGTGGCGCGACCTGGCGAAGCGCACCAGGTCGTAGACGGTGAGGAAATACGACTCGTAGCCCAGGCGCTGGATCACGCCCAGTTCGTGCTCGATCAGGCGCCGCGCCTTCTCCGGCGCGCCGGCTTCGCCCCAGCGCTCGATGACGCCGCGTTCGGTGAGCGTGCGCAGCCATTGCGTCGGGGTCTGCCCGGGCGGCACCAGTTCGTGCGGGTACTGGTAGCGCAGTTGGCCGAGGTCGAACGTGCAGCGCTGCGCGATGCGCACCGACTCGGCCAGCAAGGCGTGCGGATATAGCGTGGCCAGGGTGGCGCGTGGGCGCAGGTGGCGCTCGCCGTTGGCGAACAGGTGCGCGCCAGCCTCGCTCAGCGGCAGGCGCTGGCGGATCGCGGTCAGCGTATCCTGCAGCGCGCGGCGGCCACGTGCGTGCATGTGCACGTCGCCGCAGGCCACGGCGGGCAACTGCAGGCGCTGCGCCAGCTGCAGGCGCGCGTGCAGCAGGGCGTCGTCGTCGGGACCGCGCAGCAGTTCCACCGCCAGCCACAGGCGCTGCGCGAAGCGTGCCTGCAGCCAGGCGCCGTCGGGTGCGTCTTCGCAATGGTCGCGCGGCAGCCACAGGCACAGCAGGCCGTGCAGGTCGCCGTCGAAATCCTCGCGCAGCGCGCGGTACGTGCCCTTGTCGGCGCGGCGGCGGGCCAGGGTGATCAGCCGGCACAACTGCTGGTAGCCGTGCAGGGTCTCGGCCAGCAGCACCAGCTTGGGACCGTGTTCGATCTGCAGTTCGCTGCCGACGATCAGCGTCAGGCCGGTGTCCTTGGCCGCCTGCCAGGCGCGTACGACGCCTGCCAGGGTGCATTCGTCGGTGATCGCAAGCGCGCGATAGCCGTGGCGGGCGGCGCGCTGGAACAGTTCCCACGCATGCGAGGCGCCGCGCTGGAAACTGAAGTTCGACAGGCAATGCAGTTCCACGTAGTCGGGCAATGCGCTGCGCGTGGACGTGGCGTCGTGCGCCGATACGGATGGCGCAGCCGGCACCTGTGCCGGCGAAGGCACGGCGCGCAGCCGCGGGCGTGGCGGGGCGTGGCTCATGCGAACCAGCCGTGCAGCATCAGCGCGTCCGGCGCCTCGGCCGGTGCGAACACCCAGGCGCGCTGGCCCTGGCGGGTGCGCACGATGTAGTAGTCGCGGCGCACGTCGGTGTCGTCCCACCAGCCGCTTTCGATGCGTTCCGGGCCGGCCAGGCGTTCGGGGTCGCGCTCGCGCAGCGGGATCGGCCGGGTCAGCAGCCAGCCGGGACGCGGCAGCGCAGCGCTGGCGATCGCTGCGCTGGCCTTGCCCGCATTGCCGGCCGGCGCGGGCTTGCCCGACTCGGCGCGCCACGCCTGCTCCGGGCGATGGTCGGCATGCGCGCGCAGGCCGTGCACCGCTTCGTCGCCCAGGCGCGCGCGCAGGCGTTCGCGCAGCTGTTCCCAGGGCAGCGCCTGCTGCGCGCGTTCGTCGAACAGTTCGCGCGCGGCGGGCACGAACGGCGGCAGTTCGTCGGCGCACAGGCGCATGGCCTGCACCGGCGCCGGCACGCTGGCCTGCTGCAGGCGCCCGCGCGCCAGTTCGAACAGCATCGCCGCCTCGCGCTCGGCGGCGAGCAGGCCGACCGGCACCACGCTGTCGGCCAGGCCTTCGTGCTCCAGATGCAGCTGGAAGCGCTGCACGCCGCCGTCGCGCCCGGCCAGGAACGCGGCCAGGTCGGCGGTCAGCCGGCGCAGCGGGAACAGCAGCGCCTGGCTGGATTCCACCGCGTACCCCAGTTCCAGCCGCGCATCGAAACGGTCCGGCGGCAGGTAGTACTGCAACGGCAACGGCGCCTGCCCGCGCAAGGCGTCCAAGTGCTGCAGCAGCGCGGGCGGGTAGCGCCGCGCCAGCGCCGTGCGCGGCAGCGCGAACAGCTGCTGCAGCTTGCGCAGGCCCATCCGCGCGAAGGCCTCGGCCAAGCCAGGTTGCAGCCCGGCGCGGGCGATCGGCAGCTGCCCCAGCGCGCACTGCAGCGCGGCGTTGTCGAGCAGGGCGATGCCGTCGTGCGCATTGGCCAGCGCGCGCGCGGCCAGCGGATGCGGCGCGACCACGATGCGATGGCGGAAGCCCAGCGCGGTCAGCTCCTCGCGCAGGCGCGCCTCGAAGCGCGGCCATGGCCCGAACAGGCCCAGGCTGGCCTCGATCTCCAGCAGCAGCGCACCCGGATAGTCGGTGCTCACCAGCGAACTGAAGCGGTACGCCCACGCGGCCAGGAACTGCTGGCTGCGGCGGCTTTCCTCGGGGTCGTGCAGCGCGGTGGCGAAGCGGTCGCACAGCGCCTGCGCGGTGGCCAGCGATTGCCCGGGCTGCAGGCCGCGCGCGCGCGCGGCGGCGTTGACCGCCTTCAGCGTGCGCCGCTGCGGCGGCCCGGCGAGCAAGGCCAGCGGTTCGTCCGGCATCGGCCAACGCCGCAGCACCGTGTCGAGCGCCAGTTGCGGCAGCAGGATGCAGGCCCAGCGCATGCGCGCGCCCTCAAGCCGATGCCGCGGTGGGCGCGGCCAGCGCGGACAGCGCGATGGCGCGCGCCGGCGGCATGCCGCCGCGGCACTTGAGCACGCGCAGCTGCGCCGGTGCGGCATCGATGGCGATGCGCAGCGCGGCCGGCGACGGATTGGCCGCGGCTTTCAGCGGCCGATAGGCGAAGCCCAGCGCGCGCCCGGTCTCGGCCGCCACCTGCAGCCGGCGCAGGGTCTTGTCGCTGGCCAGCGCCGGCCAGCACAGCACCGCCGCGCAACTGCCCGAGCGCAGGCATTGCTCGGCGGCCCAGGCCGCATCCGCGCCGGCGCGCACGATCTGCAGCTGCGGCAGCGCCACACCGGCTTGCTCCCAGGCGCCGGGGTAGGGCAGGTAGGGCGGATCGACCAGCACGATGCGGCCGCCGCCCTGCGACAGCCGCGCCAGCGTCGGCCACAGCACCTGCAGTTCGCCGATGCCGTCGGCGGCGTGCAGCAGTTCGGTCAGCGCCATCTCCGGCCAGCCGCGCGCCGGCAGCACCGCATCCAGCGCGGCATGGCCGGTGGGCTGCGCGCTGGGCGGCAGCGCGGTCGGCTGGCCGCGCCAGACCCGGCGTTCGGCGAGCAGGCGGTCGAGGGCGACGACAGCGGCCATCAGCCTTGCCGGATCAGGCCGCAGTACTGCCCTTCGATGGCGAAGTCCTGCCCCGGCTGGACCACGATCGGCGCATAGGCCGGGTTGCGCGGCAACAGCTGGATGCGTTCGCCGTCGTGCCGGTAGCGCTTGATGGTGAGTTCGCCGTCCAGCCGCGCCACCACAATCTGGCCGTTGCGCGCCTCGGCGCTGCGGCGCACCCCGACCAGGTCGCCGTCGAGAATGCCGTCGTCGATCATCGAATCGCCCTGCACGCGCAGCAGGTAGTCCGGGCGCAGCGCGAACAGCGTGCGCTCCAGCCGCAACTGCTGGTCCAGGCCGATGTCGGCGCCGATCGGTGCACCGGCGGCGACCCGGCCCAGCACCGGCAACTGCATCAGCCGGCCGCGCGGCTGCGGCTGCGCCGGTCGCAGGCTGCGCGCCTGCTGCGGCACATGCTCGAGCAGCCCGGCCTCGACCAGCGCCTGCACGTGCTTGCGCGCGGCGTTGCGCGAGGCGAAGCCGAAGCGCTCGGCAATCTCGGCCAGGGACGGGGGCCGCCCGGCCTGCTCGGCGCAGTCGTGGACGTAGGCGAGGATGGCGGCGCGCTGGGGGGAAAGGGTGCTCATGGTGTACATTTGTACACCGTCGCAGACAATTTGGCGATGCGGCCCCATTGAATGGGCAGCTACCAGCTGGTAGCCGTCATTGCTTTGCTATGGACGCATCCGCTGCGCTGCGCCATCCGACGGAATCCGGTCGAGCGCTGGGCAAGCGGCCGGCCGCCTGTGGACGCTACGGATTCCCGGCGCGGTCAGGTTCGTGCATCGGCCAGTGCTTTGCGCTTTGCCGTCGCCGATTTCCTGCCGGGTTTTTTTGCCTGGGCGACGACCAGTCCGATTTGTATCTGATACCCCAGGGCCGTGGCGGCACGGCTCAGCGTATCCAGGGTCAGGCCGGTATCCGTTTCGTCCAGTACGCGATCCAGCTGCGAACGACTGGTGTTCATGCGCCGGGCCAATGCGGTCTTGGTGAGCTTGGCCGCCTTCATGGCTTCGGCGACCTGCCATGCGATCACGCGCTTGGCCGCGATGGAAGCAGCTTCTTCGAGGATGCCCTCCTCGGCGAGGAAGTCGTCGAAACTGGATCCGATATGGGCATTTGGACTCACTGCATCACCTCGTCTCTGCGCCGTTTGGCGGTTTCAAGATCGGACTTCGGGGTCTTGTCCGATTTTTTGACGATGCCATGCAACAGCACCATGTCCGATTTCACGATCGTGAAGAAAATCCGCGCAATGCCCTCGGGAATCGTGCTGCGCACTTCCCACAGGCGATGGTCCATCTTGCGCACCAATGGCATGCCGAGAGGCCAGCCCAGTTGCACCGTCTTCATGTCGCCGCCGATGGTTCTCCTGGCCTCGGCCGAGACTTCTTCCCTGAGCCAGTTCCGCACTGGCTCAGCACCCGATGCAGAACGGTAGAAGCGCACTTCCAGTGTGGTCTCCATGCGCCATGGTGTACTTATTTATGTACATCTGCAAGCTGCTGCATACGTCCGCGCAGGCACTCTGCTCAACCCGGCGCAACGCCATCGGGCATCACCCCGGCATAGCGCGCCCGCGGGCGGATCAGCTTGCCCAGTGCCTGCTGCTCCAGCGCGTGCGCCAGCCAGCCGGACAGCCTGGCGGCGGCGAACAGCACCAGGGCATGGGCGGCGGGCAGGTCGTGGATGAGGCAGATCGCCGCGAGCATGCCGTCGATGTTGGGTGCCTGGCCGCTGCAGTCCTGCGCCGCGGCCAGTACGGTTTCCACGTGCCGCATCTGGGGATGGTGGCCGCAGCGCTCGCGCAGCAGGCGCAGCACTTCGGCCGCGCGCGGGTCGCCGTCCGGGTAGAGGGCGTGGTGGAAGCCGGGCAGGTCGTCGCCGCGCTGCCAGCGTTCGGCGATGAAGGCGGCCGGGTCGGCGGCGTCCTGGGCGTCGCGCAGCAGGGCGTGGGCGCGGGCGGTGGCGCCGCCGTGGCGCGGGCCGGACAGGGCGGCCAGGCCGGCGCTGACGGTGGCGTGCAGCGGCGCGCCGGTGGAGGCGACCACGCGCGCGGCGAAGGCGGAGACGTTGAGTTCGTGGTCGGCGCACAGCACCAGGGTGGCGCGCACCAGTTCGGCGAAGCCGGCATCGCCCGGGCGCCAGCGGTCGGCGATCAGGCGGTGCACCGGGCGGGTGTCCGGTGCGGTGCCGACCAGCAGCGCGGCGTTCTGCCGCAGCAGGGTGGCGGCGATCTCGCGGCGCACGTTCGGCGCAGCGTTCAGCGGCTGGCGCAGTTCCAGCGCCAGCAGCGGGATGCAGGCCATGGCGCGCTCCAGCGGCGGCAGGGAGGTGTCGGCGGCCAGGGGCGCCACGCGCGCCGGCCAGGGCGCGGCAGCGGCGCTGGCGAACGGGTCTTCGTCCTGGCAATCCCACAGTAGCCGCGCGATGTCTTCCAGGCCGGCGCCCTCGCGTACCGCGGCCACTGCCGAGCGCCCGCGGTAGTAGGGGCTGTCGGGCCGGATCAGCGAGATGCGCGTCTCCAGCACCGGCAGGCCGCGGTCCAGGCTCTGCGCGGCGCCGCGTGCGGCACCGCGGCCGACGCGCTTGCGCTGGGCCAGCCGCTCCACCTCCGCGCGCAGGTAGGCGCGGCTGCGGTGGTCGGCGCCGGCGCGGGAACTGAGCAGGCCGCGGCTCACGTAGGCGTAGAGGGTGGCGCTGCTGATGCCGAGCAGGGCGCAGGCCTCGGCGGCGGAGATCAGGTTGCGGTCGGCGGCGGGAGGCATGGGATCCGGCGATAGGTTGATTCATTGAATCAAGATTGATCGACCTGTCCGATGGTGCCAGATTGGCGACCATCGCGGAACGGCCGTGCGGGCCGCCGCCCTCGCTCAGGAGTTCGCCATGTCGCACGTTTCCGCCGGTGCCCGTTTCCGCGCCGCGCTGGCCGCCGAATCGCCGTTGCAGGTGATCGGCGCGATCAACGCCAACCATGCGCTGCTGGCGCAGCGCGCCGGCTACCGGGCGGTCTACCTGTCCGGCGGCGGCGTCGCCGCCGGGTCGCTGGGCCTGCCGGACCTGGGCATCAACACCCTGGACGACGTGCTGATCGACGTGCGCCGCATCACCGACGTCTGCGATCTGCCGTTGCTGGTGGACATCGACACCGGCTTCGGCCCGAGCGCGTTCAACATCGAGCGCACCATCAAGTCGCTGATCAAGGCCGGCGCGGCCGCCTGCCACATCGAGGACCAGGTCGGCGCCAAGCGCTGCGGCCACCGCCCCGGCAAGGAGATCGTGAGCCAGGCCGAGATGGCCGACCGGGTCAAGGCCGCGGCCGACGCCAAGACCGATGCCGATTTCTTCCTGATCGCACGCACCGACGCGATCCAGGTGGACGGGGTGGACGCGGCGATCGAGCGCGCCATCGCCTGCGTGGAGGCCGGCGCCGACGGCATCTTCGCCGAGGCCGCCTACGACCTGGACACCTACCGCCGTTTCGTCGAGGCGGTGAAGGTGCCGGTGCTGGCCAACATCACCGAATTCGGCAAGACCCCGCTGTTCACCCGCGACGAACTGGCCTCGGCCGGGGTGGCGATCCAGCTGTTCCCGCTGTCGGCGTTCCGCGCCGCCAACAAGGCGGCCGAGGCGGTGTACGCCGCGATCCGCCGCGATGGCCACCAGCAGAACGTGGTGGACACGATGCAGACCCGCGAGGAGCTGTACGAACGCATCGGCTACCACGCCTTCGAGCAGCGCCTGGACGCATTGTTCGCCGGCAAGGGCGCATGATCCACGCCGGTTCCCCTGCCCGAGCATGTCCATGAACACCCAAGTCGGCACCACGCCGCCCCGCGGCCGCATCGACCGCCGCCAGACCGCGCGGCAGCTGCTGCAGACCGAACTGGAGAAACTGCCCGACGCCGAACGCGAGGTGGTGGAGCGTTTCATCGCCAAGCGCCATGTGGCGCGCGACATCGTCAAGCAGGCCGATCACGACCGCACGCTCGGCGAGCGCATCGCCGACCGGGTCGCCGAGATCGGCGGCAGCTGGAGCTTCATCATCGGCTTCGGCCTGGTGCTGCTGGCGTGGATCGCGCTCAACAGCCTGGTGCTGGCGCACGCCTTCGATCCGTATCCGTACATCCTGCTCAACCTGTGCCTGTCGTGCCTGGCCGCGATCCAGGCGCCGGTGATCATGATGAGCCAGAACCGCCAGGCCGCGGTGGACCGCCTTCGCGCGCAGAACGACTACGAAGTGAACATCAAATCCGAGCTGGAGATCCTGCAGGTGCACGAGAAGCTCAACCAGCTGCGCGAGCAGGACTGGGCGACGCTGGTCGAACTGCAGAACCGCCAGATCGCCATGCTGCAGCAATTGCTCGAGCGCGCCGGCGGCCCGCCGCCGGTCGCCTCGGCGCACTGACCGCCGTGCATCCACACGGCCGCGACCATCCGGGAGATTCGCAATGAACGACAGCACCGCCCCGCAGACCGCCACGCCCTTCAAACCGAAGAAATCGGTGGCCCTGTCCGGCACCGCCGCCGGCAACACCGCGCTGTGCACGGTAGGCCGCAGCGGCAACGACCTGCACTACCGCGGCTACGACATCCTGGACCTGGCGCGCAGCAGCCAGTTCGAGGAGATCGCCTACCTGCTGGTGCACGGCAAGCTGCCCAGCAACAGCGAACTGCGCGGCTACAAGGCCAAGCTGCGCTCGCTGCGCGGGGTGCCGGCCGCGGTCAAGGCGGCACTGGAACAGCTGCCGCCGTCGGCGCACCCGATGGACGTGATGCGCACCGGCGTGTCGGTGCTGGGCTGCGTGCAGCCGGAGAAAGACGACCATAACCATCCCGGCGCGCGCGACATCGCCGACAAGCTGATGGCCTCGCTGGGCTCGATGCTGCTGTACTGGTACCACTACAGCCACAACGGCAAGCGCATCGAGGTGGAGACCGACGACGATTCGATCGGCGGCCATTTCCTGCACCTGCTGCACGGCGTCAAGCCGCACGAGGAGTGGGTGCAGGCGATGCACACCAGCCTGATCCTGTACGCCGAGCACGAGTTCAACGCGTCCACCTTCGCCTGCCGGGTCATCGCCGGCACCGGTAGCGACATGTACAGCGCCATCGCCGGCGGCATCGGCGCGCTGCGCGGGCCCAAGCACGGCGGCGCCAACGAGGTCGCGTTCGAGGTGCAGAAGCGCTACGACACGGCCGACGAGGCGGAAGCGGACATCCGCGCGCGGGTCGAGCGCAAGGAAGTGATCATCGGCTTCGGCCACCCGGTGTACACGGTGTCCGACCCGCGCAACCAGGTGATCAAGGACGTGGCGCGCGAGCTGTCCGACGCGCAGGGCAGCCGCAAGATGTACGACATCGCCGAACGCCTGGAGGCGGTGATGTGGGAGATCAAGAAGATGTTCCCGAACCTGGATTGGTTCAGCGCGGTCAGCTACCACATGATGGGCGTGCCGACCGCGATGTTCACCCCGCTGTTCGTGATCGCGCGCACCGCCGGCTGGAGCGCGCACATCATCGAGCAGCGCATCGACGGCAAGATCATCCGCCCCAGCGCGAACTACACCGGGCCGGAGGATCAGGCCTTCGTGCCGATCGATCGGCGCAGCTGATCGCTCCCCTCTCCCACCGGGAGAGGGGCCGGGGGTGAGGGTACGGGCGCAGCCTGGTGTTGTTTGGTTGCACCAGGCTTCGCTCGTACCCTCATCCGCCTCATGTGGGATCGCATTTGCACGAGGCTTCGCCCGTACCCTCATCCGCCCCTTCGGGGCACCTTCCCCCGAGAAGGGGGCCATGGTCCCGATGGGAGAAGGAAGTCCCGTCTTCGTTTTTGTTTTGCTTTTCCCAACTTTGTAGCCAGCCATGAACAGCCACTACCGCAAACCTCTGCCCGGCACTTCGCTCGATTACTTCGACGCGCGCGCCGCGGTCGATGCGCTCCGCCCCGGCGCCTTCGCCGCGCTGCCGTACACCTCGCGCGTGTTCGCCGAGAACCTGGTGCGGCGCTGCGATCCGGCCACGCTGGACGCGTCGCTGACCCAACTGATCGAACGCCGCCGCGATCTGGATTTCCCGTGGTTTCCGGCGCGGGTGGTGTGCCACGACATCCTCGGCCAGACCGCGCTGGTGGATCTGGCCGGGCTGCGCGATGCGATCGCCGAGCGCGGCGGGGACCCGGCGCAGGTCAATCCGGTGGTGCCGACGCAGCTGATCGTCGACCATTCGCTGGCGGTGGAATTCGGCGGCTTCGATCGCGCCGCGTTCGCCAAGAACCGCGCGGTGGAAGACCGCCGCAACGCCGACCGCTTCCACTTCATCGACTGGACCAAGCGCGCGTTCGAGAACGTCGATGTGATCCCGCCGGGCAACGGGATCATGCACCAGATCAATCTGGAGAAGATGTCGCCGGTGGTGCAGGTGCGCGATGGCGTGGCGTTCCCCGATACCTGCGTGGGCACCGACAGCCACACCCCGCACGTGGATGCGCTGGGCGTGCTGGCGATCGGCGTCGGCGGGCTGGAAGCGGAGAGCGTGATGCTCGGGCGCGCGTCGTGGATGCGGCTGCCGGATATCGTCGGCGTAGCGCTGGGCGGGCGGCCGCAGCCGGGCATCACCGCCACCGACGTGGTGCTGGCGCTGACCGAATTCCTGCGCGCGCAGAAAGTGGTCGGCGCCTACCTGGAGTTCCACGGCGAAGGCGCCGCCGCGCTGACCCTGGGCGACCGCGCCACCATCTCCAACATGACCCCGGAATTCGGCGCCACCGCGGCGATGTTCGCGATCGACCGGCAGACCATCGACTACCTGCGAGTGACCGGCCGCGACGACGCGCAGGTCGCGCTGGTGGAGACCTACGCCAAGGCCGCGGGGCTGTGGGCCGACGACCTGGCTCAGGCGCAGTACGAGCGCGTGCTGCAGTTCGACCTGTCCAGCGTGACCCGCAACATGGCCGGCCCGTCCAATCCGCACAAGCGCGTGGCCACCAGCGAGCTGGCCGCGCGCGGCATCGCCGACGAGGCCAAGCTGGCATCCGGCAAGGCCGAACAGGCGCAGGGGCTGATGCCCGACGGCGCGGTGATCATCGCTGCGATCACCAGCTGCACCAACACCAGCAATCCGCGCAACGTGATCGCCTCAGGTTTGCTGGCGCGCAACGCCAACGCTCGCGGGTTGGTGCGCAAGCCGTGGGTCAAGACTTCGCTGGCGCCGGGTTCCAAGGCGGTGCAGCTGTATCTGGAAGCGTCCGGATTGCTGCCGGAGCTGGAGCAACTCGGTTTCGGCATCGTCGGTTTCGCCTGCACTACCTGCAACGGCATGAGCGGCGCGCTGGATCCGGCGATCCAGCAGGAAGTGATCGAACGCGACCTGTACGCCACCGCGGTGCTGTCGGGCAACCGCAATTTCGATGGGCGCATCCATCCCTACGCCAAGCAGGCGTTCCTGGCCTCGCCGCCGCTGGTGGTGGCCTACGCCATCGCCGGCACCATCCGCTTCGACATCGAGAAGGACGTGCTCGGCGTGGACAAGGACGGCCAGCCGGTGACGCTGAAGGACCTGTGGCCCAGCGACGCGGAGATCGACGCGATCGTCGCCGCCAGCGTCAAGCCCGAGCAGTTCCGCCAGGTCTACGAGCCGATGTTCGCGCGCAGCGGGCTGGCCGCCGCGTACGTGGCCCCGCTGTACGCGTGGCGCCCGCAAAGCACCTATATCCGCCGTCCGCCTTATTGGGAGGGCGCCCTGGCCGGCGAACGCACGCTGCGCGGCATGCGCGCGCTGGCCGTGCTCGGCGACAACATCACCACCGACCACCTGTCGCCGTCCAACGCGATCCTGGCCGACAGCGCCGCCGGCGAATACCTGACGCGGATGGGCGTGCCGGAAGAGGACTTCAACTCCTACGCCACCCACCGCGGCGACCACCTCACCGCGCAGCGCGCCACCTTCGCCAATCCGCAACTGCTCAACGAGATGGCCGTGGTCGATGGCCAGGTCCAGCGCGGCTCGCTGACCCGGTTGGAGCCGGAAGGGCAGGTGGTGCGCATGTGGGAGGCGATCGAAACCTACATGGCGCGCAAGCAGCCGCTGCTGATCGTCGCCGGCGCCGACTACGGGCAGGGCTCCTCGCGCGACTGGGCGGCCAAGGGCGTGCGCCTGGCCGGGGTCGAGGCGATCGTGGCCGAGGGCTTCGAGCGCATCCACCGCACCAACCTGGTCGGCATGGGCGTGCTGCCGCTGGAGTTCCAGCCCGGTACCACGCGCACGACCCTGGGCATCGACGGCAGCGAGGTGTTCGACGTGCTCGGCGCGCGCACGCCGGGCGCCACGCTGACCCTGGCCATCGCCCGCCGCGATGGCACGCGCCTCGACGTGCCGGTGACCTGCCGCCTGGACACCGCCGAGGAACTGGCGATCTACGAAGCCGGCGGCGTGCTGCAGCGTTTCGCGCAGGATTTCCTGGAGGCGTCCGCCGCCTGATCCGGCGGCATGCTCGAAAGGAACTGCCCATGGCTTGCGCCTGCGGGCTGGAGATGCAGAATCCGGCAATCTTGCCGTTGGGAGTGCATATGGCGACCAAGAACATCTCCTCGCCCGATGAACGCAAGCCGTTCGTCGACCAGCCGCTGGCCGAACACGCTTGCGATTCAAGCGGTGAGTCCGTGCGCGGGTCGATCCACGGGCAGCGCGACGCGGAAGAACTCCGTGGCGCGCTGCTGGAGGGAGCCGATTCCGGCCCGGCCACGGCGCTGGAACCGGATTTCTTCGACATGATGCGCAAGCGGGCTAGGGATCGGGCCTTTCGCGGCAGCCAGCCTGCATGAACCCCGCAGCATGCTGCAGCGTTTCGAGCAGGATCTCCTGGCAGTGTCGAAACCGGCCCGCCCCATTCGTCGGTGTCATGAGCGCGTGCCATCCTGCGCGCGCCGCCCACCGATGAGGAACCCACCATGAGCAACGGCAATCCCGGCACCGTCCGCCTGCATCGCGTCCTGCGCGCGCCGGCCGAGCGCATCTATCGCGCCTTCCTGGAGCCGGCGGCGCTGGCCAAATGGCTGCCGCCGCATGGCTTCGTCGCCACCGTGCATGCGCTGGATGCGCGCGTGGGCGGCAGTTTCAGGATCTCCTTCACCAATCTGGGCAGCGGCACCGGCCAGTCCTTCGGCGGCACCTATCTGGAGCTGGTGCCGGGCGCGCTGATCCGCCACACCGACACGTTCGACAACCCGGGCCTGCCCGGCGAGATGATGGTGACGGTCAAGCTGCGCACGGTGGCCTGCGGCACCGAGCTGGACATCGTCCAGGACGGCATCCCCGCACAGATCCCGGTGGAGTTCTGCTATCTCGGCTGGCAGGAGTCGCTGACCCTGCTGGCGCTGCTGGTCGAGCCCGAGATTCCCGATGGGGCCTGAACGATGAGCGAGGGCTTGATCGTCATGGCGCGCCCGCCGGCGCAGGTGCGCCATGACATCGGGGTGCGACTGGATGCGCTTGCGCTCGATGCGGAGGACGCGCACGTGCTGGTAGCGCCGGCGAACTGGCATCAATCGCTGTCCGACAAGCACCCGATGGCATGCCGCGAGAACCTGATGCGCGCCTGCGAGGGGCTGGTCGCATCCAGCGTCAGCCTGGCGTTCGACCGGATAGTCAGCGGCGACGAACCGGCGAATTCGATCCACTGGACATTGAAGGGCCGGGCCGAAAAGCCACCGGCATTTGCCGATTTGCTCGACGCCGTGAAGCACCGGCTGAATGCCGAAGGCATCGCTGATCGCCTGGGCCACACCGCACATGTCACCTTGAGTTATTTCGCCAGGCGTCGGCTCGATCAAGAACGCAAGATGGTCCGGATCGCACCGATCGCCTGGACCGTCGACCGGATCGAACTGGTCGCGGCCGGCGGCAAACCCTATGGTTACCGCACCCTGATGCAGTGGCCGCTGTTGCCGCCGCGCCAGGCCGAGCTGTTCTAGCGTCTTGTTCGCTTCCACCCCGCCTCCACAGATCGGTGTCCTGATGTCCCATGTTCCCCAGCTCCGCATTCCCGCCACCTACATGCGCGGCGGCACGTCCAAAGGCGTGTTCTTCCGGCTCGCGGATCTGCCCGCCGCCGCGCAGGCGCCCGGCGCGGCGCGCGATGCGCTGCTGCTGCGGGTGATCGGCAGTCCCGATCCCTATGCCAAGCAGATCGACGGCATGGGCGGGGCGACGTCCAGCACCAGCAAGACGGTGATCGTGGCGCCGAGCACGCGCGCGGACCACGACGTGGACTACCTGTTCGGCCAGGTGGCGATCGATCGCCCGTTCGTGGACTGGAGCGGCAACTGCGGCAACCTGTCGGCGGCGGTGGGGCCGTTCGCGATCGCCGCCGGCCTGGTCGACGCCGCGCGCCTTCCGCGCGACGGCCTGGCCACGGTGCGGATCTGGCAGGCCAACATCGGCAAGACCATCGTCGCGCGGGTGCCGATGGCCGGCGGCGCGGTGCAGGAAAGCGGCGATTTCGAGCTGGACGGGGTGACCTTTCCCGCGGCCGAGATCCAGCTCGACTTCCTGGATCCGGCCGCCGACGAAGAGGGCGCGGACGGCGCGATGTTTCCGACCGGCAACCTGGTCGATACCCTGGACGTGCCGGGCGTCGGCCGCTTCCAGGCGACCCTGATCAACGCCGGTATCCCGACCATCTTTCTCGAGGCGCAGGCGCTGGGCTATCGCGGGACCGAACTGCAGGATGCGATCAACGGCGATGCGCATGCGCTGGCCAGGTTCGAGACCATCCGCGCGCATGGCGCGCTGCGCATGGGCCTGATCGCGTCGCTGGAACAGGCGGTGACGCGCCAGCACACGCCCAAGGTCGCCTTCGTCGCGCCGCCGGCCGACTACATCGCCTCCAGCGGCAAGCCGGTCGCCGCCGCCGACATCGACCTGCTGGTGCGCGCGATGTCGATGGGCAAGCTGCACCACGCGATGATGGGCACCGCGGCGGTGGCGATCGGCACCGCCGCGGCGATCCCCGGCACGCTGGTGAACCGCGCGGCCGGCGGCGGCGTACGCCAGGCGGTGCGCTTTGGCCACCCGTCGGGCACGCTGCGGGTCGGCGCCGAGGCGCAGCAGGTGGACGGCCAGTGGGCCGTCGCCAAGGCGATCATGAGCCGCAGTGCGCGGGTGCTGATGGAAGGTTGGGTGCGGGTGCCAGGCGACATCGGCTGAGCCGGTGGCCCGCCTGCAGCGCGGTGGCGCCGCCAATCCGATCCTGCTCTTTGTAGGAGTCAACTGTCATGCAGAAGCGATCTCCGGAGGAGCGTAAGGCGCCTGGTCTCGGGCAATGGCATTGAGCCATCGCAGGTACTTGTGCATGCACGCGACAATGGCGACCTTGGCGGGTTTGCCTGCGGCGGTCAGGCGGGCGTAGGTGTGTGACAGCGGGGAGCCGGTGCGGATGGAGGCCCACGTGGCCATGTACAGCACTCGTCGCACGTCGGCGCGTCCGCCCTGGATGCGGCGTTGGCCGCGCCAGCGGCCGCTATCGCGATTGAACGGCGCCAGCCCGACCAAGGCGATGATCTTGCGCGGATGCACGGTGCCCAGCTCGGGGAGCCGGGCTGCCAGGGTGGCGCGCAGGATCGGGCCAAGCCCAGGCAATTTGGGCAGGCTGGAGCAGGCAGCCCCCGCCTGTGCGATCTGCCGGGACACGTTACAGATGCGCTGCTGCAGCAGCGCGATCACCTCGAGCCATTGGTCGCGCACCGCCTTGCAGGTCACGTGCTCCATGCAGCGGCGCTGCGCATCGCGCTGGGCGACCAGGGTGCTGCGCAGGTGGAGCAGTTCGCGCAGCGCCTGCAGCGGCGCAGGGAGCACCGCGGTGGGCTGAGCGTGGATGCACTGGGCCGCCACAGCCAGCAACCGCGCATCCAGAGCATCGGTCTTGGCCTTGAGTCCCAACGCGTGCGCCAGCGCACGAGGACGCTGGGCAGGCAGCCGGACCGCGGGCAGACCAGCCTGCGTCAGCACCTGCACTATCGCCCGTTCGTAGCCACCGCTGGCCTCCAGCACGATCCGCTCGCATCCCAGCAAGGCCAGGCGTTCGGCCAGGCCGGCGTGCCCCTCGGGCGTATTGGCCTGAGTCCAGGTCAGCCCATCCGGCAAGACGTGAACGACCAGCTCGGCCTTGGAGACATCGATCCCGACAAAGCGCTGCATAGACATAGGCGTTCTCCGCAGTAAACTCAGGGACGAGAGATCTCCTGCCGATGCCCATGCTTGTAGGTTCGAGCTCGCGGCTCAGGCAACTGTTCGGGCTTGCTGGCAGGAGAAACGGAGTGCGGCGGCCCTGACTCCTACTCGTGCTCGTGAGGCACTGCGACTTAGCGGCCTGCCGCACTCCGCTCTCACCTCAACGATAGACCTGCGTAAGACACAAGCGGCTTCAGCCGCGACCGCTTCACACACGAAGTGCGGTCGCGGCTGAAGCCACCCCGCAGGGGAGCGGGCGTGGCGCAGCGGTGCGATGCCACGCGACCGAGATAGCGGTGGCGCCGGAGGGCCGGAGTCCGGAACGCGATTTCGACAGTGGCCGGGAACCGACGAGCTTCCATGAGCAGCGCCCAAGAGCGGCACGTGTGGTAGCCCGCTGCGCGATCAGCCTTAACGCGTTCAAGTGACCGGGCCATGCAAAGCATGTGTATTTTGTGTTAATTATGCTGCAGCGCGACATCGGTTGTCGGCGACGCGCACCCGCTCTTGCCCATTCCACTCCGGAGTTCCCATGTCCGCCAGTTGGTCGCTGCGCACCAGCGCACTTGCCGTAGCCGTCGTTTCCGCCCTCTCGTTCTCCGCCGCCGCCCAGCAGGCGGACACCACGGACGGGATCGCCCGCCTGGACGCGGTCAAGGTCACCGCCGAACGGCGTTCGGAGGATTCCAAGGACGTGCCGATCTCGGCCAGCGTGCTGCGCCCGGAATACCTGGACGCGATCGCCACCAGCGGCTCGGACGTGCGCGTGCTCGCCGGCAAGGCGCCCAGCCTCAATGTCGAATCCTCCAACGGCCGCGTGTTCCCGCGCTTCTACATCCGCGGCTACGGCAATACCGACTTCAACACCTACGCCTCGCAGCCGGTGTCGCTGATCTATGACGACGTGGTGGCCGAGAACGCGTTCCTGAAGGGCTTCCCGATCTTCGACCTGGAAGGCCTGGAAGTGCTGCGCGGCCCGCAGGGCACGCTGTTCGGCCGCAACACGCCGGCCGGCGTGGTCAAGTTCAACTCGGTCAAGCCGACCATCGGCGGCAACGACGGCTACGCCAGCCTGTCCTACGGCACCTACGGCACCATGACCATGGAAACCGGGGTGAGCATCGCCATGGGCGACAAGTGGGCCGCGCGCGTGTCGGCGCTGGGCCAGCGCCGCGACGACTGGGTCGACAACACCATCGACGACCGTTCGTTCGAGGGCTATACCGACTCGGCGGTGCGGGTGCAGCTGCTGTTCCAGCCGGGCGAGGATTTCAGCGCGCTGTTCAACGCGCATGCGCGCCACCTCGACGGCACCGCGCGGCTGTTCCGCGCCAACATCTTCCGGCCGGGCAGCAACCAGCTGGTCGCCGGCTTCGATCCGGACAAGGTCTCCATCGACGGCACCAACACCCAGGAACTGCAGACCTACGGCGGCAGCGCCAACCTGACCTGGGACCTGGGCGACATCGTGCTGCACTCGATCACCGGCTACGAAGGCATCGGCAAGTACTACAGCCGCGGCGACATCGACGGCGGCTACGGGGCGGTGTTCGCGCCGCCGTCCGGCCCCGGCGTGATCGCGTTCCCGGTGGAAACCGCCGGCGGCATCAAGAACCTGGACCAGTACTCGCAGGAGCTGCGCGCCGAGTCGCAGTACGCCGGCCCGCTCAACTGGCAGGCGGGCCTGTACTACTTCCACGATTCGGTGGAAGGCGAGAACTACACCTACGACACCTTCGGCGGCGGCGACCTGGCCAGCTACCAGCTGACCCGCCAGCGCAACACCTCGTGGGCCGCGTTCGGCTCGCTGAACTATGCCGCCACCGATCGCCTGAACCTGCGCGCCGGCATCCGCTACACCTACGACAAGAAGACCTTCGACGTGCTGGCGCTGGACCGGGTCACCCTGCTCGAGCCGTCCACCGGCAGCACCGACAATTCCAAGGTCACCGGCGACCTCAGCGCGACCTTCGCCATCAACGACGCCGTCAACGTCTACGCCCGTGCCGCGCGCGGCTTCCGCGGCGCCAGCTTCGGCGTGCCGTCGGCGACGGCGCCGCTGACCGTGGCCGAGCCGGAGACCGTGGACTCCTACGAGATCGGCATCAAGTCAGACCTGTTCGACAAGCGCGCGCGCATCAGCTTCGACATCTACGACTTCCGGGTGAAGAACCAGCAGCTGACCGCGGTCGGCGGCGCCTCCAACGACGTGCGCCTGCTCAACGCCAACACCTCCAAGGCGCGCGGTGCGGAGTTCGACTTCGAAGCGTTGCTGACCCAGAACCTGCGCTTCACCCTCGGCGGTGCCTACAACTGGACCCGCATTGAGGATCCGACCCTGTCGGTCGGCGTGTGCCGCACCTGCACCGTGACCGATCCGCTCAACGCCGCCGGCAACGCCATCATCGACGGCAACGTGCTGCCGCAGGCCGCCAAGTGGATGGGCAACGCCACGCTGCGCTACGGCATCCCGGTCGGCGACGACGCCGAGTTCTTCTTCTACACCGACTGGTCCTACCGCAGCGAGATCAACTTCTTCCTGTACGACTCGCGCGAGTTCGTCGGGCAGCCGCTGCTCGAGGGCGGCGCCAAGATCGGCTACAACTGGGGCGCCGGCGCGTACGAGGTGTCGGTGTTCTGCCGCAACTGCACCAACCAGATCCGCGCCACCGGTGCGATCGACTTCAACAACCTCACCGGCTTCATCAACGATCCGCGCATCGTCGGTGCGCAGTTCCGCGCCAATTTCTGATCGGCGCGGCGCAACCGGTAGCGCAGAGCGCAAACCGATACTACGTAGTGCAAACCGCCGGCCATGTGCCGGCGGTTTGTTTTGAGTCACTCGGCCTGACTCCCCGACCAGGGCGAAGCCCATCGCGATCTCGTAGCTGACCACCTGCGCGGCGGGGCGCGTCGCACCCAGGAGGCATGTCGCGTCAGCCGCGTCACCACGCACCGGTCAGGGCGGCAGGAAGTGCCGGTCGCCTCACGCCGTGGTCGGGGACATGCCAGCGCCTCGCGGCGCATGCGTGCGCCGCGTAGGCGGCGTCCCGCAGCCGGTATGCTGATACCGCCCTCGCCGATGCTCCTGCCCATGATCCGTTGCCGACTCCGTTCCGCCATCCTTTCGTTGGCCGTGGCCTTGTTGCCGCTGCCGTCGCTCGCCGCCGCGCCCACGCCGCAACCGGTGGTCGTCTCCACCGACATCGGCGACGACATCGATGATGCGTTCGCGCTGGCGCTGCTGCTGCGCAGCCCGCAACTGGACGTGCTCGGCATCGCCACCGCCTGGGGCGATACGCAACTGCGCACGCAGTTGCTGCAGCGGCTGTTGCGGCAGGCCGGACGCGGCGAGATCCCACTGGCGATCGGCCATGCCACGACCAGCACGATTCCCTTCAGCCAGGCGCGCTGGGCGGCGCAGGGCACGCTGCCGCGCAAGGCGCCGGACGCCGCCGACTTCATCCTGGCGCAGGCGCGGCGCCATCCCGGGCAGGTCACGCTGCTGGTGCTCGGCCCGTTGACCGACGCGGCGCGCGCGCTCGAGCGCGATCCGCAGGGGTTCGCCCAGCTCAGGCAGGTGGTGCTGATGGGCGGCTCGGTGCGCGCGGGGTACGGCAAGTCGCGCTACCGGCCGCCGAGCGCGCCGGCGCCGGAGTACAACATCGTCTCGGACATCGCGGCCGCGAAGCGCGTGTTCGCCGCCGGCGTGCCGATCGTGATGCTGCCGCTGGACGCGACCCAGGTGACCCTGGAGGAACCGGAGCGGGTGGCGCTGTTCGCCCATGGCGACCCGCTGACCGACGCACTGGCGCAGCTGTACTACCAGTGGCGCGACACCGACCAGCCCTGGGCCAGCGCGACCCCGACCCTGTTCGACGTGGTGCCGGTGGCGTGGCTGCTCGATCCAGGCCTGTGCCCGACCGTGCCGCTGCGCATCGCCATTGACGACCGGGGCTACACCCGCGAGGTGCCGCCCGGCGCAAGCGGGACGGCTGGCGCTGCGGCCGGCGGCGACTCGGCGGCTGGCAGTCATGCGCCGCCCGCCGCCGCCAATGCACAGGTCTGCCTGGCGCTGGACAGGCCGCGGCTGACCGCCTTGTACATGCAGCGCCTGTTGCACTGAAGCGTCTGGCGAGCGCGCCGCACTCCGTTCGTCGCGGCTGAAGCCGCTCCTACAGGGGCTTGCGGCCAACCAACTGGGTGCACTGTAGGAGCGGCTTCAGCCGCGACCTGTCGCTGAAACGGTCGCGGTCCAGGCTTTCGCTCGTCGCGACTGAAGTCGCTCCCACAGGGGGCTTGCCGTGGTCCAGCGGGGTGCACTGTAGAAGGGGGTTCAGCCCCGACCGATCGTCGAAAACGGTCGCGCTCCATGCTTCGTTCGTCGCGGCTGAAGCCGCTCCTACAGGAACTTGCGGCCAACCAACCGGGTGCACTGTAGGAGCGGCTTCAGCCGCGACCTGTCGCTGAAACGGTCGCGGTCCAGGCTTTCGCTCGTCGCGACTGAAGTCGCTCCCACAGGGAGGCTTCCCGACGTTGCCGGCGAGTACTTTGTGGGAGGGACTTCAGTCCCGACTGCATCCAGTTGAGCGAGCCTGTCGCTGCGCTGAGTGCTTCCGACGCTGCTCCCGCGGCGATGCCGGTGCTGACGCGATGCCGGTAAACCAAGGCGAGGCGAGCGGATGCGCCGACGCCAATGCACCCGATCCCGGCGCGCCGGAACCACCTCCGCCATGGCCACGGCCGCCGCTTTCCACGCCGTCCCCGCACCCCCGACCGGGCGCCGGCCAGCGCCGCGTCCGCAATCTCCACGCCGACCCTCCGGCCGCCGCGCCGGCGTTCTATACTCGCGCCACTTTCACGGAGCGAACGCATGCATACGGATTCGAAGCGGCAGTGGAGCCTCCTGCGCGCTGGGCTGTTGAGCACCTTGCTGCTGCTGGGCCTGACGTTGGCATTGGGCGGCTGCAAGCGCAACGAATCCGGGCAGTTGCCCGACGCCAGCGGCGAGCCGGTCAAGGGCCAGAAGGAAGCGATGAAGGGCTTCGGCCTGGTCCGCGCCTTCCCCGACCAGACCAGCGACGGCCTGTCGCTGGCGCTGGAGTTCTCGCGGCCGCTGGTCGGCACTCAGGACTTCGACAAGCTGCTGCGCTTCGAGGAAAAGGTCGGCACCGACGACAGCGCCTGGTCGCTGTCCGACGACGGCAAGACCCTGCGCTATCCGTACGTGGAGGCGGCCAAGGACTACACCGTGCTGATCTCCGGCGACCTGCTCGCCGCCGACGGCAGCCGCCTGGGCAAGCCGCTCAAGCAGAAGGTCTATACCGGCGAACTGGAGCCGGCGGTCGGCTTCGCCTCGCAGGGCAGCGTGCTGCCGGCGCGCGAGAGCCGCGGCCTGCCGGTGGTCTCGCTCAACGTGCCGGAAGTGGACGTGGAGTTCATGCGGGTCAAGGAAGGCTCGCTGCCGGCGTTCTTCGCCCAGTACCAGCGCGGCGGCCGCCGCGGCAGCTGGGAGATGGACAGCGAGTACGGCGACCACACCCCGATTTCGCAGCTGGCCGAGTCGGTCTACGTCAACCGCTTCGTGCTCGGCGGCGACAAGAACGAGCGCGCGCTGACCTATCTGCCGATCCAGGAAATCAAGGAACTGCAGGAACCCGGTCTGTACTTCGCGGTGATGAAGCGCCCGGGCCGGTTCGAGAACGAATACGACACCGCGTTCTTCACCGTCAGCGACATCGGCCTGCACGCGCGCGCCTACAAGGACAAGCTGTTCGTGCACACCGCCTCGCTGCAGAGCGGCGAGCCGTTGAAGAAAGTGGAACTGCGCATCCTCGACGCCCAGGGCGAGCTGTTCCTGAAAGGCGAGACCGACGCCAACGGCAACGCGCTGCTGAACTACACGCTCGATGCTGGCCAGGTGCTGGTGGCGCGCAGCGGTACCGACCTGTCGATGCTGCCGTTCAACCAGCCGGCGCTGGACCTGAGCGAATTCGCCGTGGCCGGGCGCGAGAACGCCTGGTTCGACGTGTTCGCCTGGTCCGGCCGCGACCTGTACCGCCCCGGCGAGACGGTGCGCGTGTCGGCGCTGCTGCGCGACAACGACGGCAAGCCGGTGGCCACCAGCGGCAAGGGCGCGCAGCCGGTGTTCCTGCGCTTGAAGCAGCCCGACGGCAAGATCTTCCGCGAGACCCGCCTGCAGCCGGGCGAGCAGGGCTATTTCAGCTTCGAACAGCTGATTCCCGCCGATGCGCCGACCGGGCGCTGGCAGGTGGAATTCCGCACCGACCCGGCCAGCAAGGAAGCGGTGCAGGGCATGACCCTGCGCATCGAGGAGTTCCTGCCAGAGCGCATGAAGCTGGACCTGGACAGCGCGCAGAAGACGCTCAAGCCGGGCGAGCCGTTCAAGCTGCAGGCCACCGCCGCCTATCTGTACGGCGCGCCGGCCGACGGCAACCGCTTCACCGCCAAGCTGGCGGTGGCGGTCGAGCAGCATCCGGTGGAAACGCTGCCGGGCTATTTCTTCGGCGACCCGACGCTGCAGCTGCCGCGCGAAGCCAAGGACGTGATCGATACCGAGTTCGGCGCCGACGGCAAGATCGCCGAGGACCTGGTGCTACCGGACGAGGCCAAGCCGACCAGCACCATCGCCGCGCTGGTCTCGGCCAGCGTCTACGAGACCGGCGGCCGCACCGTCACCCGCACGCTCAAGCGCGTGCTGTGGCCGGCGCCGGCGCTGGTCGGCGTGCGCCCGCTGTTCGACGACACCGACGGTGCCGACGCCAACGCCAACGCGCGCTTCGAACTGATGCGGGTCGACGCGCAGGGCAAGCCGCAGCCAGCCAAGGGGCTGAAGGTGACCTTGGTGCGCGAGCTGCGCGACTACCACTGGGCGTTCGCCGACAACCGCTGGGACTACGACTTCACCCGCCGCTTCGAGAACAAGCAGACCATCGCCGTCGACGCCGGCAACGGCGCGGCCAAGTTCGACTTCCCGGTGGAGTGGGGCGAATACCGCGTGGACGTGTTCGATCCGTCCACCGGCCTGACCACGCGCTATCCGTTCCGCGCCGGCTGGAGCTGGAACGACGAGAACCGCGGCCTGGACGCGCGCCCTGACAAGGTCAAGCTGGCGCTGGACAAGACCGGCTACAAGGCCGGCGACACGCTCAAGGTCACCCTGACCCCGCCGCACGCCGGTCCCGGCGTGCTGATGGTCGAAAGCGACAAGATGCTGTACGTGCAGGACATCGACGTGAAGCCGGGCAGCAGCTTCGAGATCCCGGTGACCAAGGACTGGGAGCGCCACGACGTCTACGTCACCGCGCTGGTGTTCCGCGGCGGTTCGGCGCCGAGCAAGATCACCCCGGCGCGTGCGGTCGGCGTGGCCTTCGTGCCGATGGAACGCAAGACCCGGCGCGTGGCGGTGGGCCTGGTCGCGCCCAAGCAGATGCGTCCGGAGCAGCCGCTGCCGGTGACGGTGAGCGTGCCGGAACTGGCCGGCAAGCAGGCGCACGTGACCATCTCTGCGGTCGACGTGGGCATCCTCAACATCACCCGTTTCCCGGTGCCCGATGCCAACGCGCAGTTCTTCGCGCAGCGGCGCCTCGGGGTGGATGCGTACGACATCTACGGCCGCGTGATCGAGAGCTTCGAAGGCGGCAGCGGCAAGCTGCGCTTCGGCGGCGACATGGCGTTGGCGGCGTTGCCGCAGGCCAAGCGGCCGACCGCGCGGGTGCAGACGGTGGACCTGTTCTCCGGCTCGGTGAAGCTCGACGCCAAGGGCAACGCGCGGGTGCAGCTGCCGGTGCCGGACTTCAACGGCACCCTGCGGGTCTCGGCGCTGGTGTATTCGGACGAGCGCTACGGCAACCGCGACGTGGAGACGCTGGTGCGCGCGCCGATCGTGGCCGAGGCCAGCATGCCGCGGGTGATGGCGCCGGGCGACCGCAGCACGGTCACCCTGGACGTGCAGAACTTCACCGGGCAAGCGGGCGAGTTCAAGGTGCAGGTGGATGGCGAAGGCCCGCTGGCGATCGCCGAGAACGCGCGCAGCGCCAAGCTCGGCAAGGACGGCAAGGCCACCCTCAGCTTCCCGCTGGTGGCGCAGGAGGGCTACACCGTGGCCAAGGTGCGGGTGCGGGTGAACGGCAATGGCTTCAGCGTCGACCGCCGCTACGACCTGCCGGTGCGCGCGGCGTGGCCGTCGGTGCTGCGCGCGCAGACCCGCGTGCTGGATCCGCTGGCGCCGGTGACGCTGGGCATGGGCGATGCCGAGGGGCTGATGGCCGGCTCGGTCAACGCGCGCATGCTGGTCAGCGCGTTGCCGCCGATCCCGTTCGCCAGCGCGCTGCAGGGCGCGCTGGAGTACCCGTACGGCTGCGCCGAGCAGACCACCAGCAAGGGCTACGCTGCGCTGCTGCTCGACGACGCCACCGCCAGGCTGCTAGGCGCCAAGGGCCTGGATGCGGCCAAGCGCCGCGAGCGCATGGAAGGCGCGTTCGGGCGGCTGGCCTCGATGCAGATCTCCAGCGGCCACTTCTCGATGTGGGGCGACGACGGCTACGTCAATCCGGGCCTGACCCCGTACATCGCCGAGTTCCTGCTCGACGCCAAGGACGCCGGTTTCGCGGTGCCCGACAACGTGCTGCAGAAGGCGTTGAACCGGCTCAGCGAGGACCTGCTGTCCGGCGGCAACAACTTCTACGGCCAGGACCGCCGCGAGAACCTGAAGTTCGCCAACCAGGCCTGGTCCGGCTACGTGCTGGCGCGGGTCAACCGCGCGCCGCTGGGCACGTTGCGCGCGCTGTACGACAACGATCGCGGCAAGGCGCTGACCGGCCTGTCGCTGGTGCACCTGGGCGTGGCGCTGTCGCTGCAGGGCGACAAGAAGCGCGGCGAGGCGGCGATCGCGGCCGGCTTCGCCAAGGACAGCGCCGACCGTCCGCGCTACTTCGGCGACTACGGCAGCGTGATCCGCGACGACGCGCTGATGATCGCGCTGCTGCACGAGCGCGGCCTGGCCAAGCCCGAGTACGACGCGCGGGCGGTGGCGCTGGGCCGCGAGATCGACGCGCGCCGCCGCGGCGGCTGGCTGTGGCTGAGCACCCAGGAGCAGGTGGCGCTGGCGCGGATGGGCAAGGCGCTGCTGGCCAACCAGAGCAAGCTGGTGTCCGGGCAGCTGACCATCGGCGACGGCAGCGAAGCGATCGGCGCGGCCAAGGCGTTCGGCCGCCAGTTCGGCGAGGCCGAGCTGGCGCGCGGGGTCAGCTTCGTGCCGCAGGGCGAGGCGCCGCTGTACGCCAGCCTGGAAATCGCCGGCGTCCCGCGCACCGCGCCGGAGGTGGACGAGAGCACGCTGAAGGTGGAGCGCGAGTGGTACGGCACCGACGGCAAGCCGTGGACGCCGCGGCCGCTGAAGGAAGGCGAGGCGCTGATCGTGCGCGTCACCGTCACCTCCAACGTGAGCATGCCCGACGCGCTGCTGACCGACCTGTTGCCGGCCGGCCTGGAGATCGAGAACTTCAACCTGGGCGACGCCAAGCAATGGGCCGACGTGGTGGTGGACGGCATCGAGATCAGCGACCGTTCCGAAGCCGCCGAGGTCAAGCACGAGGAGTTCCGCGACGACCGTTACGTGGCCGCGCTGAGCCTGTCCTCGGGCAGCAAGGCGCAGGTGTTCTACCTGGTGCGCGCGGTGACCCCGGGCACCTACACGGTGCCGCCGCCGCTGGTCGAGGACATGTACCGTCCCGACCTGCGCGGGGTGGGGCGCAGCAGCCCCGGCACGGTCAACGTCGTGCAGCCCTGACGGGGCGCAGCCGGATGCCCGCGCCAGCGGACGTCCGGCTGCACGATGCAGCGGTGACGCGATAGGGCCCTGGTGGCCCTATCTTCGTTTCTGGGTGCGGCGCTACCGGCTGCCGGCTGCAGGTGCCGGCTGCCGCCGGGCGCGGTCGGCGATGACGCCGTCATGGCACGCGCTGCGCGACGCTTTGGCGGCCGTTGCGTCTTTCGCTGGTTGTGCGCGTGCGGGTGTACCGGCGCGGCGCCCCACGGTGCAGGAGACCATTCGCACAGACAGAGCCGATCGCGCGGCTGGCCGACGCTGCGGCGGCTCGCGCATGAAACGCGAAAGAATCCGCAGGTAGTTTGCCGCGGGTCGGGCGGCACTGTTCGCGGCGTGGCGTGCCGCGTACCGCGGGCGAACGCGGCAGTCGTCAGGCCGCGTGGCTGGAGCGGCGCTGCCGCCCGAGACGAAGGTCTGCATGTCGTGCATGTTTTGCACGTTTTATCTCGTTATTGCATGTTTATGCATGATCTAGGTATCATGCGCCGGCACCACTCAGGAGCCTTCCATGCACGACCCATCCTCACCCGCCGCCACTTCCGCCAGTTCCCCCGCGCTGCAGACCGGGATCGGCGCCACCCGCGCCATGTTCCTGCTGTCGGGCATGGCGATGGCCGCGTGGGCGCCGATGGTGCCGTACGTCAAGGCGCGCTTCGCCCTGGACGACGCGCGCCTGGGCCTGGTGCTGCTGGCGTTCGGCGCCGGCTCGGTGGTAGCGATGCCGCTGGGCGGAGTGCTGAGCCATCGCTTCGGCGCCCGCGCGGTGATCGTGACCAGCGCGCTGGCGCTGTGCCTGGCGCTGCCGGCGGTGGCGCTGGCGCCGAGCGTGCCGCTGCTGGTCGTGGCGCTGCTGTACTTCAGCGCCGCGCTGGGCGCGCTCGACGTGTCGATGAATGCGCACGCGGTGGAAGCGGAAAAGCGCGTCGGCCGCGCTGCAATGTCCGGTTTCCATGGCGTGTTCAGCGTCGGCGGGTTGCTCGGCGCCGCCGGCATGAGCGCGCTGCTCGGCAGCGGTGCGCCGCTGCTGGCCTGCACGCTGCTGGTCTCGGCGCTGCTGCTGGGGCTGTTGCTGTGGCAGCGCGGCGGGCTGCTGCGGCAGGCGTCGCCGTCGGCCGAGGCGGTGCCGCTGCGGCTGCCGCGCGGGCCGGTGCTGGTGCTGGGCGCGCTGTGCTTCATCTGCCTGCTGGCGGAGGGCGCGATGCTCGACTGGAGCGCGGTGCTGCTGCGCGAGCACCACGGCATGACGCCGGGCGCGGCGGGCATGGGCTACGCCGCGTTCTCGGTGGCGATGGCGCTGGGCCGGCTGACCGGCGACCGCATCGTGGCGCGGCTGGGGCCGTCGCGCACCGTCGGCATCGGCGCCGCGCTGGCTGCCGCCGGCCTGCTGTTGGCCAGTGTCGGCAGCTCCGCCAGCAGCGGCCTGCTCGGCTGCGTGCTGGTCGGCCTGGGCGCCTCCAACCTGGTGCCGGTGATGTTCGGCGCCGCCGGGCGCATGCCGGGCACCTCGCCGGCGGTGGCGCTGGCGACATTGACCACGCTCGGCTATACCGGCCTGCTCGCCGGGCCGGCGCTGATTGGTTTCCTCGCCCACGCCAGCAGCCTGCCGGTGGCGCTGTGGGCGGTGGCGGGGCTGTTGCTGCTGGTGGCCGCCGGCGCGCGCCTGGTCCGTCGTTGAATCCCCTGTCCCTGGAGCCCGTCATGTCCGCGCCCGCATCTCCGTCCACGCCCCGCATCGACACCGTCGTGTTCGATCTCGGCGGCGTGCTGATCGATTGGAATCCGCGCCACCTGTACCGCCGCCTGTTCGACGACGAAACCGCGATGGAAGCGTTCCTGAGCGAGGTCTGCAGCCCGCAATGGAACGAGCGCCAGGACGCCGGACGACCGTGGCACGAGGCGGTGGCCGAACTCAGCGCGCTGCATCCGGCGCATGCGTCGCTGATCGCGGCCTACCACGCGCGCTGGCCGGAGATGCTCGGCGGTGCGATGGAGGAGACGGTGGCGGTGCTGGAGGAACTGCGCGGGCAGGACCTGCGGCTGTACGCGCTGACCAACTGGTCGCACGAGACCTTCCCGGTGGCGCGCGAACGCTACCCGTTCCTGCAATGGTTCGATGGCGTGCTGGTCTCCGGCGAGGAGCGGCTGGTGAAGCCGGACCCGGCGATCTTCGCGCTGCTGTGCGAGCGCTTTGCGATCGAACCGGCGCGCGCGGTGTTCATCGACGACGCGCCGCGCAACGTGCACGCCGCCGCGGGCATGGGCATGCACGCGCTGCAGTTCTGCGACGCGCCTGGCTTGCGCCGCGACCTGGCCGCGCTGGGCCTGCCGCTGCGCGACGCCGGGCAGGCGCCGTGAGCACCGAACTGGACACGCTGCCGCAGGAGCGCCAGCAGGCGATCCTGCAGCGCCTGCGCGAGCACGGCCGGGTGGTGGCGGCGGAACTGGCGGCGCGCTTCGGCGTCTCCGAGGATTCGATCCGCCGCGACCTGCGCGAGCTCGCCGCGCAGGGGCTGTGCCGACGCGTCTACGGTGGCGCGCTGCTGCCCACGCCCGGCTTCGCGCCGTTGCCGCAGCGGCGCGAGGAGCATGCCGAGCGCAAGCAGGCATTGGCGCAGGCGGCCGCGGCGCTGGTGCGACCCGGGCAGGTGCTGCTGATCGACGCCGGCTCCACCAACAGCGCCATCGCCGCTGCGTTGCCGCTACGTCAAGGCCTGACCGTGGTCACCAACGCGCCGGACATCGCCCAATTGCTGATGCCGCGCGAGGGCTTCGAGATCCTGCTGATCGGTGGCCGCGTCGATCCGCGCATCGGCGCGGCGGTGGGCGCGCAGGCGCTGCAGCAGCTGCGCCAGGTCCACGCCGATCTGTGTTTTCCCGGCGCCTGCGCGATCGATGCCGAGCGCGGGCTGTGGGGCGTGGATGGGGAGGAGGCGTTGTTCAAGCGCACGATGATCGAGGCCAGCGGCGAGACCGCGGTGGTGGTTACCATGGACAAGCTCGGCGCGCTCGCGCCGCACCTGGTGGCCGCGGTCGCGGCGATCGATCATCTGGTGGTGGAGCACGATGCGGCGCAGGCGCTGTGCGCGCCGTTCCTGGCGCAGGCGGTGCAATTGCACCGCGCGGATGCGCCGACGCTGCCGCAGCAGGCAAAATAGCCGCTTCCACCGGGAGCCCGCATGTCACAGGACGTATCCGCCGCCACGCCGCCCGCGCGGCGCACCCGGCGCTGGACGCGCCTGCTGCCATGTCTGCCATGGCTGCGCTGGGGCACGGTGGCGTTGCTGGCCACGCTGTTGCTGCTGGACCTGGCGTTCCCGCTGCCGCTGCCGAAATCGCGCGACACCTCGACCCTGGTGGTGGCCGCCGACGGCACGCCGCTGCGCGCCTTCGCCGACGGCAATGGCGTGTGGCGCTATCCGGCCACCCCGCAGAGCGTCTCGCCGCTGTACCTGCAGGCGCTGCTGAACTACGAAGACCGCTGGTTCTGGCATCACCCCGGGGTCAACCCGTGGGCGCTGCTGCGCGCCGGCAAGCAGTGGCTGTTCTCGCGCCGCATCGTCTCCGGCGGTTCCACCCTGACCATGCAGGTGGCGCGGATCCTGATGCCGGACAACGCCAGCACGCGCACGCCGCTGGGCAAGCTGCAGCAGCTGCTGCGCGCGCTTCAGCTGGAAGTGCACCTGAGCAAGCGCCAGATCCTGCAGCTGTACCTGGAGCGTGCGCCCTACGGCGGCACCATCGAAGGCGTGGACGCGGCGAGCTGGGCCTACCTGGGCAAGCCGGCGGCGCGGCTGTCGCAGGCCGAGGCGGCGCTGCTGGCGGTGTTGCCGCAGGCGCCGAGCCGGCTGCGTCCGGACCGGCACCCGGAGGCTGCGCGCGTGGCGCGCGACAAGGTACTCGAGCGCATGGTCGACCTGCACGTGTGGTCGCGCGAGCAGGTCGACGATGCACGCATCGAGCCGGTGGTGGCGCGTTCGCTGCAGTCGCCGATGCACGCCGCGCTGTTGGCCGAACGCCTGCGCCGGCAGTCGCCGCGCGCCGCGCACATCGTCTCCACCATCGATGCCGACCTGCAGCGCACCCTGGAGGACCGGGTCAGCGCGTACTTCTCGCAGCTGCCGGAGCGCACGTCCGCGGCGCTGCTGGTGGTCGACAACCGCGACCTGCAGGCGCGCGCCTACATCGGTTCGGTGGTGTTCGGCGACCGCAAGCGGCTCGGCGACGTGGATATGGTGCAGGCCTGGCGCTCGCCCGGCTCCACGCTCAAGCCGTTCCTGTACGGCATGGCCCTGGACGACGGCCTGATCCATTCCGAAAGCCTGCTGGTGGATGCGCCGCAGAGCTTCGGCGATTACCGCCCCGGCAACTTCGACGAGGCGTTCAACGGCCCGGTCGGCGCGGCCAGCGCCTTGCGCCTGTCGTTGAACGTGCCGGCGGTGGACCTGCTCGAGCGGGTCGGGCCGGCGCGCTTCGCCGCGCGTCTGGACAACGCCGGCATCGGCCTGAAGTTCCCGCGCGGCAGCACCCCGAACCTGGCGCTGATCCTCGGCGGCACCGGCGCGCAGCTGGAGGAACTGGTCGGCGCCTTCGCCGCGCTGAACCGCGACGGCATCGCCGGGCACGTGCGTTATACCCCGACCGACAAGACCATCGATCGGCGGCTGATGTCGCCGGGCGCGGCGTGGATCGTGCGCGAGATCCTCGAGGCCAATCCGCGACCCGGCTACGGTGTCGGCACCTTCGACGTCGGCACGCGCCCGCGGGTGGCGTGGAAGACCGGCACCAGCTATGGCTACCGCGATGCGTGGGCGATCGGCAGCACCCGTCGCTACACGGTCGGGGTCTGGGTCGGGCGTCCGGACGGCACACCGCTGCCCGGCCAGTACGGCGCGGTGACCGCGCTGCCGCTGATGTTCGAGACCATCGACAGCCTGCCGCGCGCGCGCGGCGACAACGCGCCGCGGCCGATGCCGGGCAACGTGCAGCAGCTGGACGTGTGCTGGCCGCTGGGCATCGCCGCCGAGCAGACCCCGCCGGCGCTGTGCCAGCGACGCTTTCCGGCGTACGCGCTGGACGGCGCGGTGCCGCCGACCTTCGCCGAGCGCGACGCGCGGCTGTGGAGTGCCGGCCGCGACACGGTGCAGGTGGATGCGCGCAGCGGCCTGCGCCTGTCGCCCGATTGCGCGCGGCCGCACCAGGCCGTGCAGCGCGAACTCGCGCGCTGGCCGGCGCTGCTGACGCCATGGCTGCATGCCAGCGAACGCCAGGCCGGACAACTGCCCGCCCTGGCGCCGGACTGCCGCGACGACGGCCGCGGCGGCAACGACGTGCTGCGCATCGAAGGGCTCAACGACCGCGCCACCCTGGCGCGCGCGCCGGGCAGCCCCAGCGTGCGCCTGCAGGTGCGCGCACTGGGCACCACCGCGCCAGTGGACTGGCTGCTGGACGGACGCTGGATCGCGCGCACGGAGGGCGCGCGCAACTTCCAGCGCGACTTCGCCGATGCCGGCGAGCACACCCTGACCGCGCTGGCCAGTAACGGCGCCTGGACCCAGGTGCGGTTCCGGGTGTTGCATTGAGTGTGTCGCTGCGCGAAGCGCGCAGTTCTGGAGGCGCGGCTTCGCCAGTGCCATCCACAGCTGGCGGCTCATTGTGGGAGCGACTTCAGTCGCGACGGGCTTTACCGGTAGCCCTCCGTCGCGACTGAAGTCACTCCTACAAGGGTGCTGTCGTTGTATGCGAAAGGTGTGGTTACGAAGGTTGCCGATGTGTTCGTGGCGTGCTTGCGAGGGGAGGCGGCATCCGAGACGCATCTCCCCTGTAGGAGCGGCTTCAGCCGCGACAGGCACTGCGGAGGGGTCCTGTCGCGGCTGAAGCCGCTCCTACAAAAGCGCGCCCGGTGGGTGGCATCTGGCTGCCGCGCGTCGCGACTGAAGTCGCTCCCACAGGAGTGCTCCGGTTGCCTGCGAAAGGTGGGGGTGTGCGAACGACCGCCGATGTTTGTCGCGGCGTCCTTGCGAACGGAGAAGGCGTCCGAAGATGCGTCTCCCCTGTAGGAGCGGCTTCAGCCGCGACAGGTACTGCGGAGGGATGATGTCGCGGCTGAAGCCGCTCCTACAGAAAGCGCCGCTCCTACAGAAAAGCGGCCTTGGGCAGCGAGGCAGGGCCGGCAGACAAAAAAGTAGCGGCGGCGGGCGGAAAGTGGTGTCCGGCACGCAAAAAAGCGCCCGGCAGGTGCCGGGCGCTGGGGTTTCGGTGCAGACAGCCGGGCGGATTACTTCCCGATCCAGCCTTCCAGCATGTCCGAGAACTCGTCGGCATGCTCTTCTTCCTGGGCCAGGATCTGCTCCAGGATGCGCTTGGTGGTGGTGTCCTTGTCGCCGACGAAGTTGATCATCTCGCGGTAGCTGTCGATGGCGATGCGCTCGGCGATCAGGTTCTCCTTGACCATGTCGCGCAGGTCCTCGCCTTCCTTGTACTCGGCGTGCGAACGCGCGGTCAGGGTGTCGGGGTTGAGGTCCGGTTCGCCGCCCAGCTGCACGATGCGCTCGGCCAGCTTGTGCGCGTGTTCCTGCTCCTGCTGCGCGTGCTCCAGGAACTCGGCCTTGACCGAGTCGGCGAGCATGCCCGAGGCCATGAAGTAGTGGCGGTAGTAGCGCAGCACGCACACGTATTCGGTGGCCAGCGCGTCGTTGAGCAGCTTGATCACCGCCTCGCGGTCGGCGCTGTAGCTCTTGGTGATCGCGCCGTCCTCGATGCTCTGGCGGGCGTTGGCGCGCAGCGTGGCGGTATCGGTGAGGCCGCTGGTGTTCTGCAGCGGCTTGGCGTCGTTGGCTGGCTGGTTGGACATGGCTGGCCGGTTCCTGTGTGGTGGGAGAAGGGGAGTCAGTCGGGGAGATGCTGCAGCACGTAGTCGGCGGCGGAGACCTTGAATTCGCCCGGCGCCTCGACGAACAGCGCGCGCACCACGCCGTGCTCGGCGTACAGCGCGAAGCGCCGCGCCCGCACGCCCATGCCGTAGCTGCTGGCGTCCATCTCCAGGCCCAGCGCCTTGGCGAACTCGCCGTTGCCGTCGGACAGCATCTGCAGGCCGTCGGGCACCAGCTGGCTCTTGCCCCAGGCCTGCATCACGAACGGGTCGTTGACCGCCATGCAGTACACCTCGATGCCGCGCTTGCGGAACTCCTCGAAGTGCTCGACGTAGCCGGGCAGGTGCTTCTCCGAACAGGTCGGGGTGAACGCGCCGGGCACCGCGAACAGCAGCACGCGGTGGTCGTCGAACAGCGTGCGGGTGTCCACCTGCTCCACGCCTTCGCGGATGCGTTGCAGGACCACTTCGGGAATGCGTTCGCCGGGCTGGATGGGCATGTCGGGCTCCTTGGATGAATCGAGTCTAGAAATCGGCATGGAAAGGCAGCGTCAAGGCCCTTGAAAAGCGCAGGCCCATTCCTATCTGGCTGGCATGGCGGCCGGCTGCCCCGGCGCCGCGAACCACCCGTCAGGGTCTATCCCATTCACGTTTTCACGTTGCAGGAGACTACGAGATGAGCATCGTCCGTTATCGCCAGTGGCCGGCCCAGGCCGCATTCCAGAACGAGATCAAGCAGGTGTTCGACCGCTTCTTCGACCCCAACGGCGGCACCGACGAATCGGCCGTCGTCACCGCGCAGTGGGTGCCGCGCGTGGACATCAAGGAGGAGCCGGAGCGCTTCGTGCTGTACGCCGACCTGCCGGGCATCGACCCGAGCGAGATCGAGGTGTCGATGGACAAGGGCATCCTGTCGATCAAGGGCGAGCGCAAGAGCGAATCGGCCGCCGACAGCGAGCGCTTCTCGCGCATCGAGCGCCGCTACGGCAGCTTCCACCGCCGCTTCGCGCTGCCCGACAGCGCCGACCCCGATGGCATTTCCGCCACCGGCTACCATGGCGTGCTGGAAGTGCGCATCCCCAAGCGCCCGGCGAGCACGCCGCGCCGGATCCAGGTCGACACCGGGGCCACGATCGTGCAGTAAGCGCCCGCCCGCGCCGGCGTCGCCACGGCGACGCCGCGCCTTCGCGGCCGGCCAGTAGAATGGGCCGGGCGATGGTGCAGAGCATGCAACCGGCCCGTTGCCGCAAGGCGGCGGGCCGACTCTTTTTGAGGTGATGGATGGAATTCAAGGATTACTACGCCACCCTGGGCGTGGAGCCCAGCGCGGGCGACGCCGAGATCAAGACCGCGTACCGGCGGCTGGCGCGCAAATACCATCCCGACGTCAGCAAGGAGGCCGGCGCCGAGGACAAGTTCAAGGCCATCAACGAGGCCTACGAAGCGCTGCGCGATCCGCCTAAGCGCGCCGCCTACGACCAGCTGCGCGCGCAGGGCTACCGGCCCGGCGAAGAGTTTCAGGCCCCGCCCAACTACGGCGGCGCGCAGGGCTACGACTTCGAGGAAGTGTTCGGCAACGGCGGCGCCGGCGGCGGCTTCAGCGATTTCTTCGAGAGCCTGTTCGCGCGCCAGCAGCGCGCGCGCCAGGGCGGCGCCGGTCCCGGTCCGGGCGCCGCCCCGCGTGGCGACACCCGCGCCAAGCTGGCGGTGCCGTTGGAAGCGGTCTACAGTGGCGACAGCGTGCGCATCACCATCAACGGCAAGCAGCTGGACGTGCGCGTGCCCAAGGGCGTGCGCCCCGGCCAGGTGATCCGGCTGAGCGGGCAGGGCAACGGCGGCAGCAACCTGTTGCTGGAGATCGAGTACGCCGCGCACCCGCAGTTCGAGGTGGACGGGCTCAACATCCTGTACACCCTGCCGGTGACGCCGTGGCAGGCGGCGCTGGGCACCAGCATCAGCGTGCCGACCCTGGGCGGTGCGGTGGAGCTGAAGATCCCACCGGAGTCGGACGCCGGGCGCAAGCTGCGCCTGCGCGGCCGCGGCCTGCCGGGCACCACGCCGGGCGACCAGATCGTCGAACTGGAAGTGCTGGCACCGGCGCCGGAGACCGAGGCGCAGCGCAAGGCGTATCGCACTCTGGCCAAGGCGTTCGGCGAGGCGGTGTGAGGCCGGGATTCGGCATTGGGGATGAACGGCCTGCCGGCTGTGAAGCGCTTCGGCAGTTTCCCAGGCCTGCCGCGGCGTCTGCTTCCTATGGGAGGGGCTTCACTGTTAATGCGTCGGGGCTGAAGCCCCTCCTACAAAAGCGTTGGGTCGAAGCGCATGCTCGCTTCGGCTGCATCCAATCCCCAATCCCGAATTCCCAATCCCGGCTCCTCACCCCTTCGGCCCATCCTCCCCACTGAACACCCGCTCGATCACCTCGGACAGTTCGTCCTCGGAGAACGGCTTGGTGATGTAGGCGCGGGCGCCCTGGCGCATGCCCCACATGCGGTCGGTGTCCTGGTCCTTGGTGGTGACCAGGATCACCGGGATGTTCTGCGTGCTCGGCTCGCGGCGCAGGGTGCGGGTGGCCTGGAAGCCGTTGAGGTTGGGCATCACCACGTCCATCAGCACCAGGTCCGGCAGCGACGCCTTGGCCGCTTCCACGCCGGCGGCGCCGTCGGTGGCGGTGATCGTTTCGTGGCCCAGCTTTTCGACGATGCGCTGGATGCCGAGCAGCTGCGACGGCGAATCGTCGACGATCAGGATGCGTGCCATGTGTCCCCCCTTGGATAGCCGAGTGTAGTGGCAGCGACGCGCGGCCGGAAAGCGCTGCGCGTCACAAACCCCCGGCGGCGTCTACGCGGCCGCATCCAGCCGCACCACGGTGCGCCCGAACGACTGCCCGGCCAGCATCGTCGCGAACACCTCGGGCAGCCCGGACAGGTCCACCTCGCGGGTGCAGATCGCGTCCAGGTGGCGCGGTTTCCAGTCGCTGCCCAGGTGCTGCCAGATCAGGTCGCGCAGGTCGCGCGCGGTGCCGGCCGAGCCGATCCCCAGCAGCGATACGCCGCGCAGGATGAACGGCATCACCGTCATGTCCAGCTCCGGGGTCGCCGCCAGCCCGGCGCTGGCGACGTTGCCGTACGGCGCCGTCTGCGCCAGCAGGCTGGTCAGCATCGCGCCGCCGACGTTGTCCAGGCCGCCGCCGAAGCGCACCGACTCCAGCGGGCGTTTAGTCTGCAGCGCGTCGCGGCCCAGCACCTGGCTGGCGCCCAGCGCCTTCAGGTGCTCGGCGCGGTCGGCCTTGCCGCTGACCGCGTGCACCTCGAAGCCGGCGCGGCTGAAGATGTCGATCGCCAGCGAGCCGACCCCGCCGGTGGCGCCGGTCACGCACAGCGGGCCGTGGTCCGGGGTCTGCCGGTTGTCGAGCAGGCGCAGCAGCGCCAGTGCCGCGGTGAAGCCGGCGGTGCCCAGCACCATGCTCTCGCGCAGGCTCAGCCCGGCCGGCAGCGGCACCACCCACTTGGCCTCCAGCCGCGCGTATTGGCTGTAGCCGCCGTCGCGGGTCTCGCTCAGGCCGCAGCCGGTGACCAGCACCGCATCGCCCTCCTTGAACCCCGGGTCGGTCGAGGCGACCACGTGCCCGGCCACGTCGATGCCGCCCACCAGCGGGAAGCGGCGCAGGATCTTGCCCTGGCCGGTGCCGGCCAGCGCGTCCTTGAAGTTCACCGACGACCAGGCGCCGCGGATCACCACTTCGCCCGGGCTGAGCTGGTCCAGGGCCACCGGCTCGACCGCGGCGCGGTAGCCGGCGTCGTCCTGGTGGATGCGGAAGGCGGGGAAGCTGGCGGGGACGGACATGGCGAAAACCTTGGTCGGCACGACGGAATGCACCAAGATAGCCCTTTCGAAACGTCGGATCTGCCCCATCTTGTAGAATCGGCGACTCACTTACGGTGACCGGCGCGGACCGACGCGCCGCCACCTTTCCTTCTTGGAGCATGCATGGCCTGGAATACACCCGGCGGCAAGGGCACAGACGGCCCGGACAATAACGGGCGCAATCCCTGGAAGCCGCGTGGCGGCAATGGCGGCGGCAGGTGGGGCGGGATGCCCGGTCCCTTGAAGGATCTGTTCGGCGGCGACGGCGGCAACATCGGCCGTTGGGTGCTGGGCGCGGCGGTGCTGCTGCTGCTGTTCAGCAGCTTCCAGCTGATCGGCGAGCAGCAGCGCGGCGTGGTGCTGCGCTTCGGCCAGTTCTCGCGGATCCTGCAGCCCGGCCCGAACTTCAAGCTGCCGTGGCCGATCGAGTCGGTGCGCAAGGTCAACGCCACCGAGATCAAAACCTTCAGCAACCAGGTGCCGGTGCTGACCCGCGACGAGAACATCGTCAGCGTCTCGCTCAACGTGCAGTACCGCATCGACGACCCGCGCATGTACGTGTTCGGCTCGCGCGACGCCGACCAGGTGCTGGAGCAGGCCGCGCAGAGCGCGGTGCGCGAGCAGGTCGGCCGCGCCGACCTCAACGTGGTGCTGAACAACCGCGGGCCGATGGCCACCGCCGCCCGCGAGCGGCTGCAGGCCGCGCTCAGCGCCTACCGCACCGGCCTGATCGTGACCGGACTGACCCTGCCCGACGCGCGTCCGCCGGAAGAAGTGAAGCCGGCCTTCGACGAGGTCAACGGCGCCCAGCAGGTCAAGGAACGGCTGATCAACGAGGCCCAGGCCTACGCCGCCAAGGTGGTGCCGGAAGCCCGCGGCCAGGCCGCGCGCACCCGCACCGTCGCCGAAGGCTACAAGGACGCGTCGATCGCCCGCGCGCAAGGCGACGCCGAGCGCTTCACCCTGCTGCAGCAGCAGTACCAGAACGCGCCCGACGTCACCCGCAAGCGGCTGTGGCTGGAGACGGTGCAGAAGGTGCTGTCGGAGAACCGCAAGGTCATCGGCGGCGACGGCCGCCAGCTGATCTACGTGCCGATGCCGGCCGATGGCAAGGGCGCCGCCGGCGCCGCGCCGCCGGCGTCCAGCAGTGGCGGCGTGCCGACGCTGCCGCAGGACGTCCTGATGCCGTCGCTGTCCAGCAGCTCGGCCGAGAGTATCCGCAGTCCGGAGCGCACGCCGCGCCCGAACGGCCGTGAGGAGGTGCAGCGATGAGAATTTCCCTGTGGGCGGGCGTAGCCGTGGTGGCGCTGTTCGCGCTGCTCAGCTCGGTGTTCGTGGTGCGCGAGGACCAGACCGCGATGGTGCTCAACCTGGGCCGCGTGGTCCGCGCCGACCTCAAGCCGGGGCTGCACTTCAAGCTGCCGCTGGTGGAGACCGCGCGCGTGTTCGACCGCCGTTTCCAGGTGCTGGACACGCCGCCGGCGCGCTACTTCACCGCCGAGCAGAAGGACGTCAGCGTCGACTTCTTCGCCATCGGCTACATCTCCGACGTGCGCGCGTTCTACCGCGCCACCGGCGGCGACGAGAAGGTGGCCAATGCGCGCCTGGCGCCGATCATCATCGATTCGCTGCGCAACCAGATCAACGCGCGCACGCTGCAGCAGTTGGTCTCCGGCGACCGCAGCGAACTGATCGCGCAGCAGCTCAGCGCGATCAACGCCGCCGGCAAGACCCTGGGCATGCAGATCACTGACCTGCGCATCAAGCAGATCGACCTGCCGACCGACAGCCAGGTGATCACCGACGTGTACGAGCGCATGCGCGCCCAGCGCAAGCAGGAAGCCAGCAAGCTGCGCGCCGAGGGCGAGGAGCAGGCGCTGACCATCCGCGCGCAGGCCGATCGCGAGAGCACGGTGCTGGTCGCCGAGGCCGAGCGCGACGCGCAGAAGCTGCGCGGCGAAGGCGACGCGCAGGCCGCCAGCATCTACGGCAAGGCCGGCTCCGCCGACCCGTCGTTCTATGCGTTCTACCGCAGCCTGGAGGCCTATCGCGGCGCCATGGCCGACGGCAACGCGGTGATCGTGCTCGACAAGAACGATCCGTTCTTGCAGTACCTGAAGAGCGAGCGCTGAGAGGCCGGGACTGGGGACTCGGGACTCGGGACTCGTAAGAGCGGGTCCCTTGGGCTGGTGGTGTGCCGGGTTGCCGCCGTTTCGTTGCTGCGCACGCCGCGTGTCGTACTCTCTGGAGCACTGTCGGTGCAGTTGGTCCCGGCCGACTCGGGCAGTCCCAGCCTGCGGACTGTTGTGGGAGCGACTTCAGTCGCGACGGGCCTTCCCGGTAAAGCCCGTCGCGACTGAAGTCGCTCCCACATGTTTCATGGCGCGCCGGCGCTTATGCGCTCACCCATTCGCCCCTTGACGAGAACCCCATGCACGATCTGATCGCCGCGGTGTGCCTGATCGTCATCTTCGAGGGCCTGATCCTGCTGGTCGCGCCGGACGCGTGGAAGCGGCTGGTGCAGCAGATGCTGGCCATGCCGGCGGCGCAGTTGCGGATCGCCGGCGGCGTCGCCCTGGCGGTGGGGCTGCTCGCCCTGTGGTGGGTCCGCGGCTGAGCGGTGCCGTCCCCGCGTCCGGTGAACGCGGCGCGCGAGGGGGTGGTGACGGTCACCCAAAACCCGGATAATGCACAAAAGCCGGCCGGGCTCGCTCCACAAGAGCGCCTCGACCGGCTTTTTCCGTGTATGGGCCTGCCGCCGCCTGGACGCTCCCCGATGGAGCGGCCGTACCGGCGCCGGCAAGACCCCTGCATGGCCACCACATCCGTGCGGCCCCGACGGTCGCGCAGCAAACCAGGAGTTACCCAGCCATGGGTCAGTCAGTTGTCGTGCTCGGCGCCCAGTGGGGCGATGAAGGCAAAGGCAAGATCGTCGATCTGCTCACCGAGGAAATCGGCGCCGTCGTGCGCTTCCAGGGCGGCCACAACGCCGGCCACACCCTCGTCATCAACGGCAAGAAGACCGTCCTGCACCTGATCCCGTCCGGCATCCTGCGCGAAGACGCGCTGTGCCTGATCGGCAACGGCGTGGTGATCTCCCCGGCCGCGCTGATCAAGGAAATCAGCGAGCTGGAGGAAGCAGGCGTGGAAGTGCGTTCGCGCCTGAAGATCTCCCCGGCCGCGCCGCTGATCATGCCGTACCACATCGCCCTGGACCAGGCCCGCGAGAAGGCCGCCGGCGGCAAGGCCATCGGCACCACCGGCCGCGGCATCGGCCCGGCGTACGAAGACAAGGTGGCGCGCCGCGGCATCCGCATCGCCGACCTGCATTACCCGCCGCAGCTGGAAGAACTGCTGCGCACCGCGCTGGACTACCACAACTTCGTGCTGACCAAGTACCTGGGCGTGGACGCGGTCGATTTCCAGAAGACCTTCGACGAAGCCCTGGCCTTCGGCGAATACGTGCAGCCGATGAAGTACGACGTGGCCGGCATCCTTCACGACCTGCGCAAGCAGGGCAAGCGCGTGCTGTTCGAAGGCGCGCAGGGCGCGCTGCTGGACATCGATCACGGCACCTACCCGTACGTCACCAGCTCCAACACCACGGTGGGCGGCGCGCTGGCCGGCACCGGCGTCGGCGCCGATGCCATCGACTACGTGCTCGGCATCGCCAAGGCCTACGCCACCCGCGTCGGTGGCGGTCCGTTCCCGACCGAACTGGACGACGAAGTGGGCCAGGGCATCCGCGACCGCGGCGCCGAGTACGGCGCCTCCACCGGCCGCCCGCGCCGCTGCGGCTGGATGGACATCGTCGCGCTCAAGCGCGCCGTCGCCATCAACGGCATCTCCGGCCTGTGCATCACCAAGCTCGACGTGCTCGACGGCATGGAGAAGCTGAAGATCTGCATCGCCTACGAATACCGCGGCAAGCGCACCGAGTACGCCCCGCTGGACGCGCAGGGCTGGGAAGAGTGCACCCCCGTGTACCTGGAGTTCCCCGGCTGGACCGAGAACACCCACGGCATCACCGTGTGGGACGAACTGCCGCCCGCCGCCCGCGCCTACCTGCGCGCGCTGGAGGAACTGGCCGGCTGTCCGATCTCCATCGTCTCCACCGGCCCGGACCGCGACCACACGATGGTGCTGCAGGATCCGTTCGCGTGAGTTGAGGCAGTTGCTCGGAATACGAAAAGCCCCGCTCCGGCGGGGCTTTTTCGTTGACGCGCCTGGAGCCTGGTGGCTCGTTGCAAGCAAGCCGAAGATGTTTACCTAGAACAGCTCGCCGACATCGCCGCCATCCGTCAATCTCTGCTTAAAGCCGCTTTCTTTGGTCAGCTGAGCTGCCCCAACCCGGCCGGCTGCCTGCAGCTGTACCACACATGTGCTACATTGCCTCGAGCCCATCGCCGGGAGCCCGCATGAGCACCACCACCATCCGCCTGCCGGACGCGCTCAAGGCCCGCATCGCCAAGGCGGCGGAAGCCGCCGGCACCACGGCGCACAATTTCATCCTGGAAGCCATCGCCGAGAAGGCCGAGCTGGCCGAGCGGCGCGCCGACTTCCACGCCCAGGCCGATCAGCGCTGGGCCGAGTTCCTGGAGACGGGTGAGACCATCCCGTGGGACGAGGCGCGCACCTACTTCCGCGCCCGGGTTGCAGGAAAGCCTACGAAGCGGCCAGTGGCGCGCAAGCTGGAAGGCTGAGGTGACGCGCATCCGCTTCGCTCCCGGCGTGGTCGAGGACCTGGAGCGGATCGCCGCGTATTTGCGCGACCACGAGAGCGAGCAAGCAGAAGAGAGAGCCGAGGAGATCGTCAGCGCGTTCGACGTGCTGGCAGGCAATCCGTTGATCGGCTGCCCGGTCCATGGAGACAGCCGCGAACTGGTGATGAGCCGCGGTTCGCACGGGTACGTGGCGTTGTATCGCTATGTGGATGTGACCGACACGGTGATCGTGATGGCGCTTCGCGCACAGCGGGAGGCGGGCTATGCACGTGATGCATGAAACCAAGGCCGACACTCGCGCCAACCGCATCGGCCCCACGTGCTGCGCGATGCGGGCTGGGGCGTGGCGGAGGGCGCTCAGGTTCATCGCGAACTGATCTGGCCTGGCCGTGTCCTCGGCCGCTATCGTAGGCCAAGGCCACGACCGACTAGATGCCAGTTGGTGCTTCCCGGCGGGACCGTTGCTTAAGATCCTGGCCTGCGGCGCTGGTTGGATACAGTTCTGCTTCTTGATCGGCGGCCACTTCTGGTTGGACGGAAGATCGGGCCAGCGTGGGCCTGTAACTGTACGTTAGCGTTTGTCATCCCATGCACTCCTTGAATTTCCTGATGCTGATGGCCTTCACGCACGTTGGAGATTGATGCTGTGGAATGATCTGGGCATGCATGTTCTTGCGTGTGTGCGCTGCGGCAGGCACCTTCGCTAGGCGCGTGGCGCGCACGGCGTGCCAGCGGCGACCCGCCTGCCGATAGAGACCGCGCGACCGCATCCCACCCGCCCCGCCAGCCGGCGACTCAAGAACCCTGCGTGCGCGCCGATATCGAGCCACGACGCGGTGTGGCTGCCCGATGGGCGGCGGCACGCGCAAGAGGTCGCGCGCCAACGGCGCGATGGCATGGGCGCCGGGGCGTGCGCCGCAGGATCATGGGGAGAACGGCAGTGCGCAGTCGCTTTGGTTGGCAGCCGCTCGGTGCGCTGCTGTGGTGGGTCGTGCTCGGGTTGCCGGCAGCGGCGGTGGCGGCGCCGTGCACACAGGCGTTGAGCGCATGCGTGGCGGAGCTGCGCGAGCAGGATCCGGCCGCGGCGCTGCAACTGGGCGAGCCCGCCTGGGACGCCGGCGGCGACGCGCGCGACCGCACCGCGCTGGGCCTGGAACTGGTCGACGCGGCCTCCGCGGCGAATCGTCCCGAGCGCATCGTCGCCATCGGCTCGGTGCTGCGCCAGCAGACCGACCTGTCGCCGCAGCAGCGGCTGCGCCTGCTCAAGCGGCTCAACGGCGCCATGTGGCAGACGCGCGATGCCGCCCGCATCGCCGAGCTCGAAGCCGAGATGACCCGCTTCGAGCGCCTGCTGCCGGACGAGCCCAGCCTGGCCGAGCTGTGGCGGCAGCTGGCCGCGTCCTACTACAAGATGGGCGCGCAGGACGATGCGCTGCGCGTGGCGCGGCTGGCGCTGTCCAAGGTCCGCAAGCACCCGGACCTGGTCGACTACAACGCCAACCAGATCGTCTTCGTCGTGTCCGCGCAGCAGGGGCGTTTGCCCGATGCCATCGCCGCGCTGCTCGAGGTCGAACGTGTCGGCAAGGCGCTGGGCAAGCCGGCCGATCCGGCGCTGCTGCACAACGCCACAGGCGTGTTCGTGTATGCCCACGAATGGCCCAAGGCGATCGACTACGGCCAGCGCGCGCTGGCCGCCTACGACGCCAACCCGCGCAAAGGGCTGGCGCGCGCGGACGTGCTCAACAACCTGGGTTCGGCCTACGAAGGCGCCGACCAGCTGCAGCGTGCCGAGGCGCTCTACCGGCAGGCCCTGGCCAGCGCGCGCACCGCGGGCGACGCTTCGCTCAGCGGTCCACTGAACAACCTGGCCAACGTGCTGCGCCGCCTGCACCGCCCGCGCGAGGCGCTGCCGCTGCTGCGCGAGGCCGCCGCACTGATCGACGCCGGCAGCAACGGCGAGCACGGCGACTACGGCGAGGCCGCCATCGTCTATTCCAACATCGGCCTGACGCTGGTCGATCTCGGGCAGCGCGAGGCGGCCGCCACCGAGTTCGAACGCTCGCGCGCCCTGTTCGCGCAATCGGACAACGTGCCGCGGCGCCTGGAACTGTATCCGCGCATGATCGACAACCTCGACGCGCTCGGCCGCACCCGCGAGGCGCTGGCGCTGATGCGCGAGTACAAGACGGTCAACGACGAGGCGGTGAACGTCGAATCCAAGACCCGCATCGCCGAACTCGAATCGGCGGTGGACCTGGCGCGCAAGAACACCGAGCTGGCCGCGGTCGGCCGCGCGCGCGCCGCCGAACAGGCCGCCTATGCGCAACTGCAGGCGCGCGAGCAGCGCCAGCGGGCGATGGTCTACGGCCTGCTCGCCGCTGTATTGGCGCTGGTCGCGTTCGTCGCCTGGAAGGTGCGCGAGGCGCGTGCGCGCCGGCGCATCAACGCCGAACTGGCGCGCAAGAACGACGAGATCCAGGCCCAGCACCGCGAACTGGAGCAGCTCACCGCAGTGATCCGCCGCCAGAGCGAAGAGGACGCACTGACCGGCCTGCGCAACCGCCGCTACGTCACCGGCTGGCTGCAGGCGCGCGACACCCCGGCGCCGGCGCAGGAGCGCGAGCCGCTGCTGGTCGCAGTGCTGGACATCGACCACTTCAAGCGCGTCAACGACCTGCACGGCCACGAAGGTGGCGACCATGCGCTGATGCACCTGAGCGACATCCTGCGCGAGTGCGCGCGCGGCTCCGACGTCATCGCCCGCTGGGGCGGCGAGGAGTTCCTGTGGATCTGCCCGGGCGGCACCCTGGCCGATGCGCCGGTGCTGTTCCGGCGCCTGCGCGAACGCCTGCATGCCGAGCCGCTGGTACGGCCCACCGGCACCGTCGCGCTCACCGTGTCGATGGGCGTGAGCCTGTTCCCCGCGCAGCCCGGTGGCGACTGGTCGCTGAGCCTGCGCATCGCCGATGCCGCCCTGTACCGCGCCAAGCACGGCGGCCGAGACCGTTGGGTGGCGCTCACCCTGAGCGATGCGGCCCCGGCGTTGGCCGAGGCCGGCCCGGACCTGCCGCTCGAGATGCTGCAGGCGCAGGGCCTGCTGCTGCAGAGCGGCGGGGCGGTGGAGCAGCCGGCCGCGGCCACCGAGCGCACCGACGACTAGCATCGCCGCGCGCGACGCCGCGGCCGAGCGCGCCGTGCCGGCATGTATCGGTCCATGCGCCAGGGCGCCATAGGGGCGGCCGGCTGGCCTATCGCGCACGCGACCCTTGGTCCTGGGCGATGACGCCTCGCGTACCCGCGACGCAGGCCGCCAGCGCGACGTGACCCAAGCCCCGCCTCGGGCCACCTCCAAAGCTGTGATAGCGTTCCGCGCGGCGTCCGCATGACGCCCCTCGACAAGGAAGACCGCTGATGTTCGCAGCACTGTTCGACAAGCTGTTCAATCGCAAGCCGAGTCCGGATGCGTTCGCCAAGCTGTTCGGGGATGCGCTGCGCGCGCAGGGCTATCCAGACGAACTGACCTACAGGCCGGACGAGTTCCGCCTTGCCGACCAGCGCGGGCGCATCATCAACCTGCACAACGCCTATCACGCGTATACCAAGGCCGATCGCCAAGGCCGGGTGGAAGTGCTGCGCAGCTATGTCGCGGCGTTCGTGGAAGGGCACAACGAGGAAAACGAAACCAAGACCTTCGAGCAGGTGCGGCCGACGCTGATGCCGGTGATTCGCCACCGCGGCATGTTCGAGGAAATGCGCCTGGACCATGTCCGCCAGCACGGCTGGGAGGCGCCCTTCACGGTCGTCTGCCGCGAGGTGGCGGAGGACTGCGTCGAACTGCTGGCGATCGACCGCCCCGAATCGACCTCGACCCTGACCCAGGGGCCGGAAGACGCGTGGGGGATCACCTTCGAGGAAGGCCTGGCCATCGCCCGCGACAACCTGCGCGACGCCACGCCGGACCGCTTCGTGGAGGTCGCCGCAGGCGTCTTCCGCGGCGCCTGGCAGGACGCCTACGACACCAGCCGCGCCTTGCTGCCCGACGTGCTGCAACGCGTCCCGGTGAAGGGGCGGCCGGTGTTCATGCTGCCCACGCGCGATTGCCTGTTGGTGGTGGGCGACCGCGACGAAACGGCGATGGCCGGCATGCTGGAACTGAGCCTGGAAGCGGCCGCGAACGGCCGCTGCATCTCCTCGCTGGCATTCGCCTACGACGACGACCGCCGCATCGTCCCCTTCGCATTGCCGCAGCCCGAGCACCGGCGCCGCCAGGGCGACCTGCGGCGGTTGATGGATGCCTCCACCTATTCCATGCAGAAGGAATTCCTGGAAAAGATCCACGAAGCGAACCAGGAGGACGTCTTCGTCGCCTCCTACCGCGTGTTCGAAGAGAACGACGGCAGCGGGCATCAATTCTCGCTGGCCACGTGGACCCAGGGCGTGGACACCTCGCTGCCCCAGGCCGAGCGCATCGCCTTCGTTTCGCCGAAGGAAGGCGAGGACGCGGACATGGTGTTCGTGGACTGGGACAAGGCCGTGGCCGTGGTTGGCGACCTGATGGAGCCGGAACCTGGCTTCTACCCGCCGCGCTTTCGTGTGCGCAGCTTTCCAAGCGAGGCGCAGCTGCGGCAGTTGACGCCGGCCTAGGCGTCGCAGCCGCATCGCAAGCGGTCCGCCAAGCCCACAGACGGAAGGCGCACGAGAAGGAAAGCCCGGCACGCATAAGCCCCTCTCCCCCCGGGAGAGGGGTTGGGTGGTGAGGGTCCGTCACCAAGCGCCATTCCGCACTACGCGCGATCAGGGCTGCTTGAAAGACCCGCGACCTGATCGCCACCAGCCTTGCAGTACCTAAATTGGGCAGCAACGTGCCCATTGTGGGTATGCGGCGGGCTGGGAGGTGCGTGCGGGTGGGGGGCTGTAAGTGCAAAATAGAGCGGTCGGCGGCTGGTGGTAGATTGGATCGCAGTCGGTGCCGGATCTCGAGCACTAGGATCGAACGACCGATTTTTTACTTGAAATGGAGGGGCGGTGTGAAGAGTTTCAAAATTCGCACGACGCTGGCATGGATGCTGTCTCTGGCTACGCTCGGGTGCATGCAGCAGCGCGCTCAGGGACAGGTCGAGCCTCGCGCCACGCCGCCCAGTGCTACAGCGGCAAGCGATGCGGACCACACCGCCGGTTTTCCGAAGGTGCAATCGGCCGCGCCGCGTCCCTGGGTCCCCTTCAAGGTGGAGCGAGAACTGGGAGCGGTGTGCGTGGATCGCGACCAATCGCATGGCGCTTCGCCCGCGCAGATCCTGCAAGATGCCTATTGTCGCGGCCCCGCACCCGAGCATATGGCACGCGCGTTGTTGGCCATTCCTCACGATGCGCTTGCCGAAAGTCCTGACACGCGCCTGGCGGACTTGCGCAGTGCGATCTACCTGGCTGCACCGGGGCTGGGCCATCGTCCAGATTTCACACTGGTTGCCGGAGTCGTAACCGTCCGCTCCTTCGAAAGCCCCGATCCGCAAAAGACGGTGTACCTGGTTTGGCCAGTGAAATGCGACGCGAGCGGGGCAAGCATGGACTGCCGCGCGGGCAAGGGGCGCAAGGCCTATCGTCTCGGTGCCGACGGCATGGCGCACGATGTCAGTGTGGAAGTGCTGCCGCGCGATCCGCAGTTAAGCGCCGAAGATCGCGCACGTCAGCAGAGCCATGGCGGCAGCGAATTGTTCCTGTTCGACGACAAATTGCCTTATGCAGCGACGATGCGCTGGCTGATGGAGTTCGATCCCGACCAACCACTGGCAGCGGACGATCCCCGCAGGGCGGGGGGCTATGCCCACTTCGGCTTCGTGCGATGGACTGGCGAGCGCTTCGAACGTGTCGATCGCGTCACCAGATCGCAGTGGCCATGCCGCCAGGTACTTTCGGGCGAACCAGAGTGCTCGGATTATCCGGATGACGCTGAGGATCGCTTCGTCGCCAAGTAACCAACACGCACCATTCCGCAAGGAGCATCGCAATGGCCAGATCCAACGACCTCGATATCCGGCCCAGCGCAGATCGGATCACCACATTGTTCAATGCCAACCGTTCGGCAGAAGCCTTGGCACTGTTGGAAGAGCGACGGCAAAACCAGCCCGAGGCCGTGCAGGACGCGCTGGACCGCTACGTGGGCGTGGGCGCGAGCGCCAGCATTGCGACCCACTTGCACGGGGCCGCCGATCCTGCCGCCACGGCGGCGCTGCAGCGCCTGCAGACTGCGGCAACCGCGCAGCCACGCTTTCCTGCGCAAACCCAGATAGCCACGTTGAGCGATGCGCAAACCTACGATGTCTACGCCAGCATCGTGCAGGTGAGGGGCAACGATGCCGCGCACGATGCATTGTCACGTGCCAACGAACGGGTCGTGCTGGGCCTGCGTCAGGAAAATTCGACGCTTGCCGCAATGGAAGATCGGCAGCATTCCGCAACGATCCGCGACGATGACCCCGCCACACCCAATGTCAACGAGGCGCAGGCCGGCACCGGGGTCTACAACGATCGTCTAGTCGTATTGTGGAAGGACGCCGATGGCACGCGCCATGTGCAGGGCGCCGAGAAGGCAAATACGGAGCCGACGGCGCAGTACGACCACCATGCCGGCAATACCGGGCATCGGCCCCGTGCCGAAGGTGGCGTGGAGAATCGAACGTTCGCTCCTTCCCCTGGCTACGAAAGCATCGCAAGACCAAGGAAGATCGAAGGCGACGACGTCAACGCGGACGGCATCCGGGATCTGGGGCGGTTGAGCGATGGCACCATCGAGATGCAGATGGGACAGCATCCGAATCCGACTCGACCAGGCACCATGGATAACGCCCTGCGGCCCAGCCAGGCGGCGGTTGCCGCCGGCCACGGTGCAGTCCAGCGCGATACCAACGCGGATGGCTGGTTCAACCAGACCGACGTCAACGGAGTGCAGGACCTCAACGACACCTTCAAGATCCACCGGGGCTCCAGTGGCAGTACCGATTCCGCAGGCTGCCAAACGATTCATCCTACGGAATACCAAGGCTTCATCAACGCGGTGCAGGGCAATCCAGCGCAGACCCGTTGGCAATACGTCCTGACCAGCACCACGCCCGGGCCGGTGCGAGAGCAGCAGCGGGACCAAGGACAGCAGCAGGAAGACGCCAGGCCAGGACCAGCCCGGCAGGACGGGCGAGCGCCGCAGGAACATCATCGCCCCGAAGGCCGGCCGGCAGAGCCACCGCACGGCGGGCAGCGCCGGGCAGAAATCGAGCCCGCGCAGCAGGCAGAGCCGCACCCTCTGTACGCCCAGGCGAACACCCGGGTGGGGCAGTTGGACGCCAGCATAGGCAGGAGCAGCGACGAACACAGCGCGAGCATGAGTGCCAGCCTCGCGCTGTTGGCGAAGGAACATGGACTGGAGCGCATCGATCATGTGCTGCTGAGCAACCAAACGCCGCGTGCTGCGGCGGCGCCACCGTGTTCGTCGTGCAGGGCGAGCCGAGCAACCCGGCGCACCTGCGTGCCGGCATGCCTACGGACGTTGCGGTCAATACACCTGTGGAGCAATCGCTGGCACGGTTACAAGTGCTAGAAACACAGTCGATGGCGCAGGTCCAGAGCCAGGCGCAGGAACAAGCGCTGGCGCAGCAGGAGGGGACCAGGCAGCGAGGGATGGGCTGATGTGCCGCAGGGTTGGCTTCGGTGAGCCCGAGGCGCACTGCTCTGTCTGCCGATGCAGGCGAGCGCCATGATGTCTATTTCCCCTCCCCGGCGCATGCCTGGTCCCGCGGTGTGCGAAGTGCCCGAGGCCGTGTCGCAGGAAGACAACGCTGCCACCAGCTTCGCGGTGCAGTCCGTGCTTGGCGAGATGTTGCCGCGTGAGCAGCAGGAGGCGTTCGTCGCCCGCGCGTTGGCGTCCCGCGACAAGGCCCGCTGGATCGGGCGGCTATGTCGAGGCAACAGTCACTTTTGCATTGCGGCTCTAGATCCCAGGTCGCTGATATAGACATAACAGCCCCTCATGCCTCGGCTCATCAAGGTCTTGTACGTATTCCGGATGATCCGATCCACACGGTCTTGAACCTCTGGATTGTATTTGGACTGCGATTTGTATCCTCGGATAGAGCGATCCTGCTTTGAACGTTGGCTTGGATCAGTGAGCAACTGGCCCTCACGCCAGGCCAAGTCCGGCCCGATGATCACCCCTACATAGTCCAGTTCCAGCCCCTGGCAGGTGTGGATGCATCCGACCTGCTCGACGGAGTTCTCGGCGACGGCCCACAAGCTGCCGTCGCTTCCCAGGTTCCACTGCGCGCGATAGTCGTGTTCCGGAATCTCGATGTCCCAGGCATCCGGATTGTTCTTGCTCTTCCAGTCCCAGCAATAGCCAGCCACCACACGGGACTTGTTGTTGAGCTTGTTCTTCTCGCGGATCAGGTCGTGCAGTTCCACCGGCGAGTCGATGATGCGGAAGTCGAAGGCGTCGCGGTCGAAATCGGTGTTGGCGGTCTCGCGGATGCCGAGGAAATTGTCCAGCCAGGCCATATAGCCATCCGAACCGGCGCAGCGGAACTGCGAGGCCAGTTCCAGCTCGGTCACTTCGGCACCGAGCTGTGCGACCCAGTGACGTAGCTCTCCGGTGTGGCCGATGTCGGAGAGGGTGACGATCTGGTCGTCGTCGACGAAGAAGACGGTGCAGTGGGCGCTGCGGATCAGCTCCATCACCTGATTCTGGCCGAGGTTGCTGTACAGGCCGCTTTTCTCGTTGAGGCGGTGGGCCTCGTCCACCACCAGGGTGCCGAACACGTTCGGCTCGGTCTGGTGGAAGTTGCCCGAGCCGGAGAACAGGTTGCCGATCTCGACCTTGCGGATGTGCCCGGCCAGCTTCTGCGCGTATACGGCACGCGGCGCCGCGTTCTTGGAGACGTACTTGGTGGTGGTGCCGCGCTTGGTCAGCTCGACCAGCAGGTTCACCGCCACCACTGATTTGCCAGTGCCCGGGCCGCCTTTGACGATCACCACTTGCTTGCGTTCGGCGCTGGCCTGCGCGGCGCGCGCCAGACAGGTTTCGTAGACCAGCTTCTGTTAGTCGATCAGCACGAATTCCTGGTTGCCCTTGAGCATGCCGACCACGCTGTCGGCGAGCATCTTGGAAGGGCGGATACGGCCGTTCTCGATCTTGTAGAGCAATTCGCCGTTGTCGCCTTTGCGCACGTGCTGGCGGATGAAATCGCGCAGCTTTCGCTTTTCCTCTATCCCGCGCAGGAACAGCGGCGCCTTGTCGGTGTAGGCGGTGTAGCGCGGATCGTCGATGGTACCGTCGCGGAAGTGGTTGTGCAGGTAGGCGCAAGGCTGTAGCTGGACGCCGCCTTCGTGCACCGCCTCGTTGAAGCCCTGCAGCAGGGCCGCATACGACCAGGCTTGGTAGGACGGGTGCGGGCCTTCGGTCTCGGTCGGTCCGCCGCGTTGCGCCCTGACGATGCCGTCCTTGTCGGTGACGGCGGACGTGGACCATTGTTTGAGTTCGACGATGATCGCCCGTGGTTCTTCGGCCTCGCCAAGCCCGCTCAGGATGAAGTCGATGCGCTTGGCGGTCTGCGGGATGCCGAACTCGATGCCGACGCCCATGTCCGCAGGCAGGCTGTCGTCGCTGAGGACGTCGGCCATCTGGGTAAGCGAATGCCGCCAGGCGCGGAACTCGCTCTCCGGTGCGTATCGGCCTGTCTTCTTGAGGAAGGCGGTGGAGATGATTTCCTCGATTGCCTGCTGTTCCGAGTCTTGCAGGAACGCGGTACGGGTCGACTGATAAACGATCACGCTCGGCGTTCCCCCTGAATGCCTTCCGTTGCTCGCTCGAACTTTGAACCGATGCGCAGTGGCTGACAAGTCTTTACATTGGCGCGTGCCATCGGTTCGCAATACTGAGGGTGCTTTGGAGTAATTCGTATACAAAACTGACGCATGCTAATCATCGCTTGCAGCATGCAAGACCCAATTGATGATCCGACTTGACGCGTCGCGCCAGCGATAGCAGGACTACTACACGGAGCCTAGGAACTCCTCGTACAGCGGGCTACCACCTCCGAGAACGGGTGGATCTTCATGCCGTTTGGCGAGAGATGCTATGACCGAGGCCGCCCGTCATCCTGATTTGGATCCTGGCTATTACCTGCCAGAAGAAGCGCAGTACCGCCTGCAGCAGTTGCGCGATCACATGCGGTTCCTAGCGCGACTGGCGCAGCCACGCACTGTGGACGAAGGGCGCGAAGCAGCACCGAAGGTGCGTGCGGGCGAGCTGGCGATATGCATGGAACTGCTCGCGGAACAGGTGGACTTGGTGCTGCGGGAGGTGTCGTGGCCGGCGCGACGCCAGTATTGGAGTCGAGCGCAGAGGGATGGCAACGGTATGGAGGCGTCGTGACTTCGCCGGCAACGTGATCGCGGGTGCAGCGGCGCCATTATGCTCGCCGGCCAGGGAGCGAGGCGTCAGACGCTAAGGAGCCATGATGCAGCAGAGTAAGGGGGACGTAGTAAGCGGCGGCGAGGTCGGCGAGCGGCCGGAGAAGCGCAACGCGCCGGCCGTGCCGCTGTGGCGCATGTTGCGGCAGACGTTCGGGGTGGACCTGAAATGGCTGGTGCCGTGTTGGGGCGGCGGCATGGTGCTGGCGCACTTCCTGCGCATCGGCTACGTGCCGTCGCTGTCGCTGGGCGATCTTGGCGTGGTGCTGAGCGCGGTGGCGCTGTTCGGTGGAATCGCCTTGATTGCCTTCCTGGCGGTGCTTGCATTGCCGGCGTGGGTGATGGGGCTACTGGTCGATCAGCATCTACTGGTTGTCCCGTTGCGGCCGAGACAGGACGATGCCCCGCGTAGAGGGTTGAAGTCTTACTACCGCCGCACGCAGCTTGCATTGGGTCGGCGGAGGGAACGCGTGTTCGGTAGCCTATGGCTGTTCGCGGGAGCGGCTCTGCTTAGCGCTATGTACTATGCATTTTTGCTGCTTTGCGAGCACTGGGGATTCGTTCGGTTCGCGGCCTATGGAGTTATTGCCGGGTTTGGCCTTGGTGCGCTCGCTCTGGCGCTACTGACTGTAGTCTGGGACGTGGATCGAGTGCGGCGGTACTGGCCCGTACTACGTAGGCCTCGCGGCACTCTCTCGTTGATGCTGCTGGTGTACTTGGCATTCTGGCCGCTCGCTGCATTTGCCGTGGGCTATGTGGCACCTCCGACTAAAGGGTCAGACTGGTTTTATCTTGCAGTTGTAGTCTTCATCGTCGTGTTCTTTCATTGGCTTGTGTATGCGACGCATCGAGTGCCATTTTCCAAACGCTTCCGCGTTCTAGGTGCCGCGGTGCTGATGGTTTTGGCATACAGCGGCGCGCTGCTGGGTACAGTGGACGTCACCGTGCGCAAGCTCGGCATCGGCATGCTGCCCGGCGTGCAGCTGCAGGTGACGGAGCAGGGCTGCCAGATCGTCAAGGCGGCGTGGCCGGCGGCGCAGTGCGACCGGGCGCAGCCGGCGTCGAACGTGTATGTGTTGCGGTCGGTGGACGTGTTGACGCGGTTGGGTTCGGACTTCTATGTGGCCCCGCCCGGTGGACTCGGCGATGAACACAAGCCGCGCTTCCTGATTCCGGCGAGCCAGGTGCTGAGCTGGAGCAGGGTGGAAGCCCCGAAGAAGAGGGATGCCGCTGCGGCGGCGCAACCTGGCAAATGAAGCGCATGGCCGCTGCGCTGCGTAGGTGCTCGTAGGAAAGCGGCGGTGTGCGCGACTAAGCGGGGCGCTGGCCATCGCGCTTGCGTGCCGCATTGCACGCCCTCTTCGCTATGACGCCACGCAGCAGTCCCCTTCACGGCCCGGGTCGTAGGCTCGGGCCATCCATGAGGAGGGTTCGGCATGAGCAAGCACGACGAGAATGCGCCGCATGGCACGCCCGGTGGCAAGGGCTCCGATACCGCGCCGGCCGATCCGCGGCAGGCGCCGCCGCGGCCGGATCCGCAGGCGGGCATCGACCGCGAGGTGGGCGACCTGGAAAACCCCGATGCGGTGGACGACGAGGGTGCGCTGCCGGGCCGTGCGGGTGGTGGCTTGGCGGGCGGCTGATGCGCGGCCAGCAGCGAACGCCGATGGTCGGCAGGCCACGCTGAAGCGATCGCTCGCAGGGAACGCCACGCGCGCTCCCGGCGAGCGACGTGCCGCGCTAGCGCACGTCCAGTTCCCAGCACAGCAGCGGCCCGTCTTCCGGGTCCACGCGCTCGCCGCTGCGGCGGAAGCCGTTGCGCTCCAGTACGCGCTGCGAGGCGTGGTTATCCACGGCGGTGTCGGCGGTGAGCCGGTGCACGCGCGGGTCGTGGCGTGCCCACTGCGCGACGGCGGCGACCGCGCGCGTGGCGGCGCCCTTGCCCCGGCGGGCGGCGACGATGCCGTAGCCGATGTCCACGCTGCCCTGCGCGGGTACGCGGGTAACGGAGCACAGGCCGATCACTTCGTCGTGTTCGACGATGAGCCAGGCCGCTGGGGCGAAGCGTTGGCCGATGGCGTGGGCGAGGTCGCTCAGCATGCGCAGGACTTCGGGTTCGGCGATGGGGCTGTCGGGGACGAGGTGGTAGTGGCGTGGCGCGCACGCGCGCAGCAGCGCGGCGAAGTCGCTTGGGGTTGCTTCGATGATCATGGTGTTTCTCGACGTTGCGTCGGTGCCCTGGCGGGCAGGCGGGTCGAGACGCGGGGATGCGGACGAAGCCGCGGAGGGCCGCTAGCGGCGCCGTGTCCCCACCGTCGCGACCGGTGTGGTCCGAGCTGCGATGACGGTGGACAAAGGCCTTCTCCTGATGGACGCGCCAACGGTATCACGGGCCGTTGGCGCGGGGCGATCAGGCCGGCGGCCAAGCCGGCGCCGCAGTGGCGCCGGCCATGCGCGGATGCTGGCGGCATTCCGCATTACCGCACTTCGCGCCTCGCGCGCGCAGGGCGGCGCAAGCGCGGTCGCCAGCGCGAGGCTACAGCGCCTGCACCATCGGCCGCTGCTGTGCTTCCTGTGCCTGCACCTGGTTCTGTGCCTGCTGGTGTTCGCGCTCGTGCACTGGCGGGTCGGGCTGCTGCGCTTGCGCCTTGTCGAACGATTGCTCGACCGGGGTCTGCGCCGCTTCGGCGGTGGGCATGTGCGCGCGCAGCTTGGCCGGGTCGCCGGCGGCGCCTTGCACGATGAAGATGTTCTCGCCGGCCGCGGCAGTCTTGGTCTGCTGGCTGAGGGCGATTTGGTCGACGCTGCCGAAATTGTGCTGCTTGGCCAGCGCGTACAGGCTGGCGCTGACGCGGTCGTTGTCGGCCGGGTCCAGCTGGCCGGGGCCGTTCAGGCCTTCGACCTTGCCGCGGATCTGCTGCAGCATGGCCTGGTCCTGGGGCTCCGGGCGCGTCGGGTCGGCGGGTGCGGGCGCACGTTGCCGGTCCTGGTCCGGTTGCTCGCGATAGCGCAGTTCCTCGGTGCGTTCCTGCGACAGCATGCGGTTACCGATGCCCGGTTCGATGCGGCCGGGGAAGTCGTTGACCGGTACGTCCATCAGTTCGCCGAAGGTGCGGTAGGCGGAGTTGCTGTTGACGGTCTCGCCGAACACCTTGAAGCCGTAGTTGGGGTAGTTCAGGTCCTGCGCATTGAGTTCGGGCACGGCGCTGACCGCGGTGTTCCAGCGCGCCAGGATCTGCTCCTTGTCGCCGGTGGCGACGGTGCGTGCCGGCTGGCCTTCCTGGATGTAGCTGGTGCTGTCGGGCTTTGCGCCGATGGCGTTGGCATAGCCGGCGTCGTGCGGGTAGTGCCAGGCGCGCAGCGAGTGCTTGCTCTCGTCGGTGCCGATGGGGATGGCTTCGCCGGTCTGGCGGTCGGTGGCCAGGCCGTGCAGTTCGGCCAGGGCGGTGCCGTGCTCGTCGCGCAGCACCCAGTAGTCGTGACCGGCGACGCCGGCAACGCCGAGCGATCTTGCTTCAATCGAATAATCGGGCATGCGGTTCTCCTTCCTTGGTGATCGGGGCTAGTGTGGTTGCGCGGCCACGCAGCTGTCCAGCGAGGCCTTGAGGTCCTTCATCGCCTGCTCCACGCCCAGGTCGACGAAGTAGGCGCCGGCGCCCTTGAGGGCGATCCTGGCCTGGCTGGCGCCTTGCGGGCGCTCGATGCGCATGCGGAAGCCGCTGCGGTTGGCTTCTTCGAAGTTGCCCGATTCCAGCACGCCCTTGGCGTCGTCCTTGCGCGTGACCTTGGGCCAGGAGCTGCTGGTCTCGGACAGCTTGGCAATGCTGGTCTCGGCGCAGTCGAACAGGCGCTGGGTCGGCAGGTCGGCGGGCACGACCAGGACGTCGGAGGCCATCGGGGTCTTCTTCGCGGCGGCGGACATGCTGCATGCGCCTGCGGCGAACAACAGGCCTGCGATCTGGGCGGCGACGAGCCACGGCTTCATGTGCTTCTCCTGGTATGCGGCCTGGCAGGTCGCACTGCGGCTGCGGCGAGGCGAGAGGCCCACTGTAATTGCGCCGGCTGCGCCTGTCGATTCGGTGCCTGGGCCGCAAGCGGGCCGGTGCCGGGCGCCGCGTTAGAGCCTGGCGCGGAACATGGATGCGATCTGCGCGGGCTGCCGCCGCGCCCGCCTATTCGCCGCCGCCGTTGGTCACCAGGCGCAGGAACACCTCGTGCTGATAGCGGCTCATGCGCAGTTGCTGGCCGTTGTCCATGGTCACCACGTGGTGGCCGTTGAACCAGGGGTGGATGGCCTTGACCCGGCGCACGTTGATGATCGCCGAGCGGTGCACGCGGGCGAAATGGCGCGGGTCCAGGCGCGCGGCGAGGGCGGCCATGGTCTCGCGCAGTTCGTGTACGGCGCCGGCCACATGCAGTTGCACGGTGTTGCGGTTGGCCTTGATCCAGACGATGTCGTCGACGGCGACGAACACCACGTGTTCGTCCACGCGCACGGCGATGCGTTGCAGGTAGGCATCGCGCTGGCGCAGGGCATCCAGCGCCTGCAGGAGCTGCGCGGGATTGCTGCCGGTGCCGCCCAGCCGCGCCTTGGCGCGCTGCAGGGTGGCGGCGAAGCGCTCGCGGCTGAACGGCTTGACCAGGTAGTCCAGCGCGTTGGCTTCGAAGGCGCGCACCGCGTATTGCTCGTAGGCGGTGACGAACACGGTGGCGGGCATGCGCTCGGCGCCGATCTGCGTGACCACGTCCATGCCGGTCATTTCCGGCATCTGGATGTCGAGGAACACCAGGTCCGGCGAGTGTTCGCGGATCGCCGCCACCGCCGCGGCGCCGTCGCCGCATTCGCCGAGCAGGGCGATGTCGGCGTGTTCGCGCAACAGGCGCACGACGGCGTGGCGGGCGATGGGTTCGTCGTCGATGACCAGCGCGGTGATGGTCATGCGGGCACGTGCTCCGGCGCGTCTGCGGCGTCCTCCAGTTCGCGGAACGGCATGCGGATGCGGCACACCACGCCTTGCGGCCAGATCATGTCCAGGCGGATCTCGGCGGCGTCGCCGTACAGTTCCTTCAGCCGCAGCCGGGTGTTCGACAGGCCGATGCCGTGGCCGGCGGCGTCGCTGCTGTCGCCGAGCGTGCTGTTGCGGTTGCGCACCTCGATGCGCAGCTGGCCGTCCTCGTGCCGGCTCTCGATCTCCACCTGGTCGGCGCCGGCGTGGCGGCCGATGCCGTGCTGGATCGCGTTCTCCACGATCGGCTGCAGCAGCAGGCTCGGCACCGCGCAGTCCAGGGTGGCCGGGTCGATGTACAGGCGCGTGGTCAGGCGGTCGCCGAAGCGCTTGCGCTGAATGCCCAGGTACAGGTCGAGCAGGGTGAGTTCGTGGCGCAGGGTGATTTCCTGGCCGTCGAATTCCTCCAGCAGCGCGCGCAGCAGTTCGCTCAGGCGCAGCAGCATGTCCTCGGCCGAGGCGGCGTCCTCTTCGAGCAGGGTCACGATGGCGTGCAGCGTGTTGAACAGGAAGTGCGGCTGCAGCTGGGTCTTCAGCGCCTGCAGCCGCGACTGCGCCAGTTGCGTGGCCAGGCGTCCGGCTTCCAGTTCGCGGCGGTCGCTCTCGCTGCGGTAGTGCAGCGCCTGCTGGATCGCCAGCAGGCCCCAGTAGGTCAGCAGGCCGATGGCGAAGTGCTTGCTGATGAACTGCCCGAGCTGCTCGGAGAACGGCCCTTGCGAGAAGAAGGCGCCGATGATCATCGCCAGCGCGGTGACGCCGACGCTGGCGGCGCATTGCGGGCCCAGCGCGCGCAGCTGCAACGGGGTGGGGATCGGGAAGCGCTGCCCCAGCCGGAACACCAGCGGCGCCAGCGCCGCCCAGGTGTACCACTGGGTCATCGACCAGCGCAGGTAGTCGCCGATCGCCCAGCGATGGTCGCCGCTGTTGAACACGTCGTACAGATAGCCTTGCACGGCGAAGGCCACGACCACGGCCGTCCACAAGCTCAGGTATCGGATCAGGCCGATTTCCGTGGAACCCAGGCGGATGTTCATCGGGCGACGCTCGGACGGGATGCGCCGATCCTAAGCGCGCCCGCGTGCGCTGAGAAGCGCGGCGGCCAATGGCGACGATTGGTCACGCCGGCACGACGATTCGTCCCGGATCGCTGGGCGGCGGCCATGGCAGGCGCGCCAGATAGGCGCACCGCTCCCGCTGCGCCAGGCGCACGAGGCGGCATCCCTTCCTGCCGGAGACGTCGCCATGCATCCCTTCCGTACCACCTGCCTCGCCAGTGTGCTGCTCGCCGCCGCGGCCACCGCCCATGCGCAGGGCGAAAGCCGCCAGCATTACCTGACCCTGGTCAACCGCGCGCACGACAGCGTGACCGCGGTGGCGGTCGCCGATGCCGGCAGCGCGACGTTCCGCGCCATCGACGCCGACCCGCTGCGCGGCGGCGGCGACTCGGCCACCATCGGCATCGCCGGCGCGGGCTGCCGCTACGACGTGCGCTTCGGGTTCAGCGACGGGCGCACGCTGGTGTATCGCGACCTGGACGTGTGCCGCAACGTGCTGGTGCGGATCCGGGCGTTGCCGCGCAGGGAGGTGGATGCTTCGATGCGGTTTGCGGTGTCGATGGGGAAGTAGTTCTTTTCGGGGTTGTGCGGCGTTGCGGGAGCTGCGTTGGTGAGTTACGGGCTGGCGGGTGCGGCACGTGTTGTTGTGAGTGTCTGTCGCGACTGAAGTCGCTCCTACAGGGGCGGTGCGCTAGGCGCCGAAGCGATGTCGCTGCTATTCGCCGCCCACCGCGAGGGCGGCGTGGATCAGCGCCAGGTGGCTCAGGCCCTGCGGCATGTTGCCGAGCGCGGCGCCGCTGTGCGGGTCGACCAGTTCCGGCAGCAGGCCGACGTCGTTGCCGACGGTGTCGAGCAGATGCTCGAACAGGCGTCTGGCTTCGTCGCGTTCGTCGAGCAGGCCGTAGGCTTCCACCATCCAGAAGCTGCAGGCGATGAACGCGCCTTCGCGCTCCTGCATGCCGCTGTAGCGGTGCAGCAGGGTGCGCGCTTCGCCGCCGCCGCCGAGTTCGCGTCGGATCGCCTCGCGGGTGGCGAGCATGCGCTCGCGGCGCACCTCGCCCAGGCCAAAGCGCGAGGCCAGCATCAGCCCGGCGTCGAGCGCGTCGCTGCCGGCGTACAGGGTGTAGGCCTGCTTGTCCTCGGACCAGCAGTGCGCGTCGATCCAGTCGAGGATGCGCGCCTGTTCGCGCTGCCAGCGCGGCAGCATGGCCTTGGACAGGTGGCCGGCTTCGGCCAGTTCGCTGGCGCGGCGCAGCGCCATCCAGCACTCGACCTTGGACATGGTGTAGTGCTGCGCGTCCTCCAGTTCCCAGAATCCGGCGTCCTTGCGCATCCACGCCTCGGCGCATTCGTTGCCGAGTTCGAACAGCTGTTGCGCGGTGTGCGGGTCGAGGATGTGGCCGTGGTCGACGAAGCGCGCGGTCATCTCGAACACGTCGCCGTACAGGCATAGCTGCAGCTGGTCGGTGGCGGTGTTGCCCACGCGCACCGGGCGCGTGTGGCGGTAGCCGGCGATGTCGATCTCCCGCTCGTCCGGGACCAGGTCGCCATGCAGGGTGTAGCAGGGACGGATCCAGGGCCGGTGCTTGGCGATGGTGCCGAGCAGCCAGGCGAACGCGGCCTTGGCGTCGGGCAGGGCGCCCACGCGCAGGAACGCCTTGGTGGTGTAGGCGGCATCGCGTACCCAGGCGTAGCGGTAGTCCCAGTTGCCGTTGCCGCCGATGCCCTCGGGCAGCGAGGTGGTGGCCGCGGCGGCGATGGCGCCGGTGGGCGAATACCACAGGAACTTCAACGCCAGCGCCGAGCGCAGCACCGCCTGCGGGTAGTTGCCGTCGTAGTGCAGGTTGCCGGTCCACTCGCGCCATTCCCGGTCGCTGCGCTCGATGCGTTCATCGATGTCCTCCAATGGCGGCACCGGCAGCGCTTCGTCCTGCGTGGCGAGCACCGCGAGCAGCTCGCGCTGCCCGGCGTGCAGGCGCAGCCGGGCGTGTACGCCGCGGTCGTCGTAGTCGAAAACGGTGAGCGCCTGCGAATGGCGCAGCAGCGCCATCACCGGGCCGATGTGGAACACGCGGCCGTTGGGCGTGTCGCTCATCCACGGTGTGGACGTGCCGGCGCGGGTGCCGGGCCGGAAGCAGATCTCGAACTCCACTTCGCCGTCCAGGCCTTCCAGCCGCCGTGCCAGCTCCGACCACGGCAGGCGGCCGGCCTCGCCGCTGTTGAGCGACTCGGTCAGGCGCGCGCTGCCGCTGGCGGTGCGGACGGTGGTTTCCAGCACGTTGCTGTCGTCGCGGTAGCGGCGCTGCACGTCGGTGGCGCCGACCGGGGTGATGGCGAAGCGGCCGCCGTCGCGCGCGTCGAGCAGGCGGTCGAACAGCGGTGGCGCGTCCATCGTCGGCACGCACCACCAGTCGATGCTGCCGTCGGCGGCGACCAGCGCCACCGAGCGGCCGTCGCCGAGTGCGGCATAGCTCTCGATCGGCGCGGTGCCGTCGGCATCGCGCTGCAGGGATGGCGCGCGGGCAGGCACGGCCGGCGCGCTCAAGACAGCAGCAGGCCGCCGGTGGCGCCGATGATCTCGCCGGTGATATAGCTCGATTCCTGCGAGGCCAGCAGCACGTACAGCGGCGCCATCTCCACCGGCTGGCCGGCGCGCTTGAGCGGGGTTTCCGAGCCGAACGCGGGGATCTTCTCCGGCGGCTGCCCGCCGCTGGGCTGCAGCGGCGTCCACACCGGCCCCGGCGCCACCGCGTTGACGCGGATGCCCTTGTCGGCCAGCTGCTGCGCCAGCGCCTGGGTGAAATTGGCGATGGCCGCCTTGGTCGGCGCGTAGTCGATCAGCATCGGCGAAGGCTGGTAGGCCTGGATCGAGGTGGTGTTGATGATGGTCGCGCCCGGCGGCAGGTGCGGCACTGCGGCCTTGCACAGCCAGAACATCGCGAACACGTTGGTGCGGAAGGTGGCCTCGAACTGCTCGGTGCTCAGCTCGGCGATGTCCTTCACCGCGGTCTGCTTGCCGGCCACGTTGACCAGGATGTCCAGTCCGCCCAGCGCTTCCACGCTCTTGGCCACGAGCTGCCGGCAGAACGCCTCGTCCTGCAGGTCGCCGGGCAGGCACACCGCCTTGCGGCCTTCGGCCTCGATCAGCGCGACTACCTCGGCGGCGTCCTCCGCTTCCTCGGGCAGGTAGTTGAGGACGATGTCGGCGCCTTCGCGCGCATAGGCGATGGCGGTGGCGCGGCCGATGCCGGAATCGGCGCCGGTGATCAGCGCCTTGCGCCCGGCCAGGCGGCCGAAGCCGCGATAGGTGTGCTCGCCATGGTCGGCGGCCGGTTGCAGCGCATGCACGGTACCCGGCGGGGTCTGGGTCTGCTCGGGGAACTCGGGTTGCGGGAACTGCGTCAGTGGGTTCTGCATCGTGAACTGGTTCTTGCTGCCAGACATGCACGATCTCCTTGCGATGGGGGGAGGGTGTGGCGCGACGCCGAGGTGGACGCTCGGCAGGCCAACGAATCGCCAGTATGGAAATCGCGCGGATGCGGTGGGGTGAACGAAATGGACAGGGCACGTGAAAGTGCGATACCCGCACGGCACGGCTTGCCTGCAGACATGCAGACGCAACCGCACGCGTCGCATCACGGATGCGGCGTGCGGTACGACCGAGCGATATGCGTATGCGACGCCTGCGGTGCGCTCTAGCGGCGGCTGCGACGCCAGGCGATCACTGCGACCGTGGCCAATGCGGCCACCGCGCCGACCGCGGCCACCTGCGTCGCCAGCTCGGTGCGCTGCGCGCGCCGGCGCAGGCCGCCGTCCACGCCGCCGGGCGACAGCGGCGGCTGGAACACGTTGCCCGGCGCCACCGCCGCGCGCGGCGCACGCGCCAGGTAGCGGCCGAAGAAGCGGCCCATGCCCGCGGCGAACGCATTCGGCGCCAGCGCATGCACCACGCGCATCGCGCCGACCGCCGGGCCGATCACCACCGTGTTGCGCGGGCGCCGCAGCAGTCTCACCACTGCGCGTGCGACCCGGCGCGGATCGAGCATCGGCGGCGGCCCGTCGATGCGGCGGCCGGTGTAGTTGGCGCCATGCGCCAGGCCGGGCGAATCGACGAAGTACGGATAGACGTCGCACACGTGGATGTGCGGATGGTCCGCCAGTTCGGCGCGCAGCGCTTCGGAAAACCCGCGCTGTCCGTACTTGCTGGCGCTGTAGGCGGCGGCGTACGGGGTGGCGGCGAACCCGCCCATCGAAATCATGTTGACCAGGATGCCGCGCTCCTGCGTCAGGAAGATCTGTACCGCCGCGTGCGCATCGTGCATGTGTCCGAGCAGATTGGCCTGGACCACCGCGTCGCTGGCCTCGATCGGCACGTCCTGGAACTTGCCGACCGCACCCACGCCGACGTTGCTGAACCACAGATCGACATGGCCGAGGAACGCCTGCGCCTGTTCGGCCAGCGCACGCACCGCGTCGGCGTCCTTGACATCGGTGGGCACCACCAGCACCTTGGCGCCATGGCGGCGGCAGATCTGCGCGACCTGTTCCAGCGCCTCCACGCCGCGTGCGGCCAGGACCAGCTTGGCGCCTTGCGCCGCCAGCGCCTCGGCGGTGGCCTGGCCGATGCCGCTGGATGCGCCGGTGATCACCACGTGGGGGCGCTGCGCCCGGGTCGTGCCTGCTGTGGTCCTGCGCGCTGTCGTCATGCGTGCGTATCGCCTGTGCCGTCGGGGGGAGAGACCGCATGCTCCCAAGCCGGACGTTAACGCGGCGCGGGCGAAAAGTAAGAATCCCCGTGACAGGCGCGGCGTCGCGGCGGTGCGTCGCAGCCGCTGAGCCGTTCAGATGCTGGGATGGCACTCCTTCGGCCGCATCCCCATCTTCCGCGCATGGACCTGTTCGCTTCCACCGACGACCTCCCGCATTGCCTGGTGGCCGATGCCGAGGGCGGCATCCGCTATTGGCCGCAGCTGATCGAGCCGGCGCTGGCGCAGGCCTGGTTCGAGGCGCTGCGCGACGGGGCGGCCTGGCAATGCCTGCGCCGGCCGATGTACGACCGGGTGGTGGACGTGCCGCGGCTGCTGGCGTCGTATCGCCTGCAGGCGCTGCCCGACACCTTGCCGCTGCGCGACCTGCATGCCGCGGTGCAGGCGCGGGTGCCGGCGCCGTACTCGGCGGTGGGCTTGAACCTGTACCGCGACGGCCGCGACAGCGTGGCGATGCACAACGACAAGCTGCACACGCTGGTGGCGCCGCATCCGATCGCGCTGGTGTCGCTGGGCGCGCCGCGGCGCATGAACATCCGCGCCAAGGCCGGCGACCGCCGCAGCATCGCGGTGGAGCTGGCGCCGGGCAGCCTGCTGGCGATGAGCCATGCCTCGCAACTCACCCACGAGCACGGCATCCCGAAGACGGTGCGGCCGGTGGCGCCGCGGATGAGCGTGGTGTTCCGGGTGCGGCCGATGGACGGAGCGGCCGCCGATGGCGCCGCCGATTCCGCATAATGCAGGCCAGTTCCCGTCAGGAAGGCTGCATGACCGCTCTCACCGAACGCTACGCGCGCGCCGTCGACTACGCCCGCATCGCCCACGCCGGACAGTTCCGCAAGGGCGGCACGGTGCCGTATTTCAGCCATGTGCTGGGCGTGTCGACGCTGGTGCTGGAGGCCGGCGGCGACGAGGACCAGGCGATCGCCGCATTGCTGCACGATGTGGTCGAGGACTGCGGCGCCGGCCACGAGGCGGTGATCCGCGCGCAGTTCGGCGACGAGGTCGCGGCGATCGTGATGGGCTGCACCGACGCCAGCGCCGAGCGCAAGGCGGAACCGGAGGACGTGCCGGCCAGGCGCCGCGACTGGCGCACCCGCAAGCAGGCCTATCTGGCGCACCTGCACGACGCGCCGGCCGCGACGCTGCTGGTCTCGGCCTGCGACAAGCTGTACAACGCGCGCAGCATTGTCGCCGATCTGGAGGATCCAGAGGTGGGTGGAGAGGTGTTCGCGCGTTTCACCGCCGGCCGCGACGGCACCTTGTGGTACTACGCTGCGTTGCACGCGATCTTCGCCGAGCGCGGTGTGCCGGTGCTGCGGCCGTTCGCGATCGCGGTGGCGCGGATGCATGCGTTGGCGGGCGAGGCGTTCGCGGCGGACGATGCAGGCGCGCTTGCGGCGCCTTCGTTGGCGTAGTCGCCTATTGGGCGTCCCTTCTCCCCTTGGGGACCATGGCCCCCTTTTCGGGGGAAGGTGCCCCGCAGGGGCGGATGAGGGTGCGGCGCAGCCTCGCGCACCCTAACTCAGCGAGTCGCTTTCGCGCCGTACCCTCACCCCAACCCCTCTCCCAGTGGGAGAGGGGCTAGGCTGTTCCCTTCTCCCTGCGGGAGAAGGTGCCCCGCAGGGGCGGATGAGGGTACGGGCGCAGCCTCGTGCACCCAAACTCAGCGAGTCGCCTTCGCGTCGCACCCTCACCCCAACCCCTCTCCCGATGGGAGAGGGGCTTCAAGCGGCTTCGGTTTCTACCGTGTCGAACCGCCCGAGATAATCGAGCTTGCCCACCGCCACGCCTTGCTGGCGCAGGATCGCGTGGGCGGTGGCGACGTGGAAGAAGAAATTCGGCAGGGCGAAGGTCAGCAGGTAGTCGCTGCCGTTGAAGTCGGCTTTCAATTTGCCGGCGCTCAGCGACACCGCGCGGTCCTGGGCGCCGTCGAGGGCAGCCGCATCCACGCTGTGCAGGAAGCGCTGCGTGGCGGCGATACGCTCGCCCAACTGCGCCAGGGTAGTTTCCTCGTCCGCCATCTTCGGCGGCACGATGTCGCTGAGGCGGCCGATGGTGTTCTTCGCGGTATCCGACGCGCGCTGGATTTGCGCGGCGAAGCCGAACATGTCCGGCGCCAGGCGCGCGTCGACCAGCGCCTGCGGATCCTGGCCGTTCTCCTGCGCGTGGCGTTCGGCCAGCGCGACGTAGTGCTGCAACACGTCCAGGCCACGCAGGAACACCGGAACGGAAAGGCGATACATCGAGACGGACATGAGCGGTTTCCTTGAAGACGATAGGGGCCGGGCGCAGGCCGGCGACGGCGCGGCATCACCTTGGATGGGGCATTGCGGATCGAACACAAGGGCGACCCTCGTCGCGGCCGGGTGCCATACCCGCGCGTACTGGTTGCAGGATGGGGCTGCCGCGCTGCGACGAAAAGGCCGCCGCGTCCGCTGGCTGCGAGGCTTTGTCAGCACCTCGTCCGGCGACGCCACGCGGTAGCGCGGTCGGGTCTTCGGCGCCAGTGAGCCACCTCCAGAGGACCATCGTCCCACTGAAAAACAATCAGCGCAGCATGCTTTAGCCCCTCTCCCATCGGGAGAGGGGTTGGGGTGAGGGTACGGCGCGCGAAGCGCCCCGCTGTTCGCGTGCGCGCGGCACGTTCGTCGTCCCTTGGCCGAAAGAGCGTTGGCGCCTTCCCAGAATGGGTGATTGCCCGCAGCGCTGCCGCATCGCATGCTGTGTGCGTCAATGCCCGTTCCCTACAAGGATGCCGATGAGCCTGGCCGATACCCGTCGCCATCAGATGTTCCCGGTGCTGGAGCCCGCCCAGGTGGAGACCGCGCGTCGCTTCGCCAGCGGCGCGCCGCGCACGTTCGCTCCGGGCGAGGAGGTCTTCGCCGTCGGCGACCATCCGGCGCCGGTGTGGCTGGTGCTGCAGGGCACGATCGCGGTGGTGCGCCGCGACGGGCTGGGCCACGAGAAGCCGGTCACCGAGCACACCGCGGGGCAGTTCAGCGGCGAGGTCAGCCAGCTGGCCGGCCGCGCCTCCTTGGCCGGCGGCCGCGCCGGCGCCGAGGGCTGCGTCGCAGTGCCGTTCGATGCGGCGCATCTGCGCTCGCTGATGATCAGCTCGGCCGACGTCGGCGAGATCGTGATGCGCGCGCTGATCCTGCGCCGGGTCGGATTGATCGAAGGCGATACCGCCGGCTCGGTGCTGATCGGCGAGCCGGGCGAGGCGCGGCTGACCCGGCTGCAGGGCTTCCTGACCCGCAACGGCTATCCCAACACCTTCCTGGATGCGGCCAACGACGACGAGGGCCGCGCACTGGTCGAGCGCCTGGGCATCCATCACGACGAACTGCCGTTGATGGTCTGCCCCAGCGGCACCGTGCTGCGGCGTCCCAGCGAGGCCGAGGCCGCGCATTGCCTGGGCATGACCCCGGAGCTGGATCCGCAAAAACGCTACGACGTGGCCATCGTCGGCGCCGGCCCGGCCGGCCTGGCGACCGCGGTGTACGCCGCCTCCGAAGGCCTGTCGGTGCTGGTGCTGGACCAGCGTGCGATCGGCGGCCAGGCCGGTGCGTCGGCGCGGATCGAGAACTACCTCGGGTTTCCCACCGGCATTTCCGGCCAGGCGCTGGCCGGGCGCGCCTACAACCAGGCGTTGAAGTTCGGCGCCGAACTGGCGTTGCCGCTGGAAGTGGCGCAGCTGCATTGCGATGCGGCCACCGCCGAGGACTGCAGCGCCGCGCCGTTGCAATTGCAGATGCGCGATGGCCTGCGCGTGCAGGCGCGCACCGTGGTGATCGCCTCGGGCGCGCGCTACCGGCGCCCGGACATCGCCAACCTGGCCGCGTTCGAAGGCAACGGCGTGTCGTACTGGGCCTCGCCGGTGGAGGCGCGCTTGTGCGAAGGCGAGGAGGTGGCCTTGGTCGGCGGCGGCAATTCCGCGGGCCAGGCGGTGGTGTTCCTGGCGCCGAAGGTGAAGCGCCTGCACCTGATCGTGCGCGGTGCGGGGCTGGAGGCGTCGATGTCGCGCTACCTGATCGAGCGCATCGCCGCGTTGCCGAACGTCGAGCTGCACACCGGCACCGAGGTGGTGTCGCTGCAGGCCGACGCGTCGCAGCGCCTGGCGAGCGCGGAGTTCCGCGACCGCGCCACCGGCGCCACCCATCGCTGCGATCTGCATCACCTGTTCCTGTTCGTCGGCGCCGATCCCAACAGCGCCTGGGTCGACGACTGCGTGCGGCTGGATCACGCCGGCTTCGTCGTCACCGGCGCCGAGCCGGAACTTGGCCAGGTGCCGGCGCTGCCGTTGGAGACCGACCGGCCGGGCGTGTTCGCGATCGGCGACGTGCGCGCCGGTTCGGTCAAGCGCGTGGCCGCGGCGGTCGGAGAGGGCGCCGCGGTGGTCGCGCAGATCCATCAATTCCTGGCGCGGCGCAGTGCGCCCGCCGCAACCGAGAGAGGCAGCCGATGACAGCGCGTTGTTCCCACCTTGCCACCATCGCCGAGGTCACGCCGAGCGCGCGCGGCTGCGAAGAGTGCCTGAAGATCGGCAGCCCCTGGGTGCATTTGCGCCTGTGCCGCAGCTGCGGCCACGTCGGTTGTTGCGACGATTCGCCCAATCGCCACGCGACCAAGCATTTCCACCAGACCGCGCACCCGATCATCGAAGGCTACGACCCGCCCGAAGGCTGGGGCTGGTGCTACGTGGACGAGGCCGAAGTGGAGCTGCCGGACCAGACGCCGCAGCTGGGGCCGATTCCGCGCTACGTGTAGCGTGAGGCCGCTCGCGCCGCTGCAGCGCAATCTGGCCACGCGTTTGGCATGTTGAGCTTCGGACAGCGTCGGGACTGAAGTCCCTCCCACAGTGCACCCTGGCGGTTTGCCGCAAGCCCCTGTAGGAGCGGCTTCAGCCGCGACAGACACTGCCAGACATTCCTGCACATCAAGATCCGGTCGGGGCTGAAGCCCCTCCTACAGTGCACCCAGCCAACTCGCCGCAAGTCCCTGTGGGAGCGACTTCAGTCGCGACGAGCGAAGCGGTAGACCCAGCGGCTTCAGGCAGCGTCGGGACTGAAGTCCCTCCCACAGTGCACCCCAGCCCGTTTGCCGCAGTCCCTGTAGGAGCGGCTTCAGCCGCGACAGACACTGCCAGACATTCCTGCACATCGAGATCCGGTCGGGGCTGAAGCCCCTCCTACAGTGCACCCAGCCAACTCGCCGCAAGTCCCTGTGGGAGCGACTTCAGTCGCGACGAGCGAAGCGGTGGACCCAATGGCTTCGGGCAGCGTCGGGACTGAAGTCCCTCCCACCGTGCACCCAGCCGGTTTGCCGCAGTCCCTGTAGGAGCGGCTTCAGCCGCGACAGACACTGCCAGACATTCCTGCACATCAAGATCCGGTCGGGGCTGAAGCCCCTCCTACAGTGCACCCAGCCAACTCGCCGCAAGTCCCTGTGGGAGCGACTTCAGTCGCGACGATCGAAGCGGTAGACCCAACGGCTTCGGGCAGCGTCGGGACTGAAGTCCCTCCCACAGTGCACCCAGCCAGCTTGCCGCAGCCCTGTAGGAGCGGCTTCAGCCGCGACAGACACTGACAGGCATCCCTGCACATCAAGATCCGGTCGGGGCTGAAGCCCCTCCTACAGTGCGCCCAGCCAGCTCGCCGCAAGTCCCTGTGGGAGCGACTTCAGTCGCGACGAGCGAAGCGGTGAACCAACGACTGCGGACAGCGTCGGAACCGAAGTCCCTCCACAGCGAATCCTGCCCATCGCGCATGACCTGTACACGGCGCATCGAGCCGACCCGCTAAGCTTGCGCCAGTTCCTGCCGACCGCTCTCACCAATGCCAAAGCCCCCCGTTTCCACCGCCTCCGGCTTCGTCCGCGTCCGCGGCGCCCGCGAACACAATCTCAAGGACGTGGACGTGGAGCTGCCGCGCGATGCGCTGGTGGTGTTCACCGGCGTCTCCGGCTCCGGCAAGTCGTCGCTGGCGTTCGGCACGCTGTTCGCCGAGGCGCAGCGCCGCTACCTGGATTCGATCTCGCCGTACGCGCGGCGCCTGATCGACCAGGCCGGGGTGCCGGACGTGGATGCCATCGAAGGCCTGCCGCCGGCGGTGGCGCTGCAGCAGCATCGCGGTGCGCCGAGTACGCGCTCGTCGGTGGGCAGCGTCACCACCATCTCCAATTCGCTGCGCATGCTGTACTCGCGCGCCGGCGACTACCCGCCGGGGCAGGCCATCATCTACGCCGACGGCTTCTCGCCGAACACCCCGGCCGGCGCATGCCCGACGTGCCATGGCCTGGGCCGCATCTACGACGCCACCGAGGCGTCGATGGTGCCGGACCGTTCGCTGAGCATCCGCGAGCGCGCCGTGGCCGCGTGGCCGCCGGCCTGGCACGGGCAGAACCTGCGCGACATCCTCACCACGCTGGGCCACGACGTCGACGTGCCGTGGGCGAAGCTGCCGAAGAAGACCCGCGACTGGATCCTGTACACCGACGAGCAGCCGACGGTGCCGGTGTATCCCGGCTTCACCCTCGCCGAGACCCAGCGCGCGCTGCGGCGCAAGCAGGAGCCGGCCTACATGGGCACCTTCAGCAGCGCGCGCCGCTACGTGCTGCACACCTTCGCCAGCACGCAGAGCGCGTTGATCAAGAAGCGCGTGTCGCAGTACCTGCTCAGCACTCAATGCCCGACCTGCGACGGCAAGCGCCTGCGCCGCGAGGCGTTGTCGGTGACCTTCGCCGGGCTCGATATCGGCGCCTTGTCGCAGCGTCCGCTCACGCAGGTGGCCGAGCTGCTGCGCCCGGCCGCGGCGGGCCGTACGCGCGATGCCAAGCGCCATCCGGAGCAGGCCATCGCCGCGCAGCGCATCGCCCAGGATCTGCTGGCGCGGATCCAGATCCTGCAGGAGCTGGGCCTGGGCTATCTCACCCTGGAACGCAGCACGCCGACGCTGTCGCCGGGCGAACTGCAGCGGCTGCGCCTGGCCACGCAGATCCGCTCGCAGCTGTTCGGCGTGGTCTACGTGATGGACGAGCCGTCCGCCGGCCTGCATCCGGCCGATGCGCAGGCGCTGCTGGCCGCGCTGGACCAGCTCAAGGCCGCAGGCAATTCGCTGTTCGTGGTCGAGCACGAGATCGACGTGATCCGCCATGCCGACTGGATCGTCGATGTCGGCCCCGGCGCGGGCGAGCAGGGCGGGCAAGTGCTGTACAGCGGTCCGCCGGCCGGACTGGCGCAGGTCGCCGCCTCGTCCACGCGCCGCTACCTGTTCGCCGAACAGGCGCCGATCGCGCATGCGCCGCGCGCGCCGAGCGCGTGGCTGCAATTGCGCGGGATCACCCGCAACAACGTCGCCGCGCTGGACGTGGATATCCCGCTGGGCGTGTTCACCACGGTCACCGGTGTGTCCGGCTCGGGCAAGTCATCGCTGGTCAGCCAGGCGCTGGTGGAACTGCTGGGCGCGCATCTTGGCCAGGAGCGCGTCGATCCGGAAGAAGGCGTGGACCCGTTGGAGCGGGGGACGCAGATGGCGACCGACGGACGCGTTGCCGACGGCCTGCAGCACGTGCGGCGCCTGGTGCAGGTGGACCAGAAACCGATCGGCCGCACGCCGCGTTCCAACCTGGCGACCTACACCGGCCTGTTCGACCACGTGCGCAAGCGCTTCGCCGCCACGCCGGCCGCGCGCAAGCGCAAGTACGACGCCGGCCGCTTCTCGTTCAACGTCGCCAAGGGCCGCTGCGAGACCTGCGAAGGCGAGGGCGCGGTGTTCGTGGAATTGCTGTTCATGCCCAGCGTGTACGCGCCGTGCCCGACCTGCCACGGCGCGCGCTACAACGCCAAGACGCTGGAGATCGAACTGCGCGGGCGCAACATCGCGCAGGTGTTGCGCATGACCGTGACGCAGGCGGCGGACTTCTTCGCCGACGATGCGGCGATCGCGCGGCCGCTGCAGGTGCTGGGCGAGGTGGGACTGGGCTATCTGCGGCTGGGCCAGCCGGCCACCGAACTGTCCGGCGGCGAGGCGCAGCGGATCAAGCTGGCCACTGAGCTGCAGCGCGCGCAGCGCCGCGACACCGTGTACGTGCTCGACGAACCGACCACCGGCCTGCATCCGGCCGACGTGGACACGCTGCTGCGCCAGCTGCACGGCCTGGTGGAGGCCGGCAATAGCGTGGTCGCGGTGGAGCACGACATGCGCGTGGCCGCGGCCAGCGACTGGATCATCGAGATGGGGCCGGGCGCCGGCGATGAAGGCGGTGAGGTCGTCGTCGCCGGCGAGCCGCAGACGGTGGCGCGACATGCCGGCAGTCGCACCGCGCCGTTCCTGGCGGAGGCGCTGCAGGGCTGAAGCGCTGCGGAGGCGGCGGCGCGGCAAGCAACCGCAGCGCGCCATTCCTCGCGGAGACGTGCAGAGCTGCGCGTTTTTCTACGTTTCAGTGGCAACGCAACTGCCGCAAGTGGAACCGCCCGCGTGCAAGGACGTTGCCGCAGGCGCGGATACGCAGCGCCTTGCGCTCGATGCATCGTCTGCGGTGCAGCGCAGTGCGGCGTTCCCGCGCCAGCCGATGCCGGCGCGGGAACGGCAGCGCTCAACCGACGTTGCCGCGGCCGCCGACGCTGCTGAAGATGCTGCCGGTGGTGAAGCTGGATTCCTGCGAGGCCAGCAGCACGTAGATCGGCGCGATCTCGGCCGGCTGGCCGGGCCTGCCGGTAGGGCCATCGGCGCCGAAGGTCTTCAGCTTGTCCATGAACTGCCCGCCGCTGGGCTGCAGCGGCGTCCAGTACGGGCCCGGCGCGACTGCGTTGACGCGGATGCCCTTGGGCGCCAGCTGCTTGGCCAGGCACTTGGTGAAGCTGACGATGCCGCCCTTGGTGGTGGCGTAGTCGAGCAGCGCTTCGGGCGGATCGTCGGCCACGATCGAAGTGGTGCTGATGATCGAGGCGCCGGGCTTGAGGTGCGGCAACGCGGCGCGGGTTACCCAGAACAGCGCGTAGAGGTTGGTCTTGAGCGTGTCGTCGAACTGCTGGTCGTCGATGTCCAGGATCGACTGCTGCGCGGTCTGGCGCGCGGCGTTGTTGACCAGAATGTCCAGCCCGCCGAGCTGGCGCACGGCCTGATCGACCAACTGCCTGCAGAACGCGGCGCCGCGCAGGTCGCCGGGGATGGCCACCGCCTTGCGCCCGGCCGCGCGGATCAGCGCCACCACCTCGCGCGCGTCCGACTCCTCCTGCGGCAGGTAGTTGATCGCCACGTCCGCGCCCTCGCGCGCAAAGGCAATCGCCGCGGCGCGGCCGATGCCCGAATCGCCGCCGGTGATCAGCGCCTTGCGCCCGGCCAGGCGGCCGGAGCCGACGTAGCTGGTCTCGCCGTGGTCCGGCACCGGCACCATCTTCGACGCCAGGCCCGGCCATTCCTGCTTGGGCGTATCGAACGGCGGGCGCGGATACTGGGTGCGCGGGTCCTGCATCGGCGGCCTGCTGCCGGCGGCGCCGGTGCCGGCCGCCGCGGCCTGCGCTCCGGCGCCGCCGGACATGGCCAGCGCGCCGCTGGCGGCCAGGCTGCTGCCCAGGACGCCGAGCGCGCGGCGGCGGCTGGCGGAGTGGTTGGGATCGTGATCGCTCATGGCGCGGCTCCTCGGTGGGGGAAGAAGCGGCGGCGCGGGCCTCGTCGTTGCGCCGCCCGTTCGGCGTCGTCCGCCAGGTCCGGCACGCTGCAGGCAGCGGCGGGGCGCATGCGGACGAACGTCGGGCAACCCATCTCAGCGCCGCGCCCGGCACCGCGGCGTGAGCGCGAGGTGCTGCCGATGTGAAGCAAACCGGCTGTGGCGGTGGCGCCACCGACAACTGCGGCGTTGCTGACGCAGACGCTGCAGGAATCGCGCGTTGCATCCTGTAGGAGCGGCTTCAACCGCGACGGGCTTTGCTGATGGCGTCTGTCGCGGCTGAAGCCGCTCCTACAGGGTTCGCTGTTGCGAAACGCTCCCGCTTCTCAGCCTGCCAATTCGGAATTGGCGGACACGCCCGCAGCTTCGGCCGATGGCGCCACCCAAAGGTCGAACACACCCGGCTCCACTGCCGGCTTCAACGCCTGGCCGACGAACAGCAGGTCCTCGCGGTGCAGCGCGAACTCCACCGCGACGCTGCCGCCGGCCGGCACCGCGACCTTGCGGAAAATCCTTCAGTTCGCGCAGTGGCCGGGTAACGCTGGCGCTGCTAGGCGCGGCCAGGCGGCTGCCGGAGCTACTGCGACCACAAGCGCAGGGCGCCTTTCACCGAGAGCAGCCGAGCGGTCCCGGCAGCTGAGCCGCGCCGGGGCCGGGGCGCCATCGGGGATGGGACGAAACCATCGCATTCGGTCGCGCTCAGGCTTGGTACCACTCCAGGACATCCAGGAATTGCGCGGCCTGAGCGGCGCTGCCCAGGTATGACGCCAGGGCCGCCGCGACCGCGGTTCGCGCCGTCGCGAGCAGTTCGTCGGTGTCGTCGAACGCGTCGTCGCCCAGTTCCGCCATGGCGTTGGCGATGGTCGCCAGGCCGCCGAACGCGGTGTCCAGCGTGGCGGCCAGCAACCTGGGCTGCCACGTGCCGGCGCCGTGGAACGCGAAGAGGATTTCGCCGCTGGCGGTGTCCAGGATGAACGGGTCCGCGCCCTGGTCCGCGACCACCAGCCAGTGCTCGTTCCAGTCCGCAATGCGCTCGCCGCTGACCGCGTTCCAACGGTAGCCGGCCTGGCGCTGCCAAAGCTTGTGCAGCGGCGGAATGTCGACCGGGTTGCCGCCGATGTCGAGCGACACGCCGGTCGGACCCACCTGCGCATGCAAGGTCTCGCCCCACGGCCCGACCTGCGCATAGAAATCGGCCAGCGCCGCCGGCAGCGGGATCGTGCCCTGCCAGTCGGACGCCGGCTGCGGGCGTAGCTCGCCCCAGGGTGCGAGCAGCGTGCGAAGTGCGGCGAAGTGCATCGGCATCCCTGCGGCAATCAATGTGCTCGGCACTGTACGTGCGAAGCAGGCAAATGTCGCGCGCCGCTGCGCATTGCCACACACGCACGAACTAGCGGCTGACAGTCGCAAGCTGAGCCACTTGGTTGCCGCCCCATGGTCCGCTGTCGTGCCGAACGTGTTAGGTCTTACCTTCTGGACGCTACGCGCGCGCGCCTGCGGGCGGTGAACTAGCGTTCCAGCCCGTCCGTCCTGCAACTCGGAGTGCGCAGCGTTTCATGGACGACAGCGAGCGGCTCACCGGATGGATAGCGGCGACTGCGGACGGATTCCATCACTGCCCGATCGCAGACACGGTCTCTGGACGAGCGGACGATATCGAGCTTGCCGACGGCGCCGCTGTCGAGGATTTCGAATGCCACCGTGACAGTGCAGCGCTTGTCCATAGCGGAAGCGCCGAAGCAAAGTCGGCGGGCATCCGCAGCGGCGTGGCGGACAAGGGTTCCGGCGGCGTCGCATGCTCGGGGGCAGGCTGTTGCTGCGGTGTGCCAGCTAGTGCCAGCGCTAACGCTATCAGCCGCATTTGCATCGACGTCGGCTTCTGCAGGCTTGTCGCCGTTGCGATCGTTACTGTCGGTCGGCGTTGGCCATGGCCTGCGCGTCGCGCAGGTTGTCGCGCTGCGCCAGGTCCTTGCCGATGCCGTAACCGAGGACGACCAGCAGGAAGACGATTGCCAGCGCGCCGTACACAACGCGGTGGCGCGCGTCGCCGCGCATGGCCGCGCTGGCGGCGAGGCACGCGAATGCCGCGCTGAAGTAAAGCGGATTGGCAAGCAGGCCAAGGACCACGAACAGGCTGCCGGCGCAGAACAACAGGGCAGCGGGCGTTACGCTCTTGCCGATGGACATGGTTGCTCTCCCTTTCTCTGGTCCAGGACGGTCATGCGGCCTGTCAAGGTCACGGCTGCAGGCCGGCAGGGGCATGGCGACAGCCGGCGTCCATCGAGCATCGCCTGCCCGCCTGGGGCCGTCAAGCTGCCCCGCCGCGGGAGCGATCGCCCGAGCCGGCCAGCGCCGGCTACAGTGCCAAGTGCGCCATGTCGATCACGAAGCGGTAGTGCACGTCGCCTTTCTCCAACCGCGCGAAGGCTTCGTTGATCTGCTCCATCGCGATCACCTCCACGTCGGCGACGATGCCGTGCCGCTGGCAGAACGCCAGCATCTCGTGGGTGTCGGCGGTGCCGCCGGCGCCGGAGCTGGCGATGCGGCGCCGGCCCATCGCCAGCGTCATCGGAGCGAAATCCAGTTTGTCCGGCAGGCCCAATGAGCACAGGGTGCCGTCGAGTTTGAGCGCCTGCAGCATCGGGTCCAGCGGGTAGGTCGACGATACCGTGTCAAGAATGAAATCGAAGCGGTAGGCCTGCGCTTGCATCTGCGCGGGGTCGGTGGACAGCACCACCTCGTGCGCGCCCAGGCGCTGCGCCTCGGCCGCCTTCTTCGGCGACGTGGTGAAGGCCACCACGTGCGCGCCCAGTGCGCGCGCGAATTTCACCGCCAGGTGGCCCAGGCCGCCGATGCCGACGATGCCCACGGTGCTGCCGGGGCCGACGTTCCAGTGCCGCAGCGGCGAATAGGTGGTGACGCCGGCGCACAGCAGCGGCGCCGCCGCGGCCGGGTCCAGGCCCTCGGGCAGCGGATAGACGAAGTGCGCGTCGGCCACGTAGTACTCGGCATAGCCGCCGCGGGTGCGGCTGCCGTCGACGCGGTCGATGCCGTCGAAGGTGGTGGTCGGGAACTCGCGGCAGTACACCTCCATCTGCGCGCGGCACGGTTCGCACACGCGGCAGGAATCGACGATGGTGCCGATCATCACCCGCTGGCCGATCGCGACGTCGCGGACCGATGCGCCCACCTCCACCACTTCGCCGACGATCTCGTGGCCGGGTACCAGTGGGAATTCGCCGCCCCAGTGGTTCACCGAGTGGATGTCGGAGTGGCACACGCCGGAATACAGCACCTTCACCGCCACATCGTGCGCGCGTACCGCGCGGCGTTCGAACTGCCAGGGCACCATGGCGCCGTTTTTTTCCATGGCGGCGTAGGCGCGGGTGGGACGGGGCTGGACCGGTGGGGCGATGGCGTTCATGGGGGCTCCGGTGCTTTACAATTTGGCTGGAAATGTAAGATTGACAACTTTACAAATTATGTCAAGTGTAAAATCGCCAACTAGTGCCCCGGCATTGCCGAGCAAGGAGGAGCGCATCATGGATGCGGCCTTCCAGCTGTTCCTGCGCCATGGCTATCGCAAGGTCAGCATCGGCGACATCGCCGAGGCCGCGCAGATGTCGCGGCCGTCGCTGTACGCCTCGTTCCCGAACAAGGAGGCGATCTTCGCGGCGATGGTGCTGCGCCAGCGCGATCGTTGCCTGGCCGACTCCGGCGCGCGGGTGCGGCCCGGGCAGGACCTGGCGACGCGGCTGCGGCATCTGTTCGACATCTGGGTGCTGGAGCCGACGGCGTCGGTGATCGGGTCGGAGAACGGCATCGAACTGCTGGCCAGGTGCGGCGACTATGCGCCGCAGGCTTTGGCCGACCTGTACGCGGCGCTGGAGGCGCAACTGGTGGCGACGCTGCAGCCGGAGGTGCGCGCGCCAGCGGCGCTGTCGGCGGCGGACATCGCCTACATCCTGCGCCTGGCCACCACCAGCCTGAAGGCATCGGCCGACAACGAGGCCGACCTGCGGCGCCTGATCGGCGGGCTGATCGCGATGACGTTGGCGACGGTGCGTGCGGGTGAGGGGGTGGAGGTGGAGGTGGAGGTGGAGGTGGAGGTGGACAAGCCGGTTGTCGCAGCGGCGGCGGCGAAGCGGAAGCGCGGCAGCGGCTGAGCCGGTGGAGCGTCAGATCATCGCGATCTGCGCTGCGGGTTTTTCTTCAAGCAAGGGCTTCGGCGCCGATCCTGTCCGAAGCCGTCAAGTGCGCCGCTTCGTTCGTCGCGGCTGAAGCCGCTCCTACAGGGAGCTTGCGGCAGGTTGGCTGGGTGCACTGTAGGAGGGGCTTCAGCCTCGACGGACGCTGCCCGAAGCCGAAGATGCACGGCTTCGCTCGTCGCGACTGAAGTCGCTCCCACAGGTGGCTTGCGGCAGGTTGGCTGGGTGCATTGTGGGAGGGGCTTCAGCCCCGACTGCATGAGGGCGGCAGTCGCGAGGTTTGCCGGCTTGCGCTGTGCGGGAGTTCCGAATGACTGCGGTCATCGGTCCGGATGCTGCCCGGCGCCCACAGTTCAACGCTTCGCTCGTCGCGGCTGAAGCCGCTCCTGCAGGGACTTGCGGCGAGCTGGCTGGGTGCACTGTAGGAGGGGCTTCAGCCTCGACGCTGTCCGATGCCGCAGGTGCATGGTTTCGCTCGTCGCGACTGAAGTCGCTCCCACAGGGGGCTTGCGGCGGGTTGGCTGGGTGCATTGTGGGAGGGGCTTCAGCCCCGACTGCATTAGGGCGGCAGTCGCGAGATTTGCCGACTTGCGCTGTGCGGGAGTTCCGAATGACTGCGGTCATCGGTCCCGATGCTGTCCGGAGCCCACAGTTCAATGCTTCGTTCGTCGCGGCTGAAGCCGCTCCTACAGGGACTTGTGGCGAACTGGCTGGGTGCACTGTAGGAGGGGCTTTAGCCCCGACGGACGCTGTCCGAAGCCGAAGATGCACGGCTTCGCTCGTCGCGACTGAAGTCGCTCCCACAGGGGGCTTGCGGCGGGTTGACTGGATGCATTGTGGGAGGGGCTTCAGCCCCGACTGCAGGGTGGTGGAGATCGCGACAGCCTTTTCGCTGAATCGCTCAGTCTTGCCGCGGGCATCGGGTCGCGCGGTGAGACGTGGGCTGGCTACGCTGGCGTCCGTATTTTTTCTCCGGAGTCCCACGCATGAGCCGACGTTCCGGCAGCGCCGATCTGCCCTTGCATGGCGGCCGCGTGCCGCATTGGCTGGGCGAGCGCATGACCCGGCTCGGTGCGGTGATGTGCCAGGCCATCGTGCACAGCTATGGCCGCGACGAATTGCTGCGGCGCCTGGCGCATCCGTTCTGGTTCCAGTCGTTTGGTGCGGTGATGGGCATGGACTGGCATTCGTCCGGCATCACCACCAGCGTGCTCGGTGCGCTGAAGCGCGGGCTGACGCCGCTGTCCGGCGAACTGGGCATCCATGTTTGCGGCGGGCGCGGGCGGCATTCGCGCGCCACGCCCGACGAGTTGTGCGCGGTGGGCGAACGCACCGGGCTGGACGGCGCCGGCCTGGCGCGCGCCAGCCGGCTGGTGGCGAAGGTGGACAGCGCGGCGGTGCAGGATGGCTTCGATCTCTACCTGCACGGCTTCATCGTCAGCGACGACGGGCAGTGGGTGGTGGTGCAGCAGGGCATGAACGGGGCCAGCAAGCAGGCGCGGCGCTATCACTGGCTGTCCGAAGGGCTGACCAGCTTCGTCGACGCGCCGCATGCGGCGATCGATGGGCCGGGGCAGGGCCGCATCGTCAATCTCGCCGACCATCGTGCCGCCGCCTCGCGCGCGGCGCAGGTGGAACTGCTGCAGGCGCTGGGGCCGGATCGGATCGCGCAGGAATACGGCGCATTGCATGCGTCTTCGGCGAACGCTGCGGCGTCCGCGCCGCATGCCGCCGCAAGCGCAAAGGCGTCGCAAGGCACCATGGCCGGCACGCGTGCGGCGCCGGGCGCACGCGCTCCGGCAGCCGATGCGCTGTTCGCGCCGAGCGGCGACCTGTTCGCTGCCGCGCCCGCTGCGCCGCCGGCGCGCATGCCGGCCGGTCTGCCGCACCTGTCGCTGCCCGACCACCACGACGTGCGCGGCAGCGACATCGTGACCCGGCGGCTGCACGCCAACCTGGCCGCGGCGGCCGAATGCGGGCCGCAGGATTTCACCGAACTGCTGCAGGTCCCGGGCGTCGGCGCGCGCACCATGCGCGCGCTGGCGTTGGTGGCCGAGGTGCTGCACGGCGCGCCGTGCCGCTTCACCGATCCGGCGCGGTTCTCGATGGCGCACGGCGGCAAGGACCGGCATCCGTTTCCGGTGCCCACGCGCGTCTACGACCACACCATCGGCGTGCTGAAGACCGCGGTGACCCAGGCCAAGCTGGGTCGCGAGGAAAAGCTGGAGGCGATCCGCCGGCTGGATGCGCAGGCGCGCCTGCTCGAGCCGCATGCGCGCGGGCCGTCGGTGGAGGCGCTGATCGTCGAGGAGCGGCGCGCGTCGTACGGCTATGGCGGGCGCAGCGTGTTCGGTTGGGAGCCGGCGCCGGCTGGCGCGGCGAATGCCGCCGACGTTGCGCCAACCCGGCAGGCGCGTCGCCAGTAGGCCGCTGCGGGGGCGAGCAGTGTGCGCAGCGGCCCAGCGGCGCAGTGGTGCGTGCGATCGATCGCCGTCGCCGTCGCCGTCGTCGGCGCGCCGCGTCACTGGACAGCGCGACGTGTGCGCATCGTGATGATCGGCCTAGTGGATCGCGCTGCGGCGACGCGTGCGGTCCACCCGCCATCCGGCGGACGCTGACGAGGGATATGGTCGATCACACGGTGGCATCGTCGCCTGCGTGGCTTCGGAATGTCGATCAGCGCGCACGTATCCCTCCACCTGAGTTGCGCCGACGGCCTCGCGTTGGCGCGTGCAGGCGAACGGCAAGCGGGCAGTGCACATCGGCTTCGCACGGCTTATGCCGGTTCTTTACTTTTTGGCTGCTACACCTGTTGCGATGGCCATTTCCGGCCGGTTGCAGGAGAACGTCATGCCAGAGCAATCCACCACTGCACGTGCCAAGCGCGACAAGCGCGAGGGCAAGGCGGGCAGTACCCAGGCCGGCGAATTCGTCCGCGAGGAGATCGACCGGGTGCGCGAAGGCAAGACCGAGGTGAAATCGACCAAGCAGGCGATCGCCATCGGCCTGTCGAAGGCACGCCGCGCCGGGGTCAAGACCGGGGCGTCGAAGACCGCGTCCAAGGCGACCAAGAAAAAAGTGGCCAAGGAAGAAAGCAAGGGCGCCAGCAAGAAGAAGCCGTCGCCGACGCGGTCGCGCGGCGCCAAGAAGGCGCTCAAGACCGCGAGCAAGGGCAAGACCGCCACGCAGACGGTGGGCAAGCAGGCGCTGTCGTCGCAGACCAAGAAGGCGGCCGGCAAGCGCACCGCCTCCAGCCGTTCGGCCGCGGCGAAAAAAGCCGCGCAGACCAAGGGACCGGCCGTGCGCAAGGCCGCGGCCAAGAAGGCGGCAGCGACCCGCGGCGCCACGACCAAGAAGACCGCGAAGAAGTCTTCGGCCAGGAAGACGGCGGCGAAGAAGACAGCCACCAAGAAGACAGCATCGAAGAAGACCGCCACCAAGAAGGCAGCAACGAAGAAGGCAACTGCCAGGAAGTCCGCCGCGAAGAAGAGCACGGCCAGGAAATCGGCTGGCGGCAAGCGCGCCTCCAGGAAGACCGGAAGCTGAGTCTGCGGGGCTTCAGCGCGTGCGCCGGGTGCTCGATCTGCTTCAGGTCGCCGCCCCAGGTCAGCGCGTTGGCATCTAGCTTCGTCGCCGTGCACCTACACTGGGGTCATCGCCTCGCCGCGTCACCGGCGGCCGCAGCAGCGGTCGCCGGTGACGCAGGGTAATCTGAAATCGCGTCGCGGTCCCGCGATCCGCTAGTGCCGCCGGTTGCTCACAACTCGGTGTATTTGGTGATGCGCCCCTTGGCGCGCTCGACCGGATACTTGTTCGCGTTGACCTGCATCTTCTGCCGCGCGGCCTCGATCGGATCGATGCCCAGCTTGTCGCAGAGCTGAAGCAGGTACAGCAGCACGTCGGCCACTTCGCTGCCGACCTGGGCCTTCTTGTCTTCCGACAGTTGCCGGCTCTGCGCGTCGTCGAGCCATTGGAAGTGCTCCAGCAGTTCCGACGCCTCGACCGACAGCGCCGCGGCCAGGTTGCGCGGCGAGTGGAACTGGCCCCACTCGCGTTCGTCGGCGAAGGCGCGCTGGGCGGCTTGCAGGTCGTGGAGGCTGTCGGGCATGGGCGGTTCCGGGAGCGGGACTTCGTATGCTAATGCAAGGGGACAGCGGCCTGGCGCGGATCGCTAACCGTGTATGTCGGGGCCGCCGCTTCACGGTTGTCGCGACATGCGGCGTGGGGCGCGCGCCGACGATGCTGGTTTCCTGTATTTCGCGCACCACATCCGCAGGGCAGCAGCGGTCTGCCTATCTGGCGCGCCGACGCTCGTCTGGGGCCGGAAGCCGGCGAACACCGCCGCGCACGCACCGACGCGGGATCACCCCTCGGCATCCTTGCGCCAGCGGGCAATGGCGTCGGACACGGCGTCGCCGTAGTCGCGGGAAACATCGCGCGGGTGGCGTGGCGAAGCGGTGTCGCGCAGGCGCCCGGCCAGCCTGTCGCAGGCGGCACGGCCGCCGGCCAGCACGTCGGCGCGCTCGGCGGCGTCGAGCCGGATCAGCAGCGAATAGCCCAGCCACGATGCGCTGCAGTTCACGTCGAGGAAATATTCCTCGGCCGATTGCAGCAGATACCAGTCGTGCGGCGCATGATCCAGCACGCTCAACACGATCCCGGTCATCGCTGCACGGCCCGTTCGTCGATTCCGGTCGCATTGCAGTCGCTACCCACGCGTCGTACGAGACAGTGCGCAACGCGTAGTCGTCTCGCGATCGCGCAGCGGAAAGTCTGGAAATAGTGCGGGCTCATCGACCTGGGTGCGTGGTTGCGGTCGCGACATCGTAGCGGGGCGTGGTCGATGCTGCAGCCCGGATTCGGCGTCCGGAGCGAACACGACGAGTAACGCGGACAAGGTGCAGTGCAAGCCGACCGCAGTTGCCGCTCCCAATCTCCAATCCCGATCCCAATTCAGGCAGCCAAACCGCCAGGGGCACTGATCCGGGCCAAGACAGCCGATATCGCACGAGGCTTCACCCCATACCCTCATCCGCCGCCGCGCGGCGCCTTCCATCGAAAGGATGCATGGAACCGGTGAGAGAGGCAAAGCGCTACGACTACAATCGGCAGCCATTTCGAAGAGTCACACAGCCATGCTCGACGCATTCGAATCGATCGCGGCCGATGCCGGTTTCGCGCTGCCGCCGTTGCTGGCCGACTGGTACCGTCGCGGCCTGACCACGCTTGCGGACGATACGGTGCCGGCGCTGGGCAGCGACTACGACATCGAATGGCTGGATCCGCCGGCCTGCCGCCAGACCATCGACGAATGGTTGAATCCGCAGGCGCAGCAGGGCATCGCCTTCTTCCCGTTCGCGCAGTCCGGCGCCGGCGACGCCTATTGCCTGGTGCGCCTGCCCGACCAGCGCCACGGCGTGGCCTGCGTGTGGCACGACGCGGACGACAGTACGTTGCAATACGCGTCGTTCGACGCGTTCGTCGCCGCCCGCTTCACCCACGTGTTCGCCGACCTGGGCGCGGTCCCGGTCGAGGGCCTGGATGTGGCGGAGGTGGCGCAGTTCGTGCAGCAGGACGTGGCGCGTTGCACCGAGGCGATGGAAGCGCCGCTGCGCGAGCTGCTGCGCCAGCAGAGCCGGTTGCCGGTGCAGTCGCTGGACTACCGCAGCGGCCCGAAGGCGCGTCCGGAAACCGTCGATGCGCTGATTCCGCAAGCCGTGCAGCAGGCGCAGCTGGCTTCGCTGGAACTGGCGTCGCCGGTGGCGTTCGCGATCGTGCCGCGCTGGGAGCTGGAGTAGCGGCGCCACTTCGCCCGCACGGCGTCGGGGGTTCAGCGCCGCGCCGCCGCGCCTTCGCCGCGCATCAGCGCTTCGACATCGGCCTGCGCGACCATCGCGTTGTCGCCCGGGGTGGTCATCGCCAGTGCGCCGTGCGCGGCGGCGTAGTCGATCGCCGCCTGCGGGCCGGCGTTGCACAGCAGGCCGTGGATCAGGCCGGACACGAACGCATCGCCGCCGCCGACGCGGTCGAGGATGTCCAGCTCGCGCGCGACCGAGCGGTAGCTGGCCTGGCGCGTGTGCAGCACCCCGGCCCAGTGGTTGCGCGAGGCCGAGTGCGCATCGCGCAGCGGGAACGCCACCGCCTGCAGCTGCGGATAGCGCTGCAGCGCCAGCCGCGCGGCTGCTTCGGCCGGGGCCGGGTCCATCGGCGTGCTGCGTTGGCCGACGCCGCGCATGTCCAGGCCCAGGCAGCCGGCAAAGGAATATTCGTCGCCGATCAGCAGGTCGCATTCGGCGACGATGCGCTGGTTGACGTGGCGCGCCGCGTCCGGATCGGGATGGCTGTTCCACAGGCTGGCGCGGTAGTTCAGATCGTAGGACACCAGCGCGCCGTGGCGGCGCGCGGCCTGTACCGCGGCGATCGCGGTCTGCGCGGTGGATTCGGACAGCGCGGCGAAGATGCCGCCGGTGTGCAGCCAGCGCGCGCCGGCGTCGCCGAACAGCGCCGGCCAGGCGAATTCCTCCGGCCGCAACTGCGCGGCCGCCGAATAGGCGCGGTCGGAGACGCCCAGCGCGGCGCGCACGCCGAAGCCGCGCTCGGTGAAGTTCAGGCCCATGCGCGTGTTGCGGCCGATGCCGTCGTAGTCGCGCCACACCAGGTGCCGGGTATCGCAGCCGCCCTGCAGGATCAGGTCCTCGGCGAGCAGGCCGAGTTCGTTGCGCGGCAGCGCGGTCAACGCCACGGTCGGGCGGCCGAAGGTCTTGCGCAGGCCGCGGGCGACGTTGTATTCGCCGCCGCCTTCCCACACCCGGAACTGGCGCGCGGCGCGGATGCGCTCCTCGCCCGGGTCCAGCCGCAGCATCACCTCGCCCAACGCCGCGCAGTCCCAGCGGCGCGGGGCGGGCAGGGTGGCGAAGGCAGGATCGGCCGGCGCTGCGCTCATCGCGCCTTGCAGCCGAACAGCGACAGGTCGATGGCCTCGGCCATGCGCGCGTAGCCCGCGTCGTTGGGGTGCAGGTGGTCGCGGGTGATGGCGGCCGGCAGCGATTCGGGATTGTCGGGCATGCGCAGGATCGCGTCGAAGTCGATCACCGCGGAGAACGCCTTGCCGTTGCGGATGAAGTCGTTCAACGCCTGGCGGGTGGCGGCGGAAACCGGTTCGTAGCGTTCCGAGGCGCCGAACGGGGTCAGCGTCGCGCCGATGGTGGCGATGCCGTGCTGGCGCAGGCGTTCGACCACCTGCCGGTAGCCCAGCATCATGTCCGCGGCATTGCGTCCGGGCGCCAGCGCCGGCGGTCCGCTGTGGCGGATGTCGTTGATGCCTTCGAACAGCACGACCTGGTCGACGCCGGGCAGCGCCAGCACGTCGCGGTCCAGGCGCGCGAGTGCGCTGGGACTGCGGCCGGCGTCGAGCAGCTTGTTGCCGCTGATGCCGGCGTTGAGCACCACCACCTGGCCCGGGCAGGCCTGCTCCAGGCGCTTGGCCAGCAACGCCGGCCAGTCGCCGTGGCGGCCGCGGCTGGCGGTGGCGCCTTCGGTGATCGAATCGCCCAGCGCCACCACCACCCGCGGCGACGCGGTGGTCTGCGCATACACCGCCGAGACCACGTTCTGCCGGTAGCTCAGCGCGGTGGCATCGGCGACGTCGACCTTGCCGTCGGCAATGCGCACCGCGGTGCGGCGCACCGCCGGCCGCGCGGCGTCGGGGAAATACACGGTCAACGCGACCTCGGCCAGGGCCGGCACGCGCAGCGCCACCGGATCGCTGAGCAGCACGCTGCCCGGCGCCAGCACGATCTCGCCGCGGCCGTCGAACAGCACCGGTTGCGCCGGCTGCGTGGCGCCGGCCAGGCGCACCGAGGCCGCGCCGATCTTCAGCGGCGCGGTGCCCAGTTCGTTGCTGATGCGAAAGCGCAGCGCCTGCGCCGCGGCGCCCAGGCGCATGTCCTGGCGCACGCTCTGGCGCTCGAACTGCAGCGAAGTGCCGGCCGGACCGTCGAGCCGGTCCGGCGTGGGCGAGGCGATCCAGGCCGGCACCCAGCGGGCGCCTTCCTGGCCGGCCTCACGCGCCGCCACCGGTGCCGCCAGGCACAACGCCAGCGCGGCGGCCGCCGCTCCGTTCCACAACAGCTGCCGCAAGGGCAAGGATTGCCTGGACATCGCGTGACTCCTACACAGGTGGATCAGGAAAAGAACACGCCGCCGTTGACGTCGAGGTTGGCGCCGTTGATGAAGCTGGCCGCGTCCGAGGCCAGGTACACCGCCGCGTCGGCGGCTTCGGCGGCGCGGCCTTCGCGGCGCAACGGGGTAGCGTTGGCGACGAACGCGCGCACTTCCGGCTTGGTGAAATCGTCGTGGAAGCGGGTGGCGATCATGCCGCAGCACAGCGCGTTGACGCGGATGCCGCGCGGGCCCAGTTCCTTGGCCATCGCCCGCGAGAAGGTCATCACCGCGGCCTTGGCAGTGGCGTAGATCGCCGCGCCCGGACCGCCGCCGTCGCGCCCGGCCAGCGAGGCGAAATTGACGATCGCGCCGCCTTCGGCCATGTGCGGGGCCACCGCCTGTGTGGTCAGGTACACCGACTTCAGGTTGAGGTCCATCACCTGGTGGAAGAAGGCTTCGTCGATGTCGGCCAGCGGCTTGCGCGCGACCATGCCGCCGGCGACGTTGACCAGGATGTCGATGCGCTGGCCGAACGCCTGCTGCGTCGCGGCGACCATGCCGGCCACGGCCTGCGCGTCGGCGGCATCGGCGCGGTGCACGATGGCCTGGCCGCCGGCGGCGAGGATCTGCTGCAGTGTCGCCTCGGCACTGGCCGCGTCGTTGGCGTAGTTGATGCACACCTTGGCGCCGGCCGCGGCCAGCTTCAGCGAAACTTCGCGGCCGATGTCACGGCCGCCACCGGTGACGATGGCCACCTTGTCTTTGAATTGCATGAGCGATGAGTCCTTTGCGAGGGGGAACGAACGAGGAGCGCGATCAGTCGCGCGTGGGGTGAGCGTCGAGCTTGTGGATGCGGCCGGTGACCAGCCACAGCGCGGCCAGCGAGGCCGGCACCAGCGCGGCGACCAGGATGAACATTGGCGCGTAGGAGTCGGCGGTCATCACCGGCACCAGCCAGGTGGTGATCAGGGTGCCGGCGACCGCGGCCATGCCGCCGATGCCGGCCAGCGAGCCGACCGACTTGCCGTCGAACAGGTCGCCGGGCAGGGTCTGGATGTTGCCGATCGCGATCTGGAAACCGAACAGCACCGCGGCGATGGTCAGCACCGCGATGGTCGGATCGGCGGCGAGTACCGCGCCGAGCAGCGCCGGCGCCATGATCGCCCCGCCCAGGGTGATGGTCCATTTGCGTGCGCGGTCCACGCTCCAGCCGGCCGCGATCAGCCGTCCCGACAGCCAGCCGCCGGACAGGCTGCCGAGCATCGCGCCGACGAACGGCACCCAGGCGAACGCGCCGATCTGCTTGATGTCGAAATGGAAGGTCTCGGCCAGGTAGATCGGCAGCCACGACACGAACAGCCACCAGATCGGGTCGATGAAGAAGCGCGACAGCACGATGCCCCAGCTCTGCCGGTGCGACATGATCTGGCGCAGGCTCGGCAGGTAGGCGGGCTTGTCCGACACGCTGCCGTCGGCCGGCGCGTCCAGGATCAGCGCGCGCTCGGCGGCATCCACCCACGGATGCTTGTCCGGGCCGGCGCGGTAGATCACCAGCCACGGCAGCAGCCACACGAAGCCGAGCGCGCCGACCAGCACGAAGGTGCCTTTCCAGCCCAGCCACAGGAACAGCAGCGCGATCAGCGGCGCCGACACGATCGCGCCGATCGAGGCACCGGCGTTGAAGATGCCTTGCGCCAGCGCGCGCTCGCGCGCCGGGAACCACTCGGCGTTGGCCTTGACCGCGCCCGGCCAGGCGCCGGCCTCGCTGATGCCGAGCATCGCCCGCACGACGCTGAAGGAGGTGATCGAATGGGTCACCGCATGCAGCGCGATCGAGATCGACCACACCGCGATCGACAGCGCGAAGCCCATGCGCGTGCCGATGATGTCGAACAGGCGCCCGAACACGAACTGCCCGGCCGCGTAGAACAGCATGAAGATGGTCACCAGCAGCGCGTAGTCTTCCTTGGTCGCGCCGATGTCCTGCGAGATCGCCGGCCACATCACCGCCAGCGCGTTGCGGTCGATGTAGTTGATCACCGTGGCCACCGCGATCAGGCCCACGATCATCCAGCGCACCGCGCTGCGTTTGGTCGGCTTGCCCGGCTTGGCGAAGACGGGCGCGCTCATTTGCCACCCGCCGCGCGGTCGAAGCGCGCATAGCCGCCGCGCCAGGCATAGCGTTGGCCATTCGCCTGCACGCTGTGCTCGCGGCCGTCGGCGGCATCGTCGGCCACCGCCAGCGCCAGGGTCTTGCCCGAGGCCAGGGTCAGCACGATTACCTCGGCATCGTCGCCGCGCACGCGGGCGATGTCGCGGATGCGGCTGTCGGCGCCGTGCACGTATTCGGCGGTGCCGTTGTACTCGCCGTGCGGTTCCAGCACGCCGAAGAAGCTGACGTCGGCCTGGCCGTCCACGCGCTGCAGCAGCATCGGTTCGCGGCGCAGGTTGAAGTCCGGATCGTTGGCGCCGCTCTCGGCCAGGATCGCGCGCGACGGCGCGCTGCTGCCGAAGCGGTAGCTGTAGAAGCGCCCGTCCAGCAGCCAGCTCAGGCTGCGCGGCGCCGTCGATGCCTCGCTGCTGGCGTCCACCCACAGGTGCTGGTAGCCGTTGGCCTTGCCCAGCACCGGGCGTTCGGCCACAGCGCGCTTGGCGTCGAAGCCGACCTGCATGATGTGGCCGTTGAAATGCAGCGGCAGGTCGTATCGCGCCGGCTTGGCGCCGTGCACGCGCAGCAGGTCGATCACGATCGGCAGGCCCAGCTCCGGATGGGTCAGCAGCGCCTGGGTGCGGGTGAAGCTCACGCCCTCGTAGGCGTGGTCCATGCGCGCGGAGACGATCTGGGTGGCGTCGTCGTGGGCGAACAGCAATGGCGTCGGCGCATGTTCCTCGCCCACGCGCCAGTCGCCGTCGAAGTGGCTGCGCTCGTTCACCACCAGCGTGTTGTGCGCCACCGTGGTCTTGGCCCAGCTGTTGTTCTCCGGCAGGTAGATGCCGCCGGACTTGGCTTCCACGTTGAGGAAGCGCGCCGCGCCGTAGTCGGTGACCACGCGCTGGCCGTTGTCGTAGAACAGCCAGTTCAGCTTGTCGAAGTGACCGTGGCCCATGCCTTGCGAGGTGTTCTTCATCACCAGGGTCTGGCCGTCTTCGCCGCCGGCGCGCAGGATCGCCAGCGCGCCGTGGTCGCCGTCGGCGCCGTCGCGCAGCAGCGCGGAGCGGAACGCGAAAGGCTTGGCCTTGTCCTGCGCCAGCGCCGCGGCCACGCCCAGGCCTTCGGGAGTCAGCAGCACGCGCTGCTGGCGTTGCGCGATCGACAGCAGCCGCGCGTCGTGGGTCTGCGCATAGGCGATGCCGAGGCCGGCGACCAGTTCCTCGGTGTCCAGGCCCTTGTCCAGGATCGCGTCGTTGAGCGGGAAGAAGTAGCCGGCGTAGCTGCTCTGCACCAGCGTGTCGACCGCGTTCAGCAGCACGCCGTCGCGGCGCTGGAAGATCTTCTGCTGCGGCTGGTTGCGTTCGATCGCATTGGCGAACAGCACGAACGGCGCCAACGCGTAGCGCTGGTAGTAGGGGCCTTCGGCGTAGTAGCCGTCGGGCGAGAACAGCTGGTCGATCTGCTTGAGGAAGCCGGCGCTGCCGTCCTGCTTGCTGCCGCGCAGCGCCTTGTCGACCAGGGTCTGGTCGCGCAGCACGTAACCGGTCATGCCGACCGCGGCCACCGCCCAGGTGGCGTGGTTGTGGATCTTGTCGAAGTTGTCCGGGCTTTCGTCGCACAGGAAATGCGCCATGCGCCGGAACACCTGCGCGTCGATGGTGGCGCGCTCGGCGGGACTGAGGCTGTCGCGGATCGCGTCGTAGCCCTGCGCGGCGTACACCAACCACACCGAGTCGTTGAGCGATTGCCAGAACAGCCGGCCCGGCACCTGGCCGCGCCCGGCCAGATGCGCGCCCAGGGTCGGGTACAGCTTGGCGTAGGCCAGCAGCAGGTCGCGCGCGTAGTCGGCGTAGGCGCGCTCGCCGGTGAGCCGGTACAGCGCACCGGCGGCCTGGATCGCCTGGTAGTTGCGTTTGTGCTGCTCGTGACTGGCGCCGCCGCCGGGGTCCTTGGGCAGCGGTACGTCGATGCCGGCGCGCATCGCCTTGCGCAGGCTGGCTTCGGCACGCGCCTGTTCGCGCGCGAACAGCGGGTGGCGCGCGCCCTCGCTGGCCATCTGCCGCCATTGCGCCGCGGTGACCAACACCGGTGCGGCATCGCTGGCGACGGTGCTGCTGCTGGCGGCCGGGGTCGCAGGGGTCGCGGCGGGCGCTGCCCAGGCGGCGGGCGCGCTGCCGGCGACGGCCAGCACCAGCAGCATCAGGCGATTGGATCGGGTCATAGCAAAGGCTCCGCGCCGGCATCGGCCGGCAGGGCCGGGGTGCCGAGGAATTGGTTGCGGGTGGCGATCAGCTGGGGCGTGCCGGTGGTGCGGACGCTGCTGACCGCGGCGCTGTCGACGAACTGGTTGTCGTGCAGGAAGGCGCGCTGCACGCCGTGCAGGCGCAGCGACGGCGCGTCGGCGCCGCCGACGCGCTCGAAGCGCGAGCCGCTGACCGTCAGCACCGGACCGAAGGTGCTTTCGTCGCGGCCGCCGCGGTAAAGGTCGACCGCCGGCCCGCCGACGCGGCGGAACTGCGAATCGGCGATCTCCACGCGCTCGGCGTTGTAGGTGCCGCGGTCGTCGGTCTCCGCATGCGCCGAAAGCACCGCGCCGGAGACGTCTTCCACCACCACCCGGCGCAGCGCGATGCGCTCTGCCAGGGTGCCCTTGCCCAGCGCGATCACGTCGAAGCCGCGGTTGACGGTGAGGCCGTGGATGCGGCTGTCCTCGACGATCAGTTCGTAGTTGGCGGCATTGGAACCGGGAGCGGTGCGGATCACCGCATTGCCCACTTCGTCCGGCGCGGCGCTGCCGTCGATCTGCAGCCGCGCCAGCTTCAGCGCGCCGCCGGCGTCGATCTGGAACAGGGTGGAGCGCGAGAACGCGATCTGCGCCTGGCCGCGCGCCGGGCCTTCGACGCTGAGCGGGTGGCGCAGCGCCAGCACCTGGTTCACCTGGTAGCGGCCGGCGTCCAGTTGCAGGCGATCGCCGGCGCCGGCGGCGGCCACCGCGTCGGCCAGGGTGTCGTTGCCCGGCCGCACGCGCTGGCGGCGGCCGCTGTCCAACGCGACCGGCACCGTCTCCTTGGCGTACCAGGCCACGCCGACGTCGTCGCGCGGCACGTAGGTCAGCGCCGGATCGGCGCCGGCGCCGCCGGCATCGGCCGCGACCAACAGGCCGGTCGCCGCGCGCGTCATCGTCAGCGTGCGGCCGGCCACGCCGCCGGGCAGCAGCGGCGAGGCGGCCGGGCTCTGCAGGTTGCCGGCGAAGGCGATGCCGGACAGGTCGCCGAGCACGCGCACCGGGTCGCGCTCGGCGACGATCAGGTTGTCGGCGAAGTCGCTGTCGATCGGTGCGGCGGTGCGTTCGTCGTCCTTGCCGGCGCCGAAGAACAGCTGCTTGCTGGCGACGAAGGTGTTGTGCTCGATCAGCGCTTGCTGCACCTGCACGTAGCGGTTGGCCGGCGAGTTGGGCACGCCGTACATGATGCTCAACGCCGAGGAATAACCGTCGCCCGCCAGGCCTTCCAGGTAGTTGTTGCGCACCGTCTGGCGGCGGTTGATGACGCGGATGCCGCCGGTGTCGTCCTTGCCGTCGCCGAAGAACACGTTGTTCTCGACCAGGTTGCCGTCGCCATGGCGCAGCACCAGCGCGCCGCGCGAGCGCTTGAACACGTTGCCGCGGTAGGTGTTGCCGCCGGACTTGTTGGAGACCACCTCCACTTCGCCGTCGCAGCCTTCGAACCAGTTGTTCTCGACCAGCGAATTGGAATCGGAGGTGGCGTCGTTGCTGGTGCCGATGCGCAGGGTCTCGCCGCCGTTGGCGCCCAGGTTGGGGCGCGGGCCGAACCAGTTGTGGTCGATGCGGTGGCGGTTGTCCAGGCCCTGCACGGTGTCGCGGACCACGACCATGGTCGGGCCGGCGTTGTTCTTGCCGACCAGTTGGTTATGGTCGAAGCGGTTGTGGCTGTCGTACATGGCCACCCAGTTGTCCGAGCGGCTGCGCTCGGGCTGGTTGAAGCGGTCGACCACGACCCGGGTGATGCGGCTGTGGCGCGCGCGCTCCTTGCTGGAGACGCGGTAGGACAGCACCGCCTCGGTCGGGCTGTAGCCGTCGCGGAACACCAGGTCGCTCACCACCAAATACTCGCCGGCCATGCGCAGGTTGGACTGGCCGGTGACGATCACCTGGCCCGGGGTCTGCGCGCTCAGCCGGATCGGCTGCGCGGCGGTGCCCTTGCCGGTGAACACGATCTGGAAGTCGCGCCACTCGCCGTTGGCCAGGATCACGTGGTCGCCGGGCTGCAGGGCGCCGGTGGCGGCGCGGTATTCGGCCGGCGTGCTCACCAGGATGTCGGCGGCCGCGGCCTGGCCGGCGGCGAGCGCGAGGAACAACAGCGCGAAGCGGTTGCGCGAAGCGATCGGTGCCATGGTTTGCTCCCTCGATGCGCGCCGAGGCGGCGCCGCCGTGGCCCGGATGGTAGCAGAGGTCGAACACTCGTAAACCAGATTTGCATACCAAAAATCATTTATCTGGAAAGGTTGTTTGGCGCATAAATCGTGCTGCAAACGCACATAAATGCTGATCAATCGTACGTACCAATTGGCCTGTACGGATATTTCTACCAATTTGTTGACATTGGTCGGTGACGGGTGAAAGGCTCCGCTCCCAGTCGTCGTCCTTTACGGCGTTCACTCGGGAGGAGAGATCATGCGGCACCCCTATACGGCCCCGTCCGCCAGCCGCGCCGGCGCGCGCGCACTGCGCAGCGTCCTGGCCTGCGCCATCGCGGCATCGTTGACCAGCGGCATGGCCTGGGCACAGGAGGCGCCGGCTGAGCCGGTCGCGGCCACCGCGGCCGACGCCCCCGCCACCCCGGCGAGCGGGGCGACCACGCTGGACCAGGTCCAGGTCACCGGCATCCGCGGCTCGATCCAGTCCTCGATCAACAAGAAGCGCGACGACACGGTGATCTCCGACGTGCTCTCGGCCGAGGACATCGGCGACCTGCCGGCGCCGTCGCTGGCCGACGCGATCGAGACCCTGACCGGCGCGGCCTCCACCCGCGACAAGACCGGCGCCTCGGAGATCTCCATCCGCGGCCTCGGCGCGTTCCTCAGCAGTACCCAGTTCAACGGCCGCGAGATCACCAACGGCAGCGGCGACCGCTCGGTGAACTTCAACATGTTCCCGGCCGAACTGATCAACACCGTGGCCATCTACAAGACCCAGCGCGCCGACCTGATCGAAGGCGGCGTCGCCGGCACCATCGGCCTGGAGACGGTCAAGCCGCTGGACTACGGCAAGCGCACGATCCAGATCGACGGCCGCGGCAGCTGGGCCGAGTACGACAGCAAGTACCGCGACAAGGACGGCATCGGCTGGCGCGGCACCGCCAGCTACATCGACCAGTTCGAGTTCGCCAACGGCGGCAAGCTCGGCGTGTCGATCGGCCTGCAGGCGCTGGACGGCACCGATCCGGAAGAGAGCATGACCAGCGGCTCGACCTGGTACGCCTGCGACGCCACCCAGAACGTGCGCAACGCCAACTGCGCCGAGGTCGGCGCCAACGCCATCGCCAACGGCGCGCCGTACTACCTGGTGCCGAGCAGCCGCATCTACCGGCTCAAGCAGGAGCGCAACGACCGCCAGTCCGAGTTCGCCGCGGTGCAGTGGAAGCCTAACGACCTGCTCGAGGTCAACGTCGACTACGAACACACCGACCGCAACTGGCACGAGAATCGCTCGGACCTGAGCCTGTCCAACACCCGCCGCGGCATCGTCAATCGCGACGTCGACGCCAACGGCGTGCTGCGCAGCTATTCCGGCAACACCTCGATCGATTCCACCTCGACCCGCTACGACCGCAACGAGGAATACACCGGCGGCGGCCTCAACATCATCCTGCGCCCCAGCGTGGCCTGGGAGATCGCCACCGACCTGTCCTATTCGCACACCGTGCGCCAGGACACCCAGCGCATGACCCGCCTGCGCGCCAACGCCCGCGACGTCAACAACGCGGTGGTGCCGGGCATCAGCAGCGGCGCCACCGGCTACGTCAACTACGACTGGGACAACATCGGCGACGTGCCGAGCATCGCGCTCGACCCGGCGTTCGACGTCAACGACTGGGACGCCTACACCGGCGCGGCGCGGGTCACCTCCGAGGAGGAGAAGAACGACCACCGCATCCGTGCCGGCCGCTTCGACGTCAGCTACCTGCCCGAGGACGGCCTGCTGACCAAGATCACCTTCGGCCTGCGCGCCAGCCAGGCCGACTACAGCTACTTCGACAACACCATCACCACCGACATCGCCGCCAGCGGCGCCGGGCGCACCCAGATCATCGCCGCCAACCGCGCCTGCCGCGCGCCGTTCCCGCAGGACGATTTCCTCGACGATGCCAGCGGCAACACCATCTCCAGCTGGGCCTACTTCGATCCGTCCTGCCTGTACGAAGCGTTCCGCGGCAGCAGCGACACCGGCGTGGATCCGAACTACCGCGATCCCAACAACGTCGACGTGGTGGAGAAGACCAAGGCGCTGTTCCTGATGGCCGACTTCCGCAGCGAGCTGTTCGGCTTGCCGGTGTCGGGCAACATGGGCGTGCGCTGGGTCAAGACCGACGTGCGTTCGGAAGGCGTGCGCGCCGACCTGGACCTGATCGACAACGGCGCCGGCACCTTGCGCCTGCAGCCGACCGGCACCTACCAGACCCTGGTCGCCAAGGCCGGCAACGACAAGCTGCTGCCCAGCGCCAACGCGTCCTTCGAACTGCGCGACAACCTGCTGCTGCGGCTGGCCGGCTACCGCGCGATGTCGCGTCCGGACATCGCCGCGCTGGGCTCGGGCCGCAACGTCAACCTCACCGGCACCGAGAACTTCACCAGCCTGGAGGAGGCGCTGGCCGGCATCACCGCCACCGGCAATCCCGAGACCAAGCCGCTGATGTCGTGGAACGGCGACGTGTCGCTGGAGTGGTACCCGAACGAGGACAGCATGCTGGCCGGTGCGGTGTACTGGAAGCAGTTCAACGGCGGCACCGAGACCGCGCTGTTCGACGAGACCTTCGTGGTCGACGGGCGCAGCGCCACGGTGTCGGTGCCGCGGCAGGTGACCACCGACAAGAAGAGCACGCTGACCGGCTTCGAACTCAGCGCCGCGCACCGTTTTTCCTACCTGCCCAAGCCGCTGGACGGGCTCGGCTTCAAGCTCAGCTACAACTACGCCGACACCGACTACGAAACCCAGGACCCGCGCCTGGGCGAGCAGGTCGATGCGGTCACCGGCACGGTGATCCCGGCGATCGTGGGCCCGGCCGGGCTCAGCGGCTTCTCGCGGCATGTGCTGTCCGGCTCGCTGTACTGGGAACTGGGCCGCTTCGACATGCAGGCGATCGGCAAGTACCGCTCCAAGTACTACCAGGACTTCACCGGCAACACCGCGCAGCAGAACCGCTACTACGACGACAACACCAGCGTGGATTTCCGCGCCCGCTACCGGGTCAGCAAGAACCTGTCGCTGTCGCTGGAGTTGATGAACCTGACCAACGAACCGCGGGTCGCATCCCAGCCTGTCTACGGCAACTTCCGCGAGTACGTGAGCTACGGGCGGCGCGCATATTTCGGTGTACGATACAAGTTCTGAACGCAGCGGCGCGGCTCCCCAGCCGCGCCGTTTTTCGAGCCGCAGCAGGCGCCGGCGCGTCGTCCCGGCGCCGCTGTGGAATTCACCAGACGGATCCCTAGCTCGAATGTCCGAAAGTCGCCTCTACCAGTCCATTGCCGCGAAGATCCTGTCGCTGATCGAATCGGGCGAGTTCCCGACCGGTTCGCGGCTGCCGGGCGAGCGCGATCTGGCCGAGCGCTTCGGGGTGAGCCGGGTGACCATCCGCGAGGCGGAGATCGCGCTGGAAGCGCAGGGCTGGATCGCGATCAAGACCGGCTCGGGCGTGTACGTGCGGCCGCGCCCGATCGACGCGCAGGGCGCGCTGCCCGACGTCACCGCGTTCGACCTGACCGCCGCGCGCACGGTGATCGAGGCCGAAGCCGCGGCGCTGGCCGCCGGGCGCCTGACCGATGCCGACATCGAGGAACTGCAGACCCTGGTGACGGCGATGTCCGATCCGACCACCACCGAGGAAATGGCCGGCGAATACGACCGCCGCTTCCATCTGACCATCGCGCGCCTGTCCGGCAATCCGGTGGTGGAATACTGCATCCACCTGATCTGGCGCATGCGCAACGAACTGCCGCGGGTGCGCCAGGTGTACGCGCACGTCTGCCACCAGGACGACGCCACCCGCACCGACGAGCACACCGCGATCCTGGAAGCGTTGAAGACGCGCGATCCGGCGGCCTCGCGCAACGCGATGCGCAATCACTTCCAGCGCCTGTTCGAATCGATGCTGGAAGCCACCGAAAGCCAGGCCCTGGCCGAGATCCGCCGCCGCACCCAGCAGGACCGCGAGCGCTTCCTGGCGACCACGCGGATCTGAGCCGGGCCGCTGCTGGCGTAGGGCATCTGTTGCCGGCGCTACGGCGCCGAGCGCGCAGGCGAAAGCGCGTGCTGTGTATCGTTTGCTTTTGCCATTGTGCCCATCGCCGGCGCGTGTGCGCCTGGTTTTGCAGCGTCTGCATTCTGCGCAATCGCGCCGCAATCGCGGCGAGTTGCGCTCGCTGGCGACACCGCGCGCATCGGCGCCTGAACGCACTTGCGGCGCTGTGCGCAGGCCGCAGCGTCAACCGCAGTGCGGCGGCCCCTGGTGCGACGCGGCAAACGCGCTCGGCAATCGCGCGCACGGTGCTGCCCGCATTCACGCCTGGCGCTGCCGGCGCCTGTTAAGCATGGCGCCAAGCGGGCTCTGTGGCCCCTCTGGATCATCATGGCGTCCCCCTGGCGTGCGTTGCGTAGACGGCTGCTTCCTTATCGGCGCGGCCTTTCCGGCATGCGCGCGCGGTTCCTGCAACGCGGCCGCAAGCCGCCGCCGGCCGAAGAGCCGCTGCGCGCGCAGCTGCTCAGCGCCGAACAGATGGCGGCGCACGGCGAAGCCCTGGCGCGCAGCCACCGGGTGCGCGGCGGGCGCAGCCCCGAGGTGCTGCTGGCGCGGCTGAAGCAGAACGAGGACGTCCTGCGCGATGCGCTGGCGATGCTTGCGGCGATGGTCCGCGACGGTATCCGCGTCACCCCGGCCGGCGAGTGGTTGCTGGACAACTTCTACCTGGTCGAAGAACAGATCCTGATCGCGCGGCGCCATCTGCCGGCCGGCTACAGCCGCCAGCTGCCGGCGCTGGCGCAGGGCGTCTCGGCCGGATTGCCGCGCGTGTACGCCTTGTCGATGGATGCGATCGCCCACGGCGACGGCCGCATCGATGCCGACATGGCCAGCCGCTTCATCGCCGCCTACCAGACGGTGACGCCGCTGATGCTGGGCGAGCTGTGGGCGATCCCGATCATGCTGCGCCTGGGCCTGCTGGAGAACCTGCGCCGGGTCGCGGCGCGGGTGATGCGCGACGGCATCGACCACCGCCTGGCCAGCGACTGGGCCGACCGGCTCAATACCAGCGCCACGGAGGATCCCAAGAGCGTGGTGCTGGTGGTCGCGGACATGGCGCGTTCGCAGCCGCCGCTGTCCGGCGCCTTCGTCGCCGAGCTGGTGCGCGGGCTGCACGGGCGCGGCGGGGTGCTGGCGATGCCGGTCACCTGGGTCGAACAGTGGCTGGCCGACGGCGGCCAGCGCATCGACCAGATGGTGCACGCGGAAAGCCAGCAGCAGGCCGCCGACCAGGTCTCGATCAGCAACAGCATCGCCAGCCTGCGTTTTCTGGCGACGATGGACTGGCGCGATTTCGTCGAGGACCTGAGCGTGGTCGAAGCGCATCTGCGCCGCGATCCGCAAGGTACCTATGCGCAGATGGATTTCCAGACCCGCGACAGCTACCGGCACAGCGTCGAGCTGCTGGCGCGGCGCAGCGGCGCCAGCGAAGAGGCGGTGGCCGAGTGCGTGCTGCAGCTGGCGCACGCCGCGTCCGCGGACGACCGGCGCCATGTCGGCTATTACCTGGTCGACGACGGCCAGCGCGACCTGCCCGCGGCGATCGCCGCCCTGCCGCGCGCGCGCCGGCGGCCCCACGTGGCGCGGCGCACGCTGCCGCTGCCCGCGTATCTGCTGCCGATCGCGGCGATCGCCGCCTTCGGCGCCTGGACGCTGCTCGAGCAGTTGCATGCGTTGGCCGCGGTGCCGGCATGGCTGTGGGCGACGACCGCGCTGCTGGGCGCGCTGGCGTTCAGCGAGTTGGGCGTGGCGCTGGTCAACTGGGCGGCGACGCTGCTGGTGGCGCCGCGCACGTTGCCGCGGATGGACTTTTCCAAGGGCATTCCGACCGGCGCGCGCACCCTGGTGGTGGTGCCGAGCATGCTCAGCGACACGGCCACGATCGACGAACTGGCCGAGGCGCTGGAAGTGCGGTTCCTGGCCAACCGCGACGTGCAGCTGCATTTCGCGCTGCTGACCGATTTCCTGGATGCCGCGCAGGCGACGCTGCCCGGCGACGCGGCGCTGCTCGAGCATGCGACGCAGCACATCGCCAGCCTCAACCAGCGCTACGCGCCCGAACGCGGCGACCGCTTCTTCCTACTGCACCGCCCGCGCCTGTGGAGCGCCGGCGAACGCGCCTGGATCGGCCACGAGCGCAAGCGCGGCAAGCTGGCGGCGCTGAACCGGATGCTGCGCGGCGGCGCGGCCGATGCCGATTTCAGCGCGGTAGTCGGCGCGGCCGCGCTGCTGGCGCAGGTGCGCTACGTGATCACCCTGGACGCGGACACGCGGCTGCCGCGCGATGCGGCGCGCGAGTTCGTCGCGACCCTGGCGCATCCGCTGAACCGCGCGCGCATCGATCCCGCCCTCGGTCGGGTGACCCGCGGCTACGGCATCCTGCAGCCGAGCGTGGGCAGCAGCATGAGCGGCCACCGCATCACCCGCTACGCGCGCCTGTTCGGCAGCGAGCCGGGGATCGATCCGTACACGCGCACCGTGTCCGACGTGTACCAGGACCTGTTCGGCGAAGGCTCGTTCGTCGGCAAGGGCATCTACGACGTGGACGCGTTCGAACAGGCGCTGGACGGGCGCCTGCCCGACAACCGCATCCTCAGCCACGACCTGCTGGAAGGCTGCTACGCGCGGGCCGGCCTGGTCAGCGACGTGCGCCTGTTCGAGGACTACCCGGCACGTTACGCGGCCGACGTGAAGCGCCGCGCGCGCTGGATCCGCGGCGACTGGCAACTGCTGCCGTGGCTGTTGCCGTGGGTGCCGGACGCCGCCGGGCGCTACCGGCGCAATCCGCTGTCGATCCTGTCGCGCGGCAAGCTGCTGGACAACCTGCGCCGCAGCCTGGTGCCGATCGCGGTCACCGCGTTGCTGGCGATCGGCTGGCTGTGGCTGCCGCGGCCGGCGGCGTGGACCGCCTGGCTGCTGGGCCTGTTGGTGCTGCCGATCGTGGTGCCGGCGCTGCACGATCTGGTCGCCAAGCCGCTGGACATGGCCTGGCGCATGCACCTGGGCACGCTGGCCAAGGCCCTGGCGACGCAACTACAACGCGCGCTGGTGGCGCTGGCCTGCCTGCCGTACGAAGCCGGCTACGCCGCGCTGGCGATCGCGCGCACGCTGTGGCGCATGCTGGTCAGCCGCCGACGCCTGCTGCAATGGCATGCGTCCAGCGACGTGGCGCGCAGCCTCGGCCACGGCAACGCGGCCGAACTGGGTGGCATGGCGCCGGCGGCGCTGCTCGCGCTGGCGCTGCTGGCCGCGCTGGCGTGGTGGCAGCCGCATGCGCTGTGGGTCGCGGCGCCGATCCTGGCGCTGTGGATCGTCGCCCCTGCGCTGATGGCGTGGATGGGGCATGCCGACGCGCCACGCCGCGCGCAGCTGGCGCCGCCGCAACGCGCCTTCCTCGGCCGGCTGTCGCGGCGTACCTGGGCCTTCTTCGAAGTACACATGCGTGCGCAGGACCATTGGCTGCCGCCGGACAACGTGCAGGAGCATCCGCAACTGGTGGTGGCGCGGCGCACCTCGCCGACCAACATCGGCCTGGCCCTGCTGGGCAACCTGGCCGCCTACGACCTGGGCTACCTGCAGCCGGGCGGGGTGATCGAGCGCACCCGGCTGACCCTGACGACGATGGAGACGCTGCCGCGGCATCGCGGCCATTTCTACAACTGGTACGACACCGAGACCCTGCAACCATTGCCGCCGGCCTACCTGTCGACGGTGGACAGCGGCAACCTGGCCGGGCACTTGTTGACCCTGCGCCAGGGCCTGCTGGCGCTGTGCGATGCGCCGCTGCTGGCGGCGGCCACCTTCGACGGACTGGCCGACACGCTCGGCGTGCTGCGCGAGACTGCAGCCGCCGACCCGGCCGCAGCGGCCGCGCTGCAGCCGGCGCTGCAGGACGTCGAGCTGCGCCTGCAGGCGTTGCGCGCGACCCCGCCGCAGACGCTGGCGCAGGCCTGGCACGCGCTGTGCGCGCTGGCTGTGCAGGCGGAGGCGATCGCCGAGCGCTGGCCGCCGCCTGCGCCCACCGCCGAGCACTCCGCCGACGCGTTGGCGCCGCATTGGCCGCAGGTGCTGCTGGATGCGTGCAGCGCCGCGCAGCAGGAACTGCGCGAGTTCGCACCGTGGACGACGGCGGCCGACGGCGACGCGGCCTCCATGGCCGCGACCGAGGCGCCGCTGCCGACGCTGCGCGCGCTGGCCGCGCAGACTCACGATGCCGCGGCGGCCGAGCGCGCCCGCGCGCGCATCCACCAGCTCGAGCGCCTGGCGCACATCGCCGGGCAGCTGTCGCTGATGGAATACGCGTTCCTCTACGACCCGGCGCGGCGCCTGCTGGCGATCGGCTACAACGTCGACGAGCGGCGCCTGGACCAGGGCTATTACGACCTGCTGGCCTCGGAGGCGCGGCTGTGCAGCTTCGTCGCCATCGCCCAGGGCCAGCTGCCGCAGGAAAGCTGGTTCGCGCTCGGGCGCCAGCTCACCGAGGTCGACGGCGAAGCGACGCTGCTGTCGTGGACCGGTTCGATGTTCGAATACCTGATGCCGCAGCTGGTGATGCCCAGCTATGCCGACACCTTGCTCGACCAGACCGCCGTGCATGCGGTCAATGCGCAGATCGCGCACGGCGCGCGGCACGCGGTGCCGTGGGGCGTGTCCGAGTCCGGCTACAACGCAGTCGATGCGCGGATGAACTACCAGTACCGCGCGTTCGGCGTGCCCGGGCTGGGCCTCAAGCGCGGCCTCGGCGACGACCTGGTGATCGCGCCGTACGCGAGCATGATGGCGCTGATGGTGGCCCCGGAAGCGGCCTGCGCCAACCTGCAGCGGCTGGCCGATGCCGGCTTCAGCGGCCGCTTCGGCCTGCACGAGGCGATCGACTACACCCCCAGCCGGGTACCGCCCGGCCAGGACTACGCGCTGATCCGCTCGTACATGGCGCATCACCAAGGCATGGGGCTGCTGGCGCTGGACCACCTGCTGCGCGAGCAGCCGATGCAGAAGCGCTTCGCCGCCGACGCCGAGTTCCAGGCCACCTTGCTGCTGCTGCAGGAGCGGATTCCGTGCGTGGGCGTGTTCCATCCGCAGGAAGCCGACGGCGCCGTACGCAATGCCCAGGACGAGCGCGAGGACGAGACCCAGCTGCGCGTGTTCCGCGATCCGGGCGCCCCGCGGCCGGCAGTGCAGCTGCTTTCCAACGGCCGCTACCACGGCCTGCTGACCAGCGCCGGCGGCGGCTACAGCCGCATGCGCGACATGGCCATCACCCGCTGGCGTGAGGACGGCACCCGCGACCACTGGGGCAGCTTCTGCTACCTGCGCGACGTGGACAGCGGCGACTACTGGTCGGCCGCCTATCAGCCCACCGCGGTGGCGGTGGACCACTACGAGGCGATCTTCTCCGACGCCAAGGCCGAATTCCGCGGCCGCAAGCGCGGCTTCGACACGCACATGGAAGTGGCGATCTCCGCCGAGGACGACATCGAGCTGCGCCGGCTGCGGATCAGCAATCGCTCGCGGCAGCCGCGCACCATCGAGATCACCACCTATGCCGAAGTGGTGCTGGCGCCGGCGATCGCCGACGAGCTGCACCCGGCCTTCAGCAACCTGTTCGTGCAGACCGAGATCGCCCGCGACCGGCAGGCGCTGCTGTGCACGCGGCGCACCCGCGCGCACGACGAGGTCGCGCCGTGGATGTTCCACCTGGTGGCGGTGCACGATGCGCATATCGGCGCGATTTCCTACGAGACCGACCGCGCGCGCTTCCTCGGTCGCGGCAATACGGCGCGCAATCCGCGCGCGCTGAGCCACGATGCGGCGTTGTCCGACACCGCCGGCTCGGTGCTCGACCCGGTGGTGGCGATCCGCTGCCGGATCGTGCTGGCGCCGGAGCAGACCGCGATGATCGACATCGTCTACGGCGTCGGCGGCGACCGCGACGCGTGCACGGCGCTGATCGACAAATACCGCGACCGGCGCCTGGCCGATCGCGTGTTCGACCTGGCCTGGACCCACAGCCAGGTGGTGCGCCGCCAGATCAACGCCTCGCAGGCCGACGCGCAGCTGTACGAACGCCTGGCCGGGCTGATGGTGTACGTGCATCCGGCGCTGCGCGCCGACAGCGAACTGTTGCTGCAGAACCGGCGCGGCCAGTCCGGGCTGTGGGGCCATGCGATCTCCGGCGACCTGCCGATCGCGCTGCTGCAGATCGGCGATGCCGACAACATCGAGCTGGTGCGGCAGATGGTGCAGGCGCATGCGTACTGGCGGCTCAAGGGCCTGCACGCGGACCTGGTGATCTGGAACGAGAGCCAGAGCGGCTACCGGCAACAGCTGCAGGAGCAGATCCTGGGCATGATCGCGGCCGATCCCGACGTCAGCGTGCTGGAGCGCCCCGGCGGCATCTTCGTGCGCCCGGTGCAGAACATCTCGCAGGAAGACCGTATCCTGCTGCAGGTGGTGGCGCGGGTCATCGTCAGCGACCAGCGCGGCACCCTGGCCGCGCAGATCGGCCGGCACCTGCCGCCGCCGCGCGGCATGCCCGAACTGGTGCCGTTGCCGGCCGCCGCGCTGGCGGAGGCGCAGGAGCAGGAGCAGGAGCACCTGCCGGCCGCGGCCGCCGGCGACGAGGCGCACGAGGATCCGTGGCCGTTCGCGCCGGCGCATGGCCAGGCGCTGTTCGACAACGGCACCGGTGCCTTCGCCGCCGACGGCCGCGAATACCTGATCGCGCTGCGCGAGGGCGCGCCGACCCCGGCGCCGTGGTCCAACGTGCTGGCCAACGCGCAACTGGGCACCGTGCTCAGCGAGAGCGCGGCCGGCTACACCTGGTTCGAGAACGCGCACGAGTTCCGCCTGTCGCCGTGGCACAACGATCCGGTCGCCGACGCCTGCGGCGAAGCGTTCTACCTGCGCGACGAGGACAGCGGCCGGGTGTGGTCGCCACAGGCGCTGCCGCGCCGCGGCGAAGGCGACTACCGCACCCGCCACGGCTTCGGCTACAGCGTCTACGAGCACGTGCAGGACGGCATCGCCAGCGAGCTGTGGGTGTACGTGGCGCTGCACGAGGCGGTGAAGTTCTCGGTGCTGAAGCTGCGCAACCTGACCGGCCGCAGCCGTCGCCTGTCGGCCACCGGCTACGTGGAGTGGGTGCTGGGCGACCTGCGGGTGAAGTCGCAGATGCATGTGGTCAGCGAGCAGGACGGCGTGCAGGGCGCGCTGCTGGCGCGCAATCCGTACAACGCCGAGTTCGCCGCGCGCACCGCGTTCTTCGACGTGGACGCGGCGACGCGCAGCTGCACCGGCGACCGCACCGAATTCCTCGGCCGCAACGGCGACATGGCCGATCCGCAGGCGCTGCGCCGCGAACGCCTGTCCGGGCGCCTCGGGGCCGGGATGGACCCGTGCGCGGCGCTGCAGGTGCCGCTGACCCTGGCCGCCGGCGCCGAGTGCGAGATCGTGTTCCGGCTCGGCGCCGGCGCCGACCATGCCGCCGCGGTGGAACTGGCGCGGCGCATGCGCGGCCGCGATGCCGCGCACGACGCGCTGGACGCGGTGCGCATCCATTGGCGCCACCTGCTCGGCGGGCTGCAGGTGAAGACCCCCGATCCCAGCGTGGATCTGCTGGTCAACGGCTGGCTGCCGTACCAGACCCTGGCCTGCCGCTACCTGGCGCGCAGCGGCTATTACCAGTCCGGCGGCGCGTTCGGTTTCCGCGACCAGCTGCAGGACATGATGGCGCTGGTCCATGCTACGCCGGAGTTGGCGCGCGAACATCTGCTGGCCAGCGCCGCGCACCAGTTCCCGCAGGGCGACGTGCTGCACTGGTGGCATCCGCCGCAGGACCGCGGCGTGCGCACGCGCTGCTCGGACGACTACCTGTGGCTGCCGCTGGCGGCGTGCCGTTACCTGCAGGTCACCGGCGACCGCGGCGTGCTCGACGAAGAGGTGCGCTACATCGAGGGCCGCAGCGTCGGCGCCGACGAGGAGTCGTACTACGACCTGCCGGCGCCGTCGGCCCAGCGCGCGCCGCTGTACGCGCACTGCGTGCAGGCGCTGCGCCGCGGCATGGCGCTGCTCGGCGAACGCGGCCTGCCGCTGATCGGCACCGGCGACTGGAACGACGGCATGAACCGGGTGGGCGAGGGCGGCAAGGGCGAGAGCGTGTGGCTGGGCTTCTTCCTGTTTCACGTGCTGCAGCAGTTCGCGGCGCTGGCGCGCGGCCGCGACGACGCCGCTTTCGCCGAGGAATGCGACGCGGCGGCGCATGCGCTGCGCGGCAACCTGGAGGCGCATGCCTGGGACGGCGACTGGTACCGGCGCGCCTGGTTCGACGACGGCACCGCGCTGGGCTCGGCGCACAACGCCGAATGCCGCATCGACTCGATCTCGCAGAGCTGGTCGGTGCTGTCCGGCGCGGCCGAGCCGGCGCGCGCGCGGCAGGCGATGGCTGCGCTGGACCGGCATCTGGTCAAACGCGATGCCGGGCTGATCCAGTTGCTGGAGCCGCCGTTCGACCGCATCGAGCACGATCCCGGCTACATCCGCGGCTACGTGCCGGGCGTGCGCGAGAACGGCGGGCAGTACACCCACGCGGCGGTGTGGGCGGCGATGGCCTTCGCCCGGCTCGGCGATGGCGAACGCGCCTGGGAACTGGCGCGGATGATCAATCCGATCCGGCACAGCCTGGATGCGGCGGCCAGCGAGCGCTACAAGGTCGAACCCTACGTGCTGGCCGCCGACGTCTACGGCGTGGCCCCGCACGTGGGCCGCGGCGGCTGGACCTGGTACACCGGTTCGGCCGGGTGGATGTACCGGCTGCTGGTCGAATCGCTGCTGGGCCTGCAGCGCGAAGGCGACAGCCTGCAACTGCGGCCGTGCCTGCCGGCCGACTGGGAGCGCTGCGAACTGCAGTACCGCCACGGCAGCAGCACGTACCACATCGAACTGCTGCAGCACGCCGCTGGCCAGGCAGGCGACGCCGCCGACGGCGCCGGCCTGTTCGTGGACGGCCTGCGCCAGCCGGACGCGCGCATCGCGCTGGTCGACGACGGCGCGGTGCGCCGCGTGCAATGGCGGCAGCCGCGCGCGCCGTCGTGAACACGCACGCGCAGACGCAGGCGGCGCTGGCGCATCTGGCGACGATGCTGCCGGAATGGATCGCGCATCTGCGCGATCCGGCCGAATTCTGGCCGCAGTTCGGCGTGCTCGCGCAGGAACTGCTGGACGCGGCCGCGCCATGCGATCGCGCGCGGGCGCGGCAGGCGCTGGCGGCGATGCTCGCAAAGCATGCGATCGACGCGCATCTGCTGCCTCCCTGAATGTCGCGCTGAACGGATCGGCGCCGTGCCGCGACGCAGGGCTCACGGCATGGTCACCCGGGTTGCACGCCGCCCGCGGCCACACTGCAGTCCACGCCGTCGCAACAGGAGCCCCCGATGCAAGCCCTCACCTATCACGGCACCAGAGACGTGCGCGTCGAAACCGTTCCCGATCCGGTGCTGGTCGATGCCGACGACATCGTGCTGCGCGTCACCGCGACCGCGATCTGCGGCTCGGACCTGCACCTGTACCGCGGCAAGATCCCCGACATGCACGACGGCGACGTGCTCGGCCACGAATTCATGGGCGTGGTCGAAGAGGTCGGCCCGGGCGTGCAGCGGCTGAAGCGGGGCGACCGCGTGGTGATCCCGTTCGTGATCGCCTGCGGCGAATGCTTCCACTGCCGCCTGACCGAATACGCCGCCTGCGAGACCACCAATACCGGCAAGGGCGCGGCGCTGAACCAGAAGGGCATCCGCCCGCCGGCGGCGCTGTTCGGCTACAGCCATCTTTACGGCGGCGTGGCCGGCGGCCAGGCCGAGTACGTGCGCGTGCCCAAGGCCAACGTCGGCCCGCTGGTGGTGCCGGACGTGCTGCACGACGAGCAGGTGCTGTTCCTGTCCGACATCCTGCCCACCGGCTACCAGGCCGCGCTCAATGGCGGCGTGCGCCAGGGCAGCACCGTGGCGATCTTCGGTGCCGGCCCGGTCGGGTTGATGACCGCCGCGTGCTGCCGCATGCTCGGCGCCGAGCGCATCTTCATGGTCGACCGCTATCCGTACCGGCTGGATTTCGCGCAGAAGACCTATGGCGTGATCCCGCTCAATTTCGAGGAGATCGACGATCCCGCCGACATCATCGTCGGCCAGACCGACGGCCGCGGCGTGGATGCGAGCATCGACGCGGTCGGCTTCGAGGCCAAGGGCAGCACCGTGGAGACGGTGATGGCCACGCTGAAGCTGGAAGGCAGCAGCGGCACCGCATTGCGCCAGTGCATCGCCGCTACCCGCCGCGGCGGCACGGTCAGCGTGCCCGGCGTGTATGCCGGCTTCATCCACGGCTTCCTGTTCGGCGACGCCTTCGACAAGGGGCTGAGCTTCAAGATGGGCCAGACCCACGTGCAGCGCTTCATGCCCGAACTGCTGGAGCACATCGGCGAAGGCCGGCTGAAGCCGAACGAGATCATCACCCACCGCATGCGCCTGGCGCAGGCGGCCGACGGCTACGCGATCTTCGACAAGAAGGAACAGGACTGCCGCAAGGTCATCCTGACCCCGTAAACCGGGCTGGGCCGCGCTCGCTGCGCCGCGCGGGCGAGGGCTGTGCTGCGCCCGAAGAACGCTGTTCTGGCCTGAGCGTGCGTCTTCTTGCCTGCGCCTGTGCGGCGGTTCCCATGACCGCTCTGACAGCCGAGACATAGCCTCTCTCCCCCGGGAGAGGGGTTGGGGTGAGGGTCCGGCGCGAAAGCGTCTCGTGGAAATCGGGTGCGCGGGGGGGCGCCCGTACCCTCATCCGGCCCTGCGGGCCACCTTCTCCCGAAGGGAGAAGGGAACAGCTGCGCCACTCATAGCCCCTCTCCCCCCGGGAGAGGGGTTGGGGTGAGGGTCCGGCGCGAAAGCGTCTCGTGGAACTCCGGTGCGCGAGCTGCGCCCGTACCCTCATCCGGCCCTGCGGGCCACCTTCTCCCAAAGGGAGAAGGGAACAACTGCGCCACTCATAGCCCCTCTCCCCCCGGGAGAGGGGTTGGGGTGACGGTCCGGCGCGAAAGCGTCTCGTGGAACTCGGGTGCGCGAGCTGCGCCCGTACCCTCATCCGGCCCTGCGGGCCACCTTCTCCCAAAGGGAGAAGGGAACAGCTGCGCCACTCATAGCCCCTCTCCCCCCCGGGAGAGGGGTTGGGGTGAGGGTACGGCGCGAAAGCGTCTCATGGAACTCGGGTGCGCGAGGTTGCGCCCGTACGCTCATCCGGCCCTGCGGGCCACCTTCTCCCGAAGGGAGAAGGGAACAGCTGCTCCATTTATAGCCCCTCTCCTACCGGGAGAGGGGTTGGGTGAGGGTCGGCGCGAAAGCGTCTCGCCGACGTTGGCCACGCTCCCGGCGAACAAGCGCCGGATTCACGACCATGTCCGTCTCATGACGGCAACGATCCGCGGCCTGCGCAGGAGGCCGCCAGCGCCGGGGCAACGCGCATTCAGCGATGAACGCAGAACTACACGCGCGGCGGCCACGCCTCGGGATAAGTTTTGTCCCGCCTCTGCTGCGAGACAGCAGCGAGTCCCGGCGCAGATCGGCATTTGTCAAGAGGGTGTGGTTGAATTTCATTGATTTTCAATCACTTGGTGCTTGGCGCCTGCTGCGCCGTCGGCAGCGACGTTGTCCACAAGGGGTGTGGATGACTTCTGCATAAGGGTGTGGATAAGCCCGTCGCGGCCACGTGCCACAAGACTGTCAAGAGACGTGGCGAAAAATTAGGCAGGGCGATGGTCGGCCCGTCTCCGCCCCGGTGCGGGACGCCGGCGATGCCGGTTCAGCGGCCACTGGCGAGGACCATTCGCCGGCCCGGCTGCGATGGCCACGCGGCCGGGTAGGCGGCTCCGGCCGAATCCCGCCCGGTCCGCCCCCCAGCGAGCGCCGCCTGCCACCCGGCCATCCGTCGCCACAAACCAAGACCGCGCCATGCGGAAGCATGGCGCGGTCGAGTCCAACGTGCCGCGTGCGGCGCAGGCTCAGGCGAGCATGCGCAGCTTCGGTTCGCGGTCCCACTGGCGGGTCTTGGCCGCCTCGATGAAGCCCTTGCCGTTGCCGGCTTCCAGCACGCCGGCGTCCTTGGCCACGTTGCCGGCCTTCAGCAGCGGCTGCGCCCCGGCATCGGCGGCGATCGCCTTCAGGTGCGCGAAGGCGTTGCTGACGAAATCGACCGCCGCCGCGTCCTTGCTCAGCTGCTTGCCGGCCTCGGCCGACAGCACCACCGCCACCGCGTCGAACACGAACGACGGGGTGCCGGCCAGTTGCCCGTCCGCGGCCAGCTTCTTGCCGTTGCTGAGCGTGGCGCCGCCCAGCTTGGGCGCCACGATCTTGACCGTGGCGCCGGCATCGCGCGCCGCTTTCTGCAGGCTCTGCACCGTCGCCGCGTCGGAGCCGTCGTGGATCAGGATGCCGATCGCGCGTCCCTGCAGGGTGTGCTTCATCTTGCCGATCAGTTGCAGCGCCGGCGACGGCGGCATGTCCTGCGGCGCTACCGCTGCGGGCGGTGCCGGCGGCAGCGCCGCCATGCCCAGGCCGTCGGCCACGCGCTGCGCCAGCGCCGGATCGACGTGGCGCAAGTGCCCGACCACGGCCTCACGCACATGCGCGGTCTCCACCTTGGACAACTCGAACACTAGCGCCGAGGCCATGTGCGCCTGCTCGGGCTTGCTCTGGCTGCGGAAGAACATGCGCGCCTGGCTGTAGTGGTCGGCGAAGCTCGCGGCGCGCACCCGGCCCTTGCTGCCGTGCTCGCCCGGCGTGGCGTGGCTGGGGAAGCCACGCGCGCTCTCGCGCGGGGTGTCGTCCTGCAGCGAACTGGGCTCGTAGGCGACGCGGCCCTTGGGCACGCTCATCTGCATGTGGCCGTCGCGTTGCAGGTTGGCGAACGGGCACTTCGGCGCATTGATCGGGATCTGGTGGAAGTTCGGCCCGCCCAGGCGGCTGAGCTGGGTGTCCAGGTAGGAGAACAGGCGGCCCTGCAGCAGCGGATCGTTGGAGAAGTCGATGCCCGGCGCGATGTTGGCCGGGCAGTACGCCACCTGCTCGGTCTCGGCGAAGAAGTTGTCCGGCCAGCGGTCCAGCACCATGCGCCCGACGATCTTCAGCGGCACCAGTTCCTCGGGAATCAGCTTGGTGGAATCGAGATGGTCGAACGGGAACTTGTCCGCCTCTTCCTCGGTGAACAGCTGCACGCCCAGTTCCCATTCCGGGAACTCGCCGTGCTGGATCGCCTCGAACAGATCGCGGCGGTGGAAGTCCGGATCGGCGCCGGCCAGCTTCACCGCCTCGTCCCAGACCGTGGATTGCAGGCCCAGCTTGGGCCGCCAGTGGAACTTGACGAAGGTGCTGTTGCCGTGGCCGTCGAGCAGGCGGAAGCTGTGGATGCCGAAGCCTTCGATCATGCGCAGCGAGCGCGGGATGGTGCGGTCGCTCATCGCCCACATGATCATATGCAGCGATTCCGGGGTCAGCGAGACGAAGTCCCAGAACGTGTCGTGCGCGCTGGCCGCCTGCGGGAAGCCGCGGTCCGGCTCCATCTTCACCGCGTGGATCAGGTCCGGGAACTTGATCGCGTCCTGGATGAAGAACACCGGGATGTTGTTGCCGACCAGGTCCCAGTTGCCTTCCTTGGTGTAGAACTTGACCGCGAAACCGCGCACGTCGCGCGGCGTGTCCACCGAGCCGGCGCCGCCGGCGACGGTGGAAAAGCGGGTGAACACCGGGGTCTTGACGCCGACCTCGGTGAGGATCTTGGCGGTGGTGTACTGGTCCAGCGAGGCGGTCAGCTCGAAATAGCCGTGCGCGGCGCTGCCGCGCGCGTGCACGATGCGCTCGGGGATGCGTTCGTGGTCGAAGTGGGTGATCTTCTCGCGCAGGATGAAGTCTTCCAGCAACGTCGGCCCGCGCGGGGTGACGCGCAGCGAGTTCTGGTTGTCGGCGACCGGGATGCCCTGGTTGGTGGTCAGCGGCGGATGCGTGCCGCCGGCGCTCTGGTGCAGTTCGTCGCCATGGCCGCGCCGGTCGGCGACGGCGCTGGTATCGACGGGAGTGCTGGACTTGCTGGGCTTGCGCGGCGGGCTGGCCATGGGATGATGCTCCGGGGGATGGGGCGAAACGGCAGAAGGCAGCACGTACTGCAGGAAACGCACGTGCTGCAGGAAAAGCGATGGAGCATCCGCTCGATGCTGTGCCGCGGGGCGTGAACGGTCCGTGCACCTGCCGCTCGCCGTGCGAGGCGCTGCAGGTCGCGACGCGGCGCGAGCAGGGCGCACCTGGTGGCTTGCCGCTGCGCCGGGTGGTGGCCAGCTGCGATGGGGGTCCGGTTTGCGCAACGGTGCGGCACTACGATCGAAGGTTCGAGTGGCGGAGCGGGCGTCGCCGCCGAACTGGCGCTACAGAACCGCGGCGCGGCGCCGATAGTGCGTTGAGCCTGGCTCCATCGACGCGCCCCCGCGTGGGGGGGGGGGGGGCGAACATCGGCAGCGGCTGCGATGCAGTGCGCCGCCGGCCTATCGTGTGCGACGGAGAATGTAGTGTTGCCTATCGTCGTCATCGGATTGTTGCTCGCCCATGCCGTGGTTGCGCATGGCGGCGGCACCAGCACGCCCGCGGCGCACTGGTGCGGCCTGGCGGTGCAGGCCATGGCGGTGCTGGCGGTGCTGCGCCGGCTGCGGCATGCGTCGGTGGTGGACCGGATGCCGTGGCGGCTGCTGGCGTGCATGGTCGGCGTGCAGATGCTGTGGACCGGCTGCAACCTGCTGGCGCTGCTGTTGCCGCAGCACGGCCCGGCGCTGCAGAAGCTCGGGGTGATGTTCTCCGGCTCGTCGATGCTGCCGGCGCTGTTCCTGATCGCGCGCTCGTTCAACCGGCCGCAGCCGCGGCTGATCGTGGCGCTGGACGCGTTGCTGGCGCTGGCCGGTGCCGGCCTGCTGTATCTGCTGATCGATCTGGCGCTGTCCTCCAGCGATGGCTTCTCCGAACCCGACGTCAGCCTGATCATCAACCATGGCGACGCGATGGGCCTGCTGCTGGCGTCGATGGCCACGCTGCGCCTGCTCGGCGCCGGCGGTTGCAGCCGCCGCCATTTCTATTTCACCGCCAGCGCCTATCTGTGGGTCAATGGCGCGGTGGCGGCGCTGTACAACCGCATCGAGCTGGGCGGGCTGCCGTGGTGGGGCGGGCTGCTGATCGACCTGCCCGGTGCGGTGCTGGTGTTGGTCGCGTCGCTGCCGCGCGGGCGCTGGTTGCGCCGCGCGCGGCCGACCTTGCGCGGCGCGGAACTGATCGCCGCGTTCGCGCCGATCGTGTTCTCGCTGGCGGTGCTGTTGCTGGCGATCAGCGTGGCGCGGGTGAGCTTCGTCTGGGGCATGGCCGCGGCCACGCTGGCGGTGATGGTGTACGGGGTGCACGTGGCGTTCCTGCACAGCGAGCATCTGGAAATCCAACGCATGAGCCGCTTGAGCACGCGTCGCCTGCAGCAGCAGGTGGCGCGCGATCCGCTGACCGGCATCGCCAACCGGGTCGGCCTGGCGGCGCGCTTGCGCGACCTGGACAGCGGCATGGACTGCTCGCTGCTGATGATCGACATCGACTTCTTCAAGCAGTTCAACGACAGTCACGGCCACGTGGTCGGCGACGCCTGCCTGGTCGAGGTGGCCACCGCGCTGGCCGAAGCCTTGCCCGCGCATACCGCCACGGTGGCGCGCTACGGCGGCGAGGAATTCGCGGTGGTGCTGCCGGACACCGCGGCCGACGCCGCCGACGCGATCGCGCAGCGCCTGCTGGCGGCGATCGCGCAGCGGCAGATCCCGCATCCGGCCAGCCCGATGGGGGTGGTCACGGTCAGCATCGGCATCGCCACCCGTCCGGCCACCGCCGATGCGGCAATCGAGTTGCTGCACCACGCCGACGCGGCGCTGTACCGCGCCAAGCGCAACGGCCGCAATTGCTGCGCGCACGCGCAGGATGCGGCGGCGGGCGCGCCGGGCGTCGCCGCGCCGGGCTGAGGCGACGCCGGCATTCGTGCCACCATGACGGCTCCTTCCTGCATGTTCGAGAGTGTGATGGCGCCCAGGCTCGCGTGGTCGTGTCTGCCCCTGCTGCTTGCCGCGGTCGCCGCCGCGCAGGCGCTGGAACCGCCCGCGGTCACCTATCCGCCGCTGCCCGCGCACGGCCGCGATGCCGCCGCGTTCGTGCCGTCGGGCTGGACGCTGGAGTTCGAGCGCCGCGGCGATTTGAACGGCGATGGCCGCGCCGACCTGTTGCTGGTGCTGAAGATGGCCGATCCGCGCAACGTGCTGGACAACGGCGGCTTCGGTCCGGACCGCTTCGACACCAACCCGCGCATGCTGGCGGTGGCCTTCGCCGAGGACGACAGCTACCGGCTCGCGCTGCGCGACCACACGCTGATCCCGCGCCCGGACGCGCCGAACATGGAGGACTATCTCGATGGCGGCGAACCTGACATCGCGCGCGGCGCGTTCTCGGTCAACCTGCACCAGTTCTCCAGCGCCGGCAGTTGGAACACCTCCGAGACCACCTTCCTGTTCCGCTACCGGCAGGACTGTTTCCAACTGATCGGCTACGACATGCGCGGCCTGCACCGCGGCAGCGGCGAGGTCACGGAGATCAGCGTGAACTACCTGACCGGCAAGGCCAAGCTGCGTGGTGGCAGCATCGAGGACAGCGCGCTGCGCACGCACTGGCGCCAGCTGCCCAAGCAGCCGCTACGCTGCCTGCAGCAGGTCGGCGACGGCTTCGCCTTCGATCCCGGCGTAGCGCGCGACTGAGCGCGGCGCGCTTCGCAAAAGCACGCCGGCGCCGCATACATCGCTGGCGTCTTCTTCGGTGCGTGGCAGGGAGAGCGATGCCACCACGTCGTCCCTGTACGCATCCACGGAATGCGGCCGGCTCGCGCGGGTAGGCATGCGCCCACTTGCCGGCGTTGCATCACGCTGGATGCTCAAGCGCTTGTCGATCTACGGCGTCGCGGCATGGATGAGCTGTTCGTCCAGGCCAGGCCAGTGCTATTGCGGAACACGCCCCGTCACCGCATTGGCGCGGGCGCTGCAGGTAAGACGGCCGGAAATTTCCGCTGGCAGGCGCGCCCGTAGACGTGCCTTGAGAACGGCCAGGTCCTCGGTCGCCATCGTCGCGAGCGTCGCTCCGACGCTCGGCGCTCCCAGGGCCGTCGCCCAGAAGTCGTCGAAGCCGGCGAACGTGCGGCGCACGACGATCTCCCGCGTGTCGATTGCATCCAGGCCAGCGCCAGCCCACAACTCCCGCATGACCTCCATCCGTGACGCCTCGGGACTCGGCGGCGCCGGAACCGCGATGCCAAGCCGGCGGATTTCCGCCAGCAGCGCTTCATACGGAAAGCCGCCGCCCGGCATGTCCCAGGCGTAAGCGGCAACGGTGCCGCCAGGGCGCACCACGCGTTCCATTTCGGCAATGCCCTTGGCCGGATCGGGAACGAAGAACACCACCAAGGGCATGACGGCGACATCGAACGCGCTGTCGGGGCAAGGCAGCGCCATCGCGTCCCCTCGGCGGAACTGCGCGGCGCGAAGCCCAGGTCGCATGCGCGCGTAGGCAAGCTGCTCCTCGGAAGGGTCCACCCCCTGTACCGAGGCCGGGCGACAGCGCGCGACGAGCATTTCAGTGAAGGCGCCATTGCCACAGCCGACGTCCAGCCAGCGCTGGTCCGGCTGCGGTGCGAGCCAGTCGAGGAACGTGTTCCCCGCAAGCCGGCTCCACGTTCCCATGTACCGCTCATATGCCGCGCCATCGTGGAAATGGATCTGATCGGTCTTCATGTCAGGCTCCCGACAGTTCGATCAACACGGCCGAAAGAAACAGCCCGGCCCCGAATACCGCGTGCGTCGCCAGGCTGCGCAGGCAGTTCCTCAATGGCGTGGGCGTCTTCGACGCTGCGAATCCCGCGCCCATGGCGGGCTGCATGACCAACAGCGGCACCACGACGGTCGCCATGCCCATCGCCACGGCAGGCAACAAGGCGGGTTCGCGCAACCAGGCCAGGCCCTGCACGGCCACCATCAGCGCCGCGAAGGCGATGCCGACGGCATAGTGGATCGCCCAGCCGAGCGGCCGCTCGCCCGGTATCGGCGCAGCCTCCCCGATACGGGCATGGGCGAACCTGCCGCGACGCAGGTGCCCCGCCCAGCGCCCGACCAAGGCGTAGTCGAGCGTGGGCATGCCCGCGCGCCTGAGGGCCAGCAGCCATGCATCCATGACGGCGGTGGCGCCGATCCCGACCAGCATCACCCGTACCGCATCCATCCACGTCATGCCTGTTCCTTTGTCGATTGCTCCAGTGGAGCTTCAATGGCATGGTAGAAGTTGAAGTCAACTTCAAGTCAAGAGGTGTGCGATGGACATTGCCGAAGTCGCCAAGCGCACCGGTGTGCCGGCCTCCACGCTGCGGTTCTACGAAAAGAAGGGGCTGCTCCCGGCAAGCCGCGCGGCGGGTGGCCGGCGCCACTTCGCGCCGAACGCGCTCGACCAGTTGGCGCTGATCGCGCTGGGGCAGGCCGGGGGGCTGTCGCTGGACGACATCCACGCCATGCTCGGTTCCGGCGGCGCGCTGCAGGTGGACAGAACGCTGCTGTCGGCGAAGGCCGACGACATCGACGCGACCATCAAACGTCTCCGCACGATGAGCCAGGGACTGCGCCATGCCGCGGCATGTCCTGCCGTCCATCATGCGCAATGCCCGACCTTCCAGCGGCTGCTCAAGGCCGCTGCCGCAGGCCGGTTGCAGCAAGGCGCGGCGTCCCCGGCGGTGCTCAAGCGCCAAGCCAGGCGCCTCCCGCCGCGCTGAAGGCCATCAGGATGCTCGTGCGCCGCATGGAAAACAGCGTGCGGGCCGATCGCGCCGAGTTCGGAAAGCCCCCACAGGGTGGATGCCCGCGAGTCTTCGAGACTGCTTTCCGTATCGGGCTTGCGCCGCGTCCGGCAAGTGCCGGGCTATACGCGTCAAAAAAAGCCGGCCGCGACGTGCGCGGCCGGCTTTGGTAGTAACGGCGCAGCGACGCGGAGCGTTACGCCACCACGTCGTCCTTGTACGCGTCCACCGGGATGCAGGCGCACATCACGTTCTTGTCGCCGTAGACGTTGTCCACGCGCGCCACCGGCGGCCAGTACTTGGCCTGCTTGAGCGTGGGCAGCGGGAACGCGGCCAGCTCGCGCGGATAGGCGTGCGTCCACTCGCCGGCGGTGACCTGCGCGGCGGTGTGCGGGGCGTGCTTGAGCGGGTTGTCTTCGCGGTCCAGGCGGCCGTCCTCGATCGCGGCGATCTCCTCGCGGATCTGGATCATCGCGTCGATGAAACGGTCCAGCTCGTGCAGCGATTCGCTCTCGGTCGGCTCCACCATCAGCGTGCCGGCGACCGGGAAGCTCAGGGTCGGCGCGTGGAAGCCGAAATCGATCAGGCGCTTGGCCACGTCCTCGGCGCCGATGCCGGTGGTCTTCTCCAGTGGGCGCACGTCGAGGATGCACTCGTGCGCGACCAGGCCATTGCGGCCGGTGTACAGGGTCTTGTAGTGCGGCGCCAGGCGCTTGGCGATGTAGTTGGCGTTGAGCAGCGCGACCTGGGTCGCCTTGCGCAGCCCAGCGTTGCCCATCATGGTGATGTACATCCAGCTGATCGGCAGGATCGAGGCGCTGCCGAAGCTGGCCGCGCTGACCATGCCGACGTCGCCTTCGCCGCCCAGGGTCTTCGGCAGGTAGGGCGCCAAATGCGACTTCACCGCGCACGGGCCTACGCCCGGGCCGCCGCCGCCGTGCGGGATGCAGAAGGTCTTGTGCAGGTTCAGGTGCGACACGTCCGAGCCCCACTTGCCGGGCTTGGCCACGCCGACCAGGGCGTTCATGTTGGCGCCGTCGGTGTAGACCTGGCCGCCGTGCGCATGCACCGCCTCGCAGATCGCCACCACGTCTTCCTCGAACACGCCGTGGGTGGACGGGTAGGTGATCATCAGCGCGGCCAGGCGATCGCTGTACTTCTCGGCCTGGGCGCGGATGTCGTCGACATCGACGTTGCCGTTGGCGTCGCACTTGGTGACCACGACCTTCATGCCGCACATCTGCGCCGAGGCCGGATTGGTGCCGTGCGCCGATTCGGGGATCAGGCAGATGTCGCGATGCGCCTCGCCGCGCGCACGGTGGTAGGCGCGGATCGCCAGCAGGCCGGCGTATTCGCCCTGCGCGCCGGAGTTGGGCTGCAGGCTCACCGCGTCGTAGCCGGTGCATTCGACCAGCATCGCTTCCAGTTCGCCGATCAGCTGCTTGTAGCCGACGGACTGCTCGGCCGGGGCCAGCGGATGGATCGCGCCGAATTCCGGCCAAGTCACCGGGATCATTTCCGCGGTGGCGTTGAGCTTCATGGTGCAGCTGCCCAGCGGGATCATGGTGCGATCCATCGCCAGGTCCTTGTCGGCAAGCGCGCGCATGTAGCGCAGCAGTTCGTGCTCGCTGTGGTGGGTGTTGAACACCGGGTGCTGCAGGAACGCACTGCTGCGGCGCAGGCTTTCGGGCAGCGCATCGGCGGTGGCGGCGTCGAGCGCGTCGACATCGGCCTGCGCGCCGAACAGCTGCGCCAGCGCGACCACGTCGGCGCGGGTGCTGGTCTCGTCCAGGCTGATGCCCACCGCTTCGCTGTCGATCGCACGCAGGTTGATGCCGGCCGCGCGCGCCTTGGCGTGGACCGCCTCGGCGTCGATCGCCTTGACGTGCAGGGTGTCGAAGAAGCGCTCGCCGACCGTGACGCCGGCGCTGCGCAGCGCCGCGGCCAGGATCGCGGCCAGGCGGTGGGTGCGCCGGGCGATGCGGGTCAGGCCGTCGGGGCCGTGGTAGACCGCGTACATCGAGGCCATCACCGCCAGCAGCACCTGCGCCGTGCAGATGTTGGACGTCGCCTTCTCGCGGCGGATGTGCTGCTCGCGGGTCTGCAGGGTGAGGCGGTAGGCGGGGTTGCCGGCAGCGTCGATCGACACGCCGATCAGACGGCCCGGCATCGAGCGCTTGTAGGCGTCGCGGCAGGCCATGAACGCGGCGTGCGGACCGCCGAAGCCGAACGGCACGCCGAAGCGCTGCGAGTTGCCGACCACGATGTCCGCGCCCCATTCGCCGGGCGCGGCGATCAGGGTCAGCGCCAGCAGGTCGGTGGCCACCGCGACCAGGCCGCCGCGCGCGTGCACCGCGTCGGCCAGCGCCTTGTGATCACCGATATGGCCGAAGCTGTCCGGGTACTGCAGCAGCACGCCGAAGCACTCGGCCTGCAGTGCTTCCTCCGGCGTGCCCACGCGCAGCACGATGCCCAGCGGCTCGGCGCGGGTGCGCAGCAGTTCCAGGGTCTGCGGATGCACCGCGTCGTGCACGAAGAAGGTCTCGGACTTGGCCTTGGCCGAGCGCTTGGCCAGAGTCATCGCCTCGGCCGCGGCGGTCGCCTCGTCCAGCAGCGAGGCGTTGGCGATCTCCATGCCGGTCAGGTCCGCGCACATGGTCTGGAAGTTGATCAGCGCTTCCATGCGGCCCTGCGAGATCTCCGCCTGGTACGGGGTGTAGGCGGTGTACCAGGCCGGGTTCTCGAGGATGTTGCGCAGGATCACCTTCGGCGTGTGGGTACCGTAGTAGCCCTGGCCGATGAAGCTGCGCAGCACCTGGTTGCGCTCGGCGATGGCGCGGATCTTGGCCAGCGCCTCTTCTTCGGTGATCGCCTCGGGCAGCGCCAGCGGCAGCGGCGACTTGATCTTGGCGGGGACGATGGCGTCGGTCAGCGCCTCCAGCGAGTCGTGGCCGACGGCGCGCAGCATGTGCGCGATCTCGGCGTCGTTCGGGCCGATGTGGCGCTCGACGAAGGCCGAGTGGTGTTCGAGGTCGCGCAGCGAGGGGGTCTTAGACATGGCGGTCGTCCGGCAGAGGAGGGCACGAAGGGCGGAGGACGCACGGATGCCGCCGTCGGCCGCAACTGCGGACACGACCGACGGGAAGCCACATGTCTTCCCACTGCCCCTCTGTCCTTTTGCCTGAGAGTTTGGAAGCGGCGGCGGGTGCGCTGCGCTTCGTGCCCCTTCGGCGCCGGGTTGGACCGGTCTCTCCAGAGTCTTGGTGCGGGTGGTATCGGGCCTGAGCGATTACGGGCGTTTGCGCCTTCGGCAGCGGGTCGCCCCGCTTCTCCCACCATGCTGCCCGGCGATTATAGCGTGGCCGGCGGCGGCCACGGCGGCGGCGCGCGCATGCCCGGGCGGGGCGTCCGCAGCGGCTTGCTGAACGCGATGGCGGTCATCCGGCGCGTGGGCATGGGCAGGCCGGTGCGGCGCTTAACGCGGCGTCCGCCAGGGCTTATCATGGGCACTCTCCTTTTTCCCCAAGCGCCGCCCACCGTCGGGCGGTGCCGTCGCGCGTTCGCCGCCTGGCGCGACCGGCCTTCCAGGATCCCCGCATGACGCTCCCGACGATCTCGACCCGCCGCCTGGCACTGCTGCTGGCCGGGCTGGCGATGTTCGGCCCGTTCTCGATCGACACCATCTTCCCGGCGTTCCCGCAGCTGGCGCAGCGCCTGCGCGCCGATCCGGTGGCGATCCAGCAGACGGTCAGCGTGTACCTGCTGGCCTACGCGCTGATGGGCCTGGCGCACGGGCCGATGTCCGATGCCTGGGGGCGCAAGCGGGTGATCGTCGGCGGGCTGGTGGTGTTCATCCTGGCCTCGGTCGGCTGCGCGCTGTCGCGCGATCTGGACACGCTGCTGGCGTTCCGCGCGCTGCAGGGCTTCTCCGCCGGCGTGGGCATGATCGTCGGCCGCGCGGTGATCCGCGACCTGTACCACGGCCACGACGCGCAGCGGCTGATGAGCCAGGTGTCGATGATCTTCGGCATCGCCCCGGCGATCGCACCGATCATCGGCGGCTGGCTGCTGGCCACCGGCGCCGGCTGGCCGCTGATCTTCTGGTTCCTGGTCGGGTTCTCGCTGTTGCTGCTGGTCGCCACCTTGCGCTGGATGCCGGAGACGCACCCGCCGCAGGCGCGCACTCCGCTGGCGCCGCGCACGCTGCTGCGCGACTACATCGCGATCGCGTTCAACGCGCGCTTCCAGCGCCTGGCCGCCGCCGGCGCGTTCAACTTCGGCGGCGTGTTCCTGTACATCGCCTCGGCGCCGGTGTTCGTCATCGACCTGCTGCACCTGACCGAGCGCGACTTCGCCTGGCTGTTCATCCCCACCATCGGCGGCATGACCCTGGGCTCGTTCCTGTCCGGGCGCATGGCCGGGCGCATCGGGCCGACGCGGCAGGTGCGCATCGGCTTCATCTGCTGCGGCGTGTCGATGGTCGGCAACATCGCCTACACCGCGCTCGCGCCGCAGATCGCGCTGCCGTGGGCGGTGCTGCCGATCTTCGTCGCCGGGGTGGGCATGGCGCTGATCTTCCCGATCCTGGCGCTGGCGGTGCTGGACATGTACCCGCGCCAGCGCGGGCTGGCCTCGTCGTTGCAGGCCTTCACCCAGCTGATGGTCAACGCGGTGGTGGCCGGGGTGCTGTCGCCGCTGCTCAGCGGCCGCCCGATCCACCTGGCGCTGGGCTCGGGCGCGTTCTTCCTGCTCGGCTGGGCGTTCTGGCGCTGGGAGCGGCGCAGCGGCCGGCGCCTGCCGCGCCCGGGCTCGCAGGTGCCGCAGCTGGAACCGGCCGATCCGGTATGAGCATCGGCTGCGCGCTTGGGCTATCGTCGTCGCGTCATCGTTGAGGAAACCGCATGTCCATCCAGTCCAAGCAGCGCCGCGACGTGCGCAAGAAGCTTGCAGAACGCCTGCGCCACCGCAGCGAGGCCGCCGCCGCGGCGGCCACCTCGATCGAACCGCACGCCGAACTGCGCGACCAGCAACGCACGCTGCTGGCCGGCATCGTGCGCCGCGACGGCGAGTGGGTGCTGGGCATGGACGGGCGCATCGCCGGGCAGAGCGAGAGCGCCGCGCAGGTGCTGTCGCTGATCATGCAGGCGGCGGAAATGCACGAACGCGCCGGCACGCCGGTGCGGCTGGTGTATTCGGATGCGCTGAAGGACGCCGCGCACGCCGATGCGCTGGCGCAGGGGCTGAGCTTCGACGAGTTCAAGGACCGCCACGCGCAGGTCATGCAGCGCGGCGACAGCGCGGCGTTGCCGGGCTGAGGCCATGGGTCTGAGCGCGAGCCAGGCCGCGGACGCCGCCGTGTCGCTGGCGCGGGTGCGGCGCCGCGACGGCCTGGCGCTGATCCAAGCGCACCGCGCCAGCGTCGACCTGCATCATCCGTGGGCGTATCCGTTCACCGACGTGCCCGGCTTCAACGCCTGGTACGCGCAGACCCTGGACGGCAGCAACGTCGCGCTGCTGGCGCGCGCGCGCGACAGCGGCGAGGTCGCCGGCCTGTTCACCTTCAGCCAGATCGTCGGCGGCTGCTTCCAGAGCGCCTACCTGGGCTACCACGCGATGGCCGGCTGCGAAGGCCGCGGGCTGATGACCCACGCGCTGCGGCTGTGCGTGGCCTATGCGTTTTCCGAGCTGGGCCTGCACCGCGTGGAGGCCAACATCCAGCCGGACAACGCGCGTTCGCTGGCGTTGGTCAAACGCGCCGGGTTCCGCCACGAAGGCTATTCGCCGCGCTATCTGCGCATCGGCGGCATCTGGCGCGACCACGAGCGCTGGGCGCGGCTGGCCGACGATTGAGTCGGCGCAAGGCTTAGCACAGAGGAAAAGCGTGAGAAGGGAAGGGCAAGAGTAAAACCAGACAAATCTGGCGGAGAGAAGGGTGATGACAATAGAGACCCGTACGGTAAGAGGCCGCCAGGCCACAAAGGTCCTTGGCCGCCAAGAAAATAATAAGAAATACAACGCTGCTTTGCGTGCGGCTAGATCGGTGAGGTCTGACAGCGACCGAGGAGACCTTGCTCCAGTCGCCAAGTTGCTTGAGGAGGCGCATGGACATGGCGACAAGCGCGCTACCTATGCGCTTGGTACTTGGCACTTTCATGGCCAGTTCTTCAAGAAGGATGAAAAGAGAGGCTTTTTCTTGATGTTGGAAGCTGCTGAAAGTTTTGTTCCAGATGCTTGTTTCGACGTGGCTGTTAGCTATGAAACGGGAAAAGGCGTCAGGAAGAGCTTAAAGAAGGCCGGCGTTTACTACTTCAGGGCCATGATGTTGGGAGAGAAGCAATCGATCGCCGAAGTTGGGCGACTGTTTTATTGGGGGATTGGCGTTCCAGAAAATCGAGGCATCGCTAAGGAACTTCTGAACTTTCAGGCTAACGGGGACGGAAATTACCTTCACCCATGACGCACAAGGCCCGCATCAGCGGGCCTTGTCGTTTAATGTCAGGATATTTCGAGCAATATTTACTTTTGATCTGATGTCTGCACCGCCTTCGGCGCCTCCCAGCCGCACATCTGCCCCTGGTTCTGCTGCGTGAGCCATTCCTGCATCGGCGCGAAGTATTCCAGCAGCGGGGCGGCGTCGAGCTTGTCGTTGCCGGTCAGCTCCTTCAGCGTCTGCTGCCACGGCTGGCTGCCGCCACGCTGCAGCATCGACCAGAATTTCTGTCCGGCCTCCTTGTTGCCGTAGAAGGTGCACTCGTACAGCGGGCCCTTGTAGCCGGCCGCGTCGCACAGGCCCTTGTAGAACTGGAACTGCAGGATGTGCGACAGGAAATAGCGCGTGTACGGGGTGTTGCCGGGCACGTGGTACTTGGCGCCGGGGTCGAAGAAGTCCTCGCCGCGCGGGGTCGGCGGGGCCACGCCCTGGTACTTGGCCTTCAGCTCCCACCACGCCTGGTTGTAATGGTCCGGGGCGATCGAGCCGTCGAACACGCCCCAGCGCCAGCGGTCGATCATCAACCCGAACGGCAGGAACGACACCTTGGCCAGCGCCATGCGCATCTGCGCGTTGATCAGCGCCTCGCGGCTGAGCTGCGGCGCCTCGACCAGGCCGATCGAATGCAGGTACTGCGGGGTCATCGCCAGCACGATGGTGTCGCCGATCGCCTCGTGGAAACCGTCGTTGGCGCCGCCCTGGAACAGCGGCGGCAACGGGTTGTAGGCGAGGTCGTAATAGATGTGGCCGAGCTCGTGGTAGATGGTGGTGAAGTCTTCCTCGTTGGGCTTGATGCACATCTTGGTGCGCACGTCGCCAGCCATGTCCATGTCCCAGGCGCTGGCGTGGCACACGACGTTGCGCTCCAGCGGCTTGATGAACTGGCTGCGTGCCCAGTAGCTGTCCGGCAGCTTGGGCATCGCCAGCGAGGTGTAGAAGTCCTGCGCGCGCTCGGTCATCTGCTTGGCGCTCTGCAGCTGCGCGTCGCGCTGAGCCATGAACCGCGCTTCCGGCGAGGTGTCGGCATTGCGCCGCGCCAGCGCCGCGCCGAGGTTGCTCTGGTACTGCTTTTCCAGGGTGTCGGTGATGTCCAGGCTGCCGGCGCCGGGGTAGGGCTGCAGCAGGTCCCACAGGTTGCTCCAGTCCTGCTGCCACATGTTGCCGAGCAGGTGCGCCGGCAGCAGGCCGCCGGCGACCTCGCCCTTGTCCTTGCCGTACTCGGCGTCGAGCTTGCCGCGGGTGTAGCAGTGCAGTTGCTCGTACAGCGGCTTGACCTGGGTCCACAGCCGGTCGGTCTCGGCGGCGATCTGCGCCGGCGGCATGTCGTAGCCGCTGCGCCACATCGCGCCGGTGTCGGCGTAGCCCATGTCGCGCGCGCCTTCGTTGACCAGTTCGACGAAGCGCTGGTAGTCCTGGCGCAGCGGCTGCGCGGTGCCGTGCCAGCCCTGCCAGGCGTCGAGCTGCTGGTCGTAGTCGCGGCTGCGGCGCAGCACGTCCTCCAGTTCGCCCAGTTGCCGGCAGCGGCGCGCGTCGCCCTCGCCGGTGCAATAGGTGGCCGCGCCATAGGCGCCTTCCATCTTCGAGGCCAGCGACGCCAGTTCGGCCAGCTTGACCGCATCGCGCGGCGCCGGCATCGCGGTCATCAGCTTCAGCAGCTGCAGCGCACGCGCGCTGTCGGCGGACATCGGCTTGCCTTCGTAGCGCTTGGCCTCCGCGATCCAGCCGTTGAGCGTGGTCAGCCAGCGCTCGTTGGCCTTGGACGCCAGCCGTTCGGAGTCGCCGTTGATGTAGGTGATCGACAGCCACTGCGCCGAGGTCAGCTCCGGCAGCAGCGCGCGGTATTCCTCGTTGATGCGGGCGACGAACTGGTCGGCGCTCTCGCCGGGCACGGCCGGTGCCGGCGCGGCGGCGCTGTCGGGGGCGGCTTCCTTGCGGCACGCGGACAGCGCAAGCACGCTCGCGCCGATGCACAGCGCAAGCAGCAGGGGGCGGTGGTTCACGGCAGATCCTTCGGTGGCGAATGCGACGAAGGCTAGTGGTCCGCCCCGCCGGCCGCAAGGGCCGCCCGCCGCGGTACCGGTGGCAGGCGCGATGGCGCCCGCGATGGGCTATCGGTTTGCGGCGCCGGCGGCGCTCGCGGCGGCACCCGCGGGCGCGCACTGCGCGAACAGGTCGCGCGAACGCTCGTAGACCCCGGTCTTGACCTGCATCAGCCCCAGTACCGACGGAAACAGGTTGTCCTGGTCGGCGTACTGGTGCGAACGCGCACGCAGGCACGACAGGTCCAGGCCGCGGTCGCTGGCGAAACCGGGCGAGAACCACATCACCATCGGCACGTGGGTCTGTTCCTGCGGCGCGATCGCGTACGGCACACCGTGCAGGTACAGGCCCTTCTCGCCCAGCGACTCGCCGTGGTCGGACAGGTAGATCATCGCCGTGTCGTAGTCGGGCATCGCCTCCAGCGTGGACACGGTGCGCGCCAGCAGGTGGTCGGTGTACAGCAGCGAATTGTCATAGGCGTTGGCGATCCGCTCGCGGTCGCAGTCGCCCAGGTCGGCGGTGTCGCAGGTCGGGGTGAAGCGGCGGAAGCTGGCGGGATAACGCTCGAAATAGCTGGGACCGTGGCTGCCCAGCTGGTGCAGCACGACCACGCGGTCGCCGGGCTTGGCGCGCACCTGCGCGGCCAGGTCCTGCAGCAGGATCTCGTCCATGCAGCGCCCGTCCTTGCACAGTTGCGGATCCTTGGCGTCGTCCAGGCGCTGGATCGGCAGGCCCTCGCACACGCCCTTGCAGCCGGACTGGTTGTCGCGCCACAGCGTGGCGATGCCGGCGTGCTCGAGCACGTGCAGCAGCGACTGGTGCCTGCGGATGTTGTCCTCGTTGTAGTCGTGGCGGCCGAACGGGGAGAACATGCACGGCACCGAGACCTCGGTGCTGGTGCCGCACGAGTGCATGTCGGGGAAGTTGATCACGCCCAGCTGTGCCAGCTGCGGGGTGGTCTGGCGGAAGTAGCCGTTCAGGCCGAAGTTCTGCGCGCGTGCGGTTTCGCCCAGCACCACCACCAGCAAGCGCGGCTTGCTGCCCGGCGCGCGCGGCGTGGCGATGGCGTCGTGTTCAAGCGGCAGCTTCGGCGCCTTGCGCGCGGGGTTGTCGGACTTGAGGGTCTGCCGCAGGGCGACGATGTAGTTGATCGGCGTGGCCAGGTAGCGGATCTCGCGGTGGTTGCGCATCATCGCCGACAGGTCCTGGAACGACAGCATCGCGCCGACGCCGCCCAGCGCCAGCATCGCCAGCAGGAAGCCGGCGCGGATCGCCAGCGCCCGGCCCGGCGGGCGCCGGACCAGCCGCAGCCGCCACAGCGCCAGGATCGGCAGCGCGGCGTAGAACAGCAGCGGCGCGATCAGCGCCGGGGTCATCAGTTCGCGCGATTCCTTGTGGTCGGTGGCCAGCACGTTGCGCAGCATGTCCGCGTCCAGGTAGACGCTGTAGCTGTTCATGTAGTGCGCGGCGAACGCGGTGGTGAGCAGCAGCACGGCCAGCAGCGGCTTGGCCACGCCGCGCCACAGCAGCAGGCCCAGCAGCAGTCCGTGTACCGACAGCAGCAGCAGGAACAGCGACAACGCCAGCCGCAGGTCGCCCGGGTGGCCGCTCATCGCGCTGCGCCAGAACATGCCGTTGCAGACCAGGGCGAAGAACGCGCTGGCCGCCAGCGCGAGGGTCTCGTTGCTCAGCAGCGGGCGGTAGCGCCACCAGCCGGCCTTGGAGCGGGTGCGGAGTTGCGGCAGCGAAACGCTCATGCGCGACGTTCCTTCACGATAACTACTGGGGCATGCATGGACCGGGCCGAAACCTGCGGCCGCCACAGCAAAGCGCGGTACAGGCCCAGGGCCACGCCCCAGCTCAGCGTCAGCGTCCACAGGTCGTGGGACAGGAAGTGCGCGCCGCGCAGCTGCTGGCCGAGGCCGAACAGCAGCCCGGCGCCGAGCCCGACCGCCAGCGCCGGCCAGCGCCAGGACGGCTTCAGCGCCAGCGCGAAGAAGTACAGCGCGACCCAGGCGTAGCCGGCGCTGGAATGCCCGGCCGGGAAGCACGCGGCATGCGGCATCTCCGCGGGGCGCGGCTCGAACAGGCCGATGTAGGGCAGGTGGCCGCCGTAGCGGCTCAGGTCCCACGGGCAGTCCATGTGGGTCAGCGACTTCAGCAGCGACACCACCCCGGTGCTCAAAGCCACCGCCAGCGCCAGGTACAGCAGCGGCAGCCGGTAGCGCCGGCCATCGGCGCGGCGCCAGGCCCAGACCGCCAGGCCGGCCGTCACCGCCCAGGCCACGGTGCTGAGCAGCTTGCCGTCGTGATGGATCAGGCCGCGGGTCAGCGCCGCGTTCTTCAGCGCCCAGTGGCCGCCTTCCCAGCGGTACAGCAGGTCGGCGAACCAGAAATCCCCGCCCAGGCCCATCAGCGCGCCGCTGGCCAGCAGGGCCGCGGCCAGCGGCAGCCACAGGTGCCCACGGTAGAAGGCCGCCGGCACGGGCAGGGCGGAGACGGCGGGCAGGGGCAGGGACGGGCTGTGCATGGGCGCGGTCGGTCGAGGCGTGCGGACGGTTGCGAATGTCATGGTGTTGCGCGGTGTGTCGGAGACTGGTCGGATTTCGCCGCGACGGTGTGCGCGCTTCAGCCCAGGTTGCCGGCGCCGTTTTCGGATTGCGTCCAGGTTCCATCGAGATTCGGTCAAGACGCAGCGTTCCGACCGCGCTCCGACGCGCATCCGCTAGCATGGGCGGCATCCCGTCGTCCCGGAATGCGAGCGCCATGCGGCTGTTGGTCATAGAAGACAACCAGAACCTGGTCGCGAACCTGTTCGATTACTTCGAGGTTCGCGGCCACACCCTGGATGCGGCGCCGGACGGCGTCACCGGTCTGCACCTGGCCACCACCCAGCGCTACGACGCGGTGGTGCTGGACTGGATGCTGCCGCGCCTGGACGGGCCGCAGGTGCTGCGCGCGCTGCGCGAGCAGCATCACGCCGAAGTGCCGGTGATCATGCTGACCGCGCGCGACGAGCTGCCGGACAAGATCGCCGGCTTCCGCGCCGGCGCCGACGATTACCTGACCAAGCCGTTCGCGCTGCCGGAACTGGAAGTGCGGCTGGAGGCGCTGCTGCTGCGCGCCAACGGCCGCGGCCACAGCAAGCTGCTGCGCGTGGGCGACCTGCAACTGGACCTGGGCACGCTGGAGGCGACCCGCGGCGGCCGCACGCTGCACCTGTACCCGGCCTGCCGCAAGCTGCTGGAAGTGCTGATGCAGGCCAGCCCGGCCGCGGTCACCCGCGATCGGCTGGAACATGCGCTGTGGGGCGACGAGCCGCCTGACGGCGACATGCTGCGCTCGCATATCTACGACCTGCGGCGCAGCGTCGACGGCCCGTTCGCCGACAAGCTGATCCACACCCTGCCGCGCATCGGCTACCGGCTCGCGGTGGTGGGACCGCACGAGGACGCGCATGCCGCGTAGGACCGGGCTGCGGCAGCGCATCACCCTGTGGCTGGTCGGCTATGCGGCGCTGCTGTCGCTGGCGGTGTTCGTGCACGGCTACATCGTCAACGACCAGGCCGAGCAGCTGACCTGGCGCTCGCTGCTGAGCTCGGAACTGGAGCATTTCCTGGCGCGCAGCGCGGTCGATCCGGACTACCGCTGGATCGACACCCGCACCGTGAGCCTGTACGGCGACGAAGGCGGCGAGCCGCTGCCGCCGACGGTGGCGGCCCTGGCGCCGGGCCTGCACGACGACGTGCCGCTGGAAGGCCGCGACAAGGTGGTGCTGGTGCAGGACGTGCACGGCCGCCGCCTGGCGCTGTCGCTGGACATCACCGAACTGCAGAAGCACGAAGAGAACCTGGCGCTGTGGATGCTGCTGTCCAACGTGATCGCGGTGCTGCTGCTCGGCGCGCTGGTGGCCTGGGGCCTGGGCCGCGTGGTGCAGCCGCTCACCGACATGGCGCAGCGCATCGGCAGTCTGCGTCCGGACCGGCCGGGCCAGCGCATCGAGGTGCATCCGCGCGCCAGCGCCGAGCAGGTGGTGATCGCCGATGCGTTGAACGACTACCTGCTGCGCAACGACCTGTTCGTCGAGCGCGAGCGCGCCTTCATCGACAGCGCCAGCCATGAACTGCGCACGCCGGTGGCGGTGATCGGCGGCGCCGCCGAACTGGCGCTGGAGCAGCCCGACATCCCGCCCAGCGCGCGCAACCAGTTGCTGCGCATCCGCCGCACCGCCAGCGGCGTCGGCCAGCTGATCTCGCTGCTGCTGGTGCTGGCCAAGGACCCGGCGCGGCTGGCACGCGGCAGCGACTTGGTGCGGCTGGATCAGCTGCTGCCGGACATCGTCGAGGACCATCGCCACCTGTGCGCCGACAAGCGCCTGCAACTGGTGCTGGCGCCGTTGCCGCCGTGCGAAGTGCTGGCGCCGCTGACGATCGTGCAGGCGGCGATCGGCAACCTGCTGCGCAACGCGATCGAGAACAGCGACCAGGGCGTCATCCAGATCGCGATGCCGGCGCCGGGCGTGGTGCGCATCGACGACCCCGGCCACGGCATGGCGCCGGAGGAGATCAGCGCCATCTACATGCGCATGGCCCGCGGCGGCGGCGGTCGCGAGGGCAGCGGCATCGGCCTGGATCTGATCGCACGCCTGTGCGAGCACCTAGGCTGGTCGCTGCAACTGGATTCGGACGCGGGCCAGGGCACGCGCGCGACATTGGACCTGAGGCCGGCATTGAAGGATTCACGCGTGGCGTAACCCGCGGTGCTGCGAGGGCGCCGCTGTTGCGCAGAAGCAGCGGAAGGTCGACTGCGCACTGTAGGAGCGGCTTCAGTCGCGGCGGCGTCCGAAGCCAGGACGCCACCCGTCTCCGCGCGTCGCGACTGAAGTCGCTCCCACAGGGACTTGCGGCGAGCGTGCTGGGTGCATTGTGGGAGGGGCATCAGCCCTCGACGGTATCCGAAGACTGGAAACCATCCGTCTTCGTTCGTCGCGACTGAAGTCGCTCCTACAGGGGCTAGCGGCGAGTGCGCTGGGTGCAACGGTTAGGACGAAACACCTCGGCAGTTCCCTTATTGCGGCAACAACCCGCGCTGCAGCAACCAGGCGCGCGCGTCCTCGGCATCCTGTTCGAACCATGCGCGGGTGGAGCCCAGCCGGTAGGTGTAGCCCCATGCATCCATGTCGGTCATCAGCCGTGCGCTGCCGACGCCGGGCAGCGCGTCGGCCAGCACGATCTGCAGGTAGCAGGTGGCGTCCTCTTCCTCGACCGAGTCGGTGGCGTCGGTGTGCACCAGCGCGCGCCGTTGCGGCGGCAGCACGATCAGGTGGCAGGCCTCGTGCAGCAGCGAATGCACCGGCGTGTCGTCGCGCACGTACACGTCGCTGGCGATCACGCCGGCTTCCGGCTCGCCCCAGTAGCTGCCGGGAATGCTGGCGCCGTCGGCGACCCTGTGCAGGGTCAGCCCATGGCGGGCCAGTAGCGCGCGCGGCGCGTCCAGGCCGATGGCGCCGACAGTCAGTACCTCGGCAGCGGGTGCGGAGCGGGAATCGTCGGTCTGCATCGGGAGGTCGGGAAGGAGGAGCGGCGCGTGACGCGATCGCAACGCGTTGGCGGGCGGTTTGCTGCGGATGGCGCGACCACCGCGCCGCTGAAGATCGTGCGTTCGATGGGCGCAGCTGGCGTCGTGCACGTCGCCCTACGAATCGCAGGCGCCGCATTGCATCCTCGCCAGGACCTTGCGCCGCACCACGCCGCCATGCGGCGCATGCGGCAGCCTGCGCGTCGCGGCCGCCGTCAGCGGCCGTAGCGCGCTGCACCGCTTACGGCGTCGGGCCTTCCGGCAGCGCCACCGAGATGTCGAGCACGTCGTGTTCGCCGTCCTTGACCAGGTCCACCTTGACCGCGTCGGCGTCGATGTTGACGTACTTCTTGATCACTTCCAGCAGTTCGCGCTGCAGCAGCGGCAGGTAATCCGGGCCGCCGCGGTGGTTGCGTTCCTGCGCGATGATGATCTGCAGGCGGTTCTTGGCGGTCTCGGCAGTGGTCTTCTTGGCCTTGAGGAAGTCGAATAGTCCCATGCTCACCCTCCGAACAACTTGGTGAAGAAGCCCTTCTTCTCCACGGAGATGAAGCGCATCGGGCGCTCTTCGCCCATGATCCGGGCCACGGCGTCGTCGTAGGCCTGGCCGGCCGGGGATTCGCCGTCGAGGATCACCGGCTCGCCCTTGTTGGAGGCGTTGAGCACGTCGCCGGACTCGGGGATCACGCCGATCGCCTTCAGGCCCAGCACTTCCTCCACGTCGGTGATGCTGAGCATCTCGCCGCCTTCCACCCGTCCCGGGCTGTAGCGGGTCAGCAGCAGGAATGCCGGCACGGTCTGGCCTTCCTCGGCCTTGCGGGTCTTGGAGTCGAGCAGGCCGATGATGCGGTCGGAGTCGCGCACAGAGGACACTTCCGGGTTGACCACGACCACCGCGCGGTCGGCGAAGTACATCGCCAGGAACGCGCCCTTCTCGATGCCGGCCGGCGAATCGCAGACGATGTATTCGAAGCCCTCTGCGACCAGGTCCTTGAGCACCTTCTCCACGCCTTCCTGGGTCAGCGCGTCCTTGTCGCGGGTCTGCGAGGCGGCCAGCACGTACAGGTTGTCGAAGCGCTTGTCCTTGATCAGCGACTGCTTGAGCGTGGCCTCGCCGTGCACCACGTTGACGAAGTCGTACACCACCCGGCGCTCGCAGCCCATGATCAGGTCGAGGTTGCGCAGGCCCACGTCGAAGTCGATCACCGCGACCTTCTTGCCGCGTCGCGCCAACCCGCAGGCCAGGCTCGCGCTGGTGGTGGTCTTGCCGACGCCGCCCTTGCCGGAGGTGACTACGATAATTTCAGCCAAAGGAATGTCTCCTGATGTTCAGTGATAGGGCCGCGTCAGTCTTGCGCGGCGATCTTGATCTGGTCCTGCTCCAGCCAGACCTGCACGGCCTTGCCGCGCAGTTCCTTGGGAATATCGTCCAGCACCTTGTAATGGCCGGCAATGGCGACCAGTTCGGCGTGGAAATCGCGGCAGAAGATCCGCGCCTCGGTGTTGCCCTGGGCGCCGGCCAGCGCGCGTCCGCGCAGGCTGCCGTAGATGTGGATGCTGCCGTCGGAGATCACCTCGGCGCCGGCGCCGACCGTGGCCACCACGGTCAGGTCGCAGTTCTCCGCATACAGCTGCTGGCCCGAGCGCACCGCGGTCTTCTGCATGCGCCCCGGCTGCGGGCGCGCCGCAGGGGCGGGCGGGGGCGGGGGCGGCGAGACCGGGGTGGGCGCCGCCGCGGGGGCGCCGCCCTCGATGCGTTCGTACTGGGCGCGGAACTTGGCCAGCAGCGGCAGGCCCAGCGCTTCGGACAGCTGCTCGATCTCGCGGGTGCCGTAGGCCAGCGCCACCGGCAGCACGCCGGCCTCGCGCAGGCCTTCCAGCAGCGCGCGGGCGGTGGCGGTGTCCGGCGCCTGCGCCAGGCCGCCGAAATCGATGATCACCGCGGCACGGCCGAACAGCTTGGGCGCGCGCTGCACGCGCTCGCGCATCTCCTGGGTCAGGCGCGCCACGTCCAGGGTGCGGATGCGCAGGTTGGCGATGCCGACCTGGCCGATCTTCAGTTCGCCCGCCTGCTCGAAATCCAGGGTCACCGACGACACGCTCAGGTCCCGGTCGGGCGCTGGGCCCGTTGCAGGCGGCGGGCATGGCCGACCCAGGGCAGGTCGGGCAACTGCTCGCCGTAGGTCTCGCGGACCCAGGCGTAACTGCACAGATCTTTCAACAGCATGCTGGCACGCACCTCCACCTCGTTCATCGTGTTCTGGCCCACTTCGCGGAAACCGAAGCTGCCATGGAACAGCAGCGCCGCATCCGCGCCATGGTCCAGGAAAACCTCGCAGGCCAGCTGCGGGTAGCGCAGTTCGGCATAGCTCTGCACGTCGGCATAGAACGCCCGGCCGACACCGCCGCCGCGGCGGCGGCTGGCCACCACGATGCGGTCGATGTAGAAGAACGCCGGGTAGCGTTCGCGGAACCAGGCGAAATTGCTGCTGTCGTGATCGCCATCGCCGCCGAAACCGACCAGGAAGCCGGCCAGGTTGCCGTCGCGCTCGGCGACGCGGAAGTATTCTGCGGTCTCGTAGAAGCGGTGCAGCTTGGCCGAATCCAGCGGCAGGATCGCCAGTCCGGCGTTGTTGTTCAGGGCCAGGACCGAATCGAGCTCGTGCTCGCGCACGTCGCGGATGACGATCGACATTGGGACTCCGTTGCTGATGCGCGCGCGGCCAGATGCGGACCGCCTGCGGGATTATCGCACGCGGGACCCGGGGCGGCGAGCCGCGCATGCATGACTTCCGTGGGAGTGCAATGCGCGCCGTTCATCCTAAGATGCGTGCATGTTGGAGTCTCTCAGTCACGCCCGCGTCCTGCGCTATGCCGGCCTGTTCACCTGGGCCGTCATCTGCATGCCGTTGCTGTACCTGTACTGGGAGCCGGTCGAGGAATCGAGCCGGATGCCCAGCGGCGAGGTGTGGCTGCTGCTGGCCAGCTACCTGGGCTTCGGCCTGGGCTACTTCCTGCTGACCTGGCGCCTGCACAGCGGCGCCGGCGCGCGCTGGTACGGCCGCGGCGTGCTGGTGCTGCTGACCGTGTGCGCGCTGGCGGTCGGCTATCTGCACCGTTCCGGGCTGGGCAGCATCCTGATGATGGTGGCAGCCGGGGTCATCCCGTGGCTGCTGCCGGTGCGCGCCGGCGTGGCCTGGCTGCTGCTGAGCCAACTGGCGGTGCTGCCGGTGTACCTGGTGATGGGCTTCCCGGTGTTCGAGGCGCTGATGCAGTCGCTGCTGTACGGCGGCTTCTCGATGTTCATCTTCGTCACCAGCCTGGTCGCGCGGCAGCAGGTCCAGGCCCGCGAGGAGCAGCGCCAGCTCAACGCCGAGCTGCGCGCCACCCGCGCGCTGCTGGCCGAAAGCGCCCGCATCAACGAGCGCACCCGCATCTCGCGCGAGTTGCACGACCTGCTCGGCCACCACCTGACCGCGCTGAGCCTGAACCTGGAAGTGGCCGGCCACATCACCGAGGGCCGCGCCCAGGAGCACGTGCACCAGGCGCATACCCTGGCCAAGCTGTTGCTCACCGACGTGCGCGAAGCGGTCAGCCAGCTGCGCGACAGCGGCGCGATCGACCTGGCCGCCGCCCTGCGGCCGCTGGCCGAGCGGGTGCCGTCGCTGCAGATCCACCTGCAGGTGGACGAGCCGCTGACCGTCGAGGACCCGGAGCGCGCGCATGTCTTGCTGCGCTGCACCCAGGAAATCATCACCAACACGGTGCGCCACGCCCACGCCGACAACCTGTGGATCCAGGTGCGTCGCGACGGCCCGCTGGTGGTGATCCACGCCCACGACGATGGCCGCGGCTGCGAGGCCCTGCTGCCGGGCAACGGCCTGCGCGGCATGCGCGAGCGGCTGAGCCAGTATGGTGGCAGCCTGGAGATCGATGCGCCGCAGGGCGCGGGCTTTCGCCTGCGTGCCGCGGTTCCGAGCGCGGCCGCGTTGCTGCCGTCCGCCGTTCCACAAGGAGTGCTGTGATGATCCGTGTCTGCCTGGTCGACGACCAAACCCTGGTGCGGCAGGGGATCCGCTCGCTGCTGGCGCTGGACGGCGGGATCGAGGTGATCGCCGAGGCCAACGATGGCCGCCAGGCGGTGGAGCTGATCCCGCAGGTGAAGCCGGACGTGGTGCTGATGGACATGCGCATGCCGGCGATGTCCGGGCTGGAGGCGCTGCAGATGCTGTCGCGCAACGGCACGCTGCCGCCGACCATCATCCTGACCACCTTCGACGACGACCAGCTGGTGCTGGCCGGACTCAAGGCCGGGGCCAAGGGCTACCTGCTCAAGGACGTGTCGCTGGAACAACTGGTCGGCGCGATCCGCGCGGTGGCCGCCGGCGGCTCGCTGGTGCAGCCGGCGGTGACCCAGCGCCTGCTGTCGGGCCTGGAGCACATGCGCAACGACTTCGTCAGCCTGGACCGGCCGGACCCGTTGACCGACCGCGAGACCGAGATCCTGCGCTTGATGGCCAGCGGCTTCTCCAACAAGGAGATCGCCAATTCGCTGGGCGTGGCCGAGGGCACGATCAAGAACCACGTGTCCAACATCCTGTCCAAGCTGGGCGTGCGCGACCGCACCCGGGCGGTACTGAAGGCGTTCGAGCTGCAGTTGGTCTGACGGGGCAGGATGCCCGGCCCGGCGCAGCGCGCCGGGCGTTCGCGGGCGCGCGAGCCAGTGGCTCGCAAGCGGCGCCCGCTCACCCTGTCAAGTTGGGCGTGCGCGACCGCACCCGGACGGTACTCAAGGCCTTCGAGCTGCAGTTGGTCTGACGGGACAGGATGCCCGGCCCGGCGCAGCGCGCCGGGCGTTCGCGGGCGCGCGAGCCAGTGGCTCGCAAACGGCGCCCGCTCACCCTGTCGAAGTTGGGCGTGCGCGACCGCACCCGGGCGGTACTGAAGGCGTTCGAGCTGCAGTTGGTCTGACGGGACAGGATGCCCGGCCCGGCGCAGCGCGCCGGGCACCGCCGGCGCGCGAGCCGATGGCGCGGCCCCCTGCGGGAGCGACTTCAGTCGCGACGAACGAAGCCGCAGGCCCGCCGAGCAACGGCTGGAGAAGGTCCGAACCGCTGGCCCGACGCTACACTGCTGCGGATGCATTGGTCTGGCCGGCCAGCCCGGCGGCATGGCCCGCGCGCAGGCGCAAACGCGTCGCCGAAGCGGGGCCGCCGCAGCGCTGCGACCCCGCCCCAGGCCTGTCCGCCGCTGCCCCGGCGACAATGGTATGGTCGCCCGCAGCTCAGCGCGGCGGCGCTGTGCACGGCGCCTTCGCGGGGAATTGGCCACTGTGCCGAATTCCGCGCCGCGATCTGCATGACCACGAACCGCGAAGCCTGCTAGGATGGCCGCTTCGCTTCATTAACCCGGCCGTGGGATCGGCCCCGGAGACCTCCTGAATGACCCGTATTATCGAATTCCTGATCGCACTGGGGATCGTGGCTGGCCTGTTCGTCCTCGTTGGCCTGGTGTTGCCCTCGGAGCGTCACATGTCCGAGAGCGTCGAGACCAACCGGCGCATGACCATCGTCTATGACACGGTTAACAGCCTGCGTCGGTTCAAGGACTGGAACCCTCTGGTGCTGCGCGATCCGCGTATCCAACTGAAGCTTTCCGGCCCCGAAGCTGGCGTCGGCGCCCGTCTCGACTACGCCTCCAACGAGGGCTACATCGGCAAGGGCAGCTGGACCATCACCTCGACCGAGAAGAACAAGCAGGTCGTCATCGGCATCGAAGACGAGAGCAAGGGCACCGACAAGTCCACGTCGTTCAAGCTCGAGCCGACCGGCAAGAGCGGCCGCAACGTCAAGATCACCCAGGACTACACGGTCAAGTACGGTTGGGACCTGTTCGGTCGCTACGCCGGCCTGTACGTGAGCCGCCATGTCGGCGACGACATCAAGCTGGGCCTGTCGCGGCTGAGCAACGTGCTGGCCACCGTGCCGAACGTCGACTACCGCGCCGAGGAAACCCCGTTGAAGGACCTGAAGATCGTCGACGTTCCGGCCGAGGATCTGCTGGTGGTCAACGCCGGCAACATCGACCGCGACAACGAGGCCATCAAGAAGTCCATCAAGGACAACCAGGAGTGGATCAAGCGGGTGATGGACGCCAACGGCCTGGAAGCGGCCGGTCCGGTGCGCATCGTCACCACCGACTTCGGTTCCGACAAGTACGCCTTCGACGTCAGCCAGCCGGTGCGCAAGCGTGCCGGTGGCGCGCCGAAGCCGGATGCGGCGGCCAAGCCGGAAGAGAAGAAGGACGACGCGGCGGCGGCGGCTCCTGCGGCCCCGGTCGACGCGACCCCGGTCGCCGCCAGCGGCGAGCCGCTGAAGCTGACCATCCCGCAGGGCGCGCCGGTCACCTACCTGCGTACCGAAGCGCACCGTTCCGCGTTCGCCGGCTACGCCGGCCACATGGCGGGCCTGGATGCGGCGCGCAACGCGGTCCGCGCCTGGGCCGCGACCAGCGGCTACGACGTGACCGACCGTCCGTACGAGGCCTGGAAGGGCGGCGTGGACAAGTCGTTCACGCCGGAAGGCACGTACGACATCTACTGGGCGATCAAGTAAGCCAGTCGCCTGGATGATGAGTGACCACGAAACGCGCCGCATCTTGCGGCGCGTTTCGTTTATGGGGTGCCGGAAACCCGGCCGCAACGGAGCATCGTCATGCTGAATTTCGATCGTCGTGCGCGCAAACGCTCCTGGCTGGCCTGCGCCGGCGGCCTGCTGGCGGCTGCCGCGATCGGCCTGTCCGCCTACGCCTCGCACGGCGTGGCCGAGCCGCTGGCGCAGTCGCACCTGCAGACCGCGGCGCTGTACGCGTTCGGCCATGGCCTGGCGCTGGCGGCACTGGCCCGCAGCAGCGAACGCCTGCTCGGCCGCGCCGCGTTGGCGCTGTTGCTGCTCGGCACGCTGCTGTTCTCCGGCAGCCTGGCCGGCAACGCGCTGGCGCAATGGCCGACCAAGCTGGCCCCGGTCGGCGGGACGACGCTGATGCTGGGCTGGGTGCTGTGGGCGCTGGATGCGCTGAGGCGGTAGCGCGGTGCCCAGCTATCCGCGCGGGTTCGATACCCAGGCCGCCTACGAGCACCTGAGCCGGCGCGACCGCAAGCTCGGCGCGTGGATGCGCCGGATCGGCCCGATCGCGCCGCAACCGGGCTGGTCCAAGCGCTTCGATCCGGTCGATGCGCTGGCGCGCGCGATCCTGTTCCAGCAACTCAGCGGCAAGGCCGCGGCCAGCATCGTCGGCCGCGTCGAGGCGGCGATCGGCAGTGCCCGGCTGCACGCCGACACGCTGGCGCGGATCGACGATCCCGGCCTGCGCGCCTGCGGCGTATCCGGCAACAAGGCCCTGGCGCTGCGCGACCTGGCGCGGCGCGAGGCGGCCGGCGAGATTCCCGGCCTGCGGCAGATGGCGACGATGCACCAGGACGCGATCGTGGCGGCGCTGCTGCCGATCCGCGGCATCGGGCGCTGGACGGTCGAGATGATGCTGATGTTCCGCCTCGGCCGCCCCGACCTGCTGCCGGTGGATGACCTAGCCATCCGCAAGGGCGCCCAGCGCGTGGACAAGCTGGAACTGCCGCCGACCCCGAAGGCCCTGCTGGCCCGCGGCGAGCGCTGGGCGCCGTACCGCAGCTACGCCAGCTTTTATCTGTGGCGCATCGCCCACGTGGAGCTGGCGGCGATGACCAAGACGCCGACGCCGCGCTCGCAGGAGTAGGCGAGCCGACGCCGCGCTGCCGCGTGCCGGGCGGCGGCGGTCAGGGCGACGGCGAAGCGGTCTGCTCGTGCAGTAGCCCGTCCACTGCCGATGTAGCCGGCGGCGGCGGCGTCCGGAACAGCGGATCGTCGCTCAACCGCGGCCGCTGCGAGGACGGGAAGCGCCGTTCCTGCTGCAGCCAGCGGTGATACTGGAAGGTGGCGCGCGCCGCGCTCAAATAGACCAGGATCACGATCACCCCGAGGACCGCACCATCGAGATGGCCGGTGAGCAGGAACGTGATGCGGATGAGGGCGTAATAGGCCAGCAGTACGCAGGCCGCCACCCGGTGTTTGCGCTGCAAGCCGTAGGCCAGCGCTGCGATGAACACGGCTTCGATCACGCCGGCGATACCGGCCACGGTGTTGCCGTTCTCTTGAGCGCCGCCAGCCCGAGGAACAGGCTGAGCGCCGCACACAACGCGGCCACGATCCAGCCGACCGTGATCCTGCGCAGCACATCGTCCGGTGCCTTGCCCAGCGGCGCGGCGGGGCTGGCCTGCACGTCGGCGGCCGGCGCCGAGTAGGGGTTCTGTTCCATCAGCGTGGATTTCCTGGAGGGGACGCCGCGATATCGGTTGCAAGCGCGGCAACTTGAGCGCCTGGCCGCAGCGGATGCTCGCCGCAAGCGCCATCGCCCCTGGCTTCACGCCGGCAGGTACTTGTCCCACAGCCGGTTGCGGAAGCGGTGCTGCGGATCGATGCGGCGCTTGATCCGCGCGAACGCCTCGGCTTCGGGATAGGCCGCGGCGAACTGGTGCGGGGTGGCATGCAGCCGGTACGGCAGGTAGTAGCGGCCGCCGTGCGCCAGCGCCGCGTCGATCAGCTGCCGGGTCCACACCTCCGCGGCCCGGTCCGGGGCGGCGCCGCTGCGCTGCTTGTAGTACAGCACGAAGGAGAACACCGGCTGCGGCGCCCAGCGCAGCAACGACACGGTGTCGGCAGGCGAGTGGCGGATCGAGATGTTGAGCGCGTTGACGTCGTGGCGGCGCAGGATCGCGCTCATCTCGCGCGCAAAGGCGGCGAAGGCCGGCAGCGGCAGGAAGTACTCCTGCAGCAGATAGGTGGACATGCGCCGCGTGCGCGGTTCCAGCGAGCGCGCATCCAGGCTGGCCTGGCAGTTGCGGCGCATCACCGACGGCGTGTGCAGCAGCGGTGCGGTCTGGTAGCGCTCGCGCAACGACTCGCCCAGCGGCAGTTCCGAGGCCGCCCAGATCAGGTTCTGTTCGCGCGCGTAGTCCTGTCCGCGCGGCACCAGCCGGCGCGTGTCGGTGGTCGTGGCGTCGCTGCGCAGCCAGGTCACCGCCAGCGGGCGGTCGAACTGCGGCGGCAGCAGGTCGGCGTTGTGCAGTACCGCGCGCGGGTCGGCGGCGATGCGTTCGGCGAAGAAGGCCGGATAGTCCGCCAGCGCCACGTGCTGCGCGTGCCGTTCCAGCATGTCGTTGCGGGCCAGCGCCAGTTCCACTTCGGTGACCACGCCCAGCCCGCCGTAGCCGCCGATCGCCGCCGAAAACAGCTCGGCGTCGCGCTCGCGGTCGAGTTCGTGCACCTGGCCTTGCGCATCGACCAGCTGCAGCGCCTGCACGGTGTGCGCGATCGGCCCGGCATGCAGGTAGCGGCCATGGCAGTTGACCGCGACCGAGCCGCCGACGCTGAAGTTGCTGTAGCTCTGCATCACCGCGATCGCCAGATCGTGCGGGTCGATGAGGTCCTGCAGGTCGCGCCAGCGCATGCCGCTGCGCACACGGATGCGCTGCGCGGCCGGATCCAGCTTCACCAGGCCGACGAGTTCGCGCAGGTCCAGGTGCAGCGAGCCGGCGGCGCCGATCTGCCCGCCCATGCTGTAACGCGCGCCGCCGATCGAGACCGCGCCCTGGCTGTCGCGCAGCAGCGCGGCGACCTCGGCTACGCTGCGCGGCCGCGCGATGCGCGCGACCGCGGTGCGGTCGATGCCGGCGATGTCGCTGACCTGCGGCGGGTCGGCGCTGTCGCGCCGGCATCCCGGCAGCACCAATGCGGCGCCCGCGCCGAACAGGGCGGCGGTTGCGGCGCGACGCCGGGTGTCGATGTGCTCGTCCATAAGCGCGGTGTTCTCAGTGGTGGTGGCGGTTGCAGGTCATCGGCAGCGCGTCAATCGGCGACCAATTCCACCTGGGTCTGCACGCGCACCCAGGCGTCCTGGCTGGGATCGTTGAGCGTGGCATGCAGGGTGTAGGTGCCGAGCGGATCCGCCGGCTCGAAGCGGATCTGCAGCGACAGCGGCGCCAGTTCCAGCATGCCTGGCGCGGCCGGTTTGCCGCCGGTGGTCAGCGGCCGCGCAGGTTCCTGCAGCGCGACGTGGCCATCCGGCCCGAGCATGCGCAGGCGCAGTTGCGCGTCGCAGGCGCCGTCGTTGTTGGGGCTGGGCGCGCAGCCCGAATACAGCACGACCACGCGGATCGGCTTGCCGCGGCGCACGCGCTCGGTCGTGCGCAGTTGCGGGCCGTGGCGGCTGTCGGTCTCGGTCCACTCTTTGCCGAAACGCGCGAACGCGGCCTCGTCGGCGACGTGGACCGTCGCCGCGAAATTCTTGTCGTGCGCGCGCCCGGCGCTGTCGGCGACTGGCGTGCCCTGGCGGTCGTGCCACTGTGCGCAGGCGGCAAACGACAGCGCCAGCAGGCCCAGGGCGCAACCCGCCAGGCTGCCGCGCGACACGCCCGCGACGCGCTGCCTCATGCCGACGCTCCCGCATGCCAGCGCCAATGCCAGGGTTCGTAGACGATGCCGTGCGGATTGCCGCGCGGATAGCTCATCCGGTAACCGAAGCCGGCGGCGTGCGCGCGCAGCCAGGCGAAGGCCGGCGTGCGCTCGAAGCTCTCCTCGGCTGGCGCCTCGCCGGGCGTGCCGATGTCCAGCGCCTCGCCGCTGTGATGCTCGCTGTAGCCGGGCGCAGCATTGACCTGCAGGATCTGCTGCAGGGTCTGCCCGCGCGCGAACTTGCGCGCGAAGATGCCCAGTTGGTAGTCGTGGCTGCGGTAGCCGGAGATCGCCTCCAGCACCACGCCGTCGCGCGCGGCGGCGCGTTGCAGTGCCTGCCAGGCGCGTGCGGCGCCGGCGGTCAGCCACAGCGGGCGCCGGTAGCGGTCGCGGCCGGCGGTATGCAGGGTGGCGGGCTCGGCCTGCAGCGGCAGGCCGGTGCTGCGCGCATAGTCCTCGGCGTCCAGGCCGAGGCCGGCCAGGCGTTCGTGCAAGGCGCTCAGCGGCAGCAGTCCGGCGTCGCCGGGTTGCCGGCGCAGGGGCAGGGCGTCGAGGCGATCCAGCGCCGCCTCGATGCCGGGTTCGTGCATCAGCCGCGGCAGCAGCGCGTGCAGGCCGTGCGCGGAGGCGGCCGCCAGGTAGCGGCCGTCGCACTTGCGCTGCAACAGCCAGGTCGCCTGCGCGAGCAGGCGCGCATCGAGGTTGCTGCGCGCGCGCAGCAACCTGGCCGGCAGCAGTTCGATGCATTCGGTGTTGAGCAGCAGGGCGGGAGCGGGGCGCATCCGCACAGGGTAGGGCTAAGCGCTGCGCGCGGCCAGCCGTTGCAGGTCCTGCAGCAGTTGCCGCGGCTGTTCCGGGCTCAGCAGCAGCCAGCGCCCGTCGCGCAGCGGCAGCGCCAGCACCCGGCTGGCGTCGGTGAGCAGGCAGAACGCGCGCTGGCCGTTGCGCATGCGAAAATGCCCGGACTTGAAGCCGGGCAGGCCGTAGCCGAACAACTTGCGCCCTGGCGCCAGTTCGGTGTGCTCGGCCAGGTCGACCACGCGCGCATGCGCCAGGTCGATCGATGCGATCTCGGTGCAGGCGTTGAACATGGTCGAGCGGATCCGCAGCGCGCTGCCCTGCAGGCGGATGCAGCGCCGCAGGTACAGCGCGTGCATGACCGCGCCGGTCGCGGCCAGGACGCACGGGCCGATCCAATGCGCGCCATGCGCGGGGCCCGAGTCGGCCAGGATGACGGCGACGATCGCGCCGGCCACGCCCAGCAGCGGCAGCCACAGCGCCAGCAGCGGCAGGCCGCCGGGCGTGGCGACGTTGTAGTCGCGCGCGGCGGGCAGCGGGCGGGAAGGGCGCTGCATCCCGTTCATCGCTGCGCGCGGATCCACTGAGCGGTAGCGTCGATCAGCTGCGCGGCGACATGGCCGGGTTGCGCGTACTCGGCCGGCGACGGCGCGCCGCTGCCGGCGATGCCGAGGTGGTTGAGCTGCGCATAGCGGTGCAGCGTCGCCCACGGAGCGTCGCCCAGCGCCTGCTGCCAGCGTTGCCAGTCCGGCGCGGTGACCTGGAAGTCGCGCTCGCCCTGCAGCCACAGCACCGGCTGTCCGAGCGCCCGCACGTCTGCGACCGGATCCACCTGGTCGAACGCGCGCCAGTACGCGGCCGGCATGTCCAGCGGCGCGTCGGTGCGGGCCACCGCGCCGGTGCCGCGCACGTTGGCGACGCGGCGCTCGATGTCGGCCAGGCGTGCCTGGCCCTGCGCCGATGGCGTGCCTTGCAGGCCGAGCAGGTAGCGGTTCTGGTCGAGCAGCAGGTCCAGCAGCGAGCGCGCCGGCGCCGCCCACAGGACGATCCCGGCGGTCTTGCCGGAGCGGCGCGCGATGCGGGCGGCGAGCATGCCGCCCTGGCTGTGGCCCATCACGAAGATGCGCTTGGGATCGATGCGCGGCGTGCGCGCCAGCGCCGCGACCGCGGCGACCGCATCGTCGGTGGTCTCGTCGTCCATGGTGAAGTTCGCGTTTCCAGCGAAGCTCTCGGGCAACGCGTAGGTGCGCTTGTCGTAGCGCAACACCGCGATGCCCTGCGCGGCCAGGCCGCGCGCGACGTCCAGGAACGGCCGGTTCGGGCCGATGGTCTCGTCGCGGTCGAGCGGGCCGGAGCCCTGCACCAGCACCACCGCCGGGAACGGTCCCTTGCCCGCCGGCAGCGCCAGGGTGCCGGGCAGCGGACCGACCGCGAATGCCTGTTCGGCGAAGCCGGCATCGGCGGCGGGCGGCGGCGGAGCCGGTGGCGGCGCCGGGGTCAGCAGCAGGCCTGCGATCTTGCCGTGCGCGTCCACCGAGACGTGCGCCAGCAGCGCACCGCGTTCGAACTGCAGGCGTCGCTCGATCAGGCTCAGGCCCTGCTGCCGGCGTTCGGTGGCCGCGCCGCGCTGCTGCAACGCGCCCATCTGCGCGGAAATCGAGCGCCAGACCTCGGCCAGCTTCTCGGCCGGCACCGCCTGCGCCATCGCCGGCGTGAAGTCGCGTTCGGCCGCGGCGATGTCGCCGGCCTGCAGGCGGTCCAACAGCGTGTCGGCGGCCTGTCGCGGCGTGGCCGCCAGCGCGCAGGAGCACGCCAGCAACAACGGCAGCGCGAGGCGCCACGCGCTGCGCGGGCGCATGTCAGAGTTCCCGCTTGAACATCAGCAGCGGCTTGGTGCCTGGCAGGGTGAGGACGTTGACCAGTTCCCAGCCCAGCTTGCCTTGCTTGCTCAGTTCGGCCTGCAGTTCCTCCATTTTCAGGCCCAGCATCAGATTGGTCTTGGCTTCGACGGTGAGATATTCCCAGCGTTTGCTCATGATTCCGGCGCCTTGTCGTCGCCGGGCTTGGGCAGCCGGCCGGCCTTGCGCAGCGCGTCGCGCAACACGTATTCGATCTGCGCGTTGAGGCTGCGCAGTTCGTCGTCGGCCCAGCGCTGCACCGCCGCCAGCACGTCGGCGTTGATGCGCAGCGGATAGGCCTTCTTCTCGCTCATGCGGGGATCCATTGCGTCCGCGCGGCGACGACCGCGCGGAGGGGAAGCGGCTGGTGCATCAGTACAGCGAACCGGCGTTGACGATCGGCTGGGCGCCGCGGTCCGAGCACAGCACGGTCAGCAGGTTGCTGACCATGTGCGCCTTGCGCTCCTCGTCCAGTTGCACCACGCCGCTCTTCTGCAGTTCGGCCAGCGCCATCTCGACCATGCCCACCGCACCGGCGACGATGCGCGTGCGTGCGGCGATCACCGCGTTGGCCTGCTGCCGCTGCAGCATCGCCTGGGCGATTTCCGGCGCGTAGGCGAGGTGGCTGATGCGCGCTTCGATCACGTCCACGCCGGCCTGGGTCAGGCGCTCGTCGAGGTGGCGCTTGAGCTGTTCGCTGATCTCGGCCGGATGGCTGCGCAGCGAGATCTGGCTGTCCTCGTGCTGGTCGTACGGATAGCTGGTGGCCATCGCGCGCAGCGCCGATTCGGACTGGATGTGCACGAAGCTCTCGTAGTCGTCGACGTTGTACACCGCCTCGGACGCATCGATCACCTGCCACACGATCACCGCGGCGATCTCGATCGGGCTGCCGTCCAGCTCGTTGACCTTGAGCCGGCCGCTCTCGAAGTTGCGCACGCGCTGGCTGACCTTCTTCTTCGAATAGAAGGGGTTGTTCCAGCGCAGGCCGTTGTCCTTGACCGTGCCCACGTACTTGCCGAACAGGCTCAGCACCGCGGCCTGGTTCGGCTGCACCGTGTACAGCCCGCACAGGCCGAGCAGGGTCGCGGCGCCGATCAGCAGCGCCAACAGCACCAGCGGCAGCGAGGTCGGACCGCCGCCGACCGGGTCCTTGATGATGCCGATCACGAACAGCCACAGCGCCACGCCTGCCAGCGCCAGGAGGCCGAGCAGGGCCGGGATGCCGGAGAGCGAGCGAAGCGTGCGTTCTTTCATTGCGGTGTTCCCCCAGGTGTGTGAACAAACGATATCACTTTGATATCTGTTTGCAAGAGGGGGTGTTCGGCCCCTTCGCGGTGGGGCGGGCGCGCCGGGCCGTTAGAATGGCGCCCCTCTTTCCGCGCAGGCACCGCCGCCATGACCACCCTGGGAACCCCGCTGTCCGCTTCCGCCACCCGCGTGCTGCTGCTGGGCTCGGGCGAACTGGGCAAGGAAGTGGCGATCGAGCTGCAGCGCTTCGGCGTGGAGGTGATCGCCGCCGATCGCTATGCCGATGCGCCGGCGATGCAGGTCGCGCACCGTTCGCACGTGCTGGACATGCTCGATGCGATGGCGCTGCGCGAGCTGATCGCGCGCGAACAGCCGGATCTGATCGTGCCGGAGATCGAGGCGATCCATACCGAGACGCTGGTGGCGCTGGAGCGCGACCACGGCCAGCGGGTGATCCCGACCGCGCGCGCGGCGCGGCTGACCATGGACCGCGAGGGCATCCGCCGCCTGGCCGCCGAGACCCTGGGCCTGCCGACCTCGCCGTACCGCTTCGTCGACACGCCGCAGGAATACCGCGAGGCCATCGCCGCGGTCGGCCTGCCGTGCGTGGTCAAGCCGGTGATGTCGTCCTCGGGCAAGGGCCAGAGCACGCTGCGCAGCGAAGCCGAAATCGACGCCGCCTGGGAATACGCGCAGACCGGCGGCCGCGCCGGCGCCGGCCGCTGCATCGTCGAGGGCTTCATCGACTTCGACTACGAGATCACCCTGCTGACCGTGCGCCATGCCGCCGGCACCGCGTTCTGCGATCCGATCGGGCACTGGCAGAAGGATGGCGACTACCGCGAGAGCTGGCAGCCGCAGCCGATGTCGGCGCTGGCGCTGCAGCGGGCGCAGGAGATCGCGCGCGCGGTCACCGACGACCTCGGCGGCTGGGGCCTGTTCGGCGTGGAGCTGTTCGTCAAGGGCGACGAGGTGTGGTTCAGCGAAGTCTCGCCGCGGCCGCACGACACCGGCCTGGTCACGCTGGTCTCGCAGGAACTGAGCGAGTTCGCGTTGCATGCGCGCGCGATCCTGGGCCTGCCGATCCCGGTCATCCGCCAGAGCGGGCCGTCGGCCTCGTGCGCGCTGCTGGCGCACGGCGAAGGCGTGCCGCTGTTCGGCAACGTGGCCGCCGCGCTGCAGGCCCCGGACACCGCGCTGCGCCTGTTCGGCAAGCCCAGCGTGCACGGCCACCGCCGCGTCGGCGTGACCCTGGCGCGCGGCGCCAGCATCGACGAAGCGCGCCAGACCGCCCGTGATGCGGCAGCCGCGCTGACCATCGAACTGAAGGCCTGACGGCACGGAAAAGTGACGCGCTAGTCACGCCGTTCCCAATCCCGAATCCCAAATCCCGGCCACTCCTCAACCCGGCGGCGCGAACCGCGCCGCCGCCAGGCGGATGCTCCACACCAGTTCCACCATCGCCAGGTTGTTGAGCAGCGCCTCGCCGCCGAGCACCAGCCAATAGCCGGCGCCGTCGACCCAGAACGGCACGAACGACCAGTCCGGCAGCAACAGTTGCGGTTCGCTGTAGAACGACACGTAGCGCTGCGCGCCGCTCCAGCCGCGCGCGCTCTGCCGCTGGGCGAAGCCGGAGAAGTCGGCTGCGGCCACGCTCAGCGTGTCGGCCTCGTCCTGGCTCAGTCCGGCATGGCCCAGGCGGAAGCCGCCATCGGAGGCGAGCACGGCGCGGCGTTCGGCCGACAGCGGCGCGATCACGTGCTGGGCGAAATCGTCCAGGCGGATCTCCGGGCCGGGCAGCGGGCGCCGCAGCAACTGGATCCATTGCCGCTCGCGCGCCTCGGTCAGCAGGCGCTGCGCATCGCCGTCCACGCGCGTGCGCCATTCCGGCAGCGACAGCGCGCCGTGCGCGCTGAGCAGCAGTTGCAGCGCGCGCTGCATGCGGTCAGGCGCGGCGCTGGCGAAACCGTGCAGCACGCCGTGCGGCGTCGGCATCAGCCAGGTCGGGTCTTGGTCGTTCATGGCCGATGCTCTGCGATGGAAAGAGGGAGGTCGGCGGCGATGTTGCGGCCGCCGAGCAGGTCGCGCTGCTGCAGCCAGCGTGCGGTGCGGTCCCAGCGATCGCCCAGCGCCAGCGCATGGCGGCGCAGCTCGCGGCTGGCGAGCATGAAGGCCAGCTTGTCCTGGCAACTGATGCAGTAGTCGAGGAACTCGCGCTCGCAGCGCGCGGCGGTCAGCGGCGCGCCTTCGCACAGCGCCTCGACCACCTCGCGCACCATGCGCCGCGAATGGTCGGGGCTGGCCCGGCGGACCCGCGCCGGCACGTCCGCCGATGGTCGCGCCAGCACGCTCCAGCGCGTGGCCAGAGCATTGATCGGCAGCAACGCGTGGCCATGGCTGTGGCGCTGGAAGGCCTCGGCCACGTGCGGCGGCAGGTGCGCGGCGGCCATTTGCAGCGCGACCTGGCGCAACGCCGTGTCGTGCCGCGGCAGCGCCACGAACAGGTCGGCGAGCACGCCTTGCGCCGGCTCGTTGTCGTGCAGTTGCAGCGCCGCATGCAGGCGCGCCAGATGTGCGGCGGCGTCGCGCGGATCGCGCAGCAGCGCGCGCGCATGCGTGCGCATCACCAGGCGGGCCGGATCGGGAGCGGGGCGGGTGGCCATGGCGATGCGCTCAGTCCAGCAGGGTGTCGATCAGGTCGATCATGAATTGCGCCTCCTCCATGCCCATCGCTTCGAAGCCCTGTTCCAGGCCCAGCGCGTCGAGCACGCCCTGGTCCTCGCGGTGCGCGGCGTCGCCCAGCGCCAGCAACGCCGCCTGCAACGCAGGCAGCTGCGCGGCGATGCGCGGATGCGCCAGCAGCACGTGGCCGATGTCGCACAACGCGCTTTCCACCAGCGGCCGCAGCCGCTCCCGGGTCAGCCGCGACAGGCGGCGATAGGCATCGGCCAGGAACAGGCCGGCATCGGCTTCGCCTTCCAGCAGCAGCCGCGCCACCGCGGCATAGCTGCTGGCCGGGCGCCAGGCGATGCGCTCGGGGTCGAGGTCGGCCGGCTCCAGCAGGCGCAGCGCGATCAGGCGCACGTCGTGGTTGTCGGTCAGCGCGATGCGGCAGCCATAGGACAGGTCTTCCACGCAGCGCGCCGGCGCGTCCATGGCCGCGGCGATCACCACCTCGTCGGCATGCCCGCGCGGACGTGCGACCGGCAGGTAGCCGCGCGTGCGAATCAGCGCGCTGGCATCGAACGGGCTGGCGTACACCAGGTCGACCACGCTGGCGTCCAGCACCTGCTTCTGCTCGGCGGCATCGGCCGGCATCAGCAGGTGCAGGCCGACGCCGGCGCGGCGCTGCAGCACGGTGCTGAGCAGGTACCAGCCGCCGAAGTTCTCCGGCGCGAAATCCGGCGCGACCAGGAAGTCCAGGCTCATGCCGGCGCCTGCGCGCGTTCGTCCTGCAGCCATTGCGCGTACAGCGGTAGCAGCGCGTCGATGCGCCGCCGCGAGGGCTTGCGCCGCACGGAGGTGAAGCCGACCACCTGGCCATCGCGCACGTTCGGCAGCGCGGTGGCGTAGACCCAGTAGCAGGCGCCGTCGCGGCGCAGGTTCTTGACATAGCCGTGCCACTTCTCGCCGCGCAGCACCGTGTCCCACAGGTCGGCGAACGCGCGCCTGGGCATGTCCGGATGGCGCAGGATGCAGTGCGGCGCGCCGATCAGCGTCGCCCGCGGCCAGCCGCTGAGTTCGACGAAGGCGTCGTTGGCATGGGTGATGACGCCGTCCAGGTCGGTGCGCGACACGATCAGGCGCCCGTCCGGGTAGGCCACTTCGCGTTCGCTCCAGTACACCAGGCGGCGGCTGCCGTCGTGATAGCGCAGCTCGGCGCTGCGGTGCGGCTCGTGCGGCGGATCCATCGGCGGCAGCGGCATGGCGGCGGCCCTAGAGAATCTGCTGCAGCGCCTGGGCGGCGCGCTTGATGTCCAGGAACACCAGGCCGAGCTTGGCGCTGGGCTTGGCCAGCACGGTCAGCACCGCTTCGCGCCCGGCCGCGCTCATGATCACGTAGCCGAGTTCGCCCTGGATCAGCACCCGTTCCAGCGGCCCGCGCGCCAGCTCGCGCGCGCTGCGCTCGCCCAGCGCCAGCAGCGCGGCGGACATCGCGCCGACGCGATCCTCGTCCATGCCCTGCGGCATCGCCGAGGCGATGGTCAGTCCATCCAGGGAGATCAGCGCCGAGGCCTCGATGTCGGCGGTGGCGCCGTTGAGTCCCTCCAGCGCCTGTTGCAGCTGTTGCGTTCGCATGCTCGCTATCCGTTGACGCATCCCGACGGGGTGCGGAATGCATTGGATAGCGTTTGCGCGCCATTGCCCTTGATCTGGATCAAGGCCGCGGCGCGGCGACCCCCAAAGTCCGGATCAGCTCAGTCGCCGGCGACCGCCAGCGCTACGAATCCCTAATCCCGACTCCCCAATCCCGACTCCCCCGCCACATCCACCCACACCAGGTGATGGTCGCTGCCGTCGGCGATCGCCGCGGCCGGCGCGCCGGAGGCCGGCCAGAACACGCCGCTGTCCAGGTAGCGGAAACCGACCGACGGCAGCACGTAGTCCAGCCGCATCGCGCCGGACTTGGGCCCGAAGTCGCCGGTGACCTGCGCCGGCGAACCGCGCCGGACGATGCCCTGCGCGGCGTAGGCGCGCGCGGTTTCCTCGCCGCCGGCGCTGCGCGGGGTCGGGTAGCGCAGCACGCGCGGATGTTCGATCAGTTCGACGATGGCGTCGTGGCGGCCATCGCCGTCGACCGGATCGTTGTTGAGATCGCCGAGGATCACGAAGCGCGCGTCGGCGGCCAGGCCGCCGCAACGGCCGGCGTCGTCGCACAGCCAGGACGCGCTGCCGGTGCCGCCGAGGTATTCGCGCCACAGCCGCAGCTCGTCGTGGTTGCGCGCCGCGTTGCGCTTCTCCGCGCCGTCGAACACCGGCGGCGTGGGATGCGCGACCAGTGCGTGCACCACGCCCAGCGGGGTGCGCACCGGCACGTCCCAATGCGACTTCGACGACAGCCGCAGCTGCGCCCACACCGCGTCGCTGTAGAACGTGCGGCCGCTGGCCGGATCGATCGGCCGCAGCGCGCCGGGCATCGCGCTCCACTTGAGCAGGCGGAAGCTGCGCACCGCGTCGGCGTCGATCGGGTACCTGGACAGCAGCAGCATGCCGTACTGGCCCGGATGCAGGCCGTAGCCCCAGGCGTCGTTGCCGCGCGCACGGCCCTGGCCGCCGGCGTGGCCGTCGTTGTCCAGGTCCAGGCCGCTGGGCACGCCGGTGTTCACCGGCGCCAGGTAGCGGTACGGATAGCGCAGCGCGGCGCCGCCGCCGGGTTGTGCCACGTCCAGATAGCGCTGCTGGAACAGGTCGGCGGCACGGTGCGCGTCGTCGTAGTCGAACTCGTTGAGCAGCACCAGGTCCGGGCGCACCTGCTGCAGCACCGCGGCGATCTTGCGCGCGTGCGCGCTGTCGCCCTGCAGTTCGGCGATCAGGCCGCCGTCCTCGTCCGAGTACAGCGAGGTGTTGTAGGTGGCCAGGCGCAGCGGCGCGCTCGCGGGTGCGGCGGGCGTGGCGGCGGTCGGGGCGGGGCCGGTGTGCGCGCAGGCGCCGCACAGCAGGGTCAGGGCAAGCAACAGGGCGCGTGGGTTCATGCGCGCAGTTTGGCACGCGGCGCATGTCCGAACGATGGCGCCGCGGCGGCGCGCGGATCGCCGCTTGCGGAAGCTGGAGCGCGATGCCCGGGTAGGCGCAGGCAGCAGGTGCGGGCGCGGCGCGCGCGAACGCCGCCGCGCTCAGTCGCCGAGGCGGCCGGCGTCCTCGTCGAACGTGCGCCAGCTGCGTCCGTCGTAGGCCTGCAATGGCCGGAAGCGGCGCTTGTAGTCCATCTTCTGGTGGCCGCGGATCCAGTAGCCCAGGTACAGATAGCTCAGGCCTTCGCGCCTGGCCCATTCGATCTGGTGCAGGATCGCCAGCGTGCCCAGGCCGCGTCCGGCGGCGTCGGGATCGTAGAAAGTGTAGACCGCCGACAGCGCCTGTTCGGCGATGTCGGTCACCGCCACGCCGAGCAGCGGCCCGCGCGCACCGTCCGCCGTCTTCTGGCGCATTTCCAGGAAGCGCCCGTGCGACCAGCGGCCGATCAGGAACTGGTCGAACTCGTGCGCGCCGTGTTGGTCCATGCCGCCGCCGGGATGGCGCATGCGCAGGTAGCGCTGGTACAGCGCCAGCTGCTCCTCGCTGCGTTCGGCGGCGACGATGCGCACGTCGATGTCGGCATTGCGCGCCAGGCAGCGGCGCTGGCTGCGGTCGGGCACGAACTCGGCGACCGGGATGCGCACCGCCACGCAAGCACGGCAGTGGTCGCAATGCGGCCGGTAGACCAGATCGCCGGAACGGCGGAAGCCCCAGCTCAGCGCCAACGGATACAGCGCGCCCAGGCGCGGGTCGTGCGGGTCCAGCACCAGGTCGCGCGCCTGCCGTTCGGGCCAATAGCCGCACGCGTGCTGACCGGTCTGGAACAGCCGCAGGTCGTCGCTGACGTCGGTATGGATGGCCATGCGGTCAGCATAGCGCTTCGCGATCGCAGCGGCCGCGACTGTCCGCCGCATGAATGCGCCCCGGCGCGGGTCAACCGCGCCGGCGCCGGGGCGTTGATTGCACTGAAGGCGCCGATGCGCCGGCCCGCTCCGCGGTCCGTCCGTTCTGCGCTGGTGACTGCCGTACGCGCGTGTCGCGTCGGCACGGTTCCTTCCTTTTCCCTCAGGGAGTTTTTCCATGAATTACCGCAATCCGCTGCTCGCCCTGGCCGTGCTCGCCGTGCTGTCCGCCGGCGCCTACGCCGCCAATCCGCCGCCGCCGTCGGATCCCGCCGCGCCGGCCGATGCCGGCGGCTTCGCCAAGCTCGACAAGAACGGCGACGGCGTCGTCGATCGCAGCGAGGCCGCGGCCAACCCGCGCCTGGCCGAGCATTTCGATGCGCTCGACAAGAACCACGACGGCAAGCTGACTCCCGACGAGTTCCCGCGCCATGGCCGTCACGGCGAGCGCGGCGGACGCGGCGAGCATGGCGCGATGCTGGCCAAGCTGGACACCAACAAGGACGGCCGCATCAGCCGCGACGAGGCCAAGGCCGATCCGAAGTTCGCCGCGCGCTTCGACAAGATGGACGCGAACAAGGACGGCTTCGCCGATCGCGCCGACTTCGAGCTGCGTTCCAAGCAGCATCGCGACGAATGGTTCGCCAAGGCCGACACCAACAAGGACGGCATGCTCAGCCGTGCCGAGTTCGATGCGGCGCAGTCGATGCGGATGCACAAGCCCGACCACAAGCCCGGCCAGAAGCAGGGGCCGAAGCCGGCGCCGGCCGCGGCCGACGCGAACTGAGCGTCCACTCCGTAACAAGCAACAAGGCGCCGATCGACACCCGCCCCTGCGCAGCGATGCGCAGGGGCGTTTTTGTTTGTCCACGCAGCGCTACCGCAGCACACCGGTTCAATCGCCATGCTCCTGTAGGAGCGGTTCCGGGTGGCCTCGGACCATCAACCGCGACAGGTACATTGGCGAAGTGACGAACTTCGGCGGTCTGTCGGGGCTGAAGCCCCTCCTACAGTGCATCCAGCCAGCCAATCGCAGGCGGTTTCAATCGCGACAGGCCCATTGGCCCAGTGGCGAACTTCGGCAGCCTGTCGGGGCTGAAGCCCTTCCTAAAGTGCAGCCAGCAGTGCCGCCAGTCAGTCGATCGCGAGCGGCTTCAACCGCCACAGGCGCGGTGGCGAAATCGCCGGCTTCGGCGGCCGTCGATCGTCAGCGGCCACCCCAAACCCTGCAAGAAACGCGATGCCCTTGCCGATGGCGACTCAGTTCCCGCGCTGCGCCGGTTGCACCCGCACCCGCACTTCGTCGTCGTCGGCGCTCGGCGCGGGCTGCGGCGCCGCCGCGTTGGCCGGCGCTGCGACCGGCGCCGCTGCCGGCACCGCAGCCTGGTTGCCGCGATGGCGCAACACCGTCACCAGCGCCACCGCGCCGATCGCCAGCAGCAGCGCGACGCGGATGCGCCACGCCCAGCGCTTGCCGGTGTCCGGCACCGCCTGCGAGCGGAATTCGCTCAGGTACGGCAGCGTCTGCGCCGGGTCCTGGCGGGTGCTGTCGATCAGGCCTGACTCGCGCAGCAAGGCGCGCGCGCGCGGCTGGTCGTCGGCGTGCACCACCCACACCGTGGGTTGCACCTGCGTCGCCATCGGCTCGATGTAGCTGAACTGGCCGCTGCGCCGGCTGCGGTAGGAGCGGCCGTTGCTGAGCCGTACCTCGATGCCGTGCTCGCGCAGCAGCTTGGCCACGCCTTCGGCGGTTTCCACGCGCTGACTGCTGAAGATCTGCCGCATCGTCGTCGTCTCAGTGCTTGGCCGGGACCTGCGCCGCGGCGCCGGCCTCGGGCACCACGCGGATCAGGCCTTCCTGCGCGGTGCTGGCGACCAGCACCCCGTCGCGGGTGAAGAACTGGCCGCGCGCCAGGCCGCGCGAACCCTGCGCGCTGGGGCTGTCCAGCGAATACAGCAGCCAGTCGTCGGCGCGGAACGGGCGATGGAACCACAGCGCGTGGTCGAGCGAAGCCATCTGCACGTTCGGCGTGTAGTAGCTGATGCCGTGCGGAAAGGTCGCGGTGCCGAGCAGGTGGAAATCCGAGGCGTAGGCGAGCAGCGCCTGGTGCAGTTCCGGCGCGTCGCCGACCGGCTCGCTGAGGCGCAACCACATCTGCTGGAACGGCGGGCGCTTGGGCGGGCTCAGTTCGTCGCGCGGATACACGTGGCGGAACTCGAACGGGCCGCCGCGCGAGAGCCAGCGCTGCACCTTGGTCGGCAGCGTCGCCAGCACCTCCGGACGCGCGGCCGGGGTCGGCTCGATGTCTTCCGGCTGCGGCACTTCCGGCATCTTCAGCTGGTGGGTGGCGCCGTCTTCCTGCTCCTGGAACGAGGCGGCGCAGAAGAAGATCACCTTGCCGTGCTGGACCGCGGTGACCCGGCGCACCGAGAAACTGCCGCCGTCGCGGGTGCGGTCCACGTCGTAGACGATGGGATGGTCGATGTCGCCGGCGCGCAGGAAATAGGCGTGCAGCGAATGCACGCGACGCCCGTTGTCCACCGTCGCCTGCGCCGCCGACAGCGCCTGGCCCAGCACCTGCCCGCCGAACACGTACTTGGTGCCGATGTCGCGGCTCTGGCCGCGGAACAGGTTGTCCTCCAGCCGTTCCAGCGACAGCAGTTCGATCAGTTCGGACACGACGGGGGCGGGCGGCTTGGCGGACAAGAGGCGGGGCCTGGGCGAGGGGTGTCCACGATTATACCGGGCCGCCTGCGCCGGCCTGTGTGCCTGCGCCGCTCAGCGTTTGCCCAGCCGTGCCACCAGCGCGTGCAGCGCGGCCTGGGTGTCCGGTGCCTGCCAGCCATCGACGAAGCGCTCGAGCTGGATGTGCTCGTCGGCCAGCGCCGCACGCAGGTCGGCGCGGGCGATCGCACGGGTCTGCAGCATCGGCTGCCGCGGCCGCTGCAGCAGATCCTGCAGCCACGCCACCGCGCGCGCGACCACCAGTTCCGCGTCGGCCAGTTCGTCGACCAGGCCGATCTCCAGCGCGCGTTCGGCGCTGACCAGTTCGCCGCCGACCAGCAGCCGCTCGGCGCGGTGCGCGCCGACCACGCGCCGCAGCAGGCGCTGGATCCCTTCCGGCGCGACCAGGCCGACCTGGGTCTCGTTGAGGCCGATGCTGACCGGGTGCGCCGGCTCCGGGCTGCGCGCCATCACCCGGTAATCGCAGCACAGCGCCAGCACGCAGCCGCCGGCCGGCGCATGGCCGGTCAGCGCCGCCACCACCGGGATGGCGCTGTCGGCCAGCGCGCGCGCCGCGCCGAAGAACTGCTGCCAGCTGTCGAGCAGCTTGGCGCGGTCGTTGCCGTGCCCGAGCAGGTGCGGCACGTCCATGCCGGCGGAGAAGATGCGCTCGCTGCCGGACAGCACCAGCGCGTGCACCGCGTCGGCCTGCGCCTGCGCGATCGCCGCGGCCAGTTCGGTGCACAGGGCGGTGTCCAGCGCGTTGACCGGCGCGCGCGCCAGGCGCAGCTGGCGGATGGGGCCGTGATCGAGAACCTGGATCAGCGAGGTCATGCGGAACGTCCGGAGGCGCGGTGCGGGATGGCTATCATAGAGCCACGAAGCTCAAACCATCCGCAGGCGTACGGCGGCTGACCATCGGGCTGGCGTCTCTGGCCGTGTTGGCGCCCGGGCCGCATTGCCTGCAGCCTGTGGGTTCTGCGCGTCGCGACTGAAGTCGCTCCTACAAGGGCTGGGATTCGGGATTGGGGATTTGGGATTCGCAAAAGCGACCTTGCGTGGGACTGGGTTGGCCAATCCCGAATTCCTGCTTTCCACAGCCGAACGGCTGGTCATCCCCAATCCCGGCTTTTCAATCAGCCGCAGGCTGCGCGGATCTCGTCCGGTAGCGGCGCGCTCTTGCCGGTCTGGGTGTCGATCCACACCACCACCACGTTGCCGTCGGAGTGCAGCACGCTGTCGTCCTTCTGGTCGACGATGCGGTGGCCGACGGTGATGCTGCTGCTGCCCATGCGTTCGACGAACAGCTCGACCACGACGTCGTTCGGCCACACGATCGGGCGCCGGTAGTTGACGTTGGTCGCGGCCACTACCGGGGCGATGCGGTTGCGCATCGAGAAGCCCTCCACGTTCAGCAGCCAGCGCACGCGCGCCTCCTCCAGGTAGGAGATGTACTTGGCGTTGTTGACGTGGCCCATGCTGTCCATGTCGCGCCAGCGCACGCTGATCGGCACGCGCGCCAGCGGCTTGTGCGAGGGGGAAGCGGAATCGGCGGGGGTTGTGCTCATCGTGCGGCCTTCTTGGTCGTGGTCTTCTTGGCCGCCTTCTTGGCGGCGGCCTTTTCGGCTTTGCTCTTGCGCGGCGGCAGCGCGTCTGGCTTGTTGGCCATCGCCGCCGGCTTGGTCGGCTTGGCCACGGTGCCGACGGGCAGCAGCTTGGCCAGGAACTGGCCAGTGTAGGAATCCGGATGCGCGGCGATCTCCTCCGGCGTGCCGGTGGCCAGGATGGTGCCGCCGCGATGGCCGCCTTCCGGACCCAGGTCCACCACCCAGTCCGCGGTCTTGATCACGTCCAGATTGTGCTCGATCACGACCACGGTGTTGCCCTCGTCGCGCAGCTTGTGCAGCACGCCCAGCAGCGCTTCGATGTCGTGGAAGTGCAGGCCGGTGGTCGGCTCGTCGAGGATGTACAGGGTGCGGCCGGTATCGCGGCGCGACAGTTCCTTGGACAGCTTCACCCGCTGCGCCTCGCCGCCGGACAGCGTGGTCGCGCTCTGCCCGAGCTTGATGTAGCTCAGGCCGACGTCGACCAGCGTCTCCAGCTTGCGCGCGATGGTCGGCACCGGCTCGAACAGGCGCAGCGCATCCTCGACGGTCATCTGCAGCACGTCGTTGATGTTGAAGCCCTTGTACAGAATCTCCAGCGTCTCGCGGTTGTAGCGCTTGCCGTGGCACACGTCGCAGGGCACGTACACGTCGGGCAGGAAATGCATCTCGACCTTGATCAGGCCGTCGCCCTGGCACGCCTCGCAGCGGCCGCCGCGCACGTTGAAGCTGAAACGGCCCGGCGAATAGCCGCGCGCGCGCGATTCGGGCACCTGCGCGAACAGCTCGCGCAGCGGCGTGAACAGGCCGGTGTAGGTGGCCGGATTGGAGCGCGGGGTGCGGCCGATCGGCGACTGGTCGATGTCCACCACCTTGTCGAACAGATCCAGGTGCTCGATCTCGCGGTACGGCGCCACCGCATGCGAGGCGCCGTTGATCTCGTTGGCGGCCAGGGTGAACAGGGTGTCGTTGATCAGCGTCGACTTGCCCGAGCCGGATACGCCGGTGACGCAGGTCAGCAGCCCGGCCGGGATGTCCAGGTCCACGTTCTTGAGGTTGTTGCCGGTGGCCCCGCGCAGGTGCAGGGTCATCTTCGGGTTGGCCTTGTGCCGCTTGGCCGGGATCTCGATGCGGCGCTTGCCCGACAGGTACTGGCCGGTCAGCGAGCGCGGCGCCTTCAGCAGGTCCTCGATCGTGCCCTGGCCGACGATCTCGCCGCCGTGCACGCCGGCGCCGGGGCCGATGTCCAGCACATAGTCGGCCAGGCGGATCGCGTCCTCGTCGTGCTCGACCACGATCACCGTGTTGCCCAGGTCGCGCAGCCGCGTGAGCGTGCCGAGCAGGCGCTCGTTGTCGCGCTGGTGCAGGCCGATCGACGGTTCGTCGAGCACGTACATCACTCCGACCAGGCCGGCGCCGATCTGGCTGGCCAGGCGGATGCGCTGCGCCTCGCCGCCGGACAGGGTGTCGGCCTTGCGTTCCAGGGTCAGGTAATCCAGGCCGACGTCGACCAGGAAGCCGAGCCGCTCGGCGATCTCCTTGACGATCTTGGTGGCGATCTCGCCGCGCCAACCGGGCAGGTCGAGCTGGCGGAAGAAGCGCAGCGCATCGTCGATCGGCAGCACCACCAGGTCCGGCAGCGGGCGATCGGCGACGAACACGTTGCGCGCGGCCTTGTTCAGGCGCGCGCCCTTGCACTCCGGGCACGGCCGCTGGCTGATGTACTTGGCCAGTTCCTCGCGCACCGCCGGCGATTCGGTCTCGCGGTAGCGGCGCTCCAGGTTGGGGATGATGCCCTCGAAGCGGTGCTTGCGCTGGGTGCGGCCGCCGGCGTCGGTGAAGTAGGTGAAGGTGATGGTCTCGTCGCCGCTGCCGTACAGCACCGCCTGGCGCACGCTCGCCGGCAGCGACTGCCACGGCGCGTCCACGTCGAACTTGTAGTGCTTGGCCAGCGAGGCGATCAGCTGGAAGTAGTAGGCGTTGCGCCGGTCCCAGCCGCGCACCGCGCCGGCCGACAGCGACAGCTCCGGATGCACCACCACGCGCTCGGGATCGAAGAACTCGGCCACGCCCAGGCCGTCGCAGCTCGGGCAGGCGCCCATCGGCGCGTTGAACGAGAACAGCCGCGGCTCCAGCTCCGGCAGCGAGTAGTCGCAGACCGGGCAGCTGTACTTGGACGAGAACAGGTGCGGCGCGGCCGCGGTGTCGTCCAGCGACTGCACCGAGACCATGCCGTCGGCCAGCTTCAGCGCGGTCTCGAAGCTCTCGGCCAGGCGCTGCTTGATGTCCTCGCGCGGGCGGAAGCGGTCGATCACCGCCTCGATGGTGTGCTTCTGGCGCAGCGCCAGCGCCGGCACCGCGTCGATCTCGTACAGCTCGCCGTCCACGCGCACGCGCACGAAGCCCTGCGCGCGCAGTTGCTCGAACACCTGCGCGTGCTCGCCCTTGCGCTCGCGGATCACCGGCGCCAGCAGCATGTAGCGCTGCTCCGGGTCCAGGGTCAGGATGTGGTCGACCATCTGGCTGACCGTCTGCGCTTCCAGCGGATAGCCGTGTTCCGGGCAGCGCGGCTGGCCGACGCGCGCGTACAGCAGGCGCAGGTAGTCGTAGATCTCGGTGATGGTACCGACCGTGGAGCGCGGGTTGTGCGAGGTCGACTTCTGCTCGATCGCGATCGCCGGCGACAGGCCTTCGATGTGGTCGATGTCGGGCTTTTCCATCACGCTGAGGAACTGCCGCGCGTACGCCGAAAGCGACTCCACGTAGCGGCGCTGGCCTTCGGCGTAGATGGTGTCGAACGCCAGCGACGACTTGCCCGAGCCGGACAGGCCGGTGATCACGATCAGCTTGTCGCGCGGCAGGTCGAGGTCGAGGTTCTTGAGGTTGTGCGTCCGCGCGCCGCGGATGCGGATGAAATCCATCGCCATGAGGAGTCCGTGTTGTGCCGGCCGGGCGACAGCCCAGGGCCAGCGTGGGGGCGGAGAGGGGACGGCAATCGATCAGCGTACCCAGCTTGTCAGGTGGGGGCAATTGCCGGATTTGCCAGGATCCGGGCGGGCACGCGGCTGGCCGGTTCAGCCAATCGCGGCGCGGCGCCGGGGCCGCAGCCGCGCCGGGCTGGGGACTTGACCCTAACCCGCTGAAGCCATTACAATTCCGCTCCTGTCTGCCCGAAGAGGCACGGCAGGGGCGACCACAATAACTACAGAGGAAGTCTGGTCATGTACGCAGTACTGGTAACCGGCGGTAAGCAATACCGCGTCGCGCAGGGCGAAACGCTCCGCGTGGAAAAGCTCGAAGTCGAAGCCGGCAACGAGATCAAGTTCGACAACATCCTGATGCTGGGCGACAGCGACGGCATCAAGCTCGGTGACGCGCTGAAGGGCGCCACCGTCACCGCGAAGGTCGTGGCCCATGGCCGCGCCGACAAGGTGCGCATCATCAAGTTCCGTCGCCGCAAGCACCACATGAAGCGTCAGGGACATCGTCAGCATTACACCGAAATCGAGATCACCGGCATTGCCGGTGGCGACAAGAAGTAAGGAGCAGCAGTCATGGCACACAAAAAAGGCGTAGGTTCCTCGCGCAACGGCCGCGACTCCAACCCGAAATACCTGGGCGTGAAGATGTTCGGCGGCCAGGCGATCGAGGCCGGCAACATCATCGTGCGTCAGCGCGGCACCCAGTTCCACCCGGGTTCGGGCGTCGGCCTGGGCCGTGACCACACCTTGTTCGCGCTGGTCGACGGCAAGGTCGAGTTCTCGGTGAAGGGCGCCAAGAAGCGTCGCACCGTGAGCGTGGTTGCCGAAGCGGCCGCCGTCGAGGCGTAAGCGTTTCGCCTCCAGGGCCTGTGCCGATGGCGCAGGCTTGCTGACGAGAGCCCCGCTTCGGCGGGGTTTTTCGTTGGAGGGCCGGGATGGCGGGATTGGGGATTGGGGATTCGCAACGGCGGATCGCTTCAAGTCCTTGCCGTCACCTCGGTCTATCGGGGCCGCTAAACTGCGGTGGCCGGTGTTTTTCCAATCCCGAATCCCGAATCGCGAATCTCAAATCATGAAGTTGGTAGACGAAGCAGAAATCCAGGTCGGTGCCGGCAATGGCGGCAACGGCTGCATCGGCTTCCGCCGCGAGAAGTTCATCCCGCTCGGTGGGCCGGACGGCGGCGATGGCGGCAACGGCGGCAGCGTGTGGCTGGTCGCCGACGAGAACCTCAACACCCTGGTCGATTTCCGCCACCAGCGTTCGTTCCGCGCGCAGCGCGGCGAGAACGGCATGGGCCGGCAGATGTACGGCAAGGCCGGCGAAGACCTGGTCATCACCGTGCCGGTCGGCACCGTGGTCATCAACGTCGACACCGACGAGACCATCGGCGACCTGGTCGCGCATGGCGACAAGCTGCTGGTCGCGCAGGGCGGCAAGGGTGGCCTGGGCAACATGCATTTCAAGAGCTCGGTGACGCGCGCGCCGCGCAAGGCGACCCCGGGCGAGGAGGGCGAGGAGCGCACGCTGAAGCTGGAGCTGAAGCTGCTCGCCGACGTCGGCCTGCTGGGTTTCCCCAACGCCGGCAAGAGCACCTTCATCCGTGCGGTGTCCGCGGCCACGCCGAAGGTCGCCGACTATCCGTTCACCACGCTGTATCCGAACCTGGGCGTGGTCAGCGTCGAGGCCTACCGCAGCTTCGTGATCGCCGACATCCCGGGCCTGATCGAGGGCGCGGCCGACGGCGCCGGCCTGGGTGCGCAGTTCCTGCGCCACCTGCAGCGCACGCGTCTGCTGCTGCACCTGGTGGATCTGGCGCCGATGGAAGGCGGCGTGGATGGCGTGGCGCCGATCGAGCAGGTGCGCGCGATCGAGCGCGAGCTGGAGAAGCACGATCCCGAGCTGCTGGCCAAGCCGCGCTGGCTGGTGCTGAACAAGGCCGACCTGATGTTCGAGGACGAGGCGCGCACGCTGGCCGAGCAGGTGGTCGCCGAGCTGGGCTGGACCCAGCCGTGGTACCTGGTGTCGGCACTGGGCCGCGACGGCACCTGGCCGATCATGAAGGACGTGATGGCGTTCTTCGATCGCCAGCGCGAGGATGCGCTGGAAGCGGCCGCCAATGCGCCCGATGCCGATGCGCTCTGAGCGCAGCGGCCGGTCCGGCGCGCAGCGGTCCGCAGCGGATCGCACGCACACGAAAAACCCGGCCGAGGCCGGGCTTTTTCGTAGTGCCGGAAGCGTTGGCGCCTCCGGCAACAACCGCAGCCGGTTAGGCGGCGGTCTTGATCGCCTTGATGCGGGCGGTCAGGCGGCTCTTGTGGCGCGCAGCCTTGTTCTTGTGGATCAGACCGCGCGAGCTGAAACGGTCGAGGATCGGCTGGGCAACGGCGAAAGCGGCTTCGGCGCCGGCGGCGTCGTTGGCGTCCAGGGCCTTGATGACCTTCTTGACGGCGGTGCGCAGCATCGAACGCTGAGCCGTGTTGCGCGCGTTGCGCACGACGGTCTGCTTGGCGCGCTTCTTGGCGGACTTGATATTGGCCACGGTGGTGGTTTCCTGGAAAGCTGTGTGGTGGATAAAAACAAGCGGGAGAGTATGAAGGTTCTAAACAACTGCGTCAAGCCAATTGTCAAGAGGGTCGCTGCATGAGCACGCCGCGCATGCTCCGCGGGCTACTCTCGTTCAGCAGCATGACCATGGTCTCGCGCGTGCTGGGGCTGGTACGCGATCAGGCTATCACCATTTCGTTCGGCGCCAACGCGACCACCGACGCTTTCTGGGTCGCGTTCCGCATTCCCAACTTCCTGCGCCGGCTGTTCGCCGAAGGCTCGTTCGCCACCGCGTTCGTGCCGGTGTTCACCGAGGTCAAGGAAACCCGGCCGCATGCCGACCTGCGCGCGCTGATGTCGCGGGTGTCCGGCACCCTGGGCGGGATCCTGCTGCTGGTCACCGCGCTGGGGCTGATCTTCACCCCGCAGGTGGCGCTGGTGTTCAATCCCGGCGCCAGCGACGACCCGGCCAAGTTCGGGCTGATCGTGGATCTGCTGCGGCTGACCTTCCCGTTCCTGCTGTTCGTGTCGCTGACCGCGCTGGCCGGCGGTGCGCTGAACAGTTTCAACCGCTTCGGCCTGCCGGCGCTGACCCCGGTGATCCTCAACCTGTGCATGATCGCCGGCGCGCTGTGGCTGGCGCCGAAGCTGGAGGTGCCGATCCTGGCGATGGGCTGGGCGGTGCTGGTCGCCGGCCTGCTGCAGCTGCTGTTCCAGCTGCCGGCGCTGCGCGGCATCGACCTGCTGACCCTGCCGCGCTGGGGCTGGCGCCACCCGGACGTGCGCCGGGTGCTGACGCTGATGGTGCCGACCCTGTTCGGTTCGTCGATCGCGCAGATCAACCTGCTGCTGGACACGGTGATCGCCTCGTTCCTGTTCGCCGGCTCGCAGAGCTGGCTGTCGCAGGCAGATCGCTTCCTGGAGCTGCCGCTGGGCGTGTTCGGCGTGGCGCTGGGCACGGTGATCCTGCCGGCGCTGTCGCGGCACCACGTCAAGACCGACCATGCTGGCTTCTCCAATGCGCTGGACTGGGGCCTGCGCACCACGCTGCTGATCGCGGTGCCGGCGATGCTGGGGCTGATGCTGCTGAGCCAGCCGCTGGTGGCCACGCTGTTCCAGTACGGCAAGTTCACCGCGTTAGACACGCGCATGGCGGCGATGTCGGTGTTCGGGCTGAGTTTCGGCCTGCCCGCGTTCGCGCTGCTGAAGGTGCTGCTGCCGGCGTTCTATTCGCGCCAGGACACGCGCACCCCGGTGCGCGCCGGCGTGGTCGCGCTGGTCGCCAACATGGTGCTGAACCTGCTGTTCCTGGCGATCCTGTACCAGCTGTGGGTGCCGGCCGAGCTGCGCGCGCAGGGCGTGCGCGCGGCATTGGAGGCAGTGCCGGGCCTGCACCTGGCGCTGGGCCTGGCCAGCGCGGTGGCCAGCTACATCAACCTGTCGCTGCTGTGGCGCTGGCTGCGCCGCGCCGAGGTGTACCGGCCGCGGCCGGGCTGGGCCGGCTACCTGCTGCGGCTGGGCCTGGCCTGCACGGCAATGGCCGCGGTGCTGGCGCTGGGCCTGCACTGGCTGCCGGGCTTCACCACGATGGACAAGTGGCACCGCATCGGCAGCCTGCTGGCGCTGGTCGGCGGCGGCGGCGCGGTGTATCTGCTGGCGCTGCTGGCGCTGGGGTTCCGGCCGCGGGATTTGCGGGAGCATTAGAGCCGGGACCGGGGACCGGGGACCGGGGACCCGGTGTGGTTCGCGCTGAAGTTGAGGGATCGTGGGCGCTGAGGGTGTAGCCGGTTACTGGCCTGCTCGTAGTGTTGCAGCGATAGGCTTCTCCCGGTCCCCGGTCCCCGGTCCCCGGTCCCGGCTATACTCACGAGTTACCCATCATCGGCCGGCGCACTCCAGCGCCGGCGCTTCGGACCGAGGAATGAGCAGGCTGTTTAGAGACGTCGAGGGCGGGACTTTGTTCCCGCAGGGAAGCGTGGTCTGCATCGGCGCCTTCGATGGCCTGCATCTGGGCCACCGTGCGCTGGTGCGCCATGCGCTGGCGCGTGCCCGCGCGCTGGGCGTGCCGGCGGTGGCGTTGAGCTTCGAGCCGCTGCCGCGCGAGTTCTTCGCGCCGGCCGCGCCGCCGCCGCGGCTGACCCTGGCGCGGGCCAAGATCGAAGGCCTGCACGCGCTCGGCGTGGACAGCGTGGGCCTGCTGCGTTTCGACCTGCGCCTGTCGTCGATGAGCGCGCAGGAGTTCGTGCAGCGCACCCTGGTCGAGCGGCTGCAGGCGCGCGAGGTGTGGATCGGGCCGGCGTTCCGCTTCGGCCACAAGCGCGGCGGCGACATCGCGCTGCTGCGCGAGATGGGCGCGCAACTGGGCTTTTCCGCCGGCGAGATCGAGCCGGTGCACCTGCGCGAAGAACGCATTTCCAGCACCCGTATCCGCGAACTGCTGGTGGCCGGCGAATTCGCCCACGCCGCCGAACTGCTCGGCCGCCCGTACGCGATCGACGGCCGCGTGGTGCGCGGCAAACAGCTCGGGCGCACCCTCGGCTATCCCACCGCGAACCTGCGCTTCAACCGCACCCCGGCGCTGTCGGGCATCTATGCCACCTGGGTGCACGGCGTGACCGAGCAGCCGTGGCCGTCGGTGTCCAGCTTCGGCACGCGGCCAACGGTGCAGGGCGTGGAGCCGCTGCTGGAAGCGCATCTGTTCGATTTCCAGGGCGACCTGTACGGGCGCCACATCGCCGTGGAATTCGTCGCCAAGTTGCGCGACGAGGAAAAGTTCTCCGATCTGGCGGCGCTGACCGAACAGATGCACCGCGACGCCGCACTGGCCCGCCGCCTGCTCGCGTCCGCGCAGGACTCCCCACCGCCGCGCGCGGACGCCGATGGCGCCAGTCGCGCGCACCAGCCCGCGCCTTCCCGCGCGGACTCCCCCATGAAGACCACCGACCGGTAAATCCCCGTGACCCAGGACTACAAAGCCACCCTCCACCTGCCGGCGACGGACTTCCCGATGCGCGGCGATCTGCCCAAGCGCGAGCCGGACACGCTGGCCCGCTGGGAGAGCGAGGGGCTGTACGCGCAGCTGCGCGACAATGCCCAGGGCCGGCCGCTGTTCGTGCTGCACGACGGCCCGCCGTACGCCAACGGTGCGATCCACCTCGGCCATGCGGTCAACAAGATCCTCAAGGACATCATCGTCAAGTCCAAGTACCTGGCCGGCTTCGATGCGCCGTACATCCCGGGCTGGGACTGCCATGGCCTGCCGATCGAGATCGCGATCGAGAAGAAGTTCGGCAAGGTCGGGGTCAAGCTGGATGCGGCGCAGTTCCGGCAGAAGTGCCGCGAGTACGCCAACGAGCAGATCGACATCCAGCGCCGCGATTTCAAGCGCCTGGGCGTGATCGGCGACTGGGATAACCCGTACCGCACGCTCGACTTCCATTTCGAGGCCAACGAGATCCGCGCGCTGGCGCGGATCGTCGACAACGGCCACCTGACCCGCGGCGTGAAGCCGGTGCACTGGTGCTTCGATTGCGGCTCGGCGCTGGCCGAGGCGGAGATCGAGTACGCCGACAAACAGTCGCCGACCGTGGACGTGGCCTACACCGCGCGCGACGGCGCGGCGCTGGCTGCCGCGTTCGGGGTGGAGCTGCCGGAGGATGTCGAGGTCGCGGTGCCGATCTGGACCACCACGCCGTGGACGCTGCCGGCGTCGCTGGCGGTGTCGCTGGGGCCGGACCTGAGCTACGCCCTGGTCGAAGGCCCGGCGCACGATGGCCGCCGCCGCTGGCTGGTGCTGGCCGATGCGCTGGCCGAGCGCGCGCTGCAGCGCTACGGCGTGACCGAGGTGGTGGTGCACGGCCGCGTCGCCGGTGCGGCGCTGGAGAACCAGCTGCTGGCGCATCCGTTCTATGACGAGCGCGACATCCCGCTGATCCTGGGCAGCCACGTCTCCGACGAGGACGGCACCGGCGCGGTGCACACCGCGCCCGGCCACGGCCAGGAAGACTACGTGGCGGCCAAGCAGTACGGCCTGATCGATCGCTACACCGCCGCGCAGATCAACCCGATCGACGGCCGCGGCGTGTACCTGCCGTCGACCCCGCCGGCCGACGGCGTGGCGCTGGCCGGGCTGCACATCTGGAAGGCCAACGACACCATCGCCGAGGTGCTGGCCGCGCGCGGCGCGCTGCTGGCGCACGCGACGATGACCCACAGCTACCCGCACTGCTGGCGGCACAAGACCCCGATCGCGTTCCGCGCCACCCCGCAGTGGTTCATCTCGATGGAGCAGGCCAACCTGCGCGCCGACGCGCTGAAGGCGATCGAGGGCGTGCACTGGTATCCGTCCTGGGGCCAGGCGCGCATCGCCGGCATGGTCGCCGGGCGCCCGGACTGGACCATCTCCCGGCAGCGCACCTGGGGCGTGCCGATCGCGCTGTTCGTGCACCGCGAGACCGGCGAGCCGCATCCGCGCAGCACCGAGCTGATGCGCCAGGTCGCCGACCTGGTCGAGGAGGGCGGGGTGGACGTGTGGTACACGCTCGACGCCGCCGAACTGCTCGGCGAAGAGGCCGCCGACTACGACAAGATCACCGACATCCTCGACGTCTGGTTCGACTCGGGCATCACCCACGAGGCGGTGCTGGCCGAGCGCGGCATTCCCAAGCCGGCCGACCTGTACCTGGAAGGTTCGGACCAGCACCGCGGCTGGTTCCAGTCCTCGCTGCTGACCGGTGTGGCGCTGGACCACGCCGCGCCGTACCGGCAGTGCCTGACCCACGGCTTCACCGTGGACGAGCACGGCCGCAAGATGTCCAAGTCGCTGGGCAACGGCATCGAGCCGCAGGACATCATGAAGACGCTGGGCGCGGACATCCTGCGCCTGTGGATCGCCGCGGCCGACTACAGCAACGAGATGTCGCTGTCGCAGGAGATCCTCAAGCGCAACGCCGACGCCTACCGGCGCCTGCGCAACACCGCGCGTTTCCTGCTCGGCAACCTGCACGGCTTCGCGCCGGGCACGCACCTGCTGCCGCTGGCGGAGATGGTGGCGCTGGACCGCTGGATCGTGCATCGCGCCTACGAGCTGCAGGAGCAGATCAAGGCCGCCTACGAGCGCTACGACTTCGCCGCGATCGTGCAGGCGCTGCTGAACTTCTGCAGCGTGGACCTGGGGTCGCTGTACCTGGACGTGACCAAGGACCGCCTGTACACGATGGCCGAGGACTCGCGCGGTCGGCGTTCGGCGCAGAGCGCGATGTTCCATGTCGCCGAAGCGTTCGTGCGCTGGATCGCGCCGATCCTGAGCTTCACCGCCGACGAACTGTGGGGCTACCTGCCCGGCGCGCACGTCGGCAATGTGCTGTTCGCGACCTGGTACGAAGGCCTGGCGCCGCTGCCCGAGGACGCGGCGCTGAGCGCGGCCGATTTCGACCAGTTGCTGGCGCTGCGCGAGCAGGTGGCCAAGGTGCTGGAGCCGATGCGCGGCAACGGCGTGATCGGCGCCGCGCTGGAGGCGGAGATCACCGTCGCCGCCGATGCCGCGACCGCCGCCAGGCTGCAGCCGCTGCAGGAGGAACTGCGCTTCCTGTTCATCAGCGGCGACGTGGTGGTGCGCGAGGCCAGCACCGACGAGATCTTCGTCAGCGCGCAGGCCACCACCAAGCAGAAGTGCGTGCGCTGCTGGCACCACCGCGCCGACATCGGCGTGGATCCGGCGCACCCGGAACTGTGCGGCCGCTGCGTCAGCAACATCGCCGGGCCGGGCGAGGAGCGCAGCTGGTTCTGATCCGCCCCTGCGCGGCGGCGGCGCGTCCGGCGTCGCCGCCGCGCCGCGCACGTCGCTGTCCTACCCAACCTTTCTTCGCCCAAGGCGGACCCCACGCATGACCGTACGACCCAAACCCTCCGCCCTGATCTGGCTGCTGCTGTCCGCGCTGGTGATCGGCCTGGACCAGTGGAGCAAGGCCTGGGTGCTGTCCAGCCTGCCCGAGTTCACCGCGGTGCCGGTGATCCCCGGCTTCTGGAACTGGTACCGCACCTACAACACCGGCGCCGCATTCAGTTTCCTGAGCCAGGCCGGCGGCTGGCAGCTGTGGTTCTTCACCGCGCTGGCGGTGGGCATCAGCGGCCTGCTGGCCTGGTGGCTGGCGCGCACGCCGCGCCGCGACTGGCGCAGCGCGATGCCGTACGCCCTGGTCATCGGCGGCGCGATCGGCAACGTGATCGACCGGCTGATGCACGGCCACGTGGTCGATTTCATCCAGTGGTACGTGGGCGAGCACTACTGGCCCTCGTTCAACATCGCCGACTCGGCGATCGTCGCCGGCGCCGTGGGCATCGCCCTGTTCGGCGTGTTCGACGGCAAGTCGAAGCGAAAAGCGGGATAATCGGGCCATGGACGTCCTGCTCGCCAATCCCCGTGGTTTCTGCGCCGGTGTCGACCGCGCGATCGAGATCGTCAAGCGCGCGATCGAGACCCTCGGCGCGCCGATCTACGTGCGCCACGAGGTGGTGCACAACCGCTTCGTGGTCGACGACCTGAAGCAGCGCGGCGCGATCTTCGTCGAGGAACTGGACGAGGTGCCCGACGGCAACACGGTCATCTTCAGCGCCCACGGCGTGTCCCAGGCGGTGCGCCAGGAGGCCGAGCGGCGCGGGCTGAAGGTGTTCGACGCGACCTGCCCGCTGGTCACCAAGGTCCATTTCGAAGTGGCCCGGCACTGCCGCGCCGGCCGCGATGTGGTGCTGATCGGCCATGCCGGCCACCCGGAAGTGGAGGGCACGATGGGCCAGTGGAACCGCGAACGCGGCGCCGGGCGCATCTATCTGGTCGAGGACATCGAACAGGTCGCCACGCTGGACATCCAGCAGCCGGAGAACCTGGCCTACACCACCCAGACCACGCTGTCGGTGGACGACACCCGCGGCATCATCGACGCGCTGCGCGCGCGCTACCCGGCGATGCAGGGGCCGAAGAACGACGACATCTGCTACGCCACGCAGAACCGCCAGGACGCAGTGCGCGACCTGGCCCGGCAGTGCGACCTGGTGCTGGTGGTCGGCTCGCCGAACAGCTCCAATTCCAACCGGCTCAGCGAGCTGGCGCGACGCGACGGGGTGGAGTCCTACCTGATCGACGGCGCCGAGGAGATCGACCCGGCCTGGATCGTCGGCAAGCGCCGCATCGGCCTGACCGCCGGCGCCTCGGCGCCGCAGGTGCTGGTGGACGGGGTCATCGCGCGGCTGCGCGAACTGGGCGCCGACGGCGTCGGCGAACTGGCTGGCGAACCGGAGTCGATGGTGTTCGCCCTGCCCAAGGAACTGCGCCTGCGCCTGGTCAATTGACCGGACGCCCGCGGCCCCCTAGAATTTGCGGTTCAGCCGGAATAGCTCAGTTGGTAGAGCGGCGCATTCGTAATGCGTAGGTCGTAGGTTCGATTCCTATTTCCGGCACCAGGATGCAACAGTAAGGCCGCCTTTAAAAAGGCGGCCTTTTTGCTGCCTTGGCTCTGCGTCTCATTGCATGAGACTGTGACCGCTTACCTTGACATCTATGAGAATGCCCCCAGGTGGGAGTGGGGCTTATCCGTTAATCACAGGGGAAGCGAGTGAACAAGAACCTGTTGCTCAAAGACATTGCTGAGAGCGGCTACAACATCGGTTACGCAGCGAAGAAGCACCTAGCGACCTATGACATCGTCGAGAAAGCTCCTGGCTGGATCAGCATCCTTAGCTTCGCGTTCGGCGTTCTAGCACTTGTCGTTCCGCAGCTCAACAACAGCATCCTAGCTGCGTTCTTACTGATTGTTGCCTACGCGGTCTTTTACTTTAATTCATACCAAGATGGCAGGCTGGAATACTCCAGGGTTGGAAGCCGTCTGACGACCATCTTTACTACCCTCCGATCTTTGCTCTATGAGACAAAGAGTCGAGATGATGCGGCTAATTTCGATGATCTTGAGGCGCGCTATCGTGAACTGCTCAATGAGTCGCAAAGCATCGGGATTAGTAAGCAGATTTTCTTGAGCGACTGGTATGCGCACTACAAATTCTTCTGGCAAGCAGAACGATGCTGGTTGGAGGAGTATCGCCCTTTTACCTTCTGGCGGGATAAGGTTCCATTGTCTGCCACGATTGCCGGGGTTGTCTTGTTGATTGTCGTCGTCTGTGGTGTCGCATACTGGATTAGTAAGGGGTTCTGCGCATGAGCAATGCCTCTCTTTTTAGTGAATTCCGAGATAATATCGCTGTAGGCAATGCGGCGGACATTTCGACGAAATACGCCAGCATCACGACCCGGCTTAACAAGGACTTTTGGGGCTCCGATTCGGACGCCGCACACACCCTTCAGATTGGCTCCTACGGTCGTCGGACCGCCATCGATGGCGTAAGCGACTTGGACATGGCTTTTTCTATTCCGAAGGCCAAATTTGATCATTACAAGAGCTTGGGGGGCGATGGTCCGAAGACGATGCTCGATGATGTCAAAGCTTCGCTCAGGAAACGCTACGACAATGGAACGAAGATCAAAGCCGATGGCCAAGTCGTCGGTGTGTTCTTCTCGAGCTACCACGTTGAAATTTTGCCTGCCTATGAAGATTCTGATGGAAATTTTACGCATGGAGACACGAACACAGGCACGTGGAAGCTAACGAAGCCTCGTCCCGAGATTGAAGCAGTAAATAAGCTCAATTCTGAAACCAATTGGAATCTCAAGAACGCGTGCAAGATGCTGCGCGCGTGGCGGAATCACGTTGGTCTGAAGATGGGTGGGCTCCTTATTGATACGCTCAGTTACAAATTCTTTGATGAGCACAGCGCATACGAAGATGCGACATTTAAGGACTATCCCCAAATGTTTGTTGACCTTTTCACCTATCTAGGTGGCTTGGCTGAACAGGACTACTGGTGGGCTCCAGGAAGCAATCAGCGAGTCAAATGCAAGACCAAGTTCCAGCCAAAAGCGAAGAAGGCTGCGAAACGCTGCCAGGAAGCAATTGATGCGGCTGAAGAATCAAAGAAGGTAGCACATTGGAAAAAAGTATTTGGCCGAAAGTTTCCCTCTTCGGTTGCAACGACTGCTGCTTTCGATCGGTCGGCTCTCGTTCTCTCTTTTGACCGCGAGCAGTTCATCGAGGACAGCGTTCCGGTTGATATTGGCTACCACATCGAGGTAGAGGGGGAGGTCCGTGTCGGGAATGCTGTACAGGACAAGATTCGACAAGCGTTGCGCAGGAGGGACCGTGTTCCTCTCGGTCGACACTTGAGGTTCTACGTATCTGAATGCGACGTTCCTGAGCCTTACGCGATTTGGTGGAAGGTCCGGAATCAAGGTACAGTCGCCATTGAGCGCAAGATGCTGCGCGGAGAGATCACGCCGGACGCGGACGGACTCAAGCAAAAGTACGAGACAACCGACTTCAGTGGCGACCACTACGTTGAGGTATACGCCATAAAAGATGGTGTGTGCGTCGCGCGAGGGAAGGTTAGAGTAGCTCTCTAACTCAAAAGTAAGAACTCTGAGTCATACCGTCGACTGAGAAGGTCTCTGGTAGCTGCAACTGCGTCAGCCGCCGGCTCAATCAGCGCACGATCGATCATTGCGCGTGCGCGGTGGCTGGCAGCGAACAAGCCGTCTCCGCGCCCCCTTGCTTGCGCTTCCACTGCCACGTCGCCACGGTTTCCCCGCGCGGCTTGTACGAGACCGTCAACGGCTTGCCGCCGCGCAGCAGCTGCAAGGTGAGTACGCCATCCTGTTCCCCCTGCAACTGGTCCTGGCCGACCGGGCGGGTGATTTCGTCGCCGTTTTGCACGCCGGCTTTGGCGGCCGCCGAGCCGGGGATCAGGTCGCGGACGATGCGCGGGGATTCGGTCAGTACGGCGGGGGCGAAGCCGAGTTCGTAGCGGCGCATGGGTTGCGAGATGCGTTCGAAGCAGGGGCCGAAGGCGTCGCTGGCCGGTAGCGGTGCGGCGCCGTCGAGCATGGCGTGCAGTTGGCGGACCGCGTCTTCGCCGAGGTTGTCGCGCAGCAGCGCTTCCCAGTCGGCGATGCCGAGCTGTTTGTTGCCTTGCTGGCGTTGCAGCATCGCCAGCATCAGGTCGTCCAGGGATTCGCGGCCGTTGCTGGCCTTGCGCATGGCGTCGTCGACGGTGACGAAGTACAGGAAGCCGCGGTCGTAGGGGAGGGTGCGGATGCGGGTGTCCTGCCAGAACTTCGCCGGGACGTCGCTGTTCGGGGCGTTGCCGAGGAGGTTGGTGTAGTAGCGGGCGGCGGTGTAGTTGAGGTCCTTCAGGAACGCGTCGGCATCGATCATGCCGTAGCGGAACGGCAGGCGCGCTTGGTAGAACACGGCCATGCCTTCGTTGAACCAGGCGTCGGCCAGGGTTTCGCCGTCGTACTGCGCGCTCATGCGCGGCTGGAAGGTGTGGAACATCTCGTGGGCGAGGGTGAGTTCCAGCTGCTCCGGGTCGTTGCCGCGGTCGTCGTCGTAGGTGACGACGAAGGAGTTGTACATGCCCATGCCGCCGCCGGGGTTGACCCGGTTGCGGCGCAGGAACACGCCGTACGGCGTGGCCGGCACGGCGAAGAAGGCCTGGTAGTGCTGGCGCAGTTGCCGGGTCCAGGCCAGCAGTTTTTCCGCGTCGAACGGGGTGTGGCCCTGCCAGGCGGAGAAGAAGCCGGTGGCGTCGGGCGCGGGCGGGTACAGGCCGATCTTGCCGGCCATGAAGTAGCTGCTGTCCAGCGCGTCCATGTCGACGTCGCGGGCGTTGCGGTCCTGCAGGCTGCTCACGGCATGCGCGCCTGCGCCCAGCGCGGACAGGTCCCATTGCAGGGCGATGTCGTGGCGGCCGCTGGGCGGATGCAGCAGGAAGGTGGCGCCGGCGCCGGAGAAGGCGCCTTCCTCGCTGCGCAGTTCGATCGGCGGCGCGGCGCCGCGCGCGGCCAGCGCTTCGGTCATCGTCGCGCGATAGGAAAAACGCAGGGTGCCGGCGACGGCGCGGTCGGCGAACCATTCGCGCTGCCGGGCCGGGCCTTCGCCCTGGTCGCGATAGCGCAGCTGCACGGGACCGCGGTCGTCGCGCGCGGCCAGTTCGCCGACGCTGGCGGCGATGGTGGGCACGTTGCTGGTCACGTGCGGCATCGCCAGCAGGACGCTGCCGGCCGGCGTGGGCTGCAGCGGGATCGTTTCGTCCACCAGCAGCGCCTCGATCCGGCTATCGGCAGCGTTCGCCTGCGCGTGGATGGTGATCGCGTACGGCGTATCGGTCGCGGCCAGGGCCGGGAATGCGGCGAGGGCCAGGAACAGTGGGAGGTGGCGTGGCATCTTCATCGGCAAGGGCGCGGCAGGGAAGGGAAGTCAGGGCGAGCAGCGGGCGGCCAGCGCCGGATCGACGGCGAAGCGCCAGGCGTCAACGCGCGCGTTGCGCGGCAGGTACTCCAGCTGCAACGGTTTGCCGTCGCGTTCCAGTTTCAGCTGCATGCGGGTGTGCTCGTCGGCCATCGCCCGTTCCAGCGGTGTGTATTCGACGATGCGGTCGTTTTCCTGCACGCCGGCACGGGCGGCGGCGGAATCGGGCAGCAGGTTCTTGACCACGCCCATGCGCATGCGATCGAAACCGAGTTCGAACGGCTGGTGCGGCGCCGGTACCACGCGGTAGCAGCCGAACGCCGGGGCGGCCGGCACGATCAGTTTGCCGGCGACCATCGCGTCGAACTCGCTGCCGGCGCCCGCGCCGAGTTCGCGCACCACCATCGCGCGCCATTCGGGCACGCCGATGGTTTCGCCGGCGCGCTGGCGCTTGAGCACTTCCAGCACCAGGTCGTCCACCGAATGCGCCTGCCGGCCATGCTGGCGCAGCTGCGCATCCACGCTCACCAGGTACATGAAGCCGCGGCCGTACGGCACGCGCTGGGCGCGCGCGTCCTTCCAGAAGCGTTCGCCGGCGGCGTTGTTGTCGAGCGCGCGGAACGGGTTGTCGTAGTAGCCGTCGGCGCGATGGTTGATCGCCTGCAGGAAGGCGTTCTTGTCATAGACGCCGGCGCGCAGCGACAGCAGCAGCGAGTAGAACTCGGCGGTGCCTTCGGTGTACCAGGCGGTGAGCGCGTGCTCTTCGCCGTCGAGCTTGGGCCAGGTGTGGGCCATCTCGTGCGCCAGCAGCGCCTGCGGGCCTTCGGCGATGGTCTGGCCCTGCGGTCCGTAGCCGAACATGAAGGAGTGCGCCAGGCCGGTGCCGCCGCCGGCCGGATACGGGTTGCGGCGGGCGAAGGCGCGATAGGCCGAGCCGTCGTCGCCGAAGAAGCGCGCCATGTAGCGGTACAGCTGGCCGGTCTGGGTGGCCAGCCGCTGCGCGTCGAACGGCGGGGTGTCCATCCAGTAGAAGTGGAAGACGTCGTCGTCGTTTTCCGGCACCCGCTGCATCGCGCCGACGGCATAGTAGGAGAAGCGCAGCAGGTCGGTCGGCGCGGTGGTGCGCTGTTCGCCTTCGCCGACGCTCCACACGCCGCGCGCGCCGGCCGGCAGTGCGCTCAGGTCCCAGCGCAGGTGGATCTGGCGCGGCGCTTCGCCCGGCGGCAGCGCCATGAAATAGACGCCGGCGCCCATCAGGCCGCCATCCTGCGCGCGCAGGTCGAACAGCGGGCCGTTGCGGGTGTCGGCATCGACCGCGCGCGGCGGCGTGGCGTAGTCCACGTCGACGTCGCCGACGCTGGCGCGGGTGGCGAGGTAGTTGCGGTACTTGCCGGACGGGTCCGGCGCTTCGTCGACGGCGCGCAGCGGCAAGGTGCCGCGCGCGTCGCGCACGTTGATCTGTTCGGCGCTGTAGGCGGCGGTCGGGGTGGATACCAGTTCCACCGGCATGCGCAGCAACGGCGCGCCGGCGGCGACCTTGGGCGCGGGCAGGTGCAGTTGCACCTGCAGCGCGCCGATCTGGCCGGCGTCGGCCCTGGGCGTGAGCACCACGTCCAGCGGGACCGGGGCCGCCGGCGGTTCGGCGGCGAGCGCGGCGCAGGCCGGCATCAGCAACAGGGCAAGGTGCAGCCAGCGGGACGTGCGTGCGCTCATGGTCGGGCCTGGGGCAGGTAGGCGATGCATTCGATTTCCACCTTGGCGCCCAGCGCCAGGGCGTTGGCGCCGAAAGCACTGCGTGCGGGCAGGTGGCCGGGTTTGAAGCGGCGCACGTACAGGGCGTTGAACGCGGGCCATTGCGCCATGTCGGTCAGCATCACCGTGCACTTGGCGATGTCGTCCATGCCGGCGCCGGCCAGGGCCAGCGCACTGGCGACGTTGTCCAGGGCGTTGTTGGCCTGGGCGCTGAACTCTTCGGGCAACCCGCCCTTTGCGGCGCTGCCGATTTGGCCGGAGACGTAGAGCGTGTCGCCGGCGCGCACCGCGGCCGAGAACGGTGCGCCGGGCGCGGTGCCGTAGTGGCGCAGCGGCGCGGGTGCGGCCTGCGCGGTCCATGGCAGCAGGGCGCACAGCAGCAGCGGGAGTCGTTTCATGACAGGGCCTCTATCAGGCGTTCGACATCGTCGCTGTCGTTGTAGAACGACGGCGAGACGCGAACGTAGTTGCGGTACAGGGTGACGGCGACGCCGGCGGCCTTCAGCTTCGGCGCCAGGCGCTTGCCGACGTCGCGCTGGGCGAAGGACACCAGCGCGGACCGGGAGTCGGGCGGGGTCATCGGTTCGAAGCCCAGACGCGGGATCGCGTCGTGCAGGCGCGCCAGCAGCGGTTGCCGCCATTGGGCGATGGTGTCCACGCCGATGCGTTCGATCAGTTCCAGCGACGTCGCCAGTGCGGCGGCCGCCGCGTTGTTGAGCGTGCCGACTTCGATCTTGCCGGCCAGGCCGTCGATCGCCTGCGTCTCCAGCGGCGGTTCGCCGGGCGGGTCGAACGGCAGGATGTGCGAGACCGTCTCGCCTTCCTGGCGGTAGCCCCACACCGTCTGCCGCAGCGCCTCCTGGCTGGCGCGGCGCGCGTACAGCACGCCCAGGCCGAAATCGCCCATCAGCCACTTGTAGGTGGAGCTGGCGGCGAAATCCACGCCGCTGCCGTGCAGGTCGATCGGGGTGTTGCCGGCGGCCTGGATCAGGTCGGCGTAGACCAGCGCGCCGCGGCTGTGGGCCAGCTCGCAGACCGCCTTGAGGTCGTGCTGGAAGCCGTTGACGCTGGACACCAGGGTCAGCGCGACCAGCCGCGTGCCCGGGGTGATCGCCTTGTCCAGGTCCTCCAGGCGGATGCGGTTGTCGCGCGGGCGCACCACCTGCACGTCGAGGCCGCGCTTGGCCAGTTCCATGTACATGAACAGCGAGCCATTGAAGTGGTAGGCATCGGTGACCACGCGCTGGCGGCTGTGCGGGATGCCGAGGCCGTTCAACACCAGGTTCTCGCCGAACATGGTGCTGGGAATCCACGCCAGTTCGTCGCGGTCGGCATGCAGCAGCCGGCCCAGTGCGGCCATCGCGCGTTCGCGGTCGCCGCCCATGTCGACCTTGTCGGCGTTGCCGTTCATCAGCCGCGCGTCGAGGAAGCCGCGCTGCGCCTGCGCGGCGGCGCGGGCGATCGGATGCATGTAGGCGCCGTTGAGATAGCAGCCGGCGATCTCGAAGGCATTGCCGAGGCCTTGCAGGCCGCGTGCGGGCGTGGACGTGGCGGCCGTGGTCGCGTTGGTGGCGCCGGCGATGCCGGACAGCGCGGCCGACAGCGGCAGTGCGCCGGCCGCCGCCAGCAGTTGCCGGCGGGTGGGATCGAAACGGGGCGAGCGAGTGTCCATGGGAGCGTTCCGGCAGGCGACGGTCGGTTCAGTGCAGTTCGGCTTCGGCTTCGATCTCGACCGGGATGCCGAACGGAAGCTCGGCCATGCCGACCGCGCTGCGCGCATGTTGGCCCAGTTCCGGCCCCCACAGCGCCAGCAGCAGGTCCGAGCAGCCGTTGATCACGTTCGGCAGGCGCTGGAAGCCGGGCGCGCAGCGGACCATGCCGAACACGCGCACCCAGCGCTTGACGCGGTCCAGGCTGCCCAGGCTGCGTTCCAGGCTGGCCAGCATCGACAGCGCCGTCTGCCGCGCGGCGGCATAGCCCTGCGCCTCGTCCAGGTCGTCGCCGATGCGGCCGCCGGCGGCCATGCTGCCGTCCGGGTGTTGCGGGCCGTGGCCGGAGATCAGCACGCGCGTGCCGATCACGTGCACCGGGGCGAACGGCAGGATCACCCCGTCGGGCACGCGCAGCGGCGGCGGCAACACCAGGCCGAGCGCACGCAGGCGCGCGCTGACGGTGTCGGAGGGGAGGGCGTGCGGGGTCTGCATGGGATGGGGGATCGGGTTCATTGAAGTGTCTTGGGGGCCGGCGCGAACGGGGTCACGCCCAGGGCGCGATAGATCTCGGCGGGCAGGTACAGCTGGCGGTCCTTGACCACCAGCGAGGGTTGGCGGATCGCGGCGATGTCGGTGGTGGGATCGCCGGGCAGCAGCACGAAGTCGGCCTGCTTGCCCGGGTGCACGCTGCCGAGGCGGTCAGTGCGGCCGAAATGCTGCTCGCTCTGCCAGGTGCCGGCGCGCAGCGCCTGCTGCGGGGTCAGCCCGGCGGCGACGTACAGCTCCAGTTCCCGGTGCACGGTGAAGCCGGTGCTGTCGTCGGTGCCGGGCAGCAGCACGGTGCCCTGCCGGTGCAGGCGGCCGATCAGTTGCAGGGTCTTGTCCAGCGCGCGGCGGTACTGCGCGTCGCTCTGCGCGCTGAGGTCGGGCACGAAGGTGCGCTGGCGGTAGCGTTGGTAGGCGATCGGCATGTGCGACAGGTACGGCGCATCGGCCGGCAGCACGCTGCCGGCGCGGCTCAGCATCAGCCGCTCCAGGATCACCTCGGTGGTGTCCAGGGCGATGTCGCGCTGGCGCATCAGCTCCAGCGTGCGGCGCACCTGCGGCGCGTCCAGGTCGAGATCGGCCACGCGCTGCATCGCGGTCAGCCGCAGCGGCGTGCGCGTGTCTTCTTCGGGGGCCAGCACCCAGCCGAGCATCAGCTGGTTGATGTGGGTGATCTCGTCGTAGCCGGCGGCGATCATCGCGTCGGCGTTGGTGAAGGCCGGGATGTGGCCGGTGACGCCCATGCCCAGCGCATGCGCGCGTTCGGCGATCGGCGCCACCCAGGCCGGGTTCATCGAGTTGTACAGCTTGATCTGCCAGTAGCCGTGGTCCTTGTACCAGGCGACGTCCTTCAGCGCCTCGTCGAGCGTGTCGACGACGAAGCCGTTGCGCGCCGAAAACGCGCTGCGGCCTTCGAGGAAGCCGTTGCGGACGATGCGCGGGCCGGCGATCTCGCCGCGGTCGATGCGTGCGACGAGATCGAGCAGGAACGCGTTGTCGTTGCCCATGTCGCGGGTGTTGGTGACGCCCGCGGCCAGGTACCACAGCCCCGAAGACAGGGTGCTGTGCGAATGCATGTCGTGCAGGCCGGGAATCACCGTACCGCCATTGCCGTCGTAGACGCGATCGCCGGGCGCCGGCCGCCATTGTGCGTCCATCGAGACGATGTGCCCGTCGGCGACGTGCAGGTTCAGCGCGTCGCTGCGCAGCCCGTTGACCGGATCGAACACATGCACGTTGCGCAGCCACAGGTCGCGCTCCAGCGGATGCGCGAGCTGGCGCTGCAAGGCCTGCGCATGCGCGAACTGCTGTGCCTTCACCGCGTCGGTGAGCTTCGCCACCTGCGCCTGGTAGCCCTCGCGGATCGCCACGGCGTCGTCGTCGAGGTCGGCCAGCAGGGCGTCGTCGGCGTCGACGGCGAGGTAGTGCGGTTCCAGGTCCAGCCCGGACAGCCGCAGCAGCCGCGCCTGCAGCGGCGGCGCGCCGGCCTGGCCGTCCAGCGCCAGCGTGCCGACCAGTTCCAAGCGCATGCGGCCGCTGGGCAGCACGTCCAGGGCATGGTCGGGTGCGGCCAGCAAGGCCTTGGCGTAGGTCCACATCGCCCACGGGCTGCTGTCGTTGGTGATGTACAGCTTCGGTTGCGGCAGCTGCTTGCGTCCGCTGTCGGCCTGGCTGCTCCATTCGGCGACGCCGTCGCGCCACTGGTAGCGCTCGGCGACCTGGCCGCCCATCAGCGAGGTGCCGGCGACCGACCAGGCCAGCGGCAGCGCGTGCTCGCCGAGCACGATGGTCTCGTGGTGTTTGGGGCCGCGGCCGTTGTTGTCGACGTGGTAGTCGACCTCGTAGGTGTCGCCGTTGGCGGATGCTTTCAGATAACCGACGTTCTCGCCGTTGGCGATCAGCACCAGCGAGTGCGGCGGGGTCGCGGCGGGCGCGGCGTGGCCGGCGAACGCGCAGGCGGCCAGGGCGGTGGCCAGCAGCAGGGTGCGGGTCATTTCAGGAAGTCCTTCAGCAGGGTGTGCAGCTGCGGGCGCAGCGCCTCGTCGGCGAACACGGCATGGCCGCCGGGCAGGATGCGGAAATCGATGCGCGCCGGATCCACTCCGCTGTGGTGCAGCGCATACCAGGGCCCGAGCACGGGCACGGCCAGGTCGTAATAGCCGTTGAGCGCCAGCACCCGGAAGCGGGGATTGGCCTGCGCCAGCCTTGCCAGGTTCGGCGTGGGATTGAAGCGCATCGCGCTGCCGACCGGGCGCGGGCCGGCGCCGTCGTCGGCGGCGAAGCGCCAGGCCATGGCGATGTCGATGTCCAGGCTCACGTAGTCCTGCGGCAACCCAGCGCCGAACAGGCCGTGCAGGTAGTCGGCCATCACCACGGAGTTGATCCGGTTGCTGCGGCCGAGCCCAAGCGCCGGATCGTTGGCGGCCGAGGGCCGGCCGTTGTCGTCCGCGTGTGGTGCCGGTAGCGGCGCGACGATGCGGCTGTCGAGCCGGCCGATCTGCTGGCCATCGGCGGCCAGCACGCCGAGCCGGAAGGTTTCGACATCTGGACGCAGGTCGGCCGCCAGCAGCGCTTGCGGCGGCAGGCCCAGCAGCGCGGCCAGGCGCGCGGCCATGCGATTGCGTGCATCGGCCGGCAGCGCGCTGCCCTGCAGCAGTGCCTGCGCGTAGTCGCCGAGCGCGAACGCACGCGCCTGCGCATAGACCTGTTCGACCGGTTGCCCGGCCAGGTCGCCCTTGCCGTGCGCGGCGGCGGCGACGATCAACGAGGGCAGGTCGAACACCGCGCGCAGGTCGTTGCCGGCGCTGTCGTCGCCGCTGGTGGCATCGAGCAGCGGCGACACCAGCAGCACCCCGGCCGGACGCAGGTCGCCGATGTCGGCGGCGAGCAGGGCGAGCCGGTAGCCGCCGTAGCTTTCGCCAGCGATGTACAGCGGCGCGCGTTCGCGCCGGTGGGTCTTGAGCCAGTGGCGGATCATCGCTGCCACGGCCTTGGCGTCGCCATGGTCGGACCAGTAGCGCGCGCGTGCGGCGGCATCGGCAGGCGCCCGGCTGAAGCCGGTGCCGGGCGGGTCGAGGAACACCAGGTCGGCGGCATCGAGAATGCTATGCGGATTGGCGACCAGGGTCTGCCGCGTGCCGTTGCGCACGCGCAGCAGCGGGCCGAGGCCTTCGACCTGCAGCACCGACGATGCACCGGGCCCGCCATTGAAGGCGAACAGCACCGGCCGCGTGCCGATATCGGTGCGCTCGGCCAGATAGCCGATGGCGCTGATCGAGGCGGCCGGTTCGCCGTCGGCGCCGACCAGGTCGAGCTGGTCGAAGCTGACCCGGTAGCGCAGCCGCTGCTCGCCGATGCGGGCCTGCTTCGGGCTGGACAGCAAGGTCGGGTGGGCGAGCGGCGCCGCGTCGTCGGCGGCCGCGGCGAACGGCAGCGCCGCCGCCAGCAGCAGGGCCAGGCCATGCATCCAGTTCATCGGGACATTCCGCAACGGGGGCAAGGGCCGGCCGCCGCGCGGCGGCCGGCAGCGCACATCAATAGTCCCAGGCCAGGGTCAGGCCGACCGTGCGCGGCTGGATCAGCGTGGCGCCGAGCGTCGAGCTGGCCAGCGAACCGCGGCGGTTGGCGTTGATGTAGCCGACCTCGTCGGTGAGGTTGCGCACGTACAGCGTGGCGCTCCAGGCCTGGCCCTGCACGCCGGCGCTGAGGCCGAGCGTGGTGTAGCTGGGCAGGTGGATGCGCGGGATGCTGGCCGAGGTGGTGAACTCCATGTCGCGCGCGCCCATGTAGGCCACATCGGCCCCGACGAAGCCTTCGAGGTCGTTGCCCAGCGCGACATAGCGCTTGAGCGAGGCCGAAGCGCTGTTGCGCGCCGAGTACGGCAGGCGATTGCCGTCCTTGCCGTAGGCAGAGGAACCCTCGGTGTAGCCGGGGATGTCCTCGGCCAGGGTGGCGTCGGTGTAGGCGTAGCTGGCGGTGAGTTTCCAGTCGGCCGACGGCACCCAGGTGGCGGACAGCTCCAGGCCCTGGCTGGTCGCCTTGCCGGCGTTGGTGGTGTAGCTGCTGCCCAGGGTCGGTTCGACCTGCGAGATCTGCAGGTCGCTCCAGTCGATGTAGAACAGCGCCGCGTCCAGGCTGAGCGAGCGGTCCAGCAGTTGCGTCTTCAGGCCCAGCTCGTAGCTCCACAGGCTGTCGGAGTCGTAGGAGAACGGGATGTTGGCCACCAGCGTGCCGTTGCTGCCGCCGGCGCGGTAGCCGGAGGCCACGCGCAGGTAGGCCATCAGCTCGTCGTTGAAGCGGTAGCGCGGCGAGAACAGGTAGGTGGTGGCGCTGTCCTTGTTGCTGTCGAAGCTCTGGTTCGGATCCTGCAGCAGGCCGCCGGTGTCGCTGTTCTCGCGCAGGCTGTTGCGCGCGTAGCGGGCGCCGAACTGGATGTCGAACTGCGGGGTGAAGTGGTAGGTGCCGTCGGCGTACACCGCCTTCTCGCGGTAGCTGCTGTCGCCCAGCGAGACCAGTAGCGGGAAGTCGCGGTAGATGGTGCCGCTGGTCTTGTCGGCGATGTAGAAGTTCTGCGTGCTCTTGGCTTCCTCGTCGCTGTAGAACGCGCCGGCCTGCCAGTCCAGGGCGCGTTCGCCCTGCGAGACCAGCCGCACTTCCTGGGTGGTGCGGTCGGTGTTGTAGCGGTTGTCGATCAGCGAGCTGGGGTTGTCGCTGTCCAGGCCGAAGAGGCCGGCGAACACCGGCGCGAGCCGGCCGATGCTGGTGTAGCCCACGTCCTGATAGGCGCGGCTGCGGTGCTGGGCGTAGCCGCTGATGCTGTCCAGCGTGGCCCAGCCCAGGTCCCAGCTGACCTTGGTGGTGTAGAAGCGCACCTGGCCCTTGAAGGTATCGCCGCCGCGGATGCGGTCGTGGCTGTACTGGCCGAACAGCGGATGCAGCTCGGGATCGGTGTCGACCACCGAGCTGGAGCCGGTCTCGGTGTCCTGGAACAGCGCCGAGGAGCGCACCGTCACCGTGTCGGTGACGTTCCACAGCGCCGAGACGCGGCCGCCGCGCACCTGGCTGTCGTTCTCGTCGCCGCCGTTGGCGTTGTGGATGAAGTCCGGGTCCTGGCGCTGGAACACGCTGAGCCGCAGCGCGAAGCGCTCGGAGAACGGCAGGTTCACCGAGGTGCGCGCGTTGTAGCCGGAGCCGCCGTGCGCGGCGCTGGAACCGCCGGCCTCGACGTGGCCGAAGGTCGCGCCGGTGTCGGCATCGGCCATCACGTACTTGATCAGCCCGCCCATGCTGCTGGCGCCGTACAGTGTGCCCTGCGGGCCGCGCAGCACTTCGATCTGCTGCAGGTCGGACGGATCCAGGTCGGGAATCGCGCCGGTGCTGAGCGCCGAACCGTACGGCACGTCGTCGATGACGATGCCCGAGGTCGGGCGGCTGCCGAGACCGGAGTCGGTGGCGATGCCGCGCAGCACGATGTTGCTGCTCATCGGCGACTGGATGTAGGACAGGCCGGGCAACTGGGCGAAGTAGTCGGCCAGCTTGTAGTTGCCTTCGCTGCTCATCTTCTCGGTGTTGAGCACCTGCACCGACATCGGCACGTCCTGCAGGCGCTCGCTGCGCTTCTGCGCGGTCACGGTGATGGTGTCCAGCTGCTTGGCGGCGGTGGCGCCGTCGTCCTGCTGGGCGATGGCGATGGACGGCAACAGCAACAGCGCGCTGGCCGGGCAGCACAGCACGCGCGAAATGACCTGGGAAAGACGGTTGCGGGCAACGGATGACATGGGCGGGACTCGCTGGCTGGCGTGGGCGGGGTGGGGTGGGTGGAGCGCGAACGGCGGGTGCTGCGGGAAGTGCGTAACTGTCACCAGGTGCGGCGGACCATCTGGCGGATGTCCTGGGCGAGGTCGGCGGCGCTGCGCTCGACCGTGTACATCATGTGTCCGCCCTCGTAGTAGCGGGTGCGCACCTGGTCCATCGGCAAGCCGGACTGCGCGGCGAGATAGTCCATCGCGCCGATCGTGGTCTGGCTGTCGTAGTAGCCGTTGCCGACCAGCAGCCGGCAGCGCGGGTTGGAGACCAGCAGTTCGCGCAGTTGCCCGACCCACGGGTAGTCGCCGAACGGCGACTTGTTCGCGTCCCAGTCCCAGGCGTTGAAGTCGCCGGAGGTCGGCAGCGCGGTGGAGTAGCGGCCGGCCTGCGCGGGCACCTTCAGCGCCTGCCGGTAATAGCGTTCGGCGACGGCGTTGTAGTCGGGCACGCTGCGCGAGTTGCCCTGCGCATCGAGCAGGTAGCGGCCGTCGCTGGCCGACAGGATCTGCCCGGGGAACAGCTGCCGCGCGTAGGCGACCTTGGAGACCTTCAGGTCGGCCTTCAGCCATGCCTGCGCCGGCAGGCCGGTGAAGCCCTGCAGCGCCTGCGCGACCTCCTCGCGTTGCTGCGCGCTGGCGCGGTTGCCGAGGAACAGCGTGGTCAGATAACGCTCGCGGCCGTAGGTGGAGGCGTCGTCGACGAATTGCGCCAGGCTGCGGCCCTTGCGATCGACCTTGCCGTGGTACCAGCCGAGCGCGGCCAGGGTCGGCAGCGAGACCGCGTAGCTGACGATGTTGTCGCGGCGCTGCGCGTATTCGAGGATGTTGGCGGCCTGGCCGAGCAGGACGATGCCGTCCACCGCGATGCCGGCGGCCTTCAGTTGCGTGGCCGCTTCCGGCGCGCGCAAGGTGCCGTAGCTTTCGCCCAGCAGGTAGACCGGTGCGCCGCGGCGGCCGTGCCGGTCCAGCCACGCCGCCACCAGCTGCGCGAGCTGGCGCGCGTCGGCGCGGGTGGAGAACTGGCTGGCCGGCGCCACGCCGTCGGCGACGCGGCTGTAGCCGGTGCTGGCCGGATCGAAGATGACGATGTCGGCTGCGTCCAGCGGCGAGTAGCGGTTGTCCACCAGCTTGAAGCCGGCGGCGTTGGCGTGCAGGTCGTCGGGCACGGCCAGCCGCTGCGGGCCGAGCAGGCCGAAATGCAGCGGCGTGCTGGCGGCGATCGGGCCGCCATTGAAGGCGAAGATCAGCGGGCGGGCGCTGTCGGCGGACGTGGCAACGTAGGCGGTGGCGACCAGCCGCGCGGCCGGGCGCCCGTCGGCGCCACTGGTGGCGTAGGTCTCCACCGTCGCGGCGTAGTCGATGCGCTGGCCGTTGAACACGCCGCGGTGTTGCGTGGTCACCGGCGTCGGCAGCGTCACCTGGTCCAGCGTGGCCGGATCGACGAAGCCCAGCTCCGCGGCGTGCATGCTGCCGGCGGGCAATGCCGTCGCCAGGGCCAGTGCCAGCAGCGGCTGCAACAATCGGGTCTTCGGCGGCACGGGGCCGGGACGTGCGGTCGTGGAGCGCATGGGCTAGTCCGTGCTGGGAAGAGAGGAAGCGGCGGCGAGGAAGGCCTCGAATGCGCGGCGGCCCTGGGCACGGCTGGCGCGTTCGGAGTACCACATGTGCCCGCCCTGCAGGCACAGGGTGGTCACCCGCGCGGCGTAGCGCGGGCCGGCGGCGCGGGCGGTCTCCACCGAGCTTTCGCAGGGCCAGCCGTCGTAGCGGCCGCGCAGGCTCAGCACGCGCAGCTGCGGGTCCTGGTCCATCGCCTTGCGCAACGGCGCGTTGGCGCCTTCGGGAACCTTCTGCGAGAAATCCCACAGTTGCGCCATCCAGTCGTCCGGCATGCCGGTCTTTGGGTCGGTGTAGCGCGGCGACGGATGGAAGGCGTTGCCGAACGGGCCGCGATACAGCAGGTCGCTCTCGAAGCCGAGCTGCTGGCGCAGATAGCGGTTGAACACGCGCGAGGTGCCGTTCATCAGGCCGGCCATCGGCTTCAGGCTCGGGTCGATCCCTGGCATCCAGGGCGTGTCCTTGGCGCGGCGTGGCGCGGTCATGCGCAGGTCGTAGCGGCCCAGTTCCAGGCCTTGGTCGGCGAGCAGGCGATCGGCGAAATCGGCGGTGGAAATGGTCAGTTGCTTGGCATCGATGTCCTGCTCGCGCAGGCCGCTGAAGCGCGCCAGCCCGGCCAGGATCCGGCGCCGCGATTGCGGCGTCTGCGTCGTGGGGGAGGCCAGGAACGGCAGGTAGTCCTGCTGCATCCACGCCTGCGCCTGGGCCACCGCCGCCGTTGCGTCGAGCGCCTGCAGCGTCGCGTCCAGGCGCCGGTGGTAATGCGCCGCGGCGGTGAACTGCGGCAGGTTCAACGCGTCTTCCGGATACGCCGCTGGCGGCGTGCCCAGGTCGAAGTCATAGGACACCAGCACCACGCCGCGCACCGGCATGCCGCGCCGCTGCAGCGCTTCGGCGACCAGCATCGCGCGGGTCACGCCGTAGCTTTCGCCGGCCAGGTACAGCGGGCGGTCCCAGGCGTCGTGGCGGGTCAGGTAGACCCGGATCGCTTCGGCGATGGTTTCCGCATCGCCATGCGCGGTGTACAGCGTCGGCAGGTCCTTGGCCTCGACCGCGCGGCTGTAGCCGGTGCCCAGCGGATCGACGAACACCAGATCGCTGGCGCCCAGCCAGCTGTCGGCGTTGTCGACCAGCGGCCGCTCGCTCTGCGCCGCGATCCAGTCCGGCAGGCGATCGGCGGTGTCCAGGCGGCGCGGGCCGACACCCAGGTGCAGCTGCGCGGAATTGGAGCCGGGGCCGCCGTTCCACAGGAAGGTGAGCGGCCGCGCGGCGCCGGCACTGGCCGCGGCGCTGTAGCCGACGAAGAACACCGACGCCATCAGCCGCCCGGTCGGATCGTCGTGGATCGGCAGCAGCCCGGCCTCGGCGGCGTAGCGGAGCGTGCCATGGCCCGCGACGGCGACGCTGCCGGCCGAGTGCACCTGCACGTCGGCATGCACCGGCACCGCCGCCGCCGGCACGTCGGCGACGGCGGCCAGCCACAACGCCGCCGCAGCCCCGAACGGGCGCAGCCAGGCAGTGGCGCGACAGCACGATCTGGCGGACGGCATGGACGTCGGCATGGCAGTTCGGTGTTCCCCTGGTGACGCGTGGTTGGGCGCCCGATGCATGGGCGGCGGCGGCCCCCTCGCCGCGGCGCGATGTAGCTTCAACAGTTTGTTGATATAGAAAAATAATTTGTATGTCAAGGCCGCGTCACGATCCTGTGCGCCGGTCTGCGTCGATGCGCCGCTGTCTCGACGCCCGCGGGCGCAGCCGGCAAGATGGCCGGTGCGCATTCGCCAGGCTTTCCTCGGACGGGACGATTCAATGGCAACAGCGAAAAAGGGCGCGGCGCCCGCCGCCAAGCGCAAGCGCGGCCAGGCGGCGCCTGCGCAAGGACTGGGGGCGGGCGTGCAGGTGCGCGACCTGTTCGCGTTGCTCGAGCCGGTGGTGACCCTGCTCGGCGCGGTGATCGGCGAGAACATCGAGGTGGTGCTGCACGACCTGTCCGCGCCCGATGCGTCGGTGCGGGCGATCGCCAACGGCCACGTGTCCGGACGCAACCTCGGCGACCCGATCCTCAGCGGCCCGCGCGAGGACGCCGGCTTCAGTGAGCTCTACCGCGACGTCGAGGGCACCGGCGCGATCAGCTGGTCGATCGTCGACGAGTACCAGACCACCAATGCCGCCGGCCGCCACCTGCGCTCGGCGACCTTGCTGTTCCGCGACGGCGCCGGCCAGCCGGTGGCCGCGCTGTGCCTCAATGCCGACATGACCGTGTTCGAGATGGCCCACGGCTGGCTGGAACAGATGCTGCACCGCAAGCCCAAGCCGCCGCGCAGCGAGGCGCCGGCCGGCGAGGTCGGGCTGGAGGCGATGATGCAGGAGATCATCGACGACGCGGTCAAGCGCTTCATGAAGCCGCCGGCGCTGATGAACAAGGAAGAGAAGATGTACGCGGTGGAGGCGATGATGCATCGCGGCCTGTTCCTGATCCGCAACAGCGTGGAGCAGGTGGCGGCGGCCCTGGGGGTCAGCCGCTTCACCATCTACAACTACATCGAGCAGATCAAGCAGAAGAAGGCGGCGGCGCGGCCGTAGCGCAGGGGGCTTGGTCGGCCTGCCGCCGCGCGCGATGTCGCCGCTCGCCAGGGGCGTGTCGTCCGGCTGTTGCGCAGGCCCGTCGACGGTGGCCGATCGCCGCTCCGTTACATCCCAATGACGTCGAGCCAGGGGCGTGTTCCGCGCGCGGCAGGCCGGCTGCGGCGATCCGTCGCACGCAGGTGCGGCAATGTGTCGCACACAAAAACACGCCCGTGCGCACGCTCGGCCTTGTCAATGGCTTTCGGAGATGCCGCACGGCAGCATAAAATGCGTGGTCGATCGCGCATGCCGGCCAGGATGCCGCAGGAAACGTGGAAAGGCCCGTCTGCGCCGCCCCCCGTTCGCCACTGCGCGGTCCGCATCCCCTACGCAATTGGATCGTTCGATGATTCCGTTGAAACAACTCCGGCGCTCGCTGCGCTCCGGTCTGTTGCTCCTGCCCGCGTTGCTGCTGGCCGGGTGCGACTCGGCCATCCTCAACCCCAAGGGACAGATCGGCCACGACGAAAAGACGTTGCTGATCACCTCGGTGGTGCTGATGCTGCTGGTGGTGATCCCGGTCATCGTGATGACCCTGGCCTTCGCCTGGCGCTATCGCGCGTCCAACACCAAGGCCCGCTACGAGCCGAACTGGTCGCACTCCACCGCGATCGAGGTGGTGGTGTGGTCGATCCCGTGCATGATCATCCTGGTGCTGGCGGTGCTGACCTGGCGCTCCTCGCACGCCCTGGACCCGTACAAGCCGCTGGAGTCGGACGTCAAGCCGATCACCATCGAGGCGGTGGCGCTGGACTGGAAGTGGATGTTCATCTATCCGGAGCAGGGCATCGCCACGGTCAACGAGATCGCGTTCCCGGTGGATACGCCGCTGAACTTCAAGATCACCTCCGATACGGTGATGAACTCGTTCTTCATCCCGCACCTGGGCACGCAGATCTACGCGATGGCCGGCATGGAGACCAAGCTGCACCTGATCGCCAACGAGCCGGGCGACTACTTCGGCCTGTCGGCGAACTACAGCGGCCACGGCTTCTCGAAGATGGCCTTCACCGCGCACGCCACCGACCAGGCCGGCTTCGATGCCTGGGTGGCCAAGGTCAAGGCCGCGCCGAAGGCGCTGGACCAGGCCGAGTTCCAGGTCCTGGCGGCGAACCGCAACGACAAGGCGCAGTACCCGGTGACCTACTACTCGTCGGTGCAGGACGGCATGTTCAAGTCGTTGATCGACAAATACATGATGGGCAAGGGCCACCACATGGAAGGCCACGACGACCATCCGGCATCGGCTGCTGAGCCGGTCGCCATGTGCACTTCTGGAGACAAGTGATGCTAGGCAAACTCACGCTCGAGGCGGTTCCGTACCACGAGCCGATCATCATGGGCGCCCTCGCCGGCGCCGGCCTGCTCGGCCTGCTGGTCGTGGCGGCGATCAGCAAGTACAAGAAGTGGGGCTACCTGTGGCACGAGTGGCTGACCTCGGTCGACCACAAGCGCATCGGCGTCATGTACATCGTGGTGGCGCTGATCATGCTGCTGCGCGGCTTCGCCGACGCGGCGATGATGCGCACCCAGCAGGCGATGGCGCACGGCGGCAACGAAGGCATCTTCCCGCCGCACCACTACGACCAGATCTTCACCGCGCATGGCGTGATCATGATCTTCTTCATGGCCATGCCGTTCATGACCGGCCTGCTGAACCTGATCGTGCCGCTGCAGATCGGCGCGCGCGACGTGGCGTTCCCGTTCCTGAACTCGCTGAGCTTCTGGCTGTTCGTGGCCGGCGCGGCGCTGGTCAACATCTCGCTGGGCGTGGGCGAGTTCGCGCAGACCGGCTGGCTGGCGTATCCGCCCTTGTCGGGGCTCGAATACAGTCCCGGGGTGGGCGTCGACTACTACATCTGGGCCTTGCAGATATCCGGCTTGGGTACCTTGCTGACCGGCATCAACTTCTTCGTGACGATCATGCGCATGCGCACGCCGGGCATGACCCTGATGCGCATGCCGATCTTCACCTGGACCGCGCTGATCACCAACATCCTGATCATCGCCGCGTTCCCGATCCTGACCGTGGCGCTGGCGCTGCTGGGCGCCGACCGCTACCTGGGCACGCACTTCTTCACCAACGACGGTGGCGGCAACGCCATGATGTACGTCAACCTGATCTGGATCTGGGGCCACCCGGAGGTCTACATCCTGATCCTGCCTGCGTTCGGCATCTTCTCCGAGCTGATCGCCACGTACAGCCGCAAGCGCCTGTTCGGCTACACCTCGATGGTCTACGCCACCTCGTGCATCGGCGTGCTGTCCTTCATCGTGTGGCTGCACCACTTCTTCACCATGGGCTCGGGCGCCAACGTCAACGCGTTCTTCGGCATCACCACGATGATCATCTCCATCCCCACCGGGGTGAAGATCTTCAACTGGCTGTTCACCATGTTTCGCGGCCGCGTGCACATGACCTCGCCGGTGCTGTGGACGATCGGCTTCATCATCACCTTCACCATCGGCGGCATGACCGGGGTGATGCTGGCGATCCCGGCGGTGGACTTCGTGCTGCACAACAGCCTGTTCCTGATCGCGCACTTCCACAACGTGATCATCGGCGGCGTGGTGTTCGGCTACCTGGCCGGCCTGACCTACTGGTTCCCGAAGGCGTTCGGCTTCAAGCTCAACGAGACGCTGGGCAAGGCCTCGTTCTGGTGCTGGATCATCGGCTTCTTCGTCGCCTTCATGCCGCTGTACGTGCTCGGCTTCATGGGCATGACCCGGCGCATGAACAGCTACAACCACCCGGAGTGGGCGCCGTGGCTGATGGTGGCCGCGGTGGGTGCGGCGATCATCGGCACCGGCATCTTCCTGAACCTGGTGCAGATCGGCTACAGCATCTGGAAGCGCAAGGACAACCTGGACCTGACCGGCGACCCGTGGGACGGCCGTACGCTGGAGTGGGCCACGTCCTCGCCGCCGCCGTTCTACAACTTCGCCGTGCTGCCGCACATCGACGACCGCGACCAGTTCTGGGAAGACAAGCTCAAGGGCAAGGGCTGGCCGCGTCCGGCCAAGTACGAAGCGATCCACATGCCGCGCAACACCGCGGCCGGGTTCTGGATCGGCGCGTTCAGCGTGGTCCTGGGTTTCGGCCTGATCTGGCACATCTGGTGGATGGCGATCATCGGCCTGGTCGGCATGATCGGCAGCTTCATCGCGCGTTCGTTCGACGACGACGTCGACTACTGGGTCCCGGCGGAGGAAGTGGAACGCATCGAGAACGCGCGTTTCGCCCTGCTGGAGCAGCAACAGGCGGCGCATGCCGCAAAGGCGGTCTGAACCATGTCCACCACGACCATTGAGAACCACGCCGTCCACGCGGACGGCCACGACGACCACGCGCACCACGACAGCGGCGGCAACACCGTGTTCGGGTTCTGGGTCTACCTGATGAGCGACTGCCTCATCTTCGCCGGCCTGTTCGCGACCTACGCGGTGCTGGCCGGCGCGACGGTGGACGGCCCGACCGCCAAGGAACTGTTCGACCTGAAGTTCGTGCTGGTGGAAACCTTCCTGCTGCTGTTCAGCAGCCTGAGCTTCGGCCTGGCGATGATCTCCGCGCACAAGCGCAGCCTGGGCGGCCTGTACGGCTGGCTGGCGGTCACCGCCGCCCTCGGCCTGGGCTTCCTGGGCATGGAAATCTACGAGTTCCACCACCTGATCCACGAAGGTGCCGGTCCCGGCCGCAGCGCGTTCCTGTCCGCGTTCTTCACCCTGGTCGGCACCCACGGCCTGCACGTGGCCTCGGGCCTGCTGTGGATGGCGGTGCTGGTGATCCAGATCGCCAAGAACGGCCTGACCCCGCGCAACGCCACGCGCCTGGCGTGCCTGAGCCTGTTCTGGCACTTCCTGGACGTGATCTGGATCGGCGTGTTCACCATCGTCTACCTGCTGGGAGCGCTGTAATGGCCAACCACCATTCTTCCGACGCACACGCCGAGGCCTCGCACGGCGGCGGCCTGAAGTCGTACCTGATCGGCTTCGTGATGGCGGTGATCCTCACCGTGATCCCGTTCGGCATGGTCATGAGCGGCGCGTTCCCGAAGGGCGTGACCGTCATCGTCATCGCGGTGCTGGCCGCGGTGCAGATGCTGGTGCACCTGATCTACTTCCTGCACATGGACCGCTCCGCCGAGCAGCGCTCCAACGTGCACGTGGGGCTGTTCTCGCTGCTGATCATCGGCATCGTGGTGATCGGCTCGCTGTGGGTCATGCACAACCTCAACGTCAACATGATGCATTGAGGCAGGGCGCGGTCTGCGCGTCCGAGAGAGAGGCCGCCTTCGGGCGGCCTTTTTCGTTTGCGCTCGCGATTGGCGCGGATGCCGCCGAGGTGGCAGATCGTCGTTGCCTGGTTTCTGGTGCCGCTGTGAGCCGTTGGAACGGATCAATGCGATGCCGATGGGCGCAAGGGTGGGGTGGGTATCCCGCGCGCCTGACTTACCTCGCGGGCCAGGATCCGGCCGCGTTTGACAGGCTGGGTCGCTATTCGTAACATTTGAAGTTACATTAATCGCATCCTGCCATGTCGCTCGATCCGCTCCACGTCCGAGGGCTTCATGCCGATGCTCCTGCTTTGCCACGCTGGCGTCGCTTGCGGCATGCGGCCGCTGCCTCCTTCGCCATTCCGCCTGAGCGAGACGGACGCGGCGGCAACACATCGCGCTGCGTTGTTCGGAGCACACCATGATGCAGCACACGCCATCCCCGTTCGCCGACCCCGCTGCCGTCGCTTCCTACGCGGCGGACGCGCTGCGCAGGGTGCCGGGCCTGGCCGACCTGCATCGCATGGCGACGCTGCTGCTGGACGAGCACGCAGCGGGCGCGGCCCATCTCCTCGTGGTCGGCGCCGGCGGCGGGCTGGAGCTGAAGGCGATGGCGGAGGCGCGGCCGCACTGGCGCTTCACCGGCGTCGATCCGGCGCCGCCCATGCTCGAGCTGGCGCGGCAGGCGGTCTTGCCTTTCGCCGGGCGCGTCGATCTGCGCGCAGGGACGATCGACCAGGCGCCGGCCGGCCCGTTCGACGGCGCGACCTGCCTGCTCACCCTGCATTTCCTCGATCGAAGCGAACGGCTGCGCACGCTGCGGGAAATCCGCCGCCGCCTCGTCCCGGGCGCACGCATCGTGCTGGCGCAGCATGCGCCGCCCGGCGACGACCGTGCGCGCTGGATGGCGCGCTCGGCGGCCTTCGGCGATCGCACCGACGCGGGACCCGCCAAGGCGATGGCCACCGCCGCGATGCTGCTCGAACGCTTGCCGCTGCTGGCGCCGGCCGAGGAGGAAGCGCTGCTGCGCGAAGCTGGTTTCGTGGATATCGCCCTGTTCTATGCCGCCTTTTCGTTTCGCGGGTGGGTCGCGAACGTCCCGGCATGAAGAGCGGGTAAGCCCGCACACGGATGAAACTGCCGCCGGCCCTGGCACGAGCAAGCACTCGCGAAGGCTGCCTGCGGGTGGCTTTCCTGTTGCGCACCTGCCCGCATTCGTTCGCGAGCCTGCGGCGCCGAGGCCGGCGTCGATCGCGCAACCTCGATCATGGGCATCGGCTTCAGTTCGCTGGAGCGGGTGCGATGAACCGGGAGAGGATCTCGGCCGTCGCATCCCACAGGTGCCGTCGCGCAGCGTCGCTGTTCGCCGGTCCCCACGGGGCCAGCAGGCGCGCATTCGCCGTCACGTAGGCGCCGGTCTGGCTGCCGAACGCCGGGTCGATGGCAAGCCGCACGATGCCGTCGGCGCCGCGCTGCGGGTTGCCGATGTCCAGCCCCTGCAGCAGCCGGGCGAGGGGACGTGCGAAGCCCAGTTCCCGGCCGAGGCCGGTGACGTTGAAGCCGGGGCACAGGCAGTTGGCCGCAACGCCGGTGCCGGCGAGCCGGCGCGCCAGTTCCAGCGAAAACATGATGTCCAGCAGCTTGCTGCGGCCGTAGATCCGCGACGATCCGCGCGCGCTGAAAGGGGCGACATCGCGCAGGTCGTCTGCGATGGCCAGGCCTCCGCTTTGGCGCGAGGCTTGCGAGCCGACCGTGACGATGCGCGATGGAGCGGAACGGAGCAGCGTCGCCTGCAGGACATGGGTCAGCAGCCACGGGGCGAAGTAGTTGACCGCGATCATTTCCGCGTAGCCGTCCGTGCTGACGCGCTGTCGGAAGGCATGCAGGCCGGCGTTGTTGATCAGCACGTCGATGCGCGGATGCTGCCTGGCGATGGCCCGGCCGGTCGCGGCGACCGCCGAAAGGTCAGAAAAATCCACATAATGCACATCGATCGGCGTAGCCGGAGCGGCGGCGAGGATGATGGCGCGGGTCCTGTCCGCCTTGGTCTGGCTGCGCGCGGTGAGCACCAGGCGTGCGCCGCGGCGCGCCAGCGCCAGGGCCGCCAGCTGGCCGATGCCGTCGGTCGCGCCGGTGATGAGGATGGTGGGAGGAGTGGGCATGGCGCAGGCAGTGATTTGGTTGATCTATATCAACTAAATCACGAATGCCGCGTGCTGTCCATGCGTACTTTGGAGACAGGCGGAGAACACATGGGCAGACGTCGTGCGGCACTTGTCGGGGAACTGGGCAGCGAACTGGGCGCCTTGCTGGCGGCGTCGCGCGCGGTCATGGCCGCGTCGGCCGCGCGTTTCCATCCCGATCTGCAACCTGCCGCGTATCAGGTCGCCGCCGCGCTCGCGCGCCATGGCCCCAGCAAGACCGGGCACCTGGCCGAGACGCTCGGCATGGACAAGAGCGCCGTCAGCAGGCTGGCGAAGTCGCTGATCGAGCAGCGATTGGTGGAGGCGGCGGCCGATCCCGACGACGGACGGGGAACCGTATACCGCCTGACCGATGCCGGCAGCCGGCGGCTGCAGGCCGCCGATGCGGTCAAGACCGAGGCCTTCCTCGCGCGCCTGGCGCATTGGGACGCCGCCGAACTGGCGCAGCTGGTCGGCCTGCTCAGGAAGTTCAATCGCCCTTGCAGCGCCGCCGAGCGCGCGCGAGGGAACCGCTGATTTGCCGCCGCGTGTCCGAGGCGGCGTCTGCGGGCGGCTCGGGATGGTCTGCGCCCTTGTCCGCAGCGCGTGATCCGCTTGCGGAGGGATCGCCGGCTGCTGGCAGCATCGGCATGGCGCTACGTGCTGCGGTAGCTGGCCGCTCCCGGCGCTGAAACATGCACCGCTTCTGCAGGGCGCGCAGGCATCGGCGCGCCCGGCGCCGGAGCATGACCAATGGCATAGAGCGCTGCGGCGTGGTGGGCATAGCATCGACGTTTGCTCGCTCGCCGTATCCCCACTGGAGACCCCATGAACAAGTCCACCGCCTGGATGGCGCCGTTGTTGCTGGCCGCCACCGCCTTCCAGGCCACGGCGCAGACCGCGCCGCCACAGGACGTGCCGTTCGCCGGCACGCTGAAGATCGACGTCGACGCGACCGACCTGGCGCGCCGCATCTTCCGCGTGCGCACCACAATCCCGGCCACGCCGGGACCGATGACCCTGCTGTATCCGCAATGGATTCCCGGCAACCATTCGCCGACCGGGCCGATCGACAAGCTGGCCGGCCTGGTGGTCAAGGCCAACGGCCAGGTGCTGCCGTGGACGCGCGACCAGTTCGACGTGTTCGCGTTCAAGGTCGAGGTGCCGCAAGGCGCGAGCGAGATCGTCGCCGAGTACCAGTTCCTGTCCTCGCAGGGCGACGGCCAGGGTCGGGTGATGATGACCCCGGAGATGCTCAACCTGCAGTGGAACACCGCCGCGCTGTATCCGGCCGGCTACTACGCGCGCAACATCAAGGCCCAGGCCAGCGTGAGGTTGCCGCCGGGCTGGAGCTACGCCACCGCGCTGGAGACCGCCGGCCGGGTCGGCGACACGGTGACGTTCAAGCCGATCGATTTCGACGACCTGGTCGATTCGCCGATGTTCGCCGGCAAGTACTACAAGCGCGTCGCGCTGGATGCCGGCGGCAAGGCGCCGGTGTATTTGAACGTGTTCGCCGACGAGGCCAAGTCGCTGGAGGCCAAGCCCGAGCAGATCAAGGCGCATGCGGCGCTGGTGCAGCAGATGGACAAGCTGTACGGCGCGCGCCATTTCGACCACTACGAGTTCCTGCTGGCGTTGACCGAGAAGCTCGGCGGCATCGGCCTGGAGCATCACCGTTCCAGCGAGAACAGCGGCCCGCCCAACTACTTCACCGAGTGGGACAAGAGCTGGGCGGGACGCGACCTGCTCGCGCACGAGTTCAATCATTCCTGGAACGGCAAGTACCGCCGCGGCGCCGACCTGGCCACGCCGAGCTTCAACGTGCCGATGGGCGACAGCCTGCTGTGGCTGTACGAAGGCCAGACCCAGTTCTTCGGCGAAGTGCTGGCCGCGCGTTCGGGCCTGTGGACCCAGGTCCAGGCGCGCGACATGCTCGCCGAGGTCGCCGCGACCTACCAGCGCGGCCGCCCCGGCATGGTCTGGCGCACGCTGCAGGACACCACCAACGATCCGACCATGTCGATGCGCCGGCCGCGGGCCTACCGCAGCTACCAGATGAGCGAGGACTACTATTCCGGCGGGCAGATGCTGTGGCTGGAGACCGATGCCAAGCTGCGCGAGCTCAGCGGCAACAAGCGTTCGATCGACGACTTCGCCAAGGCCTTCTTCGGCATGCACGACGGCGCCTGGGACGTGAATCCCTACACCTTCGACGACATCGTCGCCACGCTCGACGGCGTCGCCAAGTACGACTGGGCGAGCTTCCTGCGCAGCCGCGTCGACGGCCACGGGCCGCTGGTCGGCGGCATCGAGGCCAGCGGCTGGAAGCTGGTCTACAGCGACCAGCCGAACGAGGCGATCAAGGCCTACGAGGCAACCAAGAAGGGCGTCGGCCTGACCTATTCGCTGGGCCTGAGCCTGGACGACAAGGGCGCGGTGCAGGACGTGCTGTGGGACGGCCCGGCGTTCGCCGCCGGCATCATCGCCGGCAACAGCATCGTCGCGGTCAACGGTCGCGAATACAGCGCCGACGTCATCAAGGACGCGATCACCGCGGCGAAGGGCGGCACCGCGCCGATCGAGCTGCTGGTCAAGCGCGGCAACCGCTATGACACGCTGCGCATCGACTACCACGGCGGCCTGCAGTATCCGCACCTGGAGCGCATCGCCGGCAAGCCGGACCGGCTGAGCGAGCTGTACAAGGCGCGTTGAGCCGTCGTGGACTGCAGCGGCTGCGCGCGATCGCAACGCGCAGCCGCCGCTCAAACATGGCGAGAAAAAAGGCGCTGATGTGCGCGCACTGCTTTTTTGTAGGAGCGGCTTCAGCCGCGACAGGCACTATCGGTAACGCACGTCGCGGCTGAAGCCGCTCCTACAGGGGGCGCGAACGGCATCCGGTATTCGGGAAAGCCCGCTAGCGGCAATGCACATCCGACACGGCGATGCCGGTCTGGCCCTTGTAGTCGATGTAGCCGATCGACTGCACGCATTTGTTGCGGCCATCGATGCGCACCGGGCCGGCCTGATAGGAGTACGTGTCGTCGTCGCGCGCCCACCACGGAGCCCATTGCCACACGCCGCAGTTGTTCTTGTTGGGCTTGCAGACGTAGACCTCCACGCTGGTGGTCAAGGCCTTGCCCCAGGTCGGGCCGGCGTGCGCGAACACGGCGCAGTTCTTGCCGTTGCCGCTGTTGTAGTACAGCTGCAACTCGCCGACTTTCTCGCCGCCGATGCGCACCGGCTTGTGATCGATGAGGTTGCCGCCGCATCCGTCCGCGCGCGCGGCGCCCGCGTAGCCGAGTGCGAGCAAGGTGAACAGCATCAGAGTGGGATATCGCATGGGTGGCCTCGTCCGTTGGGGTAGGTGCGATCCAGCGCCCGCGGTGCGCGAGCGAAGCGGAGCGGCAGTGCCTTGCGCCGATGCCGACACGATCCAGTGACGTCACCACCGATCCAGGGCCGATGCTAAAGCGGTGGGTTCAGCGCCGCGTGAAAGAGCGCTATCGACGCAACGGTTGCCGAGGACATGCGATCGCGGTGCGGGGGCAGGGCATCCTGGGGCGCGTCCGATGCGATTTCTGCGCCGATCGATAAGGCCGATGCCGCCTGCGCCCTTGCAGCCGGTGCTGCGAGGCGTCTGGCACGCTGCTCCGGACGCACGGGCGCGCCGCACTCGCGGCCTCCGCAGTCGTGGCTTCGTCGCGGCATCGGGATGCCAAGCCCGGTCGGCATCGAAAGCGGAGCGTAGCCTGCCGCTGCGCGCGCCTCGCGTCGGGCAATGCTGGCTGCAGCCGCACCCTGTCGCGCAACCTGAGACCGCCAGCCACTATGCTGGCGCATCCCTGCAACCGGAAACAGCGAGATGGCGAAGGCGAAGACGGCCTATGTGTGCGGCGACTGCGGCGCCGAATACACCAAGTGGCAAGGCCAGTGCACCGAGTGCGGGGCATGGAATTCGCTGAGCGAGATCGTGCTGGAGAGCGCGTCGGCGGCCAAGGCGCCAGCCGCGGCGCGGCGCAGCGGCTGGGCCGGCAAGGCCGAGACGCCGAAGATCACCGCGCTCAAGGACGTGGAGCATCGCGACCAGGCGCGCGTATCCACCGGCATCGGCGAGTTCGACCGGGTGCTCGGCGGCGGCCTGGTCGAAGGCGCGGTGGTGCTGATCGGCGGCGACCCGGGCATCGGCAAGTCGACGCTGCTGCTGCAGGCGCTGGCGAAGATGGCCGGTACGCTGCCGGTGCTGTACGTGACCGGCGAGGAATCGCTGGCCCAGGTCGCCGGCCGCGCGGTGCGCCTGGACCTGCCGCTGGAGGGCCTCAACGCGCTGGCCGAGACCGGCATCGAGCAGATCCTCCAGCACGCCAGCGCGGCGCGGCCCAAGCTGATCGTGGCCGATTCGGTGCAGACCCTGTGGACCGAGTCGCTGACCGCCGCGCCCGGCTCGGTGAGTCAGGTGCGCGAGAGCGCGGCGCGGCTGGTGCGCTACGCCAAGGAGACCGGTACCGCGGTGTTCCTGGTCGGCCACGTGACCAAGGAAGGCGGCATCGCCGGCCCGCGCGTGCTCGAGCACATGGTCGATGCGGTGCTGTATTTCGAAGGCGAGAGCGGCAGCCGCTTCCGCCTGCTGCGCGCGTTCAAGAACCGCTTCGGCGCGGTCAACGAGCTGGGCGTGTTCGCGATGGGCGAGAAGGGGCTGAAGGAAGTGTCCAATCCGTCGGCGATCTTCCTGTCCGGCAGCAGTGCCAACCAGCCCGGCAGCTGCGTGATGGTCACGCGCGAGGGCACGCGGCCGTTGATGGTGGAAGTGCAGGCGCTGGTCGATGCCTCGCCGCTGTCCAATCCGCGGCGGGTGGCGGTGGGCCTGGAGCAGAACCGGCTGGCGATGCTGCTGGCGGTGCTGCACCGGCACGGCGGCATCGTGGTCGGCGACCAGGACGTGTTCGTCAACGTGGTTGGCGGCATCCGCGTGCAGGAGACCGCGGCCGATCTGCCGGTGCTGCTGGCGGTGCTGTCCTCGCTGCGCGACCGGCCGCTGGCGGAGAAGACCATCGCCTTCGGCGAGGTCGGCCTGTCCGGCGAGATCCGGCCGGTGCCCAACGGCGAGGACCGGCTGCGCGAGGCGGCCACGCATGGCTTCAAGCGCGCCATCGTGCCCAAGGCCAATGCGCCCAAGACCGGCGTGGTCAAGGGCATGGAAGTGATCGCGGTGGAGCGCCTTTCGCAGGCGCTGGAGGCGGCGAGCGCGTAGCCGCTCCACGACCGCCGGCAGGTGTGCATGTAAGCGTTTCCATGCGGCGGCGTTTATGCCACCATGCCGCCCGCTGCAGTGAGGCAGCGGTTCAAGAAAAAAGGGAAACACAATGGAATGGATGTTGATGCCGCTCAAGCGCTACGCGGATTTTTCCGGGCGTTCGCGGCGCAAGGAGTACTGGATGTTCACGCTGTTGAACATCGTGGTGATCACCGTGCTGATGGTGTTGATGGGCGTCGGCGGCGGCGTCGGCGGCCAGAACGGCACCGGGACGCTGTCGCTGGTGGCGGTCGTGCTGCTGGGCCTGTACTCGCTGGCGGTGCTGGTGCCGTCGATCGCGGTGCAGGTGCGCCGCTTTCACGACCAGGGCAAGTCCGGCTGGTACGTGCTGCTGGGCCTGATTCCGTGGCTGGGCGGCGTCGTGATCCTGGTCTTCATGTTCATGGAAGGCACCAAGGGCGCCAACGCCTACGGTCCGGATCCGAAGCAGGTCTGAGGCGCGATCCGAGCGTGCAGCAGCCGGGCCCTGTGCCCGGCTGCTGCCGGCGCATCGGCGCGCATGCTGGGCGCTGCGGCATCGAGTGCCGATGCTGCCGCGCTGCCGCAACGCGAGTTCGATGATCGACCAATACGTGGGCAAGGTGCGCGGCGCGATGCATCGACGTTCGCGCGCCTGCGCACGCGCAAGGGATTTGCGGCGAACCGGCTGAGTGCACCGTGGAGGAGCTTCAGTCCTGACGCTGTCCGAAGCCGTTGAGCTCACCGCTTCGTTCGTCGCGACTGAAGTCGCTCCCACAGTGGGCTTGCGGCGAGCTGGCTGGGTGCACTGTGGGAGGGACTTCAGTCCCGGCGCTGTCCGAAGCCGTTGAGCTCACCGCTTCGCTCGTCGCGACTGAAGTCGCTCCCACAGTAGGCTTGCGGCGAGCTGGCTGGGTGCATTGTGGGAGGGACTTCAGTCCCGACGCTGTCCGAAGCCGTTGAACTCACTGCTTCGCTCGTCGCGACTGAAGTCGCTCCTGCAGTGGGCTTGCGGCGAGTTGGCTGGGTGCATTGTGGGAGGGACTTCAGTCCCGACGCTGTCCGAAGCCGTTGAGCTCACCGCTTCGCTCGTCGCGACTGAAGTCGCTCCCACAGTGGGCTTGCGGCGAGCTGGCTGGGTGCATTGTGGGAGGGACTTCAGTCCCGACGCTGTCCGAAGCCGTTGAACTCACTGCTTCGTTCGTCGCGACTGAAGTCGCTCCCACAGGGGGCTTGCGGCGAGCTGGCTGGGTGCATTGCGGGAGGGACTTCAGTCCCGACGCTGTCCGAAGCCGTTGAGCTCACCGCTTCGTTCGTCGCGACTGAAGTCGCTCCTGCAGGGAGGCTCTTGCAGCGGCTCGCTTGGTGGTTTGCCCGAGTGGAAGACGCTCAGTGCGAATCGCGCGCCACGTCGGCGCCGCTGCCGCCGACCAGGAAATCCAGGTCTGCGCCCAGGTGCGCCTGCTGCACGTGTTCCACGTACAGCTTGCTCCAGCCGCGCAGCGGGGTCGGCAGCGGGGTCCATTCGCTGCGCCGGCGCAGCAGTTCCTCGTCGCTGACCTCCAGGTGCAGCGAGCGCCCGGGCACGTCCAGTTCGATGATGTCGCCGTCGCGCACCAGCGCCAGGGTGCCGCCGGTGGCGGCCTCGGGCGAGGCGTGCAGGACCACGGTGCCGTAGGCGGTGCCGCTCATGCGCGCATCGGAGATGCGCACCATGTCGGTGACGCCGGCGCGCAGCAGTTTCGGCGGCAGCGGCATGTTGCCGACCTCGGCCATGCCCGGGTAGCCGCGCGGGCCGCAGTTCTTCAGCACCATGATGCAGTCGGCGTCGATGTCCAGGGCTTCGTCGTCGATGCGCGCCTTCATGTCCTCGATGCTCTCGAACACCACCGCGCGGCCGCGGTGCCGCAGCAGGTGCGGCGAGGCGGCGGAGGGCTTGATCACCGCGCCGTCCGGCGCCAGGTTGCCGCGCAGCACGGCGATGCCGGCCTGCTCGCGGAACGGCGTGTCCAGCGCGTGGATCACCTCGCGGTTCCAGCACGGCGCATCGGTCACGTTCTCGCCGAGGGTGCGGCCATTGACGGTGAGGGCGTCCAGGTTCAGCTCCTCGCCGAGTTCGCGCATCACCGCCGGCAGCCCGCCGGCGTAGTAGAAGTCTTCCATCAGGTACTGGCCGGACGGTTTCAGGTTGACCAGGCACGGCAGCCGCGAGCCCAGCTGGTCCCAGTCGTCCAGGCTCAGCTGCACGCCCAGGCGCCCGGCGATGGCGAGCAGGTGGATCACCGCGTTGGTGGAGCCGCCGATCGCCGCGTTGACCTTGATCGCGTTCTCGAACGCGTGCCGGGTCAGCACCTGCGACATGCGCAGGTCTTCCTCGACCATCTGCACGATGCGCCGGCCGCTGAGCCGCGCCAGCCGCGCGCGGCGCGAATCGACGGCCGGAATCGCGGCGTTCTCCGGCAGCGAGATGCCCAGCGCCTCGACCATGCTGGCCATCGTCGAGGCGGTGCCCATGGTCATGCAGCTGCCCTTGGAGCGTTGCATACAGGCCTCGGCCTCGACGAACTCGTCCTGGCTCAAGGTGCCAGCGCGGACCATCTCCGACATCTGGATCACGCCGGTGCCCGAGCCCAGCGGCTGCCCGCGCCAGTTGCCCGACAGCGACGGGCCGCCGGACAGGCCGATGGTCGGCAGGTCCACGCTGGCCGCGCCCATCAGCAGCGACGGGGTGGTCTTGTCGCAGCCCATCAGCAGCACCACGCCGTCCAGCGGATTGGCGCGGATCGACTCCTCCACGTCCATGCTGGCCAGATTGCGGAACAGCATCGCGGTGGGCAGCATCTGCGTCTCGCCCAACGACATCACCGGGAATTCCAGCGGAAAGCCGCCGGCCTCGTAGACGCCGCGTTTGACGTGCTCGGCCAGTTCGCGCAGGTGGCCGTTGCACGGGGTCAGTTCCGACCAGGTGTTGCAGATGCCGATCACCGGGCGCCCGTCGAACATGTCGTGCGGGTGGCCCGCGCTCTTGAGCCAGCTGCGGTAGTAGAAACCCTGCTTGCCTTCGCGACCGAACCACGCCTGGCTGCGGCGGACCGGTTTGGTGGGTGAGCCCATGCTGGCGGAATCCTCGAGACCTGATCGGCCCGGATCGGTGCCTGCGCGGCGTCGCCCGGGTGCTTTACGTCGGCGATGCTAGCGGGCATATTGATACATGAAAAATAACAAATATCTGAATTCAGATATTTCTTTTCGTATATCAAAATCCTATCCACCTAGAGCGAAACGGCATGGACAACACGGCAAGCGCGGCGGCTCCGAATACCGGCAACGCAACCTACGGCAGCCTGCGCGGGCGCCGCGTCTTCATCACCGGCGGCGGGTCGGGCATCGGTGCGGCCCTGGTCGAAGCCTTCGCCGGGCAGGGCGCGCAGGTCGCTTTCGTCGACGTGGCGGCCGAGGCCAGTGCGGCCCTGGCCGAGCGCTTGGCCGCGGCCGGCCTGGCCAGGCCGTGGTGGCGCCGCTGCGACGTCACCGACGTGGCCGCGCTGCAGGCGGCGCTGGGCGAGGCCGCCGCCGAGCTGGGCGATTTCCATGTGCTGCTGAACAACGTCGGCAGCGACGACCGGCATGCGCTGGACGCGGTGACCCCGGAATACTGGGAGCGCTGCGTGGCGATCAACCAGCGCGCCGCGTTCTTCGCCATCCAGGCGGTGGTGCCGGGCATGAAGCGGCTTGGCGGCGGTGCGATCGTCAACCTCGGCTCCACCGGTTGGCAGAGCAAGACCGGCGGCTATCCGGTTTACGCCACCGCCAAGTCGTCGGTGAACGGGCTGACCCGCGGCCTGGCGCGCGAGCTGGGTGCGGCGCGGATCCGGGTCAACGTGCTGACCCCGGGCTGGGTGATGACCGAACGCCAGGTCACGCTGTGGCTGGACGAGGCCGGCGAGCGCGAGCTGGCGCGCAACCAGTGCCTGCCGGACAAGGTGATGCCCGAGGACATCGCGCGCATGGCGCTGTTCCTGGCCTCGGACGAGGCGCGCGCGATCACGGCGCAGGAGTTCGTGGTGGATGCGGGGTGGACGTGAGCGGCGGGTGCGTCGCTGATATGCAGGAGGGTTTGGGCGCCGATGCTTTGGTCGTGTGCGTGGCTCGCGGCTTCGCTCGTCGCGACTGAAGTCGCTCCCACAGGGACTTACGGCGAGTTGTCCGGATGCTCTTGTGGGAGGGGCTTCAGCGCCGACTGTATCCAGGGTCAGCAACCCGCATCGCTGCGTTCGGTCGCGGCTGAAGCCGCTCCTACAAGGGGCTTGCGGTTGCCTGGCTGGGTGCACTTTGGGTGGGGCATCAGCGCCAGTGGTGTCCGAAGACGGAGTGCTTGTCGCTGCGTTCGGTCGCGGCTGAAGCCGCTCCTGCAGGGGGCTTGCGGTTGGCTGGCTGGGTGCACTGTAGGAGGGGCTTCAGCCCCGACCTCATCCTTCGGTTTGCGCATCCTCCGGCGCCAGCGCTTCCTCGGCCGGCGCGACATAGCCGTACGCCGGGCCGGCCGCATCGCGCAGCGCCTGCAGCATGATCCGTGCGCCCGGCGACAGCAGCCAGTCGGTGCGGGTGACGATGCCGAACGCGTCCATCCGGCACGACAGTTCCACCGGCACGATCGCCACGCTGCCGTGGTCGGCGAAATGCCGGGCCACGTCCACCGGCACCACCGCCAGGTAGTCGCCGTGGCGCAGCAGCTGCGGCAGCACCACCAGCGCCGAGGTCTCCACCACCCGCTTCGGCGGCTCCAGCCCGGCGTTCTGGAACATCAGTTCGAAGCGATGGCGCAGCACGCTGCCGTCCGGCGGCACGATCCAGCCGGCGGCGGCCAGTTCGCGCAGTGCCGGTCGCGGCATCGCCAGCAGCGGGTGGCCGGGGCGGGCGATCGCGCACACCTCTTCCTCGGCCAGCGCCTGGTAGTGCAGGTTGCGCTTGTCGTGGCGCGCGAACAGCCGCGCCACCACGATGTCCAGCTTGTTCTGCGCCAGATGCTCCAGCAGCACGTCGCTGCCGTCCACGCGCAAGGCCACGCGCAGCAGCGGATGCTGCTCGGTGACCTGGGCCAGCGCGGCCGGCAGCAGGGTCATCGCCGGCCCGGCGATCGCGCCGACGCTGACGCTGCCGAAATAGCCGGCCTTCAGCGCCTCGATCTCGGCGCCGGCCTCGCCCAGGCTGGACAGGGCGATGCGCGCATGGCGGATCATCGCCTCGCCGTACCAGGTCGGGCGCATGCCGCGCGGCAGGCGCTCGAACAGCGGCACCGCCATCATGTCCTCCAGGTCCTTGAGCAGCTTCGACGCCGCCGGCTGCGACATGTTCAAGGTCTCGGCGGCGCGGTGGATGTTGCCTTCCTCCTCGATCGCCAGCAGCAGCATCAATTGCCGGGTCTTCAGGCGGGCGCGGACGAACCAGGGCGTGGCGGCAGGCATGGCGGCCCAATGCATATGAATGTTCGTATACATTAAGCCAAAAACGATATTTGTTGCATATGGGTCGCCCGGCCAGAATGGAACCCGCATTCGCCGCGTCGGCGTTCCCTGCCGCCGCGCCGCTGTTTCGTATTCCGACAGGCGACCGATTCATGCGATTGATCCAACTGCTCGACGAGTCCGGCAACCCCAGCGTGGGCGTGGTGGACGTGGCCGGCACCCAGGTGCGCCTGCTGCGCGAAGTCGACTCGACCTATGCGCTGGCCAACGCCGCGCTCGCCGCCGGCACCACGCTGGACGACTACGCCACGCATCAACTCGGCGACATCGTGCTCGACTACGCCGAGCTGCTGGCCAACGGCCGCGTGCTGTCGCCGCTGACCCATCCGGACCCGGCGCACTGCCGCGTCACCGGCACCGGCCTGACCCATCTGGGCAGCGCCGCCACCCGCGACGCGATGCACCAGAACCTGCAGCAGCAGGCCGACCAGGGCACGCTCACCGATTCGATGAAGATCTTCCAGCTCGGCGTGGAAGGCGGCATCCCGCGCGACGGCCAGCCCGGCGCGCAGCCGGAATGGTTCTACAAGGGCGATGGCAGCATCCTGGTCGCGCCGGGCGCGCCGTTGCCGTCGCCGGACTTCGCGCTGGACGGCGGCGAGGAGCCGGAGCTGGTCGGGCTGTACGTGATCGGCGCCGACGGCGTGCCGTACCGGCTCGGCTTCGCACTCGGCAACGAGTTCTCCGACCACGTCACTGAGCGCCAGAACTACCTGTACCTGGCCCATTCCAAGCTGCGCGCCTGCGCGGTGGGGCCGGAGTTGCGCAGCGGCGAGCTGCCGCGCGATCTGCGCGGCAGCAGCCGCATCCGCCGCGGCGATGCGGTGATCTGGGAGAAGCCGTTCGTCACCGGCGAGGCCAACATGTGCCACTCGCTGGCCAATCTGGAATACCACCACTTCAAGTACGCGGCGCATCGCGTGCCCGGCGACGTGCACCTGCACTTCTTCGGCACCGCCACGCTGAGCTTCGCCGACGGCGTGCAGGCCGAGCCGGGCGACCGCTTCGAGATCGAACTGCCGGAGCTGGGCGCGGCCCTGGTCAATCCGCTGCAGCGGGTGGCGGCCGGGTTCGCACTGGGCGGCGTGCGCGCGCTGTAACCGAACAGGAGGACGACATGAGCCAGCGTTTCCAGAGCTATATCGACGGCCAGTGGGTGGCCGGCAGCGACATCGCGGCGGACGAGAATCCGTCCGACCTGTCCGCGCCGGTGGGCGAGGTCGGCAGCGTCGATGCCGACGCGGTGCGCGGCGCGATCGCCGCGGCCAATGCGGCGCAGGCCAAATGGGCGGCGAGCACGCCACAGCAGCGCGCCGACGCGCTGGACTTCGTCGGCAGCGAGATCCTGGCGCGCAAGCAGGAGCTGGGCACGCTGCTGGCTTCCGAAGAAGGCAAGACCTTGCCGGAAAGCATCGGCGAGGCCGCGCGCGCCGGGCAGATCTTCAAGTTCTTCGCCGGCGAGGCGCTGCGCATTCCCGGCGAGAAACTCGCCTCTACCCGTCCCGGCGTGGACGTGGAGATCACCCGCGAGCCGGTCGGCACGGTCGGCATCATCGCGCCGTGGAATTTCCCGCTGGCGATCCCGGCGTGGAAGATCGCTCCGGCGCTGGCCTACGGCAATACCGTGGTGTTCAAGCCGGCCGAGATCGTGCCGGGTTGCGCCTGGGCGCTGGCCGAGATCCTCAGCCGCGCCGGCCTGCCCAGCGGCGCGTTCAACCTGGTGATCGGCAGCGGCCGCACCGTCGGCCAGGCGCTGGTCGAGGACCGTGGCATCGACGCCTTGAGCTTCACCGGCTCGGTGCCCACCGGCAACCATCTGCTCAAGCAGGCCGCCGCGCGCGGGCTGAAGATCCAGCTGGAAATGGGCGGCAAGAATCCGCTCGTGGTGCTGGCCGATGCGGACCTGGACCTGGCGGTGGAGATCGCGGTCAACGGCGCGTACTTCTCCACCGGCCAGCGCTGCACCGCCTCCAGCCGGCTGATCGTCGAGCGCGCGGTGTACGACGACTTCGTCGCGCGGGTGAGCAAGCGCCTGGCCACGCTGAAGATCGGCCATGCGCTGACCCCGGGCATCGACATCGGCCCGGTCGCCAGCGCCAGCCAGTTCGAACAGGACCGCGACTACGTGCGCATCGCGCAGGAAGAGGGCGCCGAGCTGGTGTACGGCGGCGACGCGCTGGAATGCGAGCACCAGGGCCACTACATGCGTCCGGCACTGATCGCCGCGCAGCCGCAGCACCGCATCGCGCGCGAGGAAGTGTTCGGGCCGGTCGCGGCGGTGATGCCCGCCGACGACTACGAGCATGCGCTGGCGCTGGCCAACGACACCGAATTCGGCCTGTGCGCCGGCATCGCCACGCGCTCGCTGAAGCACGCCACGCATTTCAAGCGGCATGCGCAGGCCGGCATGGTGATGGTCAACCTGCCCACCGCCGGGGTCGATCCGCACGTGCCGTTCGGCGGGCGCAAGGCCTCCAGCTACGGCCCGCGCGAGCAGGGCCGCTATGCGGTGGAGTTCTATACGACGGTCAAGACGGCCTATACATTCGCGGGATGAACTGATCGATCCACTCGCGCGCCTGCCTGGGAGGGTGGGCGGCCGCCGCGGCCAGAGCGCCGCGCGACCGCCAGCGTGCAACGAACGAGGAAGGGTTATGCAGAAGTCGGCAGTGCGTGCGGCGGTACTGGGGATGGCGGTGCTGCTGGGCGCGGCGTTGAGCGCGTGTTCCGGCGGCGGCAAGGACGCGGCCGGCAAGCCGGGCCAGATCACGGTGGGTTTCAGCCAGGTCGGCGCCGAGAGCGAGTGGCGCACCGCCAACACCGCCTCGGTCAAGCAGGCGATCGAGCAGGCGGGGATGAAACTGAAGTTCTCCGATGCGCAGCAGAAGCAGGAGAACCAGATCAAGGCGCTGCGCTCGTTCATCGCCCAGCGCGTGGACGTGATCGCGTTCTCGCCGGTGGTCGAATCCGGCTGGGAAACCGTACTGCGCGAGGCCAAGGCGGCGAACATCCCGGTGGTGCTGACCGACCGCGCGGTCAAGGTCTCCGACGACACGCTGTACACCACGCTGATCGGCTCGGATTTCGTCGAAGAAGGGCGCAAGGCCGGGCGTTGGCTGCTCGAGCAGTCGCCGCTGAAGGACGGCGACAAGCCGGTGCGCATCGTCGAGCTGCAGGGCACCGTGGGCTCGGCGCCGGCGATCGACCGCATGAAGGGCTTCAAGGAGATCATCGCCGCCAACCCGCGCTTCCAGGTGGTGCGCTCGCAGAGCGGCGACTTCACCCGCGCCAAGGGCAAGGAAGTGATGGAGGCGTTCCTGAAGTCGGAAGGGCGCAACATCGACGTGCTCTACGCGCACAACGACGACATGGCGATCGGCGCGATCCAGGCGATCGAGGAAGCCGGGCTGAAGCCGGGCAAGGACATCCTGGTGATCTCGATCGACGGGGTGAAGGGTGCGTTCGAGGCGATGCAGGCCGGCAAGCTCAACGTCACCGTCGAATGCAATCCGCTGCTCGGCCCGCAGCTGGTGCATGCGATCCGCGACGTCAAGGCCGGTAAGCCGTTGCCCAAGCGCATCGTGGTCGAGGAATCGGTGTACACCCAGGAGCAGGCCGCCGCCGAGCTGCCCAATCGCAAGTACTGACGGAGCGCCGCCGATGAACCCGGTCGTGCTGCACGCGCAGGGCCTGAGCAAGGCCTACGCCGGCGTCGCTGCGCTGGACGACGTGGCGCTGTGCCTGCGCCGTGGCGAGATCCATGCGCTGATGGGCCAGAACGGCGCCGGCAAGTCGACCCTGATCAAGCTGCTGACCGGCGTGGTCGCGGCCGATGCCGGGCGCATGGCGCTGGGCGGCGACGCGATCGCGCCGAGCTCGCCGTTGCAGGCGCAGCAGCTGGGCATCAGCACGGTGTACCAGGAAGTGAACCTGTGCCCGAACCTGTCGGTGGCCGAGAACATCTTCGCCGGCCGCTATCCGTTGAAGGGTTGGCCGCGGCGCATCGACTGGCGCCGCGTCGAGCGCGAGGCGCACGCGGGCCTGCAGCGCCTGGGCGTGGACATCGACGTGCGCCGCGCGCTGTCCAGCTATCCGGTAGCGGTGCAGCAGATGGTGGCGATCGCGCGCGCGCTGAGCGTGTCGGCGCGGGTGCTGATCCTCGATGAGCCGACCTCCAGCCTCGACGAAGGCGAGGTCGCCGAACTGTTCCGGGTCATGCGCGCGCTGCGCGAGCAGGGCATGGCGATCCTGTTCGTGACCCATTTCCTCGACCAGGTGTACGCGGTGTCCGACCGCATCAGCGTGCTGCGCAACGGGCGCCTGGTCGGCGAGTACCTGGCGGCGGAGCTGCCGGCGCCGCGGCTGATCGCGGCGATGGTCGGGCGCGAAGTGGACGTGGCCGCGGCCGCCGCCGCCGCGGTGCACGTCGCGGCGCCGGAACACGCGCCGGTGTTGCTGCAGGCGCAGGGCCTGGGCCGCCGCGGCCAGTTGCATCCGGTCGACCTGCAGTTGCGCCGCGGCCAGGTGCTGGGCCTGGCCGGCCTGCTCGGCGCCGGCCGCACCGAACTGGCGCGGCTGCTGTTCGGCCTGGACCGCGCCGATTGCGGCCGCGTGTCCATCGACGGCCGCGAGATCGCACTGCGCGGCCCGCCCGACGCGATCCGCCACGGCCTGGCGCTGTGCCCGGAAGAGCGCAAGACCGACGGCATCGTCGCCGAGCTGTCGGTGCGCGAGAACATCGTGCTGGCGCTGCAGGCGCGCATGGGATTGCGCCGGTTCCTGCCGCTGGCCGAGCAGTTGCGCATCGCGCAGGGCTACGTGGACGTGCTGGGCATCAAGACTGCGAGCCTGGAAACCCCGGTCGGCCTGCTGTCCGGCGGCAACCAGCAGAAAGTGGTGCTGGCGCGCTGGCTGGCGACGCGGCCGCGGCTGCTGATCCTCGACGAACCCACCCGCGGCATCGACATCGCCGCCAAGCAGGACATCATGACCCGCATTCTGGCGCTGGCCCGCGAGGGTATGGCGGTGTTGTTCATTTCCGCCGAGGTCGCCGAGATCGAGCGCATCGCCGACCGCATCGCGGTGCTGCGCGAACGCCGCCTGGTCGGCGAACTGCCGGGTGGATGCGGCGAGCGCGCGGTGTTCGAACTGATCGCCGGGAGTGCGGCGGCATGAGCGCGGCGGCCACGCCGTCTTCGACCGCGCCGCGGCTGCCGGCGCGCATCGTCGCCCACCCGCTGTTCTGGCCGCTGGCGACGCTGGCGCTGCTGCTGCTCGGCAACGGCCTGTGGAATCCCGGCTTCCTGGCGCTGCAATGGCGCGACGGGCATCTGTACGGCAACCTGATCGACATCGGCAACCGCGCCGCGCCGCTGGCGCTGGTCGCAATGGGCATGACCCTGGTGATCGCGGTGCGCGGCCTGGACATCTCGGTCGGCGCGGTGGTGGCGATCGCCGCGACCGTGGCGGCGTGGATGATCGGCGGCGGCGAGCACAGCCGCTTCCCACTGTGGATGGTGATCGTGGCGCCGCTGCTGGTCGCCGCCGCGTGCGGGTTGTGGAATGGGCTGCTGGTGGTCAAGGTCGGCATGCAGCCGATCATCGCCACGCTGATCCTGATGGTGGCCGGGCGCGGCGTCGCGCAGCTGATCGGCGACGGCCAGATCCTGACCATCTACTACCCGCCGTATTTCTATCTGGGCAACGGCTTCCTGTTCGGCCTGCCGTTCGCGCTGTTCGTGGTCGCGGCGGTGTTCGTGGTATTGCAGCTGCTGCTCGGGCGCACCGCGCTGGGCCTGTTCGTGCGCGCGATCGGGCACAACCCGCGCGCGGCGCGCGTGGCCGGGGTCAAGGCGCGGCTGATCGCGGTGCTGCTGTACGTGTTCTGCGCGTTCAGCGCCGGCCTGGCCGGGCTGCTGATCAGCTCCAACGTCAAGAGCGCCGACGCCAACAACGCCGGCCAGCTGATGGAACTGGACGCGATCCTGGCGGTCACCCTCGGCGGCACGCTGCTCGATGGCGGCCGCTTCAGCCTGGCCGGCAGCCTGATCGGCGCGCTGATCATCCAGACCCTGACCGCGACCATCTACGCGATCGGCGTGCCGGCGCAGGTCAACATGCTGATCAAGGCGCTGCTGGTGTTCGCGGTGATGCTGCTGCAATCGCCGCAGTTCCGCGCCAGCGTGCGCGGCTGGGTGCGGCGCCCGGATCCGGGAGCGGGACGATGAGCGCGGCCGGCGTGCCGATCCAGAACGCGCGCGGCCTGCGCCGCGCCGGCACGCTGCTGCACGGCGCGCGCCTGCCGCTGGCGATCACCGTGGCCCTGTTCGTGGCCATGGCCGGCGCCGGCGGCGTGCTCTACGACGGCTTCCTGTCGCCGCAGGTGTTCGCCAATCTGCTGATCGACAACGCCTTCCTGTGCATCGCCGCTGTCGGCATGACGTTCGTGATCCTCAGCGGCGGCATCGACCTGTCGGTGGGCGCGGTGATCGCCTTCACCACGGTGCTGTCGGCCTCGCTGGTGCAGCGCCACGGCTGGTCGCCGCTGGCGGCGATCCCGCTGGTGCTGCTGCTCGGTGCGCTGTTCGGTGCGTTCATGGGCGTGCTGATCCAGCGCTACCGGCTGCAGCCGTTCGTGGTGACCCTGGCCGGCATGTTCCTGGCGCGCGGCGCCAGCTACCTGATCAGCGTCGATTCGATTCCGATCGACGATGCGCTGTACGTGGCCATCGCCCAGGTGCGGGTGCCGATCGGCGCCGGCGCCTCGCTGTCGATCGGCGCGCTGGTCGCGCTGGCCATGGTGGCGCTGGGCATGTGGCTGGCGCATAGCACACGCTTCGGCCGCTGCGTGTATGCGCTGGGCGGCAGCGAAGCCTCGGCGCGGCTGATGGGCCTGCCGGTGGCCGCCACCCAGGTCAAGGTCTACGCCTTCAGCGGGTTCTGCTCGGCGCTGGCCGGGGTGGTGTGCACGTTCTACATGCTGTCCGGCTACAGCCTGCATGCGCTGGGTCTGGAACTGGACGCGATCGCCGCGGTGGTGATCGGCGGCACGCTGCTGGCCGGCGGCAGCGGCTACGTGATCGGCACGCTGTTCGGCGTGCTGATCCTGGGCGTGATCCAGACCCTGATCGTGTTCGACGGCACGCTCAGCTCGTGGTGGACACGCATCGTGATCGGCGCGCTGCTGTTGGTGTTCTGCCTGCTGCAGCGCCTGTTGACCCGGCGCCTGCCGGAATCGGGAGCGGACGCATGACGGAACATGAAGATCCAGGCCTGGCCTGCACACGCCGCGACTTCCTCCAGTACGGCGGCGCCTCGCTGGCCGCGCTGGGTGTGCTGGCGCAGGGCGAGGCGCTGGCCGCACCGCCTGCGGAGGTAGCAGCGGCCGCGAAACGGCAGCCGGCCGTGCAACTGCGCGAGCAGCCGTTCGCGCTGGGCCAGGTGCAACTGCTCGACGGCCCGTTCCTGCAGGCACGCGAGCGCGACCGCCGCTACCTGATGTCCATTCCCAACGACCGCCTGTTGCACAATTTCCGGCTCGCCGCAGGCCTGGACTCGCAGGCCGAGCCGCTGGGCGGCTGGGAGTCGCCGCATTGCGAGATCCGCGGGCATTTCGCCGGCGGCCACTATCTGTCGGCCTGCGCGCTGCTGTACGCAGCTACCGGCGACGCCGCGCTGAAGGACAAGGCCGATGCGCTGGTCGCCGACCTGGCGCGCTGCCAGCGCGCAGACGGCTACATCGGCGCGTACCCGTCCTCGTTCTACGACCGGCTCGGCCGCCGCGAGGAGGTGTGGGTGCCGATCTACACCGCGCACAAGATCCTGGCCGGGCACCTGGACATGGCCCGCCATGCCGGCAACGCGCAGGCGCTGCGCACCGCGCAGCGCTTCGCCGACTGGCTGGGCGCGTGGATGGACGGCTTCGACGACGCGCAGTGGCAGCGCATCCTCGGCGTGGAGTTCGGCGGCGTGCACGAGTCGCTGCTGGAGCTGTACCTGCTCAGCGGCGACGACAACTACCGGCGCTGGGCCGCGCGCTACGAACAGGCCTCGCTGCTCGAGCCGCTGGCGCAGGGCCGCGATGTGCTGGCCGGGCTGCATGCCAATACCCAGATCCCCAAGATCGTCGCCGCCGCGCGCGCCTACGAGATCGGCGGCGAGCCGCGCCAGCGCCAGGTCGCCGAATTCTTCTGGCGCACGGTCAGCGGCCACCATGCCTACTGCACCGGCGGCACCAGCGACTTCGAACTGTTCGGCAAGCCGGACCACTTCGCAGGGCGCCTGAGCGGGCACAGCCACGAGTGCTGCTGCAGCTACAACATGCTCAAGCTGACCCGGCACCTGTACACCTGGCAGCCGGACGCGGCGCTGATGGACTACTACGAGCGCGTGCTGTTCAACGCGCGGCTGGGCACCCAGGACGAAGCCGGCATGATGATGTACTTCGTGCCGATGGATGCCGGCTACTGGAAGCTCTACAACACCCCGTTCGCCTCGTTCTGGTGCTGCACCGGCACCGGTGTGGAGGAGTTCGCCAAGAGCAACGACAGCATCTACTTCCGCGACGATGCCGGGCTCACCGTCAACCTGTTCATCGCCTCGCAGCTGGACTGGCCCGAGCGCGGCATGCGCGTGGTCCAGCGCACGCGATTCCCGCAACAGGAAGGCACCGCGCTGGAGTTCCAGTGCAAGCGCGCGCAGCAGATGACGCTGCGCCTGCGCATCCCGTACTGGGCCACGCAAGGCGTGCGCCTGCGCATCAACGGCAAGGCGCAGGCGGTCGAGGCGACACCTGGCAGCTATCTGGCGCTGGAGCGCCGTTTCGCCGACGGCGACCGCATCGAACTGGACCTGCCGATGGCGCTGCACGCCGCGCCGCTGCCCGACGAACCCAGCCTGCAGGCGATGATGTACGGCCCGCTGGTGCTGGCCGCGCAGTTGGGCAGCGACGGCATCGATCCGGCGCAGCTGCACGTGTCCGACCAGCGGCCGTCGTTGAACCGGATCGTCGGCCGCCAGTTGCCGGCGGTGTATTTCGCGCCGGAGCAGCTGTGGGCGCGCAAGCGCGAGGGCCAGGAACAGGTGTTCGAGGCCGATGGCATCCAGGGCCCGATCACCCTGGTGCCGTTCTACCGCATCGCCCACGAGCGCTACGCGGTCTATTGCCGAGCGAGGCCGGTATGGGAAAAGAACCCGCAGTTCTGAGCCGCTGGCGCCTGTCGTCGGCCGCGATCGCGGCAGCGTGCTTGCTGCTGCTGTGCGCGCTGCCGGCGTTGGCCGCCGAGCGCATGGTCGGCGAAGTGCTCAGCCCGGACGCCACGCTGCGCGCGCAAGTGAGCGTGGACGCGGCCGGCACCGCCCACTACCGCGTGCTGCGCGAAGGCCGCGAGGTACTGCTGCCCTCGCGCCTGGGCCTGGTCCGCGACGATGCCGATTTCTCGAGGGGCCTGCGTCTGCTCGATGTCTCGCCGGTCGCGACGGTGCACGATCGCTACGAACTGCTGACCGGCAAGCGGCGCATCAACGAGTACCGCGCCAACCGCCGCGTGTTCTCCTGGCGCGGCGCCAGCGGCGAACGCCTGCAGATCGAATTCCAGGTCTCCGACGACGGCGTCGCGTTCCGTTACGAATTCCCGCAGCGCGACGCGAAGATCCGCCAGCTGCGCGAGGACGCCACCACGTTCCGTTTCGCGGCCCAGACACGCGCCTGGCTGCAGCCGATGTCGCCGGCCAAGACCGGATTCGGCAACACCAATCCCTCGTACGAGGAGTACTACCTGCAGGACGTGGCGGTCGGCACGCCTTCGCCGCTCGCCGCCGGTTGGGTGTATCCGGCGCTGTTCCGCCAAGGCGAGGACTGGGCCTTGCTCAGCGAAGGCTCGCTCGGCCGCGGCCATGCCGGCAGCCGCCTGCGCGACGTGGCGCGGGAGTCCGGCGCGTACGCGATCGGCATGCCCGATCCGCGCGAGGTGCTGCCCGGCGGCGCCGCCAATCCGCGCTTCGCGCTGCCGTGGCGCTCGCCGTGGCGCATCGTCGCGGTCGGCAGCCTGAAGACCATCGCCGAGTCCACGCTCGGCACCGACCTGGCCGATCCGCCCGCGGCGCCGCCCATCGCGCCGCCGCAACCGGGCAAGGCGTCGTGGAGCTGGCCGCTGCTCGGCGACGGCGCCACCACCTTCGAGGTGCAGAAGCGCTACATCGACTTCGCCGCGCGCATGGGCTGGCGCTACACCCTGATCGACGCCCTGTGGGACACGCAGATCGGCGAGGACAAGCTGCGCGAACTGATCGCCTACGCGCGCGGCAAGCAGGTCGCGATCCTGCTCTGGTACAACTCGGCCGGCAGCTGGAACGAAGCGCCGCAGACCCCGCGCGACCGCATGCTGACCCACGCCAGCCGTGTGCGCGAGTTCGCGCGGCTCAAGGCGATGGGCGTGGCCGGGGTGAAAATCGATTTCTTCGGCGGCGACGGGCAGTCGATGATCGGCTATTACCTGGACATCATGGAAGACGCCGCGCCGTACGGACTGATGCTCAACTTCCACGGCGCCACCTTGCCGCGCGGCTGGCAGCGCACCTGGCCGGACCTGATGACGATGGAGGCGGTGCGCGGCCTGGAATTCGCCACCTTCGAGCAATCCAATGCCGACCAGGTGCCGGCGCATGCGGCGATGCTGCCGTTCGCGCGCAACGTGTTCGACCCGATGGACTTCACCCCGCTGGCCCTGGTCAAGCTCAACGACAAGGTGCAGCGCCGCACCACGCCGGGATTCGAGCTGGCCGAGACGGTGCTGTTCGTGTCCGGCATCCAGCATTACGCCGAGACGCCTGAGACTCTGCAAAAGGCCGCGCCGGAGGTGCGCGCGCTGCTGCGCGAACTGCCGTCGGTGTGGGACGACAGCCGCTATGTGGACGGCTACCCCGGGCGCTTCGCGGTGTTCGCGCGGCGCGGTGGCGCGCGCTGGTACGTGGCCGGCATCAATGCCGATGCGCAACCGCGCACGTTGCGGCTGAACCTGGCCGAGCTCGGCGTGGCCGGACGCGGCGCGCGCCTGATCGTCGATGGCGACGGCCCGCTGGGCCTGGCCAGCCGCCGCATCGAGGTGACGCCGGCGCAGACCGTCGAACTGCAGTTGCCCGCGCGCGGCGGCTTCGTGCTGCAGTTCGACTGAGCGCGCTTGCCGCTGCCGTGCACGGCAGCGGCGCATTCCGGAATCTCCGGCGATCTGCGTGCGGGCACGGCGGCAATGGCGCCTGGCGCTGCCGATAGGGAGGCCCGCTGTCGATGCGAACCGGTCCCGGACTGGATCGGCGCCGTTGCGCTGGCGCCATCGCAGCCGCAATCGCACGCATCGGCGTCGCTGCACGCAGGCGGCAGCATAGAATTGGCGCTCGCGACAGGAGCGCTGCCATGCTGAAGATCTGGGGACGACACAATTCGAGCAACGTGCGCAAGGTGCTGTGGTGCGCCGAGGAAGCCGGGGTGCCCTATGCGTCGATCCAGGTTGGCGGCGCGTTCGGCGGGACCGACGATCCGCACTACCGCGCGATGAATCCCAACGGCCTGGTGCCGGCGATCGAGGACGACAGCTTGGCGCTGTGGGAATCCAACGCCATCGTGCGCTACCTGGCCGCGCGCTATGCCTCGGGCACGCTGTACCCCGGCGATCCGGCCGCGCGCGCGCTCGGCGACAGATGGATGGACTGGACCACCTCGACCTTCGCCGGCCCGTTCCGCGATCTGTTCTGGGGCACGCTGCGCACCGCGCCCGAAGCGCGCGACGAAGCCAGGATCGCCGCCGCATTGGCGCGCTCGGGCGAACTGCTGGCGCTCGCCGATGCGGCGCTGGCGCAGCAGCCGTGGCTGTCGGGCGCGCAGTTCGCAATGGGCGACATTCCGCTGGGCAGTTTCGTCTACGCGTGGTTCGAGATGCCGATCGAGCGGCCCGCGCTGCCGCATCTGCAGGACTGGTACGCGCGCCTGCAACAGCGTCCGGCCTACCGCAAGGGCGTGATGACGCCGCTGACCTGAGCATGGCCTCGTCCGCGGCCGCCGCGCCGCGCCGTGTTCACGGCGGCGGCCGTTCCGGTAGCGCACTCCCGACATCCGACGGCAAGGAGCCGCCAGCTTGATCGAAACCCCGAAAATCGTGTTGTGCATTCCCGGTCCGTGGCAGGACCGCTCGGATCTGGTTGCGCGCATCGTCCGCGACAGCGGCGGGTATCTGTTCGCCGGGCGGGTCCTGCTGCATACGCAAAGCGGCGACGCGTTCGAGCTGCAATACGAGCCGCACGACCCGCGCATGGCCGCGGCGTTCGTCGCCGCCGGGCCGCATTGGCTCGATTCCGAGGAGATGGCGCGCATCCACGCGCATGTCTCGGTGGTGTACCTGATCGGCGATGGCGGTTCCAAGGTGCGCGCCGAGGCGATGATGCTGGCGGCCGCGGCGCTGCTGGACGCCGGCGGCCTCGGAGTGAAGGTCGAGAGCAGCGGCGTCGCGCACGGCCCAGGGGCATGGCGCCAGCTGTGCGCGGACCTGGGCTTTTTCAGCGCCCATCGTGCCTATGTATTGAACCTCACCGGCGAGCAGGTGCATTCCTGCGGCATGCACCATTTCGGCATGAAGGACGCGATCGTCGCTGCGCAAGCGGCAGACGACCCGGTGGCGCTGCTGCACACCTTCACCTGGTATCTGTTCACCGAAGCGCCTCCGATACGCGAGGGCCACACCTTCGCCGTCGCGGAGGATGCGCCGCGCTATCGGCTCGAGGCCGAACCCAGCGCCCAGTTCCAGCCCGGCGACCTGTTCGCCAATCCCTACGGGCTATGGCGGCTGACGCCGTTGTGAGCCGGCACCTTCGCCTCCGTGCACGCCCTCCTGTAGGAGCGGCTTCAGCCGCGACAGGGAGCCCAGCGCCGCCATTGCTGCATCACGCGCTATAGCACCCGAAACCCTCAGCGCGACGGATGCACCGTCGCTGCCACCAGCCGCATCACCAGCGGCCGCACCACCAGGATGCAGCAGAACGCGGTCGGCATCGCCAGCCGGTACGCCCCGAGCACGCGCTGCAGATAGCCGTCGCCGAGCCCGGCGTTGGCCGCGGTGATCACCAGGCACATCAGCATGGCCATGATCGCGGCCATGTAGAACGCGAACACGAACGGGGTGGTGCGCACGCCCAGTTTCGGGCGGCGTGGCGCGGCGATGTCGACATCCTGCATGGGCGATACCTCGGTGGTCGTTGCGGCCGAACGGCTCGGGAGGCGGCACGTTAGCAAGCCGATCGCAGCGCCAGTAGGCGAGGGCGGCTTGCGACTTTGTAAACTGCAACTTACGAATGCATCGCGTATATCGGCTCTCGCAGTGAATCTCCTTCAGTCCATCCGCAGCTTCATCCACACCGTGGAGGCCGGCAGCGTCGCCGGCGGCGCCAAGACGCTGGGCGTGAGCGCGGCGGCGGTGAGCCAGAACATCGCGCGGCTGGAGGCGCACCTGGGCGTGCGCCTGCTCAACCGCAGCACGCGCAGCCTGGCGCTGACCGAGCGCGGCGCGCTGTACCTGGAGCAGGTCAGGCAGGTGGAGCAGGATCTGGAGCGCGCGCGGCAATCGGTCGCCGACCCGCATGCCGAGCCGGAAGGGCGCCTGCGCGTGGCCAGCACCGCCGCGTTCGGCCGGCATGTGCTGGCGCCGCTGCTGCCGGCGCTGGCGGCGCGCCATCCGCGCCTGTCGATCGAGCTGCTGAGCGCCGATCACCGCGTCGACCATGCGCAGGAAGGCGTGGACGTCAGCATCCGCATCGCGCCGCAGCTGCAGGACGGCCTGGTCGCGCGCTGCATCGCCGCGGTGCCGTTCGTGTTCTGCGCCGCGCCCGACTATCTGGCGCGTGCCGGCACGCCGACGACGCCGGAGCAACTGAAGGGCCACGCCTGCCTGCTGCTGCGCTGGGCGGTGGACGGCCGCTATCTGCGCTGGGGCTTCGTCCGCGACGGCGTGCGGTTCGACGCGGAGGTGACGCCGGCGCTGGTCGGCGACGACATCGACGCGCTCGCCGGCATGGCCGCGGCCGGCGGCGGCATCACCCGGCTGGCTGCGTTCGTGGCGGAGCCCTACCTGCAGCGCGGTGCGCTGCGCGCCCTGTTCGAGTACGACGCCACCGGCGCGGTCAACGCCGCGCCCGAGCCGATGCGGCTGTACCTGTGCGTCGCCGACCGCCGCGATTTCACGCCGAAGGTGCGTGCCTTGCAGGAACACATCGTCGCCGGCCTGCCGCCGGCATGGCGCGTGGCGAGCGCCTAGCTCCGCGCGACAGGCAGCGCGTTACGGCCTGCCGCCGGCCACGGCCGGCGCCGCCTCGCGCGCCGCGGCGCGGCGCATCACCCAGTTGAACAGCGGCGTGGCCATCAGCGTGGACACGATCGCCATCAGCACCAGGATCGAGAACAGGCCCTGTTCGATGACCCCGGCCTGCAGGCCGATGTTGATGATGATCAGTTCCATCAGCCCGCGTGCGTTCATCAGCGCGCCGATCGCCATCGCGTCGCGGTTGTTCTCGCCGCTGGCGCGCGCCGCGGCCCAGCAGGCGATGCCCTTGCCCAGGAACGAGGCCAGCAGGATCGCCACCGCCGCGATCAGGATCTGCGGGTCCAGCAGTACGCTGAGCTGGGTCTTGAGCCCGGAGAAGGTGAAGAACATCGGCAGCAGGAACACCACCACGAACGGCTGCAGCTGTTCGCGCAGTTTCTCGGTCAGCGCGCCCTTGGGCAGGCAGGCGCCGAGCAGGAAGCCGCCGAACACCGCGTGGATGCCGATCGCGTCCATCGCCCAGGCGCTGAGGCAGAACAGCATCAGCACCACCGCCAGCACGCTGGCGCTGAGCGGCTGGTCGGGACGCACGTGGTCGGCCAGGCGCCGCAGCCAGTGGCGGCCGACCAGCATCATGAACAGCGCGTAGCCCACGCCGCCGCCGATCGCCAGATAGGCGCTGTTCCAGCTGCCGCCGAAGCTGGCCAGCACGATGGCCAGGATGCACCAGGCCGCGGCGTCGTCGACCGCGCCGGCGGTGAGCGCCAGGGTGCCGAGCGGACTGCCGGTGAGGCCGCGCTCGTGGATGATCCGCGCCAGCATCGGGAAGGCGGTGATGGCGATGGCCGCGCCCAGGAACAGCGAGGCTTCCAGGACCTTGGCCTTGGCCGAGAACAGGCCGGGGGTGTGCAGCAGCCACGGCACCAGCGCGAACGCGAGCACGAACGGCACCGCGATGCCGGCCAGCGATACGGTCATCGCGCTGCGGTAGCGGGCGCGGAAATGGTCGCCGCGGAAGTCGGTGCCGACCAGGAACATGTACAGGCCCACGCCAAGTTGCGCGGCCACGTACAGCATGTCCAGGGTCTGTTTGGGGAACAGGGCCTGCTGCACGTCCGGCAGCACCAGGCCGAACAGCGACGGCCCCAGGGCCACGCCGGCGATCATCTCGCCCACCACCTGCGGCTGGCCCACGCGCTTGGCGAGCAGCCCCACCAGCCGGCACACCAGCAGGATCGCCGCCGCCTGCAGAAAGAAATACACCGACATCTGCGGGGTGGTCATGGGCGCACATCCTTGATAGGTCGGCGGATGATAGGAGCGCGGCGCCAGGAAATCCACGCATGCCGGCCCCCCTCCGCACACCGGCTGGCGCGGCCGCGGGCCGGCGCGGGCGTCCAGGCGGGCGGCGGCGGTACTTTCGGCACTGATCGCGCCGCGCCGGATGCAGTGCTATGCGCGCAGGCGCATCCGGCCGTGGCGGCCGCGGGGCGACTCACCCACCCCGATTGCAGGAGAGAGCGATGAGCGAGGCATGGACGCGGCGGCGATGGTTGGGGCTCTCCGGCAGCGCCTTGCTCGCCGGGTTGCTGCCCGGCACGGCGCCGGCAGGCCGGGTTGCGGCCTCGGCCGCGGCACCCGCGGCGAAGGACGAGGACGCGAGCGAGGCCGCGGCGCTGTACCGGCGCGCGCTGGTGCTCGACGCCAATACCCTGGCGTCGATCGGCCAGGTGTTCGGCAGCGCGGACGACACCGCGCGGCTGCGCCAGTTGCGCGCGTCCGGGGTGAGCGCGCTGAAGACCACGCTGGGCGACGCCGACGGCGACTTCGAGGCGGCGGTGCGCGACATCGCCGCCGCGCAGGCGCTGGTCGAGAACCAGCCGCAGCACTTCCTGAAGGTAGTGCAGCACGACGACCTGCAGCGGGCCAAGCGCGAGGGCCGGATCGCGCTGATCTTTTCCTTCGAATCGGCCTCGATGCTGGAGGACAAGCCCGAGCGCATCGACCTGTTCCGCCACCTCGGCGTGCGCGTGATGCAGCTGTCCTACAACCGCGCCTCGCCGTTCGGCATCGGCTGCCTGGACGGCGATACCGGCGGCGTCACCGCGCTCGGGCGCGAGGCGATCGCGCGGATGAACCGGCTCGGCGTGGCACTGGACCTGAGCCACGCCAATGCGCAGACCACCCGCGACGGCATCGCGCTGTCGCAGCGCCCGCCGGTGATCACCCACGCCGGCTGCAGCGCGGTGTTCGCGCATCCGCGCAACAAGCGCGACCGCGACATGCGCGCGCTCGCCGACAAGGGCGGGGTGATGGGCATCTACATGCTGCCGTTCCTGACCGAGGAGCGCCGCCAGCCGCAGCTGGCCGACTACATCCAGCACATGCGGCATGCGCTGGACGTGTGCGGCGAGGATCACGTCGGCATCGGCACCGATTCGCTGTTCTTCCCGGTCACCGCGCAGGACGTGCGCGACATGGACCTGCTGATGCAGCAGCGCCGCCGCGACGGCGTCGGCGCGCCGGGCGAGAACCGCACGCCGTACCTGCCCGACGTCAACACCCCGCGCAAGCTCGAACGCGTGGCCGATGCGCTGTTGCGCCACGGCTACGGCGCACGGGTGGCCGAGAAGGTGCTGGGGCTGAACTTCGACCGGGTGTTCGGCGAGATCTGGGCGGCCTGACGCGCGCCGCTAGGCATGTGCCGTCTTTCAGGCGTTCGTGCCTGCTCTCATCGTTCCTCAACACTGCCGCGTTCCTCCGCTTCGATGCCGACGAGGTGCGTTGAGAAGCGCGCGCGATGCGTGCCTGGATTGGTGCCGAACTGGCGTCGAAACGCGCGTCGCAGCTTCTGTTCGTCGCCATAGCCCACGTGCAAGGCGATGCTCTTCAAGGGCAGCTCGGTTTCCTCCAGCATGCGGCACGCCGCCTCCAGTCGCATCAGCTCGACCGTCTTGGCAGGTGTGCGCCCTACCTTGGCAGCATAGATGCGCGCGAAGGTTCGCGGCGCAATGTTTGCATGCTCGGCGAGCCGCGGGACCGACAGGTCCGCGCCCAGATTCGCAGCCATCCACGCGTGCAGCTCGACGAAGGCATGATCCCGCGTCTGCGCCGCCAACGGCACGCTGAACTGCGATTGCCCGCCTGCGCGCTTCATGAACACCACCATGTGCCTGGCCGCATCGATCGCGATACGCGGGCCATAGTCCTGCTCTATCAGCGCCAACGCGAGATCGATTCCCGAACTCACCCCGGCCGAGGTCCAGAGATTGCCATCGCGGATGAAGATGCTGTCCGGATCGACATTCAGTTGCGGATGCCGGCGCTTCAATTTATCGAGCCAGGCCCAGTGCGTCGCCACGCGCCGGCCATCGAGCTGGCCGGCGGCTGCCAGAAGGAACGCGCCCGTACAGACGGAACAGAGCCTGCGCACCGATCCGGCGCGCGCGGCGATGAAATCGCGCAACGCGGGCGTGACCTCGAACTCCTCGCCCGCACAGCCGCCCGGTGCGATCAACGTGTCGATCGCGACGTTCGCCAGCGCGGAGACCGCGACGGTGACCACGGGCAAGCCCGACCCGGTGACGATCGGGCCGCCCTGTGCCGATGCCACGATCGGGTCATACCGTGCCGGTGCCCCCGGTTCCGCGCTCCGGTTGGCCGTGGCCAGCGCCTGCAACGGACCAGCGAGGTCAAGCAGGTTCATTCCGTCGTAGGCCAGAAGCACCACGCACAGCGGTCCCGGCGGCTGTCGCGCGAGATCGATGCCGATGGGCTTTCCATCCAGGGAAGCTGGAACACACCGAGCTGGCAAAGACGTCATGGGCTATCGTCCGATCGCGGCATGTGGCCACTGTGTGCCCTGGATTGGATCGCGCCAAGGGAGGGAAGCGCGAAGGTCACCGTGCCGCCTTCAGGTCGCCCCACGGATACTCCATGCCAAGCGCGGACAGACGCGCGGTGCCGCTGCCATAGCGCTGGGCGATCAGATCAAACGCGGCAGGGAACGCCTTGCCGGCAGGGGCGGCCTCGGCCACTACGATGCGCACGTCCGGAGTCGAGGACGACGTCGCCTGTGCCTGCACGCGCAGGCCGCCGCGCAGCCGTACCGGGCCGGCCGTGTCGGAGACAAGGCGTACTTCGTTGCGCATCGTGCGCGACCATGCCTCGGCGTGCAGCGACAGCGCCACCTCGTCGTCATCGTCTTGCACCTGCAGCGCCACCACATCTTCGCGCTTGACGCGCATGTTGGCGCGGTGCGTCGCCCGGTCCGTCGGCAGAACCTTGAACATGTCGCTGTCGTGTGCGGCTTCCCATGACGCAACGCCCAGGCGGTCGGCAGTCGCGTGCGCCGTTTGCGGTCCCGCGATCGTCTCGACCAGCGCAAGGCTGATCGGCAGCGCGGCAGAGACCCCGGCGCTCGAGGCGACGTCGCCGTCGGCCACATAGCGCAGGTTCGTCAGCCAGGCGACCTGCGGGTATTGCTTGCGACGATCGCCCAGCGAGGCCCAGTGGCCCGTGGCGTGGCGACCGTCGAGCGCGCCGATCTCCGCCAGCAGCTCGACGCCGTCGCAGATCGACACCAACGCGGCGCCGTGCGCGCGTTGCGCCCGCAACCAGGTCGTTTCCTCGGCGTGCTTGTCCGCTGTCGCCGGTACGATCACGTAGTCGGCGCCATCGGGGTAGACCTTGTCGAACGCGGCAACGGTCATGTCGGGCAACAGCGTGAGCGGGCCAGCCTTCAACGGGTGGTCCGTCATGTTCAGGGCGATCACGGTTGCCGCGCCGGATTGCGCGAGCACGCCGTATGGCACGACGAAGTCCGACAGCACGGTCGTGTCCTGGGCGACCACGGCCACCACGGGGAGCGCGTCCGGATGCTGGCGGATGTGGACGATAGGCAAGCCCGTCACCCGAGCATTCTCTGGCTGCCGTGTCGCCGGGGAGCCGGCGGCGGCAATCGACCCGCACACAGCGAAGAGGCCGGCGACGGCGAGAAGGGCGATGCGGAAGCGGAGACGGAGACGTTGCGACATGGTGAGATCCGGTGTGGTCGGGCTCCCACTGTCTCGGGATTCACGCTTGGCTTAAAGGTCGATCTTCCTTCATTTTCTGCCAAGAAGGGAAGCAAGGGGCCGGAACTCTTTCCCTTCCGGCTGTCGCCCATGCCGGCTGCAGCGCGGTGTTCGCGCATCCGGGCAGCAAGCGCGACCGCGTTGGCCGACAAGGGCGGGGGTGGACATCGACATGCTGCGTTCTGATCGAGGACCGCCGCCAGCGCAGCCGGCCGATCATGGCCGCCTGACGCGCGCCGCGGCAACACTGGCAAGCGGCAGGCGCGTCGTTGCACGCGCCGCGCCGGAGTGTTCCAGTGGCGTGGCGCCGAATGCATTGACCCGGCTGTGGAGCAGGTCCAGACTTGCGCCCTCATCCACCGTATCGCTCGCCCTCCCATGCCGCACGCGCCGCTGCTGATATTGCCGACCGACACCCTGCGCGCCAGCGCAGGCCGGGTGCGCCTGCCTGATGGGATGGACAACGCCGAGCCGTAGCGCTCCGCCGCCGCCGATCCGCGCAGACAAGCACCCGATGGGTGCTTTTTTATTGCCTTTTTCCAGCTGTCCCACCTCCGAAACGCGAAGGAGAACGTGCCATGCACTACGCCGCCGAACCGAAACCCTAGCCGCATGCCCACGCGCCAACCGGGGCATGCGGCCTCCCCGTTGTTGGCACTGGAACCCATCTCATGAACACCCAAACCCTTTCCCGCTGGCGCAACCTCGGCATCATCGCCCACATCGACGCCGGCAAGACCACCCTCACCGAACGCCTGCTGTGGGCCACCGGCGCGATCCATCGCGTCGGCGAAGTCCACGACGGCGCCGCCACCACCGACTTCTCCGACATCGAACGCGCCCGCGGCATCACCATCGGCGCGGCCGCGGTGCAGGCGCAGTGGTCCGCGCGCGGGCAGCCGGCGCATCGGTTGACCCTGATCGACACTCCCGGGCACATCGATTTCGCGATCGAGGTGGAACGCTCGCTGCGCGTGCTCGACGGCGCGGTCGCGGTGTTCTCTGCGGTCGACGGCGTGCAGCCGCAATCGGAAACCGTGTGGCGCCAGGCGCGCCGGCACGGCGTGCCGCTGCTCGCGTTCGTCAACAAGATGGACCGCGCCGGCGCCTCGTTCGAAGGCGTGCTGGCGCAGCTGCGCAGCAAGCTCGACGCCACGGTGTGGGCGGTCGGCGTGCCGCTGCCGGGCGAGTCCGGCTTCGACGGCTGGGTCGACCTGGTCGGCCGCCGCGTGCTGGCGTGGGACGGCGATGGACGCATGTCCGCGCGTGCGTGGACGACGGACGACGCTGCCGCGTTCGCCGAGGCGCGCGAGCGGTTGATCGCCGCGGTCGCCGACCACGACGACGCGTTGGCCCAGGCCTATCTGGAAGAGCAGGCGATCGACGACGACGCGCTGCGCGCCGCGCTGCGTCGCGCCACCCTGGCCGGTGCCGGCGTGCCGGTACTGGCCGGCTCGGCGTTCAAGAGCAAGGGCATCGAGCCGTTGCTGGACGCGATCGTCGACTGGCTGCCGTCGCCGCTGGACCGCCCGCCGGTGCCGGCGACGCGCGACGCAGATGACGCCAGCGGCACGGATGCCGCGCACGCCACGCAACTGGCGCCGGATCCGTCCGCTCCGCTGGCGGCGCTGGTGTTCAAGGTCGCGCATACCGCGCAGGGACCGCTGGCGTTCGTGCGCGTGTATGCCGGCACCTTGCGCGTCGGCGACACGGTGTGGACGTCGCAGGCGCGGCGCTTGCGCCGGGTCGGGCGGCTGGCGGTGGTGCAGGCGCAGCGCACCCACGACGTGACGCAGGCCGTTGCCGGCGAGATCGTGGCCATTCTCGGCTGGAAGGACGCGGCCAGCGGCGAAACGCTCAGCGGCGGCGACGCGCGCTGGGTGCTGGAAAGCATCCGCACGCAGCCGCCGGTGCTGGCGTGGCGGCTGGGCGCGGCCAATGCCGCGGAACTGGTGCGGATGGGGCAGGGACTGGCGCGGCTGGCGCAGGAGGATCCCTCGTTCCGCGTCGACAGCGATGCCGAGACCGGCGAAACCCTGGTCTGGGGCATGGGCGAGCTGCACCTGGAGGTGATGGTGGAGCGCCTGCGCAGCGAGTGGCACGTGGACGTGCGCACCGGCGCGCCGCGCGTGGCCTACCAGGAAACGCTGCGTGCGGCGGCGGCCGGCGTGGTCGGGCGGCTGTCCAAGCAGAACGGCGGCCATGGCCAGTTCGCGCAGGTGGTGCTGGACCTGGTGCCGCGCGCGGACGGCGAGGTCGTGTTCGTGGACCGCAGCCGCGGCGGCGTGGTGCCGAAGGCCTTCGTCGCCGCGACCGAGAAGGGCGTGCGCGCGGCGCTGGCGCAAGGTCCGCTCGGCTACCCGGTGGTCGGCGTGGAGGTCGCGCTGGTCGATGGCCAGGCGCATGCGGTGGACTCGTCGGACATGGCGTTCCAGCGCGCGGCGTCGGAGGCGGTGAAGGCGGCGCTGGCGCAGGCCGGCACGCTGCTGCTGGAGCCGGTGATGGCGCTGGCGATCGACACCCCGGCGGCCAGCGTCGGCGACGTGCTCGGCGACCTGCAGCGGCGCGACGGGCGCGTCGTGGCGATCGCCGAACACGGCACGCGTGCGGACGTGGTCGCGCACGCGCCGTTGGCGCAGTTGCAGGCCTACACCACCGCGTTGCGTTCGCTGACCCAGGGACGCGCGTCGGCGAGCATGACCTTCGACGGCTACGAAGCGGTCAGGGCGGCGTAGACCGCCCGCCAGCGGAAGACATTGCACGCGCTCGAGGAGCCGGTTCGCCGGCTCCTCTTTTTTTGTCCGGCGCTTGCGCGCGGGCCGCGATCCGGGCTTCATAGGCGCCCTCCGACCCAGGAATCGTGCATGCGCCGACTCGTTGCCGTTGCCATCCTCGCCGTGCTGCCGGCGCTCGCCGCGGCGCAGGCGCCGCCGTGCGCGACGCCGCTGCAGGTGGCCGAGCGGCTGTACCAGGCGCGCGATTTCTATTGGCGGCCGCAGAACCTCGACGGGCTGCTGACCCCGGCCTTCGCGCATGCGGTGCAGGCGGAGATCGCCTGCGCCGAGCGCGAGGGCATCTGCCGCCTGGACTACGACCCCTGGACCAATGCGCAGGACGGCGACATCCAGGGCAAGCCGCGCTTCACCCTGGTGTCCGGCGGCTCGCTGGCCACCGTGCTCGAGGTCCGCGTGGACTACCGGCTGGCGCTGGGCGCGGCCAGCGAACCGGGTTCGCTGAAGATCGAACTGCGGCGCCGCGGCAACGGCTGCTGGGCGGTCAGCGACCTGATCTCCCCGGACGGCGACTCGCTGTTCGCGCTGCTGTCCGAAGCGCGGGACTAGCGGGCGCAGGCGCAAAAAAACCACGCCGACCTGCGTCGGCGTGGTGCGGACGACCTGCCCGCGCCTGCAGCGGGAGGGGATGGCGCGACGGCGTCCGCCGACTATTGCAGTTTCAGCATCACGATCGCCTTGGCCGGCAGCGCCACCTTCAGCGTGCCGCCCTGCAGGCTGGCGCCGCCGAACGCGGCCGGCTTCACCGCCTGCGGTTGCTCGAAGGTGTTGAGCGCGGTGATCTTCGGCGCGGTGAGGATCTGGCCGCTGACGCTGCTGGCCTTGACGCCGTCCACCTTGACCTCGACCTCCGCGGCGCGGTTCGGGTCCAGGTTGGTCAGCGCCACGTAGACATGGCCATCCTTCGCCTTGACCGCCGAGCCGTGCACCGACGGCACCGTGTACTCGCCGTGCTTGTAGTCCGGCGTCTTGATCTGCAGCGGCAGCGCGGTCGCGTCCTGGTACGGCTTGTACATCGCGAACACGTGGTAGGTCGGGGTCAGCAGCATCTTGTCGCCGTCGGTGAGGATCATCGCCTGCAGCACGTTGATCATCTGCGCGATGTTGGCCATGCGCACGCGCTCGGCGTGCTGGACGAAGATATCCAGGTTGAGCGAGGCCACCAGCGCGTCGCGCAGCGTGTTCTGCTGGCGCAGGAAGCCCGGGTTGACGTTGGGCAGGCCGCTGTACCAGGTGCCCCATTCGTCCACCACCAGCGCGACCCTCTTGTCCGGGTCGTACTTGTCCATGATCGCGCTGTGCTTGCTGATCAGTTCGTCCATCAGCAGCGTGCGCGACAGCGTCTCGATCCACGCGGTCTCGTCGAAATCGGTGGAGGAGGCGCGCGGCGGCCAGCCGCCGGGGATGGTGTAGTAGTGCATGCTCAGCCCATCCATGAACTTGGTGGCCTCGCGCATCATCACCTCGGTCCAGTGGTAGTCGGCATCGCTGGGGCCGGGCGCGATCTTCATGATCTTCTGTCCGGCCGGCGCCTTGACGAAGGTCTGGTAGCGGCGATACACGTCGGCGGCGTATTCCACGCGCATGTTGCCGCCGCAGCCCCATAGTTCGTTGCCGACGCCGAAGAACGGCACCTTCCACGGCGCATCGCGGCCGTTGCCGCGGCGCTGGTTGGCCAGCGTGGACTTGGTCGGCGCGGTCATGTACTCGACCCACTGCGCCATCTCGTCCGGCGCGGCGTCGCCGACGTTGCCGGCCACGTAGGCCTGGGTGCCGACCAGCTCGGTGAAGTCCATGAATTCGTGGGTGCCGAAGCTGTTGGGTTCCTCGACGCCGCCCCAGTGGCTGTTGATGCTGATCGGGCGCTTGGCGCGCGGGCCGATGCCGTCGCGCCAGTGGTATTCGTCGGCGAAGCAGCCGCCGGGCCAGCGGATGTTGGGCACCTCCAGCGCCTTCAGCGCCGCGACCACATCGTTGCGGTAGCCGCGGGTGTTGGGGATCTTCGAGTCCGGCCCGACCCACACGCCGCCGTAGATGCCGGTACCCAGGTGTTCGGCGAACTGGCCGAACAGGTTGCGCGAGACCTGCGGACCCGGCTGGTCGGCACGCAGCGTGCCGCGCACCTCGACGTCGGCGGCCTGCGCCAGACCGGCGCCGAGCGTCAGCGCGGCCACGGCGACTGCCAGCGGCAGGCGGTGCCGCCAGCGCAGTGCAGCGTTCTTCAGTGAGCGGGTCGAGAGCATCGAGGGTCTCCTAGGCGGATGGGATGACGGCGCGGGTACAGGCACCGTGTCGGTGGGAGCGAGCATGACCGCATGCGGCGGCGGGACGTCGCAAGGTGGTACGAACATGGCCACCAGCGGCATCGCCGGTAGCGGGACGCGGCAGGTGGCGGTATCGGCGCAGATCGCAGTCCTTGTGATCGGTGGTGATGCAGCGGCACGGCGGCCGATCGCGGGTCCCCGGCATCGGTTCGAGCATAGGCGGGCCGGTGCGGTACGACCAATGACGTAAATCCTCGCTGCTATAGCCGATGCGCATTGCTGCTGCCGTGGCGCTCCCCGATGCGCAGATCGAAGATAGGGGAGCGGTGGATGGCCGACCAATGATTTAAATGGGCGAATCGATACGGGGATTGCAATGATGCGATGCCGCAGATCCAGGCATTCTGTGTTGCACGGCACGCTCTTCGCGGCGTCGTGCAATCGTAAGCGCAGCGTGGCTTGGTAGCGCATCGCTGCGGTGCTTCGCGGCGATGGCTTGCGACCGGCTGCGCTGGTTATGCTGCGCGGCCCGTGCGAAAAAACGCGTCCGCCCACCGCACCCAACCAGGACTTCCCGCATGTCATCGATCTTCGGCCAGCTTCCCGACGGTACCGCCATCCACCGCCTGGTCCTGGACAGCGGCGAAGGTCTGCGCGCGGAATTGCTGACCTACGGCGGCCTGCTGCGCAGCCTCAGCCTGGACACCGCGCAAGGCCGCACCGAACTGGTGCTCGGGCTGCCGACGCTGGACGCCTACCTGCACGATCCGGCCTACCTGGGGGTGCTGGTCGGCCGCTTCGGCAACCGCATCGCCGGGTCGGCGTTCAACGTCGACGGCCAGCGCTACGCGGTGACCGCCAACGAGGGCGCCAACCACCTGCATGGCGGCGCGCTCGGATTCGGGCGCCGGGTATGGACGGTCCAGGCGCAGTCCGGGCACAGCCTGCAGCTGGGGTACGACTCGCCGGCCGGCGAGGAGGGCTATCCGGGCACCGTGCGGGTCAGCGCCGAGTTCACCCTGCACGGCCGCACGCTGGAACTGCAGTTCGCCGCGCAGACCGACGCGCCGACCCCGCTCAATCTCACCCACCATCCGTACTTCAACCTGGCCGGCGACCGCGGCGTGGCCGCCGCCGCACAGCGGCTGCGGGTGCCGGCGGATCGCTACCTGCCGGTGAGCGACGCGGCGCTGCTGCCGAGCGGCGAGATCGCCAGCGTGGCCGGCACGCCGTTCGACTTCCGCGCGCCGCGCGCGGTCGCCGACAAGGACAACGCGGCCGATCCGCAGCTGCGCCTGAGCGGCGGCTACGACCATTGTCTGGTGCTGGCCGAGCCGCGCGACTGCAGCGCCGTGCTGTATTCGCCGCACAGCGGCGTGGCCATGCGCATCGCCAGTGCGATGCCTGCGCTGCAGCTGTACGAAGGGCACTGGCTGGACCGCCAGCATCCGGGCCTGGGCCGCGGCGTGTGCCTGGAGCCGCAAGGCTATCCGGACGCACCGAACCAGCCCGGCTTCCCCGACACCATCCTGCGTCCCGGGCAGGTCTACCGGCACCGCATCGAATACCGCTTCGCCGAGGTCGGCGCGGATGCCGACTGGGAAGCGGTGGAGGCGGCGCTGGCCGATTGAGCGATACAGGGCAAACAGCGCAATCCCTGTAGGAGCGGCTTCAGCCGCGACAGAATGTTTCCGCAGCCGACATTTCCTCGGCGCCGGTGTCGCGGCTGAAGCCGCTCCTACAGGGGATGCATTGGCATCCCGAAGGCCAACCCGCAATCGTTACTGCGGATGCCCGAGCACCAGTTCGATCACGAACTTGCTGCCGAAGAACGCCAGCAGCAGCAACAGCATCGCCGCCAGTGTCCAGTGCACTGCCTTGATCCCGCGCCAGCCGTAGCGCCAGCGGCCGAACAGCAGCGCGCCGAACACGATCCACGACAGCACGCTGAGCACGGTCTTCTGCACCAGCCGCTGCGCCAGGAAATCCTGCACGAACAGCACCCCGGTCAGCAGGGTCAGGGTCAGCAGGATGAAGCCGACCACGATGGTGCGGAACAGCAGCGTCTCCAGCGCGGTCAGCGGCGGCAGCGCGCGCAGCCACGGGTGGAAGTCGCGGCGCCGCAGCGCGCGCTCCTGCAGCCACAGCATCACCGCCAGCAGCGCGGCGATGCCCAGCGTGGCGTAGGCCAGCAGCGCCATCCACGCATGCAGCTGCAGCCGCCAGTCCAGCATCGGCGCCGGTTCGTGGCCGTGCGAGTGGTAGGCCAGCAGCAGCGCCGCCGACAGCGGGAACACCACCACGCCCAGCGCCGCCATGCGTCCGCTGGCGCCGACCAGTGCGGTCATCAGCGCCATGCCCAGGCTGACCAGCGACAGCGCGGCGAAGAAGTGCATGTCCGGCCCGCCAGCGGTGTGCAGCGCCACCTGCACGTGGTAGCCGGCATGCAGCGCCACCGCCGGCAACGCCGCCCACAGCCAGCCGCGGCTGCGCTCGACCCGATCGCGCACCACCGAGCCGACCAGCAGGCCGGTGGCGGTGAGGTACAGCAGGGTGGCGACGAGGACCAGGAGCATCGGGCCAGTTTCGCATATCGGGCCAGGGCTGGTGTTTGCGGCCGGTTGGCCGGACGCGGCTGCCGGCGCCGCGTCCACGGCGTGCGCTGCGCGTCCGCGGCGACGCCTTCGGCCAGCGGCGCCAGGTCGGGCGCCGGCCTGGCGCGCCGGCGCCGGGGCGGGCCGCCGTCTCCGGGATCGCCGGCCGGCGCGGCTATAATCGACGACCGTTTCCCGTCTGCGACCCGCCCGCATGTTCGAATCCCTCACCCAACGCCTCTCCGGCACCATGCAGCGCCTGCGCGGCCGCGGCCGCCTGACCGAGGAGAACATCCGCGAAGCCACCCGCGAAGTGCGCATTGCGCTGCTCGAGGCCGACGTCGCGCTGCCGGTGGTGCAGGCGCTGATCGAGCGCATCAAGGTGCGCGCGGTCGGCCAGGAAGTGCTCAAGAGCCTGACCCCGGGCCAGGCGCTGATCAAGGTCGTGCGCGACGAGCTGACCACGGTGATGGGCTCGGCCGCCAGCGACCTCAACCTCAACGTGCCGGCGCCGGCGATCGTGCTGATGGCCGGCCTGCAGGGCGCGGGCAAGACCACCACGGTCGGCAAGCTGGCCAAGCACCTGAAGGAAAAGCGCAAGAAGAAAGTGATGGTGGTCTCGGCCGACGTCTACCGTCCGGCGGCGATCGAGCAGCTCAAGACCCTGGCCGAGCAGGTCGGGGTGCTGTTCTTCCCGTCCGAGGCCTCGCAGCAGCCGGTGGACATCGTCCGTGCCGCAATCGCCGATGCGCGCAAGTCCTTCGTCGACGTGCTGCTGGTCGACACCGCCGGCCGCCTCGCCATCGACGAGGCGATGATGACCGAGATCAAGGCGCTGCACGCCGCGATCAACCCGGCCGAAACCCTGTTCGTGGTCGATGCGATGACCGGCCAGGACGCGGCCAACACCGCCAAGGCGTTCAGCGAGGCGCTGCCGCTGACCGGCGTGGTGCTGACCAAGACCGACGGCGACGCCCGCGGCGGCGCCGCGCTGAGCGTGCGCTACATCACCGGCAAGCCGATCAAGTTCATCGGCGTGGGCGAGAAGCCCGACGGCCTGGACGTGTTCCATCCCGACCGCCTGGCCAGCCGCATCCTGGACATGGGCGACGTGCTGTCGCTGGTCGAGCAGGTCGAGCACCAGGTCGACAAGGACAAGGCGCAGAAGCTCGCCGAGAAGGTCGCCAAGGGCAAGAAGTTCGACCTCAACGACATGCGCGACCAGCTCGAGCAGATGCAGAACATGGGCGGCATTTCCGGGCTGATGGACAAGCTGCCGGGCATGGGCCAGATCCCCGAGCACCTCAAGCAGCAGGTCGCCGGCAACAAGGACGTGCCGCGGATGATCGCGATCATCGGCTCGATGACCAAGAAGGAGCGGCGCAATCCGACCCTGCTCAACGGCTCGCGCCGCGCCCGCATCGCGCGCGGCTCCGGCACCCAGCCGGCCGACGTCAACAAGCTGATGAAGCAGTACCAGCAAATGGAAAAAATGATGTCGAAGATGGCCGGCGGCGGCATGAAGGGCCTGATGCGCGGCATGAAGGGCATGATGGGCGGCATGGGCGGCCGCGGCGGCCTGCCGTTCCGCTAAGCCTGGCCTGCTGCGCGCATGCGCGCAGCGCTCCGCCCCCGGTCGCGCCTTGTGCTCCTGCGCCCGGCGCGTCGTGGCGAACCGTTGCTGCGCCGCGACCGCGTCGGCGGCGATCTGTTCTCAACGAGGAAACCAGTGCGATGAGTGAGGATTCGGCCTATTTCGTGGGCGGCGAAGACGCCGCGATGCAGGCGGCGTACGTCGCCGCGCGCGGTACCTTCAAGTTCTTCTGGCGCGAGATGTCCTGGGAATACCGGCGCATCGTGCCGGGACTGGACATGGCGGCGGTGAAGCTGGCGTTCGCGACCGATGCCGCCGGCCACGACGCGCCGCCGGTCGAACACATGTGGGTCGGCGATGTGCAGTTCGACGGGGACACCGTCTCCGGCACGCTGCTCAACGATCCGGACCACATCGCGTCGCTGCAGGCCGGCGCCGCGGTCGCCGCGCCGGTCGCGGAGCTGGAGGACTGGATGTACGTCATCGACGGCAAGGTCTATGGCGGCTATACCATCGACGCGATGCGTCGCGGCATGTCGGCGGCCGAGCGCGCCGCGCACGACGCCGCCTGGGGCCTGGAATTCGGCACGCCCGGGCAGGTGCGGCTGGTGCCGGCGCCCAAGCGCGGGCTGTTCGCTGGCATGCTCGGCCGCAACGACGGCGCCGGGGACGATGCCGCAGCGCTGTCGCTGCGCGAGCACCCGATGAGCGAGAACATGGGCCCGCGCATCGACGAAGACCTGCGCGGCCGCCCCGAGGCGGTGCACGTGCTCGACGAGCAGGGCTGGACGCTGCTGCAGCGCGACGCGCTGGCCGGCAACTACCAGCCGGTGGCGATGCTGTTGCGGCACGGCGCGGACCCGTCGTTGCGCAACCCGCTGGGACGCACGGCGCTGGACCTGGCGCAGCAGATGCAGTGGCCGCGGATCGTGCAACTGCTGCAGCAGGGAGCCTGACGTGAGGCGCTCGGCGGAGTCCTCGGCGACACGGGCGCGGGCATCGGATTTCTGCCGGCGCTTCGGCCTGCGCACGCCGATCCTGTTGGCGCCGATGGCCGGCGCCTGCCCGGTGCCACTGTCGGTGGCGGTCGCGCAGGCCGGCGGCATGGGCGCGATGGGCGCGGTGCTGTCGGCGGCCGCGGACATCGGCAGCTGGATGGACGCGTTCCGTCAGGGCAGTCCCGGGCCGGCGCAGGTCAACCTGTGGGTGCCCGATCCGCCGCCGCTGCGCGACGCCGCCGGCGAGGCCGCCACGCGCGATTTTCTGGCGCAGTGGGGGCCGCCGGTCGACGCCGCCGCCGGCGACGCCGGTCCGGCCGATTTCGCCGCGCAATGCGCCGCCGTGCTCGCCGCGCGCCCGGCGGTGGCCTCGTCGATCATGGGCCTGTTCCCGCCGGCCTTTGTCGCGCAGCTGCAGCAGGCCGGCATCGCCTGGTTCGCCTGCGCCACCACCCTGGACGAGGCGCTGGCGGCGCAGGCGGCCGGCGCCGATGCGGTGGTCGCGCAGGGCGCGGAGGCCGGCGGCCACCGCGGCGCGTTCGATGCGTCCCGTGCCGAGCGGCAGCTGACCGGCCTGTTCGCGCTGCTGCCGCGGCTGGCCGACCGGCTCGAGGTGCCGGTGATCGCCGCCGGCGGCATCGCCGATGGTCGCGGCACCGCCGCCGCGTTGACCCTGGGCGCCAGCGCGGTGCAGATCGGCACCGCGTTCCTGCGCACGCCCGAGGCCGCGCTCGCGCCGGCCTGGGCCGAAGCGCTGGCGCGCACCGAGCCGGAGCAGACTGTGTTGACCCGCGCCTTCTCCGGCCGCCTCGGCCGCGGGCTGGCCACCGACTACGTGCGCGCCGCGGCCGAACCGACCGCGCCGCCGCCGCGCCCGTACCCGGTGCAGCGCGGGCTGACCGCGCCGATGCGCCAGGCGGCCGCGCGCGAAGACCGGCTGGCGGCGATGCAGGCCTGGGCCGGGCAGTCGGCGTGGATGGCGCCGGCGCAGCCGGCGGCGGCATTGGTCGCGGCCTGGTGGGATCAGGCGCAGGCGCTGCTGTGAGCGCGCAGCTGTTCTGCGACGGCCGGCCGGCGAGCGCCGCCACGCTGGCCGTGCCGGCGCTGGTCAACTACGGCCACTTCAGCACCATGCAGGTCCGCGCCGGCGCGGTGCGCGGGTTCGACCTGCATCTGCAGCGGCTCGACGCCGCCACGCGCACGCTGTTCGGCAGCGAACTGCCGGCCGAACGCGTGCGTGCCGAGCTGCGTGCGGCGCTGGCCGCGTTCGGCAGCGGCGATGCCTCGCTGCGGGTCAGCGTATTCGCCCGCGATTTCGATGTCCGTCGCGCCGATGCGGCGTGTACGCCGGAGCTGCTGGTATCGCTGGCCGCGCCCGCGCTGCCGGACGCCACGCCGCTGCGGGTGCGCAGCGTGGCGTTCGCGCGCGAGCTGTCGCAGATCAAGCATGCCGGCAGCTTCGCCCTGTTCCACCAGCGCCGGCTGGCCCTGCAGGCCGGTTTCGACGATGCGCTGTTCGTCGACGCGCAGGGCCTGGTCGCCGAGGGCTCGATCTGGAACCTGGGCGCATGGGACGGGCAGGGCGTGGTGTGGCCGCAGGCGCCGGCCTTGCGCGGCACCCAGGAGCGGCTGCTGCAGGCCGGCCTGGCCGCGCTCGGCGTCGCGCAACGGGTGCGGCCGCTGCACCTGCAGGAATTGCTGGCCGGGGACTACGCCGTGTTCGCCTGCAATTCGCGCGGCCAGCAGGCCCTGGCCGCCATCGACGGGCAGGCGCTGCGGCCGGCCGCCGAGTTGTTGCGGATGCTGAACGAAGCCGCCGAGACGCAGCCCTGGCAAGCGATCTGATGGGGCAGGGGACGACTTGGCAGCGTTCCGGACGCCCGCTATAATCGCCGGCTTACCGCGCCATCCTGGCGACTGGGCAACACCGGAAACTCAACCATGGTCAAGATTCGCCTTACCCGTGGCGGCGCCAAGAAGCGCCCCTTCTACCACATCATCGTCACCGACGTGCGCAGCGCGCGCGACGGCCGCAACATCGAGCGCCTGGGCTACTACAACCCGGTCGCGCAGGGCGCCGAGCCGCGCATCGTGCTCGACCTGCCGCGCGTGGACCATTGGGTCTCCAACGGCGCGCAGCTGACCGACAAGGTGCGCAACCTGTATCGCGAAGCGACCAAGGCCCAGGCCACCGCGGCCTGATCCTGCGGGCCGCGCCTCCGGCGCGGCCTTTCGGTTTTCTGCACCTATGAAAGACAGCCAGCGCCGCATCCTGCTGGGCAGGATCCTGGGCGCCTTCGGCGTACGTGGCGAGGCCAAGCTCGAGTCGTGGACCGAGCCGCGCCTCGCCATTTTTCGCTATCAGCCCTGGATCGTGCGCAAGCCCGACGGCAGCGAAAGCAGCCTCAGCGGCGTGCGCGGCCGCGAATCCAGCAAGCATCTGGTGGTCACCTTGCCCGACGTCACCGATCGCGATGCGGTCGAGGCGCTGCGCGGTACCGAGATCTACGTGGCGCGCGACACCCTGCCGCCGCCCAAGCCCGACGAATACTACTGGGTGGACCTGGAAGGCCTGGACGTGCGCACTGTCGACGGCGTGGCCCTGGGGCAGGTCTCGCACCTGTTCTCCAACGGCGCCAACGACGTGCTGGTGGTGCGCGGCGACCGCGAGCGGCTGCTGCCGTTCGTGCAGCCGGACTACGTCAAGTCGGTGGATTTCGACGCCAACCTGATCGTGGTCGACTGGGACCCGGAATTCTAAGGGTGCCGGGGGCTTGCGCCGGCCCGACCGCCGCCTAGGCTCTCCGAGTCCCGAGTCCCGAGTCCCGAGTCCCGAGTCCCGAGTCCCGATCCAACCATGCGCATCGACGTCATCAGCCTGTTCCCCGAATTCGTCGCCCAGTGCGCCGCGTTCGGCGTGGTCGGCCGTGCGCAGGAACGCGCGCTGCTGGCCCTGCACGGTTGGAATCCGCGCGATTACGCCACCGGCGGCTACCGCAAGGTGGACGACCGCCCGTTCGGCGGCGGCCCGGGCATGGTGATGATGATCGAGCCGCTGCAGGCCTGCCTGCAGGCGGTGCGCGACGCCGATCCGCAGCCGGCGCCGGTGATCTACCTGAGCCCGCAGGGCGTGCCGCTGACCCAGGCCAAGGCCCGCCAGCTGGCGGCGCTGCCGCGGCTGGTGCTGCTGTGCGGGCGCTACGAGGGGGTGGACGAGCGCTTCGTCGCCGCCGCGGTGGACGAGGAGATCTCGATCGGCGACTACGTGCTGTCCGGCGGCGAGCTGGCCGCGGCGGTGCTGGTCGATGCGGTCACCCGGCTGCAGGAGGGCGCGCTGAACGACGCCGAGTCCGCCGCCCAGGACAGCTTCGAAGGCCCGGACGGCCTGCTCGACTGCCCGCACTACACCCACCCGCGCGAGCACGCGCTGGGCGAGGTGCCGGCCATCCTGCGCTCCGGCAACCATGCCGCGATCGCGCGCTGGCGGCGCATGCAGGCGCTGGGCCGGACCTGGTTGCGGCGCCCGGAGCTGCTGGACGAGGCGGCGCTGGGCGCGGCCGACCGCCGCCTGCTGGAGGAATTCCGCCAGGGCCTGCAGGCCGATCCGGCCCCCGTGCAGGAAAATCCTCCCAAGCCCTAGCCATGACGGCACGGCTGGGTTAAAATGCCCGGCTTTCCGGCCTAGCCATCTGTGCTTGGCCCATCGTATATCGCGCAATCGCCGTGCGGCGACTGCCGGACCACCTCACCAGACACAAGCGGTGCCCACCATGAGCAAGCTCAACAAGACCATCCTGGCCGACTTCGAAGCCGCCCAGATCCAGCGCAAGCTGCCGGAGTTCAACCAGGGCGACACCATCGTCGTCAACGTCAAGGTGAAGGAAGGCAACCGCGAGCGCGTGCAGGCCTACGAAGGCGTGGTGATCGGCACCAAGAACGCCGGCCTGAACTCCTCGTTCACCGTGCGCAAGATCTCCCACGGCTTCGGCGTGGAGCGCGTGTTCCAGAGCCACAGCGCCATCATCGACTCGGTCGAAGTGAAGCGCCGCGGCAAGGTCCGCGCCGGCAAGCTGTACTACCTGCGTGGCCTGGAAGGCAAGGCCGCCCGCATCAAGGAAGATCTGGCCGCCGCTGCGCAGGCCAAGGTCGCGCGCCAGGCCGCTGCGGCCGCCGCCAAGGCCGAGTAACACCCCGGCGGCTTCGGTCGCTGCCGCGACGGCCGCCTTCGGGCGGCCGTTTGCGTTTGTGGGACCGGATGCGGTGATTTCGCGGTGGTTTGCGCCGCGCTCGATGTGCCGTGCTTGCGCTGGACATTAGGCTGGAGGTCCCGGTCGGGGCTGAAGCCCCTCATGCAGTGCCCCCAGCCAGCTCGCCGCAAGTCAATGTAGGAGCGGTTTCAACCGCGACCGAGCGAAGCCGCGGACCATCCGCGCGGCTAGAGCGTTGGGTGCTCCAGCGCCGACTACGTCCTTTCGATGCGCTTCGGCCGAGGCGAGCGAGAGTGCTTTCCCGGAGTTGCCGCAGTCTGTATGTGGGAGCGACTTCAGTCGCGACGTGCTTTACCGAGAACGCCCGCCGCGACTGCAGGTGCATCCACAGGCGATGTCGCCTGGACCGAAACGCGACTGCCAGCGCTCAGCGCGCCGGATCCTGCGCGATCGGCACGTCGGCGACCGCCGCCGGCGGCGCCGCGGGCACCTCCGCGGGGTGCGCCATTTCCTCCGGGCGCGGCTGCGTCAGCATCTGCGCCTTGCGCCAGTTGCCCCAGCGGTAATAGGCCAGCGACAACGCCATCGAGCAGATCGAACTGGTCGGGAAGCTCCACCACACCGCATCGGCGCCGAACTGCGGCTGCAGCAGCTGCGCGAACGGCACGCGGACGCCCCACAGCGCCAGCGCCAGGATCAGCAGCGGCGGGATCACCGCGCCGGTGGCGCGGACCACGCCGGAGATCACGAAGGTCACGCCGAAGAACAGGAACGACCACACCGCGATGTGGTTGAGGTGGCGCGCGATCTCCAGCGCCGCGCTGTGCGGCGGCAGGAACAGCGCCAGGGTCCAGCGGTCGAGCAGGATCAGCGGCGCGATCAGCGCGCCGGTCAGCAGGAAATTGAACAGCACGCCCTGCCGCGCGGTCGCCGCGACCCGGTCCCAGCGCTGCGCGCCGACGTTCTGCGCAGCCATCGACGAGCACGCCGCACCGATCGCCATCGCCGGCATCTGCACGTAGGTCCACAGCTGCATCGCCGCGCCGTAGGCGGCCGAGGTATCGGTGCCGTAGCCGTTGACCATCGAGATCATCACGATCATCGCCAGCGAGATCAGCACCATCTGCAGGCCCATCGGCACGCCCTTGACCACCAGCGCGCGCAGGATCGTCGGGTCGATGCGGAACATGCGCGCGTCCTGCCGGCCCAGCCACAGCACGTGGCGCTTGTGCCGCAGGTACAGCAGCAGGCCGCTCAGGGCGATGGCCTGGGCGATCAGCGTGGCCCAGGCGGCGCCGGCGATGCCCAGCTTCGGGAACGGCCCCAGCCCGAACAGCAGCAGCGGATTGAAGCCGATGTCCAGTGCCACCGACAGCAGCAGGAAGCGGAACGGCGTGCGCGAATCGCCGGTGCCGCGCAGCGCCGCGGACAGGAACGCGAACGCGTACAGCAGCGGCATCGCCAGAAAGATCACCCGCAGATAGGCCTCGGCCAGCGGCAGCGAGGCGGCCGGCGTGCCCATCGCCGCCAGCAGGTGCCGCGCCAGCCACCAGCCGCAGGCCGCGATCAGCACCGAGATGCCGATGAAGAACGTGGCGCTGGTGCCCATCACCCGCCGCGCCTGGACCACGTCGCCGCGGCCCATCGCCTGGCCGATCAGGATGGTGGCGGCCATGCCGATGCCGAACACCGAGCCGATCAGGAAGAACATGATGCTGTTGGCGTTGGCCGCCGCGGTCAGCGCCGCCTCGCCGAGGTAGCGGCCCACCCAGATCGCGTTGACCGACCCGTTCAGCGACTGCGCGATGTTGCCGGCCAGGATCGGCAGCGCGAACAGCAGCAATTGCCGGCCGATCGGGCCTTCGGTGAGCGCGGCGGACTTGGGCATCGCATGCCTGCAGAGGGCGGGAAGCCGCGCACACTAGCACTTGCGCGCGAGGCTGGGGAGGCGACGCATGGCAGATGTGGCGCGGCCGCGAAGGTCTTAGACTGATAGCTGTGGATGCAGATCGGCGGACTGCGGCGGATGTGCAGGCCTGGCGCTGGTGCCGTCGGTATCGGCCCCGTCTCGGAGGCTTGCAATGCGACCCTCGCGCCGCAATCTGCAGTGGATCGGATGCAGCGCGTGGCGCTGGCAGTGGCGGGTGCGCCGATGACGCGCCTGGGACGAAGCCAGCCTGCGGCCGGGCGAACGCCCGGAGTGCCGGGTCGGCGAGGGCGCCAGCGCACTCGCGTCGCGCGCCGGCGGCCCCTGGCGTCAGCCAGCGCCGCAGCGTCGCCATCCGCCGCCGTCGCTGCAGTGATCCGGCGAGCGACCCGACGAACGACAGATGCAGAGGGATGTCCGTAAGCACGATGAATGAACCGCTAGCGCAACCGAGTGTGGTCAGGCTGGACGTCTGGCTGTGGGCCGCACGCTTCTTCAAGACCCGTAGCCTGGCCAAGCAGGCAGTGGAAACCGGCAAGGTCGACGTGGCCGGGCAGCGCCCGAAGTCCTCGCGCGCGGTGCGCGTGGGCGAGCAGGTGCGCGTGGAACGCGGCGAAGAGGTGTTCGAGATCCAGGTGCTGGCGCTCAGCGACAACCGCGGCCCGGCCAGCATCGCGCAGACGCTGTACCAGGAAAGCGAGGCCTCGCGCGAGCGGCGCGCGCAGCAACGCGCGCAACGCAGCGCCGAACGCAACGGCTACCAGGCCCCCGATGGCAAGCCGGACAAGCGCGCGCGGCGCCTGATCCGCGCCCTGGGCGATCTGGACGCGCTGTAGGCGCACGCAGCGGCACCCTGCAGTCGGGATTGAAGTCCCTCCCACAAAAAGCCGCGCAGCTCCGTCGTGCAGGGGCGCCTCGGTAGAAGCGACTTCAGTCGAGACGAGCGAAGCGATGTGCTTCCGATCAGCATGCAGTCGGGACTGCAGTCCCTCCCACAACAAGCCAGCGTGCTCTTCGCTCGCCGGTTGCGCCATGGAAGTGACTTCGGGCGCGGAAAGCGAGGCGGTGGAGTAATGGTTTTGGGCAGAGTCGGGGCTGAAGCCCCTCCTGCAGTGCATCCAGTCGGCGCATCGCAAATCCCCTGTGGGAGCGACTTCAGTCGCGACGAACGAAGCAGTGAGACTGTCGGCGTTGGAACGTGTCGGGACTGAAGTCCTTCTTACCATGCACCCAGCCAGCACGCGCAAGACCCTGTAGGAGCGGCTTCAGCCGCGACGAACGAAGCGGTGAACCGATCGGGGTCGGAGAGTGTCGGGACAGGTGGTTTGAGGCCATCCCGAATCACTTCCACAATCCAGCTTCGCATCAGTCTTACCGTCGGGATATCCCTGCCACGACGCTCACGCAAAAATGCCCCGGCAAGCCAGGGCGTTTTTCGCGTGTCACAAAGCGCAGAAGCAGTCTCTGCCGACCTGCCCCAGATCATCTGGGCAGGCTCGACCGATCAGCAGTCTGCCCAACGCACTGGGCAGGCCATCGACCTCACGCTGCAAGATCGAAGCGGTCCAGCTCCATCACCTTGCTCCACGCGGCGACGAAGTCCTGCACGAACTTCTGCTGTGCGTCGGCACCCGCATACACCTCGGCCAGCGCGCGCAAGATTGAGTTGGAGCCGAACACCAGGTCGGCGCGGGTGGCGGTCCACAGCAGCGCGCCGGTGGCGCGGTCGCGGCCTTCGAACACCTCGCGGGCCGGGGACGTGGCGGTCCATGCCGTGCGCATGTCCAGCAGATGGACGAAGAAGTCGTTGCTCAACGTGTCCCGGCGCTTAGTGAACACGCCATGCGCCGACTGCCCGGCGTTGGCGCCGAGCACGCGCAGCCCGCCGACCAGCACGGTCATCTCCGGCGCGGTCAGGGTCAGCAGCTGCGCCTTGTCGATCAGCAGCGCCTCGGCCGGCACCGCGTAGCGGCGCTTGCCGTAGTTGCGGAAGCCGTCGGCCACCGGTTCCAGCACCGCGAACGCGTCGACGTCGGTCTGTTCCTGCGCCGCGTCCATGCGCCCCGGCGCGAACGGCACGCTCAGCGTCTGCCCGGCGTTCTTCGCCGCCTGCTCGACCGCGGCGGCACCGCCCAGCACGATCAGGTCGGCCAGCGAAATCTTCTTGCCGTCGGTCTGGGCGCCGTTGAACTGCGCCTGGATGTCTTCCAGCGTGGCCAGCACCTGCGCCAGCTGCTCGGGCTGGTTCGCGTCCCAATCCTTCTGCGGCGCCAGGCGGATGCGCGCGCCGTTGGCGCCGCCGCGCTTGTCCGAGCCGCGGAAGGTGGAGGCCGACGCCCACGCGGTCGACACCAGCTGGGCGATGCTCAAACCGGAGTCGAGAATGCGATGCTTCAGCGCGGCGATGTCCTGCGCATCAACCAGCGGATGGTCCAGCGCGGGGATCGGGTCCTGCCAGAGCAGCACTTCGGCCGGCACGTCCGGACCGAGGTAGCGCGCGCGCGGTCCCATGTCGCGGTGGGTGAGCTTGAACCAGGCGCGGGCGAAGGCGTCGGCGAACTGCTCCGGGTGCTCCAGGAAACGGCGCGAGATCGTGGCGTACGCCGGATCGAAGCGCAGCGCCAGGTCGGTGGTGAGCATGGTCGGCAGGTGCTTCTTCGACGGATCGTGCGCGTCCGGGATCAGCGCATGCGCGTTCTTCGCCACCCACTGGTGCGCGCCGGCCGGGCTCTTGCTCAGCTCCCACTCGAACTTGAACAGGTGCTCGAAGAAATCGTGGCCCCACTGCGCCGGCGTGGTGGTCCAGGTGACCTCCAGGCCGCTGGTGATGGTGTCGCCGCCCTTGCCGCTGCCGAAGCTGTTGTGCCAGCCCAGGCCCTGCGCTTCCAGGTCGCTGCCCTCCGGCTCGGCGCCGACGTGGTCGGCCGGGCCGGCGCCATGGGTCTTGCCGAAGGTATGGCCGCCGGCGATCAGCGCGACGGTCTCCTCGTCGTTCATCGCCATGCGCGCGAAGGTGTCGCGGATGTCCTTGGCGGCGAGCAGCGGATCGGGATTGCCGTCCGGGCCTTCCGGATTGACGTAGATCAGCCCCATCTGCACCGCGGCCAGCGGGTTTTCCAGGTTGCGCGTGTGCACGTCGCCATCGGCGTCGTCGTCGGACACCAGCACGCCGCCGGCCTTCTCGACGCCTTCGGAGCCGTGCGCATAGCGCACGTCGCCGCCCAGCCAGGCGGTCTCGCGGCCCCAGTACACGTCCTGGTCCGGCTCCCAGGTGTCTTCGCGGCCGCCGGCGAAACCGAAGGTCTTGAAGCCCATCGATTCCAGCGCGACGTTGCCGGTGAGGATCAGCAGGTCGGCCCAGGAGATGGCCTGCCCGTACTTCTGCTTGATCGGCCACAGCAGGCGCCGCGCCTTGTCCAGGCTCACGTTGTCCGGCCAGCTGTTGAGCGGGGCGAAGCGCTGCTGGCCGCGGCCGCCGCCGCCACGGCCGTCGCCGGTGCGGTAGGTGCCGGCGCTATGCCAGGCCATGCGCACGAACAGCGGGCCGTAGTGGCCGAAATCGGCCGGCCACCAGTCCTGCGACTCGGTCATCAGCGCCTGCAGGTCCTGCTTCAGCGCCTGCAGGTCGAGACCGTTGAAGGCCTTGGCGTAGTCGAATGCCTCGCCCAGCGGGTTGGATCTGGACGAGTGCTGGCTGAGCAGGTCCACGCGCAACTGCTGCGGCCACCAATCCTTGTTGGTGGTGCCGCTGCTGGCGGCGCTGTGGAACGGGCATTTGGCTTCGGTGTTCATCGGTCTGGACCTTCGTACGTGCGCAGGGGGCACACCCGGTGGGGGCGGGCGGTTGCCGGGGATGGAGATGGATGTGGAAAGCGGTTTGCGGCTGTGGGTGTCGGCGCAGGCAGGAGAGGCAAGCGTCGCGCTGGGGTGTGGCTGCCCGGTCTGGGTTCAGTAGGTGCAGACTATCGACCGCCGCTTTCTTTATAAAATTGATTGATTGAACCGATCCGATAGCGTGTGGCAATCGCAAACCTGGTGTCGTGCCGAGCGTGCGGCATGCCGCGCACGCTGTCTGGGAAGGGCGTGCGCAGCTGCCACCCCGCGGTTCAGGCGCTGGGCATCACGTCGAAATCGCCGCCCAGCACGCGCTCCAGCCGGCCGCTGCGCCAACCGCGCACGCTGTCGCGCACCAGCGGGGCCGGGGCGATGCGATAGCGCCGGCACACGCGCAGTTCCTCGCCGACATCCGGCGCCCGCCGGGCCTGTCCGGGCAGGTCAGGCACGACCCGCACCTGCGCCGTGAGCCGGCGCAGCGCCGGTTCGTCGGCGTCCTGTTCCTGCACGTGCAGGCCGGTTTCCGGCAGCAGCAGGTCCAGCGCGCCGAAGCCGGCGATCGCCAGCCAGGCGCGGCCCTGTTCGGGATCCTGCAGCAGCACTTCCACCCGCATGTTGCGTTGCGCGGCCCAGGCCAGGTACATCTGCAGCAGTTGCTGCCACCAGCGCCGCGCGTCGGCGGGATGGCGGTGCAGTTCGCTGGCGCCGATGCGCAGGTCCAACAGCGCGTCCTGCGCGCGTTGCTCCTGCAGCGCATCGCTGGCCAGTTGCAGCAGCCACAGCAGTTGCGCCAGGCGCGCGACGAACTCGCCGTCGCGCTGCGCACCGTGCAGCCGCGCGCGCATGCGCACGGCGCTGTCCAGCGCGCTCTCGATGCGGTCGCGGCGTTCGATCCGGTCCAGCACCTGGAAGCGGCCGGGCTGCGACCAGAAGTCGGCTTCGCCCATGCTGGCGAAGTCCGCCTCCCGCGCCAGCCGCCACGCGGTCGCGGCATGCGTCTGGTGCAGGGCGTGCAGGGCCGCATCCAGGCGCGGCAGCACCGCATCGCTGGCGCTGGGCGCATAGACGATGTCGCGCAGGTCCGCCGGCGCTGCCGGATCGGCGTCGCCGCCCGATGCGGGTGCCGGCGCGGGCGCGTCGGGCGCGATGAAACGCACGTCCAGGCGATCGCCGGCGCCGCGCACGAACAGGAACTGGTCGCCTTCCGGCGCGCGCTGTTCGACGATGCTGCGCGCCAGCGGCGCGAGCAGATGCTGTTCGATCGCGCGGCGCAGCGGGCGCGCGCCCAGATCCGGGGTGAAGCCGCGATCGAGCAGGAATTCGATCGCCGACGGTTCCCATTCCACGGCCCAGGCGCGGTTGCGCAGGCCGCGCCGGGTCAACGTGCGGTCCAGTTCCTTGTGCAGGATCTCGCGCATCAGCGCGCGGTCCAGTGGATTGAACAGCACCACCCGATCGAGCCGGTTGATGAACTCGCGGCGGAAGGTCTCGTACACCGCCTTCTCCACCGCACTGCGCGAATAGCCGCCGGCGACGGTGGCGAAGCCGGGGCCGGCGCCGCGGGCGAGGGTGGCGCCGACGTTGCTGGTCAGGATGATGATGCTGTGGCGGAAGTCGGCGGTGTTGCCGTTGCGGTCGCTCAGCCGCGCGTCGTCAAACACCTGCAGGAACAGGTCCCAGACCTTGGGGTGGGCCTTCTCGAACTCGTCCAGCAGCACCACCGAGAACGGCTGCTCGCGGATCCGCGCGATCAGCGTGCGCTGGCCGGCGCTGTCGTCGCCGGTGAGCCGCGCCAGCGCGTCCTCGCCCTGGAATTCGCTCATGTCCAGGCGCAGCAGGCGCTCGGGGGTGCCGAACAGCAGCTCGCCCAGCGCCTTGGCCAGTTCGGTCTTGCCGGTGCCGGTGGGGCCGGCGAACAGGAACACGCCGATCGGGCGATGGCTGTCGATCAGGCCGGCCTTGAGCATGGCGATGCGGTCGAGCAGGGTCTCCACCGCCTCGTCCTGGCCGAGCACGCGCTGGCGGAAGAAGCGGCGCAGCGCGTCCAGTTCCAGCCGCTGGCGATCGTCGATCACCTCCAGCGGCAGGCCGCTGCGCTTGGCCACGGCCTGCAGCAAGGCATCGTCGTCGAGCGGCAGGCGCGGCGCCTCGCCGCCGGTGGCGGCCTGCAGGGTCTCGTCCAGCAGCTGCAGCAGCCGTCCCGGTTCGTATTGCTCGGGGAAATACTGCGCGGCCATGCGCTCGGCCTCGGCCAGGGCGCGTGCGTCGATCACTTCCGCCTGCAGCGCCTGCCGCTGCGCCTGCGCCCACTGTTGGCCGATCTGCGCCAGGGCGGCGGGCGCGGCCGGCGCCAGCGTGACCACTTCGAAGCGCGAGCGCGTCGCCGGCCGTGCCACCTGCAACTGCGCCAGTTGCCGCGGCGTGATCTCGCCGATCAGGCGCAGTTCGCCGCGCTCCAGCGCCGGCAGCACCAGGTCGAGGATGCCGCGCGGATCGCGCGAGTGCGAACCCTTGTGCAGCAGGTCGTAGAAATCCGGCGCGCGCCACAGCGCGCGTTCGCGATGCAGCACCGCCAGCATCTCGCGGATGCGGCCTTCCAGCTCGCCGATGTAGCTCTGCCCGGCGAGGATCTCGGCCGCCGACGCCTCGAACACGCGCCAGCCTTCGGCCAGCAGGCGTTCGCTGAGCAGATCGATCAGCACGCTCTTGCCGACGCCGTGTTCGCCGACCAGCAGCACCGGTTGCGGCGGCGCGGCCACCAGCTGTTCGTAGGCGCGCTGCAGCGCTGCGTCCAGCGCGGGATGGCGCAGGCGCAGGCGCGGCGGCAGCGTGGCGACGACCCGGCCGAAACCGCCCAGCACGCGCTGCTCGCGGTGCGCGCGGCGCGCGTCCTGCAAGCGTTGCAGGAACGGCTCCAGCACCGGTTCCTTGAACTGGCCCAGGGTGTCGGCCAGCTTGGCCAGCGCATCGTCGTCCAGTCCATCGAACTGCACCGCGCGGTCCGCCGGCGCCTTGCCGGCGGCCCAGTGCAGGTAGTCGCGCAGGCGCTGCCGGAACGGCACGAAGCCCCACCACCAGTCGCGCGCCTGGCGCAGCAGCACATGCAGATGGTCCGCGTCCGGCAGTCCCTGCAGGTAGTCGAGCACGAAGTTGAGCGGATACGCGCCCAGATGCGGCAGCAGTTCCAGCACCGCGTCCGGATCGCTGCGGCGGCGGCGTGGCAGCGCCACCGCGGCCATCGACGGCAGCGCGTAGCCCGGGCTGCCGAGCGCTTCGATCACCGCCTGGTCGGAGAACTCCAGGCTGGTCAGCAGCGTCACCCCTTGCTGGAACTGCGGGATCCGCAGCAGGTCGGCCGGACTCTGGATCTGATCGTCCAGCGCTTCCACCTGCTGGCGCAGCCGTTGCAGGTGCTGGGCCGGCGTGTCCCCGGCCGGTGGCTCCGGCGCGGCCTGCTGCGGCTCCGGTTCGGTGTCGGATGCGGAGTGCGGCGTGCGCGGAGCGGCCGCTCCGGCGTGTCTGAAGACATGCAGCAGCAAGGCGCCGACGATGACGCCGATCACGAACAGATAGATCTCCACGCGAGGCTCCTTAGTGCCTGCCGGTGCGGTTGGATCGGATGCCGTCGCCGCGTCCGGCGCCGGCACGGGTGCGGAAGGCGGCGCACGCGAGCGCCGTGTCCGGCCGCGTCCATGTGGGTGCCGTGGCGTCCTGGCGTATCGACATGCGTTCCTCTGCTTCCTTGTCCCTGGGGCGCGTCCGCACGCGCGGCTATCCAATCGCGTCACGGTCTGTGCAGGCGACGGCTGCACGAGTATAGGCGCGCGTGTTTCGGGCGGGCTACAGCCAAGCGTTGAGCCGATCGACCGCGCCAGCCGCCTGCGCGCCGGCGTGTCTTCGGACCGGTTCGATGGCTGGCGGCGCGTTCGTCGGATGCGTCGCAAGGCGCGCGCGCAGGATCCCGCTCCGCACGCGGCAAAGATCACTATCCTGTTGCGATGACCATCCGCGCGACCCGCCTGCTGCATCTGCTCGACGCCCTGCGCGGCCGCCGCCGGCCGGTGGCCGGTGCCCAACTCGCTGCCGCGCTGGGCGTCAGCCTGCGCACGCTGTACCGCGACATCGCGACCCTGCGCGCGCAAGGTGCCGACATCCTCGGCGACCCTGGCGTCGGCTATGTGCTGCGTCCGGGCTTCCTGCTGCCGGCGCTGAATTTCAGCGAGGACGAACTGGAGGCGCTGACCCTGGGCGCGCGCTGGGTGGCGCGCCAGGCCGATCCGGAACTGGCGCAGGCGGCGCAGCGCGCGGTGGCGCGGATCACCTCCACGCTGCCCGGCAACCTGCGCTTGTCGATCGAGACCAGCGGGCTGCTGGTGCCCGCGTCCGACGCCACGCAACCGCTGGCGCCGTGGTTGCCGGTGCTGCGCCGTGGCATCCGGCTCGAACACGTGTTGCGGATGGACTACGCCGATGCGGGCGGGGCGGCCTCGCAACGGCTGATCTGGCCGTTCGCGATGGCCTTCCTCGGCGGCTACGGCATGATTGCCGCGTGGTGCGAACTGCGCCGCGACTTCCGCCATTTCCGCGCCGACCGGGTGCTGGCCCTGGCCGACGATGGTGAGCGCTATCCCTCGCGGCGGCACCTGCTGATCAAGCGCTGGCGCGCGGCCACCGGCTACGGCGCGGACTACTGACAGTACCTGTCAGCAGGGCAGGGCCAGACTGCAGGCTGTCCACCACGGAAGTCCGCCCATGTCCACCAAGCTCGTGTTCTACACCCACCCCCTGTCGCGCGGCCGCGTCGCCCGCTGGATGCTGGAGGAAACCGGCCTGCCTTACGAGGACGTCATCCTCGACTACGGCACCACGATGAAGGCGCCGGAGTACCTGGCGATCAACCCGATGGGCAAGGTCCCGGCGCTGCGCCACGGCGACGCCGTGGTCACCGAGAACGCGGCGATCTGCGCCTACCTGGCCGACCTGGTGCCGGAGCGGCAACTGGCGCCGCCGCCGGGCTCGCCGGCACGCGCCGACTACTACCGCTGGCTGGCGTTCCTGGCCGGCCCGGTCGAGTCGCTGCTGACCGCCAAGCAGGCCGGGGCGCTGGCGCCGGCACGCAGTGCCGGTTACGGCAGCGAGGCCGACCTGCTGCGCACGCTGGAGCAGGCGGTCGAGGGGCGCGAATACCTGGCCGGCGACCGCTTCAGCGCGGCCGACCTGTACGTGGCGTCGGTGCTGGGGTATTACCTGCGCTTCGGCATGCTCGACGCGCGTCCGGCGTTCACCGCCTTCGCGCAGCGGCATGGCGCGCGACCGGCGGCATTGCGTGCCGCGGCGATCGACGATGCATTGGTCGCGGCGCATCCCAACCCGGATATGCCGGCGCGCGCGGCGCCGGCCGCCGCCTAGCGGAATGCGGCCCGCCAGCGGTTGCGTGTGCTGCGCGGCCGTACCCTCACCCCAACCCCTCTCCCGGTGGGAGAGGGGCTGATGCTTGCACGCCGGGCTACAGCAGCGACTTGAGCCGGTACAGCGCTTCCAGCGCCTGCTTGGGCGTCAGCTCGTCCGGGTCCAGCGCCGCCAGCGCTTCCTGCGCGGCCGAGGGCGTGGCCGCGAACAGGCCGAACTGCTGCGGCGCGTCCAGCGCCTGCGGCGCCATCTGCGAAGCGTGGCTCTCGCCGCCGCGCTGCTCCAGTTCCGCCAGCCGCCGCCGCGCCTGTGCGACGGTGGACTTCGGCAAGCCGGCCAGCGCCGCCACCTGCAGGCCGAAACTGCGGTTGGCCGGGCCGTCCTTGACCGCATGCATGAACACCAGTTTGTCGCCGTGCTCGACCGCGTCCAGATGCACGTTGGCGATGCCGCTGGCGCCGCCTTCGACCGATTCGTCGGCCAGCGCGGTCAGCTCGAAATAGTGCGTGGCGAACAGGGTGTAGCAGCGGTTGTGATGCGCCAGGTGGCGCGCCACCGCATCGGCCAGGGCCAGGCCGTCGTAGGTCGAGGTGCCGCGGCCGATCTCGTCCATCAGCACCAGCGACTGCGCGCTGGCGTGGTGCAGGATGTAGCTGGTCTCGGCCATCTCGACCATGAAGGTGGACTGGCCGCGCGCCAGGTCGTCGCCGGCGCCGATGCGGGTCAGGATGCGGTCGATCGGGCCGATCACCGCGCGCGTGGCCGGCACGTAGCTGCCGATGTGCGCCAGCAGCACGATCAGCGCGTTCTGGCGCATGTAGGTGGACTTGCCGCCCATGTTCGGGCCGGTGATGACCAGCATGCGCCGGTCCGGGTGCAGGTCCAGGTCGTTGGGCTCGAACGGCTGCTCGCGCACCGCTTCCACCACCGGGTGGCGGCCACGCTCGATGCGCAGGCACGGCGCGGTCTCCAGTTCCGGCTGCGCCCAGTCCAGCGCCTGCGCGCGTTCGGCGAAGCCGGCCAGCACGTCCAGTTCGCTGAGCGCGGCGGCGGCGCGCTTGAGCGGTTCCAGGCGATCGCCCAGCGTGTCCAGCAAGGCTTCGTACAACAGTTTCTCGCGCGACAGCGAGCGCTCGCGCGCCGACAGCACCTTGTCCTCGAAGTTCTTCAGTTCCTCGGTGATGTAGCGCTCGGCGTTGGTCAGCGTCTGCCGCCGCGTGTAGTGCACCGGCGCTTTTTCCGCCTGGCCCTTGCTGATCTCGATGTAGTAGCCGTGCACGCGGTTGTAGCCGACCTTCAGCGTGGCGATGCCGCTGCTGGCGCGCTCGCGCGCTTCCAGGTCGATCAGGAACTGGTCGGCATGGGTGCTGAGCCGGCGCAGTTCGTCCAGTTCGGCGTCGTAGTCGGCGGCGATGACGCCGCCGTCGCTGAGCTTGAGCGGCGGCTGCTCGGCGATCGCCGAGGCCAGCAGATGCGCGATCTCGTCGTGCTGGCCCAGTTCCGCGGCCAGCGCGGCCAGCCGCGGCGAATCCAGCGGCGCCAGGATCGTGCGCACCGCCGGCAGCAGGCCCAGGCCGTCGCGCAGCGTGGAGAAATCGCGCGGCCGCGCCGAGCGCAGCGCCACCCGGGTGAGGATGCGTTCGATGTCGCCGAGCGCGCGGAACGCATCGCGCAGATCGGCATCCGCGCCGCGGTCGATCAGCATGCCGACCGCGTGGTGACGCTGTACCAGCACCTCGCGCAGGCGCAGCGGGCGGTGCAGCCAGCGCCGCAGCAGGCGCCCTCCCATCGGCGTGACCGTGCTGTCGAGCACGCCGAGCAAGGTGTTGCGGGTGTCGCCGTCCACCCGCGTGTCCAGCTCCAGGTGGCGGCGCGTGGCGGCGTTCATCGCGATCGCCTCGCTGGCGGTCTCCATCGCGATCGCGGTCAGGTGCGGCAGGCGTTGCTTCTGCGTTTCCTCCACGTAGCCGAGCAGCGCGCCGGCGGCGGCAGTGGCGCGCGGCTTGTCGTCGATGCCGAAGCCGCTGAGGTCGTGCAGCTGGAAGAAGTTGAGCAACTGGCGGCGGCCGCTGTCGGCGTCGAACAGCCACGGCGCGCGGCGGCGCACGCCGCGCCGCTCGCGCAGGAATTCCGGCCACTGGTCCTCGTCGGGCACCAGCAGCTCGGCCGGTTCCAGCCGCGCCAGTTCCGCCTCCAGCGCGTCCTCGCTGTCGACCTCGTTGACCAGGAAGCGGCCGCCGGCCAGATCGGCCCAGGCCAGGCCGTAGCCGTGCTTGTTGCGCGCGATGGCCATCAGCAAGGTGTCGCGGCGCTCGTCGAGCAGCGCCTCGTCGGTCACCGTGCCCGGCGTGACCACGCGCACCACCTTGCGCTCGACCAGGCCCTTGGCCAGCACCGGATCGCCGATCTGCTCGCAGATCGCCACCGACTCGCCCAGCGCCACCAGCCGCGCCAGATAGCCTTCGTACGCATGCACCGGCACCCCGGCCATCGGGATCGGCGCGCCGCCGGAACTGCCGCGCTGGGTCAGGGTGATGTCCAGCAACCGCGCGGCCTTGCGCGCGTCGTCGTAGAACAGTTCATAGAAGTCGCCCATGCGAAAGAACAGCAGCAGGTCCGGGTACTCGGACTTGGCGGCGAAGAACTGCTTCATCAGCGGGGTGTGTTCCGCTGCGCTTCCAGGCGCTTGGGTTTTCTCTCGATTTTGCATCTGATTCAATGGCTTGAAGAATTTCGGGATGGCTGGCTGTGGGCAAGTATGGACGTGTGCAGCCAGCAAAGGACAGGGTGGCGTAGCTTCAGCCTGGCTCCGTGGCCCGACGCGCCACTGCCGATCCACTGTGGAGCTCCGTGTGTCGTCACGTTTCCATGGACACTTGCAGGGAGCCAATCGGGAGGCAAGGAATGTCCGGTCGGTGTGCAGCACGTGCAATGCCGAGTCCATGCCAAGTACGGTCGAGTCGTCTGGGCGTCAGCTGCAAGTGTCCGTGGAAACGGGGATCGGCGACAGCGCGCAGTCAATTCCCGGGCATGCGGCGAAGGATCGCCACACGGATTGATCTTCTCTCCATTGCACGACTGTTCTTAGCTTCGGGGGCGGACTCTTCCGCCGTTGGAAAAGCTAAGATCCGGGCCTGTGTAGAGTCGGAGGCGCCAATGATCGATCGTCGTACCTTTCTTGCCACGGGTGTCGTGGCCGTCGCCGCAGGTTTCAGCGCATCCGCCGCCCAGATTGCGGCTGCGCCGCGTCCCAAGGGGCCGGCACCGTGGGGCGCCGTGCCCAGCGCGCGGCAGCTGCGGTGGCACCGGTGGGAGCAATACGCCTTCGTGCATTTTGCGATGAACACCTTTACCGACAAGGAATGGGGCTACGGCGACGAGGATCCGCGCAAGTTCGATCCCAGCGATTTCTCCGCCGATCAGATCGTCGCCGCCGCCAAGGCCGGCAACCTGAAAGGGCTCATCTTTACCGCCAAACACCACGACGGGTTCTGCCTCTGGCCGACCCGCCTGACCGAGCATTGCATTCGCAATTCGCCCTACAAGAACGGCAAGGGCGACATCGTCGGCGAAATGGCGGCGGCGTGCCGGCGCGCCGGCCTGGCCTTCGGCATCTACCTGTCCCCCTGGGATCGCAACCACGCCGAGTATGGCCGCCCCGGATATCTCGACTATTTCCGCAAGCAGATCGTCGAACTGTGCACGAGCTATGGCGACTTGTTCGAGTTCTGGTTCGACGGCGCCAATGGCGGCGACGGCTACTACGGTGGAGCGCGCGAAACGCGCAAGCTCGATGCGCCCGCCTACTACGACTGGCCGCGGATGATCGAACTGGTCCACCAGCACCAGCCGATGGCCTGCACCTTCGATCCGCTCGGCGCCGATATCCGTTGGGTCGGCAACGAGGACGGCGTCGCCGGCGATCCGTGCTGGCCGACCATGCCCAATGCCCCCTACACGCAGGAAAACGGCAATGCCGGCGTGCGCGGGGCGCCACTGTGGTGGCCGGCCGAAACCAACACCTCGATCCGCCCGGGCTGGTTCTACCATGCCGACGAAGACGGCAAGGTGCGCAGCCCGGAGAATCTGGTGCGCTATTTCGACACCTCCGTCGCGCGCGGCACCAACATGAACCTCAATCTTCCGCCGGACCGACGCGGCCGCATCGCCGACCACGACGTCGCGGTGCTGCAGAGCTTCGGCGACGCGATCCGCGCCAGCTTCGCCATCGATCTGGCCAAGGGCGCCAAGGCCAGCGCCAGCGATTCGCGCGGGAAAGGATTCGAGCCGGCGCGCGTGCTCGACCGCCAGGCGGACAGCTACTGGTCTACGCCGGACGACGTCACCACGCCGACGCTGACGCTGGAACTGTCGGCGGTTCGCAGCTTCGACTTGATCCGGCTGCGCGAATACCTGCCGCTGGGCGTGCGCGTCACCCGCTTCGCGGTCGAAGCCGAGATCGATGGGCAATGGCAGCGGTTGGCCGAGGCGCAATGCATCGGCGCACAGCGGATCCTGCGGCTCGATCGCCCGGTCGCCGCGCGTCGCGTGCGCCTGGTCGTGCTCGAGGCGCCGGTCTGCCCGGCGATCAGCGAATTCGCGCTGTTCCGCGCGGTTGCGCCGGTTCCGGTCGCGCGGCCGCTGGCGACCGCGCCGGACGTGCTGTCCGCCGCGGGTTGGCGGATTGTCGAGGCCAGCGCGCCTGAGGCGGAGAAGCTGCTCGACGACGATGCCGGCACGGTCTGGGTCGTGCCCGCGCCCAAGCCCGGCCATCCCGTGCAGGTGACCATCGACCTCGGCGCGCTGCGCCAAGTCGCTGGCTTCAGCCTCACTCCATCGCGTGCGGTGATGAACGGCGCGGCGCCGCCGAAAGGCTATCGCGCCGAAAGCAGCGAAGACGGTCGGCACTGGCAGCCGGCCGGCGCCGGCGAGCTGGCCAATATCGCCTACGCGCTCTCGACCCAGCGTCTGAACTTCCCCGACGTACGCCAGATCCGCTACCTGCGGCTGTCGTTCGCCGAAACGGCGGTGCCCGCCGAGCGGCTGGCGATCGCCGGTATCGGCGCGTTCTCGCGCTTGCGATGATCGCTTGCGCTCCCACCGCCATGCGCGGTGGGGGCGTGCATCGCTGAGGCGACGCCCTGGTTCATGACGCGAAGGCCGTGTCACGGGACGGCGATGCGGGGCAGTGCAGTGCGACAGCGCCGCGATGCAATCGCGATGTCATCTTGTCGCGGGAAGATCGAACGTTTCCGAGTGCGGTGCGGTCGATCAGCGTGAGCAGCGTCAGGATCTGGGAGAAGAGCTACGAACTGCGGCGTCGTCTGCTGCGTGGCTTCTTCCTTCGCCGTGGCTCGCACGCCGAAGATGCCGAGGACCTGGCGCAAGAGGTCTACCTGCGCCTGCTGCGCACGACCGGCGAGAACGCCGAGGCGGTCGCCAATCCCGAGGCGTACCTGTACACCGTGGCGGCCAACCTGGCCCGCGAGCATGCGCGCTCGCGCGCTTCGCTGCCGCCGCTGGAGGATGTCGAGCTGCTGGCCGAAGTGCTGAAGAGCGAAGAGGATGTGGAAGGCACGTTCGAAAGCAGGCAGCGCTGGAACGATATCCGCGGCGCCATCGCGCAGCTGCCGCCGACCACGCGGCGGATGATGGAACTGCACTATCGCGACGGCCTGGAATGTCCGCAGATCGGTGCGCAGTTGGACGTGTCCGTGCACATGGTGCGCAAGCACATCGGCAAGGGCCTGGACGCCTGCCGCAAGGCGCTGGGCGCCGGGGAGGACGCGTGAACCGGCAGGAGCCGACATCCATGGACGGGACCGTGGCCGAGCAGGCGGCCCGCTGGTTCCTGCTCAACCGCGAGGCGGCGCTGAGCGAACCCCAGCGCCTGGCGTTCCTGGACTGGATGCAGCGTTCGCCCGAGCACGTGCGCGAATACCTGCGTGCCTTGCACCTGCATCGCCAGGTGGGCGCGGCCATGGGAATGGCGCGGCAGGAGGCGGTGGCTCCCGACCGGGCAGTGCACGGCACCCTGGCCAAGGTGGTGCCGTTGTTCGCCAGCGCGCCGCGCACGCCGGCGCCGCGCATGCGCCGCGCACGCCGTGGCTGGATGCTGGCGGCCGCAGCGGCCTGCATCGCGCTGGGGCTTGGCTTCGGATTGCTGCACCTGCAGCCGCAGGCGCTGCTGCTGACGGCCGGACACGGGCAATTGCGCGACCTCAGGCTCGCCGACGGCACCCAGCTGCGTCTCAACGCGGACAGCGTCGTGCGTGTGCGCATGGGCTGGCTGTCGCGGCGGGTTGAGCTGCTGCAGGGCGAAGCCACCTTCGACATCGCCGCGGATCGGCGGCCCTTCCTGGTGCAGGTCGACGGCCTGCAGATCCGCGACATCGGCACCGTGTTCGATGTGTCGCGGCGCTTGCAGGGCACCCGAATCGGGGTGATGTCCGGTGAAGTGGAGGTCTGGCGCAGCGGCACGGATGCGCGGCGCCTGGCGCAGCTGGATGCCGGCCGGGTGGTGCTGGTCGATCATGGCAGCGGCGCGGTGCAGCGGCTCGATATGCCGGCCTCGATGCTGCTGGACTGGCAGCAGCGCAAGGTCTCCTTCCTCGACGAACGCCTGGACGAAGTCGCGGCGGCGTTCAATCGCCACAACACGGTGCAGGTGGTGGTCGAGGACGCGGCGGCCGCATCGGTGCGCCTGTCCGGCAGCCTGGACGCGCACCGGGTTGCGGCATTGCAGGCCTTCCTGCAGCGCGATGCGCGCTTCGCGGTGCGCCGCGATGGCGACACGGTGCGGGTCTCCAGCCGCTGAGCGCGAGGCGCGCGGGCGCTGTCAAAAAAAATTCATCGAATCCGCGTTCTCCACTTCCGCGTTTTCCCGCTCTTTCTTAGGAGAAGCCGCCGTCGATCCGCGACGAGCGCCTGCCGTCCTCTCTCCTCCAAGGAACCGCAATGCGGAAGCAGCTCTACCTGTCCATCGTCCTCGCCCTGTCACCCTGTCTGCTCACCCAGGCGCGCGCGGCGACACCGGAGGGCCTGGAAATCCGGGTCACCGCACCGATCGCCGCGCAGCCGTTGGGCCGCGCGCTGGAACAGCTCTCGCGCAACTCGGGCGTGCAGTTCCTGTACTCGCCGACCGGCACGACGCGCATGGGCGGCGCGGTCCCGGCGGGCGCCACCGTCAAGCAGGCGCTGGATGCGCTGCTGGCCGGTACCGGCCTGAACTATTCGGTGGTGGACGGCAACGTCATCGCCATCGATCCGGCCCCGGCGCGCAGCGAATCCAAGCCGGCCACGCCGCCGCCGCGCGAGGAGGAGGGCAGGGTCGCCCCCACCCTGGATGCGGTGAAGGTGATCGCCGCGCACGAGGTGATCGAGCAGAAGAAGAGCTCGCCGATGATCCGCGATTCGGTGATCTACGACGAGATGGACAGCTACGGCGACGAGACGCTGGCCGAAAGCCTGATGGCCGCGCCGGGCCTGAGCGCGGTGGAGGACGCGGGCGAGCCGCGCTACGTGACCGTGCGCGGCGTGCAGGCCAACCTCAACTACACGACCATCGACGGCATCGCGATCGCCAGCGTGGGCGGCAGCGGCTCCGGCGAGCGCATGAACAACCTGCAGCTGATTCCCAGCGATATCGGCACCCGCACCGACATCTACAAGAGCTTCAGCGCCGAGCAGGCGCCCGATGCCATCGGCGGGGTGATCGACATCATCAGCCGCAGCGCGTTCGACCGCTCGGGCAAGTACGTGTTCGCCGATGTCGCCGGCATCTACTCCACCGCCGAAACCGACGTCGGCCGCAGCGCCGGCGGCGATCACAAGACTCTGGGCCACTTCGGCAAGAGCGCCAAGGCGGTGTTCTCCAACCAGTTTGGCGCCGACCAGCAGTTCGGCATCGTGGCGGTGGCGCGTTACGAGCAGCGTTCGCGCAACAGCATCAAGCGCTGGGTGGAATCGAACTACTACTACAACGACGCCGGCAAATACCTGACCGACGGCACCACCGAGCCCAGCGAGGCCGCCGGCTGGAACGGCCTGCGCGCGCCGGGCAATTTCAGCACCGGCACCTACACCAACTACATCACCAACTTCGGCGGCTCGGCCAAGCTGGAGTGGAAGCCGTCGGACGAGCCCTTCTACGCCTCGCTGCTGCTGTACTCGTACCGGTTCTACGAGAACTCGACGATGAACAAGACCGACCTGTACTCCAATGCCAAGTTCCCGATCCGCGACCAGACCGAGGACAGCGGCACCACCCAGATCAACAGCATCTACATCAAGAACCGGCACGACCGCTGGGACCGCAGCAACCGCGGCGCCATCGCCAGTTTCAGCTGGGACCTGGGCGATGCGTCCAAGCTCACCCTGCGCGCTGGCCACACCGAAGAGACGTTCGACAACACCCAGGTCTACTGGGGTGTGCGCGCCTATCCGAGCAACCTGTTCGTCGACTACGCCAACGACAGCCATGGCTTCCCCAACGCGGTCGGCGTCTCCGATCCGAGCCTGCTGACCAGCTCGGCGTTCAAGCTCAATCCGGCGCAGGCCTACACCTCGCCGCGCCAGGCGCAGGAGACCATCGACAACCTGCGGGTGGACTTCACCCACAACATCGACGCCGAGGCGCGCGGCTTCGGCGTCGCCGCCGGCGCCGAGTACCGCCACCTGAACATCTGGCAGAACGTCGATTTCGACTACTACAAGACCAGCGCGACGCTCAACGACTACCTCTATCCGGGCTCGACCCTGCTGGGCACCGTGCCGGGCTTTCCGTTGATCGACAACCGCAAGTGGAGCGAGCAGTTGGTGCAGAAGCTGGGCGACAACAACGCCGCCTACCCGAACGCCAACGTCAGCAGCGACTACAAGTACGTCGAGGACATCGCCAATGCGTACGTCTCGGCGCACTACGCCTGGGAGCGGCTGTTGCTGATCGGCGGCCTGCGCTACGACCACACCCGCTTCGATGCGTTCAGTCCCTTCAGCGACGACGGCGGCACGACCTATACGGCCGACCTGCGCAAGACCGGCGGCGGCTACGACAACCTGCTGCCGTCGTTGAACGCCACCTTCAAGCTCAGCGAGGACCAGCGCCTGCGCTTCTCGGCCAGCCGCACGCTGGGCCGGCCGACGCCAAGCAACATCGCCCAGGCCACCAACACCAGCTGCGGCGACGACGGCCAGGGCGGGAATTTCTGCACCATCCAGCAGGGCAACGCCGGCCTGGAGCCGCGCCGCGCCACCAACCTGGACCTGGCCTGGGACCTGTACTTCAACGGCAACAACGGCCTGGTCTCGTTGGCGCTGTTCGACAAGGTCATCAAGGACGACATCTACACCTTGACCACCTTCGAGACCATCGGCGACATCCGCTATCGGGTGACCCAGCCGATGAACACCGACGAATCCACGCTGCGCGGCGTGGAGTTCGCCATCGCCAACCGCAACCTGCGCTGGGGCCAGCAGCGCTTCGACATGTATTTCAACGCCACCCGGCTGGAAGGCCGCACCGACTACCGGATCAGCGACGGCAGCGAACGCCGCCTCGACCGCCTGCTGTACCAGCCGGACTGGTCGTTGAACGGCTCGCTGATCTGGCGCATGCCGTGGCAGGGCGCGCAACTGCGCATGTCCGGCACCTACCGCAGCCGCATGCTGGTCGACTTCGGCGACACGCAATGGCTGGACTCGTACTACGACCCGTACATGACCTTCAACCTGGCCTTCAGCCACCGGATCGGCAAGCACGTGACGCTGAAGTACGAGGCCAAGAACCTGTTCAACACGCAGCCGACCTACAGCACCGGCCCGAACGGACGCTTCCGTACCGAGATCGACGACTACGGCCGCTTCTTCTACTTCCACCTCATCTACAACTGAGGACGCTGGCCATGAGCACATTCAATCGCAGACGCTTCCTCGCCCTGTCCGGCCTTTCCGCGTTCGGCGCCTGGATGGGCACGGCCTCGGTGCTGGCCGCGCAGACCGACGCCAAATCCCTGAGCCCGCGCAACCTGCTCGCCTCGCCACGGTTCGCGAGCACGCCGTTCGCCCTTGGCGTGGCTTCCGGCGATCCGGCGCCGGACGGCGTGGTGCTGTGGACGCGGCTGGCGACCGAGCCGCTGGTGTTCGGCGGCGGCGTGCCGGCGCGACCGATGCTGGTGGAGTGGCAGGTGGCCAGCGACGAGCGCTTCGGCACGCTGGTGCGGCGCGGCTCGTCGCTGGCCCATCCGGAACTGGGCCATGCGGTGCATGTCGAGCTGGAAGGATTGGCTCCCGGCCGGCCGTACTGGTATCGCTTCAGCGTCGGCGGCCATGCCAGTCCGGTCGGCCGCACCTGCACCTTGCCGGCGGCGGGCGCCAAGGTGGAGCGGGTGCGCTTCGCGGTCGCCGGCTGCCAGCAGTACGAGGAAGGCCACTACACCGCATGGCGGCGCATCGCCGAAGAGCCGCTGGATTTCGTCTTCCACTACGGCGACTACATCTACGAGGGCGAAACCAAGCCGGGCGTGCGCAAGATGAACGGACGTCCGTTCACCAACCTGCGCAACCACGTCGGCCCGGAGATCTACACGCTGGACGACTACCGGCGCCGCTACGCGCAGTACAAGAGCGATGTCGACCTGCAGGCCGCACACGCGGCGGCGCCTTGGTTCGTGACCTTCGACGACCACGAGGTGGACAACAACTGGGCCGGTGCGCAAGACCAGGACGGCACGCCCAGCGAAGTGTTCTTGCTGCGGCGCGCGCAAGCGTTCCAGGCCTACTACGAGAACATGCCGCTGCGGCGCACGTCGCTCCCGCGCGACGGGCACATGCAGCTCTACCGGCGCGCGCGCTACGGCACCCTGATGGACCTGCACCTGCTCGATACCCGCCAGTACCGCAGCAAGCAGGCCGACATGGCGCAACGCACGCAGGTGGAGTCGCCGGCGCGCAGCATCGTCGGCGCCAAGCAGGAACAGTGGCTGTTCGGCGGCCTGGCCGACGCGGCCCCGCGCTGGCACACCATCGCCCACCAGGTGGCGTTGGGCAATTACGCGCAGGAGAAGAACGGCGCGGTGGTGTTCTCCGACGACCAATGGTCCGGCTACCTGGCCAGCCGCCGGCGCCTGCTCGACCACATCCAGCGGGTCGGCTTCGGCAACGTGGTCACCGCCTGCGGCGACGCGCACCGCCATTACGCCAGCGACCTGGTGCAGGACAACGCCGCTTCCGGGATCGTCTCCAGCGAATTCCTCGCCACCTCGATCAGTTCCGGTTCCGACGGCCTGGGCGTGGATGCGTCGGCCGAAAGCACGCTGCGGCACAGCCCGCACCTGAAGGCCACCACCGACAAGCGCGGCTATGTGCTGTGCGACGTGACCCGCGATACGTGGATCGGCGACATGAAGACGCTGGACCAGGTGATGCAGCCGAACGGCACGCTGCAGAGCTGGAAGCGCTACGCCGTCGAACACGGCAGGCCGGGGTTGCAGGAGGCGTGATGGGTGTTCTCGGCGCCTCTGCGGCACCCACTTCGCGCAAGCACTGTAGGAGGGGCTTCAGCCCCGACACCGTCGAAGGCCGACAAGCTTGGCGTGTGGCTCGCGCAGAACGATGGGCGTCGGCTGCATTGAAGGAACAGCGTTGTTGCAATCCGGCAGCTTCCCGCGCGCCGACGAACGCTGGATTGCTCCACGGCATTCTTACGCAGCGGGTGGCTGATGGAGCGGCGAAGCTGGCGCTGAAGGGCTGTCGCGAAAGCCATCGATGGCATAGGCCGATGCCGACGCCAGGCGGAACGCGCATCGCTGCGCCGCCGGATGTAGCCGCGCTTGCGTCAGCCGATCGCCGTGGTCCCGTCGCCGTCGACGGCCAGCAATGCCGCGGCGGCAGCACTGAGCGCGCGCTCGCGGTGGCGCACGGCATGGAAGGTGCGCGTGCCCAGTGCCGCGCCCACGCGCTGCAGGCGTCCGCTTTCCAGCCATGGCGCGGCCGCCAGCTGCGAGATCGCCGCCACGCTGTGCCCGGACAGCACCGCCGACAGCACCGCTTCGTTCGACGGCAGGGTCAGCGCGACGGTCAATGTGTCCGCGGCGACGTGCGCCGCGCGCAGCGCGGCTTCGAACTCCGAACGGGTTCCGGAGCCGGGTTCGCGCATGATCCAGGAGCTAGACGCCGCCAGCGCCGGCAGCGCGATCCGGCGGCGTCCGGCCAGGCGATGCGTGGGCGCGGCAACCACCACCAGCCGGTCCTGGGCGAGCGCGGTCAACGCCAGTGCCGGGTCGCGCACGCCGCCTTCGACGAAGCCCAGTTCCGCACGGCCCTCGGCGACCGCGCGCGCCACGCTTTCGGTATTGCCGACGCTGAGGCGGATCTGGATCTGCGCGTAGCGCGCGTGGAACGCCATCAGCCGCGCCGGCAGCCAATAGCTGGCCACGGTCTGGCTGGCCTGCAGCTCCAGCGTGCCGCGCAGCACGCCGCCCCATTCGCTCAAGGCCAGCTCGGCCGCACGCGTGCGCGCCAGGATCGCGCGGGCCTCGTCGGCGAACGCGGCGCCGGCGGCGGTCAGCTCGATGCCGCGGCCCACGCGGTGGAACAGGGCCACGCCGTACTGGCTTTCCAATGCCTTGATCGCGGCGCTGGCCGCCGACGGCGTGCGGTGCGCGGCCTGCGCGCCGAGGGTCACGTGCTGGCGTTCGGCGACGGCGACGAACAGGGCGAGTTGTTCCAGGGTCACGGGAAGATCGTTCGGTTGGGCCGAACGAACTATCCACGATTATGCGATGGAATGACAGGATCGGCCGGCGCATCCTGCCGCCACTTCAACAGGATGGCGGCAATGCACCAGGCACTACGAAATGGGACCGCGCTGTGGCCAGGCGCGCTGTTGGCGACCGGAGTCGCGGCGCTGGCCCTGCTGACGGAGCGAATGCAGCTGCGCTGGCTGGGCCGCCCGTGGATCGACGCGCTGGTGTTCGCGATCGTGCTCGGCACCGTGTTGCGAACGGCGCTGCGGTTGCCCGCGCCCGTCCACGCCGGGATCGCGTTCGCCGCGAAGCTGCCGCTGGAAGTGGCGATCGTGCTGCTCGGCGCGTCGGTCAGCTTCAGCGCGGTGGGGGCGGCCGGCGGACTGCTGTTGGGGCTGATCGCGGCGATCGTGCTGCTGGCGATCGGCATCGGCTACGGCATCGGCCGCCTGCTCGGGTTGCCGGCGCGCCTGGCCACGCTGGTGGCGTGCGGCAATGCGATCTGCGGCAACTCGGCGATCGTGGCGGCGGCGCCGGTGATCGAGGCCGATTCGGACGAGGTGGCCGCCTCGATCGCCTTCACCGCGGCATTGGGCATCGTGGTGGTGTTGGCCCTGCCGCTGGCGGTGCCCCTGTTCGGCCTGGACCAGCGCCATTACGGGATTCTCGCCGGCATGACCGTGTACGCGGTGCCGCAGGTCCTGGCCGCCACGCTGCCGGTGGGCGCGGTCAGCGCCCAGGTCGGCGCGCTGGTCAAGCTGATGCGGGTGGTGATGCTGGGGCCGGTGATGCTGCTGCTCGGCCTGACCGCCGGCCGCCCGGGCGCCGCGCGGGTGCCGTTGCATCGCTTGCTGCCGTGGTTCGTGCTGGGCTTCATCGGCATGATGCTGCTGCGCTCGTCGGGCCTGTTGGCGCCGGCGCTGGCGGACGCGATGCAGCGCGGTTCCGCGCTGCTGACCCTGGTCGCGATGGCGGCGCTGGGGCTGTCGGTGAACCTGCGCTCGGTGCTGGCCTCCGGCGGCCGCGTGCTGGCCGCCGGCACGCTGTCGCTGCTGGCGCTGGCCGGGGTCAGCGCGCTGCTGGTCTGGTGGTTGCCGTAGCGTGCGACGCCGCGGTGCAGCGGCTCAGCTGCCGTGGATGCGGCCGCTCTCGCCGGCGCGGTACAAGGTGCCATCGGCATCGCGCGCGGGCACCGGCTGCTTCTGCTGCTCGCCGCGCATCGCCGACATCCGGTCCGCCAGCCGCGGCAGCATGTGCGTCACCGCGGTGTTCGCCTTGGCCAGCAGCCCCACCTTGACGTCGCGCCCGCCGTGCTCGGCGGCGTGCAGGATCGCTTCGGCCACGCGCATCGGCGCAATCATCGGTTTGGGCAGGGTCGGCTCCTCGCGCATGTAGTTGCGCGCGTGCTGCGGGTAGGGCGTATCCACCGCGGTGGGTTGGATCAGCACTACCGAGACCGGCAGCTTGTCCACGTGCTCCAGTTCGATCCGCAGCGCATCGGTGAAACCTTTCACCGCATGCTTGGACGCCGAATACATGCCCTGCAGCGGCACCACCGCTTCCGACGCTTCGCTGCCCAGGTTGATCAGGTTGCCGTGCGAGGCGATCAGGTGCGGCAGCGCGACCAGCGAGCCGTGCACCACGCCCCAGAAATTGACGTCGAACAGGCGCTTGCTGTCCTGGTCGACGACCTCCGCGAGCTTGCCGTAGATCGCCACGCCGGCATTGTTCACCCAGGTGTCGATCCGGCCGTAGTGGCGTATCGCCTCCGCCGCCGCGGCCTCCAGCTGTTCGCGCTCGGCGACGTCGGCGGCGACCGCGATCGCCTCGCCGCCGGCGTCGCGGATGGTCCGCACGGTATCGTCCAGCGTGTCGCGGCTGCGTGCCACCAGTACCAGCTTGGCGCCGCGCTCGGCAGCCATCAGTGCGGTGCACAGGCCGATGCCGCTGGAGGCGCCGGTGATGACCATGACCTGTTGCTCGATGGGATGGTGTCGCTGCGCCATGATGCGTTTCTCCCGGGACGGTTTGCATGCACGCTAGGCGCCGTGTCGTAGCATCGGGGTGAAGCGGAAATCGACGTCGCGTCAAGCGGGGCCGCCTGACGCGATGCGCCATCGCCGCTGCGCGAGCGCCGCTGGGCGACGAACGGCGTGACGGATCGGCGAAGGACCGGTGAAACCCGCATCACGCATTGTTGCCGCGCGCTGCGCATGCTGGTCATGCAGGCACTGCGCGAGCGCAGCGACTCGATCGGAAAACCAGGCGCGCTTGCCTGTGGTCGCGCCATCCTCCGGAGCATCCCCATGCAGGCATCTTCTTCCTCTTCCTCTCCCCAGGTGGCGCCGTTTCCGCGGCTTGCCGCGATGCAGGTGGCGCGCGGCCTGCGCCGCGCCGGCTATGCGTTCGTCTCCGAGCAGTGCGAGCGGCTGCACAGCGACGTGTTCCAGACCCGGATGCTGCTGCGGCCGGCGGTCTTCGCGCGTGGCGCGGAGGCGGTGGCGGCGTTCTACCATTCCGGCCGGTTCACCCGCCGCGGCGCCTTGCCACCGACCACCGTCGCCCTGCTGCAGGGCTTCGGCAGCGTGCAGCGCCTGGACGGCGATGCGCACCTGCAGCGCAAGCGCCTGTTCCGCACCCTGCTGGCGCCGGGCGCCACCGCCGCGCTGGTGGCCGAGTTCCGCGCGCAATGGCGCGAGCGCGCGCGGGAATGGGAGCGCATGCCGCAGGTGATCCTGCAGCGGGAGGCCGAGCTGGTGCTGTGCCGCGCGGTCTGCCGCTGGGCCGGTGTGCCGCTCGACGACGCGCAGAGTCGCCGTCGCGCCGGCGACTTCGCGGCAATGATCGATGGCGCCGGCAGTGCAGGGACGCGCTGGTGGCGCGGATGGTGGCGACGCAAAAGCACCGAGCGTTGGATCCGCGGCGTGATCCGTGGCCTGCGGCGCGAGGCCAAGGGCGACGACACCCGCCCGGCAGCGGCCATCGCGGCCTATCGCGATGCGCAGGGCAGGGCCCTCAGCGCGCGGGTCGCCGCGGTGGAGGTGATCAACCTGCTGCGCCCGACCGTGGCGGTCGCGCGCTGGATCACCTTCGCCGCGCTCGCGTTGCACCAGCACCCGCAAGTGCGGCATCGCCTGCGCCAGAGAGAGCCCGGTCTGCTGCGCAATGTAGTGCAGGAGGTTCGGCGCTTCTACCCGTTCTTCCCGATGGTCGGCGGACGCGTGCGTACGCCCTTCCAGTGGCGCGGACGCAGTTTCCGCCGCGGCGATTGGATGATGGTCGACCTGTACGGCACCAATCACGATCCGGCGCTGTGGACGCAGCCGCAGCGGTTCGATCCGGACCGTTTCCGCGATTGGAGCGGGGGCGGTTTCGACCTGGTGCCGCAGGGCGGCGGCTCGGTCGAACAGGACCACCGCTGCCCAGGCGAAGATCCCGCGATCGCGCTGCTGATGGCGGCGGTGGACGAACTGGCGACGGGCTGCGACTACGAGGTGCCGGCGCAGGATCTGGACTATCCGTTGGATCGCTTTCCGACACTGCCACGCAGTGGCTTCGTGATCCGAGCGGTGCGCTTGCGCAACCCGGCTTCCGGGAACTGATGCGGCGGCGAGCGGAAAGGCGCGTCGAGATGGCGATGGCGCGCAGCAGGTGCAGGTTCGGGTGCGCCTAGCGTGAGGCAGGTGAAACCGGTTCTCCAGAGAAGGTGCCTACGCACGCCCGGCGAGTTTTCGCACTGCCTGCACTTCCGTTCAACGGCGCACTAACGCCCCGCTGCAGAGCATTGGCCTTCCCAAGTCATGCACGGAGAGAAGTCATGCGAAATCTCATCAGCGGTGTCTCCTTGGCGGTCGTGGTTGCCCTGGGGGCGGGCGCGGCGCAGGCGCAGAGCCAGATGTCCGGTCAGTCCAGCGTCCCTGCCACCGGCGGCGCCGCGCAGGTCGACCGACCAATGTCCACCTCGCCCGCCGCGGGAACGAACACCGGCAGCGCTGGCGAACGCTCCTCCGCACTCGACGAGAAGCAGGCCCTGGGCGTGCTCGCGGCGATCAATACCGCCGAAATCAACGCCGGCAACCTGGCGCTGCAGAAGCAGGTGAAAGGCCCGGTGCGCGACTACGCCAACCAGATGATCAAGGAGCATTCGGACAACAACGCCAAGATCGCGCCGTGGGCGCCGGACCGCAGCGCCGCGCCGGCCGAGAAACAGGCGAAGAAGGGCCAGGCCGAGGCCAAGAAGCTGCAGGAACTGGACGGCGACAAGTTCGAACAGGCCTACGTCAAGGCTATGGTCAAGGACCACACGGAGGCGTTGAAGACGCTCGACGACAAGCTGATCCCGGCGGCCAAGACGCCGCAGGTCGCCGAGCACCTGCGCACCACGCGCACGTACGTCGCCGCCCATCTGGCCAAGGCGAAGCAACTGCAGGACGCGGGCACCTCGTCGTCGGCCGGTACCCACGCGCACTGATCCCGGCGCCGATCCCGCTCTCCACCCGCCACGGGCGCCCCGCCCGTGGTTCCAGCCAGAGACCTTCCATGAGCGACTCTCCCGTTGCCGAACATCTCAATGCACTCGACGGAACCCGCATGCTGCGCACGGTCAGCATCCTCGGCGAACCGCACCGCATCCTGGATGCGTGGTGCGACATGACCGTACAGCAGCAGATCCTGCACGGCCTCGCCGAGCTGCAGTCCGGCGACGGCTACGAATCGCAGTGGCGGCTGCGCCTGCCGCTGGATCGGCATGTCGCACTGCGCTACCGACGCGGCGAAGTGCGGATGGGCGAGTCGGTGCGCTACGCAGGCGATGGCGAGCATGGCCTGCAGCTGCAGACCGAACTGAGCGTGCGGCCTGCGCCCAATGGTTTCGGATGCGAAGCCGTGCTCGCGGTGGAGTACCGCGTGGAAGGCGGCCCGATCGCGCAGGCCGTGGCGAAACTGGTCGGCGCCGCCCCCGATGCGATGGTCGCCAAGGTGCTGCGCCGCTTCAAGGCGTGGATCGAATGCGGCGAAGTGCCGACCTTGCGCAACAACCCGTCCGCGCGTGCGCGCGACCACCACCAAGACTGAGGAATTCCTTATGCGCGCACTGTGCTGGAACGGCGTGAACGACCTGCGCGTGGAGACGGTGCCCGATCCGGGCATCGTCAATCCGCGCGACGTGATCCTGAAAGTCGGACTCAGCACCACCTGCGGTTCCGACCTGCACTTCATCGATGGCTACATTCCGAGCATGCGCGAGGGCGATGTCATCGGCCACGAATTCATGGGCGAGATCGTCGAGGTCGGCCCGCAGGTCAAGTCGCTGCGCGTCGGCCAGCGCGTGGTGGTGCCGTCCTTCATCTCCTGCGGCGAGTGCTGGCATTGCGGGCGCCAGGAGTTCTCGCTGTGCGACAACACCAATCCGAACTGGGAGATGCAGGAGCCGCTGCTGGGCCACCCGACGGCCGGCATCTACGGCTATACCCATGCTTTCGGCGGCTACGCCGGATCGCACGCGGAGTTCATCCGCGTGCCGCATGCCGACGTCGGCTGCTTCCCGATTCCCGACGAGGTTGCCGACGACGACGCGCTGTTCCTGTCCGACGCCGGCCCGACCGGCTACATGGGCGCGGATTTCTGCCGGATCCAGCCCGGCGACACGGTCGCGGTGTGGGGCTGCGGCGGCGTCGGCCTGATGGCGCAGCAGAGCGCGAAACTGCTCGGCGCCGAGCGGGTGATCGGCATCGACCGCCTGCCCGAGCGCCTGGCCATGGCGCGCGACGTGCTCGGCGTGGAAGTGATCGACTATTCGGCGGTCGACAGCGTGGTCGACGTGCTGCGCGAGATGACCGGCGGGCGCGGCCCGGACGCGTGCATCGACGCGGTCGGCATGGAGGCGCACGGCACCGGCCTGGGCTATGCCTACGATCGGGTCAAGCAGGCGTTGCACCTGCACACCGACCGCGGGCAGGCGCTGCGCGAAGCGATCCTCGCTTGCCGCAAGGGCGGCGTGCTGTCGATCCTCGGCGTGTACGGCCTGATGGACAAGTTCCCGCTGGGCGCGATCATGAACAAGGGGCTGACCGTGCGCACCGCGCAACAGCATGGCCAGCGCTACGTGCCGCAGTTGCTGGAGCTGGCGCGCAGCGGTGCGCTCAAGTCGCGCTTCCTGGCCACGCACAGGATGCCGCTGGAGGAGGCGGTCCGCGGCTACGACATGTTCAAGCACAAGCACGAAGGCTGCGTGCGCGCGGTGTTCGTGCCGGGCATGGCGAGCGCGCGCGCGGCGGTGTAATAGTCTCCGCGGCGGCGGGCGCTCTAAGGTGGCGGCATTCTCCGCTTGCTTCGCCACGGACCGCCTCATGGGACACGACCACAGCCACGCGCCGACCGAGATCCGCCACGAGAAGCCGTTGTGGTGGGCTCTGGGGCTGACCGCCACGTTCCTGCTGGCGGAGATCGCCGGTGCGTTCCTGACCAACAGCCTGGCGCTGCTGTCCGACGCCGCGCACATGGCCACCGATACCCTTGCGCTGATGATCGCGCTGGTCGCGGTACGGCTGAGCCGGCGCCCGCCCGACGCCAAGCGCACCTACGGCTACGCGCGGCTGGAAGCGCTGGGCGCCTTGTTCAACGGCGGCATGCTGTTCGTGGTCGCCGCCTACATCCTGTGGGAGGCGGTGCAGCGGTTCCGCCAGCCGCAGGACGTGGCCACGGTCGGCATGCTCGGCATCGCCGCGTTCGGCCTGCTGATCAACCTGATCTCGATGCGCCTGCTCAAGGCCGGCAGCGGCGAGAGCCTGAACATGAAGGGCGCCTACCTGGAAGTGTGGAGCGACATGCTCGGCTCGGTGGCGGTGATCGTCGGCGCGCTGGCGATCCGCCTCACCGGCTGGAAGGTGATCGACCCGATCCTGGCGGTGCTGATCGGCCTGTGGGTGCTGCCGCGCACCTGGGTACTGCTGCGCGAGGCGATCAACGTGCTGCTGGAAGGCGTGCCCAAGGGCGTGGACCTGGCCGCGCTGCGCGGCTACCTGCGCAGCGCTGCGGGCGTGGAAGACGTGCACGACCTGCATGTGTGGGCGCTGGCCTCCAGCACGCCGGCGTTGACCGCGCACGTGGTGGTCGCCGACGGTACCGATGCCGATGCGCTGCGCGCGACCCTGTGCGACGGCCTGCATGCGCGCTTCGACATCGACCACGTCACCTTGCAGATGGAAGCCGGACACTGCGGCGCGCAGCCATGCGGCACGCCGGCACGCGCTGGCGCGGGTGGCGAAGATCATGTGGATCACGATCACGATCACGGGCACGACAAGCACGACGGCCACGGTCATCGACACGGCCATGCGCATGGTGCGCACGGGCATTCGCATTAGTGAGCTGAGTTGCTGCAGGTCTGGAATTCTGCAGTCGGCTTAGGCAATCCGGATGCCACTTGTGGGAGCGACTTCAGTCGCGACGGGCATTACCGGTAAAGCCCGTCGCGACTGAAGTCGCTCCCACAATGGTCCTGGTACCTGCAACTGCCCGGGAAAAGTCCGCCGAGCCGAACTCAGGCCACCGGTTCGCGCAGCGCCGGCGCATCCCAGCCCGGGCGCGGCGCGAAGCGCTCGCCGTAGCGCGCCTGCAACGCGCGCAGCCGCGCCAGCAGCGCGTCGGCGCCGGCCGCACGGATGTGCTGGATCGGGCCGCCGCGGAACGGGGCGAAGCCGGTGCCGAAGATCACCCCGGCGTCGAGCAGGTCCGCATCGGCCACCACGCCCTCGTGCAGGCAGGCCACCGCCTCGTTGAGCAGCGGCAGGATCAGGCGGTCTTCCAGGTCGTCCGGCGCCTGATAGTCCTTGGCCACCTCCGGCTTCTTCGCGCGCCCGTTTTCCCACGCGTACAGCCCCTGGCCATCCTTCTTGCCGCGCTTGCCCGCGTCCACCGTCTGCAGCGCGGCGGGAATCGGCAGGCCCAGGAACGGCGCCAGTTCCGCGCCGACCCCGGCGGCCACGTCCAGGCCGACGGTGTCGATCAATTCGATCGGCCCCATCGGCATGCCGAACTTCACCGCGGCCTTGTCGATCGCCGGGCCGGGGATGCCCTCGGCATAGGCGGTGGCCGCTTCCAGCAGGTACGGGAACAGCACGCGGTTGACCAGGAAGCCGGGCGTGCCGGCGACCGGCACCGGCAGCTTGTCGATCGCCTTGCAGAACGCCGCCAGCCGCTTCTGGTTGTCCAGCGCCAGGCCGTCGTGGCAGACGATCTCCACCAGCGGCATCTGCGCCACCGGGTTGAAATAGTGCAGGCCGGCGAACTGCGCCGGGCGCTGGATGTGCTCGCGCAGTTCGGTCAGCGGGATCGAGGAGGTGTTGGTGCTGAGCAGCGCATCGGGCTGCATCCGCGGCTCCAGCGCCTGGTACAGCTCGCGCTTGGCCTGCGGGTTCTCGATGATCGCCTCGATCACCAGATCCGCCACCGGCACGCCGTCGCCGGCCAGGTCGCCCTTCAGCCGCGCCGCCACCGCCGGGCGCTTGCTGTCGTCCTTGACCCGCTTGGCGAACAGTTCGCCGGCGCGGGTCAGCGCGCCATCGATGAAGCGCTGCTCGCGGTCCTGCAAGGTCACTTCGAAGCCCTTGTAGGCCGACCAGGCGGCGATGTCGCCGCCCATCACCCCGGCGCCGACCACGTGCACGTGGCGGATGCCCGGCGGCGGCATGCCGCCGCCATCCTTTCCGCCCAGCGCCTTGAGCCGCTCGGTGAGGAAGAAGATGCGGATCAGGTTGCGCGCGGTCGGCGTGCTGGCCAGCTTGACCACCGCCTTGCGCTCGGCGTCCAGCCGCGCCTGGATGCCGCCGCCGCCGCTGCGCTCCCACACGCCGATCAGCGCGTACGGCGCCGGGTAGTGTTCCTTGCGCGCCTTGCGCGCGACCTGCTTGCGCATCTGCGGCGCCAGCAGCTTGCGCGCCGGCCAGGTGTTGCTGGCCCAGGCGGTGGCGCGCTGCTTGAACGGGCGCGCGCTGCCGGTCAAGGCCAGCGCCACTGCGGTATCGACCAGCACCGCCGGTGCGGCGACCTTGTCGACCAGGCCCATAGACCGTGCCGCCGACGCCGACACGGTGCGTCCGGTCAGCATCAGGTCCATCGCCGCCGGCGCGCCGACCAGCCGCGGCAGGCGCGCGCTGCCGCCCCAGCCGGGGAAGATGCCGAGCTTGGTCTCGGGCAGGCCGATGCGGGTGGCGCCGTCGCTGGACGCGACCCGGTAGCGGCAGGCCAGCGCGATCTCGGTGCCGCCACCCATGCAGAAGCCGTGGATCGCGGCCACGGTCGGGCAGGGCAGTTCGGCCAGTTTCTGGAAGGTGGCCTGGCCGCGGCGGATCGCGTCGTTGACGGTGCCGCGGCGATCGAATTCCTGGAATTCCTTCAGATCCGCGCCGGCGATGAAGCCATTGGCCTTGGCCGAGCGGATCACCACGCCCTTGGGCGGGTCGATGGCGATGCGCTCGAGCAGGTCGCCCAGTTCCAGCAGCACGTCCTGCGACAGCGCGTTGACGGGCGCGTCCTGGCGGTCGAGGCTGAGCACGACGACGCCGTCGTCGCGGATGTCCGCTTGCCAGTGACTGAATCGGAGCCCATCGAAGCCTGAGAGCATGGGGAGGACCATCCGCTTGTGTATGGAGAAGATCGTTATCATCCAGAGGTTGTTTCCGTTGCGTCAAATCCCAATCCACAGGGAAGTGACGCCGTCCCGCGACCGCTGGCCTGCCGCCAGCCTAACGGAATGCGGGTTAACGTCGTGGGGCGGCGGTCCGCTAGGGACGCTGAACTTTTTTCCGGATTGGCGGTCAGATGGTCCGACGTAGGTTGGGCTGACAGGAGTGCGGCCCGTTATGGCCGATGTCGAAACACCTCAGGAGCTGGACCTGGAACTGGTCCGGCGCGTGCAGCGCGGCGAGAGCGCGGCGTTCGATGTGCTGGTGCGCAAGTACCAACACCGGATCGTCGGCCTGATCGGGCGCTACATCGCCGACTGGAGCGAATGTCAGGACGTGGCCCAGGACACCTTCATCCGCGCCTACCGCGCGATAGGGAATTTCCGCGGCGACGCCCAGTTCTCCACATGGTTGCACCGGATCGCCGTGAACACCGCCAAGAACTACCTGGTCGCGCACAACCGCCGGCCGCCCACCGACGACGTCGACGTGCTCGACGCCGAGCAGTTCGACAGCGGTACGCGCTTGCGCGACACCGACACGCCCGAGCGCGAACTGATGCGCCAGGAGCTGGAACAGACGGTGATGAAGGCGGTCAATGCGTTGCCGGAAGAATTGCGAACCGCCATCACCCTGCGCGAGGTGGACGGGATGAGTTACGAGGACATCGCGCAGAAGATGGGTTGCCCGATCGGCACGGTGCGCTCGCGCATCTTCCGCGCGCGCGACGCCATCGACGCCGAACTCCGTCCCCTGCTGGATACCGACAGCGCCACTCGTGAGCGACACCGCGTATGATCGATAGCACCGCCATTCCCCAGCCCGAACCGGCCCCCGGCGCCACGCCGCCGGACAAGTTCGAACTGCACTACCGACAGCAGCTGTCCGCGCTGATCGACGGCGAGCTGCCGGCCGACGAGGCGCGCTTCGTGCTGCGCCGGTTGCAGCACGACGAGGAGCTGTCCGGCTGCCACGAACGCTGGCAGCTGTGCGGCGACATCCTGCGCGGCCGCGTGTGCGTGCCGGCGCCGGCCGATTTCGGCGCGCGGGTGCGCCAGGCGGTGGCGGCCGAGGCGCAACACGCCGATGCGGCGCGCGCCGGCGACGCCGTCGGCAGCCGCCGCGCCTGGCGCTGGGGCGGCAGTGCGGCGCTGGCGGCATCGGTCGCCGCGATCGCCTTGTTCATGGCCCGCGAGCGCCTGCCCGAGACGGCACCGGCGCCCGCGACGCAGGTCGCTAGCAGCGCGGCTCCTGCTTCCGCCGCGCCTGCGGCCCCGACGGCCGTCGCGCAGGTGCCGGCACCAACGCCGACGCCGACGCCGGCCGATCCGCAGGGCGATCTCGGCGCGGCGGTCGCCGCGGCGCCGGCGGTGGCTATCGCCGCCACCCGCCGCCAGGACGCCGCCGCCCGCCGCGGCGCGACCCGCACCCAGCAGGCCGCGCGCAGCAGCGCCGCGCGTGCGGCCGAGCCGGCGCGCGCGATCGCCGCCGCCACGCCGCCGCGGCCCGCGCCTGCGTCGCCGCTCGCGCCGACGGCGGCCGGGCAGGTGGTCGCGCAGCAGCATGCCGGCGATCCGTTCGCGCACCAGCCCGCTCCGTTGCAGGCGCGCCCCTGGCCGCGCTCGACGCTGGCGCCGGTCGCGTCCGGCGGCGCATTCACCGCCAGTTTCCCGCGCCAGGGCGCAGCGGCGGCGTTCTATCCGTTCGAGCCGCGACTGCCGGCCGACGCGGCGTCCGAATCGTCGCCACACCCTTGAAGCCAGGCGTCGGCCGAAGCCCGTGCTTCGCTCCGGCGCGCGGCGCCCGCGGCACCGCCGCGGTGTTCCTTTCCTTTCCCGAACCGGAGGCTCGCGTCCGATGACTCACCGTATCCGCAACCATCTGCTGGGCATGTTGGCCCTGACCTTGCCGCTGGCCGCGTGCGCGCAGCAGCCCGAGTCGGCCGCGCCCGCCGCCGCGGCAGCGCCAGCCGCGCGCGCGGCGCCCGCGCCGCAGTTGGTCGCCGGCCTGCCCGATTTCACCAACCTGGTCGAACAGGTCGGGCCGGGCGTGGTCAACGTCGAAACCACGATCAGCCGCAAGGCCGCGGCGGCCGCGCGCGGTGGCGGCGGGATGCCCGACGATGCGCAGATCCCGGAGTTCTTCCGCCGCTTCTTCGGGCCGGGCGGGATGCCGGGCCAGCCGGGGATGCCCGGCCAGGGGCCGGACGAGGACGACGACGGCGGCCCCAGCGGCCGCTCGATGGGTTCGGGCTTCATCATCTCGGCCGACGGCTACGTGCTGACCAACCACCACGTGGTCGACGGCGCCAGCGAGGTCAAGGTCAAGCTGACCGACCGCCGCGAGTTCACCGCCAAGGTGGTCGGCAGCGACCAGCAGTACGACGTGGCGCTGCTGAAGATCGACGGCAAGAACCTGCCGACGGTGCGCGTGGGCGATTCCAACGTGCTCAAGCCCGGGCAGTGGGTGGTGGCGATCGGCTCGCCGTTCGGCCTGGACCACTCGGTCACCGCCGGCATCGTCAGCGCCACCGGGCGCAGCAACCCGTACGCCGACCAGCGCTACGTGCCCTTCATCCAGACCGACGTGGCGATCAACCAGGGCAATTCCGGCGGCCCGCTGCTCAACACCCGCGGCGAGGTGGTCGGCATCAACTCGCAGATCTTCTCCGCGTCGGGCGGCTACATGGGCATCAGCTTCGCGATCCCGATCGACCTGGCGATGAGCGCGGTCGAGCAGATCAAGAAGACCGGCAAGGTCAGCCGCGGCATGCTCGGCGTGACCATGCAGCCGAACATCAGCGACGTCGAGGCCAAGGGCCTGGGCCTGGCCGACACCCGCGGCGCGCTGGTCAACGGCGTGCAGCCGGGCAGCGGCGCGGCCAAGGCCGGGATCGAGCCGGGCGACTTCATCGTTGCCTTCAACGGGCAGAAGATCAACACGCGCGAGGACCTGCCGCCGCTGGTGGGCATGCTGCCGCCGGGCAGCAAGGCGCGCGTCACCGTGATCCGCGACGGCAAGCCGCGCGACATCAGCGTGACCCTGAGCGAGCTCAGCGACGACGGCGTGGCCATGGGCCAGCAGCTGCCCGGCCGCGGCGGTGCGGCGCCGGCGCCGCAGGCCGCCGAGAGCAGCGCGCTGGGCATCAGCGTGGAGGAGATCCCGGCGCCGGTGCGGCAGAAGCTCGGGCTGCGCGCCGACGAAGGCGTGCAGGTGGCGCAGGTGAGCCGCGCGGTGGCGAGCAAGTCGCAGCTGCGCCCGGGCATGATCGTGCTGCAGGTCGGGCGCACCCCGGTGTCCAGCGCGGCGCAGTTCCAGAAACTGACCGCCGGCGCGAAGAAGGGCGACGTGGTGATGCTGCTGGTGCGCGCGCCGGGCAGCCCGGCCAGCCAGTTCGTCGCGATCAGCGTCGACTGAACCGCCGCGTCAGGGAGTGCCAAAGACGGCCAGCGAGCCCCGGTTCGCTGGCCGTCTTTGATTTCATTGGGTTTTCCTGCGCGACGCCGCAGCCAGGCACGCGCTTGCGACGACCGCCTCAGCGCAGGCGTCCGCTTCGCTCCGGGCATGCGATAATGGCCCGTTATCCTGACGACGGTCCTGGCCGCCGCCCACCTCATGTCCTCTGATTCGATGCGGAACATCCGCAATTTCTCCATCATCGCCCACGTCGACCACGGCAAATCGACCCTGGCCGATCGCATCATCCAGCTCTGTGGCGGCCTGCAGGCGCGCGAGATGGAAGCGCAGGTGCTCGACTCCAACCCGATCGAGCGCGAGCGCGGCATCACCATCAAGGCCCAGTCGGTGTCCTTGCCGTACACGGCCAAGGACGGGCAGGTCTACCATCTGAACTTCATCGACACCCCCGGCCACGTCGACTTCAGCTACGAAGTCAGCCGCTCGCTGGCCGCCTGCGAGGGCGCGCTGCTGGTGGTCGACGCCGCGCAGGGCGTGGAAGCGCAGTCGGTGGCCAACTGCTACACCGCGGTGGAGCAGGGCCTGGAAGTGGTGCCGGTGCTCAACAAGATCGACCTGCCCACCGCCGACATCGCCCGCGCCAAGGCCGAGATCGAGGCGGTGATCGGCATCGATGCCGAGGACGCGGTGGCGGTCAGCGCCAAGACCGGCCTCAACGTGGACCTGGTGCTGGAAGCGATCGTGCATCGCATCCCGCCGCCGAAGCCGCGCGACACCGACAAGCTGCAGGCGCTGATCATCGACTCGTGGTTCGACAACTACCTGGGCGTGGTCTCGCTGGTGCGGGTGATGCAGGGCGAGATCAAGCCGGGCAGCAAGATCCTGGTGATGTCCACCGGCCGCACCCACCTGGTCGACAAGGTCGGCGTGTTCACGCCCAAGCGCAAGGAACTGCCCGCGCTGGGCGCCGGCGAAGTGGGCTGGATCAACGCCTCGATCAAGGACGTGCACGGCGCGCCGGTCGGCGACACCCTGACCCTGGCCGCCGACCCGGCGCCGCATGCGCTGCCCGGCTTCCAGGAAATGCAGCCGCGCGTGTTCGCCGGCCTGTTCCCGGTCGATGCCGAGGACTACCCGGACCTGCGCGAGGCGCTGGACAAGCTGCGCCTCAACGACGCGGCGCTGCGCTTCGAGCCGGAGAGTTCCGAGGCGATGGGCTTCGGCTTCCGCTGCGGCTTCCTCGGCATGCTGCACATGGAGATCGTGCAGGAGCGGCTGGAGCGCGAGTACAACCTCAACCTGATCTCGACCGCGCCGACCGTGGTCTACGAGGTACTCAAGACCGACGGCAGCGTGATCCCGATGGACAACCCGTCCAAGCTGCCGCCGCTGAACAACGTGGAGGAGATCCGCGAGCCGATCATCCGCGCCAACATCCTCACCCCGCCGGACTACGTCGGCAACATCATCACCCTGTGCGAGGAAAAGCGCGGCAGCCAGATCGGCATCAACTACCTGGGCAGCCAGGTGCAGATCAGCTACGAGCTGCCGATGGCCGAGGTGGTGCTGGATTTCTTCGACAAGCTCAAGTCGGTGTCGCGCGGCTACGCCTCGCTGGACTACCACTTCCTGCGCTTCGACGCCGGCCCGTTCGTGCGCGTGGACACGCTGATCAACGGCGACAAGGTCGATGCGCTGTCGATCATCGTGCACCGCAGCCATGCCGACCGGCGCGGCCGCGAGCTGTGCGAGAAGATGAAGGAGCTGATCCCGCGGCAGATGTTCGACGTGGCGATCCAGGCCGCGGTCGGCTCGCAGATCATCTCGCGCAGCACGGTCAAGGCGATGCGCAAGAACGTGCTGGCCAAATGCTATGGTGGCGACGTTTCGCGCAAGAAGAAGCTTCTGGAAAAGCAGAAGGAAGGCAAGAAGCGCATGAAGCAGGTCGGCCGCGTGGAGATCCCGCAGGAAGCCTTCCTGGCTGTGCTGCAGATGGATAAGTAGCCGGGATTGGGGATTCGGGATTGGGGATTGGCAGAGCGCAAGCCTGTCCGATGTCCCGCTTAAGCCGAATCCCCTCATCCCCAATCCCGAATCCCGTTCCGAAGGAACAAGCAAGAATGAAATGGTTTGAAATCGCGCTGGTGGTCCTGACCTTCGCCACCGGCATCATCTGGTTGCTGGACAAGCTGTTCTTCGCCAAGCGCCGCGCCGCGCGCGCCGGCCTGCTGGATACCGAGCCGGTGCTGGTCGACTATTCGCGGGCGTTCTTCCCGGTGCTGGCGGTGGTGCTGATCCTGCGCAGCTTCATCGCCGAGCCGTACAAGATCCCGTCCAGCTCGATGATGCCGAACCTGCTGGTCGGCGATTTCATCCTGGTCAACAAGTTCGCCTACGGCTTCCGCCTGCCGATCACCAACCAGAAGGTGATCCCGACCAGCGAGCCCAAGCGCGGCGACGTGGTGGTGTTCAAGCCGCCGCACAAGCCGGACGAGAACTGGATCAAGCGCGTCATCGGCCTGCCCGGCGACCGCATCGGCTTCCACGGCGATACCCTGTACATCAATGGCGCGCCGATGAAGTACCAGGTCCGCGGCGAGTACGTGGGCAAGGGCAAGGGCGCGGAGATGACCGGGTCCACGCTGCTCACCGAATACCTGCCGGGCCGCACCCACACCGAACTGGAATGGGTCGACCGCAACAATCCGGCCGGCCAGGGCGATTGGGTGGTGCCGGCGGGGCAGTATTTCGTGATGGGCGATAATCGCGACAATAGCGAGGACAGCCGCTTCTGGACCCAGACCCACTTCCTGCCCGAGGAGAACCTGCGCGGCAAGGCGTTCCTGGTCTGGCTCAATTGCGAAGGGTGGTTCTGCAGCGGCAGTTTCGATCCCTCGCGGATCGGGACCGGCATCCAGTGATTTCTGGCGTAAGGGGAAGCGCGATGAAGCACAAGCAAAGTGGCATGACGTTGACGTCGTTCGTGATCGTGCTGGCGGTGGTCGGGTTCTTCGCCTACATCGGCATGAAGCTGTTCCCGATGTACATGGAGTACTACGCGGTGCGTTCGGCGATGAAGGGTCTGGCCGCCGAGCCGGGCAGCGCCGACATGGATCCGGCGCAGGCGAAGATGCTGTTGTTCCGCCGCCTGGACATCAACAACTCCGACAACGTGACGCCGGACGACGTCAAGTTCGACCGCATGGACAATGGCTGGAAGATGCACGTGGTCTACGAAGTGCGCAAGCCGCTGGTCGCCAACCTGGACGTGGTCGGCAAGTTCGATATCACCCAGGACCTGACGACGCGCGGTGGCGAGTAAGACCATCCAACGCGGCGACCGGATCGGTCACCGCTTCGCCGAACCGCAGCTGCTGGCGCAGGCGCTGACCCATCGCAGCGCCGGCGCGCCGCACAACGAGCGGCTGGAATTCCTCGGCGACAGCATCGTCAACCAGCTGATCGCCGAAGCGCTGTACCGGCGCTGGCCCAAGGCCGACGAAGGCGCGCTGACCCGCGCCCGCGCCGAGCTGGTGCGCGAGGCCTCGCTGGCCAGCATCGGCCGCCAGCTGGAACTGGGCGAGCGGCTGACGCTGGGGCCGGGCGAGATGAAATCCGGCGGGCATCGCCGCGATTCGATCCTGGCCGACGCGGTCGAGGCGGTGGTCGCCGCGATCTACCTGGACGCCGGGTTCGAGGCCTGCCGTGCGGTGATCCTGCCCTGGTTCGAGACGGCGCTGGCCGCACTGCCGGTGGGCAAGGCCGAGAAGGACGCCAAGACCCGCCTGCAGGAATGGCTGCAGGCGCGGCAGCGCAGCCTGCCGGCCTACGAACTGATCAGCGAGACCGGCGACGACCACGCCAAGCTATTCCGGGTACGCTGCGTACTCGCCGAGCCTGCCCTCGTCACCGAGGGCGAGGGCACCTCGCGACGGCTGGCCGAACAACAGGCCGCCGCCGCCGCCATCGAGCAACTGGATTCGAGCAAGTGAACGAGCAAGCGCCTCCTTACCGCAGCGGCAGCGTGGCCGTGATCGGCCGCCCCAACGTGGGCAAGTCCACCCTGACCAACGCCCTGGTGGGCGCCAAGGTCAGCATCGTCTCCAACCGCCCGCAGACCACCCGGCACCGCCTGCTGGGCATCGCCAGCTTCCCGGAAGGGCAGTTGGTGCTGGTCGACACGCCCGGCCTGCACCGCGAGCAGAAGCGCGCGATGAACCGGGTCATGAACCGCGCCGCGCGCGGCTCGCTGGAAGGCGTGGACGCCGGCCTGCTGGTGATCGAGGCCGGGCGCTGGGACGACGAGGACACGCTGGCGTTCAACGTGCTCAGCGACTCGGGCATCCCGGTGGTGCTGGTGGTGAACAAGGTCGACCGGCTCAAGGACAAGACCGCGCTGCTGCCGTTCCTGCAGCAGGTCAGCGAGGGCCGCAGCTTCGCCGCGGTGCATCCGATCTCCGCGCTCAAGCGCAAGGGCCTGGAAGCGCTGGTGCGCGACCTGCTGGCGCTGGTGCCGGAAGCCCCGGCGATGTTCGGAGAGGACGAGATCACCGACCGCAGCCAGCGCTTCCTGGCCGGCGAACTGGTGCGCGAACAGCTGATGCGCCAACTCGGCGAAGAACTGCCGTACGCGACCACGGTGGAGATCGAACGCTTCGCCGAGGACGGCGCGCTGCTGCGCATCGGCGCGGTGATCTGGGTCGAGCGCGAAGGCCAGAAGGCGATCGTGATCGGCAAGGGCGGCACCCGCCTGAAGGACATCGGCGCCAAGGCCCGGCAGCAGATGGAGCGCCTGTTCGGTGCCAAGGTGTTCTTGGAGACCTGGGTCCGCGTGCGCGAAGGCTGGTCGGACGACGAGGCGGCGCTGAAGGCGTTTGGGTACGGGGAGTGAAGCTCGGGACTCGGGACTCGGGACTCGGGACTCGGGACTCGGGACTCGGGATTTTCGCAAGTTCGACGCATTTGCGCTGTTCTGTGGGAGGGGCTTCAGCCCCGACGCGTTATCGGTAAGGCGTCGGGGCTGAAGCCCCTCCTACAGAAAAGCGGCTGAGCTAAGCTGCAAGGACGGCGCTTTTTTTCTTCAAAAAAAGCGCCACTTTTTTTCATCAAATCGCTTGACAGCGATTTGTCCCGGGACATCATCCTGCCGTCCCGAGTCCCGAGTCCCGAGTCCCGAGTCCCGAGTCCCGAGTCCCGAGTCCCGATGTTCATAGAACACGAACCCGCCTTCGTCCTGCACGCGCGCCCCTGGCGCGAGACCAGCCTGCTGGTCGAGGTGCTGAGCGCGCGGTACGGGCGGCTGGGCCTGCTGGCGCGGGGCGTACAGGGGCCGAAGAATCAGCCGCTACGCGCCGCGCTGCAGCCGCTGCAGTCGATCCGCTTCAGCGCGCAGCGCCGCGGCGAGCTGGGCCAGCTGCGCGCCGCCGAGGCGCTGGACACGGCGCCGCGCCTGAGCGGGGACGGCATGCTCGCCGGGTTCTACATCAACGAACTGACCCTGCGCCTGGCGCCGCGCGACGATCCGGCGCCGGACCTGTACCTGGCCTACGCGCGGGTCCGCGCGCGGCTGAGCGCGGAGGCGCCGCTGGCGTGGACGCTGCGCTGCTTCGAACGCGACCTGCTGGATGCGCTGGGGGTCGGCTTCGACTTGCGCCACGACGGCGACGGCGAGCCGATCGACCCGGCCGCGCGCTACGTGCTGGACGCCGAACACGGCCCGCGCCGCCTGTTGAGCGACCGCGGCCACGACCAACGCAGCGGCATGGCCACCGGCCGCGCGCTGCTGGCGCTGGCCGCCGACGAGATGCCGGTGGCCGAGGACCTGCCCGGCCTGCGCCGCGGCATGCGCGTGGTACTGCTGCATCACCTGGGCGGGCGCGGCCTGAAGTCGTGGGAGATGTTGGAGGATCTGGCTAGGGCGGGGCGGCTAACGTCGGGACTCGGGACTCGGGACTCGGGACTCGGAACAGCGGAGTCGGGAACGGGGACCGGGGACCAGGGCCCCGTGGTGGAGCCGGGACCAGGGACCGGGGACCAGGGACCGGGAACAGCAGAGTCCGTGGACGGCGGCAAACGGGGCTGAGCGGATGGAGCTCGGTGCGGCGTTCGCGGTTCTTGCCGCGACCCGGCGCTGGAATGGCACGCGACGACGACACGCCGGACTATTCCGGATGGTCACGGTCCCCGTTTCAACGCAACGATGCTGCCGCGGTTTGCCGATGCCGGATTGCAGATGGCAAGGCGGCGCCGGCTGTTCCGAGTCCCCAGTCCCGAGTCCCCAGTCCCGGCCTCAATGCAGCAACGCCGCCACAGCCTCGCTGAACTGGTTGCGCGCCTGCGACGACGCCGGATCGCCCTGCAGCTGGCGCACCGCGCGCGCCAGCCGGGCGGCGCCGACGAAGCCGCAGCTGGCCTGCAGCCGGTGCAGGTGGTTGCGCACGGCCTGTTCGTCGCTGAGCTGCAGCGCCGAGGCGACCGCGTCGCGGGTACCGGGCAGTTCGGCCAGGAACAGTTCGCGCAGCGCGATCAGGTGCGAGCGCTCGCCGTTGAGCGCGACCAGCGCGGTGGTCTCGTCCCAGTCCACCGCCGCTTCCGCCGCGCTCGGCGCGGTGCCGACGCGGCCGCGGACCAGCAGCCGGCGCACGGCCTGCAGCAGGCGTTCGGGGCTCAGCGGTTTCAGCAGCACTTCGGCGAAGCCGGCGCCGAGCAGGCGCTCGCGCACCGCGTCGCTGGCATCGGCGGTGTGCGCCAGCGCCAGGGTGCCGGGGCGCAGCCGTTGCAGCCGCTGCAGCAGGTCGGCGCCGTTGCCGTCGGGCAGGTTGGCGTCGATCAGCCACAGGGCGTGTTCCTGGGTCTGTGCGCTGGCCAGTGCGGCGGAGACGGTGTCGGCCAGATCGACCTGCGCGGGCAGGGATTCCAGTGTCACTTGCAAAAACGCGCGACTGATCGGGTCGTCCTCGACCAGCAAAAGTCGCGTCACAGGGTCCTGGGTCGATGCCATCCTTATGCCTCCATGCGGCCTGGGCGCATCTTAGCGGCTGCGACGATGCGTCGCACCACTTTGCGCCGCCGCCGCGACGTCCGCAAGCGGGCGCCCCGGTGGTGGGATCTGCGGCCGGATCGGGATAGGCCACGGCGAGGCGACGGGCCGCGCGCCCAGCCACGCCCTGGCGATCCGGGCGCATCGGCACGCCCTGGCGCATCTGCGACAATAGCCGCCCTTTTCCGCCCGCAGCCTGCCGCCACGTGGCCCGATCCAGAAAACGCCTCGACCGCACCCCGTTCCAGACCGAGATCGTCGACCTCAGCCACGACGGCCGCGGCGTCGCCCGCCCCGAAGGCGAGGGCGGCAAGGTCGCCTTTATCACCGGCGCGCTGCCGGGCGAGACGGTCCTCGCCGAACCCACCGCGCGCAACCGCCATTTCGACGAGGCGCGCACCCTGCAGGTGCTGCAGGCCTCGCCGCAGCGGGTGCAGCCGCGCTGCCCGCACTTCGGGGTCTGCGCCGGCTGCGTGCTGCAGCACTTGGCCGAGGACCAGCAGATCCTGGCCAAGCAGCGGGTGCTGACCGACAACCTGGAGCGGATCGGCCACGTGACCCCGCAAACGGTGCTGCCGGCGCTGTCCGGCGAGCCCTGGGGCTACCGGCGCAAGGGCCGTTTCTCGGTGCGCCGGGTGGAGAAGAAGGACAAGACCCTGGTCGGCTTCCGCGAACTCGATCCGCGCTTCGTCGCCGACCTGTCGGTGTGCCACACGGTGATCCCGCAGATCGGCTTCAAGGTCAGCGCGCTGGCCGAACTGGTCGAGAGCCTGGACGGCAAGCGCGACATCCCGCAGATCGAATTCATCGCCGGCGACGCCGCAGTGGCGCTGACCTTCCGCCACATGCAGCCGCTCAGCGCGCGCGACCAGGCGGCGCTGGTCGCCTTCGCCCAGGCGCACGATTTCGCCATCTTCCTGCAGCCCGGCGGCGTGGACACGGTGCATCCGCTGTACCCGCAGGAAGTGCCGCTGTCGTTCCGGCTGCCGCAGTGGGACGTGGAGCTGGCGTTCCGGCCGCTGGACTTCATCCAGGTCAACGCCTCGCTCAATCAGAAGATGATCGCGCACGCGCTGGCGCTGCTCGACGCGCAGCCGGGCGACCGTGTGCTCGACCTGTTCTGCGGGCTGGGCAACTTCACCCTGCCGCTGGCGCGCACGGTGCGCGAAGTGGTGGGGGTGGAAGGCGATGCCGGACTGGTGGCGCGGGCGCGCGACAACGCGCAGCGCAACGGCCTGGACAACGTGCAGTTCCACGCTGCCGACCTGACCCAGGACCAGCGCCAGGCGCCATGGATGCGCCAGGGCTTCGACAAGCTGCTGCTCGACCCGCCGCGCTCCGGCGCGATCGAGGTGCTGCGGCAGCTGCCGCTGGAGACGTTCCAGCGCATCGTCTACGTCAGCTGCCATCCTGGCTCGCTGGCGCGCGACGCCGGCTACCTGGTCAACGAGCAGGGCTTCGTGCTGAAGGCCGCCGGCGCGATGGACATGTTTCCGCATACCGCGCATGTGGAGAGCATTGCGGTGTTTGAGAAGCCGGGATTGGGGATTCGGGATTAGGGATTCGTAACAGCGCGGTCTGCGCGCTGGCTTATGCTTTGACCAATCCCGAATCCCCAATCCCCAATCCCATGCCCATTGAAATCGAACGCAAATTCCTCGTCACCGGCGACGGCTGGCGCGCTGCCGCGCATGCGGTGATCCCGATGGCGCAGGGCTACATCAACGACCAGGCGGCGATGGACAGCGGTGCGCAGAAGGCCTCGGTGCGGGTGCGCATCCAGGGCGAGGAGGCGTTCCTCAACCTGAAGTCGCGCGCGCTCGGGCATACCCGCCAGGAGTTCGAGTATCCGCTGCCGCTGGACGATGCGCGCGCGCTGCTGGCGCTGTGCGTGGGCGGGCTGATCGACAAGCGCCGGCACCTGGTGCAGCACCAGGGTCATCTGTGGGAGGTGGACGAGTTCCTCGGCGACAACGCCGGGCTGGTGGTCGCCGAGATCGAACTGGGCAGCGCCGACGAAGCCTTCGCCAAGCCCGACTGGATCGGCGCCGAAGTCACCGACGATGCGCGCTACTACAACCTGGCGCTGGCCTCGCATCCGTTCTGTCAGTGGCCGCAGGGCCGGGATTAGGAATTCGGGATTAGGGATTCGCAAAAGCGGGCCGCGTGCGGCGATCGGGTTTATGCTTTTGCGAATCCCTAATCCCGAATCCCGAATCCCCGCTCATGCGCATCGACATCTGGTCCGACGTGGTCTGCCCCTGGTGCTGGATCGGCAAGCGCCGGCTGCAGCAGGGCATCGCGGCGCTCGGCGCGGACGCGCCGGCGCTGGAGATCCATTGGCATCCGTATCTGCTCGATCCCGATGCCGGCACCGAGCCGGTGCCGCTGCGCAAGGCCTATGAAGCCAAGTTCGGGGGCGCCGCGCGCACCGAGCAGATCCTGGCGCAGACCCAGGCCACCGCGCGCGCCGAGGGTCTGCCGTTCGATTTCGACCGCGGCCAGGTGCGGGTGACCACGCTGCCCGCACACCGGCTGCTGTGGCTGGCCGCGCGCGAGGGCGATGCCGAGGCGGTGGCCGAGGCGCTGTTCCATGCGCATTTCGCCGAGGGGCGCAATCTGGCCGAGACAGACACGCTGATCGAGGCCGGCGCCGCCGGCGGGCTGCCCGCGGCGCGCGTGCAGGCGCTGCTGGACGGCGACGAGGGCCTGGCCGAGATCCAGGCGCAGTTGCAGCAGGCGCAGGCGATGGGCATTCGCGCGGTGCCGACCTACGTCATCGACGGCCGCCACGCGATCCAGGGCGCGCAGCCGCCGGAAGCGTTCGCCGACGCCCTGCGCGGCCTGCTGCCGCCGGCGTCCGCCGCGGACCGGGACTGCGGCCCCGACGGCTGCGCGGTGTAGGCCTGCTGCGCTGCGGCGACCTGCGGCGCATAGCGCACCGCCAGGCCTGGGCCGCGGCACGCCGGCGCCTCGACCTGTCGCCGACGCCGGCATCTGCGACAATGCCCGCCCAGGCGCACCGAACCGCGCTGGCAGGAGAATCCCCCGCATGCTCGCGATCGGCGTCGCCGGTACCGAACTCACCGCGCAGGAACGCGACTGGCTGCAGCACGACGCGGTGGCCGGCGTGGTCCTGTTCAAGCGCAATTTCGCCTCGCGCGCGCAGGTCGCCGAGCTGGCGGCGGCGATCCGTGCCGCGGCGGCGCGGCCGCAGCTGATCTGCGTGGACCAGGAAGGCGGCCGCGTGCAGCGCTTCCGCGACGGCTACAGCGCGCTGCCGCCGCTGCACGGCTTCGGCGCCTTGTATGCGCGCGACCGCGAGGCGGCGCTGGCGCTGGCCGAGCAGCACGCCTGGCTGATGGCCAGCGAGGTGCGCGCCAGCGGCGTGGACCTGAGTTTCGCCCCGGTGGTGGACCTGGCGCGCGGCAACCGCGCGATCGGCGACCGCGCCTTCAGCGACGATCCGCAGGTGGTGGCCGCGTTCACCGCCGCCTACGTGCGCGGCATGCACAGCGTCGGCATGGCTGCCACGCTCAAGCACTTCCCCGGCCATGGCACGGTGCTGGAAGACACCCACGTCGACAGCGCCGAGGATCCGCGCCCGCTCGAGCTGCTGCGCCAGGAAGACCTGGTCCCGTTCGCCGCCGGCATCGCCGCCGGCGCCGATGCGGTGATGATGGCGCACGTGGTGTATCCGCAGGTGGCGCCGGAACCGGCCGGCTACTCGCCGCGCTGGATCCAGCAGATCCTGCGCCAGGAACTGGGTTTCCGCGGCGTGGTGTTCTCCGACGACATCGGCATGGCCGCCTCGTTCGCCGCCGGCGGCGTCGCCGCGCGCGTGTCCGCGCACCTGGACGCCGGCTGCGACGTGGTCCTGGTCTGCCATCCCGAACTGGTGGAGGAGTCGCTGCAGGCCGTGCGCGACCGCCCGCTCAATACCGCCGCGCTGCTCGGCCTGATCGGCCGCGGCGCCCTCGGCTGGGACGGCCTGCTCGCCGATGCCCGCTACGGCCACACCCAATCCCACCTGCTCGCAACCTTCGGAAAAACCGCCTGATGTCCACTCTCACCATCGCCCAGGCCCTGGCCCAGGCCGACTTGCTGGTCGATCGTCCGCAACTCGACCAGGCCATCGCGCGCATGGCCGACGCCATCGCCGCCGACTACCGCGGCGAGATCCCGGTCTATCTGACCATCATGCACGGCGCGCTGCCGTTCGCCGGGCAGCTGGCGCTGGAACTGGGCGCGCGCGGCCAGGACCTGCAGCTGGATTACCTGCACGCCACCCGCTACCGCGGCGAGACCGTCGGTGGCGAGCTGGTGTGGAAGCACCGCCCGGCCACCGCGCTGTACGGGCGCCGCGTGCTGCTGCTCGACGACATCCTCGACGAAGGCCTGACCCTGCTGGCGGTGCGCCAGTGGTGCCTGGAGCAGGGCGCCACCGACGTGCGCATCGCGGCGCTGACGGTCAAGCGCCACGATCGCTGCGTGGATGGCGTCAGCGCCGACTACGTGGGCGTGGACGTGCCGGACCGCTACGTGTTCGGCTTCGGCATGGACGTCAACGAAGCGCTGCGCAACCTGCCGGCGATCTACGCGATGAAGGAATAGCGCGCGCCGCAGGGCGCCGCTTCCTTCATGCGCGCCGGCCGTCGCGGCTGGCGCGCGCGTACGTTTCGATTCGAGGATCCGCATGGACAACATCGCACTGGCCGTGATCGGCGGCACCGGCGTCTACAAGCTCGCACAACTGGACGACGTGGAGACTCGCGAGGTCGACACGCGCTACGGCAGTCCGTCCGGCCCGGTGCGCATCGGCACGCTGCTCGGCCACCGGGTCGCGTTCCTGGCCCGCCACGGCGAAGGCCATTCGCTGCCACCGCACAAGATCAACTACCGCGCAAACCTTGCGGCGCTGCAGCAAATCGGCGCCACCCGGGTGCTCGCGCTCAACACCGTCGGCGGCATCGGCGAGCGCTTCGGGCCGCGCGTGCTGGCCTGCCCGGACCAGCTGATCGACTACACCTGGGGCCGCATCTCCACGCTCAGCGAGGAGTCGGGCAGCGAGGTGCTGCACGTGGATTTCGGCCACCCGTATTCGCCGATGCTGCGCAGCAAGGTCCTGGCCGCCGCGCGCGTGACCGGCGCCGACGTGGTCGACGGCGGCTGCTACGGCGCCACCCAGGGGCCGCGGCTGGAAACGATTGCAGAGATCGCGCGGCTGCGCCGCGACGGCTGCGACCTGGTCGGCATGACCGGCATGCCGGAAGCGGGCCTGGCGCGCGAACTGGGCCTGGAATACGTGTGCCTGGCGATCGTGGCCAACTGGGCCGCCGGCTGCGGCGACGCGCAGGAGATCACCCTGGCCGAGGTGCTGGCGAACGTGGAGGCGGCGTCGGCGGGGCTGCCGGAGCTGATCGGCGAACTGGCGCGCGGGTGATTGTCTTCGCTGCCCAAGCTTTGCATACTCCGCCGGTGCGGGATGCCGCACAACCACCACCCATTCATTGCACAAGGTCTCGCATCACCATGCCGAACGGTACCGTCAAGTGGTTCAACGACGCCAAGGGATTTGGCTTTATTTCGCCGGAAGACGGCAGCGCCGATGTATTCGCGCACTTCTCCGCGATCAATTCCAAGGGCTTCCGCAGCCTGCAGGAAGGACAGCGTGTCAGCTACGACCTGACCCAGGGTCCGAAGGGCGCGCAGGCCTCCAATATTACGCCTGTCGAGTAAATTTCCTGCTCGGCTGAGCTGTTTTTGAGCCCCGCTTCGGCGGGGTTTTTTATGGACGCGATGCCGCTGCGGCATCGCCCGCGATCAGTGGATGCGATGAAGCAACGGATGCAGATCGGCATCGTCGGCTACGGCACGGCGGGCCAGGCCCTGGCGCTGCTGCTGGCGCGCGACGGCCACCAGGTGCAGGTGTTCGAACGCGCGCCGCAGCCGGGTCCGGTCGGCGCCGGTTTCCTGCTGCAGCCGACCGGGCTGCAGGTGCTGTGGCGGATCGGCCTGCTCGAGCAGGCGCTGGCGCATGGCGCGCCGGTGCGGCGCCTGTACGGCGAAACGCCGTGCGGCCGCGTGGTGATGGACATGCGGTACCGCGACCTGGATACGCGCCTGTTCGGCCTGGGCATGCAGCGCGGCGCGTTGTTCTCGCTGCTGGCGCAGGCCTGGGACGGCTACGCCGAACTGCAGCGCGACACGCACATCGTCGCCATCGACGATGGCCTGCGCCGGCTGCAGGACCAGCACGGGCGCTGGCATGGGCCGTTCGACCTGGTCATCGCCAGCGACGGTTCGGCCTCGGCGCTGCGCGCGCAGGTTCAGGGCACGCGTCTGGACCGGCTCTATCCGTGGGGCGCGCTGTGGTGCCTGCTGCCACGCGGCGACTGGGCCTTCGCCGACGAACTGCGGCAGCGCTATGTGGCCGCGCGCAAGATGATCGGGCTGCTGCCGGTCGGTACCCGCCCGGGCGATCCCGAGCCGCGCATGAGTTTCTTCTGGAGCCTGCCCACCGCCGATTTCGACGCGTGGCAGACGCGCGGCATGGAGGCGTGGCTGGACGAGGTCGCGCAGCTGTGGCCGCAGGCGCGCGAGCGCCTGGCGCAGGTGTGCGCGCCGGCGCAACTGGCGCGGGCCAGCTATCGCGACGCGGTGCAGCAGCGCTGGTATCGCGGCCGCCTGGTGCTGGCCGGCGACGCGGCGCATTCGATGAGTCCGCAACTGGGGCAGGGCGTCAACATGGCGCTGATGGATGCGTGGGTGTTGAGCGAAGCCTTGCGCGAAGCGCCGGACCTGGACGCGGCGCTGGCGCGCTACCAGGCGCAGCGCCATGCGCACGTGGCGGTGTACCAGTTCTGGAGCCGCTGGCTGACCCCGCTGTTCCAGTCCGAGCGCGACCTGGTGGCGCGCGTGCGCGACGTCGGCATGCTGCCGGCCGGGCGCATGCCCGGCGGCCGCGGGCACATGTTGCGCGTGCTCAGCGGCACCCAGCATGGCTGGTTCGGCAAGCTGGCGCTGGAGCCAGGATTTCTGCAGGCGCTGGCGGAGACAGCAGCAGTGTCACCGATTGCGGCGGGGCCGGCGCACGGCGAACAGGTGCGGTGAGCCAGCGTGTTCGTGCAGGTGGCGACCGACGTCGTTTCTGCGATCGGCAGGCCTGTTGCGATGCCGCGGCGCCGTCGCTTCCCTGTGGGAGGGACTTCAGTCCCGACGCGTTATCGATAAACGTCGGGACTGAAGTCCTCCCACAGCGGGCGATCTGAGTCTCCAGGGCCGCGCGTTATTCCATCGCCGCCGGCAACGCCAGCGCCGCGCCTTCGACGCAGGCGACCAGGCGTTCGCCCGCATCCAGCACCGGCGCCACGCCGGCGGTGAAGTGCGAGAACGCCGGCAGCACCGTCATCCGTTCGCGCAGCCAGAACGCCGGCCAGCGCGGGCGCAGCCCCGGCAGCTTCGCCAGCGGATGCAGGTGCCCGCACAGCACGTGTAGCTGCGCGTGCGGCACCGGATCGTGGCGCAGCGCGAACGGGCCGTCCTCCACCTGTTCGCCGAGCAGCGCGATGTCCAGCCCCGCGCCGGCCAGCGCGCGGTCGTGGTTGCCGGCGATCGCGGCCACGCGCAGCTGCGGATGCGCATCGCGCCAGGCGTGCCAATCCCGTTGCCAGGCGGCCGCGGGCGCGGCGCCGTGCAGTACGTCGCCGAGGATCCATAGTTCCTGCGCGGCCTGCGCCTGCACCAGCGCGGCGAGGCGTTGCAGGTCCAGCGCGGTGCCGCCGCTGGGCAGGCCGATGCCGGCGCGGCGGAACACGTCGGCCTTGCCCAGGTGCAGGTCGGCGATCAGCAGCCGCCGGCGCGCCGGCCAGTACAGCGCGCGTTCGCCGAGCAGCGCCATCCGCTCGCCGGCCAGGGTCCAGGCCAGCTCAGCGCGCATGGCGTCGTTCCAGCTGCGCGGCGGCGCGCATCACCCGCGCCTTCCAGTCCTCGGTGCTGAGCTGCCCGCGGATGCTCTCGGCCCACAGCGGGAACGACAGCGGGGTCAGGCTGCGCGGCGTGCGCAGGGCCAGTTCGCGCGCGGCGCAGTCGTGCAGCGTGGCGGCGAGCCGGGTCAGCTCCATCTCGCCCTGCAGCACTTCGCGCTCGGCCTGCGCCAGCAACAGGTGTTCGGGATCGAAGCGGCTCAGCACGTCGTACAGCAACCCGCTGGAGGCCTGCAGCTGGCGCAGGCTGCGTGGCGTGCCGCCGGGCAGGCTGGGCGGCAGCAGGCCGGACACGCGCGCGATCTCGCGGAACTGGCGCCGCGCCAGTTCACCCAGGTTGAGGCTCTCGCGCAGGTCCTCGAACAGATGCTCGGGGCTGAGCAAGGCGCGCAGCAGGTCTTCATCGATCGCCACTTCCTGCGCCGGCGACAGCACCAACCCATAGTCGTTGGCGGCGAAGCTGAAGGTGTTGCGTTGATGCCGGCCCCAGCGCAGCGCCAGCAGCGCGGCCAGGCCTTCGTGCACCTGGCGCCCGGCGAACGGATACACGAACACGTGACGGCCGTCGCGGGCGCGCACGCTTTCCACCAGCAGCCGCTGCGGCGACGGCAGCGCCGACAACGCGCGCTGCAGGCCGAGCAACGGCGCCAACGCGCGCAGTTCCTCCTCACCGCGCGGCTCGGCGAAGACCGCTTCCACTTCGTGCGCCAGCGCCGAGGACAGCGGCATGCGCCCGCCCATCCATTTCGGCACGCTGCCGTCGCCGCCCTTGGCCAGGCGCACGTAGGCGGTCATGTCTTCCAGCCGCACCAGCTCCAGCAGGCGGCCGGCGAACTGGAAACGGTCGCCGCGGCGCAGGCGACCGACGAACTGCTCCTCCACCGCGCCGAGCCGGCCGCCGCGCAGGAAGCGCACCGCGACGCTGCCGTCGCTGGTGATGGTGCCGATCGACAGGCGGTGGCGCAGCGCGATGCGGCGGTCGTGCACGCGGTACACGCCGTCGTCGTCACGCACCACCTTGCGGTAGTCCGGGTACTGCGCCAGCGCGCGGCCGCCCTGCACGACGAAGTCCAGCACCGCGTTCCAGGTGGGCGCATCGAGCGCGGCGAACGCGGCGGTGCCGCGGACTTCGTCGAACAGTGCATCGGCGCGGAAGCCGCCGCCCAGCGCGCAGCTCACGCAATGCTGCGCCAGCACGTCCAGCGACAGCCGCGGGGAGGGACGCGATTCGATGCGGCCGTGGGCGATGGCGCGGCGCGCGGCGGCGTACTCGACCAGCTCCAGCGCGTGCGTGGGCACGCACAGCACGTGGCCGGCCTCGCCGGGGCGATGCTTGGCGCGGCCGGCGCGCTGCAGCAGCCGCGCCACGCCTTTCGGGCTGCCGATCTGCAGCACCTGGTCGACCGCCGGGAAGTCCACGCCCAGGTCCAGGCTGGAAGTGGCGACCACGCAGCGCAGGCTGCCGTCGCGCAGGCCCTGCTCGGCGGCGCTGCGCAGCGCCGGGTCCAGCGAGCCGTGGTGCAGGGCCAGCGTGTGCGTGTCCTCCGGCCACACCGAGTCCAGCGCCTGGTGCCACAGTTCTGCCTGCGCGCGGGTGTTGGTGAACAGCAGGCTGGTGCGCACCGCGAACAGTTTTTCCAGCACCCGCGACAACTGCGCCAGGCCCAGATGGCCGGCCCACGGGAAGCGCTCGCCGCTGGCCGGGGCCAGCGTTTCCAGGGTCAGCGTGCGCGGCTTGACCCCGGCCACGATCGGCGCATCCGGCACGTGCGGCAGCAGCACGTCGCGCGCTTCGTCCAGGTTGCCGAGCGTGGCCGACAGGCCCCAGGTGCGCAGCGCCGGCGCCCAGGCGCGCAGCCGCGCCAGGCACAGCTGCAGCAGCACGCCGCGCTTGTTGCCGAGCAGTTCGTGCCATTCGTCGACGATCACGCAGCGCAGCGTGGCCAGCTGCGGCGCGGTGTCCGGATAGGACAGCAGCAGCGCCAGCGATTCGGGCGTGGTCACCAGCACGTCGAGCTTGCCGCTGCGCGCCAGGCGCTTGTCGCGCGCGCTGGCGTCGCCGGTGCGCAGGCCGATCTGCCAGTCCAGGCCCAGCTCCTGCGCCGGCTCGCGTAACGCGCGCAAGGTGTCGGCGGCGAGCGCGCGCAGCGGGGTGATCCACAGCACTTTCAGGTCGCGCTGCGCTTGGCGGCGCGTCCGGGTGGCCGCTGTCGACCTGCTTGAGCTGACAGCGCTCTTGCCGCGACGCGGCGCCTTGCGCGCTGCCGCCTGCCGCGCGGCCTGTTCGCGCAGGCCTTCCAGCAGCGGACCGCCGAACGCGGCCAGGGTCTTGCCGCTGCCGGTGGGCGTATGCAGCAGGCCCGAGCCGCCATCCAGATAGTGCCGCCAGAGTTCGCGCTGGAACGGCAGCGGTTGCCAGCCCTGTGCGGCGAACCACGCGTACAGCGGCGCATCGGCCGGGCGCTTGCGCGCCTGCGGCGGCGTCATCGCGCCAGCGCCTGCAGCGTGGCCAGCCGGTCGGCCTCGGCGAACGGCTTGTCGTGGCGCCAGCGCAGGATGCGCGGGAAGCGCACTGCGATGCCGGACTTGTGCCGGCTGCTCTTGTTCACCGCTTCGAAGCCGAGTTCGAACACGTGATACGGCGTCACCGCGCGCACCGGGCCGAAGCGCTCGGTGGTGTGCGCGCGGATCCAGCGGTCCAGGGCCAGGATCTCGCTGTCGTCCAGGCCCGAATACGCCTTGGCCACCGGCACCAGCTGCTCGCCGTCCCACAGTCCGAAGGTGTAGTCGGTGTACAGCGTGCTGCGGCGGCCGTGGCCGGCCTGCGCGTACAGCAGCACCGCGTCGATGGTCAGCGGTTCGATCTTCCACTTCCACCAGTCGCCGCGGCGGCGCCCCGACTGATAGGGCGAGGAGGCGCGCTTGAGCATCAGCCCTTCCACGCCGCGTTCGCGCGCCTGCTCGCGCAGCGTCGCCGCCGCCTCCCAACTCGCGGCCTGCACCTGCGGCGACAGCACGATGTGCGGATCGGCATGCGCGTCGAGCAGGGCCTGCAGTTGCGCGCGGCGCTGCGCCAGCGGCTGTTCGCGCAGGTCGATGCCGTCCAGTTCCAGCAGGTCGTAGGCGAGCACCCGCGCCGGCGTATCGGCCAGCGTCTTGGCGCCGGGCTTGCGCCGCTGGATGCGGGTCTGCAGTGCGGTGAACGGCAGCGGCGCGGCGTCGCCGTCGCGCCAGCCGAGCAGTTCGCCGTCGATCACCGCATCGCGCGGCAGCGTCGCCGCCGCCGTTTCGATCTCGGGGAAGCGGCCATCCAGGCGTTCCTCGCCGCGCGACCACAGCGCCACTTCGCCAGCGCGGCGGATCAGCTGCAGGCGGATGCCGTCCCATTTCCATTCCAGTTGCCAATCGTCGATCGCGCCGAGCGTGGCGGCCTCGTTTTCCAGCGGCGAGGCCAGGAAGAACGGGTAGGGCTGCTGGCGGTCGCTGGCCAGCACCTCGTGCGAGAGCAGGTCTTCCAGTGCGGTCGGGGTCGGCGACCACGCGCCGAGCATGCGCTGGGCGATGCGCGCGATGTCGATGCCCGACATCGCCGCCAGCGCCTGCTGCACCAGCCGCTGCGACACGCCCACGCGCAGCGCGCCGGTCAGCAGCTTGTTGAACAGCAGGCGCTCGTCGAAATCCAGGCTGCGCCAACCGGCGAGCACCGCGGCGTGGCGCGCGGCCGCGTCCTGCGCGGCCACCGGCAGCAGGCGCTCTTCGATCCAGTCGCGCAGCGGCGCCGGATCCGAGGCTTCGGCCGGATCGTCGAGCAACAGGGTCAGGGTTTCGGCGAGATCGCCGACGTGGTCGTAGCTGTCGTCGACCAGCCAGCCGGGCAGGCCGCTTTCCTGCGCGATCCACTCGCGCAGTTCGCGGGTGTTGGCGATGCGCCGCAGTTTGCCGCCGCTCAGCAGCCAGATCGCCCAGGCCGCATCGGCCGGCGGCGCCTGCTCGAAATACGTGACCAGCGCGGCGCGCTTGTCCAGCGTCGCGGTGCTCTGGTCCAGTTGCCGGTACAGCGCGGCGAAGCGCTTCATTCCTCGGCACCGTAGTCGGTGCGGAACGCCTCGGCGGCGACGCCGCGTTCGTTCAGGGCGCGGATGATCGCATCGGTATTGCCGTGCGTGGCGATGACCCGCCGCGCGCCGGTTTCTTCGATGGTGCGCAGCAGGTCGGGCCAGTCCGCATGATCGGACACCACGAAGCCGCGATCGTAGTTGCGCCGGCGGCGGTTGCCGCGCAGGCGCATCCAGCCCGAGGCGAAGCCGAGCTGCGCATGGCGGAAGCGGCGCAGCCACGGGCTGCCTGCGGCCGACGGCGGCGCCAGCACCAGTTGCCCGGCGTAGTCGGCGCGCTTGTCCATCTCGGCGACCGGTTGCGTATCCAGCATCGCCACCCCCGCCTGGCGATACACCGCCACCCCGGCGGCGACCGCGCCATGCAGCAGCGCCGGCTGGTCGTCCCACGGCTGCAGCTCGGCCAGCACCCGCTGCGCCTTGCCCAGCGCGTAGCAGAACAGCACCGCGGCCTCGCCGCGCGCGGCGCACTCGCGGCGCCAGGCGACGATTTCGCGTGCCACCGCGGCGGTGTCCGGCCAGCGATACACCGGCAGGCCGAAGGTGGCCTCGGTGATGAAGGTGTCGCAGCGCACCACCTCGAACGCGGCGCAGGTCGGGTCGGGCTGGCGCTTGTAGTCGCCCGAGGCCACCCACACCTCGCCATCCACTTCGATGCGCACCTGCGCCGAGCCGAGCACGTGGCCGGCCGGATGCAGCGACACCGTCGCTGCGCCCAGCGTGAAGCGCGTGCCGTAGTCGTACGCGCGGTACGCCTGCTCGCCGAGGCGCCAGCGCAGGATCGGCAGGCTGGCGGCGGCGCAGTGGTATTCGCCCATGCCGGCGCGCGCGTGGTCGCCGTGGCCATGGGTGATGACCGCGCGCGGCACCGGGCGCCAGGGGTCGATATGGAAGTCGCCAGCGGGGCAGTACAGCCCTTCCGGGCGCAGTACCACCAGGTCCTGGGAAGCGGGTTTGGGCATGGCCGCCACTGTGTCCAAGGCGGTGTGCAGGAGATGAGAATCCAGCCCGGCGGTTCACGGCGCGGGGATGCATCGGCCACAATGCGGGACGCGCTTCTGGGAGGGAGATGCATGCAACGGGAACTGCCCGCATTCGCCACGCACGTGGTCGACAACCAGCCGCCGCCGTTCGAGCCGCGCGACCTGTGGAGCGACGATGCGGTGCTGCGCGCCGCGGTCGCGCGCGAAGGCGACGACGCGTTCGCCGCGCACCTGGCGCAGTACGGCGCGCTGGCTGGCGATACGCTGTACCGGCTCGGCTTCGACGCCAACCGCGACCGCCCGCGGCTGCGCACGCACGACCGCTACGGCCGGCGCATCGACACGGTCGAATTCCATCCGGCCTACCATCAGTTGCTGGATGCAGCGAAGGCACACGGCGTGGCCGGCCTGTCCTGGCATACGCCGCAGCCGGGCGCGCACGTGGCGCGCGCGGCGCTGAGCTATCTGCATCACCAAGCCGAGGCCGGCACCAGTTGCCCGTTGACGATGACCCACGCCGCGGTCGCGGTGCTGCGCCAGGAACCGGCGCTGCGCGAGTGGGCCGACAAGGCCGCCGCGCCGCATTACGACCCGCGCGACGTGCCGATCGCCGACAAGGCCGGCATCACCCTGGGCATGGGCATGACCGAGAAGCAGGGCGGCTCGGACGTGCGCAGCAACGCCACCGTCGCCACGCCGCTGGGCCGCGACGGCGAGTACGCGCTGGTCGGGCACAAGTGGTTCTTCTCCGCGCCGATGTCCGACGGCTTCCTGGTGCTGGCGCAGGCCCCGGGCGGGCTGAGCTGCTTCCTGCTGCCGCGGCGCCTGCCCGACGGGCAGCTCAATGCGCTGCGCTTGGTGCGGCTGAAGGACAAGCTCGGCGACTGGTCGAACGCCTCCAGCGAGGTGGAGTTCGCCGGCGCCTGGGCGCAGCGCATCGGCGAGGAAGGGCGCGGCGTGGCGCGCATCATCGGCATGGTGATGCTGACCCGGCTGGACTGCATGCTCGCGGCCGCCGCGCAGATGCGCATGGCGTTGGCGCAGGCGCTGCATCACGCGCGGCATCGCATCGCGTTCGGCAAGCGCCTGGTCGAGCAGCCGCTGATGCGCAACGTGCTCGCCGACCTGGCGATCGAATCCGAGGCCGCCACCGCGTTCGCGCTGCGCGTGGCGCGCGCGGTCGATGCGGCCGAGCGCGACCCGGCCGAGGCGGCGTTCGCGCGCATCGCCACCGCGCTGGGCAAGTACTGGCTGTGCAAGCGCGCTCCGGCCTTCGTCAACGAAGCGCAGGAATGCCTGGGCGGCGCCGGTTATGTGGAGGAATCGATCCTGCCGCGGCTGTACCGGCAGGCGCCGCTGAATTCGATCTGGGAAGGCAGCGGCAATATCCAGTGCCTGGACGTGCTGCGCGCACTGGCGCGCGAGCCGCGCAGCGCGGCGGCGCTGCTGGCCGAGTTGGAAACTGCGACGGGCGTAAGCGCGGACTACGACAAGGCGCTGGACGCGCTGCGCACGTCGCTGGCCGGCACCGGCGACGTGGGCGAATACGCCGCACGGCGCGTCACCGAACGCATCGCGCTGACACTGCAGGCCGCGCTGCTGTTGCGCAGCGCGAGCCCGGCCGCCGACGCGTTCGTCCACAGCCGCCTGGCCGGCGCGCATGGATTGGCGTTCGGTACCTTGGAGGCGGATGTGCCGGTGGAGGTGTTGCTGGCGCGTGCGTTGCCGTGACCGTGCGGCCGTACCCTCAGCCCAACCCCTCTCCCGGTGGGAGAGGGGCTAGTGCTGTTCCTTCTCCCCTTGGGACCATGGCCCCCTTTTCGGGGAAGGTGCCCCGCAGGGGCGGATGATGGTGCGAGCGCAGCCTCGTGCACTCAAACTCCACGAGACGCTTCGCGCCGTACCCTCACCCCAACCCCTCTCCCGATGGGAGAGGGGCTGCGCTGTTCCCGAGTCCCGAGTCCCGAGTCCCGCGCCTCAGCCTCAATGCCGCGTCCCGCGCTTGCCTCCCCCCTTGGCCTGGGTCGCTTCCACCGACAGGGTGAAGCTGCGCTCTTCGCCGTCCAGCATCGCGCCGACGCCGACCAGTTGGCGCTTGATCTCCTCGCCGCGGCCGTTGCGGATCGTCACCACCACCGTGTACTCCCACGCGGTGCCGTCGGCGGGATGCTGGATGGTGCCCTGCACGCGCAGCGGCACCGTGGCAGTCGGTGCCGATTGCTGCAGCACCGCCGAGTCGAAGCGCAGGTGGTGCTTGCAGGCCGGGCAGACGCTGGCGCTTTCCAGGATCGTCGCCTTGCAGTGCGGGCAGGTCCGGGTCGCCCCCGGGGTGCCGGGACGCGGCGTGCTCATGCGCCGGCGTCTGACTCCGTCGGCTTGCCGCTCTTGCGGCCCTTGTCGTCTTCCCAGCCGAAGTCGGCCTGGCCGCGCATCCGCGAACCGGCGGCCACGGTCAGCGAGCCGGCCTTGACGTCGCCGATCAGCGCGCCGGACGCCAGCAGGTCCACCTGCGCCGCCGATTCGATGTTGCCTTCCAGTTCGCCGGCGATGGTCACCTTGTTGGCGCGCACGCCGCCGCTGAGCTTGGCGCCGGTCTCGATGGTCAGGTCGCCCTGCACGTTGACGTCGCCCTTGAACTTGCCGGCGATGCGGATATGGCCGGTGCCTTCGATCTTGCCTTCGATGGTGATGTCGGCGGCGATCAGCGACTCCTTCGCCGCCGGCGCAGCGGCGCGCGTGGGAATGGGCGCGGCCGCGGCGACCGCGACGGCGGATTCGCCAACCACCGGATCGACCGCTGGGCGCGGCTCGGGCGTGGCGGTGGCGGCAGGCGTGCCAGGCAGCGGCGGGCCATCCTTGCGCGGGGTACCCTGATCTTTCCAGATGGACATGCGCAGACGTCTCCAGTCGGGGGAACCCGGACTATCGCCGCTCTACTGCGTATATTTTGTGACAATCATCTCTAAAGTGCGCTTGCCGTGCCGCGGCCGCCGGGTTCAGCCCATCCCATCCAGCGCCGGATCGAACTGCTGTACCTGATTGCGGCCGCTGCGCTTGGCCCGGTACAGCGCCGCATCGGCCTTGCGCAGCAGGGTGGTGGCGACCACGCCGTCGCGCGAATAGCTGGCCAGCCCGATCGAGACCGTCACCCCCGGCAGCGCCTTGCCGTCCAGCGTGCTGCCCATCTGCTGTGCGGCGCTGCGGATCTGCTCGGCGATCGCCAGCGCCGCCTCCGGGCCGGTTTCCGGCAGGATTACGGTGAATTCCTCGCCGCCGTAGCGGCAGGCGATGTCCTCGCCGCGCAGCCGCGAGGTGAGCATCTGCCCGACCGCGGCCAGCAGGCTGTCGCCGCCGCCGTGGCCATGCAGGTCGTTGAAGTGCTTGAAGTGGTCTACGTCCAGCATCAGCAGCGACAGCGGCATCGAACGGCGTGCGCAGCGCGCCAGCTCGTGGTTCAGCGACTCCTCCAGGTAGCGGCGGTTGAACAGGCCGGTGAGCGGGTCGCGGATCGACTGCAGGCGCAGCGATTCGCGCAGGCGCAGGTTGCTCAGCGCCAACGACAGCTGCTCGGCCGCGGCCTCGGCGATGGCGATGCGCGGCAGCGGTCCAGGGCCGGGACCGGCCAGGAACACGAAGCCCAGTTGCGTGCCCTGCGCCGACAGCGGAATGCAGGCGCTGCTGGCGCCGACCGCCTGCGGATCGTCGAGCAGATGCGCGCACGCCGAATCGTGGCGCAGCGCGTGCACGAAATGCGCCTTGTCGCGGCGCAGCGCCCAGCACTCCTCCGGCGCCACCGCCGGCTCGCTGCGCACTGGTGCCTCGCCCCAGGCGACGATGGCTTCGGCGCGATCCCGCGACGCGCGCAGCAGATACACGCTGCCGCCGGCGTCGGGCATCAGCGCGGCGAGCATGCGCGCGGTCACGGTCAGCGCTTCCTTGGGGTCCATGCAGCTCTGCAGCAGGCCGGTGTAGCGGCTGAGCGCGTTGAGATCGGCGCTGGTGCGCTGCAGTTCCTCGATGCTGGCGCCGAGTCGTTCGTTGGCGACCGAGGCGGCCTGCTCGGCGGTGGCGCGATTGCGCAGTTCGCGGAACAGCAACGCATAGACCACGCCCACGCTGCCCAGGCCGAACGGGATGCCGGCCAAGGCCAGGGCCAGCAGCAGGTCGGAACTGCGCTGGTTGGAACGGTCGCGGCTCTGCAGCAACCGTTGCTCCAGTTCGGTCATCTGCTGCACGTGATCGCGGATCGTGCTGGAGTCCTTGAACACGTTCGGCGCCATCGCGCGCTGCAACGCATCCAATCCATCGTGCTGGTAGACGTCGAGCATCTGCTGCATCTGCGCCAGCCGCGCCTGCACCAGCCGCTGCAGGATGCGCAGGTTCGCCAGCTGCACCGGGTTGTCGGCGACCAGCGCATGCAGCTGCGCCAGGTGCCGCGGCACGCGTTCGGCGCTGTCGCGATAGTTGCTCAGGTAGGCCTGGTTGTCGGTCAACTCGAAGCCGCGCACCGCGGTTTCGGCCTGCAGCAAGGTCGACTGCACCTCGTCGATGCTGCGCAGGACCTGGTGGGTATGCGCCACGCGCGCCGCATCGGAGATCGAACGTTGCGCGCCGGTGAACACGCCGAAACCGATCGACACGAAGACCAGGGCGGAGAACAGCAGCGCTAGGCGGGTTCTGATCCGCACCCGGTGGAACGTCGACATCCGCGGATTGTAACCAGCCTGGTCGCGGGCAGGCGTTCGCGGACCGAAAGGGAGCCGTAGGTCACGTCGTGGCGTGATGGTCGCGGTTGAAACCGTTTCTGCTGGGGACTTGCGGAGTGCGTTTGCTGGGTGTGCTGGAGAGGGCTTCGGGTTGGACGGTGCCCGATGCCGCTAGGTCATCGCTCCGCTAGTCGCGACTGAAGTCGCTCCCACGGTGGCTTGCGGCGAGGGGTGCTTGTGGAGGCTTCCCGCCCGATCTGTTCGATTCCGTCAGGTGCGCTCCGCTCGTCGCGGCTGAAGCCGCCCCTACAAGGGACTTGCGGCCATCCAGTTGGGTGCGCTGTATGAGGGACTTCAGCCCCGACTGTCATCGGAGCCGGAAGGCTTGTCGCTTCGCTCGTCGCGGCTGAAGCCGCTCCTACAAGGGAGGTGCTCTTGCGACGAGTCTGCTAGGTGCACTGGGGGAGGAGGTGTTCGGCCACGATGGTGGTCGAAGCCGACGGGTCCACCGGCTCATTCGCCGCGGTGCAGTGAAGTCGGGGTCCCGCAGCGGCAACGCCGACGGTGAGCTGGCGCGCCCTGCAGGGAGAGGCCGTGACGGTGCGCCACGGCTCCCGCCGCATCCGCGAGGTGCGCGATGCGGCGGGCGATCGGCCAGCGGTGCCGGTCAGTGCTTCTCGGGGTTGTCGTTGTGCGCATCCTGGTTGGCATTTTCTCGCGCCTTGTCGGCGAGCTTCTGCGCGGCGCTGGCGGTGGCCTCGCTGGCGTCGGCAGCGGCTTCCTTGGCGGCGGCCGAGGCGTCCTGCACGGCTTCGGAGTTGGCGGCGCGGTGTGCGGCGTCGCGGGCGTCGGCGGCGACTTCGCGGCCGGTCTGCGCGGCCTGGTCGGCAGCTTCCTTGGCCGCTTCGCCGGTCTGCTCGGCGGCGACCTTGGCGTCGCGCTGCGCCTGCTGCGATTCCGGGCCCTGGCAGGCGGCCAGGGCCAGCGCGGACAACAGGGCCATTGCGATGATCGGGGTCTTGTTCATGCGCGTACTCCGTTACTGGGTGATGCGGCGCAGCCTAGGTGGCTGCGCATGCAGCCGGCGTCAATGCCGGCGAGCGGCAACGGCTCGCGTTCAGGAAGCTGGCGCGTTCCGGGCGCCGATGCGGCAGGTCCGACCTCCGCAGGCCAGCGTTGGCGCAAGCGATCGTGCTCTTAAACACAACAGGCGTTGGCTACTGGGGCGTCGGCATGCGCGCCGCGAATCGAGCAGGGTCTGAAAGTGCGCGATCAGCGTGTGCAGACCGGTACCGGGCGGGTCCGCGCCGAGCGCGACCGGCATCGCGCCGGCCATGGGCCGAGGGTGAAGGCCGGCCGGAGTGCGCGCAGCGCGGCTGTTCGCGGCTCGCTGGCGCGATTTACGGGCAAAGAAAAAGCCGCTGGCGAACCAGCGGCTTCTTCAAGACTTGCCTGAAGCGAGAAGTGATTACTTCTTGGCTTCTTCGGCAGCGTCCTTGGCCTGGCCGGCGGTGTCGTCAGCAGCCTTGGCGGTGTCAGCAGCCTTGTCGGCAGCGGCATCGGTCGGGGCAGCAGCGGCGGCCTGCGAAGCGTCGGCAGCGGTGTTGGCGGCGGTGGCGGCGGTGTCGGCAGCAGCCTGGGCGGAATCGGCGGTGGCGGCACCGGCGGCCGAAGCCTGGTCGGCAGCAGCCTGCGCGTCGGTGGCGGCTTCGTTAGCCGAAGCAGCGGCGTCCTGCGCCTGCTCCTGCTTCGAGCATGCGGCCAGGGCCAGGCCCAGGGCCATTGCGATCAGCAGCTTGTTGATGCTCATGTGTGTCTATCCTCGTCGTTTAGTTAGGCAACGCGCTATTGCGCGCCCTCAACATGATGACAAGCCAAAGTCGGCTGTCAAGCGCACGCGCATTCATTTTTGTGTTTTAAGGGTTAATCCCAATTAAATCAATTCGATGGCGACCGCTGTCGCCTCGCCGCCGCCAATGCACAGGGTCGCGATTCCGCGGCGTCCGCCGCGCGTGCGCAACGCGTTTAGCAATGTCACCACCAGCCGTGCGCCGGATGCGCCGATCGGATGGCCGAGCGCGCACGCGCCGCCGTTGACGTTGACCTTGGCGTGATCCAGTCCCAATTCCTTGATCGGCACCATCGGCACCACCGCGAACGCTTCGTTGATCTCGAACAGGTCGACCTGGTCCAGGCTCCAGCCGACCTGATCGAGCAGCTTCCTGATCGCGCCGACCGGGGCGGTGGTGAACCATTCCGGCGCCTGCGAGAAGGTCGCATGGCCGACGATCCGCGCCAGCGGCGCGATGCCGCGGCGGGCGGCGTCGTCGGCGCTGAGCAGCACCGTGGCGGCGGCGCCGTCGGAGATGCTGGAGGAACTGGCGGCGGTGACCGTGCCGTCCTTCTTGAACGCCGGCTTCAGCGTGGGGATCTTGGCGACGTCGGACTTGCCCGGCTGCTCGTCGCTGGCGAACACCGCTTCGCCCTTGCGCGTGGCGACGCGGACCGGAACGATCTCCGCATCGAAGGCGCCATTGCGCTGCGCGGCCTGCGCGCGGGTCACCGATTCGATCGCGTAGGCGTCCTGGTCCTGGCGGCTGAAGCCGAACTTCTCCGCGGTGGCCTCGCCGAACACGCCCATGGCCTGGCCGTCGTCGGGATTGGTCAGGCCGTCCCAGGCCATGTGGTCGACCGCCTGGAAGTTGCCGTAGCGGTTGCCGGTGCGCGAGTTCGGCAGTAGGTGCGGGGCGTTGCTCATCGATTCCATGCCGCCGGCGACGACGATGCTGGCCGAGCCGGCCTTGATCAGGTCGTGGCCGAGCATGATCGCCTTCATGCCCGAGCCGCAGACCTTGTTGATGGTGGTGGCGCCGGTGGCGTCGGGCACGCCGGCCGCGCGCGCGGCCTGGCGCGCCGGCGCCTGGCCGAGGTTGGCCGGCAGCACGCAGCCCATGATCACTTCCGACACGTCGGCGGCGGGGATGCCGGACTGTTCCAGCGCGGCACGGATCGCGGCGGCGCCGAGCTCGGGCGTGGGCACGCCGTTGAACTGGCCCAGGAACGCGCCGATGGCGGTGCGCTTGGCCGCGGCGATGACGATCTCGGTCATGGCAAACCCTTACGAAGATGAGTTCCCGATTATCTGCCTCGGCGCGGCGTCTGCCAATCGCGCGCGGCGCGGCGATCGCCGCAGGCGCGGATTTCCGGTGTAGATTCGAGACGCTTCAGGGCGGTCCATTTGCGGCCGCTAATGGGGCGTTGCCGGCCGCAGTGGCCGGCGTGCATATCTGGAGAGAGATCATGCGGAAGGTGATGGCCCGGTCGCTGCTGGCGACCGCACTGGCGATGGCGTTGACCGCTTGCGGGGGCGGTGGCGGCGGTGGCGGGCTGACCCGCAGCGATCCGCCGCCGACGTCGCCGCCGCCGAGCTCCCCACCGCCGCCGCCGCCGCCGACATCCCCACCCACCTCGCCGCCGACCTCGCCGCCACCGCCGCAGCCGGCGTTCGACGCGCACCTGGCGCTGACCAACACGCTCGCTGCGCGCAACGCCGGTTACGACGGCAGCGGCTACCGCATCGGCGTGGTCGACACCGGCGTGAACCGCGACCACCCGGCGCTGGCCGGGCGCGTGGTGTCCAACCTGATCTACGTCGATCCGGCCAAGAACAACGTCAACGTCGACGATGTCGACGGCCACGGCACCACGGTCGCGCAGCTGGCCGCGGGCAAGGCGGTGGGCGCGTGGCCGGGCGGCATCGCGCCCGGTGCGCAGATCGTGTCGGCGCGCATCATCAACGACACCTCGCCCGACGACGACGGCAGCGGCGAGGGCAACCAGACCAGCGGCGCGCTGGGTTTGGCCAGCATCCACCAGGACCTGATCAATGCCGGGGTCAAGGTGATGAACAATTCATGGGGCGGCATCTACTGGACCGATCCGGGCGCGACCAACGCGATCGCCGCCGAATACCGCCCGTTCGTGCTGAACAACGGCGGGCTGGTGGTGTTCGCGGCCGGCAACGAATCCAAGTCCACGCCGTCGGACATCGCCTCGCTGCCCAGCCAGCTCGGCCCCGGCGGCAGCCATCCGGCGGCGGACCTGGAGCGCGGTTGGCTGGTGGTGGCCGCGGTGGATTCGAGTACCGGCAGCACCCTGGAGCCCTATTCCAACGCCTGCGGCGCGGCCATGCGCTACTGCCTGGTGGCCCCGGGCACGGAAGTGTTCGTCGATCCCAAGGCGACTACCGCCAGCGCCAATCCGGGCTACTACTACGGCAGCGGCACCTCGTTCGCCGCGCCGCTGGTTTCCGGTGCGGCCGCGCTGGTCTGGCAGGCGTTTCCCTACTTCAGCAACGATCTGCTGCGGCAGACGCTGCTCGGCACCGCCACCGACCTGGGTACGCCCGGCGTGGACGCCACCTTCGGCTACGGCCTGCTCAATGTCGGCAAGGCGGTGCGCGGGCCGGCCCGGTTCGACTGGGGCGACGTCAGCGTGTCCTTCAGCGGCAGCTCGATCTGGGCCAACGACATCGCCGGCAGCGGCGGCCTGATCAAGCAGGGCAGCGGCACCCTGACCCTGAGCGGCACCCAGAACAGCTACAGCGGCGCGACCCAGGTACAGGCCGGCACGCTCAGCGCGGCCAGCCTGGGCGGCTCCAGCCTCGCCATCAGCAACGGCGCCACGTTCATCGGCACCGGGCCGCTGCGCGGCAACGTCAGCAATTCCGGCACCTTCCAGGTCGGTGCCGCGGCGCTCAGCCTGAGCGGCAATTACGTGCAGGAGAGCAACGGCCGGCTGGCCTTGCTGGTCGGCGACAAGCTCTCGGTGACCGGCACCGCGACGCTGCAGGGCGGCTCGCTGTACGTGCTCGGCAAGCGTGACTACGTGGTCAACAACACCGCGTACAAGGTGCTGGAGACCACGGGTGGGCTGAGCGGCACGTTCGGGTCGGTCACCACGCCGCCGAACGTGTTCCTGACCTCCTCGCTCAGCTACGACAGTTCCAGCGCGTCGATCACCGTGCAAGCGCTCAGCGTCACCGCCACCGCGGCGAGCTTCGGCAGCATCACTGCCGCCGCGCTCGCCTCCGCCACGCGCGTGGATGCGGCGTTCGCGCAGCTGGACGCACAGCTCGGCCGCGATCCGGCGACGGTCGATGCGTCGCTGCTGAAGGCGGCCGGCGCGGTGCAGCAGTCGCCGAGCGCGGCGGTGGCGGCGGCGACGCTGCGCAGCCTGTCCGGCGAAGCGCATGCGGCCGCCACGGCGATGACCTTCGACACCATCGACCTGCAGCGGCGCGCGCTGTCCGGTCGCTTCGACAGCCTGATCGCGCAGCCGCGGGCGATCGGTGCGTGGAGCCAGCGGCTGGGCGACACCGGGCAGGGCAGCTTCGCCGGCAGCCAGTTCCAGCTCGACGGTTGGATGATGGGCCAGGACCTGCGCTTGGGCGAGCATGCGGTGGCCGGTTTCGCCTTCGGCGAGACCCGCGCCGACGGGGGCGACGACGGCGGTCTGGGCCACAGCCGCGATCGGCAGGTGCAAGGCCAGGCCTATCTCGGCGCGGTCGGCGGCAATGCCTATGCGCTGGCGCAGTTGGGGACCGGGCAGTACCGGCGCCAGCTCGACCGCAGCCTGCTGCTCGGCGAGACCGTTGCCGCGGCGTCCAGCCGCTACGACGGGCGCTTCCTGTCCGGCAGCGTCGAGATCGGCTATCGCATCGGACGCGGCAAGGCGTGGCTGACCCCGTACGCCGGCGCCGACTACAGCCGCATCGACAGCGACGGCTTCCGCGAGCAGGGCGGCGACGGCTTCGGGTTGATGGCCGCGGCCGCGTCCTCTTCGCGCAGCCAGGCGCTGGCCGGCCTGCGCGCCGGTTACGGCTGGCGCGGCTGGTCGCTGCAGGGCTACGGCGAATGGCAGCAGACCCTGGCCGCGCAAGGATTGCAGCGCCAGGCCAGTTTCGTCGGCGTGGACGCATGGGCGCCGCTGCTCGACCTGCAGCCGGCCCGCTCGGGCGGGCTGTTCGGGGTGAGCCTGGACCGGCGCTGGAACAGCAGCGCGTTGGGCATCGGCTACGACCAGCGCTTCGGCCCGCGCGGCGACGATCATGCGCTGTCGCTGCGTTACCGGTTGGGGTTCTGATGCGGCCGTCGTGCGGATGCGGTGTTGGTCGCGTGGACTCGGTTTGTAAGAGGGGCTTCGGCCCCGGCAGCTTGCGAAGCCGGAAAGCTCACCGCTTCGCTCGTCGCGACTGAAGTCGCTCCTACAGTAGCCTTCGGATAGCTCGTCGGCCTTTGTGGGAGGGACTTCAGTCCCGACGCGCTGGGCGTCGGGGAGGTGCTGCTCAACGCGCGTCGCCGCGGATCGCCCGTGCGTGGCGGCGCCTACTCGCCGCGCAGATGTCCCATCGAGCGCGGGGCGGTGCGGCCCAGCGGCAGCTTGAGCTTGCCGATCGCGTGCATGCGCGCTTCGGCGATGCGGTCGGCGGCCTGTTGCGGCGGGATGTTGTCGCGCTCGGACAGGTCGAAGATCTTGCCGAGGTTGTGGTACAGGCTGCGGATCAGGCGCATCGCGCGTTCGCGGTTGTAGCCGTCGATCTCCAGCGACACGTTCATGACGCCGCCGGCGTTGACCGCGTAGTCCGGCGCGTAGAGGATGCCGCGCCGATGCAGTTCCTCGCCGATCGCGGCGTTGGCCAACTGGTTGTTGGCGGTGCCGCAGATGATCTTCGCCTTCAGCCGCGGCAGCGTCGCTTCGTCGATCGCGCTTTCCAGCGCGCACGGCGCCAGCACGTCGGCGGCCACGTCGTAGATCTCGTCCGGTTTGACCGCCTCGGCGCCGTACTCGGCGACCGCGCGCTCGACCAGCGCCTGGTCCAGGTCGGTGACGTACAGCTTGGCGCCGCGTTCCTTCAGCAGCTTCACCAGTTCCATGCCGATGTGGCCCAGGCCCTGCACGGCGATGCTGGCCTTGCCGATCTCCTCGTGGCCGAGCTTGCGCTGCAGCGAGGCCATCAGCGCCTGCAGTGCGCCATAGGCGGTGAACGGCGCCGGGTCGCCGGACCCGCCGTGTACCTGGTGCACGCCGGTGACGTACTCGGTCTCCAGGTAGATCTGCTCCATGTCGTTGACGTCGGTGCCCACGTCCTCGGCGGTGATGTAGCGCCCACCCAGCGAATCCACGTAGCGGCCGAACGCGCGGAACAGCGCTTCGGACTTGTCGGCCTTCGGGTCGCCGATGATCACCGCCTTGCCGCCGCCAATGTTGAGCCCGGCCAGCGCGTTCTTGTAGGTCATCGTGCGGCTGAGCCGCAGCGCGTCGTGCAGCGCGGCCTCGGTGTTGGGGTAGGGGCGCATGCGCACGCCGCCCAATGCGGGGCCGAGCACGGTGTTGTGGATGGCGATGATCGCCTGCAGGCCCACGTCGCGGTTGTGGCAGAAGACGACCTGTTCGTGGCCGGTGGTGGCTAGCGTTTCGAAAAGCATGGGGGGCTCCGCTGGCGTTGCAGGTGTAGGACACCTTGGTTCCAGGAACGTCCTAGTGAGGTGCGTAAAACGAAAAACGCGACGGGTTCCGGAACGGGTCCTGATCGTCGCGATGGGCGCATTTTAAAGCAATTGCCCGTATGCCGTGCAGCGCTCCAGGGGTCGGCGCCGACCCTTGCCGCACAAGCATCTCGGCGCGATCTGCGACGCTGGCGGCGCCACGAACTTACGGAGGCTGCACCGGCTTAGCCGGTGGCGGCCTGCGCCGGGGGCGCGCCCGGTCCGGCGCCGAGCGTGGCGGCGATGCGCCCGCCGTCGGGCACGCCCAGACCGGTGCAGGCATCCCAGCCGGGGCTTGCGCGGAAGCCGCCGTTGCCGCCGTCGACGATGTCGCGGCAGGTGTCGGCCACCGCGTACAGCCGTGGCGGCAGGAACACGCGGCGGCCGCCGTTCAGGCCATAGACGCGCGCCAGCAGCGCCGCCCACAGCGGCGCGGCGGCGCTGGTGCCGCCCATGACCGCCGGGCGCCCGTCGATGTGCACGTAGTAGCCGGTTTCGGCGTCGGCGTTGGCGGCCACGTCCGGCACGCCGCGCATGCTCAGCGGTTGCGCCGCGGTGCGCGTGCCGTGCAGCGCCAGGCCGCGTTGCCAGCGCGGCCGCGCGAACACCCGGCTCTGGCCGCCGCCGGTGCCGGGCCAGGCCTGCTCGTGCGCCGCCTGCGCGTCGACCTGCAGGCGGGTGCCGCCGCAGGCCAGCACGAACGGGCTGGACGCCGGGAAGCACACATTCAGACCGGGCTGGCCGTCGCTGGCGCCGTCGTCGCCGGAGGCGATGCACACGGTGATGCCCATCAGCGCGGCCGCCTGCAGCGCGCGGTTGTAGGCCTCGCGCGACTGCGCCGTCCACAGCGTCTCGGTGAAGCCCCAGCTGATCGCGATCACGTCCGGCACGTGTTCGCGATCGTGGATGGCGCTGACGATGGCTTCGAGGAAGCCGTTGTCGGTATTGGGCGCGAAGTACACCACCAGCTTGGCGCCCGGCGCGATGGCGCCGGCGATCTGCACGTCCATCTGCACCTCGATGTCGGCCTTGTGCGCCTGCCCGCTGGGCCGGTTGCGCGCGCCGGCCAGCAGCACATCGACGATCTGCGGCATCGGCAGCCCCAGCTCGGCGAAATAGGCGGCCAGCTGGTCGCGCGCATAGCCGCCGCCCAGCGCGATGATGCCGATGCACTGGCCGGCGCCGTCGTGCTCGGGAAAGCCGTACAGTTCGGCCAGCTGCGGCGGCGTGTACTGCGCCACCGGCGCCGCGGCGCCGGGTGGCGCGGCGACGTCCTGCGCTTGCGCGCGCGGCAGCGTGCGCGCCTGCGGCCGATCGTCCAGGCCGAGCACCGCGCTCACCACGCCGTGCAGGGCGGCGGGAACCGACACCGCGCCGGTGCGCCCGCGGTAACGCAGGTCGTCGTTGCGGTAGTCGCGCAGATCCACCTGGAACGCGCGGTCGAACTGCTGCACGCTGCCTTCCAGGATCACCACACCGGCATGCGCCAGGGTCTGCTCCACGCACAGGCCATGCTGCGCGGCGAAGGTCTCGACCGCGCGCAGGTCGCCGGCGTCGGCGGCGAAGCGGGTGGCGAAGGCGTCGCGCGACAGCGGCGCGGGCAGGTCGTCGCCGGCCGTGTCGAGCAAACGGGCCGCTGCCGCGTCCAGCGCCGGCTGGCGCAGCGCCAGCAACACGCGCAGGCGCTGCGCGGCCGGGAACTTGCCGGCGTCGATGCAGCCGGGCAAGGGGCTGCGCTCGCTGCCGCAGAGGATCTGGTAGTCCATCGTGCGTTCCTTGCAGGGGGAGGTCGCGGCGAGTATAGGCAGCGCGGTTCTCTGCAGCTGCGACCGGCCGTGCGAGGTCTGTGGCGCTTCAGGTCGGCGCGCACTGCGGGTTCATGCGCGTGATGCGGTATCCGGCGCGGCGTCGGGCGATCTTGTGGCGCTGGCGCCGAGGCATCGGTCGATGCGGCGTTCAGTGCGCGGCGTGCTCGTCGGCGAACAGTGCCTTGGCCGCTTGCGGGCCGAGCAGGCGCTCGCGCAACTGCGCTTGCCGTTGCGGATCGGCGCGGTGCGCAGAGTCCGCGGCCTCGGCCTGCAGATAGGCGGCGTAGCGGTCGAACCAGGCGAGCACCTGCTGCGTCTGTGCGGCGGGCATGGCGGCCGCAAGGTCGCGTTGCAGCTGCTGGCGCTGCATCGCCAGCGGCTGGGCCTCCTGCATGACCAGGTAGCGGTCCAGGTGGCGCCGCAAGGCCAGGTCCGGCACCACCTGGCCCTGCTTGTCGAAGCGGAGCGCGGCTTCGGCGCGGGCGGCGTCGGGCGCGGTCGGCTTGGCGGGCGCAACGGGCACCGCGGACCTGTCTGCCGCAACCGCACTGGCGGTGTGGCCGATGGCTTCGCCGAGCCCGCGGCGCGACGCCGCGTCGGTGGGCCGTTCGTGCCAGGCGGCGACGCTGGCGATCGCCACCGCGACCACGGTAATGGCGATCACGTAGGTTCCCGGCGGTACCTTCGGCATCGCTACGGCCTCCCGGATGGCAGGCGCTGCAGCAGGCCGCGGACACGCATGCGCGGAACGCATGACGGGCCGCGCGTCCCGGCAGCGGTGCCGCAACGCGGCGGCGCGCTCGCGCCGGTCGCAGAGACCGGCGGCAAGGACGCATGCGACAGCGAATGCCTGGACATGCGTGTTCTCAAGGACCGGCCGGATGCCGTGGTTCGCGCACTATCGCAAAGCGCGACGCACCCGGTCACGTCGCCGCGCAACATCGTGGCGGCGCCGCCGCTGCCGCGCGCCGCCATGCCGCGGCCTAGCGATGCACCCAATAGCCATCGCGGAAGCGGTAGCCGGGGCCGCGATGCTCCCAGCGCGGGCCGACGTAGACGTAGCCCGGACGTGCGACCACGTAGCGGCCGGCGACCCAGATGTGGCGGCGGCCGTTCCAGTGCCAGTAGCCGGGCGCCCAGACGTAGCCCGGCCGCACCACCACGCGTTCGAACCGCGGCGGTGGCGGTGCGGTCCGTACCGACAGTTCCACCACCGAACGCGCCTGCGCGGGCGCGGCCAGCAGGCCGCCGACGAGTGCGCTGCCGAGCAGGGAAGCCAACAACAAAGGACGAACCGACATGGGAGTCTCCAGCGATATCGGCGGGATGCCGACGCCAGCGGAAACGCGGCAAGCGCCGCCGCTGTTGACGCATCGCGCGGTCGCATTCATGTGGCGGATAGCTATCGGCCGATGTGGCGCCTGCACGTCGGTCGGCCGCCGGTGCAATCGTTGCCGCATGTTGCAGCGCAACCTGCCCGCGCCGCGCCGCACGCCTAGAATCACCGCATTCTCTTGCCGATTCTTTCCGATGAGCATTCCCGCATCCCGCGTCCCGCTGCCGCAAGCGGACACCAGCCCATTGCGCTTCGTCACCGCCGCCAGCCTGTTCGACGGCCACGACGCGGCGATCAACATCATGCGCCGGCTGATCCAGGCGCAGGGCGCCGAGGTGATCCATCTTGGCCACAACCGCAGCGTCGAGGATGTGGTGCGCGCGGCGTTGCAGGAAGACGCCGATGCGATCGCGCTGTCGTCCTACCAGGGCGGCCACGTCGAATACTTCAAGTACATGGTGGACATGTTGCGCGAACGCGGCGCCGGCCACGTGCGCGTGTTCGGCGGCGGTGGCGGCACCATCACGCCCGAAGAGATCGCCGAGCTGCAGGCCTACGGCGTGGAGCGCATCTACCACCCCAACGACGGCATGAAGATGGGCCTGGTGGAGATGATCGAGGACGTGGTGCAGCGCGCTTCGCGCGCGCGGGACTCGGGACTCGGAACTCGGGACCCGGAACAGGCCGGTGCGTCGTTGCCGAGCATCGACGACGAGATCGGTATCGGCAAAGTGCTCTCGGCGCTCGAGGATGGCGCGTTCTCCGAGTCCGAGCTGGCCCTGCTGCGCAAGCAATGGCAATCCGGCCTAGCGGGCACTTCCGATTCCCGAGTCCCCAGTCCCGAGTCCCGCGCTAGGCGCCCGGCGCCGGTGCTAGGCCTGACCGGCACCGGCGGCGCCGGCAAGTCCTCGGTCACCGACGAACTGCTCAACCGCTTCCTGGCCGGCTTCCCGCAGATGCGTATCGCGGTGGTGTCGGTGGACCCGAGCCGGCGCCGCACCGGCGGCGCGCTGCTCGGCGACCGCATCCGCATGAACGCCTTGCGCAGCCCGCGCGTGTACATGCGCTCGATGGCCACGCGGCGCCAGCATGCGGCCACCAACCGCGTGCTGAAGGACTGCATCGCGTTCCTGAAGGGCATCGGCTACGACCTGGTGATCGTGGAGACCGCCGGCATCGGCCAGAGCGATTCGGAAATCGTCGACCTGGTCGATTTCCCGGTGTACGTGATGACCAGCGACTACGGCGCGCCGAGCCAGCTCGAGAAGATCGACATGCTCGACTTCGCCGAGCTGGTGGTGCTGAACAAGTACGACCGGCGCGGCGCCGAAGATGCGCTGCGCGACGTGCGCAAGCAGTGGCGGCGCAATCGCGTGGCGTTCCAGCTGGAGGACGAGGCGGTGCCGGTGTATCCGACCATCGCCAGCCAGTTCAACGATCCCGGCATCAGCTGGATGTTCGTCAACCTGTGCCGCTTGCTGCGCGACAAGCTGGGCCTGGACGCGGCGCCAGCGGCGCCAGCGGCGTCCGCGGCGGCGGCGGGCGCCGATGCGCTGCGCTGCGACTTCCGGCCGGAGCTGGATACCTCGCTCAAGGAACCGCGCGCCACCGTGCTGATTCCCGGCGCGCGCGTGCGCTACCTGGCCGAGATCGCCGAGCAGGGCCGCGCGCTCAACGCCGGCATCGAACGCCAGGCCGAGGCCGCCGACCGTGCGCAGTCGTTCTGGCAGTCGCTGCACGAACTGCAGGACCCGCAGCTGCCGAAGCAACTGGAGCTGTACGCGGCGGAGGCGCTGCAGCCGGCTGCCAAATCTGCCGCCAGCGCCGTGATCGCGGCGCACGCGCCGCCGCCGGACAGCGACATTGCGCCTCACGCGGTCGCAGTCGACGCCACCTTGCTGCTGCTGCGCCAGCGCTACAACGATGCGGTGCAGGCGCTGTCCAGCGAGTCGTTGAAACTGCTGCGCGAGTGGCCGCAGCGGCTGAAGTCGATCACCGACCCGGTCACCGAGTACGAAGTGCGCGGCAAGGCCATCCGTGTGGAGAACTACCGGCAGTCGCTGAGCCACCAGCCGATCCCGAAGATCGCCGCACCGCGCTACAAGAGCTGGGGTGAGCTGCTGACCTTCCTCGGCAAGGAGAACCTGCCCGGCAGTTATCCGTACACCGGCGGCGTGTATCCGTACCGCCGTGCCGGCGAGGACCCGATCCGCATGTTCGCCGGCGAAGGCACGCCGGAGCGCACCAACCGCCGCTTCCACTACCTCAGCGTGGGCCAGCCGGCCGCGCGCCTGTCCACTGCCTTCGACAGCGTCACCCTGTATGGCGAGGATCCGGCGCCGCGCCCGGACATCTACGGCAAGGTCGGCAATTCCGGGGTCAACATTCCGACCCTGGACGACATGAAGAAGCTGTACTCCGGCTTCGACCTGTGCGCACCGACCACCAGCGTATCGATGACCATCAACGGCCCGGCGCCGATGATCCTGGCGATGTTCATGAATACCGCCATCGACCAGCAGGTGGAGAAGTACCTCAAGGCCGACCCGCAGCGCTGGGCGCAGGCGCAGCAGACCCTGGACGCATTGTTCGAGGGCAGGGAACGCCCGCGCTACCACGGCGAGCTGCCGCCGACCAACGACGGCCTGGGCCTGGCCTTGCTCGGCGTCAGCGGCGACCAGGTGGTCGATGCGCAGACCTATGCGCAGATCAAGGCGGCCACGCTGTCCAGCGTGCGCGGCACGGTGCAGGCCGACATCCTCAAGGAGGACCAGGCGCAGAACACCTGCATCTTCAGCACCGAGTTCGCGCTGCGCATGATGGGCGACATCCAGCAGTACTTCGTCGAGCACAAGGTGCGCAACTTCTACTCGGTGTCGATCTCCGGCTACCACATCGCCGAGGCCGGGGCGAACCCGATCAGCCAGCTCGCCTTCACCCTGAGCAACGGCTTCACCATCGTCGAGTACTACCTGGCGCGCGGCATGCGCATCGACGACTTCGCGCCGAACCTGAGCTTCTTCTTCAGCAACGGCATGGACCCGGAGTACACCGTAATCGGCCGGGTGGCGCGGCGCATCTGGGCGCGGGCGATGCGCGAGCGCTACGGCGGCAACGAGCGCAGCCAGATGATGAAGTACCACATCCAGACCTCGGGCCGCTCGCTGCACGCGCAGGAGATCCAGTTCAACGACATCCGCACCACGCTGCAGGCGCTGTACGCGCTGTTCGACAACTGCAACAGCCTGCACACCAACGCCTACGACGAGGCGATCACCACGCCCACCGAGGAGAGCGTGCGCCGCGCGGTGGCGATCCAAATGATCATCAACAAGGAGCTGGGGCTGAACTTCTGCGAGAACCCGTGGCAGGGCAGCTTCATCGTCGAGCAGCTCACCGACCTGGTGGAGGAGGCGGTGTACAAGGAGTTCGAGGCGATCAGCGAGCGCGGCGGCGTGCTCGGCGCGATGGATACCATGTACCAGCGTGGCAAGATCCAGGAAGAGAGCCTGTACTACGAGCACAAGAAGCACGACGGCAGCCTGCCGCTGGTCGGGGTCAACACCTTCCTGCCCAAGCAGCACGCCGGCGAGACCGCGACCCAGATCGAGCTGATTCGCTCCACCGAGGAGGAGAAGGGCCAGCAGATCGCCAACGTGCGCGACTGGCAGCAGCGCCGCAACGGCATCGTCCCGCCGACGGCGCAGCAGGCCGACGCGGCGGGCGTGCCGGCGCCGGGCGATGCCGCCGGCCTCGGCTACCTGCAACGCACCGCCCGCGCGCGCAGCAACGTCTTCGCCGCGCTGATGGAGGCGGTGAAGACCCACAGCCTGGGGCAGATCAGCCACGCGCTGTACGAGGTGGGCGGGGAGTACCGGCGCAATATGTAGCGCTGCGTGGATCGGTCGCGGCGGCGGTCGTGGCGCTACGGGCGATCGCGCCTGCAAGGTGCCCGTCGCTCGCTGCGCCCTGGAGGCGCGGTCCCTTGCTTGCGTCTTGCGGCGTTCGCCGTGGTCGGCACATAGTAGGCATCGACGAACGGGGGCGGCGCATGAAGGGATGGGGAGCGTTGTTGTTGCTGCTGGCCTGCGCGGCCGACGCCGGCGCGGCCGAGCCGGCCGCGGACGGCAGCGCCGGACCGCTGTTTGACACGATCGTGGCGCTGGACCAGCGCCTGTTCGGCGCCTACAACAGCTGCGATATGGCGGCGTTCGAGCAGCTGTTCGTGCCCGATGTGGAGTTCTATCACGACACCGGTGGCGCCAGCTGGGACCGCAAGACGGTGGTGGACAACACGCGCAAGTGGATCTGCGGCAAGGTGCGTCGCGAGTTGGTGGACGGCACGCTGCGGGTCTACCCGGTCAAGGACTTCGGTGCGATCGAGGAAGGCGAGCACCGCTTCTGCGAGCTGGCCAGCGGGCGCTGCGAAGGCATCGCCAAGTTCGTGATGGTGTGGCGCCAGGACCAGGACGGCTGGAAGCTCACGCGGGTGCTCAGCTACGGGCATCGCGCGGCCGCTTCGCCGGCGCCCTGAGCATGCGCGGCTGCGCTGCGCATGCGCGTGCGGGCAGGCGCAGCAATCCAGGCGCTAACGCACGCGCCATGGTTGAATGACGTGGCGCGCCAGGCCGTGTCTGCGCTTCCAGCCGGGTGGGGGATCTGGCGACCTTGCGGATGCCGATGATGGTGCCGTCGATCTGGATTGCAGGGGTTGCCGTCGTGCTGCTGCTGGGCATCGGCGGCTGGATGTGGCGCCGTGGACGCCCGCGCGGACCCGTGGTGCCGATCGCCGTTGCGCAAACAGCGGCAGCGTCTGCGCACCGTGCCACCGGCGAAGACGCCGTCACCGATGCGGCGATCGCGGCGGAGCCGGGACAGGGCGTGGCTGCCGCTGCCGCCGAACTGTCCTTGGAGCAGGAGTCCGCGCTGTTGCTGCGCCTGTACGCTCTACCGTTCGCCGGCGTGCCTGCGCCCGAACCGAGCGCGGCATCGCGTGCCACGCAGGCCGAGATCGCCGCGGCGGCCGTCGCGGTACTGGCGCGCATCGACGCGCATCCGCGCTATACGCCGCGCCGCCCGCAGCTGTTGCCGCAGCTGACCCGCGCGATCAACGATCCCGACGCCGGCGCCCAGGCCATCGCCGCGATTCTCGGCCAGGATCCGGCGCTGGCCGGCAACCTGCTGTGCATCGCCAACAGTGCCGCGTACCGCCGCCACGCCGGGCCGATCGAGAACCTGGAGCGCGCGGTGGCCATGCTCGGCACCGAGGGCCTGCGCCAGATCGTGCTGGCCGCGCTGCTGCAGCCGGTCATCGCCGACGACGGCAGCGCGTTCGGCCGCTGCGCGGCGCTGCTGTGGGAGCACGCCTTGCTGTCGGCCAAGGCCACGGTCGGCGATGCAAAGGCAATGCGGCGCGATGATCCGAATGGGGTGCAGTTGCTGGCGCTGCTGTATGGACTGGCAGCGGTGGCTGTGGTGCAGGTGGTGCGCGATGCGCATGGCAAGCATCCTGGAGTGCATCTGGATCCGCAACTGATCGCCGGCATTTTGGAAACCTGGTCTGCGCCCTGCGCGAAAGCCATCTCGGCCGATTGGGGGCTTCCTGCGCGGTTGCAACATGCGCTCGAGGAGCAGGACATTGCGGCCGCACTTCAGTCCGGAAATACCTTGGCGCGTTCGCTGCGCCGCAACCGCGCGTTGGCGGCCGCCGACATGCTGGCCGTGTACGAGGATCCCGCCGCGCGATGAAACAACAGAACAGGCGATGGAGGCGAGGCGTGGCGACGATACGACGGCAACACTCCATGCACGAGACGCGCGCTCCGGCGCGGAACCACCGGTGCTCGCGCGAGCTGGCAAGATCGAGTATCTCCCGCTCCGCATATCGGCGCAGGCCATGAGCGCGACCGAGCCTGCGCCCGAGGCGTGGTCGCCTTCGCCGAACGCCAATCGGGTGTTGCAGTTCTTCCAAGTGCTGCTGTTGACCTTGGGGGTGGGCGCCATGCTGGTCGGCTGCGCGGCGGTGGCCGCAGTGTGGATTCCGCGCTCGCTGGAGTTCCTGGCGGTTTGCCTGCTTCCGGTCATGCTGCTGGCCACGCTCGCCGTGCACGAGTACGGCCACCTGCTTGCCGCACGCGGCATGGGCATGACCGTGTACATGATGAAGATCGGCCCGCTGCAGATGCTTGCGCGCCGTCGCGGTTGGCGACTGCGTTGGCAACGCGGATGGTCCGGTTACGCCGGTTATGTGATGGCGCTGATTAATCCGTATGCCGCGTTGCGCCCGCAATACGCAGTGTTGAGCGCCGGGGGGCCTGCTGCGAATCTGCTGGTGGCGCTGCTGATGGGCGCGCTGGGGTTGCATCTGGGGATCCAGGCGCGCATGGGCGCGTTCTGCGTCGGTTTCGCCGTGCTCAACCTGGCAGTCGGATTGGCCAACTTGATACCGTCGCGGACGGCGATCGGACCCAGCGATGGTCTGTATCTGCTCGGGTTGTCGCGCAGGCTAGATGCGGACCGGCCCGATCGGGTGTTGGCCCAACTCAATGGCCTGTCATGCAGAGGCATCACCGCGGACAACTTGCCCGCGGAACGGGTGGCCTTGCTCGCGCAAGACGACTGGTGGCTGTTCCACAGCTGGTTTGTGCTGAAAGCGGCGCAGAATCGTTGCCAATGGCGGCAGGCTGCGGCGTTGGAGGCGGCAGTTGCCGATCAGATCGCAGCTTTGCCCGAGCAATCCGGGGCGCATTTTTCCCAGTTGATCGCGATGCTGCAGTGCGAACTCTCTTTCTCGCGTGCGATGGCCGCAGAGGCGAGTGCTGCGCCATTGGACGCAACCTTGACTCCGGAGCTCGACTGGTTGATGCCGTGCTTGCGCATGCGCTGCCGAGCGCTGATGGCCGTACAGCGCGGCGACGATGAATCCGCATTGCGTTTGCTGCGCCAGGCGCAGGAGTGCGCTCAGGGCGAACTCGATCCGTCGTTGCGGATCAGCGAGGGCATCTTGTTGGAAGCAGTCCGGCAGCGCATTCGCAATGATCCATCGCGCAGTGCGGCGTAGCCGGTGTGGCGGCTGTGCAAGCCGCCGCATGCAGTTGAGGAAAGGTGCTCGCCATCCAGGCCTGTGCCAGAAGTGGCGCCGCACCGGCGCGGCTCAGCGCAGCGGCACGTCCGCGACCTTGTCCTGGTAGTCGCGCTTGGGGTCGATGCCGAACAGCACCTTGATCCCGGCGACCAGGCTGGAGCCGTTGAGCCAGATCTGCGCGTGGTCCGGATCCAGGCGCAACAGCGCCAGCTTGGGATCGTCCTTGCCTTCTTCGTACCAGGCATCGATGAAGCCGTTCCACAGGCGTTCGATCACCGCCTGGTCGTTGTCCACGCTGAGCGTGCCGCTGATGCTCGCGAACAGGTCGTGGTCCTTGGCGCTGAACGCGGCGATCACCCGCTGGCTCTGGGTCAGCTTCTGCACCAGCGCGTTGTCCTTGGAGGTGAAGAACCAGATCGGGCCGCCGCGGTCGCCTTCGAACTGCGCGGTCATCGGCCGCGCGTGGCCGTCCTCGACGCCATCCAGGCCGAGCATGACCGTGCGGTCGGATTTCAATGCCTTCCAGAATTTCTCTTCCAGTTCCTGCGGGCTGGCCATGCGGATCTCCGATAGGGCGTGAATGCCGGCGGTCACTGTGCCGCGCCGCGCGCGCGCGACCCGTGACGGAGGCGTGGACAGGGCGTGTAGGTGGAGTCCGCGGCGATGCGTGGAGGGAAGGCGAGCCGGCCTGGCGCCGTGGTGGTAGACAGTGGTCGCGCGCGGCTTCGACTGGGATCGGCGTCGAGGCTTGCTGGCCGCGCCAGTGATACCTAGTGGCTGGGGCACGACGGTTTCCGAGGCGCCGGCGCAGCACGCCGGGTGCGGTGTCGCGTTCCTGCGTGGCGGCCGTATCCGTCGCCTGCTTCGGCAAAGGACGCACGACGATGAGTGCCAGCTCCGCGACACAGCCCTTCCTGGATCCGCAATTGACGCTGGCGATGGCCCAGGCCAGCATCGCCGCTTATGCAGCCTACGAACGCCAGCCGGTGATGGCGCCTTCCGATTACCGGCTGGTCGCCAGGTGGTCGGGGTGGGACGGCGATCCGTTCGGCGGCAGCGAAGAGCTGTTCGGGCTGCTGTTCCAATCCATCCATGACGCGCGCATCTGCCTGTTTGCATTCCGCGGGACCGACTCGGATCTGGACATCTACGAAGACCTGGACTTCGTCACCACCGATTTCGTTCCCAGCGGCGGGACGCTGTCGCCGCCGCCGCGCGTGTCGGCGGGGTTCTACGGCATCTACGACGGCAGGGGCGGCGGCATGCGCGCCTCGATGCGCGAACAGTTGTTCGCGCTGTTGACGCATTTCGCGCCGATCGAGGTCTACGTCACCGGCCATAGCCTGGGCGGTGCGTTGAGCCAACTGTTCTCGCTGGATCTGGCGGTCAGCCAGCCGCGCCGGCGCATGCGCAACGTCAACTTCTGCAGCCCGATGGTCGGCGACGCCAGCTGGGGCCGGGCCTACGCGGCGGCGATCCCCGCCGCCGACAGCACGCGTTGCTACAACTATTGGGACTACGCGCCCACGGTGCCGCCGTCGGCGTTCGGCTACGTCGCGGTGGGGCAGGCGTTCCGCACCGCGTACTACGTCCGCGATGCCTGGTTCGCGCATCTGTTGTCGCGGCATTCCATCATCAACATGCAGCGAGTGCTGCAGCATGCGTTGTACCTGTCGCCGCAGGCTTGGTCCGGCACATTCCCGGATTACGTGGACAGCAAACGGTTGATGCTCAGCCAACTGCCACCGGCGGCGCCGCAGCCAGCATGGACAGACGTCGCGCTGGCCGCACGCGCTACCGAACAGGCCCTGGGATTTCCGGACGAGGCGGCGACCGCGGCGCCATGAACCGTGCCGCGCCGGACAAAGGCTCTCCGCGCGGCGGTGTTCCCTGCGGCACGGCGCCGCAGTCGGTCCGGCGCCACACCGCGTGCCGCCGGTTCCGATCCCACCTGAGGAGTGCAACCACCATGGCATCGTTCGATCTGTACTTTCCGCAACTGCTGCGCTTTGAGGGCGGCTTCGTCGACGATCCGGCCGATCCCGGCGGCGCCACCAACCGTGGCATCACCGTGGCCACGTTCCAGCGCGATGCGCAGCCGGTCCTCGGCGAGGCGCCGACGCTGCAGGCGCTGCATGCGCTGACCCCGATGCAGGCAGCCGCCATCTACAAACAGGATTATTGGGACAAGCTCGACGCCGACCAGATCGCCTCGCAGCCGCTGGCGGAGATCCTGTTCGACTTCTACGTCAACGCCGGTACCGAGGCGGTCCTGCTGTTGCAGCGGATCCTGCAGCAGCTCGGCGCATCGGGCTTGGCCGTCGACGGGCAGATGGGGGCGGCCACGCTGGCCGCACTGCAGGCGGCCGATCCGGCGAAGGTGTATGCGCTGTACCGACAGGGCCGCATCGATTACTACCAGCGGCTGGCGGCGGAACGCCCGGCGGACGCTCGATTCCTGGCAGGCTGGATTGCGCGTGCGGAGTGGTTTCCGGCTACGTTGCCGTCCGCGTCCGCGGCAGCACCGTCCGGCGACGTCGCCTGAGGCCGGGCAGGTGCGGCGCGATCCGCTGCGGCGCGCACGCTTCACGTGCGGGGCATGCGCCGCTGGCTAGCATCCTGGACCGATGCGGCCGCACGGTGCGGCTGCGGCGAGCGCGCCACCGGCGACGCGTCGCCATCGGATGCGGGAAGACAGCAGCATGATCAAGTGGGCCATCATCATCGCCATCATCGGACTCATCGCCGGCGCGCTCGGTTTCACCGGCGCGGCGGGCGCGGCCATGGGTATCGCCAAGTTCCTGTTTTGGGCCGGCATCGCCATCGCCCTGGTGCTGTTCCTGCTCGGCACCGTGCTGGCCAAGAAGGTCGGCTAAACGTTCGCATGCTTCGGGCGGCGCGCAGGCGCCATCCAGCTTGTCGCGGCTCGCTTGGCAAGGCCATGAGGCGCTTGGGCGGGGTTGCCAGATCGGGCCGCTGGCTGGATGTCCATCGGCAGCATCGTCGGTCGGCGCCAAGTGTGCAGCGTAGGCGTCAAGAAACGGAGTGTGGGAATCAGGCGCAGGCATAGCCAGCCGAGCAGGCGGCCAGGGATTTCGGGCATATCGGCACCGCATCGCGTGCTACGCCAGATCGCCGCATGCCTGTCTATGGAGAGGCCGCCATGTCTGGACGGCCGGTAAAGCGCAAACCGGTACGCGCTGGCGAACGCCGGCGCGGGGTCGCTGTCGCGGCGGCGCTCAGCTGCCGCTGTCGGGCGTCTTCGCTTCGGCGTCGGCTGCGGCCTTGGCCGCCTCGCGCGCCTCGCGCTTGCGCGCGTCCTTCTCGTCCTGCTGTTTCTTCTTGGCGATTTCGCGCTGACGTTTTTCGAAGGAGTAGTTGGGCTTTGCCAAGTGGATGCCTGCCGTATGTGAGATGGGGCTCCCAGTGTAACCGTTGCGCGCCGGGGCGGTGGCCGGCGGCGGACAGGCCACGCGCGCGGCGTGGCCTGTCCCGGCACGGGAGTACGGCCCTCCCGGGCGCCGCTTACGGACTCAGGTAGGGCTGAATGGTCGAATACACGTCGGATAGGCGCGAGTAGTAGTCCGGATCGCTGGGCGCGCTGCAGTACGAGGTGCCGCCGTACAGGCCGCCGCGCAGCTGGTAGGCGCCGCTGCTGTTGACGGTGAACAGGCCCGAGCCGGAGGAGCCGCCCTCGGTGACGCCGGTGTTCCACACCACCCGGTACAGCGGCGACTTGCCGTCGATCGAGGTCGACAGGCCGGTGACGCTGCCCAGCGAGTATTTCTTGACGTCGCCGGCGGGGTGGTGGATGCCCTCGATCGCGGTGCCGGTGGAACCGATCGCCGAGCTGCTCCAGCCGGCGTAGAACGCGCCGCTGGGCGGGGCGGTCTTCAGTTCCAGCAGCGAGGTGTCGCGGGTGGTGTTGGCATGGCGCAGGTAGGCGCCGCCGCTGAGCGTGGTGTAGGCCGAGCTGACCGTGGAGCCGTTGCAGGTGGTGGCGTCGTAGAACCAGTAGGTCTGCAGGGTGTTGGCCACGGTCTGGGTGCTGATGCAGTGCGCGGCGGTCCAGAACAGATATTTCTTCGGCGAGTTGCTGTTGTTGAGCAGGGTGCCGGTGCACAGGTAGGAGCCGCTGCTGGTGCTGAACACCATGCGCGCCACCGACTTGGCCGCCGAGGTGAAGCCGCTGCTGGGGCTGGCGCGGCAGACGATGTCGCGCTCGCACGAATCGCTCTCGCCGATCATCGGCCGCATCATTTCCTCGCTGGCGACGGGATTGATGTCCATGTGCGAAATCTGCGGGATCTTCAGCGCGAAGCCCTGCGGATACTGGCCGGCCGGCAGCTCGATCTCCACCACCAGGCGCGAGCCGGACACCGCCGCCGACCAGCCCGGCGCGCTGCCAGCGAAGTCGGCGCCGCTCTGTTCGAACACGCGGCCGTCGTCGCCGGCGAAGCGCAGCGTGGCCTTGGCCGGGTCGCCCGGCTGCGCGCCGCTGCCACTGAGCTGCAACGCCGCGCGCAGCGCTGCCGCATCGGTCGAGACGATCTCGAAACTGGTCACCTGCGCGCCGCTGGGGAGGCTCTGCCAACGCAGCCGGCGCAGGTTGATCGCCGGCGTGGCGACGTCGCGGGAGAAGCCGATCTGCAGCGGCTGGCCATGCTTGACCTGCTGCCCGCGCAATTGCTTCATCTTCGCGGCCTGGGCGCTGTCGGGAGCGGCCAGTTCGATCAGGCGCGGCGCGTGCGCGCTGCCGGTGGCGAGGCTGCGCAGTTCGGCGCCGCCGAGCGCGGCCGCGTCGGGGCGGGCTTGGACCGGTTCGGAGTCCATCTCGGCCGCGGGGGGATTGGTGGCGATGGCGACGGGGGAGAGGCCGGAGATGCCGGCGAGCAGGGCCAGATACAGTGCGTTCTTGCGATTCATGGATCTTCCTTCTGCTAGAAGACGATTGGACCATCCGGCAGGGGACCGGATGCCGTTGCACCTCGTCCAAGGTGCACGGCCGAGGCTACGGGCGCCGGCACGGCGATTGCGTGCGCGCCGTCACGTGCCAGGGGCCGATTTTGTAGACGCTTGTCTTCCTGCCGTGGCCTGCATGCGCCTGGTCCGGCGCCATGCGGCACGCGGCTGCGGCGCAGGCCATGGCGCAACGCTGCCGATCGTCTCGGCGATCGCGCAGGCGCAACCGTGGCGCCCGCGCACAAAAAGCCCCTCCCGCCTGCGCGGGAGAGGCCGTTACTTGCAACGTGGTGCGACGGGCGCGATCAGGGCGCGCGGCGCGTCGCCGGCACGAACTTGTAGAGCTTGTGCACGCCGGTGCCGAAATTGAAGCGGCTGTAGCCGGCGCCCCAGTACACCGCACCGTCCACCACCGCCGGCGCGCTCGAGACCGAACCGCCGGCACCGAAGTTCCACACCGTGGCGCCGGTCTCGGCGTCGAGCACCGTCATCTCACCGGACATCGAGCCTGCGTAGACCAGCCCGGGCGAGGAGGCGAGCGGGCCGCGCCCGCCAGCGCCGAAGCTGGTCAGGATCGGATCGATGCCTGGCACCTTCACCTGCCACACGATCCTGCCGGTGGCCGCGTCCAGCGCCGCCCACGAACCGGCGTTCCAGGTTTCGGTGTTGCCGGGGGCGAGGGTGTAGCTGGTGTGGTTGTTGTTGTTGATGGCGACGTAGACGCGCGATTTGAGCGGATCGACCGACGACCCCCACTCGATGCCGCCGGCGGTGCCGCCCGGGCCGACCTGGGTCGACCACACGGTGCGCCCGTTGTCGGCATCCAGCGCCCAGTACACGCCGCTCTTCTGCCCGGCGCCGACCAGCGCCTGTGGCTTGCCGTTGCGGATCACCGTGAACAGGTTGGCGCCGCCGCCGCTGAAGTCGTAGTCCGGTCCCTGCGGCTCCTGGCAGATGCCGGCGGTCGGCGCGACCAGGCACGACAGCGACCAGGCATCGGCGCCCTGCAGGCGGCGCGTCCACGCCGGCTTGCCGCTGCGCATGTCCAGTGCAAGCACCGAGTCCACGTAGTTGTCCGGCGCCAGGCAGGCCAGTTGCGCGCTCTTGTCGCCGTTGGCGTTCTTGACACAGCTGGCCACGGCCAGCGGCACCGAGTAGTTGTTGCCGGTGGTGGCGTAGACGCGCTGCCGGCGCGGGTCGATCGCCAGGGTGCCCCACACCGAGGCGCCGGTATAGCCTTCCGGCGCGGTCTGGAAGCGCCACAGCAGCTTGCCGGTCTTCAGGTCGAGCGCGGCCACGCTGCCGCGGAAGGAGAACGTGTAGCCCGGGCTCAGCCCGCCCCAGTCGCCCGAAGACACGCCGACGTAGACGCGATCGCCGTACACCACCGGCGAGGCGGTGATGCGCGCCTGCGCATTGGCTTCGACCAGGGTCTTCCACAGCAGCTTGCCGGTGTTCTTGTCCACCGCCACCACCGTGCCGCTGGCCTGGTCGCCGACCAGGATGCTGTTGCGGGCGATCGCCGGGCTGTTGCGCGACAGCGAGTTGGGGTTGCCGGTGTAGTCGGACAGCTTCACCTGCCACACCGCCTTGCCCAGCGTGGTGTCGATGCGATACAGCTGGCCGCCCCAGTCGGGCACGTACAGCGCAGTGCCCTGCACGGTCGGCGTGGCGGAGACGTCGCCTTGCGTGGTGAAGGTCCAGGCGGTCTTCAGTCGTGCCGCATTGAACGGCGTGATCTGCCACTCGGCAGGCGCGAAGCGGGTGTTGAGATAGCCGCCGCCGGCGTTTTCCCAGCTGTTGCGCGTGGCGAACGGCGCGCCGCCGCCGCTGGCGCCGAACCATGCGGCGCCATTGCCGCCTTTGCTGTCGCTGCCATACGCGGAAGCGTCGCTGGCGCGGTCGCTTTCGCCATTGCCCGGGTAGTTGGCGGGTGCTGCGTTGCCGTTCGAGCCTGGCGCCGGGGGAGCGGTGGCGGACTGTGCCGACGCCGAGGCGCCGAGCATCAATCCGGGAACCAGCGCCAGCCACAGCAGGGAGAGTTTCCGGTGCGCGTAATGCCTGTTCATGCGGTGTCCTTCGGGACTTGGAGTGGGGACCCCCCTTTGCGTCCGGCGCAATGGTAGGAACGGAAAACCGCGTGTGTCATGTACGTACAAAAAAGTTAGGGCATGCGAAAAGCCTGCCTAGATAGCGAAAAACAATCGCGCGCATGGCGCTTCGAAGGAACCGTCTGCACCGCCCGGGCAGACGGACCTCGGCGCACGTCCCTGCAACATCCGACGTAGCCGCTTGCCTGGCAACGCTTTGCGTGTTGGAACGCGGGGAAGCGGGCGTTTGCGCCAGCGTCCTCGGTACGCCGGTCGGCAGCGCATGAGCAGCGGCTGAATGCCGACGGTGCGGGTACACCGGCGTCTCTGCGACAGCGTGACGCGATGCGGCTGCATGTCACCTTGGTGACAGGCTGCGCGCGAGACGCTCGCCGTGCCGCGTGCGCGCGGCAGCGCGAGCGCGCCGCGAAGACGCCGGTGCCGACGCCGACGCCGGGGCGTGATCTCTTCTGCCTGGGAGCGGTGGGCATCGGCGCCGCTCGTCTGCCTCGGCAGGCCGCCCCAGCCGCACCGGTGCTGCCGGACAGGAGCGGCCCGCGCCGCACGGGGGCGCCACCGCCCCGCCAGACGGCGGCGGGGCGCGGCATATGTACGCATCGAGGCGGAGAATGATTAAGCTGGCGCATTGACGCGGGGACTAGGCAATGGGAACGCTTTGCTGGCGGGGCTGCGAGGCGTCGACGACACGCCACGGCGGCGCAGGGCACGTGCGTGCGGCGGGTGGCCGCGCGCGGCGGGCAGGGCACGGTTGCCGCGGGACGGGGGCGCCATCATGAAACTGGCCGATTTCATCGAGGCGAACATCGAGCCGCTGTGTCGCGACTGGATGGCGTTCGCGCGGACCCGCGGCGAGCAGGGCGAGGCGATGACCCCCTACCAGTTGCGCGATCACGCCGCGCAACTGCTGGCCGAAATCGTCGCCGACATGCGCGCGCCGATGAGCGCCGCGCAGCGGCGGCTGCGCTCGCAGGATGCCGGGCCGGAGGTGTTCGAGGCCGAAGGTGCGGCGAGCCTGCATGCCCGGCAGCGGGTCAAGCACGGCTTCGGCATGGTCCAGCTGGTGTCCGAATTCCGCGCGCTGCGCGCCAGCGTGATGCGCCTGTGGGGCAACTCCGAGCACACCCCGGGGGTGCAGGATCTGCCGGACATGAGCCGTTTCAACGAGGCGCTGGATCAGATCCTGGCCGATTCGTTGCGCGCCTTCATGGAAAGTATGGAGCAGACCCGGCACTTGTTCATGGGCATCCTCGGCCACGACCTGCGCGGGCCGCTGTCGACGGTGATGAGCTGCGCCGAGTTGATGCTGGGCCAGGGCCCCGAACGGGCGCCGCAGGCGCATGTGTTGATGCGCAGCGCTGCGCAGATGAAGGCGATCCTCGACGACCTGATGGAATTCACCGGGGACAATCTGGGTGTGGCGGTGCCGGTGCGTCCGGAAGCGGCCAGCCTGGAACGGCTGACCCGTGAGGTTGTCGACGAGATGGCCGCCATCTATCCCAAGTCGCCGGTGCAGGTGAGCGCGGCCGGCGACCTGCACGGCAGCTGGGACACGATGCGGCTGCGCCGGGTGGTGGCGAACCTGCTGACCAATGCGTTGAAGTACGGCAGCCGCGACCAGCCGATCAGCATCGTGGTGAATGGCGAGCGGGCGGACGAGGTCAGCTTGAGCGTACACAACGAGGGACCGCCGATTCCCGCCGAGATGCTGGACTCGTTGTTCGAGCCGTTGACCACGACCGCGGAGGCGGACGGCGCGCCGCAGGTGGCCGGCGCGAACCTGGGCCTGGGCCTGTACATCGTCGACAGGATCGTGCGCGCACACGGCGGGCGCATCGACGTCAGCTCGTCGCAGCAGGACGGCACCCGGTTCCTGGTGACGTTCCCGCGGCAGGCGCTCGCCAGCGGCTGAGCGGATGCGGATGCGGGGCCGGCGGGCGTCGCGCGCAGCGCCGGCCGCGCGCACGCTGGCGAGGGGCGGCGTTGCCGTGACCCGTGCCAGGGCGCGCCGAGCCCGCCAACCGCGCGCGGGCGCGAAATTTGGATTAGGGTGGCGCGTTTCCCCGAACCTGGAGGTGGACCGTGAAACCGTCATCGATCGCCACGATGCTGTCGCTGTGCCTGGGCGCCGCGCATCCCGCGCTCGCGCAGAGCGCCACGCCTGCCGCCGACGCGCTGCAGGGCAAGGTGGATGCGCTGTACACGCGCGCGCCGGACACGCTGCAGGCCAAGGACGTGGCCGAACTGCAACGACGCCTGCTGGACTGGGCGCAGCTGGACCGCTACCGCGCCGACAACGCCGCGTTGGCGCCGCCGGCGGCCGGCGAGCGGCGCGTGGTGTTCTACGGCGATTCGATCACCGACATGTGGGGGCGTAGCGAGGGCGCCAGGTTCTTCCCCGGCAAGCCCTACGTCAATCGCGGCATTTCCGGGCAGACCACCGCGCAGATGCTGGTGCGCTTTCGCCAGGACGTCATCGACCTCAAGCCGGCGGCCGTGGTGATCCTGGCCGGCACCAACGACCTGGCCGGCAACACCGGCCTGTCCACGCAACGCATGATCGAGGACAACCTGCGCTCGATGGCCGAGCTGGCGCAGGCCAACCACATCAAGCTGGTGCTGGCGTCGGTGCTGCCGGTCAGCGATTACCCCTGGCGGCCGGGGCTGCAGCCGGCGGAGAAGATCGGCGCACTCAATACGTGGATCAAGCAGTACGCGCAAAGCCACGGCGCGGTATACCTGGATTACCACAGCAAGATGCGCAATCGCCAGGGCGGCCTGGACAAGGCGCTGGCCACCGACGGCGTGCATCCCACCGCGGCCGGTTACGCGCTGATGGCGCCATTGGCGCAGCAGGCGGTGGAGCGCGCGTTGGCGCAGCCGTAGCGCGGTGCGGCACAGGCGCGCTCTACACGCTCGGATGGATCGATCCCGATCCTGATCGCGCCGCGCCGCTACGGCGCGGTGCCGGCCGGCGGCGAGACCGCGGCCACTTCGCGGCGCAGCCAGGCGCTCACCGCCGCGTCGTCGTCCAGGCGCACGCGCGGCGCATAGGCCTGCATCGCACCGCGCTGGCGCCCTTCCAGGCGCTGCATCGGCAGCAGCAACGTCGCGCGCCCGCTCGGTAGCGGCACGCTTTCCACTTCGGTGTAGAGCGTGTCGGCACCGGTCGGCTGGCCGACCTGCTCCACGCCGGGACCTTCCAGCAGGCGGTCCATGAAATCCAGGCAGGCGCTGATGCAGGCGCCGTCGGTGATCGCGACGATGCGCGCCGGGCCGCCGCGCGGCGGGGTGCCGGCGGCCGCGCTCGGCAGCGGGTCGCGATACAGCATCTCTCCCTTGTGCTGCGCCGCGCGCAGGCCGTCCAGCAAGCGGTCGAAGCCGGGCAGTTCCTGCGGGTAGCGCGCGGCGATGCGCGTGCGGCGCGTCTGCAGGTTCTCGATCACCCCGTCGGAGACCCGCCACAGCGAGGCGCTGGCGCGGCGGCGGTCCAGCGTGGGCAGCGCCTGCTCGCCCCAGATCGCGGCCAGCACCGCATCGCCGGGCGCCGCGGCGCCGCCGCCGTTGCCGCGCAGGTCCAGGACCAGCAGGGCGGGCGTGTGTTGCCGCAGCGCGTCCGCCGCCGCGGCGATCGCGGCCATGGTCGACTCGAAGCCGGGATCGCCGGCATAGAAGGTCGGTAGGGTCAGTTTCCAGGCCGCCGGCGTGAGGCGTTCGAATGCACCTTGCGCGGCGCTGGCGGGCGCGGGCGGGGTCGAGCTCGCGCTCGCGGCGCCGGTGTAGGTGTCGGTGTCGGGCGAGGCCAGTTCGATCGCGACATGCGGATCGCCGAACGAGGCGACATAGGCCTGCATGACCTGGGCATAGCCGGCACGATCGACGATGCGCCGCGCCTGGGCCTGCGCCGCGCTCGCCGCCTGCCGCGCCTGCGCGGCCAGCGCCGGATCCGCGCCGGGGGCCAGGCCTGGATGATCGGCGGCGATGCGCGCGGCGGCGAACTGCAGGTCGGCTTGCGCCAGCGCGGCATCGGTCGGCGCCAAGGCCAGTGCCGCTGCCAGCATCGTTGCGATCATGTCCGTCCCCTTGTGCCCGCGGCGAGTGTCGGCCGCCAGCCGCGACGCGCGCAATAGGCCGCAAGACAGGGGGACTTCGCGCCGCCAGGCTCAATCGTGCGCGACGGCACGGCTGCGCGCGCCGTGCGTCGGCGCGTCACCGGTCGCGAACGCCGCCGCTCAGAAACGCTCGCCGCCGGGCAGATAACGCCATTCGCCTGCTGCCAGTTTGCCCAACGGGATGCGGCCCACGCGCAGGCGCCGCAGGCTGATCGCTTCCAGTCCGACCTCGGCGCACATGTGCTGCAGCTGCCCGGGCTGCACGTGCTTGATCGCGAAGCGCAGGCGGTCCTCGTTCTGCCAGCTGACCTTGCACGGCGGCAGGCTGCGCTGCCGGTAGACCAGGCCGTGCGCCAGCCGCAGCATGCCGTAAGGCTTCAGTTCGCCGCGCACTTCGACCACGAACTCCTGTTCGATCGAGGTCGCGTCCTCGGTCAGTCGGCGCAGCACGCGGCCGTCCTGGCTCAGCACCAGCAGGCCGCTGGCGACATCTTCCAGCGGCAGCGGCGCGTTCAGGCGCAGGAAGTGGCGTTTGAGCACGCGCACGTTGGCCATGTCCAACGCGCTGCGGGTGTCCGGCGTGACCAGCGCCAGGGCGGCTTCCAGGCTCAGCCCGGCCGGCTTGTGCAGCAGCAGGGTGGCCGGTTCGACCGCGCCCAGTTGCGCGTCGGCGGCCAGGGTCACTTGCTGCGTGGTTACCGCCGCCTGCGGCTCCTCGACCACCACGCCGTCCACGCTGACCCAGCCGCCTTCGATGTACTGCTGCGCTTCGCTGCGCGAGCACGGCAGCATGGCGGCCACGTATTTGTCGAGGCGGGTGGGAGCGGACATCGAAAACTCGGCGATCAGGGCAGGGCAGTGTACGTGCAGCCATCGCCGCACGGCCATCGGCGCGATGCCCTCAGGCGTCGGCCGCGCCGGCCAGATCCAGCTGGGTGAGGTACAGGCGCAGGTCGAATTCCAGCTGGTGGTAGTCCGGCGCGATGTGCGTGCACAGCTGGTAGAACGGCTTGTTGTGCGCGCTTTCCTTCAGGTGCGCCAACTCGTGCGCCACGATCATCTGCAGGAACGCCGCCGGCGCGTCGCGGAACACGCCGGCGATGCGGATCTCGCGGCTGGCCTTGAGCCGGCTGCCCTGCACGCGCGAGATGCTGGTGTGGGTGCCGAGCGCGTGCTTCACCGCCTGCAGCCGGTTGTCGTAGATCACCTTGTGCAGTGGCTCCGAGTTGCGCATGTGGCGCTCCTTCAGGGCCAGCGTGTAGTCGTACAGCTGGCGGTCGTTGCGCACCGGATTGGGCGCGTCGTAGCGCTTGCGCAGCCACTCGCGCAGGCGATCGCGCGCGATCAGCTCGCGGACCTGGTCCTGCACATGGGGCGGATAGCCGAGGAGGTATTTCAGCGCTTGCATGCCGCCACGATAGCGTGCCACGGCGGCCGGCACGAGCCGTGGCGGCCGCCGCAGGCCCGCGGCCAGGGCTTGGCCGCAGCGGGTAAGATAGCGGCCAACGTCTTGGATCGACTGGATTTTCCCGATGCGCAATCCCCTGCAGGAACAACTGCTCAAGGCCGGCCTGGTGAAGAAGAACCAGGTGGCGCAGGTCGCGCGCGAGCAGGCCAAGGCGCGCCACGGCAAGGCGCCGCCGCCGCCCAGCGCCGAGCAGCTGGAAAGCGAGCGACTGCGGCTGGAGCGGGTGGAACGCGATCGCGCACTGGCCGCCGAGCGCAACGCGCAGGCGCGTGCGCAGGAGCAACGCGCGCAGGCGCGGCAGATCGTCGACAGCAACAAGCTCAAGGCCGATGGCGAGATCGACTACCACTTCACCGATGCCGGCAAGATCCAGCGACTGCGGGTGGATGCGGCGCTGCGCGCGCAGCTGATCAGCGGCGCCGTGGTGATCGCGCGGCTGGACGCCGGCTATGTGCCGATCCCGCGCGCGGTGGTGGAAAAGGTGGCCAGCCGCGATCCTGCGGCGATCGTGCTGGACACCACGCAGTCCGCGCCGGCCGCCGGCGACGAGGACGACGCCTACTACAGCCGCTTCCAGGTGCCGGACGACCTGATCTGGTAGCCGCGGCAGCGCCGCGCCCGCCATCGCGCGGCGTGCAGCGTGTGCGGAGACGTGCGACGTGCGGCGTGGGCGATGTCGAAGCGCGCATGCAGGCCTCCGCACAGCGCCGCGCGCAACGCGTCGGGATCGTCGGCGATCACCGGAATCCGGAACGCTGCATCGAGCAGCGCCTGCGCGCATTGCATCGATGCATTGTCAGAGCCTGCGCGCGCGCCGCGTCGCGCGTCAGACGATGGTCGGGGTGATACCGCCGTCCACGCGCAGGGCCGCGCCGTTGGTCGCCGCCGACAGCGGGCTGGCCACGTAGGCGACCAGGCTGGCGACCTCTTCGGGTTCGATCATGCGCTGGATCAGCGAGCTGGCGCGTTCCTTGGCGAAATACTCGCGCTCCATGTCCGCCGGCGCCATGTCCGGATCGCTGGCGACGCTGCGCATGAAGTCCTCAATGCCGGCCGAGCGCGTGGTGCCCGGCAATACGGCGTTGACGGTGACGCGGGTGCCCTTGGTGGTCGCCGCCAGGCCGCGCGAGATCGCCAGCTGCGCGGTCTTGGTCATGCCGTAGTGGATCATGTTGGGCGGCACCAGCACCGCGCTTTCGCTGGAAATGAAGATGATCCGGCCCCAGTCGCGCGCCAGCATGCCGGGCAGGTAGTGCCGGGCCAGGCGCGCGCCGCTGAGCACGTTGACCTCGAAGAAGCGCATCCAGTCCGCGTCGCTGATCGCGCCGAATTCCTTGGATTCGTAGATGCCCAGGTTGTTGACCAGCACATCGACCTGCGGCACCGCGGCGGTGAGCGCCTGTGCGCCCTGCGCGGTCGCCGGGTCGGCGAGCACGCCGCGCACCTTGCCGCCGATCGCGCCGGCGGCGGCGTCCAGATTGGCCTGGTTGCGGCCGCAGATGATCACCTCGGCGCCTTCGGCGGCGAGCATGCGGGCGATGGCCAGGCCGATGCCGGCGGTCGCGCCGGTGACGAGGACGGTCTTGCCGTCGAGTTGCAGGTCCATGGGGACATCCTTCTTTAAGGGTGAGAGAAAGCGGCGCGGGCTGTGGTGGGCGCAAAGGCTGAAACGCATGCGGCCGGAAGCCCGTCATGCATGGCCGCCGCGAACATCGCCGGCGGTTGCCGGCCTGAAAAGGCGGCTCACTGCAGAGGGCATGCACGCCGCTGGGTAGGGGCGACGATAGGCCGCAATGGCGGATTTGATAATCCGCCGCGCCCGCCTATGATCCGTGAAACGAATTCACAGGTCGGCGCAATGGACAATCGGGTTGGCGAGATGCAGGTGTTCCTGCGGGTCGTGGATGCCGGCAGTTTCTCGGCCGCCGCGCGCCTTTTGCGCATGACTCCGTCCACGGTCAGCAAGCTGATCGGCCGGGTCGAGACCCGCCTGGGCGTGCGCCTGCTCGAGCGCTCGACCCGGCGTCTGTCGCTGACCGCCGAAGGCCAGGTCTACTACGAACGCAGCCTGTCGCTGCTCGCCGAACTCGACGACGTGGAGCGCGAGCTCGGGCGTGGCGCGGCCAGCGCCGGCGGCAGCGTGCGGGTCAACGCGTCGGTGGCGTTCGGCATTCTCGGCCTGGAGCCGGTGCTGCCCGCGTTCTGGCAGGCGCATCCGCAGATCGTGGTGGATCTTTCGCTGTCCGACGAGATGGTCGATCTATATCTGGACCGCACCGACGTCGCGTTCCGCGTCGGCGCCTTGCAGGATTCGAGCATGATGGCGCGGCCGGTCGGCGTGGCGCGCCGCAAGATCGTCGCCGCGCCGGCGTATCTGGCGCGCCACGGCACGCCGTGCAGCATCGACGAGCTGTCCCGGCACAGCTGCCTGGGCTTCAACTTCCGCCGCGCCGCGCCGGTGTGGCCGCTCGCGCACAGCGGCCGCATCGTCGACCGCACGGTGCAGGGCGCGCTGCTGGCCAACAACGGCGAAACGGTGCGGCGCATGGCCGTCGCCGGCATCGGCCTGGCGCGGCTGGGCGACTACCACGTGCGCGACGACCTGGCGGCGGGCCGCCTGGTGGAAGTGCTGCGCGAGGCGGTGCAAGGCGATACCGAGGAGATCCACGCGCTGTACCGCGGCGGCCCGCGACTGCCGCAGCGCGTGCGCGTGTTCCTGGATTTCGTGGTGCCGCGGTTGCAGGGGTTTCTGGCGGGGCGCTGATTGGGTGCCGGGACTGGGGATTCGGGACTCGGGACTCGCGGTCATGACGACTGACGAGTGGCCAGGTGAGGCGAGCGTTTCTCAGCAGCCGCGAGTTCCGAGGTTTTGCCGAGTCCCGAGTCCCTCGTCCCGAGTCCCGAATAACCCAACCGCTGAACGCATCGGCAATGTGAAGCCGCCCTTCATTGCATCGGCGGGCAACGGCCGCATCATCCAGGCAGGCAACACAGCGGAGACGCCGATGGCGACCGGATGGGCAAACGACGGGGCGGTGCAGGACCAGATCGACGCCACCGTGGAAGATGCGATCAAGCGCGCGCGCAGCCAATTGCCGCAGGGGCCGAGCCTGGCCCGGTGCGAGGACTGCGATGCGCCGATTCCCGAGGCGCGGCGCAAGGCGGTGCCGGGCGTGCGCCTGTGCGTGGCGTGCCAGGAAGCGCACGACCGCGAGCAGCACGAACACAGCGGCTACAACCGCCGCGGCAGCAAGGACAGCCAGCTGCGCTAGGGCATTTACGGACGGATCGCGTTCGGTTGCCAGCCCTCAAACGCAGAGCTGATTTTGCGCACCGCGGCCGGGTGCCGTTCTTTGCGCTTCCGCTGCGTCCGTGCGTCAGCGTGGCGCGATCGCTCGGGCTGGCTGACGCCTCAGAGGCTCAGTCGTCGTTGGCGGCGCTGCTGACCGGCGGCACCGGCCGCGAGTGCAGGGCGATGTTGAGCTGATCGACCACCATCGCCCAGTCGGCATCGTCCAGGCGCTCCTCGCGCAGCAGCTGCGCCTGCGCCGGGGTCCAGAACGGCGCCTCTTCCAAGCGCATCGTGTCCGGCAGCGGCGAGTGGCGGGCGATGAACTGGCGGATCTCGGTTTCGCTGTTGGGCAGGCCCAACTGGGCGAACAGTTCGGCAAACGGGTGGACGGGATGTTCCATGGGAGACCTTGTCGGCAGGGAGGGCGCGTCGCACGGCGGCGGGCTGACCGGCAACGATACCGATGCGCCGATCAGTGTCTTGTTAGGACGTGCGCTTGCTAGCCCAGCCCCGGCGGCACCGGGTGGCCGCGCCAGCGCCGCACGCTGCGCTGGAAGAACAGGCTGTTGGGGATCTGCAGCACGCTGTCGCGCTCGTCGCCGCGGTCCTCGTGCAGCGTGGTGTAGATCAGGTTGATGTCGATCACCTGGCCCTTGAGTCCGGGCTTTTCGCCGTTCTCGAGCAGCTCGATGTGGTCGAGCAGGCGGAACGGCCGCGTGGTGAAGATCAGCAGCGTGCAGAAGATGTTCGACAGCACGCTCCAGGCCGCGAAGAACGCCACCGCCGCCACCGCGGCGAAGCCGGTGAACGCGGTCCACAGCACGGTGCCGGACACGCCGAGCCGGTCCAGGATCATCAGCAACGCCGCGGTGTAGATCACGAAGCCGCTGCCGCGGCGCGCCATCATCACCAACTCCGGCGGCAATGCGTAGTGCGTGCCCAGGCGCCGGATCAGCCGCCGCAGCAGCGTGCGCAGCAGCCATGCGGCGATCACGATCAGCGCGACCTGCGCGCTCGGCACGATCAGGTCGAGCCAGCGATGGACCCAGGGCGGCAGCATGGCGTGGAACGAGGACATCGGCGGTTTCGGCGTGGCGGGGGAGGCGCGATGGTCGCAATCGTCGCCGTGTCGGGCAAGTGCGCTGGTGCGGCGAAGCCGATGCCTCGCTACCGCAGCGGCGCCAGCGCGTCGGCGGCGCCGTGCAGCGCCTGACTCAGCAGGCCTCCTGTTCCAGCGTGTCCCAACGTTCGGCGGAGATCTGCGGCAGCGCTTCCAGCGCCGGCATCGCGAACAGGAAGCCTTGGTACAGGTCGATGCCCAGGGCACGCAGCGCGCGGTATTCGGCAGGCGTCTCAACGCCTTCGGCGAGCACCCTGCAGCCCAGTGCCGCGGCCAGGCCGACGATGCTGGCGACGATGTGCCGGCGCGGCGCGCTGGCGTCGATGCCGCGGATCAGCGCCATGTCCAGCTTGAGCAGGTGCGGCTGGAACTCGGCGAGCAGGGTGAGTCCGGAGTGGCCGGCGCCGAAGTCGTCGATCGCGGTCAGGAATCCGCGCTGCGCGTAGTCGCGCAGGATCCGCACCACCTTGGGCAGGTCGCGGATGCGCTCGGACTCGCTCATCTCGAAGATCAGGTCGCCGGTCGGCACGCCGTAGTGCTCGGCCGCGGCCAGGGTCAGGCGGATGCAGGTCGCCGGTTCGTAGACCGCATTGGGAATGAAGTTGATCGACAGGCGGGTGCGCAGGCCCAGCCGCGCGGCGGTGGCGATGGCCTGCACCCGGCAGGTCTGGTCGAAGCGGTACAGCTGCTGCGGCCGCACCCGTGCCAGCACCGTGGCCGCGCTGCTGCCGTCCTCGCCGCGCACCAGCGCCTCGTAGGCGTAGATCGTACGGGTGTGCGCATCGACGATCGGCTGGAACGCCATGCGGATGCCGAAGTCGAGCGGTTCGCCATCGCGGCAGTTGCCGCAGGCCAGCTGGCCCAGTTCAGCGGAGAGGGATCGCAGGAGCATGCCGTGCGTCTACCGCTAGGGTGGGGTGAGGCCCGATTATCGGCCGGCGCCGTGAAGACGGCGCCGACATCGGCTGCGGCGTTGCCGCAGCGCGCCTGCTCAGCCGGCTTCGGCTTCGTCGACTTTCTTCAGCACGCGGGTGGTGCCGAGCACTTCGACGCGGCCGCCGGCCTTGCGGAACGCGGCCATGTCGGCCTCGATACGCTCGCGGCTGAGGCCTTTCTGCGCCTTGTCGCCGGCGCCGCTGCGTGCGGTCTTGGCGGTCGGGGGTGGGGTCTTGCTGGTGGGACGTGCCATGGTGGATCTCCTGGAATCAGTACATCGTCAGGGGAATGCCGCGCGCCAACTGGTCGTTGTGGATGCGGCGGATGTCGCGGCAATACGGGCCGGCCATCGTGAACTTGCGGCAGATTGCCGGGCGCTGTTCGTAGATCGAACAGCACATGCGCTTGTTGTCCACCGCCACGCACCAGCCGTCTTCGTCGCGCGCCATCACGTGCAGGCCTTCGGCGGTGTGCTCGGTGTAGTGCTCGGGGACGTTGTCGCCGGGCATCAGCAGCACGGTCAGGCGGCAGCAGATCGCGTCGCAGCGATCGCAGGCGACGGATTTTTCGGCTGCGGCGCGGGGCGTCGGCTGGTGCGCGCTCAAGTGGCGTCACCGGTGGGCGCGACGTCGCGCCGAAAACGCAGCACGCGGCCGCGGTAGGGCGGCAGATCGTCCGGACCCAGCGGCATTTCGCGCTGTTCGCTGAGCGCGTAGCCCTGCGTGGCCAGCGCGCGGGTCAGCGCCGCGCTGTTGCCGCGGCCCGGATCGGCGATCAGCACTTCCGCGCTGGCCGTGGCGTGCCGCGCCAGCAGGTCGGCGAGCAACGTCGGATGCTGGTGTTCGTACAGCACGTCGCTGCCGATGATCACGTCGAAACGGCCGAGGTCGGGATTGGGCTGGTCCCAGTCGAGACGGCGGTACGGCACGGCGGGCATGTCGTTGAGTGCGGCGTTGTAGGCAAGGAATACCTCGGTCAGCGGGTGGCGGTCGCTGGCGACGATGTCGGCGCCGCGGCGGCGCAGCACCAGGCTGGCCAGGCCGAGGCCGCAACCGATCTCCAGCACGCGCTTGCCGGCGACGTCGTACAGCGCCATCGCTTCGGCGAGCAGGCGGCCGGCCGGCCAAACGTTGCCGAACAGGCTCCATTGCGCCGAAGAGATGCCGGCGTCTTCGGCCAGCGCGTCGGGATCGGAGAACTGTTGGATATCGAGCAGCGAACGGATGCGATAGTCCTGGCCGCCCAGGTTGAGCGTTTGAATCTGGGTGGCGTAGCCGGACACAGGCGCTCCCGATGGGTCCGGCCCGAAAGCGGGACGGAGGCTGGCGCGAGAAGAGGGGCGAGTCGGGCGACAGAAACGGCCGGACGAGACGCGTGTAGGAACGTGACGCTGAAGCGTGACCGCGCATATTACGCCAGTCGCGCCCCTTGCGTATGAACGGAACCTGCGCTAGCGATTGCGTGCACGCTGGCCGCGGCGCGCCGCGATCGCCGCCGCGGCGGTGCTGCGGCATCCGCTGCGGCGCCGGCGCAATGCGAGAGTCCCGCCGCGCGTGCGAAGCGCCAGGCCGCGCAGCGCTGCGTGCGGTCCGCTGCGCTCAGGGCTGCGCGGCAGCCAGGGCCAGGCCCTGGACCACGCCGAACGAGGGGTCGCCATGCACCAGGCGCGCCTGCGGGAACGCGGCGGCGACCACCTGCTGGATGTAGCCGGCGCGCGACATGCCGCCGGTCAGGAACACCGCCGCCGGATCGCGGCCGATGTCGCTGCGGACCTGCGCGAGCAGTTCGCCCAGCGCGTCCAGATAGCTGCGCGCGGCATGGGCCAGTTCGTCTGCGCGGATCCGCACCTGCAGCCCGGTTTCGATGTAGTCCAGCGCCTCGTCGTGCTGCGCGCTGTCGCTGAGGCGGATCTTGCTGCGTTCCACCGCGCGGTACAGGCGCGCGGTGTTGCCGGTGTCCTGCAGCGCTTGCAGCCGGGTGTCGTAGGGACGCGGCACCTCGTCGTAGCGGTGCTGGCGGAAATCGCGCTGGCGGGTGGTGTCCTGCACCATCGCCGCTTCCACGTAGTGGTGCGTCGGCACGCGGGTGATGCCGCGGCCGAACAGCGGCATGTAGCTGGCCAGGCTCAGCGCCAGGTCGATGTCGGTGCCGCCGCGGGCGATGCCCCAGGCGCGGTGCACGTCCGGCGCGCCGTCGCCGCCGACGCTGGCATGGGCGATGTCGGTGGTGCCACCACCGATGTCCACCACCACCGCGTCGTGGCGCTCGCCGCTGCCGGCGTGGTAGTGCATCGCCGCGGCGGCGGGTTCTTCCAGGAACGCGATGTCGTCGAAGCCGGCGGCGAGCGCGGCGCTGTGCAGGATTTCCAGCGCCTGCGCGTTGCCGGCTTCGCCGATCGAGCTGCGGAACTGCACCGGACGCCCGAGCAGCGCGCTGCGCACCTGCAGTCCGAGTTGCTGCGAGGCGGTCAGGCGGATGTGTTCGAGGATGTGCGTGGCGATGCCGGTGATGGTCTGCCTGGCGCGCGGATGCAGGTTGTAGCCGAGCATCGATTTCGGGCTCTGCACCAGGCTGCCTTCGCCTTCGACGAAATACGCGTCCAGCGCCGCGTCGCCGTACACCGCGTTCTGCAGCAGCGCCGCGGAACTGCGCGGCTCGCGCATCTGCGCTTCCATCCATTGCCGGCGCACCACGCGGATCGCGTCGCGGCGCAGTTCGTCGCGGCTGCGTTCGCGCCCGGCGGCGGTCGCATCGCGGCGGCCGGCTTCGATCAGTTCGTCCACCTGCCGTTCCAGCGCCGGGGTCAGCTCGAAATCGGACGGATCGCGCATCACCTCAGGGAAGTACACCGTGGTGCGGAACTGGTGCTGGTCGCCGAAGCCGATCGGCACCACGCGGCCGTCCACGACCGCGGCGGCGGCGGAGTTGCTGGTGCCGAAATCGATGCCGAGTCTCATCGCGCTGCGGGCCGGGCAGGGGGCCGCGCACTGTGCGGCAAGCCGCAGCGCGGCGCAAGCCGGTCACCGTGCCGGCGGCGGCACGGTGCCGCAAATGCACGAGGCCCGCGATGGCGGGCCTCGTACGGATCCAGCGCTCGCTGCGGGCGGTTACAGCGCCGCGCCGGCGTGGCCCTGGTTCTTTTCCTGCTCGGTGGCCTCGCGCACGCCGGCCACTTCCACCGCGAAATGCAGCACCTGCCCGGCCAGCGGATGGTTGCCGTCGATGGTCACCAGTTCCGGGCCGACCTCGGCGACCGTGACCAGCAGCGGACCCTGGTCGGTCTGCGCCTGGAACTGCATGCCGGGCTCCAGGCCCTCGGCATCCGGGAACGAGCTGCGCGGCACCTGCTGCTTCAACTGCTCGTGGCGCGGGCCGTAGCCTTCGGCCGGGATCACGTCGACCTGCACGCGCTCGCCGGGACGCTTGCCGGTCAGCGCCTTTTCCAGCCCGGGCACGATGTTGCCGGCGCCGTGCAGATAGCTCAGCGGATTGTCCGGCGCGGACTGGTCGATCACCTCGCCCGCATCGTCGGTCAGGGTGTAGTGGATGGTGGCGACAAGACCATTGGCGATCTCCATGGGAAACCTCATTCATTGGGAAGAAGTGGGATACGCCGGCACAGTCACAGCGCGATGAGAGGTGCTACCCGGATACCCTAACGAAAAGCGGCGGCGGATCGCAAGTCGGCGCGCCGGTCGCGCGTTCAGGCGGGCGGCGCGCGCAGGGCGCTGCGCCGCGCCTGCCAGGCCGCAGGCGTCTGCGGTTTGACGAACAGCGCCTGCAGTTCCGGATGCTCGGCGCGCGCGGCGCGTTCGATGCGCTCGATGCAGGCTTCGATCTGCGCGGTGCTGCGCTGGTCCTCGAACTCGGCGCTGAGCGCGGCGACCACCTGCTCCGGCCCCATCTGCACGCTCAGCACGCCGTTGACCGCACGCACGTCCGGATCGGCGCCGGCGATGCGGCGCAATGCGTCGCTCAACGGGCGCGCCGCCGGCTCGCCGATCAGCAGGCCCTTGCTCTCGCGCGCCAGCAGGAAGGCCGAGCATGCGAGCACCGCGGCGATGCCGATGGAGGCCACGCCGTCCAGCTCCGGCATCTGCAGCCATTGCGCGGCCAGCAGGCCGAGCATCGCGATCAGCAGGCCGATCAGCGCGGCGCTGTCCTCCAGCAGCACGGTGAACAGGCTCGGGTCCTTGCTCTCGCGGAACGCCCGCACGTAGCCCATGGCGCCCTTGCGTGCGCGGAACTCGCGCAGCGACACCCACCACGAGCCGCCTTCGAACAGCATCGACAGGCCCAGCACCACGTAGTTGAGCGTGTGGCTGCCGGCCGGTTCCGGATTGCGCAGATGGGCGATGCCTTCGTACAGCGAGACCCCGGCGCCGAGCGCGAACACCAGCAGGGCGACGATGAAACTCCAGAAATACAGTTCGCGCCCATAGCCGAACGGATGCGTGGCATCGGCCGGCCGCGCGGCGCGGCGCAGGCCGTACAGCAGCAACAGTTCGTTGACCGTGTCCACCAGCGAGTGCACGCCCTCGCTGAGCATCGCCGAGCTGCCGGACAGCGCGGCGGCGACGAACTTGGCGATGGCGATGGCGAGATTGCCGGCGAGCGCGGCGTAGATCGCAAGGCGGGATCCGGAAGCGGCGGACATGGGCATTCCTGCGCAGAGGCGGCCTGGGCCGCGGCAGCGCGAGGCGGCGCGGAGCGGGCGGCTACAATAGCCGTCCTGCCGTCGTCGCCGTATCAAGGAATGCCATGCCTGCCGCACCCGCCTGTCCGCAATGCACCCTGCAGAACACCTATGTCGACGGAGCGATGTGGATCTGCGCCGACTGCGGTCACGAGTGGCCGACTGCAGCCGACAGCGCTGCCGCCACGGCGACGGTGGTACGCGACAGCAACGGCAACGTGCTGCAGGCCGGCGACACGGTGGTGGTGATCAAGGACCTGAAGGTCAAGGGCTCGTCGATCCCGCTCAAGCAGGGCACGGTGATCCGCGGCATCCGTCTGGTCGAGGACGATGCCGAACACATCGAAGGCCATTCGGACAAGATCAAGGGCCTGGTGCTGAAGACCTGCTTCCTGCGCAAGGCTTGAGTCGCGGTACAAAGGCGCGCGCCGAGATCGTCGCGCGCTGCGTGCAGCGGCGCGCCGCACGACGGTCGTCGCGCATGGCCGCGGGCGTCGCGGCCGTGGACCGGCGACGGCCCGTGGCGCCAGCGATCGCCGACGCCACGGACAGCACGCGCGTCGGCCGTGCCGGCCCTGCTCAAGCGCCGGCGTTCGCCCAGCCGTGCCGGCGCTGCGCGAACGCCCATGCCAGCACCAGCAGCGCCAGCGCCGCCCACGGCAGCGCGGCGGCGCCGGAACCTTGCAGCACCATGCCGCCGAGCACGCCGGCGCCGGCGATCGCCAGGTTCCAGCCGGTGACCACCATCGACTGCGCCAGATCGGCGGCGTCGCCGGCACGGCGCGCGATCGCGGTCTGGAACAGCGTGGCGCAGCCGCCGAACGTCACGCCCCAGACCGCCAGCGCCGCGGCCAGCAGCGCCGGCGAACGCGGCCACAGCGCCATCGCCAGCACGGCGAGCGCGAACAGGCCGATGCTGGCCAGCAGCAGCGGCCGCATCCAGCGATCGATCCACACGCCCACCGCGACGATGCCCAGCAGCGAGGCGACGCCGAACAGCAGCAGGTAGCGGTCCAGCGCGGCCGCCGCGGTCGACAGCGCCAGCAGCGGCGCCACATAGGTGTAGAGCAGGTTGTGCGCGAGCACGAACAGCAGCATCACCGCCAGCACCTGGGCGATGCCGCGCAGGCCCAGCACGCGGCGCAGCGGCAGCGCGGCGGTCGCTGCCTGGCCGGCGAAGTCGGGCAGCGCGGCGCGGGCCCAGCCGAGCAGGCCGAAACCCAGCAGCGACATCGCGCCGAACGTCCAGCGCCAGCCCCACTGCTGCCCGAGCAAGGTGCCGGCCGGCACGCCCAGCGCCAGCGCCAGCGGCGTGCCGACCATCGCCACCGCGATCGCGCGGCCCTGCTGCGCCGGCGCTACCATGCGGCTCGCGTAGCCGGCCAGCAGCGCCCACAGCAGCCCGGCGCTGACTCCGGCGAGCAGGCGCGCGGCCAGGATCAACGGATAGCTGGCGGACACCGCGGTGACCGTGTTGGCCATCACGAAGCCGGCGATGGCGAGCAGCAGCAACGGGCGCCGGCGGTAGCGCCGGGTGGCGGCGGTGAGCGGGATCGCCGCCAGCAGCGAGCCCAGCGCGTAGACGGTGACCAGTTGGCCGACCCAGGCCTCGCCGACGCCCAGCCCCGCCGCCATCTGCGGCAGCAGGCCGGCCGGCAGCGCTTCGGTGAGGATGGTGACGAAGCCGGCGCAGGCCAGTGCGAGCAGGCCGCTCCACGGCAGGCGCCGCGTTGCCGGCGGCGCGGTCGCAGCGGGCGCGGCCGGGCACGGCGCGAGGCAGTCGCCGCTCATGCCGACACCCCGCGCAGGCTGGCGTAGACCGCGTCGCGCAGCTCGACCACGAACGCACCGGACATGCCTTCGTACAGGGTGTTGGTCAGCGCCACCACGCTCAGCTGCCGCGCCGGATCGACGAACCAGGCGTGTCCGTAGGCGCCGCCCCAGCGCCAGCTGCCGGGCGCTTCCGGGGTCGCGGTCGGCGCGGGATCGCGCAGCACCGCGAAGCCCAGGCCGTAGCCCCAGCCGGGCCCATCCGCTGGGCCGAAGTCGCCGGCCTGGGCGCGACCCATCTCGGCCACCAGCGCGGCCGGCAGCAGCGGCGCGCCGCCGCCGCGCAGCGTCTCCAGCAGGCGCAGCACGTCGTCGGCGGTGCCGACCATGCCGGCGCCGGCGGAGGCGAACGCGTCGCGGTCCAGCGCGCGCGAGGCATGGAACACGATGCCGGCGCCGTCCGCGAACGGCGCGACGATTTCGCCTTCGCCCAGCCGATGCGGCGCCGGATCGCCGTTGACGTAGGGCACGGCCAGGCTGGCCGCGTCCTCGGCATGGAAGGCGGTGGCGTGCATGTCCAGCGGCGCGGTGACCAGCTCGCGCACCAGCGCCGGCAAGGACTGGCCGCTGGCCGCCTGCAGCACCGCGCCGGCGACGTCGATCGACAGCGAATAGCCCCAGCCGGTGCCGGGCGGGTACTGCAGCGGCACCTCGGCGAGGCGGCGCAGGTTGTCTTCCAGGCTCAGGCCGCTGTTGTCCATGCCATCGGAGACGCCGGCACGCGCATGCGCGCCGTGCGCCGGTTCGAGGAAGCGGTAGCCGAGCCCGGCGCTGTGGCTGAGCAACTGGCGCAGGCTGATGTCCGGCACCCGGCCATCGGCCAATGCGGGACGGAACCACGGCAGCCAGCGCGCGATCGGCGCATCCAGCGTCAGCCGGCCCTGCGCGACCAGGACCAGCGCGGCCGTCGCCACGACCAGCTTGCTGACCGAGGCCAGCCGGAACGTGGTGTCCTCGCGCATCGGCCGCTGCGCCTCGCGGTCGGCCCAGCCGGCGGCGCGGCGGTAGACGCAGCTGCCGCGGTGGGCGACCAGCACCACGGCACCGACCAGCCGCTGCTGGCGCAGCGCGGCATCGATCGCGGCATCCAGCGGCGCGGCGTGTTGCGGCGAAAGCGCTGGCGCTTGGGCCGGGGCAGGGGTGGCGACGGCGGAGGACATGGACATCGGCGCAACTCGTGGAGGAGGGAGGTGCAGCATGGGCGCATGCCGATTGCGGAAAAAGACGGGTAGAGTTCCTGGCTGTGAGGACATGAATGTCCGCAATGGTGGCGGTGCGATGGACAGTCTGGGCAGCCTGCGAGGCTTCGTACAGGTGGTGGAGAGCGGCGGTTTCGCCGAAGCCGGGCGGGCGCTGGGCGTGTCCGCGTCGGCGATGGCCAAGAGCGTCGCGCGGCTGGAGCAGTCGCTGGGCGCGCGCCTGTTCCATCGCAGCACCCGCAGCCTGACTCTGACCGCCGAGGGCCAGCTGTTCCTGGTGCGCTGCCGGCGCATCCTGGCCGAGGCCGAGGCGGCGCGCGGCGAACTGAGCAGCCTGGCCGGGACGCCGAAAGGGCGGCTGCGGATCAGCCTGCCGATGAACAACAACGTGCTGCTGCCGACGCTGGCCGGGTTCATGTGCGCCTATCCGCAGATCCAGCTCGACCTGGATTTCGACGATCGCCTGGTGGACGTGATCGAGGAAGGCTTCGATGCGGTGCTGCGTGTCGCCGAGCCGGACGATTCGCGGCTGGCTTCGCGGCGGCTGGGCAGCTTCCGGCGTTGCCTGGTCGCCTCGCCGGACTACCTGCAGCGCCACGGAACGCCGCAGCTTCCGGCTGACCTGGCCGCGCACCAGTGCCTGCACTACCGGTTCCGCAGCAGCGGGCGCCTGGAAGCGTGGCCGCTGGGTGCGGCGGCGGCCGGCCTGCAACTGCCGGTATCGATGGTCTGCAACAACATCGAAACGCGGCTGAGCCTGGCGCTGCGCGGCTGCGGCGTCGCCTTCCTGCCCGAGCACTCGGTGCGCGCGGAACTGGAGGCCGGCAGCTTGCGCACGGTGCTCGACGAACACGTCAATTCCATCGGCACCTTCCACCTGCTGTGGCCATCGGGCAGGCACATGCTGCCGAAACTGCGTGTGTTCATCGATTTTCTCGGCGAGCGGCTGACCCTTTAGGTCCTGGCGCGGGCCGGCCTGCGGACCGCCCTGGCCGCGGCTATGATGCGGACGGGCGCCGGGGGGCGCCGCCCAACCAGGGAGCAGGGGGGACGCATGGACAAGCAGGTTGTCGCGGCCGGCGGTCGCGTGGGGCGCCGCTTGGCAGGGCTGTTGCTGCTGTGCCTGCTGGCGCTGCCGGCGTGGGCGCGAATGCAGGAAGTCAAACCCGGGCAGACCCCGCAGCTGGCGGCGGACGAGGGCCTGGTGCTGGTCGCGGTGGACACCGCTATCGACCTCCAAGGCGTGGAGTTGAACAAGGACGGCAAGCTGTTCGGCGCCGGCACCATGTCCAGGCTCAAACCGGGCATCAGCTACCGGCTGTACATCGCCCCGGTCGGCGACTACGCCTGGCGCAAGGTGGTGCTGGTACCGCAGTTCGCCTACAACCTGCGCGACAGCGACGAGTTCCGTTTCCGCATCCAGGCCGGGCGCATCACCTATCCGGGCGACCTGCTGTTCCGTCCCACGTCCTTGTTCCGTGCCGACATGGGCATGGTCAACCGGTCGCTGGCGGCGATGGACTGGCTGCAGCAGACCCACCCGGCGCTGTGGTCCGGCTACGAACTGGCCTATTCGGGGCACTATCCCGATCCGTTCCCGCAGTTCTACCGCAAGGCGCTGGCGCAGCATCCGGGCGCCACGCCGGCCGCCAAGGTGGCATTGCGCGCACCGCCGGCGGCGAGCGCGTTGCCGATCGCGCCGGCCACGCTGTTCCGCGACAGTCTGGTCAATGCGCTGCGCCTGAATCCGCGCGGCGACCTGCTGGCGCTGCAGCTGCACGAGCGCAAGGACGAATGGCGGATCGAACTGCTGGATCTGCCCAGCAACGAGCAGCGCCTGCTGGCCACCAGCGTCGAGCCGATCAAGCAGCTGCTGTGGGCCGGCAACGACACGCTGCTGTTCAGCGTGCGCGTGCCGAACGGCCCGGACGTGGTGCGCGGCATGCGCGTGGACACCGCCGCCGACGGCACGCGCAAGTGGATGCCGCTGAACCTGCCCAACGGCGGCTACATCGTGGCCGCCTTGCCGCAGACGCCGGACACGGTGCTGTATGCCACCACGCTGCGCAACGGCGACACCGCGGTGCAGCTGATGGACGTGTCCAGCCAGGCGGCGATCGACCGCTGGCGGCCGCGCTACCAGGAGCGGTTGAACATCGGCCTGGAGCGCGACGTGGGCTGGCTGACCGACGGCAACGGGCGGCTGCGCCTGGCGGTGGTGCGGCGCGACGACGACTACGTGCTGATGTACCGCGACGGCATGGGCGCGACCTACCGCGACGTGATGACGCTCAGCGATCTGCGCGATTTCGAGCCGGTGGGTCTGTCCTTCGATGCGGGCGAGATCTACGCGGTGACCGACGAGGGGCGCGGCCAGCGCGATCTGGTGGCCTACGACGTCGCCGCGCGCAAGATCGTGCGCACGCTGTTCAGCCAGCCCGGGGTCGACGTCGTCGACCTGATCCAGGGCCCGCGGCGCGCGCCGATCGGGGTGACCTACTACGAGAGCGGGCGCCTGGTCAGCCACTATTTCGAGAGCGCCGACGAACGCCTCAACCGCGCGTTGAGCGCCGCGCTGCCCGGGCGCAACGTGCAGATCGCCGCGCGCAATGTGGACGGACGGCAGATGATCCTGTGGGCCGATGCCGCCGACCGCCCGCCGCAGCTGTTTCACCTGGATCTGGACAAGCGCGCCGCGGTGTCGATCGGCGAGGACATGCCGTGGTTGCAGCGCACGGCGTTCGCGCCCAGCGAGGTGATCAAGTTCAAGGGTCGCGATGGGCTGGCGCTGGACGCGTTCCTGACCCTGCCGCCCGGCGGCGGGCGCAAGCCGCTGGTGGTGTTCCCGCATGGCGGCCCGATCGGCGTGGCCGACGCGCTGGGCTTCGATCCGGACACGCAGTTCCTGGCCTCGCTCGGCTACGCGGTGCTGCGGGTCAATTTCCGCGGCTCCGACGGTTACGGCCGCGCGTTCCGCGAAGCCGGGCGCGACGGGTTCGGCACGCTGATCGAGGACGACATCGACGCGGCGATCGAACAGGCGCTGGCGCGCTATCCGCTGGATGCGCAGCGCATGTGCGTGCTCGGCGCCAGCTACGGCGGCTATTCGGCGCTGGTGATGGCGATGCGCTGGCCCGATCGCTTCCGCTGCGCGGTGTCGATCGCCGGGGTCGCCGACCGGATCCTGATCTATACCGCCAGCGATGCGGGCAGCCATGCGAAAGGCCGCGCCGAACTGGAACGCTGGCTCGGCGACCCGAACACGCAACAGGAACGGATGGTCAGCACCTCGCCGCTGTACCGCTACGACGCGATCAAGGTGCCGGTGATGCTGGCGCACGGACTGGAAGACCGGCGCGTGGACTACGAGCACACCCGGCGCATGCTGCGGATGCTGGACATGGCCGGCAATCCGCCGGTGGGGCTGAGCTTCGCCGGCGAGGGCCACGGCTTTGCCGATGTCGATCACCGTGCCGCGCTGTGGAGCGGTGTGGCCGGTTTCCTGCAGGCGCATCTGGCCGCGGGCGCACCGCCGCAGGCGGCGACGCCCTGACCGGCGACGGCGGCGGCACGCGATTCGCGCCGCCGCCGCACGCCCGCCCGGCTCAGTCCAGCGTCGGGTAGTCGATGTAGCCCTTGGCGCCGCCGCCGTAGAGCGTGTCCGCATCCACCGCGTTGAGCGGCGCGTCGCGGCGCAGCCGTTCCACCAGGTCCGGGTTGGCGATGAACGGGCGTCCGAACGCCACCGCGTCGGCGCGGCCGGAGGCGACGGTCTGCTCGGCCAGGGTCTTGTCGTAGCCGTTGTTGACCAGCCACGGACCGCGGAACTTGCCGCGCAGCGCGGCGTAGTCGAAGGCGATGCCGTCGCGCGGGCCGCCGGTGGTGCCCTCGATCACGTGCACGAAGGCCAGGCCCAGCGCATCCAGGCGCTCGACCGCGCGTTCGAACAGCGGCTGCGGGTCGCTGTCGCGCGCATCGTTGACCGGGGTCACCGGCGACAGGCGCACGCCGGTGCGCTCGGCGCCGATCTCCTGCGCCACCGCCTGCACCACCTCGAACAGCAAGCGGGTGCGGTTCTCGATGCTGCCGCCGTAGGCGTCGTCGCGATGGTTGCTGCCGTCGCGCAGGAACTGGTCGATCAGGTAGCCGTTCGCGGCGTGCACCTCGACGCCGTCGAAGCCGGCGGCGATGGCGTTGCGTGCGGCGTGGCGGTAGTCCGCGATCAGGCCGGGAATCTCGTCCAGGCGCAATGCGCGCGGTGCGGAGACGTCGCTGAAGCCCTCGGCGGTGTAGGTCTTGGCCTCGGCGCGCAGCGCGCTCGGCGCCACCGGCGCAGCGCCGTCCGGCAGCAGGCTGACGTGGGAGATACGGCCGACATGCCATAGCTGCAGCACGATCCTGCCGCCGCGGCGGTGCACCTCGGCGGTGATCGGCTGCCACGCGGCGACCTGTGCGTCGCTGTAGATGCCGGGCGTGTCCAGGTAGCCCTGGCCCATCGGGCTGATCTGGGTGGCCTCGGCAACGATCAGCCCGGCCTCGGCGCGTTGCCCGTAGTACGCGATGGCCAGCGGCGAGGGGATGCGGCCGTCGCCTTCGGCGCGGTTGCGGGTCAGCGGCGCCATCACGATACGGTTGGCCAGTTCGATCGCGCCCAGGCGCAGCGGCGTGAACAGCGGGGAAGCGGTAGCGGTCATCGGCAGGTGTTCTCGTAGAAATTGGGGGAGGCAAGGGCGACGCAGCGCCGGCGGCGCAGGCGTGCCCTCGATCAGATGGGGACGGCTGCGGCCGATTGCGCACGGGCGCGGTAGGACAGTGCGTTACCGGCAGAGGTCTGGCCGGCGAGGCCGTCGCCGTGTTGAGGCCGCCTGGAAAGCGCTGCAACGCGGTGTTGCGCGGGCGTGGGTTCAATCGCGTGCTGCGATGCACAATAATGGGCGGCCCTCTTCGATCAGGCTTCGGGCATGTCCACTCCCGCCACTTCCCCGGCGCCGCTGTCGCGCCGCGGCTACGTGCTGATCCTGTTCGCGCTGGCGATGGGCGGCTTCGCGATCGGCACCAGCGAGTTCTCCACGATGGGCCTGATGCCGTACATCGCGCGCGGGCTGGCGATCGACGAGCCGCAGGTCGGGCACCTGATCAGCGCCTATGCGCTGGGCGTGGTGGTCGGCGCGCCGCTGCTGGCGATCGTCGGCGCGCGCTGGCCGCGACGCACGCTGCTGCTGGCGCTGATGGGCTTCTACGCGGTCGGCAACCTGGCCAGCGCGCTGGCCCCGGATTACCACAGCATGCTGCTGGTGCGCTTCATCGCCGGCCTGCCGCACGGCGCCTATTTCGGCGTGGCCACGCTGGTCGCCGCGTCGATCAGCCCTGCCGACCAACGCGGCGCGGCGGTGAGCCGGGTGCTGCTCGGGCTGAACCTGGCGGTGCTGATCGGCAATCCGCTGGCGACCTGGCTCGGGCAGGTGGCGCAATGGCGCTATGCCTATGCGCTGGTCGCGGCGATCGCAGTGCTGACCGTGGTGCTGGTCATGCGCCTGCTGCCGGCCGATCCGGACGAGCCGCGGCAGCGGCCGTTGCGCGAACTGCGCGCGTTCAACCGTCCACAGGTGTGGTTGGCGCTGGGCATCGGCTCGGTCGGCTTCGCCGGCATGTTCTGCGTGTTCAGCTATCTGGCGCCGACCCTGACCCAGGTCACCGGCGTCTCCGAACGCTGGATTCCGTTCGCGATGGGCGCGTTCGGCTTCGGCGGCCTGCTCGGCAACCTCGCCGGCGGTTGGCTGTTCGACCGCCTGCAGTTCCGTGCGGTGCCGCTGGTGTTGCTGTGGTCGATGGCGGTGCTGCTGGCCTGGCCGCTGGCCGCGCAGTCGCCGTGGGCGGTGCTGCCGGCGGTGGTCGCGGTCGGCACCATGGGCGCGCTGGCGCCGGTGCTGCAGACCCGGCTGATGGACGTGGCCAGCGAGGCGCAGACCCTGGCCGCGGCCTCCAACCATGCCGCGTTCAACCTGGCCAACGCGCTGGGCCCGTGGATGGGCGGGATCGCGATCAGCGCCGGGCTGGGCTGGACCTCGACCGGCTACGTCGGCGCGGCGGCGGCGCTGGGCGGGCTGCTGGTGTACCTGTGGGCGCGCCACGACGCGCGCCGCGCGCGTTTGGCGACCGCCAGCTAGCGCGCATCGACGGCCATGGGCAGCGCGCGCTGCGGTGCGCGTGGCGCCTGCATGCGAACTGGCGGCACATGTTCTGCGCCGAGCGACGCGCCGGTTTGCTCAGCGCCGCGCCTGCGCGTTGTGCGACAGCCGCCGCAACGCATCCAGCTTGGACTGGTAGCGCGGCTGCGCGGTCTTGTCCGCGTGCTCCAGGGCCTGTTGCATCGCCCAGTTGGCGCGGCGCGGATCGCCGTTGAGCAGGTAGGCGCGGGCCAGCGCGAAGTACAGCAGGTGCGCGCTGTCGTACAGGCGCAGCGCATGCCGGTAGTAGCCGATGGCGGCGGGATAATCCTGGCGCCGTTCGGCCTCGTTGCCGAGCAGGTACTGGTGAAACGGATCGGTCAGCTGCACGCGCTGCAGCCGCTCCAGCATCGCCGCCTCGCGGCGGCTGTCGCCCAGGCGCCGGTACAGGCTGGCGGCGTTGGAGAGGGTAGAGACATGCCCGGGATCGATCGACAGCGCGGTGGCGTAGTCGGCCGCGGCGCCCTGCGTGTCGCCCTGGCGCAGCGCCAGCACGCCGAGGTTGTTCCAGGCCGCGGCGAAGTCGCGGTCCATCTGCAGCGCCATCGCCAGATGCTGCTGCGCGGCAGGCAGCGCGCCGTCGGCCATCAGCTCGGCGCCGCGGTTGTTGTAGTAGTGGGCCAGTGCGCGGCGGTCTGAAATCGGCTGCGGCCCGCGCCGTTCCATCAGCACGCTGCGGTCCAGGTCGATGCTGACCCGGCGTCCGTCGATGCGCACGCCCACGTTGACGTGGCCGGCGTTGTACAGCGCGTCGCCGTCCTCGTACCAGCTCAGCACGCGGCCCACTTCCTGCACCTGCGCCTCGACCCCGGCGTCGCGCGCCAGCGCCACGAACAGCAGGGTGAAGGCCAGGCAGTTGACGCGGCGGGTGGCGTAGCTCTCGGCGACGCTGTGGGTGGCCTTGGCGTCGTATTGCAGGTTCAGCCCATCGGCGTCGAACGCCAGTTGCACCAGCTGCTCGAGGCGGTGTTCGCGCGAGGCGCGGGGATCCACGCGCTGTTGCACCAAGGCGTGCAGGGCAGGCGGGATCTGCAGCAGTTGCTCGGGCGAGGGCGGTGACGGCGGCGGTGGTGCGATCGCCGTTGCGGCGACCAGGGCGAATGCGGTCCAACCGAACATGGCGCACCTCTGCAGCGACCCGGCAGTGGGCCTCCCCGCCAATATAGACCTTCGCCGCCGCCCTGGATGTGCCTGAAGGCATTGCCTCGAAGCCGGGTAGGCGCGCGGCGTGACCGCGGCCCGGTCGCGCGTATTCATCCACAGCGGCTGTGGACGAAACCCGCGCAGCCGTGTGCATAACCGGCTTCGCGTCCACTCACGCCCAAGTGGCGCCCTGCCTTGGCGAAAACATCACCAAGCTGTCTGCGTGCAGCGATGAACACCTGTTCATCGCCGGCAACGGTGCGTGACGACGATGCGGCTGCGGCTCACGTGCGCTTTATGCCGCCGCGCCCAGCATCGCCCTCAAGACGCAACGCGGCAAACTCTTCATTCGCGGCCGAACGACATCCAGGGGAACACGACCCGACGTGCCCGTTGCGCGATGTCGCCGGCCCACCGCAGCAAGGAGTTCCATCCATGAGCATTCAGAGCAAGACCACCCACAGCCTCAACGACCTCATCGCCATTTCCCGTGACGGCAAGCAGTTCTACGAAGAAGCCGCACAGAAGGTCGGCGACGCGGAGCTGTCGGCGCTGTTCCTGCGCATCGCCGGGGTCAAGTCCGACATCGTCAGCAGCCTCAGCGCGGTGGTGCAGGCGGTCGGCGGCAAGCCCGAGGAACACGGCACCATGGTCGGCAGCATGCAGCAGATGTACGGCAAGCTGCGCGCCGCGCTGGGCGACACCAAGTACGGCTACGTGGCCGAACTGGAAGAGTCCGAGGATCGCCTGGTGAAGGCGTTCAACGAGACCATCGCGGACAGCGACACCCCGGTCGCCGCGCGCGATGCGGCCACCCGCCTGCTGCCGGAAGTGCGCGCCTGCCACGACGTGATGCGCAATCGCAAGCTGGCGATGAAGAACGCGGCGTAAGCCGCCGGCCGGACCGCGCGTCCGGCCGACTTCAGCGGCTCGGCATGGTGCTGCCTTTACGGGCGGTATCGCGCCGGTGCAGTACAGGCGAAGGCCGACCGGATCCGTCCGGTCGGCCTTCTTGCGTTGCGGGCAGGCCACCGCCGCATCGCGGGTTCGCGCTATGCGCCTGCGACTGCGCGCTTGCTACCATGGCCGCCCGATCCATTGCCGAGCGTTCGCGGTTTTCGCCGCACCATGCCGATGGCCTACGATGCTTCCCCCGCAGGCGCACAGTTCTCGCTGGGCTTCGCCGCGCCGGCACCGCGCGAGAGCCTGTTCTTCGCGCTGCTGCCGGACCCGGCGACCGCGCAGCGCGCGTTCGCGCTGGGCGAGCGTCTGCGCGCGGCGCACGGCCTGCGCGGGCGAGCGCTGCCGCCCGAACGCCTGCATGTCACCGTGCACTATCTCGGCGAATACGCCGGCATCCCGCCGCGGCTGCTGCAGCAGGCGCACGGCGCCGGACAGGCGCTGGCGTCGGCGCCGTTCGAGCTGTGTTTCGACCGGGTCGCCAGTTTCGGCAACCGGACCGGTGCGCGGCCGCTGGTGCTGCTCGGCGACGCCGAGCCGGCAGCGCTGTGCCAACTGCGCGAGGCGCTGCAGCGGCAGCTCGGCCGCCACGGCCTGGCCACGCGCGCCGATGCGGCCTATGTCCCGCACCTCACCCTGGCCTACGACGAGCGCGAGGTGCCGCCGCAGCCGCTGCCGGAACTGCGCTGGACGGTCGCCACGCTGAGCCTGATCCGCAGCGTGCAGGGGCAGGGGCGCTATCTGCACGAAGCGACCTGGCCGCTGCGCGCGGACCCAGCCTGCGAAGCGGGCGACGGCGGAGCGAACCGATGAGCGATCCGATGCGCGAACCGGCGCCGCTGGCGCTGCCCGACGCGCAATGGGCGGAGCTGCAAGCGGCCTATGCCACGCCGCCGCGCGCCTATCACCACTTCGGCCATGTGCAGGCGGTGCTGGGACACTACGCCGACATCGCGCGCGCGCTGGGCTGGCGGCAGCCGCGCGAGGTCTACCTGGCGGTGCTGTACCACGACGCGGTGTACCAGGCCGGGCGCGGCGACAACGAGGCGCAGTCGGCGCGCCTGGCACAGGCGGCGATCGCGCAATGGCTGCCCGATGCCGGGCTGGACGCGGCGCGCGTGACCGCGCTGATCGAGCTGACCGCGCGCCACGGGCAACTGGCCGCCGATGCGGTGGACGCCGAGGCGGCGCTGTTCCTGGATTGCGACATGGCCATCCTCGGCGCCGATCCCGCCGCGTTCGCCGCCTACGATGCCGCCATCGCCGAGGAGTACCGCGGGGTGGTGCCGGGCTGGCTGTACCGGCGCAAGCGCCGCGCGTTCCTGAAGACGGTGCTGGCGCAGCCGCGCATCTTCCTCAGCGACTGGTTCCATGCGCGCTACGACGCGGCCGCTCGCGCCAACCTGCGCCAGGCGATCGGCTGAGCCGTGGCCGTGCGCTCGACACTTGCCTCTGTGCGTACGCTCCGGCGTGCCCTCCGCCGCGCACCGTGATGCCCGATCCCGCGTCCGACCCCGCCATGGCCGATCCGCGCCCGCAGCCGCCCGAGCCGCCGGCGCCCGGCGACTGCTGCAACAGCGGCTGCCCGCTGTGCGTGCACGACCTGTACAACGAGGAGCTGGAGCGCTATCGGCAGGCGCTGGCGGCATGGCGGCTACGCCATCCCGAGGCCGCGCCGGACGGGTGAGCGCCCGCTGCGCGCCGCCGCCATCCGCGTCGGCACCGCGGTGCGGCGGCCGCAGCGGCCAAGCCGTGGCGGTGCGCTCACGTACCTCGCATGAACCGGCGCCGGCGCCGCGCTTCGCGCTGCCGCCGTTCGGGCTTATCTTTACACGCCTTTTCAGGATTGCCGGATGATGCGAATGCGTGGCGGATGGATGTGGGGAAGTGCGTTGGCCTGGCTGCTCGCGTCGGCGGCCGCCTCGGCGGCGCCTGGCGCAGCGACGCCTGCAGCGCCGGCCGCCGCCCCGGAAAAGCTCAGCCACGGCCGCTTCGAACAGGTGCCGGTGCTGTTGCCGCAGGGCGACGCGCAGCGCGTGGTGCTGTGGTTCGCCGGCGGCAAGCGCGATGCCGCCGCGCGCGCGCGCCAGATCGAGGCGCTGCGCCACGACGGCGCGATGGTCGCGGTGATCGACAGCGCGCACCTGCAGGCGGTGCTGGCCAAGATCGACGGCACCTGCGGTTTTTCCGCGGGCGACGTGGAGAACTTCTCGCGCTACGTGCAGGCCTATTACCACATGCCCACCTACCACCTGCCGCTGCTGGTCGGCGATGGCGACGGCGCCGCGCTGGCCTATGCGATCGCGGCGCAGGCGCCCAAGCAGTTGCTGGCCGGCATGGTCACCGAGGACTTCTGCCCGGTGCAGGTGCTGGACGACCAGATCTGCGGCGCCGGCATCACCGCGCCGGCGCGCGCGCTGCAGCCGGCGACGTTGCCGTTGCCGTGGCTGGCGGCGGCCGCGGCCAAGCCGGCGACGCGCTGCAGCCAGCAGAGCGATGCGTTCGTGCAGAAGGTGGCGCAGGCGCGGCAGTTCCGTCGCAGTGCCAGCGGCGATGCGCTGCCCGGGCTGCGCGCGGCGGTGCGTTCGCTGGGCGCGCAACCCGGGGTCAGCCTGCCGCCGACGCCGGCCGACCTGGCCGGGCTGCCGGTGGTGGAAGTCCCGGTCGCGGCCGACACCGCCGCGGCCGGCAATGGCGAGGTGTTCGCGATCTTCGTGTCCGGCGACGGCGGTTGGGCCGGACTCGACCAGCAGGTCGCCGGCGCGCTGGCGCAGGCCGGCATTCCGGTGGTCGGCGTGGATTCGCTGCGCTACTTCTGGAGCGAGCGCACGCCGCAGGGCTTCGCCACCGACCTGGACCGGATCTACCGCCACTACAGCCGCCTGTGGCGGCGCGGGCGGGTGGTGCTGATCGGCTTCTCGCAGGGCGCCGACGTGCTGCCGGCCGCCTACAACCAGCTGCCGGCGCCGATGCGCGCGCAGGTGCAGGCCACCGCGCTGCTGTCGCTGGGCAAGACCGCCGACTATGAATTCCACGTCTCCAACTGGATCAGCTCCGGCGACGACGGCCTGCCGATCGCGCCGGAAGTGGCGAAGATGCCGGGCGCGCAGACCCTGTGCATCTACGGCGAGGACGACGACGACGCGCTGTGCCCGGACCTGCCGCGCGGCGGCGCGCAGCTGGTGAAGCTGCCCGGCGACCATCACTTCGAGGGCGACTACGCAGAGTTGGCCAAGCAGATATTGCAGCGGATCGGGGTGGAAAGCCGGGACCGGGGACCGGGGACTGGGGACCCGAAGAACGTCTCCCGGTAAGGCCCCAAAGCTTTTTCGTTTGATTTTCCGGGTTCCTGGTCCCCGGTCCCGGCTTCACTCCGGTTTCCTGGGATCCAGCGAAATCAGCCGCGTCACGTCCAGCAGCGCCGCCGGCAGGTGCATGCCGCCGGGCGCGGCCAGGTAGCGGGTGCGCCAGACCGGGGCGAACTTGGACTTGAAGCGGCGCAGCCCGGTGAAGCCGTAGAAGCGTTCGCCGTGGCGCACGATCAGGTTGCCGAAGCGGTTCCAGCGCCCGGCCAGGCGATGCTGGGCCAGGCCCGACAGCGGCGCCATGCCCAGCGAGAAGCGCTGGTAGCCCTGGTCGCGGCCCCACAGGAACAGCTCGATGAACAGGAAATCCATCGTGCCCTTCGGCGCGTCGGCGATGTGCCGCATCAGGTCCACCGACAGCTCGTGCCCGGCCGGCGCCTGCCACAGGTTGGCGAAGGCGACGATCTTGCCTTCGGCCTCGACCACCGCGATCGGGAAACGGCGCAGATAGGCCGGGTCGAAGCTGCCGAGCGAGAAGCCCTTCTCCTCGCCGGCCTTTTCCTCCAGCCATTGCTGCGAGACCTCGGCCAGCGCCGGCATCAGCGCATCGATCTCCTCCAGCGGCACTATGCGGAAGCTCAGTCCGCTGCGCTTGCCGCGGTTCCAGGCCTGGCGCAGGTCGGCGCGGTCGCGGCCCTCCAGGTGGAAGCCCTCCAGCGACACCATCGCTTCCTCGCCGAGCTTGACCAGGGTCAGGCCCAGGTCGAGGTAGGTCTGCCAGTGCTGCTCGCCGACCTGGTAGAACACCGGGCGCAGGCCGAGCCGGTCGGCTTCCTCGCGGAAGCGCCAGATCAGCGCCCGTGCGACGTCCTGCGGCCCCACCGGATCGCCCATCGCCACCAGCGAGCCGCCGTAGCGCTGCATCATCACGAAGCCGCGGCCGTCCTCGGCCGGCAGCAGCGCCTTGTCGCCGGTCAGCACCAGGCAAGCCTGGGTGTCGGTGGCCACGGCCAGCACCGGCGCCAGCGCGTCCAGCTGCGTCGCGTCGGCGGCCGGCAGCGGCGAGCGCGTGCTGTGCAGCAAGCGCGCCAACCCGAACACCACCACCGCCACGCTGACCAGCAGCACCGCGCGCAGCGCCCGCGGCGCGTTTGCCGAGGTGGCGAACTGCCACCACAGCTCGTTCTGGTATTCGACATGGCTGTAGACGAAGAACAGCAGCCACACCGTCGCGATCAGCACCAGGCCCAGGTTGCGGATCCATGGCCATGACCAGGCCTCGTCGAGCAGCGCGCCCTGGCGGTAGAACTCGCGGCGCGCGCCCCACAGCCCGGCCGCCACCACCAGCGAGGACAGCGCCACCGAGGCGTGGCCGCCGCGCAGCCAGGCCGGCAACGGCAGCAGCACGCAGATGCCGATCGCCAGCATCCACGCCACATGGCTGCGCCGCTGCAGGCCCTGGCCGATCAGCAGCAGCACCACGCCGCCGAGGCTGGCCAGCAGGTGCGAGGTCTCCACGATCGACAGCGGCGCCATGCCCAGGCGCCGCTTCGGGGTCGGCAGGGTGCCGTCGATGACCAGTGCCGCGCCGACCGCGAACACCGCCATTGCGATGATCTGCGGCAGCCACGGGCGCAGCGTGCCCCAGGCCACGCGCACCCCGCCGGCGCTCGCCGCCAGCGGCCGGCGCAGGCCGGAGGCCGCGGCCATCAGCACCGACAGCAGCAGCGGCACCACGTAGTAGGTGATGCGATAGATCAGCGCCGCCGCCAGCAGCGCCGCCGGGGCCACGCCGGGCAGCAGCTTGAGCAGGCTCCATTCGAACACGCCCAGCCCGGCCGGCACGGTCGACATCAGCCCGGCCACCACCGCGACCAGGTACAGGCCGACGAAGCCGACGAACTCGATGCCCGATTCGTTCGGCAGCAGCACGTAGAACGCGGCGCTGGCCAGGCCCAGTTCGACCACGCTCAGTGCGGTCACGCCGAGGGTGGTGCGCCGGTCCGGCAGCCACAGTTCGTGGGTGCGCCAGCGCAGCGTGCGGCCCTCGCGTCCGGCCAATAGCAGCATCAGGCCGAAGCCGGCCAACAGCGCGATGCCGATCGCGCGCACCGCCGGCGCGGCCAGCGGCAGCGCCAGCGCGGCCGACGCCGGCTCCAGGGTCAGGGCAAGCGCCAGCAGCAGCCACGCGCCGAACACGAAGCCGAGCGTGCTCATCAGCACCACCTGGCCGATCTCGGCCAGGCTCAGCCCGACCCGGCCGTAGCCGCGCAGGCGCACCGCGCCGCCGGTGAGCGCAGCGAAGCCCAGGGTCTGGCCGACCGCATGCGCCAGGAACGCGGTGACGCCGATCCGCATCGGATGCAGCTTGCGTCCGCTGCGGTGCAGGCCGACCGCGTCGAAGCCGATCAGGCAGGCGTAGCTGCTCAGGCCCAGCAGCAGGGTTAGCGCGATCTGGCCGGCGCCGAGCTGGTTGAAGGCGTGGCGGATCGCGCCGTAGCCGTGGGTGCTGAACTCGGTGGCCAGCGCGCGCAGCGCCAGCGCCAGGATCACCAGGCTGATCACCACCGGCAGCGCACGGCGCCAGCCAGCGGCCGGGGAGGAGGAAACGGGAGGTGCGGCGTCGGTCATTGCAGGGCAGCGTAAGCGAAGAAGAGGGGCGGCAGCGCACGGGCGCCGGTGGCGTTGTGCAGTGGGGCGCTGGCGGTGCGGGCCGCCACTGGGGCGAGCCTGCAAGCAGGGAGGGGCTGGTCCATCGCGATGTCGGGTCGCCTAAGGCTGGTCGGCGCGGCCGCGGCGGACCATGTTGCCGTGCGCGGCGCCGCGGCAACATGCCCGCCGGCTCGCGCCGCGCACGCTCGCCCGGGCACCGGCTGCGGCACTCCGACCGGCCGTGCCTGGGCGCGCATCGGGCCGCGTCATCCTGTGCTGGCTTGTCGGCATACGATCAACTCGTTCTTCCTTACCCATACGTGCCCAGACATGGCGCGGCCTGTTGCAACGGCGTCGACCGGCCCTGTGGGGCTGTGCCGGCGGCGCCGGCGTCGCGCATCATAGTGGAATCGCACGTCGGTACCGCGTCGGTGCGCGCCGACGGTGCCGGCGCGGACCTGCCGCACGCGTCGCATCCCCGATCCGATCCCGGAGCCCTGCCCATGCCGTCGCCCATGGACCTCGCCCCCGCACCGCCGCACTGGCCGCGCGCCGCTGGCGCGCTCGCCACGGTGCTGTGCCTGTCGTTCCTCGGTACCGCGCTGGCGCTGCAACTGCTGCGCACCGACCTGCACTGGCAGCAGGCGACGCTGAGCCTGTACCTGCACGGTCCCGGCGGGCTGCTGCTGCGCGTGGTCTACGTGCTGCTGGCGGCGGGCATCGTCGCCTTGGCGGCCGGCCTGTACGCGCAGGCTCCGCCGCCGGCACGCAGCGCCGCGCCGCCGCTGCTGTTCGCGGTGGCCGCGCTGGGCCTGTGCGGCGTGGCGATCGGCGACAGCTACCTGCCGCAGCGCGCACCGTTGCTGGCGCCGTTGCTGCACGCGGTATCGGCACAGACCGCGTTCCTGTGCGTGACCACGGCCATGCTGTTGCAGAGCGCGTGGCTGCGTCGGCAACCGCGCTGGCGCGGCGCCGCCGTCGCCTTGCCAGCGCTGGCAGTCGCGGCGTTCGTGGCGCTGTGGGTGCACGTGCTGTGGCGCGCGCCGCCGCGCGGACTGACCCAGAAACTGGCGATCGTGCTGATCCTGGCTTGGCTGCTGCTGGCCGCGTATCGGTTGTGGCGTCCTGCAGCGGCGGCGCAATCGCGCGACAATGGCCGCGTTTCCCCTCTTCAGGACAGCCCATCATGATCCAGCGTTTCGATACCGGCCCGCGCATGTCGGAAATGACCGTGCACAACGGCGTGGCCTACCTGGCCGGGCAGATCGCCGACGACACCAGCGCCGACATCGCCGGGCAGACCCGCCAGGTGCTGGCGGCGATCGACGAACTGCTGGCGCGTGCGGCCAGCGACAAGAGCAAGGTCCTGCGCGCGGAAATCTTCATGACCGACCTGGCCGAGTTCGCCGAAATGAACAAGGTCTGGGAAGCCTGGGTCTGCCCGGGCAGCACCCCGGCCCGCGCCACCGTGCAGGCCAAGCTGGCCAATCCGGAGTGGAAGGTCGAGATCGTGATTACTGCGGCGGTGTGAGTTGAAGGTCGGGATTGGGGAGTGGGGATTCGGGATTCGATCCCTACTTCCAGCTGCTTGACCATGCGATCGGTCCAAGGGCCAATCCGCATCACGTCGCGCTTCAGTGCACGCGCCCTGCTTTTGCCAATCCCGAATCCCCAATCCCGAATCCCGGCCCCTCAGCGCCTGACGAACCGGTAATGCGCCACGCCCCATTGCTGGCCCTGGTCGTAGCCGAACAGTTCCGCGCAGGCCATCCAGAACATGCGCCAGCGCTGCCACCAGATCCTGGCGTCGGCGCCGTAGGTGGCTTCCAGCAGCGGCATCAGTTCGTTGCGGTGCCGGTCCTGGTTGCGCAGCCAGGCGTTGGCGGTCTTCTCGTAGTGTTCGCCGGACAGCAGCCAGCGCCGTTCGATCGACAGGTCGTCCTGGAACTGCAGCAGGGTGTCGGCCGCCGGCATCAGCCCGCCGGTGAAGAAATGCCGGCCCATCCAGTTGTCCTCGCCCTGCACCTCGAACGGGTAGGCCAGGTCGCGGTGGCAGAAGATGTGCACGAACAGCTTGCCGCCGGGCACCAGCCAGTGGCCGATCCGCGCCAGCAGCTCGCGGTAGTTGCGCATGTGCTCGAACATCTCGATCGAGACCACGCGATCGTAGCTGGCGGTCGGCAAGGCGAGCGTGTTGGCGTCGTGGGTGACGACCTTGACGTTGTCCAGGCCGCGCGCGCGGCACTGCGCCTCGATGTGCTCGCGCTGCGGCCGCGAGTTGGACACCGCGGTGATGCGCGCGCCGGGGAAGCGTTCGGCCATCCACAGGGTCAGCGAGCCCCAGCCGCAGCCCAGTTCCAGGATGCGCTGGCGGTCGCGCAGCTGCGCGCGCTCGGCGTACAGCTGCAGCATGCGTTCTTCCGCCGCGTCCAGGTCGGCGGTGTCGGCGTCCCAGTAGCAACTGCTGTACTTCAGGCGCTTGCCCAGGCACAGCTCGAAGAAGCGCGGCGGCAGCTCGTAGTGCTGGCGGTTGGCGGCGTCGGTCTCGATCGCGATGGCGCTGGTGCGCAGCGCTTCGACGAAACCGCGCTGGCGCTCCCACGCCGCATCCGCGCCGCCGCTGCGCTCCTCGCGCAGGCGCTGCGTGCACAGCCTGCGCATCGCGCTGCGCAGCAGCGCATCGGGCAGCAGGCCGGACTCGGCGATACGCGTGACCAGCGGTTCGGCCGGCAGCGACGGCGGGGGCGAGGTGGCGAAGGTGCTGGACATCGGCGGTTCTCCTGGAAGCGGGATCATTGCCGCGGCGGCAACGGAAAGAAGGCGCTGGTGCGGCGCTGGTAATCGGCGTAGTCCTGGCCGCGCGAACGCAGCGCCTGTTGTTCGGTGTAGGGAATGCCGGTGACGCGGTACAGGAATGCGAACATCAGCAGCGGCCCCAGCGCGGCGACGCCGACCCACAGCGCGCCGCCGCCCACCGTCAGGAACACGTAGGCGAACCAGTGCACGAACTCGAAGAAATAGTTCGGGTGCCGCGAGTAGCGCCACAGGCCGCGGCGGCAGGTCTTGCCCTTGTTGCCCGGATCGGCGCGGAACGCGGCCAGTTGGCGGTCGGCCAGGCTTTCCCCGCCCACCGCCAGCAGCCAGGTGAGCAGCGCCAGCGTCGTCCACACCGTCCACTGCGGGAGCGGATTGTGCGCGGCGACCGACAGCGGCACCGCGAACGCCACCACCACCAGCGCCTGGCCGAGGAAGAACGCCAGGAAGCGGCGCTGGTCGCCGTGCCAGTGTTCGCGCAGCGCGCGATAGCGGCCGTCCTCGTGCGCGTCGCCGAACACGCGCACGCCCAGGTGCCAGGCCAGGCGTGCGCCCCACAGTGCGCCCATGGCACCGGTCAGCACCCGCGGCAGCAGCGCGCCGTCGGCGCGCCAGGCGCAGTACGCCGCGGCCAGCGCCATGCACGCGGCCCACAGCACGTCGACCACGCCGGCGTTGCGCGTACGCCGCTGCCAGGCCCAGCCGGCGAGCATCGCCACCACGGTGAACAGGCCGACGTGCAACAGCGGCCAGGCATTCATGGCGCGGCTCCGGCGATGCGTGGCGCAGGCTGCGCCCTCGCCGACAGACGCCGCGTCGCCAGGCTCAGGACGGCCAGCGCTGCGGCCCAGGCCAGCGCCAACGCGAGTACGGCGTGCAGCAGCGGCACGCCCAGCGTCACCGCCTGCCAGCCGCGCGCGGCCAGTACGTAGCCGAGCGGGCCGAATACCGCGCCGAACAGCGCCGCGCGCCACGGGCGGTGCATGACCCAGGCCAGCGAATGGTTGAAGGTCAGCGCGAAGCCAGCCCACAGTGCCAGGATCCACAGCGGCGCCCATGGCGCCGGCGGCAGCGCCGCCGCATAGCGCACCCAGCCGCCGGCGGCCAGCGCGGTGTCGACGCCGGCGCCGAGCAGCAGCGCCAGCGCCATCAGCGTGGCATCGCCATGCGCGCGCCGGCGCGGCTGCAATTGGTACAGCGCGAACAACAGCAGCGCCGCCGGTCCGCACCAGGCCAGCCCATGTCCGGCGCCGATCACCGCCGCCAGCCACAGCAGCTGCAACGCGACGTAGTTGGCGAGGTTGCTCATGCGTCGCCCGCCAGCGCCGGCGCGAACTGCGCCGGGCGCGCGCCCGGCTTGCTCAGCCACAGGTGCACGTCGCCGATCGAGCGCTCCAGGAAGCCGCCTTCGCAATAGGCCAGGTAGAACTCCCACATGCGGATGAAGCGCTCGTCGTAGCCCAGCGCGCGCACCTGCGGCAATTTGGCCATGAAGCGCTGGCGCCAGGCGCGCAGGGTCAGCGCGTAGCTGGGTCCGATGTCTTCCAGGTTGAACAGGCGCAGGTCGCTGGCGCGCGCGATCGCGCCGGTCATCGCCGCCACCGACGGAATGAAGCTGCCGGGGAAGATGTGGCGCTTGATGAAATCCACCGAGCGCAGCGCCTGCGCGTAGCGGTGGTCCTCGATGGTGATCGCCTGGATCAATGCCTGGCCATCGTCCTTCAGCAGCGCGCCGACCTTGCCGAAGTAGGTGTCCAGATACTGGTGGCCGATCGCTTCGATCATCTCGATCGACACCAGCCGGTCGTAGCGGCCATCCAGGTCGCGGTAGTCGCGCAGCAGCACCTCGACGCGCTCACCCAGGCCGGCCGCGGCCACGCGCTGGCGTGCCAGCTCGTACTGCTCGCGCGAGATGGTGGTGGTGGTGACGCGGCAGCCGTGGTGGGTGGCCGCGTACAGCGCGAAGCCGCCCCAGCCGGTGCCGATCTCCACCAGGTGATGGTGCGGTTGCAGGTCGAGCTTGGCGCAGATGCGCTGCAGCTTGCGTTCGGCCGCGCGTTCCAGCGCGGCGTCGCCGAGCGCGGCGTCGTCGTCGCGGAAGATCGCCGAGGAGTACATCAGGTTGCGGTCCAGGAACAGCTCGAACAGCGGGTTGCCCAGGTCGTAGTGCGCGGCGATGTTGCGGCGGCTGCCGGCGCGGGTGTTGCGGGTGAGCGCGTGCAGGCCGCGCATCGTCATCCCGCCGAGCCGCGCCAGGCCGGACTCCATCGCATCCAGGCGGTCGCGGTTGCGCACCAGCAGGCGCACCAGCGCGACCAGGTCGTCGCAGTCCCACAGCCCGTCCATGTACGCCTCGCCGACGCCGACGCTGCCGTTGAGCGCGGCCTGGCGGTAGAAGCGCGGGTCGTGGATGCGCAGGTGCGCCTGCAGTGCCTCGCCCTCGGCCGCGGCGCTGCCCAGCGTGGTGATCGCGCCGGGCTCCTCGATGCGCAACTGGCCATCGCGCAGGCCGTCCAGCGTGGCGAACAGGCGGCGTCGCAGCAGGCGGTCCAGGCCGCGCAGCGGTGGTGCCGCCGGGGCCAGCGCGACGGCGTCGGAAGAGGGCGCGTGCGGAGCGTTCATCGGCGTTCTCGCGGAAGGGGAAGGTCGGGGTGGTCGTGCACCGGATTGCCGCGCAGCCACAGGCGCAGCGCTTGCCAGTGGATCTTGGCCACGACCTGCAGGGTCATCGCCGGGTAGCGCAGCAGCGCGCGCGCCAGGCTGGCGCCGCCGATCTCGCGCCGCTGCAGCACCAGCGTGGCGTCGAAGCGCCTGGCCGCCGGCGCGGCGTCCAGCACCTCCATGTGCACGCGCAGCTGCGCGCCGGGCGCGCTGCAGCGCCACGCGTAGTCGTGCGCCATCGCCATGAACGGCGAGACGTGGAAGCGCTTGTCGAAGCGCCACGCATGCACGCTGCCGTGACTGCGCGCCGCCGCCACCGGCAGCACGTAGGCGTGGCGCTGCCGCCACGGCGTGTTGGTGATCTCGGCGACGATGCTGTGTAGGCGCTGCTGCATGTCGTGGCAGTAGTAGAACGTGACCGGGTTGAAGCAATGGCCGAAGTAGCGCAGGTGGGTCAGCATGCGCACCGCGCCGAGCGGGCGCTCGCCGGTGTGCTGCTGCACGCGGTCGCGCACCGCCTCGTCCAGCGGCTGCGCCGGATCGCCCAGGTAGTCGCTGCGGCGGAATTCGACCAGGTTGCGGCGGCCCACCGACCACAGCCAGCGCCGCGCGAACACTTGGTCGAGTTCGGCCAGATCCAGGTACATCAGGAACAGCGGATAGCGGAACGCCAGCGCTTTCGGCGCGTAGCGGCGATGCCGGACCCAGCCGCTGTACAGCGCGCTGTGCAGGCCGTGCGTGGTCGTGCCCGCCGCCGCCGGCGTTGTCGGGACGGCGCCAGCCGGCGGGGCGGACACGGTAGCGCTGCGCAGCAGATTCATGGCCAGGGTATCCCCAGCCCGGCGGCGACGTCGACCGCGCTGCGCAGGCCGTCCTCGTGGAAACCGAAGCCCCAGCCGGCGCCGGCGAACCAGGTGCCGCGCCGGCCCTGGATCTCGTGCTTGCGCGCCTGCGCGGCCACCGCGGCCTGGGTCTGCAGCGGATGCCGGTAGCGCATGCGCCGCAGCACCTTGGCCGGGTCGATGTCGCCGCTGCGGTTGAGGCTGACGATCAACGGCTGCGGCGCGTCGAGCGATTGCAGCGCGTTCATCCAGTAGCTGACCGTGCACGGCGCCTCCGCATCGGCCGGCACGTGCGCGTTCCACGCCGCCCAGGCGCGGCGGTTGCGCGGCAGCACGCGCGCATCGGTGTGCAGCACGGTGTCGTTGTCCTGATAGGTGATCGCGCCGAGGATCTCGCGTTCGGCGGCGCTGGCGTCGTTGAGCAGACGCAGCGCGTCGTCGGCGTGGCACGCCAGCACGACATGGTCGTAGTGCTCGGTGTCGGCATCGGTCAGCACCGAGACGCCTTGCGACAGTCGCTGCACCGAGCGCACCGGCGTGCTCACGCGCTCCTCAACCCGCCAGCGGCTGCGCAGCGCATGTACGTAGCTGCTGGAGCCGCCGCGCACCACCTGCCATTGCGGCCGCCCGCTGAGCTGCAGCATGTGATGGTTGGCCATGAAGCCGACCAGCTGGCGCATCGGGAACTGCAGGATCCGCTGCGAGGGCGAGGACCACAGCGCCGACGCCATCGGTACCAGGTGCGCGTCGCGGAACACGTCCGAGTAGCGGTGGCGCCGCAGGAACTCGCCCAGGGTCAGCTGCGCCTGCGCAGCGTCGCTCAGCACCTGCGGCGCCTGCCGGTAGAAGCGGCGCAGGTCGCGCAGCATGCGCCAGAAGCGCGGGTTGGCCAGATTGCCGCGCTGGCAGAACAGCCCGCCCAGGCTGCCGGCGTTGTATTCCAGCCCGGTGCGCGCCTCGTGCACCGAAAAACTCATCGTGGTCGGCTGCGCCGCCACCTCCAGTTGCGCGAACAGCCGGCTCAGCAGCGGATAGTGCTGCGGGTTGAACACGATGAAGCCGCTGTCCACCGCGTACTGCGCGCCGTCCAGCTCGATCGTATGGGTGTGGGTATGCCCGCCCAGGTAGTTGGCGGCCTCGTACAGGGTCACATGGTGCTGTTGCGACAGCAGCCATGCCGAACCCAGCCCGGCGATCCCCGAGCCGATCACGGCGATGCGGCTCATCGTGCGCGCGCCTGTGCACGCAGCAGCCCGGCCGGCACTGGCTTCAGCTCGCGCACCAATCCGGTCCACGACAGCACCTTCAGGCCGTACCAGGTCAGGTCGCACTCCCACCAGCGGAAGCCCTGGCGCGCCGCGCCGGGGAAGAAGTGGTGGTTGTTGTGCCAGCCCTCGCCGAAGGTCAGCAGCGCCAGCCAGGCATTGTTGCGGCTGTCGTCGCGGGTGTCGAAACGGCGGCTGCCGAAGCGGTGCGCCAGCGAGTTGATGGTGAACGTGGCATGGAACAGGGCCACGGTGGAGACGAAGAAACCCCACACCAGCAACTGCGGCCCATCGGTGCCCAGCTGCGGATGGTGGCGCTGCAGCCAGCCGCCGAGCAGGAACAGCGCCAGCGCCAGCAGCACCGGCAGCAGCAGGTCGAAGCGGTCGAGGAAGCGCAGCTCCGGGAAGCGGCGCAGGTCCGGGATCGCCTCCCAGTCGGTGCGGAAGCCGCGCGGAGTCAGGAACCAGCCGCTATGGCTCCACCAGAAGCCGTGCTGGCGCGGGGAGTGCGGGTCGGTCGGCGTGTCGGTGTGGCGGTGGTGGTTGCGGTGGTGTGCGGCCCACCACAGCGGGCCGCGCTGCACGCTGGTGGCGCCGAGCGCGGCGAACAGGAACTGCACCGGTCGCGAGGTCTTGAACGCGCGGTGGGCGAAATAGCGGTGGTAGAAGCCGGTGAGCGCGAACATGCGCAGCGCGTACATCGCCAGTGCCATGCCCACCGCGAACCAGGACACGCCGACCCAGAACACGCCCAGGCAGGCCAGGTGCAGGCCGAGGTAGGGTGCGGCGCGCAACCAGTCGATGCGATCGGCGCGGGCCTCGTCCAATTCGATCTCCGCACCGGTATCGAACCAGCGGCGCAGCGTGCGCGCCACGTTGCCGCGGTGCGGTAATGGCACCGCGGCAGACGTAGCGACGGGTGCACGGGGAGGGTCCGGAACGGCGTTCGTCACAGGTGCATCTCGTGGGGATTCGGATACCGATACGGGCAAAGCCGCAGATCGGATGCACGTGTGACGTGTCTTTCATGCATGGCGTTGCTGGGCGGCCTGGCGCACGCGCATTTCCGAGCTTCGCCCGTCCCCTCATTCGCCCCTGGGGGCACCTTCCCCCATGGGTGTCGGGCTGTCAGCGCGCGCGGTTAGCCCCTCTCCCCTCGGGAGAGGGGTTGGGGTGAGGGTGCGTCGGCACGGACAGCCTGGCGCACCGAAATTTCCGAGGCTTCGCCCGTACCCTCATCCGCCCCTGCGGGGCACCTTCTCCCGTGGGGAGAAGGGGAACTGCGAGGCAGTGCAGCGAGTGCTGCGGTTAGCCCCTCTCCCCCCGGGAGAGGGGTTGGGGTGAGGGTGCGTCGGCACGGACAGCCTGGCGCACCGAAATTTCCGAGGCTTTCGCCCGTACCCTCATCCGCCCCTGCGGGGCACCTTCTCCCGTGGGGAGAAGGGGAACTGCGAGGCAGTGCAGCGAGCGCCGCGGTTAGCCCCTCTCCCCCCGGGAGAGGGGTTGGGGTGAGGGTGCGTCGGCACGGACAGCCTGGCGCACCGAAATTTCCGAGGCTTTCGCCCGTACCCTCATCCGCCCCTGCGGGGCACCTTCCCACGAAAAGGGGGCCATGGTCCCGTGGGGAGAAGGGAGCTGTTGTCAGGCTGTGCAGAGAGCGCCCGCGGTTAGCCCCTCTCCCTCCGGGAGAGGGGTTGGGGTGAGGGTGCGTCGGCACGCACAGCCTGGCGCACCTGGATCTGTGAGGCTTCGCCCATACCCTCATCCGCCCCTTCGGGGCACCTTCTCCCGATGGGAGAAGGAACAGCTGGCACCGCGGTGGCCTGCCTACGGCGCCAGGCGCAGCGTACTGATGCCGCCCTTGGCGACGACCGGGCCGGTGGCCACGCCACCGGGTGCGCCGCCAGGCGGTTCCATCGTCACCGCCAGCACCGCGCCATCGCTGAGCAACGGCATCAATGCATCGGGAATGCGCGCCGCGCGCGCCTGCGCGTCGTCGAACACGCCCATCGAGCGTGCCTTGCCGTCGGCCGGGATCAGCCATAGCTCGGGCACGCGCTCGGCATCGCGGCGGCCGGCCAGCGGGGTCAGGGTAATGCGCTTCTTGTCGGCGTCCATCAGCACCACGTAGCCAGGCTTGCCGTCGTCCTGCATCAGCGTCGAGGTCATCGCGATGCCGGTATCGGTTGGCACTGTCGCGGCCGGCGGCGTGGGCGTTTGCGGCGGTAGCGGCTGACGCGCGACCATCAGCGTGAGCATGCACGCCGCTGCGGTGGCGAAGCCGCCAGCGCTCAGCCAACGCCAGGCGCGCACGTTTTCCCAGAAGCCAGGCGCTGCCGTCGGCGCACGTGGCGCTGGCGCATCCAGTCCCAACGAGGCACGAATGCGCACCCACACGCGGTCGGGCACCGGCACCGGCGCGATCTCGTCGGCCAGCGGCATCAGGTGCTGCTGCCATTGCGTCACCGATGCGGCGAAGTCGCCATCGCTGTCGATGCGCTGCTCGGCGGCACGGCGCTCGTGCGCGTCGAGCACGCCGAGCACGTATTCGCCGGCCAGTACGTCGCGCGACGGCGGGGTTTCCTGCGGATCGGGCACGGAGGCGTTCATCGTTCCAGGCACGCCTTCAGCTTGGCCAGGCCGCGGCGGATCCAGCTCTTGACCGTGCCCAGCGGGGTGCCGCTGCGCGCGGCCAGTTCCTCATAGGTGATGCCTTCGAAGAACGCGGTGCGGATGAGGTCCCCGCGCGGCGGTTCCAGTTCGCCCATGCACACGTCCAGGCGCCGTCCGGCGACGCGCCATTCGGTCTCGGCCAACGGATCGCGGCCCTCGTCGTGCAGTTCGCCGGCATCGTCCAGCGCCACCGACTGCCGTGCCGGCGCGCGTGCGCGCAGATGGTCGATGGCCTTGTTGCGGGCGATCATGGTCAGCCAGGTCAGGCCGCGCGCGCGCAGCGGATCGAACTGCGCGGCCTTGCGCCAGACCGAGGCGAACACGTCCTGCAGCACGTCTTCGGCGTCGCCGCGTTGCGGCACGATGCGCAGGCACACGCCGAACAGGCGCGGCGAGGTGGTCCGGTACAGGCGCTCGAACGCAACGCTGTCGCCGGCCGCGGTGGCGACCAGCAGTTGTCCCGCTTCGTCGTGGTCTGGCGTCTCGGTCATGCCGGGCAGCGGTGGCGTAGGTCGCGGCGATGCTACAGGCTTTCGGCGTGGACGTCGCTCAACGGCGCTGTCCGCGCCACAGCGCCAGTGCGGCGAGCAGCAGCAAGATCTCGAAGACGGCCAGTCCGGTCGTGGTCGGGCCCACCGGCCACAGCCGCAGCAGGCCGACGCTGCGGTAGAGCACGATCGGCACGTAGAACGCCAGCGCCAGCAGCAGCCCGGTGCGCAGCTGTCCGGTGCGGGCGAAGTAGCCGAACAGGAACGCCATGCCCAATTGCAGGCCGCCGTAGATGACCAGGTACTCGGACTGGCCGGAGCGGTCCAGGCCGACGTAGCCGACCGCGGCGGCGGTCTGCGCCGGCAGCAGCGTGCACCACAGCGCCAGGACCGCATAGAGCGCGGCGTTGAACCACAGGTAGGCCTTGGCCATGGATATTCCTCGTCGTGGGATGGACATGCGTGCATGGATAGGCCGGTCGCCGTGGGCGTGCTGCCGTCGCGCTCAGCGCGCGCCGCATTGCGCGACCAGGGGGCGCTGCAGGGCCTGGTCCCAGGCGTCGTCGCCGGCCTGCGCACGCAGGCGCTCGGGAAATTCGATGCGCACCCGCGGATAGCGGCCTTGCGCATCGCGGAGGTTGCCGACGCCGCGGAACTCAAGCAGGTGCCGGTCGCTGCGCGCGTAGGCGACCGCAATGTCGGGCAGCAGGCCGCCGTACCAGGCGGACAGCGCCAGGGTATAGCGCTGCACGCCCGCATCGGCGGCGCCGGGCTTGATCTGGAAGTCGAGCGTGCGCAAGGCGCTGGGCAGCACGAAGGCGATGCGTTGCGGCGCGCCGCTGCCCAGGGCGTCCCAGTGCATGCGCAGATAGGCGTCGAACCCGGCATCGATCACCTGCGGGGTGTCCGCCGCCGGCAACGGCGCGCGCCGTTCCGCCTGGCCCTTGGCCTGGGTGAACATCTCGCGGCCGGCGCCGGCCCGGCGCACGCCTTCGCGATAGCCGCTGCGCGCATCGACCAGTTCGAAGTCCGGAGCGATGCCGCCGTCGGCGACGCGCTTGCGCGCGAAGGCCGTGCCGTCGGCGCAGCGGTACAGCACCAGCCGCGCCCCGTCGTCGCGCACCCAATGGCGTTCGCGGTACAGCAGCTGGCCGCCGTCGGCGGCGTAGGCCAGCCCGTCGTACTGCAGCATCGCCTGCGCCGGGACAGCGGCGCCGAGCGCGACGAGGCCCAGCAGCGCCAGCGCGCGCGGCGGCGGGACGAACGGGGAACGGGCGGTCGGCATGGGCATGCGCGGCGCTTCCGAGGTGGATGACAGCTAGCAATACGCGGCGGGCGCCGATCCGGATGCGCCGGCGGTCGCGTCGGCGACGCATGCCGCGCTCAGCGCAGCTCGATGCAGTCCACCGGGCAGGCCGGCACGCACAGTTCGCAGCCGGTGCACAGCGGCGCCAGCACCGTGTGCATGTGCTTGGCGCCGCCGACGATGGCATCGACCGGGCAGGCCTGGATGCACTTGGTGCAGCCGATGCAGTCGGCCTCGATCACGAACGCCACCTGCGCCGGCTTGTGCGTGCCGCGGCTGCGGTCGTAGGGCAGCGCCGCGGTGCCGAGCACGCGCGCCAGCGCGCGGGCGCCGGCATCGCCGCCGGGCGGGCAGCGGTCCACCTGCGCCTGCCCGTGCGCCATCGCCTCGGCGTACGGACGGCAGCCGTCGAAGCCGCACTGGCCGCACTGGGTCTGCGGCAGCAGGCGATCGAGGCGTTCGAGCAGGATGTCTTGGATGGGCTTCATGACGGATTCGGCGCGTCGGATGCGACGCGCTGCAGGACGAGGGTCAGGGTCAGGCGACGCGGTGGCCGCCGTACCAGCGCTCGTGGGCCAGCGCCAGCATCGGCCGGTCCTCGCGGCTGTCGCCGTAGGCGTAGACGCGCGGATAGGCGCCCACATCGTAGCGCGCGCGGATCAGCCGCGCCTTGTGCGGCCCGCAATCGCCATCGGCGTAGCGGCCGGTCAGGCGGCCGTCGCGCGCCTCCAGGCGGTTGCAGATCAGGTCCAGCCCGTGTTCGGCGCACCACGGCTGCAGGTACAGGTCCAGCGACGCGGACACCAGCGCGATCCGGTGGCCCTGCGTGCGATGCCAGGCGATGCGCTGCATCATCTCCGGCCGCAGCAGCGTCGGCAGCACCTGGCGCGCATACGCGTCGGCCTGCGCGGCGATCTCGTCGGCCGCACGGCCGGCGAACACGACCCGGGTGACCCGCCTGCGGATCGCCTGCGCCGACACCAGGCCCAGCCGATAGCTGGCCAGCCACGGTCCCACCGACCACTTCGCCCGCGCCAACTGCTGCGGCGTGGCGACGCGGCGCAGGAACCGCGCATAGCTGTCGGCGATGGTGACCGTGTGGTCGAAGTCGAACAGGGCCAGGGAGCCGGGATTGGGCACTTGGGGATTCGGGATTCGCAAAGGCAGCTCATGCAGCGGATCGAGCAAGGGACCCGCTTCAACGAATCCCCAATCCCGACTCCCCAATCCCGGCCTTCAACGCACCGGCATGCCCGGCTGCGCGCCGCTGTCGGCGTCGAGCAGCGCCAGCGCGCCGCCGTCGAAGCCGGCCGACAGGATCATGCCTTCGCTCAGGCCGAAGCGCATCTTGCGCGGCGCCAGGTTGGCGATGAACACCACGTTGCGGCCGACCAGCGTTTCCGGCTCGGCGTAGCTGCCGCGGATGCCGGAGAAGATCTGGCGTTTGCCCAGCTCGCCGGCATCCAGTTCGAAGCGCAACAGCTTGTCCGAACCTTCGACGAATTCGCAGGCCAGCACCTTGCCGATGCGCAGGTCGAGCTTGGCGAAGTCGTCGATGCCGATGAGGCCGGGATTCGGGAGTGGGGATTCGGGATTCGCGGCGGCCTTCGTTTCGGGCTTGGCCGGTGCCGGCTTGGCGGCGGCGGGCGCGGGGGCGAGGGTGTCCTTGGAGGCGTCGGTCATGGCATCGATCAGTTTGGGGTCGATTCGGATGAACAGGGGGGCGTAGGGCTGGATGACGTGCGCCAGCAGCGGCGCGTCGAGGTCTTCCCAGGCGGTGAGCGGCGCGGACAGGAACGCCTCGGCCTCGGCGCTGGTGCGCGGCAGCACCGGCTTCAGCGCGCCGGCCAGCACCCGGAACAGGTTCAGGCCCTGGGTGCAGACCGCCTGCAGCTGCGCCTCGGCGCCCTCCTGCTTGGCGATCACCCACGGCTTGTGCTCGTCGATGTACTTGTTGGCCTCGTCGGCCAGGGCCATGGTCTGGCGGATCGCGCTGGCCGGGTCGTTGCGCTCGTAGGCCTCGCGGATCGGCGCCAGCGCGGCGGCGAAGCGCGCGTACTGCGCCGGGTCCGGCAGCGCGTCGGCCAGTTTGCCGCCGAAGCGCTTGTCGATGAAGCCGGCGCAGCGGCTGGCCAGGTTGACGAACTTGCCGACCAGGTCGGCGTTGACCCGCGCCACGAAGTCGCCCAGGTTCAGGTCCAGATCGTCGACGCCGCCGGAGGACTTGGCGGCGAAGTAGTAGCGCAGCGCTTCCGGCTCCAGGCCCACGTCCAGGTAGGTGCGTGCCATCACGAAGGTGCCGCGCGACTTGGACATCTTGGCGCCGTCGACCATCAGGTAGCCATTGACGTGCAGCCGGGTCGGCGCGCGGTGGCCGGTGCCGTGCAGCACCGCCGGCCAGAACAGGCCGTGGAAGTTGACGATGTCCTTGCCGATGAAGTGGTGCAGTTCGGTGGCGGTGCCGGCAGCCAGGTGCGGCTCGAACGGCTCGCCCAGGCTCGCGCACAGGGTCTGGAAGCTGCTCAGGTAGCCGATCGGCGCGTCCAGCCACACGTAGAAGTACTTGCCCGGCTGGCCCGGGATCTCGAAGCCGAAGTACGGCGCGTCGCGCGAGATGTCCCAGGCGCGCAGCCCGCCCTCGCTGTCCAGCCACTCCATCAGCTTGGCCTTGACCCCGGGCAGGGCCACGTCGCCGGCCAGCCATTCGCGCAGGAAACCGTCGAAGCGGCCGACCTCGAAGAAGAAGTGCTCGGAGTCGCGCAATTCCGGCGTGGCGCCGGAGATCACCGACTTCGGCTCCTTCAGCTCGGTCGGCGCATAGGTGGCGCCGCAGACCTCGCAGTTGTCGCCGTACTGGTCGGCGCTGCCGCAATTGGGGCAGATGCCCTTGATGTAGCGGTCGGGCAGGAACATGCCCTTGGCCGGATCGTAGAACTGCGCCACCGAGCGCCGCGCGATGTGGCCGCCGGCGTCGAGCCCGGCGTAGAACGCCTCGGTCAGCGCGCGGTTGGCGGCCGAGTTGGTCGAGTCGTAGTGGTCGAAGGCCACCCCGAACGCGGCGAAGTCGCGCTCGTGGCTGGCCTGGATGTTGGCGATGAAGTTTTCCGGGGTGACCCCGGCCTTCTCCGCGGCGAGCATGATCGGCGTGCCGTGGGTGTCGTCGGCGCAGACGAACCAGGTGCGGTCGCCACGCAGCCGCCGCGCGCGCACCCAGATGTCGGCCTGGATGTAGCCGACCAGGTGGCCCAGGTGCAGCGGGCCGTTGGCGTAGGGCAGGGCGGTGGTGACGAGAGCGGTGCGGGTCATGGCGAACGGCGATCCAGGGGGATCGCGATTATCGCATTAGTCGTGGAGCCGGGACTCGGGACTGGGGACTCGGGACTCGGAAGTCAAAAAAGGCGCCTTGCGGCGCCTTTTTGACTTTGGAGCTGGGTGGGAACCAGGTGATGTCGTTGACGCCTGCTTTAGCCCGCCTTTCCGAGTCCCGAGTCCCGAGTCCCGAGTCCCGGCTTCACTCCCTGACCCACGTCTGCGTCCGCCCCAGCGCCTCGATGCCGATGTAGCCGCGCATCTGCAGCTTCTTGCCGCCGTCGCTGAGGGTGACCTTGGCCTTGTAGGTCTTGCCCTTGGCCGGGTCCAGCACCGAGCCGCCGCTCCAGGTCGCGGTGCCGTCCGGCTTGAGCCCCCACAGGATGGTCATGCCCTTGATCGGCTTGCCCTTCTGCGCGCCGTCGCACTTGTCGCACAGCGGGTTGGGGCCCTTGTCGGACTGCAGGATCTCGATCACCTTGCCGCTGAGCGTGCCGTTGCCGGCCTGCTCGATCTGCACGATGGACTTGGGCTTGCCGGTTTCGTCGTCGATGGTCTGCCAGCGGCCGACCGGCGAGGTGTCGGCGGCCTGCGCGACGAACGCGGCCAGGCTCAACGGCAGGGCCAGCATCAGGGTCTTGAAGGTGGTGCGCATGTGTCCCCTCCCAGGGTGTGTGCGAAGCGGTCGGCGCGATGCCGACCTGGAGCCGACTGTATACCCAAGCGTATGGTGCTGGGAATCGCCGGCCGCAGGCGGTTCAGCGAGTCGCCTGCGCTGCCGGGCTGGCGGCCGGGGCGGCCGCGCGGCCAGACTGCGGCGCGCGGCACCCCGCCGCCGAAGCGGCGGCGCCGGTTACTGCAGCGTCACCTGCTTGCGGTTGTCGTTCGAGACCCGGTCGATCAGCTTGTTGTACGGATCGAAGCCGGCTTCGCTGGGCAGGCGCTCCACGGTCACGGTGATCGTCGGCGCGGCGGTGGTCACGTGCAGGCGCTGCAGGTACAGCACCTGCTCGTCGCGTTCCTTGCCCGACGGTCCCTTGGCGAAGACGCCGACTTCGATCCAGTCGTCCAGCGCGCCGCCGCGCTCCTTGCCCTTGCCGTCCACATAGTGCTTGGCGGCGTGCAACTGCAGGGTCACGTCGTAGCGGCCATCGGCACGCTTGCGCGCGGTCGCCGCTTCGACCCGGTTGTCGTAGAAGGTGATCTTCTCGAACAGGTCGGTGATCAGCGCTTGCTGCTCGGGGCGTGCCTCGGCGCGGATGAACTGCAGCAACTCGGCCGATGTGGTGTATGGCGGCTGCTGGAAGGCCTTGGCCAGCAGGAACTTGTGCAGCGCGCGGTTCAGCGCCTGCTCGCCGATCTCCTCGCGCAACCGGTAGAACACCAGCGAGCCCTTGCGGTAGTGGATGTACTGCTGGTTCTCCACGCGGTACAGCGGCAGCTCCTCCAGGCTTTCGCCGCCGCGTCCGCTCAGATAGCGGTCCAGTTCGTACTTCAGGAAGCGGCGCATGTGCGCGCGTCCGTACTCCTGCTCCATCACCATCAGCGCCGAGTACTGCGCCAGCGATTCGGACAGCATCGTCGCGCCCTGCACGTTGGCGCCGATCACCTGGTGCGCCCACCACTGATGCGCCACTTCGTGCGCGGTGACGTAGAACACGTAGTCGATATCGTCCGGGTCGCGCAGGTCGGCGATGAAGCCGATCGACTCCGAGTACGGGATGGTGTTGGCGAAGGACTGGGCGAAGCTCTGGTAGCCGGGGAACTCGATGATGCGTACCTGATGATGCTGGTACGGGGTGAAGTGCTGCTCGTAGTAGGCCAGCGACTTCTGCACGCCCTCGATCATCCGCTGCACGTTGTACGGATGCTTGGCGTCGTAGTAGACCTCGATCGGGATGTCCTTGTAGCGCGCCTTCTTCACCTGCCAGCGTGCCGACAGGTAGGCGTAGAAGTTCAGCATCGGCCGGTCCATCGCGTAACTGAAGCAACGCCGGCCCTGGCGCACGAATTCCTTCTGCAGATAGCCGGGCGCCAGCGCGATCTGGTCCGGCGCGGTGCAGATGGTGGTGGCGAAATCGATCCAGTCGGCATCGTCGCTGATATAGGTGTTGGCGCGCGCGGCCTGGTCTTCTAGCTTGGGCATGCGCGTGGGTTCGCCGAGCCCGCGCTTGCGGCGCTCGTTGCGGTCCTCGATCTGCTGCTGCTCGTTGTAGCCGAACCACGGCAGCATGCTGCTGTTGAAGAAGCTGCCGTTGCCCACGATCTCGGTCTGCGCCTGGCGCACGGTGAGCCCGTGCGGATGGCGATCGACACGGAAGCGGAACGTGCGCTGCTCGCCGGGCTGCAGCGGGGTGCTCAGCCGGTAGATGCGGTAGCCCAGCGCCTTGTCGTGCTTGACCAGGGTCTGCCCGCCCAGGTCCACCGCGACCAAGGTGTCGTCGCCATCCTCGCCGCTCATGCCCAGGTGCACGTCGCCGATCGGCGTGGCGTGGGTATTGCGCACGGTCCAGGTGGCGTCCACGACGACCGACTGCGTTTCAGGGTGCAGATCGACCTGGTTGGTCACCGCGACGATGCGCGGTTGCGGCAGGTCCTTGTACTTGCGGTACTCGCGCTCGTAGCGGGCCTGCAGGTCCAGTTCCTGGTCGGGCGAGCGGAACGTGTTGTAGATATTGGTGTTCCAGTAGATCCAGCCGCCGACCGCGGCGAACGCCAGCAGCGACAGCGCGGTCGCGACCCCGGCGCCGCCGCGCAGGCGCTGCCGTGCCAGCCGCAGCCGCTGGCGCGGTCCGTTGCCGACGCCGCGCGGCCAGAACGCGGCCGCCAGCAACAGCAAGGTCAGCAGGAACAGGCCCCAATAGCCTTGCAGCCACAGCTGCCCCGGCAGGAAGTGGCCGAAGCCGTTCATGTCCGAATACGGCGCATTCGGCCAACTGCCGAAGTTGTACAGGCTCTGCGTGTAGTCGAGCATCGACAGCGCCACCTGCCCGATCAGCAGCAGGATCAGCAGCGCATAGCCGAAGAACTTGTTGTTGCTCAGCACCTGCAGCACCAGCGCCATGCCGCCCATCAACACGTAGAACACCGAACCCAGCGCCAGCGTCTTCAGATACAGCAGCGGCTCGATCTGGGTATAGCCCTTGCCCAGCTGCACCGCGACCGAAGCCAGCGCGCCGACCGCCTGGAACGCCGCGATCACCGCGATCAGCGTCAACAGCTTGCCCAGCAGCGGCACCCAGTTCGGGACCGGCATCGCATCGGTGATGCCGTCGATGCGCACGCCGCGTTCCTTCCACACCAGTTCGCCGGCATAGAACAGCACGATGATCACCAGCAGGAAGCTGTAGCTGTTCTGCAGCCCCTGCAGCATGATCGAGGTCACCGGCCAGATGTCGGTGCCGTAGTAGTTGCCGCCGAACAAGGCCTGCGGCACGAAGTTGGCGATGCCGAGCAGCAGCAGGACCACGAACGGCGCGCTGCGGAACACGCCCAGGGTGTCGAAGCGCACCTGCCGCAGCAATTGCCGCCAGCCGGCGCCGTTCTGCGCGAACGGGACGGCTGCCGGCAGTCGCACGGCGCGCGCAGCGATCGCGGCTGCGGCCACGGGCGCCGCGACGGCCGGCGCCGGCTGCTTGCGGCCGAAACGGCGGCGGGTACCGCTGCGTTCGGTGCGGAACAGGGCGAAGGTCGCCGCGAACAGCAGCACCGACACGCCCAGCCACAGCGCACGGTTGGCCAGCAGGTAGCCGCTGAGTTCGGGCAGGTTGTGGTTGCGCTCTTCCGCCGACCAGTAGCGCAGCGTCTGCGCCAGCGCGCGGATGCCGAGCGGGTCGGACAGGGTGGCCGCCCAGACGTTGTCCAGGTCGGCCAGCACCGCGCGGCTGACCCCGTACAGCACCAGGAACACGATGACGCCGACATACACCCACAGGATGTTGCGCGCGGTCACCGCCAGCAGCGACAGCAGCGCGGTGGCGAACAGCACGTTCGGCAGCACCATCACCGCCAGCGTCCACAGGTAGGACGAGACGGCCACCGGCCCCAGCCGGACCGGATCGATCCACGGCATGAACTGGGCGATGAAGATGCCGAACGCGACGATCAGGTACATCACCATGCAGGCCAGCAAGGCTGCGCCGATGCGTCCGACCAGATAGTCGCGGCGCCGTACCGGGCTGGAGAACACCAGTTCGGCGGTGCCCAGCTCGAAGTCGCGCAGCAGCGCATTGCTGACGAACAGCGTGGCCACCAGCAAGCCGATCAGGGTGAAGGCGGTCATCATCGTGGCGACGACCGAGGGCGCATTGCGGTGGACGTTGCCGATGCCGCCGCCGATCTGCACCGCGTCGCTGGAGCTGGCGCCGAAGGCGAGCAGGGCGAGCAGCGCGGCCAGCAGCCACAGCAGGGGGGAACGCAACTGCTCGCGCAGCTCGAAGCGCAGGAAAGCCAGGATCATGGTCGGCGCTCCGTCAGGCGGCCCGCGCCTGCTGGCGCAGGCGCTGGAAATACACGTCCTCGAGGTCGGGCGAGACCGGTTCGAAGCCCGCTTCCGGGCACTCGGCGCTGAACACATGGATCACCGGGCTGCCGGCCACCAGCCGCGTGGACAGCACGGTGAAGCGCGCTTCGTACTCCGCCAGCGCGCTCTTGGCCACCTGCTTGCGCCAGACCTGCTGGCTGAGCGTGGCGATGGCGTCGGCGGGACGGCCGGTCAGCAGGACCTGGCCCTTGTTCATGATCGCCATCGCCGGGCACAGGTCGGTGACGTCCTCGACGATGTGGGTGGACAGGATCACCACCACGTTCTCGCCGATCTCGGCCAGCAGGTTGAGGAAGCGGTTGCGTTCCTCCGGATCCAGGCCTGCGGTGGGTTCGTCGACGATGACCAGCTGCGGATTGCCGAGCAGCGCCTGGGCGATGCCGAAGCGCTGGCGCATGCCGCCGGAATAGGTGCCCAGCTTGCGCTTGCGCGCATCCCACAGGTTGACCTGCTGCAGCAGCCCCTCGACCAGCTCCTTGCGCTGGCGCCGCTCGGTGAGCCCTTTCAGCACCGCGAAATGATCGAGCAGGTCCAGCGCGCTGACCTTGGGATAGACGCCGAAATCCTGCGGCAGGTAGCCGAGTTTGCGCCGCAGCGCGTCCTTGTCGCGCAGCACATCGATCGTCTGGCCATCGGCGGTGGTGAGCGTGGCGCTGCCGGAATCGGCTTCCTGCAGCGTGGCCAGGGTGCGCATCAACGAGGACTTGCCGGCGCCGTTGGGGCCGAGCAGGCCGAACATGCCGTGCGGGATGTCCAGGGTGACGCCCTTGAGCGCATGGACGCCATTGGCGTAGGTCTTGGACAGCTCGCGGATCTGCAGCATGGCGCACCTTCCCCTGGTCGATACCCGAGTATTGGTGCGATCGCGCGTTGCCGCATGCGCCGGAAGTCATTGCCAGCGGCGACGCTACGAGCTGGCTAGTGCGGCTGCGGGTGGATGTGCAACGGGGTCGGACGGCCCAGGCATGGCGCCGCTCAGCCGCCCTCGTACAGCTCCAGCGGCAGGTCGTCCGGGTCGGCGAAGAAGGTGAAGCGGCGCCCGGTGTATTCGTCGATGCGGATCGGCTCGGTGACCACGCCGTGCGCCTGCAGGTGGGCGATGGCCGCGTCCAGGTCGCTCACGCGCAGCGCCAGGTGGCGCAGGCCGCAGGCTTCCGGGCGGCTCGGCCGCGGCGGCGGCGCGGGGAACGAGAACAGTTCGATCTGGGTGCCGTCGGGCAGGGCCAGGTCCAGCTTCCAGGAGTCGCGCGCGTCGCGGTAGACCTCGGCGACCACGCGCAGGCCGAGGACGCGGCAGTAGAAATCCTTCGAGCGCGCGTAGTCGGAGGCGATGATCGCCACATGGTGCAGGCCGCGCAGGGTCAGGCTCATCGGCACAGCGCCTGGCCGAACTGCAGCAGGTGGCCGTCCGGATCGTGGATCGCGAACTCGCGCATGCCGTAGGCGAACTCCTCCAGCGGGTAGGCGATGCGCGCATGCGGCTGCAGCCGCTGCCACCACGCGTCCACGTCGTCGGTGCGGAAGTACAGCGAGCCGGGGAAGCCGGAAACCGCGGCATCGCCCTGCGCCTGGCGAGCGGCCAGCATCAGCGCCAGCGGGCCATGCCGCAGCGACGCCCAGCCGGCGTCCGCGCCGCCACTTTCGATGCGGAACTCCAGCATGCCGGTGTAGAACGCCAGCGCCGCGCCCAGGTCGGCGCTGCGCAGCATCGGGGTCAACGCGGTCAAGGCCATGCGCTGCTGCGTTGCGGAGGGAAGGAGATGAGCCATGCAAGAAGCATAGCGCGGCGTCGGATATCCGGCCCTGAATCGTGCGGGCATGGCGACGTTGGCGTGCGCGGCGCGCGCATCTGCAGCGTGCGTTGGCCGCTGCAGCACGTCGCCGATGCGCTGCAGGAGGGGCTTGTGCCGGTAACGCCCGGTCGGGGCCCAAGCCCCTCCCACGGAAGCGATGTGGATCGCCGCTGTGCTCAGCCCTTCTTGCTCGCCACCCAGCGTTCGATCTTTTCCTGCAGCACGTCCAGCGGCACCGAGCCGTCCTTCAGGATCTCGGCGTGGAACTCGCGGATGTCGAACTTGGCGCCGAGCTGCGCGCGCGCGTAGTCGCGCAGCTGCATGATCTTCATCTCGCCGATCTTGTAGGACAGCGCCTGCCCGGGAATGGCCATGTAGCGCTCGGCCTCGGCTTCGGCATCGGTGCGGCTGGTGGCCGAGTTCTCGAGCATGTAGTCGATCACCTGCTCGCGGGTCCAGCCCTTGCTGTGCAGGCCGGTGTCCACCACCAGGCGGATCGCGCGCCACAACTCGTTCTGCAGGTAGCCGAAGTAGTTGTACGGGTCCTGGTACAGGCCCAGCTCCTTGCCCAGCGATTCGGTGTACAGGCCCCAGCCTTCGATGTAGGCGGTCTCGCCGCCGAAGCGGCGGAACTTGGGCAGGTTGGTCAGTTCCTGCTGCAGGCCGAGTTGGAAGTGGTGGCCGGGAATGGCCTCGTGCAGGTACAGGTCTTCCGCATCCCAGGTCTTGCGGCTGGGCAGGTCGTAGGTGTTGACGTAGAAGATGCCCGGGCGCGAGCCGTCCTCGCTGGGACGCATGTACGAGCCGCCGGCCGCCGACTGCGCGCGGTACGGTTCCACCGGGCGGATCTCGAACGCCGCTTTGGGCTTGAGCGAGAACATGCGCGGCACCGCCGCGTCCACCCGCGTCTCCAGGCCGCGGTAGTAGGTCAGCAGTTCGTCCTCGCTCTTGAAGGTGAAGCGCTTGTCGGTCTGCATGAACTTGAAGAACTTCGGCATCGAGCCGCGGAACTTCACCTGCTTCATCACCGCCTGGATCTGCCCCTGGATGCGCGCGACCTCGTCCAGGCCGATCTGGTGGATCTGCGCCGGGCTCAGTTCGGTGGTGGTGCTCTGGCGCACGTTGTACGCGTACCAGTCCGCGCCGCCGGGCAGCGCGCCGACGCCGGCGGTGCTGCGCGTGGCCGGCATGTATTCGGTGGCGATGAAGCCGCGCAGCGAGCGGTACGCCGGCATGATCCGGTATTCGATCATGCGCTTGTATTCGGCGGTAATGCGCTGCTTCTCGGCCTCGGGCATGTCCGCCGGCAGGTTGCGCACCGGGCCCCAGAACAGGCTTTCCTCGGCGGTGGGCTTGATGATCGCGTCCAGCTGCGGCAGCACCTTCTCCATCAGCGCGCGCGGCTGCACCACGCCGGCCTTCATGCCCTCGCGCATGTTGGCGATGGCCTGGTCGAACAGGGCCGGGATGCCGAGCGCGCGCCGCGACCAGTTGTCGTAGTCCTTGGCATTGCGGAACGGCTGCGCGCCGGTGCCCGAGCCGAGCATCACCATGATGCTGCCGACGTTGTAGAACTGGTTCACCGGCTGCATCCAGCTCGGGTACTTCTCCGACTCCAGTGCGTTGCGCGCGTCGCCGACGAAGATCTCGTAGCTGAGCAGGTCCTGCCCGCTGAGCCCGTCCTTGCCGATCGCCTCGGCCTTGCCCAACCACTGCACAGTGAAGTCGTGCGACTGCTGGCGGAACGCGGGCGACAGGAAGTTCGGCAGTTGGTCGTTGTAGCGGCTGTCGCCCTGGAACGTGGCCTGCAGGGGGTTCAACTTCAGCGAGGCTTCCCAGTAGTCGTCGTACAGGCGATTGAGCTGCTCGGCCTTGCTGCGCACCACCGGCGCTGCGGCCGGGCGCGCCTTCCTGGCCTTGCTGGCCTTGGCGCGGGTCTGCGCAGTCTGCTGTTTGGCGGTCTTTTTCTTGGCCGCGTCCGCCGGTACGGCCAGCGACAGGCTCAGGACGGCGGCGATGGCGAGCGACAGCAGACGGGGAAAGCTGGGCGGCATTGCGGGCTCCAACGACAAGCGAGCACGGGAGCTTGCCCGATCCGCACCGTGGAGGCCACCCATCGCCGCATCCGCGGTCAGCAAAAAGCCGGTGCGGCGCCACGCGGCCGGCGCCTGTGCGGCCTGCTTGCGGCGGTGCGCAGGGCAGGCCGGGCGGATGTCTGCGGCGTTTGCGGCGGCCGTGCGTGCGTGGTCGCCGCAGCGCAGCGGCGACGCTGGCGGCGTGCGAACGGGCCCGCGCCGGGATGCGCAAATGCCGGGCGCGGCGCCGCGCCTGCGCGGCCGGGCGCCGGCTCAGTCGGCCGCAGCTTCCTCGCGCAGTTGCGCGGCGCGGGCAGGACTGAGGTAGTCGGTGATCAGCCGCCGCATCAGGTACAGCAGCGGGATCAGCAGCACCGCCAGCAGCATCTTGCAGATGTAGTTGAGTGTGCTCACCGCCAGGAACAGCGGGATCGACCAGTGCTGCGGGCCGAGCACGAAGGCGATGTAGATGACCACGAAGCTGTCGATCAGCTGCGACACCGCGGTGGAGCCGGTGGCGCGCAGCCACACGTGTTTTTCGCCGGTGGCGTTGCGGATGCGGTGGAACACCGCCACGTCGATCAGCTGCCCGGCCAGGAACGCGACCAGCGAGCCGGCGATGGTCCACAGGCCCTGGCCGAACACCGCGGCGAACGCAGCCTGGTAGTCGGGCACGCCCTGCGCCTGCGCCGCGCCCACCCAGAATCCGGCCGGCGCCAGTGCGATGGCGGCGAACGCGAACAGGAAGCCGTAGCCGATCAGCGCCACCGCCAGCCACGAGATGAAGCGCACCCCGCGCCGGCCGAAGAATTCGTTGATGGTGTCGGTGAGGATGAACACCAGCGGCCACAACAAGGTGCCGGCGGTGAAGTTCATCGAGCCGGCCTGGCCGAACAGGTTCCAGTTCAGCGGCGCGATGCCCAGGGTGTCTTCCAGCGCGAAGATCTTGACCCCGATGAATTCGGCCAGCGCGGCATTGACGCAGAAGAACGCGGCCAGGCCGATGAACAGGCGAACGGCGCGATCGTCGAGCGTGCCGTTGCGCATCTGCCTTCCCTCAGCGGTCCATGGTGCGGGTGAACGGCACGCTGTCCGGCGCCACCGCGCCGCCGGAGATGATGAAGCTCATCGCCTGGTCCACGCTCCAGTCGGTGGGGGTCAGCAGTTCCACCGGCACGATCTCCAGGTAGCCGGAGGTCGGGTTCGGCGTGGTCGGCACGTACACCGCGGCCAGTTCGCGGCCGGTGCCCTGTTCCTTGATCACCCGCGTCACCAGGCCCACCGACTTCATGTCGCGGTGCGGGAAGTCGATCAGCACCACGCGCTGGGTGCTGCCGGGCTGGGTCTGCAGGATGTCCAGCAGTTTGCGCGCGCTGTCGTAGACCACGCTGGCCAGCGGGATGCGGCGCATGATCGCCTCGAACCAGCGCAGCAGGCGTTGCCCGATCACGCGCCGGCTGAGGATGCCGACCAGCAGGATCGCCGCCAGGGTGGCGATCAGGGCGATGGTGTTCTGCACCCACAGCGCGGTGGCCCAGCCCATCTCGCGCGGGAACGAGGCGGCGATGCGCGCCGACAGCGGCACCACCCACGGGCTGCTGATGCCCGACAGCAGCACGAACACGAACTTGACCACGACCCAGGTCAGCCAGATCGGCAGCAGGGTCAGCAGGCCGGTGAGGAACAGCCGTTGCAGGGACGGGCGCGGGTGCGGAGCGGGGGTTTCGGGCGACATCGGCCTAGTGTAGTGGAGCGTTGCGCCGACCGCTGCGCCCGGCGACCAGGATGGCGCACGCCGTGCAGGTGCGATTGGGGAAACAGCGACGCGCGCTTCGCGCTGGCTTCGGGCCACCGGTCGCAGCGAACGCAAGCCCTTCCCGCGGTACGCCCGTGGGCTGGCGCCGGTCCCTGTGGGAGCGACTTCAGTCGCGACGAGCGCAGCGGATGGCCTGCGGACGTCGGGAGTCGTCGGAGCTGTTCGGCTCGACGCCGCATGGAACTCTTCCAGCTAGGCGGCTACGCGATCGACCGAGCCGCGATCGCGGCAGGTGTCGCTGTCGCGCCGCCGTTACCGCGCCGGCTTGCGCTTGACGTACAGCTGCTTGCGCGTGCGCGCGACCACCTCGCCGTGCGCGTCGAGGATCTCGTTGTCGAACCAGCGCAGGTATTTCTCGCCGCCGGCGGTGGCGGTGCGGATCTCGTCCAGCAGCGCGTCGTCGAGGCGGAACTGCGCGGTCACCGTGCCGCGCCCCGGGCGCACGAACTCGATGCTGCCGGCCTTGTCCCAGACGTAGTAGGCGCCGCCCAGGTTCTGCATCGCCAGCAGCATCCAGAACGGATCGGTCATCGCGAACAGGCTGCCGCCGAAATGGGTGCCGACGTAGTTGCGGTTCCACGGCCGCATGCGCAGTTCGACCCGCGCGTAGCGGTAGTCCGCACTCAATTCCACCAGGTGGATGCCGGCGAACAGGAACGGCGGCCACAGGTTCAGGCCCAGACGGAACAACGAAGCATTCATGGCGGATGGAAGGCAGGACGCGGAGCGGCGAGCTTACCATTCGCATGGGTATGGTGCGCCAGGCCTGCGGTGCCAGCGGGTGGCGGCAGCGCAAAATTCCACGCCGGGGTGCGTACGCGCCGGCGTCGCGGTCGCCTATCGCCGGGCGGCGCCCATTGTTGCTTGCCGAGCGCACGCCGAACCATGGCGCGGCTACTGGTTCATCGCTTCGCCAGGCTCTGGCCGGGGGTGCTGCAGGCATAGCCGTCGCGGCCGGCGGTCTTGGCCCGGTACAGCGCCGCATCGGCCTGGGCGAAGAAGTCGCGGTTGCGGGTCTCGGCGTCGACCGTGGTGCTGTGCACGCCGAGGGTGACGGTGATCGGCACCGGGCCTTGCGGCCCTGGCACGGTCAGCTGGCGGATGTCCTCCAGCAGCGCTTCGGCGATCTGGCGCGCGTCGTCCAGCGCGGTGTCGGGCAGGATCATCGCGAACTCGTCGCCGCCGAAGCGCGCGGCCACGTCGTGCGCGCGCCGCGCATGGCGTGCCACCGCCGCGGCGACCAGGGTCAGCGCGCGGTCGCCGCTGTGGTGGCCGAGGGCGTCGTTGTAGCGCTTGAAGTGGTCGATGTCGACCACGATCAGGGTCAACGGCTTGCCGCTGCGCTGGGCCATCGCCAGTTCCTGGCGGAACGCCAGTTCGAAGCTGTGGCGGTTGGCCAGCCCGGTGAGCCCGTCGCGGTGGGCCTGGCGCTGCCAGTGCGCGATGCGCAGGCCGAGCCAGCCGGCCGACACCAGCGTCACCGCCGCCAGGCAGGCGGTCGGCGCGAACCAGCGGCCGCTGGCCAGCGCGCACAGCAGGCTGCCGGCCACGATCAGCGCCAGCATGACCGGCAGCGCCAACCACGGCCAGCGCCGGTGGCGGACCGAATAGGTCATGCCGAGCACGGCGAGCAGGGCCAGCAGCGCCGAGGTGCCGATCTGCTGGTTCTTCGACAGCGGCGTGATCGCATGTCCGCCGAGCAGCATCGCGGCCACGTTGGCCTGGTATTCGGCGCCGTTCATCCAGCTTTCGTGCGACATCGGGGTCAGGAAGCGCTGGCCCAGGCCGGTGGCGCCGACGCCGACGATCACCCGCCGGCCGCGCAGCGCCTGCGCCGGCACGCGGCCTTCCAGCACGTCGACGTAGGACAGCTGCGGGAAGCTGCCGGGCGGCCCGGCGTAGCGGACCCCGACGTAGTCGTCACGGTGCCAGCGATACGGCATCGCGTCGGCGGCCGGGCCGGCGTCGGAGGCCAGTCCGGGCCACGGCGGGGCCAGGCCGGCCAGGGCCACGCCCAGCGCCGGCCAGTGCGCATTGCCCAGGCCGGCGCGCAGGTAGATGCCGCGCGACACGCCGTCGGCATCGATCTCGATGTCGGTATGCGCCAGCCCGGCTGCGGCACGGGCGATGGCCGGCACCGGCAGCAGTTCCTGCGGCATCTCGCCGGCGTCGGTGCTGCTGGTGGTCACCGGCAGCACGGTGTTGCCGTTGCGGCGCAGCGCCGCGGCCAGCCGCGCATCGTTGTCCGGGTCGGCCTGGTCGGGTTCGCTCAGCACCAGGTCCAGCGCCACGCGCTTGACCCCGGCCTCGCTCAGCCGGTCGAGCAGGCGCGCGTGGGTGCTGCGCGGCCACGGCCATTGCCCGAGCGCCTGCAGGCTGCGGTCGTCGACCATCACCAGCACCACGCTGGAATCGGGCGTGTAGCGCCAGTGCGTCACCAGGGTGTCGTAGAGCGTGTTGTCCAGCCGCCACAGGCCGTCGGACAGGCCGAACCCGGCGGCCAGCGCCGCCGCCGCCGCGGCCGCGAGCCAGCGTAGCGGCGTGGGCGCCTTCACAGCAGCAACCACAACAGCAGCGCGCCGGCGCCGCCGCCCAGGTAACAGCCCCGGCACGGTAGCGAGATCACCTGGGTCGGCGAGAACGGCGCCGCGTAGCCGTCGTCGTCCACCTGCTGCACGCGCACGTACCAGGTGCCGCCGCGCGGTCGCGGCAACGAGATCTGCGGGGTGTCGAGGGTGCGGTCGAGCAGCAGCGGCGCGGCGAAGTCCGGCTTGCGCGCGATCTGCACGCGGTAGCGTTGCCCGGGCTCGCCGGCCTGCCAGCGCAGGGTCAACTGGCCCTTGGCCGCTTCCGGCGGTTGCAGCGACGGGTCCAGCGGCGCGTCGCTGATCTGCAGCTGCAGCGGCTGTCCGAACGGGCCCTGGCGGCCCTGCGCATCGCGCGAGGCCACGCGCCAGAAGTAGTCGCCCGGAGGCAACGGCAGCGGTGCGCGCAGCCGGGTGGCGTCGGTCGTGCGTTCGAACACCAGCTCGCCGAACTGGGCATCGCGCGCCAGTTGCAGCACGGTGGCGGTGGCGTCGGCACTGCGGGTCCATTCGAAGCGCGGATGCGGCGTGCGCAGTTGCTGCTGCTGCAAGGGTTGCAGCGTCAGCGGCGGCAGCGGCGTGGCCCAGACCTGCAGCGCCCGTTCGGCGTCCTCGCCTTCCACGCCGGTGGCGGCGATGCCGCGCACCAGCAACAGCAGGCGACCGGTGGGCAGATCGTCCAGCGCGATCTGCGCCTGCGCGGTCTGGCGCGCGAAGCGCAGCACCTGGCGCTGCTCGGCATCCACCGCTTCGACCCGGTACCCGGCCGCGCCTGGCAGCGGCTGCCAGGCCAGCAGGTAGGGCGCGTGGTCGAGGCGGCTGCGCTGCTCGTCCAGCACCGGCGCGGGCAGCAGCCGTTCTTGCAGCGGCGAGGCGTCGGCGGCCATGCGCGAGGCCTCGCCGGGATGCAGCACCTGCCGGCCATGGGGGTTGCCGACCTGCACGACGCCGTGCAGCACCTCGGTGGCGGCCAGCTGGCCGTCGCCGCCGGCGGCGGCGCGGAAGCGGGTGCCGCGCACGCTGCTGGTGCCGGCTGGGGTCTGGATGATGTAGCGCGAGGCCGGGCCCTGGGCCGGGACCACCTCGTTGCTGGCGCGGCCCTGTTCCAGCCGCACCCGGGTATCGACCATGCCGGTGGCGCCGTAGCGGGCGAGCTGGTCGAAGCGCACGCGGCTGTTCTCGCGGACCTGCATCTGCGAGCCGTCGGCGAACTGCACGGTCACGCTGGCCTCGGCCTCGGTCTGCAACGTGGTGCCGATCGGCAGCAGCATGCCCTCACGCACCGGCGCCGTCGCGCTGCCGATGCCGAGCACGCTGGCGCCGCCGCGCAGCGCGATCACCCGCGCCGGCGCCGGCTGCACCCGCAGCCAGGCGATCGGGAAGCGCAACGGCTGCCCCGGCGGCAGCGCATAGGGATCGGCCACGGCGTTGTGCCGGCCCAGGCGCTGCCAGTCCACGCCGGGCTTGAGGTAGAGATCGCGCAGCTGCCACAGCGTATCGCCGGGGCGGACCCGGTAGACCCAGTCCTGTGCGGCCGCCAGAGGCGGAGCCGCCAGGCCTGCGCAGGCCAGCAGCAGCAAGGCGAGCAGCCGCCACACGGGCATCGGCAGGCGGCGACGGGAGGGGATGCGGTTCTGGCTGCTCAACGTCTCGCCCTGGCAAGGACCGGGTGCGCGACGCCGGACGGGCCGGGCCTGTGGATTTCCCCTGGTCGTGATGTCGCGGAGGGAGCCGGACGACTCGTCCGGCCACTGGGTGGCCGAACCGCGGAATCATCGCCAACCGATCCCGTCCGTGACATGAATCTCAGAACAACAGCGCGGACATCTTACGCCGATAGCGCCCGACCAGGTCCTCGTCCTCGATCACCCGGAACGCATCGATCAGCGATTTCTTGGCCAGGCCGTCCTCGAACGCGCGGTCCTGGCGCAGCATGTCCAGGAACTGCTCCAGCGCCGCCTCGTCGTCGCCGGCGATCAGCCGATGCACGCCCAGCAGGTAGCGCGCCTTCAGGTCGGCCGGGTCCTGCGCGATCGCCGCCTGCAGCGCCTCCGCCGGCGGCGCCGCCTGCAGCGCGCTGACGAAGCCCAGCCGCGCCCGCGCCCGCACCGCGCGCTCGTCGGTAGCCAGGTTGGCCGGCAGCGCATCGATCAGCGCCTCCGCCTCGGCGGCGGCGCCGGTCTTCACCAGCGCCAGCGCCAGGTCCAGCTTCAGTTCGTCCTTGTCCGGCTCGGCCGCCACCGCCTCGCGCAGGCGCAGCACCTCGGCGTGCGGGTCCAGCGGCGCGGCGGGCGCGTCCTCCTCGACCTCGGCCGGCGCCGGCAGCGGCACGATGCCGTGCTGGGTCAGGAACTCGCGCAGCTGGCCTTCGGGCATGGCGCCGGGGAAGCCGTCGACCAGTTGCCCGTCCTTGACCAGGAACACGGTCGGCACCGAACGGATCTGGAAGGCGGCGGCGATCTGCTGCTCCTGGTCCACGTCGACCTTGGCCAGTTCGAACGCGCCGTGGTACTCGGCGGCGAGCTTCTCCAGGATCGGGCTCAGGGTCTTGCACGGGCCGCACCAGGGCGCCCAGAAATCCACCAGTACCGGGGTCTGCAGCGATTTCTGCAGCACCTCGGCTTCGAAGGTCTCGGTCTTGGCGTCGAAAACGTGGGGCATGTCGGACATGGGGGCATCGTGGCAGGCGAAGAAGATGGCTTCTATGGTGACAGACCGGCGGCGGCGCAAGGGGGAGCGGCGGCGGTCTGCGCGGTCCCCGCGGCGCACCGTGCCGGCAGCGTTCGCGGACGCCGCGGCGCTTGCCGCCGTGCCGGGCGGGGAGGGTGCCAGCCGCGGCCGCAGCGGCGACAATGGGCGTTTGGCGCGCCGCAGTGGCGTGGCGGCGCAGTGCCGGGAGACAAGGTGACGAACCGATACGATCAGGCGCTGCGCTACGCGGGGCCGTTACTGGCGATGGCCGCCGTCGCTGCGGTGGTGGGCTTCGGGCTGGCGCTGCCGGGCTACCTGCCGTGGTCGCACCCGGTCGCGCTGCTCGGTGCCCGCGGGATACCGCATGCCTGGGCCTTCGACCTGCTGGCGTTCGTGTCGCCCGGGGCGCTGGCGGCGCTGCTGGCGCTGCGCCTGTTGCAGCGCGCCGGCCGCGGTGCGCCGTGGACGCTGCGCGTCGGCGGGCAGGCGCTGCTGCTGGCCGGGCTGGCCTTCGCCGGCATGGGCCTGCTGCCGCTGGACCCGGCCGACCTGGAATCGCGCGCCACTCAGTTGCATGCCAGCGTCTGGCTGCTGTGGGTGGTAGCGCTGGTGGCGGCGGCGAGCCTGCTGGCCGCCGGCGCGTGGCGCCAGCCCGGCGCGCGCGGCTGGGCGCGTACCGCGCTGGCGGTGGCGGCGCTGGCCGCGCTCGGGGCGTTCGCGCTGGACGCGCTGCTGTCGGCGGCGGTGGCGCAGCGGCTGGTGTTCGCGCTGTGGTGGGCGTGGCTGGCGCTGTTGGCCTGCTGGCCAGGTCCGCAGGCGCTGCCGGGCGACCGCTGAAACCCTGGCCGTTGCGCAATCGGTGCCGGTCGCGGGCGGTTGCGACGCGGCACTGGACCGGGCTGGCGCGCTGCCGGCATGCCGCTGCGAGCGGCGTGGCGAGCGTGGATTTCCCCGCAGCGGGCGCGCTGGCGGCCATCGGCGTGCGCGGCGCCGCGCCGCGTCCGGGCAGGCGCCGCCGCCGCCGCTCGTCGCCGGGATTGGAGCCGCTTCCTGCGCTGCGGTACCCTTGTCCGCTTTGTTGCCGCCTGGCCCTTGCCCGTTTCCATGTCCGCCGTCGAGCCCACCGCCTACGACCCGCAGCAGGTCGAATCGTCCGCCCAGCAGTTCTGGGACGCCACCCGCGCCTTCGAGGTCAACGAGACCTCCGACAAGCCCAAGTTCTACTGCCTGTCGATGCTGCCGTATCCGTCCGGTGCGCTGCACATGGGCCACGTGCGCAACTACACGATCGGCGACGTGATCAGCCGCTACCAGCGCATGAACGGCAAGAACGTGCTGCAGCCGATGGGCTGGGACGCGTTCGGCCTGCCCGCCGAGAACGCCGCGATCAAGAACAAGACCGCGCCGGCGAAGTGGACCTACGCCAACATCGAGCACATGCGCAGCCAGCTCAAGTCGCTGGGCTATGCGATCGACTGGTCGCGCGAATTCGCCACCTGCCGGCCCGAGTACTACGTGCACGAGCAGCGCATGTTCACCCGGCTGATGCGCAAGGGCCTGGCCTACCGCCGCAACGCGGTGGTGAACTGGGACCCGGTCGACCAGACCGTGCTGGCCAACGAGCAGGTCATCGACGGCCGCGGCTGGCGCTCCGGCGCGCTGGTGGAGAAGCGCGAGATCCCGCAGTGGTTCCTGCGCATCACCGACTACGCGCAGGAGCTGCTGGACGGCCTGGACCAGCTGCCGGGCTGGCCCGAATCGGTCAAGACCATGCAGCGCAACTGGATCGGCCGCTCCGAAGGGCTGGAAATCCAGTTCGAAGTGCGCGACGCCGACGGCGCCGCGCTGGATCCGCTGCGCGTGTTCACCACGCGCCCGGACACGCTGATGGGGGTCACCTTCGTCTCCATCGCCAGCGAGCATCCGCTGGCGCTGCATGCGGCCAAGTCCAACCCGCAGCTGGCCGCATTGCTGGCCGAGCTGAAGCAGGGCGGGGTGTCCGAGGCGGAACTGGAGACCCAGGAAAAGCGCGGCATGGACACCGGCCTGGTGGCGGTGCATCCGGTCAGCGGCGAGCAGGTGCCGGTGTGGGTCGCCAACTTCGTGCTGATGGGCTACGGCACCGGCGCGGTGATGGCGGTGCCCGGCCACGACCAGCGCGACTTCGAGTTCGCCAACAAGTATGCGTTGCCGATCCGCCAGGTGATCGCGCTGAAGGCGCCGAAGAACGACGAGGAGCGCAGCTGGGAACCGAGCGTCTGGCGCGACTGGTACACCGACAAGACCCGCGAGTTCGAACTGGTCAACTCGGCCGAGTTCGACGGGTTGGATTATTACGGCGCGTTCGAGGCGCTGGCCGAGCGCTTCGAGCGCAAGGGCCAGGGCCAGCGCCGCATCAACTACCGCCTGCGCGACTGGGGCGTCAGCCGCCAGCGCTACTGGGGCTGCCCGATCCCGGTGATCTATTGCGCCAGCTGCGGCGCGGTGCCGGTGCCGGAAGACCAGCTGCCGGTGCTGCTGCCGGAGAACGTGGCGCTGAGCGGCACCGGTTCGCCGCTGAAGACCGATCCGGAATGGCGCAAGACCACCTGCCCGCAGTGCGGCGCGGCGGCCGAGCGCGAGACCGACACCTTCGACACCTTCATGGAGTCGAGCTGGTACTACGCGCGCTACACCTCGCCCGGCGCCAAGGACATGGTCGACAAGCGCGGCAACTACTGGCTGCCGGTGGACCAGTACATCGGCGGCATCGAGCACGCGATCCTGCACCTGATGTACTTCCGCTTCTTCCACAAGCTGTTGCGCGATGCGCGCTTGGTCGACAGCGACGAGCCGGCGACCAACCTGCTGACCCAGGGCATGGTGATCGCCGAGACCTACTACCGCGACAACGGCGACGGTTCCAAGGAGTGGATCAACCCGGCGGAGGTGGACGTGCAGCGCGACGAGCGCGGCCGCATCGTCGGCGCCAGCCTGATCGCCGACGGCCAGCCGGTGCAGATCGGCGGCACCGAGAAGATGTCCAAGTCCAAGAACAACGGCGTGGACCCGCAGGCGATGGTCGGCAAGTACGGCGCCGACACGGTGCGCCTGTTCTCGATGTTCGCCGCGCCGCCGGAGCAGTCGCTGGAGTGGAACGAGGCCGGCGTGGACGGCATGGCGCGGTTCCTGCGCCGGCTGTGGGCGCAGGTGCACAAGCACGTCGCCGACGGTGCCGCGCCGACGCTGGACGTGGCCGCGCTGGGCGCCGAGCACAAGGCGCTGCGGCGCAAGACCCACGAGACCATCGGCAAGGTCGCCGACGACTACGGCCGCCGCCACAGCTTCAACACCGCCATCGCAGCGGTGATGGAGCTGACCAACGCGCTGGCCAAGTTCGACGATGCCAGCGCGCAGGGCCGCGCGGTGCGCCAGGAAGCGCTGGAAGCGGCGGTGCTGCTGCTCAATCCGATCACCCCGCATGCCAGCCATGCGTTGTGGCAGGCGCTGGGGCATGCGCCGACGCTGCTGGAAGACCTGCCGTTCCCGCAGCCGGACCCGGCCGCGCTGGTGCGCGACGCGCTGACCCTGGCGGTGCAGGTCAACGGCAAGCTGCGCGGCACCATCGAGGTCGCCGCCGACGCCCCGCGCGAGCAGATCGAGGCGCTGGCCCAGGCCGAACCCAACACCGCCAAGTTCCTGGAGGGCCTGAGCATCCGCAAGATCATCATCGTGCCGGGCAAGATCGTGAACCTGGTGGCGGCGTGAACCCTCGCGCCGCGCGCGTCGCCGGCGCACACCGCGCTCCGGCGCCGTGTGCGCCCGCGCACGCCGCTGCACGTCTCAACCCTCGTTCACGCGGCATCCGGCAGGCTAGCCGCCTGTTGCCGCGCCCAGCCGGCTCCTCCAGACTGTGCCCATGACCCGACTCCTGCTCGCCCTCGTCCTTGCGACGTCCCTGACCGCCTGTGGTTTCCACCTGCGCGACAAGCTGACCCTGCCGGCCGGCACGCCATCGGTGAAGGTGGTCTCCTCGGCGCCGTACAGCGAGCTGGTGAAGCTGCTCGAGCGCGGCCTGCGCGCCGCCGGCGCCGAGATCGCGCCGAAGGACGTCAACACCGGCGTGGCGCGCCTGGAAGTGCTGTCCGAACGCTGGGGCGACCTGCCGATCGCGCTCGACGCCGAAGGCCGCGCGCAGGAATACAGCCTGCGCTACGCGGCGATCTTCGTGTTCCGCCGCGCCGACGGCAGCGAGCTGGTGCCGCAGCAGGTGATCGAGCTGTCGCGCGACTACGTGTCGCCGCCGACCGACGCCACCGGTACCACCACCGAGCGCGAGATCCTGGCCGACGAACTGCGCCGCGAGATGTCCGCCTCGATGCTGCGCCGGATCGACAGCGTGGTGCGCGCCGAAGTGCGCGCCGGCAAGGACGTCAACGCCGCGCCGCCGGCGGCGACCGGAACGCCGGTCGAAGGCAAGCCGGCGACCACGCCGCAGCCTTGACCGCCTGGGTCATGCTGTCGCCGTCGCCCGTGGCCGGCGGCGCGCCTTGCGCGCGCACAAGGCCCGGCGCGCGGGCGCTGCACGCTTGGCAGCGGCAGCGCACCTGCGGCGCAGCGGCGCGCCCGAACGGCGGATGCGGCGGCATGGCCGCTCCCAACCGCGCCGACAGGGCGTAGGCTGCCGCCATGGAATTGCGCCCCGAACAACTCGTCACCCAGCCGGCCTCGCAGCCGCTGCACCCGGTCTACCTGATCGCCGGCCCGGAAACCCTGCGCGTGCTCGAGGCGGCCGACGCGGTGCGCGCACGCGCGCGCGCCGAAGGCATCGGCGAACGCGAGGTGTTCGATGCCGATGGCCGCGATTTCGACTGGAGCCAGCTGTATTCCAGCTTCAACGCGCCGAGCCTGTTCAGCCCGCGCCGGCTGATCGAACTGCGCCTGCCCAGCGGCAAGCCGGGCAAGGAAGGCGGCGAGGTGATCAGCGCGTTCTGCGCCGATCCGCCGCCGGACGTGGTGCTGCTGATCACCTGCAACGAATGGAGCAAGGCGCACCAGGGCAAGTGGGCCGACGCGGTCGGCCGGCTCGGGGTGATCGCGGTGGCCTGGGCGATCAAGCCGCACGAACTGGGCGACTGGATCGAGCGCCGCCTGCGCAGCAAGGGCCTGCGCGCCGATGCCGGCGCGGTGCAGCGCCTGGCCGAGCGGGTCGAGGGTAACCTGCTGGCGGCCGCGCAGGAGATCGACAAGCTGGCGCTGCTGGCCGACGGGCAGAGCCTGGATGTGGCGGCGATGGAGTCGCTGGTCGCCGATGCCGCGCGCTACGACGTGTTCCGCCTGGCCGAGGCTACCCTGGCCGGGCAGGCGCCGGCGGTCGGACGCATGCTCGCCGGGCTGCGCGCCGAAGGCGAAGCGGTGGCGGCATTGCTGCCAATCCTGATCAAGGAACTGCTGCGCACCGCGGCGCTGGCCAAGGTCCAGGCCGCCGGCGGCAACCTGGCCGCTGAGATGAAGGGGCAGGGTATCTGGGAGTCGCGCCAGGCGCCGTTCAAGCGCGCCCTGCAGCGGCACGCCGAACCGCGCCGCTGGGAACGCTTCGCCGCCGAGGCCGGACGCATCGACCGCATCGCCAAGGGCCGCGCCGACGGCGACGCCTGGATCGCGCTGGAGCGCCTGCTGCTGGCCATCGCCGAAGCGCGGGCGGTGCGGTTGTTGGTGGTATGAGTAGGGGCGGGACCGGGGACCGGGGACCGGGGACCCGGAAAAGCGGAAATTTGGCGAGGGCACGCGCTCTAGATTTTGCTGTTCCCGGGTCCCCGGTCCCGGGTCCCCGGTCCCCAAAGCTCCACCTCATCTACGGCGGCACCTTCGACCCCATCCACAACGGCCATCTGGCGATCGCGCGGGCGGCGCGCGAGGCGTTCGGGGTGCCGGTGCGGTTGATGCCGGCGGCCGATCCGCCGCATCGCCCGGCACCCGGGGCCGATGCGCGGCAGCGTTGCGAGATGCTGGCGCTGGCGATCGCCGGCGAGCCGGGGCTGCTGCTGGACCGGCACGAACTGCAACGCGCGCTGGCGCAGCCGGGCGTGGCCTCGTACAGCATCGATACGGTGCGCGAGCTGCGCGCCGAACTCGGCCCCGCCGCGCCGCTGGCGCTGCTGGTCGGTGCCGACAGCTTCGTCGGCTTCAACGGCTGGCGTGACTGGCGCAGCCTGCTCGACGCGGCGCACCTGGTCGTCGCCGACCGCGCCGGCAGCGGCTGGGAGCGCGCGCTGCCGGCCGAACTGGCGCAGGCGGTGGCGGGGCGCTGGGCGTCCTCGCCGCAGGCGCTGGCCGCGGCGCCGGGCGGCCGGCTGTGGTGCCTGCGGCAGCCGCTGCGCACCGAATCGGCCAGCCAGGTGCGCGCGCGCATCGCCGCCGGCGGCGACTGGGCGCCGCTGGTGCCGGCCGCGGTGGCGGACTACATCCGTGCCGCCGGACTGTATGCGCCGGCCCCGGCCGCGGCCAGCTGAATACGCGTCTTCGCGCAGTTCCCTATAATTCGCCCCATTCCATCGAGTTCGCACCTTTGTCCAGTCAACAAGCCCACGTCATCAAGACCCAACTTCCCAACCCGCCGCCGCCGTTGCCGGTGCTGCTGGCCCATGTCCGCAACGCGCTGGAGGAACTCAAGGCCAAGGACGCGGTGGAAATCGACGTGCGCGGCAAGTCCAGCGTCACCGACTACATGATCGTCGTCTCCGGCACCTCCACCCGCCACGTCAAGTCGATCGCCGACGAGGTGATCAAGCACGCCAAGAAGCTGGACGTGATGCCGCTGGGCGTGGAAGGCGAGCGCGAGGCCGAGTGGGTGCTGGTCGATCTCGGCGACGTGGTGGTGCACGTGATGCTGCCGCGGGTGCGCGAGTTCTATGCGCTGGAGCGGTTGTGGACGGTCGGCGACCAGCCGCCGAGCGACGCGGACGACGACGCGCGCGATGCCTGATCCAACGCACCGGCGCGACGCTGCGCCGGTGGCGGATGCAACCCCGGACCTGGTGCTGTCGGCCGCGCTGGCCCGCGCCGGCAGCGCGCTGCGCAGCGCCGCGGGCGCGCGCTTCGACACGCTGGTCGCGCAACTGGAACGCAGCCGCGGCGAACTCGCCGCCTGGCGCGAGGCCTTGCCGCGCTGGCAGCAGCGCTTCCACGAACAGGTGCAGCCCTTGCTGCAGCGGCGCGACCAGCTGCACGCCGAGCGCGTGCTGGCGCTGGACGCGCTGTGCATGGCGCAGAAGCTGGGCAAGGCCGACCGCGCCGCGCTGTCGGCGCAGATCTGCCTGTTGGCCGAGCCGTTGATCGAGGATGCCGGCCTGCTCGAGCTCAAGCCGCTCCACGACCGCCACGCGGACACGCCGTTCGACCAGCGCATCGCCGCCTCCGATGCGGCGCTGCGGGCGATGATCGCCGCGCATTTCGGCGAGGACGCCGACGCGCTGCCGTACCTGGCGACGCCGCAGGCGCTGTTCGAGCGCCTGCAGCAGCGCCGCCGGCAGACCCAGGCCGCGGCGTCCGCGCGCAAGGCGAAGCAGGCGCGGCGCGCGGCGTCGGCCGCGCCGGTGCCTGCATTCGATCCGCAGACCGCGCTGCGCGAGCTGTACCGCCGGCTGGCGGCGGCGCTGCACCCGGACCGTGAGGCCGATCCGCAGCAGCGCGAACGCAAGACCGCGCTGATGCAACGGCTCAACGCCGCCTATGCCGACGCCGACCTGCTCGGCCTGCTCGAATTGCAGCTGCAGGCCGGCCAGCTGGACGCCGCCGCGTTCGCGACGATGGCCGATACCCGCATCGAGCGCTACAACCGCATGCTCGGCGAGCAGCTACAGGCCACGCAGGACGAACTGCGGCGCATCGACGCCGCGTTCAAGGCCGACTACGCCGTGTTCGGCACGCGCCGGCTCAAGCCGGAACGGCTGCAGGCGGCGATGGCCGAGATCAAGCGCGCACTGCAGGACGAGATCGACGCGCTGGCCGAGGATCTGCGCGAGCTGCAGCACGCGCCGAGCCTGCGGCACTGGCTCAAGCGACAGGATGCGCAGCCGCCCGAGGTGACGCGCGAAGCCCTGCTGTTCCAGGCCATGCTGGACGACGCGCAACGCGACGACTAGGCGCGCGCTGGACGGCACACGTGTCGTGATCGTGGCGACGGCGCTGACCTGCGTCTATGTGGCATCGGTCTGGCCGCAGCAGGTCATGGTCATCACCGGGACGCGCACGAATGCCGTACGGCATCCTTGGACCACAATCGCTTCAGCAAACGCCTGCGGCTGCGAATGCGCGAGTCGAAGACGCTCGCGAGTGCGTCGCTATCCGCGAAAAATGCGTTGGCCGGGTGGATCGGCGCTGCGCCGAGCGTCGCCGGCGGCACGCCGGGGACGGCGGCGCCTCGCGGGCGCCGTCGTCGCTTTGCGGCGGCCGCGATCGCGCGCGCGGCCGTCGCATCTGTGGCGCCGCGCCGCCTACAGCGGCCCGCGCTCCCAAGGCCCGGTGATCGCCACGGTGATGCCCGGGGTCTGGATGTTGACGAACAGCGTGCGCGCCAGCGGATCCCAGCATGCGCCGCAGAACTCGCTGTCGCGGTAGTCGCCCTCGGCGACGGTCTTGCCGGCATTGGCCAGCTGGGTGGAGGTCAGCGCGATGTTGTTCTTGGCCAGGTAGAACGATTCGCCGGCGCGGGTCAGGCCGATCAGCCGCGAGCCGGGGCCGTATGCATCCGGGCTTTCGCCGCCGTCCTCGCACAACACCACGCCGCCGCGCGCGCTGACGGTGACGTTGTCGGGGTTGTGCGCGGCCAGCTGGTCGCCGCTGACGAACAGCGCCTTGAGCCGCTGGCTCAGCAGGTCCAGTACCCACACCGCGCCATTGCCGCGGCCCTTGCGTCCCTGCGCGTCGGTGCCGGTGCTGGTGTCGACGATGAACATCTTGCCGTAGCTGTACCAGATGCCCTCGCCGCGGCTCATGCGCAGCGCGCCTTCGCTCCAGGCCTGCGCGAACGGCCCGCTCAGGGTCTCGCCGGCGCCGATGTCGGCGAAGCCGCTCGGCGCGACGATGCTGTCCAGGTCCGGCTCGGGGATGTCCACCCACTCCAGGTCGAAACTCTGCCCGACTGCGGCCACGGTGAGGTCGGCGTTGCGGCGACCCTTGACCCGCGCCGCCTGCAGCCGGCCGCCGTTCTCCAGCGAACCGTAGCGGCCGCGGCGGTCGTTGGGGATGAAGCGGTACAGGCCGGCCTTGTTGCGGTCGTCCTCGGTCAGATAGACGATGCCGGTGCGCGGGTCCACCGCCACCGCCTCGTGGCTGAAGCGGCCCAGGCCCTGCAGCGGACGGCCGCTGGTGCGCGCGCTATCCGGGTCCACCTCGAACACGTAGCCGTGTTTGCGGCCGCTGCTGGACACCGCATCGCTCTTGATCTCCTCGCAGCTCAGCCAGGTGCCCCACGGCGTCGGACCGCCCGCGCAGTTGACCAGGGTGCCGCCCAGGCTCGGCTCCAGGCGGTCCCAGCGGCCGTTGCGGAAGCTCAGCGTGGTGGTGCCGCCGCCGGCCGGCTGGCCGTCGCCGACGATGCCGGTGTCGTACATCGCCGGCGCCCGGATCGGTGCGGTGGCGCCGCGTTCGTGGTTGCGGATCAGCACGTATTCCATGCCGTGGCCATAAACGCGTTCGTCGCCGCGACCGCCGCCGCGCGCGCGGCGCACCGCCACCACCGCCATGCCGTCGTGGCGATCGGGGCAGGGCTGGCCATCGTCCATGCGGTCGCCGCTCCAGGCGAAGGAGCGATAGCGGAAGCCGCGCGGCAGCTGCAGCAGTGGCAGCCCGGTGCTGTCGTCGGCGACGGGGGCGAGCGGGCCGTAGCGGCTCGGTACCGGCGACAGCTGCGCCGCGGCGGTGGCGGCGTGCGCCTGGCGCGACTGCAGCGCGCCCAGGCTGCCGATGGCGCCCATCGCCATCACGGCGGCGCTGCTCTTGAGGACGTGTCGGCGGGCGGGGTCGAAGACATGCATCATGCGGCTCCTGCTGGCTGAGGTGGCCCCGACCCTAGGCAGGCCGGCTAACGCGTGTATGACATCGCGGTAGACAAATCCCGGCGCGGCTTCGCGCGGGAAGCCGGTGCCGTCATCGCTGGTTTTCCGGTTGAGCGAGGCCAAACACTGGCAGCCGCCTATGCGTGCGCCGCGCCGCCATCGGCACGGCGGCTATCATGTGCCGATGAAATGCCGACTCATCGCCACCGGCGAACGCGCGCCCGCCTGGGTCGCGCAGGGCTTCGCCGAATACCGCAAGCGCCTGTCGCACTGGCTGCCGCTGGAACTGGTCGAGATCGAGCCCGGGCTGCGCGGCAAGGGCCGCGATGCGCAGCGCGCGATCGAGGACGAAGGCCGCCGCGTGCTGGCGGCGCTGCCGAAGAACGCGCTGGTGGTGGCGCTGGACGTGCCCGGCAAGGCGCACAGTTCCGAGCAGCTGGCGCAGCGCATGGAACACTGGCGCGGGCAGGGGCGCGACCTGGCGCTGCTGATCGGCGGCCCCGAAGGCCATTCGCCCGAGGTGCTGGCCGTGGCCAGCGAATCCTGGTCGCTGGGGCCGTTGACCCTGCCGCACATGCTGGTGCGCCTGGTGGTGGCCGAGCAGCTGTACCGCGCCGCGGCGATGTTGGCCAACCATCCCTACCATCGCGCCTGATCGCGGATCGCTGGCGCAATACCTCGCTCGATCGAGCGCAGGATCCCAATGGAGAAGGTCCGCTGCTGCCGGTTTGTCGGCAGTGCGATCGTTTGCCTGGCCGATCAGCGCGGCTGCGGACGCGCATGGCGCTGATCGCTGCGACGTCGTAAGCCGTAGCGCCGACATCGCAACCGCAGGCCATGCCTCCGCCATCGACGCGCACAAAAAAAGCCCGGGCTTGCGCCCGGGCTTCTCGTGTACAGCGTAACGCGTTCGATCAGTTGAACGTGTACTTGGCGCCCACCGTGAAGTAGCGGCCGACCGCGCCGCTGAAGTGCAGCGGGTTGTAGTTGACGCCGCCGTAGGTGGCCGGATCCAGCGGAGCGATCCGGTCGAACACGTTCTGCACCGATGCGTTCAGTTCGAACGCGTCGGTCACGTTCCAGCGGCCCGACATGTCGAAGGTGGTGAACGAGGCGATCTTCTCGACCGGGCTGCCGTCCGCGTAGAACGCCAGGTAGTCGCCGCCGCGACGGTCCTTGTTCTCGATGCTGTCGATGTAGTTGACCACGCCGCTGACGCTCCAGTTGCCCTGCTTCCAGGTGGTGCCGAAGTTGATGCGGTCCTGCGGGGTGCCGATGCAGTTGGTCACGTCGCAGTTGCCGTGGGTGCCGACGTAGTCGACCGTGGTGTCGCCTTCGGTCCGCTCGAACTTGAGCAGGTGGCTCCACTGCAGGTCCATTTCCAGCTGGCCCGGGCCGATCTCGAAGGTCTGGCGGACGTCGGCATCGACACCGCGCACACGCGAGGAGTTGGCGTTCACGTACGCGGTGTTGACCGCCAGGATGGTGCCGCTGTTGGCCACGCCGCCGATGTTGTTGCTGTCGCGCAGCACGTTGCCGGAGGCGATCGCGTCGGCGGTGCTGCCCTGGGCGATCTCGTTGGTGCGCTTGATCTGCCACGCATCCACGGTCAGCGAGGTGCTGGCGGTCGGCTGCAGCACGAAGCCCACCGAGTAGCTCTTGGACTCTTCCGGCTCCAGCGCCGAGTTCGGACGGGTGATGATCGCCACCGAACGCGCGGTGCACTCGTTGGCCGGATCGATGGCGCAACGCACCGGATCGCGCGCGTTGGAGAACGCGGCCAGGCCGCCGTCGCCGTTCTCGGCCGGGTTCGGCGCGCGGAAACCTTCGGCGTAGCTGGCGCGCAGGGCGATCCAGTCGGTCGGGGTCCACTTCACGCCCAGCTTCGGCGTTGCCTTGCTGTCGCCGCTCTCGTACTTGTCGTAACGCACCGCCGCCGACAGTTCCAGCTGCTCCAGCACCGGCGCCGACAGCTCGGCGTAGGCGGCGTAGACGTTCTGGGTGCCGTCATAGGCCGAGTAGCCCAGGCCGATGATGTCGCCGATGTCGGTGAAGGTCTGCGGGGTCAGGCTGTTGCTGGTCTTGCGCCATTCGGTACCCAGCGCCAGGCCCAGCGGGCCGCCCTGCAGGTCGGCCAGGCTGCGCGACACGGTGAAGTCGAACATGTCCAGGCTGGACTTGGCGGTCGCGCTGATGGTCGGCGAGATGAAGTCGTACAGCGCCTGCGAGTTCAGGCTGGCGTTGTCGCCGATGCGCCAGGTGCCGGCCGGGCAGGCCGGGTTGCCCAGCACGCAGCGCACGGCGCTGTAGCGCAGGAAGCCGGTGCGCTTGTTGATCAGGTCGGTCCCCGAATGCAGGTAGGCGGTGTCGTAGCTCCACTCGCCCCAGTTGCCCTTGACCCCGACCAGGAAGCGGTTGAACTCGTTGGTGTTGTCGGTCACGCGCGGGCCCACGTCCCAGGCGCTGTAGCGCACGCGCGCGGCGGTGGGCAGCGGGTTGTCCGGATGGCCGGCGTAGAGCGTGGTGGCACCGGCGCCGCTGTTGGCGTTGACCGGGCCGCCGGGATAGCCCCAGCCGCCGGACACGCCGGACGGGGTGTTGGAGAACACGGTCTCCTTCTTCGAGTAGCCGATCTCGGTGTAGATCTCGCCGCCCTCGCCGAAGGCGAAGCTGGCGCGGGCGAACACGTTGACGTACTTCTCTTCCGGGCTCAGGTCGCGGTACTGCTGCGCCGGATCCCACAGGCAGCCCTGGGCCTGCGCGGTGGCATCGGTCTGGCCGGGGATGGTGGTCAGGCCGGCGCAGCCGGGCAGGGCGACCAGGTGGGCGGTGCTGTCGAACACCGAGCCGTTCGGGCCCACGCCGCCGGCAGTGCCGCCGCTGAGGTAGGCGCCGCCGAGGAACTGGGCGTCGGCGGCGTCGTAGCCGTAGCGGCGGATGTCGCCGGTGCCGATCCACTTGCGGTCCTTGCGGTCGCTGATCTTGATCGCGTCGGACTTGCCCACGTCCAGGCTGAAGAAGGCGTTCCAGCCGTCGTTGGCGAGGTTGCCGGTACCGGCGGTCAGGGTGGCCTTGCGGGCATTGCCGTCGCTGTCGCCGGACATGCCGTAGGAGCCGCGCAGGATCGCGCCTTCGAAGTCGCTGCGCAGGATGATGTTGACCACGCCGGCGATCGCGTCGGAGCCGTAGATGGCCGAGGCGCCGTCCTTCAGGATGTCGATCCGCTCGACCGCGTCCAGCGGGATGGTGCTCAGGTCGGTGAAGACCTTCTGGCCGTCGTCGGCCAGGCCGTAGGTCGCCATGCGGCGCCCGTTCAACAGCACCAGGGTGGAGCCGGCGCCCAGGCCGCGCAGCGAGATGCCGGCGCCGCCGCCGGCGAAGCCGTTGCCGAAGCTCTTGGGAATCGAGCCGGCGCCGTCGGAGGTCAGGGTCTGCAGGTACTCGGCGACCGTGGACTTGCCGGTGCGGTCGATTTCCTGGCGGGTGACCACCTGCACCGGAGACGGGGTCTCGGTGTTGGTACGGGGAATGTTGGAGCCGGTGACGGTGATGCGGTCGAGGTTGGTCGCCGCCTCCTGCGCGAATGCGGCGGGGACGGCGGCAGCGGTGGCGAGGACGCCAGCGACGGACACGCAAAGGATATGGCGGCGGGTTGCACGCCGTTGGTTCAGGGTGTTCACAGTCTCTCTCCTAACTGGAAGCGCAAGTTTTGATTTCTAATTTTGCTAAAAGCGCCGGCTTATGAAGGCCGGCTGGCTCCCATCTAGGTGTATTTATCGTGAATGAATTGTGAATTTTGAATTAAAAGGCCCCGGCGAGCGCTTCCGCCGCCGGGGCCGCGCCTACGTTCAACGGCCCAGTGAAAAATCCACCGGCACCAGCCCGTAAGCCTGAACCGGGGTTCCTTGCTGCAATGCAGCATGGAATTTCCAGCGCTTCAGCACCTGCTCGCGCGCGGCCTGGTCGAGGATCCGGTGGCCGCTGCTCTTGGCGATGCTGACCTCCAGCGGTTGGCCGTCGACGCCGACCAGCACGCGTAGCAGCACGCTGCCCTGCAGGCCGGCACGCAAGGCGTCGCGCGGGTAGGGCGGGGCCGGCGCGCGCAGGTACTGCAACTGCATGCCGGCCAGCGGTGCACTGGACGGTCCGGGCGGCACGCTGGGTTCGGCCAGCGCAGGCGCCGGATCGGCGGTCGCCGCCAGCACCGGTGCCGGGCTCGCATCGACCAACGGCGCCTGCACCGGCAGCGGGGTCGGCACCGCGGTCGGCACCCGCGGCTGGGTCATGGGCCGCTTCTCGGGCTGCAGCGTGGGCTTCGGCGGCGCCGGGGTGATCGGCACCACCATCGGCTGCTGCCAGCGCGGTTCCGCCTTGGTCTGTTCCTGTGGCGGCGTCACGTGCGAGAGCGGGATCAACAGCAGCAGCAAGGCGAGCAGGTGCAGGCCGATCGCGGCGCTGAGCGCCAGGATCCGGGACAGGTCGATGCCGAACGAGGGAGCGGGGAGTTGCGTGCGAACCATGATCCACCTCCATGATGATGTGCGTCTTGTGGACTTGCGGTACGACCAAACGCGCCAGCGCGGCGGACGGGGTCAAGGCGGCATCCGTCCGCGTCTCCGACATTGAGCCTGTTGCCCTCGATTTGGCAAGCGCCACCTCAGGGCAGCGCCGTGCGGGAGGTGCTGCCCTGCCGTGGCGGCCGCTCAGTGCCCGCATCGTGCGGGGCCGATGCCCGACGTTCGTGGTGCAGAAACGACGACGGCGCCCGCAGGCGCCGTCGTCGGAACACATGGACGGCAGGGGTTACTTGCCCAGTTCGAACACCACGTCCAGGTTGACCGACACGCTGCTCTCGCCGGTCGCCACCGGGGTGCTGTCCATCTCCGCCTTCATCGCCATCGCGCGCATCATCGGCATCGGCCGCACGCCGCCGCCACCGCCTTCGGAGATGCTGACGATGCGGCGCACGCGCAGGCCCAGCGACTTGGCGTAGGTCTGCGCGCGGGCCTGCGCCTTCTTCAGCGCATCGACCCGGGCCTGGTCGTACAGCGGCTCCGGATCGTCGATCTCGAAGGTGGGGCCATTGATCTGGTTGGCGCCCTGCGCGGCCAGCGCGTCGAGCACCTTGCCCAGCTTGGCGATGTCGCGCACCTTGAGGTTGACCGAATTGCTGGCCTGGTAGCCGATGACCTGCGGCGCCTGGTTCTCGGCGTACTTGTATTGCGGGCTGAGGCTGATGCCGCTGGTCTGCACGTCCTTGTCGGCGATGCCGGCGGCGCGGACCGCGGCCAGCACCTTGGTCATCTGTTCTGCGTTCTGGCGCATCGCCGCGGCGCTGTCGGTGGCCTGGGTGACCACGCCGGCCGACAGCGTGGCCACGTCCGGCGCGTGCCTGGCCTCGGCCTGGGCGGCGATGGTGAGCATGGTGCCGTCGGCGGGCACGGCATAGGCCGGCGCGGCGGGTTGGGCATGGGCGGTCATCGTGCCTCCTAGGGCGAGGGTCAGGGCCAGCAGCAGCGGACGGACGGACAGTGGACGCATCGGTGTTCTCCTTGAAGATGGGGCGAGGGTGTTGCCGCGACAATGAACGCGTCGTGATGCGTGCCGGGGTCGCGTGCATGGTGCCGGAATTAGCGATCGTTCAGTCAGGCGTGCCGGGTTATCCTTCCGCCATGCTGTATCTCGCTTCCCGTTCCCCCCGCAGAAACGAACTGCTGACGCGCCTGGGCGTACCGTTCCGGATCCTCGATCTGGAGGTGCCGGAAGTGCGCGCGGCCGGCGAACCGGCGCAGGCCTACGTGCGCCGGGTGGCGCTGGACAAGGCGCGCGCCGGCATGGCGCAGCTCGGCGCCGCGGCGGATGCGCTGGTGCTCGGCGCCGACACCGAGGTGGTGCTGGACGATCGCGTGTTCGGCAAGCCGGCCGACGCCGACGACGCGGCGGCGATGCTCGCTGCGCTGTCCGGGCGCACGCACCAGGCGATGACCGCGGTGGCGTTGGTCGGCGCGGCGCGCGAGGAGGTGCTGCTGGTGCCGACCGCGGTCAGTTTCGCGGTCCTGTCGGCGCAGGACATCGCCGACTACGTGGCCAGCGGCGAACCGATGGGGCGCGCCGGCGCCTACGCGATCCAGGGCGGCGCCGAGCGCTTCGTCAGCCGTCTGGACGGCAGCTATTCCGGGGTGATGGGCCTGCCTCTGCACCAAACTTCCCACCTGCTGCGCGCCTTCGGAGTGCTTTGATGTCGCAAGAGATCCTGGTCAACGTCACACCACGCGAGACCCGGGTGGCCGTCATCGAGAACGGCATGCTGCAGGAACTGCACATCGAACGCGGTTGGCGCCGCGGGGTGGTGGGCAACATCTACAAGGGCCGGGTGCAGCGGGTGATGCCGGGCATGCAGGCCGCGTTCGTCGAGGTCGGGCTGGAGCGCGCGGCGTTCCTGCACGCCAACGACGTGGTGCGGCCGGCGCCGGTGGCCCACGGCGACACCGACGAGGCGCCGCCGTTGCCGGTGGCGTCTGGCGCGCCGATCGTGGAGCTGCTGCGCGACGGCCAGGACATCGTGGTGCAGGTGGTCAAGGACCCGATCGGCAGCAAGGGTGCGCGGCTGACCACGCAGATCAGCATCCCTTCGCGCTACCTGGTGCTGTTGCCGCAGTCGCGGGTGATCGGGGTGTCGGCGCGGATCGAGGACGAGGCCGAGCGGCTGCGCCTGAAGACCCTGGTCGCCGACCTGGCCGCCAGCCATGGCGGCTTCGGCTACATCATCCGCACCAACGCCGAGGGCCAGCCGGCCGAAGCGCTGGCCGAGGACATCGCCTACCTGTCGCGGGTCTGGAACGTGGTTGAACGGCGCGGCCGCGAAGGCGCGCCGGCCAGCATCATCTACGAGGACCTGAGCCTGCCGCTGCGCGCGGTGCGCGACCTGATCCGCAAGGACGTGGAGAAGGTCAAGGTCGATTCGCACGAGACCTTCGAGCGCCTGCAGGCGTTCGTCGCCAAGTACATGCCGGTGCTGGCCGAGCGCCTGGAGCTGTACACCGGCGACCGCCCGATCTTCGACCTGTACGGCGTGGAGGACGAGATCGCGCGCGCGCTGGACAAGCAGGTGCCGCTGAAGTCCGGCGGCTACCTGGTCATCGACCAGACCGAGGCGATGACCACCATCGACGTCAACACCGGCTCGTTCCTGGGCCAGCGCAACCTCGAGGAAACGGTGTTCCGCACCAACCTGGAAGCAGCGCAGGCGGTGGCGCGGCAGCTGCGGCTGCGCAACCTGGGCGGCATCATCATCATCGACTTCATCGACATGGACGATGCCGAGCATCGCCGCCAGGTACTGCGCACGCTGGAGAAGGCGCTGTCGCGCGACCACGCCAAGACCACGGTGTACGAGTTCTCGCCGCTGGGGCTGGTGGAGATGACCCGCAAGCGCACCGTCGAGAGCCTGGAGCGGCAGCTGTCCGAGCCGTGCCCGGAATGCAGCGGACGCGGCTCGATCAAGACCGCCGAGACCGTCACCTACGAGATCTTCCGCGAGATCACCCGCGCGGTGCGCCAGTTCGACGCGGCGCGGCTACTGGTGATCGCCTCGACCAAGGTGGTGGCGCGGATCACCGACGAGGAATCCTCGGCGGTGGCCGAGCTGGAGGAATTCCTCGGCAAGAGCATCCGTTTCCAGGCCGACGAGCAATACCTGCAGGAGCAGTTCGACGTGGTGTTGTTGTGAGGCAGGGACCGGGGACCGGGGACCGGGGACCGGGGGGCGCAACTGCTGCTTCAAGTTTCCTAGGCATCGTGTGCTCTTGGTTTACGCCACCACCATGGCCGCTGCTTTCCCCGGGTCCCCGGTCCCCGGTCCCCGGTCCCGTCTGAATGCCCACCCCCCTGCGCCGCCGCCTGCGCCTGGCCCGCCGTTTCGCGTTCTACGCGGTGGCGATCGGGTTGGTGTGCGTGGCGTTGCTGGTGGGGGCGCTGAGCCAGGCGTTGCCGTTCGTGGAGCGGCACCCGCAGCGGATCCAGGCCTGGCTCAGCGAGCGTGCCGGGCGGCCGATCCAGTTCGACCGGGTCGAGACCGCCTGGACCCGGCGCGGGCCGCTGCTGCGCCTGGACGGCCTGCGCATCGGCGCCGGCGACGGGGTGCGCATCGGCCAGGCCGAGGTGCTGGTGTCGATGTACGCCGGCCTGCTGCCGGGCCGTTCCTTCACCGAACTGCGCCTGCGCGGGCTGGCGCTTACCCTGCTGCGCGGCGCCGACGGCACCTGGTCGGTGCAGGGTCTGCCGACCGCGCCGGCCGGCGATCCGCTGGACGCGCTGCAGGGCCTGGGCGAATTGCAGGTCATCGACGGCCGCCTGGCGGTGCATGCGCCGGACCTGGGCCTGGATGCGCAGTTGCCGAAGATCGACCTGCGCCTGCGCGTGGACGGCGACCGCCTGCGCGTCGGCGCGCAGGGCTGGATCGACCTGAAGCAGGCGCCGCTGACCGCGGTGCTGGACATGGACCGCCGGCGCGGCACCGGCCAAGCCTACGTGGCCGCGCGCGCGGCCGAACTGGGCGGTTGGTCGGGCTTGCTGCACGCCGCCGGGGTTCGCGTCGAAGGCGGCGCCGGCGCGGTGCAGGGCTGGGCGCAGCTGCAGCGACACCGGATCGTCGGGGTCAGCGTCGAGGCCACGCTGCGCGACCTGCGCCTGAGCGGCGCGGCGCTGGCCGCCGGCGGCGCGCGGCCGCAGACCGCGTTCACCACGCTGCGCGCCACCGCGCGCTGGCGGCAGATCGACGGCGGCTGGCGGCTGGATGCGCCGCGGCTGCAGATCGGCCAGGCCGGGCTGCCGACACAGCGCCTGGATGGGTTGACCGTGGCCGGCGGGCGACGCTTCGCGCTGCTCGGCGAGCACATGGATGCGGCGCCGCTGCTGGCGGTGGCCGCGCTCAGCGACGGCCTGGCGCCCAACCTGCGCGCCTGGTTACACGCGGCGCGGCCGCGGCTGCAACTGACCCAGGTGGCGCTGACCGGCAGCGCCGGCGGGCCGCTGTATGGGCAAGGCCGCCTGACCGAGCTGGCGTTCGCGCCGGTCGGGCAGTCGCCCGGGGTGAGCGGCCTGCGCGGTCGCTTCGATGGCGACGCGCAGGGCGGGGAGCTGGTGCTGGACGCCGCCAGCCCGGTGCGCTTCGACTGGCCCAGCGGCTTCGGCGTAGTCCACGAGGTGCGGCTGGCCGGGCGCATCGTGGCCTTCCGCGACGGCACAGATCTGCGCGTGGCGACCCCGGCGCTGCGCGTGCAGGGCAGCGATTACGGCGCCGATTTTCGCGGCGGGGTGCGGTTCCAGGCCGACGGTTCGCGGCCGTGGATCGACCTGGCCGCCGACCTGCAGGACGCGCCGGTGACGGCGGCGAAGAAGTTCTGGGTGCATTCGAAGATGAGCAAGGCGGCCACCGACTGGCTGGACGCCGCGCTGCAGGGCGGGCGCCTGCGCGGCGGCCGTGCGCTGGTCTCCGGCGATCTGGACCAGTGGCCGTTCGTCGACCACAACGGTCGCTTCGAGGCCACCGCGCGGCTGGACGACGCCAGGATCCGCTTCCAGCGCGAATGGCCGGCGGTGGAGAAGGTGGACGCCGAGGTCGCCTTCATCGGCAACGGCTTCGAGGTGCATGGCCGCGGCGAGATGGGCGGGGTGCCGGTGGACCGGCTGTCGGCGGTGCTGCCGGACTACAAGCAAGGCCAGCTCAGCGTACTGGCCAGCAGCCGCGCCGAGACCGGTAAGCTGCTGGCGATGCTGCGGCAGAGCCCGCTGCGCCGTCGCTACGGCGAGACCCTGGACGCGCTCAGCGCGTCCGGTCCGGCCGACGTCAGCTTCGACCTGCTGCAGCCGTTGCGCCGCGACGTGGGCGGCCATCACCTGCGCGGCAAGGTCGAACTGCTCGGTGCGCACATCGCCGACCGCCGCTGGGACGTGGCCTTCGACGACATGCGCGGCAGCGCCGACTACCGCGACACCGGCTTCGAGGCGCCGCAGCTGGCGGTGCTGCACGAGGGCCATGCCGGCGAACTGGCGCTGCGCGCCGGCGATGGCGTGCTCGATCCGCAACAGGCGTTCGAGGCGGCGCTGAGCGCCTCGGTGGATGCGGACGAACTGCTCGACCGGGCGCCGGAAATGGCCTGGCTCAAGCCCTACGTGCAGGGCCGCTCGCGCTGGAACATCGGCGTGGGCCTGCCCAAGACCGCCGATGGCGGGGTGCAGCCGCCGACCCGTTTGCAACTGCATTCGGACCTGGTCGGCACCCAGCTGCTGTTGCCGGCGCCGATGGACAAGGGCGTGGCGGCGCCGCTGGCGACCTCGGTCAACGTGCCGCTGCCGGTCGGCACCGGGCGCATCGAGGTGGCCTTCGGCAAGCTGATGTCGCTGGTCGCGCGCAGCCAGAACGGCAAGACCGGGGTTAAGGTGGTGATGGGCAGCGACCACGTGGTCGGCGACCCGCCCGGCGACGGCCTGACCGTGAGCGGGCGCACCGCCTCGCTGAACGCGATCGACTGGATCGGCCTGGTCAGCGGCCCGGATCCGGACGCGTCGGCCACGCCGGGCGCCGCCGAGCCGATGCCGCTGCGCCAGATCGACGTGCTCGCCGACCATCTGCTGCTGCTCGGCGGCGTGTTCGACAACACCCGCCTGCGCCTGCAGCCGCAGGCCGACACGGTGGCGGTGCAGCTGGACGGGCCGGCGCTGGCCGGCGAACTCAGCGTGCCGAGCAAGCCGGCCGGCGTGCTCGGCGGCCGCCTGGCGCGGGTGCATTGGCGCGCGGCGCCAACCGCGGCGGCGGCCTCTGCTCCGGCTGCGGCCGCGACTCCTGCGGCCAGCGTCACGCCAGACCCGGCGACACCCGCAGCGGCCGCGGCCGCCGTGCGGCCGCTGACCAGCACGCTCGACCCGGTCTCGATCCCGGCGCTGGCGCTGGACGTGGACGACCTGCGCTTCGGTGCGATGCAGCTCGGCGCGGCCTCGCTGCGCACCCGCAAGCTGATCGACGGCATGCGCGTGGACCAGCTGCACCTGCGCTCGGACAAGCAGAAGATCGACATCAGCGGCGACTGGCGCGGCAAGGGCGCCACCGCGCGCACCCAGCTCATCGCCAGCGTGGACAGCCAGGACCTGGGCGCGCTGATGCAGAGCCTGGATTTCGGCGGCCAGCTGCGCGGCGGCGAAGGCACGCTGGGCCTGCGCGCCGCCTGGCCGGGCGATCCGGCCGGGTTCCAGCTGGCGACCCTGCAGGGCCAGCTCGACGTGGCCGCGCGCAACGGCCAGCTGCTGGAACTGAACCCCGGCGCGGGACGCGTGCTCGGCCTGCTCAGCGTGGCGCAGCTACCGCGCCGGCTGATGTTCGATTTCCGCGACTTCTTCTCCAAGGGCTTCGCCTTCAACCGCATCGACGGCCAGGTACAGTTCGGCGACGGCGTGGCGCGCAGCGAGTCGATGCTGATCGACGGCCCCGCCGCGGAAATCAAGGTGCGTGGGCAGGCCGACCTGCGCGCGCAGCAGTTCGACCAGACCATCGACGTCAATCCCAAGGCCGGCAACCTGCTGACCGTGGTCGGCGCGGTCGCCGGCGGCCCGGTCGGCGCGGCGGTCGGCGCCGCCGCCAACGCGGTGCTGGGCAAGCCGCTGGGCGCGATCGGCGCGCGCACCTACCGGGTCACCGGCCCGTGGAAGGATCCGAAAGTGGAAGTGATCGAGCGCGATGCCTCGCGCCCGCCGGCGCCGCCGGCCGCCTCCGGCAGTCCCTGAATCGGCGCGTGTCCCGCGCCGCCCGCGCTTGCGCTGAGCGCCCCCGTCCCCCATGTTGAGCCCATGACCGAAAACGCCCTCAGCCTCGCCGAAACCCGTTTGTTGCTTCCCGCCGGCCTCGACGCCACCAGCCTGGAGCGCGCCTTCGGCACGCTGCTCGGCCCCGGCATCGACTTCGGCGACCTGTATTTCCAGCATTCGCGGCGCGAGAGCTGGAGCGTGGAGGACAGCATCGTCAAGGACGGCGCCCATTCCATCGAGCAGGGCGTGGGCGTGCGCGCGATCTCCGGTGAGAAGACCGGCTTCGCCTATTCCGACGACATCCACCGCGACGCGCTGCTGGCCGCGGCGCAGTCGGCGCGGGCGATTTCCCGCGACGGCGGCGCGCAGCCGGCGCAGTCGCTGCTGCGCGGCAACGGGCGCGCGCTGTACCCGGCGCTGGACCCGGTGGACGGCATGGGCAACGACCTCAAGGTCGAGATGCTGCGGCGCCTGGACCAGTTCCTGCGCGCCGCCGACCCGCGCGTGCAGCAGGTGATGGTCGGCCTGTCCGGCGGCGTGGACACGGTGCTGGTGGCGCGCAGCGACGGCGTGCTCGCCGCCGACGTGCGCCCACTGGTGCGGCTGAACGTGCAGGTGATCGTCGAGCAGAACGGGCGCCGCGAGTCCGGCTACTCCGGCGGCGGCGGCCGCTACGGCTACGAGGTGCTGTTCGCCGATGGCCGGCCCGAAGCCTTCGCCAAGGAAGCGCTGCGCCAGGCGCTGGTGAACCTGGAGGCGGTGCCGGCGCCGGCCGGGGTGATGCCGGTGGTGCTGGGTTCCGGCTGGCCCGGCGTGCTGCTGCACGAGGCGGTCGGGCACGGCCTGGAAGGCGATTTCGCGCGCAAGGGCACCAGCGTCTATGCCGGCCGCATCGGCCAGCGCGTGGCCTCGCCGGGCGTGACCATCGTCGACGACGGCACCCTCGCAGGCCGCCGCGGCTCGCTCAACGTCGACGACGAGGGCACGCCGAGCAACTGCACCACGCTGATCGAGGACGGTGTGCTGGTGGGCTACATGCAGGATTCGCTGAACGCGCGGCTGATGGGCGTGGCGCCGACCGGCAACGGCCGCCGCGAATCGTTCGCGCACCTGCCGATGCCGCGCATGACCAACACCTACATGCTGGCCGGCCAGCACGATCCGCAGGAAATGATCCGCTCGGTGAAGAAGGGCCTGTACGCGGTCAATTTCGGCGGCGGCCAGGTCGACATCACCAGCGGCAAGTACGTGTTCTCGGCGACCGAGGCCTATCTGATCGAGGACGGCAAGGTCACCGCGCCGGTGAAGGGCGCCACGCTGATCGGCAACGGCCCGGAGACGATGCAGAAGGTGCGCATGATCGGCCACGACCTGGCGCTGGACGAAGGCGTGGGCGTGTGCGGCAAGGACGGGCAGAGCGTGCCGGTCGGCGTCGGCCAGCCATCGCTGCTGATCGATGGGCTGACCGTGGGCGGAACGGCGTAGGAGCCGGGAGTGGGGATTCGGGATTCGGGATTCGGTAAAGCCGCGCGCGGTCGCTGTGGCGATGCCGATGCGCTTGGTCGGCGTCGCCGCCCAGCGTGCCGAGGCGGTCGCGGGTGCGCGACCGTGCGCCGCCGCGGCTCAGTCGCGCGCGTCGTCCTCGGTGTCGATATCGTCGTCTTCGGCGTCCGCTTCTCCGAGTTCCGAGTCCCCGGTCCCGAGTCCCGAGTCTCCCAGCACCAGTTCGCGCAACTCCCGGAACAACTCCCGATAGGCATGCGGCGGCTTGTTCTTCAGCCGCTCTTCCTTGGCGTTGCGGATCAGCTGGCGCAGGCGCTGGCGGTCGGCCTCGGGGTATTCGGCGAGCAGCTCGGACAGCGCGCTGTCGCCGTCGGCCAGCAGCCGCGCACGCCAGTCCTCGACCCGGTGGATCGCCGCCACTTCGCGGCGCGCGCCGTCGCTGTTGGCATCCATCGCCTCGCGGATCGCGTCCAGGGTGGCGTCGTCCTCGCGGCGCATCTGCTTGGCCAGGAACGCCAGCTGCCGCTTGTGCGCGATGTGCGAGGTGATGCGCTTGCTTTCCTCGATATGCGGGATCAGCGACTCGGGCACCGGCAGCTTGGCCAGCTGCGCCGGGGTCAGCGCCACCAGCTTCTCGCCCAGGGTCAGCACTTCCAGCGCCGCGCGGCGCTGCTGGCTGCGGCTGTCGCCGCGGAATTCACCGGTGTCTTCGTCGCGTCCGCGCATGGTCGTACTACTCGATCAGTCTGAAACATCAAATTAGAAAGTCCGGCCATGGATGGCCGGGCTCTTGCGAAGGGACTCGCATAACAAGGATAAAGCATTGAACGCGATCACCTCCGAACTGCGCCGCGACGACAGCCTGGAACGCCTGGAGCGGCTGTCCGACACCGCCGAGCGCCTGCTGGCGCGGGCGCGCGAACTGGGCGCCAGCCAGGCCGAGGTCAGCTGCAGCGAAGACCGCGGGCTGGACGTCAACGTGCGCCTGGGCGCGGTGGAAACGGTCGAGGCCACCCGCGACCGCGGGATCGGCGTCACCGTCTACTTCGGCCAGCGCAAGGGCAGCGCCAGCACCGCCGACCTGCACGAGTCCAGCCTCGAGGCGACCGTCGCCCAGGCTTGCGCGATCGCCCGCTACACCGAGGACGACGTCGCCGCCGGGTTGGCCGACGCGACGCTGATGGCGCGCGAACTGCCCGAGCTGGACCGCTGGCATCCGTGGGCGCTGGAGGCCGAGGAGGCGATCGAGCTGGCCCTGGCCTGCGAGGCCGCCGGCCGCGACGCCGACCCGCGCGTGGCCAACTCCGACGGCGCCTCGGCCGGCAGCAGCGAGAGCCTGTCGGTGTACGCCAACTCGCACGGCTTCATCGGCCGCGAGCGCAGCACCCACCATTCGATCGGCTGCGCGCTGATCGCCGGCCACGGCGACGGCATGCAGCGCGACGGCTGGTACAGCAGCGCGCTGGCGCGCGAGGATCTCGAGCAGCCGGCGGCGATCGGCCGCCGCGCCGCCGAGCGCACCGTGGCACGGTTGCAGCCGCGCTCGCTGCCGACCGGCGAACTGCCGGTGCTGTTCGCGCCGGAGATGGCGCGTTCGCTGGTCGGGCACCTGCTCGGCGCGGTGTCCGGCGGTGCGCTGTACCGCCGCGCCAGCTTCCTGCTCGACAGCGTCGGCACCCGCCTGTTCCCGGACTGGTTCGCGATCGACGAACTGCCGCATCTGCGCCGCGGGCTGCGCTCGGCCGCCTTCGACGCGGAGGGCGTGGCCACCCGCGCCGCGCCGCTGGTCGCCGACGGAGTGCTGCAGCGCTACGTGCTGGGCAGCTATTCGGCGCGCAAGCTGGGCCTGCAGACCACCGCCAACGCCGGCGGCGTGCACAACCTGCAGGTCGCCGCCAACGCGGACGACCTGGCCACGATCGCGGCGGGTATCCCGCGCGGCCTGCTGGTCACCGAACTGATGGGCAACGGCGTCAACCCGGTCACCGGCGACTATTCGCGCGGCGCCGGCGGCTTCTGGATCGAGAACGGCGCCATCGCCTACCCGGTGGACGAGGTGACCATTGCCGGCAACCTGCGCGAGATGTTCCAGCGCATCGAGGCGGTCGGCCGCGACATCGACGTGCGCTCGCACGTACACATCGGCGCGGTGCTGGTCGGCAAGATGACGGTGGCCGGCAACTCCTGACCCCGCGCGCGGCGCCGCCATCCAGTCCGGATCGGCAACCGTGGCGCGGCGGCGGGGGGGCTGCGGGCAGAGCAGGGAGCATGGGTCGGTGCAGCGCAGAACGGTCGGTTCCGGCGGGCGCGGGCCGTCCCTGGCCATGGCGGCGCGTCCACGCCAGCGCCGATCCGCGCCGCGACGGCTTGACAGGCTTGCGCAGGCCGCCGAGAGTGGCGCGCCAGGCGCCTTGGCCTTGCCCACTCACCACCATAGGAAGGGAAAATACCGATGAGCGAATTCGACAATGTGACCGCCCCGCCGCCGCCGCCGGCCGCCGCTGGCCCGCAGGAAGACCGCACGGTCGCACTGATCACCCATCTGTCGGGCATCATCGCCGGCTTCATCGTGCCGCTGATCATCTGGCTCATCAACAAGGACAACCCGGCCAAGTCGTTCCTCAACGACCAGGCCAAGGAAGCCCTGAACTTCCAGATCACCGTCGCCATCGGCTACGTGATCTGCGTGGTGCTCAGCATCATCGTGATCGGCGGGCTGCTGATGCCGGTGGTGTGGGTGGTGAACCTGGTGTTCTGCATCCTGGCCGGGATCAAGGCCAACGAAGGCGTGGCCTACCGCTACCCGTTCGCGCTGCGCCTGATCAAGTAAGCGCGGCACCGCTTCGCAAAAAAAAGCCCGGCGTTCGCCGGGCTTTTTTTATGGCGTCTGCAACTGCGCCGAGGGTTCCAGGCCGAGTCCAGGCGTGGCCGCGACGACGGCGGCCACGAAGTCCATCACCGCACGCACCGGTAAAGGCCGTGCATGGCGTTGCGGCAGATGTGTCGCGGCAGGTCAACCTGGCCTGGCGTCGCGCGTTTGCATTGACGACACCGACCGGGAGCGCCGCATGATCCGTCGCGAAACCCTGAGCGCCGCGAACCGCTTCGGCCTGGGCGCACGCCCCGGCGAACTGGCGGCCATCGACGATCCGCGCGGGTGGCTGATCGCGCAGTTGCGCCCGCTGCCTGCCGCCGTCCCGGCGATGCGGGACCTGCCCGACAGCCTGGAGTACCTGCGTCGCGAAGCCGCCTACCAGCGCGAGCGGCGTCTGGCGCGGAGGCAGGCGCCAGCCGATGCCAAGCCCGCGCAGCAAGCCGCGCGCGGCCTGTACCGGCAGGCGCAGGCGCAGGAACTGGCGGCGCGTTACGCCGTCGCGGTGGCCAGCGCGGACGGCTTCGCCGAGCGCCTGGTGCATTTCTGGTCCAACCATTTCGCGGTGTCGGTCGACAAGCGCGCGGCCGCGCTGTACGCCGCGCCGATGGAACGCGAGGCAATCCGCCCGCACTGCATGGGCCGCTTCGCCGACCTGTTGCTGGCGGTGGAGCGGCATCCGGCGATGCTGCGCTACCTGGACAACGCCAACTCGATCGGTCCCGACTCGGTGCTGGCGCAGCGCGCGCAGCGCCGTGCGGCGCGGCAGGGCCTGGAGGCGCCGCCGCGCCGTCCCGGCCTCAACGAGAACCTGGCGCGCGAGATCCTGGAATTGCACACGCTGGGCGTGGACGGCGGCTACACCCAGGCCGACGTCACCGAACTGGCGCGCGCGATCACCGGCTGGGGCGTGCCGGCGCCGCGCGATTTCGAGCAAGGCGTACCCGAGCGCGCCTTCGTGTTCCGCGCGGCGGCGCATGCCGCCGGCAGCCGCCAACTGCTGGGCCGGCGCTACGCCGAAAGCGGGCTGGAACAGGGCGAGGCGATCCTGGCCGCACTGGCCCGGCACCCGGCCACCGCACGCCACGTGTCGCTGAAGCTGGCGCGGCATTTCGTCCGCGACGATCCGCCGCCGGCGCTGGTGCAGCGCATGGCCGACGCCTGGCTGCGCAGCGACGGCCACTTGCCCAGTGTGTACCGCGCGCTGATCGACAGCGCGCAGGCGTGGAGCGCGGATGCGCGCAAGTTCAAGCAGCCGCAGGATTTCGTGCTGTCGGCGCTGCGCGCCGGCGGCGAATGGCCGCAGGCGCCGGCGCAGCAGAAGCAGGTGCTCGCATTGCTGGCGCGGATGGGGCAACCGCCGTTCACGCCGCGCTCGCCGGCCGGCTATGCCGACGCGGCTGCCGAGTGGAGCGGGCCGGATGCATTGTGGAAACGGGTGCAGGCGGCCGAGGCGCTGGCCGGCCTCGCACCGCCGACCGATCCGCTGGCCCTGGCCAGCAGCGTGTTCGCCACCAGTCTTGACCAGGACACCACCGGTGCCCTGCGCCGCGCCGAATCGCCGCGCGACGGCGTGGCCTTGCTGCTGGCCAGCCCGGCCTTCCAATGGCGCGCCTGAGCGGCGCGTCGCAACCGATCGCGGAGAACGCCCGATGCAGCTGACACGCCGCCGTTTCCTCGCCGCCAGCGGTGCGGCCACGTTGTTGAGCCTGTGGTCCGGTCCCGGCCCGGCCGCGCCGGTCGCGGACACCCGGCTGCTGGTGGTGTTGCTGCGCGGCGCGCTGGACGGCCTGCATGCGCTGGTGCCGCAGGGCGATGCCGACTACGCGCGGCTGCGCGGCGCGCTGGCGCCGCAGCAGACCTTGGCCCTGGACGGCAGCTTCGCGCTGCATCCGGCACTGGGCTTCGCCCACGAGCTGTATGCGCGCAAGCAGTGGCTGCCGGTGGTGGCGGTGGCGCCGCCGTATCGCGACCGCTCGCATTTCGAAGCGCAGGACTGCCTGGAGAACGGCACCGCGCGGCCCAGCGGCGCCTCCAGCGGCTGGCTCAACCGCTGTGCGGCGGCGCTGCACGGGGCCGAGGCGCTGTCGGTGAGCGCGGTGACGCCGCTGATCATGCGCGGCCCGGGCGCGGTCAGCAGCTGGTCGCCGCCATTGCCGAGCGCGGTCAATCCGATCCTGCTGCAGCGATTGCAGCCGCTGTACGCCGCCGATGCGCAGCTGGCCGACGGCTTCGCGCGCGCAGTGCGCGGGCAGGGCATGCAGGTGGACAGCGTCAAGGGCGGGCAGCTGCCGCAGGCGATGCGCGCCGCCGCCAGCTTCATGGCCACGGCCGATGGCCCACGCCTTGGCTTCGTCGAGGATTCGGGCTGGGACACGCACGGCAACCAGGCCGCGGTGCTGCAGCGCAAGCTGGGCGAGCTCGATGCCGGATTGCGCGCGTTCCATGACGGCGCCGGCGCGAGCTGGCAGCGCAGCGTGGTCGCGGTGGTGACCGAGTTCGGCCGCACCGCGGCGGTCAACGGGACCGGCGGCACCGATCACGGCACCGGCGGCGTCGCGTTCCTGGCCGGCGGCGCGGTGCGCGGCGGGCGCATTGCCGGCGACTGGCCGGGGCTGTCGCCGCGCGCGTTGAACGAAGGCCGCGATCTGCGCGCCACGGCCGACTTGCGCGGCCTGTTCAAGCATCTGCTGGGCGCGCACCTGGGCGTGTCCGAAGCGGCGCTGGAAACGCAGGTGTTTCCCGGCAGCGCGGCGGTGCGGGCGATGGATGGGCTGGTGGCGTCGCGCTGAGAGGCATGCCGATGGTGGACGCTACGGCTTCCAACCCGTTGTTGCATGCACGACCACCATGGCCGCCGCTCGGAGTCCAACGCGGCGGCCATTACCTCGTGCTGCGCTACGACACCGGTGCCGGCATGGCCTGCCGGCACCGTTCGCGTGTGTACTGCGTACGCGGCTAGGCTCAGTTCTGCGCCGGCGTGTTCTCTGCGAAATACTCGTGGCTGTCGGCGTTCTTCACCGCGCGCGCCGGATTGCTGGTGGCCAGGTTGCGCGCCGCGCTCTGGCCGTAGGCGTAGTCCTGGGTGCCGGCGACCACGGTGAAATGGCTCATTTCGTGGATCAGCGTGCCGGCCTTGGAGTCGGTGCCGGTCAGCGGCGCGCTCCAGAACGCGTTGCACACGTAGATCTGGTACGGCTGGTTGGCATAGACATAGGCATAGGCGCTGTCGCTGCAGCCGCAGTTGATGGTGACCTGGCCGTTGTTCTGGTCGATCGCTGCATCGATGTTGACGAAGTTGGAGGTGGCGGTGCTGTAGCGGCTGGCGTTGTAGGCGCCGAACCAGGAGGTGTAGCGCGCGCCGGTGCTGCCGCCGTTGAGATAGGTCTTGGCGTTCTGCGAGTAGGTGCGCGCCGAGTTGACCGCGCTGCCGATGGTGCTGATCTGGCTGCTGCTGCACGAGGCGTAGTTGATGCCGTTGACCACCGCCTGCGGGCCGGCCATTAGGTCGTTGCGCGTCGCGCGGCCGCGGCCGTCCAGCCTCAGCGTCAGCGGCGCGCTGGAGACCGTCTGCGGCTGGCCGTCGGCGCGCAGCATCTTGTTGCCGTCGGAGAACGAGGCGTACTGCAGCGAGGCGTTGAGATGGATGCTGTAGTTGCCGCTGCGCGACAGGTCGTAGGCGCTGCCCAGGTCGATCTGCGCATGCCGCGCTTCGCCCGGCTGCAGGATCACGAAGTCCTCCGCGCGCGGTGCGGCGCGCTTGACCAGGCGCCCGACGTAGTCGACCGCGCTGCCGTCGCGCACCACCTCGAACAGGCTGGCGTCGAGTTCGCCCAGCGGCAATTCCCACCTAGGCACGCGCGCGATGCGCTCGCCGGTATTGCGCACGGTGACCGCGAGTTGGCCGCGGTGCTGGCCGTCGGCGTCGGCGACCGGCGCCAGTTCGACCTGCAACGGCGTGGCGTTGCGCGACAGCTGCGATTGCGCGGTGGCCGCCGAGATGCTGCCGACCAGGCTGAAGCCGATTGCCGCCGAGATCAGGGATGCGCGTTTCATGCAGGCTCTCTCCATTCGGAAAAGGGGGCGCCCATGCGAGGGCGTATGCAAACTAGCCCGGCATGCCACGGGCAAGCGGCATTTGCGCGTTTGTCTGCGATTTCGTCCAGCGAAGCGGGCGGCGAATCCCACAATGCGCGTGCGCGCATGCGCTGCCGGCATCGATCCGCCGCCGCGAATCCGGCGGGTGCTGCGCCGCATCGCACGGCGATGCGTGCGGTGCCGGTTTGCCGATTCGCATGCAGATCACTAGAGTCTGTCGCTTGCGCCCTGGAAGAAGGAACGTCATGCGATTGCTGCGCCTGGTGGTGGCGGTTGCACTGACTGCGCTGGCGGCGATGGCCGCTGCGCAGCCCGCGGCCCGCGAGATCGCGCTCGATGTGCAGGGGCCGACGACGCCGCGCGACCGCTTCTACGATCTGTCGGTGGGCTCGGACTATCCGGGCACGCTGCTGCGCGAAGACAGCCTGGCGCAGCTGCGCACCGCCCGGGACGAACTGGGTTTCCGCTACCTGCGCTTCCACGCGATCTTCCACGACGTGCTCGGCACCTATCGCGAGGTCGATGGGCGCCCGGTTTACGACTGGAGCAAGATCGACCAGCTCTACGACCGCATGCTCGGCATGGGCATCCGACCCTTCGTCGAACTGGGCTTCACCCCGGAGGCGATGAAGCGTTCCGACCAGCGGATCTTCTACTGGAAGGGCAACACCTCGCATCCGCAGCTGGACAAGTGGCGCGCGCTGGTCGATGCCTTCGTGCGTCATGCGCGCGAACGCTACGGCGAAGAGGAAGTGCGGCGCTGGTATTTCGAGGTCTGGAACGAGCCGAATCTGGCCGGTTTCTGGGAGAACGCCGACCAGCCGGCGTACTTCGCGCTGTACGCCGCCACGGCCAAGACGATCAAGCGCATCGACCCGCAGCTCAAGGTCGGCGGGCCGTCGACGGCCGGTGCGGCCTGGGTGCCGGAATTCATCGCCCATGCACATGCCGCCGGCGCGCCGCTGGATTTCATCACCACCCACACCTACGGCGTGGACGGCGGCTTCCTGGACGAAAAGGGCGAGAGCGACACCAAGCTGTCGCCATCGCCCGATGCGGTGGTCGGCGACGTGCGCCGCGTGCGCGAGCAGATCCAGGCCTCGGCGATGCCGGGCTTGCCGCTGTACTTCACCGAGTGGAGCAGCAGCTACACGCCGCGCGACCCGGTGCACGACGCCTACCTCAGCGCGGCCTACATCCTGAGCAAGCTCAAGGCGACCGAAGGGCTGGTGCAGGGCATGAGCTACTGGACCTACAGCGACCTGTTCGAGGAGCCGGGCCCGCCGACCGCGCCGTTCCAGGGCGGCTTCGGCCTGCTCAATCCGCAGGGCGTCCGCAAGCCGGCGTACTTCGCCTACAAGTACCTCAACGCGCTGGGCGAGCGGCAGCTGCGCAACACCGATTCGCAGAGCTATGCCACCTACGACGGCGGCGTGCTGAAAGTGCTGGCCTGGGACTTCGTCACCCCGCAGCAGGACAAGAGCAACCGCCCGTACTTCACCCAGGTGCTGCCGGCGGCCGCGACCGCGCCGCTGCGCCTGCAATTGCGCGGACTGGCGCCGGGCACGTATGCGTTGGCGATCCGTCGCACCGGTTTCGACGCCAACGATGCGTACAGCGCATATCTGCGCATGGGATCGCCGAAGGCGTTGAGCGCCGAGCAACTGCGCAAGCTGCAGGGCATGACCGCCGATACGCCAGAGCTGCGCCGCGTGCGCGTGGGCAAGGACGGCAACGCGCAGGTGGAGGTTGCGATGCGCGCCAACGACGTGGTGCTGGTGGAGTTGCGCCCGCGTTAGCGGTATCGCTCTGCACTGTTCGCAGGTATGCCCGCTTTTGTAGGAGCGGCTTCAGCCGCGACAGGCATTGTCGGTAACGCCTGTCGCGGCTGAAGCCGCTCCTACAGGGGAGGGGGCCTCGCCCGATTCGGTCAGTGCGAGCGATCCACCGCCAGCCGTGCCAGCGCCGCCAGCGCATCGGCGCGGGGGCCGTGGCCGTGCAGGCTGTCGCGCATCGTTGCCGCCAGTTCGGCCAGCTTGGCCTTGGCGCCGTCCATGCCGAGCAGCGCCGGATACGTGGACTTGGCCTGCGCCGCATCCTTGCCGGCGGTCTTGCCGAGCTGTTCGGAGCTGGCCTCGACATCAAGGATGTCGTCGCGCACCTGGAACGCCAGGCCCAGCGCCGTGGCGAAGGCGTCCAGCCGCGCGAGCGCGCCGTCGTCGGCGCCGCCGCCGAGCGCGCCCAGGCGCACGCTGGCGCGGATCAGCGCACCGGTCTTCAGCGCATGCATGCGCTGCAGCGCGGCCAGCGGCTGCACCGCGCCGGTGGCGTCGATGTCCAGCGCCTGGCCGCCGCACATGCCGGCCGCGCCCGCGGCCTCGGCCAGGGTCTGCAGCCAGCGCACGCGCAATGCCGCATCGGCAGTGCCGGCGCCTGCCAACAGCGAGAAGGCCAGGCTCTGCAGCGCATCGCCGGCCAGGATCGCGGTGGCTTCGTCGAAGGCGATGTGCACGGTCGGGCGGCCGCGGCGCAGGGCGTCGTCGTCCATCGCCGGCAGGTCGTCGTGGACCAGCGAGTAGGCGTGGATCAGTTCCACCGCCAGCGCCGGCGCATCGAGCTGCGCTGCATCGACCTCGAACAACGCGCCGCTGGCGTAGACCAGCAGCGGGCGCATGCGTTTGCCGCCGCCGAGGGTGGCGTGACGCATCGCCGCGTGCAGGCGCTGCGGCGCGGCCGTGGCGGCGGGCAGGTGCGCATCCAGGCCGGCTTCCACGCGCTGGCGCCAGCGCGCGAAGGCGGCATCAGCCGCCATGGAGCGGGGCGGGATCGAACGGCTCGGCGGCGTCCGGCTGCTCCGGGTCGCTGAGCAGGCGCACGCGCAGTTCGGCCTGTTCCAGCGCCTGCTGGCACTGCCGGTACAGGCCGACGCCGCGCTCGTAGGCGCTCAGCGACTGTTCCAGGCTCAGGTCGCCGGTTTCCATCTTCTCCACCAGCACTTCCAGCTCCTCGAGCGATTGCTCGAAGCGGGCGACCGGGGAGGCATCGTCTAGGGACTTCTTGGGCATCGCGGAAGTGTGCGCGGCGTCGGCGGCAGGGTCAATGCGAGGCAGGTGACGATGGCGTCGCGGCGGTGTCGAGCAGCAGCCGTGCGCGCCGCGCCTGCAGCCAGGCGTGCAGCGGCGCGGCGACGAGGCCGGTGCCGGCCGCCAGCAGCCGATCGCCCTCGAACAGCAAGGGCAGGCGCGCGCGCTGCCAGGGCGGGACCGCGTGTTCCTGCAGCAGGTGCTTGAGCGCCTGCGAGTGGCTGCGACCGGGCAGCACGATGCGTTCGCCGCCCTGGCGCAGCCGCACCAGCAGCGGGGCATCGAAGCCCAGCGGCGCGGCGCCGCACAGGCGCAGGCGGCGGCCGTCGGGCAGCGCCAGCGGCGCGTGGCCGTCCCACTGCGCCTGCCAATCGGCGGGCAGCGGCGGCGGATCGCGTTCGGCATGCAGCGCGTCGCGCCAGCTGCGCAGCGTCGCGCCGTGCCAGGCGAACTGCGCGGACGCGTCGGCACGCGCGTGCAGCAGGCTGCGTTCGACCGCCGCCAGGCCGGCGGCCGGCAGCGGCGGCAGGCCCGCTTGTCCGATCCAGCGGCGCAGCACGCGCGCGCGGCGCGGCGCCGGCAGCGCGCGCAGACCGGGCAGCGACAACGGCGCCGCAGGGTCGTCGCGCAGCGCCTCCAGCGCGGCCTGGTCGCCGTCGTCCAGCAGGGCGCCGGCCTCGCCGCACAGCTGCGCGCTGCGCGCCAGCGCGGCATCGGCATGCGGCCAGCGCTGGCGCAGCAGCGGCAGCACGTGCAGGCGCAGGAAATTGCGGTCGAAGCCGGGATCGGCGTTGCTCGGGTCGTCGATCCAGCGCAGCGCATGCCGCTGCGCATACGCATGCAGATCGCTGCGCGGCAGCGCCAGCAGCGGCCGCCACAGCATGCCGTGGGCGAAACTGCGCAGGCTCTGCATCGCCGCCAGCCCGTCCGGTCCGGAGGCGCGCAGCGCGCGCAGCAGGAAGGTCTCGGCCTGGTCGTCGCGGTGCTGCGCCAACGCCAGCCACTCGCCGGCGGCCAGCGCCTGGGCGAAGGCCGCGCGCCGCGCCTGCCGCGCCGCCGCTTCCAGGCCGTGGCCGCTGTCGCGCGGCACCTGTACGCGCAGCACCTGTAGCGGGATCGCCAGCGCCGCGCAGACCGCGGCGCATTGCGCGGCCCAGGCATCGGCGTCGGCGTGCAGGCCGTGGTGCACGTGCACCGCGCGCAGCCCGGCGCGGCGGTAGTGCGGCTGCTGCGCCAGCGCATGCAGCAGCACGCTCGAATCCAGCCCGCCGCTGAAACCCACCAGCACCGCCGCCGGCGCCGGATCGGGCAGGGCGGCGCTCACGGGGCAGGGCGGTGCGCTGTGGGAACGGGCGGTCATCGCGTCACTTTAGAGGCTGGCGCCGGTCGGCGCGATTGGGAGCATGCCGGGTGCGCCGCGGCGCGTGCGGTACGACGCGACCTGCATGCCGATCGCGTGCGGGGGGCGATGCGCTGTGTCTGTGCCGTGCACGACGTGTCGCGCGCCGGGCGCGTCGCCCATCTGGCGGTGCGGCAATGCGCGCGCGGCCGGGCATAGGCCCGCCAGAGTACGGCGTGGAGCGGAGCACGGCGGTGCGTCGGTGCGCATGCGTAGAAGATCCATCGCCGCGCTGCGTGCGTGTCGCATCTCGACCGCCGGTCATTGCGCAACGCACCGAACCGCGGCGAGCAGGTCCGCAGGTTCAGGGGTGGGATGGAAGCAAGCGGCTATGCATGCCGAAGATCCATCGCCGCGCCGCGTGCGTGTCGCATCTCGACCGTCGGTCATTGCGCAACGCACCGAACCGCGGCGAGCAGGTCCGCAGGTTCAGGGGTGGGATGAAGCAAGCGGCTGTGCACGCCGAAGACCCGTCGCCGCCCACACCAATGCGCGATTGTGCACTGACGCGACAGCGCGCCACCGGCGCGGACCTGCCGCGTCGGTCAGCGCGCCGGTTCGGGCACTTCGCGGTTGCCGCGGTCGATGAAGTACCAGCGCCCGCCAAGCATCGGGGTGTGCCCGTCGAGCCCGGGCGTGCCGCGATGGCAGCCGTCGCAGACCTGCGCCACGCCGTTCTCGAACGGCCAGGCGAAGTCGTGGACCGGCGCGATCACTTCGCGCAACTGCTGGTCGTAGAAGCCGATGCGGCCATGGAAGATGCCGCGGGTCAGGCCTTCGACGAAATAGTCCGGCCCGTTGTCCCAGAGGATCACCGGCAGGCTGCTGCCGTCGGCGCGCACGTAATAGAACTGGTCGTTCACGGTCAGCACGGACAGTCCTTCGGCATCGAACTGCAGGCCCCGCAGTGCCTGCGGCGACAGCGCCAGGCGCCCGTCGGCACCGACGCTGCAGCCGGGCACGACGTCCCTGTCGGCGTTCGGATCGGCCAGCCGGCAGGCGGCGTCGGCCTGCGCCCAGGCGGACGGCGCCGCGGCGATCGCCGCCAGCGCGAGCAGCCAGGCTGCGGCGCGCCCGACGACCGTGCGCTGCGGCCGTATCGCCGTCATTTCGCGGTTGCGGCGTCGGCCATGAACGCGGCCGGCTTCGGCAGCTGCACCGGCACGCCATCGCCGTTGCAGGTGCCGGCCTGGCACAGGCGGCTGCGCAGCTTCGGCGTGGCCTGCACGATCACGTGGTAGATCACGTTCTCTTCCAGGCTGCCGCGGAACGCGTCGCTGCCGGGGCCGCGCGCCCAGATGCCGACGTCGTCGCCGCCATGGGTCTCGGACTTGGTCGGCACCAGCGCTTCCTGCATGAAATCCGGCTGCTCGGTGTCGACATGGGTCAGGTCGGGGCGGCCCTTGGCCGGCTCGAAGCTGCTCGGCGCATGCGGGAACTGCTTGATCCCGGCCGGCTGCTGGTTGCTGGCGCCGGTGTGGCCGGGGCCGTTGGCGTAGCTGAGCGTGGCGTACGGCTGGCCGTTGCCGTCCAGCGCCAGTTCGCCGGTGTTGGCGTCTTCGCCGCTGGTGCCGCGCACCTTGCCCAGGATCGGGTTGCCGCGCTGCGGGTAGCCGACGAAGTTCAGCGTGTGCGAGTGGTCGGCGGTGACCACGATCAGCGTGTCCTCGGCCGAGGTCGCGTCCACCGCGGCCTGCACCGCCTGCGACAGGGCGATGGTCTCGTCCAGCGCGCGGTAGGCATTGCCGGCGTGGTGGGCGTGGTCGATGCGGCCGCCTTCGACCATCAGCACGTAGCCGTCGTTGCCGCGCGACAGGGTGCGGATCGCGGCGCGGGTCATCTCGGCCAGGCTCGGGTCGCCGCCGGCGCCCTGGTCGCGGTCGTGGTCGAACTGCATGTGGTCCGGCTCGAACAGGCCGAGCAGCGCCGGCGCGTTCTGCGCCGCTTCCAGCTGGCCGCGGTTCCAGGCGTAGGCGCCCTGCGGGTGGCGCTGGCGCCATTCGCCGACCAGGTCGCGGCCGTCCAGGCGCAGGCCGACCTTGTCGTCGTATTCCGGGTCGCGCTGCTCGACGGTGGTGAACTGGCTGCGGCCGCCGGCCAGCATCACCTGCGGGCCGCGGCCGAAGCGCGCGCCCATCATCTGCTGGGCGATGTCGCGGCAGCCTTCGGCCACCGCTTTCTCCGGCAGGTCGGTATCGCTTTCCCAGTTGCGTTCGGGCACGTGCGTGTAGGTCGCGGCGGGCGTGGCGTGGGTCAGTCGGGTGGTGGTGACGATGCCGGTGTTCAGGCCGGCGCTGTCGGCCAGTTCCAGCCAGGTCAGCAACTGCTTGCCGAGGCTGTCGGCGCAGGCGTCGCGCTTGCCGGCGGACACGCCGATCGCGCCCATGTGGGTCTTCACCCCGGTGGTGATCGAGGTCATGGTGCCGGCCGAGTCCGGGGTCTGCGAATCGGTGTTGTAGGTCTTGCTCAGCGCGGTGGCCGGGAACGCTTCCCACGACAACTGGTTCTCCTCGCCGGAGGCGCCCTTGCGCTGGCCGTCGAGGATGCGCGCGGCGGCGACCGTGGTCAGGCTCATGCCGTCGCCGAGGAACAGGATCACGTTCTTGGCCTTGCCGCGCATCGCGCCGTTGTTGGCAGCCTTGGCCGCGCCGCTGCGGTACCACCAGTCCGGGGTCTCGCCACTGGGATGTGCGACGGCGGGCACCTGGATCGGGGCGATGGCGGCAGCGGAGGGAGCGCGCGGCGCGCTGGCGCAGGCCGCCAGCAGCAGGGTGGAGGCGGCGGCGAAGGCGGGAACGAGGTAGCGCATACGAAAAGCGGGCCCTGGGGACGAAGTCCCACGCATTATGCCGGCTGCGACAAGGCACGCCGATGACATCGCGCCTTTCCAGCCATGGCGTCGTCGCCCGCGTCGGCTTGCGCTATGGTGCGGGATCTCGGGTTTTTTGTGGACAGTCTCGATGAAACTGGTGACCGCCTGGTTGCGCATTCCGTTCTGGCAGCGTGTGGTGGCCGGCTTCGTGCTCGGTGCGCTGGCCGGCTGGGCGATGGGGCCGGCGGCGGAGACCTGGTTCGGGCCGCTGGGCGACTTGTACGTGACCCTGATCAAGATGATCGCGGTGCCGCTGGTGTTCTTCGCGGTGATCAATGCGATCTCCTCGCTGCACGGCCAGCAGTCGGTGGCCAAGCTCGGTGGGCGCACCTTCCTGTGGTTCGTGCTCACCGCGGCGCTGGCGGTTGGCGTCGGCCTGGCCGTGGGCACGTTGCTGCAGCCCGGCGCCGGCCACTTCGGCCTGAGCGTGGACAGCGCATGGAAGCCGCGCGACGTGCCCAGCCCGATCCAGGTGCTGCTGGACGTGGTGCCGTCCAACCCGTTCTACGCGCTGACCGGCATCGGCACCAAAACCAATGCCGCCGGCGAGACGGTGCTGGCCGCCGGACGCGGCTCGATCCTGCCGGTGATCTTCTTCGCCGCGCTGCTCGGCTTTGCGATGGTCAAGCTCGGCGAGCGCGTGGCGCAGGCGCGGCAGCTGACCGCGCAGATGAGCGACATCATGATCCAGGTCACCCGCTTCGTGCTGGAGATGACCCCGCTCGGCACCTTCGGCCTGATCGCCGGGCTGGTCGGCACCTACGGCTTCGAGAAACTGCTGCCGTTCGGCAACTTCGTGCTGGCGCTGTACCTGGCCTGCGCGATCCACATTGTGGTGGTGTACGGCGGCCTGCTGCTGGCGCACGGGCTGAACCCGTGGAAGTTCTTCCGCGGCGCCGCGCCGGGCATGCAGGTGGCCTTCGTCAGTTCCTCCAGCTTCGCCGCGATGCCGGTGGCGATGCGCTCCATCACCCACAACCTGGGCGTCAACAAGGACTACGCCGCGTTCGCGGTGCCGCTGGGCGCCAGCATCAAGATGGATGGCTGCGGCGCGATCTTCCCGGCGCTGTGCGCGGTGTTCATCGCCCAGTACACCGGGGTGCCGCTGACCGGCAACCAGTATTTCGTGGTGCTGATCGCCTCGGTGCTGGGCAGTTTCGGCACCGCCGGCGTGCCCGGCACTGCGGTGGTGATGGCCACGGTGGTGCTGAGCGCGGCCAACCTGCCGCTGGAAGTGATCGGCTACCTGTACGCGATCGACCGCATCCTGGACATGATGCGCACCATGACCAACGTCACCGGGCAGATGCTGGTGCCGGTGCTGGTAGCCAAGGAGACCGGCCTGCTCGACCGCAGCGTGTACGAGGCGGCGTCGAGCAACGTCGGCCTGGAAGATCCGCCTGCCGACGGATCCGGACAGATGCGTTGATGTTCCGGTGAGCACGTCCGCGACCAGCTTGCGCGAACAGCTGCAACAGCTTCCCGGGCTGACGCCGATCGATGGCGTGCTGGTGCAGCAGGCGCTCGCTGCCGATCCGTTCGAGCGGCAGTACCTGGCGGTCCGGCAGCAGGAAGGCCGCGTCTACAGCGACGCGCAGGTGCGCACGCTGCCGCATCCCGATGGGGCGCTGGCCGCGAGCCACGAGTGGCGGGTGCGCGCCGAGTCGTGCCGGCGCCTGCTGCGCCACCTGCAGGCGCGCGGCGGCGGCGGGCCGCTGCTCGAGCTGGGCTGCGGCAACGGCTGGCTGTCGCAGCGGCTGGCCGACGGCCTGCAGCGCGAGGTCTGCGGCGTCGACGTCAACCGCACCGAACTGGCGCAGGCCGCGCGCGTGTTCGCGGCCAGCCCGCGCCTGAGCTTCGTCGCCGGCGACATCCACACGCTGCCACTGCCGCCGCAGCGCTTCGATGTCGTCGTGCTGCCGGCCTGCATCCAGTATTTCGCCGACCCGCGCGCGCTGATCGCGCGCTTGCTCGGCCTGCTGCGGCACGATGGCGAACTGCACGTGATCGACAGTCCGTTCTATGCCGACGCCGCGCGGGCGCAGGCCAGCGCCGCGCGCAGCCTGCGCTACTTCAGCGGCTTGGGCTGTGCGGAACTGGCCAGCCAGTACCACCAGCACACCTGGGCCGCGCTCGACGGCATTGTGCTGCGCATGTTGTTCGATCCGCGCAGCCTGCGCGCGCGTTGCCTGCGCGCGCTGCGCCGGCCGCAGCCGCACTTTCCGTGGCTGTGCATCCGCAAGCGCGACAACCCGGGACTGGCGGCTGCCTAGGCCGTCGCGATCGCGCGGCGGGGGCTGCCGGCGACGCGAGGGCGCTCGCCACTGGCTGCTCCTGCGCGGCGCCGTCGCTGGCCCTGAACCGCCGATCCGTGCGTTGCGGCGCTGCGGCGCCTGCGGCACCGGTACGTGGCAGACTTCCGCTTCTTTCTCTTCCCTGGAGTCCCGATGAGCGGCACCCAACGCGAACTGACCTTCCGCTTCCTGGCCGAGCCGATCGACGTCAACTACGGCGGCAAGGTCCACGGCGGCGTGGTGATGAAGTGGATCGACCAGGTCGGCTACGCCGCGGCGGTGGGCTGGAGCGGGCACTACAGCGTGACCGTGGCGGTCGGCGGGATCCGCTTCGTGTCGCCGATCCGGATCAGCGACATGGTCACGGTCAGCGCCAAGCTGGTCTATACCGGCAGCACCAGCATGCATTTCGCGATCGACGTGCGTGCGCGCGACCCGATGGGCGGCGACTCGCGGCTGTGCACCCATTGCATCATCGTGTTCGTGGCCCTGGACGGGGTGGAAGGCAAGCCGACGCCGGTTCCGTCGTGGCAGCCGGACACGCCGGAGGACCACCGCCTGGCCGAGTACGCGCTGAAGGTGATGGAGCTGAGCAAGGGGATCGAGGACACCATCTCGCACTACCAGGCCTGAGCTGGCGCCGGCCGCGGACGCGGGCCGGCACGCCGTAACGAAAAAGGCCGCTGTCCCCAGCGGCCTTTCGCTTGCCTGGCATGTGCCCGCGGCGTGCTTACATCGCCACGCGCCGCGCCTGCAGGAACTTGGCGCTCCAGTAGCCGGTCGCCAGTGTGTCCACGCGCACGTCCTTGCCGCGGCTCGGCGCGTGCAGGAAGCGACCTTCGCCGACGTACAGGCCGACATGGTCGACCCGGCCCTTGCGGCCGAAGAACACCAGGTCGCCTGGCGCCAGCGCGGCGCGGTCCTTGATCAGCTCGGCGTTGGCCTCGCGCGCCATCTCGCGCGACACGCGCGGCAGCTCGATACCCAGCGCGGTGCGGAACACGTAGCCGACCAGGCCGCTGCAATCGAAGCCTTCGGTGTCCTCGCCGCCCCAGCGGTAGGGCGTGCCGAGCAGCGCCATGGCGCGCTTGAGCACCGACTGGACCTTGTCGCCGCCCGGCACCACGCCTTCGCGCAGCGGCGCCTGGGACACGTCGTAGTTGGCCAGCAGGCGGCTGATGTCACCGGCGAACATCGCCGAGCGGTCCATCAACGGAATGGTGTCGTTGGCGGCCAGATGCGGGAGCAGGGCGGCCAGGGTCGCGGTCGCGGCGGCATCGGCCTTGCTGCGGGCCGGGGCCTGCGCCTGGGCGGAGGCGGCGACCGGCTTGGCGGTCGCGGGCTGTGCAGCGTTGGGGTTGGTGCTGATGGTGCTGGTGGTCGCTTGCGCCGGCGCGGCGGCAGCGATGGCTTCGGGAATCACGATGTCGGCGGGAGCCGACTGGGCCAGGGCCGGAACGGCCGAAAGGCAGAGCGAGGCGGTGCAGATGAGGCGGAAGGCGGCCCGGCGGGGGACGGTGGTCTTGCCTGGAGAGGTCTTGGCTTCAGTCGTCACGCGTTGATCACAAATTCAAACGATGGGCGATCATGCCCTGTAGACGGCAAGACGAAGTTCAAATAGCGTTAATATTTCGTAATTATGAATGTGAGCGCAACCACAGTTCAGTGCAGGACCCGCTTGGCGCCGGTGTAGTGGTCGCGCCAGTAGGCCCCATCCAGGAAGTCCAGGCGCACCGTTCCACCGCTGCTCGGGGCATGCACGAAGCGGCCCTCGCCGACATAGATGCCGACATGGCTGACGCTGCCGGCGCTGCCGAAGAACACCAGATCGCCGGTGCTCAGGCGCTGCGGATCGATCCGCGGACCCTGTACCGCGGCCAGCTCGCGCGAGGTCCGCGGCAGCTGCAGGTCGAGCATGTCGCGGTAGACGTAGGCGACCAGGCCGCTGCAGTCGAAACCGGATTCGGGGGTGTTGCCGCCGTAACGGTAGGGCGTGCCGACCAGGCCCAGCGCGCGCATCAGCACCGCGTTGGCCGCGGCCGGATCGGCCGGCACCACCTGCGGCCAGCTGCGCATCGCCGCCGGCGGCGGCCGCGACGGACGCACCTCCTGGCGGCCGCAGGCGGCCAGCACGGTGATGCACAGCAGAGCGGTCCAGGACGCAAGACGGCGGCGCGCGGCGGGTGAAACTGGCTTGTTGTGCATGGAGCCCGGATAATGCGCGACCTCAGATGGCCGCCATCATGGCGGCGCTCCCGTCGGCCGACAAGCCGTCCACACCGTCTGCCTTCGGCAGCCACAGCGCAGAGTTGCACATGAAGATCGAAAAAGACCGCGTCGTCCGTTTCCACTACACCGTCTCGGAAGCCGGCCAGGCGCCGATCGAAACCTCCAAGGACCGCGATCCGCTGGTGATCCTGGTCGGCCACGGCAACATCATCCCGGGCCTGGAGAACGCGATGCTGGACAAGGAAGCCGGCGCGAGCTTCGGCGTCGACGTGGCCGCCACCGACGCCTACGGCGAATACCGCGAAGGCCTGACCCAGCGGGTGCCGAAGAAGCATTTCGGTGCGACCAAGCTGCAGCCGGGCAGCCAGGTGGTGTTGCAGACCAACTTCGGCCCGCGCGCGGTGACCGTGCAGAAGGTCGGCATGAGCGTGGTCGACGTCGACCTCAACCACCCGATGGCGGGCAAGGACCTGCATTTCGACGTGGAGATCATCGACGTGCGCGAGGCCAGCGCCGAAGAAATCGAGCACGGCCACGTGCACGGCGATGGCGGCCACCACCATTGAGTGAGCGCGGCGCGGCTTCCGCTCGCGGGAGCCGTGCCTGCCGCGCGGCGGCGCGCTGCGTCACGCCCGCTGCCTGATCGGCGTCGCCGGGCGGCGCCGCGGCGGTCGCCGTTCGTGTCGCCCTGTTCTTCGCGCAGCGCCTCGGCGCATGCGCGCCGCGGCGATGGATAATCGCCGGTCCTTCGTCCGGTGCCACGCCTTGGCCTCCTCCGCTCCCGTGCTGCAGCCCGTCGCGCCCGCCGAGCGCATCGCCACGCTGGACGTGCTGCGCGGCTTCGCGTTGCTCGGCATCCTGCTGATGAACATCGAGGGCTTCGTCGGTCCGCTCGACGAAGCGCTGACCGGCCTGGATCCTTCGTTGCGCGGCGCCGACCGCATCGCCGACGCGGCGGTCTACCTGCTGGTGCAGGGCAAGTTCTACACCTTGTTCGCGTTGCTGTTCGGCATGGGCTTTGCGGTGATGGCGCAGCGCGCCGAGGCCGCACGGCGCGAATTCGGCGGCTTCTTCGTGCGCCGCAGTGCGGTGCTGCTGCTGATCGGCGCGCTGCATGCGCTGTTGCTGTGGTCCGGCGACATCCTGGTCAGCTATGCGTTGCTGGCGTTCATGCTGCTCGCCTTCCGCGAGGCGCCGACGCGCTGGCTGCCGTGGATGGCGCTGGCGGTGTACCTGTGTTCGCCGCTGCTGTCGCTGTTGACCGGCGCGGTGGGCTCGGCGGCGCAGGCCGATCCGCACGCCGCCGTGCAATGGCGGCAGGGCATGGCCGAGCAGGCGCAACGCGCGGCGGCGGCACTGGCCGAGCAGCGCCAGGTGTTCGGCCATGGCAGCTACGCCGCGGCCACCGCGCAGCGCCTGCGCGACCTGGTCGAGACGCTGGGCGTGCTGGTGTTCAACGCGCCGACCATCTTCGGCATGTTCCTGCTCGGCGCGTGGTGCGTGCGCAGCGGCCTGGCGCTGCAGCCGCAGCGGCGTCCGCGGTTGCTGGCGGCGCTGCGCTGGGGCGTGCTGCCGCTGGGCCTGGCGCTGATGCTGCTGAGCTTCCGGCTGGAGCCGTGGATGGATCCGGCGCGCCTGGATCTGCGCCTGGCCAGCGCGTTCGCGCTGGCCACGGTGGCCAGCGGCATGATGGCGCTGGGCTACGCGGCCTGGATCGTGCGTTTCACTCCGGCGCTGCGCTGGCTGGCGCCGGCCGGGCGCATGGCGCTGAGCAACTACCTGCTGCAGTCGCTGCTGTGCACCACGCTGTTCTACGGCTACGGCCTGGGCTATTTCGAGCGCCTGTCGCGGGTCTGGCAGATCCCGTTCGCGTTCGCGCTGTTCGCGCTGCAGGTGGCGCTGTCGCAGCTGTGGCTGCGGCATTTCCGCTTCGGTCCGGTGGAATGGCTGTGGCGCTCGGCGAGCTACCTGCGCTGGCAGCCGCTGCGGCGTCGCGATGCGCGCTGAAGCAGCGCAGTGAACGCGGCTTGCTACCACGCGCTGCACAGCGCCGGTAGCGCTGCGCGCGCTGGCGCGGCCGGCGGCCGATCGCCCACGATGGGCTGCGAATGCGCGCGTTCGCCGCGACCTCCTCACATGTGGCGTGCCGTGGCCCATGGCATGCTCGGAATCCGCATCGACAGCGCGACAGGACACACCCGATGGCCGACCTGAGAGGCGGGCGCATGCCCGCGATCGACCCCATGCCGTACCGCGTGGAGCGTTTCCAGTGAGCGCAGCGCTCTACGACTACGACCTGCTGGTGCTTGGCGGCGGTTCCGGCGGCCTGGCCGCCGCGTTCCGCGCGGCCGGTCTCGGCGCGCGCGTGGCGATCCTGGAGCCGAACGCGCTCGGCGGGACCTGCGTCAACGTCGGCTGCGTGCCGAAGAAGGTGATGTGGCTGGCAGCCGATCTGGTCGGGCGCATCGACCTGGCGCGCGGTATCGGCTTCTCCATTGCCGATTCCACGCTGTCGTGGCCGGAACTGGTCGCGCATCGCCAGGGCTACATCGGCAACATCCACGGCAGCTATCGGCGGCGCCTGGACGCCGACGGGGTGGTGCTGATCCCGCAGCGTGGCCGGCTGCTGGACGCGCACACGGTCGAGTGCGGCGACGGCGTGCGGGTCAGTGCCCGCCACGTGGTGATCGCCACCGGCGCGCACGCATTGCGGCCGCCGATCGAGGGCGCGGAACTGGGCCTGGTGTCGGACGATTTCTTCAACCTGTGCGAGGCGCCGGCGCGGGTGGCGATCGTCGGCGGCGGCTATATCGCGGTGGAGCTGGCCGGCCTGCTGCAGGCGCTGGGCAGCCGCGTCGAGCTGTATGTGCAAGGCGAACGCCTGCTGGAGCGCTTCGATGCGGAGCTGGCGCGCCAGCTCGGCGAGAACCTGCGCCATCAGGGCGTGCGCCTGCATTTCGGCTACCGCGCCAGCGCCCTGCGCCGCAGCGACCAGGGCTTGCAGCTGTACGACGCGGAAGGGCAGCCAGGCGAGGCGGTCGACCAGGTGTTCTTCGCGATCGGGCGGCGTCCGAACAGCAAGGGCATCGGCCTGGAGGAGCTGGGCGTGCGCTTGGGCGACAAGTGCGAAGTGCTGGTCGACGACTACCAGAACACCGACGTGCCGGGGCTTTACGCGATCGGCGACGTGGCCGGCAAGATCGGCCTGACCCCGGTGGCGATCGCCGCCGGACGCAAGCTGATGGAGCGGCTGTTCGGCGACCGGCCGCAGGCGCGGCTGGACTACGAGAACGTGCCCAGCGTGGTGTTCTCGCATCCGCCGCTGGGCCAGGTCGGGCTCGGCGAGGAGCAGGCGCGGGAACGCTACGGCGAGGCGGTGACCGTGTACCGCAGCAACTTCCGGCCGATGCTGCATGCGCTGGCCGACTCGCCGCAGCGCAGCCTGTTCAAGCTGGTCTGCGTCGGCGAGGACGAACGGGTGGTCGGGTTCCACCTGCTCGGCGACGGCGCCGACGAGATCCTGCAGGGCTTCGCGGTGGCGCTGAAGCTGGGCGTGACCAAGCGTCAGCTCGAGGACACGGTGGCGATCCATCCGACCTCGGCCGAGGAAGTGGTGCTGATGCGCTGAGGCGCGACGGCAGCGCGGCGCTGGCGCTGCTGGATGCGGCGCCGCGGGGAAGGCGGCGAGGCAGTACATTGTCCGAAGCCATTCGCCCCACGGATTCGCTCGTCGCGATTGAAGTCGCTCCCACAGGGGGCTTGCGGCGAGCTGGCTGGGTGCGCCGATGCCATTGCCTTCGTGTTCGCGTGGTGTTCCGCACGCCGCGAAGGCGTCCTGTGTGCTTGAGATGGATGCTGTCGTTCGCACTGCTGCAGCGCTGCAACGCTGGGCATGGCGTGCCGCGGCCGTAGAATGGGCGCATGCCCGATCTCCGTTTCCGCCTCGGCGCCGGTCCGCGATGAACGCGCCTGGACGCCCGACTTCCGCTGCGTTGCCGACGGCGCATGCCGACCTGGGCGGCGTGCTGCTCGCCGCCGGCGGCGCGATCGCGTTTTCCGGCAAGGCGATCATCGTCAAGCTCGGCTATCGCTACGGCGTGGACGCGGTGACCCTGCTGGCGTTGCGCATGCTGGTGGCGCTGCCGTGTTTCGCGGCGATGGCGCTGTGGGCCGCGCGCCGCGCGCCGCCGTTGCAGCGCGGCGACCGTTGGCGCATCGGCGTGCTCGGCGTGCTCGGCTACTACCTGGCCAGCTACCTGGATTTCCTCGGCCTGGCCTACATCACCGCCACGCTGGAGCGGCTGATCCTGTATCTGACCCCGACCCTGGTGCTGCTGATCGGCGTGCTGGCGTTCCGCCGCCGGCCGCAGCGCCGCCAGCTGTGGGCGCTGGCGCTGAGCTATGTCGGCGTGCTGCTCGCCTTCGGCCACGACCTGCAGGTCGGCGGCGCGCGCACCGCCTGGGGCAGCCTGCTGGTGTTCGGCAGCGCGCTGGCCTATGCGCTGTACCTGGTCGGCAGCGGACAGATGGTGGAGCGGATCGGCGCGGTGCGGCTGACCGCCTACGCCAGCCTCGTCGCCTGCGTGCTGTGCATGGCCCAGTTCCTGCTGCTGCGGCCGCTGCAGGCATTGGTGCTGCCGCACGAGGTGTACTGGCTGTCGCTGCTCAACGGCACTGTGTGCACCGCGGTGCCGGTGCTGGCGACGATGCTGGCGGTGCGGCGGATCGGCTCGGGCCTGGCGTCGCAGATCGGCATGCTCGGCCCGGTCTCGACCATCGTGCTCAGCGTGCTGCTGCTGGGCGAGGCGATGGGACCGTGGCAGATCGCCGGCACGGTGCTGGTGCTGGGCGGGGTGCTGATGGTGTCGCGGCCGGTACGCACGGTGGCGGCATGAGCGGGGGCCGTCCCGCGCCGGGCGCCGAAGCGTCGGCCGCGGCCCAGGCGAAGATCCTGGCGACGATCCGCGCGATCCCGTCCGGCCAGGTGCGCGGCTACGGCGAAGTCGCGATGCTGGCCGGGTTGCCGGGTCGCGCGCGGCTGGTCGCGCGCGTGCTCGGCGGCAACGACGACCCGGCGCTGCCGTGGCACCGGGTGCTGCGCAGCGACGGGCGCATCGCCTTTCCGGAAGGCTCGCGTGGCTTTCGCGAGCAGTGCCAGCGGCTGCGCGCCGAGGGCGTGACGGTGCAGGGCGGGCGGGTGAAGCGCGCCCCAACGCAGGCGCGCGACCTCGACGCCGCGTTATGGGGGCCGCAATAGCGAGCGGCTATGATGGTCGGCAGTTGCCACGGACACGACCATGTTCCCCAGACTTCCGCCCGTTACCCAAGCCTTGCTGATCGGCAATGTGGTGTTGTTCCTGCTGCAGATGCTGCTGGGCAACGACACGTTCGCACCGTTCATGCTGTGGCCGATCGGCGCCTTCGATGCGTTCTCGCCGGGACAGAACTTCCAGATCTGGCAGCTGCTGACCTACGGTTTCCTGCACGGCGGCTTCTCGCACCTGCTGTTCAACATGCTCGCGCTGTACATGTTCGGCGGCCCGCTGGAGCAGACCTGGGGCAACAAGCGCTTCCTGACCTACTACCTGGTGTGCGTGGCCGGCGCCGGCCTGTGCCAGGTGCTGGTGGGCTGGTGGACGGTCAGCAACGGCGGCGAGCCGTACCCGACCCTGGGCGCTTCCGGCGGTGTGTTCGGCCTGTTGCTGGCCTTCGGCATGCTGTTCCCGAACCAGCGGGTGATGCTGTTGTTCCCGCCGATCCCGATGAAGGCGCGCACCTTCGTGATCGTGTTCGGCGCGCTGGAGCTGATCATGGGCTTCACCGGCTGGCAGCCGGGGGTGGCGCATTTCGCGCACCTGGGCGGCATGCTGTTCGGCTGGCTGCTGATCCGCTACTGGCGCGGGCAACCGCCGTTCGGCAAGCGCAAGCCGCCGCGGCCGCGGATCGTGCGCTGAGCGGCGCCTGCGTGCATCGACGGGCGTCGTAGCGAGCCCGCGCCGGTGTGTGCCGCACGCGATCGTGGAAGGCGATCCGAGTAGGCCATCGCGTGGCCGGCGGTCTGCGTCGGTAACGACCTCCCGTGTGCACGCATTTCTAGAATTGGCGTATCCGCGCCACCGCCACGCCCCGCTCGCGCATCTCCGGGTAACGCGTTGCCGCAGGAGCGGCGTCGTTGCAGGACGTTTTCGGCGTCTCGCTCGGCGCGATGCCTTGGATGAGCCGTCGGCCGTCGGCAACCGCGGCGATGCTGGCGTCCTCTGTCGATCGTCGCCAAACGCACGACGGCGCGGTTGCCCGCGCCGTCGTGCATGCACTGCCTATCGAACCCCGATTACGGCCAGAGGCGGATCTGCTCGGCGTCGCTGCGCACCATCGGCTGGCCGGCCTTGCAGGTGAAGGTGGCGGCGAAGGACGGAAGGTTGGCCAGCGGGCCGTTGGCGCGCCAGCGGCCCGGCGCGTGCACGTCGGCGGTGACGCGTTGCACCGCTTCGTTCGGCGACAGCTGCTGCGCCCACAGGCCGGCCCAGGCCTTGTAGAACGCCTGCTTGCCGGCGTCGGCGGCGGCGGGCTGGGCGGCGGCGTAGGCCTGCCAGGCCAGTTCGACGCTGCCGATGTCGGTCAGGTCCTGTTCCTGGGTCAGCGGGCCGTTGACCTTGGCGCCCTTCACACCGGGGAAGTCGTAGGCGCCGTACTGCGCCGCGGCGCGCGCGCCCAGCGCGTTCCACGCGTTCTTGTCTTCCGGCGTCCACCAGTTGCGCAGTTCGCCCTTGGCGTCGACCTGGCTGCCCTTGCTGTCGATCGCGCCGATCAGCTCGTGCGCGACCAGCGCGCCGTAGCCGCCGTACAGCGCGGCAGCATCGCCGCCGGCGACGAACACCGGCGGCTGCAGCACCGCGGCGGTGACGATCAGGCGGTTCTGGGCCAGGTCGTAGGTCAGCGCCGGCTGTTGCGGCAGCACGTCCCAGCGGCGATCGGCGTTGCCCTTGCCGATGCGCTTCATTTCCTCGCGGTGGCGCCAGGTGGAGGCGATCAGCATGTTGCCGCCGAAGCTGCCGCGGCCCATTGGCTGCACGCTGTAGTCCAGGTCGCGGCGCGGCGCGCCGACCTCGATCTTCAGCGCGGCCAGCTTGGCCTGCGCTTCGGCGCGGGCCGGCTCGCTCAGCCAGGTGTTGCGCTTGATCGCGGCGATCTGCGTCTCGCGCACTTGGTCGGCGATGCTCTCGGCCTGGCGGCGGGCGTCGGCGCTGAGATAGCGGCCGACGTACTCGCGGCCCAGCATCGGGCCGGCGGCGACGTTGATCGCGTCCAGCACCTGCGTCCAGCGCTGCGGCGGCAGGGTCTGGCCTTCCAGCACGCGGCCGCGGAACTCGAAGCTGGCGTCGCGGAAGCTCTTGGACAGGTACGGCGCCATCGCATCGCCCACGCGCCAGCGCAGGTAGGCCTTCCACTGCTCGGGCTTGATGCTGGCGATCATGCCGTCCAGCTGCTTGAACATCTCCGGATCGGCCAGCGACACCAGGTCGTCGTTGACGCCCTGCGCCTTCAGGAACGCGTCCAGCTTCAGGTTGCGGTATTGCTTGTTCAACTCCTTGGTGGAGATCGGCGCGTAGTTGTTGAACGGGTTGTTGATGCCGGACAGCGACTTGGCGCTGCGCGCCAGCGCGGTCTCGATCTGCAGCACCGACTGGACGTCGGCCTCGAGCTTGGCGGCCGGGGTACCGGTCAGGGTCAGGATCTGCTTGACGTAGGCGCGATAGCGGCCCATCAGCGCCACGGTGTCGGCATCGGTGCGGGTGTAGAAGGCCGGGTCGGGCAGGCCCGTGCCGCCCTGCATGAAGTAGCCGATGTGGCGGTCCAGCGCCTTCAGGTCGACGTCGGCGCCGAAGTTGAAGGCCACCGGGATGCCGATCTGGTGCAGCGCGGCGATCGAGGCCGGCACGTCCTTGGCCTTCTTGATCGCGTCGATGCGGCTGAGCAGCGGCGCGATCGGGTTGGAGCCGTCCTTCTCCACCGCCGCTTCGTCCAGGCCGCTGGCCCAGAAATCGCCCAGCGCCTTCTGCACGTCGTTCTGCGGCGCGCGCATCGACGCGTCGAGCAGGTCGCGCTGCTGTTGCTGCGCGCGCGCGGACAACTGGCCCAGCGCGGTCACCGCGCCGGTCTGCGGCAGCGGGTTGCTCTTCAGCCAGTCGGCATTGGCGTAGTCGTAGAAATCGGTGCAGGCGGCGCTGACGACGGGCGCCTTGGCGGCGGCGCGCTTCTTCTTGGGCGCGGCATCGGCGGTGGACGCCAGGGCGATCAGGCCGAGGGCGACAGCGAGGGCAAGCGGACGGGCGTTGAGCATCGGGAGCGAATCCGGTCAGGATTAAAGTCGGCGGAGTTTAACAAGCTGCGGCACGCAGCTGTGTCCGGGTGCGGCGCGCCTGATCCCTGATCTGTTCAGATGGGCGGGTAGGGGGAAGACCGGCGGCCGTCCGGATCGCCGATCGGCCGCGCCGCTGCGGCCGCCGCCGCCCGTGCGGCAGTGACGGCGGCGCAGCGGACGCTTGGCATCGGACCGGACCGCCGTCCGCGCGCATCGCCAAAGAAAAGGCCCGGACATGCCGGGCCTTTCCGTGTCGCGTCGCTACGGCGTGCTTACCAGATCACGACCTGCCGATCGCCGGCGCGGACCATCGGCGAGCCGGCCTTGCACTGGAACGCGGCGGCGAAGGCCGGCAGGTTCGACGGCGCGCCCATCGCGCGGAACTGCGCCGGGGCGTGCGGGTCGGTGGTCAGGCGCACCATCGCGTTCTGCGGGGTGTACTTGGTGCGCCACACGGTGGCCCAATTGAGGAAGAAGTTCTGGTCGCGGGTCATGCCGCCGACCTTCGGATCGTCCTTGCCCTCGGTGGCCTTCTTCAACGCGTCGTAGGCGGTGGACAGGCCGCCCAGGTCGGCGATGTTCTCGCCCAGGGTCAGCTTGCCGTTGACCGGCTTGCCGTCGACCTTGTACTCGTCGAACTGCTTGACCAGCTTGCCGGTGAGCGCGGCGAAGTTCTTGGCATCGGCCGGCGTCCACCAGTTCTCGAAGTTGCCGCTGGGCCCGAAGCGCGCGCCCTGGTCGTCGTAGCCGTGGGTCATTTCGTGGCCGATCACCGCGCCGATGCCGCCGTAGTTGAACGCGTCGTCGGCGTTGGGATCGAAGAACGGCGGCTGCAGGATCGCGGCCGGGAACACGATCTCGTTCTGCAGCGGGTTGTAGTAGGCGTTGACCGTCTGCGGGGTCATGCCCCATTCGGTCTTGTCCACCGGCTTGCCGATCTTGCCCAGGTTGTACTTGTAGTTGAACGCGGTGGCGGCGCGCACGTTGTCCAGGTAGCTGTCGCGCTGCGTGCTCAGGCCGCTGTAGTCGCGCCACTTGTCCGGGTAGCCGATCTTCGGGGTGAAGGTCTCCCACTTGGCGATCGCCTTGGCCTTGGTCTCGTCGCTCATCCAGCTCAGGTGCTCGATGCGCCCCTTCAGCGCCTGGCGCAGGTTGTCGACCAGCTGCTGCATCTTGGCCTTGGCGTCAGGCGAGAAGGCGACCTTGACGTACATCTGGCCCATCGCCTCGCCGGCGCCGTCCTCGATGCTGCCGAGCACGCGCTTCCAGCGCGGCTTCATCTCGGCCTGGCCGTTGAGTTCCTTGCCGTAGAACGCGAAATTCTCCTGCGCGAACGCATCGCTCAGGTACGGCGAGGCGCTGTCGACGGTGTGGAAGCGCAGGTAGGCGCGCCACACCGACGGATCGGCGTCGCCCAGCGCCTTGCTCACTTCCTGGTGGAACGCCGGGATCGCCAGCGAGAACTTCTCCGGCACCGCCACGCCCTGCGACTCGAAGAACTTGGTCCACGGGAAGTTCGGGGCCAGCTTGTCGGCCTCGGCCGGGCTGATCGGGTTGTAGGCCAGCTCGGCGTCGCGCGACATCTCTTCGCTGGACTTGGAGACCTTGGCCAGGCGAGTTTCCAGCGCGATCACGTCCTGCGCCTGCTTGGCCGCATCGGCCGCCGGCACGCCGGACAGCTCCAGCACCTTGGCCACGTGCGCCTGGTAGGCCTTGAGCTTGTCCTTCTTGTCGGCGTCGAAATAGTAGCCGCGGTCCGGCAGGCCCAGGCCAGCCTGCATCGCGTAGGCGATGTTCATCGACGAGTTCTTGAAGTCGGCCTCGGCGCCGAAGCCGAACAGGCCGTTTTCGCCCTTGGCCGCGCTCTGACGCAGGTATTCGGCCACCGCCGGGCCGTCCTTGAGTCCGTCGATCGCGGCCAGGTCGGCCTTCAGCGGCTCGATGCCCTGCGCGTTGACCTTGGCTTCGTCCATGCCCGAGGCCCAGAAGTCGCCGACGATCTTGTCCACGCCCTGCGCGTTGGCGGCGGCGGCCTGCTTGGCCAGCTGGTGCTGCACGGCGACCGAGCGCTCGTCCAGGATCGAGAACGCGCCCCAGCTGCTGCGGTCCTTGGGGATCTCGTTGGCGGCCAGCCACTTGCCGTTGACGTAGCCGGCGAAATCGCCGCAGGCGTCCTTGGCCGGATCCAGGTCGTTGGCGTTGAACGCGTTGTAGGCCGGCAGCTTGCTGGCGTCGAGCTTCAGCTCGGCCGGCGCCGCGGCGGGCGCCGATGCGGCGGCTTCGGTCTTGGCGGTGTCGGCGGCGGGCGCTGCCGCGTCGGGCTTGTTGCAGCCGCTCAGCGCGGCGCTTACGGCCAGGGTCAACAGCAGCAGTTGGGGATTGCGAAAGGTCACAAGGAAGCTCCAAGCCGTGATATGGGATGGCCCGCAGGCCGTGGCGAGACTGTACGCCGCTGTCCCGGGTTTCAGGGGTGTCGAAGGTCATGGGCCGGGCGCGACGGTCAGCCAGCGCAGGGCTGGATGGGACAGTCGCTGCCGCCAGGTCGCATGCACCACGTCGTTGAATCCGCGCTGCGCTGGCCGGTTGTTGCGACGGACTCGCATATAACTCGCATAGTATTGCCGGCATGAAGCGCGAACCGTCCTGCGATGCCCTGATCGTCGGCGCCGGCCACAACGGCCTGGTCTGCGCCGCCTACCTGGCGCGCGCCGGCTGGAAGGTCACCGTGTTGGAGCGGCGCGGCGTGGTCGGCGGCGCCGCGGTCACCGAGGAGTTCCACCCCGGCTTCCGCAATTCGGTGGCGTCCTACACGGTGTCGCTGCTGCAGCCGAAGGTGATCGCCGATCTGGACCTGGCCGCGCATGGCCTGCGCATCGTGCCGCGCCGCTGCAACAACTTCGTGCCGCTGCCCGACGATCGCTACCTGCTGGCCGGCGCCGGCATCACCCAGGCGCAGGTGGCGAAATTCTCCGCCCGCGACGCCGAACGCCTGCCGGCCTACGAAGCGCAACTGGAACGCATCGCCGACGTGCTGCGCGCGCTGGCGTTGCAGCCGCCGCCGAACGTCACCGATGGTGGCTGGCGGCAGGCGCTGCCGGAACTGCTGCGCGCCGGCCGCCTTGGCCGCCGCCTGCATGCGCTGGGTCCCGGCCTGCGCCAGGAGCTGCTGGACCTGTTCACGATCTCCGCCGCCGAGTACCTGGAGCGCTGGTTCGAGAGCGACCCGGTCAAGGCCTTGTTCGGCTTCGACGGCATCGTCGGCAACTATGCCAGCCCCTACACGCCGGGCTCGGCGTATGTGCTGCTGCACCACGTGTTCGGCGAGAGCAACGGGGTCAAGGGCGCCTGGGGCCACGCGCTCGGCGGCATGGGCGCGATCACCCAGGCGATGGCCAAGGCGGCGATCGCGGCCGGCGCGCAGATCCGCACCGACGCCGGCGTGCGCGAGATCCTGGTCGAGGACGGGCGCGCGGTCGGCGTGGTCACCGAACATGGCGAGCGGCTCTACGCGCGCCGCGTCGTCGCCAACGTCAATCCCAAGCTGCTGTACGAACGCCTGCTCGACCCGGCGCACGTGCCGGCCGCCACCCGCGAGCGCATGGCGCACTGGCGCTGCGGCTCGGGCACGTTCCGGATGAACGTGGCGCTGTCGCGGTTGCCGCAGTTCCGCGCATTGCCGGGGCAGGGCGACCATCTCACCGCCGGCATCATCCTGGCGCCGAGCCTGGACTACATGGACCGCGCCTACCGCGATGCGCGCGACCACGGCTGGTCGCGCGACCCCATCGTCGAACTGCTGATCCCCAGCACGCTGGACGACTCGCTGGCGCCGCCCGGCCAGCACGTGGCCAGCCTGTTCTGCCAGCACGTGGCGCCGCAGCTGCCGGATGGGCGCAGCTGGGACGCGCATCGCGACGAGGTCGCCGACCTGATGATCGCCACCGTCGAACGCTACGCGCCGGGTTTCGCGGTCTCGGTGCTGGGCCGGCAGGCGCTGACCCCGCTGGATCTGGAACGTACCTTCGGCCTGGTCGGCGGCGACATCTTCCACGGCGCGTTGAGCCTCAACCAACTGTTCAGCGCACGCCCGATGCTCGGTCAGGCCAACTACCGCGGGGCGATTCCCGGGCTGTACCTGTGCGGTTCCGGCACCCATCCGGGCGGCGGCGTGACCGGTGCGCCCGGGCACAATGCGGCGATGGCGTTGCTGGGAAAGTGAGGTCGAGCGCGCGCCGGGTCGCGCAGCGCGACGCGGCGTCGCAATGGCCCTGAGGTGTTTGGAGCGCACGCGGACGGACATCGGGACGAGACCACTGGCCCAACCCTTGGCGTTCGCACTGTCGAGCTACAGGCGCGATATGTACGGCGGGCGCGCCTACGGGTAAGTCCGTGCCGGGCATAATGCGAGGCTGCTCACGACCGGCGACTCCGGACATCAGGCGCATCCATGACCGAACAGGTTCAGCTCTACAACCAGGCCGTCGCCGCGCTCAACCAGCGCGACTGGAGCCTGGCGCAGCGACTCGCACAGCACCTGCTGCAGTCGTTGCCGCAGCATCCGGGCGTGCATTTCGTGGCCGGCGTGGCCGCGCTGGAGTTGAAGCAGATGCAGCCCGCCGCGGCGCATCTGTACCAGGCGACGACGTTGAATCCGCAACGCGCGGACTACGCCACGCAGCTGGCCAAGGTGCTGGCGATGGGGCGGTTCATGCAGGAGGCGCAGCACTTCGCCGACAAGGCGATGGCGCTGCGGCCGACCGACGCGCATACGCTGGATACGCTGGGGGTGGTCTATACCCAGGTCAACGAGCATGCCGCGGCGCTGGAGGCGTTCACCCAGGCGGTGCAACTCGCGCCGCAGCACGCCAGCTTCCATTACAACCTAGGCACCTCGCTGCTGTTCTCCGGGCGGCTGCAGGAAGCCGAGCAGGAATACCGGGCTTGTCTGGCCCTGGAACCGCGCTACTGGAAGGTCTATCTGTCGCTGTCGCAGTTGCGCAAGTGGAGCGCGGACGAGAACAACCTGGCCTTGCTGGAGCAGGCGCTGGCTTCGGCCGGCGACGCGCCGGAAGCGGTGCTGTATCTCAACCTGGCACTGGCCAAGGAACACGAGGATCTCGGCGACTACCATGCCGCGTTCCGTGGCTACGTGCAGGGCAAGGCGGTGCAGAAGCGCGCGCGCGGCTATACGTCCGAACGCGATGCGGTGCTGTTCGAGGCATTGCAGCAGGCCTTCCGCGCCGACGCTGCGCCTGCGTCCGGCTTCGACAGCCAGGAGCCGATCTTCGTGGTCGGCATGCCGCGCAGCGGCACCACCCTGGTGGACCGAATCCTGTCCAGCCATCCGCAGGTGCATTCGGCGGGAGAGCTGCAGAATTTCTCGGTGGCGCTCAAGCGCCTGGTGCGCACGCCATCGCCGGCGATCCTGGACGTGGCCACGCTGACCCGGTTGCAGGGGCTGGACTGGCGCGAACTCGGCCGCGCCTACGTCGAGTCCACCCGTCCCGGCACCGCAGCCAAGCCGCGTTTCGTGGACAAGCTGCCGCACAATTTTCTGTACGTGGGGCATATTGCGCGCGCGCTGCCGAACGCGCGCATCGTCTGCCTGCGGCGCGACCCGATGGACACCTGCCTGAGCAACTTCCGCCAGCTGTTCGCGCTGTCCTCGCCGTACTACGACTATTCCTTCGACCTGATGGACGTCGGCCGCTACTACCTGATGTTCGAGCGTTTGATGGCGCATTGGCGCGCGCTGTTCCCGCAGCGTCTGCTGGAAATCGACTACGCAGACCTGGTGCTGGAGCAGGAGCCGACCACGCGCCGCTTGCTGGAGTTCTGCGGCTTGCCGTGGGACGAGGCCTGCCTGCGTTTCGAGCAGAATCAGGCGCCGGTGGCCACCGCCAGCGTGGTCCAGGTGCGCACCTCGATGACCCGCGCCTACATGGGGCGTTGGCAGCGCTACGGCGAGGATCTCGCCGAGCTGAAACGGCTGCTCGATACGCAATCGCTCGAAGCGACGGAGCAAGGCAGCCGCTGAGGCGGCACGTATCTTCCGATAGCGAACTGGCCGAACGCCAAAGGCCGCACCATTGCGCGTGCGGCCGTGGGTCATTGTGGACGCCAAAACGGGCACTTGCAGCCGCTGTCGCATAGATCCCGCCAGCACGCGCCACGCATAAAAAAAGCCCACCCTCGCGGGTGGGCTTTGGTGTCGCTTGAGGCTCGATTACTTGCCGAACGCGTAACGCATTTCCAGGTAGTACGCGCGGCCGTACACGTCGAAGTTGTACGAGTTGTACGGCGAGCTCGCGCTGCCCGGGTAGGACGCGTCGAAGGGCGGCATCTTGTTGAACACGTTGTTGACCATCAGCGACAGCTCCATGCCCTCGAACGCCGTGTAGGTGATGCTGGCGTTGTGGGTGATGTGCGACGGCAGCTTGCCGGCGCGCGGCGCATCGTAGCCGGCGACGGCGAGATTCGCCGCATAGTTCGGGGTCTTGTCGAACCAGCTGGCGTACCAGGTGGTCGAGAAGTCGCCGATCTCCCAGGTCAGCGAGGCGTCGGCCTTGCGCTTCGGGTCCACGCTCCAGTACGGATTGTTGAGCAGGTCGACCGGTTCGTCACCGGCATACTGCGTGTACTCGTGGCTGATCTTCTGCGTGTAGCTGGCGATCATGCTGAGGTCGCCCCAACGTCCGAAGTCGTAGCCATAGCGGAACGAGGCCACGGCCATTTCCAGCTTCTGGTTGGAGACGTTGATCTTCGGCGTATAGATCTCCGTGATCTGACCCGCTGCGTTGCGGGTGACCTGCGCCATCGCGCTGGTGCACAGTGCCGAACTGATGTCGTCGATGCCGGCGCGGCAACGGTAATCCTGCAGGCTCAGCGCGTCGGCGCTCTGCTGGGTGACTTCATCGCTGATGTCCCAGTTGAGGTAGTCGACGGTCAGCGCCATGCGGTCGACCGGCGACCACACGAAGCCTGCGCTCCACACATCGGCGTTGATCGGCTTCAGGCCGAGGTTGCCGGACTGCGTACCGAAGAACTGGCGGCTGGAGTAGGCGGCCGGGCAGTTGTCGGTGTTGCCGGGCAGGTAGCCGCGCTGCGCGCACTGGTAGTAGTCGACCACCGAGTTGTAGTAGCCGCTCTCGCCCTGGTACTGGTCGGACAGGGTCGGTGCGCGGAACGCGGTGCCGTACTTGCCGCGCAGCAGCAGCGACTGGAACGGACGGTATTCCAGCGCGACGCTGTAGGTCGGCTTGTCGACGGTGGTGCCGCTGGCCTTGAACGCGTCGTAGCGGCCGGCCAGGGTGATGGTCAGCGGATCGAACACCGGCATGCGCAGTTCCGACGTCACCGCATAGCGGTCGCGGTCGCCGCCGCCGGCCACCGAGGTCAGGCCCCAGACCTCGCCGTTGAGGATTTCCGGCGCCGGATCGTAGCTCCACTTCTGCTTGCCGTACTCGGCGACCACCGCCAGGCCCGCGTCGCCGCCGGGCAGGGAGAACAGCTTGGCGTTGGTGGCCTGCAGGCGCAGCATGCCGTCGGAGGTCTTGCTCTTGTTGGTGGCGTGGCCGGTGAAGCTGGCGAATTCTTCCGGAGTGATCGGCGAATAGAACGCCGCGTAGTTGGGGGTATAGACCGGATAGGCGTCGTAGTACGGATCCAGGCCCTGCTGCGGTCCGAGCACCTTGTTGATGAAGAACTGGTCGATCGGGTCCTTGAGGCGGACGAAGTTGCGCTCTTCCAGTTCGTACTGGGTGTAGGTGACGCCGGCGTCGTAGTCCCAGTTGGACTGGCCGAGCGTACCCTGCGCGCCGAAGGTCACGCGCACCGATTCGCTGGTGTCGCGGCTCATCGTGTCGTTGAAGCCGTTCGGGCCGACTTCCTCAGGCGCGAACGAGCGCTGCAGGTTGACCAGGTCGTCCAGGTTCGGGTCGTAGTAGTAGCCGAAGTCGGAAGCGGTGCCCCACCACAGATAATTGCCGCCGGAGTTGTACTTGACCTGGTCCTTGCTGTAGAGCACGTCGCCGTACAACTGCACGTTGTCGTTGAGGTCGAAGGTGCCGTGCACGTACGCCTGCAGCGACTTCTGGCCGTTGTCCAGGGTGCGGTAGCCCGGGGTGTACTTGGAGCCGCAGTAGTACTCGTCGCCGAAGCCCGGGCGCTGCTGCAGGGCCATGGTGCCGCCGAACAGGCCGGAGACGTTGCCGCAGTTGGCCGGGTCGAGGAACTTGTAGCTGGTGAACGGGCTGTACACCAGGAAGTCGCGGCTGATCAGCGGCGCGCTATAGCCCTGCGTGTTGTATTGCCTGGTCAGGCCGCGGTCGTAGGCCCAGATCGGGTCCTTCTCTTCGTACTGCACGCCGCCGAGCACGGAGGTGCGGCCGTCGGCGGAGGTCCAGCCATCGGCGAAGGTGGCGCGGAAGTTGCTGCCGCCGCCTTCGGAGAAGCCGCCGCCGCGGATGCTGAACACCGCGCCGTCCATCTTCTTCTTGAGGATGACGTTGATCACGCCGGCGATCGCGTCGGAGCCGTACAGCGACGACTGGCCGCCCGGCAGGATCTCGATGCGGTCGACCAGGTCGATCGGAATGCCGCTGATGTTGTTGAAAGTGTCGCTGCCGTTGTACAGCGCCGGGTAGTTCGACATCGGCCGGCCGTCGATCAGGTACTTCACGTAGCCCGGCGACAGGCCGAACAGGCTGACCGTCTTCGCGCCCTGGGTGAAGGAGCCGGAGGTCTGGCCGCCCTGGACCGCGCCGGTCGCGAACGAACTCTTCTGCAACACATCGGCCACCGAATTGAAGCCGCGGGCCTTGATGTCCTCAGCGGTGATCGTGGTGACCGGCGTGGCGGTCTCGATCTCGGTCTGCGGGATCAGCGAGCCGGTGACGGTGATCTTTTCCAGGTCGGTCGCCTTGGTGTCGGTGCTGTCCTGCGCGAAGGCGCTGAACGCGGCCGGCACGACCATGGCGGTCACCAGCGCCGCGCTCAGGCGGCTGTGCTTGAAACTACGTGTCTGACGAGCAGTCATTCTCTCTATCCCCATAAAACAATAAAGAAAAGGCGAGGGGCGTCGTGCCACGACATATGCCTTGAAATCGGTTCCGCATCCATGCGAGCAACCCAAACGTAACATGAACTTAACGCCATTTGTACAGCCGTGTCACCTTTTTCGTCTACAGGGTGGATCTGCGGCGATCTGGCAGTAAACACCCGCCAAATGTGGCGTTGCGTGCCCGGCGCGACAGCTTCCACGCTGCTTTGCACCATTCGGGGGCGTGGCATCGGCCCTATAACTGAATAGGCATTTGTGATAGCGCGGCAATTGGCCGAAAGGGCGACAAGCCGGGCATCCGGCGACCGAGCACGGCTTGCAAGTGATGGTGGTCTCCCGCACCAATTCGGTGAGTACGCTTCGCCATAATGGGGCGCCTGATCGGTAACGAATGGTCATATCGCGGCGCGCTTGCCGACCGACGCTACCGTCCTGGCAGAAGACCGATGGCCATGCCTGGGTTGCCGGCTCGCTGGCCGAGGCCGCGATTGCGCGCTGCCGGGACAGGACTGCGCTGGCCCGACTTCGCGCGCCTGCCTGGCGGCTCCACCGACATGGACGGCACGCCGCACTTGTATAGTCATGCCCCAATTCGATCCGCTGCGACGCCCTCCCGACAGGCGGCGCTCGCCGCTGCCATCCCTGTTCCTGCCGCGCGCCCGGCGCGCTGTGGCGTTTCCTCTGCGAGTTTTCCGATGACCGACCGCCCCCGCATTCCCGCCCACGCCGTCCAGCCCAACCTTTCGCCGTTGCCGCGGATCCGCAATGTCATCGCCATCGGTTCCGGCAAGGGCGGGGTGGGCAAGTCCACCACCGCGGTGAACCTGGCGCTGGCGCTGCAGCGCCAGGGCGCGCGGGTCGGGGTGCTGGACGCCGATGTCTATGGCCCCAGCGTGCCGGCCATGCTCGGCCTGAGCGGACGCCCGGACAGCCCCGACAACAAGTCGATCGAGCCGATGCGCGCGTTCGGCATCGAGGCGATGTCGATCGGGCTGCTGGTGGACCAGGACACGCCGATGATCTGGCGCGGGCCGATGGCGACCTCGGCGCTGACCCAGCTGTTCACCGATACGCTGTGGGACGACCTGGACTACCTGCTGATCGACCTGCCGCCGGGCACCGGCGACATCCAGCTGACCCTGGCGCAGAAGATCCCGGTGGCCGGCGCGGTGATCGTCACCACGCCGCAGGACATCGCCACGCTGGATGCGAAAAAGGCGCTGAAAATGTTCGAGAAGGTCGAGGTGCCGGTGCTGGGCATCGTCGAGAACATGGCGGTGCATACCTGCACGCAGTGCGGCCATGTCGAGCACCTGTTCGGCGAAGGCGGCGGCCAGCGCATGGCGCAGCAGTACGGCGTGCCGCTGCTGGGCTCGCTGCCGCTGGCGATCGCGATCCGCGAGCAGGGCGACGCCGGCACCCCGATCGTGGCCGCGGCCCCGGATTCGGCCGCCGCGCAGGCCTATCTGGCGACCGCCCAGCGCCTGACCGAGGAGCTGCGCAAGCGCCCGCGGGCATCGATCCCGATTTCCGCCTCGCTGCTGTGAGCGGGGCCGCGGCTGCCGCGAACGCTCCGCGACCGGCTAGAATCGCCGGTCAATGCGGCCCGCTCCGGCGTCGGCCGCGCTCCCGGCAGGCGGGTTTTTCGGCCTGCCGCCACAGGCATCAGGAATACGCATGAGCATCAAGAGCGACCGCTGGATCCGCCGCATGTCCGAGCAGCACGGCATGATCGCGCCCTACGAGCCGGGCCAGGTGAAGCAGGTCAACGGCGAGCGCATCGTCAGCTACGGCACCTCCAGCTACGGCTACGACGTGCGCTGCTCGCGCGAGTTCAAGGTGTTCACCAACATCAACTCGACCATCGTCGATCCCAAGCGCTTCGATCCGAAGAGCTTCGTGGACATCGAGGCCGACGAATGCATCATCCCGCCCAACAGCTTCGCCCTGGCGCGCACGGTGGAATTCTTCCGCATCCCGCGCGACACGCTGGTGGTCTGCCTGGGCAAGAGCACCTATGCGCGCTGCGGCATCATCGTCAATGTCACGCCACTGGAGCCGGAGTGGGAAGGCCACGTCACCCTGGAATTCAGCAACACCACGCCGCTGCCGGCGCGCATCTACGCCAACGAAGGCGTGGCGCAGATGCTGTTCTTCCAGTCCGATGCCGACGACGTCTGCGAGACCAGCTACAAGGACCGCGGCGGCAAGTACCAGGGCCAGACCGGCGTGACCCTGCCCAGAACCTGACTTTTCCCTACAGCACACGGAGCGCGCAATGAACGATCCCAATCCCTACCAGGCGCCCGACGCGCCGCTGCCGTCGGCGCCGCTGGCGCTGGACGGCGCCGACGTGCTGGCCGGCCGCGGCGAGCGCCTGGGCGCATCGCTGATCGACGGCGTGATCGCGCTGGCGACCTTCCTGCCGCTGGCCGCGGTCACCGGCTATTTCGGCAAGGTCATGGATGCGGCGCGCGGCGGCGAGGCGATGTCGTTCCTGACCATGGCCGGCTACGTGGCGTTGGCGTTCGCGACGTTCGTGGTGGTGCAGGGCTATCCGCTGGCCAAGACCGGGCAGACCTGGGGCAAGAAACTGCTGTGGATCCGTATCGTCGATCTGGACGGCGCGCAGCCGCCGCTGTGGCGGCTGATCGTGCTGCGTTACCTGCCGACCCAATTGCTGTCGCTGGTGCCGGTCGTAGGCAACTTCTATGCGCTGATCGATGCGCTGTTCATCTTCCGCCAGGACAAGCGCTGCCTGCACGACCTGATCGCCGGCACCCAGGTGGTCAACGTCCGCCGTTGATGCGGACGTGCCGGCCGCCGCGCATCGGCGGCCGGCAGCCAGGGGGGTGGAGATCGCCGGATCCAAACCCCAATCCCGAATCCCCAATCCCGGCAGTTACTACTTGCCGCGGCCGAACAGCATGCCCACGCCGACCGCGACCAGGATCGCCGGCCACCAGGTGGCGATCAACCGGCCCAGGCTGAGGTTGGTCCAGCCCAGGTTGTTGGCCAGGAACACCAGGCCGATCACGATCAGCACGATGGCGGCGATCACATTGGATTTCATGGGCACGCGGGTTCCGCTAAAAGGGCGCCTATCGTAGCCGTTGCCGCCACGCCGCAACACGGGTCTGCAGGACATCGGCGTCCAGCCGCTGCGCCGGGCCGCTGCCCCATACCGGCCCGGGCCAGGCCGCATCGCCTTCGTGGCGCCCGATCACGTGCACGTGCAGTTGCCGCACGATGTTGCCCAGCGCGCCGAGATTGAGTTTGCGCACGCCCGGCTCGTTGCGCAGCAACTGCGAGAGCTGGTTGATCTCGGCCAGCAGCAGGCGCTGCTGGCCCCCGTCCAGGTCGATCCATTCGCTAGCGTCGGCGACGCGCGGCACCAGCAGCAGCCAGGGGAAACGCGCGTCGTCCATCAGCCGCACCTGCGACAGCGGACCGTCGGCGACGAACGCGCTGTCGGCCTGCAGCCGCGGGTCGAGTACGAAGTCGGCCATCGCCGCGGCTCAGCGCAGGTGTTCGGCGAGGAAGGCGAGGCTGCGCTGGCGCGCGCTGTCGGCGCTGTCGGCGTCGTGGTGGTTCGGATCGACATGGCGGTCGAAACCGTGTCCGGCCGGATACACGTAGGTCTGCATCTGCGGCAGCTTCTCGCGATGCTGCTGCACCGCCTCCGGCGGGATGCTGCTGTCCTGCGCGCCGAAGTGGAACAGCACCGGCGCCTTCGGCGTCTCGTCGAGGAACTGGGTGTTGCGCCCGCCGTAGTAGCTCACCGACGGCAGGCCCAGCCGCAGCGCCGCCAGCAATGCGACGCTGCCGCCCCAGCAATAGCCGACGGTGCCGACCTTGCCGGCCGGCGCCAGCGCCTGCGCCGCGGCCTGCACGACGTCCAGCGCCTTGTCGAAGCCGAGCGCGCCGACCAGCTCCAGGCCCTTGCGCACGCCGTCCTGGCCGTACTCCAGTTGCACGTCCTTCTCCACCAGGTCGAACAGGCCCGGGGCCAGCACTTCATAGCCTTGCGCCGCGTAGCCGTCGGCGACCTGCTGGATGTAGGCGTTGACGCCGAAGATCTCCTGGATGATCACCAGCCCGCCGCGCGGGACGCCCTCCGGCAGGGCATGCCAGGCGGAGACTTGGCCGTGAGCGGTATCGAGGGTAGTCCAATGGCCCATGGGGGGTTCCTGCAGCGGAAGAGAGAGGCGCCGATTATCCACGCTGGCTGCGAAGGCCGGTTAACAGATCCGGGCAGTTCACTCCGTGCTGGGGCACGCCGCTCGCCGGTCGCATTGCAGGCTGAACTTATCGGCCAGGTTGACCCCTGATCCGCGGAGTTTCTCCAGGGCCCTTGGATCCAGGTCCTGCATGCCACTGGCGAACCTCGAGGTCTGGCTTCGCCAGCTGGCTGCGTCCACTGCGCGGCCAGGTCGGAACGTCCCCTCACCAACTGCGCGTAGAGCGCCATGCGATCGTGCCCAGCCGCGTTGCGGCCGGGGCTGCATCGATCGGCAGTGGTCGACGCGATGGAGGCGCTCAGCGCGCCGTGTAGTCCACCGACACCACCACGAAGCTGTGGCGGCCGCCGGGCAACTGCGCCTCGACGTCGTCGTCGATGCGCTTCTTCAGCAGCGCCCGCGCCAGCGGCGAATCGATGCTGATCCAGCCGCGGCCGGCATCGGTCTCGTCCGGGCCGACGATGCGGTAGCGCACCAGCTCGCCGCTGTCGGCGTCCTCCAGTTCGACCACGGCGCCGAAGAACACGGCCTGCGGATCGGATGGCGCGGTGTCGACCACGCGCAGCGCTTCCAGGCGCTTGCTCAGGTAGCGCACGCGGCGGTCGATCTCGCCCAGCTGCTTCTTGCGGTAGGTGTACTCGGCGTTTTCCGAACGGTCGCCCTCGGCCGCCGCGGCGGCCAGCGCCTTGACCACCTCCGGGCGGCGCACGCGCCACAGCTCCTCCAGCTCGGCCTTGAGCCGGGCGTGGCCTTCGGCGGTGATCAGGGCGGTGCTTTTCTCGGCAGGGGGACGCCAGCGGCTCATCGGGAGCTGTTCATCGGATTGGGGCACTGCGGTGGAGCGGGGTGGCGATGCTAGCGCGTGCGCCCGGCTTGCGCACCCGCGGGCGATCGCCGAAGCTGGCGCGGCCATCCACACGGACGTTGTTCGATGCTGATCCTGCCGTTGCACAAGCCGCTGTCGCGGGAGAATTTTCCGCTGGTCACGCTGCTGCTGGTGCTGCTCAATGCGGCGGTCTATTTCGGCTGGCAGCGCCAGGACGTGGCGCCGCTGCAACAGGCGCAACGCTACTACCTTGATTCCGGACTCGCTGACTACGAAGCGCCGGCCTATGCGCGCTACCTGCAGCGCGGCGGACGCAAGGACGCGCTGGTCCAGTTCGAGCGCGTGCCGGCGGCGCAGCGGGCGCAGTTCGTCGGCACCGCCAGCTTGAACGACGTGCGCTTCGTGCAGGCGCTGCGCAGCGGCGAGGCGTTCGCGGACCCGGACGCGCAGCAGGCCTGGGCGCCGCTGCGCGCCCGCTATGACGCGCTGCTGGACCGCGTGTTCACTCTGCGCCATGTCCAGCGCAGCTCGGAGTGGTCGCCGGCGCGGATGCTGTCGGCGACGTTCCTGCACGGCGATGCGCTGCACCTGTTCGGCAACATGCTGTTCCTGGTCGTGCTCGGCACCTTGCTGGAAGGCGCGATCGGCCGCTGGCGGTTCCTGCTGGTCTACCTGCTCGGCGGGTTCGGGGCGAGCGCGGTCAGCCTGTGGTGGCGCTGGGGCGAGGCCGGCGGCGGGCTGGGCGCGTCCGGTGCCATCGCCGCGCTGATGGGAGCGTTCTGCGTGGTCTGGGGACGGCGGCCGGTGCGCTTCTTCTACTGGTTCGCGGTGGTGTTCGACTACGTGCGCGGCCCGGCGATCGCCTTGTTGCCGGTGTGGCTGGGCTGGGAGCTGTACAACCTGCTGGCCAACGGCGATGCCGGGGTCGGCTTCGATGCGCATGCCGGCGGCATCGTGGTCGGTGCGCTGCTCGGCGCGGCGCTGGTGGCGGCGCGGCAGACCCGCGAGGCGTTCATGTGCGACGAGGCCACGGTCGCCGCCGACGATCGCTGGGAGCGCGCGCAGCGGCACCTGGGGCGGCTGGAGAACCGGGAGGCGGCGCGGCTGCTCGACGAACTCGCCGCCGAGCAGCCGCGCCGCTTCGACGTGGCGCAGGCGCGCTACCGGGTCGCGCGCAATGCCGGCGACGCGCGTGCCGCGCAGGCGCGCGCGATCGAGCTGCTGCGCCTGCCGGCGGCCACGGAGCAGGAGACGCGAGCGCAGGCGGCGTTGCTTGGCGACTGCGCTGCCGGCGCCATCGCCGTGGACGCGGCGACGCGAGCGCTGTTGTTCGACCGCTGGCTGGCGCTGGGGCGGCTGCGCGATGCCGAAGCGCTGCTGGCGCAGGATGCCGCCGCGCTGCCGCGCAGCGAACAGGCGCAGCACTGGTTCCGGCTGGCGCTGGGCCACGGCGAGCGACACGCCGCGTCCGAATGGCGGCGCCTGCTGCTCGCGGTGATCGAGCGCTACCCGGACCTGCCGCAGGCGGACAAGGCGCGATTCCTGCTCGCCAACGCCTGAGCGGCGGCCGCGGCGGTGCGGTCGGCCCGATCGCGCCGCCAGCCGCTAGGCCGGCGCGATCGTCACTGCCTTCAGCGCCGCCTCCAGCTTGCTGCGCTGCGCGTCGTCCTGGCAATGCGCGAGCGCGTCCTGCAGCAACGCGCGCGCCTGCGCGTCGTCGCCGTAGCGCTCGGCGAGCAGCAACGCCGCGCTCAGCGACCAGGCGCCGAATTCGGCCGCCTTCGGCCAGGCGCGCAGTGCGGCCAGCAAGCCGTCGAGCGCGAGCTTGGACTGCCCCGCCAGTTGCGCGCGCTCGGTCATCAAGGTGGCTTGCTCCGGCAGCGACGGGACGAAGTCGGGATCGGCGTCCAGCGCCTCGCGCAGCAGCGCCAGCGCGCGCCGTTCCTGCTTCTCCTGCAGCAGGCGGTTGATGTACTGGCGGGTGTGCTCGCGCAGGTCGTCGGCGCGGCCGCCGGTGCGCAGCAGGCGCTGGTACAGCTCGTGCACCGCCAGGCTCACCGCGCGCGTGCGCACTTCGCCGCGCAGCAGCTGCAGCGCTTCGGCGGTATGCCCATCGCGCACGAACTGCTCGGCCTCGTCGAGCACGCGCTGGTCCGGATCGTGGCGGCGCGCGCCGTCGTCGATGCTGGCCGGTTCGTAGCCCAGCACTTCGTGGTACTGGTAGACCAGATAGCCCATCAGGTGGAAGGTGGCGAACAGGCCCCAGATCGTCACCACGCCGACCGCCAGATCGCTGGCCAACGGCGGCAGGTAGTGCTGCAGCCAACGGGCCGCGGTCAGCGCGCTGGCCTGGATCACGAACAGCAGGCCGAACGCGGCCAGGTACGGCCAGCCGATGCGCAGTGCCAGGCCGATCGACACGGCCGGATTCAGGGCGCGGCGCAGGCTGCCGTCGATGGCCAGCGAGATCAGGAAGCCGGGCTGCAGCAGCACCACTGCCAGCAACATCAGCAAACCGGCGACCGGGCCGGCGAGCAGCGCCGCGGCGGCGACCACCATGCCGAGCACGATCATCAGCGCCAGCAGCCGCAGCACCACCCCATCGCCGATGTCGAAGCCGCGCTCGGGCGCATCCATGTGTCCGTCGGCGGTATGCCGCAGGATCTCGAAGGCGTATTTGTAGATCGCCAGCGTGGTAACGATGCCGAGGATCCAGCCGATGCCGGGCAGCATTCCCAGCAGGCGGCACAGGGTCAGCGCGATCAGCGCGAACAGCGCGCCGCCGCGCAGCGGGTACAGCGCGATGGCGCGGGTGCGCGCCCAGAAAGGTTCGGGTGTGTTGCGGCGCGCGCGGCTTGCGCCGGCGCGATGACGGTCTTCCATGACGCCCCCTGCGTTCAATGTGCGCCGATTGTGCGGCGGGGCAGGCGTGCGCGCAATCGGGCGCGAAAGCGCATGCACTGGCAGGCGCGGCCGTGCGGGGAGGCCTCCTGCGGCGTTCTTCCGGTTATTGGCGGCTGTCGTGCTGGTGCCGGCGTGGCCGGCGTGTACAAGACGCGGCGCCGGCGCAACGGCGGCTGGGGTTGCGACCGGATGGGCTGCGTGCGGTACTGCGCATTGCGCGCGGTTCTGGCGGGGCACGCAGCACGGGCCTCTAGAATGTCTGGTCGGCGGCGAATTCTGCGCTTGGCTGCTGTTGCCGCCGCCGCTGTCCTTTCATCGCATGGAGTGTCGCTTGAATCCATCCGCCACAGGCAATCCGCGGGTGCGTCTCGGCAAGGTCGAGGTGCTGTCCGACAACTGGTATGTGCTGCGCAAGGTCACCTTCGATTTCCAGCGCAACGACGGCAGCTGGCAGACGCTGTCGCGCGAGGCCTACGACCGCGGCAACGGCGCCACCATCCTGCTCTACAGCCGCGCCAAGCAGACGGTGCTGCTGACCCGGCAGTTCAGGCTGCCGACCCTGCTCAACGGCAACCCCGACGGCATGCTGATCGAAGCCTGCGCCGGGCTGCTGGACCAGCACGATCCGCAGACCTGCATCCGCAAGGAGACCGAAGAGGAGACCGGCTACCGGGTCGATAACGTGCGCAAGGTGTTCGAGGCGTTCATGAGCCCGGGTTCGGTCACCGAACGGCTGTACTTCTTCGTGGGCGAGTATTCCGATCGCGACAAGGTGGGCGCCGGCGGCGGCGTGGCGGCCGAAGGCGAAGAGATCGAGGTGCTGGAGCTGGCGCTCGACGCGGCGCTGGCGATGATCGAGACGGGCGAGATCGCCGACGGCAAGACGATCATGTTGCTCCAATACGCAAAGCTGAAGGGGTTGCTGGCCTAGCGGAGTGCTGTCGGTTTTTGTATCTGCGCGTGGCAACGCCTGGATCGAAGGTGGCCTGCCGTGCCTGTCGGCGCGAGCTGTACACGCACCTGCGCCGCAGCGTGACCCGCGCCGCGTGGCCCTGGTTTTGGGCGCGCTGCGCCGATCGGGTCAGCGCACGCGCCGCAGGCGCTTGTCGGCATGCTCCGGCGGCATGCCGCTATGGCAATTGATGCCGTCCTGGGCCAGATCGTAGTCGGCGGCAGCGGCGCGGCGGCCGCGCGCCTGGGCCTCTTCGACACGGAACCCGTAGATGTTGGGCCCCACCTGCGGATCGTCGGGGTCCTCGAAGCCGAGCGTCAGGCAACTGCTGGCCATCTGGTCGATTCCCCACACGCCGGTGATGGTCCTGGGCGCGACCTGCCGCCCGGCTCCGGTGATGCAGGTGGTCGTCAGCGTATAGCGATGGACCGTCTCGCTCGCCGCTCCCACCTCGAGCCTGAGATCGGCGCGAACGGTCTCGCAATCCCGCGTGTATCCCTGGAGTTTGCCGACGTAGCGGCCGGCCAGCAGTTTCTGCCGTTGCGGCGGCCAGTCATCGCCCGACGCCGGTTGCGGGGAATCGGCGGCCATTGCGGCTGTGGCGGCCGCCAAGCCGAGCAGCAGGGCGCTCATCGCTTCCTTGTTCATGGTGGAGCTCCTTGTGGTGGTCGGCTGCGCTCAGCGCTTGCCGCCGAAGATGCTGCCGAAGATGCCGCGCACGATCTGCTGGCCGATGCGGTTGCCGACGGTGCGCGAGGTCTGCTTGGCCATCGTTTCCAGCATGCCCTGGCGGCGCTTGGTGCCGAACACCGCGTCCTTGACCGCCTGGCCGAAGCCGCTGTCCTGCGCGTCGTCCTGCTCGCGCGTGCGCGCCGCCGGCGCCGCCGTCTTCTCGGCCACCTGCTCGACCCGGCGCGCCAGCATCTCCGCCGCCGAGTCGCGGTTGACCGCGGTATCGTAGCGGCTGCCGACCACGCTGCCGGCGCGCACCTGCGCGCGCTCGGCGTCGGTAATCGCGCCCATCCGGCAGCGCGGCGGGGCGATCAGGGTCTGCTGCACCGGCGACGGCACGCCCTTGTCCTGCAGGGTCGACACCAGGGCTTCGCCGGTGCCGAGTTGGGAGATGGTCTTGGCCACGTCCAGTTTGGGATTGGCAACGAAGGTCTCGGCGGCGGTGCGCACCGCCTTCTGGTCGCGCGGGGTATAGGCGCGCAGCGCGTGCTGCACGCGGTTGCCGAGCTGGCCGAGGATGTTGTCCGGCACGTCGTCCGGGAACTGCGAGCAGAAGTACACGCCCACGCCCTTGGAGCGGATCAGCCGCACCACCTGCTCGATGCGCTGCACCAGCGCCGGCGGCGCGTCGTCGAACAACAAATGCGCCTCGTCGAACACGAACACCAGCTTGGGCTTGTCCAGGTCGCCCACTTCCGGCAGCCGTTCGAACAGCTCCGACAGCAGCCACAGCAGGAAGGTCGAGTACAGGCGTGGCTTGAGCACCAGTTGTGCGGCGGCGAGGATGCCGATCACGCCGCGGCCGTCGCTGCCGACCCGCATCAGCTCGGCCAGGTCCAGCGCCGGTTCGCCGAAGAAGCCTTCGCCGCCGTCCTGCGCCAGGCGCAGCAGCGCGCGCTGGATCGCCGCCACCGACGGCGCGCCGACCAGGCCGTATTCGGTGGAGATGTCCTTGCGCTGCTCCACCACCAGCGCCAGCAGCGCGCGCAGGTCGTCCAGGTCGAGCAGCAGCAGGCCGCGGTCGTCGGCCAGCTTGAACACGATGTCGAGCACCCCGGCCTGGGTGTCGTTGAGTTCCAGGATCCGCGCCAGCAGGGTCGGCCCCATTTCGCTGACGGTGGTGCGCACCGGGTGCCCGAGCTGGCCGTACAGGTCCCAGAACACCACCGGGTTGGCCGCCGGGGCGTAGTCGGCCACGCCGATGTCCTTGGCGCGCTGCAGCACTTTCTCGCTGCCGTCGCCGGCCACCGCCAGCCCGGCCACGTCGCCCTTCACGTCGGCCATGAACACCGGCACGCCGATCCGCGAGAAGCCTTCGGCCAGGGTCATCAGGGTCACAGTCTTGCCGGTGCCGGTGGCCCCGGCGACCAGCCCGTGGCGATTGCCCAGGCGCGGCTGCAGCAGCACCGCGATGTCGTCGGTCACGCCTTTGCCCAGCAGGATCGGGTCCATGAACAGCTCCGCGGTGAGGTGGGCGGATTCTAGGCGTTCGCGCCGGCGCCCGCTCGCCGCGGAGGCGTCAATGGCCTGATTTGCCGGGCCGCAGCGATGAACGAATGCCCCGCCGGCGCGGTGCCGGCGCTGGCCCGACCTTGCCGCGATGTGACAGCGGCGGCTACCCTGCGGCCTTTCCGTCGTCGCGTCCCATCATGCCCCTTTCGTTCCGTATCACCCATGGATGGCCCGCCGTGGCTGCCCTGGCGCTGGCCTGCGCCGCGCCCGCCGCCCACGCCGAACGCGTCTCCACGCGCGACAAGGCCGCCATCGCCGTCCTCGACCAGCGCCTGGCGGCGGCCGAGAAGCGCTACAACGACGCGATGGTGCTGGTCGGCAACAGCGACCCCAAGGGCACCCAGGAAAGCGACGCGGCGCTGGAGGACATCGAGGACGTGGTCGATGCCTGCATCAAGCAGCGCGGCTGCCAGGTCGGCACCTACCTGAGCGCCTACAAGCGCCTGCTCAAGGCCAAGGCCGACGCGCAGGATGCGGCAACCGATGCCGATGCGGTCGACGACGGCGCCGCGCCGCTGCAGGCCGATCCCGACCACATCAGCCCGCTGGCGGCCAACGTGCCGGAAGCCGCGCGCGCGGCCAGCCTGCTCAACGACCAGCGCCATGCCTTCGACGCGATGGTCGAATACAACCCGGCGGTACAGGCCGGCATCCGCCGCTGGCTCACCGACATGCGCCCGTCGCTGATGAACAGCTACGAGAACTACCAGAACCTGCGTGCGGTGATGTGGCCGGAATGGGAAAAGCGCGGGCTGCCGGAGGCGCTGCTGTTCGGCATCATGGCCAAGGAATCCAACGGCCGCGTGCACGCCAATTCGCGGGTCGGCGCGGCAGGGCTGATGCAGTTCATGCCGGCCACCGGGCGCCGCTTCGGGCTGGGCCCGGACGGCACCGGCTTCGATACCCGCTACGACGCGCGCAGCGCCGCCGAGGCCAGCGCGGTGTACATCAACGAGCGTATGGCCGGGCTCAACCGCAGCATCGAGCTGTCGCTGGCCGGCTACAACGGCGGCGAGGGCCGCGCCGCGCGCGTGTACAACCAGATGCAGGGGCGCGGTTTCTGGGATGCCTCGGTGTATAACCAGTTCCCGGCCGAGACCAAGGACTACGTGCCGATGGTGATCGCCGCGGCGTGGATCTTCCTGCACCCGCAGCAGTACGGCGTGGCGTTCCCGAAGATCAACGCGCAGCCGGCGACGCTGCGCCTGGCCAAGTCGACCACGATCTACGAACTGACCATCTGCCTGGGCAGCGACGGCACCCGCGACGGCTACATGCGCGCGCTGCGCAACCTCAACCCGCGCTACGAGCCGGATGGCTGGATCCCGGCCGGGGTCACCCTCAACGCCACCACCAAGATCGTCGGCCTGTACAACCGCTACTGCGTCAGCGGCCCGCGCGCCGACCTGGCGCGCGCACTGATCACCGCCGACGTCAACGCCGCGATCCGCAGCAGCACGCCGGTGCTGGCCGATCCCACCGGCAACGTGGCGGTGGGCGACGTGACCCCGGTGGCCGGCGTGCCGACCACGGTCGCCACCGGGCGCCCGGCGCCGGTCAAGCCCAAGCCCAAGCAGGTGCGCAGCTACCGCGTGGCCAAGGGCGACACGCTGGGCCGCATTTCTGACCGCTACAACTGCGACATCAAGCAACTGGCCAAGGCCAACGGCCTGCGCGCGCCGGGCTATGCGTTGAAGCCGGGGCAGTCGCTGAAGATGACCGGGTGCGATAAGTGACGGCTTGCAGGTCGTTGGAAAGCGGCGTCGACGCGACGCTGTCCGCGTTTCGCCTCCCGCATAGCCGGCGCTTGGTGTTGGCGCGGGACTGGCGGCAATGCGTCGGGACTGAAGTCCCTCCCACAAGGAGTAGGTTCTTTTGTTTGTAGGAGGGGCTTCAGCCCCGACCGGGCATTGCCGGTAACGTCCAGTCGGGGCTGAAGCCCCTCCTGCAAAAAGCGCCGCGTCGTCCGCAATGCTTGGCTGACGCTTACGTGCGTCAGCCTTGCAGCCGCCGCGCCAGCGCCTGGCCGAGCCGGACCGGCGTTTCCGCGGTCAGTGCCGGATCGAGCTGCGTCACGCCAGGTGGCAACAGCACGATCACGGTGGAACCGTAGTTGAAGCGGGCCGCGCCGCAGTGGATGCGGTGCGCCCGTCAGGTTGGCGCGCCGCCGCGCGTCAGCGATCCAACCGCCATGCCAGGGCCTGGCCGAGTCGCACCGGCGTTTCCGCCGCCAGTGCCGGATCGAGCGTCGCCACGCCCGGTGGCAACAGCACGATCACGGTGGAGTCGTAGTTGAAGCGCGCCGCGCCGCAGTGGATGTGGTGCGCCCGTCAGCTTGGCGCGCCGCCGCGCGTCAGCGATCCAACCGCCGTGCCAGGGCTTGGCCGAGCCGGACCGGCGTTTCCGCGGCGAGTGCCGGATCGAGCGTCGCCACGCCCGGTGGCAACAACACGATCACGGTGGAGCCGTAGTTGAAGCGCGCCATCTCCGCGAACCGCTCCAGCACGATGCCCTTGCCGCGCCAGTCCTTGCGGGTGATGCGGTCGCCGTAGCGCGGGATCTCCACGCCGTTCCACACCGTTTCCACGCCGGAGACCAGCAGCGCCCCGACCATCACCGAGGCCATCGGGCCGAACTCGGTGTCGAAATGGCAGACCAGGCGCTCGTTGCGCGCGAACAGCCGCGGCACGGCGCGCACCGCGTCCGGGCCGACGCTGAACAGACGTCCCGGCACATGCACGGTCTCGCGCAAGGTGCCGGTCCAGGGCATGTGCACGCGGTGGTAGTCGCGTGGCGACAGGTACACGGTGGCGTACACGCCATTGGCGAACGGCGCCGCCGCGGCGTCGTCGCCGAGCAGTTCGGCGGCGGTGAACGACTGGCCCTTGGCCTGGAAGATGCGCCCGTCCTGGATCGGGCCGAGTTGGCTGATGCGCCCGTCGGCCGGCATCAGCAGCGCCTGCGGGTCGGGATCGGCGACGCGCGCGCCGGGCTTCAACGCGCGGGTGAAGAACGCATTGAAGGTCGGATAGGCGCGCGGGTCGGGTTCGGCGGCTTCGGCCAGGTTCACCCCGAAGCGGCGCACCACGGTGTCGATCAGCCATTGCTTCAGGCCCGGCCGCGACGAATACGCCAGGCGCCGCGCCAGCGAGGACAGCAGCCGGTGCGGCAGCACATAGGTCAGCGAGGTCACCAGGCTCACGGCGCGGTCGCCTCGGTCAGCGCCTGCAGGTCGGCGGCGATCGCCGCCGGCTCGAACGGCGGACGGATCAGCCCGGTCTGGCGGCCCTGCGGGTCGAGCACGGCGATCGCGGCGGAGTGGTCCATGCTGTAGTCGTTGGGGTTCTCTTGGAAACGCGTGCCGGGCACCTTCTGGAACACGAAGCCCAGCGCGGTGGCGAAGCGCTCCAGCTCCGGCACGTCGGCGGTGGCGGCGAGGGTGTCCTTGTGGAAGCCATGCGCATAGTCGCCCAGCCGCGCCGGGGTGTCGCGCTGCGGATCGACCGAGACGAACAGCACCCGCGGGCGCAGCGTCTCCGGAATCGCTTCCCACTGTTTCTGCGCCCGGGCCAGGTCGGCCAGGGTGGTCGGGCACACGTCCGGACAGGCGGTGAAGCCCAGGAACACCAGCGTCCAGTGGCCTTTCAGCTCGCCCGGGACCAGCGGCGTGCCGTCGGACTGGCGCAGGTGGAAGTCGGGCAGGGTGCGAGGCTGCGGGTACAGGCGCACCGCGCGCGTCTCCGGCCAGGCCGGGACGGCGGCGCTGCCGCCGAAATACTTCTGGGCCAGCAGCAAGCCCAGGCCGGCGGCCAGCGCGACCACCAGAACGATGCCGAAGTTGCGGTTGAACATACTGATTTCCCATGCAACGAACGCTCATGATAGCGGTCGGGCCTCTATAATCGGGGGCCGAATTGCCTTGCCTGTTGCCATGACTGCCGACGCGGCCGCCGAACTCCACACGATCATCGACCTGATCCGCTACGGCACCAGCCGTTTCAACGCCGCCGGGCTGAGCTTCGGCCACAGCTACGACAACGCCCTGGACGAGGCCACGCAGCTGGTGTTGCACGCGTTGCATCTTCCGCACGACCTGGGCCCGGCCTATGGCGGCGCGCGGGTGACCACGCCGGAGAAGGCGCAGGTGCTGGCGCTGTTCGAGCGCCGCATCGCCGAGCGCATCCCCGCCGCCTACCTGACCGGCGAGGCCTGGTTCGCCGGGCTCAGCTTCAAGAGCGACGCGCGTGCGCTGGTGCCGCGCTCGCCGATCGCCGAACTGATCGAAGCCGGCTTCGAGCCGTGGCTGGCCGGGCGCGAGGTGACTCGCGCGCTGGACCTGTGCACCGGTTCCGGCTGCATCGCCATCGCGATGGGCCACTACAACCCGAACTGGCAGGTGGACGCGGTCGACATCAGCGACGACGCGCTGGCGCTGGCCGCCGAGAACAAGGCGCGGCTGCTGGCCGACAACGTCGAGCTGGTCAAGTCCGACCTGTTCGCCGGGCTGGGCGGGCGCCGCTACGAGCTGATCGTCACCAATCCGCCCTACGTCACCCATGCCGAGACCGACGCGCTGCCGCCCGAATACGCGCACGAGCCGGAACTGGGCCTGCGCGCCGGCGACGATGGCCTGGACCTGGCGCTGAAGATCCTGCGCGATGCGCCGGCGCACCTGAGCGAGGACGGCCTGCTGATCTGCGAAGTCGGCGAATCCGAACGCGCGCTGGTGCAGTTGCTGCCCGAGGTGGATTTCGCCTGGGTCGAGTTCAAGGTCGGGCAGATGGGCATCTTCGCGGTGGAAGCCAGCGAACTGGTCGCGCACCACGCGCGCATCGCCGAACTGGCCGCGGGCCGGTGAGCCGGCGGCCATGAGCGCGAACAGCTTCGGCACCCTGCTGACCGTCACCACCTTCGGCGAATCGCACGGGCCGGCGATCGGCTGCGTGGTCGACGGCTGCCCGCCGGGGCTGGAGCTCGACGCCGCCGAATTCGCCCACGACCTGCAGCGCCGCGCCACCGGCAAGAGCCGCCACACTTCGGCGCGGCGCGAGGCCGACGAGATCGAGATCCTGTCCGGCGTCTACGAAGGCCGCACCACCGGCACCCCGATCGGCCTGCTGATCCGCAACACCGACCAGCGCAGCAAGGATTACACCGACATCGCCCGCCAGTTCCGTCCGGGCCATGCCGACTACAGCTACTGGCAGAAGTACGGCATCCGCGATCCGCGTGGCGGTGGCCGCTCCTCGGCGCGTGAAACCACGATGCGCGTGGCCGCCGGGGTGATCGCCAAGAAGTGGCTGGCGCAGCGCTACGGCGTGCGCGTGCGCGGCTACCTGTCGCAGCTCGGGCCGGTCCTGCCGCAGGGCTTCGCCTGGGACGCGGTGGAAGACAACGCGTTCTTCTGGCCGCACGCGGCGCAGGTGCCGGAGCTGGAACGCTACATGGACGCGCTGCGCAAGTCCGGCGATTCGATCGGCGCCAAGGTCACCGTGGTCGCCGACGGCGTGCCGCCGGGCTGGGGTGAGCCGATCTACGGCAAGCTCGACGGCGAACTGGCCGCGGCGCTGATGAGCATCAACGCGGTCAAGGGCGTGGAGATCGGCGACGGCTTCGCCGCGGTGACCCAGAAGGGCACCGAGCATCGCGACCTGATCGCGCCGGACGGCTTCCAGTCCAACCACGCCGGCGGCGTGCTCGGCGGCATCGCCACCGGCCAGCCGATCGTCGCTTCGCTGGCGTTCAAGCCCACCTCCAGCCTGCGCCTGCCCGGCGCCACGGTGGACGTGGACGGTCAGGCGGTGGACGTGATCACCACCGGTCGCCACGACCCCTGCGTGGGCATCCGCGCCACCCCGATCGCCGAGGCGATGGTGGCGCTGGTGCTGATGGATCAGGCGCTGCGCCATCGAGCGCAGTGCGGCGATGTCGGCAGCGTCATCCCGCGCATTCCGGGCGGTGGCGATGGCTGAGTCGCGGCCGCGGGTGTGGGTCAGCCAGCCGCTGTTCGACGATGTCGTCGCACGGCTCGGCGAACATTGCGTGCTGACCACCACCGCGGACGTGACCAAGTATTCGCAGCAGGAGCTGGCCGCGGCGCTGGCGCCGCTGGACGGCGCGCTGGTGACGCTCAACGAGCGTATCGGCGCGGCCGAAATTGCCGGTGCACCGCGACTGCGGGCGATCGCCAACGTCGGCGTCGGCTACAACAACCTCGACCTGGACGCGCTCAGCGCGGCCGGCATCGTCGCCAGCAACACCCCCGACGTGCTCACCGAGACCACCGCCGATCTCGGCTTCGCCCTGCTGATGGCCGCGGCGCGGCGCGTCACCGAATCCGAGCGCTGGCTGCGCGACGGGCAGTGGCGGCAGTGGTCGTTCCAGACCATGCTCGGCGCCGACGTACACGGCAGCACCCTGGGCATCCTCGGCATGGGCCGCATCGGCCAGGCCATCGCGCGCCGTGCCGCCGGCTTCTCGATGCGCGTGCTGTACCACAACCGCAGCCGACTGCCGGCCGAGGTGGAGCATGCGCACGCCGCCGAGTACGTCGGCTTCGACGAACTGCTGGCGCGCGCCGATCACCTGCTGCTGGTGTTGCCGTATTCCCCGCAGTCGCACCACCTCCTCGACGCCGCTGCGCTGGCGCAGATGAAGCCGACCGCGACGCTGGTCAACATCGCCCGCGGCGGCCTGATCGACGAACTGGCGCTGGCCGACGCGCTCGCGCACGGGCGCCTGGCCGCGGCCGGGCTGGACGTGTACGAAGGCGAGCCGGCGGTGCGTCCGGAACTGTTGGCGCTGCGCAACGTGGTGCTGACCCCGCACATCGGCAGTGCCAGCGCGGCTACCCGCCGCGCGATGGTGGCGCTGGCGGTGGACAACCTGCTGGCCGCGCTGGGCTTCGGCGCCGACGCCGAGCGCCCGCCGAATGCGTTGAACCTGGAGGCGATCGCTGGCACCGGCACTGGCGACGGCAAGATCGCGAGCAAAAAACGATAGGGAACCTCCGGCGACCTGAGCGCGCGCTCGGGAGGTTCCCCGAATCCAGCTGGCACTGCGGCTGTTCCCCCCTTTCTCCTACTCGATCGAACAATCTCCCATGAGCAACGAATCCCGTCGTTTCAACGTCGCCGTCGTCGGCGCCACCGGCGCCGTCGGCGAAACCATGCTGAACATCCTCGCCGAGCGCGACTTCCCCATCGCCACCCTGTATCCGCTGGCCTCCGAGCGCTCGGCCGGCGGCCAGGTCGAGTTCAAGGGCCAGAAGGTCACCGTGCTCGACCTGGCGACCTTCGACCCGACCGGCGTGGACATCGCGCTGTTCTCCGCCGGCGGCGGCATCTCCAAGGAATACGCGCCGAAGTTCGCCGCCGCCGGCGCGGTGGTGATCGACAACTCCTCGGCGTTCCGCTACGACGACGACGTGCCGCTGGTGGTGTCGGAAGTGAACCCGGAAGCGCTGAAGCAGCGCCCGCGCGGCATCGTCGCCAATCCCAACTGCTCGACCATGCAGATGCTGGTGGCGCTGGCGCCGCTGCACCGCGAATACAACATCGAGCGGATCAACGTGGCGACCTACCAGTCGGTGTCCGGCGGCGGCCGTTCGGCGCTGGAGGAACTGGGCAAGCAGACCGGCCAGTTGCTCAACTTCCAGGCCATCGATCCGCAGCGCTTCCCGGTGCAGATTGCGTTCAACCTGATCCCGCACATCGACGATTTCCTCGAAAACGGCTTCACCAAGGAAGAGATGAAGCTGGTCTGGGAGACGCGCAAGATCCTCGGCGACGACACCATCCAGGTGAACCCGACCGCGGTGCGCGTGCCGGTGTTCTACGGCCACTCCGAAGCGGTGGCGATCGAGACCACGCGCAAGGTCAGCGCCGAGCAGGCGCGCGCGCTGCTGGAAGCAGCGCCGGGCGTGGAAGTGGTCGACGAGCGCAAGCCCGGCGGTTATCCGACCCCGGTGACCCACGCGTCCGGCAACGACGCGGTCTACGTCGGCCGCATCCGCGAGGACATCTCGCATCCGCGCGGCCTCAACCTGTGGATCGTCTCCGACAACATCCGCAAGGGCGCCGCACTCAACGCGGTGCAGCTGGCCGAGTTGGTAGCGCAGGAAGGCTAAAAAGCCGGGACCAGGGACCGGGGACCGGGGACCCGTGGGCGCTGGCTCGGTGATTGGGGGGTTAGCTGGCGAAAGAGTTATGCAACGGCAAGAGCGGCAGCTCTTGCCGTTTGTTTTTTCCGGGTCCCGGCCTTGGCGGCAGCTCTTGCGGTTAGCTTTTGCTCTTCCGGGTCCCTGGTCCCCGGTCCCCGGTCCCGGCTTCGGATATATTGCTCGCCATGAAACCAAGGGCAGGGGCGTGATGCGCCTACAACCACGCTTCTTCCGCCGCCGCCGCCATGGCGGCGACGGCACTTCCATTGCATTCGGACCGCGCCGCGGCTGGCGTGCCGCGTGCGCGCTGCTGTTGCTGGCCTGCAGCCAGGCCGCGCTGGCACTGGGGCTCGGCGACATCCGCGTGCTGTCCAAGCCGGGCGAGCCGTTCCTGGCCGAGATCCCGGTGATTTCCAACGAGCCCGGCGAACTGGAGAACGCGCGCGTGGCGCTGGCCTCGCCGGCGACCTTCGCCCGGGTCGGGCTGCAGCGGCCGGATGGCCTGGTCGGCGATCTGCAGTTCCGCTTCGCCCAGACCAACCAGGGCCGCGCGGTGATCCGCGTCAGCAGCCGGATGCCGGTCGAGGTGCCGTCGCTGAGCTTCCTGATCGAAGTCGATTGGGGCCAGGGTCGGTTGATCCGCGAATATTCGGCGCTGGTCGACGCGCCCAACACCGCCGCGGCGATCGATGCGCCGGCGATCGACGCGCCGGCGGCCGCGGTGCCGTCCGACCGCATCGTCCGCAGCGAACCGTTGCCGGCGCCGACGCCGGCCGCCAGCACGCCGACGCCGCCACCGGCGCTGCCGGCCGCACCCGCCGCGCCGGTGCGCAGCGCGCCGGCCCCGGTCGCCGCACCCGGCGACGCGCTGGCCCCGGTGCAGCGCGGACAGACCTTGTCGCAGATCGCCGGGCAGTTGGTGCGCGGCAGCGGCCATTCGCTGGACCAGACCATGGTCGCGCTGCTGCGCGCCAATCCGGATGCGTTCATCCGCGGCAACGTCAACCTGCTCAAGCAGGGCGCGGTGCTGCGTACGCCGCGCCAGGAGGAATTGGCCGGCCTCGATGCCGCCGCCGCCACGGCCATCGTCCGCGAGCAGGCCGCGCAGTGGCGCCAGGCGCGCGCGCCGGTGCCGCAACCGGCGCAAGCACAACAGGCCGATGCCGCTGCGCCGGCCGCCGCCAAGCCGGTGGCCGCCGCGACCGCCACTGGGGCATCGGGCGCACGCCTGGAAATCGCGCCGGCGGTGCCGGCGCAACGCGACAACGCGGGAACCAAGTCCGGCACCGGTGCCGGCGACGAGGGAGACATGGTGGCGACTCAACAATTGCAGCAGGCGCGCGAAGACCTCGCGGCACGCGATGCCGAGGTCCAGGAACTGCGCTCGCGGGTCGAGCAGCTGGAAAAGCTCAAGGCCCAGCAGCAGCAACTGATCGCGCTGAAGGACAGCGACTTGGCCGCGGCGCAGAAGCGCCTGGGCCAGGCCGGGCAGACCCAGGCCCAGGCGCAACCCGCGCCGACGCCGGCGTCCAACGGCTGGCCGCTGTGGCTGTGGGGCGGGCTGGCGCTGCTGGTGCTGGGCATCGGTGCGCTGCTGCTGTCGCGCCGGCGCAAGCCCTCGCCGTTGCCGCCGCTGCCGCGGCATGGCTACGACACGGCGGAACTGGCCGCGGCGGTGCCGGTGGTCGCGCATCGCGAGGTGGACGCGCCGGACCTGCCGCCGCTGGACGAGCACACGCGCGACGCGGTCGAAGACGACGCGGACGCGGACCGGACCTACCAGGATCCGGCCTATCAGGACCAGGCGTTCGAACGCGAACTGGCCGGCCATGCGCCGCGCCACGACGACGCGGACGACATGCCGGCAGCGCAGCGTCCTTACGTCGCGCCGCATTCCGACCTCGAGGCCGCGCCTGCGCCGCAGGCATCGCCCGACGCCGACGAACCATGGCGGCAGCCGCCGCCGGTGCTGGCGCCGACGCCGGTCGCCGCCGCGGCGGCACGCCACGAACCGACCTGGCACCAAGAGGAGTTGCCGGCGACCGCCGAACCGATCGCCGAGCCGGCGCCGGCCTATCCGCCGATCGGCCGCGAACGCCTGGAACTGGCAGTGGCCTACATGGACCTGGGCGACAACGAGACCGCGCGCACCCTGCTGACCGAAGTGGCGGCCGGCGGCGATCCGGCGGCACGTGCCGAGGCCCTGCAACTGCTGGGTCGCCTGGGCTGAGACCCGCGGACGGCGTGCGGCGGCTGCGCCGCCGCCGTCCTGCTTCGACAGGGAATGCGACGATGCGCGAACACCTCCTCGACAGGACGCTGCCGGTGGCACGCAGCGCAAGCTCCCGGCCGGCGGCGCGTTGCCGGGCCAAAGCCGGTCGCATGCGCGATGTCGGCGCTGCCGGCCGACCGGCTGGCATCTCCATGCCGCTGCCGCACCTGCGAACGGCCAGCGCTCCCGCCGCTCGGCAGCGCATGCCGCAGCGGCATCGCGCACGCCACAGCGCAGCGCCCTGGCCGCTCGCATCCGCGCCGCACGTAGTGTCGGAGTAGGTCGCCATGCGCTATGCGTTGGGCGTGGAATACGATGGCAGCGAGTTCCAGGGCTGGCAGCAGCTCGGCGAATCGGGTGGGCCGAGCGTGCAGGCGGCGCTGCAGGCGGCGTTGTCGTCGGTGGCCGATACGCCGGTGAGCGTGGTCTGCGCCGGACGCACCGACGCCGGCGTGCACGGCGAATGCCAGGTCGTGCATTTCGATTGCGATGCGCCGCGTGCGCCGCGCGGCTGGATGCTCGGCGCCACCGCACGGCTGCCGGCCTCGGTGTGCGTGCGCTGGTGCGTGCCGGCGGCGGACGATTTCCACGCGCGCTTCTCCGCGCGCGCGCGGCGCTACCGCTACCGCCTGCTCAACCGCCAGGTGCGCCCGGCGCTGTACCGGCAGACGCTGAGCTGGGAACGGCGGCCGCTGCAGGCCGAGGCGATGCACGCTGCGGCGCAGGCGCTGCTGGGCGAGCAGGACTTCAGCGCGTTCCGCAGCATCCAGTGCCAGGCGCTGCATGCGCGCCGCGAGCTGCAGTCGATCGCGGTGACCCGGATCGGCGAGGTCGTCGAGGTCCAGGTCCAGGCCAATGCATTCCTTCATCACATGGTGCGCAATATCGTGGGGTCCTTAATCTTGGTAGGAACAGGCGACAAGCCGGTTTCCTGGATCGGCGAACTGCTTGCCGGGCGCGACCGCAGCGTCGCCGGCCCGACCGCGCCGCCCCAGGGACTGGTGTTCGTCGGTCCCCTCTACCCCGACATCTGGAAGCTACCGGCCGAGGTCACCCTATGAATCGAACCCTGTATCGCACCCGCATCAAGTTCTGCGGCATGACCCGCGCCGGCGACATCCGCCTGGCGGGCGAACTTGGGGTGGATTCGGTGGGATTCATATTCGCGCACGGCAGCCCGCGGCGGGTCGCCCCGGCCGAAGCCCGCGCGATGCGCCAGGCCGCCTCGCCGATGGTGGACGTGGTCGCGCTGTTCCGCGACAACCCCAAGGACGAAGTGCGCGAAGTGCTGCGCACGGTGCGGCCGACCCTGCTGCAGTTCCATGGCGACGAGGACGACGGCTTCTGCCGCGGCTTCAACCTGCCGTACCTGAAGGCGGTGCCGATGGGCGGCAGCGACGTCAATGCACGCACCCTGCAGCTGCAGTACCCGAACGCGGCCGGCTTCCTGTTCGACAGCCATGCCCCGGGCGAGGGCGGCGGCTCCGGCAAGACCTTCGACTGGACACGCCTGCCGACCGGCCTGCACCGGCCGTTTCTGCTTGCCGGCGGCATCACCGCCGACAACGTGTTCGACGCGATCGTGGCGACGCTGCCATGGGGCATCGACGTCTCCAGCGGCATCGAGAGCCAGCCAGGCATCAAGGACGGCCACAAGATGCGCAAGTTCGTCGAGGAAGTGCGCCGCGCCGACTGCCATGAGTTGAACACCAACTGTTGAATGGATGCGCGTGGGTCTTGGAGTTTTTTACGCGCGCGGCCGCTGAAACTTTGGTGGCAAGCCGTAGGTTCTTGCACGCTGTAGGAAACGCTTCAGCTGAGATGCGTTCCCGCTACAGCCCGGTCGTGGCTGTGTAGTGCGGAGTTTGGGCGCAGCGCGGAGCGTCGAAGCGGTCTTCACGGCTGTTTGCGCGTTCGCGCAATCGCCTTCATGTCCATCGACAACGCTACGGCACGCGATGTGATGCCGCTTGTCGTGCTGCGATGACACGGTTGCATTGCACGCCGCCAGGCACTTGGTTGCCTTGGCCGGCGATGTCGCGCCACTTGCGTGGCACATGCAGTCGGCGCGACGACATGCACAGGTTCCCACTTGATTTTCCGTGGCATGGTTGACGCTCAAACGGTGCGAGCACCATGGCCGGATCTGGCCGTTCGTTGCGGGTAGAGGGAACCGCGTGTGGATCAACGCAACTGCATGCGCAGCCACGCGGCCAGCGCGACGATGCGCGGATCCTCGCGTCCGCTCGGCGCACACAGCGCCCATTGCCCGCCAGTCTCGGCGAAGCCCCACGGTGCCAGCAGGCGTCCGTTGGCCAGGTCGTCGGCGACCAGCGGCTGCGGTGCGATCGCCACGCCGATGCCGGCCAGCGCGGCTTCGAGCAGGTAGTACAGGTGCTCGAATCCGGTGCCGTAGTGCAGTGCGGTGGCGTCCACGCCATGCGCCTGCGCCCACGCCGGCCACGCCTGCGGGCGCGAGGCGGTGTGCAGCAGCGGCTGCTGCAGCAACGCCGACGGCGGGCTCGCCGCTAATGCCTGCGCCTGCGGCAGGGCGGGGCTGAGTACCGGGCCGATCCGCTCCGGCGCCAGCACGTGCACCTGCCAGCCGTCCGGCCATGGCGCCTGGCCGAGCAGCAGGGCGGCGTCCAGCCCGTCCAGGTCGGCGGCGAAGTCGCCCTCGTGCGCGGACAGGTGCAGGGTCAGCTCGGGCAGGTCGCGCTGCAACGCCTGCAACCGCGGGATCATCCAGCGCGCCAGGATGCTGCCCGGGCAGCCCAGCACCAGGGCGCTGGCGCGCGCGGGGCGGCGCAGTTCGGCCACCGCGTCCTGCAGTTGCGCGAAGGCGCCGCCGGCCGCGTCGCGCAGCCGCTCGCCGGCCACGGTCGGGCGGATGCCGCGTCCTTCGCGCTGCAGCAGCGCCAGCCCCAGTTCCTCCTCCAGCAGCCGGATCTGGCGGCTGACAGCGCCGTGGGTGACGTGCAGCTCGGCCGCCGCGGCGCCGACGCTGCGCAGCCGCGCGGCGGCCTCGAATGCGCGCAGCGCGTTCAGCGAGGGCAGGCGGCGCAGGTTGGACATGTGAGATTTCCTGACGTATAGGCTCAGACTTTATCGGTTTTTGCCGGGCGACGCGTGCGCTAAAGTGCGGGCCTGTCCTGCTGCCTGCGATCGCCATGTCCTCCGTCCCCATCAGCGACTTCCACGCCTATCCCGACGCCAGCGGCCACTTCGGCCGCTACGGCGGCCGCTTCGTCGCCGAGACCCTGATCGGGCCGCTGCAGGAACTGGCCGCCGCCTACGACCAGGCGCGCCAGGATCCGGCCTTCATCGCCGAGTACGACAAGGACCTCAAGCACTACGTCGGCCGCCCCAGCCCGATCTACCACGCCGAGCGGCTCAGCCGCGAAGTGGGCGGGGCGCAGATCCTGCTCAAGCGCGAGGACCTGAATCACACCGGCGCGCACAAGATCAACAACACCATCGGCCAGGCGCTGCTGGCCAGCCGCATGGGCAAGACCCGCATCATCGCCGAGACCGGCGCCGGCCAGCACGGCGTGGCCAGCGCCACGGTGGCCGCGCGGCTGGGCCTGGAGTGCGTGGTGTACATGGGCGCCACCGACATCGAGCGGCAGAAGATCAACGTCTACCGGATGCAGTTGCTCGGCGCCAGGGTGGTGCCGGTGACCTCCGGCTCGGCCACGCTCAAGGACGCGCTGAACGAGGCGATGCGCGACTGGGTGACCAATGTGCAGGACACCTTCTACATCATCGGCACCGTCGCCGGCCCGGATCCGTATCCGCGCATGGTGCGCGACTTCAACGCCATCGTCGGCCGCGAAGCGCGCGCGCAGATGCTGGAAGACTACGGCCGCCTGCCGGACGCGATCAGCGCCTGCGTCGGCGGCGGCAGCAACGCCATCGGCCTGTTCCATGCCTTCCTCAACGATGCCGGGGTGAAGATCTACGGCGCCGAAGCCGCCGGCGACGGCATCGCCACCGGCCGCCACGCCGCCTCGATCGCCGCCGGCCGCCCGGGCGTGCTGCACGGCAACCGCACCTACGTGATCTGCGACGACGACGGCCAGATCACCGAGACCCATTCGGTGTCCGCCGGCCTGGACTATCCCGGCGTCGGCCCCGAGCACGCGTTCCTGTCCGACAGCGGCCGCGCGGTCTACCAGGGCATCACCGACGACGAGGCGCTGGCCGCGTTCCACCTGCTGGCGCACACCGAGGGCATCCTGGCCGCGCTGGAATCCAGCCACGCGGTGGCGCAGTCGATCAAGCTGGCGCGCGACCTGCCGAAGGACGCGCTGGTGCTGTGCAACCTGTCCGGCCGCGGCGACAAGGACGTGCACACCATCGCCGCGCGCGACGGCATGCAGATCTGAGCGATGCGCTGGGTACGCGCGACGCTGATTGCCGAGATCGACGCGCCGGGCGAGCAGGACCTGCTGCTCGACTGGCTGGATCGCTGGCGCGGCGACCTGCGTACCTGTTCCGAAAACACCGGTTGCGGTTGCTGCGTGGATAGCTTCGATGTGGAAGCGCCAGAGCAGGCGCTGGCGGAGCTGCCGCGGCACATGCTGGTCTGCAGCGCATGGCCCGATTCGCCGCCAACCGATTGATCCTCATCATTGCCTGGACTCCTCATGCGCCGCATCGACCAAACCTTCGCCCGCCTGCGCACGCAATCGCGCAAGGCGCTGATTCCCTTTCTCACCGCCGGCGATCCGTCGCTGGAGGCGACGGTGCCGGCGATGCATGCGCTGGTCGAGGCCGGCGCCGACGTGATCGAGCTCGGCGTGCCGTTCTCCGATCCGATGGCCGACGGCCCCACCATCCAGCGCAGTTCCGAGCGCGCGCTGGCGCGCGGTGCCGGCCTGGCCTACGTGCTGGAAACGGTCAGCGCGTTCCGCCGCGACGACGCAACCACGCCGGTGGTGCTGATGGGCTACCTCAACCCGGTCGAGATCCACGGCACCGCGCGTTTCGCCGACGAAGCGGTGGCCGCCGGCGTGGACGGCGTGCTGCTGGTCGACCTGCCGCCGGAAGAATCGGCCGAGACCCTGGCGATCTTCACCGCGGCCGGCCTGGACCTGATCGTGCTGGCCTCGCCGACCACCAGCGACGCGCGCATCGGCCTGCTGTGCGATGCGGCGCGCGGTTACCTGTACTACGTCAGCTTCGCCGGCGTGACCGGCGCCGACCACCTCGACACCCGCGCCGCCGGCGATCGCCTGCGCCAGCTGCGCGCGCGCTCGACGGTGCCGGTGGTGGCCGGGTTCGGGATCAAGGACGCCGCCAGCGCCAAGGCCATGGCGGTGGACGCCGACGGGGTGGTGGTCGGCAGCGCGTTGGTCGCGGCATTGGCCGAGGCGACCACCACGGAGGCGGTGCGCGAACGCGTGCTGGCCTTCCTGACGCCGCTGCGGCAGGCGCTGGACCAGGGCTGAGGGCGCGTATCTGCCGGCGGTTGGTGCTGCCTGGCGGGAAGATCAGCTGTTTGCGGTAGCGGCTCGGCTGCGGATTTTTAGGGACAAGGGTGGGCTGCGTGGCTTGGCCCGTTCTTCGCCGTTGCGCCGGCATCTCGGCTTGGCCAGCATCCATGGCCGGACGCTTCACGGCACGCGCGCCAATGGCGCGCATGTCGTGCCTCCCCGCTCCGCCCGGAGCGGGGAGGCACGGCTCCTCTGACATGCGAGGCGATTGCGCGCCGGCAACGGGCAGGGATGTTGCGGCGCATCAACCGGTGTGGTGCTGCGGCTCGCGTAATCTCGTTGCGGCGCGATATCTAGCACCGCGCTAGACTGTCGCCCCTTGGCGGCCCGGTGGGCCGCGCGACTGGATCGTCATTCCGCATGAGTTGGCTCAGCAAATTGATGCCCTCCGGCATCCGCACCGATAGCACGCCCAGCAAGAAGCGCAGCGTCCCCGAAGGCCTGTGGGAGAAATGCCCCAACTGCAGCGCCGTGCTGTACCGGCCGGAGCTGGAGGAGAACCTGGAGGTGTGCCCGAAGTGCGGCCACCACATGGCGATCCGCGCGCGCGCGCGGCTGGCGGCGCTGTTCGACCCGGACACCACGCCGACCGAGATCGGCGCGCGCCTGGGCCCGACCGACGCGCTGAAGTTCAAGGACCAGAAGAAGTACAGCGAACGCATCAAGATCTCGCAGAAGAGCACCGGCGAGTACGACGCGCTGATCGCGATGCAGGGCCTGCTCAAGGCGCAGCCGCTGGTCGCCGCCTCGTTCGACTTCGCCTTCATGGGCGGATCGATGGGTTCGGTGGTCGGCGAGCGCTTCGCGCTGGCCGCGGAGACCGCGCTGCAGATCGGCGCGCCGTTCGTGTGCTTCTCCGCCAGCGGCGGCGCGCGCATGCAGGAAGGCCTGTTGTCGCTGATGCAGATGGCCAAGACCTCGGCCGCGCTCGGGCGCCTGCGCGAGGCCGGCCTGCCGTACGTGTCGGTGCTGACCCACCCGACCACCGGCGGCGTCTCGGCCAGCTTCGCCATGCTCGGCGACATCAACATCGCCGAACCGCACGCGCTGATCGGCTTCGCCGGCCCGCGGGTGATCGAACAGACCGTGCGCGAGACCCTGCCGGAAGGCTTCCAGCGCTCGGAGTTTCTGCTCGAGCACGGCGCCATCGACCAGATCTGCGACCGCCGCGAACTGCGCGACCGCCTGTCCGAACTGCTGGCGATGATGATGCGGCAGCCGGCACCGGCGAAGACCGAGGTGGTGGTATGACGGTCGGGACCCGGGACTCGGGACTCGGGACTCGTGGCCCGGCGCAACGGACGTATTGCGCGGCAGGTGCTCATTTCTCTGGATCCCTGGATGTCTCCGGCTTTGACCGAGTCCCGGGTCCCGAGTCCCGAGTCCCGCAGCGATGAGCCCCCGCAAATACTTCGGTACCGACGGCATTCGCGGCCGGGTCGGGCAGGGCGCGATTTCCGCCGATTTCGTGATGCGCCTGGGCAATGCGCTGGGCCGCGTGCTCGGCGCCGGCAGCGCAGGCAATGCGCGGCCGACGGTGGTGATCGGCAAGGACACGCGGATTTCCGGCTACATGTTCGAATCGGCGCTGGAGGCCGGACTGGTCGCCGCCGGTGCCGACGTGCAATTGCTCGGGCCGATGCCGACGCCGGCGGTGGCGTTCCTGACCCGCACGCTCGGCGCCGACGCCGGCATCGTGATCAGCGCCTCGCACAATCCGCACTACGACAATGGCATCAAGTTCTTCTCCGCCGAGGGCGAGAAGCTCGACGACACCACCGAAAGCGCGATCGAGGCGGCGCTCGATGCGCCGTTCGCCACCGTGGAATCCGAGCGCCTGGGCAAGGCGATGCGCGCGCGCGATGCGATCGGCCGCTACATCGAGTTCTGCAAGGCCAGCGTGCCGCGCGGCTTCGACCTGCGCGGGCTGAAAGTGGTGCTGGACTGCGCGCACGGCGCGACCTACCACATCGCGCCGCTGCTGTTCCGCGAACTGGGCGCCGAGGTGATCGCGATCGGCGCCGCGCCGGACGGGCTCAACATCAACGCCGGGGTCGGCTCGATGCACATCGACAACCTCGCCAGCAACGTGCGCCAGCATGGCGCGCAGCTGGGCATCGCCTTCGACGGCGATGGCGACCGCGTGCTGATGGCCGACGACCAGGGCAATCCGGTCGACGGCGACGACCTGCTGTACGTGCTGGCGCGCGGCTGGCAGGCCAGCGGCCGCCTGCGCGGGCCGGTGGTCGGCACGCTGATGACCAACTACGGGCTGGAAAAGGCCCTGGCCGCGCTGCAGTTGCCGTTCCTGCGGGTCAAGGTCGGCGACCGCTACGTGCACCAGGCGCTGGTCGAGCAGGGCGGCGTGCTCGGCGGCGAGACCTCCGGGCACATGCTGTGCCTGGATCGCGCCACTACCGGCGACGCTATCGTCAGCGCGCTGCAGGTGCTGGAAGTGCTCAAGCGCTCGCGGCAGAGCCTGCGCGAGGCGCTGCAGGGCCTGGACAAGGTGCCGCAGAAGACCGTCAACGTGCGCCTGCAGCAGGGCGCGCGCCCGGCCGAGGCGGCGAGCGTGCAGGCCGCGCTGGCCGCGGCGCAGGCGGCGGTGCGGGGGCGCGGGCGCGCGTTCCTGCGCCCGTCCGGCACCGAGCCGGTGGTGCGGGTCACGGTCGAGGCCGACGACGCCACGCTGATGCAGGACACGCTGGAACGACTCGCCGAGGCGGTCCGTGACGCGGCGTGAGTCGCTCGCCATCGCCGTTGCGGTGGTCATCGCCAAGATGGCCACCTTCTACCTGCTGTACCGCCTGCTGATCTGATCGCGGCGTTTCCCTTTCACGACGACTACGGTTTCCGCCATGACTGCGCGCATCCCCACCCTGGACATCACCCGCTTCGACACAGACCGCGACGCCTTCGTCGCCGAACTGGGCGCGGCCTACCGCGAGTGGGGCTTCGCCGGCATCCGCAACCACGGCATCGCGCAGGCGCAGATCGATGCGGCCTACGGCGTGTTCAAGGCGTTCTTCGCGCTGCCCGAGGACGTCAAGCGCAAGTACCACCTGCCGGGCAGCGGCGGCGCGCGCGGCTACACCGCCTTCGGCGTGGAAACCGCCAAGGACTCCAAGCACTTCGACCTGAAGGAGTTCTGGCACATCGGCCGCGAGATCCCCGACGATTCCAGGTACCGCGACGCCATGCCGCCGAACCTGTGGCCGAGCGAGGTGCCGGGCTTCCGCGAGCACGGCTACGGCCTGTACCAGGCGCTGGACCAGCTCGGCGCGCGCGTGCTGGCCGCGCTGGCGCTGCACATCGGCCTGCCCGAGCACTACTTCGCCGACAAGACCGACTCGGGTAATTCGATCCTGCGCCCGATCCACTACCCGCCGATCACCGCCGACGACATCCCCAACGTGCGCGCCGGCGCGCACGAGGACATCAACCTGATCACCCTGCTGGTCGGCGCCAGCGCCGCCGGGCTGGAGGTCAAGTCGCAGCAGGGCGAGTGGGTGCCGTTCACCTCCGACGCCGACACCATCGTGGTCAACATCGGCGACATGCTGCAGCGCTTGACCAACCACGTGTATCCCTCGACCACCCACCGCGTGGTCAACCCGCCGGGCGAACAGGCGCGCCAGCCGCGCTACTCGGTGCCGTTCTTCCTGCATCCGAACCCGGATTTCCTGATCGACGTGCTGCCGTCTTGCGTCAGCGCCGACAACCCCAGCCGCTATCCCGAGCCGATCACCGCGCAGGGCTATCTGGAAGAGCGGTTGCGCGAGATCAAGCTGAAATAGCAGGGATTGGGGATTCGGGATTGGGGATTCGCAAGAGCGGGTTCCCGCGTTGCATTTGTGTCCGGCGCGTACGTCCCGCCTTTGCGAACCCCCAATTCCGAATCCCCAATCCCGGCTTCACAACGGCCTGATCCGCTGCGAGCCGCGGCGCATCAGCCGCAGCAGCAGGGCGTTCGGCAGCAGCGCGACCAGGCTCAGCAGGGCGCGGTAGAACAGCCCCGGCACCACCCGCACGCGGCCGTGTTCGGCGCCGTCGATGCCGGCGCGCGCGACCGCGTCGGCGTGTAGCCAGGCCCAGCGTGGCAGCTTGTCCATCTGCGCGCGGGTGCCGGTCACGTCGTGGAATTCGGACCAGGTGAAGCCTGGGCACAGCGCGCAGACCTTGACCCCGCGGTCGGCGTTCTCCAGCGCCAGCGATTCGCTGAAGCGCAGCATGAAGCTCTTCGCCGCCGCGTACAGGGTCTGCCCGTCGGCGCCGGGCACCAGCGCGGCGAACGAGGCGACGTTGAGGATGCGGCCGTGGCCGCTGGCGCGCAGTGCCGGCAGCAGGCGCCAGGTCAGCTCGCAGACCGCGCCGACCATCACCTGCAGGAACGCGGCGTGGGTGGCCCAGTCGCTGTCGGGAAAGCGCCCCGGCACGCCATAGCCGGCGTTGTTGACCAGGATCCGCACCGCCAGGCCGCGCCGTTCCAGTTCGGCCACCAGCGCGGCCGGTGCCGCCGGGTCGGCCAAGTCGGCGACCACAATCTGCACCGGCACCTGCGCGCGCAGTTCCTCGGCCAGCGCCTGCAATAGCGCCTCGCGCCGCGCGCTGAGGATCAGCGGCACGCCGCGGCGGGCGTATTCGCGGGCGATCTCGCGGCCGATGCCGCTGGAGGCGCCGGTGATCAGGGCATGGCCGGAGGGCTGGGGCATGGCGGTCTCGCAGGGGATCGGCGGCGGGCGGGGAGGGTGGGCAGCCGGCGGAGCCGGGTCTAACCGCGCATCGGCTATCCTTTCGGCACTTTTTCGCCGGAGAACGCGCCGATGCGACGCAAGATCGTAGCCGGAAACTGGAAGCTGCACGGCAACCGCCATTTCGCCACCGCGCTGGTGCAGGAGGTGGCCGCGGGCCTGCCTGCCGCCGGCGTGGAGGTGGTGATCCTGCCGCCGCTGCCCTACCTGGGCGACCTGATCGAGGATTTCGAGGGCCATGCGCTGCGCTTCGGCGCGCAGGACGTGAGCAGCAACGAGAAGGGCGCCTACACCGGTGAGGTGTCGGCGGCGATGCTGGTCGACGTCGGTGCCGAATACGGCTTGGTCGGGCATTCGGAGCGGCGCCAGTACCACGCCGAGAGCAGCGAACTGGTTGCGCGCAAGTTCGCCGCCGCGCTGCACGCCGGGTTGATTCCGATCCTGTGCGTGGGCGAGACCCTGGAGCAGCGCGAGGCCGGCCAGACTGAATCGGTCATCGCCGCGCAGCTGGCGCCGGTGCTGGCGCTGGTCGGCGTGCAGGGCTTCGCCAAGGCCGTGGTCGCCTACGAGCCGGTCTGGGCGATCGGCACCGGGCGCACCGCCAGCCCGGCCCAGGCGCAGGCGGTGCACGCGTTCATCCGTGGCGAAGTCGCCGCCCACGATGCTAGAATCGCTGATTCGCTGCCGCTCCTGTATGGGGGCAGCGTCAAGCCCGACAACGCCGCGGAGCTGTTCGCACAGCCGGATGTCGATGGAGGGCTGGTCGGCGGCGCATCGTTGGTCGCCGAGGAATTCCTGGCCATCGCGCGCGCGGCGGCCCGTTAACCGAACGGTCGCCGCGGTGGCGGCCGCTCGCTACTCAAGTCGTACTTAAGTCCGGACGGATTTCGAAATGCTGATGGTCATCCTCAATGTGGTCTACGTGCTGGTGGCGATCGCGATGATCGCGCTGATCCTGATGCAGCGCGGTTCCGGCGCGGCGGCGGGTTCGGGGTTCGGCGCGGGCGCGTCCGGCACCGTGTTCGGATCGCGCGGCGCGTCCAACTTCCTGTCCAAGTCGACCAAGTGGCTGGCGGTGGTGTTCTTCGCCATCAGCCTGTTCATGGCCTGGTATGCCGGCCACAGCGCGCGCCCGGCGGCCGAGGCCAACCTCGGCGTGATGTCGCAGGCCGCGACCCCGGCCCCGGCCGCGCCGGCCGGCGAGCTGCAGATCCCGCAGGCGCCGGCGTCGACCGCGCCGGCCGCCGCACCCGCCGTTGCGCCGCCCGCGCCGCAGGCGCCGGAAAATGCACAACAAAAGTCGCCTGCCCCGTCGCAGAAAGACTGAAGACGGTTACAATATGTTGCGCGGCGGGATGCCGCGCGCGATACGCAAGCCCAGGTGGCGGAATTGGTAGACGCACTACCTTGAGGTGGTAGCGACTTAGGTCGTAGGGGTTCGAGTCCCCTCTTGGGCACCATTGTTTGGCTACGGTTTCTACGCGGGAACGTCACGTCCCTGCCTGGAGAATCGTCTATCCCATGCCTGCGCGGCACGCGCGCGGGCACAGGCAAGAGAGAATTGCGAGTGCTGGCCGAATATTTGCCGACCCTGCTGTTTCTGATCGTGGCCACCGGAATCGGCGTCGCGCTGATGCTGGTGGGACGGTTCCTCGCTCCCCGGCGCCCGGACCTGAAGAAGCTCTCGCCCTACGAGTGCGGCTTCGAGGCGTTCGAAGACGCGCGCATGAAGTTCGACGTGCGCTACTACCTGATCGCGATCCAGTTCATCGTCTTCGATCTGGAAATCATCTTCATCGTGCCGTGGACGCAGGTGTTCATGGACCTGGGCGCTCGCTCCCTGGTCACCATGGGCCTGTTCGTCGGCATGCTGTTCCTCGGTTTTATCTACGTGTGGAAGAAGGGAGCGCTGGAATGGGAGTGATTCAGACCCTGGATCGCCTGATGACCAACCCGATCCCGGAAGGGCGGGTCGACGACATCCTGCGTCCCGAAGGCGAGAACCCGTTGCTCGAGAAGGGCTACGTGACCACCAGCGTCGATGCGCTGCTGAACTGGGCACGCACCGGCTCGATGTGGCCGATGACCTTCGGCCTGGCCTGCTGCGCGGTCGAGATGATGCACGCCGGCGCCGCGCGCCTGGACCTGGACCGCTACGGCGTGGTGTTCCGTCCGTCGCCGCGCCAGTCCGACGTGATGATCGTCGCCGGCACCCTGGTCAACAAGATGGCCCCGGCGCTGCGCAAGGTCTACGACCAGATGCCCGACCCGAAGTGGGTGATCTCGATGGGCAGCTGCGCCAACGGCGGCGGCTACTACCACTATTCGTACTCGGTGGTGCGCGGTTGCGACCGCATCGTGCCGGTGGACATCTACGTCCCGGGCTGCCCGCCGACCGCCGAAGCGCTGGTCTACGGCATCTTGCAGCTGCAGAAGAAGATCTGGCGAACCCAGACCATCGCGCGCTGATTCCTCTTACTTCTTAAGAGCACGCCAAGCCCCCATGGCAGAGCAAGCATCTTCCTTTAGCGACCGACTCGGCGCCCGTTTTCCCGGCAGCCAGGTGTTCGTGGTCCTCCCGCGTGGCGAAGTCACCCTGGAAGTGCCGGCCGACGCCTGGCACGCCACCTGCCTGGCGCTGCGCGACGAGTTCGGTTTCGAACAGTTGTCCGACCTGTGCGGCGTGGACTACCTGGGCTACGGCAGCGACGAGTGGGATACCGCCGACGTGTCGTCGCAAGGCTTCAGCCGTGGCGTCGAAGGCAAGGGCATGGGCCGTTTCGGTTGGGGCGAGTTCCCCAGCGGCGAGACCGCCGGCGACATCCAGCCGTTGCCGGTGCCGCTGCAGCGCTATGCGGTGCTGGCGCAGCTGATGTCCTACCGCCACAACCAGCGCCTGCGCGTGCGCTGCTATGCGCCGAACGAAGATCTGCCGGTGGTGGCCTCGGTCACCGACATCTGGCCGGGCGCGAACTGGTTCGAGCGCGAGGCGTTCGACCTGTTCGGCGTGGTCTTCGCCGGCCATCCGGACCTGCGCCGCATCCTCACCGACTACGGCTTCGTCGGCCATCCGTTCCGCAAGGACTTCCCGCTGATCGGCAACGTCGAAGTGCGCTACGACGAAGAGAAGCAGCGTGTGATCTACGAACCGGTGACCTCGGTGGAGCCGCGCGTCGGCGTGCCGCGGGTGATCCGCGACGATGCGCGCTACCAGACCGCCGCAGGCGAAGCACAGAAGGAGCCCGCCAAGTGAGCGAGTACCAGCAGGCGCACGATGGGTTCGCCAGCAGTCCTGCCGAGAGCAAGCAGGAGATCCGCAACTACACGATGAACTTCGGCCCGCAGCATCCGGCCGCGCATGGCGTGTTGCGCCTGATCCTGGAAATGGACGGCGAGACCGTGGTCCGCGCCGATCCGCATATCGGCCTGCTGCACCGTGGCACCGAGAAGCTGGCCGAGTCCAAGCCGTTCAACCAGTCGATCGGCTATATGGACCGCCTCGACTACGTGTCGATGATGTGCAACGAGCACGCCTACGTGCGCGCGATCGAGACCCTGATGGGGATCGAGGCGCCGGAGCGCGCGCAGTACATCCGCACCCTGTTCGACGAGATCACCCGCATCCTGAACCACCTGATGTGGGTCGGCTCCAACGGCCTGGACCTGGGCGCGATGGCGGTGATGCTGTACGCGTTCCGCGAGCGCGAAGAGCTGATGGACTGCTACGAAGCGGTCTCCGGCGCGCGCATGCACGCGACCTACTACCGGCCCGGCGGCGTCTACCGCGACCTGCCGGACCGCATGCCCAAGTACAAGGAATCGCGCTGGCACAAGGGCAACGCGCTGAAGCGGCTCAATGCCGCGCGCGAAGGGTCGATGCTCGACTTCCTGGAAGACTTCACCAGCACGTTTCCGGGTCGGGTCGACGAGTACGAAACCCTGCTCACCGACAACCGCATCTGGAAGCAGCGCACCGTCGGCATCGGCGTGGTCACCCCGGAGCAGGCCTATGGCTGGGGCATGACCGGCGCGATGCTGCGCGGCTCGGGCATCGAATGGGACCTGCGCAAGAAGCAGCCGTACGCCAAGTACGACGCGGTGGATTTCGACATCCCGGTCGGCACCAACGGCGACTGCTACGACCGCTACCTGGTGCGCGTGGCCGAGATGCGCGAATCCAACCGCATCATCCAGCAGTGCGTGAAGTGGCTGAGGGCCAACCCCGGGCCGGTGATGGTCGAGAACTTCAAGGTGGCGCCGCCCAAGCGCGCCGACATGAAGGACGACATGGAAGCGTTGATCCATCACTTCAAGCTGTTCAGCGAAGGCTATTGCGTGCCGGCCGGCGAGACCTACTGCGCGGTCGAAGCGCCGAAGGGCGAGTTCGGTTGCTACTTGTCTTCCGACGGCGCCAACAAACCGTTCCGCGTGCACCTGCGTGCGCCGGGCTTCGCCCATCTGTCGTCGATGGACGCGATCGTGCGCGGGCACATGCTGGCCGACGTGGTGGCGATGATCGGCACCTACGACCTGGTGTTCGGCGAGGTGGATCGATGAAGCCGGGACTCGGGACTCGGGACTCGGGACTCGGCGAAGCCGGGTCTGCGCTGGTCTTTTCTGTAAACGCGGTTGTTCTTTCTCATGGTTCGGACACTGCCGGACGCGGGCTCTTGCGAGTCCCCGGTCCCCAGTCCCGAGTCCCGGAGTTCCACGCATGAAAGCGACAGGTAATTTCGAAGCGGCGCGCGACGTCGATCCGATGGTGGTGCTGAGCGACAAGACGCGCGCGCACATCGATCACTGGCTGGCCAAGTTCCCGCCGGACCGCAAGCGCTCGGCCGTGCTGCAGGGCCTGCACGCCGCGCAGGAGCAGAACCAGGGCTGGCTGACCGACGAGCTGATCGCCGGCGTGGCCAAGTACCTGGAGCTGCCGCCGGTGTGGGCCTACGAGGTCGCCAGCTTCTACTCGATGTTCGAGACCGAGAAGGTCGGCCGCAACAACGTCGCCTTCTGCACCAACATCAGCTGCTGGCTCAACGGCGCCGAGGACCTGGTCGCGCATGCGGAGAAGAAGCTCGGCTGCAAGCTGGGCCAGTCCACCGCCGACGGTCGCGTCTACCTCAAGCGCGAAGAAGAATGCCTGGCCGGTTGCGCCGGCGCGCCGATGATGGTGATCAACGGCCACTATCACGAGCACTTGACCAAGGACAAGGTCGACGCGCTGCTGGACGGGTTGGAGTAACGGCAATGGCACAGCATCCCCACGCTCCCACCGGTCCGGTCGGCCCCGCGCCGCTGCCGCACCAGGTGGTGTACACCACGCTGCACTACGACATTCCGTGGTCGTACGAGAGCTACCTGAAGACCGGTGGCTACGCCGCCCTGCGCAAGATCCTCGAAGAGAAGATCGCGCCGGAGCAGGTGATCGAGATGGTCAAGCAGTCGAACCTGCGCGGCCGCGGCGGCGCAGGCTTCCCGACCGGCCTGAAGTGGTCGTTCATGCCCAAGGGCGCGCCGCAGAAGTACATCCTGTGCAACTCGGACGAGTCCGAGCCCGGCACCTGCAAGGACCGCGACATCCTGCGCTACAACCCGCATTCGGTGGTCGAGGGCATGGCCATCGCCTGCTACGCCACCGGCAGCACGGTGGCCTACAACTACCTGCGCGGCGAGTTCCACCACGAGCCGTTCGAACATTTCGAGCAGGCCCTGGCCGATGCCTACGCCAACGGCTGGCTGGGCAAGAACGTGCTCGGCAGCGGCGTGGACATCGACATCTACGGCGCGCTCGGCGCCGGCGCCTACATCTGCGGCGAAGAGACCGCGCTGATGGAGTCGCTGGAAGGCAAGAAGGGCCAGCCGCGCTACAAGCCGCCGTTCCCGGCCAACTTCGGCCTGTACGGCAAGCCGTCGACGATCAACAACACCGAGACCTACGCCTCGGTGCCGGCGATCATCCGCAACGGCCCGGAATGGTTCCTGGGCCTGAGCAAGACCAAGAACGGCGGACCGAAGATCTTCTCGGTGTCCGGCTGCGTGCAGAAGGGCGGCAACTTCGAGGTGCCGCTGGGCACCACCTTCGACGAACTGCTGGAGATGGCCGGCGGCCTGAAGCCGGGCCGCACGCTCAAGGGCGCAGTGCCCGGCGGCGTGTCGATGCCGGTGCTCAAGGCCGAGCAGCTCAAGGGCCTGCAGATGGACTACGACACCCTGCGCGCGCTGGGCACCGGCCTGGGCTCGGGCGCCATCGTGGTGCTCGACGACAGCGTGTGCTGCGTCAAGTTCGCCTGCCGCATCTCGCAGTTCTTCCACAAGGAATCCTGCGGCCAGTGCACCCCGTGCCGCGAGGGCACCGGCTGGATGCACCGCGTGCTGGAGCGCATCGTCGCCGGCAAGGCCACGATGGAAGACCTGCACCAGCTGAGGACGGTGGCCGGCCAGATCGAAGGCCACACCATCTGCGCGTTCGGCGAAGCGGCGGCATGGCCCATCCAGGGCTTCCTGCGCCAGTTCTGGGACGAATTCGAGTACTACATCGTCAACGGTCATTCGATGGTTGACGGCAAGAAGCTGGAGGCAGCCGCCGCATGAGCGCGCAACCCAACAATCCTGGCGCGACCCCGGCCGTGGTGCCGGAGGGACACGTGACCGTCGAGATCGACGGCCAGTCCCTGGTGGTGCCCAAGGGCTCGATGATCATCCAGGCCGCCGACAAGGCCGGGATCCCGATCCCGCGCTTCTGCTACCACGAGAAGCTGCCGATCGCGGCCAACTGCCGCATGTGCCTGGTCGACGTGGAGAAGTCGCCGAAGCCGTCGCCCGCGTGCGCCACGCCGGTGATGGACGGCATGAAGGTCGCCACGCGCAGCGAGAAGGCGCTGAAGTACCAGCGCAGCGTGATGGAATTCCTGCTGATCAACCACCCGCTGGATTGCCCGATCTGCGATCAGGGTGGCGAGTGCGAACTGCAGGACGTATCGCTGGGCTACGGCCGCTCGGTCAGCCGCTTCAACGAGCGCAAGCGCGTGGTGCCGGACGAGGACATCGGTCCGCTGGTCGCCACCGAGATGACCCGCTGCATCCAGTGCACCCGCTGCGTGCGCTTCACCGCCGACATCGCCGGGACCTACGAACTGGGCGGCATGTACCGCGGCGAGAACCTGCAGATCGGCACCTACGACGGCAAGCCGCTGACCACCGAGCTGTCCGGCAACGTGGTCGACGTGTGCCCGGTCGGCGCGCTGACCAACAAGGTGTTCCAGTTTCGCGCCCGTCCGTGGGAGCTGGTGGCGCGTGAGTCGGTGGGCTACCACGACGCGATGGGCTCCAACCTGTTCCTGCACGTGCGCCGCGGCGAAGTGCTGCGCACCGTGCCGCGCGAGAACGACGCGGTCAACGAATGCTGGCTGTCCGACCGCGACCGCTATTCGCACCAGGGCCTGTACGCCGAGGACCGCGCGTTGCGCCCGCTGCGCAAGATCGACGGGCAGTGGCGCGAAGTGCCGTGGGCCGAGGCGCTCGCCGCCGCCGCCGAGATCCTCAAGGCCAACCGTGGCGACGCGCTCGGCGTGCTCGCGCATCCGGCCACCTCGAACGAGGAAGGGGCGCTGCTGGCGCGTCTGGCCGACGGCCTGGACAGCGGCAACATCGACCATCGCCTGCACAACCGCGACTTCTCCGACGCCGCGCTGGCCGAACCGTTCGCCCTGCCGCTGGCGGAGATCGAACAGGCCGACGTGGTGGTGATCCTGGGCAGCAACCTGCGCCACGAACTGCCGCTGCTGCACGCCCGCATCCGCAAGGCGCAGATGCAGCGCCAGACCAAGGTGTATTCGATCAACCCGGTCGATTTCGATTTCGCCTTCAACCAGGCCGGCCGCCAGATCGTGGCGCCGTCCAGGTTCGCCGAGGCCCTGGCCGATGGCGCGCTGCGCGAGGCGGTGCAGGGTGCGACGGGGCGCACGGTGCTGATCGTCGGTGCGCTGGCCGAGAACCATCCGCAGGCGGCCGAACTGCGTGCCGCCGCGCGCGACTTCGCCGCGGCCACCGGCGCGGCGCTGTGCCGCATCCCGCAAGGCGCCAACGCGCTGGGCCTGGTGCGCTACGGCGTGCTGCCGCGTGCGCGCAACGCCGCGGCGATGCTGGCCGAGCCGCGCAGCGCGTATCTGCTGTACGGCGTCGAGCCGGGCCTGGACTTCGCCGACGCCGCCGCGGCGCGCACCGCGCTGGCCGGGGCCAAGGTGGTGGCGTTCAGCCATTTCGCCTGCGCCTCCACCCGCGACGTGGCCGACGTAATCCTGCCGATCGGCGCATTGCCGGAGATCGAGGCGACGCTGACCAACCTCAGCGGCAGCGAGCAGCGCACCCGTGCCGGCGGCAAGCTGCCGGGCGAGGCCCGTGAGGGCTGGCGCGTGCTGCGCGCGCTCGGCGGCGAACTGGGCCTGGGCGGTTTCGAATTCATCGACCTGGCCGGGCTGCGCGCCGGGCTGCAGCCGGTCGAGGTCGCCGCGGCGGCGTCGGCGCAGCCGGCGCGGCAGGACGACGGTCTGGAACTGGCGGCGAGCCCGGCGATCTACCGCACCGATGCGGTGGTGCGGCGCGCCCAAGCGCTGCAGCAGCATCCGCTGAACCAGGCGCCGAGCCTGGCGCTGCACCCGGACGACGCCGCCCGGCTCGGCCTGGCCGCAGGGCAGGTGGTCAAGGTCGGTACCGCGGCGGGCAGCGCGACGCTGCCGCTGGTGACGGACAAGCGGGTCGCGCCGGGCGCGGCCTGGGTTGAAACGGGCCACGGCGCGACCGCGCCGCTGGGTGCCGGTCGGGTGACGGTGGTGGCTGCATGAACGAGATGCTGTTGAACGTGGTCGACCCGCTGCACCAGTGGTTCGTCGGCCTGGGCGCGATCGGCGTGATCCTGTGGATCGTGCTGAAGATCCTGCTGATCGCCATGCCGGTGATCATCTCGGTGGCGTTCTACGTGGTCTGGGAGCGCAAGCTGATCGGCTGGATGCACGTGCGCCACGGGCCGATGTACGTGGGCATGGGCATCTTCCAGGCCTTCGCCGATGTGTTCAAGCTGCTGTTCAAGGAGATCATCCAGCCCAGCAGCTCGCACAAGGCGATGTTCGTGATCGCGCCGCTGATCACCCTGGCGCCGGCGTTCGCGGCCTGGGCGGTGGTGCCGTTCGACGCCAAGCTGGTGCTGTCCAACGCCAATGCCGGCCTGCTGTACCTGCTGGCGATGACCTCGCTGGGCGTGTACGGCATCATCCTGGCCGGCTGGGCGTCCAACTCCAAGTACGCGTTCCTGGGCGCGATGCGCTCGGCCGCGCAGGTGGTCAGCTACGAGATCGCGATGGGCTTCGCCCTGGTCGGGGTGATGATCGCCGCCGGCAGCCTCAACCTGAGCACGATCGTGGCCGCGCAGGCCGGCAACTCCGGCTTCTTCGACTGGTTCCTGGTGCCGCTGTTCCCGCTGTTCATCGTGTACTGGGTGTCCGGCGTGGCCGAGACCAACCGCGCGCCGTTCGACGTGGTCGAGGGCGAGTCGGAAATCGTCGCCGGGCACATGGTCGAGTATTCCGGCGGCGCGTTCGCGCTGTTCTTCCTGGCCGAATACGCCAGCATGATCCTGGTCAGCTTCCTGGTCTCGATCTTCTTCCTGGGCGGCTGGCTGAGCCCGATCCAAGGCTGGGTCACGGCGGACATCTCGCCGTGGGTCAACTGGATCTGGACCGGCGGCTGGCCGTGGCTGCTGATGAAGGTGTTGTTCTTCGCCAGCGCCTACATCTGGTTCCGCGCCAGCTTCCCGCGCTACCGCTACGACCAGATCATGCGGCTGGGCTGGAAGGTGTTCATCCCGCTGACGATCGTGTGGATCGCGGTGACGGCATTGATGGTGTTCTACGGCGTGATCCAGAAGGGCGTGTAAGCGATGAATAAAGTCACCCATTACTTCAAGAGCCTGCTGCTGCTGGAGCTGCTCGGCGGCCTGTGGCTGACCCTGAAGTACACGTTCCGTCCCAAGTACACCGTGCTGTACCCGATGGAGAAGTTCCCGCAGTCGGTGCGCTTCCGCGGCCTGCATGCGCTGCGCCGCTATCCCAACGGCGAGGAACGCTGCATCGCCTGCAAGCTGTGCGAGGCGGTGTGCCCGGCGCTGGCGATCACCATCGATTCGACCAAGCGCGAGGACGGCACCCGCCGCACCACCCGCTACGACATCGACCTGTTCAAGTGCATCTACTGCGGTTTCTGCGAGGAGAGCTGCCCGGTCGATTCGATCGTGGAGACCCACGTGCTCGAGTACCACTTCGAGAAGCGCGGCGAGAACATCGTCACCAAGCCGCAGCTGCTGGCGATCGGCGACCGGCTCGAAGCCGAGATCGCCGAGCGCCGCGCCGCCGACGCTCCCTTCCGCTGAGGTCCTGAAATGGATTGGGTAAATATCGCTTTCTGGATCTTCGCCACCATCGCCGCGGTCTCCGCCGGCGCGGTGATCAGCGTGCGCAACTCCGTGTACGCGGTGCTGTGCCTGATCCTGACCTTCTTCTCCATCGCCTGCGTGTGGCTGCTGGTGGGCGCCGAGTTCCTCGGCGTGACCCTGGTGCTGGTCTACGTCGGCGCGGTGATGGTGTTGTTCCTGTTCGTGGTGATGATGCTCGACATCGATACCGCGCGGCTGCGCCAGGGCTGGGTACGCTACCTGCCGGTCGGGCTGATCGTGGCGGTGGCGATGCTGGTGCAGATGGTCACCCTGATCGGGGTCAAGGCGCGCACCGCCACCCCGTTCCCGGCCGACAACGCCGCCGCGCAGGCCGCCGACACCTCCAACATCGCGTGGCTGGCCAAGGTCCTGTTCACCGAGTTCCTGCTGCCGTTCGAGTTCGCCGCGATCATCCTGACCGTGGCGGTGGTGGCGGCGGTGATGCTGACCCTGCGCAAGCGCACCGGCATCAAGACCCAGAATCCCGGCGACCAGGCGCGGGTCAAGGCCGGCGACCGCTTGCGCATCGTCAAGATGGATGCCGAGAAACCCACGCTGTACACCCCCCCGGCCGCGGCACCGCAGGAGGGCCAGCCATGATCACCCTAGGCCACCTGTTGGCGCTCGGCGCGGTGCTGTTCTGCATCAGCATGGCCGGCATCTTCCTCAACCGCAAAAACGTCATCGTGCTGCTGATGTCGATCGAGCTGATGCTGCTGTCGGTCAACATCAACTTCGTGGCGTTCTCGCGCGAACTCGGCGACGCCGCCGGTCAGCTGTTCGTGTTCTTCATCCTGACCGTGGCCGCGGCCGAGGCCGCCATCGGCCTCGCGATCCTGGTGACGCTGTTCCGTACCCGCCACACGATCAACGTGGCCGAAGTCGATTCGCTGAAGGGCTGACCCGTAGATGGAAATCACTCTCTCCAAGAGTCTGCTGATCGCCGTGGTGCTCGCGCCGCTGCTCGGCAGCATCATCGCCGGCCTGTTCGGCCGCCAGGTCGGCCGCAAGGGCGCCCAGCTGGTCACCATCCTCGGCGTGGCGGTCAGCTGCGCGCTGTCGTGCTGGACGCTGTACCAGCTGGTCGGGCAGGGCGCCGCGCCGTTCAACCAGAACGTCTACACCTTCTTCGAGGTCGGCCACTATTCGGCCCACGTCGGCTTCATGGTCGACCGGCTGACCGCGATGATGATGGTGGTGGTGACCTTCGTGTCGCTGCTGGTGCACGTCTACACCATCGGCTACATGGCCGACGATCCGGGCTACCAGCGCTTCTTCAGCTACATCTCGCTGTTCACCTTCTCGATGCTGAGCCTGGTGATGAGCAACAACTTCCTGCAGCTGTTCTTCGGCTGGGAAGCGGTGGGCCTGGTTTCGTACCTGCTGATCGGCTTCTGGTTCAAGCGCCCGAGCGCGGTGTTCGCCAACATGAAGGCGTTCCTGGTCAACCGCGTTGGCGACTTCGGCTTCATCCTCGGCATCGCCGGCGTGCTGCTGTGGTTCGGCACGCTCGACTACGCCACCGTGTTCGCCAACGCCACCGCGGTGCTCGGCAGCGAAGCCGCCGGCGGCCTGGCCCAGGTGCAGCTGTTCCAGGGCCACCCGTGGAACGTGGCGACGATCATCTGCATCTGCCTGTTCATCGGCGCCATGGGCAAGTCGGCGCAGGTGCCGCTGCACGTGTGGCTGCCCGACTCGATGGAAGGCCCGACCCCGATCTCGGCGCTGATCCATGCCGCGACCATGGTCACCGCCGGCATCTTCATGGTGGCGCGCATGTCGCCGCTGTTCGAACTGTCCGAGACCGCGCTGAACTTCGTGCTGTTCATCGGCGCCACCACCGCGTTCTTCACCGGCCTGATCGGCATCGTGCAGAACGACATCAAGCGCGTGGTCGCCTACTCGACGCTGTCGCAGCTGGGCTACATGACCGTGGCGCTGGGCGTGTCGGCGTACTCGGCGGCGGTGTTCCATCTGATGACCCACGCCTTCTTCAAGGCACTGCTGTTCCTGGCCGCCGGCTCGGTGATCATCGGCATGCACCATGAGCAGGACATGCGCAAGATGGGCGGCCTGCGCAAGTACATGCCGGTCACCTACTGGACCAGCGTGATCGGTACCCTGGCCCTGGTCGGCACCCCGTTCTTCGCCGGCTTCTATTCCAAGGACACGATCATCGAGGCGGCCGCGCACCATGCGCACGAATCGCACAACTGGATCGCGACCTACGGCTACTGGGCGGTGCTCGGCGGCGTGCTGGTCACCAGCTTCTACAGCTTCCGCCTGCTGTTCCTGACCTTCCACGGCAAGGAACGCTTCCGCGACGCGGATGCGCACGCGGTGCACGCGCACCACGACAGCGCGCACACCGACGCCGAGGTGCAGGCCCATGCGCACGACGCGCATGCCCATGACGACCATGCGCACGACGACCACGGTCATGGCCACGGCGCGCACGAACCGCACGAGTCGCCGTGGGTGGTGACGGTGCCGCTGGTGCTGCTGGCGATCCCGTCGATCGCGATCGGCTTCTTCACCATCGGCCCGATGCTGTTCGGCACCGACTGGGCCGGGCATCACGCCGCGGTGGCGATCAAGGGCCAGGCGCTGGGCTTCTTCAGCGGCATCGTCGACTTCTACAACCCGGCGCGCGACAGCGTCGGCGCGCTGGCCGAGGAGTTCCACGGTCCGGTCGCGTTCGCGCTGCACGGCCTGACCCAGCCGCCGTTCTTCCTGACCGTGGCCGGTTTCGCCCTGGCCTGGATTCTGTACCTGTGGAAGCCCGAACTGGCGGCCAAGGCGCGCAAGACTTTCTCGCTGCCGGTGTGGGTGCTGGAGAACAAGTACGGTTTCGACAAGCTCTGGATCAACGGCTTCGCCGGCGGCGGTCTCGGCCTGGGCAAGGTGTCGCGTGCGGTGGATACGCATGTCGTGGACGGCGTCATGGTCAACGGCACCGCGCGCGTGATCGACCTGGCGGCCAACCTGCTGCGTCGCACGCAATCCGGTTTCCTCTATCACTACGCCTTCGCGATGATCATCGGTCTCATTGCCCTGTTGGGCGTGCTGATGCATTTCTGGCGTTGACCTGTACGGAATAAGAACACGTGTCGAACTGGCCCCTACTTACTATCCTGATCTGGCTGCCGATCCTCGGCGGCGCGCTGATCCTCGCGTTGCGCGACGCCAAGGCGGCACGCTGGGCGTCGCTGCTGGTCGCGTTGCTGACCTTCGCGTTGAGCCTGCCGCTGCTCACCGGCTTCGACTACGCCAGCGATGCGCTGCAGTTCGTCGAGACCCATGCGTGGATCCCGGCGTACGACATCGGCTACAACCTCGGTGCCGACGGCATCGCGGTCGCGCTGATCGTGCTGACCACGCTGGTCACGGTGCTGGCGCTGATCGGCGCCTGGACCTCGATCGAGAAGCGGGTCAACCAGTACGTGGCCGCGTTCCTGATCCTGGAAGGCGTCACCGTCGGCATCTTCGCCGCCACCGACGCGATGCTGTTCTACGTGTTCTTCGAGGCGATGCTGATCCCGATGTTCCTGATCATCGGCATCTGGGGCGGCCCACGCCGCATCTACGCCGCGGTCAAGTTCTTCCTGTACACCTTCCTCGGCTCGGTGCTGATGCTGGTCGGGTTGATCTACCTGTACCTGAAGGGCGGCAGCTTCCAGCTCGCCGACCTGTACCAGCTGTCGCTGACCGCCAAGGAGCAGACCTGGCTGTTCTTCGCGTTCCTGATCGCGTTCGCGGTCAAGGTGCCGATGTTCCCGGTGCATACCTGGCTGCCGGACGCGCACGTCGAGGCGCCGACCGCCGGTTCGGTGATCCTGGCCGCGATCGCGCTGAAGATCGGTGGCTACGGCTTCCTGCGCTTCAACCTGCCGATCCTGCCCGACGCCAGCAACGAGTGGGCCTGGCTGGTGATCGCGCTGTCGCTGATCGCGGTGATCTACGTCGGCCTGGTCGCGCTGGTGCAGGAGGACATGAAGAAGCTGATCGCCTATTCGTCGATCGCGCACATGGGCTTCGTCACCCTCGGCACCTTCGTCGCCTTCGCCCTGGTCGGCTTCGGCAGCACCGACGCGGCGCGTCTGGGCCTGCAGGGCGCAATGGTGCAGATGATCTCGCACGGCTTCGTGTCCGGCGCGATGTTCTCCTGCGTCGGCGTGCTCTACGACCGCATGCACACCCGCCGCATCGCCGACTACGGCGGCGTGGCCAACGTGATGCCGTGGTTCGCCGCGTTCGCGATGCTGTTCTTCATGGCCAACGCCGGCCTGCCGGGGACCAGCGGCTTCGTCGGCGAGTTCATGGTGATCATGGCCAGCTTCCAGGCGCACCCGCTGCTCGCCTTCGCCGCGGCGACCACCCTGGTGATCACCGCCGCCTATACCCTGTGGCTGTACCGCCGCGTGTTCTTCGGCGAAGTGGCCAACGCGCACGTGGCCGAGCTGAAGGACATCAACGGCCGCGAGGCGCTGGTGCTGGGCGTGTTCGCGGTGGGCGTGCTGGCCCTGGGCCTGTATCCGAAGCCGCTGACCGACCTGATGGAACCCTCGATCGCAAAGCTGGCGGCGCAGATCGCCACCAGCAAGCTGTAATCGGGCCGTCGAGCGAAATGATTCCAGAGATTTGATGATGACCACCCCTGCGCTACTGCCCCTGACCGCCGTCGACCTGCCGCCCCTGCTCCCCGAGCTGGTGCTGACCGCCGGCGCCTTCGCCCTGCTGATGCTCGATCTGTTCATCAGCGAGCGCAACAAGGTCTGGACCCACATCGTCTCGGTCGCGATTTTGGTCGCGGTGTTCGCGATGCTGCTCGCCGGCGTGGGCGGGCAGGGCGAGGTGTTCAACGGCATGTTCGTGCGCGACGCCGCAGCCGACGTGATGAAGACGGTGATCGTCGGGCTCAGCGCGCTGACCCTGATCTACGGCTGGAGCTACCTGCGCGAGCGCAAGCTGTACCAGGGCGAGATTCCGGTGCTGGTGCTGTTCGCCACGGTCGGCATGATGATCCTGGTCTCGGCCGGCAGCCTGCTGATGGTCTACCTGGGCCTGGAACTGCTGGCGCTGTGCTCGTACGCGCTGGTCGCGTCGAACCGCGACAACGGCATGGCCACCGAGGCGGCGATGAAGTACATCGTGCTCGGCTCGCTGGCTTCGGGCCTGCTGCTGTACGGCATGTCGCTGATCTACGGCGCCACCGGCACGCTGAGCCTGACCGGCATCCACGAGGCGATCGGGTCCAGCCAGGAACGCACCCTGTTGCTGACCGGCACCATCTTCATGATCGCCGGCGTGGCGTTCAAGCTCGGCGCGGCGCCGTTCCACATGTGGCTGCCCGACGTGTACCAGGGCGCGCCGGCGCCGATCGCGCTGTTCATCAGCTCGGCGTCCAAGCTGGCCGCGTTCGGCATGGCCTACCGGCTGCTGGAAGTGGGCGTCGGCCCGCTGGCCGAGCAGTGGCACTGGGTGATCGGCGGGCTGGCCGCGCTGTCGCTGCTGGTCGGCAACCTGATGGCGCTGGCGCAGAGCAACCTCAAGCGCATGCTGGCGTATTCGACCGTCTCGCACATCGGCTTCCTGCTGCTCGGCGTGGCCGGCGGCGGCGAGCGCGGCTATGCGGCGGCGCTGTTCTACGCGATCTGCTACGCGGTGATGTCCACCGCCTCGTTCGGCGCGATCATCGCGATGTCGCGCAAGGGCTTCGAAGCCGAGCACATCGACGACTTCAAGGGCCTGAACGCGCGCAACCCGTGGATGGCGCTGCTGGTGCTGTGCATCATGGCCTCGCTGGCCGGCGTGCCGCCGTTCCTGGGCTTCTGGGCCAAGCTGGCGGTGCTAGGCGCGGTGGTCGCGGTGCCGACCGACAACCTGTGGTGGACCGGCCTGGCGATCCTGTCGGTGCTGTGCGCGGTGATCGGCGCGTTCTACTACCTGCGCGTGATCAAGGTGATGTATTTCGACGAGCCGGTCGGCGAGCCGTTGCCGGCCAACGACGACCGCGTGCTCGGCGTGGTGCTGGGGGTCAATTCGATCGGCCTGCTGGCGCTGGGCCTGGCCTGGAGCCCGCTGATGGCGTGGTGCCAGCGCGCCTTCGCGCACCTGGCCTGATCGCGCGAAAGCGCTGTTTTCAAGCCGTTTGCGACAACGCCGCCGTTTTGGCGGCGTTGTCGTTTGGGCATCGAGCGACGCTATCGCTATTCCGCAATCGGTCGCTTGCGGGTATCATGTCGCTCGAAGACCGGCGGCATCGCCACCGGGTCGGATGGAAAATCAGGGCTTGCAATCATCGCGCTGATTCTTCATAATTCCGCTTCTGCTGCGGGGTGGAGCAGTCTGGCAGCTCGTCGGGCTCATAACCCGAAGGTCGCAGGTTCAAATCCTGCCCCCGCTACCATATTTGTCTACAGCGGCAACCAGTGCATCGGTTGCCTGCGGTAGGGAAATCTGGGCTTCGCGAAGACGCATGTTCCCGTCTTTGCAACCGGAATCCAGCGTTACCGGAGTCGTACCGGATAAGGGGCCCAACGGGCCCTTTGTCGTTTCCGGGGTCCGGGAAAACCGCCAGGACCGATTCTCCATTCATTCTGATGCAAGGCAGGCTGTGAGCGACAAGGCAAACGAAATCGCGAATCTGCTGGGCCCGACCGTGGACGCGTTGGGCCTGGAGTTGCTGGGGGCGGAATACCTGCCGGCCTCGGGCGGCGCCACGCTGCGCCTGTATATCGACGTGCCGCTGGCCGAACAGCCCGAGCGCACCGTCAACATCGACGATTGCGAGCGGGTCAGCCGCGAAGTGTCGGCGCAGCTGGACGTGGAAGATCCGATCAGCGGCAACTACACGCTGGAAGTGTCCTCGCCCGGCGTGGACCGCCCGCTGTTCACCGCGGCGCAGTTCGCGCGCCACCAGGGCGAATCGGCCAAGGTGGTGCTGAAGCTGCCGCTGCAGGGCCGTCGCCGCCTGCAGGGGCGTATCGCCCAGGTCGACGTGGACGCCGGCCGCATCGTGTTCGAAGTCGATGGCGCCGAACTGGCGGTGGACTTCGACAATATCGACAAGGCGCGGATCCTGCCCGACTGGGCGGCGCTGGGCCTGGCTCCGACCAAGCCGGGCAAGGCGCCCAAGCAGCCGGGCAAGATGGCTCCCAAGCCCAAGCCCTTGCCCAAGCGCAAGCCGGCTGGCAAGACCGCAAAATCCAATAAGAAACCATCCAACGAACCGGCGGCCGACAAGGCTGCGCGCGGAGTGAAAGAATGAGCAAGGAACTGTTGCTGGTAGTCGACGCGGTGGCCAACGAAAAGGGCGTGCCGCGCGAAGTGATCTTCGACGCGATCGAGGCCGCACTGGCGTCGGCGGCGAAGAAGCGCTACCCCGATCAGGACGTGCTGACGCGCGTCACCATCGATCACAAGGACGGCAATTACGAAACCTACCGCCGCTGGGAAGTGGTGGCCGACGACGTGGTGATGGAATCGCCGGACCGGCAGATCCGCCTGATGGACGCGGTCGACGAGGCCGAGGGCGTGGACGTCGGCGACTACATCGAAGAGCAGATCGAGAACCCGGATTTCGGGCGCATCGCCGCGCAGGCCGCCAAGCAGGTGATCGTGCAGCGCGTGCGCGAGGCCGAGCGCCAGCAGGTGGTGGACGCGTGGAAGGATCGCGTCGGCGAACTGATCACCGGCGTGGTTAAGCGCGCCGAGCGCGGCAACATCTATGTCGACCTGGGCGGCAACGCCGAGGCCTTCATCCCCAAGGACAAGGGCATCCCGCGCGACGTGCTGCGCGCCGGCGACCGCGTCCGCGGCTACCTGGCCGAGGTGCGTTCGGAGCCGCGCGGCCCGCAGCTGTTCATCAGCCGCGCCGCGCCGGAATTCATGATCGAGCTGTTCAAGCTGGAAGTGCCGGAAGTGGGCCAGGGCCTGGTCGAGATCAAGGCCTGCGCGCGCGATCCCGGCGACCGCGCCAAGATCGCGGTGCTGGCGCACGACACCCGCACCGACCCGATCGGCGCCTGCATCGGCATGCGCGGTTCGCGCGTGCAGGCGGTGTCCAATGAGCTCAACGGCGAGCGCGTGGACATCGTGCTGTGGAACGACAACCCGGCCAACTTCGTCATCAACGCGATGGCGCCGGCGGAAGTGCAGTCGATCATCGTCGACGAAGAGAAGCACTCGATGGACCTGGCCGTGGCCGAGGACCGCCTGGCCCAGGCGATCGGCAAGGGCGGCCAGAACGTGCGTCTGGCCAGCCGCCTGACTGGGTGGCAGCTCAACGTGATGACCGCCGAGCAGGTCGCGGCCAAGTCCGAGGCCGAGCAGGCCGTCGCCCGCCAGCTGTTCATGGACAAGCTGGAAGTGGACGAGGAAATCGCCGCGATCCTGGTCGCCGAGGGCTTCAACTCGGTCGAGGAAATCGCCTACGTGCCGGTCGGCGAACTGCTGGCGGTGGAAGGCTTCGACGAGGACATCGTCGAGGAACTGCGGGCCCGCGCGCGCGATGCGCTGCTCAACGAGGCGCTGGCCGCCGAGGAAAGCGACGACAGCGGCGTGCCGACGGCGGACCTGTTGGCCCTGGAAGGCATGGACGAAGCCACCGCCTATGCGCTGGCCAGCCATGGCGTGCGGACCAGCGAGGACCTGTCGGATCTGGCCGCCGACGAAATCCTCGAGTTCGGCATCGAGGACCTGGACCAGGAGCGCGCCGCCGCGCTCATCCTGGCCGCCCGTGCCGAGGAGATCGCCCGATTGGAACGCGGCGAATGAGTCAGCGATGAATGCCGCCCTGAACCGATCAGGGCTTAGAATCCGCGCTACCTTCGCACGCGAGGGGGCGCCAACCAGATCATAGGATCCGAATGTCGCAGCAAACCACCATCCGCAAGCTGGCCGAACTGGTGAACACGCCGGTCGATAAACTGCTGGTTCAACTGGCCGAGGCCGGGATGAAGTTCAGCGGTCCCGACCAGGTCGTGACCAGCACCGAAAAGATGAAGCTGCTCGGCTTCCTGCGCCGTACCCACGGCAAGACCGACAAGCCGGTCGAGGAAGAAGCCCAGGCCGCGCCGAAGAAGATCACCCTGAACCGGCGCAAGCTGCAGGAAGTGACGGTCAGCGCCGGGCGCAGCAAGACCACGGTCAACGTCGAGGTCCGGCAGAAGCGGACCTACGTCAAGACCGCCGAGGACCTGGCCGCCGAGCGCGCGGGCATGTCGTCGGGCGGGCGGGTGGATGACGAGCGCGCCGAGATCCTGCGCAAGCTGGAAGCCTCCAAGCAGCGCAATCTGGCCGAACAGCAGAAGCTCGCCGAGCAGGACCGCGCGCGCGCCGAGGAAATCGAGCGCAAGCGCCAGGCCGAGCAGGACGCGCGCGACCGCGTGGAAGCCGAGCGCAAGGCCGCGCAGGCCGCTGCGGAAGCCGAGTCGGCGCCGCCGGCGGCTGCGCCTGTCGCCGCTGCGACGCCGAATGCCGGTGCCGCCACTGGCGGCGCCGCCGCCGCGCCGCGCGCGCCGCGTCCGGCCACCGCGCCGCACCATCCGCCGAAGCCGGCCGCGCCGCGCAGCGACGACCGCAACGCCGGCAACAAGCACAAGACCCGCGGCTCGCACGTGATGGTCGCCGGCGTCGAGGACGACGACAGCACCAGCCGCTTCGCCGGCCAGTTGCACCTGTCCGCCGCCGATCGCGCGCGCCGTTCCAACGTGCGCGGCAAGCCGCGCGGCGGCAACAGCGGCGGCCGTCGCCAGCCCGAGGTCTCGCGCAGCGGCGGCGGCGCGCACGGCTTCGAGCGTCCGACCGCACCGGTGGTGCGCGAAGTGGCGATCGGCGAGACGATCACCGTGGCCGACCTGGCACAGAAGCTCGCGCTGAAGGGCGGCGACGTGGTCAAGGCGCTGTTCAAGATGGGCGTGATGGCCACCATCACCCAGTCCATCGACCACGACACCGCGGCGCTGATCACCGAAGAGCTCGGCCACAAGCCGGTGCGCGCGGGCAGTGCCGACGCCGAGGACGCGCTGCTGGCGCACACCGAGGACGAGCAGGGCGAGAAGCTGCCGCGGCCGCCGGTTGTCACCATCATGGGCCACGTCGACCACGGCAAGACTTCGCTGCTGGACTACATCCGCCGCACCAAGGTCGCCTCCGGCGAAGCCGGCGGCATCACCCAGCACATCGGTGCCTACCACGTCGAAACCGACCGTGGCGTCATCAGCTTCCTGGACACCCCGGGCCACGCGGCCTTCACCTCGATGCGCGCGCGCGGCGCCAAGCTGACCGACATCGTGGTGCTGGTGGTGGCGGCCGACGACGGCGTGATGCCGCAGACGATCGAGGCGGTCAAGCACGCCAAGGCGGCCGGCGTGCCGCTGATCGTGGCGGTCAACAAGATCGACAAGTCCGGCGCCGATCCGCTGCGGGTCAAGAACGAACTGCTCTCGCAGGACGTGGTCGCCGAGGAATTCGGCGGCGACACCCAGTTCGTCGAAGTCTCGGCCAAGACCGGCGCGGGCATCGATACGCTGCTCGACGCGATCTCGCTGCAGGCCGAAGTGCTGGAACTGAAGGCGGTGTTCGATGGCCGCGCCAGCGGCGTGGTGATCGAATCCTCGCTGGACAAGGGCCGCGGCCCGGTGGCGACGGTGCTGGTGCAGCAGGGCAGCCTGAAGAAGGGCGACTACCTGGTGTGCGGCGTGCAGTACGGCCGCGTGCGTGCGCTGTTCGACGAGACCGGCGGCCAGCCGTCCGAGGCGGGTCCGTCGATCCCGGTGCAGGTGCTGGGTCTGTCCGGCGTCCCGGATGCGGGCGACGACTTCGTCGTGGTCGACGACGAGCGCCTGGCCAAGGACGTGGCGCAGCAGCGCGAGACCAAGCGCCGCGAATCGCGCCTGGTGTCCTCGGCGGGCAGCCGCATGGAAGACATCATGTCGCAGCTCGGCAAGGGCGAAGGCCAGCTGTCGCTGAACTTGGTGATCAAGGCCGACGTGCAGGGTTCGGTGGAAGCGCTCAAGCAGTCGCTGGTGGCGTTGTCCAACGAGCAGATCCGCATCAACGTGATCCACTCCGGCGTGGGCGGCATCACCGAGTCCGATGCGAACTCGGCGCTGGCTTCCAAGGCCACGGTGATCGGCTTCAACGTGCGTGCGGACGCCTCGGCGCGTCGCATCATCGAAACCAACGGCATCGACCTGCGCTACTTCTCGATCATCTACGACGTGATCGACCAGGTGAAGCAGGTGGCCTCCGGTCTGCTCGGCGTGGAAATCCGCGAAGAGATCATCGGTACCGCCGAGGTGCGCGACGTGTTCCGCAGCTCCAAGTTCGGCGCGGTCGCCGGCTGCATGGTCGTGGAGGGCGTGGTCAAGCGCAACAAGCCGATCCGCGTGCTGCGCGACAACACCGTGGTGTTCGAAGGCGAGCTGGAATCGCTGCGTCGCTTCAAGGAGAACGTCGACGAGGTGCGCAACGGCACCGAATGCGGCATCGGCGTGAAGGCGTACAACGACGTCAAGCCGGGCGACCAGATCGAGTGCTTCGAGCGCATCGAAGTGCAGCGCACGCTGTGATGTAGCCGGGACTCGGGTCCCGGGACTCGGGACTCGGAAAAGCAGGAGCTATCGCTTTTGCTCCTCCGAGTCCCGAGTCCCGAGTCCCGAGTCCCGCATTAAAAGAGATCCCGGACCATGGCAACAAAATCCTTCCACCGCACCGATCGCGTGTCCGCGCAGGTCCGCCGCGACCTGGGCACGATCGTGCATTCGGCCGTGCGCGATCACGGCCTGCCGTCGGTCAGCGTGTCCGATGTCGAGATCAGCCGCGACCTGGCCCATGCCAAGGTGTTCGTCACCGCGTTGCTGCCGGAGCGTTCCGCCGAAGCGGTCAAGGGCCTGAAAGAGCTGGCGCCGCAGTTGCGCAGCGAGCTGGCGCGGGCGATGAAGCTGCGCCACGTGCCCGAACTGCATTTCCACTACGACGATTCGGTCGACCGCGGCGAGCGCATCGACAACCTGCTGCGCGACATGCCCGAACTGCAGCAGTCCGAAGACGAAAGCGACAGCGATAGCGAGCCGGCTCCGTCCAAGGAGTGAACGGTCGCACGATGCGAAAGCATCGATGCCGTACGCAAGCCGCATTGGCGAACGGCAAGCAGGTTTTTGCATCGATGGCCGTGCTTTTCCAGCGTCGTCGCCTGCGATAGTCGTACCCGCTGTCCGCTGACCATTCGGCAGCTATCACCAAGTCCAGCCTGCGCCATCGCAGGCTTTCACCGTCCGACTCCCGATTGCGCTTTCCCGAGTCCCGAGTCCCGAGTCCCCGGTCCCGAACCCCATGCCCGTCTTCGGCCCCCGACTGCCCCGCATTTCCTTTCGTCGCCTCGACGGCATCGTGCTGCTCGACAAGCCGGCCGGCATGAGCTCCAACGCCGCGCTGCAGGCGGCGCGGCGCCTGTTCCGCGCGGAGAAGGGCGGCCATACCGGCAGCCTGGATCCGCTGGCCACCGGCCTGTTGCCGTTGTGCTTCGGCGAAGCGACCAAGCTGGCCGGGCTGCTGTTGGGCTCGGCCAAGGCCTACGAGGCGCAGATCGTGCTGGGCGTCACCACCGACAGCGACGATGCCGACGGCGCGGTGCTGCGCACCCGGCCGGTGCCGCCGATCGATGCGGCGGCCCTGCAGGCGGCGCTGGCGCCGCTGCGCGGTCGCATCCGCCAGCGCGCGCCGATCTATTCGGCGCTCAAGCAGGGCGGCGAGCCGCTGTACGCGAAGGCGCGCCGCGGCGAGGCGATCGAGGCGCCGGAGCGCGAGGTCGAGGTGCACGCCATCGACGTACTCGCCCACGAGGGCGAGCGCCTGCACCTGCACGTGGCTTGCGGCTCCGGCACCTATATCCGCAGCCTGGCCCGCGACCTGGGCGAGACGCTGGGCTGCGGCGCGCATATCGCCGGGCTGCGGCGGTTGTGGGTGGAGCCGTTCCGGGAGCCGCGGATGGTGACCCTGGAGCAGCTGCAGCGGCTCGCCACGCAGGACCCGGCGGCGCTGGACGCGCTGCTGCTGCCGCTGGCCGCCGGCCTGGCCGATTTCCCGCCGCTGTGCCTGGACCATGCTGCGGCGCAGCGCTTCCGCATGGGCCAGCGCCTGCGCGATGCCGCCTGGGCGCCGGGCGCGGTCGCGGTGTTCGGCGCCGACGACCTGCCGCTGGGGCTGGGCCAGGTCGACTCCAGCGGGCTGCTGGCGCCGCAGCGCATGTTCAACCTGTGATCCGGCGCGCGCAGGGCGCACCGGCGGGTCCCGGAAGGGCGGTCGGGCGCGCGGTCGAATCGTGACGCAGCGTTAACACCTTGTCCGCCAGGGCTGGGACCGGTACAATTCCGCGGCCTTTACGGCATCCCTGCGCTCCGGCGCAATCCTTCGCAATCGGCGAGCCAGGCGGTGCGTCATCAGCACGTTCCTGCCGGCCCCGCATCTCAGAGAAAACACACCATGTCCGTCGACACCCAGAAAGTCATCGAAGAAAACAAGCGCGGCGCCGCCGATACCGGCTCCCCGGAAGTGCAGGTGGCCCTGCTGACCGCCCGCATCGAGCTGCTGACCGGCCACTTCAAGACCCACAAGAAGGATCATCACAGCCGCCGCGGCCTGCTGCAGATGGTCAACCGCCGCCGCAGCCTGCTCGACTACCTGAAGAAGAAGGATGGCGAGCGCTACAAGGCGCTGATCGAGAAGCTCGGCCTGCGTCGCTGAGGCAACGAACCCCACCGCGGCGCAGTGATGCGCCGCGGTTTTGTTTTGGGTAGTACCGTGGCCCGGGGAATGCTCCGCGCCGCCGGCCGGATCCTCCCGGCCACCCGCCAGCGGCATGGGCCGTCAGCGGTCCATTCGAAGACAGCATCATCCAAGGAAACCCCGTGGCAAAAATCACCAAAACCTTCCAGTACGGCAAGCACACCGTCACCCTCGAAACCGGCGAGATCGCCCGCCAGGCCGGCGGCGCCGTCATCGTCAAGATGGACGACACCGTACTGCTGGTCACCGCCGTCGCCGCCAAGAGCGCGCGCGAAGGTCAGGACTTCTTCCCGCTGACGGTCGACTATCAGGAGAAGTTCTACGCCGGCGGCCGCATCCCCGGCGGCTTCTTCAAGCGCGAGGGACGTGCGACCGAGAAGGAGACGCTGATTTCGCGTCTGATCGACCGTCCGATCCGTCCGCTGTTCCCGGAGGACTACAAGAACGAAGTGCAGATCATCGCCACGGTGATGTCGATGAACCCGGACATCGACGGCGACATCGCCGCGCTGATCGGCGCCTCGGCCGCGCTGTCGCTGGCCGGCACCCCGTTCAACGGTCCGATCGCCGCCGCCAAGGTCGGCTACAAGAACGGCGAGTACATCCTCAACCCGACCGTGTCGGAGTTGAAGGAATCGCAGCTGGAGCTGGTCGTGGCCGGTACCGCCAACGCGGTGCTGATGGTCGAGTCCGAAGCGGCGCTGCTGTCTGAGGAAGTGATGCTCGGCGCGGTCACCTTCGGCCATCGCGAGATGCAGAAGGTCATCAACATCATCAACGAGCTGACCGTCGAAGCCGGCACCAAGCCGTCCGACTGGGTCGCCCCGGCGAAGAACGAAGGCATGATCGCGGCGCTGAAGGAAGCGGTCGGCGATCAGCTGGCGTCGGCGTTCCAAGTTCGCGACAAGCTGCAGCGCCGCGACGCGATCTCGGCGATCAAGAAGGACGTGCTGGCGCAGCTGACGCCGCGCGCCGCGGTGGAAGGCTGGGTCGTGGCCGACCTGTCCAAGGAATTCGGCGAGCTGGAATACCAGACCATGCGCGGCTCGGTGCTGAGCACCAAGGTACGCATCGACGGCCGTGCGCTGGACACCGTGCGTCCGATCAGCGTCAAGGCCGGCGTGCTGCCGCGTACCCATGGCTCGGCGCTGTTCACCCGCGGCGAGACCCAGGCGATCGTGGTCACCACGCTGGGCACCGCCCGCGACGGCCAGGTGATCGACGCGGTCTCCGGCGAGTACAAGGAAAACTTCCTGTTCCATTACAACTTCCCCCCCTACTCGGTGGGCGAGTGCGGCCGCTTCGGCGCGCCGAAGCGTCGCGAGATCGGCCACGGCCGCCTCGCCAAGCGCGGCGTGCTGGCGGTGATGCCGAGCATGGAAGAGTTCCCGTACACGATCCGCGTGGTTTCGGAAATCACCGAGTCCAACGGTTCCTCGTCGATGGCCTCGGTGTGCGGCAGCTCGCTGGCGCTGATGGACGCCGGTGTGCCGGTGAAGGCGCCGGTCGCGGGCATCGCGATGGGCCTGGTCAAGGAAGGCGAGGATTTCGTGGTGCTGTCGGACATCCTGGGTGACGAAGATCACCTGGGCGACATGGACTTCAAGGTCGCCGGTACCGCCGAAGGCGTGTCCGCGCTGCAGATGGACATCAAGATCGAAGGCATCACCGAAGAGATCATGAAGCAGGCCCTGGCGCAGGCCAAGGCCGGCCGCCTGCACATCCTCGGCGAGATGGCCAGCGCGCTGACCGGTCCGCGTTCGGAGCTGAGCGACTACGCGCCGCGCCTGCTGACGATCAAGATCCACCCGGACAAGATCCGCGAAGTGATCGGCAAGGGCGGCTCGACCATCCAGGCGATCACCAAGGAAACCGGTACGCAGATCGACATCCAGGACGACGGCACCATCGTCATCGCCTCGGTCAACGCGATCGCTGCGCAGGCCGCCAAGGCGCGCATCGAGCAGATCACCTCGGACGTGGAGCCGGGCCGCATCTACGAAGGCAAGGTCGCCAAGATCATGGACTTCGGTGCGTTCGTCACCATCCTGCCGGGCAAGGACGGTCTGGTGCACGTGTCGCAGATCTCCAGCGACCGCGTCGAGAAGGTCAGCGACGTGTTGAAGGAAGGCGATCTGGTCAAGGTCAAGGTGCTGGAAGTCGACAAGCAGGGCCGCATCCGCCTGTCGATGAAGGCCGTCGAGGAAGGCGAGGGCGTGTCGGCCGAGTAAGCCGTCGGCGTCATCGCTGCGAAAAAAGCGGGCTTCGGCCCGCTTTTTTTATGGGCGCGGCGTTGGGTGGAGTGGGGCTTCGTGAATGGTCGGGAGCGGCAGGCACGACCGGTCCCTGTACCTGTAGGAGCGGCTTCAGCCGCGACCGGGGCCTTCCCGGTGAATGCCCGGTCGCGGCTGAAGCCGCTCCTACAACATCTATCCAGATCCTCTGGAGATTCGCCGCGGGCTTAGGTTTTATGGGCGGCGTGGGCACGAAGCACGCATGCTGGCTCGGCGCTAGAGGCACCAAGAGGCAAGGAACATTGTGGGAGCGACTTCAGTCGCGACGGGCTGTACCGGCAATGCCCGTCGCGACTGAAGTCGCTCCCACAACGCCGTCCAGCTGCGATACCCCGGCCGACATGCCCCGGCGAAGCTTGTAGCCGACTCAGACAGGCTCGTCGCCGGCCGCCGGATACCGCGCCAGGTGCGCCGACAGCGGTCCCGGATGCGCCAGCTGGTAGCCCTGGCCGTAGCGCGCGCCCAGCGCCTGCAGCGTGGCCAGTTCGCTCTCGGTCTCGATGCCCTCGACGATCACGCTGGCGTCGGTCTCGGCGGCGAAGGACAGGATCGCCAGCGCCAGCCGCTGGCGCCGCGGTTCGGCGTCGATGCCGCGGGTCAGGGTCAGGTCCAGCTTGATGATGTCCGGCGCCAGGTGCAGCAGGTGGCGCAGGCTGGCGAAGCCGGTGCCGGCGTCGTCCAGGGCGATGCGCAGGCCCTGCCGCTGCAGCGCGCCGATATGCTCGGACAGGCGCGGATAGTCCGGCGCCTGCAACTGCTCGGTGATCTCCAGCACCACCCGCGACAGGTCGTGGCCGTGCAGCAGCGCCTCCAGCTGCGGATGCAGCAGGGTCTGCGCGGAGACGTTGATCGCCAGGTACAGCGGCGGCGGCAGCTGCGCCAGCAGGTTCAGCGCCTTGCGCGCGGCGGCCAGTTCCAGCTCCAGCGCCAGCCCGGCCTTGCGCGCGTCGTCGAACCAGCGCAGCGGCGGCAGGCCGGGATGGGACGGGAACCGTGAGAGTGCCTCGACCCCGACGATGCGCCGCGAGGCCAGCGCCAGTACCGGCTGGGTCACGATCTGCAGGCGCGCGTTGGCGACCGTCTCGCGGATCCGCGTGGCGATCGCCGCCTTCTCGCGGAACGCGTGTTTCTCCGCGTCCTGCCGGCGCGCGATATCGGTCTGCAGCGCGGCGCGGTCCATCGCCAGCGCCAGGGTCGCGCCGACCAGGGTCGCCAGCATCTCCAGCGTGCGCACGTCCTGCGGGGTGTAGCTGCAGCGGTAGGGCGACATCACCTTGAGCACGCCGATGCCGCGCTCGCCGTAGCGCAGCGGCGCCACCAGCATCGAGCGCAGGCCGACCTTGCGGCAGGCCTCGCGATTGACCCGCGGGTCTTCTTCCGAATCGTCGCAGCGCAGCACCTGGCCGCTGCGCATACACAGCCCGGACAGGCTGCTGCCGCTGGGCAGGCGCAGGCCCAGGTGCTGTTCGGCGACGCCGCTGGCCGACCAGTACAGCATGTCGTCGCCGTCGCGCATCTCCACCACCGCGCCGGTGGAGCGGGTCAGCTCCTGCGCGCGACGCGTCACCACGTCGACCACCTGCAGCGGGTCGCTGCCGGCCGCGGCGATCTCGCCCTGGGCGAGGATGATCCGCGACAGCAGCAAGGCGTCTTCGCTCATCGCCGAGGCGGGGCCGCGCTCGGCAGCGGCATCGGCAGGGCGCTGGACCCGGTCCGAAACGTCGGGTTGCTTGGTCATGTCCGGATCATGCGCCGATGGGTCGGCGCAGAGCAACGGGGCGCCCGGAGCGGTCAGCCGGGCGCGGGATCGCCGCATGCGCCGGGCTGCGCCGCCGCGCGCCGGGCCGCGGCATTCAAACGGCGGTGCGGTCCTTGCGCGGCTTGCCGTACAGGCTGCGCAGTTCGTCCTTGGCCTGCTCCAGCACTTCGCGGCGCTGCGCCGGCAGCTGCTTGCCGGCACGGTTGATGTAGAAGGTCAGCATCGACATCGCCGAGCGGTAGGGACCGGTGCGGCGGCGCGCGCTCTGGTCGGCGGAGTGCTTGAGCGAACGGGCGATGGACACCGGGTCGTCGCGTTCGAACACGCTGGGCGTGAGATCCAGCGCATCGCTGCTGTCGTTGATGCGCTGTACCCAGTGGGCGGTGGAAACGTTCGGGCTGCTGTGTGCCATGGACGATGCTCCTTGCTGGTGACGAAGTGGAACGAGGGCGTTAACGCAGGAACTGCGCGGCGCCGACAGTAGGCGCAGGGGTGGGAAGGCGATATGCGCTGCGCGCATGTACGCCGGCGGCATGCACGCACGCTTCACCGCGCTCGGGGGTGCGACGGGCGGCGCGGCCGATGCGTTCGAACAACGCCGGCGCGAATGCCTGCCGACGTCGACGCTGCTGTTCGATCATGCTGCCATGCCGCATGCAGGACTCCCCGAGCGAGTGTCATGTCCGTTGCCGATGCTGGATGCGCAAACGTGACGACGTCGACAACATAACCGCGCATCTCGGGTCTCGTGGTAGACAGTGCGATTTCCGATGAACGATTAACCGGAAACCCCTGCAAAACAGCGGCGTCGCGCCTGCACGCTTGATCGGCGCTGGTAACGTCACCAGTTATCGCTGGGTACGCCGTTGCCGCGATTGTCGCGTGAGACAATCGGTCGGGTCCGCTTCCGCCGGCCTTGCACTCGCTCGCAATGGCCGCGCCGCAGGAGACCGCATGTCGTTGCCGCAAGCACGCTTCCATCCCGCCGTCGCTCGCTGGTTCGAGCGCCGTTTCCCTGCGCCGACGCCGGCGCAGGCGGCCGCGTGGCCGGCGATCCAGGCCGGGCGGCATACGCTGGTGGCGGCGCCGACCGGCTCCGGCAAGACCCTGACCGCGTTCCTCGCCGCGCTCGATGCGCTGGTGCGTGAAGGCCTGCGCGAGGGCGGGCTCGCCGATCGCACCCAGGTGCTGTACGTGTCGCCGTTGAAAGCGCTGTCCAACGACATCCAGCTCAATCTCGACGCGCCATTGGCCGGCATCCGCGCCGAACTGGCCGCGCTCGGCCTGCCCGACGTGGAGATCCGCACCGCGGTGCGCACCGGCGACACGCCGCAGCGCGAGCGCGCGCAGGCGCGGCGGCGCCCGCCGCACGTGCTGGTGACCACGCCCGAATCGCTGTACGTGCTGCTCGGCTCGGTCTCCGGTCGCGACGCGCTGCGCCACGTGCGCACGGTGATCGTCGACGAGATCCATGCGCTGGCGGCGAACAAGCGCGGCAGCCACCTGGCGCTTTCGCTGCAGCGCCTGCAGCAGCTGTGTGCGGTGCCGCCGCTGCGCATCGGCCTGTCGGCGACGCAGAAACCGATCGATGCGGTCGCGCGCTTCCTGGTCGGCAGCGCGGCGGTACACGACGGCCAGCCCGATTGCGAGATCGTCGACATCGGCTATGCGCGCGCCCGCGACCTGGCGCTGGAACTGCCGCCGACGCCGCTGAGCGTGAGCATGTCCAACGACCAGTGGCAGCAGGTGTATGCGCGCCTGGCCGAGCTGGTGCGCACGCATCGCACCACGCTGGTGTTCGTCAACACCCGGCGCATGGCCGAACGCACCGCGCGTCATCTCGGCGAGTTGCTCGGCAACGAGGCGGTGGCGGCGCATCACGGCAGCCTGGCGCGCGAGGCGCGGCTGCTCGCCGAGCAGCGCCTCAAGGCCGGCCAGTTGCAGGTGCTGGTCGCCACCGCATCGCTGGAACTGGGCCTGGACATCGGCGACGTGGACCTGGTGTGCCAGCTCGGCTCGCCGCGCTCGATCGCCAGTTTCCTGCAGCGCGCCGGGCGCTCCGGCCATGCCGTCGGCGGCACCCCGAAGGCGCGGCTGTTTCCGCAGTCGCGCGACGACCTGGTCGAATGCGCGGCGCTGCTGGACTGCGTGCGCCGCGGCGAACTGGATGCGCTGCACATGCTCGACGCGCCGCTGGATGTGCTGGCGCAACAGCTGGTCGCCGAGGTGGCGTGCCAGGAATGGGAAGAAGACGCGCTGTACGCGCTGGTGCGCGGCGCCTGGCCATACGCGACGCTGCCGCGCGAGCGCTTCGACGCGGTGCTGCGGATGCTCAGCGACGGCTTCAGTACCCGGCTCGGCCCGCGCGCCGGATATCTGCATCGCGACGCGGTGCACCGCCGCGTGCGCGAGCGCCGCGGCGCGCGCATGGCCGCATTGACCTCCGGCGGCACCATTCCCGAGACCGGCGACTACAGCGTGCTGCTGGAGCCGCAGGCCGAGAACATCGGCACGGTCAACGAGGACTTCGCGGTCGAGAGCCTCAGCGGCGACGTGTTCCAGCTCGGCAACGCCAGCTACCGCATCCTGCGCGTGGAACCGGGGCGGGTGCGGGTGGAGGACGCGCGCGGCGCGCCGCCGAACATCCCGTTCTGGCTCGGCGAGGCGCCGGGGCGCAGCGACGAACTGTCGGCCGGCGTGTCGCGGCTGCGCGCGCAGTTGGAGCAGTGCATGGAGCGGGGCGGCGCGGCGCAGGCGCTGGCCTGGCTGCACGAGGAAGTGGCGCTGGACGCGGCCGCGGCGCAGCAGCTGGTCGACTACCTGGGCCGCGCGCGTACCGCGCTGGGTGCGCTGCCCACGCAGCGCTGCATCGTGCTGGAGCGCTTCTTCGACGACAGCGGCGGCACCCAGCTGGTGATCCACAGCGTGCACGGCAGCCGCATCAATCGCGCCTGGGGCCTGGCCCTGCGCAAGCGCTTCTGCCGCACCTTCAATTTCGAACTGCAGGCGGCCGCCACCGAGGACGCGATCGTGCTGTCGCTGTCGACCCGGCACAGCTTCGCGCTGGAGGAGGTCGCGCGCTACCTGCACCCGTCGTCGGCGCTGGACGTGCTGGTGCAGGCGCTGCTGGAGGCGCCGCTGTTCGGCGTGCGCTGGCGCTGGAACGCGACCAACGCGCTGGCCTTGCCGCGCTTCACCGGCGGGCGCAAGGTCGCCCCGCAGCTGCAGCGGATGAAGTCCGAGGATCTGCTGGCCACAGTGTTCCCGGACCAGGTGGCCTGCGCCGAGAACCTGGTCGGCGAGCGTGAGATTCCCGAGCACCCGCTGGTCGCGCAGACGCTGCACGACTGCCTGCACGAGGCGATGGACAGCGACGGCTGGCTGCAGCTGCTGCGCGGCATCGCGGACGGCAGCGTGCGCGTGCTGGCGCGCGATCTTGCCGCGCCGTCGCCGCTGGCGGCCGAGGCGCTGGATGCACGGCCGTACGCGTTCCTCGACGATGCGCCGCTGGAGGAGCGCCGCACCCAGGCCGTGCACAGCCGCCGCTACCAGGATCCGGACAGCGCCGACGATCTCGGCCGGCTCGATCCGGAGGCGATCGCCGCGGTGCGCGAGGAGGCCTGGCCGCAACCGCGCAGCCGCGACGAGATGCACGAGGCGCTGGTCGCGCTTGGTGCGCTGGACGCCGCCGAAGCCGCTGCGCACGACGCGTGGCCGGCCTGGCTGGCGGAACTGGCGGCCGATGCGCGTGCCACCCGGTTGCAGGGCGTCGGCAGCGACGGCGCCGCGCTGTGGGTCGCGGCCGAGTCGCTGGCGCTGGTCGCGCCGCTGTATCCGCAGGCCGCGGCGCAGCCGCGCATCGCCGTGCCCGACGGCTATGCGATCGACGACTGGCAGCGCGACAGCGCGCTGCGCGAGCTGCTGCGCCTGCGCCTGGCTGCGCTGGGGCCGGTGACCGCGGTCGCGCTGGCGGCGCCGCTGCGGCTGCCGCTGCGCGAGGTGCAGGCGGCCTTGCTGGCGTTGCAGAGTGACGGCTACGTGCTGCCGGGCCGCTTCAATGCCGATGCCGGCGACGACGAGTGGTGCGAGCGCCATCTGCTGGCGCGCATCCATCGCTACACCCTGGGCCGGTTGCGCCGCGAGATCGAACCGGTCGCGCCGCGCGACTACGCGCGTTTCCTGTTCCGCTGGCAGCACCTGGACGGCGAAGGCCGGGTCGCCGGGGCCGAAGCGCTGGCCAGCGTGCTGGCGCAACTGGAAGGCTTCGAGGCGCCGGCGGCGCTGTGGGAAAGCGAGCTGTTGCCGGCGCGCGTACGCGACTACGCCCCGGCCTGGCTGGACGAACTGTGCAGCGCCGGACGCACGCTGTGGACGCGGCTGCGCCCGGCCGCGGCCAGCGCCGGCGGCGCCGGCTCGCTGCGCAGCACCCCGATCCTGTTGTTGCCGCGGCGCAGTGCCGCGCAATGGTCGCGGCTGCTGCCGGCGGCGGCTGCGCCGGTCGCGCTCGGCTCGCGCGCGCAGAAGGTCGCCGACTACCTGGAGGCGCACGGCGCTTCGTTCTTCGACGAGATCGCCGACGCCACGCGGTTGCTGTCCACCGAACTGGAAGAGGCGCTGGCGGACCTGGTGGCGGCCGGCCGCATCCACTGCGACAGCTACGCCGGGCTGCGCGCCTTGCTGGTGCCTGCCTCCAAGCGGCCCTCGGCGCTGTCGCGGCGGCGGCGCCGGGTGCCGTTGTACGGCATCCAGGATGCGGGCCGCTGGGCGCTGTTGCGCGGCGCTGCCGATGGCGGCGATGCGGCCGTACGTGGCGAGGCCATCGAACACCTGGCGCGGACCCTGCTGCGCCGCTACGGCGTGGTCTGCTGGCGCCTGCTCGAGCGCGAGGCGGCGTGGCTGCCGCCGTGGCGCGAGCTGCTGCGCGTCTATCACCGGCTGGAGGCGCGCGGCGAGATCCGCGGCGGTCGCTTCATCAGCGGGCTGTCCGGCGAGCAGTTCGCGCTGCCCGAGGCGATCGGCCTGCTGCGCCAGCTGCGGCGCCAGCCGCACGATGGCGCCTGGCTGTGCATCGCCGCCGCCGACCCGGCGAACCTGCTCGGCGGCGTACTGCCGGGCAACCGCGTGCCGCGGGTGCCCGGCGCGCGCGTGCTGTACCGCGACGGGCTGCCGATGGCGACTTGGGTCGCGGAGCGTTTCGAACCGTTGCAGGACATGAGCGCCGCCGACAGCGCCGCGGCGCGGCAACGGCTGAGCGAGCCGGTCGCGTCCGGCACGCGCGACGCCATCGCCGCGATGCTCGCCTGCATGGGCTGACGACGCCGCAGTGAGACCCGATCGCCGCTCTCGCTCGACAAGCAGCGCGATGCCGTTCGATTGAGGTTCTTCACGTGTTGTCTACAAATTATTGTGGTGCAAATCACCATTTTTTTCGGGATTCCGGGGCGGTAATTTCCCGTTGAGAAAAGTGCGGCACTAAGCGGCAGGCATGGGCCGCGTACCTTTGCCGACCGAAGAGCCTCGCCCAGAAAGGTCCTATCCGTATTCAGCGAAGGTCCGCCGTCGCCCGCGTCTGTGCGCAATTCCGCACTTGTGGTGGCGATTAAAGGGGAATCGGGGAGCGCCGATAGCTCTCAGGCAACGGGCGATGCAGCGCTACGCAGCGCATCGCTGCAGTCCGCACGTTGATGCTCGTTTCCGAGCCCAGCAGGGTGCAACGGGAAGGACATCCGGACGCGTCGTCTTGGCGCGGTCGTTACCAAACAAATCGGGGAAGACATCATGTTGGGCAATATGAAGATCGGTATCAGGCTTACCTGCGCGTTCCTGATCGTGGCCGCCATCGGCGCCTGCATCGGCGCGATCGGCATCCGCAATTCAGGACGCATCAACGACTACGCCACGCAGTTGTACGAGCGCGAACTGGTCGGCCTGTCCAATATCAAGGAAGCCAACATCAACCTGATCTACGCCGGCCGCGCGCGCTCCAACCTGCAGCTGTCGACCACGCAAGAGGACCGTGCCAAGCACCTGGCCAGCATCGACAAGTACACCGCGAACGTGGTCGATTACGTCGCCAAGGCGCGCGTTTCGTTCAGCAGCCCGGAGTCCAAGGCCAAGCTGGCGCGTTTCGACGAGGTATGGAAGCAGTACTTGCTGCATCGCGGCCAGTTCATCGAAAAGGTCGCCAAGGAGCCGCTGCAGGAAGCCAATCCGGAACTCATCGCGCTGTCGGCCTCGGTGCGCAGCGCCTCCGACGAGCTCGACGTGCTGATGAGCGAACTGGCCACCATCAAGGAAGCCCGCGCGGCCGAGGCAAGCGCGGAAACCGGCGCGATCCATGTCAGCGGCGCCAGGATGCTGACCGCGATCATCATCGGCGGCGTGTTGCTCGGCGTGTGCCTGGGCTTCTTCATCAGCCGCAGCGTGACCAAGCCGATCGGCAAGGCGGTGGACGTGGCCAATGCGCTGGCCGACGGCGACCTGAGCGTCGTGATCGAAACCACTTCGAAGGACGAGGCGGGCCAGTTGCTGCTGGCGATGCGGCGCATGGTCGAGAAGCTGCAGCAGGTGGTCGGCGAGGTCAACGCCAGCGCGCAGACCCTGGCCGGCGCGTCGGAGGAGGTCAGCGCCACCGCGCAGTCGCTGAGCCAGGCCTCGACCGAGCAGGCCGCGGGCGTGGAGGAAACCAGTGCATCGCTGGAGCAGATGACCGCGTCGATCGGGCAGAACACCGAGAACGCGCGCATCACCGACGGCATGGCCGCGCAGGCCGCCAAGGAAACCGTGGAAGGCGGCGAAGCGGTGGTCGCCACCGTGGCGGCGATGAAGCAGATCGCGCAGAAGATCGGCATCATCGACGACATCGCCTACCAGACCAACCTGCTCGCGCTCAACGCGGCGATCGAGGCCGCGCGCGCCGGCGAGCACGGCAAGGGCTTCGCCGTCGTCGCTGCGGAAGTGCGCAAGCTGGCCGAGCGCAGCCAGGTCGCCGCACAGGAGATCGGCGAAGTGGCCGGTTCCAGCGTCGAGCTGGCGGAAAAGGCCGGGCGCCTGCTGGAGACCATCGTGCCCAGCATCAAGCGGACCTCCGACCTGGTGCAGGAAATCGCCGCGGCCTCGCTGGAGCAGTCCTCCGGCGTGGCGCAGATCAACTCGGCGGTGGTGCAGCTGAGCCAGACCACGCAGCAGAACGCCACCGCGTCCGAGGAACTGGCCGCGACCGCCGAGGAAATGAGTTCGCAGGCCGAGTACCTGCAGCAGTCGATGGCGTTCTTCCGCCTGGGCCATGGCGAGGCACCGCGCCCGCCGCGCGCAGCCGACAAGCCCAGCGCCAAGGCGCTCGGCAGCAGCCGCATCGAGCCCAAGCGCGTGCGTCCGCGTGCGCCGCAGCCGGCGTACGCGATGACGGCGGGTCCGGACGAATCGCAGTTCGCCAGCTTCTGAGGAGCACGCCATGCGCGCACAACTTGGCAACGCAGCGGCCGTGCCGCTGGACGCGGATCCGGCGCTGGCGTCGGTCCCGGCGCAGTTCCTGACCTTCCAACTGGAACAGGAACTGTTCGGCCTGAACATCGACGGCATCCACGAGATCATCGAATACCGTCCGCCGACCGCGGTGCCGACCATGCCTGCCTGCGTGCGCGGCGTGATCAACCTGCGCGGCGCGGTGGTGCCGGTGGTGGACCTGCAACTGCGGCTCGGCCGCGCGCCCAGCCGCGTCACCCGGCGCAGCTGCATCGTGATCGTGACCGCAGAGGACGCCGGCACCACCCAAGCGTTCGGCCTGCTGGTCGATGCGGTCAGCGCAGTGCTGGACATCCCGGCGCAGCAGATCGAGGCGGCGCCGTCGTTCGGCAGCGGCATCCGCCAGGAGTTGCTGCAGGGCATGGGCAAGCTGGAGGACCGCCTGGTGATCCTGCTGGACCGCGCGCGCCTGCTGCGCGTGGACGACATCGCCGAGACGGCGCTGCCGGCCGCGGCCTGAGGGCGGAAGAGTGCACCGATCGCGTGGCATACGCCGACGCGATGCGCGAGAGTCGGTGCATGGTCGCGCGGCTGTTTGCAGGAAGGCACGTCATCCGCATCGAAGGCTGCGCCGTGATACGCGCATCACGGCTGCCTCGCTAGTGTTTGCGGGACAGGGCATGCGCCCGCCACAGCGAGGTCCGGACCATGGCAGACAAAGACAAGCAGCAGCAGGGCAAGCAGCAAGGAATCCAGGAGGGCCGACAGGACCGGGCGCAGGACGAGGTGGCCAAGCAGCGCCCCGGTCTGGAGGACCAGAAGCTGCGCGAAGCGCACGAGCGCGGGCCCAAGTCCGGCAACGACCAGGCCGGCTGAGCCGTACGTCGCGGACCGGCTGGTCCGCCAGCCTGCGGCGCAGGGCAACGGTGCGCTGGCATCCCGCAGGCGGCACCCCGAAGACACAAAAAAGCCCCGGAGTCGCCTCCGGGGCTTTCGTCTGAAAAGTGGTGGAGCGGAAGGGGATCGAACCCTCGACCTTCGCATTGCGAACGCGACGCTCTCCCAGCTGAGCTACCGCCCCACATCAGACGCGTAGTCTAACTGGCCCGGGGCATGCGTGCCAAGAGGGCGATGCGGATCGGCGGCGGCGCTGCGTCCCAAGCGCGGCGCGAGGCGGCGGCAAGCCAGGGCGCCGCATGCGCGATCGTCGCCGCGTCCGGCTGCGGCCGAAGTAGGGAATGCGGCGCCGCATTTGGGCAACCGCCTAACGGAGTCGATATAATCGCAGGTCGAAATCCTCGTCAGACGATTTCGTCGTTCCGGATGAAATATTCCGTCCGTTCCAAATCTTTTATTCACGGGTCCTTGAAAAATGACGGAAGTTCGCAACTTGCAACAAATCGCCGAAGCCAAGGCCAAGCTGCAGGAAGAGATGCGCAAGCTGGAAGAGCAGGAGAAGCAGGCGCGCGAAGGCGAGACCAGCGCTGCGCATGCCAACGTGCTGTCGCTGCTGGAGCAGTTCGCCGAGTTCTTCAGCGCCAAGCAGCGCAACGAGATCGCCGCCTACGTGACCAGCGCCGCGCCGAAGGCCGCCAGCGCCAAGTCCGCCGGTGGCCGCAGCGAGGTCAAGCCGAAGTACCAGCTGCCGCATACCGGCGAGACCTGGTCCGGCCGTGGCCGCACGCCGAAGGCGTTCGCCGCCTGGGAAGGCACCGCCGCCTACAACGAATGGAAGGCGCGCCACCCGGATCTGAAGTTCCCGCTGGTCAAATACTGATCGGGCGAAAAAGGCCAGGTATCCCCTGGCCTTTTTTATGGGCGAGGGTTTTATGCGCGGCATTGCCGCCGCTTGCGTTTCTCCACGATAAACCGCGGCGGAGAAATCGAACGGTGCATGGAAGGCGCATGGAATGATCCAAGCCTGATGGCGGCATCTTCTCCACCGTCGCGGCTGCAGGGGGCGATGTGCGTAGGCAACCAACCCTGTAGGAGCGGCTTCAGCCGCGACAGGCGTTACCGGTAACGCCTGTCGCGGCTGAAGCCGCTCCTACAAATGCCTTCAGATCTTGCCCAGCAGCGGCTGCAGCGTCGCTTCCAGTTCGCGGCGGCGCCAGCCGGCCAGCGGTTGCGGCCATTGCCCGCTTTCCAGCAGCGCTTCCAGGTGCTTGCGCGAGGCCAGCAGGCCGTCGGGCAGGCCCAGTTCGGCGCTGCGTGCGGATACCGCGTCCTGCAGGCGCTTCAATGCCGCCTTGTTGTCGTCGCTGGCGGCCAGCGCCAGCGGTGCCTCGGCTTCGTCGGGCAGTGGCGTGGTCAGCGCCTGCCACAATGCGTCGCCGAGCTTGCGCGGCGCCTTGGGATGCTTGTCGAGCAGCGCCTGCAGGCCGTTGCGGTCGTCCGGCGGGAAACGCGCCAGGGTGGCGGCCAGTTCGTTGTCCAGGATCCAGCTGCGCGGCTTGTCGCTGTGCCGGGCCTGTACGTCGCGCCAGCGCAGCAGGCGCAGCAGGCGCTGTTGCGACGGCGGATCCATGAACTGCGCCGCGCGCATGCCCAGGTGCGGCCAGCGCTCGCCTTCGTCGTGCTCCACGGTGCCGAGCAGGCGTTCGCCGTCCTCGTGCAGCCAGGCGCTGCGGTCCAGCGCCTGCAGCCGCTGCTGCAACGCGTCGTGGATCGCGAACAGGTGGCGCACGTCGTCGGCGGCGTATTCCAGCTGCGCCGGCGACAGCGGGCGGCGCAGCCAGTCCGAGCGGGTCTCGCCCTTGGCCAGGTGCACGCCGGTGATCTCCAGCACCAGCTTCTGGTAGCCCATGCCGGCGCCGATGCCGGCCAGGCCGGCGCCGATCTGGGTATCGAACAACGGCCGCGGCAGCGCGCCGCAGGCGCACTTGAACGCGACCAGGTCTTCGCTGGCGCTGTGCATGACCTTGAGGATGGCAGGGTCCGACAACCACGGCGCCAGCGCCTGCGGCATGCCGGGGATCAGCGGATCGATCAGCAGGATCTCGTCGGCCACCGCCATCTGCACCAGCGCCAGCTGCGGCCAGTAGGTGCGTTCGCGGACGAATTCGGTATCCAGGCCGATCCTGGCCGGGCGCTGCGCCAGCCGTTCGGTCAGCTCGGCGGGTTGCTTGATCCAATAGGGCACGTGGTTTCCGTCGAATGCAGGGTTTGCTCAGGCAGGCGAGAATAGCCTAACGTCGGCCCGCCGGCCGTACGGACGTCGATGGCGCGGATGTCGTCGGAAGGCAAATGTCGTTTGGAGGATGCGTGCGCACGAGCGGTTCTGTGATCGCCTGGACCCTGCTGGCCGCGCTGCTGGGCGGCTGCACCGGGCAGGCGCCCGCGCCTGCGCCTGCCAAGCCGGCGCCGCAGGCCAGGCCCGCGCCGGCCAAGCCGGTGCAGGCGCCCAGCGTCACCATCGGCGGCGAGGATGCGGCGGAGACGGTGGCGCGCTGGCAGCCGCCGCTGCCGACGCTCGATCGCGGCGGCCTGGCCCAGGCGCGGCGCGATGCCGCGCGCGCACTGGCCGAAGACCGCCTGTTCGAGGACCCGCAATCGGCGATCCCGCTGTACCTGGCGATCCGCGCGCTGGCGCCGGAGGACAAGGTGGCGCGCGACGGCCTGCGCAAGGCGCGGTTGCGGTTGCTGCAACTCGGCGATGCGCTGCTGCACGCGTCGGAGCAGCAGGAGCAGGCACTGGAGCGCGCTGGCCTCATCGCGATGGTGGCGCTGTCGCTGGATGCCGACGATCCGGCGGTGCGGCGCCTGCAGCAGCGGGTGGAGGTCGCGCTGCGGGTGCTGGCCTACAACCGTGCCGGCGAGGAGGATCTGCGCGCCGGCAGGCTCGGCGAGGACGGCAACGGCGCATTGGCCAACTTCCGCGAAGCGCTGCAGCTGGACGCCGACGATGCGCGCGCGCGGCAGGGCGTGGCGGCGGTGGAGAGCGCGGTGATCCGGCGCGCCGAGGCGGCTGCGGCGGTGTCCGATTTCGCCGCAGCCGGCAGCTGGCTGGCGCGCGCCGCACGCATCCGCGACGGCGCCGCCACGGTGCGCGATGCGCGCGCGCGGGTGGAGGGCGTGCGCACCGCGCGCATCGCCGGCCTGCGCGATGCCGGCCTGCGCGACCTGGCCACGCCGGCCGGGCTGAAGGCCGCGCGCGAGAAGCTGGGCGAGGTGTTGCGCATCGCCGACCCGGGCGATCCGGTGGCGGCGATGCTGCGCGAGCGCATCGACCTGGCCACCCACTACGGCAGCTTCCGCCCCGGCCAGGTGTTCACCGACGGCATGAGCAGCGGCGAGCGCGGGCCGCAGATGATCGTGGTGCCGCACGGCGGCTTCCGCATGGGCGCCAGCGCGACCGAGCCCGGCGCGGTGCCGGCGGAGCAGCCGCAACACTACGTGCGCTTCGAGCGCGGTTTCGCGATGTCGATCACCGAGGTCACCGTGGCCGAGTTCCGCCGTTTCGTCGAGGCCAGCGGCGCGCGGCCGCGCGCGACCCGGCGCGGGCATTCGATCGTCTACGACGAACGCAGCGGCAATTTCGTGCGCCGCAGCGGCACCGACTGGCAATCGGACTACAACGGCGCGCGCGCCGCGCCCAACAGCCCGGTGATGCACGTCAGCGTGCGCGATGCCGAGGCTTATGCGGCATGGCTGTCGCTGCAGACCGGGCGCCACTACCGGCTGCCCAGCGAAGCCGAGTTCGAATATGCGCTGCGCGCCGGCAGCCGCGGCCGCTATCCGTGGGGCAACGCAGGCGTGCCGCCGCGCGGCAGCGGCAACTTCACCGGCGGCGGCGACGTCTCGCCCAGCGGCCGGCACTGGAACAACGCCTTCGTCGGCTACGCCGACGGCTTCTGGGGACCGGCCCCGGTCGCCAGCTTCAAGGCCAATGCCTGGGGCCTGCACGACATGGGCGGCAACCTCAGCGAATGGGTCGCCGATTGCTGGCATTCCAGCTACCGCCGCGCGCCCGCCGACGGCAACGCCTGGTACAACCCCGGCTGCCGCTCGCGGCTGGTGCGCGGCGGCAACTGGGCCAATGCGCCGGAGCAGACCCGTGCCGCGTGGCGGCTGATGCAGGACTCCGACACCACCAGCGCCCGGGTCGGTTTCCGCCTGGTGCGCGGAATTTGACGCGGCCGCGCGGCCGCGGCGGCTACAGTGCGGCGCACGGGCAGGCGCCGTCGCCACCCACCAGCCAGCAAGGGGATTGGACATGAGCAACGTCTTCGGCCGCCAGCGCGGGGAGCAGGGCGGTAGCCGCCGCGGGCCGCTGGGCGGGCTGCGCTGGCTGGTGCTGCTGGGCTTCGCCGTGTACGCGGGGTTCTACTGGTTCTCCAATCGCAGCGAGGACCCGTATACCGGCGAGAAGGTGCTGATCGACAGTTCGCTCGGCGTGGAGGACGAGAAGGCGCTGGGATTGCAGGCCTACCAGGAGATCCTGGCGCAGGAGCGTCCGCTCGATCCGCAATCGAAGGTGGCGCAGCAGGTGCGCGCGATCGCGCAGCGGCTGATCGCCAAGGTCGACGTGGTCGAGGATGCGTTGGCCGCCGAGCACGGCATGCAGGCCAAGCACTATGCGCGCGGTTTCGACTGGGACGTCAACGTGATCGAGTCCGAGCAGGCCAATGCGTTCTGCCTGCCGGGCGGCAAGATGGCGGTCTATACCGGCCTGCTGCCGGTGGCCAAGAACGCCGATGCGGTGGCGGTGGTGATGGGCCACGAGATCGCGCACGCGTTGCTGCGCCATGGCGCGCAGCGCATGGCGCAGCAGAAGCTGACCCAGATCGGGCAGATGGCCGGCGCGGCCAGCGGCATGGATCCGCAACAGCAGCAGATGGCGATGGCGGCGATGGGCTACGGCTACCTGCTGCCGTACGCGCGCAGCCACGAGACCCAGGCCGACGAGGTCGGGCTGATGCTGGCCGCAGCGGCCTGCTTCGATCCGCAGGAGGCCATCCCGCTGTGGGAGCGGATGAGCGCCAGCAGCGGCGGCCAGGCGCCGCCGGAGTTCTCCTCAACGCACCCGAACCCGGGCACGCGGATCCAGAACCTGCAGGCGCTGATGCCCAAGGCGATGGAATACCGGCAGCGCTTCTGCGAAACGGCGAAGACTGCGCAGCGGTAGCGGTAGTAGGCGTCGTAGGCGTCGTAGGCGTGGCGCTCGCGCGCTCGCGCGTGTCGTGCCTAACAGGACTGCGCACGCGGTTGCGTGCGCAGTCCGCCGCCGGTTGCCGGATCAGCGTGTGGACACCTGGACCGGCGTCGCCGCCTCGGGCGCGACCAGCCCTTGCCCGATCGCCAGCAGTTCGACGAACTCGCGGCGGCTGCCGCTGCGGTCCTCGCCGGTCGCCGCGCGCGCCGCGCTGGCCACCTGCGCCCAGCCCCAGCCATCGATGTGCGTGCCGCCGCGCAGCAGGTCGGCGTAGGCGGCGACCGCGGCGGCGAAGCGCAGATCCGCGCTCGGCTGCGTCGTCGCCGACGCGGTGGCGATCGTGCTCTGCAGCAGGCGGCTGCGTTCCTGGCCGGGCAGTTTGTAGCGCAGCCGCAATTGCGCCAGTTCGCCAGCCTGGCGCGGCGCCTGCGGCTGCGCCGGTGCGGCATAGCGCAGGGCCGGCAGGCGCGGCGCCGCGCTGCCAACCGGGGTGATCTCGTACAGCGCGGTGACGCTGTGGCCGGCGCCGATGTCGCCGGCATCGACCTTGTCGTTGGCGAAGTCCTCGCGCGCCAGCAGCCGGTTCTCGTAGCCGATCAGGCGGTACTCAGCGACCTGCGCCGGATTGAACTCGACCTGGATCTTGACGTCGCGGGCGATGGTCAACAGCGTGGCCTGCATCTGCCGCACCAGCACCTTGTGCGCCTCGCGCGCCGAATCGATGTAGGCGTGGTTGCCGTCGCCGACGTCGGCCAGGCGCTCGGCCATCGCATCGTTGTAGTTGCCGCGGCCGAAGCCGAGCGTGCTCAGCGCCACGCCGCTGCGGCGCTGGTCGGCGACCAGGGTTTCCAGCGCGCCCTGGTCGACGGTGCCGACGTTGAAGTCGCCGTCGGTGGCCAGGATCACCCGGTTGCTGCCGCCGGCGACGAAGCCCTGCCGCGCGGTCGCATAGGCCAGGCGGATGCCGTCGCCGCCATTGGTGCTGCCGCCGGCCTGCAGCCGCTCCAGCGCGGCGAGGATCTCGGCATGGCGGTCGCCGGGCGTCGGCGGCAACACCAGCCCGGCGGAGCCGGCGTAGACCACGATCGAGACCCGGTCCTGCGCGCGCAGCTGCGGCACCAGCATGGCGAAGGCCTGCTTGAGCAGGGGCAGCTTGTCCGCCGAGGCCATCGAGCCGGAGGTGTCGATCAGGAACACCAGGTTGGCCGGCGGCAACGCCTGGCGCGGCACGTCGTAGCCCTTGATGCCGATCATCAGCAGCTGCCGCTGCGGATTCCACGGCGCGGCGGCCAGTTCGGTGGTGACGCGGAACGGCGTGTCGGTATCGCGCGGGGCCGGATGCGCGTAGTCGAAGTAGTTGATGAATTCTTCGGCGCGCACCGCGTCGGCCGGTGGGCGCTGGCCGTCGTGCAGCATGCGCCGCACGTTGGTGTAGCTGCCGGTGTCCACGTCGATCGAAAAGGTGGACAGCGGTTGCTCGCGCGCGCTGTGCACGGGGTTGTCGGACGCGTGCTGGTAGTGCTCGCGATCGGCTTGCGGCGGCGGTGCGCTCAGCGGCATGCGCTTGGCCGCCGCATTGCGTGCGTACGACTGTGCCGGCGCGATGGCCCGGGCCGGTGGAGCGGGCGGCGCGGGCGCCGACACCAGTTGCGGCTCGGAGCTTGCCCTGCCTTCGAGCAGCAGCTGCGGCGACGCGTACGTTTCGGTGGCGCTAGCGGCATCCGCCGATGCCGATGCCGGCGTGGCGGTGCGTTCGTCGGCGGTACTGCACCCGGCCAGCAGCGTGGCGAGGATCAGGCAGGTCAGGGTGGGGCGGTGCGGGCGTGGGTGCATGGCGGTGCGCTCGGTGGTGGTCCGATGCTGCAAACGCGCGACGGGCGGGATCGGGGTTGGCCGGCGCTCGCTGCCGTGCGCGCGGCGCATGCCTTCACGCTGGATGCGCCTGGTTTGCACATGGCCTGGCAACGGCGGGTGCATCATGCGTCCATCGCCACCGGGAGCATTCGCCATGAACCGCCTCTTGCCGCCGTTGCTCGGACTGGCCGTGCTGCTGGCCGGCTGCGCCACCAACCGCCTCAGCGATGCCGAGCGCCTGTCGCTGTACCGCGCCAACGCCGGCGCGCCGGTGCGCCACTTCCAGTACTTCAACCGGCTCAGCGGCTGGACCGCGCTGGGCGACAGCGCGCTGGCGGTGTGGACGCGCCCGAACCAGGCCTATCTGCTGGAGCTCAGCGGCCGCTGCATGGATCTGGATTTCGCTCCGTCGATCGCCATCACCCATTTCGGCAGCCGGGTTTCGGCGCGGTTCGACGACGTCATCGTGTTCGGCGGTTCCTCGCGCACGATCCGGCTGCCGTGCCGCATCCAGAGCGTCCGTCCGCTCGATGTGAAGGCGCTGCGGATGTCGGAGAAGGAGTTGCGCGAGGCGAAGATGCAGGCGCGCGCGGAGCAGGCGCCGGACGAGAAGGCGGCCGACGAGAACGCGCCGGACGAATAGCGCCGGCGCCAGGCATCGTGCGCGCCGCGGCGCACACGGCTCAGGATTCCTGTTCGGGTTCCACGTAGCCTTCGGGCTTGGCGGCGCCGCCCTGGAACAGGAATTTCTCCAGTTCCGTCTCCAGAAACGCGCGGTGCTTGGGGTCGCGCGGCGACAAGCGGTTCTCGTTGATCAGCATGGTCTGGTGCGCCAGCCATGCCTGCCAGCCGGCCTTGCCGATCTGCGCGAACACGCGCTGGCCGAGTTCGCCGGGATACGGCACGTAGTCGAGGCCTTCGGCGTCGCGTTGCTGGTACTGGCAGAAGACGGTGCGGGACATGGCGGTTCCTGGTGGCGCGGCGGGCGACGATCAGAGGCCGTCGAGCAGTTTGCGGATCGGCGCGGGCAGGCCGAGCGCGGACAAGTCGGCGCGCGCGACCCAGCGCAGGTCGTCATTGTCGCGCACTGCGTCGCGCAAGGCGACCTTGCGCAGGCGCAGCGGCTGCAGGTGCAGGCGATAGTGGCTGAAGGTGTGGACGATGGGCGGCATCGGCTCGGCGTCGTCGAAGGCGCGGCCGCGGGTCTCGCGCTCGAGCCAGGCGCGCAGTTCGGTCTCGCTGTCCGCCTGCGGCAGCGTCCACAGCGAGGCCCAGATGCCGCTCGGCGGACGCCGCTGCAGCAGCAGTTCGCCGGCGGCGTTCTCCAGCAGCAGCGCCAGCGCCTCGCGCTCGGGCAGGGTCTTGCCCGGCTTGGGCGTGGGCAGCGCCTCGACCAGGCCGTCGCGGCGCGCCACGCAGTCGTCCTGCAGCGGACACAGCACGCAGGCCGGGTTGGCGCGGGTGCACAGGGTGGCGCCGAAATCCATCTGCGCCTGGGTGTAGTCGGCCATGCGCCCGTCGGCGACCACGGCCACGTGCGCCTGCGCGATCGCCCACAGCGGCTTCTCCACCGCCGGCAGGCCCGGATAGCCGGCAATGCCGTGGTAGCGGGTCAGCACGCGCTTGACGTTGCCGTCCAGGATCGGGAAGCGGTCGTTCCAGGCCTGGCTCAGGATGGCGCCGGCGGTGCTGCGGCCGATGCCGGGCAGCGCGTGCAGCGCGTCGAAATCGCGCGGCAGCTCGCCGCCGTGCAGCTCCACGCAGCGCTTGGCGGCGGCGTGCAGGTTGCGCGCGCGGGCGTAGTAGCCCAGCCCGGCCCACTGCGCCATCACCGCATCGGTACCGGCCGCGGCCAGGTCGGGCAGGCTCGGGAAGTGCTGCAAGAAGCGCAGGAAATACGGGATCACCACCGCGACCTGGGTCTGCTGCAGCATGATCTCCGACAGCCATACCCGGTAGGGACTGCGCGGGTGCTGCCAGGGCAGGTCGTGACGGCCGGAGCGGTCGAACCAGGCGAGCAGGCGGGGGGCGAAGGTGTCTGGGGGCTGGCTCATGCTGGCATCGAGTCGTTCCTTCTCCCATCGGGAGAAGGTGCCCCGCAGGGGCGGATGAGGGTACGGGCGAAGCCTGTGCGGTTCGGGCAGCGCAAGTGCCTGCGCCAGCGGACTTTGCCGTACCCTCACCCCAACCCCTCTCCCGGTGGGAGAGGGGCTTTAGGTCAGGCGCCGAGCGCTTCCGGCAGCAGCGCGTCGACGAAGGCTTCGGCGTCGAACACGCGCAGGTCTTCCGGGCGCTCGCCGATGCCGGCGAAACGGATCGGGATGCCGAACTCGCGCGCCAGCGCGAACACCACGCCGCCCTTGGCAGTGCCGTCGAGCTTGGTCACCACCAGCCCGGTGACGCCGACCGCGGCGTGGAACTGGCGCAGCTGCGACAGCGCGTTCTGGCCGGTAGTGCCGTCGATCACCATCAGCACTTCGTGCGGCGCGGCCGGGTCGATCTTGCCGAGCACGCGGCGGATCTTGCCCAGCTCGTTCATCAGCCCGGTCTGGGTGTGCAGGCGCCCGGCGGTGTCGGCGATCAGCACCTCGGTGCCGCGCGCCTTGCCGGCCTGCAGCGCATCGAACGCGACCGAGGCGGCGTCGGCGTTCTGGCCCTGCGCGATCACGGTCACGCCGTTGCGGTCGCCCCAGGCCTGCAGCTGCGCCACCGCGGCGGCGCGGAAGGTGTCGCCGGCGGCCAGCATCAGGCTGTGGCCCTCGTCCTTGAAGCGCTTAGCCAGCTTGCCGATGGTGGTGGTCTTGCCGACGCCGTTGACGCCGACGGTGAGCACCACGAAGGGCTTGGCGCTGCGGTCGATCTGCAGCGGCCTGGCGACCGGCTGCAGGATCGCGATCAGGTCGGCGCGCAGCGCGCGCAGCAGCGCCTGGGCGTCGACGAATTCGCGCGCCTTCATGCGCTTGCGCAGGTTCTCGATCAGCGCCGTGGTCGCCGGCACGCCGACGTCGGCGCTGATCAGCGCGGTCTCGATCTCGTCGAGCAGGTCGTCGTCGAGCTTGGGATTGCGCGAGAACAGGCCGCCGAAGCTGCGCGCGATGGTGCTGTTGCGCAGGCGTTCGCGCCAACCGGACTTGCCGGCCGCGGCGGCGGGCGGCGCGTCGGCGCGCACGTCGAAGGCCGCCGCGAAGGCCGCGGCCGGATCGGCAAGCGGCGCCGCCGCAGCCGGGGCCGGGGCCGCCATTGGCGCCGGCACGCGCGTCTCGGGCGGCGGCGTGGGCGCCTGCGGCGGGAGCGCGACGTGGCCAGGCGCGGGAATGGGATCGGGCGCGGCCGTGGGCGCATCGCGCAGGGCGGCGGGCGCGGCGACCTCGGGCGGCGGCGATGCCGGGGCGGCTTCGGCCGCGGGCGCAGCAGGAGCAGCCGGTGCCGGCGTTGCGGCTTCAGTTGCGGCTTCGCCGGCCGACTTGGGGAAGGCGGCGGCCAGTTCCTCGATGCTGTAGCGCTGGGTGCTGCGGCTGTCGCCAGCGTTGTCCTGGGGCTTGTTGCGGCGGAATAGGCTGACCATGGGTAACGCGTGGACCTTAAACCATGAATGCTACCACTTGCGCCTGTTAGGCCCTTGTGGGGCCGGGATTCGAGATTGGAGATTCGCAAGGGGCGCTGCATTGCGGAGTTGCGGGAACGCCGCTTTTACGAATCCCCAATCCCCAATCCCCAATCCCAGCCCCTCAGAGCTTCCCCTTCATCGACCGGTAGTCCCGCGGCGTCATCCCCACCGTGGCCTTGAACTGGCGCGCGAACGCGCTCTGGTCGGCGAAGCCGCAGGCCTGGCCGATGCTGGCGATGCTGTCCTCGCCGTGCAGCAGGCGCATCGCCGCTTCGATCCGCATCTTGGTCAGCAGTTGCTGCGGGGTCAGCTGGAACACGCGGCGGAAGTGCCGCTCCAGCTGCGCCACCGACAGTTCCGCCAGGTCGGCCAGGGTCTGCACGCGCAGGTTGTCGCCGTAGTGGATCTGCATGTGCTCCATCGCGCGGCTGATGCGTTCGTAGGCGGAGTGGCGGCTGTCGGGCTGGCCCAGGTCGCGGGAGATGCCGACCACGCCGATCACCTCGTTGTGCTCGCACAGCGGGCGCTTGAAGGTCAGGCACCAGCCGGGGGTGCGGTTCGGGAACAGGTGCACTTCCAGCTGGTTCTCGATCATCTCCCCGCACAGCACGCGCCGGTCCTGCATCAGGTAGCTGCCGCCCAGCGGCAGCGGGAACACTTCCAGCGCCGATTTGCCGATCAGGTCGGTGCGGTATTTCTTGCCCAGGCGCCGCACCAGGGTCAGATTGACGTGGGTGTAGCGGCCGTCGCGGTCCTTGACGAAGAACACCACGTCCGGCAACGCATCGAACAGCGTCTGCATTTCCAGCGCCGAAATCATCGTCTCCATCTGCATTCACCGGGCGGTTGTAGGCTGTTGCGACAGGTACGCCGCGGCGTACCCCTGTAGGTCGATCCTAGCCTATGTGGGGCGCCCCGGGCGATTGGGGTTGTGCGAACTTCCGCATTTATGACAGGCAAACGCTGCTAGCCCGCGGCAGCCCGGAATGTGAGCATGGGCCTATGCATACACTCGATGTGATCGACTCGCATACCGGCGGCGAACCGACCCGTGTCGTCGTCGCCGGCTTTCCCGACCTGGGCACCGGCCCGCTCGCGCAACGGCGCGATCTGTTCCGCGATCGTTTCGATCGCTGGCGCAGCGCCATCGCCTGCGAGCCGCGCGGCTCGGACACGATGGTCGGCGCGCTGCTGCTGCCGCCGATCGCCGCCGACGCCTGCGCCGCGGTGATCTTCTTCAACAACGTCGGTTACCTGGGCATGTGCGGCCACGGCACCATCGGCCTGGTGCGCACGCTGGCCGACATGGGCCGGCTGGCGCCGGGTACGCATCGCCTGGAGACGCCGGTGGGCACGGTCGGGGTGGAACTGCACGGCGACGGACGGGTGTCGGTGGACAACGTGGAGAGCTACCGCCACGCCAGCGGCATCGAAGTGCAGGTGCCCGGCTACGGCCGCGTGCGCGGCGATGTGGCCTGGGGCGGCAACTGGTTCTTCATCACCGAACAGACCCCGTGCGCGCTGGAACTGCGCAACCAGCGCGCGCTGACCGCCTACACCGAGGCGCTGCGGCTGGCGCTGGAGGCGGCCGGCATCCGCGGCGCCGACGACGGCGAGATCGACCATATCGAGATCAACGGTCCGGCGCCGGACGCCAGCGCCGATGCGCGCAACTTCGTGCTGTGCCCGGGGCTGGCCTACGACCGCTCGCCGTGCGGCACCGGCACCAGCGCCAAGCTGGCGTGCCTGGCCGCCGACGGCAAGCTGGCCGCCGGCCAGGTGTGGCGCCAGCAGGGCATCCTCGGCAGCCTGTTCGAAGCCAGCTACGTGCCGGGCACCCGCGGCGTGCTGCCGCGGATCACCGGGCAGGCCCACCTCACCGCGCGCGCGCAGCTGCTGATCGATCCGCAGGATCCGTTCGCCTGGGGCATCGGCGCCGAATGAGCGGCTTCGACCTGATCGTCGTCGGCGCCGGCATCGTCGGCGCAGCCTGCGCCGATGCGGCCGCGGCCGCTGGCCTGCGGGTGGCGATCGTCGAGTCGGGCAGCATCGGCGGCGGCTCCACCGCCGCGGCGATGGGCCATCTGGTGGCGATGGACGATGACCCGGCGGAACTGGCGCTGTCGGCGTATTCGCTGCGCCTGTGGGAACAATTCGCGCAGCTGCCGGAGGCCGAGTACAGCCGCTGCGGCACGCTGTGGGTGGCGCGGCAGGCGCGCGAGCTGGAGGCGATCCCGGCCAAGATCCAGCGCCTGGCCGCCGCCGGCGTGCGCGCCGAGGCGATCGGCGCCGAGGCGCTGTACCAGTTGGAGCCGGCATTGGTGCCGGGCCTGGCCGGCGGCATGCGCGTGGCCGCCGAGGCGGTGGTGTATCCGCCGCGGATGGCGCGGCACCTGGTCGGCCGCGCGCTCGCCGCCGGTGCGCAGCTTTTCGCCGGGCGCCGCGCGCTGGCGCTGGCCGCCGACGGGCTGCGCCTGGACGACGGCAGCCGCCTGAGCGGGCCGGTGCTGGTCGCCACCGGCTGCGCGCTACCGGAGCTGCTGCCGGAACTGCCGATGCGGGCGCGCAAGGGCCAGTTGGTGATCACCGACCGCTATCCCGGCTTCGTCGGCCATCAGTTGCTGGAGCTGGGCTATGCCGACAGCGCGCACGGCAGCGACGGCAGCAGCGTGGCGTTCAACGTGCAGCCGCGGCCGACCGGACAGATCCTGATCGGCTCCTCGCGCGAATTCGACGCCAGCGACCGCGGCGTGTCGATGCCGATGCTGCAGCGCATGCTCGAGCGCGCGTTCGCGTTCCTGCCCGGGCTGCGCCAGTTGCAGGCGATCCGGGTCTGGACCGGACTGCGTCCGGCCACGCCGGACGGCCGTCCGTACCTGGGCGCGGTGCCGCAGCGCAACGGCGTGTGGGTCGCCGCCGGCCACGAAGGCCTGGGCGTGACCACCGCGCTGGGCAGCGCACGGCTGCTGCTGGATCTGCTGCTGCAGCGACCTCCCGCACTGGACCCGGCGCCGTTCGCGCCGGCGCGGGCGCTGTCGTGAGCGCGCCGATGCTGCGCCTGCAGGTCAACGGCCAGGCCCTGGAAGTGCTGGCCGGCAGCAGCGTGGCTGCGGCGGTGGCGCAGGTCGCGGTGCATTTCCGCCGCTCGCGCAGCGGCCAGCCGCGCGCGCCGCTGTGCGGCATGGGCGTGTGCAGCGAATGCCGGGTGCGCATCGACGGCGTCGGCCAGTTGCGCGCCTGCATCACCCCGGCGCGCGACGGCATGCAGGTGTGGACCGATGGCTGAGCCGCGCGCGCTGCATTACGACGTGGTCGTGGCCGGCGCCGGTCCGGCCGGCCTGGCGGCGGCGTTGGCCGCGGCCGGGCACGGCCGGCGCGTGGCGCTGGTCGACCTGCAGGCGCGCGCCGGCGGCCAGATCTGGCGCCACGACGTCGCCCACGCGCCGCCGCGGCTGGCCGCGCGCGTGCTGGCGCAGCTGGCGGCGAGCAAGATCGAATTCCTGTCGCAGACCCAGTTGCTGATGGCGCAGGACCGGCAACTGCTGGCCGATGGCCCGCAGGGCGCGCGCTGGATCGGCTACGACGCGCTGGTGCTGGCCACCGGTGCGCGCGAACTGCTGCTGCCGTTCCCGGGCTGGACCTTGCCCGGCGTCACCGGCGCCGGCGGCGCGCAGGCGCTGGCCAAGCAGGGCTGGCCGCTGGCCGGCAAGCGCGTGCTGGTCGCCGGCAGCGGTCCGCTGTTGCTGGCCAGCGCGGCGACGCTGCGCCGGCACGGCGCGCAGGTGTTGGGCATCGTCGAACAGGCGCCGCTGCGCGCGCTGGCCGGCTTCGCCGCGCAGTTGCCGTGGCGCTGGCCGGACAAGGCGCTGCAGGCGCTGGCGCTGCGCGCGCAACTGGCCGGCGTCGGCTACCACAGCGGCAGCGTGGTGCTGGCCGCGCACGGCGAGGGCCAACTGCAGTCGGTGGAGATCGACGGCCCGCGCGGCCGCCGCCGCATCGACTGCGACCAGCTGGCGGTGGGCTACGGCCTGGTGCCGAACGTGGAGCTGGCGCAGCTGCTCGGCTGCCGCCTGGCGCACAGCGGCGCGCATCCGTGCGTGGCGGTGGACGCGCAACTGCGCACCAGCGTCGAGGGCGTGTACGCGGCCGGCGAAGCGCTGGGCATCGGCGGCCGCGACTGCGCGCGGGTCGAAGGCGCCATCGCCGGGCACCTGGCGGCCGGGCAGGGCGCCGCCGCGCAGGCACTGCACCCGCAACGGCGGCGCGCGCGCGCGTTCGCCACCTTGCTGCAGCGCCACTTCGCGCTGGACCCGCGTATCCACGCGCTGGCCGCGCCGGACACGCTGGTGTGCCGCTGCGAGGACGTGCCGCTGTCGGCGCTGCGCGGCTACGACGATCTGCGCGACGCCAAGCTGGCCACGCGTTGCGGCATGGGCGCCTGCCAGGGCCGCATCTGCGGCAGCGCGCTGACCGAGCTGGGGCTGGCGCCGCGGCGCGACGATTTCTCCGACGACGGCCGCCGGCCGCCGCTGTTCCCGGTGCGGCTGGCCGCGCTGGCCGATTGCCTGCCCAGCGCTTCCCCTCCCGACCACTCCTTCCCAACCCTCGACAAGGTGTAATCCCATGAGCAAGGCTTCCTTCTGGTACGGCGTGCTGCCGGCCATCACCACTCCGTTCAATGCCGACGGCAGCATCGACCACGCGTTCCTGGCCAAGCATGCGCAGGTCATGGTCGACGCCGGCTGCACCGCGATCGTGCCGCTGGGTTCGCTCGGCGAAGCGGCCACGCTCAGCTTCGACGACAAGGTCGCGGTCCTGAAGACCCTGGTGCAGGCGCTGGACGGCCGCATCCCGGTGGTGCCGGGCATCGCCGCGCTGTCCACCGACGAGGCCGTGCGCCTGGCGCAGGCCGCCAAGCAGGTCGGCTGCGGCGGGATCATGGTGCTGCCGCCGTACGTGTACTCCACCGACTGGCGCGAGATGGGCGCGCATGCGCGTGCGGTGATCGCCGCCACCGACCTGCCGGTGATCCTGTACAACAACCCGGTGGCCTACAAGACCGATTTCAGCCCGGCGCAGATCGCCGAGCTGGCCGCCGAATTCCCGAACCTGCAGGCGGTCAAGGAATCCTCCGGCGACGTGCGCCGCTTCGCCGCGCTGGGCGAGCTGCTCAACGACCGCCTGGTGCTGCTGGTGGGCATGGACGATGCGATCGTCGAAGGCCTCAGCATGGGCGCCAAGGGCTGGATCGCCGGCCTGGTCAACGCGTATCCGAAGGAGTCGGTGAAGCTGTTCGAGCTGGCCCGCGACGGCGGCTATCCGGCGGCCAAGGCGCTGTACGACTGGTTCCTGCCGCTGCTGCGCCTGGACACCGTGCCCAAGTTCGTGCAGCTGATCAAGCTGGTGCAGGAGAAGGTCGGCCTGGGCAGCGAGCGCGTGCGCGCACCGCGCCTGGTCGTCGACGGCGCCGAGCGCGAAGCGGCGCTGAAGGTGATCGACCACGCCATCGCCACCCACCCCGGGCTCTGAGATGAGCATGCAGCCGCTGTTGCTCGCCGGCCACTGGCAGCCCTCGCTGGAACTGCGCGGCAGCTTCCGCGCCGAGGACCCGCGCGACGGGAACGCATTCGGCCCGGAGTTCCCGGTCAGCGGCGCCGCCGACCTGGAAGCGGCGCTGAGCGCGGCGGTGCTGGTCGCCGACGCGCTGGCCGCGGCGTCGCCCGAGCGCATCGCCGGCTTCCTCGACGCCTACGCCGCGGCGATCGAGGCCGACGTCGAGCAGTTGGTCGCGCTGGCGCATGCCGAGACCGGCCTGCCGGTCGAGCCGCGCCTGGCCAAGGTGGAACTGCCGCGCGCCAGCGGCCAGTTGCGCCAGGCCGCGCAGGCGGTGCGCAGCCATAGCTGGACGCAGCCGGTGATCGACACCGCGGCCGGGCTGCGCGCGCAGCTGGGGCCGCTGCACAAGCCGGTATTGGTGTTCGGCCCGAACAACTTCCCGTTCGCGTTCAATGCGGTGGCCGGCAGCGATTTCGCCTCGGCGATCGCCGCGCGCAATCCGGTCATCGCCAAGGCGCATCCCTCGCACCCGGCCACCAGCCAGCGCCTGGCGCAGCTCGCGCACCAGGCACTGCTGGACAACGGCCTGCCAGCCGCGGCGGTGCAGCTGCTGTACCACTTCGACAACGCGCTGGGCCTGGAACTGGCCGGCGATCCGCGGCTGGGCGCGATCGGCTTCACCGGCAGCCGTGCCGGCGGGCTGGCGCTGAAGGCCGCGGCCGACCGCGCCGGCGTGCTGGCCTACGTCGAGCTGTCCAGCGTCAATCCGGTGTTCCTGCTGCCGGGCGTGCTGGCCGAGCGCGGCACGGCGCTGGCGCAGGAGTTCTTCTCCTCGTGCACGATGGGCAGCGGCCAGTTCTGCACCAATCCCGGCATCCTGGTGGTGCCCGAGGGCGAGGCCGGCGATGCGTTCGTCGCCGCAGCCGCGGCGCACTTCGCCGGCGCCGCGCCGAGCCTGCTGTTCTCGCGCGGCGTGCTCGAGCACCTGCAACGCGGCGTGGCCACGCTGCGCGACGCCGGTGCTGCGCTGCTGGCCGGCGGCGACGCGGCAGCGGCGCCGGGCTATCGGCATGCGCCGACCCTGCTGCAGGTCTCGGCGCAGGCCTTCCTGCAACAGCCCGAGGCGCTGCAGACCGAGGCGTTCGGCCCGGTCAGCCTGGTGGTGCGTGTCGCCGGCCTGGCGGAAATGACCGCACTGGCGCACAGCCTGGAGGGCAACCTCACCGGCACCGTGTACCGTGCCGCCGACGGCAGCGACGACGTGCTATTCGCCGCGGTGGCCGCGGCGTTGCGGCCGCGGGTGGGGCGCCTGATCTGCAACAAGATGCCGACCGGCGTGGCGGTCAGCGCGGCGATGAACCACGGCGGGCCGTACCCGAGCACCGGCCATCCCGGCTTCACCGCGGTCGGCATGCCGGCCGCGATCCGCCGCTTCGCCGCGCTGCACAGCTACGACGGCCTGCCCGATGCGCTGCTGCCGGCACTGCTGCGCGACCGCAATCCTGGCGGCGTGCAGCGGCTGATCGACGGCCAGTGGAGCGCTGCCGACGTGGGGCAGGCGACATGAGCGCGGCGCAGATCGGCGGGCTGAGCCTGGCCATGGCGCAGGCGCAGCTGGCGCCGTGGCCGACGCCGGCGCCGCCGATCCAGCCGCAGGAATACCAGCAGCGGCTGGCGCAGGCGCGCACGTTGTTGCGCGCGCACGGCGCCGACGCGCTGCTGATCGGCGCCGGCGCCTCGCTGCGCTATTTCACCGGCGTGCCATGGGGCGCCAGCGAGCGCCTGGTGGCGATGCTGCTGACTGCCGAGGGCGATCCGCTGCTGATCTGCCCGGCGTTCGAGGAAGGCTCGCTGGACGCGGTGCTGCGCATCCCGGTGCGCAAGCGGCTGTGGGAAGAACACGAGGACCCGCACGGGCTGGTCGCCGAGGCGCTGAGCGAACTCGGCGCGCAGGCGCTGGCGTTGGATCCGGGCATCGCCTTCGCGGTGCACAGCGGGTTGAGCGCGGTGCTGGACCGGGTCGCGATCCGCGATGCGGCGCCGATCGTGGACGGCTGCCGCATGCGCAAGTCGGCGGCGGAACTGGCGCTGATGCAGCAGGCCTGCGACATGACCCTGCAGGTGCAACGCCTGGCCGCGGGACTGGTCCACGAAGGCATCACCACCGCCGAACTGGTGCGCTTCATCGACCAGGCGCACCGCGCGCTCGGCGCCGACAACGGCTCCACCTTCTGCATCGTGCAGTTCGGCCATGCGACCGCCTATCCGCACGGCATCCCCGGGGTGCAGGCGCTGCGTCCGGGCGAACTGGTGCTGATCGATACCGGCTGCACCGTGCACGGCTACCACTCCGACATCACCCGCACCTACATCTTCGGCGAGCCGAGCGAGAAGCAGCGGCGCATCTGGCAGCTGGAGCACGATGCGCAGGCGGCCGCGTTCGCCGCGGTGCGCCCGGGCGTGAGCTGCGCATCAGTGGACCAGGCGGCGCGCGAGGTGCTGCAGGCCGCGGGCCTTGGGCCCGACTATCGCTTGCCGGGGCTGCCGCATCGCACCGGCCACGGCTGCGGCATGAGCATCCACGAGGCGCCGTACCTGGTGCGCGGCAATGCGCTGGCGCTGGCGCCGGGCATGTGCTGCAGCAACGAGCCGATGATCGTGGTGCCGGGCGAGTTCGGCGTGCGCCTGGAAGACCATTTCTACGTCACCGAACACGGCGCGCAGTGGTTCACGCCGCCGTCGCCGGCGATCGACCGGCCGTTCGCCTGATGCGCGCGGCGGCCGCCAGCGCCTTGCGCCAATCGCGCGTGCCGCCGCCCGCGTTCCATCTGTTTGCCGGAGTCCGCCGATGAGATGCGTCCGCCTGTTCGTCCCCGGCGCGCTGGCCGCGGCGTTGCTGGCCGCCTGCCAGCCGGCCACGCCGTCGGCAGTACCGCAGCCGGCAACCGCGGCGGCCACGCCGGCGCAGAAGCCCGACCAGGCCTTCGCCGCCTTGCTCGACGCGCAGTGGCAGTACCAGCTCGAACACCATCCGGAGTTCGCCAGCATCATCGGCGACACGCGCTACAACGACCGCTGGAGCGATTATTCGCCGGCGGCGCTGCAGGCCGAGCGGCAGGCTACCGCCGAGTTCCTGAAGCGCTTCGAGGCGGTGGATGCGACGGCGCTGTCGGCGCAGGACCAGCTGAGCCTGCAGATGATGCTGCGCCAGTTGCGCGACCGGCTGGAGGCGATCGCGCTGAACAACGATGCGATGCCGCTGGAGCCGGTCGGCGGCATCCAACTGGCGTTGCCGGGCTATGCGCAGGCGTTCCCGTTCGCCAGCGTCAAGGACTACGAGGACTACATCAAGCGCCTGCAGGCGATCCCGGCCCTGCTCGACCAGGTGGTGGCGCTGTCGCGCGCCGGCGCCAAGGACGGGCTGGTGCAGCCCAAATACCTGCTAGAGCGCATTCCGGCGCAGGTGCGCGAGATCGCCGCGCCGGCCGGGGCCGACAGCCCGTTCGCGCTGCCGCTGCAGACATTCCCCGACGCGGTGCCGGCGGCCGAGCGCGCGCGCCTGCGTGCGGCGATGCTCGCGGCGATCGACCAGCAGGTGCGCCCGGCCTACGCCAAGCTGGCCGATTTCGTCGCCGACGAATACGCGCCGCAGGGCCGCGCCCACGAAGGGCTGTGGTCGCTGCCCGATGGCGAGCGCCGCTACCGCTACGCGATCCATACCCAGACCACCACCGACAAGTCGCCCGAGCAGATCCACCAGATCGGCCTGGCCGAAGTGGCGCGCATCGAAGGCGAGATGAGCGCCATCGCCAAACAGCTCGGCTATGCCGACCTGGCCGCGCTGCGCGAGGCGGTGGCGCGCGACCGCAGGTTCTTCGCCAGTTCGCGCGAGCAGATCCTGCAGCGCTACCGCGACGACATCGCACAGATGCAGCCGCAGCTGCCCAAGCTGTTCGGCACCTTGCCGAAGACGCCGCTGGAAGTGCGCGCGATGGCTGAGTTCCGCAGCACCGCGCCGGGCGCGGAGTACTGGCAGAGCGACGCGCAGGGCAGCAAGCCGGCGCTGGTGATGGTCAACACCAGCGACTACGCGCAGCGTACCCTGGTCAACATCGAGGCCACCGCGTATCACGAAGGCGTGCCCGGCCATCACCTGCAGATCTCGCTCGCGCAGACCCTGCCGCTGCCGCCGTTCCGCCAGCAGTCCGGCTACAACGCCTACGTCGAAGGCTGGGCACTGTATGCCGAACGCCTGGGCAAGGACGTGGGGTTCTACAAGGATCCGTACAGCGACTACGGCCGCCTGGCCGGCGAGCTGCTGCGCGCCAACCGGCTGGTGCTGGACACCGGCGTGCACTACAAGCGCTGGACCCGGCAGCAGATGATCGACTTCTTCCACGCGCATCCGTCCGATGACGAACCCAGCATCCAGGCCGAGACCGACCGCTACATCGCCTGGCCGGGCCAGGCACTGGGCTACAAGCTCGGCGAGCTGGACATCCTGGCGCTGCGCGAGAAGGCCAAGCGCGAACTCGGCGCGGGTTTCGACATCCGCGCCTTCCACGACCAGATCCTCGGCGGCGGCGCGATGCCGCTGGACCTGCTGGATGCGCGCATCGACGCGTGGATCGCGCAGGCCAAGGCCGCTGCGGTCGCCACCCCGGAGAAACCCCGATGAGCCTGAGTTCCCGACTTCGCGCGCCGCTGCTGCTGGCGATCGTCTGCACGCTTGCGGGGCAGGGCGCCGCCACTGCGGCCGAACCCGCGCAGGCCGCCGCAGCGACCACCAGCGACGCCGGCGCGCGCTTCAAGGCGTTGTACCTGCGCGAGTGGAAATGGCGCCAGGAGCAGTCCGCCGGCGCCGACGACGAGGACAGCCAGGGCGCCGCGGCCGACCATCTGCCCAAGGTCGACCTGGCCACGCAGAACCAGCGCACCGCGTATTGGCAGCAGGTGCTGCGCGAGCTGGATGCGATCGCGCCGGCGCAGCTGTCGGCGCAGGACCAGGTGAACTACCAGGTCTACCGCCAGCAGATCGCGGTGTTCCTGGACCAGCAGCGCTTCCGCGCCTGGGAGATGCCGTTCAACAGCGACACCGCGTTCTGGAGCAACCTCGGCTTCAGCGCCCGCGCCACGCTGCGCACCCGCGACGACTACCAGCGCTACCTGAAGGTGCTGGCCGACATCCCGCGCTACTTCGACGAGCAGATCGTCAACATGCGCGCCGGCCTGGCGCGCGGTTTCAGCCAGCCGAAGGTGACGTTGGCCGGCCGCGACCAGTCGATCGCCGACGTGGCCTCGGCCAGCGGCGAGGCCAACCTGTTCTACACCCCGTTCAAGAAGATGCCGGCCAGCATCCCGGCCGAGGTGCAGGCGCAACTACGGCAACAGGCGCTGGACGCGATCGCGCACAGCGTGGTGCCGGCCTACACCGACCTGCTGCGCTTCATGCGCGAGGAATACCAGCCCAAGGCGCGCAACACGCTCGCCGGCGAGGCGTTGCCGGACGGCAAGGACTATTACCGCGCGCAGATCCGCGAGTTCACCACGCTGGACCTGTCGCCCGAGCAGATCCACCAGATCGGGCTGCGCGAAGTGGCCAAGCTGCGCAAGGACATGGACCAGACCATCGCCGCCAGCGGCTTCGTCGCGCCGCCGGGGCAGGCGACCTTCCCGGCGTTCCTGAAATTCCTGCGCACCGACCCGCAGTTCTATCCGAAGACGCCGGAGGAGTTGCTCAAGCAGGCGGCGTGGATCTCCAAGCGCGTGGACGCCAAGGTCGGCGACTACATCGGCCGGCTGCCGCGGCAGCGCTTCGCGATCGAGCCGGTGCCGCCGGACCTGGCGCCGTTCTACACCGGCGGCCGCGGCGGCCCGGGCATCTACCTGGTCAACACCTACGACCTGCCGTCGCGGCCGCTGTACAACCTGACCGCGCTGACCCTGCACGAATCCTCGCCCGGCCACGCGCTGCAGATGCCGCTGGCGGCCGAACAGCAGGGCCTGCCGGACTTCCGCCGTTACGGCTACATCTCCGCTTACGGCGAAGGCTGGGCGCTGTACTCGGAATACCTTGGGCGGGAGATGGGGATGTACGACACCGCGTACGACCGCTTCGGCTACCTGACCTACCAGATGTGGCGCGCCTGTCGGCTGGTGATCGACACCGGCATCCACCACAAAGGCTGGACCCGCGAACAGGCGCAGGCCTACCTGCGCGACAACACCGCGCTGAGCGAACACGAAGTCACCACCGAGGTCGACCGCTACATCGCCTGGCCGGGACAGGCGCTGTCGTACTACCTGGGCGAGCTGAAGATCATCGAGCTGCGGCGCAAGGCCGAAGCCGCGCTCGGCGAAAAGTTCGACATCCGCGCCTTCCACGACGCGATCCTGGAAACCGGCTCGGTGCCGCTGCCGGTGCTGGAGCAGCGCATCGACCGTTTCATCGCAGAGGGTGGGAAATCGCCTTGGGCGCAGGAGGCGCCAAAGCAATAGGCATACCCAAAACCCCTCTCCCCTCGGGGCGACAGGGCACAGCTTGCGCGCCACCGGCGCGCGTGCTCTGGAGCCCGCGCCGCTGGCGCGGGCCGGGGCGCGGAGCGGGGGTGAGGGTACGGCGCGAAGCCTCATGCGGTCGAAGCGACACGAGGCTCGCCCGGACCCTCATCCGCCCCTTCGGGGCACCTTCCCCCGAGAAGGGGGCCATGGTCCCGGGGGGAAAAGGGGGGGGAGGAAGCTTGCAATTGGAGCAGGAAGCACCTGGGCGCGTCGCTTTGAGCCCCTCTCCCTTCGGGAGAGGGGTTGGGGTGAGGGTACGGCGCGAAGCCTCATGCAGTCGAAACGACACGAGGCTTCGCCCGTACCCTCATCCGCCCCTTCGGGGCACCTTCTCCCGAAGGGAGAAGGGAACAGTAGTTAGGAATAGCCGGTTACAACTTCCAGCGGGGGCACCATGGCCACACAAGGCAAGTTCCACAAGCGTCTGAGCCTGACCGACCTGACCTTCATCGGGCTCGGTTCGATCTTCGGTTCCGGTTGGCTGTTCTCGGCCAGCCACGTGTCGGCCATCGCCGGTCCGGCCGGCATCGTGTCGTGGATCGCCGGCGGCGTGGCGGTGCTGCTGCTGGGCCTGGTGTACTGCGAACTGGGCGCGGCGCTGCCGCGTGCCGGCGGCGTGGTGCGCTACCCGGAGTATTCGCACGGCGCGCTGCTCGGCTGGTTGATGGGCTTCATCACCCTGATCGCGTTTTCCAGCCTCATCGCGATCGAGGTCGAGGCCGCTCGGCAGTACGCCGCGGCCTGGTTTCCCTCGCTGAACCAGGCCGGCAGCAGCCATCCCAGCATCGCCGGGTGGCTGCTGCAGTTCGCGCTGCTGCTGGTGTTCTTCCTGCTCAACTACTTCAGCGTCAAGACCTTCGCCACCGCCAACAACATCGTCAGCGTGTTCAAGTTCCTGGTGCCGGTGTTGATCATCGTGCTGCTGATGGCGCACTTCAATCCGCAGAACCTGCACGTGCAGGGCTTCGCGCCGTTCGGCGCGGCCGGGGTGGAAGCGGCGATCTCGGCCGGCGGCATCATCTTCGCCTACCTCGGGCTGACCCCGATCGTGTCGGTGGCCAGCGAGGTGCGCGATCCGCAGCGCAACATCCCGATCGCGCTGATCCTGTCGGTGGCGCTGTCCACGGTCATCTACGTGCTGCTGCAGCTGGCGTTCCTGGGCAGCGTGCCGGGCAGCTATCTGGCCCAGGGCTGGGGCGGCATCGACAAGGCGTTCGCGCTGCCGTACCACGACATCGCGCTGGCGCTGGGCCTGGGTTGGCTGGCGGCGCTGGTGATCTGCGACGCGATGATCTCGCCCAGCGGCACCGGCAACATCTACATGAACGCCACCCCGCGCGTGGTCTACGGCTGGGCGCGCAGCGGCGGCTTCCTGCCGGTGCTGACCAAGGTGGACGCCAAGTCCGGCATTCCGCGCCCGGCGCTGTGGCTGAGCCTGGCGATGTCGGTGTTCTGGACCCTGCCGTTCCCGTCGTGGGAGACGCTGATCCAGGTGGTGTCGGCGGCGCTGGTGCTGAGCTATGCGGTGGCGCCGGTCACCGTGGCCGCGCTGCGGCGCAGCGCGCCGGAGCTGCCGCGGCCGTTCCTGCTGCGTGGCATGGGGCTGCTCGGGCCGCTGTCGTTCATCGTCGCCGCGCTGATCGTGTACTGGTCCACCTGGAAAACCTTGTCGTGGCTGCTCGGCCTGCAGATCGCGATGTTCGCGCTGTACGTGCTGTACCGGCTGCCGCGCGCGTCCGCACGCGCGCTGCTGTGGCGGCAGGTGCGCGGCGCCTTGTGGCTGATCGGCTTCTTCGTGCTGGTGTTGCTGGTGTCCTACCTGGGCACCTTCGGCGGCATCGGCTGGATCGCGCATCCCTGGGACACGCTGAGCGTGGCGGTGATCGCGTTCGGCTGCTACCACTGGGGCGCGCGCACCGGATTGCGCAGCGACGAACTGGCGCTGGAAGAGGACGACGGGGAATAGGTTGTGCTCGCTTTTTTGTAGGAGCGGCTTCAGCCGCGACAGGCGCTCTGCAGCATCCTGTCGCGGCTGATGGCCCGAGGCCACGTAGAGCCGCTCCTACAGAAGAGCCGGAATTCAGGGGATATCGGAACGTAATGAACAGACTCCTTACATCGATCGTGCTGGCCGCGGCGTCCTTCGCCGGCCAGGCCCAGGCCGCGCCCAGCGCGGCCGACTACCAGCGCTCGCTCGGCCTGCGCGAAGCGTGGATGACCTTGACCGAGAACGTCGCGTGGCCGGCGCAGTGGCGCGACGACGGTGCGTTCTACTACCGCAAGACGGTGCCCGGCGGTTTCGCCTTCGTGCTCGAGGACGTGGCCGGCCAGCGCAAGCAGCCGGCGTTCGATGCGGTGCGGCTGGCGCGCGGGCTGAGCGAGGCGGCAGGCACCGACTACCCGGCGTTGCGCCTGCCGTTCGACCGCTTCGACTATGCGGCCGACGCCGGCCGCGCCAATGCCGCGATCGTGTTCCAGATCGACTACGCGCCGTGGCGCTGCACGCTCGCCGATTATGTCTGCGCGCGCGCCGAGGCCGGTCCGCAGCCGCGTCCGCGCGGCTTCGGGGTGGTCCGCGATCCGGCGGTGGCCGCCGACAACACGCCGCGGCGTTCGCCTGACGGGCGCTGGGAGGCGTTCGCCGACGGCCACGACATCGTGCTGCGCAGCGTCGCCGACGGCCACGTGCTGCGCCTGAGCGAGGATGGCCGCGCCGACGAGTTCTACGATCCGGAAACGCTGGCCTGGTCGCCGGATTCGCAGCGGCTGGCGCTGTACCGGGTACGGCCCGGATTCGCGCGGCGGGTGACGCGGGTGGAGGCGGCGCCGCCGGGCGGCGGCCAGCCGCGCGTGCGTACCCAGTTGTATCCAAAACCTGGCGACGCGGTGGATGTCGAGCGGCCGGTGCTGTTCGACCTCGGCGGCATGTCCACCGGCGCCGGCGCGCGCCGCATCGACATCGACGCTGCGCTGTTCGCCAATCCCTACCAGCTGTCGCCGATCCAGTGGCGCAAGGACGGCCGCAGCTTCGTCTTCGACTACGTGCAGCGCGGCTTCCAGCGCATGCGCGCGATCGCGGTGGACGCGGCGAGCGGCCGCGCGCACGTGGCGGTGGGCGAGGACGCCAAGACCTTCGTCTACGCCGACCGCAGCTTCCGCCACGACGTGGACGGGCTCGGCTCGGAGATCCTGTGGATCTCCGAGCGCGACGGCTGGCGCCACCTGTACCTGTTCGACGGTGCCAGCGGCAAGGTCAAGCGCCAGATCACCAAGGGCGACTGGATCGTGCGCGAGGTGCTGCGCGTGGACGATGCGCAGCGGCGCATCTGGTTCTCTGCCAGCGGCATGGACGCGGGCAAGGATCCGTACTACCGGCAACTGTTCGCGGTGGATTTCGACGGCGGCCGGCTGACCCGGTTGAGCACGGCCGATGCCGACCACGACGTGGCCATCGCCGGCGACGGCCGCCACTACGTGGACACCTATTCGCGCCCGGACCTGCCGCCGGTGATGGAACTGCATGCCATCGACGGCGCGCTGCTGCAGGTGGTCGAACGCGGCGACATCGGCGAGCTGCAGGCCGCCGGCTGGCGCGCGCCGCAGACGTTCGTCGCCAAGGGCCGCGACGGCCGCACCGACATCTGGGGCATGGTGGTGCGCCCGCGCGACTACGATCCGCACAAGAAGTACCCTGTGATCGAGAACATCTACGCCGGCCCGCACGACAGCTTCGTGCCCAAGACCTTCTGGCCGTTCGGCTACCACTCCGGCGGCGACAAGCAGATCGGCATGCAGGCGCAGGCCGACCTGGGTTTCATCGTGGTGATGATCGACGGCATGGGCACCGCCAACCGTTCCAAGGCGTTCCACGACGTGGCCTGGAAGAACCTCGGCGATTCCGGCTTCCCCGACCGCATCGCCTGGCACAAGGCGCTGGCCGCGCAGGACCCGTCCTACGATATTTCCCGCGTCGGCATCTACGGCGCCTCGGCCGGCGGGCAGAGCACGCTCGGCGCGCTGGAACGGCATCCGGACTTCTACAAGGTCGGCGTGGCGTTCGCCGGCTGCTACGACAACCGCATGGACAAGATCAGCTGGAACGAGCAGTGGATGGGCTGGCCGGTGGATGCCAGCTACGCCGCCGCCTCCGGCGTGGACAACGCGACGAAGCTGCGCGGCGAGCTGCTGCTGATCGTCGGCGAGCAGGACAGCAACGTCGACCCCGCCTCGACCGCGCAGGTGGTGGATGCGCTGATCAAGGCCGGCAAGGATTTCGACCTGTTGAACGTGCCCGGCGGCGAGCATTCGGTGGGCCGTTCCAGCGGTCCGATCGACTACGTGCAGCGGCGCCAGTACGACTTCTTCGTGCGGCATCTGCTGGATGCGCCGACGCCGCGCTGGAATGCGCTGCCGTCGGGCGGGCGCGGTGACTGAAGCACTCGTCGCCTCGCCTGAGGAGCGGCTTCGGCCGCGACGTCGGAGTCGCACGATCCCGGCGTCGGGGAATCTCTGTCGCGGCTGAAGCCGCTCCTACAGGGAGCGGCGGCGAGCGTTTGGCGCCGCGGTCCCGGTCAAGCCTGCGCCTTGGCCGCAGGTTGAGCCAGGAAGGCAGCGCTGGGGTCGGGCGGTGACGGAACGTCGCTGCCTTCGCAGAGGCGGATCCCGGCATCGGCCGATCCGCACAGCGCTGGCCCTGCTGCACGCGCCGGCGTCGGAAACGGCAGTCGAAGGTGTCCCTGGTCGCAGGTTTCAGTTCCCGCAGTAAAGTTGTCGGCGATCGTGCCGATGGCAACAACGGGCAACCATTGCGCCTGGAGCAGGGCCGCCACGTTCGTGGCGGTGGCCGGTACGTACGCCTGTCGAGCGGCGACGCGACCGGCTGCGGCCGCAAGCGCTGCGCAATGGCCACGACGCGCTGCGGGAGACTGTGGCAACTTACCGACCTTGCGACCGCACCGCGGCCGCCCGACGAGCAAACGCGCATGAGTTCCATCGCCTCGGTGTCCTCGATCGCCCTGTCCGGCATGCGCGCCGCCGCGTCCGGGTTGCAGGCCCGTGCGCACAATGTGGCCAACGCCGCCACCGAGGGCTTCCAGCGCCAGGTGACGGTGAACCAGGAAGCGCCCGGCGGCGGCGTGACCAGCCAGGTGCAGGCGGTGGGCGGCGAGGGCAGCGACCTGGTCGACGACATGGTCGGCGGGCTGTCCGCGCGCAACGAATTCCAGGCCAACGCGCGAGTGCTGCGCGCGGCCGACGACACGGTCGGCAGCCTGCTGGACGTCCTGGCCTGAGGCCACGGCCACTCCTTCTTCCATCGGGACCATGGCCCCCTTCTCGGGGGAAGGTGCCCCGAAGGGGCGGATGAGGGTAGGGCAAAGCCTCGTGCACCCAACTCCGTGAGACGCTTCGCGCCGTACCCTCACCCCAACCCCTCTCCCGGTGGGAGAGGGGCTAGCCGGCCGTTCCTTTTGCCATCGGAGGGAAGGTGCCCCGAAGGGGCGGATGAGGGTACGGGCAAAGCCTCGTGCACCCAACTCCGTGAGACGCTTCGCGCCGGACCCTCACCCCAACCCCTCTCCCGGTGGGAGAGGGGCTAGCCGGCCGTTCCTTTTGCCATCGGGGAGAAGGCGCCCCGATGGGGACGAGGGTACGCGCAAAGCCTCATGCAGCCGGTCTTGCACAACCTCCGATGGCACGCGCGAAGCCTCGTGCCGTCGCCGCCGCCCCGCCCCAGCTATGCAATTTTCCGCACCGATCCGCGCCACAGCGCACAAGACGTAGCGCCACCTGCGGCGCACGATGATGCGCTATTGCTCATCGGGGACGGGACATGGATCGGAGAGATTTCCTGCGTCAGGGGCTGGCGGTCGGCGCGGTGGCCGGGGTCGAAGCGCTCGCCGGCAGCGTCGCTGCGGCCGCCAACGCGGTGCCGGCAGCGCCGTCTGCGCCTGCGCCGCTGCGCCTGCAGCCGCTGGCCGCCGATGCGCTCGCCGGCCACACCCTGCAATGCCGCTTCGTCGAGGCCGGCGCGCAATGGCAGGTGTACGAAGACCTGCGCAGCGCCGACGGCGACTTGACCCTGCTCGGCCCGGGCGGCGCGCTGGTGCTCGGCAAGCGCACCGAAGCGGTCTATCCCAGCGCGCAGGCGCCGTACTTCGGCATGAAACTGGCCGACGTGGCGATGGCCGAAGCCGACCTGCTCGCCGACCGCCTGCTGCGCGACGGCGATCCGCGCCCGGACGAGGTGCGCGACGCGGCGCCGCCACCGGCCTCGCAACTGGATCCCAAGGACTACAACGGCCGCCTGCCGTGGACCACCTTCGTCGGTACCCGCGAATGCGCCGACACCATGCCGGTGTACCCGGACGGGCGCACCCGCGCCTATCGCGCGCTGCACGCGTTCCCCGAGCTGGGCAAGGCCGACCTCGTCGCGCGCCGCCACGAGGGCCTGATCGGCGGCTGGATGCCGGCGGTGCGCAAGGTGGTGCCGGCTGGCGAAGGTCGCTACTACGACGTGCTGCTGTTCGCCGACGTGCTGGCCACCGATCGCTTCATCGTGCAGACCTGGCACCGCAGCGCGCTGGTCGAGCACGGCAAGGTGACCAAGGTGGTGTACGGCTACAGCTATCCCGACTACCCGCCGCGGCGCGGCCCGCGCAGCGCCGAGGACTTCTACCGCGGCCTGCTGGCCTTCGCCGGCTACTGGCAGGGGCTGCTGGCCGACACCGTGCAGGCGCGGCTGCCCGACCCGAGCTGGAGCGACATGGCGCGCTTCGCCTTCGCCCGCGAACTGGTGGTGCGCCCCGGCGGCACCTATCCGAAATACGGCGCGGTCGATCGCGACTACTACGGCAACGAATACGACGGCTTCCAGGACACCTTCACCAGCTCGCTGTACGCGAACCTGGAGTGGGGCCGCTTCGCCCAGGCCGCGGCGGTGCTGGACGGCTACTTCAGCGACTTCGTGCAGGACGACGGCATGGTCAACATGCGCGGCGCGGAGACCGGCCAGTTCGGCCTGACCCTGTCGCTGCTGGCGCGCTATCTGCGCTACACCGGCGATGCGGCGCTGCTGCGCAAGCACCGCGGCAAGATCGCCGCGACCGCGCAGATCCTGCTGGAACTGCACGACGCCAGCCTGCAGCTGCCGGCGAAGGCGCCCGGGCATGGCCTGATCCATGGCTGGAACGAATCCGACGCCTGCCTGTTCCCGGACCCGACCCTGTGGTGGAAGCCGTACTACGCCAACAGCGCGCTGGCGATCCGCGGCTGGCAGGACATCGCCGCGGTGTGGACCACCATCGCCGGTCCGGGCGCGCAAGGCACCGCGGCGCAGTGGCGGCGGCGCGCGCAGCAACTCACCGCGCAATTGCACAAGACCCTGCGCGGCAATATCCGCCGCGATCTGACCCCGCCTTACATCGGCCCGCTGCCGGGGGTGAAGCTGACCTTTCGCCAGTCGCTGCAGCAGGAAAAACCCAGCGAGCAGGGCTGGCCGCACCGCGTCTATGCCGAGCTGCTGCAGGCCGACGTGCTGCCCGACGACCTCGCGCACCTGGTCATCGACTGCGTGCGCGGTCATGGCGGCACCAGCCTGGGCGTGGTCGGCAACATCGCCCCGCCCACGCCGGAAGGGCGCGACCTGCTCGGTTTCATTTCCTACGGCTACGCGCAGCAACTGCTGCGCCTGGACCGGATCGAGGAATACCTGCTGTTCCTGTACGCGCACCGCTACCACGTGCACACGCGCGGCAGCTGGACCGCGGGCGAGGTCAGCGGCATCACTGGCGGCATGCCGCTGTTCTGCATCCCGGCGCAGATGACCATCCCGCTGCTGCTGCGCTGGATGCTGGTGTTCGAGGACAGCGTTGGCGAGGAGCTGTTCCTGGCGCGCGCGCTGCCGCGCGACTGGCTGGGCAGCGGCGAGGCGATCGCAATCGAGGCCGCGCCGACCCGGTGGGGCGCGGTGTCGCTGGCGCTGCGCGCCGACCCGGCGCGCAAGCGCATCGACGGCACGCTGACCCTGCCGGCGCAGGCGCCGGCCCGGACCTGGCTGACCCTGCGCGTGCCGGCCGGCATGCAGCTGCGCGAGGTGCTGATCGACGGGCGCGCGGTGGCCTTGTCCGGGCCGCGCAACGAGCGCGTTCAGGTGCCGGCCGGCGCGGCGCGGCAGATGACGATTTCGGCCGCCTACGGCTGAGTGGCGAAAAAGTCGGAAACGTCCCGAAACCTGTCGCGCAGTGCGATATTCCGCACATTTTCCCGATAAATACGACAAGACGGGGCCATCACCCTACGCGCACATTGTGGCCGTGCAGTGAAATCTCCGGGGGAGATTCCTGCACGAAGTAGCCGGACGCAACGCGTCGTCGTACGCGTCGCCGCGGGCGCGGCGGTGGGACCCTCCACCTGCCGTCGCGCCCGCGGACGTCCTTTCCGTACCCGCCACCGACCACTGGCGATGGGGACGGCCGCCCGGGGATGGGCGCCGACCTCGCCGATCGCCATGCCTCGCCGCCCAGGAGATTCCGATGTCGTCTTTGTCCCAACGCGTTGCGCCGCTTTTCCCGTCGTCATGGCGCCGCGTGCAGCGGCCAGGTCCGCTGGCGGCGGCGATCTGCAGCGCACTGGCGGTCGCCGCGGTGGCGCCGTGCGCGCTGGCGCAGGAGGCCGCCGCCGCCGATCCGGCGGCGACCACGCTGGAACGGGTCAGCGTGACCGGCAGCCACATCCGCCGCGTCGATGCGGAAACCGCCAGCCCGGTGATCACCATCGACCGGCAGCGGATCGAGGACAGCGGCCAGAACACGCTCGGGCAACTGCTGCAGCAGCTGCCGGCGATGGCCGGCAACATGCCCAACATCTCACTCAACTCCGGCTTCAGCCACGGCCGCGCGCTGGTGTCGCTGCGCAACCTCGGCGCCGAGCGCACCCTGGTGCTGGTCAACGGCCACCGCATGGCCGGCCCGGCCAGCAGCGTCTCCGCCGCGCCCGGCGTGGACATCAACGCGATCCCGGCGGCGATGGTCGAGCGCATCGAAGTGCTGACCGACGGCGCCTCCTCGGTGTACGGCTCCGACGCCATCGCCGGCGTGGTCAACATCATCCTCAAGGACAAGTACGACGGCGCCGCGGCGACCGTCGACTACGGCCAGAGCACCCATGGCGACGGCAACCGCCGCACGCTGGGCGTGGAGTGGGGCAAGACCTGGGAGCGCGGCGGGCTGATCCTGGGCCTGAGCCGCAGCTCGATGAACGCGCTGTACGACGAAGACCGCAGCTACGCCAAGACCGCGGTGAACTACCTCAACGGGCAGGTGGTGGAACGCCGCGGCAACGGCACCCGCGCCTTCCTCAGCGACGGCAGCGTGCTGACCCCGAACAGCAACCTGGCGCCCGGCGCGGTCGACGCCGGCGACTTCCACACCTACAGCCAGGCGGTCGAGGGCTACAACTCCTACACCGGGCAGTACCTGATCACCCCGGTGGAGCGCACCAATTTCTCCGCCCACGCCAGCTTCGATTTCACTCCGGACGTGCAGGGCTACCTGGACATGTTCTGGACCCGCAGCAAGACCACCTCGCAACTGACCGCCTTCGGCCTGGAGCTGCCCAACGCCGCGCAGAACTACTACAACCCGTTCGGCAGCGACCTGTCGCGCTACCTGCTGCGCTCGGTGCCGGCCAACACCCGCGTCTACTCCTCGACCATGACCCAGACCAACATCGTGGCCGGGTTGCGCGGCAAGTTCTCCGACAGCAGCTGGCAATGGGACGCGGCGGCCGGCTATGCGCGCTACAAGGACACCCTGGTGCGCAACGGCTTCTCGATCACCTCGGCGCTGAACAACGCGGCCGGCGCCTCGTTCCTGGACAGCGACGGCGTGGTCAAGTGCGGCACGCCCGGCAACGTGATCGCCGGCTGTACCCCGATCAACGTGTTCAACCCGGACGATCCGGCCACCATCGCCGGGATCAAGGCCACCCAGAGCGCGGTCGACCTGATCGACGAAAGCACGATGAAGTTCGCCGAGGCCAGCGTCAACGGCGACCTGTTCAAGATGCCGGCGGGAATGGTGCAGGCCGCGTTCGGGCTGTCGTTGCGCAAGAACGATTTCTCGCAGGGCACCAGCAATCCGGTCGCCGCCGCCGATGCGGGCGGCAGCTGCGACTACAACGACGGCTGCATCATGAACCAGGGCCACGACGAGACCATCAAGGAGGCCTATGCCGAAGTGCTGATCCCGCTGCTCAAGGATCTGCCCGGCGCACAGGCGCTGAACCTCAACCTGGGCACGCGCTATTCCAAGTACGACTACTGGGGCAACACCACCAACAGCAAGATCGCGCTGGAATGGCGGCCGATCGACAACCTGCTGATCCGCGCCACCGGCTCGGAAGTGTTCCGCGCGCCGGCGCTGGGCGACCTGTACGGTTCGCCGTTCAACGCGGTGATCGATGCCAGCGGCGACTTCACCGATCCGTGCGCCGGCTACACCGGCAGCGGCAATGCCGCGGCCTGCGCCAACGTGCCCACCGACGGCAGCTTCGTCAACACCTCCTCGTTCACCGTGCTGACCACCGGCTCGGCCAACGCCGGCTTCAAGATCAAGCCCGAGCAGGGCCGTTCCTACAACCTCGGCGCGGTCTACGATCCGGGTTGGGCGGACGGCCTGTCGTTGAACCTGGACAGCTGGCGGGTCACGCTCGACGACATGATCAACGGTTCCGGCCTGGACCAGGTGCTGCAGAACTGCTACGACGGGCAGAGCGCGTATTGCCCGCTGATCCAGCGCAACGCCAGCGGGCAGCTGGTCAGCGTCACCGTGCCGTTCGCGATCAACAGCGGCAAGGTCGATATCCGCGGCTACGACATCGGCATCAAGTACGCGCTGCGCGACACCGCCTGGGGCAGCTTCCAGGCCGGCGTCGACGCCACCTTCCTGTCCAGCTACAAGTTCAGCGGCGACGACCACAACTACGTCGGCGAGACCTCCAGCTACGGCAACATGCCGCGCTGGCGCGCCAGCTTCAACCTGGGCTGGGACAACGGGCCGTGGCACGCCAGCTGGAACACGCGCCTGCTCGGCCCGACCACGGTCGGCAGTGCCTACGAGGACTTCTGCGTGAACACCGCCGCCGACGGCAGCTGCGTGTACTTCCGCGTCGGCACGGTGACCTACCACGACGCCTCGCTGAGCCGGAAGTTCGAGAGCCTGCACACCACGCTGTCGGCCGGCGTCAACAACCTCGGCGACCGCAAGCCGCCGCAGTACTACGGCTATGCCAGCGCGGCCAACACCGATGCGTTCACCTACGACACGTTGGGGCGGTATTTCTGGGCGCGGCTCAGGACCGAGTTTTGAGGCTGGCGGCAAGCGGCGGCAAGGCCGCCTCAGGCTGGCGGCGCCGCGCCGCAGTGGCACTGACCGCGGCGCTGTTCGGCGCCGCGGTCGCCACGGTGGCGGCCGCGGCAAGCGACGGCGAAGGATTGCAGGACAGCAACGCCACGCTCGGCTATCCGCGCTTCAAGGGCGATGCGCAGCCACTGCCGGACAATGGCGTGGCCTTCGCCCCGGGCGGCCATCTGCGGCGGGTGTTCGCCGCGGACCTGGCGGCCGGCGCCGGCAGCGCGCCCGGCAAGGATTTCTGGATCGACCGCATGCTCGCGCGCAGCGGCACCGGCGGCGGCTTCGACGACAGCAACAACTGGCTGTTCAGCCGCGGCCGCGCCGCGTACATGTACACGCACGCGCCGCAGCAGCCGGGCTTCGTCGGCGACGTCGCCTACGCGCACAAGACCGGCCACGACGCGTTGTTCCGGCTGCAGCTCGAGCGCGACGGCACGCCATTGCAGCTGGTCGAGGACAGCGCGCAGCGGCGGCAGACGCCGAGCTACTTCAGCAGCGTCTACACGGATGCCGCCGCGGGCGTGCGGCTGCGCCTGGTCAAGTTCATCAGCGAGCAGAACGTGGCCGTGGCCGAGGCCACGCTATCCAGCAGCGACGGCGTGGCGCGGACGCTGACCCTGCGCGCGACCTCGCCGATGGCCACGCATGCCGACGGCGCCGAACTCACCGGCGCGTTCGTCACCCATAACGCGATCACCACGGTGTTCCCGCGGTTGTCCGGCGACGGCTTCGCGGTCGACGGCGGCTCCATCGCGCGCCGCGTGACAGTGCCGGCGCGCGGCGAGGCGGCCACGCTGAAGGTGCAGCTCGGGCTGGTCACGCGCGAGTTGCCGGCATCGCTGCAGGAATACCGGCGCATCGCCGCGCAGTCGCCGCAGCAGGCTTACAGCGAACACGTCGTCGCCTACAACCGCTGGTGGGCCGACAACCTGCCATACCTGGACACGCCCGAGGACAACATCGACAAGACGTTGTTCTACCGCTGGTGGCTGCTGCGCTTCAATTTCCTCGACGCCGCGGTGCCCGGCAACGACTACCAGTTCCCGGTGGCGATCGAAGGCGTGCTCGGCTACGACAACGCGATCGTGCTGACCACCGGCATGTTCATCGACGACCTCAAGTACCTGCGCGATCCCAGCTATGCCTACGGCTCCTGGCTGGGCGCCGGCGAGACCGCCGGCGGCGGCAAGTACGTGGACAACCCCGGCGCGCCGGAGAACTGGTCCAATTCCTACGCCCAGTACCTCAGCGCCGCCGCCTGGCGCGCCTACCAACTGCACGGTGGGCCGCCGGCGGTGGCCGCGCAACTGGCGCGCTACGCCAGCGCCGACGTGGACGCGCTGCTGCGCGCCTACGACCGCAACGGCAACGGCCTGATCGAGTACGACTGGGCGGCGATGACCGGCAACGACGCCGACGCGGTCTCCTTCGACTGGGCCAAGCAGCACGGCCAGGCGCGCATGGACCGCAGCGAGAGCGCCTACGTCTACGCCAATGCGCTGGCCGCGGCGCAGGCCGCGCAACTGGCCGGCGACAGCGCCACCGCGACGCGGATGCAGGCGCTGGCGGCGAAGATCCGCAGCGCCGTGCTCGCCGTGCTGTGGCAGGACCGCAGCGCGGGCGCGGACGGCATGGGCGTGCATGGCGACCTGCTGAAGCAGCGCCAGGCCGACGGTGCGCGGTTGCCGGTGGACTGGAAGGAGACCAACAACTACTACCCGTTCAGCGTCGGCCTGATGCCGAAGCAGGGCGAGGCCGACTACGACCCGAAGTATGTCCGCGCGCTGCGCCTGTTCGCCGACGCGCGGCAGTACCCGCTGTTCCCGTTCTACACCGCCAACCAGGCTGACCAGCAGGCGCGCGGCGACGGTGGCAGCAACAACTTCTCGGTGATCAATTCCACCGTGGCGTTCCGCCTGCTGGGCAGCGCCTTGCGCGACTATCCCAGCCCGTACCTGGACGCGAGCAGCTATCGCAAGCTGCTGTACTGGAACGCCTGGGCGCACTACATCGACGGCGACAACCGCTATCCGGACCAGAACGAGTTCTGGGCCCAGGGCAGCGCCGCCGACGGCGGCCGCATCGGCTACCGCTCGTGGATCCACCACACCCAGCTCGGCGCGACCAACTTCACCGTGATCGAGGACGCGATGGGGCTGCGCGCGCGCAGCGACGGCAGGATCGAACTGTTTCCGATCGACATCGGCTGGGACCACTTCGCCGCCGACGCGCTGCGCTACCGCGACCGCGACCTGAGCATCGTCTGGGATCGTGACGGCCGCCACTACGGTGGCGCGGTGCCCAAGGGCTATTCGGTGTATCTGGACGGGAAGCTCGCGTTCACCGTCGATCGCCTGGCGCACGTGATCTACGACCCGGCCAGCGGCCAGGTACAGGCGGCGCCGGACGCGGTCAATGCCGATGCCGCGCAGGTGCGGGTGCTGGCTGCGCACGCGCGTGCGCTGCAGACGCCGGAGCAGGTGCGCTTCGCCGCCGATGCGCGCATCGCCGCCGTGCTGGCCGACGCCGGCGTGGACACGGCGTTGCCGGCTTCGGCGCGCAACCTCGCGCAGGGCGCGACGGTAAGCGCCAGCTACGCCGCCGACGGCTTCCCGGCCACTGCGGCGGTGGACGGCAGCACCGCCAACGAACCGTTCTGGGGCAGCGCCGGCTCGCCGTCGCGCAGCGACTGGATCGAACTCGACCTGGGCCGACCGCAACTGCTGGACGACGTGCGCCTGTATTTCTACCGCAGCTCCTCGCCGCCCGGCGAACAGCACGGCTTTGCCTCCGGCACCCGCGCCGGCTATGCGCCGCCGTGGCTGTACGCGCTGCAGTATTTCGACGGTCGCGAGTGGAAGGCCGTGCCCGGCCAGGTGCGCGATGCGCCGATCGCGCAGGGCAACCGCAACCGCGTGCGCTTCCCGGCGCTGCGCGTGCAGCGGCTGCGCGTGTTGGTCACGCATGCCGGCGCGCTGCGCACCGGCATCAAGGAAATCCAGGCCTACGCCAGTGGCGCGACGCTGCCGACGACCCGCGCCAACCAGGCGCCGCAGGTCGAGGCCTGGCAGGAGGACGGCGCCGGCGGCGGTGCGCTGCGCCTGGTCGGCCGGGTCGGCGACGACGCGTTGCCGAACGGCACGCTGGCGCTGCACTGGCGCGTGCTGCAGGCAGCGCCTGGGGGCGCGGCGATCTTCGAGGACCCGCAGGCGGCGAGCACCAGCGTGCGCTTCACCGCGCCCGGCGCCTATACGTTGCGGCTGCAGGCCGACGACGGCGCGTTGCAGGGCCATGCCGACGTGGCCGTGGTCGCCGCGGCGTTGCCCGCCGGGCAGGGGTTGCAGGTGCAGGGCGAGGCCGAGGCCAGCGCGCAGGTCACCGCCGGCCATCATCGGCTGCAGGCGCTCAACGACGGGCTGCTGCCCGAGCCTGGCCAGGCGCCGGCGCCGGACCGGCGCTGGGGCAGCTGGGGCCGCGCGCAACCGGCCTCGGTGTGGGTGCAGTATCAATGGCCGCAACCGCAGCGGGTGAACGCGGCGGCGCTGTACTTCTGGGACGACCAGCCGCAGGGCGGGGTGGCGCCGCCGCGCGCGTGGAAGCTGCAGTACCGCGACGGCGAGCAGTGGCGCGATATCGCGGTGCGCGGCGGCTATGCAGTCGCCGCGCGCGGCGCACCCAGCCGCGTGGCGTTCGCGCCGGTGACCACCACCGCCTTGCGTGCGGTGCTGGACACCGCCGCGCAGGGAGACCGCCACGCCGCGGTCGGCCTGGACGAGTGGCAGGTATTCGCCGAACGCGCCGACAGCACCGAGCCGGTCGACGTGCGCGTGGCGCCGGGGCAGATGCCCGCGTTGCCGCAACGCATCGCCGGCTATTTCGCCGACGGCAGCTGGGCGTGGCTGGGCGTGCGCTGGCCGCAGCTCGAACCGGCCGCGCTGGCCGGCGAAGGCCGCGTGCAGCTGCAGGGCCTGGCCGACGGCGGCGTGCCGGTCGCCGCCAGCATCTGGGTGCGCGCCAGTGCGCCAGGGCAGATCAACACCGTGCAGGCGCCGCCGCCGGTGCATGTGCGGGCCGGGCAGGTGCCGGCGCTGCCGGAGTACGTCAACGTGCAATACAACGATGGTTCGCGCGAACGCGTGCCGGTGCAGTGGCCGTCGCTGGCGCCGGCCGCGTCCGCCGCGCCGGGCAACGCCAGCATCGTCGGCAGCGTGCAAGGGCGCGGCGGCAGCGGGCAGCTGCCGGTGCGGCTGCAGATCGTGGTCGATGCGGCGGTGGCGCCATGAGCCTGCGCCGCGCTGGGCTCGGCTGGACGTGGCTGTTGCTGGCCGCCGGTGTGGCGTCCGCCGCCGGCGCACAGGCGGCACCGGCGGACGCGCGCAGCGTGCACGCCGCCGGCAATCCGATCCTGGCCGACGGCCGCGACTATTCCGCAGATCCGGCGCCACTGGTCGCCGACGGCAAGCTCTACATCATCGCCGGCCGCGACGAGGCGCCGCCGGACGTCAACGACTTCGTGATGCGCCGCTGGCAGTTGCTGGCCACCGACGACGTCGGCAGCGGCCGCTGGACCCACTATCCGTCGCTGCTGCGCCCGGAGCAGGTATTCGCCTGGGCCGTGGCGGGCCGCGCCTACGCCGCGCAGATCGTGCAGGGGCCGGACCGGCGCTACTACCTGTACGCACCGGTCCACGAGAAGCATTCGCCCAACGCCGATCCGTTCGCGATCGGCGTGGCGGTCGCCGACAGCCCGCTGGGGCCGTGGCGCGACGCGCATCCGCAAGGACCGATCCTGTCGCAGTCGCTGCCGGTCAGGAACACCATCCAGAACATCGACCCGACCGTGCTGGTCGACGACGACGGCCGCGTGTATCTGTACTGGGGCACTTTCGGCAAACTGTTCGGCATCGAACTGGAACGCGACATGGTCACGCCCAAGGGCGAGGCGGTGGCGGTCACCACGCTGGACGGCTATTTCGAAGCGCCATGGCTGTTCAAGCGCAACGGCACCTACTACCTGGCCTATGCCGGCAACCGCGCCGGGCCGGATTCGGAATGCACGCCGGCGCTCTACCACGCCTGCATCGCCTACGGCACGGCGCCGTCGCCGCTGGGGCCGTGGACCTACCGCGGGGTGATCCTGCCGCCGGTGTCCTCCACTACCTCGCATCCGGGCATCGTCGACTTCAAGGGCCAGTGGTATCTGGTCTACCACACCGCCGACGCCAAGGGCGGCGGCCACTTCCGGCGCAGCGTGGCGATCGACCGGCTGCAGTGGGACGACACGCAGCGGCCGGCGCGGATCCGCCCGGTGCAGGCCACGCGCCGGGCGCAGCCGCCGCTGCCGCCGCAGCGCAATGTCGCCCGTTTCGCCCAGGCCAGCGCTTCCAACGGCCCGGACATCCCGCACCAGTACTGGATCGCCGCGCTCAACGACGGCGTGGTCAAGCGCAACCCGCTGCCGCCGCAGATGTGGGGCAGCTGGAGCGCGCACAATCCGCCGCAGCAGTGGATCCAGTACAGCTGGGCGCAGCCGGTGGCGCTGGAGCGCAGCCGCATCGTGTTCTGGGCCGACCACGCGCCCGGCGCGAACGAAGGCGTGGCGCCGCCGGCGCGCTGGCGCCTGGAATACCGCAAGGACGGACAGTGGCTGCCGTTGGCGCAGGCGGCGCACGCGCCGGTCGCCGACCGCGTGCAGACGCTGCGCTTCGCGCCGGTGACCACGCGCTGCGTGCGCGCGGTGTTCGATGCGTCCGGCGCCGACGGCCGCTACGCCGCCGTGGCGGTGCAGGAGTGGGAAATGTGGGCCACGCGTGCGCAGCGCCTGGCGCCGGCCGAGGCGGCGGCTGCGCAACAGTGCGACGATCGTTGAAAAGGAGCGCGGCAATGCAGAGGGATCGTGGTCATCGCATCGGGCGACAGGCGTGGCTGCTGGGCGCGCCGCCGCGTGCGGTGGCAGCGCTGCTGCTGGCACTCGCGCTGGCGCCGTGCGCGCTGGCGGCGCCGGGCGCGGACGACTACCAGCGTGCGCAGGCACTGAGTCGCCGCTACGAGGCGCTGGTCGATCGCGAACCGTCGCAACCGGTGTGGCTGGACGCCGGGCATTTCCTGTATCGGCGTTCGCTCGCGCGCGCCGGCGCCGCACCGGCGATCGAATACCGGCGCGCGGCCGTGGACAGCGGCAGCAACGAACTCGCCTTCGACCACGTGCGGCTGGCGGCGGCGCTGTCCGCAAGTGGCGGGCAGCCGGTCGATGCGACGGCGTTGCAGTTGTCCGAAGTAACGCTGAGCGAGCGCCAGTTGGACTTCGAGCGCGATCGCGTGCGCTGGCGCTGCGCCTTGCCGGACTACCGCTGCATGCGCAGCGACCTGGGCGCGCGAGAACCCGATTCCTACGACATGAGCATCCCGCTGAAGCAGGGCCCGGCGCATGCGCAGGCCTCGCCGGACGGCAAGTGGCGGGCCTGGGTCGAAGCCGGCAACGTGGTGGTCGCGGCGACGGCCGGCGGCGCGCCCTTTGCGCTCAGCCACGACGGCAGCGCGGCCGGGTACTACGCGGTGGACAGCTTCGCCTGGTCGCCGGACTCGACCCGGCTGGTCGCCTACCGGGTCACGCCGGCGCCGCCGCGCACGGTGTACTACATCGAGTCGGCGCCCTCCGACCAACTGCAGCCGAAGCTGCACCAGCAGGCCTACGCCAAGCCCGGCGATCCGCTGCCGGTGCTGCGGCCGGTGCTGTTCGACCTGGCCTCGCGCCGCGCGCAGGCGGTGCCGGCGACGCTGTTCCCGAATGCGTTCACCCTGGGCTGGCCGCAGTGGCGCCGCGACGGCAGCGGCTTCACCTTCGAGTACAACGAACGCGGCCATCAGCGCTACCGGGTCATCGAGGCGGACGGGCGCAGCGCGCAGGCGCGCACGCTGATCGAGGAAACCTCGCCGACCTTCATCGAATACAGCGCGCTCAGCGGCGACGGCGGCAAGTACTACCGGCACGACTTCGCCGACGGCGCGCGCACCTTGTGGGCGTCCGAGCGCGACGGCTGGGAGCATCTGTACCTGTACGACACGCGCAGCGACGCCGCGCCGCGCCAGGTCACCCGCGGCGAGTGGGTGGTGCGCAAGGTCGATCGCGTCGACGAGGCGGCGCAGCAGGTGTACTTCACCGCCTCCGGCATGCTCCCGGGCGAGGACCCGTACTACCAGCACGCCTACCGCATCGGCCTGGACGGCCGCGGCCTGACCGCGCTGACCCCGGCGCCGGCCGATCACCAGGTGGTCTATTCGCCCGACGGGCGCTGGCTGCTCGACCTGTATTCGCGCGTGGATCTGGGGCCGGTGCTGGAACTGCGCCGCAGCGACGACGGCGCGCTGGTGCGGGAGGTCGAGCGCACCGACCTGTCGCGGCTGCTCGCCGCCGGCTGGGTGCCGCCGCTGCCGCTGCATGCGCCCGGCCGCGACGGCAAGACCGAGATCTGGGGCGTGATCCATCGTCCGCAGGGGTTGGATCCGCAGCGCCGCTACCGCGTGGTCGAGAACATCTATGCCGGCCCGCACGGCGCGTTCGTGCCCAAGCGCTTCAGCGCACGCGTGCCGGCGCTGACCGCGCTCGGCTTCGCCGTGGCGCAGATCGACGGCATGGGCACCAACAACCGCTCGCGCGCGTTCCACGACGTGGCCTGGCGCAACCTCAAGGACGCCGGTTTTCCCGATCGCATCGTCTGGCATCGCGCCGCCGCGGCGCAGTATCCGTGGTACGCGATCGAGCAGGGCGTGGGCATCTACGGCACCTCCGCCGGCGGCCAGAGCGCGCTCGGCGCGTTGCTGTTCCATCCCGAGTTCTATGCCGCCGCGGTGGCCAATTCCGGCTGCCACGACAACCGCATGGACAAGATCTGGTGGAACGAGCAGTGGATGGGCTGGCCGATCGGGCCGTGGTATTCGGCCTCGTCCAATGTGGACAACGCCTGGCGCCTGCAAGGGCATCTGCTGCTGGTGACCGGCGACATGGATCAGAACGTGGATCCGGCCAGCACCTTCCAGGTCGCCGATCGCCTGATCAAGGCCGGCAAGGATTTCGATCTGCTGGTGGTGCCGGGCGGCGACCACGGCGCCGGCGGCGCGTACGGCCAGCGCCGGCTGCTGGATTTCTTCGTGCGCTGGCTGCAGCAGGCGCCGACGCCGGACTGGAACCGCCAGGCGGCGGCGCCGACAGCGGTCGCGCACTGACGGTGATGCGCATGCGGCATGCGGAAGTCGCCGCGTGGCGACGACCGCGATCGGCTGCGACATATCGACAAATTTCCACATCAAAGGCGACGTTTTTCCACAAGACGCTGCGCCTGCAAGCGTGAAACCCTGCAAGTGCGCTGCGCAGTGACGCGCAACGCATTCTGCGCCGTGCGGGGAAGCACGGCCTCCATCGATCGATGCAGGTTCCCGCCGCCTTGGGCCACGGGGACGTGGCGTCGTGCGGCCTGGATTTTTCGTGCAGGCCGACCAACCGAGAGACACGCCATGCGCCAGGTTCGCTTGCCTTCCCTCCGTCCAGCTTCTTCCTGTCGCGATCGCCGCCGGCAAGGGCGCAGCCTGTTGTGCGGCGCGATCGCCATGGCCTTGCTGGTGGCGCTACCCGCCGCGGCGCAGGACGCTGCCAAGGCGCCCGATAAGGCAACCGCTGCCGCCGATGGCGGCGACACCGCCGCCGACGCCAAGACCCTGGACAGCGTGGTCGTCACCGGCTCGCGCATCCGCCGCAACGATGCGCTGGACGGCCCGACGCCGCTGACCGTGATCGGCGCCGAGCAGATTCGCGCCGCCGGCTATACCGAGATCGCCGACGTGGTGAACCAGCTGCCGAGCCTGGCGCTGACCCAGACCAGCCAGACCGGCAACCTGGCCGGCAATCCCGGCATCAACGCGCTGGACCTGCGCGGCATGGGCACGCAACGCACGCTGGTGCTGGTCGACGGCCGCCGCCAGGTGCCGGCGATTCCCGGCACCTCGGCGGTGGACGTCAGCAACATCCCCTCCAGCCTGGTCGAGCGCGTGGAAGTCATCACCGGCGGCGCCTCGGCGCTGTACGGCGCCGACGCGGTCACCGGCGTGGCCAACTTCATCCTGAAGAAAGACTTCCAGGGCGTGGACGCCAGCGCCCGCTATGGCGCGTCCAGCCGCGGCGACATGCGCAGCACCAGCATCGACGCGCTGTTCGGCCGCAATTTCGCCGACAACCGCGGCAACGTCACCGTGTACGGTTTCTACGAACGCGAGCCCGATTCGGTGTCCGGCCAGGACCGGCCGTGGACCGCGATGGGCTATCCGATGTACACGCGCAACAACCGCAACCAGCGCTACTGGATCTCCGACAAAAACCGCAACATCAACAACGCCGAGGATGCGCAGCTGATCCTGGGCGGGCGCCACTATGCGATGACCGCCGACGGGCGCCTGCGCGCGCCGGTGCTGGGACCGGGCGGCTACGTCAACGCCGCACCGCTGAGCCTGGCCAATCCGGTCGACGCGCTGGGCAGCCTGCTCACCGACGGCGGCGAGTACGGCGGCCGCTACGACTCGTGGTACCTGTCGGTGCCGTCGGACCGCTTCTCCAGCCGCGCCACGTTCAATTTCGATTTCAGCGACAGCCTGCGCCTGTTCGCCAACGTCGGCTATTCGCAGAACAGTTCGCGCTCGGCCTGGCGCGCGCTGAGCGCGTTCGGCAGCGAGGCGGTGCCGGCCGACAGCCCGTTCATCACCGACGAGATGCGCGCGGCCAACGGCGGCACGATCACCGACGGCGTGTACTTCGCGCGGCACTTCGACGACGAACTGGGGCAGGGCGGCAGCGAATACCGGCGCCGGCTGTTCCAGGGCGTGGTCGGGCTGGAGGGCGACTTCAGCCTGGGCGGGCGGGCGTGGAACTACGCGGCGTACTACTCCTACGGCCGCACCCGGCAGCGCAACCGCGACATCGACACGGTGGCCTACGACCGCTACTACCTGGCGGTCGATTCCACCACCGCCGCCGACGGCAGCGCGATCTGCCGCAGTACGCTCGACGACCCGGGCAACGGCTGCGTGCCGTTGAACCCGTTCAAGCGGCTGACCGCCGAGGAGATCGGCTACCTGCGCTACGACTCGGACTGGGCCACCACCACGATGACCCAGCAGGTGCTGTCGGCCTATGCCTCCGGCGGCATCTTCGACCTGCCCGGCGGCGAGGCGCAGATCGTGTTCGGCGGCGAGTACCGCAAGGAGCGCAACGACATCGGCGCGATCGCCCAGTACGACCCGGCCAACCCGGCCTACGACGCCACCCTCGGCACCACCCAGCTGCCGTTGCGCGGGCAGTACGACGTCAAGGAGCTGTACAGCGAACTGCACCTGCCGCTGCTGGCCGGCAAGCCGTTCGCCGAGCGGCTGGGCGTGGACGCGGCGGTACGCGTGTCCGACTACAACACCGCCGGCCGCACCGTCACCAACAAGTTCGGCATCGACTGGTCGCCGATCCGCGACATCACCCTGCGCGGCACCTACGGCAAGGCGGTGCGCGCGCCCAACATCGGCGAGCTGTACACCGCCAGCAGCATCGGCGGCATGTGGATCACCGACCCGTGCAACACCTACAACCTGCGCTATCGCACCGACCGCAGCCAGTACGCAGCGGCCAACTGCGCGCAGCTCAACCCGTCCGACAAGGACACCTACTGGCTGTACCGCGACATCATCACCAAGGGCAACCTGGACCTGGGCAACGAGACCGCCAAGACCCGCACCGTCGGCGTGGTGCTGCGGCCGCGCTTCCTGGAGGATTTCTCGCTGTCGGTGGACTACTACAACATCGATCTGCGCGGCGCGATCGATTCGTTCCCGGCGCAGACCATCATCAACAAGTGCGTCGACGCGCCGACCCTGGACAACCAGTTCTGTTCGTTCGTCGGCCGCGACGCCGGCGGCAATCTGCTCGACGTGATCACGCAGAAGCTGAACCTGTCGCGCTACCTGACCCGCGGCGTCGATTTCGCCGCGCAATACCGCTACGACCTGGCCGGACTCTGGGGCCAGAACGCCGGCGCGCTGTCGTTCGACCTCAACTACACGCGCCTGATCCGCCAGGACTACACCCTGGATCCGGACCAGCCGGAAGACGTCACCCGCTTCGCCGGCGTGTTCGGCTCGCCGCAGTGGAAGGGCGTGCTGCGCAGCACCTGGTCCAACCAGCATGCCGGCGCGACCTGGTCGCTGCGGCACATCGCCAAGATGCGCACCAGCACCCAGATCACCGACACCGACTACCAGAAGGTCTGGACCGGCAACGTGTTCTACAGCGACGTGTCCGGCTACTACCGGCTCAAGTCGGGGCTGGAACTGTTCGGCGGCATCACCAACGCATTCGACCGCGCGCCGCCGCGGGTGCCGGGCGCGGAGGCCGGTGGCGCCAATTTCGAACTCGGCTACCACGCCGGCGTGTACGACGTGATCGGGCGGATGTACTACGGCGGGATCCGCCTGGCGCTGTGACGACCGCCTGCCGCCCGCGCCATTCGGCACAAATCCGCATGTCTGCGCAGCCGTGGCGACAAGACGCGATGACGTATCGATGACACAGTGGCGACAACCCGTCCTGTTGTGGCCGCGGCCGGGCCTGCCTGCCGCCGCCACGTGCAAAGGAGCAAGCGCTATGTATTGCCATGTTTTCTCGCCGCGTCCCGAGGCCGTCCAGCAGAGCGGTGCCCGATGAGTCCGGGTTCGGGTCATGTCCATACGGCGCAGTGCGCGCACGCCGCCGCCGCCGATGCGGCGGCGCTGGATCCATCGCGCCGCCGCTTCCTGCAATGGAGCGCGCTGGCGATGGCCGCCGGGTTGCTGCGCTTCCCGCTGGATGCGGCCGCATCCAGCGCCGGGCGCGTGCAGGCGTTACCGCTGCAGCAGGTCACGCTCAAACCCTCGCTGTTCCTGGATTCGCTGCAGACCAATCGCCGCTACCTGATGGAGCTCGAACCGGACCGGCTGCTGCACAATTTCCTGCAGTACGCGGGGCTGCCGCCGAAGGGTGCGGTCTACGGCGGCTGGGAAGGCGACACCATCGCCGGCCACACCCTTGGCCACTACCTCAGCGCGCTGGCCAAGATGCATGCGCAGACCCGCGACGCCGAGCTGCGCAAGCGCATCGACTACATCGTCGCCGAACTGGCGCGCGCGCAGGCGAAGGACGCGGACGGCTACGTCGGCGGCTTCACCCGCAAGAACGACAAGGGCGAGATCGAGGGCGGCAAGGCGGTCATGGAGGACGTGCGCCGCGGCATCATCAAGGGCAGCAAGTTCAACCTCAACGGCAGCTGGTCGCCGCTGTACACCCAGCACAAGCTGTTCGCCGGCCTGCTCGATGCGCATGCGCTGGCCGGCAACGCCCAGGCGCTGGCGGTGCTGGTGCCGATGGCCGGCTATTTCGCCGGCGTGTTCGACGCGCTCGACCATGCGCAGATGCAGAGCTTGCTGGACACCGAGTTCGGCGGCCTCAACGAGTCCTACATCGAACTGGGCGCGCGCACCGGCGACGCACGCTGGATCGCGATCGGCAAGCGCCTGCGCCACGAGAAGGTGATCGACCCGGCGGCGGCCGGCCGCGACGCGCTGCCGCACATCCACGCCAATACCCAGGTGCCCAAGTTCATCGGCGAGGCGCGCCAGTTCGAGGTCGCCGGCGACGCCGATGCCGCCGCCGCGGCGCGCTTCTTCTGGGAAACCGTGACCGCGCACTACAGCTACGTGATCGGCGGCAACGCCGACCGCGAGTACTTCCAGGAACCGGACACCATCGCCGCGTTCCTGACCGAGCAGACCTGCGAGCACTGCAACAGCTACAACATGCTCAAGCTGACCCGGCACCTGTACCAGTGGACGCCGCAGGCGCGCTACTTCGACTACTACGAACGCACCCTGCACAACCACGTCATGGCCGCGCAGCATCCGGGCACGGGCATGTTCACCTACATGACGCCGATGATCAGCGGCGGCGAGCGCGGCTTCTCCGACAAGTTCGACTCGTTCTGGTGCTGCGTCGGCAGCGGCATGGAAGCGCACGCGCAGTTCGGCGATTCGATCTACTGGCAGGACGCTTCGGCGCTGTACGTCAACCTGTACATCCCTTCCACCCTGGACTGGCCCGAGCGCGACCTGGCGCTGGAACTGGACAGCGGCGTGCCGGACAACGGCAAGGTGCGGCTGCAGCTGCGCCGCGCCGGCGCGCGCACGCCGCGGCGCCTGCTGCTGCGGCTGCCGGCCTGGTGCCAGGGCCGCTATACCGTACGTCTCAACGGCAAGGCCCAGCGCGGCACGCTGGCCGACGGCTACCTGGCGCTGGAGCGCGACTGGCGCAGCGGCGACGTGATCGAACTGGACCTGGCCACGCCGCTGCGCCTGGAGCACGCCGCCGGCGATGCCGACACGGTGGTGGTGATGCGCGGTCCGCTGGCGCTGGCCGCCGACCTCGGTCCGGTCGCCGAACCCTACGATGCGCCGGACCCGGCGCTGGTGGCGACCGCCGACCCGCTGGCCGGCTTCGCCGAACTGCCGCAGTCCGGGCATTTCCTGGCCAGCAGCACGCAGCCGCAGGGGCTGACCTTCGTGCCGTTCTACGCGCAGTACGAACGCCGCAGCGCTCTGTACTTCAAGCGCATGGCGCCGGCGCAGTGGGCGCAGGAGGCGGCGCGGCGCACCCGCCAGCAGGCCGAGCGCGCGGCGCTGCAGGCCAGTGCGGTGGACATGATCCAGTTCGGCGACGAGGCCTCCGAGCAGGCGCACAAGCTGCGCAGCGACACCTCCTTCGGCGGCGCCTACCGCCGCCAGCAGTGCCGCGACGTGCGCGGCAAGGGCTTCGTCGAATTCCAGATGCGCGGCAGCGCACAGCCGCTGGCGTTGCGCCTGCGCTTCTGGGGCAGCGACAAGGGCCGCTTCAACATCCTGGTCAACGGCAAGCTGGCGGTGGAGGTGCAGGTGGAGCGCGGGCAGGTGATCGACTTCGTCGACCGCGACTATCCGCTACCGCCGGCGCTGACCCGCGATGCGGCGCAGCTGACGCTGCGCATCGAGCCGCAGCACGGCGACACCGCCGGGCCGTTGTTCGGCGGCTGGTTGATCCCGGCCGCGAGCGCATGAGCGCTGCCGCAGCGCACGCGCGCGGCGCTGGCCTGGTTCCCCGCCAGGAGCCAGCGATGGCCGCGCGCTCCGCTTTCTGCGCTCGCCGCTGGCTATGGCACGGCCTGCTCGCGCTCGCCGCCGTTGGCAGCGGCGGCTGCGCACATGCGCTGTCCCAGGCCGCGGCGGCGCGTTCGGCGAACCCGTTGCACGGCATCTGGGTGATCGACCAGGGCCCATCGTTCCCCGGCCCGCGCTACCTGCGCATCGCCGAGCGCGATGGCCGACCGCACGGCAGCATCACCACCGACTGGTACGGCGACGTGCCGATGCAGCAGTTGCTCATCGACGGCGGCGTGGCCCGTTTCCAGATCGACAACGGCAATCCGCGGCTGCCGGCGCAGCCGTGGACCGCGACCCTGGAGGACGGCCAGCTGCACGTGGCCGGCCGCATCTGGGACGAGCAGGTCGACGTGCGCGCGCGCCGCGGCAGCGAGGCCGATGCGGCGCGGCTGGCATTCCCCGTCACGCCGCTGCCGGACTACGCGGCGTTGCCGAGCGACGGCCTGGCGCGGACCCCGCCGCTGGGCTGGAGCAGCTGGAACCGGTTCGCCGAACATATCGACGACGCCACCGTGCGCCAGATCGCCGACGCGATGGTCGCGTCCGGACTGCGCGATGCCGGCTACGTGTACGTCAACATCGACGACGGCTGGCAGGGCGAGCGCGACCGCGACGGCGTGCTGCAGCCGAACGCGCGCTTCCCCGACATGCGCGCACTGGCCGACTACGTGCACGGCAAAGGCCTCAAGCTCGGCCTGTACAGTTCGCCCGGGCCGAAGACCTGCGCCGGCTACGCCGGCAGCTACGGCCACGTCGAACAGGACGCGCGCACCTGGGCCGGCTGGGGCATCGACTACGTCAAGTACGACCTGTGCTCGGGCGAAGGCATCTTCCGCGATCCGCAGCAGGTGCGCCGCGCCTACCTGCAGATGGGCCAGGCGCTGCGCGCGACCGGACGGCCGATCGTCTACAGCCTGTGCCAGTACGGCCGCGACCACGTCGGCCAATGGGGGCGCGAGGTCGGCGGCCATCTGTGGCGGACCACCGGCGACATCGAGGACAGCTACGCGAAGATGGCCTCGATCGGCTTCGACCGCAACGGCGATCCCGCCGACGCCGGGCCGGGCGGCTGGAACGATCCGGACATGCTCGAGGTCGGCAACGGCGGCATGAGCGTGGACGAGTACCGCACGCACATGGCGTTGTGGGCGCTGTCGGCGGCGCCGCTGCTGCTGGGCAACGATCTGCGGCAGATGACGCCGGCGACGCTGGCGATCCTGCGCAACCGCGAGGTGCTGGCGATCGACCAGGATGCGCTGGGCGTGCAGGGCAGGGCGGTGCGCAAGGACGGCGCGATCGAGATCTGGCGCAAGCCGCTGGCCGACGGCGGCGTCGCGCTGGGCGTATTCAACCGCGATACGCAGCCGCAGCAGGTGATGCTGACGGCCGACGACGCCGGCACCGCGTTGCACGGACGCCGTTGGCGCGATCTGTGGCGCGGCCGTTCGCAGGCGGCCGAGCGACTGCGCAGCGTGCAGGTCGCCGCGCATGGCGTGGTGTTGCTGCGGTTGTCGCCGCCGCCGGCCGTACGCGCGCACTGAGCGCACGGGCGGCGGCACGCGTGGCGGCGCATGCCGCCCGCCGCGCATGCGACCACGCTCGCGCTTCGATCGCCATCTGGTCCGATGCCGAAAGTCCGCTACGCGCGCATCGCAACGCTGCCGGGGTGACTGGCGCTATGCCGAGTTGCATCAAGCAAAGCTCTGCCGCGCATAACCATCATGTCGCGTGTGCAGCAGCCCGCATGCGCGGCGGGCAAGCAAGCAACGCGCCGGATGGTCACGACCATGCATTATTCCGCATGCAGAGCCGCTAATTGCGACAAGACGCAGGCTCCACTTCCGGGCACATTGTGACCACGTCGTTAAAACGTGATGACCTGGCTGTTTCTTCGGCCGACACGCCGGCGTGCGGGACAGGACCCGCCGCTGCCGTTCGCCCTCCATCTGCAATACCGGGGATCCGCGCGCACCGCGTTGCGCGAAGGACATCGAGCATCCCCGCCGTTGCGTCCGTTCTTGCATAGACCGGGCGCGGGAAACGCAGTTGCTGGCGGCGCTGGAAGCGTCGCGCTCGTTGCATCAACCGTCCGCTGGCGCAGAGCCGGCGCGGATCCGTTCGGCCATTCGTTTTCGTCCATGCCCCGTGTCGCCATCGCTCAGGAGATTCCCATGTCGTTTCCACACGCAAACCCTTCCTCGCATCGCAACGCACCGGTGCCGCAGCCGCTGGCGCTGGCGGTGATCGCCGCGCTGTCGCTGGGCGCGTCGTGGTCGGCGCTGGCGCAGGAGGCGGACGCGGACGGCGGCAAGACCCAGACCCTGGACAGCATCGTGGTCACCGGCTCGCGCCTGCGCCGCGTCGACACCGAAACCGCCAATCCGGTGGTGACCATCAGCCGCGCGCAGATCGAGGCCACCGGCAAGGCCACGCTCGGCGATCTGGTGCAGGAACTGCCCTCGATCGCCGGCAACGCGACCAATCCCAACACCAACAACGGCGGCGGTACCGGCGCCTCGACCATCTCGCTGCGCGGCCTCGGCGACAAGCGCACACTGATCCTGGTCAACGGCACGCGCCTGGCCAGCAACGACGTCAACGCGATCCCGGCGACGATGATCGAGCGGGTGGAAGTGCTCAGCGACGGCGCCTCGGCGGTGTACGGCTCCGACGCGATCGGTGGCGTGGTCAACTTCATCCTGCGCAAGAGTTTCGACGGCATCGAGGCCAGCACCGATTTCGGCACCAGCTCGCGCAGCGACGGCAACCGCCGCAACTTCTCGCTGACCGCCGGCAAGACCTGGGACCGCGGCAGCGTGATCGCCGGCGTGTCCTACCACGACATCGATCCGGTGTCGGCCGGCGCGCGTGGCTACTCCAAGGATGCGCTGTCGCTGATCGGCGGCGTGCCGGTCAAGCAGGGCTCCTCGGCCACGCCGACCGGCAGCATCAGCTTCAACGACGGCTCGGCCCAGGCCAGGGCGCTGGCGGCCAGCAACGGCTGCTCGCGCGTCACCTTCAATGGCGGCAGCAGCAGCCCGACCGATCCCAGCCAGTACCACTGCTACGTCGCCTCCACCGATTCCTACAACTACCAGCCGTACAACCTGCTGCAGACCCCGCAGGAGCGCACCAACGCCTTCGTGATCGGCAGCTTCCGCTTCAACGATCACCTGGAAGGCTACGTCAACAGCTACTTCAGCAAGACCAGCTCGGCCTCGATCATCGCGCCGATCCCGATCTTCTCCAACGGCGACAACTTCCTGGTGTCCTCGGCCAGCTACTACAACCCGTTCGGGCTGAACTTCGGCACCGACCGCAGCGCCGGCCAGTCCTACAACGACTTCAACAGCCGCGCCACCGTGCTCGGCAATCGCCGCTACGAGTACAACACCTACAATTTCCAGATCAATCCGGGCCTGCGCGGCAGCTTCGGCGACAGCTCGTGGCAGTGGGACGCCAGCATCAACTACGGCAAGGTCAAGCAGAAATCGATCAACAACGGGTTCCTCGACTACGCCGGGTTCAACGCCGCGGTCGGCCCCTCGTTCCTGGACAGCGACGGCACGGTCAAGTGCGGCAGCGCCGGCGCGGCGATCGCCGGCTGTACCCCGATCGACATCTTCAACCTCAACAGCCCCAACAACCTTGCCGCGCTGCAGGCATTGGTGGTCAACCCGATCGTCACCAGCGTGTACCGGGTCAAGCAGTTCGAGGCCAACGCCAACGGCAACCTGTTCGAGCTGCCGGCCGGCACCGTGAGCCTGGCCGCCGGCGTGTCCTACCGCAAGGAGAGCACCTCCACCGCCGCCGACGCGCTGTGGACGGGCGACGAGAACGGCCTGTGCGGGGTGATCGAATACTGCGCCACCGTGCTCGGCGGCAGTTTCAGCGTCAAGGAGGCCTATGCCGAGGCGCTGTTCCCGCTGCTGTCGGAACTGCCGCTGGTGCATTCGCTGAACTTGACCGTGGGCAGCCGCTTCTCCGACTACGACTCGGTCGGCAGCAAGACCAACAGCAAGGTTGCGCTGGAATGGCGCCCGATCGAGAACCTGCTGTTGCGCGGCACCGTCTCGCAGGTGTTCCGTGCGCCCAACATCAATGAACTGTATTCCGGCGTGGTCGGCGATTCGGCCACGGTCAACGATCCCTGCAACGGCTACACCGGCGGCCACGAGGGCGCCTGCGCCAACGTGCCCACCGACGGCAGCTACCAGCAGGCGGACAACCAGATCGGGGCCAAGGCCTCGGGTGCGGTGGTGGCCGGCTACCAGCTCAAGCCGGAGACCGGCAAGTCCTACGATTTCGGCGTGGTCTACGATCCGGGCTGGCTGGACGGGCTGTCGATCAGCGCCGACGTGTGGCGCATCGATCTCAACGACACCATCACCACCGTGTCGGCGCAGACCGTGTTCAACCAGTGCTACGCCAACTCGGGCAGCGCGTTCTGCGCGCTGATCCACCGCAACGACAACGGCACCATCAACTACGTCGCCGAACCCACGGTCAACCTCGGCAAGCTGTGGGCGCGCGGCGCCGACTTCAGCCTCAACTACCGCCTGCCGGACACCGCCTGGGGCAGCTTCAACGCCGGCCTCAACGGCACCTACACCATCCGCTACGACGTCAACCCGGACAGCACCGACCCTAACACCGTCACCATCCACAACGCCGGCAAGTACACCCAGGCCTACGGCAACTTCCCGCGCTGGCGCGCGCTCGGCACCCTGGGCTGGAATCTCGGCAACTGGAGCGCCAACTACCGCATGCGCTACATCGGCGCCACCGAGATCGGCAGCGCCGACGCGCGGCAGAACCTGTCGGCCGACGTCGGCGAGCCCGGGGTGGTGCGCGGCATCGGCGCCTACGTCTATCACAGCGCGCAAGTGGGTTACCAGTTCGCGCAGTGGCGCACCCGCGTCGAACTCGGCGTGGACAACCTCACCGACAAGCAGCCGCCGCTGTACTACGCCAACAACGTCGGCAACGCCAACACCGACGTGGCCACCTACGACCTGCTCGGCCGCTACTACTGGGCGCGGGCGACGGTGAAGTTCTAGGCCTGCTGTCGTCCAGTCCGAACCAGGACGTGCGGACGCCGTTCCCGGTCGGCGTCTGCACGCGGGCTTCGATGTCGTAGTGCGCGATCCTGGCGGCAGCCCGTACATGGCTGCCGCCGGTGCGGACAGATCCTGGGGTGCTGTGGAACGATCGCCAAGGCGTGGCGATCAGCGCTCATGACGTCGGCCTACTGCGCGACTGTGACGGCGCCGACGACTGATACGGCGAGTACCAGACTGCCGGTAAATAGGCGACCGCAGGAATCCGGCACTTCCCTCGATGCGTGTTATGTCCGGTTGCCGTTTACGCTGGACGGCTAGGCTTTCGGATCGATGCGGCGCCTTGTTGCCTGCGCAGCCGTGACGTTGGGCGGCACTTGGCGCTCGCGCCGCACAGCCGCGCTGCGCCGGCTACTCCAACAACTTCAGCAGGTCCCGGTGCAGGTCGTGCGGAATCCGCACACCCTCGCGGACGCTGCGTGCGCGTGCCTGATAGCGGCGTTGCGAGGGCAGCCGCGCACCGGTGTCCTGGTAGGCGGCGAAGAACGCCTCGGCGCGTGCCATGTGCGCCGCCCACTCCGCGCCCAGGAACCGCACCGGGTCCAAGGCGATGATCAATTCGCCGTGGTACGGGGAAGCGCCGGTGCCGGCGTCATGCGCCAGCGATTCGGCGCTGGTGAGGTCGCCGATCAGCGGCCCGGCGATCAGTTCGATCATGGCGGAAAGCGCCGAGCCCTTGTGTCCGCCGAAGGTCAGCATCGCGCCACCGCCGCCGGCGACCACGTTCGGATCGGTGGTCGGCCTGCCGGCGGCGTCCACCCCCCAGCCTTCGGGAATCGGCAGACCGGCGCGGCGGTGTAGTTCGATCTCGCCGCGCGCCACCGCGCTGGTGGCGAAATCGAACACGAAGGGAAGCGCGTCCCCGCGTGGCCAGCCGAACGCGAGCGGGTTGGTTCCCAGCAGGGGCGTGTGGCCACCGGCCGGCGTGACCCAGGCATGGCTGGGATTGCAGATCAGCGCGACCAGCCCGGCCTCGGTGATGCGTTCGACTTCCGGCCATAGCGCGGAGAAATGCACGCAATGGTTGATCGCCAGCGCCGCCAGCCCATTGCCGCGCGTCTTCTCGATCAGCGCCGGCAGGCCACGTTCGAACGCCAACAGCGAGAAGCCGCTGCGTGCATCGACGCGGACGATCCCGGGTGCCTGATCGTGCACGACCGGCTCGGCATCGCCCACGACCTTGCCATTGCGCAGCGTCGCCACGCATCCCAGGGTGCGGTAGAGCCCATGCGACGCGCAGCCGTCGCGTTCGCCCGCGACGATCGTGGCGGTGAGGGTTCGCACATGCGCCGGGCCGAAACCGGCATGGCGCAGGATGCGTTCGACCAATGCGGAAGCTTGATCCAAGGACAGTGCGACGGTATCGCTCGCGTTCATCGAAAAAGCGCGGAAGGGAGGATCTGGGATTCTCTCCCACGTCGCGCTTTGTGAAAACCTCGGGCTGCCAGCCAGCATCGAGGTTTGACATGCGTGCCAGTTGCGTCGCGCCATACAACGCCCACACATTTGGATGACGTTGTAATGAATCGGTCGTACGCGAACTGCGTAGCGGCAAGCTGACGGCGCCGAACTTTTTGAGGCGAGGCCGCTCATCGGATGTTTGAAAATTTTCTTGACAGCCATCCCTGAATTAGTCAGATAATTCGACGAGGCCGGGATCCGGCCGACAGGGGATCCTCCGTTCGATCGATTGCCTCGCGCCTTGGCGCGATAGGCTTGCATTGCGTTTTTCTGCGATTTTCGTTATCGCGATACTCCCCCGTTGGGAGCCTCGCGGTCATTCAGGGAATTCGGCCCGCAACGGGCTGAAAGGGAAGAGGCAAACGATGGTCGGAATACGGCTGGTGATCGGCATGCTGCTGCTGTGCCTGGGTGCGCGTGCGCATGCGTCAGATGATTTGGGGCCCTACGAGGAGTACGAGAAGAAGATCAAGGCCTCGCAGGTGGTTGGCCCGCTGAAGGGCGACATCTTCGGCGAGAGCATCAGTCTGTACAACATGAGCGTCAGCTTTTACGCCGCCGACGTGGACGTACCGGGCAACAACGGATTGCCCGTCGCGGTTGGACGCGAATTCAAGGTCATGAATCGACGTTCGGTATACGCGGCAAAAGGCTTCGGCGACTGGGAAATCGACACGCCGCGCGTCTATGGCGAGTTCCGAGCTGACATAGGCTGGGTGATAAAAGGCGCATCGCCTACTGCGCGATGTTCCATTCCTGCCATACCTGATGCGGCGATGACGATCGGAAGCGTTGCGTACAGCGCTTATGACATGTGGCATGGCTATTATTTGCATATCCCAGGTGCGGGCGAGCAGGAGTTGTTGGTCGACAACCAGACCAAGACGCCGCGCCCGACCGATGGCCTTGCGCGTCCGTGGATCACCAAGGATGGTTGGCGCTTGGGTTGTCTGGCCAATACGATCAACTATGGCGGCGAGGGCTTTCTGGCGATTTCGCCTGCCGGGGTTAAGTATTACTTCGATTACGCGATCGTCACCCCCATCGGTGGCTACGAGCAGGCGGGCACGGGTAATCCTGCTGTGCGTGCCCGCGTCGCGCTTGCGGCCAGCCGTGTCGAAGACCGCTTCGGCAACTGGGTGACGTACAGCTATACGGGCGACAAGCTGTCCTCCATCCAATCCAGCGACGGGCGCGCGATCGCGCTGAACTACAACGGCGACCTGATCAGCAGCATCCAGACCAATGGCCAGACCTGGACGTATGGGTACGAATTCAGTACCGCGTATCCATCGGCACAAGGGGCCTATCGCCTGAAGACGGTTACTCAACCCGATGGCTCGCAGTGGACCTACAGCATCGTCAGCGGCAACATGCTGCCGAAGCGCGAGCCACCAGCCGGCGGTGGTGCTAGCAGTTGCGTCTATGAGCCTGATCTCATGGATGGCGCGGTTTCGCTGCAGGTGACCCATCCTTCCGGGGCCGTAGGCATGTTCGCTTTCGACTACCGACGTCAGTACCGGAGCCATACCCCCATCATCCGGTGTGCTCTACCGACGGGTCAGCAGCCGCCGAATCCTTATGTCCCCAACTACTCCGACAACTATGTCCTGACGTCGAAGATCGTGACGGGTCCGGGTCTAGCGCAGCAGGTTTGGCATTACCTGCCGGGCGAGGGCGTAACGCAATTTTACAAGACGGGCAAAGCGACCGATCCCTGCCCGACCTGCACGCCGAGCAAGACGGCCAAGGTGACCAATCCGGACGGCACCGCCACCGCTTACGAATTCGGAATCATGTACGGCCTCAACGATGGCCGCCTACTGAGTACCACGGCGCTGGATGCCAACGGCAATACGCTGTCTAAGACCAGCAACACCTATTTCGCCGATGCCGACGTGGACGCGCAGCCCTTCCCTGCGGAAATGGGGCAGTCGTTGCTCGGTATTCCCAATCCCCTGACCAACGTGCTTCGCCCGCTGCGCAGCAAAGTCGTGCAGCAGAACGGCGTCTCCCACACTTGGACCGCAAACGGCTTCGATGCATTTGCACGTACGCTCAGCGTCACCCGTGCCAGCCCCTGGCACTCGCGCACGGATGCAACCGAGTACTACGACGATCTGGGCAAGTGGATCGTCGGCCAGAGCGCCAAGAGCACCAATACCAATACCGGGCTGGTAGAGTCGCAGACCAGCTACGACACCAATGCGATGCCGTCGCAACGCTGGTCGTTCGGCAAGTTGCGCCTGACCCTGGGCTACAACAGCGACGGCACGCTGGCCACGGTCAAGGACGGCAACAACAACACGACCACCGTCTCCAACTGGAAACGCGGCGTCCCGCAATCGATCCACTACGCCGACGGCAACACCGAGTCGGCCACGGTCAACGACAGCGGCTGGATCACCTCGACCACCGACGAGAACGGCTATACCACCACCTATGGCTACGACGCCATGGGTCGGATGGCGAGCATCGCCTATCCGGCCAACGACAGCGTAGCTTGGAACACCACCACCCAGGCGTTCGAACAGGTCAACGGCAGCGAGTACGGGCTGGACGCCGGCCACTGGCGGCAGACCGTGGCCACCGGCAATGGGCGCAAGCTGACCTATTTCGATGCACTGTGGCGCCCGGTGCTGTCCCGCGAGTTCGATGCCGGCAACGAAGCCGGCACCCAGCGCTTCCAGAGGTTCGCCTACGACTACGACGGCCGTACCACGTTCAGCTCCTACCCTGGAACGTCCGATTCGCTCAGCACCGGCACCTGGAACGAGTACGACGCGCTGGGCCGGGCGACCTCCGTGTCGCAAGATAGCGAACTGGGGCTGCTGACCACACGTACCGAATACTTGCCGAATGGCCAGACCCGCGTAACGAATCCGCGTGGCCAACAGACGGTCAGCGGGTTCCAGATATTCGATCAGCCGGATTACGCCAAGCCGGTGTGGATCATGCATCCGGAAGGCGCCAATACCGACATCACGCTGGACGTGTTCGGTAAGCCGACGTCGATCCGCCGCCGCAATGCCGACAGTTCGCTGTCGGTCACGCGCAGCTACGTCTACGATGGCTATCAGCAGCTGTGCAAGACCATCGAGCCGGAAACCGGCGCCACGGTGATGGATTACGACGCGGCTGGGAACCTGGTCTGGTCGGCCAGCGGGCAGGGCTACACCTCGACTTCGGCTTGCAACAGCGCCGACGTTGCCGCCGGCGCCAAGGTCGGCAGAGGCTACGATGCGCGCAACCGCCTGGCCACGCTCGCGTTTCCAGACGGCGTAGGCAATCAGTCTTTCGTCTACACCGCCGATGGACTGCCTGCGCAGGTGACCACCAACAACAGCAACGGCGGCGACGCTGTAGTCAACGCGTATACCTATAACAAGCGCCGCCTGTTACAGAGCGAGAGCATGATCCAGCCGGGGTCGAGCGCGCTTGGCCTCAGCTACGCCTATACAGTCAACGGCCATCCGGCCGGCGGCACTTATCCTTCGGGATTGGCACTGAATTACGCGCCCAATGCACTGGGCCAGCCTACCCAGGCCAACGGCTACGCAATGGGCGTGGGCTATTATCCGAACGGGGCGATCAAACAGTTCACCTACGGCAACGGCATCGTGCACACGATGGCGCAAAACGCGCGCCAGCTGCCGGCGCGCAGCTCCGATAGCGGCGCCAGCAATCCATTGGACTTGGGCTATGCCTACGATGCCAACGGCAACGTCGGAGGCATCACCGACTACGCGCATGGCCGGCAGACCCGCAGCATGAGCTACGACGGATCGGATCGCCTGTCCACCACGCAATCGGTGATGTTTGGCGGCGACAACCTGGCTCGCTACAGCTACAACGTGCTCGACGACCTGACCGCGGTCAAGGTCGGCGGCAGTCGCGACTACAGCTATTTCTACAATGCCAATCGGCAACTGTTGAGCGTCAACAACAGTTCCGACAGCTCGGCGGTGATCGGGCTGAGCTACGACGCGCAGGGCAACCTGTCCAACAAGAACGGCATCCACTACCTGTTCGACAAGGGCAACCGTCTGCGTGAGGTCACCGGTGTGGAGACCTACCGCTACGACGCGCAAGGGCGCCGGGTGCTGGCCAACAGTCCGAGCCTGGGCAACATCGTCTCGCTGTACGGACAGGACGGCGTGTTGCGCTACCAGCGCGACGAACGCGTCGGCAAGATCACCGAGTACGTGTACCTGGGCGGCAGCCTGCTGGCCAAGGTCAGCAACCTGCCGACGCTGGCCTCGCCCAGCGTGACCGTTCCCGGCTACAGCAGTTCCGGCAGTTACACCGTGCAGTGGTCGGCGGTGGCCTCGGCCAACCGCTACGAACTGCAGGAGCAGGCCAACGGTGGCAGCTGGGCCGCGCTGTATTCGGGAACTGCGAGCAGCCAGGCGATTTCCGGAAAGGCGGCAGGCAGCTACGGCTATCGCGCCCGTGCGTGCCTGGGTAGCTACTGCGGTGCGTGGAGCGCCATCGGCACGGCCGTGGTGCAGTTCGCCCCCAGCGATGCGCCCAGCATCAGCGTGCCCGGCACCGGCGTGGTCGGCAACTACACCATCAGCTGGGGCACGGTCACCGGCGCGGCCACATATGCGCTGGAAGAATGCGCCAACGGCGGCGCTTGGAGCGTGTCCTACAGCGGCAGCGCGCAGAGCAACGTCTATAGCGGCAAGGCAGCGGGCAGCTACGCGTATCGCTTGCGCGGCTGCAACCCCGCCGGGTGCGGTCCGTACTCGGGCACCGGCACGGTACTCGCCGTGTATGCGCCAGCCGCGGCGCCCTCGCTCAGCGCACCAGCGACCAACACCACCGGCAGCTACACGCTCAGCTGGAGCACGGTGGCCAGCACCGTGAGCTACAACCTCGAAGAGAGCGCCAATGGCGGTGCCTGGACCGGCATCGCCTCGGTTCCCGGCACCAGCGCCGGGGTCGGTGGCCGCGGCGCCGGCACCTACCTGTACCGGATCAAGGCCTGCAATGCGGCCGGCTGCGGTCCATACTCGGGCAACGTCTCCACTCAAGTGATCTTCGCCCCGAGCGGCGCGCCCAGCCTGAGCACGCCTGCCAGCGCCGGTGTCAATGGGTACACGGTGAGCTGGAGCGGCGTGGCCAGCGCCAGCAGCTATGTTCTGGAAGAAAGCGCTAACAGCGGCGGCTGGACGGCCACGCAGAACGCCAGCGCCACCAGTCAGGCATTCACCGGCAAGGGCAACGGGAGCTACGCCTACCGGGCCAAGGCCTGCAACATCGCCGGCTGCGGACCGTACTCCAATACGCAGGCCACTGTGGTGGATACCTCGCCACCGGCCACGCCGTCGTTCAATACCGGCTATCGCTACATCAACACCTCCCCAGCCACGTTCGAACTGGACTGGACGCCGAGGGCGCGCGCCACGCGGTACGAGATAAGTGGTGCGGTCAGCTACTCCGGACCCAATACCTTCGTCACCTTGAGCAAGACCGGCAGCGTCAACACCGTGCAGGTGCGCGCTTGCAACGAGAACGGATGCTCGGCCTGGTCCGCCGTCTTCACGCCGACGCTTGAGGGGAGAGGCTAATGAGCATCGGATACGAAATGAAAGGAATCGCCAAGCCCTTGATCAAACTGCTGTGGCTGCTGGTCCTCGCGCTGCCTCTTCATGCGGCGGCCGAAACAGTGGAGTACGTCCACACCGACGCCCTCGGAACCCCGATCGCGGTCACCGACGCCAGCGGGAACCTGATTGAGACCAGCGAGTACGAACCGTACGGCAAGCTGCTCAACCGTCCATTGACAGATGGGCCCGGATTCACTGGGCATGTGCAGGATGCGACCACCGGGCTGACATACATGCAGCAGCGGTATTATGATCCAATAATTGGGAGGTTCTTGAGCGTGGACCCAGTTGGTACTGATAGCGGCAAAGACCAGAATTTCAATGGGTATTGGTATGGAAATAATAATCCATTTGCGTTTTCGGACGCGGATGGAAGATGCACTGGTTCACACATAGAAAATAGAGACGGAACATGCGTGAGTTCCGGGGACTTTACTACCCAAGGTCCTGGTCCAACGATGCGTGGTGCACAATCTGTCGTGCATCAAGCGTACATAGAGGCGCAACTCGGATTTGATCCTAGCAGCGCTTTTGCAGCTGCTGACGTGCCTGTTATACCTATGTTTTGCGAGTCTCCAGCCGACTGCGCTACTATCAGGCAGCAGAATCTATATTCTCAAGGAAGAATAAGTAGGAGTGAATTGATGGAGCACTATGAAGGCCAGGGCGGTGGGGCTCTGATTGGTGTGGGTGTTTTAGGGGTGGGATACGTCGCTGTAAGATTCCCGGTGGTTTTGTCCGCAACTGGAACCGCCATCAGATTCATTCGGCTTGGATATGAAGTAAGCGGGGGGAAGAATTTTCGTCTTGCTCCATTTGGGAATAGAACCGGCCATCCTCTTGGAAGGTGGCCGCATTATCATCGAAGAGTGACGGACTCAAAAGGGGAGACATTGCCGGGCCAAGGAATAGGGAGGCATCGGCCCTGGGAGTCAAAGTCGACAGATAAATCACTTTGGGATAAATTCTAATGAAGCCTCCTCTTATTCTGGTTGATGGCGGCGACGTAACTCTTTTTGGGTCTGAAAGTTCGCTCGTTCGTTATGTTGAGTCGCCTGACATAGGCGAGTATTTGGTATTTGATTCATCAGGAAAAAGGTTGGCTCTTGCTGCTGAGGTGGACGAAGTTAAATTTTTAGGCCTTAGGTTAAATAAAGTCGAATTGGTTAAGCTGGCGGAGCCTGCGTTTGGTTTGGATGAAAGTAGTGAGTTAAAAGTTATTCTAAATAGGTTCATTTCACGAAGCTTTGGGGAAGAGAGGCAGGGCCTAAGCTTGTCTCAACTCATCGAAATACTGGAAAGTCGTTTAGGTGTAGTTGACTAGCGCACATCCATTGTCAGTTAGGAGGGGCGGCAAAGGCGGATGCTGGACTACTTGCAAAAGCCTATGCCACCAACCAGGGTGCTGCATTGATTGTTCAGGATTTGACTCTAGCCGTGTTGGCTATGCCATTTGCACAATCCGTCCCGAATGTATTGTCGCAAGCCGATACTGCAGTGAAGGTATCAACCGCGGTGGAATGACACTCAATTCAAGAGCCGAAGGTTTAGGCCTTGACAAGGTCAAGATCTTTAGCAGGAGATGACCCGGTCTTCCCATCGCTGCAGCGTCGGCGGCTGACCAAAAAAGGGCCCGCAGGCCCTCTTCTTTCTTGGCTGCGCTGCGCATAACGCAGGCAGCGGCAACGCCCGCTTACACCGACAACTCCAACAACAACTTGTTGAGCCGCCGCACATAAGCAGCCGGATCCTTCAGGCTGTCGCCCGCGGCCAACGCGGCCTGATCGAACAGCACCCGCGCCAGATCGCCGAAGCGCTCGCCGTCGGCTTCCGCGTCCAGCTTCTCGATCAGCGGGTGCGCCGGGTTGAACTCGAACACCGGCTTGCTCTCCGGCAGTTTCTGTCCGCTGGCTTCCAGGATCTGCCGCATCTGCAGGCCCAGGTCGCCCTGGCCGATGGCCAGGATCGCCGGCGAGTCGGTCAGGCGGTGCGACACGCGCACTTCCGACACGTCCTCCCCCAGCGCCTGCTGGATGCGCTCGACCAGGCCCTGCTTGGCCTTGGCCGCTTCTTCCATGGCCTGCTTCTCTTCCTCGCTGTCGAGCTTGCCCAGGTCCAGGTCGCCGCGGGCGACGTCGACGAAGGACTTGCCGTCGAACTCGGTGAGGTAGCTCATCAGCCATTCGTCGATGCGGTCGGTGAGCAGCAGCACTTCGATGCCCTTCTTGCGGAACACTTCCAGGTGCGGGCTGTCCTTGATCTGCGCGTAGCTCTCGCCGGTCAGGTAGTACAGCTTGTCCTGGCCTTCCTTCATCCGCGCCACGTAGTCGGCCAGCGCCACGCTCTGCTCGGCGTCGCCGCTGTGGGTGGAGGCGAAACGCAGCAGGCCGGCGACCTTCTCGCGGTTGCCGAAATCCTCGGCCGGGCCTTCCTTCAGCACCTGGCCGAAGTTCTTCCACACGCTCTTGTAGCGCTCGGGTTCGTCCTTGGCCAGCTTCTCCAGCATGTCCAGCGCGCGCTTGCTCAGCGCCGACTTCATCGAGTCGATCACCGGGCCGGACTGCAGGATCTCGCGCGACACGTTCAGCGGCAGGTCGCTGGAATCGACGATGCCCTTGACGAAGCGCAGGTACAGCGGCAGGAACTGCTCGGCCTGGTCCATGATGAAGACGCGCTGCACGTACAGCTTGAGCCCGCGCGAGGCGTCGCGCTGGTACAGGTCGAACGGCGCGCGCCCCGGCACGTACAGCAGCGAGGTGTAGTCGAGCTTGCCTTCGACCTTGTTGTGGCTCCACGCCACCGGGTTCTCGTGGTCGTGCGCGATGTGCTTGTACAGCTCCTGGTATTCCTCGTCCTTGATCTCGTTGCGCGGCCGCGTCCACAGCGCGCTGGCGCGGTTGACGGTTTCCCACTCCGGCGTTTCCGGCTTGTCCTTGTCCTCGCCGTGATGTTCCTTGGGCAGTTCGATCGGCAGGGCGATGTGGTCGGAATACTTGCGCACGATGCCGCGCAGCTTCCAGCCGTCGGCGAAGTCCTGCTCGCCTTCCTTCAGCTGCAGCACGATGCGGGTGCCGCGCTCGGGCTTGTCGATGGTGGCGACCTCGAACTCGCCTTCGCCGCGCGAGGACCAGTGCACGCCTTCGCTGGCCGGCAGCCCGGCGCGGCGGCTGTACACGTCGACCTGGTCGGCGACGATGAAGGCGCTGTAGAAACCCACGCCGAACTGGCCGATCAGGTGCGAATCCTTCTTCTGGTCGCCGGACAGGTGCTTGAGGAAGTCGGAAGTGCCGGACTTGGCGATGGTGCCCAGGTGCGAGACGATCTCTTCGCGGCTCATGCCGATGCCGTTGTCGTCGATGGTGACGGTGCCGGCGTCCTTGTCGAAGCCGATGCGGATGCGCAGCTGCGCATCGCCGTCCAGCAGCTCGGGCTTGACCAGCGCCTCGAAGCGCAGCTTGTCGGCCGCGTCGGAGGCATTGGAGATCAGCTCGCGCAGGAAGATCTCCTTGTTGGAATACAGGGAGTGGATCATCAGCTGCAACAGCTGCTTGACCTCGGTCTGAAAGCCCAGGGTTTCTTTTTGGGTTTCCACGCTCATCGGTGCTTGCTCCATGGTGATGGCTGGCCGCGCGGAGGAGGGCGCGACTCTGCCAGCGGACATGGTGGCGGCCGGGTCCGGCTTCAAGCGCGAGCGGTGGCCGCGGCGCTGGTCTATCATCCGGGCCCCGTTCCGTGCCGCCGCCGTCGATGCCGAGCCCGCGCCCGTTTCCTTTCCAGTCCCGACAAGTGCGAGGCGGCCGGTGAGCCGTGCCGGCGTAGGCCAGGTGCGCATCATCGGCGGGCGCTGGCGCAATACGCGGCTGCCGGTGCCGGACCTGCCGGGCCTGCGCCCGAGTTCCGACCGGGTCCGCGAGACCCTGTTCAACTGGCTGCTGCCGGCGCTGCCCGGCGCGCGCGTGCTGGACCTGTTCGCCGGCAGCGGCGCGCTCGGTCTGGAGGCGGTGTCGCGCGGCGCGGCCTCGGCCTGCCTGGTCGAGCGCGATCCGGCGCTGGCCGCGCAGCTGCGCGCCACGGTCGCCAAGCTGCAGGCGCAGGACCAGGTGCAGGTAGTGCAGGACGACGCGCTGCGCTGGCTGGCCGCGCCGGCCACCGAGGCCCCGGCCGACATCGCCTTCGTCGACCCGCCGTTCGCCGCCGGGCTGTGGGACGCGGTGCTGCAGCGGCTGCCGGCGCGGCTGGCTCCTTGCGCCTGGCTGTACCTGGAATCGCCGGCCGGGCACGCGCCGGCGCTGCCGGCGCAGTGGGCGCTGTACCGCGAGGGTGGCAGCCGCGAGGTCCGCGCTGCCCTGTACCGGCGCACCGCTGCTACACTTCCCGGCGACCTTCACGCGGTATCCAACGCATGACCGTGGCCCACAGCCGCATCGCCGTCTACCCCGGGACCTTCGATCCGATCACCAACGGGCACATCGACCTGGTCAACCGGGCCGCGCCGCTGTTCGAACAGGTGGTGGTGGGCGTGGCGCAGAGCCCGTCCAAGGGGCCGACGCTGCCGCTGGAGCTGCGCGTGAACCTGGCCCGCGAGGCGCTGGCCGGGCACCGCAACGTCGAGGTGATCGGCTTCGATACGCTGCTGGCGCATTTCGTGCGCTCGGTCGGCGGCGGGGTGCTGCTGCGCGGCCTGCGCGCGGTGTCGGATTTCGAATACGAGTTCCAGATGGCGAGCATGAACCGGCATCTGATCCCGGAGGTGGAGACGCTGTTCCTCACCCCGGCCGAGCAACACAGTTTCATTTCGTCGTCGCTGGTGCGCGAGATCGCGCGGCTGGGCGGGGACGTGTCCGGCTTCGTGCCGCCGTCGGTGGTGCAGGCGCTGGTCCAGGCCCGCCAGGCCGCGGCGCAGCGCTGAGCCGTCCGCCATTCACAGACAACAAGGGAGCCATCCATGAAGAACACCGTACGCGTGCTGCTGATCGCCTCGCTGGCACTGGGCTTCACCGCCTGCAAGAAGGAAGAGCCCGCCGCGCCCGCCGCCGACGCGCAGGCGGCGCTGACCGCGCCGTCCAAGGACGACGATGCCGGCTGGAAGAAGTACCTGCAGGAAGTGGCGATCCAGAACATGGGCAACGTCACCAACAGCCCGTTCCTGTACTACCTGCCGCCGGAGTCGGATCCGGAGTTCCAGGCCAAGTACGAGCGCCAGGTCGAAAGCGCCACCACCGCCATCGGCCGCGGCATCCAGCCGGGCAACATGCTGGCGTTCGGTTCCTCGGCCTCGGCCAAGATGGCCGACCTGATCGCCGCGGCGTTCGCCAAGGTCGAGCCGAACACGATGAAGGGCGTGCGCGTGGTCTACATCGGCGCCGCCGCCGACAATGCCCGCGTGCAGACCGTGATCCAGCCGACCGGCGCCGAGTACATCTTCGTCGAAGCGAAGTGATGCGACGTCCGGCGCGCCCGCCTGGGCGCGCCGGACGTATTGCTTGGCAGGGAGATGCCTCCCTTGCCATCGCCGCGACCGACGGCCCCTAGCTGCCTGCCGCAGTCGGCACCGCTGCCATTTGGAGCGTGATGTCGGATCAAGCGCGGCCCGCCAGCGCTGACAGCGCCATCGTTCCCGCATGCCGTCGCAATCGCCGCCGATGCGCGCACACGATGCGCCCCGTTCCTGCGACAGCTGCTGTGGCCTGTGCCCGACCGCCTGCGCGATGCAGCGTCCCACCAGGCAAGAACCCCGCGCGCCGGGTCCTCCACGCCCGATCCGGTAAGATGCCCGGGTTAGTGCCGAAGTCTGCGAAATGTCCCTCAAGATCAACGAGCTCTGCGTCAACTGCGACGTCTGCGAGCCGGCCTGCCCGAACCAGGCCATCGCGATGGGCGAGACGATCTACGTGATCGATCCGGCCCGTTGTACCGAATGCGTCGGCCATTTCGACGAGCCGCAGTGCGTGGTGGTGTGCCCGGTCGAATGCATCGACCCGGATCCGGCGATCCCGGAGAGCCACGACCAGTTGCTGGCCAAGCTGCTGCAATTGCAGCGCGATCATCCCGAGTTGTACCCACAGGAGCCCCCCGCCGCATGAGAACGCTCGTCCGCCGTGTCCTGCTGCTCGCCCTGGTCCTGGCGCCGCCGGCGTGGGCCGAAGCGCCGGCCGCCGCCGCCGCGCATCCGCCCGGCGCCGCGGTCGCCAGCGGCCACGGCCTGGCCACCGACGCCGGCCTGCAGATCCTACGCGAGGGCGGCAACGCATTCGACGCGGCGGTGGCGGTGTCCTCGACGCTGGCGGTGGTCGAGCCGATCAGCTCCGGCCTGGGCGGCGGCGGGTTCTTCCTGCTGCACGACGCCAAGACCGGCAAGGACACGATGCTGGACGCGCGCGAATACGCGCCGGAATCGGCCACGCCGGACAAGTTCCTCGATGCCAAGGGCGCGCTGGACCGCGACCGCTCGGTCAACGGCCCGTGGTCGGCCGGCATCCCCGGCCTGCCGGCGGCGCTGGTGGAACTGGCGGCCAAGCATGGTCGGCTGCCGCTGCAGCAGTCGCTGGCGCCGGCGATCCGCATCGCCCGCGAGGGCTTCCCGGTGTACCGGCGCATGGCCGAGGGCTACCAGGCCCGGCGCAAGGTGATGGAGCGCTATCCCGGCACCCGCGAGGTGTACCTGCGCAACGGCAAGCCGATCGCCGAAGGCGACCTGTTCAAGCAGCCGGAACTGGCCGACACCCTGCAGTTGCTGGGGGCAAAGGGCTTCGACGGCTTCTACCGCGGCGCCACCGCCAAGAAGCTGCTGGCCGGGGTCAAGCAGGCCGGCGGCCACTGGACCGCGGCGGAACTGGCCGGCTACACGGTCAAGCAGCGCACGCCGATCCAGTTCGAGTACAAGGGCTGGACCGTCACCACCGCGCCGCCGCCGTCTTCCGGCGGCATCGCCCTGGCCAGCATGCTGCAGATCCTGGAAGGTTACGACCTGAAGGCGATGGACCCGGCGCACCGCACCCACCTGGTGGTGGAGGCGATGCGCCGCGCCTACCGCGACCGCACCTTCTTCCTGGGCGATCCGGATTTCACCGCGGTGCCGCAGCGCGTGCTGCTGAGCAAGGACTACGCGATCGGCCTGCGCTCGACGATCAATCCGGAGAAGGCCACCCCCAGCGACCTGCTGTCGGGCCAGCCGACCCCGCTGGAGGACGACGAGACCACCCACTTCTCGATCATCGACGGGGAGGGCAACCGCGTCGGCGGAACCCAGACCGTGAACCTGCTGTTCGGCTCCGGGCTGATCCCCAAGGGCACCGGCGTGCTGCTCAACGACGAGATGGACGACTTCGCGCTCAAGCCCGGCACGCCCAACGCATTCGGGGTGATGGGTTACGCGGCCAACGCGCCCAAGCCAGGCAAGCGCCCGCTCAGCTCGATGACGCCGACCTTCATGGAGAACGCCGACAAGACCATCGTGCTCGGCACCCCGGGCGGCAGCCGCATCATCACCATGGTGTTGCTCGGCATCCTCGGCTACGACGACGGCCTGAGCGCGCAGCAGGTCGCCGCGTTGCCGCGCTACCACCACCAGTGGCTGCCGGACGTGATCGAGGCCGAGACCGGCACCTTCGACGCGGCCACCGTGCAGGGCCTGCAGGCGATGGGCCACACGCTCAAGCTGCCAGGCGACAGCGCCGAAGGCGGGCGCGGTTCCAGCCACGTGTGGGGCAACCTGCAGACGGTGCAATGGGACAAGCGCAGCAACACGCTCAGCGGCGGCAGCGACCCGCGCAACGAAGTCGGCAAGGCCGAGGTGCAACTGACGACGCCGGCGCGCTGAGCCATGCGTGTCGGCAGCTTCATGACGGCATCGCCCGCGCCGTTGCGAGTTGTCGTCGCCGCGTAACGCCTGCGAGCCTTTCCGAGTCCCGAGTCCCGAGTCCCGAAAAAATGAAACTCTGGTCCATCCAAGGCAACTCCCAGAAACTCGACGGCGGCGCGATGTTCGGCAACGCGCCCAAGGCGATGTGGCAGCAGTGGGCCGAGCCCGATGACGGCAACCGCATCGCGCTGGCCTGCCGCGCACTGCTGGCGCGGCCGCTGGCCGGCAAGACGGTGCTGTTCGAGACCGGCATCGGCGCGTTCTTCGCGCCGGCGCTGCGCGAGCGCTACGGGGTCCAGGAAGACCGCCACGTGCTGCTGGATTCGCTGCGCGAGGCCGGCGTGGCGCACACCGACATCGACGTGGTGGTGCTGAGCCATCTGCACTTCGACCATGCCGGCGGATTGCTGGCGCCGTGGCGCGAAGGCGCGGCGCCGGAACTGCTGTTTCCGAACGCGCGCTTCCTGGTCGGCGCGGCGCACTGGCGACGCGCGTTGCAGCCGCATCCGCGCGACCGCGCCAGTTTCATTCCGGAATTGCCTGGCCTGCTCGAGGCCAGCGGCCGCCTGGAGCTGGTCGACGGCGCGCATTCGCACGCGCTGGGCGAGGCGGTGCGCTTCCGTTTCAGCGACGGGCATACTCCGGGGCTGATGCTCGCCGAGATCGTCGGCGCGCAGCAGGCCGATGGCCAGACGCATGGCGGCGTCGCGTTCTGCGCCGACCTGATCCCGGGACGCTCGTGGGTGCATGTGCCGATCACGATGGGCTACGACCGCAACGCCGAGCTGCTGATCGACGAGAAGCGCGCGTTCCTGGAGGACGCGCTGGCGCGCAACGTGCACCTGTTCTTTACCCATGATCCGGATTGCGCGCTGGCGCAACTGGCGCGCGACGCCAAGGGCCGGTTCGTCACCACCCACGAACTGGCGACGCTGCAGGCAAGGTCGCTGGCGGGCTAGGGCGGTTGCCACGATTGGCGCAGGCCACGTTGCCGTGCCCGGCGCTCAGGCAGCCGCGCGCGAGCTGGTTGCCAGTCACAAGCCGCACGCGGTCGCTTGGTGCGCGCACGCCGACCCGAAAGGCCGCGCCTGGGCGCGTACGGACGGCATCAGCGCCTGATCGCCTATCGGCATGCGTTCCCTCGCCCTGTCTTGCGCGTACGCGCCCCAGCATCGCGGCGCGGCCCATCCCGATCGCGTCGATCAGCCCCACGCGCCGCGCATTCCCGCTGGCGGCTGAAAGCCCGCCGCGCAGCGCTTGCAGCCGTCATCGCGGCCGGCCAGTATCGCCGCATGAACAACCTGCCTGCCGCCTTGCGTTGCCTGCTTCTCGCCTGCCTGATCGTCGGCGGCTGCGCCTCGCGCTCCGAGGACGCCACCATGCCGCCGATCCGACTCAACCAGGTCGGCTACCTGCCGGCCGCCAGCAAGCTCGCGGTGGTGCCCGATGGCCACGGCGAGGCATTCGCGGTCGAACGCGCCGACTCGGGCAAGGTGGTGTTGCGTGGCACGCTCGGCGCCGCGGCGACTTGGGCGCCGGCACAGCAGACGGTGCGCATCGCCGACTTCTCCACGCTGCGCGCGCCGGGCCGCTATCGCCTGCGCGTGGACGGACTGCCGCCGTCGGACAGTTTCGCCATCGGCGCCGATGCCTACGAGGCGGTGACGCGCGCGGCGCTGAAGGCCTACTACTTCAACCGCGCCAGCACCGCGCTGCCCGGCGAGTACGCCGGCCGCCACGCGCGCGCGGAAGGGCACCCGGATACGCATGTGCTGGTCCACGCCTCGGCGGCCTCGCCCGGGCGTCCGGCCGGCACCGCGATCTCCGCGCCGAAGGGCTGGTACGACGCCGGCGACTACAACAAGTACGTGGTCAATTCCGGCATCAGCGTGTACACGCTGCTGGCCGCCTACGAACAGTTCCCGGCCTATTTCGCCGCGCACAAGGAGGGCATTCCGGACAGCGGCGACGGCGTGCCGGACATCCTGCGCGAGGTCGACTGGAACCTGCAGTGGCTGCTGGCGATGCAGGATCCCGGCGACGGCGGCGTGTACCACAAGCTGACCAACCTGGACTTCGGCGGCATGCAGATGCCCGACCAGGCCAACGCGCCGCGCTACGTGGTGCAGAAGAGCACCGCGGCCACGCTCGACTTCGCCGCGGTGATGGCCCAGGCCAGCCGCATCTACGCACCGTTCGACGACCGCTTCGGCGGCGTGTCCAAGCGCATGCTGCAGGCCTCGCGCCGCGCCTGGGCCTGGGCGCAGGCGCATCCGGACGCGATCTACCGGCAGCCGGCGGACGTGCACACCGGCGGCTACGACGACGCCAAGCTCGACGACGAGTTCGCCTGGGCGGCCACCGAGCTGTACCTGGCCACCGGCGAGGACGCGTTCTACGACGCGGCGATGGCGCGCAACGTGCCGGCCAGCGTGCCGAACTGGGGCTCGGTGGGCGGACTGGCGTGGATGTCGCTGGCGCAGCACCGCGCGCGGCTGACGCCGCACGCGGACCAGGCGCGCATCGCCCGCGAGATCGACGGCGTGGCCACGCACCTGCTGCATGCCTGGCAGGGATCGGCATGGAAGGTGGCGATGGCCCCGGCCGACTTCCACTGGGGCAGCAACAGCACCGCGCTGAACCAGGCGATGCTGCTGTTGCAGGCGTACCAGCTGGAGCGCAAGCCGGAGTACCTGCAGGCCGCGCAGTCGCAGCTGGACTACGTGCTCGGGCGCAACCCACTGGGCATGTCCTTCGTCACCGGCATCGGCGCGCGCTCACCGCTGCACATCCACCATCGCATCTCCATCGCCGACGGCGTCGCCATGCCGGTGCCGGGCCTGCTGGTCGGCGGCCCGCAGCCGGGCCAGCAGGACGCCAAGGAGTGCAAGCACGCCTATGCCTCGACGCTGCCGGCGCTGTCCTACCTGGACGCCGAGTGCAGCTACGCGACCAACGAAGTGGCCATCAACTGGAACGCGCCGCTGGTGTACGTGAGCGCGGCGCTGCAGGTGCTGCAGCGCTGAGTGCGTGCGCGGTCGCCGGCCTGGCTGGCGACGGCGCGCCGCTGCTGCCGCGACCGGGCCTGCAAGCGCATTCGATTCAGCTCCCTACAGTTGTCGGAGTATCTGTAGGAGCGACTTCAGTCGCGACAAGCGAAGCGGCGATCTTCCCGGCTTCGGAAGCAGTCGGGGCTGAAGCCCCTCCCACAGTGCACCGGCTGGCTATCCGAAGGTCGTTGTGGGAGCGACTTCAGTCGCGACGAACGAAGCGGCGATCTTTCCGGCTGCGGAAACGTTGGGGCTGAAGGCCACCTGCAGAGCGCCCAGCCAGCGATCCGGAGGTTCTTGTGGGAGCGACTTCAGTCGCGACGAGCGAAGCAGTGATCTTCCGGCTGTGGAAACCGCAGAGGCTGAAGCCCACCTGCAGCACTCAATCAGCTATCCGAAGGTCCTTGTAGGAGCGACTTCAGTCGCGACGAGCGAAGCGACGATCTTCCCGGCTTCGGAAACCGTCGAGGCCGAAGCCCCCTCCCACAGTGCGCCCAGCTGACTATTCGAACGGCATTGTGCAGTCGGGACTGAAGTCCCTCCCACAGGGGTCCCTCCCACAGTAGGTCCGGCACGCCATGCCGCGCCAACGCCAACGCCAATGCAGAAGCGCCCGCACTTGGTCCCGGGCCCAACCGCCCGAGCTCAGCCGACCCGGGTGCCGAAGATGCGGTCGCCGGCGTCGCCCAGGCCGGGCAGGATGTAGCCCTTGTCGTTGAGGTGGTCGTCGATCGCGGCGGTGTAGACCTCCACGTCCGGGTGCGCCGCCTCCAGCGCCTTCAGCCCTTCCGGCGCGGCGACCAGGAAGATGCCCTTGATCCGCCGCGCGCCGGCGCGCTTGAGCATGTCCACGGTGGCGATCAGGGTGCCGCCGGTGGCCAGCATCGGGTCCAGGATCAGCGCGTCGCGTTCCTCCAGGCGGCCGGTGAGGCGTTCGAAGTACGGCACCGGCTGCAGCGTCTCCTCGTCGCGCTGCAGGCCGACCACGCTGACCCGCGCCGCCGGGATCAGCGCCAGCACGCCGGGCAGCATGCCCAGCCCGGCGCGCAGGATCGGCACCAGGGTGATCTTGGCGCCGGCGATGCGCTGCACCTGGGTGGGGCCGGCCCAGCCCTCCATCGTATGCGTCTCCGTCTCCAGGTCGGCGGTGGCCTCGTAGCCGAGCAGGGTGCCCAACTCGGTGACCAGTTCGCGGAAGCCCTTGGTGCTCAGCGCGGCATCGCGCAGCAGGCCGATCTTGTGCTGCACCAGGGGATGGCGGACTTCGACGATCTTCATGGGGGCGCTCGCGACGGGGTTGCGCACAGTGTGCCGCAGCGGGCTTGGCGGCCGCCAGCGGCTGCGTGTCACTAGCACGCAACGTGTCGGAAATATGTTGTTTCCCCATTCTTAACGTGAAATGGGGATCGGCTTCCGTGCATACCAAGACTCCGCTGTTCGTGGCGATCGCGTTCGGCCTCAGCGCGGCCTGCGCCGCTCCCGGCGCACAGGCCGCCGCCGCCGATGCGGCGACCGACCTCGATCGGGTCGAGGTCCGCCCGCAACTGGAGGCCCAGGCCCGCGCGGTGGACCTCAAGCGCGAGTCCGATGCGATCCTGGACGCGGTCTCGGCCGACGAGGTCGGCGACTATCCGGACCAGAACGTGGCCGAGTCGCTGCAGCGCCTGCCCGGGGTCAGCGTCACCCGCGACCAGGGCGAGGGCCGCTTCGTGGTGGTGCGCGGGCTGGACGCGGCGCTCAACAGCGTCAGCGTCGACGGCATCGCCATCGGCACGCCGGAGAGCGACAACCGCGCCGCGCCGATGGACGTGATCCCGTCCGAATCCACCGAGCGGCTGAAGGTGGTCAAGTCGCCGACTCCGGACATGCCGGGCGATGCGATCGGCGGCGCGATCTTGGTCGAGTCGGCCTCGGCATTCGACCGCAACGGCCGCAGCATCCGCGCCAAGCTCGAGGCCAACCACCAGCAGCTCAGCGACAAGACCAGCCCCAAGGCCTCGTTCAACTACAGCGACCTGTTCGCCGACGACACGTTCGGTGTGGCGCTGGGGCTGAACTACCAGGACCGCCAGTTCCAGTCCGACAACACCGAAGGCGAGTACGACGCGATCGACGGCGGCGACCTGGTCATGGTCGAGCAGCAGCGCCGCAAGTACCACATCGACCGCAAGCGCATCGGCGCCAACCTCAACCTGGACTGGCATCCGGACCAGGACAACCGCTACTACCTGCGCACGCTGTTCAGCAGCTTCGAGGACGCCGAGACCCGGCAGAACACGGTGATCGCCTTCGATGCCGACGACATCCAGGGCAACGGCGACGGCACCTACGCGGCGCCGGTCGACGAGATCTCCAAGCGGGTGCGCTACCGCACCAAGCAACAGGACACGCTGGCGGCGAGTTTCGGCGGCGAGAACCGCCTGAGCGGCGCGGTGCTGGACTACCAGGCCGGCTACACCAAGACCCGCGAGCGGGTGAACGACGAGAAGGAAGCGCGCTTCGAGTACGACGGCGACGATCTCGACGCGACCATCGACCAGAACAAGCGGATGCCCGCCATCGGCTTGTCCAGCGACGACTGGGTGTCCAACGACGACTACGCATTCGACAAGTTCGTGCTCTCGCCCGGCCGCACCGACGACGACGAGTACAGCGCCAAGCTCAACGTGCGCTTCGACGGCGACAACGCCAGCTACAAATTCGGCCTGCTCGGGCGCTGGCGCGACCGCGACGTCGACAAGGACGAGCGCGAGCTGTCCGAGGGACCGGCCATCGACCTGGCCGACTGGACCGTGGCGCTGCCGCAACACCGGCGCAACAGCCTGGGCCAAGCGCTGAGTTCCTCGGCATTGCGCCGCTACTGGGCGCAGGACGGCAGCCAGTACAGCGCCGACGACGGCGATGTCGGCAGCAACGCGGTGGGCGCGCTGGCGGAGGACTACGTCGCCAAGGAAGACGTGCTGGCCGCCTACGCGATGGGCACCTGGGACATCGGCGCGTTGCGGGTGATCGCCGGCGTGCGCGTGGAGAACACCCAGTTCAGGGCCAGCGGCAACCAAGTCGATCTCGCCGACGACGGCGAATCGTTCGCGGCCAGCGCGTTGCAGGCCAGCAGCAGCTACACCAACGTGCTGCCGGGCCTGCACCTGCGCTGGAACGGCGGCGACGACTGGTCGCTGCGCGCGGCGCTCAACAAGACCGTCTCGCGCCCCGGCTTCGGCCAGATCGCGCCGCACGCGACGATCAACAACGACGACGAGGAAGTGGAGCTGGGCAATCCGAACCTGGATCCCTACGAATCGACCAACCTCGACCTGTCGTTCGAGCGCTACCTGGGCAAGACCGGCATCGTCTCGCTGGGCCTGTTCCACAAGTCGATCGATGGCTACATCGTGGACACGGTGATCGACGACGATCCTGCCTTCGCCGGCTACGACGTCGCGATGGCGATCAACGGCAAGAGCGCCAAAGTCTACGGCGCCGAGTTCAACTGGCAGCAACAGTTCGCGTTCCTGCCGGACGGCTGGAACGGACTGCTCGGCGGGGTCAGCGGCACCTGGCTGCATACCGAGTTCGATCCGGGCCTGGAGGATCGGCAGGGCGAGGACTTCGCGCTGCCGCGCGCCTCCAAGAACGTCTACAGCGCCTTCCTCGGCTACGAACGCGACGGCTTCTCGACCAGGCTCTCGGCGGTGTACCGCAGCGACTACCTCGACGAACTGGGCAAGGCCCGCGACTACGATATCTTCGTGGCCCCCAACACCCAACTCGACTTCAGTCTCGACTACCAGGTGACCGACACCGTGCAGCTGTACTTCGACGCCTCCAACCTGCTCGACAAGCCACTGGAACGCTACCAGGGCACGCGCACGCATACCCAGCAGTACGAGGAATACGGCCGCACCTTCGCCGTCGGCCTGCGGGTGAAGCTGTGACGGGCGCGCAGCCGACGCTGCGCCTGGCGGCGATCACGCTGATCTGCGGGCTGGTCGCGGCCTGCGCCAATACGCCGCCGGCCGGCACCGCGCCGGCGGCCGACCGCGAGCCGGACGAGGGCGCGCAACACGACCCGTTGCTGAGCGCGGCCAATTTGCCGCACACCGTGATTGCCGAAGCCTTCCTCACCGCGTCCACCCCGGCCGACAACCTCGATTCGCCGGCCAGCTGGACCACGCCGCAGGGCCAGCGTTGGGTCATCACCACCGCCAAGAAGAGCGGCGAGCTGGTGGTGTTCGATGGTGCCAGCGGGCAGCGCCTGCGCACCGTGGGCGGCAAGGGCGTCGCGCCCGGACAGATGGACCGACCCAACGGGATTGCCGTGGTCGGCGATCTGGCGCTGGTGGTCGAGCGCGACAACCATCGCGTACAGGCGTTCGCGTTGCCCGGTTTCGCCTCCGTCGCGCTGTTCGGCGCCGAGGACCTGAAGAAGCCGTACGGGCTGTGGGCGCGGCCGAAGGACGGCGGCATCGAGGTCATCGTCAGCGACAACTACATGCTCGGCGCCGACGAGGAAACCGTGCCGCCGCTGGCCGAACTGGGCCAGCGCTTCCGCCGCTACCAGCTGCGCAAGCAGGGCGACGCCTGGAGCGCGACGCTGACCCAGACCTTCGGCGAGACCTCGGCGGCCGGCGCGATCCGCATCGCCGAATCGGTGTTCGCCGATCCGGCGCACGACCGCCTGCTGCTGGCCGAGGAAGACGTGGCCACGGGCACCCGCCTGCGCGAATACGGCCTGGCCGACGGCAGGTATCGCGGGCGCGACATCGGCGCGGACCTGTACAAGGCGCAGGCCGAGGGCATCGCTTTGCTGAGCTGCGCGGACGGCAGCGGCTACTGGATCGGCACCGACCAGTTCAAGGACCGCAGCCTGTTCCACGTGTACGACCGGCAGACGCTGGCGCATGTCGGCGCCTTCGCCGGCAAGGTCACCGCCAACACCGACGGTGTGTGGCTGGATCAGCGCGGCGACGCGCGCTTCCCGCAGGGCGTGTTCTACGCCCTGCACGACGACCAGGCGGTGGCCGCGTTCGATTGGCGCGACATCGCGCGCAGCCTGCGCTTGAAGGAGTGCGCGCGGTGAGCGGCGATGCCGGCGCAGGGCAGCCCCTCGCGCCGGCACGGACTCAGGACGCCAAGCGGTAGAGCAGGAACACCGCCAGCGCCAGCAACGCCCAGCAGCCCAGGCCCAGCGCCATCACCGCATCGTCGCTGGCGATCAGGCTGCCGCTGGCGTTGCGGTAGAACAGCGGACTGCCGTGGCCGCGCTTGCCCGGCCGGCGCGACGGCTGGTCGCGCCGGGTCTCGGCACGGATCCAGCCCAGCGACAGCAACGGCAGCAACAACCGGCCGCTCCAGTAGCCGAACAACTGCGCGACGAGTTCGAACAGCGGCCGGGCGATCGACTCGGCCAGTGCTTGCAGCACGCCTCGGTCAGGCCGCCGCGGCCTGCGCCAGCCGGGGACCCTCGCGTAGCGCACGGCCGATCAGTCCGACCAGCAGGTCCAGCTCGTCGCTGTCCATGCCGAAATGCGGCGTGAAGCGCAGCGAGTTCTCGCCGCCGTGGATCACGTTGACCCCGTGCTGGCGCAGCCATTCCTCGGTGGAACCGGCGCCGTAGCACTTGAACTGCGGCGCCAGCGCGCAGGAGAACAGCAGGCCGGTGCCCTGCACCTGGGTGATCAGCCCGCCGAGTTCGGCCTTGAGCTTCTCCAGTTTCTGCACCGCCTCGGCGCCGCGCGCGCGGATGTTGTCACGCACCTGCGGGGTCAGCTGCGCCAGCGTGGCGCTGGCCACGTCGAGCGCGCGCGGGTTGCTGGTCATGGTGTTGCCGTAGGTGCCCTTGCGGTACAGCTGCGCGGCGTGCTCGGTCACCGCCAGCACCGACAGCGGGTACTGCGCGGCGTTGAGCGCCTTGGAATAGGTCTCCATGTCCGGCGGATCGAGCTGCTCGAAGCCGGGGTAGTCGACCACCGACAGCACGCCGTGGGCGCGCAGCCCGGCCTGGATCGAATCGACCAGCAGCAGGCTGCCGTGGGCGCGGGTCAGTTCGCGCGCGGCGGCGTAGAACGCCGGCGGCAACGCGCGGCCCGGGTCGCCTTCGCCCATCACCGGCTCCAGGAACACCGCCTCGATGAACCAGCCATGCTGTTCGGCCTCGGCGAACGCGCGGCGCAATGCGTCCACGTCGTAGGGCGCGATCGCGATCACCGAGTCCTCGCCGCGATAGCTGGCCAGGTGCTGCACGTAGGCCTTGCGGCTGGAATCGGAATACAGCCCGGGACGGTCGGTGCGGCCGTGGAAGCTGCCCTTGACCACCAGGCGTTTGATCTTCGCGCCGGCATGGCGCGCGCCCGGGTCGGTCTGCAGCTTGGCGTTGATGTCGGCGATGCGCGCGGCCAGGCCCACCGCTTCGGAGCCGGAGTTGAGGCACATGAACTTGCTGTACGGGCAACCGCCGCGCTGCTGGCCGATCTCGGCGCGCAGCGCGCGGTCGAAACGCAGCTGCGACACGCTCGGGGTCATCACGTTGGCCATCGCCTGCGGCCGCGCCATCGCCTCCAGCACCGCGTCGGGGGTGTGGCCGAAGCCGAGCATGCCGTAGCCGCCGGCGTCGTACAGCACCGCGCCCTTCAGCGTGACCACCCACGGCCCGCGTGCGGCCAGCGCGACGTACGGGGTCACCGCGTCGTCGGCGTAGAAATTGACGAAGCCGGCCTGCAGCGTGCGGATCTGCTCGGCCTCGTCCAGCTCCAGCAGCTCGGCGAACTCCTGCGCCAGACGGGCATGCTCGGCCGCGGCGGCGTCGATCGCGGCGCCCAGCTGCGGATGCGAGGCAGCCAGGCGCGCGATGCTGGCATCGTCCAGGCCGGCGGTCAGGCGGTCGCCGGCATGGGCGCGCAGCGGGGCGAGGGGGCCGAGTACGGTCATGCGGGATCTCCTGGAGGCGGGTCGTGCAGTGATAGACCTTCTATTATCGGGACCGGATCGTCGGTTGGCAGAGTTGATTTGTGCAGGAAATCGGATAATTTCGTCGATTCGACGAAATCCGGCCGCGCATGAAGATCACCCCCTCCGACGAACGCCTGCTCTCGCTGCTGCGCGAGGACGCCCGCGCCTCCACCGCGCAGATCGCGCGCAAGCTCGGCCTGTCGCGCACCACCGTGCAGAGCCGGATCGAGCGGCTGGAGCGTGAGGGCGTGATCTGCGGCTACACGGTGCGCACCCGCGACGACTTCGAGCAGGGCCATCTGCGCGCGCACATCCTGATCACCGTACTGCCGAAGAAGATGACCTCGGTGGTCAAGGCGCTGCGCGAGATCGACGAGGTCCGCGTGCTGCATTCGGTCAGCGGCTCCTACGACCTGATCGCGCTGGGCGTGGTGCCGGGCGTCAACGACATGGATGTGCTGACCGACCGCATCGGCGCGGTGGACGGGGTGGAGCGCACGACCTCGTCGATCATTCTTTCGACGAAGTTCGAGAGGTGAGGGGGGCGGGACTGGGGACTCGGGACTCGGGATTTCGCGAGTTCGGCGCATTTGCGCTTTCTGTGGGAGGGGCTTCAGCCGCGACGCTTTACCGATAATGCGTCGGGGCTGAAGCCCCTCCCACAGAAAAGCGGTTACGCCGGAGCCGCAAAAAGCCACTTTTTGTGCAAAAAACGCGCTTTTTTCATCAAACCGCTTGACAGCGATTTGCCCCGGAACATCATCCTGCAGTCCCGAGTCCCGAGTCCCGAGTCCCGAGTCCCGGCCTCCCAGCTACAATGTCCGGCCACCTATTCCGCGACCCGCCGGCTTTGAAGAAGTCCGATTTCCGCTACGACCTGCCCGAGGAACTGATCGCGCAGGCGCCGCTGGCCGAGCGTTCGGCCAGCCGCCTGTTGCTGGTGCCGCCGGCGCCGGCGCCGTTCGAAGACCGCCAGATCCGCGAGCTGCCGCAGCTGCTGCGCGCCGGCGACCTGCTGGTGTTCAACGACACCCGGGTGATTCCGGCGCGCCTGTTCGGCAACAAGAGCAGCGGCGGCCGCGTCGAGATCCTGATCGAACGCCTGCTCGGCGGCCAGCGCGCCCGTGCGCAGTTGGGCGTGAGCAAGTCGCCCAAGGCCGGCGCGCGCATCGCCCTGGACGCCGGCGGCGAGGCCGAGGTGCTGGACCGCGACGGCGAGTTCTACGTGCTCCAATTCCACGTGTCCGACACGCTGGAGGCGTGGCTGCAGCAGGCCGGACGGCTGCCGTTGCCGCCGTACATCCGCCGCGAGCCAGGGCTGGACGACCGCGAGCGCTACCAGACCGTGTTCGCGCGCGAGGCCGGTGCGGTCGCCGCGCCGACCGCCGGCCTGCACTTCGATGCGCCGTTGCTGGAGGCGCTGCGGGCGCGTGGCGTCGGTTTCGGTCACGTCACCCTGCACGTGGGCGCCGGCACCTTCCAGCCGGTGCGGGTGGAGGCGCTGGACCAGCACGTGATGCACCGCGAATGGCTCAACGTCGGCGCCAGCCTGGTCGAGCAGGTGCGGCGCACGCGCGCCGCCGGCGGCCGCGTGATCGCGGTAGGCACCACGGTCGTGCGCGCGCTGGAGAGCGCGTCCAAGGACGGTGAACTCCATCCTTTCGCCGGCGAAACGCAGATCTTCATCCTGCCCGGCTACCGCATCCGCAGCGTCGATGCGATGGTCACCAACTTCCATCTGCCGGAAAGCACGCTGCTGATGATGGTGTCGGCCTTCGCCGGCCGCGAGCGCATCTTCGATGCCTATCGCCACGCGATCGCGCAGCGCTACCGCTTCTTCAGCTATGGCGATGCGATGTTGTTGTGGGGCCGGGAGTGGGGATCCGGGAGTGGGGATCCGTAACGGCGGCACGACCTGGCGTCTGCTTTTGGCACGCCGATCGGCTCGTGTCACGACATTGCGCAACAGCGCTCGGCTGCAAGCTGCACGTCCGGCAACCTCGATCGCGCAGGATTGTGACGGGCGACATGCCGCGTCTTCTTGCGTAGACGATGCCGTACGGCGTTGGGGGATGGGCGCGCGCATCTCGTCTTGATGAGTGGAGCTTGCGCTCCGGATGTCCCGATGAGCGGGACATGTCATCACTCAAAGGACGGTTCCCATGAAGAAGAAACCCACAGATCTGCTGCTTGCCGCGTTGCTGATGAGCCTGGCGGCAGCCTCGGCGCAGGCGCAGACCCCGGCCGTGGGCGGCGGCAAGTTTCCGGCCAAGCGCATGCTGCTGGAGGCGGACATGCCGCGTACCGACGCCCAGGGCCGCCGGCTGTACGCGATCAACCTCAATCCGTTCGTGCTGCAGGAGACCGAGCGGCTGTACGCCAAGACCAGTCCCGCCGACTTCCGTAGCATCGATCCGGCGATCCGTCCGCACCAGAACAGCAAGGGTATGGTGCATTTCGCCGACCAGATCGCGAGGATGCCGGGGGTGAAGATCGAGCGGGTCCTGTCGACTGTTTCCAACACCGTCTATGCATGGATGCCGGAACGCGTGGCCGCGCAGCTGGCACGGATCGAGTACGTCGTGTCGGTGCGTGGGGTGGAGGCGTCCGCGGCGACCTTCTCGGCCGCAGGCGATATCGTCAATGGCGCCGAGATCGCCTCGTGGGCCTTGCCGTACACCAACACCAACGACGCCATCACCACGTCCAACCCGTTCTATCTGCTGGACGCGGTGCTGGACAACCCGCCGCATCCGGAACTCAATGTCGTGTACCGGCAGGATTCGCCGTCGGCCACAACTAATCCGCTGCACAGCACCGCCGTGGCCGGGTTGGTCGGCGCCAGGCAGAACGGCCAGCTGCTGCGCGGAATCAATCCCGGCCAGCCGATTAAGGCGTTCGGCTTGAACGACTTGAACGAGGATACCGTCGCCAATGCGCTCGACGCGGCTACGCGCTACGCCGACGGAATCGGCGAGTTCGCCGTATTGAATATGTCGTTCAACACCTATCCCGGATCGGCCAACTGGTTCGCATCGAGTCAGAAGTGGGGCCGCAGGATCCGCGCCGCCAGCAACCGCTTCTTCATCACCCAGTCGGCGGGCAATGCCTACACCAATGGGCGATCTCCGCTGGAGACCGATGCCTGCAAGCTCGCCTACAACGCTGCGGGCACGGCCCGCGACATGGACGGCATCGTCGTGGTCGGCGGCCTGCAGCGCGACGGCTCGCGTTTCGGCGGCGCGGAGAACAGCGCGCAGTGGGACGGATTCGCAAGCGGTTCCACCGTCGGTCCCTGCATCGAAGCCTGGGCGCCGGCGCACGAGATCACCAACCTGATCTACAGCGGCGGCATCGAGGCGGTGTCCGGCACCTCGTTCGCCGCGCCGATCGTGGCGGCGATCGCGTCGCGCTACGGCGACAGCCAGACCCGGCCGATCGAGCGCGAGGCCTACATCAAGGCCGGCCTGGCCGCCACCGGCTACAGCGAAGCCGGATTGCCGCTGAAGAAGGTGCAGTACGTCGCGCCTGCCCAATTCAACATTCCCAAACGCCTGCCGGTGACGGCGGCGACGTCGCCGACCAATTTGGCCAACCTGGCGTCGCTGTACGACGGCAAGTTCTTCAGCGACGTCGATTACTGGAATGCGCAGACCAATTGGGGCAGCGTGACCCTGGACCTGGGCCAGATGCGCACGGTGACCGGGGTGCGGATCACCGTGCGCACCGCGGCCAGCGAACTGGCCGGCTCGGCGCAACCGATCGACTTTGCGGTGTCGTCTGGCGTTCCCGGCCCGGTGTTCGGTGGCGGCAGCGGCGGCGGACAGGTCAGCTACGCCGCGCCGGTCTACTACACCGAGGCCGATCAATCCGATGTGGCGCCGGTCTATATCGCGCTGAGCGGCGGTGCACGCTACCTGAAGATCGAGGCCAACAATCCGTACTCGTGGCTGGCGTATTCGGAAATCGAGATCTACGGTTACTGATGGCGCAAACGGGTGCCGGCGCCGGGACGGGTCGGCACCTACGCGGTGCCGGCGCTGGCGATCGACCGAAAGCCGGGCGTCCGTGGCGGCAGCGCGACCCTTTCGCCAACAAAGACTAGGACGAAACGGGGCTTGCCAGGTCGCCAGGCACCGGTCCGAGCCTCGGCGCTCCGGCAATGCGACAATAGCCGGCTAGCCGACTTCCGTCCGACCATGTCCCGATTGCAGTTCCAGCTCGACACCACCGACGGCGCCGCGCGCCGCGGCCGCCTGACCTTCCCGCGCGGGACGGTGGAAACCCCCGCGTTCATGCCGGTCGGCACCTACGGCTCGGTCAAGGGCGTGCTGCCCGAGCAGATCCGCGCGCTGGGCGCGCAGATCATCCTCGGCAACACCTTCCACCTGTACCTGCGGCCGGGCCTGGACGTGATCGGCGACCACGGCGGGCTGCACGGCTTCGCCCGCTGGGACGGCCCGATCCTGACCGACTCGGGCGGCTTCCAGGTGTTCTCGCTGGCGCACCGGCGCAAGATCAGCGAGCAGGGCGTGACCTTCGCCTCGCCGACCGATGGCGCCAAGGTGTTCCTGGGGCCGGAGGAGAGCATGCGGATCCAGAAGGTGCTGGATTCGGACATCGTGATGATCTTCGACGAATGCACTCCGTACCCAGCCACCGAGGACGTGGCGCGGCGCTCGATGGAGCTGAGCTTGCGCTGGGCGCAACGCTCGCGCGATGCGCACGACGGCCTGGACAACGACGCGGCGCTGTTCGGCATCGTCCAGGGCGGCGTGCACGCGGACCTGCGCACGCGCTCGATCGAGGGCCTGCAGGCGATCGGCTTCGACGGCTACGCGATCGGCGGACTGGCGGTGGGCGAGCCGGAGCACGAGCGCAACGCGATGCTCGAGCACCTGCATCCGCGCCTGCCGGCCGACCGCCCGCGCTACCTGATGGGGGTAGGGCGGCCGGAGGACCTGGTCGAGGGCGTGGCCCGCGGCGTGGACATGTTCGATTGCGTGATGCCGACCCGCAACGCGCGCAACGGCCACTATTTCACCTCGTTCGGCACCGTGCGCATCCGCAACGCCCGCTACGAGCGCGACCTGGACCCCATCGAGCCGGGCTGCGGTTGCCACGCCTGCAGCGGCGGCTATACCCGCTCCTATCTGCGCCATCTGGACCGCTGCAACGAGATGCTGGCGCCGATGCTGGGCACCCTCCACAACCTCTGGTACTACCAGAAGCTGATGGCCGAGATGCGCTCCGCGATCGCGGCGGGAACCTTTGCCCAGTTCCGGCGGTCCTTCTATGCGGCGCGCGGCGCGGAAGCGACACCACTGCCCTCGGAGCGCTGATCAAGCCCCTCTCCCCCCGGGAGAGGGGTTGGGGTGAGGGTACGGGCGAAGCCTGGCGGGCATCGAAAGCACACGAGGCTGCGCCCGTACCCTCATCCGCCGCTGCGCGGCACCTTCTCCCGGGGGGAGAAGGGGGGGGCTGCGGCCTGCTTCAGTAAGTGGCGGTGGCCTGTCGTAGCAGGAATAAGCCCCTCTCCCCTCGGGAGAGGGGTTGGGGTGAGGGTACGGGCGCAGCCTCGCGGGCATCGCAGGCACACGAGGCTGCGCCCATACCCTCATCCGCCGCTGCGCGGCACCTTCTCCCGAGGGGAGAAGGGAGGGCGCGACGGTCGTTCCGGGGGCAAGGGGAGATCGTGGCATAATCGGCGGCTGCTTGCCGCCCCCGGCGACAAACCAGCGGTCCGTGCCCAACGGCGACGGGCTGCCCAAACCATAGGACACACCGATGAACCCGCTCGATTTCCTGATTCCCGTGGCCCAGGCGCAGACCGCCGGCGCCGCTCCCGCCGCCGGTGGCGGCATGCAGATGTTCCTGCTGCCGATCATCCTGATCGCGGTGATGTACTTCGTGATGATCCGCCCGCAGATGAAGCGGCAGAAGGAGCACAAGTCGATGCTGGACAAGCTTAGCCGCGGCGACGAGGTCATCACCTCCGGCGGCGTGGCCGGCGTGGTCACCGACATCGGCGACAACTTCATCACCGTGGAAATCGCCGACAACGTGCGCATCCGCGTGCAGAAGGGCGCCATCGGCAACGTGCTACCCAAGGGCACGCTGAAGTCCGCCTGATCCATTTCTCTTACTGCTAGGCGCGGCGCCGGCGTGGCGTCGTGCGGGGTCCTGCAATGCTCGAGTTTCCGCGCTGGAAGTATTTCCTCATCCTGATCGTGCTGGCGTTCAGTGCGTTGTACGCACTGCCCAACGTGTATCAGAAGGACCCCTCGGTCCAGATCACCGCCAGCCGCGGCGGCCAGCTCGACGCGGCCCTGCGCGAGCGGGTCAGCGCCGACCTCAAGGCGGCCGGGATCACCCCCAAGTCGGTGGCCAACGAAGGCGACAGCCTGATGGTGCGCCTGCCGAGCCTGGAGGCGCAGACCCGCGCCAACGACATCCTGCGCCAGCAGGTGGGCGAGAACTACACGGTGGCGCTGAACCTGGCCTCGACCGTGCCGGAGTGGCTGTCCAAGATCGGCGGCAAGCCGATGGTGCTGGGCCTGGATCTGGTCGGCGGCGTGCATTTCGCGCTGCAGGTGGACCAGAAGGCGGCGCTGGACAAGCGCCTGGACGCGTTCGCCGAGGACATCCGCACCACGTTGCGCGACAACCGCATCGCCTACCGCGTGGTCGAGCGCCGCGCCGACAACGGCATCCAGGTCGGCCTGGGCGAAGGCGCCGATGCCGACGCCGCGCGTGCCGCGCTGGCTAAGGCGCAGCCGACGCTGAGCTATGCCGTGTCCGGGCAGACCATCGCGGTGACCGTGCCCGACGCCGAGCTCAAGCAGATCGCCAGCGGCGCGATCGAGCAGAACCTGATCACCCTGCGCAACCGCGTCAATCAGCTCGGCGTGTCCGAGCCGACGATCCAGCGTCAGGGCGAAGACCGCATCGTGGTCGAACTGCCGGGTGTGCAGGACACCGCCGAAGCCAAGCGCATGATTGGCGCCACCGCCTCGCTGGAGTTCCGTGCGGTGGTCGACGGCAACGCCGAAGACGCTGTGCGCACCGGCACCATTCCGCCGGAGGCCAAGGTCTACCGCTTGCGCGACAGTGGCGCGCCTGTGCTGCTCAACAAGCGTGCCCTGGTGACCGGCGACCAGATGGTCGCCGCCGCCGTCAGTACCGACCAGAACGGCCTGCCGGCCGTGGCGGTCACGCTCAACAACGTCGCCGGCCAGCGCATGTTCGACTACACCAGCGCCAACACCGGCAAGCTGATGTCGGTGGTCTATATCGAGCGCATTCCCACCGTCACCGTGGTCGACGGCAAGGAAGTGCGCAGCGTGCGGGTCAAGGAAGAGGCGTTGTCGCCGACCCGCATCGCCGGCGTGTTCGGCAAGAACTTCCAGACCACCGGTCTGGAAAAAGCCGAAGCCGAGAACCTGGCCAAACTGCTGAAGTCCGGCTCGCTGGCCGCGCCGATGGACTTCGTCGAGGAGTACGTGATCGGTCCGAGCCTGGGTGCGGAGAACGTCGAGCGCGGCGTCACCGCGGTGATCTACGCGTTCCTGTTCACCCTGGTGTTCTTCGGCGTGTACTACCGCATGTTCGGCGCCATCACCTCGGTGGCGCTGCTGATGAACCTGCTGATCGTGGTCTCGGTGATGTCGCTGTTCGGCGCCACCATGACCTTGCCCGGCTTCGCCGGCCTGGCCTTGTCGGTCGGCCTGTCGGTGGATGCCAACGTACTGGTCAACGAACGTATCCGCGAGGAGTTGCGTCTGGGCGTACCGCCCAAGTCGGCGATCGTCGCCGGTTACGAGAAGGCGGGCGGCACCATTCTCGACGCCAACCTCACCGGCCTGATCGTCGCCATCGCGTTGTATGCGTTCGGCACCGGACCGCTACGCGGTTTTGCACTGACCATGATGATCGGCATCTTCGCCTCGATGTTCACCGCGATCACCGTGTCGCGCGCGCTGGCGACGTTGATCTACGGCCGCCGCAAGAAGCTCAAGTCCGTCGCCATCTGATGCGAGTCCCTCGCAATAGCCCGCACATCCAGGTGCGGGGCAGGAAATGCGAGTCCTTCGCAAGAGCCCGCACAGCCATGTGCGGGGTCCAAATTATGAAGAGCATGTCTCCATGAAAATCTTCCCGCTTCATCTGATCCCGAACGACACCAAGATCGACTTCATGCGCTGGCGGCGCCCGACCCTGGTGCTGATGCTGGTGCTGGCGGTGGCCTCGCTAGGGGTGATCTTCGCCAAGGGCTTCAACTATGCGCTGGAGTTCACCGGCGGCGCGCTGGTGCAGACCAGCTTCCAGAAGCCGGTGGACATCGACCACGTGCGCGAGCAGCTGGCCACGGCCGGCTTCGAGAACGCGCAGGTGCAGAACGTCGGCAGCGGCAACGAGGTCGTGATCCGCCTGCAGCCGCAGGGCGAGCACAACAACGAGGACGTGGCCAAGAGCCTCGCCGAGCGGGTGCACAAGGCGGTGGACAGCGCGCAGAACCCGGCGACGGTGAAGCCGGGCGAGTTCGTCGGCCCGCAGGTCGGCAAGGACCTGGCGCTGAACGGCGTCTACGCGACGGTGTTCATGCTGGTCGGCTTCCTGATCTACATCGCGTTCCGCTTCGAGTGGAAGTTCGCGGTGGTGGCGAGCCTGACCGCGCTGTTCGACCTGCTGGTGACGGTGGCCTACGTCTCGCTCACCGGCCGCGAGTTCGACCTGACCGTGCTGGCCGGCCTGCTGTCGGTGATGGGCTTTGCGATCAACGACATCATCGTGGTGTTCGACCGCGTCCGCGAGAACTTCCGCAGCCTGCGGGTGGAGCCGGTGGAAGTGCTGAACCGCTCGATCAACCAGACCCTGTCGCGCACCGTGATCACCGCGGTGATGTTCTTCCTGTCGGCGCTGGCGCTGTACCTGTACGGCGGCAACTCGATGGAAGGCCTGGCGCTGACCCACATGATCGGCGCGGTCATCGTGGTGGTGTCCTCGGTGATCGTGGCGGTGCCGCTGCTGTCGATCGGCCCGTTCCAGGTCACCAAGCAGGACCTGCTGCCGAAGGCCAAGGATGTGGAGGCGCTGGCGCGCAGGCCCTGAGTGGCCGGGATTGGGGATTTGGGATTCGCAAAAGCGGGTTCCCGGTTCCGTAACGAAAAAGCCGCGCATCTGCGCGGCTTTTTCGTTTTGGGGAGAGTAGGTGGTCAGCGATGGGGTGCCGCTCTTGCGAATCCCCAATCCCAACTCCCCAATCCCGGCCCCATCAAAACTTCGCGTCGAACTCCGCCGCATACCCGGTGTTGACGATCAGCTTCTGCAGGGCGTCGCTGACCTTGATGTTGCCGGCCACGATCTGGAACTGCGGGGCGCCGCGGTCGTCGATGCGGCCCGGGGTGGCGCCCTTGAAGTCGGTGATGCGGCCGCCGGCCTCGCGCACCAGCAGCACGCCGGCGGCGATGTCCCAGGCCTTCACGCCGGCCTCGAAATAGGCGTCGGTGCGGCCGCAGGCCACGTAGGCCAGGTCCAGCGCGGCCGAGCCGGTACGGCGGATGTCCTCGGCCTGCACCATCAGCGCGTCCACGCACTTGAGCTGCGCGGTGGTGCGCTTGCGCTCGCGCGGGGCGAAGCCGGTGTTGACCATCGCCCCATTCAGGTCCTTGCGCTCGCTAACGCGGATGCGGCGGTCGTTGAGCACCGCGCCGTTGCCGCGGCTGGCGGTGAACAGCTCGTTGCGCAGCGGGTCGAAGATCACCGCGTCGATCGGCTCGCCGTTCTCGACCAGGGCGATCGACACGCAGTAGTGCGGGAAGCCGCGCAGGTAGTTGCTGGTGCCGTCGAGCGGGTCGATCACCCACATGTAGCGGCCGCCGCCCTGCACGCCGCCTTCCTCGCCCATCACCCCGTAGTCGGGATAGGCGCGGCGCAGTTCCTTGATGACCACCTTCTCCGCGTCGGCATCGACTTCGCTGGCGTAGTCCATACGGTCCTTCTGCACCACGTTCAGCGCTTCCAGCCGGTTGATATGGCGCAGCAGCACGTTGCCGGCGAGGCGGGCGGCCTTGACCATGACGGTGACGGCGGGTTTTTGCATGGCAACGGCTCCCGAGAGGGCGGAGAAGGATCTGGCGGAGGAAAAGAACAGTCCGGCGCGAAGACCGGCCGCGCAGTTTACCATCTACGCCCCGTTCGCTCCGCATCTTCCTGCCATGACCGCTTCTGCCCACATTCGCTTCGTTCTGGTCGGTACCCAGCACCCCGGCAATATCGGGGCCGCGGCGCGGGCGATGAAGACCATGGGCCAGGCGCGGCTGGTGCTGGTGGCGCCGGAGCGCGCGCTCGACGAGGACGCCTACCGGCGTTCGGCCGGTGCCGAGGACGTGCTGCAGCAGGCGCCGGTGCTGGCCACCCTGGCCGAGGCGGTGGCCGATTGCCGGCTGGTGCTCGGCTGCACCGCGCGCAGCCGGCGGGTGTCGCTGGAGGAACTGTTGCCGGCGGACGGCGCGCAGCGGCTGGTCGCCGCGGCCGCCGAACAGGCCGAGGTGGCGCTGGTGTTCGGCCGCGAGCGCACCGGCCTGACCAACGAGGAACTGCAGCTGTGCCATGCGGCGGTGCACATTCCCTCCGACCCCGCGTTCAGCTCGCTCAATCTGGCCGCGGCGGTGCAGGTGCTGGCCTACGAACTGCGCCTGGCGCAGCTGCGCGGCGCGGAACCGGCGCCGGCGCCGGACCCCGGTTTCCGCGAGACACCGGCCAGCCACGCGCAACTGGAAGGCATGTTCGGGCAACTGGCCGAGACGCTGGACGACATCGACTTCCACAAGGGCCGTGCGCCGGATTCGGCGATGCGCAAGCTGCGCCGGCTGTTCCTGCGCAACGCACTGACCGAGCAGGAAGTGCGGCTGCTGCGCGGGATCCTGTCCGACGCGCAGCGCATGGCGCGCCTGGCCGGGCAGGCGCGCAGCTAATTCGGGACTCGGGACTGGGGACTCGGCAGAGCAGGGATTTCGAGTCCTTGGTGGCGGGTCGCTTGTCGTGGTGCATGGGACGTTCGCTTCCTTGCCGTGCCATGACCACCGAGTCCCGGGTCCCCAGTCCCGCGTCCCGGCTTCACAAGCTGTCACCGGATCACGCTTTCGGCTAGGCTTATAGCCTCTACATGGGGAATGTGGTTTGCAAAGTTCGCGGTGGCGTATCGTCATGGTGTGGCTGGCGCTGGCGATGTACTGGCCTGCGGCTGTGCATGCGCGTCCGTCGGTGTTGGTATTGGGACGCATCAGCGACAACCCCAAGGCCCACTACGAGCAGTTGAAGCCGTTGCTGGATTACGTGGTGCCGCGCATGCGCGACGTCGGCATCACCTCCGGGCAGATCCTGATGGCCCGCGACAGCCAGCAGATGAGCAGCTACCTGCGCCGCGGCCGCGTCGATTGGGTCACCGAGACCGCGTCCACCGCGATGGCGCTGCAACAGCGCGGCGGGGTGCGGCCGCTGCTGCTGACCGAACGCGGCGGCGTGCGCGAATACCACACCGTGTTCTTCGTGCGCCGCGACGGCCCGCTGCACTCGCTGGACGACCTGCGCGGCCGCACCCTGGCATTGCAGAGCACCTTGTCCACCAGTGCCTACCTGGTGCCGATGATGACCCTGCTCGAGCATGACCTGCACCCGGAGATCCTGCTCTCGCCGAAGGACCAGGCATCGGCCAACACGGTCGGCTACGTGTTCGCGCGCTCGGAACTCAACATCGCCTCCTACGTGCACAAACACCTGGTGGACGCCGGCGCGCTGAGCAACCTGGATTGGGACGACGACCGCCGCGTTCCGCCCGCGTTCCGCCGCGATTTCCGGGTGATCTACCGCAGCGAAGCGTATCCGCGCGCGGTGGAGATGGTGCGCGGCGACCTGGCCTCGCCGGTGGAGGCGCGGCTGCGCGAGGTGTTGCTGGAGGCCGCCGACGATCCGCAGGGCAGTGCGGCGCTGCGCAAGTTCTTCGGCACGTCCGGCTTCTATCCGCTGGACCAGGCCTCGCAGAAGCGGCTGGACCAACTGCGCGCCGGCGTCGCGCGGGTCAAGCTGGAAGTCGAATGAAGACGTTGCGCTTCGGGTTGCAGGCCAGGTTCCTGCTGGCGATGGGCGTGGCCGCTGTTTTGATCCTGGCGATCCTGGCGCTGATGCTGGAGCGGCAGGCGGCGATGCAGAACGAAGTGCGCACGCTCAGCGGCAACGTGATCCATGGCCTGTTCGACCGCAGCATGCGCAGCCGCGGCGAGACGCTGGCGCAGCAGTTGTCCGAATCGCTGGCCAATCCGGTGTACTACTCGGATCTGGATGCGATCGGCAGCCAGGCGCGCTCGGCGCTGGGTTACGTGGCTGTGGCCTATGTGCTGGTCTACGACGCCGACGGGCGCCTGATCCACGACGGCAGCGACGATCTGCCCGGCTACGGCCAGCGCATGCGCGGGCCGGTGGCGGAGGCGGCGATCAAGGCCAACGGCCTGCTGGCGCAGGAGTCCAACGAGATCCTCGACGTATCGATGCCGATCATGATCGGCGACCAGCGCGTGGGCGGGGTGCGCGTGGGCATGTCCTGGGCGCGAGCGCTGGTCTACGAACGCCAGGCCGGCGAGAACCTGGACCAGCGCCTGGACGCGCTGGGCAAGCGGCACCTGGGCTGGTTGTTGCTGCTGCTGGCCGCGCTGGGGTTGACTGCGGTGATGGTGGCGATCTACGTGCAGCGCACGCTGGTGGCGCCGATCCGCTGGCTGGCCGCGGCCGCACGCCAGATCGAGGCCGGCGACTACGTGGTGGAACGCCGCGACAGTGGCCGCCGCGACGAGGTCAGCGAACTGCTGCGCGCGTTCGGGCGCATGAGCGAGGCGATCGCGCGCCACGACCGCGACGTGCGCCACATGGCCTACACCGATGCGCTGACCGGGCTGACCAACCGGCTCGCGTTCCGCGAGGCGCTGGACCATCGCATGCTGTCCGCGCGCACCTCGCAGCGGCGCCTGGCGCTGCTGTTCGCCGACATCGACGACTTCAAGCGGATCAACGACACCCTCGGCCACGAGGCCGGCGACGAGGCGCTGCTGCAGTTCGCGCGGCGCATCCAGCAGGCGGTGGACCAGCTGGGCGGGCACGACGCGCTGCTGGCGCGCTTCGGCGGCGACGAGTTCGTGATCCTGGTCGAGGACGAGCCCGAGCACGTGGTGCAGGTCGCCACCGGGTTGGCCGAGCGCCTGGTGCAGGAACTGCGCGAACCGCTGCGGATCCAGGAGCGTGAGGTGTTCATGGGCACCTCGATCGGCATCACCGTCTATCCCGGCGATGCCGAACACGCCTCGGCGCTGCTCAAGAACGGCGACATCGCGATGTACCAGGCCAAGCTGGCCGGCAAGAACTGCCACCGCTTCTACAGCCGCGCGATGGACTATGCGGTGGAGCGGCGCGTGCACATGGAGCACGAACTGCGCGGGGCCTGGGACCGCGACGAACTGAAGCTGGTGTACCAGCCGATCTTCCGCACCCTGGACCGGCGCATGGTCGGGGTGGAAGTGCTGCTGCGCTGGCAGCACCCGGCGCTGGGCACGATCTCGCCGACGGTGTTCATCGACGTGGCCGAACAGAGCGGGCTGATCGAGAGCATCGGCCCCAAGGTGCTGCGCGCGGCCTGCCACGAAGCCATGCAGTGGCAGCGCTTCGACGGCAGCCGCGACCTGTTCGTGTCGGTCAACGTCTCGCCGCGGCAGTTGCGCAGCGGCGACCTGCCGGAAATCGTCGCCGACTGCCTGCGCGAATCCGGCCTGCCGGCGGCGCAGCTGCACCTGGAGCTGACCGAGACCGCGGTGATCGGCGACGAGCTGCAGGCTGCCAGCATGCTGGCGCGGCTGCACCGCACCGGGGTCAAGGTCTGGCTGGACGACTTCGGCACCGGCTTCTCCGGGCTGAGCCACCTGCGCCAGGTGCCGGTGGACGGAGTCAAGATCGACAAGAGTTTCGTCGCCGACCTGCAGCGCGATCCGGACGACCTGGCGCTGACCACCGCGATCATCGCGATGGCGCATTCGCTGGGCATTACCGTGGTCGCCGAGGGCATCGAGCAGGAAGTGCAGTTCGAACTACTGCGCGAGCGTGGCTGCGAACTGGGGCAGGGCTTCTGGCTCAGCCATCCGCTCAGCGCCGCCGAGTTCCGCCAGTTGCTGGCCAACGAGGGCGTGCCGCGCGGCTAGGCGGGGCGCGAACGACTGCGCTCGTTTTTGTAGGAGCGGCTTCAGCCGCGACAGGCGCTATCGGTAATGCCTGTCGCGGCTGAAGCCGCTCCTACAGAGGCGATGGCAACATCGCCGGCATCGCCCTGGCAATTCGCATCAGGCCTATCGCGCCACGTTGGGAACCGACACTCCGGCTTCGGTCTGCAGCACCGGCTGCATGGTCCCGTCCGGGTTGTAATGCAGGTATTCGATCGTCACCGCGCGCCGGCCGATCGCGCCGTTCAAGTCGCCGATCGCCAGGGTCGCGTTGTGCAGGAACAGGTACCAGCGGTCCTTGAACTCCACGATGCCCGGGTGGATGGTGAAGCTGTACTTGCCCGAGCCGGTCAGTTCGCCGCGATACGTCCACGGCCCGATGAGGGCGGGCGCGGTCGAATAGGACACGTGTTCGTCGCGCTGCGTGTCCCGGTCCAGCGAGGCGTAGGTGAGGTAGTACAGATCGCCGCGCTTGTGCAGCCACGGGCCTTCCTCGAAATGCGGCGGGGTGATCTCGCGGATCGGGCCGTCGATCTCGATCATGTTCGGCTTGAGCTTGGCCAGGTAGCACTGGCGATTGCCCCAGGCGATCCAGGTGGTGCCGTCGTCGTCGGTCAGCACGGTGGGGTCGATGTCTTCCCAGCTGTGCGTGCCCTTGGGCGTCATCGCATTGGTGATCAGGGCCGAGCCGCGCGCATCCACGAACGGGCCGGTCGGCGTGTCCGCGACCGCGACCGCGATGGCCTTGCCCGGATGCGTGGCGTCGTGCTCCACCGCCGCGTAGAAATAGAACTTGCCGTTCTTCTCGATGGCCTGCGACGCCCACGCGTCCTGCTTGGCCCACTTGAAATCCTTGACGCGCATGACCGGGGCATGGGCGGTCCAGGTCTTCATGTCCTTGGTCGAATAGACCAGCCACTCGCGCATGGTGAACATCTCGTCGCGCTGCGCCTCGTCGTGGCCGACGTACAGATACAGCGTGTCGCCGACCACCAGCGGCGCAGGATCGGCGGTGAATTTGTCGCGGACGATCGGATTGGCGCCAGCGGCCAGTGCCGGCGCTGCCGCCGCGACCGCTGCGGTTGCGGCCGCCGCAAGCAGCGCCAGGAGTCCGAAACGGCATTGCCGGCGGCGCCAGGTCATCGTCAAGACGTTCATCGAGATCTCCTTTGGTAGCGCTAGCATCGCGATGCTAACTCACTGGGAGCCGGGACCGGGGACCGGGGACCGGGGACCAGGGACCCGGAACAGCGAGTTCCCGAGGCTGCAAGATTCCGAAAAAAGCCACGCGGATGGCGGCTTTTCTAATTTTGCATAGAGCTGCCAACGATGGCGTCGCGATCGTCCTCAGCGCACGGCTTTGCTTTTCCGGGTCCCCGGTCCCTGGTCCCCGGTCCCGGCGCAGCCACCGCTGCGCCCGCGCCTACAGCGCGCGCTTGCCCGTATCGCCAGGAATCTCGCGCACCAGCTTCGGCACCAGATAGCCGGACAGCCGCGCGGCCAGGGCCTGGTGCAGCGCGCGCGCGGTCGCGTCGTCCACTTCGAAATGGGCCACGCCCTCGACCCGGTCCAGCTGGTGCAGGTAGTACGGCAGCACGCCGGCGGCGAAGCTGCGCTCGCTCAGGGCGGCCAGCGCCTCGACGCTGTCGTTGACCCCACGCAGCAGCACCGCCTGGTTCAGCAGTTGCACGCCGGTACTGCGCAACTGCGCCAGCGCCGCATCGACCCCGGCGTCGAATTCGTTGGCATGGTTGGCATGGATCACGAACGCCAGCGGCCACGGCAGCGCGCGCAGCCAGGCCAGCAGCGGCGCATCGACGCGCTCGGGCAGCACCACCGGCAGGCGGCTGTGGATGCGCAGCCGCTTGAGCTGCGGAATGGTCGCCAGCGCGTCGGTCAGCTCGGCCAGCTTGGGCGTGGCCAGCGACAGCGGATCGCCGCCGGACAGGATCACCTCGTCGATGTCCGGGTCGGCGGCGATCGCCGCCACCGCCTCGCGCCAGCCGTCGCGCGCCGCGGTTTCCTCGGCATACGGGAAGTGGCGGCGGAAGCAATAGCGGCAGTGCACCGCGCAGCTGCCGGTGGCGACCAGCAGCGCGCGGCCGCGGTATTTCTGGATCACCCCGTCGGCCTTCTTGGCCGCGGCGTCGCCGACCGCGTCCAGCGCGAACCCCGGCACCCGGCGCAGTTCGGCGTCGATCGGCAGCACCTGGCGCAGCAGCGGATCGTGCGGGTCGCCATGGCGCATGCGCGCGACGAAGCCGCGCGGCACGCGCAACGCGAACTGCGTCGCAGCCTGTTCGGAGACGCCGAGCGCCTGCGGGTCCAGTCCCAGCAGCGCCAGCAATTCATGCGGGTCGCGCAACGCATCGCGCCACAGCTGCTGCCAGCGCGGCGGGGCCAATACGGTGGGGGACGGGGACGGCTGCATCGGGCGGGGGGCTGCGGTTATCATATGCGGTCATAAAACGAGCGCCCGCCGGTTGCGGCGGGGCTTCCCATTCTATCCGGCCGGCCGCCGAACGCGGCGGGTTTGCCTTACCCGAGGAGTTTCAGATGGCCAGCTACGGCATGAACGACGTCAAGAACGGGATGAAGATCCTGGTCAACAGCGAGCCCGCGATCATCACCGATACCGAATACGTCAAGCCGGGCAAGGGCCAGGCCTTCACCCGCATCAAGTACCGCTTCATCAAGTCCGGGCGCGTGGTCGAACTGACCATGAAGGCGACCGACAGCCTGGAAGCGGCCGACGTGGTCGATACCAACATGCAGTACCTGTACACCGATGGCGAGTACTGGCACTTCATGCAGCAGGAAACCTTCGAGCAGGTGCAGGCCGACAAGGCCGGCGTCGGCGAAGCGGCCAAGTGGATCAAGGGCGAGGAAGACTGCGTGGTGACGCTGTGGAACGGCACCCCGATCCAGGTCACCCCGCCGAACTTCGTCGAGCTGAAGATCGTCGAGACCGACCCGGGCGTGCGCGGCGACACCTCCGGCGGCGGCGGCAAGCCGGCCACGCTGGAAACCGGCGCGGTGGTGCGGGTGCCGCTGTTCGTCGGCCAGGACGAAATCATCAAGGTCGATACCCGCTCGGGCGAGTACTTCTCGCGCGTCAAGTAAGCCGACCGCCCGCGCGGCCGGGCGCCGCACCGACGCCTGCGGGCGGCGGCCGGCGTCGCCCAGGCGTGCGTTCGCCGCGTGCCGCCACGTATCTGCAATGCCGAATCGCCGCACCGCGATCACGGCCGATCCGTTTCCAGGAAATCCCGCGACGATGAGCCACGCCGACAGCGCCGATGCCAAATACCCGCACGACCGGGTCGTGTTCTTCAGCGATGCGGTCTTTGCCATCGCCATCACCCTGCTGGCGGTGGAGATCAAGGTGCCGGGGCATGCCCAGGTCGAGGCCGCCGGCGGCATCCTGGCCGCGTTGCAAGGGATGTTGCCGCTGTTCATCGGCTTCGCGGTGAGCTTCCTGGTCACTGCGCTGTTCTGGAAGTCGCACCTGCAGCTGTGCCGGCATATCCGCCAGTTCGACGACCGGCTGATCTGGCTCAACGTGCTGCAGCTGCTGCTGATCGGCCTGCTGCCGTTCTCAACTGCGCTGTATTCGGACTACTTCGGCAGCCACCAGGCGTTCGCGGTGTATTGCGCGCACCTGGCCGCGATCGGTGCGGCGGCCTTGCTGATGCACGCCTACGCGGTGCGCAAGGAGGGCCTGGTGCAGCGGCTGGGCGCGCTGCAGGCGCGGGCGATGACGCTGCGCGTGGCGATCGCGCCGGTGGTGTTCGCGCTGTGCATCCCGCTGGCGATGGTCGCACCGGTGCTGGGGCGGCTGGGCTTCGTGGCGGTGTTCGTGCTGCAGTGGGTGGTGATGCGCGTATACCGGCGGCGCATCCTTCTTCAGGCGGCCGCGGCGACTTGATTCTCCCTTTTCCAGAGCACTTGCGATGACCTCCATTCCCGAATCCTGCGACCTGCTGATCGAAGCCGGCTACGTGGTCCCGATCGAGCCGCATGCGGTGGTGCTGGAGGACCACGCGGTGGCGGTGCGCGGCAGCGAGATCGTCGCGGTGTTGCCGCGCGCCGAGGCGCACGCGCGCTTTTCCGCCACGCGCACCGTGTCGCGCCCGGACGCGGCGCTGCTGCCGGGCCTGGTCAACGCGCACACCCACAACCCGATGACGCTGCTGCGCGGCATCGCCGACGACCTGCCGCTGATGGTGTGGTTGCAGCAGCACATCTGGCCGGTGGAGACCGCGGTGATCGGCCCGGAGTTCGTCGCCGACGGCACTGCGCTGGCGATCGCCGAGATGCTGCGTGGCGGCACCACCTGCGCCAACGAGAACTACTTCTTCGCCGACGTGCAGGCCGCGGTGTACAAGCAGCACGGCTTCCGCGCGCGGGTGGGCACGGTGATCATCGATTTCCCGACCGCCTGGGCCAAGACCTCCGACGAATACTTCGAACGCGCCTGCGAGGTGCATGACCAGTGGCGCGACGATCCGCTGATCGGCATCGCCTTCGCCCCGCATGCGCCGTACACGGTCAACGACGCCAACTTCGAGCGGGTGCGGATGCTGTCCGACCAGCTCGACGTGCCGGTGCACCTGCACACCCACGAGACCGCGCAGGAGATCGCCGACTCGCTCAAGCAGTACGGCCAGCGCCCGCTGGCGCGGCTGGACCGGCTCGGCCTGGTCAACGACCGCCTGATCGCGGTGCACATGACCCAGCTCACCGACGCGGAGATCCACCTGTGCGCCGAGCGCGGGGTCAGCGTGGTGCATTGCCCCGAGTCCAACCTCAAGCTCGCCTCCGGCTTCTGCCCGGCCTGCGCGCTGCAGCGCGCGGGGGTGAACCTGGCGATCGGCACCGACGGCTGCGCCAGCAACAACGACCTGGACATGTTCAGCGAGAACCGCACCGCGGCGATCCTGGCCAAGGCGGTGGCCAACGACGCCACCGCGCTGGACGCGGCCAGCACGCTGCGCGCGGCCACGCTGGGTGGCGCGCGCGCGCTCGGCTTCGGCGAGAAGATCGGCTCGATCGAGGTCGGCAAGCAGGCCGACCTGATCTGCGTGGACCTGTCGGCGCTGGAGACCCAGCCGCTGCACAACGTGCTGTCGCAGCTGGTCTATGCGACCGGCCGGCAGCAGGTCAGCGACGTGTGGATCGCCGGCCAGCGCAAGCTGGAGCAGCGCGTGCTGGTGGACATGGACGTGGACGCGCTGGTCGCCAACGCGCGGCAATGGCGCGAGCGTATCCGCAGCGTGCACGCCTGATCCGCTCTACTGCCGTGCCGCGCTGCGCGCGCGGCCCAACCGAGATGCCGTCATGACCGCTTCCGCTTACAACACCTCCGCCAACTTCGACCAGGCCGAACTGGACAAGTTCGGTGCCCTGGCCACCCGCTGGTGGGACGCCGACGGCCCGCAGAAACCGCTGCACGCGCTGAACCCGGTGCGGCTGCGCTACGTCGCCGACCGGTTGCCGCTGCGCGGCGCCAGCGTGCTCGACGTGGGCTGCGGCGGCGGCCTGCTGAGCGAGGCGCTGGCCAAGGAGGGCGCGCAGGTCACCGCGATCGACCTGGCTCCGGAGCTGGTCAAGGTGGCGCGGCTGCACCAGCTCGAGTCCGGCGTGGAGGTCGACTACCGCGTACAGTCGGTCGAGGATCTCGCCGCCGAGCGCCCGGGCAGTTTCGACGCGATCACCTGCATGGAGATGCTCGAGCACGTGCCCGATCCGGCGGCGATCGTGCGCGCCTGCGCGACCCTGCTCAAGCCCGGCGGCCAGCTGTTCCTGTCCACGCTCAACCGCACCCCGGCCGCGTTCGCGCTGGCCATCGTCGGCGCCGAGTACGTGGCGCGGCTGCTGCCCACCGGCACCCACCGTTACCAGGATTTTATCAAGCCGGCCGAACTGGCCGCATGGCTGCGCCAGGCCGACCTGCAACTGCACGACGTCAGCGGCATGGCCTACGAGCCGTGGCGCAACCGCGCGCGGCTGTCCACGCGCACCGAGGTGAACTATCTGGCGTGTGCGGTGAAGCCGTGATTGGGGATTCGGGATTCGGGATTGGCAACAGCATGTGTGCGTGCGCGTGATGCCTTCCGATTCCCGAAGTCAGGATCGCGATGTCCAGCCGCCGCAGGCCGGGGCATCCCGGAATTTTCCGCGCGCGGTGCTGTTCGACCTGGACGGCACGCTGCTGGACAGCGCGCCGGATCTGCTGGCTGCGGCCAATGTGCTGCGGGCCGAGCGCGGGCGTGATGCGCTGACCCTGGAACAGTTGCGTCCGGTGGTGTCCAAGGGTTCGCGCGCGATGCTGGGCGTGGCTTTTCCCGACCTGCCTGCCGCTGCGCGCGATGCGCTGATCCCCGAGTTCCTGCGCCAGTACGAAACCCTGATCGGCCGGCATTCGCAGCCGTTCGACGGCATCGCGACGTTGCTGCAGCGGCTGGAAGATGCCGGCTGCGTGTGGGGCATCGTCACCAACAAGCCCGAATACCTGGCGCGGCTGATCCTGCCGCAGCTGGGCTGGGAACGGCGTTGCGCGGTGCTGATCGGCGGCGACACGCTGGCCGAGCGCAAGCCGCATCCGCTGCCGCTGCAGGTCGCCGCACAGCGCCTGGACCTGGCGCCGGCGCAGGTCGCCTACGTCGGCGACGACGAGCGCGACATCATCGCCGCGCGCGCCGCCGGCATGGCTTCGGTGGCCGTGCTGTGGGGCTATCGCCTGGACGGCGAGGATCCGCTGGCCTGGCGCGCCGATGCGCTGGTCGCCGCGCCGTCCGACCTGTTCGATGCGAGCGCCTGGCCCGGCGCACTGCAGCGTCCCTGACTTTCCGGAATCCCGTGATCGCATGAGCAGCACCTCCGCCCTGGATGCCTTTCTCGACAAATGGCGCAGCCGCTGGCCGGAATGGGCGGTGGCCGAAACGTTCGTGCCCGCGGCGCAGCGCGTGCGCGCCGTGGCCTGGTTCGCGCTGCTGCATGAATTCGACGACATCCTCAACATCGCCGGCGATCCGCTGCCGGCCGATGCCAAGCTGGCCTGGTGGGGCGAGGAATTGCGCAGCTGGGCCGCGCAACGCTCGCGGCACCCGCTGGGGCGGGTGCTGGAGCCGGTGGCCGCGCCGTGGGCGCAGCTGGCCGAGGCCTTGCCGGGCCTGCTCGCCTCGCGCGCTGCCGCGGCCGATCCGGCGCACGCCTACGAGCGCCTGGAGGCGTTCGCGCTGGCCGCCGCGCAGGTCGAGCGTGCGGTGTTCGAGGGCGAACGCGACGCCGCGTCCGCACTGGCCACGCAGGTGTTGGCGCAGCGGCTGGCCGCCGCCGGCATCGCCGCGGTGCCGCTGTCGCTGCGTGGCGGCGACGACGCGCAGGCGCAACAGCGCTGGGCGCAGGCCTTGCTGCAGCGCTGGCCGCGGCGCGTGGATGGGCCGCGACCGCGGCGCATCGTGTCGACGCTGGCGCGCGCGCGGATCGCGCAACAGGCCCGTGGCGTGCGCAAGCCGCCGAGCCAGATGGCCTCGCTGTGGCGCGCGTGGTGGGCCGGCCTGGGCTGAGGTCAGGGCCGGGATCGAGCGGCGCCGCGGCGGAGCGCGTGCCTTCGGTGTCGCCACACGCGCTTGCCGCAGCCGATCGGTGGGAGTAAGTGCGGACGCTGCCGGCGAGTAGCAGCGCCAGCCTGCGCAGTGGATGCGCGCGATCACGTGCATGACCGCTGATTTCGCCTGGCAACAGCTGCGGCGCAATCCCGCTGGCCAGCGAGCTACGCCTGACCGGCGGTCATCGATGCGCGCGTGCTTGCAATCGCTGCGGTCGCGCGCCGTCCAGTGATGCCAGATCCAGATACCGGCGTTTGCCTTGGGGCGGGCGTGGCGATCGTCTGCGCCCTGCGCCGGGCCAGCAAGTCTATGCCGCAGGGGGTAGTGCGCCCGGCGACACGGCGGCGCCATGCCGAGGCGGGACATGGAGCGGCATGCCAGCGGCTGCGGATAACGCCGTTGGCGTCTGCAACCCGATCCGGGCCCGTGCAGGGCCGTGCGCGCTTTCATGCGGCGTCGTCTGTCCTTCCATATTCAACCGGGCAGGTCGGCCGGGCGCCGCTGTCGCTCCGAATATAAGTGCAATTTGCACATGTTTAGATTTGATGCCATCATGCGCGTGAGGCAGCTTTTGTTGCAGTGGATATCGTAAAAAACAAAAGCATAGAGCGACACGCCAGCGCACTTGGCTCTATCCGAATCTATAAAGTAACGTGCTTTTTGCACTTAACAGGCGCGTTCCGCGCCAATCACGACGGCCACCGCAAGGACATTGCAATGACCCAGAACTTCGCAAGCGACATCCTGATCGTGGGCGCCGGCGCCGCCGGCCTGACCCTGGCCTTGGACCTGGCCCGCCGCAACCTGCCGTTCCGGCTGATCGACAAGCTGGACGGGCCGTTCCGCGGTTCGCGCGGCAAGGGCATCCAGCCGCGCAGCCAGGAGGTGTTCGAGGACCTGGGCATCGTCGATCGCCTGGTGGCGGCCGGCGGCGTCTATCCGCCGCAGCGCAGCTACCGCGAGGACGGCAGTTGCCGCGAATCCGCGCTGGCGGACCAGCACGGGCCCACTCCGGGCGAGCCGTATCGAATTCCGCTGATGGTGCCGCAGTTCCTGACCGAAGCGGTGATGCGCGAGCGCCTGGCCGAACTCGGCAGGCGGCCTGAATTCGGCTGCGAACTCATCGGCTTCGCCCAGGATGCGGACGGCGTGACCGCGCAGCTGCGCAGCGCACAGGGCGAGGAAACGGTGCGCGTGCGCTACCTGGTCGGTACCGACGGCGGCCGCAGCTTCGTGCGGCGTGCGCTGGGCATCGGCTTCGAAGGCAAGACCCTCGGCGTGCGCGCCGTCGTCGCCGACCTGATGCTTCACGGTCTGGACCGGCACGCCTGGCACCGCTTCAACGAGGACTCGATGCAGACGCAGCTGTCGCTGTGCCCGCTGATGGGCACGCCGCTGTTCCAGCTACAGGCGCCGGTCCCGCTGGAGGGCGAGGTCGATCTGAGCGTGCAGGGGCTGAACGAGATGATCGCCAGCCGCAGCGGCCGCGGCGATATCGTCGTCGATTCGGTCAGCTGGGCATCGGCGTTCAACATGCAGGCGCGGTTGGCGGAGCGTTACCGCGATCGGCGCGTGCTGCTCGCCGGCGACGCCGCCCACGCCCATCCGCCGACGGGCGGACAGGGCCTGAACACCAGCGTCCAGGACGCCTACAACCTCGGCTGGAAGCTCGCCGCGGTGCTCGGCGGCGCGCCACAGGCGCTGCTGGACAGCTACGAAGAAGAACGCCGCCCGGTCGCGGCGCAGATGCTGGGCCTGGCGACCAGGCTGCTGGAGGCGTCGGCGAGCGGCCCGGTGCGGCGCGGTCGCGAGGTGCAGCAGCTCGATATCGGCTACCGCGGGTCGTCGCTGGCGTTGGAGCGGCCGGCGCGCGATGGCGGCATCCGTGCCGGCGATCGCGCGGCGGACGCGCCGTGTCGCGGGGCGGGTGGGCAACCGCGGCGTTTGTTCGAGCTGTTCCAGGGGCCGCATTGGACGTTGCTCGGCTACCACGTCGACCGTGATGCGTGGGCGCCGCCCGCGCGCGCCGGCCTGCATGTCCATCGGGTGGGGCCGGACGCCGACATCGTCGACGATGCCGGGCATCTCCGCGCCGCGTATGGCCTGGCGCCCGGCGACTGGGTGCTGGTGCGTCCCGATGGCCATGTCGGTGCCATCGTCTCGGCGCACGAGGCTGCGGCGCTGGAGGCGTATCTCGGCGCGGTGGGTCTGGCGGCGTACGCGCACGCGGCTTGATCGCTGTCGGCGCCGCCCGCAGGCGAGGGCGGCGTTCGAGCGCCAGTCGCAGGCGATGCGGACGATCGTGGCGGCACCGGCGGCGATCTGTGCCGGCCACCACTGGCGTTGGCGCTATGCCGAAACGCGCGTGCGGGCGATAGTGCCTTCCCACAACAGCGCGCTGTCGGCCAGCCGCCGCAGCAGCAGCGTCAGCCGCTGTACGTCCTGCTCGCTCCAGTCGGCGAGCATCGCGCTGACGATGCGCTTGCGTGCCGCGTCGATCGCATCGACCATCTCCCGGCCCTTGCCGGTGACCAAGGCCTCGTTGACGCGCGCGTCGGTCTGCGCCGCGCGCCGGGTGACCAGCTTGAGCTTCTGCAGCTTCGCCACCTGGCGGCTGACGGTGGTGTAGTCGCGTCCAAAGCGCTCGGCCAGCTCGACCACGCCGATCGGGCCGAAGCGGGCGATGCCCACCAGCAGCGGGAACAGCGTGCTGTCCAGGGAAATGCCGGCTTCTTCGACCATCGCCGCATCGCCCTGCGGCCGGTTGATCACGCCGACCAGGTCGATCAGCGCGCCATGCAGCATCTGGATCTCGAGGTCGATGGGGGGCGTGGCGGCTTTCTTCGGCACTGGCGCGGACTCTTGCGGAAATGGGTGCAATATACATGCAGTGCGCGGGCGCGATGTCCGCCGGATCCTTGCGAGGTGTCGCTCACTGCTGCGGCACCGGTGATGCGCACCGGCACTGCGCAGATGCCGCAGCGGGCGATCTCAGTGCGAGCGTGGCGCGCGGGCTAGCGCGGCAGCAGAAAATTCGCCGTTGCCGGCGGCGCATCGCCGTCGTGGCCCAGCGCCGTGCCCTGCGCCTCGTCCTTCAATTGCACGCCGGACAGCTGGCGCCGGCAGGCCTCGCGCATCAGATACGCCAGCTTGTGTGCGGCCTGCGCATAGCTCAGGCCTTCGCCGCGGATATTGGAGATGCAGTTGCGGCAGGCATCGGTGAGGCCGATGCGCGGGGCGTAGGTGAAATACGCGCCCAGGCTGTCGGGCGAACTCAACCCGGGACGTTCGCCGATCAGCATCAGCGTCATGCGCACGCCGAGGAGCTCGCCGATCTGGTCGCCGATCGCCACGCGCCCTTGTTCGACCAGCGTCGCCGGCGCCAGCGACCAACCTTCGGCGACGGCCAGCGCGTCGATGCGCTCGAGCATCGGCAGAGCGTGCCGGTGCACCGCCAGCGCCGACAGGCCGTCGGCGACGATCACTGCCAGGTCGGCAGGTGCGCGCTGCAGCGCGGCGTGGCCGCGCAGCTGGTCGGTCGATTCCTCGCTCAGCCGGCGGCCCAGGTCCGGGCGCTGCAGGTAGACGTGGCGATCGCTGGCGGCGCTGTGCAGCAACAGCGGCTCGCGGCCGCGCCGTGCCAGTTCCGCGCGCAGCGCCGCGTGATCGAAGCGCAGGTGCACCGCGTCGCGCGCCTGTGCATGGGCGAACTGGAAATCCAGCTGCGCGGCGGTCGGCAGGCTGGTGCCGGCGCGGCCGAGCGCGATGCGCGCCGGCGTCAGCCGGCGCAACGCGTACCAGGGATCGGCACGGGCGGGGCGGTCGCTGTCGTCGTGCATATGCGGTCCTCAGTCCAATTGCGCCAGCGCGCGCTGGAACGCCGGCGGCGGTGCATCGCCGAGCCGGAAGCGGCCATGCTCCAGGCGCAGGATGTCCAGCCGTTCCAGCCAGGCCTCGAACTCCGGCGCCGGGCGCAGCCCGAGCACCTGGCGCGCGTACAGCGCATCGTGGAACGAGGTGGTCTGGTAGTTGAGCATCACGTCGTCGGAGCCGGGGATACCCATGATGAAGTTGATGCCGGCGGCGCCGAGCAGGGTCAGCAGCACGTCCATGTCGTCCTGGTCGGCCTCGGCATGGTTGGTGTAGCAGATGTCGCAGCCCATCGGCACGCCGAGCAGCTTGCCGCAGAAGTGATCCTCCAGCCCGGCGCGGATGATCTGCTTGCCGTCGTACAGGTATTCGGGGCCGATGAAGCCGACCACGGTGTTGACCAGCAGCGGCTTGAACCGCCGCGCCACCGCGTAGGCGCGCGCCTCGCAGGTCTGCTGGTCCACGCCGTGGTGCGCGTCGGCCGACAGCGCGCTGCCCTGGCCGGTCTCGAAGTACATCACGTTGTCGCCCACGCTGCCGCGCTTGAGGCTGAGTCCGGCCTCGTAGCCTTGCTGCAGCAGTGCCAGGTCGATGCCGAAGCCGGCATTGGCCTTTTGCGTGCCGGCGATGGACTGGAACACCAGGTCCAGCGGCACTCCGCGTTCGATGACCTCGATGGCGGTGGTGACGTGGGTGAGCACGCAGGCCTGGGTCGGGATCTCGTAGCCGGCGATCACCGCGTCGAGCATCTTCAGCAACTCGCAGATGGTCCGGGTGTTGTCGCTGGCCGGGTTGATCCCGATCACCGCGTCGCCGTTGGCGTACAGCAGCCCGTCGAGCACGCTGGCGGCGATACCGGCCGGGTCGTCGGTGGGGTGATTGGGCTGCAGCCGCGTCGACAAGCGCCCGCGCAGCCCCAGCGTGTTGCGGAACGCGGTGACCACGCGGATCTTCTGCGCTACCAGCACCAGGTCCTGGATCCGCATCAGCTTGCAGACCGCCGCGGCCATCTCCGGGGTCAGCCCCGGCGCCAGCGCGGCCAGCGTCGTCTCGTCGGCCGCCTCGCCGAGCAGCCAGTCGCGGAAGCCGCCCACGGTCAGGTGCGCCACCGGCGCGAACGCAGCCGCGTCGTGGCTGTCCACGATCAGTCGGGTCACCTCGTCCTCTTCGTAGGGAATCACCGCCTCGTGCAGGAAGTGCCGCAGCGGCAGGTCGGCCAGCGCCATCTGCGCGGCGACCCGCTGCGGCTCGCTGGCCGCGGCCAGCCCGGCCAGGCGGTCGCCCGAGCGCGCCGGCGTGGCCTTGGCCAGCAGGTCCTTGAGGTCGTCGAAGCGCCAGGTCTGGCCGCCGACGCTGTGTGCGAAACCGCTCATTCCGGGTCCTCCTGCAGGCGCCTGCGCGCGGCGGGCGCCGTGTTCTCGATCATGCCTCGCCGCTGGCCTCGGCGGCGATGACGCCGCCGCTGCGGCGCAGGCTCAACCCGCAGCAGCCCGCACCGAGCAGCATCAGGCCCAGGAACACCAGCGCCAGCAGCGCGTTGAACCACACCATGGCCGCCAGGCATACCAGCGCCAGCAGCAGCGCCAGCGCCGGCACCAGCGGATAGCCCGGCGCGCGGTAGCTGCGTTGCAACTGCGGCTCGGCGCGGCGCAGCTTGAACAGGCTGAGCATGCTCATGATGTACATGACGATCGCGCCGAACACCGACATGGTGATCATCGCCGCGGTCAGCGACATGCCCTGTACCTGCACCAGTCCGTCGCTGTAGATCGCCGCCACCCCGACCACGCCGCCGGCCAGGATCGCGCGGTGCGGGGTGCGGAAGCGCGACAGCTTGGCCAGGCCGTGCGGCAGGAAGCCGGCGCGCGCCAGCGCGAAGAACTGCCGCGAATAGCCCAGGATGATGCCGTGGAAGCTTGCCACCAGGCCGAACAGGCCGATCCACACCAGCATGTGCAGCCAGGTCGAGTCGTTGCCGACCACCGCCTTCATCGCCTGCGGCAGCGGATCGTTGATGTTGGACAGCGTGCGCCAGTCGCCGACGCCGCCGGCCATGATCATCACCCCGAAGGCCAGCGTCACCAGGGTCAGGATGCCGGCGATGTAGGCGCGCGGAATGGTGCGCCTGGGGTCCTTGGCCTCCTCGGCGGCCATCGCCGCACCTTCGATCGCCAGGAAGAACCAGATCGCGAACGGGATCGCGGCGAAAATGCCGCCGACCGCCGCCAGGCTGAAGCTGTCCGACCCGGCCCAGCCGCCGCGCGCGAAGTTGGCCACGCTGAAGCCCGGCGCGACCACGCCCATGAACACCAGCAGCTCGATCACCGCCAGCACGGTGACGATCAATTCGAAGGTGGCGGCGATGCCGACGCCGAGGATGTTCAAGGTCATGAAGATGGCGTAGGCGCCGACCGCGGCCAGGCGCGGGTCCAGCGTCGGGAACTGCACATTGAGGTAGGCGCCGATCGCCATCGCGATCGCCGGCGGTGCGAACACGAACTCGATCAGCGTGGCGATGCCGGCGATCATCCCGCCGGCGGTGCCGAATGCGCGCAGGCTGTAGGCGAACGGGCCGCCGGCGTTGGGAATGGCGGTGGTCAGTTCGGTGAAGCTGAAGATGAAGCAGGTGTACATCACCGCCACCAGCACCGTGGTGACCAGGAAGCCGAGCGTGCCGGCGGCGCCCCAGCCATAGCTCCAGCCGAAGTATTCGCCGGAGATCACCAGGCCCACGGCGATGCCCCACAGGTGCAGGGTTCCGAGGGTGGGTTTGAGCTTTTCGATCGTCATGCGCACATCTCCTGGACGGGGGGAGGGAGAGCGAACGCCGCGGCGAGATCCGCCGCGGGGACTGCGATTGCGCATTGCGCGCCGTTGCGGGCGCCCGGCCACCGCTGCAGGCTGGCCGCCCAGCGGTTATACCGCAAAGCAGCATGGCGTCGCGCGCCTGGCCCGCGGCCGCATTTGGATACGATCGATGGTGGTGGCTGCGCTATGCTCGGCGCAGAGGTCAGGGGGGCCGTCAGTCCGGTAGGGACGGGCTACGCCGTGTTCGGCGCGGACGGGACGAGGAAGATCGAGTGGATTCATGCCGATGAGCGGGCGCGTGTCGCCGCCGTACCGGGCGCGCGCAAGCGCGTCCGGCCGGTTCGTCGTGTTCGGTGCCCAGGCGCCTGCGCGCCATCGACAGGCGGCGGCGAGCCGTGGCGCCAGGCGCGCAGTTGGACGCCGGGTACGCAGCGTGGCCCAGCCCCGGCGCGCCGACAGGCCATGATCGACGTATGACGCGCACGTGCCGTTGGTCGCGCTGGCTGCTGTTGCTGTGCGTGTGCGCGGCCGACGCCGCGCTCGCGCAGCGCGTGCACTTGCAACGCCTGCCCGCCGATCCGCCGGCCGCGGAGGTGGTGGCGGGCGCACACCTGGCGCAACTGCAGGACGACCTGCATGGCAGCACCTTGTACGAGCCGTTGAAGACGCCGACCTGGTGGCGGGTGCGCGCCGATCGGGCGATCGGCGCCGACGGCGATCCGCAACTGGTGCTGCAGGCGCCGTACCTGACCCGGGTGGAAGCCTGGGTGCCGGGCCAGGCCGCGCCGACCCGGCATGCGCTGTACGGCGCCGACGCCGACCTGGGCTATTCGACCCGCGCGCTGGTCATCGCGCTGCCGCATGGCCTGCCGCAAGGCGCCTCGGTCTGGCTGCGGGTGCAGGCGCCGGCGGCGGTCCCGATGCCGGTGTCGATCGCGCCGCTGGCGCAGGTGCATCGCGACGATCTGCACTACGTCGGCTGGCGCGCCTTCATCATCGGCTCGACCGCGGTGCTGGCGATCCTGGCCATCGCGTTGTGGGCGCGATTGCGCGAGCGGGTCTACGGCTATTTCACCGCCAACGTCCTGTGCGTGCTGCTGTACCTGCTCGGCATCGGCGGCGAAGCGCGGGCGGTGCCGGGCCTGGACGTCCTGTTCGCTTCTTCGCCGGCGCCGATACGGATCGTGGCGGCGCTCGGCGGCTTCTTCATCATCAACTTCCAGCGCCGGCAACTGGAAATGCACCGGCATCTGCCGCGGCTGGACCGGGTGCTGCAAGCCTGCGCGACCGTCCTGCTGTGCATCGCCGTGGCCTGCCTGGTGTCGACGGCGTCCTGGCTGAGCCTGCTGGGCAACCTGGCGCTGATCCTCGGCGCCATGTTGCTGCTGCCGTGCTCGCTGCTGCTGGCCTTGCGCGGGCAGCGCTACGCCTGGCACCTGCTGGCGTCGTGGGCGCCGCTGCTGACGTTCTGCGTGCTGCGTTGCCTGGAGCTGAGCGGCTGGCTGCGCCTGGACCAGGCCACGCCGTGGGTGGCGCACGGGATCAGCCTGGCGCTGGCCAGTTCGTGCCTGCTGGTGACGATCGGCCTGGCCGAGCAGATGCTGGAGCTGCGCCGCGATCGCGACCGGGTGAGCCGGCTGGCGACGGTGGACGGCCTCACCGGCATGCTGACCCGCGCGGCCACGCAGCAGCGCCTGGCGCAGGCGATGCTGGACGCCACGGCCGCCGCGCAGCCGCTGGCCGTGGCCTATATCGACATCGACCACTTCAAGCGCATCAACGACGTGCACGGCCACGCCGCAGGCGACGACTGCCTGCGCTGGGTCGCCGCATGCGCCCGTGCGCGCCTGCGCAGCACCGACACGCTCGGCCGTCAGGGCGGCGACGAGATGCTGGTGCTGATGCCGGGCGCCACGCTTGCCGCGGCGCGACGCGTGGCCGAGGACATCTGCAGGCATCTGCACGAACAGCCCCTGCAGCGCGACGGGCAGACGCTGGCATGCACGCTGAGCGTCGGCGTGGCCCAATGGCGGCCAGGCGAAAGCATCGAGTCGCTGTTGCAGCGCGCCGACGCCGCGCTCTACGCCAGCAAGGCCGCCGGCCGCAACCGGGTCAGCGTTTCCGCGATCACGTCCACCCACCAGGAGTCTCCGCCATGAGCGCACGTCCCGCCGTCTCCGCACTCGATCCCGCGCAACTGCGCGTCGCCGACATCCTGCTGCAGCTGGGCCGCGGCCCGGTCTCGGAACTGATCGCCTGGTGCGGCGACAGCATCTACAGCCATGCCGCGATCGTGGTCGACCAGGACCAGTTGATCGAAGCGGCGGCCGACGGCGTGCGCCGCTATCCGCTGCAGCAGCGGCTGGCCGATACCGGCAACTATCTGCTGATCGATGCCTACCGGCCGCTGAGCGACGCCGGCATCGCGCTCGAGGACGCCGATCGCGCCAGCGTGCTGGCCAAGGCGCAGTCCTTGCTCGGAATCCCATATCCGCTGGACAGCCTGGCCACGCTGGGCGTGCTGGTGGCGATCCGCGGCAAGTGGCCGCAACACTGGCTGGCGCGGATCGTGGTGCGCGAGGCGCTGGACCATCTGGTCCGCGACACCCCCTCGCACATGGTGTGCAGCGAAGTGGTGTATCGCGCCCTGGCCGAATGCGACGCACAGCCGAGCGGGCGGCTGGCGCCGCAGATCGTGCTCAGCGGTCCGACCCACCTGCCGTTCCCGGACATGGACTGGAAGGCGCTGTGGGAGGAGGTCTGGCAGTTGCTGCACCCCAAGCGGCAGCAGGCGCTCGGCGACGTGGCGCAGCGCCTGGCCGCGGTGGAGGGGGCGCCGGCGGGCATGCTGGCGTCGTCGCTGACCATGGTCGACGACGACGAACTGGCCGCACGCGCCAATGCGGTCCGCGCCGGGCTTGGCCTGGACCCGCTGCCGATCACCACGCAAGCGCAGGACGACGGTTCGCTGCTGCTGGAGGCCACCGCCGACGCCACGCCGACGCCGCTGCCGCATCCCAATCCGAAGCTGGTGATGCCGCTGGATCTGGCCAACAGCCCCTCGCACGTGGTGTTGGGCCGGCTGCTGCAGGCGGAGGATGCGCCGGCATAGCTTCAGGGTGGGATGCGGGAAACTGCGTCAGCTGTGACTGCTGCATCAGCTGCGACGGTTGTGGCAGCTGCGGCAGTGCGTTGGCGGATAGTGCCTGTCGCGGCTGAAGCCGCTCCTACAAGGGACGCGGACGCTTGCCATGTGCACTGTAGGAGCGGCTTCAGCCGCGACCTTGCCGAAGCCGGAAGGTCCGCCGCTGCGCCGATCGCGACCGAAGCCGGTGCTACAGAAGGGCAAGCGCGCTTCGACATTTGTGGGAGCGACTTCTGTGGGAGCGACTTCAGTCGCGACGGGCTCTACCGGTAAGGCCCGTCGCGACTGAAGTCGCTCCCACAAAAAACAGTTGCTGTTACTTGGTCCGCTCCAGCACCAGCAGCGGATCCACACGCACGTCGAACCAGTTCATTCCCCAATGCAGGTGCGGACCGGTCGCGCGGCCGGTGGCGCCGACTGCGCCGAGCACCTGGCCCTGGGCGATGCGGTCGCCGACCTTCACGTCGATCCGCGACAGGTGCAGGAAATTGGAGCTGACCCCGTAGCCGTGGTCGAGCAGCACGGTGCCGCCGGTCAGGTACAGGTCCGGCGCGGCGAAGGTGACCACCCCGGCCGCCGGCGCCTTGACCGGGGTGCCGGTGGGCACGGCGATGTCCATGCCGGAGTGGCCGGCGCCGGCTTGCCCGTTGTACACGCGGGCGTTGCCGAAGCGGCCGCTGATGCGGCCCTGCACCGGCCAGATGAAGGGCGCGGCGAAGTCGGTGCGGTCGTCGTCGCGGTCGCGCGCGGCGCTGACCTGGGCCTGTTCGCGCTTGATCCGCTCGGCGACCGCCGGCGGCGGGTTGACCGTCTTCGGCGGCACGCCGTTGACGCGTTCGAGCGGCCAGTCGCGCGGGGTCACCGCGATGTCGATGGTCTCGCTGCCGCCGTCGGCGCGCTGCACCAGGAGCCGCAGCGGGCCGCGTTCGTCGCGGCCGATGCCGAACACCACGCTGCCGTAGCCGCTGACCCGCAGCGTGCGCCCGGCGTACTGCACGCGGCTGCCCGGCGGCACCTTGCCGATCACCAACGCACCCTGCGAGGTGCTGGCGGGGAATACGCTGCGCGTGTCGGCGCTGGCGGCGGGCGCGGCCTGCGCCTGCAGCGACGGCATCGCCGCGCCCCACGCCAGCAGGCCGAGCGCCAGCGCGGCGCCCGGCAGCATCGTGCGCCGCATCAGCGGTCGAACGCCAGGCGCTGTCCGTTGGGGCTGCCGACCAGACGGGTGCCGTCCCAGGCCAGCTCGCCGTTGACCCAGGTCGCGGCGATCCTGGAGCGGAACGTGCGGCCCTCGAACGGCGACCAGCCGCACTTGGACAGGATGTCCTCGCGGCGCACGGTGAAGGAGACGTCGTCGATCAGCACCAGGTCGGCGTGGTAGCCCTCGCGCAGGAAGCCGCGCTCGTGCACGTCGAACAGCAGCGCCGGCGCATGCGCGAATTTGTGCACCACCTGCGCCACGCTGAGCCGGCCCTCGTGCACCAGTTCCAGCGCCGCGACCAGCGCGTACTGCACCAGCGGCAGGCCCGACGGCGCCTGCGCATACGGCTTGCTCTTCTCTTCCCAGGTGTGCGGCGCGTGGTCGGTGGCGAGCACGTCGATCACGTCCTCGGCCAGCGCGCGGATCAGCGCCTCGCGGTCGCTGGCGTCCTTGATCGCCGGGTTGCACTTGATCAGGTTGCCCAGCGTGGCGTAGTCGGCGCGGTCGAAGCGCAGGAAGTGGATGCAGGTCTCTGCGGTGATGCGCTTGCCCTGGATCGGGCCGGGCGCGAACAGCGCCAGTTCGTCGGCGGTGGAGATGTGCAGCACGTGCAGGCGGGTGCCGTGCTTCTTGGCCAGCGACACCGCCAGCTGCGAGGATTTCAGGCAGGCCTCGCGCGAGCGGATGTCCGGGTGCATCTCCGGGGTCAGCGCCTCGCCGTACTTTTCCTTGAACGCGGCCAGGGTCGCGTCGATGGTCGGGGTGTCTTCGCAGTGGGTGATGATCGGGGTCGGCGCGTCGCGGAAGATCGCGTCCAGGGTCTGCGGGTTGTCCACCAGCATGTTGCCGGTGGAGGCACCCATGAACACCTTGATCCCCGGTGCGGTCTTCGGGTCCAGGGTCTGGATCGCGGCCAGGTTGTCGTTGCTGGCGCCCAGGTAGAAGCCGTAGTTGCCCCAGGCGCGGCCGCCGGCGGCGTCGTACTTGGCCTGCAGCGCGGCCGCGTCCAGGGTCGGCGGGTTGGTGTTGGGCATGTCCATGAAGCTGGTCAGGCCGCCGGCCACCGCGGCCGCCGACTCGCTGGCGATGTCGCCCTTGTGGGTCAGGCCGGGTTCGCGGAAGTGCACCTGGTCGTCGATCATGCCGGGCAGCAGCCAGCGCCCGGCGGCGTCGACCACGGTCTCGCCGTCGCGGGCGGCCAGCTGCGGGGCGATCGCGGCGATGCGGCCGTCGGCGATGCGCAGGTCGCCCTGGGTTTCCCGGCCTTCATTGACCAGGCGGGCGTTGACGATGAGGGTGGAGGAGGCGGGCATTCAGTGTTTTCCTGGGCTGCGGCAGGCCGGCGGCGCCGCGGGATCGGGCACCGGGTCGAACCCGCCGGGGTGGAAGGGATGGCAACGGCCGACGCGGCGGGCGGCCATCCAGCCCCCGCGCAGCGCGCCGTAGCGGGCAAGGGCGGTGACCGCATAGGCTGAGCAACTGGGCACGAAACGGCAGCGCGGACCCAGCAGGGGGCTGATGAAGCGCTGGTACAGGCGCAGCAAGGCGATGAGAGCGCGGGCGATCACCCGGCCATGATATGCCAGTTGCGCGACGGGCCGCCGTTCACCGGCGTGTAGGCCGTGTGGTTGCCGCTGGGGGGCGGGTAGGCTATAAAGGCCCGCTTTCCCGGGCCCCGGGGAAACCAAGGAAGAGCGATTCGTGGCTGCTAAAAAACCTGCAAAGAAGGCCGTCAAGGCCGCCAAGAAGCCCGTCCCGCCCGTTGCCAAGAAGGCGACGGCGTCCGCTGCTGCCAAGCCGCTGAAGAAACCGGTGGCGAAGCCGGCAGCCAAGCCTGCGCCGGCAAAGAAGGCCCCGGCCAAGGCGGCGGCGAAGAAGCCGGCGCCCAAGCCGGCCGCCGCGCCCGCCAAGAAGGCCCAGGCCAAGCCGCCCGCCAAGCCAGCCAAGCCGGCGGCCAAGCCCGCCGCCGCGCCAAAGCAGGCCGCGCCCGCAGCAAAGTCGGCCACGCCGGCGGCGAAGCAGGCCGTGCCCGCAGCAAAGCAGAAATCGGCTACCGCCCCGGCCACCCCGGCGGTGTCCAAATCCGTACCGAAGCCGGCTGCCAAGCCGGCGCCGGCCAAGTCTGTCCCGGCCAAGGCCGTCACGCCTGCCGCAGCCCCGGTGTCCAAGCCGGTCGCCGCCAAGCCTGCCGCGCCCTCGGCCCCGCCACATAAGAATCCCGTGTCCGTTTCGAAATCCTCCGCGAAAACCCCGACCAAATCCGAATCCACCCCCAAGGCGCCGATCGCCAAGCCGACCGGCAAGGTTGCCGTCGCCGTGACCGCCAAGTCCAACACGCCCACCAAGCCGGCCAAGTACAAAGTGGTCGAGTACAAGACCGACGAAGCCACGGGCCGTCCGATCCTGCCCAAGGGCTACAAGCCGGCCGGCGACGAGGAGTACATGAGCACGCTGCAGCAGGAGTACTTCCGCCAGCGCCTGCTCAACTGGCGCGCCGATCTGGTGGAGGAGTCCAAGCAGACCATCGAGAACCTGCGCGACGAAGTCCGCGACATCGGCGACGAGGCCGAGCGCGCCACCCGCGAGACCGAGAACTCGCTGGAACTGCGCACCCGCGACCGCTACCGCAAGCTGATCGGCAAGATCGACAGCACGCTCAAGCGCCTGGATGCCGGCGACTACGGCTACTGCGTCGATACCGGCGAAGAAATCGGCCTGGAGCGCCTGGAGGCGCGCCTGACCGCCGAGCGCACCATCGACGCGCAGGAACGCTGGGAACACCTGCAGAAGCAGCAGGGCGACTGAGCCGTCTGCCTGGCGACAACATCAAGGGCCGGTCCAATGACCGGCCCTTTTTCGTTGCTGCGATTGAGGTTAGGGCAGCAGACAACACCCGATTCTCTGACCGCCATACTGACATCCGGGCTTGCACGGGCACCCTGTATCGGGGTTGACGCACTTGCTGCCGGAGCTGTGGGAGCTCACCGCCTGCGCTGCGCCGAAGCTCAGGGATCCGATCACTGCCAATGCCACCAGGGCACCCTTGATTCGCTGTGCTGCCGTCTTCATGGTTGGAGCTCCGTCATTGGATCGCGACCGACGCATCCTTGCGCGCGGCCTTGATCATCAGGTGGGTCACGTCGTCCTTGTTCTTGTTGGTGATCAGCCCGACATGGGAATAGAGAACCTTGCCGTCGTCATCGATCAGCACCAGGAGAGGTACCTGCTTTGCCCCCAACAAGTGCTGGGATTTGCCGGAAAGCTGTGCCACCGGGAATGCGAACGCATTGCTCTGGGCGTAATGCCGAAGCGCCTGCGCTGCGCCACTGCCCATCCCGATCATCGACGGCGCTGCGGTCCCTGCCTGTTGCAGGGTTTGCTGCAACGACCTGACGGCAGCATTGGAGCGCTCGCAGACAGGACAGCCGGGTTGAAAGAAATAGATCAACTGTCCGCTCCCGCCGGCCACGGTCAACGCCCGCCCCTGCACATCCACCATTTCGAGCGGTGGCAGCCATGTGCCCGGCTGCGGCCGCAGGCTTCGGTAAAAGGCTTGGTCCTGAAGCTCTTGCAACTGGCGGTTCTGATAGCCGAGCACGGCGACCAGGCTGCAGGCGACTGCCAAGGCAATGGCCAACAAGGGCGTACTTCTCATCGTGAGATCTCCCATATCCAGGGTGCGCGTTTGCAGTGAGCACTGCCGCACGCCGTCGTCCTTGTCCGCAGAGTAAGCGCGAGCTGCGAACCCGGTGATGGATGCTCATCCCAGTTCGCCGAACGCACCTAGGACAGCGGAAAGGGCGCGCCGCATCCGCTTGCAGCATTGCCGATTCGCGCACGTCGGCAGAGCAACTGCCGGCGTGTCGAACCATGGCATTGGCGCCGGTCATGCCTCGCGCTTTCGGCGGTGGTGCGCTTGTCGCCTGCAATCGCTAGCATGCGCCAGGGCGGTAGTGTCCGGGCGCGAGGAGACCGATCATGTGGCGGATGGCGATTTACGGGGCGGCGGCGTGGGCATTTCTCTGCCTGCAGACGCCGGCACAGGCGCAAACCGCAGCGGTGACTTCTGCCGAGCGGGACGCACTGATCCATGCGGTGGCGGTCAAGTTGGAAGCGGAGTACATCGATCCAGCGCTGGCCAGAAAAATGGGCAAGGCGCTGCAGCGTCACGCCGCGCGCGGCGACTACGAACGTATCGACGACCCCGCCGCACTGACCCGCCGCCTGACCGAGGACCTGCGCGCGGTCAGCCACGACGGGCACCTGTGGCTGGAATACCACCCGGAGGGCGCCCGCGACGAACCGCTGTATCCCAGCCGCGCCGACCTGGATGCGGCGCGGCCGGCGGTCGCCAGGGACAACTTCGCCTTCGACAAGGTCGAGCGGATGCAGGGCAACGTCGGCTACGTCAAGTTCCGCATCTTCGCCTATCCCTACCTGGCGGCGGCGACCGCCAGCTCGGCGATGGACTTCGTCGCCAACACCGATGCGCTGATCATCGACCTGCGCGAGAATTTCGGCGGCGATCCGGCGATGGTGGCGTTCATCGCCAGCTATCTGTTCGACGGCCGCGTGCACTTGAACTACATCTACACCCGCAAGGACGGCGCGACCGAGCAGTTCTGGACCACGCCGACGGTGCCCGGGCGCGCGTTCGGCGGCAGCAAGCCGGTGTACGTCCTGACCAGCAAGCAGACGTTCTCCGCGGCCGAGGATTTCGCCTACGCGCTGAAGCATCTCAAGCGCGCCACCGTGGTCGGCGAGGCCACCGGCGGCGGCGCGCATCCCAGCCGCGCCTTCCGGCTCACCGAGCATTTCGCCATCAGCGTGCCGTATGCGAAATCGGTGAGCCCGATCACCGGCGGCAACTGGGAGGGTGACGGGGTGGCGCCGGATGTCGCGGTGCCGGCGGCGCAGGCGTTGCAGACGGCCTACCGCATGAGCCTGGAGGGCCTGCTGGCGGCGAGCCGCGATGCGGGCGAGACCGAACGCCTGCGCGGGTTGCTGGAAACGCTCGGCAAATAGCCGGCGCGCGCAGCGACGGCGGTACCGGCGCATGCGACCGAGATGCGGCCGCGCTCGTGCCTGCGCCGCGCGCTGGCGACGCCCCGCGCGGTGGCCACCAGCGACGTTGCAGATGCGGCGCCGCACGCGGCGTGCATTGCGTTGCATGGCGGCCTGGCCGAGGTCCAACGCCGGCAGCTGCAGCAATAACCGATTACCCATGATCATCTGTCCGATCACTAGGCTCGGTCCTGGGTGACGCGGTGCATGCCGGGCAGGTGCCGTGGCTTAAATCCGCCTGTCATGCCGTCGCCGCAGACTGGACGCGTGGCGCATGGCCACGCGGCCGCCGCCTCCCGATGCTTTTCAGTCGCCTTTCCCGGATGCCGCAGTGCGTGGCCGTGACGATCGCGCACGCGCCTGCAACGGCGTGCCGCATCGTCGCGCGTAGCGTGCGCGCGGCGCAGCACCAGCAGCCGAGGATGCCGACGTGGGCGCGGCGCTGCCCGCGTCGGGCCGCGGGAGCATGCGCATGAGCCGCGCATCCGTGCGCGCTGCGCTGCGGTCGGGCCGACGCGGCGGCAAATGGCGCAGACTGCGCTGGCCGCTGCTGATCGTGCTGGTGCTGCTGGCGGCGCTGGCGCTCGGGCCGCGGGTCGATTCGGCGCTGCCGCAGGTCGCGATGCCGAGCGTGCCGCAGGATCCGCTTGCGCTGCAGGCCTGGCTGGACGCGCGCGAACGCGCCACCCCGGGCCTGCGCAAGGACAACCAGGCGCGCATCGTCTGGGCCGACCCGGCGCATCCGGGGCGCCGCGATTGCGCCATCGTCTACCTGCACGGCTTCACCGCCAGCCAGGGCGAGGGCGCCCCCACCCATCTGCGCCTGGCGCGCAGCTTCGGCTGCAATCTGTACCTGCCGCGATTGCCGGGGCACGGCCTGGTCGCCGCCGACGCCTTGCGCGGCGTCGATGCGCCGCGTCTGCTCGGCGGCGCGGCCGAGGCGCTGGCGGTGGCGCGAGTACTGGGCCGGCGGGTGGTGGTAATCGGCAACTCGATGGGCGGCGCGCTGGCGCTGCAGACCGTGGCTGCGCATCCGCAGCAGGTGCAGGCCCTGGTGCTGTGGTCGCCGCTGGTGCGCGAGCACGGCGAGCAACTGCAGCCGCTGCTGTGGCCGTGGGGCGCGCAGTTGCTGCTGTGGTCGCGCAACGGCGGCGATCCGGTCATGCGCTATCCGGTCGACAGCGGCTACTGGGCCGACGCCACCCATGTCGACGGCTACCGCGCGCTGGCCGCGCTGACCCGCGGCGGCATGCTGCCGGCGACCTATGCGCGGATCCGTGTGCCGGTGTTCCTCGGCTACTACTATCGCGACGCGCAGCAGCAGGACGCGACGGTGTCGGTGGCGGCGATGCAGGCGATGTTCGCGCAGCTGGGCACCCCAAAGGCGCTGCGCCAGGCGGTGGATTTTCCGGAGGCCGGCAACCATGTGCTGGCCTCGCCGATCCGCTCCAGGGCGGTGCCGGCGGTGTTCGCGGCGACGTGCCGGTTCCTGGCCGGCAAGGGCGGACTGACCCAGCCGGCGGAGCTGCCCGACTGCGCCGCGGCGTGGGCTGCCGACGAGCGCGCGGACGCGGCGGCGGCGCGCTGAGCGGCGCGCCGCCCGCACGCCGTCATTGCAGTTCGCGCAGGTCCAGCTTGCGCAGTTTCGGCGCCTTCCAGGCGGTGGTCGCGACCACGCCCAGGGTCACGCAACCGCCGATCACCACCGCCGGCACCAGGCCGACCAGTCGCGCCATGACACCGTCGTAGAACGCGCCCAGCTCGTTCGACGAGCCGATGAAGATGCCGCTGATCGAGGACACCCGCCCGCGCATCGCATCCGGCGTGGCCAGCTGCAGGATGGTCGAGCGCACGATCACCGACACGCCGTCGCACATGCCGTAGACCAGCAGGATCGCCGCCGACAGCCAGAAATGCCGCGACAGGCCGAAGGCGATGGTGCACAGGCCGAAGCCGGCCACCGCCAGCAGCAGGATGCGACCCGCATTGCGCTGCAGCGGGCGCCGCGCCAGCCACAGCCCGACCAGCACCGAGCCCAGCGCCGGCGCGCCGCGCAGGATGCCCAGGCCCTCGGGACCGTAGTGCAGGATGTCGTGGATGAAGGCCGGCAGCATCGATACCGCGCCGCCGAGCAGCACCGAGAACATGTCCAGCGCCATCGCGCCGAGCATGATCTGGTTGGAGAACACGAACTGCGCGCCCTCGGCGATGCTGCGGAAGATCGGCGCGCGCGGGCCGTCGTTGACCGGCTCGGCGACGCGCAGCAGGAACAGCGCCAGCATCGCCACGCAGGCCACCGCCATCGCCACGCCGTAGGACAGGCCCTTGCCGCCCCAGCCGACCAGCACCCCGCCCAGCGCCGGCCCGATCACCATGCCGGTCTGGAACACCACGCTGCCGATGCTGGCGCCGCGCGCATACGCCTCGCGCGGCAAGGCGCGCGCGAACAGCGCGTTGTAGACCGGCGACAGGAACGCGCGCGCGGCGCCGGTCAGCGCGATCGCGGCGTAGATCGGCCATACGCCGTGCATCGGCAGCCAGCCACGGGTCAGCGCGGTCAGTACTCCTGCGGTCGCGACCAGGCCCAGGCTGGCGAGCATGCCCAGCCGGCGCCGCGGCAGGTGATCGACCAGGTAGCCGGCGAACGGCGCGATGCAGAAGAACGGCAGGATCTCGGCCAGCCCGATCAGCCCCAGCGAGAACGGATTGCGGGTGATCTCGTAGATGTGCCAGCCGACCGTGACCGCGACGATCTGGTAGGACAGCATCGTGCAGATGCGGTAGGCCAGCACCAGCGCGAAGCCGGGATGCGCCAGCAGCGTGCGCAGACTTTGTGCAGGAGGGAGCGGGGCGCTCATGCCTGCGCGCGCGCGCTGTCCTGGATGAACGCCAAAATCGCGGCCAGGCCGTTGCTGCGGGTCGGCGACAGGTGCTTGCCCAGGCCGATGGCGGCGACGAAGTCCGGCGCGGTGGCGAGGATGTCGGCGGCGCTGCGCCCGGAGTAGACCCGCAGCGCGAGGTAGATCAGGCCGGAGACGATCGCCGAATCGCTGATCGCATGGAACACCAGGCGCTGCGCATCGCCCTCGGGCACGATCCAGACCATCGACTGGCAGCCGTGCAGGCGGTGTTCCTCGATTTTCCATTCCTCGGGGAACGCGGGCAGCTTGCGGCCCAGATCGATCAGGTACTGGTAGCGCTCGGACCAGTCGCCGAAGAAGCCGAATTCTTCGGCGATGGCGGCCTGGGCGTCGGCGGGCGTGGGTTCGAGCGGGAAGTCGGTATCGGTCATCGCAAATCCAAGATCAATCGGTAAAGCCCCTCTCCCCCCGGGAGAGGGGTTGGGGTGAGGGTACGGGCGCAGCCTTGCGAGAAATCGATGCACACCGCTTCGCTCGTAGCCTCATCGGCGCTGCCGTACCCTCATCCGCCCCTTCGGGGCACCTTCTCCCGGTGGGAGGGAAAGAGCTCGGCTGCGATTCCAGCACGCGCCTTTTCGAGGACTGGGTTCGAGCGGGAAATCGGTATCGGTCATCGCAAATCCAAGTTCAATCGGTAAAGCCCCTCTCCCCCCGGGAGAGGGGTTGGGGTGAGGGTACGGGCGCAGCCTCGTGAAAAATCGACGCCAGTTGCTTCGCCCGTACCCTCATCCGGCGCTGCGCGCCACCTTCCCCCGAAAAGGGGGCCGTGGTCCCGATGGGAGAAGGAAGCGCTCAGCCGCGCTTCCAACGCACGCCTTGCGCGGTGTCTTCCAGCACCACGCCTTCGGCGGCCAACTGCTGGCGGATCGCGTCGGCGCGGGCGAAGTCGCGGCTCTGCTTGGCGGCGCTGCGTTCGTCGATCAACGCCTGGATGCGCGCATCGTCGCCGTCGCCGGCGCCACGGTTGAACCAGGCCGTCGGTGTCTGCTGCAGCAGGCCCAGCGCCAAGCCTGCGCCGAGCAGGTCGGATTTGGCCTGCCGCAACTGCGCTTCCAACTGCACGTCGCGCGTTGCATCGGCAGCGCCGGCCGGCGCGAGCAGTTGCCGCGCGGCAGCGGCAATCCGCGACACTTCCGCCAGCGCCTGGGGGGTGTTGAGGTCGTCGTTCAGCGCCTCCTCGATGGCCGCCGGAATCGCAGCGGCCGCCTGGATGCCGTCCAGATCGCGCAACGTCCCATACAGCCGGTCCAGGGTGCGCACCGATTGCTCGATCAGCGCATCGGACCAGTCCAGCGGCTGCCGGTAGTGCGCGCTGAGCAGCGCGTAGCGCAGCGCTTCGGGCGGGTGCCGGTCGATCAGTGCGTGCACGGTCTCGATGTTGCCCAGCGACTTGCTCATCTTGGCGCCGCCGAAGTTGAGCATGCCGTTGTGCAGCCAGAACCGGGCGAAGGTGGCGCCGCCGTGGGCGCACTCGCTCTGCGCGATCTCGTTCTCGTGGTGCGGGAACTGCAGGTCCACGCCGCCGGCGTGGAGGTCGATGGTCGGCCCCAGGTGCGCGGCGGCCATCGCCGAGCACTCGATGTGCCAGCCTGGACGGCCGCGGCCCCACGGCGAATCCCAGCCGGGCAGGTCGTCGCTGGACGGCTTCCACAGCACGAAGTCGCCCGGGTCGCGCTTGTACGGGGCGACCTCGACGCGGGCGCCGGCCAGCATCTCCTCCGGGTCGCGGCGCGACAGCTTGCCGTAGCCGGCGAAGCTGGCCACCGCGAACAGCACGTGGCCCTCCGCCGCATAGGCGTGGCCGCTGCCGACCAGCCGTTCGATCATCGCCACGATCTGCGGGATGTGCGCGGTGGCCTCCGGCTCCAGGTCCGGCGGGGTCACGCCCAGCGCGGCCATGTCCTGCCGGTAGATGGCGGCGAAGCGGTCGGTGATGGTGCCGATCGGCACGCCCTGCGCCTGCGCGGCGGCGTTGATCTTGTCGTCCACGTCGGTGATGTTGCGCGCGTAGCGCAGCGCGCCGTAGCGGCGCCGCAGCAGCGCGGCGAGCACGTCGAACACCACCGGGCCGCGCGCGTTGCCGATATGCGCGTAGTTGTAGACGGTGGGGCCGCAGACATACAGCGTGGGGCCGGCCACCGGGTCGAGCGGTTCGAAGGCGTCGACCCGGCGGGTCAGGTTGTTGTGCAGGCGCAGGGTCATCGGCATCGGGCGTGGGGAAGCCGGTCGATTCTACCGGCAGCGGCCCGGGGCGTCTCATCCGTTGCCGTGGCCGCCGAATCGTGTCCGGCAGGCCCCAGCCGGCAAGGGCGGCAGTCACGACCGGCGGCCAGCGGCCAGAGTGCGCCAGGCGCCTGACAGCCTGCGGGCAGCAGCTTCGACCGTCGCCTGTCGTGCGTCCGACCGGCGCATCGAACGCATGCGGGCGCGCATTCGCTGCCTCTCACTTCCTCGCGCCGCGCACGCGACGCCTGTCCCGAATGGACGGGTGCCCCGGGGCGGGGCAGGCAGCCTGGGCGTAGGCTCGCGTTCAGCCCGACGCAAGGCGCCATGCCTACACTGCTCGTTCTGTCCTTCGAAGCCTGGTGCCGATGCGTCCGTACCTGTTGTTGCCGCTGGTCGGCCTGTTCGCATGCGGCGCGGCGCCGGTCTGGGCGCAGGACAGCGAGACGCGCAACCGCGTGGTGGTGATCGAGAACGTCAGGCTCGACTACGCGCAGGTCCTCAACGTGGAGCCGGTCTACCAGACCTTGCGCGCGACCCGCACCGAGCAGCAGTGCGACGCGGTGGAGGCGCCACCCCCGGCCCCGGCCGCGGCCAAGCCGGCGCAGGACGACAGCCGCTTGAACCGGTTGATGGATTCGGTGAAGGACATCTTCAGCCGCCGCCACGAAGAGGCGCCCGCGCCGGTGGCCGCCGCGGCGCCGGCGCCGCCGTCGAGCGGGCGCAACTGCCGCATGGTCGAGGTCGGCCGCGAGTTCCGCCGCCCGATCGCCTACGACGTGGACTATGTGTACAAGGGCACCAAGTACCGCTCGCGACTGCCGGAGGATCCGGGCAACCGGCTGCGCATCCGCGTGTCGGTGGCGCCGTACGTGCCCGATGCGCTCGTGGTGCCGCCGCGCTGAGCGCGCGCTTGCGCCTGCGGCGTGCGCGTGCGAGGATGCGCGCCGATGAAAGCGAACCTGCCCCAGCACGATCTCAGCGCCGCCCGCATGGCCTCGGGCATGACGTCGCGCGCGCGCCGACCGGAATCCCACATCCTGGCTGGGTAACCGGAGCGCTGTGCCGTTCGTTCTGAAAACCCAGCCCGAGGCTGGGTTTTTTCGTTTTCATGCCCCGGAAAGGTTTCACCCGTAAAGAACTAACCGCGCGTCCCGCGCACGCCACCGCCCGGTGGCTCCACGCAGCAAAGGATGGATCGATGTCTCTGAAGCACTTCTTGAACACCCAGGACTGGAGCCGGGCCGAGCTAGATGCGCTGTTGACCCAGGCCGCGCTGTTCAAGCGCAACCGGCTGGGCAGCGAGCTGAAGGGCAAGTCGATCGCGCTGGTGTTCTTCAACCCGTCGATGCGCACCCGCACCAGCTTCGAGCTGGGCGCGTTCCAGCTGGGCGGGCATGCGGTGGTGCTGCAGCCGGGCAAGGACGCCTGGCCGATCGAATTCGAGCTGGGCACGGTGATGGACGGCGACACCGAGGAGCACATCGCCGAGGTGGCGCGGGTGCTGGGCCGTTACGTCGACCTGATCGGGGTGCGCGCGTTCCCGAAGTTCGTGGACTGGTCCAAGGACCGCGAGGACCAGGTGCTGAAGAGCTTCGCCAAGTATTCGCCGGTGCCGGTGATCAACATGGAGACCATCACCCATCCGTGCCAGGAGCTGGCGCACGCGCTGGCGCTGCAGGAGCATTTCGGCACCCAGGACCTGCGTGGCAAGAAGTACGTGCTGACCTGGACCTACCACCCCAAGCCGCTGAACACCGCGGTGGCCAATTCGGCGCTGACCATCGCCACCCGGCTGGGCATGGACGTGACCCTGCTGTGCCCGACCCCGGACTACGTGCTGGACGAACGCTACATGGGCTGGGCGGCGCAGAACGTGGCCGAGAGCGGCGGCTCGCTGACCGTCAGCCACGACACCGACAGCGCCTACGCCGGCGCCGACGTGGTCTATGCCAAGAGCTGGGGCGCGCTGCCGTTCTTCGGCAACTGGGCCCCGGAGAAGCCGATCCGCGACCAGTACCAGCACTTCATCGTCGACGAGCGCAAGATGGCGCTGACCAACAACGGCGTGTTCTCGCACTGCCTGCCGCTGCGCCGCAACGTCAAGGCCACCGACGCGGTGATGGATTCGCCCAACTGCATCGCCATCGACGAGGCCGAGAACCGGCTGCATGTGCAGAAGGCGATCATGGCGGCCCTGGTGGGCCAGGGCCGCCGGGATTCGTGATTCGGGATTGGGGATTCGCAACGGCGACCTCCCTTCCCGCTCTTAATTTAGTCAACCGCAGAGAGACTCCCCCATGTCGCAGCAAACCGCTTCTACGAATCCCGAATCCCCAATCTCCACTCCCGGCACCAAGGACATCGTGCTGGCCTTCTCCGGCGGCCTGGACACCAGCTTCTGCATTCCCTATCTGCAGGACAAGGGCTACGCCGTGCACACGGTGTTCGCCGACACCGGCGGGGTGGACGACGAGGAGCGCGACTTCATCGAGAAGCGCGCCGCCGAGCTGGGCGCGGCCAGCCACGTCACCGTCGATGGCGGCCCGGCGATCTGGAGCGGTTTCGTCAAGCCGTTCGTGTGGGCCGGCGAGGGCTACCAGGGCCAGTACCCGTTGCTGGTGTCCGACCGCTACCTGATCGTCGATGCCGCGCTCAAGCGCGCCGACGAGCTGGGCACCAAGGTCATCGCGCACGGCTGCACCGGCATGGGCAACGACCAGGTGCGCTTCGACCTGGCGGTCAAGGCGCTGGGCGATTACGAGATCGTGGCGCCGATCCGCGAGATCCAGAAGGAGCACACCCAGACCCGCGCCTACGAGCAGAAGTACCTGGAAGAGCGCGGCTTCGGCGTGCGCGCCAAGCAGAAGGCCTACACGATCAACGAGAACCTGCTAGGCGTGACCATGTCCGGCGGCGAGATCGACCGCTGGGAAGCGCCGGGCGAGGGCACCCGCGGCTGGTGCGCGCCGCGCAGCGCATGGCCGATCGAGCCGCTGACGGTGACGGTGAAGTTCGAGCACGGCGAAGCGGTGGCGGTGGACGGCAAGCCGCTGGAAGGCGCCAAGCTGCTGGCCAAGCTCAACAAGCTGTTCGCCCCGTACGGCGTGGGCCGCGGCATGTACACCGGCGACACCGTGATCGGGCTGAAGGGCCGCATCGTGTTCGAGGCGCCGGGCCTGATCGCGCTGCTGGCCGCGCACCGCGCGCTGGAAGACGCGGTGCTGACCAAGCAGCAGAACCGCTTCAAGCCGGACGTGGCGCGCAAGTGGGTGGAGCTGGTCTACGAAGGCTTCTATCACGATCCGTTGAAGACCGACCTGGAGGCGTTCCTGGATTCCTCGCAGGCCAAGGTCAACGGCGAGGTGACGCTGGAGACCCGCGGCGGCCGCGTCGATGCGGTGGCGGTGAAGTCGCCGCACCTGCTCAACGCCAAGGGCGCGACCTATGCGCAGTCGGCGGACTGGGGCGTGGCCGAGGCGGAAGGCTTCATCAAGCTGTTCGGGATGAGCTCGACGTTGTACGCCCAGGTCAATCGCTGAAGCTCAAAGCCCCTCTCCCGTCGGGAGAGGGGTTGGGGGCGCCGCAGGAAAGCTTCGGGACCCTCATGATGAACGCGTCGCCACGCGCCAGCCATGGGGAACCACTGCAACGCCTACTTCCATTGTTCTCCATACGGGCGCGTGGCGACGCGTTCGTCCCGGTTGCTTCTCGAAATTTCTTGAGGCGCCCCTCGTCCGCCCCTTCGGGGCACCTTCTCCCGGTGGGAGAAGGATCTGTTGCGATTAATCCATGAGCCAACTGCGCATCAGCACCGACAAGCAGGACCTGGATCTGCCGTTGATCCATCGCTTCCTCAGCGAGCAGGCCTATTGGTGCCTGGGCATCCCACTGGACACGGTGCAGCGGGCGATCGCCGGTTCGCTGTGCTTCGGCGGCCATGTCGCCGGCGCGGGACAGGTGGCGTTCGCACGGGCGATCACCGACGGCGCGACCTTCGCCTACCTGGCCGATGTGTTCGTGCTCGACGCCTACCGCGGCCGCGGCTACGGCAAGCAGCTGGTCGCCGCGGTGATGGCGCATCCGCAGCTGCAGGGGCTGCGCCGTTTCATGCTCGCCACTTCCGACGCGCATGCGCTGTACGCCCAGCATGGCTTCGCCGCGCCGGCGCGTCCGCAGTCGCTGATGGAAATCGCCCATCCCGACCTCTACCGCACCAGCACCCCGGCTGCCTGACCGCCATGACCGATCTGCTCGAACCCACCCTCGCGCACCTGCAGCAGCTGGTGTCCTTCGACACCCGCAATCCGCCGCGCGCGATCGGCACCGATGGCATCTTCGACTATCTGCGCGCGCAGCTGCCCGGGTTCCAGGTCGAGGTCATCGATCACGGCGCCGGTGCGGTCAGCCTGTACGCGGTGCGCGGCACGCCGAAGTATCTGTTCAACGTGCACCTGGACACGGTGCCGGATTCGCCGCACTGGAGCGCCGACCCGCACGTCATGCGCCGCAGCGACGACCGCGTGGTCGGCCTGGGCGTGTGCGACATCAAGGGCGCGGCCGCGGCGCTGCTGGCCGCGGCCAATGCCGGCGACGGCGATGCCGCGTTCCTGTTCTCCAGCGACGAGGAGGCCAACGATCCGCGCTGCATCGCCGCGTTCCTGGCGCGCGCCATTCCCTACGAAGCGGTGCTGGTGGCCGAACCGACCATGGGCGAGGCGGTGTTGGCGCACCGCGGCATCAGTTCGGTGCTGATGCGCTTCGCCGGCCGCGCCGGGCATGCGTCGGGCAAGCAGGATCCGTCGGCCAGCGCGCTGCACCAGGCGATGCGCTGGGGCGCGCGGGCGCTGGACCATGTCGAGACGCTGGCGCATGCGCGCTTCGGCGGCCTGACCGGGTTGCGCTTCAACATCGGCCGGGTCGAAGGCGGCATCAAGGCCAACATGATCGCGCCGGCGGCCGAGCTGCGTTTCGGCTTCCGGCCGCTGCCGTCGATGGACGTGGATGCGCTGCTGGCGACCTTCGCCGGTTTCGCCGATCCGGCCGCCGCGCAGTTCGAGGAGACCTTCCGCGGGCCGAGCCTGCCGAGCGGGGACATCGCGCACGCCGAGGACAAGCGCCTGGCCGCGCGCGACGTCGCCGATGCGCTGCACCTGCCGATCGGCAATGCGGTGGATTTCTGGACCGAAGCCTCGCTGTTCTCGGCCGGCGGCTACATCGCCCTGGTCTACGGCCCGGGCGACATCGCTCAGGCGCATACGGCCGACGAGTTCGTGACGCTGGAGCAACTGCAGCGTTACGCGACGTCGGTGGACCGCATCATCAACGGCGCGCGCTGAGCCGCGCTTCGTCCCGTTCCTGGCCCGCGCCGTTGGGCTGCCCACACCCGTTCATCTGGATTCTTTCGGAACTGCCATCGCCGCCATGCACGCCAACAAGCAAACCCGCCAGACCATCGTCCGCCTGCTCTCGAGCATGGCCAGCGCCAAGGAGATCAGCCAGTACCTCAAGCGCTTCTCGCAGCTGGACGCCAAGCGCTTCGCCGTGGTCAAGGTCGGCGGCGCGGTGCTGCGCGACGACCTGGAGGCGCTGACCTCGTCGCTGTCGTTCCTGCAGGAAGTCGGGCTGACACCGATCGTGCTGCACGGCGCCGGTCCGCAGCTGGACGCGGAACTGGCGGCGGCCGGGATCGAGAAGCAGACCGTCAACGGCCTGCGCGTGACCTCGCCCGAAGCGCTGGCGATCGTGCGCAAGGTGTTCCAGGCCTCCAACCTCAAGCTGGTCGAGGCGCTGCAGCAGAACGGCGCGCGCGCCACCTCGATCACCGGCGGGGTGTTCGAGGCGCAGTACCTGGACCGCGACACCTACGGCCTGGTCGGCGAGGTCAAGGCGGTCAACCTGGCGCCGATCGAGGCCAGCCTGCAGGCCGGCTCGATCCCGGTGATCACCAGCCTGGGCGAAACCCCGAGCGGGCAGATCCTCAACATCAACGCCGATTTCGCCGCCAACGAACTGGTGCAGGAACTGCAGCCGTACAAGATCATCTTCCTCACCGGCACCGGCGGACTGCTCGACGAGCAGGGCAGGGTGATCGACTCGATCAACCTGTCCACCGAATACGACACCCTGATGCAGCAGCCGTGGATCAACGGCGGCATGCGAGTCAAGATCGAGCAGATCAAGGACCTGCTGGACCGGCTGCCGCTGGAGTCGTCGGTGTCGATCACGCGCCCGGCCGACCTGGCCAAGGAGCTGTTCACCCACAAGGGCTCGGGCACGCTGGTGCGGCGCGGCGAGAAGGTGCTGCGCGCCACGGCGTGGAGCGAGCTGGATACGCCGCGGCTGCAGTCGCTGATCGAATCCAGCTTCGGCCGCACCCTGGTGCCGGACTATTTCGACAAGACCCGGCTGCTGCGCGCCTATGTCAGCGAGAACTACCGCGCCGCAGTGATCCTCACCGACGAGGGTGGCTACACCTACCTGGACAAGTTCGCGGTGCTCGACGACGCGCAGGGCGAGGGCCTGGGCCGCGCGGTGTGGAACGTGATGCGCGAGGAGACCCCGCAGCTGTTCTGGCGTTCGCGCCACAACAACCAGGTCAACATCTTCTACTACGCCGAGTCCGACGGCTGCTTCAAGCAGGAGAAGTGGAAGGTGTTCTGGTACGGGCTGGAGGACTTCGAGCAGATCCAGCACTGCGTGGCGCATTGCGCCACCCGCACGCCGACCCTGCTGGGCTGAGCGCGATGAGCCTGGAATTGCTGCCTGCGCTGTGGCGCGAGGTGCCGACTCTGCAGGGCCTGCATGCGTCGCTGGAGCCGTTGCAGGCCGCGCATGCCGACGCCTTGCGCACGGCGCTGCACGGCAGCGGCCTGGAGCGGCTTTGGTACACCAGCGTGCCGGCGCCGGACAAGGTCGAGGGCTACGTGGCCGCCGCGCTGGACGCGCAGGCGCAGGGCCGCGTGCTGCCGTTCGTGGTGCGCGATACGGCCGGCACGGTGGTCGGCAGCACGCGTTTCTACGGGCTCGACGCCGAGGTGCCGACGCTGCTGATCGGCTACACCTGGTACGCGCCGCGGGTGCAGCGCAGCGGAGTCAACACCGAGGTCAAGCGCATGCTGTTGCAGTACGCGTTCGAGACCCTGCAGTGCATCAGCGTCGGCTTCGAGACCAGTTGGTTCAACCACACCTCGCGCACCGCCATCGCCCGGCTCGGCGCCAAGCAGGACGGCGTGCTGCGCAACCACAAGCGCCACGCCGACGGCACCCCGCGCGACACCGTGGTGTTCTCCATCATCGACACGGAATGGGCCGGGGTGAAACGCCACCTGCAGTTCCGCCTGGACTCGCATACATGACTACCAAGACCTATGGCGTCGGCATCGTCGGCGCGCGCGGCCATACCGGCGCCGAACTGATCAAGCTGGTCGCCGCGCATCCGCAGCTGCAGCTGGCGTTCGTCTCATCGCGCGAGCTGGCCGGTCAGCGCGTGGCCGAGCACAGCAGCGCCTACCAGGGCGAGCTGCGCTACGAGAACCTGGACGCCGACGCGGTCGCGGCCAAGCAGGCCGACGCGGTGGTGCTGGCGCTGCCCAACGGCAAGGCCGCGCCCTACGTCGCCGCACTGGATGCGGCGCTGGCCGCCGATCCGGCCGCGGTCGATCCGGTCGTGGTCGACCTGTCGGCCGACTACCGCTTCGATCCGGCCTGGTACTACGGCCTGCCGGAACTGACCCGCGACCGCTACGCCGGGCAGAAGCGGATCAGCAATCCCGGCTGCTACGCCACCGCGATGCAGCTGGCGATCGCGCCGCTGCTCGACCAGCTGGCCGGCCCGCCGCAGTGCTTCGGCGTGTCCGGCTATTCCGGCGCCGGCACCACGCCGTCGGACAAGAACAACCCGGAGCTGCTGCGCGACAACCTGATGCCGTACGCACTGACCGACCACATGCACGAGCGCGAAGTGTCCGCGCAACTGGGCGTGCCGGTGGAGTTCATGCCGCACGTGGCGGCGCATTTCCGCGGCATCACCATGACCGTGAACCTGTGGCTGCAGCAACCGCTGGCGCTGGACGCGATCCAGCGCCGCTACCGCGAGCGCTACGCCGGCGAACCGCTGATCGAGGTACTCGACGAAGCGCCATGGGTCAGCCGCATCGCCGGCAGGCACGGCGTGCAGATCGGCGGCTTCACCCTGGCCCCGGGCAACAAGCGCCTGGTGCTGGTGGCGACCCTGGACAACCTGCTCAAGGGCGCGGCGACGCAGGCGATGCAGAATCTGAACCTGGCGCTCGGCTTGGACGAGCTGACCGCGATCCCGCTGTGATCAACGGGACCGGGGACCGGGGACCGGGGACCCGGAAGAGCAAGAGCACGCGCTCCTGCTTTTCCGGGTCCCCGGTCCCGGGTCCCCGGTCCCCATAAGGACCCCCAATGACCAACCTGCTCTGGCAAAAACCCGGCGTCGCCGTCGACGCCAAGATCCAGGCCTTCCTGGCCGGCGACGACGTGATCCTGGACCGCGAGTTCTTCCTGCACGACATCGCCGCCAGCGGCGCGCATGCCGAAGGCCTGCAGCGCATCGGCATCCTGTCGGCCGACGAACTGGCCGGGCTGCAGCGCGAGCTGGCGATCCTGGCCGAGGATTTCCGCAGCGGCGCGTTCGTGCTCGACGAGCGTTTCGAGGACGGCCATTCGGCCATCGAGGCGCGGCTGACCGAGCGCCTGGGCGATGCCGGCCGCAAGATCCACACCGGGCGCAGCCGCAACGACCAGATCCTGGTCGCCACCCGGCTGTGGCTGAAGGAACGGCTGGCGCAACTGGCGCAGCTGAGCCGCGAGATCGCCAAGGTCGCGCTGGACCGCGCGCAGGCCGAGCAGGCGCTGCCGCTGCCGGGCTACACCCATATCCAGCGTGCCGTGGTGTCCTCGGCCGGGATGTGGTGGGCGGGCTGGGCCGAAGCCTTCATCGACGATGCGATCCGCGCCAGCGACACGTTGCGCCTGATCGACGCCAATCCGCTCGGCACCGCCGCCGGCTACGGCGTCAACCTCAAGCTCGACCGCGAACACACCACCGCCGCGCTCGGCTTCGCGCGCATGCAGGTGAGCCCGATCTACGCGCAGCTGTCGCGCGGCAAGTTCGAGATGGCCGCGCTGGAAGCGCTGGGCAGCGCGACCCTGGACCTGCGCCGGCTGGCCTGGGACCTGTCGCTGTTCACCAGCGGCGAGTTCGGCTTCGTCGCGTTGCCGGCGCAGTACACCACCGGCAGCTCGATCATGCCCAACAAGCGCAACCCGGACGTGATCGAACTGATGCGCGCCACCCACGCCAGCGTGGCCGCCGCGCGCACCGAGATAGAGCAGTTGCTGTCGCTGCCGTCCGGCTACCACCGCGACCTGCAGAGCAGCAAGGGCGCGATCTTCCACGGCTTCGGCCGCGGCCTGGCCGCGCTGGAGCTGCTGCCGGCATTGCTGGCCAACCTGGAGTGGCGCGAAGACAGGCTGCGCGCGGCGATCGACTCGGGCATGTACGCCACCGACGTCGCGGTCGAAGCGGCGCTGGCCGGCGTGCCGTTCCGCGAGGCCTACCAGGCCGCCGCCGCCGCGTCGGACAGCGCAGGGCAGGGCCGCACGCCGGAAGGCAGCCTGGCCGCGCGGGTTTCGCCCGGCGCCGCCGCCGACCTGCGCCTGGTCGAACTGCAGGCGCGCTGGCAGGCGCTGGACGCTTGATCCATCCTGTAGGAGGGCTTCAGCCCCAACGCGGTTACCGGTAAGGCGTCGCGGCTGAAGCCCCTCCTGCAAAGAGCGTTCGCCGCGGTGCGCGGCGAAAATGCCGAACATTCGAACCGATGCACAAGGAACACCGTAGGATGAAGCACTACCTGGTTCTGGCGATGCGCAAACCGAGTTTCGACGAGGCCGTGGTCGCCCCGCACCTGGCCTTCCTCGACGCACTGCGCGAGCGCGGCCTGCTGGCGCTGACCGGCGGTTTCAGCGACCGCAGCGGCGGCGCCTACCTGCTGCAGGGCGTGGACGACCTGGCACAGGCGCAGGCGATCGTGGCGGCCGATCCGCTGGCGATCCACGACTGCTCCGAACTCACCGTCCACGAATGGAACACGCGCTGAGCCCATGACCCCGCAGACGCCATCGCCCTTCGCCGAGCAACGCCTGCCGCCGTGGCGGCGCGCGGTGCTCAAGGTCGGCAGCAGCCTGCTCGCCGCCGACGGCGGTGGCGGGCTGTCGCCGCGCTTCGCGCTGGGGCTGGCGCAGTTCGTCTCCGCCAACCTGGCGGCCGGGCGCGAACTGGTGATCGTGTCCTCCGGCGCGGTCGCCGCCGGCCGCGCGATTCTGCCGCGCGCCGCCGAAGCCGGCGCGGCGATCGCCGCGCGGCAGGCGCTGGCCGCGCTCGGCCAGGCGCAGCTGATCGCGCTGTGGCAGCGTTTCTTCGAGCGCCCGGTGGCGCAGGTGCTGCTGACCCACGACGACCTGCGCAACCGCCGCCGCTACCTCAACGCGCGCGCCACCCTGGGCGAACTGCTGCGGCTGGGCGCGCTGCCGGTGGTCAACGAGAACGACACCGTGTCGGTGGACGAACTCAAGCTCGGCGACAACGACAACCTGGCCGCGATCGTCGCCGCGCTGGTCGATGCCGACGCGCTGTTCATCGCCACCGACATCGACGGCCTGTACACCGCCGACCCGCGCAGCGATCCGCACGCGCAGCCGCTGGACGAGGTGACCGAACTGACCGCGGCGGTGCTGGCGATGGCCGGCGGCAGCGGCAGCAGCGTCGGCACCGGCGGCATGCGCACCAAGCTGGAGGCCGCGGCCAGGGCCGGCGCCGCCGGCATCGAGACCTACCTGTTCAACGGCCGCAGCGCCGAGGTGGTGCGCGGCCTGGCCCAGGACCGCCTGCGCGGCACCCGCATCCATCCCGCGCGCACCCGCATCGCCGCGCGCAAGTACTGGCTGCGGCAGGTGCCGGTCGAGCCCGGCGCGATCCTGGTCGACGCCGGCGCCGCCGCCGCGCTGGCCGACAGGGGCGCCTCGCTGCTGCCTGGCGGCGTGGTCGGTGCCGAAGGCGATTTCCGCCGCGGCGACATGGTCGAAGTGCGCCTGCGCGACGCCGCCGGCGAACGCTGCCTGGCGCGCGGCGTCAGCCAGTACTCGGCCGCCGACGTGCGCCGCATCGCCCGCCGCCACTCGCGCGACATCGAATCGATCCTGGGGTACAACTATGGGGAGAATGTGATTCACCGCGACGATCTGGTTGTTATTCGGGACTCGGGACTCGGGACTCGGGACTCGACGTAAGCGCGCGAGACCGGTGCGACGTCGCGCGGAAAAGGAATCGCGTGGCGTGCTCGCAGCGATCGCGAAAATGGCGATGCGTTCCGCTCCGACGGCTTGACAATCCCGATCGCCCGCACAGCCTTCCCGAGTCCCGAGTCCCGAGTCCCGAGCAAACTGGAACCATCCATGAGCACGATCCGATCCCAAGCCCTGCAATGCCGCGACGCCGCGCAGGCGTTGGCGCAGTTGTCCTCGGCGGCCAAGCAGGCCTTGCTGGAGGCGATGGCGGCGGCGCTGGACGCGGACGCGGAAACGATCCTCGCCGCCAATGCGCGCGACCTGGAGGCGGCGCGGGCCAGGGACGTCGGCAGCGCGATGCTGGATCGGCTGGCGCTGGACGGCACGCGCCTGGCCGGTGTCGCCGCGGCGCTGCGCGAGGTCGCGGCGCTGCCCGATCCGGTCGGCCAAGTCACCCGCGACGACGTGCGCCCGAACGGCATCCGCGTGCAGAAGGTGCGGGTGCCGCTGGGCGTGATCGCGATGATCTACGAGGCGCGCCCGAACGTCACCGCCGACGCCGCGGCGCTGTGCATCAAGGCCGGCAACGGGGTGATCCTGCGCGGCGGCTCCGAAGCAATCCGTTCCAACACCGCCATCGCCGCGGCGCTGCGGCGCGCGCTGCGCGAGGCCGGAATCGGCGAGGACGCCCTGACCCTGGTGCAGGATCTGCGCCGCGAGACCATGCTGGAACTGCTGCAGCTCAACGACATCGTCGACCTGGCGATCCCGCGCGGCGGCGAGGGTCTGATCCGTTTCGTCGCCGAGCATGCGCGGGTGCCGGTGATCAAGCACTACAAGGGCGTGTGCCATCTGTTCGTGGACGCCTCGGCGGACCTGGACTTGGCGGTGAAGCTGCTGGTGGACGGCAAGACCACGCGTCCGGCCGCCTGCAATTCGCTGGAGACGCTGCTGGTGCACGCCGATGTCGCCGCGCGCTTCCTGCCGCTGGCGGCGCAGGCGCTGCAGCAGCGCGGGGTGGTCTTGCGCGGCGACGACGCCAGCCGCGAATTGCTGCCGGACATCGACGCGGCCAGCGATGCCGACTACGCCGCCGAATTCCTCGACCTGATCCTGGCGATCCGCGTGGTGCCGGGCCTGGACGCGGCGATCGCGCACATCCGCCACTACGGCTCGGACCACACCGAGGTCATCGCCACCGCCGATGCGGCCAATGCCGAGGCATTCGTGCAGGCGCTGCGCGCGGCGGTGGTGATGGTCAACGCGTCTTCGCGCTTCTCCGACGGCGGCGAGCTGGGCCTGGGCGCGGAGATCGGCATCTCCACCACGCGCCTACACGCCTACGGCCCGATGGGGCTGGAAGCGCTGACCGTGGAGCGCTTCGTGGTGCGCGGCGCGGGGCAGGTGCGGCACTGATCGCTGCAGCCTCCTGCCTGCGCTGCGGCAATGGCGCGGCAGGCGGCGCGCCTAGGATCCGGTCGGCAGCGGATCGTGGTTGATGCTGGAGACCACGCGGTTGCGTCCGGCGGCCTTGGCCCGATACAGCATGCGGTCGGCTTCCGCCACCAGCGCATCGATCCGCGGCACGCCGCCGACGGAGGTCGCCACGCCGATGCTGATGGTCGCGTCGATGCGGCGTCCTTCCACTTCCCGGGCATCGGCCATGAACGCAAGGCGCAGCCGTTCGGCCATCGCATTGGCCTGCGCCAGGTCGGTGTCCGGCAGCACGCAGACGAACTCTTCGCCGCCGAAGCGGAAGATCCAGTCGCCCTTGCGCAGGCTGCGCCGCGCGATCTGCGCGGCCAGCACGATGACCGCGTCGCCGAGCCGGTGGCCATGGCGATCGTTGATGCGCTTGAAGTGGTCGATGTCGAAGAACAGCACCGAGCGGCGGCGCGCGCCGCGATCGCGCCATTGCTCCGCGCGCTGCTCGAAGAAGCGGCGGTTGTACAGGCCGGTCATCGGATCGCGTACCGAGTCGTCGTAGTAGCGCAGCGCCTCGCGCTCCTTGTGCATGGCCACCAGCAGCGCGCTCGCCAGCAGCACGTGCAGCAGGATTCTCACGTTGTAGAAGACCACCGCCCAGGTCTGCGCGGGCGCCGCGCCCAACGGCTGCGGCAGCCAGTGCGCGAAGGCCACCGCCAGCGCCGCCAACCCTGCGGCCACCCCGAACACGATGGCGAGCAGCTTGGCCGATGGAAGGCCGCCGTTGCGCCGGCGCCACAGTTCCCTCGCCGGCAGCGCGCTGTAGAGGCAGACCAAGCCGACGCGCAAGCCCGCGTTGGCCATGGCCCAGCCGTAGCGGTCGAACACGACGATCGCCAGGCCCAGCCACAGCAGCGCCGGCAGCAGCAGCCAGCCCCATTTCGGCGGACGGTCGTAGAACGCGCGGATCGCCTGCCAGCCGAACGCGTAGGCGAGGGTGATGCAGAACGCGCCCAGTTGCAGGCCGAGCCTGCCGGGAAACGCCTGCGGCTGGATCAGGAAGGCGCAGCCGCAGGCGCCGGCGAAGAACGGCATCGCCAGCCACAGGCGCTTGCCCGCCTGCGGGCGCGCGATCAGCACCAGCAACGACAGGCACAGCAGCACCACGGTGGTGTAGCCGAGCAGCGTGGGGACATCGACCATGGCGGCAACGAAGGCCTTGTGCTGGCGGGCTGCCAGACAGGCCTTATCGGAAAACGCCATTATCCCCCCATTGTTCCGACGCGGGCGGGGCGCGTTGCCGACGCCTTTCCGCGCCGCGGCCTGGCGCTTCAGGTTCACGACGCAGCCGCCATACGCACCGAGGCGGCTGCGACACTTCCGCGCGGGCGGCAGTTGCGCCTACAGTCGCCTTCTCACTGTCCGGAGGTCCCATGCGACCCATCGCCGCCCGCTTGCTCGTCACCGTCATCGCCGCCGCACTGGCCGCCGCCGCCCAGGCGCAGACCGCGCCGATGACCCCCGACATCACCGGCAAGACCTTCGTCGCACCGACCGAGGGCAACGACTACGTCAAGCGCGAGGTGATGATCCCGATGCGCGACGGGGTCAAGCTGCACACGGTGATCGTGCTGCCCAAGGGCGCGCAGCATGCGCCGATGCTGTTGACGCGCACGCCCTACGACGCCAGCGGCCGCGCCAGCCGGATGGCCTCGCCGCACATGCGCGACCTGTTGCCGCAGGGCGACGAAGTGTTCGTCGACGGCGGCTACATCCGCGTGTTCCAGGACATCCGCGGCAAGTACGGTTCGCAGGGTGACTACGTGATGACCCGGCCGCTGCGCGGCCCGCTCAACGGCAGCAAGGTTGACCACGCCACCGACGCCTGGGACACCATCGACTGGCTGGTCAAGAACGTGCGCGAATCCAACGGCAAGGTCGGCATGATCGGCTCGTCCTACGAAGGCTTCACCGTGGTGATGGCGCTGACCGATCCGCATCCGGCGCTGAAGGTGGCCGCCCCGGAAAGCCCGATGATCGACGGCTGGATGGGCGACGACTGGCTCAACTACGGCGCCTTCCGCCAGGTCAACTTCGACTACTTCACCGGCCAGCTCACCCAGCGCGGCAAGGGCAGCGGCATTCCGCGCCAGGGCCACGACGACTACAGCAACTTCCTGCGCGCCGGCTCGGCCGGCGATTACGCCAAGGCCGCCGGCCTGGAACAGCTGCCGTGGTGGCGCAAGCTCACCGAACATCCGGCCTACGATGCGTTCTGGCAGGGCCAGGCGCTGGACAAGGTGATGGCGCGCACGCCGCTCAAGGTGCCGACGCTGTGGCTGCAGGGCCTGTGGGACCAGGAGGACATGTGGGGCGCGATCCACAGCTACCAGGCGATGGAGCCGCGCGACGCCGGCAACGACAAGAACTACCTGGTGATGGGGCCGTGGCGGCACAGCCAGGTCAACTACGACGGCGCGTCGCTGGGCGCGCTGAAGTTCGATGGCGACACCGCGCTGCAGTTCCGCCGCGACGTGCTCAAGCCATTCTTCGACCAGTACCTGGTCGACGGCGCGCCGAAGGCCGATACGCCGCCGGTGTTCATCTACAACACCGGCGAAAACCACTGGGATCGCCTGCAGGCCTGGCCGCGCAGCTGCGCGCAGGGCTGCGCGGCGCGCAGCAAGCCGCTGTACCTGGCCGCCGGCGGCACGCTGTCGTTCGACGCGCCGGCGGCCGGGCAGGGCGACTACGAAGAGTACGTGTCTGACCCGGCCAAGCCGGTGCCGTTCGTGCCGCGCCCGGTCGACTTCGGCGACCGCGACGTGTGGACCACCTGGCTGGTGCACGACCAGCGCTTCGTCGACGGCCGCCCGGACGTGCTGAGCTTCGTCAGCGAACCGCTGGACGCGCCGCTGAGCATCGCCGGCGTGCCCGAAGTGAACCTGCAGGCCTCCACCAGCGGCAGCGACAGCGACTGGGTGGTGAAGCTGATCGACGTGTATCCGGACGAGATGGCGTCCGATCCGAAGATGGGCGGCTACGAACTGGCGGTGTCGATGGCGATCTTCCGCGGCCGCTACCGCGAAAGTTTCGAAACGCCCAAGCCGATCGCGCCGAACCAGCCGCTGGCCTACAACTTCGGCCTGCCCACCGCCAACCACACCTTCCAGCGCGGCCACCGGGTGATGGTGCAGGTGCAGTCCAGCCTGTTCCCGCTGTACGACCGCAACCCGCAGACCTACGTGCCCAACATCTACTTCGCCAAGCCGGGCGACTACCAGAAGGCGACGCAGCGCATCTGGCACACGCCGCAGCAGGCCAGCTACATCAGCCTGCCGGTGCGTTGAGCGCGGTCCCCGGCGCGCATCATGCGTGCCCGGGGACGTATGCGTGTGGCGCCTTCGCCGGCGCGACCGCAGCAGATGGATGCGCCTTGCCACGGCACGCCGACGTGCGCGCGCTACGGCCATCGTGAGGAGCGCGATCCTGCGGTGGACCGGTCCACGGGCTGCACGATCGGCTGGGCAGGAGTTGGGAGGTGTTCGCCCGACGGTGCGGACACGCGGTGTCGGCTCAGCAGCGGGGCAGGGCATGACATCTGCCCCGTGACCGGCCGCCGCAGGCGCGCGCGGGGCGCAACCTCGCCGGCGCCGTTCCGCAGGCACAAAAAAACCCGGAAAACGTTGGTTTTCCAGGCTTCTTGTGACCTTGAAACTGGTCGGGGAGACAGGATTCGAACCTGCGACCTCTACGTCCCGAACGTAGCGCTCTACCAGACTGAGCTACACCCCGAAGGAGCCGCACATGATACGGGGGTCACCCGCATTCGGCAAGATCCTTTGCGAAAAAATTTCAGTCCGCGGCGTCCGTGGTGGCCGCCTCGCGGGCCTCGAACCACATGCCGTTGAGGATGGCGGCGGTGGAGGCCAGGCCGACACCGAGAATCCAGGCGAAATACCACATGGTGCAATCTCCTATGCGATCGGGTTGAGCGCGCTCAGTACGCGTTGGGGTTTTCGTCCATCGACGCGGCGCTGACCTTGCCCTTCAGCACCCGGTACACCCAGGTGGTGTAGCCGATGATGATCGGCAGGAACACGACGGTGGCCAGCAGCATGATCCACAGGGTCAGGCGGCTGCTGGAGGCGTCCCACACGGTCAGGCTGGAGCCGGGCTGGCTGGAGGAGGGCAGCAGGAACGGGAAGATCGCAAAGCCCACGGTCAGGATGATGCCGGCGATGGCCGTGCCCGAGGCGATGAACGCCAGCCCGCCACGGCGCTTGTGCAGCAGCAGTGCGCTGAGCAGCAGGCCGAGCAGGCCGGCGACCGGCGCCAGCGCGGTCAGCGGCATCGTCTGGTAGTTGTGCATCCAGCCGCCGACCTCGCCCAGCACCGCGGTCTTCAGCAGCGGGTTGGTGGCGCCGTCGGTGACCACTTGCGAGGTCACCGCATAGCCGGGCAGACCCATCGCCACCCACACGCCAGCGGCGGCGAACAGCGCGCAGGCCACCAGCGCGGCCACGCTGCCGTAGCGCGCCGCGCGCTCGGCCACCGGGCCGTCGGTCTTCAGCACCAGCATCGCCGCGCCGTGCGCCACCAGCATGCTCACGCTGAGCAGGCCGGCGAGCAGGGCGAACGGCATCAGCAGGCCGAAGAAGCCGCCGGTGTAGAACACCCGCAGCGTGTCGTCGAAGTGGAACGGCACGCCGAGCAGCACGTTGCCCACCGCCACGCCCATGATCAGCGCCGGGATGAAGCCGCCGATGAACAGCGCCCAGTCCCAGCCGTTGCGCCAGCGCTGGCTGGGCAGCTTGCCGCGGAACTTGAACCCGACCGGACGCAGGATCAGCGCGAACAGGATCACGAACATGGCCAGGTAGAAGCCGGAGAAGCTGACCGCGTACAGCGGTGGCCAGGCGGCGAAGATCGCGCCGCCGCCGAGCACCAGCCAGACCTGGTTGCCTTCCCAGACCGGGCCGATGGTGTTGACCACCAGCCGGCGTTCGGCGTCGTTTTTGGCCACGAACGGCAGCAGCGCGCCGACGCCCAGGTCGAAACCGTCCATCACCGCGAAACCGATCAGCAGGATGCCGAGCAGCAGCCACCAGATCAGGCGCAGCGTGGTGTAGTCCAATGCAATGAAGTCCATCGTCATTCTCCTGCCGGGATCAGAGTTGACCGGCGGCCGCGGTGGCGGCAAGGGGCGCGGCGGGGCGCGGGGTCGGCTGCAGCAGCGCCGGCAGGTCGTCGGGACCCTTGCGGATCGCCTTGAGCATCAGCTTGATCTCGATGACCAGCAGCACGGTGTAGATCGCCACGAACCCGGCCAGGGTGATCAGGATGTCGTGCAGGGCCAGGCCGGAGGCGGCGTAGAAGGTCGGCAGTACGCCTTCCACCGCCCACGGCTGACGGCCGTATTCGGCGACGAACCAGCCGCATTCGATCGCGATCCACGGCGCCGGCAGGGTCCACACCGCCAGCTTCAGGAACCAGCGCTTTTGCTCGAAGTTGTGCTTGCACGAGAACCACATCGCGGCGATGAAGAACGCGATCAGGTAGAAGCCCAGGCCGGCCATGACCCGGAACGTCCAGAACAGCGGCAGCACGCGCGGCACGGTGTCCAGTGCCGCCTTGGAGATCTCCTCGGGAGTGGCGTTGAGGATGTCGTCGCGGTAGCGCTTGAGCAGCAGGCCGTGGCCCAGGTCCTGCCAGTGGCGGTCGAATACCTCGCGCGCCTGCGCGTCGTTGCGGTCGGCCTTGAGTCGCTCCAGCGCGCCGTAGGCGATCTGGCCGCCGCGGATGCGGTGTTCGGCGCGGCCGACCAGTTCCAGGATGCCGGGAATCGGCGTGTTCAACGAGCGCGTGGCGACCAGGCCCATCAGGTACGGCACCTTGATCGCGTAGTCGTTCTTGCCGGTGGTCTGGTTGGGGATGCCGAAGGCGGTGAAGTCGGCCGGGGCCTGCTCGGTCTCCCACATCGCCTCGATCGCGGCCAGCTTCATCTTCTGGTGTTCGTTGGCGGCGTAGCCGCTCTCGTCGCCGAGCACCACCACCGACAGCGAGGACGCCAGGCCGAACGCGGCGGCGACCGCGAACGAGCGCCGCGCCATGTCGCGGTGCTTGCCGCGCAGCAGGTACAGCGCGCTGATCGACATCACGAACACCGCGCCGGTCACGTAGCCGGCGCTGACCGTGTGCACGAACTTGGCCTGCGCCACGGGGTTGAACAGCACCGCCATGAAGTCGACCACCTCCATGCGCATCGTGTCCGGGTTGAACACCGCGCCGGTCGGGTTCTGCATCCAGCCGTTGGCGATCAGGATCCACACCGCCGACAGGTTGGTGCCCAGCGCCACCAGCCAGGTCACCATCAGGTGCTTGACCGGCGAGAGCTTGTTCCAGCCGAAGAAGAACAGGCCGATGAAGCTGGCCTCCAGGAAGAACGCCATCAGCCCCTCGATCGCCAGCGGCGCGCCGAAGATGTCGCCGACGTAGTGGCTGTAGTAGGACCAGTTCATGCCGAACTGGAACTCCATCACGATGCCGGTGGCCACGCCCATCGCGAAGTTGATGCCGAACAGCACGCCCCAGAACAGGGTCATGCGCCGCCACACCTCCTTGCGGGTCATGACGTACACGCTCTCCATGATCGCGATCATGAAGGACAGGCCGAGAGTGAGCGGGACGAACAGGAAGTGGTACATCGCGGTCATGGCGAACTGCAGCCGCGACAGCTCTACGACAGTGGTGTCGATCATGGCTGTGCTACCTCGTGGAGAATGTGCATCTGGGTGGCCGGGTGGCGGTAGGTTGGGGGCGATGTTCCGCTTCCGTCGCGGATCCGGCCTTGATCCAGATCAATGCCGGTGCCGGCCGGGATCGGCATCGTGGCGGCACGCGGCGGCCCCGACCGGGATGCCGCCTTACAATGGCGGCCCGTTCGCCGCGCCGAGCCCGTTTTGACCGATCCCGCCGAGTCGTCCGCCGCATCGCCTGCCGAGTCGCCGCACCTGCGGCAGCAGCGCGTGCGCTGGCTGGCGTCGCTGGCCGCGGCGGCGCGTGGGCCGCAACGGGTGGCCGCCGCGGCGATCAGCCTATCCGGGACGCTGTTGATCGTGCAGGCCGGCGCCATCGCCTGGCTGCTGCAGGCCTTGCTGGTGGAGCGTGGCGAGCTGCAGCAGGCGCTGCCCGCTTTCGCCGTGCTGGCGCTGGTATTGGTTGTACGCGCGTTGCTCGGCGCCTGCGCGCAGCGCGCCGCCGGCGACGTCGCCGATGCGGCCAAGTTCGAGCTGCGCCGGCGCGTGTACCGGCGCCTGCTGCAGCGCGGCCCGCTGTGGCTGCGCGGCCAGCGCAACGGCGAGCTGGGCGAACTGCTGCTGGCGCACGGCGACGCGCTGGACGGCTACTACGCCGGCTATCAGCCAGCGCGGCTGGAAGTGAGCGTGGTGCCGCTGCTGATCCTGCTCGCGGTCGGCTGGAGCGACTGGGTGGTGGGCCTGCTGTTGCTGTTCACCGCGCCGCTGGTGCCGATCTTCATGATGCTGGTCGGCTGGGGCGCCGAGGCCGCCGGGCGCCGCCAGCTGCGCGAGCTGGCACGGATGGGCGGGCATTTCGCCGACCGGCTCAAGGGCCTGGGCCTGCTGCGCCTGTACGGCCGCGGCGAGGACGAGCTGCGCGGCATCGCCGCCGCCGCCGAGGGCGTGCGCGAACGCACGTTGAAGGTGCTGCGCATCGCGTTCCTGTCCTCGACCGTGCTCGAGTTCTTCGCCTCGGTCAGCGTGGCGATGGTGGCGATGTACCTGGGCCTGAGCTACCTGGGCATGATCGCGCTGCACGCGGCGGTGCCGACGCTGGGCGTGGGCGTGTTCTGCCTGCTGCTGGCGCCGGAGTTCTACGCGCCGCTGCGGCGCCTGGCCGCGCACTACCACGACCGCGCCAACGCGCTGGCGGCCGCGGCCGAGGTGGAGCGCCTGCTCGGCGAGCTGCCGGATGCGGCGGCATCGTTGGCGCCGTTCGTGTCGTCGCCGTCCGTTGCCGCGCCGCCTGCGTCGCTGACGCCGCCGTTGTCTGCGCTGGCTGCTCCTGCGACGCCGGCGGCACCTGATGGAGTCGTAGCGCCCGCGTCGCCTGCAGCGCCCGTAGTGCCTGCGGCATCCGGGGCACCTGCAGCACCTTTAGCATCTGCTGGGGCACCCACGGTGCCTGCAACGCGCGCAGTGCCTGAAGGATCCTCATTGCCCGCCATGCCCACAGCGGTGGCGACGCCGGCAGCGCCCACCCAGCCGCTGCTGCGCGCCGAGGACGTGACGCTGCGGCCGCAGGGCGCGCGCTGCGATGCGTTGCGCGATCTGTCCTTCAGCCTGCAGCCTGGCCAGCGTCTGGCCCTGGTCGGGCCCAGCGGCAGCGGCAAGAGCACGCTGCTCGAAGCGCTGGCCGGCTGGCTGCCGCCGCGCGCCGGCCGCCTGCAGCTGCGTCCCGGGCTGCGCGTCGGCTATGCCGGGCAGCGCCCTTACCTGTTCCACGGCAGCATCGCCGACAACCTGCGCCTGGCCGATCCGCAGGCCAGTGCCGCGCAATTGCAGGCCGCGGCCGAGGCGGCGCAGGTCATGCGCTTCGCCGCGCGCCTGCCGCTGGGCCTGGACACCGTGATCGGCGAACGCGGCTTCGGCCTGTCCGGTGGCGAGGCGCGGCGCATCGGTCTGGCGCGGTTGCTGCTGCGCGATCCGGACCTGCTGCTGCTGGACGAACCCACCGCCTTCCTCGATCCGCAGACCGAGGCCGAACTGCTACGCACGCTGGCCGCCTTCAGCCACGGCCGCAGCGTGATCGTCGCTACCCACAGCGAGGCGGCGATGCGCTGGGCCGACAGCGTGCTGCGGCTGCCGGCGCGCGCCGCGGCCGACGCCGCGATCGGAGCGGCGCCATGAGCGGTCCCGCGCGCGACGACCTGCGCGGCGTGTTCGGCCGCCACTACGGCCGCCTGCTGCTGACCGCGCTGTTGTTGCTGTGCACGATGCTGGCCGGGGTCGGCCTGCTCGGCCTGTCCGGCGGCTTCCTGACCGCCGCGGCGCTGGCCGGCGTGGCCGGCATGGGCAGCGGCTTCAACTTCTTCTCGCCCTCGGCCGGCATCCGCGCGCTGACCTTCGCGCGCATCGCCTCGCGCTACGGCGAGAAGCTGGTCGGCCACGACGCCACCTTGCGCATCGCCCGCGACCTGCGCGTGTGGTTCTTCCGCCGCGCGCTGCCGCTGGCCCCGGCCAGGCTCGGCGCCAGCCGCACCGGCGAACTGCTGGCGCGCTTGATGTCCGACATCGGCGAGGTCGATGGCATGGTGGTGCGCGCACTGGGACCGCTGGCGGCGCTGCTCGGCGTCGGCGCGGTCGGCGTGGCCGCGGCGGCCGCGATCTATTGGCCGGCGGCGCTGGTGTTGGCGCTGTTGGCGTTGGCGATCGGCGCCGGCGTGCCGTGGGTGGTCGCGCGCGGCGGGCGCATGCGCGAGCAGCGCCGCGCGCAGCGGCGCGAGACCTTGCGCACGCTGGCCTACGAAGGCCTGGAAGGCGCCGCCGACCTGGCCGCGCTGGACGCCCAGGCCGGCTGGATCGCGCGCGTGGACGCCAGCGCGCACGACCTGCGCGCGCAGGATCGACAGCAGCGGCAGCGCCTGATCGGCGGCAATGCGCTGCATGCGCTGTGCGCTGCGCTCGGCTTGCTGGCGATGCTGTGGCTGGCGCTGGGCGCGGCGCGCGCCGACCGGATCGGCGCCGAACAGGCGGCCGGCCTGCTGTTCCTGACCGTGGCCCTGCTCGAGGTCTGGGCCGGTGCCGGCTTGGCCTGGCAGGCGCTGCAATCTGGGCGCGTGGCCGCGCAACGGCTGCAGGCGATCGCCGGGCAGCGCCCGCCGGTGGCCGACAGTGCGCAGCTGCAGCCGGTGCCCGCGGCAGGCGAGGTGCGGTTCGACGCGGTCGGCTTCGCCTGGCCCGGCGAGACCCGGTGCGTGCTCGATGGCATCGACCTGCGCATCGCGCCGGGCGAGCGCATCGCCATCAGCGGCGACAGCGGCAGCGGCAAGACCACCTTGTCGGCGCTGCTGCTGCGGCTATGGGATCCGCAGCAGGGCAGCATCCGTTTCGCCGGCGTCGACCTGCGCGACCTGGCGCAGGCGCAATGGCACCAGCGCATCGCTTGGCTGCCGCAGGGCGCCCCGGTGTTCGCCGGCAGCGTGCGCGACAACCTGCGCCTGGGCGCGGCCGACGCCGACGACGCCACACTGCAACGCGCGCTCGCCGACGTACGCCTGGACGCATGGCTGCTCGAAGTCGGCGGCCTGGACGCCTGGCTGGGCGAGAACGGCGCGACCATGTCCGCCGGCCAGGCCCGGCGCCTGGCCCTGGCCCGCGCGCTGCTGCGCAACGCGCCGCTGCTGGTGCTGGACGAGCCCACCGAAGGCCTCGATGTGGACACTGCGCAGGCCTTGTTGCGCGACCTGACCCAGGCGCTGGGCCAACGCAGCCTGCTGCTGATCAGCCACGACGCGCTGCCCGAAGGCGTGGTGCATACGCGTTACCGCATGCAGCAGGGGCGACTGCAGGCCGAGCCGTAGCGCCCGGAATCGGCCGCGATGATCAGATCAGCGCATGGGCTGAGGGTGGATGCAGTCGGGACTGAAGTCCCTCCCACAAGAGCAGCAGCATGCCGTTGCCTCGTCGCGCGAGCGGTGCCGCGTAGCCTGGCGCCATCAACCATGACGAGAAACCGCGAGCCATCCGTCAGCGAGCACATCTCGGGGCCGAACTACATGTCGGGGCTGAAGCCCCTCCTACAGAAAGCAGCAGATTCCTGCGATCGCAAGAAGCTCCATGTAGGAGCGGCTTCAGCCGCGACCAACGCAACAGGCAGCAGCGAACTTTCCGAGACAGGATGCAGTCGGGACTGAAGTCCCTCCCACAAGGGCAGCAGCGTGCCGTTGCCTCGTCGCGCGAGCGGTGCCGCCTAGCCTTGCGCCATCAACCATGACGAGAAGCCGCGAGCCATCCGTCAGCGAGCACATCTCGGGGCCGAACTACATGTCGGGGCTGAAGCCCCTCCTACAGAAAGCAGCAGATTCCTGCGGTCGCAAGAAGCTCCCTGTAGGAGCGGCTTCAGCCGCGACCAACGCAACAGGCAGCAGCGAACTCTCCGAGACAGGATGCAGTCGGGACTGAAGTCCCTCCCACAAGAGGCCTTGGGCCTCTACGTTGCCGGAAATCCTTGTGGGAGCGACTTCAGTCGCGACGAGCAGAGCGCTGAATCATCCGCCTGCCATTGCGGCCGGAGCACACATCCGCCCGCTACAGCGCGTCCAGAAACCCCTTCACCGCCGGCCCGAAGCGCGCGAAATCCACCAGGAACGCATCATGCCCCTGTGGCGAGTCCAGGCCCAGGAACTGGGCGTCGGCGCCGCCGGCGCGCAGGCCGTCGGCGATCTGCTGCTGTTGCTGCACCGGAAACAGGATGTCGGTGTTGGCGCCGATCGCCAGCGCGCGCTCAACGCGGATCGTCGCCAATCCGGCGAGCACGTCGCCATCGGCGTATTCGGCCAAGTCGAACCAGTCCATCGAACGGCTCAGGTACAAGTAGCAGTTCGGATCGAAGCGGCGCACGAAGCGCCGCGCATGGCCTTCCAGATAGCTTTCGACCTGAAATTCCAGGCCGAACGGATCGTCGTGCGCCTGCTCCGAGTCCAGCCGCACGCGGCCGAAGCGGCCGTCCCATTCCAGTGCCGAGCGGTAGGTGATGACGCCCAGCTTGCGCGCCATGCGCATGCCCGACTCCGGATACGTGGCCTCGTCGTAGTCGCCGCCGTTCCAGTTCGGATCCAGGCGGATCGCCTCGCGCTGCAGGGAGCGGATCGCGATCGAGAACGGCAACGCCTGCGCGCTGCCGGAGATGTTGATGTGGCTGCGCGCCAGCCCCGGATGCCGGCGCAACAACGCCAGCGCAGTCATGCCGCCCATCGAGTTGCCGATCAGGCAGGCCAGCCGTTCGATGCCCAACGCACGCACCACGTGCGCGGCGGCATCGGCGACGTCCTCGATCGACAGCTCCGGGAAGCGCAGGCGATACGGCTGCGCGTCGTCCGGATGCGGCGAGGACGGGCCAGTCGAGCCCTTGCAACTGCCCAGCGAATTCACGCAAATCACGAACCAGCGCTGGGTGTCGATCGGCTTGCCGGCGCCGAGCATCGCTTCCCACCAGCCGGGGCTGGGATCGTCGGCATGCGCGGCGGCGTGCGCATCCGGCGACAGCCCGGTGACGATCAGGATCGCGTTGCTGCGGTCCGGCGCCAGCGTGCCCCAGGTTTCGTAGGCGACGCGCGCATCGCGCAGCTGGCCGCCGCGCTTCATCGGGAACGGCGAGGGCAGGGCGAGGAAGCGGCTGCCGGGGGGGATGAATTCGGTCATGCGCCGATTCTAGCCGTGCGGCGGCGGGCGCGGCGTTGCGAAGGAAGATGCGGAACGACGGGAACACGGCCGATGCACCCCTGTAGGAGCGGCTTCAGCCGCGACATCGGCGCCGGAAGGATGTCGGCTACGGAAAATCTCTGTCGCGGCTGAAGCCGCTCCTACAGGAGCATCCGTCAGGCTCTCCGATCACTAACTCCACTGGCGCCGCCGCGGGGAGCGTTACCGTGACCGGCACAGTTTTTAGGGCGCCTTCCTGGCGCATCGCGTTGCCGCTGTTCGAGAGCCGCGGCAGGACCTGCGTACGGTGTGGCGAAGGACGATGCGGCGGCGACGCGCAAGGTCACTGCTCCCTGTAGGAGCGGCTTCAGCCGCGACATTGGTGCCGGAAAGATGTCGGCTGCGGAAATTGCTGTCGCGGCTGAAGCCGCTCCTACAGCAGCATCCGTCAGCGCTTTCCGATCACCAGTTCCACCGGCGTCGCCGTCGGCAGCGTCACCGTGACCGGTGCCGATTCCAGGTCGCCTTCCTGGCGCATCGCGTTGCCGCTGGCCGAGAGCCGCGCCAGGACCTGCACCTGCTTCAGTTGCGACAGCTTCTGCGTCGGCATCGGGCTGTCGGCGTCGCTCAGGGTCACGCGCAGCGGCAGCGCTTGCAGCGGATGCTTCTGCACCGCGACCGGCATCGGCGGGCCGCCGGGCACGCGCGCGATCACGAACACGCTGGCGTCGCTGCGCAGGCGCGCGCGTGCGGCGAATTCCGGGTCCAGCGATACCGCAACGCTGAGCGTGCCGGTAGCGGCAGGGGCAGGCGAAGCTGTGGCGTTCGGCGCGGACGTTGCGCTTGCGGTGGCCGTTGCCGCCGCGCCTGACGCAGTAGCCGGCAGCGCCGGCAACCCGGCATCGGCGCGCGCCGCGTCGATCTGTGGGCGCAGCGCGGCGGCGGTGGCCGCATCCACGCGCGGCAGCAGCGCTTCCCAGGTGGCGGCGGCCTCGGCGTTCTGGCCGCGCTGGCGCTGCGCGATGCCCAGGAACCACGCGGCGCGCTCGCTGTCCGGCGCCACCTGCAAGGCGTGCCGCAGCCACGCGATGCCCTGGTCGTCGAACTGGCGCTGCGGATCGGCCAGCGCACGCGCTTCTGCCGCCGGCACCAGCCATTGCGCTTCGTCCGGCGCCAACTGCACCGCGCGCGCGAACGCGGCGGCGGCCTCGGCGGGGCGGCCCAGCGACATCTGCGAGCGCGCCAACAGCGCCCAGCCGTCGGCGCGATTGGGGTCCTTGGCCAGCGCCGCCTTTAGTTGCGCCACGCCGTCTTCCAGGGTGCGCGGCGCCTCGCGGTTCTGCGCCTGCAGCGCGCGCGGCGTGCCGACCAGCGCGTACAGCGCGGCCGACGCCACGCCCAGCGCCAGCACCGCCACGACCAGCAGCGCCATTCCGCCACGGCCGCGCCGCAACGGCCACAGCACCGCGGCGAAGACCAGCGCGGCCAGGACCGCCGCGGCGGCATGCATGCCCCAGCTCAGCATCGGCTCACCATTCCTGTTCGTCCTGCGCCGGCGGCGCCGCGTCGGCCGGCGCGCGGCGGCGCACCACCCACACCAGCAGCAGCGCGCCCGCACCGAGCAACGCCAGCGGTCCGAACCACAGCAGCCAGGTGCGCGATTCCACCTGCGGCCGATACAGCACGAATTCGCCGTAGCGATCGACCAGGAAGCGCTTGATCTGCGCGTCCGATTTTCCCTGCTGCATCAATTGCAGCACTTCGCGACGCAGGTCCAGCGCGATCTGCGCATGCGAGTCGGCCAGCGACTGGTTCTGGCATTGCACGCAACGCAGTTCGGCGGTCAGCGCATGGAAGCGCGCTTCCTCGGCCGCCGAGCGATAGGCCAGCGGCGTCGGGTCGGACGCCGGCTGCGCGCCTGCGTGCGCGGCGCAGGTCAGCAGTACCAGCAGCACGAGCCAGCGGCAGTTCACGGCGCAGCCCGGCCCTGTTTGGAGGTCGGCGCATCGCGTTCGGCCTTGAGCAGCGCCGGCAGCAGTTCGTTCTGGACGATCTGGTCGGTCAGCGCGCCGGAATGCTTCCAGCGCACCACGCCGTGCGCGTCGACCAGGAACGTCTCCGGCGCGGCGGCCACGCCCCAGTCGATCGCGGTGCGCCCGTCCGGATCGAACAGCACCACGAAGAACGGGTTGCCCAACTGCTCCAGCCAGTGCAGCGCGTCTTCGCGCGTGTCCTTCCAGTCGTAGCCGATCACCCGCACGCGCTTGGTCAGCGCGAAGCGGGTCAGCACCGGATGTTCCTCGCGGCACGCCGGGCACCAGCTGCCCCACACGTTGAGCACGTACGGCGCGCCGCGCAGCTCGGTGCTGCTCACGCGGATCGACGCATCGTGCAGTACTGGCAGCTCGAACGCCGGCGCCGGCTTGCCGATCAGCGCCGACGGCAGCGCGTCGCGATCGGCCATGCCCGAACGCTGTACCGCATAGAACATCAGCGCCAGCAGGCCGAGGAAGAACAGGGCGCCGAGCACGATGGCGGCAAGCGGCAGGCGGCGGCGGGGAGCAGGGGCGGACATCAGGATTTCTCCGGGGAACGACGGAAGCGCCGGTCGCCGGCGGTGACAAAGCCACCCAGCGCCATCAGCGCCGCGCCGAGCCAGATCCAGCGAACGAACGGTTTGACATGCAGGCGCATCGCCCAGGCGTTGCCGCCCAGCGGTTCGCCCAGGGCGATGTAGACGTCGCCGAACAGGCCGGGGTGGATGCCGGCCTCGCTCAGGCTCTGGCCACCGCTGGCGTACACGCGCTTCTCCGGATGCAGCAGCGCCAGCGGATGGTCGTCGCGCAGCACCTGCACGTGTGCGCGTTCGGACACGTAGTTGGGGCCGCGGATCTCGTCCAGGCTCTGGAACTCGAAGCGGTAGCGGCCCATCTGCAGGCTCTGCCCCGGCGCCAGCGCCACTTCGCGTTGCTGGTCCAGCGCTTCGACCAGCAGCGCGCCGGTCAGGAACACCGCGATGCCGGCGTGGGCCAGGGTCATGCCCAGCATCTCGGCGGTGAAGCGGCTGCCCTTGAGCTGGAAGCGGCTCCACACGAAGCGCGCGGTGCCGAGCAGCACCCAGGCCGCACCGGCGACGCCGGCGGCGGTCTTCCACGGGCTCTGCGGCGCCAGGAAGAAGCCGAGCACGCCGGCCAGCATGGCAAGCCCGGCCCATGGCGCCAGCAGCGCCAGCGGCCGCGACGGCTGTTCGCGCTGCCAGCGGGTCAGCGGCCCGAACGGCAGCAGCGCCACCAGCGGCGCCATCAGCACCACGAACAGGGTGCCGAAGTAGGGCGGACCGACCGACAGCTTGCCCAGGCCCAGCGCGTCGGCCAGCAGCGGATACAGCGTGCCCAGCAGCACCATCGCGCAGGCGCAGGTCAGTAGCAGGTTGTTGGCCAGCAGCAGGGTCTCGCGCGAGGATGCGGCGAAGCGCTGGCGCTCGTCGCCGGCCGTGGCGCCGATGCGCCCGCCGCGCAGCGCGTACAACAGCAGCGCGCCGCCGCAGACCAGGCTCAGGAACACCAGGATGAACAGCCCGCGGCTGGGATCGGCGGCGAACGAGTGCACGCTGGTCAGCACCCCCGAGCGCACCAGGAACGTGCCCAGCAGCGACAGCGAGAACGCGGCGATCGCCAGCAGCAGCGTCCAGGCGGTGAAGCTGCCGCGCTTTTCGGTCACCGCCTGCGAATGCAGCAGCGCCGCGCCGGCCAGCCACGGCATGAAGCTGGCGTTCTCCACCGGGTCCCAGAACCACCAGCCACCCCAGCCCAGCTCGTAGTACGCCCACCAGCTGCCCAGCGCGATGCCGATGGTCAGGAAGCCCCAGGCCACGTTGGTCCACGGCCGCGTCCAGCGCAGCCAGCGCGCATCGACATGGCCGTCGAGCAGCGCGGCGATCGCGAACGCGAACGGCACCGCGAAGCCGACGTAGCCGGCGTACAGCAGCGGCGGGTGGATCACCAGGCCCGGGTCCTGCAGCAGCGGATTGAGGTCGCGGCCTTCCAGCGGCGCCGGCAGCAGCCGCGCGAACGGGTTGGAGGTGAACAGCAGGAACGCCAGGAAGCCCAGGCTGACCAGCGCCAGCGTGCCGATCACCCGCGCCATCACCGGCGTCGGCAGGCTGCGCGAGAACAGCGCCACCGCGCCGGTCCACAGCGCCAGGATCAGCGTCCACAGCAGCAGCGAGCCTTCGTGCGCGCCCCATACCGCCGAATAGCGGTACATCAGCGGCAGCAGCGAATTGGAGTTCTCGGCCACGTAGCGCACCGAAAAGTCCTGCACCAGGAATGCATGGGTCAGCACCGCGAAGGCGCCGGCGACCAGCGCCAGCTGCGCGAACGCGGCCGGCCGCGCCACCGCCATCCAGCGCGCGTCGCCGCGCTGCGCACCGGCTAACGGCACCACCGCCTGCAGCAGCGCCGCCAGCAGGGCCAGGATCAGCAGGACTTGGCCGAGTTCAGGGAGCATGGTGAAGCCGGGACTCGGGACTCGGGACTCGGGACCCGGAAAAGCCAACGCTCAGGCCGCGCGCGGTCTTGCTGTTACGAGTCCCGAGTCCCGAGTCCCGAGTCCCGCAAAACACTCCCGTCACTGCGCCGTCTCCGGCACAGCGTGCTTGCGATGCGCACTGCCCATCTTGTCTTCCAGTTCCTTGGGCATGTAGGTCTCGTCGTGCTTGGCCAGCACGTCCTCGGCCACGAACACGCCGTCGCGCATGCGCCCGGTGGCCACCACCGCCTGGCCCTCGCGGAACAGGTCGGGCAGGATCCGGTCGTAGCTGACGGTCAGCTGCGCGTCGCCGTCGGTGACCCGGAACCGTGCCAGCAGCGAACCGGGCGCGCGCTGGAACGAGCCTTTCTCGACCATGCCGCCGAGACGGAAGCGCGCGTGCTCGCCGGTCTTGCCGGCCAGCACTTCGGCCGGGGTGTACAGGTAGGCGGTATTGCGCTGCAGGGCCATCGCCACCAGCGTGGTGGTCAGGCCGGCGGCCAGCACCAGCACCATCAGCAGCAACAGGCGGCGCTTGCGCTGCGGGTTCATCGGCTCAGGTCCAGCGTGGCCGGGTCGGTCTTGGGTTGCTGCTTGCGCTGCGCGCGCAGCCGCACCGCGCGCAGGGCGCTGCGCAGCTGCAGCCGCGCCAGCACGAAGTCGGCCAGCAGCACGCCGACGAACACCGCATAGGCGCCGATCACGTAGGGCAGGTAGTTCATGCGCGCGCCTCCGCCAGTTTCGCCACCCAGTCCTTGCCGGCCTCGCGGCGCAGGTTGTCGGCGCGCGCGCGCGCCAGCAGCGAGCCGGCGAACCAGAACTTGGTCGCCGCCACCATCAGCCACAGCGGCGGCAGCATGCTCGCATCCATGCTCGACTCGCCGAACAGGCGGATGGTCTGGCCCTGGTGCAGCGAATTCCACCACACCACCGAATAGCGGATCACCGGCAGCAGCACCACGCCGACGATGGCCAGCAGCCCGGCGGCGCGGGCGGCGTTGCGGCGGTCCTCGATCGCCAGGTACAGGCCCATCACCCCGATGTACAGGAACAGCAGGATCAGTTCGGTGGTCAGGCGCGGGTCCCAGTCCCACCAGGCGCCCCACATCGGCTTGCCCCAGATGCTGCCGGTCAGCAGGGTGATCAGGGTGAAGGCGGCGCCGATCGGCGCGCAGGCCATCGCCAGCACCTCGCACAGCTTGATCCGCCACACCGCCGCGATCGCCGCGTACAGCGCCATCAGCCCGAACACGAACAGGCTCATCCACGCGCTGGGCACGTGGATGTAGAGGATGCGGAAGGCGTCGCTCTGCAGGCGGTCGGCCGGCACCACGAACAGCGCCTGCCAGATGCCCAGCCCGCCCAGCAGCAGCGCGGCCAGGTAGCACCACGGCGTCCAGCGCGCGGCGAAGCGGTCGAAGGCGGGGGGCGAGCCGAGTTGGTGGAACCAGCGGACGACGGAGGACATGCGGTCGATTCTAGCGGGCGGAGGGCTTGCTACGGTGCGGCGACAACGGTGCGACGATAGCGCAGGACAAGGCGATGGTGCGGCCCGCGACGCGTTGGCGCTGCGCCACGTGCGCTCAGCTCAACGAGATGCGGATCGCCGCCGCCGCCGCCAGCGGCGCCAGCACCAGTCCCAGCACCAATCCGGCCGCCAGCAGCAGCAGGCCGCCGCTGGGGTCCAGGCCCTGCGCGGCGGCCGCTACGCTGCCGGCGCCGAACACCAGCACCGGCACGTACAGCGGCAGCGCCAGCAGCGCGACCAGGATCCCGGCGCGCTTCATGCTCACCGTCAACGCCGCCACCACTGCGCCGATCAGGCTCAGCAGCGGCGTGCCCAGCGCCAACGATGCCAGCAGCACCGGCATGCGGTCATGCGGCAGGTGCAGCAATTCGCCGAGCAGCGGGGTCGCCACGATCAGCGGCAGCGCGGTGGTCAGCCAGTGCAGCAGCACCCGTACCAGCACCAGCCAGGCCAGCGGCACCGGCGCCAGCAGCCACTGTTCCAGCGAGCCGTCCTCGGCGTCGCCGCGGAACAGGCTGTCCAGCGCCAGCAGCCCGGCCAGCAGCGCCGCCAGCCACAGCGCGGCGCCGGCGACCTCGCCGAGCAGGCGCGGCTGGTTGCCCAGCGCCAGCGCGAACAGGGCCACGATCAGCAGCGCGAACAGCGCCGGCTGCAGTGCGTCGCCACGGCGCCGCCACAGCAGGCGCAGGTCGCGCAGCAGCAGCGCGCGGGTGGCCTGCCACAACGAGGGCACCGGCGCGGCCAGGCTCATGCCGCCACCCCGCTCAGGCTCAGCATGCGCGTACGCACCGGCGGCGCGGCGTAGGCGCCATGGGTGGTGACCAGCGCCGCGCCGCCGCTGCGCAGGTGCGCGGCGATCATCCGGTTGACCAGGGTGATGCCGTCCAGGTCGAGGTTGGCGTAGGGCTCGTCGAGCAGCCACAGCGGCGCCGGCGACAGCCACACCCGGGCCAGCGCCAGACGCTTCTTCTGCCCGGCCGACAGCTGCCGCACCAGCGTGTCCTCGTAGCCGGCCAGGCCGACGATGGCCAGCGCGCTGCCCGGCATCTGCTTGGCGCGGCGGCCCTGCAGGCCGCACAGGTAGTGCAGGTTCTCCAGCGTGCTCAGGTCCGCCTTCAGCGCGCCCAGGTGGCCCAGGTAGGCCATGTAGCGCGCGCGGTCGCCGCGGCGCACGGGATGGCCGTCGATCTCGATGCGTCCGGCCTCGGCGCGCAGCAGCCCGACCAGCACGCGCAGCAGCGTGGTCTTGCCGGCGCCGTTGTCGCCCTGCACCAGCAGCGCTTCGCCAGCGTCCAGGTGGAAGTCCAGCGGACCGAACACGGCGGCGTCGTCGCGGGCGAAGGTGAGCCCGTGCGCGGCCAGCAGCGGCGGCGGGGAGTGCAGCGGATCGGTCATTGGCGAAGGGCCGCAGCGGACGGCGCGGCGGCAGGCGGTGGGTGCGGGAGGCGCGCATTGTATCGGCATGCGGCCGCCCGCCGCGGGCGCCGCTGCACCGCGTGCGGCGCCTGGTGGCATGGGGCGGCGACGCACGCCGTGCAGGGAACGCTGTTTTGCGTGGCGGCGGCGCATCGCCGGCAAGCGGCTTTGCGTACACTCGGCGCTTTCCCGCTCCCGTACCCGGACGCATGCACCCGCAGACCAAGCTGCCCAAGGTGGGCACCACCATCTTCACCGTGATGTCGCAACTGGCCGCCGAGCACGGCGCGGTCAACCTGGGCCAGGGCTTTCCCGACTTCGCCGCGCCGGCGCGGCTGATCGACACGCTCGCCCAGGCGATGCGCGACGGCCACAACCAGTACCCGCCGATGACCGGGGTGCCGGTGCTGCGCCAGGCGATCGCCGGCAAGGCGCTGCGCTGCTACGGCGCGCAGGTCGACCCGGACACCGAGGTCACCGTGACCAGCGGCGCCACCGAGGCGCTGTTCAACGCGATCCATGCGGTGGTGCGGCCGGGCGAGGAAGTGATCGTGCTGGATCCGGCCTACGACAGCTACGAGCCGGCGATCGACCTGGCCGGCGCGCGCGCGGTGCACGTGCCGCTGGACCCGCAGACCTTCGCGGTGGACTGGGAGCGGGTCCGCGCGGCGATCACCCCGCGCACGCGGCTGCTGATCCTCAACAGCCCGCACAACCCGTCCGGCGCGATGCTCGGCGCCGACGACCTGCAGGCGGTCGCCGAGCTGCTGCGCGGCAGCGACATCTTCCTGATCTCCGACGAGGTCTACGAACACATCGTGTTCGACGGCCGCCGCCACGAATCGGTGCTGCGCTGGCCGGAACTGCGCGAACGCGCCTTCGTCATCTCCAGCTTCGGCAAGACCTACCACTGCACCGGCTGGAAGATCGGCTACGCGATCGCGCCGCCGGCGCTCAGCGCCGAGTTCCGCAAGGTCCACCAGTACAACACCTTCACCAGCTTCGGCCCGGCCCAGTACGCCTTCGCCGCGATGATCCGCGACGAACCCGAGCACGACGAGCAGCTGGGCGCGTTCTACCAGGCCAAGCGCGACCGCTTCCGCGAACAGCTGCTGACCACCCGGCTCAAGCCGTTGCCGGTGCCGGGCGGCTATTTCCAGCTGGTCGACTATTCAGCGGTCAGCGACCTGCCCGACACCGAGTTCGTGAAGTGGCTGACCATCGAGAAGGGCGTGGCCGCGATCCCGCTGTCGCCGTTCTACCAGACCCCGCCGCCCGGCCAGCGCCTGGCGCGGCTGTGCTTCGCCAAGAACGAAGCGACGCTGGATGCGGCGATCGAACGATTGGTGCGGCTCTGATGAGCCGCGCCGGGACTCGGGACTCGGGACCCGGGACTGGGGAAGAAAGCTAAGCCATAGCGGCTTTCCGCGCAGGTAGGCCTTGGCTAACGTAGTTCGATGGCTGGCGGGGAGTGTCATGTCGATTGTGGGAATCTATTTCGGAGTCACCTTCGGCCTGGCCGTCGCCAGCGGTCTGGCAAGCAGTGCGCTCTTCTATGGCCATGTCCTAACCGGACTGGCCGACCGCGGTCAGCGGCTCGATCTGGATTTCAGCGTGGTGCCGTTCCGAAGGCAGCGCTACGTCGAGCGTTATCTGGCACTGCTCACGCCGCAGGAGCGCCGCACCCTCGCTAATCTGATGGTGCGCCACCTGCCGTGGGTAACCCCTACACTGGGTTTGTTGTGCCTGGTCGGCACCTTTTGCATCGGAGTACGTTGGGGATGACGCAAGCGGCACAAGATCTGAGGATCTCCCTGGTCCAAGGCGACACCCGCTGGCACGATCCGGCCGGCAATCGCGCGCACTACGCCGAACTGCTGGCGCCGCTGGTCGGTGCCACCGACCTGGTGATCCTGCCGGAGACCTTCACCAGCGGCTTCTCCAACGAGGCGCTGGACCAGGCCGAGGGCATGGACGGGCCGACCGTGGCCTGGATCCGCGAGCAGGCGGCGCGGCTGGGCGCGGCGGTGACCGGCAGCGTGCAGTTGCGCGTGGCCGGCGAGGATGGGGCGACCCAGGTCTTCAATCGCCTGCTGTGGGCCACGCCCGACGGCGCGCTGCAGCACTACGACAAGCGCCATCTGTTCCGCTACGCCAACGAGCACCAGCGCTATGCCGCCGGGCGCGAGCGGCTGTGCGTGGACTGGAAGGGCTGGCGGATCAATCCGCAGGTCTGCTACGACCTGCGCTTCCCGGTGTTCTGCCGCAACCGCTACGACGTCGAGCGCCCGGGCCAGCTGGACTTCGACCTGCAACTCTTCGTCGCCAACTGGCCGTCGGCGCGCGCCTACCCGTGGCGCACGCTGCTGCGCGCGCGCGCGATCGAGAACCTGTGCTTCGTGGCCGCGGTCAACCGGGTGGGCGAGGACGGCAACGGCCTGCACTATGCCGGCGACAGCGCGGTGATCGATTTCCTCGGCCAGCCGCAGCTGGAGATCCGCGAGCGCGAGCAGGTGGCCACCACCACGATCTCGGCGGCGGCGCTGGCCGCGCACCGCGAGCGCTTCCCGGCGATGCTCGATGCCGACGCCTTCAGCCTCGGCGCGGCCAACGCCGATCGCTGAACGGCGCCGTGCCGGACCCGGTTTCCACCACGCCGCCTTGGGCGGCGCGCTGCTAGGCTCGGCGTCGTTTTCACATCCACGGAGCGTGCCATGAACAAGCTGTTGACCACCGCCGCGCTGCTCGCCGGCATCGCCTTCATGCCGCAGGCGCATGCCGCCGGCAACATCGATTGCCAGCTGCGCTTCAACCTGTCCGGCTGGTCGGTGTTCTACAAGACCGCGTCCGGCACCGGCACCATCACCTGCGACAACGGCTCCAAGATCCCGGTCAAGATCAGCGCCAAGGGCGGCGGGCTGAGCGTGGGCAAGTCGAAGATCGTCGACGGCCGCGGGCGTTTCACCGGCGCCTACACCCTCAACGACCTGTTCGGCACCTACGCAACGGCTGAGGCGCACGCCGGCGCGGCCAAGTCCTCCGACGCGCAGGTCATGACCAAGGGCGATATCTCGCTGGCCCTGGCCGGCACCGGCAAGGGCTGGGACCTGGGCGTGGCGGTCGGCGGCTTCACCATCGAGCGGCGCTGAGCCGCGCGGCGCCGCCTGCGATCGCAGCGGCGCCAGGGCGCAGCGGGTAGCTTGAAAAAGCCCCGCTGCGCCGGCAGTTGCGCTTACTGCTGGGCGAACACCCAGGCCAGCTGGCCGCGGACCGGTTCCTTGGCGGCCAGCGCCTGCCTGTACAGCGTGCGCGCTGCCCAGCAGGCGTCTTCGTCGCTGGCCTGCGCCATCTGCGGCAACACCTTCACCAGGCGCTGCTGCTCATCGGAGGGCAGGCCGCCGATCAGGCTGCTCATCGCCGCTTCCACGTCGGCCGGGGCCACCGTCTGCGGCGGCGTATTGCTCAGCTGCGCATCGGTGGCCTTGAGCGACACCTCGAACCAGCGATCGATCTGCGCCGGCGGCAGCGTCTCCAGGCCCTGCAGCATCGCCGCGCTCATCGCCTGCGCATCGTTGGGATTGCCGCCGCGCGCCAGCAGCGCGCACTTGGGCACGTCCACCTTCTCGCTGACCGCGGCCAGGATCTCCAGGCGCTGTTCGAGGGTGGCGTGGTCCAGCCGCGCGATGCCCTTCTGCGCCAGTTCGAAGCCGGCGCGCTGCGCCTGCGCCTTGTCGCCCTGCTTGAGCAGCGCCACGTAGCGCGGGTCGTTGACCAGCTTGCGCAGCATGCGGTCGAACGGCTCGTGCAGCGGCGAGCTCTTGGGGTAGGGGTTCTGCGCCGCGGCGACTTCTTCCTGTACTTTCTTGCAGGCGCCCAGGCTCAGCACGGCGGCGATCAACAACGGCAGCAGTATCTTCCGTGACATGGAGATATCCCGATAGGTGAGTGCGCCGCCGAGGAGCGGCAGCGAGGCCGGCTAGGATATCGGCTTCGCGCCGCGCGCGCATGGGCGCGCACCTGCCGATCCGCCAAGGGGCGACCGGGCCAGAGACCGTCCTCATCGACGGATGCCGCCACCGGGCTGCCGACGCGCCTATGCCGCAGGCTGGGGGGCGGTTTCGCCGCGCGTGGCTCACGAGTTCCTCAATGCCTGGACCATGCGGTTCGCGGCCGGGAGCGGCGCGCAACCTGTTCGCGGGCAACGGCCTGTACACGAGCACTTGCCCGAGCCGCAATGGGTATCGCGAACTCGATGGGGGTTCGCCGCGCGTATCCCGCGAGGCGCACGTGTCCTTGCCACGTGGTTCGCAGCCGGGCGCGGCACGCGTGCTGCTCGCGTGCGGCGGCCTGCACGCGGTCGCTAGCCCGAACCGCGGTGGGCACCGTGATCGGCGTGGGCTTGGTCCGTGTCCGGCCGGTCGTATTGCTCTGGATCAGGCCATCCGTTGCGATTAACCGTATCCGCGCCCAGCAAAAAGGCGCCGCTTGCGCAGGCGCCCTTGATCTTGGCCGACGTGCCGGCGCGGACGCCGGTGCTGTCGCTCAGCCGCCGCCGCGCGGACCGCGGTTGCCGCCGCCGGGGCGGCCGCCGCCACCCGGACGCCCGCCGCCGGGGCGGTTGCCGCCCGGACGACCGCCGGGGCCGCCCGGGCCGCGCTTCTGTCCGTCGGCGCGCGGGCCGGCCGGTCGCGCCGAGCGCGGGGCGGCGCCGTAGGGGCTGAAACCGGGGTTGGCGTGGTCGGACGGGAAGCTCGGTGCATTGCCCGGATGCCCGTACGGGTGCGCCTTGCGCTGGCCTTGTCCCTGACCCTGGCCGCCGCGGCCCGGGCCTGCGCCCTGGCCGGCACCGGCGCCGGCGGGGCGCGGCTTGCCATAGGGCCGGCCCTGTCCCTGACCCTGGCCGCCACGGCCCGGGCCGGGACCGGCATTGCGGTGGCCGGTCGGGCCGGTGCTGACGCCGTCGGGCACGTACCAGGTGCGGAACGCGGCGGGGTTGCCGTCCGGCAGCGGCTTGGGACCCTTCGGGTTGCGCTGCTTGAACGGCTTCTGCGCCTGCTGGGCGGCCATCTCGCCGCTGACGGTGAGCCCGCCGTGCGGCTTCTTGCCGCCGCGGCCGCGGCCGCGGTCCTCGCGGAAGTTGTCGAAGCGGCGCAGCTCGCGGCCTTCGTCGGCGACGTTGTGGCCGTTGACGTAGGCGTTGCCGCCGCGGCCGACCTGCACGGTGGCCTTGGCCGCCTTGCGCTGGCCGATCACCGGCTGCAGGGTCAGCGCCGACGGCGTGCCTTCCTCCAGCTTCAGTTCGGCGCGCAGCGCCTCGACCTTGTCCTGCGCCAGCTCCAGCGACTGCCCGCGCAGCAGTTCGCGCGGCAGCGCCACCTTGCCGTAGCGGGTGCGCTTGAGGCGGCTGACCTGGCAGCCCTGCGATTCCCACAGCCGGCGCACTTCGCGGTTGCGGCCTTCCTTGACCACGACGCGGAACCAGTCGTGCGAATCGGTGCCGCCGATGCGTTCGATCTCGTCGAACTTGGCGCCGCCGTCCTCCAGCAGCACGCCGCGCGAGAGGCGCTCGACCATGCTGTCGGGCACCTTGTCCTCGCCTTCCGGGGCGCGCACGCGCACCACGTACTCGCGCTCGATCTCGTAGGACGGATGCATCATCGCGTTGGCCATCTCGCCATCGGTGGTCAGCAGCAGCAGCCCGGTGGTGTTGATGTCCAGACGGCCGATCGCGATCCAGCGCGCGCCCTTCAGTGCCGGCAGCGCCTCGAAGATGGTCGGGCGGCCTTCGGGATCCTCGCGGGTGGTCACTTCGCCTTCGGGCTTGTTGTAGATCAGCACGCGCGCCGGCTCGGTCAGCGCGCTGGCGACGAAGCTGCGGCCGTCCAGCTCGATCTTGTCGCCGCTCTTGACCGACATGCCGGTCTGCGCGACCTCGCCGTTGACCTTGACCAGGCCGTCGGCGATGCGCTGCTCCAGCGCGCGGCGCGAACCCAGGCCGGCCTGCGCCAGGACCTTGTGCAGGCGTTCTTCCAGTTTCGGCTGCTCGGCGGCATCGCGCTTGAGCGAGAGCTTGTTCAACGACGGCTTGCGGGAGGTGTCACTCATTTACTTGGCTCCGGCCGGCGCGCGGTGCGTCGGCCTGTGGTTCGGAATCGGCATCGTCAACAGCCACGGTCGTCGTCGCGACGGCGTTGTCTTCGGCTTCGTTCGCATCCGCCGCGCGCTCGCCCGGCGCGGCTTCGGGTTCGCCCGTCGGGGCGGTATCGGGAAACGAGGCATCCGCCGCGGCGGCGTCTGCATCGGTGTCGCTTTCGGTGTCGGTATCGCTATCGCCATGCGCGGCGGCCGTGTCGTCCGCCGCGCGGGGATCGGCTGCGCTGTCGGCTTCGGCCTGAGCATCTGGATCGGGTGCAGTATCCGGATCGGATGTGGTGTCGTTGTCGACGTTCGCCGCGGCGGGCGGCGCGTCAACTGCGCCGGCATCCGTTGCCGACTTGGCCGCGTCGGCATGGCCATCGGCCGCTCCGGCCTGGGCCATGTCGCCGACCGGCAGGGTGTCGCGGTCCAGCTGCAGCTGCGGTTCCAGTTCGCCGATGTCCTTCAGTTCCGACAGCGGCGGCAGTTCGTCCAGGCGCTTGAGCCCGAAGTAGTCCAGGAAGCCCTTGGTGGTGCCGAACAGCGCCGGCTTGCCGGGCACGTCGCGGTGCCCGACCACGCGGATCCACTCGCGCTCTTCCAGCGCCTGGATGATGTTGCTGCTGACCGCCACGCCGCGCACCTGCTCGATCTCGCCGCGGGTGATCGGCTGGCGATAGGCGATCAGCGCCAGCGTCTCCAGGGTGGCGCGGGTGTAGCGGGTCTTGCGTTCGGTCCACAGCCGCGCCACCCACGGGTGCACCTCGCTGTTGACCTGGTAGCGGAAGCCGGAGGCCACTTCCACCAGTTCCACGCCGCGCCCGGCGCAGGCCTCGCGCAGCTGCTCCAGCGCGCGCTCGATGCTGCCCGGCGGCGCCGGCTCGTCCTCGGGGAACAGGCCGTGCAGCTGGGCCAGCGGCAGCGGCTGGTTGGCGGCGAGCAGGGCGGCCTCGACGATGCGGTTGATCAGCGCTTGATCCATGCGTAAGTGGGTCTTCGTGGACTCAGGTAGGGTCGTTGGCGGCGTCGGTGTCGTCGAACTCGCTGTTGAACTGCAGCGGTTCGTTGGTGTTGCCCAGCGCCAGCGACTTGACGTAGATCGGCGCCAGCGGCAGCCGTTCGCCGTTGCGCACGACGTGCTCCATCGGCTCCTGGACGATGTCCAGCAGCTGTTCCTTGGCCAGTTCCAGCAAGGCCAGGAAGGTGACCAGCACGCCGAGCTTGCCTTCCTCGGCGTTGAACAGCGATTCGAAGCGGTAGAACCGGCCGTCGTCCAGCCGGCTCAGCACATCGCCCATCCGCTGCCGCACGCTCAGCGCCTCGCGCTTGATCGCGTGGCCGCTGAACAGCTCGGCGCGCTTGAGCACGTCGTACAGCGCCAGCAACATCTCTTTCAGCTCCACCGGCGGCGGCAGCTTCACCGCGGCGCGGTCCGGCACGTGCGCCTGCACCGGCGTAGTGTCGCGGTCCTGCCGCGGCAGCGCGTCGATGTCCTCGGCAGCCTGCTTGAAGCGTTCGTACTCCTGCAGGCGACGCACCAGCTCGGCGCGCGGATCGGCTTCCTCGCCTTCCTGCGCCGGCGGCCGCGGCAGCAGCATGCGCGACTTGATCTCGGCCAGGATCGCGGCCATCACCAGGTATTCGGCCGCCAGTTCGAAGCGCAGCTCCTGCATCACGTTGATGTAGTCCACGTACTGCCGGGTGATCTCGGCGACGGGGATGTCCAGGATGTCCAGGTTCTGCCGGCGGATCAGGTACAGCAGCAGGTCCAGCGGGCCTTCGAACGCATCCAGGATCACTTCCAGTGCATCCGGCGGGATGTACAGGTCCTGCGGGATCTGCAGCACCGGCTGCCCATGCACCACCGCCAGCGGCATTTCCTGCTGCTGTGGCGCGGTCGGCTGGATTGGCGGGTTCGCGGCGAGCGCGAGTTCGGAGGTCATCGATTGGACATCAGGTGTTGCGGTAGCGAAGGGCCGGGCAGGGGCGATCCGGCTCGGCGCCTTGCCTGCAGTACTGCGGTTCACGTCGCGTCATCCCCGCAACGCGATCCACACTTCAACAGGACACAAGGCGTACGCCGCACGAGTCGCGGCGACGGAACAGCTCGAGGATGACGTCTGCGCGGGCGGGTATCGGGCAGCGAATCGGTCGTCGGAAGGGGCTGGGGCGCCAATCACCGACGGGCCGCTGCATCCGGCCGCGTGCAATGGAACCAAGGGTAATGCGCATGCCGGGTCGGTGTCCAGCGCTGTGGCGCTAGAATTGTGCGGGGTTCATATGCGAAGCGAAGGTCAGGTGGCGCGATGTGGTACGTGATCGAGGGATACGACGGCGCCGATGCGCTGCCGCGGCGGGCGGCGGCGCGGCCGCCGCACTTGGCCCGGCTGGTGGCGCTGCAGGAGGCCGGACGCCTGCTGCTGGCCGGTCCATGCCCGGCGATCGACGCCGAGGATCCGGGTCCGGCCGGCTTCAGCGGCAGCCTGGTGGTGGCCGAATTCGACTCGCTGGCGCAGGCCCGGGCGTGGGCGGAGGCCGACCCGTACGTGGCCGCCGGCGTGTATGCGCGGGTCGAAGTGCGGCCGTTCCGGAAGACCTTGCCATGAGCGCGCCAGCCCCGAGCGAGGCCGCCGCAGGCCGGGTCGAGCGCATCCGCACGGCGCTGCAGGCGGCGTTCGCGCCGCAGGCGCTGGAGGTCGAGGACGACAGCCATCGCCATGCCGGCCACGCCGGTGCGCGCGACGGGCGCGGGCATTTCAATGTCCGCATCGTCAGCCCGGCCTTCGCGGGGATGGCGCCGCTGGCCCGGCACCGCGCGGTCTATGCCGCGCTCGGCGAGATGATGCAGACCGACATCCACGCGCTGTCGATCCAAGCCGAAGTGCCGCGCGACGCCGCCTGACAGGCCGCCGCATTCCGGCGCAAACGGCGCGGCCAGGCCTGCCGATGCGCCGGAACATGGGCAAAAAATCCGGGATACATGCGTCGATTATGCTGCGTCGCATCATGATTCGGCCGATTTCCCGTTTGCCCAACTGACTGAATCCAAAAGATTTTATTGGAAAAATAACAAAAGGCTTCTGCCTCGCGCTGAAAACGATTACAGTCCGCGCCAGTTTCTCACTAGTCACTGCCGCGGAGGGCGGCACGATGGCGAAGAGCGCGGTCACCATCAAAGATGTCGCACGCGAGGCGCGGGTATCCGTGGCCACGGTGTCGCGTGCGCTCAACGGCCACGAGAACGTCGCCGAGCCGGTGCGCAAGCTGGTGCTCGAGGTGGCCGAGCGGTTGCGCTACAGCCCGCACGCGGCCGCGCGCAGCCTCAGCAGCCGCTCGACCCAGACCATCGGCGTGGTGCTGCCGGACCTGTACGGCGAGTTCTTCTCCGAGCTGATCCGCGGCATCGACGGCGCCGCCCGCGCGCGCCGCCAGCACCTGCTGGTGTCCAGCTACCACGGCGATCCGGAAGAGCAGGGCCGCGCGCTGCGCGCGATGCGCGGGCGCGTGGACGGCCTGCTGGTGCTGTCGCCGTACGCCGAACGCCCCGGCTTCCTCACCGACAACCTGCCGCAGGCGTTGCCGACGGTGTTGATCAACACCCATCTGCCCGATGCCGACTACCCGGTGCTGAGCATCGACGACCATGCCGGCGCGGTGGCGATGACCGAGCACCTGCTGGCGATGGGCCATCGCCGCATCGCCTTCGTCGCCGGCCCGGAACTGAACTTCGATGCGCGCGAACGCCTGCGCGGGTTCCGCGACGTCATCGCCGCCCATCCGGGCGTGGCCGAAGGCCAGGAGTTTCCGGGCGACTTCGACGAAGCCTCGGGCCATCGCGCGGGGCAGGCGATGCTGCAGGCCGGCGCGCTGCCGGACGCGGTGTTCGCCGCCAACGACATGACCGCGCTCGGCTGTCTGTACGCCTTCGCCCAGGCCGGCGTGCGCGTGCCCGACGACGTCGCCCTGGCCGGTTTCGACGACATCCCGCTGGCGCGTTTCGTTCACCCCTCTCTCACCACGATGCAGGTGAGTATCGCCGGCCTTGGCGAACAGGCGATGCGGCGTTTGCTGCACCTGATCGACCAGCCGGGAAGCGACGCGGGGCATCGGCAAACGCTGACGCCGCTGCTGGTCGTGCGCGATTCGAGCATCAACGCAAGGAAACAATAGGCGGCGCAACGTCGTCGCCGCCTGTTCGTCGCTGTCGTTCATAACGCTTCACTTGTTGCACTTTTCTCCCTTGTTGACGCAGTCACTACAACAACCAAGAACCACCCTGGAGGGTTTCATGAATCATCGTACTCACACGGCAGCCAAGCCGGTCCGCAAGCTGCTCAGCGCAGCGTTGGCCAGCTGCCTGCTGCTGAGCGCCGCGCCGGCGTTCGCGCAGAGCACCGCCGCCACGATCCGTGGCCAGGTCGCGAGCGACGCGGCGGCACAGGCCCAGGTCACCGCCACCAACCTGGCGACCGGCCTGTCGCGCACCGTGCAGGTCAACAACGGCAGCTATTCGGTCGGCGGCCTGCCGCCGGGCTCGTATCGCATCGACCTGACCGCCAATGGCCAGACCACCACCCAGAACGTCACCGTGCAGGTCGGCCAGACCGCCACGCTGAACCTCGGCGCCGCCGCGCCGGCCGCCACCGCCAACGGCGAAGGCGCCACCACGCTCGACGCGGTGCAGGTCACCGCGCCGCCGGTGCTGGTGGAGACCCGCACCTCCGAGAACGCCACCTACATCTCCAACGTGCAGATCGAGAAGCTGCCGCAGGCCACGCGCAACTTCCTCGAGCTGGCCGACAGCGTGCCCAGCGTGCAGTTCCAGCGCGACGCCAAGGGCAACACCTCGGTGCGCTCCGGCGCGACCTCGGCCAACGGCACCAACGTCTACATCGACGGCATCAGCCAGAAGAACTACGTGCTGACCGGCGGCGTCAGCGGCCAGGATTCCAGCCGCGGCAACCCGTTCCCGCAGTCGGCGATCGGCGAGTACAAGGTCATCACTTCCAACTACAAGGCCGAGTTCGACCAGGTCAGCAGCGCGGCGATCGTCGCCTCGACCAAGTCCGGCGGCAACGATTTCCACGGCAGCTTCTTCTGGGACACCACCAACGACGACTGGCGCGCCGAGAGCCCGCTGGAGCGCGAGGCCGGCAAGCGCGACGATTTCTCCGAAACCCAGTACGGCGCCACGTTCAGCGGCCCGATCCTGCAGGACCGCGCGCACTTCTTCGTCGCCTACGAGGCCAAGGAATACACCACGCCCAACACGGTGATCCCGGGCGGCATCTATGCCGATCGCGTCGATCAGCTGCCGGGCGAACTGCAGCCGCTGGTCGCCACCTACAGCACCCCGTTCAAGGAAGACCTGTATTTCGGCAAGATCGACTGGACGATCGGCGACAACCACCTGTTCGAACTGTCCGGCAAGTACCGCAAGGAAGACGAGCTGTCGGACATCGGCGACACCACCACCTACCAGCACGGCAGCACCAACGGCCAGGAAGAGAAGCGCGCCAACCTGCGCTGGCAGTACACCGGCGCGGCGTTCCTCAACGATCTGAACCTGAGCTACGAAAGCGCTTACTGGACCCAGGATCCGCTGACCAACGGCAGCGGCTACGTGCTCTCGTACGTGCCGCAGGCCGGCAACGAGACCACCATCCTCACCGCCGGCGCCGGCAGCAGCTTCCAGAACAAGGGCCAGGAAGGCTGGACCCTGCAGGACGACCTGACCTTGAACAGCATGGACTGGCACGGCAGCCATACGGTCAAGATGGGCTTCAAGTACAAGGACATCGAGCTGGATTCGACCCAGATCAATCCGGCCAATCCGCAGTACTACTACAACATCCTGACCGATACCGACACGCCGTACCGGGTGCGCTGGGGCGACACCAACAGCGGCGGCTCGGTGGTGTCCAAGAACAAGCAGTACGGCATCTACCTGCAGGACGACTGGGAGGTCAACGAGCACCTGACGTTGAACCTGGGCGTGCGCTACGACTACGAGAAGACCCCGTCGTTCCTCGATTTCGTGACCCCGGCCGACGTGGCCGGCGCGCTGCAGAACTGGAGCAATCTCAACAACGCCAACTACGACATCTCCAACTACATCAGCACCGGCAACAACCGCAAGGCGTTCAAGGACGCCTGGCAGCCGCGCCTGGGCTTCTCCTACGACCTGGCCGGCGATCAGGCGCACGTGATCTACGGCGGCGCCGGCCGTGCCTACGACCGCAACATCTTCGACTACCTGGCGCTGGAGCAGCTCAACAACAGCTTCAAGTCGTACAGCTACTACTTCAACAGCGCCAACAATCCCTGCCTGGGCGACCCCTGCGTGGCCTGGAACGAGAGCTACGCCACCCAGGCCGGCCTGGACGGGCTGGCCACCAGCAACACCGGCGGCGGCGGTCGCGAGATCTACCTGATCGACAACAACATCAAGGTGCCGTACTCCGACCAGTTCAGCATCGGCATGCGCAACATGCTGCACTTCTGGGGCAACGACTGGTACACCGACGTGACCCTGAGCCGGATCGTGAGCAAGGACGGCTTCGTGTTCCTGCGCGGCAACCGCCGTGCCGACGGTTCGTTCTTCCTGCCGGGCACCACCTCCGGCGTGCCGACCGAGTCGCCGGATGGGTACAGCGCGATCGTGCTGGGCACCAACGGCCTGGAGACGCGCAACAACCAGCTGGCGCTGAAGCTGGACAAGCCTTACGACAAGGAATCGGGCTGGGGCCTGACCGTGGCCTACACCTTCTCCGACGCCAAGGAGAACCGCCAGTACGGCGAGCACTACGCGCTGGACCAGGAGTCGATGGCCGGCTACGGCTGGCGCGAGGCCGGCGGCATCCCCAAGAACCGCCTGGTGGTGACCGGCATCTACGACCTGCCGTACGCCATCACCCTGTCCGGCAAGCTGTCGCTGGCCAGCCAGACGCCGCGTTACGGCACCAATTGCCTGGCAGGCAACGAGCAGTGCTATATCATTCAGTACAAGCCGGATTCCACGTTGGGCTACAAGGAATTCAGCCTGGCGGCGAACAAGGAATGGGATACCGGCGCCGGCATCAAGTTCAACGTGCGTGCCGACGTCATCAACCTGTTCAACTGGACCAACTATGCGGACTACAACACCGCCACCGGCACCTTCGACGATCTGAACACGTCGTACGGCACGCCGAATGGGGTGCTGGCCTCGCCGATGCGCACGTTCAAGCTGTCCTTCGGCTTGAACTGGTAAGTCCTGCTGCCGCGGCTCCCGAACGATCGGGAGCCGCGGCGGTCGCAGAGTGGGGTATATTTTCGGGTGTGGATGTAAACGATTTCACAGGGGTGGCACGATGATGAAGCAGCGCGCTTTCGTACGCTTTTCGCTGGTCCTGACGATCGCGGCCGGCGTGTTGTTGACGTCGTGCAAGAAAACCGAGGAACCCGCGGTGAGCGAAAAGAAGCCGGTGCAGGTGATCCTGATCGAGGCCGAGCTGCCGCCCAAGCCGCTGAAGCCGGAACTGCCGCCGCTGTTCGGCGACATCGAACGGCGCACCTTTCAGTTCTTCTGGGACACCACCAACGAGACCAACGGGCTGACCCCCGACCGCTTCCCGTCGCGGCCGTTCGCCAGCATCGCCTCGGTGGGGTTCGCGCTCACCGCGTATCCGATCGGCATCGAGAACGGTTGGATCAGCCGCAACCAGGCGATCGACCGCACCCTGACCACGCTGAAATTCTTCGAGGACGCGCCGGTCGGCCCGCAGCGCACCGGCAAGGCCGGCTACAAGGGCTTCTACTACCATTTCCTGGACATGCAGAACGGCCACCGCTACGACAGCTGGGTGGAACTGTCCAGCGTGGACACCGCGCTGCTGATGATGGGCGTGCTGTTCGCGCAGTCCTACTACGACGGCGACGACCCGCGCGAAAAGCAGATCCGCGAGATCGCCGACACCCTGTACAAGCGCGTGGACTGGACCTGGCTGCAGCAGCGCGAGCCGCTGATCTCGATGGGCTGGTTCCCCGAGAGCGGCTTCATCAGCCACGACTGGATGGGCTACAACGAGGCGATGATGCTGTACATCCTCGCTCTGGGGTCGCCGACCCATGCGGTCAGCCCGGACGCGTGGACGGTGTGGACGCGTACCTACAACAACGACTGGGGCGTGTACTACGGCCAGGAATACCTGTCGTTCGGGCCGATGTTCGCGCACCAGTACAGCCATGTGTGGATCGACTTCCGCGACCTGCAGGACCAGTACATGCGCGAGCGCGGCATCGACTACTTCCTCAACAGCCGCCGCGCGGTGCTGGCGCAGCGCGAGTACGCGATCGCCAACCCGATGAAGTGGAAGGACTACAGCGAGGACGTGTGGGGCCTGACCGCCAGCGACGGCCCGCAGAACACCGCGCAGGACTACCGCGGCGAGCAGCGCCAGTTCCGCCACTATTCCTCGCGCGGCGCCGGCCTGCGCGAGAACTTCGACGACGGCACGCTGGCGCCGACCGCGGCGGTGGCCTCGATCGTGTTCGCCCCGGAAGTGGTGATCCCGGCCACGGTGGAGATGCACAAGCGCTACGGCGACTACATCTATTCCAGCTACGGCTTCCTGGATTCGTTCAACCCCAGCTTCAACTACGATATTCCGCTGAAGACCGGGCGCGTGGTGCCGGACCGCGGCTGGGTGTCCAGCGACTACATCGGCATCGACCAGGGCCCGATCCTGACCATGATCGCCAACTACCGCAACGAGTTCGTCTGGAACGTGATGAAGAAGAACAAGTACGTGCGCACCGGCCTGGAACGCGCCGGCTTCAGCGGCGGCTGGCTGACCCCGGAAGGCGAGGCGCAGCCGGTGCCGAAGAAGGACGAGCAGGCCGCCGCCGCGCGCGCGATCGGCATTGCCGAGTCGCGCGCCGCGTCCGCCGAGGCGCAGCAGAATCCCGCGCAGCGCCAACCGCAGAAGCCCGAATGAGCGCACTGCGGACAACCCGTCGCTGGCTGGCGCTGGGCGCGCTGATGGTGGCCATCTGCGGCTGCGCGCGCGCGCCGCAGGGCGAGGTGGTGCGGTTCTGGGCGATGGGCCGCGAGGCCGAGGTGGTGGCCGAGCTGATCCCGGAATTCGAGAAGGAGAATCCCGGCATCCGCGTGGACATCCAGAACATCCCGTGGACCGCCGCGCACGAGAAGCTGCTGACCGCGTTCGCCGCCGACGGGCTGCCGGACGTGTGCCAGCTCGGCAACACCTGGATCCCCGAGTTCGCCGCGCTGGACACGCTGCAGCCGCTGCAGCCCTACGTGGACAGCTCCAAGGTGGTCGACCCGAAGGACTACTTCGCCGGCATCTGGGACACCAGCGTCATCGACGGCCAGCTGTACGGGGTGCCGTGGTACGTGGACACGCGCCTGCTGTTCTACCGCAAGGACATGCTCCGCGACGCCGGCGTGGAGACGCTGCCGCAGACCTGGGCCGAGTGGGAACAGGCCATGGCCGCGGTGAAGAAGCACGTGGGGCCCAAGCGCTACGCGATCCTGATGCCGATCAACGAATTCGAGCAGCAGTTGTCGCTGGGCCTGCAGCTGGACGATCCGCTGCTGCGCGATCACAACAACTACGGCAACTTCCGCAGCCCCGGCTTCCGCAAGGCGCTGGGCTTCTACGCCAACATGTTCGAGCAGGACTGGGCGCCGAAGATGTCCGAGACCCAGATCTCCAACGTGTGGGACGAGTTCTTCAACGGCTTCTACGCCTTCTACATCTCCGGGCCATGGAATATCCGCGAGTTCCGCAAGCTGGAACCGGCGGCGCTGAAAGGGCAGTGGGGCACGATGCCGCTGCCGGGTCCGGACGGTCCGGGAGCCGGCATCGCCGGCGGCACCAGCCTGGTGATCTTCCGCAAGTCGCAGCAGAAGGACGCGGCGTGGAAGCTGATCGAGTTCCTGTCGCGGCCGCAGACCCAGGCGCGCTTCCACGCGCTGATCGGCGACATGCCGCCGCGGCGCAGCACCTGGGAGTACCCGTCGCTGGCCAACGATCCGCTGGCGCATGCGTTCCGCGACCAGCTGGAGCGGGTCAAGCCGGCGCCGAAGGTGCTGGAATGGGAGCGCATCGTGCAGGAAATGCGGCTGGTCACCGAGCGCGTGGTGCGCGGCGGCGAAAGCCAGGAGAAAGCGGTGCAGGACCTGGACAAGCGCGTGGACGAGATCCTGGAGAAGCGGCGCTGGATCTATCAGCAGCAGCATCCGCAGGCAGCGGCGGCGCCGGCCGCAGGAGCGACGCCATGAAGCGCGGGTCCCTGGCCGGCTGGCTGTTCGCCGGCCCGGCGCTGATCGTGATCGGCGTGTTCTTCGGACTGCCGGTGCTGTCGGCGCTGGCGCTGAGCGTCACCGACTTCGACCTGTACGCGCTGGCCGACAGCAACCACCTGCGCTTCGTCGGCTTCGGCAACTACATCGAACTGCTGCAGACGCAGATGTTCTGGAAGTCGCTGTGGAACACCACCTACTTCGTCATCGTCGGCGTGCCGCTGTCGATCGGCGCCTCGCTGGGCGCGGCGCTGCTGCTCAACGCGCCGGTGGCGCGGTTCAAGCCGCTGTTCCGCACCGCACTGTTCGCGCCGGTGGTGACCACGCTGGTGGCGGTGGCGGTGATCTGGCGCTACCTGTTCCATACCAGCTACGGCCTGGTCAACTACGGCCTGAGCCACCTGGGCATCGGCCCGGTCGACTGGCTCGGCGACCCGCATTGGGCGATGCCGACGATCATGCTGTTCGCGGTGTGGAAGAACTTCGGCTACAACATGGTGATCTTCCTGGCCGGCCTGCAGGGCATCCCGCAGGACCTGTACGAAGCCGCGCGCATCGACGGCGCATCGAAATGGCGGCAGTTCCTGCACATCACCCTGCCGATGCTGGGGCCGGTGCTGCTGGTGGTCGGGGTGATCACCGTGTCCGGCTACTTCCAGCTGTTCGCCGAACCCTACGTGATGACCCGCGGCGACCCGCTGCAGAGCACGGTCAGCGTGCTGTACTTCATGTTCGAGGAAGGCTTCAAGTGGTGGAACCTCGGCCGCGCGTCGGCGGTGGCGTTCCTGCTGTTCCTGATCATCCTGGGAGTGACCTCCGTGATGCTGCGCTTCGGCCGCAAGAAGGACCTGGTATGAGCCGCGAGATCGGCGCTTCGCGCTGGAACACGCTGCTGGTCAACGGCGGGCTGCTGGTGTTGGCGCTGGTCAGCCTGGCGCCGCTGCTGTGGATGGTGTCGGTGTCGTTCATGCCGGCCGGGCAGGCCAGCCGCTTCCCGCCGCCGATGCTGCCGACCGGCCCGACCCTGGCCAACTACGGCGAGCTGTTCTCGCGCACCGGCATGGCCCGCAACTTCGCCAACAGCCTGCTGGTGTCGTGCGCGATCACCTTCGGCTCGCTGCTGATCAACACCATGGCCGGCTACGCCTTCGCCAAGCTTCGCTTCGTCGGCAAGGAGCGGATCTTCCAGATCCTGCTGGCGGCGCTGGTGATCCCGGCGCAGGTGGCGATGCTGCCGCTGTTCCTGCTGATGAAGCAGCTGCACCTGGTCAACAACTTCGGCGGGGTGGTGGTGCCGGCGCTGGCGACGGTGTTCGGCATCTTCCTGGTGCGGCAGTACGCGCGCTCGATCCCGGACGAACTGCTGGAGGCGGCGCGCATCGACGGCGCCGGCGAACTGCGCATCTTCTTCCAGATCGTGTTGCCGATGCTCAAGCCGGTGCTGGTGACGCTGACCATCTTCACCTTCATGGCCGCGTGGAACGACTTCATGTGGCCGTTGATCGTGCTGACCGACCAGGAGCACTACACCTTGCCGGTGGCGCTGGCGGCGCTGTCGCGCGAGCACATCATGGACGTGGAAATGATGATGGCCGGCGCGGTGGTGACGGTGATCCCGGTGCTGGCGCTGTTCCTGGCGCTGCAGCGCTACTACATCCAGGGCTTGCTGCTGGGTAGCGTGAAGGGGTGAGGCGCAACGCTTGCGCGCCACTGGCGCGCGTTGCGCCGAACGCCCGGCCACGGATGGCCGGGCCGGTTTGTCCGGAGCCGATCGGTTGCGCCAGGGATGGCATGGGAAAGATGCGAGTGCGGCGACGCGCTTGCGAGCCACTGGCTCGCGCGTCCGCGAACGCCTGGCCAGGGATGGCCAGGCCGGACGTTCTGGTGCACGAGTGTTGCGCCATGGATGGCAGCAGTTTTGCCGATCATGGAGCGCCACTGGCGCGCGTTGCGCCGAACGCCCGGCCACGGATGGCCGGGCCGGTTTGTCCGGAGCCGATCGGTTGCGCCATGGACGGCATCGGAACCGGGCGAGTGTGGGAACGCGCCTGCATCGCTTCGCGCTGAACTGCAGGCCATGATGGACGTACGTGCAGGAGGGGCGTCGGCCCCGACGCCTTGCTGGTAGAGCCAGGGCCGACGCCCCTCCTGCAAAAACCAACGACGAGCAGGACGAGGTCTATGACGGACGGTGCGGCGATGACGAGTGGACGGTGGCTGGTGGCGGTGCTGGGACTGGCGGCGGCGCAGGCCTTCGCCGCGGCGCCGACCGCGCCGCTGGCGCTGGACGGCTTCAACAACCTGGACAACTGGCAGATCGTCGTCTCCAACCAGGTCACCGCCTCGACCCGGCTGGTGCAGGCCGCCAGCGGCGGCCGCGCCAAGGCGATCTGCCTGGACTACGACTTCAACGGCGTCTCCGGCTACGCCGGCATCCGCCGCGCGCTGCCGGTCGAGTACCCGGACAACTACCAGCTCTCGTTCCAGCTGCGCGGCGATTCGCCGAGCAACGACCTGCAGTTCAAGCTGGTCGACGCCAGCGGCGACAACGTGTGGTGGGTCAACCGGCCGCGCTACGACTTTCCCAAGCAATGGACCACGCTCGCCTTCAAGAAGCGGCAGATCGACAAGGCCTGGGGGCCGAGCCCGGACAAGGAACTCAAGCGCAGCGCGCAGATCGAGTTCACCATCTACAACCAGGTCGGCGGCAAGGGCACGGTGTGCTTCGACCAGCTGGCGCTGACCCCGCTGCCGCCGCAGGACACCTCGCCGCTGGCGGTGAAGGTCAGCGCCGACACCGCGCCGGCGCTGGAGCAGCGCATCGCCGACGGCAAGGCGGACACGGTGTGGTACAGCGGCAACGCCAAGACCCAGACGGTGATGCTGGACCTGGGCAAGGTGCGCGAGTTCGGCGGCGCCAAGCTGCAGTGGGCGCCGGGCGTGTACGCCTCGCGCTACCGGCTGCAGGGCTCGGCCGACGGCCGCAGCTGGCGCGAACTGCGCAACGTCACTGCCGGCAACGGCGGCACCGACTGGCTGCCGATGCCCGAGACCGAGGCGCGCTACGTGCGCATCGACCTGGAGGACGGCCCCAGCTTCCGCTACGGCATCGCCGACATCGCGCTGCAGCCGCTGGCCTTCGCCGCCACCCCGAACGACTTCGTCAAGTCGGTGGCGGCCGATTCCACCCGCGGCTGGTTCCCGCGCGGCTTCAGCGGCGAGCAGCCATACTGGACCATCGTCGGCCTGGACGGCGGCCGCGAGCAGGGCCTGGTCGGCGAGGACGGCGCGATCGAAGTGGGCAAGGGCGGCTTCAGCATCGAGCCGTTCCTGCTGCTGGACGGCAAGCGCCTGAGCTGGGCCGACGTGAAGACCGCACAGAGCCTGCAGGACGACTACCTGCCGATCCCGAGCGTGGACTGGAGCCACGACAACGCCGGCCTGCGCATCACCGCCTTCGTCCAGGGCACCCCGGAGCAGGCGCAGCTGGTGGCGCGCTACCGGCTCAGCAACCCGAGCAAGCAGCCGCACGACTACACCCTGGCGCTGGCGGTGCGGCCGTTCCAGGTGAACCCGCCCAGCCAGTTCCTCAACACCGTCGGCGGGGTCAGCCCGATCCATCTGCTGGCGTTCGACGGCGGCCAGGTGCAGGTCAACGGCGAGCCGCGGGTGTTCGCGGTACAGAAGCCCGATGCGGCCTATGCCACGGCGTTCGACGCCGGCATCGACGTGGAGCGCTTGTCTGCCGATGGCGCCGCGCTGCCGCAGCAGGCGTCCGACGCCGACGGCCTGGCCTCGGGCGCGCTGCTGTACCGCGGGCGCCTGGCCCCGGGTGAAGTGCGCGAGGTGGCGTTGCTGATCCCACAGACCGGCGCGCAGGCGTTGCCGGCCGGTTTCGACCCGGCCAAGGCGCAGCAGCAGGTCGCCGCGCAATGGCGCGAGAAGCTGGACCGGGTGCAACTGCACGTGCCGGCCGAGGGCAAGGCGCTGGCCGACACGCTGCGCACCGCGCTGGCGCACATGCTGATCTCGCGGATCGGGCCGCGCCTGCAGCCGGGCACGCGCTCGTATTCGCGCAGCTGGATCCGCGACGGCGCGATGATTTCCGAAGGCCTGCTGCGCCTGGGCCGCGCCGACGTGGCGCGCGAATACCTGGAGTGGTACGCGCCGTACCAGTTCGCCAACGGCATGGTGCCGTGCTGCGTGGACGACCGCGGCAGCGACCCGGTGCCGGAGAACGACAGCCACGGCGAACTGATCTTCGGCGTCGCCGACTACTACCGCTACAGCGGCGACCGCGCATTCCTGGAGAAGATGTGGCCGCACGTGCTGGCCGCGTACGAGTACATGGAGCAGTTGCGGCTGAGCGAGCGCACCGAGGAGAACCGCTCGCGCAACCCGGCGTTCTACGGAATGATGCCGGTGTCGATCAGCCACGAAGGCTATTCGGCCAAGCCGATGCATTCGTACTGGGACAACTTCTGGGCATTGCGCGGCTACAAGGACGCGGTGGAGATCGCCGCCGAACTGGGCCGGATCGACGATGCGGCACGCTTCGCTGCCGCGCGCGACGAATTCCGCCAAGACCTGTACGCCTCGCTGGAGAGCGCCACGCAGCAGCACCACATCGATTTCCTGCCGGGTTCGGCCGAGCTGGGCGATTTCGATCCCACCTCCACGACCATCGCGCTGGCGCCGGGCGGCGAGCAGGGACGGTTGCCGCCGCAACTGCTGGGCAACACCTTCGAGCGCTACTGGGGCGAGTTCGCCAGCCGCCGCGACGGCAAGCGCGAATGGAAGGACTACACGCCGTACGAATGGCGCAACGTCGCCGCGTTCGTGCGCCTGGGCTGGCGCGAGCGCGCCTGGGACGCGACCCAGTTCTTCTTCAAGGACCGCGCGCCGCAACCCTGGAACCAGTGGGCCGAAGTGGTCTCGCGCACGCCGCGCAAGCCGTTCTTCGTCGGCGATCTGCCGCATGCCTGGGTCGGCTCGGACTTCGTGCGCTCGGTGCTGGACATGTTCGCCTACGCGCGCGACGTCGACGACAGCCTGGTGCTGGCGGCCGGCGTGCCGGCGGCGTGGTTCGACGGCAAGGGCATCGCCATCCAGGACCTGCGCACCCCGCAAGGCGAACTGAGCTACCAGTTGCGCCGGCAGAAGAATCGCCTGACCTTGGGCATCTCCGGCGGCCTGCGCGTGCCCAGCGGCGGCCTGGTGCTGCCGTGGCCGTACCCGGGCGAGCCCGGCCGCACCCAGATCAACGGCGAAGCGGCGCAGTGGGAAAACGGCGAACTGCGGATCCGTTCGTTGCCGGCGGATGTGCAGATTGAGGTGAGGTGAGGCGTCGGGACTCGGGACTCGGGACTGGGGACTCGGTGGAGCCGGGACCAGGGACCGGGGACCGGGGACCCGGAACGGCAGATGCGACAGCAACAGCCGGGACCAGGAACCGGGGACCCGGAACGGCAAACGCGACAGCAACAGCCAAACAAAAAGCGCCGGCATGCCGGCGCTTTTCTTTTGCTTTTGATTTTCCGGGTCCCCGGTCCCCGGTCCCCGGTCCCCGGTCCCGGCCTCACCCAGCCCTGACAGACCGCACGATCCCGGCCGCCTTCGCCGCGCTCTCCCGCACCTTGTCCCACTCGCCGTTGGCCAGCCAGTCCTTGGGCACCATCCACGAGCCGCCGATGCAGACCACGTTCGGTTGCGCCAGGTACTCGGCGGCGGTGCTTTCGCCGATGCCGCCGGTGGGGCACAGCTTCAGGTCGGCCAGCGGGCCGGCCAGGCCCTTGAGCATCGCCAGGCCGCCGACCGCCGAGGCCGGGAACAGCTTGCACACGCGGAAGCCGCGCGCCATCAGCGCCAGCAGTTCGGTCGGGGTGGCCGCGCCCGGCACCACCGGCAGCGGCGCCCGCGCCAGCGCGTCGGCCAGCGCCGGCGGCGTGCCCGGGGTGACGATGAAATCGGCGCCGGCGTCGATCGCCTGCTGCAACTGGGTCTCGCTGAGCACGGTGCCGGCACCGATCTTGATGTCCGGCAGCTCGCGCTTGAGCATCGCCAGCGCGTCCATCGCCACCGGCGTGCGCAGGGTCAGCTCGATCGCGGGCAGGCCGCCTTCGAGCAGGGCGGCGGACACGCGGCGCGCCTCGTCCAGGGTGTGGACGGTGACAACCGGCAGGATGCCGGCGTCGCGCAGCAGCGCTTCGGCTGTGTTCTGGTATTCGGCAATCGTCATGACAGTCTCGTGTTGGCGATGATGGCAGGGGTTCGTTGGCCGCATGCGGCCGGCGCAGGGGAGGGCAGGCGCGCGCGGCGCCTGCCGGGCCGCGGGCTCAGGCGTCCTTTTCCTCGTGCGGCGCGGCGGCGGCCTCGGCGCTGCGGCCCAGGTCGTACTCGGCGTCGTAGTCCCACACGTCGCCGTCGGCGGCCGGCGGGCCGCAGGAGATCGACATCGCGCCCTGGTCGGCGGGGCCGACCACGCGGCGATTGATCGCGAACAGGTTGCGGCCGATGTCGTGCGCGGCCGGCGCGGTGTTCGGCGCCAGCGCGCGCGAGGCCCATTCGACCGCATCCACCAGCACTTCCAGGGTGCCGGCCTCGCCGTCCAGGCGCACGATGTCGCCTTCGCGCACCCGGGCGATCGGGCCGCCGCGCGCCGCTTCCGGGGTCACGTGGATCGCCGCCGGGAACTTGCCCGAGGCGCCGGACAGGCGCCCGTCGGTGACCAGCGCCACGCGCCGGCCCTGGTTCTGCAGCAGGCCCAGCAGCGGCGCCAGCGAATGCAGTTCCGGCATGCCGTTGGCGCGCGGTCCCTGGTAGCGCAGCACCACCACGAAGTCGTGCGGCAGCACGCCGGCGGCATGCAGCTTGTTCAGGACCTGCGGCGCGTCGATGACCACCGCCGGCGCCTCGATGGTGCGGAACTCCGGCTTCACCGCCGACAGCTTGATCAGCGAGCGGCCGATATTGCCGCGCAGCAGGCGTAGCCCGCCCTGCGCCTCGAACGGGTTGGACGCCGGGCGCACCACCGTCTCGTCGGCGCTCTTGGCCGGAGTCGGCACGTAGGCCAGCGCGCCGTTCTGCACGCACGGCTCGTCGCCGTAGGCGCGCATGCCGCCGGGCACGATGGTGGCCAGGTCGTCGTGCATCAGCCCCGCGTCCATCAGTTCGCGGAACACGAAGCCGATGCCGCCGGCCGCGGCGAAATGGTTCACGTCGGCCTCGCCGTTGGGATACACCCGGGTCAGCAGCGGCACGATCTGCGACAGCTCGTCCAGGTCGTCCCAGGTCAGCACGATGCCGGCCGCGCGCGCCACCGCCACCCAGTGGATGGTGTGGTTGGTGGAGCCGCCGGTGGCCATCAGCGCGACCGCGGCATTGACGATCGCGCGCTCGTCGATCAGCCGGCCGAGCGGGCGGAAGTCGCTGCCCAGCGCGGTGATGCGCAGCGCGCGTTCGGTTGCCTGCTGGGTCAGCGCGTCGCGCAGCGGCGTGCCGGGGTTGACGAACGAGGCGCCTGGCAACTGCACGCCCATCGCCTCCAGCAACACCTGGTTGGAGTTGGCGGTGCCGTAGAAGGTGCAGGTGCCGGGCGCGTGGTAGGACGCCGATTCGGCGGCCAGCAGTTCGTCGCGGGTGGCCTGGCCGGCGGCGTAGCGCTCGCGCACCTCGGCCTTCTGCTTGTTGGGGATGCCCGGGGTCATCGGCCCGGCCGGCACGAACACCGCCGGCAGGTGGCCGAAGGCCAGCGCGCCGATCAGCAGGCCGGGCACGATCTTGTCGCACACGCCCAGGTAGATGGTGGTGTCGAACATGTCGTGGCTGAGGCCGATCGCGGTGGCCTGGGCGATCACGTCGCGCGAGAACAGCGACAGCTCCATGCCGGGGCGGCCCTGGGTCACGCCGTCGCACATCGCCGGCACGCCGCCGGCGACCTGCGCGGTGGCGCCGAGCGCGCGCGCGGTGCTGCGGATCATCTCCGGATAGTGCTCGAACGGCTGGTGCGCCGACAGCATGTCGTTGTACGCGGTGACGATGCCCAGGTTCGGCGTGATCCCGCCTTCCAGCCGGCTCTTGTCGGTCGGGCCGCAGGCGGCGAAGCCGTGCGCCAGGTTGCCGCAGCTCAGCCGCGCGCGGAACGGGCCATCGCGCAACGCGGCGTCGATGCCGGCCAGGTAGGCGCGCCGCGACGGCGCACTGCGCTCGCGGATGCGTTCGGTGATCGCATGGATTTTCGGATGCAGGCTCATTGGCTGAAGTGGCTATGAAGTGTGGGGATGTCGGGACTCGGGACGGGGGACTCGGGACTCGAAAGAGCGGGAATGCGGCAGCCCTGGGCTGTTACGAGTCCCGAGTCCCGAGTCCCCGGTCCCGGCTTCATTCGCACCAAAGCACGCGCAAGCGCGCACCAGGCGTATCGAAGGCGACGCGGATCGGGAATTCGTGCGGATCGGTGCCGGCCAGCGCGCGTTCGAGCACGTCGAGCTTCTGCTTGCCGCGCAACAGCAGCATGCGCCGGCCGATCGGCGCCAGGCCGGCCGGGGTCAGGGTGATGCGCAGCGGCCAGGTATTGGCGCCGGGGCAGCCGGTGGCGTCGAGCGCGGCGTAGGGCAGCGGATTGGCCAGCGCCTTGCTCAGGTCGGTGGCGCCGGGGAACAGCGACGCGGTGTGGCCGTCGCCGCCCATGCCCAGCACCGCCAGGCACGCGGCCGGCGCGTGCTGCGCATGCAGGTTGGCGGCATGCACACAGTCCTGCAGCGGCTTGCCGACCCGCACCAGCGGCTCGAAGCGCGCGCCTTCGGCACGCTCCAGGAAGCTCTGCCGGACCAAGTAGGCGTTGCTGTCGCTGTCCTGCGGCGACAGCCAGCGCTCGTCGACCAGGCCCACGTCCAGCTTCGACCAGTCCAGCGGCAGCTCGGCCAGCGCCTGGTACACCGGCGCCGGGGTGGTGCCGCCGGACAGCAGCAGCCGCGCGCCGCCGCGCCGTTGGATCTCCTCGCGCAGCGCGTCGCCGATCTCGGCCGCCGCCGCGTCGATCCATTCGTCTGGATCGTCGTAACGGATCAGGGTGATGCGATCGGACAACGTGGGGTTCATGCGACGACTCCTGGGGATTCGCGCTCGGCATCGACCGCGTAGGCAGCGGCGCCGAGCAGGCCGGGACGCGGATGGATCACCGCCAGCGACGGCACCCGTGCCATGATCGACGAAAAGCGGCCCTTGTGCTCGAAGCGCTGGCGGAAGCCGGAATGCTGGAGCGCATCGAGCATCTTCGGTACCAGGCCGCCGGTCAGGAACACGCCGTCCCAGGCGCCGTGCATCAGCACCAGGTCGCCGGCGATGGCGCCGAACACCGCACAGAACACGTCGATCGTGCGCATCGCGCGGTAGTCGCCCTGCGCGGCGCGCGCGGTGATGTCGGCCGGCTGCAGCGGGCCCGGGTCGTCGCCGGCGATCTCGCTGAGCGCGCGATGGATGTTGACCAGGCCGGGACCGCAGATCAGGCGCTCGTTGGAGACGCGGCCGAACTGTTGCGACAGCAATTCCAGGATGCGGATCTCCTCGGGCGTGCCGGGCGGGAAGCTGACGTGGCCGCCCTCGGTCTCCAGCGGATAGCAGCGGCCGCCGCGGATCAGCAGGCCGCCCACGCCCAGGCCGGTGCCCGGGCCGATCACCGCGTAGTTGCGCGGCTGCGCGATCGGCGACGGCTGCCAGACCGCGCCGCCGACCTGGATCACGTCCTGCGGCTGCAGCAGGCTGATCGCCATCGCCTGCGCGGCGAAGTCGTTGATCAGGTGCAGTTCCTCGAAGCCGAGCATGGCGCGGGTGCGCGAGCGCGAGATCACCCACGGATGGTTGGTGATCCGCGCCTCGTCGCCGTCCACGCGCCCGGCCACGGCGAACACGCCGCTGCGCGCGTCCACTCCGGTCTGCTGCAGGTAGTAGCGCGCGGCATCGCCCAGCGACGGGAAGTCCACCACCGCGAAGGTCTGGGTGCTGTCGTCGAGCAGCGGCGCCGACGCGCCGAGGTCGGCGAGCGCGAAGCGCGCGTTGGTGCCGCCGATGTCGGCGACCAGCACCGGCCGCAGCGGCGCGGTCATGGCGTGTCCCGCTGCACGGCGCTGGCGTCGTCGGCGGAGACGTAGCGTTCGGCTTCCTGCGGCCCCCAGCTGCCGGCCGGGTAGGGCAGCAGCGGCGACTGCGCCTGCGCCCAGGCGTCGCTGACGCTGTCGATCCAGGCCCAGGCCGCGCGCACTTCGTCGTCGCGCACGAACAGCGCGTGGTTGCCGTTGAGCGCGTCGAGCATCAGCCGCTCGTAGGCGATGCGGCGGTGCAGGCCGGTCGGCACCGACAGCTCCAGCTCCAGCGGCTGCAGTTCCAGCGCGCCCCATTCCGGACCGGCCAGGCTGCTCATCAGGCCCAGCTCGATGTTTTCCTGCGGCTGCAGCTGGAAGGTCAGCCGGTTCGGCGCCACGTGGGTCGCGTCGGGCCGCTCGAACAGCCAGTGGGTGACCGGCTTGAGCGTGACCACGATGCGCGTGGTGCGTTCGGCCAGGCGCTTGCCGGTGCACAGCCGGAACGGCACGCCGGCCCAGCGCCAGTTGTCGATGTAGGCGGTGACGCCGACGAAGGTCTCCACGTCGCTGCCTTCCGGCGGCTGGTAGGCCTGCGCCGGCTGGCCGTTGATGGTGCCGGCGGTGTAGCGCCCGCGCACGCTGTCGCGCGCGGCGTGCGCGGCCTGCAGCGGACGCAGCGCGCGCAGCACCTTGACCTTCTCGTCGCGGATGCGGTCCGCTTCCAGCGACGCCGGCGGCTCCATCGCCACCAGGCACAGCAACTGCAGGATGTGGCTCTGGACCATGTCGCGCAGCGCGCCGGAACGCGCGTAGTAGGCGTCACGGCCGTCCACGCCTTCGCTCTCGGCGACCAGGATCTCCACCGACTCGATGTAGTTGCGGTTCCACACCGCTTCCAGCAGCGTGTTGCCGAAGCGCAGCGCGATCAGGTTCTGCACCGCGGCCTTGCCCAGGTAGTGGTCCAGGCGGAACACGCGGTCCTCGTCGATCAGCGCGCCGATCGCCTGCAGGATCTCGCGCGCGCTGGCCGAGTCGTGGCCGATCGGCTTCTCCAGCATCAGCCGGTTCGGCGCGGCCAGCGCGCCGCCCAGAGCCAGGCCCTGGCAGGTGCTGATGTACAGCCCCGGCGGGATCGCCAGGTAGCTGACGCACTTGCGCGCGGCCAGCTCGCGCACCGCATCGGCCACCGACTCGGCGTTGCGCAGGTCCACCGAGCGGTAGTCGGTGCGGTCCAGCAACGATTGGATGACCGCCTCGCTGACCTGCGGCATCGCCGCCTGCAGGCGCGGCTTGAGGATCTCGTGGAACTTGGCGGTGTCGTGCGGCGACAGCGCCAGCGCGCGGATGCGGAAGTCTTCCGGCAGGAAGCCGTCGTCGAGCATGCGCAGCAGCGAGGGGAACAGGTAGCGCTGGGCCAGATCGCCGGTGGCGCCAAACAGCAGGAAGGTATCGTGCATCGACCGGTTTTCGGTTTCGGGTGACATTTCGTCGATCACCTGGGGGCTAGAAGTGACGTGGCGTTGGTAAGCAAGCGGCGGGACCGGCCTGTATCCGTCCTGCGGCTCGTGCGGGCATAGCGGTGACCGCCAGCGGGACGCACGATCCTGGAGATGAATACGACTGCCAGACCTCTGAGCATACCTGTCTAATGCCTCAAGCATCAGGCCGTTGCTCGTGCGCGCGCCGGGACGGCGGCAGGTTGGCGGATCGCATCGCAGGCCCTCGCAGGCGTCGATGTTGCCCCGTGAAAACGGTTACATGGCAGAATACCGCATTGCGCTCCCATTGTTGCCTGTGTCGCTGGCACGATGCGAACCGCATTCGTATGCACTGCCATCGGGAGGGACCGGCGGCAGCCCGTCTCTCCCAGCCGGAAACCGGATACCGCACCATGGCGAAAGTACAACTGGACAACATCCGCAAGGTCTACGACAACGGCCAGGTCGCCGTGCACGGGGCCAGCTTCGAAGTGGCCGACGGCGAGCTGATGGTGCTGGTCGGGCCGTCCGGCTGCGGCAAGTCCACCCTGCTGCGGATGATCGCCGGGCTTGAAGAGATCAGCGGCGGCGAGCTGCGTATCGGCGAGAACGTGGTCAACGACGTGGCGCCGAAGGATCGCGACATCGCGATGGTGTTCCAGAGCTACGCGCTGTACCCGCACATGACCGTGGCCGAGAACCTGGCGTTCGGGCTGAAGCTGCGCGGCGAACCCAAGGACGTCATCGAGCGCCGTGTCGCCGCCGCTGCCGAGACGCTGGGCCTGACCCCGATGCTCGGCAAGCTGCCGCGGGCGATGTCCGGCGGCCAGCGCCAGCGCGTGGCGCTGGGTCGCGCGCTGGTGCGCGAGCCGGCGGTGTTCCTGCTCGACGAGCCGCTGTCGAACCTCGACGCCAAGCTGCGCCATTCGGTGCGCACCGAGATCGCGCAGCTGCACCGCAAGCTCGGCACCACGATGATCTACGTGACCCACGACCAGGTCGAGGCGATGACCCTGGGCCAGCGCATCGTGGTGCTCAAGGACGGGCTGATCCAGCAGATCGACACGCCGATGGCGCTGTACGAACGCCCCGCCAACCTGTTCGTGGCCGGGTTCCTCGGCAGCCCGGCGATGAACGTGCTGCAGGGCCAGCTGGTCGAGGAAGACGGCGTGCACCTGCAGCTGGCCGACGGCAGCCGCGTGCCGCTGCACGGCGCGCATGTCGCGCCGCAGTGGCTGGGCCGGCCGATCGCGATCGGCGTGCGGCCCGAGCACCTGCAGCCCAGCGCGGACGGGCAGGGCGGGTTCGCGGCCACCATCGAGGTGATCGAGCCGGTCGGCAACGAGATCTTCGTCAACCTCAGCTACGGCAGCCAGCCGCTGGTGATGCGGGTGGCGCCGCGCGCGCTGCCGGGCCTGGGCGAGAGCCTGCGCGTGGCGGTGCGCGGCGAGGCGCTGCATTTCTTCGATCCGGAGAGCGGCGAGCGTTTGGAGGCTCGGGACTCGGGACTCGGGACTCGGGACTCGCAACCGCAATAAGCCAAGGTGGGCGTTCCCGGCCGCTGCCGGGTTCAGCGCGCGAGGCCTTCGTGCAGCGGCTGCCATTGCGCGGCCTGCGCACCGATGGACAGACCGGTCGGCGGCGCGTCCTCCAGCGGCAGTACCGCCAGCGCCAGCTCGCCGGCGATGCTGACCACACTGCCCAGCGCCTGTCCGTCGCGCAGCACCTGCGCGCCGACCTCGGCCACGCCGTCCACCGCCAGCAACTGCAGCGCGCGCTTGGCCTTGCCCAGGAAATGGGTGCGGGCGACGATCTCCTGGCCCGGATAGCAGCCTTTCTTCACGCTGAAGGCGTGCAGCCGGTCCAGCGCCAGCTGCTGCGGGGTCCATTGTTCGCGCTGGCCGGCGTCGAGCCGGGCCAGGCCCAGCGCCAGATCGGTCCGGCGCCATGCCGCGGCGAATGCGGGATCGGCCACGCCGGCATCGGCGGCCGGCGCCAGCAGCAGCGTGCGCGGCATCGCGCCGCCGCCCATGTCCAGCTCGATCACGCCGTGGTCACCCGGCGCAGACGCTGCGCCCCGGGCCTGTTCGGGCATGCTCAGGCGCCCGAAGCCATGCAGATCCTCACGCACCGCGATGCGCACCTTGCGCCGGAATACGAAGCGGTTCAGCGCCGTCGCCAGTTCCGCTGCGCCGCCGTCTGGCAGCAGCACCAGCAGTTCGTCGTCGGCGCGCCGCAGCAGCGCGAACAGCGCGATCACCCGGCCTTTCGCGGTCAGCCAGGCATTCCACTGCCAGTGGCCGTTGCGCAGCGCCTGCACGTCGTTGGCGAACTGCGCCTGGGCGAAAGCCACTGCATCCACGCCGCTCAAGCCTACGTATTGCAGGTCTGGCAGCGCGGAAAAACGGTCGAAAGTGAGATTCAGGTTGTCAGGCACGAGGGGGAGGACTAAAATTACGCTGTTGTGAGACCCGCATGATAGGCCAACCAACCCCCACACCCGAGTCCGATCCCGAAACGCAGCGACCCGCCGAGGAGACGACTCCGGAAGCGACGCCTGCGCCGCGGGAAATCGGCGGTCGCGGCGGCCTCGAGCCGACGCGCTACGGCGACTGGGAGAAAAACGGACGCTGCATCGATTTCTGATCCAGCTTTGAGCCAACGCGGCCTTAAGCACGCCGCCCAGCCGAGACAACGAGCCCAGCGAATGGCGACCCGCGAACGTCCTCTTTCCCCCCACCTGCAGGTCTATCGTTGGCAGATCCAGATGGTGACCTCGATCCTGAATCGAGCCACCGGCATCGTGCTCTCGATCGGCGCCCTGGTCATCGCCGCCGGTTTGCTGGCGCTGATGCTCGGTCCGTCCTCCTGGAACCTCTTCCGCGATATCGCCGGCGCCTGGTACGGACAGGTGTTCCTGTTCGGCTGGACCTGGTGCTTCGCCTTCCATCTGTTCGGCGGCCTGCGCCACATCCTGCAGGACTTCGGCCAGGGCTACGCGGTGCGCGCCTTCGTCACCATCGGCTGGCTGTCGGTGATCCTCAGCTTCGTGCTGACCGGCGCCGTGTGGGCCTACGTGTTGCTGGGAGCTGGCGCATGAACCGTTACCGTACTCCGCTGAAGAACGTGCGCGGCCTGGGCGCGGCCAAGACCGGCACCGAGCATTTCGTGGTGCAGCGGTTGACCGCCACCGCGCTGGTGCCGCTGTCGATCTGGTTCCTGATCTTCGTGCTGGGCCTGATGGGTTCGGACTACGTCGCCGCCACCGAGGCGGTGGCCAAGCCGTGGAATGCGATCCTGCTGGTCGGCTTCCTCATCGCCGCGTTCTGGCATGCGCAGCTGGGCATGCAGGTGGTGCTGGAAGACTACGTGCACACCTCGCTGCTGGCCCTCGCGGCGCAGACCATCGTGCGTTTCGTCGCCGTGCTCGGCGCCATCGTCAGCATCTTCGCCGTGGCGCGCATCGCGCTAGGCATTGCCTGATCCGCCGGCGACCCTTCTAGGAACCCCCATTTCGATGTCCGCTTACAAGATCACCGAACACAAGTACGACATGGTCGTGGTCGGCGCCGGCGGCGCCGGCCTGCGCGCCACCTTCGGCCTGGCCCAGAAGGGCCTGCAGACGGTCTGCCTGACCAAGGTCTTCCCGACCCGTTCGCACACCGTGGCTGCGCAGGGCGGCATCTCCGCCGCGCTCGGCAACATGGGCGAGGACGACTGGCGCTACCACTTCTACGACACCATCAAGGGCTCGGACTGGCTGGGCGACCAGGACGCGATCGAGTACATGTGCCGCGAGGCGATCCCGGCGATCATCGAGCTGGAACACTACGGCGTGCCGTTCTCGCGCACCGAGGACGGCAAGATCTACCAGCGTCCGTTCGGCGGCATGACCACCAAGTACGGCGAAGGCCCGTCCGCGCAGCGCACCTGCGCCGCCGCCGACCGCACCGGCCACGCCATGCTGCACACGCTGTACCAGCAGTCGCTGGCGCACAACGCGCGCTTCATGATCGAGTACTTCGCGCTGGACTTGATCTTCGACGAGGAAGGCGTGTGCCGCGGCGTGCTCGCGCTGGACATGGCCGAAGGCTCGCTGCACCTGTTCCGCGCCCATGGCGTGGTGCTGGCCACCGGTGGCTACGGCCGCGCCTACTTCAGCGCCACCTCCGCCCACACCTGCACCGGCGACGGCGGCGGCCTGGTGATGCGCGCCGGCCTGCCGATGCAGGACATGGAGTTCGTGCAGTTCCATCCCACCGGCATCTACGGCGCCGGCTGCCTGATCACCGAGGGCGTGCGCGGCGAAGGCGGCATCCTGCGCAACAGCAACGGCGAGCGCTTCATGGAGCGCTACGCCCCGCACTACAAGGATCTGGCCTCGCGCGACGTGGTGTCGCGTTCGATGACCATCGAGATCCGCGAAGGCCGCGGCGTCGGCGAGCACAAGGACCACATCCTGCTCGATCTGACCCATCTCGGCCCGGAAGTGATCAACGACAAGCTGCCCGGCATCGCCGAGAGCGCGCACATCTTCGCCGGCGTCGACGTGGCCAAGCAGCCGATCCCGGTGATCCCGACCGTGCACTACAACATGGGCGGCATCCCGACCAACTACCACGGCGAAGTGGTGCGCAAGGACGGCGACAACCCGGATTCGGTGGTGCCCGGCCTGTACGCGATCGGCGAGGCGGCCTGCGTGTCGGTGCACGGCGCCAACCGCCTGGGCTCCAACTCGCTGTTGGACCTGGTGGTGTTCGGCCGCGCGGTGGCCATCCGTTGCGCCGAGACGATCAAGTCCGGCGCGCCGCACAAGACCCTGCCCAGCGATTCCTGCGACAAGGCGCTGGGCCTGCTCGACAAGCTGCGCAACTCCAACGGCGGCACCCCGACGTCGGTGATCCGCGACAAGATGCAGCGCACCATGCAGTCCGACGCGGCGGTGTTCCGCACCAGCAAGACGCTGCAGGAAGGCGTGGACAAGATGGCCGAGATCTTCGCCACGTTCCAGGACGTGAAGGTCTCCGACCGCTCGCTGGTGTGGAATTCGGACCTGATCGAGACCTACGAACTGAACAACCTGCTGCTCAACGCGGTGGCGACGATCAACTCGGCCGAGCAGCGCAAGGAAAGCCGCGGCGCGCATGCGCACGAGGATTTCCCCGACCGCGACGACGTCAACTGGCAGAAGCACACCCTGGTCACCGTCGACGACAAGGGCCAGTGCAGCTTCGACTACCGCCCGGTGCACATGTATACGCTCAGCAAGGACGTTGACGTGGTGCCGCCGAAGCCGCGCGTGTACTGACCAAAGCCGGGATTGGGGATTGGTGATTCGGGATTCGAAGCACTTCGTTTCCTGCGCCCAACGCACCCCCCAATCCCTAATCCCCAATCCCGGATTTTAAAAGCCATGGCAGAGTTCACCCTCCCCAAGAATTCCAAGATCGGCAAGGGCAAGCACTTTCCCGCCACCGGCGCGAAGAATGCACGCACCTTCAAGGTCTACCGTTGGAATCCGGACGACGACAGCAACCCGCGTACCGACACCTACGAGGTGGATCTGGACGCGTGCGGCCCGATGGTTCTGGACGCGCTGATCAAGATCAAGAACGAGATCGATCCGACCCTGACCTTCCGCCGTTCCTGCCGCGAGGGCATCTGCGGGTCGTGCGCGATGAACATCGACGGCACCAACACGCTGGCCTGCACCAAGGCGATCGCCGACTGCGACAAGGCCGAAGTGCCGATCTATCCGCTGCCGCACATGAGCGTGATCAAGGATCTGGTGCCGGACCTGACCCACTTCTACGCGCAGTACGCGTCGATCAAGCCATGGATCCGCACCCAGACCCCGCCGCCGCCGGACCGCGAGCGGCTGCAGTCGCCGGAAGACCGCAAGAAGCTCGACGGCCTGTACGAGTGCATCCTGTGCGCGTGCTGCTCGACCAGCTGCCCGAGCTACTGGTGGAACGGCGAGCGCTACCTGGGCCCGGCGATCCTGCTGCAAGCCTACCGCTGGATCATCGACTCGCGCGACGAGGACACCGGTGCGCGCCTGGACGACCTGGAAGATCCGTTCAAGCTGTACCGCTGCCACACCATCATGAACTGCGCGCGGACCTGTCCGAAGGGGCTGAACCCGGCGCTGGCGATCGCCGAGATCAAGAAGCTGATGATGGCGCGCCGCGCCTGATCGGTTAGCTCCACACATGGCGGGCGTGCCCGTCCACTGCGCGGCACCGGCTCTCGGGTTCGGTGCCGCGCGCGTTTCCGGCGGTCGCCGCAGCAGGCGTCCGTCCACAAAGACATGGGTGCGATGCGATGGACGAAGCCACCGAACTGAAGAAGCTGCGCTGGCGCTGCCGGCGCGGCATGCGCGAGCTGGACCAGCTGTTCGGGCGCTACCTGGACCGGCGCTGGGCGCAAGCCTCCGAGGCCGAGCGCGGGGTTTTCCTATACCTGCTCGATTGCGAGGACGATAAGTTGTGGCGCTGGTTCATGGGCTACGAGGCTTGTCCCGATGCGCGCGCCGCCGATCTCATCGCCACCATCCGCGCCATGCCGGCTTGAGTGGCGCCCATCGCGCTGGCTGCTGGCGGCACTGGCGCTGCTGAGCGTGCTGGCGCCGCTGTCGATCCTGGGCTCGGACATGCCGCGGCCCTGGGCCTGGCCGGCAGCGGCGTTGGCCGCGCTGTACGCGGCGCTGCTGCTGCGCCGCGAAGCCCGCCGCGCGCCGCGCGCGCTGCTGATTCCACCGCAGGGCAGCGTGGCGGCGAGCGTCGATGGCCAGCCGGTGGCGGCGCTGCAGGTGGACTGGCGCGGGCCGCTGGCGTTCGTGCGCTGGCGCGACGCGCACGGACGGGTAGGGCGCCTGGCCTGGTGGCCGGACACGCTGCCGGCGCCGGCGCGACGTGAACTGCGTCTGGCCGCTCAGGCCCGTGCCGCTTCGTCTGCGCCCCCGCAGATGGCACCATAGCGCTCCCTGGACGGTGGCTGCGCATGTTCAAACCCTTACCCGTGGCCATCGGCCTGCGCTACCTGCGCGCCAAGCGCCGCAACAACTTCATCTCTTTCATTTCGATGGCCTCGATCCTCGGCATCGCCCTGGGCGTGACCGTGCTGATCACCACGCTGGCGGTGATGAGCGGTTTCCAGAAGGAGATCCGCGACCGCCTGCTGCAGATGGCCGCGCATGCCACGGTCAGCGCGCAGGGCGCGCCGATGCAGGACTGGCAGCACGCGGTGGACGTGGCCACCCGCGATCCGCGCGTGGCCGGCGCCGCGCCGTACGTCGAGGAAGAGGCGCTGCTCACCGGGCAGCGCAACCAGCCGGCGATCGTGCGCGGCATCCTGCCCGGCGAGGAGGCCAAGGTCTCGGTGCTGGCGCAGAAGATGAAGCAGGGCTCGATCGACAGCCTGACCCCCGGCTCCTACAACATCCTGCTCGGCCAGGAACTGGCGCTGTGGCTGGGCGTGGGCGTCGGCGACAAGGTGGTGGTGATGCTCGGCGAACCGCAGGCCAGCCCGATGGGCATGGTGCCGCGCTACAAGCGCTTCACCGTCAGCGGCATCTTCGAGGCCGGCTACAACGAGATCGACCGCGGCCTGGCGGTGACCAGCATGGCGGACATGCAACGCGTGCTGCGCATGGGCGACGGCGTCACCGGCGTGCGCCTGAAGCTGCACAACATGGACCTGGCCTGGAACGTGGCCCGCGACCTGGCGCTGAACCTGCACGGCCCGTACATGGTCAGCGACTGGACCCGCGAGAACGCCAACCTCTACCAGTCGCTGAAGATGGAAAAGACGGTGATGGGCATCCTGCTGTCGCTGATCATCGCGATGGGCGCGTTCAACCTGGTGTCCTCGCAGGTGATGCTGGTCACCGACAAGCAGGCCGACATCGCCATCCTGCGCACGCTGGGGCTGAGCCCGGGCGGGGTGATGCAGGTGTTCATGGTGCAGGGCACGCTGATCGGCGTGATCGGCACCGTCGCCGGGGTGATCGGCGGCATCGTGCTGACCCTGAACCTGGAGCGGATCCTGGCCGGCATCGAAGCGCTGTTCAACATCAAGCTGCTGCCCGAGGACGTGTACTACATCACCGGCCTGCCCACCGACATGCAGCCGCACGACGTGGTGGTGATCACCCTTGTCGCGCTGCTGATGAGCTTCCTGGCCACGCTGTACCCGGCCTGGCGCGCGGCGCGTACGCAACCGGCGGAGGCGCTGCGTTATGAATGAGCATCGGGACATGGGACTCGGGACTCGGGACTCGGAAGTGCAAAAGCCACAGCGTGCCGATGCGGCGATCCGCGCCGAAGGCCTCGGCAAGACCTACGCCGAAGGCAAGATGCGCACGCCGGTGTTCGACGGGCTGGACCTGGCCGTGGCGCCGGGCGAGACCGTGGCCATCGTCGGCGCGTCCGGCGCCGGCAAGAGCACGCTGCTGCACCTGCTCGGCGGCCTCGACGTGCCCACCGCCGGCGAGGTGTACGTGGCCGGGCAGCGCATGTCGGCGCTGTCGGACGCGGCGCGCGGGCAACTGCGCAACCGCTCGCTGGGCTTCGTCTACCAGTTCCATCACCTGCTGCCGGAATTCACCGCGCTGGAGAACGTGATGATGCCGGTGCTGCTCGGCGGCGCCGCGGTCAAGGACGCCGAGGCGCGCGCGCGCGCCTTGCTGGAATCGGTGGGCCTGGGCCATCGCCTGGAGCACAAGCCGGGCGAACTGTCCGGCGGCGAGCGCCAGCGCGCGGCGGTGGCGCGTGCGCTGGTCAACCGCCCGGCCTGCGTGCTCGGCGACGAGCCGACCGGCAACCTCGACGACAAGACCGCGGCCAACGTGTTCGCGCTGATGCTCGACCTCAACCGCGCGCACGGCACCAGCCTGGCTCTGGTCACCCATGACCGCAGCCTGGCGCGCAAGCTCGACCGTGTGCTGGAACTGCACCAGGGCAAGCTGCGCGAACTGGCGCCTGCCGACGTGTAGCGGCGCGTGTGTCGGCGTGGAATGCGCCGGCATGGTCGCGACCCGGCGGCTGCGACGAATGCATTTCGGAACAATGGCGGTTCCGGCGATCGGTCGCGGCTGAAGCCGCTCCTACAGTGCACCCAGCCGCCGGCCACGCCCCCTGTAGGAGCGGCTTCAGCCGCGACGAACGAAGCCGGAGTTTTTCCGGTCATGGAACACCCGGTGGCCCGATGGGCCGAAGCCACGCGGAGTCGCTCCCACAGGGGACTTGTGGCCTGCTCGTTGGGTGCACTGTGGGAGGACTTCAGTCCCGGCGCGGTCCGGTCGCGGCATCTCCACCGCTTCGCTCGTCGCGACTGAAGTCGCTCCCACAAGGGACTTGTGGCCTGCTCGCTGGGTGCACTGTGGGAGGGACTTCAGTCCCGGCGCGGTCCGGTCGCGGCATCTCCACCGCTTCGCTCGTCGCGACTGAAGTCGCTCCTACAAGGGACTCGTGGCCTGCTCGCTGGGTGCACTGTGGGAGGACTTCAGTCCGGACGCGGTCCGGTCGCGGCATCTCCACCGCTTCGCTCGTCGCGACTGAAGTCGCTCCTACAAGAGACTTTTGGCCTGCTCGCTGGGTGCACTGTGGGAGGACTTCAGTCCCGGCGCGGTCCGGTCGCGGCATCTCCACCGCTTCGCTCGTCGCGACTGAAGTCGCTCCCACAAGGGACTTGTGGCCTGCTCGCTGGGTGCACTGTGGGAGGGACTTCAGTCCCGACGCGGTTCGGTCGCGGCATCTCCACCGCTTCGCTCGTCGCGACTGAAGTCGCTCCCACAGGGACTTGTGGCCTGCTCGCCTGGTGCACTGTGGGAGGGACTTCAGTCCCGACGCGGTCCGGTCGCGGCACCTCCAATGCTTCGCTCGTCGCGACTGAAGTCGCTCCCACAAAGGATTCGTGGCCTGCTCGCTGGGTGCACTGTGGGAGGACTTCAGTCCCGACGCGGTCCGGTCGCGGCATCTCCACCGCTTCGCTCGTCGCGACCGAAGTCGCTCCCACAAGGGACTTGTGGCCCGCTCGCTGGGTGCACTGTGGGAGGGACTTCAGTCCCGACGCGTTTCGGTCGCGGCACCTCCAATGCTTCGCTCGTCGCGACCGAAGTCGCTCCAGACCCACCGGACGAAGACCCTCAGATCCTGTCAATTCGACAATCCCTCATCGCCGCTCTCACAGCGGCAGCAGCCAACCCGCCGATGCTGCGATTCTGCGACCGTCAGGGAATCATCCGCTGCGCGCGCAGCCTGGTGAACAGTTCCAGGAACGACGCGCGGCTGTCGTAGTAGCCGAGGAAGCCGAGATCGCGGCTCTTGGTCATGTCGTTGACGCACTCGATTTCGCGGCCGAGGTCGGCATCGGTATGCCACCACGACGCCAGCTGATTCACGTCCGCCTGCACCAGCGCGTGCCCCTCGGCGATCTGGCGCCATTGTGCCGGCGCGCTGTCCTTCAGGCGCGGCTCCAGCGGCATCGGCGCCTCTGGATACGGCGCGGCCTCCAGGCCGAAGAACGCGGCGATCTCGCCCCACATCCAGCGCCAGCGGAACACGTCGCCGTTGACCGTGTTGAACGCCTGGTTGCGCGCGGCCGGGCTGGTCGCGGCCCAGGCCAGCTGGCGGCCGAGCAGGCCGGCGTCGGTGAGGTCGGTGAGGCTGTCCCACTGCGCGCGCGAGCCGGGGAACACGAACGGCTGCCCACTGTGCTTGCACAGCGTCGCGTACACCGCCAGGGTCACGCCCATGTTCATCGCATTGCTGCCGTTGGCCTGGCCGATCATGGTGTGCGAGCGGTGCACGCTCCAGCCGAAACTGTGGCGTGCGGCGGCGTCGAACAGCAGGTCTTCCAGCGTGTAGTAGAAGTTCTCGCCGGGCTGGCGCGGCTCGCTCTCGCGGAATGGCGTCTCCGCCTTGCCGCTGCCGTAGTGTTCGAACGAACCCACGTAATGCTTGGTGCCGGTGACCAGCGCCATGTGCTGCAGCGTGGCGCCGTCCAGGCCTTCGCGCAGATGGCGCAGCATCGCGCCGTTGGCGGCGACGTTTTCCTTCTCGGTGGCGCGCCGTGTCCATGTGCAGAAGAACACGTGGGTAATCGGCAGCCCGCGCAGCGCGGCCATGGTCGCCTCGCGATCGAGCAGGTCGGCGGCGACCGCGATCACGCCTTCCTGCGGGACCGGGCGGCGCGCCAGGCCATAGACGGTCCAGCCTTCCGCGACCAGGACCCTGGCCAGGTTGTAGCCGGAAATGCCGGTGACCCCGACCACCAGTGCGGTGCCCTTGCGCATGCGCGGATCCTCATCAGCCAAACCGGCACGCTAGCGAGACGCCGATGAACATGCGGCGAAAGCGACCGTGCGCTGCACGTGACGACGCAAGGCGCGTGCGGCGAATTCCTACGCGGCCTGCAGGGCTTGGCCGATAGCGCGCATCGGCACGGCGCGAGAGCCTGTCGATGCAGCCAGCGCGATGACGATGACCACGAAAGACCGCGACAGGTAGCGGCGGCCCCGGGTCGTCTGCTGACCTCGATGTCGCCCGACGCGGTCGCCGTCGTCCGGCGCGATGGCTGCGGCCACTCGTGCACCTTCACCCGTCCATGCCAAGGAGGCGATCGCATGCGGCAATGCTCGGCACCTGCCGACGGCCACGCCGTCCGCGTATCGGCGCCTTCGCACGGCAGCGCGATCGCGCCGTTCGGCATCGCCGTCGCCGCCGCTCTGACCGCCGGCGTGCTGGCGACCTTGTGGCTGCCGCGGCTGGCGCCGTGGCCGCTGTCGCTGGCGCTGCTGCTGGGCGGCATCGCGCTGTTCGTGGGCCTGCCGCGCTGGCGTTGGCTGGGTGCGTTCGCGGTGGGCTGCGGATGGTTGGGGCTGGTCGCCGGCATGGTGCTGGCGCGGCAACTGCCGGCGAACCTGGAAAAGCGCGTGGCCACGCTGAGCGGGCAGGTGGTGGAGTTGCCGCAGGCAGAGGTACGGCGCACGCGATTCCTGTTCCCGGTGGATGCCGACCCCGCGCAGCCGGCGCCGTTGCGCGGGCGCCTGCTGCAACTGGCCTGGTACGACGATTTCGGCGCGCAGGCGCCAGGTCCACGTACCGCGCTGCATGCCGGCGCGCGCTGGCGCCTGAGCGTGCGCCTGCGCGCGCCTCGCGGGCTCAGCAACCCCGGCGGCTTCGACGCCGAGGCGTATGCGCTGGCGCAGCGGATCAGCGCCAGCGGCTACGTGGCGGCGCCGCGCGAGGCCGCCGAACTGGCGCCCGGGCGCGGCATCGATGCCTGGCGCGAGCGCGTGTCGGCGCGGATCGCGGCCGCGGTGCCGCGGGCCTCCGCGCGTTATGTGCAGGCGCTGGCGCTCGGCGATACGCGGATGCTGGACGACCGCGACTGGCGCATCCTGCGCGCCGCCGGCCTGACCCATCTGATCGCGATCTCCGGTTTCCATGTCGGCCTGGTCGCCGGTGCGTTCGCGCTGCTCGGCGGCGGCCTGTGGCGGCTGTGGCCGCGGCTGGGACGGCATTGGCCGCGACGCCAGGCGGCGGCGTTGCTGGCGGTGCTCGGCGCCGGTGGCTACACCGTGCTGTCGGGAATGGCGCTGCCGACCGTGCGCACCTTGCTGATGATCGCAGTGGTGGTGGTCGCGCGCCTGTGGCGGCGCCCGGTGCGGGTGGTCGATGGCCTGGCGCTGGCAGCGATCGTCATGCTGGTCTTCGACCCGCTGGCGGTGCTGTCGGCGGGGTTCTGGCTGAGCTTCCTCGGCGTGGCCTGGCTGGCCTGGTGCATGCCGGTCGCCGGCAGCGGCTGGCGCGACAAGCTGCGCGAGTTCCTGTCGGCGCAGGGCGTGGCCACCGTGGGACTGCTGCCGCTGAGCACGATGCTGTTCGGGCAGGCCTCGGCGGCCGGGCCGCTGGCCAACCTGCTGGCGATTCCCTGGTGGAGCCTGGTGGTGGTGCCGCTGGCGCTGCTCGGCACCGCGCTGGAAGCGCTGCATGCCGGTGCCGGGAGTTGGGCATGGCGCGCGGCGGCGGCGTGCTTCGACCTGTCCTGGCCGCTGTTCAGCACCCTGGGCGAAAGCCGCTTCGCGCTGTGGTGGTTGCCCGAGGCGCGCGACTGGGCGCTGCCGCTGGCGCTGCTGGGCGCGTTCTGGCTGTTGCTGCCGCGCGCGGTCCCGGGCAAGCCGCTGGCGGCCCTGCTGTGGCTGCCGCTGTTCTGGCCGCCGCTGGAGCGGCCGGCGCCGGGCGAGGTGGAACTGGTGATGATCGACGTCGGCCAGGGCCTGTCGGTGCTGGTGCGCACCGCACGGCACCAGTTGCTGTACGACGCCGGGCCGGCGATCAAGGACGGCTACGACGCCGGCGAGCGCGCGGTGGTGCCGGCGCTGCACGCGCTCGGCGTGGCGTGGCTGGACCGGGCGGTGATCAGCCATGGCGACAACGACCACGCCGGCGGCTTCGATGCGGTCCGCGCAGCGCTGCCGGTGGCCCTGGCCGAGGCGCCGGCCGGCGCGCCGGTGCGGGTGGACCGCCCGTGCCAGGCCGGGACGGCCTGGGAGTGGGACGGGGTGCGCTTCCGCTTCCTGCATCCCACGCCCGGGTTTCCCTACCTCGGCAACGAGTCGAGCTGCGTGCTGCGGGTGGAAAGCGCGCACGGCGCGATGCTGCTGACCGGCGACATCGGCGAGGTCGTCGAGAGTCGCCTGCTGCGCCAGAGGCCGCAGGACCTGCGCGCCGACGTGGTGCTGGCGCCACATCACGGCAGCGCGCATTCCTCGCAGCCGGCCTTCGTCGCCGCCACCGGCGCGCGGCTGGCGCTGGTCTCGGCCGGCGACGGCAACCGCTTCGGCCATCCGCGGCCGGCGGTGGTGGCGCGCTGGCAGGCGTCCGGCGCCGAAGTCGCGACCACCCCGCAGGGCGGCGCGCTGCGGGTGTGGCTGGGGCAGGCGGGGCTGCAGCTGCGCGAACGGCGGCCGTGGCGGGCGCGGCTGTGGGATGCCGCGGAGCGGGCGCGGGCGGCTGCTATCCTATCGGCCAGTGAACGAACGGCCGAACGTGCCGGAGGGTTGCGACGTGTGGGAACTGGTCAAGGCCGGTGGCTGGCCGATGGTGCCGTTGCTGCTGTTGGGCGTGGTCGCGCTGGCGATCGTCCTGGAGCGGTTCTGGAGCCTGCGCCGTAGCGAAGTGCTGCCGCCGGGGCTGGGCCAGGAAGTGCGCAACTGGGCCACGCGCGGCAAGCTGGACCAGACCCACATCGAGTCGCTGCGGCACAATTCGCCGCTGGGCGCGCTGCTCGCCGCGGGGCTGGACGTGCGCAACCGCCCGCGCGAGATCGTCCGCGAGCGGATCGAGGACACCGGCCGCCACGTCGTGCATCGCATGGAGCGGTTCCTGAACGCGTTGGGCACGGTGGCCTCGGCCGGGCCGCTGCTCGGCCTGCTCGGCACCGTGGTCGGCATGATCCAGATGTTCCTGGGCATCCTCGACCACGGCGTCGGCGACGTGAACCAGCTCGCCGGCGGCATCGGCAAGGCGCTGGTGTGCACCGCCACCGGCATGATCATCGCGGTGCCGGCGCTGGTCTTCCACCGCTATTTCAAGGGCCGCATCGCCGGCTACGTCATCGAGATGGAGCAGGAGGCCACCGCCTTGAGCGATGTCCTCGACGGTCACGGCCGCCCTGGCGCGCCGGCACCGGGCACGCCGCGCACGGCCTCGCGCCCGGGCGCCGCTGCGCCGGCCAAGGGCTGAGCCGGTGCGGATCCGCGACGACCGCGGCCAGGACGAGCCGCAGATCGACCTGGTGCCCCTGATCGACGTCATCCTTGTGCTGATCATCTTCTTCGTTGTGACCACCACCTTCGACGCCCGTTCCACCCTGCAACTGCAGCTGCCCAACGCCAGCGACCAGCACAACCCGGCGCCGCCGCGCGCGCTGAGCGTGCTGGTCAATGCCGACGGGCACTATTTCATCAACGACCAGGAAGTGCTGCGCACCGACGTGGAGTCGGTCAAGCGCAGCATCGCCCAGGTCGCCGGCGACGACCGCGAGCAGCCGGTGCTGCTGCGGGCCGATGCGCGCACCCCCTACCAGGCCGTGGTCACCGCGCAGGACGCGCTGGGCCAGCTCGGTTTCCGCCGCATCGCCATCGCCACCGCGCCGGAAGTCAAACCGTGAGCGGCAAGATGACCCCGGTCTGGCCGATCTACCGTCGGCTGCTCGGCTATACCCGCGCCTACTGGGTGATGCTGACCGCGGCGGTGGTAGCGATGGTGGTCGAGGCCACCGCCGGCTACTGCTTCACCCGGCTGATGGATCCGCTGGTCAACCGCGGCTTCGTCAATCCCGAGGCACGCATGGCGGTGCTGCTGCCGCTGGCGATCCTGGGCCTGTTCCTGATGCGCAGCGTCGCCACCTTCGTCGGCGACTACTGCATGGCGCGCACCGGGCGCAGCGTGGTGCGCGACCTGCGCGAGCAGGTGCTGGCCAAGTACCTGCACCTGCCGTCCTCGCACTTCGACGTGGAGGCCACGCCGGTGATGGTCAGCCGGCTGAACTTCGATACCGAACAGGTCACCCAGGCCGCCTCCGATGCGCTGAAGACGCTGGTGGCCGATACCCTGACCATCGTCGGCATGCTGGTGGTGATGCTGCAGATGAGCGTCAAGGTGACCCTGGCGCTGCTGGTGGTGGCGCCGCTGATCGGGGTCATCGTGTCCTACGTCGGCAAGCGCTACCGCAAGATCAGCCGCGGCATCCAGGACGGCATGGGCTCGATGGCGCAACGCGCCGAGCAGTCGCTGGGCGCGCAGCAGGAAGTGAAGGTGCACGGCACCCAGGCCCTGGAGATCAGCCACTACGCGGCGCTGGCCAACCGCATGCTGGGCCTGAACATGAAGGTCGAGACCACCCGCGCGCTGGCCTCGAGCATGGTCCAGTTCCTGGCCGCGGTGGCACTGGCGGCGATCGTCTGGGTCTCCACCCGCGAGGCGCTGGCCGGGCGCCTGAACCCGGGCCAGTTCATCGCGCTGATGACCTCGATGATGGCGATCATCCCGTCGCTGCGCCGGCTGACCAGCGTGCAGACCTCGATCTCGCGCGGCGTGGCCGCGGCCGAGCGGCTGTTCTCGATCCTGGACACGCCGGAGGAGCGCGACAGCGGCAGCGTGTCGGTGCAGCGCGTGCGCGGCGAACTGGAATTCGACCGGGTGATGCTGCGCTACCGCGACGACGCCGGGCTGGCGCTGGACGACATCAGCTTCAGCGCCAGGCCAGGCACGGTCACCGCCATCGTCGGCCGCTCCGGCAGCGGCAAGACCAGCCTGGTGCGGCTGGTGCCGCGCTTCTACGAGCCCAGCGGCGGCCGCATCACCCTGGACGGGGTGCCGCTGCACGACTACCGCCTGCACGACCTGCGCCGGCAGATCGCGCTGGTCGGGCAGCGGGTGATGCTGTTCGACGACACCATCGCCGCCAACATCGCCTACGGCACCGAGGCCAGCGACGCGCAGATCCGTGCCGCGGCCGAGGCCGCCAACGCCTGGGAGTTCATCGAGCGCCTGCCGTTGCAGCTGCGCACCCCGGTCGGCGAGAACGGCGCGCTGCTGTCCGGCGGCCAGCGCCAGCGCCTGGCGATCGCCCGCGCGATCCTGCGCGACGCGCCGATCCTGATCCTCGACGAAGCCACCGCCGCGCTGGATAACGAGTCCGAGCGGCTGGTGCAGGACGCGCTGCATCGGCTGATGCCCGAGCGCACCACGCTGGTCATCGCGCACCGCCTGTCCACCATCGAGCACGCCGACCAGGTGCTGGTGATGGACCATGGCCGCATCGTCGAGCGCGGCACCCACCACGCGCTGCTCGCCCAGGGCGGCCTGTACGCCCACCTGCACAGCATGCAGTTCCGCGAAAGGCAGGCCTGATGAGCGGTCGTGGTCCCCACACGCCCGGCTATTGGTACGGTCAGGGCACGCCGCCGCTGTACGCGCGCCTGCTGACCCCGGTGTACGCGGCGGCAATCGGCCTGCGCCGCGCGCTGTACCGGCGCGGCTGGCGCAAGCGCTACAGCGTCGCGGTGCCGGTGGTCGTGGTCGGCAACCTCACCGCCGGCGGCACCGGCAAGACCCCGCTGACCATCGCCCTGGTGCGCAAGCTGCAGGAGGCCGGCTGGAAGCCCGGCGTCGCCACCCGCGGCTACGGCCGCAGCCAGGACCAGGTCGCGCGCTGGATCGAGCCGGGCACCACGCCCGAACTGGGCGGCGACGAGCCGGTGCTGATCGCGCACAAGACCGGCGCGCCGGTGCGGGTGGACCGCGACCGCGTCGCCGCCGCGCGCGCGCTGCTGCAGGCCGGCTGCGACATCGTGGTTTGCGACGACGGCCTGCAGCACTACCGGCTGCAGCGCGACATCGAGATCGAAGTGGTCGACGGCCACCGCCGCTACGGCAACGGCCGCCTGCTGCCGGCCGGGCCGCTGCGCGAGCCGGTGGCGCGCGGCCGCGAATGCGACTTCCGGGTCATCAACCTGGGCCAGGCCAGCGATGCCGGCGAGGTCCAGGCCGGCTTCGGCGAGTGGGCGATGCGCCTGCGCATCGACAGCGCGCAACCGCTGCAGGGCGGCCGCGCGCGGCCCCTGCGCAGCTTCGCCGGGCAGCGCGTGCACGCTGTCGCCGGCATCGCCCATCCGCAGCGCTTCTTCGACATGCTGCGCGCGCACGGCATCGGCGTGGTGCCGCATGCGTTTCCCGACCACCACCGCTACCGCGCCGCCGATCTGTCGTTCGGCAGCGAACTGCCGGTGCTGATGACCGAGAAGGACGCGGTCAAGTGCGCGTCGCTGGTCGACGACTGGTGCTTCAGCGTGCCGCTGGTGGCGGAGTTGCCGGCCGCGTTCTGGATCGGCCTGCTCGACCGGCTGGACAAGCTGCGCGGGCGCAGCGGCGACGCCAGCGAATAGCGGCGCGTGCGCTCGTGCCGTCGCACGGGCTTGGCATCGAGTGAAGCAGCTGGAGCATGCGCACAGGGCGCATCCGTGACGTTTGCAGCGACGAAGCATGGCAGCGGCGAATCCTGTGGGAGCGACTTCAGTCGCGACAGGGCGTTACCGGTAAAGCCCGTCGCGACTGAAGTCGCTCCCACAAGGTCCTGCGCCGGCTGAAGTGCCGCCGTCGAAACACCGTCGTCCGGCACGGGAAGCGTTGCGTGCGCTGCTGCTCCCACGGCGGGCCTGCCATAGCCGTCGCTGACGCTGCAGACGCTTTCGCGCACCGGAGCGTGTGCAGAGCTGCGATCGGCAGGGCCTATAGAATGGCAGGGAAGGCGGCTGCCACGCGCGCGCGGCGGCTGGCATGCCTCGCTGCAGCGAACGCCTGCCGCCGCCGCGCCTTGGCGAAGACGCGTTGCCCCCGAATCGACAACGGAGAAGATCATCCATGTTTGGCTTCCGCGTATTCCAGCATTCCGCCGCTGCCGGCGCTCGCCGCGCATGAGCGCCGGACGCGACCTGACCCCGCCGCCGTTCGTGGTCGCCATCCCGGCGCGCTACGCCGCCTCGCGCCTGCCGGGCAAGCCGCTGCGCGCGCTCGGCGGCGAACCGCTGGTCCGGCACGTGGCGCGCCGCGCGCTCGGCGCCGGCGCACAGCAGGTGTGGGTGGCCGCGGACGATCCGCGCATCGCCGCGGCGGTGGCCGACCTGGAAGGGGTGCACGTTGCGCTGACGTCCGCGGCGCACGCCTCCGGCACCGATCGCCTGGCCGAATGCGCCGACATCGCCGGCTGGGACGACGCCACCGTGGTGGTCAACCTGCAGGGCGACGAGCCGTTCGCGCCGGCCGCGGGAATCGTCGCGGTGGCGCAGGCGCTGGCCGCCAGCGGCGCGGAGATGGCGACGCTGGGCACGCCGGTCGAGTCGGCCGAGAGCCTGTTCGACTCGAACGTGGTCAAGCTGGTGCGCAGCGCGCGCGGCGATGCGCTGTATTTCAGCCGTGCGCCGATCCCGTGGCACCGCGACGCGTTCGCCGCCTCGCGCGAACGCCTGCCGCCGGGTCCGTGGCTGCGCCACATCGGCATCTACGCCTATCGTGCCGGGTTCCTGCGCCGGTTCGCGGCGATGCCGCCGGGCGGGCTGGAACAGGTGGAGGCGCTGGAGCAGTTGCGGGTGCTGGAAGCCGGTTTCCGCATCGCGGTGGCGCTGTCGCCGGCGCCGTTCCCGCCCGGGGTCGACACGCCCGAGGACCTGGCCCGCGCCGAGGCGCATCTGCGGAGCCTGGCATGAAGCTGCTGCTGGTCTGCCTGGGCAACATCTGCCGCTCGCCGATGGCCGAAGGCGCGCTGCGCCATCACCTGCAGCGCTCGCCGCTGGCTGGGCGCGTGCAGGTGGATTCGGCCGGCACCGGCGACTGGCACAGCGGCGAGCCGCCGGACCGGCGCGCGATTGCCTGCGCCCGCGGCCACGGGGTGGACATCGCCGGGCTGCGTGCGCGGCAGCTGCAAGACATCGATTTCGCCGCGTTCGACTGGATCCTGTGCGCCGACGCGGCCAACCTGCGCGACGTGCGCCAGCGCGCTCCGGTCGCGGCGCGGGAGCGGGTGGCGCTGTGGCTGCCCTGGGCCGGGCTGGAGGGCCGCCGCGAGATCCCCGACCCCTACACCGGCGGCAGCGACCACTTCGAGGACGTCTGGCGCCTGGTAGACGAAGCCGCCGCCGGCAGCGTGGCGCGACTGTCTGTCGACGGCGGCTCCGGCATAATCGGCCGATGAACTCGATCGCCGCCCTGGAACTGCCGCAGCCCGGCACCTGGCTCAATGCCGCGCCGACCACGCTGCGCGAGCAGCAGGGCCGGGCGCTGGTGCTGGCCTTCGTCAACGCCGCCTCGGCGTGGTGCGCGCAGCGCCTGGCTGAGCTCAGCCAGTGGCAGGCGCGCAATCCGGGGCGCCTGCAGCTGATCGTGGTGCAGGTGCCGCGCTTCGACAGCGAGCGCGAGCCGCAGCGGGCGCTGAAGCTGCTGCGCAGCCAGGGCGTGTCGGCGCCGATCCTGCTCGATGCCGACTGGGCCGCCTGGCAGCGTTTCGACGTGCAGGCATGGCCGACGCTGGTGCTGCTCGACGCCGGCGGCTATGAGCGCGAGCGCCTGGTCGGGATCGGCGGCGCCGACCTGGAGAAGGCGCTCAACGCGCTATGCGCCGGGCAATCGCTGCCGCTGGACGACGAACTGCGGCAGCCGCGCGAGACCCAGCCCGAGCCGCGCCTGCCGCTGCGCTTCCCGGTCGGCCTGGCGGTCGCCGACGATCGCCTGTACATCGCCGACAGCGGCCACCACCGCATCCTCGAATGCACCACCGGCGGCCGCGTCCTGCGCCAGTTCGGGCTGGGCACCGCCGATTTCATCGACGGCGGGCTCGGCGAGGCGGCGTTCCACCGGCCGCGCGGCCTGGCGCTGGAGCGCGGCGTGCTGTACGTCGCCGACACCGGCAACCACGCGCTGCGCCGGATCAACCTGCTCAACGGCCAGGTCGACACCCTGTGCGGCAACGGCCGCGCCGGCGAGCCGGTCGAAGGACCGGTGCAGCAGGCGCAGCAAGCGCCGCTGAACCACCCGCAGGACGTGGTGGTGGCCGACAACCAGGTGCATATCGCGATGGCCGGCGACAACCGCATCTGGAGCTACGAACTCGGCAACCGCAGCCTGCGCTGGCGCGCCGGCTCGGGCGTGCTGGAACTGCGCGACGGCAGCGGCCACCTGGCCGCGTTCGCGCAGCCGTGCGGCCTGGCCGCGGTGCAGCAGGCGCTGTATGTGTGCGACGCGCTGGGCTCGGCGGTGCGTTCGCTGCAGTTGCGCGGCGACCTGGTGCAGACCCTGCTCGGCGGGCAGGGTCCGTGGGATTTCGGCAACGAGGACGGCCCGCGCAGCCGCGCGCGCCTGCAGTTCCCGCAGGCGATCGCGCTGAGCCCGGACGCGCCGCTGCTGTGGATCGCCGACAGCGGCAACGGCAGCCTGCGCAGCCTGCGCCTGGGCGGCGGCGAACTGTCCACCACTGCGTTGCCGCGGCGCTTGCACGGCCCGGCCGGGCTGGCGGTGACCGCGGGCACGGTGTGGATCGCCGAGACCGACGCCCACGCCGTGCTGCGCTACGACATCGCCAGCGGCGAACTGAGCGACGTGCCGATCAGCGAATGACCGCGTCCTTGCAGCCCCCGTTCGACGGCAAGGCCTTCGCCGCCAACCTCAGCACCGCGCCCGGCGTCTACCGCATGTACGCGGCCGACGACACCTTGCTGTACGTCGGCAAGGCCGGCGCGCTGCGCAAGCGCGTGTCCAGTTATTTCAGCGCCTCGCCGAAGAACGCGCGGACCATGGCGATGCTGGCCCAGGTCGCGCGCATGGACGTGACCGTGACCCGCAGCGAAGGCGAGGCGCTGCTGCTGGAAAACCAGCTGATCAAGTCGCTGTCGCCGCGCTACAACGTGTCGCTGCGCGACGACAAGAGCTATCCCTTCGTGCTGCTGACCCGCGAGGAGTGGCCGCGGATCGCGCTGCACCGCGGCCCGCGCGCGGTGCCCGGGCGCTACTTCGGCCCGTATCCGGGCGTGACCGCGGTGCGCGAGACGCTGAACCTGATGCACAAGCTGTTCAAGCTGCGCAGCTGCGAGGACAGCGTGTTCCGCAACCGCTCGCGGCCGTGCCTGCAATACCAGATCGGCCGCTGCAGCGCGCCGTGCGTGGCGCTGGTGCCGGCCGACGACTACGCCGAGTCGGTGCGCCGCGCGAGCATGTTCCTGGACGGACGCAGCGACCAGCTCGGCGAGGAACTGGTGCAGGCGATGCAGGCCGCCAGCGAACAGCTGGAGTTCGAGCGCGCCGCGCGCCTGCGCGACCTGCTCGGCTCGCTGCGCAGCATGCAGAGCCGGCAGTACGTGGACGGCCGCGCCGCCGACCTGGACGTGCTCGCCTGCGCGATGCAGGGCGCCAACGCCTGCGTGCTGCTGCTGGCGTTCCGCGACGGCCGCAATCTCGGCACCCGCGCGTTCTTCCCCAAGACCAACGGCGAGGACAGCGCCGCCGAAGTGCTCGGCGCGTTCGTGTCGCAGTACTACGCCGAACAGCCGCCGCCGCGCGAGGTGCTGCTGGACCGCGAGATCCCCGATGCCGAGCTGATCGAAGCGGCGCTGGGCTCGGCCGCCGAGCGCAAGGTGCAGTTGAAATGGAACGTGCGCGGCGAGCGCGCCGGCTACCTGGAGCTGGCCAGCCGCAACGCGCAGGCCACGCTGGCCACCGAACTGACCAGCCGCAACGCGCAGCACGCGCGCAGCGAGGCGCTGCGCGAGATGCTGGGGCTGGCCGAGCCGGTCAGGCGCGCGGAGTGCTTCGACATCAGCCACACCATGGGCGAGGCCACCGTGGCCTCGTGCGTGGTGTTCGATGCCAGCGGCCCGGTGCGCAGCCAGTACCGGCGCTACAACATCAGCGGCATCGAGCCGGGCGACGACTACGCGGCGATGCGCCAGGCGATCGAACGCCGCTTCCGCCGCGCTGCGGAGGGCGACAAGGCCGACGTGGTGCTGCCCGACGTGCTGCTGATCGACGGCGGCGCCGGCCAGCTGGCGCAGGCCAACGCCGCGCTCGCCGACCTGGGCGTGGAAGGCATCCTGGTGATCGGCGTGGCCAAGGGCGCCGAACGCCGCGCCGGCCACGAGACCCTGGTGATGCCGGACGGGCGCGAACTGCGCCCCGGCGCGGCGTCGCCGGCGCTGCAGTTCATTCAGCAGGTACGTGACGAGGCGCACCGTTTCGCCATCACCGGCCACCGCGGGCGCCGCCAGAAAGCGCGCATGACCAGCAAGCTGGAAGACATCCCCGGCATCGGTCCGCGCCGCCGCGCAAGCCTGTTGAAGCATTTCGGCGGGCTGGCCGGGCTCAAGGCCGCCGGCGAAGCGGAGATCGCGCGCGTGGAAGGCATCAACGACGCACTCGCTGCGCGAATCTACGCTAACCTGCACGGACTGCCGGTGCCCGATCCGGCAGGCGAGTAGAGCAGCGCAATGAAGTTGACCATCCCCACCTGGCTGACGCTGCTGCGGATCGTGATGATTCCGGTGCTGGTGCTGGTGTTCTACCTCCCGTACACGTGGACGAACTTCGCCTCGGCGGCGATCTTCGGCCTGGCCGCGTTCACCGACTGGCTGGACGGCTGGGTGGCGCGGCGCTACCACCAGTATTCCGCGTTCGGCGCGTTCCTGGACCCGGTGGCTGACAAGCTGATGGTTGCGGTGGCACTGTTCCTGATCGTGCAGGGCCACCCGACGCCGTGGATGGCGTTCTGGGCGGCGGTGATCGTCGGCCGCGAGATCGCGGTGTCGGCGCTGCGCGAGTGGATGGCCGAGATCGGCCAGCGCGCCAAGGTGCGGGTGGCGATGATCGGCAAGGTCAAGACCACCGCGCAGATGGTCGCGCTGCTGTGCCTGCTGTACTCGGTGATGCCCGACGGCTCGCCGCCGGAAAGCGTGTGGATGGGCCTGTTCATTTTCCACATCGGCGACTGGACGCTGGCGATCGCCTCGATCCTGACCCTGTTGTCCGGCATCCAGTACCTGCATGCGGCCTGGCCGAGCCTGCGCGCCGACGAGCGCGCCGCGGTGGCGGACAAGAATGCGAAGAAAATCGAAGGCAACGGTTGACAGCCTGCCGGTTCCCGGTAAAATTCGCGGCCTCAAGCGGGAATAGCTCAGTTGGTAGAGCGCAACCTTGCCAAGGTTGAGGTCGCGAGTTCGAGTCTCGTTTCCCGCTCCAGACGGTTCGCAGGCATCCAGCGGATACCTGCAGAACGATGAAATCAGGACCTTCGGGTCCTTTTTTCGTTTTGGCGCAAGTGCGATGCGTTCGCTAGGGTGCCACTGCGGAGATCGGCGCTATGCCGTATCGGGCATGTCGCGTCGGCCGGCGGCGCTTCGCCGGCGCAGGCGTTCCGCTACGGCATCGACGCCGCCGTCGAGTCGATACGCCGCACCGGCACGGCTTCCCGCAGTTGCCGGAAATGGTCCAGTCCACCCGATTGCTGCACGTCGCCGAGCACATAGCAGGAGGCGAGGTGGTGGGCGCCACCGGCACGACGAAGAAGAGCGCATCCCACGGCGTGGACGTTGTTCGACGGGCAAGCTTGTCCCGCTGCGTGCGTTCACCGCGCCCAGATCGGCGATGAATTTGCAGCGTTAGCCAGGGTTGTGAGCGTCGGCCACCGACGCTGGCGATGCTGGCCCGCACGCGCGCTGGCATCGCGACTGGGATGGCTGTTCCGAAGCCGCGCAGTGTCGACCGCGCGCGCCGCGATCTGCGCTAGGTTCGGCCAGGGGCATTGCATCGCGTGCAGACTGGCGGAGGCGGAGGCGGCGGCGTTGCGGTCGCAGCGACCGGCACGAGCAAGACACGACAGGCGTTTGCGTCGGGACCGAAGCGGTCGCGGCGCCGAGCGCATGCGCGGATGCCGGTCGCCCTCGACGCACATCCATCCACCACTGCAGGAGCCACCATGAACTTCGAGATCGCGACCTGGTACGACACATGGAACGGCACGGGTGCCGACAATCTTGCGCAGGGCAAGGTGCCGCTCGGATATGCCAGCCGCTACAACCTGGCCTTCGGCATCTTCGTCGAGTCCGGCAACGGCTATACCGTGGACCTCAATGCGCAATTCGCTGCGCAGAATCTCGCCCAGATCAAGGCGCAGGCGCCCGGCGCGCTGATCTATGCCGGGGTCGGCGACACCGGCTTGGTGGCGACGGTGACGGACAATCGCGACAACGCCAATCGCTCCACCGCCAACATCGTGGCCTATCTGCAGCAGAAAGGCCTCAACGGCATCAGCATCGATTCCGAAGGCGACGGCATGTCCTCGGTCGTGGAGCTGGTGACGCAGCTCAGCCCGAGCTTCAAGGCGGCCGGACTCGGCATCGCGGTGTCGGTGCCGTGGCCCGCAGGTGGCCCTGTCGCCCTTTACGGCGACGGCGCGGTGGCGGCGTTCAACCAGTACGTGGATGCCGCCGAGTTGCAGGACTATTCGTCCTCCGGCACGCCGCAGGATGCGCAGGCGTGGATCCAGGCCGGGGTGCGCGCCGACATCCTGATGGGCGGAGTGGCCACCGAGAACGGCAACGTGCAGACCTCGCTCGAAGACACCGCGGCCTGGACCAACTACGCGCTGCAGAACGGCTTGCGCGGCATGTTCAGCTGGAGGCTCGACAACGACCACGGGCAGGACGGCCAGGAAGAAGACGTGGATCCGACCTTCACCGGCGCCAAGACCATCTACGACACGGTGTACGCGGCCGGCGGCGGCGCGGCGGCGGCCGGTTAGCCGCCGACGTCGCGGGCGGCGCGAGCGTGCAGCGCCCGGGTATCCCGTCGCCGCGGACGCGTTGCGGCGGATTCGCCGTGCCTCGGACCACGCCGGCGATGGGACTGGCACGCGTCACGGCGATGATCGCGGCGTGGCGGGGCGCGCCATGGTCTTGCGCATCGCCACTGCTGCGCCCGCACGCGCACAAGCTGCACGATCTGCGGCGGCGAGCAGGCGAGCGGCGCTACAGCACCGGCGGGCGCGCCACCATCAGGTAGAAGATCGCCAGGAAACTGAACAAGGCCGGCACCCCGAGCGCGGTCCAGTAGCCGAGATGGCGCGCGTAGTCCAGCGGCAGTTCGCGGCCGTCCGCCGCGGCGGCCGCGGCGATGTCGCGCAGGCGCATCTGCAGCCACACCACCGGCAGCCAGCACAGCGCGGCGATCACGAACAGCACGATCGACCAGTACAGCCACGCGCTGTGCAGCGAATAGCCCATCCTGTGCGCCAGGTACAGGCCGCTGAGCGGCTGGAACACGATGGTGGTGGCGGTGAACAGCCAGTCGGCGATCACCACGTAGCGCGCCACCACCGCCACCACGCGCGCGTCGCGGGTGCGGCTGACGAAGAACAGGTAGAACGCGGTGCCCACGCCGGTGCCGAACAGGAACGTGGACGACAGCACGTGCAGGTACTTAACGACGATGAGGTCCATGCGACGGCTCCAGTGCGCTGGCCAGCGCGATCGCGGCCAGCAGCGGCAGGTTCTTCAGGATCGGCCCGTACGGGTGCAGCCAGTATTCGGGCAGGAAGGCGCTGATCAGCACGGTGTACGCGCCGATCAGCAGCAGTTGCGCCGCGTAGACGTGGCGCCGCCAGCGCGGCAGGCACAGCAGCGCCAGGCCCAGCGCCGCATCCAGCGCCGCCGCGGCGTATAGCGCGGCCACGGCCAGGCCGCCGTGCAGGCCGGTACGCGCGAGCAGGGCGAGGCTGTCGGCGACCGGGTAGGCGAATGCCGAGACATAGCCGGTGACGATCCACATCAGCGCGATCGACCAGCGCAGTGCCGGCAGCAGCCATTGCAGCAGCGCCGCCTGGCGCAGGCGCGCGCGGTTGCCGGCGTGCACGAAGTGCTCCGGCGCGCGCGGCGCGCGCCCGAGCGCGGCGTGCATGTCGTCCGGCGGTGCGGTCGAGCCGGCCTGCAGCATGTCCAGTGCGTCCGGCGCCAGCCAGCCGCTGCGCGGGCCCAGCAGGCGCCCGGCCAGGCGCAGCGGCGCCAGCGGGATCGGCAGGCAGCCGCCGATCGCGCCGAGGCCGTGCTTGAGCAGCGCCAGGTAGCGGCGCAGGGTCAGCGCGGCCGGGCCGACCGCGCGCAGCCGCGGCGGCGGATCCGGACGCTCCAGCAGGCCGACGATCGCCTCGCACAGGTCGTCCAGGTGTAGCGGCTGGATGCGCTGCTTGCCGTCGCCAGGCAGCGGCGTCAGCGGCAGCACCGCCAGCGCCGCGAACCACTGGCTGCTGGCGCCGTCGGGCGCGAACACCAGCGACGGCTGCACGATGGTGGAGCGGATCGGCAACGCCGCCAGCGCCGCATCGGCACGGCCTTTCGAGGCCAGATACGGCGCAGTCTTGGACGGATGCGCGCCCAGTGCGGAAATCTGCACCACCTGGCGCACGCCGACGTCGCAGGCGGCGCGGAACAGCTGCAGCGGGCCGTTCACATGCACTGCATCGAAACTCTGGCCTGCTTGTTCGCGAAAGATCCCGACCGCGTTGATCACCACGTCCACGCCGCGCAGGTAGTCGGACCACGGTGGCGGCTCGGCCGCACCGAATCCAGCCCGTACGATCCGGGCCGCCGGCCAACGCTGGCGCGCGTCCCGCTCGTCGCGAACCGCGAGGACCAGCTCATGCCCCCGATGCGCCAGCCTGTCGACCAACGCACTGCCGATCATGCCGCTGGCCCCGGTCAGCAGGATGCGCACGGCGCCTCCGCAACGCGGCGGTGGTGGCCGCACTGCAAACGCATCCTGCTGACCGGCTCAGCCGCCAGCATCGTGTCCACCGTGGTCGTGGCGGCGCTGGCGCGGCGCCGCACCGGCGCGCTCAGCAGCGGAGCCAATGCGACCAGCCACTGGCTGTGGGGCGAACGCGCCAAGCGCCGGCACGCGCCGAGCGCGCGCTACACCGCGGTCGGTTACGCGATCCACCACGCCAGTTCGCTGCTGTGGGCCGGCGTGTTCGACCGCGCCACCCGCGCCAGCCACGCGCCGGCGCGGGTCGCCGCCACCGCGGCGGCGGTCGCCACGGCGGCCTATGCGGTGGACTATCACGTGGTGCCGCGGCGGCTCACCCCCGGCTTCGACCGGCATCTGTCGGCGCCGGGCATGGTCGCGACGTACGCGGCCTTCGCCGCCGGGCTGGCCGCGGCGCACTGGCTGCTGCACACCGGCAGCCGGCGCGCGCCGCGGCGCTGAGCGCGCGCGGCTCATTCGTCCTGCGGCCAGGGGAACGGCGCCAGCGCGGTGCTGGCTGGACCGTTGAGCACCGCGCCGCTGTCGGCGGCGAAACGCGAGCCATGGCAGGGGCAGTCCCACGACTTCTCCTGCGGGCTCCAGCGCACCGCACAGCCCATGTGCGGGCAACGCGCGTTGAACGCATGCAGCGCGCCTTCGCCGTTGCGGTACACCGCGACCCGGTGCAGGCCGCGACGCAGCACCGCGCCTTCGCCGCGGGCCAGTTCGGCCACGCCGGAGGCCTGGCCGGGGGCGATCCAGTCACGGTACTGCACGGCGACGTTGGCGTTCTCGCGCAGCCATTCGCTGCCGCCGCGCAGCGATTTGCGGCGCGGGTCGTAAAGCGCGTGCCAGGGATTGTCGCGGCCTTCGAGCAGATCGGAGAGCAGCAGCCCGGCGACGACGCCGTGGGTGACGCCGTTGCCGGAATCGCCGGTGACGACATATACGTTGTCCTCGCCGCCCGGATCGGCGCCGATGTAGGCCAGTCCGTCGCTCGGTTCCAGGATCTGCCCGGACCAGCCATGCGTGTAGCGGGTGACACCGGGCAGCAGCGTGTCGGTCCAGTGCTGCAGGCGCACATAGGCCTGCGGGTCGTCGCTCTGCCCGGTCTTGTGGTCCTCGCCGCCGATGATGGCGAGCATGCCGCCGTGCTCGCGGTCCTCGGTCAGGCGCACGTAGTGGTACGGGTCGCCATCGTCCCAGATCAGCGCGTCCGGCAGCGCATCGGCGGCGATCGGCCCGGCCACGACATAGCTGCGGTACGGCGCCTGCTTGGTGTGGATCGCCACGCGCTCGTGGAACGGCACGTTGCTGGCGATCACCGTGGTGTTGGCGTGCAGCACCTGGCCCGACGCCAGCGTGACCCGGGTCTGCGCGCCGCCGTCCACCGCGGTCGCCTCGCCCAGGCAGAAGCGCACGCCCTGGGCGTGCGCCGCGGCGGCCAGCGCGTCCAGGAAGCGGCCCATGTCGATGCGCGCCTGGTCGTCGAAGCGGACCGCGGCGCCGAGCTGCGGCAGGCCGGGAATGCCGCCGTCGAGAAATTCGGTGCCCAGCCCCGCGGCGGCCGCGGCGTCGGCTTCCTTGCGCAGGCGCTCGGGGTCGCCGTCGTGCGCGAACAGGTAGCCGGGCACGCGGCGGAACCCGCAGCGGTCGGCGCTGGCGGCGACGAAATCCTCGATCCAGTCGATCGCCTCGGCGTGGCTGGCGGCGGCCATGCGCGCGCCGTGCTCGCCGTGCAGGTCGGCCAGCGCGTAGTAGCGGTCGTCCAGCGCCGAGGCCAGGTGCGCGGTGGTGCGCAGCGACTCGCCCTGGCCGATGCCACCGCGGTCGATCACCAGCACGTGGCGTCCGCGCTGCGCGCACAGCAACGCGGTGGTCAGCCCGGCCACGCCGGCGCCGACGACGATCACGTCCTGAGCCTCGCTCGGCGGTGTCGGCGCGAAGTGCGCGGTGGGGTCGCTGCCGAGCGACCAGACGGGCAGGGTGCGTGCGCTGGACATGCGAAAACTCCGTGGCCAATTGCCGGTCCACGATACGCAGCGCGGGTGATCGCCATGTCACCGCAGCGTCGTGTGCGTGGCAACGCATGCAGGGTTCGCCTGCACGTTGTGCACGTCGCGCCGCCGCGGGCAACGCTTGAAATTCTTCACGGCGGGGCTGGTGCCGGCGGCGATCGACGTACGCGGTCACGGCGTATCCGAACGTTGCGTTCGCGTTGGACCTGGGCGCGCCGCTGAAGTGGAAATGGGCGCCGCCGCACTAGCAGGCGGCAGGCGTGGCTGGGTGCGACGTGGTCGACCGTGGCGCGGCAAGCCGATGTTCGAAACGCTAGACGGGCGCAGGCTGGCGCTGGAATCGTACCTGGCATGGAGGCCCAGCACGCGTCGCGGTCGCGCACCGCACACCCCTCTACCTCGATGGGCGAACGCTGCAGGCGATATTCCAGTCCGCTTGGCGTCGCGGAGTAGTTGCTCTCCCTCGAAACAGCGGTGGCGCAGTTCGAGCGGCTGGCCCTACTCGGCGCGGCATGCTGCATGCGAGCGTCCGCAGAGGATCGAGGCATCGTCCGCAAACGCAAAACGCCCGGTAGATCGTGGATCTACCGGGCGTCGGAACTGCAGATGGAGGCCTGGGTCGGAATTGAACCGGCGTACGCGGATTTGCAGTCCGCTGCATAACCACTCTGCCACCAGGCCGGTGGACTGGATTCTAGCCGAAACCGCCAACGGCGGTCCGACAAAACAAAGCCCCGCTGACGGGGCTCTATCTGAATCTGGAGCGGGAAACGAGACTCGAACTCGCGACCTCAACCTTGGCAAGGTTGCGCTCTACCAACTGAGCTATTCCCGCTTGGGAGCCCGGCATTCTACAGCCCCCGCCGGCGTTGCGCCAGCCTCCCCGGCAAAAAATCCGGCGCGCAGATCGCCGCCCGGAAAACACCGGCGGCACGGCGGCATCTGGCAACAGGCGGTCCCGCCAGGTCGCGCCGTCATCGTGGGCAGGGAGGCACGGGCCAGCGCCGCTCAGTGCGCAGCGAACAACCACGCCAGCGACGTCGCCAGCAACAGCGCAAGCCCGGCCAGCAAGCGCGGCCGGCGCAGCCAGCGCCGCGGCTGGCGGTCCACCGCGTTGGCGCTGGCGACGCGCAGCAGGCCGTGCGCGAAGCCGTGGCGGTCCATGCTGCGGTCGCAGGCGTCCACGCAGGCGCCGCAGGCGGTGCAGGCGTAGTGCGGGCCGTTGCGCAGGTCGATGCGTGCCGGGCAGGCGTCGATGCAGGCGCTGCAGTCCACGCAGTCGCCGAGCTGGGCGTCGCTGAACTTGGGCAGGATGCCGGCGTAGGCGGCCAGTGCCTCGCTGCGCCGGCCGTCCTGGCCGGCGAGCCGGGCGATGCCGGCGCGCAGCGCGTAGTCGCGGGCGGTGCCGGCGTCGAGCAGGCGTCGCCCGCGCTGGGCCACGCTGCCCTGGCCGCAGGCGCGCGCACCGCGCGGTTCGCCGCGCCGTGCGTCGTAGCCGATCAGCGGCGTGTCGCGGTCGCACAGCAGCGGCTGCAGCCGCGCGTAGGGGCACAGGTAGCGGCACGCCTGGCTGCGCAGGAAACCGGCGTTGCCCCAGGTGGCCAGGGCGTAGAACAGCACCCAGAAGGTTTCCCAGCCGCTCCAGGCGAACGGGCGCACGCGCGCGACCAGCTCGGCGATCGGCGCGAAATAGCCGACGAAGCTGATCCCGGTCCACAGCGCCAGCGCCGCCCAGACCACGTGGCGCGCGGCCGCCGGCCAGGCGGCGAAGCGCCGTTCCAGCCAGGCGAAGGCCTGGCTCCAGACCGTCTGCGGGCAGGCGAAGCCGCACCACACCCGTCCGGCCAGCGTGGTCGTCACCGCCAGCGCGGCGATCGCGGCGAGCAGCGCCAGCAGCAGCCAGCCGATGTCGTGCGGCCACAGGGTCCAGCCGAACAACTGCAGGCGCCGCGCCGGCAGGTCGAGCTGCAAAGCCTGGCGGCCGTCCCAGCGCAGCCATGGCAGCAGGTAGAACGCGGCGAACAGCAGCCACAGCACGCCGCCGCGCGCGCGCGTGTAGCGGTTGCGCAGCGGTGCCACGGTGTGGGCGGCGGCCACGGCGGGCGTGGCGATCGTGCGCGATGGAATGGCGCGGGGCGTAGGCGTGCCGCTCACGGCAACGGCTCCTCGGCATCGTCGCCGCCGGCGCGCGGCGCCGGTCGCGACAGGAATCCGGTCAACCCGCTCGACGCCAGCGTCGCCAGCCAGAACATGAAGAAGCCCAGCGTGTAGCCGAACTCGCGGCTCAGCTGGCGGCCCGGGAAACTGATGTCGCGCAGCGCCAGCGGATCGACCACGGCGAAGAACAGCACGCTCATCGCGCCGGCGACCAGGAAGCTGGGCCACAGCACCACGCCCAGCCGCTGCACCAGCGGCCGCGGCGCGGCGGGATCGAACAGCGGGTCGAGCAGGGGATCGTCGCTGGGGGTCATGCGGGCGGACTCCATGGCGGAAGGGAGAGGTGCGGCATGCGCCGGGGTGGTGCCGCGTGCGGACCGGCGCGCCTCGCACGCGGCCGCGCCGCCGATCCCCCGTCGACGGCGGCGCAGGCGCATGCCGCCCACGCAGACTAGGCAGCGCGGCGCGTGGCGACATTGATCCTGATCAAGGCCGGGCCGGCACCGATGCGGATACTGGACGCATCGAACAGGAACGCCGCCATGCATGACCCCATCGCCGCCTTGCCGTTGCCCGGGCCGGACTTGTGCAGCGAGGACGAAGTGACCGCGCTGGTGGACGCGTTCTACCGCCGCGTGCGCGCCGACCCGGAACTGGCCGCGGTGTTCGCCGCGCACATCGAGGACTGGGACGCGCACCTGCTGCAGCTGAGCGACTTCTGGTCGGCGATGCTGCGCGGCACGCGGCGCTTCCGCGGCGCGCCGATGCCCAAGCACATGGCCATGCGCGAACTCAGCGCGGCGCTGTTCCAGCGCTGGCTGAGCCTGTTCCGCGCCACCACCGCCGAGTTGGACAACGCGCCGATGCGCGTGCTGGCCGACGACATCGCCGCGCGCATCGCCGACACCTTCTGGCGCCGCCACCAGATGAGCTGGCGGCCGTTCGAGCCGGTCACGTCGTTGCCGCCGGCCGATTGATCCAAGTCAAGGCGGCCCGCCGCCGCCGCGCGCAAGCTCGTGTCCATGGACATCCTCACCGCTCCCGATCCCGCCGCCGCCTGGACCTTCGACGCCGAGCTGCTGCGCCGCTACGACCGTCCCGGCCCGCGCTACACCTCGTATCCGACCGCGCCGCATTTCCAGGCCGGCTTCGGCCCGACGCAGCTGTTCGCGGCGGTGCAGGCCAGCGATCCGGCGCGGCCGCTGTCGCTGTACGTGCATGTGCCGTTCTGCCGCAACCCGTGCTTCTACTGCGGCTGCAACCGGGTCATCACCCGCGACGCCGGCAAGGGCCGCGCCTACGTGCAGCGGGTGCTGCGCGAGGCGGCGATGATGGCCGCGTGCTTCGATACCGAGCGCGAAGTGGTGCAGCTGCACCTGGGCGGCGGTACGCCCAATTTCCTGGCACCGGAACTGCTGGGCGAACTGCTGCGCGGCCTGCGCGGGCTGTTCCGTTTCAGCGACGCGCCGGACCGCGACATCTCCATCGAACTGGATCCGCGCACGGTGACGCCGCAGGACATCGCCGCGCTGGCCGCGCTGGGCTTCAACCGCGCCAGCCTGGGCATCCAGGACTTCGATCCGCTGGTGCAGGAGGCGATCAACCGCCGCCAGGGTGTGCAGGAAACGCTGGACATCCTGCGCGCCTGCCGCGTGCAGGGCATGCGTTCGGTCAACGTGGACCTGATCTACGGCCTGCCGCGGCAGACGTTGGCCGGGTTCGAGCGCACCCTGGAGACGGTGATCGCGGCGCGTCCGGACCGCCTGGCGGTGTACGGCTATGCGCACATGCCGCAACTGTTCAAGGCGCAGCGGCGCATCGCCGATGCGGACCTGCCCGACGCCGAGCAGAAGCTGGCCTTGCTCGGGCTGGCGGTGCGCATGCTGTCGGCGGCCGGTTACCAGTACATCGGCATGGACCATTTCGCGCTGCCGCACGAAGCCCTGGCGCGCGCGCAGCGCCAGGGCGGGTTGCACCGCAATTTCATGGGCTACACCACGCATGCCGAAACCGACCTGCTCGGGCTGGGGGTCAGCGCGATCAGCCGTATCGGCGACAGCTACAGCCAGAACCAGCGAGAGCTGCCGGCCTGGGAGGCGGCGGTGGATGCCGGCGACAGCCCGGTGCTGCGCGGCCTGCAGCTCAGCGCCGACGATGCGCTGCGCGCGGAGCTGATCCAGCAGCTGATGTGCCAGGGTCGCGCCGACGTCGTCGCGCTGGCGCAGCGCCATGGCATCGACTTCGACCGCTATTTCCACGACGAACTGCAGGCGCTGGCGCCGCTGTGCGCCGACGGCCTGGCCGAATACCGCGACGGCGTGATCCAGGCCACCGCGCGCGGGCGCCCGCTGCTGCGCCTGATCGCGATGTGCTTCGACCGCTACCTGCGCCAGCCGGCACGCTATTCGAAGGCGATCTGAACGCCGCGCGCCGACAGGTTCACCGTTTGCCGACTGGCATCCCCGGTTCCGTCGTGGCGGCGGCGTCGGGGCTTTTGTTTGGCGCTTGTGGCGCCGCGGCGGCCTGTATGGCCGTCGACTGCGGCGTGTGAGCGCTGCGCACGCCTGCATTTGCGGCTGCTCATGCCGAAACGCGGATGGTGCCCGGAGCCGGAATCGAACCGGCATGGGGTCGCCCCCGGCGGATTTTAAGTCCGATGCGTCTACCAGTTTCGCCATCCGGGCCTGGTGCCGCTAGCCTGCCTGATTGCGTCCGAATTGTGAACCGCGCACGTCGTCGCCGCGCTACATGGCGCGGGTGAACGTCCCCGATTGGCGTGGATCTTGCCGAAAGGAACCCGAAAGACAGCCCACCTAGGCTCTGCGCGAATGAGCCGGAGAGCCGCCTTGCGCGTCCAGTGGAAGATTCTTTGCGATTTCGACGGCACCGTGTCGCTGCAGGACGTGACCGATACCTTGCTCGAGCGCCTCGGCCGCCCCGGCTGGCGCGCGCTGGAGGACGATTGGGTGGCCGGGCGCATCGGCGCGCGCGCGTGCATGAGCGGCCAGGTGGCGCTGCTCGATGGCGACGTGGACGCGCTGCACCGCGTGCTCGACGACGTGCGCATCGATCCGGCGTTCGTGCGCTTCGTCGACCTGGCGCGCGATCTCGGCATGCCGCTGAGCATCGTCAGCGACGGCCTGGACTATCCGATCGCGCGGATCCTGGCGCGGCACGGCCTGCACCAGCTGCCGATCGTCGCCAACCGCCTGCTGCGCACCGAGGCCGGGCATTGGCGCTTGGCCTCGCCGCACGCGCGGCCGGACTGCGCCAGCGGCACCTGCAAGTGCGCGGTCATGGCGCAACAGCAACCGGCGCGCTCCACGCTGCTGATCGGCGACGGTCGCTCCGATTTCTGCGTGGCCGGCAAGGCCGATCTGGTGTTCGCCAAGGACGGCCTGCTGCGGCATTGCCGCGCCAGCGGCATCGCCCACCACGCGATCGGCGGCTTCGACGATGCGATCGCGCTGCTGCACGAGCTCGCCGCGCCCGCCGCGGCGGCCGCGCGCCTCCCTCTCCCCGTTCCCCAACGAGCCTGATCCTCATGAATCGGAATGTTCCGCTCCCCACGGCGCTCGCGCCGCTCCACGGCGATCTCGACACGCTCGACGCTCCAGAGCACGCCAGCCCGCAGCCGGCGGCGCCGGATCCCGACGCGCTGCTGCGTACCGGCCCCGCCTACCACGCCGCCCTCGGCGATGCGCAACTGCTGGCCGACGAGGCCGAATACTGCTCGTTCGGCGACACCGTGCACTACAGCGAACCGCCGCGGATCTTCGCGCACTGCGACGGCAGCTATCTGTACGACACCGAGGAGGTGCCGTACCTGGACCTGCAGATGTGGTATTCGGCGGTCAACTTCGGCTACGCCAATCCGCGCTTGAACGGCGCGCTGAAGCGACAGATCGACAGCCTGCCGCAGGTCGCCAGCCAGTACCTGCACCCGACCAAGATCGAGCTGGCCAGGACCATCGCCCAGGACGCGCAGCGCAAGTGGGGGCGCAAGGGCAGGGTGCATTTCAACGTCGGCGGCGCGCAGGCGGTGGAGGACTCGCTGAAGCTGGTGCGCAACGCCAGCGGCGGCAAGAGCCTGGTGTTCGCGTTCGAGGGCGGCTATCACGGCCGCACTCTCGGTGCTTCGGCGATCACCTCCTCGTACCGCTATCGGCGCCGCTTCGGCCATTTCGACCGCGCCCAGTTCATCGAATTCCCGTACCACTTCCGTGGCCCCAAGGGCATTTCCAAGGAGGAATACGGCGAGCAGTGCGTGGCCAGATTCGAACGCCTGTTCGAGACCGAGTACAACGGCGTGTGGGATCCCAAGGCCGGGCAGTGCGAGTACGCCGCGTTCTATGTCGAGCCGATCCAGGGCACCGGCGGCTACGTGATTCCGCCGCCGAACTTCTTCACCGGCCTGAAGCGGGTGCTGGACAAGTACGGCATCCTGCTGGTGGTCGACGAGATCCAGATGGGTTTCTTCCGCACCGGCAAGCTGTGGGCGATCGAGCACTTCGGGGTGACCCCGGACGTGCTGGTGTTCGGCAAGGCGCTGACCAACGGCCTCAATCCGTTGGCCGGGATCTGGGCGCGCGAGGAACTGATCAACCCGACCGTGTTCCCGCCGGGTTCGACCCATTCCACCTTCGCCTCCAACCCGCTCGGCACCGCGGTGGGCCTGGAGACCATGCGCATGCTGGCCGAGACCGACTACGAAACCATGGTCATGGCCAAGGGCGCGCATTTCCTCGACGGCCTGCGCGACCTGCGGAAGCGCCATCCGGAAATCGGCGACGTCGACGGCCTGGGCCTGGCGCTGCGCGCGGAGATCTGCCAGGCGGACGGCTTCACCCCGAACCGCAAGCTGCTCGACACGATGGTGGACATGGGCCTGGAGGGCGAGCTGCGCCACAACGGCAAGCGCATCGGCCTGGTGCTGGACGTGGGCGGCTACCACAAGAACGTGATCACGCTGGCGCCGTCGCTGCACATCAGCCATGACGAGATCGACCTGGGACTGTCGCTGCTGGACCAGTTGCTGACCCGCGCCAAGCGGGTGGCATGAGATGGCGGGAGACAGCGCGTTGGCGCCGCGTTGCCTCCCGTTCTTCGCCGCGGCGCGCGCGTCAGTCCGCCGCGCGCAGCGCCAGTACCGCGTTGAGTCCGCCGAAGGCGAAGGAATTGCTGAGCACCGCGCGCACCGCCTGCGCGCGGGCGTGGTTGGGCACGTAGTCCAGGTCGCACTCCGGATCGGCATCGAGGAAGTTCGCGGTCGGCGGCACCGTCTGCTCGCGCAGCGCGCCGATCGCCGCGACCAGCTCCAGCGCGCCGGCGGCGCCGAGCGCGTGGCCATGCACCGCCTTGGTCGAACTCACCGCCAGCGCATCGGCGTGCGCGCCGAATACCTGGCGGATCGCCTGCGTCTCACCGCGATCGTTGGCAAGGGTGCCGGTGCCGTGGGCGTTGATGTAGTCGATCTGCTGCGGTTGCAGCCCCGCGTCCTGCAGCGCCAGGCGCATCGCCGCGGCGGCGCCGTCGGCACTGGGCGCGACGATGTCGTGCGCATCGGCGCCCAGGCCGACGCCGGCCAGTTCCGCCAGCGCCACCGCGCCGCGCGCAGCCGCGTGCGCGGCGCTTTCCAGCACGAAGATGCCGGCGCCTTCGCCCAGCACCAGGCCGCTGCGTTGCGCGCAGAACGGCCGGCAGGTGTCGTCGCTGACCACCCGCATCGCCTCCCAGGCGCGGATCAGCGGCAGGCTCAGGCAGGCTTCGCTGCCGCCGGCGATGGCGACATCGGCCAGGCCGTGGCGGATCAGCAGCGCCGCCTGCGCCAGCGCGTGGTTGGCCGAGGCGCAGGCGCTGGACACGGCGAAGGCCGGGCCGCGCAGGCCGAAGGCGATGCTGATCTGGCTCACCGGAGCGTTGTTCATGCTGCGCACGATGGTCAGCGGATGCAGGCGTTCGGTCTGCTCGCGGTACAGCCGCCGCGATTGTTCGTCGCGGCTGAGTTCGGCGCCGACGCCGGTGCCGATCACCACCGCCGCGCGTGCGGCGCCTGCACCGTCCAGCGCCAGGCCGGACTGGGCCATGGCCTCGCAGGCCGCGACCAGCGCCATCTGCGTCATGCGGTCCAGCTGGCCCGGCGCGATGCCGCCCAGCTGCGCCGCTTGCGGCGCGAAACCGGGCACGGCGGCGGCCACGCGCATCTTCAGCGCGGACTGCGGATCGGGCGATGCCAGCGCGGCGATGCCGCTGCGGCCCTCGCACATGCCGCGCCACAGCGCATGGGCGCCCAGGCCGAGCGCGCTGACCGCGCCCATCCCGGTGACGACGACGCGACGTCCCTGCGCCGAGCGCGCCATGCCGGCTCAGTGCGCCGCGGCGAGCGACGCGGCGGCGGCCTTGGCGGCCAGCGCCTGCCGCACCGCCTCGCTCAGCTTGCCCAGCGAGCCGTCGTCCAGGTTCGGGTCGCGCTGCGGGAAGGTGATGTCGAAGTGCTCTTCGATGTCGAACAGGATCTCGATCGCCTCCAGCGAATCCACACCCAGGTCCTGCAGCTTGGTGCCCGCGGTCAGGCCGGCGGGATCGATCTCCGCGTGATTGGCGACGATGCTGTGGATCTGGGTCTCGATAGACGGGGTCATGGCAGTCCTCCGCGAAATGAAAGGCCACCGTGCGGCGCGTGCCGGCGGTGGAAGGCACGCCGCGGCCCATGGCTGCGGCGTCCATCCTCCACGCTAGCCGGCCAATCTTGCAGATGCCTTTCGTAAGCCAACTCGAACCGCAGGCGCTGCTGCGGCAGTTCCTGGCCCATCCGCCGCAGGCCTTCGTGGCGCGCGCGCTGGAGCATGGCGTGCCGGCGTTCGAGGCCGAGTTCGACCTGCTCACCACCGCCGACCCCGCGTTGCGCGCGCGCGTCGCCGGCTGGCCGCTGCAGCGGCTGTGGCGGCGCCTGCTGCGGCCGCGCACCAGCTTCGTCGGCAGCACCGTCAGCGAATACGCCTGGCTGCCGCGTGCGGCCGATCCGGCGCAGTTGCCCAGGCAGTGGCGCGCGCAGCTGGGGCGACGGCAGCCGTTGCTGATCGTCAAGGACATCCCGCAGCGCTCGCCGCTGCTCGACGCCACCGACAACGCCTGGGCGCACGTGTTCCTGCAGGCCTGCGAACGCAGCGGCTACGTGCTGCTGCGCGGACAGGCGCTGGCCTGGGTGCCGATCGATTTCGCCTCCACCGACGAGTACCTGGCGCGGCTGTCGCGCGGCCGCCGCCGCAACATCCGCCGCAAGCTGCGCTCGCGCGCCGATCTGGACGTGCAGATGCTGCCGACCGGCGCCGCCTTCGCCGATCCGGCGCTGCGCGCGCAGTGCTATGCGCTGTACCTGCAGGTCTACGCGCAGAGCGAGGTGCACTTCGACCTGCTGACCGCCGCATTCTTCGATGCGCTGCTGACCGATGCGGACGCGGGCGGCCTGGTATTCACCTATCGGCACCAGGGCCGGTTGATCGGCTGGAACCTGTGCTACGTGCACGCCGGGCGGCTGCTGGACAAGTACATCGGCCTGCACTATCCGGACGCGCGCGCGCACAACCTGTACGCGCTGAGCTGGATGCACAACCTGGACTACGCCTGCCGCCATGGCCTGCGCGCCTACGTCGCCGGCTGGACCGATCCGCAGGTGAAGGCGCAACTCGGCGCCAGCTTCACCTACACCTGGCATGCGGTGTACCTGCGCAATCCGCTGCTGCGCATCGCGTTGCGGCGGCTGCGGCCGCTGTTCGAAGCCGACGCCGTCGCTGTCGCCGAGCCCGACGACGATGCGGCGCCATGACATGAGCGCACCGGTGGTGCTGGACCTGGATGGATCGCTTGGCGCATTGCCGGGCGCGCTGCGGCTGCCGCTGCAGCCGTGGTGCGACGGACTGCGCTTCGCCTGTTCGTTGCGCCGGCTACGCCGCTTCGGCACTGCGCTCGACGGCATGCTGCCGGCGCAGCACGGCACCGTGCTGCTCGGCAGCGGCGATTTCCACCACCTGAGCCTGCCGCTGATCGCGCGGCTGGCGCGGCGGGCGCAGGCGCCGCTGCGGGTGGTGGTGTTCGACAACCACCCGGACAACATGCGCTTCCCGTTCGCGGTGCATTGCGGTTCGTGGGTGTGGCGGGTGGCGGCGCTGCCGCAGGTGACGCAAGTGGACGTTGTCGGCATCACCTCGGGCGATGTCGGCGCCGCGCACGCCTGGGAGAACCATCTGCGGCCGCTGTACCGCGGCACGCTGCGCTACTGGTGCAGCGGCGTCGACGTCGGCTGGGCGCGGCGGCTGGGACTGGGTCGCGCGGTGCGCGGCTTCGGCTCGAGCATGGAGATGATCGACGCCTTCCTGCAGCACCTGCGCAGTACGCCGATGCCGACCTACCTGTCGCTGGACAAGGACGTGCTGGATCCGCAGGACGCGCGCACCAACTGGGACCAGGGCGAGCTGCGGGTGCCGCACCTGCTCACCGCGATCGCTTACCTGCACGGGCAACTGCTCGGCAGCGACATCACCGGCGAGGTGTCCGAAGCGCGCTATCCGCAATGGTGGAAGCGGCGGCTGGCGGCGCTGGATGCGCAACCGCCGCCTTCGCCGCAGGCGCTGCCGGCGTGGCAGGCGCAGCAGCACGAAGTGAATCTGCGGCTGCTGGAGGCGCTGGCGGAGGCGGGGTTGCCGCGGTAGCGCATGCTCGACGCTGGTCTACGCAAAAGCGGAGCCCTGTAGGAGCGGCTTCAGCCGCGACGGGCTTTACCGATAGATCCTGTCGCGGCTGAAGCCGCTCCTACAGAATCGCGCAGGGTGCGACATTCTTGCTGCATCAGCCCATCCGCTCCGCACACACCAGCCGCAGCACAGCGACGATCGCCTCGAACCCATCTTCGTCCAGCCACGGGCTGTTGCTGATGCTCAGGCAGCGCGCGGCGAAGTCGCGCGCGTTGGGCATCGGCGCGGCATCGACGATGTCGCGCAGGTAGGCGTAGTCGGGCAGGGCGTGCACGAACAGCAGGCCGACGCCGAGCCCACGCGGCCACAGCCGCGCCAGCGCGCGTTCGCGTGCGGCCGCGTCCGGCAGCAGCACCAGCAGCGCCGGCCAGCTGCCCTGCGCACCGGGGCTGTCGGCGACGACGCGCAGCCCGGCGATCGCGGCCAGGCGCGCGGCGCGGCGCAGGCCCTGCGCGCGCGCCTGCGCCAGGAACGCCGGCCAGCGCGCACTGGCCCGCGCACCGACGGCTTCGCGCCAGGCGCCGACCGCGTGTTGCGGGATCGCCGCATCGAACTGGTCGCCGGCCGCGGCCACACGGTCGCCGCGGCGCAGCGCGCGGCGCAGCGGCATGCCGTAGGCCCAGCGCAAGGCGCGCGGCCGGTACAGCGCGGCATAGCCCAGCAACTGCAGGCTGCGCTGCAGTTCCCGGCGCCAGTCCGGCTGGCCCAGGCGTGCTGCGGTGGCGGCCAGGCTGCGCCGCAACGGTGCATGGCGCGACAGCAGCAGGCCGCCTTCGTACAGGGTCGGGCCCTTGCCCACCGCCAGGCTGCAGAAGCCGATGTCGCCGCCCAGGCCGGCCGGGGTGCCATCGGCATGCACGCCGCCCAGCGCCTGCGCGGCGTCCTCGATCAGCATCGCGCCGCAGGCCGCGGCGGCGGCGCGCAGCGGGGCCAGGTCGGTCAGGCGGCCGCCCAGGTGGGTGGCGACGATCGCCAGGGTGTCGTTGCCGCACCGCTGCGCCAGCTGCGCCGGGTCCGGTTCGATCGCATCGGGCAATAGATCGCACAGCACCAGCTGCAGGCCGCAGTGGGCCACCGCCAGCGCCACCAGCGGACAGGTGTAGGCGGCCACCAGCACCTGCCGGCGGCGGCTGCTCGCGGCCAGGGTGCGCAGCGCGACGACCAGCGCGGCGGTGCCGGAGCAGGTCAGCAGCGCGTCGGGCAGGCCGAGTTGCGCGGCCAGCCGTTGCGGTGCGCGCGCCGGCCACAGGTCGCGCCAGCGCAGCGGCAGGCCGGCGGTGGGCGGAACCTCAGTGCGCATCGGCCGGGGCGGTGCGCTCGCCGAGCGCGAGGCAGGCGATGCCGGCCACGATCAGCACCGCGCCGAGCACCTGCACCATGCCGATCGGTTCGCCGAACCACCACGCCGACAGCAGCAGTACGCTGACCACTTCCAGGTGCGAGGCGGCGAACGCCGGCCCGATCGGCGCGTGCTCGAGCAGTTTCATCCAGGTGAAGAACGCGCCGACATAGCCCAGCAGCGCGGCGTACAGCCAGGGGCTGGCGAGCAGACGCAGCAGCCAGGCCCACTCGGCCTGCGGCGGCAACGCGTGCGCGCCGCCGAGCTTGAAGCCGATCTGGGCCAGGGTGTCGAAACCCAGCAACAGGGCGAAACCGATGGCGTAGCGCTGCAGCGGCGGCCGGCTCATGTGCCGAGCCCGACCACGGCCACGCCGGCGCTGACCAGGCAGATCCCGGCCACCTGCATGCGTCCCAGCCGTTCGCCGAACAGCCAGCGCCCGGCGAGCATGATCGCCACGATGTTGATCGAGCCCAGCAGCACGCCGCGACCCAGCGGCACCAGCGACAGGAACGCGGTCCAGGCCAGGAATTCGAACGCGTAGCAGCCCATGCCCAGCCACAGCCACGGCTGCCGCGCCATGCGCCGCCAGCGCGCCGCGCCGCTCGCCAGCGGGTCGCTGGCGACGTGCTTGAAGGCCAGTTGGCCTACCGTGTCCAGCGCCACCGTCGCCAGCCACACGCCGACCGCCGGCGCCTGCAGCGCCATCAGGCGGCCTGGCGCGGCGCCGCGGCCTGCGCGGCGAAGAACTGCGCCAGGCGCGCGCCGAGCAGGCGGCGTTCGCGGTCCAGTGTGATCATGTGGTAGCTGTCGTGCAGCAGCAGCAGTTCCACCGGCCCGGACACGCCGGCCACCACCAGCTGCGCGTTGCGCAGATGCGCGATGTCGTCCTCGGCCGCGTGCGCGACCAGGCACGGCGCGGTCACCTTGGCCAGGTTGCGCCGTACCCGCCGCGACAGCAGGTGCATCTCGGCCAGCGCGTGCCACGGATTGCCGGGCAGGCCGGCGGCGCTGCTGTCGCCGCCGAGCATCGCGCCGCTGATCTGCGCGCGGATGCGCTCGTCGCGCAGGCCGTACGGCGGTTCTTCCAGGAACATGCGGCGGCGGCCGATGCCCAGCCGCTTGAACCACGGCAGCAGGAACGCCAGCCGCGCGCGCCGCGGGATGTTCCAGCCGTCGTAGCGGAAGGTGGCGCCGAGTACGCCGACGCCGTCGATCCACTCCGGCCGCTCTTCGGCCAGTTGCAGCGCCAGCAGCGCACCCATCGACAGCCCGGCCACGAACAGTTTGTCCACCTGCGGACGCATCCGCGCCGCGGCCTGTTCGACGCTGGCGGACCAGTCGCGCCAGCCGGTCGCGAGCAGGTCGTCCTCGTCGCCGCAATGCCCGGCCAGTTGCACGCCGTGCACGCTGAAGCCCTCGCGGTGCAGGCACTTGCCGAGCAGGCGCATCTCGCTGGGAGTGCCGGTCAGGCCGTGGATCAGCAGCACGCCGTGGCGGCCGCCCTGGAAGTGGAATTCGGCGGATCGGATCATGGCGTCACGGTGCGGGGGACTGGGGATCGCGCGCAGCGTGGCGCGGATGCGTTTCAGCAGCCTTTCCGGTCAGCGTGGCGCCGCGGCCGGGTTGCGGAAGCGCACCCAGCACGCGCTGGCCCAGGCGCAGCGCCGACGGCTGCCGGAACGCCAGCACGCAGGCCACGCTCGGTCGTTGCCGTTGCCGTTGCCGTCGGCGGCGTCGTGCAACTGCGCCGGCTCATGCCGGCGGCGCCGCACTGCCCGGCAGGTCCAGTTCCACGCGCAGGCCGCCCAGCGCCGAGCGCTGGTAGCGCAGGGTGGCGTGGTGGCGCGCGGCGATGTTGGCGACGATCGCCAGGCCCAGGCCGGTGCCGCCTTCGGGCGCGTCCGGGGCGCGGAAGAAGCGTTCGCCCAGGCGCGGCAGCAGCGCGTCGTCCAGCCCCGGGCCGGCATCGTCGATCGCCAGTCGCAGCTGCCGCGGCATGCGCCGCAGGCTCACCGTGACCATGCTGCCGGCGGCGTGCTTGAAGGCGTTGTCGAGCAGGTTGTCGAGCAGTTCGCGCAGCGACCAGGCATCCGCCTCGACCCAGGCCGGTTCGCTGCCGGCGTCGTCGTAGCCGAGGTCGACCCCGGCCAGCAGCGCGTCGGGAATGCGTTCGGCCAGCGCCTGCGGCAGCCACACGGCCAGGTCCAGCGGCAGCAGCGGGCGGATGCTCTCGCGCGGCGCCTGCGCGCGGGTCAGCGCCAGCAGCTGGGTGGAACTGCGGATCGCGCGGTCGGTCAGTTGGCGGATGTGCTGCAGCGCCTGCGCGGTGTCCTGCGCGCGGGTGCTGGCCTGGGCGCGCTGCACGTGCATGCTGAGTCCGGCCAGCGGCGTGCGCAGCTGGTGCGCGGCGTCGGCGACGAAGCGCTCCTGCAAGGCCATCAACTGCTTGAGCCGGCCGAGCAGGCCGTCGATGGCCTGGGTCAGCGGCAGCACCTCGATCGGGATGTCCGGGCCGGACACCGGGCTGAGATCGCGCTGGCTGTCGTCGAGCCGGCGCACCGCCGGCTGCAGCAGGCGCAGGCCCACGCGCACGCCATGCCAGACCAGCGCCAGCAACGAGCAGGTCAGCAGCAGTTCGATCGGCAGCATCAGCATCAGGATCTCGCGCGCGCGGCGGTGGCGGTCGTCCAGGGTCTCGGCCACCGAGATCGTCAGCCGGTCGCGGGTCTCCCACGCCGACGGCACGATCAGGCTGGCCACGCGCACGGGGGTGCCGTCGGCCATGCGTTCGTCGCGCAGTGCGACCCGGCCGAGCGTGGCGGGGGCGGCATGCGCCGGGATCGGCTGCGCGCTGTTGCTGATCACGCCGTGGTCGCGGCTGCGCACCTCGAAGAACACCCGGCCGTCGCTGCTGTATTCGAGCAGGCGCCGCGCCTGCAGCGGCAGCGGCAGGCTGGCGCCGGCGTCGTTGACCGCCTTGGCCAGGCCCAGCGTGTCCTCCTTCAGGTCCATGTCGTGGACGTGGTTGGAGTAGGTGAGCATCAGCAGGTAGAACAGCGCCGAGACCACCAGCATCAGCAGCAGGGTCGGGATCAGCAGGAACGCCAGCAGGCGCCGGCGCAGGCTGGGATGGGCGGGAACCGCGCCCGCCGCCGCGGCTGCCGCGGCCGCGCTCACGACGCGTGCGGGGCGTGGGCGGCGTCGGCGTCGGCGTCGCGGGATTCTTCCAGCAGGTAGCCCAGGCCGCGGATGGTGCGGATGCCGACCCCGGAGCCGTGCAGCTTGCGGCGCAGGCGGTGCATGGAGATGTCCAGGCCGTTGTCGGTGATCTCGTGCTGCCAGTCGCACAGCGCATCGGTGAGCTGGCCGCGGCTGACCACGCGCCCGCTGCGCAGCAGCAGCGTCTCCAGCAGCGCGAACTCGCGCGCGGTCAGCTCCAGCGGCTGGTCCTGCAGCCACACCCGGCGCCCGGCCAGGTTGATCCGCAGTTGGCCCAGGGCCATTTCCGGGATGCCGCCGCTGCTGCGCCGACGCAGCAGGGCGCGGGTGCGGGCCAAAAACTCGGACAGTTCGAACGGCTTGATCAGGTAGTCGTCGGCGCCCTGGTCGAGGGCGCGGATCCTGTCCTCCACGCCGTCGCGCGCGGTCACCACCAGCACCGCGACCTCGTCGCGGCGTTCGCGCACGCGCTGCAGCACCTGCAGGCCGTCGCGCCGCGGCAGGCCCAGGTCCAGCACCAACAGGTGGTAGGACTCGGCGCTGAGCGCGCGCTCGGCGGCGGCGCCATCGTTGACGTGGTCCACCACGTGCCCGCACTCGGCCAGCGAGTCGCGCAGGGCGATGGCAATGGACGTGTCGTCTTCGGCAACCAGAATGCGCATGCCGCGATGCTTGCAACGGCGATGTTGGAAAACCGTCGTAATCGGCGCTGGCCAGGCGATCGCGATGGGTTCCGTTTATCTAGTGCCGGTGACCGTTGCGCGGCAGTGCGGCGCGGCCGGCGCCGGACGAGGCGGGAAGGAGCGCGCCGCGGCGCGCGCCTGCCTGCGGCGCCTGACCGCTGCAATGGCGCTATGCGCGGCAACTTGCAGCGCGTAGCGCTAGGCCCTCATCGGCGGTCGGCGCATGTCGGGAAATTCTGACAGCACGGCGCGGTGTCGGCCGATCGCGCCGGCGCGCGACGGCGGGCATCCTGTGCGTGTCGGCAACGTCATCGCTCCCGCGCCAGGGATGCGCACTTGCACGGAATCGAACGGATCTCGATTCGCCGGCCACCTGATTTCGTTCCCGCATGCGCCGACGGACCGGCGCGCGCGCATGCGAACGGAGTGACACGGACGGAACGCACGACGCCCCGGCATGCCGGGGCGTCGTGCGTTTTAGGTTGGGTTCTGGTTGCGCGCCTGCAACCGTGCTGCCGTGCTGCGGATCGCCGATCCCGCCGACGTGGGAATCGGCGGACGGGTCGTCGGCCAGCAACGGTCGGGACCATGGCGAAGGGTCAACGCGTGCCCGCTCCAGTCGCCATGGCGCGCCTCGCCTCGCCACCTTCCGACCCGTCGATAGGGATCAACTGGATTGCCGGTACCGCTGCTGCGCGCTCGGACCGGAATTGGCAGCGGTGAGATTGACTCCCGACTTCGGCCGCGCGGCCCGTCATCTACTGCAGGCCGCTGCATCTCTATCGATAAAAACGCCGACGAGGTTACCGCCAGCGCTCACACAGCCGCCGCCTGCACCGAGTCCCGAGTCCCCAGTCCCGAACAATACTCACAACGCCCAATCCACCCGCATCCCCGCCACCAACGCATTCGGCAGTTCGCGGGTGCGTGCCGGTTCGTTGAACTGGTCCGGGTGCACGATGTAGTGCAGGTTCGGCGCGATGCGCAACTGCGGGGTGACCTGGATGCCGTAGCTCAGTTCCATCATGGTCTGCGCGCTGTGCGGGGTGCCGCTGCCGCCGGCCGCGGCGCGCGCCAGGCGCAGGTCTTCCAGCGCGTCGTCGCTGTAGTGCTGCTGCGTGACGACGAAAGCGATGTTGTCCTGCGGGCGGCTGGCGAATGTGCCGCGCTGGACCAGGCCCAGCTCCAGGAAGTGGTCCTCGATCAGCTGCCCGGAGGTGCCCTTGAGCACCGAGCCGAACAGCACCAGCCCGCGCGCGCTGTCCGGGTCGGGGCGGGTGACCTGCTGCTCGAAGCGGAAGAACGCGCCGGAGCGGCCGTTGCCGGTGGCATGGTCCAGGCCGCTGAGCCGCGCCGGGTTGCCGTTGCGGTCGTTGAGCGGATCGCTGTAGTCGGAGTTGTCCTGCCAGCCGCCCAGTTCGTACATGGCCGGCAAGCGCACGCTGGCCGCCTCGGTCTTGTAGCCGACCGCGTACGGCACGATCACCCCGGTGCGGTCGCGGCTGCTCCAGTTCAGCCCGTGCTCGCCGTCCTCGGCCTGGGTCGGGTTGACCTCGTAGGCGCCGACGTGCACGTACACCTGCGGGGTCACCCAGGCCTTGGCGTGCGCGGCCCAGCTGGACACCGGCCACCAGGTGAAGTTGCTGGTGCGGAACACGTAGGTCGGATTGCCGCAGGCCGAGTTGCCCTGGAAATAGCCGCACAGCTCCGAGCCGAGGAAGTGGATGTTGGCCACGCTGCGTCCGGCCTCCAGTTCCAGGCGGTCGTCGAACAGTTTCTGCTGCAGGGTGAAGTTGGCCAGGCGCGTGCCCTGGCCGCCGTAGATTTCCTGCACCGAGGTGCTGTTGCCGATGTCGCTGTTGGCCAGGTTGGTGCCGTGGCGGTTGATCGCGTAGACCTTCAGCGTGGCGCCGTTCCAGCCCAGCAAGCGCTGCAGGTCGACGTCGGTGCCGAACATCAGCTGGCCGGCGTAGGCGCTGCCCTGTTCCTTGCCGCCGTCCAGCGAGACCGCGGCCTCGCCGGTGTAGGCGAGCTTGAGCTTGAACGCGTCGCTGCCGTCCTGGGCATGGGCCAGCGGCGCGACGGCGAGCGCCAGGGCGGTGAGCGCCAGGCGCCGGGTGAGGGAGAGGGACATGGGGGAGACTCCTGGGGGCATGGGGAGGCCGGCGCGTCGCCGTGGGCGACGGGGGAGGGGAGTCGCCCCCGGCGGCGCGCCGGCGCGGGGCTTATTCGGCGACCGGCTTCTTCAGCACGCGCAGCGCCAGCGCGGTCAGTACGGTGCCGGCGAGCAGGGCGATCAGGTACATGCCCAGATGGGTCGCCGCGTTGGGGATCGGCAGCACGAACACGCCGCCGTGCGGCACCTTCAGTTCGGCGCCGGCGGCCATCGAGATCGCGCCGGCCAGCGCCGAACCCAGCATCAGCGCCGGGATGGTGCGCAGCGGGTCGCGCGCCGCATACGGGATCGCACCTTCGGTGACGAAGGCCAGGCCGAGCACGCCGGTGGCGGCGCTGGTGCCGCGTTCCTCGCGGGTGAAGCGGTTGCGGAACACCCAGGTCGCCAGCGCGATGCCCAGCGGCGGGGTCATGCCGGCGACCATCGCCGCGGCCATCGGCGTGTACACCTGGCTGGCGATCAGGCCGGTGGAGAACGCGTAGGCGGCCTTGTTGACCGGTCCGCCCATGTCGAAGGCCATCATCGCGCCCAGCAGCAGGCCCAGCAGCACCGCGCTGCTGCCCTGCATGCCGCGCAGCCAGTCGGTGAGCCAGGCCAGCGCTTCGGCGACCGGCTGGCCGACCACGTACAGCATGGTCAGGCCGACCAGCAAGGTGCCCAGCACCGGCAGGATCAGCACCGGCTTGAGTCCTTCCAGCGTGCGCGGCAGCTTGATCGCGCGGTTCAGCGCGGCCACGCCGTAGCCGGCGATGAAGCCGGCGAAGATGCCGCCGATGAAGCCGGCGCCGAGGTTGGCCGCGACCATGCCGCCGATCATGCCGGGGGCGATGCCGGGGCGGTCGGCGATGGAGTAGGCGATGTAGCCGGCCAGCGCCGGCACCATCAGGGTGAAGCCGGCCTTGGCGCCGATCTGGAACAGCGACCAGGCCAGCGTGCCCTTGTGCGCGTCGTCGAAGGCGTAGATGCCGCCCAGCGCGAACGCCAGCGCGATCAGCAGGCCGCCGGCGGTGACGAACGGCAGCATGAACGACACGCCAGTCATCAGGTGCTTGTACGGGCCGGCCGAGCGGCCGCGCTCGCTGTTCGCCGGCGTGGCGCCGGTGCCGCTGGTCGCGTGCACGCCGGCCTCGGCCAGGGCCTTGCGGATCAGTGCCGGGCCGTCGTTGATCGCCGGCTTGGTGCCGCTCTTGAACAGGCGCTTGCCGCCGAAGCGGGACAGGTCCACCTCGCGGTCGGCGGCGATCAGCACCAGGTCTGCCTCGGTGATTTCCGCGTCGCTGAGCGTGTCCTGTGCGCCGACCGAGCCTTGCGTCTCGACCCGGATCCGGTGGCCCAGGGTCTTGGCCGCCTGCTGCAGGCCTTCGGCGGCCATGAAGGTGTGGGCGATGCCGGTGGGGCAGGAGGTGACCGCGACGATGCGCTTGGGACCATCCGTCTGCGTGGCCGTGTTGGCGGTCGCCGCCGGCGCGGCGCTGGCCGCGGCCAGCAGCGGCGCCAGCACGCCGGCGGCATCGTCGAGCACCGCATCCAGGCTGGCGCGCAATGGCGCGGCGCCGTCGAAGCGTGCTGCATCGGCATCGCCATCGCCGACCAGCAGCAGCGCAGCGTTGGTGTCGGCCGCGGCCAAATCCAGCGGCGCGATCACGCCCTGCGGCGTGCGCACCTCGGCGTGCAGCACCGCGCCGCGCGCACTGGCCGCATGGCGCAGCGCTTCGGCGGCGAGGACGGCTTCGGTGCTGCGCTCGCCGGCGACGATCACCACGAAGATAGGATTCATGCTTGCTCCCGATGGACGCAGGGGGACGCCGCGCGCGAAGGCGGCGGCGTGGAATTCGACGGCGTGGAGTTCGAGGACATGGCGTGCGGCGTCGGGTTCATTGCAGCGCCTCGATGCGCACCGCGGCGGCGATGCCGTCGACCTGTTCGCGCGGCAGCCGGCGCACCGCGCCGCTGCCGAGCGTCGCCACGGCGAAGGCGGTGGCCTGGCGCGCGCAGGTCGCCAGGTCGGCGTCGGCGAGCAGCGCCGCGACCAGCCCGGCGACCATCGCATCGCCGGCGCCGACGCTGCTGCCGCCGGCCAGCTGCGGCGGATGCGCCAGCAGCGCCTGCTCGCCGCGCACGAACAGCGCGCCGTCGGTGCCCAGCGACACCACCACCAGGGCGATGCCGCTGGCCAGCAGCGCGCGCGCGGCCGCCAGCACCTCAGCGGTGCTGTGCAGCGGCGTGCCCGCCCAGTCTTCCAGTTCGTGGCGATTGGGCTTGATCGCGAACGGCAGCTGCGCGCGCGGCGCGGCCAGCGCGGCGCGCAGCGGCGTACCGCTGGTATCCAGCAGCACCCGCGCGCCGGCCGCGGCCGCCTGGGCCTGCAGCGTGCGCCAGCTGTCCTCGGCCAAGCCGGCCGGCAGGCTGCCGGTCAGCACCACCGGCAGGCCCGGGCGCAGCAGCTCGGCCAGGCGCGCGCCGACCGCGTGCAGCTCGTCCGCGCCCAGCGGCAGTCCGGGCAGGTTGATGTCGGTGGTGGCGCCGCTGTCGGCGGCGACCAGCTTGAGGTTGGTGCGGGTATCGCCGGGCACGCGCAGGCAGCGGTCGTCGATGCCGCGCGCGGCGAACAGGGTTTCGAACAGGTGTGCGTTGCCGGCGCCGAGCACGCCGAGCGCGGCGCTGGCGATGCCGGCATCGGCCAGGCAGGCGGCGACGTTGATGCCCTTGCCGCCGGCGATGGCGTGCGCACTGCTGGCGCGATGCACCTGGCCGGGCTGCAGCCGGTCGATCGCCACGGTCAGGTCGATCGCCGGATTCAGGGTCACGCTGAGCGCCTGCACGCTCATGCGCCGGCTCCGTCCAGGGCGCGCACGTCGGCTGCGCTCTCGCACGCCAGCGCGCGCTGCGCCAAGGCCTGCAGCGCGTCCAGGCGGCTGCCGCGCAGGCGCGCCTTCACCGCCGGCACGTCGTTCGGGGTCATCGACAGCTCGTGCACGCCCAGTCCGGTCAGCAGCGCCGCGCCGAACGCATCGCCGGCCAGGCCGCCGCACACGCCGACCCAGCGCCCGTGCGTGGCGGCGCCTTCGACGGTGGTGCGGATCAGGCGCAGCACCGCCGGGTGCAGGCTGTCGGCCTCGGCGGCCAGGTCCGGGTTCTGCCGGTCGATCGCCAGCGTGTACTGGGTCAGGTCGTTGGTGCCGATCGAGAAGAAGTCGGCATGCCGCGCCAGCGCGTCGGCCTGGATCGCCGCCGCCGGCACTTCGATCATGATGCCCAGCGGCACCTCCGGCGCGTCCAGCTCCGCACGCAGGCGCTCGCACTCGGCGCGCAGCGCGACGATCTCCGCCGCCGAGGTGATCATCGGGAACATGATCGCCAGCTTGGCGCCGTCCCTGGCCGCGCGGTACAGCGCGCGCAGCTGCGGTTGCAGCAGGTCGGCGCGGCGCAGCAGCAGCCGCGCGCCGCGCACGCCGAGGAACGGGTTGTCCTCGCGCGGCAGGTTCAGGTGCGCGACCTGCTTGTCGCCGCCGATGTCCAGCGCGCGCACGATCAGCGAACGGCCGTCCAGCGCCTTGGCCATCGCCATGTAAGTGGCGTACTGCTCGTCCTCGCTCGGCGTGCTGCCGCGCTCCAGGAACAGGAATTCGGTACGCATCAGGCCCACGCTCTCGGCGCCCTGCGCCAGCGCCATCGGCACCTGCTCGGGCAGGTTGACGTTGGCGCCGATCTCCACGCGGTGGCCGTCCTGGGTCTGCGCCGGCTGATTGCGCTGCTCGGCCTCGCGCTCGCGCAGCTGGCGCTGTTCGTCGATGTAGGCGCGCGCCGAAGCCAGATCGGCCTCCGACGGCGCCAGGTACAGGCGGCCGCTGTTGCCGTCGACGATGACGGTGGCGCCATCCTCCAGGTCCATCAGGTCGGCGCCGCCGGCGACCAGCGCCGGCAGGCCCAGGGTGCGCGACAGGATCGCGGTATGCGAGGTCGGCCCGCCCAGCGCAGTGGCCAGGCCGAGCACGCGGCTGGTGTCCAGGTGTGCGGTGTCCGACGGCGACAGGTCGCTGGCGAGCAGGATGCAGGGGCGGTCGGGCAGGTGTTCCAGGCTGCCGCTGGCCAGGCTCGGATCGATCTGGGTCAGCACCCGGCGGCCGACGTCGCGCAGGTCGCTGGCGCGCCCGGCCAGCACCGCGTTGCCCAGCGCCGAGAGCTTGTTGGCGAGCCGCTCCACCGACTGCTGCCAGGACCAGGCCACGCCGTGGCCTTCGACCATCAGCTGGCAGGCCAGGGTGATCAGATCGGTGTCGTTGAGCAGCTCGGCCTGGGCGCGGAAGATCGCCGCGTCGCCGGCGCCGAGCCGGCGCCGGGTGTCGTCCTCGATCGCTTGCAGCTGCTGGCGGGTGCGCAGCAGCGCGTCGTGCAGCAGCGCGCCGCCGTCGCTGAGCGGCACCGGCGCGTCGGGCACCGGGCCGTCGTTGCCGGCCAGCTTGTGCACCACGCCGATCGCCAGGCCCGGGCTGGCGCCGATGCCGACGATGGCCGGTTGCGCCTGCGGCGGGGTCCAGCCGGCGACCGGGGCGGCACGGCGCTGCGCCGCGGCCTGCGCGTCGGCCTTCTCCTGCGCGGTGAGGCCGTCGATGACGCTGCGCAGCCGCGCCAGCGCGGCGGCGGCATCCTGGCCTTCGGCCGAGATCGTCACCGTGTCGCCGGCATGCAGGCCCAACTGCAGCAGCGACACCAGGTTCTTGGCGTCGCCGGTCTGCGCGCCGGCACGCACCTGGATCCGCGCCGCGAAGCCGCGCGCAGTCTCCACCCAGCGCGTGGCCGGGCGCGCATGCAGGCCGGTGGGGTAGGCCACGGTCCAGTCGAAGCGCTCGGCCAGGTCGGCGACCGGGGCGCCGCTCGCGACCGTGGCCGGATCCTGGCTCAGCGCGGCCACGATCGCCTGCGGGTCGTCGCTGGCGAACAGCGCGTCCAGCCGCGGCTGGTCCTGGATCAGCCGGGTCAGGCGCCGCAGCAGGGTGATGTGGGTGTCGGACTGCGCGGCGATGGCGACCACCAGGTGCGTGGTCTGGCCGGGATTCCATTCCACGCCGTCGCGGATCTGCAGCACCGCGATGCCGTCGCGCTGGACCAGGTGGCGGTCCTCGCCGGTGCAGTGCGGGATCGCCACGCCGTGGCCGAGGAAGGTGTTGGCCAGGGCTTCGCGGCGCAGCATGCTGGCCGCGTAGGCCGGCGGCACGCAGCCGGCGGCGACCAGCAGCTGCGCGGCCTGGGCGATGGCGTCGGCCTTGTCGCGGACCTGGACGTTGACGCGGACCAGCTCGCTGGCGACCAATACGGGGGGATTCGTCTGGGTCACGCGGGACATCCTTCGGGTCTGGGAGCGGCGAGTGGGTGGAGTGTGGGAACGTTCCCACTCCTGAGTCAATGTGCACTGCACAATTTATCGGGGAAATGCCGGTGTTACTATCGAATGCGGCCACCAGGAAAGGAGTGGGAGTGGAAATTTTGCGGGAACGTTGCCAGTGACAGTCAGCATCCACGACGTGGCACGGGTGGCCGGCGTCTCCACCTCGACGGTGTCGCGAGCGCTGGGCCAGGGCCCGGTCAGCGAGGACGTGCGGGCGCGGGTCGAGGCGGCGGTGCGCGAGACCGGCTATCGGCCCAACCTGATGGCGCGGCGGCTGCGTTCGCAGCATTCGGGGATCGTCGGGCTGATCGTGGCCGACATCCGCAACCCGTTCTTCACCGCGGCGATCCGCGCGGTCGAGGATGTGGCCTACCGCGCCGGCATGCGCGTGATCCTGTGCAACACCGACGAGGATCCGCAGCGCGAGGCGCTGTACCTGCAGCTGATGCAGGAAGAGCGGGTCAGCGGCCTGATCTTCGCGCCGACCCGCACCACCCAGAGCCAATTGCCGAAATTGAATTTCGACTACCCGGTGGTGCTGATCGACCGCGCCGGCAAGGCCGGCGTGCACGACAGCGTGGTGCTGGACAACGCCGCGGCGATGGGCGCGCTGATCGAGCACCTGGCCGAGCGCGGGTTCCAACGCATCGGCGGGCTGTTCGGCAAGACCAGCAGCACCGCCGCCGAGCGCCGCGACGGCTACCTGGCGGCGATGCAGGCGCACGGCCTGGCGCCGAGCTACCGCGAGGTGGCGCCGAGCGCGGAGGCGGCGACCGCCGAGGTGCAGGCGTGGCTGGCGCAGCCCGAACGCCCGGAGGCGCTGGTGGCCAGCAACAGCCTGCTGCTGATGGGCGCGCTGAAGGCCGCGCGCGGTGCCGGCCTGCGCATTCCGCAGGAACTGGCGCTGGCCGGGTTCGACAACGAGAGCTGGACCGAGCTGGTCGAGCCGGGCATCACCGTGATCGAGCAGCCGGTGGAGGAGATGGGCCGCACCGCGATGTCGCTGCTGCTGGAGCGGCTGAATGCGCCGACGCTGCCGATGCGCAAGGTGGTGTTGAGCGGGCGCTGCATCGTGCGCGGTTCGAGCCTGCGCTGACATTCCCGCGTTCGCGGGAGGTGGTCCGACAGGGTAGCCGCCGGCGCCGGCGTCGGCGTGTCTGCAGCGGACCGGCACCGACCGGGGCGAGTTCTTTCGGGGTCAGCGGGTTGGTCCGGCCTGTATGCCGGCCTGTCGCGGCGCCGGCTGGTACGGGTGCGCCTTCACTGTGCGGCGGCAAAGGCCACCGCGATCATTCGCTGCCGTCTGGGCGCGGGTAGTCGTGCTCGGGGTCGGCGTGGTTGCGTTCCGGATCGCTGTCCGGCTGGTCCCGGTCCTTCCACTTCGCATCGTCGTTGTGCAGCTTGTCGGCCGTGTGGCTCTGCTGCTGGTGACTGTGGGCGTTCTCTTGCTTGCGCGTGGTCGACATGCGCTGTCTCCGGAAGGGTCAGGCGGGGCTCCCCGCGGGCGCGGGGTAGGGTTCGTGCTGGCCGGTGCCGTCCAGCCTGGCCCAGCACGCGCGAACGAAGGACTCGGCGTCGCTCCAGGCGATCCGCGGCCACGGGTGCTCGGCGTCGTAGCGCTGGCGCAGGCGCTGCATGCGCACCTCGTTGGATTCGCGCGGAAGTTGCAGGAACACATCGCACGCCATCTTGATCAGACGCGCATGCTCGCTGAAGGACTGCGGCCCCAGCTTGCCTTCACCGTGCAGCATCTTCCAATGCGCCAGTTCGGCTTCGACATCCACGAGCAGGGATGGAGCATGGCTCACGGCGAGTTCTCCTGTAATTGAGGTGCTTTGAATTGGGGATGAGCTAAGTTGCGCGGAGGCGCTTCGCCACCCTAGACCCGGCCACGTCAAGATCAGGTCATCTCGCGTTGGCACGGCGTGACAGCGCCGGCGACGCTGCGTCACATTCCGGGCGACACGCGACGCCGCGCCGGACGTGAAGACGCCGCCTGGCGGCGGCGCTTGGAGCGCGCTGCCGCGGCGCTTACCATGGCCGTGCGTCCGCGTTGCGGACATCCGCACTCCCGCAACCACCCGCATCGTCGGCGCATGCCGCCGCGGCGCCCCGAAAGGAACGGCATGCCCGTCGATATCGCGTTCGATCCCGCGCAGCTGCGCATCGCCGTCATCGGCCTGGGCTACGTCGGCCTGCCGCTGGCGGTGGCGTTCGGCGCGCGCTACGACACGCTCGGCTACGACATCGACGCCCAGCGCGTGGCGCAGCTGCGTGTCGGCCACGACCAGACCCTGGAGATGGAACCCGACGAACTGCGCGCCGGCGTGCACCTGCGCTACAGCGACGATGCGGCCGCGCTGCGCGACCGCAACGTCTACATCGTCACCGTACCGACGCCGATCGACGCCTACGAGCAGCCGGACCTGCAGCCGCTGCGCCAGGCCAGCGAACTGCTCGCTGGCGTGCTCAAGCGCGGCGACCTGGTGATCTACGAATCCACGGTGTATCCGGGCACCACCGAAGAGGTCTGCGTGCCGCTGCTGGAACAGGGCTCGGGCCTGCGTTTCAACGAAGACTTCCATTGCGGCTACAGCCCGGAGCGGGTCAACCCGGGCGACCGCCAGCGGCGCCTGGCCGACATCCGCAAGATCACCTCCGGCTCCAGCGCCGCGGCGGCCGACGCGGTCGACGCGCTGTACGCGAGCATCATCACCGCCGGCACCTGGCGCGCGCCGTCGATCCGCGTGGCCGAGGCGGCGAAGGTGGTGGAGAACATCCAGCGCGACGTCAACATCGCCCTGGTCAACGAACTGGCGCTGATCTTCGACCGCCTCGGCATCGATACCCAGGACGTGCTGGAGGCGGCCGGCACCAAGTGGAACTTCCTGCCGTTCCGCCCCGGCCTGGTCGGCGGCCACTGCATCGGCGTGGATCCGTACTACCTGCTGCACAAGTCCGAGAGCATGGGCTACCACCCGGACCTGATCCACACCGCGCGCCAAGTCAACAACCGGGTCGGCGCGCATGTCGCCGCGCGGGTGCAGGCGCTGCTGGCGGACAAGGGCGTGGACATGGCCGCGGCCACGATCCTGGTGCTCGGCGTCACCTTCAAGGAGAACTGCCCGGACCTGCGCAACAGCCGCGCGCTGGAACTGGTGCAGGCGCTGGCCGCCAGCGGCGCGCGGGTCGATGCCTGCGACCCGTGGGCCGAGCCGCAGCTGGCGCGCGAGCACGGCGGGGTGGAGCTGGCGCCGGCGCCGGTCGCCGGCCGTTACGACGCGGTGGTGCTGGCGGTGGCGCACGCCGAATACCGCGGTTTCGACGCCGCGCAGATCCGCGCGCTGGGCACGCCGAACCTGGTGGTCTACGACGTCAAATCGGTGTGGCCGCGCGAGGCGGTGGACGATCGGCTGTAGCCGACAGCGCCGGACGCTGTGCACCGCCAAGCTGTACCCCGCCCAAGCGGACCATAGGCCGCGCCAGCGCCATTGCCGGCCTGCACCGCCTACACTCGCTGCCTTCACAATTCCGCGAGGAACGCGATGCACCGCTACCTAGCCTATGTCGCCAGCTGCGTGCTGCTGGCGCTGTCCATCGCCCTGTGCGCGATCTGGCCGCTGTGGGGCTGGGGCGTGGCCGCGTTCGCGGTCCTGGCGCTGCTCGGCACCTGGGACCTGCTGCAGACCCGCAGCACGCTGCGCCGCAACTATCCGATCCTGGCGCATTTCCGCTACGGGCTGGAATCGGTGGGCCCGGAGATGCGCCAGTATTTCCTGCAGAGCGACATCGAGGAGGCGCCGTTCTCGCGCCAGCAGCGCGCGCTGGTCTACCAGCGCGCCAAGAACGTGATGGACGTGGTCCCGTTCGGCACCCTGCGCAGCGCCTACGCCACCGACTACGAGTGGATCAACCACTCGCTGGCCACCAGCGAGATCGCCGACCACGATTTCCGCATCACCATCGGCGCCGGCTGCGCGCAGCCGTACTCGGCCAGCGTGTTCAACATCTCGGCGATGAGCTTCGGCGCGCTGTCGGCCAACGCGGTGCGCGCGCTCAACGAAGGCGCGCGCCGCGGCGGCTTCTACCACGACACCGGCGAAGGCTCGATCTCGCCGTACCACCGCGAATGCGGCGGCGACCTGGTGTGGGAGATCGGCTCGGGCTACTTCGGCTGCCGCGACGCGGACGGGCGTTTCAGCGAGGAACGCTTCGTCGCCAACGCCGCGCTGGCGCAGGTCAAGATGATCGAGATCAAGCTGTCGCAGGGCGCCAAGCCCGGCCATGGCGGAGTGCTGCCGGCGGCCAAGGTCAGCGCCGAGATCGCCGCCACCCGCGGCGTGGCGATGGGCCAGAACTGCGTGTCGCCGTCGCGGCATTCGGCGTTCTCCACGCCGCTGCAGCTGCTGCAGTTCGTGGCCCGGCTGCGCGAGCTGTCCGGCGGCAAGCCGACCGGGTTCAAGCTGGCGATCGGGCATCCGTGGGAGTGGTTCGCGATCGCCAAGGCGATGCAGGAAAGCGCGCTGTACCCGGACTTCATCGTGATCGATGGTGCCGAGGGCGGCACCGGCGCGGCGCCGGCCGAGTTCATCGACCACGTCGGCGTGCCGATGCACGAGGCGTTGCTGCTGGTGCACAACACCCTGGTCGGGCTGGACGTCCGCGAGCGGATCAAGCTCGGCGCGGCCGGCAAGATCACCAGCGCGTTCGACATCGCGCGCACCCTGGCGCTGGGCGCGGACTGGTGCAACGCCGGGCGCGGCTTCATGTTCGCGCTGGGCTGCATCCAGTCGCTGAGCTGCCACAGCGACCGCTGCCCGACCGGCATCGCCACCCAGGACCAGCGCCGCTGGAAGCACTTGGACCCGACCGACAAGGCGGTGCGCGTGCAGCACTACCACGCCAATACGCTGAAGGCGCTGCGCGAACTGCTCAGCGCCGCCGGCCTGCAAGATCCGTCGCAGCTGGGGCCGGAGCACATCCTGCGCCGCATCTCGCAGGTCGAGATCCGCTCGCTGGCGTCGCTGTACCGCTACCTGGAGCCGGGCGAGCTGCTGCGCGACGGCGTGCCCGACCACGCGGTGTTCCAGGAGTACTGGGCCGACGCGCGCAGCGATTCGTTCCAGCCGCCGGCGCGGATCCGCAGCCTGCGCGAGAGCAAGTCGCGATGAGCGCCGACACCGCGCCGGCGCCGCCGTTCCAGCTGCGGCCGGCGACGCCGGCGGACATCGACGCGATGTGGGCGTTGCGCACGCGCTGCGTGCGCGAGGTGTGCCGTTCGCACTATCCGCCGGCAGTGATCGAGGCCTGGGCGGCGGCGCCCGCGCCGGCGAACTACCAGCAAGTGCTCGGCAGCGGCGCCGGCGTCCTCGCCGAAGACAGCGCCGGCCGTCTGTTCGGTTTCGGCGTCGCCGACCTGGCCGGCAACGAGATCGACGGCCTATTCGTCGCGCCAGAGGCGCAGGGCACCGGCCTGGGAGGCCGCCTGCTGCGCGCGCTGGAAGCGAAGCTGCCACCGGCAACACGCATCCACATGGCGGCGGCGCTCAATGCGGTCGCGTTCTACAGCGCGCACGGCTACGTGGTGGTGCGCGAGGGCAGCTACGCGCATCCCAGCGGAATCACGCTGGAATGTGTGTACATGGAAAAGTTTGGCGCAGCGGCATCAGGCGCATGAGGCGCCGGGTGCTATTGCAGCCAGCATGGCCTGGTCGCGCTGCACGGCGACCGCGGCATGGCACGGCATACTCGCTCGCGCATCTCCGCTGGTAGAACAGTTATTGCGCGCGAACCCACTGAGCGCGATATCCGCTCAAGCACCGCAATAGCACCGTTCCAAGCCCATCGCGAAAGCGCAAGCTTTTCCGAGTCCCGAGTCCCGAGTCCCTATCCACGCCCCAGCCACGCCACCGCCCCGCGCCCGGCGCGCAGCCCGCTGGCGAAACAGGCGCTGAGCAGATAGCCGCCGGTGGGCGCTTCCCAGTCGAGCATCTCGCCGGCGCAGAAGGTGCCGGGCAGAGCGTGCAGCATCAGCGCCGGGTCCAGCGCCTCCAGGCGCACGCCGCCGGCGCTGCTGATCGCCTCGGCCAGCGGGCGCGGGCGCTGCAGGGTCAGCGGCAGCCGTTTCAGCGTGGCCGCCGCGCGCGCCGGATCGTCGCCGGCCTGCTTGCCGAGGACCTCGAACAGCAGCGCCGCCTTGACCCCGTCGATGCCGGCCTGGCGCCGCAGGTGCTCGCCGAAGCTGCGCCCGCCGCGCGGCTTGCCCAGCTCGGCCTGCAGCCGTGCCAGATCGCGGCCCGGCGCCAGGTCTAGCCACAACGTGGTCGGTCCATGCGCGGCGATGGCCTCGCGCAGGTCCGCCGACAGCGCATAGACCAGGCTGCCTTCGATGCCGTGTTCGCCGACCACGCACTCGCCCTGCAAGGCGTGTTCGCGTCCCTGTGCATCGTGCCAGTGCGCGACCACCGGCTTCAGCGGCGCGCCGGCATGACGTTCGCGGAAATGCGCGCTCCAGTCGATATCGAAGCCGCAGTTGGCCGGCTGCAGCGGTGCGACCTCGACGCCGCGCGCGCGCAGCGTGTCCTGCCAGGCGCCGTCGGAACCCAGTTGCGGCCAACTGCCGCCGCCCAGCGCCAGCACGCAGGCGTCGGCGTGGACCGCGCGCTCGCCCTCGGCGCTGGCGAAGCGCAGCGTGCCGTCGCCGTTCCAGCCCAGCCAGCGGTGCTGCACGTGGAAGCGCACCCCGGCCTCCTTCAGCCGCCGCACCCAGCCGCGCAGCAGCGGCGCGGCCTTGCGGTCCAGCGGGAACACGCGACCGGAACTGCCGACGTAGGTCTCCACGCCCTGCGCCTGCGCCCAGGCGCGCAGCGCGTCGGCATCGAAGTCGGCCAGCCACGCGCCGACCTGCGCGGCGCGCTCGCGGTAGCGCGAGACGAACAGCGCGAACGGATCGGAGTGGGTCAGGTTGAGCCCGCCCTTGCCGGCGATCAGGAACTTGCGCCCGACCGAACCCTTGCCCTCATACACGTCGACCTCGGCGCCGGCGGCGCGCGCGGTCTCGGCGGCGATCAGCCCGGCCGGGCCACCGCCGACGATGGCGATGCGGCCGCGCACGGCGGCGGCGAGCTTGCTGGCGGGCATCGGCGTTGCCGGCTCAGCGCGGCTTGACGTCGAGCAGCTCGACCTCGAACACCAGCGAGGCGTTCGGCGGGATCACCCCGCCGGCGCCGCTGGCGCCGTAGCCGTAGTCGGACGGAATCATCAACTTGCGCTTGCCGCCCACGCGCATGCCGGCCACACCTTCGTCCCAGCCGCGGATCACCTGGCCGCCGCCGAGCGCGAAGCTGAAGGGCTGGCCATGGTCGGCGGAGGCGTCGAACTTCTCGCCGCGCTGGTCCTTGGCGTTCTCGTCGTACAGCCAGCCGGTGTAGTGCACGGTCACCTGGCTGCCGGGCCGCGCCTCGGCGCCGCTGCCGACGCGCTCGTCGATCATCTGGAACGCGGCGATGCTGCCGCCGGGCGGCGGACCCGGCGGCGTGCAGCCGCTCAGCAGCCACACCGGCAACGACAGGCTCAACAGCAACAGGACACGGCGCATGCGGTCATCCATGGCGAACAGGGCATGCAAGGGTAGCGCATCGCCGCAGCGGCTATCATCGGCGCATGGCCAAACTGCTGCTCAACCTGCGCAACGTCCCCGACGACGAACTCGCCGACGTGCGCGCGCTGCTGGATGCCGCGCGCATCGACTACTACGAGACGCGTCCCGGCACCTTCGGCATTTCTTCCGGCGGCGTGTGGCTGCGCGAGGACGCCGAACAGGCGCGGGCCAAGGCGTTGCTGGCCGACTACCAGGCCCAGCGCGGCGAACGCGCCCGCGCCGAGCGCGCCGCCGCCTTGCGCGACGGCAGCGCCGAGACCTTCGCGACGCTGCGGCGGCGGCGCCCGCTGTTCGTGCTGGCCACGCTGCTGGGCATGCTGCTGATCGCCTCGCTGGTGCTGCTGCCGTTCTTCCTGTTGCGCGGCTAGGGCCGGCGCGCGATCAGATAGGGCACGGCAATCCTGGGCACGGTCGCGTGTCCGGCGGGGGGCCGTCGGTCAGCGCCTCATCGACATCGTTCCCACGTTCTCCTTGCCCGCTCGCGCGCGAACGCGGAGGCCTGGAGCACTTGCGACGGCGGCTTCGCCGGTGCGCCGCAGGCTAAAATGCGCCGATGATCGCCAATACCGCCGCCTACCATTTCGTCGCCATCGCCGATCCCGACGCGCTCGCCGCGCAATTGCAGGACCGGGCGCAGGCCGGCGGGTTGCGCGGCACCATCCTGGTCGCGGGCGAGGGCATCAACCTGTTCCTGGCCGGCGAGCCGCAGGCGATCGACGCGTTCTACGCGCAGCTGCGCGCCGACCCGCGTTTCGCCGCGCTGCGGGTCAAGACCAGCAGCAGCGCGCAGCAGCCGTTCGCGCGGCTGAAGACCAAGGTCAAGCCGGAGATCATCAGCTTCCGCCGCGATGCCGCCTCGCCGCTGGCCGCCGAACGCGCCCCGGCGGTGGCGCCGGCCACGCTGCAGCGCTGGCTGCGCCAGGGCCACGACGACACCGGTCGCCGCGTGGTGCTGCTGGATACGCGCAATGCGCAGGAAGTGGCGTACGGCAGCTTCGCCGGCGCGCTGACCCTGCCGATCGTCAAGTTCACCGACTTGCCCGAGGCGCTGGCGCCGCATCGCGCCGAACTGGCCGACGCCACCGTGGTCAGTTTCTGCACCGGCGGCATCCGCTGCGAGAAGGCGGCGCTGTGGATGCGCGCCGACGGCATGGACAACGTGCTGCAGCTGGACGGCGGCATCCTCGGCTACTTCGAGGAAGTGGGCGGCGAGGGCTACGACGGCCGCTGCTTCGTGTTCGACGAACGCGTGGCGCTGGACCCGCAGCTGCAGCCGCTGGTGGATTTCGCGGCGCCGGTGAGCGATTGATTGCCGCGGCAGGGATTGGGGAGTCGGGATTGGGGATTGGGGATTGGGGATTGGGGATTGGCAAAGGCGGTCTGCCACGCGACTGACCAAAAATTTGCGCTCTGCAAGCTGGGTTGTCGCCGCGTCATATCAGCGCCTCAAAGGAATCCTCTCTAGCGAATCCCCAATCCTCAGCGACGAAGCCCGTAAAACGGGTCTGGCCTGGCAAGCGCCCGGTCAGCGCTCCGAGCCGTAGTGTTCTCCAGGAGCAGGAAGCCAGTGGCGCGATGGCGCACTCGGCCCCTCAGGTCAGGCAGCAGCCGCTTTAACGAATCCCCAATTCCCAATCCCCAATCCCGACGCCGTCAGGCGTACTGCATCTTGCGCGTCATCCCGCCATCGACCACGAAGTCCTGGCCGGTGACGAATCCGGCAGCGTTCGACAACAGGTACACCGCCAGCGCGCCGATGTCCTGCGGCGTGCCGACGCGGCCGGCGGGGTGCTGCGCATGGTCCTGCCGCGACAGCGCCGGCTTGCGCCGCGCGCTCGGCTTGCGCCAGGCGTCGGTGGCGATCCAGCCCGGGCTGATGCAGTTGACCCGCACCGCCGGCCCGGCGCTGATCGCCAGCGCGTGGGTGAAGGCGAGCAGGCCGCCTTTCGCCGCCGCGTAGGCCTCGCTGTCGGGTTCGGACTGGGAGGCGCGGGTCGAGGCGATGTTGACGATCGCGCCGCCGCCCTCGCTGTCGCGCAGTGGCGCCAGCGCATGCTTGCTGCACAGGAAGGCGCCGCCCAGACTGGCGCCGAGGCGCCGGTTCCATTCGCGCAGCGACAGGCGCTCCAGCGGACCGGTATGCGGATCGGCGATGCCGGCGTTGTTGACCAGGCCGTCGATGCGGCCGAACCGCGCCAGCGCGGCGTCGACGAAGCGGCGTACGCCGGCCTCGGCGGCCACGTCCAGGCGCCGGAACAGCGCGCGCTCGCCGGCGTCCAGTTCGGCCAGGCAGGCGCGGCCGGCCTCGGCGTCCAGATCGCCGAACGCGACCCGGCCGCCGGCGCCGAGCACCGCCTGCACCACGCCGCGGCCGATGCCCTGCGCGCCGCCGGTGACCAGCACCACGCGGTCGCGCAGCGGCAGGGCGGGAGCGGCGGATGGCGGCGGGATCAGGGACATGGCGGATACCGGCAGGGGGGAAGGCGGCTAGCGTAGCCAGGCGGCCGTGCAGTCGGCGTTGCCGTTGCGCGTCCGCGCGTAGTGACGACAGATAGCGGGGCGCCCGTACCCTCATCCGCCCCTTCGGGGCACCTTCCCCCAAAAGGGGGCCATGGTCCCGGTGGGAGAAGGGAAGCGCGTGCTTGAGCCCCTCTCCCCCCGGGAGAGGGGTTGGGGTGAGGGTACGCCCGCACGCAAACCCCGGCGCAGCCACGCCGCCACCGCAAATCAGCGTTCCGGCACCAGCCGCTGCAATCGGCGTCCAGCGCCCCCAGTTCTGGCGAATCGTCTTGCAGGAACACGCTCCATGATGCCGATCTCCGTCCTCGATCTCGCCCCGGTCTGCGAAGGCAGCGACACCACCCAGGCCTTCGCCAACATGCTGGACCTGGCGCAGCACGCCGAGCAATGGGGCTATCACCGCTATTGGCTGGCCGAGCACCACAACATGCCCGGCATCGCCAGCGCCGCCACCGCGGTGTTGATCGGGCATGTGGCCGGCGGCACGCGCCGGATCCGGGTCGGCGCCGGCGGCATCATGCTGCCCAACCACGCGCCGCTGCAGGTGGCCGAGCAGTTCGGCACGCTGGCCTCGCTGTATCCGGGACGCATCGACCTGGGCCTGGGCCGCGCGCCCGGCACCGATCAGGCCACGGCGCGTGCCTTGCGCCGCTATTTCGACAGCGCCGACCAGTTCCCGCACGACGTCGCCGAGCTGCTGCGCTATTTCGAACCGGCCGAACCCGGCCAGCTGGTGCGCGCGGTGCCCGGTGCCGGCATCGAGGTGCCGGTGTGGCTGCTCGGCTCCAGCCTGTTCAGCGCGCGCCTGGCGGCGACGCTGGGGCTGCCGTTCGCGTTCGCCTCGCACTTCGCCCCGGATGCGATGGACGAAGCGCTGGCGGTCTACCGGCGCGAGTTCCGCCCATCGGCACGGCTGCGCGATCCGTACGCGGTGCTGGCGCTGAACGTGGTCGGCGCCGATTCCAGCGCCGCCGCGCGGCGCCTGTTCACCACCCAGCAGCAGAGCTTCGTCAACCTGCGCCGCGGCCGCCCGGGCCTGATCCCGCCGCCGATCGACGACATCGAGGCGTTCTGGCAGCCGCACGAGAAGCTGGGCGTGGAGCGCGCGCTGGCCTGCACCGTGCTCGGCGACCCGGCCGAGGTCGCGCGCGGCATGGCCGACTTCGTCGCCCGCCACCGGCCCGACGAACTGCTGCTGACCGCCAACATCTACGACCACGCGGCGCGGCTGCGCTCGTTCGAAATCACTGCCGCGGCCTGGGCCCAGGCCGCGGCCGCGTAGGCATCGTTCCACACCGCAGCCTCGCGCAGCCGCGTTCGCGACCGGCATGGCTGCGCGGCTGCCGCTGCGGCGCGCGGCGTAGACAAGTCGCGCCACGTCGCCGGTTTTCACTTCGTCTTGCTTGCGCCTGGGATCAGATCGGACGGCGCGCCATGTCCTGGCACGCAGATGGGGATCGCGACAGGGGGCGACACATGGAATCCGATTACCAGCCGCCGGCAGCGCGCGGCTGCGGCCTGGAGGCCGCGTTGCAGCAGCTCGCGCTGCATCTGGAACATCTGCAGCGCGACACGCACGGCGCCCGGGCTGCGCAGCCGTCGCGGATGCAGGTGTTCGCAGAGTCTCCGAGTTCCGACTGAGAGAGCCGTCGCCGCGGGTACGCGCATTGGCTGACGCGATTTGGCAGGCCATGCGGCGCCTGGACCGTGTGCGGGAGCGAGCGCGAGGGTGCGCATGTCGGAGTGACCGATGGCGCCGCCGCCCGTGTCTGTTCAAACGTGGCGCGGCCTATCCGAATCGCTTCAGCTGACTCTCGAACGACGCAGGCGCAAACCCTACAAGGTCGTCACGAAGCGGTGCGTGCCGCTACGACGGCGCGCCTCGGGCTACAGCTTGTGCATCCATTCGCGGGTCAGATCCACCACCTGGTCCGAGGCCAGGCCCAGGCCGACCGCCACCGCGATGCCGCCCAGCCACGACACCAGCATCAGGCCGCCGTCGCGTTCCAGCAGGGCCAGCGAGAACAGCAGCAGGATCGCGCCGAAGGCATAGTTGGTGAACGGGATCGGCAGCGACAGCAGGATCCCCAGCACCACCAGCAGCAGGCCGCTGAAGGCCCAGGCCGGCGGCGACTCGACCAGCACCGGCAGGCGCGGCTTGAGCAGCTTGTCCAGCCGTCGCAGCCAGGGCGCGATGCGGCCGACGAAGCGCTGCATGGTGCGCCGGCGCGGGCCGCGTTCGCCGATGAAGCGCGGCAGCCAGGGCTTGCGCAGGCCGATCAGCATCTGCACGCCGATCAGCGTCACCAGCGGCCCGCTGATGCCGCCGGCCAGGCCCGGCACCGGCAGGAACGCCGGCAGGATCGCCACGAACAGGAACATGCCGAACGCGCTTTGCTGCAGGTCGGCCAGGATCACCCGCAGCCGCAGCTGCTCGTCCGGATCGCCGAGGATGAAGGTGTCGAGCAGGGTGCGGATGCCTTCGGCGCGGTAGCCGTCGGCGGCCTCCGCGCCGGGCGTGTCACCCGGTGATGTCATCGCTGTTCTCGTCCTGCAGCTTGCTCAGCAGCAGCTTGTCCACGCGCGCGCCGTCCAGGTCGACGACCTCGATGCGCCAGCCGGCCCAGTCGAAGAACTCGCCGGCATGCGGGATGCGGCCGAAGTAGTAGATGCACAGCCCGGCCAGGGTGTTGTAGTCGCCTTCCTCGGCGTTGGGCAGCTCGGCGCCGCCGAGCAGTTCGCGCAGATCCTCGATCGCCAGCGAGCCGTCGATCAGCAGCGAGCCGTCGGCGCGGGTGACCACCAGCGCGTCCTCGTCGGCGTTGTCCACCGACTGCAGGCGCCCGACCACCGCGCCCATCAGGTCGCTGATGGTCACCAGGCCCTGGATCTCGCCGTACTCGTCCACCACCAGCGCCATCGACTGCTGTTCCTCGCGGAAGATCTCCAGCAGCTTCATCGCGTGGGTGGATTCGGACACGAACAGGGCGTCGCGCAGGCTCTGGAACAGCTGGGTGGCGTTGCCGTCCATGCGCGTGACCAGCGATTTCACTTCCAGCACGCCGGCGATGTCCTGGTCGCTGCCGCGGTACACCGGGTAGCGCGAGAACTCGTGCTCGCGCATGGTCTGGAAATTGCGCTCGGCCTCGGCATTGGCGTCGAGCCAGGCGATGCGGTTGCGCGGCGTCATCAGGCTGTCGGCGGTGCGGTCGCCCAGGCGCATGACCCGGTTCATCATGTCGCGCTCGTGGGTGTCGATCACGCCGGCTTCGTGGCTTTCGGCCACCAGCATGCGGATCTCCTCTTCGGTCACCGACGCCGACTGCTCGTTGCCCAGGCCGAGCACGCGCAGCACCAGCCGGGTCGAGCGCGACAGCACCCACACCGCCGGCGCGGCGATCAGGGCCAGCCAGCTCATCGGCACCGCGACGAATCCGGCGATGGCTTCCGAGCGCGTCAGCGCCAGGCGTTTAGGCACCAGTTCGCCGAAGATCAGCGTCAGGAAGGTGATTAGCACGATCGCCAGGGTCTTGCCGATCATCGCCGAGTAGGGCTGCGGCTGGCCGACCAGGCTGAAGGTGGCCGACAACGCCGGGAACAGCGACTGCAGCTTGGTCGCGATCGCCTCGCCGATGGCCTCGCCGCCGAACACGCCGGTCAGGATGCCGATCGCGGTGATGCCGATCTGCACCGTGGACAGGAAGTTTTCCGGGTTCTCGGCCAGCGCCAGCGCCTTGGCCGAGCGCGTGCTGGACTGCGCCATCTGCTTCAGGCGGCTCTTGCGCGAGGTCATCAGCGACATCTCGGACATCGCGAAGAAGCCGTTCAGCAGCACCAGGGCGGCCACGATCAACAGTTCAAGCATGCGCGCGCTCCCTGGCGGCAAGGGAGGCGAGGACACGGGCGCCGAGGCGGCGCGGGGGAGGGGGGCTGGGGTGGTCGTCCATAGGGTGCGCCTAGCGACGGCGCGGCGGCATGGTAGCAAACCCGGGCGGCCGCCGCGTCCACATCGCGCTGACGCGACGCCACCGGTCGCCGGATTACCCCGTTTTGTCAGCAAACAGTCATAATTCCGCCCCGGTGCCGTCCCTCCCGCGACGGCGGGAAGCGCGTTTCATGTTCTCGTTGCAGACCATCTTCGGTTCCGGCAAGCAGTTCTACACCCTGCTCGACGAAGCGGCGCAGGCCGCCTACGACAGCACCAAGGCACTGCATTCGATGATGCGCCAGGCCTCGGACCGGCAGCCGGCGCTGGACGCCTTCAAGCTGGCGCGGCTGCGCGAGCGCGCCGCGTCCGACAAGATCGGCCAGGCGCTGGTCGACAGCTTCATGACCCCGATCGAGCGCGAGGACATCGAGGCGCTGGGCTCGGCGCTGTACAAGATCCCCAAGCAGGTGGAGAAGTTCGCCGACCGCTATTCGCTGGCGGTGCAGCACCTGGAGCACATCGATTTCGCCCCGCGCGCGGCGATGCTGGAGCAGGCCGCGGCGGTGGTGGTGGAGATGGTCCACGACCTGCGCAACATGCACCTGGACCGGATGAGCGCGCTCAACGACAAGCTGCGCTCGCTGGAGAACGAGGCCGACCGGCTGATGCTGGAGCTGTACCGCGACATCTATTCCGGGCGCCTGGACAACCTGCAGATGTTCCTGCTCAAGGAGTTCTTCGAGATCCTGGAGAAGGCCATCGACCGCTGCCGCGAGGCCGGCGTGGTGGTCTACCAGATCGTGCTGAAGAACTCGTAATGGGTACGGTCCGGATCCGCTGCATGCGCGGCCGTGCCGCCATGCCCGCCGCCGCGACGTCGGCCTTCGGCGCTGCCGCCGGCGCGAGGAGCGCACGATGCTGACGCTGGTCCTGATCGTGATCCTGGCCGCGTTGGTGTTCGAGTTCATCAACGGCTTCCACGACACCGCCAACTCCATCGCCACGGTGGTCGCGACCAAGGTGCTCAGCCCCGGCTGGGCGGTGACCCTGGCCGCCGGCATGAACCTGGTCGGCGCGCTGACCGGCACCGCGGTGGCGATGACCATCGCCTCGGGCCTGCTCAACACCGACGTGGTGACGGTCACCCCGCAGGTGATCCTGTGCGCGCTGCTCGGCGGCATCGTCTGGAACCTGATCACCTGGTGGAAGGGCCTGCCGTCCTCGTCCTCGCACGCCTTGATCGGCGGCCTGTGCGGCGCCGGTCTGGGCGCGGCGCACAACAACTGGGGCGCGCTGATCTGGTCGCAGAACGTGGGCGACTGGGCCAAGAACAAGGGCCTGCTGTGGAAGGTGTTCGTGCCGATGATCACCTCGCCGATCGCCGGCTTCCTGCTCGGCATCGCGGTGATGCTGCTGCTGTGGGCGCTGATCGCCGGCCTGTCCAAGGTCGGCGGGCGCATCGGCCGGCTGGCGCGGCCGCGCTGGGTCAACGCCTTCTTCGGCAAGGCGCAGATCGCCTCGGCCGCGTACATGGGCTACGCGCACGGCCACAACGACGCGCAGAAGACCATGGGCATCATCGCCATGACCCTGGTCGGCGCGCAGAGCACCGGCGCGCTGGACGACCTGCCGGCGTGGCTGGCGTTCCTGCACCCGGCCGCCAGCCAGGGCCAGGGCATCGCCACCTGGATCGTGCTGACCTGCGCGGTGGTGATGGCCGCCGGCACCGCCTCGGGCGGCTGGAAGATCATCAAGACGCTGGGCCACAAGATGGTCAAGCTGCACCCGATCCACGGCTTCGCCGCGGAGACCAGCTCGGCGACGATCCTGACCCTGGCCGCGCACTTCGGCATGCCGGTGTCCACCACCCACAGCATCTCCACCGCGATCATGGGCGTGGGCTTCGCCAAGAACCCGCGCTCGCTGCGCTTCGGCGTGATCGAGCGCATCGTCTGGGCCTGGATCCTGACGATTCCGGCGGCCGCCGGCGTGGCGTATTTGATTTTCCGATTGTTTGCGCTGTTTGGTTGGACGTGAGGGATTGGGGAGTCGGGATTAGGGATGCGTAGAAGCGGGTCTGGCGTGCTCCGGAACCTTGCTCTTGCCAATCCCGAATCCCCAATCCCGAATCCCGGCTAGTTGGCGCGATACATCGCCAGCACATCCCCGCGCAACGCGCGCTGGCTGTCGGCGCGGTTGTAGAACATGTGGCCGCCGGGGTAGTTCTTGACCTGCACCCGGGTCGGGTCGTTGCCCATCACCGGCATCTGGTCCACGGTCAGCACCGAGCCCATGAACGGGCACGACAGGTCGTTCCAGCCGTGCACGATCAGCACCCGCAGCTTGGGGTCGATCGCCACCGCCTGGCGCAGTTCGGTCACCGAACCCTTGCGCAGTTCGTCGTTCCAGTCCCACAGCTTGTTCACGCCGTAGTTCAGCGCCTGGTAGCGCGCATCGACCTTCCAGCCGACCACGCGGGTCACGAAGTCGACCATCGCGGTGGTGGTCGGGGCGATGATGCTGTCCAGCAGCGGATCGTTGGCGCGCTGCTCCGGCGCGTTCGGGAACGGATCGAACGCGGTCACGTTGGAGTCGTAGCGGCTGCCGAGCTGGCCCTTGTCGCGGAACACCTCGCGCAGGTAGGCCTGGGTTTCCAGGCGGCCGCCGGCGCGGCGCACGTACACCGGGTCCAGCCCGGTCATCGCCGCCACCTGCTGCACCATGCGCTCGCTGCCGGCCGTGTCCGAACGCCCGCGCAGCAGCGCGGTGACGTAGTCGCCGCGGGTGTAGTCGATCACCTGGCGCATCGCTTCCGGGGTCAGTCGCTGCTCGCGCTCCAGGTGCGCGGCGGCGATCGAGGGCAGGGTCAGCATCCACGCCAGCGGCGACACGTCGCCGTTGTCGTCCAGGGTCGGGTTGAGGTACGGCGAGACCAGCACCACGCCGTTCATCGCCACGCCCAACTGGGTCTGCAGGTAGTGGGTGATGCGCGGGCCGCGGAAACCGCCGTAGCTCTCGCCGACCAGGTACTTGCGCGACTGCAGGCGCTGGTTCTTCAGCAGCCAGTCGTAGATCGTGCGCGACAGGTACTCGACGTCGGCCTGCGGGTTGTAGAACTGTTTCTTGGCCTCCTCGTCGCCGATCCGCGAACGGCTGAAGCCGGTACCGACCGGGTCGATGAACACCAGGTCGGTGAAATCCAGCCAGGTGCCGGGGTTGTCGTGCAGCGTCGCCGGCGCCGAGGCGCTGTCGCCCTCGCTGCCGAAGGCGACCACCTTCGGCCCGATCGCGCCCAGGTTGAGGTAGACCGACGCGGCGCCGGGGCCGCCGTTCAAGGCGAAGGTGACCGGCCGGTCCTTGCCGTCCACGGTGTAGGCGGTGAACACCACGTCGGCGACGACCTTGCCCTGCGCGTCCTTCACCGGCAGCGTGCCGACCGTGGCGGTGTAGCTGAGCGACTTGCCGTCGACGCGGGTGACCTGGCGCACCTTCGCATCGGCCGGCAGCGCGGCCGGCTTGGCCTGTTCGGCGCTGTCGGCCTTGTCCGTTTTGTCCGTCTTGTCGGCATCGGCGGCCAGTGCAGCGGTCATCGGCAGAACGGCCAGCAACAGCGCGGCCAGCAGGGGCTTGGACAGGGTCGGCACGGTGGGCGCTCGGCAGAAGGGAAGCCGGCATGCTAGGCCGCGCCGAGGCGCTGGCGGATGTGCACAAAGGCATGGTCGAGGCGGGTCGCCGGCGTGCGTGCCGGCCTCGGCGCGAAGCGTTATCGGCGCCGGCTACAATCGCCGCCGTCTTCGCGCTGCCCGGTCGGTCGTCATGTTCGCCGCTCGCTCGTGGCCACAGGCCGCGTTGCCGCTGTTGCTGCTGGTCGGCTGCGCCACGCCGCCGCCCGCGCCACTCGTGTCGCCCGGCTCGCCGGCCGCACAGGATCCGCATGCGCATGATCGCCAGCGCCTGTGGCGGCTGCTGGACACGCAGTGCCTGCCGGCCGCGCGCGCCGGCCGCGATCCGGCGCCATGCAGCGAGGTGCATCCGCAACGCGGACAACGCTACGCGCTGATGAAGGACCTGCGCGGCGCCTCTCAATACCTGTTGATCCCGACCGTGCCGGTCAGCGGCATCGAAGACCCGCGCGCGCGGGCCGCGACCGCGCCGAACTGGCTAGCGCTGGCCTGGCAGGCGCGGTCGCGGGTCGAGCGGGTGCTGCGCCGGCCATTGCCGCGCACCTACGCCAGCCTGGCGATCAATGCGCCGGTCGCGCGCTCGCAGGACCAGTTGCACGTGCACATCGATTGCCTGGATCCGCAGGTGCGCGCGCAGCTGGACACGCTGCAGGCGCGGATCGGGCCGGATTGGGCGCCGTTGCCGCAGCGCCTGCATGGCCATGTCTATCGCGCGATGCGCCTGGACGGCGCGGACCTCAACGCGCGCCCGTTGGCGTTGCTGGCGGGCAGCCTGCCGACGCCGCAGGCCATGGCGCGGCAGACGCTGGCGGTGGTCGGGGCGCGTTTCGGGGACGGCCGCCCCGGGTTCCTGTTGCTGGCCGGGGAGGCGGACCAGGGCGATGGCGGCGGCGGCGCGGAGGAACTGCAGGATCACGGCTGCACCGCGCTGGCACCGCGCGCCGGCGCCGCGATGGGGTCTACCAGGCCAGCGCCGGATCCGGATCCGGGCAGCGCGGCAGCGGCCGGCAGATGAAGGCCAGGATGTAGATGCTGTCGTCGCGTGGCGCCGCTGCCTGCGCGGGCACGGCCGGCGCCGTGGGAGCCACGGGCGCGACCTCGGCCACGCGCAGGTCGCGCGCATACGCATCCAGGCGCAAGCGCCGCAACGTCGCCTGCGCGGCCACCGGCTGCGCCGCGACCGGTGCCGGCCGCCCGATCGCGATGCGCGGCCGCAGCGTCGATGCGGCGACGGCGCGCAGCGGCATGCGCAGCGTCGTGGCGGCGGCCGGCGCCGCCATCTCCGGGGCGCCGCGCGGCGCAATCATGATCGCCGGCCGCCGGCGAATCCCGATCGGCCCCTCGGGCACGCGCGGGAGCAGCCGCGGCCGGACGATCCGGGTCGGGCTCAACCGCAGCTGCCGCAGCAGCATCGGGTCGAACCCCAGCGCGGCGTTGGGCGCCGTCGGTGCCGGCGCGCTCGGCTTGCGCTGCACCTGGATGTCGCGCGCGAACACCACGGCCACCGGATAGGCGGTGCACAGGCCTTGCGCAGGAGACTGGCCGTCGCTGAGCTGCCGGTTGGCATCGGCGAAGCGCCAGAAGCGTGCCGCGAAGGCGTCAGCGCTGAACCAGGGGCGGATCAGCGCCGCCGAACTGAACTCGAAGCGCAGTGAGGCGATGCCCGCGTCGCCGCCGGCTCCCAGTCGTGCGCGCATCTCTGCCGGCGCCTCGGCCAGCGCCGCATCGATTTCCGCGCCGCTGAGTTCGAAGCGGCGCCAGGACCCTTCCTCCAGTGCGTTTCCGGGCGCATAGCTGGTCGGGTACACCTGCAACTGGTCGCTGGCGCGGGTCAGCGTGTCCATGTCGGGATTGCAGCGCCCTTTCCATTCGCTGAGCGTCTGCCACGGTGATTTTGCGCCGAGCCCGCTGACCTGGGCCTGCGCCTGTTCGACCGCATCGCGGTAGCCCAGCGCCGCCCAGTCGGCCATGGCATCGTCCAGCCCGCGTTGCAGGGCAGGCTGCTGCAGGTCGTGCCAGGCCTGCACCTGCGCCGCGTCGCCAGCGGTGGCGGTGGCCTGCTGCCCCAGGTAGTCCTGCTGCAGCAGCAGGTAGCGATCGCGATAGCTGCGGTAGGCGAGCGCGGCGTCGGTCGGCAGGCGCCGGCCGTCCTCGTCCTGCCGGTACAGCACCGCCGATGCGGCCTGGTAGTCGGCCTCTTCCTGCGCGCTGCGGGTGGACTGGGCGAATTCGGCTTCGCGCAGCACCTGCGCGTAGATGTCCCACAGCAGCGTCTGGCTGTCGCCGCTCCAGGCAGGGCCTTCGGGGATACGGTTGGCCAGCAACGAAAATTCGATCAGGTGCTGCATCGTGCCGTCGCCGAGCAGGTCCAGCGCCGCAGGCGCGAACGCCAACGGCGTGACCGGGAAGCTGAGGTCGGTGTCGTCGCTGCCGAATACGTGTTCGGCCTTGGCCATCAAGGCCAGTTGGGCGGCTGCGTCCATTGCAGGCGATTCCTTGAAGAAGGGAACATCGGGCGTGCGCAAGGCGGCAGGCGGCCGTTCGGCCGCCCGCCACTGCGACGCGGCGCCGCTCAGATCCAGTCGGTGATGCTGGGCAGCGGATCCGGCGACTTCGGGAACACGTGGCACTTGAAGCCGATGATCTGGGTGCCGTCGACCTTCATCGTCTGGCTTTCGCGGTCGTAGTGCCCCTGGCTGGAGCGCTCGCCGCTGGCCGAGCTGCGCCCGTGCGAACCGCCCATATGGAACGGACCGAACGAGAACACGCCGCCGCCGCTGGCGGAGGAGCGCTGCCAGGACTCGGCCATGTCGCTGAAGCCGGAGGACTTGGCGAAGCACAAGGTGAGGTCGCGGACCAGGATCAGCGAGGTCGGGTAGGCCGGCAGCAGGCCCTTGGCCGGGGTCGCGCCGTCGGAGGCGAACTGGCCCTTGGCCTCGGGGTTGTTCTGGTCCATGCGCCAGCTCTTGCTCATCAGGAACGAGGTCTTGAACCAGGGCCGCACGATCGGCATCTGCGCGATGCTGAACTTCATGCTGAAGTGCTCAGAATCGAACTGCACGTGCGACTGGCTTTCGCCGCTGGCGCTGCTGGCCTTGCCGCCGCCGGCAAAGATGCCCAGAAACCCGCCGCCGGCGCTGGTGCTGGAGCGGCGCATCGCATAGCTGGAGTTGCTGGAGTTGTTGTAATCGGCGGAGCTGAAGCCGAATTCGGTCCAGCCGGCGTTGTCCATGAAGTTGCCCGGCACCACCGAGCTGTAGAAGAAGTCGCTGCCGGACGGGCCGCCGGTCAACCGTGCCTTTTCCAGGTCGTCACGGTACTGCTGCTTGAGCAGGGCCATGTCGCGCTGCATCACCTGGTCGATGAACGCGGCGATCTGCTCGTAGTCGTTCTTGTAGCCGTTGGACACCCAGTCGGACATCGCCGCCTTGACCTTGTTGCGCAGGATGTTGGCGTTGATCGCCCAGTTCTGCACTGCGCGCTGCGTGGACGCAGCCAGGGCGTCGATGCGCTGATTGTTGTATTCCAGCGCTGCGCTCATGTAGTCGACCATCTTCTCGTTGTAGGCCTTGACCAGCGGGCTTGGCTCGGTGACCTCGACCTCGCTGTCGTCGATCAGGTTCTTTTTCTTGGTTGTTGTCTGCAGCAGGCCGCGGAACTTCTCGATCTTCTTCTTGATGTCATCCGGCAGCTCGTTGTGCATGACCTGGCTCATGCGCAGGATGTAGTCGTAGCGCTCGGACAATGTGCCTTCGTTGTTCATCACGCTCAGTGCGGCGAACTGGTTGTTGACGTTGGCGGCCAAGTCGGGCACGAAGTCGACCAGACGCGCGAAATTTTCTGCCTGTAGGATCAGTTGCCCTGCATCGCTGCCTTTGTACTCTTCAAGTTGTGCAGGGGTCATTTCCGGTGCGGTGGTGCTGCCATCGGGCTGGGCCGTCCGCGTTTCCTCCAGCGCGGCCTTGCGCACCACGCCGGTTAGGCCCTGCTTCATGAAGCGCACGTCCTCGGGCTGCAGCGGAATGCCGGGCGTGGCCCAGCTGAAGAAATTGTCCTCGGATTTGGGGACGGTATCGTCGCCGTTGGTGAGGACGTTGTAGACCTTGCCCATGACCGAGTTGAGCATGACGTCGGGAGTGACGAGTGGCATGAAAGTGCTCCTTGCGATAGGAAGATGGGCGGCGTTCCCGCCGCCCTGGAGTTCACGGAAGATCGGCGATCACCGCGCCGTAGTAGTTGTCGACGAACGACTGCTGCGGCACCGCCAGGTCGACGCTGTTCTCGCCCCACGACCAGATCGACAGCAGCACGTCGTCCTTGTGGAACTTGAGCGTGCCGTCATCGTTCTGCGGGCCGTCCATCACCGCCACGGTAATGTTGTTGAGCCCGACGATGTAGTGGTTGGGGAACAGGTTCAGCAGAAACCGCTCGTCGATCGACGCCGCACTGCGCCGGGCGTCGTGCAGCAGATTGGTGTTGATCAACAGCGACACGTCGCGGCCTTCGCGGAACTCGATGCCGGTGGCGTGCGGGATACCGGCCGGCGCGGCCCAGTTGCCCTCGTCGCTGACCTGCGCATAGATGCCGGTGGCGCGCAGCCAGCTTGCCAGTTCTTCCGGTCTGGTCAGTGCGGCCAGCTGCTGCTCCGGATCGCCGACCCAACTGCTCTGCCAGAACGGCTGGTCGGTGTTGCGGATCGCGCTGAGCAGCATCCAATCCGCGCCGTAGGTGTTGGTGCTAAGGTTGCTGTAATCCTGCGCCAGCAGCGTGTCCTTGGGCACGATGGATAGATCGCCCAGGTCGGCGCTGCCGTCGTCGTACAGCGTGGTGGCGAAGTTGGCGAATCCCAGCGGATCGCGGCTGGCCCACATCACCAGCAGCGCCGCCGGCCCGCACAGGTTCAAATAGCCCTGGCGGATCAGGCGCGGGTTGTTGACCAGGTCGAGCAGGCGGTCGGCCACTTCGGTGCGATCCAGTCCATTCCAGGAACCGCTGCCGTCGGTGTCGCGGAAGGTGGCGATGACATCGCGCGCTTCGTCGATGTCGGAGACGCTGCGGGTGTCGGTGGCGCGGGTGTCGGTGAGCAGGGCGTCGAGTTGGGTGAGATCGTCGAACGCCGGGGTGTCGGAGCTGTAGCCCATGATGGCTTCCTTTTCGTGGTTGATTCCTGATGCGGCCGGCGCAATGCGGGCCACCCCATCAACAACGCCGCATGCGAAAAAAAGCGGACAGTCCTGTGCGAAATTTTTTGAGGCCGGAGGTGTTGCCGAGCGTGGCCGCTTTGCGCGGCGATCACGTACGCGCATGCCGCGCGCGAGCCATTCTTTGCGTGTGCGCAGGCAATGCGAGCTGATGCGCCTGATCAATGCATGCAAGCGCAACGGCGGGGCCATTGCGTTTTCGCCGACAGCAAGGCGCGTGTCGGCTGCCGTGGGAGGGCTTCGGCCCCGAAGCCATGTAGTAGGACGCGGCGGTTACCGCTCGCTCGTCGCGACTGGAGTCGCTCCACAAAGGGCGGCTCGGCATGCGGTTGGCTGGATGGGTTCAACCGATATTGCAGCAGCACCGCCTTTCGGCATGCGCATGGTGTGACTGAAGTCGCTCCTGCAGTGCTTCGTCGTGTAGCCGGTGCACTGTGGGAGGGACTTCAGTCCCGACTGCAATGAGGCCAGGCGCGCAATGCAATACCTGTCGCTATTGCATCGCGGTCGCGGATCATCGAGCGGCGATCAAGCAGCGGGTCGCAAGAAGCGGGCGACCGCACCGAATCCCGAAGCATCGATCCCGACGAAACGCCTCAGACCTCCAGCGACGCCAGGTCGCCCTTGCTCTCCAGCCACTGCTTGCGGTCGCCGGCGCGCTTCTTGGCCAGCAGCATGTCCATCAGCGATGCGGTCTCGTCGCCTGCGTCGACGGTCAGCTGCACCAGCCGCCGCGTGTCCGGATGGATGGTCGATTCGCGCAACTGCTGCGGGTTCATTTCGCCCAGTCCCTTGAAGCGTGTCACGCTGAGCTGGCCCTTGAGCTTCTCGCGCGCGATCTTCTCCAGCAGCGAGCGCTTCTCTTCCTCGTCCAACGCGTAGAACACCTGCTTGCCCACGTCCACGCGGAACAGCGGCGGCATCGCCACGAACACGTGGCCGGCATCGACCAGCGCGGGGAAGTGGCGCAGGAACAGCGCGGTCAGCAGGGTGGCGATGTGCAGCCCGTCGGAGTCGGCGTCGGCCAGGATCACCACTTTGCCGTAGCGCAGCCCGCTGATGTCGTCCTTGCCCGGATCGCAGCCGATCGCGATCGCCAGGTTGTGCACTTCCTCGGAGGCCAGCACGCTGCCGGAGGCCACTTCCCAGGTGTTGAGGATCTTGCCGCGCAGCGGCAGGATCGCCTGGAAGTCCTTGTCGCGCGCCTGCTTGGCGCTGCCGCCGGCCGAGTCGCCTTCCACCAGGAACAGCTCGGTGCGTGACAGGTCCTGGCTGATGCAGTCGGCCAGCTTGCCGGGCAGGGCGGGGCCGGAGGTGACCTTCTTGCGGGTGATCTGCTTTTCGGTCTTCAGCCGCGCGCTGGCGCGGTCGATCGCGATCTGCGCGATGCGCGTGCCGGTTTCCACGTTCTGGTTCAGCCACAGGCTGAAGGCATCGTGCGCGGCGCCTTCGATGAAGCCGGCGGCCTGGCGCGAGGACAGGCGTTCCTTGGTCTGGCCGCTGAACTGCGGGTCGGTCATCTTCAGCGACAGCACGAAGGTGACGCGGTCCCACACGTCTTCCGGCGCCAGCTTGACGCCGCGCGGCAGCAGGTTGCGGAAGTCGCAGAACTCGCGCAGCGCGTCGGTGAAACCGCTGCGCAGGCCGTTGACGTGGGTGCCGTGCTGCGCGGTCGGGATCAGGTTGACGTAGCTTTCCTGCACCAGCTCGCCGTCGGCGACCCAGGCCACCGCCCAGTCGACGATCTCGCGGTCCTTCTTCAGGTTGCCGACGAACAGGTCGGCCGGCAGCAGCTCGCGCTCGGACAGCTCGCCCTTGAGGTAATCGCGCAGGCCGTCCTCGAAATACCAGGTGTCCTGCTCGCCGGTCGCCTCGTCGTGCAGCTTCACGGTCAGCCCGGGGCACAGCACCGCCTTGGCGCGCAGCAGGTGGCGCAGCGCGCGCACCGCGAACTTGGGCGTGTCGAAATACTTGGGGTCGGCCCAGAAGCGCAGGCGCGTGCCGGTGTTCTTCTTGCCGACGCTGCCGACGATCTCCAGCTTGGACGCCGGGAAGCCGTCGGCGAATTCCATCCGGTATTCGTTGCCGTCGCGCTTGATGAACAACTCGACCTTCTTCGACAGCGCGTTGACCACGCTGACGCCGACCCCGTGCAGGCCGCCGCTGAAGGTGTAGTTGCGGTCGTTGAACTTGCCGCCCGCATGCAGCCGGGTCAGGATCAGCTCGACGCCGGAAATCTTCTCCTCCGGATGGATGTCCACCGGCATGCCGCGGCCGTCGTCGGACACTTCGCAGCTGCCGTCCTTGAACAGGGTCACCTCGATGTGCCGGGCGTGGCCGGCCAGCGCCTCGTCCACCGCATTGTCGATGACTTCCTGCGCCAGGTGGTTGGGGCGGGCGGTGTCGGTGTACATGCCCGGCCGGCGCTTGACCGGGTCCAGGCCAGAGAGAACTTCGATGTCGGCGGCGTTGTAGCGGGTATTCATGCGTCTCAACAGGTGGCGCGAAGCAGATTCGGAAAGTGTGCGGTCTGCGGCGGTTTTTTGCACGTCGCCGGTGTTCAGGGCCGGTGCCGTGGCGATGGGCTAGCCTGGCTCTGGAAAAACCGCGGCGGCATCCCCATTGTCGTTGCAGCCTCACCCAAGGAGTACGCCATGAACGTTCGCAAGCTGTTGACCCTGGCCGCGCTGGTCGCCGCCGCGGTGGCAATCCCGGTGGCGATGGCCCAGGCGCAGAGCCCCGATCCGGCCACCTCCGGCGCTGCCGCCTACGAGGCGCAGGTCGCGAAGGAAAAGGCCGAAGCCGACGCCAAGGCCAAGCGCCGCGCCGCCGCAGCGGCCGAGCACAAGGCCGGCAAGGACGCGGCCGCGCCGAAGAAAGAGGAAGAAGAGGAAGCGCGCAAGCCCTGATCGCGCGCCCTGTTTTGCCTTGCGACGCCCCGGTTGCCGCCGGGGCGTTTTTCTTTATGTGCGGTCGATTCGTCCGAAAGCGCTTGGGCAAATCGGCTTCACCCGTTAAACTATGGCTTTCCGGGAGGCCTTAGAGCCATGACCCCCCTGATCTTCGTTACCGGCGGCGTAGTGTCCTCGCTTGGCAAGGGCATCGCGGCCGCTTCGCTTGCGTCCATCCTCGAAGCACGTGGCCTGTCGGTCACGATGATGAAGCTGGACCCCTACATCAACGTCGACCCGGGCACGATGAGCCCGTTCCAGCACGGCGAGGTGTATGTCACCGACGACGGCGCCGAAACCGACCTGGACCTGGGCCACTACGAGCGCTTCGTGCGCACCCGCCTGTCGCGCAAGAATTCGGTCACCACCGGCCGCATCTACGAGAACGTGATCCGCAAGGAGCGCCGCGGCGACTATCTCGGCGCCACCGTGCAGGTGATCCCGCACATCACCGACGAGATCCGCCGCTGCGTCGACGAAGCCACCGCCGGTTTCGACGTGGCCCTGGTGGAGATCGGCGGCACCGTCGGCGACATCGAATCGCTTCCGTTCCTGGAGGCGATCCGCCAGGTGCGCACCGAGCGCGGTGCGGAACGGGCGATGTTCATGCATCTCACCCTGGTGCCGTACATCGCCGCCGCCGGCGAACTGAAGACCAAGCCGACCCAGCATTCGGTCAAGGAACTGCGCTCGATCGGCATCCAGCCCGATGTGCTGCTGTGCCGCTCGGAGAAGGCGATCCCGGATTCGGAGCGGCGCAAGATCGCGCTGTTCACCAACGTCTCCGAGCGCGCGGTGATCAGCGCCGCCGACATCGACGTGCTCTACGGCATGCCGCTGGAACTGCACCGCCAGGGCCTGGACGAGATCGTCATCGACCAGTTCAAGCTGCGCGACAAGGTCGGCCCGGCCAACCTGTCCGAATGGGAAGCGGTGGTCGACGCAACCAAGCATCCGCTCGACGAGGTCACCATCGCCGTGGTCGGCAAGTACGTCGACCACCAGGACGCGTACAAGTCGGTCGGCGAGGCGCTCAAGCACGGCGGCCTGCGCCAGCGCACCAAGGTCACCTTGAAGTGGCTGGAGGCGCAGGAACTGGAAGGCAGCGACCTGTCGGCGCTGGCCGACGTGGACGGCATCCTGGTCCCCGGCGGCTTCGGCGACCGCGGTTTCGAAGGCAAGGTGCTGACCTCGCGCTATGCGCGCGAGCACGGCGTGCCGTACTTCGGCATCTGCTACGGCATGCAGGCCGCGGTGGTCGACTATGCGCGCCATGTCGCCGGCCTGGACGGCGCCAACAGCACCGAGAACGACCGCCAGTCGCCGTACCCGGTGATCGGACTGATCACCGAGTGGCGCACCGCCACCGGCGACGTCGAGAAGCGCGACGAGAAGTCCGACCTCGGCGGCACCATGCGCCTGGGCCTGCAGGAACAGCGGCTCAAGCCGGGCACGCTGGCGCGCGAGCTGTACGCCAAGGACGTGGTGTCCGAGCGCCACCGTCACCGCTACGAGTTCAACAACCGCTACCGCACGCAGTTGGAGGACGCCGGCCTGGTGGTCTCGGCCAAGTCGATGGACGACACGCTGGTGGAGATGGTCGAGCTGCCGCGCGAGACCCACCCGTGGTTCCTGGCCTGCCAGGCGCACCCGGAGTTCCTGTCCACCCCGCGCGACGGCCACCCGCTGTTCATCGGCTTCGTGCGCGCCGCGCGCGAGCGCAAGGCCGGCGGCAAGCTGTTGAAGGAAGCGCGCGCCTGATTGATCCCTTCTCCCTCCGGGACCATGGCCCCCTTTTCGGGGGAAGGTGGCGCGAAGCGCCGGATGAGGGTACGGGCGAAGCCTCGCGCGCCTGAACTCCTCGAGGCTTCGCCCGCACCCTCACCCCAACCCCTCTCCCAATGGGAGAGGGGCTCAACCCAATAGGTGACCTGATGAAACTGTGTGACTTCGAAGTCGGCCTTGACCAGCCGCTGTTCCTGATCGCCGGCCCGTGCGTGATCGAGTCGATGCAGCTGCAGTTGGACGTGGCCGGCAAGCTCAAGGAGATCACCGGCAGGCTGGGGATCAACTTCATCTTCAAGTCGAGCTTCGACAAGGCCAACCGCACCTCCGGCACCAGCTTCCGCGGCCCGGGCCTGGAAGAAGGCCTGAAGGTGCTGGATGCGGTGAAGCGGCAGATCGGCGTGCCGGTGCTGACCGACGTGCACGAGTACACCCCCATGAACGAAGTCGCTGCGGTGGTCGACGTGCTGCAGACGCCGGCGTTCCTGGTGCGCCAGACCGACTTCATCAAGAACGTCTGCGCCGCCGGCAAGCCGGTCAACATCAAGAAGGGCCAGTTCCTCGCGCCGTGGGACATGAAGCCGGTGGTGGACAAGGCAAAGTCGACCGGCAACGAGCAGATCATGGTCTGCGAACGCGGCGCCAGCTTCGGCTACAACAACCTGGTCAGCGACATGCGCTCGCTCAGCGTGATGCGCGACACCGGTTGCCCGGTGGTGTTCGACGCCACCCATTCGGTGCAGTTGCCGGGCGGGCAGGGCAGCAGCTCCGGCGGCCAGCGCGAATTCGTGCCGGTGCTGGCGCGTGCCGCAGTGGCGGTGGGCATCTCCGGCCTGTTCGCCGAGACCCATCCGGACCCGTCCAAGGCCCTGTCCGACGGCCCCAACGCCTGGCCGCTGGACCGTATGGAAGAGCTGCTCGAAACGCTGATGGAACTGGACACGGTAACCAAGAAGCACGGGTTCGCGCGCTTCGCATGACGTCCGACCCATGGGCGCTGGCGGCGTCGCGCCGGCAGCGCCGGCACTGGCGCCATTGGCCCTGGGGCTGGATGGCGTTGGCCCTGTCGATCGGTGCCTGGGCCTGTCTGGCCGTCATGGCGTTCCTGGTCGCCGCCAGCATCGGCATGCCGGGCGACGGCAGCCATGCAATGCAGGCCACGCGGATCCCGATGCTGGTCACGCTGGTGGTGGGCGCGCTGCTGACCGTGGCGTGCCTCATCGCCAGCCCGGCGGCGTTCTGGCTACGTCGCCAACCTGCCGCAGCGGCCATCGCGCTCGCGCTGCTGCTGGTGTTGGCGCTTTTGTTTGGCGTGTCGCTGCTGGGCTTGACGGCCTAGCGGCGCATTGGCCGGCCCGTCGCGCGTCTCAGCCCCGTGCGATTTGGCAATGGGACGGTGTGCGGCGATAATCCGGCAGCTTGTTTCCGGTGTACTTTCCCCCTTACTGGTAACCGATCGGACCTATGACCACTATCGCCAAGATCCACGCCCGCGAGATCCTCGATTCCCGCGGCAATCCCACGCTCGAAGCGGAAGTCACGCTGGCCGACGGCTCGCTGGGCCGCGCCGCGGTGCCGTCGGGTGCGTCCACCGGCACCAAGGAAGCGGTCGAGCTGCGCGACGGCGACAAGACCCGTTACCTGGGCAAGGGCGTGCGCAAGGCGGTGGAGAACGTCAACACCACCATCGCCAACGCGCTGCAGGGCTTCGACGCGGCCGACCAGCAGGGCTTGGACCGGCGCCTGATCGACCTCGACGGCACCGAGAACAAGGGCCGCCTGGGCGCCAACGCGCTGCTCGGCGTCTCGCTGGCCAACGCGCACGCGGTGGCGGCTTCGCGCAAGCAGGCGCTGTGGCAGTACCTGGCCGGCGCCAACACCGCCAACGTGGCACTGCCGGTGCCGATGATGAACATCATCAACGGCGGCGCGCATGCCGACAACAACGTCGATTTCCAGGAATTCATGGTGCTGCCGGTCGGCGCCGCTTCGTTCTCCGAGGCGCTGCGCGCCGGCACCGAGATCTTCCACGCGCTCAAAGCGGTGCTGAAGGGCCATGGCCTGTCCACTGCGGTCGGCGACGAAGGCGGCTTCGCGCCGGACTTCCGCAGCAACGTGGAAGCGCTGGATACCATCCTCGAGGCGATCGGCAAGGCCGGCTACACCGCCGGCGAAGACGTGCTGCTGGGCCTGGACGTGGCTTCCAGCGAGTTCTACGACAACGGCAAGTACCACCTGGTGGGCGAGGGCAAGCGCCTGACCAGCGAGCAGTTCGTCGACTTCCTCGCCGACTGGGCCGCGCAGTACCCGATCGTCAGCATCGAGGACGGCCTGGCCGAGGACGACTGGGCCGGCTGGAAGCTGCTGACCGACCGCCTCGGCAGCAAGGTGCAGCTGGTCGGCGACGACCTGTTCGTGACCAACCCGAAGATCTTCAGGCAGGGCATCGAATCCGGCACCGCCAATGCGATCCTGATCAAGGTCAACCAGATCGGCACCCTGACCGAGACCCTGGAAGCGATCGCGATGGCCGACAAGGCCGGCTACGCGGCGATCGTCTCGCACCGGTCCGGCGAGACCGAGGACACCACCATCGCCGACATCGCCGTGGCCACCACCGCCACCCAGATCAAGACCGGCTCGCTGTGCCGCAGCGACCGCGTGGCCAAGTACAACCAGCTGCTGCGGATCGAGGAAGCGCTGGGCAGCGGTGCGCGCTACGCGGGGCGCGACGCATTCGTCTCGCTCAAGCGGTAGGCCGTGCGCAACTGGCGCTGGCTGCTGCTGGTGCTGGCCGGACTGCTGGCGTGGCTGCAGTACCGTTTCTGGTTCGGTCCGGGCAATTCCGGCGAGGTCCTGGTGCTTGAAAGCCAGGTCGAGCACCAGAAGCGCGATAACGAAGGCCTGCAGCAACGCAATGCCGCACTCGCCGCCGAGGTCAAGGACCTCAAGGACGGCGAGGCGGCGATCGAGGAGCGCGCGCGTAGCGAACTGGGCATGATCAAACCGGGCGAAAAGTTCTACCGCGTGGTCGAGGATGCGCCGGTGCCGACCGCGCCGGCCGCCGACGGCGCGCCGGCGCAGGCGCCGGCTGCGCCGAGCGAACAACCCTGATGGCCACGGTCTGGGCCGTGGTGCCGGCCGCCGGTCGCGGCAACCGCTTCGGCAGTCCCGTGCCCAAACAGTATCTGCAGGCCGGCGGGCAGCCGTTGATCGCGTATGCGCTGCAGGCCTTGCTGGCGCATCCGGCGGTGGCCGGGGCGATGGTCGCGTTGGGCGCCGACGATGCCGACTGGCCGGGCTGGACCGATGTGGCCGGCAAGCCGGTGCTGACCTGCGTCGGCGGCAGCAGTCGCGCCGATTCGGTGCTGGCCGCGCTGGAGGCCTTGCCGGAGACGGTCAAGGCGGACGATTTCGTGCTGGTGCACGATGCGGCGCGGCCGAACCTGGCGCTGGCCGACCTGGACCGGCTGCTGGAAACCGGGCGCGGCGATCCGGTCGGCGCGATCCTGGCCGCACCGGTGCGCGACACGCTCAAGCGTGCCGGCGACGATGGCGGCATCGACGCCACCGAGCCGCGCGAGCGGCTGTGGCGCGCGCTGACCCCGCAGCTGTTCCGGCGCCTGCAGCTCACCCGGGCGCTGGAACAGGCCGCGGCGGCCGGGGTCGAGGTCACCGACGATGCGATGGCGATGGAGTTGCTGGGCCTGCGGCCGCTGCTGGTCGAGGGCGCCGAAGACAATTTCAAGGTCACCACCCCGGCGGATCTGGCGCGCTTCGAGTTCGCGTTGTTCCAGCGGAACGGGTGATGAGGTTCGAAGTGTCCGTCGCCCATGCGTGGCTGCAGCTGGCCGAATGCGACGCGATCGTGCGCGACCCGCTGGACATCGCGCGCGAGGCGCAGGCCAACCTGTGGGCGTTCTCGCCGCGCGAGGACCAGAACGCAGGCATCGACACGGAGACGGTGACGCGCTTCGTGGAGGCGGTCGCCGCCAGCCGGCATGCCGCATTGATCGACGCCGCGGCACCGGCGATGACCTTTTACTGCTGGCACGACCGCCAGGTGCGGCAGTTGCGTTTCAGCCTGGTCTCGTCCTCGCATGGGCGCCTGCCGTTCGCGCGCGCGCCCATAGCGGTGGCGCTGCGCGATGTCGTCGCCAGCGTGGTGCACGACGACTGGCTCAACCCGGCCTGGGGCGCGCAGGACGATTCCGGTTCCGGGTCTGCGCCGCCCGCCGAATTTCAGGCATTCGTGCTCGCGTTGAACGGTCGCGCCTGATGGCGATGCGACCGGTCGCCGGCACTCACACATAGGATCGATATGGCCGACAACGCCGCGCTTCCCCCCTTCCGCATCGGCCAGGGCTACGACGTGCACGCCTTCGGCGAGGGCGACCACGTGATGCTCGGCGGCGTGCGCGTGGCGCACGAACGCGGCGTGCTCGCGCACAGCGACGGCGACGTGGTGATCCACGCGCTGTGCGACGCGCTGCTCGGCGCGCTGGCGCTGGGCGACATCGGCCAGCATTTCCCGCCGTCGGACGCGCGCTGGAAGGGTGCCGACAGCGCGCAGTTCCTGAGCCATTGCGAGCAGCTGCTGCGCGAGCGCGGCTGGCAGCTCGGCAACGCCGACGTCACCGTGATCTGCGAGCGGCCGAAGGTCGGCCCGCATGCGCTGGCGATGCGCGAACGCCTGGCCGCGCTGCTGCAGGTCGGCATCGACCGCGTCAGCGTCAAGGCCACCACCAGCGAAAAGCTGGGCTTCACCGGCCGCGGCGAAGGCATCGCGGCGCAGGCGGCGGTGCTGCTGGTGGCGCTGTGAGCGACTTGCCGCGCGCGTTCGGCGCCGCGCCGCTGCAGGCGCGCATGCGCAGCGTCGCCGAAGACTTTCAGGTCGACGAACTGCCCGCGTTCGAGCCCAGCGGCGAGGGCGAGCACCTGTTGCTGACCGTGCGCAAGCGCGGCATGAACACCGCCTTCGCCGCGCGCCGCCTGGCGCAATGGGCCGGCGTGGCGGACATGGCGATCGGCTATGCCGGCATGAAGGACCGGCACGCGGTCACCACCCAGCGCTTCTCGGTGCACCTGCCCAAGCGCGTGGCGCCGGCGCTGGAGGCGCTGCACAGCGAGGACCTGCAGGTACTGCAGGCGCAGTGGCACAACCGCAAGCTGCCGCGCGGCGCGCTGGCCGGCAATGGCTTCGTGCTGGTGTTGCGCGAGGTGCGCGGCGAGCGCGCTGCGATCGAGGCGCGGCTGGCGCAGATCAGCGCGCGCGGCATCCCCAACTGGTTCGGCGAGCAGCGCTTCGGCCGCGACGGCGGCAACGTCGGCAACGCGTTGGCGATGTTCGACGGGCGCAGGGTCCGGCGCGAGCAGCGCTCGCTGCTGTTGTCGGCTGCCCGTTCGGAACTGTTCAACCGGGTGCTGGCCGCGCGCGTGGCGGCGGGCAACTGGGACGCCGCGCTGGACGGCGAGGTGTGGCTGCTCGACGGCAGCCGCAGCGTGTTCGGCCCGGAGCCCTGGTCCGAGGTGTTGGCCGAGCGGCTGCAGCGCTTCGACATCCATCCCTCGGCGCCGCTGTGGGGCGCCGGCGAACTGCGCAGCGCCGATGCGGCGCGTGCGCTGGAACTGGCGGCGTTGGACGATGCGACCTCGGCGCGTCTGCGCGAGGGCCTGGAGCGCGAAGGCCTGAAACAGGAGCGGCGCGCCACCCGCTTGCGCGCGGCCGAGCTGCAATGGCGCTGGCTGGACGCGGACGATGGCGCGCTGGAGCTGCGTTTCGCCTTACCGCCGGGCAGCTACGCCACCGCGGTGCTGCACGAGTTGGGCGAGATCGCCGACGCGGGGCAGGGCGCGCAGGCCGAGCCGGCGGCGCAGGAATGAGCCGTGCAGCGCTAGGGCGTGTCATCAATCCCCGAGCAGGTCGCGTTGGGTCTGTCAGGTCGCCAGCCGGTGCTGCGTGGCGCAGCGCCTGACTGGCGGTCAGGTCAAGCCGCGCGGCGCCGGCTGGCGGCCTGACAGACCCAACCCGCAGGGCCGCTCTTGCGCGCGCGGTGCCGTGTCATCGCTGTAGCTCACTTCCTCCCTCCCCCTGCCCGCGCATGTATGCGCAAGAGTGGCGCGGGCTGCTCGGGGATTGATGACACGCCCTAGGTCAGCGCCGCGCCAGCAGCACCAGCATCGCCCCGGTGCCGCCTTGCGTGGGCGGCGCCGAATGGAACGCCAGCACGTCGTTGCGCTGGCGCAGCAGGCGGTCGACCAAATTCTTCAGCAGCGGAATGCCGCCGGACTGCAGGCCCTTGCCGTGCACGATGCGCACGCAGCCGTACTCGTGCGCATGCGCCTCGGCGATGAACTGGCGCAGCAGCGCCTCGGCCTGCGCCGCGTTGGCGCCGTGCAGGTCGAGTTCGTCCTGGGCCGAGAACTGGCCACGGCGCAGGCGCTGGAACACCCGCGCCGGCACGTTCTCGCGGCGGTAGCTGGCCACGTCACCGGCCTCCAGCGGCGCGCTGTCGCGCAGCAGGCGCTGGAATTCGCTCTGCGCCTCGGCGTCGTCGCGCTCGGCCATGCGCGCGCGCGGCTTCGGCCGCGGCTTGGCGTTGGCCGGCGGCGTCGCGTTGAGCGGCGTGACCGCGCCGATCGCCGCGCGGAACAGGGCGGCGGGATCTTCGTCTTCGGGATGCGACATGGCGCACAGCGTAACCCGCCAGTCACGCGGCGCAAGCCGTGCATGAGGGCGGAAGGCGGGGGACGCATCCGGTATCATGGTCGGGTTATCCGAGGAGTCCCATGCGCGTACTAGTGAGCAACGACGACGGCGTCGACGCCCCCGGCATCAAGATGCTGGCCGAGCAACTGCGCAGTGCGGGCCACGAAGTGACCGTGGTCGCACCCGACCGCGATCGTTCCGGCGCCAGCAACTCGCTGACCCTGGATCTGCCGATCCGGATCAAGCGCATCGACCCGCACACCTGCAGCGTCGCCGGCACCCCGACCGACTGCGTGCACCTGGCGCTCACCGGCATGCTCGACGACGAGCCGGACATGGTGGTTTCCGGGATCAACAACTCGGCCAACCTGGGCGACGATGTGATCTATTCGGGCACCGTGTCGGCGGCGATGGAAGGCCGCTTCCTCGGCCTGCCCGCGGTGGCGATGTCGCTGGTCACCCACAACCACGAGCCGAAGCACTTCCAGACCGCCGCGCGCGCCGCGGTCGAGATCGTGGCGCGGCTGAAGGCCGATCCGCTGCCGGCGGACACCATCCTCAACGTCAACGTGCCGGACCTGCCGTGGAGCGAGATCAAGGGCTTCGAGGTCACCCGGCTCGGCAACCGCCACCGTTCCGAGCCGTGCCTGCCGCAGCCGGACCCGCGCGGCGGCACCGTGTACTGGATCGGCCCGGCCGGCCGCGAGCAGGACGCCGGCCCCGGCACCGATTTCCACGCGGTGCGCACCGGCTTCATCTCGATCACCCCGATCCAGGTCGACCTGACCCGCTACCAGGCGCTGGAGACAGTCGCCAGCTGGGTCGGCGGCCTCACCGCCGCGCTGGACAACCCGGCATGACCCCGCGGCTGCGCCTGCAACCGGAAGCGATCGGCATCGGCATGACCTCGCAGCGCGTGCGCGACCGCCTGGTCGAGCGCCTGCGCGAGGCCGGCATCGGCGACGAGGCCGTGCTCAACGCGGTGCGTACCGTGCCGCGGCACCTGTTCATCGACGAAGCGCTGGCCTCGCGCGCCTACGAGGACACCGCGTTGCCGATCGGCCATGGCCAGACCATCTCGCAGCCGTGGGTGGTGGCGCGGATGACCGAGACCGTGCTCGAGGCGGCGCCGAAGAAGGTGCTGGAAGTGGGCACCGGCTCCGGCTACCAGGCCGCGATCCTGGCCGCGCTGGGGCTGGAGGTCTATACGGTGGAGCGCATCGGCGACCTGCTGCGGCAGGCGCGCAAGCGCTTGCGCCAGCTCGGCATGAACGTGCGCAGCAAGCACGACGACGGCCGCATCGGCTGGGCCGAGCACGGCCCCTACGATGCGATCGTGGTCACCGCCGCGGCGCCGGCGCTGGTCGATGCGCTGGTCGCGCAGTTGGCCCCGGGCGGCTGCCTGGTCGCGCCGGTCGGCGGCCCTTCGTCGCAATCGTTGGTGCGCCTGCGCCGCGACGCCGACGGCCGGATCGAGCAAGACATCCTGGCGCCGGTGACCTTCGTCCCGCTGCTGTCGGGCATGCTGGATTGAGTCATGCTGGATTGAATCATGCTGAATTGAATCAGCCTGAATTGAATCACCCCAGATTGAATCAGTGGAGTTGCGTTGGATGAAGATATTCGGGCCGTTGTACGAACGCGCCATCGGCTGGTCGCGGCACCGCCGCGCCCCGGCGTTCCTGACCGGGCTCAGCTTCGCCGAGGCGATCGTGTTCCCGGTGCCGCCAGAGGTGATGCTGGCGCCGATGTCGCTGGCGCAGCCGCGGCGTGCGCTGTGGTTCGCCACGCTGAGCCTGATGGGCTCGCTGGCCGGCGCGCTGGTCGGCTACATGCTCGGCCATTTCGCCTTCGCCGCGGTGCAGCCGCTGATCGAATGGCTGGGCTGGACGCAGAAGATCGATGCGCAGGTGAGCCATCTGCGCGAAGTGGTTGCCGAATCGCCGTGGCGCGCCTTCTGGCTGCTGGTGCTGGCCGGTTTCACCCCGATTCCGCTGAAGATATTTACCTGGGCCTCAGGCATCGTGGGAATCCCGCTGCTACCGTTCCTGGCGAGCATGTTGGTCGGCCGCGGCAAGCGCGTGTATCTGGTGGCCGGCGCGATCCGCCTGGGCGGGCCGCGCGCGGAAGCCGCGTTGCGTCGCTGGATCGAACCGCTCGGTTGGATCGCGATGGCGATCCTGGCGCTGCTGGTGGTGTGGGTCCTATGGAGAGCGAAGTACGGATGAGCGTCGATCGGGTGGTGCGTAACGGCCTGCGTTGCAGCGTGTGGTTGCTGGTGGCAGCAGGATTGGGCGCATGCAGCAGCGCCACCGTGGTGCGCACGTCCGGCGCGCCCGGCAAGTCCGGCGCACCGGCGGCGCGTCCTTCGGTGCCCAAGCCCGGGGTCAGCGTCAGCGTGCGCCGCGGCGACACGCTGTATGCGATCGCCCGCGTCAACAACATCAGCCCGCAGGACCTGGCCGCCTGGAACCGCCTGCCGCCGCCGTACACGATCTACCCGGGGCAGTCGCTGAAGCTGTATCCCCCAGGCGGCGGTGGTGGCACGGTCGTGGCGCGACCCGGTAGCACTGCAGTGGTACCGCCGCCGAGTTCCGCGGGAACCGTCACGCGGCCGCCGGTCGCGGCGCCGACCCCGGTCAGCAGCGGCTTCAACTGGCGCTGGCCGGCCGAAGGCGCGGTGGTCAGCCGCTTCGTCGTCGGCGAGACCACCAAGCAGGGCGTGGACATCGCCGGCAGCAGCGGCCAGGCGGTGCGCGCGGCCGCCGACGGCGTGGTGGTGTACTCGGGCGCCGGCCTGGTCGGCTATGGCGAACTGATCATCATCAAGCACAACGAGCAATGGCTGTCGGCCTACGGCCACAACCGCAAGCGCCTGGTCAACGAAGGCCAGAACGTGAAGGCCGGCGAGCAGATCGCCGAGATGGGCCGCAGCGGTGCCGCGCGCGACATGCTGCACTTCGAGATCCGCTACAACGGCAAGCCCGTCGACCCGCTGCTATATCTGCCCAGCAAGTAACCGGCACGTCGTTCGTTGGGCGGATCCCCGGCCCGGCGCAGCGCGCCGGGCGCTCAGCGGCGCGGTCCGGTGGACCGCAAGCGGCGCCGCTTCGCCCGCTACAACGGCAAACCGGTCGACCCGCTGTTGTATCTGCCCAGCAAGTAATCGGCACGTCGTCGATTGGGCGGATCCCCGGCCCGGTGCAGCGCGCCGGGCGCTCAGCGATGCGCGGTCCGGTGGACCGCAAGCGGCGTCGATTCGCCCGCTACAGCGGGCAAACGGTCGAGCCCGCTGTTGTGCCTGCTGAGCAAGAAATCACGATCGGGCCGGTCCGGCGCAGTGCGCCGGCAGATTGGGAGACAACGCGACCAGAGCAGACGGCGGCCGCGGCGTCGCTCAGCCTTCGAGCAGGAACCCGACCGCCACGCGCCGGCCTTCGGCGGCCAGCACGTTGTAGGTGCGGGCGGCGGCGGCGTTGTTCATCACTTCGATGCCGATGCCGCGGGTCAGGAACAGCGCCAGCGCGGCGGCGGGCGGGAATACCTGGCGTTCGCCGGTACCCAGGATCACCAGCGCCGGGTTCAGCTCCAGCAGCGGCTGCAGTTGCTGCGGCTGCAGCTCGGCCGCGGCCGGCGCGTCCCAGTGCTCGACCAGGGTGTCCGGGGCGAGGATGAAACTGCGGGTCAGCAAGCGGTCGTTCACCTTCGCCTGGCGGCCGTCGGCCATGCGCAGGGTGTAGGCGTAGTCGGGCAGGTCCTGGGTCAGCTGCATGATGTCACCGAGCAGTGGATCAGCCGCGTGGCAGCACGATCTGGCGGTCTTCCTTGGCCGGGCGGTACAGGATCGCGGTGTGGCCGATGCGCTGCACCAGCACGCTGTGCGATTGCTCGACCAGGTTGGCGATGCTCGTGTCGCGGGCCTCGCGGTCGTCGCCGCCGACCTTCACCTTGACCAGTTCGTGGCGCTCCAGCACCTCGTCCAGTTCGGCCAGGAAGGCCGGCGTGATGCCCTTGCCGCCGATCTGCAGCAGGGGTTTGAGGTCGTGCGCCAGGCCGCGCAGGAAGCGGTTCTGGGACGGGGTCAGGCTGATCGACATGCAGGCGGGAACGGGGTTGCCAAGGGCGATCAGGGTATCATGGCCGTCCACTACGACCGCGATCCCATGGCAACCCGCAGCAAAAGCAGCCAACGCTGGCTCCGCGAACATTTCGCCGACCCCTTCGTGAAGAAGGCCCAGGCCGAAGGCATGCGTTCGCGTGCCGCCTACAAGCTGGAAGAGTTGCTGCAGCGCGACAAGCTGCTCAAGCCGGACATGCTGGTGGTCGATCTCGGCGCCGCGCCGGGCGGCTGGTCGCAGCAGGTGCGCAAGTCGCTGGGCGAGCGCGGCCGGGTGCTGGCGCTGGACATCCTGGAGATGCCGCCGCTGGCCGGCGTGGAGTTCCTTCACGGCGACTTCAGGGAGGAGGAGGTGCTATCGCAGTTCGAGGAAATGCTGGGCGGCAACCCGGTAGACCTTGTGCTGTCGGATATGGCCCCCAATAAAAGCGGCATGGATGCGGTGGACCAGCCGCGGATGATGCATCTGGCCGAATTGGCGATGGCGTTCGCCGATACCCACCTCAAACCGGGCGGGGCGTTCCTGATCAAGCTGTTCCAGGGCGTCGGGTCCGACGACTACATCCGCGAGATGCGCCGCCGTTACGAAAAGGTGTCCATCCGCAAACCGGCGGCGTCGCGCAAGCGTTCGCCGGAGGTCTATGCCCTCGGGCAGGGCAAGCGTGCCCAGATCAAGTAAGCTGAACCCGTCGCATCACGCATCGAGAACGAGTTGAAGGGACACCGGAGCCAATGAGGATGAACGACTTGACCAAGAATCTGTTGCTGTGGGTAGTCGTCGCCGTCGTGCTGATGGTGGTGTTCAACAGCTTCTCACCGCGCCTGGCCGGCGGCGCCGGCAACGACACCGTGACCTACACCCAGTTCCTCAAGGAAGTGGATTCCGGGCGGGTGAAGTCGGTCGACTTCACCGACGACACCGGGCTGTCGGTGACCGCGATCCGCTTCAAGCGCAGCGACGGCAGCGAGAGCACGGTCTACGGGCCGCGCGACGATAAGCTGGTCGACGTGCTGTACAGCAAGAACGTGGAGATGACCCGGCAGAAGCCGGCCAATGGCCCGAGCTTCTGGTCGCTGGTGCTGAACTTCCTGCCGGTCATCCTGATCATCGGCTTCTGGCTGTTCATCATGCGCCAGATGCAGGGCGGCGGCGGCGGCGCCAAGGGCGCGATGTCGTTCGGCAAGTCGCGCGCCAAGCTGCAGGGCGAGGACCAGATCAAGATCACCTTCGCCGACGTCGCCGGCTGCGACGAGGCCAAGGAAGAGGTCGGCGAGCTGGTCGACTTTCTGCGCGATCCGACCAAGTTCACCAAGCTCGGCGGCAAGATCCCGCGCGGCGTGTTGATGGTCGGTCCGCCCGGCACCGGCAAGACGCTGCTGGCCAAGGCCATCGCCGGCGAAGCCAAGGTGCCGTTCTTCAGCATTTCCGGCTCGGACTTCGTCGAGATGTTCGTCGGCGTCGGCGCCAGCCGCGTGCGCGACATGTTCGAGCAGGCCAAGAAGCACGCGCCGTGCATCATCTTCATCGACGAGATCGACGCGGTCGGCCGTCACCGCGGCGCCGGCCTGGGCGGCGGTCACGACGAGCGCGAGCAGACCCTGAACCAGTTGCTGGTGGAAATGGACGGGTTCGAGGGCGGCGAAGGCGTGATCGTGATCGCCGCGACCAACCGTCCTGACGTGCTGGATCCGGCGCTGCTGCGCCCGGGCCGTTTCGACCGCCAGGTGGTGGTCGGCCTGCCGGACGTGCGCGGCCGCGAGCAGATCCTGAAGGTGCACATGCGCAAGCTGCCGCTGGCCGACGACGTCGAGCCGATGGTGATCGCGCGCGGCACCCCGGGTTTCTCCGGCGCCGACCTGGCCAACCTGTGCAACGAGGCGGCGCTGTTCGCCGCGCGCGAGACGGTCAAGGAAGTCCGCATGGACCACTTCGACCGCGCCCGCGACAAGATCCTGATGGGCGCCGAGCGCCGCTCGATGGCGATGAGCGAGGAAGAGAAGACGCTGACCGCCTACCACGAGGCCGGCCACGCGATCGTCGGCCGCCTGGTGCCGGAGCACGATCCGGTCTACAAGGTCACGATCATTCCGCGCGGGCGTGCGCTGGGCGTGACCATGTACTTGCCGGAAGGCGACAAGTACTCGATCAACCGCGTCGCGATCCAGTCGCAGCTGTGCTCGCTGTACGGCGGCCGCGTCGCCGAAGAGCTGATCTTCGGCACCGACAAGGTCACCACCGGCGCCTCCAACGACATCGAGCGCGCGACCAAGATGGCGCGCAACATGGTCACCAAGTGGGGCCTGTCCGACGAGCTGGGGCCGATCGCCTACGGCGAGGAAGACGACGAGGTGTTCCTGGGGCGCTCGGTCACCCAGCACAAGAGCGTGTCCGACGACACCGCGCGGCGCATCGACGAAGTGGTGCGTTCGATCCTCGACAAGGCCTATGCGAAGACCACGCAGATCCTGACCGAGAATCTGGACAAGCTGCATGTGATGGCCAACCTGCTGCTGGAGTACGAGACCATCGACGTGCCGCAGATCGACGCGATCATGGAAGGCCGCGATCCGCCGCCGCCGGTGGGCTGGAGCAAGTCCGGCAAGGACGGCGGCAACGACAAGGGCAATTCGCGGCCGCTGCCGCCGATCGCCGGGCCGGCCGAGCAGCTTTAAGCGCGATCAGGTCCGTCCGAAAAAAGCCAGGGAGCGATCCCTGGCTTTTTTGTTGTCTGCTTTGCACCTCTGGCGGTGCAGGGGGGCAGCCGGCGTAGGGATGGCATCGCTCCGGCCGATCTTTTGGCGCATCCCCGCCGCCGGTCGTCGTAGGCGCTGCGACTGGGCGACAATGGCGTTCCGTTATCACTGTCCGCCTATGCCATCGCTCGCTTGTCCTTCGCTGCCGCCGCTTGCCAACGCCGCGGTCGCCACGATGCTCCGCGCTGCTGCGCCGGTGGCAAGCAAGGACACGCACAGCATCCCCGTGCATCGCGGCAACCACCAGGAGCACTGCTGATGTTCGACACTTCGCCGAGCCTGGATTGCGGCGGACGCCGCCTGCTGCTGGATCGCCCGCGGGTGATGGGCATCGTCAACGTCACCCCCGACTCGTTCTCCGACGGCGGCGCGCATGCGACGGTGGAGGCCGCCGTCGCGCACGGGCTGCGCCTGGCGGAGGAGGGCGCCGACCTGCTCGACATCGGCGGCGAATCGACCCGCCCCGGCGCCACCCCGGTGCCGGTGGAAGAGGAATTGCGGCGGGTCATCCCGGTGATCGAGCGGCTGGCGGCGCAGACCGCGTTGCCGTTGAGCGTGGACACCTTCAAGCCGGAAGTGATGCGCGCGGCGGTCGCCGCCGGTGCCGGCATGATCAACGACGTCCAGGCTCTGCGCCGGCCCGGCGCGCTGGATGCGGCGGCGCAGCTGCAGGTGCCGGTGGTGCTGATGCACATGCCCGCGGACGCCTACGCCGCGGGCAGCGCGCCGCACTACGACGACGTGGTCGGCGAGGTGCACCGGTTCCTGGCCGAGCGCATCTTCGCCGCGGAAATGGCCGGCATCGACAAACGCCGCTTGCTGGTCGATCCGGGCTTCGGCTTCGGCAAGGGCACCGCCGACAACCTGCAACTGCTGGCGCAGCTGTCGCGCCTGGTCGAACTCGGCGTGCCGGTCATGGCCGGGCTGTCGCGCAAGCGCAGCATCGGCGAGCTGACCGGACGCACCGCGCCGGAGCAACGCGTGGCCGGCTCGGTGGCGGCGCACCTGCTGGCGGCGCAGCGCGGCGCGCTGCTGCTGCGCGTGCACGACGTCGCCGCCACGGTGGACGCGTTGAAGGTCTGGCAGGCGCTGGCGGCGGTGCCGCTGCCGCGCGCCGGCGCCGCGCCCGCCGCGATCCGCTGGCCGGACGAGGACTGATGGCGGCGGACCGGCGCCCGCGCGCGATCGCGCTGATGGGCCCCACCGCGTCCGGCAAGACCGCCGCGGCGATCGCCCTGGCCGAGCGCTACGGCGGCGAGATCGTCAGCGTCGATTCGGCGCTGGTGTACCGCGGCTTGAGCATCGGTGCGGCCAAGCCCGATGCGCAGCAGTTGGCGCGGGTGCCGCACCATCTGCTGGACCTGCGCGATCCTTGGCAACCGTATTCGGCCGCCGAGTTCGCGGTGGACGCGCGCGCCGCGCTGGACGCGATCGTCGCCCGCGGCCGCCTGCCGATCCTGGCCGGCGGCACCGGGCTGTATTTCCGGGCGCTGCTGGAAGGCCTGGCGCCGATGCCGCCGGCCGATCCGCAACTGCGCGCGGCGCTGGCCGAACGCGGACAGGCCGAAGGCTGGGCGGCGCTGCATGCGCAGCTGCGGCAGGTCGATCCGCTGGCCGCGCAGCGGATCCGGCCCGGCGATGCCCAGCGCATCCAGCGTGCGCTGGAGGTATTCCAGCTCAGCGGCCGCCCGATCAGCGAATGGCAGGCGCAGCCGGGGCCGCCGCGGCTGCCGTTGCGGGTGCTGAAGCTGGTGCTGGCGCCGGCCGAGCGCGCGCTGCTGCACCGGCGCATCGAACTGCGCTTCGACGCGATGCTGGCGCAGGGCTTCCTCGACGAGGTGCGTGCGCTGCGCGCGCTGCCGGCGATGCGCCAGGCGGCGCAGCCGCTGGAGCTGCCGGCGGTGCGCGCGGTCGGCTATCGCCAGGCCTGGGAACACCTGGACGGCGCCAGCGACGCGGCGACGTTCCGCGAGCGCGCGATCTTCGCCACCCGCCAGCTGGCCAAGCGGCAGCTGACCTGGCTGCGCGGGGAGCTGGACGCGCGCTGGTTCGACCCCGAACGCGACGGCGCGCGTCTGGATGGGGCGGTGGCGGACTTTCTCGGCTGATTGGCTACGCACCGCGCTGTGCTTGTGCCCGCGGTTGTGTAACATCGGCGGTCCGGGCCACGGCAGGGGAGCTGCAGTGCCGACCCGGGCACATAAAAACTATAAACGGGAGTGAAGCATGTCCAAGGGGCAATCCTTGCAGGATCCTTTCCTGAACGCGCTGCGTCGCGAACGGGTGCCGGTTTCGGTGTACCTGGTCAACGGCATCAAGCTGCAGGGTACCATCGAGTCCTTCGACCAGTTCGTGGTGCTGTTGCGCAATACCGTGAGCCAGATGGTCTACAAACACGCCATTTCCACCGTGGTGCCCGCGCGCAACGTGCGCGTCGGACCGGGCGGTGGCTATGTGCAGCAGAACGAGGGTGGCAGTGCGGAAGATGACGAAGCCGAGTAGCACGCAGTTGAAGAACGGAGCCGCGGGTGTTTGACCGTTCCCGCCGCGGCGAGCATGCATTGCTGATCCAGCCCTACGCGGGAGGACCGGTGGAGGACGACGTGCTGGAGGAGTTCGCCGATCTGGCGCGCTCCGCCGGTGCCACGATCGCCGCCACGCTGACCGCGCGCATCGACAAGCCGAGCCCGTCGACGCTGATCGGCAGCGGCAAGCTGGAAGAGGTCAAGGCCGCGGCCGAGGCGACCGGCGCCGACCTGATCCTGGTCAATCACGCACTGAGCCCGGGCCAGGAGCGCAATCTGGAGAAATACCTGGAGCGGCGGGTGATCGACCGCACCGGGTTGATCCTGGACATCTTCGCGCAGCGCGCGCGCAGCCACGAGGGCAAGCTGCAGGTCGAGCTGGCGCAGCTGCGGCACATGGCCACGCGGCTGATACGCGGTTGGACCCACCTGGAGCGTCAGCGCGGCGGTTCGATCGGCCTGCGCGGCCCCGGCGAAACCCAGCTGGAAACCGATCGCCGCCTGCTGCAGAAGCGGGTCGAGCAGCTGCAGAAGCGGCTGGAAAAGGTCGAGGTGCAGCACACCCAGATGCGCCGTGCGCGGGTGCGCAGCGAACTGCCGCGGATCGCGGTGGTCGGCTATACCAACGCCGGCAAGTCGACCCTGTTCAATGCGATGACCGGCGCCGAGGCCTACGCCGCGGACCAACTGTTCGCGACGCTGGACCCTACCGTGCGCCGCATCGCGCTGCCTGGCGGCAATGCGATGCTGGCCGACACCGTCGGCTTCGTGCGCAACCTGCCGCACGAACTGGTCGCCGCGTTCCGTTCGACCCTGTCCGAGGCGCGTGAGGCCGACTTCCTGCTGCATGTGGTCGATGCGGCCGACCCGCTGCGCGAGGAGCGCATCGCCCAGGTCGACGAGGTGCTGCACGCGGTCGGCGCCGGCGATCTGCCGCAGCTGCTGGTGTTCAACAAGATCGACCGCATCGAAGGCGCCGACGTGCGCCACGACGCGCAGGACGGCGTGCCCGACGCCGCGCGCCGCGAACGCGTCTGGATCTCGGCGCGCGACGGACGCGGCCTGGACTTGCTGCAGAGCGTGCTCGGCCAACGCCTGGGCCTGCAGCACGTGCAGGGCAGCCTGCGCCTGCCGTCCAGCGCCGGTCGCCTGCGCTCGCAACTGCACCAGCTGCAGGTGATCCGCAGCGAGCAGGCCGACGAGGACGGTTGGCTGCTGCAGGTGGACATCCCGATCACCGAGGCCGAGCGCCTGGCCGCCAGCGCCGATGGAGCGCCGATCCGCGCGCTGCTGCCGCCGCGCGAGGAAGAGGAATGGCAACAGCGTTAGTCGCCGTGCGCGGATGACGTTGTTGTCAACTCGCCGAGGCGCATCTTCGGCTCAGTCGTTTACAGCTCGCGCAAGTTCTGTAGGAGCGGCTTCAGCCGCGACAGGCCGTACCGGTAGCGCCGGTCGCGGCTGAAGCCGCTCCTGCAGTGGCGTTCTCTCAATCGCAACGTCGCTGTTCTTCTTCGCTGCGCCGCGAAGACAATGCTGGCGCAGCCATGCCGGCTAGGTTGTATCTGACCCACAAGCGCCAGCTACCCCGCCTGCGCCAGCATCGCTGAAGCCACGCATGGCCTCGCACCGCGCAGGCGCGACAGCCGTAGCGAATTGGGCTACAAAGCGCATTGGTTTCCCGAGCTGTGCCATGAACGTCCCCACCGATTCGCAACTCCTGCAGCTCGCCACTGCGCTCAGCGACCAGCTGCGCACCACGCGCGAGCGCCTGGTCACCGCCGAGAGCTGCAGCGGCGGCTGGATCGCCAAGGCGATGACCGATATCTCCGGCTCCTCGGACTGGTTCGACTGCGGCATGGTCGCCTACAGCTACGAAGCCAAGCAGGCGTTGCTCGGCGTGCGTCCGCAGACGCTGGAACACCATGGCGCGGTCAGCCGCGAGACGGTGATCGAGATGGTGTCCGGCGCGCTGGTCAATTCCGGCGCCAGCATCGCGGTGGCGGTGACCGGCATCGCCGGTCCCGGCGGCGGCTCCGCCGACAAACCGGTCGGCACCGTGTGGGTGGGCTGGAAGCGGCGCGGCGGCTACGCCAGCGCGCAGCTGTTCCATTTCGATGGCGATCGCGACGCGGTGCGCCGGCAGACCGTCGCCGCGGCGCTGCGCGGACTCGGCGCGCTGCTGTGAGCGCCGGCGGCTAGATGGCGACCGCGATGTGGGAAGCGCTGAGCACGGTCCGCGACCTGGGGCGATTGCAGGAAATCGCCTCGGTGCTGATCCGCTACGGATTCGGCGACGTGGTCCGCCGCATCGGCATGGCCGACGTGCTGGAGCGCGCCGGGCGCCTGCTGCACTGGCACAACGCCGAGGAAATGCTGCGCATGTCCGCGCCGCAGCGGGTGCGGCGCGCGCTGCAGGATCTCGGCCCGACCTTCGTCAAGCTCGGCCAGGTGCTGGCCACGCGCGTGGACTTGCTGCCGCCGGAGTGGATCGACGAACTCGGCGAATTGCAGAACGCGGCGCCTGCGCTGCCCTACGAACAGATCCTGCCGCAGCTGATCGAGGCGTTGGGCGAAGCGCCGTCGGCGATCTTCGCCCAGGTCGAGGAAGCGCCGCTGGCCGCCGCCTCGCTGGCGCAGACCCACCGCGCGTGGCTGCACGACGGCACGCCGGTGGTGATGAAGGTGCGCCGCCCCGGCATCCGCGACGTGATCGAGGCCGACCTGCGGCTGCTGGCGCGGCTGGCGGAGATCGTCGAGGCGCGTGCGGCCGACCTCAAGCGCTACCACCCGGCGGAGGTGGTGCACCAGTTCACCCTGTCGCTGCGGCGCGAGCTGGACTTCGCCGGCGAATGCCGCAACGCCGAGCGCATCGCCGCCAATTTCCAGGGCCACGACCAGATCGTGATCCCGCGCGTGCACTGGCAGTGGACCTGCGAAACCCTCAACGTGCAGGACTTCGTCGCCGGCATCGGCGGGCGCGATCTGGCCGGGGTCGATGCCGCCGGGCTGGACCGGCGCCGGCTGGCGCGCGTCGGTGCCGACATCGTGTTGAAGATGGTGCTCGAGGACGGCTGTTTCCACGCCGATCCGCACCCCGGCAACATCTTCTACCTGCCGGGCGAGCGCATCGCGGTGATCGATTTCGGCATGGTCGGGCGCATCTCCGAGCAGCGCCGCTACCAGGTCGTGCAACTGCTGCACGGGCTGGTCACGCAGGAGTCCGAGTCGGTCGCCGACGTGCTGCTGGAATGGACCGATGGCGACGTCGAGATCGACGAGGCGCGGCTGCAGCTGGAGATCGCCGGGTTCGTCGACCAGTACCGCGGCGTGCCGCTGAAGGAACTGCGGATCGGCGCGATGCTCGGCGACGTCACCGCGATCCTGCGCCAGCACGCGCTGGCGCTGCCGGCCGACCTGGCGTTGATGATCAAGACCTTCCTGACCCTGGAAGGGGTAGGGCGCCAGCTCGATCCGGACTTCGACATGGCCAGCGCCGCGGCGCCGTACTTGGAACGGGTGATGCTGCAGCGCTTCGCCCCGCGCGCGATGGCCAAGCGCGGCCGCCGCACCGTACTCGGCGCGCTGGAACTGCTCGGCGACCTGCCGCGCGATACCCGCCGGCTGCTGCAGGCGGCGCGGCGCGGGCGGCTGCAGCTCAACGTCGAAACCACCTCGCTGAAGGGCTTCGGCGACCAGGTCAACCGCGCCGCCAACCGGCTGACCATGGGCATCGTCACCGCGGCATTGATCATCGGCTCGTCGATCGTGATGAACAGCGTCGGCGGCGTCTCCAGCCGCTGGTTGCTGGCGATCGGCGTGGGCGGCTTCATCGGCGCGGCGCTGTCGGGCGTATGGATCCTGATCTCGATCTGGCGCAGCGGGCGCTGAGCGGGGCGGGGTGCGCCGGCGGGAGGGGCCGGTGCGGTGCGCGGCCGCGATGATCTCCGTGGCTGTCTGATTGGTCGCGAGCGGCCGTCGATCCAGGATTTGCCGGCCATTGTGGGGCGCGTGGCTGCGTTTTCGGTTGATCCACACAGCCTGATCGCCGATCCAAACCTGGCCGGCGACGCCCGCCGCCGTTGAAGCACGGCAGGTTCCACTCCTGCCGCTCGCCCGATCCGCCCCGTAGCCGGACGTCCTGGCAGGTCACGTAACAGTTGCCCATTTCCGTTTTTAGTAGTATTACTACTAACCATGGAACTGACCGAAACCCAGCAAGCGATCCTCGACCTGATCGCCGAGCGCATCGAACACGACGGCGCACCGCCGTCGCAGACCGAGATCGCCCGCGCCTTCGGCTTCAAGGGCGTCCGCGCCGCCCAATACCATCTGGAAGCCCTCGAGCAGGCCGGCGCGATCCGGCGCATACCGGGCCAGGCGCGCGGGATCCGGCTGGTGACCGGCGCGGCCGCACCGGCGCCGGCGCCGCAGGTCGACAGCGCCGACATCCTGCGCTTGCCGGTGCTGGGGCGGGTCGCTGCCGGTCTGCCGATCGGGGCGGACATCGGCTCGGACGACTTCGTGGTGCTGGACCGGGTGTTCTTCTCGCCGGCGCCGGACTATCTGCTGAAGGTGCAGGGCGACTCCATGCGCGACGAAGGCATCTTCGACGGCGACCTGATCGGCGTGCACCGCACCCGCGACGCCCGCTCCGGACAGATCGTGGTGGCGCGGATCGACGAGGAGATCACGGTCAAGCTGCTGAAGATCGGCAAGGACCGCATCCGCCTGCTGCCGCGCAACCCGGACTACGCACCGATCGAGGTCCTGCCCGACCAGGACTTCGCGATCGAAGGCCTGTATTGCGGGCTGCTGCGGCCCAACCGCTGAAATCCTTGCGCGAGCAAGGAATGCACTACACCGCCAGCCGGATTTTTCCGACCTGGTACATCGCCATTCGCCGCTGTCGTACACGGGCTCGGACGGATTATTTTTTCATCGCCGCACACCGTCTCAGCCTGTGCGATACCTGGCCGCTAAATTGAACCTACCCCGCAAATCACCCTCACCTCCGAAGGACACCAAAATGGACGAGAACAAGAAGCGCGCGCTCGCCGCTGCCCTGAGCCAGATCGAGAAGCAGTTCGGCAAGGGCTCAGTGATGCGGATGGGCGATCGCGTCATCGAAGCCGTGGAAGTGATTCCGACCGGCTCGCTGATGCTGGACATCGCGCTGGGCATTGGCGGCCTGCCGAAGGGCCGTGTGGTCGAGATCTACGGCCCGGAATCCTCGGGCAAGACCACGCTGACCCTGCAGGCCATCGCCGAGTGCCAGAAGAAGGGCGGCACCGCCGCGTTCATCGACGCCGAACATGCGCTGGACCCGATCTATGCGGCCAAGCTGGGCGTCAACGTCGACGAGTTGCTGCTGTCGCAGCCCGATACCGGCGAGCAGGCCCTGGAAATCGCCGACATGCTGGTGCGCTCGGGCTCGGTCGACATCGTCGTGGTCGACTCGGTCGCCGCGCTGACCCCGAAGGCCGAGATCGAAGGCGAGATGGGCGACCAGCTGCCGGGCCTGCAGGCCCGCCTGATGAGCCAGGCGCTGCGCAAGCTGACCGGCAACATCAAGCGCTCCAACACGCTGGTGGTGTTCATCAACCAGCTGCGCATGAAGATCGGCGTGATGATGCCGGGCCAGAGCCCGGAAGTGACCACCGGCGGCAACGCGTTGAAGTTCTACGCCTCGGTGCGCCTGGACATCCGCCGCATCGGCGCGATCAAGAAGGGCGACGAGATCATCGGCAACCAGACCAAGATCAAGGTGGTCAAGAACAAGCTGGCGCCGCCGTTCAAGCAGGTCATCACCGAGATCCTGTACGGCGAAGGCATCAGCCGCGAAGGCGAGCTGATCGACATGGGCGTGGAAGCCAAGCTGGTCGAGAAGGCCGGTGCCTGGTACAGCTACGGCAGCGAGCGCATCGGCCAGGGCAAGGACAATTCGCGCCAGTACCTGCGCGACAACCCGCAGGTGGCGGCGAAGCTGGAAAGCGAGCTGCGCGAGAAGTTCCAGCCTACGGAAATCGCGCCGAGTGCGGCCGAAGCCGAGGATGCCGACGCCGACGCCGAGGCGTGATGGTCTTCTGCCGGGGGAGCGGTGGAGTCAGTGCCGCTCGTCTCCCTCGGCAGTCTTGAGCAAGCCAGGAGGGCAGGTGCCAAGGACGGCACATTGATGATCGTGGCGGTGAGCCTGCATGGGTGACGACGAACAAGCACAGGAACCGCGCCGGCGCCGCCGGCAGCCGGAACAGACGCCGCTGCAGAAGGCCTTGGGCCTGCTGGTGCGCCGCGAGCATTCGCGCAAGGAACTGACCCGCAAATTGCGGGTGCGCGGCGTGGAGCCGGATGCCGCCGCCGCCGCGGTGGACCGCCTGGCGGGCGAGGGCTGGCAGGACGATGGCCGCTTCGCCGAACTGCTGGTGCGCAGCCGCGCCAATACCGGCTACGGACCTTTGCACATTCGCGCCGAACTGGGCACCCACGGCCTGGACAGCGAGGCCGTCGCCACCGCGATGGCGGCATTCGAGGGCGATTGGACCGAAAACGCCCGCGATCTGGTGCAGCGGCGCTTCGGTGCGGCCGGCCCGGTGGACCTGCAGCAGCGGCGCAAGGCCGCCGATCTGCTGGCGCGGCGCGGTTTCGATGGCGACAGCATCCGCGCGGCCACGCGCTACGAGCCTGAGGACTGAGCGGGCCGGGCCTGCTAACCTTGGCGGATTGTCTTGTCCGGTTTCCGCACGCCCTCATCTTGAGGGGGTACGCCCGGAAATCCGTCCGCTCGTCTATAGCCAGCCCATGAACGCACCCGCCAAATTCTCCACCTCCCAGATCCGCAGCGACTTCCTCGAGTTCTTCAACGGGAAGGGCCATACCATCGTTCCGTCCGCGCCGCTGGTGCCGGGTAACGATCCGACGCTGCTGTTCACCAATTCCGGCATGGTGCAGTTCAAGGACGTGTTCCTTGGCGCCGAGAAGCGCAGCTACGTGCGCGCGGCCGACGTGCAGCGCTGCCTGCGCGCCGGCGGCAAGCACAACGACCTGGATTCGGTCGGTTATACCGCGCGTCACCACACCTTCTTCGAAATGCTGGGCAACTGGTCGTTCGGCGACTACTTCAAGAAAGAAGCCATCGCCTGGGCCTGGGAACTGTTGACCCAGGTCTGGAAGCTGCCCGCGGAACGCCTGCTGGTCACCGTCTACCACACCGACGAGCAGGCCTACGAGCTGTGGCGCGACATGATCGGGGTACCGCCGGAGCGGATCGTGCGCATCGGCGACAACAAGGGCGCGCCGTACGCCTCGGACAACTTCTGGCAGATGGCCGACACCGGCCCCTGCGGCCCGTGCACCGAGATCTTCTACGATCACGGCGCGCACCTCGCCGGCGGTCCCCCGGGCTCGCCGGACGAGGATGGCGACCGCTTCATCGAGATCTGGAACCTGGTGTTCATGCAGTTCGACCGCCAGCCCGACGGCACCCTGGTGCCGCTGCCGGCGCCGTGCGTGGATACCGGCATGGGCCTGGAGCGGCTGGCCGCGATCCTGCAGCACGTGCACAGCAACTACGAGATCGACCTGTTCCAGACGCTGATCCGCCATGCCTCCGAGCTGACCGGCATGGCCGACCTGGAGAACAAGTCGTTGCGCGTGATCGCCGACCATATCCGCGCCTGCTCGTTCCTGATCGTCGATGGCGTGCTGCCGTCCAACGAAGGCCGCGGCTACGTACTGCGCCGGATCATCCGCCGCGCCCTGCGCCATGGCTGGATGCTGGGCGTGCGCCAGCCGTTCTTCCACAAGATGGCGGCCACCCTGTCCGAGCTGATGGGCGAGGCGTATCCGGAACTACCGGCGGCGCTGTCCACCGTGCAGCGGGCGCTGCAGGCCGAGGAGGAGCGCTTCGCCGAGACCCTCGACGCCGGCATGAAGATCTTCGACGAGATCGCCGCCCGTGCCAATGGCAGCATCCCCGGTGCGGACGCGTTCCGCCTCTACGACACCTATGGCTTCCCGGTCGACCTCACCGCGGACATCGCGCGCGAGCGCGGCATGGACGTGGACATGGCCGGTTTCGACAGCGCCATGGAGCGCCAGCGCGAGACCGCGCGCGCGGCCGGCAAGTTCGGCGGCGGCACCTCGCTGCCGGCCGACCTGGTGGCGCAGCTGGCGCCCACCGGCTTCCTCGGCTACGACGCCTTGCAGGCCGACGCGCTGAAAGTGGTCGCGCTATTGAAGGATGGGCGCCCGGTCGAGTCGGTCGAGGCTGGCGATGCGGCGATCGTGCTGCTCGATCGCACCCCGTTCTACGCCGAATCCGGTGGCCAGGTCGGCGATCTGGGCCAGCTGAGCGCCGACGGCGTGCTGTTCCAGGTCGAGGAAACGCAGAAGTTCGCCGGCCAGTTCCACGGCCATGTCGGCCAGCTGCGCAGCGGCCGCCTGCAGATCGGCGCCACGTTGTCGGCGCAGGTCGACAGCGACCGTCGCGGCGCCACCATCCTCAACCATTCCGCCACCCACCTGCTGCATGCCGCGTTGCGCGAAGTGCTGGGAACCCATGTACAGCAGAAAGGCTCGCTGGTCGCCCCGGATCGGCTGCGCTTCGACTTCTCGCACTTCCAGCCGATGAGCGCCGAAGAACTGGCGGTGATCGAGCGCAAGGTCAACGCGCAGGTGCGCGCCAACCATGCGGTCGAAGTGCACCACATGGGCATGCAGGAAGCGCTGGACTTCGGCGCGATGGCGCTGTTCGGCGAGAAGTACGGCGAGCGCGTGCGCGTGCTGCGGATGGGCGACTACTCCACCGAGCTGTGCGGCGGCACCCATGTGGCGCGCACCGGCGACATCGGCCTGTTCAAGATCACCAGCGAAGGCGGCGTGTCCGCCGGCGTGCGCCGCATCGAGGCAGTGACCGGGCAGGGCGCCCTGGACCATGTCGCGGCGGAAGAAGCCAAGCTGCGCGAGGCGGCCGAGCTGGTCGGCGGCAGCGCCGGCGACGTGGTCGACAAGATTCGCCAGCTGGGCGACAAGCACAAGCGGCTGGAGCGCGAACTGGAAGCGCTGAAGGCCAAACTGGCCTCCGGCGCCACCGCCGATCTGGCCGCCGCGGCGGTCCAGGTGGCGGGGGTGAAGGTGCTTGCGGTGCGCCTCGAAGGCTTTGATGCCAAGGCATTGCGCGATGCGATGGACCGCCTGAAGCAGCAGCTGGGCGACAGCGTGATCGTGCTGGCCGGGGCCAGCGAGGGCAAGGCCGCCCTGGTCGCCGGGGTGAACGGCAGCCCAATGGGCCGGGTCAAGGCCGGGGAACTGCTGAGCCATATCGCCGGTCAGATCTCCGGCAAGGGCGGCGGCCGCCCGGATCTCGCCCAGGGTGGTGGCGAGGACGGGCCCGCCCTTGCCCTTGCGCTCGAGGGCGTACCCGACTGGGTCAAGCAACATCTCCCCTGAACACGAAGCCGCACTGCCTTGCTGGCAGGGCGCGGCTTCCCTTAACATCGATCTTCTTTTCCCTTTCGTTATGGGGCGCCCGAGTCGGACGCCGTACCGGTGGGAATCACCGGTTCCCTGGAGAATTTAAAACATGTTGATCCTGACTCGCCGGGTAGGCGAAACCTTGATGATCGGCGATTCGGTCACCGTGACGGTGCTTGGGGTCAAAGGCAATCAAGTGCGCATCGGCATCACCGCGCCGAAGGATGTGGCGGTGCATCGCGAAGAGATCTATCAGCGCATCCAGCGCGGCGATGAGCCGACCTCGCACGGCGGCGGCCATGGCGATCAATCTGCCGATTGATGCGTCGAAAGGGTTTACCTGAGACCCTACAAACCGTTATCCTTCGCGCCCGGTCGCGGAATATCCGCAACGCATGAATCCGGAGTGATGCCCGAGCGGCTGAAGGGGCTCCCCTGCTAAGGGAGTATAGGGTCAAAAGCTCTATCGAGGGTTCGAATCCCTCTCACTCCGCCAGTGTCAAGGAACGCCCGCAAATCAACGATTTGCGGGCGTTTTTCTTTTCGGCCACCTTGGCCACTCGCTTGGACACTTCCATGCGAGTCGCGCATCACCTCACCCGCGGCGAGACCGGCCGCTTCTACGTTCGTTTGCGCATTCCTGCCGATCTGCAGGCGCGCCTCGGCCGCAAAGTCGTCAAGCGCAGCACCGGCACGACCTGCGATCGAGCCGCGCTTGGCTGCGCGCTGCTGGTGCAGCAGTGCGTAGCTCGGGCCTTTGCAGTCATCAGGAACGGCAGCATGGGGTCGGAACTGGATGAGCTCTTGAGGAGCTTGGAGGGAAGTCGTCGCTCGAGCTGCTCAACGAGGGCGCCAACCCGGGCACTTGCGGCCCGCATGGTATTGCGACGCTTTGGCCGTGAGCTTCAAGGAGCGGGCCGGCTACCTCTGCGAGATCACCTGCGCAGCCCGGGCGTCTTCGCTCCTGGCTCGGTTGAGGGCGTGGAACGAACACTCGCCTGGGGTTAGGGCGGCCCTGGCTCGGATAGTGGCGTGCTCCAAGCTCAAGGCTGGTCAAGCACCGACGGCGCAGCGGCGATGAGCCGCGAAGCGGGAGGCGATGGTTCGAAGGCAGTGCGGCGGCCTCCTATGGCGAGGCCAAGCGGCGCTCCCGCCGAGTCGCGCCAGGAGAGTGCCCCATGACGCGCTTGTAGGCGCGACTGAAAGCTGCCTGCGACGCGTAGCCGAGACGCTCTGCCACGGCCTCTATCGATAGGCTTTGGTGGGTCAGCCATTGACTTGCCAACTGCATTCGCAGTTCAGTCACGTAACGCAGGGGCGCGGTTCCAATGACGCTCTGGAACCGATCGGCAAACACGGATCGTGAGACGTTTGATTCTGCAGCCAGCGCTTCGACGGTCCAGTCGCGCCCGGGGTCTTTGTGTAGGGCAAGCAACGACAGCGATAGACGAGGGTCGCGCATGGCCATGACCAGGCCCGATGCTGCTTCGCAACCGCGCTCGACCCAATCACGGACGATCATGGCGGCGACTGCATCCGCCAGCCGGGCGAGTATTCCGGCAAATCCAATACGTCCTGAGCACACTTCGCGCTTCATCGCGTCGACCATCGGCAACAGCCCAGAAAACTGAGCGGCGTTGCCATCGGCCAACATCACGGTCGGCATCAACTTGCTCAGCCCATGCATGCCACCTAGATCGAACACCATGCATCCGTGGAAGAGCACGGCGCTTGGCACGGGATGTGTGCTCGGGCACGTGTCTATCCCGCTCACCGCGTCACCTAGTGGGGCTGCGTCTATCGTTTCTAGGCACTGGACTGGATGGTCCTCACCAGACAACAACGCGTGTCCTTCTCCGCGGGGAACAAGCACGACATCCCCGGCGGATAGACGGTGTTGGCTGCCGTCCGCGCTACGAAGAATCGCATTGCCCACCGCCAAGTAGTGGAAGTAGGCATGCCCTGGCTTTAGGGGAAATCCAAGCCCAAAGGTCGGCCCGGTCTGAATGCGTCGGTATTGGACGCCATGTAACCGCATGCCGGTCAGCAGCTGACTGATCAGATCGGTGGGCTGGGGTGGAGCGTGGCTTATTGAGGCGGACAGGGGTTTCGATCAAAAATACAGGTCAGACAATCATAGATCATCCTGACTCGGCTCCATAGACTCTCGGCTGCACGATTGCACTGGGATCTTTGATGAGTAATGAGGTAGTTGATGCCGCAGACGCGCCTGATTCTGTGGTATGGGGTAGCAGGGAGCCGTCTTCATCGGCATGGGTGGCCGTGTTTTCGCTGGCCATGGGTGTCTTTGGGCTGCTCACGGCCGAATATCTGCCTGCCAGCCTGTTGACGCCGATGGCGGCGGATCTGGCTGTGTCGGAGGCGCTGGCCGGTCAAGCGGTGACGGTCACTGCTGTGGTGGCCCTGTTCGCTGGACTGCTTGTGCCTCGGCTGACCCGTTCGATAGACAGGCGCCGGGTGCTGTTGAGTTTCACGGGCCTGATGATCCTCTCCAACGCCTTGGTGGCGCTGTCTTCCAGCATGGGAGTCCTGCTGGTGATGCGAGTCCTTCTGGGCGTGGCGCTGGGCGGCTTCTGGAGCATGGCAGCGGCGGTGGCCATGCGGTTGGTGCCGCCACAGCGCGTGCCTCGCGCGCTTTCCATCATCTTCAGCGGGATTGCGGTCGGCACGGTGGTATCCGTTCCTTTGGGGAGCTACCTGGGAGGCCTGCTGGGCTGGCGCAGCGCCTTTTGGGCTGCGACGGCGGTAGGTGGACTCACTTTTGCGTTCCAGTGGTTCACGCTGCCCCGAATGGCCCCGCGTGAGGAGGCACTCCCAGAGTCGGTGGTGGGACTCTTGCGCCGGCCAGGCGTTGCGCTCGGAATGCTCGGCTGCGTCCTGGCGCACACCGGCCAGTATTCGCTCTTTACCTATATCCGCCCAACGTTGGAGAGCCTGGGGCAGATGAGCGCCGATGGCCTAGCGCTGATTCTGCTCGGTTTCGGCGTGGCGAACTTCGTCGGCACACTACTGGCCGGCTGGCTCATGGAGCGCAGTTTGAAAGTCACGTTGGTGATCATGCCTGCCTTGGTGGGCGTAGCCGCGCTCGGCATGGTCCTGTTGCCGGTGGGCGTTGGTGGGCTATCGATCCTTGTCGCGCTCTGGGGCCTGGCCTTCGGTGGCGTGCCCGTAGCCTGGTCGAGCTGGGTCGCGCGTGCGGTGCCCGATCAGGCCGAGAGTGCCGGCGGGATGGTGGTCGCCGCGGTGCAGTCCTCCATCGCGGCGGGGGCCGCCTTGGGCGGGCTTGTGTTCGGGCTGGGGGGTATCGTTGCAGTCCTCATTGTTGCCGCGACAGTGATGCTCCTCGCTAGCCTGCTCATTGCATTCCGAGTCAGGATGAACTCGCCGACGCTCTCGGCAGTTCCGGCGTTTCACATCTAGCTGTCATCAGCCCTCTGAGCAGCGCTATGCCGGCACCTTCAGGTCGAGCGCCATATCCCACCGGTCCAGGCCCGCACCATAGCCATCTGGCACTACTTGCTTCACCACAAAGCCAAAGCGAGCGTAGAAGGCCTGTGTGTGTTGGCTGGTGTCCAGCACGACTTGCGCGACGTCCGGCCTCAGGCGCAGGGCTTCCAGCCGAGCCAAGAGCAGCATTGTCCCCAGGCCTTGCCGATGCAGCTTTGGATGGACCATGCCCCAGCAGAGGCTGGCTGTCGTGCCGTCCGTGCCGATTGAGTAGCCCGCGCACGCAATCACTTCATCCGCGCGCTCAATGACTTGGTAGTGCCAGGCAGCGGCATGGTGTGTTAGAAATCGCACGAAGTCAGGGCGTTCCTCAGCGCTGAAGAACGCCGGTACATTGCCATCGAACAGCGACAGGCAGGCGCCGAAGTCGTCAGGACGGTAGGTCCGAATCGTATCCATGCCTCCAGTTTGCCGCAGACAGGCACGCTGCACGAAGGAGGATTGCGGTAGCGAGTCACCCGCGTCGACTAAAAGTGTGTTCAGAGCAGTCGGTCGCTTTGGCTAGCGGCCGCCCTGAAACTTGAAGGTGAAGCGAGCGGCGGATGCCGCGGCGTCCCCATCGATGGGAACGGGGGTAGCGTCCACCAGCGTCAACGTTCCACCGGCAACGGGTACCGGGGCGCCGAGCGTGAGGTCAATCTGCTTGGACCAGCCGCCACCGAGTACGGTTACCTTGACGATCAGCCGTCCAGCGTGAATGCATTGAACGTCGGCCGGACAGCGGCTGTCCTCGATGACGCGTTCGGGACGCACCCTGGGCCCATCGACCGCCGCAATTTCTCCCAGACGCACAGGGCCTTCGATAGGCCGGCTCGCGACGGGATCACCTGCCGCGCATCCTGCAAGCGAGATGGCCACAAGCGAGGCAAGCACCAGAGTTCGGATGGAATGGATACGTTCCATGGCGGTGGTCATGCTCGCGTGTTGTGGAGATAGAAGCCGATGGCCTCGGCAAACTGTGCTCATGGATGGATCGCCTCAATGTGATGCAGCATCACTTCACCATGGTGCTCTCGCGAGCGCCAGCATTGCGGTCTCAAACTGCAGGCGTTGCGCGCCCAGCGATGAAAGGTTTGCCACGTCTCCACGCGCATCCACGGGTCGAGCGGCTACGCGCCAGCATGGTAGGCTTCGGCAGCTTCCCCAACTCACGCATCACGTTTTAGAAGACGCGTTGCCCTGGCGCTGTCGCTCGTAGGAACACGGAGCAGGTCAGCAGCGCGTCGGGCAGGCCGAGTTGTGTATCCGCCGATCCAACCCATGACCCAGCTTGCCTTTGTTGCCCCAAGCCACGCCTCCCTTCAGGCCAAAAATCAGGTGGGAAAGTATGAATGACGTTGCCTCTGGTGACGATCTTGCCGATGCGTTGCTTGCCATCGGTTCCAAAGACGTCGCAGAGAGTAAGCGCCTTCTTGAGCGTGCTGCGCAGCAAGGATCCATCATGGGTCGTGCGTTAAGCGATGTTCTCAATCATGGGGGCTCCCGCAACGCCTACGACGAACCGCGCGCCTTTGAAGTATTCATTCGCGGTGGGGGCAACCTGGCGCTGTACGCAGCGGTCAGCGCCGATCTGGCCAAGCTTTACGACGCTGTTCGGCCAAGCACGTTGCTAGATATCGGCGCGGGTGACGGCATGGCGCTGATCCCTGCGATCACTTCCAGCGCGCACGTGCTTGCGCGGCTTGACGTTGTTGAGCCCAACGATGTGCTTTTGGGCAATCTCACTGCATCTCTGCCTTTTGCCCGCGGGCATCGTATGACATTGGAGAAGTTTGTCGGAGATATCGGTGCGGAAGATCGCTGGGATTTGGCTCAATCCACATTCGCGCTCCAATCAATCGAGACGAAGGCGCGTGAGCAGGCATTGGCAACCTTGGCCCGGCATGTGGCAAGGCTCGTCATTGTCGAATTCGATGTTCCGGCGCTTACATCTGGAAGCTTGGTCTATTACAAGTCGCTCGCTCAGCGCTATGAGCGCGCTGCATCTGAGTATGGCCAGAACGCCGCGCTTGTAGCCGGAGGCTTTCTTGCGCCAATGCTGCTGGGGCAACTTCGGTCCATCGTTCCGTCAAATTATGAGCAACCCGCAGACGCCTGGGCAGCGGAACTCGAAAAAGCAGGCTATGACGTGATTGCCCAGACGGATCTTCACGATTACAGCTGGTCAACGGCTTTTTCCATGGTCGCTGTCCCCAAGGGATATGCCGTTTCGCGGTAGATAGCCTAACCAAAGGCGATCAGCGCCTAAGATTAATGCAGGGATTGGCGATTGTTGTGTTGGTTTAATCGTATGTGGATTCATGCTTCGTCGAGCCGCGCTGCGACTACAGAGAACGCGGCGCTCCCGCTGATGCCGGTTGCCTACGTTTGGACGTCGTTGGTCGTGTGCATCACTTCGCTTCCTGCGCCGCATCGGCGCGGATCTTGAACCAGATGGAATACATGGCCGGCAGGAATACCAGGGTCAGCACTGTGCCGGCGATCGTGCCGCCGATCAGGGTGTAGGCCAGGGTTCCCCAGAACACCGAGTGGGTGAGCGGGATGAAGGCGAGCACCGCTGCCAGCGCGGTCAGGATCACCGGCCGCGCACGTTGCACGGTGGCCTCCACCAGCGCCTGGCGCGCGTTCATACCTTCATGTTCGTTGTGGTGGATCTGCCCGATCAGGATCAGCGTGTTGCGCATCAGGATGCCGGACAACGCGATCAGGCCGACCAGCGCGTTGATGCCGAACGGTTGCTGGAACAGCAGCAGCGTCGGCACCACGCCGATCAGGCCGAGCGGGCTGGTCAGGAACACCATGATCATCGCCGACATCGAGCGGACCTGCAGCACGATGATCAGCAGGGTCAGCGCCAGCATGATTGGGAACAGGGGCAGCATCGCCGCCATCGCCTTGCCGGATTCCTCGATCGCGCCCGCCTCAGTGATGCTGTAGCCCTTGGGCAGCGTTTCACGCAGCGGCGCGAGCGCGGCGGTCATCGCCTTGGAAACATCCGGCGGCTGCAGGCCCTCGGCAATGTCGCCGCGCACGGTGATGGTGGGAACGCGATCGCGGCGGCGCATCAACGGTTCTTCCATGCGCACGTCCACCGTGCCGATCTGCGACAGCGGAATGCGCTGCCCCGCCGCACCGGTCAGGGTGAAATCCTGCACCTTGGCTGGGTCCAGGCGGGTCGTGCCGGACGAACGCGCCAGCACCTGCACGGTGCGGATGTCCTCACGCACGGTGGTCACCGGCACGCCGTTCAGCAGGAACTGCAGCTGCTGGGCGGCACTGCTGGAGCTCAGCCCGACCGCCTGCAGGCGGTCCTGGTCCAGGCTGAAGTGCAGCGCCGGCGTGCGCGCACCCCAGTCGCTGTTGACCGTGCGCATCGTCGGGCTGGCACGCAGCTGCGCTTCGACCTGGCTGGCGATGCCGCGCAGCACGTCCGGGTCCGGGCCGCTCACCCGGTAGGCCACCGGGAACGGCGAGTACGGGCCGAACACCAGTTGGCTTACGCGCACCTGCGCTTCCGGTGCCAGGCCTGCGGCCACTGCCGTGCGCAGCCGGTGCTTCAATGCTTCGCGCTCCTCCTGGTTGTCGGTGCGGATGACGATCTTGGCGAACGCGGGGTCGGGCAGTTCCGGCGACATGGCCAGGAAGAAGCGCGGAGCGCCCTGGCCGATGTAGGCGGTAACGATGCGGGCCTCCTTCTGCCTGGCCAGCCAGGCCTCGACCTTGGCCGTGGCCGCGCTGGTCTGCGCGATCGCGGTGCCATACGGCATCTGCACTTCCACCAGCACTTCCGGGCGATCTGAGATCGGGAAGAACTGCTTCTTCACCGCGCCCATGCCGAGGATCGCCAGCGCGAACAGCACCACCACCGAACCCGCCACCAGCCACTTGCGTCCGATCACCCCGTTCAGCAGGCGGCGGAAGCGGTTGTAGCGCGGCGTGTCGTACATCGCCTGGTGGCCGCCTTCCACCTGTTTGAGCTGCGGCAGCAGCTTCACGCCCAGATACGGCGTGAACACCACCGCGACCACCCACGACGCGATCAGCGCAATGCCGACGATCCAGAACATGTTGCTGGTGTACTCGCCGGCCGTCGAACGCGCGAAGCCATTGGGCATGAAGCCGACCGCGGTGACCAGCGTGCCGGACAGCATCGGTGCGGCGGTATGGCTCCACGCGTAGGCCGAGGCGGCCACGCGGCTGAAGCCTTCTTCCATCTTCACCACCATCATCTCGATGGCGATGATGGCATCGTCCACCAGCAAGCCCAGCGCAAGGATCAGCGAACCCAGGGTGATGCGGTCGAAGTTCTTGCCGGTGGCGGCCATGATCAAGAACACCGCCGCCAACGTCAGCGGTACCGCGGCGGCCACCACCACGCCGACCCGCCAGCCCATGCTGACGAAGCAGACCAGCATCACCACCACCAGCGCCACGAAGAACTTCACCATGAATTCGTCGACCGACGCGCTGATGTTGTCGGACTGGTCGGTCACCTTGTTCAGCGCCATGCCCAGCGGCAGCTCGCTGTTGATCGCCGCCATTTCGCCGTCCAGCGCCTTGCCGAGGTCGAGTCCATTCCAGCCATCGCGCATGACCACGCCAAGCAGCAGCGCAGGCTCGCCACCGTTACGGATGAGGAAGGTGGCAGGGTCTTCATAGCCACGCTTGACGGTGGCGATGTCGGCCAGCTTGACTGTCTTGCCGCCAGACACGATCGGCGTGTTGCGGATCTTGTCCAGTTCGTCCAGGGCGCCATCGAGCCTGACGAATACCGTCGTGCCTTTGGTGTCCACCGAGCCGGACGGAGTCAGTGCGTTCTGCCCGTTCAGCGCGGCGAACACGTCCTGCGGGCTGATGCCCAGGGTGGCCAGGCGCTCGTGGGAGAACTCGACGAAGATGCGCTCGGGCTGTTCGCCAATGATGTTGACCTTCTTGACGCCGGGCACGTGCAGGATCCGCTGGCGCAGCGTCTCCGCGTCGCGGGTCAGGACACGGTGCGGCTCGCCCTTGGCCTTCAGTGCGAACAGGGCGAAGGTGACGTCGGCATATTCGTCGTTGACCATCGGCCCGATCACGCCGGCCGGCAGGTTCGCCGCCTCGTCCTGCATTTTCTTGCGCGCCTGGTAGAACTCGTCCTGCACCTGCGAAGGCGGCGTGCTGTCCAGCAGGCTCAGCGTGGTGAACGCCAGGCCGGGGCGGGTGAAGGTCTCGCTGCGGTCGTACCAGCGCAGTTCCTGCAGCCGCTTCTCCAGCTTCTCGGCCACCTGGTCCTGCATTTCCTGGGCCGTGGCGCCCGGCCAGGCGGTGACGACGGTCATCACCTTCACCGTGAACGCCGGATCCTCGGCGCGGCCGAGCTTGAAGAACGAGACGATGCCGGCCAGCGACACCAGCAGGATCAGGAACACGGTGATGGAGCGTTCCCGCACTGCCAGCGCGGAAAGATTGAAGCCGCTCACGGTGCGGGCACTCCGGCACGGGCTGCGGCCGTACGCTCCAGAATGCGCACCGGCTGGCCTTCGCGCAGCAGGTGCGCGCCCAGTGCGGCGACGCGGTCGCCGTCCTTGAGGTTGCCGGACACGTATGCGCTGTCATCGCCGATGCGCAGCACCTTCACCGGCCGCCAACTCGCCTTCGCCGGTTGGCCGTCGATGAGCCAGACGCCCGGACCCTTGCCGCTGTCGCTCAGCCCGGCCAGCGGGACGAGCACGCCGCTGGCCACGGTCGCCGCGTCCTGGCTGGGCAGCTGCAGCGTCACCGTGGCACCCAACGGCGGCGGCTGCTCCTGCGCATCCAGCACATAGCGCGCTTCGAAGGTGCGCGACAGCGGATCGGCCGCGCTGGACAGCACCCGCAGGCGCGCAGTCTCCGGGGCGCCGGAGCGGCCATAGATGCTGGCCGTGGCGGTGGAACCCAGCGCTGGACGCACTGTCTCCGGCAACTGCACGACCGCTTCGCGCGGACCGGAACGGGCCAGGCGCACCACCACCTGTCCGGCGGCAACGACCTGGCCCGGCTCGGCCAGAGTCTGGGCGACCACGCCATCGCTATCGGCAAGCAGCGTCGCATAGCCGCTGGCGTTGGCAGCCACCGCCGCCTGCGCCTGTGCGGCATGCAGTTCCGCCTGCGCGGTGTCCGCCGCGGCCTTGATCTGGTCGTAAGCGGACTGCGAAACCACCTGGCTCGCCGCCAGCTTCCGGTACCGCACCTCGTCCTGGCCGGCCTGCGTCGCGCGCGCCCTGGCGGCAGCCACCGCTTGGCGCTGCGCACTGCTGGCCAGGTCCAGATCGGCGGGGTCCATGCGCATCAGCGGCTGGCCGCGTTTTATGTCTTTCCCCGCATCCACCAACCGCTCCAGCACCTTGCCGGAGACGCGGAAGCCTAGGTCGCTTTGCACCCGTGCCTGGATGGTGCCGGTGAAGGAACGGGTCTCGGTGGACCCGGCACGCACGGCCTCGACCCGCACCAGCGGCGGCGCGGTCCTGGGATCCGGCGGCGGCTTGCCACTGCAGGCGGCCAGGGCGAGGGAGAGCAGGGAAAGTGACAGCAGGCCTGGAGAACGGTGCCGCGGCATGGAAGAACCCGGAAAGGAACTATTGATGCCGGTATGGTGTTCCTAGTGACCAATATTGTCAATGGTCACTAACTTGCGATCAAGGCGACAGGCTTCTCAGGATCAGGCTAGAGAGCCGCGTCGGCGCCTCTTCGCTGTACTGCAGGCTGTGACGCAGCAGCAACGGGTTCAGGTACGGGCGCATGACCAGATAGATGGCGTGAGACGCCTCGTCCAGCGGCGTCTTGCGCTCGAAGTCGCCCGCGGCCCGGCCCAGCTCCAGGATCTTCTGCAGGTGCGCACCCACCCGGGCCTCGTAGGCGACAGCTGTGGGCCAGCCCTCCGAAGCCGCCGCGACGGCGATCTCGTAGAGCTTCCGGTCCTCATTGAACAGCTCCACGCTCGCTTCCACGGCTACACGGAACATGCGCCGCAGCTGCTCCGGTGCGCTGTCGGTGCTGGCGATGGCCGCCTCGATCTGCTGCTCGATGCCGCGCAGGCAGGTGCCGCAGATGGCTTCTCCGATCGACTGTTTCGAAGCGAAGAACTTGTAGATGTAGGCCTTGGAGAAGCCGATCGCCCGTGCCAAGTCGGACACGGTCGTTTTCTCGTAGCCGTAGTGGCTGAAGTGCTCGGTCGCGGCGGCGACGATCTGGTCGCGGACCTCATGGTCCCCGGGGCCGCGCGTGGGCGCCGGGTTATCGGTATCGATGCTCATGCGGGCACTTTATCGACGGGTAGTCGGGCTGGCAAATTGTGACTGAATGGAATACTGGTCACTTCCAACTAAGGGCGCCGAACGCCGGCGCTTCAAGCGTCGATCCTGCAGGCGCCAGGGGCGCCGGCCTTGCAGCTTGCCAGGGCAAGCCGCGCCGCGAACGGCGTCGGCCTGGGCGAAGTGCCCGCGGCCGAACAGCGCTGGGCTAGTCGATCGCCTCGATCCCTTGTTGCTTGAGTTGCTCAAGGTGATCGTGCATCTCCTTGAGCCTGCCGGGGGCATGACCCTCCCATTCCGCGACCTCGCCCAGGACGCGCAATGGTTGCCGGCAGCGGTAGGACTTGGTGGGGTTGCCCGGGAAGCGCTTGTCGGTCAGGTTCGGATCGTCTTCTATCGGTCCTGTGGGTTCCACGAGGTAGATCCTGCCGCGACCTTCGCCCATGGCCAGTTCGGCTCCCCAGATGGCCGCGTCCAGCGTGGCGGTCAGGTAGACGAAAGCGGCCGGCTTCCGTTTGCCGTAGTTGGAGGCGTAACCGGGCTCGATCAGATCGCCCGGCTGCAGGTCGGCCTTGGTGCCGTGGTAGTACGTCTGCGTGTCCATCATCGTTGCTCCGGTTCCCTGCCGTATCGACAGGTCGGCGATGCTGCATGAAGCGCAGGGCCTTGCCGCAAGCCCCCATGCGTTATATAAATTCATGGTGGGGAGGCGCGTGGCGTCTCCCTTTTTTTATGGCATGGCGGCGCACTGGGCAGCGTGGTGCCGATCTGGCACCAGGCGGGTAGGGCTGCGCGGGCGCCGGCGAGCGCGTCGCCGGCGCATCACGCGCACGGACAAACCCGCCGCGAGGGCGGGTCTGTTCCGTTGCGCGCCTCGCCTTGCGGAAAGGCGCGCGTTACGGAGCTCAGCGCGGCAGGTCGAACAGCAGGAATTCCGTGTCCTGCGCATCGGCGAAGTGCAGCTGCGCCTCGTCCACGGCCTGCGCCGCGTCGCCGGCTTTCAGTGCCTGGCCATTGACCGTGAGCGCGCCGCGGATGACCTGCACGTAGGCGCCGCGTCCGTCGGCCAGCGGGTAGTCGACGCGCTCGTCGCCGTCCAGGATCGCCGCGTAGATGCGCGCATCCTGGTGGATCCGCACGGCGCCGTCCTCGCCCTGCGGCGCGGCGATCAGGCGCAGCTGGCCGCGCTTGGTCTCCGGCGCGAAGTGCTTTTCCTCGTAGCCAGGTTCGATCCCGGCGCGTTCCGGCATCAGCCAGATCTGCAGGAAGTGCACCGGCTCGCTGGCCGAGTGATTGAACTCGCTGTGGCTGACCCCGGAGCCGGCGCTCATGCGCTGCACGTCGCCGTAGCGCAGCACCGAGCCGTTGCCCATGCTGTCCTTGTGTTCCAGCGCGCCGTCGAGCACGTAGGACAGGATCTCCATGTTGCTGTGCGCATGGGTGCCGAAGCCCTGGCCCGGCTGCACCCGGTCTTCGTTGATCACCCGCAGCGGGCCGAAGCCCATGTGGCGCGGGTCGTGGTAGTGGCCGAAGGAGAAGGTGTGGCGCGAGGACAGCCAGCCGTGCTCGGCGCGGCCGCGGGTGTCGCTGGGGCGGATCTGCAGCATGAGAAGCTCCTGATAGTGGCGGTATGTGCAAGTGGATCGATAGGCAGGGCGGCGGCGATATCGGTTGGATTTCGTGGCTGCCTTGCGGTGAGGACAAGTATCCGCACTGGTCCCGGATTTGAAAAACGGATAGATTCGGTCTCTATCATCGAAAAATTCGAATGCTCAAGATCAGCCTCGACGCCTTGCAGATCCTCGACGCCATCGACCGCCGCGGCTCGTTCTCGGCGGCCGGCAAGGCGCTGTACAAGGTGCCATCGACCATTTCCTACACGGTGGCCAAGCTGGAGGAGGACCTGGGTGTGCAGCTGTTCGCGCGGCTGGGGCCGAAGGTGGCGCTCACCGCGGCCGGGGCCGAGCTGCTGCGCGAGGGCCGGCACCTGCTGCGCGCGGCCAGCGATCTGGAACTGCGTGTGCGCCGCGTCGCCTCCGGCTGGGAGACCGAGTTCGCGCTGGGCCTGGACTCGGTGTTCGCGCCGGACTGCCTGGCAGAGGACGTGGCCGCGTTCTACGCGGTCGCCGACCAGACCCGGCTGCGGATCGTGCAGGAATCGCTGTCCGGCACCTGGGAGGCGCTGCTGGACCGGCGCGTGGACCTGCTGGTCGGCGCGGCCGGGGAGGGGCCCAGCGGCGGCGGCTATGTCGCCGAGCCGTTCGGCACGTTGCCGTTCGTGTTCGTGGTCGCGCCCGCGCATCCGCTGGCGCAGGCGGTCGAGCCGCTCGGCCGCAGCCAGTTGGCCGAGCACCGTGCGGTCGCGGTCGCCGATTCGGCGCGGCGGCTGCTGCCGCGCACGGTCGGGCTGCTGTTCGGCCAGGACACGCTGACCGTGCCGGATATGCCCAGCAAGTACCGCCTGCAGCTGGCCGGGCTGGGGTTCGGATTCCTGCCCGAGCCCTACGCGCGGGCGGCGCTGGCGCGCGGCGCGCTGGTACGCAAGCAGGTCGAGGAGCCGAAGCCGGACGAGGTATTCCAGCTGGCGTGGCGCAGCGGCGAGGAGGGCGCGGCGCTGGCGTGGTGGCGCGCGCGCATGCGCCAGCCCGGGGTGTTCGAGGCGTGGCTGGCGCGGCTGCAGTCGCGGCTGGAGTGAGCGCCCGATGGGCGGGTCTGTTCCGCCGGTGATGCGCCGTCGTGCGCGCCGGACGCCGATGACCGGAGGATAATGCCGCATCCCTTCTTCTCCCCGGCGCGGGCATGGCCATGCAGGAACTGATCGCGCGTTACGGCCTGGGTCTGGTCTTCGTCAACGTGCTGGCATTGTCGCTGGGCCTGCCGGTGCCGGCATTGCCGACCCTGATCCTGGTCGGTGCGACCTATGCGCTGCTCGACGGCAGCGCGGTCTGGAGCAGCCTGCTGGCCGCGCTGTCGGTGTCGATCGCGGCCAGCCTGATCGGTGATCTGGTCTGGTTCGGCGCCGGGCGCCGCTACGGCAACCGCACGCTGCAGTCGCTGTGCCGCCTGTCGCTGTCGCGCGATACCTGCATGAAGCGGACCGAGCGCTTCTACACCCGCTGGGGCGTGCGCGTGCTGGCGGTGGCCAAGTTCGTGCCCGGCCTGTCGATGGTGTCGGTGCCGATGGCCGGGGCGATGCGGGCGCGGCCGGGCGCGTTCCTGCGCTACGACGCGCTGGGCGCGGCGCTGTGGGCCGGCTGCGGTTTGCTGCTCGGCCTGGCGTTCGCCGACCAGGTGGAGGACGTGCTGGACTGGTTGAGCCTGCTCGGCACGCGCGCGGTGCTGCTGCTGGCGGGCTTGCTGGTGCTCTACATCGGTTATCGCGCGTGGCGCCGGCATACGCTGCTGAAGTCGATGGAGACGCTGCGCATCGACGTGGACGAGCTGTATGCGCTGATGCAGGGCGAGGCCACGCCGATGGTGCTGGACATCCGCGCACCGGGCTATCGCACGCTCGAGCCGTATGCGATTCCTGGCGCGATGGAAGTGGACGATCGCCGCATCGACGCCATCGTCGCGGCGCTGCCGCGCGATCGCAAGATCGTCATCTACTGCGCCTGCCCGAACGAAGTATCGGCGGCGGTGCTGGCCACGCGCCTGCGCCAGCATCACTACGAGGACGTGGTGCCGCTGCGCGGCGGCCTGGATGCATGGCGCGCGGCGGGTTACGCGGTGATCGAGCTGGGTGGCGGGACGGCAGCGCCGGCCCCGGGCATCGGCGGCAAGGTCGCTGCGTAAGCGGCTGCGCGCAAGCGCTTGCGGTGCGGGCACCAGCGAATCGAAAGGCAAAAAAACGACAAGCGCAGGCTTGTCGTTTTTGATCTGACTGGTGCGCCCGGAGAGATTCGAACTCCCGACCGCCTGGTTCGTAGCCAGGTACTCTATCCAACTGAGCTACGGGCGCGTCGTCAGGCGCGGGATTATTCCCGAGTTCTGCCGATCCGTCTACACCGGCGTGCGCCGATGCGCGGAAAGGCCGATGGCCGTGCGCGGCGATGTAGGTGTCGCATGTCCGCGAATGGCCGGCGGACACGCAAAAAAAAACGACAAACCGAGTTTGTCGTTTTTCATCTGACTGGTGCGCCCGGAGAGATTCGAACTCCCGACCGCCTGGTTCGTAGCCAGGTACTCTATCCAACTGAGCTACGGGCGCGTCGTCAGGAGCGGAATTATTACCGAGTCCCCCGGACCCGTCAATGCCCTTCGCGCAAAAAATTCATCCTGCGGCGCCGAGCAGGGCGTGCGCCACCGCCGCCGGCCGCCGCATCCAGGCGAAATGGTCGGCCGTGGTGCCCAGTTGCGCCGCATCCAGCGACTGCACCTCGAGCCTGCGCGGCGCCAGCTTGCACATAAAAGCGCGCAGCGAGGTTTCCGGTCCCATCCAGTCGTCCTGCAACAGCACGCCGCGCACCGGTGCGGTGAGTTGCGCCAGCAGCGCTTCCAGATCGGCGGTCATGCCCACGGCCGCATAGCGACCGCTCAGGCCCACGCGCGTCCAGTCCGCGATCAGGCCGCGCGCCTCAGTGCCGCCGAAGCCGAGTCGGCGTCCGTGCAGCACGCCCTGGCGCTGCGCCAGCCATGCCATCAGGCGGTACGCCAACGGCAGCAGATAGCGACGCGGCGCGGCGAAATGGCGCCAGTACGGCGTGCCGCTGGCGACCAGCCACAGCTGCGCGAAGGCCTGCGGATGCAGCGCGGCGTAGCAGCAGGCGAGCTGCCCGCCGAGGCTGTGGCCGCCGACGGTCAGCGGCAGCGCGCTGTGCTGCGCCAGCGCCGCGTGGCTGGCCGGCAGGTCCTCGCACAGCAGTTGCCGGTAGCCCCAGTCGCAGGCGCGCGACGGGCGCAGCGTGCTGCTGCCGTTGCCGCGCCATTCGTGCAGGAACACGGCCACGCCGCGTGCGGCCAGCGCCTCGGCCAACGGCAGGTAGTGGCGCGCGGCCACGCCCAGCGCAGGCAGCCACAGCAGCGCCTGGCGCGGCGCGGCGGGAATGCGCGTCAGCACGCTCCAGCGATGGCCGTCGCCGGCGCTGGCCGGCAGCGCCTGGTCCGTCATCGCCTGCACGCTCATGCGCCGCGCGCTGCGCCGAAGTGGTCCAGCACCACCACATCGCCGCGGCCGGGGCGGTAGCCGCCCTGCAGCGCGCGGGCGACGTAGTCGATCGCCGCTTCGCAGGCCACCGGCAACGCCAGGCCCTGGCACAGCTGCGCGGCGATCGCCGAGGCGAGGGTGCAGCCGGTGCCGTGCGCCTGCAGCGCCAGCCGCGCATGGCTGAATTCGCTGCGGCTGACGCCGTCGTCGTAGCGATCGATCACCCGGTGGCCTTCGGCCAGGTGGCCGCCCTTGAGCAGCACCGCCTGCGCGCCGGCCTGCAGCAGCGCGGCGGTGGCGTGCTCGGCATCGTCGGCGTTCTCGATCGGACGGCCCAGCAGCAGCTGCGCTTCCGGCGTGTTCGGGGTGACCAGCGTCGCCAGCGGCAACAGGCGGCTGCGCAGCGCATCCAGCGCCTCGTCTTCGAGCAGCTTGGCGCCGCTGGTGGCGACCATCACCGGGTCCAGCACCACGAACGGCGGGCGGTATTCCTCCAGCGCGTCGGCGACCAAGTGGATCACCGCGGCATTGGCGAGCATGCCGAGCTTGACCGCGGCGATGTCGAAATCGGCGAAGCAGGCGTCGATCTGCGCGCGCAGGAACGCCAGCGGCGGCACGTGCACGGCGCTGACCCCGCGGGTGTGCTGCGCGGTCAGTGCGGCGATCGCTGACACGCCGTGCACGCGATGCGCGGCGAAGGTCTTCAGGTCGGCCTGGATGCCGGCGCCGCCGCCGGAGTCGGTGCCGGCGATGCTCAGTGCGGAGACGACGGATGGTTCGCTCATGCGCCGATTGTGCAGCGTCGGCTGCTGCTTGGCGACCGCGCGTTCAGCGCTGCTGGCGCCGGTAATGGGCCTGCAGCGCATAGGTGGTGCCGACCAGCCCGGTCAGCAGCGCCGGCGCCAGCAGCGCATCGAAGCCGACGCGGCGATAGGCCCAGGCGCCGAGCACGCCGCCGAGCAGGAAGCCGCCGATGATCAGCAGGCTCAGGCGGATGCGCCGGCGCGGCAGCGGCAGGCCGCGCAGCGCCTGGCCCAGGCCGATGCCCAGGTCGGTGAACATGCCGGTCAGGTGGGTGGTGCGCACCACCGCGCCGCTGTAGGTGGTGGTCATCGCGTTCTGCAGGCCGCAGGCCGCGGCGGCGAGCAGCGCGCCGACCAGTTGTTGTTGCTTGAACGCCTGCATCGCCGCCAACAGCAGCAGCGCTTCCAGCGCCAGCGCCACGCCGTAGCGGCGGCCCAGCCGCAGTCGGCTGTCCTGCACCACGATGCCGCTGAGCACCGCGCCGCCGAGGAAGGCCAGCACCACGCCGAGCAGGTTGCCGATCACCCGCATGTCGCCGTCGGCCAGCGCCGCGCCGAGCAGGGTGGTGGTGCCGGTCAGGTGGGTCACCGCCTGGTGTTCGAAGCCCAGATAGCCGACCACGTTGACCATGCCGGCCACGCAGGCCAGCGCGCCGGCGAACGCCCAGGCCCAGCGCGGCAGCTCGAAGTTCATGCGCCGGCGCCGCGCCGGCGCGCCGCGTGCGACGGGCTGGACGGAGGCGGCCGGCGCATGCGCTGTGGCCTACTTCGCGCCGTTGACGGCGATCTCGGAGAAGCTGCCGCTGGCGGGGTCGAACACCGCGCCCCAGAAGCCGCTGCCGCCGCCACATACGCGCACCGCATCGACGCTGGGGTCGAGGTCGCTGTCGTCGTTCGGCTTGAACGCGTTGACGTAGATCGCCTGCTTGCCGCGGTAGAGAATGCCCACGTACTGGCGGTCGTAGCTGGCCGGCTCGGCGATGCTCGGCTGCAGTTGTGCCAGCCGCGTTTCCAGCTGCGCGATCTGCTCCAGGCTCGGCGCCCAGTAACCGCTCACCGCGCCGTCGTGACGCGCCGGACTGTCGCGCGAACAGGTGTCGAGCACCTGCGCGGCGGTGCTGTTGCGGGTGACGACCCACGACTGCCCGGCCTTGATCGCGGTCGGCACGCTGGCCGGTCCGCGCGTGGTGGTGCACGCGCCGAGCAGGGCCAGCGCCAGCGCCGCGCCGCCCAGGCGCGCGCCGGCGGCGCTCACAGCACCTCCGAGGCGTAGTCGGCCAGGCGCGAGCGCTCGCCGCGGCGCAGGGTCACGTGCGCGCTGTGCGGCCAGGCCTTGAAGCGGTCCACCGCGTAGGTCAGGCCCGAGGTGGTCTCGGTCAGGTACGGGGTGTCGATCTGCTCGACGTTGCCCAGGCACACGATCTTGGTGCCGGGGCCGGCACGGGTGATCAGCGTCTTCATCTGCTTCGGGGTCAGGTTCTGCGCTTCGTCCAGGATCAGGTAGCGCGACAGGAAGGTGCGCCCGCGCATGAAGTTCATCGAGCGGATCTTGATCCGGCTGGCGAGCAGGTCGTTGGTCGCCGCGCGGCCCCAGGCGCCGCCTTCCTGGTTGTGGGTCAGCACTTCCAGGTTGTCGGTCAGCGCGCCCATCCACGGCGTCATCTTCTCTTCCTCGGTGCCGGGCAGGAAGCCGATGTCCTCGCCGACGCTGACCGTGGCGCGGGTCATGATGATCTCGCGGTAGCGCTGCTGGTCCATGGTCTGCGCCAGGCCGGCGGCCAGCGCCAGCAGGGTCTTGCCGGTGCCGGCGGTGCCGAGCAGGGTGACGAAGTCGATCTCCGGGTCCATCAGCGCGTTGAGCGCGAAGTTCTGTTCGCGGTTGCGCGCGGCGATGCCCCACACCGCGTGCTGGCCGCTGCGGAAATCGTCGACCAGCGCCAGCGTCGCCTTGCGCTCGCCGCTGACCTTGACCACGCGCAGCTCGACCTCGTCGTCGCCGGGCAGGTACAGGTACTGGTTCGGATACCAGTCCTCGTCGTCGGCCAGCGCGATCTCGTAGCAGGTGCGGCCCTTGTCGCTCCAGCTGCGCAGGTCCTGGTTGTGCTTCTGCCAGAAGTCCTCCGGCAGTTCGATCGCGCCGGTGTACAGCAGGCTGAAATCGTCCAGCGCGCGGTCGTTCTCGTAGTCCTCGGCGATCAGGCCGCTGATCGCCGCCTTGATCCGCAGGTTGATGTCCTTGGACACCAGGATCACCGGCGTTTCCGGGCCGTCCTCGCGCAGCGCCAGCACCGCGGCCAGGATTTTGTTGTCCGGCGCCACGGTGCCGAAGCTGCGCCCGGGCTCGACCGGGCGGGTCTGGAAGTACAGCCGGCCGATGCTGCCGCTGCTCTTGAGCTGGATGCCCTGCGGATGGCTGAGCGGGATGCCCGACTCGATCTGCTCGGCGCCGGCGCCTTCGATCAGCTCGTTGAGGAAACGGCTGACCTGGCGCGCGTTGCGGCTGACCTCGGACATGCCCTTCTTGGCGTTGTCCAGCTCCTCGATCACCTGCATCGGCAGGAACACGTCGTGTTCCTCGAACTTGAACAGCGCGGTCGGATCGTGCATCAGCACGTTGGTATCCAGCACGTAGATGCGCTTGCCTCGGGTCATCGTGGATTCCTGGGAAGGGGACAGGGACAGACCATCACCGCCTGCGCGGGGCAGGGGGATGCGGCGTGCGGGAAGCGCGAATGATCACTGCTGGGCGGCGGCCTGCAGTGCGTCGTACACGGCCTGGGCGTGGCCGGGAACCTTGACCTTGCGCCAGCTGCGCAGCAGCCGGCCTGAGGGCGAGATCAGGAAGGTGCTGCGCTCGATGCCGAGCACCTGGCGGCCGTACATGTTCTTTTGCTTGATCACGTCGAAGGCGCGGCACAGGGCCTCGTCGGCGTCGCTGACCAGCGGGAAGCGGAAACCCTGTTTGGCGCAGAAGTTGTCGTGCGACTTGAGCGAATCGCGCGAGACGCCGAGCACGGCGGCGTTGGCCTGCTCGAACTGCGGCAGCAGCGCGTTGAAGTCGATGCCCTCGGTGGTGCAGCCGGGGGTGCTGTCCTTCGGATAGAAATACAGCACCAGCCAGCGGCCGGCGTAGTCGCCGAGCGTGGCGCTGGCGCCGCCGGACAACGCCAGCGGCAACGCCAGCGTGGTGCGGTCCAGGGTGTCGCCGTCCTTCATCGGGTGTCCTCCGCGTGCATCGCCATCATCTGCGTTCGCCTGCGTCGATGTCCAGCGCGGCTCAGAACTTCATCGGGTCCATGATCGCGTCCAGGTTCAGGTGGTCGCAGAACTCGAGGAAATCGTCGCGCAGCGCGGCGATGTGCATGTTCGCCGGCACCCCGATCGTCACCTGCGCCGAGAACATCTCCGCGCCGGTCTGCATCGCGCGGTAGCGGGTGCTCTGCAGGTTCTCGATGGTGATGCCCTGGCGGTCGAAGAAGTCCGCCAGCTGGAACAGGATGCCCGGCTTGTCGGCGGCGATGACCTCGACGATGTAGGGCAGCAGGTTGGATTGCGCCTGCTTGGCGCCAGTGCGGTACCACACCAGCTTCATGCCTTCCTCGCGGTCGAGCCGGGTCAGCATGGCTTCCAGCTTTGCCACCGCGTCCCAGGAGCCGGTCGCCAGCGCGGTCACCGACACGTCGCGGCCGACCGTGGCCAGGCGCGCATCGACGAGATTGCAGCCGCTGTCGGCGATACGGCGCGTCACCGGCAACAGCGGCGACTCCGGATGCGTCGTATAGGCGTTGATCAGGAGGTGGTTTTCGGTCGGCGCGGGCCGGGGCGTGGTGTCGGTCAAAGGGGCTTCCGGCATTGCGTAGGATTGCGTAAGGCTGAACGGCGTCCGGGCGGTCGCTCGGCGCAGTATGCAGCATACTTGCCCGCGCTTTCGGGCCGCAAGTAACATGCGGGACGAATCCCGTCCGTGCAGGCCGCACGCGGCCCTCTCTCACAGCGAGCATCAGGCATCTTGTCCCTCTCCGGCATCATCACCGCCCTGGCCACGCCCTTCCAGGGCAATGGCGACCTCGACCTCGACGCCTGGCAGCGGCTGCTCAAACGGCAGCTGGACGGCGGCGTGCAGGGCGTGGTGGTGGCGGGATCGACCGGCGAGGCGGCCACGCTGCTGGACGAAGAGTACGACCTGATCCTGCGCGAAGCGGCGCAGGCGCTGGGCGGGCGCGTGCCGCTGCTGGCCGGCACCGGCCTGTCCGGCACCGCCAAGACGGTCGCGCTGACCCGCCGCGCCGCGGCCAACGGCGCGCAGTACGCGCTGGTGGTGACGCCGCCGTACGTGCGCCCGACCCAGGCCGGCCTGCTCGCGCACTACCTGCAGGTGGCCGAGCACGGCGGCCTGCCGGTGGTGCTGTACAACGTGCCCGGACGCACCGGCTGCGATCTGCTGCCGGAGACGGTGGCGCAACTGGCGCAGCATCCGAACATCGTCGGCATCAAGGAAGCCAGCAGCGACCCGCAGCGCATCGCTGCGCTGCTGGCCCTGCGCAGCGACCGTTTCGCCGTGCTCAGCGGCGACGACGGCAGCGCCGCGCAGGCCATGCTCGGCGGCTACGACGGGCTGATCTCGGTCGCCTCCAACGCCTTGCCGGCCGCCTACCGGCGCCTGTGCGACCTGGCGCGTGCGCGCCAGACCGAGCCGGCGCAGGCCTGGGACGCGCGGCTGCAGCCGTTCCACGCGTTCTGCGGCATCGAATCCAACCCGATCCCGGTCAAGGCGCTGCTGCAGCGCGCCGGCATCGGCCACGGACTGCGGCTGCCGCTGCTGCCGCTGTCCGCGGCGCACCAGGCCACGGCCGACCGTCTCGCCACCGACGCAGCCGCGTTGGAAGAACTATCCAGCCGCGAAACGCTCGCGGCCTGACCTCAGGAGATTTATCGATGCGTGCTTCCGTTCCCTACGTCCGCGTGTTGTCGGCCGCCGTGCTGGCGACCACCATGGTCGCGGCCACCAGCGGTTGCAGCTGGTTCCACAAGGGCAAGCCGCGCGGCGACTATGCCTTGGCCCCCGAGATGCGTCCGCTGGAAGTGCCGCCGGACCTGACCACGCCGGATACCTCGGCGGCGATGAAGGTGCCGGCGCTGGCGTCTGCCGCGCCGCGCCCCGGCGCCAGCAGCGCGCCGGGCCAGGCGCCGGCGGCGTCGAATAGCGGCTTCGTGGTGCCGGGCGCGCGCGACCAGGTGTTCGGCCAGGTCGGCGACGCGCTGGGCGGCATCGAAGGCGTCACCATCGCCAGCCGCGCGCAGGTGCTGGGCTCCTACGACGTGGCCTACGAAGGCAGCAATTTCCTGGTCCGCGTGGTCGCGGTCGAATCCGGCGTCTACGTGTCGGCGGTCGATCCGCGCGGCATGCCGGCCAGCGGCGAAGCGCCGGTCAAGCTGATCGCGGCGCTGAAGGCCAAGCTCGGCCATTGAGCCGACGTCGCCGGCTGGCGTTCGCGCCGGCCGTTGCGATGAACAGAAACGGGCGCCGCAGGGCGCCCGTTTTCGTTTTGGGGACAGGTAAAAGCGTTGCGCAGACGGCGCTGGCGCTTGACTGCGCGACTGTGGGAGCGACTTCAGTCGCGACCGGCTTTACCGAGAAGGCCCGTCGCGACTGAAGTCGCTCCCACAACAAGCGCTAGTGGCGTCGATGGCGGTGCGGGTAACGCACGTCCCGCGGTAATGGCCGGAGCGGCCCGGCAGCGTGTGCGCGGGGCAGGGCAGCGCGCTGTGCGCGGCCGACGCGGGGCGGGATGTGGAACGTTACTTCAGCAGCAGCGGCAGCTTGTTCGGCTTGCCGTCCCAGTCGGCGGCGTCGGGCAGCGGTTCCTGGCGCGTGGTCAGCACCGGCCAGGCCTTGGCCAGTTCCGCGTTGAGCGCGACGAAGCCTTCCTGGCCGGCCGGCACGTCGTCCTCGGGGTAGATCGCGTTGGCCGGGCACTCCGGCTCGCACAGGGTGCAGTCGATGCACTCGTCCGGATCGATCACCAGGAAGTTGGGGCCGGCGTGGAAACAATCCACGGGGCACACTTCCACGCAGTCGGTGTATTTGCACTTGATGCAGTTTTCGGTGACGACAAAAGGCATGGTTCGATCCGGCGATTAACCGCGCAATTCTAAAGCAGTCGGCGTCGGTGCGTGGAGAATGCGCGTTGACCGGCGTCGGAGCGGCCTGTCAGGGCCTCGGCGCCAGGCCCGGCACGCGGCGCAGGCCGCGGCGGATCAATCGCCGATGCCGCCGCGGCGTTGCGCCAGGCGGTACAAACCGCGCGCGGCCAGGTCTTCGGAGTGGGTGTGGACCTGGCTGCCCAGCGCGCGCAGCGCATGCGCGTAGCGGTCCAGCAGGCCGCTGCCGCCGATCAGGTGCACCTGCGGCGCCAGCGGCAGGCGCGCGCGCAGTTCGTGGCCGATCAGCAGGCCGGACAGGTAGGAAGGCGCGGCGGCCGCGCTCAGCCGCTCGAACAGGCCCAGGCTGCGCACGCCGAACAGATGGTGCAGCAGGCCGCCGGGCTCGCCGCTGCGCTGCAGGCCGGCCTCGAAGCCGGCCGCGTCGAAATGCGCGTCGTCGGCGTCCATCAGGCGGGCCAGCAGGCTGTGCTGGCGCAGCAGCGCGTACAACTCGCCGGTCATCATCGTGGCCAGGGCGGCGATGCGGCCGTGTTCCAGCTCGACCCATTTGCTGTGGGTGCCGGGCAGGCACACGCTGTGCCGATTTGCGTCTTGCGCCTGTTGCGCCAGCGTGTCGAGCAGGCCGATCAACTGGGTCTCCTCGCCGCGCATCACGTCCGGCACCGCCTCGGCGCTGCTGGCCACGCCGGGCACGAACCACAGCGTGCGCCCCGGCAGCGCCGGATCCTGCAGCGGCTGCATCGCCGCGGCGAGCGCGTCGGCGTCGGCCGGGCAGGGCGCGTACGGCAGTTCGATCCAGCCGTTGCGGCTGCCGATCATGCCGCACAGCACCACGTCGCCGGGCCAGCCCTCGACCAGCGCCGCCAGGGTTGCGGCGTAGCGGCCCTGGCAGGCGCCGATGCCCTGGTCGCTGCGGCGTTGCTCGAGTACTCGGCCATCGGCCGCGAGCCGGTAGCCGCGCAGGCTGCTGGTGCCCCAATCGATGGCGATCATGCGCTGGCGACGCGTCCTTCGGGCAGCCCGGCGACGCCGGCCGCGGCCAAGTATAGGCCGCCGGCCTGCGGGGTACGCGCCAGTTCCTCGTCGCTGTGGTCCATCCGCGAGGTGCTCAGGTACAGCGTGCTGCCGTCGGCGCCGCCCAGCGCGGGGCAGGTGGGGTGCTTGACCGGCAGCGCGACGCTGCGCTCGACGCTGCCGTCGGGCCGGTAGCGGACCACGCGCCAGGCGCGCCATTGCGCGTTCCACAGGTGGCCGTCGGCATCGATGATGGCGCCGTCGGGTTCGGCGTCGGGATGTTCGAGTTCGGCGAAGACGCGGCTGTTGCTGGTCTGCGCGTTGGCGGCGTCGTAGTCGCAGCACAGGATCTGCGGGCGTACCGAGTCGCAGTAGTACATGGTGCGGCCGTCGGCGCTGAAGCAGATCGCGTTGGGGATGGCCACGCCGGGCAATGGCAGGCGGCGCAGGCCGTGGCGCGTGGACCACTGGTAGAAACTGCCGACCGGTGCCTGGTCGGCGCGTTCGCTCATGGTGCCGAACACGAAGTTGCCGTGGCGGTCGGCGCGGCCGTCGTTGCTGCGGGTGTCGTCGCGCTCCGGCTCCAGCTCGGCGAGCTTGTGCAGCGGCAGTTCGGTGGCGTCGGCGGGGCTGGCATCGGGATCGGCCGCATACACGCCCTTGGCCAGCGCCAGCAGCAGGCGCCCGTCGTCGTACAGGCCCAGGCAGCCGGGACGGTCGGGCAGGTTCCAGTGGCGGGTGGCGCCGCTGGCCGGATCGTGCCGCCACAGCTGGCGCGCACTGATGTCGACCCAGAACAGCACCTGCCGGCGCTCGCACCAGACCACGCCTTCGCCGTGGATGCAGCGGCTGTCCACCGCCAGCGTGGCGGTGTGCGCGGGCGATCGGGTTGCGCTCATGGGGTCACCATTCGGCGATGCTGCCGTCGGCATGGCGCCAGACGGGGTTGTGCCAGTCGGGCGGGTTCTGGTTGGCATGGCGCAGGCGCTCCTCGTCGATTTCCACGCCGAGGCCGGGCTTGGGCAACGCGGCGATACTGCCGCTATTGTCGCAGGCGAAGTCGTCCTTGTTGATCACGTAGTCGAGCAGGTCGGCGCCTTCGTTGTAGTGGATGCCGATGCTCTGTTCCTGCAGCACCGCGTTGTGCGAGACGAAATCCACCTGCAGGCAGGCGGCCAGCGCGACCGGGCCGAGCGGGCAGTGCGGGGCCAGGCCGACGTCGTAGGCGTCGGCCATGCTGGCGATTTTCAGGCATTCGGTGATGCCACCGGCATGCGACAGGTCCGGCTGCAGCAGCGACAGGCCGCCGGCCTGCAGCACCGGCTTGAAGTCGAAGCGCGAGAACATGCGTTCGCCGGCGGCCAGCGGGATCGGCGTGGCGGCGGCCAGGCGCGGATAGTATTCGGCCAGTTCCGGCAGCACCGGCTCCTCGACGAACAGCGGCTTGAACGGCTCCAGTTCGCGCAGCAGCACGCGCGCCATCGGCGCGGAGACGCGGCCGTGGAAGTCGATGCCGAAGTCGATGCTGTTGCCGAACGCCTCGCGGATCTGCGCGACCTTGGCCACCGCCGCGTCCACCGCGCGCGGCCCGTCGATCAGCTTCATCTCCTCGGTGCCGTTGAACTTGAAGGTGTCGAAGCCCAGCTCGCGGTAGCCCTGGATCTGGGCGATGATCGCCGACGGGCGGTCGCCGCCGACCCAGCGGTAGGTCTTCATGCGGTCGCGCACCAGCCCGCCGAGCAGTTCGTACACCGGCACGCCCAGCGCCTTGCCCTTGATGTCCCACAGCGCCTGGTCGATGCCGGCGATGGCGCTCATCAGGATCGGCCCGCCGCGGTAGAAGCCGCTGCGGTACAGCAGTTGCCAGATGTCGTTGATCCGCGACGGATCCTTGCCGATCAGGTAGCCGCCCAGCTCGTGCACCGCGGCGTCGACGCTGCGCGCGCGGCCTTCGATGACCGGCTCGCCCCAGCCGGTGATGCCCTCGTCGGTCTCGATCTTCAGAAACAGCCAGCGCGGCGCGGCGTGATAGGTGGTGAGGCGAACGATCTTCATGCGTGGTCCAAGTAGGCTTGGCGGAAGGCGGCGGCCTGCGCCTGGGTCTGCGCGAGCGCCTGGCCGGGCCGGTACAGTTCGCCGCCGATGCCGGCGCCGATCGCGCCGGCGGCCAGGTAATCGCCGAGGGTGTCGATGCTGACCCCGCCGACCACGAACAGCGGCACCGTCGCCGGCAGCACCGCGCGCAGCGCGCGCAGGTGGCCGGGACCGTAGGTGGCGGCGGGGAACAGCTTGAGCATCTGCGCGCCGGCATCGAGCGCGTCGAACGCCTCGGTGGCGGTGGCGAAGCCGGCCACCACCTGCAGGCCGCGCGCGACCGCGTGGCGGATCACCGGCGGACGCGTGTTCGGGGTGACGATGAAGCGTGCGCCGAGGTCGGCGAGGGTGTCGACGTCGGCGATCTTCAACACCGTGCCGCCGCCGATCCAGCAGCGCTGGCCGAACGCCTGCGCGGCTGCGCCGATGCTGGTTTCCCAGCGCGGCGAATTGAGCGGGATCTCGATCGCGTCGTAGCCGGCGTCGGCCAGCGCGCCGACATGCTCCAGCGCGGCGTCGGGGGCGATGCCGCGCAGGATCGCGATCAGGGGGAAGTGGAACGGGGAGACGGCGGACATCGGCTTACCTGGCAACGGGCGTGGAGCGGAGGGCGTCCACCGCGACGCCGTCGTCGCACGGCCGCAGCGGCGCGCAGTCGAGCGGCCGTCCCGTTGGCGACGAACTGGCGGGCGCCATCGGCCGTTGCGCTGGCCGATCGTCCTGCTCATCTACGCTGGCGCGGCGCGCCGGCGCCTTCACGAGGCGGGTGTGGCGGTGGGACGGATCGCGGCCGGAGCTGCGACTGTTCGATAGCCTGCGCGTGTGAGATATGCTCGGCAAATGAAATTTTAGACATATGCTATTCCGTTGGTGAATACGCATCTTCCCCAGGATCTCGCTCCGCTATGACCGCTTCCGCCAATCCCTGGTTCAACGCCGCACGCCTGAAGACCCGGCACCTGTTGCTGCTGTTGCAGCTGCACGAGCACCGCTCGGTGCTGCGCGCGGCCGAGGCGGCGAGCATGACCCAGCCGGCGGCCTCCAAACTGCTGGCGGAAATGGAGGATCTGCTCGGGGTCAAGCTGTTCGAGCGGCATGCGCGCGGGGTGGAGCCGACCTGGTACGGACAGGTGCTGATCCGCCGCGCGCGTTCGGCGATGTCGGAGATCGGCCGCGCGCAGGAGGAGATCGCCGCGCTGCGCGAGGGGCGCATGGGCCAGGTCTCGATCGGCACCGTGGTCAATCCCGGCACCAACCTGGTGCCGCAGGCGATCGCCGAGGTCAAGCGCGAGTTCCCCGGCATCCTGGTGCGGGTGGAGATGGACTACAGCCGGCCGCTGGTGGCCAAGCTGCTGGACGGCCAGCTCGACATCGTGATCGGGCGCATCCTCGGCCCATATGGCGGCGACGAACTGGAATTCGAGCCGCTGGCCGACGAGCCGCATTCGGCGGTGGCGCGCGCCGGGCATCCGCTGTCGGCGCGCACCGACCTGCGCCATGCCGACCTGGCGCGCTACGGCTGGGTGCTGCCGCCGGTGGACAGCGTGCTGCGCGCGCGGCTGGACGCGATGTTCCTGGAGCACGGCGTGCCCACGCCGCAGAACGTCATCGAGACCTCGTCGCTGCCGGTGATGACCAGCCTGCTGCGCGGCAGCGACCTGCTGGCGGCGCTGCCGGCCGACGCGGTGGCGCCGTACGTGCAGGCCAAGCTGCTGACCGTGCTGCCGATCGCGCTGGGGGTGCGGATGGAGTCGTTCGGCATCATCCGCCGCCGCGACTACATGCTGCCGCCGGGCGCCGAACGCATCCTGCTGGCGCTGCGCAATGCGGCCAAGCGGCTGTATCCGGAGCGCGCGCCGGGCTGAGCGAGGTTGCGCGATGGGGTCGTCCGCCGCGGCCGAAGGCAGCGACCGTTGGACCGCTTGCTGCCCGGAACGCTGTCCATCGGAAGGCGCGATGGCCGGCGGCCAGGGATAGGACACAGCAGCCGCTGCGTATGTGACTGGCGCTGCGCTATCAAATTTCATGCGCTCAGCTAGTCGAAAAACGCATAGCTTGGTGTAAATATTTCATTTGTTTGACGTGGAGGCCACTCCTAGGCTCGGCCGATCGTGACCAGATCGGGTCGCGCCACCCAATCCACCGGGGGGCGCACCGGCGCGAGCGATACGGCAGCGGGCCACGGTGCGACGCCGTCACAACCTGAAGGACGCCGCACTTGCGCGGCCGTCATCCGTGTATGCATGTCTCCTGGGAGGGAAGCGTCATGTCATCGCGTCATTACCGTGGTCCGGCCTCGCCGACCGCAGCGGTTCGCAGTACCCGCGTGTTGCGTCGCTCGGCCATGGCGCTGAGCATCTGCGTGCTGCTGAGCGCGCAAGCGCTGGCGCAGGACGCCGACAATGCCACCAGGAAGCAGGGCGCCGATCCGGTGACCCAGCTCGACGCGGTCGAGGTCAAGGGCGTGCGCGCCAGCCTGATCAAGTCGCAGACGATCAAGCACGATGCCGAGCAGATCGTCGACTCGGTCAGCGCCGAGGACATCGGCGCGCTGCCCGACCGCAGCGTCACCGAGACCCTGCAGCGGGTCAGCGGCGTGACCATCGACCACTTCATGGCGCGCAACGACCCGGACCACTTCTCCGCCGAAGGCAGCGGCGTGATGATCCGCGGCATGACCCAGGTGCGCGGCGAACTCAACGGCCGCGACAGCTTCAGCGCCGCCAGCGGCCGCGGACTCAGCTTCGAGGACGTGCCGGCCGAACTGATGGCCGGCGTGGACGTGTACAAGAACCCCTCGGCCGAGATCATCGAAGGCGGCCTCGGCGGCACGGTCAACCTGCGCACGCGCATGCCGTTCGACCAGCCGGGCCGGGTGATCGGCTTCACCGCCGACGAGAACTACGGCGACTTCAGCAAGACCTACAAGCCGTCCGGTTCGTTCCTGATCAGCGATCGCTGGAACACCGGCGTCGGTGAGATGGGGCTGATGCTGGACCTGGCCTATTCGGAACTGGCCACCCGCAGCGACGGCATCCAGGTGGAGCCGTTCGTGCGCCGTACCGATCCGGCGCTGCTGGCCGGCACCGATTTCGACAAGGTCTACGTGCCCGGCGGCGTCAACTGGCGGCAGCTGGATTTCGAACGCAAGCGCAAGGGCGTGGCCGGAGCGTTCCAGTGGCGGCCCAGCGACGACAGCGAGATCTACGTGCAGTACATGCGCTCCACCTACGACATGAACTGGCAGGAGCGCGCGGCGTTCTTCAACGACGACACCAACGCGGTCAGTCCCGCCCCCGGCAGCACCTTCACCTACGACGCCGATGGCCGTTTCGTCAGCGGCTCGCCGGTGTCCAGTTCCTGGCGCGGCAACATCACCGGCAATGATGGCGTGCGCTTCTACACCGACAACCGCTACGCGCAGCAGACCACCACCACCTCCGACCTGTCCGGCGGCTTCAGCCACAAGCTCACCAGCAACCTCACCGTGCGCGGCGACATGCAGCTGGTGCGGTCGGAAAGCGATGCGCTGGATTTCACCCTGTTCAGCTCGATCTACCTGCCGGGCCTGAACTTCGACCTGAGCGGCAAGTACCCGGCGGTATCGATCGCCGACACCGGCTATACCTCCGACCCCTCCAACTATTTCTGGAGCGCGGCGATGGACCACCTGGCGAAGAACCGCGGCCGCGAACTGGCCACGCGCTTCGACCTGGAATACACCTACGACGACAATCCGTGGCTGCGCAGCTTCCGCGCCGGCATCCGCGCCACCGACCGTACCCAGACCAACAAGAATTCCGGCTACAACTGGGGCGTGATCAGCGACAACTGGGCGATGATTCCCGGTACCGCGAACGGGACCGGCCTGGCCGACCTGGCCAACTACTCGCCCGCGTCCTCGCAGCTGTATTCGTACTCGAACCTGTTCCGCGGCAAGATCAGCGTGCCCAACAGCCTGTACTTCCCCACCAATGCCGCGGTCAAGGACTATGCCGGCACCTCCAAGCTGATCGAGCAGCTGGTGGCGCTGCGCGGCTGGGGCTGGGCGCCGGACCAGTACCAGTTGCAGGACACCAACCGCCAGTTCGAGCGTACCCAGGCCGCCTACGCGGTGCTGTACTTCGGCAACGACGAGGCACTGGGCGTGCCGGTGGACGGCAACGTCGGCGTACGCATCGTGCAGACCAAGACCGAGGCCACCGGCTACGGCCAGTTCCCCGACCTGTCGGCCACCGCAGCGTCGGACGCGCTCAAGGCGCAGTACACCGGCCAGTTCTTCCCCAACAACGCACAGGGCAGCTACACCAACGTGTTGCCGAGCTTCAACATGCGCTTCAAGTTCTCCGATGCGCTGCAGTGGCGCATCGCCGCGTCCAAGGCGATGGCGCGTCCGGACTACACCCAACTGCAGCCGTATCTGCTGCTGGAAGCGACCACCGAGGACGACGGCACGGTGTCCAAATGGACGGGCACCGCGGGCAATCCGAACCTCAAGCCGATGAAGGCCAACCAGTACGACACCGCGCTGGAATGGTATTTCGACACCAGCGACATGATGTACCTGACCTTGTTCTACAAGAGCGTCAAGGACTACTTCTCCACCCAGACCACCACCGAGAGCTACGGTGGCCAGGACTGGCTGGTGACGCGGCCGTACAACATGGCCAAGGGCCGCATCCGCGGTTTCGAATACGGCTACACGCAGTTCTTCGACTCGTGGCCGGGCTGGCTGAGTGGCTTCGGCGTCAATGCCAACTTCACCTTCGTGGACAGTAGCGGTGGCGTGAATTCGGCGACCGATCCCTACACCCAGACCACGGTCACCGGCGTGAGCCTGCCGCTGGAGGGGCTGTCGCGGCGCAGCTACAACTTCGCCGGCATCTACGAGAAGGGACCGCTGTCGATGCGCCTGGCCTACAACTGGCGTTCGCGCTACCTGCTGACCGCCAGCGACGTGGCGACCAAGCTGCCGACCTGGTCGGACGACTACGGCCAACTCGACGCCTCGGCGTTCTATCGTTTCACCCCGCATCTGCAGCTCGGTATCCAGGCCAACAACCTGACCAATACGGTGACCAAGGTGTTGATGGGGCCGACTTCCTATGCCGACGGCGAAGTCGACAACCACCTGTACACGCGCAGCTGGTTCGTCAACGACCGCCGCTATTCGCTGGTGCTGCGCGCCAACTGGTAAGCGGCGCCGCCCAAGGCGTTTCCCTAGGCCCGCATGCGCTGAGCATGCGGGCTTTTTTGTGGCGCCGCCGGCGTCGCAGCCGGCGGGAGACGCCGGCGCAGCGGCGGATGCCGCGATTCACAGACGCACCGGCGTTTCGTATGTGGAAAACGTATAGCTAACTGTGAATATTTCATTGGATGGCATGTCTACGGGCCCCTATTCTCGTGACCGAGTCGTGATCTTCTTGGATCGCATGCGCGCTGCGGCACCCCGCCGCGCCGGACTTGCGGCCAGCACCCATCAAGCAGGTGCGTCCGCACAATCAGACACGGCGACGTCGCCCTTGGCGCGATCGCCGAACCCGTTTGCACATGTGTCCTGGGAGGGAAGCACCATGTCAGCGTCTCATAGCCATTGTCCGCTTGCGCGGACCGTGGCGCTCCGTTCTACCCGTGTTGTTTCCGACCGCGGCGTGCGCCGTTCCGCGATCGCCCTGGCCGTCGCCGCGCTGGTCGCCGCATCCGCCGCGCAGGCCCAGCAAGCCGAGCAGGCCCCGCCTGCGCAGGCCGACGACGCCACCACGCAGCTGGACACCGTGCAGGTCAGCGGTACCCGCAGCAGCGTGACCAAGGCGCAGCTGGTCAAGCAGAATTCCGAGCAACTGGTCGATTCGATCGTGGCCGAGGACATCGGCAAGCTGCCCGACAACAACGTCGCCGAGGCGCTGCAACGCATCTCCGGCGTGCAGATCGCGCGCAACTACGGCGAGGGCAGCAGCATCGCCATCCGCGGCCTGACCCAGGTCCGCACCGAGCTCAACGGCCGCGACATCTTCACCGCCAACGACGGCCGCGGGCTGAGCTTCGAGGACGTCTCGGCCGAACTGCTGGCCGGCGTCAACGTCTACAAGAACCCGTCCGCCGACATGATCGAAGGCGGCCTGGGCGGCACCGTCGACCTGCGCACGCGCCTGCCGTTCGACTACGACGCACGCAAGATCGCCGGCAGCGTGCAGTACAACCACTACGACCTGGCCGACGACAGCAAGCCGGCGTTCTCGGGCATGTACAGCGACCGCTGGCAGACCGGCATCGGCGAGATCGGCCTGCTGGTGAACTATTCGCAGCAGACCAGCCCGTTCCGCCAGGACACCATCTCGGTCGAGCCGTGGTACACGCAGACCGACCTGCCGGGCTACGAAGGGCAGGGCATCTCGGTGCCGCACGGCGCCGGCATCAACACCACGGTCGGCGAGCGCAAGCGCAAGACCGGCGCGTTCGCGCTGCAGTGGCGCCCGAACGACGACGTCGAGGTCACCGCGCAGGTGCTGCGCTCGGACTACGACTTCAGCTGGCACGACTATTCGTTCTTCGCCTACAGCGGCCAGGACCCGATGCAGGGCTACGACGACATCGTGGTCAACGACCGCAACGAGTTCGTCAGCGGCACCTTCCAGAACACCCCGGCCGATTCCAACACCAGCCTGACCCGGCGCAAGTCGGTGACCACCGACTACTCGCTGGGCGCCAAGTGGACGGTGACCCCGAACCTGACCCTGAGCACCGACTTCCAGTACGTCGACGCCACCACCAAGGGCACCCGCTACATCGTCGGTACCGGCATGACCAGCGTGCCGTTCTACACCATCGACTTCCGCGGCGACCTGCCGCGGCTGTCGGTGACCGACGCCAGCGGCAACCAGGGCTACCTGACCGACGCGGCCAACTACAGCGGCTGGAAGTTCCACCTGGACAACCAGGACGACAACAAGGGCACCGAGTTCGCCTGGCGCTCGGACATGGACCTGGCGTTCGACGACAGCTTCGCGCGCAGTTTCAAGGCCGGCGTGCGCTACACCGACCGCGATGCGGAGAACAAAGGCAATGTGTGGCGCTACATGTGGCTGGGCGCGCCGTTCTCGCAGTACCCGGACGCGGAGCTGGTGCAGAACCCGATCACCGACTTCTTCCGCGGCGATTCGCGCGCGTTCGGCCCGACGCTGACCGCCTCCGATGCGCTGGTCGGCAACTACGAGCAGACGCTGGCGCTGTTCGGCGCCTCGCCGCTGACCTTCGCGCCGAACAACATCAACAGCCAGGGCGAGAAGACCTACGCCGCCTATGGCGTGCTGCGCTTCGGCGTGGACGATGGCGCGATCCCGTTCGACGGCAACATCGGCATCCGCATCGTGCGCACCAAGGTCGATTCGCAGGGCGTGCGCACCGGCACCGACGCCGAGGGCGGCGGGTTGCTGCCGGTGGACGTGCAGCAGACCTACACCGACGTGCTGCCGAGCCTGAACCTGCGTTGGATGCTCACCGATACCCTGCAGTGGCGCTTCGCCGCCTCGCGCGGCATCTCGCGCCCGGACCTCAACCGGCTCAACCCGAACCTGAGTCTGGGCACCACCACCGGCGGCGACGGCGTGACCCGGCGCACCGGGTCGGCCGGCAATCCGGACCTGGCGCCGATGAAGGCCGACCAGTTCGACACCGCGCTGGAGTGGTACTTCGGCAAGGGCTCGATGATGTACGGCACGGTCTTCTACAAGAAGGTCGAAGGCTTCATCGCCGACGCGGTGTTCGAAGAGGTCTACGGCGGCGACACCTGGGAGATCACCCGTCCGGTCAACGGCAAGGACGGCAGGATCAAGGGCGTGGAAGTGGGCTACACCCAGTTCTTCGACTTCCTGCCGGGCTGGCTGAGCGGCTTCGGCCTGCAGACCAACTACACCTACGTCGACAGCGAGGCGCCGAGCCCGACCGCCACCGACACCAACGGCCAGGCGCTGACGGTGCCGCTGCAGGGGCTGTCCAAAAACAGCTACAACCTGATCCTCAGCTACGAGCTGTCGCGTTTCCAGGCGCGCGTGGCCTACAACTGGCGCAGCGACTGGCTGGTGACCACGGCCGGCAACGGCACCGGCAACCTGCCGGTCTACAACAAGGGCTTCGGCCAGCTGGACGCGTCGGTGCGCTACAACATCGACGATGTGTGGTCGGTGTCGGTGGACGGGGTCAACCTGCTCGATACCCGCAACGAGAGCTACTTGGGCGTGGAATCGCGCTACCGCGACTTCGTCATCAACGACCGTCGCTACGGCCTGACCCTGCGCGCCAGCTTCTGAGGACGGCGCAGGCACGGTCCTCCGCTCCGGCGCCGCGCGCGCCGGGGCGGGGGAGTTCCTGCCGATGGCCTGGCCGTCGGCTGCAATCGGAGCGCAACGCACGATGCGGCAACATCGCGTGCTGAAACCTGATGCGTGGCCGGGCAAGTGGCAGCGCGCAGTGCGGTCGCGCTCGGCATGGCCGGCGCTGCTGCTGTTGGCGTTGTTGTGGAGCGCGTTGCCGGCGCTCGCCGCGGCGCCGCTGCCGTACCAGTTCCGCAGCGTCGCCATCGGCGGCGGCGGTTTCGTCTCCGGCCTGCTGTTCCATCCGGCGCAGCAGGGCCTGCTGTATGCGCGCACCGACGTCGGCGGCGCGTACCGCTGGGATGCGGCGGCCGCGCACTGGGTCGCGTTGACCGACTGGCTCGGTGCGGCCGACCAGAATCTGATGGGCATCGACGCGTTCGCGATCGATCCGCACGATCCGCAGGCGCTGTACCTGGCCGCAGGCACCTACCTGCACCCGCGCGCCGGCAATGCCGCGTTGCTGCGTTCGCACGACCAGGGGCGCAGCTTCGCGCGCACCGAGCTGCCGTTCAAGCTGGGCGGCAACGAACTGGGCCGCGGCAATGGCGAACGGCTGGCGGTGGATCCGAACGATGGCCGCGTGCTGCTGCTCGGTTCGCGCGATGCCGGGCTGTGGCGCAGCGACGACCGCGGTGTGCACTGGCAGCGGGTGACGTCCTTTCCGGCAGTCGCCACCAGCGCGGCCGCCAGCGCGGTCAACCACGCCGGGCGCCGCCAGCAGGTCGGTATCGCCTTCGTCGTGTTCGACCCTGCCAGCGCCGCCGGCGGCGGCGCTTCGCAGCGGATCTACGTCGGCGTGTCCACGCAGGAACGCAGCGTGTTCGTGTCCGAGGACGGCGGGCGTAGCTGGCAGCCGGTGCCTGGGCAGCCCACCGGATTGCGTCCCAGCCACATGGTGCGCTCCAGCGACGGCATCTATTACCTCAGCTACGGCGACCAGCCGGGCCCGGACCTGATGGCCGACGGCGCGGTCTGGAAATACGAGCCGGCCGCGCAGCGCTGGACCGACATCAGCCCGGTGCCGCAGCCGCATGCCGGGCCGGGCTTCGGTTGGGGCGCGGTGGCGGTGGATCCGCGCCAGCCGCAGACGCTGATCGCCAGCACCTTCCGCCGCTACACGCCGGGCGACGACATCTACCGCAGCACCGACGGCGGACGCCGCTGGGCACCGCTGTTCCCGCGCTCGCGCTTCGCTCACGACACCGCCCCATGGACCGCGCAGGCCCGCCCGCACTGGATGGCGTCGCTGGCCATCGATCCGTTCGACAGCGATCGCGCCTGGTTCGTCACCGGTTACGGGGTCTGGGCCTCGTGCAACCTGCGCGCGTTCGATGCGGCCGAGGGCGTAGTGCAGTGGTGGTTCGCCGACGCGGGGCTGGAGGAGACGGTGCCGCTGGATCTGCTCAGTCCGGCGCAGGGCGCGCCGTTGCTCAGCGCGCTCGGCGATATCGACGGTTTCCGCCACGACACGCTGGACCGCGCGCAGTCGCAGTTCGCCGGGCCGCGGCTGACCAACGGCGAGAGCATCGATGCCGCCGGCCAGGCGCCGCAGCTGGTGGTGCGCAGCGGCACGCTGCGCGAGCGGCGCGACGGCGAGGTCCGTGCCGCCTGGTCGCGCGATGGCGGCGCCAGCTGGAGCGCATTCGCCAACGAACCGCCGGCGGGCGAGGGCGCCGGGCATATCGCCATCAACGCCGACGGCAGCCGCGTGATCTGGTCGCCGCGCAACGGCGGCAGCGCCTGGGCCAGCGACGACTGGGGCCGGCACTGGGAGCGGGTGGAAGGTTCCTCCGGCACCCTGCTGATCGAAGCCGACCGGGTCGATGCGCAGCGCTGGTACGCGGTCGATGCGGCCAGCGGGCGCTTCTATCTGAGCGAGGACGGCGGTCGCCGGTTCCGCGACAGCGGCGTCGGGATCGGCGTGCCGGCGGACGCCGAGCGCACCCGCCCGCAGCTGCGCCCGGACCCGCTGCGCGCCGGCGTGGTGTACCTGGCCAGCCCCAGCCGCGGCGTGATGCGCTGGCAACACGGCACGCTCGCCGTGCTGGCGAAGGTGGAGGCGCGTTCGCTGGGCCTGGGCCGCGCGCCGCGCGACGGCGCGCCGCCGATGCTGTTCCTCGCCGGCAGCGTCGATGGCGTCAGCGGGCTGTTCCGCTCCGAGGACGAGGGCCGGCGCTGGCGGCGCATCGACGACGACGCGCACGGCTTCGGCCGTCCCTATGCCGTCACCGGCGATCCGCGCGTGATCGGCCGCGTCTACTTCGCTACCGGCGGCCGAGGCATCTTCTATGGCGATGCGCGATAGTCGCCCGCACAGCGGCCTGATGGCGCGGCCGGGGAGCAACGGCGCCTGCCGGCGCGCGGGCGTGGCGATGCCGCGTCCGCATCCCTCCGTATCGAACAGCACAGGATCGACGCCATGACCCTCTCTCTGCCTCCCGCCGCGAAATGGCTGGCCGCGCTGGCACTGGCGATGCTGCCTGCATCGGCCTGGGCGACGCTGGAACTGCCCTTGCTGTTCGCCGACGGCGCGGTGCTGCAGCGCGATGTGCCGATGCGCGTGTGGGGCTGGGCCACGCCCGGCGCGCGCATCCAGGTGCGCCTGGACGGCGCCGCGGCGAGCGCCGTCGCCGCAGGCGACGGGCGCTGGCAGGTGCAACTGCCGACGCATGCGGCCGGCGGCCCGTACGTGCTGGAAGTGGAAGGCGACGGCACGCGGCGCCGCATCGGCGACGTGCTGGTCGGCGACGTGTGGCTGGCCAGCGGCCAGTCCAACATGGAGTGGCCGCTGGCGCAGGCGCGCGACGGTGCGCGCGAAGTGGCCGCGGCCGCCGATCCGCAACTGCGCCATTTCAAGATCCCCAAGTCGTGGTCGGCGCAGCCGGAACGGCAACTGGCCGGCGGCGAGTGGAAAGCCGCCACGCCCGACGACGCCGGCGCGTTCTCCGCGGTGGGCTATTTCTTCGCGCGCGAGTTGCGCCAGCGCACCGGCGTGCCGATCGGCATCGTCGACAGCAGTTGGGGCGGCAGCGCGATCGAGGCGTGGATGGACGCATCCGCACTGGGCATGGATGCGACGCAGACCGCACGCAGCGTCGCCGACATGAAGGCCAAGGATGCGCGCACCCTGGCCGCGGTGCGGCAGCGCATCGCGCGCTGGCCGGCGGTGCAGGACGGCGCCGAGGCGTGGCGCGCGGCCGACCTCGACGACAGCGACTGGGACCGCATCCCGGTCGACCGCAACTGGGAAGCCAGCGGCTACGACGGCATGGACGGCATCGCCTGGTACCGCACCTCGTTCACCCTCAGCGCCGCCGAAGCCAAGGCCGGCGTCACCCTGGGCGTCGGCCAGATCGACGATTCGGATGTCACCTACGTCAACGGCCAGCCGGTCGGGCAGACCGAAAAGCAATGGAACCTGCCGCGCGTGTATCGCGTACCGGCGGCGGCGCTGCGGGCCGGCGTCAACCACGTCGCGGTGCGGGTCACCGACCTCAGCGGCGGCGGCGGCCTGCACGGCGACGACGCTGAGCGCTTCGTGCAGGCCGGCGAGGGAGCCCGGCGCCCGCTGCAGGGCTGGACGTTCCGTCCGGCCAAGGTGGTGGTGGCGCTGGACGACAGCCGCAACCAGCAGCCGACGCTGCTGTACAACCGCATGATCCATCCGCTGCAGCCGTTCCCACTCAAGGGGGTGATCTGGTACCAGGGCGAGAGCAACGCGAACGCTGGCGGTGCGCTGCGCTACCGCGAGCAGTTCGCGGCGATGATCCGGCACTGGCGCACCGAACGCGGACAGCCGCAGCTGCCGTTCCTGTGGGTGCAGCTGGCCAACTTCCGCGCCGGCGCCGACAAGGGCGATCTCAGTCCGTGGGCGCTGCTGCGCGAGTCGCAGTCCAAGACCCTGGCGCTGCCGGCGACCGCGCAGGCGGTGACCATCGACATCGGCGAGCCCGGCGACATCCATCCGACCAACAAGCAGGACGTCGGCCATCGCCTGGCGCTGGCCGCGCGCCACGTCGCCTACGGCGAAGCGCTGGTCTACAGCGCGCCGACGCTGCGCCGCGCCGAGTTCGATGGGCGCACGGCGAGGCTGCAGTTCGATCCGATGGGCAGCGCGCTGGCGGTGCGCGGCGGCGGCCCGCTGCGCGGCTTCAGCGTCGCCGGCGCCGATCGCCGCTTCCATCCGGCGCAGGCGCGCATCGACGGCGACAGCGTGCTGGTCGAGAGCGCCGAGGTGACGCAGCCGCAGGCCTTGCGCTACGCCTGGAGCGAGAACCCGGCCGAGGCCAACCTGGTCAATCGCGAACAATTGCCTGTCTCCCCTTTCCGAACCGACACCTGGTGACACGGAGTGCTGACCGCATGAAATCCCCCGTTCCGCGCACTCGCGCAGCCGCCCTGCGCTGGCGTCCGCTGCTGGCCTGCGCGCTGTCGCTGGCGCTGGCCGCATGCCAGTCCGACCAGTCCGCGCCGCCCGCCGCCGATGCCGCCGCCGGCGCGTCCACGGCCAAGCCCGGCGCCGCGCTGGCACCTGCGCCTGCGCCGGCCCAACAGGCGCCGATCCCGCAGTTCGTCAGCAAGGACGGCAAGCACACGCTGCTGGTCGACGACGCGCCGTTCCTGATCCTCGGCGCGCAGGTCAACAATTCCAGCAACTACCCGGCGGCGCTGGAACAGGTATGGCCGGCGATGCAGTTCCTCGGTCCCAACACCGTGCAGGTGCCGATCGCCTGGGAGCAGGTGGAGCCGGAGGAGGGCACGTTCGACTTCTCCTTCGTCGACACGCTGCTGGCGCAGGCGCGCGAGCGCAAGGTGCGGCTGGTGCTGCTGTGGTTCGGCACCTGGAAGAACAACGGCCCGGCCTACACGCCGCACTGGGTCAAGACCGACAACGCGCGCTTCCCGCGCGTGGTCACCCGCGACGGCAAGCACATCGGCTCGCTGTCGCCGTTGGCGCCGGCCACGCTGGAGGCCGACCGCAAGGCCTTCGTCGCCTTCATGAAGCACCTCAAGCAGGCCGATCCGCAGCGCACCGTGATCATGGTGCAGCCGGAGAACGAACCAGGCACCTACGGCAGCGTGCGCGACTTCTCGCCGCTGGCGCAGCAGGCCTTCGACGGTCCGGTGCCCGAGGCGCTGCTGCAGAAACTGGGCCGGCAGCCGGGCACCTGGGCGCAGGTGTTCGGCGCCGATGCCGACGAGTTCTTCCATGCCTGGCACATCGGCCGCTTCATCGACCAGGTGGCCGCGGCCGGCAAGGCCGAGTACCCGCTGCCGATGTACGTCAACGCGGCGCTGCGCGGTCCGTTCAATCCCGGCCAGCCGGGCCAGTACGCCAGCGGCGGCCCCACCGACAACGTGCTCGACGTGTGGAAGGCGGCCGCGCCGCACATCGACCTGCTGGCCCCGGACATCTACATGCCCGAGTACCGCATGTACACCACGGTGCTGGAACGCTACGCGCGCCCGGACAACGCGCTGTTCGTGGCCGAGACCGGCAACCGCCCGGAGTACGCGCGCTACCTGTACCCGACGCTGGGCCACGACGGCATCGGCTGGTCCACCTTCGGCATCGACTACAGCGGGTATTCCAACTGGCCGTTGGGCGCCAAGACCGTGGACGAGCCGACCATGGCGCCGTTCGCGCTGGGCTTCAAGTCGGTGAGCCTGGGCATGCGCCCGTTCGCCAAGGCCGCCTCGCAGGGCAAGCTGCACGGCACCGCCGAGGAGCCGGGCCAGCCGGTGCAGGAGCTGCGGCTCAACGAGCGCTGGAGCGCGACCATCACCTACGGCGTGCCGCAGTTCTGGTTCAAGGGCACGCCGCCCGGCAACCCCGAGCCGAGCGGTGCGGCGCTGATCGCCGAGCTGGGCCCGGACGAATTCCTGGTCACCGGCTACCACGTGCGGGTGACCCTGCATCCGGCCAGCGAGGCCACCGCCAACATGGTCTACGACCGCGTCGAGGAAGGCTTCTACGATGGCGAGCAGTGGCGGTTCCAGCGCAACTGGAACGGCGACCAGACCGACTACGGGGTCAATTTCTCCGACAGGCCGCAATTGCTGAAGATCAAGCTGGCCACCTACTGATACCTCGGCGCCGCCAGCGTGCGGCGCCGTCACCCGCTACAGAGGGAGTGAACATGCACAACTCGAACCGACCCATCCGCCTGGCACTGAAGCCGCTGCCGCGCCTGCTGGCCCTGTCGCTGGCGGTGCTCGCCGCCGGCGCCCACGCGCAGGAAGTGAAGAAGGACGCCGACGGCGTCACCGTGCGTCCCAGCGCCAAGGGCGCCGCGCCGGTGCGCCTGCAGGTGGTGGACAGCGGCATCATCCGCGTCAGCGCCGATCCGGACGGCGACTTCAAGCGCACCCCGAGCCTGATGCGGGTGCCGGTGCAGGGCGATACCGCGTTCCAGCTGGACGAGCAGGGCGGCACGGTGCGGGTCAAGACCGCCAAGGTCACCGCGCAGGTGTCCGCCGTCGACGGCCACGTCAGCTTCGCCGATGCCAGCGGCAAGCCGCTGCTGGCGGAAGTGGCGGGCGGGCGCAGCTTCGCGCCGCTGAAGGTGGAGGGCAAGTCCTACCTGAGCACGCGCCAGCGCTTCGCCTCGCCCGACGACGAGGCCTTCTACGGCTTCGGCCAGCACCAGCAGGGCTGGATGAACCAGAAAGGCCGCAACGTCGAGCTGCTGCAGAGCAATATCGACCTGGCGGTGCCGTACCTGGTGTCCAGCCGCAACTACGGCATCCTGTGGGACAACAATTCGATCACCCGCATGGGCGACCCGCGCGGCCTGCAGCCGCTGCCGGCGTCGCTGAAGCTGTACGACGCCAAGGGCAAGCCGGGCGCGCTGACCGCGCGCTATTCGGTCAACGGCAAGCAGGTGCTGGAACGCCGCGAAAAAGAGCTCAACTACCAGTACCTGAAGGACCTGGGCAAGTTCCCGAAGAAGGCCAAGCCCAGCGACAAGAGCCGCATGCAGGTCACCTGGGAAGGCGAGATCGAAGCCAGGAGCGGCGGCGAGCACAGCTTCTCGCTGTACGCCAGCGAATACGCCAAGCTGTACGTGGACGGCAAGCTGGTGGTCGACCGCTGGCGCCAGAACTGGAACCCGTGGCACAACGAATTCACCCTCGCGCTGCAGCCGGGCCAGCGCCACAAGGTCAAGGTCGAATGGGACCTGATCGACCCCAGCTACATCGCGCTGCTGCACCGCGACCCGTTGCCGGCGGCCGAAGCCAAGGACCTGTCGCTGTGGTCCGAGGCCGGGCAGATGATCGACTACTACTTCGTCGCCGGCGCCGACGCCGATCAGGTCATCGCCGGCTACCGCGAACTGACCGGCAAGGCGGTGCTGTTGCCGAAGTGGGCCTACGGTTTCTGGCAGAGCCGCGAGCGCTACAAGAGCCAGGACGAACTGGTCGGCGCGCTGGCCGAGTACCGCAAGCGCAAGCTGCCGATCGACAACATCGTGCTCGACTGGTCGTACTGGCCGGAGAACGCGTGGGGTTCGCACGACTTCGACAAGACCCATTTCCCGGACCCGGACGGCATGGTCAAGTCGGTGCACGACATGCACGCGCAGATCATGATCTCGATCTGGCCCAAGTTCTATCCGACCACCGCCAACTACAAGGAACTCGATGCCGCCGGGCACATGTACAAGCGCAACGTCGAGGTCGGCGAGCTGGACTGGATCGGCAAGGGCTACAAGAACTCGTTCTACGACCCGTACTCGGCCGACGCGCAGGCGATCTACTGGCGGCAGATCAACGACAAGCTCAACAGCAAGGGCTTCGACGCGTGGTGGATGGACGCCGACGAGCCGGACGTGCATTCCAACCTGGACATCGGCGAGCGCAAGGCGCGCACCACGCCGACCGCGCTGGGGCCGTCCACCGAGTTCTTCAATTCCTACCCGTTGCCGCATACCCATGGCGTCTACGAGGGCGACCGCGCCGCCGACGGCAAGCGCGTGTTCATCCTCTCGCGCAAGGGCTATGCCGGCACCCAGCGCAACGCGGTGGCGGTGTGGAGCGGCGACATCGTCTCGCGCTGGGACGACATGCGCGACCAGATCTCCGCCGGCGTCAACGTCTCCATGTCGGGCCTGCCGAACTGGACCTTCGACATCGGCGGCTTCGCGGTGGAGAAGCGCTATGAGGACCAGGAGCCGGCGCACCAGGCGGAATGGCGCGAACTCAACACGCGCTGGTTCCAGTTCGGCGCGTTCGTGCCGCTGTTCCGCTCGCACGGCCAGTTCCCGTTCCGCGAGATCTGGAACATCGCCCCGGAAGGCACGCCGTACTACGCGAGCATGGCGTACTACAGCCGCCTGCGCTATGCGTTGCTGCCGTACATCTACACGCTGGCCGGCGACACCTACCATCGCGACGGCAGCATGATGCGCGGCCTGCCGATGGATTTCCCCAACGATCCCAAGGTCGCCGACATCAACGACCAGTACCTGTTCGGGCCGGCGTTCCTGGTCGCGCCGGTGACCCGCTTCGGCGCCACCTCGCGCCAGGTCTACCTGCCGGCCGGTACCTCGTGGATCGACTTCAACAGCGGCAAGCGCTACGAAGGCGGCCAGCGCATCGATGCCGCCGCGCCGCTGCAGCGCATGCCGCTGTTCGTGCGCGCCGGTTCCATCGTGCCCACCACCACCGTGCAGCAATACGTGGACGAGGTGCCGAACGCGCCGCTGACCGTGGTCGTCTACACCGGCGCCGACGGCCAGTTCTCGCTGTACGAGGACGACGGCAAGGGCTATGGCTACGAGAAGGGCGAGTTCAGCCGCATTCCGCTGAGCTGGAACCAGGCCAAGGGCGTACTGACCATCGGCGCGCGCCAGGGCAGCTGGCCGGGCATGCAGGCCAAGCGCACCATCAACGTGCGCTTCGTCGACGGCGTGCGCGAGGAGACCGGCGCGCTGGAGCCCAAGGCCGATGCCAGCGTGCAGTACAGCGGCAAGAGCCTGAGCGTGGCGCGCAAGGCGGCGAAGGGCGCCAAGCGCAAGGGCAAGGCGAAGTGATGCCCGCGGCGTACGCCCATCCGCGCGGGGAGGCAGGATGAGCATCGCGCTGACCCGCCGCGAACTGTGCAAGGCGATCGGCGCCGGCCTGGTGACCGGGCTGTCCGTGCCGGTCGCGGCCGGCGCAGCCGCGGCCGCCGAGCGCACACCGTCGGCGGCCGGGGACGCGGCCGCGACTGCGGCAGCGCCTGCCGATCCGGCCGCGCTGACCCTGTGGTACCCGCGCCCGGCCACGCAGTGGGTGGAGGCGCTGCCGGTCGGCAACGGCCGGCTCGGTGCGATGGTGTGGGGCGGCATCGCCCACGAACGCCTGCAGTTGAACGAAGACACGCTGTATGCGGGCCAGCCCTACGATGCGACCTCGCCGGAGGCGTTGGCGGCGTTGCCGCAGGTGCGCGCGTTGATCTTCGCCGGCCGCTACGCCGAGGCCGAGGCATTGGCCGACGCGAAGATGCTGTCGCGCCCGCGCAAGCAGATGCCGTACCAGCCGCTGGCCGACCTGCTGCTCGACTACGACCGTGCCGACGGCATCGACGGCTATCGGCGCGAACTGGACCTGGACACGGCGTTGGCCAGCACCCGCTTCGCCTCCGGCGGCGCCACCCACCTGCGCGAGGTGTTCGTCTCGTCGACCGAGCAGTGCATCGTGGTGCGGCTGTCCTGCGACAAACCCGGCCGCATCTCGCTGCGCATCGGCATCGACAGTCCGCAGGCGGGCGAGGTCAGCGACGAGCAGGGCGCGCTGCTGTACGCCGGGCGCAATGCCGGATTCGCCGGCATCGAGGGCGGGCTGCGCTTTGCGTTGCGCGTGCTGCCGCAGGCCACTGGCGGCCAGACCCGCGTCGAGCGCGGGCGGATCCGCATCGAAGGCGCCGACGAGGTGGTGCTGCTGCTGACCGCGGCCACCAGCTACCGCCGCTACGACGACGTCGGCGGCGATCCGCTCGCGCTCAGCGCCGCGCAGCTGCGCAAGGCGGCCGCATTGCCCTACGCGCAATTGCTGGAACGGCACCTGGCCGCGCACCGGCGGCTGTTCCGCCGGGTCGCGATCGACCTGGGCAGCAGCGACGCCGCGCAGCTGCCCACCGACGAACGCGTGCAGCGCTTCGCCGACGGCAACGATCCGGCGCTGGCCGCGCTCTACCACCAGTACGGCCGCTACCTGTTGATCAGCAGCTCGCGGCCGGGCAGCCAGCCGGCCAACCTGCAGGGCATCTGGAACGACCTGATGCAGCCGCCGTGGGAGAGCAAGTACACGATCAACATCAACACGCAGATGAACTACTGGCCCAGCGAAGCCAACGCCTTGCACGAATGCGTGGAGCCGCTGGAATCCATGTTGTTCGATCTGGCAGAAACCGGTGCCCGCACCGCGCGGGCGATGTACGACGCGCCGGGCTGGGTGGTGCACAACAACACCGACCTGTGGCGCCAGGCCGGACCGATCGACGGCGTGAAGTGGAGCCTGTGGCCGATGGGCGGGGTGTGGCTGCTGCAGCAGCTGTGGGACCGCTGGGACTACGGCCGCGACCGCGCCTACCTGCGACGCATCTATCCGCTGTTCAAGGGCGCGGCCGAGTTCTTCGTCGCCACCCTGGTGCGCGATCCGCACACCGGTGCGATGGTGACCAACCCGTCGCTGTCGCCGGAGAACCAGCATCCGTTCGGTGCCGCACTGTGCGCCGGCCCGGCGATGGATGCGCAATTGTTGCGCGATCTTTTTGCGCAGTGCATCAAAATGGGCGAGCTGCTGGGCGTGGATGCGGCCTTCGGCGCGCGCCTGGCCGAACTGCGCGCGCAGCTGCCGCCGGACCGGATCGGCCGTGCCGGGCAGCTGCAGGAATGGCAGCAGGACTGGGACATGCAGGCCCCGGAAATCCACCATCGCCACGTCTCGCACCTGTATGCGCTGCATCCCTCCAGCCAGATCAATCTACGCGACACCCCGCAGCTGGCCGCCGCGGCGCGGCGCTCTTTGCAGATCCGCGGTGATAGCGCTACCGGCTGGGGCATCGGTTGGCGCCTGAACCTGTGGGCGCGGTTGCACGACGGCGAGCACGCGCATCGTATTCTGGCGATGCTGCTGTCGCCCGAGCGCACCTACCCGAATCTGTTCGACGCGCATCCGCCGTTCCAGATCGACGGCAACTTCGGCGGCACTGCTGGCATCACCGAGATGCTGCTGCAGAGCTGGGGCGACAGCATCTGGCTGTTGCCGGCGCTGCCGCAGGCGTGGCCGCGCGGCGAGGTGCGCGGATTGCGCGTGCGCGGCGCGGCCGGTGTCGATCTGGCGTGGCGCGACGGTCGCCTGCAGCATGCGCGACTGAGCAGCGACCGCGGCGGGCACTACACTCTGGTCTACGGCGGGCAGACCCTGACCGCCGACCTTTCCCCTGGAGCGACGATGGAACTGGGTTTGCGCAACGATCGGCTGGTGCGGCAATGAGTCTGTACATCGGCCTGGACGTGGGCACGCAGAGCGTCAAGCTGCTGGCCTACGATGCGGACAGCCGGCGCGTGGTCGCCACGCACGGCCACGCGCTGGAACTGATCAGCCGCGACGACGGCACCCGCGAGCAGCAGGCGCAGTGGTGGATCGACGGCATCGTCGCCTGCTTCGCCGCGCTGAGCGCCGAGCAACGCGCGCAGGTGCGCGCGATTTCGGTGTCCGGCCAGCAGCACGGCTTCGTGCCGGTGGATGCACAAGGACAGGTGACCGCGCCGGTCAAGCTGTGGTGCGACACCAGCACCCAGCGCGAGTGCGAGGAGATCATGCAGGCCGCCGGCGGCGAACAGCGCTGCGTGGAACTGGCCGGCAACCCGATCCTGGCCGGCTACACCGCCTCCAAGCTGCCGTGGACGCGCAAGCACCGCAGCGAGGCCTACGCCAGCATGACCTCGGTGCTGCTGCCGCACGACTACGTCAATTTCTGGCTGACCGGCGAGCGCTACACCGAGTTCGGCGACGCCTCCGGCAGCGGCTGGCTGGACGTGCGCACCCGGCAATGGTCGGCGCCGCTGCTGCAGGCGATCGATCCGCAGCGCGACCTGGCCGCGGCGCTGCCGCCGCTGGTGCCGACCGAGACCACCTTCGCCCTGTCCGCGGCCGCGGCGCAGACCCTGGGGCTGCCGGGCGACGTGCGCGTGGCCACCGGCGGCGGCGACAACATGATGGCCGCGATCGGCACCGGCAACGTGGTGCCCGGGCGGCTGACGATGAGCCTGGGCACCTCCGGCACGCTGTTCGCGTACGCCGACCGGCCGGTGGTCGACGATGCCGCGCGCTGGGCCGCGTTCTGCTCGTCCAGCGGCGGCTGGCTGCCGTTGATCTGCACGATGAACTGCACCGTGGCCACCGAGACCATCTCGCGCCTGTTCGGGATCAAGACCGGGCAGGGCGAGGCCTTGCTCGACGCCACCGCGCCTGGCGCCGGCGGACTGGTGCTGCTGCCGTTCTTCAACGGCGAGCGCACCCCGAACCTGCCGGCCGCGCGCGGCTGCATGACCGGCATGGACCTGCACAACACCACCCCGGCGCATTTCTACCGCGCGGCGATGGAAGGCGCGACCTACAGCCTGCGCAACGGCTATGACGCCTTCGTCGATGCCGGGCTGGCGTTCGACTCGATCTACGTCACCGGCGGCGGCAGCAAGAGTGCAGGGTGGCGGCAACTCATCGCCGACCTGTTCGGCTTGCCGGTGCACGTGCCGGCGCAGGCCGAGGGCGCCGCGTTCGGCGCCGCGCTGCAGGCGCTGTGGGCCGACGGCCACGCGCAGGGCGACCGCGCCAGCCTGGCCGAGGTGGTGCTGCAGCACCAGCAGGACGAGGCCGCGCTGTCCGCGCAGCCGGATCCGCAACGCGGCGCGCAGTACCAGGCGCACTACCAGACCTTCCTGAAACACTTGCACGCCATTGGCCCGCTCTACGCCGGCTGACCCCCACTTTCCCCCGCAAACGCACACCAGGATTTCGTCATGAGCAACTCCGTCTACATCGGCGCCAAGGAATACTTCCCGGGCATCGGCCGCATCGCGTTCGAAGGCAAGGCCTCGGACAACCCGCTGGCGTTCAAGGTCTACGATGCGACCAAGCGCATCGGCGACAAGACCATGGCCGAGCACCTGCGCTTCGCGGTGGCGTACTGGCACAGCTTCTGCGGCAACGGCGCCGATCCGTTCGGGCCGGGCACGCGCGCCTATCCGTGGGACGCCGGCAGCGATGCGCTGGGCCGCGCCGAGGCCAAGGCCGATGCGGCGTTCGAGTTCTTCACCAAGCTCGGCGTGCCGTACTACTGCTTCCACGACATCGACCTGGCGCCGGACGCGGACGACGTCGGCCAGTACGAGAAGAACCTCGCGCACATGGTCGGCATCGCCAAGCAGCGCCAGGCCGACACCGGCATCAAGCTGCTTTGGGGCACCGCGAACCTGTTCTCGCACCCGCGTTACATGAACGGCGCGTCGACCAACCCGGACTTCAACGTGGTCGCGCGCGCGGCGGTGCAGGTCAAGGCCGCGCTCGACGCCACCGTCGAACTGGGCGGCGAGAACTACGTGTTCTGGGGCGGCCGCGAAGGCTATGCCAGCCTGCACAACACGCAGATGAAGCGCGAGCAGGACAATATGGCGCGCTTCCTCACCATCGCCCGCGACTACGGCCGCAGCATCGGCTTCACCGGCAATTTCCTGATCGAGCCCAAGCCGATGGAGCCGATGAAGCACCAGTACGACTTCGACAGCGCCACGGTGATCGGCTTCCTGCGCCAGCACGGGCTGGACCAGGACTTCAAGCTCAACATCGAGGCCAACCACGCCACGCTGTCGGGCCACAGCTTCGAGCACGACCTGCAGGTGGCGTCCGATGCGGGCCTGCTGGGCAGCATCGACGCCAACCGCGGCAACCCGCAGAACGGCTGGGACACCGACCAGTTCCCGACCGACCTGTACGACACGGTGGGGGCGATGCTGGTGGTGCTGCGGCAGGGCGGGCTGGCGCCGGGCGGGCTGAACTTCGACGCCAAGGTGCGGCGCGAGTCGTCCGATCCGCAGGACCTGTTCCTGGCGCACATCGGCGGCATGGACGCGTTCGCGCGCGGGTTGGAGGTTGCCCACGCGCTGCTGACGTCCTCGCCGCTGGAGCAGTGGCGCGCCGAGCGCTACAGCAGCTTCGACAGCGGCGCCGGCGCGGCGTTCGCGGCCGGCAGCAGCACGCTGGCAGACCTGGCGGCGCACGCGGCCAAGGCCGGCGCGCCCAAGCAGGTCAGCGGCCGCCAGGAAGCCTACGAGAACCTGATCAACCAGTACCTGATCCGCTGATGCGCGACGGCCGGCGGTCGCGCGACCGCCGGCCGTGCCGTCTCTTCCCGCGATGGCCGTTCTCCTTTCTGCACGACACCAGGTGACTCAATGTCCAGCGTATCCCTAGACCGCCACGCCGATGGCGCAGGCGAGAACACGCGTCTCATCATCCTCATCAGTTGCGTCGCCACCATCGGCGGGTTCCTGTTCGGCTTCGACAGCGGCGTGATCAACGGCACCGTCGACGGCCTCAAGCAGACCTTCCATTCCAGCGCCGCCGGCACCGGCTTCGAGGTCGCCTCGATGCTGCTGGGCTGCGCGTTCGGCGCGTTCTTCGCCGGCTGGCTGGCCGACCGCCTCGGCCGCCGCGCGGTGCTGATCATCTCCGCGGTGCTGTTCCTGCTGTCGGCGATCGGCGCCGGCGCCGCGCACAGCTCCCTGTTCTTCGTCTTCGCCCGGGTCATGGGCGGCTTCGCGGTCGGCGCAGCCAGCGTGATGTCGCCGGCGTACATCGCCGAGGTCGCGCCGGCGCGTTACCGCGGCCGGCTGGCCACGGTGCAGCAGATCGCCATCATCAGCGGCCTGTTCACCGCGTTCCTGAGCAACTACGTGCTGGTCAAGCTGGCCAGCGCCTCGACCGAGCCGCTGTGGCTGGGCCAGGCCGCGTGGCGCTGGATGTTCTGGATGCAGGCGTTCCCCTCGCTGGTGTTCCTGCTGCTGTTGCTGGCGATCCCGGAGAGCCCGCGCTACCTGGTGGTCAAGGGCCGCCGCGACGCCGCGCTGGTGGTGTTGACCAAGCTCTACGGCCCGCGCGAGGCGCAGGCCAAGCTGACCGAGATCTCCGCCTCGCTGGCGGCCGACCAGCACAAGCCGAAGCTGTCGGACCTGGTCAGCAAGGTCACCGGCAAGGTGCGTCCGATCGTGTGGATCGGCATCGGCCTGGCCACCTTCCAGCAACTGGTCGGCATCAACGTGGTGTTCTACTACGGTGCGGTGCTGTGGCAGGCGGTGGGTTTCTCCGAGAGCGATTCGCTGCTGATCAACGTGCTGTCCGGCGCGCTGAGCATCGGCGCCTGCCTGATCACGGTGATGCTGATCGACAAGATCGGGCGCAAACCGCTGCTGTGGGTCGGCTCGGCCGGCATGGCGGTGTCGCTGGCGCTGGTCACGCTGGCCTTCGCCAGCGCCTCGCTGGACGAAGCCGGCAAGCTGGCGATGTCGCCGGGCATGGGCCGGCTGGCGCTGATCGCGGCCAACGTCTACGTGATCTTCTTCAACATGTCCTGGGGCCCGGTGATGTGGGTGATGCTGGGCGAGATGTTCCCCAACCAGATCCGCGGCTCCGGCCTGGCGGTGGCGGGCGCGGCGCAGTGGACCTCGAACTTCGCCATCACCGTGTCGTTCCCGATTCTGCTCGGCAGCATCGGCCTGGCTGGCGCCTACGGCATCTACACCGTGGCCGCGTTCATCTCGGTGTTCTTCGTGCTCAAGTATGTGTACGAGACCAAGGGTCGCGAGCTGGAGCAGATGCAGGGCTGAGTCCGCGCCGGCGCGGCCCAGGCCGCGCCGGTGCCGGGCGAAACGGCCGCCGGTGGGGCGGATCGCGGCCACGGCCGGTTTCGCAGCGCGCGGTGCCTCGCTCAGTGCGGGGCGCCGCCTCGGCCGGCCCCACAACGCAAAAGCCCCGCAGATGCGGGGCTTTTGTGGTTTTCACTGCAGGCGAGGCGGCGATGGTGCTCCCTAGGGGGCTCGAACCCCTGTTTTAGCCTTGAGAGGGCCACGTCCTAACCATTAGACGAAGGGAGCAGGTTGGTCGCATCGATTGCAGGGCGCTAGTATATGGGGCTAGCCGCCCGCCGGCAATCCCGCAACTCGATACGGAAGCGCCATCATCAACCCGCCAGTTCCTGTGCCGTTCACTCTGCAGCTGATCCCGCGCGATCAGCACAACGTCTCGCGCAAGGACATCAGTCCCAATGCGCTGCGCGTGCTGTACCGGCTGCGCGAAGCCGGCTTCGGCGCGTACCTGGTCGGCGGCGCGGTCCGCGATCTGCTGGTCGAGCTGCAGCCCAAGGACTTCGACGTCGCCACCGACGCCACCCCCGAACAGGTCAAGCAGCTGTTCCGCAACTGCCGCCTGATCGGCCGCCGCTTCCGCCTGGCGCACGTGGTCTACGGCCGCGAGATCATCGAGGTGGCCACGTTCCGCGCCAACGTCGACGACGGCAGTGGCGACCGCGAGCTCGACAACGGCCGCCTGGTCCGCGACAACGTCTACGGCAGCATCGAGGACGACGCGGTGCGCCGCGACTTCACCTGCAACGCGCTGTACTACGCGATCGAGGACTTCTCGGTGCGCGACTACACCGGCGGCTTCGCCGACGTGCAGGCGCGGCTGATGCGCATGATCGGCGACCCCGAGCAGCGCTACCGCGAAGACCCGGTGCGCATGCTGCGCGCGGTGCGCCTGGCCGCCAAGCTGGATTTCGAGATCGAGCCGACCACCGCCGAACCGATCCCGCGCCTGGCCGGGCTGCTGGCCGAAGCGGCGCCGGCACGGCTGTTCGAGGAAGTGCTGAAGCTGTTCCTGTCCGGCGACGGCGTGGCCAGCTTCGAAGGCCTGGAGCGCTACGGCCTGCTCGCCGCGCTGTTCCCGGAGAGCGCGGCGGCGCTCGCCTCCAACCGCAGCGGCGCGCTGCGGCGGATGCTGATCGAAGGCCTGCGCAACACCGATGCGCGGGTGGCCAACGACGAGCCGGTGTCGCCGGCGTTCCTGTTCGCGCTGCTGCTCTGGCCGGCCTACTGCCGCGCGCTGATGGCGCTGCAGAAGCAGGGCATGCAGCTGGAGGAGGCGCAGCGCCGCGCCGCCGACCGGGTGACCCTGCACCAGCTGAGCACGGTCGCGCTGCCGCGGCGGTTCTCGCTGCCGATGCAGGAGATCTGGTTGCTGCAGTCGCGCTTCACCTCGCGCCAGCGCAAGCGGGTGGTGCGGACCTTGTCGCACCCGCGCTTCCGCGCCGCATTCGACTTCCTGATCCTGCGCCAGTCGGCCTCGGCCGAGCACGAGGCCGATATCGCCTACTGGCGCGAACTGCAGCAGCAGCCCGGCTACGCGCCGCCGCCGCGCGGCTTCGACCCGGAAATCGACTACGTCGGCGACGAGGTGGCGATGGCCCCGGCCGACAGCGAGGAAACCCCCAAGCGCCGCCGGCGCCGGCGCCGGCGTCCGGATGCCGCCGCCCCGGCCGAGTGAGCGAGCCGCTTTCCGCCGCGCCGGTGCAGGCCTGCATCGGCCTGGGCGGCAACCTCGGCGATGCCGCCGCGACCCTGCGCGCGGCCATCGCCGCGCTGGACACGCTGCCGCACACCCGCCTGCTGCGCGCCTCGCAGCTGTACCGCAGCCCGGCGTGGGGCAATGAAGCGCAGCCGGACTTCATCAATGCCGCCGCCGTGCTGAGCACCGCGCTGCCGGCGCCCGAGCTGCTGCAGGCGCTGCTGGCGCTGGAAGGCCGCCACGGCCGCCAGCGCGCCCCCGGCGAGCGCTGGGGGCCGCGCACCCTGGACCTGGACCTGCTGCTGTACGCCGAGGCGGTGATCGACCTGCCCGGGTTGCAGGTGCCGCATCCCTACCTGCACCAGCGCGGTTTCGTGCTGCTGCCGCTGGCCGAGATCGCGGCCGACGCGACGGTCCCCGGCCATGGAACGGTGCGTGACATACGCGACCGCATCGAAACCGACGGGATCGTGCCAATCGGTAGATAATGCCCGGCTTATCACCGCACCGCATGAGCTTATGAGCAGCCACGCCGACAGCAAGCCCTGGACCGTCCCCGCCCTGGCCGAGGCCAAGCGCCGCGGGAAGAAACTGGTGATGCTGACCGCCTACGACGCCGGGTTCGCGCGCGCGTTCGACGCCAACGGGGTGGACCTGATCCTGATCGGCGATTCGCTGGGCATGGTGGTGCAGGGCCACGACTCGACCCTGCCGGTGACCGTGGACGACATCGCCTACCACACCGCCGCGGTAGCGCGGGTGCTGCAGCGCGCGCTGCTGGTGGCCGACCTGCCGTTCCAGTCCGACGCCACCCCCGAGCGCGCGCTGGACGCGTCCACCCGGTTGCTGCAGGCCGGCGCGGAGATGGTCAAGCTGGAGGGCGCCGGGCACAAGCTGGAGGTAATCCGCTTCCTCAGCGAGCGCGACATCCCGGTGTGTTCGCACCTGGGCCTGACCCCGCAGTCGGTGCTGACCTTCGGCGGCTACAAGATCCAGGGCCGCGAGGAGGCCGCCGCGGCCAAGCTGCTGGCCGATGCCAAGGCGGTGGCCGCGGCCGGCGCCACGCTGCTGGTGCTCGAATGCGTGCCGTCGCCGCTGGCCGCGCGGATCACCGCCGAAGTCGACATCCCCACCATCGGCATCGGCGCCGGCCCGGACTGCGACGGCCAGGTGCTGGTGCTGCACGACTTCCTGGGCCTGGACAGCGGCCATCGCCGCCCGCGCTTCGTCAAGGATTTCCTGGCCGAAGGCGGCTCCATCGCCGGCGCCGTGCGCGCCTACGCCGACGCCGTGCGCGCCGGCACCTTCCCCGACGCCGAACACGCCTACGCCAAATGATCGAGACCATCACCGACCTGGCCCGGCTGCGCGCCGTCGTTTCCGGCTGGAAGCGGCAGGGCCTGCGCGTGGCCTTCGTGCCGACCATGGGCAACCTGCATGCCGGGCATTTCTCGCTGGTGATGCTGGCCCGGCAATACGCCGACCGGGTGGTGTCCAGCGTGTTCGTCAACCCGACCCAGTTCGGCCCGAACGAGGACTTCACCCGCTATCCGCGCACGCCCGAAGCCGACACCAGCGGCCTGGAAGACGCCGGATGCGACGCGCTGTGGCTGCCGACGGTGGAGAGCATGTACCCGCTGGGCGTGGAGCTGGCGTTGCGCATGCACACGCCCGGGGTCAGCGAAGTGCTGGAGGGCGCCTGCCGGCCCGGCCATTTCGATGGCGTCTGCACCGTGGTCGCGCGCCTGTTCAACCAGGTGCAGCCGGACCTGGCCGCGTTCGGCAAGAAGGACTACCAGCAGTTGGCGGTGATCCGGCAGATGGTCGCCGACCTGGCGTTCCCGATCGAGATCCTGGGTGGCAGCATCGTGCGCGAGGCCGACGGCCTGGCGATGAGCTCGCGCAACCAGTACCTGTCGGCCGAGGAGCGGCCGCGCGCGGCGCAGATCCGCCAGACCCTGCTGGCGATGCGCGACGGCCACCTGGCCGGGAACCCGCGCGCCGAGATCGAGGCGGCGGCGACCAGGCAGTTGCAGGACGCCGGCTTCGACGTCGACTACACCGTGCTGCGGCTGCTCGACCTGAGCGAACCGCACGACCAGGAAGGCCCGCGCGTGGCCTTGATCGCCGCGCGCCTGGGGCGCACCCGGTTGATCGACAACTTGGAGTTCTGAGCGCGACTGGTGCGGCGCATGCGTCGATAGGTGTCGGACGCATCGTTTGGAATGCGCAATGTCGGTTGGGGCTGCGCGTCGCGACTGAAGTCGCTCCCACAGGGGTTGCTGTGAGCCGGCTGGGTGCACTGTAGGAGGGGCTTCAGCCCCGACTGTGTCCGAAGCCGCCGAGCCTGCCGCTTCGTTCGTCGCGGCTGAAGCCGCTCCTACAGGGACTTGCGGAGAGCCGGCTGGGTGCACTGTAGGAGGGGCCTCAGTCCCGACTGTGTCCGAAGCCGTCGCGCCTGCCGTTTCGTTCGTCGCGGCTGAAGCCGCTCCTATAGAGACTTGCGGCGAGCCGGCTGGGTGCATTGTGGGAGGGGCTTCAGCCCCGACGCTTTCCGAAGCTGTCAGGCCACCGCTTGGCGATGCCATCCGCAATAGCAGGATCCGCCGCTCGGCCGGCCACGGCTGGCGTCGCTCGCAGTGCGCATTGCCGCATCCGGCAGCCAAATCATGTCCTGCGGCCGGCACGCCGGGACGCGCAGCGGACAACGCATACACCTGCCGCCAAGCCCTGCTGCCACTGCCGCTTAACCCCCCGGCTGCTAAACTGCGCCTTTCCCCACCGCAGCACCGCAAGCATGCAACTGAGCCTGTTGAAGACCAAGATCCACCGCGCCACCGTCACCCATTCGGAGCTCAACTACGAAGGGTCGATCGCCATCGACGGGCTGCTGCTGGACGCCACCGGCATCCGCGAGTTCGAGCAGGTGCACATCTGGGACGTCACCAACGGCGCGCGCTTCAGCACCTACGCGATCCGCGCCGACGAAGGCAGTGGCATCGTCTCGCTCAACGGCGGCGCCGCGCGCCACGTGCAGGTCGGCGACCTGATCATCATCGCCGCCTTCGCCGGCATGAGCGAAGAGGAAGCCGCGCGCTTCCAGCCGACCCTGGTCTACGTGGACGGCGCCAACAAGATCACCCACACCAACCACAGCATCCCGAAGCAGGCCGCATGACACAGTCCAACGGTTTCGACGCACTGCATTCCCACGCCCAGCGCCTGCGCGGGGCGCGCCTTCCCGAACTGCTGGCCGCCGAGCCGGGCCGGATCGACGACCTGGCGCTGCAGGTCGGGCCGTTGTACTTCAATTTCGCGCGGCAGAAATACGACCGCGCCGCGCTCGACGCGCTGCTCGCGCTGGCCGCCGAACACGACGTGGCCGGCGCGTTCCAGCGCCTGTTCCGCGGCGAGACGGTCAACGTCACCGAAGGCCGCGCCGCGCTGCATACGGCATTGCGCGGCGAGCTCAGCGGCGCACCGGTCGCGGCCGACGCCAACGCCAGCGCGCGCGAGGTGCAGCAACGCATGCGTGCGCTGATCGACGCGCTGGCGCAGACCGAGGTCACCGACATCGTCAGCGTCGGCATCGGCGGTTCCGACCTGGGCCCGCGCCTGGTCGCCGACGCGCTGCGTCCGGTCGAAGGCGCGCGTTTCCGCGTGCACTTCGTGTCCAACGTCGACGGCGCGGCGATGCAGCGCACGCTGGCCACGCTGGATCCGGCGCGCACCGCCGGCGTGCTGATCTCCAAGACCTTCGGCACCCAGGAAACCCTGCTCAACGGCCAGATCCTGCGCGACTGGCTCGGCGGCAGCGAGCGCCTGTACGCGGTCAGCGCCAATCCCGAGCGCGCCGCCAAGGCCTTCGATATCGCCGCCAGCCGCGTGCTGCCGATGTGGGACTGGGTCGGCGGGCGCTATTCGCTGTGGTCGGCGGTGGGCTTCCCGATCGCGCTGGCGATCGGCGCCGACGGCTTCGAGCAATTGCTGGCCGGCGCGGCGCAGTTCGACCAACACGCGCTGACCGCGCCGCTGCAGCGCAACGTGGCGGTGCTGCACGCACTGACCACGCTGTGGAACCGCAACGTGCTCGGCTATGCCACGCAGGCGGTGATGACCTACGACCAGCGCCTGGCGCTGCTGCCGGCGTACCTGCAACAGCTGGTGATGGAGAGCCTGGGCAAGCGCGTGCAGCTGGACGGCACGCCGGTGCAGGCCGATACCGTGCCGGTGTGGTGGGGCGGCGCCGGCACCGACGTGCAGCACAGCTTCTTCCAGGCGCTGCACCAGGGCACCAGCATCGTGCCGGCCGATTTCATCGGCTGCATCCGCAACGACGACCCGTACACCGTCAACCACCAGGCGCTGCTGGCCAACCTGCTGGCGCAGACCGAGGCGCTGGCGAACGGGCAGGGCAGCGACGACCCGCACCGCGACTATCCGGGCGGCCGCCCGAGCACGCTGATCCTGCTCGACGCGCTGACCCCGCAGGCGTTGGGCGCGCTGATCGCGATGTACGAGCACAGCGTCTACGTGCAGTCGGTGATCTGGGGCATCAATGCCTTCGACCAGTTCGGCGTGGAACTGGGCAAGCAGCTGGCCAGCCAGCTGCTGCCGGCGCTGCAAGGCGAGGGCACCGAGGTCGCCGACCCGGTGACGCGCGCGGTGCTGGCGCGGTTGCGCGGCTGAGGCGTACCGAGTTGCAGCATGATGAGCGGCATGCTGCTCATAGAGGCGGCGCAAGCAAGATCGCCGCCTTTATCGTTTTTCTGATCAAGGAACGCGGCATCGGTACAGAAAGCGGCAATCTCGTTTTGCTGCGAGTCCGCGGTGCCGACAACGAGCGAATGTAAGCGTAAGCCGCACGGCCATCGGCTCAGATCGTGCCATTGAACAACGCTGTACTGGCGCCATCCAGGCATCATCGGATTTTCCCTCATTGGGCGCGCGTCCAGCCGATGGCGACACTGCGGCGAATGCTATGCATGATGCTATGGCCAACGGATGACACTGCTTTGCTTGGCATGAAAAACGGCATGCCTGCTGGCCGGCCCGGCATGCTTTCGAAAGCCGCAAACTCTGCCAGCAGCACAGCCACGCACGTATACTCAGCCGTCTCTTTCCCTGCCGCTGCATGGATGCCTGCCGTATGCGTTTCTCTGTGCTGGTCGGTTCGCTTGCCGTATTGCTGTCCGCTCTTTCTTGCACGCCCGTGTTGGCGGCGGAACCCGACATATTCGGCATCACATTGGGAGCGCCGCTGGCGCTTCCCGTTTGCCAGATTTCCTTGCCATCCGCGCCTGCTCGCCCTCGCAACACAGGCTTGGGTGCTAGGGCGTTCAACAAGCTGACGGCGCCGCCACCGGAGCCAGCAAAGGCCGTTCTGCCCGCAACGGGTCTGTGCGTAGCGCCTGGCACGACGAACATGGCAGTGGGCAACACCGAGTTCGGGCCAGGCGAATACGGTTACCTTGTCTTCGCCCAGGCTGAGTTCCCGGCGTGGATTGCGCCCATCGGCCTGTCGATAGGCGCGGGAGCAGGTGACGCCTTTTCGTTGGAAGGTGCGGGCGGCCTGGTGTTGTTGCGCAATGGGCGCGTGATCGCGTTGCGCTTCAATACGACCGGATTTGAGGCGCAGCAACGCGTGATGGAACTGCTCAAGGGCAAATTCGGTTCGCCGAATTCGCAAAAGGCCGTTGCTTGGAACAACGACCTGGGCGGCAGCCGCGAATCGATTTCCGCGCAATGGCGCAAACCCGATTTTTTTGCGGAGTATTCTTCTGTCGTGCAGGCACAAGGGCTGTCTGGGGGCACGGGGTTTCTCAGCATCGGTAACGACTTGGGTTGGCAAACGTTGAAGCCAACGCGCAAGGAAGCGGAGTTCTAGTCTGCTGAGGCGGGTGATCGTCTGGGGCGGGTGCCGCGATAGGCCTTGGAACCTGTTCGCTCTATCGGGCGGCAACGTGGTGAATGCCGGACAGCCCCCTGGCCGGCGGTGTCTGTGTTCTTTGCGCTCTGCATGTCCGCCGCGCCGCAGTCCGAGCGCGGCGTGCATTCGCGCCAGCCCGCGCGTGCAAGGCCCGATTCGTCATCGCCATTGGCGCAGTGCGCGGGCTCGGCAGCCCAGCCCCAGCGGCATCGCCGCGCTCTTGCCTGGGCGTCTCGTGCACATGCGCCACACCATACGCTGCCGTCCGTCGCTGCTCGCCAAGAACGCCTCACGTCCGTGCATCGGCGCTGTGAACGCACCTGCACGTCATGCACACAGAAAGCTTACGGCGCTTGGCGGTAACATGAACGCACATATAACACTTCAGCTTTGGACCGACGATGCCCCACAACGTAGAGGAAACCGAGGAAGGCCCGATCCAGATCAGTCATCTGGACTTCCCGGTGGTGGGCATCGGCGCGTCGGCCGGGGGCCTGGCCGCGGTCTCGGCGCTGCTGACGAACCTGCCGGCGGACAACGGCATGGCGTTCGTGGTCATCCTGCATCTGTCGCCCAAGCACGAGAGCAGTGCGGACCGGTTCCTGCAGCGCTCCACGCGCATGCCGGTCATTCAGGTCACCCAGCCGCAACGGATCGAACGCAACCACATCTACGTGATCTCGCCGTCGGTGGACCTGGTGATGAACGACGGCAGCCTGATCGTGCAGGACGCCACCCGCCCGCGGGGGCGCCACACCGCCATCGATACGTTCTTCCGCACCCTGGCGCTGGCGCACCGTGATCGCGCGGTCGGCGTGGTGCTGTCCGGCACCGGCGCGGACGGCTCGGTCGGCATCGCCGCGCTGAAGGAACACGGGGGCGTGACCCTGGCGCAGGCGCCGGACGACAGCGAATACGACGACATGCCGCGCAACGCCATCGCCAGCGGCTTCGTCGACTTCGTGCTGCCGGCGGTGGAAATGCCGCCGAAGCTGCTGCAGCTCTGGCACAACGCGCGCGAGATCGTGCTGCCGGTGAAGGGCGAGATCGACGAGCCGATGATGGCCAAGAAGGTACGCGCCAGCCGCGGCGACGAGGAAGCGCTGCGCGACATCCTGAGCATGCTCAGCTCGCGCACCGGGCACGACTTCCACCACTACAAGCGCGCCACCGTGTTGCGCCGGATCGAGCGGCGCTTGCAGGTCAACCTGCTCAAGGACATCGGCAGCTACCGCGACTTCCTGGCGGACAACGAGGCCGAAACCGCCGCGCTGCTGAGCGACATGCTGATCAGCGTGACCAATTTCTTCCGCGACCGCGAGGCGTTCGAGGCGCTGGAACGCGACATCGTGCCCGGCCTGCTGGAGCGCGGCCGCGACAGCGGTTCGGTGCGGGTGTGGACCCCGGGGTGCGCGACCGGCGAGGAACCGTACTCGGTGGCGATGTTGCTGTCCGACGAGGCCGCGCGCAGCGACTCGCCGCCGGCGATCCAGGTGTTCGCCACCGATATCGACGAGCGCGCGCTGGCCCGCGTACGCGCCGGCCTGTACCCCGATTCCATCGTGACCGACGTGCCGCCGACGCGGCTGCGCGAATATTTCAGCCGCGAGCACCACCAGTACCGGGTCAAGAAGCATGTGCGCGACCGGGTGCTGTTCGCGCTGCACAACGTGCTGCGCGACCCGCCGTTCTCGCGGGTGGACCTGATCTGCTGCGCAACCTGCTGATCTACCTGGATCGCGACATCCAGGCGCGGCTGCTGCACATGTTCCACTTCGCGCTGACGCCGGGCGGCTACCTGTTCCTCGGCAACTCCGAATCGGCCGATGCGGCGGCGGCGCTGTTCGAGCCGGTGGACAAGAAGAACCGGATCTACCGCGCCCGCGCGCAGTCGCGCAATCTGCAGACGCCGAGCCTGCCGCTGCGCACCGGGGTGCGCGGCGGCAATGCGCTGCTGCCGTCGGCCACCCGCGCGCGCGGGTTTTCCTTCGCCGACGTGCATCAGCGCGTGCTGGAACACTACGCGCCGCCCAGCGTCGTGGTCGACCCGGACTACAACATCGTGCACATGTCGCGCGAGGTCGGCCGGTTCATGAAGTTCGGCGGCGGCGAGCCCAGCTACAACCTGCTGGCGGTGGTCGATCCGGACCTGCGGCTGGAACTGCGCAGCGCGCTGTTCCAGGCCGTGCATACCAAGCGCAGCGTGGAGGCGCGCCAGGTGTGCCTGGAGCGCAACGGCGCGCGCAGCTATCTCAACATGGTGGTGCGGCCGTTCCGCGACCCCGATGCCGACGCCAATTTCATGCTGGTGTTCTTCGACGAGGTCGACGACACGCTGAGTCCGAAGCAGGCCGGCGAAACCCCGCCGGCGAAGGACGCGATCGTGCTGCGCCTGGAGGACGAACTGCAGGCCACGCGCGACCGGCTGCAGACCACGATCGAGCAGGCCGAGACCTCGACCGAGGAGCTGAAGGCCTCCAACGAGGAGCTGCAGGCGATCAACGAGGAACTGCGCTCGGCCACCGAGGAGCTGGAGACCAGCAAGGAAGAGCTGCAGTCGCTCAACGAGGAGTTGACCACGGTCAACTACGAGCTCAAGAGCAAGGTGGACGAAGCGGCGGAGATCAACGACGACCTGCGCAACTTCATCGCCTCCACCGAGATCGCCACGATCTTCGTCGACGCGGACTTGCGCATCAAGCGCTACACGCCGCATGCGGAGGCGATCTTCAGCATCATTCCCGCCGACATCGGCCGGCGCCTGCTGGACATCACCCATCGCCTGGATTACCAGGAGCTGGCGGCCGACGTGCAGGCCGCATTCGCGTCGCTGCAGGTGCGCGAGCGCGAGGTGCGGGCGATCGACGGGCGCACCTACATGGCGCGCGTGCTGCCGTACCGCACCCAGGAGAACCGCATCGATGGCGCGGTGCTGACCTTCGTCGACCTGACCCGGCTGCGCCTGGCCGAACAGCAGGCGCGGCCGCCGGGCATTCCGGCGCGCGCGTTGCTCGGCGGTGGCGGCGAGCTCGGTCTGGTGGTGGTGGACGCGGACGGCGCGGTCGTGCGTTGGAGCGCCGGCGCCACCCAACTGCTGGGCTATGCGGCCGACGACATGCTGGGCCAGCCGTCCGCGCAACTGTACGTCGCCGCCCAGCAGGCCACCGGCGCTGCGCCCGCCAACGCCGCGCAGGACGGCGAACCGCGGACCGAGCGCCGCGCCTTGCGCTGCCGCAACGGCCAGACCTGCGAGCTGTTCGAGACCAGCATTCCGACCGGCGCCGCAGCCGAGGGGGCGCTGAAGCTGCTCTGGCGCGCGCAGGAAACGGCGGCCGACGCCGCGAATGCGATGGTGGTGGCAGGCGGCGATGCGGACCAGGATCTGAAGGGCGATTTCCTGGCAGTGATGTCGCACGAGCTCAAGCATCCGCTGAACCTGATCAGCGTCAACGTCGAGCTGATGTCACGCATGTCCGAAGTGCGCGCGTCCAAAAAGGGCATGGCGATCGTGGATGTGGTCAGGCGCGCGATTCACAGCCAGGCCAAGATCATCGACGATCTGCTGGACCTGTCGCGCATCCGCACGGGCAAGTTGCATCTGAACATCGGCGACCTGCCGTTGCTGCCGCTGACGCGCAACATCGTGGAGGTGGCGTCGGCCGACGCGGCGGCCTCGGACCTGCAGGTGAACCTGGTCTGCGAAGACGAGGACCTGCTGGTGCGCGGCGATCCGCAGCGGGTGGAGCAGATCGTCTGGAACCTGGTGTCCAACGCGATCAAGTTCACTCCGGCCGGCGGCCGCGTCACCGTGCTCATCTCCAGCGTCGGCGGCTATGGCCGCCTGGCGGTGGAAGACACCGGCCAGGGCATCAGCCCGGATTTCCTGCCGCGCGTGTTCGACATGTTCGGCCAGGCGGCGGCGCGGGCGGCGAGCAAGCAGATCGGCCTGGGCATCGGCCTGGCGCTGGTGCGGCAGCTGGTGGACCAGCAGGGTGGCCGGGTCGAGGCATTGTCGAAAGGCCTCGGCCACGGCAGTACCTTCGTGGTGTGGTTGCCGCTGGCCAAACCGGTCGCCGTGCCGGCCTTGCCCGACAGCGATCTCGGTGCCGAATCCTGCGCCGGCCTGCAGGTGCTGGTGGTCGACGACAGTCGCGACACCGTCGAATCGCTGGCGGCGCTGCTGGAACTGGAGGGCGCGGAGGTCAGCGTGGCCACCACCGGCGCGGCCGCGCTGGAGATCGCCGCCGCGTCGCGCTTCGATATCGTGCTGTCGGACATCGGCATGCCCGACATGAACGGCCTGTCGCTGATCGCCCGCTTGCGCCAGTTGCCGAACTACGGCGACGTGCCGGCGCTGGCGCTGTCCGGTTTCGGCGCGCAGGCGGACGTGGCGCGCGCGCTGGCGGCGGGGTTCACCTCGCACGTCAACAAACCGGTGGCGATTGACATGCTGCTGGCGGAGATCAGGCGCCACACGCGTTCGCGTCGTCGCAAGCAGCACTAGGCATGGCGGCATAGCGGCGTCGCACGTTCGCAGGCATGTTCGCGCGCCGCCCGCAGGGTGGCGCGCGCGGCGCCTTGCGAGGCTTTGCGCGCGCCGATCGGCGTCGGCGCGATGCGTGCCGGCGGCCATGCGCTCGGCGTGCCGCAGATCCACGCGAGAGCACGCGGTCGCCGGCGCATGCGCAGACGATCGCGACCTGCGCATGAGGTGAAGAAAACGCCCGTGTATTTGCGCACCATGTTCACGCCATCCGGCTATGCTCGGTGGTGGGGGATGCGCCAGCGAGGGACGACGATGAGCGAGCAAGAACTGATGCACGACATCCGCAACGAGGTCAACTCGATCTGCATGGCCGGCCGCCTGGCCAAGCGTGCGGCGGAATTGGGCCAGGATGCACTGGTCCGCGATTGTCTGGAGAAGATCGACATCGCCTGCGAGAAGTGCGTGAAGTTGCTGGTGCCGACTGCGAGCGAGCAAGGCCACCGTACGGATGACGCCACCGCGGCCGTTGCGAACGATCGATAGGGCGCATGCGTTGCGGCGGGCGCCGGTCCTTGCCGATGCCGCGGTGCGACTGGCGCCCTGATCCGTTGTCGAATGGCGCTGCGATGTGTACGCAGCGCGTTCTGGCGATCACGTCCCGGTCCTGGGGCGGAGGCCGGGAGTGCCCGGCCTACTCGGGGCGGCGATCGACGATCGCTGCATCGCACATATCGCAAATATGGACGGCAGCATCCGCGCTGCCTGCCAATGGTCCGCCTTTACCTGGCATGCGCTGTGGGGTCTTGCCGCATGCGTCGGCGGCGCCGGCACCCTACGGCCGCGCACTTTTGCGCAGCCCGTCCGCGGCGCCATGTTGTGCTGCAGCAATTTTGGCGACGGCGCGGGCAGGGCGTCCCCGGGTGCAGATGGGTTCCGGGGCGTATGTCCTGGCTTCGAAGGTATTCCGTTGCTATAGCGCAATCCGATATGACCCTGCGCGCACGGCATACGCGCGTTGTCGGTTGACACCGTTCGCCAATTGCGAAAGCGTAAGCGGCTGGTTGCGCGCCGGGCCGCTCCGGCCGCGAGGCGAGGGGCGCCGCACTCATCAAGTTCCTGGGAGGGAAGATCTTGGAAAAACAGTCCGCTGGCGTGTCCGCGCCGCTTCGCAATGCGCTGGCCACCGCCGCCGCGCTGGGCCTGCTGGCCTTGGCCGCGGCCGGCCCCGGCCAATCGGCTCCGGCGACGGCAGCCGCGTCCGCCGCGCCGCCGGCGATCCATCCGCAGCTGTGGCCGTCGCCGGCCTGGCCGCTGGCCGAGGATGCGGCGCTGGAGGCGCGCATTTCCAAGTTGATGGCGCAGATGTCGGTGGAGCAGAAGGTCGGGCAGATCGTGCAGGGCGACATCGCCAGCATGACCCCGGACGACGTGCGCAAGTACCACATCGGCTCGGTGCTGGCCGGCGGCAATTCCGATCCCGACGGCAAGTACGACGCCAGCCCGGCGCAGTGGCTGAAGCTGGCCGACGCCTACTACGACGCGTCGATGCAGAAAGGCAAGGACGGCCCGGCGATCCCGATCATCTTCGGCATCGATGCGGTGCACGGGCAGAGCAACATCGTCGGCGCCACGCTGTTCCCGCACAACATCGGCCTGGGCGCCACCCGCAACCCGGAGCTGATGCGCAGGATCGGCGCGGTCACCGCCGCCGAGACCCGCACCACCGGCATGGAGTGGACCTTCGCGCCCACCGTGGCGGTGCCGCAGGACGACCGCTGGGGCCGCACCTACGAAGGCTATTCCGAATCGCCCGAGGTGGTCGCCAGCTTCGCCGGCAAGGTGGTCGAAGGCCTGCAGGGTGTGCCCGGGCAGCCCGGCTTCCTCGACGGCTCGCACGTGATCGCCTCGGTCAAGCATTTCCTCGGCGACGGCGGCACCACCGACGGCAAGGACCAGGGCGACACCCGGGTCAGCGAACAGCAGCTGCGCGACATCCACGGTGCCGGCTATCCGCCGGCGATCGCCGCCGGTGCGCAGACGGTGATGGCCTCGTTCAACAGCTTCAACGGCGTCAAGATGCACGGCAACAAGCCGATGCTGACCGACGTGCTGAAGGGGCAGATGCATTTCGGCGGCTTCGTGGTCGGCGACTGGAACGGCCATGGCCAGGTCGCCGGCTGCCGCAACGACGACTGCCCGGCCTCGTTCAATGCCGGCGTGGACATGCTGATGGCGCCGGACAGCTGGAAGGGCTATTACGAGAGCGCGCTGAAGGCGGTCGAGTCGGGCGAGATCCCGATGACGCGGCTGGACGAGGCGGTGCGGCGGATCCTGCGGGTGAAGCTGCGGCTGGGCCTGTTCGAGGCCGGCAAGCCGTCGCAGCGCCCGCTCGGCGGCAAGTTCGAACTGCTAGGCGCACCGGAGCACCGCGCGGTGGCGCGGCAGGCGGTGCGCGAGTCGCTGGTGCTGCTGAAGAACCAGAAGCAGCTGCTGCCGCTGAAGCCGCAGGTCAAGCTGCTGGTCGCCGGCGACGGCGCCAACGACATGGGCAAGCAGTCCGGCGGCTGGACGCTGAACTGGCAGGGCACCGGCACCAAGCGCAGCGATTACCCGAACGGCAACACCATCTGGGAAGGGCTGCAGGAGCAGGTCAAGGCCGCCGGCGGCAGCGCCGAACTGGCGATCGACGGCACGTACCAGGCCAAGCCGGACGTGGCGGTGGTGGTGTTCGGCGAGAACCCCTACGCCGAGTTCCAGGGCGACATCGCCACGCTGCTGTACAAGCCCGGCGACGACAGCGACCTGCAGCTGATCAAGAAGCTCAAGGCCGAAGGCATTCCGGTGGTGGCGGTGTTCCTGAGCGGGCGTCCGCTGTGGGTGAACCGCGAGATCAACGCCGCCGACGCCTTCGTCGCCGCGTGGCTGCCGGGCTCGGAAGGCGGCGGCGTCGCCGACGTGCTGCTGCGCAAGCCCGATGGCGGCGTCCAGTACGATTTCCACGGCAAGCTCAGCTTCTCCTGGCCGCGCAGCGCGACCCAGTACGCCAACAACGTCGGGCAGAAGAACTACAACCCGCAGTTCGCGTTCGGCTACGGCCTGACCTATGCCGACAAGGGCGATCTGAGCCGCCTGTCCGAAGTCTCCGGCGTGTCCGGTGCGCAGGCGGTGGGCGGGGTGTACTTCGAGCGCGGCAAGCCGGCGGCGGGCATCAACCTGATCCTGCAGGGCGCCAGCCAGGCCAATCTGCCGGCGGCGACCATGCCGGCGGCGCTGGCCGATGGTTCGCTGCGGATGACTGCGGTCGACCACAAGGCGCAGGAGGATGCGCGCCGTCTGCAATGGTCGGGCAAGGGCAAGGCGGGGGTGGCGCTGGTGCTGCCCAAGCCGGTGGACGTGTCGCGCGAGAGCAACGGCGACGTGCAGCTGATCCTGACCTTGAAGGTGGACGCGGCGCCGAGCGCCAGCACGACCATCGGCGTGGGCTGCGGCAGCGGCTGTGCGGCGCAGGTCGATCTGGGCAAGGCATTGGCGGCGCTGCCCAAGGGCGAGTGGCGCGCGCTGGGCGTGCCGTTGAAGTGCTTCAGCGTCGCCGGCGCCGATGTGGCCAAGCTGGAGCGGCTGCCGGTGATCGAGAGCGACGGCACGCTGGACCTGTCGCTGTCGCGGATCGCGCTGGGCGCCAGCAACGACGCGCAGAGCGTGGTCGACTGCCCGGTGCGCTGAGCCGCGCGTCGGGCGAGCACAGGCGGCGCTGTTCCTGTCGAACGGCGTCGTCGCTTGCTGAAACGCACGCAAGCGTCGCAAGACAGGAACACCAGCGCTGCAGACGGACCCGCCGGAGCAGGTAAGCCGCGCGGCCACACCGCCACGGCTGCGCTCCTGCCTTCAGGCACCCGATTGGCAAGAACTCTCAGCAACCCCTGTAGGAGGGGCTTCAGCCCCGACAGTAGGCCAACAAGGCCCGTCGGCACTGAAGCCCCTCCCACAACAGCCTGCCCTCCGAAGCAGGCCTGTCTCTATCGCCTGATCGCCAACGGTCGCGGCGAATCGGGTGCAAGCACGCGCCGTCCCGCCGGGACGGGTTCATCGATACACAGGCGACGGGCCGCGGCCCGTGGGAGAAAGTGCAGTGGGTCTGGCGACGTTGGATGTGGCGATCGTATTGGTCTACCTGACGGGCATCTTCGTGCTCGCGCAGTGGGTATCGCGGGAAAAGGCCGGGCACAGCAAGAGCGCCGAGGACTACTTCCTGGCCGGCAAGACCCTGCCGTGGTGGGCGATCGGCGCCTCGCTGATCGCGGCGAACATCTCCGCCGAGCAGATCATCGGCATGGCCGGGTCCGGCTATGCGATCGGCCTGGCGATCGCCTCCTACGAATGGATGGCGGCGCTGACCCTGCTGATCGTCGGCAAGTTCTTCCTGCCGATCTTCCTGCGCAACGGCATCTACACCATGCCGCAGTTCCTGGAGCAGCGTTACGGCAAGTGGATCCGCACCTTGATGGCCGTGTTCTGGCTGCTGTTGTACGTGTTCGTCAACCTGACCTCGATCCTGTGGCTGGGTTCGATCGCGGTGAGCCAGGTCACCGGCATGGACCAGACCCTGGCGCTGGCGCTGATCGGGGTGTTCGCGCTGGTCTACCAGCTGTACGGCGGGCTCAAGGCGGTGGCGTTGACCGACATCGTGCAGGTCACCTTGCTGGTGCTGGGCGGCCTGCTGGTGGCCGGGCTGACGCTGTCGCGCATCGGCGACGGCGCCGGCGTGCTGGCCGGCTTCAAGCACCTGTGGAACGCGCACCCCGAACACTTCCACATGATCCTGTCCAAGGACAACCCGTTCTACAAGGACCTGCCGGGCCTGAGCGTGCTGCTGGGCGGGCTGTGGGTGATGAACATCAGCTACTGGGGCTTCAACCAGTACATCATCCAGCGCGCGCTGGCCGCCAAGGACATCGGCGAGGCGCAGAAGGGCATCGTGTTCGCCGCGTTCCTGAAGCTGCTGATGCCGTTGGTGATCGTGGTGCCGGGCATCGCCGCGGTGGTGCTGGCGCCGGACCTGGCCAAGCCCGACCAGGCGTATCCGACGATGATGCAACTGCTGCCCACCGGCGTGCTCGGCCTGGTGTTCGCCGCGCTGGTGGCGGCGATCGTCGCCTCGCTGGCGTCGAAGATCAATTCGGTGGCGACGATCTTCACCCTGGACTTCTACGCCAAGTTCCGCCCGCAGACCGAGCAGAAGCAGCTGGTGCGCGTGGGCCGCATCGCCGCGGTGGCGTCGGTGCTTGTCGGCATCCTCACCGCGCGGCCGCTGCTCGGCAACTTCGACCAGGGGTTCCAGTTCATCCAGGAATTCACCGGCTTCTTCACCCCGGGCGTGGTGGTGATCTTCATGCTCGGTCTGTTCTGGAAACGCGCCAACGAAGCCGGCGCGCTGACCGCGGCGATCGGCTCGGTGGTGCTGTCGTTCGCGCTCAAGTTCGCCTGGCCGGAACTGCCGTTCATGGACCGCATCGGCGTGGTGTTCGTGGCGGCGCTGGTGCTGGCAGTGGCGGTGTCGCTGGCCACCCCGGCCAGGCAGGCGCACGACCTGATCCGCACCGACGACGTCGGTTACGGCACCACGCTCGGCTTCAAGATCGGCGCGGTCGGCGTGGTCGCGATCCTGATCGCGCTGTATACGGTGTTCTGGTGAGCCACCGCTGAGCAGTGGCGGCGACCGCGCGCCCGCGGTCGCCGCGGGTTCGGCGGCTGTTGCCGGTGCTGGCGTGGCCGCGCCTCAGCCGCCGCGCCAGGGTGTGGCCAGCCACGCGTCCAGCGCCGCGGCCGGCATCGGCCGCGCGATCCAGTAGCCCTGGCCCTCGTCGCAGCCCCATTCGCGCAGCATGGCGTAGATCTCTTCGGTCTCGATGCCTTCGGCCACCACCTGCTGGCCGAAGTCGTGGCCGAGCCGGATCATCGACGGCACGATCATGCAGTCGGTGCGGCTGCTCGGCAGCGTGCGGATGAACGACTGGTCGATCTTCAGCGCGTTGGCGGGAATGCGCTTGAGGTAGCTGAGGTTGCTGTAGCCGGTGCCGAAATCGTCGATGGCGATCTTCACCCCCAGCGCGCTGATCTCCTGCAGCTGTTCGGCCACGCGTTGCGGATGCCGGATCATCGCGCTCTCGGTGAATTCGATCTCGATGCGGCCCGGTTCCAGCGCATGCCGCGCCAGCAGCTCGCGCAGCGTGGCGATGAAGTCGGCCTGTTCCAGGTCGACCGCCGAGACGTTCAACGAGACGCTGAAATGATGCCCCTGCCGCTGCCACAGCGCGGCCTGGGCGATGCCGGCCTGCAGGACCCAGGCGGTGATCCGGCTCATCAGCGCGGTCTTTTCCGCCAGCGGGATGAATTCGTTCGGCGCGACGTTGCCGAGCAGCGGATGCTGCCAGCGCAGCAGCGCTTCCACGCCGACGCATGCGCCGTCGCGCAGGCTGACCCGCGGCTGGTAGTGCAGGCTCAGTTGCTCGCGCGCGTCCAGCGCCTCCGGCAGTGCGGCCAGGATGCGGAAGGCGTTGCGCTGGCTGGCGTCGTGGCTGCGTTCGTACAGGCTCCACGGCAGCCCGCGCTGGCGCGCCATGTCCACCGCGGTGGTCAGCGAGCGCAACGTGTGGTTGGCGCTCAGCGTGCCGTCCAGACGCACCGCGCCGATCGACGGCGTCGCCGCGTGCGGGATGCCCTGGTGCTCGATCGCCTCGGCGAAGGCGCTGCACACGTGTTCGCAACGTTGCTTCAGGCGCGCGGGGTCGTTGCCTTCCACGACGAAGGCGAAACTGGTGGTGTCGATGCGGTAGGCGGGCGGCCCGTCCAGCGCCGCGAGCAGGCGATCGCGCGCGGCCAGCAGGTAGCCCTCGGCGTACTCCCAGCCCAAGGCCTTGACCATGTCGCGGAAGTACTCGGTGCCGCACACGTCGATCGCCACGCCGGTATCGTGATGGTCGGCGCTCTGCAGCGACAGCCACATGGTCAGGTCTTCGTTGAAGCGGCTACGGTTGGGCAGGCCGGTCAACGCATCGACGAAGCTGGTGTTGCGCAGCGTCTCGATCCGCATCAGCAGCAGATCGCGCAGCTCCTGCAGGGTGCGGCGCGATTGCGCGTCGAACGTGCTGCGCGGTTCGGTGTCGATCACGCACAGCGTGCCCAGGCCGCTGCCGTCGGCCAGCAGCAGCGGCGCGCCGGCGTAGAAGCGGATGAACGGCGGTCCGGTGACCAGCGGATTGTCGCGGAAGCGCGGATCCTGCTGCGCATCGGCCACCACCAGCAGCTCCGGGCTGTGCAACGCATGCGCACAGAAGGCCTGGTCGCGTGGCGTCTGCGGCACATCCAGGCCGACCCTGGCCTTGAACCATTGGCGCTGCTCGTCGATCAGCGAGACCAGCGCGATCGGCGCGTGCAGGGTGCGCGCGGCCAGCTGGGTGATCAGGTCGAACACGCGGTCGGCCGGCGTGTCGAGCAGGCACAGCTGGCGCAGGCTGGCCAGCCTGCGCGATTCGTCGGGCGGCGGCGGGGGAGGGGAAGAGGAATGCATGCCACGGTAGCGGCGTGCGGATGGGCGACTTGAGGGGCGCGGTGCGGGTGGTGGCGCGGAAGATGAACGACCGCGTGTGGAGAGATGCAGCGGCGCGGCGCCGGCCCGCCGTGGTGGCGGCGCATGGCGCTGCCAGGGAGAGCGTCAGCGCGGCGGGTCGCGCTGCGGGCTGGGGCGCTTGGCCAGCTTGCGCTGCAGCGAGCGGCGGTGCATGCCGAGCAGGCGCGCGGCCGCCGAGACGTTGCCGCCGGTCTCGTGCATGGCCTGCTGGATGTGCTCCCACTGCAGGCGGCTGAGCGGGGTCATCGCGTCCGGCAGTTCGACGCCGTCCTCGTCCTCGGCGCTGTCCGCGTCCAGGTTCAAGGCGCGCAGGATCATCTGCACCGTGGCCGGCTTGGGCAGGTAGTCGTCGGCGCCGAGCTTGATCGCCTCCACCGCGGTGGCGATGCTGGCGTAGCCGGTGACCAGCAGGATGCGCATGTCGGCGCGGATCGCGCGCAGCGGCTGGATCAGGGCCAGGCCGGATTCGTCGCCGAGCTTGAGGTCGATCAACGCGTAGTCCGGCGGCGTCGCCGTGGCCAGCGCCAATGCCGCGGCGCCGCTGTCGGCGGTGAGCGTCTCCAGCCCGCGGCGGGCGAGGGTGCGCTGCAGGGTGCGCAGGTACAGCGGGTCGTCGTCGACCAGCAGGCCCAGCGGGGCGTCGGTGTTCATGCGGGGGTCTCCAGGGCGAGCAGCGGCAGGCGGAAACCGACCCGCGCGCCGTGGCCAGGCGCGGGCTGGGTCCACAGTTCGCCGCCCAGGCGTTCGATGGTCGCATGCGACAGCGCCAGGCCCACGCCCATGCTGTCGGGCTTGCCGCTGCGGAACAGGGTGGCCGGCAGTGCGACCTGGTTGGCGTCGAAGCCGCCGCCGTAGTCGCGCACCTCGCCGACCAGTTCGCTGCCGGTGACCCGCACGCTCAGGTCCACCTGCGGATGGCCGGCGCGTTCGCCGGCATCGGCGGCGTTGTTGAGCAGCACCTGCAGCAGGTGCCCGATCGCGCTTTCCAGGCGCAGCTGCAGCGGCGCGTCGACGTTGCGGCGCAGCTGCACCGTCGGCCGCACCAGCTGCCACTGGTGCAGCACGTGCGCCAGCGACACCGTGCCGCCGCCGGCGCGCTGCGCCGGCGCGGCCAGCGCCAGCACCCGTTCGCGGCACTGCACCAGCAGTTCGCGCAGGGTTTCCAGGTCTTCGCGCAGCTCCGGCTGCTCGATCTGCTCGACGATGTCGTCGGTGAGCAGGGTCATCGTCGCCAGCGGCGTGTTCAGTTCGTGCGCGACCGAGGCGGCGTGGGTGGCCAGGGCGACGATGCCCTCGTTGCGGGTGAAGCGCTCGCGCAGCAGCGCCAGCTCGCGCTCGCGTTCGCGCAGCGCCAGCGCCAGGCGGGTGGAGAACACCAGCACCACGATGGTGGACAGCAGGAAGTTGGCGGCCATGCCCCAGCGCTGCAGGTCCAGCGCCTGGTGCGGGCCGCGCGGCAGCGGCAGGCCGAACAGCGCACTGACCGCATAGCCGGCCACGCAGGCCACCGCCACCGCCAGCGCCCAGCGCAACGGCAGGGCCAGCACCGCCAGCGCGATCAGCACCAGGAACAGCGACCCGAAGGCGTTGCCGATGCCGCCGCTCCAGCCGACCATCCAGGTCAGCACGGTCACGTCGACCAGGATGTGGCCGAAGGCGGTGGCCGGCGCCGCGGTGTCGGCATGGCGCAGGCGCAGCTGCGCATACAGGTTGAACAGGGCCAACGCGGCCACGCCGGACCACAGCGGCGCCTGCGGCAGCGGCAGCCGCATCGCCCAGGTCGCGACCAGGATCGTCGCCGCCTGCCCGGCGGTGGCCAGCCAGCGCAGGCTGCACAGGGTGCGCAGGAACGAGGCGTCGGTGGAAGTCATGGCGCGCATCGTATGCGCTGGCGCCGGCGGCTGTCTGCGACAAACCGTCGCAGCGCCGGCCGTTCGGCTGAACCGGTGCCGCCGGGGAGTGGGGCAGGGCCGCCGCACACGCTAAAATGCGCGCATGTACGACGCCGTCAGCCGACCCACCCCCCCCAGCGACGCCGCGCCCTGGGCGCGCCGTTCCACCCAGCCGGTCCGTGTCGGAGGCGTCGTCGTGGGCGGCGGCAAGCCGATCGTGGTGCAGTCGATGACCAACACCGACACCGCCGACGTGGCCTCCTCGGTCAAGCAGGTGGCCGAACTGTGGCGCGCCGGTTCGGAGCTGGTGCGGCTGACCGTCAACAACGCCGAATCGGCCGCGGCGATCCCGCGCATCGTCGACAAGCTGCGGATGATGGGCATCGAGGTGCCGCTGATCGGCGACTTCCACTACAACGGGCACCAGCTGCTGGCCGCCGAGCCGGCCTGCGCGCAGGCGCTGGCCAAGTACCGGATCAATCCCGGCAACGTCGGCTTCGGCAAGAAGAAGGACACCCAGTTCGCGCAGCTGATCGAGTTCGCGCTGAAGTACGACAAGCCGGTGCGCATCGGCGCCAACTGGGGCTCGTTGGACCAGGCCCTGGCGGCGCAGCTGATGGACGAGAACTCGCGCCGCGACACGCCGTGGGACGCCGGCCGCGTGCTGCGCGAGGCGCTGATCCGTTCGGCGCTGGATTCGGCCGAGCGTGCGGTGGAACTGGGCCTGGGCCGCGACCGCATCGTGCTCAGCTGCAAGGTCAGCGGCGTGCAGGAACTGATCGCGGTGTACCGCGACCTGGCGCAGCGCTCGGATTTCGCGCTGCACCTGGGCCTGACCGAGGCCGGCATCGGCAGCAAGGGCATCGTCGCCTCCAGCGCGGCGCTGGCGGTGCTGATGCAGGAAGGCATCGGCGACACCATCCGCATTTCGCTGACCCCCGAACCGGGCCAGTCGCGCACGCAGGAGGTGATCGTCGCCCAGGAGCTGCTGCAGACCACCGGCCAGCGCGCCTTCACCCCGCTGGTCACCGCCTGCCCGGGCTGCGGCCGCACCACCTCCGAGTTCTTCCAGGAACTTGCCAAGGTGGTGCAGAACCACGTCCGCGCGAAGATGCCGGAGTGGAAGGTGACCCATCCGGGCGCCGAGAACATGACCCTGGCGGTGATGGGCTGCGTGGTCAACGGTCCGGGCGAGTCGCGCCACGCCAACATCGGCATCTCGCTGCCGGGCACCGGCGAGGCGCCGTCGGCGCCGGTGTTCGTCGATGGCGAGAAGAAGATCACCCTGCGTGGCGAGAACATCGCCCACGAATTCGTCGCGCTGATCGACGACTACGTCGAAACCAAGTACGTCCGCCGTGCCGGTTGAGGTTCCGGCCGAGCGCGCCGCCGGCGTACGCGAGTGGTTGCGCCGCAACGCCTGGCGCATCGGCCTGCTGTTTGCCGGGGTGCTGCTGCCGATGGGCGTGTTCGTCGAGCTGGCCGACGAAGTCCACGAACTGGAGAACTTCTACTTCGACGAACCGCTGCTGTGGAGCATGCGCGCGCTGGCCGCGCCCGGCTGGGACCGGTTCTTCACCGTCGTCACCGAGGCTGGCTACCAGTACGGCGTGATCCCGCTGGATACGGTGATCGTGCTGGTGCTGCTGGGCCTGCGGCGCTGGCGCGAGGCCATGTTCGCCGCGTTTTCGTTCGTCGGCTCGGCGCTGCTGAACATGGGCGCCAAGCAGTTCTTCCAGCGCGACCGGCCGAGCCTGTGGGAGTCGATCGCGCCCGAGCACACCTTCAGTTTTCCCAGCGGCCACGCGATGGGCTCGATGACCCTGGCCGCGGTGCTGGTCGCGCTGGCCTGGCGCACCCGCTGGCGCTGGCCGGTGCTGCTGCTGGCCGGCAGCTTTGCGCTGCTGGTCGGCGTGTCGCGGATCTACCTGGGCGTGCATTACCCGTCCGACATCCTCGGCGGCTGGTGCGCGGCGCTGGTGTGGGTGGTCGGGCTGTACCTGCTGATGTTCCGCGGCGAACGGCGCCCGCGCTGGCGGCAGCGCCGCGCTTCCTGAGCGGAAGCGAGCCGCGGCTGCCAACTCGAACTGGCGCCGCCGCGTGCGGTTTCGGCCACATGGCTTTTTTTGCACGGCAGCGTCTTGCGTGCGTGTGCAGGGAGTCCATTCCCGGCTCGTTGCCGACACCGCTTCAGCGAGGCTGAGCCGCTTTCGGCGCAGGCGTTGCGGGCCGCTCGCCGGACCCGATCCGGCCAGCGAAGACCGGCGATCGGCCGTGTGCTGCCGCGCCGCTACGCCAGGCTGTGCAACGCCGCCGCATGCGCATGCAGCGCGGCGGTATCGAACAGCGGCAGCTGCGCGTCGGCGGCGCCGACCAGCAGCGAGATCTCGGTACAGCCCAGGATCACCGCCTCGGCGCCTTGCGCCTGCAGCGCGCCGATCACGTCGCGGTAGCGCGCCCGCGATGCATCGCGGATCGTCCCCTGGCACAGCTCCTCGTAGATGATGCGGTGCACCTCGGCGCGCTGCTCCGCCGCCGGCACCAGCACATCGAAGCCGTGGCGCTGCAGCCGCTCGCGGTAGAAGGCCTGTTCCATGGTGAAGCGCGTGCCCAGCAGGCCCACCCTGCGGATCCCGGCGTTGTGCAGGGCGGCGGCCGTGGCATCGGCGATATGCAGCAGCGGCAACGGCACCGCGGCCGTGATCGCATCGGCGACGCAGTGCATGGTGTTGGTGCACAGCACCAGGAAATCGGCGCCGCCGGCGTGCAGCGCACGCGCCGCGGCGGCCATCGCCGCGCCGGCCGCGTCCCAGTCACCGGCCTGCTGCAACTGCTCGATCTCGTGGAAGTCCACGCTGTATAGCAGGATCTTCGCCGAATGCAGCCCGCCCAGCCGCGTGCGGATCGTCTCGTTGATGTGCCGGTAGTAGGGCACGGTGGATTCCCAGCTCATGCCGCCGATCAGGCCGATGGTCTTCATTCCGCTTTCCATACGGCACCCGAAATGGATGCGCACACGGCAAGCATACCTGTGCGCAGCGAACCGTCCGACCCGCTCACGGCGCTCGCTTCGGCATCGGCTCTGCGCTCATGCGGCCTGCAGGCGCGCGCGTACGTCCGCCAAGGCCACATGGATCTTCTCCGCGAACACGCCTTCACCGTGGTGTAGCATCACCAGGCGCCCCAGTGCACGGGTCATCGCCACATACAGCAGTTTCGCCTCCAGCAGCATCTGCTCTTCGTCGCCATGCTGGCGCTGGCCGATCTCGCAGATACCGGGAATGAAGACGGTGTCGAACTCCAGCCCCTTGCTGGAGTGCATCGTCATGACCTTCACCGACGGCGCGCCTTCGAACAAACTGCGCTTGGCGCTGTCTTCCGCGAGAACCACCGGAATACGTTCCTTAATTAGACGGTTGGCGATTAGCTTGGCCAGCTGGTTACTGCGGCAAAGCACGGCGAAATCGTTAGCGTTGGCGCCTTGGTCGATCGCCTCGGCGACCTGCAGGGCAATGCGTTCGGCCTCGTCCCAGATGTTCCTGCAACGCAGCAGTTCCGGGAGTGGCCCGCGGCGGCCGGCGCTTTCCGGGGCAATCACGGGGACGTGATCGTCGTCGGCGTCATGGCTTTCGAGCAGTTCACGGGCGAACGCTTTCGCCGTGGCCAGCACCTCTAGGGAGTTGCGATAGTTCATCCGCAAGATGGTGGTTCGCCCCTGCGCCTGGATGCCGACGCTGGCAAACGTGAACTTGCGTTTGCCGCCATTGTCGTAGAGCGCCTGCGCATCGTCGTAGAGAAGCAGGAGCGCATTGGTTTCCGGGTCGATCATCTGCACGACCAGTTGGAACCATTCCGGTTTGAAGTCGTGGCCTTCGTCGATCAACACTGCCGCGTACTGAGCGCGCGGAATCGCATTGGATGCGACACCGTCTATTACGCATCGCACCAACGCCTCGGCGTAGGCATGCCCATCGCTTTGCGCCGCCGGACTGCGGACATGGAAGGCCTCCAGTTGCTGCCGGCACCACCCATGGAAATGCGCGACCACGATCCGCTCGCTCATGTCCTTGGCGGAGATCAGTTGCTGCAGCCGTCCTGCCAATGTCTTGTTGTAGCACAAGACCAGGACCGGCTTCGCGTAGCGGCGCGCCAGCTCCAGGCAGCGGTAGCCGAGAATCATGGTCTTGCCGGAGCCGGCGACGCCGTGGATGACCCGATGGCCATCGCCCAGCGAGCGCGCCAACTGCTCCTGTTGCAGATCCATGATCTTGATCAGGTCGGGGATTCCGTCGAGCAGCGATTTCGGTTCCGCCGCGCCATCGAACATGTTGCCCTGCGTCGGGATGCGCAGTTCGGGGAACAGGTGCCAACGAAAGCGATCGATCTGAGGAAGCGACATCTGGCAAGCAAACGGCATCATGAACATGTCCCAGAGCCGTTTCTGAAAATCTTCGGGATCCGTGGCTTCGGTCATCTCGTCGCGGCATATCACCGAGGCGGAGGGGATGAAGTGCTCGAGTTGCGCCTGTTCGAACTGATGGCGCGTGATGTTGGTCAGAACCACGCCCCAGCCCCAGGGCATCATCAGTTTGCCTGCGCGCTGGCTGCCGTCGGGATGGCGCAGCGCCGGGTCGCGTTGCAGGAGCTTGCATAGTTCGAGGGTGTATTCGCGAGACTGACGCACTGGATTGGCGGTGACGTCGCGCCCGCGTTCGGTATGCAGCACCACACTGTCGCGATTGATCTCCGCGATCGATTCAAGCTTCCAGTCCTTGGCTTCCAGGACCAGAAACCCCCGGCTGGGATGCAGAACGACGAAGTCCGGATGCCGGTGCTTCGGACCCACCGGCACGTCGTACCAGCACAGATAGTCGTCTTCCAGCTTATCGATCAGACGCTGGGCGAAGCGGCGTTCGCCTGTTGTCATCCGTTGCGAGCATGACGCATAGCTGGGTATCAGCGCTGCCATGGTTTCCCCCTGAAACCGATGTCCTTGTCCGCCGAGCTTAGTGCAGTGTCGCTGCGGCCAGGTAAACAAATGCAGGACGCGGCTGTCCGCCAGCTTGAGACCGGATCTGCGGCGCTATACACACAGCTTGGCCGCTGCCGTGGGTGCAGCGTTGGCCGCGCGCGTTGCCAGCACCGCCTTGCGGTAGGTATTGGCGCCGAGAATGATCGGCGACCCGAGTACGTTCCAGCGGTCGGGGCTTCGTCGAACGCGAGCTGGGTGCCGGCGCTGAACGTCGCCGCGTGGGGCGCACGCAGCGCTACCAGCTCGAACTGGCGCCGCCGCCGCCGGAGCTGCCGCCGCCGGAGGAGCCGGAGGAGGACGAGCCGCTCGAACTGGACGACGAGGAAGACGACGAGGACGACGAGGACGAAGATGAGGACGAAGACGACTTGCGGCTGGCGTAGTACGCCGGGGTATAGGCGTAGCCGCCGGACGTGGTCGCGACCACGTGGCCCTTGCGCATCAGCGCCTGGCGCTCGCGCGCCTGCTCGCGCAGGAAATCGCGGAAATACTCGGGCGAGGAATAGCGGCGGCCGGCCAGCGCCAGCGCCAGTCCCAGCACCAGTAGCTCGATGGCCAGCGAGAGCACGAACGCCACTGGGAACAGCGCCGACAGCACCAGCACGAACACGCCGGGGTTGACGGTCAGGAACAGCCTGATGAACGCCGCGAGGAACCACGAGCGGCGGGTCGATTCGGCGATGTCTTCGGCCTGGCCGGCCAGTTGCGGGTGCTCGCGCAGCAACCGCGCGCGCAGGTGCCGCATCCACAGCCGGCGCAGCAGCGGCAGTAGCCAGATCAATGCCACCAGCCCGGCCCACGCGATCATGCCGCGTTCCCAGTGGCGCGGTTCGGCGGCGGGCGCGGCCGACGGCCGCGACAGTTCTTCGAGGCTGGTCGGGTCCTGCGCAACGACACGCGCCATGAAGCCGAAGGCGTCGATGATGGCGCCGGCGGTATCGCCCTGGCGCATCCTGGGCGTCAGGTAGTCGTCCAGCGCGTGCTTGCTGACCACGTCCGGCAGGCGGCCTTCCAGCCCGTAGCCGACCTCGAAGCGCGAGCGGCGGTCCTGGATCGACAGGACCAGCAGCAGGCCGTTGTCGACGTCCTTCTGGCCCAGTTGCCAGGTCTTGAACGCGCGCTCGGACAGGCTCTCGAGGTTGTCGCCGTCGAGCGCGGGCACGATGTAGACCGCGCCCCAGATCCCCTGGTCGGTGCGGAGCCGCTGCAGGGACGCGTTCACCCGCTGCCGGTCCGACGCGCTCAACTGGCCGCTGGGATCGACCACGTCCGGCGTATACGCGGGAATCTCGATGGCGAGCGCGGCGAGCGCCGGCCACAGCAGCAGGGCGAGCGTGGCGATGGCAAGCAGGCGGAAGGCGCGCATGGCGTGGGCCGAGGTGGATCGTGCGGCCATTATGGCGGCCGCCAGGCGCGGTGCGGCTGCGCTCATTCCCCGGGCTTGGCGCCTTCCATCGGCGCGTGCGTGGCGGCGCGCTTGGCCAGCACCGATTCGCGATGCGCGATGTAGACGTTGGCGGCGATGATGATGGCCGCGCCGAGCAGGGTGTGCGGCGCGATCGCCTCGCCGAACAGCCACCAGCCCAGCAGCGCCACGAACGGCAGCTGGATGAAGCTGATCGGGGTCAGCGCCGAGACCTCGCCGATGCGCAGCGCGCGCGTCCACAGCAGTTGCCCCAGCGTGCCGAACAGGCCGGTGGCGAGCAGCCACAGCCAGTCGATGCCGTGCGGCCAGGTCCAGGCGAACAGCGCCGGCAGCAACGACATCGGCACCCAGAACACGTAGGTGTAGAACACCACCGTGTTGGCCGAGTCCGCCCGTGCCAGCTGCTTGATCTGGATCGCCACCAGCGCGCTCATCACCGCCGCCAGCAGCGCGACCAGGGTGCCGGTGCTGAACGTGGCCGCGCCGGGGCGCACGATGATCAGCACGCCGGCGAAGCCGCACAGCACCGCCATCCAGCGCCGCAGGCGCACGTTCTCGCCCAGCCAGAACGCCGCGGCCAGGGTCACGAACAGCGGCGTGGAGTAGGACAGCGCGATCGCCTGCGACAGCGGCAGGTGGCCGATCGCCCAGAACCCGGCCAGCATCGACACCAGGCCGACCGCGGTGCGCAGCAGGTAGCGCGGCAGCTGCGCGGTGCGCGGCAGCGGCTGGCCCGGACGCAGCAGCATCGGCAGCAGGAACAGCAGGCCGAACAGGTTGCGGAAGAAGGCGATCTCCACCGTGGACAGGTGCGCGGATGCCAGCCGGATCGCCACCACCATCAGCCCGAACGCCAGCGTGCTGGCCAGCATCAGCATGGCCGCGCGCAGCGACATCGCCTCGTTCACCACTGCGCGCCGACGATGCGCGGCTCCGGTTCGAGGATCACGCCGAAACGTTCCAGCACCGACGCGGAAATGCGCCGCGCCAATGCCAGCAGCTCGGCGCCGCTGGCCTGGCCGTGGTTGACCAGCACCAGCGCGTGCGCGGCGGACACGCCGGCGTCGCCGTCGCGATGGCCCTTCCAGCCGCAGGCCTCGATCAGCCACGCCGCCGACAGCTTGCGCTGGTCCTCGGCGTCGCCGGGAAACACTGGCAGCGCCGGGTAGGCGTGCTGCAGCGCCTGCGCCTGTTCGGCCGGCAGCAGCGGGTTCTTGAAGAAGCTGCCGGCGTTGCCGAGCACGTCCGGGTCCGGCAGCTTGCGGCGGCGGATGTTGATCACCGCCTGCGCCACGTCGGGCGCGCCGGGCATGGCGATGCCGAGCGCCTCCAGTTCCTCGCCGATGCCGGCGTAGTCCAGGCGCAGCGCATGCAGCCGCGGCAGGTTGAATTCGACCGCGGCGATCAGATAGCGGTCGGGCTGGCGCTTGAACAGGCTGTCGCGGTAGCCGAATTCGCAGGCCGCCGCGTCCAGCCGCACGAAGCGCGCGTCGGCGCGGTCGTAGGCCTCGACCACGTGCACGAACTCGCCGACCTGCGCGCCATAGGCGCCGATGTTCTGGATCGGCGCGGCGCCGACCGTGCCCGGGATCAGCGCCAGGTTCTCCAGGCCGGACAGGCCCTGCGCCAGCGACCACATCACCAGTTCGTGCCAGCCCACGCCGGCGCCGGCGCGGACGATGGCGTAGTCGGCGCGATGCTCCAGCGTGTCGATGCTGCGGTTGGCGAAGGCCAGCACCACGCCGGGCGCATCGCCGGCGAACAGCATGTTGCTGCCGCTGCCCAGCGGCAGCAGCGCGGCGCCGGCCAGTTCCGGCGCCAGCAGCGCCTCGGGCAGCGCCTCGGGCGCGAAGATCTGCAGCAGCCACGGCGCCTGCGCGGCGACATGGAAGGTGTTCAGCGCCTGCAGCGGCGCGTTGGCGGTCAGCGACCAGGCATTGCTCATAGCGCGGCGACCGCGCCGCGGCTGGGCGCCTCGCGGCGCCGGCGCATCGCCTCGACGCATTCGCCGATCAGTTCCGGCCCGCGGAACACCAGCCCGCTGTAGCACTGCACCAGGGCCGCGCCGGCGGCCATCTTCGCCACCGCGTCGGCGCCGGAGAGGATGCCGCCGACCCCGATCAGCGGGATCGCCTCGGGCAGGCGCGCGCGCAGCCGGCGCAGCACCAGCGTGGACTGGCCCAGCAGCGGCGCGCCGGACAGGCCGCCGGCTTCGGCGCCCAGTGGGTTGCGCTCCAGGCCGGGGCGGGTGATGGTGGTGTTGGTGGCGATGACCCCGTCCACCTGCAGGTCCGACAGCACCCGCGCCGCCGCGTCGATGTCGCTGTCGCTCAGGTCCGGCGCGACCTTGACCAGCATCGGCACGCGCTTGCCGTGGCGCGCGGCCAGCGCTTCCTGCGCCTCGCGCAATTGCGACACCAGCTGCCGCAGCGCCTGTTCCTCCTGCAGCTCGCGCAGGCCGGCGGTGTTGGGCGAGGAGATGTTGACGGTGACGTAGTCGGCCAGCGCGTAGACCTTTTCCAGGCAATGCAGATAGTCCGACGCGGCGTCCTCGTTCGGCGTGTCCTTGTTCTTGCCGATGTTGATGCCGAGCAGGCCGTGGCGGCGGCGCGCGCGCTCGACGTTGCGCACCAGCGCATCCACGCCGAGGTTGTTGAAGCCCATGCGGTTGATCACCGCCTGCTCGCGCGGCAGCCGGAACATGCGCGGCTTCGGATTGCCCTGCTGCGGCCGCGGGGTGATGGTGCCGATCTCGACGAAGCCGAAGCCCAGCGCCAGCAGCGCGTCGATGTGCTCGCCGTTCTTGTCCAGGCCGGCGCCCAGCCCGACCGGGTTGGGGAACTCCAGGCCGAAGGCGCGCGTGGGCATCGGCGCGATGGCCTTGGCCAGCAGCGGGTTGGTGCCGGTGCGGTAGGCCATCTCGATCGCGCGCAGGCCCAATGCGTGGGCGCGCTCGGCGTCGAAGGCGAACAGGAACGGGCGGGCGAGGGAATACATGCGGCGCAGCTCAGTTCAACGTGCCGGCGAAGGCACGGGTACGGTAGTGGACATCGACCAGGCCATCGACCTGGTGGCGATCGAACAGCGCGCGCAGCGCGGCCAGCATCGGCGCGTGGCGCGGATGCCCGGCCAGCGGCGCGTAGGAGGACGACAGCAGGCGCCCGCGCAGGCCGTCGTAGTCCAGCTGCTGCACGTTCGGGAACTGGGCCGTGCCGCGCAGGCCGGCGCCGAACCAGCGCTGCATCGTCGCATCGTCGTGGTAGCGCTCGGCCACCGCGCTGTAGTCGGTGCCGTAGTCGAGCAGCAAGCGCTCGTAGTCGTGCAGGAACGGCGTGCCGTCGAGCAGCCGCGAGTTCCAGTACACCAGCGCCAGCCCGCCGGGGCGCAGCACCCGCGCCCATTCGCGGCGCACCGCCTCCAGGTCGAACCAATGGAAGGCTTGCGCGGCGCTGATCAGGTCGACGCTGGCGGCGGGCAGGGTGGTGGCCTCGGCGCTGCCGTCGACCGCGGCGAAGCCGGGGAGGTCGCGCAGCAGCGTCTCGGCGGCCGCGCGCATCGCCGCGTTCGGCTCCACCGCCAGCACCGGGTGCCCGGCCTGCAGCAACATGCGGGTGGAGATGCCGGTGCCGGCGCCGATGTCGGCGACCTGCGCGTCGCGCGCCACGCCGAGTTCCCCGTGCACCCAGTCCAGCAGTGCCGGCGGATAGTCGGGGCGGTAGCGGACGTAGTCGGCGACGCGGTCGCTGAAGCGTTCGCGCGGAGCGGAGGCGTCCATCGGCTCAGCCCTGGATGCTGGCGAGCCACGCCAGCCCGCCGAAGAACGCCACGAACGCCAGCACCACCACGACGGCGACGATCACCGCGAGCCAGCCGAGGAGCAGCCCGCCGACCGCCAGCCCGTCGCCCTGGAAGCGCTGTGGCTGGCGCCGGATCTCGGCGCGCGCCAGGTGCCCGGCGATGATCGCGCCGAGGCTGCCGAGCACCGGCATCAGGGTCCAGCCGAGGATGCCGGCGATCAGGCTGACCACGGCGAGCGAATTGGTTTCACGGACGGCGTTCATCTGCGGATCCTCGTGAGGTGGAGGGCGGCATTCGCCTGGCGGGCATCGCGGCGTGCGCGATGCGCGAATTATCCCAGAAGCGTGCGCGCCGTGCGTCGCTCATCCGGGCATGCGTCCGTGGCGCAGCGCGTGCGCCCACAGCGGTTGGCCGTTGCGTTCGGCCTGCGCCGCGGCGCTGGCATGGTCGTAGTCGACCGCCAGCAGCTGCGCCTGCCAATGGCCGTCGCGGTGTTCCAGGATCGCGTAGCGCGCCTGCGGCGTGCCGGTCTCGACCCGGTACGGCCGCGGATGCGTCTCGGCGTAGGCGGGCAGGCCGACGCTGCCCGGATTGCACAGCAGCCGCCCGTCGTCCAGGCGCAGCGTGCGCGGCACGTGGCTGTGTCCGCACAGCACCAGCGTCGCCTGCGGCGTTGCGCCGAGTCGTTCGCTTACGCGGCGTGCGTCGGCGGCCAGCAAGCGGGGCGGGTCCAGTTCGTCGAGCAGCCAGCACAGATCGTCGTGCGGCGTGCCGTGGCACAGCAGGGCCTGGTCCAGCGCGAGGGTCGGCGGCAGCCCGGCCAGCCAGCGCAGCTGCGCCGGCGTCAGCTGCGCGTGGGCGTAGGCATCGCTGGCGCCCATCGCCGCGGGCGCCAGTTCGCCGAGCTGGCGTTCGTGGTTGCCGCGCACCGTGGGCAGGGCCAGCGGCAGCAGCCGCGAGGCGGTCTCGCGCGGCCACAGCGGACCGGACACGATGTCGCCGAGGTTGACGATCCGCTCCACGCCGCGCCGCCCGATGTCCGCAAGCACCGCGTCCAGCGCGGGCAGGTTGCCGTGGATATCGGACAGGGCGGCGATGCGCATCGCTTACAGGTCGAACTTGATGCCCTGCGCCAGCGGCAGCGAGTCGGAGTAGTTGATCGTATTGGTCTGCCGGCGCATGTACACCTTCCACGCGTCCGAGCCGGATTCGCGGCCGCCGCCGGTGTCCTTCTCGCCGCCGAACGCGCCGCCGATCTCGGCGCCGGAAGTGCCGATGTTGACGTTGGCGATGCCGCAGTCGCTGCCGGCCGCCGACAGGAACTTCTCAGCGGCCTTCAGGTTCTGGGTGAAGATCGAGGAGGACAGGCCCTGCGGCACGCCGTTCTGCAGGTCGATGGCCTCGTCCAGGGTGCTGTACTTCATCACGTACAGGATCGGCGCGAAGGTCTCGTGCTGCACCACGTCGTCGCCGTTGTGCAGGCCGGTGACGATCGCCGGCAGCACGAAGTTGCCGGGCCGGTCCAGCGCGGTGCCGCCGGTCTCGACGGTGCCGCCGGCGGCCTTGGCCTTTTCGATCGAGGCCAGGAACTGCTCGACCGCGCCGCGGCTGTTCAGCGGCCCCATCAGGTTGGCCGGATCGGTGGGATCGCCGATCTTGCCTTCGACCTGCTTGTAGGCCTTGAGCAGGGTCGCCAGCACGGTGTCGTAGATCGATTCGTGCACGATCAGCCGGCGCGTGGTGGTGCAGCGCTGGCCGGCGGTGCCGACCGCGCCGAACACGATGCCCGGGATCGCCAGCTTCAGGTCGGCGCTCTCGTCGAGGATGATCGCGTTGTTGCCGCCCAGCTCCAGCAGGCAGCGGCCCAGGCGCCGCGCGCACTTCTCGGCGACGTTGCGCCCGACCTGGGTCGAACCGGTGAAGCTGATCAGGGCGATGCGCTTGTCCTCGACCAGGGTTTCGGCCAGTTCGGTACCGGCGTCGTTGATCAGGAAGAAGATGTCCGGGAAGCCGGCGTCGCGCAGCGCGTCGTTGCAGATCTTCATCGACGCGATCGCGGTCAGCGGGGTCTTGTTGGACGGCTTCCACAGGCAGATGTCGCCGCAGATCGCCGCCAGGAACGCGTTCCACGCCCACACCGCGACCGGGAAGTTGAACGCGCTGATAATGCCGACCAGGCCCAGCGGCTGGTACTGCTCGTACATGCGGTGGCCGGGACGCTCGGAGTGCAGCGTGTAGCCGTACAGCATGCGGCTCTGGCCGACCGCGAAATCGGCGATGTCGATCATCTCCTGCACCTCGCCGTCGCCTTCGGGCTTGCTCTTGCCCATTTCCAGCGCGACCAGCGAACCCAGCGCGTCCTTGTTCCGGCGCAGCGCTTCACCGCACAGCCGCACCGCCTCGCCGCGGCGCGGCGCCGGGGTCGTGCGCCACACCTTGAACGCGGCCTGGGCACGGGCGACGACGGTTTCGTAATCGTCCTTGGTGGTCGCCTGCACCTCGGCGATCACCGCGTTGTTGGACGGGTTCAACGGCTGCAGCACGCCGGCGCCGGTGGCCGTGGACCACTCGCCGTTGCCGAGGTAGGTGCCGGAATTGGACGCGGTCAGGCCGAGCGCCTTGAGCAGATCAGCGGACATGGAATCTCCTGGGAATCGTTGCGACAGGGAAGGCGACCGCAGGCGGGGGACGCGGGGCGCGATTAGCCGCGCATTTTAGCAGACCGGGCGGGCCAGGCCGCAGCGGCAGCGCGCTGGCGCGGGCTTGGCAAGCGCGGCGATCGTGCGACAATGCGCCGGCCAAGGCCCTGTAGCTCAGCTGGATAGAGCGGTCCCCTCCTAAGGGACAGGTCGTGCGTTCGAATCGCGCCAGGGTCACCATCGCATGGAGTTTGCGCAGCCCGCTTTCCGGCTGCGCGCGCCGGGGCGCTCCGCGGCGCCGTCGTGCTATTCGCCGGAAGCGCATCCGCCAGTCATGGCGCCGCCGTTTCGGCTGTCGCTGCAAGCGCGATTTCCTGACGAAAACCAGCGCATCAGCGCCCGGATGCGGCTCACGCCGCCTACACCTTGCGCCGACGCTGTTTAAGCATCGCGCTGCGTAGCCTACGAGCGTCCGCCAATGACGGAGCGGCCGTCGCGAACTGCGATGCGCGGCCCTGTCGAGGTCGAGATGCATGACGGCCGCCTGGCCATGCCGGGCCCATGCCTGCCGCAACGCCACGCATCCACCGCGTGGAGGCGACACGGCGATGGTCGCGGTCCTCGTGCGTTTTCGAGTGCGGGCTAGCTGTCATCGGCCGCCGCTCGCGGCTGCTCTTCTACCAACCACGTACGCATGCGAAGCAGGAGTCACTCATGAGCAGAACGTTGAAGGTTATGTTGGTCGGTTCGGTCCTGGCGGCGCTGGTCGCCTGCCACCGCGATGGCGACCAGGCGGCCCAGGACCAGAACGCAGCGACCCCGTCCACCGCAGCCGACGGCAGCCCGGCGGGCGGCCAGAGCGGAAGCGCCGCACCGGCGGCGGGCACCACCAGCGGCGATGCCGCCACCGGCACCGCGACCGGCGACGGCGCCGCGGGCTCGGCCACTGGCACTGGCACTGGCACTGGCACCGGGACTGGCACTGGCACCGGAACTGGCATGGGGACCGGCACCGGCACCGACCAAGGCTCGACCACCGGCCAGGACGCGACCCAGGGCACCCAGCCGACCGATCCGCAGCAGCAGCCTCCGGCCGACAACCAGCAGCATTGATGGCGCGGCAGGCGTCCATGTCCGCTTGATGACGTTCCGGCCCATGCGCGAGGCGACTCGCCATGGGCTTTTTTTTGCGTGTCGGCTGCTTCGGTCGCAGCTGCGTCGGCGCACGTGCCGCTGGCGACTGCACGCCAACAATCCACGCCGCGGCGGGCAATCCGCATCGACGCACGATAGTAACTTCTGCAACCTGTTGACCCAGGCGTGGTCTCCATGCTGCGTCGGCACAATCGGTGCTTGACAGCACCCCGGCGCATGATGTCCTCTTGCGTCCATGCCCAGCGCTTCCGTCCTCGCCCGTGATCCCGCACCGCCGTCGCATCGGCGGGCGGCAGCGTGCTGCGCGGGCACGACCACTGGCATTACCACCCACACCATTAGCCCGGTGCGGCCCGTCGTTTTCGCGTAACAGTCGAAACCCACGGCCCCGCACCCGGATCAGGATGCGGGGGAACCCGTCAGCCTGATGCGAGCGGGGCCTCCACTTCGAGGTCTCCCATGCCGTCCCCCGCTGTCGCTTCCGCTCCCGCCGCAGAACCCGCGCGCACCGTCGTCCACAAGTTCGGCGGCACCTCGGTGGCCGACGCCGAACGCTATCGCCATGTCGCGCAGCTGTTGCTGGCGCGCCCGGAGACCCTGCAGGTCACCGTGGTCTCGGCGATGAAAGGGGTCACCGATGCGCTGATCGCGCTGGCCGAACTGGCCGCCAGCGAGAACAGCGACTGGCGCGAACGCTGGCACGAGACCCGCGCGCGGCACCGCGCCGCGGCGGTGTCGCTGCTCGGCGAGCACGCCGGCATCACCGTGGAGTGGCTGGACGCGCGCTTCGAGCATCTGGCCGAGATCCTCGGCGCGCTGGCGGTGATCGGCGAACTGCCGCGCGAGGTGCTGGACCGGGTGCAGGGCCTGGGCGAGGTGTATTCGGCGCAACTGCTCGGCGAGCACCTGCGCGCGCTGGGCGAGGACTGCGCGGTGCTGGACGCGCGCGAGGTGTTGGTGGTGGATCGCGGCGAACTGGGCGTGGACGTGGATTGGGAGGCCAGCGCGCGGCGCCTGGCGGACTGGCGCGCGCAGCACCCGCAGCAGCGCATCGTGGTCACCGGCTTCGTCGCCCGCGATCGCGCCGGGCGCATCACCACGCTCGGCCGCAACGGCAGCGACTATTCCGGCGCGATCTTCGCCGCCTTGTTCGATGCCGACGAACTGCATATCTGGACCGACGTCGACGGCGTGCTGTCGGCCGATCCGCGGGTGGTGCCCGAGGCGGTGCAGCTGGAGACGCTGAGCTACGACGAGGCCTGCGAACTGGCCTATTTCGGCGCCAAGGTGGTGCATCCGCAGACCATGTCGCCGGCGATCGAGCGCGGCCTGCCGATCATCATCCGCAACACCTTCCAGCCCGAGCACCCGGGCACCCGCATCACCGCCAGCAGCGCCTCCAGCGGCCCGATCAAGGGCCTGACCCTGAGCCCGGATCTGGCCGTGCTGAACCTCGAGGGCACCGGCCTGATCGGCGTGCCCGGCACCGCCGAGCGCGTGTTCGCCGCGCTGCGCAACGCGCGGGTGTCGGTGGTGATGATCTCACAGGGATCCTCGGAGCATTCGATCTGCTGCGTGGTGCGGCAGAACGAATGCGAGCGCGCGCGCGACGCGCTGCTGTCGGCATTCGCGCACGAGCTGGTGGTCGGCCAGGTGCAGCGGGTGCAGCTGACCACCGGCATCAGCGTGCTGGCCGCGGTGGGCGACGGCATGGCCGGGCAGCCGGGCGTGGCCGCGCGCCTGTTCGAATCGCTGGGCCGCGCCCAGGTCAACATCCTGGCGATCGCGCAGGGGTCCTCCGAGCGCAACATCTCGGTGGCGATCGACAGCGCGCACGCGACCAAGGCATTGCGCGCGGCGCACGCCGGGTTCTGGCTGTCGCCGCAGACCTTCTCGGTCGGGGTGATCGGCCCGGGCAACGTCGGCGCAGCGCTGCTCGACCAGTTGCGGGTGGCGCAGCCGCAACTGCTGGCCAAGGCCAACCTCGACCTGCGCCTGCGCGCGATCGCTTCGCGCAGCACGATGCGCCTGGAAACCCGCGCGATCGCCGGCGATTGGCGGCAGGCCTTCGCCAGCGGCCCGCAGCCCACCGACCTGGACGCGTTCACCGCGCACCTGCTGTCGGCGCACCTGCCGCACGCGGTGATCATCGATTGCAGCGGCAGCGCCGACGTCGCGGACCGCTACGCCGGCTGGCTCGCCGCCGGCATCCACGTGGTCACCCCGAACAAGCAGGCCGGCGCCGGGCCGCTGGCGCGCTTCCATGCGATCCGCGCCGCCGCCGCGGGCAGCGGCGCGCGCTTCCGCTACGAGGCCACGGTCGGCGCCGGGCTGCCGGTGATCACCACGCTGCGCGATCTGGTCGACACCGGCGACGCGGTCACCGCGATCGAAGGCATCTTCTCCGGCACGTTGGCCTGGCTGTTCAACAAATACGACGGCAGCGCGCCGTTCTCGCAGCTGGTCACCGAGGCGCGCGGCATGGGCTATACCGAGCCGGATCCGCGCGACGACCTGTCCGGCATCGACGTGGCGCGCAAGCTGGTGATCCTGGCGCGCGAGGCCGGGCGCGAGTTGAGCCTGGAGGACGTGGCGGTGGAGAGCCTGGTGCCGGAAGCGCTGCGCCAGGCCAGCGTCGAGGACTTCATGGCGCGCCTGCACGAAGTGGACGCGGCATTCGCGCAGCGCCTGCAGGCGGCCAGGGCGCGCGGCTGCGTGCTGCGCTACGTGGCGCAGCTGGCGCCGGACCGCGCGCCCAGCGTCGGCCTGGTGGAACTGCCGGCCGAGCACGCCTTCGCCAACCTGCGGCTGACCGACAACGTGGTGCAGTTCACCACCCGCCGGTATTGCGACAATCCGTTGGTAGTGCAGGGCCCCGGTGCCGGTCCGGAAGTCACCGCCGCCGGCGTGTTCGCCGACCTGCTGCGGGTGGCGGCGGGCGAGGGGGCGCGCTTGTGAGCGCAGCGCAGATGTCGCTGTCGCCGCAGCCCGGCGCGCGCGCCTTGCCGCGCGAGGCGCGTGCGTTCGCGCCGGCCTCAGTGGCCAACGTGGCGGTGGGCTTCGACCTGCTCGGCTACGCGGTGGAAGGCGTCGGCGACACGGTGACGGTGCGCCGCATCGACGCGCCGCAGGTGCGCATCGCGGCGATCCGCGGCACCACCGTGGCGCTGCCGCTGGAGGCGGCGCGCAACACCGCCGGCGCGGCCTTGATCGCGCTACGCGAGGCGCTGGCATTGCCGTTCGGATTCGAACTGGAGATCGACAAGGGCATCCCGCTCAGTTCCGGGATGGGCGGTTCGGCGGCCTCGTGCGTGGCCGCGCTGGTGGCGGCCAATGCGCTGCTGGACGCGCCGCTGTCGCGCGAGCAGCTGTATCTGTATTCGCTGGAAGGCGAGGCGGTGGCCAGCGGCAGCCGCCACGGCGACAACCTGGGGCCGATGTTCCTGGGCGGGCTGGTGCTGTCGACGCTGCAGCGGATGGTGCCGGTGCCGGTGCCGGCGGCCTGGCACAGCCTGTTGGTGCATCCGGATGCGGTGCTGGAGACGCGCCGCGCGCGCGAGGCGCTGGCGGGCGAGTACCGGCTTGGCGAGTTCGTGACGCAGAGTTCCAATCTGGCGCTGGTGTTGGCGGGCTGTCATGCCGGCGATGAGGCATTGGTGCGCGCCGGCCTGCGCGACGTGCTGATCGAGCCGCGGCGGGCGCCGTTGATCGCCGGTTTCGATGCGGCCAAGGCGGCGGCCTTGGCGGCGGGGGCGATGGGCGCGAGCATTTCCGGTGCCGGTCCCAGCGTGTTCGGGTGGTTCGCGACGCGCGCGGCGGCCGAGGCGGCCGCGCCGGCGGTGCAGGCGGCGTTCGCGGACGCCGGCTTCGACAGCCAGTATTGGGTATCGCCGCTGCAGTGTCCGGGCGCCCGATTGCTGTAGCGGCACGTAGCCTAGCTGTTGCTGTTGCTTTCGGGGTTGTTTTTGCTGTTGCTTTTGCTGTTGCGGTACCGGGTTCCCTTCCCGAAGCGGCGGCCATGACGGGGAAAAACCCCGAAGGGGCGGCGCACAAGGATGTGCGCCGTTCGCGGCAGGGGCAGGATGCCCCTTCCGCGAATCCCCGTCATGGACGCGGACCCGGAGCGCGCAGCGCGGAGGGCGCAAGGCAGGGCGCGCTTTCTTTTGGTTACTTTTCTTTGCGCGAGCAAAGAAAAGTGACTCGCCGCAAGGCGAAAGCCTTTGCCTCTGCTTCTGTTTTGGTCTGAAGATTCAAAGCAAGAGCAAGAGCAAGAGCAAGAGCAAGAGCAAAGCTTCCGCTGGCGCGGGTCACTTTTCTTTGCTTGTGCAAAGAAAAGTAACCAAAAGAAAGCACACCCGGGCGGCGCGCCCTCCGCGCTGCGCGCTACGGGTCCGCAAGCAGGATGGGAATTTTCGGAAGGCACATCCATGTGCCTGCCGAAAACGACGCGCATCCTGCGCGTCGCCCCCTTCGGGGGTTGTACCCATCCTGCTTGCCGCGCCTCACGGGAGATCGAAAAGCAAAAAAAGCAACAGCCGAAGCAAGGCAGAGCAACAACAAGAGCAACAACAAGAGCAACAACCAAGCAGTGCCATAGTCACGGATGACAGTGCGATCGAATTCCCCCTGCCGATGGAACCACCATGAACTTCATTTCCACCCGTAATGCCGCGCCCGCCGCCACGCTCAGCCAGGCCATCGCCGCCGGCCTGGCGCCCGATGGCGGGCTGTATGTGCCCGAGCGCATGCCACCGGCCCGCGAACTGCGTGCTGGTGACAACCTGGCCGAGACCGCCGCGACGCTGCTGGCGCCGTTCTTCGATGGCGACGCGCTCGCCGCCGAGCTGCCGGCAATCTGCGCCGAGGCCTTCGATTTCGCTGCGCCGCTGCAGTCGCTGGCCACGCCCGGCGACCACGCGCTGGAGCTGTTCCATGGGCCGACCGCCGCGTTCAAGGATTTCGGCGCGCGCTTCCTCGCCGCCTGCCTGGCCCGGTTGCGCCGCGATGCCGCCACGCCGCTGACCATCCTCGTCGCCACCTCCGGCGATACCGGCGCCGCGGTGGCCGCCGCGTTCCATCGCCAGCCTGGGCTGCGCGTGGTGGTGCTGTATCCGGACGGGCGCGTGTCGCCGCGCCAGGCGCATCAACTGGGCTGCTTCGGCGACAACATCCAGGCGCTGCGCGTGGCCGGCACCTTCGACGACTGCCAGGCGCTGGTCAAGCAGGCCTTGAACGATGCCGAGCTGCAGGCGCAGGCGCCGTTGAGTTCGGCCAACAGCATCAGCCTGGGCCGGCTGCTGCCGCAGATGAGCTACTACGCGCACAGCGCGCTGGTGCATTACGCCGGGCGTGCGCAGCCGCTGAACCTGGTGGTGCCGACCGGCAACCTCGGCAATGCGCTCGCCGCGATCCTGGCGCGCGGGCTGGGCGTGCCGCTGGGCCGTATCGTGCTGGCGACCAACGCCAACCACGTGCTGCCGGACTATTTCGCCGGCGCCGACTACGCCCCGCAACCCAGCGTGGCCACCGTGGCCAATGCGATGGACGTGGGCGCGCCGAGCAATTTCGAGCGCCTGCGCTGGCTGTACCGCGGCGACGATGCCGCGTTGCGCGCGCAGTTCCAGTCGTATTCGGTGGACGATGCGCAGATCCGCCAGCTGATCGGCGAGCGCTTCCGCCGCTACGGCGAGGTGCATTGCCCGCATACCGCCACCGCGTTGCACGTACTGCAGCAGATCCGTGCCGAGGGCGCCGAGGCCGATGCCGGCGACTGGGCGGTGGCCGCGACCGCGCATCCTGCCAAGTTCGAGGCGGTGGTCGAGCCGTTGATCGGCCAGCCGGTGCCGGTGCCGCCGGCGTTGGCGGCGTTGCTGCAGCGCCCGGCGCACGCCGAGCCGATCGCGCCGGACTACGCGGCACTGCGCGCGCGCCTGCTGGCCGGCTGAGGGCCGCGACGGCCATGGGGCCGGGCAGCGGCAGTGCCGCCGTCCGTCCGCCGCGCTGCCGCACGGGCTGCGCGCAGCACGGGAACCCAGGCGCGCAGGCTCAGTCGTCGGGCTGCAGCCGCTGCCAGGCGGCCTGCACCACGCTGCGCGCCTGCAGCCAGTCCAGGCGCGAGCGCGGATGGTCGCGCAGGAACACGTCGCGCAGCTGCGGCACCACGTCCTCGAAGCGCTGGCCGTGGTACTTGAGATAGGCGTCGTAGGCCAGCTTCAGCGCCGGCTCGTAGTCGGTGAACACATGCCCGGGCCGATGGAACGGGGCCTGCGCGAAATGCGCCTTCCAGAACTCCAGTTCTCTTTCGCGATCCAGCATCACGCAGGCGCGCGAGTCGTGCATATCGATGGCGACGGCCATGGCGGCCCTCCGAATGGTTCCCCCCCACCGGCACCGCGGCGGCGCCGCAGGTGTATTGCGGGCGCAAGTCTATGCCCCGGCGTGCGACAGGTGCATGGCGATGGTCTGAAGCATTCATGGGCGCGGTGGGGCCGCGTCTGCTGCCGGTCCCGCGCATTGCCGGAGGCCGGCTCGGCTGCCTGCCGCGCGTCGCCGAAGGCGTTCCGTGGCTGGCGCCGGGTTGTCCACAGCGCATGTGGAGCGTTGCCCTGGAAACTTGTGGATAAGTCGGTGCGGCCGCCGTGGTGCAAGGCGTAGACACGGGCTGGCGAAAAAAACGCCGCGCCGTGGTCGGCTCACTCTTCGTCGGAGGCCAGCCGGTGCAGCGCGGCGAAGTCGCGGATCTCGACCACGTGCAGCTGCGGCAGGGCGATCAGGCCTTGCTGGCGCAGCTTGGTGAAGGTGCGGCTGACCGTTTCCATGGTCAGGCCGAGATGGTCGGCGATGTCGCCGCGGCCCATCATCAAGGTCACCGTGTTGCCGGGATCGCCGCGGCTGGCGGTGCGCGCCGCCAGCTTGAGCAGGAAATCGGCGAGCTTTTCCATCGGCTGCAGGCGCGCCAGCGCCAGCGCCGCGTCCTGCGCCGCGTCCAGTTCCAGGCAGGCACGCTGCAGCAGCTTGCGCTCCAGCTGCGGGTATTGCGTGCGCAACTGCCGCATGTTCGCCACCGAAACCCGGCATACGCGAGAGTCGGCGATCGCTTCGACGTCGGTGCGGTATTTCTCCGATTCGCTCAGGCCCACGTAGTCGCCCGGCAGCACGAAGCCCGCCACCTGGCGGCGGCCGTCGGCCAGCGTGCGGACCAGGCGCAGCGCGCCGGAGGTGACGGTATAGACCGCCTGCCGCGCCTCGCCGGTGCGGATCACGGTGGCGCCGGCGGCGTAGGACAGCGAGGTGGTCACCCGTTCCAGCGCCTGGACCTCGTCGCAGGCCAGCGCCGAGCAGACCGCCAGGTGGCGCACGGCGCAATGCATGCACTCGTGCGCGTTCGGATCGCGGGCCGCGGCGGGCTCGACATAGGGCAGGGCGAAGCCGGAGGCGGTCCGGTGCGGGCGCTGGTCGGGCAGAGTGGTCACGCGCAGATGATACGCCGATACGACCGCGGCACCCAGTGCGGCTAGAATTGGCGTCCGTTTGCCCCCAAGACGCAGGAGTTTTGCACGTGATCAAGCCCCGTACGCCGCCCGGCATCATGGAATTGCTGCCGCGCGAGCAGATCGCGTTCCAGCGCATGCTGGACGTCATCCGCCGCAACTACGAGCGGTTCGGGTTCCTGCCGGTGGAGACGCCGGTGTTCGAGCTGTCGGACGTGCTGCTGACCAAGTCCGGCGGCGAGACCGAGCGGCAGGTGTATTTCGTGCAGTCCACCGGCGCGCTGGCCAACGCCGCGGCCGACGCCGGCGGCGAGGGCGGCTTGCCGGAGCTGGCGCTGCGCTTCGACCTGACCGTGCCGCTGGCGCGCTACGTGGCCGAGCACGAGCACGAGCTGAGCTTCCCGTTCCGCCGCTACCAGATGCAGCGCGTGTACCGCGGCGAGCGCGCCCAGCGCGGCCGGTTCCGCGAGTTCTACCAGTGCGACATCGACGTGATCGGCAAGGATGCGCTGAGCATCCGCTACGACGCCGAGGTGCTGGCGGTGATCCACGCGGTGTTCGCCGAACTGGGCATCGGCAAGTTCGCGGTGCAGTTGAACAACCGCAAGCTGATGCGCGGCTTCTTCGAGAGCCTGGGCGTGGCCGAGGGCGAGCGCCAGCTGGCGGTGCTGCGCGAAGTCGACAAGCTCGACAAGCGCGGCGCCGATTACGTACGCGAGACGCTGGTGGGCGAGGGCTTCGGCATCGCCGCCGAGCAGGTCGAGCAGATTCTGGCCTTCGTGGCGGTGCGCTCCAGCGGCCACGACGACGCGCTGGCGCGTCTGGACGCGCTGGCCGCGGCAGCCGAGTCGAGCGCGACGCTGCGCGAAGGCGTGGCCGAGCTGCGCGAGGTGCTGGCCCTGGTCAAGGCGCTGGGCGTGCCGGAAACCGCGTATTGCCTGAACTTCTCCATCGCCCGCGGCCTGGACTACTACACCGGCACCGTCTACGAGACCGTGCTGACCGACTACCCGCAGATCGGCTCGATCTGCTCGGGCGGCCGCTACGAGGACCTGGCCAGCCACTACAGCAAGTCCAAGCTGCCGGGCGTGGGCATCTCCATCGGCCTGACCCGCCTGTTCTGGCAGCTGCGCGAGGCCGGGCTGATCGAGGGCATCGCCTCCAGCAGCGTGCAGGCGATGGTGGCGCTGATGGACGAGGCCAAGCTGGACGACGCGCTGGACATCGCCCGCCGGCTGCGTGCCGGCGGGATCAACACCGAAGTGCAGATGGAGCCGAAGAAGGTCGGCAAGCAGTTCCAGTACGCCGCGCGTGCCGGCATCCGCTTCGTGGTGCTGGCCGGCGACGACGAGCTGGCGCGCGGCGTGGTCGCGGTCAAGGATCTGATGCGCGAGCAGCAGTTCGACGTCGCCCGCGACGAACTGGCCAGCACCCTGCTGGTCGAGCTGGAGCAGGCCAAGGTCATGCCCTGAGCGGGCTTGCCGGGCCGGGCATGGCGCAACCTGGACGGTCGCGCCGCATGTCCCTTGTGGGAGCGACTTCAGTCGCGACGCGGATGACCAGGGCCTGTCGCTACTGAGGCCGCCCCTGTGCCCTTGGGCCTATGCGGTAGGTGCGAGTGCCTGTCGCGGCTGAAGCCGCCCCTACAAAAGCGCACGAAAGCACGTGCGCGCACCACCCCCTGTAGGAGCGGCTTCAGCCGCGACAGATCGCATGGCGACCTGATCCCATTCCGGATCGAACACATCCACACAACGCCCGCACACCGCGGCTTGACCCGGTCCGTCCATTCGCGCTAATGTACTAACACGCTATTACATTAATGCAATGAAACAACGACCCGCCCCCACTACCGATCGCGAAAACGACTCCTCGTTCAAGGCGCTGTCGCGCGCCCTGGCCCACCTGAGCAAGCCGCAGGAGGTCGCCGCGTTCCTGCAGGACCTGTGCACGCCGGCCGAGCTGGAGGCGATGTCCGACCGCTGGCGGGTGGTGCCGCTGCTGCTCAAGGGCGTGCCGTACCGCGAGATCCACGAGCTGACCCAGGTCAGCGTCACCACCATCGGCCGCGTCGCGCGGACCCTGGAATATGGCGCCGGCGGCTATGCCACGGCGCTGCGCCGGCAAGCGGCGCGTCCTTCCGATTCCCATTGAGATGTCCTGATGAGTGCTTCCCTGGCAGCGCCGGCGCGTGACCGGCTGCGTATCGCGATCCAGAAGAGCGGCCGCCTGGCCGAGCCGGCGCGGGCGGTGCTGGCCGCCTGCGGGCTGAGCTGGCGCGAGAGCCGCGACAAGTTGTTCTGCTACGGCGAATCGCTGCCGGTGGACCTGTTGCTGGTGCGCGACGACGACATCCCCGGGCTGATCGCCGACGGCGTCTGCGATTTCGGCATCGTCGGCCGCAACGAGTTGGAAGAGCAGGCCGGCGAGCGCCGCCGCAACGGCTTGCCCGAGGCTTACCGCGCGCTGCGCGGGCTGAACTTCGGCCAGTGCCGGCTGATGCTGGCGGTGCCCGACACCTGGGACTGGACCGGCGTGGAGCAGCTGCAGGGCAAGCGCATCGCCACCAGCTATCCGGCGGTGCTGGCCGACTGGCTGGAAGCGCGCGGCATCGACGCGCAGGTGGTGGAGCTGTCCGGCTCGGTGGAGATCGCGCCGCGCCTGGGCACCGCCGAGCTGATCTGCGACCTGGTCTCCAGCGGCGCGACCCTGGCCGCCAACCAGCTCAAGCCGGTGGAGACGCTGCTGGAAAGCGAGGCGGTGCTGGCCGGGCCGGTGCGCGAGCCGGGCGATGCCCGTGCCGGGCTGGCGGCGATGCTGCTGCGCCGGCTCGACGGCGTGCTCAAGCTGCGCGACAGCAAGCTGCTGATGTTCCGCGCCTCGCGCGACCACGTCGCCGAGCTGACCCGGCTGCTGCCCGACGCCGACCCGCTGGTGCAGTTGCCCGGCGACGGCGACGGCGACGGTCCGCTGCAGCTGCAGACCATGTGCCACGGCGCCATCACCTGGCAGCGCATGGAAGAACTGGAGCGCGCCGGCGCGCAGGGGCTGATGGTGTTGACGGTGGAGCGCTCGCTGGCATGAACCGATTGGAGTGGTATTCGCTCGACGCGCAGGCACGCACGCAGGCCCTGACCCGGCCGGCGCAGACCGTGGCCGCGCAGACCCGCGCGGCGGTGGCGCAGTTGCTCGATGATGTGCGCGGCCGCGGCGATGCGGCCTTGCGCGAGATCACCGCGCGTTTCGACGGCGTGGTGCTGCAGAGCTTCGAAGTCGGCGACGACGAGTTCGCCGCCGCCGAGGCCGCGGTGCCGGCCGTGCTGCGCGAGGCGATGGCGCAGGCCGCGGCGCGGATCGAGAGCTTCCACCGCGCCGGCATGACCCAGCCGTATGCGGTGGAAACCGCGCCCGGCGTGGTCTGCGAACGGGTGGTGCGGCCGATCGGCCGGGTCGGCCTGTACGTGCCGGCCGGCAGCGCGCCGTTGCCGTCCACCGCGCTGATGCTGTGCGTGCCGGCGGCGCTGGCCGGCTGCCGCGAGGTGGTGCTGTGCACGCCGCCGCGCGCCGACGGTTCGGCCGATCCGGCGGTGCTGGTCGCGGCCAGGCTGACCGGCGTGGATCGCGTGTTCAAGCTCGGCGGCGCGCAGGCGATCGCGGCGATGGGCTTCGGCACCGAGTCGGTGCCCTCGTGCGACAAGTTGTTCGGGCCGGGCAACGGCTACGTGACCGAAGCCAAGCAACAGGTGGCGCAGGCCGGTGCGGCGGCGATCGACATGCCGGCCGGGCCGTCCGAGGTGCTGGTGATCGCCGACGTCGGCGCCGATGCCGCGTTCGTCGCCGCCGACCTGCTGTCGCAGGCCGAGCACGGCCCGGATTCGCAGGTGCTGCTGCTGTCCGACAGCGCCGAACTGATCGATGCGGTCGAGGACGAGATCGAACGGCAGCTGGCGACCTTGCCGCGTGCGGCGATCGCGCGCCAGGCGCTGTCCGCGTCGCGGCTGATCCAGGTCGGCACGCTCGAGGACGCCTTCGCGATCAGCAACCGCTACGCGCCCGAACACCTGATCCTGGCGCTGCGCGAGCCGCGCGGCTGGCTGGAGCGGGTCGAGGCCGCCGGCTCGGTGTTCCTCGGCGACTACACCCCGGAAGCGCTGGGCGACTACTGCAGCGGCACCAACCACGTGCTGCCGACCAACGGTGCGGCGCGCGCCTACAGCGGGGTCAGCGTCGCCAGTTTCCAGAATTTCGTCAGCGTGCAGAGCGCCAGCCGCGCCGGCATCGCCGCGATCGGCGCCTGCGCGGTGACCATGGCCCGCGCCGAGGGCCTGGACGCGCACGCCAATGCGGTAGCGCTGCGGATGGAGAAGGCGGCATGAGCGCGGCGACCGCTGCGGCGACGCCCGGCTCGATGCTGGCCCTGGTGCGCCCCGACCTGCGCGACTTCGCCGGCTATTCCTCGGCGCGCAGCAGCGCGCTGCAGGGCGAGGTCTGGCTCAACGCCAACGAATCGGCCTGGGCCAATCCCGCCGACCGCGACGCCGGCAACCGCCGCTATCCGGATCCGCAGCCGCCGGCGCTGCGCGCCGCGCTGGCCTCGCTGTACGCCTGCGCGCCGGAGCAACTGCTGCTCGGCCGCGGCAGCGACGAAGCCATCGACCTGCTGCTGCGCGCGCTGTGCGAGCCGGGCCGCGATGCGATCGTGATCACTCCGCCGGTGTTCGGCATGTATGCGGTGTGCGCGCGGCTGCAGAACGCGCGCATCGTCGAGGTGCCGTTGCGCGAAGACGCCGCCGGCCTGGTCACCGATGTCGATGCGGTGGTGGACGCGGCGCTGACGCAGATGGCCAAGCTGGTGTTCCTGTGCTCGCCGGGCAATCCCAGCGGCGCGGCGATCCCGCTGGCCGACATCGAACGCGCCGCCGAGCGCCTGCACGGGCGCGCCTTGCTGGTGGTCGACGAGGCCTACGGCGAATTCTCCGAGGTGCCGTCGGCGACCACGTTGCTGGCGCGGTATCCCAACCTGGCGGTGCTGCGCACGCTGTCCAAGGCGCATGCGCTGGCTGCGGCGCGGATCGGCTGCGTGATCGCCGATCCGGCGCTGATCGCGGTGCTGCGCCGCTGCCAGGCGCCGTATCCGATCCCGGCGCCGTGCGCGCAGCTAGCGCTGGCCGCGCTGCAGGCCGAGCCGCTGCGGCAGACCGCGCTGCGCGTGGCCGAGGTGCGCGGCGAGCGCACGCGCATGCAGACCGCCTTGGCCGCGCTGCCGGGCGTGCGCCGCGTCTACCCGTCGCAGGGCAACTTCCTGCTGCTGCGCTTCGACGACGCCGACGCCGCGTTCCGCGCCTTGCTCGGCGCCGGCGTGGTGGTGCGCGACCAGCGTGCCGCGCCGAGCCTGGGCGATGCGCTGCGCATCACCCTCGGCACGCCGGAGCAGAACCAGCGCGTGCTCGGCGCATTGCAGGCGGGGAGGGCGGCGGCATGACCCCGATCCTGTTCGTCGACCGCGACGGCACCCTGATCGAGGAGCCGGAAGATTTCCAGATCGACGCCTACGAGAAGCTGCGCTTCGTGCAGGGCGTGATTCCTGCGATGCTCAAGCTGCGCGACGCCGGCTACCAGTTCGTCATCGTCACCAACCAGGACGGCCTAGGCGGCGAGGCCTATCCGCAGGCCGCGTTCGACGGTCCCAACGACCTGATGCTGCAGATCTTCGCCAGCCAGGGCATCGCGTTCCGCGAGGTGCTGATCGACCGCAGCTGGCCGGCCGACAACGCGCCCACGCGCAAGCCGGGCATCGGCCTGATGCTGCCGTACCTGCAGGACCGCAGCATCGACTGGGCGCGTTCGGCGATGGTCGGCGACCGCCTCACCGACATCCAGTTCGCCGAGAACCTGCGCATCCGCGGCTTCCAGCTGAAGACCGAGCAGTTCGGCGGCGACTGGGACTGGGCCGGCATCGCCCACGAACTGGCCGACGCGCCGCGCCGCGCCACCGTGCAGCGCGATACCAAGGAAACCCGGATCCGCGTCGAGGTCGACCTGGACCTGGCGCGCGATCCGCATTGCGCCACCGGTCTGCCGTTCTTCGACCACATGCTCGAGCAGATCGGCAAGCACGGCGGCTTCGCCCTGGACGTGCGCGCCGAGGGCGATCTGCACATCGACGAGCACCACACCATCGAGGACACCGGCCTGGCCCTGGGCCAGGCGCTGCGCCAGGCGCTGGGCGACAAGCGCGGCATCGGCCGCTACGGCTTCGATCCGCCGGACAGCCCGTGGCCGGCCGACGCCGCCGCTGGCCGGGTCGGCTTCACCTTGCCGATGGACGAGACCCTGGCCAGCGCCGCGCTGGATTTCAGCGGCCGCCCGTATTTCGTGTTCGAAGGCGAGTTCAAGCGCGAACGCGTCGGCGACCTGCCGACCGAGCTGGTGCCGCATTTCTTCCGCTCGCTGTGCGATGCGTCGGGCTTGAACCTGCACCTGAGCGTGCGTGGCGACAACGACCACCACAAGGTCGAGGCCTGCTTCAAGGCGCTGGCGCGCGCCCTGCGCCAGGCGCTGCGCCGCGATGGCGCCGCGCTGCCCTCGACGAAGGGTGTGCTGTGATGGCGGCCGTGTGCGCGAGGAGGCCGCGATGACCGATGTCGCCTTGATCGACGCCGGCGGCGCCAACCTCGGCTCGGTGCGCTACGCACTGGAGCGCCTGGGCGTGGAGGCGCGGCTGGTGCGCGACGCGGCCGGATTGCAAGGCGCCGAGCGGGTGATCCTGCCTGGCGTCGGCGCCGCGCCGCACGCGATGGCGCGGCTGCGCGAGCAAGGGCTGGTCGAACCGCTGCGTGCGCTCGAAGTGCCGCTGATCGGCATCTGCCTGGGCATGCAGCTGCTGTTCGAGCGTTCCGAGGAAGGCGACGTCGACTGCCTGGGCCTGCTGACCGGCGTGGTCCGGCACATGCCGCCGGCGCTGGGCATCCGCATTCCGCACATGGGCTGGAACCGGCTGCTGCCGATGCGCGCCTCGCCGCTGCTCGACGGCCTGGCCGAACACGCCGACGCCTATTTCGTGCACGGCTACGCCGCGCCGGTCACCGCCGATACGGTGGCGGCCTGCGACCATGGCGGCCTGTTCACCGCGGTGGTGCAACGCGGCCGCCGCTGCGGCGCGCAGTTCCATCCCGAGCGTTCGGCGAGCACCGGCGCGCGCATCCTGCGCAACTTCCTCGAGACCGATTTCCCATGAGCTTCATCGTCTATCCCGCGCTGGACATCCGCGACGGCCGCGTTGTGCGGCTGGCGCAAGGCGACTACGCCCGCGAAACCCACTATGGCGACGATCCGCTGCCGCGCGCGCAAGCCTTCGCCGACGCCGGCGCGAGCTGGATGCACCTGGTGGACCTGGACGCGGCGCGCGCCGGCGGCTACACCCTGGCGCCTTTGCTGAGCCGGATCAGCGCGCAGACCGGGCTGCAGGTGCAGACCGGCGGCGGCGTGCGCTCGCGCGCCGACGTGCAGCGCATCCTCGACGCCGGCGCCACGCGCGTGGTGATCGGCTCGCTGGCGGTGCGCGACCGCGAGTCGGTGCTGGAATGGCTGGCCGAGTTCGGCGCCGAGCGCATCACGGTGGCGCTGGACACGCGCCAGGACACGCAGGGCGTGTGGCGGCTGCCGGTGCTGGGCTGGACCGAAACCTCCTCGCTGACCCTGGAAGCGCTGGCGGTCGACTACGCCGCCGCCGGGCTGAAGCACCTGCTGTGCACCGACATCGCCCGCGACGGCATGCTGTCCGGGCCGAACCTGGAGCTGTACGCCTACCTGCGCCGGATCGCGCCGGGCGTGCACGTGCAGGCCTCTGGCGGCATCCGCGACGCCGCCGACGTGCGCGCCGCGCGCGAGGTCGGCTGCGCCGGCGCGGTGCTCGGCAAGTCGCTGCTGGAAGGGCGATTGCGCCTGGACGAGGCGCTGGCATGCTGAGCCGGCGCATCATCCCGTGCCTGGACGTGCGCGACGGCCGCGTGGTCAAGGGCGTCAAGTTCCGCGACCACGTCGACATGGGCGACATCGTCGAACTGGCGCTGCGCTATCGCGACCAGGGCGCCGACGAACTGGTGTTCTACGACATCGGCGCCAGCCCGGAAGGGCGCTCGGTCGACTACGCCTGGGTCGAACGCGTGGCGCGGTTGATCGATATCCCGTTCTGCGTGGCCGGCGGCATCCGCGACGTGGCCACCGCGCGCGCGGTGCTGCATGCCGGCGCCGACAAGATCTCGATCAACTCGCCGGCGCTGGAGCGGCCGGCGCTGATCGCCGAACTGGCCGAGGCCTTCGGCGTGCAGTGCGTGGTGGTCGGCATCGATTCGATCCGCGAGGACGACGGCCAGTGGCGCGTGCGCCGCTTCACCGGCGATCCGAGCAAGACCCAGGCGCTGCGCGTGCGCACCGTGGACTGGGTGGTGGAGGCACAGCAACTCGGCGCCGGCGAGATCGTGCTCAACTGCATGGACAACGACGGCGTGCGCCGCGGCTACGACATCGCCCAGCTGTTCGAGGTGCGTTCGCTGTGCAAGGTGCCGCTGGTGGCCTCCGGCGGCGCCGGCGAGATGCAGCACTTCGCCGATGTGTTCGAACAGGCCGACGTGGACGGCGCGCTGGCCGCCAGCGTGTTCCACAGCGGCGCGATTCCGATTCCCGAGCTCAAGCGCTTCCTGCGCCAACGACAGATCGAGGTGCGCGATGGCGCATGAACACCAAGCCGCCGCCGCGACCGCGGACGCGGGGCTGGACTGGAGCAAGGGCGACGGCCTGCTGCCGGTGGTGGTGCAGGACGCCGCCACCCTGCGCGTGCTGATGCTCGGCTACATGAACGCCGAAGCGCTGGCCGCGACCCGCGCCAGCGGCAAGGTCACCTTCTACAGCCGCAGCAAGCAGCGCCTGTGGACCAAGGGCGAAAGCTCCGGCAACACCCTGGAGCTGGTCTCGATCGAGACCGACTGCGACAGCGACACGCTGCTGGTGTTGGCGCACCCGCACGGCCCGACCTGCCACCTCGGGCGCAGCAGCTGCTTCCCGCAGGCGCCGGGCCAGTTCCTAGGCGCGCTCGACCGCTTGGTCGCGCAGCGCGAACGCGAACGTCCGCCCGGCAGCTACACCACGCAGCTGTTCGAGAAGGGCACGCGGCGCATCGCGCAGAAGGTCGGCGAGGAGGGCGTGGAAACCGCCTTGGCGGGCGTGGCCGAAGGCGACGCCGAACTGCTCGGCGAATCGGCCGACCTGCTGTACCACCTCACCGTGCTGCTGCGCGCACGCGGCCTGGCGCTGGCCGACGCGGTGGCGGTACTGGAAGCGCGCCACCGCTGAATCCCGGGCGTGCGGCGACGGTCATCGCCGTGCCGCGGCGGATGGCTACAATCGCGGCTTCTTCCGATCGCTGGACCCCCGCATGTCGCTACGCGCCATAGTGTTCACCTGCCTGTTGACGGCCGCTGCGCCCGCGCTGGCGCAGTCGGCGACGATCAGCGGCAGCGTCTACCAGGAACGTGACGGCCACGCCGGCCGCGGCAGCGGCGAGCGCGGCGTCGCCGGGGTGCAGGTCTCCGACGGCGTGCAGATCGTGCGCACCGACGCGCAGGGCCGCTACCGCCTGGAGGTGGAGCCGGGGCGCACGCTGTTCGTGATCAAGCCCGACGGCTACGCCTTCGCCAGTGCCGGCAACGGCTTGCCGGACTACTGGCGGCACTACGCGCCGGTCGGATCGCCTGCGCTCAAATACCCCGGGATCGCGGCCAGCGCCGGCGCGACCAGCGGCTGGGACTTCGCGTTGCGCGCGCAACCGGCGGCGGCCAGCACCGAGGTGCTGGTGTTCGCCGACACCCAGACCGCCTCGGCGACCGACGTCGGCTACTACGCGCGCGACATCGTCGCGCCGCTGCTCGGCAAGACCCGCGCGCGCCTGGGCACCACCCTGGGCGACGTGGTCAACGACGACCTGTCGCTGTATCCGGCGTTGAACGCCGAAACCGCCAAGCTCGGCGTGCCGTGGTTCCACGTACCCGGCAACCACGACCTGAATTTCGATGCGGTCGACGACCTCGCGTCGCTGTCAAGCTGGCGTGCGATCTACGGCCCGGACACCTATGCGGTGGAAGAGGGCGGCGCCAGCTTCGTGTTCCTCGACGACGTGGTCTATCAGCCGCAGCAGCGGCCGAATTACGTCGGCGGCTTGCGCGAGGACCAGTTTGCGTTCCTGCAGACGTACCTTGCGACGCTGCCGAAGCAGCGGCTGCTGGTGCTGGGCCTGCACATCCCGCTGTTCGACGCCGCGCCGGGCAAGGAAACCTTCCGCCATGCCGACCGCGCACGCCTGTTCGCGTTGCTGCAACCATTCGCGCACGTGCTGGTGTTGAGCGGCCACAGCCACACCCAGCGCCACTACTACCATGGCGCCGACGACGGCTGGCGCGGCGCGCAGCCGCTGCACGAATACAACGTCGGCGCGGCCTGCGGCGCGTTCTGGTCCGGTGCCAAGGATGCCGACGGCATTCCCGCGGCGACGATGGCCGACGGCACCCCCAACGGCTACGCGCTGCTGACCGTGCAGCGCGACGGCCGCTATGCGCTGGCCTACCATGCCGCGCGCGCGGTCGACGATGCGCCGATGACCCTGCACGCGCCGAGGGTGTTGCGCCGCGGGGCGTATCCGGCCTGGGCGGTGTACGCGAACGTGTTCATGGGCGAGGACGACAGCCGCGTGGAATACCGCATCGACGACGGCGCGTGGAAGCCGATGGCGCGCGTGCAGCAGCCGGATCCGGACCTGCTCGCCGAGAACGCACGCGACGATGCCGCCGAGACCCTGCGCGGCTACGATCGCTCGCCGGAAGCGACCCCGTCGCAGCACCTGTGGCGCGGCGCCTTGCCGACCGACCTGGGCGCCGGCGCGCACCGCATCGAGGTCCGCGCCTTCGACCGCTGGCGCGGCGAGCAACGCGCCACCACTGGCTATCGCCTGCAGGACGCGACGCCCTGAGTGCGCGCTGCGGACCGGCGCGTTGATGCGGTGGATTCCCTGGCCTGACATGGCGAGCGGCAAGCTGCGAGCGGCGAGCGTTTCGGCTTCCCGCGTCGGGACTGAAGTCCCTCCCACAGTGCACCCGGCCCGCGGCTGCGCGCCTTTGTAGGAGCGGCTTCAGCCGCGACGAACGAGCCGGCGAACTGTTTGGCTCCGCAAGCGGACTCTTGGGGCTGAAGCCCCTCCTAAAGTGCACCAGGCTGGTTTTCTGCGCTTCTGTAGGAGAGGCTCCAACCGCGAATCCGCCAGCGAGATGGGTGGCCTCGGCCACCGTCGGGACTGAGGTCCGTTCGACAATGCATCCAGCCCACTGTTACGTGCCTTTGTAGGAGCGGCTTCAGCCGCGACAAACGAGCCGGCAAACTGGTTGGCTCCGCAAGCGGGCTCTCGGGGCTGAAGCCCCTCCTGCAGTGCACGCCGGCTGGCTCGCCGCAAGCGCTTGTGGGAGCGACTTCAGTCGCGACGAGCGCAGGCGGCAAACCCTGCGGCTCGGCGCGGGCGCCAGCGTCGCCGATGGCGACAGGCCACCAGTGGATTTCGAATCCCAAAAACAAAAACGCCTCCACGCGGGAGGCTGTCGAAAGCGGATGATCCTGGCTGGCGAGCGAAGGCGAGCGGGCGGAAGGATCGGGCGCAGCTGGCTGGCGTGAGGCTGGCGGGCTTGCTGCGGACGAAGTTTAGCGAGTGCCGGCAGTGTGCGATCAAACGCGAATCACTCGCATCTCGTTGCGGGGATGTGCCAAAGAAACCCTTGCGCTCCGCCAGTGCCGTCTGCATCGCGGCCAGGCTGCCGCCGCCGCGCGCATGCGCGTAGACCGCGCCCAGCGCCGCGGACGTCACAGCTGGCGCTCGCGATCGTCCGCGCAGCATCGCCGCGTGGACCTCAGTGGCGGGGCGTTGTCGCGGACGGCAGTGCCGACGCCGGTACGTTCGCCGGACCTGCGGCCGCTGCCTTGGCCTCACCATCGGCATTGGGAACCGGCCTCGGTCCCGGCTGCGCATGGATCTTGCGGTTCGCAGCGGCCGTGCCGTCGGCAGTCGGTTCCGGCCCTGCTGCCGTTGGCGTATCCGTGTTTGCCGGCGTCCCGGTTCCCGTCTCCGTCTCCGTTTCGGTCTCCGGCTCCGCCGCAGGTTCTGCCTCAGGTTCCGGATAGGGATACGCCGGCGCCGCGACCGGCTGCAGCTGTGCGCGCCAGCGCTGCAGCAACGGCGCGATCCGCGCGCCGACGTACAGCTGCGGATACGACGGCGCTTCGCCCTCGGCGCGTTCGCGCGCGGTGATCTCGGCGCTGGCCAGGCGATAGCTCTCGACGAAGTCGCTGGTGCGCGCCAGCGCATCGATCAGCCAGGCGCGGCCGAAATAGGTGGCGCTGGCGGTGTTGCCGCAGCCGAACGAGGGCCGGTCGCGGCGCGCGGCGGTGATGATCAGCGTGTCCGCGCTCTTCAGCGCCGGCACGAAGCCGCCCGAGTAGCACGCCGACAGCACGATCACCCGGTTGCGGATGCCGGCGTCGTCGAGCAGTTCGCGCAGTTCCGCCGGCGCGATGGTGTCGTAGTCGGCGTCCTCGCCCGGGCCGAACTGCAGGTACAGCTCGTGCTGTTCGGTGCCGTGGCTGGTCAGGAACAGCAGCAGCGCGTCCTCGCGCCGGTCCATCAGCGCGCCGATCCGCTGCAGCGTCTCGGCCAGGTTGTCGTACGAGGCCTCCGGCGCATAGGCGTGGGCGTCGAGATTGTCGGCGTGGTTGATCAGGGTGACGATGCGCCCTGCCGCGCCGAAGCGCTGCGCGAACAGCTGGCGCAGGTACAGCGTCTCGTTGCGGAACACGTCCTCGCTGGCGTCGCCGGCGAAGCCGACCACGTACAGGTCGGTCACGCCCGGCCGCTGCGGCTGCAGTGCACGCAGCTGCGCCTGCAGCAACGGATCCTGTCCGGGATCGGGCAAGGTGGATGCGGCCAGCGCGACCGGCGCCGCCGGCGACACCGCCGCGTGCGGGCCGGCGCCGCACAGCAGCAGGCCCGCGGCCAGCAGGTGCCGGTACGGACGGGAGCGCGGGCGGGAGGTGGCGGCCATGCGCAGATGATCGCGGCAAACTGCGGGCCCGGCAATCGCCAAGGCCGGAGTGCGGAACCCTGGAATCAGGAAGGTGCATGAAGTGCAGGAGAGCGATCGGTCCTGCCGATGCTCCACCGGTTTTGATTCGCGCTGCCATGGTGCAATCGGGTTCCTGCCCAAGCGACTCCATGGATCATGGCCGCCTGATCGCGGCCACCCAGCTCGCGTGCGTCAAGAAAAAACGGCAGCCGCCTGGACCAGCGCGGCTGCCGTGGAGAGAGCGACCCCATCTAAGCGGCGGGGCACCGGTGCCCCGGTAACGGGCGAGCGTCGTGCAGGCACATGGCCGCGCGACTACGTGGACCATCGCGCCTGGTCGCGGCCAACCGGCCCGCGCGTCAAGAAAAAACGGCAGCCGCCTGGACCAGCGCGGCTGCCGTGGAGAGACCTGCCCCCGAGTCGAAGCGCCGGGGCGAGCGCTCAGAATTTCCAGTTCATGCCGAGATACAGCTGGCGGCCGGTGTAGGTGTTCGACAGCAGGCGCGCCTCGCTGTCGTTGCCCAGGTGGATGCGCTGTTCGGACCTGGTCGCATTGAGCACCGACGCGGTCAGGGTCAGGGCCTCGGTGAAGTTGTAGGCGACGTTGAGGTCCAACTGATCGTAGGGTTCGGAGTATTCGGTCAGCCCGTTGTTGAGGCCGCCGACGACTTCGCCGCGCCGGTTGTACGAGGCGCGCGCCAGGAATTTCTGGTTCTCGTAGAACACGGTGACATTGGCCTGGTTCTTGGCGCTGCCGACCAGCGGCGAGGAGCCGATCGCCTGGCCGTCCAGCACGATCGCGGCCAGGTTGGTGTCGTTGTAGGTGTAGTTGGCCTGGACGCCCAGACCGAAACCGAAGGTGTACTGGCCGTACAGTTCCACGCCTTGCGAGACGCCGTCCTGGCCGTTGGCCTCGGTTTCGTAGCGCTGCACCGTGACCGCCTGGCCGCCGACCGTCATCTGCTGGTCGCGCACCACCGGCACGGTGAAGTTGTCCACGTTCTTGCGGAACAGCGCCACGCCGGCGACCGCACCCGGGGTGAAGTACCACTCCAGGCCGATGTCGTACTGGGTCGCCTCGAACGGTTCCAGGCCCTTGTTGCTGCCCGAGCCGTGCCAGCCGGGGGTGTCGGTGCCGCCGGCGACGCGGCGGTCGTTGCTGTACTCGTCGCTGACGAAGCGCAGGCTGCCGGGGTAGGCGATGCTGGTGTAGCTCGGCCGCGCGATCACCTTGGACGCCGCGCCGCGCAGCACCAGGGTGTCGGTGATGTCCCAGGCGATGTTGAAGCTGGGCAGCACGTCGGTATACGTCTTCTCCATCGAGCTCAGCGCATAGGTCTTCTCGCGCGCCAGCGCATCGGGCAGGCGGACGAAGCCGCTCTGGCACACATAGCCGCTGCCGGAGCCGATCAGCGCGGCGGCGGCCGGATCGTCGCAGCCCATCGGCGCGCCGGCCGCGTTGTCCTGGAAGTAATCGTTGAACCGTTCCACCGAATCGCTGGATTCGGCGAACTGCTTGGTGCGCACCACGCGCACGCCGAGGTTGCCGCGCAGGCGCTCGGTGCGGAAGTTGGCCTGGAAGTAGCCGGAGAAGATCTTCTCGTCGACGTTGTAGACGAAGTCGTCCTCGCGGCGGTTGTGCGAGCCGCCGTAGCGGTCGTTGAGGTAGTCGATGTAGGCCGGGTAGTCGATGCCCGGAAACACGTTGGCGTTGAAACCGCCGCGGATGTTGTCGATCGGGCTGGAGCGGAAGAAGCCGGGCTGGGCTACGCCGGCGCTGGGGTCGCAACCGGACTGGTAGCGGTTGTTGTCGTAGTCGGCCGGATCGGTGCCCTGGCACACCCAGTAGGTGTTGCCGGTGTTGCGGTGCACCTGGCCGTCGCGGTACTTGGCGCCGAACTGGATCGAATCCAGCCAGCCGTTTTCGAACAGCTTGCTGATGTCGGCCTGGAAGTAGTTCTGCTTGATGCTGGTCTGCATCCACGACGAATCGGTCGAGCCGGTATCGATCTCGGCGATGCCCGCCATCAGCTGGTCCTGCAGGTTCGGCGAGAACGTCGCGCTCGGCGTGCCGGTGAGGTCCCAGGCGCTGTAGGCGTTGCCGGATTGCCACACGCCGTCGACCTGCCGGCGTGGCTTGGCCGCCATCCGGAAGCTCATCGACGGGCCGCCGTCGGACCAGGTGCGGCCGCCGGTGAACGAGGCCTTCCACAGCGGGCTGATGTCCCAGTCGATCGATAGGTCGGCGGTCTGCGACAGCGCCTTCTCGCGGCTGTAGGTGCCGGTGAGCTGCGGAGTCGGGATGGTGCAGTCGTCCGGCCCCCAGCCGCCCGGCGCCAGGCCGGCGGCGGCCGCCTGTTCCTCGCTGCAGTAGTAGGTCTTGCCGGCCAGTTTTTCGTATTGCGCGCCGGTGACGATGCTGCCGCTGGGGTCGAAGCTGAGCCCGTTGAGCAGGCGCCCGCCGGCCCAGTTGCCGTCGCCGTTGAAGCGCGCCAGGTTCCATTCCGGAATCTTCAGCATGTTCTGGGTGTAGTTGCCCTGCAGCTCGAAGCGGAAGTAGTTGGCGGTCAGGGTCAGGTTGTCGAGCGGCTTGAACTGGAACGTGAACTGCCCGCCCTTGCGTTCGCGCTGTTCGTCGCGCACCGCGAAGTTGACCGAGGTGGGCAGGAAGAACTCGCTGTAGTTGCGCCCGTTCTGGTCGTTGAAGCCGGACTGGCCCCACCAGTAGTGGATGCCGTCCTGGGTCAGCGGATTGCCGTGGGCATCGACCGCGTCGGTGCCGGCGCCGTACCACTGGTAGTCCTCGGTGCTCGCCTCCATGCTGCGGTTTGTGCGCTTTTGCTGGGTCACGCCGACCAGCACGCCGAAGCGTTCGTCCTTGCTGTGCCAGGAGTACAGCGCCGACAGCTGCGGATCGACGTCGTGGCTGGTGTCGGACGAAGTGCCCTCGACGTTCACGTAGCCGGAGTTGGCTTCCATGTCGAGCGGGCGGCGGGTATGCAGGATCACCGTGCCGCCGATGCCGCCTTCGTCGATGCGCGCTTCCGGCGACTTGAACAGCTCCGCGCTGGACAGCATGTTCGACGGCAGCAGGGTATAGTTGAACGAGCGCGTGGCTTCGTCGTTGGTTTCCGAGGTGGCGACGTAGTTGCCGTTCAACTGGGTCAGGGTCAGGTCCGGCGCCAGGCCGCGCACGCTCACGCTCTTGCCTTCGCCGCCATCGCGGGTGATGACCACGCCCGGCACGCGCTGCAGCGCGTCGGCCACGTTCTTGTCGGGGAATTTGCCCACGTCCTCGGCGGTGATCACTTCGACCACGGCGTTGGCGTCGCGCTTCTGCTGCAGGCTCTTTTCGATGGCGTAGCGGTAGCCGGTGACGTTGACGCTGTCGAGCGTGGTCGCATCGGACGACGGCGTGGCGGCCTGCGCGGTGGCCTGTTGCGCGAACGCGCCGGTCGGCGCCAGCGCGGCGGCCAGGGCGAAGCCGATGGCGGTGGACAGCGTGTGGCGGCCCTGCATGCGTGAAGTCTGTTTCATTCCCCTCTCTCCTCTCTCCTGGATTGAACGGCGGCTTGCACGGTCTTGGTTTTTATCGATCCAAATCTGGGCGTTCGCGCTCCGCGACGATGTATCTGATGGGTTCGGCTGTGCCGGCGTCGCTGTGCTTCGGGCCTTGATCGAGCTTGAATCGATCTAAACGGCGCCAGATGTGTAACACGACGTGCCGGGACACGCATGCTGCCGCGCAATATGCGAATCCGGGGTGGAGCAGGGCGATTGGATGCTGCGCCGCAGAATGCGCCCGCCGAGATTCTCTTGTTTACTTGAATCGATCTAAATCTCCGGGGAGGCGAGCCTGCATGGGTGCTGCTGCGTTGGTCGGCTTGGGTTTTGCGGCGCGATGCAAGGTCGCGCGCCTCTCGGCGGGCGGCTCGCTGCCGCAGTGTCATCGGCCCATGGCAGCGCTCAATCCGCCACTACCTGCCGCCGCCACCGCCGGGCCTCGGCACCGCCAGCTCGCCGGGCTGGCCTGCCTGCTGGCGCTGGCGTTCGCGCCGGCGCTGCAGGCCGCGCCGCAGGCGTTGGAACGCGAGGTCAACACCTTCATCGGCAGCAAGGACGACGGCAATACCTTCCCGGGCGCCTCGGCGCCGTTCGGCCTGATCCAGGTCAGCCCGATCGGCGAGCACTACGCCGGCTGGCGCTACGACGACCCCAAGATCCGCGGCTTCGGCCACTCGTTCCTGTCCGGTGCCGGGTGCTGGGAACAGGGCGGCCAGGTGTCGGTGCTGCCGGTGACCGGACGCATCGGCCCCGGCGGCGATTTCGATACCGGCGACGCCAAGAGCTTCGACCACAAGCGCTACGCCTCGGCGTACACCCACGCCGGCGAAGTGGGGCAAGCCGGCTACTACAAGGTGCGGCTGACCGACTACGGCGGCATCGACGTCGAGGCCACCGCGCGCACCCGCGCCGCGGCAGAGCGCTACACCTTCCCGGCCGCGGCCGGCAGCGGCCACGTGCTGGTCAACCTCGGTCAGGCCAACGACCGGCACATGGTGACGGGCAGCGCGATCGAGGTGGTCGGCGACCGCGTGGTCGAGGGCAAGCTGGTGACCGACAGCTTCTGCGGCGGCCACCAGTACACCACCTGGTTCCGCATCGAGTTCGACCGCCCGTTCAAGGCGTTCGGCACCTGGGGCGAGGCCGGCGGCGTGCCCGGCGCCCGCCACGGCATGGAAGGCGAACTCAAGCCGAGCGGGGCCTGGCTCAGCTTCGATCTGGGCGAGGGCCGCGCGGTGACCGCGGTCAGCGCGATCTCGCACGTGGACGCCGAAGGCGCGCGCGCCAACCTGCGCGCCGACGGCAAGCAAGGCGACAGCCTGCTGGGCTTCGAGCGGATGCGGCAGCTGGCGCAGCGGCAGTGGCGGCAGGAACTGGCCTCGGTGCGCCTGCGCGGCGGCAGCGGCGACGACCGCACCGTGTTCTACACCGCGCTGTACCACGCGCTGCTGCAGCCGCTGACCGGCAGCGACGCCGACGGCCGCTATCGCGGCTACGACGATGCCATCCATCGCGCCGACGGCTGGACCTATTACGAGTACTTCTCGCTGTGGGACACTTACCGCGCGCACAACCAATGGCTGGCGCTGACCCGGCCGCAGATCGCGCGCGACATCGCCCGCAGCGTGCTGGCGATCGACGCACAGGGCGGCTGGTTGCCGCGCTGGGGCTACGCCAACTTCGAAACCAACGTGATGACCGGCGATCCGGTGACGCCGTTCCTGGTCGACCTGTGGCGCGCCGGCGCGTTGGCCGGGCGCGAAGAGGTGGCCTATGCCGCGCTGCGCAGGAATGCCTTCGGCATCCCGCCGCTGAACTCGCGCCACGCCGGGCGCTCGGGCAATCCGAGCTACCTGGCCAACGGCTTCGTGCAGTACGACCGCGCGTTCCCGTCCAAGGGCATGGACGTGGATCCGCACCATGGCGGCTCGGCCACGCTCGAATACGCGCTGGCCGATTGCGCGCTGGCGCAAATGGCCGACGGGTTGGGCCACGCCGAGGACGCCGGCGTGCTGCGCGAACGCGGGCGCAATTGGCGCAAGGTGTGGGACCCGCAGGTGCGCGATGCGCAGGGCGGGTTCGACGGCTTCCCGCGGCCGCGCATGGAGGACGGCGCGTGGTACACGCCGGCCGACGGCCACTACAGCCCGCGCTCGCATCATGGCTTCCACGAGGGGACCGGCTGGCAATACCAGTGGCTGGTGCAGCAGGACGTGCCCGGCCTGGTCCAGGCGATGCACGGCCGCGAACAGGCCGGGCGCCGGCTGGATGCGTTCTTCGCCTACGACGCGCTGCTTCAGGCGCCGCTGACCGCCGCGCGCAAGGAGTGGGTGGTCGGGCCGTACAGCTACTACAACCAGTTCCGCTACAACCCGAACAACGAGCCGGACCTGCACGCGCCGTGGATGTACACGCTGATCGGGCAGCCGTGGAAGACGGCGACCGTGGTGCGTGCCGCGCAGCAGTTGTTCACCAATGCGCCCAACGGCGTCACCGGCAACGACGACCTGGGCACGATGTCGGCCTGGTACCTGTTCAGCGCGCTCGGCCTGTACCCGGCGGTGCCGGGCAGCGGCCAGTTCCTGCTGCACACGCCGCGCTTCGCGCGCGCCGAGGTCGATCTCGGCGCGGGCAAGACGCTGACCGTGACCGCGCCCGGCGCCGACGGCCGCCAGCTGCAGTACATCCAGCAGGTGCGGGTCGATGGCCGCGCGCATGCGCCGGTGTGGCTGGACTGGGCACATCTGCGCGAGGGCGGCGACATCGCCTTCGCGCTCGGCGCGAAGGCGCCGCAGGCCGGCTGGGGCACGCACGCCGACGCGTTGCCGGCCTCGTTCTGCGCCACCCCCGGCGCGACGCTGGAATGAGCGGCGCGCATGCCGGCCTGCGGCAACCGCGGCGCGGCACCGGCGCGCAACGCCGGCGGTTCGATCGTTTAGGCTTGCGCCATGCCGAAGAGTCCTGTCGACCCGATGAACGACAACACCCCTCCCGCCGGCAAGGGCGCACGCGCGGTCACCGTGACCGACATCGCCAATGCGATCGGCGTGTCGCGCGCGACCGTCTCGCTGGTGCTGCGCGGCAGCCCGCTGGTGAACGTGCACACGCGCGCACGGGTGGAAGCGGAACTGCAGCGCCAGCGCTACGTCTACAACCGCGGCGCGGCCAACCTGCGCCGGCGCACCTCCTCCAGCGTGGCGCTGGTGATCAACGACCTGTCCAATCCGTTCTTCGCCGAATTCGCCGCCGGCGTGGACGAGGCGCTGGGCGGCAAGGGCTACGTGACCCTGCTCGGCAGCACCGGCGAATCGCCGCAGCGCCAGCAGGCGGTGCTGGCCACGTTGATGGAGCACACCCCGGCCGGCCTGATCCTGTCGCCGGCCGAAGGCAGCGACACCGCGCAACTGCGGCAGGTGCTGGGCCAGGCGAACGTGCTGCTGTTCAACCGCGAGCTGGCCGGTGCGGAGTGGGATTTCCTCACCCTGGACAACCAGCAGGGCGCCTACCTGGCCACCCGCCATCTGCTCGAACGCGGGCACCGGCGCATCGCCTTCTTCGGCGGCCATGCCGCCTCCAGTTCCTGCGACCAGCGCCGCCGCGGCTATGCGCAGGCGCTGCAGGAGGCCGGCATGCCGCTGCAGCCGGAGTGGATGATCGAATCGGCGCCCAGCCGCCTGGATGCCGCTGCGCGGACCGGCGAGCTGTTCGCGCAGGCCGCCGTGCCGACCGCGGCGGTCTGCTACAACGACAGCGTCGCGCTGGGCTTGATGCTGGGCCTGGCCCGGCGCGGGGTGCAGCCGGGGCGCGCGTTCGCGGTCACCGGATTCGACGATATCTCCGAGGCCGCGGTGGCCTCGCCGTCGCTGACCACGCTGACCGTGGATCCGCGCGCGCGCGGGCGGCAGGCGGCGGAACTGCTGCTGCAGCGCCTGGAGCATCCGCAGGCCGCGCCGCAGCGCACCGTCGCGCCGGTGCGGCTGTGCATTCGCGAGAGCAGCGGCGCTCCCGCCGCCTGAGATCGGCGCCACCGGCGCGAACGCTGCGCGCGTCGCGCCGCGGTTCCCGCGCCGCGCCTGTCGACAGACGCCACAGACCGCAGCCGCGGCGCTGCGCGGACATCTGCACCGCTGTGCCCGCACTGCGCCGCAGCCGCGACCGGCGTTGCGCTGCCCACACCGTTTTCCACCCGAGGACCCGACCATGACGATGCGAGCCATTCCCTTTGCCTCCCTGGCCAGCGCCCTGTTGCTGGCATCGTCCGCCTGCGCCAGCGCTGCACCGCCGGCGCGCGAGGCGGCCCCGGCCACGTCCGCCGCCGCGCTCGCGCCGGTGCCCGCGGTGGACGACAAGGAAGCCGCGCGCCTGGCCGAGCAGGTCCGCGAACAGACCCGCCACGCGTGGCAGGGCTACATGCGCTACGCCAAGGGCCACGACGATCTCAAGCCGATCAGCGGCACGCCGCACGACTGGTACCAGGCGCCGCTGCTGATGTCGCCGGTGGATGCGCTGGATACGCTGCTGCTGCTCGGCCTGGACAAGGAAGCGGCCGAAGCGCGCGAGCTGATCGTCACCCAGCTCTCGTTCGACCGCGACATGGACGTGCAGAACTTCGAGATCACCATCCGCCTGCTCGGCGGGCTGCTCTCGGCCCACCAGATGACCGGCGATGCGCGCTTGCTTGCCCTGGCCGAGGACCTGGGCAAGCGCCTGTTGCCGGTGTTCGACAGCCCGACCGGCCTGCCGTACACCCACGTCAACCTGCGTACCGGCAAGGTGAGCGGCACGGTCAGCAACCCGGCCGAGACCGGCACGCTGCTGCTGGAGTTCGGCACGCTGAGCAAGCTGACCGGCAACCCGGTGTACTACGACAAGGCCAAGCGCGCGCTGGTGGAAACCTTCAACCGGCGTTCCAAGGTCGGGCTGGTCGGCTTGAACATCGACGTGGAGACCGGCAAGTGGACCAACCCGGACAGCTCCATCGCCGGCGGCATCGACTCGTACTACGAGTACCTGCTCAAGTGCTGGAAGCTGTTCGACGATCCGGACTGCAAGCGCATGTGGGAGCAGAGCATCGGCCCGGTCAACGCGCACCTGGCCGACGAGGTGCGCGAAGGCGAGCTGTGGTACGGCCACGCCGACATGCACACCGGCAAGCGCACGCGCACCGTCTACGGCGCGCTCGACGCCTTCATGCCGGGCATGCTCGCGCTCGGCGGCGACCTGGAGCGGGCCAAACGCTTGCAAGAGTCGGGGCTGAAGATGTGGCGGCTGCACGGCATCGAACCCGAATCGCTGGACTACGCCACGATGAAGGTCGGCTCGCCCGGCTACGCGCTGCGTCCGGAGATCGTCGAATCGGCGTACTACCTGTACCGCTACACCGGCGATGCGCGCTACCGCGGCATGGGCAAGGTGTTCTTCGAGGACTTCGTGCGCCACACGCGCACCGAGCACGGGTTCGCCGCATTGCAGGACGTGCGCAGCAAGCAGAAGAAGGACTCGATGGAAAGCTTCTTGTTCGCCGAGACCTTCAAGTACTACTACCTGCTGTTCGCGCCGGCCAGCGCGCTGCAGTTCGACCGCGTGGTGTTCAACACCGAGGCGCACCCGCTGCGGCGGACCTGGTAGGCGCCGCCGCTGCCGGCGCTGGCCGGCCCGCCGCTCGCCGGCCAGATCGGCCGGCCGCGCAGCGCTCGGCTCAGAGCGCGATCTGCTGGAAATTCTCCGCGCGCGCATGGCCGTGCGTGGCCTGCCCGGTGCGCGGTTGCGGGTAGTCCTCCAGGCGGTCGAGCAGGCGGGTCTGCAGCCCGGCGTCGCGCGCGGCGTCCAGCTCTTCGACCACGTCGGACAGGAACACGATCTGCGCGGCGGGCACGCCGATCGCGGCGACGATGTTGCGGTAGCTGTCGGCCTCGCGCTTGCCGCCGATCTCGGTGTCGAACCAGCCCGAGACCAGCCCGGTCAGGTCGCCGGCTTCGCTATAGCCGAAGAACTGCTTCTGCGCCGGCACCGAGCCGGACGAGTACACGTACAGCGGCATGCCGGCCGCGTGCCAGCCCTGCATCACCGCCGCCACTTCCGGATAGAAGTGCGCGCGGTAGTCGCCGTCGCGGTAGCCGGTTTCCCAGATCATGCCCTGCAGCGCCTTCAGCGCGGTGTGCTTGCGGTCCTGGTCGATCCAGCCCTGCAAGGTCTCCGCGATCACCTCGTCGCTGCAGATGCCGCCGCATTCGGTCGCCACCGCGTCCAGCCACTGCCGCACCTGCGGCTGCTGGCCGTGTTCGCGCACGAAGCCGGGCAGGGCGCGGCGCGCATAGGGAAACAGCACGTCCTTGACGAAGGAAATGCTGCTGGTGGTGCCTTCGATGTCGGTCAGAATCACCCGGGATTCGCTCATCGCTCAGGTCGCCTCGCCGCGCAGCGACGCTTCGTAGCGCGGGAAGCGCTGGGCAATGTCGGTGCCGGTGAAATGGCCGACCCAGCCGTCCGGCTCGGTGAAGAAGCGGATCGCGACGAAGCGCGGCTCCGGGCCCATGTCGAACCAGTGGTGGGTGCCGTCCGGCACCGCGATCAGGTCGTTCTGCACGCATTCGATCTCGTAGACCTTGCCGTCCACGTGCAGGGTGAACAGGCCCGAGCCGGCGACGAAGAAGCGCACTTCGTCCTCCTTGTGGAAATGCTCCTCGAGGAACTTCCTGCGCATCTCCTCGCGCTGCGGGTGGTCCGGCGCGATGCTGACCACGTCCACGGTCTTGAAGCCGTGCGCGGCCACCAGCCGGTCGATGTCGCTCTTGTAGGCGGCCATCACCGCTTCCGGGGTGGCGCCGGCCTCGATCGGCTGGTCGGCCTGCCAGCGCTCGAAGGTGACGCCGATCGTGCGCAGCTCGGCGGCGATCGCGTCGCCATCGCGGCTGTCGAACAGCGGCGCGTCGGGAGTGGTTTCGGCGAAGATGCGGAGTCGGCTCATGGCGGCGGGCGAGGGCGTCGTGGAGGGAGGAAAAGGGTAGCAGCTGGCGGGTAAGCCGCCGTTGCGGCGCTGGAACGCTGTCGCGCGGGCGCCGCTGGGGAAATGGCTCAGCCGGTTGCGCGCAGCTTGCGCAGTTCCAGTTCGCAATGCAGCAGGAACTCGATGGCTTCCAGGTGGCGGCGCGCCTCGGCCATGTCGCGGCCCCAGGCGTACAGGCCGTGGCCGTCGATCAGGTAGCCCCACAGCGGGGCACGGTCCAGCAACGCGTCCACCTGCGCGGCCAGCACGGTCATGTCCTGGGTGTTGGCGAACACCGGCAGGTCCACCGCGGTCTCGTGGGTCTGGTTGCCGTGCAGCGCCTTCAGCAACTCGTAGCCTTCCAGGCGCACATGGCCGGCGCCGGCGTACAGCCGCGAGGCGATGGTCTGCACCGGCGAGTGCGTGTGCAGCACGCAGCCGACCTCCGGGAAGCGGCGGTACAGCTGGGTGTGCAGCAGGGTCTCGGCCGAGGGCCGGTGCTCGCTGCCGACGGCCTTGCCGTCGAAGTCCACCACCATGATGTCGGCTTCGACCAGCCGGCCCTTGTCGCGGCCGGACACGGTGATCGCGGCATGCGCCGCGTCGAGCCGGTGCGAGAAATTGCTGCTGGTGGCCGGGGTCCAGCCGGCCGTCGACAGTTCGCGGATGTTGCCGATCAGCAGCTGGGCCAGCGTGCGCAGGCGTTCGGTATCGTAGGGCTGTGCGTTCATGCCCCTATTCTAGCGAGGCTGTGTGGCACGCAGACGGCTGTGGCGGAAGCCGTAGCCGAAATAGATGAGCAGGCCGAGCACGGTCCAGCCGCCCATCAGCAGCCAGTTGTGCGCGGTCATCGCCGACAGCAGCGCCATGCAGCTGAGTACGCCGGCGATGCAGATCGGCCAGACGAACGGGATGCGGAACGGGCGCGGCAGGTCCGGCTGGGTGCGGCGCAGGATCAGCACCCCGGCGCAGACCGCGGCGAAGGCGATCAGCGTGCCCATCGAGGTCAGCTCGCCGAGCACGTCCAGCGGGAACAGCGCCGCCAGCAGCGCGATGCCGATACCGGTGATCACCGTATTGACGTGCGGGGTGCGGTATTTGGGGTGGATCTTGGTGAACACCGGCGGCAGCAGCCCGTCGCGGGCGATGATCATGAAGATCCGCGGCTGGCCGATGATCATCACCAGCACCACCGAGGACAGGCCGATCAGCGCGCCGATCTCCACCACCACCCGCAGCCAGGCCAGCTGCGGGTGCGCGCCCACCGCGGTCACCACCGGCTCGTCGGTGCCCAGCAGGGTGTAGGGCACCAGCCCGGTCATCACCGCGGCCATGGCGATGTACAGCACGGTGCAGATCACCAGCGACAGGATCATGCCGATCGGCAGGTCGCGCTGCGGCCGGTGCGATTCCTGCGCCGCCACCGACACCGCCTCGAAGCCGATGTAGGCGAAGAACACCATCGCCGCGCCGCGCAGCACGCCTTCCATGCCGTACTTGCCCGGGCCTTCGTTGGCCGGGATGAACGGGTGCCAGTTGGCGGTGTCCACGTACTTCCAGCCGACCGCGATCACCAGCAGGATCAGCCCGGTCTTCAGCACCACCATCGCCATGTTCATCGCCGACGACTTGCGGATGCCGACATAGCACAGCCAGGTCAGCAGCAGCACGATGCCGGCCGCGGGCAGGTTGGCGATGGCGCCGGTGCGTTGCAGTTTGCCGTCCAGTGGCGCGTTGACCAGCGCCGCGGGCAGGTGGATGCCGAAATGGTCGAGCAGGCTCAGGAAATAGCCGGTCCAGCTCACCGCCACCGCCGAGGCCGACACGCCGTATTCCAGTACCAGCATCCAGCCGATGAACCAGGCTGCCAGTTCGCCGAAGGTGGCGTAGGTGTAGGTGTAGGCGCTGCCGGAGACCGGCACCATCGCCGCGAATTCGGCATAGGCCAGCGCGCAGAACGCGCAGCACAGCGCGGCCAGCACGAACGAGAGCATGATCGCCGGGCCGGCGTGGTTGGCCGCGGCCTGCCCGGTGATGACGAAGATGCCGCCGCCGATCACCGCGCCGATGCCCAGCGCGGTCAGGCCCCAGGGGCCGAGCGCGCGCTGCAGGCCCAGGCCGCCGGCATCCTCGTGGGCGGCGTGGGGGTGTTTGGTGGCCCAGAGTTGTTTGAACATGGAGCGGTTCCAGCCTGGCGCTGCGCGCGATGGACGAAGAGAAGAAGGTGCGAACGCGCAGACCGGCGCTAGGCGCCGGTCTGCGGGGGGACGGATCAGGCTTTGGTGGCCAGGCGGCTGTGGCGGATGCCGTAGCCGAAATAGATGAACAGGCCGATCACGGTCCAGCCGACGAACACCTTCCAGTGCTCCTGGAACGCCTGGAAGAACAGGAACAGGCAGGCCAGCGCGCCGAGCGGACAGATCACCATCGCCAGCGGCACCCGGAACGGGCGCGGCAGGTCGGGCTTGGTGAAGCGCAGCACCATCACCCCGATGCAGACCGTGGCGAAGGCGAGCAGGGTGCCCATCGACACCAGTTCGCCAAGCACGTCCAGCGGGATCAGCCCGGCCAGCAGCGCGGCGACCACGCCGACGAAGATGGTGCCGACGTAGGGCGTGTGGAACTTGCGGTGGACCTTGCCGAACAGCTTCGGCAGCAGGCCGTCGCGGGCCATGGTGTAGAAGATGCGCGGCTGCGCCATCAGCATCACCAGCACCACCGAGGACAGGCCGGCGATGGCGCCGATCTCCACCGCGGTCTTCAGCCAGGCCAGGCTCGGATAGTGTTCCAGCGCGGTGGCGACCGGCTTGGCGGTGCCGAGCTGGGTGTAGGGCAGCAGGCCGGTCAGCACCGCGCAGACGATGATGTAGATGACCGTGCACACCGCCAGCGACACCAGGATGCCGATCGGCATGTTGCGCTGCGGGTCCTTGGTTTCGCCGGCGGAGGTGGAGACCGCATCGAAGCCGATGTAGGAAAAGAACACGATCGAGGCGGCGCGGAAGATGCCGCTCCAGCCGAACTCGCCCGGCCCGGTGTTCTCGGGGATGAACGGGTGCCAGTTGGCCGGATCGACGTGGGATACGCCGAAGCCGACGAACAGGCAGATCACCAGGACCTTGATCGCCACCACGATGGCGTTGGCGAACGCCGACTGGGTGACGCCGACGTAGCACAGCGCGCTGACCGCGACCACGATCAGCACCGCCGGCAGGTTGACGATGCTGCCGGAGGCGACGAAGGTGTCGCCGTTCCAGGCCAGCGGCGCGCCGGCCAGTTCCGCCGGGAACGGCAGCCCCAGGGTGCCGGTCAGGAAACTGATCAGGTAGGCCGACCAGCCGACCGCGACGCTGGAGCCGGCGAACAGGTATTCCAGCACCAGGCACCAACCGATGAACCAGGCCACGCCTTCGCCCAGGGTGGTGTAGGAGTAGGAGTAGGCGCTGCCGGAGACCGGCATCATCGCCGCGAACTCGGCGTAGCACAGGCCGGCGAAGGCGCAGGCGATGCCGGCGAACACGAACGACAGCATCACCGCCGGGCCGGCGTGGTTGGCCGCGGCCTGGCCGGTCAGCACGAAGATGCCCGCGCCGATCACCGCGCCGATGCCGAGCATGATCAGGTGCTTGGCGGTGAGGGTCCGTTTCAGCGTGGCTTCGCCTTCCAGGCTGCCTTCGAACGGTTCGCCGGCATCGACGTGCCCGGCCGGTTCGATCGGCTTGACCCTCAACAGAGACTTCAGCATGCGGTGGATCCCCTGGGTGGCGATCGGGACTGTCGTGCCCCGGTAAAGATGGTGCGCTAGGCCCAAGCGGGCCACGCAAGCGTCGTACCATGCCAAAGCCGGACCGCTGCCACAAGCCGCGCTGCACCGTCGGCGGCGATAATGGCCGCCCCCGATCGCGAGAACCCCCCATGCCGGACCTCTCCCTGCGCCGCCAGTTGCAGGCCTATGCCGCCCGTTGGCCGCAGGAGGCCGAGGTTGCGGCGCAATTCCTGGCGCTGCTGGACGACGCGCACGACCCCTTCGTGCGTGCGCGCCTGGACGGCCACTTCACCGGTTCGGCCTGGCTGGTCAGCGCCGACGGCGCGCGCACCCTGCTGACCCACCACCGCAAGCTGCAGCGCTGGCTGCAGCTGGGCGGGCACGCCGACGGCGACCGCGACCTGGCGCTTGTGGCGCTGAAGGAGGCCGAGGAGGAGTCGGGGCTGCCCGGGCTGGCCTTGGAGGACGGCGAACTGTTCGACCTGGACCGGCATTGGATCCCTGAGCGCAAGGAGGTGCCCGGGCACTGGCACTTCGACGCGCGCTACGTGGTCCGCGCCGGCGCCGACGAGACGTTCGCGGTCAGCGCCGAATCGCTGGCCCTGGCCTGGCGTTCGATCGCCGAGCTGCTGGCCGAGCCGGACCTGGATCCGTCGTTGCGGCGGATGGCCGGCAAGTGGGTGGCGCGCAGCGACCGCTGATGCGCCGGTGACCGGCGCTTCCGGACCGGCTGGTCCGGGCGCTGCGTGTGCGCCGCCGGCTGGGCGGGCATGGCGGGATTGGGTACCCTTGGGCGCCCGTTGCCTGTCCATGCCCATGTCCCGCACCGCTGCTTCGTTCACCTATCGCCTGGCCTTCCGCCCGGTCGACGACCGGATGGATTCGGCCGAACTGGCGCGCACCGTGCAGCGTGCGCTGCTGGCGTTGAGCGGACCGCCGCATGGCGTGGCGATCGTCAGCCTGCAGCGCCCGCCGCGCGAAGACAGCGGCGGCCTGTACATGGAGGCGGTCACCACCGGCCCGGAGCGCTGGTACCTGAAGGCCGACGACTATCTGTTGAGCGAAGGGTTGCGCGGGGAGTTGCAGCCTTGATCGGGACTGGGGACTCGGGACTCGGGACTCGGAAGAGCGTGGGTCGCGTGATCTGCTTTTCCGCGCTTGTTTCTTGCCTCTCAAGCGTTCGTGCGTTTGCGTCACCGCAATCCATCCAAGCCTGATCGCAGTCGGAGAACGGACTCGCTGGCGTCGCCGCTGTTCCGAGTCCCGGGTCCCGAGTCCCCAGTCCCGGGCTCAGTAAAGAACCCGCGTCCGCAACGTCCCCGCAATCTGCCCCAGCTCGTCCTTCAGTACGCCGGCCAGTTCCTCGCTGGCGGCCACGTCGATCACCACGTAGCCGACCTTGGGGTCGGTGCGCAGGAACTGGCCGTCGATGTTGACGTTGTGGCGCGAGAACAGTTCGTTGATCTGCGACAGCACGCCCGGCACGTTGCGGTGGATGTGCAGCAGGCGCAGGCTCTCGGCGTGCTCGGGCAGGGTCACTTCGGGGAAGTTCACCGCCGACAGGGTGCTGCCGTTGTCGCTGTAGCGCACCAGCTTCGCGGCCACCTCTACGCCGATGTTGTCCTGCGCTTCCAGCGTGCTGCCGCCCACGTGCGGGGTCAGGATCACGTTGTCGTGCGCGGCCAGCGGCGATTCGAACAGGTCGCCGTTGCCCTTGGGCTCGACCGGGAACACGTCCACCGCCGCGCCGCCGATGTGGCCGGAGGTCAGCGCCGCGTCGAGCGCGGCGATGTCGATCACGGTGCCGCGCGAGGCGTTGATCAGGTGCGCGCCCGGCTTCATCTGCGCGATCTGCGCCGCACCGATCATGTCCTTGGTCGCCGCCGTTTCCGGCACGTGCAGGGTCACCACGTCCGAACGCGCCAGCAGGTCGTCCAGGTCGGTCGCCGCGCGCGCGTTGCCCAGCGACAGCTTGGCTTCGATGTCGTGGAAGATCACCTGCATGCCCAGCGATTCGGCCAGCACGCCGACCTGGGTGCCGATATGGCCGTAGCCGACGATGCCCAGCACCTTGCCGCGGGTCTCGTGGCTGCCGGCGGCCGACTTCGACCAGCCGCCGCGGTGGCACTCGGCGTTCTTCTGCGGAATGCCGCGCAGCAGCAGGATCGCCTCGGCGATGACCAGTTCGGCGACGCTGCGGGTATTGGAGTAGGGCGCGTTGAACACCGGGATGCCGGCCAGTTCGGCCGCGTCCAGGTCCACCTGGTTGGTGCCGATGCAGAAGCAGCCGACCGCGATCAGGCGCTTGGCCTGCGCCAGCACTTCGGCGCTGAGCTGGGTGCGCGAGCGGATGCCGACGATGTGCGCCTCGGCGATGCGCGCCTTCAGTTCCTCTTCCGGCAGCGACTTGGCGTGCAGTTCGATCTGCGAATAGCCGGCGGCGCGGAACACGTCGATGGCGGTCTGGCTGATGCCTTCGAGCAGCAGCACGCGGATATCCTGCTTCGGAAACGAGGTTTTCTTGGGCGACATTGCGGCAACGGTGCGATGGCGAGAGGGCGGTCACTATGCCAGATGCGTCCGCGCTTTGGTGCGCCGCAATAGGATGCCGGGATGGCGTAGACGCAACGCTGGCGAAGGTTTCAGATGCATCTGTTCGGGACCCGGGACTCGGGACTCGTAGGGTGCGTAGGCTGACGGTGTTGCCTGGCTTCATGCAGGTGGTGCCGCTTTTCCGAGTCCCCTGTCCCGAGTCCCAAGTCCCAAGTCCCGTGCCCAACTAGACGCCGCCAGCCAACGCTGGCACGCTTGAACGCTTGCCTTCGCCCCGACCTTTGAGCCGATGACCGACCCGCGCCTGGATGCCCTTACGCACGCCGTTCCCGGCTTGCGCCTGAAGACCGATCCCGCCGACCTGGAACACTACGGCCGCGACTGGACCCGGCGCTGGACGCCGGCGCCGCTGGCGATCGCGCTGCCGTCGACGGTGCAGGAGGTGCAGGCGGTGCTGCGTTGGGCCAACGACCACGCGGTGGCGGTGGTGCCTTCCGGCGGCCGCACCGGCCTGTCCGGCGGCGCGGTGGCCGCGCACGGCGAACTGGTGCTGAGCCTGGAGCGGATGAACAAGGCGCTGGCGTTCGATGCGGTCGATCGCACCCTCACCGTGCAGGCCGGCATGGCGCTGGAGGCGGTGCACAACGCGGCGCGCGAGCATGGGTTGGTGTACCCGGTGGACTTCGCCGCACGCGGCTCGTGTTCGATCGGCGGCAACATCGCCACCAATGCCGGCGGCATCCGCGTGATCCGCTACGGCAATACCCGCGAATGGATCGCCGGGCTCAAGGTGGTGACCGGCAGCGGCGAGCTGCTCGAGCTCAACCGCGGGCTGATCAAGAATTCCAGCGGCTACGATTTCCGCCAGTTGCTGATCGGCTCGGAAGGCACCCTCGGCATCGTCGTGGAGGCCACGCTGCGGCTGACCGACCCGCCGCCGCCGAGCAACGTGATGCTGCTGGCGCTGCCCTCGTTCGAAGTACTGATGCAGGTGTTCGCCGCGTTCCGCGGCCGACTGCAGCTGGAGGCGTTCGAATTCTTCACCGACCGCGCGCTGCAGCACGTGCTGGCGCATGGCGCGCAGGCGCCGTTCGACACGGTCTATCCGTACTACGTGGTCACCGAGTACGCCAGCGGCGACGAGGCGCAGGAAGCCGCGGCGCTGGCCGCGTTCGAGGCGTGCATGGAGCAGGGCTGGGTGCTGGACGGGGTGATCAGCCAGAGCGATGCGCAGGCGGCGCAGCTGTGGCGCCTGCGCGAAGGCATCACCGAGGCGCTGGCGCGCTACAAGCCGTACAAGAACGACGTGTCGGTGCGGATCTCGGCGATGCCGGCGTTCCTGGCGCAGACCCAGGCGCTGCTCGGCGCGGCCTATCCGCAGTTCGACGTGGTCTGGTTCGGCCATATCGGCGACGGCAACCTGCACATCAACGTGCTCAAGCCCGATGCCACCGCCGACGCCGATTTCATCGCCGCCTGCGAACAGGTCACCAAGCTGCTGGCGCAGGTGCTGGCCGAGCATGGCGGCAGCATCTCCGCCGAACACGGCATCGGCCTGGTCAAGAAGCCGTATCTGGACAGCACCCGCAGCGCCGAGGAGATCGCGCTGATGCGCGCGGTCAAGCGCGTGTTCGACCCGGCCGGGCTGCTCAACCCGGGCAAGCTGTTCGATCCCTGAGCCGTCTAGCGCCGCGCGTGGTGCGGGCGCTCGCGCTCGCGCCGGCGGCCGGCTAGGCTATGCCGGCGCGGCGACTGCCACGCTTCTTCCCTGATCCCGTTGGAACCGATGCGATGAACCGAGTGACCGCGCGCTGCGCCCTGCTGTTGATCCTGACCCTCCCCGCGCTCGCGCAGGCCTCCAGCTTCGCCGGCAGTTCCGCCGGTTCGGCCTCGGCCGGCTCTGCCGGCAGTTCCGCGTCTTCGGACAGCAGCTCCGGCGACGACAAGCTGGTGCTGCAGGCGCGCGACGACGCGGCCGGCTTCGTCGCCAGCGCCGGCCGCATCCGCGGCGCGCAGCTGGAAGCGGCGCTGCGCGTGCTGCGCGAGCGCAACCCGCAGGCGCAGCAGGCCAGCGACCTGCAACTGGCGCAGGCCATCCTGGCGCTGTGAGACCGCGCCGGCCGCGGCGCCGGCTGGCGTGGCTGGCGCTGCTGTGGCTGGCCTGCGCAGTGCCCGCGCAGGCCTTGCAGTTGCAGGTGGATGCGAGTGGCCTGAGCGCGCCCGAGCGCGCGGCCAGCCAGGCGCTGCTCGATGCGGTGCTGCCGAAGCTGCCGCCGGCCTGGGTGGCGGCGATCGATGCGCCGCTGGCGCTGCAATGGCGTGACGACCTGCCGGCGCAGGTGCATGGCAGGGCGCAGGCGCGGCGACTGCTGTTGAACAAGGCACTGCTGCGCGCATGGATGGCGCGTCCTGTTGCAGGTGGCGATGACGGTGCCGGCGCGGCGACGCGGCCGGCGATCGCCGCGCTGCTGCACGAACTGGCGCATTTCTACGACCGCTCCGCGGCGGGCCGGCTGTCGTCGGATCCGCGCCTGCTGGATCTGGCCGGCTGGCAGGTCAGCCCGATGCGGCTGGGCCTGCGCTTGGGAGACAACGCCTTCAGCGAGCGCAGCCCGGACCGGTACGAACTGGCGTCTCCGGCGGAATTCGTCGCGGTCAACCTGGAACATTTCCTGCTGGATCCGGACTACGCGTGCCGGCGCCCGGCGCTGGCGCGGTATTTCGCGCAGCGCCTGGACTGGTCGCCGCCGGCGTCGGCCTGCGCCCCTGGTCTGGTCTATCTGCAGGATCCGCTGGCCGACGAGGCGGCGCTGCTGCAGCTGGATCCGGCGCGGGTCTACGCCGTGGACTACCTGCTGGCCGAAGGCAATGCGCAGCCGATGAGCCATTGGGGCCACAGCATGCTGCGGCTGGTGATCTGCGCGCCGGGGCGCACGCCCGGTCCCGATTGCCGCCTGGACCTGGCGTATCACAAGGTGCTGTCGTTCCGCGCCTTCGTCGACGATGTGCAGATCTCCAGCGTGCGCGGCCTGGTCGGCTCGTATCCGTCGCGGCTGTTCGTGCTGCCGCTGCGCCAGGTGGTGGACGAATACACCCAGGTGCAGCTGCGCGGGCTGCAGTCGATTCCGCTGCGGCTGGCGCCGGACGAGATCGCCGCGTTGCTGGAACGCGCCGCGCAGCTGCACTGGAGCTACGACGGCCGTTACTACTTCCTCAGCAACAACTGCGCGGTGGAGATCTACAAGCTGCTGCACGACGGCGTGCCGCGGCTGGCCGGCGCGCGCCTGGCCGGGATCAGCCCGACCGGCCTGCTGCGGCGCCTGGCCCGCGCCGGCATCGCCGACACTCGGGTGCTGGACGATGCCGACGCCGCGGCGCGCCAGGGCTACTACTTCGTACCGGCGAGCGCGCACTACGCGGCGATGTTCGCGGTCGCACGCGCGCAACTGGCGTTGCCGGCGCGCACCGCGCACGCCTGGCTGGACCTGCCGGCGGCGCAGCGCGCACCGTGGCTGCAGCGCGGCGACCTGCGCGCCAGCGCCGCATTGCTGCTGCTGGAGAATGCCGCGCGCCGGCGCCAGGAGCAGCGCGGGCGCGATGTGTTGAAGCGACGCTATCTGGCAGGAGCGCGCATGCCTGAGGCGCACGCTGGCGGTGCTGGCATCGATGCTGGTGTCGATGGCGGTGCCGATGCCGGTGCTGGTGCTGGTGCTGGTGCTGATGCAGGTGCAGGTGCAGGTGCAGGTGCCGGTATTGCCGCCACTGCCGGTGCCGCCGCTCCGGTCACTGACGCGTCCGCTGCCGACGAGAGCCAGAAGGCGGCCGCAGCCGTCCGCGCGGTGCTGGCGCAGCAAGGCCTGTTGAGCCAACCGTCGACGCTGCTGCAGGGTCAGCCCGGCTATGGCCTGCCGCAGGCGCAGGAGCGCGACTGGCTGCAGCGCCAGGGGCAGGCGCGGATCGACGCGTTGCACAGCGAGGGCGCCGCGTTGCAGGCGCGGCTGCACGCCTTGCTGCCGCCACCGCTGCGCGCGGAACTGCAGCAGATCGATGCGAACCTGGCCGCGCTGGGCATGCGTCTGCGCGAACTCAATCGCGACGGCGGCGGGTTGCAGCTGGTGTCGCCGTCGGTGTTGCAGCCTGCGGCGGAGAAATGACGGCTCCGTTCGTCGCGACTGAAGTCGCTCCCACAAAGAGCTTGCGGCGGGCTGGCTGGGTGCACGGATAGGAATGGCTTTAGCCCCGACCGAATCCGAGACCGGCAGGTGTGCCGCTCCGTTCGTCGCGGCTGAAGCCGCTCCTACCAAGGCTTGCAGCGAACCGACTGGGTGCACTGTAGGAGGGGCTTCAGTCCCGACCGAATCCAAGGGCGGTAGGTGTGCCGCTTCGTTCGTCGCGGCTGAAGCCGCTCCTACCAAGGCTTGCGGCGAGCTGGCTGGGTGCACTGTAGGAGGGGCTTCAGCCCCGACCGAATCCATGGGCGGTAGGAGTGCTGCTCCGTTCGTCGCGGCTGAAGCCGCTCCTGCCAAGGCTTGCGGCGAGCTGGCTGGGTGCACTGTAGGAGGGGCTTCAGCCCCGACCGAATCCGTGGGCGGTAGGTGTGCCGCTTCGTTCGTCGCGACTGCAGTCGCGCCTACAAGAACTTTTTGCGAGCTGATCGATGCGGTGTAGGAGGGCTCAATGCCAGCCCTCCCTTTCCGAAGCCGGCCGCCGCCGCTACGGCAGGTCGAGGCCGGCGTCCTCGCCGTAGCGGTTCAGCCATGCGGTGCGCGCCGGGTCCTGGCGGTACTGCGCGCGCAGCTTGGTCCAGGCCGCTTCGTTGCCGTCGCAGTACTTCGCGATCGCCCGTTCCAGTTCGCGGCGGCGCGCCGCGTCGTAGGGCTCTTCGCCGGCGAAGTGGTTGCAGACGTCCTGGCGCGCGACGAACGCGCGCACGTCCTGCGGCATGGCGCAGAAGCCGGCGTGGTGCTCGGGATCCACGTCCGCGGGAATGGCGCAGGCGGCCTTGGCCGCCGGCGCGCCCGCCGGTGCGGCCGCGTCGGCGCCGGACATCAGGCCCGGCAGCGTCAGCAGCGCCACCAGGGCGAGCTCGCGGGGTGTTCGCATGCGCTCAGTCCGCACGCCCGGCGAACTCGCCGGTGGTGGTGTTGACCAGCACGCGCTCGCCGTTGCCGATGTACTCCGGCACCATGATCTCCAGCCCGGTATTGAGCTTGGCCGGCTTCGGCCGCTTGGTCGCGGTGCCGCCCTTCAGCTCCGGCGGGGTCTCCACCACTTCCAGGGTCACGCTCTGCGGCAGCTGCACCGCCACCGGCTGGTCGTCGATGACCTGCACGTAGATGCCGGTCAGGCCCTCGGTGATGTAGCCGGCGTCGTCGCCGATCACGTCGGCGTCGAGCGTGTACGGGGTGTAGTCCTCGTCGTCCAGGAACACGAACGCGTCGCCGTCCTTATACGAGAAGGTGGCCTGGTGGCGGGTCAGTTCGACCTCGCGCAGGTCGTCGTCGCCGTCGAAGCTGGCGTCGAGCTTGTTGCCGCCCGGCACGCTGTACATCACGAAGCGGAAGCGCACGTTGCCGCCGCGGCCCTGCGGCGAGCTGCGTTCGATGTCGCGGATCTGATAGACGCCGTTGTTGTACTCGACGACGTTGCCTTTCTTGATTTCGTTGGCTTTCATGGGTTTGGAGCCGGGATTGGGGATTGGAGATTCGGGATTGGTAAAGAGCAGGGCGGGGGGCGAAGGGGGCGGGGCGCTTTACGAATCCCCAATCCCGAATCACGAATCCCGGTTACTTGGGCGCCAAGCGTACCGCGCCGTCGAGACGAATGACCTCGCCGTTGAGATAGCGGTTGCGCAGCAGGAACATCACCGTGTCGGCGAATTCCTCCGGGCGGCCGAGTCGCGGCGGGAACGGGATCGACGCGGCCAGCGACTGCTGCACCACCTCGGGCATGCCGTCCACCATCGGGGTCCAGAAGATGCCAGGGGCGACGGTGTTGACGCGGATGCCGAAGCGCGCCAGTTCGCGTGCCATCGGCAGGGTCATCGCCACCACGCCGCCCTTGGATGCGGCATAGGCGGCCTGGCCGATCTGGCCTTCGTAGGCGGCGACGCTGGCGGTGTTGACGATCGCGCCGCGCTCGCCGTCCTCGCCCGGCGCGTTGTGCTGCATCAGGTCGGCGGCGGCCTTGGCGACGTTGAAGCTGCCGACCAGGTTGACCATCACCGTGCCCTGGAACGTGGCCAGCGCCATCGGCGCTTCCTTGCCGAGCACTCGGCCGGCGCCGAGGATGCCGGCGCAGTTGATCGCGGCGTTGAGCCCGCCGAGGAAGTCGCGCGCGGCGCCGAGCTGCGACGCGACCTGCGCCTCGTCGCTGACGTCGGTGCGGAAATAGCGCGCCTGCGCTGCGCCGAGCGCGGCGACCGCGGCCGCGCCCTTGTCGTCGTTGAGGTCGAACAGCGCGACCTTGCCGCCGTCGGCGACGATGCGTTGCGCGACCGCCAGGCCGAGTCCGGAAACGCCGCCGGTGACCACCGCGCGGATATCGGCAAGCTGCATTGGGTGTTCCCTCCCAGGAAAGGGCGCATTTTAGCTGACGCGCCTGAAGGCGGGCGACCGGGACCGGGGACCAGGGACCCGAAGAAGGTTTCTCGGGAAGGCCTCGTTGTTACCAGCGCTGTTGGCACGGTCGAGCGGAGCAAGCGTGCTGCTCGGTTCGGCGTTGGCGACCGCGCGAACCGGCTGGATCGCCTCGCTGTGCATGCACGGCAAATGGCGGGGGTACAGGAAGAGCGCGCGAAGAAGGGCGCTGCTGATGCGGCGCGCCCGCGGCGCCGATGGCTTGCGGTTACGCCGCCGCCAGCGCCTGGCCGACCTTGCTGCCGTTCGGCCGGCCGAGTTTCTGCGCCAGCCAGCGCCCGGTCGCGGCCAGCGCATCCAGGTCGATGCCGGTGTCCACGCCGCTGCCGTGCAGCAGGTAGACCACGTCCTCGCTGGCCACGTTGCCGCTGGCGCCCTTGGCGTAGGGGCAGCCGCCGGCGCCGGACACCGCCGCATCGACCACGCGCACGCCTTCTTCCAGGCACGCGGCGATGTTGGCCAGGGCCTGGCCATAGGTGTCGTGGAAATGCACCGCCAGCGCCGCCATCGGCAGCTCGGCGGCGACCGCGCGCAGCATCGCCCGCGCCTTGGTCGGGGTGCCGACGCCGATGGTGTCGCCCAGCGAGATCTCGTAGCAGCCCATCGCGTGCAGTTGCCGCGCCACCCGCACCACGTCGGTCAGCGGCACCGCGCCCTGGTAGGGGCAGCCGAGCACGGTGGAGACGTAGCCGCGCACCTTGACCCCGTCGGCCGCGGCGCGCGCCAGCACCGGGGCGAAGCGCGCCAGCGATTCGTCGATGCCGGCATTGGTGTTGGTGCGGTTGAAGGTCTCCGAGGCGGCGGTGAACACCGCGACCTCGCGCACGCCGACCGCCGCGGCGCGCTCGTAGCCCTGCAGGTTCGGCACCAGCACCGGATAGTCCACGCCCGGCGCCGGCACGATGCCGGCATAGACCTCGGCCGCGTCGGCCAGCTGCGGCACCCACTTCGGGCTGACGAAGCTGGTCGCCTCGATGCTGCGCAGGCCGGTACGCGACAGCTGCGCGATCAGTTCGATCTTGTCGGCGGTGGCGACCCAGGCCTTCTCGTTCTGCAGGCCGTCGCGCGGCCCGACTTCCACCAGGCGGACGAAGTCGTTCATCGGCTATGACGGTGGCGCGGCGCGCACGCCGATGCCGGCTGGGCATGGCGCGCGAGGCAGGGCGGAAGCGGCGAATCGGCGGTCACGGGCGATCCTTGGAGCGAATGGCTGGGCGCCGTTGCGTGAACGGCGCAGGCTGGGCGAAGTACGGTGGCCACCGGGCGAGGCCTCAGGCGCCCGCCGGCCGGTGGCAGACGGCCTCGATGTTGTGCCCGTCCGGATCCAGCAGGAAGGCGCCGTAGTAATTGGGGTGGTAATGCGGCCGCAGCCCGGGCGCGCCATTGTCGCGACCGCCGGCGGCCAGCCCGGCGCGATGGAACGCATCCACCTGGGCGCGGTCGCCGGCGACGAAGGCCAGATGCAGCGCGCCGACGGCGCTGGTGGCGCCATCGGTCAGCCAGACGCTGGGTTTGCCGTCGCGGCCGAAGCCGATGTGGCGGCGGTCGCCGGTCTGCTCTGCGCTCACCTCCATCACGATGTCCAGCCCGAGCGCGGCCAGCGCGGCGCGATAGAAAGCCAGGCTGCGCTCCAACTCGACGCAGCGCAGGCCGATGTGGTCGAGCGGGCTCACCAGAATCCCACCCAGTTCGGGTCGCGCTTGTCCAGGAACGCGCTGAGTCCTTCCTGGCCTTCGGCCGAGACCCGCAGCCGCGCGATCAGCGCGGCGTTGTCGCGGTCCAGCGTGGCGCTGTCGCCGCCCGCGGCGACCCGGCGCACCAGCGCCTTGGCGCCGGCGGCGGCGAGCGGGCCGGCCTGGCCGAGCAGTTCCACCTGGCGCTGCACCGCCGCGTCCAGCGCGGCCGGCGCCACCGTCTGGTGCACTAGGCCGATCTGGGTGGCGGTGGCCGCGTCGAACGCCTCGGCGCTGGCGAACCAGCGCCGCGCCTGGCGCGCGCCGATCGCGGCGATCACGTAGGGCGAGATCACCGCCGGCAACAGGCCCAGGCGGCTCTCGCTGAGCGCGAAGCGGGCGTCGGTGGCGGCCACGGCGATGTCGCAGCAGGCCACCAGCCCGACCGCGCCGCCGAAGGTCGCACCATGCACCCGCGCCACGGTCGGCTTGGGCAGCTCGTCGAGGGTGCGCATCAGCTGCGCCAGCGCCAGCGCGTCGGCCAGGTTCTCGGCCTCGCTGGCATTGGCCATCGAGCGCATCCATTGCAGGTCGGCACCGGCCGAGAACGCGGGCCCGGCGCCGGCCAGCACCACCACCTTGACCTTCGGATCGGTGCCGGCCTGCTGCAGCGCTGCGGTCAGCTGCGCGATCAGCGCGGCGTCGAACGCATTGCGGACCTCGGGTCGGTTCAGCCGCAACGTCAGGACCTTGCCCGAGCGTTCCAGCAGCAGTGCATCGCTCATCGGCGAGTCTCGTACGAAGGGGTAACGGCAGCCATACGGACATGATAGCGGGCCGCGCCGGCGGCGCCATGACGCGATGCGGCGGTGCTACAATTGATAACCATTCTTATCGCCGGAACGTTCAGTGACGTTGTCCGATATGCCCTTGCGCAGCACCGCCCTCGTCGAAACCGTGCACGACCGCCAGCCCAACGACGCCATCGCGCGGCGCCTGCGCGAGCTGGGCTTCGTCGCCGGCGAGCAGGTGCAGGTGCTGGCGAGTGGCCCCGTCGGCGGCGAACCGTTGCTGGTGCAGGTCGGCTATACGCGCTTCGCCCTGCGCCGCAGCGAGGCGGCGCGGGTGCAGGTCCGCGCCGAGGCGCAGCCATGAGCGCGAACGCGGTGCCGCTGCGGCTGGCGCTGGTCGGCAATCCGAACTGCGGCAAGACCGCGCTGTTCAACCAGCTCACCGGCAGCAAGCAGAAGGTGGCCAACTACGCCGGGGTCACCGTCGAGCGCAAGGAAGGCCGCTTCCGCGCCCCGTCCGGGCGCGAGTTCGCGGTGCTCGACCTGCCCGGCGCCTACAGCCTGCAGCCGGCCAGCCTGGACGAGGCGATCACCCGCGACCTGTGCCGCGGCTTCTATCCGGGCGAGCCGGCGCCGGACGTGCTGGTGTGCGTGGTCGATGCCACCAATCTGCGCCTGCACCTGCGCTTCGCGCTGGAGCTGCGCGAGCTGGGCAAGCCGATGCTGGTGGCGCTGAACATGGTCGATGCCGCGCAGCGCCGCGGCATCCGCATCGACCGCCAGGCGCTGGAAGACGCGCTCGGCGTGCCGGTGATCGAAACCGTGGCGGTGCGCCGCAACGGCGCCAGGGCGCTGGTCGAGCGGCTCGACGCGCTGGCCCCGGCGCTGCCGCCGGCGGTGGCGCCGGCCGAAGGGCAGGGCGACTACCACCAGCAGGTGCGGCGCATCCTCGCCGCGGCGGTATCGATGCCGACCCGCACCTCGCGCATCGACGACGCGCTGGACCGCTGGCTGCTGCACCCGGTCGCCGGGCTGCTGACCCTGGCGGTGGTGATGTTCCTGATCTTCCAGGCAGTGTATGCCTGGGCCGCGCCATTGATGGAGCTGATCGACGGCGGCAGCAAGGCGCTCGGCGCCTGGGTCGGCAGCACCTTGCCGGCGGGGCCGCTCAACAGCCTGCTGGTCGACGGCATCATCGCCGGCCTCGGCGGGGTGGTGATCTTCCTGCCGCAGATCCTGATCCTGTTCGCCTTCATCCTGGCGCTGGAGGAATCGGGCTACCTGCCGCGCGCGGCGTTCCTGCTCGACCGCATGATGGCCGCCGCCGGGCTGTCCGGGCGCTCGTTCATCCCGCTGCTGTCCAGCTTCGCCTGCGCGGTGCCCGGGATCATGTCCACGCGCAGCATCCAGGACCCGCGCGACCGCCTGGCCACGATCCTGGTCGCGCCGCTGATGACCTGCTCGGCACGGCTGCCGGTGTACGCGCTGCTGATCGGCGCGTTCATCCCGCAGAAGCAGGTCTGGGGGGTGTTCAACCAGCAGGGGCTGGTGCTGTTCGGGCTGTATTTCGCCGCGATCGCCAGTGCGCTGGCGGTGTCGTGGACGATGAAGAAATGGCGCCGCGACAAGGGCGAGCATCCGCTGCTGCTGGAACTGCCCTCGTACCGCGTGCCGCACCTGCGCGACCTGGCGCTGGGCCTGTGGGAGCGCGCGGCGATCTTCCTCAAGCGCGTCGGCGGCATCATCCTGGCGCTGACCATCCTGCTGTGGTTCCTGCTGTCGTTCCCGGCGGCGCCGGCCAACGCCACGCTGCCGGCGATCGACTACAGCTTCGCCGGCCGCATCGGCCACGCGATGACCACGGTGTTCGCGCCGCTGGGCTTCAACTGGCAGATCTGCATCGCGCTGATCCCCGGCCTGGCCGCGCGCGAAGTGGCAGTGGCGTCGCTGGCCACGGTGTACGCGCTGTCGGAAGTCGACGACGATGCCGCCGCGCAGGCGCTGTCGCCGCTGATCCACAATGGCTGGTCGCTGGCCACGGCGCTGTCGCTGCTGGTCTGGTACATCTACGCGCCGATGTGCATCTCCACGCTGGCCACGATCAAGCGCGAGACCAACTCGTGGAAGCAGATGAGCTTCGCCGCGTTCTACCTGTTCGCGCTGGCTTACCTGGCCTCGCTGGTCACCTATCAGATCGCGGTGGCGCTGGGAGCCGGCTGAGCCATGTCCACGTCCATGTCGCTGCTGCTGCAGTACGTCGTGATCGCGCTGGCGGTGCTGCTCAGCGCGTGGGTGGTGCTGAAGAAGCAGTTTCCCGGCACCGCGCGCAAACTGCGCAGCGCCATCGCCTTGCGCCTGCTCAAGCCAAACCGCGCGTCCTGGTTGCAGGCGCTGGGCCGCAAGATCGCGCCTGCGGCCAGCGGCGGCGCCGGTGCGTGCGGCGGCTGCGACAGTTGCGGTCCGGCACCGCCGCGGCGGCATTGAGCCACATGACGGCATTGGACGCTGTATTCCCGGGCATCGAGCTGCAGGCGCTGGCGCCAGCGCAGCGCGATGCCCTGAATCAGGCCGCCGCGGACTTTCGCGTGGTGGCGGCCGGTGGGGTCCCGCGCTACGCGTTGATCGACGCCGAGGCGCCGGTGCCGGCCGATGGCGGCACCTGCTATTACCAGGGCCAGGGCTATCGGCTGACCGTGCTGCGCGGCCTGTGCACGCTCGGGGCGCAGACGACGGTCGTCTACGGGCCGATCCTGCAGCTGGACGAGACCCTGTTCGCGCCACCGTTGCCGCCGGTGTCGGACGTGCGGCTGTATGCGCACGACGCGTTGCGGCGACTGCAGCAGGCCGCGCGCCAGGCGTGAGCGGCGGCGTCCGGCCGCCGTGCCCGCAATGCGGGTGACGGCATGCGGCTGGCTGCGGGCGCGCCGTGCCTGCCGATGAAGGATGCCGCGCATGCGTGCGAGGATGCCTGGGCGCCTGGCAGGCTCGCTGATGCGCGTGGTGTTCGTCGGACCTGTGCGTTTCAGATCGCGCCCGGCGTCGCGGCGCATGCGCACCGGCACGCCCGCGATTATCCTATGCCGATGACGACCTCCTTCCAGCTTTCCCGCCGTGCGCAGGCGCTGACCAGTTCGGCGATCCGCGAAATCCTCAAGGTCACCGAACGCCCGGAGGTGATCTCCTTCGCCGGCGGGTTGCCGTCGCCGGACACGTTTCCGATCGCGCGCATGCAGTACGCCTGCGACAAGGTCCTGCGCGAGGCGCCGCAGGCGGCGCTGCAGTACGGCCCGACCGAAGGCTATCTGCCGCTGCGCGAATGGGTGGCGGCGCGCCTGAGCCGCGACGGCGCCAGCATCCGCCCCAGCCAGGTGCTGATCACCACTGGCTCGCAGCAGGGCCTGGACCTGCTCGGCAAGGTGTTCATCGACGAAAGCAGCAAGGTGCTGGTGGAGACGCCGAGCTACCTGGGGGCGCTGCAGGCCTTCTCGCTGTTCCAGCCGGCCTTCGCGGCGATGGCGTCGGACGACGACGGGCTGGTGGTGGATGCGCTGGACGACGCGCAGCTGGCCGGCGCGCGCTTCATGTATTGCCTGCCGAACTTCCAGAATCCGACCGGGCGGCGCCTGCCGCTGCACCGGCGCCAGGCGCTGGTCGCGCGCGCCGCCGCCGCCGGCGTGCCGATCGTCGAGGACGATCCGTATGGCGAGCTGTGCTACAGCGGCGACACGCTGCCCAGCCTGCTGTCGATGCATCCAGACGGCGTCATCTACATGGGCTCGTTTTCCAAGGTGCTGGCGCCGGGCCTGCGCCTGGGCTTCGTGATCGCGCCCGAAGCGGTGCACGCCAAGCTGGTGCAGGCCAAGCAGGCGGCGGACCTGCATACGCCCTCGTTCAGCCAGCGCATCGTCTACGAGGCGGTGCAGGACGGCTTCCTGGATGCGCACATTCCCGGCATCCGCAGCCTGTACGCGAGCCGTTGCCAGCAGATGCTGACGGCGCTGGGGAAGTACTTCCCGTCGCAGGTGCGCTGGAACCGTCCGGCCGGCGGCATGTTCATCTGGGTCGAACTGCCCGTGGGCATGGACGGTGGCGCGCTGCTGGCCAAGGCGATCGAACGCAACGTCGCCTTCGTGCCGGGCGCGCCGTTCTATGCGGTCGAGCCGCAACGCAACACCTTGCGCCTGTCGTTCGTGACCGTGCCGGAAGAGCGGATCGATGCCGGCGTGCGCATCCTCGGCGAACTGCTGCAGGCCGAGGTCGCCGCGCACCGCGGCGCTGCGGCCTGATGCGGCATCCCGGCGCACGCGCATGACCGCAGCTGCGGCCCTGGACCTGGGCGTGGAGGCGGTGCTGGTCGGCCGTGCGCAGGACTTCACCCGGCCCGGCAGCCGCAGCGCCATCGCCAAGCAGCCGTTGCCGGGACGGCTGCAGATCGGTGTGGAAGGCCTGGAACTGGACGAACAGGGCGACCGCCGCGTGCACGGCGGCCCGGACAAGGCGCTGCACCATTATCCGCGCGACCACTACACGGCCTGGCGCCAGGAACTGGGCGGGCACGCCCTGCTGGACGCGCCCGGCGCGTTCGGCGAGAACCTCAGCACGCACGGCGCCACCGAGGCCGACCTGTGCCTGGGCGACAGGCTGCGGCTGGGCACGGCGCTGGTCGAGGTCTCGCAGTCGCGGCAGCCGTGCTGGAAGCTGTCGGACCGCTTCGGCGTGCCCACGCTGGCGCGGCGCGTGCAGGAAAGCGGCCGCACCGGCTGGTACTACCGCGTGCTGCAGCCGGGCGAGGTCGCCGCCGGCGACCGCCTGACCCTGCTGGAGCGGCCGTATCCGGCCTGGTCGCTGGCTCGGTTGATCCAGCTGCTGTATCGGCGCGAGGTGGATCCGGCGCAACTGGAACAGGTGCTGGCCCTGCCGCTGGTGCCGAACTGGCGCCTGCTGTTCGAACGGCGCCTGGCCCAGCGCGAGGTCGAATGCTGGAACAAGCGCCTGCTGGGACAACCGGCGGCCGAGTAGGGCGCGCCCTTTCTGCAGCGCAGGTAGCCAACTGATCGAAAGTCCTTGTGGGAGCGACTTCAGTCGCGACGAGCGCAGCGATGGGCCTGCCGGCTTCGGATGGCCGTCGGGACTGAAGTCCCTCCAACAGTGCACCCAGCGAGCCGGCCGCAAGCCCCTGTAGGAGCGGCTTCAGCCGCGACGAACGAAGCGGCAGATCTGCCGGTTGCGAATGGAGCCGGGCTGAAGCCCTCTTACAGTGGACCGACCTGCAGTGGAACGGCACGCCGGCCGCAGATCCCTGTGGGAGCGACTTCAGTCGCGACGAGCGAAGCAGTGGCCGTCCGGCTTCGCATGCCATCAACGCTCAAGCGGTTTCCGCCGGCCGATCAAAACCACACCGCAACACCCCTGTCGCCCATCGCGACAAACCGCTAGCCTTGTGCCGATGACGACTTCCCCCGTGCGTGTGTTGATTCATGGTGCGTCCGGCCGCATGGGCCAGGCGCTGTTGCGGCTGGCTGCGCAGGAGCCTGCGTTGCAGGTGGCGGCGGCGGTGATCCGGCGTGCGCCGGCGCAGCGGGTGGTCGACGGGGTGCCGTACTTCGCCGCGGCCGAACTGAACGCAGCGCCGGCGTTCGACGTGGCGATCGATTTCAGCCTGCCGCAGGGCTTCGACCCGGTGCTGGCGCTGTGCGTGGCGCGCGGTGCGGCGCTGGTGTCCGGCACCACCGGGCTGGACGACACGCAGCGCCAGGCATTGACCGACGCGGCGGCGCGCATCCCGCTGATCTGGGCGTCGAACTTCAGTCTCGGTGTGGCGGTGCTGAACGATCTGGTGGAACGCGCCGCCGCGGCGCTGCCGGGCTGGGACTGCGACATCGTCGAATCGCACCACGTGCACAAGCAGGACGCGCCGTCCGGCACCGCGCTGACCCTGGGCGAGGCGGCCGCGCACGGCGGCGCGCAGCCGCGCTACGCCAGCCTGCGCGCCGGCGACATCGTCGGCGAGCACCTGGTGCAGTTCGCCGGGCTAGGCGAGCGGGTGGAGCTGGTGCACCGCGCCAGCAACCGCGACATCTTCGCCCGCGGCGCGCTGCACGCCGCCGCGCGCCTGCCGGGCCGCGCGCCCGGGGCCTACCGGCTGCGCGATCTGCTCGGCTGAACGGCGCTTTCACATAAACGTCTGGCGCGGACAGGTCCGCGCCGGTACAATTCTCGCTCGCCTGTTACCCATCGCCACGGACCCGGAGAAGCGCCGAGTTCGCGGTTTCTTGCAGCCGCAAGTTGGTGGGGCAGGGTTCCTCTCTCCCCAAGGCGAACCCCGTGACTCAACCCGCAATCCTTGTCCTTGAAGACGGCACCGTGTTCGAGGGCGAATCCGTAGGCGCCACTGGCCTGTCCGTCGGCGAAGTGGTGTTCAACACCGCGATGACCGGCTATCAGGAGATCGTGACCGATCCGTCCTACGCCCGCCAGCTGGTCACCCTGACCTATCCGCACATCGGCAACACCGGTTGCACCGACCAGGACGATGAGGCCGCCCAGGTCTGGTCGGCCGGCCTGATCGTGCGCGACGTGCCGCGCCGCCCCAGCAGCTGGCGCAGCCAGGTGTCGCTGCCGGACTGGCTGATCCAGCGCGGCGTGGTCGCCATCGCCGGCATCGATACCCGCAAGCTGACCCGCATCCTGCGCGAGAAGGGATCGCAGAATGGCGCAGTGATGGCCGGCGAAGTGAACGTGGACACGGCGCTGGAAGCGGCGCGCAAGTTCCCGGGCCTGAAGGGCATGGACCTGGCCAAGGTGGTGTCCACCGACAAGGCCTACCCGTGGCGCGACGGCCAACTCGACCTGGACAGCAACGCGTTCGCCCAGGCGGCGCCGAAGTACAAGGTTGTCGCCTACGACTACGGGGTGAAGCTCAACATCCTGCGCATGCTCGCCGAGCGCGGCTGCGAGGTCACCGTGGTGCCGGCGCAGACGCCCGCCGCCGAGGTGCTGGCGATGAACCCGGACGGCGTGTTCCTGTCCAACGGCCCCGGCGATCCGGCGCCGTGCGACTACGCGATCGCCGCGATCAAGCAGTTCGTGGACAGGAAGATCCCGACCTTCGGCATCTGCCTGGGCCACCAGCTGCTGGCGCTGGCCGCCGGCGCGCAGACGCTGAAGATGGGCCACGGCCACCACGGCGCCAACCATCCGGTGCAGGACCTGGACAGCGGCCGGGTGATGATCACCTCGCAGAACCACGGTTTCGCGGTCGACGAAGCGTCGCTGCCGGCCAATGTGCGGGTGACCCACCGCTCGCTGTTCGACGGCACCAACCAGGGCATCGAACTGACCGACGCGCCGGCCTTCAGCTTCCAGGGCCACCCGGAAGCCTCGCCGGGCCCGCGCGACGTGGCGCCGTTGTTCGATCGCTTCACTGCGTTGATGCGGGACCGGGGACCGGGGACCGGGGACCGGGAGGCGAGGGCTTGAGCCCTTCGCATTTCAGAGAACTCGACGTATGGCGACTGTCCATCGAGCTTGCCAAGGCGGTCTACATATTGACCGCGGATTTCCCGAAAGAAGAGCGTTATGGACTCACTTCGCAGCTGCAACGCGCTGCCGTCTCGGTGCCATCCAACATCGCCGAGGGCAATGCGCGCGCATCGACGCGTGACTACGCCCGCTTCGTCTCGATGGCACGCGGTTCGATCGCAGAGCTACAGACGCAGCTGACGTTGGCCGCCGAACTCTCGCTGGCCGATGCGCAGGCGGTGGATATCGTCATGGATATCGCCGAGCGGGTCGGCAAAATGCTGCACAAATTGCACTATTCACTTAATCAACGGCTGGAAACCGGGTCCCTGGTCCCCGGTCCCCGGTCCCGGAGCTGACATGCCCAAGCGCACCGATCTAAAAACCATCCTCATCATCGGCGCCGGCCCGATCGTCATCGGCCAGGCCTGCGAGTTCGACTACTCCGGCGCGCAGGCGTGCAAGGCGCTGCGCGACGAGGGCTACCGCGTGGTGCTGGTCAACAGCAACCCGGCCACGATCATGACCGACCCGAACATGGCCGACGCCGTGTACATCGAGCCGATCAACTGGCAGACGGTCGAGAAGATCATCGCCAAGGAAAAGCCCGACGCGCTGCTGCCGACCATGGGCGGGCAGACCGCGCTGAACTGCGCGCTGGACCTGGCCGATCACGGCGTGCTGGAAAAGTACGGCGTGGAGCTGATCGGCGCCAAGCGCGAGGCGATCATGATGGCCGAGGACCGCGAGCTGTTCCGCGTGGCGATGGGCGAGATCGGCCTGGAGTGCCCGAAGGCGGCAGTCGCGCACACCCTCGAGGAAGCGCTGGAGATCCAGACCCGGGTCGGCTACCCGACCATCATCCGCCCCAGCTTCACCCTCGGCGGCAGCGGCGGCGGCATCGCCTACAACCGCGAGGAGCTGATCGAGATCGTCGGCCGCGGCCTGGAGCTGTCGCCGACCAGCGAAGTGCTGGTCGAAGAGTCGGTGCTGGGCTGGAAGGAGTTCGAGATGGAAGTGGTCCGCGACACCGCGGACAACTGCATCATCGTCTGCTCGATCGAGAACCTGGACCCGATGGGCGTGCACACCGGCGACTCGATCACCGTGGCGCCGGCGCAGACCCTGACCGACAAGGAATACCAGCGCCTGCGCGACGCCTCGATCGCGGTGCTGCGCAAGATCGGCGTGGACACCGGCGGCTCCAACGTGCAGTTCGGCATCAACGCGCAGACCGGCCGCGTGGTCGTCATCGAGATGAACCCGCGCGTGTCGCGCTCCTCGGCGCTGGCCTCCAAGGCCACCGGCTTCCCGATCGCCAAGGTCGCGGCCAAGCTGGCGGTCGGCTACACCCTGGACGAACTGAAGAACGAGATCACCGGCGGCCTGACCCCGGCCTCGTTCGAGCCATCGATCGACTACGTGGTGACCAAGATCCCGCGCTTTGCGTTCGAGAAGTTCCCGCAGGCCGATGCGCGCCTGACCACGCAGATGAAGTCGGTGGGCGAGGTGATGGCGATGGGCCGCACCTTCTCCGAATCGCTGCAGAAGGCGCTGCGCGGCCTGGAAACCGGCAAGATCGGGCTCGACCCGACCGGCCTGGACCTGGGCAGCGAGGACGACATGGCCGCACTCAAGCGCGAGCTGAAGGCGCCCGGTCCGGAGCGCCTGTTCTACGTCGCCGACGCGTTCCGTGCCGGCATGAGCGTGGAGCAGGTGCATGCGCTGTCGTTCATCGATCCGTGGTTCCTGGACCAGATCGAGGACCTGGTCGCGCAGGAGAAGCAGCTGGCCGCCGACGGCCTGGGCTCGCTGGACGCCGCGCGGCTGCGCAAGCTCAAGCGCGCCGGCTTCTCCGACGCGCGCCTGGCCGAGCTGTGCGGCACCAACGAGGCCGCGCTGCGCGCGCTGCGCCGCGCGCACAAGGTGCGCCCGGTGTACAAGCGGGTGGACTCGTGCGCGGCCGAATTCGCCACCGACACCGCCTACCTGTATTCGACCTACGAGGACGAGTGCGAGGCCAAGCCGAGCAACCGCGACAAGATCATGATCCTCGGCGGCGGCCCCAACCGCATCGGCCAGGGCATCGAGTTCGACTACTGCTGCGTGCACGCGGCGCTGGCGCTGCGCGAGGATGGCTATGAAACCATCATGGTCAACTGCAATCCGGAGACCGTGTCCACCGACTACGACACCTCCGATCGCCTGTACTTCGAGCCGCTGACCCTGGAAGACGTGCTGGAGATCGTCGAACTGGAGCAGCCCAAGGGCGTGATCGTGCAGTACGGCGGGCAGACCCCGCTGAAGCTGGCGCGCGCGCTGGAGGCCAACGGCGTGCCGGTGATCGGCACCAGCCCGGACTCGATCGACCTGGCCGAGGACCGCGAGCGCTTCCAGCAACTGGTCGACAAGCTCGGCCTGAAGCAGCCGCCGAACCGCATCGCGCGCAACGCCGAGGAAGCGCTGGTGCTGGCGCGCGAGATCGGCTATCCGCTGGTGGTGCGCCCGAGCTACGTGCTCGGCGGCCGCGCGATGGAGATCGTCTACGGCGAATCGGACCTGGCGCGCTACGTGCGCGACGCGGTCAAGGTCTCCAACGATTCGCCGGTGCTGCTCGACCGCTTCCTCGACAACGCGGTGGAAGTGGACGTGGACATCATCGCGGACAAGGACGGCCACGTGCTGATCGGCGGGGTGATGGAGCACATCGAGGAAGCCGGCGTGCATTCGGGCGATTCCTCGTGCTCGCTGCCGCCGTATTCGCTGTCGGCCAAGACCCAGGCCGAACTGCGCCGCCAGGTGGTGATGCTGGCCAAGGGCCTGAACGTGGTTGGGCTGATGAACACCCAGTTCGCGGTGCAGGTGGACGAGGCCGGCGACGACATAGTGTTCCTGCTGGAAGTGAACCCGCGCGCCTCGCGCACGGTGCCGTTCGTGTCCAAGGCCACCGGCATGGCGCTGGCCAAGATCGCCGCGCGCTGCATGGCCGGCAAGACCCTGGCCGAGCAGGGCGCGCTGAAGGAGATCGTGCCCGACTACTACTCGGTGAAGGAGGCGATCTTCCCGTTCGCCAAGTTCCAGGGCGTGGACCCGATCCTCGGCCCGGAGATGCGCTCCACCGGCGAGGTGATGGGCGTGGGCCGCAGCTTCGGCGCCGCGTTCGCGCGCGCGCAGGAAGCCGGCGGGATCAAGGCGCCGCCGCTGGGTAAGGCGTTCCTGTCGGTGCGCGACCCGGACAAGCAGCGCGTGCTGCCGGTGGCGCAGGCGCTGGTCGAGCGCGGCTACACCCTGGTGGCGACCAGCGGCACCTGCGCGTGGCTGCGCCAGCACGGCCTGCAGTGCGACCAGATCAACAAGGTCGCCGAGGGCCGCCCGCACATCGTCGACCTGATCAAGAACGGCGAAATCGTGTATATCGTCAACACCACCGAGGGCCGTGCGGCGATCTCCGATTCGTTCTCGATCCGGCGCGAAGCCCTGCAGCAGCGCGTCACCTATTCGACCACCGTCGCCGGCGCGCGTGCGCTGGTGCATTCATTGGAATTCCGCGGCACCGGCCCGGTCTGGGCGCTGCAGGAACTGCACAAGGAGCTGGAAGCGTGAGAGCCCCGATCACCATGCAAGGCGCGCTGCGTTTGCGCGAGGAACTGGACCAGTTGAAGTCGGTCAAGCGGCCGCAGGTCATCGCCGCGATCGCCGAGGCGCGCGCGCACGGCGACCTGAAGGAAAACGCCGAATACCACGCCGCGCGCGAGCAGCAGAGCTTCATCGAAGGCCGCATCAAGCAGCTGGAGAGCGAGCTGTCGCACGCCGAGATCATCGACGTCAGCAAGCTGGCGGTCGGCAGCAAGGTGGTGTTCGGCGCGACCGTGACCCTGGCCGACGTGGAAAACGACGAAGAGAAGCGCTACCAGCTGGTCGGCGATCTGGAAGCGGACATCAAGCTGGGGCTGATCGCGATCTCCTCGCCGCTGGCGCGCGCGCTGATCGGCAAGCTGGAAGGCGACAGCGTCAGTATCGATGCCCCGGCCGGGCGCCGCGAGTACGAGATCGTCAGCGTCGAATACGTCGGCTGACGCCGTGGCCGTCGCCACCTTGCTGTTGCCGGAGCGGGCGCGCCTGGCCGGATCGGGCCTGACCGGCGAGGTGGCGCGCGCGTTCGGCCGTGCCCAGCGCGAGCGCCTGGACGCCGGTTCGGAGGCGCAGTTGCGCCGCCATTTCGTGCTGCCGCCCGGGCAATGGCCGGTGGCCGCGCTGACCCGGCAGCTGGATGCCGGCGACGCCGGCGACGCGGTGTGGCTGCGCGCCGATCCGGCCTACGTGGTGCCGGACATGCAGGGCGCGCGGTTGATGGCGCATGGCGACATGCTCGCGATCGATGCCATCGACCTGGCCGCGCTGCTGCCGGCGCTGCAGGAGACGTTCGCCGAGGCCGGCCTGGCGCTGGACGCCGCCGAAGCCACCCGCTGGTATCTGCGGCTGGAGCCGGGCAGCGCGCTGCCCGATTTCGCCGCGCCGGCGCAGGTGCTCGGCGCGGATCTGTTCGACCATCTGCCGCAGGGCGAGGGTGCGCGCCGCTGGCGTGCGCTGCTGACCGAAGCGCAGATCGTGCTGCACCAGCATCCGTGGAACCGCGAACGCGCTGCGCGCGGCCAGCCCGCGATCAACTCGCTGTGGTTCTGGGGCGGCGGCGCGTTGCCGGCCTCGGTGAGCACCGCGCACGCGCAGGTGCGCAGCCGCGAGCCGCTGCTGCGCGCGCTGGCCCAGGCCGCCGGGATCGACGCCGAGCAAACGCCGCGCGTCGATGCGCTGGTCGACCTGCGCCAGCTGCGCGCGCCCGAGCAGTTCGTCGGCGAGGTGATGCAGCCGCTGCTCGAGGCGCTGCGCCTGGGCGAACTGCAGCAACTGCTGCTGGATTTCGAGGATGGGGTGCGTTTCCGGATCGAGCGCGAACAGCGTTGGCGCTTCTGGCGGCGGCCGCTGGCGCGCCTGGACGCATGAGCCCGCTGCTGCGCATCACCCGGCGGCCGGCCGCCGAGGGCGGGCCGTGGACGGAGGCCGTGCTGCCGCTGCTGCGCCGCATCTACACCGCGCGCGGCGCGCACGACGCCGCGCTGGCGCAGCCGAAACTGGCGCAGTTGCTGCCGCCGGACGCGCTGAGCGGCATCGGCGCGGCGGTGGCGCTGCTGGCCGACGCGATCGCTGCGGGCAAGCGCATCCTGGTGGTCGGCGACTTCGACTGCGATGGCGCCACCGCCTGCGCGGTGGCGGTGCGCGGGCTGCGCCTGCTCGGCGCCGCGCAGGTGCTGCATGCGGTGCCGAACCGCATGGTGCACGGCTACGGCCTGTCGCCGGCGCTGGTCGCCGAACTGGCGCCGCTGCAGCCCGACCTGCTGGTCACCGTCGACCACGGCATCGCCTGCCATGCCGGCGTCGCCGCGGCCAAGGCGCTGGGCTGGCAGGTGCTGGTCACCGATCACCACCTGCCGGGCAGCCTGTTGCCGCCGGCCGACGCGATCGTCGATCCGAACCTGGCCGGCGACGCGTTCCCGAGCAAGATGCTGGCCGGCGTCGGGGTGATCTTCTACGTGTTGCTGGCCTTGCGCCGGCACCTGCGCGAGCGCGGCGCGTTCGCGGCGCAGGTGCCGGACCTGACCGTGCTGCTGGACCTGGTCGCGGTCGGCACCGTCGCCGACCTGGTGCCGTTGGACGCCAACAACCGCGCGCTGGTGTCGGCCGGGCTGCGCCGCCTGCAGCGCGGCGACGGCTGCGTCGGCCTGCGCGCCTTGATCGAGGCCAGCGGCCGCGATCCGGCGCGGCTCAGCGCCAGCGACATCGGCTTCGCGCTGGCGCCGCGGCTCAACGCGGCCGGCCGGCTCGAGGACATGGCGCTGGGCATCGAACTGCTGCTGTGCGACGACCCGCGGCAGGCGCGCGAGATTGCCGCCACGCTGGAACAGATCAACGGCGAGCGCCGCGCCGTGCAGCAGCAGATGACCGACGAGGCCGAGGCCACCGTGGCGCAGGCCTTGCTGGCCGCGCCGGATGCGCCGCCGGTGGCGGTGTGCCTGTTCGATGCACAATGGCATCCGGGCGTGATCGGCCTGGTCGCTTCGAAGATGAAGGACCGGCTGCATCGCCCGGTGATCGCCTTCGCCCCGGCCGAGCCGGGCAGCGACCAGTTGCGCGGCTCGGCCCGCTCGATTCCCGGCTTCCATATCCGCGACGCGATGGCGGCGGTGGAGGCGCGCCGGCCAGGCTTGATGGAAAAATTCGGCGGCCATGCGATGGCCGCGGGATTGAGTCTGCGCCAGGACGCGCTGGCCGAGTTCGAACAACTGTTCCGCGACCATGCGCTGGCCAGCCTGGACGCGACGCTGCTGCAGGCCGAACTGCTCAGCGACGGCGCGCTGGATGCGCACGAGCTGGACCATCGCCATGCCGAGGCCTTGCGCCTGGCCGGGCCGTGGGGGCAGGGCTTCCCCGAGCCGCTGTTCGACGGCGAGTTCGAGGTCGTGCAGTGGCGCGTGCTGAAGGAGCGCCACCTCAAGTTCAGCCTGCGCTGCGCCGGCCGCAACGAGCCGCTGAACGCGATCCACTTCAACGGCTGGCGCGGCGACGAACCCGGCCGCCGCGTGCACATCGCCTACCGTTTGGTCGCCGACGACTATCGCGGCGGCGAAGCGGTACAGCTGATGGTGGAGCACTGCCGGAGCCTGTCGGACTGATCCAGCGTCCTTAGCCCCTCTCCCTCTGGGAGAGGGGTTGGGGAGAGGGTACGGCGCGAAGCGACTCGCTGTGTTTGGCCGCACGAGGCTGCGCCCGCACCCTCATCCGCCCCTGCGGGGCACCTTCTCCCGACGGGAGAAGGGACCGTCTAGCCCCTCTCCCCTCGGGAGAGGGGTTGGGGAGAGGGTACGGCGCGAAGCGACTCGCTGTGTTTGGGCGCACGAGGCTGCGCCCGTACCCTCATCCGCCCCTTCGGGGCACCTTCTCCCGATGGGAGAAGGGAACAGCCGAGCGCGCATAGCCCCTCTCCCCTCGGGAGAGGGGTTGGGGTGAGGGTACGGCGCGAAAGCGACTCGCTGTGTTTGGGTGCACGAGGCTGCGCCCGTACCCTCATCCGCCCCTGGGGGGCACCTTCTCCCGGTGGGAGAAGGGAACAGCCGAGCGTGCATAGCCCCTCTCCCCTCGGGAGAGGGGTTGGGGTGAGGGTACGGCGCGAAAGCGGCTCGCTGAGTTGGGTGCACGAGGCTGCGCCCGTACCCTCATCCGGCCCTGCGGGCCACCTTCTCCCGGTGGGAGAAGGGAACAGCCGAGCGTGCATAGCCCCTCTCCCCTCGGGAGAGGGGTTGGGGTGAGAGTACGGCGCGAAGCGACTCGCTGTGTTTGGGCGCACGAGGCTGCGCCCGTACCCTCATCCGCCCCTTCGGGGCACCTTCTCCCGATGGGAGAAGGGAACAGCCGAGCGCGCATAGCCCCTCTCCCCTCGGGAGAGGGGTTGGGGTGAGGGTACGGCGCGAAAGCGGCTCGCTGAGTTGGGTGCACGAGGCTGCGCCCGTACCCTCATCCGCTCCTTCGGGGCACCTTCCCCCGAAAGGGGGGCCATGGTCCCGATGGGAGAAGGGAACGGCCGCTAGCCGCTCTCCCCTCAAAGACGGCTGGGTAAAGATAGGATCAGCCGCATCGATGCAAGGCTCAGAGACCCAAGCACACCGCGCGAAGATTCTGGCTAACCCCACAGCGCCGCACCGGACGTTCAAGCTATACCGTCCCATCAAGGAGTGATCCATGCCGTACGTCGCGCGCAAAGGCCTGTGCTTGCTGTTGTTCTCGGTGTTGTTGGCCATCGCCGCACCGGCCTGGGCGCAAACCGCGCCAACGCAGCACCTTCTCGCCCCGCTACTGAAGACCGACCGAGGCGAGCGCCCGGTCGAACTGCGCTCGGCGACGGTGAGCGCGCATGCGGCGGCCGGCCTGGCCGAGACCACGGTGGAACTGGTGTTCTTCAATCCCAACGCGCGCGTGCTGGAAGGGCAACTGGCGTTCCCGCTGCGCGACGGGCAGCAGATCAGCGGTTTCGCGCTGGACATCGACGGACAGATGCGCGATGCGGTGCCGGTGCCCAAGGCGCGCGGACGCCAGGTGTTCGAGGCGATCGAACGGCGCGGCGTGGACCCCGGCCTGGTCGAGCAGACCGCGGGCAATCAGTTCCAACTGCGGCTGTATCCGATCCCCGCGCACGGCAGCCGCCGCGTGCGCCTGGTCTATCGCGAATCGCTGGCACGCACTGCGGCGGGCTGGCAGTGGCGCCTGCCGCTGGGCTATGCGGCCAGCGCGCAGTCGCTGCGCTTGCAGCTGAGCACGCAGGCAGCAGCGGTCGATGCCGCGGCGCTGCCGGCCGGCCTGCGCCTGCTGCCGACGCCCGGCGGCTATGCGGCGGCGTGGTCCGGAACGCCAACCCAACTGCCGAAGGAACTGGTGCTGTCGTTGCGCGCGAGCAACGATCCGCGCGTGGCGGTCGGCAGCCATGACGGCCAGCGCTATTTCCAGGCGCTGGTGCCGATCGCCGATGTGCATGGCGCGCGCCCGCTGCCGCAGCGCATCGGCCTGCTGTGGGACGCGTCCGGTTCGGCGCGGCAGCGCGACATCCCCGCCGAGCTGGCCTTGCTGCAGCGCTATTTCGCCGCGGTCGGCAACGCGCAGGTGGATCTGGTCGTGCTGCGCGACCGTGCCGAGGCGCCACGCCGCTTCCAGGTCCGCGACGGCGACTGGAGCGCGTTGCAGGCGACGCTGCAGGGCCTGCAGCCGGACGGCGCCAGCGCGTTGGGCGATTGGCGGCCGGCGGCGGAGGTGCAGGAGTATCTGTTGTTCAGCGATGGCCTCGGCAACTACGGTGCGCAGGCCTTGCCGGCGCTGGCGCCGGGCCAGCGCCTGTACGCGGTCGAGTCGGCCGGCGCCCATGCCGATGCCGCGCGCTTGGCGGCGTCGGCGGAAGCACGCGGCGGCCGCTTGATCGAATTGCATGGCATGCAAGGCGTGCGGCAGGCCAGCGAGCGGCTGCTGCAGCGCGGCGGCGAACTGGTCGCGCTGCAGGGCGAGGGCGTCGCCGACCTGGTCGCCGACTCCCGCCATGCCGACGACGGCTACCTGCGGATCGCCGGTCGCCTGCTTGCCGACACTGCGACGCTGCAACTGGAGATCGCCACCGCCTCCAGCACGCGCCGGCTGCGTCTGCCGTTGCGCGGCGCCAGCGAAGTACCGGGCGATCTGGTGCCGGGCGCCTGGGCGCGGGCCATGCTGCGCAGCCTGGCCGCCGATCCGCTCGGCAACGCCGAGCGCCGCCTGCAACTGGCCAGCCGCTTCGGGCTGGTCAGCGCCGACACCTCGCTGCTGGTGCTGGAGAACGTCGACGACTACGTGCGCTATGCGATCGCGCCGCCGCCGGCGCTGCGCGAGGCGGTCGCACGCGCGCAGGCGCAGCGCCAGCAGGAACAGGGCGAACAGCGCAAGCAACGTATCGACCACGTCGCCGGGGAGTTCGCGCAGCGCATCGCTTGGTGGCAGCGCACGTTCCCGAAGAACGCACCGCCGCAGGCCAAGCCGCAAGGCGAGCAGGGCGATGCCCGCCTGCAGCGGCGCGACGGCGTTTCGCGGCCCGCGCCGGCGATGGCCATGGCGCCGCCGCCGGCACCCGCCGCGCCGATGCAGGTGGCAGAGTCTGCGGCGCTGGAGGCGGTGGCCGTCAGCGGCGCGGTCGCGGCATCGGATGGCGACGCGACGGACGCCTATGCGCGTGTCGGCGCGTCCGCGCCCACCACGATCTCGCTGGCCTTGCAGCCCTGGCAGCCGGACTCGCCGTACGCCCGGCGCCTGCGCGCTGCGGCGCCGGATGCGCTCTATCCGCTGTACCTGAGCGAGCGTGCGGCGCATGCCGACAGCGTGGCGTTCTACCTGGACGTAGCCGACGTGCTGTTCGAACGCGGCCAGCGCGACCTGGCGCTGCGCGTGCTGTCCAACCTGGCCGAGCTGCAGCTGGAGAACCGCCACGTGCTGCGCGTGCTCGGCTACCGGTTGCTGCAGGCGGGCAGGGCGGACCTGGCGGTGCCGGTGTTCGAGCAGGTGCTGCGGCTGGGCGAGGAGGAGCCGCAGAGCTTCCGCGATCTGGGCCTGGCCCAGGCCGCGGCGGGCGACGAGCAGGCCGCGATCGAGCAGCTGTACCAGGTGGTCGCGCGCGATTGGGATCCGCGCTTCGATGGGGTGGCACTGATCGCCTTGAACGAGTTGAACGCGATCGTGGCGCGGGCGCCGCGCCCGCTGCAGACCGGTTTCGTCGACCCGCGCCTGCTGCGCAACCTGCCGCTGGACCTGCGCGTGGTGCTGAACTGGGACAGCGACAACAGCGACATGGACCTGTGGGTGACCGATCCCAACGGCGAGCGTTGCTACTACGCGCACCGTTCGACCTACCAGGGCGGGCAGCTGTCGCAGGACTTGACCGGCGGCTACGGGCCGGAAGAGTTCTCGCTGCGCCGGGCCAAGCCGGGCAAGTACAAGGTGGAGGCGAACTTCTTCGGCGACCGTCAGCCACTGGTCACTGGCGCGACTACCTTGCACCTGCAGCTGAGCACCGGCTGGGGCGGCGCCACGCAGCGCGACCAGCAGGTGACACTGCGGCTGAAGGACAAGAAGGACACGATCCTGGTCGGCGAGTTCGAGGTGCGCTGACAGCGCCGCCGCGCCGGCCATCGCCCGATGGCCGGCGCGTTAAAATGCGGCATGTCCGAATCGCCAAGCCCCAGCGTCTACTCCCGTTTCCTGCCGTGGCGCCGCAGCTTCGAGATCGGCTTCTGGGTCGCGCTGACCCTGGTCAACGGCATCGCCAACAGCATCACCGTGCTGATCGACATCCGCCGTACCGGGCTGCACTTCGCCGCGTGGGAGCCGGCGTTGTGGGAATGGTCCAGCGGCCTGGTGTTCCTGCTGATCGTGCCGCTGCTGGTGCTGCTGACCCGGCGCTATCCGCTGCACTGGGACAACTGGCGGCGCCGGTTGCCGGCGTACCTACTGGGCAGCGTCGCGCTGTCGGTGCTGCACGTGCTGGGCATGGTCGCGATCCGCAGCGTGGTCTATCGCCTGCAGGGCCTGCACTACGACTTCGGGCCCTGGCCGCAGGGGCTGGCCTACGAATACCTGAAGGACGTGCGCAGCCTGGCCTCGATGCTGCTGTGTGTGGAGATGTACCGCTTCCTGCTGCGCCGCTGGCAGGGCGAGGCGGCCTTGCTCGGCGCGCCCGACGAAGGCCCGCCGGTGGAGTCGCTGGAGCGTCCCGAGCGCTTCCTGGTGCGCAAGCTCGGCCGCGATTTCCTGGTCGCCGCCGCCGACATCGAGTGGCTGCAGGCCTCGGGCAACTACGTCAACCTGCGCGTGCGCGGCCACGACTACCCGCTGCGCAGCACCATGGCCGCGATCGAGGCCAGGCTCGATCCGGCGCGGTTCGTGCGCATCCACCGCAGCTACATGGTCAACCTGGCGTGCGTGGTCTCGATCGAGCCGCTGGATGCGGGCGAGGCGCGCGTGCACCTGCGCGACGGCAGCCATGTCCCGTGCAGCCGCCGCTACCGCGCCGCCCTGCGCGCGGCGGCCGGGGAGGGCGAGGCCGCGCTCGCCGAGTGATCGGCGCGGCGCTCGGGCTGGGCGGGCCGCCGGCGCGCTGGGGCGCGGCGGCCGGAATTGCCAGACCGGAATTGCTAGAATCGCGCTCTTGTCTGCCGTTTGTCGGAATGCCGCCATGATCGAACTCAATCCCATCCGCCACCGCATCGCCGATCTGTCCGATCGGGTGCTGTCGCTCCGGGGGTTTCTTTGACTACGACGTCAAGAAAGAACGCCTGGAGGAAGTCACCCGGGAACTGGAAAATCCCGATGTCTGGAACGACCCCGAGCGCGCCCAGGGCCTGGGCCGCGAGCGCTCCAATCTGGAGAAGACCGTCGGCGGCATCGCCAGCGTGCTCGACGGGCTGAACGAGGCGCTGGAGTTCCTTGAACTGGCCGAGAGCGAGGACGACGAGGACACCGCGCTGGCGGTGGTCGCCGATGTCGAGCGCTTCCAGGCGCACGTGGAGAAGCTGGAATTCCAGCGCATGTTCTCCGGGCAGATGGACGCCAGCAACGCCTTCGTCGACATCCAGGCCGGCGCCGGCGGCACCGAGGCGCAGGACTGGGCCGAGATCCTGCTGCGCATGTACCTGCGCTGGTGCGAGTCGCGCGGCTGGAAGACCGAGTTGATGGAAGTGTCCGGCGGCGAAGTGGCCGGCATCAAGTCGGCCACGCTGCGCGTGGAAGGCGATTTCGCCTACGGCTGGCTGAAGACCGAGACCGGCGTGCACCGGCTGGTGCGCAAGTCGCCGTTCGATTCGGACAACCGCCGCCACACCAGCTTCACCTCGGTGTTCGTGTCGCCGGAAGTGGACGACAACATCGACATCGACATCAACCCGGCCGACCTGCGCACCGACGTCTACCGCTCCTCCGGCGCCGGCGGCCAGCACGTCAACAAGACCGAGTCGGCGGTGCGCATCACCCACATCCCGACCAACATCGTCGTGGCCTGCCAGACCGGGCGCAGCCAGCACCAGAACCGCGACAACGCGATGAAGATGCTCGCCGCCAAGCTGTACGAGCTGGAGATCCAGAAGCGCAACGCCGAGCGCGATGCGGTCGAGGCGACCAAGTCGGACATCGGCTGGGGCAGCCAGATCCGCAACTACGTGCTCGACCAGAGCCGGATCAAGGACCTGCGCACCGGCATCGAACGCACCGACACGCAGAAGGTGCTGGACGGCGACCTGGACGAATTCGTCGAGGCCAGCCTCAAGTCCGGCCTGGAAGTCGGCGCCAAACGCAGCGACGCCTGAACCGTCGGCCTCCGCCCCGCCGTGGCGGAGGCCGGCCATGCGGCGCGGCACCCGCATCTGCTGCATCCTCTCCCTTCTTCTCCGCGTACCCATTCCCATGACCGAGCAGACCCCCGCGCCGTCCCTTCCCGCCGACGAGAACGGCCTCATCGCCGAACGCCGCGCCAAGCTGGGAGCGTTGCGCGCGCAGGGTGTGGCCTATCCGAACGATTTCCGCCGCCACGACTTCGCCGGCGACCTGCAGGCCGAGTTCGCCGACGCCGAGCGCTGGAGCGCCGAGGCGCTGGAGGCCGAAGGCCGCAGCCTGCGCCTGGCCGGGCGCCTGCTGGCCAAGCGGGTGATGGGCAAGGCCAGCTTCGTGCAGCTGCAGGACGAATCCGGACGCATCCAGCTGTTCCTGCAGGCCAACGCGCTGGGCGCGGCCTACGACGCGTTCAAGGGCTGGGACATCGGCGACATCATTGGCGTGGAGGGCGGGCTGACCCGCACCAAGACCGGCGAGCTGTCGGTCAAGGCGACCGCGCTGCGGCTGCTGACCAAGGCGCTGCGCCCGCTGCCGGACAAATGGCACGGCCTGTCCGACGTGGAGCAGCGCTATCGCCAGCGCTACGTCGACCTGATCGTGTCGCCGGAGGCGCGCGAAGTGTTCGTCAAGCGCTCCAAGATCATCCGCGCGATGCGCGCCTGGCTGGACGCGCGCCGCTTCCTGGAAGTGGAGACGCCGATGATGCATTACATTCCCGGCGGCGCCACCGCCAAGCCGTTCACCACCCACCACAATGCGCTGGACCTGGACCTGTACCTGCGCGTGGCGCCGGAGCTGTACCTGAAGCGGCTGGTGGTCGGCGGCCTGGAACGCGTCTACGAGATCAACCGCAACTTCCGCAACGAAGGCGTCAGTACCCGGCACAATCCAGAATTCACCATGATGGAGCTGTACGAGGCCTACGCCACGTACCACGAGGTGATGGACCTGACCGAGAACGTGATCCGCGACGTGGCCCAGGAGGTGCTCGGCACCACCCAGGTGCACTGGGACGGCGCCGACATCGATCTGGCGCCAGCATTCCGCCGCTGGCGCATGGACGAGGCGGTGCGCCACCACAATCCGCAGATCAGCGCCGCCGACTGCACCGACCGCGACGCCCTGCTGCGCCACTGCGAGCGGCTGAAAATCCGCACCAAGCCGTCCTACGGCTGGGGCAAGCTGCTGCTGGAGATCTTCGAGGCCACCGTCGAGCACACCCTGATCCAGCCGACCTTCATCACCGACCACCCGGTCGAGGTGTCGCCGCTGGCCCGTTCCAGCGACACTGAGCCGGGCTACACCGACCGCTTCGAGCTGTTCATCAACGGCAAGGAGATCGCCAACGGCTTCTCCGAGCTCAACGATCCGGAAGACCAGGCGGCCCGGTTCCAGGCCCAGGTGGCGGCGAAGGAGGGTGGCGACGACGAGGCCATGCACTTCGACGCCGACTACATCCGCGCCCTGGAAGTCGGTCTGCCGCCGACCGGCGGCCTGGGCATCGGCATCGACCGGCTGGTAATGTTGCTGACTGGCAGCAACTCGATCCGTGACGTGCTGCTGTTTCCGTACATGCGTCCGGAGGCTTAATCTAACCAGGGCGATGCGGCCCTGGCGCGGTTCTTGTATCGGGCGTCGGCAGGCAGGCGGTTGGCACGCCGGCTGAAGTGAGGCGTGCGGGTCGGCGTGGCCGGCACCGGAGCGTTTCCCGTTGTTGTCTCAGCAGCCCGGTACGCGTGGGCGGGAGGGTCGCAGATGCAAGGTGCCAGCATGAGCCTGTCCGGAGTATCCTCCAGCGGGGACCGCCCGGACTGGGCGGAGGGGACGGACAATCGCTTGAACATCGTCATCGTCGACGATCAGACGTCCGCGCGCACGATGCTGCGCCACGTGATCGAGGACGTCGCCCCGGAACTGACCGTGCGCGACTTCGGCGACTCGCAGGCTGCACTGGCCTGGTGCGAGGCCGGCAAGGTCGACCTGTTGCTGCTCGACTACCGCATGCCCGGCATGGACGGGCTGGAATTCGCGCGCCGGTTGCGGCGCCAGCCCAAGCATCGCGACATCCCGATCATCCTGATCACCGTGGTCGGCGACGAGCCGATCCGCCAGGCCGCGCTGGAAGCCGGTGTCATCGACTTCCTGGTCAAGCCGATCCGCCCGCGCGAACTGCGCGCGCGCTGCCACAACCTGCTGCAGCTGCGGCTGCAGAGCGAGAACATCAAGCAGCGCGCGATGTCGCTGGAGCAGCGCCTGCTGGCCAGCATGCGCGAAGTCGAGGAGCGCGAGCGCGAAACCCTGTCGCGGCTGGCGCGGGCGATCGAGTACCGCGATGCCGGGACCAGCGCCTACCTGGAGCGGATGGCGCACGTGGCCGGCCTGATCGCCGAGCAGCTCGGCCTGTCCGAAGACGAGGTGCGGGTCATCGAAATGGCGGCGAGCCTGCACGACATGGGCAAGATCGCCATTCCCGATGCGGTGCTGCTCAAGCCCGGCAAGCTCAACGAGGAGGAGATGGCGGTGATGCGCATGCACCCGCGCATCGGCTACGAACTGCTCAGCGGCAGCCAGAACCGCTTCATCCAGGTCGGCGCGCTGATCGCGCTGCGCCACCATGAGCGGTACGATGGCAGCGGTTACCCCGACGGGCTGGTCGGCGAAGCGATCCCGCTGGAAGCGCGGATCGTCGCGGTCGCCGACGTCTTCGACGCGCTGATCTCGCCGCGTCCCTACAAGGAAGCATGGACCATGGACGCGACCCTCGCCTACCTCTACGCGCAACGCGGCCGCCTGTTCGACCCGCGCTGCGTCGACGCGCTGTTCCGCGGGCGCGAGCAGCTGCACATGATCTGCGAGAAATTCTCGACGGCGTCGGTCCGGCCGGGGGTGTGACGTGACGTCAGCGATCGCCTGGTTCCGACATCGACTTTCGAACCGTACCGACAGCGAGCACGCACAGGCACTGGTGCGTATCGTGTTGATCTCGATCATTCTCAGCTATGTTCTGTTGCCGGGCCCGCGCGCTACGCTGCCGCTGCGGCAATATCTGGAAGTGGTCGGCGTCGTTTCGTCCGGGTTGGTGCTTTCGCTGGCGGTGGTGATGTGGCTGCTATGGCGGCCGGAACGGTCCGATTTGCGACGCATCATCGGCATGATCGCCGACTATGGGCTGATCGCCTGCGCAATGGTCGGCATGGGCGAACCGCTGGCCTGGATGTACGTGGTGGTGATGTGGGTGACGGTGGGTAACGGATTGCGCTATGGCAACAGTTACTTGTACCTGGCGGTCGCCATGGGGGTGCTCAGCTTCGGCACCACGGTGTGGGTAACGCCGTATTGGCGAGAAAATGTCGGCCTGGGCATTGGCTTGGTGATCGGCCTGCTGGCGGTACCGTTGTACCTTTCCGGCCTGCTTCGGCAATTGACCAGCGCCACCAAGGAGGCGCAGCGCGCCAACGAGGCGAAGAGTCGGTTTCTGGCCAACATGAGCCATGAGTTCCGGACCCCGCTCAATGGCCTGTCGGGCATGACCGAACTGTTGTCGACGACCAAGCTCGATGCCGAGCAGCGCGAGTGCGTGGGGACCATCCAGGCGTCCGCTCGCAGCCTGCTCTCGTTGGTCGAGGAAGTGCTGGACATTTCCGCGATCGAAGCTGGAAAGGTCCGGATCGACAAGAGCGAGTTTTCGTTGCGTGAAGCGATCGACCAGATCGGGTTGATCCTGCAGCCGCAAGCGCGCGCCAAAACGATCGGATACCACGTCGATGTTGCGCCTGACGTGCCGGACAGTCTGTCCGGCGATGTGGGGCACTTGCGGCAGGTTTTGTTGAATCTGGCCGGTAACGCGATCAAGTTCACCGAGTTGGGCCGCATCGACGTTCGTGTGCGCATGCTGAAGACCGAAAATGAGCAGATTTGGCTCAGTTTCGACATTATCGACACCGGAATCGGCGTGCCCTCGGCGATGCGCTCGCGACTGTTCGATGCGTTCGAGCAAGCTGATGTGGGATTGGCCCGGCGCTACGAAGGTACGGGGTTGGGGACCACGATCGCCAAAGGCCTGGTCGAGTCGATGGGAGGAAGTATCGGCTATCAGGAAAACCCGCCGCGCGGCAGCCGTTTCTGGTTCGACCTGCCATTCGACGCGGGTGCATCGCTCTCGGCGACCGTACAGGTCTCTGAGGTATCCGAGGCATCTGAACAGGCCGGCAACGTCATCGCGTTTTCGGACCCGTTCCTGCGCCATCGCGCGCGAGTCCGCGGCATGCGCATTCTGGTCGCCGACGACCACGCCGCCAATCGCATGGTGCTGCAGCGCATGTTGCAGAAGGCGGGCCACCGGGCGATCTGCGTCGATGGCGCCGAGGCGGTGCTCGATGCGCTGGCCGAAAGCGAATTCGACGCGGTGATCGTCGATCTACATATGCCGGGCATGAGCGGGCTGGACATGCTCAAGCAGCTGCGGGTGATGCAGGCCGGCGGGCCGCGCACGCCGGTGGTGGTGCTCAGCGCCGATGTCACGCCCGAATCGATCCGGCGCTGCGAGCAGGCCGGCGCGCATACCTTCCTGGCCAAGCCGGTGGTGGCGAACCGGTTGCTGGATACGCTGACCGACATCGCCACCGATGGCAGGCTGCGCGGCACCGGCGAACCGTCGGCGCGACCGGCCGCGTCATCGTTCGACGGGGTGCTGGATCCGTCTGTGCTCGATGAACTCGCCGGTCTCGGCATGGGCGACGGCTTCGAACGCGAGTTCATCTCGCAATGCCTCAACGACGCAGAAGGTTGCCTTGGCGGAATGCAGGTTGCTGGCCAGGCCGAACACTGGGAGCGTCTGCGCGAGCACGCGCATGCGATCAAGGGTGTGGCGAGCAACCTGGGCCTGGTGAAGCTGGCCAGCCTTGGGGGCGAACTGATGCAAATGGCGGAATGGCAGATGCGCAGCGAGTGGCGGCAACGGCTGATGGCGCTCAATGCCGGGCTGACCGAGGGTCGCGAAGCGCTGGACTTGCGCGCTCGCCGAAGCGCCGCGTCCGACGAAGGGAAAAGTCGCTAGCTTCCTCGGTAGAGCCCGGCATTAAGCCGGGCCGGCCCCCTGGCCACCGGCGTTTTCCCTGGTCAGGCCGCCACGTCCTGTAAACGCCGCGTTTGTGCGCGCACTAGCCGATCCATGGTGCGGAGCGATTTTTCGTCCAGCGCCAGGGCAGAGTCCACCCATACCTCGGTAACGGCCTTCAACTCCTGGAGGGTCACAGGCTGCACCAGATTGCGTGCGGTGTTCATTGCCAGATACGAGTGCTGGCTTCGTCGTTGCGTGCGGATAAGGTTTCTTACCGCCTCCTTACCTTGATTCTTGGGAACCAGTACGTCGACGACCCCCATCGCATGCATCTGCTCGCTGCTGTAGAGATTTCCCTCCAAGATGATTTTCTCGGCCAGGTGCGCAGGCATCCGCTTGCATAGGAACGAATAGGCGCCCATGCCAGGGAACAGGTCAAAAATCGCTTCTGGTAGGCCCATCATGACGCCTTCTTCGGCGACGATGGTATGGCACGCTAGCGCGATCTCCAGGCCGCCGCCCAATGCATCGCCTTGCAGAAGTGCAATCGTTCGCACGTCTCCAGCCAGTCCCCGATGCAGTTGATGGACGCCACTTACGCAACGATGTGCGTAGCTGAGCAATTGATTGCGGTCTTGTCTACGGATCAGGTCGGAAAAAAGCGCAAGATCGCCGCCTAGGTTGAAGACATTGGCGTCGGACGCGATCACCAGATGCTTTAGCGCGCTCTTGCGCTGATGATGTTGTTGGGTCGTGAGCGCACTGAGTGCAGCCAGTACGTCGTCAAGCATCTGGCTTTGGAAGCAAGGGCGGGTGCCGGGCTGCTGGCCTGCATGCATGTACAGCCAATGGCTGTCGTCGGCGCCGTCCGAATCGACGCGGATGGTGGAGTAGGAGCGGGTACGGGGCAGCGTGTCGATCATGCTCATGGCAGGGTTCTCGGAAGAACGCCCGCGAGATGACGTGGCGCAGCGGGCGAGTGCGATTCCACCCGGGCGATGCTACACCTGGAGCTTTGACCTCAGCGTCTGGCGAAAGCCTTGGTACGGCAGGCGCTAAGCCGGCGCCTGCCGTACCGCGCGGATCACTGCGGCTGGTTGTCGCGCAGCTCCCGCCGCAGGATCTTGCCGACATTGGTCTTGGGCAGTTCCTTGCGGAACTCGACGATGCGCGGGTGCTTGTAGCCGGTCAGGTTGGCGCGGGCGTGGGCCTTGACGTCCTCGGCGGTGAGGTTCGGGTCCTTCTTGACGATGACCACCTTGACCACTTCGCCGGATTTCTCGTCCGGCACCCCGACCGCGGCCACTTCCAGCACGCCGGGCATCATCGCGATCACGTCCTCGACCTCGTTCGGGTACACGTTGAAGCCGGAGACCAGGATCATGTCCTTCTTGCGGTCGACGATGTAGAAGAAGCCCTGCGGATCCATCCGCGCCATGTCGCCGGTGTGCAGCCAGCCGTCGGCATCGACGGCGCCGGCGGTCTCCTCCGGGCGCCGCCAGTAGCCCTTCATCACCTGCGGCCCCTTGATGCATAGCTCGCCGACCTCGCCGGGCGCCAGGGTCTGGCCCTGGTCGTCCTTGACGCAGGCGTCGGTGGACGGGATCGGCAAGCCGATGGCGCCGTTGTATTCCTGCAGCGTCAGCGGGTTGATGCAGGCCGCGGGCGAGGTCTCGGTCAGCCCGTAGGCCTCGACCAGGGTCACTCCGGTCACCTGCTTCCAGCGCTCGGCCACGGCGCGCTGCACCGCCATGCCGCCGCCCAGGGTGAACTTCAGCGCCGAGAAGTCCACCTTGTCGAAGCCGGGCGTGTTGAGCAGGCCGTTGAACAACGTGTTGACCCCGGTGAAGGCGGTGAAGCGGGTCTTCTGCAACTCCTTGACGAAGCCGGGCATGTCGCGCGGATTGCTGATCAGGTGGTTGAGGCCGCCGAGCTTCATGAACACCAGGCCGTTCGCGGTCAGCGCGAAGATGTGGTACAGCGGCAGCGCGGTGATGATGACTTCCTTGCCTTCCTCCAGCTTGCCGGACGCGGCGATCCAGGCGCCGGCCTGCAGCATGTTCGCGACCAGGTTGCGGTGGGTCAGCATCGCGCCCTTGGCCACCCCGGTGGTGCCGCCGGTGTACTGCAGGAAGGCGATGTCGTCCGGGTCGATGTCCAGCTGCGGCAGCGTGTGCAGGCGGCCCAGGGTGAGCGTGTCGCGGAAGCGCACCGCGTTGGGGATGTCGTAGTCGGGCACCAGCTTCTTGACGTACTTCAGCACGAAGTTGACCAGCGCGCCCTTCGGGAAGCCGAGCATGTCGCCCAGGCCGGTGGTGATGACCTGCTTGAGCGGGGTGTCGGCCAGCACTTCCTGCACGGTCTTGCCGAAGTTGTCGATCACCACGATCGCGCTGGCGCCAGAATCGATCAGCTGGTGGCGCAGTTCGCGCGGCGTGTACAGCGGATTGACGTTGACCACGGTCATGCCGGCCAGCAGCACGCCGAAGGTGGCGATCGGGTACTGCAGGCAGTTGGGCATCATCAGCGCGACGCGGTCGCCCTTCTTGAGCTGCAACTCGCCGAGCAGGTAGGCGGCGAAATGCCGGGCCAGTTCGCCGGCCTCGCGGTAGGTCAGGGTCTTGCCGAAGTTGCTGTAGGCCGGGCGGTCGCCGAACTTGGCGACGGAAGTTTCGAACACCGCTGCGACGGATCGGTACTCATTGACGTCGATCTCGGCGGGAATGCCGGCCGGATAACTCTGCAACCACGGACGTTCCTGACTCATGTACTCCCCCCTCGTGTGGAATGCTGCCGCACGCCGACGCAACGCTGCGGCGTGGCGAGTGGCAGGATACCGTTCCGCATGGAAAAGGCGAAACCGAGGAGAATCCGGTGCGACAGGCAATGGCGTGGGGATGGGGGTGTGCGATGGCGCTGGCGTTGCTCGGCTGCCAGCGCGATTCGGCGGAACAGCGGCTGCGCAAGGACATGGCCGCCATGCAGGCGGCGGTGGAGGAACGCCGGCCGCGCGACGCGATGGCGGCGGTGGCCGACGATTTCGTCGGCGAGGCGGGGATGGATCGTGTTGCGCTGCACAACCTGTTGCGCGCGCAATTCCTGGCCAACGCGCGGATCGGCGTGAGCACCGGGCCGCTGTCGATCCAGTTGCAGGGCAGCGACGCCACGGTGCATTTCGATGCGGTGGTCAGCGGCGGCGACGGACGTCTATTGCCGGAGCGGATGCAGCGCTATGCGGTGGTCACGGGCTGGCGCGAGCAGGATGGCCAGTGGCGGTTGCGGCATGCGCAATGGAGCGCGGCACCGTAGCGACGCAAAGTGTGCGTGTGCGCTGACGGTTATCGCCCCATTGCAAGAACAGGGCGCATTCGCCATCGATGTAACCGGAGCCCCACGTCGAACGCCGTGCCCGTGCCGGATCGTGCACGGCCACACGCTTTTGCATGAACGCGCGCGGCGCCCGTGCAGGACGCCGCGCGCGGCTGCAGCCTCAGGCGGCCTTGCGCGCCGCCAGCTGGCGCAGCACGTATTGCAGCAGGCCGCCGTGCTTGAAGTACTCCACTTCCTTGGGCGTCAGCAGCAGCACCTTGACCTGGAACTGCTTGACGCTGCCGTCGGCCTTCTTGGCATCGACGGTGGCGCGCTTGCTGGCGCCGTCCTGCAGCCCGGTGATGTCGAACACCTCCGAGCCGTCCAGGCCCAGCGACTGCGCGTTCTCGTTGTCCAGGAACTGCAGCGGCAGCACGCCCATGCCGACCAGGTTGGAGCGGTGGATACGCTCGAAGCTCTCGGCGATCACCGCCTTGACCCCGAGCAGGTTGGTGCCCTTGGCCGCCCAGTCGCGCGAGGAACCGGTGCCGTATTCCTTGCCGGCCACGACCACCAGCGGCACGCCGTCGGCCTTGTACTTCATCGCCGCGTCGTAGATCGCCAGCTTCTCCGGCTGCGCGCCGTCCGGGCCGCGGTACAGGGTGTTGCCGCCTTCCTCGCCGCCGAACATCAGGTTCTTGATGCGGATGTTGGCGAAGGTGCCGCGCACCATCACGTCGTCGTTGCCGCGGCGGCTGCCGTAGCTGTTGAAGTCGGCCGGCTGCACGCCGCGTTCCTGCAGGAAGCGGCCCGCCGGCGAATCCTTCTTGATGTTGCCGGCCGGGGAGATGTGGTCGGTGGTGATCGAGTCGCCGAACAGGCCGAGCACGCGCGCGCCGTGCACGTCGTCGACGGTGCCGACCTGCATGGTCATGCCGTCGAAGTAGGGCGGGTTCTTGATGTAGGTGGAGGCGGCGTCCCAGGCGTACAGCTCGCCGTCGGGTGAGGCGATCGCGGCCCAGCGGCTGTCGCCCTTGAACACGTCGGCGTAGTTCTGCTTGAACATCTCCGGGCCGACGGTGGCGGCGATGCTGTCGCCGATTTCCTTGTTGCTCGGCCAGATGTCGCGCAGGTACACCGGCTGGCCGTCGTTGCCGATGCCGAGCGGATCGCGGCTCAGGTCGATGTCGGTGGTGCCGGCGATGGCGTAGGCGACCACCAGCGGCGGCGAGGCCAGGTAGTTCATCTTCACTTCCGGGTGCACGCGGCCTTCGAAGTTGCGGTTGCCCGACAGCACCGAGGCCACCACCAGGTCGTCCCTGGCGATCGCCGCCGACACGTCCTCCGGCAGCGGGCCGGAATTGCCGATGCAGGTGGTGCAGCCGTAGCCGACCACGTAGAAGCCCAGTTTTTCCAGGTCGTTCATCACCCCGGCCTTCTTCAGGTAGTCGGTGACCACCAGCGAGCCCGGCCCGAGCGAGGTCTTGACCCACGGCTGCGCCTTCAGGCCCTTGGCCACGGCGTTGCGCGCCAGCAATCCGGCGCCGAGCATCACCGCCGGGTTGGAGGTGTTGGTGCAGGAGGTGATCGCGGCGATCACCACCGAGCCGTCGCGCAGCTGCCAGCCGCCGCCGCTGTCTTCGGCGGTCTCGGCCTGCGAGGCCTTGGCGCCGACCGCGGTGCCGCCGCCGCCTTCGTTCTTGAGCCGGTCTTCCTGCTTCAGGTCGCTGCGGCGCTTGTGCCGCGCTTCGGCGAACGGCACCAGGTTGTCGCGGAAATTGCGCTGCATGTCTTCCAGCAGCACCCGGTCCTGCGGGCGCTTGGGCCCGGCCAGCGACGGCTTGACCTCGGCCATGTCCAGCTCCAGCGTGGCGCTGTAGGCGGCGTGCGCGGTGTCGGCGTCGTGCCACAGGCCCTGCGCCTTGGCATAGGCCTCGACCAGCGCGATCTGCTCCTCGCTGCGCCCGGACAGGCGCAGGTAGGTCAGCGATTCGGCGTCGACCGGGAAGATGCCGCAGGTGGCGCCGTACTCCGGGGCCATGTTGCCGATGGTGGCGCGGTCGGCCAGCGGCAGGTGCTGCAGGCCGTCGCCGAAGAACTCGACGAACTTGCCGACCACGCCGTGCTTGCGCAGCATCTGCGTCACCGTCAGCACCAGGTCGGTGGCGGTGGCGCCTTCGGGCAGCCTGCCGGTCAGCTTGAAGCCGACCACCTGCGGGATCAGCATCGACGAGGGCTGGCCGAGCATCGCCGCTTCGGCCTCGATGCCGCCCACGCCCCAGCCGAGCACGCCGATGCCGTTGATCATGGTGGTATGGCTGTCGGTGCCGAACACCGTGTCCGGATACGCGATCGCTTCGCCGTCGCGCTCGGCGGTCATCACCACCCGCGCCAGGTGTTCCAGGTTGACCTGGTGCACGATGCCGGTGTTAGGCGGCACCACCTTGAAGTTGTCGAACGCCTTCTGGCCCCAGCGCAGGAAGCCGTAGCGTTCCATGTTGCGCTGGAATTCGATCTTGCCGTTGAGGTCGAGCGCGTCGGCCTTGCCGAACACGTCCACCTGCACCGAATGGTCGATCACCAGTTCCGAAGGAATCAGCGGATTGATCTGCTCCGGGCGCCCGCCGAGCTTGACCACCGCATCGCGCATCGCCGCCAGGTCGACCACGCACGGCACGCCGGTGAAGTCCTGCAGCACCACCCGCGCCGGCATGAACGCGATCTCGGTGTCCGGCTCGGCCTTGGGGTCCCACTTGGCCACCGCCTCGATGTGGTCCTTGCCCACGGTCACGCCGCCGTCTTCGTGGCGCAGCAGGTTTTCCAGCAGGATCTTCAGCGAGTAGGGCAGGCGGCCGATGTCGAAGCGCTCGGCGAGCTTGGGCAGGCTGTAGTAGGCGTAGCGTTTGCCGTTGACCTCGAGCGAGGTACGGGTGGAGAAGGAATCGCTCATCACGGAACTCCTATGGCGTCGCGGCTGTAGGGACTGCGGTCATTCTGACCCATTCAGTGTGTATGGAGGGTGTTACCGGCGCTGTATGCGGGCTTGAGTATGACGCTTCAAGTATGTAAAATTCGTGCATACCTTGTGGAGGCCACCATGGAAGCCACCGTCGCCGAGCGCGGTCAGATCACCTTGCCCAAGGCCGTGCGCGATGCGCTGGGCCTGAGCAAGGGCACCATCCTGAAGGTGGAGCTGGACGGCGGCCGCATCATCCTGCGCAAGAGCGTGGACGATGCGATCTCGCGCGCGCGCGGCCGCTTCAAGCTCGACGGCTTCGCCAGCACCGACGAGGCGATGCGCGCGATCCGCGGCCGTGCGCCGGGCGATCCGTTCGAGCCCGACACCAAGGCATGATCGCGATCGACTCGTCCGTGCTGGTGGACCTGCTGGCCGACGGCCCGCAGGCCGACGCCACCGAAGCCTGCCTGCGCCAGTGCCTGAGCACCGGCCCGGTGGTGGTGTGCGACATCGTCCTGGCCGAGGTGTGCAGCGCGCTGCGCGACGGCGCCGAGGCGCTGTCGGTGCTGGAGGACATGAGCATCCGCTTCAACGCGCTGGAGGCCAAGTCGGCGTTGCGCGCCGGCGAGATGCAGCGCCGCTTCCGCGCCCGCGGCGGCAAGCGCGAGCGGGTGGTGGCCGATTTCCTGATCGGTGCCCATGCGCTGCTGCAATGCGACGGCCTGATCACCCGCGACGACGGCTTTTTCCGCGACTACTTCAAGGGCCTGAAGATCATCGTGCCCAAGCCGGCCGCCTGACGCCGCGCATCCGCTTACCGCTCATCCCCACCGAAATTCCCGGAGAACCCGCATGTTGGAAGCCTACCGCCACCACGTCGCAGAGCGCGCCGCGCTCGGAATCCCGCCGCTGCCGCTGAGCGCGCAGCAGACCGCCGAGGTCATCGAGCTGCTGAAGCAGCCGCCGGCCGGCGAGGAGGCGTTCCTGGTCGAGCTGCTGAGCCAGCGCGTGCCGGCCGGCGTCGACGACGCCGCCAAGGTCAAGGCCTCGTACCTGGCCGCGCTCGCCTTCGGCACCGAGAAGAGCGCGCTGATCAGTCCGACCCGCGCCACCGAGCTGCTCGGCACCATGCTCGGCGGCTACAACATCCATCCGCTGATCGAGCTGCTGGACAACGCCGAGCTCGGCGCGGTCGCCGCCGAAGGCCTGAAGCACACCCTGCTGATCTTCGATGCGTTCCACGACGTGCAGGAAAAGGCCGAGGCCGGCAACGCGCACGCCAAGGCGGTGCTGCAGAGCTGGGCCGATGCCGAGTGGTTCACCAGCAAGCCGGAAGTGCCGCAGAGCCTGACCGTCACCGTGTTCAAGGTGCCGGGCGAGACCAACACCGACGACCTGTCGCCGGCGCCGGACGCGACCACGCGCCCGGACATCCCCATGCACGCGCTGGCGATGCTGAAGAACAAGCGCGACGGCGCCGCGTTCCAGCCGGAGGAGGACGGCAAGCGCGGCCCGATCCAGGCCATCGCCGAGCTCAAGGCCAAGGGCCACCTGGTCGCCTACGTCGGCGACGTGGTCGGTACCGGTTCCAGCCGCAAGTCGGCGACCAACTCGGTGCTGTGGTGGACCGGTGAGGACATCCCGTACATCCCCAACAAGCGTTTCGGCGGCGTGTGCCTGGGTTCAAAGATCGCGCCGATCTTCTACAACACGATGGAAGACGCCGGCGCGCTGCCGATCGAGCTGGACGTGTCGCAGATGGAGCACGGCGACGTGGTCGAGCTGCGTCCGTACGACGGCAAGGCGCTGAAGAACGGCCAGGTGATCGCCGAATTCGCGATGAAGTCGGACGTGCTGTTCGACGAAGTGCGTGCCGGTGGCCGCATCCCGCTGATCGTCGGCCGCGGCCTGACCGCCAAGGCGCGCGAGTTCCTGGGCCTGCCGGCCTCGGACCTGTTCCGCCTGCCGATGGTGCCCGCCGATACCGGCAAGGGCTTCTCGCTGGCGCAGAAGATGGTCGGCCGCGCCTGCGGCCTGCCGGAAGGCAAGGGCATGCGTCCGGGCACCTACTGCGAACCGAAGATGACCTCGGTGGGTTCGCAGGACACCACCGGGCCGATGACCCGCGACGAGCTGAAGGACCTGGCCTGCCTGGGCTTCTCCGCCGACCTGGTGATGCAGTCGTTCTGCCACACCGCCGCGTATCCGAAGCCGGTCGACGTCAAGACCCACCACACCCTGCCGGAGTTCATCTCCACCCGCGGCGGCGTGTCGCTGCGTCCGGGCGACGGCGTGATCCACAGCTGGCTCAACCGCATGCTGCTGCCCGACACCGTCGGCACCGGCGGCGACTCGCACACCCGCTTCCCGATCGGCATCTCGTTCCCGGCCGGCTCCGGCCTGGTCGCCTTCGCCGCGGCCACCGGCGTGATGCCGCTGGACATGCCGGAGAGCGTGCTGGTGCGCTTCAAGGGCGAGATGCAGCCGGGCGTGACCCTGCGCGATCTGGTCAACGCGATCCCGCTGTACGCGATCAAGGACGGCCTGCTGACCGTCGCCAAGCAGGGCAAGAAGAACATCTTCTCCGGCCGCATCCTGGAGATCGAAGGCTTGCCGAACTTGAAGGTGGAGCAGGCGTTCGAACTGTCCGACGCCTCGGCCGAGCGCTCCGCCGCCGGCTGCAGCGTGCGCCTGAACAAGGAACCGATCGTCGAGTACCTCACCAGCAACATCACCCTGCTGCGCTGGATGATCGCCGAAGGCTACGCCGATGCGCGCACCCTGGGCCGCCGCATCAAGAAGATGGAAGAGTGGCTGGCCGATCCGCAGCTGCTCGAGCCCGATGCCGATGCCGAGTACGCCGCGGTGATCGAGATCGACCTGGCCGACATCCACGAGCCGATCGTGGCGTGCCCGAACGATCCGGACGACGTCAAGACGCTGTCCGAAGTCGCCGGCGCGGCGATCGACGAAGTGTTCATCGGCTCGTGCATGACCAACATCGGCCACTTCCGCGCCGCGGCCAAGCTGCTGGAAGGCAAGCGCGACATCCCGACCCGCCTGTGGGTCGCGCCGCCGACCAAGATGGACGCCTCCGAGCTGACCAAGGAAGGCCACTACGGCACCTTCGGCGCGGCCGGCGCGCGCATGGAGATGCCGGGCTGCTCGCTGTGCATGGGCAACCAGGCGCAGGCGCGCGAGGGCGCCACGGTGTTCTCCACCTCCACCCGCAACTTCCCCAACCGGCTGGGCCGCAACACCAACGTCTATTTGGGCTCGGCGGAACTGGCGGCGATCTGTTCGCGCCTGGGCCGCATCCCGACCAAGGACGAGTACATGGCCGACGTGGGCGTGATCAAGACCAGCGGCGAGCAGATCTACCGCTACATGAACTTCGACCAGATCCAGGAATACCAGGACGTGGCCGATACGGTCGCCGCCTGATCCTGGCGGTCGAGCGCTGTAACGAAAAAGCCCGGCGATGCCGGGCTTTTTCGTTTGCGGCGTGCGCCGGTGGCGCTGTGCCGCCGCGATGTGCGTTCTGGCCGGTCGCGGGTGGGTTTGGTTGGTCCGGGGTCGTGCAGAACGGTCCGTGCAAGCGCGCGCGTGCGCTTGCGGACGTCTGTGCGGCGGATCGTCGGTCCTGACGCGATCCTGGCGCGGCAAGTCGCGCCGCTTCGTTCGTCGCGACTGAAGTCGCTCCCACAGGGAAGCTTGGCGAGGCGATGGTTCGCCAACGCAGGACGGCGACGTGCCGGCGTGTGTGTGGGCAGAGCTCAACGCCGGCTGCACCAATTCCAGTTCTCCGCGGCGTCTGTCGCGACTGAAGTCGCTCCTACAGGGGAGGGAGAGCTTGGTGGCGCGAGGGTTCGCCAGCGCAGGACGGCAGCGTGGCGGCAGTTGTGGGAGGGACTTCAGTCCCGACTGCACCAATCTGGCGAGTCTCCGCTGCGCCTGAAACCGCCCCGCAGGATGCTTGGCGACATCAACACTTGTTCGCTAGTACAAAGCCACTCAGGCGGCTTCCACCCGGTTGCGGCCGTTTTCCTTGGCCCGGTACAGGGCCTGGTCGGCGCGGTCGGTCAGGCGCGTGCTCGACAGGTTGGCGCTCGGCCATTTGCTGGCGCAGCCGACGCTGACGGTCACCAGCCGATGGCTGGCGTCCGGTGCGTGCAGCACCGCGCAGTCCAGTACCGCCTGGCGCAGGCGTTCGCCGACGGCGAGCGCGGCGGCGGTATCGCAGCCGGGCAGCAGCGCCACGAATTCCTCGCCGCCGTAGCGCGCCAGCACGCCGTCCTCGCGCAGTTGCGCCGCCATCGCCAGGGCGACCGTGCGCAGGCAGTCGTCGCCGGCCAGATGGCCGTAGTGGTCGTTGAAGCGCTTGAACTCGTCGATGTCGATCATCAGCAGCGACAACGGCCGCTGCTGCGCCTGCATCTGCTCCCACAAGCGCTGCTGGCTTTCGACGAAATGGCGGTGGTTGGCGATGCCGGTGACCGGATCGCGCTGCGCCTGGTCGGCGAGGCGGCGGTTGGCCTGCTCCAGTTCGTGGGTGCGCGTGCGCACCAGTCGCGCCAGCAGGTCGCGGTGACGGCGCAGCCGGTAGCCGTGGACGCGCCAGCCGAGCAGCAGCGCGGCAACCAGCGACAGCACCGCCGCACCCCAGCTCAGCGGCGACAGGTACCACGGCGACGGCTGCCGGAAGCGCAGCCTTGCCGGCGCGGCCGACCAGGCGCCGGTGTCGCTGCGCGCGATGATCTCCAGCGTGCTGTCCTCCCACGGCAGCAGCGGGAAGTGCAGGCTGCGCTGTGCGCCGATGTCGGTCCAGGCCGGGTCCTGCCCGGGACGCGTCAGGCGGTAGCGGAAGCGGGTCTTTTCCGGCGCGCTGAGGTTGATCGCGGTGAACTCCACTTCGATGTCGTGGCTGTGCGGCGGCAGGCGCAGTTCCGTCGCCAGCGGCACGCTGCGGCCGCCGACGGCGAGCGACTGGATGCGCACCGGCGGCGCCTGCGCGCGGCGGCGGCCGAGCGCCAGCGGATCGATCTCGGCGAAGCCGGAAATCAGCGGGAACCACAGCTTACCGGCGCTGTCGCGCAGGCATGCCGGCTGGCCGCCGCCGTTGGTTTCGGCCGGCTCCAGGCCGTCGCTTTCGGAAAAGCCGATCGCGCTCAGCTCCTGGCTGCCGCTGGCGGCCTTGGCCAGTTGCTCCGGCGGCAGCAGCGAAATGCCGCGGTTGCCGCTGAGCCACAGCCCGCCCTGCGCGTCGGCGACCATGCACGAGACCACGTCGTCGAACAGGCCGCTGCCGCGATCGAAGCGCTGCACGCGGCCGCCGGCGATGCGGTTGAGCCCGCCGCCGTAGGTGCCGATCCACAAGGTACCGTCGGGCTGCTCGTACAGCGAGCGCACGAAGCGGCTGGACAGGCCGTTGGCGGTGCCCCAGCGTTCCACCACCCGCTGCCGCCGCCAGCGCACCACGCCTTCGCCGCCGGCCAGCCACAGCCCGCCCTGCTGCGCAGGCTGGATCAGGGTGACGCTGCCGGGCAGCCCGGGAATGGCCTGCGGCGTGCCGGTCTCGCCGCCAGCGCCGACCGCGATGGCATAGACGCCGTGGCCGCTGGCGACCAGCAGCTTGTTCTTGGCGGTACGGTACAGGGCGCGGATCGGCAACTGGTCCGGCCAATGCGCGATCAGCCGCAGCGCCTGGCTGCGGTAGTCGTCGCTGTCGCGCGCCGCGCGGTCGTCCTGCGCGTCCGGCGCCAGATAGCCGACGCGGCCGTCCACTGTGCCGATCCACAGTCCGCCGGCCTCGTCGCGGTGCAGCGACCACACGCACTCGTTGCCGAGCGTGCGTTGCAGCGACCAACTGCGCAGGCGCCCGCTGGGCGCATCCCAGTGCCGCAGGCCGCCGCAGACGGTGCCCAGCCACAGGCCGCCGCTGCCGTCGCCGATCACCGGCAGGCCGGGCAGGTCCATGCCCTGCTGCGGATCGTTGAGCAGGCCGATGCGCGAGCGCGCGATGCGCAGCAGGCCGCGCGCGTTGCTGCCCAGCCACAGGTTGCCGTCGCGATCGTTGAGCAGGCTGTGCGCCGCCGGCAGCGCCGGGGTCGCCAGCGGGCGCAGCCCGGCGCCATCGTCGTCGTCGCGGAACACCCGGCCGTCGACATCCAGCGCCCACAGGCGTTGCTGCGCATCGCGGGCCAGCGCCTGCGCGCCGCGCACCGGCGCCGGCTGCGGCAGCCATTGCCGGCGCACCGTGTCGTAGCGGTGCAGGGCGCCGCCGGCGCCCACCCACAGCACGCTGCCTTCGCTGAAAAGGGAATTGATCCGGGTTTCCCCGGCCGGCAGCGGCACCGCCTGGCGCTGCCCGCGGCGCAGCCGCCACAGGCCTTGCCCACCCAGATAGAGCTGCGCGTCGCCACCGAGCGCGGCAGCCATGTCCAGCGCCTGCGGATGGTGTTCGAGGGTGCGCAGCGTGCGCGGGTCGATCCGGTACGCGCCGGCGCTGCTCAGCACCCACACGCTGTGGTCGGCGGCGGCGACGAAGCGTCGGATCAGGCAGCGGCCGCCGCACACGTCCAGGCGCAGGAAGCGGCCGTCGCGATAGACGCTGACCCCGGCGTCCTCGCTGCCGATCCACAGCTGGCCGCGCGCGTCCTCGAACAGCTGCAGGATCCGGTCGCTGGACGGGCCGCTGTCGGCCAGGCTGCGGTAGACGCTGAAGTCGCTGCCGTCGAAGCGCGCCAGTCCGCCGAAGGTGCCAAGCCACAGGAAGCCGTCGCGATCCTGCACGATCGCGTTCACCGAATTCTGCGGCAGGCCGTCGTCGGTGGAGAAGCGGCGCACGACCTCGGGATAGGCAGGGCGCAGCGTCTGCGCGGCGAGCGCGGCACTGGCGGACAGCAACAGCAGCGACAGCAGGAAGCGGATCGGCATTGCGCGAGAGCGATGAAAAAGTGATCCGGATCAAGCAATATCTGTGCCGCAACCCGCTATGGCGTGGCGCCGCCGGAGTCGGCCGGCGGTGTCTGCGCACCTGCGCCGGCCAGGTGCGCGTCGAGCCAGCGTTCCAGGGTCGCTCCCGGCAACGCCGGGGCGAACAGGAAACCCTGCAGCACGTCGCAGCCGAGCGCGGCCAGGAACGCCCGCTGCGCCTCGGTCTCGACGCCTTCGGCGACGGTATGCAGGCGCAGGCTCTCGCCGATGCGCAGCACCGAGGTGGTCAGCGCGCGTGCGGTTTCGCTGTGTTCCAGGTCGCGCACGAAGCTCATGTCCAGCTTGAGTTCGTTGACCGGCAACTGGTGCAGGTGGCTGAGGCTGGAATAGCCGGTGCCGAAATCGTCCAGCGACAGGCGCACGCCGCTGGCTTGCAGTTGACGCAGATTGGCCAGCACCGCCGGTGCGTTGGACAGCATGACGCTCTCGGTCATCTCCAGCGCCAGGTCGCTGGGCGCCAGCGCGTGCGCGCTGAGCATCTGCGCCACGCGCGCGGGCAACTGCGCGTCGGCGAAGTTGCTGGCCGACAGGTTGACCGCCACGCGCGGCACCGGCACGCCGCGCAGGCGCCAGTCGGCCATCTGCCGGCAGGCCTGGCGCAGCACCCAGTGGCCGAGTTCGTCGATCAGCCCGCATTCCTCGGCCATCGGCACGAAGCGCCCCGGCGAGATGTCGCCCAGGTGCGGGTGCTGCCAGCGCAACAGCGCTTCCACACCGTACAGCGCGTACGGCGGCTGGCTGCGCAGTTGCGGCTGGTAGTGCAGTTGCAGCTGGTCGCGGCGCAGCGCTTCGCGCAGCGCGGTCTCCATCGCCACGCGTTCCTGCGCCATGCGGTTCATGTCGGCGCTGAAGAAGCGGAAGCTGCCGCCGCCTTCGTTCTTGGCCCGGTACATGGCCAGGTCGGCATGGCGCAGCAGGGTCTCGATGTCGCGGCCGTCGTCGGGGAACATCGCCACGCCGATGCTGGCGCCCGGGTGCAGGGTCACATGTCCGACCACCAGCGGCTCGGCCAGCGCCAGCAACAGGCGCTCGGCCACCCCGGCCGCCTGCTCGGCGCCGCATTGCGGCAGCATCAGCACGAACTCGTCGCCGGCCTGGCGGCCGATCAGGTCGGCCGCGCCCAGGGTCTCGCCCAGGCGCCGGGCGATGTCGCGCAGCAGGCCGTCGCCGGAGGCGTGGCCCTGGGTCTCGTTGACCCGCTTGAAGCGGTCGATGTCGACGAACAGGATCGCCACCGGAAACTCGTGGTACTCGGCGGCGGCCAGCGCCTGCTCGGCGCGGGCGCTGAACATCACCCGGTTGGGCAGGCCGGTCAACGAATCGTAGAACGCCAGCTGGTGCACGCGCGCCTTGGTCTGCTCGCGCTCCAGCGCCAGCGCGCACAGGTGCAGGCACAGCTCGATCAGCCGCAGGTGCCAGGCCGGCGGCTCGCATACCTCGCGGTAGTACAGCGCGAAGCTGCCGAGCACGCGCCCGCCGCTGGACTTGATCGGGCTGGCCACGCAGCTGCGCAGGCCCAACTGCGCCATCAGCGCACGATGGTCGGCGAACACCGGGTCGGTGCCGGTGTCGTGCACCAGTACCTGCTTGCCGCGCCAGATCGCGGTGCCGCAGGCGCCGGCGGCGGGGCCGATGCGCAGGCCCTCGACCGCCGCGTTGAACGAGGTCGGCAGGCTCGGCGAGGCCAGCGGGTGCAGCAGTCCATCGCCATCGACGCTGATGATCGAAGCGATCACCTGCGGGGCGATGCGCTCGACCTCGTTGCAGATCAGCGCGGCCACGTCGACCAGCGGCTGTTCGCGGACCAGCGCATCGAGCACGTTCTTGTGCAGGATCTCGTGCATCTTGCTGTGGGTGATGTCGGTGAACGACAGCACGTAATGCTGGATGCCGCCGTCCTCGTCGGCGATCGGATTGGCCACGATCGTGGTCCACAGCGGCGAGCCGTCCTTGCGATAGACCAGCAGATCGGCCTGGTGGCCCTGGCCGCCGACCACGCGCTCGCGGATCTGCCGGACCACCTGCATGTCGGTGCCGGGGCCGGGCAGCACCTTGCTCGGCAGGCGCCCGCGCACGTCGGCGGCGGCATAGCCGAACATCTGCACGAAGCCGGCGTTGACGTAGAGGATGGTCAGCTGCGGGTCGCAGACCACGATCGCGTTGTCGCTGCGGTCCAGCGCCAGCGACAGCAGCCGCATCTTGGCGTCGCGCCCGCGTTCGGCGCTGATGTCGCGCACGAACACCACGTGCAGCGGCCCGTGCTCCTGCGGCACCGTGGTCGCGCTCACCGCCACCCAGCGCTGCATGCCGTCGTTGCCGGGCAACTGCAGTTCGTGGCTGTCGCCGGGCGTGCGGGTGCCTTGCTGCAGGCAGCGGGCCAGGAAGCCCACCCGCGTGTCGTTGCTCACCAGTTCGCCGAGCGAACGCCCCAGCACCTGGGCCTGGGACAGGCCCCACAGCGCTTCGGCCGTGCGGTTGAAGGCGAGGATGCGCGCGTCGGCGTCGATCACCACTACGCCGTCGGGCGCCTGCTGCAGGCAGTTCAGCAGCGCCTGCTCGGACAGGGCCAGCGCGCCCGGGACCGACGCCGCGCCGGCGCCGCTGGATGCGATCGGTGTGCGGCCGCGCTGGTGCGGCATGGCGTCAGCGCCCGCTCGCGCGACGTGTGGCGGGCTGGGCGGCGCGCACGGCACGCCGAGGGGGCGTACGCGGACGCGCATGGGACGGTGTCATCGCTGACTCGCTGATCGACATAGGTTCCCCTCGTTGTTGCTTGCCCGCACGTCCAGGTACGCGTGGCCCCACCCAGTCGCGTCGACAGAGCCTAGCGCGCCTGGCTGGACAACGCGATCAGGCGCTCGGCGATGCGGTCCAGCGGCAGCACTTCCTGTGCGGCGCCGAGCCGGAACGCGGTGCCGGGCATGCCCCAGACTACGCTGGTGGCCTCGTCCTGCACCAGCGTGCTGGCGCCGGCCTGCAGCATTTCCAGCAGGCCGCGCGCGCCGTCGTCGCCCATACCGGTCAGTACTGCGCCGATCGCGTTGGCGCCGGCGTTGCGCGCCACCGACTGGAACAGCACGTCCACCGCCGGCTTGTGCCGGTTGACCGGCGGGCCGTCATCGATCTTGCAGCGCCAGCGCGCCCCGTCGCGGACCACCTGCAGGTGCTTGCCGCCGGGCGGCAGGTAGGCGTGGCCGGGCAGGATCGCTTCGCCTTCGCTGGCTTCGCGCACCGCCATCGCCGAGTGCCGGTTGAGACGATCGGCGAAGGCGGTGCTGAAGCCGGCGGGCAGATGCTGGGTCATCACCACCGCCGGCGCGTCGGCCGGCATGCCTTCCAGCACCACGCGCAGCGCCTCGGTGCCGCCGGCGGAGGCGCCGATCGCGATCAGCCGGTCGGTGGTGCGGAACTTCAGCGTGGACGCGGTGCTGGGCAGCACCACGTTGCCGCCGGGCCGCGGCGCGGCGGCCGGGCGGTCGAGCGCGCGGACCTTGGCCTTGGCCGCGGCCTTGACCTTGCCGACGATTTCCTCGGCGTATTCCTCCAGGCCGCGCGCCACGTCCAGCTTGGGCTTGGAGATGAAGTCGACCGCGCCCAGCGCCAGCGCCTGCAGCGTGGTGTCGGCGCCGCGTTCGGTCAGCGAGGAGATCATCACCACCGGCGTGGGCCGCAGCCGCATCAGGTTTTCCAGGAACGCCAGGCCGTCCATGCGCGGCATTTCCACGTCCAGGGTGATCACGTCCGGATTCAGCCGCTTGATCTTCTCGCGGGCCAGGATCGGATCGGCGGCCGAGCCGACCACCTCGATGCCGGGCGCGCGCGACAGGATCTCGGTCAGCATCTGCCGCACGACCGCCGAGTCGTCCACGATCAGCACGCGGCAAGGATTTTCTGCAGTCATTCGAACAACTCCACGGCGCCGGTGACCGGCGCTTTGGCGAGACGGGCACGTACCGCCGATTCGGCGGCGGCGACTTCGGCTTCCTCGTGCGCGTGCGGCAGGCGCTGCACGACCACGCGGCCGGTGGTGGGGAAAAACCAGATCTTGCGCGGATGGATGCCGCGCAGGTCTTCGGCCAGCACTGGGATGTGTTCGGCCTTGAGGTAGTTCAGCACGAACTCGGCGTTGCGGGTACCGACCGGGTTGTTGGTGAAGCCCCTGAGCACGTTGCCGCCGCCGAACACCTTGGCTTCTAGGCGGCCGCGGCTGGCGCCGCGCTTGAGCAGGTCGTTGATCAGCACTTCCATCGCGTAGCTGCCGTAGCGCGCCGGCGCGCCGTCGCCAGCCTGGCCGTCGGGCAGCATGAAGTGGTTCATGCCGCCGATCTTCAGCAGCGGATCGCGGATGCAGGCGGCCACGCACGAGCCGAGGATGGTGGTCAGCGCGGTGTCGTCGTCCACCACCAGGTACTGGGTCGGCAGCAGCTTGGCCGCGACCGTCTGGAAGCGGGTGTCGTGGTAGCGCATCACCTGATCCGCGACCATCGTGGCGGCACTCATGCGCGTGCCTTGGCGGCGCGTCGGTACAGGGTGCGGCCGCAGGGCTGGATCAGGTCGGCCGCATGCAGGTAGTTCTCCGAATGGCCGGTGTAGAGCATGCCTTCGTCGTCCAGGTGCGGGATCAGCCGCGACAGGATGCCGCGCTGGGTCGGCTTGTCGAAATAGATCATCACGTTGCGGCAGAACAGCGCCAGGTACGGGCCGCTGACGTCGTAGCGCGGTTCCAGCAGGTTCAACTGGCGGAACTCGAGCAGGTCGCGCAGCGCCGGCAGCACCCGGCACTGGCCTTCGTTGGCGCCGCTGCCGCGCTGGAAGTACTTGCGCTTGAGCGCCGGATCCAGGCTGGAGATGCGGTCGACCGCGTACACGCCGCGCGAAGCGGTGGCCAGCACCTGGGTATCCACGTCGGTGGCCAGGATCCGCACCGGCGGGGTCAGCGTGCCGAACGCCTCGCAGGCGGTGATCGCCAGCGAGTAGGGTTCCTCGCCGGTGGAGGCGGCGCAGGACCAGATCTTTACCGGCGCCGAGGCGGCGTGCTTCTGCAGTTCCTCGCGCAGGCGCTCGAAGTGGTGCGGCTCGCGGAAGAACGAGGTCAGGTTGGTGGTCAGCGCGTTGGTGAAGGCTTCCCACTCGTCGCCGCCGTCGCGCTCCAGCCAGTCCAGGTACTCGCGGAACGAGCGCAGGCCCAGCGTGCGCAGGCGCCGCGACAGGCGGCCATAGACCATGTCGCGCTTGGCCGGCGCCAGCGCGATGCCCGCCTTCTGGTAGATCAGGTCGCAGACCCGCTTGAAGTCGCGATCGCTGAATTCGAAATCGCGATTGTCGGAACCGGGATGGGGCAGGGAGGACGTTGGAGTGGCCATGGCTCGCAGCGGTGATCGGTCTAACGGGTTATCGGCCGGCGCCGAGCGAAATTGACGCCGGAAGGAGCCGCGGCCTGCGCCGCCGCGGGATCAGAACTCCTGCCACTGGCCCTCGGCGGCAATGGCGCTCGCCGCGCTGCGCTGGCGCGGCACAGGACGCGGCGCGGGCGCCGCCGGCCTGGGCTTGGCCCGCAGCGGTGCCGCCAGCGCGGCAGGTGCGGCAGGCGCCGGCGCGCTGGCGTGCGGATCCAGCTTGAACTCGGCGACGGTGGCGCTGAGCTGGTTGGCCTGGGTCTGCAGCGTGCGCGCGGCGGCGGTGGCTTCCTCGACCAGCGCAGCGTTCTGCTGGGTGGCCTCGTCCATCTGGGTCACGGTCTGGTTGACCTGCTCGATACCGGCAGACTGTTCCTGCGAGGCAGCGGAGATCTCGCCCATGATGTCGGTGACGCGTTGCACCGAGGACACGATCTCCTGCATGGTCTGGCCGGCCTTGCCGACCAGCACCGAACCTTCGCTGACCCGGGTGACCGACTCGTCGATCAGGCCCTTGATCTCCTTGGCTGCGCCGGCCGAGCGCTGGGCGAGGGTGCGCACCTCGCTGGCGACCACAGCGAAACCGCGGCCCTGTTCGCCAGCACGCGCGGCTTCCACCGCGGCGTTGAGCGCGAGGATGTTGGTCTGAAACGCGATGCCGTCGATGACCGAGATGATGTCGGCGATCTTCTTCGACGAGGTCTCGATGCCGCTCATCGTGGTCACCACCTGGCTCACCACGTCGCCGCCCTGCGAAGCAACCGCCGCGGCGCCGACCGCGAGCTGGTTGGCCTGGCGCGCGTGCTCGGCGTTCTGCTTCACGGTGGAGGTCAGTTCCTCCATCGAGGCGGCGGTCTCTTCCAGGCTGGCCGCCTGCTGTTCGGTGCGCCGCGACAGGTCGTCGTTGCCGGCGGCGATTTCCGACGAGGCGACGTTGATGCTGGCGGCTGCGGTCTGGATGCGGCCGACGATGCCGGCCAGCTGCTCGGCGGTGGCATTGGCGTCGTCGCGCATCCTGGCGAACACGCCGTTGAACTCTCCGCGCATGCGCACGCTCAGATCGCCGGCGGCGATGGCCTGCAGCAGCTGGGACAGTTCGCCGAGCGTGTGGTCGCTGACTTCCATCATCGCGTTGAGGTTCTGCACCATCGCGCGGAAGTCGTACTGGAAATGCGTGGCGTCGCCGCGGGCGCTGAAGTCGCCGGCGGCGGCGGCTTCGGCCAGCTGCTTGACCTGCACGTTCATCGCCATCAGGTTGGCCTTGGCCGTGTCCATCGCATCGGTCAGCACCGCCTTCTCGCCGGGCAGGCGGTCCATGTCCTCGGCCAGGTCGCCGATCGCATAGCGCTGGATGATCTGCACCAGGCGCAGTTTCACCGCCACGTGCGAGGCGACCAAGTCGTTGGTGGCCTTGACCATCTGCCCGTAGTCGCCGGGGAACGCGCTCTCGTCCATGCGATAGCTGATCGTGCCCTGTTCATGGCGCTGCGCCATCTGGTTCTGCGCGTCGATCACCTCGCGGATGCGGCCGCGCATGTCGAGCATGTCGCCCATCAGCTGGCCGATCTCGTCGTTGGAGCGCGTGCGCACGGCGCTGTCCAGCTCGCCACGGGCGATGGCCTGCGACAGTTGCCGCGCGGCATTCAGCTGTTGCGCGATGCTGCGCGAGATCAGCCAGCCGACGCTGGAGGCGACCAGGACGGCCAGGCCGAGCAGGCCCAGGATCAGCACCTTGGTGTGCGACAGCTGCCGGTTGGCGACTTCCATTTCCCGGTTCAGCTGCGCGATGTTGTAGTCGGTCAACGCCACGATCCGCTCGAACAGCTCGCGCCGCAGCGGCCGCGACTGCTTGTCGGAAACGGCCTGCGCGCCCGCCACGTCGCCGGCGCGCAAGGCGTCGCCCATCAAGGTGTTGGCGTGCAGGTAGCCATCCAGCTTTTCCTTGACGCCGGCATACATCTTCACCTGCTCGGGTTCCAGCATCACCTTCTCGATGATGGCCTGGTTCTTCGCCACTTCGGTGCGCACCTTCTGCATGCGCTTGAAATAGTCGGCCACCGCCTCCGGGTCGCCGGCACGCGCGATCTGCGCCAGTTCGTAGGTGCGGAACTCGCCCAGCTGCGCGCGGACTTCGGCCAGCGCCTGGGTCGCCGGCACCCAGTCGACTTCGATGCGTCGCAGTTCGGACATCGCCAAGGTGGTCCGCGAATAGGTGAAGACGCCCAGGATCACGGTCAGCAGCGTGGTCACGGCGAAGGCGAAGATCAGCTTGTCGCGGATTTTCAGTTGCTTGAAGAAGTTCATGGACGTTTCCGTGCGGACGGTTGTCGAAGATGGTGACGATGCTGGTGCGGCGGCCAGTTAGCGCGCGGCGTAGGCGCGCGCCGCGGCGTCCGTGTCCAAGGCGTGCAGGGCGTTGATGCGGTCCAGTTCCAGCAGATCGGCGAACAGTGCCCGACGCAGTGGCAGCGCCTGCTGCGTGGACAGCTGTCTGGCGCGATCGCGGTCGCCGGCATGCACTGCCGCACTGAGCTGCCGGTGCACTTGCAGGTAGGCATCCAGCTCGGTCTGGACCTGGGCGAAGTGGCGGCGCTCCTCGCCGCTCGGCACGGTGGCGGTGTACAGCGCCAGCTGCCGGCGCGCACCGCGCAGCGATTGCTCGATGCGCCGGTCGTAGTCGGCCACGTCGGCGGCATTGCCGGTCGCGGCGACCAAGGACAGCTGGTACAGCCGCAGTTCCGCCAGGTGCGCACGCAGTTCGCGCAGGGCCATGGCCGATGGCGCCTGTCGGGTCTGCAGGCGCAGCAGGTGTTCACGCGAGTCGTCGAGCGAGCGGGTGCCCAGTTGCGCCACGCCGATCATCACGGCGCAGCCGAGGACGCACAGCAGCGAGGCGAGCAGGGACGATTTCAGATCGGTATAGCGTGGCATCTCATGCTCCCGAAGTGGCGACGGTGACGACAGGCGCGCAACAGTGCATTGCATTCCAGCGTCGTTGATCAGATATCGACGGCCAAGCGCATCGCTTGAGCCGTCCTGTCCAGTGCTTCCTTGCAACTGGGATGCCAATGCGGTTCCCGGCCTTGGGAAACCGCCACGATTCAGAACGTGGCCCAGTCGGTTTCGGCCGTCGCATGCGAGGCCGCCGCCGGCACGGCGGGCCGGGCCGGCTTGGCCGCGGCCGGCCGCGACGGGGCAGGCCGCGAGGCGGCATGGGCAGGTGCGGTCGCCGCGGCACGTGCCGGCGCGGCCAAGCCTGGGGCGCCGCCGAGCCGGAATACGGCCGCAGCGTCGCCCAGCCGGCGGGCTTCTTCCTCCAGCGCCCGTGCAGATGCGCTGGCTTCCTCGACCAGTGCGGCGTTCTGCTGGGTGGCCTCGTCCATCTGGGTGACGGTCTGGTTGACCTGCTCGATGCCGGCCGACTGCTCCTGCGAGGCAGCGGAGATCTCGCCCATGATGTCGGTGACGCGCTGCACCGAGGACACGATCTCCTGCATGGTCTGGCCAGCCTTGCCGACCAGCACCGAGCCTTCGCTGACCCGGGTCACCGACTCGTCGATCAGGCCCTTGATCTCCTTGGCCGCGCCGGCGGAGCGCTGGGCGAGGGTACGCACCTCGCTGGCGACCACGGCGAAGCCGCGGCCCTGTTCGCCGGCACGCGCCGCTTCCACCGCGGCGTTGAGCGCCAGGATGTTGGTCTGGAAGGCGATGCCGTCGATCACCGAGATGATGTCGGCGATCTTCTTCGAGGAGGTCTCGATGCCGCTCATCGTGGTCACCACCTGGCTCACCACATCGCCGCCCTGCGAGGCGACCGCCGCGGCGCCGACCGCCAGCTGGTTGGCCTGGCGCGCATGCTCGGCGTTCTGCTTCACCGTGGAGGTCAGTTCCTCCATCGAGGCAGCGGTTTCTTCCAGGCTGGCCGCCTGCTGCTCGGTACGCCGCGACAGGTCGTCGTTGCCGGCGGCGATCTCGGTGGTCGCGGTATTGATGCTCAGCGCCGCGGTCTGGATGCGGCCGACGATATCGGCGAGCTGATCGGCGGTGGCGTTGGCGTCGTCGCGCATCTTGGCGAACACGCCGTTGAACTCGCCCTGCATGCGCACGCCTAGGTCGCCGGCGGCGATGGCCTGCAGCAGGGTGGACAGCTGGCCCAGGTTGCGGTCGCTGACCTCCATCATCGCGTTGAGGTCCTGCACCATCAGCCGGAAGTCGTGCTGGAAGTGCGCCGCATCGCCGCGGGCGCTGAAGTCGCCGGCGGCGGCCGCCGCGGCCAGGCGCTTGATCTCGGTGTTGATCGCCAGCAGGCTGGCCTTGGCCGCGTCCATCGATTCGTGCAGCACCGCGCGGCTGCCGGGCAGGCGCCGCGCGTCGCGGCGCAGGTCGCCGTTGGCGTACTCGTTGAGCACCGCGATCGCATCGACGATCGCATCCAGGTGCTCGAACATCATCGTGTTGATGCCCTGGCTCAGCTCGCCGTACACGCCGGGGAAGTCCTGCGGCATGCGATGCGTCATGTCCTTGTCCGCATGCAGCAGCGCCATCTTCGCCGTCTCGCTGGAGAAACGCTCCAGCATCTGGATCATCTCGCCGGTGGCGCGCAGCATCTGCCCGGTCTCGTCGCGTCCGGGATTGTCGATGCGTACGCTGAGGTCGCCCCTGGAGACCGCGCGGATCGCCTGCAGCGTGCGCGCGACCGGCACCAGCACCGAGCTGCCGATCAGCCAGTTGATGCCGAAGGTGATCAGCACCAGCACGCCGCCGGCCACGGTCATCACGCCGGTGAACAGCAGCGCCTGCGCCTGCACGTCGTCCATGTACACGCCGGTGCCGATGACCCAGTTCCAGGGCTTGAACGGCGCGTTGTAGGACACCTTCTCGACCGGCTCCTCGTTGCCGGGCTTGGGCCACAGATAGTCCACATAGCCGCCGCCGGCCGCCGCCGCGGTGACGAACTGGCGGAAGATCGGCTTGCCGTCGGCGCTCAGCACGCCGCCGAGGTCCTTGCCGACCAGGTCGTGGCGGGTCGGGTGCATCAGCATGGTCGGGCGCATGTCGTGCACGTAGAAATAGTCCACGCCGTCGCGGGCGCGCATCGATTCGAGCGTGGCTAGCGCGGTGCGCTGCGCGTCGGCCAGCGGCATCTGCCCGGCCTCGGCTTTGGCCGCATAGGCCTGCACCACGCCCAGCGCCAGTTCGATCTGGCTCTTCAGCGCCTGCTCGCGGGTGTTGCGGATATCCACGTACTGCATGCGCGCGGCGATGATCGCCAGCAGGACGATGCCGCCGCCCAGCAGCAGGGTCTGCCAGACGAACTTGCGGCGCAGCGGCAGATCCGACAGGCGGGCAACGAGCGAGGTGTACGACATGGAATAGGCCTTCGGATTGTCTCGAAAGTCTTAGCGGCGCAGATGTCACAAAGTTGAGACATGCGCCGTCGCGGTCCTGAACGCACGGACCTAGCCATCACCGGGCAATGCATTGCGCAAAAAAAATCCCCGGCGCGAGGCCGGGGATCGGGAAGTGCCGGAAGCTGCCGTGGCCGGCGCCTCAGAACTCCTGCCAGTCCGAATCGGCCAGGGCCGGCTCGGACTTCTTGCTGCGCGCGGCCGGAGCCGGCTTGCTCGATGCCACCGCGACCGGCTTTTTCGCCGCCGGGCGGATCGGATGCACCTGCGCCGGCGCCTGCTTGGCCACCGGTGCGCTGAGCGCAGACTGCTCCAGGCGGAAGATCGAGACCGCCTCGGTCAGCTGTCCTGCCTGCTCTTCCATCGAGCGCGCCGCCGCGGTGGCTTCTTCCACCAGCGCGGCGTTCTGCTGGGTGGTTTCGTCCATCTGGGTGACGGTCTGGTTGACCTGCTCGATGCCGGCCGACTGTTCCTGCGAGGCCGCGGCGATTTCGCTCATGATGTCGGTGACGCGCTGCACCGAGGACACGATCTCCTGCATGGTCTGGCCCGCCTGGCGCACCAGCGCCGAGCCGTTGGCGACCTGGCCGACCGACGCATCGATCAGGCCCTTGATCTCCTTGGCGGCGTTGGCCGAGCGCTGGGCGAGGGTGCGCACCTCGCTGGCGACCACCGCGAAGCCGCGGCCCTGCTCGCCGGCACGCGCCGCTTCCACGGCAGCATTCAAGGCCAGGATGTTGGTCTGGAAGGCGATGCCGTCGATCACGCTGATGATGTCGGCGATCTTCTTCGAGGAGGTCTCGATGCCGCTCATCGTGGTCACCACCTTGCCGACCACCTCGCCGCCCTGCGAGGCGACGGCGGCGGCGCCGACCGCGAGCTGGTTGGCCTGGCGTGCGTGTTCGGCGTTCTGCTTGACCGTGGAGGTCAGCTCCTCCATCGACGCGGCGGTCTCTTCCAGGTTGGCGGCCTGCTGCTCGGTGCGCCGCGACAGGTCGTCGTTGCCGGCGGCGATTTCGCCGGCGGCGGCATTGATCGAGACTGCGGCGGTCTGGATGCGGCCGACGATGCCGGCCAGTTGCTCGGCGGTGGCGTTGGCGTCGTCGCGCATGGTCGCGAACACGCCGTGGAACTCGCCGTGCATGCGCGCGGTCAGGTCGCCTTGCGACAGCGCGGTCAGCAGCTTGGAGACTTCGCCGATGCTGTCGCCGTTGGCCTGCAACAGGCCGTTGAGCTGCTGCGCCAGCTGCAGGAAGAAGCCCTGCTTGCCGTCGGTGGCCACGCGGCCGGACAGGTCGCCGTCGGCGGCGGCCTGCACGATCCTGGCCACTTCCTCTTCGACCTGGGCCTCGACGGTGCGGTCGCGCGATTCGCAGACGAACCCGACATGGCTGCCGTGCGCGTCGCGGATGCTGGAGATGATCTGCGCGATGCGCGCATGGCCGTACGCCATCTCGCGTTCGGCGGTGCCCTGTTTCTCGATCGCGGCCACGGTGCGGGTGTCGATCAGATTGCCGTGCTCCAGCACCGTCAGCGAGGAGCCGACCAGCGGCATGCTCGAGTCGAAGGCGGGGGCGACGTTGTGGATCTCGTCGGCGTACTTGTCGACGATGCCCTGCATCGACGGGTTCGCGTAGACGATGTTGTAGTCCAGGTCGGCGATGAACATGCCGGTGGAGGAGTTGTCCAGCGCGGTGCGGATGCGCAGGTTCTCGGCGGCCACCGCCGCGTCGCGCTCGGTGCGCTCGCGCAGGTCCTGCTGCATGCGCTTGAGCGCCTGCATCAGTTCGCCGATCTCGTCCTGGCCGCTGGCGTCGATATGGCCATCGAGTTTGCCGCTGGCGACTTCGGTGGCGACCTTGACCGCACTGCCCACGTTGTTACGCAGCATGCGCCCGAACAGCCAGGCCATGCCGACCGCACCGGCGATGCCGATCAACAGGCACACCACCAGTGTGGCCGATGCCTTGGTGTAGGTGCTGGTGGCAGCCTTCGCGGCGGCCTCGGCCTGGAGATTGTTCTGCGCGATCAATGCGATCACGTCGTCCACGACCTTGTTGTGCAGGGTCCGGGTCTCGCCGGTGAAGGTGTCGATCGCATCGTCACCCAGGTCCAGCTGCACCATCTCGTCGACGGACTTGTAGGAGGCCAGCGCCTTCTTCCAGTCGGCGACGGTGCGCTCGTAGATCTTCCGTTCCTGGGGGGTGCTGATCATCGCTGGATACTTGGCGATGATCTCGTCCATCTGCTTGTTCAGCACGACCTTGCGCGTTTCCGCTTCCTTCTTGACCGTGTCGCTGCTGCGAATCAGGCTCTGGTAGGCCGCGCTGCGGTACTCGCCCAGGATGCCGCGGATGTCCCCGCCGGCGCGGACGCTGGGTATGGTCCGGTTGGAGAGGGTGTTGGTGACGGCATCGAGCGAATTCAGGCCCGAATACGCGGCCAGCCCCTGAATGACCATCAATGCCAGCACCAGGCCGAATGCCAGCATCAGCTTCGGCATCAGGTTCAGATTCTTTATCCACTGCATGAACGCATTTCCCCTTGGTTCGACGACGGCGGCGAATCACCAGAAAAACAAAAGCGCCGCCATGCCGAAGCGCATGGGCTCCGGCGTGGCGACGCTTCGTCTTACTTGATCGTGGCCAGCTTCAGGCTGGACGGCGCGCTGACCTGGATCTCGGCGCGCGAGCTGTCGCGTTCGATCTTGCCGATCACGCACACGTCCTTGCCTTCCAGGCTCTCCGGCGCGAAGCCGAACTTGCCGCGGTCGGCGCCGGCGATGCGCGCGGAGAAGGTGTGGCGCGGGAACATGCCGCCCATGTACAGGAAGGTCGGCTCGCCTTCGGAGTTCTGCGCGTACTTGGCCTTTTCGACCTTGCCGCAGACCATGCCGTCCTTGCCGACGAAGCGCGACGCCATCTCCGGCGGGATCATCTGCTGCGATTGGGCGAAGGCGCTCGGGCTGGCGGCAAGCAGCAGGACCAGCAGCAGGGGGAAGTTCGGCTTCATGGGGGACAACTCCTTTAGGGTGGGCAAATGGGTCGGCCCGGTGCTGCGTCGGGCCACGTATCAGCTATCGGCGTGGTAACGACGAACTTGATCGTTGCAAGTGATAAGCAGTTCGCATTTCCGAAAAAAAACCCGCCGGTGAGCGGCGGGTCAGGGAAGTGCGTGCAGTGCGGCGGCGGAGGCTCAGGCGGCTTCGTCGACGTGCGCCTGCTGGCTCAGGTCGGCGCTGTCCAGCAGCGTCTCGATGTCCAGCAGGATCAGCATCTTGTCGTCCTGGGTGCCGATGCCGGAGATGAAGCGGGTGTCCACCGCGGCGCCGAACTCGGGCGTCGGCCGGATCTGCTCCTCGTTCAGCGGGATCACGTCGGAGACGCTGTCCACGACGATGCCGACCACGCGGTCCTCGACATTGAGCACGATCATCACGGTGAAGGCGTCGTAGCGCGCTTCCTTCAGGCGCAGCTTCAGGCGCAGGTCGATCACCGGCACGATGGTGCCGCGCAGGTTGATCACGCCCTTGATGTATTCCGGAGCGTCCGGCACCCGGGTGACCGAGTCGTAACCGCGGATTTCCTGCACTTTCAGGATATCGACGCCGTAGTGCTCTTCGCCGAGGGTGAAGCTGAGGAATTCGCCGCCGGTGGCACCGGAGGCGGAGGTGTTCTTGTCGTTCATCGTGTGCTCCTGGTGCGCACGGAATTGCGGAGGGATGGCGGGAAGCGGAAATGCGGCTCTTGCACTAGATCGGCGTGGCGGGGCGGAACTTTAGTGGTGCTGCAACCGGCCCGACGGCCTGGGTGTTCGATGCGGACGACATGGCCTGTAGGAGCGGCTGCAGCCGCGACCGAGCCTTACCGGTACTGTCCGGTCGCGGCTGAAGCCGCTCCTACAGGGGGTGCCGGGTGCGGTCAGGGCGAGGTCGAAGCGCTCCTCAGGACAGCACGCCGCTCTTGCGGGCGCTGCGCTGGCGTTCGATGCGGAAGATGTAGCGCTGGATCGCCGCATCGGCGCCGCGCGGCAGGTCGGCGAAGCGCAGTCCCACCCGCAGCGTGTCCTGGCCGTTGGCCAGCTTGTGCGGATGCATGTTGCACACCTGCAGGGTCAGCGGGATCGCATCGGCGTCGGGCAGTTGCAGCACGCAGTGCGGGTAGCTCTGCTGGCTCTGCGGCAATGGCTGGCCGGGCAACAGCGCCACCGCCACGCCACCGGCGCTGATGTCGATGATCCGCAGCACCAGCTCGGCCGGCGGGCTGGCATCGTTCAGCCGCAGGACGCACATCGGCGATTCGGTGATCGGCGTCTCCAGGCGGAAATGCTCGCGGCGCTGCAGGTAGTACAGCGCGTCGGGCAACGGCGCGCGGAAGCCGGAAACCTCGTCGCTGCGGACCAGTTCCAGGTCGGCGATGCGGAAGCGCAGGCGGACCTTGTCCAGCTGCGCGAAACACAGCAGGTACTCGGCCTGCTCGGTCAGGCGGTTGTTGGCTTCGTTGACGCTCAGGTCCAGCAGCAAGGAGTGCTCGTCCACTTCCAGCAACGCGGTCGAGAACGCGTGGTCGCGGCCGCCCGGATGCGCGCTGACCTGCGAGCGCTGGTTGATCAGCGATTGCAGCAACTGCCGGATCTGCCGCGCGTTGGTCAGCAGGAAGCGGTCGTCCTGTTCCGTCGCCTCGTGCGGAGACGGCGTGGTGGAGTCGCTGGGAATGCCTTCGGCCATAGTGGGCAATGAGGAGGATGGAATGGGATGGAACGATGCGTTTTCGCCCCGTCCCACGATCCTATCGGCCGTGTCCGGCTTTTTTGTAGCCTGGATGTAATGTGGCGACGTTGCCGCCCGCGCCGCCCTGCGGATGCCGCTCCAGGGTGAACGAGGCGACCGCCCGCGCCAGCTCGCCGGCCTGGCCTTCCATCGTGCGGGCGTTGGCGGTGGCTTCCTCGACCAGGGCCGCGTTCTGCTGGGTGGCCTCGTCCATCTGGGTCACGGTCTGGTTGACCTGCTCGATGCCGGCGGACTGCTCCTGCGAGGCGGCGGAGATCTCGCCCATGATGTCGGTGACGCGCTGCACCGAGGACACGATCTCCTGCATGGTGCGGCCGGCCTGGTCGACCAGCGCCGAGCCTTCGGCGACACGGCCGACCGACTCGTCGATCAGGCCCTTGATTTCCTTGGCCGCGCCGGCCGAGCGCTGGGCCAGGGTGCGTACCTCGCTGGCGACGACTGCGAAGCCGCGGCCCTGTTCGCCGGCACGCGCCGCTTCCACCGCGGCGTTGAGCGCCAGGATATTGGTCTGGAAGGCGATGCCGTCGATCACGCTGATGATGTCGGCGATCTTCTTCGACGAGGTTTCGATGCCGCTCATCGTGGTCACCACCTGGGCGACCACCTGACCGCCCTGCGAGGCGACAGCCGCCGCGCCGACCGCCAGCTGGTTGGCCTGGCGCGCATGTTCGGCGTTCTGCTTCACGGTGGAGGTCAGTTCCTCCATCGAGGCGGCGGTCTCTTCCAGGCTGGCGGCCTGTTGTTCGGTGCGGCGCGACAGGTCGTCGTTGCCGGCGGCGATCTCGCCGGCGGCGGTATTGATCGCATCCGAGGCGCCCTGGATCTGGCGCACGATCGTCGCCAGTTGTTCGGCGGTGGTGTTGGCGTGTTCCTTCATGCCGGCGTAGACGCCCTGCAGGTCGGCGTCGATGCGGGTGGACAGGTTGCCCTCGGCCAGCGCCTGCAGCATGTGCTGGATATGCGCCAGGCCGGAGGAACTGGCTTCCAGCAAGGCATTGATCTGTTCGGCCAGCAGCAACAGGAAGCCGTGCTTGTCGTCCAGGCGCACGCGGCCGTCGAGGTCGCCGGCGACCGCACTGCGCACGATGCCGGCGATTTCCTCTTCCACCGCCACTTCGGCGGTGCGGTCGGCCCATTCCACGACGAAGCCGAGGCGGTTGCCGTCGCCGTCGAGCACCGGGTTGACGATCAGGCGCATGGTGCGCCCGCCCACCCGGATCTGCGCGGTGTGGGTCTGCTGCAATGACGCCAGCAGCTTGGCCTGGTGCTCGGGCCGTTTGTGGAAGATGTCGATGTTGCGCGTCAGCAGGTCGTTGGCATCGAAACTGGGAAGATCGCGGCGCAGGTCGTCCTGCGCGGCCAGCAGCATGCGCGACAGCGGCTTGTTGACGTAGACGATGTTGCGCTCGGCATCGGCGATCATCACGTTGGCGGTGACGTTCTCCAGCGCGCTGCGGATGCGCAGGTTCTCGCGCTGGGCCTCCACGTCCTGTTCGCGGCTGCTCAGCAGCTGCTCGCTGGCCACCACCAGGGTATGGGCGATCGAGCCTTCCGGCAGGGTCAGGCCGCGGATCGAGGCCGGCAGCGGTTGCTGGCGGGCGATGGCGCGCGCCAGCAGCGACAGGTCGCGCGGGTCGTGGCCGACGTCCAGCAGTTGCCTGCGCATCTGCACGGCCATCGCCACCAGGACGCCGGCTTCGGCCACCACATAGCCCGCGTGCATGGCCAGGATGTTGATCCCTGTGCCGGCCGCGAACGCACGCAGCGGCAGGCCGCGATGCTGCAGCCAGAAGAACAGCAGGTGGTGGACGGCGATGGCCGCGGAGGCGACCACGATCGGCCGCCAGTCGCGGTAGTACAGCAGCAAGGCGATCAGCACGATCACGCCGAAATGGACCTCGGTCATGCCGCCGGCCTGCTGGATCAGCACCGCCGCCAGCACCATCAAGCCCAGCGCCACGGTGCAGCGGCTCAGCAACGTGCCGGGGTAGAGCTTCACCTGCAGGGCGATGACCGCCAGGGTCGGCAGCGTCACCGCCAGCCACGGCGTCCATACGCCCTGGCGCCAGGCGACGGCCAGGCTGACGATGCCGACGAACGCGGCCACCGCCAGGAACAGCCGGTCGGCCTCCGCGGCCAGTTTTTGCAGATACACGTAGCGCTCGTTGCCTACGAGGAAGCTTCCCTGGGTGTTCGATGCGCTCATGCGGATAATTCCTTGGGGCATGCACAGTGGGTAAAGAGGACCAGCGGCGACGCATCGCCGGCCGCGAGCAGACGCGGGACCAGCGAGGCGGCGGGGATGGCGTCGCCGCAGCCTTCGATTTGCGACGGTCCGGCGTAGACCAGGCGGTCGTCGGCGCCGAACACGATCAGCGCATACGGCAAAGCCTTGGGTGCTGGCCTGTCGCTCAGGTCGATACTGAGCAGGCCGGGCGGCGCAGACGCCAGTGCGCGCGGCTTGCAGCCGCATCCGGCCACGCGCAACTGGAACGCCACGGCCTGGCCGCGCGGCGGCATGGAGGACACGAATGCCTGCAATTGCCGGCGGATATCCTCGGCGCTGGCGGTGGCCGGCGGCTTGCCGAGGAACGCCAGGCTGGCCGCCGCCCACGCCGCCCACAAGGCGAGCAACACCGCACCGACGGGGAGGGACGATGAACGGGGAGAATTTCCTCCGGCGGTGGTGGCGTCGTCGTACATGGCATTCGGGCAGGCGATGCGCCGACATTCACCGGCTCTTCACGTTATCGACGGGAAGGGGTGGGGCTTTAGGATCGGTGACGCTTTCGAGGCAAATGCGTTACCTGCCTGCACATAAGCGTAAGGTAACGCGAGGAATCTCATGGCGATTAGCGACAGGGTCGAAGAGAGTCGGTCGTGCCCTGGATGTATGCATTCGATGCCGGTGCAGCGCCCAGATTTGCGCGCAGCTTGGGCGGAGCGGCAGCCTGCAGGTGCCGCTATGCGCGGGGATCTCCGATTCCATGCCGGAGGCCGTGACCGGCGTTGGCGCTATGCCATTGCGTCCGGTCCGCCCACCGCGGTTGCCGGCGTTGGCGAAAACGACATCGGCCGCGAAATGCTCCGCGGCCGATGCTGGTCAGCGTACTGGCATGGCGCCGTCAGAACTCGTGCCACTGCGACTCGGCCACGGCCCCGCCACCGTGGCCGGCGCGCGCCGGCTGCGGCTTGCGCTTGGTCGCCGCTGCCGGTGCGCTCGCCGGCGCCTTGGACAGCGGGGCGGGGCGGGGCCGCTGCGACGGCGCGGCAGGGGCGGCATCGATCTTGAACAGGGCGACGGTTTCGGTGAGCTGCCCGGCCTGTTCTTCCATCGAGCGCGCGGCGGCGGTGGCTTCCTCGACCAGGGCGGCGTTCTGCTGGGTGGCCTCGTCCATCTGGGTGACGGTCTGGTTGACCTGCTCGATGCCGGCGTACTGTTCCTGCGAGGCGGCCGAGATCTCACCCATGATGTCGGTGACGCGCTGCACCGAGGACACGATCTCCTGCATGGTCTGGCCGGCCTGGCCGACCAGCACCGAGCCTTCGCTGACCCGGGTGACCGACTCGTCAATCAGGCCCTTGATCTCCTTGGCCGCGCCGGCCGAGCGCTGGGCGAGGGTACGTACCTCGCTGGCGACGACCGCGAAACCGCGGCCCTGTTCGCCGGCGCGTGCCGCTTCCACCGCGGCGTTGAGCGCCAGGATGTTGGTCTGGAAGGCGATGCCGTCGATCACGCTGATGATGTCGGCGATCTTCTTCGACGAGGTTTCGATGCCGCTCATCGTGGTCACCACCTGGCTGACCACGTCGCCGCCTTGCGAAGCAACCGCCGCGGCGCCGACCGCCAGCTGGTTGGCCTGGCGCGCGTGTTCGGCATTCTGCTTCACCGTGGAGGTCAGTTCCTCCATCGAGGCAGCGGTTTCTTCCAGGCTCGCCGCCTGCTGCTCGGTGCGCCGCGACAGGTCGTCGTTGCCGGTGGCGATCTCGCTGGACGCGGCATTGATGCTGACTGCCGCGGTCTGGATGCGGCCGACGATGTCGGCCAGTTGCGCGGTGGTGGCATTGGCGTCGTCGCGCATGGTCGCGAACACGCCATGGAACTCGCCGCGCATGCGTGCGGTCAGGTCGCCGGCGGCGATGGCCTGCAGCAGCTTGGACAGCGCGTCGAGGTTGCCGTCGGCGGTGGCCATCAGTTGGTTGAGGCTGTCGACCATGGCGCGGAAGTCGTACTGGAAGCGCTGCGCGTCGCCGCGCACGCTGAAGTCGCCGGCGGCCGCGGCGGTGGCCAACTGGCCGATCTCGCGGTTCATCGCGGTCAGGTTCTGCTTGACGGTGTCCATGGTTTCGGCCAGCACGGCTTTTTCGCCGGGCAGTCGGTCCATGTCCTCGCTGAGGTCGCCGATCGCGTACCGACCTACGATTTGCGCCAGACGCAGCGTGACCGCGATATGCGCCGCGGCCAGCGCATTGCTGTCGCGGATCATGCGCCCGTACTCGCCGGGAAAAGCGCTTTCGTCCATGCGGTAGCTGATCTGGCCAGCCTCGTGGCGCTGCGCCATCTCGACCTGCGCCGACAGCACATGCTGCAGCTGCTGCTGCATCTGTCGCATGTTTTCCAGCAATTGGCCGCTTTCGTCGCGGCTGGACACCACGATCGCGGTGTCCAGGCGCCCCTGCGCAATCTGCGCGGCGGCGTCGGCGGCACGGCGTACGTTGCGGGTCAATGCCGACAGGGTATGCACACACAAGGCCATGATCAGCAGTGTCAGCAGGCTCAGTCCGGCGATCGTCCGCCACATCGCGCTGCGTGCGTCCGCCAGGTGCCGCGCCGACTGGCGCTGCAGGGCTTGCAGCGAGGTCGTGCTCAGCGATTGCAGCGCCTGGCCCCAATCGTCAAGCGCACGGTTCCAGTGCCGGTCGGCATCGGGCGCGCCGCTGTCCAACGCGGCGGACAGTTGCAGCAAGGCCTGGTCGGCGCGGCCCGCCTCGCCGGCGACGGCCTGGGCCAGCGCTGGATCCGCTTGCTCTAGCAGGCCGATCGCTTTTTCCAGTTCGTTGCGCAGCCTGGCATGGTTGCGCGCGATCTGCGCGATCTGCTCGCGCAGCACCGGTGTCTGCGCAGCGGCCTGGGACGGATCGGCGGCCGCGTCCAGGCGCGTCAGTGCCTCGCTGGTATCGGGGCCGTAGATCAGGCTGGCCACGACCAGGTGGTAGCTCTCCACATAGGGGGTATAGACCAGTTGGCTGTCGTCGCGCATCGCATCCAATGCGGCAGAAGCCTGCTCGGCGACAGCGCCGCTGTCGCCCTGCGCGTCGGTCAGCGCCTGGCGCAGGCGCGCCAGCGCCTTGGCACTGTTTTCGAAGCCGGGCAACGTGGCGACGCTGCGTTGCAGATCGGTCAGGGCGCGGTCCGCGCGCCGCGCCGACGCTGCGGCGGCAGCGCCGGTTTCGACGCGTTGCGCCTGCAGCGCAGCCAGCAGCGACAACATTTCGTGCAGTGGTGCATAGCTGCGCAGTTCGTTGCGGCTGATGCCCACGCTTTCGTCGAGCTTGTCGCGGTAGAGCAACACCGGGATCACCAGCCCGAGCAGGGCGAGGATGCCGATGATGCTGAGCTTCCTGGCGATGGCCAGATCGTGCCAGCCACGCAGCAGCCGGCGCGGTCCGGTGGAGGGAAGGGGATGGTCGGACGCTGTATGGATGGACGGGGTCATGGAAAATCTCTGAGCGTCATCGTGGATGACGGATCAGGCGGTCCGTGACTGCAGGCGTCGGGCATCCGCTGCCGGCCGTTGCAGAACGGCCGCCAATGGCAGCGTGACAGACGGTCCCAGCGCGGTCGGAAGATGTCCCATGGCGATGGCGGCCTGCGTAACGTTTTGGAAGTAAGGCTTTAGCGGCACGCCTGCGGGATTGCTGAAGCGTTGCCGACGTACGCGCCAGCCGGCGATCGACTTTGTCGCCTGAGCGTGATGGGGGCATTACAGCGTGCTTGCGTTATCGCCACTGGCGCAATGCCCGCCCGGCGCGGCAGCCGCTTTAGCCCGCAACCGCAACCCGCAATTGGCAACCGGCAGCGTGGCTGCCGGCATTCGCATGATCGGTGTGTTTGCGCGGAGGAGAAGCGGCCAAGCTGCGGCCGCCTCAACATGATCGCCACGCCCGAGTCGGCTTGGCGACGGCTGGCTTAGAACTCGTGCCAGCTGGTGTCGCCGCCGGTGCTGGCCACGCGCTTGGGCGGAGTGCTGCGCGCGGCGCGGGTCGCCGCCGCCACCTGCGCCTTGACCACGGCGACCACCGCCGGTGCGTTGGCCGCCTGGCGCCGGCTCGCGCTCACGGGAGCATCGTCGATCCTGAACACCGCGACCGTCTCGGTGAGCTGGCGTGCCTGCTCTTCCATCGAGCGTGCGGCCGCGGTGGCTTCCTCGACCAGAGCGGCGTTCTGCTGGGTGGCCTCGTCCATCTGGGTGACGGTCTGGTTGACCTGCTCGATGCCGGCGTACTGTTCCTGCGAGGCGGCCGAAATCTCGCCCATGATGTCGGTGACGCGCTGCACCGAGGACACGATCTCGGTCATGGTCTGGCCCGCCTGGCGCACCAGCGCCGAGCCGTTGGACACCTGACTCACCGAGTCGTCGATCAGGCTCTTGATTTCTTTGGCCGCATTGGCCGAGCGCTGGGCGAGGGTACGCACCTCGCTGGCGACGACCGCGAAGCCGCGGCCCTGTTCGCCGGCACGCGCCGCTTCCACCGCGGCATTCAAGGCCAGGATATTGGTCTGGAAGGCGATGCCGTCGATGACCGAGATGATGTCGGCGATCTTCTTCGAGGAGGTCTCGATGCCGCTCATCGTGGTCACCACCTGGCCGACCACCTCGCCACCCTGCGAAGCCACCGAGGCCGCGCCGACCGCGAGCTGGTTGGCCTGACGCGCGTGTTCGGCGTTCTGCTTGACGGTGGAGGTCAGCTCTTCCATCGAGGCGGCGGTTTCTTCCAGGCTCGCCGCCTGCTGCTCGGTGCGGCGCGACAGGTCGTCGTTGCCGGTGGCGATCTCGCTGGAGGCGCTGTTGATGCTCAGTGCGGCGGTCTGGATGCGGCCGACGATGGCCGCCAGTTGCTCCGAGGTGGCGTTGGCGTCGTCGCGCATCTTGGCGAACACGCCTTGGAACTCGCCGTTCATGCGCGCGGTCAGGTCGCCGGCAGCGATGGCCTGCAGCAGCGTGGACAAGGATTCCAGGTTGCCGTCGGCAGTAGCCATCAGCTGGTTGAGGCTGTCGACCATGGCGCGGAAGTCGTACTGGAAGCGCTGCGCGTCGCCGCGCACGCTGAAGTCGCCGGCGGCCGCAGCGGTGGCCAGCTGACCGATCTCGCGGTTCATCGCGGTCAGGTTCTGCTTGACCGTGTCCATGGTTTCGGTCAGCACGGCTTTTTCGCCGGGCAGGCGGTCCATGTCGTCGTTGAAGTCGCCGATCGCGTAGCGGCCCATGATCTGCGCCAGGCGCATCTTGACCGCGATGTGCGAAGCGGCCAGTTCGTTGCTGTCGTGGACCATGCGGCCGTATTCGCCGGGGAACGCCTTGGCGTCCATGCGATAGCTGATCTGGCCGGCATCATGGCGCTTGGCCATCTCGGTCTGCGCCGCCATGACTGCCTGCAACTGGCCCTGCATCTTGTCCATGCTGATTAGCAGCCGGCCGGTTTCGTCGCGCGACTGGGTGTCGATGGCGTTGTCGAGCTTGCCCGAAGCGATGGCGTCGGCGACCGTGATGGCCTGGCCCAGGCGCTTGAGCAGCTGGCGGCGGATCATCAGGCCCATGCCCACGGCGACCAGGATCGCGATCAGGCTGCCGATCAGCACCGACCATTTGCCGCGGGCACGCACCGCCTCCAGCTCCGCGGCGCGCTTGATCAGCAGCGTGCGCTCTTCGTTGGAGAACTCGCCGAGCAGCGAGCGGATGCCCGCCATCGCGGCGCGGTCGCGGCCTTCCAGGAACATGGGCACGACCTGCTCGGCACTGGCGGCGGTGTCGCGCAGTGCGATGGCGTCCTTCTCGACCGCCAGCAGCTGCTGGTAGGCCTTTTCCAGTCCGGCCAGGCGTTGCTGTTGCCCGGCGTTGTCCGCCGTCAGCTGCTTGGCTTCGGCGTAGCTCTTTTCGAATCCTGCCTGGCCATTGTTGAAAGGCTGCAGATGCTTCTTGTCGCCGGACAGCAGGTAGCCGCGCGTGCCGGTCTCGATATTCAGGGCGTTCGCCTGCATCGTTTCGCCGGTCGCCAGCACCTTGTAGGTATGCTCGTTGATCTCCATCGCCTTGCTCAATTTGGATTGGCTGCTCAGGCTGACGGCGCCGACGATGAGCATGACCAGCACCACGGCGCCGAAGCCGAGCGCGAGCTGCGTGGAGATAGTCAGATTTTTTGATTTCATTTGGCTGTACCGGTCAGGTGAACGACGATCGAACTGTGAACGTAGGTGCGGTGCCGGCGGGACAGCGGGCCAGGCAGGGAGAGCGGTCCACGCGGCGCTGGAGCCGGCAGACGTGAAAGCACACACAGGTGGAAGTCGTTGGTGCTGTTCACCTAGCCGCAGGGCGGTGTCGATGCGTCGGGCAGCGACCGCCTAACAGGGAGAAGCTAAAACTTTAGTAGTATTTTTTAGACAAATTCCCATACTGAGACTTGTAGCGGCATTGACCGGTCGGACTTTAGGGCGCGATCGGAAAAAAGTTCAGTTCACGATAGCGATCCCAGAATCGCTGGAGGCGCCCGTAGCCCATGGGTTTACGCGTGACGCGAGAATGATTCTCATGCCTCGGTTTATCGCAATGCGTGCTGCTCGCCAACGCCTGTGGGTCTGTGCATTCAGCGGTGCGATTGCAGCGATGTGAGGGATGCCGGTCTCTTCGGAGCATCGTTGCAGGTAACGCCACGCCGGCGTTGTGTGGCGTCCCAGGGGCGCGGCCATGTCCGACCGTGTTAGAGCCTGCGACCGATGGGCCGCACCAGGCTGATCGCTCGCAACTATGGACGCTATGGGTGAGCGATCGCATCCAATGCGATGCCAGGCTCCGGACAGCGGCGCTGCGGAGCGGAAGCCGCGGCCGATGAACTACCTGGCGGGATGTTCCAAGGCCGATGCTTTTCAGGACAGGCCGGGCCTACCGTTTCTAGGAACGCGCGGTCGCCACGCCATGCGGCGTGGCGACCGTAATGCTCAGAATTCCTGCCAGCTTGCGTCGTTGCTGCTGGTGGCCGACGGCTTGGGGGCGTTGCGCACCGCACGCGTCGCGGCGGCGACCTGTGCCTTGACCACGGCCGCGACAGAGGCCGGAGCCGGGGCCGGGCGCTTGTGCGACGCGGCGGTGGCGTCGATCTTGAACACGGCGACCGCGCTGCGCAGCTGCACCGCCTGCTCTTCCATCGAGCGCGCCGCGGCAGTGGCTTCCTCGACCAGCGCGGCGTTCTGCTGGGTGGTCTCGTCCATCTGGGTGACGGTCTGGTTGACCTGTTCGATGCCCGCGTATTGTTCCTGCGAGGCGGCGGAGATCTCGCCCATGATGTCGGTGACGCGTTGCACCGAGGCCACGATTTCCTGCATCGTGCGGCCAGCCTGGTCGACCAGCACCGAGCCTTCGGCGACGCGGGTGACCGACTCGTCGATCAATCCCTTGATCTCCTTGGCCGCACCGGCCGAGCGCTGGGCGAGGGTGCGCACCTCGCTGGCGACCACCGCGAAACCGCGGCCCTGTTCGCCGGCGCGCGCCGCTTCCACCGCGGCGTTCAAGGCCAGGATGTTGGTCTGGAAGGCGATGCCGTCGATGACCGAGATGATGTCGGCGATCTTCTTCGAGGAGGTCTCGATGCCGCTCATCGTGCTCACCACCTGGCTCACCACGTCGCCACCCTGCGAGGCCACCGCCGCGGCGCCGACCGCCAACTGGTTGGCCTGGCGCGCGTGCTCGGCGTTCTGTTTCACCGTGGAAGTCAGTTCTTCCATCGACGCGGCGGTTTCCTCCAGGCTCGCCGCCTGCTGTTCGGTGCGCCGCGACAGGTCGTCGTTGCCGGCGGCGATCTCGCTGGCCGCACCGTTGATGCTGACCGCCGCGGTCTGGATCCGGCCGACGATATCGGCCAGCTGCTCGGCGGTGGCATTGGCGTCGTCGCGCATCCGCGCGAACACGCCCTGGAACTCGCCGTGCATGCGTGCGGTCAGGTCGCCGGCGGCGATGGATTTCAGCAGCTTGGACAGGGCGTCGAGGTTGCCGTCGGCGGTGGCCATCAACTGGTTGAGGCTATCGACCATGGCGCGGAAGTCGTACTGGAAGCGCTGCGCATCGCCGCGCACGCTGAAATCGCCGGCCGCGGCGGCGCCGGCCAGCTGGCCGATCTCGCGGTTCATCGCGGTCAGATTCTGCTTGACCGTGTCCATGGTCTCGGTCAGCACCGCCTTTTCGCCGGGCAGGCGGTCCATGTCCTCGCTGAAGTCGCCGATCGCATAGCGGCCCATGATCTGCGCCAGGCGCAGCTTCACCGCGATGTGCGAGGCAGCGAGAGCGTTGCTGTCGTGGACCATGCGCCCGTACTCGCCGGGGAACGCCGCGGCATCCATGCGATAGCTGATCTGGCCGGTGTCGTGGCGGCGGGCCATCTCCAGCTGCGCGGTCAGCACCGCCTGCAACTGGCTCTGCATCCGCTTCATGCTGGCGAGCAGGCGGCCGGTCTCGTCGCGGGCGTCGCTGTGGATCTCGTCGTCCAGCTTGCCGGCAGCGATGTTTTCGGCCACGCGGGTGGCCAGGCTCAGCGGCTGGGTCAGGCTGCGGGTGATCAGCCAGGCCAGCAGGCTGCTGATCACCACCACCGCGATACCGCCGGCGATCAACGCGTTGCGACCGGTCGTCATCGCCGTCACGGCCGCAGCGTAGGCCTGCTGGCTCACCCTGCGCTGCATCGCGACGTTGGCGCGGATAGCGTCCTGCCAGCTGTCCATCGCCGGGCCGGCTTCGCTGATCAGCAGCGCCTGCGCCTGGGCGTTCTGATTGCTCTCGGAAAGCGCCATGACCCGATCGTTCAGCACGCGCGCCTTTTCGCGGCGCACGTTGATCGTGTCGCGAATCTTCTGGCCCTCGGCATTGGCCGCGGTCGCATACAGCGCGTCGCGGCTTTCGTTGTAGCGTTGGCGCTGCTCGGCGATGGTGGCCAGCGCCTTGCGGTTGTCCTCGGGCGAGGTGACGATGGTGGCGTTGCGCAAGGCCACGGCAATGCCCGAGTTCGCGTCCAGCATCTCCGACGACAGGCGGATCTTTTCCATGTTCGTCTTGACGATGCCGTCCAACTGCTTGCGGGCGCTGGACATCGACGACAGGCCCGCTGCGACCAGCAGGACGGACAGCAGGATCAACAGGCCGAAGGCCGCGGCCAGGCGGCGTCCGACGTTGTAGCGTTGCAATAGCGAGTTCATGGCTGACCTCATTGGTTACCGGAGATGGCGATGTCGCTCCAGTGCGCAACGCCTCTGCGGAGAGGCGTTGCCTGGAACGACGCGACGTGGCGGTAGGCGAATGAAGGAAAGGGACTCGACTGCGTTGCAACGTTCTATGCCTTCGCCTGAATGTTGTATCGGCGCGGCTGGGCAGTTATGGATGGGACGTTGGGCTCAGGGCGGGGCGCCGACCTGAACGATTGTCTTTCTGCAGGGTCAGGATGTCTGCCATTGCGCATCGATCGCATCGGCGATGGCTTGCGCGTCCGCCTGGGCGTGGCTTCGCCGCGCGGGTTCGGCAACCGCGGCATGGTGCGCCGGGAGCGCAGAAAGCGCGGAGACGCCGGCCTTGCGGGCGGTGGTGTCCTGGACCAGCCGGAACACCGCGACCGCATCGCTCAGCTGCGCCGACTGCTCTTCCATCGAGCGTGCCGCGGCGGTGGCTTCTTCCACCAGCGCAGCGTTCTGCTGGGTGGTTTCGTCCATCTGGGTCACGGTGCGGTTGACCTGCTCGATGCCCTGCGACTGCTCCTGCGAGGCGGCGGAGATCTCGCCGATGATGTCGGTGACGCGCTGCACCGAGGACACGATTTCCTGCATGGTCTGGCCGGCGCGGTTGACCAGCACCGAGCCCTGGGCGACGCGGCCGACCGACTCGTCGATCAGGCCCTTGATCTCCTTGGCGGCATTGGCCGAGCGCTGGGCGAGGGTACGCACCTCGCTGGCGACAACCGCGAAGCCACGGCCCTGTTCGCCGGCGCGCGCGGCTTCCACCGCGGCGTTGAGCGCCAGGATATTGGTCTGGAAGGCGATGCCGTCGATCACCGAGATGATGTCGGCGATCTTCTTGGACGAAGTCTCGATGCCGCTCATCGTGGTCACCACCTGGGCGACCACCTCGCCGCCCTGCGAGGCGACAGCCGCCGCGCCCACCGCCAGCTGGTTGGCCTGGCGCGCGTGTTCGGCGTTCTGCTTGACGGTGGAGGTCAGCTCTTCCATCGACGCCGCGGTCTGCTCCAGGCTGGTGGCCTGCTGCTCGGTGCGGTGCGACAGGTCGCTGTTGCCTTGCGCGATCTCGCTGGCGGCGGTGTGGATGTTGCCGCTGGCTTCCTGGATGCGGCCGACGATGCCGGCGAGCCGTTCGGCGGTGGCGTTGGCGTCGTCGCGCATGCGGGCGAACACGCCATGGAACTCGCCGCGCATGCGCGCGCCCAGGTCGCCGTCGGCCAGCGCGCTGAGCAGGCGCGAGACTTCGGCGATGCTGACCGCGTTGGCGTCGAGCAGGCCGTTGAGCTGCTGCGCCAGCAACAGGAAGAAGCCCTGCTTGCCGTCGCTGTCGATGCGCTGGGACAGGTCGCCGGCGGCGGCGCTGCGCACGACTTCGGCCACTTCCACTTCGACCTTGGCCTCGGCGGTGCGGTCGCGCCATTCGCAGACGAATCCGACGTGGGCGCCGGCCTCGTTGCGGATCGCGGAAATCTCCTGGGAGATGCAGGCGCCGCGGTAACGCACTTCGCGCTGTGCCGCGCCCTGGCGGTCGAGCCGCTGGTAAATCTCCGCGTCCTGCGAATTGCCCACTTCCAGCAGCGACACCGACTGGCCGATCACGGCCGCCGAACCATCGAAGGCCGGCGCGCAGGCGCGGATGTCGTCAGCATAGGTGTGCAGCAGTTTCTGCAGCGCGCCATTGGCGTAGACGATGGTCAGGTCGGGATCGGCGATGTACATGCCGGTCGAGGCGTTGTCCAGCGCGGTGCGGATGCGCAGGTTCTCGGCGGCGACGCTGCGCTCGCGTTCGATCCGTTCGCGCAGTTCGCGCTGCATCCGCGCCAGCGCCGCCATCAGGCTGTGCGCGTGCTTGGCCGCGACCGGGATCGGCTGGTCCAGGCGGCCTTCGGCGATGTGCTGCGCGGCGGCCATCGCCACGCGCGGCTCGCCGCCGAGCAGGCGCGACACCGAGCGCAGGATCCAGACCGCGGCCAGGCCCAGGCACAGCACGGCCAGCACCACCGCGCTGGCCTGCTGCCAGGTGGCGCGGCGGCTGTGCTGTTCGGCGGCGCTGCGGCTGGCCTGGTTCAACCCCAGGATGTGTTCGCTGATCGCGCCCATGCGCGTCTCGAGCTGTTCGAAGCTCTCGCTGAAGGCGGCATAGGCGGCGGCGCTGTCCCCCTGCGCTTCGACCAGGGTCACCACCTGGTCCGCGGCGGCGATGTAGCTCTGCAGGGCGGGCGCGACCGCCTCCAGCTCGGTGCGCAAGCTGGGATCCAGCGGCAGTTTGCGGCTGTCGGCCAGGGCCTGGCGGAACTCCGCCGCGTGCTCGACCAGCGAGGCGCGCGCGGCCTTGATGCCGGCGTCGTCCTGCCGCGAGCCGGCCAGCAGCGCGGTGGTGACGTCGCCGCGCAAGGCGTCGTGCATCATGTCCGCCTGCATGTGGTTGCGCAGCGCATCGGAGGAGGTGACCTGCGCGGCGACCGCGCTTAGCAACCCGTGCTGTGCGCTGTAGCCGACGCCGCCCAGCGCGAGCAGCGCGAGCACCGCCACCAGCACCAGGATTGCGAGCATGTGCATGATCTTCATCGGCGTCGCCTGGTTCAGAAGCGGAGGGACAGGCCCACGCCGAGCGCGTGATCCGGCGAACGGTCGTTGAGACCGTAGCTGTAGACCGCGTCCAGCTGCACGTCGTTGCTCAGCAACCAGGCCGAGCCGACGTCGAGCAGGGCGATGGTGCCGCCGTCGTCGCTGTTGGCGATCTGCGGCAACGCCAGTTCGACGAACGAGCGGCTGTGTTCGGTCCATGCCTTGCCGACCACGACGCCGAAGATGCCGGCGGCGTAGCGATGGCCGTCGCCGTCGTCGTCCCAGATCACGCCGGGCATCACTCCGGCCGAGAGCGTCTCGCTGAGGTCCCATTCGGCGACCAGCCGGAACGATGGCCGCGCGCCATGGCCGCGCAGGGCGCGCGCGCCGCTGGGCAGGTCCACGTGCAGCAGCCAGGCCAGCGAGGCGCTGCCGTCGTCGGAACTGGCCAGGTGGTGCTTGATCCCGAGCGAAACGTCGGCGAAGCCGGAGACGTCGGCCCCGCCTGGCGCATCGAACTGCTGCCAGCCGTCGGTTTCCAGGCGCAGTTCCCAGGTCGGGCCGAGGCCGTAGCGGAACAGGGTGGGCGTGGAGTAGCCATCGACATCGCCATCGCGCTCCCAGGCAACGCTGGTCTCCACCTGCAGCCGGCGGTCGCCGACGGTGAGGCTGGATTCGACGAAGTCAGGGCGATCGGTGGCGATCGGATCCTCTTCGGCGTGAGCGAGGCTGGCGATGCCGAACAAGGTCAGGCAGCTGGCGAGAACGATAGGCTTCATTGCGATCCCCATGAACGGTCAATCCTGAAACGCAGGTGCTTGGCTGCCCTGTCCGCCGACTGGCCGCATGGTGCGTTCGGCCGGCTGTCGCGCTTCGTGATGCAGCTAGCAGAATGTCTTCAAGCTAACGGCCCCGTCCGGGTTTTCTTTAAACGTGTCCGACCAGTGGCTTGGAGCGGACATCGAAAAGCCAATCGAGCAGCGCTCGGCATCGCGTCGTTGTCGCGCCGCAACATGCTGTGCGGGCGGCGACGGTGCTGCGCATGTCGTAACGGCGCGTTCCCGGCGCGATGCGGGAACGCGCCGAATCAGCCGCTCAGAACTCGTGCCATTGCGCCTCGTTGGCGCTTGCCGGCGTGCTCGGCACCGCGCGTATCGGCGCCTGGTTGCGCTTGGCCGGCGTGCTCCTGGTTTTCGCAGCAGGTGCTTTTGCGTTCGGCGTGGCGTCCGCGATGCCGGGCCTGGCCACGGCTGCCACGGAGGAGGCGAGCGTGTTGTCGAGCTTGAACAAGGCCACGGTCGCGGTGAGCTGTCCGGCCTGTTCTTCCATCGAGCGCGCGGCCGCGGTGGCTTCCTCGACCAGGGCGGCGTTCTGCTGGGTGGCCTCGTCCATCTGGGTGACGGTCTGGTTGACCTGCTCGATGCCGGCGTACTGCTCCTGCGAGGCGGCCGAGATCTCGCCCATGATGTCGGTGACGCGTTGCACCGACGCCACGATCTCCTGCATGGTCTGGCCGGCCTGGCCGACCAGCACCGAGCCTTCGCTGACCCGGGTCACCGACTCGTCGATCAGGCCCTTGATCTCCTTGGCCGCGCCGGCCGAGCGCTGGGCGAGGGTACGCACCTCGCTGGCGACGACCGCAAAGCCGCGGCCCTGTTCGCCGGCACGCGCCGCTTCCACCGCGGCGTTGAGCGCGAGGATGTTGGTCTGGAAGGCGATGCCGTCGATCACCGAGATGATGTCGGCGATCTTCTTCGACGAGGTCTCGATGCCGCTCATCGTGGTCACCACCTGGCTCACCACGTCGCCACCCTGCGAGGCGACCGCCGCGGCGCCGACCGCCAACTGGTTGGCCTGGCGCGCGTGCTCGGCGTTCTGCTTGACGGTGGAGGTCAGTTCCTCCATCGACGCGGCAGTTTCCTCCAGGCTTGCCGCCTGCTGCTCGGTGCGCCGCGACAGGTCGTCGTTTCCGGCGGCAATCTCGCTGGCCGCGCCGTTGATGCTGACCGCCGCGGTCTGGATGCGGCCGACGATGCCGGCCAGCTGTTCGGCGGTGGCATTGGCATCGTCGCGCATCCGCGCGAACACGCCGTTGAACTCGCCGTGCATGCGTGCGGTCAGGTCGCCGGCGGCGATGGCCTGCAGCAGCTTGGACAGCGCGTCGAGGTTGCCGTCGGCGGTGGCCATCAGCTGGTTGAGGCTGTCGACCATGGCGCGGAAGTCGTACTGGAAGCGCTGCGCGTCGCCGCGCACGCTGAAATCACCGGCGGCCGCGGCGGAAGCGAGCCGGTTGATCTCGCGGTTCATGTCGCTGAGGTTCTGCTTGACCGTATCCATGGTCTCGGTCAGTACCGCCTTCTCGCCGGGCAGCCGGTCCATGTCCTCGCTGAAGTCGCCGATCGCATAGCGGCCCATGATCTGCGCCAGGCGCAGGGTGACCGCGATGTGCGAGGCAGCGAGCGCGTTGCTGTCGTGGACCATGCGCCCGTAGTCGCCGGGGAACGCGGCCTCGTCCATGCGGTAGCTGGTCTGGCCGGCGTCGTGGCGCTGCGCCATTTCCTTCTGCGCATCGAGCACCGCGCGCAGCTGTTGCTGCATGCGCTGCAGCGCGCCGAACAGCCGGCCCAGCTCGTCGTTGCGCGGGTACTGGATGCGGCTGTCCAGGCGCCCGGCAGCGACCGCGCCGGAGACCTCGACGGCATCGGCCAGCGGCTTGACCACCAGCCGCCGCAACAGGAGGTAGAGGCCGCCGCTGAGCAGCAGCGCCGCGCACAGGCCGACCGCGATGATGGTCCACAGCAGCGAGCGCGCCTGCGCCATCAGCACCGTGCGCGGGACCACCACGCCCAACGCGAAGCGCTCCTGCGCCTGGCCGATCTGCAACGGCACATAGACCTCGACATCGGTGGCGCCGGTCTGCGCATCGGCGACTTCGCGGGTCACGTTCTGGCCCTTGGCGATGTCGGCCAGCAACGCGCGCGTGCCCGGGTCTTCCAGTTTCTTGCCGACCAGGGCCGCATCGCGATCGGCGATGACCGCGCCGCCCGGCGACAGCAGGCGCACGTGGCCTTCGCCGAGCGGGCGCAGCTTGGCCAGGCGCTGCTGCAGCTTGTCCAGGCCGAAATCGGTATTGATGATGCCGAGGAACTTGCCGTCCTCCATGATCGGCGTGGTCAACGTGGTCATCAGCACCTTGGTGCCGCCGATCTCGTACACGTAGGGCTCGACCACGGTCGGGCGGTGCTGCTGGCGCGCCTTCAGGTACCAGTCGCCTACGCCGGGCACGTCGTAGTCGCGCAGCGGCTCGCGCACCTGCTTGTCGCCCTGCCAGGCCCAATACACCATGTAGCGGCCGCTGGCGTCGTGGCCTTCGGCGTCGCTGTAGGCGGTGTCCTTGCCGTCGAACGCCTGCGGTTCCCACAGCGTGCCCAGGCCGGTCCAGTCCGGGTGCTGGCGCAGTTCGCGCAGCACGACCTCGCTGAACGTCTCGCGCATCCTGTCGTGGTGGCGCTGCGCCAGCAGGCTGTTGGCGAAGACCTGGTTGGAAACGAAGGCCGCGCCGACGTCGCTGGAAATGCGCTGCGCTTCCAGGTGCGCGGTCTCGGTCATGCCGGTCTTGGCCGAGGCCAGCAGCGTATCGCTGCTGCGCACGTAGATGATCGCGGCGGTGACGCCGAAGCAGAATACGGCGATCGCCGCCACGCCGAGCATCAGGCGGGTCGCGACACTGGTGGAGCGGGAGGCTGGAGTCGGGCTCATGGCATTCATCGGCTGGCGGAAGTGGGGAGCGCCCGCAGACCGGTGCGCACGCCGGCGATGCTGGATTGGCGGCGTCGATCGCTGGCGCGACGCAGCGTCTGTGCTGTCTGCGTCTGGGTTCTTATCGGCAGCGTGTCGCGCAAATTGAATCGGCCGCAGGGGTGCGGCCGATCGGAATGACGCTATGCGGAGCGGATGCCCGGGTTCAGAATTCCCGCCATTGCGTTGCGCTGCCGGCTACGGCTGCCCCCCGCGATGCCTGCGCCACGCGCACGTGCGCAGGCGAAGCCGGCACGCCGCGCAGGGTAGGGCGGACCGGCGCCACGGTGTCGGTCGCCTCGATCTTGAACACCGCCACGGCCCCGAGCAGCTGGCCGGCCTGTTCTTCCATCGCGTGCGCGGCGGCGCTGGCTTCCTCGACCAGCGCGGCGTTCTGCTGGGTGCTCTCGTCCATCTGGTTCACGGTCTGGTTGACTTGCTCGATGCCGGCATACTGTTCCTGCGAGGCGGCGGAGATCTCGCCCATGATGTCGGTCACGCGCTGCACCGAGGCCACGATTTCCTGCATGGTGCGGCCGGCCTGATCGACCAGCACCGTGCCTTCGGCGACGCGGGTGACCGACTCGTCGATCAGACCCTTGATCTCCTTGGCCGCGCCGGCCGAGCGCTGGGCGAGGGTACGCACTTCCGAGGCGACCACGGCGAAACCGCGGCCCTGTTCGCCGGCACGCGCCGCTTCCACCGCGGCGTTGAGCGCCAGGATGTTGGTCTGGAAGGCGATGCCGTCGATCACCGAGATGATGTCGGCGATCTTCCTGGAGGATGCCTGGATGCCGCTCATCGTGGTCACCACCTGGCCGACCACCGCGCCGCCTTGCGAGGCGACGGCGGCTGCGCCGACCGCGAGTTGATCGGCCTGGCGCGCGTGTTCGGCATTCTGCTTGACGGTGGACGTCAGTTCTTCCATCGAGGCCGCGGTTTCTTCCAGGCTGGCCGCCTGCTGCTCGGTACGCCGCGACAGGTCGTCGTTGCCGGCAGCGATCTCGCTGGCCGCGCCGTTGATGCTGACCGCCGCAGTCTGGATCCGGCCGACGATGTCGCCCAACTGTTCGGCGGTGGCATTGGCGTCGTCGCGCATTCTGGCGAACACGCCGTTGAACTCGCCGTGCATGCGCGCGGTCAGGTCGCCGGCGGCGATCGCCTTCAGCACCGTGGACAGCGATTGGAGATTGCCGTCGGCGGTACCCATCAACCGGTTGAGGCTGTCGACCATGGCGCGGAAGTCGTACTGGAAGCGCTGCGCGTCGCCGCGCACGCTGAAGTCGCCGGACGCCGCGGCGGAGGCGAGTTGGTTGATCTGGCCGTTCATCGCGGTCAGGTTCTGCTTGACCGTGTCCATGGTCTGCGCCAGCACGGCCTTCTCGCCGGGCAGCCGGTCCATGTCCTCGCTGAGGTCGCCGATCGCGTAACGGCCCATGATCTGCACCAGGCGCATCTTCACCGCGATATGCGCCGCGACCAGCGCGTTGCTGTCGCGGACCATGCGTCCGTAGTCGCCGGGAAACGCGGTTTCGTCCATGCGGAAGCTGATCTGGCCGGCCTCGTGGCGCTGCGCCATTTCCGTCTGCGCCGCCAGGACGTCGCGCAACTGGGTCTGCATGGTGCTCATGCTGGCCAGCAGGCGTCCGGTCTCGTCGCGCGACTGGGCATCGATGTGGTTGTCCAGCTTGCCCGCGGCGATGGCATCGGCGACGCCGATCGCCAGGCCCAGGCGCTTGAGCAACTGGCGGCGGATCAGCAGGCACATGCCCACCGCGACCAGGACCGCGATCAGGCTGCCGAGCAGCACCGACCATTTGCCTTGCGCGCGTACGATCTCCAGCTGTTGGCTGCGCTTGACCAGCAAGCCGCTTTCCTCATCGGCGAACGCGCTCAGCAGTGAACGGATCTCCCCCATCGTCTTGCGGTCGCGGCCTTCGGCGAACCCGGACAGGACCTGTTCCTGGCTATCGGGACGCTCGCGCAGGGCGATGATCCGCTGCTCGATCTGCAGAAACTCCTGATACACGGTCTGCAGCTGCGCCAGGCGCGCCTGCTGCCGCGGGTTGTCCGCGGTCAGGCGCTTGGCTTCGGCGAAGTTCTTTTCGAAGCCGGCCTGGCCGAGGGCGAACGGCTGCAGATAGTCCTTGTTGCTGGACAGCAGATAGCCGCGGGTGCTGGTCTGTACGTTCAGCGCATTGGCCTGCATCAGTTCGCCGGTGGCGAGCACCTTGAAGGTGTGTTCGTTGATGGCGACCGCGTCGTTGAGCTGGAACTGGCTGCGCAGGCTGATCGCCCCGACGATGAGCAGCACCAGCACGACGGCGCCGAAGCCCAGGGCGAGTTGCGTAGACAGGGGCAGATTCTTGGTCTTCATCGTGATCCCGGAGCTGAGAGGAATGGCTATGGATAGGCGGAGGCCACGTGGCGTGGCATCCATGTCCTCTGTAACGGCCGGGACATCGTTAAGTTCAATCTATTTTTAGACGCCGATAGATAGGCGTGGCCAATGGAGATGTGCGAACCCGGCGGGTAGATACGTTGGAGAAGGTCACGCCTGGGTCGCCCGTCGCCCTCGACCTGTCGCCTGTATTCCACAGTTGTCGCGAGCGATGAGCCGACATGGCAATGTAGGCAGCCGGCTTTCGCGTCGCAAAGCAAAGGGCCGCGGAAGTCGCGGCCCTTTGCTGTCATGTCGGAGCGTTACGCGCGGCTTGACCTGGATCTTTGTCGTCTCCGCAGATTCTGGCCGCGCCGGCTGTGCCGGCGCACTACGCGGCCCGGCGTGTCGCCGCGGCGTTGCTCGGCTCGATCTTGAAGACCGCCACCGCCTCGGTGAGCTGCCCGGCCTGGTCCTCCATCGAGCGCGCGGCGGCAGTGGCTTCCTCGACCAGCGCGGCGTTCTGCTGGGTGGCCTCGTCCATCTGGGTCACGGTCTGGTTGACCTGCTCGATGCCCGCGTACTGCTCCTGCGAAGCGGCCGAGATCTCGCTCATGATGTCGGTCACGCGCTGCACCGAAGACACGATCTCGGTCATGGTCTGACCCGCCTGCTGGACCAAGGTCGCCCCTTCGGCGACGCGCGTCACCGACTCGTCGATCAAGCCCTTGATTTCCTTGGCCGCGCCGGCCGAGCGCTGGGCCAGGGTGCGCACCTCGCTGGCGACGACCGCGAAACCGCGGCCCTGTTCGCCGGCACGCGCGGCTTCCACCGCGGCGTTGAGCGCCAGGATATTGGTCTGGAAGGCGATGCCGTCGATCACCGAGATGATGTCGGCTATCTTCTTGGACGAGGTCTCGATGCCGCTCATCGTGCTCACCACCTGGGCGACCACCTGGCCGCCCTGCGAGGCGACAGCCGCCGCGCCGACCGCCAGCTGGTTGGCCTGGCGCGCATGCTCTGCGTTCTGCTTCACGGTGGAAGTCAGCTCTTCCATCGACGCGGCGGTTTCTTCCAGGCTGGCCGCCTGCTGCTCGGTGCGGCGCGACAGGTCGTCGTTGCCGGTGGCGATCTCGGTGGCGGCCGCATTGATGCTGACTGCGGCGGTCTGGATGCGGCCGACGATGCCGGTCAACTGATCGGCGGTGGCGTTGGCGTCGTCGCGCATGGTCGCGAACACGCCCTGGAACTCGCCGCGCATGCGTGCGGTCAGGTCGCCGGCGGCGATGGCTTGCAGCAGCGCCGACAGTTTTCCCAGGTTATGGTCGCTGACTTCCATCATCGCGTTGAGGCCTTGCACCATCAGCCGGAAATCGTGCTGGAAGTGCGCCGCATCGCCGCGGGCGCTGAAATCGCCGGCAGCGGCCGCGGCGGCCAGGCGCTTGATCTCGGTGTTGATCGCCAGCAGGCTGGCCTTGGCCGCATCCATGGATTCGTGCAGTACAGCACGGCTGCCGGGCAGGCGCCGCGCGTCGCGGCGCAGGTCGCCGTTGGCGTACTCGTTGAGCACCGCGATCGCGTCGACGATCGCATCCAGGTGCTCGAACATCATCGTGTTGATGCCCTGGCTCAGCTCGCCGTACACGCCGGGGAAGTCCTGCGGCATGCGATGGGTCATGTCCTTGTCCGCATGCAATTCGATCATCTGCGCGGTCTCGCGGGAGAAGCGTTGCAACTGCGTCTGCATCCGGTCCATCGCGTTGAGCAGGCGGCCCGGCTCGTCGCGCGCGTCGGTATGCACGTTGTTGTCCAGGCGACCCTCTGCGATCGCCTCGGCGGCGCGGGTGGCGCGGTTCAGCGGCTGGGTCAGGCTGCGGGTGATCAGCCACGCCAGCAGGCTGCTGGCCAGGACCGCGGCGATGCCGCCGCCGATCAGCATCCTGCGGCCGCGGTCGGTATGCGCGATCGCGGTCGCATAGGCTTCCTGGCTGAGTTCGTTCTGCAGGACGACGTTGCTGCGGATCTTGGCTTGCCATGCAAGCGTGGCGGGCCGCGACTTTTCGTGGAAAATCTTCTGCGCCAGGGCGTAGTCGCCGGCCTTGACCGCGTCGATCACCGCGTTGTTGAGCGGCCTTGCCGTCTCCAGCAATTGTTCGATCTCCGCGCGCGTGCGCTTGCCTGCCTCGTTGGTCGGCATCGCGTAGAGCTTGGCGCGCTCCTGGTCGTAGTGAGCGCGTTCGCTCTGGATCAGCGCCAGGGCCTTTTCGGCTTCGGTTTCGCCGACCTGCATCGCGTAGGTTCCCAATGCGCCCAGGATGGCGGAATTGGCGTCCAGCATGCTGTTGGACAGGTTGATCTTCTGGATGTTGGAGTTGACGATGCCGTCCAGCTGCTTGCGCGCGCCGGACATCGCGAACAACCCGGCGGCGACCAACATGCCGGAAATCAGGATCAGGATGCCGAATGCGGCGGAAAGTCGATTGCCAACGCTGTAGCGCTGTAGAAATGCGTTCATTTGGTTGGCTCCGTTGAATGTTCGATTCGATTCATTTCGCAATAGTATTTATTTGAAATTGTGACTTTCGCCACGATTTGTCTACTTCGTAGCGGCGGCGCTGCCGGGATCTTTAATCGTTCAGCCCTGTTTTGGGATCCACCTGCGGACCGGCATCCGGTTGCGATGCGTCGTCGGGTTGTGTCGCGGCCCTTTGGCGAGCGCAGCCTCGCGCATCCGCTTCAGCGAGACGCTTTCGCGCCGTACCCTCACCCCAACCCCTCTCCCGCTGGGAGAGGGGCTAAGGCACGGCATCCAAAAAAAGAAAGCCCCGGCATCGCTGCCGGGGCTCGGTTTTCCTTGCTGACCGCGCGATGCGCGGCGCGGTGGGAGGAGCGATCAGGCGGCCTGCGGTACCCGCAGCGAGCGCACCAGTCCGCCGATGTCCACGATCAGCGCGACGCGGCCGTCGCCGAGGATGGTGGCGCCGGAGATGCCGCCGATGCGCCGGTAGTTGTTCTCGATGTTCTTGACCACCACCTGCTGCTGGCCGACCAGTTCGTCCACTTCCAGCGCGATCTTCTGGCCGTCGGCTTCCACCACCACCACCAGCGGCTCGGCCTGCTCGGTGCGGCCGTAGCCGTAGGAGTCGCTGAGCGAGAGGATCGGCAGGTACTCGCCGCGGACCCGCAGCACGCGGCCTTCGCCGGCCATGGTGCGGATGTCGTCGGGCTGCGGCTGCAGCGCCTCGAGCACGTAGGCCAGCGGCAGGATCAGGGTTTCGCCGGCGACCGACACGGTCATGCCGTCCAGGATCGCCAGGGTCAGCGGCAGCCGGATCAGCACGCGGGTACCGCGGCCGGAATTGCTTTCCAGCTGCACTTCGCCGCCCAGGCCCTGGATGTTGCGGCGGACCACGTCCATGCCCACGCCACGGCCGGACAGGTCAGTGACCGCGTCGGCGGTGGAGAAGCCCGGGGCGAAGATCAGGTCCCACACCTGCGCGTCGGTCGGGTTGTCCGGCACGCTCAGGCCGCGCTCGGCGGCCTTGGCCAGGATCCGCTCGCGGTTCAGGCCGGCGCCGTCGTCGCTGACTTCGATGACGATGTGCCCGCCCTGGTGCGAGGCGGCCAGGGTGATGGTGCCGGTCTCGTCCTTGCCGGCGGCGCGGCGCGCTTCGGGCATTTCCAGGCCGTGGTCGATCGAATTGCGCACCAGGTGCACCAGCGGATCGGCGATCTTCTCGATCAGGCCCTTGTCCAGCTCGGTGCCTTCGCCGATGGTGCGCAGCCGCACCTGCTTGCCGAGGCGGCTGGACAGGTCGCGGACCAGGCGCGGGAAGCGGCGGAACACCGCATCCACCGGCAGCATGCGCACGCCGATCACCGCTTCCTGCAGGTCGCGGGTGTTGCGTTCGAGCAGGTCCAGGCCGGCGAACAGGCGTTCGGCATGGGCCGGGTCGAGATCGCCGGAGACCTGCTTGAGCATGGCCTGGGTAATGACCAGTTCGCCGACCAGGTTGATCAGCGCATCGACCTTGTCGACGCTGACCCGGATCGAGCTTTCCGCTTCGTGCGCGGCGGCGGCATTGCCGGCCGGCGCATTGGCGGCCACGGCGGCGGCCGGTGCGGCGGTGGCGCTGGCCGGAGCCTGCGCCAGCACCGGTGCCGGCGCGCTGGCCAGGCTCGGCGGCGGCACCGCGCGGATGTCCAGTTCGCAATCGTCGATCACCCAGGCGAAGGTGTCCTCGATCGCGCTGCGCGGCACCTTGGCGACCAGGCCCAGGTCCCACGCCAGGTAGGCCTCGAGCGGGTCGAGGTCGTTGAAGCCGGGCAGGCGGCCGCTGCGGCAGGCGATCTGCAGCGGGCCGAGGTGTTCGAGTTCGCGGATGATGCGCAGCGGGTCGTTGCCGCTCATGAACAGCGACGGCGCGGGGGTGAAGCCGATCTGCCAGGCTTCCGGCTCGGCCGGCTGGTTGGCGGCCGGGGTCGCCGCGGGCGCGGCGGCGGCGGTGCCGTTCAGGGCCTGCTGCAGGCGGTCGTGCACGGCCTTGACCGCGACCGGATCGGCCAGGGTGCCGTGCTCGGCTTCGCGCAGCAGCGCGCGCAGCACGTCCACCGAGCCCAGGATCGCATCGATCGCGTGCGCTTCCACTTCGCGCTTGCCCGAGCGCAGCTCGTCGAGCAGCGTCTCCAGCACGTGGGTCAGCCCGGCCATCGCCTCGAAGCCGAAGGTGGCGGCGCCGCCCTTGATCGAGTGCGCGGCGCGGAACACCGAGTTGATCACTTCGGGATCGCGGTTGCCTTCTTCCAGCGACAGCAATCCGGCTTCCATCGCGTCCAGCCCTTCGCGGCTTTCCTCGAAGAAGGTGGCGTGGAAACGTTGCAGGTCCATGCTCATGGGCGGGGAATCCGGAAAAAGGGGTGGAAAGGAATCAGCCCAGGACTTTCTGGACGGTGGCGATCAGCTGTTCCGGGTTGAACGGCTTGACCAGCCAACCGGTGGCGCCGGCGGCCTTGCCTTCGGACTTCTTGTCCGCCGCCGACTCGGTGGTCAGCATCAGCATCGGCGTGAACTTGTAGTCCGGCAGCTGGCGCAGCGCGCGGATCAGCGAGATGCCGTCCATGTTCGGCATGTTGACGTCGGTCACCACCGCGTTGAAGCGCTGGCCCTGCGCGCGGCCGAGGGCGACCTGGCCGTCTTCGGCTTCCTCCACCGCGAAACCGGCCGAGGTAAGGGCAAAGGCGACCATCTGGCGCATCGACGCCGAATCGTCCACCACCAAGATACGTGCGCTCATGCGGCGTTCTCCACAGATTTCAGGTTGTCAGAGGTTGCAGGAAGGCCCAGCGATTCGCTGACCCCCAGTAGGCGTGCCGCATCGCGGAACGTGTCGTTGCAGGCGTCGAACACGGTGCGTTTGCCGTCCTGGCGACGTGCATCGACGAATGCGCACAGCACCTGTACGGACGCGGTGTGGATGCGGCGGACCTCGCCGGCGTCCAGCCGCAGCTCGTCGTCCGACGCCAGGAACGGGGTCAGCCGTTGTTTCAGGTCGGCGCTGGTCTCGATGCCGAGATCTTCGCCAAGGGTGACTGTGCTCATCATTGCTCCGCACGAATGGTTCTAGGGCAGATAACGGCCAATGCGCGGGAAGCTTTAGCGGCGCATCGGGAAAATGCTGCGGGGTTGGCAGTCGCCGCGCGGCCGGGCCGCGGCGCGCGGGGCATGCGGCGGCGCCATGGCGGTCCGCGGCGAGCCTGGACGCCGCCGTGGCGACCTCGCCGCACGCGCTGCGTTTGCTGGGTTCCTGGTGCCCGCGCGCGCACCGAGGCGCGGGCGAGGAGCCTTGCCGGCGGCGACGCGTCGGGCGCGTCAGTGCAGCAGCTGCTCGGCGTCGAGCAGGATCATCGGCTGCGCCCCCAGCCGCGCCACGCCGCGGAACAGATGGTTGGAGATGCGGCAGATGCGGGCGTTGTCCGGCGGCTCGATCTGCTGGTCGGTGAGGCTGGCCACGTCCTCGACCGCGGACACGCGCAGGCCCAGGGTCTCGCCGTTCTCTTCCAGCACCACCACCCGGGTGAGCATGTCCATCTCGATCGGCGCGGCGCCCAGATGGATGCCCAGGTCGATCACCGGCACCACCTGGCCACGCAGGTTCATGATCCCCAGCATCGCGGTCGGGGTGCCGCGCAGTGCCAACAGCGGCACCGGCAGCACCACTTCCTGCACCTTCAGCAGTTCCAGCGCGTAGGCCTGTTCGCCGCAGCGCAGGCGCAGCCAGCGGGTGCTGCGGTCCGGCGCGCGGCGCTGGTGCGGGGAGGCTTCGTGCGCCGCGCTCGGGGCCATGAACGCCTCCAGGTTGGGCGGCAAGCGCGAGGCTCCGCCGGCCAGTGCGCGCTCGGCCTCGGCGCGACGCTCCGGCGGCACCGCCATCGGCGCGCGCTTGATCGCACGCGCTTCGGCGGCATCGTCCTCGGCGGCCAGGTTGCGCGGCGTGGTGACGGCGCGTTCCATCTCCATCGCCGCGACCACTTCCAGGTCGGCCTGGCGCTCGGCGTCGGGCTGCGCCTGCTGCGACATGATGCCGGCCAGGGCCGGGTCGGAATCGGCTTCGGCCAGCACCGCGGCGGCGATCTCTTCCGGAGTGGGGCCGGCCACGGCAGGCTTCGGTGCCTGCTGCGACATGATGCCGGCCAGGGCCGGATCGGAATCGGCTTCGGCCAGGACCGCGGCAGCGATTTCTTCCGGGGTGGGGCCGGCCGGCGCGGGCTTCGGCGCCTGTTGCGACATGATGCCGGCCAGGGCCGGATCGGAATCGGCTTCGGCCAGCACCGCGGCGGCGATTTCTTCCGGGGTGGGGCCGGCCGGCGCAGGTTTCGGTGCCTGTTGCGACATGATGCCGGCCAGGGCCGGATCGGAATCGGCTTCGGCCAGCACCGCGGCGGCGATTTCTTCCGGGGTGGGACCGGCCGGCGCAGGTTTCGGCGCCTGCTGCGACATGATCCCGGCCAGGGCCGGATCGGAATCGGCTTCGGCCAGCACCGCGGCGGCGATTTCTTCAGGTGTAGGGCCGGCCGCTGCGGGCGCCTCGGCGACCGGTTCCGCTTGCGGCGCCGGCGTCGGCGTCGGCGCGGCGCTGGCCGCGGCCAGCGCTGCCAGCCGTTCGGCGTTCTGCTCTTCGGCGATCACGTCGTGCAGCAGGCCTTCCAGATAGTCGTCGATCACGCCGGGCGTGTTCATGCGGCCTGCTCCATCGGCGTGGCGTCGCTGGCGATCAGCCATTCCAGCGCGCGGCGGTAGGCGGCCAGGCCGCGGCCGGGGTAGTCGCCGGGCACGCCGGCGACCGTCAAGGCCTTGACGTTGCAGATCTTGGTGTCGACCGGGATCGCGTCTTCCCAGACCCGCTCGCCGTAGCTGTCCTGCATGTGCCGCAGGCTGTCGTTGCCGGCGCGGGTGCGCTTGTCGAACAGGGTCGGCAGGATCGAGGCGGGCAGGGGCCGGCGGCGCGAGCGCTCGACCATGTCCACGGTGCGGACCATGCTGGCCAGGCCGTGCAGCGCGAGCGGTTCGGCCTGGGTCGGGATGATCACCCGGTCGGCCGCGGCCAGCGCGTTGATCATCAGCAGGCCCAGGGTCGGCGGGCAATCGAGCAGGATGTAGTCGTGCTGGCCGACGTGGCGGGCCATGGCCTGTTGCAGCGCCAGGCCGAGCCCGGGCTGGTTGGCGCTGCGCCGCTCCAGCGTGGCCAGCGCGGTCTGCCCGCAGACGTAGCTGAGGCGGTCGATGGGGCTGTTGTGGGCCAGCGACGCCAGGTCGCCCGGCGGGGTCGCGAACAGGTCGAGCACGCCGCTCGGCGGCGGGTCCTGCGGCACGTCGAAGGCGCGGGTCAGCGAGGCGTGCGGATCGAGATCCAGCATCAGCACCCGGTGGCCGAGCATGGCCAGGCCGCGGCCCAGCGCCAGCGTGGTCGTGGTCTTGCCCACGCCACCCTTCTGGTTGGCAATCGCCCAGATGCGCATCAGTTCACTCCTTCAATTGCGGCAGGTACGGCGCGGGGCCCGCCGGCAGCGCCGGCAGCCGCCGCGGCGGGTTGGATCGGGGACGCCGGCGCGGTGCCGGCACTGCTGAATCGGTCTTGCGGCGACGGAGTACCGGCCGCCGCGGCGACGGGCGCGGTGCCGCGGCCGGCGTCGAGGCTGTCGGCCTCGGCGCCGCCGGCATCGGCCAGGATCACCAGCACCACGCGGCGGTTGGCGTTGCGGCCGGCCTGGCTGTCGTTGTCGGCGAGCGGGCGGAACTCGCCGTAGCCGATCATCGACAGCCGCGACGGCTGCAGGCCCTGGTCGGCGAACAGGTGCACCACGCTGGCCGCGCGCGCCGCCGACAGCTCCCAGTTGGACGGGAACTGCAAGGTGGCGATCGGGCTGTTGTCGGTATAGCCCTCCACGCGCACGCCGTTGGGCACCGGCACCAGCACCTGCGCCAGTTGCGTCAGGGTAGCGCGGGCGCTGTGGTCCAGCGACGCGGAGCCGGAGCCGAACAGGATGTCGCTGTTGATCTCCACTTCGATCCACAGCCCAGCATGGCGCACGCTGATCAGCTTCTTGTCGATCAGCGGCGCCAGGGCGGCGCCGAGCCGGGCGGCGATGCCGTCGAGCTGGCGCTGCGCGCGCCGCAGTTGTTCTTCGTTGCGCAGCGCGTCGGCCGCGCGCAGCGGCGAGGCCGACGGCAGCCGGTTCGGGTCGGGCAGGGACAGCGCCGGGCTGGACTTGATCGGGGTCGGACGCGCGCCGCCCTGGCCCTGCATCAGGCGCTCGCCGACCTGCACCGGGCTCATCGTCCGCGGCGCGCCGCCGAAGGCGGTGCTCATCGCGTCGGCCATGACCCGGTACTTGGCCTCGTTGACCGTGGACAGCGCGTACATCACCACGAAGAAGGCGAGCAGCAACGTCATCAGATCGGCATAGGGGATGGCCCATGCCTCATGGTTGACGTGATCTTCGTGCTGACGCTTGCGGGCCATAGTGGTCGGGTCAATGCAAGAAGCCGGCCAGCTTCGATTCGATGTTGCGCGGGTTCTCGCCCTGGGCGATGGCGATGAGCCCTTCGATGATCATTTCGCGCTCGCCGCTGCTGTGCTTGATCACACTCTTGAGCTTGCTGGCCATCGGCAGGAACAGCAGGTTGGCCGAGGCGATGCCGTAGATGGTGGCGGTGAACGCGGCGGCGATGCCGTGGCCGAGCTTGCTCGGGTCGGCCAGGTTCTTCATCACCGCGATCAGGCCCAGCACCGCGCCGATGATGCCCAGCGTCGGCGCGTAGATGCCCATGCCTTCGAACACCTTGGCCGCGGCCAGGTCACAGTGCTCCTGGCCGTCGAGGTCGATCTCCAGCATGTGCCGGATCGACTCCGGCTCCACGCCGTCGACCAGCATCTGCAGGCCCTTGCGCACGAACGGGTCGCTCTGGTGCTGGACCTGGTTCTCCAGCCCGAGCAGGCCCTGGCGGCGGGCGATGTTGCTCCACTCCACGATCTGCTGCAGCAGCTGCTGCCGATCGCTGGCCGGCGGATGCAGGATCCACTTGGCGATCTGGAACGCGCGCCGGAACACCGCCGGCGGCGTGTGCACCAGGATCGCGGCGACGGTGCCGACGATCACGATCACGAACGCGGCCGGCGACCACAGCGCCGAAATGCCGGCGCCCTTGAGGATGCTGCCGCCGACCAGCGAGGCGATCGCCAACAGCAGACCGATGAGACTGAGTTTGTCCATGCAGGATCTATCGGCAGATGGGGGAGGGACTTGATGGTGGAGCTCGGGACTCGGGACTGGGCACCCGGGACTCGGAGGGTGGTCGCGAGTGCGCTGCGTTTTTGCTTTTCTGTGGGAGGGGCTTCAGCCCCGAGGCGTTATCGGTACGGCGTCGGGGCTGAAGCCCCTCCTACAGAAAAGCGGCTGGGTTAAAAAAAAGCCGCTTTTTCTTCAGAAAAATCGGCACTTTTTTCATCAAATCGCTTGACAGCGATTTGGCCCGGGACATCATCCCGAGTCCCGAGTCCCGAGTCCCGAGTCCCGAGTCCCGAGTCCCGAGTCCCGAGTCCCGAGTCCCGAGTCCTCAGCTCTTCAACCCATCCACATCCAGGATCAGCGCCAGTCGGCCGTCGCCGATCAGGGTCGCGCCGGCGTAGCCGGGCAGGCCGCGCAGGGCGCGCGGCAGCGGTTTGATCACCACTTCCTCGCGGCCGCGGACCTGATCCACGACCAGGCCCATGCGCGATTCGCCGGCCTGCAGCACCACCACGGTGAGCAGCGGCAATTGCGGCGCCTCGATGTTCAGCCACTGGCGCAGGTCGACCAGCGGCAGGGTGTGCGATTGCCGGTCGAGCACGGCGCGGCCGTCGAACCAGCCCAGCGAGCGGCTCGGCGCGTGCAGCACTTCCACCACGCGCGCCAGCGGCAGCGCATAGACGGTGTCGCCGGCCTGCACCAGCAGGGTCGGCAGGATCGCCAGGGTCAGCGGCACGCGGATCAGGAAGCGGCTGCCGCGGCCCAGTTCGGACTGGATCTGGATCTGCCCGCTGAGTTCGCGGATGCGCGACTGCACCACGTCCATGCCGACGCCGCGGCCGGAGATGTCGGTGACTTCGGACTTGGTCGAGAAGCCGGGCAGGAACACCAGGTGCAGGCATTCCTCGGTGGTCAGGCGCGCGGCGGCTTCCGGATCGATCAGGCCCTTCTCGCGCGCTTTCTGGCGCAGGCGTTCGGGGTCGATGCCGGCACCGTCGTCCTGCACCTCGATGCTGACGTAGTCGCCTTCCTGCTGCGCCGACAGGCGCACGTGGCCGCCGCGCGGCTTGCCGGTGGCCTCGCGCAGCGCCGGGGTTTCGATGCCGTGGTCGATCGCGTTGCGCACCAGGTGCACCAGCGGATCGGCCAGCGCCTCGACCAGGTTGCGGTCCAGTTCGGTTTCGGCGCCGATCAGTTCCAGGTCCACTTCCTTGTTGAGGGAGCGGGCGACGTCGCGCGCCACCTTCGGGAAGCGCGAGAACACCTTGCCGACCGGCTGCATGCGGGTGCGCATCACCGCCGACTGCAGGCGCGCGGTGGCGATGTCCAGGCTGCTGACCGCGCGGTCCAGTTCCTCGTCGCGCAGGCGCACGCGCAGGGTCTTGAGCCGGTTGCGCGACAGCACCAGTTCGCCGATCAGGTTGACGATCGCGTCCAGGCGCTTGGTGTCCACGCGCACGGTGTGTTCGGGTTCGGCGGCCTTGGCCGGCGCGCCGGCGGGCTTGGCGCTGGGTGCCGGCCGCGGCGCGGCGGCCGGTACCGGCAGCGCGGCCGGTGCGGCACCGCCGTGCAACTGGTCGAGCAACGCTTCGAATTCGTCGTCGTCGATCATCTCGCTGTTGCCGCCCGCGGCCGCTGCCGGCGCGGCGACCGCAGCGGCCTTGGCGCTGGGTGCGGCGGTCTCTTCGCCGCTGGTCGCGAACTGCGCGATCAACTGCTGCGGCGCGCGCGGCGGCTCGTTGCCGCTGCCGAACGCGTCGAGCATCGATTGCAGGTAGTCCAGCGACTGCTGCGCGGCGTCGAAGTGCCGCGCCTGCAACGTGGCCTGGCCGGCGCGGGCCTGGCCCAGGGTGTCCTCGGCGGCGTGGCACAGCTCGACCATGGCGTTGATCGCCAGGAAGCCGGCGCCGCCCTTGAGCGTGTGGAAGCCGCGGAACACCGCGTTGAGCTGGTCGCTGTCCTCGGGCGCCTGCTCCAGCGACACCAGCTGCTCGCCGAGCCGGTCCAGGATTTCCTGGGCTTCGATGATGAAGTCGGCAGCGATGTCGTCGGGTACGGCGCTCATAAAATTACAATCCCAGTCCGGACAGCAGGTCGTCGGCGTCGTTCTGCGACACGCCGTGACGGTCCAGTCCGGCCAGTGCGGGGCCGGCCAGGCTGCCGTCGGGTTTCTTGTCTTCCTTCGGCGGCAGGCCGAGCGCGCCGAAGCCTTCGTGGACGCGGCGCACGATGGTCGCGACGCGGCGGATGATCTGCCCGGTCAGGTCCTGAAAGCTCTGCGCCAGGGCCATCTCGGTGAGGTTGTGGCGGATCTTGTCGAGGATCTCGCCCTGGTCGCCGGTCAGCCCGCCGGCGCGCAGCTGTTCGGCCAGCGCGCGGCATTCCTCGGCCAGGTCCAGGGTGCGGTGGCTGGCCTCTTCGGTCATCGCCACCACGTGGTCCAGGCGCGAGCAGGCATCGTCCAGCTCGCCGGCCTCGGTGGGCACGGTCGGCAGTTCGCCGAGCGCCTGGCCCAGGTCGCGCGCCAGCCGGCTCAGGCCCTGCATCATCGGCCGCGTGCGCCAGGCGGCGAGCGTGTCGATTTCCTTGCGCCAGCCGGCTTCGTCGCCTTTTTCCAGTGCGTCCAGCGCACCTTGCAGGCGTTCGATCAGGGCGCTGCGTTCGGCGGTGGCTTCCATCAGGCGGTCGCTCCCAGGCGCTCGAAGATCTTGCCCAGCTTTTCCTGCAGGGTCTGCGCGGTGAACGGCTTGATGATGTAGCCGTTCACGCCGCACTGCGCCGCCTCGATGATCTGCTCGCGCTTGGCCTCGGCGGTCACCATCAGCACCGGCAGGTGCTTGAGCTTGTCGTCGGCGCGGATGTTGCGCAGCAGGTCGATGCCGGTCATGCCGGGCATGTTCCAGTCGGTGACCACGAACTCGAACGGTGCCGAGCGCAGTGCAGCCAATGCACTGTTGCCGTCTTCGGCCTCTGCAGTGTTGGTGAAGCCGAGATCGCCGAGCAGGTTCTTGACGATGCGCCGCATCGTCGAGAAATCGTCCACGATCAAAATCCGCATGTTCTTGTTCACCGCTAACTCCTTGGGTCTTATTCTTCGTCTTCCAGGCCGGCGTCGGCCGCTTCGAACGCTTTCAAGCGCCCGCGCAACCGTACCGTGGCCTGGCCGTGGATCTGGCAGACGCGCGACTCGCTGACACCGAGCACCGCGCCGATTTCCTTCAGGTTCAATTCCTGTTCGTAGTACAGCGACAGCACCAGCTGCTCGCGTTCGGGCAACTGCGCGATCGCCTTGCCCAGCTCGCGGCCGAATTCGCTGCGTTCCAGCATCTGCTGCGGATTGGGCCCGCCCTTGGCGATGGTGTCCAGCTCGCCGTGGTCCTCGACCCGCGATTCCAGGCTCAGCACCTGGCCGCGCGCGGCATCTTCCATCAAGCGCAGGTATTCGGGAAGCGGCATGTCCATCGCCGCGGCCACTTCGTTGGCGGCGGCGGCGCGGCCGGTGCTCTGCTCGATCTTGCGGATCGCCGAGGCGGCGTCGCGGGCGCGGCGGTGCACCGAGCGCGGCACCCAGTCGCCGCGGCGGATCTCGTCGATCATCGAGCCGCGGATGCGGATCGAGGCGTAGGTCTCGAACGAGGCGCCCTGGTCGGCGTCGTAGCTGCGCGAGGCCTCGATCAGGCCGATCATGCCGGCCTGGATCAGGTCGTCGATCTCGACGCTGGCCGGCAGCCGCGCGGCCAGGTGGTGGGCGATGCGCCGCACCAGGTCCGAGTGCTGGGCGATGTAGTCGTTGGAGCTGTTGCGCTGCACGGCGCGGTATTGGGCGGCGACGTTCATGCGGCGACCCCCCGCTGGATGATCCGTTCGACGAAGAACTCGACGTTGCCGCGCGGTGCGGTCGGCGCCTGCCAGCGCGCGGTGCGCCGGGCGATCTCGGCGATCGCCTGCGCCGACGGGCTGGACGGGTAGGCCTTGACCACCGGCTGCTGGCGCTGCACCGCCAGGCGCAGCCAGTCGTCCTGCGGCACGCAGCCCAGGTAGTTCAGCGACACGTCGCCGAGGAACTTCTCGCAGACCCGGCTCAGCTTGTCGTACAGCAGGCGGCCTTCGTTGAGGTCGCGGACCATGTTGGCGACGATCTGCACCCGGTCCACGCCGCGTTCGCGCGACAGCACCTTGATCAGCGCGTAGGCGTCGGTGATCGAGGCCGGCTCGTCGCAGACCACCACCACCGCGTCCTGCGCGGCCTGGCAGAAGGTCAGCACGCTGTCGGTGATGCCGGCGGCGGTGTCGATGACCATCACGTCCAGCTCGCGCTGCAGCTCGGAGAACACGTTGACCAGGCCGACGTGCTGGGCCGGCGGCAGCTCGGCCATGTGCCGGCGGCCGGAGGCGGCGGGCACCACCATCAGGCCGTTGGGCATGTCGATGATCACCTCTTCCAGCGTGCAGCGGCCGGCTACCAGGTCGCCAAGGGTGAACTTGGGGGTCAGCCCGAGCACCACGTCGACGTTAGCCAGGCCCAGGTCGGCGTCCAGCAGCAGGGTGCGCTTGCCCATGTCGGCCAGCGCCATCGACAGGTTGACCGAGATGTTGGTCTTGCCGACGCCGCCCTTGCCGCCGGTCACGGCGATGGTACGCACCGGGCCGAGCGGTTCGCTGCGGGTGGCCGACAGGGGGAAGGCATTGGTCAGATTGGCGTAATCACGCGACGGCATGGTTCTGCTCCGGAGTACAGGGCTTATCGGCAGCGCGCCGCAAATCTTCAAGGCGCAATACCAGGCTGGCGGCGTTGGCGCGGTGCAGGTCGTCCGGCACGCGCTGACCATCGGTCACCCAGGTGATGGGAAGCCGGTGGTCTGCGACCACCGACAGAGCACTGCCAAAACGCCCGGTTTCATCCAGCTTGGTCAAGATCACCCCCTGCGGATCGGCGCCGGCGAACCGGCGCACCACCTCGTCCAGGTCGGAGAAATGCGCGTTGGCAGGGAGTACTAGCAAGGACCGGACCACTCGCGAGGCGCGCAGCCAGTGCAGCTGCGCGACCAGCGCGCGGTCGCGCTGGCCCATGCCGGCGGTGTCGATCAGCACCAGTTTGTAGTCGCGCAGGCGCTCCAGCAGCTGCTGCAGGGCGGCGTCGCTGTCGGCCTCGTGCACGGCGATGCCGAGCTGGCGGCCATAGCTGTGCAGCTGTTCGCGGCCGCCGACGCGGATGGTGTCGGTGGTGACCAGGGCCACGTCGCGGGCGGCGTGGCGTTCCAGGAAGCGCGAGGCCAGCTTGGCGATGGTGGTGGTCTTGCCGGCGCCGGTGGGGCCGATCAGGGCGATCACGCCGCCTTCCTCGATCGGGTCCAGCGGGGCGATCGGCAGGCGCTTGGACAGCAGCCCCAGCATCAGCCCGCGGCCGCGGTGCAGCTCCAGGTCGGCGGGGATCTGCATGACCACGTCGCGGGTCAGGCCGCTGTCGAAGCCGTAGTCGTCCATCAGCTCCAGCGCCTGGGCGCGTACCGGCGAGCCGCGCAGGCGTTCGTCGGTGAGCCGGTTCATCTCGCGCTCGATCATCTGCCGCATCAGCGCCAGTTCGTCGCGCAGCTGAGTCAATTGTTCGTCGTTCTGCACGGCCGGGAAACTCGGCACCGGCGTCAGCGTGGCCGGCGCCGGGATCCCGGCGCTGGCGGCTGCCGCTGCCGGCGCCGTGGTGGCCGCGGCCGACGCGGCGGCCGCTGCGACCGGCGCCGCCGGGGTCAGCGACACCGCGGCGATGTTTTCGAGCCAGCTCGGCACCGCCGCGGCGCTGGCGGCCGCTTCGGCAGCGGCGGCCGGGGCGGCGAACGGGCTCGGCATCGGCACGCTGATCGGCGCGTTGCGGAACACGTCCTCGGGAATGCGGAATTCGGCAGGCGCCTGGGCCGCGGCCGGGGCCGGGGCACGCGGTGCGGCGGCGGGTCGGCTCGGCGGGGTCGCCGCGCCGGCCGGCATCGCCGAGGCGGCGATCGCGGCCGGCTGGGTCAGCGGCCGCGCCGGGGCGGCCTGCGCCGCCGTCGCCGGGCTGGCGGCCGGCGCGCGGCGGTCGCTGATCGCGGCCATCATCGCCATCGCCGAGTTGCCTGCGGCGCCGGCCTTGGCCGCACGCGGCGCCGGGTTGGCGGCCGACACCGGCAGCCGCGCCGTCTCGTCCGGCCGCACCGCGTCCAGCGCCTGCTGCACCAGCGCCTCGTCGTAGTTGCTGGCGGCGACGATCTCGATGCCCTCGTCGGTGCGACGGTTGGACAGGATCACCGCATCCGGGCCGTGCTCGTCGCGCACCATGCGGAACGCGGTGCGCATGTCGGGGGCTACGAAGCGTTTGATTTTCATGCGTGAGTTCTCCGGGACCGGGGACCGGGGACCAGGGACCCGGCAAGAGCCGATGTCCCGGTGCCCAGCGATTGCCTATGTGCTGCCAAGTTCATAAGTGCCTAACCATCCAATCGTTGCGTCGGTACCGCTGTGTCGCTCTTCGCTTTTCCGGGTCCCTGGTCCCCGGTCCCCGGTCCCGGCAATCCATCAACTAATCGTTCCCACCAACTTCAGCCGCTTGTCTTCCGGTACTTCGCTGTAGGACAGCACCGACAGCGAGGGGACGCTGTGGCGGACCAGCCTGGCCAGCGCGGCGCGGACCTGCGCCGGGACCAGCACCACGGCCGGTTCGTTGCGCGCTTCCTGCTTGCTGACGCATTCGGCCAGGCTCTGGTGCAGTCGCTCGGCCAGGCCGGGTTCCAGCGCGGCACCGTTGCCTTGGGTAGAGTCTTGCAAGACACGTTCCAATTGCGGGGCCAGGGTGAACACCGGCAGTTCGGCGGACATGCCGGCGATTTCCTGGACGATGAACCTGCCCAGCGCATTGCGCACCGCGGCGGTGAGTACGCCGGGTTCCTGACTCTGCGGGGCCTGTTCGACCAGCGCCTCGACGATCTTGCGCAGCTGCCGCACCGGGATCTTCTCGATCAGCAGGTTCTGCAGCACGCGCACCACCACCGACAGCGGCAGCGCCTTGGGGGTGAGGTCCTCGACCAGCTTCGGCGCGCTCTTGGCCAGGGTGGCCAGCAATTGCTGCACTTCCTCGTGGCCGAGCAGTTCCGGGGCGTGTTCGCGGATCAGGTGCGACAGGTGGGTGGCGATCACCGTGGCCGGGTCGACCACGGTGTAGCCCATGGTCTCGGCCTGGGCGCGCTGGTGCGGCTGGATCCAGATGGCGTCCAGGCCGAAGGCGGGGTCCTTGCCGGCGATGCCGTCGATCTTGCCCAGCGCGCCGCCCGGGTCCAGCGCCAGTGCGCGGTCCGGATGGATGTCGGCGGTGGCCACCGGCACCCCGTGCACCAGCAGGCGGTAGGCGTTCGCCGGCAATTCCAGGTTGTCGCGGATGTGCACCGGCGGTATCAGGAAGCCGATGTCCTGGGTCAGCTTGCGCCGCACGCCCTTGATCCGCGCCATCAGCTCGCCGCCCTGGGCCTTGTCCACCAGCGGGATCAGCCGGTAGCCGACCTCCAGGCCCAGCGGATCGATCGGGCGCAGTTCGTCCCAGCCCAGTTCGGCATTGGCCTGCGCGCCGGCGCTGGCCGCCTGCTGCACCGGATCGGGCGTGGCCTCTTCCGGCAGCAGGCTGCGCTTCCACATCTTCCAGGCCAGCAGGCCCAGGATCAGCGCCAGCGTCAAGAAAGCGACGTTGGGCATGCCCGGGACCAGGCCGACCAGGCCCATGATCGCCGCGGCCACCGCCAGCGCTTTGTGCTGGCCGAACACCTGGCCCATCATCGAGGCGCCCATGTCCTGCGAGCGCGAAGCGCGGGTGACCAGCATCGCCACCGCCGAGGACACCAGCAGCGCCGGCAGCTGCGCGACCAGGCCGTCGCCGATCGACAGCAGCGTATAGGTGGACGCGGCCTGGGCGACCGGCATGCCGTGCTGCAGGACGCCGACCGCCATGCCGCCGATGAGGTTGATGAACAGGATCAGGATGCCGGCGATGGCGTCGCCGCGGATGAACTTGCTGGCGCCGTCCATCGAGCCATAGAAGTCCGCTTCCTCGCGGACCTCCTCGCGCCGGGCCTTGGCTTCCTCGCGGGTCAGCAGGCCGGCGTTGAGGTCGGCGTCGATCGCCATCTGCTTGCCGGGCATGGCGTCGAGGATGAAGCGCGCGGTCACTTCCGACACGCGCCCGGCGCCCTTGGTGATGACCACGAAGTTGATGATGGTCAGGATCGCGAACACCACGATGCCGACCGCGTAGTTGCCGCCGATCACGAACTCGCCGAAGGCCTCGATGACCTTGCCGGCGGCGCCGTGGCCGTCCTGGCCGTTGATCAGGATCACGCGGGTGGAGGCCACGTTCAGCGCCAGGCGCAGCATCGTGGTCATCAGCAGCACGATCGGGAAGATGCTGAACTCCAGCGGCCGCTTCACGTAGACCACGGCCAGCAGCACCATCAGCGAGATCGCGATGTTGAAGGTGAACAGGGCGTCCAGCACCGGCGCGGCCAGCGGCACCACCACCATCGCCAGCATCGCCATCACGATCACCGGCGCGCCCAGGCCGTGCTTGATCATGTCCATCATCTTGCGCGTGTTCATCTGCGCGGCCGGCTGGCTCATGGCTTGCTCCCGGGGGCGAATTCATCGACCTCCAGCGGCGGCAGCGGCGGCATCGGGCCAGTGCGCCAGGCGCGCAGCTGGTACACGTAGGAGAGGATCTGCGCCACCGCCGAATACAGTCTCACGGGAATTTCCTTGCCGAGTTCCCCTTCCCGATACAAGGCGCGTGCCAAAGGTGGCGCAGACACCACTGCGACGCGGTGCTGCTCGCCGATCTCGCGGATGCGGAAGGCCAGCTCGTCCACGCCCTTGGCGACCACGGTCGGCGCGCGCATGCGCCCGCCCTCGTACTTGAGCGCCACCGCGTAGTGGGTGGGGTTGACCACCACCACGTCGGCGCTGGGCACCGCCTCCATCATCCGCCGCTGCGACAGCTGCATCTGCATCTGCCGGATGCGGCCCTTGACCTCCGGGCTGCCCTCGCTCTCCTTCATTTCCCGGCGCACTTCGTCGCGGGTCATCATCAATTTGCGGATGTGGTTCCACTTCTGGTACGGCGCGTCGATCGCGGCCAGCAGCGCCAGCGCGCCGGCGGTGTACAGCAGCAGGCGCAGGGTGAAGCCCAGGCCGTCGCCGATGGCCTGTTCCAGCGGCTGCCGCATCAGGTTGCGCAGGCCGTCCACGTTGTTGGAGATGCACAGGGCGGCGGCGCCGCCGACGAAGCCCATGCGCAGGATCGACTTGAACAGCTCGGCCAGGCTCTCCATGCCGTACAGCCGGGTCAGCCCGGCCATCGGGTTGAGCCGCTCGAGCTTGGGCACCAACGCGCTGCCGGAGAAGCGCAGGCTGCCCATCAGGATCGGCGCGACGAAGCCGGCCGCCAGGCAGATGCCGACCAGCGGCAGCGCCACCCACAGCAGCCCCAGCAGCAGCTCGCCGAAGTGGCCGAACAGGGCGTCGGGGTGCCCGTACAGGCTCGGGTCCGGGCGCAGCGCGCCCTTCATCCAGTTCACCGCGCCGGCCGTCAGCGAGCCGGACATGCCCATCAACGCGAAGATGCCGGCGCTGAACACCGCCGCCGTGGCCAGTTCGCGCGAGCGCGGGATGTTGCCCTGCTCGCGCGCTTGGCGCAGCCGTTTTTCGGTAGGTTGTTCGGTCTTTTCGGTGCCTTCTTCGTTTTCGGACATGGCGGTGGGACGAGCCGGGCAGGGGGTTCGACCCAGCCTCTTGCAAGGACCGTTCCGTTCGTCGCGGCCTGGCGGGCGCTGTGCTGTTGCGTGCCGCCGCGCGCACGGCCTACGGCATGGCGCTGCCGCCGCACCGCGCGGATGCCGGCCTGCGCGGCCGGCCGGCAGGACAAGCGCAAGCGCTACTGCTGCAGTTCGACCCGGTTGCGGCCCAGGTGCTTGGCCCGGTACAGGGCCTCGTCGGCGCGGGTCAGCAGTTGCTGCAGGCTTTCGCCCGGGCGGTACCAGGCCACGCCGATCGAGGCGGTGACGGCCAGCTGCTGCGTGCCGATCTGCAAGGGCCGGCTGCCGATCGCGCTGCGCAGGTGCTGCAGCCGCTCCTGCGACGGGATCGGCAGGCCCGGCAGCACGCCCAGCAGTTCCTCGCCGCCGTAGCGGCCGATCAGGTCCGAGCCGCGCAGGTTGGCGTTCAGGCGCCGCGCGACCTTGATCAGCACCGCGTCGCCGACCAGGTGGCCGTGCGCGTCGTTGATGCGCTTGAAATGGTCCAGGTCGATCATCGCCACCGCCAGCGGCTGGCCCTCGGCCTGGCTGCGCTGCATCTGCGCGGCCAGTGCATCGAGGATGCCGGCGCGGTTGAGCAGGCCGGTCAGGGAGTCGTGCGAGGCCTTCACCGCCAGCGCGGCGCGGGCGATCTCCAGCTCGCGCTTGTCGTGTTCCAGCTCCTGAGTGCGCAGCGCGACCAGGTCGGCCAGTTCGCGCTGGCGCTGGCGCAGGCGGCGCTCGCGCCAGTGCAGCGCGGCGATCGCCAGCCCGCCGCCGAGCAGCGCGTACAGCGCCAGCATGGCCTGGCTGCGCCACCACACCGGCGCCACCGAGAACGCCACCCGGGTCGGCGCCGAGGCGCTGCGCCGGTAGGCATCGAGCATCTGGATCTCGAACACGTAGTCGCCCGGCGCCAGCGGCGGGTGCTCGATCTCGAAGTTGGGGGTGTGGATCCAGCGCGTGTGCGCGCCCTGGAAGCGATAGCGGAACGAGACCCGGTTGCGGTCGTCGTAGAGGTTCGGCGAGGCCACTTCGATGTGCAGCGGCTCCTCGCTCCAGGGCAGTCGCGCGCCGGCGGCGATCGGATGGCCGCCGCGGGTGAATTCGGTCAGCGCCACCTTCGGCACGTGCGCCTGGAACAGGCGCTGCGGCGCCAGCACATGGCTGACGCCCTTGCTGTTGCCGATCCACACCGAGCCGTCGTCGTCCTCGAAGAACGCCGCCTCGGAGATGTCGTCCCACAGCAGCCCCTGCGACTGGGTCAGGCGCGACCAGCGGGGTCCGTCGTGGACGTCCACGCCCTGGCTGTGGCCGATCCACACGCGGCCGTCGCGGGTCGCCCGGATCAGGTAGACCTGCAGTTCGCGCAGCTGCGGCTCGGCCGCCGCCTGCAGGTGCAGGGTGTCGCCGTCGAGCCGGCCCTGCCAGAGGCCCGGATGGTAGAGCGCCGCCCACACCTGGCCGTCCTCCTGGATCAGCAGCTTGCTGACCCAGGGGTGCGCCGGCGCACCGTTCAGCAGCAGCCGGATCGGGGTCCAGGTGCTGCCGCGCAGCCGGAACACGCCGGCCGCGCCGGACAGCCACAGGCTGCCGTCGCGGCGCTGCTGGATGTCCGAGAACTCGCTGGCCGGCAGCGCCTGCACCCGCTGCGGCAGCGCGTCGGACTGCGGCCGCGCCAGCAGGTACAGGCCGTCGATCGCCAGGATCCAGACCCGGCCTGCGGCATCCAGGTACAGCCGCTTGATCGCGCTGCCGAGCCGCGGATAGGCGCGCAGCAGGCGGCCGTCGCGGTCGTGGTGGTGCAGTTCGCCCAGCGAGCCGATGCTCCACAGCGAGCCATCGGCGGCGCTGCGCATGGCCACGATCTGCAGCCCGGCGTCGGCCAGCCAGGGCTGGAAGCGCTCGCCGTCGCGGCGCTGGCGGTTGATGCCGCCTTCGTTGCCGATCAGCAGCGCGCCGGCACCGTCGCGGTGGATGGTCCAGGTCGGCGCGGTGCTCATGCCCTGCGCGGCGTCCCAGTTCTCGATCCAGCCGTAGCCGTTCCAGCGCACCACGCCTTCGCCGTCCACGGTCATCCACAGGTCGCCGGCGTGGTCGAACGCGAGCGCGACGATGCCGCCGTCGGGCAGGCCGTTGCCGCGGTCGAAGCGCCGCCAGCGGTCGCGTTCCCAGCGCGCCAGGCCCTGGTTGGTGCGCATCAGCACGCGCCCCTGCGGGTCGAGCAGGAGCTGCGCCTGGACCATGACCTTGTCCAGGCCGACGTCGGGCGGGTTCTGCGCGAGGAAGCGCGCGGCGCCGGCCGGCAGCCGCATCACGTGGCGATCGCCGCGCACCCACAGCGCGCCGTCGCGGTCGCGCAGCACGCTGCGCCAGCGCTCCGGCGGCAGCCCCTGGGCCTGGCCGTACACCGTCACCGCGCCGTCGGCGTCGACCCGGCACAGCTCCTTGGCGCAGCCGAGCCACAGGTACCCGGCCTCGCCCTGGATCGCGCCGATCTGCCCCAGCTGCGGCAAGCGCGCCAGGGTCGCCGGGTCGAACAGCGGCCGCAACCGCCAGCGACCGCCGCCGACGGCGACCGCGCGCAGCACCTGCGTGCCGTTGAGCAGCGCCATGCCCCATTGCGTGCCGGCCAGGCGCAGCGCGTTCTTGCGCAGCGGGCCGGTCTCCTCCGGCGCGAGCCGGCGCAGCTGCGTGCCGCTGCCGACGAAGACGGCGTCGAAGGAGGCCACCCACAGCCGCTGCCCGGCATCCTCGGCAGCGGCGCTGATGAAATGGCCGCGCTGTCCCTGCAGCGGGATCTGCTGGAACTGGTGGCCGTTGAAACGGTACAGGCCGCTCTCGGTGCACACCCACAGGCCGCCGTCGCGGGTCTGCAGCAGGCAGGTGCCGGCCAGGCCGAGCAGGCCCTGGTCGTGGGCATAGCGGCGCAGCGGAATCGACTGGGCGCGGGCGCCATCGCCCAGCGCCAGAACCAGCAGCAGCCCCAGGCCCAGCCACAGCAGCAGCACGCAGCGCGTCGGCCAGTGGCACCGACGCGCGCGCAGGCCCGGCAGCTCAGCCGCCGCGAATGCCGCGACGGTCATGAGCGGGAACTGGCAAGGAGTCGGACATGGCGGCAGGCACGTGGCGAGGAATGGAGAGGAGCGGGCGGCGGGCGGCGCGCGGTTGCGCGGGCGCTCCGCGATTGTGCTGCCGACGCTGTCTGTATCGGCTGCGATGCGCTCGCGCTTGAGCCGCCGCCGTTCAAGACGGCAGCGCTTCTCCCTGCGCCGGGTCCAGGTGCAGCTCGACCCGGTTGCGGCCGCCATGCTTGGCCCGGTACAGCGCGTCGTCGGCGCGGCTGAGCAATTGCTGCACGGTCTCGCCCGGGCGGTACCAGGCCACGCCGATCGAGGCGGTGACCTCGAGCATGCCGGCATCGGTCAGGAACGGCGTGGCGCCGACCACCTGGTGCAGGGCATGCAGCCGGGTCCGTGCCGGCGGCGCCAGGCCCGGCAGCACCGCCAGCAGTTCTTCGCCGCCGTAGCGGCCGATCAGGTCGGCGCCGCGCAGGTTCGCGTTCATGCGCCGGCCGACCCGCGCCAGCACCGCATCGCCGACCAGGTGGCCGTGCAGGTCGTTGACGTGCTTGAAATGGTCCAGGTCGATCATCGCCACCGCCAGCGCGCTGCCGTCGCTGCGGCTGTGCTGCATCTGCGCGGCCAGGGCATCGAGGATGCCGACGCGGTTGAGCAGGCCGGTCAGGTCGTCGCGGACTGCCTTCAGCGCCAGCGCGGCGCGGGCGACCTCCAGTTCGCGCTTGTCGTGTTCCAGTTCGCGGGTGCGCTCGGCGACCAGCCGCGCCAGGGTGCGCTCGCGCGCCAGCAACTGTTTCACCCGCCAGCGCCACACCGCGGTCACCAGCAGCGCGGCGGCCAGCGCGTACGCCATCCACGCCAGCGGGCTGCGCCACCATGGCGGCAGGATCACGAACTCCAGGCGCGCCACCTCGCTGCGCGCGCGCTGGCGCTCGTCCAGCGCCTGCACCTCCAGTGCGTAGCGGCCCGGCGACAGCAGGGTATAGGTCAGATGTGCCTGTTCGGTGTCGGCCCATTGCTCCTGCAGGCCCTCGAGGCGGTAGCGGAAGCGCAGGGTGTCGTTGCCGCCGACCGCGCCGGGCACCGCGAAGGCGATCTCGATCGGCTGCTGCGACCACGGCAGCTGCGCGCCGGCGGTGACCGCGCGGCCGCCGCGGGTGGCGTGCAGCAACTGCAGGTGCAGCGGCCGCGCGGCGAACAGCCGCGCCGGGTCCAGCACCTGGCTGAGGCCCTTGCTGTTGCCGATCCAGACCGAGCCGTCGGCATCCTCGAAGAACGCCGATTCGGAGGTGTCGTCCCACAGCAGGCCCTCGGCCTGGGTCACGCGGATCCAGCGTCCGTCCGACCACAGGTCCAGGCCCTGGCTGCTGCCGACCCACAGCCGTTGCTGCCGGTCCTGCCGCAGCACGTAGGGCACGATCCGCGCCAGCAGCGGATCGTCGACCTTGCGCACGAACAGGGTGGCGCTGCGCGGGTCGAAGCGCCCATGCCACACCCCGACGTCGCCGAACGACAGCCAGGCCTCGTCGCTGGCGTTGATGGTGAACTTGTCCAGTTCCGCGTCCGGCACCGCGCCGCGCAGGCGGACCGGTTGCCAGCCCTGCGCCTGGTGCAGGTACAGGCCGTGGTCGCCGACCAGCCACAGGCGGCCGCGCGCGTCGTAGCCGCCGCTGCTGAAATGGTCGCGCGGCAGGTCGGGCGCCGGCCGTGCCTGGCGTTCGCCCGGCGCCAGCAGGAACGCGCCGCGGGTGGTCAGCAGCCACAGCGTGCCGGCGTCGTCGAAGAACATCCACTTCAGCGACGCCGACACCCTGGCGATCTCGTGCATGCGGCCGCTGCCGCGGTCCAGGCGCAGCACCCGGCCGGACGACTGGCCCAGCCACAGGGTGCCGTCGGCGGCGTCGACCAGCTGCACGGTCTGGCGCAGCGGTTGCCCGTCGCGGTCGGTCAGCGGGCGCATGCGGCCGCTGCCGGCGTCGAGCACGTTGGCGCCCATTTCGCTGCCGACGTACAGGCGGCCGTCGCCGCGGCTGCGCATGACCGCCCAGGTCGGCCCGGTGGCCAGCCCCTGCGGTTCCTCCCAGTGCTGGATCACGCCGTAGCCGAGCCAGCGCTGCACGCCGCGGCCGCGGGTGCCCATCCACAGGCGGCCCTGGCGATCGCTGAGCAGGGCGCAGATATTGGCCGCCAGCGCGCCCAGGCCCTGGGTGCGGTCGAAGGCGCGCCAGCGTCCGTCTTCCCAGCGCAGCAGGCCGGTATCGCTGCGGGTCAGCACCCGGCCGTGGGCGTCCTCCACCAGATTGATGCCGACCGCGACCGTGGACAGCTCGCTGCCTGGCGGCGGCGCGCGTTCGGCGAAGCCCGTCGCGCCGGCCGGCCAGGCCAGCACATGGTGGACGCCGCGCGCCCACAGCGTGCCGTCGCGGCCGCGCAGCAGCGCCAGCCAGCGGTCCTCGGGAACGCCCTCGGCGCGGCCGAGCCGGCGCAGCCGGCCCTGCGCATCCAGCCGGCACAGTTGCCGGCCGCAGCCCATCCACAACGCGTCGCCGATCGCGGCGATGCTGGAAATCTCGGCCAGGGCGGTGCCGTCGGCGCTGCGCAGCGGCGCGACCAGCCAGCGGCCGTCGGCGCCGGCGGCGATCCGCAGCGGCCGCTTGTCGCTGAGCGCGACGAGCCCGTCGCCGAATGCGGCCAGGGAGCTGCCCTGGTCGATCGGCAGGCGCCGGCCGTCGGCGCCGGGGACCGCGGCAAAGCGCCGCCCATCGCCGACGTACAGCGCATTGGAGGCGCCGACCCACATGCGCTGGCGGCGGTCTTCGGCGATCGCATAGACCAGCGGACTGCCGAGGCCGGCATCGGCGCCGACCTGCTCGAAGCGTTCGCGCTCGTAGCGGTGCAGTCCCAGTTCGGTGCAGGCCCAGACCACGCCCTGCCGATCGGCGTACAGGCAGTTGACGCTCAGGCCCTGCAGGCCGTCGGATTGCGCGTAGTCGCGGAAGCTGTACTCCTGCGCCAGCGCGGCGCCGGCCCAGGCGCACAGCGCGAGCACGGCGGCGAACCGCCATGCGCGAGCGCGCGGCGGGGAGGGCGACGACGGCGGGTGGCTGATCGGCACGGCGATGACTGGCGTCCCCGGAAGGCGCTGCGCGACGGTGGGCGCTGCACCTGCAACACCCCTGGAACAAGGGTATCGGCGCAGCGGGGCGGGGCTTGAATGGCGCGCGGACCCGCTTGCGCGAGTGCGCCTAGGCGGTCACTTGCCGGGCGGCGTCGAAGGCGGCATCGAACAGGCGCTGCACCGGCGGTCCCATTTCCCCGACCAGCACCGCCAGCAGCGCCAGGCCGAGCACCACCGCCACCGGCAGGCCGAGCTGGATCGGGTTCAGCGCCGGTGCGGCCTTGGCCAGCGCGCCGAAGGCCAGGTTCACCGCCAGCATAGCCACCATCACCGGCAGCGCCAGGGTCACCGCGCCGCGCATCATGCTCATGAAGAAATCCGGCGCCACCGAGGCCATCGCCTGCGCGTCCGGCAACGCATTGCCGATCGGCAGCGCCTTGTAGCTGTCCACCAGCAGCTGCACCACGGCCAGGTGGCCGTTGGCGGTGAAGAACAGCAGGCCGAAGGCCAGGTAGAACCATTGCCCGATCACCCCGGAGGTGACGCCGCGCAACGGATCGGCCATCTGCGCGAAGCCCAGGCCGGTGCTCTGCGACACCAGTTCCCCGGCCAGCGCGCCGGCCTCGAAGATCAGCCGCAGCATGAAGCCCATGCTCGCCCCGACCGCCAGCTCGCGCGCCACGCTCAGCACCACCGCGGCATCGAATCCGTCCCAGTCCGGTACCGGCGGCAGCAGCGGCGCCAGCGCCATCGCCAGCGTCGCCGCCAGCATCACCCGGATCCGCGCCGGCACCGCGCGGGTGCCGACCAGCGGCATCACCATCAGCATCGCGCCGATGCGCAGCATGGTCCACAGGATCGCGCCGACCATCGCGAAGGCCTGTTGGCCATCGATGACCATCTGGGTTGCCGAATCCATCAGGCGGGGACCAGGGCGGGGACCGGGGACCGGGGACCGGGGACCCGAAGAGCGCGTATCGGGAAAGCCCCGAGGCTGCCCCTGCTTTTCCGGGTCCCTGGTCCCCGGTCCCCGGTCCCGTTCTCGCCAGCCACGCCTAGCCCCCGATCAGATGCGGAATGCGCTGGAACAGCATGGTGGTGTACTCGACCAGGTGCGCCAGCAGCATGCTGCCGGTGGCGAACAGCATCGCGGTCAGGGCGACCACCTTGGCGACGAAGGCGATGGTCGGCTCGTTGAGCTGGGTGGCGGCCTGGAACACGCCGATCACCACGCCCACCACCAGCATCGACAGCAGCAGCGGGCCGGCCACCCATAGCACCGTGATCAGGCCGCCGCGCAGTTCGGTCAAGGCCAGTTCGGGACTCATCGGCTCAGACTCCGTTGAAGCTGGCGGCGAGGGTGCCGACGGTCAGCACCCAGCCGTCGACCAGCACGAACAGCAGGATCTTGAACGGCGCCGAGACCAGCATCGGCGACATCATCATCATGCCCATCGACATCAGCACGCTGGCCACCACCAGGTCGATGATCACGAACGGGATGAAGATCAGGAAGCCGATCTCGAAGGCGGTCTTCAGTTCCGAGGTCACGAACGAGGCCACCAGCACCGGGAACGGGATCGCGTCGGGACCGCTGTAGGTGCCGTTGCCGGCCATGCCGGCGAAGGTCATCAGGTCGGCCTCGCGCACCTGCGCCAGCATGAACGCGCGCAACGGCTGGGTGGTCAGGGTCCATGCGGTCTGGAAATCGATCTGGCCGTTGAGGTAGGGGCTCATGCCCTGGCCCCAGGCCTTTTCCCACACCGGCATCATCACCAGCGCGGTCAGGAACAGCGCCAGCCCCATCAGCACCTGGTTGGACGGGGTCTGCCCGGTGCCCATCGCCTGGCGCAGCAGGCCGAGCACGATGGTGATGCGGGTGAACGCGGTCAGTACCAGCAGCATCGATGGCAGCAGGGTGATCGCGGTCATCAGCAGCAGCGTCTGCAGCGGCAGGCTCACCGGTTGCGCGCCGACCTTGCCGACGTTGACCTGCGGCAGCGACGGCAGGGTCGGCGCGGCGTTCTGCGCGGCCGGTGCCGGCGTGGCCGGCGCCGCGGCGGGTGCGGCCTGGGCCCAGCCCAGCGCCGGCAGCAGGCTCAGCGTCAGCAGGATCAACAGCAGGCGCAGGCCGCGCGCGTAACGGTTCCAACGAAGCAACATGATCATTTGTCCTTGCGCAGCTTCTGCGCCAGCAGCTGGGCGAAATCGGGGAGGTTCTTGAGCTGCTTGAGGTTCGGCAGCGACGGCGCCGGTGCCTGCGGCAGCGGCTCGGGCAAGCGATGCAAGGTACGTACCCCGCCGGCCGACACCCCGAGCAGCAACTGCTCGCCGTTGACGTCGACCACCACCACGCGCTCCTTGGCGCCGACCGCCAGGCTGGCCACCACGCGCAGCCCTTCGGCCGGGCGGAAGCCGCTGCCGGGCAGGCGCTTGAGCACCCAGGCCATGCCCAGGATCAGGCCGAGCACCAGCAGCAGGGCCAGCACCGCACCGAACAGGCTGGGCGGCGACGGCGCGGCGCTGCCGACGCCCGAGGCGGACTTGGCCGCCTGGGTGGCGGCCGCGAGCAATAGGCTCACCGCAGTCTCCGGATGCGTTCGGTGGGGCTGACCACGTCGGTCAGGCGCACGCCGAAGCGGTCGTTGATCGTCACCACCTCGCCGTGCGCGATCAGGGTGCCGTTGACGTACACGTCCAGCGGTTCGCCGGCGCCGCGCTCCAGTTCCACCACCGAGCCCTGGTTGAGCTGCAGCAGGTTGCGGATCGGGATGCGGTTGCGGCCGACTTCCAGCGACAGCGTCACCGGCACGTCCAGGATCATGTCAAGGTTCAGGTCGTTGCCGATGCCGCCATGGGACTCCGGCTGCAGGCTGTCGAACTGGGTCGGGATCGGCTCGGGGATGTCGTTCTGGCTCATGACGCGTCTTCCTGGAAGGCGGGGCGGCGGCGCAGCGCGCCCGGGGGTTGGTTCGAAGTGATCTTCACGGCGTTCTGGCCGCGCGAGATGCCGAATTCGCCGGTGAACAGCGGGATGTTCTCCACGCACAACGGCACCTGCTTGGGCAGGTCGATCGGCAGCACGTCGCCGATCTTCAGCCGGGTCAGCTCGCGCAAGGTCATCTGCTTTTGCGCCAGCACGCTGGAGATGGTGACCTCGGCGGTATTGAGCTGCTCGCGCAACATCACGTTCCAGCTCTCGTCGCGGTCCACGCGGTCGCTCTGGATGCCGGCGTCGAGCAGTTCGCGGATCGGCTCGAGCATCGAATACGGCAGGGTGATGTGGATCTCGCCGCCGCCGCCTTCCAGTTCCACATGGAAGCGGCTGACCACCACGTACTCGCGCGGGGTGACGATGTTGGCGAAGTGCGGGTTGACCTCGGAATTGAGGTACTCGAACTCCACTTCCATCACCGGCGCCCAGGCCTCGTGCAGGTCGGCGAAGGTCTGCTTGAGCATCAGCTGGATCACCCGCATCTCGGTCGGGGTGAATTCGCGGCCTTCGATGCGGGTGGGGTAGCGGCCATCGCCGCCGAAGAAGTTGTCGACCACGGTGAACACCAGGGTCGGCTCGAACACGATCAGGCCGGTGCCGCGCAGCGGCTTGAACTTGATCAGGTTGAGGTTGCTGGGCACGTACAGCGAGTGCATGTAGTCGTTGAACTTGATCAGGTCGATGCCGCGCACCGACAGGTCGGCCGAGCGCCGGATCAGGTTGAACAGGCCGATCCGCCACAGCCGCGCGAAGCGCTCGTTGACCATCTCCAGGGTCGGCATGCGCCCGCGGATGATCCGGTCCTGGCTGGAGAAATCGTACTGGCGCGCTTCGCCCGGCGCCGGCGGTGCCGGCCCGGTGTCCACCGCGCCGGCATCGACGCCATGCAGCAGCGCATCGATCTCGTCTTGGGAAAGCAGGTCGGTCATCGCGGCGGCGCCTTACTGGGTCACGAAGCTGGTGAACAGCAGTTCTTCGACGCACTTCTTGCCGGTCTCGGCGGTCATCAGCTTTTGCGCGTCGGCCAGCGCCGCGGCCTGCAGCTTCTTGCGCCCGGCGAGGTCGGCGATGTCCTGCGCCTGCACCTGCGAGAACAGCATCAGCAGGTGCGCGCGGATCGCCGGGGCGTTCTCGGTGATCAGCTTCAGTTCTTCCGGGTCGCGGGTCATCAGCTGCACTTCCATCTGCAGGTAGTGCGGGCCGTCTTCGGCGCTGCCGTTGAGGTTGACCACGAACGCCGGGTCCATCGCGAAGTACTGCGCCGGCTTGGGCAGTTCGGCGGTCTTGGCCGCGGCCTTGGCGTGGGCGTCGTCGGGCTTCTTCAGGAAGAACCAGGCGCCGGCGCCGCCCCCGCCGAGCACCAGCACCGCGGCGGCGAGGATGATCAGCAGCTTCTTCTTCGACTTGCCGCCCTCGGGGGCATCCTTGGCGTCGGCGGGTTTCTTCGATTTGTCGGCTGCAGCTGCCACGGATTGGCTCCTTGAAGGGGGACTCTGCCCCCAGGGATGCAATCGGTGTGCCGAAACGGCAGCAGTGGCTTGCCGGATATTTGACGGGGGCCGCGACGGCCGGTTGCCGAGGCCGGTTTTCAGGAGGAACTCCAGTCCCGAAGGGCCTTGTCGGCGATGCCCGTCGCGGCCGAAGCCGCTCCGGGCGGGGAGCGGTTCGCGCCGCGGCGACCGCGGCGGTGCGGCCGGATTACGCGTAGGCGTCGAGCAGGCCGCGCTGGCGCAGGACCGCCGACGGAATCCCGACGCTGCCCAGCAGCTCGTCGCTGCCGGCTTCGCCGCCGCCCGGCGCGGTGCCTTGCGGGGCGTTCTGCGCGGCGTGCTGGTGCTGCTGGCCGACGTCGGCCTGGCCGAGCTGGAAGCCATGCTGGCCGAGCATCTCGCGCAGCCGCGGCAGGCTGTTCTCCAGCGCCTGGCGCACGTCGGCCTGGGCGCTGCTGAAGCTGGCGTTGACCTGGTCGCCGTTCAGATGCAGGCGCACCTCGACCGGGCCGAGCTCGGCAGGACTGAGCTTGATGTGGGCGTGGCCGATCTTCTGGTCCGCCAGCCAGCTCATGCGCGCGCCCATCGCGTCGTCGAAGTTGTCGCCGTGCAGCTGCGGGGTCGGGGTCGGCGAGCCGGTGAACGGCGCGGCCGCGTCCGCGGTGCGCGACGGGGCGTGGATTCCCGCCGGTCCCACGAGGTTGACCGGATCGGTGCCGGTGCCGGCGGCAGCGCCGCCGTTGTCGGTGGCCTTGTCCGCGACCGCGCTGGCCAGCGCCGCCACCGGTGCCGCGGCATCGCCGCCGCCCGCCGCCTGTGCGGCGGCACCGGCGACCTGCGCCAGCATGCCGCCGAAGCTGCCGGCGGCGACCGCGGCGCTGGCCCCGGTCGCGCCCGGCGTGGCCGCGGTCGTCGCGCCCGCAGCGGCGGCTGCGGGGTCGGTGCCGGCGGCCAGGGCGTCGCCGCCGAGCAGCGCGGCCACGCCCTTGGCCGCGGCGCCGGCCACGCCGATCGCCAGCCCGGCGGCCGCGCCCAGCGGGCCGGCACTGACTGCGGGCAGCGCCGCGCCGAGCACGGGCAACAGGCCCAGGCCGATGCCGGCCAGGCCGGCCGGCGGCCAGCCGGCGTCTTCCTCGCTGTCCTCGCCCTGCTTGGCGTCGGCCTTGGCGCTCTTGGCCGGCGCCTTGGTCTCCTCGCTGCTCTTCTCGCTGTCGCCCGCGGCCTGCGCGCCGGCCTGCGCGCTGCGCGCCGGCTCGCTGGCGGCGTCGTCCGCCGCCTCGGGCCGCTTGGATGCGGCGTCCTTGTCGGCAGAGGCCTGCTGCGACTTGGTGCTGGGGCGCGGCGCCGGCTTCGGCGCTGCGTTCGCGTTGTCGTTGCCGAGCAGCGCGGCGAAATCCTGGCCACCGTTGCGGTCCGGGCCCTGCGCGTCGGCGCCGCCGCCGGGGATGCTGGCGCGGCCGCTGCCGCCCAGTGCGGAAAGTGCGGTGTTCATCGGTTGTCTCCGTGTTCGGTGTCGCTGTCGGCTGCGGCCACCGCCAGGCGCACCCGGCGCGCGCCGAGGTCGTCCATCTCGCGCTGGCTGCGGCGGTCGTCGACCTTGCGTTCCTGGGCGCGGTAGCTGGCCGCCAGCTGTTCCAGCACCTGCTTGTCGCGGCTGGCCAGCAGCAGCCGGCTGCGTTCCATCTCCACCTTCTCGCGGTTGCGGTCCACGGTCTGGCACTGCTGCTGCACCGCGCTCTCCAGGCGGTCCAGGAACGCGCGGCGGTTGGCCAGCTGCGCCAGGCTGGTCGCGGCCATCTGGCTGTTGGCGTATTCCTCGGCGTAGCGGCGCAGTTCTTCCAGCCGCGATTCGTGGGTCTCCAGCGCGCGCTGGCGCTCGGCCAGGTCGCGGGCGACCTCGTCCTCGTGCTGCTGGGCGCGGCGGAGCAGGGGATCGATACGCTGTGATTGCATCATGGCTTAGTTCTCACGTTCGACCAGGCGCTTCAATGCGGCCTGGCTGTGGGGCAGATCTGCGGCCTTGGCGACATCCTGTCCGAGGAATTCCATGATCTCCGGCCACCGCTCCAGCGCCTCGTCCACGGCCGCATCGTTGCCGCGCTGGTAGGCGCCGATGGTGATCAGGTCGCGGTTGGACGAGTACGCCGAGACCAGCCGCTTCAGCGCGCGGATGCGCAGCCGCCACGGTTCGTCGGCGATGTCCTGGACCACGCGGCTGACCGAGGATTCGACGTCGATGGCCGGGTACAGGCCGCTGTCGGCGACGCGGCGCGAGAGCAGGATGTGGCCGTCGAGGATGGCGCGCGCGGCGTCGGCGATCGGATCCTGCGGATCGTCGCCTTCGGTCAGCACGGTGTAGAAGGCGGTGATCGAGCCGCGGCCCTTGGCGCCGTTGCCGGCGCGCTCGACCAGCGCCGGCAGCTTGGCGAACACCGACGGCGGATAGCCGCGGGTGGTCGGCGGTTCGCCGACCGACAGGCCGATCTCGCGCTGCGCCTGGGCGAAGCGGGTCAGCGAATCCATCAGCAGCAGCACGTTCAGGCCCTGGTCGCGGAACCATTCGGCGATCGCGGTGGCGCGGTAGGCGCCATGCAGGCGCGCCAGCGGCGGGCGGTCGGCCGGGGCGGCGACGACCACCGCGCGGCGCAGGCCTTCCTCGCCCAGCGTGGTCTCGACGAAATCGCGCACTTCGCGGCCGCGTTCGCCGATCAGTCCGACCACGATCACGTCGGCGGCGGTGTAGCGGGTCATCATCCCGAGCAGGGTGGACTTGCCGACGCCGGAGCCGGCGAACAGGCCCACGCGCTGGCCGCGGCCGATCGGCAGCAGCGCGTTGATCGCACGCACGCCGACGTCCAGCGGGGTGGTGATCGGCTCGCGCGCCAGCGGGTTGATCGACACGCCGGCCATGCCCACCGAGCCCTCGGCGCGGATCGGGCCCTTGCCGTCCAGCGGCACGCCGTCCGAGTCGATGACCCGGCCGAGCAGGCCTTCGCCCACTTCCACGCCGCCGCGGCGGCGCACCGGCACCACCCGCGCGTTGGGCAGCAGGCCATGGGTTTCGGCGCTGGGCATCAGCGAGGTGCGCTCGCCGGAGAAGCCGACCACTTCGGCATCGACCCAGCCGCCGTCGACCTCGACCTTGCAGGTGGCGCCCATCGGCGCTTCGCAGCCGACCGCTTCGAGGGTCAGCCCGACCGCGCGGCGCAGGATGCCCTCGCGGATCAGGCCGCGGCCGGCGGCGGCGTCGAGGTCGAGCTGGCCCAGGCGCGAGGCCAGGCGCAGGTTGCGCGCGTCCAGCCAGTCGGCCGGGTGGGTGCCGGACAGCGCGCTCACAGGCCCGCTCCGGACTTGCGCATCACCGTTTCCAGCGCCGCGCGCAGGCGCGCTTCCAGGGTGCCGTCGATGCGCACCGCTTCGGCGTGCACGCGCAGGTCGCCGCGGCTCAGGGTCAGGTCCGGCACCAGCCGGGTGCCGTCGGCCATCAGCGCCAGCAGCGGGGTCAGCGCGGCGATGTCGTCCGGGTGCAGGCGCACCTCGACCTCGCGGCGCGCGCCGCCGACCGCGTCCAGCGCTTCGCCGACCAGGTCCGCCAGCAGCGCCGGATCGGCCTCGTAGGCGCGGCCGACCAGGCTGCCGGCGATGCGCACGGCCAGCTCGCCGAGCGCGCCGACCACTTCGTTCTCCAGCCGCGCCAACGGGCGCGAGAAATTGTCCAGGATGCCTTCGATCTGCGCGGTCAGGCGACGGATCTCGGCCTGGCCCTGGGCCAGGCCCTCGGCATGGCCGCGCTCGAAGCCCTCGTGTTGCGCGGCGGCCTCGATCGCCTGGATGTCCTCCAGGCTCGGCGGGCGCAGCACCGGTTCCTCGGGCAGCGACGGCTCCTCGAACTGCGGCTCCGACGGCGGTGCCACGTTGAGTTCCGGCGCCAGCCAGCGCACCACGTTGCCGCTCATACCATCGCCTCCGCACCGGCGCCGCCGAGGCTGATCACGCCTTCATCGGCCAACCGCCGCACGATCGCCAGGATTTCCTTCTGCGCGCCTTCCACGTCGGCCAGGCGCACCGGGCCGCGCGCTTCCATGTCCTCGAGCAGGATCTCGGCCGCGCGCTGGGACATGTTCTTGGTGATCTTCTCGCGCACCTTGATGTCGGCGCCGCGCAGGGCCAGGCCGAGGCGGTCGCCGCTGACTTCGCGCAGCAGGGTCTGCAGCGCGCGGTCTTCCAGCTCGACCAGGTTGTCGAACACGAACATCAGGTCCTGGATGCGGGTGCTGAGCTCGGCGTCGATCTTGCCGATCGCCGCCAGCACGCCCTGGTCCTGGCCGCTGTCCATGAAGTTGAGGATGTTGGCGGCGACCTTGACCCCGCCGACGTTGGACGACTTCAGGTTCTGGTTGCCGGAGAACTGCCGTTCCATGATCTCGTTGAGCTCGCTCAGCGCGTTCGGCGGGATGCCGTCGAGCGTGGCGATGCGCATCAGCACGTCGGCGCGGGTGCGCTCGGGCAGCAGCTTCAGCGCCTCGGCGGCCTGGTCGCTGTCCAGGTGCGCCATGACGATGGCGATGATCTGCGGATGCTCGTTGCGCACCAGGTCGGCGACCGCGCGCGGGTCCATCCACTTCAGCGTGTCCAGGCCGGTGGTGTTGCGGCCGAGCAGGATGCGGTCGATCAGCCCGCCGGCCTTGTCGGCGCCCAGCGCCTGCACCAGCACGTTGCGGATGTAGTCGTCGGCACCCACGCCCAGCGAGGTCTTGCTGCCGAGTTCGGAATTGAACTCGTCCATGACCTGCTCGACCTGGTCGCGCGAGATGCCGCTCATGGTCGCCATGGCGATGCCGATCTTCTGCACCTCCTTGGGATCCATGTGCTTGAGCACCTCGGCCGCGTCGGCTTCGCCGAGCGACAGCAGCAGCACGGCGGCGCGCTGGGTACCGTTCATCGCGCTTGCATCAGGCTTCATTGGCGACCCATCCCTTCACGACTTGCGCAACACGCTTGGAATCCACTTTGACCGCTTCGCGCGCCAGGCGCAGACGCTCCTCGTAGGCGTCGGGCAGGGCGATCGCCGGACGCGCGCCGCCGGCGATGCGGGCGGTGTCCTCGGCCAGCGACGGCAGCAGCGGGTCTTCGTCGTCGAGCATCGAGACGTCGGCGCTGTGCGGTTCGGCCTTGTCCTTGCTCTTGGCCGGCGCCGGGCCGGCGATCTGGCGCAGCGCCGGGCGCAGCACGCCGAACAGCAGGGCCAGCACCACCGCCGCGCCGAGCAGCAGGCGCAACCCGTTCATCACTCGCGGATCTTCCCACCAACCCGGCTTGTCCGCCGCTTCCGGCGCTTCGCGCACGAACGGGGCGTTCATCACCGACACGGTGTCGCCGCGCTCGGCGCTGAAGCCGACCGCCTGCTTGACCAGGCCTTCGATGCGGGTCAGTTCGGCGGCGCTGAGCGCCTGCTCGACGGTCTTGCCCTTGGCGCCCGGCCGCGGCACGTGGTCGACCAGCACCGCCACCGACACGCGCTTGATCCGGCCCGGCGGCTGCCGGGTGTGCTGCAGGGTGCGGTCCAGTTCGTAGTTGCGGGTGGCGCTCTTGGAGCTTTCGGTCGGGGTCGCGGCGGCGGCCTGCTGGGTGTTGGCCGGGGTCGCGCCCGGGGTGCCGGCGGCGCCGGGCTGTCCTGGCGCGGCGGCGCCTGGCGGGGTGTTGCTGGTCGCGCCGGGCACGCCCTGCGGGCCGGCCGCGGCGGTGCTGCTGTCGCTGACCTGCTCGCTGCGCAGCTTCGGCGGCTCGCCGTTGTACAGCTCGCGCGCTTCCTCGGTGACCGAGAAATCCATGTCCACGCTGACTTCCGGATTGACCCGGCCGGGGCCGGTCATCGGCTCCAGCAGTTCGCGGATGCGCTGGTTGTAGGAGGCTTCCTGGCGCCGCACCTGCTCGAACTGGGCCGCGTTCAGCGCCGCGTCGCTGTTCGGATCGGCGATGGTCAGCATGCGCCCGCTCTGGTCGACCACGGTGACCCGCTCCGGGGTCAGGTCGGGGATGCTGGAGGCGACCATGTTGACGATCGCATCGACCTGGTTGCGCTCCAGGGTGGTACCACCGCGCAGTTCCAAGACCACCGAGGCGCTGGCCACTTCGCGCTGGCGGGTGAACGCGCTGGGCTTGGGAATGGCCAGATGCACCCGCGCCTCGCGCACCGGGCGCAGGCTGGCGATGGTGCGTGCCAGCTCGGTCTCCAGCGCGTGCTGGTAGCGCGCGTTCTCGACGAACTGGCTGACGCCGAAGCCCGGGTCCTTCTCCATCACCTCGAAACCCATGTTGCCGGTGTCGGTCAGGCCGGCGCCGGCCAGCTTCAGCCGCGCGTCGTAGAGCTTGTCCTCCGGCACGGTGATCGCGCCGGTGGTCGGGTCGAGCTTGAACGGGATCTGCGCGGTGCGCAGCAGGTCGGTGGCCTCGGCCGTGCCCTTTTCGTCCAGGCCGGTGTACAGCGGGGTGAAGGCGGGCTTCTGCGACCAGAAGAACACGAACAGGCCGGCGGCCACAGCCACCGCGATCATCGCCATCAGGCCGAGGCGACGGGTGATCTGCAGGCTCTGCAGGCGATCGAACCAGGCACCTGCCTTTTCGCCGTTGAGGGTTTCTTTGCTGAGCGCAAGGGCCATCGTCGTCTACCTTACAGCGGCATGTTCATCACGTCCTGGTACGCCTGGACGAGTCGGTTGCGGACTTCCACGGTGGCGCGGAACGCCACCTGGGACTGTTGCGCGGCCATCATCACCTTGGCCAGGCCGGCGTTGGGGTCGCCCATTTCGAAAGCCTTGGCCAGATTGCCGGCCTTCTGCTGGGTTTCGTTGACCCCGCTGAGCGCGCTGCGCAGGGTCTCGCTGAAGCTAGGTCCCTGCGTGCCCTGGGTCCCGGTCAGGCCCTCGATCGCATTGCTGCGCCCGGCATCGGCCACCTGCGCGGGCGCGGCCTGGCCGACCTGGCTCTGGTAGCTGCGGATCTGCGAGAGGATGGAACTGATGGAGTCGCTCATACGGGGATGTCCATGCCAGGGCGGCTACCCGGGATGGATGCAAGCCGTGTGCCGAAATCCGGCGGGTGCCGATCGGCTACCCGGACGGACGGGCGAATGCGTGGCTGCGTCGAATGGCACGAGGCTTCGCCCGTACCCTCATCCGCCCCTTCGGGGCACCTTCTCCCGGGGGGAGAAGGGAGCGCGTGCCGTGCGATGGCCGGCGGCGCCGGCGTCGGCTTCCCGACGCCGCCCGGCCGCAGCGGTCGGTCCGCGGGTGCCGGCCGATTGACGCGCCGCGCCGGCGCGGGTCCCGGCCAGGATCAGGATGCAATGTCGGTGCCGGCCCGACGGCCGCTGTGCTCAGTCCGGCAGCCAGGCGCTGCGCCAGGCCTGCAGGTGTGCGCCCTGCAGCATCCAGTCGTGGCGGACTGCCTCGCGCAGCGCATCACCGGCGGCGGCGCGGCCCGGCGCATCGGCCAAATGCATGCGGATCGCCTGGATCCAGTCGCGGTAGCGGTTCTTGACCCGGGTCACCGGCAGCGCGCCTGCATAGCAGCGCAGGTCGCTGGCGACCACCGGGTAGCCGCAGGCGCCGTACTCGAGCAGGCGCAGGTTGCTCTTGCACTCGTTGAACAGGTTCTGCTCCAGCGGCGCCAGCGCCAGGTCCAGGTCCAGCGCGGCGAGCGCGCGCGGGTAGCGGGCCAGCTCGACGCCGGCATGGACCTCGTGCACGTAGGGACGCAGCTTGTCCGGGCACAGGCCGAAGAACACCCAGGTGACTTCGTCGGCCAGGTCGCGCACCACGTCGGCCAGCAGTTCCAGATCGCCGGTGTGGCTGGAGCCGCCGGCCCAGCCGACCCGCGGCTTGGCGCCGGCGTTGCGCCGCGACGCCGGCAGCGCGCCCCACCACTGCGGGCTGAGCCGGTTCTCGACCACGCGGATGTCGGCGTGGTAACCGGCATAGGCCTCGGCCAGCGCCGCGGTCGAGACCACGAACCGGTCCATGTACGACAGCGCCTTGCGCACCGAGCGCGCGATGTCCTTGGGCATGTGTTCGCGGTGCACGCTCTTGGGCGGCAACTTGGGCAGGAAATCGTCCAGCTCGAAGACTTTGAACGCGCGCGAATGTCGGTGCATGCGCTGCATCAGCCGCAGCGCGTCGTCGCCGACCCGCCGCAGCACCACCGCGTCCGGGGCGAAGCGTTGCAGTTCCACTGTGTCCAGCAGCCTGGCGTGGTACGCGCCGTCGATCAGGCCGGCATCGCGCAGCGCCAGGAACGGCTGGATCACCCGGTAGTGGCCGCTGCCGAACGCGTCGTCCGGATGCGCCAGCACCACCGGCAACGGGCGCCCGGGCAGCGGCCGCCACGAGAACTCCGATTCGTCCAGCCTGAAGCCGCCGGCACGGTCCAGGCGCAGGTTCGGGTTGTAGGCCGGATCGTGCGCCAGCTGCGGCAGCCAGCGCTCGAACAGGCGTTCGTGCACCGCGTCGGGCGCGCGCTCGGCGGCTTCGCCGCGCAGCAGCAGCGCGTGCGGGGTCCACACGGTCAGGTAGCCGAGGGCGCCCGCGCGCAGGCACAGGTCGATGTCCGCGCCCTGCTGCGGGAACGTCTCGGCGTCGAAGCCGCCCAGTTCGGCGAACAAGGCACGGCGCAGCAACAGACAGGCGTCGGACACCGCGCTGTAGTTCTGGTCCACCTGCAGCCGGCCCATGTAGCCCGGCGCGGTCATCGCCTCGCCGACGAACGCGTGGCCGCCGCCTTCGAGCAGGCCCGGCAGCAGCCCGGCATGGGTGATGGCGCCGTCGCCGGACACGGTGCGCGCGCCGACCACGCCCACTTCCGGGCGCTGGCCGTGGTTGAGCAGCGCGTCCAGCCACTGCGCCTGCACGACCGCGGTGTCGGCGCGCAGGAACAGCAGGTAGTCGCCTTCGGCCTGCGCGGCACCGAGATTGCAGGCCGGGGCATGGCCCAGCGGCTGCTCGGTGCAGATCACCCGGATCCGCCCGCCGGCGAGCCCGGCGACCGCGTGCAGCCACTGCCGGGTATCGGCGCCGGCGCTGGCGTTGTCGACCAGCAGCACCTCGTAGTGGGGGTGGGCGGTCTTTTCCAGCAGGCCGACCACGCAGCGCTGCAACCGCGCCAGGTCGTCGTGCACCACCAGCACGATCGACACGCTGGGGCGCTGCCCGTGCGCATAGTCGATGCGGTACAGGCCGGGTTGGATCGCCGCCACCAGCGCGTCGTGGTAGCCGCGCTGCTGCAGGTGCTGCTGGATCGCGCGCATCTGCGCCTGCGGGTCGTCGCGCAGCGTGGCATCGCAGGTCAGCAGCGGCTCGGGCAGGTGGCCCAGGCCAGCGAGGCCGCCGCGCTGGATCAGCTGCAGGATCAGGGCCAGTTCCAGCGCGCCGGGATGGTCGGTGGAAAAGCCGCCGGCCGCGAGCACCGCGTCGCGGCGGAACACCCAGTGCCGCGCCATCGCCGCCGGGTTGCTCAGCAGCAGGTCCAGGTTGACGTCCGGGCGGAACACCGCGCCCAGGCCGCCGTCGCCGCCGCGCTGCCACTCGTCGGCGTAGAGCGCGCGCAGCGGCGGCTGCGCCTGCTGCAGTTCGAGCAGCAGCCGCAGCAGGCCGCTGGCGGCGAATTCGGTGCCGGCGTCGACGCGCACCAGCCAGTCCACGTCCCACGCGCCGATCGCCGCGTTCAGCGCGTCGGCCGGATAGGCCGGGTCGAACGCGACGCTGCCCAGCTCGCCGCTGCCGATCGCCACGCTTGGCGGCACCGCCGCGCCGAGCAGCCAGACCGACAGGTTGGCGTACAGCGCGCCGGGCAGCGCCAGGCTGGCCAGCGTACGCTGCAGCGCGGCGGCGTCGCCATCGCGTGGCGCCGACACCAGCACGCCCAGGCGCGGGCCGGGGCCGGCCTGGCGCAGGTGCGCGTCGAGCAGGGCCTGCTGCGCCGGCAGCAGCGTGCGCCGCGCCTGCCAGTCGCGCAGCTGGCGCTGCGCCAGGTCGCGCGTCAGCGCGGCGCGCAGCGCCTGCAGCAGGTCGACCCGGGCGAAGCCGGCGCTGCCGTCCAGCGGCGCCACCGCCACCTCGCCGGCAGTGCCGTCGTCGCGGCTCCAGCCCAGGTCGTGGATCGCGCGGCGCAGCGCTTCGTGCCCGGGCGTGCCGATGCCGGGCCGGTCGCGGCCGAGCTGGCTGAACTGCTCGCGCGAGATGCGGAAATCCAGCAGCGGCCGCGCCAGCATCGCCAGCGGCCCGTCGCGCAGCAGCTTCACGTACAGCGCCAGGTCGGCGACCCAGGTGATGCGCACGCCGTTGAGCGTGGCCAGCCCGTCGCCGAGCGCCAGCAGCGGCGCGCGCCGGCACAGCACCGCGCTGGGTTCGCCGATGAAGTTGACCGTGTGCTCGGCGAGGAACGCGGTCAGCTCGCGGCCGTCGATCAGCACGTCGTGCGCGAACGGGAAGCTGGTGCTCAGTTCGTCCGGCAACGGCGCGCCGTCCGCATCGACCAGGCGCCGCCGAGCCGCCGCCAGCGCGGCGCTGGGCGCCGCGCGCAGCGCCGCCAGCAGCGCGGCGATGCAGTCCGGGTGCAGCACGTCGTCGTCGTGCAGGAACTTGATGTAGTCGCCCGAGGCCAGCGCCACGCCGCGGGTGGTGCTGCGCACCTCCCACAGCCGGGTCGGGTTGCGCCGGTACAGCACCGGGAAGTCGACCTCGGCGGCGAAGGCCTCGACCATCGCCTGGATCTGGCTGTCGCGCGAATCGTCGCAGACCACCAGCTCCAGCGGGCGGTGGGTCTGCGCGCGCACGCTGTGCAGCGCCTGCGGCAGGAAGCGCGCCTTGTAGGCCGGCATCACCACGCTGACCAGCGGCGCTTCGGGGGAGGAGGAGGGGGCGTGGCTCATCGTTGGGCTCGTTGCGCGATCGCCGCGCGCAGCCGCTGTACCAGCCGCTGCGCGTTGTGCGCGTCGCGATGGTTGAAGAACATCCGCTGCGCGGCGCGGTAGCGCGCGTCCGGCGCTTGTCCGCGCTGCTTCAGCGTCGCGTCCAGCGCCTCCAGCAGCGCGTCGAAATCGGTCGCCACCGGCCCGGGGAAGGCCAGCGCCATGTCATACAGCAGGCCGTTCTGGCGCGTGCGGTAATGCTCCAGGTCCCAGGCGAAGCTCAGCACCGGCAGGTCCAGGTACATCGCGTCGATGTATACCGACGAGTAGTCGGTCAGCACCACCGCCGCTTCGCGCAGCAGCGGCGCGATCTCCGGGAAACGCTCGTGTTCCAGGTCCAGCAGCACGTCGTCGTCCAGATGGCGCTGCGGGTCGAACGGCGGCGCGGCATTGCGCAGATAGTGCCCGCGCACACCGAGCACCGCGCCGGCGCCCTGCAGCAGTTCGCGCAGTCGCGCCACTTCGCCGTCGCTGAAGACATGGCCTGGCATGGCGGCCACGCGGGTGTCGCGGTAGGTCGGCGCGTACAGCACCAGCGGCCGCCCGCGCCGCAGCTGCCGCAGCCGCTCGGTCTGCTCGCGCAGTGCGGCCGGCAGCGCGTCCTCGGGCATGCGCAGGAAGTCGTTGCGCGGCAGGCCGGTCACCCACACCCGGTCGGGCGGCAGCGGATGGAAGATCGCCGCCATCGCGTAGCTGTCCACGTCCGACGACGCCACCAGCCCGGCGTAGTGGCGGCGTTCGCGACGCCGCGCCGCGTTGCGGTCGCCGTGCCGGCGCTGCTCGGGGTTGGCCAGCGCGAACAGCCGCTTGAGCGGGATGCCGTGCCACAGGTTGACCACCACGCGGCGGCGCAGGCTCGCGCGCGGCGCGTCGTAGCTGCCGTCGCGCCAGCGCAGCGACAGGTCCATGGCCACCGAATTGGTCAGCAACAGCACGCCGCAGCGCGCCAGCGCGAGCAGGCCGGCGATGCTGCCCAGTTCGAGCACGCGCGTGTTGCAGGCCGCATCCAGGGGGAACTGCGCGGCGCTACGCACGAATACGATCTTATGGACACCCGGATCGGCGCCGACCTGCTCGAACACGGCGCGCGCGTTCTCGACGAACTGCATCGGCTTTAGCGGATGGGTAAAGAAAGCCCAATGGTCATCGCGCTTGGGCAGCAGTCTGTCCAAGCACCACCACAGTGCCAACACTGCGCGTCCCAGCCAGGCGCTGGCGATCTCGCGCCGCCACCATGGCACATCGGGCTGCGCCGCCAGCGTCGTGAGCGGATGCCGTTGGGTCACGCCGCGCGGCGCCGGACCGGGGCCAGCAGCAAGTCGCAGATCCGCTCCACGTCGCTTTCGCTCAGGTCCGGGTAGATCGGCAGGCACAGCACCCGGCGCGCGGCGGCATGCGCGACCGGCAGATTGGACGGCAGCGCCGACGACAGCCCACGGTACATCGGAAACTCGCTGATCAGCGGGAAGAAGTAGCGCCGCACCAGAATGTCGTGGTCGCGCATGCGCTGGAACAGCTCGTCGCGCGACAGCGGGTACTCGTCCTGGACCATGATCGGGAAGTAAGCGTTGTTCGGACTGACGTGGTCGCTGGCGCGCAGGCAGTGCAGCCCCGGCACGCCCGCCAGCCGCTGCCGGTACAGCGCGTCGATCTGCGCGCGGCGCGCCAGCGCCTGGTCGATGTGCTGGAGCTGGAGCAGGCCGAACGCGGCGCAGACTTCGTTCATCTTGCCGTTGATGCCGGGGGCGACCACGGTGACCTCGTCGACGAAGCCGAAGTTCTTCAGGTGGTTGATGCGCTGGCGGGTCCGCGCGTCCGGACAGATGATCGCGCCGCCTTCGAAGGTGTTGAAGACCTTGGTGGCGTGGAAGCTGAGCACCGACAGGTCGCCGTGGCGCAGCACACTGCCGCCGGCGTCGCGCACCGAGAACGCGTGCGCCGCGTCGTAGATCACCCGCAGGTTGTAGGTGTCGGCGATGCGCTGGATCTCGGCCACGTCGCACGGGGTGCCGTAGCAGTGCACCGGCATGATCGCGGTGGTCTTGGGGGTGATCGCCGCCTCGATCCGGGCCGGGTCCAGGTTGAGGGTGACCGGGTCGATGTCGACGAACACCGGCTTGATCCCGTTCCACAGCAGCGAATGCGCGGTGGCCACGAACGAATACGGCGTGGTGATGACCTCGCCGGTGACGCGCAGCGCCTGCAGCGAGGTCACCAGCGCCAGCGTGCCGTTGGCGAACAGGGCGATGTGCTCCACGCCCAGGTAGTCGCACAGCGCCTTCTCCAGCGCCTGGTGCATGCTGCCGCCGTTGGTCAGGATGCGGCTGTCCCAGATCCGCTGCAGGTACGGGATGAACTCCTCCAGCGGAGGCAGCAACGGGCTGGTGACGGGAATGGGCAGCTGGGTCATGGATTTCTGCTCGTGGCAATGACAAGGCATGCAAGTGGCGTGCCTGACGCCAGCGCTCAGTCCACCGCAAAACCTACACCGCCGGCCTCCGGCGAATGCAGCAGGCGGCCGCGACTGTTGAGCAGCGGCAACTGTAGCAGCACCTCGGGCAGCATCATCTTAAGCCCGATGCGATAGCGCCCTTGAATGCCGCCGCTGCGGAACTGCAGGATCAGTCCGTACAGTCCGCCCGGTTCCCAGGCCTGGTCCAGCGGCAGCTCAAACCCGTAGACATGGGCGCGCAACCGCCCCATCGGTCGCAGGGTGATACCGCCTTCGCCGTACAGCGAATGCAGTTCCAGCTCCAGGTCATCGCAGCGAGTCGTGATCCAATCGTGCATCTCAAGCTCGATAAGCAGTCGTTGCTCGATTAACTGCACGCCGCACAGACGGAAAAATCCGATGGTGGGAAAGTCGATCCGCATCACCTCGCGCGCAATCGGCACCTCAGGATTGTCCAGGAATGGCTGCCGCCAATAGCAGGCACCGTCGATCTCGGCGATCCAGCAGTTCTCCATGGTCACACCGAGCAGAAAGCACAAGCCTTCGATTTGATCGGTCTTGATCAGCTCAAGGTAAAGCGAACGGCGCGCCCCCAGTGAGCGATAGTCCAAGTCCCCATACAGTGCCAGCAGCTGCTGCATCGCCGGCACGAACACTTTCCGAAATGATGGCGAGGACACCACGCCGATCGCCGTGTATAGCGCACGTTGCAGGTTGGTAACCGCGATCGCGCGGCGATACGTCTCGCCGGCGGGAACGTGGGCGAAATCGTCCCATTCTATCGCCACCGAACGCATCCGGTCGCTGAAATTAGCCGCCGTACTGATTGACTGCGTGATAGATGCCTGGCCGCCGGCCGCGCGAACGCGCCATAGATATACCAGTTCGGGGATGATCGCGGTGCGTCGGCTTAGGAAGTAGGCTTTATGCACGAACGGGCGATCCGCATAGAGCAGGCCGGGAACCATGCCCAGCTGGTGTTCACGCAAGAACGTGGTGCGGAACACCTTGTTCCAATAAAAGCCGTCGTGAATGATGTCGGGGAACTCTGTCACCGAATCGATCACCCTGCGCCGGCTCCACACGAACGGCTCGTATAAGAATGCGACAGAAGAGTGAGCGCCATCATCGGTGAGTCGCGCGGCGCGTCCGATGACGATGTCGGCGTCACAGCGCAGCGCCTCGGCGATCAGCAGTGCATAGCCATCGGACGTCACCACATCGTCCGAATCGACCAGCGCCACGTACTCACCGCGCGCCATCGCGATGCCTAGGTTGCCCGACACTGCGCCGCCTTCGTTGTCTTTGGTCAGGCAGCGGAAGTTTGGATGGCGTGCCTCGTAGTCGCGGCAGATCGCCAGGCTGTCGTCGCTGCTGGAGTCGTCGATTGCCAGGATCTCGATGTTGGTGTAGCGCTGCGTCAGTAGCGAGTCGAAACATGCCGGAAGGTAGGGGGCCGTGTTGTAGACCAGCACCACAAGCGAAAGCAGCGGCGTAGCATCGGGTTCAGATGCCGCTTGGATCGGGTTCATGCGCGCCACTCCAGCAGTTGTTCTATGGCGTCCACGTCGAAAACCGGGATGCCATGGGTATCGAGTACGTCGCATCGCTCGCGGTAGGAGTCGTCGATGAACAAGGCTCCTTTGGTGTGCGTGACGTACCGGCTCTTTGGCGCGCCATCCTCGATATGCAGTATTTCGTCGAACAGTTCGGCGCTGATGCGGTAGTGCGCCAGCGTCTGTCGCGGACAGTGCGCATGGCGGGTGATCAGGCTGACCCTGACGCCGCGGTTGGACCACTGGTAAAGCAGCGCCATCAGCAGCGGGTTGACCCGGTCATCGATTATCAAAGTATCATCCAGATCCAGGTATACCCGCTCGTAGCGTAGCCCGGTACGGAACCGGCTGTGCAGGGCGCGGTCCATTTGGATTGGGTAGTTTTGCGCGCAGACACTGAAAGGCATGCTCAAGTGCGCATAGATGCTCAGTAGCGGGTAGTTGACGCCGAGGTTGCGTGACAGTCCCATCGAACCTGCTATGCGCGGCGCCACTTCGAGCAACTTGGGCACGCCTTGCGCATCTCGGCGCGCTTGGAAGAACCATGCGCCGCGCAGCCTCAGTTCTGCAGCGATCGAAGCGGCCATCGCGTCGATCGACGGATCGGTAGCGACCGGCTCGGTGCGCACGCTGATGCCACCCTTGATCCGGCTACGCACGCGCGGGGCGGCATGCAGCAGAGCGCCGGCGTGGTCGGAGATGCAGTCCACGGTATATTCTGCGCCAGGAAGATATTCGCTGAAAACGTACTCGATGGGGCTGTCGCGCAGTTGGCGATGGCGGGCCGCGTTGTCTACGCGTTCCGCGCCCTGGCTGCCTTGGCCGACCGCTGGCTTGGCGAAGATCGGATAACCCGGCGTTGCACTATCGATATCGGCAGGCACTATGCCCAGCGGACGTAGCCGTGCGTAGGCGAGGTTCTTGTTGCGGCATAGTGCTGCGGTTTCGGCGTCTGGGACCATTGCCGCGGCCCGCAATTTCGAATGATGCTGGGCCAGCACTGGAATCACGCTGTCATGTGCGGGAAGCACGATGTCGATTTTCCATTCATCGATCAGCTGATTGAGCTGCTCGATGAAGTCGGTCGATGCGACATGTGCGTCTATCTGCCGATAGCGCGCGTAGACGAACTCCCCGTGATCGGATACCGACGAAGCGCCGTGAACGCGCACAACCTTGCTGTACTTCAACGCTGCGTGGATCTCCAGACCTATTTCCGAACCACAGGGGAAGACGAGCGCATTTAGGATCAAGGAGCGCCTCCAAATACGGCTTCAATCACGCGCCGTGCCACGTTTCCGTCGTTCAATGCGCAGTAGCGACGACGAAAGGCGGCGTAGCGCCCTGCATATGCCTCAGTGACCGTCGGCAGATCGCCGAATAGCGCTACCAACTCCGCTGTGGTGCGCGCCAGCGGGCCGGGCAGGTCGCGCTCCACGTCTAGGTAGAAACCACGGATCTCCGACGCGTACAGCTCCAAGTCGTAGCAGTAGAACAGGATCGGTTTTCCAGTGACGGCATAGTCGAAGAGTACCGAAGAATAGTCGGTGATGAGCACGTCGGCGAGCAGGCACAGCTCGTTAATGTCATCCAAGTGCGAAAGGTCTACCACGTTGGCCGGTAGAGCGTCAGGATCCAGGCGCGCGGCGACCAAATGGTGAGCTTTGACCAGCAACGTCTGCTTCGGCGCCAGCGCCGAAGACAACGCCTGCAGGTCCAACTGTAGGTCAAAATCGAAACGCCATGCCCCGATTGGCTTGTGGTCGCGCCACGTTGGCGCATACAGCACGAAGCTGTGATCCGAAGACAGGCCCAGGCGCGCTGCCAACGCGGCTCGGTCTAGGACGGGATTGAACAATGGATCGGTCAACGGATAGCCGGTCTCCAGGATTGGCCCGCAGTAGCGGAAGGCGCGGCGGAAGATTTCGGTGGAGTAAGAGTTCTCGCTGAGCAGTACGCTCCAGCCGCGCGATTCGCGGTAGAAATTCTCGCGCGCGTCGGCTTCCGGCCCGGCGACCTCGATGTCGTAGGAAAGTCGCTTTAACGGCGTGCCATGCCAAGTCTGTAAGTACACGGTCTCCGGCTTGCGCCCAGGCGCGGCGAAGAGCACGTTGTTGACCCGGTACTTGGCCTGTGCCAGCAGCCGGTAGTAGTCGGGTGAGCCACGCACCACCCGCGGTGGATCGCCTGGAATCGGCTGATTGCCGCTGTAGGCCCAGGCGCAGCGCAGGTCCGGGCGAAGCTCACGCAAGGCTTCGTAGACATAGCGCGGATTGCCGGCGTAGCTCTTGCCGAGGAAGCTCTCGAACAGGACCAGATCTTCCTGCAGTGGCAGCTCCCGCAGCCAGTCCCCGAAACGGGCCTTGGCGTTCTCTGCGGCCACCATGCGCTGGTGCTGTGCGTGCGGAGCAACGTACAACACCAGTGAGCCCACGCTATCACTCAGATAGGCCGACAAACCGTGCGCGCCAACGCGCTGCTCAAGGAAATGCCGCGGGTGACCGGGACTCGGCGACGAGATCAGTGGCAGCACCGTTTCGCCGTTGGACTGTCTGCGGCACAACTGCACATCCCAGCGGCCGGCCGGCGCGTCGAGCAGCGGATGAATCGGAACTGCAGCACGCAGCTCGCCGGCTACGGCCTCACACGCGGCAACGAGCGTATCGCCGCCATCGCGCCTAACCAGGCGCAGTTCCCATGCCTCGGCACGCCGCGACGGCACCCACTGAAGCGCTACGCGCAACACATTGTCATGCAGCGACAACCCACTCGGCACATCGAAAGCGAGTTCCCGCACACTCGGCTCCATGGCGCGCGTCAGCGCGAGGAACGCAGCGGTAGCACGGCGACATCGACGGCAGCTTGCGACGCTGGCGCATTCTCGCGCGCAAGCGCTTTCAGTGAAGAGCTGGAGATGTTCTCGGTGCGCGGCAGATAGCGCACCTGACAATAGCGGGAGAGGAAATCAAACTCACCTTGCCAGTCCGATCCCATCACCAGCAGGTCGCCGTGGTACTTGCGGATGTCGTTGGCCTTTTGCTCCCAACTATCTTCGACAAAAACGTCGTCAACGTAGCGGATCGCGCGCAATACTGCTTCGCGGCTGGCATAGTCCTGCAGAGCGCTCTTGTGCTTGAGCGCGTTGAACGTATCGCTGGAAAGTCCGACCAACAGCCTGTCGCCTAGCTCGCGCGCGCCGCGCAGCAGATTTATGTGGCCCACATGCAGGAGATCGAAGGTGCCGTAGGTCAGAACGACGGTCATGCGAGAAGCTCCTGGGTCACAGTTGCGGTGGCCGCTGGGGTGAATGTCGACGTGCCGGCTCAGCTGGCCAGTTCGGTCTGGTCGCGGTCGATGCCGTACTTGCGCAGTTTCTCCACCAGCGTGGTGCGGCGCAGGCCCAGCAGTTGCGCCGCATGCGCGACCACGCCCTGGGTACGCTCCAGCGCTTCGTTGATCAGCGCCAGCTCGATGTTGGCCATGTGCCCGCGCAGGTCCAGTCCGCTTTCCGGCAGCGTCGCCGCGGCCTGCGCGGCCGACTCGGCCGGATCGGCAAAGGCCTTGGGGCCGACGTGCAGATCGACCACGTTGGGCACGCGGCGCGGATCCGGCGCCGCGATCGGGGCCGGCGGCGCCGACACGTCGATCGAGGAGGCGAAGTCGCCGCGGTAGCGCGCCGGCAGGTCCTGCACCCGCACCAGGCCGCTGGGATGCAACACCGCCAGGCGCTCGACCAGGTTGGTCAGCTCGCGCACGTTGCCCGGCCACTCGTAGCCGCGCAGCGCCTGCAGCGCCTCCTCGGAAAAACGCACTTCGCCGCGGCCGGTGCGCGCCAGCTGCGCGGCAATGGTGTTGACCAGCGCCGGCAGGTCGTCGCTGCGCTCGCGCAGCGCCGGCATCTCGATCGGGAACACGTTGAGCCGGTAGAACAGGTCCTCGCGGAACTGGTTGCCGGCGATGCGCTCTTCCAGGTTGCGGTGGGTGGCGGCGATCACGCGCACGTTGCAGCGGATGGTGACGTTGCCGCCGACGCGCTCGAAGCTGCGCTCCTGCAGCACGCGCAGCAGCTTGACCTGCATCGGCAGGCTCATGTCGCCGATCTCGTCGAGCAGCAGGGTGCCGCCCTCGGCCATTTCGAAACGGCCCTTGCGCGCGGACAGCGCGCCAGTGAAGGAACCTTTCTCGTGGCCGAACAGTTCGCTTTCCAGCAGGTCCGGCGGGATCGCGCCGCAGTTGATCGCCACGAACGGGCCGTCGCGGCGCGGCGATTGCTGGTGGATCGCGCGCGCCACCACTTCCTTGCCGGTGCCGGACTCGCCCAGCACCAGCACGGTGGTGTCGAACGCGGCGACCTGGTCGATCAGCCGCCGCAGCCGCACGACCGCTTCGCTGTTGCCGGTCGGGCCGCTGTCCTGCACCGCGCCGGCCTGGTGCTCGGCGTCCAGGCGCTTGAGGCTGGCACGGCGCAGCAGGGTCTCCAGTTGCGCGTGGCGCAGCGGCGCCTCCAGTTGCCACACGTTGGCTTCGTGCAGGCCGTGGCGCTGCGCGAACGCCTGCGCTTCGCCGTTGAGCAGCAGCACCGGCGGCGGCAGCGGACTGCGCGCGACCCAGCCGAAGAACGCATCGGCCTGGGCCTGGTCGTCGAGTCCGCCGACCAGGATCGCCATCCACTCGCTCTGCCGGTGGCGCCCCGGGTTGACGTCGGCCACGTCGGTCACCCAGCGCGGGTTGAGGTCCATGAACTCGAGCAGGCTGACCGTGCGTTCGGCGCGTACCGCGTCGTCGTCGATCACCAGGATGCGCGATTCGCTCATGCCGGTACTCCCTCTGTGCGTAAGCCCTCCAGGATCGGCATCACTTCCTGGATGTAGGACAGCTTGCTGACGAAGTTGTCGGCACCGGCGCGCATGGCGTGCTCGCGGTGTTCGGCATCGTCGAAATGGCTGGCGATCACGATGTACGGGGCCTGGTCCTGGGTCTTGATCAGGCGCGTGGCCTGCAGCCCGCCCATCTCGGGCATGGCCAGGTCCATCAGCACCACCTGCGGGCGTAGCGACTCGGAGCGTTCGATCGCCTCCAGGCCGTTGGCGGCGCTGCCGATCACCTCCATCCAGTCGAGCTTGCGGAAGTGGCGCATCGCGGCATTGATGAAGCCTTCGTGGTCGTCGACCAGAAGCACGGACAGTTTGTTCATATGCATTGTTTCCTTAGCTCGCGCGGGCCAGCAGCGGTTTGGCGCGACGGCGTTCGCGGGCGGGGGCGATATCCAGTTGTTCACGGTACTTGGCCACGGTGCGCCGGGCCACGTTCACGCCCTGGCGCGCCAGCAAGCCGGCGATCGCCTCGTCGGCCAGCGGCCGCCCCGACGGCTCGGATTCGATCAGGCGCCGCACCATCGCGCGCACCGCCTGTCCCGAGACCGCGGCGCCTTCCAGGCGCACGGCGAAGAAATGCTTCAGTTCGAAGGTACCACGCGGCGTCTGCAGGTATTTGCCGGTGGTGATGCGCGACACGGTGGATTCGTGCATGCCGATCGCGTCGGCCACTTCCTTCAGGGTCAGCGGCGCCATCGCTTCCTCGCCCTTGACCAGGAACGCGGCCTGGCGCTCGACGATGGCGCGGGTGGTGCGCAGCAGGGTCTCGTAGCGCATCGACAGGCCGCGGGTCAGCCAGCGCGCTTCCTGCAGCATCTCGCGCAGCGGCGCCGCCGCCTCGCCGGCCTCGGCCAGGGCGCGCTCGTGCATCGGGTTGACGGTGACGCGGTGGGTGGTGGCCGGGTTCAGCGCGACCCGCCAGGTGCCGTCGCTGTGCCAGGCGACCACGTCCGGGATCACGTGGCCCAGGTTTTCCGGCAGCAGGCTGTCGCCGGGACGCGGCTGCAGCGACAGGATCAGCCGCACCGCTTCGCGCACGTCGTCGGCTTCGGCGTCGAGCTGGCGCGCCAGCAGCGGGTAGTCGTGGCTGGCGAGCAGGTTCAGGTCGCCGGCCAGGATGCGCGCGGCCAGGTGGCGGCCGGCGACGCGGCCGGGTAGGGCGGCCAGCTGCACGCTCAGGCATTCGCGCAGGTCGCAGGCGGCCAGGCCGGCGGGGTCGCCGTGCAGCAGCCGCTGGCGGACCGCCTCCACCTGCGCGGCGGGCTGGTCGAAGCGCGCGCAGGCGAGCAGGGTCAGCGTGTCCAGCGCGCCGTCGAGGTAGCCGGCATCGTCGCTGTGCTCCAGCCAGAACGCGGCCACTTCCAGCTGGCGCTCGTCCAGTTCCAGCGCCAGGCGCTGCAACACCCGCACCTGCGGGTCGGTGGATTCGCCGGCAGCGATGCGCTGCATGCGGTCGTCCTCGCCTTCGCTCCAGCCGGCGACGGGGATATCCCACATCGAGGATTCGGGCAGCTCGTCGAACGCGGCGGTTTCCAACGCGTTGTCGTGATCGACGACCGGCTCGAGCACGCCTTCCGGCTCTTCCAGTTCCAGCAGCGGGTTGTTCTCCAGCGCGCGCCGGACTTCCAGTTCCAGTTGCATCCCGTCCAGCTGCAGCAATCGGATCGACTGCAGCAACTGCGGCGTCAGGTGGAGGTGCTGGCCTAGCTGGGCGGAGACGGTCGGCTTCATGCGAACTTCCTCGGTTTGGCGCCAAGCCTCTGGCGCCCGTGGAATGCATAGTGCTTGCCATCCGACGGTAACAGAATCGGGAGGTTCCTGAGCGAGGTAGTCAAATTCCCGACAGTCTGTAGGGAAAATCCCTACATGCGTGTAGGGGGTGCCGGTCGACCGGCGCTGCAGAGCCAGTGCTGGCGGGCTTCGCCAGGTTCACGGCGGCAGCTGACCGGTTAAGGCAAGCGCCATGCCAGTGCGGCGTGTCGGGAATCCGTTGCGCGCTGCTTCGGTTGCCCGCGACTCAGGTCAGTTCGTTCTGATGACGCGCGGCCAGCAGCACCAGGTCGTTGGCGCGCCGGCAGCCCAGCGATTCCATCATCCGCGCGCGGTGGGTCTCGACCGTCTTGACGCTGATGCCCAGGTCTGAGGCGATTTCCTTGTTGCTCTGGCCGCGGCCGATCTGGCGCAGGATCTCGCGCTGCCGCGGCGACAGCGCGGCGATGCCGACCGGGCGTTCGCGGCCGAGCATCGGCGCGATCATCTTCGAGGAGATCTGCGGACTCAGGAACACCTGGTTGGCGCTGGCCGCACGCAGCGCCAGTTCCAGTTCCAGCGGCGCCGCATCCTTGACCACGAAGCCGGTGGCGCCACGGTCCAGCGCGTCGCGCACGTGCACCGGGTCGTCGTGCATCGACATCATCACCACACGGGTCTTGGGCGAGGTCTGCAGCACGTCGCTCAGTGCGTCCAGGCCGCTGCGCCCGGGCAGCGACAGGTCCATCAGCACCAGGTCGGGGCGGTGCAGGGTGGTCAGGTCCACCGCCTGCTGCGCGTTGCTGGCCTCGGCGACCACGTCGACGTCGGCGAACGCCTGCAACAGCCGGCTCAGGCCGGCGCGAACCAGGGTGTGATCGTCGACGATGATGACTCGCACGGTGGAAGTCCCTCTCTACTAGTACCGCACCTTAGCCGAGCGCGCCGCTGCCGCCAACCTCGCCGCCGCTCACGGCGCGGGCGGCGCCCGCTCGGCCGCACGCCGGTTGTCGGCGATCTGGCGCCGGTGCAGGCGGAACAGGTGGCGCTCCAGGGCTTCTTCCATGCCCGCCGGCTGGGTTTCGAAGCGCAGCCACAGGTAGAAACCGCTGCCGGCGACGGCTTCGGCCAGCACCTGCACCGGCAGTTCCAGGTAGTCGGGCAGCCAGTCGGAGGGCTGCAGGCGCAGCAGGCCGGCGGCGCCGGGGGCGGCACCGGAGCGCGAACCCAGCTCCAATCTCAGTCCGCGACGCGACCAGCGCAATGGACGCAGCGGCAGGGTGTCTTCGTGTTGCCGCGCCAGCCGGCCGAGCAGTACCAGCATCAGGTCGAGCTTGGCGTCCATGCGCTGCAGTTGCAGCGGCTGGTCGCCGCGTTCCTCGCTGCCGTCGTCGCTGCGCAGGTCCTCGATCTGGGCCAGGCCGCGCAGCAGCGCTTCGCCGGCGCCGAAGCGGCCGATGCCGTTGCCGAGCTTGAAATCGGCCGGCAGCGCCAGTTCGCAGCTGAGCGTGTCGTGGAACAGCTCGGTCTCGGCGGGATGGTGCGCGGTGCCGTCGGACACGCTGTTCATCTCAGCGATCCGGCCTGCGAATAGGCGCGTGCGGCATTGTTGGATTGGCGGTTGGCGCGCAGCCAGTCGCCGGCTTCGTCGCGCGCCTGGCACATCTGCGCGATCACCGCCTGTTGCAGCGTCAGCAGCGAGGCCAGGCCATCGCGTGCGGCGTCGGCGCCGGTCTGTTGCAGGTAGTGGCGCAGATGCTGGTCGTGCTCGGCGACCAGGCGCTCGGCCAGCGCGTGCTCGTCGCTATCGAGCGCCTGCTGCAGCTGCTGCAGTTCGGCGTGCAGCGAGTCGAGGCTGACGGTCATAGCGCGGCGACCGGCGCCAGTTCGCGCTGCTGCAGCGGAATGGCATTCCAGGCCGCGTCGATCTCGCTGAGCAATTCCAGCGATTCGACCAGCGCGCTTTCGTCGTTGTGCAGGTTGGCTTCGGTGAGCCGGTGCATCACGTAGTCGTACAGCGCCGAGAGGTTGTTGGCGATCTCGCCGCCGGCCTCGTGGTCCAGCGAGCCGTTGAGGTGGCCGACGATGGCGCAGGCTTCGCCGATCGCCTTGCCCTTGCGCGCCTGATCGCCCTGCGCCAGGCAGGCCTGGGCCTGACGGATGCGCTGGCAGGCGCCGGCGAACAGCAGCGCGACCAGCTTGTGCGGGTCGGCATCGGTGATGCTGGTGGACACGCTCATCTTGCGGTATTGCTCGGCGTATTGGCGACTGGAACCGTGCATGGAAAACTCCCTCGGGTGGCGTAGCGGCCGCTTGCCGCCGTACGTGGCGATGGCGCCACGGCGGCGGTATTCGGAGCTGGGCCGGAATGACTGTCGATACACACGTTATCGGCCACTGGGCGGTCCGACTTGAGTCCCGTGAAGAGCATCTCGATAACGATTATCAGTTGTTGGAAGAGAACTGCTTGGCCAAGTAGTCGCTGGTGCTCTGCATCTTCGCGACGATGGTGTCCATCGCGGTGAACCTGTCGGTGTACTGCTTGGTCAGCGTTTCCATCCGCTTGTCCAGGTTGCTGAGCTGGTTGGTCAGGTCGGTGATGTGCTTGTTGAGCGAGGCGGTGCGCTGGGTGATGGTGCCGCTGGTGGTATCCAGGTTGCTGTTCAACAGCGTGGTCATGCCCGCGGTGAAGCCGCCGTCGGTGCCGAACATGGCCTTGGCCGACGTCGGGTCGCTGGCGACGGCGCTGTCGAACTTGGCGCTGTCGAAGCTCATCGCCCCGTTCTTGTCGATGGTCACGCCCAGCGCCTTGAGATCGACCACGTTTTCGCTGACCTGCTTGCGCAGCGACTGCTGCAGCCCGCGCACCATCGAGTCGCCGGTCAGCGCCGAGGACTTGTCGTTGGTGGCGTCGTAGGCGCTGGAAGATTTCAGTAGGGTGTTGGCGGTGTTGTAGGCGGTGACGAACGCGGTGATGTTCGCCTTCAGGCTGGTGCTGTCGTTGGCGATGGTCAGGCTGTACTTGGTGCCTTCCGCGGCCTTGGTCAGATTCAAGGTGATGCCAGGGACGAGGTCGGCCACCGCATTGCTGCTGGAGGTGCGCTCGAAACCGTCCACGCGCACGATCGCGTCGGCCGCGGCCACGGTCTGGGTCAGGCCGCCGCCGTTGCCGCTGCCGTAGGTCAGCGCGCTGAGTCCGCCGTTGCCGCCGGCGCTGCTGATGGTCAGCGCGCCCTTGGTCCCGGAATCGACCGCGTTGAGCACCAGGTGGTCGCCGTCGTCGGCGCTCACCACGCTGGCGGTCACGCCGTTGCCGCCGGCGGCCTTGTTGATCGCTGCGGCGACATCGCTGAGCTTGCTGCCTGCGGCCACGGTGACGTTCAGCGACTTGTCGCCGTACCCGATCGTCAACGTGCCGTCGCCGACCACGGCCTTGTCGGCATAGGCGGCCGAGGTCAGCTTCTGCCGTTCGGCCAGCTTCACCACCTCGATGCTGTAGTTGCCGGCGGTGGCGCTGTCGGTGACGCTGGCGGTATAGCCGGCGCCGTCGGCGACGGTGGCCTTGACCGCGCTCTTGTCGGCGCTCTTGGCGATCGCGTTCATCGCCGTCTGCAGGTTGGACAGCGCGCCCTTGATCGTGCTCAGCGCCGAAAGCTTGGCGCTGGATGCGGTGCCGTCCGCGTTGATCCGGTTTTCCTGCGGCGCGCGCTGCGCGGCGACCAAGGTTTTGACCACGGCGGCGACGTCCATACCGGAGCCGACGGCAAAAAGCGATGAAGTAGCCATGGGTGGGCTTCCTTACGATAGCGGGCACGGAGGCCAGCGGTAGATAGGGGTATCGGCGGCGGACGGCGGTTCTTGAGCCGTCCGCGCATGTCGGGAATGCCCCGACCCCAATGCAAGTCCTGTGCCGGCCGGGCGGCGGAAAACGAAAAGGCCCCTCCTTGCGGAGGGGCCTTCGATCGTTGCGTGTGCGCTTGCTGTTACTGCAGCAGGCTCAGCACGTTCTGCGGGACCGACTTGGCCTGCGCCAGCATCGCGGTACCGGCCTGCTGCAGGATCTGGGTGCGGGTCAGCTCGGCGGTTTCCTTGGCGTAGTCGGTATCGCGGATGCGGCTGCGCGAGGCCGACAGGTTCTCCGAGGTGGAGCTCAGGTTGGCGATGGTGGAGGTGAAGCGGTTCTGCACCGCACCCATGTCGGCGCGCGAGGAGTTGACCGAGGTCAGCGCCTTGTCGACGATTTCCAGGGCACGCTGGGCGCCGGAGAAGCTGGAGATGTCCAGGTCTTCCAGGGTGCTGGTGCTGCCGGCCACCGCGGTGGCGGTGGCAGCAACGCCACCGAAAGCCACGGTCACGCCAGTGGCGCTGCTGGTGCCGGCGGTGAACGAGAAGTCCGTGCCAGCCTTCAGCGATTCCAGCTTCAGCTTGCCTGCGTTGTCGACCGAGGCGTACACGCCGGTCTGGTCCAGCTTGTCGTTGATCGACGCGGCGACCTTCTTCTGGATGTCGGCGGCGGTGTCGCCGACGGCGACGCTGACGCTGGCAATCGACTTGCCGTTAACCGAGATGCCCGAGATGCTGCCCGAAGCGGTCGCGGTGCCGGCGACGAAGGCGGCGGTGCTGGTCTGGTCGGCGGCGAAGCCGGCCTTGCCCAGCGAATCGACATTGGCGTCGACGATGCTGTTGATGCCGATGGTCTGGCCGGCATCCGCGCCGACCTGGAACAGGGCGCCAGAGAAATCGCCGTTCAGCAGCTTGGTGCCGTTGAAGCTGGTCTGGTTGGCAACACGATCGATTTCCGAGGTGAGCTGCTTGACTTCCGAGTTCAGCGCCTCGCGGTCGGTGTCGGAGTTGGTGGCGTTGGCCGACTGCACCGACAGCTCGCGGATACGCTGCAGGTTGTTGCCGATTTCGACCATCGCGCCTTCAGCGGTCTGGGCCAGCGAGATGCCGTCGTTGGCGTTGCGCGAGGCGACGTCCAGGCCACGGATCTGGGTGGTGAAGCGCTCGGAGATCGCCAGACCGGCGGCGTCGTCCTTCGCACTGTTGATGCGCAGGCCCGAGGACAGACGCTGGATCGACGTCGCCATGCTCGAGCTGGTGCTGTTGAGGTTACGCTGAGCGTTCAGCGACATTACGTTGGTGTTGATTACCTGTGCCATTTTGATATCTCCTCTAAGCGATTTATCCGGCAACCTGTCGGTGCCTGGAGCCTCCGCAGGGGGGCCATCAATTGGCCGTTGCCGCTGCTGAGATAAATAACGGCGGGAGGGTCACAACCTTTAGCGATTCGCTGCGGAAAATATCGCGATGCGGCGAACCGGGAGCCTGTGGCACTCGCGGCGAAGAGCTTGTTTCGGCCGCGGTTTGCCAAACTTTAGGGTTCCGGCGCAGGGGCCGTGCGCAGCCGATGGCAATGACGAACTCGGTATAAAAGAAGCGTCGCGGCGGTCCGGACGAAGGAGGGCTTCACCGGATTGCGGATAAGCGGCAAGAAAGCCGCCCGGAGATCGGCGCAAAGAGACAATGCTTAAAAGGCGGGCAAAGATCATCAAGGCGGCGTCGAGGCAGGATCCGGCCCAGGCGCGGATAAAGAAGGCGCTACGCCAGGAAAGGGCGCCGAGAGCCTACGGCGTAACGCCGGTGGCATCGTTGTATCCGCGGCCCTGTGGCCAGTGGCAGTCCTGTGGCCAGGGGCAGTGAAGTCCAGGCGATCAGCGCGCCGTGGCAGGCACCGGCGCCGGTTTCGCCGCCGTTGCCGGAGCCGGGCGCTTGGCCGGCACCACGCCCGACTGCAGTCGGCGGATCGAGGCGATCGGCACCGCTTCGGCGCGACGCTGCTCGGGCCACCACAGGAAGACGAACGCGCTGCTGGACCCCAGCAATTTCGCGTTGCCCGGCAGCGCCGCACTGTCGCCGCTGAGCACCACCTGCACCGGCGTGCCCGCGCGGCCATCGCGGATCTTCTCGGCCGTGTTCATGGCATACAGTGCCGCACCAAAGGCCATGAAGCAGACCACCGCCATGCACATGCCGGTCAACGGCCGCAGTCCCAACAGTTCCCAGTTCATCCACGGCGAATGCGAGAACAGCAACCGCCAGCCCCAATGCCGCGCGCGCAGGCGTTCCACCTTGGCCGGGTTGCGGCGGCGCAGCGTCTCCGGCCAGCCGAGCACGACCGCCATCAGGATGCCCAGCAGCAGGATCAGGATGTAGGCCGGATCGCGCAGGCCGGCGACCAGAAAGTCGCTCACCTGCAGGTAGTCCAGGATCGACAACTGGAAACGCAGGTAGAAGAAGTAACTCGACCACAGCCCCAGCGCGGACAGGAACACGTAGCCGGCACTGACCATCAACGCCGGCTCCTGCCGCAGCAGGCGCCAGATCTCCGCGACCATCGAGTCTTGGTTGACGTGCTTGACCGGCAGCAGCGACCAATCGGTCGGCGCCTGCTCGATCGCATCGGCCTGCGGCCCGCCGCCAGAAGCGGCCGCGGCGCCCGCCGGCACATCGGCGTGGGCGCCGTCCTGTTCCCTGGTTGTCATGCATTCTCCCCGTTCGGCAGAGCATCGCGCAATTTCGTGGCCGATGAAAGCCATCCCGGGGTTGGAGCGGCGGCGCTGCAGTTGCGCCTGGATTGCGTCGAGGTCCGCCCGGACCGCAGCGCCGTCGGCGCGGGCCGGCATGCGCGCAAGAAGAGAATGCGGGGATTCAGCGGATCATGTTGAACAATGACATCGACTGCATCTGGGTGAAGATGGTCTGCGCCGCCTTGAGCGCGGACTGCTCCAGCTGATACTGGCCGATCGCATCGGCGTAGTCCAGATCGCGCAGCGAGGACAGCGTGGTCTTCAGCGTCACTTCGTTGGAGGCGCGCAACTCGGCGGCGTTGTCGATCGCCGACAGCTGCGCGCCGCCGGACGCGCGCGCGTCGATCATCTTCGCCGAGGCCTGGCTGATGTCGCGCATCGACGACTGCAGGGTGTTCTGCAGCGCGGCCTTGTCGGTGGCGGTGATCGGGTCCGTGTTCAGCGCGGCGGCCAGGGTGCTGATGGTGGAGAACACATCCTTGTTGGTGGCGGCGCCGATCTGGAAGCTGTCGCCGACCGCCGGCGCGCCGTCCAGGCGCATCTTCAGGCCGTCGAAGCTGATGGTCTCGCCGGCGGCGTAGGTGCCGGTCTTGACCACGGTGCCGGCGCCATCGCGCACTTCATAGGTGTCGGTGGCGGTAAAGGCGACGCTGTAGCTGCCGCCGTTCCAGGTTCCGGAGGTCGCGTCGCGGCTGAAGTCCAGCAACAGCCCGGTGCCGGTGTTGGCGCCGGCCGCGTGCGCGTCGACGGTGCCGTCGCCGGTGCGGATGCGCATGAAGATCTCGCTGCCGGGCAGGGCGTCGGCAACCAGGGTGTCGGCGGCCACCTCCACGCTGCGCTGGGTCTGGTCGCCGTTGTAGACCACCTGGCCGCCGACCACCGCGAACGGTGCGTTGGCGTCGGCGGCGCCGGCGAACAGGTAGCGGCCGCTGCCGTCGGTGCTGTTGGACAGGCTCAGCAGGCTGTCGTGCAGCGAGGTGAGTTCGGAGGCGATCGCCTTGCGGTTGTCGGTGGTCAGCGCCGAACTGTTCGCCTGCACGGTCAGATCGCTGACCCGCGCCATCAGCTCGCCGGCCTGCGCCAGCGCGTTCTCCTGCAGGCCCAGGCGGTTCTGCACGTTGTTGGCGTTCTCGCCGAAACGCGCCAGCTCGGCCACCGCGCGGTCCAGGTTGACCGCGGTGCCGGAGGCGACCGGATCGTCGGCCGCGGTGACCAGGCGCTTGCCGGTGGCCAGCTGCTGTTCCAGGTGCGAGATCTTGGCCTGCTTGCCCAGCATGTTGTTGACCGACTGGCTGAACATCATGCCGGTGGAAATGCGGTTGCTCATCGGATCGCACCCAGGATGGACTGGAACATCGTATCGGCGGTGGAAATCAGTTGCGACGCGGCTTGGTAGGCCTGCTGCAGGCGCAACATGTTCGAGGCTTCCTCGTCCAGGTTGACGCCGGACACCGAGTCGCGCGCGTCTTGCGCATTGGTGTGGATCACGTCCTGGGCGTCGGCCGCGTACTTGGCCTGCCGCGCCGCCGAGCCGATCGTGGTGGTCAGGCCGGACACCGCACCGTTGAGGGTGATGGTGCCGCCATTGAACGCCTTGGCATCGTCCAGGTTGGACAGGGTCAGCGCGTTGCCGTTGTTGCTGGAGCCGGCGCCGGTGGGGCCGACCGCGAAGGTGTCGCCGGCCACCGGCGCGCCGTCCAGGGTCAGGCTCCAGCCGTTGGCGCTGATGGTCTGCCCGGCGGTGTAGGCGAACGGGCCGGCGCCGTCGATGGTGTACTGGTTGGCGTCGATGAAGGCGATGCTGGACGGGTTCAGCAGGTTGGGATTGGCGGCGTTGCTGGCGCGCACGTTGCTGACCTTGCCGGTGCCCAGGTTGTCCAGGTCGGTCTTGGCGGTGATCGGCGTGGCCGCGGCGATGCGCGACGGATCGGTGATCGCCACGCCCAGGTGGGTGACCGCGTCGGCGGTGGGCTGCAGCAGGAACTTGTCGCCGGCGGCGGCGGTGCCCGACAGCTGCAGCGTCACCCCGTTGACCACGAACGGGTCGGCACTGCTGCCGGTGCCGGTCATGGCCACGCTGGCGCCGGTGTCGGCGCGGGCGGCGGTCCAGGTGCTGCCGTCGAACTTCAGCAGCAGGTTCTTGCCGTCGAGCTTGCTCAGGTCGCTGACTGCGGCGCTGAAGCTGGCGCTGCCGGTATTGGCGGCGTTGGAGTTCACGCTGGGGGCGGACAGCGAGAAGAAGTCGCCGCCCAGGTTGCCGTACAGGTCGACGCCGGCCTTGTGCTGCTGGTTGTAGGTGACCGCCAGGCCGGTGGCCAGGCGCCCCAGTTCGGCCTTGGTCGGATCCAGCACGTCGCTGCGGAACTCGAGCAGGCCGCCGATCTGGCCGCCCATCGCGCTGTCGCCCAGGGCGATGGTGGCGCCTTGCGCCTGCAGCGCGACCTGCAGGCGCCCTGGCTGGTAGGGATCGGTGACGGTGGTCAGGGTCGAGGCGGTGGTGCCGACCACCAGCGCCTGGCCGCCGGCGGTGTAGACGTTGATCGCGCCGCCGTCCTGCTGCACCGCGCTGCCGCCGGTGTAGCCCACCAGCTGCGTGATCAGCTGGTCGCGGCGGTCGAGCAGGTCCGGCGCGGCCGCGGCGGCGTTGCTGCCGATCTGGCCGTTGATCTTGGCCACTTCGGCGGCCACGCGGTTGGCTTCCGTGGTCGCGGACAGCAGGCCGTTGTTGACCTCGTTGCCGAGCGCGTCCATCTGCCCGTTGAGCTGCTTGAAGCGGGTCACCAGCGAGCCGGCGTTGTCCAGCAGGTTCTGCCGGCTGGCGGTGGCCGAGGCGTTGGCGGACAGGCCGGTGCTGGCGTCGAAGAACTTCGACCATTGGCCGGAGATATTGGTGGCGGTGTCGGAGAACAGCCCGTCGACGCGGTCGGACAAGGCCGACAGCTGCTTCAGCCGCGCCAGTTCGCCGCCGCTGTCCAGCAGCCGCGAGGTCGCCAGCTGGTCGGCGACGCGCGAGATGTCGGTGATCTTGGTGCCGTTGCCGATGTAGTCCGAGCCGTACCGGGTCGGCGTGGTGGTCGCGAACGCGACCCGCTGCCGGCTGTAGCCATCGGTGTTGATGTTGGCGACGTTGTGGCTCACGGTCGCCAGCGCCCGCTGGAAGGCGATGAGGGCGCTGGTGCCGGTGGAGAGGACGGACATGGACGGCTACCTCAGCGCAGGGCGCTGTTGGACGGATCGGAGGTGCTGGCGAACGCGCGGCCGATGCCGCTGGCGGCGGCATTGCCGATCGCGGCGACGGCGCGGCCGATGGTCGGGCCGCCGGCGATCGCGGCGATCTTGGCCGCATAGGACGGATCGGTGGCATAGCCGGCGCGCTGCAGGCCCTGCGCGAAGCCGCGGATGTCGGTGCCGGCGTTCAGCGCCTGCTGGTAGCGCGGATTGGTCTTCAGCAGGCGCACGTAGTCGGCGAAGCTCTCGGCCGGCGAGGCGTAGGCGCGGAAGTCCGCACTCTGCGACTGCTTGACCCCATTGACGTATTCGTGGGTGCCGGTGGTGACGCGCTCGCCGCTCCAGCCGGTGGCCTTGATCCCGAACAGGTTGTTGGAACTGGCGCCGTCGCCGCGGGAAATGCCGCGGCGTCCCCAGCCGGTTTCCAGCGCGGCCTGCGCGACCAGCGCCCGCGCGTCCACGCCCAGTTCCTTGGCCGCCTTCTGCGCATGCGTCCAGATCTGCGCGACGAAGCCTTCCGGGGTGCGCGTGCCGAGGCTGGCCGCGGCCGCGTTGGCCGCCGCGGCGGCGCCGGCATCGATGCTCTTGTCGTCGTCGGCCGCGGTGGCGGCCAGGTTCGGCCAGCGGTCGTCGGTGCCGGTCCACGGCAGCGTGGCGCTGCCGTCGGCAGGGTTGCTGCCCAGCGCTTCGTGCATCGCGCTGGTCTCGCGGCCGGCGATCAGGTCGAGCACGCGCGCGACCTGCTGCTGCGACGCATCCGCCGCCTCCATGCCGCTCCAGGCGCCGGCGCCGGCGATCGCCGCAGCGTCGGTATCGGCCGGCGCGGATGCGCCGGCGATCGCGCCGTTGCCGACGCTGCCGCCGCCCTGGCCGGACACCAGCGAATACGCCTTGGCCGCCTGCGCGGCGCCGATCGAGGTAGTGGTCGGCGGGGTGTCGGCGCTCTTGCCGCCCAGCTGCTTGGCGATCATCGCCGCCAGGCCCAGCCCCTTGCCCTCGGTCAGCGCCTTGGCCATCTGCTGGTCGTACATGTCGCGGAAAGTCTGGTTCTCGCCCGGGAACAGGGAATCGCCGAAGCTGGCGTCGCGCATGCTCTTGACGAGCAGGTTGGCGAACTGTCCTTCCAACTGGCGCGACACCTTGTCGATCCGGGCCGGATCGTTCGGGGTGGTCGCGTTCAGTTCGATCGGGGAGGCCGAGATGCGCATGTCAGATGACCTCTAGCTCCGCGCTCAGCGCGCCGGCCTGCTTGAGTGCTTCCAGGATCGCGATCAGGTCGCCCGGCGCGGCGCCGACTTCGTTGACCGCGCGCACGATCTGGTCCAGCGAGGTGCCGCCCTCGAACTTGAACATGCGGCTGCCTTCGTTGGTGGCGGTGATGGTCGACTTCGGCGCGACCACGGTCTGGCCGTTGCTCAGCGCGTTGGGCTGGCTGACCTGGCTGCCTTCGCTGATGGTGACGGTCAGCGAGCCGTGCGAGATCGCCGCCGGGCTGACCCGCACCTGCGCGCCGATCACCACGGTGCCGGTGCGGGCGTTGACCACCACCTTGGCCGCCGCCGCGCCCGGCGACAGCTCGATGTTCTCGATCCGCGCCAGCAGGCCGACGCGCGCGCCGGGGTCGGTCGGCGAGCGCACCGCGACGGTGGCGCCGTCAACCGCATGCGCGCTGCCCGGGCCGAACGCGTTCTCCAGCGCCGCGACCATCCGCGACACCGTGGTGAAATCGTTCTGGTGCAGGTTCAGGGTGATCTCGTTGCTGCCGCCGAACACGTCCGGCAGTGCGCGCTCCACCGTGGCGCCGTTGGGAATGCGGCCGACGCTGGGCACGTTCACCGAAATCCGCGAGCCGTCCTTGCCCTGCGCGCCGAAGCCGCCGACGATCAGGCTGCCTTGGGCGATTGCGTAGACCTGGCCGTCGGCGCCCTTCAGCGGCGCCATCAGCAGCGAGCCGCCGCGCAGCGAGACCGCGTTGCCGATCGAGGAGACGGTGATGTCGATCGGCTGGCCGGGCTTGGCGAACGGCGGCAGTTCGGCGTGGATCGCCACCGCGGCCACGTTCTTCAGCTGCGGATTGACGTTCGACGGAACATTGACGCCCAGCTCGCCGAGCATGTTCTTCAGGCTCTGCACGGTGAAGGGTGCCTGGCTGGTGCGGTCGCCGCTGCCGTCCAAGCCGACCACCAGGCCGTAGCCGACCAGCGCGTTGCCGCGCACGCCGCCGACCTGGGCCAGGTCCTTGATGCGTTCGGCGGCGGCCGGGGCGGCCAGGCCGACACACAGCGCGAACGCGGCGAGCAGGCGGCAGGGCAGGGACGAAAGATTCATGGCAGGCCTCAGTACGGCGAGATGCGCGAGTTGAAGAAGCGGCTCAGCCAGCCCATCGCGTTGGATTGGGCGACGGCGCCGCGGCCGCCGTAGGCGATGCGCGCGTCGGCGACCTTGCTGGAAGGAATGGTGTTGTCCGGGGCGATGTCGGCGGCGCGGACGATGCCTTGCACCTGCACCAGTTCGTCGCCCTGGTTCAGACGCAGGTTCTTCTGCCCCTGGATCACCAGGTTGCCGTTGGGCAGGCGCTGCATCACGGTCACGGTGATGCTGCCCTGCATGGTGTTGCTCTGCGCGGTGTTGCCCTTGCCGGCGAAGCTGCGGTCGCCGCTGGTGGAGTTGTTGAGCACGTTGATGCCGTTGACCGTCAGCGGCGCGCCGAGCAGGGTCGGCGTGGCCATCGTCACCGCGTCCTTCTTGGTGATGCTGGTGTTGGCGGTGGTGCTGGCGTTGGTGCTTTCGACCAGGGTGATGGTCAGCAGGTCGCCGACATCGCGGGCGCGCCGGTCCGAATACAGCGACAGGCTTGGGCCGGCGGCATAGATCGCGCCGGCGCTGGGCTGTGCGGCCTGCGCCACCACCGGCACGATCGGCGCCATCGGCGCATACGGGCGCACATCGCCGGCGGCGATGCCCAGGCTGGTGCAGCCGCCGAGCAGCGCCGGCAGGAGCAGCGCGGCGGTGACGAGAGAGAGAGAGGACAGACGCGACATGGCGGTTTCCAGGAAAGTCGGGATCAGACGTTGTTGTTCAGATAGCCGAGCATCGAATCGGTGGTGGAGATCGCCTTGGCGTTCATCTCGTAGGCGCGCTGGGTCTCGATCATGCTGACCAGCTCCTCGACCACGTTGACGTTGCTGCCTTCCAGCGAGGCCTGCACGGTGGTACCGAGGCCGTTGAGGCCGGGCGTGCCGTTCTGCGCCGGGCCGGAGGCGGCCGTTTCCGCGTACAGGTTCTCGCCCTTGGCCTGCAGGCCCGAGGGGTTGATGAAATCGCTCAGCGTCAACGAACCGATCTCCAGCGCCGCGGCGGTACCGGCGACCTGCACGCTGACCGTGCCATCGGTGCCGATGGTCAGCGACTGCGCGCCTTCCGGGACCTGGATGCCGGGCTGGATCGCATAGCCGCTGTTGGTGACCAGTTCGCCCTGCGCATTGATCTGGAAGCTGCCGTCGCGGGTATAGGCCGAGGTGCCGTCGGGCATCTGCACTTCGAAGAAGCCGCGGCCGTTGACCATCACGTCCAGCGCGCGCCCGGTCTGCTGCGGGTTGCCCTGCTCGAAATCCTTGGAGGTGGAGACCACGCGCACGCCGGTGCCCAGCTGCAGGCCGGACGGCAGTTGGGTCTGCGCCGAAGTCGCGCCGCCGGGCTGACGCACCTGTTGGTACAGCAGGTCCTCGAAGCTGGCGCGGTCGCGCTTGAAGCCGGTGGTGTTGGTGTTGGCCAGGTTGTTGGAGACGACGGACATGCGCGTCTGCTGCGCATCCAGTCCGGTCTTGGCGACCCACAAAGCCTGATTCATGACCCGATTCCTCTAGATGGTGGCCCCGTGATCCGCGAGGGGCAGGGAGACTGATGCATGTGCCGTGCCACAAATGCGCCGGCTTTCCGTCTGCGCCGGCCGCGGGCTTAGCCGTTCAGGCGCAGCATGGTGTTGGCCGACTGCGCGTTCTCGTCGCCGTGCTTGATCACCTTCACCTGCATCTCGAACTGGCGCTGCAGCTGGATCATCTGCACCAGCGCGCCGGCGGCGTCGACATTGCTGCCTTCCAGCGCGCCGGTGTGGACCGGGCTGCCGGCGGACAGGGCGAACGCCTGGGTCGGATCGTCGCTGATGTTGCGCATCAGCCCGTCGGGGCGGCGCTCCAGGCGTTCGGCCGGCGCCTGCACCACCTTCATCTTGCCGACCACGGTCATCGCCTGCGGACCTTCGCCCAGCGGCACGATCGACACGGTGCCGTCGCCGCCGATCTCCAGCGCTTGGTGCGGCGGGATCGCCATCGGATTGCCCTGGTCGTCCAGCACCGCGCGGCCGCTGGAGGTGACCAGCTGGCCGTTCGCGGTCAACGCCAGTTCGCCGCCGCGCGTATACGCCTCCTTGCCATCGCTGGCCTGCACGGCCAGCCAGTTGTCGGCGCTGAGCGAGACGTCCAGCGCATTGCCGGTCACCTGCTGCGCGCCGACGTCGCGGTTGAAGCCCTGGTCGACGTGCAGCGCATCGATCCGCGACGGATAGCCTGCGCCCTGGATGCGGAACGCCTCGGTATTGGCCAGCGCGGCCTTGAAACCGGCGGTGTCGACATTGGCCAGATTGTGCGAGACCGTACCCTGCGCCTGCAGCGAAGCGCGGGCGCCGGTCATGGCGACGTAGAGTGCTTTGTCCATGGATGTGAGCCGTGATTCGGGATGGGGGGATTCGGGATTCGAAGAAGCGGCGGTGCCGCAAACGATCAGGGGTGGCGTGCAAGGCTGGCTTCCGATCGACGGAATGCCAGCCGTTGCGAATCACCAATCCCGAATCACCAATCCCGGCTTTAACGGATATTGATGATGGTCTGCGTGACCTGATCCTGGGTGGAGATCATCTGCGAGTTGGCCTGGAAGTTGCGCTGCGCGACGATCATGTTGACCAGCTGTTCGGTGAGGTCCACGGTCGAGGCTTCGAGCGCGCCGGACTGGATGTCGCCGAAGTCCGAGGTCGACGGCGCGCCGGTGCGCGCATTGCCCGAGGCCGAGCTTTCCGCCCACACGTTGTCGCCGAGCGAGCTCAGCCCCTGCGGGTTGACGAAGTTGGTCATCGCGACCTGGCCCAGCGCCTTGTCGGCGTTGTTGGAGTAGCGCGCGTAGACCACGCCGGTGGCGTCGATGCTGATCGAGTTGAGCTTGCCGCTGGCGTAGCCGTCCTGGCGCGCGTCGCGCAGGGCGAAGGCTTCGCCGTACTGGGTCGAGCCGCTCACGTCCAGGGTCAGGTTGAGGGTGCCGGCGCCGGTGCTCGGGGTGAACGTGCTCAGTGCGATGCGGCCGTCGGCGGGCGTGGTGAGCTTGCCGTTGCCGTCGAACTGCAGCGTGCTCGGCGTGCCGACCGCGACGCCGTCGACGTAGTTGTGCACCTGCCACTGGTTGGCGGTGGCGGTCTTGACGAAATACGAGGTCTGGGTGTGGCTGACGCCCAGCGAATCGTAGACGGTGATGCCGCCGGTGGAGTGGTTGTAGCTGTTGGCGTCGGTCGGGGCGAAGGTGGCCACGGTCGGCACGTTGGCGTTGCCGGGCAGGGTGAACATCAGGTTCACCATTTCGCTCTGCTTGGGCGAGCTGTCGGTGGTCAGCAGCTGCAGGTCGGTCAGCGTGCCGACCGCGAAGCCGTTGCCGTTGGCCGCCGGCGGGAACACCTGCAGCTTGGCGCCCTGCGGGTTGACCACGTAGCCGTCGGCGTCGGTCTGGAAGTTGCCGGCGCGCGAATAGACCTTGGCGCCGTTGCTGGTCATGGTGAAGAAGCCGTCGCCGGAGATCGCCAGGTCCAGGTTGCGCCCGGTCGGGTCGACGTTGCCCTGCGAGAACTGCTGGGCGACGTTGCTGACCCGCACGCCGGCGCCGATCGCGTTGCGCGCGATGCCGTAGCCGGTGGCGGAGAACAGGTCGGCGAACTCGGCGCGCGATTCCTTGAAGCCGGTGGTGTTGACGTTGGCGATGTTGTTGGCGGTGACGTTGAGGTCGGAATTGGCCGCTTTGATGCCGGACAGCGAAGTGTTGAAACCCATGATGGACTCCTGTGGATTGGCCGGCTCAGCTGACGCGGAGCACGTTGGCGAGCGGGGCGGTGCCCAGCCCGGTCAGGTCGAGGTAGATGCCGTCGGAGCCGATGGTGGCGCTCTCGACCGGGGCCTGGATGTAGGTGGACAGCGTGCTGTTGGTACCGCTGCTGTCGGTATGCGTGGCGGTGACGCTGTACTTGCCGGCGGCCTGGCGGATGCCGTTGGTATCGGTGCCGTCCCAGCTGAAATTGACCTCGCCGGCCTTGCTGGCGTTGACGCTGATCTGCTTGACCGCGTTGCCGTTGGCGTCGCTGACGGTGAGGTTGACGATGCCCGCGCCGGGCGCGGCGATCACGCCGTTGACGCCGCCCTCGGCGCCCAGCGGCATCGTCGCCGACGGCACCAGCACCTTGTGCCCGACCAGCTGGGCGCCGCGCAGGATCTGGTCGGTGCTCATCGAATCGGACAGCGCGGTCACGGTCTTGTTGAGGTCGCCGATGCCCTGCACGGTGGACAGCTGCGCCATCTGCGAGACCATCTGGCTGTTGTCCATCGGCTTGAGCGGGTCCTGGTGCTGCAACTGCTCGGTCATCAGCTTCAGGAAGTCGGCCTGGTTCAGCGACGCCGACTTGGAGGCGGTGTTGCTGGTGCTGGAGCCGGTCAGCCCGAGGCTGGAATAGATGTCGCTGGAAACGGTACTCATCAGTACGTCCTAGGCCGGGAAGCGGCGGGAGGGAGGGGCGCTTAGCGGCCCATGGTCAAGGTGGACAACGCCAGTTCCTTGGCGGTGTTGAGGATTTCCACGCCTGCCTGGTAATTGCGCGAGGCGGAGATCAGGTTGACCATCTGCGCCACCGGATCCACGTCCGGCGAGTAGATGTAGCCGTCGGCATCGGCGAGCGGGTGGCCGGGCTCGTAGCGCTTGAGCGGCGGATCCTTGCTCTGGGCGATTTCCTTGACGTTGACCGAGGTCAGGCTGCTGTCGTGCGGGTTGCGCACCGCCTGGAAGATCGGTTCGATCGGCTTGTAGGCGGCCTCGGCCGAGCCGGCCACCGAGTCGGCGTTGGCCAGGTTGCTGGCGATGGTGCTCAGTCGCACCGACTGCGCCTGCAGCGCGGAGCCGGCGACATCGAAGATCGGCAGATTGCTCATGCTTATTGGCCTGTGATCGCGGTGAGCATGCTGCGCACCTTGGATTCGACGAAGCTCAGCGAGGCGCGGTATTCCAGCGCGGCGCGGCCGTAGGCGGCGCGCTCGGCGTCCGCATCGACGGTGTTGCCGTCGAGGCTGGGCTGGCTGGCCTGGCGGGTGAGCTGGAACGGATTGAGGCCGGTGGCGCCGCCGACCGCGAGGTGGCGGCTGTCGGTGACCGCCATCTGGCTGCCGTCGCGCTGGCCCTGCGCGGCGCGCATGGCCGCGTCGAAGTCCAGGTCCTGGGCCTTGTAGCCGGGCGTGTCGACGTTGCTGAGGTTGCTGGCGATCAGCTTCATCCGTTGCTCGCGCAGCGGCAGGGCGTCGCCGTGGACCCCCAGGTAGGATGAAATCAGATTGGACATGGCGCGCTCCCGCGGTTCGTTGCAGGAGAACAGGCAAGGCCTGTGCCAAAACCGGGGACCAACGCGCCGGGCGGGGTGGGATCACCCGCTTTCCGGCATGCCACAGGGCCGGGGCGGCGCTGCTGCGGCGCCCCAGGCAGGCTCCCGGCGTCGCGCCGGGGCCGCGGAGAACTAGGCGGCCTGGGCCGCGGCGACCACCCGCAACCGCGCCAGCACGTAGTCGGCCAGCTCGTGCGGGCTGTACTTGGCGACGAAGGCGTTGGCGCCGACGCGCTCGACCATGGCGTTGTTGAACACGCCCGACAGCGAGGTGTGCAGCAGCACGTACAGGCCGGCCAGGCCGGGGTGGCGCCGGATTTCCGTCGTCAGCGTGTAGCCGTCCATCGCCGGCATCTCGATGTCGGAGATCACCATGGCGTAGCGGTCGGCCGGATTCTCGCCGCCGGCGTGGATCTGCAAGAGATGGTCCAGGGCCTGGCGGCCGTCGGACAGCAGGGTCGCGCCGACCCCGAGCTGGTCGAGCACGCTGCGGATCTGCTGCCGGGCCACGCGCGAGTCGTCCACCACCAGCACCTGCAGCTGCGAACCGGTGAGCGCCAGCGACGGGTCGATCTGCGCCTCCACCCGGGTCTGGGCGATGTCGGCGAGCACGCTTTCCACGTCGATGACCTGGATCAGCTCGCCCTGGAAGCGGGTCACCGCGGTCAGGTAGCTGGATTCGGCGCCCAGTTCCGGCGGCGGATGGATGTCCTCCACCGCGATGTTGACGATGCGCTCCACGCCGCTGACCAGGAAGCCCTGGACCGAACGGTTGAACTCGGTGACCACCAGGTAGCCGGGCGCCTTGTCGGCCTGCGTCTCGCGCTCCGGGTGGCCGATCGCCAGGCCCAGGTCGAGCACCGGCACCGAACGGCCGCGGACGTCGGCGACGCCGGAGAATTGCAGTGGCAGCCCTGGCACCTGGAACAGATCCGGACGGCGCAGCACTTCCTGCACCTTGAAGACGTTCACGCCAAAAAGCTGACGACCGCCCAGCCGGAACAGCAGCAGGGCAAGCCGGTTGTGGCCCGCCAAGCGGGTGCGCTGGTCGATTCGGTTGAGCAGGTCATGAGACATGGCGTTCATATCGGCGCATTCGCGGCGGAACTTGAGGCCTAACTCCTCAGGAGCTGTCGACGCGATGGCGATGGCCCCGCTGCGCCTGACGCGTGCGCGCAGGGCAACGTATAGGGAAGGTGTGTCCGAAGCGGTCGGTGACGATGCTGATTTGTCCCGTCCAAGCGCAACCCGCAAGTCGCCGCGCCGTCCGCGCAGGGCTTGGCGCGAGGCCAGGACCGGCGGCCAGCCGCGCCATGGGGCCCGGCACGGCCGCACCGCAGCGTGCCTAGCCCCGTCGCCAGGCTTTCGGAGCGCCGATACGTCGATCGCGGCACGGGCTTTGCATGAGGTTTGGCGAATCATCCATTTTGAGAGATGGCCATGCGCCTGATCCTGTTAGTGGTCCTGCTGGCGGCGCTGCCGGCCTGGGCCGCGGAATTCCAACCGGTCGACTCGATCCGCGCCGCGGCGCTGTCTACGCTCGGGCCCGATGCCACGGCCGAGGCGACGCTGGATCCGTCGGTGCGGGTGCCGCTGTGCCCGGTGCCGTTGCAGGCGCAGCCCACCGGCACCACCACGGTGGAGGTGAGCTGCCCGCGCGAGGCCGGCTGGCGCCTGTTCGTGCCGGTCAAGGTGCGGCGCCTGCAGGACGTGCTGGTCCTGAGCCGCGGCCTGGCGGCTGGAGAGACCGTCGGGGCCGCCGATATGGTGTCGGAGAAGCGCGACGTGGCGCGGATCGTCGGTGCGGCCATGACCGATCCGGCGGTGGCGATCGGCCGGGTGGTGCGGCGCACGCTGCCGGCCGGTACGCTGCTGTCGGCCAGCGATCTGGTCGCGCAGCGGCTGGTGCGGCGCGGCGACAATGTGGCGCTGGTGGCGCGCAGCGGGGCGCTGGAAGTGCGGATGGCGGGCCGCGCGCTCAGCGACGGCGGCGAAAACGAGCGGGTGACCGTCGAGAACCTGTCGTCACGCCGCGTCGTTCATGGAACTGTGTCACAAAATGGCGACGTTTTAGTGACGCGCTGAGATCCGGCCTAAAGTTCCGTGGGGTAACGCCGTTACCTACACCGAACCCGTAACAGGATTTCCGCCATGAGCCAGAAAATCGAGGGGAGCCTGCCCAGCCAGGCGGCGCTCCGCACCACCTCCGTCAACACCAAGGCCGCCTCCGGCGCGTCCGAGGAAGGACAGGCACGCCCGGTGGATGCCACGGCCGCTGCCGACAGCCTGCGCCTGACCGGCGAGGCGTCCGGCCTGCAGACCTTGCAGCGCGAGCTGTCGACCGCGCCGGCGGTGGACAACAGCCGCGTCGAGTCGGTGCGCGCCGCATTGCAGAACGGCAGCTACAAGATCAATCCCGACGCCATCGCCAGCCGTATGCTCGACCTGGACCAGCAGCTCAGCGCATGAACACCTCCGTGACCAACCCCTTGCAACAGCTCAGCGACGCGCTCGCCGGCGAACGGCAGGCCTTGTTGGATCACAACGTGGAGGAACTGATGCGGGCGACCAGCGACAAGCTGGCCGCGCTGCGCGCGCTGGAGGCCGACGTGCCGGCCGGTGCCGAGGCCGAGTCGCGGCTGCGCGAACTGGCCGACGCCAACCGCGCCAACGGCGCGCTGCTGTCGCGGCGGCGGCGCGAAGTGAACTGGGCGCTGCGTCACCTGGGCCGCAGCGAGAGCGCCTCGTCCTACGATGCCAACGGCCAGTCCAGCAGCCTGCGGACCAGCCGGCACCTGGCGATCGCCTGAGCATCGCGTGCCGGCTTGGCCGGCGTCGCACCTGACCAGGGCATCGGCGTATATTGAGCGTCCGCTCGTTACCCGTTGCCTGTCGTGAATCTCGCCGATCCCGATTACACCGCTGCGGTGCCATTGCCTTCGCGCACAAGCCTGCTCGCGCTCAGCGAGCTGATCGACGAAGGACTGGTGCTGTTCCGCGCCGATGGCCGCCTGCTGCTGGCCAACCGCGCCGCGCGCGGCCACCTGTGCAATGCCGACACCGTCGACGACCGTGCGCTGGGCGAACGCCTGGCGCAGTGGCTGCCCGACGATGCGCGCTCGCAGGCGCGCAGCAGCGGCCGCTGGAGCGGCAGCCTGCCGACCGAGGAGCACGTGGTGCTGGCGCACCTGTATTTCCATGGCGATGGCGACGACGGCCACTACCTGGCGCTGATCCAGGGCATCGAAGGCCAGCAGGACTACGAACAGGAATTGCAGCAGCGCCACGCCGAACTGCGCCAGGCCTACCTGCGCCTCAACGGCGCACAGGAAAAGCTGCTGCAGTCGGAGAAGATGGCCTCCATCGGCCAGCTTGCCGCCGGTGTCGCGCACGAGATCAACAACCCGATCGGCTACGTGCACTCCAACCTGGGCAGCCTGCAGGAATACCTGCGCAGCCTGTTCACCCTGATCGAGGCCTACGAACGCGCCCTGCGCGCGCCGGACCCGAAGGCGCTGATCCCCGAGATCGACGACATCCGCAACCGCTTCGACATCGACTTCATCAGCCGCGACCTGCCGCAGCTGATGGCCGAGTCGCGCGAGGGCATCGAGCGGGTGACGCGCATCGTGCGCGACCTCAAGGATTTCTCGTACTCCGGCCGCGAGGAATCGTGGAAGCTGGTGGACCTGCATTCCGGGCTCGAATCCACGATCAACATCATCTGGAACGAGCTCAAGTACAAGGTCACGCTGGACCGCCACTACGGCAACCTGCCGCTGGTCGAGTGCCTGCCGTCCGAGCTCAACCAGGTGTACATGAACCTGCTGCTCAACGCCGGTCAGGCGATCGGCGAGCGCGGCACCATCGTGGTCAGCACCGGCCAGGACGGCGAGGACGTGTGGATCGAGTTCAAGGACTCCGGCGCCGGGATCCCGGCGGACCTGCTGCAGCGCATCTTCGACCCGTTCTTCACCACCAAGCCGGTCGGCAGCGGCACCGGCCTGGGCCTGTCGATCTCCTACGGCATCATCAACAAGCACCACGGCCGCATCGACGTGACCAGCACCGTCGGCGAGGGCTCAAGCTTCAGGATCGTGATTCCGGTGCGGCAGCCGAAGTAGTTGCCGGGATTTGGGATTCGGGATTGGGGATTCGCAAGAGCGGTTTTGCGCTTGCTGTTCCAGTCCGTGCGTGTCGAGGAGGGGCAGGAATCGCTGCTTTTGCCAATCCCTAATCCCGAATGCCCAATCCCGGCCCCTCAGGGCCCCGCATCCCGCCGCTGCTCGTCATGCGTGCGGAACGCCTGGCGGATGTGCTCGCGTAGTTCGTCGTCGTTCCAGGGCTTGGTCAGGAAGCGGTAGATTGCGCCGCGGTTGATCGCGTCGGTGACGGTGGCCAGGTCGGTGTAGCCGGACAGCACCAGGCGGATGGTGTCCGGGTAGAGCATCTTCACCCGGCCCAGGAACTCGGTGCCGCTCATGTCGGACATGCGCTGGTCGGACAGGATCACCTGCACGTCGTTGGTGGCCAGCAGGTCGAAGGCGTCGCGCACGTTGCCGGCGGCCAGGATCCGGTAGCCGTCGCGGCGGAACAGGCGCACCAGCGAGCGCAGCACGTTCTCCTCGTCGTCGAGCAGCAGCAGGGTGCGGTCCGGGCGGGTCTCGGTGAACGATTCCGGGCGCAGGTAGCGGCGCCGCAGCGCCATGCCGGCGGCCTCGGCCGACATCGGCTCGCCGAACAGGTAGCCCTGGAAGATGTCGCAGTCGTTGCGGCGCAGGAAGCCCAGCTGCGCCTGCGACTCCACGCCGTTGGCGATCACCACCATGCCCAGCTGGTGGCCCATGGCGATGATGGCGCGGGCGATCGCCGCCTCGCGGTTGCCGGCCGGCGCGCTCTTGATGAAGCTGCGGTCGATCTTCAGCTTGTCCACCGGATAGCGCACCAGCGCGCTGAGGCTGGAATCGCCGGTGCCGAAGTTGTCCAGGCTCAGACTGATGCCTTCGCGGCACAGGTTGGCCAGGGTCTCGTGGACGAAGTTGACGTTGTTGGTCAGCGCGCTTTCGTTGATCTCCAGCACCATCATCTGCGGCGGCACCCCGGCCGCCTGCAGCGCCGACATCACTTCGTTGAAGAAGGTCGGGCGCAGCAGCTGCAGGGTGGAGACGTTGACCGCGATGGTGAAGTCGTCGAAGCCCTGGTCGCGCCACAGCCGCGCCTGGCGCAGCGCGCCTTCCATCACCCAGGTGCCGATCTGCACGATCACGCCCAGCCGCTCGGCGGTGCGCATGAAGCGCTCCGGCACCAGGATGCCCAGCGTCGGCGACTGCCAGCGCAGCAGCGATTCCATGCCGACCACGCGGCCGTCGCGGGCGCTGACCATCGGCTGGTAGCGCAGGCGCAGCTCGCCGTTGGGGATCGCATCGACGATCTGCCGCGAGATGATGCTCTCGCTGTGCGCGCTGGGCGGGCCGTCGGCCGCGTACAGGCGCACCATGTTGCCGCCTTCGCGCGCGGCCTGGTAGACCGCGTCCTCGGCATAGTCGAGCAGCGTGGACAGCCGCGTGGAGTGTTCCGGGCACAGGCTCACGCCGATCTTGCCGGTCATGAACAAGGTGTACGGCAGCACCGACAGCGGCAGTTCGATCTGCTGCCGGATCTCCTCGGCGAAGGCCTCCGGCGGCGGCACGTCGGCGGTGCGCGGCACCGCCATGACCAGCTCGTCGCTGCCGTGGCGCCACAGCAGCCCGCGCCCGCCCAGGTGCGCCTGCAGCCGGTGCGCCAGCAGCGCCAGCGCGTGGTCGCCCACTTCCGCGCTCATGTTCTCGTTGATCGAGGCGAAGTGGTCGATATCGATGTGCAGCAGCATCACGCCCGGGCCGCCGGCCAGCGCCTCGGCGATCATGCCGGTCAGCGCCGGATGGCCGGCGCCCAGGCGCGACGGCAGTTCGTCGTCAGGCGGCACGGGGACAGCGGGATTCCACATTCGTGTCAGGGTCCAGGTGGGTGCGTCGGCGTCGCCGCCGTGGTGTAGGGCAGGCACAGCGTCACCCGCGTGCCGGCGCCGGGCGCGGTATCGATCTGCAGGGTACCGCCTGCGCTCTGCGCGCGCTCGCGCATCACGATCAGGCCCAGCCCGCGCGGTCCGGCCGGATCGAAGCCGTCGCCGTCGTCGACCACCTCCAGGCGCAGCTGCCGGTGCTGCTCGTCGCTCAGCGCCATGCGCACTTCTCCAGCGCAGGCATGCCGCAGCACGTTGGTCAGGCTTTCCTGGGCGATGCGGAAGCAGGCCTGCTCGACCTCGCCGCTGGGCCGCGCGGGCAGGGTGGCGATGTCCAGCTGCAGGCGCACCGGCGAGGCGCGGAACAGCATCCCGGCCTGCCAGCGCAATGCCGCTTCCAGGCCGAGCGCGTCCAGCTGCGGCGGGCGCAGCAGGGTCGACAGGTTGCGAAGCTTGGTGATGCTGCTGTCGGCCAACTGCACGATCTCGTTGAGGTCCTCGCGGCGGCGCTCGGCGTCGGCCTCGTCCAGCGCCGCGTGCGCGGACAGCTTCATCGCGGTGATCGCCTGGCCGATGTCGTCGTGCAGGTCGCGCGAGATCGCGCGGCGTTCGTCCTCCTGCAGCGAGAACAGCCGCCGCGCCATCGCCTGCAGCTCGCGGTTGCTCAGCGCCAGCGCGTCGCGCATGCGCTCGGGTTCGCTCAGGTCGCGCACGATCAGCAGCTTGCAGTCGCGGCCGCTGTAGCGCACGTTGCCGAACGACAGCCCGGCGTGGAACAGCGAGCCGTCGCGGCGGCGCATGCGCGCCGCGGCGCCGCGCTCGCCCCTGTCGCCGGCATCGCGCATCTGCTCGCGCACCTGTTGCAGGTCGCTGGCGTGAACCAGCCCCTGCAACGGTTCGCCGAGCAGGTTCTCGCCCTCGTGGCCGAACTGCCCGGCGCAGGCCGCGTTGGCGTACAGCACGTGTTCCTGGTGCAGGATCGCCACCCCGTCGGGCAGCACCCGCACCAGTTCGCGGAACTGTTCCTCGCGTTCGTGCAGCAGGCGCCGCGAACGCTCGTGCTCGGTCACGTCCTGCAGGGTGCCGCGCACGCAGGCCGCGCCGGCGTCGTCGCAGGCGGTTTCGGCGCGCAGATGCAGCATCCGCGCTTGGCCGTCGGCGGCCAGCACCGGCAGCAGCATGTCCAGCTGCACCGGCGCCGGGCCGCACAGTTCCTCGAGCATGCGCTGGATGCGCGCCTGCGAGGCCAGGTCGGCCGGGACCAGCAGTTCTTCCAGGCGATGCTCGCGCGCCTGCTCCGGCACGCGCCGGCCGAGCATCCGGTAGACCTGGTCCGAATAGCGGCCCAGGCCGCTGCCCGGATCCAGCTCCCAGGAGCCGAGGCGGGCGATCGCCTGCGCCTCTTCCAGCCGTTGCAGGGCTTGGTCGCGGCGCTGCTGCGCCTGGTGCTCGGCGCTGCGGTCGCTGATCACCACCAGCCGCGCGTCGCGGCCGCGGTAGTCCAGGCCGGTGCTGCGCGACTCGACCATGCGCTGGCTGCCATCGCGCAGGCGCAGCGGCTCGGCCACCACGCAGACCTTGGATGGCGTGTCGCGGATGGCCTGGATCACCTCGCGCATGCGCGCGGCCGCGTCCGCCGGCCACAGCCGCTCCAGTTCCATGCCGATGAATTGGTCGTGCGTCCAGCCGAAGAAGGCCACCGCCGCCGGATTGACGTCGGCGATCCGCAGGGTTTCCAGGTCGTAGACCAGCATCGGGCTGGGATTGGCCTGGAACATCTGCCGGTAGCCGGCCTCGGACAGCGCCAGCCGCGCGTGCACCTGCAACGCCCCGCGCACCAGCGGGCGCAGCAGCAAGTACAGGGCGATGGCGGTCAGCAACAGGAACACCGCATCGTTGAGCAGGTTCAGCAGGGCCAGGGTCCGCGGGTCGTTCACGAATCGGGCCAGCAGCAGGTCGCTGCCCAGCGACCAGGCCAGGCCCAGCAGCAGGTACAGCAGCGCGGTCCGCCAGATGCCGCGGTCCAGCCGTTGCGCCAGGCGCATGTCCGAGGACGGGTGGGGCGGGGGGAGATCGAGTTGTGGTTGCATGCCCCGACAGCCTGGTGCGGCGGTATTCGTCCACTGCCATCTTAGCGGCAAGCGCTCGCCGCGGCCCACCGGCGGGCCGGCCCGCCAGGCCGGCGCAGCGGCATCCGGCCCCCCTCGCGCTCAACTAATGGCGCCAGGTGCCGTTATCTCCTTCGTCCGCCGGCCTCAGCGCGGTAGAAAAACGGAGCACTTCGGCGTGGATCAAGGCGTCATCGCAAGCTTGCTGCAGCATCCGCTCACCTCGGCTGTGGTCCTGTTGGACGCCGAAGGGCGGCCGCTGGCCGCGAACCGGGCCGCGCAGGCGCTGGAGCTGCCGCGCACCGTGGAGGCGTATGCCGAGCTGATGCGCGACGTGCGCGAGCGCCTGCTCGATGGCGAGGGCATGCTCGCCTGTGCCTTGCCCGGCACCGCCGGGCGGCGCCTGGACGGCTGGCTGCGCGCGGTCCGCGACGATGCCGGCGCGTTGTTGGCCTACACCCTGAGCGTGCCCGAGCCGGTCGACGGCAACGGCGCCACGCGCTGGGAAATCGCCCTGGACAGCGCCGAACACGGCCTGTGGGACTGGGATATCCCCAGCGACACGATCTTCCGTTCCGAGCGCTGGAAGCAGATGCTCGGCTACACCGGCGACGCGCCGGACTACGGGCTCAACACGTTGCTGCCGCTGGTCCACAGCGAGGACCAGACGCGCCTGCGCGAGGCGATCCGCGCCCATTTCGAAGGCCGCACGGCGACCTACGTCTGCGAATTCAGGCTGCGCCAGCAGGACGGTCAGTGGCGCTGGATCCTGGACCGCGGCCGCATCGTCGCGCGCACCGCCGACGGCAGCCCGCTGCGCATGGTCGGCACGCATACCGACATTCACGAGCAGAAGCTGCTCGAACAGCGCCTGCGCGACCAGCAGACCCTGCTGCGCGAGGCGCAGCGCATGACCCGCATGGGCAGCTGGTCGTGGGATCCGCTGCAGAACCGGATCTGGTGGTCGCGCGAGTTCCTGAGCGTGACCGGGCTGGCCGAGGACCAGGTGCCGAGCGGCCGCGGCTGGCTGCGCCTGCTCAGCCGCGAGTCGGCCGCGCAGGTGATCGCCATCTGGCGGCGCATGCAGCGCGACGGCAAGCAGGCCAACTTCGAGGTCGAGCTGATACGCGGCAGCGAAGCGCCGCTGCACCTGCGGGTCTGGGCGCAGCCGCAGCCGGAAGCAGACGGCCGCATCCAGCGCGTGCTCGGCCAGGTGCAGAACATCACCGAACAGCGCCAGACCGATGCGCTGATCCGCTGGCGCACCGAACTGCTCAATCGCGTCTCGGCGCTGGGCAAGATCGGCGGCTGCGAGATCGAGGTCGGCACCCGGCGCATGCAGTGGACCGAGGAGTGCTATCGCATCCACGGCCTGCGCAAGGAAAACATCGACCTGGACCATGCGCTGGCGCTGTACACCCAGGACTCGCGCGACGCGTTCGAGGCGGCACTGGTGCGGATCGCCCATGGCGGGCTGCCGGAGCAGCTGGACCTGTGCTTCCACCGCCCGTCCGGGCACCGCGTGTGGGTGCAGGTGCTGATCGAACTGGACGACCGCGACGGCCTGCCGCCGCGCTTCGTGGTGCTGTTCCGCGACATCACCCGCGAACGCGAGGCCAGCGAGCGCATCGAACTACTTGCCCACTACGACCTGCTGACCGGGCTGCCGAACCGGCAGCTGCTGCGCGAGCAGGCCGAGAAGGCGATGCACGACGCGGTGGAGCGCGGCAGCACCCTGGCGATGCTGTTCGTGGACCTGGACGGCTTCAAGAGCATCAACGATTCCTTCGGCCACGCCACCGGCGATGCGCTGCTGAAGCTGGCCGCCACGCGCATGCACCAGCAGCTGCGCACCAGCGACCTGTTCGGGCGCTTCAGCGGCGACGAGTTCGTGGTGGTGCTGCGCGACCTGGCCGAGCCGGGCGATGCCGGCCATGTGGCGCGCAAGCTGATCGCGGCGCTGGCCGAGCCGCTGCACAACGGCGAAAACGTGATCAAGATCGGCGCCAGCATCGGCATCGCCTTGATGGAGGAGGGGCGCCAGGACTTCGACAGCCTGCTGCGCGCCGCCGATGCGGCGATGTACGCGGCCAAGGAATCCGGCCGCAACACCTGCCACTACTACAGCCAGGACGTACTGCTGCGCGCGCAGCGGCGCCTGGAGATCGAGCATGCGCTGCACGGCGCGCTGGACCGCGAGGAGTTCTCGCTGGTGTACCAGCCGCTGGTGCATGCGGCCGGGGAACGCGCGCCGGCGGTCGAGGCGCTGCTGCGCTGGCACCGCCCCGGCCATGGCCACTGCAATCCGGCCGAGTTCATTCCCATCGCTGAGGAATGCGGCGAGATCGTGCGCCTGGGCGACTGGGTGATCAACGAGGCCTGCCGCCAGGCCGCGGCCTGGGACGCGGCGGGGCTGAGCTTCGACCGCATCTCGGTCAACGTCTCGGCGATGCAGCTGCGCGACCGCGGCTTCGCCGAACGGGTGATCGAACTGTGCCTGCGCAACGGCTGGTCGCCGAAGCGGCTGGAACTGGAACTGACCGAGTCGGCGCTGATCCGCGACACCGAGTCGCTGCGCCGCTGCTTCGAGCTGTTCGAGCAGGAAGGCGTGCTGCTGGCGGTGGACGATTTCGGTACCGGCTTCTCCAACCTGCATTACCTCAACCGCTTCCCGGTGCAGCGGCTGAAGATCGACCGCAGCTTCGTGCAGGACATGCTGCACGACAGCGGCACCGCCAAGGTCACCCAGGCGATCGTGCAGCTCGGCCATGCGCTGGGCATGCAGGTGGTGGCCGAGGGCGTGGAAACCGCGCAGGAAGAAACCCTGCTGCGCGAGCAGGGCTGCGACGAGATCCAGGGCTATCTGCACTCGCGGCCGCTGCCGCCGCGCGAACTGGCGGCGTGGTTGCGCGCCCGCCACAGCACGCTGCCGGCGACGCAGCCGCGGCTGGTGCTTGCTGGCCAGTGAACGCCCGTTGCGCGGGCGCACGCCGCGGTGTTGCGGTGCCGCATTTGCTGGCTATACTGCGCGCCGATCGCACCCGGCCAGAGGCCACTTCCTTGGACAGTCACCCTAGACCGACACTGCAGCTGTTGAGCTGACAGGACCGCCAAGGTCTGGGTTCGTCCCAGATGGGTCCCGTCCGCTCAGGACGGGATCGTTCGCCACCGCCGCACCGGCGCTGGCGGCATTTCCGCAGTATGCATGCCCGATCCGCGAGGACATCCGAGCGTCGCCCCTGGCGTTTTCCGCATTCCGGAGCCGCCCATGCATCTGTCGTCGTTGTTGTTGCTGTGCGCCCTGTGCGCGTTGCCGGTCGCGCGCGCGCATGCCGGGGCCAGTCTGTGGGTGGACGACGCCTCGATCACTGCCGCCGGCCACTGCCAAGTGGAATCGTGGTGGCGCGCCGCCGGTGCCGGCGAACTCACCGCCGCCCCCGCCTGCGCCTGGGCGTCGACCGAAGTCGGGCTCACCCTGAGCCATGGCCTGGGCGCTGCCGCCTCCGCGTTCGCGATCGGCGTCAAGCAGTCGCTGCGCGATCCGGAGCAGGGCAGGTGGGGCGCGGCGCTGTCGCTGGAATCGAGCTGGCAGGCGCGTTCGCCGCGCTATGCCGAGAGCACGCTCAACCTGCCGCTGAGCTTCGCCCTGGACCCGCGGCGGCGCACGCTGCTGCACGTCAACCTGGGCTGGTCGCAGCCGCGCGGCGGCGTCGGCAGCGCGCATGCCGGGCTGGGCCTGGAGCGCGCCGCCGGCGGCAACTGGACCTGGCTCGGCGAGTGCTACCGCGAACGCGCCGCAACCTTGACCGAAGCCGGCGCACGCTACGCGTTCAACGGCGCGGCGAGCGTCGACCTGCTGGCCGGGCGCCGCAGCGCCGATCCGGCGCAGAACTGGCTGACGCTCGGCTTGAATGTCGCCTTACCGGACTGAGTCGCCGTCCCACGCTGGTTCCACCATCTCCCCCACCCGCGGCGCATCCGCTGCGCCGTCCTGCCGGAAACGTCCCATGGTGCTATTTCCCCGCGATCGCAATGCGCCCGGCGCCGTCGCCGCACGTCCCGGCGTGCTGCCCAATTTCCACGACCTGGCGGTGTTCGCGCTGCTGCTGGCGCTGGGCGTGCTGCTGCTGCACGGCGCCGCCGACATGCGCGCGCCGCTGCCGCCGCCCGGCACCGCGGCGGTCTCGCTGGACCTGCGGCAGCTGCCCGAATACGGCCTGCGCACCACCTTGCGCATGTTCGCGGCGATGGCCGCCTCGCTGCTGTTCACCTTCGTGGTGGCGACGCTGGCGGCCAAGAGCCGCCGCGCCGAGCGGCTGATCGTGCCGGCGCTGGACATCCTGCAGTCGGTGCCGGTGCTGGGCTTTCTGACCTTCACCGTGACCTTCTTCCTTGGCCTGTTTCCCGGTCGCCAAGTTGGCGCCGAGCTGGCCTCGATCTTCGCCATCTTCACCAGCCAGGCCTGGAACATGGCGTACTCGTTCTACCAGTCGCTGCGCAGCGTGCCGCGCGATCTGGACGAGGTCGCGCGCGGTTTCGGCCTGTCGCCGTGGCAGCGCTTCTGGCGGCTGGAAGCGCCGTACGCGACGCCGGCGCTGATCTGGAACATGATGATGTCGATGTCCGGCGGCTGGTTCTTCGTGGTCGCCTCCGAGGCGATCACGGTCGGCGACCACACCCTGGAACTGCCCGGCATCGGCTCCTACCTGGCGCTGGCGATCGCGCAGCGCGACTTCGCCGCGGTCGGCTGGGCGGTGCTGGCGATGGGCGTGCTGATCGTGCTGTACGACCAGTTGCTGTTCCGTCCCATCGTCGCCTGGTCGGACAAGTTCCGCGCCGAACTCACCGCCTCGCAGGACAAGCCGCAGTCGTGGCTGTACGACCTGTTGCGGCGCACGCGGCTGGCCAAGCGCGCGGTTGCGCCGCTGGCCTGGGTCTGGCAGCGCGCATTGCTGCTGCGTTGGACCCCGCGGCAGGCGCGTCCGCCGGCAGCGGCGGTGCAGGGCGGCCGCGGCAACGTCTGGGGCGACCGGCTGTGGAGCGCGGCGCTGGCGATCGCGGCCGCGGCCGCGGCCTGGTTCGCGTTCGACTACGGCCGCCGCCACCTCGGCCTGCACGACCTGGCCGAGGCGTTCGGCGGCGGCCTGGCCACGCTGGCGCGGGTGGTGGTGCTGATCGCGCTGGCCAGCGTGGTGTGGGTGCCGATCGGCGTGTGGATCGGACTGCGCCCGAAGGTCGCGCAGCGGGTGCAGCCGCTGGCGCAGTTCCTGGCCGCGTTCCCGGCCAACGTGCTGTTTCCGTTCGCGGTGCTGGCGATCGTCGCCACCGGCGCCAACCCGAACATCTGGCTGTCGCCGCTGATGGTGCTGGGCACGCAGTGGTACATCCTGTTCAACGTGATCGCCGGCGCCAGCGCGTTCCCCACCGACTTGCGCGAGGCGGCCACGGTGTACCAGCTGCGCTCGTGGACCTGGTGGCGGCGGGTGATCCTGCCGGGCATCTTCCCGTACTACATCACCGGCGCGTTGACCGCCTCCGGCGGCTCGTGGAACGCCAGCATCGTCGCCGAACTCGCCAACTGGGGCGACACCCAGGTGCAGGCCTACGGGCTCGGCTCCTACATCGCCCGCGCCACCGCCGCCGGCGACGGCGCGCGGGTGCTGCTCGGGGTGGCGGTGATGTCGCTGTTCGTGACCTTCTTCAACCGTGCGGTGTGGCGGCGCCTGTACGCCTTCGCCGAACGCCGCCTGCGCTTCGACTGACGACCACTGGAGAGACGACCATGACCTTTTCCGCAACCGCGCCCGAGCGCGCTCCGCTGGTCCGCGTGCAGGGCGTGCGCAAGAGCTACGACAAGGGCGGGGCGACGCCGCTGGTGGTGCTGGACGACGTGGACCTGACCCTGCATTCGGGCCAGATCGTCGGCCTGCTCGGGCGCTCCGGCTCCGGCAAGTCCACCTTGCTGCGCGCCATCGCCGGGCTGCTGCAGCCCAGCGCCGGCAGCATCGTGTTCCGCGACGCCACGCCGACCCAGGCGATCGACGACATCGCGATGGTGTTCCAGAGCTTCGCGCTGTTCCCGTGGCTGACCGTGCTGCAGAACGTGGAAGTCGGCCTGGAGGCGCGCGGCGTGGCCGCCGACGAACGCCGCCGGCGCGCGCTGGCGGCGATCGACCTGATCGGCCTGGACGGCTACGAGGGCGCCTATCCGAAGGAGCTGTCCGGCGGCATGCGCCAGCGCGTGGGCCTGGCGCGTGCGCTGGTGGTGCGGCCGAAACTGCTGCTGATGGACGAGCCGTTCTCGGCGCTGGACGTGCTGACCGCCGAGACCCTGCGCACCGACCTGCTCGACCTGTGGTCGGAAGGGCGCATGCCGATCGAATCGATCCTGATGGTCACCCACAACATCGAGGAAGCGGTGCTGATGTGCGACCGCATCGTGATCTTCGGCGCCAATCCGGGCCGGGTGATCGGCGAGATCCAGGTGACCCTGCCGCAGCCGCGCAACCGCCTGGCGCCGGCGTTCCGCGCCCTGGTCGACGACATCTACGCGCGCATGACCGCCAGCCCGCAGCGGCCGCAGGTGCGCGAGGGCGTGTTCCCCGGCAGCGGCATCGCGATGGTGCTGCCGCGGGTGTCGAGCAACCTGCTGGCCGGCCTGGTCGAGGCGGTGGCGGCCGAGCCCTACCATGGCCGCGCCGACCTGCCGCCGCTGGCCGCCGGCCTGCAGCTGGAAGTAGACGAGCTGTTCCCGATCGCCGAGACCCTGCAGTTGCTGCGCTTGGCGGTGTTCGAGCAGGGCGACCTGCAGCTGACCCCGGCCGGGCAGCGCTTCGCCGAACTCGGCACCGACGCGCGCAAGCAACTGTTCGCCCAGCACCTGGCCACCTACGTGCCGCTGGCCGCGCACATCCGCCGCGTGCTCGACGAACGCCCGACCCACCACGCCCCTGCGCGGCGCTTCCGCGACGAGCTGGAAGACCACATGTCCGAGGACTACGCGGCGGAAACCGTGCAGGCGGTGACCAGCTGGGCGCGCTACGCCGAATACTTCGCCTACGACAAGCAGGCGGACCTGTTCTCGCTGGAGAACCCCAGCTAGCGCGTCGCATCGATTGGCAAACGACGACGGCACCTTGTAGGAGCGGCTTCAGCCGCGACCGGGGCGTTCCTGGTAAGGCCCGGTCGCGGCTGAAGCCGCTCCTTGTATCTGGACATGGCGCCCCTGAAGGCGTTATGTCTTCCGACTGATCATCGGGGGAGGTGCGGGAAGTCCAGTCGCTCCTGAAGCTTCGAGCTTGTGCTGTAGATCGGCTCCCGCCCTCCATCTGCTGGCCCTGTGGTGTCCGCACGGTATCCAGAGTCCGCCGCTGGCGTGAACTCGCATCCACAAGGCAGGACCGGGCGCAGCGATGATCGTGATCACCCATCCGATGGAGGAGTCCTTATGTCCCCAGTCGTCGGCATTGACGTCGCCAAGCGCAGTTTCGATCTGGCCATCGACCTGGCCAACGGCAAGTACCGCACCAAGGCCAAGCTTCCCAACGATCCGAAGGGCTTCCAGGCCCTGCACGCGTGGCTGCAGACGCACGCGCAGGCGGACAGCTGGATCGTGATGGAAGCCACCGGCACCTACCACGAGGCGCTAGCCGAGTTCGTGCATGGGTTGGGCTACCGCGTGTGCGTACTCAACCCAGCGCAGATGGCGCTGTATGCACGCAGCCAGCTGACCCGGGTCAAGACCGACCGCAGCGATGCCAAGCTGATCGCCAGCTACGGCCAGCGCCATGCGGCGCAGCTGCGGCCCTGGCAGCCCGACCCGCCGGCGCTCAAGCAGCTCAAGGCGCTGGTGCGGCGCCGGGACGACCTGCTGCAAATGCTGCAGATGGAGCGCAACCGCCTGGACGTGGCCGCGCCGGTGGTGCGCGACTCGCTCCTGGAGAACATCGGCCAGTTGCAGGCGCGCATCGCGCAGATTGAACGGGCCATCGACGACCAGATCGACCAGGACCCGACCTTGCGCGGGCAGCGCGACCTGCTGGTGAGCATCGATGGGATCGCCGACACCAGCGCGGCGTTGATGCTGGCCGAACTTGGCAATGTGGAGCGCTTCGCCCACGCCTCGGCGGTGACCGCCTTTGCCGGGCTCAACCCCCGGCTGCAGGAGTCCGGCAAGCGCCAGGGCCAGGTCTGCATCTCCCGCACCGGCTCCCCGCGGCTGCGCGCGGGCCTGTACATGCCGGCCCTGGTCGCCATGACCCACAATCCGGTCGTCCGTGCGCTGAAGCAGCGCCTGCGCGAACGCGGCAAAGCCGGCAAGCAAATCGTCTGCGCCGCCATGCGCAAGTTGCTGCATCTTGCCTACGGCGTCCTCAAATCAAACACGCCCTTCGATCCTCAAAAGGCCATTGCCTGTTAGACGGGAAGACGGTATCTACAAATTTGTGGCGTTTAGAGAATGTCGAAAAAACCGTCAGCTCGGCAGCCGCGAGAATATCGCGATGCACTCGCGGCGCAGTGCGGCGAACGCGCAGCCGGTTTCAGTCGTTCTCGCAAAGCCCTGCATAGCCAGGCAGCGGCGCCGCCGTGCCGGCCGCGGCGATGCCGCTCCCGCTCAGGCCCATGTCCCAGGCCAGTCCGGCCCAGACCGGATCGGCGATGCCGCCGTGCAGCGCCGCACGCTCGCCGAGCATGCGCCGTAGCTCGCCCTGCGCCCCCGTCTCCAGCTGCCGCAGCGCGCTGCCCGGCCGACGCCGCGTCATGCCGGACGTGGCGCCGCTGTCCGCGACCGCGGCCGAATGCGGCTGGGCGGGCACGGTCTCGTGCGTGGCGTTCGGGTCGTCGCAGGGCATGGCCTCGACTCGGGGCTGGGACTGGAAAGGCATCGACTCGGCCGGGCGGGGAAGGGCGGATACGACAAGCCCCGGCCGGGGCCGGGGACTGGTCGCTTCATGATGCGGCGGGGAACACGGCCTCGGTCAGAACAACTCGACCGTGCCGGCGCCCATGCCCTGCTGCGCCACCGGCTTGTGCGGCGGACGCTCCCACTCCACGCGCATCTCGCGCAGGCGGCTGCCGACGCGCTGCAGGGCCTCGACCAGCTCGCTGTCGAACACGCCGCCGTTGCGATGCAGCAGTTCCTGCAGGGCCACGGCCTCGCGGTTGATCGCGGTCAGGCGGTCCAGGTGGGTATGCACGCCGCCCAGAGCCTGGGTCGCGATGTCCTCGAACTGCAGGGCGCGCACCGCTTCGGCGACGCTGCTGTCGATGGCGCGGCCGCACTCGGAGATCTCGCGCATGCCTTCGCCCAGCGAGTTGTTGATCGCCGCCACGTTGTCCAGCATCGACGCGGCCTCGGCACGCGCCTCGCGGGAGCGGTCCATGTCGCGCGAGGCCATGTGCGAGACCGTCTCGCGGACCTTGGCGATGGCGTCCTTGGAGCTGTGCGCCAGCTTGCGGATCTGCTCGTTGAAGGTGGTCGAGCGTTCGGACAGGTTGCGCACCTCGTCGGCCACCACCGCGAAGCCGCGGCCCGCCTCGCCGGCACGCGCCGCTTCGATCGCCGCGTTCAACGCCAACAGATTGGTCTGGTCGGCGATCGACTTGACGTCCTCCAGCAGCGCGAAGATGCCATCCAGGTGCTGCGACATGTCGTCGATGTAGTGCACCGTGGCGCTGCTCTGGCCGCTGACCTGTTCCAGCGCCTCGACCAGTTGCTCCATGCGCTGGCTGGCGTGCTGGGCGAAGCGCGCCACGTCGACCCCGGCACCGCCGTCGTCGCCGGCGCGGTCCACGATCCGGGCCAGCGCCACGCTCTGCTGCCGCGACTTGCGGTTCATCGCCTCGAAGCTGCCGCCCAGGCCGCTGACCGCCTGGCGGATCAGTTCGCGGGCCCGTTCGATCTCGCTGCGCGAGCCGTCGATCTCGTTGCCGACGAAGTTGCGCAGTTCCGACAGCAGCTGATCCTGCTCGCGCATGATCTTGGACTGCTCCGGCGATCGCCGGCTCTGGCTGTAGGCTGTCCAGGCGGCAAAGCCCAGCCAGCTCAACGTCATCGTGGTGAGGATGGCCCAACGGACCGGGGCCGGCCAATCGAAACCGGCGGCGATGGGGAACAGCAGCGTCAGGGCGAGCGGGGCGGCCAGACGGATTAGGAGGCGTGAGTACATGGACGTTCTCGGCAGATTCACGATTGCTGTATCGGCCGTACCCCCTCGGTCTTTAGCCGCGGTGTGGCGTCGATCGTGTCCGCATTGCGAAACGTGCCCTGCGTCGAGAAGCGCAAGACCCGGCGGCGCCCGCGCTCAGCGCAGCGCCCGGTCCACCGCCTCGAGCATGCGCCGCTTGGCCAGCAGGAAGTCCCACAGGCTGCCGCCCATCTGTCGCCACAGCACCGCCGAGCGCATCGCCGCCAGCAGCAGCGCGCGGATCTCGGCGACCACCCCGGCCTGGCCCAGGTAGTGCGGGTTGCCCTGCACCATCACCCGCGGGCGCAGGTGGCTGATGGTGTCGGCATACAGCTGGCCCAGCGCGCCGATCACCTCCGGGTGCGCGCTGTCGGCGTGTTCGTCCAGCATCGGCGCGATCCGGGCGATGCCGTCGGTGACCTTGGCGCTGGTCTCGGTGTCGCGCACGAAGCGCCGCTCCAGTTGCAGCACCGCCAGCGCCAGCCGCGGCAGCGCCTCGTCCTGGCCCTGGTTGCGGAAATAGTTGTGCAGCAGGCGCAGCCCCGGCGCCACGTCGCCGGCGCGGCCGTAGACCGCCTCCGGGGTGGCGGCGTCGGTGCGGAACACGCTGTCGAGCAGGGTCCGCACCAGCGACGCCTCCGACTGCCCGGTCTCGGCGATGCGGCGGACCTGCTGCAGGGCCTGGGCAACGCCGGCCAGCGCCAGTACGCGCGCGTCCATGGAATCGGTCATCGGATGGTTTCCTCGTGTAGTGCGGGGTGCTGCTGCGCCAGGCGGCGTTCCAGCGGGGCATCGGTGGTGGCGATCACGGCGCCGCCCAGGCAGTCGTCGCCCTGATACAGCACCAGCGACTGGCCGGGGGTGACGGCACGCTGCGGCCGCGCGAAACGCACCGCCAGGGTGCCGTCGTCGCCGACCTCGACCGTGCAAGGCTCGTCGGCCTGGCGGTAGCGGGTCTGTGCGGTGCAGTCGAAGCGCCGCGCCGGCGGCGACCCGGCGATCCAGTGCGCGGTTTCCGAGTGCAGCTGCGCGGACATCAAATGCGGGCTGTCGCGATCCTGATCCACGTACAGCACGTTGCGCGCCACGTCCTTGCCGACCACGTACCACGGCGCCGCCGCGCGCCCGCGCACGCCGCCGATGTTCAGGCCTTCGCGCTGGCCCAGGGTGAAATAGAACACGCCGGGGTGCTCGGCCACGACCTGCTCGTGCGGATCGCGGATCTCGCCGCGCCGGGCCGGCAGGTAGCGGCCGAGGAACTCACGGAAGTCGCGCTCGCCGATGAAGCAGATGCCGGTGGAGTCCTTCTTCGCGTGGGTCGGCAGGCCGGCCTCGCGGGCGATGCGCCGCACCTGCTCCTTGGGCAGCTCGCCGACCGGGAACAGGGTCGCGGCCAGCTGCGCCTGGCCGAGCTGGTGCAGGAAATAGCTCTGGTCCTTGTTGCGGTCCACGCCGCGCAGCAGCCGCCAACGGCCGTCGGCGAAGGCGACCCGGGCGTAGTGGCCGGTGGCGATGCGCTCGGCGCCCAGCGCGCGCGCCGCATCCAGGAAATGCTTGAACTTGACCTCGCGGTTGCACAGTACGTCCGGGTTGGGCGTGCGCCCGGCGGCGTACTCGGCCAGGAAATGCGCGAACACGCCCTGCCAGTATTCCTGCGAGAAGTCGCGGAAGTGGAACGGCATGCCGAGCAGGCCGCACACCGCCACCGCGTCGCGGCGGTCGTCCTCGGCGCGGCAGTCGCCGCTGCCGTCGTCGGCCCAGTTCTGCATGAACAGGCCGGCCACGTCGGCGCCTTGCTGCACCAGCTGCCAGGCCGCCACCGACGAATCCACGCCGCCGGAGACGCCGACCATGATCCGTGCGCCGCTCATGCCAGCTGCCGCACCAGGTCCAGCGGATAGCGCTTGCCGGCGAGGAAATCGGCGGCCACCTGCCACACCAGCGGGCTGCGCCAGCGCGGCGCGGCGGCCTCCAGCTCGGCCGGGGTCATCCACAGCGCGCGCACGATGCCTTCGTCCAATGGCCGCTGCGGGTCGTGCGCGAGCGGGTCGGCGGCGAAGGCGAAGCGCAGGTAGTGGCGGCCGTTGTCGGCCTTCCACTGGTAGGCGCCGATGAACGCGGTCAGCCGCACCTGCCAGCCGGTTTCCTCCAGCGTCTCGCGCAGCGCCGCCTGCAGCAGGCTCTCGTCCGGCTCCAGATGCCCGGCCGGCTGGTTCAGCACGAGTGTGCCGGCGATGGATTCCTCCACCTGCAGCAGGCGGCCGTCGCGGACCACCACCGTGGCCACGGTCACGTCGGGCTGCCAGGGGCCGGGGGCCAGCGCCATCAGAACGCGTCCTTGCCGGCGTTGAGTTCGGCGTCCATCGCGTCGGCGCCGCGCGCCGCCGCTTCCAGCGCCTCGCGCAACGCGGTGTCGTCGGCATCGGCGGCGAGCTTGACCACGAACACCGCGGTGCCGCCCTGGCGCACCCAGCCGCCGAGGATGTCGGCCTGCGCGTCTTCCAGCAGGCGGTTGGCGACCGCCGCCGGCAAGGTGCCGCCCTTGGCCTGGTAGGCCGGCGACCAGATCTCGCGGATGCGGTGGCTGCCGAAGGTCTCCACAGGCGAGCGCACGTAGATCAGTTGCTGGCGCTCGCGGCCCTGCTCGCGCAGCCCGAACAGCAACTGGTAGTCGCCGTCGGCATCGGCCTGGACGTCGTAACCCATCGCCTGCAGGCGCTTGCCCAGCGCCTGGTCGGGCGCGGCCAATGCCGGCGCGACGGTACCGGCCAGGAGCGCGGCGAGCAGGGCGGCCGTACGGAAAGTCGTCGAATGCATGCGTTGCGCCGTCAAAGAAGGGGAATTGTGCGGGCAGGATCGGCGATCGTCCAATCCGGGCCGACAGCCGCCGTATATAATTGGCGCATGCCTCGCAAGAATTCTTCAGATCACGATCACGGCGTCATGGTGGAGACCGGCAAGCCCGAAGTCGCCCGCCCGCCGATGTACCAAGTGCTGTTGCTGAACGACGATTACACCCCGATGGACTTCGTGGTGACCGTGTTGCAGCAGTTTTTCTCGCTGGACCTGGAACGGGCCACGCAGGTGATGCTGCATGTGCATACCCGCGGCCGCGGCGTTTGCGGGGTCTATACCCGCGAAGTGGCTGAATCCAAGGTGGCTCAGGTGAACGAGTTTTCCCGGATGAACCAGCATCCGCTGTTGTGCACGATGGAAAAAGCCTGATATTGGTAGGCGTCGGTCACCGGTCTGCCCGGACTAACGCGGTCTGAACACACTGATCCGATAGGGTTGTGGAAATCCGCAACTCCAGCCGCATATTGTTGGTATCAGACGTCGGAGTGAACCATGTTCAGCAAAGATCTCGAGCAAACCATCGGCCAGTGCTACAAGCGCGCCCGGGAAGCCCGCCATGAATTCATGACGGTCGAACACCTGTTGTTGGCATTGCTCGACAACCCCTCGGCGCAGGCGGTGCTCAAGGCCTGCGGCGCCGACGCCGAGCGCTTGCGCGGCGAACTGGAGCAGGCGATCGAGGCCTCGGTGTCGCGCCTGGCCGAAGACGATGGCCGCGATACGCAACCCACGCTGGGCTTCCAGCGGGTGTTGCAGCGGGCGGTCTACCACGTGCAGTCCTCGGGCAAGAAGGAGGTCACCGGCGCCAACGTGTTGGTCGCGATCTTCGGCGAAAAGGACTCGCATGCGGTGTATTTCCTGAATCAGCAGGACATCACCCGGCTCGACATCGTCAACTACCTGTCGCATGGCATCGCCAAGCTGGGCGAGGAGGGCGAGAGCCCGGCACCGTCCGACGGCGAGCCCAAGGGCGAAGCGGGCGAGGGCGAAGCCAAGGGCGACGCGCTGGCCGAGTACGCCAGCAACCTGAACGAGCAGGCGCGCAACGGCCGCATCGACCCGCTGGTCGGCCGTGCCGACGAGATCGAGCGCACCATCCAGGTGCTGTGCCGCCGGCGCAAGAACAACCCGCTGTACGTGGGTGAGGCCGGCGTCGGCAAGACCGCGATCGCCGAGGGCCTGGCCAAGCGCATCGTCGAAGGCAGCGTGCCCGAAGTACTGGCGGACGCGGTCATCTACTCGCTGGACCTGGGCGCCCTGGTCGCCGGCACCAAGTACCGCGGCGACTTCGAAAAGCGCCTGAAGGGCGTGCTGACCGCGCTGAAGAAGGTGCCCAACGCGGTGCTGTTCATCGACGAGATCCACACCATCATCGGCGCCGGCTCGGCGTCGGGCGGCACCATGGATGCGTCCAACCTGATCAAGCCGGCGCTGGCCTCCGGCGATCTGCGCTGCATCGGTTCGACCACCTTCCAGGAATACCGCGGCATCTTCGAGAAGGACCGTGCGCTGGCGCGGCGCTTCCAGAAGATCGACATCGTCGAGCCGACCGTCGGCGAGACCTTCGAGATCCTGCAGGGGCTCAAGCCCAAGTACGAGGCGCATCACGGCGTGACCTACGCCGACGACGCGCTGCAGGCGGCGGTGGACCTGTCAGTCAAGCACATCGGCGACCGCCTGCTGCCGGACAAGGCGATCGACGTGATGGACGAGGCCGGCGCGCGCCAGCGGCTGCTGCCGCAGGGCGTGCGCAAGGAGCTGATCGACATCGAGGAGATCGAGACCATCGTCGCCAAGATGGCGCGGATCCCGGCCAAGCAGGTCAGCGCCACCGACAAGGACGTGCTGCAGCACCTGGAGCGCAACCTGAAGATGGTGATCTTCGGCCAGGATCCGGCGATCGAGACGCTGGCCTCGTCGATCAAGCTGGCGCGTTCGGGCCTGGCCAATCCGGAGAAGCCGATCGGCAACTTCCTGTTCTCCGGTCCCACCGGCGTCGGCAAGACCGAGGTGACCAAGCAGCTGGCGCTGCAGCTGGGCATCGAACTGGTGCGCTTCGACATGTCCGAGTACATGGAGCCGCATTCGATCAGCCGCCTGATCGGCGCGCCTCCGGGCTATGTCGGCTTCGACCAGGGCGGGCTGCTGACCGAGAAGATCGTCAAGACCCCGCACTGCGTGCTGCTGCTGGACGAGGTCGAGAAGGCGCATCCGGACATCTTCAACATCCTGTTGCAGGTCATGGACCGCGGCGTGCTGACCGACACCAACGGCCGCGAAGCCAACTTCAAGAACGTGATCCTGGTGATGACCACCAATGCCGGTGCCACCCAGGCCTCGCGGCGCTCGATCGGCTTCACCAAGCAGGACCATTCCACCGACGCGATGGAAACCATCCGCCGCAGCTTCACCCCGGAGTTCCGCAACCGCCTGGACGCGGTGGTGCAGTTCCAGCCGCTGGCGTTCAGCCACATCCTGCGCGTGGTCGACAAGTTCATCATCGAACTGGAGATGCTGCTGCAGGAGAAGCACGTGTCGCTGTCGGCCACCCCGACCGCGCGCGACTGGCTGGCCCAGCACGGCTTCGACCCGCTGATGGGCGCGCGGCCGATGGCGCGGGTGATCCAGGACAAGGTCAAGCGCCCGCTGGCGGACGAGCTGCTGTTCGGCAAGCTGGTCGGCGGCGGCCGCGTCACCATCGACGTGCGCGACGGCGAGCTGGTGGTGGAGACCCAGGCCGAGCCGGAGCGCCTGCTGCCGGCGACCGTGGAATGAGGCCGGGGCCGGCGATTCGCTAGAACGCCAGGCACGACAAAAGGCGGCTGCAGCACCTGCAGTCGCCTCGCGATGTCACCGATTCAGACGAGAAGGCGGCCCATGGCCGCCTTTCTCACAACCGCTGCGAGGCGATCACTTCATGCGGTAGGTGATACGGCCCTTGGTCAGGTCGTACGGGGTCATCTCGACCTTCACCCGGTCGCCGGTCAGGATGCGGATGTAGTTCTTGCGCATGCGTCCGGAGATGTGGGCGATGATCTCGTGCCCGTTTTCCAGCTTGACCCGGAAGGTGGTATTGGGCAACGTCTCGCTGACGGTGCCTTCGAATTCGATGGAGTCGTCTTTCGACATGTATTCCTGTGCGATTTCGCGTGCGGCCAAAGGCCTTAAGAGCGAGGATTTTACTCGCCTCGGCCGCCGCATGCAAAGTTTGCGTTAACCCCGCTCAGGGCAAGGCCAGTTCCGCGGCCGCCAGTTCGCCGAAATTCCGCGTCCACGGGCCGGCAGGGACGGGATCGGCGACCAGCGCGGCGATCGCCTCGAGGAAGGCGGCCCGTGGCCAGCGCTCCGCGCCGAGGCTGAGCAGGTGGTCGTTCTCGACCTGGGCGTCGATCAGCGGCCAGCCCCAGCCGTGCAGGCGCCGGGCCAGCGCCGCCAGCGCCACCTTGGAGCCGCCGCTGCGGGCGCTGAACATGCTCTCGCCGAAGAACATGCGTCCGCGCGCCACCCCGTAGATGCCGCCGACCAGGTCCTCGCCGTCGAACACTTCCACCGAGTGCGCGTACCCGGCAAGGTGCAGGGCGAGGTAGGCGGCGCGCATCTCGGCGGTGATCCAGGTGCCGTCCTGGCCGCGGCGCGGCGCCTGCGCACAGGCCTGCATCACCTGCGCGAACGCGGTATCGGCGCGTACCTGCCATGGCGAGCGGCGCAGCGAACGGCGGAAGCGCGAGGACAGCCGCACCCCGTCGCTGTGGAACAGGACGCGCGGGTCTGGGCTCCACCACATGATCGGATCGCCGTCCGAGTACCACGGGAAGATGCCGTGCGCGTAGGCGTTGAGCAGGCGCGTGGGGGTCAAATCGCCGCCGATCGCGAGCAGGCCTTCCGGTTCGCGCAGCGCGCCCGCCGCGGGCGGGAACGGGGCGGCTGGGTCGGCGGCGAGCAGGGCGGGGAGACGGCGCATCGGGCGCAGCGTAGCCGATCGGGCGCCGCTTCAGTCCTGGCGGAACGGCGAGTGCCGCAACAGCGTTGCCGCGTGCTGGCGCACCGCCTCGCGCTCTTCCGCGCACCAGTCGGCCAGCGGCGCGCGGAAGCCCGGATCGGCGATCCAGTGGCGGCTGCGCACCAGCCGCGGCAGGAAGCCGCGGGCGATCTTGTGCTCGCCCTGTGCGCCGGGTTCGAAACGCGTCAGGCCTTCGCGCAGGCAGTAGTCGATGCCCTGGTAATAGCAGGTCTCGAAATGCAGGCCGGGCAGGGCGTCGCCGCCCCAGTAGCGGCCGTACAAGGTGTCACCACCGCGCAGGCACAAGGCGCCGGCCACAGGTGCGCCGTCCTGCATGGCTAGGAATATCAAAAAGTTACGCGGCATTTCTCGCGCAAGATGCGAGAAAAACTCCAGGGTCAGCGCCGGCGAATTGCCGTAGTCCTCGAAGGTGCGCAGGTAGAAGCCATACATCGCCTGCAGGTCGTCCGCGCTGGCCTCGTCGCCATGCACGATGCGGAAGCCGATGCCGGCGCGCTGCACCTTGGCCCGCTCCTGGCGGATGTTCTTGCGCCGCTTGTGGTCCATCGCGCCGAGATAGGCGTCGAAATCGGTCCAGCCGGCCTCGTTGTGCCACTGGTACTGCACGTCGCTGCGCGGCAGCCAGTCGTCGCCGAAGGCGGCATCCTCGTCGGCGCCGTGGAAGTTCACGTGCGCCGAGGACAGCCCGCTGGCCTGGGCCAGCGCCTGCATCGCGGCCAGCAGCGTCTGACGCCCGGCGGCGTCGCGCGCCAGCAGCCGCGGCCCGGTCACCGGCGAATACGGCACCGCGCACAGCCATTTCGGGAAGTAGTCCTGGCCGTAGCGTGCGTAGGCGTGCGCCCAGGCATGGTCGAACACGAACTCGCCGTGCGAGTTGCTCTTCAGGTAGCCGGGCGCGGCGGCGACCAGGGCGTCGCCGTCCCACAAGGTCAGGTGCAGCGGGCTCCAGCCCCAGTCCGGGCGCAGGCAGCCATGCCGTTCCAGGCCGGCCAGGAAGGCATGCGCGACGAACGGGTTGCGGCCGTCGTGCAGGGCGTCCCAGTCGGCGGCGGCGACCTCGTCGAGCCGGTGCAGCCAGCGTACCTGGGTCATTGCCGGGCTGGTTCGGGACGGGCCGGCACGGTGAACGAGAGCGGCAGGACGACCGTGGCGAGTGCCGGGTCGGCGCAGTCGAGTCCGGCCCTGGGCAGCTGCGCCAGGCGCGCCGTCACTCGGGCCAGGCCGGCGGCATGCTGTGGCGGCGCCGCAGCCTGCACGGCGCTCGATTCGAACGAGCCCGGGCAGGGCCGGTAAAGAAAGCGCAACTGGGCGCTGTCGGTCGCGTTGGCGCCGAGTTCGCTGGAGAACGTGCTCATCGCGCCGCGCAACAGCGCCGATGCGAGGGCTAGGTGCTGCTGCGCCGCCTCGGCCTGCACGGCGGCATCGGCCTTTGCGCCTGCCGGCGCCTGCGACGGGCGCGCCGCCAGCAAGCGCTGCACTTCGCTGGCGCCGCCCGGAAGCTCGCCCAGCGCGACCAGGGCCGCAAGCGTGTCGGCCGCGTCGGCGGCGCCGCCGTCCGCGTCCTTGCGCAACCAGTCCAGGGCGCGCTCGCGGCGCTGCGGTGCTGTCGGAATGCCAGCCAGCATGCACTCGCCGAGAAAGCGGGTGAACACCGCCCGAGCGCCGGCATCGCCAGCGATCGCCTCGGCCGTGATGCGGTCGCCGGTGTCGCGCACGGACTTGCTCATCGATCTCATCAGCAGCTTGATGCTGTCGTCGGCCCCGGTGCCCAGCAAGCCGCCGGCCATCGTCGCGGCCAGCGCATCGACCTGCTCCGGGGACATGCAGAACGCCATGTGCGCCGCTTCCACCGAACCGATGGTCAGCGGCGGCGCCATGGGCTGGGCATGCAGCGCGCCCGCCGCCGCGAGCAGGCAGGCGAGCGCAACGCCATGGCGGCAGCGCTCGGCGGCCCGGGAGCCGGATTCGGTCAAGCGCCCTTGTCCAGATAGCGCTCGGCATCCAGCGCGGCCATGCAGCCGAAGCCGGCCGAGGTGATCGCTTGCCGGTAGTGTTGGTCGGCCACGTCGCCGGCGGCGAACACGCCGGGGACCGAGGTCTCGGTGGCCGCGCCGCCGAGGCCGGAGCGGATCTCCAGGTAGCCGTTGTTCATCGCCAGCTGGCCGTCGAACAGCTGCGTGTTGGGGTGGTGGCCGATGGCGACGAAGAAGCCGTGCGCGTCGAGGTCGCGGGTGCTGCCGTCCAGAGTGGACTTCACCCGCACCCCGGTGACGCCGGCCTCGTTGCCCAGCACCTCGTCGATGGCGTGGTGCCAGACGGTTTCGATCTTGCCGGCGGCGACCTTGGCGAACAGCTTGTCCTGCATGATCTTTTCCGCGCGCAGGGTGTCGCGGCGGTGCACCAGGTAGACCTTGCGGGCGATGTTGGACAGGTACAGGGCCTCTTCCACGGCGGTGTTGCCGCCGCCGACCACGACCACGTCCTGGTCCTTGTAGAAGAAGCCGTCGCAGGTGGCGCAGGCGGACACGCCGCGGCCCTTGAACGCCTCTTCCGAGGGGATGCCCAGGTACTTGGCGGTGGCGCCGGTGGCGATGATCAGCGCGTCGCAGGTGTACTCGGCGCTGTCGCCGCTGAGCCGGAACGGGCGCTGCGACAGGTCGGCGGTGTGGATGTGGTCGAAGATCACCTCGGTGTCGAAGCGCTCGGCATGCGCCTGCATCCGCGTCATCAGGTCCGGGCCCTGCAGGCCATGGGCGTCGCCTGGCCAGTTGTCGACTTCGGTGGTGGTCATCAGCTGCCCGCCCTGCTGCAGGCCGGTGATCACCACCGGCTTGAGATTGGCGCGCGCGGCGTACACCGCGGCGGTCCAGCCGGCCGGGCCGGAGCCCAGGATCAGCAGGCGGGAATGCTTGGCGGAATTGGCGGCAGAAGAGCTCATGTATACTCGCGAAGAGGGTGAAATGGCGGCGGATTCGCGGCATTGCGCGGCTTCCGGCTTAGTCGCATAGAGTGGCGGCCGGCCTGGGATGAATCAAGCCGCGTGGCGAGAACGCTGCGGCCTGCGACCCGCGCCCCGTCTTCCGATGCCGCGCGTGCGTGCCGCCGCGCCAGGGTCGAAGCGTGCCGGGGAAGAGGCTGGGGCGGTTCAGGCTCCGACTGCTGAAATGCCAGGCCGATTCGTTTATTATCAATCACTAACGGTGTATTCCTAAGGTCTGGTCAGAGCGTGGCGAAGCAGGTTCCGGAACGCGGCAAATCCCAGGGCGCCAATGCGGCCGCACGCAAGCAGGCCGCCGCGGCCAATCCGCGCCGGCAGAAGCTGTGGCGCGACCTGGCGCTGATCGCGATCGCGCCGCTGCTGCTGTACCTGCTGGCCAGCCTGGCCACCTATTCGGCGACTGATCCGGGCTGGTCGCATACCGGCAGCGTGGTCGCGCCGGTGCACAACATGGGCGGCAAGTTCGGCGCCTGGATCGCCGACGTGCTGCTGCAGCTGTTCGGCTACGTGGCGTTCCTGCTGCCGCTGGTGATCGGCGCGATCTCCTGGATCGCGCTGTTCGGCATGGACAGCGATGGCGACGGCGAGGCCGACCTGGGCCCGGCGCTGCGCCTGGTCGGCATCGTCGGCTTCCTGATCGCCGCCACCGGGCTGCTGCACCTGCGCCTGTTCAGCGGCGACGTGGCCGGCGCCGGCGGCATCCTCGGCAAGCTGGTGGGCAGTTCGCTGGCGGCCGGGTTCGGCGCGCTGGGCAGCAACCTGTTCGTGCTGGTGCTGCTGCTGGGGTCGATCACCCTGGCCACCGGGCTGTCCTGGTTCGCGGTGATGGAGCGCATCGGCCGCGCGGTGATGACCCTGCCGACCCTGGCGCGGCGCGGCAGCCAGCAGGCCAACGAATGGCAGCAGACCCGCGCCATGCGCGAGGAACGCGAGGAAGTGCGCAAGGTCGATGCGGTGCAGCGCGCCAAGCGCGAGCCGGTCAAGATCGAGCCGCCGCCGGCGCCGGTGGTGGAGAAGAGCGAGCGGGCCAAGCGCGAGCAGCAGATCCCGCTGTTCCACGGCACCGGCGGCGACCAGTCCGGCATCCCGCCGCTGGCCCTGCTCGACGATCCCAAGCCGCAGACCAAGGGCTATTCCGAGGAAACCCTGGAGACCCTGTCGCGGCAGATCGAGTTCAAGCTCAAGGACTTCCGCATCGAGGCGCAGGTGGTCGGGGCCTATCCGGGGCCGGTTATCACCCGTTTCGAGATCGAACCGGCGCCGGGCGTCAAGGTCAGCCAGATCAGCTCGCTGGACAAGGACATCGCGCGCGGCCTGTCGGTGAAGTCGGTGCGCGTGGTCGACGTGATCCCGGGCAAGTCGGTGGTCGGCCTGGAGATCCCCAACGTCAGCCGCGAGATGATCTATCTCAGCGAGCTGCTGCGCTCCAAGGAATACGACAAGTCGGCCAGCCCGCTGACCCTGGCCCTGGGCAAGGACATCGCCGGCCGCCCGACCGTGGCCGACCTGGCGCGCATGCCGCACCTGCTGGTCGCCGGCACCACCGGCTCGGGCAAGTCGGTGGCGGTCAACGCGATGGTGCTGAGCCTGCTGTACAAGGCCTCGGCCAAGGAACTGCGGATGCTGATGATCGACCCGAAGATGCTCGAGCTGAGCGTCTACCAGGGCATCCCGCATCTGCTGGCGCCGGTGGTCACCGACATGAAGGAGGCCGCCAACGGCCTGCGCTGGTGCGTGGCGGAGATGGAGCGCCGCTACAAGCTGATGAGCACGGTCGGGGTGCGCAACCTGGCCGGCTTCAACAAGAAGGTCAAGGACGCGCAGGACGCCGGGCAGCCGATGATGGATCCGCTGTTCAAGCCCAACCCGGACCTGGGCGAGGCGCCGCGGCCGCTGGACACGCTGCCGTTCATCGTCATCTTCATCGACGAATTCGCCGACATGATGATGATCGTCGGCAAGAAGGTCGAGGAGCTGATCGCGCGCCTGGCGCAGAAGGCGCGCGCGGCCGGCATCCACCTGATCCTGGCCACCCAGCGCCCGTCGGTGGACGTGATCACCGGCCTGATCAAGGCCAACATCCCGACCCGCATCGCGTTCCAGGTCAGCTCCAAGATCGACTCGCGCACCATCCTCGACCAGTCCGGCGCCGAGACCCTGCTCGGCCACGGCGACATGCTGTACCTGCCGCCGGGCACGGCGATGCCCGACCGCGTGCACGGCGCCTTCGTCAGCGACGAGGAAGTGCACCGCGTGGTCGAACACCTGAAGGCCAGCGGCCCGGCCGACTACATCGAGGGCGTGCTCGACGAGGTGCAGACCATGGGCGACGGCACCGTGGTCGGCGCCACCGGCCTGCCGGAGAGCAACAGCGGGGGAGGGGACGAATCCGACCCGCTGTACGACGAGGCGCTGCGCATCGTCACCGAGACCCGCCGCGCGTCGATCTCCGGCGTGCAGCGGCGGCTGAAGATCGGCTACAACCGCGCCGCGCGGCTGATCGAGGCGATGGAAGCGGCGGGCGTGGTCAGCCCGCCCGAACATAACGGCGACCGCAGCGTGCTGGCGCCGCCGCCGCCGAAGTGACGCGCGCGACGCGGCCCGCATCCCGGTTCGAGCTGGCGGCGGCCGCCCGGCGCCGCGACATGTGCGACGCTGGCGGCCGCTTCCGTTCGCCGCCGTTGCCGATGCCCCGAACCGCCTGGGTCTTGCGCCCGCTGCTGTACGCCCTGTTGGCCACGGCCTGCGCCACCGCCGTGGCCCAGCCGACGCCTGCCGCCACGGCGGGCGCCCGGGCTCCGGCCGCCGCCACGCCCGAGGTCGCCAACAACTACAGCTACGTGCGCTACCGCGCCGACTACGAAGTGCGCGACGACGCCAGCAGCGTGGAGACCGACGAGTACGAGCTGCTGCTGAAGACCAAGGCTGGCGTGGACAAGTTCAGCCAGGTGCGGCTGAGCTACAGCGAGAAGCTGGAGACGCTGGAGGTGCTGGCCGCCTACGCGATCACCCCGGACGGGCTGCGCCACGACGTGCCGGCCGACAAGATCTATACCCAGGAAAGCTATTCCAGCGCCTCGGCGGCGATGTACGCCGACCGCAAGGTCAAGGTGGTGGTGTTCCCCAACCTGATGCCGGGCACGCGGCTGGTGTACCGGGTGCGCCGCACCCAGACCGTGCCGTACTTCCCCGGCTACTTCAGCCTGTGGGAGACCTTCAGCGTGTTTTCCCAGTACGACGACGCCACGGTGACCCTGGTCGCGCCGCGGCGCATGCCGATGCACCTGTACACGCGCGGTGTGGACGGCGGCAACAAGCCCAGGATCGACGGCGAACAGGCGCGCTGGGAATGGCGCTACCAGCGCCGCGAGCCGATGAAGAGCCAGAACTGGGCGGCGGCGACCTGGGAATTCAGCCCGACCATCATGGCCAGCAGCTTCCGCCGCTGGTCGCAGATGGGTCAGGCCTACCAGCGCAGCAGCGGCGTCGCCGCGCAGGTCACCCCCAAGGTGCGCGCGCGCGCCGAGCAGATCACCGTCGGCATCGACGACCGCCGCGCGCAGGCGGCCGCGCTGTACGAGTGGGTGGCGCGCAACATCCGCTACGTGGCGGTGTACCTGGGCAACGGCGGGCTGGAACCGAACAGCGCCGACAGCATCCTCGACAACCACTACGGCGACTGCAAGGACCACACCGTGGTGCTGGAGGCGCTGCTGGCGGCCAAGGGCATCGCCAGCACGCCGGTGCTGATCGGCGCCGAGGGCGGGCCGACCCTGCCCGAGGTGCCGGTGCTCGGCCGCTTCAACCACGCCATCACCTACCTGCCCGAGTTCAAGCTGTACGTGGACTCGACCAATCCCTACGCGCGCTTCGGCCAGTTGCCGGCGGGCGATCTGGGCGTGCCGGTGCTGCATACGGTGGACGGCGCCGTGGCGCGCACCCCGCCCAACGACGCGCGGGTGAACCTGTACCGCGCCGAGGCCGACTATCGCTTCGCCGCCGACGGCAGCCTGAGCGGCACGACCAAGCTGGACAGCGGCCAGATCGGCGAGATCGGCCTGCGCACGATGTTCGTGCAACTCAACACGCAGAACCGCACCCGCATCGAGGAATCGATCCTGGCCACGTCCGGCTTCGACGGCAGCGGCGAACTGGTGCTGCAGGGCGCGCCGCAGGACCTGAGCCAGCCGTTCGGCTACGCCTACCGGTTCCGCGCCAGCGACTACGTCGACTTCGGCGTGGTCGGCGGCATGACCCTGCCGCAGATGCCCGGCGCCGACTCGGTGCGCGGGGTCTACGCGACCACCTCGGCCGAGCGCAACCTGACCCCGTTCTACTGCAACGACAACGCGCGCAGCGAGACCTACCGGCTGACCTTCCCGGACAGCGTGCCGATCATCGCGATTCCCGCCGACACCCGCTTCCGCAATGCCGCCGGCGAATACACGGCGACCTGGGTGCGCGACGGGCAAACCGTGGTCGCCACGCACGCGCTGCACCGGCGCGCGGTGCATGGACCGCAGGCGCTGTGCCAGCCGCAGGACTACGCGGCGTTCCGTGAGCTGTACCAACAGGTGCGGCGCGGCTTCCGCGGGCAGATCCTGTACGGCGACCTCGGCCGCATGCAGACCGGGCCATGAGCGCAGCTGCGTCTGATCGCCTATTCAGCTTCGCCGCGGCACACTTCCCACACTCCATCCGGAACTCCATCCGCATGCTTCGCACACTCCGCTACACCGTCCTCGCCACCGCCTTGCTGGCCGGCAGCGCCTTCGCCGGCGCGCGCGAGGACCTGAACACCTTCACCCGCGGCCTCAAGGGCCTGGACGGGCAGTTCGCGCAGAAGGTCTACGACGGCAAGGGCGCGCTGAAGGAAACCGCCAGCGGCCGCGTCGCGTTGTCGGCGCCGCGCCTGTTCCGCTGGGAATACCGCAAGCCATACGAGCAGCTGATCGTCGCCGACGGCGGCAAGGTCTGGGTCTACGATCCGGACCTGAAGCAGGTCACCGTGCGCACCCAGGGCGCCGAGGAGCAGAACAGCCCGCTGACCGCGCTGATCGACCCGAGCAAGCTGGACCGCCAGTACGACGTCAGCGAGGAAGCGGTGGCCCGCGACGGCCTGCAGTGGCTGTCGATGACGCCGAAGGTGGACACCGAGGCCAGCTTCCAGATCGCCAAGCTCGGCTTCGACGGCAACGGCCTGGCCAGGATGGAAGTGGTCGACGCGGTCGGCCAGCGCACCGAGATCAGCTTCAGCGGTTGGAAGCGCAATCCGGCCTTCGCCGCCGGCACCTTCCGCTACGTGCCGGACAAGGACGTGGACGTGGTCGGCGACCGCTGACGCGCGCGGCCGGCCGCGGCCATGCCGCGCCGGCTCAATCGGGGCAGGTCTGCACTTCGATGCTGACGTGCCCCAGCGTCGCCACGCCCTGCAGGCGCGCGTGGTAGAACGCCGCCGGCCGCGGCCGGTGGGTCACCAGCGACACGATCGCCGCGTGCTGGCCGGGACCGACCCGCCACACGTGCAGGTCGGCGATGCGCTCGTCGTCCTGTTGCAGACGCTCGCGGATCTGCGCCTGCAGCGCCGCCGGTGCCGAGGCGTCGAGCAGCACCGCGCCGGTATCGCGCAGCAGCCCGCTCGACCAGCGCGCGATGACGATGGCGCCGACGATGCCCATCAACGCATCCAGCCACAGCCAGCCCAGTTGCCTGGCCAGCAGCAGCGCGACGATCGCCATCACCGAGGTCATCGCGTCCGCCAGCACGTGCATGTAGGCCGAGCGCAGGTTGTGGTCGGTGTGCGCGTGGCGGTCGTGGGCGCCGCCGGCATGCGCGTGGTTGTGCCCATGGTCATGGTCATGGGCGTGCTCCTGCCCGCGGTGATCGTGATCGTGATGGTGATCGTGGCGATGCGCATGGCGTTGCGCGGCGGGGGCGGGCGAATGCGCGTGCGACGGATGGCCATGTCCGTGCTCGTGCCCATGGTGATGGTCGGCGCCGAGCATCCAGGCGCTGAGGAGGTTCACCAGCAGGCCCAGCGCGGCGATCCACAGCGCCTCGTCGTAGGCGATCTGCACCGGCTGCGCCAGGCGCAGCGCCGACTCCACGCCGATGCCCAGGGCGATCAGCGCCAGGATCAGCGCGCTGGAGAACCCGGCCAGGTCGCCGACCTTGCCGGTGCCGAAGCTGAAGCGCGGATTGTGCCGGTGGCGGCGTGCGAACCAATAGGCGAAGCCGGCCAGCGACAGCGCGCCGGCATGGGTGGCCATGTGGATGCCGTCGGCGAGCAGCGCCATCGATCCGGTCCACCAGCCGGCGACGATCTCCACCACCATCATCGCCGCAGTCAACCCGACCACCGCCCAGGTCCGGCGCGCATTGCGTTCGTGACGCTCGCCGAGGAAGTCGTGCGCATGGGTGAAGGCATCCAGCGTGCGATGGTGGCTCATGGCGCGGACACTCGGCGGAGGAGGGGCGTGCGATTGTAGCGCTGCGCCGGCCCGCGTCTGCGCCGCGCAGGCGCACCGCGACGCGCGGCGCACGGGCGCCGGCGATAGAATGTGCAGGTGGCCAAACGCAGACTCCTCGCCCCCGATACCCCCGACCTGCTGAGCGTCGATCGCGATGCGATGCGTCCGCTGGCCGAGCGCATGCGCCCGCGCATGCTCGACGAGATGGTCGGGCAGAAGCGCCTGCTGGCGCCGGCCAGCGCGCTGCGCCGCGCGGTCGAGTCCGGGCGTGTGCATTCGATGATCCTGTGGGGGCCGCCGGGCTGCGGCAAGACCACGCTGGCGCTGCTGCTGGCGCAGTACGCCGAGGCCGAATTCAAGGCGATCTCGGCGGTACTGTCCGGGCTGCCGGAGGTGCGGCTGGTGCTGGCCGAGGCCGCGCAGCGCTTCGCCGACGGGCGCCGCACCGTGCTGTTCGTCGACGAGGTGCATCGCTTCAACAAGGCGCAGCAGGATGCGTTCCTGCCGCACATCGAGCGCGGCACCATCCTGTTCGTCGGCGCCACCACCGAGAACCCGTCGTTCGAACTGAACTCGGCGCTGCTGTCGCGCTGCCGCGTGCACGTGCTGGAACCGGTGTCGCCGCAGGACATCGTCGAGGCGCTGCAGCGGGCGCTGCACGACAGCGAGCGCGGCCTGGGCGGCGAGGCGATCCAGGTGTCGGACGCGGCGCTGCTGGAGATCGCCGGCGCCGCCGACGGCGACGTGCGGCGCGCCTTGACCCTGCTGGAGATCGCCGCGGAACTGGCCCAGGGCGAGGGCGGCGAGATCACCCCGCAGACCCTGCTGCAGGTGCTGGCCGACCGCACCCGCCGCTTCGACAAAGGCGGCGAGCAGTTCTACGACCAGATCTCGGCGCTGCACAAATCGGTGCGCAGTTCCAATCCGGATGCCGCGCTGTACTGGCTGACGCGCATGCTCGACGGCGGCTGCGATCCGTCCTACCTGGCGCGGCGCCTGACCCGCATGGCGATCGAGGACATCGGCCTGGCCGATCCGCGCGCGCAGCAGATGGCGCTGGAAGCCTGGGACATCTACGAACGGTTGGGTAGCCCGGAAGGCGAACTGGCCTTCGCGCAGCTGGTGCTGTACCTGGCCAGCACCGCCAAGTCCAACGCCGGCTACGCCGCCTTCAACCAGGCCAAGGCCGAAGTGCGCGAGAGCGGCACCCAGGAGGTGCCGCTGCATCTGCGCAACGCGCCGACCAAGCTGATGAAGAACCTCGGTTACGGCGAGCACTATCAATACGACCACGACGCCGAGGGCGGCATCGCCCTGGACCAGACCGGGTTTCCGGATGCGATGGGCGAGCGCGTGTACTACCGGCCGGTCGAGCGCGGCCTGGAGATCAAGCTCAAGGACAAGCTGGATCGCCTGCGCGCCGCGCGCGAGCAGGCGCGGGCTGACAAGGCCAAGCTGCCGCGGCCATAATCGGGCCCAGGAGATGGCATTCCTCCTCGAACCGCCCGCAGCACCTGCGCGCTGATGATGCCTGCCCAACCCTCGCCGGGGCGGCAGGCCTGCGCCTCGGCATCGCCTTTTTCGGAGACCACGATGCCGCCCTTCGTCCTTGCCTTTCCACGCGCTGCCGCCGCATGCCGGAGCCACCCATGAACGTCGCCCTGTGGTGGCAGCAACTGCTGCTGGCGATGGCCGGCGGCGCGGTCGGTTCCGGGCTGCGTTTCGCCGTCGGCAGCGCACTGCTGCAGCGCTACGGCGCCGGCTTTCCGTGGGGCACGCTGGCGGTGAACCTGGTCGGCGCGTTCTTCGGCGGCTTCCTGCTGGTCTGGATCGAAGGCAAGGGCGCCAGCGCACCGTACTGGCGGGCGCTGCTGATCGTCGGCCTGCTCGGTGGCCTGACCACGTTCTCCTCGCTGATGATGGAGAGCCTGGTGTTCCTGCGCGGCGGGCGCGGCGGCATGGTGCCGGTGTACCTGGCGATCACACTGGCGGCGGGCCTGCTGCTGGTGATCGGCGGCGCCCGCGTGGCGACGGAACTGCGTCCGCCGGTCGTCGGGGTCGACAAGTGAGTGGCGCTGGCCAGACGCGCTAGGACAACAGCGCGGCGACCAGGCCCAGCGGCGGTGCGGCCAGCGCCAGCGGCACCATGGCGCGGGGCCGATAGGGGAGCAGTCCGTAGGTCAGCAGCGCGGCGCTGGCGCTGAGCGTGCCCAGCCACAGTACCGGGCCGATGGTCCAGCCCAGCGCCGTCACGCAACACGCGAACGCCGCGGCCAGCAGCAGCCAGCCGACGATCCGCAGCTGGCGCATCCGTGCCGGCGCGGCGCGGCGCGCACCGTGCAGCTCCAACTGGTGTTTCTCCATCGCCAGGCACAGCGCGACGAAACCGGAGAAGGCCAGACACAGGCCGAGCGAGCTCATTGCGCTTCCAGCGCCGCGGCCGACGCCGGCTGCGCCGATGCCGCGCGTTCGCGGGCACGGCGTTCGGCCGCCGACAGCGGCGGCTGCCAGCGCTGCATGCGCCGCGCGGCGACCGCCAGCGCGCAGCCCAGCCCGAAGCACACCAGATCCACCGAGGCCAGCGCCCAATCGCCGGCCGGCAACGTCATGCCCAGATGCGCATCGGTGGTCAGCGCGTTGAGCACCGGCAGCAGCGCAAACATGGCCGCGCCCAGGTACAACTGCCAGGCCCACATCGCGCGCCTGGGCCAGACGAAGGCCGCGAGCAGCGCCGCCGCCCAGGCAAGGAAGAACACCGCCGCTTCCTGGTCCAGACGCTCGGCCACCTGCAGCGGGATCAGCCGATTGCCCCAGAAATAGGCGGCGAAGGCGATCGGCAGCCCGGCCACCGCGCCGATGTTCAACGCGTCGACCAGGCGCAGGCCGAAGCCGATCCTGCCGGCCTTGGCATGCTTGGGCCGCTCCTTGACCGCCCACAGGATCACCCCGCTGGCGACCATCAGGCAGCCGAGCAGGCCCGACCCGAAGAACAGCCAGCGCAGCCCGGACCCGGCGAAGTGGGCCAAGTGCAGGCCGTACAAGGTGCTGCGGGTCTGCGCGGCGGCGCCGGGCTGGCCGCTGCGCGCCAGGACCTGCCCGTTGCCGGCGTCGAGCAGCAGCGACGGCGGATCGTAGGCCAGGCGCTGACCGCCGCCCTGGCGGATCTCGATCACCGCCGCGGCGTCGGCAGGGTTGTACAGCGAGAACCCGGCGATCTGCGCCTGCGCGCCCCATTCGGCCCGCGCCACGTCCAGCAGCCGCGCGATCGGCAGGCGCCGGCCGGGCTCGCCGCTGGCCTCGCGGGTATTTTCCGGCTGCTGGAAGGCCTCGGCGTAGAACGCCGCTTCGGCATCCGGATAGGCGACCTTGATGCCCCACGGCAAGTACATCAGCATCAGCGTGACCAGCCCGGTGTAGGTGATCATCGCGTGGTAGGGCAGGGCCAGCACCGCACTGACGTTGTGGAAATCCAGCCACGAGCGCTGCCCCTTGGCCGGGCGGAAGGTGAAGAAGTCCTTGAAGATCTTCTTGTGGGTGATGACCCCGGTGATGATCGCCACCAGCATGAACATCGCGCAGAAGCCGACGATGTAGCGCGCCCACGTCACCGGGATGTAGTGCAGATCGAAGTGCAGGCGATAGAAGAAGTCGCCGCCGCGCGTGTCGCGCGCGGCGCTGGCGCGGCCGCTGAGCGGATCCAGCAAGGCGTCGCCGAATCTCTGCTTGCGGCTCTGCTTGCTGCCGTCGGCCGGCGGCGGATTGCGCCAGAACACCTGGGTCACCGACGAACGCGCGCCCGGCAGCGCCACCGTCCATTGCGGCGACTGCGGTGCTTCGCGTTCCAGCAGCGCGATCGCGCGCGCGGCGACGGCGTCGGTACTCAGCTGCGCATGCGGCAGCTCCGGACGCATCCAGCGGCTGATCTCGTCGCGGAAATAGCTGGCGGTGCCGGCCATGAAGATCAGCAGCAGCACCCAGCCGACCAGCAGCCCGGTCCAGGTATGCAGCCAGGCCATCGACTGGCGGAATCCCTGCTTCATGGCGCGTGCTGCTGCAGCCAAGCGATGGCCAGCGCCATCGGCGCCAGCACCGCGAGAATGCCCAGCCAGGCGCGCGCCGCACTGCGCGTGGCGAACGCCCACAGCGCGGTGCAGGCGCAGACCAGGATGCCCAGCATCATGCCGCTCAGCACTGCCTGCGCGCGCAGCGACGGCCACAGCAGCGGCAACAGCGCAGAGGTCGCCGCGGCCAGCGCATAGCCGCCGAAGATCGCCGCCACGCTGCGCGAAAGCACGCCCAACCAGGGCGGCAACGGACGCCGCGGCGTGGCGGTCGTGCCCGGGACGCGGGGATCGTGCAGGGGGGCGGGAGCAACTGGATGCATGGAAGCCTTGTCGGGGAAAAGCACCGGCTTGGCATCGGCTAGGCGGGAGCGTGGCGGCAGCAGGGATGCTGATCGCGTTAATGATACGCATTCCTATCTTCCGCGTGCAACGCATGGGTATGGCCATGATGCGCGGCACCTGCAAAGGGACACATGGGTCCGAGAACCGCCAATCACTCCTTCGAAGGCGTCCTGAAACCCGGCAAAGCGGCCAGCTAGCGCTGGCCGGCGGCTATTCCAGGCTGCGCCTCGCCAAGCCTGCGGCGGGCTCCTGGGTCGAAGCTGACAGGGCTTGCATGCGCGGGGATGGAACCTCGACTGGTTCTCGCAGGCTCGGGCGCCGAATGGCTGGAAGGCTTGGGATCCAAGGCTTGCATGCGGGAGCGAACCCACATTGCGAAGCCATTCAATGCCTACATGCGCTGAAACAGGATCAAAAACCGCTCTCCGAGCAGGTGCGGCCGCCGGCGAAGGCACTCGGTCGAGCCAGCTTCAGCGCGTCGCAGCGCTCGTGGGGGCAGGCACCGCGGCCATCGCTTCGGCCGCGGCGATTTTCTGCGCCACCGCCTCGCGCAGCGGGGAAGCCTCGGGCAGCAGGCCTTGTAGGCGCCGCCAGTGCGCCGCGGCGTTGGCGTAGCGGTGCTGCTGGAATTCGCCGATGCCGAGCATCCACAGGGCGCGCTGGTTGTCCGGTTGCTGCGCGAGCACGCGCTCGAGCATGCCGTGCGCGGTCGCGCCGACGGCGAAGTCGGCTTGCTGCGCCATGTCCGCCTCGACCCAGCCGAGCAGCGCGTCGCTGTTGTCCGGATCGATTCGCAGCGCCTGCGCGTAGGCGTCGCGCGCTTCGGCGCTGCGTTTCGATTGCACCGCCAGGGCGGCCTTCTCCAGCCATTGCTGCAGTGCCCGCTGCGCCACGGCCGGGTCGGGCGCCGGTGGGGCCTGCACGGGCACGCCGGCAAGTGCGGCCGGGTCGCCGACCAGCAGATACAGGCCGGCGCTCGCCAGCGGCAGCGTCGCTGCCAGCAGCGCCGCGGCGGCGATGCGTAGCGTGCGCGCGCCCGGATGCCGGCGCAGCAGCGGCCACAGCAATGCGCTCAATGCGACGGCCACCATCAGCGTGGCGGCGACGCAGAAACCGGCCGTCACCATTGTTCTTCCGGCTCCTGTTCCGGCGGCGCGTGCGCCGCTGCGGCGGCCCGGCGCCGCAGCGTGGCCACGACCACGGCCGCGCCACCGAGCAGGAACAGCAGCGGACCGAACCACAGCAGCCAGGTGGCCGGCGCCAGCGGCGGGTCGTAGAGCACGAACTGCGAGTAGCGATCGACCATGTACTGCTTGATCTGCGCATCGCTGCGGCCGGCCTGCAATTGCGCGAACACCTGGTGGCGCAGGTCGCGCGCCAGCGTCGCGTTGGAGTCGGCCAGGTTCTCGTTCTGGCAGACCAGGCAGCGCAATTGCGCGGTCAGGCGCTGGAAGCGCAGTTCCTGTTGCCGATCCTGGAACGGCAACGGATCCACCGCCTGCGCCGCCGCCGGCAAGGCGTGGGCGAGCAGCAGCAAGGCCAGCAACGCCAGCCACGGTCTAGTCCATGGCCGGCCGCGTGGCGTCCGCGCGAATGGCCCGCTCATCGCTGCGCTCCGTCCAGCGCGGCGATCGCCGGGCGCAGTTCGTCGGCGATCACCGCAGGGGTCAGCACGCCGACATGCTTGTAGCGGATCACACCCTGGGCATCGATCAGGAAGGTTTCCGGGGCGCCGTAGACGCCGAAGTCGAGCGCGCGCTGTCCGTCCTGATCGACCACCACCAGCGCATACGGATTGCCGCGGTGCGCCAGCCAGGCGCGCGTGTCGCGCGGGTCGTCCTTGTAGGCGTAGCCGATCAGCGCGACGCCGAGGTCGTTGGCGTGCGCCAGCAGCACCGGGTGTTCCTCGCCGCAGGCCAGGCACCAGCTGCCGAACACGTTGAGCAGGTAGGGGCGGCCGTGCAAGTCGGCGCTGCCTGCGCGTTGCGCGGGATCGTCCAGGCGCGGCAGCGAGAACGCCGGCGCGGGTTTGCCGATCAGCGGCGAGGGCACCTCGTGCGGGTCGTGCGCGCGGCTCCAGTAGATGCCGAAGCCGAACAGCGCGGCCAGCAGCAGGAAGCCGAGCAGGGGCAGCAGCCGGCTCATGGCGCTGCGCCCGCCGCTGCCGGGGCGGCAGGCGCGACCAGGCCCTGGGCGTGCGCGACCGCGTGCGGCGCACGCAGCCGGCGCGCGCAGGCGCTGACGAACCCGCCGAGCATCATCAACAGGCCGCCCAGCCAGATCCAGCGGATGAAGGGTTTGTAGTACAGGCGCAGGGTCCAGGCGTTCTCGATGTGCTGGTCGTCCATCGGCTCGCCCAGCGCGACGTACAGGTCGCGGGTGACGCCGGCATCGATCGCCGCCTCGGTCTGGATCCGCTCGCTGGAATACAGGCGCTTCTGCGGATGCAGCACCGCCACCGTCGCACCGTCGCGGCTCACCGTCAGCGTGCCTTGCTCGGCCTTCCAGTTGGGTCCGTCGATCATGCGCACGCCGTCGAAGCGGAACGCGTAGCCGCCGATCTGTTCGCTCTGCCCGGGCGCCAGGCGCACGTCGCGCTCGATCGACAGGCTTTCCGACAGCAGCACGCCGGCCACGAATACCGCCACGCCGGCATGGGCCAGCAACATGCCGGCCAGTTCCGCGGGGAAACGGCGCCCGCGCGGCGCTTCGCGCAGGCGTTTGTACGCGTACAGCGCGGTGCCGACGCCGATCCACGCCGCGGCGGCGACCCCGGCCACCGCACGTGCCGAGCCGTCGGTCAGCACGAAGGCGACCAGTGCGCAGGCCAGCGCGGCCAGCACCGCGCGCACGGCCACCGCCTGCAGCGCGCCGGGTTCGGTCCGGCCCCAGCGCAGGTAGGGGCCGAACGGCAGCAGCAGCACCACCGGCAGCATCAGCAACGGGAACAGCAGGCCGAAGTAGGGGGGGCCGACCGAGACCTTGCCCAAGCGCAGCGCATCGCCGAGCAGCGGGAACAACGTCCCCAGCAGCACCATCGCCGCGGCCACGGTCAGCATCAGGTTGCCGACCAGGATCGCGGTTTCCCGCGACAGGGCGGCGAACGGCTTGCCAGCAGCCAGCCGCGGCGCGCGCAGCGCGTACAGCAGCAACGCACCGCCGACCGCCACGATCAGGAAGCCGAGGATGTACAGGCCGCGGCGCGGGTCGGCGGCGAAGGCGTGCACCGAGGTCAGCACGCCCGAGCGCACCAGGAAGGTACCCAGCAGCGACAGCGAGAAGGCGAGGATCGACAGCAGCAGGGTCCAGGCACCCAGCGCGCCGCGTTTCTCGGTGACCGCCTGAGTGTGGATCAGCGCCGCGCCGACCAGCCACGGCATGAAGCTGGCGTTCTCCACCGGATCCCAGAACCACCAGCCGCCCCAGCCCAGTTCGGCATAGGCCCACCAGCTGCCGGCGACGATGCCGGCGGTGAGGAAGCCCCAGGCGACATTGGTCCACGGCCGCGCCCAGCGCACCCAGGCCTGCTGTTGTTCGCCGCCGAGCAGGGCGGCGATGGCGAAGGCGAAGGCCACCGAGAAACCGACGTAGCCGGTGTAGAGCACCGGCGGATGGAACACCATGCCCGGATCCTGCAGCACCGGGTTGAGTTCGTTGCCGTCCAGCGGCATCGGCGACAGCCGCGCGAACGGGTTGGAGGTGAACAGCACGAAGGCCAGGAAACCGGCGGCGACTAGGCCGAGCACGCCGAGCACGCGCGCGGCGAACGCTTCCGGCAGGTGCCGGCTGCTGCGCGCCAGCAGCACCGTCCACAGATTGAGGATGGCGATCCACAGCAGCAGCGAGCCTTCGTGCGCGCCCCACACCGCGGCCAGCCGGTAGTACCAGGGCTGCGTCAGGTTGGCGTTGGCGGCCACGTAGCGCACCGAGAAATCCAGGCGCAGCAGCGCATACGCGAGCAGGGCGAAGGCCAGCCAGGCGAACAGCGCCTGCGCGCAGGCCGCCGGCCGCGCCACCGCCATCAACGCGCGATCGCCGCGCCAGGCGCCGAGCAGCGGCAGCACGCCCTGCGCCAGCGCCAGCAGCAGGGCCAGGATCAGCGCGAGCTGGGCCAGTTCGGCGGTCATCGCGGCAGGGCGGCCGAGTGCGGCCAGCGCAGCGTGGCGCGGCAGGGCGGCCGCATCATGGCGTTGCGGAGGTGGCGGCCGATGCGGAAACTGCCGCCGCGGTGCGACCCTCGTGGGCCTGCGCCATCGCGTCCTTCAGTTCCTGCGGCATGTAGGTCTCGTCGTGCTTGGCCAGCACCTCGGTGGCGACGAAACCGGCGCCATGCAGCGAACCGGTGGCGATCACCGCCTGGTTGTCGCGGAACAGGTCCGGCAGGATCCCGGTGTAGGCGACCGCGGTGGCGCCGGATTTGTCGATCACGGTGAACTCCACCCGCAGCGAATCGGCGCTGCGCCGGATCGAGCCGGCCTTGACCATGCCGCCGAGCCGGAACACGCGGTAGCCGTCGGCCTGGCCGGCCTGCACCTGGCTCGGCGTGAACAGGTAGCTGATGTTGTGCTGCAGGGCCAGCACGAACAGGCCGGTGGCGAGCGCGGCGGCGCCCAGCACCAGCAGCACGAGCAGCAGGCGCCGCTTACGGGTGGGATTCATCGGCGCTACCGGGCAAGCGGGAAGAGGCGCCGCGTTGGCGGCGCGCCTGTTCGCGCAGCACCTGCGCGCGCGTCTCGGCGAGCAGGCGCCGTTGCCGCCAGCGCGGCAGCAGCGTGTCCAGCAACAGCACCAGCAGGAACAGCGCGTAGGCCGTCCACACGTAGGCGGCATAGCCGCCCATCGCCCAGAAGCCACTCATGCCGCACGCTCCGCCGCCACGGCCGCGGTCGCCTGCGCCGCTGGCGGCACTGGGACGGCCAGCGCCAGCGCGCGCACCCAGCCCTTGCCGCGCTCCAGTGCCAGCAGGTCGGTGCGCATGCGCCAGAGCAGGCTGGCCAGGTAGTAGCACTTGCTCGCCAGTACCGCGGTCAGCAGCGGCCACAGCATCGCCAGCGGCATCTTCGACGGGCCGAGCACGCGCACCGTGGAGCCCTGGTGCAGGGTGTTCCACCAGACCACGGAGAAATGCACGATCGGCAGGTTGAGCAGCCCGACCAGCGCCAGCAGCGCGGCGGCGCGCGCGCCCTGGCGCGGATCCTCGATCGCGCGGTACAGGCCGATCACGCCCAGGTACAGGAACAGCAGCACCAGTTCCGAGGTCAGCCGCGCGTCCCAGGTCCACCACGTGCCCCACATCGGCTTGCCCCACAGCGAACCTGTGCACAGGGTGATGAAGGTGAACGCGGCGCCGATCGAGGCGGAGGCCATGCACGCCACTTCCGCCAGCTTCAGCCGCCAGACCAGGGCGACGAAGCCGGCCGCGCCCATCGCGACATAGACGAACAGGCTCATCCAGGCGCTGGGCACGTGGATGAAGATGATCCGGTAGGCGTCGTGCTGCTGGTAGTCCGGCGGCGCCAGCACCAGGCCGCCGTAGAACGCGACCGCGCCGAGCAGCAGCGCCGCGCCCAGCGCCCACGGCCGGATCGTGCCGGCGACGCGGTAGAACGTCGCCGGCGAGGCGAGCCGATGCATCCATTGCGGAATCCACTTGGCCATGGCCTTGACGCTCAGCGCGCAGTCGCGCGCGCGCGGGGCAGGGCCTGCACCGCGGCGGCGGCATCGACCTGCAGCAGGCCGTCGCGTTGCCGGCTGGTCCGCTGCAGCAGTTCGTGGACGCTGCGCGCGTCCAGCTGCGGCGCCAGCGCCAGCAGCAGCGCGACCACGCCGCTGACATGCGCGGTGGCCATCGACGAGCCGGAGGTGAAGTCGTAGCCGCCGTTGGGCTGGGTGGTGAGGATGTCCTCGCCCGGCGCGCTGAGCACGCCCGGCGGCGACTGGGTGGTGCTGCTGCTGGTGCGCACCACGATCACGCCCGGGGTGGCGTCGGGAAAGCCGTCCAGGCGGCCGTCCGGCGGCATCGCCGCGACCACGATGCGACCCTGCCGCAGCAACTGCTCGAGCAGCTTGCGCAGCAACGGGTCGGCCGGGCCGCCCAGGCTCAGGTTGACGATGCGCGCGCGGGTGTCGCCGATCGCCACCAAGGCCTTGGCCAGGGTGAAGGAATTGCAGCCGGCGCCGGCGCCGGCGCGCTGCGGATACCAGCAGGCCTTGTACACGTCGAGCATGGCCTTGGGCGCCATGCCGACGATGCCGAGACGGTTGTTGCTGCCGGCGGCGATGATCCCGGCCACTTCGGTGCCGTGGTGATCGCGATTGAACGCGGCGGGGTCGGCGCCGACCAGGTCGCGCACCTCGCGCAGCCGGCCCTGCAGGTCCGGGTGGGCGGTATCCACGCCGGTATCGACGATGGCCACGCTCACGCCCTGGCCCTGGCTCAGCACCTGCGCGGTGGCGGCGTTGGTCGCGGCGAAGCCGCTTTGCATGTCCACGTAGGGGTCGTTGTAGCGCAGCGCTTGCGCGGGCCTGGCCGGCGCGGGCGCGGGATCGGCGTAGGTGGCGAAGTCCTGCAGCGGCTGCGACAGGGCGACGCGTTCGTCCTTGGCCAGGGCCGCGAGCAGCGTGTCGCGCTCGATGCCCGGTGCCGGCTCCAGCACCACGCAGTACAGGCCGAGCGGCTTGAGCGGCCAGCCGGTCACCTGGCGCAGGCCGTAGCGCTGGGTCAGCGCGTCCAGCGTCGCCACCGCCTGGGTGCCGGCACCGTAGTACTTGGAAGAGGCATAGCCGATCAGGTTGGAGCCGGCATGCCGGCCCGGCGCGGCCATCGGGTTGGCCACCGCCAGCACGATCTGGCGCTGGCTGTCCAAGGCCGGCGAGGCGTCCATGGCAGGCGTCTTCGCCGGCGTCGCCGGGGCTGCGGACGCGCCGCCGCGGCCGCCATGGGCGCAGGCGCCGAGGGCGAGGCAGGCGACGAGCAGGCAGGCGCGACGCAGGTTCATGGGGCGGAAATCGGTTCCGCCAGGCGGATGCCGGGCGTCGCACGCAACTGCTGCACGCTGCGTTGCGGCTGCGCCGGCGAGCCGGCCTGGACCGGCACCACGGTGTAGGCGCCGGCGCCGTTGGGGCCGCCGACCACGCGCAGTTGCAGCTTGCGCAGCACCGCGTCCCAGTCGGCCAGGGTCATGCGCGCATCCGGCACCACGCGGATCGCGTCGCTCGCCAGCGGCTGCGCGGTGTCGCTGAGGGTGCGGTAGCTGGCGCCCTGGCTCTGGTCGCTGGCGGACAGCCTGACCCCGAGCACGCCCAGCCCGACCGCCTGCACCAGCGCCGCGGCGACCAGCGCCCGTGTGGTCCAGCTGGGGCGCACGCGCGCCGGCAGGCGCTGCGGCTCGGGCGCGTCGAGGCGGCCGAGCAGGCGCTGCAGTCCGGCTTCGGCATCCACCGGCACGTCGCTGGGCAGCGACATCGCCATGCGCAGCCGGCTCTGCTGCGCGAACTCGGCGCTGCAGAAGCTGCACTTGGCTAGATGCGCGATCAGCCACTCGTGTTGTTCTTCCGTGGCGCTGGCCTGCAGCACCCACGGCATCAGTTCCCAGGCGTGCGAGCACTCGTTGCCCGGCTCGTTGAAGCCTGTCTTCATGACGCGCTCTCCGTCAGAGGGGAAGCGCCGCCGGCCAATCCCGGCAGCACGTTGCGCAGCTTGACCCGGGCGTGGAACAGCCGCGCCTTGATGGTGCCCACCGGGCACTGCATGATCGCCGCGACTTCTTCCAGCTTGTGGCCCAGGCCGTAGACCAGTTCGACCACCATGCGCTGGTCGGCCGACAGCCGCTCCAGGCCCTTGCCCAGCCAGTCGCGCAGTTCGCGGTCCTCGTCCGGGTCGGCGGAGGAGGCGAAATGCTCTTCGGCGCTCACCCCGTCCTCGATCGCCTCGTCGCTGTGGTGGCGGATCGCCTTGAGCCCGCAGCGGTAGGCGATGCCCATGATCCAGGTCGAGACCTGCGAGTCGCCGCGGAAATCGCCGGCTTTCTGCCAGGCGATCCAGAAGCAGTCGTTGATCGCCTCCTCGATGATGTCCGGGCGCCGGGTCAGCCGCGACAGGAACCGGCACAGCCGCCCGTGGTAGTTGCGGTACAGGGTGGCCAGCGCATCGCGGTCGCCGCCGGCCATGCGCCGGAGCAGCATGCGGTCGGTGGCATCGCCAAGTGGATCGGTGTCGGTCATGGAGGGCTGGCTTGGCAACGGGCACCGGTATGTGCCGGGTCGGCACGGAAAGGTTGCGTGTGCGGATCAGAAGGCACGCGACACGGTGACCACCCACGGCCAGATCCCGTTGCCGCGCCTGGCGTAGATGCTGCGCGCATCGCTGAACACGCGGTCGATCTCCACGCTCCAGGCGCCGCCGTTCCACATCAGCCCGGCGTGGCCATAGCTGTAGTGGTCGGCGTAGTCCAGCCCGTACAGCGCCGGCGGGGCCTGGCTGATGCCGATCCCGGCCGACAGCGACAGCTGCCCCGGCAGCGGCTGGTGCACGGTGAGGTCGGCCGCGCCGTACCAGCGGCCGCGGTAGCTGTCGGGCAGCTCGAACGCGGCCAGCGACACGCTCAGCCGGTCCCGGTACGACCAGCCGAGGCTGGCCTCGTTGCGGTTGAACAGGCGGTTCATGCGGTTGCCGGGGTAGTCGTAGCGCAGCAGCCCGGCCTGCATCTGCCAGCTGTCGGACAGGGTCCAGCTGCGCGACAGCTCGATCGTGGTCAGCAACTGGTGGCCCGGCGCGTCCAGCGCGGTACTGGCGGACGCGCCCAGCGACCAGCCCGGCGCGGGCAGCCAATAGCCGGCGACCTGCAGGGACGGGGTGTCGGCGGTCACCGCGATGCCGCGATCGACCAATTGCGAACTGAGCCCGACCGCGCCGCCCAGCTTGGCGGCCAGCGCCGTGCCCGGCAGGCACAGCGCCGCCGCCAGCGCCAGCGCGCCGCGCAGCGGGCGCAGGCGCGCGACACGCTGCGCCAGGTCATCTGCGGGCGCGGTCATGCCGGTCAAGATGCCCATGCATGGCGGTCGCGGGCAGGGCGGTCGGGGACAGGGAGCCGGCGGCGGAAGGGGCGGTTGTGCACGGTCGCTCGATGGTCGCAGGTCGGATCGCAGAGGACGCTGGGCGCATGGCAGCGGCACCGCTGGAGCGCTCGCCCCGTGGACGATCGCCATTATCGGCATTGCGCACTGGCGGCGACACGGCACACACCCGGCGTCGGACGCCGGGTTCAGTTTCGACTATGCCGGGGCCGGGTGCCGACTTCAATGCAGGGAATTGAGATAGGCGATCAGATCTTCCAGTTGCTTGCTGTCGTCGAGCCCGTCGTACTTCATGTTGGCGCCGGGGATGCCCTTGGACGCCGGCTGGGACAGATAGCTGCGCAGCTTGTCGTCGCTCCAGGTCCACTGGGTCTTCTTCATCGCGTCCGAGTAGCGGTAGTCGGGCACGCTGCCGGCACTGCGTCCGACCACGCCGAACAGGGTCGGGCCCTTCTTGTTCTTGCCCGGCGCCGCGCTGTGGCATTCGGCGCATTCGGTGGCGAACACGCCGGCGCCGGGCAGGCCGCCGCCGGCATGCGCGGCGGGCGCGAGGGCGGCGCCGAGCGGCAGCAGGCTGGCCATCAGGGTGCACCACAGGGGAACTGCGTTGGCTGGTTTCATGACGATCCGTACGTGGGGGAAGGTGTGCTCAGAACGCCAGGCTCAGCGCCAGCGAGAACTGGTTCAGGTCGTGCGGGCGGGTCACCGGCAGGGCGCCGAACACGTTGCCGGTGGTGCCGTTGAACTTGCTGAAACGGAACCAGGTGGCGGACAGGCGCATATTGGCGATCGAGGTGAACGAGTCGTCCTTGCCGAACGGCGCCCAGGAGGCGCTGATCAGGTTGCTGGTGGTGTCCGGGGCGCCGTACGGGCTGTAGCGGAACGCGTCGTCCGAGCCGGTATTGATGAAGTGCGCCAGCAGCAGGCCGTAGCTCTGCTTGTAGGTGTAGCTGAGGTTGATCGACTGGTCGCGGATGCTGCCGCGGCGCAGCCCGGCCACGCTGGGGTCGGCCGGGTCGATCGCCGCGCTGCCGTAGCGGCGGCGCTCGTAGATGTTGAGATAACCGAGCTTGAGGATGTGCTCGCGGGTGCCCAGGAACTGGTAGTTCAGGTCGTAGCCCAGGTCGGTGAAGTCGTCGCGCGGACCGGTGCTGCGCGGCAGCTGGCGATGGGTGGTCAGGGCGACCACGCCGGCGGAGAAGAATTGCTTCTTCATGTCCTTCATGTAGCTCAGGCGCAGGTAGCCGGTGTCGCTGAGCTTGCCCGGGTCGCCGCCGACCGCGTAGCCGAGGTCGTCCTGGGTGGAGACCGGCAGCGCGTTGTAGGTGCCGATCTCGCCGTACCAGTTGCGGTCGTACACGCCGTAGACGCTGGTGCCGATCACCCGGTTGGACAGCGAGGACTGGTTGAGCAGGGTGGTGGAGCTGGCGTAGGCCGAGGCCGGCCCCAGGCCGGAGGCGTTGGGCAGCACGCCGATCGGGTCCTGGCTGCCGGGGTTGTTGTTGACGCTGACCCCGAGCAGCGCGTCCTTGCCGCCGAGCTTGAAGGTCTTGGCGACGAAGCGCAGGTCCACGTTGTCCAGCTTGGTGGTGAACTTGTCCTTGCCGTTGTTGGTGCTGGAGACCTTGATGTAGCCGCCGATGTTGTCGCTGATGCGCCCTGCCAGGTACAGGTCGCCCTCGCTGAGCTGGTTGTTGGTCTTGCCGCGTACCGGCACGCTGCGGGTGCCGATGAGCTGCGCAGAGACCGGGATCTTGGTGCCGTTGCCGTCGCTGTCGGTGTAACCGTTGAGCTTGAAGCGCATGCCGTACGGGGTCAGCGCCGGGCCGTAGGCGCCGATGTGGCAGTCCGCGCAGGAGGAGCCGGTCTGCCGCGCGAACGCCGGTACCGCCGCGGCGCGCGGGCTGACCAGCAGCAACAGCGAACCGAGCGTGGACCACAGCAGGACCTGCTCGGCGCCACGCAGCATGCCGGGACGGAAGAAGGAAGAAGGAGACGTGCTGGTCTGCATGCGATGGGTCCTTGAGCGGGTCGGCGCGGCGGCGGACGAGGGAAGGGCGTAAGGCGCGGCTCAGCCGCGGCGGAAGCGCAGCATTCGCCGCAGGGTGTCGTCGCGGCGCACGAAGTGGTGCCATAGCGCGGCACCGATATGCAGCAGGATCAGGCCGAGCAGCGCCCAGGCGGCATACACGTGCCAGGCGCCGAGCGTGTCGGCCAGATCCGGATCGGGGGCGACCAGTTCCGGCAGCGTGGCGGCGAACAGATGCACCGGCTTGCCCATGGACTGGCTCAGCGCCCAGCCCAGCACCGGCAGGGTCAGCAGCAGCGCGTACATGACCACGTGGGTGAGCCCGGCCAGCGCCCGCAGCAGCGGCGAGGGGGCATCGGGGTCGTGGCGTTTGCCCAGGCGCAGGCGCAGCGCGACGCGCAGGAAGAACAGGCCGAGTACGAACAGGCCGAAATGCCGATGCCCCTCCAGCAACCATTGGCGTACGGCGCGGCCATCGACCTCTTCGCGCAACAGGATCAGCCCTGCCGCCAACACCAGGCACAGCACGGTGAGCCAGTGCAGCACCACCATCGGCCGCGGCAGCGCCGCGCCTGCGGAGGTGCGCGGCGGATGCCCTGGCGCTTCGGAAAGGGCGAGATTGTCGTCGGCCTGCGTGGATGAAGTCATGGTGGCGTGCCCTGTCCAGGTCGTGTCGATGGAATGCGCGCTGCCGCTCGCGGCGTCGTGCGGCCACTGCCGAGCGCGCAGCGGGGCGGCGCAGTGGTGGTCGCAGATGGGTGCCGGGGGCGTGGCAAAAGGTTGCGTCGGCGTGGCGGCGGCCTTCGCATCGGCGTTGCGCGCGGCATGGCGCAACCTTTGCGCCGACCGGAAGCACTCAGCCTGGTAACTCCGCGTCGGAGTCCGTGTCGGACACATTCATGGCAATCGAACGAATCCAGTTGCGTACGCACGGCGACGAGCGCGGTCTGCTCGTGGCCCTGGAGCAGCAACGCGACGTGCCCTTCGACATCCGGCGCGTGTACTACCTGTTCGCGACCAAGCACGGCGTGCACCGCGGGCAGCACGCGCACCGCCATCTGAACCAATTGGCGGTGGCCCTGCATGGCTCGGTGTCGTTCCTGCTCGACGACGGCAGCGGACCGGTGCAGGTGGTGTTGGACGACCCTTGCCAGGGCCTGCTGCTCGGCAGCATGGTGTGGCGCGACCTGTACGATTTCAGCGCTGATTGCGTGCTGATGGTGCTGGCCGACCAGGTCTACGATCCGGCCGACTACATCCTCGACTACGACGAGTTCCTGCGCGAAGCCGCCGGCGAACGCAGGCAGGAGGCGTAGGGCCATGGCGAAACCGCTGGTCATCATCGGCGCGGGCGAATTGGCGCAGATCGCCTGCGAGTACTTCAGCCACGACAGCGACTACGAGGTGCTGGCCATCAGCGCCGAGCGCGACTACATCGTCGCGCCGACGCTGGCCGAGCGCCCGGTGGTGGCGTACGAAGACCTGGAGCGGCTGTACCCGCCGGGCGAGGTCGAGGCGTTCGTGGCGATTCCCGCCAGCGGCCTCAACCGCCTGCGCACGCGGTTCTTCCTCGACGCCAAGCGCCGCGGCTATCGCCTGGCCAGCTACGTCAGTTCGCGCGCCTTCGTCTGGCGCAATGCGCAGCTGGGCGAGAACTGTTTCGTGTTCGAAGGCAATGTGGTGCAGCCGTTCACCCGCATCGGCGACAACTGCATCCTGTGGAGCGGCAACCACATCGGTCACCGCACGGTGATCCACGACCACGTGTTCGTCGCCTCGCATGCGGTGATTTCCGGCTACTGCGAGATCGGCCAGAGCAGTTTCGTCGGGGTCAATGCCACCTTCAGCGACGGGGTCAAGGTCGCCGCGGACAACGTGATCGGTGCCGGCGCGCTGGTCACCCGCGACACCGAGCCGGGCCGGGTCTACGTCGGCGCGCCGGCGCGCGCGGTGGCCGGCAAGTCCAGCTTCGACGTGACGCTCTGACGCCATGTTCGATTGGAGCAAACGCGGCCTGGCGTTCGCCACCGCACGCGACGGCGTCGGCGGCTGGATGCGGCATTCGGCGCTGACGCCGACGCCGCATCGCCTGGACGCCGAGCTGATCCGCGTCTACGCCGGCTTCCGCGACGACGCCGGGATCAGCCGCATCGGCTACGTCGACGTGCGCGGCGACGATCCGACCCGGGTGGTGCGCGTCAGCGCCACGCCGGTGCTGGACATCGGCCGCGACGGCTGCTTCGACGACAACGGCATGATCCTCGGCGACGTGGTCGCCGCGCCGGATGGGCTGTACATGTTCTATGTCGGCTTCCAGCGCGTGGCCAAGGCCAAGTTCCTGGCCTTCACCGGGCTGGCGGTGTCCCGCGACGGCGGCGAGACGTTCCAGCGCCGCCAGGACACGCCGCTGCTGGATCGCGCGCCTGGGCGCAGCACCATCGCCGCGGTGCATTCGGCACGCTACAAGGACGGCCGCTGGCGGCTGTGGTACGCGGTCGGCGACGATTGGGAGCACATCGACGGCACGCCGTTCCCGCGCTACCACATCCGCTACGCCGAGACCGACGACCTGCAGGCGATCCCGCGCCAGGACACGCTGTGCCTGCAACCGCAGGGCAGCGAATACCGCATCGGCCGCCCGCGCGTGTACCGCCACCAGGGCGGCTACCTGATGTACTTCACCCGCGGCAACGTCGGCGGCGCGTATTTCCCCGGCGTGGCGCGCAGTGCCGACGGCCGCCACTGGCAGCGGTGCGACGACGCCTTCGGCCTGGCGCTTTCGCCTGGCGGCTGGGACGCGCGCACGCTGTGCTATCCGGCGCTGATCCGGCACCGCGACCGTGTGCTGATGTTCTACAACGGCAACGACATGGGCCGCGACGGCTTCGGCGTGGCGGTGGCGCCGCTGGCGCAGGGCGCAGGCGAGGGGAGTGGCGATGATTTCGGTTAGGCCCTATACCGCCGCCGACGCGCCGGCCTGGGACGCGTTGATCGCCGAATCCCGCAATGGCAACCTGCTGCACCGGCGCGGCTACATGGACTACCACGCCGAGCGCTTCGTCGACGCCTCGCTGCTGGTCGAACGCAGAGGTGCGCTGCTTGCGGTGTTCCCAGCCAATATCGAGGGCACGCGCGTGGTCAGCCATGCCGGGCTGAGCTATGCCGGGCTGCTGTCCGCGCATGGGCTGCGCGCGGCGGCGGCACTGGACGTGTTCGAGCAGATCGCCGCGCATTACCGCGCGCGCGGCGTGCACGAGCTGCTGTACAAGGCGGTGCCGCACCTGTTCCATGCGTCGCCGGCGGATGAGGATCTGTACGCGCTGCACCGGCTCGGCGCGCGCCTGCAACGCCGCGACCTGTCTTCGGCGATCGCCTTGCGCGAGCCGCTGCGCTTCGCCGCCGAACGACGGCGCTCGATCGGCAAGGCGCGCAGGGCCGGCCTGCGCGTTCAGCGCAGCGACGATCCGGCCCCGTTCCATGCGCTGCTGAGCGAGGTGCTGCAGCGCCACGACGCCACGCCCACCCACAGCCTGCAGGAACTGCGCCTGTTGTGCGGGCGCTTCCCGGAACAGCTGGTGCTGTACGAAGTGCGCGACGGCGAGAGCCTGCTGGCCGGCACGCTGCTGTACGACTTCGGTCGCGTGGTGCACACCCAGTACCTTGCTTGTTCCGAACAGGGCCGGCGCGTGGACGCGCTGAGCCTGCTGCTGGCCGAGCTGATCGAAGACCACTACGCGCAGCGCGAGTACTTCAGCCTGGGCATTTCCACCGAGCAGCAGGGCCAGGTGCTCAACGACGGCCTGGTCACGCAGAAGGAGCGCTTCGGCGCGCGCGGCGTGGTCCACGATTTCTACGCCTGGGACCTGCGATGAGCGTGCCGTTCCTGGACCTGCGCGCGCTCAACGCCCGCTATGCCGACGAACTAAAGGCCGCGGCGGCACGGGTCATCGACTCGGGCTGGTACGTGCTGGGCGAGGAGCTCGACGCGTTCGAGCGCGAGTTCGCCGCCTATTGCGGCACCGGGCATGCGATCGGCGTGGGCAACGGCATGGACGCGCTGAGCCTGATCCTGCGCGGCTACCGCGAACTGGGCCGGCTGTGCGACGGCGACGAGGTGATCGTGCCGGGCAACACCTTTATCGCCAGCTTCCTGGCGATCAGCGAGAACCGATTGCTGCCGGTGCCGGTGGAGCCGGATCCGGTCAGCTTCAACCTGGATCCGGCCAGCGTGGAGCGGGCGATCGGCCCACGCACACGGGCGATCATGGCGGTGCATCTGTACGGCCAGCTGGCGGACATGGCCGCGTTGCGGACGCTGGCGCGGCAGCATGGCCTGCTGCTGATCGAGGACGCGGCGCAGGCGCACGGCGCGCGCCTGCAGGGGCGCCACGCCGGCAGTTTCGGCGACGCCGCCGGCTTCAGTTTCTTCCCCGGCAAGAACTTGGGTGCGCTCGGCGATGGCGGCGCGGTCACGACCGACGACGCCGCGCTGGCTGCGCAGATCCGGATGCTGCGCAACTACGGGTCGGACATCAAGTACCGGCACCTGGTGCAAGGCGTGAACTCGCGCCTGGACGAAATGCAGGCGGCGCTGCTGCGGGTCAAGCTGCACTACCTGGATGCCGACATCGCCCTGCGCCGCGATGTGGCGCGGCGCTATCGCGCCGGTATCGCGCATCCGCAACTGCAGTTGCCGCAGGTGGCCGACGAGGCGGCTCACGCCTGGCATCTGTTCGTGGTGCGCTGCGCCCGGCGCGACGCGCTGCAGCGCCATCTGCTGGCCAGCGGCATTCACTGCGTGGTGCACTATCCGCAGCCGCCGCACCGGCAGCCGGCCTATGCCGCACTGAGCGGGCTCAGCCTGCCGCTGTGCGAGCAACTGCATCGCGAGGTGCTGAGCCTGCCGATCGACCCGACCCTGGATGCGGCCGCGGTGGAGCGGGTGATCGGCGCCTGCCTGGCGTTCGAGGCCAGCGCGGCATGAACGTGCTGCGCAGCGGCGTGTACAGCGGGGCGGCCACCGCGGCCAAGCTGCTGGCCGCGTTGCTGGTGCTCAAGCTGGTCGCGGTCTATGCCGGGCCGGCCGGCGTGGCCCGGCTCGGCCAGTTCACCAGCCTGATGTCGCTGCTGGCGGTGCTGGCCGGCGGCGGCATCGGCGCGGGCATCGTCAAGTACGTGGCCGAGTACCGCGACGATGCGCAGAAACTGGCGCGGCTGCTCGGCGCGGCGCTGGGCTATGCCTGCTGCGCCGCCTGCGTGATGGGGGTGGTCGCGCTGCTGTTCAGCCGCCAGATCGCGCAGCGCCTGCTCGGCGATCCGCAGTACCAGAGCCTGATCTGCGTGCTGGCCGTGGCCCAGCTCGGCATCGCCCTGGTCAACTACATCCTGGCCGTGGTCAACGGCTTCATGGACGTGCGCCGGCTGGCCTTCATCCAGGTCGCCGGCTCGGTGCTCAGCGTGCTGGTGGTGCTGTGGCTGTCGCGCTGGCTGCAGCTGTATGGCGCGCTGCTGGCGCTGGTGGCCGGGCAGGTGCTGTGGCTGTGCGCCGGGCTGCCGGCGCTGCGGCGCAGCCCGTACTTCCGCCGCGACATGCTGCGCATCCGCTTCGATGCGGAAATGACCCGGCGCCTGGCCGCGTTCTCGGTGATGACCCTGACCTCGGCGCTGCTGCCGCTGCTGGTCAACATCGGCGTGCGCGACCATCTGGCCGACACCTTCGGCTGGCAGCAGGTCGGCTACTGGCAGGCGGTGAGCAAGGTCTCCGAGGCCTATCTGCTGTTCTTCACCACGGCGATCAACGTCTATTACCTGCCCAAGCTGGCCGCGTTGCGCGATCGCGCCGGGCTGCTGCTGGAATTGCGCACCGCCTACCGCTACGTGCTGCCGGCGGTGATCGCATTGGCCGCGGCGATCTACCTGTGCCGGGATTGGCTCACGCGGCTGCTGTTCGCCGCCGACTTCGCCGCCGCCGCGCCGCTGTACGCGCCGCAGCTGGTCGGCGACGTGATCAAGATCGCTTCGTTCGTGCTGTCGTACCTGATGCTGGCCAAGGCGATGACGCGGCTGTTCGTGATCTCCGAATGCGTGTTCGCCGCCAGCTATCTGGGGCTGGTCTATCTGTTCACCGCGCGCATGGGCCTGATCGGGGCGGCATACGCGTTCGCGGTCAACTATGCGCTGTACCTGGCGTTCAACGTCGTGGTGGTGCGGCGCTATCTGGGAGGGTTGCGCTGATGGACGAACGCGGACTGCGCGGCGACATGCCGCTGGTGTCGGTGCTGGTGCCGGCGTTCAACCATGAACGCTTCGTGCAGCGCTGCCTGGACAGCGTGCTGGAGGATCCGTATCCCAACAAGGAGCTGGTGATCGTCGACGACGGCTCCAGCGACGCCACCGCCGCGCGCATCGCCGAATGGATCGCGCTGCACGGACAGCGCATCCCGGTACGGTTCTGGCCGCGCGAGAACCGCGGCATCGCCGCCACGCTGAACCATCTGGTGGCGATGGCCAGCGGCGAATTCCTGCGTCTGGGCGCCAGCGACGATTACCTGCTGCCGGGCGGCTTGGCCGCGCAGGTCGCCTATCTGCGCGCCGCGCCAGGCAAGACCGCGGTGATCGGCGATGCGGTGGTGGTCGACGCGGACGGGCGCCTGTTGCACCAGAGCAGCATGCGCGACCTGCACGGCGTGGACAAACGCCTGTACCTGAGCGACGCCGGCATCCGCCGCGCGGTGATCCGGCACTGGGCGGTGAGCGGGGCGGTGGCCCTGGTCCGGCGCAGCGCGCTGCAGGCGCGCGTGGCCTGGGACGAAGAGCTGCACATCGAGGACTGGGACTTCTTCCTGCGCCTGGTCGCGCGCGACGCGCTGGGCTTCATCGACGTCGGCGTCTGTGCGTACCGGCTGCACGGCGCCAACGCCAGCAGGACCCGGCACCTGCCCAGCCGCCTGGCCAATCTGACCGAGTCGCGGCAGGTGGCGCTGCGCCGCGCGGCGCTGTTCGATGCGCCGTGCCGCACGCTGCTGCATGCGCAGGCGCACTACATCGCGGCCAAGATCGCGTTCCTGCGGCGCCAGCCGGCGGTGCTGGGCGGGCACCTGCTGGCGCATGCCTGGCTGTCGCTGCTGGCGCGCCTGCGGCCGGCCGCCGCGGCGCCGCTGGCCGAGCGCGCATGAAACGCCTGCTGCGCCTGCCGTCGAGCTATTTCGGCCTGCCGCTGCTGTTCAGTTGCGCGCTGACCCTGCTCAGCTTCGATCTGCCGCCCGGCTATTCCGCCGGCATCGCCTTGCTCGCCGCCGCGGCCGCCACGACGCTGCTGCTGGACGCGCTGCACGGCATCCGCCTGCCGTCGCTGGCTGCGTTTCGCGCGCGTCGCTATGCCGGCACCCGCGAGGCCTTCGTCGCGCTGTGCCTGGCCGCGCTGGTCGGCGTGTTCTGCGTGCTGGACCTGGCGCTGTTCCCGATCCCGCTGTTCACCAATCCTTCCGCCTATGCCGACCTGACGCCGCTGCATTCGCACGTGCGGCACCTGTCCAACATGTGCTGGATCCTGCCGCCGATCGGGCTGCTGTGCGTGCGCGACAAGGCGCTGCGCAACGCGATGATCGTCGCCGGCTTCGTGTTCCCGGTGCTGGTGATCGACCGCAACCGCATCTTCGCCGCGTTGTTCAGCTTCGCGCTGCTCCTGCTGCTGCGGCGCGATCCGGCGCGGCCGGTGCCGTGGAAGGCCATCGTGGCGTTGCTGGTCGCCGGCGGCGCGGCGTTCTCGCTGCTGGGCGCGCTGCGCTCGGGCTCGCTGGACTCGGTGACGCTGCCGTTCAGCGCGCTCTATCGCGCCGCGCCGCAAGGCATCAAGTGGCTGCTGCTGTACATCGGCGCCGGCCCGTACAACTTCGGCGCGATGCTGGCCAAGGACTACGTCAATGCCAGTTTCCTGGTCAACCAGCTGGTGCCGCTGAGCGGTTCGATCGCCACCGCCGGCACCGGCATTCCGCTGGATGCGCCGAACATCAACGTCGGCACCGAATTCTTCCCGTTCCTGCTGGCCGGCGGCGCCGGCGCCGCGCTGGCCGCGATGCTGGCGCTGTACGCGGCGCTGCTGTGGAGCGTGCGCCTGCTCGGCAGCACGGTGTCGCTGTTCAACCTGCTGGTGTTCCTGCGCATCGCCTATGCCTGCCTGATGTCGCCATTCGCGCCGCAGGCGTTCACCTGGACCAACGCCGGCTTCATCGCGCTGTGCCTGGTCCTGCACGCCGGCAGCGCGCTGCTGCCGAACCGCCGCGCGGCGCTGGCGGCTGCGCCGGGCAGGGCGGGGCAGGCGCCGTCGCCACCTTTTTCTCCGGGAACTACCTTGCCATGAAAGAAGACGAAATCTACCTGATCGACCTGTGGCGGATCCTGCGGCGCGAATGGACGTGGTGCGTGCTGCCGCTGCTCGTCGCGCTGGCGCTGGCGTTCGCCTTCCTGCATGTCGCCACGCGCCAGTGGCAGGCCACCGCGTGGGTACAGGTCGGCGAGTTCGGCCCGACCCCGGCCGGGCGCGATCCCAAGCTGGAGCCGTTCCAGCGGGTGATCGAGCGGATCAAGACCCGGCTGTTCCAGGACCAGGTGCTGCAGAGCCTGGGCCTGCCGTTGAACGGCCGCGAGGCCGCGCTGTACCGCGGCAGTCTGAAGCTGGACCCGGATCCCTATGCCAACCTGATCGAGCTGAGCCTGCGCGCCGATTCGGCGCAGCAGGCGCGCGCCCTGGCTGCGGCGACGACAGCGCAGTTGCAGGCGTTGCATCGGCGCATCCAGGCCGTGCCGATGCAACAGACGCGCGAACGCCTGCAGGACATCGACAGCGAACTCGCCGCGACCCAGGCCGAGCGCGCGCGCCTGCTGCAACAGCAGGCAGAAGGCAAGGGCAGCGTCGAGCGGCAATTGCTCGGCGACATGCTGCTGTCGGAGAAGAACACGACCATCCGCAGCCTGAAGTCCGAGCGCGACGACCTGCGCGCCCGGCTCGGCGCGCGCTATACCTACGACACCTCCGCGCCATGGGCGGCCTACGTGCCCGAACGCCCGGCATTTCCCAATCCGGTGCTGGTACTGGCGGTGGGACTGATGCTGGGCGTGGGACTCGGCGTGTTCGCCGCGATCGTCCGCAACGCGCTGCGGCGCCGGCAGGTGGCACGCATGCCGCAGCCTCAGCAGGCCCTTAGCGGCGCATAAGCGCCAATACGCACCACGCCGCTCACGGCGATTCAACCAAACCGCCCGCCACCCGCACTCACTGGCATACCGTGCGATCCGCGCTTGCGGCCGGCACGGCAATTCCCGACGACGACGGCAGGCGAGTGGAGAGTGGATGTGACTGCGAATGGCAAGCCCGGCACCGCTGCGCGCGCGGCGACGATCGATCCGGCGCTGCTGCTGGAGACCCAGCGCGCCTTCGATAGCGTTGCCGCCGACTACGACGGCCCGCGCGGCAACAACGAGCTGATCCAGCGCATGCGCACCACCCTGTGGGACACGGTGGCCGCGCAGTTGCCGGTCGGCGCGCGGCTGATCGACCTGGGCTGCGGCACCGGCCTGGACGCCCACGAGTTCGCGCAACGCGGCTATCGGGTGCTGGCCACCGACTGGTCGCCGCAGATGGTGGAGCGCACCTGGCAGCGGGCGCAGGACCCGGCCTTGCAGGGACGGCTCAGCGCGGCGCACGTCGGCATCCAGCAACTGGACCGCATCGACGGCGAGTTCGACGGCATGTATTCCAACTTCGGCCCGCTGAACTGCGCGCCGGACCTGCCCGCGGTGGCCGCCGAATGCGCGCGCCTGCTGCGCCGCGATGGGCGCCTGGTGTTCTCGGTGATCGGACGCCTGTGCCCGTGGGAAGTGGGCCACTACGCGCTGCGCGGGCGCTTCCGCCGCGCCGCGGTGCGTGGCGCGCGCGGGGTCACCGCGGTGGGCATGAACGGGCACACGATCTGGACCTGGTATTACCTGCCGCGCGAGTTCTACCGCGCCTTCTCCGCGCATTTCGAACTGGAATCCTATCGCGCGCTCAGCCTGTGCCTGCCGCCGCCGTACCTGGTCGACCACTATCGCCGCCACCCGCGCTGGGGCGAACGCCTGGGCCGGCTGGACGACCGCATCGGCGGCTGGCCGCTGCTGCGCGACATGGGCGATCACTTCCTGATCGTGATGCGCAAGCGCTGAACGATGCGCGCGCTTTCCGCTGCCGCCGAAGTCTGCCTGCACGGCTCGCGCCTGGCCACGCCGGCCGGCGCGCTGCGCGCGTCCCTGGCGTTGCGCGGCGCGCGCATCGCCGCCGCGCCGGCCACTGCGGCGTACCGGATCGCGCTGCACGGGCACCTGGTGTTTCCGGGGCTGATCAATGCGCACGAGCACCTGCAGGTCAACGCGGTGCCGCCGCTGCCGCAGACCGCGCCGTTCGCCAACAGCTACGCGTGGATCGAGGCATTCGCTGCGCATTTCCGCGATCCCGCCGTCGCCGCCGCGCTGCGGCTGCCCAAGGCGCTGCGCCTGCGCCACGGCGCGCTGAAGAATCTGCTCGCCGGCGTCACCTGTGTCGCCCACCACGATCCGTGGCATGCCGAACTGGACGCGGCGGACTTCCCGGTCGCGCTGCTGCGCGAGTTCGGCTGGAGCTACGCCTTGCATGGACCCGACTACGGCCCGCCGCTGGCGCAGAGCTTCTCCGCGACCGCCGCCGACCGTCCGTGGATGATCCACCTGGCCGAGGGCACCGATGCGATCGCCGCCGGCGAACTGGCCGAACTGGACCGGCGCGGCTGCCTGGCCGCCAACAGCGTGCTGATCCACGGCGTGGGCCTGAGCGCGGCCGACATCGAGCGCGTGCTCGCCTGCGGCGCCGCCGTGGTGTGGTGCCCGTCGAGCAACCTGGCGCTGTTGGGGCGCACGCTGGATCCACGCCGGCTGTACGCGGGCGGGCGCCTGGCGCTGGGCAGCGATTCGCGCCTGAGCGGCGCGCGCGACCTGCTCGAGGAACTGCAGGTGGCCGCCGCCAACGGGCTGGATGCCGGGCAGGCGCTGGCGCTGGCGACTACCGCCGCCGCGCGCATCCTGCGCCTCCCCGGACGCGGCAGTCTCGCGGTCGGCAGCGCCGCGGATCTGCTGATCGTCGGCGACCGCGGCGGCGACCCGGCGCATAGCCTGGTCGGCCGTGCACGCAGCGAACTGCGCGCGGTGGTACGCGACGGGCGCCCGCGCATCGCCGATCCCGATTTCGCCGACTGGTTCGAGGCCACCGGCGTGGCGGCGGTGCCGGTGACGCTGGACGGCGTGCCGAAGCTGCTGGCCGCGGAGCTGGCCGACCCCGCATTGCTCGCGCTCGAACCCGGGCTGGAGCTGCAGGGCGATGCGCTTCGCACGGCCGAGCCGTCCGCCCTGCAGGCACGCCGCGCATGAGCGCCGTGCCGATCCTGGACCCGCTCGAGGCCTATGCGCTGTGGGCGGCAAGCTATCCGGCGCACGCGCACAACCCGGTGATGCAGGCCGAACAGCGGGCCATGCTGGCGCTGTTGCCGCCCGCGCTGCACGGCCAGCGCGTGCTCGATGCCGGCTGCGGCAGCGGACGCTATCTGCTGCATGCGCTGCAGCGCCACGCCGCGCACGCCACCGGCGTGGACCTGTCGCCGCAGATGCTCGGCCGCGCCGCGCGCGAACTGGATGCGGCCGGCGCCGGCAATCGCTACACGCTGCGCGAAGGCAGCCTGGACGCACTGCCGGTGGCCGATGCCGAGGCCGACCTGAGCATCTGCGCCCTGGCCGTCGGGCATCTGCCGCACCTGCAGCCGGCGCTGGCCGAACTGCACCGCGCCACCCGCCCGGGCGGCAGCGTGCTGTGCAGCGACGTGCATCCGATCGGCCACGCGCTGGGCTGGAAGCGCGATTTCAAGGCCGCTGGCCAGCGCTACGCGGTGCGCCATACCCAGCACCTCTACAGCCACTGGCATGCGGCCTGCGCCGCGCTCGGGCTGGCGATCGAGGCGGTGCGCGAACCGATGCTCGATCCTGCCGACATTCCCGCCGGCGCGCACTTCGATCCTGCCGCGCTGCAGGTTCCGGTGGCGCTGGTGTTCCGGCTGCGGCGCCTGCCGTGAGCCTCGCCTTGCGGTCTTCTCCCATGCCTTCCACACCGAACACGCTGCTGGTCAATCCGACCATCACCTCGCGCGGCAATGCCCGCTTCCCGCTGGCGCTGCTGAACCTGGCCGCGGCGCTGGACCGCAGCGGCGACTGCCGCATCATCGACGGCAACGTCGATCGCGGCTTCATCGACAGCGCGCTGCAGGCGTTGCAGCAACAACGCTACGACGCGGTCGGCATCAGCGTCATGGGCGGGCCGCAGATCGCGCCGTCGATCGCGCTGTCCACGGCGATCCGCGAACGCTTCCCGGCCATGCCGATCGTTTGGGGCGGCTATTTCCCGACCCTGTATACCGACACCGCGCTGAGCGCGCCGTACGTGGACTACGCGATCCGCGCGCAGGGCGAGGACACGCTGCCGGAACTGGTCGCGGCGTTGCGTGGCGAAGGCCCCAGCCTGGCGCAGATCGACGGGCTGTCGTGGAAACAGGACGGCGCGATCGTGCACAACCGCAATCGCGGCTTCAGCCGCGGCGAGGCGGCACCGGCGCTGCCGTACGCCAAGCTCGGCGACCCGCGCCAGTACCTGGGCCGCAGCTTCCTCGGCCGCCGCACCGCCTCGCACCAGGCCGCGCTGGGCTGCCGGTTCCGCTGCACCTTCTGCGGCGTGGCGGCGATGTTCGGCGGCGCCACCGCGCTGCCCACCGCGGCGCGGCTGGAGCGTGAGTTGCGCTACCTGAAAGAGGAACTGGGCGCCGATTCGATCCAGTTCTTCGACCACAACTTCTTCGACCGCGAGGCGGAGATGATCCCGTTGCTGGAAGTCATGGCCAAGCTGGAGATGCCATGGTGGTGCTACGCGCGCGCCGACGCGTTGCTCAACCTGTCCGAGAGCACCTGGACGCTGGTGCGCAAGAGCCGGCTGCGCATGGCCTACATCGGCGCCGAATCGCCGAGCGGGGCGATGCTCAAGGAAATCCGCAAGGGCACGCGTCCGGACCAGACCCTCGAGGTGGCCGAGCTGTGCCGGCGCAACGGGGTGATTCCGGAGCTGTCGTTCATGGTCGCGCCGCCGCAGGACACCGTGCACGCGACCGAGCAGACCTTCGAGTTCATTCGCGAACTCAAGCAGATCAATCCGCAGTCGGAAATCATCGTTTACGTGTACACGCCGCTGCCGGAAGCCAGCCGCCACGAGAAGGACCGCGGCAAGCGCGCATCGATGCCGCTGCGCGACCTGCACGGCGCGCCGGTGGAGTTCCCGCGCACGCCGGAGGAGTGGACCCAGCCGCAATGGGTGGACTACGCCTGCCATGCCGACGCGCCCTGGCTCGACGACGCGCTGCGCCAGCGCATCCGCGACTTCGTCACCGTGCTGGGCTGCCGCTATCCCACCGCGCAGGACCTGCGTTCGCCGCGCTGGGCCAAGCGCGGCCTGAGCGCGATGGCGGCGTGGCGCTACCGCTACCGGCGCTACGACCGACCGTGGGAGCTGAACCTGGCCAATTGGCTGGTGCGCCTGCGCCGGCCGCAGGTCTCCGGCATCTAGGCGTGTCGCCTCCCCGCGGAAACCCCATGCACGTCGCCCAGATCAATTTCGTCCGCACGCCGCCGGGACTGGCGCCGGCGCAGGTGTTCGCGCACTGGCCGTCGCTGGCCGACATCTCCGAAGCGGTGGCCAGCGCCGGCACCCGCGTGTCGGTGATCCAGGCCGCCGATGCATCGGCGCAGTTGCTGCGCAACGGCGTGGAGTATCACTTCACCGATCCGGGCCATGCCGGTACCAGCAGCCGTGCGCGGCGCATCGCCGGCATCGTGCAGGCGATCGGCGCCGACGTGGTCCACGTGCACGGCCTGGAGTTCGCGCGCGAGGCCTGCGCGATGGCGCGGCAGTTGCCGCAGGTGCCGATCCTGCTGCAGGACCATGCCAATCGCCCGCCGCGCTGGTGGCGCCGCTCGCAGTGGCGGCAGTGGTACGCGGCCGCGGCGGGCATCGCCTTCACCTCGCTGGATCTGGCGCGCGCATTCGTGCATGCCGGGTTGTTCGCGCCGTCCACCCGCCTGTTCGCGATCCCCGAATCCAGCTGCCGCTTCACCCCCGGCGATCGCGCCCAGGCGCGTCGCGACAGCGGCCTGCACGGCGCGCCCTGCGTGCTGTGGGTGGGGCACCTGAGCGCCGGCAAGGACCCGTTGACCGTGCTCGATGGCATCGCCCGCGCCGCCGCGCGGCTGCCCGGACTGCAGCTGTTCTGCGCGTTCGGCAGCGCGCCGTTGCTGGAGGCGGTGCAGCAACGCGTGCAGCAGGATCCGCGCCTGCGCGGGCGCGTGCATCTGCTCGGCAAGGTCGACCATGCGCAGGTGCAGACGCTGATGCGCGCGGCGGATCTGTTCGTCTCGGGCAGCCTGGCCGAAAGCTGCGGCTACGCCGCGCTGGAAGCCTTCGCCTGCGGCACGCTGCCGGTGCTGACCGACATCCCGTCGTTCCGCGCGCTCACCGACTGCGGCCGCGTCGGCGAACTGTGGCCGTGCGGCGATGCCGGGCTGCTCGCCGAGGCGCTGGTGCATGCCGCTGCCGAACGGCCGTCGCCAGAGCAGGTCCGCGCGCATTTCGATGCGCAGCTGTCGTTCGCGGCGGTGGGCCGACGCTGGTCGCGCGCCTATGCGCAACTGCTGGAGCAAGCCGCGCGGAGCGATGCATGAAACTGGCGCTGGTGGTGCCCGGCGGGGTCGATCGCAGCGGCGAGTACCGGGTGATCCCGGTGCTGCTGACCCTGATCGAGCGCCTGGCGCGCAGCCACGAGCTGCATGTGTTCGTGCTGCACCAGGAGCCTGCGCCGGCATGCTGGGAGTTGCTCGGCGCGCGCATCCACAACATCGGCGACGGCCGCACCCGCCTGCGCGCGGTCGCCGCGATCCGCGCCGAGCATCGCCGGGCGCCGTTCGACCTGGTGCAATCGATCTTCTCCGGCCACTGCAGCCTGATCGCCGTGGCCGCCGCACGCTTGCTGCGGCGGCCGAGCCTCGTGCACATCGCCGGCGGCGAACTGGTCGCGCTGCATGCCATCGGCTACGGCGGACGGCGCAAATGGCAGGGCCGGCTGCGCGAGGCGCTGGTGCTTCGGCTGGCGAACGCGGTCACCGCAGCCAGCGCGCCGATCGTCGATGCCCTGCAGGCGCTCGGCATCGCCGCCGAACGCGTGCCGCTGGGCGTGGACCTGCGTGCCTGGCCGCAGCGCGAGCCGCGCCGCCGCGATGGCGGCACCGCGCAGCTGCTGCACGTGGCCAGCCTCAACCGGGTCAAGGATCAGCCGACGCTGCTGCGCGCACTGGCGGCGCTGGCGCGCGCCGGGGTCGCGTTTCGCATCGACATCGTCGGCGTGGACACGCTCGAAGGCGAGATGCAGCGCCTGGTCGCGCAGCTCGGGCTGTCGCAGCAGGTGCGTTTCCTCGGTTTCAAGACCCAGCGCGAACTGCGCCCGCTGGTGGAGGCGGCCGATCTGCTGGTGCTGTCGTCGCTGCACGAAGCAGGGCCGATGGTGTTGCTGGAAGCAGCGGTGGCCGGCGTGCCCACCGTCGGCACCGGGGTAGGGCACCTGCTGGAATGGGCGCCGACGGCGGCGCTGGCGGTGCCGACCGGCGACTGGGCCGGCCTGGCCGAAGCCTTGCGCCAGGTCCTGGCCGACGACGAACTGCGCCTGCGCCTGGCCTGGTCCGCACAATGCCGCGCGGTGCGCGAGGACGCCGAACACACCGTGCGCAGCTTCAACACGCTGTACCGGCGGTTGTGTCCAAAGCGCGCGTGAGCGCACGTATCCAATGTAGGAGCGGCTTCAGCCGCGACAGGCACTATCGGTAACGCCTGTAGCGGCTGAAGCCGCTCTACCTAACGCGGCGCATACCCCTGCAAAGCGCTGCGCACCGCATACAACGCATCCATGCGCGGCACCGGACGCAGCAGGCGCAGCAGCACGCGCCGCCGCTGCGGCAGGGCGACCCAGGATTGGCCCTGCAACCACAGCTGGGTGCGGATCATGTCGGCGCGCTCCTGCCGGCTTTCCGGCGAAGGCTGCAGCCGCTGCCGCAGATAGCGCAACACCTCACCGAGCGAGCGCGCCCATTCGATCCCCGGCAGCGTCGGCAGCCACAGCTGCGAGCACGAGGCGCGGGTCAGGTCCAGCCGCCGCGAGACCAGCCGCAGCAGCGGCGGGCATTGCGCGCGCAACTGCGCCAGCACCGGCTTCGGAATCGCCGTGCGGTAGTAGCGCAGCACCAGCTGCAACGGCGGCAGCGCCCACCACGGCGCGCCATCGGTGGCGTCGCACAGCACCCGCCAGTCCTTGCCGCTCATCCGCGTGGCCAGCAGCGAGATATCGTGCAGATGCATCAAGCGCAGGCTGCGGCTGCAGATGCCGCCGGCCGCGTGCAGCAGCAGATGGCTCATCAGCGCGCCATTGGACGGGTAGGGGTTCAGCCCCGGGCGGCTGTCGCGCGGGAAGATGCGTTCGCTGATATCGACCGTGGCCAGCGGCAACCGCTCCTGGATGCGCAGGTGCAGCTCGATGTTGATCGGCGTGTCGCGATGCTCGCCCAGGCTGGCGACGGGCTGCGCCTGCGCCGGGCGGAAGGTCTGGTGCTTCCACTGCGCGAACTCGGCCACGTAGCCGAGCTCTTCCAGCAGCGCACCCGCCTGCGCCGCATCTTCGGCGCGCACCAGCAGGTCGATGTCGGCCATCGGCCGATCGCCAGGCAGGTATAGGCCTTGCGCGTGCAAGGCCGCGCCCTTCAGCGACACGATGGCCACGCCGGCGTCTTGCGCCAGCGTATCGATCCGCTCCAGCAGCGCGGCGATGCGCCGGTAGCGGTGGGCGACGTGCTCGCGCTGCTCGGCCAGGAACGCGCTCCAGTCGCGATCGGGCCACACCGACAGCCGGCTCAGCAACGGCCCGATGCCGTGCGCGGCGGTCGCCGCCGCGGCCAGCTGCCATTGCAGCCGGTTCCACTGCGGCATCGGGTTGCCAGGCCGCGCCAGTTCGCAAGCCAGGGTTTCGGTCGCCAGCCGCAAGCCGCTGCCGACCTGCTTCAACGCAGGCTGCGTCGCGCGCTCGGCAAATGCATCGATGAAGGGATCGGCGGAGGAGGGCGCCTGCGCTTGCGGCGTCGCCTGTGCGCTCATTGACGTTGCGCCAGCGGGATGCGGCGGTCGGAGACGATGGCGGCGGTCGGCAGGGCGGCGTCGGTGCGGTGCTGGCCTTCGCTGGCGATCAATACGTCCCACTCTGCATCCAGTGCCGCCCAGTCCTGCGCATAGTCCTGCGGCGGCCGCGTGGCTTCGGTGCGCTGCAGGTCCACCTGCCGGTGCAGCAGATCGCGCACCCGCCTGTAGAACTCCGAGTCGTAGGCGCCATGGAACATCATCGCCAGGTCGTCGCTGTCCTGCCAATGGGTCTTGCGGCCGAGCTGGTTCTTCACCTGCTGGTAGAACTTGGTCCCCGGCAGCGGATACGACACGCTGACGCCGATGTCGTCCGGACGCGCCGTCGCCACCAGCGCACGGGTGGCGAGGATGTCGTCCAGTTGCTCGTCCAGGTAGCCGAGCTGCAGGAAGAAACCGACGCGGATGCCGTGCGCGCCCAGACGCTGGCGCGCGGCGATCACGTCCTCCACGGTGGTGCCCTTGGTCATCTTGTCGAGGATGCGCTGGCTGCCGCTTTCCGCGCCGATCCACGCCTCGGCGCAACCGGCGCGGGCCAACGCGGCGGCCATGCGTTCGCTGCCCAGATCGGCGCGGGTCTGGATGGTGAACGGAATCGAGCCATCGGCCGCGGCCAGCACCGCGGCGAATTCTTCCACCCAGTCGATGTGGAAGCCGAAGATGTCGTCGGCCATCCAGATATGGTCGGGGGCGAAGGCGCGCTTGAGGTGGATCATTTCCTCGGCCACTTCCGGCGCGCTGCGGCGCTTGTAGTGGTTGCCCCAGATCGGCTTGGCGCACCAGTTGCAGCGGAACGGGCAACCGCGCGAGGCGGCCATGTTCAGGCTGAAGTAGCCGTGCCGCTGCAGCCACAGGCGCCGATAGCGCTCGATATCGACCAGGTCCCAGGCGGCCAGGCCGGACAGGCGCGGATCCGGCGGGCGCGCGCCGATCTGTGCGCGCTTGAGCTGCGGCAGCGCGGCGCTGGCGACATCGGCTACGTCCGCCACCCAGGCCGCGGCATCGATGTCGGGCGTTTGCTGCAGCCGCTCGACCAGTTCCAGCAGCGGCGCGATGCCTTCGCCGATCAGCACCGCGTGCGCGCCGGCGGCCAGGAACGCTTCGGGATGATCCGACGCGTCGGAGCCGGCCACGATCACCCGGCTGCCGCCGGCACGCGCCTCGGCGATCATCCGGCAGGCGGCCTCGCGCATCCGGCTCAGGCACATCTTGGTCAGGAAATTGAAGTTGTCCTCGTAGAACACCACCAGGTCCGGCTGCGCCGCGCGCAGCGAGGCCTGGTAGTCCTCCACGCCGTCGGCCAGCATCGCGTCGAACAGCGTCACCTCGTGCCCGTGCCGGCGCAGCAGCGTGGCCACCTGCAGCGTGGCCAGCGGCGGATACGGCTTGCCGCGCTCCCATTGCTTGGGGTCGTAGCGCAGGAAGTAGGAGTGGCTGACCTGGATCTTTGGCATCGGCGGAAGGGTCTCGTTCGGCGCCGGCAACGAATGCCGCGGCGCATGCAGCAGTGGCCGCGCACAGGTGGCCGTGCCGTAAGTGCCGCCGGCGCGGTCTTTGGTTGTGCGCGCTGCGCAGGTGGGTCGGCGCGTGCGGCCCGCACAACCTTTGCTGCCGCTGCACGCACTCACGCGCATCGACTCCATGGACCCATTCCCGATGCAGCCCTCGACCGTGCGCACGCAACGCTGGGAGCCTGTAGCCGGCACTGCCGCAACGCAGGCTGGCGTTGCCGCCGATCCGTTCCACGACCGGCTGCGGCGCGACCACGTCCTCAACAAGCAACTGCTGGGCGGCCGCTTCCGCTTCGAAAGCAATAGCGAGGCCTTGCTGCAGTTGGTCGAAGCGGCGTTCGGCGACGTACCGCCGCACCAGTTGCCGGAGGCAGCCGACTTCCATATCGAACTGAACCTGGTCGCGCGCCACGACGCACCCTATGTGTTCGCGCTGCAGCCGCCGCCGGTGCAGACCCATTCCGGCGCCGGTGTGCTGTGCGGGGTCATCGACGCCGACAACTACATGGTGCTGATGCCCGACCAGGGCAGGGCGCTGCTGGTGGTGTCGGAAGACATGCTCGCCCATCCCTACCATGTGCGTTACGAACTGATCGAGTTCGCGGTGTTCGTGCTGGCGGCGCGCGCGATGCGCCTGGTGCCGCTGCACGGCGCCTGTGTCGGCGCTGGTGGGCGCGGCGTGCTGCTGCTCGGCGCCAGCGGTGCGGGCAAGTCCACGCTGGCCCTGCACAGCATGCTGTGCGGGCTGGAATTCCTCGCCGAGGATGCGCTGTTCGTCGAGCCGCAGCGCATGCTCGCCACCGGCATCGGCAACTTCCTGCACCTGCGCCCGGATCTGCTGCGGTTGGTCGACGAGCAGACCCGCGCCTGGATCGCCGCCGCGCCGACGATCCGGCGCCGCAGCGGCGCGCTCAAGCACGAAGTCGATATCCGCAACGGCCGCGCATGCCTGGCGCCTGCGCCGTTGCAGCTTGCCGGCGCAGTGTTCGTCTCCAGCACGGCCGCCGCGGATCCGCAGCAACTGTTGCGGCCCGTCGCCGAGCACGAGGTGCTCGATCGCCTGACCGTCGACCAGCCGTACGCTGCCGCGCAACCGGGATGGTCGCTGTTCGCGCGCCAGCTGCAGCGGCTGGGCGTGTACGAACTGCAGCGCGGCGCGCATCCGGATGCGTCGGTCGATGCCGTGCTGCAGTTGCTGCGATGAGTGCGGCGGCGACGACCGTATGCCGGCCATGAGAACGGAGGCGTCGCGCGCAGGCGAGGGCGGCCGCGGCGCCATGCTCGCGCCGGTGCGGCGTGCAGGCGCGTTGCAGCCAGCCACGCGGATCGGCGAACGGGCGCCGTCCCCAGGCCGTCACCGATGACCGCACGCACCACCGCGCCCGACCGAGCGCCGCCGCTGCTGCGCACCTTCATCGCCACCCTGGATCGTGGCGAGCGGATGCGCATCTGTCTCTACGTCGTGCTGTCGTTGGTCTGCGCGCTGGCCGGCGCCGTGGCCACGGTCGCCCTGGTGCCGCTGGTGCAACCCGGGCATGCACTGACGCTCGGCGGCCACGTGCTGGCGTTGCCCGACGGCGTCCTGGCCCAGACGACGATCTTCGTCGTCGCCAGCGCCGGTTTCGCCCTGCTGCGCTGGACGGGCGCGCGGCTGGCCGCTGAGCTGGCCAGCGGCCACGCGGTGCGCCTGCGCCGCCAGGTGCACGCGCGCCTGCTCGACGCGCCGCTGCCGGCGCTTGCCGACGCCAGTTCGGCGGAAATCGCCAACGTGCTCACCTACAACATCGAGATCATCGTCCAGGGCTTCAGCGCCTTGCTGCAGTTGCTGGTGGCCGCCATCACCGCCGGCGTCAGCCTGGGCATCGCCTTTCTGGTGTCGCCCATCCTGGTGCTGGCGCTGCCGCCGCTGCTGGGCCTGGCCGTGCTCGCGTTCCGCATCTCCGGCCACGAACAGGCCCAGGTGAGCCGTCAATACGTCGCCGACATGACCCGGCTGTTCTGGCTCAGCGAGGATTTCCCGCGGCGCCTGCGCCATGTGCGTTCGTTCGAACGCGAAGACCTGGAGAAAAGCGGCTACGACGCGATCTCCAGCCGGCTCAGCCATGGCTACTGGCGGCAACAGGCGCTGGTCGCCTCGGGCCGGCTGCTGCTCGAACTCAGCGCCGTCGCCGCCATCGCCGCGATCATGCTGCTGGCCGGCCTCTGGCATGGCATCGACCGCGGCGGGCTGATCACCGTGGGCCTGTTGCTGGGGCGATTGCTGCCGTATCTGGTCTCGACCCGGCAAAGCTTCCAGCAACTGCGTTCGGCGGCACCGGCGCTGGAGTTATGGCAGCACTATGTGGGCCTGGGGACGGCGAGGGCGATGCAGGCAACGCCGCACGCGGCACCGCCCATGCATGGCCCGCTGCGGATCCACCGGATCGGCCTGGCGCCGCCGCTGGCCGCGATCGCGATCGGCGAACTGATCCTGGCGCCCGGCAGCATGACCTTGATCTGCGGACACTCCGGTGCCGGCAAGAGCAGCCTGATGGACGTGCTCGCCGGCATGGTCGAACCGCGGGTGTTCGCCGCGCAATGCGATGGGCAAACGCTGGATTTCGCGGCGTACCGCGCCCTGGTCCGGCATGGCGCCTATGTCGGCCAGAGCGTGCGCCCGTGGCAGCACACGGTGCGCGACTGCCTCGCCTGGGCCGAGCCGAGCGCCAGCGAAGCGGCGATGTGGCAGGCGTTGCGCGACGTCGGCCTGGCCGCGCGCCTGCAGGCGGGCGCGCAGGGCCTGGACACGACCTTGAACAGCGCCGCCGCCAAACTCTCCGGCGGCGAACTGCAGCGCTTGCTGCTGGCGCAGGTGATCCTCAGGCAACCGCGGATCGCCTTGCTCGACGAAGCCACCAGCGCACTCGACGCGATTTCGGAGAAGCACGTGCTGTCGACGCTGCGGCAGCGCCTGCCACGCACCGCGCTGGTCGTCGTGTCGCACCGGACCAGCCTGTCCGCTGTGGCGGATCGCTGCCTGCACATGGAGCGCCCGAGCTCCACGCCAATCCCGATGGCGCAGCGACCGCTCTGACCGGCGGGGCATGCGCGGCGCGATCCGCGATGGCGCGCCGCGCTGCGAAACGCACTCGACCGTATTGCCGGCTCGCATGGAACAGTCTACCGTCCATGGCCTCGACAGCGATGCGTGCCCGCTGCTCGCCGAACCATCGCCCTACGCATCGCCGCCCGTCACGGGCGATGGCGCAAGGAAGGGGCAGGGCGGACACCTGGCCGCCAGAGGAGCGGCGTTCTGAACGACACGATGACCAGCAGCGCCCGCGAACTGTTGAAATGGATCGCCTTGCTGCTGATGACCGGCGATCACGTAGCGAAGGTGCTGGCCCATGGCTATGTCCCGATCGTGTCCGAACTCGGTCGCGTCGCGTTTCCACTGTTCGCCCTGGTCATGGCCTACAACCTGGCCCAGCCAGGTGCCGACGTACTCAAGTCCGTGCGCCGATTGCTGCTGTGGGGCATCGTGGCGCAGCCGGTGCACGGACTCGCGTTCGGCTACTGGGCGCCGTTCAACATATTGCTCAGCTTCGCCCTGGCCGCCGCCGCGATCTGGAGCATCCAGCAACGGCAATGGATCTTGCTCGGCATGTGCGTCCTGGCCGCGCCGCCATTGGTGGACTACAACTGGGCCGGCCTGATCCTGGTGCTGGCCGCCTGGTGGGTGTTTCGTCTGCACGCGGTGCCGCATGCGTCGCGCCAGGGCGCCTCCCGGCACGGCTTCCGCCATATGATTGAACACCGCTATGCGCGCATCGCCGTACTCCTCGCGGCGTTCGGACCGCTGTGCTGGTGGAACGGCAATGGCTGGGCCTTGCTGGCACTGCCAGCGGTGGCGCTGCTGGCGAACCGCCATTTCCCCATTCCACGGACGCGCTGGGCGTTCTACATCTACTACGTGGGGCATCTGGCGGTGCTTGCGGTGCTGGCGCGGACGATGGCCGTACATACCGCCTGACATCGGGGCGTTGCATCTGTCTAAGCGTGCGCTTCACTCCTCGCATATCATCTCTGCCACGGGGGTGAGCATGGATGTTCGTGTCTTAGGGCTGTTCTTGTTGCTTTCGGCGTCCGCTTTGTCTGCGCAGACGCGCTCAGCCGCTGGCCGCGGCATCGAGCGTGTGAACCCGAATCGCAATGTCACTGCGGTTCCGAAGCTCGATTGTCGCAAGCTTCTTGCTAGCGATCCTCGGCCATGGGTACATGCATATTGCGAGCATGTCGACTTCGCGATGCAGGACGGCATGTCCCGCGCCTGGGGACGTCCTCGGCCATCTTCGGTTCTTCTCGATATCCCTGCACTTGGTACCGCTGAAGCCAAGGCTTCCGGCGTCTCATGTTCCGAGGGCCGTGTGATCCGCAGAGTGGGCAATGGCTGGGAGCAAGCGCTCGATCAGCAGCGTAACTATCTGCGCTGCCGACCCTCGGTAGAGCTGCCGGCGATATCCATTGGTCAATGACCGGGTGGGGCTTGCCACTGTGTACGCCTTATCCTGCGATCGATCCACCTTGCAAGGCGAGATGGAGCCGGCTCGAGGCTTACCAGGGCAAGAGCAATGCCAGCAAGAATGGTGGCAACCCGCGCCCCAGCAACACGGCGGTTTTAACATAATATACATTATGCGAAATACGTGATGCAGGCGGCACGGGTCCGGGTGCGCTGGATCTGGCTGTTGACCAGGCGTTGGTGGCCGCCGGCCTCAAGGCCAAGGTCGGGCCGTTAAAGCTGTCGACGGTGGTCCAGCGTGTGGCGGTGCTGTCTAAGGCGCACAAGCTCAAGCGCCTGGCCAACCCGTGCGAGTTGCCCAGTGTCAGGACGCTGCTGAGCCGCGCCCGCCGAGCCTCAGTCAAACGCGGTGAGCGACCGACCAAGAAGACCGCCATCACACGCCCTGAGCTCGAGGCCATGCTGGCGACCTGTGACGACAGTTTGGAAGGGCTGCGTGACCGTGCCCTGCTCTGCTTTGGCTTTGCCAGTGGCGGGCGACGGCGCAGCGAGATCGCCGTCGCCTACGCAAGGTTGGCGACGACGGCTTTATATATCGACTGGAGTACTCCAAGACCCAGCAGGCGGCGTGAATGCAGATTCGACGCCGGACAAGCCGATCCTTGGGCGCAGTGCCGAAGCGCTCGCGGCCTGGCTCGATGCAGCAGATATCCACGAAGGAGCAATCTTCCGGCGGATCTGGAAGGATCGAGTTGGCCCTGCCCTGCTCCCTGGCTCGGTGGCGTCGATCGTGAAGCGTCGTGCCCGTCTGGCCGGGTTGGAAGGCGACTTCGGGGCGCACAGCCTTCGATCGGGGTTCGTAACCGAGGCCGGCAAGCAAGGCGTCCCACTCCCGGTCGTGATGGCGATGACCGAGCATCGTTCCGTGGCAAGCGTGATTGGGTACTTTCAGGTCGGTGCAGCACAGGACAATCCGGCCGCCCGTCTTCTCAAATAATGCTGTTGTTTCGAGTGAAGTCCCGGGGTGTCATTCCATAATCAACCTAGCCGCTGTGCAGACCCTTGAAGGCAGATGATTGTCTTGGCCAGAGTACGTCGCAACATCGGGCGCGCATCGCACATCACGCCAGCTACATGCAGGATGTGCTGAGCATCGTCTCGTGAGAGATCCCGGGACATGAGGTGCTCTACCCACTGCTTGACTTCCCTTGCCCAGTTTTGCTCAACGGCATCGGATCCGCAGGCCATCAGGCCGGCATAAAGGCGTAGTGGCAGTGGCGTAGAAGTATGTCGCGCAAGCAGATTCTTCACTGCCGTTGCAAATTGGGCGTTGCGTGAACTTGCAGCTGTAAGGGACAGGCGGAACAGCAAAGCCGGCGTTTGACCTGACTCGAGCAACGCATCGGATAGATCAAGCTCCTTGACGGAATTATTTAGAAGTTCGACATGTGTCTCGGGTAGTCCGCCTAGTCCGGCCAGGTGCGCCGCCGTTAATATCCTTTCCCACAATGGCAGGGAGGCGTCCTCGAGGTTTGCCGCCATGGAGTCCAGGAGCTCGTTTGGCAGGTTCTGAATGTCCTCGGAGGACCCCTCCAAGGGACCTGGCAGCCCGCTGAACACGCTGATACGACATGACGACAAGGACTCGGGATCCTCGCCAAATATCAGCTTGCCGCTGTCAGTTCGCTCGGCTTCGTCGCGCTTTGGTGCGAAGGCATTCAAGGCGCGGCCAACCAGCTCCTGTTTCAGTTGCCCGACCGACAGCATGAAGCCCCCCCATCGCGGCTCTCGCCACATGTCGGCGAGCGTTGCGTTCTGGAATTTTCCCATCGTCTGCTCAGCCCAGGTGGCAAACGCCTCACTAGAGGCGCCTGTCTCGGCAATGGTACGTTCGATAAGTGCTGCGTGCGCAATGGACGCCAAACGGCGCCAATACACCGGGACGTCAGTAAACAGGCCGGACGTATTGAGTTGGCCATCGACCGCAGCGACGATCGCCACCGCGAGCCGCAAGCGATCGGATTGATCGCTGACAAGGCCAATGAAGTGTTCAAGCAACTCCTTGGTCAGGTCTTGAAGATCCGAAAAGACATCGTCGCGCGTCGCAATGGCTTCGAGCAGCCCGGTCAGCGACCATAGATCGATACCCGGCAACAAGGCTTTCACCAGCTCGCGCAGGCAGGACGACGAAAGACCTGCGATCGCTCCTACCGGAGTAAGCGAAGGATGGGAGGAACGTACCAGGTCGAAGCCGATCTGTTCGGGATCGCTGGTCGCCGGCAACAATCGGACGGCCTGGGAGAAAATCTCCAGCGACCCATGTCCTGGCCACGGCGGCACCAGTCGCTCGTAGTAACGGCGCCTCAGTGGAATCAGCACTGCACGCTGGGTGCTGCCTTGCTCTATAGAGTCCCGGAACCTTTCAACAAAGGCGCTAGGCGTATCATTGAGATCGAGGGCAATGCGTGGGAAGTGGAAGGGATTGGCGGGGCCAGCGTGTATCTTCTCTGCCCAATCCGCTACATCGCCCCGCTCCAGGCGCGCCAAGCCAAGCAGCTCGGCGAAGTATGCGTCGCGTACCTGCGCCTCCTCGGACACCAATGGCGCATAGCGGACCGTAAATTGCCTTCCGGTTGCCGGATGGCTGCAAAAAACCGCACTCCCCTCGGCAATCGACAGTTTCCATGTCTGCCCATCGACATCATCCACTGTAACGTCGTTGTTCTGGGAATAGAGCTCTTTCACCGCGCCGTACAGCGTCTGAGTATCAAAACTCGGCTTGCCCTCGATATGGACGGTGACCCGCGTCGTCCGGCTGAGGCCGAGACCCCCGAGGAAATCGTCGTCGTCCAGAACACGTTCGCGTACCGATGGCGGTAGACTCGCGACCATGTCCTTGGCAAGCACCGCAGTCGCGGCTTCGAGATCGACGTGGTGAAAATTCTTTTCCTTGATAATGGAATCGATGCGTCCCAAGTGGTGGATCACGTTCTCGCACAGGACACTGAACACCTGAGGTCGATCGTCTTTCATTTCCTTCAGATAACGATCTTCCAGCCAACTGTTGTAGGCTTTCCGCTGCGGCTTCGTCACGGAGAGCATCAGGAATCGCGCCAATGTCAGCGCATCCAACGTGACGAACCTAGAGTCGTTCCATTCGCCTGGCAAACGCCCGGAAAACCCATCGAGACGACTAAGTTCGACCAGCCATGTGGACTTGGCGCCAGATTCCCCAGCATCCCCTGAACGCTCCCAGATCGCCACGACCGCTTTGCTGATTTGCTGCCCGTGGTTGGACAGCCAAGGTGCCTCATCGGGCGTCAAGACAATTTCCGCGGCCTGCGCGAGTTGATGGCTCTCACGTATCGCACGGGCTGCTGCCGATTCGACTAATAATCCTTCTCGCATGACGGAGGCGTCCAGCGCCGCTGTGAGCTCCTCGACGGTGACGGGAATGAACTGATACCCGGCCTGCCGCAGTCGGGTCCGGGCGTGCTGCCATTCCCGGTTGTCGATGCTTCCGGCATCAAGCAGCCAATCCAGTACTTCCAGCGTCGATTTGCAGGCTACATTCTTGTTATGGCTGTCGGTGATCACGGGATGTCGATTGGCCGCACGATCATCCACGACGATAGCTTCCAAACCTCCTTCGTGCTCCAGCAACTGAGGCAGTAGGAAACGCGGCGCGTCATCGCCTTCTAGTTCCCGACCCACCTCGCGATTGGGGCGACGCAGGCTATGCACGATCTTGCGGGACTGGCCGTCATGGACGAACTTTCTGACCGAGTCGATGGACTTGGTCACTGACTGGCTGGTCGAATCGGATTGGTCAAGCGCAGAGGCCTCGGCCTGCTTATCGGGATGCACGAAGAGGCGATACCCGGCCCGGACCAGCGATGACCAGAGATCGAGCCACTGGATGTACGCGACGCTGACGTCGTCGAGATAAAGTGTCGCGCCAGCAGGAATCTCGCTGTCGTGTGACCAGCCGAGATCTTTTCGCTTGAGATATGATTCGCCACGATCATAGGCCGAGTCATCGATCGCCCCGTGCGCCTTGAGGCTTCGAAGCAGCTCGATGGTGCTGCGAAACAGGGGCGCATGTTCGCCAAAATTGGCATCCTGCGACGACAACGAGCCAGGGCGGTGCAGCGGCGCAGGCCGAATGATGTAGGCCGCACGACCCGCCTGCGCATCTTCTTGCGCCGCATGGACAAATTGCGCCAGGTCCTGCCCTATTTCCGGCGCCAGCGCGTTTGCGAACTGGCCATTTGCTGCGGTGACATGCACCTCTCGCCGCGCTATAGCGCTCAATAGACGCTGGGCGTCGTAGACCCGGCTGGGCTGATGAAATTGGATCTCGTTCTGTTCATTGAACAGCCATGGGCCCGTGGAATGAGGCAGGTATATGCGCGGGAAGACATCAAGCAACCGCGGCAACAGCTCCAGATACCCTAACGTGAGAAGCGCCGTCTGGTCGAGCGCGATGACCTGTGGCCGGGGAGCCGCGGAGCGCGCCAGGCCAAAAAAGGCAGTGATCACGACACGGAAACGTGGGTCGCGTGCCAAACGGTTCGCCTCCGCCTGACCCAGCATAAGCGCAGCAAGCGGTTGCCGGGCTTGCTGTGCCGCCAAAGCAAGGAACATCTTTGCGTCGGCGACGCTACTCCACAATTCATCCGAGCGCTTGCGGTGCTCTGGAATCATCTCGATCAGCTCGGACAGCGATCTTTGATATACCGGACCCTCTGGGCCCGACAGCTCTACCGCGGATCTAAACCAGTCCGCGACGACGACCTCGTCGTCCCAGCGGCCGCGCATGGCGACCAGATAGCAGCCAAACAAAATGTTGGGATCACCGGGACTGGCCGACGCGGCGGCTGTCGCCAAGCGCTTGGCTGTGGAGATCCGATTGAACGCGGTAGCCAATTGCGCGAATCGGAGCTGGTCTTCCGCAGAGAGTGATGCATTGGCTTGGGCCTGCTCCAGTAACAGGCCCACCTGGTCCCAATCGCAGGAGTACAGGGCCAGTTGCAACGCGATTTCACTGGAGCGCTCGGCCAGTTCCGTGGCTTTCTCGGCCAGAGCTCGCGCATCCTCCCACCTCCCTCGACGGAAAAGCGCATCGAAATACATTCCTGAAAGCACCTGAGACTGCTCGATCAGTGTCGGATTCGCGTCGAGGAAGTCGACGATCTGGTCCCATTGGTTCTGCTTGGCCAGCAATCGGAGCCACTCTTCGGCATGGTCGTGGTCCCGCGTTTGCTTGAACAGCGATTCTGCCAGTTCAGTCGCCTCTTCCAATTTCTTGGCACGCACCAACGCCCGGATCAGGTTACGCATGGGGCCGGGGGAGCCATCTGCAGCGACCGCAGCACGAAGGCTCGCGAATGATGTTTCGTCATCTACGGGCCCGATTTCCAGCTGCAACTGCGTCCGGACAAAATCGGGCAGATCGGACGCCTTCGCGAGTGCGACGGCTGCTTCTTCCAGTCGCTCGGACTGGATCAGCCCTTGGATCTCGCGGTGCTGAAGAAATGGCACTGAGAAATACGGCTTGAACTGGTCGTGAAGGGAAGGCCACTGATCGATCCATTCCTTCGCGTTGCTCGACAACAACAGCGCCAGCCGCGCCCTCGCGTCCTCATAATTCAGGCTGCCGTACAGTTTTCCGCGCCTATCGAGTTCTTTGGCCAGACTGGACAGGTCGATTTGAACGCCTGCCTGGATGGCCAAGGGAATCCACCGCGTGTCGTGACCGGAGTTGTCCCAGAGCTGGGCCACCTCCGTGGCCGCGGCGCTTTGGCTCACCCGGTCGCGCAGCCGCAGCCAGAGCTCGTACTCCTGGGCCGTGGTCGCGATCTTGCTCATTCCAAGCGTGTTGGCGCTGGCTTGGAACTGGGCAAATAATTCAACTGCTTTGCGACGCGCTTTGAGTCCATTCGGATCGTCGACCAACGGCATTTCGTCGGCAATCGGTGGGCCATGCAGCACAATCCATCTCATGGGTTCCGGAACGCCATACGCCAACGCCACGTGGGCTCCAGCCCAAAACAATGCCGGGAGTGCCGGTGGTGCTTCCTCCGGCACGCCTTCCCACCATGCCAGCGCCTCTTGCCACCTGCTGCGCTGCAGATGGTCCCAGAGGATCAGGAAACTTCCATCGGCATCGAAGTCCGATGGGGTGAGCGCGCCTTCGGTTACCCAAGGCCACCCGTCGCCCCCCTCGCCCTTCCTGGCGATGGCATACCGAATGGTCATGGATGTCCCGCCGCGTTCGTCCTGGATGCTCCGCAAGGCCTCACCCGAATTCTCCTGGGCTTGGATCAGGGCGGACACCAGCCTGACGTGTTGCTGTGGCGCCAACGACTGCGCTTCCTCGAGCATGGAGCGCGCAGCGCCCGCATCCTCTTCTGCGAGCACCCTAGCGGCCCAGCTCAACGCCAGCGCCCTCAACTCCTTGTTCGCGATCTGGTTCTTTCCGCCGTTCCTGACATCGCCTGCCAACTGCCTAGCCGTGTCCTGCGGCAACGCCTCCGGAAAGAAGCGCGTGACGCGCAGTGCGTGCAGTCGACGCTCGGTGTCGCCGTTGATCGCCTCAATCGGCGGATTCCGGGCAACTGCCGAATCCCTGACCAGTTGGTCGTACACCTCGATGGGCAGGGTCTTGTTGGTCAGGGTGGTTAGCAGGTCGCGCAGCTGGCCATAGGTCAGCCGGCGATGTTCCGATTCGGGCTCCATCGACGCGCGTTGGACTGCGGCAATGACCGCAGGTAGGAGTCGCCTGTTTTCAGCCCAGCTGCCGCCAATCTCTTGCTGGACGATCGCAGCCAGCCCTTCCGTCAGCGCATGTTCGAGCGGCGCGGAAGATGGGGCGTTCGCCGCCCAGGTAACCTTACAAATCAAACCGTCGACAACATCTTGGGGCGCCTTCTGCGTTAGGAATGCCGACAAACGGCCACCTGCTGGCGCGAGCGCTTCCAGAACCGCGATGAGGGGCGCTGAATCACCGCCCTCCCGGACCATTTCCCAGTATTCCAGTGCTGCCTGGCCGTCGACTTGATGGTCGCGGGACTTCTCCTTCCCGATGCCAGCCGTGGTCCTGTAGACGAACGAAAAATCGACCCCGGGATTCCGGGCCGCGATATCAAGGACGCGCTCCAGGTAAGTGATGGCACCGGTCAGCGTCAGGCTTGCGGAAACGTGGCGGACCTGTTCCACGTTGACCATAGCCCCGTCATCGACGGCGAGATCCTCTAGGTCCTCGACCCTCAGGATTTCGCCCGGCTGGAGCTTTAGCCACGCCAGTGCCGTGACGACGTCCTGATAGTAGTACCCGCGCTTGCTGGCGACCGCATCGGTTCCAGGAACCCCCTGCAGTTCGATCGACCGACTACTGTTCACGTCCGGCTCCAAGAGGTTTCCGTTGATCAGGCGACCATCGCCATCCCCTGCTCGATCTGGGGTTCGACCGCCCAGGCAGTACGTCGCCTGGATGCCATGGGAGGCGTGATGAGCAATTCCTCCGCCGGTTCCGAGTGCAATGCAAAAGAAGCCACCGGTGTGACGATCGTTGCGCTCCTCCCTGCATTGAACTCGCATCCACGGATGATCGTCGTGGCGATCTCGCTCGCCACCCGCTTGGTTTCGGCTTCGGTTCGCATCATTTCGCTGCGCGACGGATGCACCGCTCGCCAGCCGGGCTGCAATTCGCCCAGAACATCCAGGCCCAGATCCGTCATGGCGTAGACGCGCGATTGGCCGCTTCGCCGCGATTCCACCACGCCGAGTTGCTCTAGAAGGGTTATCCGGCGATTGAAATTACCTCGGTCGGCATTCAACAGTGCCGCCAGTTCCCGTTGGGTCGGCTCCGGGGCCGATCGTCCGATCAAGGCGATTTCGTGAAGGGTCTGCACGCCATCCTTGATGTCCTTCACTCGCGCGACGGCGTCATTCAAATACTGGCGCTGGTCTGCGGTGGCGAGGAGTTGGGTAAAGGTGGTCGCCACACCCAACTCATAGGAGATGCGATCCGGCTCTCGTCCTTCCATCTGGAGCGTGTCGGATGCGCGCAGCAACGCGGCTCGCGCTTGGCCAAGCAGTTTACCGATGCGCTCCCCGTCGGGGCGCTGCAAGCCAAAGAGCGTCGGCTCGAGCAGTTCCGCGAGTACTTCGGATTTGAGCCGCATAGAGCGCCTTAACAATTGTCAACAATTGTATGCACACTTAAACCTTGCGATCAAGCGTCGCCAACCAGGCGATAGGCTCCCCTAACCCGTCAGGGGCTAGCCCCTCCCAAGTCACGTCGACCCGGGGCGCCGAGCGAATTTCGCCGAAATGCCACCACTCGTCAGGGGTTTTTTCCCATGTGACCAGGGCGGCGGAATTGGCCACGATGCTTGTCGCTCCGGGGTGGCGGACGAACTTCATCGCAGCGTCGGTAATCCACGCTTGGGCGGCGGCGGAAGCCCGTCCCCCGCTCATGATGGGAACCAAGAGGGTGGTCGCACACATGCCTGAGATTACTTGTGGGTAGGGCTGGTGCGCGACAAAGTCTTCGCAGGTCAGCACAATCAGGCGCAGAGAAGCAGTCAGGTCCGCGACAACCAATTTGCGCGGCTCGATGTCGATCGCCTCGGTTCTGTCGGCCAGCTCGAGGTTGCCCAGAGGGTAACCGGCTTTCGCCTGCTCGGCCTGAGTGAAGCGGTAGGCGTGCATCTTGTCCTGGCACCAGAGTTGCTCGCCGTCCGGATCCAGGATCGTCGCGCGGTTGCGCGTCAGGCCACCCACTGGCGACATCCGAGTTCCGGCCAGTACGAGCAATGGCATCGGACCGCCTGCGGCGGTACGCTGCCGTAAAAGAGCCATCAGCGAGGCATGCAGTTCGGGACCCGAAACTAGTTCCGGTAGCAGAAGGAGATCAATGCCCCGGGCCAGCAGAAGGTCCAGCGCTGCCTGCAAGCGCGCTTGCAGCGTGGCCATGGCTTCAAGATGTTCGGAAACGCTGTATCGATACTGTCCTACCTGATGCCAGGCGAGTTCAGAAAACCCGTGCACGGTCGGAATGATGCCGATGGAGCGCACGCCCTCCATGCGCCGCCTGGGCACGTCCAGCATGGGCTCATAGGCGATCTCGAAACTGGGCGGCAACTGGACGACGGTCAGGACATCCAGCAGATCCGATAGATATTCCTGCCCCCTCAACACGGGATCGGCTAGGCGCCGCGGCTTGGGGAACGCATGCAAGTCGCCCGACGAGAACAAGGGATTACCCTGCTGTAGCCGTGTCCGAAGCGCCACCAGCATCTCGTTGTCGTGCGCATGGAAAACCTCGCCCAAATGCACGCCGCGGAACGCGGAATCGAGCACGCGGAGTGCAATGACCAGATCCCTTGAATTTTCACGAGATACCTGCCCGGTACGAATTATGTCTTCCAGCGCCTTGTCGAGGTCAGCGACTGGCAGCGGGTTGAACGGCTTGCTAGCCGCCAAGCATTCCCGCAATTCCTGACGCCAAGTTGCGATCTGGGCATCTGATTCGGGCCCGTCTACGGGGCTGCTCTCGACCAGACCGACCCACCCGAATTTGCCGTTCGGAGAGGCATCGATGAACCTGTACAACTCCATGAAGGACTGATCGAGCATTAGGCCTTCTTGAAGTTTTTTCTTTAATGACTCGGCGCTCTGAGCAATAGTCACGATACCCGGCCCTTCGGGTGTAAAGATAGAATTTAACCGGAAATGAGCTACTCAGTGCTATGGCGAGTGTCTGGCATCTGCTTTGGGTCTGAAACCACCCTCCCCACCCTCGATAAATCTCCCTAATCCCTGCCCCCGATGTTTACTTTCGGCCGGCAGCGGGCACTGAGCGCCCTGAGTTAAGCCAGCCTGCGTCCAGTGAGTGAGACCGCGAAGCGGGCTCGGCTTGAACGAACTGTTAGGCGGATGCCGTATATTTGGCTAGCTCGTTCGGGTCCTCAATCCAGTGACTATTTCTAACCTTCGATACTTCCCAGACTCTTGCGCTGCACAACGACCCATGCGTGTCTGATAGTGAGCAAGACGCAGCCAGTTTTGTGCGAAATGAACTTGCGATTGGCACTTTGCCTTGGAGTGCCTTCACCGTTGCCCTTACAGAAGGGCAGGCACTGAGCTGGTTCAAGCTCCAAAGCTCTGACCCAGTTGATTTGATTTTGTCCATAACTGGTTTGTCGCCACCTCGCGTATCGGTCGTAGCGACCCATGAGTCCTTGGTAGACAGAAGGGCGACGAACGCGAAAGATTCGCTCATGTTGTAGAGCGCAGCTGCACGAACAAAATCTTTCACAAGGTGTGTTCGCCGGTTGCTACTGTTTCTAATGTCAGCTTGCCGCCACCATTTCAGTTCCGTGCCGCCTACTAAGGTTTCAGCGGCCGCTGATACGCGATAAATAATTAGGTCAACGGCAGCATCCGACCATTCGTCTGGCTCAATTTCGCGGCTCAGCAGCCACGCTCTTTTCTGTTTTGCGCCGATTGACGCAGCGGCAACTACCAAAGCGTCTCGAAGGGTGATTTCACCGATGCCCTTCAACGAATCAGTAGATATGCCGTGGGCTGCATGAGAACAAAGCATCCATGCGATCGATTCGGCTAGGGCGGAAATTTGTGATGGCAGCACTCAGAGACTCCCTCATAAGCTTAACTACCTAACAGCCGGACCCTTGAGTCCGGTTTATCCGCAGCGCACCGTGTGACGGCCTATCCCCTTGATGCGACTCAATCTTATGATGGCTGGATCCGCTTAACAAGCTGAGGTACAACCGGACCCGCTGTCCAAGTTGGCGAATCCGCTTCCGGCCAGAAGCGTACATCTGCCCTACCCCCGATAAACATGCATAATCACCCAATCCAAGCTCCCGCCCCTCCCCGCACATTTCGCCGGGCAATTCTGGCGCTGCGCCGAATCTGCATCTCCAAGCGGTGAGGCGACGCATGTCCAGCGGTCTGCAAGTGTCGGTTCTTGCCATTCACGGCGTGATGGAAGCGACGGACTTCTGGCCTGATGCCCGGCTTTCGCGCGAACGGGCCAGGGCGCGGAAGTCCCGGGGCGGCATGTCATACGCGCGGCGGAACGCGTGGTTGAAATCCGCCGCACTCCTGAATCCCAGGCCGTAAGCGATCTCCACGACCGGCGCCTTCGGGAATCGGATGAGTTCGTCCGCGGCCTCGCGCAACCGGCGATTGCGGATGTAGGTGGCCAGGCCGCCTTCGTGCTCGAACAGGCGATACAGCGCGGCGCGGGACAGCTGCGATGCATCGACGATGCTCTCCAGCGATAGTTCCGGCTCGTGCAAGTGGTGCTCGACATGCCGCCGTACCCTCCCGAATACCGCAGCGCGGATCGCGGCGCGCGCGTCGCCACTCAGGCCGCACTGTTTGGCGAAGGCCCCGACGATCAGGTGCGCGCATGTGGCCATCATCGAGCGGGCTTCAGCCACGCTCATCGTATCGATGCTGCTGGAAAGCGCCTCCAGTTCGCCGAGAAACATGCGCGCGCACGGCGATGCGTAGTCGATCACGCGGCCATGCAGCGATTCCGCATCGGGCAGCACCGATTCCACCAGTGCGCGCGGCAGGAACAAGGCCATGACCTGGCTCCTGCACTCCCGCTCCATGCGCATCGTCTGGCCCATGTCCAGCGCCAGGATGCCTGGTCGGGATTGCAGCGCCTTGCGCCGTGGATACAGACCGGTTGTGGTTTCGACGCCGCCGCCCCCCACCAGCAGCACGTGAAAAACATAATCGCGCATGGTGTCCGTGGAAATTTTTGGCGCCGTGCGGGTCTGCGTGATCGGGTCGGTGCTGGCGTGGAGAAACCTCATGCCATCGACCAGATAATGGTCGAGCGTGGCGCGAAACCCGTCAGCCACCTGTGCGTGCGACACCGCTATATCGAGAAAAGAGGAGGTTCGATCACGCCACGCCACCAGTTGCTGCGTTCGTGCGACGTCGCGTGTGCTGAAGTGGTGGTGGATCGGCGCGCGAGCGCTTGCCTCGACCTCGACATGGCTTGTGCTGTTGCTGGTCATCCCGGGCCCCCGTCCGCGCGCTCATGCTACAGGACGCGCGCCCGCTTTTATCCCCGCCTGTCGCCGCCTGTCGTGGCATGCCGCAACACCCTCCCATGCTGGCCCTGAGGCTTGCTGGCGCATCGAACCAGCGCCAGGCCCGGCGTATCGACTCGCTATCGCCTGCCGTCTTGCCAACGAAAACCTCGTTCCCCATGTCGTCATTCCCCCCCAACCTCCCCTTCCCAACTGAGACAGCCGATCAAGTCGCCTGTGCGTTCGCGCGCAAAATTCCCAGCTAACCAACCCGGTCATCGAGCCTGTCCAAGAGAAGCTTGCCCCGGGGAAATCTGCGTTGCACCACAGGGGAATCGCATGAATCACATCTACCGGCTGGTCTGGAGCCAGGTCCGTCGCACCTGGCTGGTCGTTTCCGAACTCGCCCGCGGTCGCGGCAAGGCCGGGGGTACCTCGACATCGCGCCGCACGCGCCCGGCCGGGTGGGCTGCGCTGCCCCTGAGCCTGCCGATGCTGGCCCTCGCTACCGCGCCAACCGGCGTTACGGCGATGGATGCCGCCCGTCCGGCGGCGGCCATCGCCGCCGCTCGTCCGACGCTCGCGCCGACGGTCACCGCGTCGACGGCATCCTCGACCCACCCCACCGGCGGTCAGGTCACCGCCGGCAGCGGCCGTATCGACTACGGCGATCACCTCACCACCATCCAGCAGAACAGCCAGAACCTGTCACTGAGCTGGCTGAACTTCAACATCGGCGCGCAGGACACGGTCAATTTCCTGCAGCCGAACGCGCAGTCCATCGCCGTCAACCGCATCGCCGACCCCAACGGCAGCGTGATCCTCGGCCACCTGAACGCGAACGGCCAGGTGTTCTTGATCAATCCCAACGGCGTGCTGTTTGGACAAGGCGCGCAGGTCAACGCGGGCGGCCTGGTCGCCAGCACGCTCGACGTCAGCGACAGCCAGTTGGGTCGCGGCACGTTGCACTTTACCGGCGCAAGCGTCGGCCGCGTGACCAACCTCGGCACGATCACCGCTGCGCCCGGCGGCTACGTGGCCCTGCTCGGCCACGCGGTGTCCAACCAGGGTGCGATCCACGCGCCTGCCGGCAGCGTGGCGCTGGCCGGCGGCAGCGCGGTCACCTTGAGTTTCGACGGCAACCACCTGCTCGACATGCAGATCGACGCCAGCACCTTGAACGCGCTGGCCGAGAACAAGCAGCTGATCGTCGCAGACGGCGGCCAGGTGCTGATGAGCGCCGGCGCGAAGGACTCGTTGCTAGCCAGCGTGGTCAACAACAGCGGCACGATCCAGGCGCGGACGGTCGAAAACCGCGCCGGCAGGATCGTGCTGCTCGGCGGCATGGAAGCAGGTACCACGCAGGTGGACGGCACGCTGGACGCCAGCGCGCCGAATGGCGGCGACGGCGGCTTTGTCGAAACCTCGGCGGCGCATGTGCAGGTGGCCGACGGCGCAAAGATCACCACCCTGGCCGCCATGGGCAACGCCGGCACCTGGCTGATCGATCCGCACGATTTCACCATCGCCTTCAGCGGTGGCGACATAAGCGGTAGCACCTTGGGCAGCCAGCTTGGTGGTGGCAATGTCACCATTCAGTCCAGCCAAGGCGCCAACGCCAGCGGCAGCGGCGACATCTACGTCAATGATGTAGTGAACTGGGGCGCCAACACGCTCACGCTCACCGCCGCCCACGATGTCGATATCAACGCCGTGATGACGGCCAGCGGCAGCGCCGGCCTCGCGCTGAACACGAGCACCGCCAACGGCGGCGATGCGGCGATTGGCGGCGGCACCGTCAATGTCAACATGGTCAGTACCATGCCGGGCCAGAGCGGCCGGGTGGATTTCACCGGCGGCAGCAACACGCTGAAAATCAACGGCCAGTCGTACACCATCATCACGACGTTGGGCGCCCCCGGCAGCACGTCCGGAACGGACCTGCAAGGCATCAGCGGCGCCCTCAACTGTTTTTGCTATTTCGCGCTAGGTGCCAATATCGACGCCAGCGCCACGGCCAACTGGGGAGATTCCGCCTTCGGCTCTGCCATCGGCTCCGGCTTCGTGCCGATCGGCCACAGGTTCAACGCCACCGATTCCAAGATGTTCACCGGTACCTTCGACGGCCTCGGCCACACCATCAGTGGCCTCACCATCAACCGGCCCGGCTCCAACAACGTCGGCCTGTTCGGTTACACCTACACCACAACGACGATCCGTAACATCGGCCTGCTTGGCGTGTCGATCCAGGGGCAAAGCAACGTAGGCGGCCTGGTCGGGTACAACTACGGCACGATCAGCCAGGCCTACGCCACCGGTGCGATCAACGGCAATCCCGGCGGTGCCGACGTCGGCTCCGGCGGCGGTGCCGACATCGGTGGCCTGGTCGGATACAACGACAGCAGCGGCCGGATCAGCCAAGTCTATGCCAGCAGTGCGGTCAGCGGCGTGGCCACTGTCGGTGGCCTGATCGGGTACAACAACCACGGCTCGATCAGCCAAGCCTATGCGACCGGTACGGTCAGCAGCAGCGGCGGTGAGGTCGGCGGCCTGATCGGGATCAACGACGGCGGCCCGATCAGCCAAGCCTATGCGACCGGTACGGTCAGCGGCAGCAAAGACGTCGGCGGTCTGGTCGGATACAACATCAGCGGCGCGATCAACCAAGCCTATGCGACCGGCGCAGTCAGTGGCAGCAACTATGTCGGCGGCTTGGTCGGGAACAACGTATCCGGCACCACGATCAGCCAAGTCTATGCCACTGGTGCGGTCAGCGGCACCGGCAGCAACGTCGGCGGTCTCGTTGGGTTCAATAATGCCGGCACGATCACCAACAGCTACTGGGACACGGAAACCACCGGTCAGTCCACCAGCAGCGGCGGTACCGGCCTGACTACCAAGGCACTGATCGCAGCGCTGCCCGGAGGTTTCACGGCCGCCAGGTGGGGCAACGTCGGCAACCAGACAACGCCATACCTGCTGGGCATGTCCGGCAATCAGGTATTCAACACCAACGACTTGCCCACAGGCACCGTGACGCCCAGCAACCGGCCCAACCTCTACACCGTCATCCAGGATCTGAACCAGTTGCAGGGCGTGAACACCGGCCTCGCCGGCCGTTATGTGCTGGGCAACGACATCGACGCCAGCGCCTCGATCGGGTGGGTTGGCCTCGAGTTGGACGCCCAAGGCCGGCCCATCTTTGCCTACAACGGCTTCAGGCCGATTGGCGCCTCAGGCGCAGCGTTCACCGGCGTCTTCGATGGCCTTGGTCACACCATCAACAACCTGACCATCAATTGGCCGAACACCGATTACGTCGGCCTGTTCGGCGTCACCGGCAACGGCAGCGCGATCCGCAATCTCGGTCTGCTCGGCGGGTCGGTTGCAGGGCAGAGTTACGTGGGCGGCCTGGTCGGAGACAACGGCGGCACGATCACAAACACCTATGTCGCCGGGATGGTCAACGGCTTCACCTCCGACGAACGCGACTACGTCGGCGGCTTGGTTGGCTTCAACGAAGCGGGCGGCACGATCACCAACACCTATGCCACCGGGCCGGTCAGAGGCAGCAACTATGTCGGGGGTCTGGTCGGAAGCAACCTCGGCGCGATCACGAACGCCTATGCCACCGGGGAGGTCAACGGCATCCTGTACAGCGGCGGCAACTACGTCGGCGGCTTGGTTGGCTCCAACGAACCGGGCGGCACGATCACAAACACCTACGCCACCGGGGCGGTCAGCGGCAACAACTATGTCGGTGGTCTGGTCGGTTTCTACGCCGCAGGCACCATCATCGGCAGTTACTGGGACACGGAAACCACAGGCCAATCCACCAGTGACGGCGGCGGCACCGGCCTCACCACCGCACAGATGATGGACCCGGCCAGTTTTGCGGCCTGGGGCACGGATATCAGTGCCGTCGGCGGCAGCTCCGCGGCCTGGCGGATCTACGCGGGTGACACCGCGCCGTTGTTGCGTACCTTCATGACGGGCCTGGCGGTCTTCACCGTGAATATCGGCACGTTCTACAACGGCACCGCCTTTGCTGGCAGCAGCAGCTCGATCCTCGGCACGCTGACGCCGAGCCACTGGCGGCCAGCGAGCAGTGTGGATGCGAGCCTGATTCTGGGCGACGCCAACGCCAGAACCAGCACCCCGGCGACCAATGCCGGCAGCTACGCGCTGACTAGCGACCTGTATTCCGGCCAGATGGGTTACGACATCGCTTTCACGCCCGGCACGCTGACCATCGCCCCAGCCACCCTGACCTATCTGGCCAATACCGCAACTACCACCTACGGCGGCACGCCGACAGGGTTGACCGGCACGGTGACCGGCTTCGTCAACGGCCAGACCCTGGCCAACGCCACGACCGGTACCGTCGGTTTCACCACCGGTGCCACAGCCACCAGCAACGTCGGCAACTACGCCATCGACGGCAGCGGCCTGACCGCGAACTACGGCAACTACACGTTCGCACAAGCGGCGGGTAACGCCGCCGCACTCACGGTGAATCCGGCCCTCCTGACTTATGTGGCTGATACCGCCACTACGACTTACGGCAACACGCCAAACGGGTTGACCGGCACGGTGACCGGCTTCGTCAACGGCCAGACCCTGGCCAACGCCACCACCGGCACCGCCAGTTTCGCTGCCGGTGCCACAGCCACCAGCAACGTCGGCAACTACGCCATCGACGGCAGCGGTCTGACTGCGAACTACGGCAACTACACGTTCGCACAAGCGGCAGGTAACGCCGCCGCACTCACGGTGAATCCGGCCCTCCTGACTTATCTGGCCGATACCGCCACTACGACTTACGGCAACACGCCGAGCGGGTTGACCGGCACGGTGACCGGCTTCGTCAACGGCCAGACCCTGGCCAACGCCACCACCGGCACCGCCAGTTTCGCTACCGGTGCCACAGCCATCAGCAACGTCGGCAACTACGCCATCGACGGCAGCGGCCTGACCGCGAATTACGGCAACTACACGTTCGCGCAAGCGACAGGTAACGCCGCCGCACTGACGGTGAACCAGGCCATCCTGACAATCACGGCGAATAACGCCAGCAAGACCTACGGTGACACGCTCACGTTTGCAGGCAACGAGTTCACGGCCAGCGGCCTGCAGAACGGCGAAACCATCGGCGATGTCGCGCTCACCAGCGCCGGTGCTGCGGCAAGCGCCGGCGTCACTGGCGGCCCGTACACCATCACGTCGAACGCAGCTACCGGCGGTAGCTTCAACACGGGCAACTACGCCATCACTTACAGGAATGGCAGCCTCACGGTGGGTCAGGCCGCGCTGACGGTCACCGCCAATGACGATAGCAAGACCTACAACGGCCTCGCCTACACGGGCGGCCACGGCGTCACCTACAGCGGCTTTGTCAACGGCGAGACTACCTCGGTACTCGGCGGCGCGCTGGGCTATGCCGGCGATGCGCAAGGCGCCACCAACGCGGGCGGCTACACGATCACCCCCGACGGCCTCACCGCTGGCAACTACGCCATCACTTACAGGAATGGCAGCCTCACAGTGGGTCAGGCCGCGCTGATGGTCACCGCCAATGACGACAGCAAGACCTACAACGGCCTCGCCTACACGGGCGGCCACGGCGTCACCTACAGCGGCTTTGTCAACGGCGAGACCACCTCGGTACTCGGCGGCGCGCTGGGCTATGTCGGCGATGCGCAAGGTGCTACCAACGCGGGCGGCTACACGATCACGCCTGACGGCCTCACCGCTGGCAACTACGCCATCGCTTACAGGAATGGCAGCCTCACAGTGGGCCAGGCCGCGCTGACGGTCACCGCCAATGACGACAGCAAGACCTACAACGGCCTCGCCTACACGGGCGGCCACGGCGTCACCTACAGCGGCTTTGTCAACGGCGAGACCACCTCGGTACTCGGCGGCGCGCTGGGCTATGCCGGCGACGCGCAAGGCGCCACCAACGCGGGCGGCTACACAATCACACCTGACGGCCTCACCGCTGGCAACTACGCCATCGCTTACAGGAATGGCAGCCTCTCGGTGGGTCAGGCCGCGCTGACGGTCAGCAGCAGCAACGTCAGCAAAACCTACGATGGCGGGCTGAGCGCGATCGGCACAGCGGTAGTGAGCGGCGGCACGCTGTTCGGCAGCGACACCCTCGGCGGCGGCAATTTCGCCTTCACCGACAAGAACGTCGGCATCGGCAAGCACGTGACCATCAACGGCGTCACCGTGAGCGACGGCAACAGCGGCGGCAACTATGCCGTCACCTACGTCGACAACAGCAGCAGCACCATCACCGCGCGGAGCATCACCGTCGGTGCCACCGGTACCAATCGCGTCTACGACGGCACCAGCGCCGATGCGGTAAAACTGGTCAGCACCGGCATCCTCGTCGGTGACACGGTGGGCTTCAACGGCACCGGTGCCTTCGCCGACAAGAACGCCGGCAGCAACAAGGCCGTCACCGTCAGCGGCATCACCGCCAGCGGTGCCGATGCGGGCAACTACAGCTACAACACCGCCGCGAACACGACGGCCGACATCAGCCAACTCGGCATCATCGTCGATGCCACCGGTACCAGCCGCGTCTACGACGGCAGCACGGCCGATGCGGTCACGCTGGCAAGTGCCGGCGTGCTGTCCGGCGATACGGTGAACTTCACCGGTACCGGCAACTTCCTCAACAAGAATGTCGGTACGGCGAGGGCGGTCGGCGTGAGCGGCATCGCCGCCAGCGGTGCCGATGCGGGTAACTATAGCTACAACACCACTGCGAACACGACAGCCGACATTGCCGCCAAGACGATCACGGTCGACGCGATCGGTATGGACAAGGTCTACGACGGCAGCACGGCCGCGACGATCGCAGCACTGGGCACAACTGGCCTGGTGGCGGGCGACGCTGTCACCTTCGGCAACGCCTCGGCGGCCTTCGCCGACAAGAACGCTGGCAGCAACAAGGCCGTCACCGTCAGCGGCATCACCGCCAGCGGTGCCGATGCGGGCAATTACAGCTACAACACCACCGCGAACACGACGGCCGACATCAGCCAGCTCGGCATCACCGTCGATGCCACCGGTACCAGCCGCGTCTACGACGGCAGCACGGTCGATGCGGTCACGCTGGCAAGTGCCGGCGTGCTGTCCGGCGATACGGTGAACTTCACCGGTACCGGCAACTTCCTCAACAAGAATGTCGGTACCGGAAAAACCGTCAGCGTCTTCGGTATCACGGCCAGCGGCAGCGACGCGAATAACTACAGCTACAACACCAGCGCGACCACGACCGCCGATGTCACGCCCGCGACGTTGACATACCGCGCGGATACCGCCCACTTCAAGATCGGACAGATGCCGGGTGATTTGAGCGGTGCCGTAACCGGGCTGGTCGGTGGCGATACCTTGGCCGATGCCACCGACGGCACGCTGACATGGCAGACGCCAGCCACCGCGGCCAGCCCGGCCGGGCCGTACGCCATCGACGGCAGCGGCTTGTCCGCACTCAACTATCTGTTTGAGCAGGCACCAGGCAACGCCGCCGCGCTACATGTGATCGATGGCAGCGCGCCACGCCTTGTCGTCAGCACCGTCGCCGGGCTGCAGCAATCCCCCGAGGACACCGATGCTGCCCACGCGCCGTATGCCCCGGATGTGCGCATCGTCAACGGTGGAGTTCGTCTGCCGTGAATCACGCAACCCGCACATCCCGCGCCCCGCGCAAGGATCACCGTATGCCGTCACCGTTCCGCTTTCGCTTCGCCCCGCTTGCACTGGCCTGCTTCGCCCTGCCGCTGGCCACGCGAGCGCAGACGATCCCCAACAGCGGCCAGATCCTGCAGCAAGTGCCGCCGAAGCCGCTGGAGAAACCCGTCGCCGCACCCGGCCTGGTGATCGAGTCGCCGACCAGCAACACCACTGAAGACGCCACCCCGTTCGCGGTGACGCACCTGCTGGTGGAAGGCAACACCATCTTCGACAACGCAACCCTGCATGCGCTGGTCGCCGACGGCGAAGGGAAAACGCAGACCCTGACCCAGCTCAACGCGCTGGCGCAGCGGATCACCGACTACTACCACGCGCACGGCTACCCGCTGGCCCGCGCACTGGTACCGGCGCAAACCTTGAGCGGCGGCACGGTGCGCCTGCAGGTGGTCGAGGCGCGCTACGACCAGGTCGAACTGGCCAACCAAAGCCGCATCGGCGACGGCCTGCTGCGCGCCACGCTGGCGCCGTTGCACTCCGGCGAAGTCGTCACCGAGTCCACGCTGTATACCCGCTTGCTGCTGCTCGGCGACCTGCCCGGCGTGGAAGCCCACGCCACGCTGCGCCCCGGTACAGAACCGGGCACCTCGACCCTTGCCGTGCAGGCCGACGCCGAACCATCTCTGCAAGGCCAGCTGGTCGCCGACACCGCAGGCAGCCGCTACACCGGCCGCCTGCGCGTGGGAGCCTATCTAGACATCAACAATCCGATGCGCCACGGCGACCAGCTCAGCCTGGGTACGCTCACCTCCGGCCGCGGCCTGCGCTACGGCCGGCTGGGTTACCAGTTCACCCTGAACGGGCGTGGCACCCGGCTCGGCGCGGCGTATTCGATGCTGGCCTATGCGCTGGGTGGTCCGCTCGATGCGCTGGATGCACACGGTACCGCCGGGGTTTCCAGTGCCTGGCTGTCGCAGCCGCTGGTGCGCACGCACGACAGCCGACTGGACGTCCGTTTGCAGTTCGACCGCAAGCAACTGCGCGACCGCATCGACAGCACCGCCCTGCGCAACGACCGCCACAGCAATCACTGGACAGCCAGCGTCGTCAGCCAGCACGGCGACGACTGGGGCGGCGGCGGGCTGACCAGCGCCAGCCTCGGCCTCGGCCACGGCCGGCTCGGCTTCGCCAACGCCGCGGCAGCGGCCGCCGACGCTGCCACCGCACGCACACAAGGTGGCTACACCCATTGGAACGCCAGCCTCGCCCGCCTGCAGAACCTCAGTGCCGCTACCCGCGTGTATGTGAGCCTCAGCGGCCAGCACAGCAACCGCAACCTCGACTCCTCCGAGCAGTTCCTGCTGGGCGGGTCGAACAGCGTGCGCGGATACGACGTCTCCAGCATCGCCGGCGCCAGCGGCTGGCTGGGCACAGTAGAGCTACGCCACCATCTGCCGTTCGACTGCGCCGGCCGCTGCGAGGGCAGCCTGTTTGTCGACCATGGCAGCCTGCGCGTCAATGCCGACCCGTGGATCGCCGGCCGCAATCAATTCGACCTCGATGGCGTCGGCATCGGCTTCAGCTGGGTCGGCACACGCCATTGGCAGGCGCAAGTGCAACTGGCCACATCGGTGGGCGCCACACCCACATTGCTCGGCAAGCGCAGCTCCGCACGGGCATGGTTACAGTTGGTCAGGGGCTTCTGAGCAGCGCGTAGGGGACGGAGGCAATTGAATGCCGTCTTTTGCTCTCCTGATTCCCACATCACGCACGCATCCAAGGTCGCGAGGCGATAGCTCAGTGGAGGGGGCCACCACGGGCTCAGTCCACAGAGGATGGCTTCGAGGAACCGAATCATTCCGTGACAGGCTGAGGAAGCGCCGCGGTCGGCGAAGGACTACACGACGAACGCCTCAGCGCTGACTCAGCTTCCGCCGCAGTCCGAGCATACTGAAGGCGCTTCGTAAGTCTGGCCCGAACCGGCTGGGTGTCTGGCACGTTTGCCGAGCCAAAATGTCAGTTGGAACCGACGAGCGAGGCATCCTATCTGCCCAGGGGTGATGATCGTCGTCAGGTGCCCTGACGGAAGGATCTCGGCTGGAATATCGCGTCCAATCAGCCTGGCCTCGGGGACGTTGAGGAACAGAAATACTCACCGTGCACTTCCGATCGCGTTTCCGGACTTCCCACCGTGGCTCAGTTCGCGCGTCCTCGTTACCCCTGATAACGCTCCCTAGTCGCACTGCGTTCGCGCTGCCCTGCCCCGTCTGTCCGCCATGCATTGCTGCGCGATCCAGCGTAGACGCTCAACGCGTCGTCAACAGCCCCTGCCCGCCTGCCCATTGGTTGATGTCGTCGCGGCGGATCGCAGCGGCCATCAGCCCCGGGAATGCGTCCGGCGTGCAGGCGAACGACGGTACGCCCAGTGCCGCCAGCTTGCCGGCCAAGCTTCGATCGTAGGACGGCGCGCCTTCGTCGCTGAGTGCCAGCAGCACGATGAACTGCACGCCGGCCTCCAGCAGCTCGCGGGCGCGGGCCAGCAGGTTGTCTTCCACCCCGCCCTCGTACAGGTCGGAGATGAGCACCAGGATGGCGTTGTGCGGTTCACGGATGATGCCCTGGCAGTAGCTCACCGCGCGGTGGATGTCGGTGCCGCCGCCCAGCTGCACGCCGAACAGCAGATCCACCGGGTCGTCCAGCTGTTCGCTCATGTCCACCACTTCGGTGTCGAACACCACCAGACGCGTGGCCACCGCCGGCAACGAGGCCATCACCGCGCCGAAGATGCTCGAATACACCACCGATGCCGCCATGGAACCGCTCTGGTCGATGCACAGCAGCACTTCCCGCTGCGGCTTTCTTGCCTTGCGGCCATAGCCGACCAACTCCTGCGGCACCACGGTGCGCAGTTCCGGCTGCCAGTGGCGCAGGTTGCTGCGGATGGTGCGGTGCCAGTCGATCTCGGCCAGGCGCGGGCGGCGGTTGCGGCGGGCGCGGTCCAGTGCGCCGGTCACTGCGGAGCGCATGGGCTCCTCGAGCTGGCGCAGCAGGTCGTCCACCACCTTGCGCACCACCATGCGTGCGGTGTCCTTGGTCTCTGCCGGAATCACCCGGCTCAGGCCGATCAGGTTGGCCACCATGTGCACGTCGGGCTGCACCTGCTCCAGCATTTCCTTTTCCAGCAGCATCTGGGTGAGATCCAGCCGCTGCAGGGCGTCGCGCTGCATCACCTGGACCACGGATGACGGGAAATAACGGCGGATGTCGCCCAGCCAGCGGGCCACATTCGGGGAAGACGCCCCGCGCCCGCCGCGGCGACCCAGGCCGCCGGGGCCATCAGGTTCGTACAGCGCGGCCAGGGCCTGGTCGATGCCCTGCAGGTTCTTGGGCAACGCGCCGCAGCTGCGATCGGCCTCCTGGCCCAGAATCAATCGCCAGCGCTGCTCGCGCGAGGTGGGGGTGTCCAGTGCTTCGGTGGTATCGGTCATGCGGGCAGCCCGAGCAGTTCGCGCAGCATCGGCAACGCGCGTTCGGCGCGTGCCACGTTCCAGTCCGGGGCCAGCACGGCCGCGGGTTTCTGCACCGGGGCCCGCTTCACACGGGTGCCCAGGTCACGGCGATCGGCGGCCTCGAAGGCGGCAAAGGTCCGCCGCACCAGCGGCAGCACGCGCACCAGCTGCGCCTCGTCCAGCGCCACCACCCATTCGTCGATCATCCGCCACACCGCATCATCGTGCAGCAGCACGGTGGCGTTTCGGTTGAGGAAGCCATCCAGCCACTGCGCGGCTTGCAGTGGCTCGGCACCTGGCGAAAGCTGTTGCTGCAGCTGCACGTGCACCGTGTCGGCCGCCACCGCCTGCGTGTCGAACAGCAGCCGCAGCGCGACGCCGCGCAGCAGCGCGCTGCACGAAGACGAGAGCGCCACCCGCTGCAATGCATGCTGCCACCCGGCACTGCCGCCTGCGTCGTCACGCAGGCCAATGGCGCGGTCGGCATCCAGCACCACGGTGCGGGCCTGTTCGGCGCGCGCTTCGTCCAAGCTGGAAAGGGCCAGGGTCAGGCCGATGACCGCACGTTCCAGCATGCTGTCGAACAGGTGCGCCACCTGCACGCCCTCGGTCTGCCGCACGTTGCCGTAGCGGTGGATGTTGGCCAGCGGCGGCAGTGCGCCAAGCAGGGCCAGCGGATCGGCATCCGTGGCTGCGCGCGCCTCCAGCTCGGCGGCAATGGCGCGCACCGCCTGCGGCAGATCGGCCAGCAGCACCTGGTCCACCAGTCCGGAAAGTTCCGGCAGCGCTTCGGCCTTGCGCGCCTGCGCGATGGCCTTGCTGGAAGCGGCGTCCAGCAGGGTCTGCCCGTGGCGGCTGGCCTCCACCAGATCCACCAGGAAGTGCGGCTGCCACGCCAACTGCCAGACTTCGTGGAAGGTGCCGCGCACCGAATGCCCGGTGCGCGCAAGCCTCCCCCATTCGATGCCGATCAGCCGTAGGCGGTGCAGCAAGTGGCTTCGCGCCAGGTCGTTGTCCTTGCGCAGGTCCAGATCCAGCGTTTTTTCCAGCGCCTCGGGTTTCAGGCGCAGGCGTTTCTGCTGGGCTTCCAGGTCGCGCTGCAGCGGTACCACCGGCACGCTTTCGGGCACCTGGCCCAGCGCGTCGCCCACCATGAGACGTTCGCGGATGAGCCGCATGGGCGCGTCGTCGCCATTGCAGATGACGGCGCGACTGGCTTCGGCAATGTCTTCCAGCCCCGGCGAAGGATGGCCGCGAAGCGCGGCCAGGGTGTCGGCCAGGCGCGTGGCTTCGATGAGATGGGCCGGGGAGCAATCCAGCCCGTGCTCGCGCAGCAATCGGCCCACGCGGGCATACCAGCCCACGGTACGCTGGTCGTGCGAGCCGGCGTTGCGCCACAGGTGGTCGTACCAGCCCGGCGCGTCCACGCCGGCACCGTATCCGCTTTCGGCACTCAGGTGGCGGTAGGTCCACGGCACCCAGGTGCTCTGCGTCTTGCGCTTGGGCATGCCCTTGAGCAGGCGGTTGTCTGCCGTGGTGCTGTTGGCGCGCAGGGCGGCCGGCTGCAGCGCCGGCACGTGCCAGGCCCCGCACACGACGGCAACGCGCGCGAATTCCTTGCTGGCGCTGCGCAATGCGGTGCGCATGTGCGCCTCGCGTACCACCTCGTGCTCGCCGCGAAGACCGGGGTGTTCCGGTGTGTGCTCGCGCACGGCTGCCATGGCCTCGGCAATGGCGTCGAACAGCCCCTGCCCGTTGCCCCGCTCTTCCACCATGTAGTTCCACCACGCCTCGCCGTCGGCGTGGCCGGCGGCCCGCGCCAGCCAGTCCAGTGGGTCGGCCGGGCGGGCTTCGGCGTCTTCTTCAGCGGCAGATCCGGCATCGCCTTGGGGCTGCACCGCTGTTTCATCCGCTGCGTCCAGCGCTTCGGCGGCCTCCGGTACCAGGCGGTCCGCGCGGGCCTGCGCCTGCCATTCCAGCGTCAGCGCCGGGGGCACGTCCATGAAGCGTACCGGCACGCCGTTGCGTAACGCCCAGCTCATGGCCTGCCATTCCGGCGAGTACAGCGCATAGGGATGGAACACCGCCAGCTGCGGGTCGTCCACGCTATAGGAAAGCAACGCCACCGGCGGCTGCATGCCCGCCTCCAACACGTGCGGCAGCAACGCCTCGGTACCCGTCGGGCCTTCAATCAACACGCAGTCCGGCTGCAGCGCCTCCAACGCAGCCAGCAGGCTGCGCGCGCAGCCCGGGCCGTGGTGGCGGATGCCGAAAAGGGAGATGCCTTCGCTCATTGGCGCCGGCCGCTCAGACGTGATCGCGGAACGCGCGGTACAGGTCTTTCCAGTCGTCGCGTTCCTTCACCACGGTTTCCAGGTATTCCTTCCACACCAGCGCGTCCTGCACCGGATCCTTGACGATGGCACCGATCATGCCGGCGGCCATGTCGCCCGGGCGCAGCACGCCATCGCCGAAGTGGCCGGCCAGGGCCATGCCGTTGTTGATCACCGAAATGACCTCGGCGGTCGAAAGCGTGGCACTGGGACTCTTCAGCTTGGCCTTGCCGTCTTCGGTAACGCCGTTACGCAGCTCGCGGAAAATCCGTACCACCCGCGCGACTTCCTGCAGTGCCGGCGGTTCGGCCGGCAGGTCCAGCGCCACACCCATTTCGGCCACGCGCTTGACCACGATCGCCACTTCATCTTCCTCGCTGGAGGGCACCGGCAGGATCACCGTGTTGAAGCGGCGCTTGAGCGCGCTGGAAAGTTCGTTCACGCCCTTGTCGCGGTTGTTGGCCGTGGCAATCACGCTGAAGCCGCGCACGGCCTGCACTTCACTGCCCAGTTCCGGCACGGGCAGGGTCTTTTCGGAAAGCACGGTGATAAGCGCATCCTGCACATCCGCCGGAATGCGGGTGAGTTCCTCGATGCGCGCGATCTTGCCCAGGCGCATGGCGTTCATCAGCGGGCTGGGCACCAGCGCCTTCTCGCTGGGGCCGTGGGCCAACAACTGCGCGTAGTTCCAGCCGTAGCGGATCTGCTCTTCGCTGGTGCCGGCCGTGCCCTGCACCAGCAGGGTGGAATCGCCGCTGATGGCCGCGGTCATGTGCTCGGACACCCACGACTTGGCCGTGCCCGGCACCCCGAACAGCAACAGGGCGCGGTCGGTGGCGATGGTGGCCACGGCCACTTCCATCAGGCGACGCTCGCCGATGTACTTGGGGCTGACCACAAAGCCGTTTTCCAGCGTGCCGCCCAGTAGATAGGTCACCACCGCCCACGGCGAGAGCATCCAGTTGGCCGGGCGCTGGCGGGTGTCCTGGCGGCGCAGTTCTTCCAACTCTTCTGCGTATTGGTGTTCGGCGTGCTGGCGCAGGACGGCAGTGCTCATGTTGGCTCCAATGAAAGGTCGTGATGATCAGAAAGCGGAATGCAGCGCCTGACGCAAGGCCAGAAGTTGGCGTGCCTGCTGCACGCAGTCGTGCATGGCCTCGGTGGCGTCGGCCCGTGCGTCGGCCACCTGCACGTGCGACAGCACGGAGGGGTGAAGCACGGCCAACAGTTCCAGCAGCGCGTCGCGCAGGGTGTAGTCGTAGCGCAGGGACTCTTCGCCAAACAGCGCGCCCAGCCCGGCAGCCAGCTGCTGCGAGTAAGTCGCGCTGAGCGTCTGGCCGAGGCCGGTGCTGTCCAACACTTCGCCGAACAGGCGTTTTTGTTGAAGTTCGGCCGCACTGGTGGGCCAGTGCCGTTCGCGTTGCGTCGGCGGGAGCATGGCCAGCAGATCGCCCAGGCTCATGTGCCGCTGCTCCACACCAATGAGGGCTTCCACCCATTCTGGTTCGCTGGCGTCCACACGTTCCAGCCAGGCGCGCAACAGCGCGTCATACCAGTCCGTGCTGCGAGCCCAGGCCAGCACCTGCGCTGGCGCTTTTTCCAGGGTATGGCACCACCAGGCCAACGGCAGCTGGCGCGCCAGCTGATAGAGCCACCAGGCACGCTCACCCAACATATCGTTGTTGGGGCGTTTGCCGTCGATGGCGGCTTCGGCCCATCCGGCATCAGCCGCCGAGGGAGCTTCCAGCTTCCAGGTCATACGACGCAGCAGCCCGCCGGGCTGGTGCTGCAGCAAGTTGAGTATTTGCGCCTGCACGTACTGTGCGTGCGGCGTGGGCGGCAGCCGAGCCAGCATCGGACCCACCAGCATGCGCACCTCGCGGCTGCGGTCCTTCAACAGCGGCTGCAGCAGCGGCGCGTCGGCCTCGCTCAGCTGCGGCTGCAGCGCAGCGACGAAGTCCACCCGTTCGCGCGCGGAAAGGTCTTTCAGCGTGCCCTGCAAGCGCGCGCGGGCGTCCTCGGCGTCGTGCGCACGCAGTTGCCGGAAGGCCAGCAGGCGCGCATCAAACGCGCCTTCGTTCCACACCTGCTCCAGGTCCGTCGGTGCCTCCGCTTCGCCCACTGCATCGGCCGCGTAGGCCCAGTCTGCATTGCAGGCCGCGAGCCAGCGGCCGCGTACACCCAGCACCGGGCGCAGGCCGGGGCGCAACGCGCTCAGGCGGACACCGGCTTCCAACGCCTGCGGCAGCACCGCCACTGGCAGGTGCCGGTTGTGTGCGGCCAACTGCAAGCAGGCCTCGTAACGGGCGCGCTTCATCCACGGCGACGGCTGTGCGCTGGTGAATAGCCCCTTCAACAGCGGTGCCCAGGCGTGGCCGGTGGGCAGCACCAGAGGATCGACTTCCGCAGGCGGCGGCAAAGCCACCGGCGCGGCCATGCGCAGGGCGGCGCGCCGGCAGGCGGCCAGGACGCCCACCTGTTGGCTGTAGCCCAGCGCGGCGTCTTCCTGCGTGGCCACGGCGGCGAGCACTTCGCCCAGCGCGCCTGCGGCGGGAATGGCCTGCGGGCGGTCTATGCCCAGCAGCGCCGGCTTCAACCATGCCTCGCTCATGCCCCGCTCCTTTCCCAGCGCTCGCCCGTCGCGTTCCATGCGGTCAGTGGCAGCAGTGCCTGGCCGTCCCACTCGCCCATCAGGCACAGCGGGTGGCCACCGGCAAACGCCATCAGCGCCCAGCCCTGCATCGTCGGAAGCCGAAGCGGTAAAGTGCCTTCGGCGTGCTGCACCCAGGCGTTGCGGCCATCATGTGCCACATGCGCCTCACCAAGGCGCATGGGCACCTGTGGCAGCCATGGGTTGATGGCGTACGCCTGCGCGGCGGCGTCCAGCGTATCTTCGCGCGGCGGCGCCGTACCGGCGTCCAGACCCGCTTCCATCTCGCCCGGCACCGCGCGCAGCGGTACCGTGCCCGCGTGAAAATGCAGACTGCCCGCATGAACATGGCCGTTGCGCCAATGCTGCTCCCAACCGCGCCCACCGTGGCTGTAGTCCTGCAGCAGTGCGGCCCGCCCGCTTTCCAGGCCATGCAGCCACACGCGGCGCTCCACCAAGTTGCCTGGCTGTTCAATCACATGTTGACCCTGCACGTGCCAGCGATCGCGCACGGTCTCGCCCTCTCGCTGCACCGCGTCGCGCTCCATCGGCCAACCCAGCGCAGTGCGCAGGTCGCCCTGGCGCGCTGCGCTGAAGGTGTCCATGCGGGGCACCGCCTGGGTGAGCAGCTGCAACAGCCCCAGGCACTCGCCAAGTTCGGCCAGCTGGGCAAGGTCGCGTCCGCCCTCGCCCAGCGCGCGTTCCAGCCGGCTGGCCAGTCCCGGGGCCTGGGCATCCACCATGCGTGCCATCATGCGCTGCGCTTCCTGCTCGAAGCCCGCGCCCAGGTTGGCCAGCCCCTGGCGGAACTGGTCGGCCACCCAGCGCTGCAGTTCTGCCGCACCGGTTTCCATGCGCGACCAGCGCGCCTGTTCGCGCTTGGCGGCAGCGGCGGCCTGCACCTGCGGATCCGGCGGAGACACGCTGGCGGCGGCCTCCTCCTTCCGGACCGCACGGGCGCGACGGCCCTGCATCCACTCCTCCACCCAGGCTGGGCGCGCACTTGGCACGCAGCGCGGACTGCCGGCGGCATATAGCAGCAGCAATGCCAGGCCATGCTTGCAAGGAAACTTGCGGCTGGGGCACGAGCAGCGGCTCACCAGCGTGGTCAGCTCCACTTGGGTCTGGTATGGATTGGCGCCGCTGCCTTGGCATTCGCCCCACAGGACTTCGGCGTCGGCACCGAGCAGGCTCCACTTTCCATCTGTGGCCAGACCACCGGCCGCCTTGCTTGACGATGCATCAGGCGCAAGCGCGAGCACCTGCTCGCGCGTGAGTCGCACTTCCATATCCGTACTCACATCAGATTGGGAGAATGATAGCCGAGGTCGGATACAGCTGCAGGACTCATGGTTGCTAGGGTATTGGTGACGACGCCCCTCGTTGAGTAGATAGAGCCGAAACCCGACCTAAACTCCAACGCCTCTTCCCGCGCGCCAGCGCGGCAGGCGCAGCCGCACGACCGTGCCCTCCGCCGGCCTGGATGTCACCGATAGCGTTGCCCCCAAAAGTCTCGCCCGTTCGCGCATGCCGGTCAGTCCCCAGTGGCCATCCCGGTTGCCGCGTTTCAGGAGTCTTGCTTCGATCCCGCAACCGTCGTCCTGGACCTCCACCAGGACGCCAAGCCATCCACCGGTCACGCGGACGCGGAGATGCCTGGAGCCGGCATGGCGCACCGCGTTGGCGACCGCCTCGCGCACTATTCGATACACCTCGTCCTGCTCCGGTGCATGCCAGCGGACCGGCCTGCCCCGCGTACTGAATTCGTAGGCGAAATCCGGCGGCATGTCGAGTGTCTTCGGCAGGTCGCGGAGGGCCGCTTCCAGGTCCTGGGGCTCCGCCCCTTGCTGCCGCAGGTCGCGGATACGGTCACGGCCTTCCACCAGCCCGGCATTGGCTTCCCGTACCGCGCGGGAAAGCCCGGCCTTGGCCGCTTCGCCGTCGCCGCGTTCGAGCCGCCCGCGCGCGGCATCCACCAGGAACACCAGCGCCTGCATGGATTGCAGCAGCGTATCGTGCAGATCGCGTGCGATACGTTCGCGCTCGCCGATACGCGCACGGTACGCCCGCTGCAGGCCCTCACGCGCGATAGCCACACGCCATCGCACCAGCCACCAGACCAGCAGCAGCGTGACCACCAGGCAGGCCAGTGCGAACCACCATGTTTGCCAGAACGCCGGCAACACTTGGAAAGTAAACGCCGCTTCCCGTCCGGACCACGGTTGTGCCCCGTCGCCGGCCATGAGCCGGAACCGATAGGTGCCCGGGGCCAGGCGGCTGTACAACGCCTGGCGTCGAGCGCCGGCGTCATGCCAATCATCGTCCAGTCCATCCAGACGATAGCGGAACCGGGCTTGTTCGGGCCTGCGCAGGAAGGGCGCCGTGTAACCGATCCGCAGGTCACGACTACCGGCCGGCAGGGTCAGCGGCGATGCGAGCGGTAGAGTCTTTTCATCGACGTGCACGGCCAGCACGACGGGCGCAGCACCTGGACTCGCATTGCCGTGCTGGAGCTGCCGCGGATCGATCCAATGGACGCCGCGACTGGTCGCGAACCATACCCGACCCTGGCCGTCGGCCACTGCGACCGGCGAGGCTCCACTCTGCTCTGCTGCGCCCCGCAGGCCATCCAGCACCCCGAAGCGCTCGAAGGCGACCCGATAGGACGGCCGCAGGCGCCAGCGTGCCATCTCGCCAGCGGGCACCCGGGTGATGCCGGGGCGCCCGATGAACCAAGCCTCGCCATTGGCCAGCATGACCATGCCGGCTGTGCGTTCGAACGTTTCGCCATCGCGTCCGAGCAGGCGCTGGAAGCGCTCGCCGATGCGCGCCGCCACGCCCTGCACGCCACCGATCCAGAGCTCGCCCTCCCAGGCACGCAGCACCGCGATGCGACCGACACCCGGCCCATCTTCATCGAAATCGCGGTGTACGCCATGCTCGAACACCCGGATCGTCTGTCCCGCATCGGACCAGATCCGGCCCTGCGCGTCCTCCGCCAGCGCCCGCGGCGCGGTGCCCGGTGCCATGCCGTACCTGGCGTTCTGTGCTTCCCACCTTCCCTCGTGGAACCGCAGCAATCCGCCATTGACCTTGCTCAGCCACAGGCCACCTTGGTGGTCGCTGGCCATCGTCACGATCCTGCCGCCACCGGCGACCTCCGGCGGCAGCGGAACAGGCCGAAGCCCTGCCCCGTCGGCGCGCCACAACCCGCCGTTCGCGTCCCCGACCCAAAGGTTTCCGGCGCCGTCGCGATGCAGTGCGGTCACGCCGTCATCCGCGCCCCGGACTTCCTGCACAAGCGCACCGCTGGCGCGGTCGGCATCCGGAGTGACGCGCATCGGTCCCTGGTCGGGATTGCCCGCCCAGATGCGGCCCGCGCGATCCGCCTCTATCGAAAATGCCTGCTCGCGCCGCGGTAGGCGGATCGCGGCCAGCGCGTTCCCACGGAAACGATCCAGGCCATTGGCCGTGCCGGCCCAGAGGTTGCCCTCCCGATCCTCGAACAGCGTCCACACCACCTCGGAGCTCAATCCCTGCGCGGTGCCGAAGTGTTCCGGCGACGGCGCGGGATGGGCCTTGTCCGGCGCATGCAGCTTGGCGGGATCGCGTACGCGCGCGATTCCATCCGCGGTGGCGAGCCACATCACGCCGTCGCGGTCGAAGCGAAGGCCGGCGCCCTTGACATCCGGTGCGAGCCAGCTGGCCGTAACCCCGGCGTGTCCGGGCAGCGGCATCGCCTGCGCAAGCGGACGTACGCCCCATTCGTCCGCCGCCCACAGCGTGCCGTTCGGCGCCTGGTCGAAAAAAGGAGTCTCGATGGACTGCGGCATGCGCTGGAACTGCGTCGCGCCGGGCGCCAGGTGCGCGATACCGTGTTGCGCTCCATCCGAAAAGGCGACCCATACGCCCTTCTCGCGGTCGACGAACAAGCGCCGCGGCGACCACGCCGGATCGAAGTCCATAGCCGCAGAGGTCTTCCATGTATCCGTGGCCAGGTCCAGATACACGATCGTGCCGGACGTGGCTGCCCACAGCCGCCCAGTCGCGTCCCGTCCAAACCCGATCACCGAACCGATGGGGACATCGTCGCGTTGATACGGGTAGTTCGCCGGGCGTGGTCCGGCCATGCGGCTCATGCCGCCGCTGACATAGCCGATCCAGATGCTGCCGTCCTCGTCGGCGAACAGGTTGAGGATGTCGTCATCGACCATGGCCTCGCCTGCGATCCGGGTAATCCGCTCGAAGCGCAGCCCATCGAACCGGTACAGGCCTTGGCGCGATCCTAGCCAGAGGAATCCATCCGGCGTCTGCGCGATCGACATGATTTGCGCCGGCGCCCCCCGGTCGGGAGTCCATCGGTCATGCCGCAGCTGCGACAAGGCGCGATCGGGAGCAAGGGCTTGCGCCGTGGCGCACAAGCCGAGCAGCAGCAAGGCGAAGCCAGCATGCAGGAGACGGCGCGCACCACCGCCCGGCTCGCCAAACCAGAAGGACGGCACAACGGGGACCAGAGGGGCCATTGGGGGTGACGCAATCAGAGGGATGTGTGCCCGGCGATCTCCCCCGCCGGGATGGACTTCAGGAGTATGGCGCAGCGGGTGAGGTGCTGCATCCGGGTGATCGCAGGAGATCGGCGAACGCGGCCAACGCGGAATCCCCCAAATGGAGGACGGACGACCAACCGTTTCCCGCGATGTCGCCCTGCGGCGATCGGCCGATGCTGGTGTCGTGGAGGCCACGTCGCACGCCGGAGAAGCCTGCCATGGATTCGCTGCGGCCAATCCAGGCGTCTGCGTGTACTTGCAACCCGCGTCGCCAATGCCGGACGCAGAGAAGCCAAACCTCACCGATAGGACGATCCAAGATGAACAAGCCGATGATTGCTTTGCTGGTTGCTCTGGCAGTGGATGCACATGCGCAGCAGACGAGCGTTCCGACCTTCTCGGACAACTATGCGAAGACACCCAGCGAACTCGCTGCCATTTCCCCCACGGGCGGCGCAGGCGGCTCTGGCAATGCGAACGTGCAGGTAGTCACCATCCTCGGCGATCCATCACAGCCTGGCCCTTACAGCCAACTGCTTCGTGTTGCCCCGCATGCTTCCATTCCCGCGCATCATCATGCGGGTGACCGCGCTGGGACAGTCTTGTCGGGCACGTGGCACTTCGGTTTCGGACAGAAGTTCGACCCAGGCAAGCTCAAGACACTGACGGCCGGTTCGGTCTACACCGAGCCGGCAAATGCCGCCCATTTCGCGCAGACCGGTGACGAGGCGGTCACTGTGCTCATCACCGGTTTTGGGCCGACGGACACGGTCTACGAGAATCCGGCGGAGACTCCGACAGCCAAGCATTGAGTCCGTCCGTCGGGTACCTGGAGAGGCCGCGCTCGACGTCGCGGTGCTGCAATGCAAAGCTTCATGAGCCACCGCGATTCAAAGAAAAACGTCTGTCAAACCTCTGGAGGAGATTTCCATGCAGATCGACCTGAACAACAGGACCGCCATCGTCACGGGTTCGACGGCCGGCATCGGACTTGCCATCGCCAATGGCCTGGCCGCTGCTGGCGCCCGAGTGGTTGTCACTGGGCGCACCCAGCAGCGCGTGGACGCCGCGATCGCTGCCATTGCCAGCAACGTTCCCCATGCCAAGGTGTCGGGTGTCGCCGCCGACCTGGGGACAAGCAAGGGCGCACAGGAACTGATTGCCGCCGTATCGGCGACGGACATCCTTGTCAATAGCCTCGGGATCTTCGAACCGAAGGCGTTCTTCGATATTCCTGACGAAGATTGGATGCGATTCTTCGAAGTGAATGTTCTGAGCGGCATTCGCCTTGCCAGGCATTACGCTCCAGAAATGGCCCGGCGTGGCTGGGGCCGCATCCAATTCATCTCGAGCGAATCAGGCGTACAGATCCCTGCGGAGATGGTGCACTACGGCACAACCAAAACCGCACAGCTCGCCGTGTCGCGCGGCCTCGCCGAATCGCTGGCCGGCACGGGGGTCACTGTCAATGCCATCTTGCCGGGTCCCACCAGATCCGAAGGTGTTGGCGATTTCTTTGGGAAAATCGCCGTGGAGAAGGGAATTTCGCAGGCGGAGGTCGAACGCGACTTCATTGCCACGCACAGGCCGACCTCCTTGATTGGACGCCTCGCAACGGTCGATGAAGTCGCCAATCTCAGCGTCTATCTCGCCTCGGAGCAGGCCTCGGCCACTACCGGCGCGGCCGTACGCGTGGATGGCGGCGTGGTGCGCTCCGTCGTCTGAACTGGCGGGAGACTGCGCTGGTGCCGCAGCGCTGGCCGATCTGGGTCACGCTGCCGCCAATCGCCATCGACCAAGGCCAGAAAGCCCCGCCGTCCATCGGCATCCTGCGCTCGGCGACGTGGAACCACCTTGAGACACAGGCTGCGGTCGCCCTCGTAGCGCATACGGGGCGACGTTCAATCGTCGAGCCTCACCAGGCCTCGGCGCAACGCGATCTGGAATGCCTCGGTCCGATTGCTGGCGTCGATCTTTTCGAAGATGCGGGTCAGGTGCGACTTGACGGTTTCGGCCGAGATTCCCATCTCATTGGCGATCCGCTTGTTTTCCCAGCCGCGCGCCAGCGCCGTGAGGATGGTCAGTTCGCGCGCGGTCAGCGCCTCCTCGCCGATGTGCCGGGAGATCTCCTGCGACACTTCGGCGGATACGCAGCGCCTTCCCTGCGCGATCTTGCGCAGCGCGTCGATCAGTTCACCCCTCAGCGAGCTCTTCAGCAGGTAGCCGTACGCACCCGCTGCCATCGCCTCGCGTGCATTGCCATCCCCGCTGTAAGTCGTGAGCACGGCCGCCTTGGCCGCGGGAAACTCCCCACGCAGCCTGCGGATGAACTCGATGCCGTTGCAGCCTGGCATTTGCAGGTCCACCAGCACGATATCCGGCAGCAGGCGGCGGAACGCTTCCAGACCGCTTTCGACATCGCCGGCCTCGCCTACTACGGCCAGGTCCTGTTCGACCTCCAGCATGGCGGAGATGCCATCCCGCACCAGTGGATGATCGTCGATGGTCAGTATCCGGATGGCCATGTCAGCTCCGCTACGCACGCCCCTGTCGTTCGCGAAGCAATGTACAGCAAACCCGGGTCGCCAACGGGACCCCCAAATGGAGGACGCGCGACCCACCGTTCTTTGCGATGTCGTCTCGCCACGACCGGCCGAAGCTTGCGTTGTGGGCGCAACGGCGCGCCCGGAGACGCTGCCATGGATTCGCTGCGGCCGTTCTATCCGCCGGGCCATACCGCGCTGCTGCTGGTAGACCCTTACAACGATTCGCTGTCCGACGGCGGAAAGCTCTGGCCGCGCTTGGCCGAAGTTGCCGTGGCCGTCGACCTGTTGCCGAACCTGCGCCGGATCCGTCAGGCGATCCGCTGCGCGCGATGGCCGCTGTTCTTCGTCCCCCATCACCGCGCGCAGCCCAGCGACTTCGACCGCTGGCAGCACCCTACCCCTTCCCAGAAGGCGATCTCGCAAGCCCAGGCGTTCCTGAAGAACGGCTGGGGAGGCCAGTGGCATCCGGACTTCATGCCGGCATCCGGCGACACCGTGGCCACGGAACATTGGGGCGCTAACGGTTTCGTTAGCACGGACCTGGATCTCCTGCTCAAGCAACAACGCATCAGCCACGTCGTCATGGTCGGGTTGATCGCCAATCTCTGCGTCGAAACCACCGCCCGCCATGCCAGCGAGCTGGGTTACCACGTCACCCTGGTCACCGATGCCACCGCGGCCTTGAGTCACGACGCGATGTTCTACGCACACGAAATCAATGGGCCCACTTATGCGCATGCACTGCTGACGACGCGCGAGTTCCTGGCACGCGTGCCCTTTACCGCAGACCCATGAGCCGGTTTTTTTCCCTGCCGGCAACGGCATCCACATGATCGGGAGGAAAACCCTCCCCTTCCGCAACGCTCCTAACGAGGAATTCCCATGAAAACGCTGCTTCGTTCCTTCCGGCGTGCCGGCATCGCATTGCTGGCGCTCCTCGCCGCATCCACCGCCTATGCGGCCAACGATCCCATCCAGAGCCACTCGGCCGACGTCAATGGCGTCACGCTGCACTACCTGCAAGCCGGCCGTGGCACCGGCACGCCGGTCGTGCTGCTGCATGGCTATGCCGAGACCAGCCACATGTGGCGTCCGCTGATGCGCCAATTGGCCGATCGCCATATGGTGATCGCACCCGATCTGCGTGGTGCGGGTTCGTCGTCGAAACCGCAAGGCGGCTACGACAAGAAGACCATGGCCCAGGACATCCATGCGCTGGTGCAGTCGCTCGGCTATCCCAAGGTCAAGATCGTCGGCCATGACATCGGCCTGATGGTCGCCTATGCCTACGCAGCCCAGTATCCCGACCAGGTCGAAAGTGTCGTGCTGATGGATGCCTTCCTGCCGGGCGTAGGCGACTGGACCAAGGTCTGGTTGCTGCGCGACCTCTGGCACTTCCACTTCTATGGAGAGGTGCCGCTCAAGTTGGTCGATGGACGCGAACGCATCTACTTCGAGCATTTCTGGAACGACTTCGCCGCCGATCGCGCGCGTTCGATCTCCGAGGCGGACCGGCGGTTCTACGCTGCGCAGTACGCCAAGCCGGGAGGCATGCGCGCCGGCTTCGAATACTTCCGCAACTTCGAGCAGGATGCAAAGGACTTCGCCGACTTCGCCCGGACCCCGATTCATGTCCCCATGCTGGTCTTGTCCGGCGAGAGGGCCGGTGGCCAGTTCCTGATCGACCAGGCGCGCTTGGTCGATACCAATGTCGAAGGCGTCATCGTCAAGGGCTCGGGCCACTGGCTGATGGAGGAGGCGCCGGAGCAGACGATTCCTGCGCTCGTTTCCTTTCTCGACAAATAGCACGAGAGAAGCACCGCGCGAGGAACCGGCTCGCATGCACGATGCGGTCGTCCCCGGCACACGGCACTTGGGTGGTTCATTCCCATGCGCACTGCCGGGGAGCCAGCGAATTGCGAGGATGGCCGCTGCGAACGCGTGGTGATACGCGGTGGTCGATGGTGGCACTGCCTGCCCGCAGGCAGTGCCTACCTGCACGAATGCTCCCTAGTCGACAAAGACCCAGTTCGCAAACCTCAGTCCAGCCCAGTTTTACCCTCCGCCCAATATGCCTTGGCGATGATGCGCGATGCCGGAACGCCTAGGCCCTTCAACGTCCGGCGCAGGCGTTGGATGGATGGCGCCCTGCCCGTCAAGACGAAGGTCGCATCGGTTGCGGCGACCACCTGCAAGCGGCGCTCCATGTCCTTGAGGTGCCGGTCGTCGGCGCAGCGGCTGAACAGTTCGGCGTCGCCCAGGTCGAGGCGATCCAGCACTGCGCGCGCGGCGGCCTCGTGGGCCACTTCGAGCAAACACGCCACCTCGCTGCGGCCGCCAATCCGCCGATTGAGTGCGTAGGCCAGCCCGATGGATGTCTCGTCGCCGAGAACGACGCAGGGACCGGCGATGCGACCGAGATCGAGCGATGCGCGCGGGCCGAAGGCATCGCATGCGTCGCCGGGCTTGGCGCGGTCGATCCAGGCGCTGCCCGGTCCGCTGCCGTGCGTGTACGCGACGATGCGGGTTCGCCCGGCTACCGCGTCCCATTCGATCGGCGTGTAGGTCCTCGCGACCAGCGCCGAGCCCATTGCGATCTGGATCTTCTGACCCGGCAGCCATTGCAGCTCGCGGAACGCCGGGCTCTCCAGCGTGATCAGCCGGAAGTTTTCGGCGAGGCTTTCGGCCTGCACCACGCTGGCCTGCTTCATGAACATCCTGAGCAAGGCACGGCCTATGCGGCCCGGCCCAGGCACCGCGACGTCGGGGTTCTGCGCGCTCATCGGGTAAAGATCGACAGTTCGTTGCCCCTGCCCTCGTCGATCGCAATCGGCTGCGACAGATAGCCGTTCGCCGGGTCGCGAACATAGGCCAGGTATTCGTTGTCGTGGTCGAAGGCGTTTTCCGCAAGGATCGGCGTGCCTGGCTTCAGGTGCGGCTCGAGCAGCTTGAGCACCGGCAGATAGAGGCTGAACGCGCCGTCCAGCAGCACCAGATCGATCTGGCCGCCGACATCGGCCAGCGTTTCGCGCGCGTCCCCGATCCGGATGTCGACCAGATCGGCAAGCCCGGCAGCGTGCAGATTCGCGTTGGCGCGGGCGGCCTTGCCGGGTTCCAGCTCGGTGCCGATCAGATGCCCGCCGCCCATGTCGCGCAACGCGGCGGCGAGGTGGATGGTGGACACGCCCATCGATGTGCCGAACTCAACGATGCGCGTGGCTTGGCGCATGCGCGCGCACTGGTAGAGGAAGCGGCCATACGCCGGCGTGACGTTGAGGAAGTTCTCGGCGTATCCCTGGTACACGCCGCGCAGATCGCGCCTTTCCGCATTCATCAGTTTGGCGATGGCGCCGCTGAAGGCCTGCTCCGCATGTTCGCCGGGATCGGCCTCGAACTGATCCATGATCCCCTGGTCGGCGCGATCGGCTTCCTGGAACAACTGCTGCAAGGTCTGCGCGACGCGCTCGGTGTGTAGTGCATCCACGATGTTCTCCAATGGCAATGGCCGACGGGTATCCCTCTGCCGTCACGCATCGTAGGGAGCCGCAACGCTGGCGGCATTGGGGAACTGTGCCAAGATATTCGCAATTCCTGCCAATCGCTGTGGAGTCGACGCCGCGTGCCTGTGCTGACCGATCTCATCGATCCCACCGAGTGGACCGACCCGGACCTCGTCCCGCGCCCAGTGGTGACCATCGGTACCGCCGGCATCGACGTGGCCAGCCTCGGTGACGGGCAGGACCGGCTGGAAAAGGACTTCCATCGCCATCGCAAGGGACAGCTCATGCTGTTGCTGCGTGGGGTGCTCACCTGCGAAGTGGAAGGCAGTCTCTGGATCGTGCCTCCGCAGGGCGCGCTGTGGGTGCCGAGCGATGTCCTGCACAAGATCACCGCCGCCGGCACGATCGAAGTCTATGTCGCCTTCATCGATCCGGCCGTCGCCTCGGCGCTGCCGTCGACCTGCTGCGCCATCTCCACCACGGCGCTGTTGCGCGAGCTGGTGATCCGTTCCGCACGCCTGCCGATGCTGTATCCGGAGGGCGGCGCCGAATCGCATCTGGTCGTCCTGCTTCTGGACGAACTGGCGGCAGCGCCAATCGGAACGCTGCGCCTGCCGATGCCGACCGATCCCCGGCTTCGCAAGATCGTGGAGGCGATCGTCGCCGAGCCGGCCGAGCGCGGCACGGTGCAGACCTGGGCGCGGCGCGTGGGCATGAGCGAACGTACCCTGGCGCGCCTGCTCACGCACCAGACCGGCATGAGCTTCGGCCGCTGGCGTCAGCAGCTTCACCTGATGCTCGCGGTCAAATGGTTGAGCATGGGGGTGTCGGTGCAGCAGGTCGCCGACGATCTGGGCTACGAAAGCGCAGGCAGTTTCGTCACGATGTTCCGCAAGGCGCTGGGCACCTCGCCTGGCCGCTACATGGCCGAGCGGCGTAATTCTTCTTGACTCGCGTTGGGCGTTTTGATCCCTCGCTACCCCGATAGATCGCTCCAGTCCGCGCTCCGTTAATTGGCCTTCGGCTAGGCGGGGACGTCTTGCGCAGATCCGGGTGCCCACCGGCGTTGGCGAACCGCGTCGGAGGTTCGCTGTCCGGTTACTGCCGGCTTTCCCGTTCAACTTGACGTTGCCTCAGATTCTGCTTCCTGCATCCAGGTGCGTTTCCGGCCCGTGATGCGCCATCTGTCGCGCAACGTACCTACAAAAGCGGCCAACGACGGAGTCAAGTGCTATGGACAGTGCGGCTCAGAAGCCCAGGGAGATGCCCGTGTTGGTCGGAGACTCCGACGCGATGCGGGAGTTGAAGGATCTCATTCAGTGCTATTCAGGCTGCGATGCGTCCGTCCTGATCGAGGGCGAAACCGGCACGGGCAAGGAACTGGTGGCACGCCAGTTGCACTACGCCAGCCCGCGTCGCGACAAACCCTTTGTGCCGGTCAACTGCGGCGCGTTGCCCGACAACCTGCTCGAGACGGAACTCTTCGGCCACCGACGTGGCGCCTTTACCGACGCGCGCAGCAGCGAACAGGGGCTGGTGGAATTCGCAAGCGGCGGCACGCTGTTCCTGGACGAGATCGACTCGCTGTCCTCGCGGGCGCAGACCACGTTGTTGCGCTTCCTGCAGAGCGGCGAGTTCAGGGTCGTCGGCGAGCGGGCATTGCGCATGGCCGACGTCCGCGTATTGGCGGCCACGAACTGTCCGTTGCTGTCGGCGATCGAACAGGGTCGCTTCCGCCGCGATCTCTACTACCGGCTCAGCGCGCTGCAGCTGACCTTGCCGCCGCTGCGCGATCGTGGCGGCGACCTGAAGTGGCTGGCCATGCATCTGCTGGCCGAGCTGACCGTACGCTTCGGCCTGCCTGCGTGCGAGTGGACCGAGCAGGCTTTGCAGGCGCTGTCCCGCCATGATTGGCCAGGCAATGTGCGCGAGCTGGAGAACGTCACGCTCCGGGCATGCGTACGCGCCAACGATGGCCGAATCGGTCTCGGTGAATTGGCGCTGGCGGCGAAGACGATCTTTGCAGTGCTGCCCGCCGCATCGATCACCTCGATGCCGACGGTCTGCGGCGACGATCTGCTTTCGATGGCTGAAGCCAAGCAGCGCGCCGTCGAGCGCTTCGAGCACGACTATCTGACGCAGCTCATGGCCCGTACCGGCTACAACGTCAGCCGAGCCGCGACCGAGGCCAACACCGAACGCCGGCATCTTGGAAAGATGCTCAAGCGCCATGGCATCGGGCGCCACTGCCACGACTGACCACCGGGTCCAGGCGCACCCGGTCGCACCGCGGTTGGGTGGGCAATCCCCCAGTCGAACTGGTCGCTCAACAGTTTTTGCGCGCGTGAGTTGGGCTGCAAACCACAGCTTTCTGCGGATTCCCATGCGTCCGGACGCGGTCGTCGCCGAAAAGATCGCTGGCATGGATGTTGCGACCCTTGCCGAGAAAGCACTGGGGATGCTTCACATGATCACGCTCGAGCCGCATGGAAATGATTCGGATCAGGAAGTTGCCGACGCAGTGCTGTCGTATCTCCGCGCGCATCCGGAAGCCGCGGACACGCTGCAGGGCATCGTTCGGTGGTGGCTGCCGCAACAACGGTACAACCGCGAAAGCGGACGTATCGAGGCCGTACTGACGTCGCTTGCGGAACGTGGCCGCCTGCAGGTTCGAATGCTTCCGGACGGACAATTTTTGTATGCGTTGAGCGTGGCCTACAACGCCGATCGCACCGCCGACCTGCACTGACCGAGACCAAGGAGAACCGAAATGCCCGCTGCCCTTAGCTATCCCGGCGTCTACGTAGAGGAGATCCCCAGTGGCGTGCGCACCATCACCGGTGTGGCCACGTCGGTGACGGCATTCGTCGGCCGCGCGCTGCGTGGCCCGGTGAACGAAGCGGTGACCATCAACGGCTTCGGCGACTTCGAGCGTACCTTCGGCGGGCTGTGGCTGGGAAGTCAACTCGGCTACGCCGTTCGCGACTTCTTCCTCAACGGCGGCGGCCAGGCAGTGATCGTCCGCCTGTTCCACCCCAGCTACGCCAGCGACGCCGATCGCGTCGACGCCGAAGCGGCCGCCGCGGAGGTATTGGCGGCAGCCGGCGGTGGCGCCGACCTGGCGACGGTGGTCGCCAATGCCAGCACCAAGGCCGCAACGTTCGCCGAAGAACCCGAGCTGTCCGCGGCCAAGGCCGTCGCCGCTGCGATCACCGCCGCCTCGGCAGCACCAGGGGCGACCAAGGATTCCGCGCTCGCTGCCGGCGCCAAGGCCGCCGCGCCGTCGCGCGCGTCGCTGCAGGCCGGCGGTCTGTCGCTACAGGCCGCCAACGAAGGGCGCTGGGGCGGAAAGTTGCGCGCCGCCATTGCGATGTCGGGCAACGCCGAGGTCGCCGCCACGCTGGGCGTGGGCGCCGGCGACGTGTTCAACCTGACCGTGCGCGACGCCTCGGCCGGCGGCGGCAGCGAGACCTATCTCAACCTCACCGTGGTCGAAAGCGCACGCCGCGTGGACCGGGTGCTGCTCTCCGAATCGAACCTGGTACGTGTGCAGGGCAGCCTGCCGGCCACGGTCGACGATGGCGTGGACGAGGTCAGCGCCGCCGAGGACGCGGTTGCCGCGGCCAAACGCGCGTTCGACAAGGCGGTCCGCGACAGCGTCGACACGGCCGCGCTGAAGCAGACCATGGACCAGGCTCGCGCGGCGCTGCAACTGAAGTACGACGAGGCCGACCGCCGCGCTAGCGATGGCGGCGCCTTGGCCGCGACCGACTTCCTGCCCGAGCTCGGCCTGGTGCAGAAGCGCGGCCTGTACGCGTTGGAGCAGGCCGACCTGTTCAACCTGCTGTGCATCCCGCCCTACCGCAGCAACGACGGCGCGAACTACGATGCCGAAGCGATCGTGCTGTCGGCAGCGACCGCGTACTGCGAGCAGCGCCGCGCCTTCCATGTCATCGACTCGCCCAGCGCCTGGGACACCAAGGCCGACGCGCTGGACGGTCTGGACGAGTTCGCCGATCCGCGCAGCCGCAACGCCGCACTGTTCTTCCCGCGCCTGCGCCAACCCAACCTGCTGCGCAACAACGCGATCGAAACCTTCGCCGCGTGCGGCGCGGTGGCGGGCGTGTTCGCGCGTACCGATACCCAGCGCGGCGTCTGGAAGGCGCCGGCCGGGCTCGACGCCGGCCTGGTCGGCGTGCCGCAGCTGTCGGTGCCGCTGACCGATGCCGAGAATGGCGAGCTCAACCAGCGCGGCATCAACTGCCTGCGCGCCATGCCGGCCAGCGGCCGCGTGGTCTGGGGCGCGCGTACGCTGCGCGGCGCCGACCAACTCGCCGACGAGTACAAGTACATCCCGGTGCGGCGGACCGCGCTGTTCATCGAGGAAAGCCTGTTCCGCGGCCTGAAGTGGGTGGTGTTCGAACCCAACGACGAGCCGCTGTGGGCGCAGGTGCGGCTCAACGTCGGCGCGTTCATGCACAACCTGTTCCGCCAGGGCGCGTTCCAGGGCAGCTCGCCCCGCGACGCCTACTTCGTGCGCTGCGACAAGGACACCACCACGCAGAACGACATCAACCTGGGCGTGGTGAACGTCGTGGTGGGTTTCGCGCCGCTGAAGCCGGCCGAGTTCGTGGTGCTGAAGCTGCAGCAGATCGCCGGCGCGATCGAGACCTGATCCCCCTCTTCACCGGAGCACGTCCATGGCCCAGTTCACCGTCAACACGCAGCGTTTCGATCCTTACAAGAACTTCAAGTTCCGCGTCAAATGGGACAACAAGTACGTCGCCGGCATCAGTAAGGTCGGCGCGCTCAAGCGCAGCACGGAGGTGGTCGAGCACCGCGAAGGCGGCGATCCGAGCATCAGCCGCAAGTCGCCCGGCCGCACCAAGTCCGAGCCGATCACGCTGGAGCGCGGCGTCACCCACGACAAGGAGTTCGAGCAGTGGGCGAACAAGGTGTGGAATTTCGGTTCCGGCCTGGGTTCGGAAACCTCGCTGAAGGACTTCCGCAAGGACTTGATCATCGAGGTCTACAACGAAGCCGGACAGCTTGCCATCGCCTATCGCCTGTTCCGTTGCTGGGTATCGGAGTACCAGGCGCTACCCGACCTGGACGCCAACGCCAATGCGGTCGCCATCCAGCACATCAAGCTCGAGAACGAAGGCTGGGAGCGCGACCCCGACGTGGTCGAGCCGGCCGAACCGAGCTTCACCGAGCCGGCCTGAGCGCGACACCGATGCCTGCTGACTTTCACGACGCCGGATTCCAGCAGGTGCTGTTGCAGACCTGGGAACGGCTGCATGCCGCGGCCGCCGACGCGCGCGCCGTCGGCCTGTTGCAGGCGGTGTGGCCGCAGCCTGAGGCGGACGCGTGGGGCGCGGCGAGCCTGGGGACGCGCGATGCGGCGCTGTTCCGGTTGCAGTCGGCGTTGTTCGGACCTCAGCTGCACACCTTGATGCAGTGCCCGGCCTGCGGCGAAACCCTGGAGTCGCAGTTCGACTGCGCGCAGTTCGGCGGTGCCGAAGCTCCAGCGCCGATGCCGGTGCCGGCTGCATTGGCGCTGCGCGAACATGACTGGGAGATCGAGTTCCGTCTGCCCAGCAGCAACGACGTCGTGGCGCTGCGCGAGGCCGCTGCCGACCCCGCGGTGGCGGTCGCCGCGCTGCTGCGCCGCTGCGTGTTGCGCGTGCGCCAGGGCGAACGCGAGGCCAGTGCCGACGAACTGCCGGCCGCGCTGGTGGCACGGCTGGAAACCCGCATGGCCGAGCATGATCCGCTGGCCGACCTGCGCCTGGCGCTGGCCTGCCCTGCCTGCGCCACGGCGTGGGCCGCGGCCTTCGACATCGGCGGCTATCTGTGGGAGTCGCTCGACGACTGGGCCCAGGACCTGCTGTCCGACGTGCACCAGCTCGCGCGCGCCTATGGCTGGCGCGAACACGACATCCTCGCGCTGACGCCGCTGCGCCGGCGCTTCTACCTCGACATGGTGCAGCCATGAGCGGCTTCCTGCAGCGGCTGGTGGAACGGGTGCAGGGCCCGGCGCATGCGGCGTTGCGGCGGCGCCGGCCGAGCGTGTTCGAAGCTCGCGAGGCCGCGCCGTCCTCACCGATGGCATTCGACGCTGGACTCCCCGCGCCGGTGCCGACGCCGCCTGGCGGCGGCGAGGCCTACGTGGTGCACAGGCACGACATCCATCATCACGATCGCCCGGACGCGCCGGTCGCGCTGCGCGCGCCACGCGCCGAGAGCCCGACCACGCCGGCGCCAAAGGGGGCGCATCCGACGCAACCCACGTTGCCGGCGCCGCCGTCGCTGCGTCCCCTGCCCGCCTCGTCCGCCGCGCGACACAACGTGGTCACCGTGGCCGCGAGCGACCAGACCCCGGTGCCGACGGTGCGCCGCCCACGACGCGATACCGAGGACACCGCGCCGGCGCCCTCCGCTCCGCACGCGCAGCCGGCGGCCGAAGCGGTCGATCCCACACCGCTGCGCCGCGCGCGTCCCGCACCGACACAGTCCGCCCCTCCCGTGCCGGAGGTGCCGACCTTGCCGTTGCCACCGCGCCTGCCGGCGACCCAGCGCGTCGCCGCGCCGGTCGCCCATCCTGCACGCCGCGCCGCGTTGCCGGCCGCGACCGAGACGTCGGTGCAGGTCACCATCGGCAGCGTCGAAATCCGCGCCCACGCGCCTGCGCCTGCGTCGCAACGGCCGTCGTCGCGCCCTGCCGCCAGCGCAACCGCGCCCAGCCTCGAAGCCTACCTGCGACAGCGCCACGGGGGCCCGCGATGAGCAATGCCCTCGCCATCGCAGCGGTGACCGCGGCATTGAAGAATCTGGTCGACCGCCATCTCGATGGTCTCGACCTGTCCGCGCTCGGCAGCGTCGGCGTCGGCGCAATGGCGCTGGACCGCGTGCTGACCGGCGACAACGAGCCCAACCAGATCAACCTGTTCCTCTACCAGGTCAGCGCCAATGGCGGCTGGCGCAACACCGGGCTGGCCTCGCGCGACGGCGCCGGACAACGCGTCGCCAACCCGCCGCTGGCGCTGGACCTGCACTACCTGCTCACTGCGTTCGGCAACCAGGAGCTGAGTCGCGATGCGCTGCTCGGGCTCGGCATGCAGGCGTTGCACGAAACGCCGATGCTCGACCGCGAGCGCCTGCGTGCGCTGCTGGCGCCGCCGGCCCTGCCGTTCGGCGCGTTCTCGGCCGAGAGCCTGGCCGATCAGGTGGAGTGGCTGAAGATCACCCCGCAGTACCTCGGCGCCGAGGAACTGTCGAAGCTGTGGACGGCGGCGCAGGCGCGCTTCCGCGCGTCGATGGCGTATCAGGTCTCGGTGGTGCTGATCCAGTCGGACGCCAGCGTGCGCGCCGCGTTGCCGGTGCTGCGGCGCGGGCCCGACGATCGCGGCCCGCGCGCCCTCGCAGCGATGCCGCCGCGCCTGCGCGCGATCGAGAACCTCACCCTGCCGGGCCTGCGCGGCGGTCGCCTTGGGGACTTGCTGCGGGTCGATGCGGACGGCGCCGATGCCGAGACCCAGCTGGTGTTCGAACACGCACGCAGCGGCCTGCGCCAGTCCCTGCCGTTGCTGGCCGATGGACCGCGCCGCTGGCAAGCGCAGCTGCCGGCCGCCGACGCGCCGGGTGCCGCCGCGGCGTGGGCGCCCGGCCTGTACACGCTGCGCCTGCGCGCCAGCACGCTCGGACAACCCGACCGGATCGGCGATCCCCTGCCGTGGATGCTGGCGCCGCGCATCGCGGTCGTGCCGTTGGCGGCGGCCGCGGATGCCGATGTCGCGCTGGCGATCGACTGCGTGCCGCAACTGCTGCCCGCCCAGCATGCCGGCCTGCGGCTGCTGTTCGGCGGGCAGGAACTGGCGGTCGACAGCGTCGACACGCCGGCCGACGCGAGCCTGCCCAGCATGGTGCACGCGACCGTGCCTGCGGCGATGGCCGTCGCCGGCGCGCACGCCGTGGCGCTGCGCGTGGAGGGTGTGGACAGTCTACCGGTGCTGCACAGCGAGGGTATGCCGCAGTTCGATCCGCAACAGAGCGTGGCGTTGGCGTGAGGCCCATGCGCACCCTTGCCCCCCACGACCACCCCGGTTGGAGCCTGGCCAACGAGCGCTATCTCGAGCTGTCGCTGGACTGGCTGCACCTGCGCCTGCAGGCGGTGACGCCGTCCACCGCCACCGTTGCCGCAACCACTGCAGCTGGCGGATCGCCACGTTCCTGGTCGCGCTGGAAGAAACACGCGCCCGACCTGCCGGCCCTGCCGGCACCGGACCCCGCCGCGTCACTGGCCGACGTCGCCGCGGCGCGCGATGCCATTGCGGGCGACGAGCCGCTACCGGCACTGCTGGCGCTGGCGCGACGTTTCGGCCTGGATCGCTTCGAGAGCGACGTCCTGTGGCTGTGCGTGGCGGTCGAACTGGATTCGACGCTGCCCGCTGCGATTGCGGCCGCGCAGGACGGCGTGTCGGCGCCGACGTTCGCGCTGGCGCTGCGCCTGTTCGACGATGCGGCGTGGGATGCCTTGTCGCCGCACCGGCCGCTGCGCCACCTGCGCCTGCTGGAGATCAACCAGCCCGGTGCGACCGCGCTCACCGCCGCCGCGTTGCGTGCGGACGAGCGCATCGTCAACGCCGTCAAAGGCCTCAACGTGGCCGATGCGCGTCTCGGCGCCTGGATCGGCCCCGAGGTCGCCGAGCGACCGGTGTCGGCGCTGCAGCAGGCCAGCGTGGAGCAGATCCTGGCGGCGCTCGACGATGCGCCCGGCGACGCCGCGCCGGTGGTCCAGCTGCTGGGCCAGGACCGCCATAGCCGCCTGGCGATCGCCACCCAGGTCTGTGCGCGGCTGTCGCGCCGGCTGCACCGCATCGCGTCCGAATCGCTGCCGTTGCAGCGCGGCGAACTGGAGACGCTGGCGCGCCTGTGGCGCCGCGAAAGCCTGCTGCTGCCGCTGGCCTTGTACGTGGAGGCCGACGAGGCCGAGGGCGAACGGCTGGCCGCGTTGTCGACCTTGCTCTCCCTGCCGCTGGGGCCGGTGTTCGTCGGCCTGCGCGATACGCCGTTGGCGCTGGACGTGCCGAGTTGTCATGTCCGCGCGCCGCTGCCGACGGCCAGCGAGCAGTATCACGCCTGGCGCGAAGCGCTCGCCGAGGAAGACAACGAGACCGAAGCCGCCAGCCTGTCCAGCCACTTCGATCTCGACCTCGGCCGCATCGGCGAGGCCGCCGCAGGTGCACGGACCCGCGCCATTCCCGCCTGGGATCTGTGCCGCGACTTCGCATCGCCGCGGCTGGACCTGTTGGCGCAGCGGCTGGAGCCCAGGGCGCACTGGGACGACCTGATGCTGGGCGAGGAACCGCATGCGCTGCTGCGGCAGATCGCCGCGCAGGCGCGCGCGCGCCACCGTGTCTACCGCGAATGGGGCTATGGCGAGCGCATGAACCGTGGCCTCGGCATCAGCGCGCTGTTCGCCGGCGAGAGCGGCACCGGCAAGACCATGGCCGCCGAGGTCATCGCCAACGAACTGCGCCTGCACCTGTACCGCATCGACCTTTCCTCGGTGGTCAGCAAATACATCGGCGAGACCGAGAAGAACCTGCGACGGCTGTTCGACGCCGCCGAACAGGGCGGCGCCCTGTTGTTCTTCGACGAGGCCGACGCCTTGTTCGGCAAGCGCAGCGAGGTCAAGGACAGCCACGATCGCTACGCCAACATCGAGACCAACTACCTGCTGCAGCGCATGGAGTCGTTTTCCGGCCTCGCCATCCTGGCCACCAACATGAAGGCCTCGCTCGACAATGCGTTCCTGCGGCGCCTGCGCTTCGTGGTGAACTTCCCGTACCCCGGCCCGGCCGAACGCTGCCGCATCTGGCGCAACGCGTTGCCGGCGGAGGTGCCGCGTCGCGCACTGGATTGCGAGCGCCTGGCGCGCTTCAACCTCAGCGGCGGCAACATCCATTCCATCGCGCTCAATGCCGCCTTCGCCGCCGCGGCCGACGACGATGCGGTGGACATGCCGCGGATGCTGGCGGCGGTGCGCGCGGAACTGCGCAAACTGGGCCGGCCGGGCGACGAGGCGGACTTCCGTGCCACGGCGCGGCCGGCGCCGGTGTCCGCGAGAACGCCGGCATGAGCGCCAGGCTGCATATCGAACGTGTCGTCCTGCACGGTATCGCGCTCGGTCCCGGGCAGCACCTGCTCTTCCAGGCCGCGCTGGAACGGAAACTCGGCGTGCTGCTGGCGCAACAGTCGCTACCGCCGCGGCCGCTCGCGCAGGAGCGCCTGGCCGCAGCACCGGTCGCGCTCGGCCGCAGCACCTCCGCGGAAGACAGCGCGCGCGCCGTCGCCAGTTCGCTGCTCGGCGGCCTGCGCCGATGACCAAGGCACTGCGCCAGCGCGACACCTGCCTCGCGGCGCCCGCGTCGGCCGCCGCCTCGCGTTGCGCCTGCGGCAACCACACGATGGGGGAAGCGCGCTGTACCGCCTGTGCCGCCGCCTCGCACGCTGCCGGACCCATCGCCATCGGAGACATCGACGACCCGCGCGAACGCGACGCCGACCGCTTCGCCGATGCGTACGCAGCGGGTCGTTCCGCAACTGCGTTGCCGGCGTCCACCGCACCGCGCGACCGGGCCGCGCGCATCGCCCCGCCGGTGTCGCTGGCGCGCACGCTCGGCAGTCCCGGCCAGCCGCTGGCGCCGGCACTGCGCGAAGACATGGAAGCGCAGACCGGCACCTCGCTGGGACATGTGCGCCTGCACCATGACGCCGTCGCCGCGCAATCGGCGCGGGCGCTGGACGCGCAGGCCTACAGCGTCGGCGCGCATGTCGTCTTCGACCAGGGCCGGTATGCGCCGCGCGATGTCGAAGGCCGGCGCCTGATCGCGCACGAGCTGGCGCATGTCGCCCAGGACCGCGGCATGCCGCCGGTGCTGCGGCGCAAGCCCAATGCCGGCAAGACCACGGCGCCCAAGCCCGATACCGAGCAGAAGAAGACCGACGACCCCGATTGGACGCGGCTGCAGATCCACAGCAGCGGCATGGACGCGGCGGCCGCCTACATGGGCGCCAACCACCTGAACTTCCGCGGGGAAGCGCTGCGCAAGATGGTCTTCGTCGGCCTGCACCCGAAGTTCCTCAAGGTCTATGACGACAGCGGCAAGCCGGTCGGCGGCAAGCTGCCCTTCAAGGACATCAAGGGGCTGGCGTTCACCCCCGGCATCTACGTGCACTACGGCAACGCGATGCGCGCGGTGACCGTGGATCGCAGCGGCAAGAGCATCGACATCGAGTCCAGCGCCAGCCCGGTGGTCTCGCGCGACCTCAGTGCCGAGGAGAAGCAGCAGGCCGCCGACGACGCCAAGAAGGCAGGCGCCGGTGCCGCCGCGCCGAAGCGCCTGCCGATCATGGATCTCACTGCCATCCTGCAGGACGCCGGCACGTTCCGGCAGCGGGTCAACGCCACGCCGAACCCGCTGGTGATCTATTTCGTGCCCACCTACGACAGCGGCGGTCGCGGCGGCAAGGACGGCGCCGGCGGCGCGGGGCTTTATGCCAGTCCGCTCCAAGGTCGCGGCGACGGCCAACCGCCGAATGCGCCGCCGTGGCCGGTCAACATGACCGGTCCCAAGCTGGTCCCGGTCGATGCCAACCCCACCTATTCGGCCACCATCGACTGGGGCGCCAACGGCAACTACAACATGGCCTCGCAGGCGATCTCGCAGATCGGCGAAACCATCCACTACCGCTGGGAGTCGTTCGACGTCACCCAATACGCCGAGCAGCAGGCCAACAAGGACAAGGCCAAGCAGAAGGGCGAGAAGGTCGACGACAGCGGCCCCAGCTACGAGGAAAGGCTGGCACAGCTCCAGCATGCGAGGAAAGGCGCCGGCAAGGACGTCACCGGCATGGGCGGGGCCAACCACGAGTTCAATCGCGCCTTCAGCGACTGGCGGAAGGACAATCTTCGCGCCGCCCACGGAACGCTCAACCCGCAGGGCGACACCGTAGGCGAGCGTCTATCCAATGCCGCCGCGAATCGGCTGGCACTGGAACTGGCGCCGGTCTCGCTGCTGACCACCGCCATAGGCGCGGCGCTGAGCTGGGTGGCCGAGCTGTTCGCTGGCCCGCGTACGCAACAGGAAATCCCTTTCACCAAGAAAGGCATCTACCTGGTGCGCACGATCACCACGCCGGCGATCAACGAGGACCGCGAAGGCAAGCAGATCATCCGCCCGCCCTCGGTCGCGTCCAAGATCACCGAAGTGGCGCCGATGGAAAAGGCGGTAGACGAAGCGCTGGACGAGCCCAGCGCGCAACTGGCCGAACTGGAGGCGCAGATCAAGCTGGCCGACGCTGCCGGTGAGGTCGCCAAGGGCAAGTACCTCCGCGAGTTGCTGTCGCAGGCGCGGCTGCGCTTTGAAGGCTCGGCGTTGGACGTACTGCGCAAGAGCGAGGCCGAGAAGCAGAAGGAACTGGACGACTTCAGGAAGGAGGCGCCGAACCTCTCCGACTACGGCCGCGAACGCGACCTGGAACTGGTGCAGGACCAGATCAAGCGCTACCAGCGCCACGAGGCCGAGCGCACCGCAGGCGCGGGCGACCTACCGCCGATGCGCCGGCTCAACGCCACGCTGATCTCCGAGGTCACCGGCGAGCAGTATCCGATGCTGCTGTCGGCCGGGCCGATGGCCAAGCACGGCGACCGGCACCGCTGGCTGGTCAGTGACGTCACCAATCGCGAAGGCGATGCCTATGTCGGCATGGGCGGCACGCCGAGCGAAGCGCTGCGCTCGGCGCTGACCAAGTTCGGCGGCCATGCATCGTACGGCCGCGGCAAGATCGGCGTGCGTACCGGCAACCTGGGGCTGGAATCCGGCGCGCCGGAAACCATGTACGTGGAAAGCGCGCCGGCCAACTGGGCGCTGGCCGAAAAGCGTCTGGACGACTTGGTGATGACGCTGGCCGCGGTCGGCCTGTTCGTCGCCTCGGCCGGTACCGCCGGCGCGGTGATCGGCGCCGGCGTTGCGGCGGCGCGGCTGATCCAGCGCTGGCAGGCGGGCCGCCTGTACCTGGACGCGCAGACCGTCAGCGACGTGCTCGGCGTGCTCGGCGGTGTCGGCGCGGCCGGCCAGTTGGGGGCCGGGCTGCGCGTGCAGAAGTTCGAGAAGGTGTTCGCGATCGTCCAGGACGGCAAGTTCACCCAAGCGCAAATCGCCGCCGCCACCGACGCGCTCAAGGCCGCCGAACGGATCGCCAAGGGCGTGGAGATCGCCAACGAAGTCATGAACTACGGCGGGCTGATCTGGGGCAACCTCAGCTTCTTCGATCAGATGGTCGAGATTGCCGCGCAGGAACGCAGCGGCAGCATGACCCATGCCGCCGCACGCCGCGCCCGCGCGCAGGCGATCGGTTCGGCGGTGCAGAACAACGGCATGTTCATCGCCGGCAACGTGATGAAGGCCAAGCAGGCGGCCAAGGAGGCGCAAGGGCCAGCCAAGCCGGAAGCCAAGGGCGCGGCCGTCAAGGAAAGCCTGCCGGCCGAACGCACGCCCACCCCGGGCGAACCCACCGCCAAGAGCCCGCTGGAACGCGCGCCCGGTGAACCCCAACTGGGCGAGCCGCCCGCGATCAAGGAAAAAACCAACAGCGCCGACGACGAGGCCCGCGCCAAGGCCGACAAGGAAGCGGCCGCTGCGCATCCCGAACAAGCGGGCCCCGGCACCGCGCCGGCGACCGAGCGCCGCTCCACCCTGGAAGAAATGGCCCACGAGTTGCCGCCGGATATGCGCAAGCTCGCCAGCATCGACGACAAGCTCGAAGGCAACGATGTCCGGGTCGACTACGACATCAACGACAAGACCGGGCTGATCACCGAGATCCGCATCCGCTGCAGCCCCGACGCGCGTCCGGAAACGGTCGGCATGCATGCCGATACCGTGCGCGCGATGCAGAAATACCAGGGCTTCTCCGGCCGGGTGAAGCTGGCCATCGCCGACATCGCGCGGCTGATCGGCATCGATGCGATCAAGCCGGAGCACCGCGCCTCCTACGAGGCGATGCTCGAAGTCCAGAAGCTGCCCAAGGCGATCAAGCAGCAGATGGAGCACATGCGCACGCTCGGCCCGGAAGCCGCGGCGCAGGCGATGGCCGAGCTCGAGAGCCTGCAGGTGCAGCTCGACCAGCATCTGCGCACGCTCGACATGGGCACCGCGTTCGCTGGCGACGGCGAAGGCTTCGTGGCCGCAAAGGGCTTGTCCAAGGCCAAGCAGCGCCAGTACGCCGAGCTCGAAACCAAGCTGCGCCAGCAGGATGTGGGCAGCAAGCGGCACAAAGCGATCCGCCGCGAAATGTACGAGTTGATCGGCGGCGACCTGCCCTACGACAGCTGGTCCAATGTCTATGACGCCAACGTCGATCGCGCCAACAAGGCCAACATCATCGTCGCTGCCGAGCATGCGCGCATCGGCATGGGCAAGACCGAGCAGACGGTCAAGACCGGCAAGGATGAGGTGCGCCGCCTGGATATCGCCGACGTCAAGAAGAAGATCGGCATCGAGGTCAAGGCGTACGAGACCGGCAAGATCTACGCCACCGAAGACATCGTTTCCGAAGTGATGCGCGACGCCAAGCTGGTCAAGCGCGGCTGGAAGATCAAGTGGATGCTGATCGATACCGAACCTAGCGGACCCTTGCTCAAGCTGCTGCTGGACAATGGCATCCTGGTCGAGCGGCGCACCTCCGACGGCAAGGGCAACAGCACCTTCGTCAGCCGCAACCTGCCCAAGCGATGACCCCTTCCCCGACTCCGGAGCATACCGACATGGCCGACCCCTTCCACGCCTTCAGATTCCACTCGCGCGAGGACTTCCAGATCTGGCTGGCCAGCGATGTCGAAGTGCGCGACGAGCTCTACGCGATGATGCCCAGCGACCCGGGCCGCGACATGGCCTCGCTCGATGCGGTCGAAGCCTTCCTGCTCGAGCGCTTCGCCAGCCTTGATGCGGCGCTGGCGCTGGAGCACCGCGCCGTGCTCGACGCGGTGGCGCGCCACATCGGCCTGGTGATGGTGCTGGCGCTGGACGAGGCGTCCTGGGACATCGATCTGGACGACCCGGACAACGTCTATTACCGCCTGCCCATCGTGCGCATGGACGACGACGCCGAAGAGTGTCCGCTGAGCATGGCCACCGCCGCCCTGGATCGCCGCCAGCCGGGCTACCTGCGCGGCGTGGCCGAGAGCTACGAGTGAGAATGCCATGAGCGGCTATTCGCGCACGCCCAAGCTGGTCAAAGGTGGCCTGGCCCTGCTGGACCCGCTGGCCGGCCACGTGCTGCGGATCCTGGCGCTGCAGTACAACCCGGACACCCTCACCCGGACCCTGCAGGTGCGCGGGGTGGGCAGCGACCAGGGCGACCGCAGCGAGGCACTGCGCTTGAAGGGCCCGGCGGTGGAGACGATCAAGCTCGAGGCCGAGATCGACGCCACCGATGCGCTGGAAAGTAGCCGCGGCCCCAACGTGACGCTCGGCCTGCATCCGCAGTTGGCGGCGCTGGAAGCGCTGGTGCAGCCGAGCAGCGCCGACCTGCGCAACGCCGACGCGGTGGCCTCGAGCGGTTCGCTGGAGATCGCGCCGGCGCAGGCGCCGCTGGCGGTGTTCGTATTCGGGCCACAGCGCATCGTGCCGGTGCGGGTAACCGAGCTGAGCATCACCGAGGAAGCGTTCGACACCCAGCTCAATCCGATCCGCGCCAAGGTCTCGCTCGGCCTGCGCGTGCTCAACGTCGACGACCTCGGCTTCGACAGCCGCGGCGGCGGCCTGTTCATGGGCTACCTGCAGGCACGCGAGCGCCTCGCCGCGCAGGCCGGCCAGGGCGACTTCCGCGCGCTCGGCATCTCCGGCATCCACTGAGCAACCCATCATGGCCAACTACGACTTCCCACCGACCAGCCGCTATCACAATGTCCCGCTGACCGAGCTGATCTTGCCCGACGGCACCGTGGTGCCCTACCTGCAGCGGCGCTTCCTGCCGAGGGTGGACGGCTTCAGCGTGCTGCGCGAACACGCGGTGGTCGAAGGCGAGCGCCCCGACCACATCGCCGCACGCGAACTGGGCGATCCGGAGGCGTTCTGGCGCCTGTGCGACGCCAACGGCGTGATGCACCCGGACGCGCTCACCGACGAGGTCGGCGGGATCGTGCGCATCGCCCTGCCCGACGGCGTGCCGCCGCCGGCGCGGGAATGAGCCATGCTGCAGGGCGTCCACCTCACGCTGATGATCGGGCCGGCCGTGCCGGTCCCGGTGCCGCGCGCGGTGGTCGAGGCGTTGCAGAGCGTGGAAGTGACCAGCGGCCGCGACCGCGCCGGTTTCCAGCTGACCTTCGCGGTGGGCAAGAACTCCAGCCTGCTGACCACGCTGTTGCCGTCTGGCTATTTCGATCCGCTGGTGACGCGGGTGATCGTGATGGTCACGCTCGGCGGCATGCCGCACGTGCTGATGGACGGCATGGTGACGCGCCAGGACCTGGCGCCGAGCAACGATCCGGGGCAGTCGACGCTGACCGTCACCGGCGACGACCTCAGCGCGGCGATGGACCTGATCGAGCTCGCCCTGCCCTATCCCAACATGTCCGACACGGTGCAGGCCTATGCGGTGCTGGCCAAGTACGCCGCGCTGGGCGTGGTGCCGATCGTGATCCCCGGCTTCATTCCGACCCAGCCGATCATGACCGAGCGCATCGAGTCGCAGAACGGCACCGATCTGACCCATCTGCGGCGCATCGCCGAGGACAACGGCTTCGTCTTCTACGTCGAGCCCGGCCCCTTGCCGGGGCAGAGCATCGCCTACCTCGGCCCTGACATCCGCGTGCCGGTGCCGCAGCCGGCGCTGAACGTGAACATGGACGCGCACACCAATGTCGAGTCGCTGAGCTTCTCGCTCGACGGCCTGGCCAAGGAGAACATGTTGGTCACCGTCTACGACCCGGTCACCGGCCGGGTACCGATTCCGCTGCCGATCCCGGCGATCAGCATCTTCCAGCCGCCGCTGGGCGCGCGACCGATCGCGCCGTTGCGCCTGGCGATGTTCCGCGAGTCCGGCGGCGACGACACGCTGTCCACCGCCAAGAAGGTGCTCGGCCGCCTGCTCAAGGGTTCGGCCAACGCCATCACCGCCACCGGCTCGCTCGATGTGTTGCGCTACGGCCACGTGCTGCGCTCGCGGATGCTGGTCGGCGTGCGCGGCGCCAGCATGGCCTACGACGGCCTGTACTACGTGGACAGCGTCACCCACAAACTCAAGCGCGGCGAATACAAGCAGAGCTTCCAGCTCAGCCGCGACGGCCTGATCTCGCTGACGCCGAAGGTGCCGACATGAGCCAGTCCCATCGCAACGGCCAGTTCCCCGGCATCTATCGCGGCACCGTCACCAGCAATGCCGACCCCTACTTCCGCGGCCGCCTGCTGCTGTCCATCGCCGACGTCGCCTCGTTCGTGCCCACCACCTGGGCCGAACCGTGCACCCCGCTGTCCGGCCCGCCCGGTCCGGGCATGGGCATCTATGCGGTGCCGCCTTCGGGCACCGGCGTATGGGTGATGTTCGAACAGGGCAACGCCAACAAGCCGGTCTGGCTGGGCTGCCGTTTCGACCTGCCCAGCGACGCGCCGGCGATGGCCAAGCTCGGCAATCCCGCCGATCCCAACATCGTCATCCAGACCCTGCTGCAGAACATGGTGATGGTCAGCGACATGCCGCCCACGCCGGTTACCGGCGGCATCGTGCTCAAGAGTACGACCGGCGCGATGCTCGTGGTCAACGACAGCGGCATCTACATCGACAACGGCAAGGGCGCGTCGATCTATCTCGTCGGCCCGGCGATCACCTTCAACAAAGTCGCGATGACCATTACCTAAGCCGAGGTTCCGCCATGCCGGGTTTCCTGCTCCATGCCAACGCCGCCATGACCTGCCAGCACGCCGCCGGCCAGGCCAAGATCGTGCCCGGGCAGACACGGGTCCTGGTCGTCGGGCAACCGGTGGCGGTGATGCCGCCGGGCGCGCCGACCATCGCCGTGCTCGGCTGCCCCTTCACCGTGCCGCCAAGCAAACCGCAGCCATGCGTGACCGTGCGCTGGTCGATGCCGAGCACCCGGGTCAAGGTGATGGGGTTGCCGGTGATGCTGGCGCCGGCGCCCGGGCCAGGACCGGGCATCTGCCAGAGCGCCGAACAGATTCCGCAAGGGGCGCCGATCGTCGGCGCGATGCAGGCGCGCGTCAGCGCGATGTGACCGCCAGGAGCATGCGCATGTACCTCGACTTTCCTTTCCACGTCGATGGCCGCGGCCGCAGCGCCGAGGTCGGGTTCGATGGCCACGTGCGCGACCTGATCGAGCAACTGGTGTTCACCCAGGCCGGCGAGCGCGTCAACCGTCCGGATTTCGGCAGCGGCCTGCTGCAGTTGGTGTTTGCCGGCAACAGCCCGGAACTGGCGGCGACGGTGCAGTTCACCCTGCAGGCGGCATTGCAGCGCTGGCTGCAGGACGTGGTCGAACTGCGTGCCCTGCAGGTCAGCGCCGACGACGCAGCATTACGCGTACACGTGGAGTACCGCGTGCTGCGCACCGGCGAAGACGCCGTCGCCGATTTCGAACACGCCCTCTAGGCCGCGACCAGGAGCCTTGCCATGCACCTTTCCTGCCTGACCGACCCGCGCCGCCAGGCCGTCCGCGCCTTCCAGGGACGGGTCGGGCTGGATTTCGTCGAAGTCTCCGACGACCAGCGTGCGTTGTACGTCACCTTCCTCGGCAAGCTGCCGCCGGAACTGCGCGAGGACGGCCCGGGCCTGCCGGGCCATCTGCGGCTCGAAGGCGGGCGTGGCGACCGGCCCCTGGTCATTGTCGATGTGGACCCGCAGATCGGCGACGGTCCCGATCGCGACGACTGGCTGGTCGTGCGCCTGGACCGGCGCGGCGATCACGGCACCTATCGGCTGCATCTCGAAGGCGTGGCCGGGCTCGACCCGATGTACGCGAGCGCGGCGTTCTCGTTCAAGGTCGGCTGTCCCGCCGAGCTCGACTGCGCCAGCGCGCCGGCCTGCGTGGAACCGTCGCCGGCCGAACCGTCGCTGTCTTACCTGGTGAAGGACTATGCGAGCTTCAAGCGCCTGATCGAGGACCGCCTGGCGCTGATCTCGCTGGCCTGGCAGCCGCGCTACGTGCCGGACCTCGGCGTCGCCCTGACCGAACTGCTGGCCTACGCCGGCGACTACCTCAGCTACTACCAGGACGCGGTCGCCACCGAGGCCTATCTCGGCACGGCGCGCCAGCGCATCTCGGTGCGTCGCCATGCGCGCCTGGTGGACTACCGCCTGCACGAGGGCTGCAACGCGCGCGCCTGGGTGGCGCTGGAAACCGACAGCGACCTCGACCTGCCCGCGGCCGATATCGCGTTTGTCAGCGGCATCGCCGCCGACGCACCACTGCCCACGGTGCTCGACGACGAACGCATGGCCGCGCTGGACGCACCGGCACTGGCGGTGTTCGAGCCGGTCGGTGCGGACGCTGCGGCCAACGTGCGGCTGCGCGCCGCACACAGCCGCATCGGCCTGTACGACTGGGGCCGCGACGACTGCTGCCTGCCGCGGGGCGCCACCACCGCGGTGTTGCGCGACGGCTGGGCGGACGCCGAGGGGCCGGCGCGCACGCTCGATCTGCGTGCCGGCGATGTGCTGATCCTGCGCGAGGTGGTCGGCGCGCGCAGCGGCCTGGAGGCCGATGCGGATCCGCAGCGCGCCTGGCCGGTGCGGCTGGTCCGCGTCGCGCCCGATGAGGACAGCCTATTCCCGTCAGGCCCCGACGATCCGCGGCCGACGCCATTGCTGCAGATCGAATGGCACGCGCAGGACGCCCTGCCTTTTCCACTGTGCCTGTCCGCGCTCGGCCCGGCGCCGGCCTGCGCCCGGCTGCGCGATGTCGCGATGGCGTTCGCCAACGTGCTGCTGGTCGATCACGGACGCAGCACCGGGCCGCAGGACCTGGGTACGGTGCCGCAAGCGGACTCGCCGCACGAATGCCAGTGCGAGGGTCAACCGGCGCCGACCGATGCGGGCGCAGCCCGCGTGAGCTGGCGCCTGGCCGAGTCGCCGCTGACCCATCGCCATGCCGCCCCCGCCGCCACTGCGGCGGCCAGCGCCAGCGTCGCTGCCGATCCGCGCGACGCATCGCCGGCCCTGGCCGTGCTCGACAGCGACCAAGCCACCTGGCAACCGGTGTTCGACCTGCTCGCCAGCCGTGGCGGCGACCGCCACGTCGTCGCCGAGATCGACAACGACGGCCGCGCGCGCGTGCGCTTCGGCGACGGCAGCCTGGGCCAGCGCCCGCGCGCCGGACTCACCATGCAGGCGCGCTATCGCGTCGGTAACGGCAGCGCCGGCAATGTCGGCGCCGGCAGCATCAATCGCCTGTACGTGCGTGGGCAGCGCCTGAGCGGCATCGATCTGCGCCTCGGCAACCCGTTGCCGGCGCGTGGCGGCGTCGATGCGGAACCGCTGGCACAGGCGCGCCTGCTGGCGCCGTCGGCGTTCCGCAGCGACCTGCAGCGCGCCATCGTCGCCGCCGACTACGCGCGCATCGCCGAACGCGATCCGCGCCTGCAACGCGCCGCCGCAGAACTGGTCTGGACCGGCAGTTGGTACGAAGCCGATGTCGCGCTCGATCCGCTGGGCCAGGTGCCGGCCGCGCCGGCGGTGCTGGCGCAGGTGCGGACCGCCCTGGAACGGGTGCGCCGCATGGGCCACGACCTGCATGTGGAAACGGCGAGCTACGTCGCGCTGGACCTCGCGCTGGAAGTCTGCGCCCTGCCCGGCCACGCGCGCGGCGCGGTCGCCGCCGCCCTGCGCGAGCGCTTCGGCGCCGGCTGCCGCAGCGACGGCCAGCCCGGCTACTTCCATCCCGACCGCCTGCAGTTCGGCCAGAACGTCCGCGTCAGCGCACTGGTGGCCGAGGCGATGTCGGTGCCGGGGGTGGAATGCGCGCGGGTCACCCGCCTGCAACGCCTGTACGCGCCGCCGAACCGCGAACTCGACGATGGCGTGCTGGCCTTGCGTGGCAACGAGATCGCGCGCCTGGACGCCGATCCCGCCCGGCCCGAACACGGGCGACTGTCGATCAGCGTGGGAGGTGGGCGATGAGTACGCACGATTGCCACTGCGGTGGCGCGCAGTGCGGCTGCTGCGACGGCGTTGCGACGATGACGCCGGTCGCGATCGCACCGCGCCCGGCGCTGCCGGCGCTGCCCTATCGCGTCGGCACCCACGGCCGCTTCCTGGCCAGCATGAAGGCGCGCCTGTCCGGCATGGAAGTGACGGCGCCCGGCGAGGACGGCCAGACGCTGCTGCACCATCGCCCGTTGCAGGCCCTGACCACCCGCGACCCCGCCGATCCGGCGCTGGCGCTGCTCGATGCCTGGGCCTGCGTCGGCGACGTGCTGACCTTCTACCAGGAGCGCATCGCCAACGAAGGCTATCTGCGAACGGCCGTGCAGCGGCGCTCGCTGGTCGAGCTCGCGCGCCTGGTCGGCTACCAGCCGCGCGCCGGCGTGTCGGCCAGCGTGCACCTGGCCTACAACGTCGACGAGCATCAGGCCGAGCCGGTCGAGGTGCCGGTCGGCACGCGTGCGCAGTCGATCCCCGGGCCGGACGAGTTGCCGCAGATGTTCGAAACCGACGAGCCGCTGCAGGCGCGTCGCGAATGGAACGACCTCGGCATCCGCCGCCAGCGCCCGCAACGGATCGACGCGGCGACCCTGCCCGCCTTGAACGTGGTGTACGCGGCCGGCGTGGACACCGGGGCAAGCGCCGGCGACCTGCTGTTGTTCGAATTCGCTAGCGGCGCCATGCGTTACCAGGCGCGTCGCGTGCTGGCGCTGGAGACCGATTTCGAAGCCCAGCGCACCACGCTGCGGCTGCAACCGTTGGCGCCGCTGGTGCCGCAGGCCTTGCCATTGCTGCAGGACCTGGTGCTGGAGCTGCAGCGCCTGCAGGACAACGGCGACGGCGATGCGAATGCCGTGCGCAACGCCACCCGGCTGCGCGATGGCCTGCTGCTGGGCGCGGACGCGTGGCCGCTGGCGGAGTGGGCCGAGCGGTTGCAGAACGGCGTGGAGGGCGACTCCATCGATGCGATCGCCAAGTTCGGCGATGCGCTGAAACAACTGGAACTGCCTGGCGCGGCGCCGATCGTGTCCACGCCCGATGAGGCAGTGGAGGCCTTGCTGATGCCGCCGCAGGTCCAGGCCGCCAACCGCCTGCGCCTGCGCCGCGACCTGGGCGATGCCTTCGCCCGCGGCGCCGACCTGCAGCCGCAGTTGATCACCGGCTTCGCGCCGCGCCTGAAGGGCGCTTACTACGATGCCTGGCGCGGCTCCACTGCCGGCGCGGCGCCTTCGCCCCTGCAGGCGGTCTACTTGCTCGGGGCCGGGCGGGCGCTGTTCGGCGCTACGTCGGCACGTCCGGTGCCTGCCACCGACTCGCCCGGCCTGCCGGCGCTGGAGAGCTGGAGCGATTGGCACTATGCGCCCGACGAGTCATCCAGCAACGCGTTCCTGGCCAGCGCCGCTCCCTTGTTGGCATCCGGGGCCCTGATCCTGGTGTCGCGCGCCGGCGAGGACGTCGACGATCTGCCGCGCCTGGAGGTATTGCGCGTCGCCCGCGCACGCAGCGGCCCGCGCAGCGCCTATGGCCTGTCGGGCGACACCACCCGGGTGGAGTTCGGCGACGCGGACGGCCCGACCCAGTGGCGCGAGGTCGAAGTCAAGGAGGCGCGCGTCTTGATCACCGAACTGCGTAGCACCTGGCTGCATCCGCAGCGGCGTTCGCTGGTCCTGACCGATGCGCCGATCCTCGATGACGTCGCCGGCGGCACGCTGGAACTGGCCCCGCTGCACGAGCAACTGGGGTCCGGGCGCTGGGTGGTGGTCGAAGGCGAACGCAGCGACATCGCCGGGGTGCGCGGAGTGCGTGCGGCCGAGCTGATGATGGTCGCCGGGCTGCGCCACGGGCAGGACCCGAACCTGCCTGGCGACCGCCCGCACACCACCCTGCAGTTGGCCACGCCGCTGGCCTACCGCTATTACCGCGCCAGCGTGCGCATCCGCGGCAATGTCGTCGCCGCCAGCCACGGCGAGACCCGGCGCGAAGTGCTGGGGAGCAGCGACGCGCGGCGTCCGCTACAACGCTTCGAGCTGCGCCAGCCGCCGCTGACCTGGCGGCCGGCGCCAACCGCACTCGGCGCTGTCAGCACGCTGAAGGTCTACGTCAACGACGTGGCCTGGCCGGAAGCGCAAAGCCTGGCGATGCTGGGACCACACGACCGTGCCTTCGTCACCACCACCGATGGCGACGGCGGCACCGCGGTGGTCTTCAGCGACGGCGAGCATGGCCTGCGTCCGCCCAGCGGATTCGAGAACCTGCGCGCCGAATATCGCAACGGCCTGGGCAAAGGCGGCAATGTGCGCCCCGGCCAGGTCGCGCTGATGGTCACCCGCCCGCTCGGACTGAAGGACGTGGTCAATCCGCTGCGCGCCTCCGGTGGCGCCGACCGCGAGACCGAGGCGCTGATTCGCGAGAACGCGCCACGCTCGGTCATCGCCCTGGACCGGCTGGTGTCGGTTTCGGACTACGCCGACTTCACCCGCATGTTCGCCGGCATCGCCAAGGCCGACGCGCGGCGGCTGGCCGACGTGGCGGGCGACTACGTGCAGATCAGCTACGCCGGCGTGGAGGACATGCCGATCGATATCGATTCGGACCTCTACCGGAATCTGGCCCAGGCGCTGCGCACGCTGGGCGATTCCGGACTGCCGATACGGCTGGTCTGGCGCGAACGCATCGCCCTGGTCCTGCAGGCGCGGTTGCGGCTGTTGCCGGGTTACCGCTGGGAACCGGTGGCCACCGCGGTACGCACGCGGCTGCTGGCGCGCTTCGGGTTCGATGCGCGGGCGCTGGCGCAGCCGGCCCTGCTGTGCGAGGCGATCGCGGCGATCCAGTCGGTGGATGGGATCGACTGGGTCGACGTGGACAGCTTCGGCGGCATCACCGATACCGAGATCGACCCGCAGAGCGGGCAGCCACGGCTGGTGAGCCAGGCGCAGATCACCGCGCAGGTGCAGCGGATCCTGCATGGCGACAACGCGGGCAAGTCGCTGAGCGTTGGCGCTGCGCTGCAACGGCCCCCACCGCGCGTGGAGGCGCGCCCGGGCCGCATCGAACAAGGCGTGGCCCGGCCCGCGCAGATCGCCTGCTTCATGGCATCCGTCGCCGACACCCTGATCCTCAACCCCGACTCGTGAGCGCAGACATGGATCTTCCTTCGCTGCACACGCTTCCCCGCGAAGACCGCCTGTATCGGCTGCTGCCGGCGGTGCACCGCATCCGCGACGCCGAACAGGGCTATCCGCTGCAGGCGCTGCTGCGGGTGATCGCCGAGCAGATGAACCTGGTCGAGGACGACATCGCGCGTCTGTACGACAACTGGTTCATCGAGACCGCCGAGGACTGGGCCGTGCCCTACCTCGCCGACCTGCTCGGCTATCGGCCGGTGGAGGCGGCACTGGGCGATGGCGCCGGTGGCCAGGCGCTGGAACGTGTCCGCGTGCCGCGACGCGAGGTCGCGCATCTGATCTCGCAACGGCGCCGCAAGGGCACGGTCTCGTTGCTGGAAGACCTGGCCTTCGATGTCGGCGGATGGCCGGCGCGCGCGCAGGAATATTTCCGCTTGCTCGACCGCGCCCAGCATCCCAGCCATCTGCATACCGAGCGCCTGGGCACGGCGGACCTGCGCGACATGCGTGCGCTGGACCGCTGCGACCGCCCGTTCGACACCCTGGCCCACAGCGCCGACCTGCGCCGCATCCAGTCGCGCCACCGCCGCGGCCGGCACAACGTGCCCAGCGTCGGCGTGCATGTCTGGCGCACGCGCAGCTACCCGGTCACGCGCACCCCGGCCTATTGCGTGGAGGACGCCGGCGCGCATTGCTTCACCTTCAGCGTGCTGGGCCAGGATGTGCCGCTGTACCGCAAGCCGCGGCCGGAGCCGGACGCGTTCCACCAGGCCGACGAACAGAACCTGCCGCTGCCGCTGCGCCGCCGCGATCTGCGCGACCACCTGCGCCAGGACTACGGCGCCGATGCCAGCCTGGCGATCTGGGCAGAGCAATGGGCCGGCCAGGACGGCAGCGCGCCGGTGCCGGTCGAAGCCATCGTGGTGGCCGACCTGAGCGGCTGGCGCTACCGGCCACCGCGCGGCAAGGTCGCGGTCGACCCGCAGCGCGGACGGCTGATGTTCCCGCCCGACCAGGTGCCGAAGAAGGGCGTGCGGGTCAGCTACCACTACGGCTTCGCGGCCGATCTGGGCGGTGGCGAATATCCGCGTCCGGCGCGGCGGCCACCGCCGCCGTTCACGCTGTATCGCGTCGGCCAGGGCGGCGCCTCGTCGTTGCCGCGCCTCGGCGATGCCTTGCGCAAGTGGGAGGAGGAAGCGCCCGCCCACGCGGTGATCGAGCTGATGCACAGCGGCGTGTGGGTCGAGCCGGTGCACGTGCGCCTGCGTCCCGGCCAGTCGCTGATGCTGTGCGCTGCCCCTGGAACGCGGCCGGTGATCCGCCTGATCGACTGGCAGACCGACCTGCCCGACGCGCTCGGCGTGGAACTGGACGTCGGCAGCCGCTTCGCGCTGGAAGGCATCCTGCTTGCCGGGCGGCCGATGCAGGTCAGCGCCCCGCACGACCCGCGGGCCTACGCCGAGCAGGCGGCCAAGACCCCCGCCTGTGGCGCCGAACTGGCGATCCGCCATTGCACGCTGGTGCCGGGCTGGGGGATCGGCTGCGATTGCGCGCCCGAACGGGCTTCCGAGCCCAGCCTGGAATTGCTCGGCGTGCAGGCACGCGTACAGATCGAGCACAGCATCGTCGGCTCGATCCAGGTGCGCCAGGATGAGGTCGGCACCGACCCGATCGCGCTGGTCATCGCGGACAGCATCATCGATGCCGCCGGCAGCGGCGATGCGATCGGGGCGATGGATGCGGCGGTCGCCCACGTCCGGCTGACCCTGCGCGACAGCACGGTGCTCGGCCAGGTCCAGGTGCATGCGGTCGAACTGGCCGAGAACAGCGTGTTCGACGCCTGCCTCAATGTGGCGCGGCGCCAGATCGGTTGTGTGCGCCACAGCCATATCCCCTGCCACTGCCGCTCGCCGCGGCGCTACCGCTGCCAGCCCGACGAGGTGACGGCGGCGGTGCGCGCGCGCCATTTGCCGGAAGCGACCGAACAGACCCTGATCGGCGCCGAACGCCAGCGCGTGCAGCCGCGCTTCCAATCGCGCCGCTACGGCCTGCCCGGCTACGCGCGGCTGACGCCGGACAGCGCGCTGGAAATCCGTCGCGGCGCCGATGACGGCTCGGAGATGGGCGCCTACCACGATCTCTACGAACCCCAGCGCGAAGCCAACCTGCGCGCGCGCCTGGATCAACACACGCCGGCCGGGATGACGGTCGGGCTCCTGTTCGCGGACTGAACCAAAAAAGGACCTACCCATGAAAGGCGATTTCTCGCGGGTCAGCTTCGATCCCCGCCACCACTTCAGCCAAGTGCTGCTGCAGCAGGGACGCGTCACCCTGGACGCCGATCCGAACGAACAGGGCGCCATCCTCCTGCACCACCTGCGCACGTTGGCGCTGGATCTGTTCGGCCCCTACGCCGCGCCGGCCGGCAGTCCGGGCTTCGGCCTGACGCTGGACGACGACGACGGCCTGGGATTGCAGATCGGGGCCGGCCGCTACTATGTGCAGGGCATGCTGTGCGAAAGCGAAGGCTGCGACTACCTGGCGCAGCCGCACTACACCCCGGCCGACGGCAAGGATGGGCCGATCGACGCGCTGCGCCGCTGGCTGGGCGCGGCCAACCGCGACGACTCGCGATTCTGGGTGTATCTCAAGGTGTGGGAGCGCCACGTGACCAGCATCGAAATGCCGCACCTGCGCGAAGTCGCGCTCGGCGGCGCGGACACCTGCAGCCGCTCGCAGGTGGTCTGGCAGGTGCGCGCGCTCGACCTGGCCGAGGTGGACAAGCGCTTGCAGGGGCGCATCGATGACTGGAAGAAGCGCATCGAGCAGACCGAGGACGAGGATGAGCGGGCCCTGCTGCAGGCACAGCTGGACGCGCTGCAGGCGCAGCGCGATCTGCTGCGCGAGAGCCCGGAGCAGGCCTGCGCGGTACCGTTGCAGCTGTTCGAGCGCGACGCCGGGGCGACGATGACGCTGCGGCTGGAACCGCCGGAGCGTCTGGACGATCCCTGCGTGACCGATCCCGACGTCGCCTACCGCGGCACCGAGAACCATCTCTACCGCGTGGAGATCCATCGCGGCAGCGAAAGCGGCGCGCCGACCTTCAAATGGTCGCGCGACAACGGCAGCGTGGCGACGCGCTGGGTGTCCGGCGGCGGCAAACGCCTGCGCGTGGCCAGCACGCGCGGCTTCCTCGATGCGCAGTGGGTGGAACTCAGCGACGAAGACGACGATCTGCAAGGCCAGCCGGGCACGCTGTGCCGCCTGGCCAGCGTCGACGGCGACGAACTGGTGCTGGCGACGGACGCGCCACGGCAGGCGAACGCCACCAGCAAGGTGCGGCGCTGGGACCAGCAGGCCCGCGACGACGTCAGCCTCGACGACGGCGCGGTGCCGCTGCGGCCGTCGTCCGGGCAGGAGGACGACTGGATCGACCTGGAGGACGGCCTGCAGGTGCGCTTCGACCCGGATGGCGAGTATCTCAGCGGCGACTATTGGCATGCCGCGGTGCGGACAACCGGCGATACCGGCTGGCCTCGCGACCGCGACGGCCATGCCCTGGCGGAACCACCGCAGGGCACCCGCTATTACCACGCACCGCTCGGTTTCGTCGGCCTGTCGGCGACCGGCGCGCCTGGCGTGCTGGCCCCGTGCACCTGTCTGGTCTATCCCGCCAGCACCTGCGCTGCGCCTCGCGCGCAGCTGGTCGGCACCCCCTCCAGGAAACGGGACGGTGTCGTCGCGCCAGGTGCGACAAAGACCTCGCGCAAGCGAAAGGACGGCTGACAGGTACGCGTGGTCGCGCGGCCGTTCCTGGCGCGGCCGTCACGCAGATGCGCCGCCGCGGCGAGCGTTGCCCATCACCGCCACCACGCGTCGGCGCAGCTCGGCGATGCTGACGAACAACACCGGCACCACCAGCAGGCTGAGGACCGTCGAGGTCACCAACCCGCCGATCACGGTGATCGCCATCGGCTGCCGGAAGCTCGCGTCGGCACCCAGTCCAAGCGCGATCGGCAACATGCCGGCGATCATCGCCAGCGATGTCATCACGATCGGGCGTGCGCGCTGCGCGGCGGCCTCGGCGATCGCCTGCGACGGGGAAGACGCCTGGCCGTTGCGCAACGCCTGCTCGGCATGGTCCACCAGCAGGATGGAGTTCTTGGTCACGATGCCCATCAACATGATCAGGCCGATCATGCTCGGCACGTTCAGTTCCATCGAGCTCAGCAGCAAGGCCGCGAATGCGCCACCCAGTGACAGCGGCACCGCCGACAGGATGGTGATCGGTTGGAACGCGTCCTTGAACAACAGCACCAACACGCAGTACATGCAGACGATACCGGCGGCGATGGCGCCGATCAGCCCGCCTGCCATTTCCGCGGCCAGTTCGGCATCGCCGGTCTCGATCCGCGTGACCGCCTTGGGCCTGGCCTGGCTGGTGGGCAATGCGGCGATGGCGGCGTTGGCCTGTCCGAGCGCAAGCCCGGCCAGGCTCGCGCTGAGCGTGACGTAGCGCTGGCGGTCGAACCGCTCCAACTGGTACGGCCCGCTCTCCATCGCCACGCTCGCCACGCTGCCCAGCGGCACCGGGCCGTGCCGCCCCGGCACGCGCAACTGGGTGAGCGTGTCGAGGTCGCTGCGCGCGGCCTGCGGCAGTTGGGTGCGGATCAGCAGCTGGCGGCTGTCTAGCGTCAGCCTGGGCAGGTCGGTGTCGTAATCGCCTCCCAGCGCGATGCGCACGGTATCGGCCAGGGCCTGGGTTTCCACGCCCCGCTCCACCGCAAGGCCCAGCATCGGGCGCACCACCAGCTCCGGCTGCTCGAGGCTGGCGGAGGATGTCACGTTGGCCAGTCCGCGCACGCCACGCATTTCGCGCTCCAGCGAACGCGCCGTGGCGGCCAGCAGGTGGGGATCGTTGCTCGCCAGGATGAGCGCGACCTCGCCCCCGGGCGCATTGCCGCCGACCGTCACGCGCACGCCGGGCAGCGTGGCCAGCCGGTCGCGGATCTGCTGCTCGAGCGCAGGCTGCGGTGGACGCTGGCCGCGCTTGGCCAAGGTGATGGTCAGCACCGCCCTGCGCGTCTCGGACACCGACATGCCGGCATCGCCTTCGGTGCCGCCGATGCTGGTGAACACCTGCACGACGCCGGGCAGATCCGCCACCGCCTGGCGCACCCGCTCGGCCATGGCGGTGGAGCGTTCCAGCGACGTTCCCGGCGGCGACTCCACGCCGATCTGCACATAGCCCTGCTCCGCCGGCGGGATGAAACCGGTGGGGATCAGCGGCAGCAAGGCCAGCGATGCAATCAGCACCGCCGCGGCCAGCAGCAGCGTCGCGGTGCGGTGCTGCAGGCACCACGCCACCCGCGTCCGATACCAGGTGACCCATGCGCTTTCCCGGCAATGCACGGCGGGCGCGTCGGCCAGCCAATGCACCGCCAGCAAGGGCGTCAGCAAGCGCGCGACCAGCAGCGAGGCGAGCACCGCGATCACGGTCGTCCAGCCGAACTGTGCGAACAACAGGCCGGAGATGCCCGGCATGAGCGCGGTCGGCAGGAACACCGCCACCAGCGTGAGCGTCGTGGCGATCACCGCCACCGCGATTTCCGACACCGCATCGGCGGTGGCCTCGCGCAAGGGCTTGCCCAGCCGCCGGTGGCGTTCGATGTTCTCGATCTCGACGATCGCATCGTCGACCAGGATGCCGGCGACCACCGCAAGCGCAAGCAACGTCAATGTGTTGAGAGAAAAGCCCAGCCATGGCATCAGCGCAAAGGTGGGCAGGATCGACAACGGCAGCGCCATCGCCGCCACCGCGGTGGCGCGCCAGTCGCGCAAGAACCACCACACCACCAGCACGGCCAGCAGCGCACCTTCCAGCAACAGCTGCATCGAGCCGTCGAACTGTTCCTGCGTGTAGTCGACGCTGCCCGCCACCCGCGTCACCACCACCTCCGGGTAACGCTGTGCCAGTTCGGACAGGGCCTGCTCCACCGCCGCCGCCACCCGGGTTTCGTCGCGTCCACGCGCACGATAGATGTCCATCCCGACCACCGCCTTGCCATCGAGCAGCGCAGCGCTGCTGCGATCGCGCGGACCGTCCACGATGCGTGCAACGTGTTCCAGCCGCAGCCAGCGTCCATCCGCCAATGGGATCGGCAACTGTTCCAGTTCGCGCGCCTGCTGCACTGTCGCCACCGTGCGCAATGCCTGCGTCTCTCCGCCAAGGCGCGCGGTACCGCCAGCGGCCTGCTGCTGCACACGGCCGATGGCACGTGAGACTTCGGCGGCGCTGACGCCGAGCGCTGCCATGCGCGCGGGGTCGAGCTCGACGCGCACTTCGCGTTCGACCCCACCCACCCGCGCCACCCGGCCGACGCCTGGAAGCACCCGCAATGTCTTGGCGAGAACGTCGTCGACGAACCAGGACAATTGCTGCTCGTCCATCTTCTTTGCCTGCACGGCGTAACCCAGGATCGGGCTGCTCCCCAGCAGTTCCGCGCTGACCGACGGCGGCAGCACCGTGGACGGCAAGGTCGAGCGCATGCGGTCGACCGCCTCCTTGGTCTCGGTCAACGCCTCCTGCAACGGCTTGCCGATCTCGAACTGGGCGCTCACCCGCACCATGCCGTTGAACACGGTGCTGCGCACATGGCGCAGGCCGACCAGTCCGGTGAGCGCGTCCTCCACCGGCCGGGCGACCTCGCTTTCCAGTTGCAGCGGCGAACCGCCAGGCTGCACCAGCGCGATGTTGATGGTGGGCAGGTCGATCTCGGGAAGATCCTGCACCGGCAGGTCGCGGAAGCCGACCCAGCCAGCCAGCGCCAGCAGCAGGAACAACAGCACCACCGGGGTGGGATGGCGGATGGGCCAGGTCGCCGCGCTCACGGCGAACCGGCCTTGCTCACGCCGGCCTGCATTGCAGCGGCCGATGCCGGCACGATCCGCACCTGGTCGCCGTCGGCCAGGAAGGCGGCGCCTTCGTGCGCCACGACATCATCGGCCGACACGCCGGCCACGATCTCCACCAGCGCACCCTGGCGCCGCCGCACCGTCACCTCGCGCAACGCCACCTTGTGGCGGGCACCCAAGGCCTGGAGCACGAACACGCAACTGCGTCCGTCGCGTACCACGACCGAGGCCGCCGGCAGCGCCATCGCCGGTGTCGTCCCGCCACCGATGCGCCCTTCCACGTACATCCCGGCCCGCGCGGTGGAGCCGCTGCGGATGTCCGCATAGACCAGGCCCAGGCGCGAATCGCTGCCGAGCACCGGCGAGGTCTGGCGTACCAGCGCCTCGGCGTGGGTGCCATCGGCCAGCGTCAGGCGGACCACCTGGCCTTTGGCGATGGTCGAAAGCTGCGCGGCCGTCACCTCGCCCCGCCACTCCAGCCGATGCTGGCGAATCAAGGTGAACAACGCCTCGCCGTCCTGCGGCACGCCACCGGGCGTGGCGGCGCGGGCGCTGATCACGCCCGCGTCGGGCGCGCGCAGCACGGTGTTGGCAAGGTCGATCCGCTTGGCGGCCAGCGCCGCCTGCGCCACGCGCACGTCGGCGGCGGCCGTGTCCACGCGCGTGGTCGCCTGCAGGATGGCCTGCTCGCTGAGAAACTTGCTCGCGCGCAGCGCGACCGCGCGTTCGGCGTCGCGCCGGGCCTGCGCGTGCAGCGCCTGCGCCTGCGCCAGGGCGGCGCGCAGGCGCAGGACGTCGGCCCGCAATACCGCGTCGTCCAGCCTGGCCAGCACCTGGCCCTTGCCGACCAGATCGCCCACGTCGACCTCGACGCTGGCCACTCGCAAGCCGCTAAGGGGCGACGCCAACGACGCCTCCTGCCACGGCACGATCGCACCCGAGGCCAGGATCTGCTCCTGCCACTGCAATTGCCGCGTCGTTGCGGTGGTGATGCTTAGCATTCCCGGTAGCGCGGCGTCGGCAACGCTTGCCGCTTCGGCCGCCCTGCCATGTCCGAACGTCCCAACCGCCCATCCCGCCACGCCCGCCAGCAGCGCGATCAGCGCCAGCACGGCCACCCTCGCCCGGCCGCCGAGGCGCCTGGCCAGTACAGGCGGATGCGCGTCGAAGTGCAGCCGTGCCAGCAAAGCGGCGATCTCGTCCCGTTTCATGTTCAATGTCCACACCAGTGTCGCGGCGCGCCGGGATGGCGAGCGCTGCGCAGTAGGTACTGTGGTGTGCCGGCGCTTACCCGCTACTTACGGGACGCGGCGTTTTGTCGAAGGCACGCCGGCGGAATGCAGGCCGGCGACGATCGGCACCGCCGCTTGCAGATGCGCGACGCGGACCAGAAAGCTCAGCACGGCGATGCCATGGCCGTCGGCGATCATCTGCGCGGCGGTACGCCCGCCCAGTGCATCGATGGGGTCGGCGCCGAACCAGTGTTCGGCGCACCCAGGTGCAGGGTCGATCAGCCGCGCCAACTCCAGGACCAGCGACTGCAACGCCGCCTGCGTCTCGCCTGTGTTCTCCCTCACGGGCGCAACTCCGCGGTGGCGTCGAACACGACCTCAAAGCGCGCACCGCCAGCGTCACCGGCATCGGCCAGCGCGACACGCCAGCCGTGCGCGCCGCAGATCTCCGCGCAGATCGACAGACCCAGGCCGGCGCCCTCGCGCTCATCGGTACGCGCCCGCCAGAACCGCGCAAACAGGTGTGGCCGGTCGCCCAGCGCCACTCCGCTGCCCTGGTCCTGCACGCTAAACCCGTTCGCATGCAGCGCCAAGACCACCACGCCCCCTCGCGGGCTATGCAGGATCGCGTTTTCCAGCAGGTTCTTGGCCAGCACGAACAATGCGGCGCTGTCGGCTTCCACGGCGGACGAGGTGTCCGTGCCCTGCAGGAAGACCACGCTGACCGCATGCTGCTGGCCCAGGCGTTGCAGGTAGCGCACCGCATCCTCGAGCACGGCGTCCGGCGCGATGCTGGAGAAGCGGAAGTTGTGTCCTTCGCTGACCTCCGCCAGCTGCAGCAACTGGTGGACCTGCCTGGCCATCAGCGCGGTGTCGCGCAGCAGCAGCTCGCGATTGGCGGCACCGCCCAGTTCGATCTCGCCTTGCAGCAGCGCCAATGGCGTCTTGAGTTCATGGGCCGCCGCGGCCAGAAACTGCTGTTGCACCTGGAATCCGGCTTGCAGCCTGTCCAGTGTCGTATTGAAGGCCGCGATCAGCGGGCGCAATTCGGCCGGCAGGCTGTCGCCGTGCAAGCGTGCGGCGAGGTTACGCGGGCCGATCGCCGCGGCGGCGTCGGAGACCGCGCGGATCGGGCGCAGCATGCGCGTGACGGTCAGATAGACCACCCCCACGAAGATCAGCAATGCTACCGCGGTGGTGAGCAGCAGCGCCCGCAGATACAGCTCGCCGGCGTGGTGCTGCAAGGTGGTCACCAGACGGTGGCTGCGCGCCACGCGCACGGTGAATGGAACGCCCGCGTGGGCGATGCCCACCTGGGCGACTTCCAACGCAAGACTGCGTCCACGGACGTCGACGTGCAGCACCTTCGCATCGGGCGCCATCGCACGCAGGGCGCGCAGCGCCGGCCCATCCGGGCTGTGCGCCAGCGGACGGCCGCGTGCGTCCTGCACCTCGTAGGCGGCATCGCCCGGCATCGCATCGTAGATCGCCGCGTTGCTGTCGCTCAGCCGTACCGTCACCTGTCCGGCACCATCCACGTGCATGCCCTCGGCGATGTGCTGCACCTCTTCGGCCAGCTCGGCGCGGAGGATGCGCGTGGGGTCGTCCGGCCACATCTGCAGGCCCAGCACCGCCGCACCCACCGCGGTCGCGGCGATCAGGCCGGCCACCGCTGCGGCCAGCAGGCGCGCAGACAGGCTATGCAGGCGCATCCGGCGTGCTCAACGAGAAACCCTGGTTGCGCATGTTCGCAACGCTCACGCACGAGCGCAGCGCCGTCAGCTTCTTGCGCAGGCGGTGAATGGCCACATCCAGCGCATTGGGCGTGACCGCCTCGGAAACGCCCCAGGCGGCAAGTTCCAGCGTGTCGCGGCGCACGGTGCGGCCGCCGGCGCGTACCAGGGCGATGACGATCTGCAACTCCGACGACGACAGCGTGGCCGTCTGCCCGCCGCAGCGCATCACGCTGTGATGTGGCTCCACGGTCAGGTCGCCGAACGCCGGCTGCGACAGCTGCAGCTGCGGCGTGCGCCGCATCAACGCCCGCACCCGCGCGGCAAGCTCGTCCAACGCGAACGGTTTGGCCAGGTAGTCGTCCGCACCCGCGTCCAGGCCGTCCACGCGGTCGCGCAATGCATCGCGCGCGGTCAGCATCAGGCAGGGGGTCTGGTCGCCGCCGCCGCGCAACCGCCGGACCAGCTCCAGGCCGTCGCCGTCGGGCAGGCCACGGTCGACGATGACCACCGCATACGGCCTGTCCCGCACAGCGTGGCACCCGGCCTCGAGGCTGCGATAGTGATCGACCGCGATGCCCGCCGCCTGCAACCCCCGGGTCACCAGGCCGGCCAGGCGCAGATGGTCCTCCACCAGCGCGACCCGGTTGTGGATGGTGTCCGATGCCACTGTCACCGCCATGCGCGCCTCACGTTCAGAAGCTGCGGGTGATGCCGATCCGCACGCCCGCGCTGCCATCGGTGTCCGGCTCCGACAACGGGCTGTCGGTGATTTCGCTGGGCAGGAACTGGTAATTCACCGCGCCGATCACTTTCCATTTCTCACCCAACGAGCGCTGGAACCCGAGATTGACCTGCGGCACCACCGCGGCACCTGGCGCATACGCCGCCACGCCACGCGCCACCTCCTTGTCGGTGATTCCGTAGTAGTACTGCACGATGTCCTTGGACATCCACGTCACCGACGCGCCGGGCACCACCGTGGTCTTTCCCCACTGTAAAGCATACCCATAGTCCAGCGTCACTTCCTGGCCCCCGCTGGTGTCGGTGACGTCCGCCAGCGCACGCAGCTTCAATTGCCCGGCGCGCCCGAACCAGCGGATCGCGATGCCTGCGTCGAGTGCATCGTCGCGGTCTTCCAGCAACGCCGGATTCAGCCCATTGGCAACGAGTTCGCGCTGGCCAAGATCCGCGATGTCGAAGCCATCGAATCGCCCGGCGATCATCAGGTCGATGCCGATCCGGTCGGTCTCGAGGACATGCACGCCGGCCGACAACCCGTTCCAGAAGATCCGCTCGCCTTCGAACGTCACCAGCGGAAACGGCCTGATCCGTGTGCCCTCGCCTGCGTACGTGCTCTGCCGCGCATTGGCGCCGACGCCGATGCTCCAGCGGTCGTCGTCGACCTCGTGCAACAGATCCGCGGTCGTGCTGTTCTGGGCCATGCCGATCGTCGGCGACGCCAGCATGAGGAGGGCGAGGGACTTGCGCATCGAAGCGTGCCTTGTGGGGGTGGGAACGCGGCCATTCTCTGGCGCGGCGACTTACAAGCGACTTACCGCCTTGCCCACGCCTGCACCCAGAACGTCATTCCCGGCGGTTGTACCGGGTGAGGAGCGCCGGCATGCCGAGCGCGCTCCATCGCCGGGGAAGGGCCGGCGTCTGCGATGACCGGAGCGATGGTCGGCCTACCCTCGATACCCAGCCCGAATTCCCGCCACGCTGCGTTGAAGCCAGCTGTTAGCCTCCCAACCCCGATTCATCGCATCGGAATGGTGAACGACCCGCCTGGATACTGGTCGCACATGAACTCCACGAACGCCCGGACCTTCGGACTCTGCAGGCGTCGCGAGGTGTGCAGAACCCAGAGTTCGACTTCGTCGCCGACGATGCCCCAGGTCACCAGTTCGCCTTTTTCCAGCAGGCTGCCGATGATCGACTGCGGCAGCATCGCCACCCCGGCGCCGGCGGCGATGGCGTCGCGGATCATCAGCAGCGAGGACAGGCGCAGGATCGGCTGCGGCTCGACGCTGAACTGGCCATTGCGAACGCTCCACACATCGCCGTCGCGATAGCTCGGCATGACCGCTGCAGGCACCCGGAACGGCGTGTCGCGCGGCCCGGTCGGCATCTGCACGGAGGGCGCTGCGGCGAGCACCATCCTGTCCCTGGCAAAACAGCGGCCGACCAGGTTGCTGTCCTTGCGCGGGTTGATGCGGATGGCGGCATCGAAGTGCTCCTCGACCAGGTCGACGACACGATCCGCCGCCACCGCTTCGATCTGCACGTCGGGATAGCGCGCCACGAACTGGGCCACGATGCGTCCCAACGCCAGCTGCGAGAACAGGATCGGCGCCGCGATCCGCAGCCGCCCCTGCGGCGTTGCGATGCCATCGCGCGCCGCCGCCGCCGCTTCGGCCACCTCGCGCATCGGCCCTTCCGTTCTGCTCAGCAGCAGTTGGCCGGCTTCGGTCAACTCCAGGCTGTGCGAGCCCCGCTCGATCAGCCGAACGCCCAGCGCTTCCTCGAGATCGGCGACGCGGCGCGACAGCGTCGCCTTGGAGCGCCCACTCGCCCGGCTCGCCTTGCCGAAGCCGCCGTGGGCCGCCACCAGTTGGAAATCCTCGAGCGCGTTGAGATCCATGCGTCTCACATTTGATACGGTAGGTCTATATATTATGGTCTTCGTTTTGAATTTGAAACCACCTATCGTTTGGTCATCCGCAACCAAACCCTGAAGGAGTTTCTGATGAACACCATCCGTGCATTGCTTCTCACCGAATACGGCGGCGCCGACGCGGCCACGATCGCATCGACCGAAGCGCCGACCGCCGCAGCCGGCCAGGTGCTGGTGCGGGTCCAGGCCGCCGGCATCAACGGACTGGACTGGAAGGTGCGGGAAGGCTACGTCCGCGACGCGTTTCCGCTGCAGTTGCCGACCGTCCTGGGCATCGAACTGGCCGGCGTCGTCGAGGCCGTCGGCGCGAACGTCACCCGACTGCGCAAGGGCGACCGCGTGATGGGGCCGCTCGGCGGCCTGGGCGCCTACGCCGAACTGGTCGCGGTCAACGAGGCCAATCTCAGCCTGATCCCCGACGCCCTGAGTTTCGTGGAAGCGGCGGCGCTGCCGGTCGCTTCGGTGGCCGGGTGGCAGAGCCTGCACTTCGCCGGCCCCATCCGTGCCGGGCAGCGCATCCTGATCCACGGCGCGGCCGGCGGTCTGGGCGGGTTTTCGCGGTGCAGTACGCGCGCCAGGCGGGCGCCGTGGTCTACGCCACCGCCCTGGCCAGCCAGGCCGACTACGTCCGCGGCCTCGGGGCCGACCACGTCATCGCCTACGACCAGACGCAGTTCGAGCGTTCGGTGACCGACATCGATCTGGTGCTCGACTACGTCGGTGGCGAAGTGCTGAACCGCTCGTGGTCGGTGCTCGCCGACGATGGCGCCATCGTCAGCACCGTGTCGCCGGCGATCCTGTCGAGCACACCGGCCGGACGCCGCGGCCTGTGGTTCATCAACACGCCCGATGCGGCGCGCCTGCAGGCGATCGCCGAGGACGTGGCGCACGGTCGCCTGCAGTCCAAGGTCGGCGCCGTGGTGCGGTTCGACGACCTGCCTGCGGCGATCGAACGCAACCGGACCCAGCCGCAGCTCGGCAAGACGGTCGTGGATTTCTCGGCCTGACATCGGCCGTCGTCGTGGTCGCCGTCTCTGAAAATTGACGGCGATCGAGGCCCTTGCATGGGTGATCCGTCGCTCACCCGCTTGCTCTGCCGAACTGGGGCGGTCGGTGCGCGCATCCCTTGCGTGCGTGCCCCAAGGCGAATCGCGCGATCAGCACGAAGCCTTAACCACCTCCTCCTATCCTAGCGGCGCGCTGGATGACGCCAACTGCGCCCACGACATGCCGTGCGGCACAGAGCACGCCACCAGACGCTTACGGACATTCAAACAAGGAGATTCCATGAAGACACTGCACGCTCTCATGTTCGCCGGATGCCTGTTGGGCATGAGTTCGCCCGCGTTCGCCGAGGTCGCCAACCTGACCAACAGCGCCGATGGCGCCAATCGCGATGCCGGTATCGCGGCGGTGAAAAAGAAGCTGCAGGACGCCTGCACGGAACGCAAGGGCACGCCGAATCCGGACTCGTTCGAGGTGGTGTTCGAGAAGACCAGCCAGAACCCGGACGTTCCCAAGCCCTACTACGTGGACGCGAAACTCAAGTGCGACCTGCCCTGAGGCCGACACCGGATGGCATGCCGGTCTGCGCCCGGACGAGGTAGAACCGTAACAAGGCCCCGCTCCGGCGGGGCTTTGTTTTTGGGCCGCCGCCCGTGTGCCGAGCCTAGCTCCAACGGTAGGCGGGATCGACAAGGCTCGCGCTTCACGCCCTGCCCGCTGCTGATATAGTCCGGCGGCACGATGGGTACGGTACCCGTCCACAAGAATCAAAGGGAGTTGTCATGGGTCTCGTACAGGCGGTGGCGGGTGCGGTCGGCGGCGTTCTCGCCGACCAGTGGAAAGACTTCTACACCGTGCCGGCAGGCCTGCCGGCGACGGCGGCGCTGTTCGCCGCGGTCCCGCGCGGCACCAATGCCGGGCGGGGTTCGAACACCGGCGCCTCTTCCAACATCATCAGCAACGGATCGAAGATCGTCGTTCCCGAAGGCTACGGCCTGCTGCTGATGCAGGACGGTGCGATCACCGGCTTCGTCGCCGAACCGGGCGGCTACGAATGGCGCTCCGACGATCCGAACTCGCAGTCGATCTTCGCCGGCGACGGCCTGGTCGCGCCGCTGATCCGGCAGAGCTGGGAGCGCTTCAAGTTCGGCGGCCAGCCGGGCGCGCAGCAGGCCGCGTTCTTCGTGTCGCTGAAGGAACTGCCCGAGAATCGCTTCGGCACGCAGTCCGAGATCTACTGGGACGACGGCTTCCTCGGCACCCAGGTCGGCGCGGTGACGCGCGGCTCCTACACGCTGAAGATCGTCGACCCGATCCTGTTCGTGAAGAACTTCGTCCCGGCCCGCTACCTGCAGCCGGGCCAGGTGTTCGATTTCACTGATCTGGAAAATTCCGCCGCCAACCAGCTGTTCAACGAGGTGGTGGGCTCGCTCGCTCCGGCTTTCAGCCTGTACACGAACGACCCGGGCAAGGGCAACCGCATCACCAAGCTGCAGCAGGATTCGCTCGGCTTCGCCAAGAGCCTGTCCGACGCGGTCGAGCAGGCGTACCAGTGGCGTTCCGACCGCGGCCTGGCCATCGTCAAGACCGCGATCGTGTCGATCGAGTACGACGCCAATACGCGGGAACTGCTCAAGACCGTGCAGCGCGCCGACGCGCTGGCCGGCGCGCGCGGCAACTCCAATCTGCAGGCGAGCGTCGCCCAGGGCATCCAATCGGCCGGTGAGCATGGTGGCGCCGCGGGCCTGGTCGGGGTCGGCATGGCCACGGGCATGGTCGGCGGCGTGGGCGGCCTGCAGCAGCCGGTCGCGCCCGCCGCACCGGCCGCCGACGACGCGGTCGCCAAGCTGAAGAAGGCCAAGGAGATGCTGGACCTCGGCCTGATCACCCAAGGCGACTACGACGCGGCCAAGGCCAAGGCACTGGGCCTGTAACCGCGGACGCGCCCAGACCATGTCCGACTCCAGAACGACGCCTCCGCCGTTGCCACCGATGCCGCCGCCGTTGCCGGCGGCGCCGGTGAGCGGCCCGGGATCGCCGCAGGACGTGCCGCCCCTGCCGGGCGGCTTTCCGATCGATCCGGCCACCCTGCCCGGCCCGATCCGCGACGAAGTACAGGCACCCGATCCGCTCGCCATCGACACCGCCGCCGCCGAGCTCAGGGACGGCCTCAACCGCTGCCCGAAATGCGGCGCCACCGACATCCGGCCCAAGCTCGGCACCGACCTGCTGGTCTGCCAGTACTGCCGCAACGAATGGCACGGCGCGCGGGTCGAGGAGGCATTCGGATTCGGCGACGGCATCGGCGCGCTGCGCGGCACGGTGATCGCGTCCGGCGCGCGCGACATCGCCGCCGACGCCGCCAGCCTGATGAGCTTCAAGTGCACCGGTTGCGGCGCCGAGGTCACGATCAACACCGAAAGCACGATGACCGCACGCTGCCACTGGTGCCGCCATGTGTTCGGCGTCAACGAACAGATCGCCAACGGCGCGGTGCCCGATGCGGTGCTGCCGTTCCATATCGGCAAGGACGATGCGGTCGCGCGCATCCGCCAGTTCGTGGACAAGCGGCGCCTGTTCGCGTTGAAGGCGTTCAAGGAGCAGTTCACGCCGGAGAACGTCGTCGGCGTCTACCTGCCCTACATGATCGTCGACAGCAACGTCAGCGCCAGCGTGGCCGGCAAGGGCGAGATCAAGACGCGCGAGTACACGCGCGGCACCGAAAAGAACAAGCAGACCTACTACGATGCCGATGTGTACCAGGTGGAGCGGCACGTGGATTTCACCGTGGACGACCTGCCGCTGGAATCGTCCTCCGACCGCGGCAACCTGGACACGCGGGCCAACACCAACAACATCATCAACACGATCCTGCCGTTCGACACCAAGAACGCGGTGAAGTGGAACGCGTCCTACCTGGCGGGCTTCACCTCGGAGAAGCGCAACCTCGACATCGAGCAGCTGCGGCCGCGCGTGGAGGACCAGCTGCTGTCGATCGCCCGTGCCCAGGTCGAAGACTCCGTCGACCGTTACGACCGCGGCGTGCGCTGGGAGCAGGAGCGGCTGGAGGTCCACGGCACGCGCTGGGTGTCGATGTACCTGCCGGTGTGGCTGTATTCGTACCACCAGCCCGGCCGCAACGGCGGCATGCTGCACTACATCGCGGTGAACGGCCGCACCGGCGAGACCATGGGAAGCGTGCCGGTGCAGCAGTGGAAACTGCTGCTGGCCGCGCTCACCGCCGGCAGCGTCATCGAAGCCTTGGCACTCTGGATCGTGGTGACCACCTCATGAGCGACGACAATGGCCTATGGCTGCTGCTGGCCGGCCCGGCCGGCGCCAGCGCGCTGTACTGGGCCCTGTACCGGTACTACCGCAACACCGACAAGTCGCACGCCTTCGAGCGCGAGACCAGCGTCGAGGCGACGCCGGTGACCGGCTCGGACAGCAAGGTCGGCACGGTGACGGGAACACAGGCGCGGCGCATCGGTGGCGACAACGTGCACGACTATCGGGCGCGCGTGCAGCGGGACAGCGGCTGAGGCGCTATCCAGATCCATGCCGCGCCAGGCGCGGGATCTGGAGCGGTGGGCACGGCAGCGCGGGCCGGCGAGGCACCGCTGTAACTCGACGATCCACTCATGGCGCGACTCTTCCGCGCCGATCGGCTCGGGCTCCCCACGCCTAGCGCTTGACACCTTTGCGCAATCGCCGCTGGAGCCCGGCGATCTGCCTCGGGCTGAAATCCTTGGCATGGCGCCGAAGCAGTTCGAGGATCGTCACGTGCGCCTCGCCGGTACGGCGCAGCAGTTCCGCCGCCGCGGCTCGCTCGATCGCCAGCCACTGTGACTGGGTAGTGCCGGTTGGACCGGCTTGGCGTTTGGCATTCAATGCGTCTGTGTCCGGTGGAAACCTGCGCTGGGCCGATCTCGTCGGCCGGCCAGGCGCAAGTTTACCGCCACTGCGGCGGGGGCGAGCCGGTCCGACGCCGGCATCGTGTGCGCGGCGCTTCACCTTGCTCGGCAGACGACAAGCGAGGTGCTGGCTGCCCTCCCCTTGCTGTCTTCGCCGCCGCGCGGCGGGCGCGGGACGTGATCGCCCGCCGTCGCTCCACCCTGCGCGCTCATTCCTGCACGCGTGGGAGATACACGAGCAGAGGCGCATCCGCCACGAACGTATCGAGTACGCCGTCGGCGACCTTGACCGGACCTGCAAAACGGGTCGCGCCGGGAATCGATTGGATCGCGCTGGCCTTGGCGGCGAGCCGCTTGGCCTCTTCGAAATCGCGCAGCGCGGCCCGGTCGCCTGCGAGCGCCGCCGTCAATCCATCGGCGCTGAAACGCAAGGAGCGCCCCCACAGTTGCGTCGCATCCAGCCATGGAGCGGCTTCGGCCACGAAGCCCTGGGTGGAGGCTCCGGCACGGATCCGCTCCGGAGCCGCGGCAAGTGCATCGGCCGCCTTGCCCAGCGCATCGAGCGCGGCCTCGCTGGCCGCTGGGTCGCCGTCGGCAAGCGCGTCGCGCACGTCGTCGATCAGCGACTTGAGCCGGGGAGCCTGCGGCTGCCAGGGAAGGTGGCCGAACGTCGGCGCCATGTGCTGCGTGTCGAAGAAGGCCAGCAAGGCCTGGGTCACGACCGGGTCACCCCCGGCAAGATCGCGCGCCGCGGCGCGCCAGGTCCGTTGCGCATCGTAGTCGCGGTCGTTCCAGGCGAACGCCAGCAATCCCGCCACGGCCGGCCTGCTCGAGACCTCCTGATTCATCGGATTGGCGACGATACCGCTCAGTTCCTCCGACAGGCCCGCCTGGCGCCGATCGTAAGGCGCCATCAGCAACCGCCCGGTAGTCTCGGCGAAGTCGTTGACCGGGTAGTTGTCCCACAGCAGCGTCATGCGGCCGAACGCTTTGGTCGCGCTCTTCGCATCCATGATCGAGATCGAGGACGGCACTACATCGGTGCCTGTCCACTGGACGACGACGCGCGGGTCGAGCGCCTGCCGCAGCTTTGCCTTATAAGGCGATTCGGTGACGTTGAAATACTCGGTCGGCACCATGATCAGCGACCCATGGCCTGCCGCGGCGATATCCGCCTGCACCGCATTGAGCAGCTTCGCCTGGGCGGCGGCCGCCGCGCTCTCGCCCGCCGGACCGAATGCCGCCTCGTCGTCCTTGCAGTTCCATTTGGTGTATTCGATGTCGTCGAACGCGACGTAGAAGCTGCGCACGCCGCGCCCGCGCAGCGCCGCGAACTTGTGCCGGATCGCATCCAGGTCCGCCGGATCGCTGTAGCAGACCGAGGGACCAGGCGAGATCGCATAGACGAAATTGATGTGCTCGCGGTTGGCGACAGCGACGACCTTTCCCAGCGCATCGAGCGTGGCGGACGGATACGGATCCCGCCAGCGGTCGCGCGCGAACACGTCGTCCTTCGGGCTGTAGATGTAGGTGTTGGCCTTGAAGCGCGCGAGGAACGCGATATGCGCCGCGCGCTCTGCCATCGTCCACGGCTTGCCGTAGAAACCCTCGATGGTGCCGCGGACCGGCATCGCCGGATAGTCGGAGACCGCCACCGACGCCACGCGTCCGCGCGCGATGATCTGTCGGAATGTCTGTGCCGCGTGGTACAGGCCGTCGTTGTCCTTGCCGGCAAGGACGATCACCGCCCCCTCGCCGCCGGCGACGCTGCCCAACGCATAGCCTTCCTTGCGCTCCGGCAAGGTCGCGCCCGTGCGCGCGAGCGCCTCGCGCACCGGCGCAGCCTCGACCATACCGAGCAGCACATACACGGTGTCCAGATGCTTCGGCACGACCGAGGCGGCGCGGATCTGCACGACGCCCGCCGCCGCCAGCGCGTCGCGCACCAGCGTCTCCGTCGCGTGGTCGGTGCCTTCCGGCCGCACCAGCACCACGGACGGACCGAGCGCGAAATCCGCTCCGGTCATGCGCACCGACGCCGGGGTGGGAAAGATGGCCGGTAAGGTCGCCGCGATTGCCGGGCTTCCTGCAAGCAGCGCAAGCGCGAGCGCTGCCTTGGCCACAGCGTCAGCGCAGAACTGTCGGGACTTCCGCATCGAGCAACTCCATGCCGTGATTGGTATTTTAGTGATTCCTAAATGGTATCTACCAATGACGGCGAAGTCGAGGCATGACTTCCTTGGCTCCCTTCCTCCTGGCAATGCTCCCAATGTTGGTCCAGCGACTCGCGGCAACCGGTCCTGCTCGGATGCCGCCGGGCTAAGGGCGGTAGCCGAACTGCGCATCGACCGCAGCAGAAAGGCGCTCCAGCCCGTCCAGCAGGACGTCTTCCTCGATGGTCAAGGGAGGAATGAGCTTGACGACATTTTCGTCAGGTCCGCACAGTTCGACGATCAGCCCTTTTTCGAACGCTGCCTGGGAGACTCTGTCGGCGACATTCCTATCCTGGAACACCAAGCCCTGCAACATGCCGATTCCGCGTACTTCGGATATGTGCTCGGGAGCAGAGGCTTGCATGGAGTGCAGCGCCTCGGCCATCAACCGCGATCTGTATTCGATCGCATTGCAGAACTTGTGGTCCTCCCAGTATTTCAGCACCGCAGTGGCGGCAACGAACGCCAGATTGTTGCCACGGAAGGTGCCGTTGTGTTCGCCTGGTTCCCAGCGATCCAGGCCGGGCTTCATCAGGACCAGGGACATGGGCAGGCCATAACCGGAGATCGATTTCGACAGACAAACGATGTCGGGATAGATCCCCGAACGCTCGAAACTGAAAAACGCGCCAGTACGGCCGCAGCCTGCCTGGATGTCGTCCACAATCAGCACGATGTCGTGTTTCTTGGCGAGCTCGGCCAAGCGTGCGAGCCATGACGAGGATGCGACATTGATGCCACCCTCTGACTGCACCGTCTCGACGATGAACGCTGCAGGAAGGTCGATACCGGAACCGCTGCGCAGAAGCAGCGCCTCGATGACGTCCAACGAATCGATGTCCTTGCCCAGAAAGCCGTCGTAAGGCATGCGCACGACATCGTGCAGCGAAACGCCGGCCGCAGCACGCTTGGATGCTCTTGCCGATGCGGCAAGTGAAGCCAGGCTCATGCCGTGGAATGCATTGGTGAAGGCCACGACGTTGCGCCGCCCTGTTATCTTGCGCGCCAATTTCAGCGCCGCCTCGACCGCGTTGGTGCCGGTCGGTCCGGTGAACTGCAGCCGGTAGTCATAGCCTCTCGGCGTCAGGATGACGCGTTTGAACTCGTGCAAAAAATCCCGTTTCGCAAGCGTATGCAAATCGAGGGCCTGAATGATGCCGTCGCTCGACAGGTACTCGATCAATCTGTCGCGCACCTCGGGATTGTTGTGGCCATAGTTGAGCGAACCGGCCGCTGCGAGGAAGTCGATGTACATGCGCCCGTTCTCGTCTTCGAGAACGGCGTTGCGCGCGGTCGAGAACACGGCAGGGAATCGGCGGCAATAGCTCCTGACGCCGGATTCGACCTCGTTGAACACCTGAAAGGAGTTCTGAGCGCGCGGAATACCGCCAAGCTCGACGACTGTGCAAACTGACATTGAACGCTCCTTGATTCAATCGGATTGAGCTCGCGTAGTCCGTTACGGGTGGCCACGGCATCGCGCGAGCGGCTTTCGTTTCCGGCAGGAAGCCGGCTCGTCTCAGAATTCCATCTCGCGGCTGCAAAAAAGACGTTCCCCTGGAATGTCCGCTTGCTTGCACTTTTCCAGAAACATGTCCGATTCGACCAACTGAATGCTGTCCGGCTCGTACTTCAGGCCCATCATGTACTGCAGCCATGGCTCCTGACCCATGGCATAGATGAACACCCTTGGCGGCAGCACTTCACTCAGTACGTTCCATGCGCGCTCGCAATTGGCACCGGAGAGGCGTCTGGATTCATTGTTCTTTCGCGTGATGGGCTTTCCAAGCAATGGCTCGTACAGCCAGGCAAGCGGTGCACCATGGCATTCCATGCCGAGAAACAGCGCGTCTATCTTCCCTACCCTGCGCATCATCCGCTGGTAGAGCATGCCGTCGACGCCGTCGGAGTCGATCAGGAACATGAGCTTTCGCCCTTTGAGCGTCAGTGCAATGGCATGCTTGCTGTAGATGCTCAGGTCCGCATGCTCGCCGGTGAAAGGCAAGCTGAGAATCTCTCCGTCGGGAACCTCGACGTGCTCGAATGCGTCCAGCACCTCCACGTCGTCGAAACCCAGAGACCGCAACATCAACTTCATCGATGGATCGGCGACGTTGCCGCTGTTGTTCGCAGGCACCACCACCTTGCCGATACGATGCCTGAGCTGGATCAGCATTTCCGCGCAGAAATGATCCTGGTGGGAGTGCGTCAGGACCACATAGTCGATGAAGTCGGGAAGGTCGTTGTAGGTGAACCGCCCATCGTCCTTCGTCTCGAACGCCACCATCGGATCGAACAGGATCGATATCTGATCGGTCTGGAACAGCACGCAGGCATGACCGAAATAGCGCATGCGTACCCCGGCACCGGCATAGCCGCTTTCACCGCTCGTGACTGGAGGCGACGTGGTGAAGAACTCGGCGAACGCCGGAGCGGCATCTGTGGCCACTTCGAACAGATTGACGATCTCCTGGAAGGGCCGCGCCTTCGTGCGCATGCCCGCCAGCGCATCCATTCTCTTGTCCGAGAAGTGCATGTCGAAGCGGAAGGAATCCTTGCCGTCCAGGCGCGGCGTGCTCATGAAAAAATGCCGCTCCTGCTCGCCGGCCAGCTGCATGAAAATCTGCTGCTTCCCGCCCATTCCTTCATCGTAGACGAGGTCTTCGAAGAGCCTGATGTTGGGATGGTCGTTGGTGTCGTACAAGCACTCGACCAGACCGCGCAGCGACTGCGGCAGCCTGGAATAGAAACCATTCAGGGAAAATCCATTGGCCTCGGCCTGAAGCGTGGCACTGAAGTTCTTCAGGTCTTCGGCGAAGGTCAACATGGGGGCGCATAGCTTCTGGGTGTCGGCCATCAGTTGTTCGACGGCAGGCACATCCTCCAGCGCAAGGCTGACGAACGGGCCTCCATACATCTTCGGGTCGCTGCTCGCGGCCAGGTGTGCCGCAGGATTGGTCACGAACGACTGCATCAGTGGCAGCAGCCGGTACTTGAGGTTCATTGCCAGTTGCACCGGGGCGATCAGATACGGCCATGCGTACCAGCCACAGACGAGCGGCTCGATCTTCGTCTCGGATTTCAGGAAAACGGCATCGTTCGGATGCATCTAATGTCCTTATCAGGTTCTGCTTCTGGAGAAATGATGACTGGGGCCCGCCGGATCGCCTCAGGTCGAAGAAAGATAGGCGAGCGTCTTGCGCTCGCCCTTGAACGACTCGCGGCCATGCATCATCAGTACGTTGTCGATCATCAGCAGATCGTTTTTCTGCCAATCGAACAGCAATTTATTGTGGTTCAGTATTCGGCGCACGTCCTCAAGCATGTCCTCTTCCATCGCCTCGCCGTCGCCGTACTCGCATTCGTGCGGAAGGTTTCCCTTCCCGACCATCTGTTCGAACATGCCGCGAATGGCCGGATTCAATGCCGAGGAATGCCATTGCTCGGCCTGGTTGAACCAGACTTCTTCGCCGGTGTGCGGATGCGTAGTGAACGCATCGCACACCGTGGAGACGCGCAGCATGCCGTTTGCCGACCAGGTGCAGGCCGACCCCTGTTCGGCAGCGATGCGTTCCACGCGGGCGGGATCATCGGTCTGATAGGTCGCCTGCCAACTCTTTCCGAACGGGATGCCGGGCTGGAAGTTTCGGATGTACTTGATTCTCTTTGTGCGGAACTTCCGCACGACCTCGTCCTGCAAGCTCCGCAACACGTCGCCGCTGTTGGCCAATGACGTCTGTCCACCGGACACGGCCGGAGTCAGGCTGTAGAAGAACAGGCGCGTCGGCCAACTCGGCAGATAGGACATCTCATTGTGCATCGAGATCACTTCGCTGGCCGGATACTCCGTCGAGGTGAACACGTCGGCGACCACGCGGTTGCGCGGCGAGTCGCCGCCTACGTAGCCGAACGGCTTCGCGCCGAGGATTTCAGAGCAGTTGTGGAAGTCCTGCGCGCCATCCAAGCCGAATCCGCGGAACAGGATGCCGCCGTGCTGCTTCAGCAATTGCTGAATGTCCAACTGGTTTTCGGCCATATATGCCTGCAACGCGCCCAGGCTGGAATCCCCATTCGGGGTGACGACGACCGGATGGTGATCGGACGTCGAAAAAAGCGGACCCACTTTCATACTGCATTCTCCCCTCGGCTTGCGCGGATGATTTCTACGATCGAATTCTGGCGTGACGGGCCGGCGCGCCCCTGGCAGCACCATATCGCCGATATTGCTCAACCCAACGACTTGCGGCCTCCAGCATCGTTCCCCGGGTATGGCTGTGCGACGCGCTTTCCCCCAATAGCGCCCAGCAGCTCAAGCAACTCGGCATCGAGCTGTTCGAGCACGGCGCCGCGCTCGCTGTTGATGAAGAAATGCCCGCCCTCGAACCAGGTCGTCCGGAGATCGGCGGATGTCTCCTTTTGCCATCCTTCGACTTGCCCATGCCCTTTGTTCTCTTCCTGAAGGCCGGCATACACGCTGATCGGGATCTGCAACAACGGACCGGGACGGTAGCGATAGTTCTCCGCGATGGCGAAATCGGCGCGAATGGTCGGCAGCATCAAGGCCATCAGTTCCCGGCTTTCCAGCACTTCCGCCGGCGTGCCGTTGTAATGCCGGAGTTCGTCGATGAAAGCGCCGTCCGGCAACGTGTGCAGCTGCCGCGATGGGCTACGGAATTGCGGTGCGTGGCAGCCGGACATGAATAGGCGCTCAGGAACGACGACGCCGTGCAGGTACAGATAGCGCGCGAGCTCGAATGCGATCAATGCGCCTACACTGTGGCCAAAGAAGGCGAACGGAAGCGCACCCAGCTGCGCGATCGCCGGCGCCATGGCCGGCAGCAGTGCCGCCATGGAATCGATCGGCGGTTCCGCGATCCGCGCGCCGCGGCCCGGTAACTGCACTGCACAGATCTCGATCGCGGGATTCAGTGCGGAACGCCACGGCATGAAGCTGAAGGCGCTGCCGCCCGCGTACGCGAAACAGAACAACCGCATGCTGGGCTGCTGCTGAGCTATGCGCACCAGCCAAGGCGGCGACTGCATGGTAGCGATGCTGTTCATGGATTCGCCTCAAGTGGTGCGCGCGCAATGCGCCCAGCTGCCTGCGCCGTTTGCGGCGATCGCTCGCTGCGTTCCAGGAACGCCAGGATCGCTGCCGCGACGCGTTCGACGTGGGGCGCGCGCAACAGCCCGTCATGGTCCGTGTCGATCGCCTGCGTCTCGACAGCGCCGATCTGGATCCGTGCCGGATGCGGATCTGGACCCGACATCACTACGCTTTCGTTCGCCCAGAACGCCTGGACCGGCACGTCGACCGGATCGGGCCGGAACGCGGATACCAGCGCAAGGTGATGTGCGGTGATCGGAACCTGGGTCTTGAGGTGATCGAATGCTGCGCGGTCGAAGCCGGACAGGCCCCAAGCCAGCAGTTCGGGTGCCGCGCCTGAAAAGTCCGCTTCGAGCAGTCCCGCGATCGCTTCCAATGCAGGCGGCGCCTCTGTGCCGGCCCATTCGCCGGGAGAAACGCCGCTTGCTCGCAATTCGACCAGCGCAGCCTTGCGCAGCAGTTGCTCCTCCGAGCGTGCCGCGTCACCGAAGTTCGTATGCACATCGATCAATCCCAAATAGTCGACGGTATCGCCATTCTCGGCCAGATACCTGGCCGTCTCCGCGGCGATCAGTCCGCCGGTGGACCAACCCAGCAAGCGGTAAGGGCCAACAGGTTGTGCGGCGCGTATCGCCGTCGCATACGCCATGGCCATGTCCTGCATGGAGTCGATGCGCAGCCGCGATCCGGCAACCTCTGGCGATTGCACGCCATAGACCGGGCAGCGACCGGCGAAACATCCCGCCAATGCCCGATAGACAGAGACATGTCCGCCGACGGGATGGAAGCAAAAGAGCGGCCGCTGCGAGCCGGATGTCTGCAGCGGCACCAGCGATGACTCCGAATGGCGGTCTTGCTCGACCATTTCGGCGAGCGCTTTCACGCTTGGAGACGAGAAGATGCTGGCCAGCGGCAGCGAGACGGCGAAACGCAGCTTGATCGCGTGGATCATCCTGATCGCCAGCAACGAATGCCCGCCGAGCTCGAAGAAGTGGTCGTCGCGCCCGACTTGCGGCAGGTTCAGCAGTTCGCGAAAGATCTGCGCCATCGCCACCTCGGTGTCGCCGACGGGCGCTTCGTACTCGCGGCTGCCCTGTGAAAGCTGATCGGGTGCAGGCAGCGCTTTGCGATCCAACTTGCCGTTCGGCGTGAGCGGCAACGCATCCAGGCGGACGAATGCGCCTGGAATCATGTAGTCCGGCAGATCGCGTCGCAGGTGTTCACGCAGTTCGCCGATAGAGAATCCGTCGTCCGCAGCGACCACGTACGCCACGAGACGCTTGTCGCCCACGGAGTGCTCGTGCGCGACCACTACCGCGTCTCGCACCTTCGGGCAAGCTGCAAGCCATGCTTCGATCTCGCCGAGTTCGATCCGGAATCCGCGGATCTTCACCTGGGAGTCGTTGCGCCCCAGATACTCGATGTTGCCATCGGGCAACCAACGGCCTAGGTCGCCAGTCTTGTACATGCGCGCCTCCTCGTCGTTCACGAACGGATCGACCAGGAAGCGTTGCGCGGTCAACTCGGCGCGATTCAGATAGCCGCGGGCGACGCCCGGCCCACCGATGTGGAGTTCGCCCGAGACGCCAGGTGGTACCGGCTCTCCTTGTTCGTCCAGAATGTAGACATGCGTGTTTGCGATCGGACGGCCGATCGGCACGCTGCGCCCTGCGGGTGATGCCGTTTCGACTTCGAACGTGGTTGCGATCGTTGTCGTTTCCGTGGGGCCGTAGGCGTTGACCAGATGCTGCGGCGGTCGTGCACCGCTCATTAAGCGTGCCGCGTTGCGCGCATCCAGCACATCTCCGCCGACCAGTAGGTATTTCAGTCCTGCAAATGCCGGACCCAGCATCGCCGCATACTCGTTGAACAGTCCGGTGGTCAGCAGGATCACCGTGACCCTGGCGCCCGTCAGCAGACGGTTCAAGGCATGCGCGTCCATCAGCACGGATTGCGGGATCACCAGCAGCCGCGCGCCATTGAGCAACGCACCCCAGATTTCCCAAACCGACGCGTCGAAAGCCGGATTGGAACCATGGCCAACACAATCCGTCGCCGCGATCGGCGCGTAGCCGCTGTTGATGACCAGCCGCAGGACGCTGCGGTGCTCGACCATCACGCCCTTGGGCTTCCCGGTCGAACCAGAGGTATAGATGACGTAGGCAAGGTTGCGCGCGGTCAAGCCAGGGATCCTCGGATCGTGCGCATGTTCGAACTGCGCCGAAGACGCGACCTCCTCCAGCGCGAGCACTGGGCGTCCCGAGGACGCCGGCATCGGCGTACCTTCCTGCAGGCGCGAACGGATCAGCATAGCCACAGGGGCGGAATCTTCGAGCAAGTACGCGAGACGTTCGGCCGGATAGTTCGGATCCAGCGGCACATACGCGCCGCCTGCCTTCAGCACGCCGAGCAGACCGATCACCATGTCGAAGCTGCGCTCGACGCAGATCGCGACGCGCTCGTCCGGACGCACGCCCAATGCGATCAATCGGTGCGCCACCTGGTTCGCACGGCGATTGAGTTCGCCGTAGCTCAAGCACCGGCCATCGCACTCCACCGCGATCGCATCCGGGTGCTCCGCCGCTTGCGCTTCGAACACTTCATGGATCAGCTGGTCTTGCGGGTACTCGGCACGTGTCGCGTTGAATTCGACCAGGACCCGATCCCGGGCCGCCGCGGGCATCAACGGCAGTTGCCGCAGCGGCCGCTGCGGTTCGCTCTCGAGCGCCTCGACTAGCCCATGCACCACCGTTTCCAGATAGCTGGCCAACGTCGCTGGATCGATTCCCGCGGCGGATTGCACGGTCAAGCGGAATCCTTGCTGCAAATCGTCTACGGATACCGCCAGCGGATAATTGGTGCGTTCCTCGCCGTCGACGACGCGAATGCCTTCCCATGCCCGGCCAGTCGAATCGTCCTGGCGCCGCGCTTCGCCCCTGCCATGCCGGTAATTCATCAATGCCGTAAACAAAGGCAATGGCAGCGGAACGGCAGAGCAGCGCTGCGCCAGCGCCAACGATGCCTGTTCGTGCGTCAGCAATTCGCTCAGGTTGCGATGCGTGGCGCGTACCATTTCGCCCACGCCCGTTCCTTCGAACGCGATCCGGATCGGCAGGGTATTGATGAACACACCGACCACGCTTTCGGCGTCGAACGAGTGCTGCATGCGGCCGGACAGCACCGTACCGAACACAACGTCGTCGCGGCCGCTGCACTGGCCGAGGACGCGCGCCCATGCCAGATGGAACAAGGCCGCTGGCGTCGCGCCCTGCCGCCGCGCCGCGTCGCGGATACGTTGCGACAGCGCTTCATCGAGCTGCACCTGTGCTTCGCCGACAGATCCGCCGTCGCCCTGTACGTTCAAGACACCGTAGGGCGCGGTGGGTTCTTCGACGTCGCCCAGGCGCTTGCGGAAATACGCCTCGTGCGCTGCATCCGGCACCGTCTGCGCAGAGGCGATGAAATTGCGGTACGGCAAGGGTGCGGCCAGAAGATCGCCGCGTCCCTGCATCAACCATCGCATTTCCTTGAGCAGAATCTGCATCGAGTAGTTGTCGTCGATGATGTGATGGCTCAACAATGCCAGCATCCACTCGCCCGACGCCGGATCGGCAGCGGTGTATGCCGTCAGCAACGGCGCATACCGAAGATCCAGCCGTATCCGGCGCGGATCGGTGCGGGCCAGCAACTGCGGTGCCGCTGCGATACCTGCCGCTAGGGCCACTTCTACGATCTTCAAAGGGGCGCGGCGCTGCACGACCTGCACAGGTCTCGGCAGTCCTTCCCAGTGCATCGAACTGCGCAGGATGTCGTGGCGGTCGATCACCGCCTGCAATGCGCTCAGGAAATCATCCAGCCGCTCCCGACGATCGAACGTCGCCACCGTACGTACCAGATAGGCGTCTCCCTCGCCTCCGAGCAAGTGATGGAACAGAATTCCCTCTTGCAGCGGTGCCAGCGGATAGATGTCCTGCACGTTCGACACGCCGCCGGGTACGCCGGCGACGATGCCGTCGATCTGTTCCTGGCTCAGGCGTACCAACGGCAGCAGCTCTGGCACGATCGACGTGGTCTCCGTCGTGATCTGGTTCGGTGCGATGTCCATGCGCTGCGTGGTCTGCGGATCGCCGGCCAGTTGTTCTGCCAGTGCGCACAGAATGGGCGTCATGAAGACCATGCGCACATCCGCGCGCAGCCCGTGTTGGCGCAGACGCTCGATCAACCCGATGATCAGCAGCGAGTGGCCGCCGAGTTCGAAGAAATGGTCGTGCCGGCCGACCTGGGCCAGGCCGAGGAGGTCCTGCCAGATCGTCGCGATCGCTTGTTCGATCTGGCCGACCGGTGCGGCGTAGAGCCGGCTGGCGACCGCGTCCTGGTCCGGCGCCGGCAATGCCTGGCGATCCAGCTTGCCGTTGGGCGTCAGCGGCAGCGCGTCCAGCCGCACGAACGCGCTGGGGATCATGTACTCCGGTAAATCGAGTAGCAGGCGTTCACGCAGAGCCGAAGCTGTCACTTCGGCCTCATCCTGCAAAACAAAATATGCCACCAACCGCGTATCGCCTGCCCCGTCCTCGCGCGCGATCACCACCGCGTCGCGCACGCCTGCGCAGCCAGCCAGCTTCGCCTCGATCTCCCCCAGCTCGATGCGGAAGCCGCGCAGCTTCACCTGGAAGTCGTTGCGGCCCAGATACTCCAGGCTGCCGTCCGGCAGCCAGCGGCCGAGGTCGCCGGTCTTGTACATCCGCGCATCCGCATCGCCGGAGAACGGATCCGGCAAGAAGCGCTCCGCCGTCAGCTGCGGACGCTGCCAATATCCCCGGGCCACGCCGCCGCCAGCGACGTGGAGTTCGCCCGTCACCCCGATCGGCACCGGCTGGCGATGACGATCCAGCACGTACAGCCGAAGATCCGGCAAGGCAAGGCCAATCAGGCTGCCCCGCGCCTGCCGCACATCGTCTTCCGTGATCGGCCGGTACGTCGCATGCACCGTGATCTCGGTGATGCCGTACATGTTGACCAATTGCGTGCGCGCGGCCGCATTGCGCGCGAACCACGGCGCCAGCATCGGCAGCTCCAGCGCCTCGCCCCCAAAGACCACCACGCGCAGATGGTGCTCGGCCGTGGCCTCCTGTTGCGCCGCCATCAATGCGCGGAACGCGCTGGGCGTCTGGTTCAACACCGTGACGCCTTCGCGCACCAGCAGCGCATAAAATTCTGACGGCGTCCGCGCGCACAGCGCCGGCACGATCACCAGGCGGCCGCCATAGAACAGTGCTCCCCAGATCTCCCAGACCGAAAAATCGAACGCGAAGGAGTGGAACAGGGTCCACACGTCGCTCTCGTCGAAGCGGAACTGCGCGTGGGTCGTCGCGAACAGGCGTACGACATGGCCGTGCTCGACCATCACGCCCTTCGGTTGGCCAGTCGAACCGGAGGTGTAGATGACGTAGGCCAGGCTGCGCGTGGTCAGCGCCGGCACCACCGGATCGTGCTCGGGCATGGCGGCCAGCGATGCCTCTGCATCCAGCACCAGCGTGGGGATCGCCACGCTCGATGCCGGCAGCCGGTCCTGGAGCGCTGCCTGCGTCAGCAGCGCGACCGGCGCACTGTCTTGCAGCATGTAAGCCAGGCGCTCTGCCGGGTAGATCGGATCGAGCGGCACATAACCGCCGCCGGCCTTCAGGATGCCGAGCAGGCCGACCACCATGTCCAAACCACGTTCGGCATGGATGGCGACACGGTCGTCAGGCTGCACACCCAGCGCGATCAGGCGGTGCGCAACCTGGTTGGCGCGGCGATTCAGTGCGGCGTAGCTGAGGGACCGATCGTCGAACTGCAGCGCGATCGCCTCTGGCGTTCGCATCACTTGCGCTTCGAACAATGCGTGCACTGACCAATGCTGCGAAGACACACTTTGTTCCGCGCTGTCCAAGGCATACACGGATAGATCCGGCGGATAGGCGGCATGCGTCGCATTGAACCCCGCCAGCACCCGCTCACGCTCGTCGCCGGTCAACAACGGCAGGCGGCTCACCGGCTGCGTCTCGTCGGCCACCATGCCCTCGAGCAATGTCACCCAGTGCCCCAGCAGCCGCTCCACCGTGCCGCGGTCGAACAGGTCCGTGGCGTAGCCTAGGCTGCCCGCCACCCGCTCCGGCGTCTCGGTCAGCGACAGCGACAGGTCGAACTGCGCCGTATGGCGTTCGCTGGCGATCCCGGACAGGCGCAGGCCCGACAGTTGCTCAAGATCGCCGGCCGGCGTGTTGTTCAAGGTCAGCAGCACCTGGAACACCGGGCTATGCGCCAGGCTGCGTTCCGGCTGCAACGCCTCGACCACCTGCTCGAACGGCAGGTCCTGGTGCGCGTAGGCGCCCAGCGTCGTCGCCTTGACCTGCGCCAACAGCGCCGCCACGCTCGGGGCCGCGGCCAGGTCCACGCGCAGCGCCAGGGTGTTGACGAAGAACCCGATCAGCGGTTCGATCTCGGCACGCTGGCGGTTCGCCACCGGGCTGCCGACGACGATGTCGTCCTGGCCGCTCAGCCGCGACAGCAACGCCGACCAGCCGGCCAGCAGGGTCATGAACAGCGTGACGCCGTGGCGCTGGGACAAGCCACGCAGCGCCGTGGTGAGTTCCGGAGTCAGGCGTACGTCGAGCGCGTCGCCTGCATAGCGCTGCACGGCCGGACGTGGGCGGTCGGTCGGCAGTTCCAGCAGCGCCGGTGCACCGAGCAGATGCTTGCGCCAAAAGGCGAGTTGGGCCTGCAATACCTCGCCCTGCAGCCACTGCCGTTGCCAGGCGGCGTAGTCGGCATACTGGATCGGCAGCGGCGGCAAGGGATCGGCGGCGCCCTGGCAGAAGGCCGTGTACAAGGCGCTGACTTCGCGCACCAGCACGCCGGTGGACCAGCCATCGGAGACGATATGGTGCTGCGTCACCAGCAGCACGTGTTCCTGGTCGCTGAGTCGCAGCAAGCGGCCGCGGATCAGCGGCCCGACCGACAGATCGAACGGTGCACGCGCCTCTTCGTCGCTGTGTTCGGCCACGGCCGCAACTTGCGCTGCTTCGCCAAGATTGCGCAGGTCGTGTGCGACCAACACGAACCCGACCTCCGCCGGTGCGATCACCTGTTGCGGCTCGCCCTCGACGCTGACGAACGTCGTACGCAGGCTCTCGTGCCGCGCCACGATCCGGTCCAGGCTCGCATGCAAGGCATCGCGATCCAGTGCGCCACGCAACCGCAACGCGGCCGGGATGTGATACGCCGCACCTGCCGCATGGTCAAGCTGGTCCAGGAACCACAGCCGTTGCTGCGCCCACGACAACGGCAAGGCGCGATCGCGCTCCACCGGCACGATCGCGTCTTGCGATGAGGCGGTCGCGCCGGAGAGGCCGTGCGCCAGGCCGGCGAGCGTCGGCTGCGCGAACACGTCGCGCAATGCCACCTCCACCCCAAGCGCCGCACGCAGGCGGGTCGCCAGACGCACTGCCAGCAGCGAGTGACCGCCGAGTTCGAAGAAGTGGTCATGGCGGCCGACCTGGGCCAAACCGAGCAGGTCCTGCCAGATCGTCGCGATCGCTTGTTCGATCTGGCCGACCGGTGCGGCGTAGAGCCGGCTGGCGACCGCGTCCTGGTCCGGCGCCGGCAATGCCTGGCGGTCCAGCTTGCCGTTGGGCGTCAGCGGCAGCGCGTCCAGTCGCACGAACGCGCTGGGGATCATGTACTCCGGTAAATCGAGTAGCAGGCGTTCACGCAGAGCCGAAGCTGTCACTTCGGCCTCATCCTGCAAAACAAAATATGCCACCAACCGCGTATCGCCTGCCCCATCCTCGCGCGCGATCACCACCGCGTCGCGCACGCCCACGCAACTGGTGAGCTTCGCCTCGATCTCGCCCAGCTCTATCCGGAAGCCGCGCAGCTTCACCTGGAAGTCGTTGCGCCCCAGGTACTCCAGGCTGCCGTCCGGCAGCCAGCGGCCGAGGTCGCCGGTCTTGTACATCCGCGCATCCGCATCGCCGGAGAACGGATCCGGCAGGAAGCGCTCCGCCGTCAGCTGCGGACGCCGCCAATACCCACGCCCGACCTGCACACCGCCGATATGCAACTCGCCGGTGACACCGACCGGAACCGGCACACCATGCTTGTCCAGGACGTACATCCGCGTGTTCGCGATCGGCCGGCCGATCGGCACGGTGCCCGGATGCCGGTCGGCATCGCATCGCCAATACGTCACGTCGACCGCCGCTTCCGTCGGCCCGTACAGGTTGTGCAGGCGAACGTGCGGCAACGCCCGTTGGCAACGCAACTGCAGCGCAGGCGGCAACGCCTCGCCGCTGCACAGCACGTCCCGCACGCTCCCGCAGCGCGCCGCCTCGGCCCGCTCCAGGAACAGTTGCAACATCGACGGCACGAAATGCGCGAGGGTGATGCCCGCCTCTTCGATCAGGTCCACCAGGTACTCCGGGTCCTGATGCCCCGCCGGCTTGGCCAGCACCAGCCGCGCGCCGGCCAGCAGCGGCAGGAAGAACTCCCAGACCGATACGTCGAACCCGAACGGCGTCTTCTGCACGACGCGATCCTCGGCCGACAGCTGGAACTGCGACTGCGCCCACAACAGACGATTGACTACCCCGCGATGCTCGTTCATCGCGCCCTTGGGCTGGCCGGTGGAGCCCGAGGTGTAGATCACGTAGGCCAGATGCCGCGGGGTCAACCCCGCCACGACCGGGTCGTGCTCGGGCAGCGCGGCCAGCGCCCGGTCTGCGTCCAGCACCAGTGTCGCGGCCGAGCCGAGCATCGGTAGACGCGCCAGCAGCGCCGCCTGCGTCAGGACGACGCCCGGCGCGCTGTCCTCCAGCATGTAGGCCAGGCGATCGTCGGGATAGGACGGGTCCAGCGGCACATAGGCACCACCGGCCTTCAGGATGCCGAGCAAACCCACGACCATCTCCAGGCTACGCTCGACGCAGATCGCCACGCGATCGTCGGGCTGCACACCGAGCGCGATCAGGCGATGCGCGAGTTGGTTGGCGCGGCGGTTCAAGATGGCGTAACTGAGGGACTGGCCGTCGAACTGCAGTGCGATTGCCCCCGGGGTGCGCGCCACCTGTGCTTCGAACAACGCATGCACGGACAGATCCGGCGGATAGGCGGCATGCGTCGCATTGAACCCCGCCAGCACCCGCTCACGCTCGTCGCCGGTCAACAGCGGCAGGCGGCTCACCGGCTGCGTCTCGTCGGCCACCATGCCCTCGAGCAATGTCACCCAGTGCCCCAGCAGCCGCTCCACCGTGCCGCGATCGAACAGGTCCGTCGCGTAGCCCAGGCTGCCCGCCACCCGCTCCGGCGTCTCGGTCAGCGACAGCGACAGGTCGAACTGCGCCGTATGGCGTTCGCTGGCGATCCCGGACAGGCGCAGGCCCGACAGTTGCTCAAGATCGCCGGCCGGCGTGTTGTTCAAGGTCAGCAGCACCTGGAACACCGGGCTATGCGCCAGGCTGCGTTCCGGCTGCAACGCCTCGACCACCTGCTCGAACGGCAGGTCCTGGTGCGCGTAGGCGCCCAGCGTCGTCGCCTTGACCTGCGCCAACAGCGCCGCCACGCTCGGGGCCGCGGCCAGGTCCACGCGCAGCGCCAGGGTGTTGACGAAGAACCCGATCAGCGGTTCGATCTCGGCACGCTGGCGGTTCGCCACCGGGCTGCCGACGACGATGTCGTCCTGGCCGCTCAGCCGCGACAGCAACGCCGACCAGCCGGCCAGCAGGGTCATGAACAGCGTGACGCCGTGGCGCCGGGACAAGCCACGCAGCGCCGTGGTGAGTTCCGGAGTCAGGCGTACGTCGAGCGCGTCGCCTGCATAGCGCTGCACGGCCGGACGTGGGCGGTCGGTCGGCAGTTCCAGCAGTGCTGGTGCACCGAGCAGATGCGTGCGCCAAAAAGCGAGCTGGGCCTGCAATACCTCGCCCTGCAGCCACTGCCGTTGCCAGGCGGCGTAGTCGGCATACTGGATCGGCAACGCCGGCAAGGGATCGGCGGCACCCTGGCAGAAGGCCGTGTACAAGGCAGCGACTTCGCGCACCAGCACGCCGGTGGACCAGCCATCGGAGACAATATGGTGCTGCGTCACCAGCAGCACGTGTTCCTGGTCGCTGAGTCGCAGCAAGCGGCCGCGGATCAGCGGCCCGACCGACAGATCGAACGGTGCACGCGCCTCTTCGTCGCTGTGTTCGGCCACGGCCGCAACTTGCGCTGCTTCGCCAAGATTGCGCAGGTCGTGTGCGACCAACACGAACCCGACCTCCGCCGGTGCGATCACCTGTTGCGGCTCGCCCTCAACGCTGACGAACGTCGTGCGCAGGCTCTCGTGCCGCGCCACGATCCGGTCCAGGCTCGCACGCAGGGCAGCGCGATCCAGTGCGCCACGCAACCGCAGCGCGGCCGGGATGTGATACGCCGCACCCGCCGCTTGGTCGAGCTGGTCCAGGAACCACAGCCGTTGCTGCGCCCACGACAACGGCAAGGCGCGATCGCGCTCCACCGGCACGATCGCCTCTTGCGATGAGGCGGTTGCGCCGGAAAGGGTGTGCGCCAGGCCGGCGAGCGTCGGCTGCGCGAACACGTCGCGCAATGCCACCTCCACCCCAAGCGCCGCACGCAGACGGGTCGCCAAACGTACCGCCAGCAGCGAGTGGCCGCCGAGTTCGAAGAAGTGGTCGTGCCGGCCGACCTGGGCCAGGCCGAGCAGGTCCTGCCAGATCGCTGCGATCGCTTGTTCGATCTGGCCGACCGGTGCGGCGTAGAGCCGGCTGGCGACCGCGTCCTGGTCCGGCGCCGGCAGTGCCTGGCGATCCAGCTTGCCGTTGGGCGTCAGCGGCAACGCGTCCAGATGCACGAACGCGCTGGGGATCATGTACTCCGGTAAATCGAGTAGCAGGCGTTCACGCAGAGCCGAAGCTGTCACTTCGGCCTCATCCTGCAAAACAAAATATGCCACCAACCGCGTATCGCCTGCCCCGTCCTCGCGCGCGATCACCACCGCGTCGCGCACGCCTGCGCAGCCAGCCAGCTTCGCCTCGATCTCCCCCAGCTCGATGCGGAAGCCGCGCAGCTTCACCTGGAAGTCGTTGCGGCCCAGATACTCCAGGCTGCCGTCCGGCAGCCAGCGGCCGAGGTCGCCGGTCTTGTACATCCGCGCATCCGCATCGCCGGAGAACGGATCCGGCAGGAAGCGCTCCGCCGTCAGCTGCGGACGCTGCCAATATCCCCGGGCCACGCCGCCGCCAGCGACGTGGAGTTCGCCCGTCACCCCGATCGGCACCGGCTGGCGATGACGATCCAGCACGTACAGCCGAAGATCCGGCAAGGCACGGCCAATCAGGCTGCCCCGCGCCTGCCGCACATCGTCTTCCGTGATCGGCCGGTACGTCGCATGCACCGTGATCTCGGTGATGCCGTACATGTTGACCAATTGCGTGCGCGCGGCCGCATTGCGCGCGAACCACGGCGCCAGCATCGGCAGCTCCAGCGCCTCGCCCCCAAAGACCACCACGCGCAGATGGTGCTCGGCCGTGGCCTCCTGTTGCGCCGCCATCAATGCGCGGAACGCGCTGGGCGTCTGGTTCAACACCGTGACGCCTTCGCGCACCAGCAGCGCATAAAATTCTGACGGCGTCCGCGCGCACAACGCCGGCACGATCACCAGGCGGCCGCCATAGAACAGTGCTCCCCAGATCTCCCAGACCGAAAAATCGAACGCGAAGGAGTGGAACAGGGTCCACACGTCGCTCTCGTCGAAGCGGAACTGCGCGTGGGTCGTCGCGAACAGGCGTACGACATGGCCGTGCTCGACCATCACGCCCTTCGGTTGGCCAGTCGAACCGGAGGTGTAGATGACGTAGGCCAGGCTGCGCGTGGTCAGCGCCGGCACCACCGGATCGTGCTCGGGCATGGCGGCCAGCGATGCCTCTGCATCCAGCACCAGCGTGGGGATCGCCACGCTCGATGCCGGCAGCCGGTCCTGGAGCGCTGCCTGCGTCAGCAGCGCGACCGGCGCACTGTCTTGCAGCATGTAAGCCAGGCGCTCTGCCGGGTAGATCGGATCGAGCGGCACATAACCGCCGCCGGCCTTCAAGATGCCGAGCAGGCCTACGACCATCTCAAGGCTACGCTCGACGCAGATCGCCACGCGATCGTCGGGCTGGACGCCGAGCGCGATCAAGTGATGCGCGACTTGGTTGGCACGGCGGTTCAGTGCGGCGTAGCTGAGGGACCGATCGTCGAACTGCAGCGCGATCGCCTCTGGCGTGCGCATCACTTGCGCTTCGAACAATGCATGCACGGACAGATCCGGCGGATAGGCGGCATGCGTCGCATTGAACCCCGCCAGCACCCGCTCACGCTCGTCGCCGGTCAACAGCGGCAGGCGGCTCACCGGCTGCGTCTCGTCGGCCACCATGCCCTCGAGCAATGTCACCCAATGCCCCAGCAGCCGTTCCACCGTGCCGCGGTCGAACAGGTCCGTCGCGTAGCCCAGGCTGCCCGCCACCCGCTCCGGCGTCTCGGTCAGCGACAGCGACAGGTCGAACTGCGCCGTATGGCGTTCGCTGGCGATCCCGGACAGGCGCAAGCCCGGCAGTGGATCCAGATCGCCGCCGGCCGGCGTGTTGTTCAAGGTCAACAGCACCTGGAACACCGGGCTATGCGCCAGGCTGCGTTCCGGCTGCAACGCCTCGACCACCTGCTCGAACGGCAGGTCCTGGTGCATGTAGGCGTCCAGCGTCGTCGCCTTGACCTGCGCCAACAGCGCCGCCACGCTCGGGTCCGCGGCCAGGTCCACGCGCAGCGCCAGGGTGTTGACGAAGAACCCGATCAACGGTTCGATCTCGGCTCGTTGGCGGTTCGCCACCGGGCTGCCGACGACGATGTCGTCCTGGCCACTCAGCCGCGACAGCAACGCCGACCAGCCGGCCAGCAGGGTCATGAACAGCGTAACGCCATGGCGCTGGGACAAGCCACGCAGCGCCGTGGTGAGTTCCGGAGGCAGGCGCACGTCGAGCGCATCGCCTGCATAGCGCTGCACGGCCGGACGCGGACGGTCGCTCGGCAGTTCCAGCAGCGCCGGTGCACCCAGCAGGTGCGTGCGCCAAAAGTCGAGCTGGGCCTGCAACACCTCGCCCTGCAGCCACTGCCGTTGCCAGGCGGCATAGTCGGCATACTGGATCGGCAACGCCGGCAACGGATCGGCGGCGCCCTGGCAGAAGGCCGTGTACAAGGCTGCGACTTCGCGCACCAGTACACCGATGGACCAGCCATCGGAGACGATATGGTGCTGCGTCACCAGCAACACGTGTTCCTGGTCGCTGAGTCGCAGCAAGCGGCCGCGGATCAGCGGTCCAATCGACAGATCAAACGATGCACGCGCTTCGGCCTCGCTCATCTCCGCGACCGCTGCAGCTTGCGCCGCCTCATCGAGATCGCGTAGGTCGTGTTCGACCAGCACGAACCCGAGTTCCGCCGGCGCGATCATCTGTTGCGGCTCGCCCTCGACGCTAACGAACGTCGTGCGCAGGCTCTCGTGCCGCGCCACGATCCGGTCCAGGCTCGCATGCAGGGCATCGCGATCCAGTGCGCCATGCAACCGCAACGCGGCCGGGATGTGATACGCCGCGCCCGCCGCATGGTCGAGCTGGTCCAGGAACCACAGCCGTTGCTGCGCCCACGATAATGGCAAGGCGCGATCGCGTTTCACCGGCACGATCGCGTCTTGCGATGAGGCGGTTGCGCCGGAGAGGGCGTGCGCCAGGCCGGCGAGCGTCGGCTGCGCGAACACGTCGCGCAATGCCACCTCCACCCCTAGCGCCGCACGCAGACGGGTCGCCAAACGTACCGCCAGCAGCGAGTGGCCGCCGAGTTCGAAGAAGTGGTCATGCCGGCCGACCTGGGCCAGGCCGAGCAGGTCCTGCCAGATCGCTGCGATCGCTTGTTCGATCTGGCCGACCGGTGCGGCGTAGAGCCGGCTGGCGACCGCGTCCTGGTCCGGCGCCGGCAGTGCCTGGCGGTCCAGCTTGCCGTTGGGCGTCAGCGGCAGCGCGTCCAGTCGCACGAACGCGCTGGGGATCATGTACTCCGGTAAATCGAGTAGCAGGCGTTCACGCAGAGCCGAAGCTGTCACTTCGGCCTCATCCTGCAAAACAAAATATGCCACCAACCGCGTATCGCCTGCCCCATCCTCGCGCGCGATCACCACCGCGTCGCGCACGCCCACGCAACTGGTGAGCTTCGCCTCGATCTCGCCCAGCTCTATCCGGAAGCCGCGCAGCTTCACCTGGAAGTCGTTGCGCCCCAGGTACTCCAGGCTGCCGTCCGGCAGCCAGCGGCCGAGGTCGCCGGTCTTGTACATCCGCGCATCCGCATCGCCGGAGAACGGATCCGGCAGGAAGCGCTCCGCCGTCAGCTGCGGACGCCGCCAATACCCACGCCCGACCTGCACACCGCCGATATGCAACTCGCCGGTGACACCGACCGGAACCGGCACACCATGCTTGTCCAGGACGTACATCCGCGTGTTCGCGATCGGCCGGCCGATCGGCACGGTGCCCGGATGCCGGTCGGCATCGCATCGCCAATACGTCACGTCGACCGCCGCTTCCGTCGGCCCGTACAGGTTGTGCAGGCGAACGTGCGGCAACGCCCGTTGGCAACGCAACTGCAGCGCAGGCGGCAACGCCTCGCCGCTGCACAGCACGTCCCGCACGCTCCCGCAGCGCGCCGCCTCGGCCCGCTCCAGGAACAGTTGCAACATCGACGGCACGAAATGCGCGAGGGTGATGCCCGCCTCTTCGATCAGGTCCACCAGGTACTCCGGGTCCTGATGCCCCGCCGGCTTGGCCAGCACCAGCCGCGCGCCGGCCAGCAGCGGCAGGAAGAACTCCCAGACCGATACGTCGAACCCGAACGGCGTCTTCTGCACGACGCGATCCTCGGCCGACAGCTGGAACTGCGACTGCGCCCACAACAGACGATTGACTACCCCGCGATGCTCGTTCATCGCGCCCTTGGGCTGGCCGGTGGAGCCCGAGGTGTAGATCACGTAGGCCAGATGCCGCGGGGTCAACCCCGCCACGACCGGGTCGTGCTCGGGCAGCGCGGCCAGCGCCCGGTCTGCGTCCAGCACCAGTGTCGCGGCCGAGCCGAGCATCGGTAGACGCGCCAGCAGCGCCGCCTGCGTCAGGACGACGCCCGGCGCGCTGTCCTCCAGCATGTAGGCCAGGCGATCGTCGGGATAGGACGGGTCCAGCGGCACATAGGCACCACCGGCCTTCAGGATGCCGAGCAAACCCACGACCATCTCCAGGCTACGCTCGACGCAGATCGCCACGCGATCGTCGGGCTGCACACCGAGCGCGATCAGGCGATGCGCGAGTTGGTTGGCGCGGCGGTTCAAGATGGCGTAACTGAGGGACTGGCCGTCGAACTGCAGTGCGATTGCCCCCGGGGTGCGCGCCACCTGTGCTTCGAACAACGCATGCACGGACAGATCCGGCGGATAGGCGGCATGCGTCGCATTGAACCCCGCCAGCACCCGCCCACGCTCGTCGCCGGTCAACAACGGCAGACGGCTCACCGGCTGCGTCTCGTCGGCCACCATGCCCTCGAGCAATGTCACCCAATGCCCCAGCAGCCGTTCCACCGTGCCGCGGTCGAACAGGTCCGTCGCGTATGTCACCCCTCCGACGATTCCATCCTGAAGATCGGATACATACAAGGCGAGATCGACCTGCGCGGTCTGTTGCAGGATATCGACACCGGACAAGGTCAATCCGGGCAAACGGTCGAGACCATCGCCACCAGGCGTATTGTTCAGCACCAGCAACACCTGGAACACCGGGCTATGCGCCAGACTGCGTTCGGGCTGCAGCGCCTCGACCACCTGCTCGAACGGCAGGTCCTGGTGCATGTACGCGTCCAGCGTCGTCGCCTTGACCTGCGCCAATAGCGCCGCCACGCTCGGATCCGCCGATAGGTCCACGCGCAGCGCGAGGGTGTTCACGAACAATCCGATCAGCGGTTCGATCTCGGCACGCTGGCGGTTCGCCACCGGGCTGCCGACGACGATGTCGTCCTGGCCGCTCAGCCGCGACAGCAACGCCGACCAGCCCGCGAGCATCGTCATGAACAAGGTGACGCCATGGCGCTGCGATAGTGCGCGCAAACGCGCGCTCAGGTCATGGGACAAGCGGATCGAGGCATCGTTGCCTCGGTAGCTTTGCACAGGTGGGCGTGGGCGATCGGTCGGCAGCTCCAGCAACGCCGGCGCACCCTTCAGACAGCGGCGCCAGAAATCGAGTTGGCCCCGCAGGGCGTCGCCCTGCAGCCATTGCCGTTGCCAGGCAGCGTAGTCGGCATACTGGATCGACAACGCCGGCAAGGGATCGGCCGCACCCTGGCAGAAGGCGGTGTACAAGGCGCTCACTTCGCGCAACAGCACGCCGGTGGACCAGCCGTCCGAGACGATATGGTGCAGCGTCACCAGCACTACATGTTCGTGCTCCGCCAACTGCAGCAGGCGGCCGCGTAGCAAGGGCCCGCACGCCAGATCGAACGGTGTACGCGCTTCTTCGTCGCTGTGTTCGGCCACTGCCGCGGCTTGCGACGCCTCATCGAAATCGCCCAGGTCGTACTCGATCAACACGAACCCGATATCTGCCGGTGCGATCACCTGTTGCGGCTCACCTTCGACGCTGACGAACGTCGTGCGCAGGCTCTCGTGCCGCGCCACGATCCGGTCCAGGCTCGCTTGCAACGCTGTCCGGTTCAACGCGCCACTCAAGCGCAGCGCCGTGGGAATGTGGTACGCCGCGCCGGCGGCACGGTCGAGCTGATCGAGGAACCAAAGACGTTGCTGCGCCCACGACAACGGTATAGCGACGCTGCGGTCGGCGCGTGGAATTGGCGATGTCGAGGCGAAATTGGAAACCAGCTTCGCGCGAGCGAGCTTGAGCAAACGTTCCCGTTCGGCAATCGAAAGCTTGTTGAGCGCTACCTGTTCCATCTTTCCATCATTCCTTTCAACAAAATCGTCCAAGCCCTAATGAAGTCGCCGCCCATACCAATGCGGTGCATCAACGTCGCCCAACAACACCACCCCCCTTTCTAAGCCTGGAAAAGACGTGGCCCTCGCCTGTCACCCAATCCGCGTATGGTCCATCGGTTTGCCTGCCGCCGCCCATCGCGCACCGTATCGGTTCCTCTCACTCGCGCAGCTCCGCTTCCTGCATCGATCCCAGCACCGTCAACAACTCGGTTTGATCGAACTGGGCGAACTGACGATCGATGATGATGTTTGCCAAAGCAGATAGCTGCGGGGTGATGAACACGTCGCGCAGGTCGATATCGACCTGCAGGATTTCCTTGAGCCGTACCACGACGCGGACAGCGAGCAGCGAATGCCCGCCGAGCTCGAAGAAGTGATCATGACGGCCGACACGCTCGATTCCCAGCAGCTCCTGCCAGACCTCAGCGATCGCCTGTTCCGCTTCGCCTTCCGGCGCTTCGTATATGCGGCTCGCCACAGCCGCCTGGTCCGGCGCCGGCAGCGCCTTGCGGTCCAGTTTGCCGTTGGGCGTCAGCGGCAGCGCGTCCAGCAGCACGCAGGCGCTCGGAATCATGTACTCGGGCAGATCCTGCAATAGCAGGTCGCGCAGTTCGGCGACGGGAAAATCCGCATTCTCTTGCCGCACCACGTAGGCGACCAGTCGCTTGTCGCCAAGCACGTCTTCGCGTGCGATCACCACCGCTTCGCGTACGCCTGGACACCCGGCCAGCTTGGCCTCGATCTCGCCCAGCTCGACGCGGAATCCGCGAATTTTGACCTGCTGGTCGTTGCGGCCCAGGTACTCGATGCTGCCATTGGGCAGCCAGCGCCCGAGATCGCCGCTCTTGTACATGCGCGCATCCAGATCGTCGGAGAACGGATCCTTCAGGAAGCGCTCCGCCGTCAACTCAGGACGGTGCAGATAGCCCCGCGCCACTCCCATGCCCGCGATGTAAAGCTCGCCGCACGCACCGATCGGGACCGGCTGCCGCCGAGCATCGAGGATGTAGATCCGCGCGTTGCCGATCGGCTTGCCGATGTTAGGACGTTCTCCGCCGCCGTCGACGGCGGTCAATGCACTGTCGACCGTGCACTCGGTCGGGCCGTAGACATTGAAGAAACGTGGCGTGATCGAGCGGCCCAGCCGCTGCCACGTATTGGCGGAGATGGCGTCGCCGCCAATCAGGACGGCCTGCGGCCGATACGTCGCATGCTCCAACAGGCCGGCCGCGAGCAGCGATTCCAGTTGCGCGGGGGTGCAATCGAACGCATCGATGCGACTGCGTGCCAGGAACGCCAACAGCGCATCCGCGTCGGCGCGCACCTGCGCAGGAACGATCACGACGCAACGGCCGGACAGAAGCTGCAGCAGCGATTTCACCGATGCGTCGAACGACAGCGAGGCATTCAGGCCCACTCGATCGTGCTCGGCCAGCGCGCCGAAGATCGATTGCTCCAGTTCCATTTGCAGATTCATCACCGAGGCATGCTCGACCATCACCCCCTTCGGCTGGCCGGTCGAGCCCGAGGTGTAGATCACGTAGGCCAGATGCCGCGACGACAGCCCTGGAACGCTTGGATTGAGCGCATGTTCGTCGGGAGAGGTGTCGAAATCCACATCCAGCAGCAACAAAGGACATTGCTGCGATGCCTGCGCCGGCAAACGCTCGCGCTGGGAGGATTGCGTGAGCACCGCCACCGGCCTGCTGTCGTCGAGCATATAGGCCAGTCGATCGGCCGGATACAGCGGATCCATCGGCACATAGGCGGCACCGGCCTTCAGGATGCCGAGCACGCCGACCACCATCGCCAGGCTGCGCTCGGCGCAGAGCGCAATGCGATCATCCGCCTTCACGCCATGGGCGATCAGGCGATGCGCTACCCGGTTCGCGCGGCGGTTCAGTTCGCTGTAACTTAACTGCTCGCCCTCGTATTCCAACGCGATCGCATCGGGTGTTCGTGCGGACTGCGCTTCGAACCGTGCATGCAGCAGTTGGCCATGTGGATATTCCACGTGTGTCGCGTTGAACCCTCGCAGCAGCTGGTCATGCTCTTGCGTTGTAAGCAGCGGCAAGCCGCTGACGCGCTGCGCGTCGTCGGCGACCATCGCCTCGAGCAGCGTGACCCAATGCCCCATCATCCGCTCGATCGTGGCGCGGTCGAACAATGCGGTAGCGTAGATCACGCTGCCGACCAGACCTTCGGGCGTCGCGACGAGCGACAAGGAGAGATCGAAACGGGCGGTACGCAGCGCACTCTCCATCGACGACAATGTCAGCCCAGGCAATCGGCTCAGGTCGTCGTCGACCGGCGTGTTGTTGAGCGTCAATGCGACCTGGAACAGTGCGTTGTGGCTCAAGCTGCGCACCGGCTGCAGCGTTTCCACCACCTGTTCGAACGGCAGGTCCTGGTGCGCGTAGGCTGCCAACGTCGTCCGCTTGATCTGCGCCAGCAGCTCGGCCACGCTCGGATCGTCCGACAGATCGACACGCAATGCCAACGTGTTGACGAAGAATCCGATCAATGGTTCGATCTCGACGCGCTGGCGGTTGGCCACCGGGCTGCCGATCACCACCTCGCCCTGCCCGCTCAAGCGCGACAGCAACGCCGACCAGCCTGCAAGCAATGCCATGAACAAGGTGGCGCCATGGCGCTGCGCCAGCGCATTCAGGCGGTCGCCGAGCGCAGGCGGCATGCGGACCTGCACGCTGTCGCCGTCGTAGCTGTGCACCGCCGGCCGCGGCCGGTCGGTGGGCAATTCCAACAAGGCCGGTGCGCCGGACAAATGCGCACGCCAAAAATCGACCTGTGCCTGCAGCACGTCGCCTTGCAGCCACTGGCGCTGCCACATCGCGTAGTCGGCGTATTGGATCGGCAGTGGCGGCAAGGGATCGTCCCTGCCTTGCGCGAAAGCGGTATACAACGCGCTGACTTCCTTCACCAGCACGCCGATCGACCAACCATCGGAGATGATGTGATGCTGCGTGACCAATAGCACGTGCTCGTGTTCGCCGAGTTGCAGCAGGCGGCCACGAATCAAGGGGCCTGTCGACAGATCGAAGGGCGCGCGCGCCTCGCTGCCACTCAATTGGCGCACTGTCGCGGCCTGCGACGTCTCGTCCAGATTGCGCAGGTCGTGTTCGGCCAGCGAGAACCCGCTGTCGGCCGGTCCGATCAGCTGTCGCGGCTCGCCCTCGACGCTGACGAAGGTCGTACGCAGGTTCTCGTGCCGCGCGACGATCGCATCCAGACTTGCCCGCAGTGCGCTGCGGTTCAATTCGCCCTGCAACCGCAATGCGGCTGGAATGTGGTACGCCGCATCGGCCACGTGGTCGAATTGATCCAGGAACCACAGGCGTTGCTGTGCCCACGATAGCGGCAGCGCCTGGTCGCGGTCGGCACACGCGATCGCGGTCTGCGACGACGCGCTGCCTTGGGCTGTGAGCGCGCTGAGTTGCGACAATGTCGGTTGCTCGAAAACGTCGCGCAGCGCCACTTCCACATCCAGTACGGCGCGAAGGCGCGTTACCAGGCGTACGGCCAGCAAGGAATGCCCACCGAGTTCGAAGAAATGGTCATGGCGGCCGACCTGCTCGAGCCCGAGCAGCTCCCTCCAGATCGCAGCGATGGCTTGTTCGACATCGCCTACTGGCGCCTCGTAGTCGCGGCTCGCCACCGATGCGAGGTCGGGCGCAGGAAGTGCTTTGCGATCGATCTTGCCGTTGGCCGTCAACGGCAAAGCTGCCAAACCGACGAAGGCGCTCGGCACCATGTAATCCGGAAGTTCGCGTGACAGGCGTTCGCGCAGATCCGCTGCACTCGGCGCAGCTTCGTCGTCCTCCGGAACCACATAGGCAACGAGCCGCTGGTCGCCTGACGCGTCCTCGCCGACGATCACCACCGCGTCGAGTACGCCTTTGCACGCGGAGAGTTTCGCTTCGATCTCACCGAGTTCGATACGGAACCCGCGGACCTTCACCTGGAAGTCGTTGCGGCCCAGATATTCCAGATCGCCTTCCGGCAACCAGCGCGCAAGATCGCCGGTCCTGTACATCCGCGCATGCGCATCGTCGACGAAAGGATCGGCAAGGAAGCGCTCCTCGGTCAAGTCGGGTCGGTTCAAATAGCCACGCGCGACACCTATGCCGCCGATATGGATTTCGCCGACGACGCCGACCGGCACCGGCGCGCCGTGCAAGCCGAGCAGATAGGTGCGTGTATTGGCGATCGGACGTCCGATCGGCACCACGTTGCGTTGGGGTTCGACCGTGCTTGCGTCGCTGACGAAGGTCGTGCAACCGACTACCGCCTCGGTGGGGCCATATTCGTTGACCACGATCGCGTTGGGCAGCACGCGGTCTCGGAAACGGGCCAGGCTATGCCTGGTCAGCTGTTCGCCGCCGACCACGAGCCGATGCGGCGTCGCGACAGGCGATGCCTCCACCAGGCTGGACAGCACGTCCAGGTGCGCCGGTGTGAGTTTGAACAGCCACGGTTCCGGCCGGCGGAGGTACTCCAGCACCTCGAGCAGACACGCTTGTGCGTCTTCGGGAAGCAATGCGACCGGTTTGCCTGCAAGCCAGGGCGCGAGCAGCGTGGTCAGCGTCGCATCGAAGCCGAGAGGCGTCGCCACCACCGCGCCGCGAATGTCGTCAGGCAGATATGCAGCGTGCGCATGTGCGAGATAATTGACCACGCCCCGGTGCGGCACCATCACGCCCTTGGGCTGGCCGCTCGAACCGGACGTATAGATGACATAGGCCAGGTGCTCGGGAGTCAAGCCCGCCGCGGCAGCCGGATCGTGCTCCGGCTGCCGCGCGATCGCCGGTTCGTCGTCCATCACCACGACGCGGAGCAGGCTCATCGCCGGCAGGTCGTCCTCGATCGAGGCAAGCGTGAGCAACGCCAACGGAGGATCTTCCTTCAGAATGGCGGCCAGGCGTTCGGCCGGATTGGCAGGATCCAGCGGCACATAGGCGCCTCCCGCCTTCAATACGCCGAGCAGTCCGACTACCATGTCGATGCCGCGTTCCATGCAGATCGCTACCCGCGCATCGGGCTTGATGCCGAGTGTGCGCAGATAGTGCGCAAGTTGGTTTGCACGCCGGTTCAATGCGCAGTAACTCAGGCTGGCTTCGCCGCACGTCAGCGCGACGGCATCGGGCCGCTGCCGAGCCTGCGCTTCGAACAACTCGTGTACCAGGCGATCGTGCGGGTAGTCCGTGCGCTCGCCGCTCGAGGCGGCCAACAGCTGTGCGCGTTCGTCCTGCGGCAGCACCGCCAGGCGCCGTATCGGCAACGAGGGCGTATCGGCGAGTGCCGCGACCAGCGAGGTCATCGCGGTTTCCAGGTAGCGCAGCAGGCGCGCTCCGTCGATGTCCGGCACGCACAGCACCGACAGCCCCAACGCCCGGCCCCAGTCCTCGACCGAGAGCGTCAGCGGATAGCTGCCGTGGGTCTTGCCCCTCGACACCACGCGGATGCCTTCCCACGCGGATGCCGATGCCGCGGCATCCTTGGCGATGCCGCTGCCGTCGTTGTACCGGTAGTTCAGCAACGCCGTGAACAACGGCAACCGCGACGGTACACCGCTGCAGCGTTGTGCGAGCGCCAGTGGCGCCTGTTCGTGCAGCAACAGATCGCTCAGCCGTGCATAGGCTTCGCGCACCGCCTCGGCCACGCTCAGTTGCGCCAAGCGCATCCGGATCGGCAGCGAATTGATGAACATGCCGACGACCTGGTCGGCCGTATCGGAACCCTGCAAACGGCCGGACAGGACCGTCCCGAACACCACATCGTCGCGCCCGCTGCATTCGGCGACCACCTGCGCCCAGGCCACGTGGAACAGTACTGCCGGCGTCACGCCATGCCGACGTGCGCTTTCGCGAATATCCAACGCCAGCGCGTCGTTGAACTGGAACGCGCTTTCCTGCTGCCTGCGCCCGTGTTCCTGCACGGCCGCGACGCCGAACGGCGCGGTGGGTTCGTCGACATCGGCGAGCTGGCTGCGAAAGTATGCTTCGTGCTCGGATTCCGGTACCGCGCGAATCTGCGCGATGAAGTTGCGGTACGGCACCGCCGCTGGCAGATGGTCGCCCCGCCCCTGCAGCAGCATCTGGATTTCCGCCAGGATCAGATCCTGCGTGATGTGGTCGGAGGCCATGTGATGCAGCAGCAGTGCCAGCTGCCATTCGCCGCTGCGCGCATCGTGGGCCGTATACGCCGCCAGCATCGGCGCCTTGCGCAGGTCGAGGCGCAAGCGGCGCGGATCGGTATCGGCGAAGAATCTTGCCGAATCCGCAGCGCAGGCTATCGCATCCAGCGCGGTCACCGGCAGCGGCGCGTGCCTGTGCACGATCTGGATGGGCTGGGACAAGCCTTCCCAGTGCACGGCGCTGCGCAGGATGTCGTGGCGATCGACCACCTGCTGCAAGGCGCCGAGAAAGGTCGCCATGCGCTGTTGGCTGTCGAAGCCGATCACCGTCCGCAGCAGGTAGGTATCGCCCTCGTCTCCGATCAGATGGTGGAACAGGATCCCCTCCTGCAACGGAGCGAGCGGATAGATATCCTGGATATTCGCCAGCCCCCCCGGCACCAGGGCGACGAGGCCGTCGATCTCCTCTTGCGTCAGGCTCACCAGCGGCAGGAGTTCCGGCGTCAGCCGCGTCGTCGCGACTGTGAGCGGATTCGGTGGTGCGCTCGCGCGCTCGACCGCCTGCGCGCCATCGGCGAGCTGGTTTGCCAGCGCGTGCAGCATCGGCGTCATGAACACCATGCGCACGTCCGCGTTCAGGCCACGCCGGCGCAGACGCTCGATCAGGCGGATGACCAAAAGGGAATGGCCGCCGAGCTCGAAGAAGTGGTCATGCCGACCGGCCCGCTCCAGGCCAAGCAATTCTTGCCAAACCTCGGCGATGACGCATTCGATGTCGCCGACCGGCGCCGCATATGCGCGGCTTGTGATCGACGCCGGATCGGGCGCCGGCAGCGCCTTGCGATCGAGCTTGCCGTTCGGCGTCAACGGAAATGCGTCCAGCCGCACGAACGCGCTTGGGATCATGTAGTCCGGCAGATCCCGCGAAAGTTCTTCGCGTAGCGACGCCGCGGAAGGTTCCACTCCGTCGTGCGGTACCACGTAGGCGACGAGGCGCTTTTCGTCCGATGCGCCCTTTGCTGCGACCACCACCGCCTCGCACACCCCGGCGCACTCCGACAGCTTCGCTTCGACCTCGCCAAGCTCGACCCGGAAACCGCGGATCTTCACCTGGAAATCGTTGCGACCCAGGAATTCGATATTGCCGTCTTCGAGATAGCGCGCGCGGTCTCCGCTCTTGTACATGCGGGCCGCGGGGGCGGAGGCGAACGGATCGTGCAAGAAGCGCTCGGCGGTCAATCCCGGACGGTTCAAATAGCCGCGCGTCACGCCATCGCCGCCGATGTAGATCTCGCCTGCGACGCCAATCGGCACCGGCTGCAGATGCGCATCGAGAATATAGATCTGCGTGTTCGCCAACGGCTTGCCGATGGTGACGCTGGCCATGGCCTGGTTGGACGTATCGTGGCGCACGTAGGCGGCCGTGCATGTCACCGTGGTCTCGGTCGGGCCGTAGGTGTTGATGAGTTGGACCGAAGGCGGCCGCAGCGCGTCCCATACCTGCAGTTTCTGCATCGACACGGCATCGCCGGTGACGTTGAACAGCCGCACATGCTGCAACTGGCGATGCGCCTGTTCGGGATCGCGCTGCCATTCGGCGACCAGGGTATGCCAATGCGCCGCCGTGATGTGTACGACGCTGGGCAGGATCGCCTCATCGAGATCGGCAGCGCCGAAAATGCGGCTGGTCGGCGCGACGGTCGCACCACCACACAAGGTCGGCAGGATCTCCTCGACCGACACGTCGAAATTCAGCGAATTCTGCTGCAGCACCGTGTCGCCAGGGACCAGGCCGAACAGATCCACCGCATCGACGACGTAATTGACCAGGCCGCGGTGCTCCACCATCACGCCCTTGGGCTGGCCGGTGGTGCCGGAGGTATAGATCACGTAGGCGAGGTTGCTGGAGGTGAGGCCGGGCACGACTGGATCGTGATCGGACTGCATGGTGAGCGACGCATCGGCATCCAACACGATAAGGGCCGCCCCAGTACAGCTAGCGGTGATCGACTCATCGGCCAGAGCGGCGAGGCTGAACTGCGTCAGCAAGGCCTTCGGCCGGCTGTCGTCAAGGATGTAGGCGCGGCGATCGGCCGGATACGCCGGATCGAGCGGCACGTATGCAGCGCCGGCCTTCAGGATGCCGAGCATGCCGACGATCATCGTCGCATTGCGTTCGGTACAGATCGCGACGCAATCGTCGGGGCCGATACCCAAAGCGATCAGGCGGTGCGCGACTCGGTTCGCGCGGCGGTTCAAGTCGCCGTAATCGATGCGCTGGCCTTCGAATGCGATCGCGATCGCCTGCGGCCGCTGCGCGGCTTGCGCTTCGAACAATGCGTGCACGGTCCGCTGATGCGGATAGTCGCGCCGGGTGGCATTGAATGTAATCAGCAGTTGCTCGCGCTCTTGCTCGGACAGCAGCGGCAGGCGGCTGACCGCGAGCGAGTCGTCGGCGATCATCGCCTCGAGCACCCTCGTCCAGTGCCCGAGCATGCGTTGCACCGTGCTGCGCTCGTACAGGTCCGTGGCATAGCCGATGCTGCCCGCCAGCCCGTCCGCGGTGTCGTTCAGCGACAACGACAGCTCGAATTGGGCGGTCTGCCGTTCCATGTCGATCCCGGACAAGGTCAACCCGGGCAAGCGGCTCAGACCATCTCCTGCAGGCGTATTGTTCAGCGACAGCATCACCTGGAAGATCGGGCTGTAACCGAGGCTGCGCTCCGGCTGCAGCGCTTCCACGACCTGTTCGAACGGCAGATCCTGGTGCTCGTAGGCGCCGAGCATGGTCGCCTTGACCTGCGCCAGCAGCGCCGCCACGCTCGGGTCGGCGGACAGGTCCACGCGCAACGCCAACGTGTTGACGAAGAAGCCGATCAGCGGTTCGACCTCGGCACGCTGCCGATTGGCGATCGGCGTGCCGACCATCACATCGTCCTGCCCGCTCAACCGCGCCAGCAAAGCCGACCAGCCCGCCAGCAAGGTCATGAACACCGTCACCCCATGGCGTTGCGACAAGGCGCGCAGGGCCCCGCTCAATTCGCGCGACAGGCGCACCGGCACGCGATCTCCACGGTAGCTCTGCACCGCGGGCCTAGGCCGATCGGTCGGCAACTCCAGCAGGGCCGGAGCGCCGCCGAGGTGTTCGCGCCAGTAATCGATCTGCTGCTTCAGCACGTCGCCTTGCAGCCATTGCCGCTGCCATGCGGCGTAGTCAGCGTATTGGATCGGTAGCGGCGGCAGCGGATCGGCCTGGCCCTGGCTGAACGCGGCATACAATGCGCTGACTTCCTTCACCAGCACGCCGGTCGACCAACCGTCCGACACGATGTGGTGCTGGGTGAGCAGCAGCACGTACTCGTGCTCAGCCAATCGCAACAGGCGACCCCGGATCAATGGCCCGCTCGCCAGGTCGAACGGCGCGTTCGCCTCGGCCACGCCGAACTCGGCGATCGCCGCCGCTTGCGCCGCGTCTTGCAGATGGCGCAAATCGTGATCGATCAAGGAAAATCCGCCGTCCGCGGCGGCGATCACCTGCCGTGGCTCGCCCTCGACGTTGACGAATGTCGTACGCAGGCCCTCGTGGCGCGCCACGATCCGGTCCAGGCTCGCCTGCAAGGCGGTGCGGTCCAATGCACCGGTCAAGCGTATTGCCATCGGGATGTGATATGCCGCGCCGGCGGCATGGTCGAATTGATCCAGGAACCACAAGCGCTGTTGCGCCCACGATAGCGGGAGGGATTCGTTGCGGTCGACGATGCGGATCGGCGGGACCGCCACCGCTTCCAGCTGCACGCCACCTCGCTGCTGTAGCCGTTGCAGCGCGACCGCACGTCGCAGTTGTTGCAGGGTCTGGCTCTGGTCAGCGCTCATCGTCACTATCGCTCGCTAGCATGGCGAGGAGTTCTTCCTCGGAAAGGTCGCTCAATTCGTCTTCTGCGGCTGCGACATCCGCGTCCGCAAAGCGCTTCAGCCGCTCGCAGACCACCACTTCGGCAAGCGCGGAGAACACCGGCCGTTCGAACAGCACCCGCAGCGGCACGTCGACGTGGAACTGCTCGCGGATGCGGATCACCAGCTGCATCACCAGCAGCGAGTGCCCGCCCAGCTCGAAGAAATGGTCGTTGCGGCCGACACGCTGCAGATTCAGCAGCTCCTGCCAGATCGCCGCCATCCCTTGCTCGATCTCGCCCGCCGGCGCCTCGTAGGCGCGGCTCGCCACCGCGGCCTGGTCCGGCGCCGGCAGCGCCTTGCGGTCCAGCTTGCCGTTCGGCGTCAGCGGCAAGGCCGGCAACAGCACGCACGCGCTCGGGATCATGTACTCGGGCAGGTCCTGCAACAGCTCCTCGCGCAGGCTCGCGATCGACAGCTCGGTGTGCTCCTGCGCGACCACGTAGGCGACCAGCCGCTTGTCGCCTTCGACGTCCTCACGCGCGATCACCACCGCCTCGCGCACCCCGGCGCAGCCGCGCAACTTCGCCTCGATCTCGCCCAGTTCGATGCGGAAACCGCGGATCTTCACCTGGAAATCGTTGCGCCCCAGGTATTCCAGGGTGCCGTCGGCACGCCAGCGGCCCAGATCGCCGGTCCGGTACATCCGCGCCTGCGGGTCGTCCGAGAACCGGTCCTTCACGAAGCGCTCGGCGGTCAGGTCCGGACGGTGCAAGTAGCCGCGCGCCACGCCGACCCCGCCGATGTGGATCTCACCGGCCACGCCCAGCGGCACCGGCTCGCCGCGCGCGTCGAGCAGGTAGATCCTCGCGTTCGCCAACGGCTTGCCGATCACTGGCCCCGCCACCGAGGCGCCGATGTCCTCGATCGTCGCGTCCACCGTCGCCTCGGTCGGGCCGTACATGTTGTGGAAGCGCACCACCGGCGAGGCCTTGAGCCGCTCCCACATCCCTGCCCCGATCGCCTCGCCGCCCAGCAGCACGTTGCGCGGGCGGTGGCCGCCCGGTTCCAGCAGGCCCGCGCTCAGCAGGCCTTCCAGCTGCGACGGCGTGCTGTCGAACGCATCGATCCGCTGCTCTTCCAGGAACGCCAGCAGGGCCGGACCGCTGGCACGGATCGCCTGCGGGATCAGCACCAGGCAGTGGCCGGACAGCAATTGCAACAGGCCCTTCAGCGACATGTCGAACGAGAATGCCGCGTTCAAGGCCACCCGCGCATTCGGCCCGCAACTGCGGTGGGTGGTGCGTGTCATCGCCTGCCAGAAGTTCACCGCCGAACGGTGTTCGACCATCACCCCCTTCGGCTGGCCGGTCGAGCCCGACGTGTAGATCACGTAGGCCACGTCGCGCGAGGTCAAGTTCGCAACGACCGGATTCGCCAGATCTGACGCAGTCTCTTCAACCTCCGCGTCGAGCACGATCGCCGGCACGTCGAGTCCATCCAGCATCGGCAGCCGCGCGCGGAGCACCGCTTGCGTCAGCACCGCCATCGGTGCGCTGTCGGCGAGCATGTAGGCCAGGCGATCGGCCGGATAGGCCGGGTCCAGCGGCACGTAGGCAGCCCCGGCCTTGAGCACGCCGAGCACGCCCACTACCATCGCCAGGCTGCGCTCGGCACAGATCGCGACCCGGTCGCCGGGGGTCACGCCCATGGCGATCAGGCGATGCGCCACCGCGTTCGCGCGCCGGTTTAGCGCCGCGTAGCTCAGCCGGTCCCCGGCGTACTCCAGCGCGTCCGCGTCCGGCTGCTGCGCCGCCTGCGCTTCGAACAGGGCGTGGATCGTCGCCAAGTGCGGATATGCGGTATCGGTCGCATTGAAAGCAAACAGCATCTGCTGGCGCTCGGCCGAAGACAGCAACGGCAAGCGGCTCACCGTCTGCACACCGTCGCCGACCATCGCCTCGAGCAGCGTTGTCCAATGTCCGAGGATGCGTCCCGCCGTGCTGCGGTCGAACAGGTCCGTGGAATAGACGAGGCTACCGATCAGGCCATCGCTGAGATCGGTCAGCGACAACGACAAGTCGACGCGCGCGGTACGCTGTTCGGTGTCGATCGTGGACAGGGTCAGGCCCGGCAGGCTCAAGGCGTCGTTGGGCGTGTTGTTCAAGTTCAACCACACCTGGAACAACGCGTTGTGGCCCAGGTTGCGTTCGGGTCGCAGCGCCTCCACGACCTGTTCGAACGGCAGATCCTGGTGCGCGTAGGCGCCGAGCGTGGTGGCCTTGATCTGCGCGAGCAGTTCGGCCAGGCTCGGATCGGCGGCCAGATCCACGCGCAACGCCAGCGTATTGACGAAGAAGCCGATCAGCGGCTCGATCTCCGCGCGCGGGCGGTTGGCGACCGGGCTGCCGATCACGACCTGGTCCTGTCCGCTCAGGCGTGCCAGCAGCACCGCCCAGGACGCCTGCAGGACCATGAACAAGGTCACGTCGTGGCGTTGCGACAGTGCGTGCAGCGATACGCTGAGTTTTTCCGGCAACCGGATCTCGATACGGTCGCCGCGATAGCTCTGCACCGCCGGCCGCGGCCGATCGGTCGGCAGCTCAAGCAATGCCGGTGCGCCGTTCAAGTGCTCGCGCCAGAAATCAAGCTGGCCCTGGAGCACGTCGCCCTGCAGCCATTGCCGTTGCCATGCCGCGTAGTCGGCATACTGGATCGGCAGCGGCGGCAGCGGATCGGGCTCGCCCTGGCAGAACGCCGTGTACAAGGCGCTGACTTCGCGCACCAGGACGCCGATCGACCAACCGTCGGACACGATATGGTGCTGCGTGACCAACAGCACATGTTCCTCTTCGGCCAGCCTCAACAGACGTCCGCGGATCAAAGGGCCCATGGCAAGATCGAACGGCGCACGCGCTTCGTCGGCGCTCCATTCGGCCACCACAGCGGCCTGCGCGGCGGCATCGAGATCGCGCAGATCGTGCTCGGTCAACGCGAAGCCGCTGTCCGCCGGCGCGATCGCCTGATGCGGAGTGTCTTCGATATCGACGAAGCGCGTACGCAGGACCTCGTGCCGGGCCACAACGCCGTCCAGGCTCGCCTGCAGCGCGGCACGGTTCAAGTCGCCACTGAGCCGCAGCGCCGCCGGGATGTGGTACGCCGCACCGGCCGCGCGATCGAGCCGGTCGAGAAACCACAGCCGCTGCTGGGACCACGACACGGGCAATGCCTGGTCGCGAGAAATGGGCACGATCGCGCCGTGGGACGGTGCCGCGCCGGAGACCGTCCGCGCCAGCATCGCCAGCGTCGGCTGCGCGAACACGTCGCGCAATGCCACCTCCGTCCCCAACGCCGCACGCAGGCGTGTCGTCAGACGCACCGCCAGCAGTGAGTGCCCGCCCAGTTCGAAGAAATGGTCGTGACGCCCCACCTGCTCCAGTTCCAGCAGTTCTTGCCAGATGCCGGCGATGGTCTGCTCGATGTCGCCGACCGGGGGTTCATAGTCGCGGCTTGCGACGGCCGCCTGGTCCGGTGCCGGCAGACTCTTCCGGTCCAGCTTGCCGTTCGGCGTGAGCGGAAGCGCATCCAGATACACGAATGCTGCAGGAATCATGTAGTCCGGCAATTCCCGCGCCAAGACTGCGCGCAGGTCCAGTGTCGACGGATCGGCGCCGCCACGCGGCACCACGTAGGCGACAAGCCGCTTGTCGCCGGACGCGTCTTCGCGCGCGCTCACGACCGCCTCGCAGACGTCCGCGCACGCGCGCAGCGTCGTCTCGATCTCGCCGAGTTCGATACGGAATCCGCGAATCTTCACCTGGCAGTCGTTGCGTCCGAGATATTCGAGATTGCCGTCAGGCAGCCAGCGTGCCAGATCGCCGGTCCTGTACATCCGAGCACCGGGTTCTGCGGAGAACGGATCGCGCAGGAAGCGCTCGGCGGTCAGTGCGGCGTTGTTCAAATAGCCGCGCGCCACACCGGCGCCGCCGATGTGCAGTTCGCCGACGACGCCGACCGGTATTGCTTCGCCATGCGTGCCCAGTACGTATGCCTGCGTGTTAGCGATCGGCCTACCGATCGGAATCGTGCGTGCCCCGTCCGGCAGCGCTTCAATCGCGAACGTGGTCGCGAACGTGGTCGTTTCGGTAGGGCCATAGCCGTTGATCAGATGCCGTGGCGGCTGCGCGCCGTTCAACACCCGCGCGACCCTGCGCGGATCCAGCACGTCGCCGCCGATCAGCAGGTATTTCAGGCCGGCGAATGCCAGGCCTAGGGCATTCACGTATTCGTTGAACAGGCCGGCGGTCAACCACAGTGCGGTCGCATTGCCGTCGACCAGCGCCTGATTCAGGGCCTGCGGATCGAGCACGATCCGCTGCGGCACCACCAGCGATCGCGCGCCATTGAGCAAGGCCGCCCAGATTTCCCAAGTGGACGCATCGAATGCCGGATTCGAGCAGTGGCCGATGCAGTCGTCCGGCCCGATCGGCGCGTACGGATTGTTGATGACCAGCCGCAACACGCTGCGATGCTCGACCATCACGCCTTTCGGCCGGCCGGTCGAACCAGAGGTATAGATCACATAGGCCAGATGCCGCGATGTCAGCCCCGCGACTAGCGGATTGGCCGAATGCTTCGGCAACGCTCCCCTTTCGTCATCGTCCAGCATCAACACAGGGCACTGCATCGCGGCGGGCAACGCCAGCGCGTCGCGCGATTCGGCTTCGGTCAGCAGTGCGATCGGCTCGGCATCCGCCACCATGTGAGCCAGGCGCTCGGCGGGATACGCCGGATCCATCGGCACGTAGGCGCCGCCTGCCTTCAGCACACCGAGCATGCCCACGACCATCGCCAGGCCGCGCTCGGCGCAGATCGCGACGCGGTCATCGGGACGCACACCTGCCGCGATCAGGCGATGCGCGAGCCGATTCGCGCGACTGTTCAATGCGTCGTAGCTAAGACGCCGTCCATCGCATTCGAGCGCGACCGCGTCCGGACGTCGTGCGGCCTGCGACTCGAACACGGCGCAGATCGTCGCGTCTTGCGGATACTCCGCGCGCGTGGTGTTGAACCCGACCAGCACCTGTTCGCGTTCGGCCGCCGGCAGGATGTCGAGACCCAGCAGCGGCGCGGCGGGAGCATCCGCCAACGCGTCGGTCAACGCGGCGACGGCGATTTCCATGTACCGAAGCAGGCGCGCACTGTCGATGCCCGGCGCGGACCAGATGGCCAGGCCGAAGTCCTGTCCGAAATCGTCCACCGATACGGTCAGCGGATAGTTGGTTCTTGCATATCCGCCCAGGACCCAGACGCCTTCCCATGCCGACACCCGCGCCGCAATATCGTCGGGGTGGCTCACTTCGTGGCTGTGGCGATAATTGAACAGCGCCGCGAACAGCGGCAGCGGCGGCAGGATGCCGCTGCAGCGTTGCGCCAACGCCAATGGCGTCTGCTCGTGCGGCAGCAATTCCGCGAGCCGTCGGTGGGTATCGCGCACGGCCTCAGCGACGCCGACACCCGCCAACGGAATGCGCACCGGCAGGGTGTTGATGAACATGCCGACGACATGCTCGGCAGCTTCGGTTTCCTGCAAGCGGCCCGACAGCACCGTGCCGAAAACCACATCGTCGCGGCCGCTGCACTGGGCCAGCACCTGCGCCCACGCCACGTGGAACAACACGGCTGGAGTCACGCCATGCTTGCGTGCGCTGTCGCGGATTCGGCGCGACAGCGCAGTGTCGATCCGCGCATGCGCTTCGTCGAAGTCGCCGTTCTCGTCGGCTTGTACGCTCAGGACGCCGAACGGCACGGTCGGTTCGTCGACGTCAGCCAGCTGGCTGCGGAAGTACGTCTCGTGCTCGGCTGCCGGCACCGCCAGCGTGCGCGCGATGAAATCGCGATACGGCATCGTGGGCGGCAGCGCGTGTTGCCGGCCCTGCAGCAGCATCTGGATCTCGGACAGGATCAAGTCTTGCGCGATATGGTCGCAGGTGATGTGGTGATTCAGCAACGCGAGCAGCCATTCGCCGGTTGCGGGATCACGTGCGATATGCGCTGCCAGAATCGGGGCCTGCCGCAGATCCAGCCGCGTGCGTCGCGGATCGGCATGGGCCAGCAATTGCGCCTGTGCAGGACTATCGTCCGACAGCAGCAGTTCGTGGATTGGCAATGTCGCCCGCCGCTGCACGACCTGCACCGGTGTGGCCAGATCCTGCCAGTGCATCGCGCTGCGCAGGATGTCATGACGGTCGATCACGCGCTGCAGAGCGTCCAGGAACGCGTCCAGGCGTTCGCGGCCATCGAAGGCCACCATCGTGTTCAGCAGATAGGTGTCGCCGCCGCTTTCGTTCTCCAGCAGGTGATGGAAGAGAATGCCTTCCTGCAGCGGCGCCAACGGATAGATGTCCTGTATGTTGGCCACGCCGCCGGGCACGCTGGCGACGATGCCGTCGATCTCGTCCTGCGTCATGTCCACCAGCGGCAGCAGGTCCGGCGTGATTGCCGTGGTCGCCAGCGTGATCCGGTTCTGTGGCACTTCGCCGCGTTCGGGCGTCTGTGAACCACCACCGAGCTGCGCGGCGAGCGCGCTCAGCATCGGGGTCATGAAGATCGCGCGCACGTCGAGGCTCAGGCCGCGTTGGCGCAACTGTTCGATGACGCCGATCACCAGCAGCGAATGCCCACCCAATTCGAAGAAATGGTCATGCCGGCCAACGCGTTCGAGGCCGAGCAGCGCCTGCCAGACTTCGGCGATGGCCTGTTCGGCATCGCCAATCGGCGCCTCGTACGCGCGGCTCGCCACCGCGGCTTGGTCCGGCGCCGGCAGCGCCTTGCGGTCCAGCTTGCCGTTCGGCGTCAGCGGCAAGGCCGGCAACAGCACGCACGCGCTCGGGATCATGTACTCGGGCAGGTCCTGCAACAGCTCCTCGCGCAGGCTCGCGATCGACAGCTCGGTGTGCTCCTGCGCGACCACGTAGGCGACCAGCCGCTTGTCGCCTTCGACGTCCTCACGCGCGATCACCACCGCCTCGCGCACCCCGGCGCAGCCGCGCAACTTCGCCTCGATCTCGCCCAGTTCGATGCGGAAACCGCGGATCTTCACCTGGAAATCGTTGCGCCCCAGGTATTCCAGGGTGCCGTCGGCACGCCAGCGGCCCAGATCGCCGGTCCGGTACATCCGCGCCTGCGGGTCGTCCGAGAACCGGTCCTTCACGAAGCGCTCGGCGGTCAGGTCCGGACGGTGCAAGTAGCCGCGCGCCACGCCGACCCCGCCGATGTGGATCTCACCGGCCACGCCCAGCGGCACCGGCTCGCCGCGCGCGTCGAGCAGGTAGATCCTCGCGTTCGCCAACGGCTTGCCGATCACTGGCCCCGCCACCGAGGCGCCGATGTCCTCGATCGTCGCGTCCACCGTCGCCTCGGTCGGGCCGTACATGTTGTGGAAGCGCACCACCGGCGAGGCCTTGAGCCGCTCCCACATCCCTGCCCCGATCGCCTCGCCGCCCAGCAGCACGTTGCGCGGGCGGTGGCCGCCCGGTTCCAGCAGCCCGGCGCTCAGCAGGCCTTCCAGCTGCGATGGCGTGCTGTCGAACGCATCGATCCGCTGCTCTTCCAGGAACGCCAGCAAGGCTGGACCGCTGGCGCGGATCGCCTGCGGGATCAGCACCAGGCAGTGGCCGGACAGCAACTGCAACAAGCCCTTCAGCGACATGTCGAACGAGAATGCCGCGTTCAAGGCCACCCGCACGTTCGGCCCGCAGCTGCGGTGGGTGGTGCGCGTCATCGCCTGCCAGAAGTTCACCGCCGAGCGGTGTTCGACCATCACCCCCTTCGGCTGGCCGGTCGAGCCCGACGTGTAGATCACGTAGGCCACGTCGCGCGAGGTCAGGTTCGCAACGACCGGATTCGCCAGATCTGACGCAGTCTCTTCAACCTCCGCGTCGAGCACGATCGCCGGCACGTCGAGTCCATCCAGCATCGGCAGCCGCGCGCGCAGCACCGCTTGCGTCAGCACCGCCATCGGTGCGCTGTCGGCGAGCATGTAGGCCAGGCGATCGGCCGGATAGGCCGGGTCCAGCGGCACGTAGGCAGCCCCGGCCTTGAGCACGCCGAGCACGCCCACCACCATCGCCAGGCTGCGCTCGGCACAGATCGCGACCCGGTCGCCGGGGGTCACGCCCATGGCGATCAGGCGATGCGCCACCGCGTTCGCGCGCCGGTTCAGCGCCGCGTAGCTCAGCCGGTCACCGGCATATTCCAGCGCGTCCGCGTCCGGCTGCTGCGCCGCCTGCGCTTCGAACAGGGCGTGGATCGTCGCCAAGTGCGGATATGCCGTGTCGGTCGCATTGAAAGCAAACAGCATCTGCTGGCGCTCGGATGGCGACAACAGCGACAACGAACTTGTCGCTTGCGCCGCGTCGGACGCCATTGCTGCCAGCACAGCGACCAGATATGCATTGAAGCGCGCTACCGTGCTGCGGTCGAAGAGATCGCTGGAGTAAGTCAGCTTGCCCGTGAGGCTGTTTCCCGAATCGAAGAACGCCAGATCCAGATCGAAATGAGCGTTGTTGTATGGCGCTTCGATCTGCTCGAGCGCCAGGCCGGGCAGATGCAGCGAGCGGTCGCCATTGTCGTTGCTCATGCTCAACAGCACCTGGAATACGGGACTGTAGCTGAGGCTGCGTTCGGGTTGCAGCGCCTCCACGACCTGTTCGAACGGCAGATCCGCGTGCGCATATGCGCCGAGCGTCGTCGCCTTGATCTGCGCAAGCAGTTGCGCAACGCTCGGGTCCGCAGACAGATCCACCCGCAATGCCAGCGTGTTGACGAAGAAACCCACCAATGGTTCGATCTCGGCGCGCGCGCGGTTCGCGACCGGGCTGCCGATCACGATGTCGTCCTGCCCGCTCAGGCGCGACAGCAGCACCGCCCAGGCCGCCAGCAGCGTCATGAACAGGGTCACGCCATGGCGTTGCGACAATGCCCGCAGTGCGGCGGTGAGTTCCGGGGACAGGTTCACATCGACCGAGCTGCCCGCATAGCTAGGAACCTCCGGCCGCGGATGGTCGACGGGCAATTCCAGCAGCGCCGGCGCACCAGCCAGATGCTCGCGCCAGAAATCGAGTTGGCCCTGCAGCACGTCGCCTTGCAACCATTGCCGTTGCCATACGGCGTAATCTGCGTACTGGATCGGCAATGGCGGGAGCGGATCGGGCTCGCCCCTGCAGAACGCGGCGTACAGCGCGCTGAATTCCTTCACCAGGATTGCGGTCGACCAGCCATCGGAGACAATGTGGTGCTGGGTGACAAGCAGCACATGCTCGTGCTCGGCGAGCTTGAGCAGGCGGCCGCGAATCAACGGACCACGCGAAAGATCGAACGGCGCGTGCGCATCGCTCGCGCTCAGGTCGGCCACCGCCTCGGCCTGCGCACCGGCATCGAGATCGCGCAGGTCCTGGTCGGCCAGCGCGAAGCCGATGTCTTCGGGCGCAATCACCTGAACCGGCGATCCGCCCGCGTTGACGAACGTGGTCCGCAGATTCTCGTGCCGCGCCACGATCCTGTCCAGACTCGCACGCAGCGCCGCCTGATCCAGAGCGCCAACCAGCCGCAACACGGCGGACACATGATAGGCCGCGCCCGCAGCGCGATCGAGCTGATCCAGGAACCAAAGCCGTTGCTGTGCCGACGACAGCGGCAACGGCACGCCGCGATCGGCACGCGGGATGCCTTGCAGTTTCTTGCCGGTGGCATGCAACGCCATGCGCTGCTTCATCCGGTTCTGCAGGATGGTGCGCTTCAGCGCTTCCAGCGCGTCGTTGTTGTCACTCATTGATCGATTCCCGTTCGAGCATGGCGCGCAATTCCTCTTCGGAAAGCGAATCCAGTTCGTTCTGCATGTGTTCCAAGTCCTCGCCCAGGAAGACCTCCCGCTGCAGTTCGCCGATCGATCCGGCCAGCTCCGAAAGCATTGGCTGCTCGAACAGCACCCGCAGCGGCACGTCGACGTGGAACTGCTCGCGGATGCGGATCACCAGCTGCATCACCAGCAGCGAGTGCCCGCCCAGCTCGAAGAAATGGTCGTTGCGGCCGACATGCTGCAGATTCAGCAGCTCCTGCCAGATCGCCGCCATCCCTTGCTCGATCTCGCCCGCCGGCGCCTCGTAGGCGCGGCTCGCCACCGCGGCCTGGTCGGGCGCCGGCAGCGCCTTGCGGTCCAGCTTGCCGTTCGGCGTCAGCGGCAAGGCCGGCAACAGCACGCACGCGCTCGGGATCATGTACTCGGGCAGGTCCTGCAACAGCTCCTCGCGCAGGCTCGCGATCGACAGCTCGGTGTGCTCCTGCGCGACCACGTAGGCGATGAGCCGCTTGTCGCCTTCGACGTCTTCGCGCGCGATCACCACCGCCTCGCGCACCCCGGCGCAGCCGCGCAACTTCGCCTCGATCTCGCCCAGTTCGATGCGGAAACCGCGGATCTTCACCTGGAAATCGTTGCGCCCCAGGTATTCCAGGGTGCCGTCGGCACGCCAGCGGCCCAGGTCGCCGGTCCGGTACATCCGTGCCTGCGGGTCGTCCGAGAACCGGTCCTTCACGAAGCGCTCGGCGGTCAGGTCCGGACGGTGCAAGTAGCCGCGCGCCACGCCGACCCCGCCGATGTGGATCTCACCGGCCACGCCCAGCGGCACCGGCTCGCCGCGCGCGTCGAGCAGGTAGATCCTCGCGTTCGCCAACGGCTTGCCGATCACTGGCCCCGCCACCGAGGCGCCGATGTCCTCGATCGTCGCGTCCACCGTCGCCTCGGTCGGGCCGTACATGTTGTGGAAGCGCACCACCGGCGAGGCCTTGAGCCGCTCCCACATCCCTGCCCCGATCGCCTCGCCGCCCAGCAGCACGTTGCGCGGGCGGTGGCCGCCCGGTTCCAGCAGCCCGGCGCTCAGCAGGCCTTCCAGCTGCGATGGCGTGCTGTCGAACGCATCGATCCGCTGCTCTTCCAGGAACGCCAGCAAGGCTGGACCGCTGGCGCGGATCGCCTGCGGGATCAGCACCAGGCAGTGGCCGGACAGCAACTGCAACAAGCCCTTCAGCGACATGTCGAACGAGAATGCCGCGTTCAAGGCCACCCGCACGTTCGGCCCGCAGCTGCGGTGGGTGGTGCGCGTCATCGCCTGCCAGAAGTTCACCGCCGAGCGGTGTTCGACCATCACCCCCTTCGGCTGGCCGGTCGAGCCCGACGTGTAGATCACGTAGGCCACGTCGCGCGAGGTCAGGTTCGCAACGACCGGATTCGCCAGATCTGACGCAGTCTCTTCAACCTCCGCGTCGAGCACGATCGCCGGCACGTCGAGTCCATCCAGCATCGGCAGCCGCGCGCGCAGCACCGCTTGCGTCAGCACCGCCATCGGTGCGCTGTCGGCGAGCATGTAGGCCAGGCGATCGGCCGGATAGGCCGGGTCCAGCGGCACGTAGGCAGCCCCGGCCTTGAGCACGCCGAGCACGCCCACCACCATCGCCAGGCTGCGCTCGGCACAGATCGCGACCCGGTCGCCGGGGGTCACGCCCATGGCGATCAGGCGATGCGCCACCGCGTTCGCGCGCCGGTTCAGCGCCGCGTAGCTCAGCCGGTCGCCGGCGTACTCCAGCGCATCCGCATCCGGCTGCTGCGCCGCCTGCGCTTCGAACAGGCCGTGGATCGTCGCCAAGTGCGGATATGCCGTATCGGTCGCGTTGAAAGCAAACAGCATCCGCTGGCGCTCGAATGCCGGCAGCGCCGTCACAGAACGGACCGGCAATGTCGGCGAGGCTTCGAGCGCGTCCACCAATCCCTCGATAGCCGCGGCCAGATACCCGACCATCCGCTCCGGATCGATCCCCGCACCGCATTGCACCACCAGCGCGAAGGCCTGCCCGAAATCGTCCACCGACATCGTCAACGGATAGTTGGTGCGCACCTCGTCGCTGATCACACGCATGCCGTCCCACGCGGGCGCGACCGTACCGGCGTCGTCGAGGTTGTGGCGGTAGTTGAACAGCGCCGTAAACAGCGGCAGCGGCACCTGGATGCCGCTGCAACGCTGCGCGAGCGCCAGCGGCGACTGTTCGTGCGACAGCAAGGCGCCCAGCTGCCGGTACGTCTCGCGCACAGTGTCGGCTACGCTGGCCTCCGCCAGACGGATGCGGATCGGCAACGTATTGATAAACATGCCGACCACGTGTTCAGTGCTTTCGGTCTCCTGCAGGCGGCCGGACAGCACCGTGCCGAACACCACATCGTCGCGGCCGCTGCACTGCGCCAACACCTGTGCCCACGCGACGTGGAACAGGACCGACGATGTCACGCCCTCGCGCCGTGCGCTGTCGCGGATCCGCTTCGCCAGCGCGTCGTCGAGACGCAGGCGCCCTTCTTCCACCTTGCCGCCGCTATCAGCCTGCACGTTCAACACGCCGAACGGCGCGGTCGGCTCGTCGACGTCCCCCAGCCGCTCGCGGAAATACGCCTCATGCTCGGCTTCCGGCACCGCCAGCGTGCGTGCGATGAAGTCGCGATATGGCATCGGCGGCGGCAATGCGTCCTCGTGCCCTTCCAGCAGCGTCTGGATCTCCGCCAGGATCAAATCCTGGGCGATATGGTCGCAGACCATGTGGTGGTTCAGCAGCGCCAGCAGCCAATGGCCCGTGGCCGGGTCGCGAACGACATGCGCAGCCAGGAGCGGCGCCCGCCGCAAATCCACTCGGATCCGGCCCGGATCGGTGTGCGCCAGCAACTGCGCCAATGCCGGCGTGTCCGCCGATAGCGACAGTTCGTGCACCGGCAGCGACGCATGCCGCTGTACGACCTGCACCGGCTTGCTCAGACCTTCCCAATGCACCGCGCTTCGCAGGATGTCGTGACGGTTGATCACCCGCTGCAACGCGGCCAGGAACGCGTCCAACTGCGCGCGCTCGTCGAATTCCGCGACCGTGCACAACAAATAGGTGTCGCCGCCGGTTTCGCGTTCGAGCAGGTGGTGGAACAAGATGCCCTGCTGCAGCGGCGCCAGCGGATAGGCGTCCTGGATGTTTCCCACCCCGCCGGGCACGGCGACGACGAAGGCATCGATTTCATCTTGGGTCAGCCGCACCAGCGGCAACAGCTCCGGCGTGATCCGCACGGTCGCCTGGGTGATCGGATTCGGCGGCACATCCGTTCGCCGTGACGGTACAGCGGCGGACAACCTCGCCGTCAAACCGCTCAGTGTCGGCGCCATGAACACCGTGCGCACATCCGTACCGAAGCCGCGCCGGCGCAACTGCTCGATCAGGCCGATCACCAGCAGCGAATGCCCGCCGAGTTCGAAGAAATGGTCATGACGTCCCACGCGCTCCACGCCCAGCAACGCCTGCCACACCTCGGCAACGGCAGATTCGGCGTCGCCAACCGGCGCCTCGTACTCGCGGCTGACCAGCGCGGCCTGATCGGGCTCCGGCAACGCCTTGCGATCAAGCTTGCCGTTCGGTGTCAGCGGTAACGCATCCAGCCTCACGAATGCGCTCGGAACCATGTAGTCGGGCAGGTCAAGCAGCAGTTCCTCGCGCAATGCCGCCACGGACACTGCGGCACCGTCGTGCGGCACGATGTAGGCGAGCAGGCGCCTGTCACCCGCCGTGCCCACGCGTGCGATCACCACCGCTTCGCGCACGCCAGCGCACGCTGCGAGCCTGGCTTCGATCTCGCCAGGTTCGACCCGGAATCCGCGGATCTTTACCTGGAAATCGTTGCGCCCCAGATATTCGATGTTGCCGTCTTCGCGATAACGTGCGCGATCGCCGCTCTTGTACATGCGCGCCGTCGGATCCGCGTTGAACGGATCGTGCAGGAAACGTTCGGCGGTGAGTTGCGGGCGGTTCAGATAGCCGCGGGTTACGCCGTCACCACCGATGTGGATTTCGCCAGCGACGCCCAGCGGCACCGGCTGCAGATGCGCATCAAGGATGTAGATCCGGGTGTTCGCCAGTGGCCGCCCGATGGTGGCGCTGGCCATCGCTTGGTTGAACTCGTCGTAGCGCACGTACGCCGCCGTGCACGAGACCGTGGTCTCGGTGGGACCGTAGGTGTTGATGAGCTTCAACGCGGGCGGGCGCAGCGCGTCCCAGACCTGCAGCTTCTGCGTCGACAGCGCGTCGCCGGTGACGTTGATCAGCCGCAGCCCCTGCAACTGGCGCTGCGCTCGGCCCGGATCACGTTGCCATTGGGTCACCAGCGTATGCCAATGCGCTGCGGTGATGTGCACGAAGGTGAGCGGCAGCGCTGCTTCGTCGTCGCTGCCGAAGATCCGGCTGGTCGGCGCCAGGGCTGCGCCGCCGCACAGGGCCGGCAGCATTTCTTCGACCGATATGTCGAAGTTCAAGGAGTTCTGCTGCAACACCATGTCGCCAGGCACGATGCCGAACAGGCGCATCGCATCGACGACGTAGTTGACCAGGCTGCGGTGCTCCACCATCACACCCTTGGGTTGCCCGGTAGTGCCCGAGGTGTAGATGACGTAGGCCAGATGGCGCGAGGTCAGGCCCGGTACGACCGGATCGTGCGCGGGATGCTCGGCCCGCATTTCCTCGCGATCCAGCAGAATCAACGGAAGCGCGGCCCCGTTAGCATTCGACGCGGCAGCCAGGCCTGAAAGGTTGGACTGCGCCAGCAGTGCCACCGGTGCGCTGTCGTCGAGCATGAAGGCCAGGCGATCGGCTGGATACGCCGGGTCCAATGGCACATAGGCGCCGCCGGCCTTGAGTATGCCCAGCACGCCGATCACCATCGCCGGATTGCGCTCGGCGCAGATCGCAACGCGGTTGCCCGGCGCCACGCCGAGCGCGATCAGGCGATGCGCCAGCCGGTTCGCGCGCCGGTTCAGTTCGCCATAGCACAGGCGGTCGCCTTCGAACGCGACCGCCACCGCGTCCGGGCGTTCCCGCACCTGCGCTTCGAACAAGGCGTGGATGCAGGCGTCGCGTGGATAATCGGCATCCGTCGCGTTGAAGGCCACCAGCAATTGATGGCGCTCGGCGTCGCTCAGCAGCGGCAATGCGCTGACACGCTGCGCCGGATCGGACACCAGTGCCCGCAACAGGAACTCGAAATGGCCCGCCAGGCGCTCGATGCGCGCACGGTCGAACAGATCGGTCGCGTACTTCAACACACCGCATAGCGCGCCATCCAGTTCGGTCAGCGACAAGGTCAGATCGAACTGCGACGTCGGGCTTGGCGTTTCCTGCATGGCCAACATCAGCCCCGACATCCGTAACTCGCCTTGCGGCGTATTCTGCAGATCCAGCGATGCCTGGAACAGCGGACTGTGGCTGAGGCTGCGCGCGGGCTGCAGCGCTTCGACCACCTGTTCGAACGGCAGGTCCTGGTGCGCGTACGCGCCCAGCGTCGTCGCCTTGATCTGTGCCAGCAACTCGGCCACGCTCGGGTCCGCATCCAGCTTCACGCGCAACGCCAGCGTGTTGACGAAGAAGCCGACCATCGGCTCGACCTCGGCGCGCTGCCGGTTCGCGATCGGGCTGCCGATCACCACCTCGTCCTGCCCACTCAAGCGTGACAGCAGCGCCGACCACCCCGCCAACAGCGTCATGAACAGGGTCACGCCGTGGCGCTGCGACAAGGCGTGCAACGCCCCCGTCAGTTCCTGCCCCAGGCGTACCTCCACCGCATCGCCCCGGTAGCTTTGCGTGGCCGGGCGCGACCGGTCGCTCGGCAGTTCGAGCAAGGCCGGCGCCCCGGCCAGGTGCTCGCGCCAGAAGGCGATCTGCCGCTGCAGCACATCGCCCTGCAGCCACTGCCGTTGCCATGCCGCATAGTCGGCGTACTGGATCGGCAGCGGCGCCAGCGGATCGGCCTCGCCCTGGCTGAAGGCCGCATACAGCGCGCCGAGTTCCCGGATCAGCAGCGCGATCGACCAGCCGTCGGAGACGATGTGGTGCTGGGTGACCAGCAGCACGTGGTCATCGTCGGCCAGCTGCAGCAGCCGGCCGCGGATCAGCGGGCCGGCCGCCAGGTCGAACGGCGCGCGTGCCTCTTCGGCGCTCAGCTCGGCCAGCGCCGCGGCCTGCGCCGATGCCTCCATCGCACGCAGGTCGTGTTCGAGCAGGGCGAAGCCGATGCCTTCGGAGACGATGACCTGGTGCGGCGCGCCATCGGCACTGGCGAAGATCGTGCGCAGGCTCTCGTGCCGCACCACGATCCGGTCCAGGCTCGTGCGCAAGGCGGTGCGGTGCAGCTCCCCGGTCAACCGCAACGCGGCGGGAATGTGGTAGGCCTCCGCCGCGGCATGATCGAGCTGGTCCAGGAACCACAGCCGCTGCTGTGCCCACGAGAGCGGCAGCGGTGCGCTACGGTCCACCGGCTCGATCGCGCCATGCGTCGACGCCTCCGCGCTGGAGGCGATCCGCGCCAACCCGGACAGGGTCGGCTGCGCGAACACGTCGCGCAACGCCACGTCCACGCCCAGCGCGCCGCGCAGGCGCGTCACCAGCCGCACCGCCAGCAGCGAGTGCCCGCCCAGTTCGAAGAAGTGATCGTGGCGGCCGACACGTTCGAGTCCCAGCAGTTCCTGCCAGACCTCGGCGATCGCCTGTTCGGTCGCGCCGACGGGCGCCTCGTAGGCCCGGCTCGCGACCGCGTCCAGGTCGGGGGCCGGCAAGGCCTTGCGATCGAGCTTGCCGTTGGGCGTCAGCGGCAACGCCTGCAGCTGCACGAACGCGCCGGGGATCATGTACTCGGGCAGGTCCTGCGCCAGTTGCTCGCGCAACGCGGCGATCGAGGGTGCACTGGCGCCGTCCTGCGCCACCACATACGCCACCAGCCGCTTGTCGCCGGCCAGGTCCTCGCGCGCGACCACCACCGCCTCGCGCACGTTCGCACAGACGGCGAGCCTGGCCTCGACCTCGCCCAACTCGATCCGGAAGCCGCGGATCTTCACCTGGAAGTCGTTACGGCCCAGGTACTCGATGGTACCGTCCGGTCGCCAGCGACCGAGGTCGCCGGTCTTGTACATGCGCGCACCGGCGCCTGGCGCGAACGGATCGGCCAGGAAGCGTTCGACGGTCAGGTCCGGGCGGTTCAAATAGCCGCGCGCAACACCGGCACCGCCGATGTGGATCTCGCCGGCCACACCGATCGGCACCGCCTCGCCCTCCCCGTCCAGGATGTAGATCTGCGTATTGGCGATCGGCCGGCCGATCGGCGGCAGCGCCGGCCACTGCTCCGGCGCGCCGGAGAGCGTCAACGCAGTGACGACGTGGGTTTCGGTAGGGCCATATTGGTTGTGCAACCGGCAGGCCGGGTTCGTTGCAAAGAACGCCTTGACTACCGGATTGGCGAACAGTTGCTCGCCGGCGGTGACCACGTTCCGCAGCGACGGCAAGGCCGCTTGCGCATGCTCGGCTGCAGCCGCGAGTCCCTGCAGCGCCACGAACGGCAGGAAGATGCGCTGCACCGCATGGGCCTGGATGAAGCCGATCAGCTCGAACGGATCCTGCCGAACCGCTTCGTTCACCAGGATCAGGCATCCGCCCGAGCCCAGGGTATAGAACATCTCTTGGAACGCGACATCGAATCCGAGCGCGGAGAACTGCAGCACGCGCTCATGCTCGACGGCTTCGGACTCTTGCACACCTTGCCATTCCAGCAGGTTACGCAGCGCCCGATGCGGCATCGCCACGCCCTTCGGCTGCCCGGTCGAGCCGGACGTGTAGATCACGTAGGCCAGATGATCCGAGGCCAAGCCCTGCGGGCACGGGTCATGATCAGGCTGGCCCGCCAGCACCGCGGCGGCGTCCAGTGTCAGCCAGGTTGCCGCCGACGACGCAAGATGCAGCGAAAGCAGGCGTTCGCGCAACGCCGTCTGCGTCAACACCGCCACAGGCGCACAGTCTTCCAGGACATAGGCGAGACGTTCGTTCGGATACGCGGGATCGAGCGGGACGTAGGCGGCTCCCGCTTTCAGCGTACCCAGCACGCCTACCACCATCTCCAGGCTGCGTTCGACGCAGATCGCAACCCGGGCGTCGGGTTCGACCCCGAGCAGCATCAGGCGATGCGCAAGCCGGTTCGCACGGCGGTTCAATTCGCCATAACTCAACTGCTCGCCGTCGAACTCCACCGCGATGACGTCCGGGTTTCGCGCCGCCTGCGCCTCGAACTGGGCATGGATCGTCTCGTGCGATGGATAGGCCGACTGCGTCGCATTGAACGCCGTCAGCACCTGCGCGCGCGCCGATGCCGACAGCAGCGGCAAGCGCGCGACGGACTGATTCTCGCCTGCGACCATCGCTTCGAGCAGTGTCTTCCAGCAGTCCAGCATGCGCTCGACGGTGCCGCGGTCGAACAGGTCGACGGCATACGTCAGGCCGCCGACCAGGCCCTCCGCTGTTTCGGTCAGCGACAGCGCGAGATCGAACTGCGCGGTCTGCTGCGCAGCGTCGACGACCGACAGCGCCAAGTCGGGAAGCGTTGCAGCTTCGCCGGCAGGCACGTTGTTCAAGGCCAATAGCACCTGGAACACCGGACTGTGGCTCAGGCTGCGCTCGGGCTGCAGGATTTCGACGACCTGCTCGAATGGCAGATCCTGGTGCGCGTAGGCCCCGAGCGTGGTCGACTTGATCTGCGCCAACAACTCGGCCACGCTCGGAGCCGACGACAGGTCGACGCGCAGTGCCAGCGTGTTGACGAAGAACCCGATCAGCGGTTCGATTTCGGCGCGCTGGCGATTGGCCACCGGCGTGCCGATCACGACATCGTGCTGGCCGCTCAGCCGCGACAGCAACGTCGACCAGCCGGCCAGCAGCGTCATGAACAAGGTGGCGCCGTGACGCGCCGACAGCGTGCGCAGCGCGGCCGTCAGCGCTTCGGGCACACGCACCTGGGCACGATCGCCGATGTAGCGCTGCAGCGCGGGCCGCGGCCGATCGGTCGGCAATTCCAGCAGTGTCGGCACGCCGCGCAAATGGTCGCGCCAGAAGCCGATCTGCGTCTGCAGCGCATCACCCTGCAGCCATTGCCGCTGCCACGCCGCGTAATCCGCATATTGCAGCTGCAACGCGGGCAATGGGTCGGCGTGGCCCTGGCTAAAGGCGGCATAGAGGGCGCTGACTTCTCGCACCAGCACGCCGATCGACCAGCCGTCCGACACGATGTGATGCTGCGTCACCAGCAACAGGTGCTCGCGCTCGGCCAATTGCAGCAGGCGTCCACGGATCAGCGGACCACACGCAAGGTCGAAGGGTGCGCGCGCTTCGCTTTCGCTCAGTTCGGCGACGGCAATGGCTTGCGCGACTATCTCCAATTCGCGCAAATCATGCCGAGTCAAAGCGAAACCTGAATCCGCTGGCGCGATCGTTTGCCGCGGCTCTCCGTCGACGCTGACGAATGTCGTACGCAGGCTTTCGTGCCGCGCCACGACCCGGTCCAGGCTCGCCTGCAATGCAGCCTGATCGAGCACCCCACTCAGCCGCAAAGCGGTCGGGATGTGATACGCCGCGCCGGCGCCGTCATCGAGCTGATCGAGGAACCACAGCCGTTGCTGCGCCCACGACAACGGCAACGCCATGTCGCGCTGTACCGGCACGATCGCAGCCTGCGACGATACGGTCGCACCAGAGACAAGTTGCGCCAGCTCCGACAAGATCGGCCGCGCGAATACGTCGCGCAGCGGCACATCGATGCCAAGCATCGCGCGCAGGCGCGCCACCAGGCGAACCGCCAGCAGCGAGTGGCCGCCGAGTTCGAAGAAGTGATCGGCGCGACCGATCTGCTTCAGGCCGAGCAGTTCCTGCCAGAGCCCGGCAAGCATCTGCTCGCTGTCGCCGACTGGCGCCTGATAGTCGCGGCTGGCGATCGCGCTTTGGTCGGGCGCGGGCAAGACCTTACGATCGAGCTTGCCGTTGGGCGTCAGCGGCAGCGCATCCAGGCCGACGAAGGCACTCGGGATCATGTACTCAGGCAAGTCCTGCGAAAGTTGCATGCGCAACTCCGCGGCCGACGGCGCCATGCCCGGCTGCGCCACAACATAGGCCACCAGACGCCGGTCGTCCGCTACATCCTCGCGGACGATCACAGCCGCTTCGCGCACACCTGCGCAAGCAGAGAGTTTCGCCTCGATTTCGCCGAGTTCGACGCGGAATCCGCGGATCTTTACCTGGAAGTCGTTGCGGCCGAGATACTGGAGGTTGCCGTCCGCCAACCAGCAGCCCATGTCGCCTGTCCTGTACATGCGGGCATCGGCATCGTTGGAGAACGGATCGGCAAGGAAGCGTTCAGCGGTCAGGTCTGGGCGCCCCAGATAGCCACGGGCCACGCCGGCGCCGCCGATATGGAGTTCGCCTGCGACGCCGACCGGCAGCAACGCGCCATGCCGATCGAGCACATAGATGCGCGTGTTCGCGACAGGTCGGCCGATCGGTACAGGACCGCCATCGCCTGCGCTGGCGCGATACAGCGTCGCCCACACGGTGGCTTCGGTCGGGCCGTATTCGTTGTAGAGCGTCAACGTCGGCACGAAGCTTGCGGCCATGTCCCGTAACGCAGGCGGACAGGTCTCGCCAGCGACGATGATCTCCCGCAAGCTTCGCTCTGTATGCCGGCTAAGATGTTCCAGGATCAAGCGCGCGAGCGAAGGCACGCAAAGCAGCGTCGTGGCCTGGAGTCGTTCGACCAGAGCCGCGATCGCGTCCAGGTCCCGCGCGGATACCTCCTCCGGAATCAGCAAGGTGCCCGCGCTGGCCAAGGTGCCGAAGATTCCGGCAACCGAACTGTCGAACGCGATCGAGGACAGCAGCAGAAAACGCTCGTACTTCGAGTACGCATGCGTGCGCGCCAGCGTCGAAGCCACGAGCTGCCGGTGTTCGACCATGACACCCTTCGGCCGCCCGGTCGAACCCGAGGTATAGATGACGTAGGCAAGATGATGTGGCGCAAGCTCTTTCACCTGCGGATCGTGTTGTGGATGCTTCGCGATCGCACTCCGATCGTCCGCACCATCCAGCACCACCATGCGTGGCGGATTCAGCACAGAGAGCCGCTCCGCGTGCACCGTATCGGTCAGCAGCGCGACCGGCGCACTGTCGCTCAACATGAAGGCTAGCCGCTCGGGCGGGTAGTCCGAGTCCAGCGGCACGTAGGCCGCACCTGCCTTCAGGATGCCGAGCACGCCGACCACCATCTCGATACCGCGCTCCATGCACAATGCGATGCGTTCGTCGCATCGCACGCCGAGCGCCGCCAGATGGTGCGCCAGTCGGTTCGCGCGATGGTTCAGTTCGCCGTAGCTCAGCCGTCCATCGCCGCACTCGACCGCGACGGCATCCGGATGCCGTGCGGCTTGCGCTTCAAACAAGGCGTGGATCGTCTTGTCGTGCGGATGCTCGACCCGTGTAGCGTTGAATCCCGTCAGGATGCGCTGGCGTTCGTCCAGCGACAGCAGCGACAGGCGGCTCAGGCTTTGCGCATCGTCGGCAACCATCGCTTCGAGCAGCGTCGTCCAATGCCCGAACATCCGTTGCACGGTGGCCTGGTCGAACAGATCGACCGCATAGGCGAAGCTGCCGACCAGTCCGTCTGCCGTCTCGACCAGGGACAAGGTGAGATCGAACTGCGTGGTCCGTTGCGCGACATCGATCGTGGATAGCATCAGCCCCGGCAGGCGCAGCGCATCGGCGCTGGTGTTGTTCAGCGCCAGCAGTGCCTGGAACAGTGGACTGTGACTGAGGCTGCGCGCGGGTTGCAGCGCTTCGACCACCTGTTCGAACGGCAGGTCCTGGTGCGCGTACGCGCCCAGCGTCGTCGCCTTGATCTGCGCCAGCAACTCGGCCACGCTCGGGTCCGCATCCAGCTTCACGCGCAACGCCAGCGTGTTGACGAAGAAGCCGACCATCGGCTCGACCTCGGCGCGCTGCCGGTTCGCGATCGGGCTGCCGATCACCACCTCGTCCTGCCCACTCAAGCGTGACAGCAGCGCCGACCACCCCGCCAACAGCGTCATGAACAGGGTCACGCCGTGGCGCTGCGACAAGGCATGCAATGCCCCCGTCAGTTCCTGCCCCAGGCGTACCTCCACCGCATCGCCGCGGTAGCTTTGCGTGGCCGGGCGCGGCCGGTCGCTCGGCAGTTCGAGCAAGGCCGGCGCCCCGGCCAGGTGCTCGCGCCAGAAGGCGATCTGCCGCTGCAGCACATCGCCCTGCAGCCACTGCCGTTGCCATGCCGCATAGTCGGCGTACTGGATCGGCAGCGGCGCCAGCGGATCGGCCTCGCCCTGGCTGAAGGCCGCATACAGCGCGCCGAGTTCCCGGATCAGCAGCGCGATCGACCAGCCGTCGGAGACGATGTGGTGCTGGGTGACCAGCAGCACGTGGTCATCGTCGGCCAGCTGCAGCAGCCGGCCGCGGATCAGCGGGCCGGCCGCCAGGTCGAACGGCGCGCGTGCCTCTTCGGCGCTCAGCTCGGCCAGCGTCGCGGCCTGCGCTGATGCCTCCATCGCACGCAGGTCGTGTTCGAGCAGGGCGAAGCCGATGCCTTCGGAGACGATGACCTGGTGCGGCGCGCCATCGGCACTGGCGAAGATCGTGCGCAGGCTCTCGTGCCGCGCCACGATCCGGTCCAGGCTCGCGCACAAGGCGGCGCGGTGCAGCTCCCCGCTCAACCGCAACGCGGCGGGGATATGGTAGGCCGCCGCCGCGGCATGATCGAGCTGGTCCAGGAACCACAGCCGCTGCTGTGCCCACGAGAGCGGCAGCGGTGCGCTACGGTCCACCGGCTCGATCGCGCCATGCGTCGACGCCTCCGCGCTGGAGGCGATCCGCGCCAACCCGGACAGGGTCGGCTGCGCGAACACGTCGCGCAACGCCACGTCCACGCCCAGCGCGCCGCGCAGGCGCGTCACCAGCCGCACCGCCAGCAGCGAGTGCCCGCCCAGTTCGAAGAAGTGATCGTGGCGGCCGACACGTTCGAGTCCCAGCAGTTCCTGCCAGACCTCGGCGATCGCCTGTTCGGTCGCGCCGACGGGCGCCTCGTAGGCCCGGCTCGCGACCGCGTCCAGGTCGGGGGCCGGCAAGGCCTTGCGATCGAGCTTGCCGTTGGGCGTCAGCGGCAACGCCTGCAGCTGCACGAACGCGCCGGGGATCATGTACTCGGGCAGGTCCTGCGCCAGTTGCTCGCGCAACGCGGCGATCGAGGGTGCACTGGCGCCGTCCTGCGCCACCACATACGCCACCAGCCGCTTGTCGCCGGCCAGGTCCTCGCGCGCGACCACCACCGCCTCGCGCACGTTCGCACAGACGGCGAGCCTGGCCTCGACCTCGCCCAACTCGATCCGGAAGCCGCGGATCTTCACCTGGAAGTCGTTACGGCCCAGGTACTCGATGGTACCGTCCGGTCGCCAGCGACCGAGGTCGCCGGTCTTGTACATGCGCGCACCGGCGCCTGGCGCGAACGGATCGGCCAGGAAGCGTTCGACGGTCAGGTCCGGGCGGTTCAAATAGCCGCGCGCAACACCGGCACCGCCGATGTGGATCTCGCCGGCCACACCGATCGGCACCGCCTCGCCCTCCCCGTCCAGGATGTAGATCTGCGTATTGGCGATCGGCCGGCCGATGTGCGGCGCGAAGCCGTCCGCACGCGCCATCTCCACCCATGTCGAGTATGTCGTCGTCTCCGATGGGCCGTACAGGTTGGCCACCGATTGTGCCTGGCTCGATGCAAAAATTTTATCGACCAGCGCCCGCTTCAACGGTTCGCCGGCCAGATTCACCGTCCGCACCGTTGCCGGCAACTGCGACGATTCGAGCACCGCCGCGATCGCAGACGGCACGGTGTTCACCAGCGTGGTGCCCGCCAACGCGGGCGTCGCCGACACCAAGTCGCGCACCAGCCGCACCGTCGCGCCGACGCTCAATGGGACGAACAGCTCGAATACCGCCAGGTCGAAGTTGATCGATGTCGACAGCAGCGTCGTCGACAGCTGCGCTTGCGTGAAGCTCGCCTGCGCCCATGCCAGCAGGTTCGCTGCATTCGCGTGCTCGATCATCACGCCCTTAGGAAGCCCGGTCGAACCCGAGGTATAGATCACGTAGGCCAGATGCCGCGACGTCAGGCCGGATACCGATGGATCGTGCGAGGCTTGCGTGGCCAGCGTATCGCAATCGTCCAGCGCAATCGCCGGACACTGCATCGATGCCAACAGCGGCAACCGGTCGTTCAACGCCGATTGCGTCAGTACCGCCTTCGGCGCGCTGTCGGACAACATGTACGCCAGGCGTTCGCTCGGGTAAACCGGATCGAGCGGAACATAGGCGCCGCCCGCCTTCAGGATGCCGAGCAGACCGATCACCATCTCGATGCTGCGCTCGGCGCAGATCGCGACACGGTCGTCCGGTTCCACTCCCAGGGCAATCAAGCGGTATGCCACGTGATTCGCCCGTCGGTTCAACTCGCCGTAGTTCAGGAACTCTCCGCCGAACTCGATCGCGACCGCATCGGGCCGTGCCTGCGCCTGCGCTTCGAATGCGCCATGAATCAATCCGTCTTGCGGATATGCGGCCTGCGTCGCATTGAATGCGTACAGCACCTGCGCGCGCTCTTCGCCCGACAGCAGCGGCAAACGCGCAACGGTTTGCGCGTCGTTCTCCACCATGGCTTCGAGCAGCGTCGTCCAGTATCCAAGCATTCGCTCCACGGTTCCGTGGTCGAACAGATCGACGGCATAGACCAGGCTGCCGACCAGGCCGTCTGTCGTCTCGGCCAAAGACAGCGCAAGGTCGAACTGCGCGGTCTGTTGCGCCGCAGCCATCGTGGAGAGCAGCAGTCCCGGCAAGCTGAGTGCATCGGAGCCAGTGTTGTTCAGCGTCAACAGCGTCTGGAAAATCGGACTGTGGCTGAGGCTACGTTCTGGCTGCAGCGCTTCGACGATCTGCTCGAACGGCAGATCCTGGTTCGCATACGCGCCCAGGGTCATGGCGCGGATTCGCGCCAGCAACTCGGCCACGCTCGGGTCGGCACTGAGGTCCACGCGCAACGCCAATGTATTGACGAAGAAGCCGATCAGCGGCTCGATCTCGGCCCGCTGCCGGTTCGCCACCGGGCTGCCGATCACCACCTGGTCTTGGCCGCTCAGCCGCGACAACAGCACGGACCAGCTCGCCAGCAGCGTCATGAACAAGGTCGTACCATGGCGCTGCGACAGGCCGTACAGCTTCTCGCTCAATGCCTGCGGCAGGCACACTGCGATATGTTCGCCCCTGTAGCTCTGGACCGCCGGCCGCGCTCGATCGGCCGGCAGCGCCAGCAATGCCGGCGCATCGCCCAACTGGCTTTTCCAGAACGCGAGCTGTTCCTGCAGGGCGGCGCCCTGCAGCCAGCGCCGCTGCCATGCGGCGTAGTCTGCATACTGGACCGGCAACGGCGGAAGCGGGTCGGAAGCGCCCTGGCGGAAGGCGGCATACAGCGCGCTCACTTCGCGCACCAGCACCCCGATCGACCAGCCATCGGAGACGATGTGGTGTTGGGTCACCAGCAACACGTGTTCGTGCTCGGACAACTGCAAAAGCTGGCCACGGATCAAGGGGCCGCGTGCTAGGTCGAACGGGGTGCGCGCTTCGGCGCTACTCAGTTCGGCGATCGCAGCTTCCTGCGCCACGGCATCCAATTCCCGCAGATCCCGCGCAGCCAGCGCAAACCCGCTGCCGGCCGGGGCGATCATCTGCTGCGGCTCGCCGTCGACGTTGGCGAAGGTCGTGCGCAGGCTCTCGTGCCTCGCCACCACGCGATCCAGGCTCGCCTGCAACACGGCGCGATCCAATGTGCCGCTCAAGCGCAGCGCCGCCGGCATGTGGTACGCCGCGCCCGCCGCATGATCCAACTGGTCCAGGAACCACAGCCGCTGCTGCGCCCAGGACAACGGCAGTATGCCTGCGCGGTCCACCGGCACGATCGCGCCCTGCGCCGTCGTCGCGGCCGCGGCAATCGCACATGCCAACGACGACAGTACCGGCTGCGCGAACACTTCGCGCAAGGCCAGTTCCACCCCCAGCGCCGCACGCACGCGCGTCACCAGCCGCACCGCCAGCAACGAGTGCCCGCCCAGTTCGAAGAAATGGTCGTTCCGCCCCACCTGCTTCAAGCCCAGCAGCTCCCGCCAGATCGCCGCGATCGCCTGCTCGGCCTCGCCTTCCGGCGCTGCGTAGCTTCGGCTCGCCACTGCGGCCCGATCCGGCACCGGTAACGCTTGGCGGTCCAGCTTGCCGCTGGGCGTCAGCGGCAACGCTGGCAAGATCACGAACGCACTCGGCAGCATGTACTCCGGCAGTGCCTGCGACAGCGCGTCGCGCAGGGCCACGGCCGACGGTTCGGCGCCTTCTTCCGCCACCAGGTAGGCGACGAGCCGTTTTTCCCCCGGCACGTCCTCGCGCGCCAATACCACGGCCTCGCCTACCCCGGCGCACGCAGTCAGCGCAGACTCGATCTCGCCCAGCTCGATCCGGAAGCCACGCACCTTCACCTGGAAGTCGTTGCGTCCCAGGTATTCGATGCTGCCGTCAGGCAACCAACGACCCAGGTCGCCAGTGCGGTACATCCGCGCGTTCGCATTGTCCGCGAACGGGTCGGCCAGGAACCGCTCGGCAGTCAGGTCAGGCCGGTTCAGGTAGCCGCGTCCCACGCCTGTACCACCGATATGGAGCTCCCCCGCTACCCCGACAGGCACTGGCTGTGCTCGTGCATCGAGGATGTAGACCCGTGCATTGGCGATCGGGCGGCCGATGTGCGGGAATTCTCCGGCTCCGTTGACGACGGCAATGGTGCTTTCGACCGTACACTCCGTCGGGCCGTAGGCATTGAAGATGCGGATCGATGCGGACTGGCTCAGTGTCCTCCACATGCTTGGCGCAATGGCTTCACCGCCGACCAGCACGGCTTTCAATGACGCGACGGATCCTTCAAGTAGGCCGGCGTCCAGCAATAATCGCAGTTGCGCTGGCGTGCAGTCGAACGCTCCGATCCGCTGCCGGCTGAGGAATTGCAGCAACGCGCCGGTATCGATCCGGACAGCTTCCGGAATCACGACGACGCAGCGGCCGGACAGGAGTTGGGTCAATGTTTGAACAGAGGCGTCGAACGATAACGACGAGTTCAACGCGACACGCTCTTCGGCGCACAGCATGCCGAAGACCGAGTGCTCCAGTTCTGTCCACAAATTCACCACGGGCGCGTGTTCGATCATCACCCCTTTCGGCCGCCCGGTGGAACCTGAGGTGTAGATCACATAGGCCAGGTGTCGCGGTGTCAGCCCCGCGACGCTCGGATCATGGACGGGTTGCGCATCCAGCGCGGCGTCGTCATCCAGCGCCACCACCGCCAGCGCGGCCCCGGCGGGACGGAGCCCGCGGACCGTCTCCACCAGTGCCACCTGGGTCAGCAACGCCACCGGTGCGCTGTCGGCCAGCATGTAGGCCAGCCGTTCGGCGGGATAGGCCGGATCCAGCGGCACGTAGGCGCCACCGGCCTTGAGGATGCCCAGCAGCCCCACCACCATGTCCGCACTGCGTTGCATGCAGATCGCGACGCGGTCGTCAGGCGTGACGCCCAACCCGATCAGCCGGTGCGCCAACTGGTTGGCACGCGCGTTCAACTCGCCATAGCTCAGCCGCTGGTCCCCGCACTCCAGCGCGAGCGCCTGGGGCTGCTGCGCGGCCTGCGCTTCGAACAGCGTGTGGATCAGCGCATGCCGCGGATAGTCGATTTCGGTAGCGTTGAAGCCGGCCAGCACCTGCTTGCGCTCGTCCGCCGACAGCAAGGGCAGCCGGCTGACCGGCTGCACCGCGTCGGCCGCCATTGCGATCAACAGCGTCTGCCAATGCCCCAACAGCCGTTCCACGGTGGCGGGCTCGAAAAGGTCCTGCGCATACACCAGCGCGCCCACCAGTCCGTCCGTCGTCTCGTTCAGCGACAAGGACAAATCGAATTGCGCGCTAGGCGTGCCCGTCTCTACCATCGCAACGGCGAGTCCAGGCAATCGCAAGCCGCCATCGCTTGGCGTGTTGTTCAAGCTCAGCATCGCCTGAAACACCGGGCTATGACTCAGGCTGCGCACCGGTTGCACCGCTTCCACCACCTGCTCGAACGGCAGGTCCTGGTGCGCATAGGCGTCCAGCAGGGTCGTGCGGACCTGCGCCAGCAACTCGGCCACGCTCGGATCGGCACGCAGGTCCACGCGCAGCGCCAGCGTGTTGACGAAGAAGCCGATCAGCGGCTCGACCTCGGCCCGCTGCCGGTTCGCCACCGGGCTGCCGATCACCACCTGGTCCTGGCCGCTCAGCCGCGCCAGCAACGCCGACCAGCTGGCCAGCAACGTCATGAACAGCGTCGTGCCGTGGCGTTGCGACAATGAACGGACCGCGTCGACCGCTTCAGCCGGCAACCGCACGGGCAGGCTGCCGCCGCGATAGCTCATCGACATCGGCCGCGGACGATCGGTCGGCAGTTCGAGCAGCGCAGGCGCGTCGCGCAACTGGTTCTTCCAGAATGCGAGCTGCTCCTGCAACGCGGTGCCCTGCAGCCAACGCCGCTGCCACGCTGCATAGTCCGCGTACTGGACCGGCAGCGCCGGCAACGGATCCGCTTCGCCCTGCAGGAAGGCGGTATACAGTGCGCTGATTTCGCGCACCAGGATCCCGATCGACCAGCCATCGGAGACGATGTGGTGCTGGGTCACCAGCAGCACGTGCTGTTGTGCGGACAGTACCAGCAGGCGTCCACGGATCAGCGGGCCCCGCGCCAGATCGAACGGAGCGCGCGCTTCGGCGATGCTCAGTTCGGCCACCGCCCGTTCCTGCGCTATGGCGTCCAACGCGTGCAGGTCATGCACGGTCAGCGCGAACCCGCTGTCCGCCGCTGCGACGGCCTGTTGCGGCTCGCCCTCGACGCTGACGAAGGTCGTGCGCAGGCTCTCGTGCCTCGCCACCACGCGATCCAGGCTCTTCTGCAACGCGATACGGTCCAAGCCGCCACTCAACCGCAGCGCTGCGGGGATGTGGTACGCCGCGCCTGCCGCATGGTCGAGCCGATCGAGGAACCACAGCCGTTGCTGCGCCCAGGACAGCGGCAACGAGCCCGCACGGTCCACCGGCACGATCGCCTCATGCAGGGAAGCCACTGCCACGGACACGCTCTTGGCCAGCGCTGCCAGCACCGGCTGCGCGAACACCTCGCGCAACGCCAGTTCCACCCCTAGCGCCGCACGCACGCGCGTCACCAGCCGCACCGCCAGCAACGAATGTCCGCCCAGATCGAAGAAATGGTCGTGACGCCCCACCCGCTCCAGGCCCAGCAGATCCTGCCAGATCGTTGCGATCGCCTGCTCGGCCTCGCCTTCCGGTGCTGCGTAGGCGCGGCTCGCCACTGCGTCCCGATCCGGCGCCGGCAACGCTTGGCGGTCCAACTTGCCGTTGGGCGTCAACGGCAACGCTGGCAAGATCACGAATGCACTCGGCAGCATGTACTCCGGCAGCGCCTGCGATAGCGCGTCGCGCAGCGCTACGGCCGACGGTTCGGCGCCTTCTTCCGCCACCAGGTAGGCGACGAGTCGTTTTTCGCCCGGCGCGTCCTCGCGCGCCAACACCGCTGCCTCGCGTACCCCGTCGCATTCGGACAGCCGGGCCTCGATCTCGCCCAGCTCGATCCGGAAGCCGCGCACTTTTACCTGGAAGTCGTTGCGTCCCAGGTATTCGATATTGCCGTCAGGCAACCAACGGCCCAGGTCGCCAGTGCGGTACATCCGCGCGTTCGCGTCGTCCACGAACGGGTCGACCAGGAACCGCTCGGCGGTCAGGTCGGCCCGGTTCAAGTAGCCACGCGCCACGCCCGCACCACCGATATGGAGTTCCCCGGCCACACCGATCGGCACCGGCTCGCCATACGCGCCGAGCGCATACACCCGGGTATTGGCGATCGGGCGACCGATATGGCCCACGAACCCGCCGGCCCGCGTCATCGCCGTCCACGTCGAATAGGTCGTCGTCTCCGACGGGCCGTACAGGTTGGCCACCATCTGTGCCTGGCTCGCGGCGAACACCCGCTCCACCAACGTCCGCTTCAGCGGCTCGCCGGCCAGGTTCACCGCCGTCACCGTCGCCGGCAGCCCATTGCCGTCCAGCACCGCCGCGATCGCCGAGGGCACCGTATTGACCAGGGTCGTTCCGACCAGCGCGGGACCTGCCGACACCAGATCCGCGACCAGCCGAACCGTCCGGCCCGTGCTCAGCGGCACGAACAGTTCGAACACCGCTAGATCGAAATTGATCGAGGTCGACAGCAGCGTCGTCGCCAATTGTTCGACCGAAAAGTTTGCCTGCGCCCACGCCAACAGATTGGCTGCGCTGGCGTGCTCGATCATCACCCCCTTCGGCCGCCCGGTGGAACCGGAGGTGTAGATCACATAGGCCAGGTGTCGCGATGTCAGCTCCGCGATGCTCGGATCATGGACGGGCTGCGCATCCAGGGTGATGTCGTCATCCAGCGCCACCACCGCGAGCGCGGTGCCTGCGGGATCGAGCGCGCGGACCGTTTCCACCAGTGCCGCCTGGGTCAGCAGCGCCACCGGTGCGCTGTCGGCCAGCATGTAGGACAGCCGTTCGGCGGGATAGGAAGGATCCAACGGCACGTAGGCGCCGCCCGCCTTGAGGATGCCCAGCAGCCCCACCACCATGTCCGCACTGCGTTGCATGCAGATCGCGACACGATCGTCAGGCATGATCCCCAACGCGATCAGCCGGTGCGCCAGCTGGTTGGCACGCGCGTTCAACTCGCCATAGCTCAGCCGCCAGTCTCCGCACTCCAGCGCGAGCGCCTGCGGCTGCTGCGCTGCCTGCGCCTCGAACAGCGTGTGGATCGGCACCTCCGGGTACTCCGCCTGCGTAGCGTTGAACCCATGCAGCACCAATTCGCGTTCCGCTTCGGGCAGCAGCGGCAAGCGCGCAACCAGCTGCGCATCATCGGCGACCAAGCCCTGCAGCAGGGTCAGCCACGCGCGGCTCAGGCGCTCGACCGTCTGTTGTTCGAACAACGCCTGATCGAACTTGAAGGCGCATCGGATGCCTTCTTCCAACTCGATCGTCTCCAGCAGCAGGGGAATGGCGTCGTTGGCGCCGCTGCGGCACGCGGGATAGGAGGCCAGCCCGACGCCACCCCACGCGACCGGGCCACCGGCCTCCATTCCGCCCCACAAGCTGCGCAGGCCGCCGCCGTGCCTGGCGTTCTGGAACACGAACATGGTCTGGTAGAAGGGATGCTGCCCTGCGATCCGCAGGGGATGCAGGTCTTCGACCAGCAATGCGAAGGGATAGTCCTGGTTCTTCATCCCGCGCAACGCGGTATTGCGCACCGTGCGCAGCGCATCCGCAACGCTCGCGTCCTGCGGCAACGAGGAGCGCAATACGATCGGATTGACGAAGTCGCCGACCACGCCATCCCACTCGGAACGGCTACGTCCAGGCATCGGCGAGCCAATCGAAATGTCGTCCTGGCCGCAATAGCGATGCAACAGGATCGTGTAGGCGGCAAGCAGCGTCGTGTAAAGCGTGCCTGCATGACGCCTCCCCAACGCATGGAGGCCAAGACTCAACGAAAGTGGGATCGTCAATACGATCTCGCCCAGCTGGCCCGAGGCGGCTGCCAATGGCCGATCCGCCGGAAGCTGCAGGCTCTGTGCCGCGCCATGCAACGCGTCTTTCCAGTAGGCACGCTGCGCCTGCGCTGCGGGGCCTTGCAACCATTGCGCTTGCCAGCGGACATAGTCCTCGTAGTCTGCCTCGGCATCCGGCGCCTCCCACTCGACCGCGCCGCTGCCAAGCAGCCCCCCCAGCTCCTCCAGCAAGCGCCAGTAGGACCAGCCATCGACGGCGATATGGTCGAACGTCAGCAGCAGGATCTGCGTTTCGTCCGCGCGGCGGTATAAACCCGCCCGGACCGGCGGCTGCCGGAAAAGATCGAAGGCCTGCGCGGCATCGTCCCGCACGCGCTGCAACAAAGCCGCCTCGTCGAGCGACGCGACGTCATCGAGGATCAGCGGCACATCCGCGGAATGCGCGACCGACTGCTCGACTTCCCCGGCTTGCTCGCGAAAGCGGACCCGCAGCATTGGATGGCGCAGGGCAAGCTGCCGTAAAGCGAGCGCAAGCTGGTCCGGGGCGAGTACTCCGTGGACAGCCGCAGCGAAGGCGTTGTTGTGGGTACCCTGTGCATCAGGATTGAGCCGATAGAGGAACCAACGGCTACGTTGCGCAGCCGACAGCGGCATCCATGGCCCTGCCTGCGCATCGTGCTTCATGCATCGATCCTGCGATCATGGTTCGGCCGGGCCGGCATGGCATCGAGCACGCCAAAATGCGAGTCAAGGAACTGCGCCAGTTCGCGAATGCTGGGATGGTCGAACAGCCATTCAAGGTCGACCTCCAAGCCTAGCGACTCTTCGAGCTTGCGGGTCAGGCGCAAACCGATCAGCGAATCGACCCCTTGCTCGGCGAAGGTCCGTGTCGCCGAGATCTGCGCCACATCGACCTCCATCAATTCCGACAACGCATCCTTCAGCCACAGCTCGCGCGCACTCATCAATCACCGCTCCTCAACCTTGAGAAAAACGCCAAAGCCACCCACGACGTGACAAACAGCAAATCCTTTGAGATGCACTCGCATGACCGCGTACACGCGGTCGATCAGCTGCCGATATCAATGCGCCGCGACGCGCTCCAACTCACCAGACAGGTAGTCCATCCGGCATTGCATCCGTCGCACCTTGCCGCTCGAGGTCCGCGGCAACGCACCAGGCTTGAGCAGCACGATATCCGCTACCGGCAACCCGTATTCGGCATTGACTGATGCGCGCATCGAACCGACCACAGCGGGCAAGTCGGGACGGCGCCGCAGCCATTCACGCTTGAGTTCGAACACCACCACCAGCCGTTCCCCCTCCACGTCGCTTATGCCGAAGGCGGCACCGCCGGCTTGGCGCAAGGCTTCGTGGCTTTGCTCGCACCTGTCTTCGATGTCCTGAGGTGCGTACTTCCTGCCGTTGACGATGATCAGATCCTTGAGGCGTCCGGTCACGTACAACTGGCCATCGAGCATGAAGCCGAGATCACCGGTACGCAGGTGACCGGGGCCGGCACCGTCTATCCGCGCGTGGAAAACACGCTGGCTCAACTCCGGCCGCATCCAATAACCGTGCGCGACGCTGCCACCCCTGACCCATATCTCCCCCTCCTGCCCTTCCGCCATCCTTGACGAGGTCTCGGGATCGACGATCTCGATGCGCGCATCGCCACGCGGCGACCCGCAGCCCACCACCTCTGCGCCGCCATGCCGACGTAGCGTCGGCGCAGCGCCGACCTGCACGCCGGTGATCAGCAACGTCGATTCCGCCATGCCATAGCAGGGATAGAACGCCTCTGCGCGGAAGCCATGTGCCGCAAATCGCTGCGTGAATCGGTCAATGACGCCGGCGCGGATGGGCTCGGCTCCGCAGAACGCCACACCCCATGAAGACAGATCGACCCCAGCGATGGCTTCGTCCCTAACCGTGCGTGCGGCCAGATCGTACATGAAGTTCGGACCACCACTGACAGTGATGCGAAACTCGGAGATGACGTGCAACCAGCGCTCCGGATACTGCACGAACTCGGCAGGCGACAGGAAGCTCGCCGAACATCCGGAATACATGAACTGCAGGACGCCGCCAACCAGCCCCATGTCGTGAAACAATGGTAGTGCAGTAAATAAACGTGATTCGCCTGTGATTTCCATCCCATCTTGAATCGCAGCACAATTGTCTACGAGATTTCCATGGGTGACGACGACGCCTTTCGGATCCCCGGTGGAGCCAGAGGTATATTGAAGAAAAGCAGGTGTCGATACTTCCACGCGCGCGGGCTCCCATTGTGCGGCGCACACTGGGTCCGCGAACGTTTCCACAGGTTCGCGCATATCGATTCTGAGCAGCGCCTCATCCCCCACCGCCAACTCCGCCTGTAGAAACTCGTCGGAATCGAAGATGATCGCATGCGCGCCGGCATCATGGACGATGATTTGTAGACGATTTTGCGAATTCTGCCGGCGTGGCGGAGAGGCGGGAACGGCGACGACGCCCGCAAGCAGGCACGCATAGAAGGCGACAACAAAGTTCTGTTGCGATTTGCATACGAGCACAGCACGCTGCTGCGCAAGGCCCTGCGCCTGAAACTTGCGGGCCCAGCCCGACGCGCGCTCCCATAGCGCACCAAACGTCATGAGCTCATGCGCAAGCGCAGGCCCCTTGAAAAAGCGGCAGGCGACGTCGTCCGATTTCAACTGCGCACGCTGGAGCACGATCTCGGGAAAACTCTGCACGACCACCCTCTCCTTGAGTACGCTTCATTTTCCTGACGCATCTTGAGCTAGGGCATTGGACAAACAGCGGCAGCAGTAGCTGCAACGCTAGGTTCCAAACTGGCTGAAGAGGCCTTCCCCCGGGGCGGCCCGCAGAATATCGAGGGGCCAGCCCATCACTCCGATTTACTTTTCCACCGATATCTTGATTAGTCAAGCCCAGTCCGTGTATATATCCGCGACGGAATCACATGGACGGACTGGAACATGCCATGCTCTACGCGTTGCTCTTTCAAACGAACTCTCGACTGGACGAGCCACGCGGGCCTGCATGGACCTTGCACTCGGTTGTGGCCGGGCGTGCTTGCTGAAGCAGTTAGCGAATCCGCAGCGGTGCACGTAGAGCTGGATTCTTTTCTCCATACGCTGTTCTTCAGCCTCACTCCGGGTATCCGACAGACCGCCGGCATCGCGCGCAGCGACTCGCCATCGACCCTCGTCGCCTGATGACGCCACGATCGTTTCCTCTGGCGACGCGCCTGGTCGCGCTCGTCGTGCTGCCACTACTCGCCGGTGCGGGGTGGCTGTTTTTCTCGCTGCACGCCAGTCTGCCTGCCGATGGCACGCTGCGCCTCGAACACGGAGTCTCCGCGCCCGTGGCGATCGCGCGCGACCCCAACGGCGTGCCTCACATACGGGCCGACAGCGACACCGATGCTTTTTTTGCTATCGGCTACGTGCATGCGCAGGACCGACTGTGGCAACTGGAGCTGCAACGGCGCATGGCGCGCGGCCGCCTGAGCGAGATATTCGGCAAGGCCAGCATCGAGACGGACGTCTGGTTCCGCACCTTGGGACTCTATGATTCGGCGAAGTCGGCCTGGCCCGCTCTCAGCCCGGAAGCGCAGCGATCGCTGACTGCCTATTCGGCCGGCATCAACGCCTGGATAGCGGAAAAGCATCCCCTGCCGCCAGAGTTCCGGGCGCTGGGCGTCACCCCCGCGCCTTGGACCGAATTGGATTCGCTGGCATGGATCAAGGTGTTCGCACTTGATCTTGGCGGAAACTTCCGCCGTGAAATCGATCGCTACGTCGCCAGCCAGACGCTGACGGACGCGCAACTCGCCGCCTTTTTCCCTTCCTATCCAGCCGATGCACCGACGACGGCCGCTGCCTTCCCACCCACCAGCCACGACGCGCAACGGCTGCTAGCCCTGGCCGCTTTCCAGCGAGGCCTCGAAAGCGCCTACGCGCTCGGCGGACGCAACGTCGGCAGCAACGCATGGGCCGTCGCTGGCCGGCATTCCAAGGACGGCATGGCATTGCTCGCAAACGATCCGCACTTGGGCCTGCAGATTCCTTCACTGTGGTATGTGGTCAGCGTCGATGCGCCGACTTACAAGGTTTCGGGCATGAGCCTCGTCGGCCTGCCCGTGACCGTCCTCGGGCGTAATGCGCATATCGCCTGGGGCGGCACCAACATGATGGCCGACGCACAGGACCTATTTCTCGAACGACCTGATCGGAGCGGCGAGCGCTACGAAATCAACGGCGCATGGCAGCCCTTCCAGACGCGTACCGAGACACTGCAGGTCCGCGCGGATTTTCCGCAGCAGTTGCGCAAGCAGTACGCACCAGTGACGCTTAAGGTTCGCCAGACCCGACATGGCCCCATCATCAGCGATTATTACGGGGTGTTCGACCAACCCGTCGCGCTGCGCTGGACTGCGCTTGATCCGGGCGACACTAGCTACGAGGCTTTTTTCCGCCTGAACTACGCCACCGACTGGAAGAGCTTCAAGGCTGCCCTCGCAAGCCATGTCGCGCCGGCGATGAACATCCTCTACATCGATCGCGGCGGCAACATAGGCTATCTCGGCGCAGGGCGGATCCCTATCCGCAAACAGGGCCAGGGAACGCTGCCCTCGCCCGGGTGGGACGACTCCCACGACTGGTCTGGGCACATACCAGAGGCTGCCTGGCCGCAAAGCTACAACCCGCCTTCCGGTTACATCGTCAATGCCAACAACAAGATCGTCGGTAACGATTATCCTTACCTGATCTCGCACGACTGGGCGTCGCCGGCGCGCGCGCGCCGTATCGAGCAATTGCTGCGGCAGCGTACCGATGCAGGAAAGCTCTTAACGGTCGGCGACATGCAGCGGATCCAGGCAGATACCACTGATCTGGACGCGGCCGAGCTGATGGCGGAGCTGAAGCACCGCCTGCCGCAGGGAGAGCACGGCGCCCAAGCCGCCGCGTACCTGAAGACATGGAATGGAGACATGCGCGCGGACAGCCAGGCCGCCGCCATCTTCACCGTGTGGATGCTGCACTTTCGCCAGCGTGTCTTCAGCAACGAATTGCATGGGACCTGGAACAACCAGCAGGCCTCGAAGATCCTGCGTAGCCTGCAAAGCGAAGTGTCCCTGGCGTATCTGCGCGAAATGCTGCAGCGCAATGACCCTGCCTGGTGTGACGACAGCGCGACTTCCGCGCGCAAGACCTGCGACGCTGAGTTGGCCGCGGCGCAGAACAGCGCGCTGTGGGAGCTGTACAAGCTGAAGGGCGACTGGAGCATGGCCAGTTGGCGCTGGGGCGAAATCCAGAGCACCGTGTACACGCATCTTCCCTTCAGCCAATGGAAGCCACTGGACAAAGTGTTCGAACGCCGGATCGGCAACGGGGGCTCTGAAAACACGATCAACGTCGCCTCCTCCGAGTTCGCCGGTGCCGATGGCTACCTGCAGAAGTTCGGCGCGGGGTTCAGGCAGGTGGTCGCCTTGCGTGGGGTCCACGCCGAACACTATTACATGAACTCGACCGGTCAGTCCGGCAATGCGCTGAGTCCGCACTACGACGATATGGTCGAGCCGTTTCGCGACGTGCGCTACCAGACGCTGGACAGCACCTTCGACAAGGGTCGGACTTCCGACGCGCTTTGAGTCGGGGCGGCAGGAACGTTGAAGACTCTCAGGAGCCGCGAGATGAACATGTTTGCCGAGTTTTCCCGCAAGGCACCCAACAAGGTATTCCTGTCGATCGTGCTCGGCGGCCTATCGGGCGTGTGCTACTCCTTGCTGATTCCGCTGATCCTGAGCGTGCTCAAGCCAGGCGATACGCGTCTGGACGAAATCGCAGCCGCGCCGACCCGCCTGTTTTCGCTGGAAATCGCCAATGCGCCATTTGCGTTGATTTTCATCGCGGTGTGCGTGTTCATCCTGGTCAGCAGGACGCTGTCGCAGGTGATGCTGAGCCGGGTCGCGATCGATGTGGCCTCGCAGCTGCGCACCGGGCTGTACCGACAGATCGCCGGCGCTCCACTTTCAGCCTTGGAGCGCATCGGATCCGCACGCCTGCTCACCGCACTGACCACCGACGTTCCGCGCATCGTACTCGGAGCACGCATGCTGCCTGATCTGCTGATCAACATGGTCACCCTGATCGGCATGCTCGGTTTCCTGCTGATCCTCAATTCCGATGTGTTCTGGTTCGTACTCGGATGCATCGCTTTCGGTGTGCTGACCTATCAAGTGCCGATGATGATCGGCCGCCATTACTTCATCCGTGCACGCCGTGGTTTCGATGGCCTGCAGGAATCGATCAACGGGCTGTTGCGCGGCATCAAGGAACTCAAACTCAACGACGGCAAGCGACAGGCCTATTTCGAATCGGTGCTGATGTCTTACGAAAGCGAGATGCAGCGCAATGAAAAGGCTGGCCATACGGTCGTTCGCACCGCCAGCAACTATGGCGATCTTCTCAGCTTTTTCGTGATCGGCTCGATCATCTTCGTCTTCGTCAACTATCGAGTGGTCAGTAACCAGGAACTGATCGGCGTCATCATGGCCTTGCTGTACGTGACCGGCCCGGTTTCGATCATTCTCAACTACATTCCGCAACTCGCCATCTCGCGCGTGTCGATGCAGCGGGTCGCCAAGCTGTTTCGTGATATCCCGAGCGAGGACATCGCTACGCAGCAGGAGGCGCCACGGCCCTGGGAGCGTGTTCGATTCGAGGGCGTTCGCTACCATTACAACGGCACCGGGAACGGCTTCGAGGTCGGCCCCTTGGATCTTGAATTCCGCAAGGGCGAGATCACGTTCATCGTCGGCGGCAATGGCTCTGGAAAATCGACGCTCGGCAAGCTGCTGACCCTGCACTACCGCGCCGATAGCGGGACCATTTACTTCGGCGACCAGGCCATCGGCAACACGTCGATCGGCACCTATCGGCAAGCCATCAGCGCGATCTACTCCGATTATCACCTGTTCGACCAGATCCTGGGCGTGACCGACGAAGGCCTTGCGGCGATGGTCGATCACTACCTGCATGCGCTCCAGTTGGATGGCAAGGTGAAGTACGAACAGGGCAAGTTCTCGACCCTGTCGCTGTCGGATGGGCAGCGGCGCCGCATGGCGCTGCTCGTCGCCATGATCGACGACAAGCAGCTGTACCTGTTCGACGAATGGGCAGCCGATCAGGATCCGACCTTCAAGTCGGTGTTCTACGACGAGATACTTCCGGCGCTAAAGGCAAAGGGCAAGGCAATCGTGGTAATCACCCACGATGACCGCTATTTCCATCTCGCCGACCAACTCGTCGTACTCGGCGAAGGGGTCGTCACCCGCGTCGATCGGCAATACGGGCAAGCCGAAGACAGGCCGACGCCGCACGCGGATGCGGCCGATGAACCTGCCACGTTGAAAACGGTCTAGATCGTCACAGCAACGGTCCAGCCTCGGACCGAGACCCGCAGTCGCGCCACGCCGCTCGGCATGGCGGTTGGTCGGCGGCGCCATCACCACGTGACGGCCGACATTGGCCGCATGCTGCAGCAAGTCCATCCCGGTATGGCTGCTGAGTGCGCACCGGTCGTCCCGCAAGCGAGTTTGCTCAGATCGAACGCGTCGCCGCCGCAGGCGAGATCGACGCAGCATGCCGCGCAGGCGCAAGTACCGCCAACTGGCCCAACAGCCACAGCACGATCGCCCCGATCGGCAGATAGGTCAACGGAAGCCGCGGCAACTCATATTTGCTCATCAGCAACAGATTGATGGCGTAAGCCAAGAACATCCCGAGCACGATGCCAGCAGTGGCGAGCAGGAAGTTCTCGGTCTGGAAGTAACGCAGGATCTGCGTGCGCGTTGCGCCAAGCGCGCGCCTGACACCGATCTGCCGGGTACGCTGCTGCACCCAGAAACTGGCAAGGCCGACGATGCCAAGCGCCGTGATCACCAGCAATGCGACGCAGACGACGACCAGCAGCCATGCCATCTCGCGATCCTGCCGGTAGTAGCTATCGCGCATCTCCTCGACGGTATCCTGCTCAAGGATGATCCGGTTCGGATCGATGCGCTTCAAGCTGTCCACGGCACGCTTCAGCACCTCGGCGCGGCGCGACGGGTCCGCGACGCGCAGCAGATAGGTGGAGAACCCCCCCTCCACCGGCAATAGGATCGCGTATTCGTAGGAGGATGGATCATTAAAGCCATGCGGCTGCACCAGGTGCTCGACAACACCGACCACCTTGATCGGCGCATCGTTCCAGGCGTAGAAGGATTTGCCGAGGGGATCCTGGTCAGAAAACAGCTTGTTGGCCATCGCGCGCGTGATGATGGCCGAGGGGATCCCGACGTTGCTATTGGGTGCGTCGAGCGCTGCCCAGTCGACGAATTCGTCTGCCAGGAAACGGCGCCCCGCCACCAGGTTCAGCCCCATCGCATCGAGCAACTGCTTGTCGCCAATATAGTAGGCGGTCTCGAACAGCGGCGTCTGATCCGGCGTCAGCTTGACGTCCAGGCTTCTGCCAAGCAAGCCGAGCGGCACCGAGTTGGAAACCGCTGCGACTTTGACCCCTGGCAATGCACGCAGCGCAGCCAGATCTTCCTTGGCCCGTGCTGCGGCCTGATCATTGTTGTCGTTCTTCGCCAACTGGATGCGCACGAGTTCGCTTTCCGCCAGGCCGGTGGTGCGATCCATCAGCTGCAGGCGGCTATGGATCAGGAACACCGCATTGCACAGGATCGCGCAACTCACGGCGATCTCCAGCACGATCAGTATCGCAGCGGTCTTGTGCCGGCGCAGTGCGGAGAAAATGGGGCGGATGTCCATGTCGTTCCTCGGTAATGGCGCGTTCCCCCGACTGGCCCGGGGGCGATTGGAAGTAACGCGCAACGTTCAGGTCGGCGCGATCTAGGTGCAGGCCACTAATCCGTCTTGAGCTGGATCGCTGGAGCAACCTGGCATGCGCGGAACGCAGGCAGCAGCCCGGCGAGGACGCTGGCACCGACTGCGAGCACGAAGGTGACGATCAGCATGGCGGGATCCAGCTGCGCCAGTTCCGCATAGCTGGTCGAGCGCTGGCGCACCGCCCACAGCCCCAGTAGCGCGAAGCCCAGCCCTAGGACGCCGCCGGCCAGCCCGATCACGCCGGCTTCGACGAGGTACTGCGTGAAGATCGCGCGGTAGGAGGCGCCGAGCGCACGCCGAACGCCGATTTCGCTGGAACGGCGCAGGAACTTCGCCAGCAGCAGACCGCTGGTATTGAGCAGGCACACGACAAGGAATCCGAATGCCAGCCAAACCTGCAAGCGGACGTCGCTCGGCACCACCTTCTTGTAGTCCAGCCATTCCATCAAGCTGCGCAGGCGGATGTTGGTCGGTCGCTGGAAGCGGCCAGCGGCACGCTGCTGATTGGAGTAATTGGTGAGGTATTGCCGATAGGCGGCCACTTTCTCTGGCGTGTCGAGCTGGACCCAGTATTGCAACCAGGCGCATGGCGCACTGACGCCGGTGGTGCCATCGGGATCGTCCTCCATATCGTCGGCACCCCAGCAATGCATGCGGCCCGACACGTCCATCTTGAGATCGCGCGAGGTCGAGAATGGAACGAATACCTGCTCTATCTCGCCGTAGAGTCCACCGTATGGATCGTAAAACTTCGGGATTGGACGCCAGTCGTCGAGGACGCCGACGATGCGGAACTCGTTCTGACTCAGCCACAGCGATTTGCCTACGCTATTCTCCCCGCCAAAGAGCTTGTCGTTGAGCGGCTTCGAGATCACCGCGATACGGCTGCGCCCGTCGTCCTCGGCGTTGCCCCAGGCGTTGCCGTACAAGAAAGGCGTGGCGAACATCGGAAAGAAGTCGCCGGATGTGTAGCGGGCATCGACCGAAAACGAACCGAACTCGGCGCGCTGCGGCTTGACCACCACGCTGCCGCGTTTCATCACCGCCTGACGATCAGCGCGGCGCTGTCGCAGCAGTGTTTCGGCGTCGTACCGCGTCATCTGGTCCTCGGGCTCTTCGCCCGGGGTGAAATTCTCCATGTCGCCCGGATCCAACTGCGGATAGAACAGCGTTTGGCTTCGGCCCGGCAGCGGATCGCCTGACAGGATGTAGAACACCGTCAAGGTTGTCATGCTGGCACCGATACCAAGCGCGATCGCCAGCACCATCAGTGCGGTCAACACCCGGTTGCGTTTGAAGCTGCGCAGTGCCAGGTCGAAGTAGTATCCGAACATGTGTTCTCTCTTAGCGCTATCCGTAGAAGCGGAGCGAGTTACGCGGCTCTGCGGCAATCCAATGAAGAGGGAGCGGTGTTGTCGTTCTATGTGGCTGTGTTGTCTTGTGTCAGGGAATTTTCGTTGCGAGGCTTTCCCGACAGGTCCGTGGCGATACCATCGACGATATGAACATTGCGTTTCGCACGCGCAGCAAGCTCGGAATCGTGCGTCACCATGATGACCGTTGTACCTTGCGCATTGATCTGTTCGATCAGCTCCAGAATGCTTTGCGCCATTTGCGTATCCAGGTTGCCTGTAGGCTCGTCGGCCAACAGCAAGCCTGGGCTGCCTGCCAATGCACGGGCGATCGCCGCGCGTTGCTGCTGGCCGCCGGACAACTCGGCGGGATAGTGGCGCATGCGCGAGGCCAGTCCAACCTGATCGAGGGCTGCCTCGATGCGCAGCTTGCGTTCCTTGGCTGTCATGCGGCGGTAACGCAGTGGCACGTCGCAGTTGTCAAACAGGTCAAGATCGGCGATCAGGTTGAAGCTCTGGAAGATGAAACCGATTTTTTCGTTGCGCAGCTTGCTGCGCTGGCGATCGGACATGCCCTTCACGTCGACGCCATCCAACCTGAACTCGCCTCCGCCGAATGTTTCCAGTAGACCGGCGATATTGAGGAAAGTCGTCTTGCCGGAACCAGAAGGACCAGTGACAGCGACGAACTCCCCCTGCCTGACGTGCAAGTCGAGCAGGCGCAGCGCGTGCGTCTCGACCATCTCCGTGCGATAGACCTTGCTGACCTGGCGCATTTCAAGCATATGGAGGTCCTATCTGTGGGCGTAACAAGGCATTCGGTCGCGGAACGAGGCGCTACGCCGCAATTTCGGCATGATCCCGCTCGATAGCCGGTTCCAGCGACCAGCGCTTGAAGACAGGACATGCCGCGGACACCGTGCCGTCTTGGCTGCATGCCGACAGCCGCGGATAGCGCCCGGGCAAGCTCGGTCGCCGACTGCTCCTGCCGAGCCGCGGAAAACGGCGTTCAGGCGTTCATCGGCAGCAACCGCGTCTTGAACCGCGTCTTGCCAAGTTTCCGGTTCGGACGCTGACGCGGCGATACTCTCGATTGCGCCCATACCGGACTCGATGCCGCCCCGCGGATTGCGGCGTCTACGCAGATCCCCGAATCCTTGCGGATCGCACGCCGTGGCCATTGCCGTGCCGATCATCCGGCAGCGGCCGGCACGTCGAAGCAGATATCGGAAACTGAAAGGTCGCGGATGCGGCGTTGGTCGTCCATGCGTATGCCGTCGTTGCGTTCAATTGGCGGACTGACATTAAGCAATATCCATGCCCTCAACAGGTAGACGATTTGAACGGTGGGATACGCCTCGAAAGTGTCCGGCCGGACACTCCGGGTGTCCGCCGGACACTTTCCGGACACTTGTAGGGTGCGACGCGATACCTTCGACCGCTCCTTCCCCGGCCGCCTAGTTCGACTAAACCATCCGCGGCAAGCGCACCCGCGCGCACAACCCGCCACCCTCGCGGTTGCTGAATTCCAGCGCGCCGCCATGCGCCTGGCAGATCGCCGCGGCGATGGACAGGCCCAGGCCGCTGCCGCCCGAGTGCCGGGCGCGCGAATCCTCGGCCCGCCAGAAGCGGTCGAGCATCCGCGGCAATACCTCGGGGGCCACGCCGGGGCCGCGATCGCAGACGCAGACCAGCACCTCGCTGGACTCGGCGCTCACCTCGATCAGCAGGCGCTTGCCGGCAGCGCCATAGCGCAAGGCGTTGTCGATCAGCACCGACAGCACCTGGCCGATACGGTCGCGGTCGGCGCTGATCGACAGTCCGGCCGGCATACGCAGCTCCACGTCCATCTGCGCGGCCTGCAGCGGCTGCGCCAGCCAGGCCAGACGCTCGTGGATCAGGACGTCGATCGGGAAGCTGTACGGCTCCAGCATCAACTGGTTGGCGCGGGCCATCGACAGCAGGTGCAGGTCGCCGACCAGGCGATTGATCTGTTCCAACTGGCGATGGACCATCTGCAATTGTTCGTCGCTGCACGGGAAGACCCGGTCCAGCATGCCCTGCACCCGGCCCATCGCCGCGTTCAATGGCGTGCGCAGCTCGTGCGCCAGCATCGCGCTGGAATCGCGGATCTCGCGCTCGTATTGCTGCAGCTGCGCGGTCATGCCGTTGAAGTCCATCGCGAAGCTGGCCAGTTCGTCCGGCGCACGCGCGATCACCTTGGCGCGTGCGGAGAAATCTCCGTCGCTGATGCGACGGGCCGCCTCCGCCACGTTGGAGAACTGGCGCGACAACGGCCGCGAAGCCAGCAGCCCGCATACCACGATGACCGGGATCGATGAGATCACCAGCACCGCCAGCAGCAGCCAGTCGCGGCTGGCCAGGCCGGGCAGGAAGTCGGCCACGTCGTAGTAGCGTTCGAACAGTTGCCACAGGCGCTGCTCGTTGCTGTGCGGGTCCTGGCGCAGCTCCATCATTTCCTGGCGTGCCGCCGGCGGCAGCTTGTTCAGCGTCACGATGTCCCAGATCGCAAAGCGCAGCCACATGCCGAACACGATGGCCAGCACTGTGACCACCGCCAACGCGCTCATGCGCAGGCCGACCCACTGCCACAGCGGCGCGTGCGCGGTGCGGCGAGCGAATGGCCATTTCATCGGAAGCGGTAGCCGATCGCGCGCACCGTCACCAGCACGCCGGTGATGCGTTCGCCTTCCAGCTTCTTGCGCAGGTTGTGCACGTGGGCGTCCACCACCCGCTCCAGCGCGTCGCTTTCCGGCAGGCAGATTTCCAGCAGCTCGCTGCGCGTATAGGCCTTGAACGGCGTCTTCAGCAAGGTGGCCAGGATGTTGAATTCGGTCGGGGTCAGGTCCAGCGGCACCGGGTTGCCGTCGCCGTCCTGCACTGTGGCCAGGACCGCATTGGTGTCGACCGTGAGTCGTTCGTATTTCAGCGGCTCCTCGCTCGTCCTGGCCGGGCCGGCGCGGCGCAGCACCGCATACACCCGCGCGACCACTTCCTTTGGACTGTAGGGCTTGACCACGTAGTCGTCGGCGCCGTAGCGCAGCGCGCCGAGTTTTTCCGGCTCGTCGCCCATCGCGGTCACCATGATCACCGGCGTATCGCTGCTGCGGCGGATGCTCGACAGCACTTCGGTGCCACTCAGCCTGGGCAGCATCACGTCCAGCAGCACCAGGTCCGGTTTCCACTGCGCGTGCAGCTGGATCGCGCGCTCGCCATCGCCGGCAATGGCGACGTCGAATCCGTCGCGGCGCAGGTACGCCTCGAGGATGCTGGCGCTGTCGGCGTCGTCTTCGACGACGAGAATCTTCTTGGAACTCATGCCCGGTGCAGCCCTTGTCGTGCGTCTTGACGAAATCTTGAAGATTCCTAGAAGCCAGCTTGAACTGGCCGGCCGACTCTATCACTCGAGATTGGCCACCGACTGACCACCATGATTCTATCGCCCGCAGGCAAGGGTCCGCACCGCCCTCGCCTCCTCCTCGCCGCGCTGGTCGCACTGCTCGGCGGCTGCTCGCTGGCGCCGGTCTACGAGCGCCCGCAGGTCGTAGTGCCGCGCACGCTGGGTGGCGTGTCCGCAGCGCCGGCGACGCAGGCAGCGGCCGCCACGGCACCCCTGTCGGAACAGGAACAGCGGTTCCTGCATGCGTTCTCGCCGAACCACGACCTCGCGCCATTGGTGCTCCAGGCGCTGGCGCACAACCCGGATTTCCGCAACACGGTGCTGCAGGTGCGGCAGGCGCGCGCGCAATACCGGATCGAGCGCGCGCAGCAGCTGCCGCAGATCGGGATCGACGCGCAGCAGGCCCGGCAGAGCTACGACGCGCCGCAACAGCAGGAACGCTACGGGCAGAAGCTGGTCACCGCGGCGGTCGGCGTCGACGATTTCGAACTGGACCTGTTCGGCAAGCTGGCCTCGTTGTCCGCTGCCGCACAGCAGCGCTATCTGGCGTCCAGCGCCGGCCAGCAAGCCGCGCGCGGCGCGCTGGTCGCCGAGCTGCTGCGCACCTATACGCTGGAACGCGCCGCCGCGCAGGCGCAGGCGCGCTTCCAGGCCATTGCCGACGACAATAAAGCGCTGCTCGCATTCGCCAGCGACCAGCACGATGTCGGGCTGATCTCCACTGACGCGCTCGACCGCCAACGCCACCAGGCCGATCAGGCCCGGGTCCGCGCCCTGCAGGCGGCCAGCGACCACGCCGCCGCACGCCGCGCCCTGCAACTGGTCGCCGGCTACGACGCGCCGGCCGGCGCCGGCGAGCTTGAGGAATTGCTGCCGACCGATGCGGGCGGCATCGCCCTGCGCGACCTGGATTCGGCGGTACTGCTGCAGCGTCCGGACATCCAGCAGGCCGAAGCCGAGTTGCGCGCGCGCAATGCCGACATCGGCGCCGCGCGTGCCGCGTTCTTCCCGTCGATCCGCCTGAGCACCTCGCTGGGGACCGCCAGCGACACCCTCAGCGGCCTGTTCCAGGCCGGCAGCCGCACCTGGAGTTTCGTTCCGCAGTTGACCATGCCGCTCTTCGACTTCGGCCGCAATCGCGCCAACCTGGACATCGCGCAGCTGCGCAAGCAGGCCGGCGTCGCCGACTACGAGAAGGCGATCGAATCCGCCTTCCGCGAAGTGGCCGATGCGCTCGATGCCGGCCCTGCCTTGCAGCAACGCGAACAGCGCGAGCAGGCCAATCGCGATCGCGAACGGCAACGCATCGAGCGCATGGGCCGGCGCGTCGCGCAAGGCCTGCAGGATCGGCCCGCGCTGCTCGGCGAACGCATCGCCGCCGAGCAGGCCGCACTGGATCACCTGCAAGCCCGCCAAGACCTGATCCTCAACCGCATCGCGCTGTTCCGCGCGTTCTATGGCGTGCAACTGCCGCACGCATCCTGATCCCCACGTCGAAGAGACCGCTCATGAAAACCATCGCCTTACTCCCGCTCCTGGCCTGCGCCGCATCACCGCTGGCGGCCAACGCCGCAGATGCGGACGCATCCGGCTTCCGCCTGTTCGGCCACCAGACCGAACTCAGCGTGGGTGTCGCCGCAGTGGCGGCGCCGCGCTACTTCGGCTCCAGGGACGATCCCGTGCAATTCGCCCCGCTGATCGCGGCGCAGAGCGGCGTGCTGTTCTTCGACAGCGTGCGTGGCCTCGGCGCGCAATTCCAGAGCGATGGCGGCTTCTACGTCAGCCAGTCGTTCGGCTACGACCTGGGCCGGCTGGACCGCAACAGCAGCTGGCGCCCGGGTTCCAGGACCCTGGCCGGCATGGGCGACGTGCCCGGTTCGATCACCAGCCGCACCATGGTCGCGCAGCAGTTCACCCCGTATCTGATGCTGGACGCCGAAGCCGAATTCGCCGTGAAGGACGGCGCGCGCCGCAACAACTATCGCGCCGGGGCCAAGTTCACCCTGCTGCAGAACGACAGCGACACGCTGACCATGAACCTGGACGCGCACTGGGGCGACCGCCGCTACAACCAGGCCTATTTCGGGGTGACCGATGCGCAGAGCGCGCGTAGCGGGTTGGCCGCCTACAACGCCGGCTCCGGCCTGTACGCCTATTCGGTCGAGGCCAACTGGGACCACGCGCTGTCCAGGCACTGGAGTACCTCGCTGACGGTCGCCGGCACGCGCTATGTCGACAACGCCGACGGCAGCCCGATCGTGCAGCGCCGCGCCTTCGCCAGCGCCATCGGCGCCGTGACCTACACCTTCTGACCCGCCACGTAGAACGCCCATGAAACCGAGTCTTGCGATGTTCCTTTGCGTCTGCGTGCCATTGGCTGCAGTGTCGTTGACCGCCTGCAGCCGCGACACGCCGCCGCCTGCGGAAGCGCCGCGCGCGGTGAAGCTGGAGGCCGTCGGCAGCCGCGACGACACCGACGGCCATCGCTTCGTGGCCCAGGTGCGCCAGGCGCAGCGTGCCGAGCTCGGCTTCGAAGGCGGCGGCCGCATCGCCTCTGTCGAGGTGGACGTCGGCGACACGGTGCGCCAGGGCCAGATCCTGGCCCGGCTGGATCCGGAACCGAACCGCTTGCGCGCCGAGCAGGCCGAGGCCAACGTCCACATCGCGGCCGCCGACCTGCAACAGCAGCAGACCCAACTGGCCCAGCAGCAGGCCATGTTCGAGGACGGCGCCGCATCCGCGACCACCTTGACCGCCGCCAAGACCGCGTTCGCCAGTGCGCAAGCGCGCCTGCGCAGTGCGCGATCGGACCTGGCGCTGGCACGCCGCGGCTTGCGCCAGGCCGATCTACGTGCGCCGTTCGACGGCAGCGTGGTGGCGCGGCTGCAGCAGCCCGATGCCAACGTGGCCTCGGGCCAGCCGGTGCTGCAACTGGAAGGCCGCGGGCATGCGCAAGTGACGGTCGCGCTGTCGGCGGCGCTGGCAGCGTCGCTGCGTCCCGGCCAGGCGGCGGCCGCGTATCGGGCCGACGGGCCCGGACAGGCGCTGCCGTTGCGACTGCGCAGCGTATCCGATCGCCTGGACGGCGGCGCCACCGTGCAGGCGCTGTTCGAAAGCGCCGCGGACGACAGCGCCCGCCTGCGCAGCGGCGAGAACCTACTGCTTGCGCTGCCGCAACAGCGGACACCGCCATTGAGCGTGCCGCTCAGCGCCGTGGTGCCGAGCATGGGCAACGGCAAGCCGATGGTGTTCGTCTACCAGGACGGCAACGCCACCGTGCGCCGCCGCCAGGTGGTGACCGGGAATGCCGAAGGCGGCCGCGTGCAGATCCGCCAGGGCCTCGACGCCGGTGAGCGCATCGTCGCCGCCGGCGCGGCCTTCCTCAGCGACGGACAGCGCGTCGTCCCTTTCCGCCCCGCTACCCGCCTGACCGGCAACGCCTCGCCATGAACCTGACCCGCGCCACCCTCGCTTCGAGCCGCTTCGCGCTGTTCACCGCCGTGCTGATCCTGATCGGCGGCATCGTCACCTTCCTCGGCTTCCCTTCGCAGGAGGAGCCCAGCGTCACCGTGCGCGACGCGGTGGTGCAGGTCGCGTTTCCGGGCATGCCCAGCGAGCGCGTCGAGAACATGATCGCGCGCCCGCTCGAGGAACACCTGCGCGAACTGAGCGGCATCAAGAAGATCGTCACCACGGTGCGGCCGGGCAGCGCGATCGTGCAACTGACCGCGCGCGACGACGTCGACGACCTGCCCGCCCTATGGCAGCGGGTGCGCACCAAGGCCGCCGACGCGAGCGCCGAGTTGCCGCCGGGCACGCAGGGGCCGTTCGTCGACGACGATTTCGGCCGCGTCGCGATCGCCTCGATCGCGGTGACCGCGCCGGGCTTCACCACCAGCGAGATGCGCGCGCCGCTGCGGCAGATGCGCGAGCAGCTGTACACCGTGCCCGGCGTGGAGCGCGTCAGCTTCCACGGACTGCGCGAGGACCGCATCTACGTCGCCTTCGAGCGCACCCGGCTGAGCGAGGCCGGAGTGACGCCCAGCGCGGTGGCGCAACAGCTGCGCACGCAGAACGTGGTCGCCAGCGGCGGCCAGATCGCCGCCTCCGGCCTGGCGATGACCGTCACCGCCTCCGGCGAGATCCGTAGCCTGGACGAACTGCGCGGCACGCTGATCTCGGTGCCCGGCGCCGACGGCGCACGCCAGATCCCGCTGTCGCAGCTGGCCCGCGTCGAGCTGATGCCGGCCGATCCACCGGAGAGCGCCGCCATCTACCAGGGCCGACCGGCGGTGGTGGTGGCGGTGTCGATGGCGCCCGGCTACAACGTCGCGCAAGTGGGCCAGGCGCTGCGGCAGAAGCTCGGCGAGACCGCGCGGATGCTGCCGGTCGGCTTTGCCCAGCACGTGGTCACGTTCCAGGCCGACGTGGTCGAGCGCGAGATGGGCAAGATGCATCACGTCATGGGCGAGACCGTGCTCATCGTGATGGCGGTGGTGATGCTGTTCCTGGGCTGGCGCACCGGCCTGATCGTCGGTGCGATCGTGCCGCTGACCATCCTCGGCACACTGATCGTGATGCGTGCGCTGAGCGTGGAACTGCAGACGGTGTCCATCGCCGCGATCATCCTCGCGCTGGGGCTGCTGGTGGACAACGGCATCGTCATCGCCGAGGACATCGAGCGCCGCCTCGCCGCCGGCGAGGAGCGCCGGCACGCCTGCGAAGCGGCCGGGCGCACGCTGGCGCTACCGTTGCTGACCTCCTCGCTGGTCATCGTGCTCGCGTTCTCGCCGTTCTTCTTCGGCCAGACCAGCACCAACGAATACATGCGTTCGCTGGCGATCGTGCTGGCGGTCACCCTGCTCGGCTCGTGGCTGCTCAGCGTCACCGTGACCCCGCTGCTGTGCATGTACTTCGCGCGCGCACACGGCACTGCGCATGCCGAAGGCGCCGACCACTACGACTCCAGGCTGTACCGCGGCTACCGGCGCATCATCGAAATCCTGCTCGGGCACAAGGCGCTGTTCCTCGGCAGCATGCTGCTGCTGTTGGCGGTGGCCGCCACCATCCTGGGCGCGATTCCCTACAGCTTCCTGCCCAAGTCCGACCGCCTGCAGTTCCAGATGCCGGTGACCCTGCAACCGGGCAGCGATGCGCGCGAGACCCTGCGCACCGTGCAATCGATCAGCCGCTGGCTGGCCGATCGCGAACGCAACCCCGAGATCGTGGACAGCATCGGCTACGTGGCCGACGGCGGGCCGCGCATCGTGCTGGGCCTGAATCCGCCACAGGCCGCGGCCAACATCGCCTACTTCACGGTCAGCGTGCGCGCCGGCACCGACCTCGACGCGCTCATCGCCCGCGTCCGCCAGCACATGCGCCAGGGCTATCCTGCCGTGCGCGCCGAGCCCAAGCGCTTCTCGATGGGCTCGACCGAATCCGGCGTGGCAATCTACCGTGTGGTCGGGCCGGACGAAGCGCAGTTGCGCCGCATCGCCGCCGGCATCGCCCAGGCCTTGCGGCAGCTGCCCGGGACCATCGACGTCAGCGACGACTGGGAGATCCGCATTCCCCGCGTCGACGTCCGCGTCGACCAGGTCAAGGCGCGCCGCGCCGGAGTCGGCAGCGACGACATCGCCCAGGCGCTGCAACTGCGCTACAGCGGCATCGATGCCTCGGCGATCCGCGACGACAGCGTCAACGTGCCGATCGTGCTGCGCGGCGGCGCCGGCGAACGCGACGCGGCCAGCGATCCGGGCAGCACCCTGCTCTACCCACCATCCGGTGGTGCCGCCGTGCCGTTGTCGGCGATCGCCGAGATCGCCCTGTCCTCCGAACCGTCGGCGATCCAGCGCCGCAACCTGAGCCGCGCCATCACCGTCACCGGGCACAACCCGGGCATGACCACCGACGAAGTCGTGACCGCCCTGGCCGACAAGGTCGCCGCGCTGCGCCTGCCGCCCGGCTACCGCATCGAAATGGGCGGCGAGCTGGAGGATTCGGCCGAGGCCAACCAGGCCTTGCTGCAGTACATGCCGCATGCGCTTGGCGCGATCCTGCTGTTGTTCATCTGGCAATTCAATTCGTTCCGCAAGCTGTTCATCGTCGTCTCCAGCGTGCCGTTCGTGCTGATCGGCGCCGCCCTCGCGCTGCTGCTCACCGGCTATCCGTTCGGCTTCATGGCCACCTTCGGCCTGCTCGCGCTGGCCGGCATCATCGTCAACAACGCGGTACTGCTGCTGGAGCGCATCGATGCCGAACTTGCGGACGGCCTGAGCCTGCACGACGCGGTGGTCGCGGCGGCGGTCAAGCGCCTGCGCCCGATCGTGATGACCAAACTGACCTGCATCGTCGGCCTGGTCCCGCTGATGCTGTTCGCCGGTCCGCTGTGGACCGGCATGGCCATCACCATGATCGGCGGCCTGGCGCTGGGCACGCTGGTCACGCTCGGCGTGATCCCGGTGCTGTACGAACTGCTGTTCGCGCTGCGCACCGGCCGCAGCGCGGCACGGGCGGCCGCGGCGTGATCGGCCAGCGCAAGCCCGGCCGGGCCTGGCGCCTGCTCGCCGTGCTGTGCCTGGCGCTGGGCGCAAGCGGCTGCGCCATGGTCAAGCTGAAGTCGGTGAGCGCGGCCGAGTACATCCAGGCCAAGCGCGGCGATCCGCTCACCACCGGCCATCTCAGCGCCCCGGCGATCGAGACACTCGCCATGCTCGGCCTGAGCGAAAGCGCCTGCAGCGCCCGGACCCGCCACTGCGCCGAGCAGTTGCTCGACAACGATGGCGTAGCGCAGGAGCGCACGCTGGCGACCGTCGCCGAACTGTGGTTGCAGGCGTCGCTGCATCTGGCCAAGCGCCAGCCGCGTAGCGACGCCGAACTGAGCGCATGGCTGGAAACCGCGCGCTACGCCTATGCCTACCTGTTCTTCAGCGCTCGCGCGCCCAGCGAACGCGCCTTCGAGGATCGCCAGACCCAAGTACGCGACTACTACAACTACGCGGTGCAACAGGCAGTGTCGGCGCTGTTCGTGCGCTATCGGCAACAGGGCCAGCTCGCCGACAACGCGGCGGAATTGTCGGCCCTGCCCGGCTGGAGGATCATGCTGGATGTAGGCCATCTGGGCGCGTTGCAGGAAATGCCGATGCCGGACACGATGTTGCCGGCCAGCGGCCTGCGCTTCACCGGGCTGCGCAGCGTCTACCGACGCGACGGGTTCGGTGCGGAGATGGTCGCGGTACTGCCGAACGCGGCCTCGTTGCGCGACGCGGCAAGCGCGCCTGACGAGACGAGCCCGGCCTATAGCGAAATGCCGACGCCGAGCCTGACCGTGCTGCTGCGCTTCGATGGCGACAGCCTGGCCAAGGTGCTGGCCAGTCGCGCCGTGCGGGTGGAAGCCTACGATCCGTACCTGAGCGCCGACGCCACGCTGGGCGGCCACGCCGTGCCGCTGGCCGGCAACTTCAGCGCCGGCCACGGCGTATGGATGGCGCGCTCCGGTTTCGCCGCGCAGTCATTGCGCACGCTGTTCGGCATGGCCCGTGGCATCGACCGGCCGCACATCTTCCTGACCCAGCCCTACGATCCCAACCGCCGCGTGCTGGTGCTGCTGCATGGCCTGGCCAGCAGCCCCGAGGCCTGGGTGAACCTGGCCAACGAACTGCTCGGCGACGAACAACTGCGCGCCCGCTATCAGATCTGGCTGGTCTACTACCCGACCAACCTGCCGATCGCCTACAACCACATCGAAATCCGCAAGGGCCTGCAGCAGGCGCTGGACCATTTCGATCCGCACCGGCGCAGCGCCTCGGCGCACGGCATGGTGCTGGTCGGGCACAGCATGGGCGGCGTGCTGGCGCGGTTGATGGTGTCCTCCAGCGGCGGCGACCATCTGTGGCAGCGCCTGTTCGGCGACAGCGCGCTCGACCCGCAGGCGCAGCAGGCACTGCGAAACAGGCTGTCGCCGATGCTGCATTTCGAGCCGATGGCGGAAGTCTCCGAGGCGATCTTCCTTGCCTCGCCGCATCGCGGAACCCCGCAGGCGAGCGGCATGCTCGGCAGCCTGGTGGGCGGCCTGATCGGCATGCCCGCGCGCATCCTCGACCAGTTCAAGGACATCGCCGGCACCGGCCTGGTCGGCAAGCTGCCGACCAGCATGGACAACCTCAGCGACCACGACGACTTCGTCCAGGCCGCGGCGGACCTGAAGATCTCGCCGAAGGTGACCTTTCACTCGATCATCGCCCGCCGCGATCCGCGCGTGCCGCTGGCGCGATCCGACGACGGCTTCGTGCCCTACTGGAGCGCGCACCTGGACGGCGCGGCGTCGGAAACCGTCATCACCTCCGGGCACAGCGTGCAGGAAACTCCGCAAGCCATCCTGGAAATCCGCAAGCTGCTGCGTTGAAGAAAACGCACGGCGCGTCGCAGACAAAAAAACACCCGGCAGTGCCGGGTGTCTTCTTGCGAAATGGCGTCCCCACGGGGATTCGAACCCCGGTCGCCACCGTGAAAGGGTGATGTCCTAGGCCTCTAGACGATGGGGACGCTGATGGTGTTGCCGCTTTGCGGACAGGCCTATGTCCGAAAACTTGGTGGAGCCAGCCGGGATCGAACCGGCGACCTCTTGCATGCCATGCAAGCGCTCTCCCAGCTGAGCTATGGCCCCACGTGTACTGGCAGAAGCGGAATCGTACCCGATTCCCGCGGAATGTACAAATCCCGCACAAAAAAAGTCCGGCAGCGCCGGACTTCAGATGTCTTGCAAATAAAATGGCGTCCCCACGGGGATTCGAACCCCGGTCGCCACCGTGAAAGGGTGATGTCCTAGGCCTCTAGACGATGGGGACGCTGATAACGATGTAGCTTTTGCGGACAGGCCTAGTGCCCGAAAAAGTTGGTGGAGCCAGCCGGGATCGAACCGGCGACCTCTTGCATGCCATGCAAGCGCTCTCCCAGCTGAGCTATGGCCCCACGTGTGCTGCGAGGAGCGGAATATTAGCGATGGCGCCCGGCACGCGCAAGCGTTTTTTGAAGTTTCTTCACTGCGGCGGGCCGCGCGATCGGCGCGTGCGCAGGCGCAAGCGTCGATCGCGCCCTGCTCGACAGGTCGAACGCGATCCATTGCGGCCTTAAAACACCCGGGTGCCGCATGCGTTGTACCCATGCGCGGACCGAAGACGCACAGGCGCGCCGCATTCCAAGCACCTGGCCAACTGCCGTTTCGGTCCTGCATATGGTCCTGGTCCTGCGGCGCAGGAATGCATCTGCGCGCCAACACGCATCCGCAGCGACATCGGGTTCCGTAGCTGCAAGCGGCGCACGTCTGCCGCCATCGCGCGCGGCGCGCGCGAACGATCGCCCGGCTCCCACGCAGAAGGTTCGGCTCAAGGAAACTCGGAAGCCATCTTGTCCTGCGTGGCCGGCGCTGCCTGGCAGCGCCGCAGGCGCCGCATCGCGTGCGGCGAAAAAACAAACGGCAGCCGAAGCTGCCGTAGGTCCTGGTGCCGAAGGTGGGACTCGAACCCACACGCTTTTAAGGGCGGCGGATTTTGAGTCCGCTGCGTCTACCGATTCCGCCACTTCGGCGCGGCCGCGAAGTATAGCCGACCGTATCGGTCTGCGACAGGGGTAAATCCTTCATCTTTGTCGGGACCGCGGTCTAGCCGAGGCCGTCGCCGCTGCCGCTATAATTTCTGTTCCCAAACCTTAACGAGCAAGCGATGTCGGCATTGCAGGGCCTGCGCATCCTGGTGGTCGAGAACGACGAAATGAACGCCACGCTGCTGGAACTGCAGCTCGCTCAAGCCGGCGCCGAAGTGCTGGGCCCGGCCGAGTCGGTACGGCAGGCGCTTGCGCTGATCGAGCAGGAGCGGCCGGACCGCGCGGTGCTCGATTTCCGCCTGGCCGCCGGCGAAACCAGCGAAGCGGTCGCACGCACGCTCACCGAGCATGCGATCCCCTATGTGCTGGCCACCGGCGTCGCCGCCGAATCGCTGCCTGCCGGCTTCGCCGCCGGTGTCGTGCTGACCAAGCCTTACCTGTCGGAACAGCTGATCAAGGCGCTGCTCGATGCTCACGCGAAAATGACCGCGCGGCCTTGACAATCCCGGGTCGGGAGCCTGCCCCACGGCAGGGATAGACTCAAGGAACCGCCATCAACGCCCATGACCGCTCGGCCCCACCTGTCTGGCTGCCCGCCAACAGCGCCACGGGAGCGTTGCTGTGCGCCACCGATTGGTCCGGCCACGAACTGGGGCCGCTGCAGGAATGGCCGCAGAGCCTGCGCTCGGCGCTGTCGCTGTGCCTGAACTCGCGCTTCCCGATGGTGATCCGCTGGGGCCAGCGGATGATCAATCTTTACAACGACGCCTACATTCCGATCCTCGGGATGCGCCATCCCTTCGCGTTCGGGCGCGCCTCGGCCGAGGTGTGGCCGGACGTGTGGCCCACGGTCGGGTTGCAGGCCGAACGGGTGCTGGCGACCGGCGAGCCGACCTGGAACGCGCACGTGCCGTTCGTGCTGACGCGCAACGGCTACGACGAAGAGGCGTATTTCACTTTTTCCTATAGCCCGATCTTCGACGACCACGGCGGCATCGGCGGCGTGCTGTGCGTGTGTACCGAGGACACCGCGCAGATCAGGCTGGAACGCGAGCGCGATGCGCTGTTGAAGGCGCTGGACGCGCAGCGCACGCAGATGGCCGACGCGTTCGAGCAGTCGCCGGCGGCGCTGGCGATCCTGCGCGGCCCGGACTACGTGGTCGAGAGCGTCAACCGGCGCTACCAGCAACTGGTCGGGCCGCGCGAGGTCGTCGGCAAGCCGCTGGCCGAGGCGATCCCGGAGATCCTGCAGCAGGGCTTCATCGACCTGCTCGACAACGTGCGCGCCAGCGGCCAGCCGTTCACCGGCGAATCGATGACCTTCAACCTGCGCCGCACGCCGCACGAGGCGGTCTCGGAGACCACGCTGGAATGCGTGTACCAGCCGATGCGCGACGCCGAGGGCAACGTCACCGGCGTGCTGGTGCACGGGATCGACCGCACCGAGCAGGCGCGCGCGCAGGCCCACGACAGCTTCCTGCTGATGCTCGAGGACGCGCTGCAGAACCTGGACAGCGCCGAGGCCATCTGCGAGACCGGTGCGGCCCTGCTCGGCCAGCATCTGCAGGCGAACCGCTGCGCCTATGCGATCGTCGATGCCGACGAGGACGCCTTCGATGTGCGCGCCGACTACGTCGACGGCACCGCGCACCTGACCGGGCGCTCGCGCTTCAGCGACTTCGGCAGCGATCTGCTCGAATGCGTGCGCGAGAACCGGCCCTGGGTGGTGCAGGACACCGAGGCGCATTCGCCGCCGCTGCGCTTCGACGATCCCGGCTACCGGCGCATGGGCATGCGCGCGATCCTGACCGCGCCGCTGCACAAGGCCGGCCGCCTGGTGGCGGCGATCGGCGTGCATCAGGTGCAGCCACGGGTCTGGACCTCGGCCGAAATCGAGCTGGTGCGGCTGGTCGCGGCGCGCTGCTGGGAATCGATGGAGCGCGCCGGCGCGCAGTCGGACCTGGCACGCAGCGAGGCGCGCCTGCGCGAACTGGCCGACGCGATGCCGCAGATCGTGTTCACCGCCACGCCCGAGGGCGATGTCGACTACTTCAACCGGCGCTGGTACGAGTACACCGGGCTGCCGCCCGGCGATCGCGGCCACGACAGCTGGCGCACGGTGCATACCGAAGAAGGCCTGGCGCAGGTGACGCAGGCCTGGCCGGAGGCGATACGCAGCGGCCAGCCGTACGAGCTCGAGTATCCGTTGCGCCGCCACGATGGCAGCTACCGCTGGCATCTGGGCCGCGCGCTCCCCATCCGCGATGGCGACGGCCGGATCGTGCGCTGGATCGGCACCAATACCGACATCCACGATCGCCGCGTGGTCGAACAACGGCTGCAGGAAAGCGAACTGCGCTTCCGCAACCTGTGCGACAACGCGCCGGTGCTGATCTGGATGGCCAACGCCGACGGCGATTGCGAGTACGTCAGCCGCCAGTGGTTCCTGTTCACCGGTCAGACCGAGCAGGAGGCGATGGGATCGGGCTGGATGGAGAAGATCCATGCCGACGACGTCGCCGCCGTCGGCCATGCGCTGACCCGCGCCGCCGCCGATCGCCGCGCGTTCACCATCGAGTACCGGCTGCGCCGCCACGACGGCGAATACCGTTGGTGCGTAGACACCGCCACGCCGCGCTTCAGCGCCGCCGGCCAGTTCCTCGGCTTCATCGGCTCGCTGCTGGACATCGCCGAGCGCAAGCGGATCGAGAACGCCACCGCCGCCGAACGCGCGGCGCTGGAGATGATCACCACCGGCAAGCCGCTGAACGCGGTACTCGAAGCCATCGCGCGCGGCATCGAGGCGCAGAGCGACGTGGGCCTGCGCTGCACCATCATGTTGGTCGACGAACACCGCCAATGCCTGCTGGAAGGCGCCGCGCCGAGCATGCCCGCAGTGTTCCGCAAGACGGTGCAGCGCCTGCCGATCGGCGAGCACAGCGGCAGCTGCGGACGCGCCGCATTCCTGCGTCGGCAGGTGCTGTGCAGCGATGTGCGGGTGGACGCGAACTGGCAGCAGTACCTGGTGATGGCGGCCGAAGCGGACATCGTCGCCTGTTGCTCCACCCCGATCCTGGCCAGCGACGGCCAGGTCCTGGGCGTGGTCGCGCTGTACTACCCGTTCGTGCACTACCCGACCGCGCACGAGCAGGACCTGGCGCGCTCGGCCTCGCACCTGGCCGGCATCATCATCGAACGCCGCGAGACCGACCTGCGCCTGCAGCAGCTGCTTGCCGCCGAGCAGAGCGCGCGCGGCGAGGCCGAGCGCGCCAGCCGCATGAAGGACGAATTCCTGGCCACGCTGAGCCACGAACTGCGCACCCCGCTCAACGCGATCCTGGGCTGGTCGCGGCTGATGCAGGGCGCGGCGGTGCGCGAGACGGACCTGACCCGGGGCCTGGAAGTGATCGAACGCAGCGCCCATGCGCAGGCGCAGATCATCGACGACCTGCTGGACATGAGCGCCATCCTGTCCGGCAAGGTGCGCCTGGAACCGGCCGAGCTGGACCTGTGCGCACTGGCGGGCGAAGCGATCGATACGGCCCGGCCCGGCGCCGAGAGCAAAGGCATCGACATCGTCCTGACCCCGTGCAGCGACAGCGCCACCCTGCCCTATCTCGGCGACGCGGTGCGCCTGCAGCAGGTACTGACCAACCTGATCGGCAATGCGATCAAGTTCACCCCTAGCGGGGGCAAGGTCACGGTGACGCTCGACCATAGCGCCACCCATCTGCGCATCAGCGTCAGCGACAGCGGCGCCGGCATCGACCCGCTGTTCCTGCCGCACGTGTTCGACCGTTTCCGCCAGGCCGACGCCAGCAGCACGCGCAGCGCCGGCGGCCTGGGCCTGGGCCTGGGCCTGGCGATCGCCAAGCAACTGACGGAAATGCACCACGGCCAGCTGTCGGTCAGCAGCGAAGGGGTCGGCCTCGGCGCCACCTTTACCCTGCTGCTGCCGCGCAACGACCTGCCAGGCCTGGATCCGGCGCGCCGCAGCGACAGCGCGGCGCTCGCCGCCGCGGCGATGCAGCGCGGCAGGATCCGCCTGAACGGGCTGCGCGTGCTGGTCGTCGACGACGACATGGATTCGCGCGGCATCACCCAGCGCTTCCTGCAGCAAGTCGGCGCGGTGGTCGACGCCGCGGTGTCCGCCGACGACGCCGAATCCCTGCTGCGCGAGCGTCCCTACGACCTGCTGGTCAGCGACGTCGGCATGCCGCGCCGCGACGGGCACAGCCTGATCCGCAGCGTGCGCGCCCGCGGTGCCGGTGCGGCCAGCCGCATCCCGGCGATCGCGTTGACCGCGTACGTGCGCGGCGAGGACCGCTCGCTGGCGCTGGAAGCCGGCTTCAACGCGCATCTGGGCAAGCCAGTGGACCCGGCCAAGCTGATCGCGCTGGCGGCCTCGCTGACCCAGCCGCAGATCGCCGCCCAGCAGGATCCGAACGCGCAGACCGAACCGGCCTGAGCCGGCGCGGCAACGCTGCGCGCCGTGCGTGCCGCGGCCCGGCCAGCGGCACGCGGCTGTGCCCGCTCAGCTGCGCTTGGCGCGCGCGAACGCGTCGGCCAGGGCGCTGTTCTGCGGCGGCGCGGCCGCGGCGCGCGGCTTGCCGTTGCCTCCGCCATTGCCGCCATTGCCGCCGCGCGCATCGCGTTCGCGACGCGGCGCGCCTGCCGCCGGACGCGCGCCGCCGTCGCGCTCGCCGGCGCGCGCCGACGCCGGCGCCGGCGTATCGTCCAGGCGCCGGGTCAACGCGATGCGCTTGCGCGCCACGTCCACTTCCAGCACCTTGACCTTGACGATGTCGCCGGCCTTGACCACGTCGCGCGGATCCTTGACGTAGCTGTCGGACAACGCGGAGATGTGCACCAGCCCGTCCTGGTGCACGCCGATGTCGACGAACGCGCCGAACGCGGCGACGTTGCTGACCACGCCCTCCAGCACCATGCCCGGCTTGAGGTCCTTGATGTCCTCCACCCCGTCGGCGAAGCGCGCGGCCTTGAACTCCGGACGCGGATCGCGGCCTGGCTTCTCCAGTTCCTTGAGGATGTCGCGCACGGTCGGCACGCCGAACTTTTCGTCGGTGAACTGGTCCGGCTTGAGCGCGCGCAGGAAGCCGCCGTCGCCGATCAGCGCCTTGATCGGTTTGCCGGTGGCGCCGACGATGCGCTCCACCACCGGATACGCTTCCGGGTGCACCGCCGAGGCGTCCAGCGGCTCGTCGCCGTCGGCGATGCGCAGGAAGCCGGCGCATTGCTCGAAGGTCTTCTCGCCCAGCCGCGGCACCTTCAGCAGTTCCTTGCGGCGCTTGAACGGGCCGTTGTCGTCGCGGTGACGGACGATGTTCTCGGCCACGCTGGCCGACAGCCCGGACACGCGCGACAGCAGCGCCGCCGAGGCGGTGTTGACGTGGACGCCGACCGCGTTGACGCAGTCCTCCACGCGCGCGTCCAGCGCCCGCGCCAGGCGGTACTGGTCCACGTCGTGCTGGTACTGGCCCACGCCGATCGCCTTCGGCTCGATCTTGACCAGCTCGGCCAGCGGATCCTGCAGGCGCCGCGCGATCGACACCGCGCCGCGCAGCGACACGTCCAGCTGCGGGAACTCCTTGGCCGCGAATTCGGACGCCGAATACACCGACGCGCCGGCCTCGCTGACCACGATCTTCTCCAGCTTCAGCTGCGGGTTCTGCTTGATCAGGTCGGCGGCGAGCCTGTCGGTCTCGCGGCTGGCGGTGCCGTTGCCGATCGCGATCAGTTCCACGCCATGTTGCGTGCACAGCTGCCTGAGCGTGTGCAGCGACTGGTCCCACTGCTTGCGCGGCTCGTGCGGATAGATGGTATCGGTGGCGAGCAGCTTGCCGGTGGCATCGACCACCGCGATCTTGCAGCCGGTGCGGATGCCCGGATCCAGGCCCAGGGTCACCCGCGCGCCGGCCGGCGCGGCCAGCATCAGGTCCTGCAGGTTGTCGCCGAACACCGCGATCGCCTCGGCTTCGGCCTTTTCGCGCGCCTGGTTGAACAGGTCCAGCAGCAGGTGCATGTGCAGCTTGGCGCGCCAGGTCAGGCGGCACGCATCGAGCAGCCAGCGGTCGCCGGGGCGGCCCTGGTTGGCGATGCCGGCGCGCAGCGCGACACGGCCTTCGGCGTACTGGTGGCCGGCCTCGGCGTCGCTGCCCGGGTCCAGTTCCAGGTACACGATTTCCTCGCGGCGCGCGCGGAACAGCGCCAGCAGCCGGTGCGAGGGAATCTTGGCCAGCGCCTCGGCATGGTCGAAGTAGTCGCGGTACTTGGCGCCTTCCTGCTCCTTGCCCTCGGCCACGCGCGCGCGGATCACGCCGACGTCGCCGAGCCAGCCGCGCAGTTCGCCGACCAGCGCCGCGTCCTCGCCCCAGCGCTCCATCAGGATCGCGCGCGCGCCCTCCAGCGCCGCCTTGACGTCGGCCACGCCCTTGTCGGCGTCGACGAAGCTCGCGGCGAAGCTGTCCGGGGTCAGCGACGGGTCGGCCAGCAGGCCATCGGCCAGCGGTTCCAGGCCCGCTTCGCGCGCGATCTGCGCACGCGTGCGGCGCTTGGGCTTGTACGGCAGGTACAGGTCTTCCAGCCGCGACTTGGTATCGGCGGCGACGATCTCCGCGCGCAGTTCGTCGCTGAGCTTGCCCTGTTCGTCGATGCTGGCCAGCACCGCGGCGCGGCGGTCTTCCAGCTCGCGCAGATAGGTCAGGCGGGTTTCCAGGTTGCGCAACTGGGTGTCGTCGAGGCCGCCGGTGACTTCCTTGCGGTAGCGCGCGATGAACGGCACGCTGGCGCCTTCGTCGAGCAAGGCGATCGCGGCGCGCGCCTGCGCGGGCTGGGCGCCGATTTCCTCGGCGATGGTACGGGCGATCTGCTGGGCGAGCTGAGTGTCGTGCATTGCGTCCGGCCGGAGCCGCCTTGCGGAAAACCGGCATTTTCGCAGCGCCCGGGCCATCGGGGAACCCGTTGACAGGCGCACGCCGACCTGTCGGCGTCAGCGCACGCCGACCAGCCTGCCTGCCGCATCAGCTCACGCCGGTGGGGCCATCCAGCACGATGCGCACCTTGCGGGTCAGGTCCAGGCGGTTGTAGGGCTTGGACAGCACCTCGAACTCGGCGCCGCCGGCATCGGTGCGCTCGATCGTGGACTCGGCGTAGCCGGTGGTCAGCAACACCTTGAGCCTGGGCCGGCGCCGCCGCGCCTCGCGCGCCAGCATCACCCCATTGAGTCCGCCGGGCATGATCAGGTCCGAATACAGCAGGTCCACGTGCACGCCGCTGTCGAGCAGTTGCAGCGCCTCGCGCGCGTTGTGCACGACGTGGGTGGCGTAGCCCTGGTCCTCCAGGAACAGGCGCGCCAGTTCGGCGATGTCCGGCCGGTCCTCCACGATCAGGATCGTCTCGTCGCCCTGCCGGTCGAACGCGCGGCGGGTGCGCGAATCGCGCGGCGAGACGTTCTCGACATTGTCGTCGATCGGGAAGTACAGCCGCACCGTGGTGCCGTGGCCCTCTTCCGAATACAGCCGCACCGCGCCGCCGGACTGCTTGGCGAAGCCATACACCATCGACAGCCCCAGGCCGGTGCCCTTGCCCTCGTCCTTGGTGGTGAAGAACGGATCCAGCACGTGGGCCAGCACGTCCGGCGACATGCCGCTGCCGTTGTCGGTGACCGAGACGCAGACGTAGTGGCCGGGCAACAGGTTGTCGTAGGTGGTGGGCTCGTCGGCGCGGATCGACACGTTGCGGGTCTGGATGACCAGGCGCGGCGCAGGCTGCGCGGCCATCGCGTCGCGCGCGTTGATCAGGATGTTGAGCAGCGCCACCTCGGCCTGGGTCGGATCGATCCGGCAGTTGCGCAGGTCGGCCGCCAGGTCCAGCGCGAAGGTGATGCCGTCGCCCAGCGTGCGCTCGGCCACGTCGCTCATGCCGGCGACCAGCGCATTGAGGTTGAGCACGCGCCCTTCCAGCTTCTGCTTGCGCGCGAAGGCCAGCAATTGCTGGGTCAGCCGCGCGGCCTGGCCGGCGGCGTCGCGCGCGCGCTCCACGCTCTTGCGCAGCCGCGCCGGATCCAGCGGCTCGCGCTCCACCGCATGCTCGATCAGTTCCAGATAGCCGGACATGACCTGCAGCAGGTTGTTGAAGTCGTGCGCGATGCCGCCGGTCAGCTGGCCCAGCGCCTCCATCTTCTGCGCCTGGCGCAAGGCGTCCTCGGTATCGCGGCGGCGGCTGACGTCCAACTGCGAGCCGAAGAAGTAGACCAGCTCGCCGTGCTCGTTGTAGACCGGCGAGATGAACAACGCATTCCAGAAACTGGAACCGTCCTTGCGATAGTTGAGGATCTCCACCGCCACTTCGCTGCGTGTGGCGATCGCCTCGCGCACGCTGTCCACGGTATCGCGATCGGTGTCCGGTCCCTGCAAGAAGCGGCAGTTGTTGCCGAGCAGTTCGTCGCTGCTGTAGCCGGTCATCTCCACGAACGCGCGGTTGACGAACACGATCGGGTTGTCCGCCTGCCTGGGATCGGTGACGATCATCGGCATGCGCGTGGTTTCCACGGCGGCGAAGAAGATGTCGCTGCGGTGGTCGGACAGGTCGGCGGTGGTGTTTTCGTGGACGGTGACGCGCGATGGCTTGCTGGTATCGGGTGCTGGCATGGTCGATCGTAGTTCCATGCGAACCGTTGCTGGCCCGCCTATGCGGGCGACCACACCGGGGTCCGCACGCCGGCGTCAACGCGAATAGTACTTGTGCAGCCGTTCCACCACGATTTCGTCCTGCAACGATTCCAGCGCCATGATCCGCACCTGCCGATCGCTCACCGCTAGCACACGTTCGACGTAGATCTCCGGCCCTGAGGCGGTTTCCTTCATCGATTTGCTGAAGCCGTAGGGCATCACGCCCTTCTCGCCATCCTTGCTGCCACCGATATACAGAACGACCGACATGACGCTTCCTCTGTTGGGAATTCGTGGAACTGGCGCGCAGCCTACACAGCGCCACGTGAGGGGATTCTCCACGCAGGTTAATCGTCGCTGTTTGCCCGCAGATGACTTACTTCTTTCTCACATCGGCTTAACTGCCCATGCCCGGTAGTCGCGCACCCCTCCCTGGCGGACCTGCATGGATCTCAAGAGCGGCTACCCCTTCTGGTCCGTGCGCAACGGCCTGATACAGGCCTTCCCGCAACTGCGCAACGACCTGCGCTGCGATGTGGCGATCGTCGGCGGCGGCATCACCGCCGCGCTGATCGCCGACGAACTGTCCGCGCACGGCCACGAGGTCGTTGTGCTGGAACAACGCGACGTCGGCTGGGGCAGTACCGCCGCCAGCACCGCATTGCTGCAGTACGAGATCGACACCCACATGCTCGATCTGGCCAAGCGCTACGACGAGGACGCCGCCGCCCTCGCCTACCGCTCCTGTGCGCAGGCGGTGGAGCAGTTGCGGGCGCTGGCGCGGCCGCTGCGCGATGTCGACTTCGGCTGGAACGACAGCCTGTACTACGCCAGCCGCCGCCGTCACGTGCGCGTGCTGCAGCAGGAGCTGCAGCTGCGCGCGCGCCACGGACTCGAGGTGGAGTGGCTGGATGCACAGGCGCTGCGCGCCGACTACGGCATCGACGCCCACGGCGCGATCCTCAGCCGCCAGGCGGCGCGGGTGGACCCCTACCGCCTGACCTACCGCCTGCTCGGCCGCGCGCACAAGCGCGGCGTCGGGGTCTACGACCGCACCCGCGTCGAGCGCATCGACCTGAGCCGCCGCGGCGCCACCCTGCACACCGAGCAGGGCCTACAGGTCCGCGCCGGGCATGTGGTGATCGCCGCCGGCTACGCCAGCCAGCGCTGGCTGGACCGGCGCGTGGCCCGCAACCGCAGCAGCTACGCGTTCGTCAGCGATCCGCTGGACGACGCGGTGCTCGGCGCGCTGAAGCACACGATGGTGTGGGAAAGCGCGCGCCCCTACCTGTACCTGCGCACCACCGGCAACGGACGCATCGTCGCCGGCGGCGAGGACGACGGCGTGGACATTCCGCTGCGCCGCGACGCCCGCGTCGACGGCAAGGCGCGCACGCTGTCGCGCAAGATCGCCAAGGCGATGCCGGGCCTGGACCTGAAGCCCACCTTCGCCTGGGCCGGCACCTTCGCCGAAACCGAAGACGGCCTGCCCTTCTTCGGCCCGCATCCGCAGCGCGGGCCGCGCATGCAGTTCGCGATGGCCTACGGCGGCAATGGCATCACCTACAGCATGCTCGGCGCCAGCCTGCTGCGTGCGCACATCGAGCGCCGCGCGCATCCGCTCAAGCAGCTGTTCGGTTTCGCCCGGCTGGACTGAGCTCAGCGCCGCCCCGGCCACCAGCCGCGGCCGAGCATCGCGTAGCGATCGGCGGCGCGCTCAAGCGGGTTGCGTACATGGACGCCGCCGCAGGCGAAGTACACCGGCAGGAACAGCGGCCCCAGCACCAGGTACTGCAGCACGTGGGCGCGCTCGTGATCGCCGAGGCGTACGTTCGGGTGCCGGCAGCGACCGGCGGCGTGTTCGTAGGTGGCACAGGCCACGTCCAGGTCGTCGGCGCTGACCAGGATCACGTTGCCCAGCGTCAATGCGCCGCGCGGCCCCCAGGGAAACCGGTCGAACACCAGCGCCAGCTCGCGCCGGCTGACCCGCGCACGGGCGCCGACCAGCATCGCGGCGAGTCCTGCTGTCAGGCCCAGCAGCGTATTGGGCAAGGTCCACAGCGCGCCCAGCACGAACCCGGCCAGGCGCAGCGCCATCGCCGGCTGCGTCAATCGGCTTCGTTGGGAATCAGCAGCCACAGGATCAGGTAGACCAGGATGCCGGGGAACGCGGCCGAGGCGATCGAGCCGATCACGTAGACCACGCGCAGCAGCGTCGCGCTCCAGCCGAAGCGATGCGCGATGCCGCCGATCACGCCGGCGATCATGCGATCGTCGAGCGAGCGCGACAGCGTACGGGTGGGCTTGGGCTGGGACATGGCGGCGGCTCCTGCGGCAAATGCGCGCTCAGTCTGGGCGCGGCGCCGCGGACGGGGCGTGACGGCGCAGCACCGCCAGCTGTTGCGCGAACCAGGCCGCCGCATCCTGCTCCGGCTGGCCCGGACACGCCACCCGGTAGGCCTTGCCGCTGCTACTGCTTTGGCTGGCGCCGCGCTCGATGAACTGCTCGGCGGTGGCGGCCATCTCGCGCTTGCGCAGGTAGTCGTACTTGCGCTGCAGGTGCGCCTTGGCCTCCGCCGCCGGATACCAGCTGCCGTTGCGCTGGAACTGGCACGGCGAGGCCTGCAAGGCCGCCAGCAGTGCGTTGATCTCGCGCTCGGCGACCGGCGACGGCACGGCTGCGGCCGCGACCGTGCAGACGCAGGCCAGGCCGAACGCGGACAGGCGCATGCCGAGCCGCTGCGCGGATCGCGTGGTGGGTTTCATCATGTATCTATTCTCCGCCATCGCGCTCGGCGAGCCAGCGGTGCAGCGCCCCCGGCACTTCGCGTTGCGCGCGGCCGGACACGTAGATGCCGATGTGGCCGCCGCGAAAGCTGAGCTCGGCGTAGTCCTCGCTGCCGACCAGGCCGCGCAGCGCGCGCGATGCGTCCGGCGGCACCAGGTGGTCCTGCTCGGCATAGACATTGAGCACCGGCATGTCGACCCGGGCCAGGTCCACGGCGTGGTCGCCGATGCGCGCGCGGCCATGCATCAGCGCGTTGTCCTGGTAGAACTGCTTGACGAACTCGCGGAACGTCTCGCCGGCCAGGTCGGGCGAATCGAAGATCCATTTTTCCATGCGCAGGAAGTCCTCCAGCGCGCGCGGATCGTCGAGGATGTCCAGCAGCCCGACGTATTTCTGCAGGTTCAACCGGAACGGCTTGAGCATCAGGTAGCTGGCGTTCATCAGATCCGCCGGCACGTTGCCCAGCGTGTCCACGAACAGATCCACGTCCACCTGGCGCGCCCAGTTGGACAGCATGTTGTCCGGAGTATGGAAATCCACCGGGGTCACCATCGTCACCAGGTTGCGCACCTTCGCCGGCTGCAGCGCCGCATAGCACAGCGAGAAGGTGCCGCCCTGGCAGATGCCGAGCACGTTGACCGGCGCGTCGGCCGTGGCCGCGCGCAGGTGGTCGACCGCGCCGTCGATGTAGCGCAGCAGATAGTCTTCCAGGGTCAGGTAGCGCTCGGACCGGTCCGGATAGCCCCAGTCCAGCACATACACGTCCTCGCCCAGCGCCAGCAGGCCCTGCACCAGCGAGCGGTCGGCCTGCAGGTCGACCATGTACGGGCGGTTGACCAGCGCATAGACGATCAGCAGCGGCACCTTCGCGGTCGGCGGCTTGTTGCCGACGAAGCGGTACAGCACCACCTTGCCGTCGCGCCACACCTCCTGCCGCTCGGTGACGCCGTACTGCACCTCATCCAGCCCGGGCAGCACGCGCAGCCCTTCCATGAGCTTGCGCTGCAGCTCCAGGGTTTCCTGCAGCAGGTCGTCGCTGCTGAAGCTCAACGGCCCTTTCATGCGCGGCCCCGGCGCGGCGCCGCGCCCGGCTTGCCACGCGCCGGCCTGGCGGCGGGCTTGGACGCCGCGGCAGACCTGGACGACGCGACAGGCTTGGATTTGACCGGCGGCTTGGACGCGGAAGCGGCGCGCTTGGTGGGCTGCTTCGCGGCGGCCTTGGCCGGCGTGCCGGCTGGCGCCGCCTTGGACGCGGGAGCAGCGTCAGGCCGCCCGCGCGGCTGCGGGCGCGATGCGGGTGCGGCGTTCTCGGTGGACTGGGGGTTCGCCGTCGCCGCGACCGGCGCGGCACCGCGCTCCAGCCGCCGCAGCCGCCGCTCCAGATCGGCGATGTGCCGATGCGCCGCATCCAGTTCGCTGCGGGTCGGCAGGCCCAATTGCTCGCACAGCTGCTCGGTCTCGCGCTGCAGCAGCGAACGCAGGCGCATCTGCGCGTTGGCGAAGCCGGCATAGACCTCGCGGAACTCCTCCGACAACGCCGAAGCCGCATAGGCTTCCTCGGCGGCGTCGATCCACAGGTCGAACATCGCCCGCGCGTTGGTCAGCTGGCGGCCGGGATCCTCGTGCTCGCGCAGCTTGGCCTCGAACACGCCGAAGGCGTTGTCGATCGCGCCCTGCAACTGGCCCATGTACGCCTGCAGCTGCGCCTGGTAGTCCTGCTGCGCCTTGGCCAGCGCGCGCCAGCGCGCATGGTGGTTGCGGCCCGGGCCGAAGCCCGGCATCTGCAGCCACGGCCCGCTGTCGCGCTGCCAGCCCTGCAGCCATTGCGCCGCCTGCTGCAGCCACGGATCCACACCGACCTGGCCGGCACCGCGGGCGGTGCCGAGCAGCCATTGCAGCATCTGCTCGCGCTGGCCCTGTACCTGCTGCTTCCACGCCGCGGCCACGTCCGCGCTGCCGGCATCGCGCCCGGCGAACTGCGCGGCCACCTGCTGCATCGCGCCGAACCAGTCGCCGGCCTGCCGCTGCAGCTGCGCCACCGCATCCTCGGCCTGCGGCGCGGTGCCGCGCGGCAGCCATTGCGCCCAGGTGTCGATCGCCTCGCGCCACGGACCGGCGGCGCCATCTGCTGGCGCTGCGGGCGCAGCCCCGCCCTGGCGCAGCGCCTCGCTCCACGCGCCCCAGTACTGCCGCGCCAACGCCTCGAAATCGCCGGCATCGTTGCCGCCGCTAGCCTTCATCGCCACCCTCCCAGGTCAGACGGGGGATGATAGCAACTGCACCCGGTCAGGGCTTGGGAATACGCAGGGTCTTGCTGATCATCAGCGAACCGGACAGCGCGAACAGCAGCACCAGCGGGTGCAGCAGCCACGGCCCCAGCCGCCATTGGCCCCACCACAGCGCGTCGCCGATGTGGCCCAGGTACGCGGCGACCGCGAGCACGATCACCAACGCCAGGCTGCTGGGGATCGGCGTGCCTTCGAAATACGGCACCTTGTCGCCGTCGCCGGCCAGCTGCTCAGCGGTGACGTTGTAGCGCGCCAGGCGGCTGACCCCGCAGCACACGAAGAAGCTCAGCACCAGCCAGTCCCAGCCGCCCTGCATGCCGCAGGCGTAGGCCAGCGCGGCCGGGGCGACGCCGAAGGAGATCACGTCGGCCAGCGAATCCAGTTCGCGGCCGAGGGTGGACGAGGACTTGCGCCAGCGCGCCACGCGCCCGTCCAGCGCATCGAACACGAACGCCAGCGGGATCAGCGCCATGCCGATCAGCAGGTCGCTGCGCCGGCCCTCCTGCAGGAAGCGCATCGACGCGAACACCGCGCCGGTGCCGCAGAAGGCGTTGGCCAGGGTGAACCAGTCGGCCAACTGGAATTCGCGCAGCATGGAGAAGTGGCGTTTCATCGGCATAGCGTGGCGGATCCGGCGTGAGAAGGGTGCGACCGGCACAGGGTAGCGTGGCGCCAGCGCAGTGGCGAGGATCGCCGCCATGGCGCCGTCGCGGCGCGCTGCTACGCTTGTCGCCCCTCGCCCACAGGTGCTTCCCATGCAGACCGTCCTGATCACCGGCGCCGCCAGCGGCATCGGCGCCGGCATTGCCCGCGAACTGGCCGCCGGCGGCCGCCACATCGTCGTCAGCGACCTGGATGCGGACGCGGCCGCCGCGGTAGCCGCGCAACTGCGCGCGGCCGGCGGCTCGGCCGAGGCGGTGGCGCTGGACGTGAGCAACGAGGCCAGCATCGATGCGGCCCTGGCGGCGATCTCGCGGCCCGTGGACGTGCTGGTCAACAACGCCGGATTGCAGCACGTGGCGCCGCTGCAGGACTTCCCGATGGCCAAGTGGAGCCTGCTGGTCGAGGTGATGCTGACCGGCGTGGCGCGGCTGACCCAGGCGCTGCTGCCGGGCATGCGCGCGCGCGGCTTCGGCCGCATCGTCAACATCGGCAGCATCCATTCGCTGGTCGCCAGCCCGTACAAGAGCGCCTACGTCGCCGCCAAGCATGGCCTGGTCGGATTCTCCAAGGCCGTGGCGCTGGAAACCGCCGACACCGACATCACCATCAACACGCTGTGCCCCAGCTACGTGAAAACCCCGCTGGTGGACAAGCAGATCGCCGACCAGGCGCGCACCCGCGGCATCTCCGAAGCCGACGTGATCGCGCAGGTGATGCTCAAGCCAATGCCCAAGGGCGTGTTCATCGACTACGACGAGCTGGCCGGCTGCGTCGCGTTCCTGGCCTCGCCGGCGGCGCGCAACATCACCGCGCAGACCATCGCCATCGACGGCGGCTGGACCGCGCAGTAGCGTGACGGCGCGTGCCGGCAACAATGGGGTTGCGGAACGGCGATCCTTGCTGGCGAATTTTTCGCCAATGCGGCGGCGGGCGTTGCGCTGCAACGCGGCCGCACTCTTATCCACAGACTTCGGCCGGTTCCATCCACACCCGCTGTGGAGAAGCGCGGCAGCGGCTGGCGAAAGTTTCGCCAGTCGGCAAAATCGGCCAGCCGTATCAGCGACTTGCCGCGCTTGCCCACAGGCTTGTGCAGGATCGATCCACAGCCGCTGTGGACAAAGGCGCGGCGGCGCTCAGGCGCGCGAGTAGCGCCACGACAGCATGCGCCCGTCGCGATACGGCATCACCCCGTGGAACGGGCGTGGATCGGCGTCGAACACCAGCGGCAGGAAATGCCGGTCGCCCTCCCACAGCGGCAGCGATGGCATGTCCGCCACCGGCACCCAGGCCAGCGTGCCCTCGGCGTTCTCGGCGAACGGTTCGCCGCTGTAGGCGCTGATCAGGAACAGGAAGCCCAGCCAGTCCTCGCCGTGCTTGCCGAAGCCGGGCCAGCTGATGGTGCCGCGCAATTGCAGCGCCTCGCATTCGATGCCGGCCTCCTCGCGGATCTCGCGGCGCATGCCGTCCAGCACGTCCTCGTCCGCCTCGACCTTGCCGCCCAGGCCGTTGTACTTGCCCAGGTGATGGTCGCCGGGCCGCGCGTTGCGATGGATCAGCAGCACCTTGGAACGATCGGGCGACAACACGTAGCCCAGCGTGGCGACGATCGGGGTGTAAGGCATGCGGCGGTCGGGCGAGTCGGCGGGCGCGCAGTATGCCGCATCCGCCGCGACGAGCGGTCTACGCCACCACTGTTACGGCAGCACGGCCTAACGTCACCACGATCTAAAGCAGCGGCACCGGCGCATCCTGCGCCGGCCGCGGCAATGGCGCGGCCGGCTTCAGCGTGGCCACGCCATGGCCGCGTTCGGCCAGGTATTCCAGCCATTTGCTGAGGAAGGTGTTCATGCGCATGCGGTGGCTGATCAGTTCCGCCGGCGGCGGATACAGGCCCATCACGTCCTGCCAGCGGCGGCCGACGTAGCAATGCGTGGTCTCGGCCTGGCGCGCGTCGCGGTACATGCGCACGTAGGCCGACGGGTCTGGCTCGCCGGTGAGCGGGTCGCACAGGTCGTAGGTCAGGCGCAGTTCCACCGTGTAGCGGTGGTGCTCGATCACGTCCAGGCGCAGGTCCAGGCCGTCGCCGATCGAGGACAGGTAGCTGCCCACGGCCAGGTCCGACGGGACGAACAGGCGATTGAGGTGAACGTAGTTCTCGGCGTACAGCCCCATCAGCCAGCCGAATCGGCTGAGCCGGGGGATGCGTTCGCTGCGGGTCAGGGCGTGCTGCATGGAGCCGATGCTACACGTTGAAACGCTCGCGCGGCAGCATTGACGGATCGCCCGCCGGGGCCTACCTTGGAGGTCTCGGCACGGCGGTTTTGCGCCCCTGCCCGACGCGCTCCTGCGCAGTCCGCCGCCTGGCGCCGCCCCATTCAGAACATCTCGCGCTGCAGGCCCAGCGTGGCCAGCACCTTGCTGGAAATCTCCTCGATCGAGGTATGCGTGGTGCTCAGGGTCGGGATCCGCTCCATCCTGAACATGGTCTCGGCCGCGGACACCTCGCGCCGGCACGTTTCCAGGTTGGAATAGCGCGAATTCGGCCGCCGCTCCTGGCGGATCTGCTGCAGGCGGTCCGGGTCGATGGTCAGCCCGAACAGCTTGCTGCGGTAGGGACGCAGCCGCGGCGGCAGCCGGTCGTGCTCCAGGTCCTCCTCGGTCAACGGATAGTTGGCCGCGCGCACGCCGTAATGCAGCGCCAGGTAGATGCAGGTCGGCGTCTTGCCGGCGCGCGAGACGGCAACCAGGATCAGGTCGGCCTCGTCGTAGTTGATCGCGATGCCGTCGTCGTGGGCCAACGCGAAGTTCATCGCGTTGATGCGGCGGTGGTAGGTCTCGAAATCGACCATGCCGTGCGCCCGCCCTACCCGCGAATGCCGCGGCGCGTTCAATTCGCGCTCCAGCGGCTCGATGAACGGCGCGAACACATCGAGCATCAGCGCGCCGCTTTCGGACAGCAGCATGCTCAGCTGCGGATCGACGCAGGAGTTGACCACGATCGGCCGCACCTGGTAACGCTCCCCCGCGGCGTGGATGCGCTGCGCCGCTTCGCGCGCTTTTTCCGGATCGTCGATGAACGACATGCGGTCGGTGACGAAGCTGAAACCGCTGAACTGGGTGAGCAGGCTATGCCCAATGGTTTCAGCGGTGATACCGGTTCCATCGGACACGTAGAACACCGGTCGGATCGTCGACATAGCCTGCATTCTCCTTGCTGAAACCCAACGGATGCACCCGCTTGAGCTTGTGCCCACTCGGGTGCGCACTGCATGATATCGGCTTCTTCCCCCACGGACGCGGCCACTCTGCCCGCCTCGGGCGATGGCCCTACGGAGCATCGCGCTTGAACGAGAACATCCTTTGGTTGCACGAGTTGCGCTTGACCGACCTGGCCCGCGTCGGTGGCAAGAACTCTTCCCTCGGCGAAATGATCGGCAACCTGGCAGGACTCGGCGTCTCGGTGCCCGGCGGTTTCGCCACCACCGCCGAAGCGTTCAAGGCGTTCGTCGCCCACAACAATCTCTACCAGCGCATCTTCGACAAACTGGCGACGCTGGACGTGGAAGACGTCGGCGCGCTGACCGTGGCCGGCAAGGAAATCCGCGGCTGGGTCACCGAGGCGCCGCTGCAGCCGGAGCTGGACCAGGCGATCCGCGAGGCCTACGCGCAGCTGTGCGCGGAGAACGGCGGCGGCGACGTGGCCGTCGCGGTGCGCTCCTCGGCCACCGCCGAAGACCTGCCCGACGCCAGCTTCGCCGGCCAGCAGGAGACCTTCCTCAACGTGACCGGCGCCGACGACGTGCTGCACAAGGTCAAGGAAGTCTTCGCCAGCCTGTACAACGACCGCGCCATCGCCTACCGCGTGCACCACGGCTTCAAGCACGAGGACGTGTTCCTGTCGGCCGGCGTGCAGCTGATGGTGCGCTCCGGCGTCGGCGCCTCCGGCGTGCTGTTCACGCTCGACACCGAGTCCGGTTTCCGCGACGTGGTGTTCGTTACCTCGAGTTTCGGCCTCGGCGAGATGGTCGTGCAGGGCGCGGTCAATCCCGACGAGTTCTACGTCTACAAGCCCACCCTCAATGCCGGCAAGCCGGCGATCCTGCGCCGTTCGCTGGGCAGCAAGCTGATTCGCATGGTGTATTCAGACGTACCAGGCGAGCGCGTGCGCATCGAGGACACCCCGGCCGAGCTGCGCAACACCTTCTCGATCAGCGACGAGGACGTGCAGGAACTGTCCAAGCAGGCACTGGTGATCGAGAAGCACTACCAGCGGCCGATGGACATCGAGTGGGCGAAGGACGGCGTCAGCGGCAAGCTGTTCATCGTGCAGGCGCGTCCCGAAACCGTGAAGTCGCGCGGCCATGCCACCCAGATCGAGCGCTTCGCGCTGGAAAAGCGCGGCACGGTGATCGCCGAAGGCCGCGCCATCGGCCAGAAGATCGGCGCCGGCGTGGCCCGCGTGGTGCGCAGCCTGGACGACATGAGCCGGGTGCAGCCCGGCGACGTGCTGGTCGCGGACATGACCGATCCGGATTGGGAGCCGGTGATGAAGCGCGCCTCGGCGATCGTCACCAACCGCGGCGGCCGCACCTGCCACGCGGCGATCATCGCCCGCGAGCTGGGCGTGCCGGCGGTGGTCGGCACCGGCAACGCGATGGAGCTGATCGAGGACGGCCGCGAGGTCACGGTCAGCTGCGCCGAGGGCGACACCGGCTTCATCTACGCCGACCTGCTGCCGTTTGAGCGCACCACCACCGACCTGGGCAACATGCCGCCGGCGCCGCTGAAGATCATGATGAACGTGGCCAACCCGGAGCGCGCGTTCGACTTCGGCCAGTTGCCCAACGCCGGCATCGGCTTGGCGCGGCTGGAGATGATCATCGCCGCGCACATCGGCATCCATCCCAACGCCCTGCTGGAGTACGCCAAGCAGGACGCGGCGACCAAGAAGAAGATCGACGAGAAGATCGCCGGCTACGCCGATCCGGTCAGTTTCTACATCAACCGCCTGGCCGAAGGCATCGCCACGCTGACCGCGTCGGTGGCGCCGAACCCGGTGATCGTGCGCCTGTCGGACTTCAAGTCCAACGAGTACGCCAACCTGATCGGCGGCAGCAACTACGAGCCGCACGAAGAGAACCCGATGATCGGCTTCCGCGGCGCCAGCCGCTACGTCGATCCGAGCTTCTCGGCCGCGTTCGCACTGGAATGCAAGGCTGTGCTCAAGGTCCGCAACGAGATGGGCCTGGACAACATGTGGGTGATGATCCCGTTCGTGCGCACCCTCGAGGAAGGCCGCAAGGTCATCGAGGTGCTGGCCCAGAACGGGCTGCGCCAGGGCGAGAACAACCTGAAGATCATCATGATGTGCGAGGTGCCGTCGAACGCACTGCTCGCCGACGAGTTCCTGGAGATCTTCGACGGCTTCTCGATCGGCTCCAACGACCTGACCCAGCTCACCCTGGGCCTGGACCGCGATTCGTCGATCGTGGCGCACCTGTTCGACGAGCGTAATCCGGCGGTGAAGAAGATGCTGTCGATGGCGATCAAGGCCGCGCGCGCCAAGGGCAAGTACGTCGGCATCTGCGGCCAGGGTCCGTCTGACCATCCGGACCTGGCCGAGTGGCTGATGCAGGAAGGCATCGAGTCGGTATCGCTGAATCCCGACACCGTGGTCGATACCTGGCTGCGCCTGGCCAAGCTGAAAGCCGCCAGCTGATGGGGACGGTAGCGACGTTGCTGGCGGCGGCCGCGACGGCCGCCCCCGCCGCGCCGGCACAGGTGCGGCAAACCTTGAGCTGGCGGGACCTGGATTGGGCGCAGTACGCGCTCAACTGGGGCGTGGCGCTGGTCATCCTGGTGCTGGGGATGTGGATCGCCAAGCGCCTGAGCCAGTGGCTGCACCGTGCGCTGATGCGCGCACGGGTGGAAACCACGCTCAGCAATTTCCTGCGCAACGTCGCCTATGCGCTGCTGCTGGTGCTGGTGTTCGTGTCGGCGCTGCAGAAGATCGGGGTGCCGCCGACGTCGCTGTTCGCGGTGCTCGGCGCGGCCGGCCTGGCGGTCGGCCTGGCGCTGAAGGATTCGCTGTCCAACATCGCCTCCGGGGTGATGCTGATCGTGCTGCGGCCGATGCGCGACGGCGACCACGTGGTCATAGCCGGGCAGGAAGGCATCGTCGACGAGATCCGGATCTTCCAGACCCGCATCCGCAGCTTCGACGAACGCATGATCACCCTGCCCAACAGCACCATCACCACCGCGCCGATCGTCAACTACAGCACCCTGCCCAACCGGCGCCTGGAGATCACTGTCGGCGTCGGCTATGGCGACGACCTGAAGAAAGCCCAGCAGCTGCTGCTGCAGATCGCCCAGGACAATCCGAACATCCTGGAGACGCCGGCGCCGTTCGTGCAGGTCACCAACCTGGGCGAGAGCACGGTGGACCTGATGCTGTTCGCCTACGCCAGGAACGGCGACTTCGGCGCGGCCAAGAGCACCACGCTGGAGAACATCCGTAACCAGCTGCTGGAGAACGGGCTCAGCATTCCCTATCCGCAGCGCGATCTGCACGTGTATCACCACGATGCCGATGGCCGCCCGATCGCCGAGCTGTTGCTGAAGGGTGTGACCGACGACGGCGAGACCAAGCAGGGCCCGCCGCTGGCCCGTTGAGGCCATCCCGGCGCGCCGCAAGACCGTGCCCGCCAGGCACGGTCCTACGCGCTGCATCGCGGGACTTCAGCGCGCGGCGCCGCCGCCCTGCCCGCTCAGCGCACCCATGAACGGACGGTAGTAGCGCAGCTCGTCGATCGAGTCGTGCACGTCGCTGAGCGCGGTGTGCGAGGAGGTCTTGTTGAGTCCCGACGCGATCGCCGGTGCCCAGCGCCGCGCCAGTTCCTTCAGCGTGGACACGTCCAGATTGCGGTAGTGGAAAAAGCGCTCCAGCCGCGGCATCTGTCGGTGCAGGAAACGCCGGTCCTGGCAGATCGAGTTGCCGCACATCGGCGAAGCGCCCGGCTTGCACCACTGCGCCAGGAACGCCACGGTCTGCGCCTCGGCCTGGCCCAGGGTGACGTTGCTGTCGAGCACGCGCTGCCACAGCCCGGAATGGCGGTGCTGGTTGCGGTTCCACTCGTCCATCGCCTGCAGCGTCTGCAGCGGATGGGCGATGGCGAATTCCGGACCCTCGGCCAGCACGTTGAGCTGTGTGTCGGTGACCACCGTGGCGATCTCGATGATCGAATCCTTGTCGGTATCCAATCCGGTCATTTCCAGATCGATCCAGATCAGACGATCGTTGTCCACGCGCGGTTCCGCCATAGCACCATCCAGTCGTTCGCGGCGGCGCTGCCGGCGCGGGGGTTTCGTATCGGTCGCGCATGATAGCGCGCGTCGCGCAGCGGCTTCACGTCCGGCGGCCGCCAGGACGCCGCGCTCAACTGCCGAGCAGCGGCCTGCCGCGCTTGGCGCGGAAATAGTTGGTCAGGCGCAGCCCGGCCGGCGCCGCCAGCACCCCGCCGCGCACCTGCACGCGGTGGTTGTGGCGCGGATCGGCCACCAGATCGAACACGCTGCCGCAGGCGCCGGTCTTCGGATCCGCCGCCGCGAACACCAGCTGCGCCACCCGCGCATGCACCACCGCCATCGCGCACATCGCGCACGGCTCCAGGGTCACGTACAGGGTGCTGCCGACCAGGCGATGGTTGCCGAGCCGGCGTCCGGCCTGGCGCAGCGCCACGATCTCGGCATGCGCGCTGGGATCGTGCTCGGCGATGTTAAGGTTCCAGCCCTCGCCCAGCACCTCGTCCGTGGCCGAGACCAGCACCGCGCCGACCGGAATCTCGTCGAACTCGCGCTCGGCGCGGTCGGCCAGGGCCAACGCGTGCAGCATCCAGCGTTCGTCGCGCGCGGCGCTGTCGTCCGCGCCGTTCATCGCGCCGCGGCGTGCTTGCGCACGAACTCGGCGAACACCGCCAGCGTGGCTTCGCTGACGTGGTGTTCGATGCCCTCGGCGTCGCGCCGCGCGATGTCCTCGTCGATGCCCAAGGCCAGCAGGAACTGCTCCACGGTCTGGTGCCGCTGCCGGCTGGCGGCCGCCAGCGCCTCGCCCTCCGGCGTCAGGAACACGCCACGGTAGGGCCGCTGCACCACCCAGCCGCCCTTGACCAGGCGCTTGAGCATCTTCGCCACGGTCGGCTGGGCCACCCCCAGGCGCGCGGCGATGTCCACCTGCCGCGCCTCGCCGCCATCGGCCAGCAAGTCGGAGATCAGCTCCACATAGTCCTCGATCAGCTCCAGGCGGTGCGCCTCGCGCACCTGGCGGAAGCTTTCGACCTGTACCTGCGCGTCGAGCAGCACCGCCCCTGGCGCCGTCAACTTCCCGCTTTTCTGCATCGCAACGCCCTTGTCCGTGCCGGCGCACGCCGGCCGCCGCCTATTCTGGCCGAAATTGCGCCTATCGCCGCGATTCGATTTGCCAATGCTAAGTAGCATAGCAAGTGCTATATACTTCTCGCGCTCCTTCCACGCGCGCTTCCGCCATGGCCGATCCCCTGCCCCTGCCCGATTCCAACGCCGCCTGGCCGCAGGCCAGCGACCCGCCGCGGCGCAGCCTCGGGCGCATGAACGGCAGCGTCGCCGTGCCCAGCGGCGGCCTCGGCTGGCGCCGCTTCCTGGCCTTCCTCGGGCCGGGCTACATGGTTTCGGTGGGCTACATGGACCCGGGCAACTGGGCCACCGACATCGCCGGCGGCTCGCATTTCGGCTACCTGCTGCTGTCGGTGATCCTGCTGTCGAACCTGATGGCGATCGTGCTGCAGGGCCTGGCGGCGCGGCTGGGCATCGCCACCGGCCGCGATCTGGCGCAGGCCTGCCGCGAACACTATTCCAGGCCGGTCAACTTCCTGCTGTGGCTGGCCTGCGAGGCGGCGATCGTGGCCTGCGACCTGGCCGAGGTGATCGGCACCGCGATCGCGCTGAAGCTGCTGTTCGGCATCCCGTTGACCATTGGCGCGATCATCACCGCGGTCGACGCGCTGCTGGTGCTGTACCTGATGCGGCGCGGCTTCCGCACCCTGGAGGCGTTCGTGATCGCGCTGCTGCTGGTGATCTTCGCCTGCTTCCTGGTACAGATCGCGCTGGCCGCGCCGCCGCTGCGCGAGGTGCTGGCCGGCTTCATCCCGCGTGCCGAAGTGGTGACCAACCCGGCCGCGCTGTACCTGGCGATCGGCATCATCGGCGCCACGGTGATGCCGCACAACCTGTACCTGCACTCGTCGATCGTGCAGACCCGCGCCTACGAACGCAACGACCAGGGCCGCCGCTCGGCGCTGCGCTGGGCGCTGACCGACAGCACCATCGCGCTGAGCCTGGCGCTGTTCGTCAACGCCGCGATCCTGGTGCTGGCCGCGGCGGTGTTCCATGCGCACGGCCGCACCGACGTGGAGGAGATCGAGCAGGCCTACGAACTGCTGGCGCCGATGCTCGGCGTCGGCCTGGCCTCGACCCTGTTCGCGGTGGCGTTGCTGGCCTCGGGCATCAACTCCACGGTGACCGCGACGCTGGCCGGACAGATCGTGATGGAAGGCTTCCTGCACCTGCGCATCCCGGCGTGGGCGCGGCGGCTGCTGACCCGCGGCCTGGCGATCGTGCCGGTGGTGGTGGTGACCTGGCTGTACGGCGAGCAAGGCACCGCCAAGCTGCTGGTGCTGAGCCAGGTGCTGCTGTCGATGCAGTTGCCGTTCGCGGTGATCCCGCTGGTGCGCTTCGTCGCCGACAAACGCAAGATGGGCGCGCTGGTGGCGCCGCGCTGGCTGATCAGGCTGTCGTGGGCGATCGCCGCGCTGATCGTGGCGCTGAACGTGAAGCTGCTCGCCGATACCCTGCTGCACTGAGCCGCGGCTGCCGCCTGGACAGCGCGGCGTGGCCGGTCACGAACACAGCGGCGCGGCCTCCGACTTGCCGGACGTGTCGGCGTTGGCCCGCACCTGCTGCAGCGCGGCGGCCAGTTCGTCCAACCGATAGGGCTTGGACAGGATCTGCACGCCTTCGGCCTCGGCCGCGGACTTCGCCGCTTCCGCATAGCCGCTGGTGAGCAGGATCGGCAGCGCCTTGCGCCGCGTGCGGATCTCGTGGACCAGTTCCAGGCCGTTCATGCCGCCAGGCATCATGATGTCGGAGAACACGATGTCCACCGCGCGCTCGTTGGCCAATGCGCCCAGCGCCGCCGCCGCGCTGGCCACGCGGGTGACCTGGTAACCCAGCTGGCGCAGCATCTCGCCGACCAGGGCCGCGACCTCGTCGTCGTCCTCCACCAGCAGCACATAGCCGGCTTCGCCCGGGGCACGGCGCGCGACCTGCACGTCCACCAGGTGCCGCTCGTCCGGCGCCGGCGCGCGGAACGAGCGCGGCAGCAGCAGGTGGATCGCCGTGCCCTGCCCGAGATCGCTGTCGATGTGGATAGACCCGCCGGATTGCTGCACGAATCCGTGCACCTGCGCCAGGCCCAGGCCCGAGCCCTTGCCGATGTCCTTGGTGGTGTAGAACGGCTCGAACACCCGCGCCTTCACTTCCGGCGCCATGCCGGTGCCGGTGTCGATGATCGACACGCGGATGAAATCCGGATCGGTCTTGCCGGCGCCCGGCACGTTCTGCGCCCGCACCACGATGGTGCCGCCGTTGGGCATCGCATCGCGCGCGTTGACCGTGAGGTTGAGCACCACCAGTTCCAGCTCGCCCGGGTCCACCTCGATCGGCCACAGGCCTTCGGCGAAATCGAAATCCACGTGCACGTCGCCGCGCAGGCTGCGGTCCAGCAGTTCGCGCATGCCGCCGATCTGCCGGGTCAGGTCGACCGGCTCGGGCTTGAGTTCCTGTCGCCGCGAGAACGCCAGCAACTGCCGGGTCAGTCCAGCGCCGCGCTGCGCGGCCTTCTGCATGCCGTCCATCAGCCGCTTGCGCACAGCCGGATCGGCCTGCGTGTCGAGCATCGCCAGGCCGCCGGAGATCACCATCAGCAGATTGTTGAAATCGTGCGCGACGCCACCGGTCAATTGCCCGATCGCCTCGATCTTCTGCGCCTGGCGCAGGGTTTCCTCGACCCGGGCGCGTTCGTCCATCTGCGTGCGCAGCAGGCGGTTGGCCTCTTCCAGCTCGCGCGTGCGCGCCACCACCTGCGCTTCCAGTTCCTGCGCCGCCGAGGCCTGCGCCTGCAGCAGCGAGCGCACTTCGTACTGGCGCGCGCGCGCGCGCAACGCGGCGCGGATGGTACTGGTGAAGGTGATGGCCTGCACCGGCCGTTCGAGCAGGGCGACGTTGCGCAGCGAGGCCACCAGGTTGCGGCGCCAGGCCACCACGGATGGTTGTTCCTGATGGCTGGTCAGCACCAGGAACGGCAGGTCCGACCAGGCTGGCTGCGCATCGGCCCAGGCGTACAGCGCCGCCGCATCCTTGCCGAACAGGCCTTCCTCGGCGACGAACACCGCCGCGGCGCCGACGTTCAGCTCCCGCACCAGCGCGTCCAGGTTCGCGCAGTTGTAGGCCACCACCCCGCCACGCCGCAGCAGTTCCACCGAGGCCGCGCCGTCGCGCCCGATCGGCGCATGCACGAGGACGCGGTGTTCGGTCGCGTCGCTGCTGCTCATGCAAGCGTATCCAGCAGCGGCAGATCCTCCCCGCTGTAGCGTGGCGTTCCGGAGAAGATGCCGCTGAATCCCTTGAGCGGCGGACCGACGTGGATGCCGTCGCCGCCGAGGCGGAATTCGCGGATGGTGTTCTCGTGGCTGCCGCTGCGCTTCTTCACCACCGACAGCGCACGGCGCACCGTGCCGTTCACCTCGAAATAGCGCAGCATCAGCACCGAATCGCTCAGGTAGCTCAGGTCCAGCGGCGTTTCCATCGGACCGACCAGGCCGTGCTGCGCCAGCACCAGGATGGTCAGCACGCCCTGCTGGCCCAGGTAGCTGAGCAGCTCGTGCATCTGCAGGATCAGGAAGCGCTCGTCCGGCATCGCATTGAGGTAGCCGTTGAGGCTGTCGATGACGACCACCTTGGCCCCTTCCACCTCCACGCTGCGGCGTACTGTCGCGGCGAACTGGCCCGGCGACATCTCCGCCGGATCGATCTGCTGGAAACGGATCAGCCCGTTGTCGAGTTTTTCCTGCAGCGGCAGGCCTAAGGTGCGCGCGCGCGCCTCCACCGTGCTGCGCCCCTCGTCGAAGGCGAAGAACACACTGTGTTCGCCGCGCTCGGCCGCGGCGATGGCGAAGCTCAACGCCAGCGAGGACTTGCCCACGCCGGCCGCGCCCAACAGCAGGACATTGGTGCCGCGCTCCAACCCGCCGCCGAGCAGGCGATCCAGCTCGGCGTTGCCGCTGGGAGCGACTTCTTCAATCTGGTGATGCTTGTATTCGGCCGCGATCAGCCGCGGATAGATCTCCAGCCCGCCCTTTTCGATGGTGAAGTCGTGGTAGCCGCCGCGGAACTGGATGCCGCGCATCTTGATCACACGCAGGCGCCGACGTTCGGCGCCGTAGTCGATGGCCAACTGCTCCAGCAGCACCACGCCGTGGGTGATGGAATGCAGCTGCAGGTCGTTTTCCTGGGAGGACAGGTCGTCGAGCAGGATCACCGTGCACTGGCGGCTGGCGAAGAAATGCTTCAGCGCCAGCACCTGGCGGCGATAGCGCAGCGGACTCTGCGCAAGCAGGCGCAGTTCCGACAGGCTGTCCAGGACCACGCGGCTGGGATTGAGCTGTTCGATCTTGTCGAAGATCAGCTTGGTGGTCTCGGTCAGTTCCATTTCCGCCGGATGGAACACGGTGAGTTCGCGCTCCGGATCCAGCGCGGTCTCCGGCGGCACCAGTTCGAACACCTCGACCTGGTTCATGCTCCAGCCGTGGCGGGCAGCCACCAGGCGCAGTTCGCGCTGGGTCTCGGACAGGGTGATGTAGAGCACGCGCTCGCCATGCCGCGCGCCTTCCAGCAGGAACTGCAAGGCGATGGTGGTCTTGCCGGTGCCTGGCCGGCCTTCGTACAGGTAGAGGCGGTTGGCATCGACGCCGCCGCCAAGGATGTTGTCCAGACCCACACTGCCGGTCGAGATGCGTGGCAGGTCATCGCTGTTCACGTGCTCGGGCTGCGGTTGGGGTGTCATGGTCGTCCTTTTTGGTTGCATTTTGGATTGAAAGGCAGTGCTCTCCCACGGCGTTCCGCGGGCCACGCGCAGCGACTCGGATGCGAGTTCGCCCTGCGTCAGCACGCCTCGTCCAGATGTGCGGCCGGCGCACGCCCCCACGGGCACGCCCCATGCTCACGCATCATCGACGCCAAGCACACTACGTTCGGCAAAGTGATTTTTCTGTGTAGGCACAAGCGGCGTCGGACGCGCCGCCAACGGCCTTCATGTCATGCGCAATCGCGCCACAAACGGCGCCGATCGCCGGCCTGGTTTCATACCGTCGCGACGATGCGGGCCCTGAAAACAAACTGACTGGAGCCGGCCGGGCGCGAAGCACCGCGGCATCGGCGCGGCACGCCGTGGCGACGACATCGCCGGGCGCGGTGGCGAGGTCATGCACTGCCTTGCGAATCGAGCGTCCCCAACAGCTCGTGCATGCGATACGGCTTGGACAGGAACCGCGCCGTGGGCGGCAACGGCGGCAGCTGCGAGAGCGCATAGCCGGACACCAGGATCGTCACGCAGTCCGGATTCATCGCCTGCGCGGTCCGCGCGACCTCGATGCCGCTCACGCCGCCGGGCATGCTGATGTCGCTGATCACGCAGTCGAACTGGCCGATGGCCAGTTCCGCCTGTGCCTGGATGCCGTTGGCCGCCTCGAGCACGTCGAACCCGGCATCCTTCAGAGCGAGAACCGTCACCATCCGCAGCAACGCATCGTCCTCGACGTACAGGATCTTTCTGTTGGTCATGGCGTCAATTCGCAACGGGGATGTACATGGTGACCAGGGTGCCTTCCCCCTCCTCGCTTTCGATGGTCGCGAACCCGCCCGACTGGCCGGCGAATCCGAATACCTGGCTCAAGCCCAGGCCGCTGCCGCTGCCGACGTCCTTGGTGGTGAAGAACGGCTCCATGGCGCGCAGCCGCACCTCCTCGGACATGCCCGGGCCGTCGTCCTGCACCGCGACGCAGACGTAGTCGTGATCGGGCTTGGCTTCCACGTGCTGGGTCGCGTCGGACCGGCAGAGCCGGGTGGAAATCACGATCCGGCCGTGCGGCATCGCATCGCGCGCGTTCGCGACCAGGTTCATCAGCGCAGCCTCGAACTGGCTGGCGTCGACCACGACCGTCGGCAGCGCCTCTGCAAGCGCGAACTCGCAGGCGATGCTCTCGCCGGCCACCCGCCGATACAGCTCGGCGCCCTCAAAGATCAGCGCATTGACCTCGTTCGGCTCGGGCACCAGGTCCTGGCCGCGGGCGAAAGCCAGCATCTGCTGCGACAGCCTGCTGCCGCGCTCGGCCGCGTCGGTCGCCGCGCCGATCAGCAGCTTGCTGCGTGCGTCGTGCTGGCTCTTGGCCAGCAGGTCCAGGCTGCCGACGATGATCGCCAGCAGGTTGTTGAAATCGTGCGCGATGCCCAGCGTCAAGCGGCCGATGGCCTGCACCTTCTGCGCCTGCGCCAGGGCGCGTTCGGCCTTGCGCAGGTTTTCGGCGGCGTTGAACTTTTCGGTGACGTCGCGGGTGACCTTTGCATAGCCCACCAGGTCGCCGTCCTTCCACACCGGATCGATGACGACGCTGGCGCGGAAATGCGAGCCGTCCTTCCTCACCCGCCAGCCTTCGGCCTCGTAGCGGCCTTCGCGCTTGGCCGTGTCCAGTCCCCTCCGCGGCAAGCCGTCGGCGGCGTCCTGCGGGGTATAGAACCTGGAAAAATGCTGGCCGATGATCTCGGCCTCCTCGTAGCCCTTGATGTGGCGGCCGCCGGTATTCCAGCTGAGGATGAAGCCGTCCGGGTCGAGCATGTAGATCGCGTAGTCGGTCACGCTCTGCAGGAGCAGCCGGTCTGCTTCGGTCGCAAGCGGAATGCGCATTCAATCAAGGTGGCGCTGTGAAGTGCACTCAAAGTAGCCAGCTATTTGTTAGTTTTTTGTGGATTTCGTCCCCGTGGCAGCGAATCGCCCGCGCGCCCTTGCCCGCCTGGTGCAGGACAGCCAGCCGGCGGGACGCCAGGGCTCCGCTTGCTGCAACCGGCCCGCTCCGGCACGTCCTGTCGCGCATCGCCATCGGCGGCTTCCTGGCCACCATGGTGGATTGCCTTGGCCGGCAGGCTTCGGTCGGCACCACCCGCGCCGGCGCCGGCGGGAATGCGCAGCGGGCGCGCGGGCTCGGTGGCCAACCCGGGTTTGCGCCACGGGCCGATCATCTCTTTGGCATGATCGCCAGCGCCATCCTGACAACGCCTTCGAACAAACGCTGCCGGGAAGCCGGCGCGTTGATCGGATCAGCGGTCGGATCCGTCGGCTCCGATGGGCGTGCGGATAGCCAGCGCGATCTTCGTCCGTGCTCGACGAAGATCCGAAAACCGGCACGCGCTCCCGCACGGTATTCGACGCCTTGGTCGTGGAATTTGCATGTCCTGATCCACAGCGATCCAAGCCGAGGCCATTGCAGGTAATCTTCGCCGCAATTTGCTGTGGCTGGAGCCGCTGATCTCGGACGAGCTCTGTGAAGGTCCGGCACTGCGAGCAAGAGACCGGCGCATTCGAAACCGCATTGGTTTCTACCTGAGAAGCCGGCGTAAACGATGGGGAGGAGTTTTGACATGATTGCGACAGCGTTCGCTTGGCGACGCACCTGGGGATTGCTCGCCGCCGCAACGGCGTGTCTTGTCGGCGTCTCCACGGCCGCCGGACAGACACCGACGCTTCCGGTCCAGGTGTTGGAGAGCCCATCGATCGCGCGGCCGGTCGACCACGTCTTTGCCGGCACGATCGAACTCGACGTCGAGCAGGCCGATGTGGCGCACAAGCTGTTCGTCGTTCGCGAGCGCATCCCGGTACAGCGGGCGGGCGCCATAACGCTGCTCTACCCGCGCTGGGAGGCGGCGAGCCATGGACCGAGCCTCTCGGTGGTCGATCTCGCTGGGCTGCAGGTGGAGGCCGATGGCCGGCCGCTGGCGTGGCGCCGCAATCCGCGCGATCCGCACGCCTTCGATCTGGAGGTGCCTGCCGGCACGCAGGCCATCGAGGTGCGGTTCCAGATCGTCGGCGCCGACGATGAGCTCTCGCCGGACCTGGTGGTCGTGCCCTGGCAGCGGCTGATCCTGTACCCGGCCGGCTGGTACGCGCGCAACTTGACCATTGCCGCGACCGTGACGTTCCCGGCGGGACTGCAGCCCTTCACCTCGCTCGTGGCGCTCGACAGCCGCGACGGCAGATCGCGGTTCGCGCCAGTCTCGCTCGAAACCCTGCTCGACGCGCCGGTCTATGCTGCGCGCCACGCTCGGCAACTGTCGTTGTCCGCGCTGGGACCGGCGACGGTGTCGGTCGACCTGATCGCGCGCCGGCCCGACGATCTGGCCGTCGCGCCGGAGCGCATCGAGGCCCTGAGCCGCATGGTGGAGCAGGCGGGCGCCGTGTTCGGCGCGGCGCCGTTCGGGCACTACGCCTTCCTCGCCCGCATGGAGGACGACGGGTCGGCCGGGGGAACCGAGCACCGGAGGTCGAGCGAGATCTCCCTGCCCTCGAGCTACTTCTCCGACTGGGAGGGACAGCTCAACAACCGCGATATCCTCGCGCACGAATTCGTCCACGCCTGGAACGGCCTCTATCGGTCGCCCGCCGATCTGTGGACGCCGACGCCGAACGAGCCGCAGGGCGGCAGCCTGCTCTGGGTCTACGAAGGCCAGACGGAGTTCTGGGGCCGCGTACTGGCCGCGCGATCGGGGCTGCGCACGCGCGAGGAGACGCTCGACAAGCTGGCGCTGGATGCGGCCGAAATCGCCAACCGCCCGGGCCGTGCCTGGCGATCGCTGTCGGACGACGTCAACTATCCCGCGTTCATGCTGCGCAAGGCGGTTCCATGGCGCGACTGGCAACGCCGCCGGGACTATTATCTGGAGGGCGTCCTGCTGTGGCTCGACGTCGATGCCCTGTTGCGCGAGCAGAGCGGCGGGCGGCGTGGGATCGATGATTTTGCGAGGATCTTCTTCGCCGGCGCCGCGCCCGATGCGCCGACGCGGACCTATGTATTCGACGATGTGGCCAAGGCGCTGAACGCGGTCGCGCCGTATGACTGGGCCCGCTTCCTCCGGCGCTGGCTCGACGGCCACGCGGAACTCGACGTGTCAGCGGGGCTCGCACGACAGGGATGGCGGCTGGCCTACAGCGACACCGCGACCGCTGCGTACCGCCAGAACGAGAAGGAACTCGACGTGACCGATCTGTCCTACTCGATCGGGTTGACGGTGGCCGATAGCGGGCTGGTCCGTTCGATCGCGTGGGATGGGCCGGCCTACCGCGCGGGGATCGGCCCGAAGACGAAGATCGTGTCCATCGGCGGCGCGCCGTTCACGTGCGATGGGCTGATCGAAGCGGTGCGCCATGCAGCGAGCGCTCCGATCAGCGTGACGTTCGAGCAGGACGGCCGCACTGTCGCCCGCACCCTGGATTACCGCGGCACGCTGCGCTACCCGCACCTGGAACGGATCGCGGGACAGCCGGATCGACTGGGGACGCTGTTCGCGCCGCGGCAAAAATGATCCAGCCTCCGCTGCTCGTCGCCGGCGCTGCCGCCGCCCTGCCCTGCTGACCCCCGATCGGGCCGCGGCTTTCCCTCGATCCCCAATATCGAAAGATGTTCCAAGCATGGCGATCGTCCCGAGCTGGGGACAAGCACCTGCCTACGAGCTTCTGCGATGCGCGCGGCCCACTCCAGCATGGCAACCCGCGCCACGTCTTCCAGTTCCTTGTGGCTGGCACCGTCGCGGGACCAGATCGACATGCCGGTCTGCACGGTCTGGACGAAGCGGCGAGAGCGCGGACATCGGTCGAGCCGGGATCTCTGCATCGGCAATGGCACGGCGCAGACGTGACTCGAGGCGTCCAGGGTGACCGCCCGGACGATTTCACCAGTTCGCCGAGTCCCGCATGGCCTTCGCTGCCGACCGAGGAGCGCGTGGCCATGCAGCCGCGCGAAATGTCGGCCACGCCCCCGTCAGGGCCGCCGCTTGGCACGGCCATATATTATGGCCATCATATAAACAGAAAGGCGATGCGCCCTGCAGACGCCAATCTTGCCGAAGCCGTCCGCGCCCTGCGGCCGGCCCACATTGGAGACATGCCAGTGAATCTCGTCGACGAAATCGCCCCCGGCCTTTCCGGGCTTGAGACCCTGCAGGCGCTGATCGCCGCCGGAGGCCGACCGCCGATCGGCGATTCGCTGGACTTCACTTTCGTCGAAGCCGGCGATGGATGGGCCGTCTTCGCAGGCACGCCCAGCGTGCACGCCTACAACCCGATCGGCACCGTCCACGGCGGCTATGCCGCGACGCTGCTCGATTCGGCGTGCGGTTGCGCCGTACACTCCACGTTGTCGGCGGACCAGGCCTACACCACTTTGGAACTGAAGGTTTCGTACCTGCGCCCGATCACCGCCGACACCGGCCCGCTCCGCGCGGAAGGCCGCGTCCTGTCCGTCGGCCGCCGTGCCGCCTTTGCCGAGGCGACGCTGAAGGACGCCAACGCGCGCATCTATGCCAGCGCGACCTCGACCCTGTTGGTGATGGAGCGCCCCCAACGGCAGCGCTCCTGACCCGAAAAAACAGCAACTGCAAAGTTCGTCCGGATACGCCGGAAGATCCGCAACCGTCTCGATGGACCTTGGGACGGTCGCGTGCACCGTGAGAGCGCCCTCCGGCACGTCTCCCTCACGCTCGAGCGCAATCTCGGCGAAGGCCCTTGGCGCTCCCAGCGCCGGAAAGCCCGCCGGCGGCACATCCGTAGTCCAACGGCCACGAAGTCGCAAGCCTCACGACGAGCTTTACCGACCCAGTACAGCGCATTGCCCCGGCGTTCGACGAGCTGCAGCGCATGTCCCGTTTCGCCGTCCACCGACATAGCGCTCCAGGGATGCATCCGGCGGCGTCCAGGCATGCGCGAAAGACAAACCGCAGATCGCGGCCGGGTCATTCCACCTATTGCTTTGTCTCGTCTCCTACGTTGAGGCCCGTCCAATGCGCGGCGAACGCCAGCATGTCGGCCGCCTCCTCGATCACCTTGCTGGTCGGCTTGCCTGTGCCATGGCCCGCTCGGGCATCGACCCGCAGCAGCCGCGGCCGGGGGCCCAGGTCCGCAGCCTGCAGTGCAGCGAGATATTTATAGCTATGCGCCGGCACGACGCGATTGTCCGCATCGGCGGTCATCACTAGGATCGCGGGATACGGCTTGCCTGCCCTGACATTGTGATAGGGCGAATAGGACAGGAGGTTGCGGAAATCGGCCTCGCGCTCGCTATCGCCGTACTCGCCAAGCCACAAGGCGCCGCCGGTGAACTTGCCGAAACGCAGCATGTCCATGACGCCGACGCTCGGCAGTGCCGCCGCAAACAGGTCGGGACGCTGGTTGACGACCGCGCCGACCATCAATCCGCCCGCGGAGTCGCCATAGATCGCGACGCCGTCGGACGGCGCCATCTTGTTCGCGCGCAGATACTCGGCCGCGCCGATCATGTCGTCGAAGCCGTTCTGCTTCTTCAAGCCGCGCCCTGCCGCATGCCACGCTGCGCCATATTCGCCGCCGCCGCGCATGTTGACGAACGCGACAGCGCCGCCCTGCAGAATCCACGGAGTCAGCATGGCGGAATAACCCGGCGGCATGCTGATCGCGAAGCCACCATAGCCGGTCAGGAGGGTCGGAACGGGGCCAGACGTACCTTTCCGCCGTGCGATGAACATCGGCACCCGCGCGCCGTCCTTCGACCGATAGAAATGTTGCGAGACGGTGATCGAGGCCAGGTCGGCGCCGATCTTTGGCGTTACCCATGCACCCACTCGTCCGCTCGCGACGTCATATCGATAGACCGTATTGGGCTGGTTGAAGCTCGCGTAGACGAAGAATGCTTCGCGATCCTCCGGCTCGCCGACGACAGTGCTCACGCTGCCGATGCCGGGCAAATTCACAATGCCCTCGGCGCTGCCATCAAGCTTGAAGCGGTGGATCTCCGATTTGGCGTCGACAAGGTAGGTCGCGAGGAGCCGCCCCCCGGACAGATATCCGCCGGTCAAGATGGCGTCCTGCTGCGGCAGCAGGTCCGTGAACACTGGCCTCGGCGCATCGAGATCCACGCTCACGATTTTCGATCGTTCGGCGCCCTTGTCGGTCATCAGCAGGAGCCTCGTGCCGACATTGCCAATGACCGACCATCGATCCCGTGCGTTCTCGATCAATGGGCGGGGCGATCGGCCGCGCCGCCCCAGGTCGACCACCGAGACGTCGGCATGCACCAGATCATCGCTCGAATAGACGATCGCATAACGGCCATCGGCGGTGAGGCCGGCGGAGTTGATCCGCCCAGGCTTCGATGGTGTCGCGAAGAACAGCGTGTCGTCCGCCTGCGGCGTGCCGATCCGATGGAAATAAATGGCGTGATTGAGAAGACTTGCGGCGTCGGCGGCGCCGCGCCTGGGTTCGGGATATCGGGAATAGTAGAAACCCGATCCGTCATTGGCCCATGCGATCTGCGTGAACCGTGCCCACTGCACGACGTCACCCGTCGCCTTCCCGGTTGTCACGTCGAGGACGCGGATCGTGCGCCAGTCGCTGCCGCCATCCTGCACGGCATAGGCCACGCGCGTCCCGTCTCGTGATGCCCTCCATTCCGCAAACGCGACGGTGCCGTCCTTCGACCATGCCGCGGGATCGATCAGGATGCGCTCGGCGCCCGCGTCGTCGCGCATGACCAGCACGGGTTGGTTCTGATCGCCCGCTTTGCGCGTGAAGAAGTAATGGCCCCCGCTCTTCTGCGGGATGCCGAGGCGCTCATAGTCATAGGTCGAGGCGAGCGATCGGCGGAAGACCTCACGGCCGGGCAGGTTGGAAAGGTACGCCGTCGTCAAGCGCTGCTGCGCGTGGATCCACGCCGCGACGTGCTTGTCGGTGCGGGAATCCCCTTCGAGCCAACGATAGGGATCCGGAACAGATACGCCGAACCGATTGTCGGCCACCATACCGCGCGTTGTCTCCGGGTACGCGATCTGCATGGTGTCCGGGCCGGGCGAAGATTCTTTCGCCGTGCTCCCACCATCGAAGCAAGCCGTCTGCGCACCCGCCAACACGGCGGACACGCATAGTGCTTTCCCGAACCGTCGTCGGGAGATCAACGGCACCACTCCGGCCGCTCGCCGCGTTCTCGCGCTCGCTCGGCCTCGCGGTTGCACCGCATCCTGCGGACTGTCTCCACATTGTCCCGCGCGGCTTCAGCATTGTTCCGCTGCTGCTCGGACGCGTTGAGCAACGCGTCGTCGCGGCGGCGCTGCTGTTCAAGCATGCACCTCGTGAAATCCCTGCCGTGATCCGCCCCAAACCGTTCGCAAGTTCTACGGTCTTCTTGGTGGGCTTCGCGCCCCCAATCGATCGCGGATGCGCTGCCCGCGATGCCAGCAGTGGCCAGAATCGCGGCGAGCGTCATCAATGCGGATCGATACAAGCTGAGAGGATTTTTTCTGATCATTTCCTTGCACTCCTTTCGGTGCCGTCATCGGCGACACCGCTAGGAAAGCAGGCCAAGATTGCGGGAACCTGGGCTCGAGCAAAAACCGTCAGCGCGAAGCAAACTCGGCACGCACGATCGTGCCGCCGCCAGGCGCGCTTGAGATCGAAACCCGTCCGTCGTGCCTTTCAATGATCTGCTGCACCAAGTTGAGGCCGAGTCCGCTCCCGGTCGAACGTGGTCGCAAGCGATGGAACGGTTCGAACACGCGTTCACGCTCCTCTGGTGGTATGCCCGGACCGTCGTCCTCCACCTCGAAGCCTGCTTCCAGTACGCGCAGAACGACATGATGCCCGCCATGCTCGATTGCATTCTGTATGAGATTCGTCATCACCCGCTCGATCGCACCCGTATCACCGCGAAGCGACGCTTTTCCTTCGATCTGCAACTCGATCGAGCGCTCCGATGCAATCAGTAGCGGCGCCAGATCCGCGGCGACACGCCGGGCGAGCGCTTCGAGATCGATGCTTTCGTCGCTCCAGTCGGCGTCCAACCGCTGAATATCGAGCATCTGCTCGGCCAGGTTGCTTAGCCGTGCCACATCGCCACTCAGCTTGCGTGTGGCCGGCTCGGCTGCGGTGTCCACTTTCAAGCGCAGGATGGCGATGGGCGTGCGCAGCTCGTGCGCGGCGGAGGCGATGAAGCGCCGCTGCCGCTCATAGCCCTCGTCAAGCCTGCGCAGGGCATCGTTCACGGCTCGCACCAACGGCGCGATTTCGGTCGGCACATGCTCCTCGCTCAGCCGCCGCCCACGCCGGTTCGCGTCGATCTGCTCGGCCTCCTGAGCGATCTTGGATACACCGGCGAGCGCTTGCCGAACGATCCATGGCGTCACCAGCAGCGAGATCAGTGCCAGTGCGAGGAAGATTGGAATGACGATAAAATTGGACGCAAGAAGAACGACGAGACTGACGTCGGTCAGCTTGCCATGCCCCAGAATCGTCAAGGTCCCGGCCGGGGCGACCTCTCGCCGGATCACCGCCGACAGGCGGTAAGGTGGAGACCGATCGCGCAGCTGCGCGTAGGATAGATCACGCAGTCGCCCGAGAAGCGATGCGTATTGCGACGGCACGCTGCCAAATGCGACGCTTCGGCCGGAATCGTCCTCGGCCACAAACCAGAGATCCGGAGATTTTTCGCGAAGCTCGGCCAGTTCCGGTGTCTCGCGCACCGAAAGACTCCCGTTCTGATCACGGACGATCGCGCGCGCGATCACCGGCGTAATCGCCTCGTCGGTGTAAAGGCCGCCGCTGTCCATGCGAAGCGCCAACGTCATGAAGAATGTGCAGGCGATCAGCAATGTCGCGAGCTGGAAGATCAGCGGTTTGACGATCAGCGGGCGTTTCAGCGAAGGCGAACCTTGCTTCATGACAGATCTTTCAACAGGTAGCCAACGCCCTTGATGGCGTGGATTTCGACCTGCGCATCCGCTTCGGCGAGCTTGCGGCGAAGGCGCGAGATGTGGGAGTCCAGCGTGTTCGACTGCACCTCGTCGTCAAAACCATAGACTGCCTGCTCGAGAGACTCTCTCAGTACCGTTCTGCCGCGACGCTTCACGAGCGCGGTCAGAACGCGCAACTCTCGGCGGGTAAGTTCAAGCCTGGCACCTCCGACGCTCGCCTCGTCGTTCGTCACGTCGAACACAAGCGCGCCGACATGGATTTCCTCGCTCCCCAACTCTGCGGGACGCCGCCGTACCGCGCGGATGCGGGCAAACATCTCGTCTATATCGAACGGCTTGATGAGATAGTCGTCAGCGCCTCGGTCCAGGCCAGCAATACGGTCGATCACTTCGCCGCGCGCGCTCAGCACAATGACCGGAAGCCCAGGGTGTGTTTCACGCAATATCGGCAAGAGCGACAGCCCATCCCCATCCGGCAGAGTGCGATCGAGCAGCACCAGATCATAAGATCCCGACATGGCCGCTTCCTGCGCCATCGATATGCGGTCCGCCTGATCGACAATGAAGCGCTCTCGCTCGAGCGCAATTCGCAGCGCGTTTGCGAATTCCGTCTCGTCCTCAACAATCAAAACTCTCACGATTGCACCTCGGATCGACATGTCGTGCCGGACGACACCTTGGGTAGGTGCGGCCTCTATCGCACGGCTGGCATGACGCGCACGTACATACCGTCTCGAGCCGCGACCTTGCACATCGTGCTCCGCGGCTTCAGAGCCTCGATCGCGGCATCCGGCTGCATTTGCGCGTCGCCTCCAAAAGTACCGGGATACGATTTTGGAGTGAGTCTTGGCGGGAAATGACCTTCCTCAGATACTCATGTCGAAAGATACCGCCAAGCGCTCATCGCTCCAGACGGTACTTCCGATTTTGCGGCTGATCAATATGGGCGAGGTCCATCGCGCAGGCCGGATACGCCCGGACCGGCGAAAATCACTCCCACTCGATCGTCGCCGGCGGCTTGCCGGAGATGTCGTAGACCACGCGCGAGACGCCGCGCAGTTCGTTGATGATGCGGTTGCTCACCGTGCCCAGGAAGTCGTACGGCAGGTGCGCCCAGTGTGCGGTCATGAAGTCGATGGTCTCCACCGCGCGCAGCGCGATCACCCATTCGTAGGCGCGCGCGTCGCCGACCACGCCCACCGACTTGACCGGCAGGAACACTGCGAACGCCTGGCTGGTCTTGTCGTACAGGTCGGCCTTGCGCAGCTCTTCGATGAAGATCGCATCGGCCTTGGCCAGCAGTTCGGCGTACTCGCGCTTCACTTCGCCGAGGATGCGTACACCCAGGCCGGGGCCGGGGAACGGATGGCGGTAGACCATCGTGCGCGGCAGGCCGAGTTCCACGCCCAAGCGCCGCACTTCGTCCTTGAACAGCTCGCGCAACGGCTCGACCAGGCCCAGCTTCATGTGCTCAGGCAGGCCGCCGACGTTGTGGTGACTCTTGATCACGTGCGCCTTGCCGGTCTTGCTGCCGGCCGACTCGATCACGTCCGGATAGATCGTGCCCTGCGCCAGCCACTTGGCATTGGCCAGCTTGTTCGACTCCTCGTCGAAGATTTCCACGAACAGGTTGCCGATGATCTTGCGCTTGGCTTCCGGGTCGCTGACGCCGGCCAATGCGTCGAAATAGCGGTCGGCGGCGTTGACCCGGATCACCTTGACGCCCATGTGTTCGGCGAACATCGCCATCACCTGGTCGCCTTCCTGCCAGCGCAGCAGGCCGGTATCGACGAACACGCAGGTCAGCTTGTCGCCGATCGCCTTGTGCAGCAGCGCGGCGACCACCGACGAATCGACGCCGCCGGACAGGCCCAGGATCACTTCGTCCTCGCCGACCTGGGCGCGCACGCGCGCGATCTGGTCGTCGATGATGTTGGCCGCGGTCCACAGGGTCTCGCAGCCGCAGACGTCGACCACGAAGCGGCGCAGCAGGGTCTGGCCCTGCAGCGTGTGGGTGACTTCCGGGTGGAACTGCACGCCGTACCAACGCTTGGCCTCGTTGGCCATCGCCGCGACCGGGATGCGATCGGTCACCGCGGTGATGGTGAAGCCCGGCGGCACCTGGGAGACGTGGTCGCCGTGGCTCATCCACACGTTCAGGCGCGCGGCGCCGGGATGGTCGCTGAGGCCGGAGAACAGCGCGTCGGGCGCGACCACGTCCACTTCCGCATGGCCGAACTCGCGCTGGTCGGCCGCCTCGGTGGCGCCGCCCAGCTGCGCGGCCAGGGTCTGCATGCCGTAGCAGATGCCGAACACCGGCAGGCCGCTGTCGAACACTTCCTGCGGCGCGACCGGCGCACCCGGCAGCGTGGTCGATTCGGGGCCGCCGGACAGGATGATGCCCTTGGCGCCGAAGCCGGCGATCTGCGCCGGATCGTGGTCCCAGGCCCAGATCTCGCAGTAGACCCCCAGTTCGCGAATGCGCCGCGCGATCAGCTGCGTGTACTGCGCGCCGAAATCGAGGATCAGGATCTTGTCGTTATGCAGGTCGGACATGGTTACTCGCAGTGCGAAGGCGGCGCGCCCGGCGCCACTCCAGAAACAGGGAAAGCAGCGGCGCGAAAAGCGCCCCCGGCCACAACAGATTGGTGCCCATGACGAGAAACAGCACATGGACGGCGATCGCCAGCGTCGTGGCGATCGCGATGCGCGTGGCCGCTCGCTGGAAGCGGGCGGCTGCGCCGATCCCCAGCACCGCCGGGGACAGCGCGACCAACAGATACGTCGAGCCGAAGAATGTCGCGCCGTACAGCCCCGGCGACACCGCGTACACCCCGATCGCCAATGCGGTTAGAAGCGCGATCAACGCAAGATAGGCCAGCGCCGCCCTGAACACGGCAGATCAGCCCATCCGATAGTTCGGCGGTTCCTTGGTGATCTGCACGTCGTGGACATGGCTTTCGCGCTGGCCGGCACCGGTGATGGTGACGAACTTCGGCTTGGTGCGCATTTCCTCGATGGTCGCGCAGCCCACGTAGCCCATGGTGGCGCGCAGGCCGCCGATCAGCTGGTGGATGATGCCGCTGAGCGGGCCGCGGTACGGCACGCGGCCTTCGATGCCTTCCGGCACCAGCTTGTCGGCGTCGGAGGCGTCCTGGAAGTAACGGTCCTTGCTGCCCTTCTCCATCGCGCCCAGGCTGCCCATGCCGCGGTAGCTCTTGTAGCTGCGGCCCTGGAACAGTTCGACCTCGCCCGGGGCTTCCTCGGTGCCGGCGAACAGGCCGCCGACCATCACCGTGGAGGCGCCGGCGACCAGCGCCTTGCCGATGTCGCCCGAGTAGCGGATGCCGCCGTCGGCGATCAGCGGGATGCGGTCCTGCAACGCCTCGGCGACCATGTCCACCGCGGTGATCTGCGGCACGCCCACGCCGGCGACCACGCGCGTGGTGCAGATCGAGCCCGGGCCCACGCCGACCTTGACCGCGTCGGCGCCGGCGTCCATCAGCGCCAGCGCGGCATCGCCGGTGACGATGTTGCCGCCGATCACCTGCAGCTGCGGGTAGGTCTTCTTGACCCAGGCCACGCGGTCGATCACGCCCTGCGAGTGGCCGTGCGCGGTATCGACGATGACCACGTCCACGCCCGCCGCGGCGAGCAGCTCGATGCGCTGCTCGGTGTCGCCGCCGACGCCGACCGCCGCGCCGACCAGCAGGCGCGTGGACGCGTCCTTGGCCGCGTTCGGGTTGTCGGTTTTCTTCTGGATGTCCTTGACCGTGATCAGGCCGCGCAGCTCGAAGCCGTCGTTGACCACCAGGATCTTCTCGATGCGGTGGCGGTGCAGCAGCTGCAGCACTTCCTCGTCGCTGGCGCCTTCGCGCACGGTGACCAGGCGATCCTTCTTGGTCATGATGTGGCGGACCGGATCGTCGAGCTTCTTCTCGAAGCGCATGTCGCGGCTGGTGACGATGCCGACCAGCTCGCTGCCGTCGACCACCGGCACGCCGGAGATGTTGCGCGCGCGGGTCAGTTTCAGCACTTCGCCGATGGTCGTTTCCGGACCGACCGTGAACGGCTCGGTGATCACCCCGGATTCGAACTTCTTGACCTTGGCCACTTCGGCGGCCTGCTGCACCGGGGTCAGGTTCTTGTGGATGATGCCGATGCCGCCGAGCTGGGCCATGGCCACCGCGAGGCGGTGTTCGGTCACCGTGTCCATCGCCGCCGACAGGATCGGCAATTTCAGGCGCAGGTCGCGGGTCAGCCGGGTTTCCAGGCTGACGTCCTTCGGCAGGACGATCGAATGGGCGGGGACGAGCGAAACGTCGTCGTAGGTAAGAGCTTCAGCCTGGATGCGCAGCATCGGCGGACCCGAATGTGGGGAAGCGCGGCATTTTAACCGGAAATGGGGGGCTGAGGCTATGGGACAAGAAGCCGGAACCGGGGACCAGGGACCGGGGACCCGAAGAACGTCTCTCGGTAAAGCCACATGTATCGGCCACCGATGCTTCAGCTCGGCGTTTGCTTCTACCGGGTCCCCGGTCCCTGGTCCCCGGTCCCGGCAGTCCCGGCTGCATCAGCCGCTTCGATCGTGTTCTGCATCAGCGTGGCCACCGTCATCGGCCCGACTCCGCCCGGCACCGGGGTGATCCAGCTGGCGCGCTGCGCGGCCGCGTCGAAGCCGACGTCGCCGACCAGGCGGCCGTCGTCGAGGCGGTTGATGCCGACGTCGATCACCACCGCGCCGGGCTTGACCCACTCGCCGGGGATCAGGCCGGGACGGCCCACCGCCACCACCAGGATGTCGGCGTCGCGCACCCGCGCCTGCAGCACGTCCGCCGGGGTGAACTTGTGGCAGCAGCTGACCGTGCAGCCGGCGATCAGCAGTTCCAGCGCCATCGGCCGGCCGACGTGGTTGCTGACCCCGACGATGGTGGCGTTGCGCCCGCGCACCGGCTGGTCGGTATGCCCGAGCAGAGTGACGATGCCGCGCGGCGTGCACGGACGCAGGCCGAATTCGCGCAGCGCCAGGTGGCCGACGTTCTCCGGGTGGAAGCCGTCCACGTCCTTGCGCGGATCGATGCGGTGGATCAGCCGGCTGGCGTCGGGAATGCCCGGCAGCGGCAGCTGCACCAGAATGCCGTGGACCTTCGGGTCGGCATTAAGGCGGTCGATCAGCGCCAACAGCTCGGCTTCGCCGGTACCTGCCGGAAGATCGTAGTCGAACGCCTCGATGCCGACCTTTTCCGCCGCGCGGCGCTTGTTGCGCACGTACACCGTGGACGCCGGATCACCGCCGACCAGCACCACCGCCAGGCCCGGCCGCGGCTGCCCGGCCGCCAGCCGCGCATCGACCCGGGCCTTGAGCTGGTCGAGCAGGCCGTCGGCGATGCGCCGCCCGTCGAGGATGCGGGCTGGAACGGAGGAGACGGGCGCGGAGTCGGTCATCAGGGCGAGCGGGTGTAGAGTCTGGGGGACCCCATTGTCCCCGATTCCGCCATGACCGACACCACCCGCATCGAGGCCGCCGCGTTCCGGCGGCTGCTGCAGCACCTCAACCAGGAGCGCAGCGACGTGCAGAACATCGACCTGATGATCCTGGCCGGCTTCTGCCGCAACTGCTTGGCCGACTGGTACCGCGAGGCCGCGGCCGCCGAAGGCGAGACCCTGAGCAAGGAGCAGGCGCGCGAACGCGTCTATGGCATGCCCTTCGCCGATTGGAAGGCGCAGTTCCAGGCCGAGGCCACCCCGGAGCAACTGGCGGCCTTCGCCGACGCGCAGCGCCGGCACGGATAGATGCTGCGCAATCTGGGCATCGTGGCGGCCATCGCGATCGTCGCCTACCTGGTGGTCTGCGCCCTGCTCTACCTTGGCCAGCGCGAACTGCTGTATTTCCCGCAGGCGACCCGGGTGCCTGCGGCGCAGACCGATTTCACCCTGCAGCGCAGCCCCGCCCTGTCGTTGCGCGGCTGGCGGGTCAATCCGGGCCGCGACAAGGTGTTGCTGTACTTCGGCGGCAACGCCGAAGACCTGCGCCATGCCCGCGCGCAGCTGGCGCCGCTGCTGCCCGACTACAGCGTGTACCTGCTGGCCTATCGCGGCTACGGCGCCAGCGACGGCACGCCGAACGAGGCGGCGCTGATCGGCGACGCCCTGGCGTTGTACGACCACGTGCGCGCCACCCAGCCGCAAGCCGAGATCGCCGTGCTCGGGCGCAGCCTGGGCAGCGGCGTCGCCAGCCAGCTGGCGGCGCGGCGGCCGTTGGCGCGGCTGGTGCTGGTCACTCCGTTCGACAGCCTGGCCTCCGCCGCGCAAGCGCACTACCCGTGGGCGCCGGTGCGCTGGCTGCTGCGCGATCGCTACGACTCGGCGAGCGCGCTGCGCGGCTACCGCGGCCCCTTGCTGGTACTACGCGCCGGACGCGACCAGGTGGTGCCGGCATCGAGCACGCAGCGCCTGCTCGATGCGCTGCCGCAGCCGCCCGAGCTGGTCTCCCTGCCCCGCGCAGGACACGACGACATCAGCGCCGACCCGCGCTATGCGCAGGCGTTGCGGGCGTTTTTGCGCTGAGGCTGCGTCTCCCGGGCCGTCCGGAGAACTTCGGTTTTCCCGAGGCCGCGACGGCAAGGTGCCGGCGGGGCTGCGGACGACGCGACAACGGACCGGCGCCTGGCGCCTATCGGTCCCGTAGAGGATCCCCGCGCCGCTGCGCGCGTGCCTCGCCCGCGTGGGCCGGCAGCGGGCGCGCCCACGGAACGAGCGCGCGCAGCCAATGCGGGCGCCAGGCCAGGGTGAAGGCGACGAGCAGCGACGCGCCGGTCAGGGTCATCACCCAGACCAAGGCCGCCATGGAGGCGTGATCGACCGCCAGGCACAGCCCCAGCGCCACGACGAGCGCGGACGCGCCCATCCAACGCAGCACGCGCGCCGCCGGCAGCGACGGAACGCGGCCCAGGACCTGCTGCGCGTGCGCCTGCATCGACAGCGCCAGCCAGCCCATGCCGGCGACGCTAGCGAGCACGGCCGCCGCCAACAGGCAGGCCGAGGAGAGGGCGTCAGGCACGTGCAGGCTCCTCGGCCAACGAACGCGGCTGCGCGACGCGCGCGCGCCGTCCCAGCCTGCGTGCGGCCACGAACGCCAGCGTGGCGCTGGACAGCAGGAACAGGTCGATGCCGGCGACCGGCCAGTAGCCGGCCGCGAGCGTACGCACGAGGTGGTCGCCGGTGGTGATCCAGTTCAACGCCACCGCGGCCAACGCACCGGTGGCGATCGCCCAGCACTGTTCGCGCCAGGCGGGATTGGGCAGGCCCTGGGCGACAGCCGCGCTGCGCCAGGTCGCGTGCAGCAGCGCCAGCATCCAGGTCGCCCAGAACGCCCAACGCTCCCAATCGCCGCGCGCTGGCAGGTCTTCCGGCAGCAGGCGGTTGGCCAGCAGGATTCCCAGCGTCGCCAGCACCATGCCGGTCACCGTGGTCACCGCCAGCGCATCGACGATGCGCGCGCCCTGGCTGCCCTGCTTGGCATGCTGGCGCTTGCGTTTCTCGACGAAGAACACGAAGCCGGTCGCGATGCACACCGCGCCGGCCAGCCCGCCCAGCACGTAGAACCAGCGCAGCAGCCAATGGCGGAAGTGCTGCAGGTGCAGCCCGGTGAGGAACTCGCTGACGCGTCCGACCGGCGTGGTCGGCGGGTCTTCCCTGATCAGCGCGCCGGTCGAGGCCTTGAAGTGCACGCCGTCGCCGACCAGCGCGATGCGGTCGGTGCCGGCGCGGTACACGCTGACGTAGCCGTTGGCGTCGCCCACGTGCTGCAGCACCAGGAACCCGACCTCGCCAGCCTTGCCCTTGGCCTGCCAGCGGCGCTGGGCTTCGGCGACCATCGCATCCACCGGCGCCAGGCCCGCGGGTACGCCGGCGCGGTCGTGCGGCAGCCCGGTCTCGCGCGCTTCCACCTGCTCGTGCAGGTCGTGCAACGCGTGCAACTGGGTATGGCCGACCGGGAAGTAGTAGCTGCTGGCGAAGATCACCAGCCCGGTGAAGGCGAAGAAGAAGTGGAACGGCAGCGCCACCACGCCGGTGAGGTTGTGCAGGTCGAGCACGCTGCGCAGCCGCGCCTTGCCCGGACGGAAGGTGAAGAACTCGCGGAACAGCTTGCGGTGCATCACCACGCCGCTGACCAGCGCGACGAGCATCATCAGCGCCGAGAACCCGACGATCCAGATGCCCAGGTTCTTCCAGTCCAGCGTCAGGCTGTAGTGCATCGGGTAGAAGAACTCGCTGCCGAGCTTGAGGCGGTCGTTGGGCAGCGCGCGGCCATTGCGCGGATCGATGGTGCTGTAGGCCCAGATGGCTTCTTCCGGGTCCTTGGCATTGGGCACGTCGTAGCCGGCGTACAGCGCCAGCACCGGGTCGCGGTGGGTGGTGTAGGCGCTCCAGCTGACCACCGTGTCGAAGCGCTCGGGCATGGCGCCGTTCACGCGCGGGCGCATCGCGTCGATGGCCTCAGGCGTCGGCCGCATCCGCTCGAACGCCGGGCGCAGCACGCGCTCGAACGAGGGCATGGGCTGCGGCTCGATACGCGTGGCCGGGATCGCCCAGCGGTCGATCTCGCGGTCGAACACCGACAGCGCGCCGAAGAAGAACGCGGCCATGAGCACGAAGCCCAGGACCAGGCCGAACCAGGTGTGCAGCCAGGCCATGGATTGACGGAAGCTCTGGAACACGACTATCTCCGTTTCAAGGTCGGCACATTACGCCAGCAACGATTGCACGTACGACGCGCCGGCGGCCATCAGCGCACCGGCGCCCAGCAGCACCGCCCAGACCCGCGCCAGGCGCCGCGCCGCGATCGCCCACAGGAACGCCACCAGATAGGCGAGCAGTCCGGCGATGGCGCCCAGGAACTCGGCATCGTGGAACTCCATGTCGGCCGCGAACAGCAAGGCGGTGACCGCGGCGACCGTTCCCCACGCGAAGGCGTAGCCGCCGAGCACCGCCGCGGCGATGCGCGAGGCCAGGCGCAGGCGCGGGGCGGCGAAGGGAGCGGAGCTTGCGGCGGTGCGGGACATGGCGTCGGCGATGGTCTGTGCGTGGGTCGGAGCGGGGTCAGAACCGCCAGTTCAGGCTGAGCGTGTAGTTGCGCGGCGCGCCGTAGTAGCCGCTGTAGCGCAAGGTGTTGATGTACTTCTCGTCGGCGAGGTTGTTGGCGTTGAGGCGCACCGTCGCGTTGGGCAGGAAATCCCAGGCGACGAAGCCGTTGAATACCGCATAGCTGCCCTGGCGCACGGTGAAGCCGCTGCTCTCCACGTTGGAGATATCGCTCTGCCAGCGTCCGCCGATCCCGAAGGATAGCGCGGTGTAGCTGGGCAGGCGCGCGCTGAGCATCAGGTTGGCGGTGCGCCGCGGCACCCACCGGTAGGTGTCGTCGCCGTCCTGGCCGGTCAGCTTCAGCGCGGTGTAGCCGAACACCACGTCGAGGTCGTCGGTGAGCTTGCCGGTCGCCTCCAGTTCCACGCCCTTGGACTCGACATCGACGCCGGTGTAGTAGAACTGGCCGAGCGCGTTGTAGCCGGCGCCGGTGGCCAGCCCGTTCTGCTCGGCCTTGAACACGGCCAGCGTGGTCAGCAGGCGCTGGTCCAGCCAGTCGGCCTTGATGCCGACTTCGTAGTTCGAACCCTTGGTCGGATCCAGGTAGCGGCCGTTCTCGTCGGACTGGCTCTGCGGCTGATAGATGTCCGAATAGCTGGCATAGCCGAGCACGTGTTCGTTGAAGTCGAACGTCAGCCCCGCGTACGGGCTGGTCTTGCTCTCGGTCTGGTCGAAGACCACGCCGTAGTTGACGCCGTCGCGGTGGTATTGGGCATAGTTGACGCCGACCACGGCCTTGAGCCGGTCGCTCAGCGTCAGCCGGGTCGCACCGTAGGCGCGCTTGAGCCGCTCGTCCAGGGTGCTGTACACGGAACTGTCGCCCCACACCGGCTCGGCAATGGCGTCGCCGGGCCATGGGAAGCTGGGCATGGCGAGATAGCCGCAAGGCGCGGCGCCGCACATCGCCTGGGCGTATTCGCGATTGGTGTTCTCGCTCCTGGACCAGCTCACCCCCAGCATCACTTCCTGATCGCGGCCGAACATCTGGAAATGGCCGTTGAGCGTGGCCGCGCCCAGGTCGGCGGTCAGTTCGTCCTTGCCACCCCATGGGTAGCCGTACAAGCCCAGGTTGGTGCCCGGCTGCAGGCCGGTGCCGGCCAGGTCGGTGGCGTAGAACAACTTGTCGTCGTTGCGGATGTCGCGGCGGTTGTAGGACAGCTTCAGCAGCCAGTCCGGGCCGAACTGGTGCATGTACTCGACGAACGCGGTCTGGGTCGTGGTGTCCCAGTAGGTCCAGTCCTGCGTGGTCGAGGCGCTGCGACTCCATTCGGCCTGGGTGCCATCGCTGTACATGAAGCCCAGCGCGCCCCACATGTTGCCGTCGGTCTGCGCGTCCTGCCAGGAGTAGCCGAACGTCAACGTGCCGTTCTCGCCGATCTGCCCGTCGACCACGCCATAGAAGAAATCGCGCTGGTCGTCCTTGCCGCGCAGGTAGGAACCGCCTTCCTCGTGGGCGGCCACCACGCGGCCGGCCCAGGTGCCGTCGGCGGTGAACGGGGTCGAATAGTCCAGCTCTTCGCGCGTGGTGCCCCACGAGCCATAGCTGACGCCGACCGTCCCGCGCGGGTCGTTGGTCGGGCGCTTGCGCACGTAGTTGATCGTGCCGGCGGCGTTGCCCACGCCGGTCAACAGGCCGTTGGCGCCGCGGATCACTTCCAGCTTCTCGTAGCCGAAGGTGTCCACCGCGCCGGTGACGATGCCCCAGCCGTTGGGCAGGCCGACGCCGTCGATCTGGGTGTTGGCGATGTCGAAGCCACGCGCGGTGAAGGTGGTGCGGTTCGTCTCCCATTCCTCGACCTGGATGCCGGTGCTCAGGCGCAGCGCCTCGTTGAGGCTGTCGGTGCCGAACTGCTCCATCTGCGCGGCGCTGACCACGCTGATCGACTGCGGCGTGTCCTTGATGTCCAGGTCCAGGTTGGTCGCGCCGTTACTGACCCGGCTGGCCCGCTGGGAGACCACCATCACCGCGTCCAGGTCGGTTGCGGCGGTGTCGGCGCTGCCGCCCTGCGCGCCGGCCGCGGCGTCCTGCGGCGCGGCGAGCGCGGCGCCCGACAGGCACGCCAGGCCCAGGCCGATCGCGATGGCCAGGTGGCCGCGCATGAAGGACGACGGATTCTTGTACGTCGCGGATTGCAGCCGACTGGAATTCTTTGAGCGCATTGGCCTGTCTGGGGGGCTGAGGAGTAAAGCGGTGAGCGCGGCTTCGCACCGGACAGGCGGGCTTTCAGGAAGCGACGCGTGGTCGGTGCGGATGCGTGGAGCGCCCAATGAGTGCAATTAAGAATGATTCGCATTTTATAGACAGGTTCAGCAGCCGTCAATCGCTGCTCCAATCGACGCGCCGTGGTGCGTGGGCCAAGCGGGCACTCAGGCTGGCGCCATGGCGAACCGTCAGGAGCCGCCTGTGCTTTTGGAACATCTCCGCAACACTCAAGAAATGGCTCCGGCTTCATCTCCACCGACGGCAGACCGGGCGCGGCGGGCTCTGTTCGGCCCGGCCCTAATAGGCCTCTTCCGGATGGATCCTTGAACGTCGGCCACTCGCCGACGAATGGAGCGCAGCGTCCCGTTGCGGGGCAGCGCCCTGCCCTAGTCGCCCTGCCCCGACGGCGCGTCTTCCGGCACCGCTTCCGGATTGAGCGTGCGGCTCTCGCGCCGCGGCGGGGTGAACGGCGTCGGCTTGGGCACGGTCGGGACGGCGTTGCCGTACATCAGGCCGCTGCCGGCGCGCACGTCGCCGGCGGCGATCTCCAGCTCCAGGCGCTCGGCGTCGCGGCGGCGGATCTCGCGGGCGATGCCCGCGGCCTCGTCCTCGGCCATGCCCAGTTCGATCAACGCGGCCTGGCCGAATTCCACCGCCGATTCGAAGGTCTCGCGGATCTGGTAGTCCACGCCGGCGGCGATCAGTTTCAGCGCATGCTCGCGGTCGTACGATCGCACCAGCAACTTGGCGTGCGGGAACTCCTGCGTGGCCAGTTCCACGATGCGGTTGGCCGCCTCGCGATTGTCGATGCATACCGCGATCGCGCGCACGCTGTGCGCGCCGGAGGCATGCAGCACGTCCAGGCGGGTGCCGTCGCCGTAATAGATCTTGAAGCCGAACTCGGCCGCGCTCTGGATCATCTCGATGTCGTTGTCGATGATGGTCACGTCCACGTCGCGCGCCAGCAGCGACTGGCTGGCGACCTGGCCGAAGCGGCCGAAGCCGATGATCAGCACGCTGCCGGTGAGTCCGTCGGCCGCTTCCACGCCGTCCAGCGACGGCGCCTCCACCGGCGCCCAGCGCCGGTACAGCAGCACGAACAGCGGGGTCAGCGCCATCGACAGCACCACGATCGCGGTCAGGTTGGCGTTGACCCGGGCATCGATGACCCCGGCCGCGCCGGCCGCGGCGAACAGCACGAACGCGAACTCGCCGCCCTGCGCCATCAGCACGCCGCGGTCCAACGCCTGCGCGTTGCCGCTGCCGGTGACGCGCGCGACCAGGTAGATGCAGGCGGCCTTGGCGGCCATGAACGCGAGCACGCCGCTGAGGATCAGCGGCCAGTTCTGCGCGACCACGGCGAGGTTCAAGGCCATGCCCACGCCGAGGAAGAACAGCCCCAGCAGGATGCCGCGGAACGGCTCGATGTCGGCCTCGATCTGGTGACGGAAGGTGGACTCGGACAGCAGCACCCCGGCCAGGAACGCGCCCATCGCCATCGACAGCCCGCCGAGCTGCATCAGCAGCGCCGCGCCCAGCACCACCAGCAGCGCCGCGGCGGTCATCACTTCGCGCGCCTTGGCCGCGGCCAGCAGCCGGAACAGCGGGTTCAGCAGCCAGCGTCCGGCCACCAGCAAGCCGACGATCGCCGCGGCGCCCACGCCGATGCCGACCCAGCGCGACGGCGCGTCCGGCATCGCCGGCAGCGGCGCCATCCATGCCACCACCGCCAGCAGCGGCACGATCAGCAAGTCCTCGAACAGCAGGATCGCGACGATCTTCTGCCCGGCCGGCAAGGCGATGTCGCCGCGCTCGCCGAGCAATTGCATCACCACCGCGGTGGAGGTGAGCACGAATCCGGACGCGGCGATGAAGGCCACCGGCAGCGGCATGCCCAGGCCCAGTCCGACCCCGGTCAGCACCGCGGCGCAGACTGCGATCTGCAGCGTGCCCAGGCCGAAGATCTGCTTGCGCAGGCTCCACAGATGCGACGGCCGCATCTCCAGCCCGATCACGAACAGGAACATCACCACGCCCAGTTCGGCCACATGCAGGATCGCCTGCGGATCGGCGAACCAGCCCAGGCCGAACGGCCCGATCGCCAGGCCCGCGGCAAGATAGCCGAGCACCGAGCCCAGGCCCAGGCGACGGAACACCGGCACCGCCACCACCGCGGCGCCGAGCAGCGCCACCACCTTGATCAATTCACTGCTGTCGACTGCGTTGGTCATGCGCCGATTCTACGCACAAGGCCGGGACGGCCCCAGCCCATGCGCCGGCGCGCGACATGGTGGCGCGGTGGTCGCGACGGGAGTCGCTTCGTGTTTCATGGAGGCAGGCGCGCGTCGGCTGTTGCTGTTCCCTTCTCCCAGCGGGACCATGGCCCCCTTTTTGGGAGAAGGTGCCCCGCAGGGGCGGATGAGGGTACGGGCGCAGCCTCGTGTACCCAAATCCACGAGACGCTTCGCGCCGGACCCTCACCCCAACCCCTCTCCCGAGGGGAGAGGGGCTTTTTGCTTCGTGACGTTTGCGCGCAACTGACTGCAACTGTGTGCCAGCGAAGGCGGCTCCGCGTCCGGCTCAGGTTTCCGCGCTGCAGAACCGCGCGTAGTCGATGTAGCCGGGGAACGCCTGCCCCGGTGCGCATAGCGGGCACTGCGGGTCGGCGGCCAGGCGGGTTTCGCGGAAACGCATCGTCAGTGCGTCGAAATACAGCAGGCGTCCGCGCAACGGCTCGCCGATGTCCAGCAGCAGTTTCAGCACCTCGTTGGCCTGCAGCAGGCCGACGATGCCGGGCAGCACGCCGAGCACGCCGGCCTCGGCGCAACTGGGCGCGAACTCCGGCGGCGGCGGCTCCGGAAACAGACAGCGGTAGCATGGCGCCTGGCCTCGCCGGCGGCCGGCGTCGAACACGCTGACCTGGCCCTCGAAACGCTGCACCGCGCCGTACACCAGCGGCTTGCCCAGCTTCACGCAGGCATCGTTGAGCAGATAGCGCGCCGGGAAATTGTCCGAGCCGTCGAGCACCACGTCCACGTCCTGCAGCAGGCGTTCGACATTGGCCGCGGTCACCCGTTCGCGCACCGCCTCGACCGTCACGCCCGGGTTCAACGCGCCCAGCGCCGCGGCCGCCGAGGTCACCTTGGGCTGCCCGATCCGCGCCTCCGTGTGCAGGATCTGCCGTTGCAGGTTGCTGCGGTCGACCACGTCGTCGTCGGCGATGCGCAGCTGGCCGACTCCGGCCGCCGCCAGGTAGAAGCCCGCCGGCGAGCCCAGCCCGCCGGCGCCGACCAGCAGCACGCGCGCCGCCTGCAGCCGCCGCTGGCCCTCGATGCCGACCTCGGGCAGGCGCAGGTGGCGCGAATAGCGCTCGAAGAAATCCTGCTGCTCCGGCGCCAACGCCGGCCGCTGCAGCGGCAAGCCGTCGCGCTGCCAGCGTGTGGTGCCGCCCAGCACCGAGGCGATTCTCGAATATCCGGCCCGCTGCAGGAACAGCGCCGCCTCGTGCGAACGCTTGCCGCTCTGGCAGATCAGGATCACCTCGGCGTCGGCCGCGCCCAGATGCGCGGCCGGGTCGTCCTGCAGTTGCGCGCGGGCCACGCCGAGCGCGTCCTCGGCCATGCCGGATGCGCGCTCGTGTTCCTCGCGCACGTCGATCAACCGCGCGCCCTGGGCGATGCGCGCACGGGCCTGCTGCGGGGTCAGTTCGCTGATGCTCATGCGCCCATTATCGGCGCAAACCGGCGGCGCGTCGTTCGCGCCAGGACGTCCGGGAGCGCATCGTGCGTGGGCCGATGGGCGGAAGCCGCCTCGCCCTTCCCTGCTCCGCCTCACCCAAGCGCTGCATGGCGCATCTCGATCGCCTCGAGGTGCCCAGGCCGCAGCACAGCGGCCGGGGCCGGTCGGCGCAACGCCTGCTCACGCGCGCGACCCGCCGTGCGCCTTTCGGCGGCCCACGGGCCCACGGCGGAACGAATACGCGAACACCTCGACCACTCGCCAGCATCGAAGCGGCGCACCTATCTCAATCGCACCAGAGTGGCAGGCAGCCAATCCGCCAGCGTAGGCTGCACGACATTCCGCAGCCCTCACTCGTCCTGACGCGCTCACCTGCCGGGTAACCAAACGCGCGGCTCAATACGCGAACACTTCGACCACTTCGCCGACATCGAGCGACTCGGCCTATCTCGATCGCACCAGAGCGACAGGTCGCCAGCCGGTCACTCAGGTAGCGCGACGCTCCACAGCCCGCGCTCGATCTGACGCGCTCACCTGCCCGGCGACCGCACACGTGACTCAGTACGCGAACACCTCGACCACTTCGCCGGCCTCGAACTGGCGCGCGCCCTCGTCCAGGCGCAGCAGCACGTCACTGTCGGCGGCGCCGCGCAGGCGATGCGAACCGTCGGCCGGGTTCGGCTCCACCCACAGCTGGCCGTGCGCGTCGCAGCGCATGCGTCCGCGCAGGAATTCCAGGCGGTCGTGGCGCTTGTTCCAGCCCGAGGCCAGCCGCGCGCGCCATTGCGGGCGCGGCTCGGCGCGCTGTTGCAGCGCGTCCAGCAACGGCCGCCCGATCGCCAGGAAGGTGGCCAGCACCGACACCGGATTGCCGGGCAGGCCCAGGAACAGCGCACGGTCCAGCTCGCCGAACAGCAGCGGCATGCCCGGGCGCATCCGCACCTTCCAGAAATGGATGCGGCCGCGCTCGGCCAGCAGCCGCGGCAGGTAGTCTTTTTCGCCGGCGGACACGCCGCCGCAGGTCAGCACCACGTCGAACGCCGAGGCGGCATCGCTCAGCATGCGTTCGATCCGCTGCGGATCGTCCGGCAGCGTCGGCCACGCGGTCGGCTCCAGGCCGAGCAGGCGCAGCTGCGCCATCAGCATGTCGCGGTTGCTGTTGTAGATCTGCCCGGGCTTGAGCGGCATGCCCGGCTCGACCAGTTCGTCGCCGGTGGCGAACACCGCCACCGTCGGCCGCGACGCTACCGCCAATTGCGCCACGCCGAGCGCGGCGGCCAGGCCGATCCGCGACGGCGTCAGCGCCACGCCGGCCTCGAGCACGCGCTCGCCGGCGCGCACGTCCTCTCCGCGCATGCGCACGTGCGCGCCGGCGACGAGTGCGGCCGGCACCTGCACCTGGCCGTCGCGCTCGATCACGTTCTCCTTGATCACCACCGTATCGGCACCGGCCGGCAGCGGCGCACCGGTGGTGATGCGCAGGCACTCGCCGGCGCCGATCGCCTGCCGCAGGTCCTCGCCGGCGAACTGCTCGCCGGCCAGGCGCAGCAGGCTCGGCGCATCCGGATCCAGATCGGCGTGACGCAGCGCGAAACCGTCCATCGCGCTGTTGGCGAACGGCGGCAGGTCGATCGGCGCGTCCAGCGGCGCGAGCAGGATGCGGCCGTCGGCGCGCGGCAGCGCCAGGCGTTCGGCCGGCAACGGTCGCGACTGGGCGACGGCGGCGACGATGGCCAGCGCCTCGGAATAGGCGATGCGGGTGGGATAGTCGTTCATGGCGCCGGCAGGATACCTGCTGCGTGCAGATCCTGCGGCGTGTTGAGGTTGCCGAGCCTCACCCCGGGCAGGCGTACGCGAACCATTGCCAACCGCTGTTGCAGGACGCTCGGTGCGTAGCGCGCGGTCGTCAGCGCCGCTGCCAGTGCGGGACGCAACGCGTCGAGGCGATACAGCGCCACCAGCGGCTGCACGCCGTCGTCGTCCTCGGCATAGGCGCCGGCACCGGGGCCGCTGGCGGCGATCAGCTTGGCCAGCAATGCCGGCGGCAACCGGCACAGGTCCACCGGCAGGGTCAGCAGCCAGGGCGTCGCGCAGACTGCGGCCAAGGCATCCAGGCCGGCGATCGGCCCCAGCGAACGTTCGGCGCCCGCGGGCGCGACGAGCCGATCGGGCACCGCGCGCAATCCGGCGGCGGCATAGCGCGGCAGCATGCGGTTTGCGCTGACCAGCACCGCCGCCACCGACGGCGCCAGCGCCTGCGCCAGGCCCAGCACCAGCGGTTGCCCGTCGCGTTGCAGCCAGGCCTTGTCGCGGCCGCCCAGGCGTTGCGCGCGGCCGCCGGCCAGGATCCCCAGCGTGACCTCGCGCCGCGCGTCCATTCGGCTACTTGCCGCGGACGTGCTTCATCAGGCGCCGCTTCTTGGCGACCTGGCGCTCGGTCAGCACGTTCTTCTTGCCTTCGTACGGATTGGCGCCTTCGCGGAACATGAAGCGCACCGGCGTGCCGACCAGCTTGAAGCGCTTGCGGAAGAAGTTTTCCAGGTAGCGCTTGTACGACTCCGGCAACACCTTCAGGCGCGTGCCGTGGACGATGAAGGTCGGCGGATTGCTGCCGCCCGGATGCACGTAGCGCAGCTTGGAGACATGGCCGCGGATGCTCGGCGGCGGATTGGTCTCGTAGGCCACTTCCAGCGCCTGGTTGACTTCGCTGGTGCTGAACACACGGGTCGCCGAGGCATGCGCGTTGTGGATCGAGCGGAACAGCTCGCGCAGGCCGGAGCCATGCTTGGCCGAGATCCGCACCGCTTCGGCCCAGGGCACGAAGCCGAGCTTGCGCGACAGCAAGGCTTCGGCCTGCTCGCGCTGGTAGTCGGTGAGCCCGTCCCACTTGTTGACGGCAACCACCAGGGCGCGGCCGGCGTCCAGGATCGCACCGAGCACGCTGGCGTCCTGGTCGGTAACGCCTTCGGTGGCGTCGAGCAGCAGCACCGCGACCTCGCATTGCTCGATCGCCTGCAGCGTCTTGAACACGCTGAACTTCTCCACCGCCTCCTCGACCCGGCCGCGGCGGCGCAGGCCGGCGGTGTCGATCAGCCGGTACAGGCGGTCGTCGCGCTGCAGGTCGACCGCGATCGAGTCGCGGGTGGTTCCCGGCACTTCGGAGGCGATCATCCGCTCTTCGCCGAGCAGCCGGTTGACCAGCGTCGACTTGCCGACGTTGGGACGGCCGACGAAGGCGATGCGCATGCGTGCGGGATCGGTGTCCAGCGTCGCGCCGGCGCCCTCTTCCGGCAAGCGCGACAGCACTTCCTCGAGCAGGTCGTCGATGCCGTGGCGATGCGCGGCGGAGACCGCGATCGCCTCGCCCAGGCCATAGCGCGCGAACTCGGCGCGGACCTGATCCTCGTCGGTACCGTCGATCTTGTTGATCAGCAACAGCGTCGGCCGCGCCAGCTTGCGCAGCCAGGCGAGGATCTCGTCGTCGAGCGAGGACGAACCCTCGCGTCCGTCGACCACGAACAGCACCAGGTCCGCCTCACCGGCGGCAGAGCGTGCCTGGTCCGCAGTGGCGCCGGCCAGGCCTTCCTCCTCGCCGGAGATGCCGCCGGTGTCGACGATCACGAACGGGGTTTCCGGCTCCAGCCGGCAGACCCCATAGTTGCGATCGCGGGTGACGCCGGGCTGGTCATGGACCAACGCGTCGCGGCTGCGCGTGAGCGCGTTGAACAGCGTGGACTTGCCGACATTCGGCCGTCCAACCAGGGCGACCAGCGGCAGCATCGCGAATTCCCTTCCTTTATTGACCCAACCGGAACGCGGTCAGGTCGCCTTTCGTGTTCTGGACCAGCAGGATGCCATCGGCTACCACCGGCTGCGCTACCAGCGCCTTGCGTCCCACTCGCTCGCGTGCGGCGATCTCGCCGTTGTCGAGCTTCAACCAATGCAGATAACCCTTGTAGTCGCCGACCACGGCGTAGTCGCCCTGGATCGCCACGCCGGTCAACGAGCGCCGCGCCAGCGCCGGCTGCGACCAGGTCGCCGAGCCGGAGGCCTTGTCCAGCGCCCACACCGAACCGGCGTTGTCGGCCACCACCACGCTGCTGGAACTGACGCCGACACCGCCGGCGCTGCCATGGTCGCGGGTCCACAACGGACGCCCGCTCGGGCCTTCCAGCGCCACGGTCTGGTTCTTGAAGCTGGCCGCGTACAGGGTGGTGCCGTCCAGCACCGGCGCGCCGTCCACGTCGGACATGCGCTCCAGCTCGGTACGGCCTTCCGGCACGCCGACGGTCTGCTCCCACAGCACGCGCCCGTCCTGCATCGCCAGCGCCGCCAGCGTGCCGTCGTCGTTGCCGACGAACAGCACACCCGGGCCGGACACCACCGGCGCGTTGCCGCGCACGGTCAGGGTCGGCAGTTCCTGCGTGTGGAACCAGCGCTGCTGCCCGGTGACCGCATCGAAGGCGGTGACGTGGCCGTCGTTGCTGCGCACGAACACCATGTTCTGCGAGACCACCGGCGCGGCGATCACTTCGTTGGGGACCTTGGCGCGCCACTTCTCGGTGCCGCTGGCCGCGTCGAGCGCGACCACTTCGCCATTCAGGCCACCCACCACCACCAGCCCCTCGCCCACGCCAGGACCGCCGGCGAAGCGCGGCAGCGGACGGTTCTTCTCCAGCCGCTTGCGTTCCTTGGCCTGCTGCTTCTCGTTGCGCAGGCGCTGCTTGTAGGCGGCGCGCTCGTCCTTGGTCAGGCCCTTGCTGGACTCGCCCTCGACCTGGCTCTCCGGCTGCTCCTGGACCTGCGACAGACGCTCCTTGCGCGCCTTCTTGGCGTCGTATTCCCACAGCGTCTTGCCGGTCTGCAGGTCCAGCGCGTAGACCGAACCGGAGGTCGCGGCCAGGTACACCTTGCCGTCTGCCACCGCCGGATGCTGGCGCACGCCGATGCGCTGCTCGCCCTTGCCGGCATCGGTGGACCACAGCTTGGCGATCTTCACCGACGGCTTGAAATCGACCAGCTCGGCCGGCTCGGCGGCCTTCTTGGCGGCCGCATCCTTGCCCGCGAACCAGCCCTTGACCGTGCTGCAGCCGGACAGCGCCAGACCCAGCAGGGCGACTGTCGCGATGCGCTTGAACATGACTACCTTCATCAGATCGGCTCCGCAGGATTCGGCACGGTGCCGCCCGCATCCATCAATTTCGTTTCCAGCAGTCGCCGTTGCGGCGCCGCCACGTCCAGGGTGGTCAACGACTTGGCGTACGCATCGCGTGCCGCATCGCGCTTGCCCTGCGCGATCAGCGCATCGCCGCGGATCTCCAGGCTCTGGTTGTCGTCGGCCGAGGCCAGCAGCTTCAGCGCTTCGTCGCTCTTGCCGGTCTGGATCAGCAGCCGCGCCACGCGCTGGTCGACCAGCAGCTTCAGTTCGCCCTCGGTCTTGAGCCCGCGCAGCGTCGCCAGGGCCTGGTCGTACTTGCCGGCGTCGGCATGCGCCTTGGCCAGGCGCAACGCGGCCAGCTCGGCATAGATGTTGGCCGGGCCCTGCTGCAGCGCCGCCATGTCCTTGCCCGCCTTGTCCAACTGATTGGCCTGGATGCTCTTGAGCACGGCGTCGTAGCGGGCATTGGCCTGCGCCAGGTCGCTGGAATGCTGCTTGGTCCACCACTGCCAGCCAATGATCGCGCCGATGCCCAGGGCAATGCCGCCGATCAGGCCGGCGCCGTTTTTCCTGAGCCAAGTGCGGACGCGTTCGCTTTGTTCGTGCTCGTCGAGCAGGTCGTCGATCGCCATGCGTACTCTCGCCCCGCCGCAACGACGGGACATGGAATGTTGAGATTGAGGAACCGCGCCGCCGTCACTCGGACGCTGGCACCACGGAACCGTCAGAGGATACCGCAAAGCGGGCCACGTTCGCGCGCTTGTACGGGGTCAGATCCACGGTACTACCGGATTGCTGAACCTGGACCGCCGACGCATTGCCGAGCACGATGCGGCTCACCTGGCCCGGCGCGTAGTCGCGCTTCTCGCCCGCTTTCAGCAAGGCTTTTTCCAGCGGCGTGCCGTCGGCCGCGATGATCTGCACCCAGCTGTCGCCCTGGAACGACAGGCTCAGGCCAGGCTTTTGCGCCGTGCCGGAGACGCGTTCGGTTTCGCTGGAGACGCGCGGCAGCGGGGTCAGCGAGGCGATGTATGGCGCGGCGCTGGGCGCGGCGCGGTCGACCGGCGCGGCGGCTGCGGCGTGGTTGCCTGGGCCGGACGGCGCAGGCTGTGCAACGTCGCCCGGGGCGGCCGGGACCACGTCCAGCGACGCGGTGCTCGGGCCGTCCTCGGCGAAATGGGTGCGGGTCGCATACCAGACCGGCACCGCCAGTCCGGCGGTGATCACCACGTACACCAGGCGCCGGGTGGCGCTCTCGAGCATGCGCCGCAGCGGCGGCGTATGGGTGTGGCTGATCAGCTCCACCGGCTGCACCGGCGCCAGGTGCGCACTCTCCAGCAGCGGTTCCAGATCCACCTTGAGCAGGCGCGCGTAGCTGCGCAACTGCCCGCGCACGAACACCGGCGCGCCGAGGCGCTGCCACTGCTCCTCTTCCAGCGCACGGACCACGTGCACCGGCATGCGCAAGCGGCTACCGACGTCGTCGATGCTCAGGCCCGCCGCTTCGCGCGCTTCGCGGAGGTGTTGTCCGCAACCTTTGGCGCCGTCGAAAGCGTTCGGATTGGAATCGCTGATCACAATGCACTAGCCCCGGGAGTCGTGGTCGCGGCGTCGGGAAACTCCTTGCGCAACCGCTGTTGGTAACGGCCGGCGGCAGCCCTGTCGCCCAGCCCTTGTTCAATCTGAATAGCAAGTTGTAACACGGATGCGGTGGCCGGCGCAGCCGACAAACGCCGTTCGGAGAACGCGCGCGCCTGAAAAAAGCGCGCCTGCGCCGCTTCGTCGCGCGCCATCGCTTCCAACGCGTACGCATTGCCCGGCTCCAGCGCCAGCGCCTTGCGCAGGTCGCGCGCGCCGCGTTCGCGCTGGCCGATCTGCAGCGCGCAACCGCCGGCATTGGCCAGGGCCGACGCCGGTGTGGCGTAGCCCGGCGCCGCCAGGGCGCGGTCGAACCATTGCAGCGATTCGGCGACGGCGCCGTTGGCGCATAGCCAGGCACCGTAGTTGTTCAAGGTCTCGCCGCGGTTCGGCGCCAGCTCGGCGGCCTTGCGGTAGTGCTCGCCGGCCGCGGCGGCATTGCCGCGGCGGTCGGCGACGACGGCCAGCAAGGTCTGCGCCTGCACCGAATCCGGCGCCAGCGCCAACGCCTTGCGCGCATGGTCCTCGGCGCCGGCCAGATCGCCGCCGCTGAGCCGGTTGCCGGCCAGGCCCAACTGCTCCTGCAGCGCGTAGCGCGCCTTGACCGCACCGTCGTCGCGGAAATCGTAGTCCGGCGCCACCTGCTCGACGCTGCGCAGCTTGCCCGGCGTGCTGCTGCGCCCGGCGCAAGCCGACAGCGCCAGCAGCGCCAGCAGCGCCACGCTCAATCCGGCGATGGCCAGAGGATGGCTAGGCCGCCGCATCCCGGTCCGCCCGCGTCTGCAACTCGCGCTGGAAGTCGGCCTGGCGGCGCGTGCGGTCCATGACCTGCCCCTTGAGCTGGCCGCATGCCGCATCGATGTCGTCGCCGCGCGTGCGCCGCACCATGGTCAGCACCTGCGCATCGAGCAGGATCTTCTGGAACGCGCGGATCTCGGTATCGCCGGAACGCTCGTAGCGCGTGCCCGGGAACGGATTGAACGGGATCAGATTGACCTTGCCCGCGTCCTTGGCCTGCACCGCATTGTCGAACTGGCGCATCAGCCGCGCCAGCTGCCGCGCGTGCTCGGGCTGGTCGTTGATGCCCTTCATCAGCGTGTATTCGAAGGTCACCGACTCGCGGCGCTTGTTGGCGCGCAGGTAGCGCGCGCAGGCGGCCATCAGTTCGGCGACCGGGTACTTCTTGTTGAGCGGCACCAGCGTCTCGCGCAGCGCGTCGTCGGCCGCGTGCAGCGAAACCGCCAGCGACACGTCGCTCTCGGTGGACAGGCGATCGATCATCGGCACCAGGCCGGAGGTCGACAGCGTCACCCGCTTGTTGGCCAGGCCGTAGCCCAGGTCGTCGCGCATCACGCTCATCGCGCGCACGACGTTGTCGAAATTCATCAGCGGCTCGCCCATGCCCATCATCACCACGTTGGTGAGACGGCGCTGCTGGTGCGGCACGTTGCCCAGGTGCCGCGCCGCGACCCACACCTGGCCGATGATCTCGGCGGTGGACAGGTTGCGGTTGAAGCCCTGGGTGGCGGTCGAACAGAACGTGCAGTTCAGCGCGCAGCCGACCTGCGACGACACGCACAGCGTGCCGCGGCCCTTGTCGGGGATGTACACGGTCTCGATCGCGTTCTTGCCGTCGGTGCCCATGGCCAGCAGCCACTTGTGGGTCCCGTCGGTGGACGGCTTGTCGAACACGATGTTGGGGACGACGACCTCGGCATGCTGCTGCAGCTTGGCGCGCAGCGCCTTGCCGAGGTCGGTCATCTGGTCGAAGTCGGTGACGTAGCGGTGGTGGATCCACTTCATCACCTGGTGGGCGCGGTAGCGCGCTTCGCCGAGGGTCTCGGCGAAGAAACGCTCCAGGCCCTCGCGATCGAGGTCGAGCAGGTTCTGCTTGGCTACCGCGCCGGTCCGGATCGGATCGGCGAGCGCCAACGGAGTGTGGACGACCTCGTTCACGATGACCTCTTAGCGCGAAACCACTTCGGTGGCGGCGAAGAAATACGCCACTTCGTTGGCGGCGTTCTCGACCGAATCGGAACCGTGCGCGGCGTTGGCGTCGATCGAGTCGGCGAAATCGGCGCGGATGGTGCCCGGCGCGGCATCCTTCGGGTTGGTGGCGCCGAGCAGGTCGCGGTGCGCGGCCACGGCGTTCTCGCCTTCCAGCGCCTGGATCATCACCGGGCCGGAGATCATGAACTCGACCAGCGCGTTGAAGAACGGACGCTCGCGGTGCACGGCGTAGAAGCCCTCGGCCTCGCGGCGCGACAGCTGCTTGTACTTGGCGGCCACGACCTTCAGGCCGGCCTTCTCGAAGCGGGAATAGATCTCGCCGATGACGTTCTTGGCGACGGCATCGGGCTTGATGATGGACAGGGTGCGCTCCAGCGCCATGGGAAGTTCTCCGTTGGGCGGGCCACTAGACGGCCCGAGGTTAGCATGAAAAAAACCCGCGTCAAAACGCGGGCTTAGCCAGAATTGCGATGGACAATTCTATCCAATCGCAGCGGGGTTTGCACGGGCGCCGGCTGAATCGTGCTGCACCGCAACATGACGCACCCGGCGGCGAGGCCTAGACTCAAACAATCGTTTGATTGATTCCGGCGGCCGCATGGCAAAGCAAGCGCACTTCTCCACCAAGGACCGCATCCTCAGCGCGGCCGAGGAACTGTTCGCCCAGCACGGCTTCACCGGCACCTCGCTGCGCCAGGTGACCAGCCAGGCCGACGTCAACATCGCCGCGGTGAACTACCACTTCGGCTCCAAGGAAAACCTGGTCAACGAGGTGTTCCGGCGGCGCATGGACGAGATGACCGCGGCGCGCCTGGCGCAGCTGGAAGCCGCCCAGCGCCAACATCCGGGCCAGCTCGGCCCGGTGCTGGCCGCGTTCGTGGAGCCGGCGCTGGCGATGGCCCAGGACCGCCAGAGCGGCGGCGCCTTCGTGCGCGTGATCGCCCGCGCCTACGCCGAGAAGAACGACAGCCTGCGCCAGTTCCTGTCCGACCACTACGGCCATGTACTGCGCGAATTCGGCAAGGCCATCGCCGTCTGCGTGCCCGAGCTGAGCAAGGAAGAACTCTATTGGCGCCTGGATTTCCTGGCCGGTGCCCTGACCTACGCCATGGCCGACTTCGGCCTGATCAAGCGCCCCGCCGGCGTCAGCGAAGGCGCGCACCGCGCCCACGCCGCGCGCGAACTGATCCGTTTCGCCGAAGCGGGCTTCCTGGCCCGCGCCGTGCCCTGATCCGAAAGAACCGTTTCGCCACACCCGCTGCTTCCAGACCCGAACCCGCAATCGTTGACCCACAGAGGCTGATCGCTATGTCCAACCCCCTGCTAGTCCGCCGTGCTGCCGTCCTGGGCGCGGGCGTGATGGGCGCGCAGATCGCTGCGCACCTGACCAACGCCGGCGTCGACACCGTCCTGTTCGACCTTCCCGCCAAGGATGGCCATCCCGACGGCATCGTGCTCAAGGCCATCGCCAACCTGACCAAGCTGAGCCCGGCGCCGCTGGCCAGCCCGTCGCTGGCCGAGGCGATCACCCCGGCCAACTACGAGTCCGGCCTGGAGCAGCTGCGCGGCTGCGACCTGATCATCGAAGCCATCGCCGAGCGCATGGACTGGAAGCAGGACCTGTACAAGAAGATCGCCCCGTTCGTGGCCGATCACGCGGTGCTGGCGTCCAACACCTCCGGCCTGGGCATCAACAAGCTGTCCGACGTGCTGCCCGAGCAACTGCGCCACCGCTTCTGCGGCGTGCACTTCTTCAACCCGCCGCGCTACATGCACCTGGCCGAGCTGATCCCGGCCAAGGGCACCGACGCGGCGGTGCTGGAAGGCCTGGAAGCGTTCCTGGTCACCACTCTGGGCAAGGGCGTGGTCTACGCCAAGGACACCCCGAATTTCATCGGCAACCGCATCGGCGTGTTCTCGATCCTGTCCACCATCCACCACACCGCGCAGTCCGGCCTAGGCTTCGACGAAGTCGACGCGCTGACCGGCCCGCTGGTCGGGCGGCCGAAGTCGGCGACCTACCGCACCTCCGACGTGGTCGGCCTGGACACCATGGCCCACGTCATCAAGACCATGGCCGACACCCTGCCCGACGATCCGTGGCACCAGTACTTCGCTGCGCCGAAGTGGCTGGACGCGCTGATCGGCAAGGGCGCGCTCGGCCAGAAGGTCGGCGCCGGCATCTTCCGCAAAGTCGGCAAGGACATCGTGGTGCTGGACCTTGAGAAGCAGGATTACCGTCCGGCCGACCGCGGTGCGGCGCCGGAAGTGGTCGAGATCCTGAAGATCAAGAACCCGGCCGAGAAGTTCGCCAAGCTGCGCGAGAGCCAGCATCCGCAGGCGCAGTTCCTGTGGGCGACCTTTCGCGACCTGTTCCACTACAGCGCCTATCACCTGGCCGACATCGCCGAAACCGCACGCGACGTGGACCTGGCGATCCGCTGGGGCTACGGCTGGTCGCTGGGTCCGTTCGAGACCTGGCAGGCCGCCGGCTGGAAGCAGGTGGCGCAGTGGATCGCCGACGACATCGTCGCCGGCAAGACCATGTCCAGCGCGCCGCTGCCGGACTGGGTGTTCGACGGTCGCGACGGCGTGCACGCCGCCGAAGGCAGCTACAGCCCGGCGCGCAACGCCAAGCTGCCGCGCTCGGCGCTGCCGGTGTACCAGCGCCAGCGCTTCCCCGATCCGCTGCTGGGCGAGAAGTTCGCGCCGGGCGAGACCGTGTTCGAGAACGACGGTCTGCGCCTGTGGCACGACGGCGACGACATCGCCGTGGTCAGCTTCAAGACCAAGATGAACACCGTCTCCGACCAGGTCCTCGACGGCCTGCAGGAAGCGGTGGGCCGCGCCGAGAAGGGCTTCAAGGGCCTGGTGATCTGGCAGCAGAAGGAACCCTTCTCCGCCGGCGCCGACCTGGCCGGCGCGCTCGGCCTGCTGCAGGCCGGCAAGGTCGATGCGTTCGAGGCGATGGTCGCCAACTTCCAGGCCACCAGCCAGCGCATCAAGTATTCGCTGGTGCCGGTGGTCGCGGCGGTGCGCGGCCTGGCCCTGGGCGGTGGCTGCGAGTTCCAGATGCACAGCGCCAAGACCGTGGCCGCGCTGGAAAGCTACATCGGCCTGGTCGAGGCCGGCGTCGGCCTGCTGCCGGCCGGCGGCGGCCTGAAGGAAATCGCGGTGCGCGCCTCGCAGGCGGCCGGTCCGGGCGGCGACGTGTTCGCCGAGCTGAAGAAGACCTTCGAGACCGTGGCGATGGCCAAGGTCTCCACCTCGGCGGTCAACGCCAAGGAACTGGGCCTGCTGCGCGGCACCGACAAGGTCGTGTTCAACAGCTACGAGGCGCTGTACATCGCCAAGGCCGAAGCGCGCGCGCTGGCCGAAGGCGGCTACCGCCCGCCGCTGCCGGCACGGCGCATCCAGGTCGCCGGCGACGTCGGCATCGCCACCTTCAAGATGCTGCTGGTCAACATGCTGGAAGGCCGCTTCATCAGCGAATACGACTACGAGATCGCCACCCGCATCGCCACCGTGCTGTGCGGCGGCGAAGTCGATCGCGGCGCGCTGGTCGACGAGGAATGGCTGCTCAAGCTCGAGCGCAAGCACTTCGTCGAACTGGCCCAGCAGGAAAAGACCCAGGCGCGGATCGGGCACATGCTGAAGACGGGCAAACCCTTGCGGAACTGATTGAAGACGGGACCAGGGACCAGGGACCGGGGACCCGGAAAGGCAGGAGCGGAGCGACGCTTTTGACTTTCCGGGTCCCTGGTCCCGGGTCCCCGGTCCCGAACCAGCAAACTTCCAGCCATTCGAGACTCCCCAAATGACCAGACAAATCCAAGACGCCTACATCGTCGCCGCCACCCGCACACCGGTCGGCAAGGCGCCCAAGGGCGTGTTCCGCAATACCCGCCCGGACGACATGCTGGCGCACGTGCTGCGCGGGGTGGTCGCGCAGGCGCCGGGCATCGACACCTCGCGCATCGACGATGCGATTATCGGCTGCGCGATGCCCGAGGGCGAGCAAGGCATGAACGTGGCGCGCATCGGCGTGCTGCTGGCCGGGCTGCCGAACTCGGTGGCCGGGCAGACCATCAACCGCTTCTGCTCCTCCGGCATCCAGGCCGTGGCGCTGGCCGCGGACCAGATCCGCCTGGGCAACGCCGACCTGATGCTGGCCGGCGGCACCGAGTCGATGTCGATGGTGCCGATGATGGGCAACAAGGTCGCGCTGTCGCCGAGCGTGTTCGCCGACGACCACGTGGCCATCGCCTACGGCATGGGCATCACCGCCGAGAAGGTGGCCGAGGAATGGAAGGTGTCGCGCGAGGACCAGGACGCGTTCGCGCTGGCTTCGCACCAGAAGGCCATCGCCGCGATCGCCGCCGGCGAGTTCCGCGACGAGATCACCCCGTACGAGATCCTGTCGCACCAGCCCGACCTGGCCGGCAACGTCATCGCGCTGCGCAAGCGCCTGGTCGACACCGACGAAGGTCCGCGCCCGGACAGCTCGATCGAAGGCCTGGCCAAGCTGCGCCCGGTGTTCCGCAACGGCCAGTTCGGCGGCAGCGTCACCGCCGGCAACTCCTCGCAGATGAGCGACGGCGCCGGTGCGGTGCTGCTGGCCTCCGAGCAGGCGATCAAGGACTACGGCCTGACCCCCCTCGCCCGCTTCGTCAGCTTCTCGGTCGCCGGCGTGCGTCCGGAAGTGATGGGCATCGGCCCGATCGCGGCGATTCCCAAGGCGCTCAAGCAGGCCGGCCTGAGCAAGGACCAGATCGACTGGATCGAACTCAACGAAGCCTTCGCCGCGCAGTCGCTGGCGGTGATCCGCGACAGCGGCCTGGACCCGTCCAAGGTCAATCCGCTGGGCGGCGCGATCGCACTCGGCCATCCGCTCGGCGCCACCGGTGCGATCCGCACCGCCACGCTGGTGCACGGCCTGCGCCGCCGCCAGCAGAAGTACGGCATGGTCACCATGTGCATCGGCACCGGCATGGGCGCGGCCGGCATCATCGAGGCGCTGTAAGGCAATCACCCCTGGTGGGTTGCGTGGCGCGGGTAAGAATGCAGCCCGCCCGCGCCACCCATCCAGCCATTGCCGCCTGCGGCATCGGATTAGTCGTTCCCCGCCTGTTTGCCGATCCGCTTCACCGATCGGCAAGACGTTCGCAGGGCTGGCGCAGCAACGGAAAAGGCAGCCGAGAGGCTGCCTTTTCCGTTGCCGGCACGAGGATTCCGGCCGCGCACCGCAACGAAGCGGGCGCGGCGGCAGGCTCGATCAGTCTTCGGCCAGCATCTGCGTGAGCTTCGCGCGCGCCGGCTTGGCCAGCTTCTTGTTCTCCAGCGCGAAGCGGATGGTCGCCTCGACCAGGCCCAGGTGGGTGCCGCAATCGAAACGGGTTCCCTCGAAGCGATAGGCGTCGACCTGCTCGCTCTTCAGCAGCGCGGCGATGGCATCGGTCAGCTGGATCTCGCCGCCGGCACCGGTGCCGGTGCTTTCCAGCAGTTCGAAGATCTTCGGACTGAGCACATAGCGCCCCACCACCGCCAGGTCGCTGGGCGCGTCTTCCGGCTTGGGCTTTTCGACGATCTGCGCGATGCGGCCCTTGCGGCCGTCGAAGGCGTCGGTGGCGACGATGCCGTAACTGGCGGTGTTCTCGTGCGGCACGTCCTCCACAGCGATCACGCTGGCGCCGCTGGCCTCGTTGAGGTCGGCCATCTGCTTGAGCGCGCCGGCCCCGCGGTTCCAGATCAGGTCGTCCGGCAGCAGCACGGCGAACGGTTCATCGCCGATCACCGACTTGGCGCACAGCACCGCATGGCCCAGGCCCAGCGCTTCGGCCTGGGTCACGAAGACGGCGCGCACGCCCTTGGGCAGCACGTTGCGAATCATTTCCAGCAGCTCGACCTTGCCGGCGCGCTCGAGCTTCTGCTCCAGCTCGTAGGCCTTGTCGAAATAATCCGCAACCGCGTGCTTGTAGCGGTTGGTGACGAAGATCAGGGTGTCGCAACCGGCCTCGATCGCCTCGTCGACGGCGTACTGGATCAGCGGCCGATCGATGATCGGCAGCATTTCCTTGGGCACCGTCTTGGTGGCGGGAAGAAAGCGGGTACCCAGACCTGCAACCGGGAAAACTGCCTTGCGGATTCTCTTGCTCATCAGAGCCTTCTGGCCTCGCGTGCGGGGAAAGGAACGATTGTAGCGGAGCTATCGTGACTGGCCTGTTGTCGCAACGGCGCGAATTCGGGCATGGTCGTGCGCAGTACTTTCTCGATGCCGTCGCTGTCGTACTCGGCCACGGCCGCACGCAATTGCTGCAGGCCCTGCAGGATGTCTTCGCGCGAAAAGCTGCGTGCGCCGGCTTCCAGGATCTTCGGGTGCGAGGTGGGACGATAGTTCTCGTCGGCATAGAACAGGGTTTCGTGCAGCTTCTCGCCCGGACGCAGCCCGGTGTAGACGATCGCGATGTCGCGACCGGGCTGCTTGCCGGCCAGGCGGATCATCTGTTCGGCGAGCAGACGGATCGGCACCGGCTCGCCCATGTCCAGCGTGTAGATCGCGCCGTGCGACGCCGAGGCAGCGGCCTGCACGATCAGCTGGCAGGCCTCGGGAATGGTCATGAAGTAGCGGGTCACCTGCGGATCGGTCACCGTGACCGGGCCGCCCTGGCGGATCTGCTCGCGGAACAGCGGGACCACGCTGCCGGCCGAATCCAGCACATTGCCGAAGCGCACGGTGACGAAACGGGTGCCCACGGTCTGGTCGTCCAGCGACTGGCACACCATCTCCGCGTAGCGCTTGGACGCGCCGAGCACGTTGACCGGATTGACCGCCTTGTCGGTGGAGATGAACACGAACGTCGAGACCTTGGCGGCGACGCAGGCGCGGGCCACGGTCTCGGTGGACAGCACGTTGTTGCGGACCGCCTCGCGGAACTGCTTCTCCAGCAGCGGCACCTGCTTGTAGGCCGCGGCATGGAACACCGCATCCGGCTCGGCGATGCGCATCGCATGGCGGGTCACCGCCGGATCGCCGCAGTCGCCCAGCACGCACTCGATTTCCAGGTCGGGAAAGGTGCGGTGCAGATCGGCGTGGATGGTGATCAGCGCCAGCTCGTCGATCTCCAGCAGCACGACCTTGCGTGCGCCATGGCGCGCGCACTGCCGGCACAGTTCCGAACCGATCGACCCGCCGGCACCGGTCACCATCACCGTGCGCCCGGACAACCAGCCCTTGATCAGTTTCCAGTCCGGGGTCACCGGCTTGCGCCCGAGCAGGTCCTCGATCGCGACCTCCTTCAGTTCGCCCGGCAGATAGTGGCCTTCGAGCACGTCGAGCAGGCGCGGCACGGTGCGGAACGGCAGCCCGGTGCTTTCGCAGATCGCCACCACCCGCTGCATGCCGGCCGCGTCCAGCGACGGGATCGCGATGACCAGCAGCTTGGCCGCGGTTTCCTTGGCGATCGCCCCGGCTTCGTCGATCCGGCCCAGGATCGGCAGGCCCTGCAGCTTGGCGCCGTGCAGATGGCCGGCATCGTCGACGAACCCGACCGGATGGTAGGCGCCGGAGCGGCGCAGATCGCGCACCAGCGCCTCGGCCGCACGGCCGGCACCGACGATCAGCACGCGCCGCGCGGTCTCGTCCGAATGCGCGATCTGGTAATCCTTCCAGGCGCGGTACAGCAGCCGCGGCGCACCCAGCAGCGCCGACAGCGCGAACGGATACACCATCAGCACCGACAGCGGAATGGAATCGAAGCGGCTGTAGGCCAGCCCCAGCACGATCGCGACTAGGCCGTAGAAGCTGGCCTTGAAGATGTTCAACAGGTCAGGAACGCTGGCGAAGCGCCACAGCCCGCGATACAGGCCGACCTTCCAGAACACCAGGCCCTGCGCCGCCAGCACGATGGCGGTATTGAGGTTCCACAACGGCAGCGGATGCTCGCCGGGCAGCATCGTGTAGCGCGCCGCATGCAGCAACTGCCAGCAGATCCAGACGATCGCCAGATCGTGGACGACCACGGAGGCCTTGGGGAACATCTCGGTTAAACGGTCGCGGATCGAAAGCATCAGTTATCCATATGAGTTCAGCGCAATCCCTTACGCAAAGTCAGCCAAAGCGCACTTGCCGATAGATACCAGCCAAGCGCCAATGCAACCTGCCCCCCGGTCTGCAACGTTCCACCGAACCAGGCAATTGTAATCGCGACAATGCTGAACAGGGCATAGGCGAGGGTCACGACCGTATGGCTCCTGCCCGCGTGGACCCAACGTTGGTAGACATGTTGCGCGTGCGGTTGCCACCAACGTTCGCCGGCGAGCATGCGCGACAACAACGTGAAGCCGGCGTCGATGGCAAACGCCGATATCGGTATCAGCAGCAACCATGGTGTGAGCCCGGTCGCGACATTGCACAGCGCGAACAGCGCTGCGAGCAGATAGCCCAGCGCGCCGCTGCCGACGTCGCCGAGGAAGATCCGCGCCCGCGGATAGTTGAACGGCAAGAAGCCGGCGCAGGCCGCGACCAACACCAGGCACGCCCAGCGCAGCGGTTCGGGCAGGAACCCGGCAAAACCCAGCGCCGCCAGCATCGCCTGGCTGGTCGCCAGGCCGTTGATGCCGTCCATGAAGTTCCAGATGTTGATCAGCGAGATCGTCGCCAACCAGGTCAGCGCGGCCAGCCACGGGTTTTGGTGCAATCGGTAGACAAGTGCAGCCAGCAGGCCGGCGGCGACCGCGTGCACCAGCAGCCGCAGCGCGGCCGACAGCGGGCGGTGGTCGTCCCACCAGCCGATGCCGGCGACCAGCATCAGCCCGGCAGCGAACAGCGCGATGGCCACGCCCTGCTGCGGCCAGAGCGAGGCCGCATAGGCGCAGGCCGCCAGCACCGTCGCCACGATCGCGACACCGCCGCCGCGCGGCGTGGCCACCGTATGGCTGCGACGCTCGCCGGGAGCGTCCAGCAAGTTGCGCTTGAGGGCGTAGCGGCGCGACAGCCACGTCCCGATCGCACTGAACGCCGCCAGCGCCGCGAGCAGCGCCCAACCTGCAACCGGCACCTACACCACCGCGTAGTTGAGCAGCGGCTTGACCGTGCCCCACTCCTTGCAGCTCGGGCATTGCCAATGGTGGGTGCGTGCGCCGAAGCCGCAGCGCGTGCAGCGGTAGCTGGGATTGCGCACCAGCAACTGGTCGGTGATGTGCTTCAGGTCCTGCAGGGTGGCGGTGGAATCGGCGCCTTCGGCCAGGGTCAGGTCGATCAAGGCCGACTCGCCGCGTACCGAGGGCCGGTCCTTCAATTGCCGGCCGAGGTAGGCGCGCGCCGCGGACACGCCTTCCTGCGATTCCATCAGCCGGGTCAGCGCCAGCACCGGGGCGATGCCGCGGTAGTGCTCGGTCATTTCCGACAGGAACGCGCGTGCGCCGCTGAGATCGTGGCCGCGTCGGTAGCAGTCCATCAGCGCCGGCATGATCTCCGGCAGGTAGTCCGGGTCGTGGCGCGCGGCGCGTTCGAAGGCGCGGATCGCGGCTTCGTCGTTGCCGTCGTCCACGTCGATGCGCCCTTCCAGGATGCCGGCGCGCACCGAGGTGGCGTCGGCCTGGTAGGCGCGCGCGATCGCGGCCCGCGCCAGTTCGGAAGTGCCGGATGCGCGGTAGCGGTCGGCCAGCTCGCATTCGAACTGCGCGATCAGCTTGCCCATCGGCTCGCCGGTCACTTCCTCGTAGCGGGTGGCGTTGTCGATCGCCTTTTCCCAGTCGCGCTCGGCCTGGTAGATACCGATCAGGTGCTTGAGCGCCTGCGGCGCACGCTGGTCGATCTGCGCCAGTTCGGTGAACACGGTCTCGGCGCGGTCCAGCAGGCCGGACTTCATGTAGTCCTCGCCCAGTGCCAGCAAGGCCTGCACGCGCTGCGGGTCGCTCAGGTCGGCGCGCTGCACCAGGCCCTGGTGCAGGCGGATCGCCCGATCGACTTCACCGCGCCGGCGGAACAGGTGGCCGAGCGCGACCTGGGTCTCGAAGGTTTCCTTGTCCAGTTCGGCGATGTGCAGGAACAGCTCGATCGCCTTGTCCGGCTCTTCGTTGAGCAGGTAGTTCAGGCCGCGGAAATACGTGCTGGAAAGCCGGCTGACCTGCGTATCGCCATGGCGCTGGCCGCCGCGGCGGCCGATGACCCATCCGCTCAGCGCTGCCAGCGGCAGGAACAGGAAGAACCAGAACCACTCGGTCAGGAAGTCCATCGAAGATCAGCGTCCGTCCACGGGCTGGGTGTAGGTCGGTACCGGCGCGACGGCCGGCGCGGAAGCGGCGACCGCGGCCTTGTTGGCGCGGCGCAGCTTGGCGTACAGCGGGATCACCAGCGCCGCCAGCACCAGAGCCGCACCGATCACCAGGCCGGCGAACAGCGAGACGATGATGGCGATACCGGAGGTGGTATGGAGGTCGGTGAAACCGAAACTGACGACGATCTGCTGCGAATTCAGCGATCCGATGACCAGACCGGCCAGCAGGAACACCAGCAATATCAGCAGACGGGCAATTTTCATGAAGGTCTCCAACGTCGGGAGACGCTAGATTAGCCGAACGGACTGGGATTCCGGAAAAAACCCCGGAGTCAGGGCATCGGTTGGCTCAGGGCGTGTCGGATTCGACCGGAACGACGCCGCTGACGCGCTCGCGCAATTCCTTGCCTGGCTTGAAGTGCGGCACATGCTTGCCGGGAAGCGCGACGGATTCGCCGGTCTTGGGATTGCGTCCCAGGCGCGGCGGCCGGTAATGCAGGGAAAAACTGCCGAAACCGCGGATCTCGATGCGGTCGCCGCCGGACAGCGCGCCGCCCATCATCTCCAATAGCGATTTCACCGCCAGATCGACGTCGTCCGACTTCAGATGCGCCTGCTTGCGCGCCAGGATTTCGATCAGTTCGGACTTGGTCATTACGGATTCGTGCGGTGGGGTCGCAACCCGGCACGGCCCGGATGACCGGGCCGTGCCAGTAACGCTGCGTGTGGCGGATTACTCGGACTTGTTGCCGTTCAACTGCGCACGCAGCAGCGCGCCCAGCTGGGTGGTGCCGCCCGACGCGGACTGGTATTCCTCCAGCACCTCGCGCATTTCGGCATCGTCCTTGGCCTTGATCGACAGCTGCAGGGTGCGGCCCTTGCGGTCCATGCCCACGAACTTGGCTTCGATCTTGTCGCCGACCTTCAGGTGCTGGGTCGCATCGTCGACGCGCTCGTTGGCGATGTCGCGCGCGGCGACGTAGCCCTCGATGCCGTCGGCCAGGTCGATGGTGGCGCCCTTGGCGTCCACTTCACGCACCACGCCCTCGACCTTCGAACCCTTCGGATTGGCCGCCATGTACTGGCCGAACGGATCCTGCTCCAGCTGCTTGACGCCCAGGCTGATGCGCTCGCGCTCCGGGTCCACCGCCAGCACCACCGCTTCCAGCGTGTCGCCCTTCTTGAAGTTGCGCACGATGTCTTCGCCGGTGGTGTTCCAGCTGATGTCCGACAGGTGCACCAGGCCGTCGATGCCGCCGTCCAGGCCGATGAAGATGCCGAAGTCGGTGATCGACTTGATCTGGCCGGACACCTTGTCGTTCTTCTTGTGGGTGGCCGCGAAGGTCTCCCACGGATTGGCGGCGACCTGCTTCATGCCCAGCGAGATGCGGCGACGCTCCTCGTCCACGTCCAGGACCATGACCTCGACCTCGTCGCCGACCTGCACGACCTTGGACGGGTTGACGTTCTTGTTGGTCCAGTCCATTTCCGACACGTGCACCAGGCCTTCCACGCCCGGCTCGATCTCGACGAACGCGCCGTAATCGGTGACGTTGGAGACCTTGCCGAACACGCGGCTGTTGGCCGGGTAGCGACGCGCGATGTTGTCCCACGGATCCTCGCCCAGCTGCTTCAGACCCAGCGAAACGCGGTTGCGCTCGCGGTCGAACTTCAGCACGCGCACGTCCAGCTCGTCGCCGACGTTCACGACTTCGGACGGATGGCGCACGCGCTTCCAGGCCATGTCGGTGATGTGCAGCAGGCCGTCGATGCCGCCCAGGTCCACGAACGCGCCGTAGTCGGTCAGGTTCTTGACCACGCCCTTCAGGATCGCGCCTTCCTGCAGCTTGTCCATCAGCTGCTCGCGCTCTTCCGAGTGCTCGCTCTCGACCACCGCACGACGCGAGACCACCACGTTGTTGCGCTTGCGGTCCAGCTTGATGAGCTTGAACTCCAGCTCCTTGCCTTCCAGGTAGGCCGGGTCGCGCACGGGGCGCACATCGACCAGCGAACCCGGCAGGAACGCGCGGACATCCTTGATGTCCACGGTGAAACCACCCTTGACCTTGCCGCTGATGCGGCCGGTGATGGTCTCGTTCTTTTCCAACGCTTCTTCCAGCTCGTCCCACACCATCGCGCGCTTGGCCTTCTCGCGCGACAACACGGTTTCGCCGAAGCCGTTCTCGAGCGAGTCGAGGGCGACCTTGACCAGGTCGCCTTCGGCGACGTCGATCTCGCCAGCGTCGTTACGGAACTGTTCGATCGGCACGATGCCTTCGGACTTCAGGCCGGCGTTGATCACCACCACGTCGCCGCGGACTTCCACGACGACGCCGGTGACGATGGAGCCCGGCTTCAGCTTGGCCAGATTGTTTTGGCTGGCTTCGAACAGTTCGGCAAAAGATTCGGTCATTTTGAAATTACTCTAGTGGACACACGGACAGTGCGTTTCTTCTGGAAACGGCGAACTGCCCACCTGTTAGTCGGCCCAAACCGCGGCCGGGTGTGAAATGGGAAAAACCGCAGCGCGGGATTGCGCGGCGGAGCTTGGAACAACGGTATTGCGGCATTACGGTGAAGCCCACTGCGGTGCAACTCGCCTCCACGGCGCCGGACCGGCACCATGCTGCCACCCATTCCCGGCGCGACCCTCAGGCGGGCAGCAATTCCAGGACGCGGCCGACCACGTGGTCGATGTCCATGCCGGTGGTGTCGAGGAGGACGGCATCGTCTGCCGGCTTCAAGGGCGCCACCGAACGTTGGGCATCGCGTGCGTCGCGGGCCATGATCTCGCGCAGCAGGTCGTCGAATATAACGGAAACTCCTTTTTCCTTCAACTGGTTATGCCGGCGCATGGCGCGCTCCTCGGCACTGGCGGTCAGGAACACCTTGTACGGGGCGTCCGGGAAAATCACCGTACCCATGTCGCGGCCGTCGGCGACCAGCCCCGGCAGGCGCCGGAACGCGCGCTGGCGCTGCTTCAGCGCCGCGCGCACCTCCGGGATCGCGGCGATCGCCGAGGCCACCGCGCCGGTCGTCTCCAGCCGCAGCTCGTCGGTGGCGTCGACGTCGTTGATCCTGACCCGCAGGCCGCCGCCGGCCACGTCCTCGAAGGTCACCCGGGTGTCGAAGGTGCAGCGCACCAGCGCCGCGGCGTCGGAAATGTCCAGGTTGGCCCAGCTGGCGGCCACCCCGACGGCCCGGTACAGCGCCCCGGAATCCAGGTAGTGCCAGCCCAGCTTGGCGGCCACGATGCGGCTGACGGTGCCTTTTCCGGCCCCGGACGGGCCATCGATGGTCAGGACGGGAGCGGGGTCGTTCATGCGGTTCCTTGGACGGGGGGCGGCGCATTGTAGCCCCGGTGCCGGCCGCGCTGGCGCAAGCAGTTGAAACCATGAAGAAAACCAGGCTACAATCGCCGGCTTACTGATCCAGCGACGTGGTTTCGCCACGCCGTATCCTTTTCTAATCCACAAGTTTACGCCGAGGTGTGCCATGAAAGTCCTGTCCTCCCTGAAGTCGGCGAAGACCCGTCACCGCGACTGCAAGGTGGTCCGCCGCCGCGGCAAGGTTTTCGTGATCTGCAAGTCGAACCCGCGTTTCAAGGCTCGCCAGCGCTGATCCGACGACGGCCCGCCCTGCGGCTCCGCGCGCACGGTTGCCGGTCATCGACAAAAGCCGCCTTCGGGCGGTTTTTTGTTGTCGAAGTTTGCTGTAATCGCCGTTCGTCCTCTGGGGAGCACACCGTGATGAAGCACCGTCTGTCCGCATTGCTGCTGGTCGTTCTGGGCGTTGCCGGCGTCGCCCACGCCGAGACCCTGCTGGTCGAGCGGGTCAAGCAGGAACCCGTCGCGGCGCTGCCGACGCGCGGCCTGAGCATGGGCGAGGTCGAAGCGCGCTACGGCGCCCCGCAGTCGAAGCTGGAACCGCGCGGCGGACAGAAGCGGCAATGGCCGACCATCAACCGTTGGGTGTATCCGGCCTTCACCGTGTACTTCGAAAAGCACAAGGTGGTCGATGTGGTCGCCAACAAGGCCGACGCCAACGAGGTCGGGCCCAAGCCTGCCATTCGTTGATGCGAGTCCCTCGCAAGAGCCTGCACATCCATGTGCAGGGATTCAAATACGCGAGTCCCTCGCAGGAGCCCGGTTTGTGCGAGTCCTTCGCAAGAGCCGCACATCCATGTGCGGGATCAAATGAAAAGCCTGAGCCTCGGCTTTGGCATGACCTGAGTAGTGGTTGCAATGACTGATCGCCTTCGTCTTCCCGCGGAATGGGAGCCCCAGTCCGCCATCCTGATCGCCTGGCCGCATGCCGGCACCGACTGGGCCGAGCGCCTGGCCGAGGTCGAGGAGACCTATATCGCGCTGGTCGCGGCGATCGTGCGCTACCAGCGCGTGCTGATCTGCGTCGCCGATGCCGACCTGCAGATCTACGCCGAGGCGCGGCTGCGCTCGGCGCGGGTGGACATGCAGCGCGTGCGGTTCGTCGAGGCCGAGTACGACGACACCTGGCTGCGCGACTCCGGTCCGATCACCCTGGCCCGCGAGGACGGCGGTTTCCAGCTGCTGGACTTCCGCTTCACCGGTTGGGGCGGCAAGTTCCAGGCCAGCCGCGACGACCAACTGGTGAGCGCGCTTGCGGCGCAGCAGCTGTTTGCGGATAGCGATGTGCGCAGCATCGACTTCGCACTGGAAGGCGGCGCGATCGACAGCGACGGCGCCGGCACCCTGCTGACCACCTGGCAGTGCCTGCACGAACGCCATCCGCAGCGCTCGCGCGAATCGTTGAGCCATGACCTGGCCGACTGGCTGGCGCAGCAGCGGGTGCTGTGGCTGGACCACGGCTATCTGGAAGGCGACGACACCGACGCGCATATCGACACCCTCGCCCGCTTCGCCAGCGAGGACGCGATCGTCTACCAGGCCTGCGACGACGCCGGCGATTCGCATTACACCGAACTGCAGGCGATGGGCGCCGAACTGGCCGCGCTGCGCACCGCCGACGGCCGCCCATATCGGCTGTTCCCGCTGCCGTGGGCGCAGCCGGTGCTCGACCACGGCCGGCGCCTGGCCGCGTCCTACGCCAACTTCCTGATCGTCAACGGCGCGGTGCTGATGCCGGCCTATGGCGATGCCGCCGATGCGCAGGCGCAGGCGGTGATGGCGCAGGCGTTCCCGCGCCACGAGATCGTGCCGATTCCGTGCCGCGCGCTGATCTGGCAGAACGGCAGCCTGCACTGCATCACCATGCAGTTGCCCGAGGGCATCCTGGCCGCCTGACGCTTCGGCGGGTCCGTGCCGCGACCGGAACGGGCGCGGCCTCGCCGAAACGTCCGTTACCCGCATTGCCCCGGGAACCGCCGTGCCACCGTGCCAGGTCTTCGATCCGGCGCCGCGCCGGCAGTAGCGGCGCCGACGTCATGCCTGCCGGCCTCACGAGCGACGGACGCCGCTTGCGCCCCGCTCCGCTTCGCCTAGAACCGTCTTCAAGCGCCCAACGCGGCATTCATCTGCCGGGAACCTGCCGCGGCGCCATCCGCGCTACCATTCCCGCTTTCGCCCATCATCACTTCCCGCAATGAGCCGAAACACTCTTTCCGTCGCGCTGATCCAGGAGCGCAACCATGGCGACGCCGCGGCGAATCTGGCGGTCATCGAATCGCGCGTGGCCGAGGCCGCGGCGCAGGGCGCGCAACTGGTGCTGCTGCAGGAACTGCACAACGGCGCGTATTTCTGCCAGCACGAGTCGGTGGACGAGTTCGACCTGGCCGAGCCGATTCCCGGTCCCAGCACCGAGCGCCTGGGCGCGCTGGCCAAGCGTCACGGTGTGGTGCTGGTCGCCTCGCTGTTCGAGCGCCGCGCCGCCGGTCTGTACCACAACACCGCGGTGGTGTTCGAGAAGGACGGCCGCCTGCTCGGCAAGTACCGCAAGATGCATATCCCGGACGATCCGGGCTTCTACGAGAAGTTCTATTTCACCCCGGGCGATCTCGGCTTCACCCCGATCCAGACCTCGGTGGGGCGCCTGGGCGTGCTGGTGTGCTGGGACCAGTGGTATCCGGAAGCGGCGCGGCTGATGGCCCTGGCCGGCGCCGAACTGCTGCTGTACCCGACCGCGATCGGCTGGGACCCCAGCGACGAGCAGGCCGAGCAGGAGCGCCAGCGCGATGCCTGGATCCTCAGCCATCGCGGCCATGCCGTGGCCAACGGCGTGCCGGTGCTCAGCTGCAACCGGGTCGGCCACGAAGCCTCGCCGCTGGCCGCCGATGGCGTGGTCGGCGCCGCCGGCATCCAGTTCTGGGGCAACAGCCACGTGCTCGGCCCGCAGGGCGAGTTCATCGCCGAGGCCGGCGCCGAGCCGACCGTGCTGGTGTGCGACGTGGACCTGCAGCGCAGCGAGCACGTGCGGCGGATCTGGCCGTTCCTGCGCGACCGCCGCATCGACGCCTACGGCGACCTGCTGAAGCGCTACATCGACTGAGCCGCCACCGCCTTGGACGACCTGCAGCTGCGCGCCGCCGAGGCCGCCGATATCCCCGCGATCACCGCGCTGTACGCCGAAGAGGTGCGCAGCCAGGTCAATACCTACGAGTACGACGCGCCGGACCAGGCCGAGATGCTGCGGCGCATGCAGGACGTGATCGCGCGCGGCTATCCCTATCTGGTCGCGCATGCCGCCGACGGCCGCCTGGCCGGCTACGCCTACGCGAGCAGCTACCGGGCCCGCGTCGCCTACCGCTGGACCGTGGAGAACACCGTCTACGTGGACCCGGCGCTGCACGGCCGCGGTGTCGGTTCTGCGCTGCTGCAGGCGCTGATCGCGGCCTGCGAGGCGCGCGGTTTCCGGCAGATGGTGGCGGTGATCGGCGAGTCGAGCAACCACGCTTCGATCCGCCTGCACCAGCGTTTCGGCTTCAGGCCGGTCGGCGTGTTCCGTGGGCTCGGCCGCAAGCACGGGCGCTGGCTGGACACGCTACAGATGCAACGCCCGCTGGGCCCCGGCGCCGATGAGGCGCCCTTCGATGAGTGATGGAATGAACGAACTTTCCCAGGCCGGCGACGACGCGTTGTTCGCCGGCCAGCCGTACCGCATCGTCGAACGCGATGGCGTGCGCTATACCCTGCTCGGCACCGCCCACGTCTCGCTGGCCAGCGTCGCCGCGGTGGAACGGGCGATCGACAGCGGCCGTTTCGATGCGGTCGCGGTCGAACTGGACCCGCAACGGCTGCAGGCGCTGACCGACCCGGATGCGCTGACCAAGCTGGACCTGGTGCAGGTGATCCGCAAGGGCCGCGTGGCCTTGTTCGCGGCGAACCTGGCGCTGGCGGCCTACCAGCGGCGCCTGGCCGAGCAGTTGGGCATCGAGCCCGGCGCCGAGCTCAAGCGCGCGGTGCTGCTGGCGCGCGAACGGCAACTGCCGGTGTACCTGATCGACCGCGAGGTCGGGCTGACCTTCAAGCGCGCCTCCGGCCGGCTCGGTTTCTTCGGCAAGCTCAAGCTCGGCAGCGGCCTGCTCGGCGGCCTGTTCGCCTCCGACGAGGTCGGCGAGGCGGAGATCGAGAAGCTCAAGCAGGGCGACATGCTCGAAGCCAGCTTCGGCGACTTCGCCAGCGAAAGCCCGGCGCTGTACGACACCATCATCGCCGAACGCGACCGCTACATGGCCACGCGCCTGCGCGAGGAACACGCGCAGCGGACCGCGCCCAGCCAGACGCCGATCGCGGCCCCGGATTTCGTCGACGCCGCGCGCGCCGGCGGCATCCGCGAGGTGCTGGCGGTGGTCGGCGCCGGCCATCTGGCCGGCCTGGCCAGGCACCTGCAGGACGACCAGGACGATCCGGCAGCGCTGCGCAAGGCACTGGAAGACGTGCCGACCAAGAAGAAGATTCCGTGGATCACCCTGACCCTGACCGCACTGGTGCTGGGCGGCGTCGCCTGGGGCTACTGGCGCGGCGGCTTCGCGCTGGGCACCGACCTGCTGCTGCAGTGGGTGCTGTTCACCGGCGGCCTGGCCGGGCTGGGCTGCCTGCTGGCCGGCGGCCATCCGCTGAGCATCGTCGCCGGCGCCATCGCCGCGCCGCTGAAGCCATTCCGTCCCGGGGTGCCGGCCGGCGCGTTCAGCGCGCTGGTCGAGGTGCACATGCGCAAGCCGGCCTACGGCGACTTCCTGGCGCTGCGCGACGACGCGCAGAACCTGCGCGGCTGGTACCGCAACCGCGTCTCGCGGGTGGTGCTGACCTTCCTGCTGACCAATCTGGGCAGCATGGTCGGCGTGTGGCTGGCGGGTTTTCGCATCTTCGGCAAGCTGGCTGGTTGAGCGCACCGCGGCGGCAGGGCCATGCGCCCCGCCTCATCGCATGGCCGCCATGTCGTTGAACATTGTGGGAGGGGCTTCAGCCCCGACGCGTGATCGATAAGGCGTCGGGGCTGAAGCCCCTCCCACAAGTCGTTCCGCGCGACGCAGCAGGCGCCAAGCGCGCCGGCCATTCCGGCGCGTGGCCCGCTCCCCTGGTCAGGACACCGACGGCGCCGCCACGCCGCGGCCGCCGCGCGCGCGGCGCACCAACTGCGTCACGCCACCGCTGAGGTCGTCCAGGATCGCGTAGATGGTCGGCAGGAACAGCAGACTGACCACGGTCGAGAAGGCCAGGCCGCCGGCGATCGCGCGCGCCATCGGGTAGTAGGCCGGGCCGTCGCCGAACATCTGCGTGGTGGTCAGCGAGATCGGCACCATCGCCAGGATCGCGGTGCCCATCGTCATCATGATCGGCCGCAGCCGCTCGCGCGAGCCTTCCACCAGCGCCTCGGTGCGGCCGAGGCCGCGCCGGCGCAGGTTGTTGATGTGCTCGATCATCACGATGCCGTTGTTCACCACCACGCCCATCAGCACCAGGATGCCGATGAAGGCCATGATCCCGAAGTTGGTGCCGGTGAGCCAGAACAGCCAGAACACGCCGAAGATCGAGAACAGCACCCCGCTCATGATCGCCGCCGGGAACAGCAGCGATTCGAACACCGCCGCCATCACCACGTAGATCATCAGCAGCGCGATCAGCAGGTTGAACATCATCTGCTGCCCGGCCTGGTCGTCGTCCTGGCCGTCGGCGCCGTCGAAGCTGTAGTGGTAGCCGGCCGGGAAGCTGACGCCCTTCAGCGTCTCCTCCATCGCCTGCTTGGCCTCCGGCGGGGTGACCTTGAGCCCGAGATTGGCGGTGATGGTCAGCGTGGTCTGGCGGTTGGTGCGCCCGATCTGGGTCGCCGCCGGCCGCGTCTGCACGTCGACCAGGCTCAGCAGTGGCACGCTGCGCCCGTCCTGGGTGCGCACGTTGAAGCTGTCCAGGTCCTCGGGTGTGGTCTCCTCGGCGCCGGCGAAGCGGACCCACACCGGCACCTCGTTGTCGCCACGGCGGAACTCGCGCAGCGAGGCGCCGCGCAACGCCAGGCCGACGAAGCTGGCGACCTGCTCGGCATTGAAGCCGAACGCCGCAGCGCGTTCGCGGTCCACCCGCACCGCCAGTTCGGTGGTGCGGTCGCCGGTGTCCACGCGCACGTCGCGCAGTTCCTTGCGCCGCGCCAGCAGCGGTACCACGTCGTCGGCGATCGCGCGCAGCGCCTGGGTGGAATCGCCGACCAGTTGCACCTGCACGCTCTGCGCGCCGCTGCCGCCGCCCTGCCCGTTGCCGTTGCTGCCGACGCTGTAGTCGGTCAACGCCGAGCGCGGCAGTTCCTTGCGGATCTGTTCGATCAACGCCGGCAGGTCGCGCACCTGCTTCAGGTCCACGGTCAGCGTGGTGCTGCTGCCCTCGATCTCGCTGAACCACGAATACACCTGTGTGACGTGGTAGCGCTGGCGGCGCGCGTCGATGAAGCGTTCCAGCTTGGCCACTTCCTCGGACAGCTGCTCGCGCGTGTACGAGCCCTTCCACGCGTAGCTGATGAAGATCTGCTCGCCGCCATCGCCGCCGAACATGTCCTTCTTGGTCTGCATCATCGGGATCACGCTGAGCGCGGTGATCAGCGCGATCGCGGCGACGCTCCAGCCGCGATGGGCCAGCGACCAGCTGAGCACGCGCGCGTAGCGGCGCTGCAGGCGCGGGATCAAGCCGCGCTCGGAGCGCACCAGCGCCGGCGTGCGCATGCGCGCGGACAGCATCGGGATCAGGCTCACCGCCACCAGCCACGAGGCCAGCAGCGACACCGAGATGGTGATCGCGATCTGCGCCATGAAGATGCTGATGTTGTTGGTCTCGCCGAACAGGTTCGGCACGAACACGATGCAGTGGCACAGGGTGCCGGCCGACAGCGCGATGGCGACGTTGCGGGTGCCGATGATCGAGGCCAGCTGCGGCTGCTCGGGCATGCGCTCGCGTTCCTGGTAGATGCTCTCCACCACCACCACCGCGTTGTCCACCAGCATGCCCACCGCCAGCAGCAGGCCCATCATGGTCAGGATGTTGAGGGTCACCCCGGCGAAATACATGAAGCCCAGGGTGATGGTGAAGCAGATCGGGATCGCCAGCGTCACCATCAGCGTCGACGGCCAGTGGCGCAGGAAGAAGAACAGCACCGTCACCGACAACAGCAGGCCGACCGCGCCGGCCTCGGCCAGCTCCGTCAGCGATGAGGTCACCGCCTTGCCCTGGTTGTCGATGACCTTGACCTGCACGTCGCTGAGCGCCGGCTGGGTGCGGATCTGTTCGACCTCGGCCAGCACCGCGCGCGACACCTCGACCAGGTTGGCGCTGCGCTCCTTGTACACGTCCAGGCCCACCGCCGGGCGCCCGTCCAGGCGCCGGCCGTAGTTCATCCGGGTCGGCTTGAGCCGGATGTCGGCGATGTCGCCCAGGCGCAGGCCCTTGTTGTCGATGACCAGGTCGCGCAGTTCCTGCAGGTCGCGCAGTTCGCCGACCGGCTGCACCCGCAGGCGCTGGCCGTGGTCGTCGATCTGCCCGGCCGACAGCGAGAAATTGAGCTTGCCCAGGCGCTCGCTGAGGTCGTTGAGGCTGAGGTTGTGCGCGCCGAGCCGGTCCGGCGCGATCGCGATCTCGACCTCGTTCGGCGGCGCGCCGGACACCTCCACCTTGGCCACGCCGGGGATGCGTTCCAGGCGCCGCTTGAACTCGCGGTCGAGCATGTCGTAGGCACCGGTCAGGTCGGCCGCGCCGGCCAGGCGCACTTTCAGCACCGGTTCGTCGCTGCTGGACCACTTGAACACGTGGTAGCGCTGCAGGTCGGTGGGCAGGTCGGCGCGGATCGCGTCGATGCGCTCGCGCGCGTCGGACGCGGCGATGGCGATGTCGCGGTCCCAGTCGGAGAACTCGATGAAGATGTTGGCGCCGTCGGCGGTGGCGGTCGAGCGCATGCGCTTGATCCCGGTCATCGTCGCCAGCGCTTCCTCGGTCGGCCGCACCAGGTTGCGCTCGACCTCGTCCGGGGTCGAGCCGCTGTACGGCAACTGCACGAACAGGAACGGCGCGGAGATGTCCGGCAGCGCCTCCAGCGGCAGCCGGAACGCGGCGATCAGGCCGACCACCACCAACGACACGAAGCACATGATGGTGGTGATCGGACGGCGGATGCTGAACTCGGCGACGCTCATGCCGGTTCGCCCGCGTCGGTGCCGGCGCTGCCGGCGAGGCCCTGCAGGCGCTTGCGCGCGCGCTGGCCGCGCTCGGCGTAGTAGCCGTCGGCGCGGCGGTCCAGGCGGTCGTAGACCACCGGGATCACCACCAGGGTCAGCAGCGTGGACACCAGCAGGCCGCCGATCACGGTGATCGCCATCGGCGCGCGCACCTCGGCGCCCTCGCCCGCCGCCACCGCCAGCGGCAGGAAGCCGAACAGCGTGCACAGCGTGGTCATGATGATCGGCCGCAGCCGCGAGCGCGCGCCTTCGATCAGCGCCTCACGCTTGGCCACGCCCTCCTCGCGCAGCTGGTTGACCTTGTCGATCAGGATGATCGCGTTCTTGGTCACCAGCCCGACCAGCAGGATCAGGCCGATGAACACCACCACCGACACCGGCTTGCCGCTCAGCAGCAGCGCCAGCACCGCGCCGACCATCGCCAGCGGGATGGTGAACAGGATCACGAACGGGTGCAGCAGCGATTCGAACTGCGAGGCCATCACCAGGTACACCAGGAAGATCGCCAGGCCGAACGCGAACAGCAGCGACTTGGCCGACTGCGCCAGCTCCTCGCCCTGGCCGCCGATGTGCATGCCGACGCCGGCGCCAAGCGGCTCGCGCGCGACCATGTCCTGCACCTCGCGCACCGCGCCGCCCAGGTCGATGTCGCGCAGGTTGGCCGACACGATCGCCACGCGGATCTGGTCGGCGCGGTGGATCTCGCTGGGACCGGTGGTGGCGACCACGTCGGCGACCGCGTCCAGCGTCACCGGCCGGCTGCTGCCCGGATTGACGATCAGCCGGCGGATGCTGTCGACGCTGGCGCGGTCGCTCTGCTGCGCGCGCACCAGCACGTCGATCTTGCGGTCGCGGAAGCTGTAGCGGGTGGCGACGTCGCCGCGCACCTTCTTCACCACCACATCGGCGATCTGCCGCGTGGTCAGGCCCAGCGCGCCGGCGCGCTCCTGATCGAAGCGGATCTGGATTTCCGGGAAGCCCTCTTCCACCGTCGACTTGACGTCGGCGTAGTGGCCGTTGCCGCGCAGCATCGCGGTCAGCTTCTGCCCGGCGTGCTGGATCGTCTCCAGGTCCTGCCCGCGCAGCTCGATTTCCAGCGGCGTGGAGAAACTGAACAGCTCCGGGCGGCTGAAACCGACCTGCACGCCCGGGTGGTTGCGCATCGTCGCGCGCATCCGGTCGCTCTGCTGCGCCTCGAACTGCTCGCTGCCGCCGCCGGCCATGGCGATGGTCAGCTTGCCGATGTTCTCGCCGCTCTCGGTGGGGCTGGCGTCGAGCCGGGTGCCGCTGCCGCTGACCCCGTACAGCGCCTGCACGCCGGCGTCCTTGCCGTGTTTTTCCTGCAGTTCGCGCACCAGCGCATCGGTCTGCCGCAACGGCGTGCCGGCCGGCAGCTTCACCGTCATCTCGAAGCGGTCCTGCGCCAGTTGCGGGATCAGGTCGGCGCCGAGCATCGGCACCACCGCCAGCGTCGCCGCGAACGCCAGCGCGGCCAGGCCCAGCACCAGCCACGGCCGCACCAGCGCGCCCGGCAGCAACCGCAGATAGCCGCGTTCGGCGCGCGCATACGGTGCCATCGCCAAGTCGCTGGCCTTGCGCATCACCGGCGCGACCACCGCCACGCCGCCGCGCCACAGCCGCACCACCAGCCACGCCGCGCCGAAGAAACTGCCGCGCACCGCCGCCGCGGCGCCGCGCCGACCCATCGCCACCGGCTTGAGCCAGCCGCGCTGCGGCTGCCATTGCGGCTGCTCCGGCTCGGCCGGGAACGCCAGCGGCGGGCGCCCCTTCAGCGAGCTCAGCATCGGGATCAGGGTCATCGACACCACCAGCGAGATCGCGATGGCGATCGCCACGGTCAAGGCCTGGTCGCGGAACAGCTGCCCGGCCACGCCCTCGACGAACACCAGCGGCAGGAACACCGCGATCGTGGTCAGGGTCGAGGCGACCACCGCCATGCTCACCTCGCGGGTGCCGGCGATCGCCGCATCGAGGATGCTCAGGCCGCGCTCGCGCGCCTTGGCGATGCTTTCCAGCACCACGATCGAGTCGTCCACCACCAGGCCGGTGGCCAGCGCCAGCCCGCCCAGCGACATCACGTTCAAGCTCAAGCCGAGCTGGCCCATGAAGAAGAACGTGGCCACAATCGACACCGGCAGCGACAGGCTGATCACGAACGTGCTCCAGCCATCGCGCAGGAACAGGAAGATGATCAGGATCGCCAGCAGGCCGCCGATCACCGCGTCCTTCTTGACGTCGCCGATGGCGTGCTCGATGAAGCGCGACTGGTCCTCCAGCGTGGTCAGCTCCACGTCGGGCGGGATCTGCGTCTTCAGCTGCTCCAGGCGCTTGCGCAGCGATGCCGCGGTGGACACGGTGTTGGCGTCGCCTTCCTTGTAGATCGCCAGCTCCACCGCTTCCTTGCCGCCCAGGCGGATGATCGCCTCGCGCTCCTTGTAGCCCTGCCGCACCTCGGCCACGTCCTTCAACCGCACCGGCATGCCGCCGGCGATGGTGGTGGTGGAACTGGACGAGGCGCTCTGCGCCGCCGAGGCGGCGGCCAGCGCCGCTTCCGAACCGGTGGAGGCGGCAATCGCGTACATCTGCTGCATCGCCGCGTCGGCGGCGTTGCTGCCGGCGCCCTGGGTGGTCAGCAGCAGGTTGCGGATCTCCTCGAGGTCGGCGAACTGGTTGACGGTGCGCACCAGGTAGCGCTGCGAGCCCTGTTCCAGGCGCCCGCCGGAGATGTTGATGTTCTCTTCCTTGAGCCGGGTGATGACGTTATCGATCGGCAGGCTCAGCTGCGCCAGGCGCTGCTGGTCGATGTCGACCTGGATCTCGTCCTCCAGGCCGCCGCCGACCTTGACCGCGGCCACCCCTGCCACCGGCTCCAGCTTCTTCTTCAGGTCCTCGTCGGCATAGCGGCGCAGCTGGGTCAGCGCGCGCACCGCGTCGGCGTCGCTGGCCGGCGTCGCCTTGCTCGCCAGCACCAGGCGCATGATCGGTTCGGTGGACGGATTGAAGCGCAGCAGCACCGGCGCCTTGGCTTCCAGCGGCAGCTCCAGCGCCTCCATCTTGTCGCGCACCTCCAGGCTGGCCTGGTCCATGTTGGTGCCCCAGGCGAACTCCAGCACCACGTCGCTCTGTCCGGTGCGCGACACCGACTTGAGCTTGCGCAGGTTCTTGACCACGCCGACCGCTTCCTCGACCGGCTCGGTCACCAGCGTCTCGATCTCCGACGGCGCCGCACCGGTGTACTCGGTGCGCACGGTCAGGGTCGGATAGCTCAGGTCGGGCAGCAGATTGACCTTGAGGCTGTTCAACGCGATCACGCCGAACAGCAGCAGCGTCACCGTGGCCATGGCGATGGTGACGCGGCGGCGCGTGGCGAATTCGACCAGCCCGCCGCCGTGCACGCCGGGTGGCGTGTGTTCGTGCGGATCGCTGCCGTGATCGGAACCGGCGCTGGTCATCAGTGCGCTCCGACCGCGGCACCGCCGCCGGTGCCGGCGGCCTCGCGCTGCGGCGCGATCACCTGCACGCGGCTACCGTCGCGCAGCGCCACCTTGCCGGCGGTGACCACTTGGTCGCCGGGCTGCAGCCCGGCGCGGATCTCCACCCACGGACCTTCGGAATAGCCCAGCGTCACCGGCACCCGCGCCACCTTGCCGGCAGCGACCTTGAACACCGCCGGCTCGCCGTCGTCGAGCAGCGCCAGGCGCGGCACCACCAGCGCATCGGCGCGCTGGTCGTAGTCGATGCGGATGCGCCCGAACATGCCCGGCTGCAACGCCTCTGCGCCCTCTTCGAACGCGCACACCACGCGGAACGTGCCGCTGCCCGAATCCACCACCGGCGCGATGCGGTCGACCCTGCCCAGGTACTGCTTGCCCGGCAGCGCATCGGCCAGCAGGGTCACCGGCTGCCCGGCCTTGAGCGTGGCCAGCTCGCGCTCGGGCACGTTGAGCGTGGCCTCCAGGCGCGAGTCGTCGACGATGCGGAAGATCGGGGTGTTGATCTGCACGAAGTTGCCGGTCTTGATCGAGCGCGACGCGATCACCCCGGAAATCGGCGCGACCACCGTGGCGTAGGACAGTTCCAGCGACGCCAGCTGGTGCTGCGCGCGCACGTTGGCCAGGTCGTACTTGATCTGGTCGACATCGGCGGCGCTGACCAGCTGCTGGCCGACCAGCTGCTGCGAGCGCCGGTAGTTGTTCTCCAGCTTGCGCAGCTGCGCCTCGCTCTGCGCCACCGCCAATCGCGCGCGGTCGGGGTCCAGCCGTACCAGCGGCTGGCCGGCGCGGACCTGCTGGCCCTCCTCGGCCAGCACCGCCAGCGCCACCCCGGAGGTCTTGGCCACCACCTGCGATTCGGCGCGCGCCTCCAGCGCGGCGGTGCCGCTGTAGCTGGCCGCCACCGCGCGGCGGGTCACATTGGCCACCTCGACCGGGACCGCGTCCGGCGCCTTCTCGGCCTCTTTCTGCTTGGCCTGGGCATCGCCGGCGGCCGGCTTGCAGCCGCCGAGCAGCAGCGTGGAGGTGATCAACAGCGCGGCGGCGCAGCTGGCGGTGCGTCGGCGCGTGGAATATCGCGTCATCGTCGTGTCCCTGGTGGATGGCGTGAATGGTGTTGTAGGTAAGTAGATCACCTGATGACGCCAAGGTGAATGAGCCAAAGGTCATGGTGCCCGCCCTCCGTGCCATGTGCGGAGACAGGGGACTGTTTCGGAGCCGCGAAAGGCCAGGCTATACTCGGGTCGTTCCGTGTTCCCCCACGCCGGAACCCCCAGTCCCGTCCTCCGGACCACGAAACCATGCGCACGCAGCCGCTAGCCGCTTGTTTTGCTCTGGCCGTACTCGCTTCTCTCGGGATCACCCCGGCAGCGGCGCAGACCGTGCCGGCGCCCGCCGCTCCCGCTCCAGCCACCGCTCCGGCTCCGGCAGCCTCCGCTGCTCCCGCCGCCGGCAATGCCGCCAACGGCAAGCTGCTGACCTATACCTGTCAGGGCTGCCACGGCGTCACCGGCTACAAGAATGCCTATCCGAGCTACCGCATTCCCAAGATCGGCGGCCAATCGGCGCAGTACCTGACCCAGGCGCTGACCGAATACCGGCTCGGCAAGCGCAAGCACCCGACCATGCAGGCCCAGGCGGAAAGCTTCTCCGACCAGGATATCGCCGACATCGCCGCTTTCCTGACCACCCTCAAGTAGCCTTCCCATGCCGAAAGCCGAGCACGCACTGCGTCCCGCCATCGTCCTGCTTGCTGCCCTGTGGTTGGGGGCATGTTCGCAATCGCAGGTTGAATCCACCAGCCAGTCCGCCGGCGACGCCGGCCATGCCAGTGGCGAGCACGGCTCCGGCTCGTCCGCCGGCCTGCCCACCGGGCGTGTCGCCGCCGGCGAGAAGCTGGCCAACGCCAAGGGCAAGGCCACCGGGCAGAGCTGCATCGACTGCCACGGTGCCGACGGCAACGCGCCGATCGACCCGACCTACCCCAAGCTCGGCGGCCAGTACGGCGACTACATCGCCCATGCGCTACAGGCCTACCGCGCCGGCGATCGCCAGCATCCGCTGATGACCCCGCAGGCGACGCCGCTCAGCGACCAGGACGTCGCCGATCTGGCGGCGTACTTCGGTTCGCGCGCCACCCAGCTGCGCGACATGCACGGCCTGAAGTAACCGCGAGCGCTGGCGCCGCTTCCTGCCGCCAGTCCGCGCGGCAAACGCGGCGGCGCCGGCTTCGGGTGCCGGGCTTCATGGCGCCGGCCGAGATCGACTGAGGGTGCACGCGCTTTCCGAATCGGGCGTGATCGCCCGCATGTCGGCGGCGAGCCGCTCTTCTGTAGGAGCGGCTTCGGCCGCGACACGCGTTACCGATAGATTCTGTCGCGGCTGAAGCCGCTCCTACAGGATGCAGGCGTCTGCATGCGGCGGATCGCTGTCGCATCCATGCCGCAATCATGGCTGCCTGGATGCCGCAGCAGCGCAATGCGCACGCGCTCGGCGCCTACTTCACGCTGCCGTTGTCTTCCTGCAGGCCCGGCTTGAACGGCACGTCCGGCGGCGGGCGTGCGCTGGCGGGCTGGTCGTTGAGGTTCGGATCGGTGATGCCGCAGCCGCCGCCCAGCTGCAGGATCGAAACCACGCAGGAAATGCTGCTGGTGGTGCCGGGAATCGGGATGTTGACGGTCTTGACGCCGCGTCGCACCCACTCTTCCAGCAGCGTCGCGTTCGGCAGCCAGTACTTGTCGAACGAGGTCGGCTTGTAGTCGTACGGCGGGCGCTTGAGCCACTCACCGGCCTTGGCGATCTGGTCGCGCGACCAGCTGTCGGTCTCGGTGCCGGGCGCACCGCGCGGCGGCGCCTTGCCCTGCCCTTCGCCGCCAGGCACGCGCACGCTGCCATCGCCATTGAACAGGCCATTGCGCTGGCCGGCGCCGGCATCGCCGGCGCGGTTGCGCGCCGATGCGCCCCAGTCGTCGCCGCGCTGCGGCGTCGCCCAACCGCCGTCGTGCGCGACCGCGGCCGGACCGCTGCCCGGCGCGGCCGCCCGGCTGCCGGGCGGCGCGGCGCCGGTGCCGGCTGGCGCCTGGGTCTCCGCCTTGCCTTGTGCGGCGGTGCTGGACTGAGCCGCAGACTGCGCCGCAGCCGCGGCGTTCGCCGGCGCGCTTGCGGTCGCGTCGGATGGCTGCACGGGCGGCGCCACGACCGGCGCCGCCGCCGTGGCCGGCGTCGGCAGTTCGATCTGCCGCACCTGCGGCGCCTCGGCCGTGCGCAGCGTCGGCGCGGGTTCGCGCGGACGGATCTGGGGCACCTGCACCTGGACCTGCGGCAGCGGCGCCGGCACTTCGCGCTCGCGCACCTGCAATTGCGGCGCCGGCGGGCGCGGCACCGCGACCTCGCGCGGACGGATCTGCGCCACGATCGGGACCTCGGTGACCACGTCGATCTGGCGCTCGGTCACCTGCACGCTCGGCGGCGCGATCTCGCGCGGGGTCAGCGCCGGTTCGCGCACGCTGGGCGGCGGCAGCACGAAATCGCTGCGCGGCTGCGCGGTCTCGGTGACCTGCAGCGGCTGCTCCGGCGGCGGCGGCGGCGGGCTGGCCACCGCCTGTGCCGCGCTCGCCGGCGTGGCGGACGCGGCACGCGCCGCGGCGGCGGTCTGCGCTGCGGCGGTCGCCGCGGCCTGGCGCGCTGCCGCCGCGGCGGCCTGCTGTGCGGCCGCGGCGTCCTGCGCGGCCGCGCCGCCGCCGGTCTCGGCCGGCGTGCCGCGGCCGACGAATTCCACCTGCACGCGCCCGGCCTCGCCCGCGTCCGGACGCGGCGGCAGCAGGCGCACGAACGCCACCCACAGCAGAAACAGCGCGAACAACAGATGCAACGCCAGGCTGACCAGCGCCGCGATCCGCCGCCACCAGCGCTGGTCGTAAGGTGCCGGATCCCAGTCCTGCCACCACAGGCGACGGAATGCCTGCCATGCGCTCAGTGCCGGCAGGCGCGCGGTCGGCGCTAGCGCCGGCGCCGGCAGCGCCGCGATCAGCTCGGAGGAGACGAACGGGCGCGGCTTGACCGGCTGCGAGGCGATCCAGTGCGCCCAGCCGTACGGCAGGCCGGTCCGGCGATCGCGCAACAGCTTGCGTGGCGAGCGCGCCAACAGCGCGTCGAGGATGTCGGTGGCGCGCGTCACCGGCGTCGCGGAGGAATCAGGCCGCGGTGTCGCGCGGGATGTACGGCGCGCTGCCACTGTCGTGGTCGGTGGCGTCGCGCACGGCGGTGATGCCCGGCACGCGCCCCATCAGCGTCTTCTCGATGCCCTGCTTCAGGGTCACGTCGGCCATGCCGCAACCGTGGCAGCCGCCGCCGAAGCGCAGCAGCACCACGCCCTCGGCCGACACTTCCTGCACCGCCACCCGGCCGCCATGCTGGGCCAACTGCGGATTGACCTCGTTCTCGACCACCCAGCGCACCCGCTCGACTAGCGACGCGGCCTCGCCCGGCGCCTCACCCTTGATCTTCGGTGCCTTGATCGTCAGTTGCTGGCCGGTGCCCTGGGTGACGTAGTCGATCTCGGCACCGTCCAGCCAGCCGACGCTGTCGGCGGCGACGTACAGGGTGAAGCCGGCGCAATCGATCGCCCATTCGTCGCCGGCCAGGTCCGCCGGCTCGGCGAACTCCAGCCGCGCGTCGGCGCGTGCGGTGCCGGGGTCGACCGCGCTCAGGCGCACGCCCATGCCGGGCACGGCCTCGCGTTCGAGCAGTTTGCGGAAATGGGTCTGCGCGTTGTCGGAGATCTGGATCATGCGGTTATTCTAGCGCTTCCACGCGATCGGCTCATCGCAAACTTTCCCCATCGGCGGCGCGTTCAGCCGCCCCGCCGCGGAGGCTCCGAACATGAACGACCTGATCCCGCTCGCACAGGCCCATTGCGCACCCTGCAAGGGCAGCGAATACAAGCTCACCCAGGCGCGCCTGGCCGAACTGCTGCCGCAGGTACCCGGCTGGGAACTGGTCGAGAACGGCATGGCGATCAGCCGCACATTCCGCTTCCCCGACTACTACCGCACGCTGGCGTTCGTGAACGCGCTGGCCTGGATCGCGCACCGCGAGGACCACCACCCCGACCTGGGCGTGCATTACGACCGCGTGGTGGTGCGCTATTCCACCCACGACGTCGGCGGCCTCAGCGAAAACGACTTCATCTGCGCCGCCAAGGCGTCGGCCCTTCCGGAATGAACGCCATGCCCATCGTGTCCCCTCGTTGCACCCGCTTGCCGGCGCTCGCCGGCCTCGCTGCCGCCGTGCTGCTGGGCGGCTGCGGCAAATCCGAACAGTCGCAGACCCAGGCCGTGGCGGCGCCGCCGACCGAGGTCGCCGCGGTGCAGACCCCGCCGCCGGACTATCCGATCGAACTGGCCTGCGCCGGGCTCGGCGGCAAGGCGGTGCTGAAAGTGGTGGTCGGCGTGGAAGGCAAGCCGACCGACGTGCAGTTGGTCAGCAGCAGCGGCCAGCCCAAGCTCGACGCCTCGGCGCAGCAGCGCGTGCGCGAATGGGTGTTCAAGCCCGCCACCCGCAATGGCCAGGCGGTACCGTGGACGATCCAGGTGCCGGTCAACTTCACCGTGCCGCAACCGCGCCCGGACCGCTGCTTCGCGCTCGACGCGCAGGCGCACGGCGCCGGCTGAGCCGGGCCCGCCGGCCGCCCCCGAACGCACCGTCGGCCGCGGCGGTGCGTCGCCTTCACACTCCGCCAGCCTCGCGCCCGCTTTCATCGCTGTCCCGACACAGGAGCCGCCTGGCGCATGCTGGAAATTTCGTCGCACAACGTCTGGATCGCCTTGGCGGTCACCCTGGCCGCCGGCCTGGCCACCGCCCTGGGCAGCGTGCTGGTGCTGTTCACCAAGGGTCCCAACCCGCGCCTGCTCGCGTTCGGCCTGGCCTTCGCCGGCGGCGCAATGGTGTACGTGTCGCTGACCGAAATCCTCGGCAAGTCGATCACCTCGTTCACCAAGGCGTTCGATCCGAACCTGGGTTACGCCTACGCCACGCTGGCGTTCCTGGCCGGCATGGCGCTGATCGTGGTGATCGACCGGCTGGTACCCAACCCGCACGAAAGCCTCAACGCCAAGGATCCGCTGTTCCGCGACGACAACCGCGCCTACATCAAGCGCGTCGGCCTGCTGACCGCGGTGGCGATCACCGCGCACAACTTCCCGGAGGGCCTGGCGACGTTCTTCGCCACCCTGGAAAATCCCACCGTGGGCATGCCGCTGGCGTTCGCGATCGCCGTGCACAACATCCCCGAAGGCATCGCCATCGCGGTGCCGGTGCACTACGCCACCGGGCGCAAGTCCTATGCGTTCGCCGCCAGCCTGTTGTCCGGCCTGGCCGAGCCGATCGGCGCGATCATCGGCTATGCGGTGCTGTCGCGGTTCCTGTCCGAAGCGATCTTCGGCGCGGTGTTCGGGGTCATCGCCGGGGTGATGGTGTTCCTGGCCCTGGACGAACTGCTGCCCGCGGCCAAGCGCTACGCCAAGGGCCACGAGACCGTGTACGGCCTGGTCGCCGGCATGGCCACGCTGGCGCTGAGCCTGGTGCTGTTCCGCCTGTCCACCACGCCCTGAGCCGGCTGTCGCGCACTGGCTGAACGGATGCCAGCGCGGCGTCGTGGCGATGCGGCGAAGAAAGCTGGCAGACATGCAACCCGGAGCATGCTGCGCGCGTCTTCAGCAATGCCACGTCGAAGAGGTGCCGCATGGATCTCCGCTCCCTGCCATCAACGAGGTCGGCGTTGGCGCTGGCCACCGCCATGAGCGTGCTGGCGCTGGGTGCATGCCAGCAGCAACCGACACCAACGCCCGCACCCGCCACATCTGTGGCCGCGGCCACCGCGCCCGCACCCTACGTGCCGCCCAGCGCCGACCAGCTGTACAAGCTGGTGGCGCCGATCGCGCTGTTTCCCGACAAGCTGCTCGCGCAGACCCTGGCCGCTTCGGTCTACCCGGACCAGGTCGCCGACGCACAGGGCTGGTTGCGCAGCAACAGTGGCCTGGCGGCGGCCGACCGTCTGCAGGCCGCCGCGGCACAGCCCTGGGATCCCAGCGTCAAGGCGCTGATCGCGTTCCCCGATGTGATCGAGCAGTTGGCCGGCAACGGCGACTGGACCCGTGCGCTCGGCGATGCCTATGCGCACGACCCCAACGAGGTCCTCGACGCGATCCAGGTCATGCGCGGACGCGCGCAGGCGCAGGGCCACCTGCGCAGCACGCCACAGCAACGGGTGCAGGTGGTGCAACGCACGCTGGTGGAACCGGCCTATGCCGATGCGCGGATCCCGCCGCCGCGCCAGACCATCGTCGTCGAACCGGCGCAACCGGATGTCGTCTACGTCCCGCGCTACGATCCGGACGTGGTCTACGGCGCGCCGGTCGACGTCTACCGCGAGTATCGCTACCGCCCGCGTTACTACAGCGAAGGCGATCTGGCGACCGCCGGCATCGTTTCCTTCGGCGTCGGCGTGCTGGTCGGCGACGCGCTCGAGCATCGCCACCATGGTCCGATGGCCTGGCTGGAGCCGGAACCGACCTGGCATCGCTGGGGCTGGAACAGCTGGGGCATGAACTGGAACGCCCCGCCCTCGGCACCGCACTACGTGGTCTACCAGAACCATGTCTACGCGCCGCGCACCACCATCATCAACAACACCATCACCAACAACCGGATCGATGCGCGCAGCTTCGTGCACAACGACAACCGCAGTTTCCCGCAGCGGGCGGCGCTAGCGGCCATGCCTGCGGCGGCCGCCGCCGCACTGGCGCCGCGTCTGGCGCAGAACCCGCGCGGCGCCGCGCCGCAGGTCGCGCCGGCGGCGGCGCCAAGCCACACGCTCGACTATGCGCAGCTGTCCACGCCGCATTTCAATGAGCGGATGCTGCAGCCGGGCCGACCGGTGGTGACAACCGCCGCGCAGCGGCCGCCGCAGCCCGGGCTGGGCGGCCCCAACGCAGCCGGCCTCGCGCGCGATGCGCATGCGCAGCCGCCATTGGCGCAAGCGCCGCACGCGCCGATGCCGATGTCCGCGGCCGATCCCCGCCACGCCATGCCGATGGCCAACGCCGCAGCAGCGCGACGGCGCGACATGCCGCAGGCAGCGCACACCAACGCGCCGATGCCGATGGGGAACATGCAGATGGCGCATGCAACGCCGCAGCACGCGATGTCCATGCCCGCGCCGCACCGGGAGGATCCGCGCGCGCCGCAGGCCCGCTTCGCCCAGCCCGAACCGCCACGGCCGGCGCCGCACGCGTTCGCCGCCTCCAATGCCCCGCAGCCGGCGCCCGCGCACCGGCAGGCGCCGATGCGGGAGTTCCCTGAGCGTGTTCAGCCCATGCCGCGACAAGAACAACAGCAGCGGCCGCCGATGCAGGAGCAACGCATGGCCCGGATCGCGCCGCCGCGGCCGCAGCCGATGCACGCGGCCGCGCCGCGCCCTGCCCCGCGGCCGGCGCCAGCGCACCCCGAGCCGCACCACGCGCACGACCACGACAAGCACAACGGATAGAAGGCGTCGGCCGGGCGGCGCGCGGCGCCGCTGCCCGGCCGCGCTCGTTCAGCCGCCGAGGCGGTTCAGCGCCTCGGCCAGTTCGTCGGCTAGCGGCGCATTCAGCAGGTACGGGGTCTTGCCGCCGTCGAGGGTGAATTCCAGCGAGGCGGCATGCAGGAACAGGCGCTTGAGCCCGATCTGCTCGCGCAGGCGCTTGTTGACCGCCTCATCGCCGTACTTGTCGTCGCCGGCGACCGGATGCCCCAGGTGCTGGGCATGCACGCGGATCTGGTGAGTGCGGCCGGTCTCGATCCGCACCTCGCAATAGGAATGCCCGCCGCGCCGCTCCAGCACCCGGAAGTGGCTCAGCGATGCCTTGCCTGCCACATTCACCTGTACATGGCGCTCGCCGCCCTGGCGCAGGCCGATGTGCAGCGGCGCGTCCACGCTCATCACCCCGTCGGGCATGCGCCCGACCAGCAGGGTCAGGTAGCGCTTGCTGATGCCGCGGCCCTCGACCCGGTCGTCCTCGCGCATCAGCGCCTGCATCTCGGTCAGCGCCGAGCGCTTCTTGGCCACGATCAGCAGCCCGGAGGTGTCGCGGTCGAGCCGGTGCACCAGCTCCAGGGTCTGGTTCGGGCGCAGGGCGCGCAGGGTCTCGATGGCGCCGAAGCTGATCCCGCTGCCGCCATGGCTGGCGACCCCGGACGGCTTGTTCAGCGCCAGCAGCCGCGCGTCCTCATAGACGATCGCCGCCTCCAGCCGGGCCATGAACGCGTCCGGCGGGGCGGTCTTCTCGCCCTCCTCGTGCAGCTTCACCGGCGGGATGCGCACCTCGTCGCCCGCCTCCAGCTTGCGCTCGGCCTTGGTGCGGCCGCCGTTGACCCGGACCTGGCCGCTGCGCATCAGCTTGTAGATCAGGCTGCGCGGCGCGCCCTTGAGCTGGCCGAGCAGGAAATTGTCTACGCGCTGTCCAGCCCTGTCTTCCGGAACCTTGAGAATGCGCACCGCGCTGGTCGCGACATCGCGCGGCTTGGGGGGGATCGGGGAGGAAGTCATCGGGCAGTTTATTCTGTTACACTCGGGGGGCGAGATAAGGGTTTGATTTCGTTGGAAGTTAGCTAAGGGCCAGAAGCCCGGCTTGCGACGATTCCGGCACAGTGCGCGACCACCGCCCCCGGGGCGGCCATGTTAGCGGCTCACCGGCCTACCCGGCCATCGCCGGACGCCACAAGCGTCCGCGCTGAACATGCCCCGTGCGGCGCCCAGCCTGGCTGGAGTCGCCGCCGGTCCTGAACCACCTAAAAGAAAGAAGCGCTCCCGCGGCTCGCCGTGGTGTCGTAGCGCTGGAAACCCAAGCCGCCCTCCCCGCGCCTGCGCGATGGGCGGCGAAGCGTGACCAGAAGCGAAACCCCATGGCGTTCCGCGCGGTAGCAGCGCGAGGAACGCAACTAATGAAGCGAATGCTGATCAACGCCACGCAGGCGGAAGAACTGCGTGTGGCCATCGTGGACGGCCAGACCCTGTACGACATCGACATCGAGCAGCCGTCCAAGGAACAGAAGAAGTCCAACATCTACAAGGGCCGCATCACGCGACTCGAACCCTCGCTCGAAGCCGCCTTCGTCGAATACGGCGGCGAGCGCCACGGCTTCCTGCCGCTGAAGGAAATCTCCCGCGACTACTTCCAGGCCGGCGTCGACCACAACAAGGCGACGATCCGCGAACTGCTGCGCGAGGGCCAGGAAGTGGTGGTCCAGGTGGACAAGGAAGAACGCGGCAACAAGGGCGCCGCCCTGACCACGTTCATCTCGCTGGCCGGCCGCTACATGGTGCTGATGCCGAACTCGCCCAGCGCCGGCGGCGTCTCGCGCCGGATCGAGGGCGAGGACCGCGCCGCGCTGAAGGAAGCGCTGGACAAGCTGAACATCCCCGACGACATGGGCGTGATCATCCGCACCGCAGGCGTCGGCCGCGATGCCGAAGAGCTGCAATGGGACCTGGACTACCTGCTGCAGGTCTGGAAGTCGATCGCCGAGGCCGCGCTGGCCAAGCCGGCGCCGTTCCTGATCTACCAGGAATCGCGGCTGATCATCCGCGCCCTGCGCGACTACCTGCGCGCCGATATCGGCGAGATCCTGGTCGATACGCCCGAGATGTACGGCGATGCCCAGGAGTTCATGCAGCAGGTGATGCCGCAGAGCCTGCGCAAGCTCAAGCACTACACCGACGACATCCCGCTGTTCAACCGATTCCAGATCGAATCGCAGATCGAGGCCGCCTACGAACGCAGCGTGCGCCTGCCCTCCGGCGGCTCGATCGTGGTCGACCAGACCGAGGCGCTGACCGCGGTGGACGTCAACTCCTCGCGCGCGACCAAGGGCAGCGACATCGAGGACACCGCGTTCCAGACCAACCTGGAGGCCGCCGAAGAGGTGGCGCGCCAGCTGCGCCTGCGCGACCTCGGCGGCCTGGTGGTCATCGACTTCATCGACATGGCCTCCAACAAGCACCAGCGCGAGGTCGAGAACCGCCTGCAGAACGCGCTCAAGTACGACCGCGCACGGGTGCAGATCGGCCGCATCTCGCGCTTCGGCCTGCTCGAGATGAGCCGCCAGCGCCTGCGTCCGTCGCTGGGCGAGTCCAGCCAGATCGTGTGCCCGCGTTGCGACGGCCATGGCCGCATGCGCAGCGTCGAGTCGATGTCGCTGTCGATCATCCGCGTCGCCGAAGAGCATGCGATGAAGGAGAACACCGGACAGGTGCTGGTGCAGGCCCCGGTGGAGATCGCCAACTACCTGCTCAACGAGAAGCGCCGCGCGCTCAGCGAGATCGAGAAGCGCCACGACGCGCCGATCGTCATCGTCGCCGACGAACAACTGCATACCCCGCACTACGAAGTGACCCGCCTGCGCGAGAACGAGCTCGGCGAGGAAAGCGCCAAGCCCAGCTACCAGCGCAACACCCCGCGCAAGCTGCCGGTGCATGCGCTGACCAAGGCGCAGCTGAACATTCCGGCGCCGGCGGTGACCAATGTGAAGCACTCGCAGCCGGCCCCGGTGCGCGAAGTGGCCGACGTGCAGGAACCGGTCGCCGCGCCCGTGCAGGTGCAGGCCCCGGCGCCCGCCCAGGTCGCGGCCCCGGCTCCGGCCACCGGCGTGGTCGGCTGGCTGAAGCGGATCTTCGGTGCCGGCGAAAGCCCGGCCCCGGCGCCGACCGCCAGCGAACCGGCGCAGCGCCAGCGCGCCCATGACGGCAACCGCAACCGCAACGACCGCGGCGACCGCAATGCGCGTCGCGACGGCAGCCGCGGCGGCCAGGGCGGCAATGCCGCGCGCGGCAACGGCGGCAACGTGCGCCGCGACGAGCGCCGTCCGGGCAATGGCGGTGGCAACGCACAGGGCGGCCAGCAGAACCTGGCGTCCAAGCCGCCGCGCAACGAGCAGGCGCCGCAGCAGGCCAAGCCGCAGCAGCAGAACCCGCAGCAGCAGCCCAAGGCGCCGAAGCAGCAGCAGCCGCAGAACCCGCCGCGCCAGCCCAAGCCGCAGCAGGAGCCGGCACAGGCCGCGCTGCAGGGCGACAGGCCGCAGCGCCAGCCGCGCCAGGACGAGGCCGAGGCCAAGCCCGCCACGGCACCGGCTGCCGTGGCGCAGGACGCCACCACGATCGCGGCAGCCGCCGTGGCCGGCGGTGCCGCCGCGTTGAGCAGCGATGCGCCGACCACCAGCGAGGTCACCACCACCGCGCCGGCACCGGTCGCGCAGCCGGACGTGGTCCAGGCGAACATCGATGAACGCGAGAGCGCCGCGGAAACCGCACAGGCCGTGCCGGCTGGCGAGAGCGGCGATGCCGACGACGCCAACGGCGAGGCCGGCGGCCGCCGCCGTCGCGGCCGTCGTGGCGGCCGTCGCCGCCGTCGCGGCAACGGCGAAGCCGGCAGCGGCAGCGAGGGCGCAGGGTTCGACGACAACGACAACGAACTGGATGCCGGCGACAGCGACAGCGACGGCGAAACCGCGCCGGCGCCGAGCCGCAGCCAGCCGGAGTTCGACTTCGACGACGACACCACCCCGGCCGAAGCCGCCGAGGCCAAGCCGCAGCAGGCGCCGCGCGCGCCGCGGGAAAAGCGCGAGCCGCGTCCGCCGCGGCACGAGCAGGCCGCTAACGCCCCGGCGCCGGTCGTCGCAGCTGCAACCGTGGTGCCGCAGGCCGAGGGCGATACCGCGCCGGCGCAGCAGGCCGCACCGGTGGCTGCAACCGCAGCGCCGCAGACCGAAGACGGCACCGCGCAGGTGCAGGCCGCGCCAGTCGCCGCAGTCGCAGCGATCGCAACTCCGCCCTCCGTTGCCGAGACGGCAGCGGTCGACGCGGCATCGGTCGGCACCCCGCAGGCAGAAACGGTGCCGCCGACAGCGGCAGCACCGCTGCCGCCCGTCCGCGAGGCGCTAGCGGCGCGTTCCGAGGCAGTGCCTGCCGCGGAGCTTGCTCCGTCGATCGTCACCGAGTCGGCCGCTTCCGAAGCGGCACCGCCGGAGACCATCGAGGACGCACTGCAGCCGGCACCTGCGCCGATCGTCGAGCAGCCCGTCCCGGTCGCCACGACGCAAAGCGCCGCCGGAACGGAAACCGTTGCAGCGTCGGCTGCGCCGGTCGAGCAACCGGCAACGGCGTCCACGGCGGCGGTCACCAAGCCGCAGCAGGACACCGCGCCGGCAGCGCCGCCGCTCGCCGAGGAAGAACCCAGCAAGCCGGCCTACATGCCGGTGCAGACCACGCTGCTGGACGCCTTCCCCGAAGAGCCCGCCGCCGTCGAACCGACGACACCGGCACCTGCGCCGATCGCGGCAACCCCGCAGTCGAACGCCGCCGAAAGCAGCCATGTCGGCAGCGCAGAACCGGCGCCTGCCGATACGACCGGCAACGGCCTGTTCGACGCACCGCCCGCCCCTCCGGCGGATGCGCCGGTCGCGGTCGCCCAGCACCAGCCGCCGCGCCCCAAGAGCGACGACAGCGAGGGCGACGACGACAAGGAGCACAAGGAACGCGCCAGCTGATCGGCGCCGTTCTTCGCAGCAGAAAAAAGCGGCCTTCGGGCCGCTTTTTTTTGCCTGTCGTCCGCGCGCCTTGCAGCTATTACGCAAGACGATGCGGACGTGGTCCGCGCACGATCCCCGCCTACGCGCCCCAGGGCTCGACCTCACAGGCATCCGGACGACAATCGTTTCGCCGGGCAACTCGCCGCACAACTGCCCGATACACAAGCCAGCCAAAGATCCCGACCCCGCTCCCTGTAGGAGCGACTTCAGTCGCGACAGGCGCCATCCGCACGCTGCCTTGCAGGCATTCGATCAGGAACCGACACCTGCACTTGTGGGAGCGACTTCAGTCGCGACGGCTTCCTGCATCGCGCCCCGCGGCCGAAAAATCGGGCCTGCACCATCTTGAACAGGTAACGCCCTCGTCCAGTCGATCCAGGGGATACGATCACCATGGCACCGCCAAGCCGCGCCGGACGCATACGGTGCGGCACAAAAAAAGCGACCGGTCGGGTCGCTTTATTTTGTGCATGACGCGAGCACGCCGGCTACGGCTACAACGGATGCGCCGGATCCAGCAATCCGTACTGCGTCGCCAGCCGCGCCAGCGCGATGTTGTCGTGGATGCCGACCTTCTCGAACAGCCGCGCCTTGTGCGTGTTGACCGTCTTGGCGCTGAGGCTCAAGCGCTTGGCGATGTCTTCCTGGCGCAGCCCGCGGGTCAGCAGCAGCGCCACTTCCAGTTCGCGCGGGGACAAGGCGTCGAACGGCGAACCGCCGCCCTCCAGGTTCGCCAGCGCCAGGTTCTGCGCGATATTGGCACCGAGATAGCGCTTGCCCATCGCCACGTCGCGCACCGCGCGCAACAGTTCCTGCGCGTCGCCGGCCTTGCCCACGTAGCCGGACGCGCCGGCCTCGAGCAGGCGCTTGGGCAACGGACCATCCTCCAGCACCGAAACGATGATGACCTTGGTGCCGTGATCGCCCTTGACGATGCGCTCGGTCACTTCCAGTCCGCTGACCCCGGGCATGTGCAGATCGCACAGCACGATGTCGGGCTTCAGCTGACGGATCTGCGGCATCGCGGCCTCGCCGCTCTCGGCCTCGCCGACGATTTCGATATCTGTTTGATTCGAAAGGATCAGCTTCATGCCGGTACGGACAAGAGCGTGATCGTCGACCAGAAAAACCCTGATGGCCATCTCGTATAACCCCAACGCAGCGAACGCCACGCAATCAGACTAGCGGCGTGAATTGTTCAGGGCAACAAGAATCTGTAGACAAATCATCCAGATTTCACACCACGCTAAGTAAGCAGCAGGGTGCTGTCATCATGGCGAAAAAAACACCACGCCGAGCTTACTCAAGGCTCGGCACGCAGGGCGAGTGACCAGCCTGTTCGCTCCTCTAGGAAAGCGCGGCGGTACCTGCGTCAGGCAGGTGCAGTATCGCGACGTGCCGGCGACAACGTTATCAGGACAAAGCCTGATGTCGGGTCAGATTTCCCTGACCTCGCGCGACGCAAAATCCGGATACCGGCTTTCCACGCAGATGACGGTCCAATGGGAATTCCCCGCCATGTGGCGCGACGCGCATCCGACATCTGGGATGGATGGGCTAGAGCCCCATCGGCATAGGCGAAGAGGAGCAGCAGCCGGTCGACCCAGGCTTCTTCTGCAGAACCGTGTCCGTGGATCGCCAGCAGGCAGCAACCGGACATCGAGGCAACCGCCCATCCTGCGATGAGCGGACGGCATGCGCTCTATCGCGGCTGCTCAGCGATGTAGTTACCGGCGATCGTGTCGATCAGGTTCTGCGGATTGGCGCCGACCAGGTTGGTCATCACAATCATCGCGACGCCATCGTCCGGAAACACGAAAATGTCGAGCGGCCGCCACCGATACCGCCGACCGCGGCATGAAAATCGCGCTTCGCCATGCTGCGCGGTGACATGAAAATCGGCGTGGATTGGCGGAGAGAGTGGGATTCGAACCCACGGAAGGTTTGACCCTTCGCCGGTTTTCAAGACCGGTGCCTTAAACCGCTCGGCCATCTCTCCGATTGCAACCAGACCGCCTCACGCTGGACGAACGCACGCACGGCAGTGCTCTGCTTTTTCGGCCGCTACGTCATCGCGCAACGTTGGCCCAACATCACGGTGCGGCGCCAGCGTGCGGCCGCGCATTTTCGCACGGCCGCGCGGGTTTTGCTCAGCCGGCTTCGACCGCCATCGCGCCCAGGGTCGAATGCTTGACCTTGATCCGCTCCGGGCAGCCGCTGCAATCCAGGCGCGAGGCCTCGATCTGCCGCGGCAGGTGTTCGGCGAGGAAGTCGATGAACACGCGCACCGCCGGCAACAGGCCGCGGCGCGAGGCGAACACGGCGTGGCAGATGCCCTGCGGCAGCGACCATTCCGGCAGCACCACTTCCAGCTCGCCATTGCGCACGGCGTCGGCGCAGACGGTTTCCGGCAGCAGGGTGATGCCGAAGCCGTCCTTGACCATCGACTGCAGCAGCGGGAAATCGAAGCCGGCCACGCGCGGTTGCAGGTCGACGCGGCGCACTTCGCCGGCCGGTCCGTGCAGTTCCCAGCGCTGCCGCGCCTCGTCCTCGCTGATGCTCAAGGTGACGTGCGAGGCTAGTTCTTCCGGATCCTTGGGACGACCGGCGCGGTCCAGATACTTAGGGCTGGCCACCAGCAGTTCCTGCACCTGGCCGAAGCTGCGCATCACCAGACTGCCGTCGTCGTCCAGGCGCGAGCGCACGCGCAGTGCGACGTCGTAGCCCTCGTTGATGATGTCCACGCGGCGGTTGCTGATATTCAGTTGCAGGCGCACTTTCGGGTACTGGTCGAGGAACATCGGCAGCAGCTTGGGCAGCTGCATCTGCGCCAGCGACACCGGCACGCTGACCCGCACCAAGCCGCGCGGCTCGGCGCTGAGCCGGTCCACCACCTCGCGCGCCGCCTGCGCTTCGGCCAGCATCGTCTGCGCGTGGCGATGCACGCTCATGCCCAGGTCGGTGACGGCGAAGCGGCGTGTGGAACGCTGCAGCAGGCGTACGCCCAGGTCGGTTTCCAGCTGGCTGATGCGGCGGCTCAGGCGCGACTTGGGAATGCCCAGGGCGCGCTCGGCCGCGGCGAAACCGCCGTGGTCGACCACCATCGCGAAGTAGTAAAGGTCGTTGAGATCGTGCATGTTCTTTCGATATTTAGAACGATGAATGAAATCGCATTGGGTTCATTCTACTCCCACAACGATCCTGGCTGTGCAACCGGGGCTCTTGTCGTATTGCCCGCCCTACCCTGCAGCTTGGCTGGACAAGAGCGCGGCGAGTGCCCGAGTCGCTCTACACCCGTGTTCGACATCGGCCGGCGGGATCTGCCTGAGCTGACGGTGCGCGACTCTCCGCACTGGTCGTGCCTTGCTGGCTGGAACGGCTGGCCTGGAACAGATGAGATCGAAGCGATTCAAGCATCAGCCGGCAGCGGCGTCTTGGTCGACGGTGCGCCAATGCGATCGGATATATCAGGCTGGCCGCGGAGTCCGCGCTGCGCTTGGTACGCCCGGAGCTGCCGGACAGCGGCCATGGTTCTGGACACCCGGCAGAGGCTTTTCAGCTGGTGCATTGTGGGAGCGGGTGCAGGCGGCGGGTGTCTCGGTAGAGCCCGTCGCGACTGAAGTCGCTCCCACAAAAGGCGAATCCGGGCCGAATGCGCCGGAGCGATCGAACCGGTGGTCTGCAGCCAATTCTGCGAAGCCGCCCCCGCTGCGTGTGCGCAGGCGAGGCCTGAGGCATCAACCGATGCGGTCGAGGCCGCCCATGTACGGGCGCAGTGCGTCGGGCACGCTGATCGAGCCGTCGGCGTTCTGGTAGTTCTCCATCACCGCGATCATCGCGCGGCCGACCGCGGTGCCGGAGCCGTTGAGCGTGTGCAGCAGTTCCGGCTTGCCGGTGGCGGGATTGCGCCAGCGCGCCTGCATGCGCCGCGCCTGGAAGTCGCCGCAGTTGGAGCACGAGGAGATCTCGCGGTAGGTCTGCTGCGACGGCAGCCAGACTTCCAGGTCGTAGGTCTTGGTCGCGGCGAAGCCCATGTCGCCGGTGCACAGCAGCACCTTGCGGTACGGCAGCCCCAGCGTCTCCAGCACCACTTCGGCGCAGCGGGTCATGCGCTCGTGCTCGGCGGCGCTGTCCTCGGGACGGCAGATGCTGACCAGTTCCACCTTCTCGAACTGGTGCTGGCGGATCATGCCGCGGGTGTCGCGGCCGCCGCTGCCGGCCTCGGAGCGGAAGCACAGCGAATGCGCGGTCATGCGCAGCGGCAGGCGCTCGGCCTCCACGATCTCGTCGCGGACCAGGTTGGTCAGCGAGATTTCCGAGGTGGAGATCAGATAGCGCTTCTGCTCGCCGAGCTGGGTGGCGAACATGTCCTCTTCGAACTTGGGCAACTGGCCGGTGCCGTACAGGCTGTCGGCGTTGACGATCACCGGCACGTTGGTTTCCTGGTAGTCGTGCGGACCGGTATGCAGGTCGAGCATGAATTGCGCCAGCGCGCGGTGCAGGCGCGCGATCGGCCCGCGCAGCACGGTGAAGCGCGCGCCGGACAGCTTGGCCGCGGTCTCGCCGTCCAGCCAGGCATGCCGCGCGCCCAGCTCCACATGGTCCTTGACCTCGAAATCGAAGGCGCGCGGCGTGCCCCAGCACTGCACTTCGACGTTGTCGGCCTCGTCCTTGCCGGCCGGCACGTCGGCCTGCGGCAGGTTGGGAATCTCCAGCGCCAGCGTTTCCAGCTGCGCGCGGATCTCGTCCAGGCGTTGCTCGGAGGCCTTCAGTTCGTCGCCGAATCCGGCGACCTCGGCCATCAGCGCGGCCACGTCCTCGCCCTTGGCCTTGGCCTGGCCGATCGCCTTGGAGCGGCTGTTGCGCAGGCTCTGCAGTTCCTGGGTGCGCACCTGGATGCGCTTGCGGTCGACCTCCAGGGCTTCCAGGGCGGCCACGTCCAGCGCGTAGCCGCGACTGGTGCGCAGGCGCTCGGCGAGGTCGGCGGGCTGTTGGCGGAGCAGGACGGGATCGAGCATGGGCGCGGCACGTGGATGGATCGGAGCCGCGCATTATCGCCTGTCGGCCGCGCTTTTGCCGAAACGGCGAGGCCGCCGCCGGCCACGCGCAGGCGCTGCGCGACCGATTAACCGCGGCTATGCCAGAATCCAGCGGTTCCCTACGGTGAGTCCCATGTCCACATCGCCTCCCTCCTCCAACACCGGCATCGTGCTGCGCCTGCCGCGGCGCCTCCTGCTGATCGTCGGCATCGCGTTCTGCGCCGGGCTGCTGCTGTTCCTGGCGGTGTGGCTGGCCGGGCGCAAGGACAACGACTTCTACAAGCCGCAACCGGCACAGGTGCAGCAGGACACGGCGGAGATCAAGCCGCTGCCCGAGCCGCTGCCCGCCGGCAGCGGCGCCAGCGACATGCCGCAGGCCAAGCCGGCCGCCGCGGAGGACACGCCGAAGCTGGTCGAGACCGCACCGCCTGCCCCGCCCCCCGCCGATGCGATGGCGCCGGTGCCCGGTGGCGCCGAAGGCGCAGGTGCGGGGACGAACGCCACCGCGCTGGCACCGGGCGATCGTCCGGTGCCGCTGGAAGGGCAACCGCCGCCGCGTTATCCGTCGGCGGCCTTGCGCCGCGGCGACAGCGGCACGGTGGTGGTGCGGGTCGAGGTGGACGCCAGCGGCAACCCCGGTGGCGTGGCCCTGGTCAAGCGCAGCGGTTCGCGCGAACTGGACCGTGCGGCGATGGAGGCCGTGCGCCGCTGGCGCTTCCGTCCGGCGCAACAGAAGGGCCAGGCGGTGGCCGGCAGCCTCGAGATTCCGTTCGATTTCAAACCGGCTCAGTAAGCTGAACCACGCTTGCGGCGCGCGCCCCGCATTCACGGGCGGCTGACACACGCCGAACCGGATCGAGGCAAGACTGGTCGCGTCCTAAAGACGCAGGAGCACGACCATGTCCAGACCGCACGATACCCAGGAGCTGTACGCGCGGAAAAACCATGCCGAGGCACGTTCGCATGCCCATCGCGGTTCGCCGTGGGCATGGATCCTTGTCGTCGCGCTGGTGGTGGCGGCCGGCGGCTGGTGGCTGAGCCGCGATCGCGCGAACGACGTTCCCTCCAATGCCCCGGCTCCGGCGACGCCCGCCAACGATCCGCCGCGCGCGCCGTAGCGGCGCGCCCGCCAGCTTCGCCGCGACGCGGCGATCGATTCACGCACCGCGCGGCCTGCGCCCTGCGGGCCGCGGTCGTCCCTCAACCGGCAGCGACCAACCCGAATCCCGCGTCGCGCGCCAGCGTGTCGAAGCCCGGGAACGAGGTCGCGACGTTGGCCACGTCGTTGACCCGCACCTGCCCATCGGCCAGCTGGCCGGCGATCGCGAATGCCATCGCGATGCGATGGTCGCCGTGGCTTTCGATCACCCCGCCGCCCAGCGCACCGCCATGGATCGTGGCGCCGTCGGGCGTCTCGTCGACGATAATGCCCAGGCTGCGCAGACCCGTGGCCATCGCCGCCAGGCGATCGGATTCCTTGACCCGCAGTTCGGCGGCGCCGGTGACCACGGTGCGGCCCTGCGCCGCGGCGGCGGCGACGAACAGCGCCGGGAACTCGTCGATCATGTCCGGCACCACTGCCTCGGGAATCTGCGCCCCGCGCAGCGGCGCATAGCGCACCCGCAGATCGGCCACCGGCTCGCCGCCGTGTTCGCTGTGGTTGTGCTCGACGATGTCCGCGCCCATCAGCCGCAGCGCGGCGAGCAGGCCAGTCCGGCGCGGGTTGAGGCCGACCGCCTTGAGGGTGATCTCCGAGCCGGGAATGATGCTGGCCGCGACGATGAAGAACGCCGCCGAAGAAAAATCGGCCGGTACCGCGATATCGGTGGCACGCAGGCGCTGGCCGCCGCGCAGCCGCGCCTGGCCCGGCGCGAAGTCGATCTCCACGCCGAACGCGGACAGCATGCGCTCGGTGTAGTCGCGGGTCGGATGCGGCTCCTGCACCGAGGTGATGCCATCGGCGTACAGCCCGGCCAACAGCACCGCCGACTTGACCTGGGCGCTGGCCACCGGCGAGACGAAATTGATCCCGTGCAGCGGTTGCCCGCCGTGGATGCGCAGCGGCGGCACGCCGTTGGCGTCGGTCTCGATCCGCGCGCCCATCAGCGCCAGCGGCTCGGTCACCCGGCGCATCGGCCGCTTGGACAGCGACGCGTCGCCGACCAGCACGCTGTCGAACGGCTGCGCCGCCAGCAACCCGGCCAGCAGCCGCATGCCGGTCCCGGCATTGCCGCAATCCAGCTCGCCCTGCGGCGCCTGCAAGCCATCGACCCCGACGCCATGCACGATCCGCTGCGACGGCGACGGCGTTTCGATCCTGACCCCGAGCCTGGCGAAGATCGCCGCGGTCGAACGCGTGTCCTCGCCCTCCAGGAACCCATCGATCCGCGACACCCCATCGGCCAGCGCCGCGAACATCACCGCCCGATGCGACACCGACTTGTCGCCCGGCACATTCAACGTCCCCTGCAAAGCAGAGCCCTTCGTCGCGATCCAGTACTGCTCGTTGCTCATCACCGTTCCTGAGATATCCGTCGCCACCCGCAAGCGGGCCCCAGTGTCGCTCTTGCTATCGCCGTCAAACTTGCCGTTGCTGTTGATCTTGCTGTTGCTGTTGCATGCGCTCTTCAGGGGCCCCCATTGAGGGTCGGCGAGCGGCCTGGGAAAAACCCCGCAGGGGCGGCGCGCAGGATGCGCGTCGTTTTTCGCTGGCACATGGATGTGCCATCGAAAAATCCCAGGTTGCTCGCGGACCCCGCGCGCAGCGCGGGGCGACCCGACCGGGGCGGCCTTTCTTTTGCTTACTTTTCTTTGGCCGTTCAAAGAAAAGTAAGTCGCGCAACGCGCGAAAGCCTTTGCCTTTGCATCTGCTGTTGCTGTTGCATCAGCGGTCGCAGTTACACAGCAAGATCAAGGCACCGCCACCGGATAAGACCCCAACACCTTGATCTGCGCCGAATGCGCCTTCAACTCCGCCAACGCCTGCTTCATCGCCTCGTCCTCCACATGCCCGGCCAGATCGATGAAGAACCCATACTCCCACTTCGCCTGATGCGAAGGCCGCGACTCGATCCGGTTCATGCTGATCCCATGCCGCGCGAACGGACTGAGCACATCGAACAGCGCACCCGGCTTGTCGTGGATGAACACCAGCACCGACGTCCGATCGTGCCCCGACGGCGGAAAGATCTGCCGGCCGATCACCAGGAAGCGCGTCGTGTTGTCGTCGTCGTCCTCGATCGACTTCATGATCACCTTCTTCAGCGCATACACATGCGCCGCGCTCTCCCCGCCGATCGCCGCCGCATCCTCCGCATTGCGCGCGCGCCGCGCGCCCTCCGCATTGCTCGATACCGGGATCTTCTCCACCTTCGGCAGATGCGCGCGCAGCCAGCCCGCGGTCTGAGCGAACGACTGCGGATGCGCATAGATCCGCTCGATCGCATCGAGCCGGCCGGTGCGCGACAGCAGGTACTGGTGCACGCGCAGCTCGGTCTCGCCGCAGATCTTCAGGTTCGAGGTCAGGAACATGTCCAGGGTCACCTGGATCGTGCCTTGCCCGGAGTTCTCCACCGGCACCACGCCGAAATCGGCGTTGCCGCTCTCCACTTCCTGGAACACCTCCTCGATCGTCGCCATCGGCAGGCCCACCGCCGAGCGGCCGAAGTGCTTGAGCACCGCCTGCTGACTGAAGGTGCCTTCCGGGCCGAGATAGCCGATCTTCAGCGGCTCCTGCTGCGCCAGGCAGGCGGACATGATCTCGCGGAACACGTGCACCAGCACTTCGTCGCTGAGCGGGCCCTGGTTGCGGTCCACCACCATCCGCAGCACCTGCGCCTCGCGCTCGGGACGGTAGTAGTCCACCGCCGCGGCGAGCTTGCCCTTGGCCTTGCCGACCTGGTGCGCGAACTGCGCGCGCTCGGCGATCAGCGCCTGGATGGTGCGGTCGATCTGGTCGATCTTGGCGCGCACATCGGCCAGCGCGGGCGCGGCGGCCGCGGGCTTGGCGGCGCCGCTGGATTTCGGCTTGGCCGGCTTGGTCGGCTGCGCATCTGCGGCTGGGGATTTCTTCGGCTTTGCGGCCATGGATCGTGGTTCCTCGATGTTCCGGAGCCCGTGAAGCATCCGGTCGCGGCTGAAGCCGCTCCTACATGGGGGGATGGCTCAGCCGTTGCGTTGCTGGAAGTCGCGCATGAACGCGACCAGCGCCTGCGCGCCGGCCACCGGCATCGCGTTGTACAGCGAAGCGCGGATGCCGCCGACCGCCTTGTGGCCCTTCAGCGCCAGCAGTCCGGCCGCCTTGGACTCGGCGACGAAGCGCGCGGTGAGGGTGTCGTCCGGCAGGAAGAACGGGATGTTCATCCGCGAGCGCGCATCGGCCATCACCTCGTTGCGGTAGAAGCCGCCGGAGCCGTCGATCGTCGCGTACACCAGCGCCGACTTGGCCTGGTTGCGGCGCGCGAACTCCTCCACCCCGCCCTCGGCCAGCATCCACTTGAACACCAACCCGGCCAGGTACCAGTTCCAGGTCGGCGGCGTGTTGAGCATCGAATCGCGCGCGGCGTGCGAGCGGTAGTCGAAGATGTCCGCGCGCGGCTGGCCGCTGCGCTGCAACAGGTCCTTGCGGATGATGACCACCGCCACCCCGACCGGCCCCAGGTTCTTCTGCGCGCCGGCGTAGATCACCGCGTACCTGGACACGTCGATCGGCTCGGCGGCGATGCTGGAACTGAAGTCGGCGAACAGCGGCACCGCGCCCACGTCCGGCGCGTCGCGGAACTCGACGCCGTGGATGGTCTCGTTGGCGGTGATGTGCACGTAAGCGGCATCGGCGTTGAGCTGCCAGCTGGCGCGCGGCGGGATGTCATGGAAGCCGCCGGCTTCGCTGCTGGCGGCGATGTGCACGTTGGCGTATGGGGCGACCTGCTTGATCGCGGTCTTGCCCCAGTGCCCGGTCACCACATAGTCCACGGTCTGCCCGGGCGCGGCGAAATTCAGCGCCAGCAGCGCCTGCTGGGTGGTGGCGCCGCCGGACAGGAACAGCACCGCATAGTCGTCGGAAATGCCGATCAGGCGCCGCAGGTCGGCTTCGGCTTCGGCGGCCACCGCCATGAACTCGGCGCCGCGGTGGCTCAACTCCACGATCGAGGCGCCCACGCCGTTCCACTCCAACATCTCCGCCTGCGCCTGGCGCAGGACCGATTCCGGCAATGCAGCGGGGCCGGCACTGAAATTGAACGCGCGCGTCATGGGACACCTATCGGACAAGACGCCTAGTATGCCGCAGTGCACCAGCTTGCGGCCCGGGGAATTTAGGTTGCATTTGCATCCATTCCGCCGGCGCAAGCGTAGTCTGTTGTCGAAGCCGTCAGCGGTCGCCCGCCCCCCAGGAGTCAGCCATGTCGTTGCGCGATGCACTCAACATTCCCAGCCGCGAGATCACCGACGAGGCGGTCTACCGCGACCGGCGGCGCCTGCTGCAGGCCCTGGCACTGTTGCCGACGATCGGCCTGGCCGGCTGCGCCGACGCCGAACCGCCGGCCCCGCCGAAGACCGTGGTGACCCCGGAACAGGCACGCAGCGGCTTCCGCACCAGCGAAGAACTGACCCGCTACGAGGACGTCACCAGCTACAACAATTTCTACGAATTCGGCACCGACAAGACTGATCCGTCGAAGGCGGCCAAGACCCTGCGCACCGCGCCGTGGTCGGTGAAGGTGTCCGGCGAATGCGACAAGCCCGGCACGCTGGCGCTGGACGACCTGCTCAAGGGCAACACGCCGGAGGAACGCATCTACCGGCTGCGCTGCGTGGAGGGCTGGTCGATGGTGATCCCGTGGCTGGGCGTGCCGCTGGCCGCGGTGCTCAAGCGCTTCGCCCCGACCTCCAAGGCCAAGTACGTCGCCTTCACCACGCTGGCCGACCCGCAGCAGATGCCCGGCATCCGCTACCGCTCGATCGACTGGCCGTACAAGGAGGGCCTGCGCATCGACGAGGCGATGAACCCGCTGACCCTGCTCGCCACCGGCCTGTACGGCAAGCCGCTGCCGCAGCAGAACGGCGCGCCGCTGCGGCTGGTGGTGCCGTGGAAGTACGGCTTCAAGAGCATCAAGTCGATCGTCGAGATCCGCTTCGTCGAGCGCATGCCGGAAACCGCCTGGCACGAACTGCAGGCGTCCGAGTACGGCTTCTTCTCTAACGTCAATCCGGCGGTGGACCATCCGCGCTGGAGCCAGAAGACCGAACGGCGCATCGCCGGCAAGGCCAGCAAGCTGTTCGCCGAACGCATCCCGACCCGCCCGTTCAATGGCTATGCGGAGCAGGTGGCGGGGATGTATGCGGGGATGGATCTGAAGAAATGGTATTGAACGATCGGGCCTGGGGACTCGGGACTCGGGACCCGGAAAAAGCAGGCGATTCAGGAGTTGAGCAGCTGCGTTGCTTGCCTTGGGCGATCGCGATATGGCCGTGAAGTCCGGTTCGGCTGGCTTGATCGCGGCCAAGGGCGTGGTCCATGCGCTGGCGTTGGCGCCGCTGGCGTTCCTGGGTTGGCAGTTCTGGCAGGTGTGGCAGGCCGGCAGCGATGCGCTCGGCGCCGATCCGGTGGCCGAGATCGAGCACCGCACCGGGCTGTGGGCGCTGCGCCTGTTGCTGCTGACCCTGGCGATCACGCCATTGCGGCAGTTGACCGGGCAGTCGGTGCTGCTGCGCTTCCGGCGCATGCTCGGGCTGTACGCGTTCTTCTATGCCTGCGTGCACCTGGGCGTGTACCTGGGCCTAGACCTGCGCGGCTACTGGGCGCAGATCTTCGAGGAGATCGTCAAGCGCCCCTACATCACCGTCGGCTTCACCGCCTGGCTGCTGCTGATCCCGCTGGCGATCACCTCCACCCAGGGCTGGATGCGCCGGCTCAAGCGCAACTGGGGCAAGCTGCACAAGGCGATCTACGCGATCGGCGTGCTGGCGGTGCTGCACTTCTGGTGGCTGGTGAAGTCGGACATCCGCGAACCGCTGCTGTACGCGGCGATCCTGGCGCTGCTGCTGGGCTGGCGAGTCTGGCGGGCGCTTAGCGCGCGCCGAACCACAGCAGCCCGCTGAGCGCGGCCGCCAGCAGCAGGGCGCTGAGCAGCAGCCACGGCCAGCGCAACGCGGTGGCCGTGCGTGGCGCGGTTTCCGGCGCTGCGGCGGGCGGACCGCTCGCCGGATCGTGCTTCAGCGGCTCGCCGGCCGCGGCCTGCGGCACTTCCAGCACGAAGCGGTGCTGCGCGTCGAACACCAATTGGTCGCCCGGCTGCAGCCAGCAATCGCGTACCGCATTGCCGTTGACCTGGGTCTGCGCATCGCCGAGCCCGCGCAGCAGCACGCGCTCGCCATGCCGCTCCAGGCGCGCGTGGCGCTCGGCGAAGGCCGGATCGTCGATGCAGATGTCGCAGTCGCGCAGGCGGCCGATGCTGCGCACCCGGTCCAGGGTGTAGCTGCGGCCATGGTGCTGGCCGCCGACGCCGCGCAGCACCAGCCGCGGATCGTCGCCCTCGCCCTCCGCCACGTCGGGCAGCCGCTGCAACGGCTCGCATACGCCCTGCACCACCATTTCCACGCCATCGGCATAGACCGCATCGCCGGCGCGCAACAGCGCCATGCGCCGCACCGGACGTCCGTTCACATGGATGCCGCGAGCGCCGTTGGCCACCTGCAGCCACAGCCCGCGCCGGTCCAGGCAGAACTGCGCCAGCAGCAGCGCGCCCTGTGTGTCGTCGACCACGCGCACATGCCCGGACGCCTGCCGCACGATGCGGTGCACGCCCGCGCGCAGGGGCCGGTCGGGTTGCTGGCGGTTGCTGAAATGGACTTGCAGGTCGGGCACGGCGGGGAGCCTAGCAGGTTGCCCGCGCTTGAAGAAGCGCGCCGCACCTGGACAACACTCCGCGCATACGCACAATGCCTGATCGTTTACGCGGGCCGCATGCCCGCACAGGAGCCAGCATGTCCAGCATCGACATCCGCCACGACCACGACAAGACCCCTGCGCAGGCGCGCAAGGCGATCGAAACCGCCGCCAAGAAGCTGTCCGAACGTTTCGACCTGGAATCGCGCTGGGACGGCGACGCGCTGCTGTTCTCGCGCTCCGGCGTGGACGGGCGCATCGAGCTGCTGCCCAAGCAGGTGCACGTCACCGCCGAACTGGGCTTCCTGCTGTCGGCGCTGAAGGGCACGGTGGAAAGCGAGATCCGCCGCGTGCTGGCCGAGAAGCTGGGCTGAGCAGCAATAGCCCCTCTCCCCTCGGGAGAGGGGTTGGGGTGAGGGTACGGCACGAAGCGTCTCGCTGATTTGGGAGCACGTGGCTACGCCCGTACCCTCATCCGCCCCTGCGGGGCACCTTCTCCCGGTGGGAGAAGGAACGGCCGCTAGCCCCTCTCCCACCGGGAGAGGGGTTGGGGTGAGGGTACGGCGCGAAAGCGTCTCGCGGAGTCGGGAGCACGTGGCTACGCCCGTACCCTCATCCGCCCCTGCGGGGCACCTTCTCCCGAGGGGAGAAGGAACAGCGCTAGCCCCTCTCCCACTGGGAGAGGGTTGGGGTGAGGGTCCGGCGCGAAAGCGTCTCGCTGATTTGGGTGCACGAGGCTTCGCCCGTACCCTCATCCGGCGCTGCGCGCCACCTTCCCCCGAAAAGGGGGCCATGGTCCCGATGGGAGAAGGAACAGCACGGCGCTCAGTCGAAAGCGAACGGCTGCGGGTGCCCGGCGAACAGGCGCCGCGACACCTCGCGCTCGGTGCCCTCGATGTCGCCGATGAAGCCTTCGGCATCGCCGAGCTTGGAGAACGCGTCGAAGCCGCGCTCCAGGAATCCCTGCAGCTCCGACAGGCCCGCCGCCTTGGCCGGGCCGCGCGCGAAGCGCAGCAGCATGCGCACGCCGGGAGTGTGCACCGCGTTGGCCAGGCCCAGCCCGACGCTGGCGATCAGGTCGATCTGGTGCAGGCGCAGGCGACGCAGGCCGGTCTGTTGGTACGCCTCGGCGTAGAGCGCGTCGTCCAGGCGCTTGCGGCGCGGCGCCAGCGCCTGCAGCGCCTCGGCCATGCGCAGGTCCAGCGCGTGGGTCAGCACGCCCAGTTCGATGCCGTCGGCGACCGTGTCCAGCAGCGTGGCCGGCATCAGCCGCTGCATCATCGGCAGCACCTTGACGATGTCGGCGTCGCGACGGCTGAAATCGCGGTCGCCATAGACATCGGTGAGGAAGAACATCGCCGCCGGGCGCCGCTGCGGGTCTTCCAGGAAGTGCTCGAAGCTGCGCTCCAACCGCTGCGACTGCCAGCGCCGCAGTTCCTGCAGCCAGCGCAGCGCATTGCGCGGCTCGTGCACCGGATCGTGCACGGCCTGGTGCCACGCCAAGCGGCGACCGAGTCGTTCGAGGACGGGATTGCTGCGCGCCATGGGCGCCGATGATGGTGGCAGCCGCGCGCGACCGCAAGCTTCATGCCGCTCGGCTACACTCCAGCCAACGCCTCTTGCGGACCGCGCATGCTTTCCCTCCACAGCGCCTCGCCACGCCCTCGCTCCCATGGCCGCATCGGCCTGGCCATCGCCGGCGGCGGCCCGATCGGCGGCATGTACGGACTCGGCGCGCTGCGCGCGCTGGACGATGCCCTGGACGGGCTCGATCTGACCCGGCTGGACTGCTACGTCGGGGTCAGTTCCGGCGCGTTCCTGACCGCCGGGCTGGCCAATCGCATCAGCAGCGCCGAGATCTGCCGGATCTTCGTCACCGGCAACAGCGACGATGCGCATTTCCGGCCCGAGGATTTCCTGCGTCCCAACGTCTACGAATACCTGCGCCGCGCCGCGACCCTGCCCAAGCTCGCCTATGGCTGGTGGCACGACCTGCTGACCGAGCCGCGCAAGACCCGCTGGTCGGACCTGATCACCCGCTTCGGCGGCCTGGTGCCGAGCGGGCTGTTCGACAACGCCGGGGTCGAACGCTTCATGCAGGACGTGTTCAGCCGACGCGGCCGCAGCAACGATTTCCGCACGCTGGACGCGGACCTGTTCGTGGTCGCGGTGGACCTGGACAGCGGCCGCACCGTGCGCTTCGGCGAGCCGGGCCTGGACCAGGTGCCGATCTCGCTGGCGGTGCAGGCCAGTGCCGCGCTGCCGGGGCTGTACCCGCCGGTGGAAATCGGCGGCCACCACTACGTCGACGGCGCGCTGCGGCGCACGATGCATGCCTCCACGCTGCTGGAGCGCGGCATTGACCTGATGATCGGGATCAACCCGCTGGTGCCCTACGACGCCACCCACGCGCCGCGCCGCAACGGCCAGATCGACCGCGCGCGCCTGCTCAGCGGCGGCCTGCCGGCGGTGCTGTCGCAGACCTTCCGCACCCTGCTGCAATCGCGCATGCAGGTCGGCCTGGAGAAGTACGCGCGGCAATACCCGCGGGTGGACCAGTTGGTGTTCGAGCCCAATGCCGACAACAGCGAACTGTTCTTCACCAATCTGTTCAGCTATGCCGCGCGCCACCGCGTCTGCCAGCTGGCCTACCGCAACACCCTGGCCGACCTGCGCCGCAACGCCGAAGTGCTTGAGCCGATGCTGGCCGCGCACGGCATCGCCCTGCGCCACCAGATCCTCAACGATCGCCATCGCACCTTCACCGACGGCGTGGACGTGCAGCCGCGGCGCATGACCGAGACCACCGCGCGCCTGCGCCGCGCGCTCGACGACGTCGACCAGGTCATCGCCAAGCGCCGCGCCACCCGCCGCACGCGGCGCCCATCGCCGCCCGCCGACTGACACGACCGCGGCGCTGGTGTGATTACTCTAACCAACGTCGTGAGTCTCGAACCCAGCCACCCAACTGCCGAAGGAACCGCACCGCCATGGCCACCCTGAAGAAGTCCGCACGCAAGAAGAAAACCGCCACGAGCGACGAGGGCCTGCAGGCGCAGGCGGAAAAGCTGTCCAAGCGCCTGGGCGAATCGGCGCAGCAGGTGTGGTTGGCCGGCGTCGGCGCGTTCGGCCGCGCCCAGGCCGAAGGCGGCAAGCTGTTCGAGACCCTGGTGAAGGAAGGCCTGACCCTGGAACAGAGCACGCGCAAGCTGGCCGGCGGCGGCGTGGAGGCGGTGCGCGATGTCGTGGAGAACCGGGTCGGCCAGGCGCGCGAACGCGCCGCCGATACCTGGGACCGGCTGGAAAAGGTGTTCGAGGACCGGGTGCAGCGCGCATTGCGTCGGCTGGAAGTGCCCAGCCGCGAAGACCTCGGCACGCTGGTCGAGCGCGTCGACGCCCTGAACGCCGAACTGCGCAACCTCGGCGGCGGTCGCAGCGCACGCAAGGCCCAGACCAAGGCGCCAACGGCCAAGAAAGCGGCGAAGACCGCCGCACCCAAGCCCCGTGCGGCCAAGCAGCCGGCACCGGCACGGCGCCGCGCCGGTCCGGTCGTCGCCAGCGCCGCCCCCGCGCCGAAACGCGCCAGCCGCAAGCGCGCGGGGGCACCTGCGGCGTCCGAATGACGTTTTGTTGCAAAGCAGCAGGTTTTTTCCGACAATCGGAACGGACCCGCCAGTCCACCTGAAGACCGTTTGCTCCCCTCCCCTCACGGCTTCGGACTGGCGGGTCTTCTCCTGTCCGCCGTTCCCCGCTGTCGCCTTGCCGGCGCCGTGACACGCTGGCGATAAACTGGCGTCATCGAATAGCGTTACGCGGGTACGAGCATGGTTTCCTGGATAGTGGCAACGGTCTTGGCAGTCGGAGCATGGCTCGCTGCCACGCTCTACCTGTGGCTGGTCCGCCGCCGCGAGAACGAAACCACCGCCGGACTGCACGCCCTGGCCGGACTGCATTGGCGCGACTTTTCGCGCATGGTGCGGCGCGCGATGCGCGAGCAACGCGACCTGCACGACGCGGTCGACGAAGATGCGGCGCTGGAACCGCAAAGCGATTTCGTGATGACCCGCGGCGACGCCCGCTGGCTGCTGTCGTGCAAGCACGGCCGCGCCTACCGTATCGGCTCGGCCGCGGTCAACGAACTGGGCGCGGCGGCGCGGCTGATGGGCGCGCAGGGCGGCATCCTGGTCACCGAGGGCAAAGTGCAGCGCGACGGCATCGCCGCCGCCGACAAGCAGTCGGTGGAGATCCTCGACGGCCGCCGCATCTGGCCGATGCTCAAGCGCTACCTGCCCAGCGAACTGGAGGACGGCGTGATCGGCGCTTCCCGCCGGCGCGCGCAGCGGCATACCGCCATCGCCGCCCTGGCCGCGCTGACCCTGGGCCTGCTGGTCGGACTGGGCGGGCTGGCGCTGCAGCAGCGCAACGCCGATGCCGCGTCCAGCGCCGCCCTGCCCGCGCCTGGCACCACCCCGGCTCCTACCGCTCCTGCAGCGCCCGCGCCTGCTGCGGCCACGTCCGCCGCGCCCAAGCCGACACCGGTCGCCGCGCCAGGCGCTGCGCCGACCGCCGCAACCCACCCCACCTCAGCGGCCGAGGCCGCGCCGTCGGCCGCAGAACCCGACGCCGCCACCGAAGCCGGCCATCGCCGGGCGATCTCCAAGGCCATGGCCAGGACACCCGGGGTGATCCGCGGCATCTGGCAGACCCAGATGACGCTGGTGATCGACCGCAGCGGCGACGACGCACAGGTGCTGCCGCTGATCTGCAAGGAAGTGGAACGCTATCCCGCGCTGCGCACCGTGCGCATCCAGCTCAATCCGCGTCCCGGCCACGACGAGCCGGTCCGCTGGCGGCAATGTAGAACGTTCTGAGCCGAGATTCGGGATTGGGCATTCGGGATTGGTAAAAGCGGATTCGCCGCGCCGGATGCAGACAGCGGGATGATGAATTCGCAGGCGCCACGCTCTTGCGAATCCCCAATCCCGACGCGCAAATCCCGGCTCCTCACCAATGCACCCCCCGCATCAAAGCGGCAAACGCGATCTGCTCCTGGCTCGGCTTGGCTTCGCGCAGCGCCTTGCGGTCGCCCTTGGCCGCGGCCGAGTCGGGGAACAGTTCGAAGGCGGTGTTCATCACCACCTCGTAGGCCTTCGGCGCGACCGCGTTGACCAGCGCGGCGAAGATGCCCAGGCGCGTGGCCACCCGGCTCGGGCGCTCGATGATCGCCTTGACCATCAGGTCCGCGGCCTCGTCCACGCTCAGCGTGGGCACGCTGTCGTACATCTTGGTGGGCGCGATCATCGGCGTCTTCACCAGCGGCATGTTGACCGTGGTGAAGCTGATGCCCTTGCCGGACAGTTCGCCCTGCGCGCAGCGGCTCCACGCGTCCAGCGCCGCCTTCGACGCCACGTAGGCGGAGAAACGCGGCGAATTGGCCAGCACGCCGATCGAGCTGACGTTGATGATGTGGCCCTTGCGCCGCCCGGTCATGCCCGGCAGCACGCCCATGATCAAGCGCAGGCTGCCGAAGTAGTTCAGCTGCATGGTGCGCTCGAAATCGTGGAAGCGGTCGTAGCTGAGTTCGATCGAGCGGCGGATCGAGCGGCCGGCGTTGTTGATCAGCACGTCGACGTGGCCATGCGCCTCCAGCACGGTCTTGAGCAGCGCGTCGCAGCCGGCCAAGTCGGACAGGTCGGCGGTGTAGGCGAACACCTTGCCGCCCTTGGCGTTCATCGCATCGCGCGCGGCGAACAGCTCCTGCTCGCCGCGGGCGACGATGATCGTGGTGGCGCCGGCCTCGGCCACGCGCTGCGCGGTGGCCAGGCCGATGCCGGAGGACCCGCCGGTGATCAGCACCACCTTGCCGCGCACCTTGCCCTTGAGCGTGCGGTCGACGAACAGGTCCGGATCCAGGTGCCGTTCCCAGTGGTCCCACAGGCGCCAGGCGTAGTCTTCCAGCCGCGGCACGGCGATGCCGCTGCCCTTGAGCGCGCGCTCGGTCTCGCGGCTGTCGAAGCGCGTGGGGTAGGTGATGAATTTCAGCACCTCGCGTGGGATGCGGAAATCGCGCAGCAGCATGCCGGTGAAGCGGCGGATCGGCGGCAGGCCGCCGAGCGCGGCGCGGATGCCGGACGGCACGAACGCGAACATCCGCGCGTCCACCCGCAAGGTCATCTCCGGCGCGTGGCCGGCGCGGCAGAACACGTTGAGCACCTCGCCCACGCGCAACGGCTCCGGATCGGTGAGGTGGAAGGTGTGGCCGTCGAGCTTGGGCTTGTGCGCGATGTGGTCCATCGCGTCGGCAACGAAATCCACCGGCACCAGGTTGATGCGCCCGCCCTCGATGCCGAGCATCGGCGCCCACGGCGGCAGCAGCTGGCGCAGCTTCTTGATCAGCGGAAAGAAGTAATACGGCCCGTCGATCTTGTCGATCGCGCCCGTGCGCGAATCGCCGACCACCATGCCGGGGCGGTAGATGCGCCACTTGATCCGGGTTTCCGCGCGCACCAGCGCCTCGGCGTCGTGCTTGGTGCGCAGGTAGGGATCGTCCAGGCCTTCGGCCTCTTCGAACATGTCCTCGCGGAAGATGCCCGGATACAGCCCGGCCACCGCGATCGAGCTGGTGTGGTGGAAGATGCCCGCATCGAGCTGCGCGGCCAGTTCCAGCGCGTTGCGGGTGCCGTCGAGATTGGCCACCCGCTGCGCCTCGGCCTTGGCGGTGAGGTCGTACAGCGCGGCCAGGTGGAAGAAGTGCTTGACCTTGCCGCGCAGCGCCTGCCGCTGCGCCTCGTCCAGGCCGCAGCACTCGGCGCCGACATCGCCGTGCAGCACCACCAGGCGCTTGGCGTCCCAGCCCTGCTCGCGCACCAGCGCATCGAACTTGCGTTGCGACTCCTTGCGGACCAGGACGTGGATGAGGCCTTTGCGCCGCATCAGGTTGGCCATCAGATAACGGCCGATGAAACCGGTGGCGCCCGTAACGAAATACGTCATGCCGAACCATCCCTCGTTCTGCGGCCGTGGCCCCTCGCCGCGTCCGTCCTGGACGCTAACTTGCCAGAGTGCGGCAGGCAGGACAAACGCACGCTGCGGCGCGAGCGTGCGGCGGCGCAGCATCGGACGCGGCCGACGCAGCCGATCGACGCCGCGCCGCGGGGCTCAGCGCGCGCCCGGCGAGAACCGCGCGACCAGGTCGTAGGTGTCGCCGAGGAACACCTGGCGCACGAAGGTGACGGCCTGTTCGCCGCGCCAGGTCTGGCGGTCGATCAGCAGGCAGGCGGTGCCGGCCGCGACCTGCAAGCGCGCCGCCTGCGCGGGGTTGGCGCCGACCGCGCTGATGCGGTGTTCGGCACGGGTCCACGGCACGTGCTGCAGCAGCCAGCTGCCGGGCACGGTCACCGCGAAATCCATCTGCAGCGCTTCCGGCACCGCCACCGGATTGATCACCCGCTCCTCCAGCGCGAACGGGCGCCCGTCGGCGAAATGCAGGCAGTGCAGCGACAGCAGCGTGCCGGCGGCAGCGACCTCGGCCTCCTGCGGCAGCTCGGAACGCGGCGCGCGCTGGCGCCGCTCGAGCAGTTCGAAACGGTAGGCGTGGCCGCGCGCGGCGACCTCGACCGGAATGTCTGGGATCTCCAGCGCCACCTGTTCCATGTGCGGATGCGGCCGCGCCACGAACGAGCCGGCGCGGCGCCGGCGCTCGATCATGCCGGCGTCGGCGAGCATCGCCAGCACCTTGTTGACCGTCATCCGCGAGCAGGCGTACTGCGCCATCAGTTCGTGTTCGAACGGGATGCGATGGCCCGGCGGCCATTCGCCGCTGCGGATGCGGCCTTCGATGTCGCTGCGGATGCGGTGGTTGAGCGTCGCCGCGGGCCGGGGCTGGCTCATCGGCGCGCCTGCGCTGTGGCGCGCAGCGGACGGCGCCGGATCATGCGTCCAACAGCGCGGTCAGCGCCCGCGCGTAGGCCGCGGCGACCGCGTCGCGGCGATGATGGCGGCCGTCGCGCACCAGCGCGCGGCCGTTGCGCCAGACCGAACGCACCGCACCGCGCCGCGCGGCGAAGATCCAGCTGTCGAGCAAGGCATCGCCGTTGCGCGCGCACAGCGCCGGGTGCGCGGGATCCAGTTCGACCAGGTCGGCCGGCGCGCCCACGCGCAGACCCTGCTCCACGCCCAACGCCTGCGCCGCGCCCTGCGCCGCGGACTGGAACAGGAAGCTGCCGCTGGAGGCCGCGGCGTCGCCGGCGAGCACGTTGCGTCCGCGCAGCTGCAGGCGCTGGCCGTATTCGAGCAGGCGCAGTTCCTCGGCCGCATCGATCAGCACGTTGGAATCGGAGCCGACGCCGAAGCGCCCGCCGGCGTCGACAAACGCACGCATCGGAAACAGCCCATCGCCGAGGTTGGCCTCGGTGATCGGGCACAGGCCGACCACCGCGCCGCTGGCGGCGATCGCCTGCACTTCGCCGGCATCGACATGGGTGGCGTGGACCAGGCACCAGCGCGCATCCACCGGCGCATGCGCGAGCAGCCACTGCACCGGCCGCTGTCCGCTCCAGGCCAGGCAGGCATCGACCTCGCGGGTCTGCTCGGCGATGTGGAGGTGCACCGGGCCGTCGCACAGCGGCAGCAGCGCGGCCAGTTCGTCCGGGGTCACCGCGCGCAGGCTGTGCGGGGCGATGCCGAGCACCGCGTCGTCGAGGCCGCGCAAGGCGCGGCGGCTGGCGGCCAGCAGGTCGGCGTAGCCGTCCACGTCGTGGATCAGCCGCCGCTGCGCCGGGTTCGGCGCGGCGCCGCCGAAGTCCGCATGCGCGTAGAACACCGGCAGCAGGCTCAAACCAATCCCGCTGGTCTGCGCCGCGGCAGCCAGGCGCTGCGCCATCTCGGCGCGGTCGGCATACGGCCGGCCGTCGGCGGCGTGGTGCAGGTAGTGGAATTCGCCGACGCGAGTGAAGCCGGCCTCGAGCATCTCCACGTAGGCCTGCTCGGCGATGGCCTGCATGCTGTCCGGATCCAGCCGCTGCACGAAGCGGTACATCAGCTCGCGCCAGCTCCAGAAGCTGTCGCCGCTGCGGCCGCCAAGCTCGGTCAGCCCGGCCATGCCGCGCTGGAAGGCGTGGCTGTGCAGGTTGCCCAGCCCGGGCACGGCGATCGCCAGCGTGGAGTCGCCTGGCACCGCGGCCACGCCGGCCTGCACCGCGGCGATGCGCCCGCCGCGAACCTCGATCCGCACGTCGCGCGCCCAGCCTTCCGGCAACAGCGCCTGCGCGCACCAGAAACCGCTCGCCGCCTCGTTCCCGCCCGCCTGTTGCTGCGCCAGGGTCTGCACTGGACACCCTCCGTCGACCACAATATTGTATATACAAAATAACCGACGAGCCCGCCCGTGACCATGCCCTGCGACACGCTCTGGCACAACGCCCACCTGATGACGCTGGACGCCGAAGACGGCGGCCTGGGGCTGGTCCGCGACGGCGTGGTCGCCTGCCGCGATGGCCGCATCGTCTACGCCGGCGCCGCCGCGGCGCTGCCGGCACCGCTGGCTGCGCTGCACAGCGTCGACTGCGGCGGGCGCTGGATCGGCCCCGGCCTGATCGACTGCCATACCCATCTGGTCTACGCCGGCAACCGCGCCGGCGAGTTCGAGCAACGCCTGCTCGGCGCCAGCTACGCCGACATCGCCCGCGCCGGCGGCGGCATCGTCTCGACCGTGCGCGCCACCCGCGCCGCCGACGAGACCGCGCTGCTCGCCGCCAGCCTGCCGCGGCTGGACGCGCTGCTGGCCGAGGGCGTGACCACGGTGGAGATCAAGTCCGGCTACGGGCTGACCCTGGACGACGAACTGCGCCTGCTGCGCGTGGCGCGGCGGCTGGGCGAACTGCGCCCGGTCGCGGTGGCGCCCACCTTCCTCGGCGCGCACGCGGTGCCGCCCGGCGTCGACGCGCAGGCCTACATCGACGAGGTGTGCGAACGGATGATTCCTGAAGTCGCCGCGCAAGGCCTGGCCGAGGCGGTGGACGTGTTCTGCGAGCACCTGGCCTTCAGCCCGGCGCAGACCGAGCAGGTGTTCCAGGCCGCGCAACGCCATGGCCTGGCGCTGAAGATCCATGCCGAGCAACTGTCCAACCAGGGCGGCGCGGCGCTGGCGGCGCGCTACGGCGCGCTCTCGGCCGACCACGTCGAATACCTGGACGACGCCGGCGTCGCCGCGATGGCCGCCGCCGGTACCGTGGCGGTGCTGCTGCCGGGCGCGTTCTATTTCACCCGCGACACGCAGCTGCCGCCGATCGCCGCGCTGCGCGCCGCCGGCGTGCCGCGCGCGCTGGCCACCGACTGCAATCCCGGCACCTCGCCGCTGACCAGCCCGCTGCTGGCGATGAACCTGGCGGCGACGCTGTTCCGCATGACCGTGGCCGAATGCATCGCCGGCTTCACCCGCGAGGCGGCGCGCGCGCTGGGACGCCAAGCGCAGGTCGGCCGGCTGCGCGCCGGCTTGCAATGCGACCTGGCGATCTGGGACATCGAAGAACCGGCCGAACTGGTCTACCGCATGGGCTTCAACCCGCTGCATGCGCGCATCTGGAGGGGACAATGAACGACCACGAGATCCTGCTGCGCCCCGGCGCGGTGAGCCTGGCGCAATGGCGCGACGTGTACCGCGGCGCCGGCGTGCGCCTGGACCCCGGCTGCGCCGAGGCGGTGCTGCGCAGCGCGCAGACGGTGGAGGCGATCGTCGCCAAGGGCGCGCCGGTGTACGGCATCAACACCGGCTTCGGCAAGCTGGCCAGCGTGCGCATCGAGCGCGAGGACCTGGACACCTTGCAGCGCAATATCGTGCTGTCGCACGCGGCCGGGGTCGGCGAGCCGATGCCGGCGCCGGTGGTGCGGCTGATGATGGCACTGAAGCTGGCCAGCCTGGCGCAGGGCGCCTCCGGCGTGCGCCCGTCCACGCTGGCCCTGCTGGAAGCGCTGCTGCGCCACGACGTGGTGCCGGTGGTGCCGTGCCAGGGGTCGGTCGGCGCCTCCGGCGACCTGGCGCCGCTGGCGCATCTGGCGACGGTAATGATCGGCGTCGGCGAGGCCTTCGTCGGCGGCCGGCGCCTGCCGGCGCACGAGGCGCTGGCGCAGACCGGGCTGCAGCCGCTGGCGCTGGGCGCGAAGGAAGGCCTGGCGCTGCTCAACGGTACCCAGTATTCCACCGCCTACGCGTTGGCTGGGCTGTTCGAGATCGAGCGCGTGTTCCATGCCGCGCTGGTCGCCGGCGCGCTGTCGACCGAAGCGGCGAAGGGCTCCGATACCCCGTTCGATCCGCGCATCCACGCCTTGCGCGGCCAGCACGGGCAGATCGCCACCGCCGCGGCGCTGCGCGCGCTGATGCAGGGCTCGGCGATCCGCGATTCGCATCGCGACAACGACGTGCGCGTGCAGGATCCGTACTGCCTGCGCTGCCAGCCGCAGGTGATGGGCGCGGCGCTGGACGTGATGCGCCAGGCCGCGACCACGCTGGCGATCGAGGCCAACGGCGTGTCCGACAATCCGCTGGTGTTCAGCGATACGGGTGAGGCGCTGTCCGGCGGCAACTTCCACGCCGAGCCGGTAGCCTTCGCCGCCGACATGCTGGCGCTGGCCGTGTGCGAGATCGGCTCGATCAGCGAGCGCCGCGTCGCGATGCTGGTGGATCCGGCGCTGTCCGGGCTGCCGGCGTTCCTGACCCCGAAGCCGGGGCTCAACTCCGGCTTCATGATTCCGCAGGTCACTGCCGCGGCGCTGGTGTCGGAGAACAAGCAGCGCGCCTACCCGGCCAGCGTCGATTCGATCCCGACCTCGGCCAACCAGGAAGACCACGTGTCGATGGCCGCGCACGGCGCACGGCGCCTGCTGGCGATGGCCGAGAACGCGGCCAACGTGGTCGGCATCGAGCTGCTCGCCGCCGCGCAGGGCTGCGACTTCCATGCGCCGCTGACCTCCAGCGCCGCGTTGGAAGCGGCGCGCGCGCTGCTGCGCGCGCAGGTGCCGGCGCTGCAGGACGACCGCTACTTCCATCCGGACATGCTCGCCGCCACCGCGCTGGTGCGCGATGGCGCGCTGGCGGGCGCGGTCGATATGTCCCTGCCCGATGCAACGTCCGGATCATGACCCCTTGTAGGAGCGGCTCTTGTCCCCTTTTCGGGATCAGCCGCGACCAGCCGTCACCAGTGACATCCGGTCGCGGCTGAAGCCGCTCCTACAAAAAAGAACAGCGAGGCCTTGCATGACATCCCTGCCCGACTGGCTCAGCGTCCACCGCGGCGATGCGCCACTGATCGTCAGCTTCCCGCACACCGGCACCGAGCTGCCGGATGGGTTGGCCGCGCGTTTCGTCTCCCCCTGGCTAGCCCGCCGCGACGCGGACTGGTGGGTGCACGAACTGTACGCGTTCGCCGGCGACATGGGCGCCACCACGCTGCGCTCGGCGGTGTCGCGCTCGGTGATCGATCTCAACCGCAACCCGAGCGGCGCCTCGCTGTACCCGGGCCAGAACACCACCGGCCTGTGCCCGCTGACCACCTTCGACAACCAGCCGCTGTACCGCGACGGCGAGCGCCCGGACGCGGCCGAGATCGCCCGCCGCCGCGACACCTGGTTCGCGCCCTACCACGCCGCGCTGGCCGCGGAGATCGCGCGCCTGCGCGCGATTCACGGCACCGTGGTGGTGTACGACGCGCACTCGATCCGCTCGCATATCCCGCACCTGTTCGCAGGCGAGCTGCCGCAGTTCAACATCGGCAGCGCCGGCGCGTCCGGTGCGCCCGATACCAGCTGCGACCCTGCACTCGCCGATGCGGTCGAACAGCTGTGCGCGGCGAGCGGCATGGGCCATGTGCGCAACGGACGCTTCAAGGGCGGCTACATCACCCGCCACTACAGCGATGTTCCGGGCGGCGTGCACACGCTACAGATGGAGCTGGCCTGCCGCGGCTACATGCACGAACCCGAGCGCGTGGACGAGCGCAACTGGCCCACGCCGCTGGACCCCGACCACGCCGCGCCGCTGCGCCGCACGCTGCAACAGGTGCTCGCGTCCTGTCTTCACTTCGCCCACTCCCGGAGCGCCGCATGACCCGCCTCGACACCACCCGCACGATCCACGCGCCCACCGGCAGCACCCTCAGCTGCAAGAGCTGGCTGACCGAGGCGCCGCTGCGCATGCTGATGAACAACCTGGATCCGGACGTGGCCGAACGCCCGCAGGAACTGGTGGTGTACGGCGGCATCGGCCGCGCCGCGCGCGACTGGGAATCCTTCGACGCGATCGTGGCCGCGCTCAAGCGCCTGGACGACGACCAGACCCTGCTGGTGCAGTCCGGCAAGCCGGTCGGCGTGTTCCGCACCCACGCCGATGCGCCGCGCGTGCTGATCGCCAATTCCAACCTGGTGCCGCGCTGGGCCACCTGGGACCACTTCAACGAGCTCGACAAGAAAGGCCTGGCCATGTACGGCCAGATGACCGCCGGCAGCTGGATCTACATCGGCGCGCAGGGCATCGTCCAGGGCACCTACGAAACCTTCGTCGAGATGGGCCGCCAGCACTACGCCGGCAGCCTGGCCGGCAAGTGGCTGTTCACCGGCGGCCTCGGCGGCATGGGCGGCGCGCAGCCGCTGGCCGCGGTGATGGCCGGCGCCTCGTGCCTGGCGGTGGAATGCCGCAAGAGCAGCATCGAGATGCGCCTGCGTACCGGCTATCTCGACACCTGGACCGACGATCTGGACGAAGCACTGCGCCTGATCGAGGAATCGTGCACGGCGAAGAAGCCGCTGTCGGTGGGCCTGCTCGGCAATGTCGCCGACGTGCTGGACGAACTGCTGGTCCGTGGGGTCAAGCCGGACCTGCTGACCGACCAGACCTCCGCGCACGACCCGGTCAACGGCTACCTGCCGCAGGGCTGGAGCGTGGAAGAGTGGGACGAAAAGCGCGCGAGCGCGCCGAAGGAAGTCGAGGCCGCCGCGCGCGACTCGATGGCCAACCACATCCGCGCCATGCTCGCCTTCCACGCGCTGGGCGTGCCGACCGTGGACTACGGCAACAACCTGCGACAGATGGCCCTGGAAGAAGGCGTCGAGAACGCCTTCGACTTCCCCGGCTTCGTGCCCGCCTACATCCGCCCGCTGTTCTGCCGCGGCATCGGCCCGTTCCGCTGGGCGGCGCTGAGCGGCGATCCGGAGGACATCGCCAAGACCGACGCCAAGGTCAAGGAACTGATCCCGGACAACCCGCACCTGCACCGCTGGCTGGACATGGCCGCCGAGAAGATCAAGTTCCAGGGCCTGCCGGCGCGGATCTGCTGGGTCGGCCTGGGCGATCGCGACAGGCTGGGCCTGGCGTTCAACGAGATGGTCGCCAACGGCGAGCTGAAGGCGCCGGTGGTGATCGGCCGCGACCACCTGGATTCGGGCAGCGTCGCCTCGCCCAACCGCGAGACCGAAGCGATGGCCGACGGCTCCGACGCGGTCTCCGACTGGCCGCTGCTCAACGCCCTGCTCAACACTGCCAGCGGCGCCACCTGGGTCTCGCTGCACCACGGCGGCGGCGTCGGCATGGGCTTCTCCCAGCACGCTGGCATGGTCATCGTCTGCGACGGCAGCGAGGCGGCGGCCAAGCGCATCGCCCGCGTACTGTGGAACGACCCCGCCACCGGCGTGATGCGGCACGCGGACGCCGGCTACCCGATCGCGCTCGACTGCGCGAAGGAAAAGGGACTGGATCTGCCTGGCATCCTGGGCTGAACCGCGCCTAGGCCGCTCGCGCCGTCCGGAGCCAGGCACCGCCTGGCCCCGGGCCCCATCGATCGCCAGCCCGGCACGCGCCGCGATGGGCGCCGGTCCCGAAGCGCGACCGCTGTTGCTTGCCGTTACGCCTGGATCCCCTACAATCCGGCCACGATGTAAGCGGGTCCGCGTTGGCCCGGTATGCGCCAACGCGTCGACGTTGATCGACTCATGAAGTAACGCTATGCCTTCTGGCCGCGCGCCGCTCGAGGCAGCGTGCGGGCGCGGGGCATGGATGCGATTGACTCGCCATTGTCACGGAGATGCCCTCGATGGGTCAGGAACAACGGATCGATTCGCTCACCGGCATCCGCGGCATGGCCGCGCTGCTGGTGGTCTATGCGCACCTGGCGGAGGAGCATTTCTTCGCGATCAGCCCGCTGCACCCCGGCGAGATGGGGGTCATGGTGTTCTTCACTCTCAGCGGCTTCCTGATGGCGTTCCTCTACGGCGAAAAGCCGTTCGACTACACCGCGGTGGCGCGCTACGGCATCTCCCGCTTCTCGCGCATCGCCCCCGCCTACCTCACGGTGGTGATCGGGTCGTACCTGATCTACAACCTGGTCGACTCCAACTTCGTCTACGCGATCACCCATCGCAACCTCGCCCGCCACCTGCTGTTCTCCGGCAATGTCTCGGCGCTGTGGAGCATTCCGCCCGAAGTGCAGTTCTACGTGGTCTTCGTCGGCTTGTGGGCGGCGCTGTGGTCGCTCGGCAGCCGCGGCAATGCGGCGCTGCTGATCGTGGCGCTGGTCGCCGTGTTCGCCCTGATGACCCAACGCGCGGCACTACCGGGCACCTTCGTCGGCTCCAAGATCCATTACTTCTTCACCGGCGTGCTGTTCGGCCTGCTGCGCAGCCGGGTCGCCGCGGGCGTCGGCCTGAGATCACTGGGCGCCATGCAGGCGCTGGCGCTGGCTGCGATCGGCCTGGTGGTGGCCGGCGTGATCGACATCGACCTCGGTACCAAGCGCGAGCTGTATCTGGGCCTGGAACCGGCGCTGTTCGCCGGCGTCTTCGTATTCCTGTTCTCGTTCGACACTGGCCTGAGCACGCGCCTGTTCGGCAACCGGTTCATCACCATGTGCGGCGAGTGCAGCTTCTCCATGTACCTGCTGAACATTCCGCTGATCTACGCGGCAATGGCGTTGCTCGGCGACGACGTCCGCCCTAGCCCATGGCTGGCGGTGCCGGTCACCGCGGCGATCCTGGTGGCGGCCTGGGCGATGTACCGGCTGGTCGAGATGCCGGGCAACACGCTGCTGCGCGGCCTGGGCACGCGCCTGCTGCTGCCCAAGCGCCCTGCCGCGGCCGTGGCCGCGGTCACGCCCGGGCTGGCGGTACCGCTGGCGGCGGACGCGACCGGTGGCGATCCGACCTAGGCCTGCGCTGCGGCGCGTACCGCAGCGCCCGCGGTGCTTCCACCTGCATGAACCCGGCTGGCATGAACCCGGCATGCGAAACGACCTGTGGCGAGACGTGCGCGACCGCCTCCGCATGGCAGACAGAGCCGCGGGCTGCGACCACGGCGCGTGACGCGTCGGACATCCACTGTAAACTTTCCGCACCAGATTCTAGTTGACATCCCGAGCCGCGACGCCGCTCGGGCACGCACCACCTTCCCGCTCTTCGTTTGGCTTGCCTGGTCCTGTTGCGGACGCCGCAACACGCGGCTCGGCCGGAGCGGGCAGCCGAGCGAGCATCCAACGAAAGATAGTGCTTGCCCATGCTCGTTCTGCCTCTCCGCCGCCGCCGCAGTTCTGTGCATTGCTCCCTGCGTTCCATCGCCGTCCTGGGCGGCCTCGCCACCATCGCGCCCGCCACCGCGTCCGAGCAGGCGACCACCCTCGACACCGTCGAGGTCACCGCGACCGATGCCGGCGACCGCGCACGCGCGGCGCTGCGGCGCGTTCCCGGCGCCGGCAACGTCATCGACATGACCGACCTCAGCCAAGGCCGCCTGGCCGGCAGCGCCGACGTGCTTGCCTATCAGCCCGGCATCAACGCGCAATCGCCGGGCAACGAGGGCGTCAAGGTGTCGATCCGCGGTTCGGGCATCAACCGTGCGCCAGGCGCGCATGCCTCCGGCCTGTCGGTATCGCTGGACGGATTGCCGCTGACCGGCCCCGGCGGCACGCCCTACGAATTGCTGGAGCCATCGTGGCTGAGCCGGGTCGAGGTCCTGCGCGGGGCCAACGGCTTCGAGCGCGGCGCGCTGGCGCTGGGCGGCGCGATCGACTACGTCAGCCGCAGCGGCCGCGATGCGCCCGGCCTGGAACTGCAGTACGAAGGCGGCAGCCATGGCTACCGCAAGCGCAGCGCCGGCATCGGCGGGGTGCGCGGTGCGCTCGACTACTACCTCGCCTACACCGACACCGCGTACGACGGCTACCAGGCGCATGCCGCCGGCGACGGCCGCGGCGCGATGGCCAATGTCGGCTGGCAGGTGACCCCCGCGCTACAGACCCGCTGGTTCCTGCGCTACCGCGAGACCGAGCACGACACGCCCGGCCGGCTGACCCGCGCGCAGATCCGCCACCGCCCGCGCGACGCCAACCCGGCCAACCTGGCGATCGACGCGCGCCGTCCGCAGCCGGGCAGCACCTGGATCGGCAACAGCACCACGCTGCAGCTGGACGAACACTCCACGCTGCAGGCCGGGCTGGTCTACCACAAGTACCCGATGGACTTGAACGAGAGCCTGTACCGGCAGCAGCTGGACTACGCCGACCTCAACGGCACGCTGGACTATCGCCACCGCCATGCGCTGTTCGGCCACGACAGCGTCAGCAGCGTCGGCCTGCGTGTCGCCCACGACCTGCGCGCCGACGTGCGCGAAACGCTGCGCTTTGTCAGCAACGGCTACCCGGCCGGCACGCACACGCGCGACTTCCGGCATCGCGGCAGCAACAGCGTGCTGCACCTGGGCAACGACCTGGCGCTGAACGACGCGCTGCGCGTGCAGACCGGCCTGGCCCTGGTGTACACCCGCAGCCAGGTGCGGGTGACCTGGCCGACCACCGGCGAGGGCTTGTCCCGGCGCGATTGGGACTACGCCCCGCGCCTGGGCTTCACCTGGCAGGCCAGCCCGCGACTGCAGTGGTTCGGCAACCTGAGCCGCTCGGTGGAACCGGCGCATCCGTGGTCGATGCTCTGGGGTTCCAACAAGTACTTCGCTGCCGGCAACGGCGCCGCCAGCGGCCGTCAGCGCGCCGCGGTGCCGCTGCGGAACCAGACCGCGGCCACGCTGGAACTGGGTGCGCGCGGCGATGGCGCGTTCGGCCGCTGGGAGCTGACCGGCTACTACGCCCACGTTCGCCACGAACTGCTGAGCGTGGAACTGCAGCCCGCCCCCAACCTGCTGGTCGCCGAATCCAACGCCAGCCCCACCGTGCATCGCGGCCTCGAAGCCGGGTTGGACAGCACGCTCTGGCAGGGCGCGGCCGGCCGGCTGGCCCTGCGCCAGGCCTATACCTTCAGCGACTTCCGCTACCGCGACGATGCGCGCTTCGGCCACAACCGCCTGCCCGGCCTGCCGCGCCACTACTACCAGGCCGAACTGCGCTACGCGCATGGCGCCGGCGCGTACGCCGCGCTCAGCACCGAGTACGCCTCGAAGATGGCGGTGGACTACGCCAACAGCGTCTATGCCGACAGCCACCTGATCGTCGGCAGCCGCCTCGGCTACGACGCCCCCGGCGGCCGCTGGCAGGGCTGGCTGGAGCTGCGCAACCTCGGCGACCGCCACTACGCGGCCACGGTGACGCCCGGCTACGACGACGCCGGCAGGGACGCCGCGCGCTCCACGCCCGGCGAGGGGTTCGGCGTATATGCCGGAGCGCGCTGGCGCTTCGAGTAGGCCGGGCGTTTCGGCGAGCACCGCGGAGCGCGCGCAGGACCAACGCGGTCACGCCTCGCCACACCCGGGCTCAAGTTCGCGCGCCTGGCGCCGACAAAGGATGCAACGTTTCGAGGAGCCTTCATGGGCATCCTGATCTACCTGACTCCCGCCATCGCGCTCTGGGCGCTCACCGCCAGCGTGCTGGCCTGGATTTTCTTCGGGCGCCTGCGCCGCGAGCAACAGCAGCAGGCCAGTGCGCAGGACAGCCTGGCGCGCCACCAGGCGGCGCTGTCGCAGATGAAGGCGCGTGCGGCGGTCAGCGCACGGGAGCTGGAGGCGCTGCAGCAGGCCTACGCCAGCCTGCGGCAGACGCTGGAACTGCAGACGCAGGAACAGGCGCCGGCGCAGGACACCGTGGAGCGGCCGCCGGTGCCGATCCTGGTAATGGAACGCCTGGACATCGCCACGGAAGTTGGCACGCTGCTCGCGCACGTGGCGCGGGTGGCCAGGAGCATCCGTCGCTACAGCGCCTACAGCCGTGGCCACAACGCGCCGGAACTGAGCAGCGCGCGCTACGACCTGCATTGGCTCTCCGACTGCCTGCACAGCCTCGACCAGATCGGCCATGCCTTGGCCACGGGCAACGTGGACACGCTGACCGCGGCCTGCACCGAACTGCTGTCGATGTACGAGCAGTACCTCAAGGACGGCTCCGGCTACAACAGCCGCGACACGTTCCAGCGCCTGAGCAGCCACGTCCCGCTCGCCGACGTGACCGACGCCATCCGCTCGATCGCGGCCAAGGCGTCGCTGGCGCGGCAGGCGCAGACGCAGATGCTGGCCAGCGCGCAGGCGCCGGCAACGTCCCTCGCCTGACGCGCGCGCGCCGCGAAGGCGCGCGACCCTGCCGCCAGCGGGCGTGGCCCGCAGCGAACGCAAGCAGGCAGGCCGCTCGCATCGCGACGGCCGCCGCGCCGGCCGCGCCCGCGTTGACCGGGCCGGTCGCCCGTGCTGTGATGCGTCCCGATCCGGGCGGGAGCAGCGACATGGCAGACATCAAGGCGGCCTTCGAGAAAGCGGCCAAGGACATCAAGCAACGCGAGGAGCGTCCCGACAACGACACCTTGCTGCGCCTGTACGCGCTGTACAAACAGGGCGCGGAAGGCGACGTCGCCGGCGCCAAGCCGGGCTTCTTCGACTTCGTCGGCACCGCCAAGTACGAGGCCTGGGCCAAGCTCAAGGGCATGCCGCAGGCCGAGGCGCAGAAGAAGTACGTGGACCTGGTGAAGAAGCTGCTGGCCTGATGGCGCGCGACACCCGCCGGCGCATCCTCGACACCGCCCTGGCGATGTTCAACGTGCAGGGCGAGCCGCACGTCACCACCAACCACATCGCCGACGAGCTGGAGATCAGCCCCGGCAACCTGTACTACCACTTCCGCAACAAGGACGACATCATCGAGCACCTGTTCGCGCGCTACGAGGAGCGCATGGACGCGGCGCTGGAGCTGCCGAGCGCGCGCCTGCCCGGGCTGGAGGACATCTGGCTGCAACTGCACCTGGTGTTCGAGTGCATCTGGGACTACCGCTTCCTGTACCGTGACCTGATCGAGATCCTCAGCCGCAGCCGGCGCCTGCGCCTGCGTTTCGCGCGCATTCTGCGCCGCGCCGACGACAGCGTGCAGGCCGTGTTCCAGGGACTGGCGCAGGCCGGGGCGATGCGCGCCACCGCACAGGAGCTGGGCGGCATCGCCACCAACGTGCTGGTGGTGGCCACGTTCTGGCTCAACTACGCCGCCGCGCGCGGCGAGAAGGACGAGCAACTGGCGATCCGCCACGGCATCGTGCAGGTGATGCTGCTGATCAGCCCGTTCCTGCGCGAGGCCGAGCGCACCCATCTGGCCACGTTGATGCAGGCCTATCTGGACTGAGCGCGGGACGCATCGCCGCTGCGGTTCGCATCTAGTGCCCGCCCGCTGCGCCACTCCGGACGACAACAGCCCTGATCGGCCCTCGCTTCCTTGCACCGCGCGCATCGCCGCGACCCTGGTGCGAATGCAAGGCGATGCAGTGACCTTGACGCTTGGACGGACGGACCGCATTGATCGGCTTTGCGATCCCACGCGAACCGCCAGGTTTCGGCGCCGGGCCGCCGTCGATGGCACACGCCGTCGACGGTTGTCACCGCCGCGACGAACTGGCCGATGCGTCTGCGCAGCGCCGCAATACACTGCCCATGGCGGTGCCTGCCTCGCGCACCGCGTCCACCGATTCGCCAAGCGCCGCCAGCATCGGCTAGGCTTGCCGCCCTGCCCTCGCCATCGCCCGGAACCCGTGTGAGAACCGTCGTCGCCACCCGCTACGTGACCCCACTGCGCGAAGGCGGCTCGCTGCCGGCGGTGGTCGAGGCCGACGACGACGGCCTGTACGTGCTGAAGTTCCGCGGCGCCGGGCAAGGCCCGAAGGCGCTGATCGCCGAACTGCTCGGCGGCGAACTGGCGCGCGCGCTCGGCCTGCCGATGCCGGAACTGGTATTCGCGCTGCTCGACCGCGAGTTCGCGCGTACCGAGCCGGATCCGGAAATCCAGGACCTGATCCGCGCCAGCGAGGGCCTGAATCTGGCGCTGGACTACCTGCCCGGCGCGATCAACTACGACCCGGCCGCATTGCGCCCGGATCCGGCGCTGGCCTCGGCGATCGTCTGGTTCGACGCGTACGTGACCAACGTCGACCGCACCGCGCGCAACACCAACCTGATGGTCTGGCACGGCAAGCTGATGCTGATCGACCATGGCGCGGCGCTGTACTTCCACCACGACTGGGAACATGCAGGCAACGCCTGCGCCTCGGCGTTCGCGCGCATCCGCGACCACGTGCTGCTGCCCTACGCCAGCGCCATCGCCCAGGCCGACGCGGAACTCGCGCCGCGGCTGACCGATGCGGTCATCGATGCGATCGTGGCGCGGATCCCGGACGCCTGGCTGCAGGCCGAAGCCTGCTTCGACGACCTGGACGCGCATCGCCAGGCCTATGCCGACTACCTGAAACGGCGGCTCGCGCTGCGCGCTGCGTTCGTCGAGGAGGCGCTCCGTGCTCACGCCGCACACCTATGACTACGCGGTCATCCGCGTGGTGCCGCGGGTGGAGCGCGAGGAATTCGTCAACGTCGGGGTGATCGTGTCGTGCCCGACCTCCAAACTGCTGCAGGCGGCGATCGAACTGCAGCCGGCGCGGTTGCATGCGCTGGACCCGACCCTGGACATCGAACGCCTGCGGCCCTACCTCGACGCGATCCCGGCGATCTGCCGCGGCGATGCCGACGCCGGCCCGATCGCGCTGCTGCCGCCGCGCGCGCGCTTCCACTGGCTGACCGCACGGCGCAGCTCGGTGATCCAGATGTCGTCGGCGCATGTCGGCCGCACCGCGCAGCCCGAGCGCATGCTCGAGCACCTGCTCGAGCGCATGGTGCGGACGCCGCGCTAGGACGGTCGAAGCGGCATTTTGATGTCCGTTGTAGGAGCGACTTCAGTCGCGACAGGCGTTCCCGGGAACGCCCCGTCGCGACTGAAGTCGCTCCCACAGGGATATCCAGCGATCCCATGATCCCGCACAGGCCAGGCGCCTTCTCGCAAAGCGGGTCCTGCTGCCAGACCACCGCCTCGTCGCGTCGCCGCCGTCTTCCGCCAGGTCAAGGCCGACGGCGGCTCCTTGCGATTGCGTCGCCGTCCTCGCCTCACCACGCATCCGGATGTGCGCGGAGAAACAGCCGCGGTGCGGCCTGTTGATGCAGGCCACGACCGACACCGGAAAACCCGACGCGCTACCGTTGCCGCTTGCCGCCGCTGCCGCAGCTAATGCGAACGCGCGCTGCGCTTGCTGGCCGCGCCACGCGGGCGCCGCGCAACGGCGGTCTTCTTCGCCGCCCGCTTGGCGGTCTTGGGCGCGGCGGCACGCTTGCGCGGCGCAGCGTGTGGCGCGGGTTGCAGGCCGAGCTTGACCAGCACCGGCTGCAGCCGCGCCTCGACCTCGGCGCTCAACGGCTGCACCTGGCCGCGCAGCGCCGCGGCGCCCTCGCGCACGCTGGCTTCGGCACCGTCGGCCAGCTGCGCCACCAGCGCCTTGAGGGTATTCGCGCCGATCGCGGCATCGGCCGCGGCGGCCAGCGCACGCTTGCGGGTCAGCGACACCAGGCCCAGGCCGGCCAGCCACAGGTGCCGTGGCGCCAGCGTGTCGGAACGGTGTGCGGAGGTGGAACGCTTCTTCGTCGCCATCGCAGGTCTCCCGGGTGCCGACAGCGGCACCGATGCGACGCATGCTGGCGGCAGCGGCTTGAGCAAACACACTATCCGCAGTGCAGCTTGCCAGGCGGCCATGGCGGCGCCATGCTCGGCGCGACTACAGGGAGGCCACGCATGGCAGCAAAACCGACCGCATGGGCGCCGTTTCCGCACGACGCCAAGGCCTACGCCTACCCGGGCGAGGCGTTGAAGAAGGCCTGGCCGAAGCTGCACGCCGGCGACTGCGAACCGTACCCGGACCCGGCGCGCGCGCAGGCGCTGCTGGACGCCGCCGGCAAGGCCGGAAAAGGCCACGACGCACAGACACTGTCGGCGGCCCTGATCGAGGCCTGGCGCGCCTTCCACCAGGGCCAGTTCCAGCAGGCCTACACCGCCGGGCAGGCGCTGGGCGTGTTCGGCGCCTCGGTCGCGGTCAAGGCGCTCGGCATCCATGCCGGCTATCTGGTCGAGGACGAGAAGGAACAACTGCAGCGCCTGCAGCAGGCCGCGACGCTGGCCGAAGCGGCGATCGCCGCGCTGCCGGACGAAGCCAACAGCCACTACCGCCACGCCTTCGCGCTGGGCCGCTACAGCCAGGGGCTGAGCATCGTCAAGGCGCTCAAGCAAGGCATCGCCGGCAAGGTGCGGCAATCGCTGGAGACCACGCTGGAACTGCAGCCCAAGCACGCCGAGGCGCACATGGCGCTGGCGCTGTACCACGCCGAGATCATCGGCAAGGTCGGCGCGATGATCGGCGGACTGACCTACGGCGCCAAGGCCGCGACCGCCGAGCAGCACATCCAGCAGGCGCTGAAGCTGGCGCCGGACACGCCGATCGCGCATGTCGAACACGCCAACGTGCTGTTGCTGCTGCACGGCGACAAGCGCGAGGACGCGGCCGCCGGCGCATTCGAGAAGGCGGCCAAGCTCAAGCCGCGCGATGCGATGGAAGCATTGGACGCGGCATTCGCGCGCGAGCAGCTGGAGTAGCGCGACACCGGAGATCGGCCGCCGCGGTTCGCGTGTGGGTACACCTGTGGGAGCGACTTCAGTCGCGACGGGCGCTATCGGTAAAGCCCGTCGCGACTGAAGTCGCTCACACAACGCTATCGGTTACCGTGAGTATCCGATCGGAACGCTGCAACGGCGCACGCCGACTCGCGCTTTCCATGCGCTTCGACACAGCGGAGTAGCGCGGCACCGGAGATGGACCGCCGCCGTTCGCGTGCAGGTACACCTGTGGGAGCGACTTCAGTCGCGACAGGCACTACTTCCCTGCCACACATGGCCCGCCGCCGCGCATCGCGACACGAGCTGCGCGGCGGCGGGACCGACCCCGCACGCCGCGCACACTGCCTTGGCGCCGGTTACGACGTCGGCAACGCATAGGCGATCACGTAGTCGCCCTTCTTGGTTTCCATGAAGTGGTGGCCGCCGGCCACGATCACCAGGTATTCGCGGCCGTCGACCGCATAGAGCATCGGCGTGGCCTGGCCGCCGGCCGGCAGCTTGGCCTCCCAGACGCGCTTGCCGGTGGCCAGGTCGATCGCGCGGATCATGTCGTCGGTAGTCGCGGCGATGAAGATCAGGCCGCTGGCGCTGACCACCGCGCCGCCGTTGTTCGGCGTGCCGATCTCGATCGGCAGGCCGGAGTGGATGCCGAACGGGCCATTGCCGCGGGCGCTGCCCAGCGGGCGATCCCACAGGGTCTTGCCGCTGGCCAGGTCGATCGCGCGGATGCCGCCGTACGGCGGTTGCTTGCACAGCAGGCCGGTGAACGGCAGGCGCCAGCCGGCGTTGACGTTGATCGCGTATGGCGTTCCCGCCTGCGGATCGCCCGCGCCTTCCGCACCGCCGGCGTCGCCGCGCACCTGGTCGCGCGGCGCCCAGCCGAGCTTGTCGGCCTTGGCCCGCGGCACCAGCCGGTTGTAGTTCGGCATGTCGTTGTAGTTGGCCACGATCACCCCCCGCTGCGGATCCACCGCCACGCTGCCCCAGTCCGAGCCGCCGTTGTAGCCGGGATATTCGATCGAGTGGCGATCGGCCTCCGGCGGGGTGTAGATGCCCTTGTAGCTGGCGCTGCGGAACTGGATGCGGCACACCAACTGGTCGATCGGGGTGATGCCCCACATGTCGCGCTCGGTCAGGTCCGGCTTGCGCAGCGTGTGATACAGCGAGAACGGCTGGGTCTTGGCGCGGCGCTGCGGTTCGACGCCGCCGCCGGGCACCGGGCGCTCCTCGGCCCCGACCAGCGGTTGGCCGCTGCGCCGGTCGAGCACGTAGATCTCGCCCTGCTTGCTCGGCAGGATCACCGCCGGCACCTTGCCGCCGCCGTGCGGGAAATCCACCAGCGTCGGCTGCGAGCCCAGGTCGTAGTCCCAGACGTCGATGTGCGTGGTCTGGAAGTTCCACACCGGCTTGCCGGTGGTGACGTCCAGCGCCACCAGCGAGGTTGCGTACTTGTCCTCGGGCGCGGTGCGCGAGCTGCTCCAGTAGTCGGCCGTGGAGTTCCCCATCGGCAGGTAGACGTAGCCGAGTTGCTCGTCGCCGGCCGCGGACGTCCACATGTTCGGCGTGCCGCGGGTCCAACTCTGCCCCGGCGGCGGTGCGCCGTTCCATTGCGGATGGGTCATGTCCCAGGCCCAGCGCAGCTCGCCGGTCACCGCATCGAAGCCCTGGATCACGCCCGACGGTTCGTAGCGCTGCTGCCCGTCCAGCACCTGGTGGCCGGTGACGACCACGCCGCGGACGATGGTCGGCGGCGAGTTGATCGACACGTAGCCCGGCGGCGTGTCGCCCATGCCGGCGGTGATGTCGACCTGGCCGTGCGTGCCGAAGTCCTCGCACGGCTTGCCGCTGGCGGCGTCGACCGCGATCAGGCGGCCATCCAGGGTGCCTTCGATGATGCGGCGGCGGCAGGCACGCTGGTCGGCGGACAGCGCGACCGGCGCCGCCGTGCCGTCTGGCGCGGGCGCCGACGACGCGTTCGCCGCGTCCGGCACCTCGTAGTAGCTGACCCCTCGGCAGGCGGCGGTGTACGGAATCGACTTGTCCGCGACCTTCGGATCGTAGCGCCAGCGCTGCCGCCCGTTGCGCGCGTCCAACGCGATCAGCTGGTTGCGCGCGGTGCACAGATACAGGCTGTCGCCGATCTTCAGCGGCGTGGTTTCCGCGCCCCAGCGCTTGGCCGGCAAGTCGCCGGTGCGGAAGGTCCAGGCGGCCTGCAGCTGCGCCACGTTGCCGGGGGTGATCTGGCGCAGCGGGCTGTAGCGGCTGCCGGCGTTGTCGCGGCCGTAGGCGGCCCAGTCGGCGTCGGCCGGCGCCTCGGCCGGCTGCGCGCCGGCACGCGGTGTGGTGACCGCCGCCGCCATGCCGGCGGCGTGCGCGAGCAGGCCGTCGGCTTCGGTCACGCCATACGGCACGAAGGCCAGGGCGAAGGCGACCACGAACACCAGCGCCAGCGCGCCGGCGAGGGCGCGCGACACGCCGCGCGAGACCGGGCGGTCCAGCCGCGGCAGCAGCAGCGCCAGCAGCAGGCCCAGGAACACCATCAGGCCCATGCGCGGCACCCAGCGCCAATAGTCGGCGCCGGATTCCCACCCCGCCCACAGCAGCGACAGCACGAAGGTCGCCGCGAACCACGTTGCGCCGCTGCGCCGGCCGCGCGCCAGCAGCACGCCCGACAGCAGCAGGCAGAGCCCGCCGACCAGGTAATACCAGGAGCCGCCCAGTGCCAGCAGCCACGCGCCGCCGGCGGCCAGCGCCAGGCCGATCAGCGCGCAGGCGCCGCCCAGGAGCCGTAGCGGCCAAACGCCGCGATGCTCCGTTCGATCAAGATTGTTCATTGCCGTTCCTCGCAGGAAAAACCGCCGCGCGGAGCATCCGCTGCGGCCGGGCGCGATGCGCCGCACACCGTTATCCCAAGCCGGCGGTGAACGGAGCGCGTTCTATCGCTGTGGGCGATGGCACGTACTGTTGCTATGCAGTGCTTGCGTAGCAGCTGGTCCCAGTTCCCCTTCTCCCGCTGGGAGAAGGTGCCCCGAAGGGGCGGATGAGGGTACGGGCGAAGCAGCGTGCAGTCGGGCAGCGCGAGGCTTCGCGCCGTACCCTCACCCCAACCCCTCTCCCGGGGGGAGAGGGGCTTGCCCCCATCGCATCGGCAACGCTGCGGCTGGTCGCAGTTGCCTTCTCCCGTCGGGACCATGGGCCCCTTGCGCGAGGAGAGCGCCCCGAAGGAGAGGATGAGGGTGCGGGCGAAGCAACGCGCAGCCGGGCAGCGCGAGCTTCGCGCCGTACCCTCACCCCAACCCCTCTCCGAGGGGAGAGGGGCTTTGGTTCCGCTGCGTGCTTTCCATCGTGCGCGCCGCGGCGATGTCTGCGACATGGCATGCGTGCCCACATTGCGTGGCGGCGGTCGGCATTGCCGCGCTTGCGCGCCGCAAACGACGACGCCGGCATTGCGCCGGCGTCGTCCTGTCCCGCTCGGGCCCGACTCAGTCCTGCGACGGCAACTCGCTGGCGACTTCGACGCTGCCTTCCTCGCCGGCGATCGGATCGACCGGCTCTTCCTCGGCCAGCGACCCATCCAGGCGTTCCACCGCCTGCAGCTTCTCGCCCTTGGACAGGCGGATCAGGGTCACGCCCTGGGTGTTGCGGCCGACGCGGGAGATCTCCGAGGCGCGGGTGCGCACCAGGGTGCCGCCATCGGAGATCAGCAACACCTCGTCCTTGGTGCTCAGCAGCACCGCGCCGACCAGCTTGCCGTTGCGCTCGCTGGTCTGGATGCCGATCACGCCCTGCGTGCCGCGGCCCTTGCGCGGGTACTCGGCCAACGGGGTGCGCTTGCCGTAGCCGTTCTCGGTGGCGGTGAGGATGTAGGCATCGGGCTCGTCGCCGTTGCGCACCACGGCCTCGGCCTCGACGTCGGCCTCCGTTTCCGGCGCCGTCTCGATGTCCTCGGCATCCTCGTCCTGGCCCTCGGCCGGCTCGGCCACGATCAGGCTGACCACGTATTCGCTCTTGGCCAGGCGGATGCCGCGCACGCCGCGGCTGCTGCGGCCGGTCGGCTTGACCCCGCCGCGGCTCTTGCGGCGCGGGCTGCGCGCGTCGTCGCCGTCCTCGACGGCCTCGGCCAGCGCGACCTCATCGTCGCCGTTGTCCTCGCCCGTGCCCTCGTCGATGGCGCCGTCCTCGGCCTCGTCGTCCTTGGGCCGTTCGGAGAAGCGCACGGTCTTGCCGTTGGAGGCGAACAGCAGCACATCGCGCTCGCCATCGGTCAGGCCCACGCCGACCAGGGCGTCGCCCTCGTCGAGGTTGATCGCGATCTTGCCGGCCTTGCGCTGGAACGCGAAGTCGCTGAGCGGGGTCTTCTTGACCATGCCGTTGCGGGTGGCGAAGAACACGTAGCGGCCGCCGGCATAGTCGCGCACCGGCAGCACCGCCTGCACGCGCTCGCCGTTCTCCAGCGGGATCCAGTTGATGATCGGGCGGCCGCGCGCGTTCGGACCGGCCTCCGGCAACTGGTACACCGGCAGCGCGAACACCTTGCCGCTGCTGGTGAAGGTCAGCAGCGTGTCGTGGGTGTTGACCAGCCACAGCTGGTCGATGAAATCCTCTTCCTTGGTCGCCGCCGCGCTGCGGCCGCGGCCGCCGCGGCGCTGCGCGCGGTACGCGCTGACCGGCTGGCGCTTGGCGTAGCCGGCATGCGACAGCGTCACCACCACGTCTTCCGGCGCGATCAGGTCGAGGATGTCGAGGTCTTCCTCGCTGTGGCGGATCTCGGTGCGGCGCGCATCGCCGTATTCCTCGCGGATGCTGATGAGCTCCTCGCGGATCACCTGCAGCAGCACGTCGGGGTTTTCCAGGATCCGGATCAGCCCGGCGATCGCCTCCAGCAGTTGCTTGTATTCCTCGGTCAGGCGCTCCTGCTCCAGCCCGGTCAGGCGGTGCAGGCGCATTTCCAGGATCTGCGAGGCCTGTACGTCGGTCAGCTGGTAGCCGTCGGCGAGCAGGCCCACGCCGGCCGGCAGGTCTTCCGGCTGCGAGGCATCGGCGCCGGCGGCGCCGAGCAGCGCGCCGACCAGGCCCGCGTCCCAGCGCCTGGCCAGCATGCGCTCGCGCGCCTCGGTCGGGTTGGCCGAGGTCTTGATCAGCTCGATCATCTCGTCGATGTTGGCCAGCGCGACGGTCAGGCCTTCGAGGATGTGCGCGCGTGCGCGCGCCTTGCGCAGTTCGAAGATGGTGCGGCGGGTGACCACTTCGCGGCGGTGGCGGACGAACGCCTCCAGCATCTGCTTGAGGTTCAGCAACTGCGGGCGGCCATCGACCAGCGCCACCATGTTGATGCCGAACACCGACTCCATCTGGGTCTGCTGGTACAGGTTGTTCAGCACCACATCGGCGGCTTCGCCGCGCTTGATCTCGATGTAGATGCGCATGCCGTCCTTGTCGGACTCGTCGCGCAGTTCGCTGATGCCTTCGAGCTTCTTTTCCTTGACCAGCTCGGCGATCTTCTCGATCAGCCGCGCCTTGTTGACCTGGTACGGGATCTCGTTGACCACGATCGCTTCGCGGCCGTTGTCCTGGATCTCGATCTCGGCCTTGGCACGCATGCGCACGCGGCCGCGGCCGGTGCGGTAGCCGGCGACGATGCCGCTGGTGCCGTTGACGATGCCGGCGGTGGGGAAATCCGGGCCGGGGATGTATTCCATCAGCCCGTCGACGTCGATCTGCGGGTTGTCGATCAGCGCCAGGCAGGCATTGATCGATTCGGTCAGGTTGTGCGGCGGGATGTTGGTCGCCATGCCCACCGCGATGCCGGCCGAGCCGTTGACCAGCAGGCTCGGGAACCGGGTCGGCATGACCGTCGGTTCCAGTTCCTTCTCGTCGTAGTTGGGCTGGAAATCGACGGTTTCCTTGTCGATGTCGGCCATCATTTCGTGGGCCAGGCGTGACATGCGCGCCTCGGTGTAGCGCATCGCCGCCGCCGAGTCGCCGTCGACCGAGCCGAAGTTGCCCTGCCCGTCCACCATCAGATAGCGCAGCGAGAACGGCTGCGCCATGCGCACCAGCGTGTCGTACACCGACTGGTCGCCGTGCGGGTGGTACTTGCCGATGACGTCGCCGACGATACGCGCCGACTTGTAGTAGGGCTTGTTGCTGTGCGCGCCCAGCTCGTTCATCGCGAACAACACGCGGCGATGCACCGGCTTGAGGCCGTCGCGCGCATCCGGGAGGGCACGCCCCACGATCACGCTCATCGCGTAATCGAGGTAGCTCTTGCGCATCTCGTCTTCCAGGTTGACCTGGATGATTTCCTTGGCGGATTCTGCCATTCGGGTTCCGTAAGTCTGGTGGCTAATCGACCAGGACGCCGGCCCGCGGCAAGCGGGCCTGCCGGCGCCGGAAATCTACGGCGCGCAGCGGTCGATCGAACCGCCGGATTCTATCATGACAGGCGCGCGAATGCCCGGTTTTTGCCGGCCCGAACAAGCACTTGCGTGGATTTGCGGGGCCGTGCAGGGGGTCTGGCGCGGTTGCCGCGGCTCAGCCGCCGAACGCGGCGCGCATGCGCTCGGGATCCGGCCGCTCGATCACCCCGCGCTCGGTGACGATGGCATCGATCAGATCGGCCGGGGTCACGTCGAACACCGGGTTCCAGGCGGCGATGCCGTCGGCCACGGTGCGCACCCCGCCCACCCCGAACAGCTCGCCCGGGTCGCGCTGCTCGATCTCGATCTGCGCGCCGTCGGCGGTGTCCATGTCCACGGTGGACGACGGCGCCACCACCATGAACTTGACGCCGTGGTGGCGCGCAGCGATCGCCAGCTGGTAGGTGCCGATCTTGTTGGCGGTGTCGCCGTTGGCGCAGATGCGGTCGGCGCCGACGATCACCCACTGCACCACGCCGGTCTTCATCAGGTGCGAGGCCGCCGAATCGGCGATCAGGGTCGCGTCGATGCCGTCCTGCTGCAGTTCCCACACGGTCAGCCGCGCGCCCTGCAGCCACGGCCGGGTCTCGCCGGCGAACACCTTGGCGATGCGGCCCTGGGCCATGCCGGCGCGGATCACGCCCAGCGCGGTGCCGAAGCCGGCGGTGGCCAGCGAGCCGGTGTTGCAGTGGGTCAGCACGCCGCTGCCGGGCGCGATCAGGCCAGCGCCGAGCGCACCCATGTGGCGGTTGGCGGCCAGGTCTTCCTCGGCGATGGCCTGCGCCTCGCGGGCGATCGCCTCGCGCCAGTCGGTGCCGGCCGCGGCCAGCGCCTTGCGCATGCGCATCAGCGCCCAGGCCAGGTTGACCGCGGTGGGACGCGCCGCATTGAGCCGCTGCAGCGCCGGTTCCAGCTTGGCCAGGGCCTGCGCGCCGTCGTCGGCCTGCACGTCGCGCGCGGCCAGCACCACGCCCCAGCCGGCGGCGATGCCGATCGCCGGCGCACCGCGCACCGCCAGGGTGTGGATCGCGGCGGCGACCTGGTCGCTGTCGGTGCATTGCACGTGCTCGACCACGAACGGCAGCTTGCGCTGGTCCAGCAGCTCCAGCGCGTCGCCGGTCCACAGGATCGGGCGGATATGGTCGTAGCGGGCGTAGTCGATATCGAGGGCGGCGTTCATCGGGCTATTGTAAACGGCCCGGGATTGGGGATGACCAGCCATACGGCTGTGGAAAAGCGGGGATTCGCAAATGTGACGCGAACCGGCGGCCTAGGACCCTCGCCTGAGCCCCGGCGGCGCGTCGGCAAACCGCGGCGACCTGCTCAGTTGACGCTGAATTCGGCGCGACAGCCCTTGTCGACCCAGATGCCGTCGCGGTCCCAGCCCCAGCTGTCGTCCTGCACGCATGCGGTGCCGGACAGCTGCCGGCGCAGTTGCACGCCGCTGTGGATGCTGACCCCGCAGCGGCGCCGCGAGCGCCCCTTGGATTCGCACAGCACCGGACGCGCGCCGACCGGGAAGCCGGAGCCGTCGCTGGCGCCGATCTCGAATTCGCCGCGGCAACCGCGCGACACCCAGATCTCGTTGCGGCGCACGCCCCAGCTGCGCTCCTCGCGGCACGGCACCGAGGACAACTGGCGCATCAGCCGCACCGGCGCGCCGCGCAGCATCACCGGGCAGCTTTCGACCCGGCCATCGGATTCGCAGCGCAACACGCGGCGCATCGCGCTGCGCGTGGGTTCGGGCGGATTGGAACGGAATTCGGCGCGACAGCCCAGCGTCACCCACACGCCGGTGCCGTCCGAGCCCCATTCGCTGCCGCGGATGCAATCGTTGTCGGACAGTTGCCGGACCAGTTCCACACCCTGCCCGGTCGGCATCGGGCAATGCACCCAGCCCATGTCGCGCGATTCGCAGCGCACCACCGCGGCCGCGTAGGCGTCGGGCACCTGCGCCGGCGTCGCCGCCGGCCATGCCGCGACGGCCAATCCCAGCCAACACCAGCTGCCGAGCCCGTACGACCACTTCATGCTTGGCGCTGCCCCCATGCGTAGAACCTGAACAACGAGACCACTCCACCGCGCATCGACCGCATGCTTGGCTGGATCAAACCATCATCGGCATCGACAAAGCAAGGAAATGCTTGCTGAACGCTTCGCGGTTCAGGCTCGCGCGAAATCGTAGGCGAGCACGTCGCCGATCGATGCCGTGCCGCGCATCGCCATCAGCAGGCGATCCACGCCGACGGCCACGCCGGCGCAATCGGGCAGCGCCGGCAAGGCCTGCAGCAAACGCTCGTCCAGCGGCGGCAGCACCGCACCGCGCGCGCTGCGCAACGCGTGATCGCGCAGGAAGCGGCGGCGCTGCTCGGCGGCGTCGTTGAGTTCGTGGTAACCGTTGGCCAGCTCGTAGCTGCCCAGGTACAACTCGAAACGCTCGGCCACCGGCGGTTGCGCGTCGCGGATGCGCGCCAGCGCGCACTGCGTGGCCGGCCAGTCGTGGACCACGGTGATGCGATCGGCCGGAAATGCGGATTGCAGGCGGTGGGTCATCAGCAGATCGAGCCAGTCGTCGCGGGTGAGTCCCGCCGGGTCGATGCGCACGTCGCGCAACGGCTGCTGCAATGCCTCCAGCGGCGCCAGGAACGGATCCAGCTCCAGCGCCTGCAGGAACAGTTGCCGGTAGGTGACCACGTGCAGCGTCGCCGTGCGCGCGACCAGCGCCAGCGCCTCGCGCACCAGCGCCACGGTCTCGTCCACCAATTGCAAATGGTTCCAGCCGACCCGGTACCACTCCAGCATGGTGAACTCGGGGTTGTGGCGGCCGCCGGCCTCGCCGTTGCGGAACACCCGGCCCAGTTCGTAGCAGTCGCCGACGCCGGCGGCCAGCAGCCGTTTCAGCGGATATTCGGGCGAGGTGCGCAGCCAGCGCAGCGCTGGACCGGCATCGACATGACCGCTGAAGCGGGTCTGGAAACTGTCGATGTTGGGCTCGGTGTTGCCGGCCGCCGACAGCATCGGCGTCTCCACCTCGAGCACCTCGCGCGCGGCGAAGAAGGCGCGGATGCGCGCGTTGAGCGCGGCGCGCAGGCGCAGCGCGGCCAGGTCCACGGCATCGCTCATCGCAGCGATCCGCTCGCGCGCGCCGCGTCCGGCGCCCGGCTCATCCCTGCCCCTCGTGCTCGCCGAGCAAGGCCAGCAGCTGCGCCTCGTCCCACACCGCAACGCCCAGCTCCTGCGCCTTGTCCAGCTTGGAGCCGGCCTCGGCGCCGGCGACGACGAACGTGGTCTTCTTCGACACGCTGCCGGCGACCTTCGCGCCCAGCGCCTCCAGCCGCGCCTTGGCCGCATCGCGGCTGAGTTGCTGCAGGGTGCCGGTCAGCACCACGGTCTGCCCGTCCAGCGGCGCGGCGCGGCGCTCGGCCTGCGCCGGCGCCGCATCGAGCAGGCGCCGCATCGCCGCATCGGCCTCGCGCAACGCACGCAGCCGCGCGTCATCTGCGAGATACGCGGCGAGATTGGCCGCACCCGCCGTCGACAGCCCGGCGCCGGTCCAGCCGCTTTCGTTGGCGCGCAGCAGCGCGTCGAGCGTGCCGTAGGTCGACGCCAATCGCTGCGCGCTCTTGCCGCCGAGTTTGTCCACCGGCAGCGTGGTCAGCAGGTGCGCCAGGTCGAGGCGCTCGCGCAGTTCCGCCGGCGGCGCGCCCTCGTCGGCGAAGCGGATGCCGGCCTGGATCAACGCATCGACCACCGCGGCGTTGCCGGGCTGCTCGAAGAACGTGGCGATCGAGCGCGCGACCTCGCCGCCGATGTCGGGCAGCGCCTGCAGCAGCACCGCCGGCGTGCTGCGCACGAACTCCAGCGAGCCCAGCCAGTGCGCCAACGCCTTGGCGGTGGTCTCGCCCAAATGCGGAATGCCCAGCGCGAACAGGAAGCGCGGCAAGGTGGTGTTGCGGCTGGCGTCGATGCCGGCGACCAGGTTTTCCGCCCATTTCGTCGCCAGCTTGCCGCCCAGGTCCACGGCCAGGTGCGCGCGCAGGAACTCGGCGCGCGTCCAGTCCGGCGTTTCCTGCGCGAGCGCCTGCTGCCCCTGCGCATCCAAAGCCAGCGCGCCCTTGCTGTCGGCGACCGCCTGCGCCAGGTCGGCCGCGGTCGCCGCATCCAGCGCGGCCTTCATCCGCACCAGGTCTTCGACGCTCAGCGCGTACAGGTCGGCCAGCGAATGCACGAAGCCGAACTCGACCAGCGCATCGGCCTGGCGATCGCCCAGACCCTCGATGTCCAGCGCCCGGCGCGAGGCGAAGTGGCGCACCGCCTCCTTGCGCTGCGCCGCGCAGGCCAGTCCGCCGCTGCAGCGCCAGGCCACCGCATCCTCTTCCTTGACCAGCTCCGAGCCGCACACCGGGCACGTAGCCGGCATCGTCCACGGCACCGTGCCGGCCGGCCGCCGCTCTTCGATGACCCGCACCACCTCGGGAATCACGTCGCCGGCGCGGCGCACGATCACGGTGTCGCCTTCGCGCGCATCCAGCCGCGCGATCTGGTCGGCGTTGTGCAAGGTCGCGTTGGTGACGGTGACGCCGGCCACCTGCACCGGCTCCAGCCGCGCCACCGGCGTGACCGCGCCGGTACGGCCGATCTGCACTTCGATCGCACGCAACACGGTGGACTGCTCCTGCGCCGGGAACTTGTGCGCCAGCGCCCAGCGCGGCGCGCGCGAGACGAAGCCCATCGCCGCCTGCTGGTCGTAGTCGTCGAGCTTGTAGACCACGCCGTCGATGTCGTACGGCAGGCTGTCGCGCTTGGCGCCGATACGGCGGAAATACGCGATCAGGCCGTCGAAGCCGGTGGCGGTGGCGACCTCGGGCGCCACCGGGAAGCCGAAGCGGCGCAGCAGCTCCAGCGTCTGCGAATGGGTCTCGGGCAGTTCCAGGCCGCGCACCTCGCCCACCGAATAGGCGAAGAACGCCAGCGGCCGCCGCCGGGTGACCGCCGGATCCAGTTGCCGCAGCGAACCGGCCGCACCGTTGCGCGGGTTGGCGAGCAGCTTCTCGTTGCGCTCCAGCGCCTTCGCGTTCCAGGCGGCGAACGCCGCGCGCGGCATGTAGATCTCGCCACGCACTTCCAGCACGGCCGGCAACGGCGTGCCGGTCGCGCGCAGCTTCAGCGGCACCGACCGCACCTGGCGCAGGTTGGCGGTGACGTCCTCGCCGGTGCTGCCGTCGCCGCGGGTGGCGCCCTGCACGAACACGCCTTCCTCGTAGCGCAGGCTGATCGCCAGGCCGTCCAGCTTCGGCTCGACCGAGAACACCGGTGCGGCCAGTTCCAGCTCGCGCTCGATGCGCCGCTCGAAATCGGCGACCTCGGCGAAGCGGGTGCGATCGTCGGCGTCGTCGGCCACGCCCGCGGTCTCGAACGCGTTGGCCAGCGACAGCATCGGGATCGCGTGGCGCACTTCCGGAAAGCCGCCGTCGGGACGCGCGCCGACCGTACGGGTCGGCGAGTCGTCGCGCGCCAGCTGCGGATGCTCGGCTTCCAGCGCCTCCAACTCGCGCATCAACGCGTCGTACTCGGCATCGGTGATCGACGGATCGTCGTGCACGTAGTAGCGATCGTTGGCGTCTTCGATGCGCTGGCGCAACGCGGCGACGCGCTGCTGGAGATCGGATGAAGCGGTCATGCGCGGCCGGGACAGGTGACTGAGAGGGGAGCGATAGTAACTGCGTGCCTGGCAAGGGGAAATGTTGGGCGGGGCCGGGATTCGGGATTGGGATTCGGGATTGCAAGCTCCTGAACGATGTCGAGATCACTCCCTTCTCCCCTCGGGACTCACGGCCCCCTTTTTGGGGGAAGGTGCCCCGAAGGGGCGGATGAGGGTAAGCCTGCCGCCGAACGTCCTGCGTTCATGGACGGCCGTACCCTCACCCCAACCCCTCTCCCGGTGGGAGAGGGGCTAAGCGGACACTCCGCACTACCCGCACCTTCTCCACTCCCCGACCCCATTTCCCATCCGACCCGGAGTCCTGCGGTTCCGCCCCATCGAATCCCGAACCCCTGCATCTCCGAATCCCCAATCCCAATCCCGGCCACAAGCCTTGCCCCAACGTTAAGGGAACGTTAGCTTTGCGTTCCTGTTTCGACGTTCCGCCTGGAGAAGTGCCGTGTCGTTACCCGTTTCACGCCGTTCCTTCCTTTCCCTCGCCACCTCGGGCCTGGCCGTCGGCGCCCTGGGCCTGGCGCCCGGCGTGGAGGCGGCAAAGCGCAAGGCGGCGGCCGCGGCTCCGGGCGTGGCGCCGGCCGTCGGCCCGGTCTACCTTAATTTCAACGAATGCCCGCTGGGGCCCTCCCCGGCCGCGCTGGACGCCGTGCAGACGATCCTGCCGCGCGCCGGCCGCTACCTGTTCGAGCTGCCCAACGACCTGATCGCGCTGTTCGCCGGCGAGCACCAGTTGCCCAGCAACCACATCGCGGTCTACCCCGGTTCCAGCGATCCGCTCAACCGCGCCGCGCGCGCATTCACCTCGGCACGCGCCGGCGTGGTGGTGGCCGACCCGACCTTCGAGGCGGTGGCCGACGTCGCCGCCGCCAACGGCGCCCCGGTGCGGCGGGTGCCGCTGCGCGCCGATGGCGGGCACGACGTCAAGGCCATGGCCAGCGCCGATCCGAACGCCGGGCTGATCTACCTGTGCAACCCGAACAACCCGACCGGCTCGATCACCGCGCGCGCCGACATCGAATGGCTGCTGGCCAACAAGCCCGCCTCCAGCGTGCTGCTGGTCGACGAGGCCTACATCCACTACAGCGAGCAGCCGTCGGTGGTCGATCTGATCGGCCAGCGCCAGGACCTGCTGGTGCTGCGCACCTTCTCCAAGCTGTACGGCATGGCCGGATTGCGCCTGGGCCTGGCGGTGGCCTCGCCGGGATTGCTGACCAAGCTCGCCGCGTTCGGCGAGAACCCGGTCGCGGTGACCGCGGTCGCCGCCGGCATCGCCAGCCTGCGCGACGTGCAACTGGTGCCGGCACGGCGCGCCGAGAACGCGCGCATCCGCAACGAGACCATCGCCTGGCTGCAGAGCAAGGGCCACAAATGCCTGCCGTCGCAGTCCAACTGCTTCATGGTCGACGTCAAGCGCGACGGCAAGGCCTTCGCCGCGGCGATGGCCAAGCAAGGCGTGATGGTCGGCCGCAACTGGCCGATCTGGCCGAAGCTGGTGCGCATCACCGTCGGCACCGAAGCGGAGATGCTGCGGTTCCGCGAGGCGTTCTTGAAAGCGCGCAAGTAGCGGGCTTGGGATTGGGGAGTTGGGATTGGGGATTCGTAAAAGCTGACTCCGCCGCTAACCTCATCGGCCGGTAACCTCCTCGGCTCCCGTACCCTCATCCGCCCCTTCGGGGCACCTTCCCCCCAAAAGGGGGCCGTGAGTCCCGCAGGGAGAAGGGAGACGCCAGCAGATTCGCTTTTACGAATCCCCAATCCCGACTCCCCAATCCCGGCCCACGCTTACCAGCGTGGGGCCTTCGTCAACGGCGGCGCCTGGTGCTGGCGGTCGTAGGCGCGCAGGTCGTCGCGGATGTGGGCGATGCGCTGGCGGCCGAGGGCGTTGCGGCTGTCGTCCAGGACGACGCCGTCGAGCAGTTCGCCCATGCGCTGCACGGTCGGCAGCATTTTTTCCCAGGCGTCGAGCGCGGTCAACGGCGCCGGCAGGGTCAGGAAGAACGCGATCGCCGGGGTCTCCATCTCGCGGATGTGGGCCATGTCGAAGCTGCCTGGCTTCATGATGCTGGCCATGCTGAAGATCGGGCCGCGCTCGGGATGGCCTTCGACCAGGCGGTGGAACACGTTCATGTGGCCGAACACCAGGCCGGTCTTCTCGGCGGCGACCACGATGTCCTCGCCGCGCAGCACCTGGCCGGCGCGCGCAGCGACGTACAGCGAGACGATCTTGTCGAAGTCCTGGCTCGGCCGCTTGCCGAGGTCGGCATTGGCCGATTCGGCGGCGGGCAGGCCCAGCTCGGGCTGGCCAAGGGCGCCGTCCTGCTCGGGTGCGGCGAAGGCGTCGGCCTCGCCGCTTGCGGCGGCGTCGCCGAGCGAAGGCTCGCGGCGCGGCGTCGGCGTGGCCGGATCGGCCGCGTCCACGCGCCGGCCCTGGGTCGGTTTCTTCGGACGACCGAACAGGAAGATCGCCGCGATCAGCAGCAGGCCGGCGGCGAGGATGCCGATGCGTAGCAGTGCCATGTCGGACATTGAGGGGTTACTCCGGCAGGGGTGCGTAGGGGGAAGACAACGTATTTAGCATGTCACGTCAGGCCGCGCCCGCCAAACGCGCGGCTTCCTCGAGATCCACGCTGACCAGGCGGCTGACGCCCGGTTCGCGCATGGTGACGCCGCTGAGCTGGTGCGCCGCTTCCATGGTCGCCTTGTTGTGACTGACGAACAGGAACTGCACCTTCTCGCTCATTTCCTTGACCATCGCCGCCAGGCGGCCGACGTTGGCTTCGTCCAGCGGCGCGTCGACCTCGTCGAGCAGGCAGAACGGCGCCGGATTGAGCTGGAAGATCGCGAACACCAGCGCCACCGCGGTCATCGCCTTCTCGCCGCCGGACAGCAGCGAGATGCTGGACACGCGCTTGCCTGGCGGGCGCGCCATGATCGCCACGCCGGTGTCGAGCAGGTCTTCGCCGGTCAGTTCCAGGTAGGCATGGCCGCCGCCGAACAGGCGCGGATACAGCGCCTGCACGCCGGAATTGACCCGGTCGAAGGTGTCCTTGAAGCGGCCGCGGGTCTCGCGGTCGATCTTGCGGATCGCATCCTCCAGGGTCTCCAGCGCGGTGTTCAGATCGATGTCCTGCGCCTCCAGGTATTCGGCGCGCTGCGCCGCTTCGCCGTATTCGCTGATCGCGGCCAGGTTGACCGGTTCCAGCCTGCGCATGCGCCCATCGATCTGCTGCACCGCCTGCTCCCATTCGGCCGGATCGGCCTGTTCGGGCAGGCCGTTGATCACATCCTCGAGCACGAAGCCGGCCTTGACCACGGCGGCCGACAGCTGCTCGGCGCTGAGCACCAGCGCCTGCTGGTCGAGGCGGCGCTGGGCGATGCGCTCGCGCTGCGCCAGCGCCTGTTCGTCGCGCTGCTGGCGGGTCTGTTCCAGGCCGCGCAATTCGTTGTCGATGCCGTCCAGCAGTGCGCGCGCCTCGCCGAGCGCGCGGTCGGTACGCACGCGTTCGCTGAGCGCGGCCTGATGCTCGGCTTCCAGCGCATGCACCGGCGAATCGCCTTCGTTCAGCTGCGCGCTGAGTTCGCCCAGGCGCGAATCCAGCTGCCCGCGCTGGTTGCCCATGCGCTCCAGCGCCTGGCTCAGCGAGGCGATCTGCGCGCGTTGCGATTCCAGGGTCAGGGCCAGCGCATGCGAGGCCTCGCGTACGCGGCGCGCGGCATCGCGGGCCAGGTCGCGCGCTTCGGTGAACTGGCGGCGCTCGCTCTCCAGCGCGTGCCGGGTGGTTTCCAGGTCGCCCATGCTGGTGACCGCGTCCTCCAGCTTGGAACGCGCCTCGCGCGCCTGCTCGCGGCTGCTGTCCAGGGTTTCCAGCAGTTGCGCGATCTCGGCCTCGATGCGCTCGATGCGGGTGCGCGCCGCGTCCACCTTGCCCTGCTGGCTCTGCAGCTGGCCGGCCAGTTCGGAGACGCTGCGGTGCGCCTGGTACAGCTGGCGCTGTGCTTCCTCGCGTTGCTGTTCGGCGGCCAGCGACTGCTCGCGGAAACTCGCCAGGCGCTGATCCAGCTCCGCCTCGCGGTCCTGCAGCGCGTCGATCTGGCCGCGCAGGTCCTGGATCTCGCGCTCGCGCAGCAACGCGCCCTGCTTGGCCGCGCCGGAGCGCGACACGCGCAGCCAGCCCTCGCCCAGGCGCGCGCCGTCGCGGGTGATGACCGAATCGCCCTCGCCCAGCTGCGGCAGCAGGGCGCGCGCGGCGGCGAGGTCCTCGGCCGCGTGCAGCCGCGACAGCAGCCGGCGGATCGCGATCGGGCCCTGCACCTTGGCGGCGAGCGAGGTCGGCGCGAAGCTGCCAGCCTCCTCGTCGCTGCTGACCAGCGCGATGCGGCCTTCGCCGAGTTCGCCCAGCGCATCGACCAAGGTCTCCGGCGCATCGACCAGCACGCCTTCGATCAGTTGCCCGAGCGCGCCTTCGACCGCGTTTTCCCAGCCGCTTTCCACGCTGATGCGCTCGCCCACGCGCGCCGCCGAATCCAGCCCGCGCGCCTGCAGCCAGGCCACCGCGGCGCCCTGCTCCTGGCCGAGCGCGGCCTGCTGCAGAGTTTCCAGCGACGACAGCCGGCCGCGCGCGGCCTGCGCCTGCTTGCGCACTTCGGCCAATTCCGCCTGCGCGCCGCGCTGCTGTTCCTGCAGTGTGGTCACCGCCTGCTTGCGGGTTTCGACCTGTTCGTTGAGTCCGTCCAGCGCAGCGCGCTGGGTCTCGTGCTGCAGTTCGACCTGCTCGAACGCGGCGGCCAGCGCGTCCAGGTCCAGCCCGGCGCGTTCGGCGACCAGCGCTTCGCGGCGGCGCTCGGCCTCCAGCGATTGCCGGTCCAGGTAATCGACGCGGGTGCGCTCGACCTCGCCGGCGCGCGAGGCCTCGGCGGTGTAACGCTGGTGCGCTTCCCAGCGCTGCTGCCAGTCGGCCAGTCTGGCTTCGGCCTCGCGCAGCGCTTCCTGCTTGTATTCGTTGTCTTCCTGCAGCTGCTCCAGCTGCGGCCCGGCCACGTCCACCGACTCGCGCAGCAGTGCCAGCTTGGCCTCGTCGCCGCTGATGTGCTGGCCGAGCTCGGCCAGCGCCAGCTGCGCTTCGTCGCGCGCCTTGTGCAGGCGCTGCGACAGGTCGCGCTGGTGCTGGATCTGCTGCTCGATGCGCGCCAGGGTGCTGCCGACCTGGTAGACCTCGGCCTGGGCCTTGCTCAGGGCGTCGGCGGCCTCCTCGCGGCGCACGCGGCCGGTCTCGATCCGCGCCTCGGCGTCGCGCTGTTCGGCGATGAACTGCTGCAGCCGCGTCTCTTCCTGGCCCAGCGCCTCGCGCAGGCCCTGCAGCTTGCCGTCCAGGCCGCGGTATTCCAGCGCTTTCCACTGCGCGTCCTTGACCTTGCGTTCCTCCTGCAGCGCCTGGTACTGCTCGGCCTGGCGCGCCTGGCGCTTGAGGTGCTCGAGCTGCTTGCCGATCTCCTCGCGCAGGTCGCCCAGCCGTTCCAGGTTCTCGCGGGTATGGCGGATGCGGGTCTCGGTTTCCTTGCGCCGCTCCTTGTACTTGGAGATGCCGGCGGCTTCCTCCAGGTACACGCGCAGGTCTTCCGGGCGCGCCTCGATGATCTGGCTGATCATGCCCTGCTCGATGATCGAGTAGCTGCGCGGGCCCAGGCCGGTGCCCAGGAACAGGTCGGTGATGTCGCGGCGCCGGCACTTGGTGCCGTTGAGGTAGTAGCTGCTGCTGCCGTCGCGGCTGACCTGGCGCTTGACCGAGATCTCGTTGAACGAGGCGTACTCGCCGGAGATGGTGTGGTCGGCGTTGTCGAAGATCAGCTCCACCGTGGCCTGCGACACCGGCTTGCGCGCCGAGGAGCCGGAGAAGATCACGTCGGTCAGCGAGTCGCCGCGCAGGCGGCTGGCCGAGCTTTCGCCCATCACCCAGCGCACCGCGTCGATGATGTTCGACTTGCCGCAGCCGTTCGGACCGACGATGCCGGTCATGTTGGTCGGCAGGTGCAGCGTGGTCGGATCGACGAAGGACTTGAAGCCGGACAGCTTGATGGTCGACAGGCGCATGGGGCAGCAATCCATGGCAGCGGCGGCCGGCAGGCCGGCACGCGCTGCCGCTAGTGAATATCCAGGTGAAGTCCCGCTTCCAAACCCTTGATACGACTACGATCGCCGGACAGGAAACAGGCACGAACCGGTGAGTATAACGGCCCCAGCGGGCGCCGGGGCCGGAGGCCGCAAACGAAACGGGCACCTTGCGGCGCCCGTTTCGGTACAGCATGGAAGCCGTGGATCAGGCTTCGGCTTCGACCACGACCTTGACCGTGGTCTCGACGTCGGCGTGCAGGCGCACCAGCACCTCGTACTCGCCGATGTTGCGGAACGCGCCTTCGCCCAGCACCACTTCGCCCTTTTCCAGCGGCAGGCCGGCGGCGGTGAACGCCTCGGCGATGTCGCGCGGACCGACCGAGCCGTACAGCTTGCCTTCGGTGGAGGCGTTGGCCTTGACCGTCACGCTGGCGCCTTCCAGCTTGGCCGCGCGGGCCTCGGCGTCGGCGTGGATCGACTGCGCCTTGGCTTCGTAGTCGGCGCGCTTGGCCTCGAACTCGGCGATGTTGGCGGCGGTCGCCGGCACGGCCTTGCCCTGCGGCACCAGGAAGTTGCGGCCATAGCCCGGCTTGACGTCGACCTTGTCGCCGAGGCCGCCCAGGTTGGTTACTTTCTGCAGGAGAATCAGTTGCATGGTGTTGCTCCGTTATTCGTTAGCGCACGCCCGTGGGCGCCCGCAACGCTTGCTGTCCGAATAGGAGAAGCCGGGAATCGGGAATCGGGAATCGGGAATCGCAAAACCCCCAACCAACACCGCACTCTTCGATCACCAGGACTTCTATTGAATAACCCGCGCACGGATGTGCGGGCTGTTGCTCGGAAGGACCCGCACAGACGTGCGGGCGCTTCCGGAGCAGTCACATCAGATGTCGTGGTTGTCCGTGTACGGGATCAGCGCCAGGAAACGCGAGCGCTTGACCGCCGTGGCCAGCTGGCGCTGGTACTTGGACTTGGTGCCGGTCACGCGGCTCGGCACGATCTTGCCGTTCTCGGTGAGGTACTGGCGCAGGGTGTTGAGATCCTTGTAGTCGATCTCTTTGACGCCCTCGGCGGTGAACTTGCAGAACTTGCGGCGACGGAAGAACTTGGACATGGCAGTGCTCCTTAGGCGGCTTCGGCGGCGTCGCCGTCGGTATCGGTGGCGGCGGCAGGCGCATCGCCTTCCTCGTCGTCGCGGCGACGGCGCTCGCTACGCTCGGGCTTGTCGCCCTTCTCGTCCTTGCTCTTCATGATCAGCGACTGCTCGGTGTCCGGGCCGTCGCGCTTGATCACCAGGTGGCGCAGCACGGCGTCGTTGAAGCGGAAGCTCTCGACCAGCTCGGCGAGGATGGCCTGGTCCACTTCGATGTTGAGCATGACGTAGTGCGCCTTCACCAGGTTCTGGATCGGGTACGCCAGCTGGCGGCGGCCCCAGTCTTCCAGACGGTGGATGGTGCCGCTGCCGTTCTCGACCAGCGACTTGTAGCGCTCGATCATGGCCGGGACCTGCTCGCTCTGGTCCGGATGGACCAGGAACACGATTTCGTAATGACGACTCATGTGGTTATACCTTTCGGATGTGGCCCGAGGGCCGGACAGCCCCCCGCCAGGCCCAGGGACGGGTGCGGTGGGGCAAGGGTTCCCGCCACGACGGGCGCAGGAAGCCGGAAAGTATGGCAGCGCAGGCGCCGCGCCGCAAGGACCGGGGTTCCGCCCGCCCATTCAGCCCGCCGCCTGCCGACCGGCAGCCGGCCGAGATCGCCGCTGCCAGGCCGTTGTCGGTTTTGCGACACTGATCGGGTGAATCCCCTCTCCCTTGCCCTCTCGAGCGCCGCGGCCACTGCACGGCCGTCTTCCCTGCCCGCTCCCGCAGGCCGCGAGCGCGTGCCCAGGCCCGCTCGGAAGGGTCGCGCCACAAGGGACGCTGCGTCGCATTGCCCGCTGCGCACCACGCCCGCCGGAGACGCACAGTGAGCGCCGACCTGCTCGCCAGCCCTGCTGGCCCCCATGCCGGCCAGCCGCTGCAGTTGGACCTGCCACCGGCGGTCGCCACGGCCCTGTGCGGCGCGCGGCGCTACCTGCTGGACGACGGCACGCCGCTGTACGCGCTGGCCTTCGATGCCGAGCGCTTCCAGCCGCAGGCCTTCGCCGCCGCGGCGATCGCCTGCCCGGACAGCGTCGCGCGCAGCGTGCGCAAGCGCCAGGCGGAATTCCTGTTCGGGCGCCTGGCCGCGCAATTGGCGTTGGGCGAGGTGCTGGGTCCGGCGCAGGCGCAGGCCGAGATCGCGATCGGCGCGGCGCGCGAGCCGCGCTGGCCGGCCGGCAGCCTGGGCAGCATTTCCCACAGCGATGGCTGCGCGGCGGCAGTGGCGCTGCCGGCCGGCCAGGCCGAGGGCATCGGCATCGACCTGGAACGGCTGCTCGCACCCGCCGCGCGCGAGGCGGTGCTGGGCGTGGCGATCGATGCGGAAGAAGCCAAGTTGCTGGCCGCCGCGGCCAATCTGCAGTGGTCGCACGACGCGCTGCTGACCGCGCTGTTCTCGGCCAAGGAAAGCCTGTTCAAGGCCGCGTTCGGCGCGGTCGGCCATTTTTTCGATTTCACCGCGGCCCATGTGTGCGGGGTCGACATGGCACGGCGGCGGCTGCGCCTGCGGCTGACCGAGACGCTATGCGCGCAGTTCGTCGAGGGACAGGTCTGCGAGATCGGCTTTGGGCGCCTGGACTTGGATCCGCAGCTGGTGCTGACCCACTACGCGTGGTGAGCGCGGCGCGTGCGCTCAGGACGCGGCGGCGGACGCGTGCTCGGCGGCGGTGGTGAAGCTCTCGCCGCAGCCGCATTCGGCGGTGGCGTTGGGGTTGCGGAAGATGAAGGTCTCGCCCAGGCCCTGCTTGGCGAAGTCGATCTCGGTGCCGTCGACCAGCGGCAGGCTGGCGGCGTCGACGTAGATGCGCACCCCGTCCTGCTCGAACACCGCATCGTCCGAATGCGCCTCGCGCGCCAGGTCGGTGACGTGGCCCCAGCCGGAGCAGCCGGTCTTGGTGACGCCGAAGCGCAGGCCCAGCGCGCCAGGGGTCTGGGCGACGAAGCGCTGCACGCGCTCGAAGGCGGCAGGGGTGAGGTGGATGGCCATGGCGTAACGACTCCGGGAACAGCGAACGGTCATTATAGGGAGGAAGCGCTGCGGCGGATGCGCGCCACGCCTCGCAAGCGCCGCGGTTCAGCCAGTACACTTGCCCGTTCCATATCGAGTCGCTACGGCGGGGATTCAAGTCATGACGGTGGTAAGCGTTGAGCATGCGCTGGCCGGGAAGATCCCGGCGGGCGGCGAAGTGACGGTACGCGGCTGGGTCCGCACCCGGCGCGATTCCAAGGCGGGGTTGTCCTTCGTCAACGTCAGCGACGGCTCGTGCTTCGCGCCGATCCAGGTGGTGGCGCCGGCCGAGCTGCCCAACTACGAGTCGGAAGTGAAGCGGCTGACCGCCGGCTGCGCGGTGATCGCGCGCGGGCGCCTGGTCGCCTCGCAGGGCCAGGGCCAGAGCTTCGAGATCCAGGCCGAGGGCATCGAGGTGGTGGGCTGGGTCGAGGACCCGGAGACCTACCCGATCCAGCCCAAGGCACACTCGCTGGAATTCCTGCGCGAAGTGGCGCACCTGCGCCCGCGCACCAACCTGTTCGGCGCGGTCACCCGCATCCGCAACTGCCTGGCGCAGGCGGTGCACCGCTATTTCCACCACAACGGCTACAACTGGATCAGCACCCCGATCATCACCACCTCCGACGCCGAAGGCGCCGGGCAGATGTTCCGCGTGTCGACCCTGGACCTGGCCAACCTGCCGCGCGACGGCAAGGGCCAGGTCGATTTCGGCCGCGACTTCTTCGGCAAGGAAACCTTCCTGACCGTGTCCGGCCAGCTCAACGTCGAGGCCTACTGCCTGGCGCTGAGCAAGGTCTACACCTTCGGCCCGACCTTCCGCGCCGAGAACAGCCACACCACCCGGCACCTGGCCGAGTTCTGGATGATCGAGCCGGAGATCGCCTTCGCCGACCTGGCCGAGGACGCGCGGGTCGCCGAGGATTTCCTCAAGTACCTGTTCCGCGCGGTGCTCGAGGAACGCGGCGATGACCTGGCGTTCATCGCCGAGCGCGTGGACAAGACCGCGATCAGCAAGCTGGAGGCGTTCATCAACTCGCCGTTCGAGCGCATCGAATACAGCGATGCGATCGCGCTGCTGCAGAAGTCCGGGCACAAGTTCGAGTTCCCGGTGGAATGGGGCCTGGACCTGCAGACCGAGCACGAGCGTTGGCTGACCGAGCAGCACGTCGGCCGCCCGGTGGTGGTGACCAACTACCCCGAGCACATCAAGGCCTTCTACATGCGCCTGAACGACGACGGCAAGACCGTCGCGGCGATGGACGTGCTGGCCCCGGGCATCGGCGAGATCATCGGCGGCAGCCAGCGCGAGGAGCGCCTGGACGTGCTGGACACGCGCATGGTGCAGTTCGGCCTGGACCCGCAGCACTACGGCTGGTACCGCGACTTCCGCCGCTACGGCACGGTGCCGCACGCCGGCTTCGGCCTGGGTTTCGAGCGCCTGGTGGTCTACATCTGCGGGCTGAGCAACATCCGCGATGCCATCCCCTACCCGCGCGCGCCGGGTAGCGCCGAGTTCTGAGGCGATGACCGACGCCGCCGCCACGGTGACCATGTATCGGCCGCTGGGACCGGAGGAGTTCGCGCTGGTGCGCGACTCCGGGTTCCGGCGCTGGCCGCCGCGCTTGCCCGAGCAGCCGATCTTCTATCCGGTGACCAACCAGCGTTACGCCGAAGAGATCGCCGGGCGCTGGAACGTCAAGGACAGCGGCGTCGGCTACGTGGCGCGGTTCGCAGTGCGCGCGGCGTTCCTGGCGCCGTATCCGATCCAGAAGGTGGGCGGCGCGCAGCACACCGAATGGTGGATCCCGGCCGAGGCGCTGGATGCGCTGAACGACAACATCGTCGGCCCCATCGAAATCGTCGCACGCTTCGATGCGCCGCTTGAGGAGACTTCGCCATGATCCTGTTCTTCGCGCTGTGCTTCGTCGGCGTGGCGATCGCCGGCTTCAGCGCGTTCGTGATCTTCTGGCCGCTGACCCTGGTGCATATCCGCGACCGGCATCCGCCGCTGGTGGCCGCGTTCGGCCCCGGCGCCTTCCTCAAGCCGGTGGCGCTGGGCTGGCTGCTGGCGCGGCGCTACCGCCCGCTCGGCGACCGCTCGCTGTCCGGGCTGGCGACGCCGGCCTGGCTGTCGCTGCTGACCATCTTCTTCGGCCTGGGCATGGCCGCCCTGCTCTGGCTGCTTTCCGTGGTGACTTCATGACTTCAGACGCTTCCGCCGCCGATCGCTGGTACCTGGCCAGCCTCGGCCGCATCCTGGTGTGGGCACGCCTGCGCGTGCGCGAGGCCGGCACCGCCGAGGTGCTGGACAGCGACGGCAACACGCTCAGCTACGACAGCGAGGACACCGCGCAGGCGGCTTTGTTCGACGCCGAGTTCGTCGCTTACGACGGCCTGGACGAGGACGATGCGCTGGCGCGCGGCTTTTCGCTCGGTGAAGTGTCGCCGCCGCAGGCCGACGACGACGCGGCGCTGCGCGGCCGCATGACCCAGACCCTCGGCGCTCGCGCCTGAGCCGCCGATGTATGTCCCGTCCGCGTTCGCCGAAACCGACCTAGGCGCGCTCGACGCGCTGATCGCGCGCGATCCGTTCGTCACCCTGGTCACCGTCGCCGACGGCCTGCCCTGCGCCACACCGCTGCCGGTGCTGTACCGGCGCGACGGCGCGCGCATCGTGATCGAAGGCCACTGGGCGCGCGCCAATCCGCAGTCGCGGCATGCCGGCCCGGCGCTGCTGATCGTGCACGGCCCGCAGGCCTACGTGTCGCCGGGCTGGTATCCGGACAAGGAGGCGATGGCGCGCGTGCCGACCTGGAACTACGCCACCGCGCAGCTGCACGGCCAGTTGCAGGTCAGCGACGACGAGGCGCTGCTGGCCGACATCGTGGCGCGGCTCAGCGAGCGCCACGAGCAGGCGATCGGCAGCGACTGGCGCTACGAGCCGCACAACGACGCGCACCGGCGCCAGTTGCGCGGCATCGTCGGCTTCCGCTTCGAACCCGAGCGGGTCGAGCTGAAATTCAAGCTCAGCCAGAACCACCCGGCCGCGAACGTGGCGGCGGTGAGCGAGGCCTTGCAGGCGCAGGCCGATCCTGGCGCGCAGGCGGTGGCCGCGCTGATGCGCGAGCGCCTGCAGCGGCGCTGACCGCCTGCCGCCGCGCACGAGCGCGGACGCGCCGCTCGGCCCCGACGCAACATACGCCGGCGTGTGTACGCACCGTCGCCGCGCGCCGATGAACCGCCCCATGCCCGCTGCGGCCGCGCCGCGCCCATGCGCGCGCCGGCTTCTGGGATAATGCGCCGCTATGAGCAAAATCGATCAGCTGCTGCACAACAACCGCGCCTGGTCCGAGCGCATCAATCGCGAGGACCCGGATTTCTTCAGCCGCCTGTCCAAGCAGCAGACGCCGCAATACCTGTGGATCGGCTGCTCCGATTCGCGGGTGCCGGCCAACCAGATCATCGACATGGCGCCGGGCGAGGTGTTCGTCCACCGCAACATCGCCAACGTGGTCGTGCATACCGACCTCAACTGCCTGTCGGTGATCCAGTTCGCGGTCGAGGTGCTGAAGGTGCGGCACATCCTGGTGGTCGGCCACTACGGCTGCGGCGGCGTGCATGCCGGACTGACCCGCGCGCGCCTGGGCCTGGTCGACAACTGGATCCGCCATGTCACCGACGTGGCCGAGAAGCACGAGGGCTGCCTGCAGCAGGCCGGCGACCTGAGCCTGCAGCATGCGCGCCTGTGCGAACTCAACGTGCTCGAGCAGGTGGTCAACGTCAGCCGCACCTCGATCGTGCGCGACGCCTGGAGCGCCGGCCAGGAACTGACCGTGCACGGCTGGGTCTACAGCCTGCGCGACGGCCGCGTGCACGACCTGGGCATGGAACTGGAGCGCATCGAGGACCTGGCGCCGCGCTACGATGCGGCGCTGGCGCGGATCTGCCAGGATCGCGAGGATCGCTGATCCGGCGCCGGCGCCCGCGCCCGCGCCGACGCGACCACCCAAGGACACCGCATGCTCCCCGCCCCGCTCAACCTGCACGCCTGGATCGAAGAACACCGGCACCTGCTGAAGCCGCCGGTGGGCAACAAGTGCATCTACGCCGGCGAGTTCATCGTGATGGCGGTCGGCGGGCCGAACGCGCGCTCGGACTTCCACTACGACGAAGGCCCGGAGTGGTTCTACCAGCTCGAAGGCGAGATGGTGCTGAGGATCCAGGAAGACGGCGCGGTGCGCGAGATCCCGATCCGCGCCGGCGAGACCTTCCTGCTGCCGCCGAAGGTGCCGCATTCGCCGCAGCGGCTGCCCGAGTCGGTGGGGCTGGTGATCGAGCGCCGGCGCCTGCCGCACGAGAACGACGGCCTGCAGTGGTACTGCGAACACTGCAATCACCTGTTGTACGAAGAATACTTCCCGCTGCGCAATATCGAGACCGATTTCCCGCCGGTGTTCGCGCGCTTCTACGCCTCCGAGGCGCTGCGCACCTGCGGCCGTTGCGGACAAGTGCACCCAGTGCCGGCGCCCGCCGCCGCGCCGTGAGCGCGCACTCGCCGACCATCGCGCCGGGCCGCGATGCTGCATAGCCTGATCGCGCTGAAGCCGCGCGACGTTCCGCTCCGCGTCGCCCTGCGCAACACCTTCGCGGTGGTCGCCCCGCTCGCCGTGGGCGTGGCCAGCGGCCATGCCGCGCTCGGCCTGGCGATGGCCACCGGCGCGCTGAACACCATGTTCTCCGATCAGCCCGGGCCGTACCGGGCGCGCATGCAGCGCATGCTGATGGCGGCGCTGGCCGCCGGCGGCGCCGCGCTGCTGGGCATGCTGATCGGCGCGCACACCCCGGCGCTGGCGCTGGCGGCGCTGCTGCTGGGCCTGGGCGGCGGCCTGCTGGTGGCGCTGGGCCCGGTCGCGGCGCGGGTCGGGCTGACCAGCATGATCCTGCTGGTGGTCAGCGCCGATGTGCGCCTGCCGGCGGCGCAGAGCGTCGGCGTGGCCGCGCTGATCTTCGCCGGCGGCGTGCTGCAGATGCTGATGGCGCTGGCGGCGTGGCCGCTGCAGCGCTACCGCCCGGAACGGTTCGCGCTGGCCGAGCTGATGCGGCAGCTGGCCGGCATCGCCCGCCAGCGGCCGAGCGCGACGCTGGCGCCGCCGGCCACCGAGGCGGTGCTCGAGGCGATGGTGATGCTGCACGGCGAGCATCGCTCGCGCGGGCTGGCGGTGCAGTCGTTCCGGATCATCGCCGAACTGTGCGAACGCGCGCGGCTGGAACTGCTGACCCTGGCCGACCTGCACGGGCGCCTGGACGAGGCGGCGCAGGCGCGGCTGCCGATCGAGCGGGTGCTGGAGCGCAGCGCGGTGGTGCTGGACCAGCTCGCCTACGCGCTGGACAACGCCGAGGACCCGGCCGCGGCCGAGGCCTCGATGACCGGCTTCGACGACCTGGTCGAGGCCCTGGCGCAGGTCCAGGCGCAGGCGCAGGACACCCGCGAGCGGCGCCTGCTGCGCATCGCCGTGGCCCGCGCGCAGGGCTTGGGCGGACAGCTGCGCGCGCTGGTGCGCAACGGCCACTGGGCCAGCAGCCGCGGCGAGATCCAGGCCGAACTGGCCGAGGCGCGGCTGCCGGCGGCGCTGCGCCCGCTGGCGCCGCTGCAGACCCTGCGCGCCAACCTCGGCTTCTCCTCGGTCGCGTTCCGGCACGCGCTGCGCTGCGGCGTGTGCCTGAGCCTGGCGGTGTTGTTCGCGCGCTGGCAGGCGATCCCGCACGGCTACTGGATCCCGATGACCACCGCGATCGTGCTCAAGCCGGATTTCGGCGGCACCCTCAGTTTCGGCGCGCTGCGCGTGGCCGGCACCTTCGCCGGGCTGGTGCTGGCCACCGTGCTGGCCCACTTCACGATGGACGGCGCGGTGGTACGGCTGTTGTTGCTGACCGTGTTCTGCCTGGGCTTCCGCCTGCTGACTCAGGTCAACTACGGCCTTGGCGTGGCCTCGCTGACCGGCATGCTGGTGCTGCTGCTGTCGTTCGAGGGCATGGCCCCGGGCGAGGCGATCGGCGAGCGCATCCAGGCCACGGTGCTCGGCAGCGCGCTGGCGCTGGTCGCCTACGCGCTGTGGCCGACCTGGGAGCGGCGGCATATCCGCGCCACCCTGGCGCAGCTGCTGCTGGCCTATCGCGACCACCTCGCCGCGCTGCTCGAGGGCCGCCTCCAGGCGCTGCCGGAGACCCGCGCCGCGTCGCGCACCGCGCGCACCAACGTGCAGGCCTCGATCGAGCGCCTGCGCGGCGAGCCGCGGCGCCAGCGCAACCTGCGCGAACTGAAGCTGGCCGAATCGGTGCTGGCCAACGGCAACCGCCTGATCCGCGCCTCGCTGGCGCTGGAGGCGGTGCTGCGCGACAGTCCGGCGCTGCCGCCGCTGCCGGAACTGCAGCAGTTCCAGCGCCAGGCGCACGCAGCGCTGAGCCAACTGGCCGAGAGCCTGGGCAGCGGCACCGCGCCGGCCCAGGCCAGCTTGCGCAACGACGAACGGCGCCTGGCCGAGGCGCTGGCCGCGCGCCAGGCGGACGCCGCCGACGCCGCGGCGCTGTCCGCGCTGGCCGATACCAGCGACCGCGTCGCCGACAGCGTCGGCACCCTCACCCACCTGTTGCGCAGCGCCATGCTGCCGGCCGCCGCCGCAGCCGCCGGCGAAGCGCCGCAGCGCGACCGGTAGACTGTGCCCTCGTCCCGTCACCCGCCGCCGATGAACGACCTCCTGACCCGCACCCACGCCACCGCGCTCGACGCCGCAGACCCGCTGCGCGACCTGCGCCGCGAATTCCTGTTCCCGCAGCACCAGGGCACCGACCAGGCCTACTTCGTCGGCAATTCGCTGGGCCTGCAGCCGCGCGGCGCCCGCGCTGCGGTGCAGGAGGTGCTGGACAAATGGTCGACGCTGGCGGTGGAAGGCCACTTCACCGGCGACACGCAGTGGATGACCTACCACGAGCTGCTGGCCGCGCCGCTGGCGCAGCTGGTCGGCGCGCTGCCGCACGAAGTGGTGGCGATGAACACGCTGACGGTGAACCTGCACCTGTTGATGGTCAGCTTCTACCGGCCCACCCGCGAACGCCCGGCGATCCTGATCGAGGCCGGCGCGTTCCCGTCCGACCAGCATGCGCTGGCTTCGCAGATCCGCTTCCACGGCTTCGATCCGGCCACCGAGCTGATCGAAGTGCAGCCCGACAGCGACGACGGCGTCGTGTCGATGGCCGCGATCGAACGCGCCATCGCCGAGCACGGCCCGCGCCTGGCGCTGGTGCTGTGGCCGGGCGTGCAATACCGCACCGGGCAGGCCTTCGACCTGGACGCGGTGACGCGGCTGGCGCGCGCGGCCGGCGCCGCGGTCGGCTTCGATCTCGCGCATGCGGTCGGCAACCTGCCGCTGACCCTGCACGACACCGCGCCCGACTTCGCGGTGTGGTGCCACTACAAATACCTCAACGCCGGCCCCGGCGCGGTCGCCGGCGCCTTCGTGCACGAGCGCCACGGCCACGGCGACACGCCGCGTTTCGCCGGCTGGTGGGGCCACGACAAGCGCACCCGCTTCCAGATGGGGCCGCAGTTCGTCGCCGCGCCCGGCGCCGACGGCTGGCAGCTGAGCAATCCGCCGATCCTGAGCATGGCGCCGCTGCGCGCCTCGCTGGAACTGTTCGAACGCGCCGGGCTGCCGGCGCTGCGGCGCAAGTCGCTGCAGCTCACCGGCTACCTGGAAACGCTGATCCGCGCGCGCCTGGCCGAGACCCTGCAGATCCTCACTCCGGCCGACCCGGCGCAGCGCGGTTGCCAGCTGTCGCTGCGCGTGGCCGGCGGCCGCGAGCACGGCCGTGCGTTGTTCGAGTACCTGCAATCGGTCGGCGTGCTCGGCGACTGGCGCGAGCCGGACGTGATCCGGATCAGCCCAGTCCCGCTGTACACCCGCTACCGCGACGTCTACCGCTTCGTCGAGGAAGTGGAAACCTGGGCCGGCGTCTGAGCCGCCTCCTCCTGCGCGGCAGCCGCCGCGCGTCTTGCCGGACTTTTCCTTGAGCGACTCCCCCCGCAGCATCACCCTGATCGGCGCCGGCCTGGCCGGCTCCCTGCTCGCCATCCTGCTCTCGCGCCAGGGCTGGCGCGTCACCGTCTACGAACGCCGCGGCGATCCGCGCGTGCAGGACTACGAACGCGGCCGCTCGATCAACCTGGCCCTGGCCGAGCGCGGCCTGCACGCGCTGCGCCAGGGCGGCGCCGACGCCGCGGTGATGGCCAAGGCGGTGATGATGCGCGGGCGCATGGTGCATTTCGCCGACGGCCGCCAGCAGTTGCAGCGCTACGGCCGCGACGACAGCGAGGTGATCTGGTCGGTGCACCGCAACGACCTCAACATCACCCTGCTGCAGCTGGCCGAACAGGCCGGCGCGCAGATCCATTTCTACCGGCGCCTGCACACGGTGGACTTCGACGCCGGCTACGCGCGCTTCATCGACGACCGCGACGACCAGCCGCACGACATCCGCTTCCGCAGCATGATCGGCGCCGACGGCGCCGGCTCGGCGCTGCGCGCGGCGATGCAGCGCAAGGCGCCGATGGCCGAGCACACCGAGTTCCTGGACCATTCGTACAAGGAACTGGAAATCCCGCCCAACGCCGACGGCAGCTTCCGCATCGAGGCCAACGCGCTGCACATCTGGCCGCGCGGCCACTACATGTGCATCGCCCTGCCCAACGACGAAGGCACCTTCACCGTCACCCTGTTCCTGCCCAACACCGGCGAGCCGAGCTTCGCCACCACCCGCAACGGCGCCGAAGCGCTGGCCTTGTTCGCGCGCGACTTCCCCGATGCGCTGCCGCTGATGCCGCAACTGGCCGAGCACTGGGAGCAGCACCCGCCGGGCCTGCTCGGCACGCTGCGGCTGGAGCGCTGGCACCTGGACGGGCGCGCGGTGCTGCTCGGCGACGCCGCGCACGCGATGGTGCCGTTCCATGGCCAGGGTATGAACTGCGCGTTCGAGGATTGCGTGGCGCTGGCCGCGCACCTGCAGCGCGAACCGGACCTGGGCCGCGCCTATGCGGCGTTCGAGGCCGAGCGCAAACCCAACGCCAGCGCGATCCAGCAGATGGCGCTGGAGAACTACATCGAGATGCGCGACCGCGTCGGCGATGCCGGCTTCCTGCTGCAGCGCGAACTGGAGCAGGCGCTGCAGGAGCGCCACCCGACCCGCTTCGTGCCGCACTACACGATGGTCACCTTCCTGCGCACGCCGTACGCGCTGGCGCTGCGGCGCAGCGAAATCCAGCGCGACATCCTGGTGCAGGCCACGCAGGGCCATCGCGACCTGTCGCGGATCGACTGGGCCTGGCTGCAGCGGATCGTGCACGAACGCCTGGCACCGCTGGAGGGCGCGCATTGAGCCGATCTTGGCTTACCCTGTAGGAGCGGCCTCAGCCGCGACCGGCATTACCGGTAGCGTTGGTCGCGGCGGAAGCCGCTCCTACAAAAGCGAGCCCGCGCGTTTGCATCCGCGGCCGGCGCGCACGACCCCACACCGCTCTGGTCCGACCATGCCCGACAGCTTTCTGTTCTACGACCTGGAAACCTTCGGCGCCGATCCGCGGCGCACGCGCATCGCCCAGTTCGCGGCGGTGCGCACCGATGCGCAACTGAACGTGGTCGAGGAGCCGATCAGTTTCTTCGTGCAGCCGGCCGACGACCTGCTGCCCTCGCCGATCGCCACCCTGATCACCGGCATCGCCCCGCAGCAGGCGCTGCGCGACGGGGTCAACGAGGCCGATGCGTTCGCGCGCATCGCCGAGCAGATGGCGCGGCCGCAGACCTGCACCCTGGGCTACAACTCGCTGCGCTTCGACGACGAGTTCGTGCGCCACGGCCTGTTCCGCAATTTCCACGACCCCTACGAACGCGAGTGGCGCGGCGGCAATTCGCGCTGGGACCTGCTGGACATGCTGCGGCTGATGCACGCGCTGCGCCCGGAGGGCATCGTCTGGCCGCAGCGCGAGGACGGCGCCACCTCGTTCAAGCTGGAACAGCTGGCGCTGGCCAATGGCGTGCGCGACGGCGACGCGCACGAGGCGCTGTCCGACGTCTACGCCACCATCGGCATGGCCCGGCATTTCCGCGAGCGCCAGCCGCGGCTGTGGGACTACGCGCTGAAGCTGCGCGACAAACGCTTCTGCGGCGGCCTGCTCGACGTGGTGGCGATGCAGCCGGTGCTGCACGTGTCGATGCGCTATCCGGCCGCGCGCCTGTGCGCGGCGCCGGTGCTGCCGCTGGCGCGGCATCCGCGCATCGACAGCCGGGTGCTGGTGTTCGACCTGGAAGGCGACATCGAGCCGTTGCTGCACTACAGCCCGGAGCAGATCGCCGACCGCCTGTACACGCCGCAGGCCGACCTGCCCGAAGGCGAGCAGCGCATCCCGCTGAAGGAAGTGCACCTGAACAAGGCGCCGGCGCTGGTCGCCTGGTCGCACCTGCGCGAGCCCGACTTCGCCCGCCTGCAGATCGATCCGGCGCAGGTCCAGGCCAAGGCCGCGCGCCTGCGCGAGGCCGGGCCGGAGCTGGCCGAGAAGGTCCGCCGCGTGTTCGGCAACGAACGCGCCTCGGCCCCGGCCGACGCGGATGCGTCGCTGTACGACGGTTTCCTGGCCGACGCCGACAAGCGCGCGATGGCACAGGTGCGCGCGAGTCCGCCGACCCAGCTGGCGCCGCTGGAATCCAGCTTCCGCGACCCGCGCCTGGCCGAGCTGCTGTTCCGCTACCGCGCGCGCAACTGGCCGCAGACGCTGTCCATTGTCGAGCAGAGCCGCTGGGACGACTACCGGCGCCGGCGCCTGGTCGACGACAGCGGCCTGTCCGAGCTGAACTTCGACGCCTACTACGCACAACTGGCCGATTTACGCCTGACTCACCCCAACGATGCTACCAAGCAGGCTCTGCTCGACCAGCTGGCCGCCTGGGGCCAAGACCTGCAACGCACCCTATGACCAGCTATTTCAGCGACGCCAGCTTCAAGTTCCTGCGTGCCCTGGCGCGGCACAACGACAAGGCCTGGTTCAACGACAACCGGCACAAGTACGAAGAGCACGTGCGCCAGCCGTTCCTGCGCCTGATCACCGACCTGCAGCCTGACCTGGCCCAGGTCAGCGAGCATTTCCGCTCCGACCCGCGCGGCGTCGGCGGCTCGCTGTTCCGCATCCATCGCGACGCGCGTTTCTCCCACGACAAGTCGCCGTACAAGACCTGGCAGGGCGCGCGCCTATTCCACGAGCGGCGCAAGCAGGTGCCGGCGCCGTCGTTCTACATCCACCTGCAGCCGGGCGAGAGCTTCGTCGGCGCCGGCCTGTGGCATCCGGAACCGGACACGCAGCGCAAGGTGCGCCAGTTCATCTTCGACAACCCGGGCAGCTGGAAGGCCGCCGCGCACGCGCCCAAGCTGCGCCGGCGCTTCGAACTGGAGCAGACCGAAGTGCTGGTGCGGCCGCCGCGCGGGTTCCCGGCCGAGTTCGAGTTCATCGACGACCTCAAGCACAAGAACTGGGTGTTCTGGCGCCAACTCGACGACGCCACCATGACCGGGCCGAAGCTGCGCGCGCTGATCGCCGCCGACCTGCAGACGCTGGGGCCGTTCGTGGACTATTTGTGCGCGGCGCTGGATCTGGAATTCTGAAGATGCAACGCTCCCTGTAGGAGCGGCTCTACGTGGCCTTGGGCCATTAGCCGCGACAGGTGCTACGGATGCTGCCTGTCGCGGCTAAAGCCGCTCCTACAAAAGCTTGCTACCGAAGAGGCACACGATGAAAAAATGGCTGGCCTTGCTGTTCCTCGCCCTGCTCGCCCTCGGCGGCTACGTCGTCGCCGGGCCATACCTGGCGATCCGCGGGATCAGCCAGGCGCTGGAACAGCGCGATGCCGCGGCGCTGGAGCGCTACGTCGACTTCCCCACCCTGCGCGTGAACCTGAAGGCGCAGGTCGACGATGCGCTGCTGCGCCGTGCCGGGCCGGAGCTGCAGTCCGGCCTGTTCGGCGGCGCGTTGCTGTCGCTGGCCGGCAGCGTCAGCGGCATCGGCGTGGATGCGATGGTCACCCCGGCCGGGATTGGCGCCTTGCTGCAGGGCGATGCGCTGTGGAAACGCGCCAGCGGCGACACCGTCGGCGGCGACACCTATGCCGCGCCGCGCCCGGTACAACCGCTGCGGCAGGCCGAGCACCGCTTCGAATCGACCTCGCGCTTCGTCGCCACCCTGCACACCGCCGACGGCACCGCGGTACCCTGCGTCTTCACCCGCGACGGACTGCGCTGGAAGCTCAGCAATATCCTGCTGCCGTTGTAGGAGCGGCTCTACGTGGCCTCGGGCCGTCAGCCGCGACATCGGTGCGGAGGAAATCTTCAGTCGCCCTGATGGCCCGAGGCCACCCAAAGTCCCTACAGGAACCTTGCGACCAACTCGGAGGGCGAAGGCTTCAACCCACCCCACAGATGGCCAAAACATAGCGGCTTCCAACTCCGCTCGTCGCGACTGAAGTCGCTCCCACAAGGACTTGCGGCAAGCCGGCTGAGCGCACTGTGGGAGGGACTTCAATCCCGACTGCTCGATGCATCCGCCCGATAAAGTACCGGAGCCAAGACGATATCCGCCTCCGCTCGTCGCGACTGAAGTCGCTCCCACAAGGACTTGCGGCAAGCCAGCTGAGTGCACTGTGAGAGGCACTTCTGTCCCGACCGCTCGATGCATCCGCCCGATAATGTACCGAAACCAAAACGATATCCGCCTCCGCTCGTCGCGACTGAAGTCGCTCCCACAAGGACTTGCGGCAAGCCGGCTGGGTGCACTGTGGGAGGGACTTCAGTCCCGACTGCTCGATGCATTCGCCCGATAAAGTACCGAAGCCAAGACGATATCCGCCTCCGCTCGTCGCGACTGAAGTCGCTCCCACAAGGACTTGCGGCAAGCCAGCTGGGTGCAATGTGGGAGGGACTTCAGTCTCGACTGCTCGATGCATCCGCCCGATAAAGTACCGAAGCCAAGACGATATCCGCCTCCGCTCGTCGCGACTGAAGTCGCTCCCACAAGGACTTGCGGCAAGCCGGCTGAGTGCACTGTGGGAGGGACTTCTGTCTCGACCGCTCGATGCATCCGCCCGATGAGGTGCCTGAGCCAGGAGGGTATCCGCCTCTGCTCGTCGCGACTGAAGTCGCTCCCACAAGGACTTGCGGCAAGCCGGCTGGCTGCACTGTGGGAGGGACTTCAGTCCCGACTGCTCGATGCATCCGCCCACCAAGATGCTATCTGTCGCCGCTGGTCGCGACTGAAGCCGCTCCCACCGTGACCGGCGGCATGTCGCAGCGGCGCCGCTCAGCGGCGCCAGGCGGTCGTCTCGAATGCCCGCTGCAGGCGCCGGAACGTTGGCCGCAACTGCCAGCGTGCCGACCACGGCAGGCGTGCCAGCGCGGCGCGCGCGTCCAGCGCCGGCAACGCGCCGGTCCAGGCGAACACGATGTGGTTGTCCATCTCCGGTTCGTCCATGCGCAGCACGCTCCCACCGAAGATCTTGCGCAGGTGCGCCAGGTGCTGGCGGGTGTCGGTGTCGTACAGGTTCACCGCCAGCACGCCGCCGGGCGCCAGCGCAGCATGGCAGTCGTCGTAGAAACCGCGGGTGCGCAACGCGGCCGGGATGCCGTCGGCATCGTAGGCATCGAGCAGCAGCAGGTCGTAGCGGCCGCGGCGCTGCGGCAGCAGGCGCGCGCCGTCGCCGTGCAGCGCCTGGAAGCGCGCGTCGTCGGCCGGAATATCGAAGGCGTCACGCAGCGCCAGCACGTCGGCATCGGCCTCGATCGCCTCGATCCGCGCCTGCGGCAGGTGCCGATGGCAGAACTTGGCCTGCGAGCCGCCGCCCAGGCCGACGATGCCGATGCAGCGCGGCTGCGGCCGCAGCAGCAGCGCGCCGAGCATGCTGCGGGTATAGCCCACCTCCAGCACCTGCGGCCACCAGGTGAGCATCCGGCTCTGGGTCACTTCGCCCTTGAACTGCAGGCTGGTGTAGCGCCAGCCGCGCTCCACGTAGGGCCGCCCGGGAAGCACGCGCGTCTCGGACCCGTCCGGCCGCAGCAGCCGGCGCAGCGTGGCCCAGCGGCCACCGCCGCGGTTTCCCGCGGAGCCCGCGCTCACGGCTTGGCGATGACGTTGGCCACGCCGTGCGGCACGTGCCCGGCGGCCACGCGCTCGCGTGCGGCGCTGTCGATGTTGTGCTGCGAGTCGTCGAAGAAGATGTCGGCGCCGAACGCCTGCAGGAACGGCCCCTTGTGGCGGCCGCCGAGGAACAGCGCCTCGTCCAGGCGCACGCCCCACTCGCGCAGCGTGCGGATCACCCGCTCGTGCGCCGGCGCCGAGCGCGCGGTGACCAGCGCGGTGCGGATCGGCGAGGCCTCGCCGGCCGGGAACGCGGCCTGCAGGGCGTGCAGCGCGGACAGGAAGTTGCGGAACGGCCCGCCGGTCAGCGGCTCGCGCGCGTTCTCGCGCTCGTAGCGGCCGAACGCCTCCACGCCCTGCTCGCGCGAGAAGCGCTCGCCTTCGTCGCCGAAGATCACCGCATCGCCGTCGAAGGCGATGCGCAGCTGCGTGGACAGGCGCTCGGAATCGATCGCCCCGGCCGCCGCGGCCGCCTCCTGCGCGCGTTCGCCCGGCGGCTTGGGCAGGATCGTCGCCGCGGCGATGCCGTGGCTCAGCGCGCGCCGCACCGAATCCGGATTCGCCGACAGGAACAGGTCGGTGCCGAACGGCTTGACGTACGGCCAGGTCGGCTCGCCCGAGGTGAAGGTGGCGCGGACGATGCCGAGCCCGTAGTGCTGGATCGAATTGAAGATGCGCAGCCCGGTATCGGCGGAATTGCGCGACAACAGGATCACCTCCACCGGCGGCGTCTCCGGCGGCGTGCCCTGGTTCAGCGCCAGCAGCTTGCGCACCACCGGAAACGCCACCCCCGGCGCCAGCACATCGTCCTCGCGCTCGCGCTGATAGGCGCTATACGCCTCCACCCCCTGCTGCTCGAACAGGGCATGGCCCTCTTCCAGATCGAACAGGGCGCGCGAGGTGATGGCGACGGTGAGCAGGCGGGGGGCGTTGTCGGACATGGGAGCAGGGATTCGGAATTGGGGATTCGGGATTGGCAAAAGCGGCTTGCTGGATCGGAACGTAAAGAGTAATCGTCGGAGCGGCAGACCCGCCGTTACGAATCCTCAATCCCGACTCCCCGCTTCCAATCGGGCGGTGATTCGGAATTGGAGATTCGGGATTGGCAAAAAGCGGCCTACTGGATCGGAACGCAAAAGAGTGAAATGGCGGAAAGACCGACCCGCTGTTGCGAATCCCCAATCCCGCCCCCCCAATCCCCGCTTTCAAACCATAAATTGCTCGCTCAATATCCGCTCTTCCAGATTGTGTTCCGGATCGAACAGCAGCGTGACCAGGCGGTCGCGCGATTCGCGGATGGTGACTTCGACCACGTCGCGGGTCTCGTGCGAGTCGGCGGTGACGCTGACCGGGCGCTTGTAGTGGTCGAGCACGCGCAAGCGCACTTCGGTGTCGGCCTTGAGGATCGCGCCGCGCCAGCGCCGCGGGCGGTACGGGGCGATCGGGGTCAGTGCCAGCGTGTGCGAGCCCAGCGGCAGGATTGGGCCATGCGCGGAATAGTTGTAGGCGGTGCTGCCGGCGGGCGTGGAGACCATGACGCCGTCGCAGATCAGTTCGTCGACCCGGGTCTGGCCGTTGAGGTCGATGCTGACGTGCGCGGCCTGGCGGGTCTGCCGCAGCAGAGACACCTCGTTGTAGGCCAGCGAGCCGGTGCTGGTGCCGGATTCGGTCTGCGCCAGCATCTCCAGCGGCCGCAGCTTGGCCGGCTCGGCCTGCGCCAGGCGCACGGGAAGATCGTCGTCGCGAAACTGGTTCATCAGGAACCCGACCGTGCCCAGCTTCATCCCGAACACCGGCTTGCCCAGCCCGCCGTGGCGATGCAGGGTCTGCAGCATGAACCCGTCGCCGCCGAGCGCGCACAGCACATCCGCATCGGCAGGCGCGTGGTCGCCATAACGCGCGATCAGCTGATCGCGCGCCTGCAGCGCAGGCGGCGTGGTACTGGCAAGAAAACAGATGCGGGGAGCGGACGGCAGCACGGGAGCATTCATGGCCCGATCATACCCGGCACACCGTTACGACGCGCCCTCGCCCGCATACGCGAAACAGGTGAGCCGAGCGAACTCGGCTCACGCAATGCCTCTGGAGCAAAGCCCCCCTTCTGTTAAGGGGGGCGCGGCGACACCCGCGGGGGATAGGCGAAATAGCCGGGCGGTGCCAAACGTTTGCATCGCAAACGTTTGGGCCAGGCCCGCAGAGCGGGCCCGACCACGGGGTTACAACCCGTGCGCCGCCAACTGGCCCAGCCGCTGCACCGCCACCGACACGGTCGGGTAGTCCAGCGCCTTCTGCGCCGCCAGTTCCTGCAGCATGTTCAAGGTGAAGCGCAGGCTGCTGTCGTCGCGCTGCAGCCACTGCTGCACCTTGGCCACGGCATTGGCGCCCGGCAGCGCCAGGGCCTGCCCGGCCAATGCGCTGTGGTGCTTGGCCAGCTCGTCGCGCAGCACGCCGCGGGCCACCGCATGCCAGCGGCCGTTGACCTCCAGCGCGTCGATCTGCTCGAACAGCCACGGCAACTGCAGGGCCTCGCCGAGGCGGAAGTGCACCTTCGATACCTCCACCGGCTTGAGCTTGCGGGTGCGCGCCATCTCGATGATGTCGAACGCCGGCTCCAGGAAGCGCAGTTCCGACAGCTGCTGCGCCAGCGCCGCCGGCAGGCCCTTGTCCTGCCATTCCTGCACCAGCGCCTCGTACAGCGGACGCTGCGAGTCCGACAGCACGCCGGAGGCGACGCGGATGTCGTTGAACGGCTCGTGGTAGCGGTCCACCGCCGCGGTGATGCCCGGCATCGGGCCGGGGCGGAACAGCAGCCAGCGCACGAACGCGCGCTGCAGCTTCCAGATCACTTCCAGCGCATCGATCTGCACCGACTCGGGCACCTGCCCGTCCAGCGCGTCGATCTGCGTCCACAGCGCGCGCGCGTCCAGCGTCTCGCGGCTGATCGTGTACGCCTTGGCCACCTCGCCGATGCTGCGCCCGGTGTCTTCCTGCATACGCATCAGGAAGGTCGCGCCCATGCGGTTGATGGTGGTGTTGGTGACCGCGGTGGCGATGATCTCGCGCTTGAGCCGGTGCCGCTCCATCGCATCGGCGTACTTCTTCTGCAGCGGCTGCGGGAAGTAGCGCTGCAGCTCCTTGGACAGGTACGGGTCCTCGGGGATGTCCGATTCCAGCAGTTGCTGGAACGCGACCAGCTTGGAGTACGACAGCAGCACCGCCAGCTCCGGCCGGGTCAGGCCCTGGCCGCGGGCCTTGCGCGCGGAGATCTCCGCATCCGAGGGCAGGTATTCGATCTGCCGGTCGAGCAGGCCCTGCGCTTCCAGGGTGCGGATGAAGTGCTGCTTGGAGCCCAGGCGCTTGACGCTCATCCGCTCCATCAGGCTCAGCGCCTGGTTCTGGCGGATGTTGTCCCACAGCACCAGCTCGGCGACCTCGTCGGTCATCGACGCCAGCAGCGTGTTGCGCGCCGCCACGGTCAGCTTCTTGGCCTGCACCACGTCGTTGAGCAGGATCTTGATGTTGACCTCGTGGTCGGAGGTGTCCACGCCGGCCGAGTTGTCGATGAAGTCGGTGTTGAGCAGCACGCCGACCTGCGCGGCCTCGATGCGGCCGAGCTGGGTCAGGCCCAGGTTGCCGCCCTCGCCGACGATCTTGCAGCGCAGCTCGCCGCCGTTCACGCGCAGGCCGTTGTTGGCGCGGTCGCCGACGTCGCCATGGGTCTCGCTGGCGGCCTTGACGTAGGTGCCGATGCCGCCGTTCCAGAACAGGTCCACCGGCGCCTTGAGGATGGCGTTCATCAGTTCGTTCGGCGAGAGCTGCTTGACGTTCGCCTCCAGGCCCAGCGCCTCGCGCACCGGCGCGCTGATCTCGATCGACTTCAGCGTGCGCGGATAGATGCCGCCGCCTGCGCTGATCAGCTTGGCGTCGTAGTCGGCCCAGCTGGAGCGCGGCAGCTTGAACAGGCGCTCGCGCTCGGCGAACGAGGCGGCCGCATCCGGCGTCGGATCCAGGAAGATGTGGCGGTGGTCGAACGCGGCCAGCAGGCGGATGTGCCGCGACAGCAGCATGCCGTTGCCGAACACGTCGCCGGACATGTCGCCGATGCCGACCACGCTGAAGTCCTCGCTCTGGCAATCACGGCCCAGCGCGCGGAAGTGGCGCTTGACCGACTCCCAGGCGCCGCGCGCGGTGATGCCCATGCCCTTGTGGTCGTAGCCGACCGAGCCGCCGGAGGCGAACGCGTCGCCGAGCCAGAAGCCGTGGTCGAGCGCCAGCCCGTTGGCGATGTCGGAGAACGTGGCGGTGCCCTTGTCGGCGGCCACCACCAGGTACGGATCGTCCTGGTCGTGGCGCACCACCTGCGGCGGCGCCACGATCTTGCCGCCGACGATGTTGTCGGTGATGTCGAGCAGGCCCTGGATGAACAGCTTGTAGCAGGCGATGCCCTCGGCCAGCACCGCGTCGCGGTCGCCGCCGGCGGGCTGGCGCTTGCAGAAGAAGCCACCCTTGGCGCCGACCGGCACGATCACCGTGTTCTTGACCATCTGCGCCTTGACCAGGCCCAGCACCTCGGTACGGAAATCCTCGCGCCGGTCCGACCAGCGCAGGCCGCCGCGCGCCACCGCGCCGAAGCGCAGGTGCACGCCTTCCACGCGCGGGCCGTATACGAAGATCTCGCGGTACGGGCGCGGCTTGGGCAGCTCCGGCACCTTGGCCGAATCGAGCTTGAAGCTGATGCAGTGGCCCGGCTGACCGTCCTTGCCGGTCTGGTAGTAGCTGGTGCGCAGAGTGGCCTGGATCACGCCCTTGAAGCTGCGCAGGATGCGGTCCTCGTCGAGGCTGGCGACCTGGTCGAACAGCTTCAGCATGGCCGCGGTGGTCGCCTCCAGCTGCGCATCGCGGTTGCCGCCGCGCGCGTCGATCACCGGCTGCAGCGCCCTCAGCGCGGCCTCATCGCCGCCCGCCAGCAGGCGCAGCTGCGCCGACAGCGCAGCCTGGCCGTCGGCGATCTGCGCCTTGCTCTCGTTGCCGGTGGCCGGATCGAAGCGCGCCTCGAACAGTTCCACCAACAGCCGCGCCAGCAGCGGATAGCGGCTGCAGGTCTCTTCCACGTAGGCCTGCGAGAACGGCACGCCGGTCTGCAGCAGGTACTTGCAGTAACCGCGCAGGATCGCCACCTGGCGCCAGTCCAGCCCGGCGCCGACGATCAGCCGGTTGAAGCCGTCGTTCTCGGCATCGCCGCGCCAGATGCGCACGAACGCTTCGCACAGCGGCGCGTCGGCGCGTTCTACGTCGATGCTGCCGGCCAGCGGCTCCACTTCGAAGTCCTGGATGTACAGCACGGTGCCGTCCACGGTGAGCCGGTACGGGCGTTCGGAGATCACCCGCAGGCCCAGGTTCTCCATCATCGGCAGCACGTCCGACAGCGGCAGGTCGTCGCGCTGGCGGTACAGCTTCAGGCGCAGGCTGTCGGCACCGTCGCGGCGCAGCGACTGCAGGCTCAGGTGCAGGTCGTCGGGACCGCGCAGCGCGGCCAGGCGCTCGACGTCGCGCGCGGCGATCTGCGCGGTCGATTCCTCGATGTAGCCGGCCGGCAGCGCGCGGCCGTAGCTGGCCGACAGGCGCAGGCCGTCGCGCTCGCCGCGGCTGGCGACCAGCGCCTCGCGCAGGTCGTCCTGCCAGTTGCGCAGCAGGTGCGCCAGGCGCGTTTCCAGTTCGGTGGTGTCGAATTCCAGCGCTTCGCCGGGCTTGGGCCGCACGATCAGGTGCAGCTGCGCCAGCGGCGATTCGCCCAGCACCACGCTGGAGTCGATGTATTCGCCGTGCAGCGCGTCCTTCAACAACGCCTCGATGCGCAGCCGCACGTCGGTGTTGAAGCGCTCGCGCGGGATGTAGACCAGCGCGGAGATGAAGCGGCCGTACTTGTCGCGGCGCAGGAACAGGCGGCTGCGCACCCGCTCCTGCAGGCCGAGGATGCCCATCGCGGTGCGGTACAGCTCTTCCTCGTTGGACTGGAACAGCTCCTCGCGCGGCAGCGTCTCCAGGATGTGGCGCAGCGCCTTGCCGCTGTGGCTGCTCGGGGTCAGCCCGGACTTGCGCATCACGTAGTCGTAGCGCTCGCGCACCAGCGGGATCTCCCACGGCCGGCGGTTGTAGGCGCTGGAGGTGAACAGGCCGAGGAAGCGCTGCTCGGCGACGATGCGGCCCTTGGCATCGAACTCCAGCACGCCGATGTAGTCCATGTAGCCGCTGCGGTGCACGCGCGAGCGCGCGTTGGTCTTGGTCAGGATCAGCGCGTCCTTGATTCCGGACTCGCTCAGGCCATGCGCAGCCAGCGTGCGCACCGGCCGCGCCGGCGACTTGTCGTGGCCGCGCAGCAGGCCTAGGCCGCTGTCCTCCAGCGGCGCCAGCACGTCTTCGCCGCCCTGCTTCTCAACCCGGTATTCGCGGTAGCCGAAGAAGGTGAAGTGGTCGGCCGCGGCCCAGCGCAGGAATTCCTGCGCCTCGCGCCGGCCCTTGTCGTCCACCGGCAGGCGCCGCGTGGTCAGGTCGTCGGCCAGCGCCAGCATCTTTTCGCGCATGCCGCTCCAGTCGCGGACGATGTTGCGCACCTCGCCGAGGATGCGCTGGATCGCCGCGTCCACCCGCGGCATGTCCTCCGGCGGCTGGCGGTCGATCTCCAGCAGCATCAGCGATTCCGGCTTGCCCTCGCCCACCGCCTCCAGCTTGCCGCCCTTGTCGCGGCTCATGCGCAGCACCGGGTGGCCGAGCACGTGCACGCCGATGCCCAGTTCCGACAGCGCCATGCTCACCGAGTCCACCAGGAACGGCATGTCGTCGTTGACGATCTGCAGCACCGTGCGCGAAGACTCCCAGCCGTCGTCCTTCAGGTTCGGATTGAACACCCGCACGTTGACCGTGCCCGGCTTGCGCTTGCGTGCGAATTCCAGCGTCGACGCCGCCAGCGCCGCCCACTCCTGCGCGCTGTGGTGGGGGAACTCGTCCTCCTCCATGCGCCGGTAGAACTCCTCGGCGAACGCCTGCGCCTCGTCCTGGCGCGCGCTCGGATAGCGCTTGCGCAGCGCCGCGTACACCGGCTCCAGGCTGAAACCGGTCGCGGCGGCGGCCGGTGCGGCATCGATCATCCGCGAGTTGGTCGCGGCCTGCGCGGCGCGCTTGCGCGCGACCGGCGCGGCCTTGGCCTTGCCGGCCACAGGCTTGGCAGCGGGCTTGGAAGCGGTGGACGCGGGCTTGGCGACGGGCTTGGACGCGGATTTGCTGGAGGATCCGGCCGACGATTTGCTGGAACGGGAGGCGTCTTGTTTGGGTTTCATGACGGGGAGCAACAACGATGCTCGTTGGGAAAGCCGGAATTGTACCGGTGGCGCGTTCAACTACCTTGCTGCATGGCGCAAACCGGGCCGCACGGCGCCGCGACGCGCCATATCGTGCAAAGCGGCGCGAGCGCTTCGTCACGCCGCCGTAACTCCCACCCGCGGAGCGTCGCCGCTGCCGCGCGCTGTCGCGATCGGCGCGCCGCTGTCAAGGCTGTTCTAATTCTAAACTGGACGGTATAGTCCACATTCGATGAGCATCTCCCCGGCCCCCGCCTCCCTGCGTCAGGCGCGCGATCAGCGCGTGTACGACGCCGTGCGCGAACTGCTGGCCGAGGAAGGCATGCGCCTGAGCATGGACGCGGTGGCCGCCCGCGCCGGCTGTTCCAAGCAGACCCTGTACAGCCGCTACCGCAGCAAGCAAGACCTGCTGCAGCGGGTGATGCAGAACCACATGGAACTGAGCATCACCCACCTGGGTCCGGCCCAGGGCGATCTGCGCGGCAGCCTGCTGCGCTTCGCCTGCGAACACCTGGAGCTGCTGTCCGAACCGCGCGTGCTGCAGAGTTCCCAGCTGATCTCCGCCGAATCGCGGCATTTCCCCGACCAGGCCCGCGCCCTGTTCCGCGACAGCGCCGAGACGCTGATGCAGCGCCTGGGCGAACGCCTGCAGCTGGCGGTGGCCGCCGGCCAGCTGCGGCATGACGATCCGCACTTCATGGCCGAACTGCTGTTGAGCATGATCGTCGGCATGGATTTCGAGCGGCAGCGCTTCCACACCGCCCATCGCAGCGACGCCGCCGCGCAGCGCGCATGGGCCGAATTCGCCGTCGACGGTTTTCTGCGCGCGTTCGCCGCGCCCCCTTCCCTTTCGTTTTCAACACCAGACCGGAGTACCACCCGATGACCTCCCCGTTGCGTTCCCTCGCCCTGGCCTGCGCCGTCGTGGTGGTGTTGGCGTCCTGCAAGAAGAAAGAGGAACAGCAAGCCATGCCGCCGCCGGAAGTGGGCGTGCTGGAAGCCAAGCCGCAGTCGCTGCCGCTGCAGCGCGAACTGGTCGGACGCCTGTCCGCGTACCGCAGCGCCGACGTGCGTGCGCGCGTGGCCGGGGTGCTGGAGAAGCGCCTGTACACCGAAGGCACCGACGTGAAGGAAGGCCAGCCGCTGTTCCAGATCGATCCGGCGCCGCTGCGCGCCTCGCTGGCCTCGGCGCAGGGCCAGTTGGCCGCGGCCGAGGCGACCTATGCCAACGCCAAGGTCGCCGCCGGCCGCGCGCGTAGCCTCGCCCCGCAGTCCTACGTGTCCAAGTCCGACCTGGATGCTGCCGAAGCCACCGAGCGCACCTCGGCCGCATCGGTGCAGCAGGCGCGCGCGGCGGTGGAAACCGCGCGCATCAACCTGGGCTACGCCACCGTCACCGCGCCGATCGCCGGCCGCGCCGGCAAGCAGCAGGTCACCGAGGGCGCGCTGGTCGGCCAGGGCGACACCACCCTGCTGACCACGATCGACCAGCTCGATCCGCTGTACGTGAACTTCTCGATGAGTTCGGACGAAATGGCGCAGCTGCGCCAGGCGCAGACCCAGGGCAGCGTGGCGCTCAACGAGGAAGGCAAGTCGACCGTGCAGGTCAAGCTCGGCGACGGCAGCACCTACGCCCAGCCCGGCACCCTGGACTTCTCCGACACCGCGGTCGACCCGAGCACCGGCTCGGTCACCCTGCGCGCGCTGCTGCCGAACCCGGACCGGGTGCTGCTGCCCGGCGCGTTCGTCACCTTCGCCGCCAACCTGGGCCAGCGCAACAACGCCTTCCTGATCCCGCAGGAAGCGATGCTGCGCGACGCCAAGGGCGCCTATGCGCTGGTCGTCGGCAAGGACGGCAAGGTGGCGCGCAAGGACGTGGCCACGGCCGGCCAGCAGGAAGGCAAGTGGATCATCACCTCCGGCCTGCAGGCGGGCGACCAGGTGATCGTCAGCGGCCTGCAGAAGGCCAAGGAAGGGGCACCGGCCAAGGCCACGCCGTGGACGCCGGGCGCCGCACCGGGCCAGGGCGCTGCCGCGCCGCAGGGCCAGGGCCAGGCCGCAGCGCCGCAGGGCCAGGCCGCCGGCAAACCGCAGGGCGCAGCGAACGGCGACACGCCGGCCGCCGCGGCCGATTCCAAGCCCGAGCAGCAGTAACGGACCCCCACCATGCCTAAGTTCTTCATCGAACACCCGGTCTTCGCCTGGGTGGTGGCGATCCTGATCTCGCTCAGCGGCGTGATCGCCATCCTCAACCTCGGCGTCGAGTCCTATCCCTCGATCGCGCCCCCGCAGGTCACGGTCACCGCGACCTACCCCGGCGCCAGCGCCAGCACCACCGAACGCGCGGTCACCCAGGTGATCGAGCAGCAGCTGACCGGCATCGATCACCTGCTGTACTTCAACTCCTCCTCGTCCTCCAGCGGCACCGCCACCATCACCCTGACCTTCGAGACCGGCACCAACGCCGACATCGCGCAGGTGCAGGTGCAGAACAAGGTGTCGCTGGCGACGCCGCGCCTGCCCTCGGAAGTGACCGCGCAGGGCGTGGTGGTGGCCAAGGCCAACGCCGGCTTCCTCGCCGTGTTCGCGCTGCGCTCGGAGAATCCGTCGGTCGACCGCAGCGCGCTCAACGACATCGTCGGCTCGCGCGTGCTGGAGCAGATCTCGCGCGTGCCCGGCGTCGGCAGCACCCAGCAGTTCGGCGCCGAATACGCGATGGACATCTGGCTCAACCCGGAGAAGCTGCAGGGCTACCACATGTCCGCGGCGGACGTGTACAACGCGATCAGCGCGCAGAACGTGCAGTTCGCGGCCGGCTCGATCGGTTCGGATCCGGCGCCCAGCGGGCAGTCGTTCACCGCCACGGTCTCGGCCGAGGGCCGCTTCAGCTCGCCCGAGCAGTTCGAGGACATCATCCTGCGCGCGGACGGCAACGGCACCGTGGTGCGGCTGAAGGACGTGGCGCGGGTCGCGTTCGGCCCGACCAGCTTCGGCCTGGATACCCAGTACAACGGCAAGCCCACCGGCGCGTTCGCGATCCAGCTGCTGCCGGGCGCCAACGCGCTGAGCGTGTCCGAGGCGGTCAAGGCCAAGATGGACGAGCTGCAGCCCAGCTTCCCGCAGGGCGTGAGCTGGTTCACCCCGTACGAGAGCACCACCTTCGTGCGGATCTCGATCGAGGAAGTGGTCAAGACCCTGATCGAGGCGATCGTGCTGGTGTTCCTGGTGATGCTGGTGTTCCTGCAGAACTTCCGCGCCACCATCATCCCCACCCTGGTGATCCCGGTGGCGCTGCTGGGCACGTTCCTGGGCATGTGGCTGATCGGCTTCACCATCAACCAGCTGACCCTGTTCGCGATGGTGCTGGCGATCGGCATCGTGGTCGACGACGCGATCGTGGTGATCGAGAACGTCGAACGCATCATGTCCGAAGAGCACCTGGCGCCGAAGGCGGCCACGCAGAAGGCGATGACCCAGATCACCGGCGCGGTGGTGGCGATCACCGTGGTGCTGGCGGCGGTGTTCATCCCCTCGGCGATGCAGCCCGGCGCGGCCGGCGCGATCTACAAGCAGTTCGCGATCACCATCGCCATGTCGATGGCGTTCTCGGCGTTCCTGGCGCTGAGCTTCACCCCGGCGCTGTGCGCGGCGTTCCTGAAGCCGACCCACAACGACAACCCGAACTGGATCTACCGCACCTTCAACAAGTACTACGACAAGCTGGCGCACCGCTACGTCGGCGCGGTCGGCGGCACCATCCGCCGCGCGCCGCGCTGGATGGCGGTGTTCGCGTTGCTGGTGGTGCTGTGCGGCTTCCTGTTCACGCGCATGCCGGGCAGCTTCCTGCCCGAGGAAGACCAGGGCTTCGCCCTGGCGATCGTGCAGTTGCCGCCGGGCGCCACGGTCGGCCGCACCAACGAGGTGTTCGCGCAGATGCGCGGCGTGCTCGCGAATCAACCGGCCGTGGAAGGCATGCTGCAGGTCGCCGGCTTCAGCTTCCTGGGCCGTGGCGAGAACGTCGGCATGGGCTTCATCCGGCTCAAGCCCTGGGCCGACCGCGACGTCACCGCCGCGGACCTGATCGGCCAGCTCAACGGCGCGTTCTACGGCATCAAGGGCGCACAGATCTTCGTGGTCAACCTGCCCACGGTGCAGGGCCTGGGCCAGTTCGGCGGCTTCGACATGTGGCTGCAGGACCGTACCGGCGCCGGCGAAGAGGCGTTGTTGCAGGCGCGCAACATCCTGCTCGGCAAGGCCGCCGAGCGCCAGGACGCGCTGGCCGGCGTGCGCCCCAACGGCCTGGAAAACGCACCGCAGCTGCAGCTGAGCGTGGACCGCGTGCAGGCGCAGTCGATGGGCCTGTCGGTCAGCGACATCTACCAGTCGATCCAGATGATGCTGGCGCCGGTGTACGTCAACGACTTCTTCTACGAAGGCCGCATCAAGCGCGTCAACCTGCAGGCCGACGCGGCATACCGCACCGGTCCGGAGTCGCTGCGCAACTTCTACGTGCCCAGCAGCAGCGCCACCGACAGCAACGGCCTGCCGCAGATGATCCCGCTGAGCACGGTGGTGAAGTCGGACTGGATCTACAGCTCGCCGTCGCTGAGCCGCTACAACGGCTATTCGGCGGTCAACGTGGTCGGCAACCCGGCCCCGGGCGGCAGTTCCGGCCAGGCGATGAGCGCGATGGAGGAGATCGTCAACACCGACCTGCCGCCGGGCTTCGGCTTCGACTGGAGCGGCATGTCCTACCAGGAGATCATCGCCGGCAATACCGCCACGCTGCTGCTGGTGCTGTCGATCGTGGTGGTGTTCCTGTGCCTGGCGGCGCTGTACGAGAGCTGGTCGATCCCGGTGTCGGTACTGCTGGTGGTGCCGATCGGCGTGCTCGGCGCGATCACCTTCTCGCTGCTGCGCGGTCTGCCCAACGACATCTACTTCAAGATCGGCCTGATCACGGTGATCGGCCTGGCGGCGAAGAACGCGATCCTGATCGTGGAGTTCGCAGTTGAGCAGCGCGCGGCCGGCAAGACCCTGCGCGAGGCGGCCACCGAGGCGGCGCACCTGCGCTTCCGCCCGATCCTGATGACTTCGTTCGCGTTCATCCTCGGCGTGCTGCCGATGGCGATCTCGACCGGCGCCGGCGCCAACGCACGCCACTCGATCGGCACCGGCGTGATCGGCGGCATGGTGTTCGCCACCCTGCTCGGCGTGCTGTTCATCCCGCTGTTCTTCGTGGTGGTGCGGCGCATGCTCGGCGACAAGCTGGACGAGCCGTCGAAGGAGTACGCGGCGCTGCAGCAGGAAGGGCAGAACCGGAACCAGCCGGATCGGTGATGAAGCCGGGACCCGGGACCGGGGACCCGGGACCCGGGGGTCACGGCCCCGGGGTTGCCACGAACCTTCCGGCTGGTAAACAGAAAAGCGGCCTTTCGGCCGCTTTTTTGTTTGCTTTTGCTCAGGCTTTTCCGGGTCCCTGGTCCCCGGTCCCCGGTCCCGGCTTCACCGCAACCCCGTCTCATTCCGCGCAATCACCAATCGCTGAATTTCAGACGTGCCTTCGTAGATTTCCGTGATCTTGGCATCGCGGAAGTAGCGCTCCAGCGGCATTTCCTTCGAATAGCCCATGCCGCCGTGGATCTGCACCGCCTGGTGGGTGATCCACATCGCCGCTTCCGAGGCGGTCAGCTTGGCCACCGAGGCCTCGGTGGTGAAGCGCTGGCCCTGCCCCTTCACCCATGCCGCGCGCAGCGTCAGCAGCAGCGCCGCGTCGAGCTTGCACTTCATGTCGGCGATCTTGGCCTGGGTCATCTGGAACGCGCCGATCGGCGAGCCGAACGCCTTGCGCTCCTTCACGTAGTCCAGGGTCGCCTGGTAGGCGGCGCGGGCGATGCCGATGGCCTGCGAGGCGATGCCGATGCGGCCGGCGTCGAGCACGCTCATCGCGATCTTGAAACCCTCGCCAGGCGCGCCCAGGACCTCGTCCGGGGACGCCACGTAATCCTGGAACTCGATCTCGCAGGTCGCCGAGGCGCGGATGCCGAGCTTGGGCTCGGTCTTGCCACGGTGGAAGCCGGGCTTGTCGGTGTCCACCACGAACGCGGTGATGCCGCGCGAGCCCTGCTCCGGATCGGTGACCGCGAACAGCACGATGTACTTGGCGACCGGGCCGGAGGTGATCCAGCTCTTCTTGCCGTTGATCACGAAGCTGCCGTCGTCCTGGCGGACCGCCCGGCAACGCATTGCGGTGGCGTCGGAGCCGGACTGCGGTTCGGTCAGCGCGAACGCGCCGATCTGGCTGCCGTCGGCGATCGCGCGCACGTAGGTCTGCTTCTGCGCTTCGTTGCCGTTCTTCAGGATGCCGGCGCAGAACAGCGAGTTGTTGACCGACATGATGGTGGAATGGGCGGCGTCGCCGGCGGCGATCTCGACCATCGCCAACACGTAGGAGATCGGGTCCATGCCGGCGCCGCCGTATTCCTCCGGCACCTCGATGCCCATCAGCCCGTTCTCGCCGAGCAGGCGGATGTTCTCCAGCGGGAATTCGCCGGTGCGGTCGTGATGCTCGGCGCTCGGGGCGATCCGCTCCTGGGCGATGCGTCGCGCCACGTCCTGGATCATCAATTGTTCTTCAGTAAAGCTGAAATCCACGTAGAACCCCTCCCGGGCTGTCTGGTGCGCCATTGTAGCCACCCAGACCATACGCAGGCGTGTGCACGACTTGACCCGGTGCGCCCGCGGGACCAGAATATCTCTATATCGCGATGGGAAGATATTAATGGATCTGGAGGACTGGTCGACCCGGCTCAAGGTGTTCGCCGATGCCACCCGCGTGCGCCTGCTGGCGCTGCTGGAGCAGGAAGAGTTGACCGTGGCCGAGCTGTCGGCGATCACCCGGCTGGCGCAGCCGCGCGTCTCCACCCACCTGGCCAAGCTCAAGGAAGCCGGGCTGGTGCGCGACCGCCGCGCCGGCGTGTCGGCCTACTACCGCTTCGACGAGGCGCAACTGGACCCGGCGCAGCGCGCGCTGTGGCTGGCGCTGAGCACCGGCAGCGACGACCCGCTGCTGCGCCAGGACGCCGAGCGCGTGGCCGCGGTGCTGGCCAACCGCGCCGCCGACCAGAACTGGGCCGATTCGGTGGCCGGCGACATGGAACGCCACTACTCGCCCGGGCGCACCTGGGAAGCGCTGGCGCGCACCGCGCTGCCGCTGCTGGAAACCGGCGACGTACTCGACATTGCTTCCGGGGACGGCGTGCTGGCCGAACTGGTCGCCCCGCATGCGCGCCGCTACGTGTGCATCGACACCAGCGCACGGGTGGTGGCCGCGGCCAGCGAACGCCTGCGCCGGCTGGGCAACGTGGAAGTGCGCGAAGGCGACATGCACGCGCTGCCGTTCGCCGACGCCAGCTTCGACCTGGTGGTGATGATGCATGCGCTGACCTACGCGGCCAAGCCGGCGCAGGCGGTAGCGGAATCGGCGCGGGTGCTGCGCCCCGGCGGGCGCCTGCTGCTGTGCAGCCTCGCCCGCCACGAACACAAGGCCGCGGTGCAGGCCTACGGCCACGTCAACCTGGGCTTCGCCTCCAAGGAGCTGCGCAAGTTCGTCGACAAGGCCGGCCTGGACGTGTCCAGCCTGGAAACCGTGACCCGCGAGAAGCGGCCGCCGCATTTCGAGGTGATTTCGTTGATCGCGGTGAAGTCGGCGGGACCGGGGACCGGGGACCAGGGACCCGGGCAGGCAAAAACAGGAGCAAAAACATGAGCACAGACATCGCTGCCCCGGTCCCCGGTCCCCGGTCCCCGGTCCCGGCCCCCTGGCTCCACCCCCAGCGCACGCAGAAACTCCTGCAGGCCCTGTCCGAACGCATCCTGATCATCGACGGTGCGATGGGTACCATGATCCAGCGCCACGACCTGCAGGAGGCCGACTACCGCGGCGAGCGCTTCGCCGCCGGCTACGACAGCGCGCACGTACACGGCCCCGGCTGCGACCACGCGCCGCAGGGCCACGACCTGAAGGGCAACAACGACCTGCTGCTGCTGTCGCGGCCAGAGGTGATCGCCGGCATCCACCGCGCCTACCTCGACGCCGGCGCCGACCTGCTGGAGACCAACACCTTCAACGCCACCTCGGTGAGCCAGGCCGACTACCACCTGGAGCACCTGGTCTACGAACTCAACAAGGCCGGCGCACGGGTCGCGCGCGACTGCTGCGACGCGGTCGAGGCGCTCACCCCGGACAAGCCGCGCTTCGTCATCGGCGTGCTCGGCCCGACCAGCCGCACCGCCTCGATCAGTCCCGACGTCAACGATCCGGGCTTCCGCAACACCAGCTTCGACGAATTGCGCGGCACCTACCGCGAGGCGGTCGAGGGCTTGATCGACGGCGGCGCCGACACGCTGATGGTGGAGACCATCTTCGACACGCTCAACGCCAAGGCGGCGCTGTACGCGATCGAGGAAGTGTTCGACGCGCGCGGCGGGCGCCTGCCGGTGATGATCTCCGGCACCATCACCGACGCCTCCGGGCGCACCCTGTCCGGGCAGACCGCCGAAGCGTTCTACGCCTCGGTCGCGCATGGCCGGCCGCTGTCGGTGGGGCTGAACTGCGCGCTCGGCGCCAGCGATCTGCGCCCGCACGTGGAGACCTTGGCGCGGATCGCCGACGGCTACGTCAGCGCGCATCCCAATGCCGGCCTGCCCAACGCCTTCGGCGAGTACGACGAGACCCCGGAGGAAATGGCCGCGACGCTGAAGGAGTTCGCCGAATCCGGGCTGCTGAACCTGGTCGGCGGCTGCTGCGGCACCACCCCGGCGCACATCCAGGCGATCGCCGAGGCGGTGCGCGGGCTGCGCCCGCGCGTGCCGCTGGCCGCGCAGGCACAGGCCGCCTGACGATGATGACCACGCATCCACTGCCACGCCAGGCAGTCGCGCTGCACGCGCAGCGCAGCGCACGCGCCGATCGCGCGCGCGCATCCACGGCAACGATTCTGGAAGGCTGAGCCCATGTCCGTCCGCATTACCCGCCTGTCCGGCCTGGAGCCGCTGCTGCTCACCCCGGACCTGCTGTTCGTCAACGTCGGCGAACGCACCAACGTCACCGGCAGCGCGCAGTTCCGCAAGCTGGTCAAGGAAGAGCGCTACGAGGAAGCGGTGGAGGTCGCGCGCCAGCAGGTCGCCAGCGGCGCGCAGATCCTCGACGTCAACATGGACGAGGGCCTGATCGATTCGGAGAAGGCGATGACCCGCTTTCTCAACCTGATCATGTCCGAGCCGGACATCGCGCGCATCCCGATCATGGTCGACTCTTCCAAGTGGAGCGTGATCGAGGCCGGGCTGAAGTGCCTGCAGGGCAAGAGCGTGGTCAACTCGATCTCGCTGAAGGAAGGCGAGGCGGTGTTCGTCGAGCACGCGCGCAAGGTGCTGCGCTACGGCGCCGCCGCGGTGGTGATGGCGTTCGACGAGCAGGGCCAGGCCGACACCTGCGCGCGCAAGGTCGAGATCTGCACCCGCGCCTACCGGGTGCTGACCGAGCAGGTCGGCTTCCCGCCGGAAGACATCATCTTCGATCCGAACATCTTCGCCGTGGCCACCGGCATCGAGGAGCACGACAACTACGCGGTCGACTTCATCGAGGCCACTCGCATCATCCGCAAGACCCTGCCGCACTGCCACGTGTCCGGCGGCGTGTCCAACGTGTCGTTCTCGTTCCGCGGCAACGAGACCGTGCGCCAGGCGATCCACTCGGTGTTCCTGTACCACGCGATCGCCGCGGGCATGGACATGGGCATCGTCAACGCCGGCGGCATGCCGATCTACGACGACCTGGACCCGGACCTGCGCGAGCGCGTGGAGGACGTGATCCTCAACCGCCGCCGCGACGGCACCGAGCGCCTGCTGGAGATCGCCGAGCGCTACAAGGGCAAGAAGGGCCAGAGCAGCGTCGAGGACCTGGCCTGGCGCGAAAAACCGGTGCGCGCGCGGCTGGCGCATGCGCTGGTGCACGGCGTGGACGCCTACGTGGAACTGGACACCGAGGAAGCGCGGCAGCAGTCCACGCGTCCGCTGGACGTGATCGAAGGCCCGCTGATGGACGGCATGAACGTGGTCGGCGACCTGTTCGGCGCCGGCAAGATGTTCCTGCCGCAGGTGGTGAAGTCGGCGCGGGTGATGAAGAAGGCGGTGGCCTACCTGCTGCCATACATCGAGGCGGAAAAGCTGCGCACCGGCGACACCGGCAAGTCCAACGGCAAGATCGTCATGGCCACGGTCAAGGGCGACGTGCACGACATCGGCAAGAACATCGTCGGCGTGGTCCTGGCCTGCAACAACTTCGACGTGATCGACCTCGGCGTGATGGTGCCGACCCAGACCATCCTCGACCGCGCCCGCGCCGAGAACGCCGACATCATCGGCCTGTCCGGGCTGATCACCCCGTCGCTGGAAGAGATGAGCCACGTCGCCCGCGAGATGCAGCGGCAGGGCTTCTCGATGCCGCTGCTGATCGGCGGCGCCACCACCTCGCGCGCGCACACCGCGCTGAAGATCGACCCGCACTACGGCGCGCCGACGGTGTGGGTCAAGGACGCCTCGCGCGCGGTCGGCGTGGCCCAATCGCTGATCTCCAAGGACCTGCGCGCCGCGTTCGTCGCCGCCAACGATGCCGACTACGCCGAGATCCGCCAGCGCCACAAGAACCGCGGCGACGCCAAGCGCCTGGTGTCGCTGGAGAAGGCGCGCGCGCAGCGCTTCGACGACGGCTGGGACGCGTACACCCCGCCGGCGCCGCGCCAGCCCGGCCTGCACGTGTTCGACGACTACCCGCTCGAGGAACTGCTGCCGCTGATCGACTGGACCCCGTTCTTCCAGGCCTGGGAACTGGCCGGCAAGTTCCCGGCGATCCTCAGCGACGCGGTTGTCGGCAGCCAGGCCAGCGAGCTGTACCGCGACGCGCGCGCGATGCTCAAGCGCATCGTCGGCGAGAAATGGCTGACCGCCAAGGCGGTGTTCGGGCTGTGGCCGGCGAATGCGGTGGGCGACGATGTGGAAGTGGTGCTGGGGCGGGACTCGGGACTCGGGACTCGGGACTCGGAAGCGCTTGCCTCCTCGGCCGCGCCCACAGCGGATGCATCTGCCGAGTCCCGAGTCCCGAGTCCCGAGTCCCGACATCTCCTGCACTTCCTGCGCCAACAAGTCGACAAACCCATCGAGCGCCCCGATTTCTGCCTGGCCGATTTCATCGCGCCCAGGGACAGCGGCAAGCAGGACTGGATCGGCGCGTTCGCGGTCACCGCCGGCATCGGCATCGAGCCGCACGTGGCGCGGTTCGAGGCCGCGCACGACGACTACAACGCGATCCTGCTGAAGGCGCTGGCCGATCGCCTGGCCGAGGCCCTGGCCGAGCGCCTGCATCAGCGCGTGCGCAGGGAATTCTGGGGCTATGCGGATGACGAGGCGCTGGACAACGACGCGTTGATCGCCGAGAAGTACCGTGGCATCCGCCCTGCCCCCGGCTATCCGGCATGCCCCGAGCACAGCGAGAAGAAGACCCTGTTCGCGCTGCTCGATGCCGAACGCAACGCCGGCATGTCGCTGACCGAGAGTTTCGCGATGCTGCCGACCGCGGCGGTGTCCGGCTACTACTTCAGCCATCCGCAGAGCCAGTATTTCGTGGTCGGGCGGTTGACCAAGGAACAGGTCGCCGACTACGCGCGGCGCAAGGGCGTGCCGCTGCTGCAGGCCGAACGCTGGCTGGCCTCGAACCTGGACTACGACCCGGAATGAGCCGTGCCGGACGCGCGCCGCGCAGCGGCAGCGTCGGCCCGGCAGCGAAGGAGCCGGCGCGGTTCGCAGCATGACATCGGAGCGGCACGCATGAACATCGTGGTCACCGGCAGCAGCGGCCGCATCGGCCGCGCGATCCATGTCCGTCTGTCGCGGCAGCACCGCGTCGCCGGCTTCGACAGCGCGCCCTCCTCCACCAGCGCCTGGGTCGGCGACCTGGACGATGGCGCGCTTCTGGCGCGCGCGCTGCAGGGCGCGGACGCGGTGATCCATACGGCGGCGCTGCACGCGCCGCACGTGCCGCATGTCTCGGCTGCGAGATTCCGCCAGGTCAACGTCGACGGCACCCGCCGCGTGCTGGATGCGGCCGCCGCCGCCGGCGTGCGCCGCATCGTCTTCACCAGCACCACCGCGCTCTACGGCAGCGCGGCCAGCCCCGGCGACACCGCGGCCTGGGTCGACGAAACGCTGCCGCCGCAGCCGCAGACCATCTACCACCACACCAAGCTGGAAGCCGAAGCCCTGCTGCGCGAGGCCGCCGCCCAGGGCGGGCCGAGCGTGCGCATCCTGCGCATGTCGCGCTGCTTTCCGGAACCGGCCAATCTGATGGCGGTGTTCCGCCTGCATCGCGGCATCGATGCGCGCGACGTGGCCGACGCGCATGCCGCGGCGCTGGTCCATGCCGGACCGGCCGAGGCGACCTTCGTCGTCTCCGGCGCCACACCGTTCCTGCGCGAGGACTGCCAGGCATTGCATCGCGAACCGCAGGCGCTGCTGGAGCGACGCGCGCCGCTGCTGGTCGAGGCCTTCCGTCAGCGGCGCTGGCGGCTGCCGACGCGGATCGACCGCGTCTATTCGGCGCAGCGGGCGATGCAGGCGCTGGACTGGCGACCGCGCTACGGATTCGAGGAGGTGCTGGCGCAGTACGACCAGCACGTCCCGGAGATCCTGCCGCCCGGCGACGGCATGCCCGCGCGCGAGTGAGCGCGCGTCGGCAGGAGTGCGCCACTGCTGCAGAGCGAGCGCGGGCCAGCCTCGGACCTGGACAACCGAAGCGAATCCTTCTCCCTCCGGGGCCATGGCCCCCTTTTCGGGGGAAGGTGCCCCGAAGGGGCGGATGAGGGTACGTCCGTCACGCAGTGTCACGCCCACCAATGCGCCTGGGCCGTACCCTCACCCCAACCCCTCTCCCGATGGGAGAGGGGCTAAGCATGGCAGCGCCATTCCTGCCGAGCGCCTCCCTTCTCCCTCCGGGACCATGGCCCTTTTCGGGGGAAGGTGCCCCGAAGGGGCGGATGAGGGTGCGACCGCTGCGCAGTGCCTCGCCTACCAATGCGCCTGGGCCGTACCCTCACCCCAACCCCTCTCCCGATGGGAGAAGGGCTAAAACCGACGCTCAGCGCAGCAGCACCGACACGCCGAGGCCGCCCTGCCAATCCGAGGATGGCGCGGACAGGCCGCGCAGCACCGACAGGTCCAGTTGCACGCGCCCGGCGAGCAACCAGGTCAGTCCGGTGCCGAGCGCGCGCATCTCGTCCTCGCCGCCGCCGATGCCGGCTTCGGCATAGGCGCTGAGGTTGCCCTGCGCGTAGAACGTATAGCTCGGCGACACGGTCCAGCCGTGGCCGCCGTCGCTGTCGCTGAGGTTGGCGTACAGCGCGACATTGCGCCCGCCGTCCAAGTCCCAGCCGGCGCTGACGCCGAGATCGTAACGGTGCCCGTCGTCGCCGTAAGGCGCGCGCCCCACCGGCAAAGCGGCGGTGCCGAGCACGGCCCAGGAAAACGTATCGCGCGTGCTCGGCAACGCCCATTTCAAACCGACGCTGGCATCGCCGCCGCCATGTCCGCGCACGTCCTGGCCGGCACCGCGCACGCGCTGCCAGACCTGGCTGTCGATGGCCACCTGCAGTTCCGCCTGCGCGCTGATGCCGATCCGCAGCCGGCTGTCGGCCACGTATTCGGTGCTGCGCACGCCACCGCTGCGATCGTAGGTCACATCCGACACGGCCTGTTCCCAGGCCACGCCGCCGGCCGGCAGGGTCTGCGAGGCGAAGCCGATCCCGGGGCGGTCGAAGGCCGGCGCGTCGGCGGCGCAGGCGGCGCCCGATGCGCCCAGCGCGCCCAAGACCAGCACGCCGCGCATAAACGGGAAGCCGGTGCGTCTTGCGACAAGGCCGGCGCTGCTCCCGCTACGGACATCCGGACCGCGCGTCGCGCAGCCACCATGGGCGCGAACGTTCGCACGTGGCGCCATCGCAGAATTGTCCGTGGTCATGCCCTGCTCCCGGTCCATTGCGCGACGCCGCCGTTACGGCGTCGCCCCCGCTTCGGCCTGCACCGCCTTGAAGTGCGCGGTGAAGCCCGGCAGCAGCACGCGGTTGCCGTAGCCGCTGAGATGGTCGGCATCGAAGAACAGCGGGCGGCCGTCGCGCATGCCGGCGCAGCGGGTGGGCTCGCACAGCTCCGGCAACGGATCCCAGACCGACGCATGCGGCAGCCGCGCGGCGATCCGCTGCAGGCTCTGCAGCACCGGCGCACGGTAGCTTTCCATCGTCGCGCGCGGGATCTGAGTGCCGCGCGCGCAGATCGCGTTGCCGCGGTTGAACCAGTCCGAGCAGCGGTACGGCGGCGCGCGCAGCAGCGGCTTCGGCGCCTCGAACACGATGCGCACGCCGCGCTGCGCCAGCGGCTGCAGCAGCGCGACCGCCGCGTCCTCACCGGCGGCGCGTACCGCCTGCGCCGGCGCACCGCCCTGCTCGGCCATCACCGCCGCCTCGTCAAACAGCTCGGTCTGCTCGGCCAGGCGCAGCAGCCGCAGGGCGGGCAGGAACAGCACGTCGCCGGCGCGCGCATGCGCGGCGACGTCGTCCAGGGTGCTGCGTTCGTAGGCCTGGCACCCGGCATGCGTCGCCTGCCAGGCCTGCAGGCCGACGATCGGACAGCCGCCGACGCCGTACAGGCGGACCGCGACGCCGCTTTGCAGCGCGAACCGGCGCAGCAGTTCGTTGTAGGCCAGCGCATGCGAATCGCCGGCGACGAACAGCTGTCCGCCATCGCGGTTGCGCAGGTCGCAGTCGCCGCGCTCGAACAGCTTGGCGCTGCCGACCTGCACGTCCACCCGCCCGGTCTTCAGCGTGCAGCGCGGGAAGTCCTTGCGCAGATCCTTGGCGTAGGCATACCAGTCCAGCGGATGCCGGCTCACCGTGCTCAGCGAGTAGTAGCGCTGCGTGTCCAGCAGCAGTGCATGCACGCCGGCGGCCAACACGATCAGCCCCAGCCCGGCGGCGATGGTCCGCGCCGGGGTGCGCGTCCTGCCGATGCGACCGCTGCGCCACGGCCGTTCCACCCAGCGGTACGACGCCAGCGCCAGCGCCACCACCAGCGCCAGCGCCGACGCTTTGGCCAGCGCCGACTCCAGACCGACGGTCCAGCGGAACAGCACGAAGACCGGCCAATGCCACAGGTACAGCGAATAGGAGACGCGGCCGATCGCCACCACCGCGCGCTGCGACAACGCACGCTTGGTCCAGCCGGAGGGCGCGCCGTGCAGCAATCCCAGCAGGCCCAGCGTGCCCAGCACTGGCCACAGGCCGTCGGGCCACGGCGAATGCCCCGGACGCGCGCGCCACAGCCCGTAGCCGACCGCGGCCAGGGCCAGCGCCAGCAGCGGCGAACGCCAGCTCCAGGCCGCCCGCGGCGCCGCCGCCACGGCGCCATCGAAGCGCCCGCCTAGCGCCAGCGCCTGGTATAGCAGCACGCCGCTGCCGAGCTGCCAGAAGCGCGCGGTGGTCAGGTAGAACGCATCGCCGGCCTCGCCGCCGCCGCGGCTGCGCAGCCACGCGTAGCCCAGCGACGTGGCCGACGCCAGCGCGACCAGCAGCGTCGACCACACGCGGCCGCGGCCGCCGCGGTTCCAGGCCAGGAACAGCAACGGGAACAGCAGGTAGAACTGCTCCTCCACGCCCAGCGACCAGGTATGCGTATACGGATTGAACTCGGCCTTCGGCGAGAAATAATCGTTGCCGGTGGCCGCCAGCACCCAGTTGCTGAGGCCAACGAAGGCCATGCGCCCGGTCTTGGCGCTGGTCTCGCTCAGCCACGACTCGGGGATGAACAGGCCGCTGGCCACGCCGGTCGCCAACAGGCAGGCCACCAGCGCCGGCGCGATGCGGCGCATGCGGCGTGCGTAGAACTGCGCGAACACGCCCCAACTGCCGGCCGCCGGCAAGCGCTGCAGCGAGGCGCTGACCACGAAGCCGGAGATCACGAAGAACACATCGACGCCGGTGAACCCGCCCGGCAGCCAGGCCGGATCGAGGTGATAGGCGATCACCGCCACCACCGCGATCGCGCGCAACCCGTCGATGTAGGGCAGATAGCCGCCCGCCGCGTGCGCGGACGGCGCGGAGCGCAGCTGCGCGGAGCCTGCCGTCTCCGTCCCTGGACCCATGGCGCTTACCAGATCAGGTCGTCGGGGATCTGGTACTTGGGATCGGCGTAGGGATCTTCCTCGGCGCTGGCGTTCGGGTCCACCCGCAGCGCCGCCGACGCCGGGAAGATCGCTTCGGCCTGGTCGAGCAGCGCCGCCGTCACCAGCAGGTAGCGCCCGTTCTGCTGCAGCACGCCCAGCTCGCCGGCGTTGAGCGCCTTGAGCTGGTCGGCGGTGACGTAGATGCGCTTGATCTTGCCGCCATAGGGGAAATGGCGGGCGATGTCGGCCTCGGCGTGGTTCAGCGCCTGGTCCTTGAGCAGTTCGTCGAGCTTGGCCCGCGCTTCGCGGCGCAGCCGGGCCTGTTCCTGCTTCAGCCGCTCGGCCTCGATGCGTTCGTCCTTCTCGCGCTGCGCACGGATCGCATAGGCCTTGGCCAGATCGATGTCCTCGCGCGTGCGCGGCGGCCGTGCGCCATGCGGCCGCGCCGGCTGCTGGCCAGGAGCGCCTTGCGGCCTGCCCGCACCCTGCGGGCGGCCGCGGCCGTCGCCCGCCGCGTGCGCACGACCGGCGCCGTCGCCACGCGGACGACCGGCGCCGTCATGCGCGCGCGCGCCACCGGGCTTGCCGGCGGCGTGCGGACGTTCGCCACGCGCGCCCGCCGGCTTGTGGCCGTGCGCCGGATGCTGTCCGGGCCTCCCTCGCGAGGGCTGCGCGGGCGTGGCATTGCGCTCTGGGCGTTCGGGTTTCGGCACGGGCTTGAAGCCCAGGCCGAGCAGCTGGTCGCGGAGGGTATCGCTCATCGTGTCAGGATCGGGATCGGTTCGTGCATCAGTAATGCGGAGGTGGCGGTTCGTCGGCGGGATCGGCATACAGCGTGCTGCGCACCTTGCCCAGGTCTTCCAGCAGGTGGCGCAGCAGCACGGCGTTGCGTTGGCTTTCGGCACGCGCCTCGGCCAACGCATCGCTCACTTCGGACAGCGCCTGTTCCTGGAAGGACAGGCGCGTCTCCAGCTCGATCAACCGGTTCTCCAGCAATCGATCCTGGGTGGAGAAGTCATGCTTCACTGATCGAACGCCCGCGGCCGATGCCATAGTAAGCCAGGCCGAAGGTCTCGATTTCCGGCGGATCGTAGAGATTGCGCCCGTCGAACACCACCGCGTCGCCGAGCAGTTCCTTCATCCGGGTGAAATCCGGGCTGCGGAACTGCTTCCACTCGGTGACCACGACCAATGCATCGGCGCCTTCCAGCGCAGCGAAGGCGTCCTCGCAGAAGCTCAGGTCGTCGCGTTCGCCGAAGATGCGCTTGGCTTCCTCGGTCGCCTCCGGATCGTAGGCACGCACCTTGGCCCCGGCCTCCCACAGCTGCGCCAGCAGGCGGCGGCTGGACGCGGCGCGCATGTCGTCGGTATTGGGCTTGAACGCCAGGCCCCACACCGCGAAGGTCTTGCCGGCCACGCTCTGACCGCGGTAGTGGCGCTGGATCAGCTCGTACAGATGGCCCTTCTGCGCCTCGTTGACCGCTTCCACCGCATCCAGCAGCTTCGGGTCGTGGCCGTACTGCTGCGCGGTGCGCGCCAGCGCCTGCACGTCCTTGGGGAAGCACGAGCCGCCGTAGCCGGCGCCGGGATAGATGAAATGCCAGCCGATGCGCGGATCCGAGCCGATGCCCTGGCGCACCTTCTCCACGTCGGCGCCGACCCGCTCGGCGATGTTGGCGATCTCGTTCATGAAACTGATCTTGGTCGCCAGCATCGCATTGGCCGCGTACTTGGTCAGCTCGGCCGAACGCACATCCATCTCCACGATGCGGTCGTGGTTGCGGTTGAACGGCGCGTACAGGCGGCGCAGGCGCGCGGCGGTGCCCGGCTTGCTGCTGCCGATCACGATGCGGTCCGGGCGCATGCAGTCGGCGACCGCGTCGCCTTCCTTCAGGAATTCCGGATTGGACACCACGTCGAACTCGATCGTCTCGCCGCGCTTGTCCAGCTCGGCGGCGATCGCCGCGCGCACCTTGTCGGCGGTCCCGACCGGTACCGTCGACTTGTTGACCACCACGGTCGGCCCTTGGATGTGCTGGCCGATGGTGCGGGCCACCGCCAGCACGTACTGCAGATCGGCGCTACCGTCCTCGTCCGGCGGCGTGCCGACGGCGATGAACACGATATCTCCATGCGCGATGGCGCTGGCCGCGTCGGTGGTGAAGAACAGCCTCCGTGCGGCGTGATTGGCCTTGACCATCGGCGAGAGGCCAGGCTCGTAGATCGGGACCACGCCCTTGTTGAGCCCATCCACCTTGGCTTGGTCGATGTCCACGCACACCACGTGATGGCCGACCTCGGCCAGACAGGTTCCGGTGACAAGCCCGACATAGCCGGTGCCGAATATCGCTACGCGCATGTAATCTCCTATCGGTTATTGAAGGATGCCCAACAGTTCCACGTCGAACGTCAGCATGGAATCCGGGCCGATCGGGCCGCCCGGCGTGCCCTGCGGGCCATAGCCCAGATTCGACGGAATCCAGAAACGGTATTTGGAACCGACCGGCATCAACGCCACGCCTTCGCTCCAGCCCGGCACCACCTGGCTGAGCGAGAACTCGGCCGGCTGGCCGGTCTTGTACGAGCTGTCGAACACTTCGCCGCTGAGCAGCTTGCCTTCGTAGTTCACCCGCACCTTGCTGGTCGGCATCGGCCGCTCGCCGCTGCCCTGGCGCAACACCATGTACTGCAAACCTGACGGCGTGGTGACCACGCCCTTCTGGGTCTTGTTCTGGGCCAGGAAGGCGTTGCCCTTCTCGCGGTTCTCGGTGGCGGAGGCGGCCTGCTTGGAGGCGCCGAAGGCCTGCAGCATGGCGGCCGCCTGCTCCTGGGTCAGCGCGGTCTCGCCCTTGGCGAACACGGTACGCACCGCGCCCAGCAGCGTGGGCAGATCGATGTCGTTCTGGATCCGCGCCAGCGACGGGCCGACCGCGCGATCGCCGAGCATCAGGCCCACGTTCTGCTTGGACACCGGCGGCGGCTGGCTGCCCGGCGCCATGCCCGGCAGCGGCTGGCCGCTGCGCGCGGCCAGTTGGGTGCGCAACGCGGTGTCGGTGGCCTGGGTCTGCTCGTCGGACAGCAGCGGCTTGCCGCCCTTGAACGCGTTCTCGATCGCGCGCTGCATGGCCGCCAGGTCGATGTCCTGGGCGATGGGCTCGAACGAGCGCGCCACGTCCATGCCGATCGCATAGCTGATCTTCTGCTTCTCGCTGGTCAGTGCCGCCGGCTTGGCCGCAGCCGGCGCCGCCGGCGCCTGCGCGAACGCACTGCCCGCGACCACCGCCATCCCCATCAACAGCGACGCCGCGGCGCCACGCATTCCCATCTTCATTCGCTACTTTCCTGGAAGTGAACTAGAGGCGCCGCGATGGCGCAGAGGCCGCATTGTCGCATGCGCGGCAAGGATATCGACCCGGTTTCAATGTGATGCCGGCTGCGCTTTCAGTTCGCGTTCGATGGCCGCGCGCAAGGCCGCATCGTCCGGCGCGACCTTGCTGGGAAACTGCGCGACCACGCGTCCGTCGCGCGCGATCAGATACTTGTGGAAGTTCCAGCCCGGCGCCACGCCGGTGGCCTGGGTCAACTGTTTGTACAGCGGCGTCGCCTCGGCGCCGAGCACATGCACCTTCTCGAACATCGGGAACTTGACCCCGTAGGTCAGCGTGCAGAACTCCTGGATCTGCTTCTCCGATCCTGGCTCCTGGCCCTTGAAGTCGTTCGACGGGAAACCGAGCACGCTGAAGCCCTGCGCGGCATAGCGCTGCTGCAGCTGTTCCAGGCCGTCGTATTGCGGGGTGAAGCCGCACTTGCTGGCGGTATTGACCACCAGCAGCACCTTGCCGCCGTAGGTCTTGTTCAGGTTCACCTTGTCCTTGCCGGCCAGCGGACGGTAGTCCAGGTCCAGCAGCGAGGCCGCCCAGGCGCTGCCGACGGTGCCGGCAGCGGCCAGGATCGCGAGGAAAAACAAACGTTTGGACAGTTTCATCGGGGCACCGGAAGTAGGAAGGGGAACGTGCAGGCGCTAGGCCATGAGTTGGGTCGGTCATCGTGTTGACATGACGTGTGACGGTGTTATAGTTAAATACAACACCACTCATCCAGAGCAGGGGACACGATGAACCTCCAACGCATGCAGCGCAGCCTTCCGGCCCTGGTCATCGTCGGCGCCCTGCTCTCGGTGAGTTGGGTCGGCGCCCAGCGCAACCAGGGACGGTCGCCCGATTATGGCGCCAGCGAGCCGCAGGAACACAGCCACGCCCCTCCCGCCACGGCCGCGCCGGTGCGGCGGATGCGTGCATCGCTGTCGATGCCCTATTTCTCCTTCGCGCACACGCTGCGCCCACGGAGCTGACCATGAGCGATATCCAATGGAGCGATGGCGCTCCGATCTACCGCCAGCTGAAGGATCGCGTGATCGCGATGATGCTGGACGGCATCATCAAGCCCGGCGACGCGCTGCCCTCGGTGCGCCAGGTCGCCGCCGAATACCAGCTCAACCCGATCACCGTCTCGCGCGCCTACCAGGAACTGGCCGACGAGGCCCTGGTCGAGAAGCGCCGCGGGCTGGGCATGTTCATGACCGAGGAAGCGGCCAAGAAGCTGCGCGGCAGCGAGCGCGACCGCTTCCTCAACGAAGAGTGGCCACTGGTGCTGGAACGGATCCAGCGCCTGGGCCTGACACTGGAAGACTTGTTGCCACCGGGGAAAACACCATGACTGCCGCTGTCGCCGCATCCGAATCCGTCGTCTCCGCGCGCTCGCTGCGCAAGACCTATAACCACAAGCCGGCGCTGGCCGATGCCTCCTTCGCGATCGCGCCGGGCCGCATCGTCGGCCTGATCGGCCCCAACGGCGCCGGCAAGACCACCGCGCTGAAGGCATTGCTCGGCCTGACCTCGGTCGAGGGCGAGCTGCGGGTGCTGGGCATGGACCCGCGCAAGCAGCGCGACGCGCTGATGAACGACGTGTGCTTCATCGCCGACGTGGCGGTGCTGCCGCGCTGGATGCGGGTGCGCGAGGCGATCGACTTCGTCGCCGGGGTGCACCCGCGCTTCGACCGCGCCAAGTGCGAGCGCTTCCTGGCCAATACCAAGCTCACGCCCAAGCTGCGCGTGCGCGAGATGTCCAAGGGCATGATCGTGCAGCTGCACCTGGCGCTGGTGATGGCCATCGACGCGCGCCTGCTGGTGCTCGACGAGCCGACCCTGGGCCTGGACATCCTGTACCGCAAGGAGTTCTACCAGCGCCTGCTGGAAGACTACTTCGACGAACAGAAGACCATCGTCATCACCACCCACCAGGTCGAGGAGATCGAGCACATCCTCACCGACGTGCTGTTCATCCGCGACGGCCGCATCGTGCTCAGCGCCGACATGGAGCACATGGCCACCCGCTACACCGAACTGCTGGTGCCGGCCGAGCGCATCGACGCGGCGCGCGCGCTGCAGCCGATCGACGAGCGCGGCCTGCCGTTCGGCAAGACCGTGTTCCTGTACGACGGCGTGCCGCAGGCGCAGCTGGCGGCCTTGGGCGAAACCCGCAATCCCGGCCTGGCCGACCTGTTCGTCGCCATCATGAAGGGGACCTACGCATGAACGCACCCGCCAAGTCCATCTCGCCGCTGTCCACCTTCAAGTGGCTGCTCAAGCGTGAATTCTGGGAACACCGCGGCGGTTTCCTGTGGGCGCCGGTCATCGCCGGCGCGGTGATCACCGTGCTGTACGCGGTGCTGGCGCTGATCGGCACCATCGCCGGAGGCGGCAACGACAGCAACGGCATCAACGTCGACGGCGGGCCGGAGAAGCTGCACGAGATCGTCGGCGCGGTCGGCGACGGCACCATGCTCGCCGGCGTGGTCCTGGCCTGCATCGTGCTCGGCTTCGTGGTGTTCTTCTACGCGCTGGGTTCGCTGTACGACGACCGCCGCGACCGCAGCGTGCTGTTCTGGAAGTCGCTGCCGGTGTCGGACGTGAGCACGGTGCTGTCCAAGGCAGTCTGGGCGCTGCTGCTGGCGCCGATCGTGGCGATCGGCGTCGGCCTGCTGATCGGCGTGGCCCTGTGGGTGGTCACCGCACTGACCGTCTCGGTCAACGGCATCACCCAGAGCAGCGCGGTGTTCACCCATTCGCATCCGCTGCGCATCATCGGCGGGGTGCTGTCCAACGTGCCGATCTACGTGATGTGGGCGTTGCCGACCATCGGCTGGCTGATGTTCTGCTCGGCCTGGGCCCGTACCAAGCCGTTCCTGTGGGCAGTGCTGCTGCCGATCCTGGGCTGCGTGATGGCGAGCATGATGGCCATCCTGCCGATGCTGCACGTGAACCACAAACTGGTCTGGTACACGGTGGTCTACCGCGGCCTGCTGAGCATGCTGCCGGGCACCTGGCTGCCGGTGCTCAGCGAGACCGCGCCGCCGGCGCAGATCGACGGCCCGCAGGACCTGGCCAACGCGATCCAGCTCAGCGACGCCTGGCGCATCTTCCAGAGCGCCGACATCTGGATCGGCGCGGCGATCGGCGTGGCCTTCATCGTCGCGGCGATCTACCTGCGCCGCTGGCGCGACGAAGCCTGATCCGCGTGACGCCCTCACCCTTTCCTCTTTCTGCAAGGAGTTTCCGATGATGCGCAAGACCTTCGCGCTGTGTGCGCTGCTGCTGGTGCCGGGCCTGGCCCTGGCCGACGACTGCAAGCATTCCGAGCCGCGCAACCTGAAACTGGACCTGGCAGGCGTCAAGCGCGTGGTGTTCGACGCGCAGCAGAACAACCTCAAGCTGACCGGCGCCAGCGGCAGCGCGTTCGAACTGCGCGGCCGCGCCTGCGCCTCCGACGCGGACATGCTCAAGCAGCTGACCCTGCGCCAGCGCCGCGACGGCGACACCTTGACCGTGACCCTGGAGCACGAGGGCACGCTGCGCGGCATCAGCCTGGGCAACCGCTACGCCTACCTGGACGTCGCCGGCAGCGTGCCGAGCAACCTGCCAGTGCAACTGCGATTGGGCTCCGGCGACGCCGACATCGGCGGCGTGGCCGCGCTCGACGCCGCTGTCGGCTCCGGCGACCTGCACGTGCACGGCGTGCGCGGCGCGGTCAGCGCTACAGTGGGCTCGGGCGACATCGATCTGCGCGACATCGGTAGCCTCAGCCTGCCGTCGCTGGGCTCGGGCGACGCCAAGGCCAGCCAGGTCGGCGGCGACGTCAAGATCGGCACCGTCGGCTCCGGCGACCTGACCGTGCACGGCGTGCGCGGCGCCGTGCAGATCGGCAGCATCGGCTCCGGCGATGCGCAGCTGCGCGACGTGACCGGCAACGTGGCGCTGCAGTCGATCGGCTCCGGCGACCTGGAGGTCAGCGGCGTCGGCGGCAACCTCAGCGTGCAGCGGGTCGGCAGCGGCGACGTCAACCACAGCGGCGTGCGCGGCAGCGTCAACGTGCCCAAGCCGCGCTGACCCGCGGCGCCCCCCTTCGCTTCGATCGAGGACACACCCATGCAGCATCGTTCCCTGGCACTGGCCGGCGTCGCCCTGACGGCGCTGCTGGCCCTGGCGGCCTGCCAACCCTCCACGCCGCAGTCCGACCGGACCACTAGCAACACGCCCAGCGCGCGCAGCCTGAGCTTCGACAACGGCGACATCACCCTGAAGGTGTCCGGCCAGCCGCCGGCGACCATCACCCGTAGCGGCGACCTGCTGATCGACGGCAAGCAGGTCGCGGTCAGCGCCGAGCAGCACGCCCTGCTGGTGGCCTACCGCGAGCAGCTCGGTGCGATCGGCACCCAAGGCCTGGAGGTCGGCAAGCAAGGCGCCGCGCTAGGCGTGAAGGCCGCCGGCGACGCGCTGGCCGGGGTCATCAGCGGCAACACCGAGCACGTCGGCGAGCACATCGAGGCGCAGGCCGAGAAACTCAAGCAGGAAGCGTTGAAGATCTGCGGGCAGGTGGCGACGCTGCGCCAGGCGCAGGACACGCTGGCGCAGAAACTGCCGGCATTCCGCCCCTATGCCAGCCTCGACGCCAGCGACATCAGCGACTGCGACAATTCGGTCAAGTAATTGCGGCGGTCCCGGCCTAAAATGGCCGGGACCCCCTGCTTTGAATCGATCGATGAAGAAGACGCTAGCCGCCTGGTTTTCCCTGATCGCGCTGTGCCTGTTGCTGGCGGCGTGCGGCGCGCGCGACGGCGCGTCGACCTCCTCGCGTGCCGAGCGCGGCAAGCCGCGCGTGGCGGTGGACAGCATGACCGTGATGCTGCGCCGCGCGCCGGCCGCCAATGCCTCGATCGGCCCCGACGGCAGCCTCAGAATCGACGACATCGAGCTGCCGCTGCCGCAGGCCCAGCGCAGCCAGCTGCAACAGCTGTTCATGCAGTTGCAGATGCAGCGCCAGCGCACCCTAGAAACCGCCCCGCCCGACCCGAACATGCGCTCGGTCGGCTTTGCGACCACGCCGGAGATCGACGCCCTGCAGGGCGCGGTGCTGCGCGACATCCCGTCGCTGCAGCCGTACCGGGAGAGCTTCGGCAACCTGCAGGCCGAGCGGCGCTGAGGCGACGCGCGCCGCAGAAGCGGCATCGGCCGCGACCGCTGCAATGGCGATGGGCCTGCAACCCCGGATCCTGTCGGGGCTGAAGCCCCTCCTACAGTGCACCCAGACACTCCATTGCGCATCTCCTGTAGGAGCGGCTTCAGCCGCGACGAGCGTAGTAGCGAAGGTTCCGGTTTCGGATACTTGTCGGGGCTGAAGTCACTCCCCCAGTGCATTAGCAGGGCGATCTCCCGTAGCTCAGTTGTGGGAGCGACTTCAGTCGCGACGCGCGAAACCATGACGGTGCAGGAACCGGTCTGGGCTGATGGCCGATCTACCGAAAGTCCGTCAGCGGCTCCTGGCGGCTTTGGCCATCAGTCGCGACCAACCCAGCCATCAAACGCTCGGCGCCAGACCCGGCGTCAAGAGCACACGCCCCCTCCTCCACGCAGGACTTGGCAAGCCCGCAGTGGCCTTTCAGCTCACTGGACTCGCCAACGCGATACATCGCCCCGCATGGCACGGCACCCGCCGCACCACGCAGGGCACCACGCCTCAGCCGCCGCCGCCCGCGCCGGCGTGGATGCCGCCCCTGGTCAGCGCCGCCGGGTCGAGCAGCTTGCGCAGCTCGGCCTCGCCCAGGCCGCTGTCCTCGATCGCGATCTCCAGCACCGGGCGGTTCTCCTTGTAGGCGCGCTTGGCGATCGCCGCCGCTTTCTCGTAGCCGATGATCGGATTCAGCGCGGTGACCAGGATCGGATTGCGGCCCAGCGCCTCGCGCACCCGCTCCTCGCGCACCTTCAGCCCGGCGATCGCCGAATCGGCCAGCAGCCGCGACACGTTGGCCAGCAGGTTGATTGAGTCCAGCAGGTTGGCCGCGATCAGCGGCAGGGCCACGTTCAACTGGAAATTGCCGGTCTGCCCGGCCACGGTGATCGCGGTGTGGTGGCCGATGACCTGCGCGCAGACCATCACCGTGGCCTCGGGAATCACCGGATTGACCTTGCCCGGCATGATCGAGCTGCCCGGCTGCAACGCCGGCAACTCGATCTCGCCCAGCCCCGCCAGCGGCCCGGCGTTCATCCAGCGCAGGTCGTTGGCGATCTTGATCAGCGCCACCGCCAGCGCATTGAGCTGGCCGGACAGTTCCACCGCATCGTCCTGCGCGGCCAGGCCTTCGAACTTGTTGTCGGCGCTGTCGAACTTGCAGCCGGTGAGCGTGGACAAGGCCTTGGCGACCTTGCCGCCGAAGCGCGGGTCGGCATTGATCCCGGTGCCGATCGCGGTGCCGCCCAGCGGCAGCCGGCGCAGCCGCTTGAGGCTGTCCTGCAGACGCTCCTGTGCCGAGGCCAGCTGCGCCGACCATGCCCCAAACTCCTGGCCGAAGGTCAGCGGCATCGCATCCATCAGGTGCGTGCGCCCGGTCTTGACCACCTTGTCCAACTGCTTGGCGCGCTTGTCGATGACCTTGCGCAGGTGCTTCAACGCCGGCAGCAACTGTTCCTGCGTGGCCAACTGGGCGGAGACGCGGATCGCGGTTGGCACCACGTCGTTGGAGCTCTGGCCGAGGTTGACGTGGTCGTTGGGATGCACCGCCGGCGCGCCCGGCTTGGCCGCGCGCGAGGCCAGCGTGGCGATGACCTCGTTGGCATTCATGTTGGACGAGGTGCCCGAGCCGGTCTGGTAGATGTCGATCGGGAAATGCGCATCGTGCTTGCCGCCGGCCACCTCCAGCGCCGCCGCCTGCACCGCCTTGGCCACCGCCTTGGGCAGCAGGTCCAGCTCGGCGTTGACGCCGGCCGCGGCGGCCTTGATCAGGCCCAACGCACGGATGAAGCCGCGCGGCATCGGCTGCCCGGACACCGGGAAGTTCTGCACCGCGCGCTGGGTCTGGGCGCCCCACAGCGCCTCGGCCGGCACCTGCAACTCGCCCATGCTGTCGTGCTCGACCCTGAAGTTGTCACTCATTGCGCAATCTCCGCATCTGCAAAAAGAGGAATTCACCCGGCGCTGTCGTGAGCGACGTCCGGGAAGGCAGGCTGGCGGAGCTGCGGCTGGCGCGCGCATTATCCGCGGCGCAGCGCCCGGCGTCAGCAGTGTGCGCCAACGGATGTTAGCAATGCCTGGAGGCAGACCTGGCGGCCGCGGCGATGCCCGGCGACGCGATGCGATCCGCCTGCATCGACCTAGCGTAGCTATGCGGCGACGCGCCGAGGCACGCCCCGTCTGCGGCAGTCATGCCGTTGCCGGCTTGCGCGACGCACGCAGAGCGACGTCGTGGACACGCCACGCTGATGATGGCGGCGGGTCGTGGTGATGTTGGTTGGCCACGTGCAAGCGCCTGACGCACGTGCGGCTGGATCGCCGGACCGATCGGTCAGTGGCGCCAGTGCCGCGGCGACCGCGACCCCACCCGGCGCGACGTCGCTGCGCCGCCGGGGCTCTCGATCCAAGGCAGCGGCAGCGACCTCGCGGCCGGCCGCCGGACGCTCCGGTTACTGCTGCCGGTTGCTCTGGAAGACCAGGTCGTTGTACGCCTTCAGCAGCCGCCCCGGCGAGCCCGCCGGTGCCAGCGTTGGGCTGTCCAGCCAGCCCTGTTCGATGCGGCTGTACGGGGTCTTTTCGACCACCCGCTTGATCCGCGCCTTGCCTTCCTTGCGGAAGTTCTCCGCCGCGGTCTCGAACCCGTTCCAATCCAGCTTGCCCGGTTCCTGATCGGCGACCTTGGCGTGCGCCTCGTCGGACAAGGTGTTGAAGCCGGCGAGCAATGCGTTGGCCTTGGCCGTATCGAACGCGTCCTCCTGCAGCAGGGCGACGACCTCCTTGGCCTCGAGCATCATCGACAGCCGGTAGAACTCCCTGGTGCGGCCTTCAGCCTGCTCCATCGCCTTCAGCTGCTCGCGCTGCGCGGCATCGTTCTGCGCGTCCAGTTCGTCGCTGAACGCCTGGCTGGCGTCGGCGAACTCGGACAGGGCGGCCATCAGCGGCGCATGCAGCTGCTTGCCCTTGGCGAAGCCGTCGTCCTGATAGTCCTCGCGCTCGTAGTAGTCGCGCACCTGGTTGCCGATCGGCTGCAGCGTCTTCAGTGCCGCCGTATAGCGCTTGGCGGCCGCATCCAGCGCCGGCAGCGTGGGTTTGGCCGCGGCCGCCTGGGTCATCGGTGCGTCGCAGACCTTCATGTCGTACTGGTCGATCTGAGCCGGCCCGTACACGCTGGTTTCCTTGCCGGTCGGGCCGGCCTCGGGATCGTCCATCCAGCGGACGTAGGACTGCGCGCCGCGGTGGATGTCCGCATCGACTTGGTTGAAGCACTCGATGTACGCGTTGAGCTTGCGGGTCAGCGCCTCGTGCGCATCGCTCGGCGCGCGGTCGGCGAGCGCCTTGGTGGCGGCGTCCTGGGCGGCCGGCGTAGCCGACGGCTTGCCGCCGCAGGCGACCAGGAACATGGACACGGCAGCGGCCAGCGCGGCCAGGCGGAAGGAGGATGGCATAGGAACACGTCCCTGTTGAAAACGATTACAGCCGCGCATTCTAGCAACGCGTGCCGGTGATGTCGCGACAAGCGCAGTCCGGGAAACAGGTCCGGCCTCGCTGCAAACGGCCACCGCGCGCGCGGTTATTCGCGACGCCCGGCGGCCCCGTCGCGGGCCTGGCCGGTGCCCGGCCGGCGTAGAATATCCGCCCCACCGCTGCCGCCCTGCCCCTGCCCATGTCGGATTCCGCCCTGCTCGCCCTGTCCCCGCTCGATGGCCGCTACGCCGGCAAGGTCGATGCCTTGCGGCCGATCTTTTCCGAATATGGCCTGATCAAGGCGCGGGTGAAGGTGGAGATCGAATGGCTGCTGGCGCTGGGCGCCGAGCCGGGCATCGCCGAGCTGGCGCCATTCTCGGCCGCGGCCACGCAGCGGCTGCGCGCGCTGGCCGACGGCTTCGGCGTCGAGCACGCGGCGCGGGTCAAGCAGATCGAGCGCACCACCAACCATGACGTCAAGGCGGTGGAGTACTTCATCAAGGAGCAGCTCAAGGACGACGCCGAACTCGGTCCGGCGCTGGAGTTTGTACATTTCGCCTGCACCAGCGAGGACATCAACAACCTCAGCTACGGGCTGATGCTGGAGCAGGCGCGGCGCGAGGTGTTGCTGCCGACGCTGGACGGCGTCGTCGCCTCGCTGCGCGCGCTGGCCCATGCCCAGGCCGCGCAGCCGATGCTGTCGCGCACCCACGGCCAGACCGCCTCACCGACCACGCTGGGCAAGGAAATCGCCAATGTCGTCGCGCGCCTGGAGCGCCAGCGCCGGCAGATCGCCGCGGTCGAACTGACCGGCAAGATCAACGGAGCGGTCGGCAACTACAACGCGCACGTCGCCAGCTATCCGGACGTGGACTGGCCGGCCTTCGCGCAGCGCTTCGTCGAGGGCCTGGGCCTGGTGTTCAACCCGTACACCACCCAGATCGAGCCGCACGACAACGTCGCCGAACTCGGCGATGCCACCCGCCGCGCCAACACCATCCTGGTCGACTTGGCCCGCGACATCTGGGGCTACATCTCGCTTGGCTACTTCAAGCAGAAGCTCAAGGAAGGCGAAGTCGGCTCCTCGACCATGCCGCACAAGGTCAACCCGATCGATTTCGAGAACGCCGAAGGCAACTTCGGCATCGCCAACGCGCTGTTCGAGCACTTCAGCGCCAAGCTGCCGATCAGCCGCTGGCAGCGCGACCTCACCGATTCCACCGTGCTGCGCGCGCTCGGCACCGCGTTCGGCCACACCCAGGTGGCGCTGGATTCGCTGGCCAAGGGCCTGGGCAAGCTGACCGTCAATCCCGAGCGCCTGGATGCCGACCTCGACGCCGCCTGGGAAGTGCTGGCCGAAGCGGTGCAGACGGTGATGCGCCGCCACGGCCTGCCCAACCCGTACGAGCAGCTCAAGGCGCTGACCCGCGGCCAGGGCATCACCGCCGCGTCGATGCAGGCCTTCGTCGAGACCCTGGAGCTGCCCGAGGACGCCAAGCAACGCCTGCGCGCGCTGACCCCGGGCGGCTATACCGGCCTGGCCGAGCGCCTGGCGCGCGCGATCTGAGCGAGGCCGCGCCACCGAGCTTTCCCGCGGCACCATGCTGTCCGCCCAACAGGAGATCTGCGATGACACGGAATCTGTTTCTCTGCCTGCCCTTGCTGGCATTGAGCGCCTGCGCGCAACAGCAGGCGCCGGCTGGCGGCGAGCCCGCGGCCGGCACGCCGGCGCCCGCGGCGGCTCCAGCCGCAACGGCGCCGCCGGCAGCGGCAGCGCCCAGCGCGCCCACTGCGGCGACGGCCCCGGCCAGCGCAGCGCAGGCCGGCGGCGAGAACGGCGAGCGCGCCACGCTGATGGTGACCTCGACCGCCGGCACCATCGACTGCGACGGCCACAACCTGGACATCGTCGGCAGCGGCGCCAAGCTGGTGCTGCGCGGCCAATGCGCCACGGTGGCCTTGCTGGGCGACAACGGCAGCCTGCAGATCGAGCATGCCGACGGCGTGCGCGTGGTCGGCAACAATGCGCAGGTGGTCATGACCAGCGATACCAAGGAGGTCGAACTGTTCGGCCGGCACGGCAACCTGCAGATGAGGCGCATCGACACGCTGACGGTGACGGGCAACGAAAACCAGCTGCGCGCGACCTCGCTCGGCGCGGTGACACTGCAGGGCGACAAGAACGAACTGACCCAGCAAAGCGGTACCGCGAAGGTGCAGGACTACGGCCGCGACAACAGGATCGCCGGCAACTGACGCGCAGCGGCGCGGCGCATGCTTGGGACTCGGGACTCGGGACTCGGGACTCGGGATCCGTGATCCGTGATCCGGCGGAGCTTGCGCTGGACCGGCGCTGTCGTTGACGTGCCACGAGTGCTGTTGCACGGTCACGTGCGACAGCCTGGACGCTTCCCTTCCCAGCTTCCGGCGCCTCAGCCCGGCACACGGCGGCGGCATGCGCGCGCTCAGGTCCTGACGAAGATCTCCACGCGCCGGTTCAACTGCCGCCCTGCCGGATTGTCCACACCCTGCAACTGGTTCGGCGCCACCGGCCGCGCCTCCCCGTAGCCCTTGGCCGCGGCCTGCAGCGTCAGCCCGCGGCTGCGCAGCGCGTCGAGCACCGCGTTGGCGCGGCGTTCGGACAGCGCCTGGTTGTAGTCGTCGCCGCCCTTGCTGTCGGTATGCCCGCCCACTTCCATGTCGCGCGCCTGCACGGTGCCGAGCGCGGCCGCCAGCGTGTCGAGCACCTTCGCGGCATCGGCGCGGATCTGCGACTTGTCGAAGTCGAACAGCACCCGGTCGTTCAGCGTGATCAGGTAGCCGCATGGCGCGCCGGGCGGCGCGAACTTGCGCAGCGGCGGGAAGCGCCCGGCCGGCGGCACCTTGGGCAGCGGCGCCATCGCCACCGTGCGCCCGGGCGTGCCGACCATGCCGGTGCCGTCGCCGTGGTTGCGGATCGTTTCCCGCTCGCCGTTCCAGGTACCGGACCCGTCGGCATTGATGGTCACCAGGCCTGTGGGGCCGTTCCAGGTGCCGCTGCCGTCGCCGTTGTTGCGGATCAGGCCGCTGTCGCCGTTCCAGCTGCCAGCGCCCTTGCCGTCCAGCGTGATCAGCCCGGCCGGGCCGTTGTAGCTGCCGGACCCATCGGCCTCGACGCGCACGATCGCGTCCTCGCCCTCGCCGACCGTGCCGTTGATGGTCCCGCTGCCGTCGGCGTTGACCTGTACCAGCCCGCCCTCGAAGTTGGCCGTGCCGCTGCCATCGGCGTTGATCTTGAACAGACCGTCCTCGCCGTTGCGCAGCAGATTGCCCTGCGCATCGACCGAGGTGATGCCGGCATCGTTGACCAGGCCGCCGTCGCTGCCGCATCGCGCCGGCGCGATGCTGACGCCCTGGATCGGATCCAGCGCGTCCTTCATCGACGCCTCCAGCGCCCGCTGCGCAGGCGTCACCCCGAGGATTTCCGGGATCACGATCATCGGGATGGCGGGGAATTCCGACACCGCCGCCTCGGCCGCGACGCCGGCCGTGCCCGGTGCGCCCGCCGATGGCGCCGCAGCTGCCGGCGCGGGCGGCACGGCCTCCGCACCGGGCTTGTCCGCTGCGCCGCATCCGGCCAACAGCATCGACGACAGCAGTATCGGCAGTCCGCGCATTCCTTTTCTCCCTGGGTCCGAGGCGCGCACTTCAGCCTGACCGCGGGAGCTTGTCAAACCGGCAGGCGCACCGGAACACGCGCCCCCCATGCCCGTTGCGCACGTCGCAGCACGTCGCCGGCGCAACCGCCATGCGCCCGCGCAACGCATCGTGCGCCGGGCTGGGCGACAATGGCGGCATCGCCGGCGCCGTAGTCGGCCTCGCCCTGCCGGATCGCCCGCCCATGAAGAAACCCACCTCGTTCCCGATCGAAATCGACGCCACCCGGCAGCTGCCGCTGGGCATGCCGGCCGCGACCTTCCTGCGCGACTACTGGCACAAGCGCCCGCTGCTGATCCGCAACGCCTTCCCCGGCTTCGTCTCGCCGATCGAGCCGGGCGACCTGGCCGGGCTGGCCTGCGAGGAGGCCGCGCTGTCGCGGCTGATCGTGCACGACCGCGCCGCCGACCGCTGGAGCGTGCGCAGCGGCCCGTTCGAGGAAAGCGAATTTCCCGGCATGCCCGACCACGACTGGACCCTGCTGGTGCAGGACGTCGACAAGTGGGACCCGGACATCCGCGCCCTGCTCGAACAGTTCCGCTTCCTGCCGCGCTGGCGCGTCGACGACGTGATGGTCAGCTTCGCCGCGCCGGGCGGCTCGGTCGGCGCGCACGTGGACCATTACGACGTGTTCCTGCTGCAGGCGCACGGCCACCGCCGCTGGCAGATCGACGCCAGCGCCTCGCTGGGCCGCAAGGCGCCGCCGACCGACTTCCGCGAGGATGTCGAACTCAAGCTGCTGCGCAGCTTCGCCCCCACCCACGACTGGGTGCTCGGCCCCGGCGACATGCTGTACCTGCCGCCGCTGGTGCCGCACCACGGCGTCGCCGAGGACGCCTGCCTGACCTTCTCGGTGGGCACGCGCGCGCCGTCCTCGGCCGAGCTGATCGGCGACTACCTGGACACCCTGATCGACGGCGCCGACGAGGCGCTGCGCTACCACGACGAGGACCTGCAGGTGCCGGCCGATCCGTACGAGATCGATGCGGCGGCGATGGGCCGCGTGGTCGAGGCGCTGAACGCGCTGCGCATGAACGATCCGGACCGCCTCGGCGCCTGGTTCGGCCGCTTCATCACCACCTACCGCGCCGCCGGCGAGATCCTGCCGCCGGCCAATCCGCCGGCGCCGCAGGAAGTGACCGCCGCGCTGGAACAGGGCCTGGTCCTGCAGCGCCACCCCTGGGCGCGGTCGGCCTGGCGCCGGGCCACGCGCGGCGCCACCCTGTTCTGCAGCGGCCTGGAGTTCGCCCTGCCGCTGAAGGACGCGCGGCGCCTGGCCGCGGCCGAGCGGATCGACGGCGACGACTACGCAGCGCTGTCCGCCGCCGGCCGCCAGACCCTGCTGCAACTGGTCGAGGCCGGCTTCTACCAGCCGCTGGACGAGACCGAGCACGGCGACGAGGATGCCGACACGCAGGACTGAGCCGCCGCCATGCCCGCCGCCCCCGGTTTCCGCATCGAAACGCTCGACCCGGCCCGCCAGGCCGGCGAACTGCGGGCGCTGCGCGAACAGGCCGGCCTGCCGCCGCCGCAGGCGCCTGCCGAGGCCGCGCTGGATGCGCTGAGCCACCACGTGCTGGCCCGCGCCGACGACGGGCAGCCGCTGGGCAGTGCGCGGCTGAGTCCCGAGCGGCGCATCGGCTGCCTGGCGGTGCTGCCGGCCTGGCGCGGCCGCGGCGTCGGCAGCGCACTGCTGGCCGCGCTGATCGAGGAAGCGCAGCGCCGGCGCTGGCCACGGCTGGACCTGCAGGCGCCGCCGGCCGCGCTCGACTTCTACGCCCGGCACGGCTTCCTGCCGCTCGGCGCGCGCGTCGCCGACGTCCACGGCGGCGAACGGCAACCGATGCGGCGCATCCTCGGCGGCGCCGCCGCGGTGGAGGATGCGGCCGCGGCGATCGCGGCCAGCGCCGCGCTGGTCGCGCAGGCCCGGCGCCAGCTGCTGATCTACAGCCGCGCGCTGGATCCGGGCCTGCTGGACAGTGCGCCGGTGCTGGAACAGTTGCGCCGCTTCGCCGTGGCCGCGCGCGACAAGCAGGTGCGCGTGCTGCTGCACGACGCGGCCGCCCCGCAGCGCGCCGCCGCGCCGCTGCTGGCCCTGGCGCAACGCCTGCCCAGCGTGTTCCGCTTCCGCGAGGTGGTCGATCCGGTCGACCAGGGCTACGCCGCGGCCTACCTGGTCAACGACGGCGGCGGCTACTACTTCCGTGCGCTGGGTCACCGTTACGACGGCGAGACCGACCTGCTCGGCGGCGGCCGCGCGCGCCAGCTGCGCGATGCGTTCGCGCGGGTCTGGGAGCGCTCGCGCGACTGCACCGAGCTGCGCGCGCTGGGCTGGTAGCGCCGTACCGTCGCCGCCATGGCGCAACGGATGAACCCTGCGTAGCCCCTGTGTATCCGAAATGCACACCCCGGCTGGCTCATGGGGGTATAATTTTTTCGCTTGATTACGCCCGTGCAGGCCACGCGCCCGCCGGTTCCTATCGCAAGCCAACCCACAAAGCGACCCGACCCCACCATCGTGGACAATCTCCTAAAGCAGTTTGCGCAGTCATCGCAACTCGCCGGCGGCAATGCCGCCTATATCGAAGACCTGTACGAGCAGTACCTGGTCTCTCCCGACAGCATCGACCCCAAGTGGAAAACCTACTTCGACGGCTTCCAGGGCCGCGATGCCGGTGACGTTCCCCACTCGGCGGTCATCGCCCACATCGCCAGCGCCGCGCGCCAGGCCGCCAACAGCGGCACCAGCCCCGGCGGCGACGAGCGCGAGCGCCATGTCGGCCGGCTGATCACCGCCTACCGCTCGCGCGGCCACCTCGGCGCCCGGCTCGATCCGCTGGGGCTGACCCCGCCGATCAATCCGCCGGACCTGGGCCTGCCGTTCCACAGCCTGTCGGAAAGCGACCTGGGCAGCGAGTTCAGCACCGGCGGCCTCGGCGGCCAGCCGCGGATGAAGCTGCGCGACCTGCTGGCGCGGCTGAAGGCGACCTACACCGGGTCGATCGGCAGCGAATTCATGCACATCCCCGAATTCGAGCAGCGCCAGTGGATCTACCAACGGCTGGAGACCGCCGGCGGCAACATCGCCGGCGACGCCGACAGCCGCCGCCGCACGCTGGAGCGGATCACCGCCGCCGAAGGCCTGGAGCGCTACCTGCACACCAAGTACGTCGGCCAGAAGCGCTTCTCGCTGGAAGGCGGCGATGCGCTGATTCCGATGATGGACGTGGTGGTGCGCCGCGCCGGCGCCGATGCGGTCAAGGACATCGTGGTCGGCATGGCCCACCGCGGCCGCCTCAACGTGCTGGTCAACACCCTGGGCAAGAACCCGCGCAAGCTGTTCGACGAGTTCGAAGGCAAGTTCGAGCACGCCCACGACGACCGCGCCCACACCGGCGACGTCAAGTACCACATGGGCTTCTCCGCCGACGTGGCGGTGGCCGACGGCAACTCGGTGCACCTGGCGCTGGCGTTCAACCCTTCGCATCTGGAAATCGTCGACCCGGTCGTGGTCGGCAGCGTGCGTTCGCGCCAGGAGCGCTACGGCGATGCCGCGCGCAAGACGGTGCTGCCGGTGGTGATCCACGGCGACGCCGCGTTCGCCGGCCAGGGCGTGGTGATGGAGCTGTTCCAGATGTCGCAGGCGCGCGGTTTCGCGGTCGGCGGCACCGTGCACATCGTCATCAACAACCAGATCGGCTTCACCACCAGCGCCCGCGACGACGCCCGCTCCACGCTGTACTGCACCGACGTGGCGAAGATGATCGGCGCGCCGGTGTTCCATGTGAACGGCGACGATCCGGACGCGGTGGCGTTCGTGGCCAACCTGGCCTACGACTTCCGCCAGCAGTTCAAGAAGGACGTGGTCATCGACCTGGTCTGCTACCGCCGCTGGGGCCACAACGAGGCCGACGAGCCGGCGGCGACGCAGCCGGTGATGTACCAGACCATCCGCAAGCACAAGACCACCCGCGAGCTGTACGCCGCGCAGCTGGAAAGCGAAGGCGTGATCCAGCCGGGCGAGGCGCAGGCGCTGGTCGACAGCTACCGCAACAAGCTCGATTCGGGCGAGTACACCACCGAGCTGGCGACCCGCAAGCCGGACGACTTCGCCATCGACTGGAGCAACTACCTGTCCGGCAAGCTCGCCGACAAGGTCGACACCACGGTCAAGCGCAAGACCCTGGACCAGCTGGCCAAGATCATCACCACGATCCCGGCCGGCGTGGAGCTGCACCCGCGCGTGGCCAAGATCTACGAGGACCGGGTGAAGATGGCCGCCGGCGACCTGCCGGGCGACTGGGGCTTCGCCGAGAACCTGGCCTACGCCACCCTGCTCGGCGAGGGCCACAAGCTGCGCCTGGTCGGCCAGGACGCCGGCCGCGGCACGTTCTTCCACCGCCACGCGATCCTGCACGACCAGAAGACCGACAGCTACTACCTGCCGCTGCGCCAGCTGGTCGAGAACCCGGAAGACGCCACCGTGATCGACTCGCTGCTCAGCGAGGAAGCGGTGATGGGCTTCGAGTACGGCTACTCGACCACCGATCCCAATGCGCTGTGCATCTGGGAAGCGCAGTTCGGCGATTTCGCCAACGGCGCGCAGGTGGTGATCGACCAGTTCATCGCCGCCGGCGAAGCCAAGTGGGGACGCATCAGCGGCCTGTCGCTGTTCCTGCCGCACGGCTACGAAGGGCAAGGCCCGGAGCACAGCTCCGCGCGCCTGGAGCGCTTCCTGCAGCTGTGCGCGCTGGAGAACATGCTGGTCTGCGTGCCGACCACGCCGGCGCAGTGCTTCCACATGATCCGCCGGCAGATGCGCATGACCACGCGCAAGCCGCTGGTGGTGATGACGCCCAAGTCGCTGCTGCGCCACAAGCTGGCGGTGTCGACGCTGGAGGAACTGGCCGACGGCGAGTTCCAGCACCTGATCCCGGATGCGAAGGCCGATCCGAAGCAGGTCAAGCGCGTGGTGGCCTGTTCGGGCAAGGTCTACTACGACCTGCTCGAGGACCAGACTAAGCGCGGCCAGGACGACGTCGCCATCCTGCGCGTGGAACAGCTGTATCCGTTCCCGCGCGAGCTGCTGGCCGCGGAACTGAAGCGCTACAGCAACGCCACCGACCTGGTCTGGTGTCAGGAAGAACCGCAGAACCAGGGCGCCTGGTACCAGATCAAGCACCACCTGCAGGCCTGCCTGGCCGACGGGCAGAGCCTGCACTACGCCGGCCGTCCGCGCTCGCCGTCTCCCGCTGCCGGCCATTTCGCCGAGCATCTGGAAGAGCAGCTGAAGCTGGTCGCCGACGCGCTATTGAATCCGTTCAACGACCAAGTCGCTGAATAAACCTCTTCACCTTCCAAAAGACCCCACTAGGACGCCCTCTGCAATGGCCACCGAAGTCAAAGTTCCGGTACTGCCCGAATCCGTATCCGATGCCACCATCGCCAGCTGGCACAAGAAAGCCGGCGACGCGGTCAAGCGCGACGAGAACCTGGTGGACCTGGAGACCGACAAGGTCGTGCTGGAAGTGCCCTCCCCGGTCGACGGCGTGCTGAAGGAGATCAAGTTCGAGGCCGGCGCCACCGTGACCAGCTCGCAGCTGTTGGCGATCATCGAGGAAGGCGCTACCGCCGCGGCGGCTCCGGCCGAGGCCAAGGTCGCCGACGCACCGACGCCGGACGCCCCGAAGGCCGCCGCTGCCGAAGCGCCGAAGGCGGCCAAGGTCGAGTCGGCCAAGGCCGCCGGCGACGTCTCCAGCCTGCCCCCGGGCGCGCGCTTCTCGGCGATCACCGAAGGCGTGGATCCGGCCCAGGTCGACGGCACCGGCCGCCGCGGCGCGGTGACCAAGGAAGACATCCTCAACTACGCCAAGAACGGCGGCGCCGGCAAGGCCGCCGGCGCGCGTCCGGAAGAGCGCGTGGCGATGACCCGCGTGCGCAAGCGCATCGCCGAGCGCCTGATGCAGTCGAAGAACTCGACCGCGATGCTGACCACCTTCAACGAGGTCAACCTGGCCAAGGTCTCGGCCGCGCGCAAGGAGCTGCAGGACGAGTTCCAGAAGGCCCACGGCATCAAGCTCGGCTTCATGAGCTTCTTCGTCAAGGCCGCCGCCAACGCGCTGCAGCGCTTCCCGCTGGTCAACGCCTCGATCGACGGCGAAGACATCATCTATCACGGCTACAGCGACATCTCGATCGCGGTGTCGACCGAGAAGGGCCTGGTCACGCCGGTGCTGCGCAACGTCGAGCGGCAGTCGTTCGCCGACATCGAGAAGGGCATCGCCGACTACGCCAAGAAGGCGCGCGACGGCAAGCTGAGCCTGGAAGAACTGCAGGGCGGCACCTTCACCGTGACCAACGGCGGCACCTTCGGCTCGCTGCTGTCGACCCCGATCATCAACCCGCCGCAGAGCGCGATCCTGGGCATGCACGCGATCAAGGAGCGTCCGATCGCCGAGAACGGCCAGGTCGTGATCGCGCCGATGATGTTCCTGGCGCTGTCCTACGACCACCGCATCATCGACGGCAAGGACTCGGTGCAGTTCCTGGTCGACATCAAGAACCAGCTGGAAAACCCGGGCCGGATGCTGTTCGGCCTGTAAGCGCCTGAAGCCCCTCTCCCACCGGGAGAGGGGTTGGGGTGAGGGTACGACCGCACTGGACATCGCCCAGCGCCCACCCTCAAAGCACCCCGGCAGCTCGCTCCGCTCCGCCGCACCCTCATCCGGCGCTACGCGCCACCTTCTCCCGACGGGAGAAGGGAAAGGCAAAGGAATCTGAAATGGCTGAAAACTTCGACGTCGTCGTCATCGGTGCCGGTCCGGCCGGTTATCACGCTGCAATCCGCGCCGCCCAGCTGGGTCTGAAGACCGCCTGCATCGACGCGGCGCTGGGCAAGGACGGCAAGCCGGCGCTGGGCGGCACCTGCCTGCGCGTGGGCTGCATCCCGTCCAAGGCGCTGCTGGATTCCTCGCGCCAGTTCTGGAACATGGGCCACCTGTTCGGCGAGCACGGCATCAGCTTCAAGGACGCCAAGATCGACGTCGAGGCGATGGTCGGGCGCAAGGACAAGATCGTCAAACAGTTCACCGGCGGCATCGCGATGCTGTTCAAGGCGAACAAGATCACCCCGTACTACGGGTTCGGCGAACTGCAACCCGGCAACGTGGTCAAGGTCAAGCAGCACGACGGCAGCGAGGTCGAGCTCAAGGGCACCAACGTGATCATCGCCGCCGGTTCGGATTCGATCGAACTGCCGTTCGCCAAGTTCGACGGCGACGCCATCGTCGACAACGTCGGCGCGCTGGACTTCACCGAAGTGCCCAAGCGCCTGGCGGTGATCGGCGCCGGCGTGATCGGCCTGGAACTGGGCAGCGTGTGGAAGCGCCTGGGCGCCGAGGTCACCATCCTCGAGGCGCTGCCGGACTTCCTGTCCCTGGCCGATGCCGAAGTGGCCAAGACCGCGCTGAAGGAGTTCAAGAAGCAGGGCCTGGACATCCATCTCGGCGCCAAGGTCTCCAAGACCGAGGTCAGCGGCAAGGGCAAGAAGAAGGAAGTCGTCGTCACCTACACCGACAGCGAAGGCGAGAAGAGCCTGACCGTGGACAAGCTGCTGGTGGCCGTGGGCCGCCGCGCCGCCACCAAGGGCCTGCTGGCCGACGGCACCGGCGTGAAGGTCAACGAACGCGGCCAGATCGAGGTCGACGAACACTGCCACACCGGCGTCGACGGCGTGTGGGCGGTCGGCGACTGCGTGCGCGGGCCGATGCTGGCGCACAAGGGCTTCGAGGAAGGCATCGCGGTCGCCGAACTGATCGCCGGCCTGCCCGGCCACGTCAACTTCGACACGATCCCGTGGGTCATCTACACCGAGCCGGAGATCGCCTGGGTCGGCAAGACCGAGCAGCAGCTCAAGGCCGAGGGCGTGCCGTACAAGACCGGCAGCTTCCCGTTCGCGGCGATCGGCCGCGCGGTGGCGATGGGCGAACCGGCCGGCTTCGTCAAGGTCATCGCGCATGCCGAGACCGACCGCGTGCTCGGCCTGCACCTGGTCGGCGTCGGCGTCTCCGAGCTGGTCCACGAAGGCGTGCTGGCGATGGAGTTCAACGGCTCGGCCGACGACCTGGCGCGTATCTGCCACGCCCACCCCACCCTGTCCGAGGCGATCCACGATGCCGCGATGGCGGTGAGCAAGCGGGCGATCCACAAGGCCAATTGAAGCCGGGAGTCGGGATTGGGGATTCGCAACAGCGGCGGCCTCATCCCACATCTTTCCGGCAATGGCGTAGCGCCGGGCGAAAGCCCGGCGTTGTGCTTTGCGGATCGCCGAATCAGTTGATCCACGACACATGTCCTGCTCCTCGCACCGTGAACGCTCACCCATGCAACATCCGGCTGTTACGAATCCCCAATCCCGAATCCCCAATCCCATGAAAAGCATCTGCGTCTACTGCGGCTCCAACGCCGGCAACAAACCCGCCTACGTCGAACGCGCCACTGCGCTGGGCACGCGCATCGCCGAGCAGGGCCTGCGCCTGGTCTACGGCGGCGGCAATGTCGGGCTGATGGGCACCGTGGCCAACGCGGTGCTCGCTGCCGGCGGCCAGGTCACCGGCGTGATCCCCAAGCAGCTGGCCGACTGGGAAGTCGCGCACCGCGGTCTGACCGAACTGGAAATCGTCGGCTCGATGCACGAGCGCAAGTCGCGCATGTTCGACCTGTCCGACGGCTTCGTCGCCCTGCCCGGCGGCTTCGGCACCATGGAAGAGATCTTCGAGATGCTGACCTGGCGCCAGCTCGGCATCGGCAACAAGCCCTGCGCATTCCTGGACGTGGAAGACTTCTATGCCCCCCTGATCGGCATGATCGACCGCATGGTCGCCGAACGCTTCCTGCACCCGGACCAGCGCGCCGACCTGTGGTACGGCAACGACATCGACACCATGCTGGCCTGGATGCACGACTACACCCCGGCGCAAGCGTCGAAGTGGATCGACGAAAAGCGCCAAAACGCGCTGCGCTGAAACCCACCGCACTTAACCAGCCGCAACCCCAGGGCGCGCGGCGACGCGCCTACCATCCCGCAGAGGCTTCAGTCCCGAGAAGGCGCACAGTCTGCCGCGTGCGGGCAACGCTGGTCGCGGCTGAAGCCGCTCCTACAGGAACTTCGGAGCGCTAGTCGGTGCGCTGCGGGGCTTCAGCCCCTGCCCGGCTGAATCGACGCCTGGAGATCTCCCGCTGCGTTCGTCGCGACTGAAGTCGCTCCCACAGGGGGACTTCCAGACGCTGGTCGGCATATCTCCGACCCATTCGTTGTGCGCGTGCGGATCGATGAAGAACGCCGCGGCGCGCGGCGCTGAATTTCGCCACGTCTGCCAGCAACACCTGGGCGCCACAACTGCAGCCCCGCATGCCTTCACTGTGCGTCGGGACTCTCCCTACCCAGCGACAAGCTTCGACGTATGACGACGCGTGCCCCAGCATTCCTGTGCTTCCTCCATGCAACGCGGATGGAACACGAACTGGTCTTCGTCGCGTTGAAACACCATGCATCGTCATTGAAGCGTAGCGAGGCTGATTCAACGGCAGCAGCCCGTCACAGGCTAGTGCCGTTGCTCTGGGCCGTTGCTCTGGGCTGTTCGGCTGTTCGGCTGTTCGGCTGTTCGGCTGTTGCTATAGCCGTTGCTCTAGCCGTTGCTCTGGCTATTGATCTTGCTGTTGCTGTTGCTCTGGCTATTGCTGTTGATTTACCGGGTTCCCTTCCGCAGCGGCGGCCATGGCGGGGAAAAACCCGAAGGGCGCGCACAGGGATGTGCGCCGTTCGCGGCAGGGGCAGGATGCCCCTTCCGCGAATCCCCGACATGGACGCGGACCTGGAGCGCGCAGCGCGGAGGGCGCAAGGCAGGGCGTGCTTTCTTTTGGTTACTTTTCTTTGCACGAGCAAAGAAAAGTGACCCGCGCCAATCGCGGAAGCTTTGCTTGTAAGCCAAAGCAACCAAACAAGGCACATGCAAGAGCAAAGCCCAGCGCACGACACCGATGGCGACCGCACGCGCCTCTCCGCGCATGACGATCGGAGAGAAGACTAGCGCTAACGAACGACAAAAAAACGGCGCTATCCGCATAGCATCGAACCGGCACAAGCGATCCCTCGGAACCAAGTGCACGCACCTCAATCGTGCTGCGCAGGCCGCCCCAACAGATACCCCTGCCCATAATCGCAACCCAATTCGCGCAATGTATCCAACTGCTGCTCCGTCTCGATCCCCTCGCCAATCGTCTCGATCCCCAGCGTACTGGCCAGCGCCAGAATGCTGCGCACCAGCGCATAACTGCCGGTGCCACTGTCCCCATGCAACCCGGCAACGAAACTCTGATCGATCTTCAGCGCCGAGATCGGAAACCGATGCAGATACGACAAGGCCGAAAACCCCGTGCCGAAATCGTCCAATTGCGCCAACACCCCACGATCGCGCAGCGCCTGCAGAATCGTCAGCGTCCGCGGCGCATCGTCGAGCAGCGCCACCTCCGTGATCTCCACCCGCAACCGCTGCGGATCGGCACCGGCGGTATCGATCAAGCCGAACAACCGATCGGTGAAATCCGGCGAACGGAAATGCCGCGGCGACACATTGACCGACACGTAACCGTCGCCGCCCCGCGCCAGGCGCTGGATCACCTGCTCGTACAGCAGCCAGTCCACCTGCTCGATCAGCCCACTGTCCTCGCCCAGATCGATGAACTGGCTCGGCACCAACAGCCCGCGGCTCTCGTGGCGCCAGCGCAGCAAGGCCTCGTGGCCGACCACCTGGCCATCGATCAGGCGCACGATCGGCTGATAGAACGGCTCGAAATCGCCGCTCTTGATCGCCCGCCGCAGGTCCGCCTCCAGGTCCAGGCTGCGCAGCGCCGCCTCGCGCATCGCCTCGTCGAACACCGCGCAGCGGTCCTGGGTTTGCGCCTTGGCCCGGTACATCGCCGCGTCCGCGTCGCGCAGCAGCTCCTCGCCGCTGTTGTAGCGCGGATGCCAGGCGGCGATGCCCAGGCTGCCGGACGGGAACAGCTCGCGGCCGGCCACCCACATCGGCTGACCGAGCACGCCGAGCAGGCGCTGCGCCAGTTCGCGCACGCCGTCCAGGCCATCCTCGCATTGCACCAGGATCGCGAATTCGTCGCCGCCCAGGCGCGCGACCACGTCGTCGCTGCGGATCGTGGAGACGATGCGCTTGGCCACCTCCACCAGCATCTCGTCGCCGGCGGCATGGCCGATGCTGTCGTTGACCAGCTTGAACCGATCCAGATCCAGGAACAGCACCGCGAAGGCCATGCCGTCGCCATTGCGCGCGCGGTTGATCGCTTCGCCGAGCCGGTCCAGCAGGTGCGAACGGTTCGGCAGCCCGGTCAGCGCGTCGTGCAGCGCCTGGTGGGTCAAGCGCTGCTCGGCGCGCCAGCGCTCGGCGATCTGCGCCAGCAACTGCTGGTTGACCTCGGCCAGTTCGCGGGTGCGCTCGGCCACCCGCTGCTCCAGCTCGGCATGCGCCAGCTGCAGCCGCTCCTGCGCGCGCTGCCGCGCCAGGCCGCCGCCGACATTGTGGGCGACGAAGGTCAGCAGGCGCTGGTCGTATTCGGTGAACCGCACCTGGGTGGTATAGCTCTGCACGACGATCGCGCCGACCACCTCGCCCTCGTCGAACAGCGGCACGCCGAGCCAGCTGTGCGAGCGCGTGCCGTACTCCTGCACCTCGCCCTGCGCCACCAGCGCCTCGATGTCCGCCAGTTCCAGCAGCGACGGCTGGCGCTTGCGCATCACGTATTCGGTCAGCCCCTTGCCGCGGCGCCGCAGCGGCCGCCGCGGGCTGTATTCGTCCACCGAGTAGACGAATTCCAGCATCTTGCCGTCGTCGGACAGCAACGCGATGTACAGGTTGCGCGCATCGATCAGCCCGCCGACGATGGCATGCACCTCGGCGTAGAACTGCTGCAGGCTCTCCGAGCGGATCGCCAGCTCGGCGATGCGGAACAACGCCAGCTGCAAGGTTTCGGCGCGCTTGCGCTCCAGGATCTCGTCCTGCAGGTCGTGGTTGGCGCGCTGCAGTTCCTGCGTGCGCAGCTGCACGCGCCGCTCCAGCTGCACCTGCGCATGGCGCCGGTCCATCGCGGTCAGCACGTGCTGGGCGACGTAGGCCAGCAGCGCGCGGTCGGCGTCGGTGTAGTGCAGCGCACGGTCGTAGTTCTGCACCACGATCGCGCCGCACACGCGGCCCTCGCGCAGCATCGGCACGCCCAGCCAGTCCTTGCTGTCCGGCCCATGCCTGCGGTCGTAGCCCACCCGCAGGCGCTCGCGCACCTGCTCGGACGGCCCGCGCACCGCCTGGCCGTGGCGCAGCAGCGCGAAGGTGAGGCTGCTGGGCATGTCGCGCTGGAAGTACAGCTGCTCCGGGTCGGCGACGAAGTCGTCGTGCTTGTCGCAGAAATACAGGAAACGCATGCTCTGCTGCTCTTCGTCGTACTCGACGATGTAGCAGTTCTCCGCGTACATCAGCGAGGCCAGCACCGAATGCACGTGCTGCAGCATCTGCCCCATTTCCAGGTCCGCGCCGGCCAGGTCGGCGATCTCGTACAGCGCCTGCTGCAGCTGCTTGGATTTCTCCAGGCCCTCGATGCGCGCGCGCATCCGCTCCGTGTCCAGCAGCGCCAGCCCGAACGCGGCCGCCATCTCGCACCAGGCCGCACGCTGCGGCGCGGCCAGCGGCTGTTCCAGCCGCGCGGCCACGGCCACGCAGGCGCCGTCCGGCGTCTTCAGCACGTGCAGCAGCGCCTGCGCAGGCGCGGTCACCGTCTCCACCAGGCTGCGCCGGACCAGCGCCGGCAGCCAGGCCGGCGCATGCGGCGTGGCGCCGAACAGGCGCCCGACCGCGCCGTCGCCACAGGCGATGGCCAGGTCGCTGCCCGGCGGCAGCAAGCCGCACAGCATGGCCGCGGTCTGTTCGCAAGCCTGGCCGTCGGGTTGATCCTGGCGGGCGATCGCGGACGGCTTGAACATCGACAACAACTCCTACATGACGTCGGACCTGCCCCACGTCTCCCCCTGCCGCCAGCATACCTTTTACCTGAAGGGGCGCACGCGCAATGACCCCGTGCGCGGTGCTGGCGCGTTCACTGTCTACGATGCCTGCTGCCTTCCCGCCCTCGCCCGCCGCCGCCTCGCCCACGCCACGCTATGCGCCGGGCCGGCGAACGCTTAGGCTTGCCGCCGTGGATGCCCTGGTCGAAACGAGCGATGAAGCCCTGATGCTGGCCTATGCGGCCGGCGACGCCGGCGCGTTCGAAACCTTGTACGCGCGCCACCGCGGCCGCCTCTATCACTACCTGCTGCGCCAGCTGCGCGACGTGGCGCTGGCCGAGGAAATGTTCCAGGACGTGTGGCAGCGGGTCATCGCCGCGCGCCAGGGCTGGCAGCCGCAGGCGGCGTTCAGTACCTGGCTGTTGCGCATCGCCCACAATCGGCTCGGCGATCACTGGCGCGCGGCCAAGCACCGCCCGGCCGCGCCGGCCGACGCCGATCTACGCACCGCCAGCGTGCCGGATCCGGATACCCCGGAACGGCAGCTGTCCGCGTTCGAACAGCGGCGCCAGCTGCAGCTGGCGCTCGACGACTTGCCGGAGGATCAACGCGAAGTGCTGCTGCTGCGCCTGGAACAGGAACTGAGCCTGGAGGAGATCGGACAGATCACCGGGGTCGGCCGCGAGACGGTCAAGTCGCGGCTGCGCTATGCGATGGACAAACTGCGCGCGAGGCTGGGCGAATGAACGCCGACGAGCCGCTGACCCCGGAAGAACGCGCCCTCGCCGAACGCCTGCGCCTGGGCCGGCAGGCGCAGCCGTCGTCAGCGCTGGACGCGGCGATCCTGGCCGCGGCGCGCGCGGCGGTGGCGTCAGCGCCGGCGGCCACGCCGCCAGTGGATGCGCGCGCCGAACCCGAACCCCATACCGATGCCGTGCAGCCGGCGCCGATCGCCGCCGCGCCGCAGCTGGCGCGCGAAACACCGCCCATCGTCGCCAGGCGTCGCACGCGGTGGCCGGCCTGGACGGGACTGGCGGCGTCGCTGAGCCTGGCGGTCGGCATCGCCTGGCAACTGCGGACGCCACCTCCGCCGGTACCGATGCCGGCCGCAGCGCCGGCGCCGGCGGCAGCGGAGACGGCAGAGTCCGCGGCGCCAGCACCGGCGCCTGCCAGCTCCGCCCCGCCGGCCGACGCCGCTGCGCGTACGGACGTGGCACAGCCAGAGCCCGCGCCACCGCCGCCATCGGCAAGCACTCCTCCCATGCAGGAAATCGTGCCGACAGCGGCGTCGGCACCGGCACAGGTCGTCGCCGAACCGGCGCCTGTCGTCGCAGCGAAGCCGGCACCGCGGATGGTCGCGCCTCCGGCACCGCCTGCGCCACCCGCGCCGATGTCCGCGCCCGCAGCCGACGCGCAGGAGGCGCTTGCCGACGCCGCGGCAGCGCGCACGCAGCAGGAGTCGGCGGCACAGGATGAACAGCGCTCCGCCGTGCAGGATCGCGGCCAGCCACTGCGCGCGCGGCGGGAGGCACTGGCCCGCACGCAGGCGAAGACGGCTGCATCCGACGCACGCATAGAGGGCGGGCTGATGGCCGCGCCGGCGCCCGCCGCGCCCGCCGCGCCGATCGCCGAAAACATGATTCCGGTCGCCGCGACCGCGGCCCCCGCCGACGCGACTCTTGAGGCCGCCGCGGATGCGGATGCCCGACTGTCGCGGCGGCAATGGCTGCACCGCATCCGCGAGCGCCGCGACGCAGGCGACCACGCGACTGCGCGCGCCAGCCTGCAGCGGTTCCAGCGCGAGCATCCGCACACGCGCATCCCCGACGACCTGCGCGCCCTGCTCGACTGAGCTGAGCGCGTCGCCGCTGGCTGCACGTGCCAGGCGAGTGGGCCCAGCTGACCACGAGTCCGCCGGGATCCGTGAAGCCTCCGCAACCGCAAAGCCCTCGGATGCGTAGCGCCCCATCCACCCGCTGGCGCCGAACAATCTGCCCGGCAAGCGACCACCGCATCCCGCGACGTCGCCAGTCCCGGCGAGCCGCTTGACAGCTGCCGAGCGCCGACCGATGTTGCCGCTCTGTCCAGAGCGACGCCCCGCCATGCGCAGCAGCCCGATTGCCCGTTTCGCACTGCTCGCGCTCCCGCTCGGCTGGGCGTTGACCGGCCACGCGCAGACGATCGCGCCACCTGCGCGCATCGCCATGGAGCACGCGGTCGCCACTGCGATCGACGGCTCGTCGATGCCCTACGACATCGGCACCCTGTCGGTGCCGGAGAACCGCGACAAACCGGATAGCCGCCCGATCCAGGTCGGCTTCGCCCGGGTCAAGGCGCGCCACCCGAGCGGTGCACCGCCGATCTTCCTGCTGGCGGGCGGACCGGGCACGACGATGCTCGACATCGTGCTCGATCGCGACGACACCGCCAGGCGCCGCGTCAAAGCCTGGCAGGCGTATGCGGAGGTCGCCGACCTGGTGGTGGTCGAGCAGCGCGGCTACACCCTGCGCGGCGAACAAATGGAACTGGACACGCCGGCCTTGCCGCTGGACCAGCCGATGACCACCGCGCAGGACATCGCCATCACCCGCGGCCTGGCGCGGCGCGCGCAGGCCGCCTATCCGCAGGCCGATCTCTCCGGCTATTCGATCGCGCAGATCGCCGACGACGTCGACGACCTGCGCCATGCGCTGGGCTACGACAGGATCAGCCTGGTCGCCGCCAGCTTCGGCTCGCAGTGGGCGTTCGCGGTGCTCAAGCGCCATCCCGGACGCGTGGCGCGCGCGGTGATCTCCGCCACCGAACCGCTGGACGCCGGCTACGACCAACCGTCGCAGGTGTTCGCCGCGTTCCAGCGCATCGCCGCGGAAGCCGACCAATCGCCCGCGCTGGCCCCATACCTGCCCGCCGGCGGCACGATCGCGGCGCTGCAGGCGACGCGCCAGCGTTTCGCCGCCGGTCCGATCCGTGTAGACGTCGAGCACGACGGCATGCGGCAGCAGGTCGTACTGGGGCTGGAGGACTACCAACTCGCGCTGATCACCTACTCCGCGAACGCCGCCACCTTCCCGCGCTTCGTGCTCTCGGCCTACCACGGCCACTACGAAGACTGGGCGCGCGACGCCATCGCCTGGCGCGCGCCGGAGAAGCGCGCGTTGATCAATCCGCTGATCAATATCGGCCTGGACATGAGCGCGCCGCGCAAGCGCCTGCTGTGGAGCGACCCGGCGCTGCCGCTGCTCGGGCGCTGGAACTTCGCCGCGTATCTGGCGACCAAGGGCGAATGGGCCACCGCCGACGCCGGCGACGCCATGCGCGCACCAGTCCTGGATCCGACCCCGGTGCTGTTCGTGCAGGGCGACTGGGACACCTCCACGCCGCTGGAGAACACCCTGGCGCTGCTGCCCTACTTTCCCAACAGCCGCACGCTGCTGCTGCATCGCGCGCAGCACAATGGCACCTTCGCGCTGCTGCGCAGCCGGCCGGACCTGGCCGCCAAGGTCTACGCGTTCCTGCGCGACGGCGACACCCGCACCCTGCCGGCGGAAGCGGCGCTGGACCCGGTAGCGTTCGCCGCGCCGGCATTTCCCGCGCCCGCGCCCGAATTCGCTGCGCCCGCAGCGGTGGACGAGCACCGCTGAGCACGATGCTTGAATAGCGCGCATTGCCTGCAGCATCCGATCACACACCCGAACCGCACCGACATCGACTGATCGGCGGCATCCGCAGTCCGCCGCGGCGCCTCGTCTAGAATGGCGCCGATGCCCGATACGCTTCCCCACCCCGTCAGCCACAGCGTGGACATCAAGCACAGCCGCTTCCTGGCCCACGCGGCGCCGATCGCCGACGCCGGCGCGGCGCTGGCGTTCGTGCAGCAGGTCGCGGTGGCCGACGCCACCCACAACTGCTGGGCCTACCGGTTCGGCGACGACTACCGCTCCAGCGACGACGGCGAACCGGCCGGCACCGCCGGCCGGCCGATCCTGGCGGCGATCGACGGCCAGGGCTTCGACCGCGTGGCGGTGGTGGTCACGCGCTGGTACGGCGGCATCAAGCTCGGCGCCGGCGGCCTGGTCCGCGCCTACGGCGGCAGCGCCGCCGAGTGCCTGCGGCTGGCGCCGCGGCAACCGCTGCTGGCGTTGAGCCTGCTGACCGTGCACTGCGGGTTCGACGATCTCGGCATCGTGCACGCGACGCTGAGCGCCTGCGCTGCCGAAAAACTCGATGAACGTTTCGACGCCGAGGGCGCCGAATTGCGCCTGCGCCTGCCCAGCGATCGCGTGGACACCTTGAAAACACGGCTGCGCGACGCCACTCGGAACAGGGTCCGCTGCTCGGAAACCTCCCCCGCATGAACGATCCGTCGGCCGACCAGGCCAAGTCGCTGCGCAAGCTCGGCAGCCTGCGCACCTTGTGGCCGTTCGTGCAGCGCCAGCGCGGCCTGTTCGGCGCCTGGCTGTTCGCGCTGGCGGTGTCCTCCAGCGCGACGCTGAGCCTGCCGGTGGCGGTGCGGCAGATGATCGACCACGGCTTCAGCGACGGCAGCAGGATCAACCAGTCCTTCGCGCTGCTGTTCGCGGTGGCGGTGGTGCTGGCGATCGCCACCGCGCTGCGCTTCTACTTCGTGTCCCTGCTCGGCGAGAAAGTCGTCGCCGACCTGCGCGGGCGGCTGTACGCGCACCTGATCGGCCTGCACGCCGGCTTCCACGACCGCAACCGCAGCGGCGAACTGGTGTCGCGGCTGTCGGCCGACAGCGAACTGCTGCGCGGGGTGATCGGCAGCACCATGTCGGTGGCGCTGCGCAGCACGGTGACGGTGGTCGGCAGCATCGTGATGCTGTTCGTGACCAGTCCGCACCTGGCCGCCTATGCACTGCTCGGCATCCCGCTGGCGGTGTTGCCGATCGTGCTCGGCGCGCGCCGCCTGCAGAAGATCTCGCGCGCCAGCCAGGACCGCGTCGCCGACGCCAACACGCTGGCCGCCGAGACCCTGGGCGCGGTGCGCACGGTGCAGGCGCATGCGCGCGAACCCTACGAGCGCGGCCGCTTCGGCCAGGCGCTGGCGCTGTCGGTGGACGTGGCGCGGCGCCGGGTGCGCGCGCAGGCGCTGATCACCGCCACCGCGATCGTGCTGGTGTTCGGCGCGATCGTGCTGGTGCTGTGGTCCGGCGCGCACGAGGTGGCAGCCGGCGAACTGAGCGCCGGCGCGCTCGGCCAGTTCGTGCTGTATGCGATGTTCGGCGGCGGCTCGGTGGCGTCCCTGGCCGAAGTCTGGAACGACCTGCAACGCGCGGCCGGCGGCATGGGCCGCATCGCCGAACTGTTCGCCGAACGTCCCGAGGTGGTGGCGCCGGCCGCGCCGCAGGCGCTGCCGCAGCCGCTGCGCGGCGAGGTGCGCTTCGAGAACGTGGTGTTCCGCTACCCGCAGCGGCCCGATCATCCGGCGCTGGACGGCTTCGACCTGCACGTGCGGCCCGGCGAGAGCGTGGCCCTGGTCGGCCCGTCCGGCGCCGGCAAGAGCACCGTGCTGTCGCTGTTGCTGCGCTTCCACGACCCGCAGGCCGGTACGGTACGGGTGGACGGCGCCGACCTGCGCGAGTTGGACCCGGCGCAGCTGCGCGAAGGCATCGGCCTGGTCCCGCAGCATCCGACCCTGTTCGCCGCCAGTGCCGCCGACAACATCCGCTACGGCCGGCTCGAGGCCAGCGAGGCCGAGGTCGAGGCCGCGGCGCAGGCGGCCGAGGCCGATGCCTTCATCCGCCAGCTGCCGGGCGGCTACGCCAGCGAACTGGGCGAGCGTGGCGCGCGCCTGTCCGGTGGCCAGCAGCAGCGCATCGCCATCGCCCGCGCCTTGCTCAAGGACGCGCCGATCCTGCTGCTGGACGAAGCCACCAGCGCGCTCGACGCGCAGAGCGAACATGCCGTGCAGCAGGCGCTGGAACGGCTGATGGCCGGACGCACCACGCTGGTGATCGCGCACCGCCTGGCGACCGTACTCAAGGCCGACCGCATCGTGGTGATGGACCATGGCCGCATCGTCGCCCAGGGCACCCATGCCGAGCTGCTGGCGCAGGGCGGCCTGTACGCGGAACTGGCGCGGCTGCAATTCATCGACTGACCACGCCGCGCTAACGCCGGCGGGGCTACGGTCCCGCTGCGCCCCACGCAGCGGCGGCGCAAGGCGCCGGCATCGTTTCCGGCGCAATCCGGTTCGACGAATCGCCTTCGACAGGAGACACGCCATGTCCTTTCGCCAACTACCCGCCCTCGGCCCCGACGGCGAGGCCTATCTGATCACCGAGTTCCAGGACGAAGCGCAGCATCAGCAGCAGGCCCAGCAGGATGCGCGCTCAGTCCCGGCGCTGCGCTACGAACTGGCCGACGGACGCAAGCTGATCCGCCGCGGGCAGCAGTTCACCACCACCGGCGGCGAGCTGACCTTGACCGCGGTCTGAGATCGCTCCGCCGCACCGCGCAGTCCGCCGCGACGCATTGCGGCAGCGCGGCTGGTACGTCATGCATGCGCCGCAGTGGTCAATTATTGACCATGCCTCTTGACACGCCCACCGCGCAAGGCGACCCGGCACTTATCCACATGTTTGCGCGCGTTTCATCCACACCGCCTGTGGATGAATGCGCTGCCTGCATTTTCGGAATCGGCATCGGTCCCGCAGGCACACCCTGTACACGCATACCCTGTAGGAGCGGCTTCAGCCGCGACGGGGCGTTACCGGTAAGGTCCGGTCGCGGCTGAAGCCGCTCCTACAGGGGAGTTCGCTGAAAGGGTAGCCACGCGCAAACCACCAGCTCAGCGCGGCAACACCCGGCCGATGCCGCTGGCGTCGATCTCGGTTGCCGCCGCCTGCAACGCGGCCGCAGCGGTCGCAGGATCGAAGCCGATGCGGAAATGCAGCTCGCCTGCCGGCGTGCGCGAGGAATGGATCGAGGTCAGGCTGACGCCGTGGCGCTCGAACACGTACAGCAGGGCCCGCAACGATCCGGCGCGGTCTTCCGGCAGATACACGCTGAGGGTCAGCGGCTCGGTCAGATCGGCGAGCAGATAGCCGACCCGCTCGTAACTGTAGTTGCCGTGCGCGATCGTCGCCTCGCCCAGCGCCTGGCGATTGGCGTCGAGGAAATCGGCGCGGAACTGCGCACGCGCCGCGTCGTCGCCGCGGCCGACCTGGTCGCGCAACCGCGACAGCTGCGCGATCAATCCGTCGAGCACGCTGCCGACGTAGGGATTGCCGAACTGGATGTCTTCGTAGATGGCCGGATTCAGCGCCAGGATGCGCGCGATGATCGCCGTATCCAGCTCGAACGAGGCCGAGCGGTACGGCAGCAGCGCGTCCAACGCACCCAGCGTCGGCGCATGCTCGCGCAACACGCCGGCCTGGGCCAGGTGGCTGGCATGCACCATCGCCTGCACCAACGCCATCACCCGGTCGTGGTGGTCGGGCGTGGTACGCACGCACTCGGCCTCCAGCGCCGCGCACAGCTGCTGCAGCCACGGCTGCCAGTGCGCCAGCCGCGCTTCGCACACCACCAGCACGCGTCCCTTGAGCGTGGGCGACTTCGGCGGCGCGGTCATCGGGTGCAGCCCGGCCACCTCCGCCTGCGAGGCCAGCATCGCCGCCACCGGCTCGCGCTTGACCGAGGTCACGTCCAGCCACAGCTGCGCGCGTTCGCGCCCGGCGGCGCGGCGCACGTAGTCGCCGATCAGTGCCGGCGTATGCCGAATCGGCGCGGAGAAGATCAGGACCTGCGCACGCTGCAGCAGCGCGTCCGGATCCAGCGACTGCGGATCGGCCGGGTCGTGGCCGACCACCTCCAGCTGCATGCGCTCGCGGAAGAACCGGTCCAGCCAGCGGCCATAGGCGCCGGCGCTGCCGACGATGCCGACCACCGGACGCTGGCTCACGCCAGGCGCTCGGCGGCGAAGCGCAGCGGCGTGGCCAGCGCCGCGGGCGCGGCGGCAAGCACGTCCAGTTCCTCGTAGTCCGCGGCCAGGGTCGCTTCCAGCGCCGCGTGCACGCCGGCGATGGCGCGGCCGATTGCCAGTTCGAAGGCGTCGCCGCGCAGCAGGAACGCGACCAGCAGCGACATCAGTACGTCGCCGGTGCCGGCCACGTCCACCGGCAACAGCGGCGAGCGCCAGCGGTAGATCGCCTCGCGGCTCACCGCCAGCGTCACCAGCTGCCCGGCATCGCCGCTCACGCTGTGCGCCAGCACCCACTGCGGCCCGCGCGCCAGCAACGCCTGCGCCGCGGCGATGGCATCGTCCTGGGCCAAGGCAGGCATGCCGGTGAGGCGTCCGAGTTCGAACGCATTCGGCGTGACCAGCCACGCCTGCGGCAGCAGGCGCTCGGCGAACACGGTCTCCAGCCCTGGCTCGACGTAGGGTCCGGTATGCGTATCGCCGATCACCGGATCCAGGCAGTAGCGCAGCGTCGGACACTGCGGCAGCGTGCTGTCGAGCCAGTCGGCGAATGCGGTGCCGTTGCCGACGCTGCCGAAATAGCCGGACACCAGCATGCGCGCGCGCTGCGGCAGGCCGCGCTCGCTGGCGCCGAGCAGCAGATCGGCGAACCAGTCCGACGGCAGCACCTTGCCGCGCAAGGTGTCGTAGAACGGCGCATTGCTCAACAGCGTGGTCGGGATCTCCGCCACGCGCAGGCCCAACGCGCGCATCGGCGGCATCGCCGCGCTGTTGCCGGCGTGGCCGTAGACCAATTGCGACTGTACGGAAATGACATCGACCGGCACCGGCCCGTCAGGGCGCTGGCGACGGCCGTGGATCAGGTGGCTTTCGGCGGATGCGGTCATCGCCGTAGTTTAAGGGCTGGGATTGGGGATTCGGGGTTCGCCACGGCAGACTCCCGGGCATGCCACACGGCCCCAGCAACCGACACATGCCGTCTGCATGCCTCGCCGAGCAATGAAGCGCCGGTGTTGCGAATTCCAACTCCTTCCACTGGAAGCGGCACCCGCAGACGCCGAATGCGCCGCGCAAGCGCCTTTCTGTCCGACACGAGAACTCCCGGACCCAGGATCTGCCGTTACGAATGCCAATTCCACCCACAACTAAAAAGGCACGTACCCGGCGCCAATCGCGCCCCACACGTGCCTCTTCCCGCCCAGCACGAGACCTACCGGCACCAGGAGTCCGCCGTTACGAATCCCCAATCCCCAATCCCCAATCCCCGCAACTAAAAAAGCACGTGCCCGGCGCCAAAATCGCGCCTCACACGTGCCTGGTCCTGCCAACACGGGGTCCACCGGGCACTAGGAATCCGCCGTTGCGAATCCCCAATCCCGAATCCCCAATCCCGGCCTCACGACGTCATCCGATCCCAGAACCCCTTCACCCCGTCGATGAAGGTCGCCGACTTGGGCGAATGCTTGCGCGCGTCCTCGCCGGTGAAGGTGGATTCGAACTGCTCCAGCAGCTTGCGCTGGTCGGGGGTGAGGTTGACCGGGGTTTCCACCACCACGCGGCAGTACAGGTCGCCTTCGCTGCGGCTGCGCACCGAGCGTACGCCCTTGCCGCGCAGCCGGAACAGCTTGCCGGTCTGGGTCTCGGCGGGAATGCGGATCTCCGCCTCGCCGCCCAGCGTGGCCACGCGCACGGTGTCGCCGAGCGCGGCCTGGGAGATGCGGATCGGCACTTCGCAATGCAGGTCGTCGCCGTCGCGCTGGAAGATCGCGTGCTCGCGCACCCGCACTTCCACGTACAGGTCGCCAGGCGGGGTGCCGGCAGGACCGGCCTCGCCCTCGCCGGACAGGCGGATGCGGTCGCCGTTGTCCACGCCCGGCGGGATCTTCACCGACAGCACCTTGGTCTCCTCGACGCGACCGGCGCCGTGGCAGGTGCCGCACGGGTTCTGCACGATCTGGCCACGCCCGGCGCAATGCGGGCAGCTCTGCTGCATCGCGAAGATGCCGCGCTGGATGCGGACCTGGCCGCGCCCTTGGCAGGTCGTGCAGGTCTCGACCTTGCCGTCTTCCGAACCGCTGCCGTGGCAGTGCTCGCATTCGCCAAGGGTCGGGATCTCGATGCGCCGCTCGATCCCGGCCACCGCTTCTTCCAGGTCTAGCTCCAGCACGTAGCCGATGTCGGCGCCGCGCCGCGACGCGCGGCCACCGCCGCCGGCACCGCCGAAGATGTTGCCGAAGATGTCGCCGAAGATGTCGCCCATGTCCGGGCCGCCAGGGCCGCCGCCGCCGCCCATCCCGCCCATGCCGTGCTCGAACGCGGCATGGCCGTGCGCGTCGTACATGCGCCGCTTGTTGCCGTCGGACAGGACCTCGTAGGCCTCCTTGCACTCCTTGAACGCGGCCTCGGCGGCATGGTCGCCCGGATTGCGGTCGGGATGGTGCTTCATCGCGCAACGGCGATAGGCCTTCTTCAGTTCCTCGTCGCTGGCGGTACGGGCCACGCCCAGCACTTCGTAATAGTCGCGTTTGCTCATAGGGCGGAGATTGGGGATTCGAAATTCGGGATTCGTGTAAAGCAAAAGCGGAGAGCGCTAACTCGTCCGCTTTTGCGAGCGCTACGGACAGGGTATCGGGAACGGGAAGCCGAGAGGCGAAGGCCTTTCGAATCCCTACTCCCGAATCCCGAATCCCGGCTTACTTCTTGTCGTCCTTGACCTCGGTGAACTCGGCGTCGACCACGTCGTCGCCGGCGGCCTGCGCACCGCCCGGGGCGGCGCCCGGCTGCTGTTCGCCGGCGGCCGCGGCCGCGTACAGCGACTGACCGGCCTCTTCCAGCGCCTTGGTCTTGGCCTCGATCTGGCCCTTGTCGTCGCCCTTCATCGCCGTTTCCAGGTCCGCCAGGGCCGACTCGACCTTGCCGATCACATCGCCGCCGACCTTGCTGCCGTGTTCGGTGATCGCGCTGCGGGTGGCGTGGATCAGGCCGTCGGCCTGGTTGCGCGCCTGCACCAGCTCATGGAACTTCTTGTCTTCCTCGCGGTTGGCTTCCGCGTCGGCGACCATCCGCTGGATCTCGTCGTCCGACAGGCCCGAGCCGGCCTTGATCTCGACCTTCTGTTCCTTGTTGGTCTTCTTGTCCTTGGCCGACACGTGCAGGATGCCGTTGGCGTCGATGTCGAAGGACACCTCCACCTGCGGCAGGCCGCGCGGCGCCGGCTCGATCCCGGACAGGTCGAACTTGGCCAGCGACTTGTTGTAGCGGGCCTGCTCGCGCTCGCCCTGCAGCACGTGTACGGTGACCGCGGACTGGTTGTCCTCGGCGGTGGAGAAGGTCTGCGAGGCCTTGGTCGGGATCGTGGTGTTCTTCTCGATGATCTTGGTGAACACGCCGCCCAGGGTCTCGATGCCCAGGCTCAGCGGAGTCACGTCGAGCAGCAGCACGTCCTTGACGTCGCCGGCCAGCACGCCGCCCTGGATCGCGGCGCCCAGCGCCACGGCCTCGTCGGGGTTGACGTCCTTGCGCGGCTCCTTGCCGAAGAACTCGGACACCGCCTGCTGCACCTTCGGCATGCGGGTCTGGCCGCCGACCAGGATCACCTCGGTCACGTCGCTGGCGCGCAGGCCGGCGTCGTTGAGCGCGGTGCGGCACGGCTCGATGGTGCGCTTGACCAGGTCCTCGACCAGCGCCTCGAGCTTGGCCCGGGTCAGCTTGATGTTCAGGTGCTTCGGGCCCGACGCGTCGGCGGTGACGTACGGCAGGTTGACTTCGGTCTGCTGCGAGGTCGACAGCTCGATCTTGGCGCGCTCGGCCGCGTCCTTCAGGCGCTGCAGCGCCAGCGGATCCTTGCGCAGGTCGATGCCCTGGTCCTTGTTGAACTCGTCGACGAGGTAGTCGATGACGCGCTTGTCGAAGTCTTCGCCGCCCAGGAAGGTGTCGCCGTTGGTGGCCAGCACTTCGAACTGCTTCTCGCCGTCGACGTTGGCGATCTCGATGATCGACACGTCGAAGGTGCCGCCGCCCAGGTCGTACACCGCGATCTTGCGGTCGCCGCCCTGGCCCTTGTCCAGGCCGTAGGCCAGCGCCGCGGCGGTCGGCTCGTTGATGATGCGCTTGACGTCCAGGCCGGCGATGCGGCCGGCGTCCTTGGTCGCCTGGCGCTGGCTGTCGTTGAAGTACGCCGGCACGGTGATGACCGCCTCGGTGACCACCTCGCCCAGGAACGCCTCGGCGGTCTTCTTCATCTTCTCCAGCACCTGCGCTGAGATTTCCTGCGAGGCCAGCTTGCGGCCGTCGGCGGTGGCCACCCAGGCGTCGCCGTTGTCATGCTGGACGATGCCGTACGGCACCAGGCCGATGTCCTTCTGCACTTCGGCGTCGGTGAACTTGCGGCCGATCAGGCGCTTCACCGCGTAGAAGGTGTTCTTCGGATTGGTGACCGCCTGGCGCTTGGCCGAGGCGCCCACCAGCACTTCGCCGTCCTTGGTGTAGGCGACGATCGAGGGCGTGGTGCGATCGCCTTCGGAATTTTCGATGACGCGGGCCTTGCCGCCGTCCATGATCGCCACGCACGAGTTGGTCGTGCCCAGGTCGATGCCGATGATCTTGCCCATTGGATGACTCCTGAAAATTTCTGGTGTCCGGCCGCTGCCGGGGTCTGGTTCGGATATAGGGATGGCCGCCGTTCATTCAAGCCATCACCGCAAATTAGCGTTCCGCCGCAGCCGCGCCCGATTCAGGCGCGGGCGGCCGGCGCCGCGCCTCAGTCGTGCTTGGCGACCACGACCAGCGCAGGCCGCAGCAGGCGATCGTTGAGCAGGTAGCCCTTCTGGAACACCTGGATCACGTGGCCGGGGGCGACGCCGTCGGCCTCGGCCTGGCTGATCGCCTGGTGGTGTTCCGGATTGAACGGCTGCCCGGTCGGATCGAGCAGGGTCAGGCCGTTGTCGGCGGCGACCTTGAGCAGTTGCTTGTAGGTCAGCTCCAGGCCGTCGCGCAGCGGGCTGGGCTCGCTGCCGGCGGCGGTCAGGCCGGCGTCCAGGCTGTCGAACACCGGCAGCAGGTCGCCGAGCAGGCGCTCGTTGGCGAACTTGCGCGCCTGCTCGACGTCGCGGGCGATGCGCTTGCGCTGGTTTTCCAGATCCGCGCGCTCGCGCAGCGTGTCGGTCTTGACCAACGCCAGCTCGCTGCGCAGCGTCTCGATCTCCGCCTGCAGCGGGTCGGTCGCCGGCTGCTGCGCTTCGGACAGGTGTTCAGAATCGAATTCGGGGTGCTCTTGGTTCATTTCCGGTTCCCTGGCGGGAGATGCACCCGCCCTACCGGACCACCTATGTGGGTGGTGTGGGGCGGATTCAAGATGCTGTGTTGCGTTTTTCGGGACCGGGGACCGGGGACCAGGGACCCGGGCGATACGGTTCCGGAGCTTGGCTGACTGACGAAACGTGGCGGATGCGACTCGGGGCGGCGCGGCAGTCAGCGTTCGCTTGGCGGGGTCGGGTCCAGGGTGGCGCCCAGCACTTCGGCGGCGGTCTGGACCAGCGGGATCACCCGGTCGTAGTCCATGCGCTTGGGGCCGATCACCCCCAGCACGCCCAGCACCTGGCCGCCGGCCATGTACGGCGCGGTGACCAGCGACACGCTCTCCAGCGGCACCACGCCGGTCTCTTCGCCGATGAAGATGCGCACGCCGGGCGCCTGGATGGTGCGCTCCAGCAGCTGCAGGATCTCGCGCTTGCTGGCGAAGATCTCGAACAGCTCGCGCAGCCGCTCCAGGTCCGACAGGTCCTGCACGCCCATCAGCTTGGTCTGCCCGGCCAGCACCATGTCGTCGCCGGCCGGGGCCAGCGCCTGCTCGGCCAGTTCCACGCTGTGCGCCAGCAGCAGCTCCATCTCGTCGCGCGCGTGGCGCAGGTCGCGCACCAGGCTGGCGCGGATGTCGGCCAGCCCGCGCCCGGCAAAATGCGCGTTCAGGTAATTGGCCACGCGCTCCAGCTCGGCCGGTTCGTAGGTCTTGCGCGGCTCGATGACCCGGTTCTGCACCTCGTTGTCGGCGAACACCAGGATCGCCAGCACCCGGCGCGCGTCCAGCGGCACGAAGTCGATGTGCCGGAACGCGAACTGCTCGCGCTTGGGCGCGCTGACCACGCCGACGAAATGGGTCATCGCCGACAGCAGCTCCGAGGCGCTGCCGAGCAACGCCTGGGTGCCCGCCGCGCTGCTCATCTCCGCGCGCAGCCGCGCCACCTCGCCCTCGCCGGGCGGGCGCATCTGCACCAGGCTGTCGACGAACACCCGGTAGCCGGTGGCGGTGGGAATGCGCCCGGCCGAGGTATGCGGCGAGCTGAGCAGGCCGGCGTCCTCCAGGTCGGCAAGGATGTTGCGAATCGTCGCCGGGCTCACGTCCAGCCCGGCGTGGCGGGCCAGGGTCTGCGAGCCGACCGGTTCGCCGTCGCGGATATAGCGCGAGATCAACGTGCGCAGCAGCTGCCGGGCACGCGGGTCGAGCGAGGAATGGACCGGGGAGGCGCGCATGGAATCAATCCGTGAGACTGGACACTAGATAATGGCTGCATGCCGGCTTGGCAAGTCATTGGCCCACCTACCCGCGCATGCTAGCGTTGCGCGGCCCTGGATTTGCGACCCCCATGCTCAGACATCTCTCGATCAAGGATTTCGCCGTCGTACGCGGTACCGAACTGGAATTCGGCCCTGGCATGACCGTGGTCTCCGGCGAAACCGGCGCCGGCAAGTCGCTGATGGTGGACGCGCTCGGCTTCCTGTCCGGGCTGCGCGCCGACAGCGGCGTGGTCCGCCACGGCGCCGACCGCGCCGAGCTGTCGGCCGAGTTCGCCGTGCCCGAGGCCGCTCCAGCGCGCGCCTGGCTGCGCGAGAACGAGCTCGACGACGACGCGCAATGCCAGCTGCGCCGGGTGATCCGCGCCGACGGCGGCTCGCGCGCCTGGATCAACGGCCGCCCGGTGACGCTGTCGCAGCTGGCCGAACTGGCCGGGCACCTGGTCGAGATCCACGGCCAGCACGAACACCAGGCGCTGCTGTCGCGCGGCAGCCAGCTCGGCCTGCTCGACGCCTACGCCCGCAACGAGGCCGAACGCGCCGCGGTGCGCACCGCCGCCACGCGCTGGCAGGCGCTGCTGGCCGAACGCGACGCGCTGATGGCGCAGGGCGACGTGTCCGACCGCATCGGCTTCCTCGAACACCAGTTGGCCGAGCTGCAGCGCGAGGACCTGGAGCCGGCGGCGATCGCCGCGCTGGACGCCAACCATCGCCGCCAGGCCCATGCCGCCGCGCTGATCGGCGCCTGCGAGGGCGCGGCGCAGCGGCTCAACGGCGACGAGGCGCCGGCGGTGCTGGAACTGCTGCAGCAGACCCGCCACGACCTCGGCAAGGTCGGCGAGTACGACCCGCGCCTGGGCGAGGTCCAGGCGCTGATCGACAGCGCCACGATCCAGCTGGAAGAAGCCCTGGCGCTGGTCGACCGCGTCCGCGACGACCTCGATGCCGACCCCGCGCAGTTCGAGGACATGGAACGCAAGCTGGGCCGGCTGCACGACCTGGCGCGCAAGCACCGGGTCACCCCGGACACGCTGGGCCAACACCGCGACGCGCTGCTGGCCGAGGTCGAGGGCCTGCGTGGCGCCGGCGAGCGGCTGGACGTGCTCGACGCGGAGATCGCCCGTGCCGCGCAGGCCTGGCGCGACGCCGCGGCGGCGCTCACCGGCACCCGCGCGCGCGGCGCGCAGGCGCTGTCGCGCGACACCACCGCGCTGATCGGCGAACTGGGCATGGGCGGCGGGCGCTTCGAGATCCAGCTGGAACCGCACGAGGCCGAGCGCCCCGACCCGGCCGGCGCCGAGCGCGTCGAGTTCCTGGTCGCGGCCAACGCCGGGCAGCCGCCGCGCGCGCTGCGCAAGGTCGCCTCCGGCGGCGAACTGTCGCGCATCTCGCTGGCGATCGAAGTCGCCGCGCTGGGCCTGGACGCGGTGCCGACCATGGTGTTCGACGAAGTGGACTCGGGCATCGGCGGCGCGGTCGCCGACATCGTCGGCAAGAAGCTGCGCGCGCTCGGCGAACAGCGCCAGGTGCTGTGCGTGACCCACCTGCCGCAGGTCGCGGCGCAGGGCCACGCCCACTACCGGGTCAGCAAGGCGCCGGTCGAGGGCATGACCCAGAGCTCGGTCGAGCTGCTGGCGCCGCGCCAGCGCGAGGAAGAGCTGGCGCGGATGCTGGGCGGGGTCGAGGTCAGCAAGGAAGCCCGCGCCGCGGCCAAGCGCCTGCTGCAGAGCGCTGCTGGCTGAGATCCTGTCAGCGGCGGTGCAGCGTGCGGGGCTTTTTCCAGCGGGTATTGCCGGTGCTGGCCGGCGCCCTTTCAAGGACCGGCCGCAAAATTCGCCCTGCCGGCCGCCCGGGCTCCGGAACTGGTACCCCGGATCGCCGCAGCAGAATGGACGCTGGTGGAGATGGCTTCGGGCATTGGCGCGACGAGCGCAGGAAGCCCGCAGCGTTCGGATCGGCCGGGTCGGGGCTGAAGCCCCTCCCACAGTGCACCCAGTCGGTCCCGCGAAGCCCTGCAGGAGCCGTTTCAACCGTGACCTGCGACGAACGAAGTCAGCACCCGACCGGTACACGCGCGTGGGGCTTAAGTCCCCACAGTGCATCAGCGAGTCGGCCCAAGCCCCTGAAGGAGCGGTTCCGGGTGGCCTCGGGCCATTAACGGCGATGAACGGAGCCATCCAGCTCACCGGCTGCGTAAGCAGTCGGGACGGATGACTCTATTGTTGCCGCAGGCCATGGAAGCCCTCCCACAGGTCACAGGCAACGCGCCGCAAGTCCCTGTGGGAGCGACTTCAGTCGCGACGCGCGGAGCAATGGATTCGACGGCTTCAGGCAGCACCCGGTGTCAGACAGCACCCCGTCGATGGTTCAGGGCACCGATCCCCTGCCTACAGCAAAAAACATACGAAGCAGGCAACACACAAAAAGTGACTACGCTCCCAGCGCCGCATCCATCCTGCCGATGCCGAGCCTGCCCTGCCCCTCGGAACTCAGCCCTTCTTGCCCGCCGGGCGCTTGCTGCGCACGTACAGCACCAGCGAATGCTCTTCCAGCTCGTAGCCGTGATCGGCGGCGATCTTGCGCTGCAGCTCTTCGATCTCGGCGCTTTCGAACTCGATGACGTTGCCGGTGTCCACGTCCACCATGTGGTCGTGGTGGCCGCCGCGGTCCAGTTCGTACACCGCCTGGCCGCCTTCGAAATTGTGCTTGAGCACCAACCCGGCCGCCTCGAACTGGGTCAGGACCCGGTACACCGTGGCCAGGCCGATCTCGTCGCCGTGGTCGAGCAGCTGGCGGTAGATCTCCTCGGCGGTCATGTGGTGGCGCGCCGACTTCTGCTCGAGCAGCTCCAGGATGCGCATCCGGGGATGCGTGACCTTCAGGCCGACTTTGCGCAGATCGTGGGATTCCATGGCGTCTCCGTTCATAGCTGGTTTAGCGCCAGCTGCCTCGGGATGGGTCGCGGCGGTCGTCAGAAGTGTATCATCGACCTGATTTCCCTCAGTACTGTCCCCGATGCGCAATCTCTTGCTGGTCGCCGTTGTTGCCCTGTCCACCGCTGGCTGCGGGATCATCTACAAGCAGCCCATTTATCAAGGCAACCTGATCAAGCAGGCGGCCGTCGACCAACTCAAGGTCGGGCAAAACAAGCAGCAGGTCAGCGCATTGCTGGGCACTCCGTCGATCCCAGATCCGTTCCACGCCCAGCGCTGGGACTACACCTCCAGCGAGCGCGTCGATCGCGTCGGCAAGACCGAAATCAAGAATTTCGTCGTGTACTTCGAGAACGACACGGTGACCCGCTGGGAAGGCGAGTATTTCCCGGACCGCGATTCGGAACTGGCCAAGAACAGCGTGCGCCAGTTCGGCCGCAACCTGGCCAAGGACAAGAAGAAGCAGCGCCGCGGCGAATAAGCGCGCACGGCGACACCCCAGGTGGCGCTAGCGCGGTTTCGCGCGGCGCCGCCGGGCTTCCTTCGGATCGGCCAGCAACGGCCTGAGCAGCTCCACCCGGTCGCCGTCGTGCAAGGGCTGGCTCGGTGCGGCCACGCTGCCATGCACCGCACAAGGCATGCCCGGCGTGGCTTCGGCCAGGTCGGCGGCCGCCACGGCATCGGCGACGGTGGCGCCTTCAGGCAACTGCAGCGTGCGCGCCACGAAGCGCTCCGGCCAGGCCAGCACCACCTCGACCCGCACCCCGCTCACGCGTCTTCGCGGTCGGCGACGCGGACGAAGTCGTTGACCATGCGGTCGGCCAGGCTCTGGAAACCCAGCGCCAGCGCCGGCCCCAGCAGCCGCGAGGCCGGTTCGAAATCGAGCATCAGGCTGACCTTGCTGGCGTGGTCGTTGAAGCCCTGGAACTCCCACTGGCCCTGCAACCGCTTGAACGGGCCGTCGCGCAGCAGCATATCGATGCGGTCGGGGCGCTGCAGCCGGTTTTCGGTGGTGAACCAGGTCCGGAACGAGCCCAGGCCTAGGTCCAGCCGCGCCACCAGGAACTGGTCGCTGTGCTCGAGCACATGCGCCGCATCGCACCAGGCGAAGCGGCGCGGATAGGCGGCGACATCATTGACCAGGTCGAACATGCGCGTTGCGGGGTGTTCGACCAGGGCGCTGCGGCGGATGATAGGCATTCGGTGCGGGGAAGTAGACCAAGACGTTCGGGAGGACCCCGAATCGGAGACAATAGCAAGATGAGCAAGAAACCCGCCAAGGATAAAGCAAACGGCGCGACGGCCACCAAGACCATCGCGTTGAACAAGCGTGCGCGCCACGAATACCACCTGGAGGACCGCTACGAAGCCGGCCTGGCCCTGCAGGGCTGGGAGGTCAAGTCGATCCGCGCCGGCCGCGCCAACATCGGCGAGAGCTACGCGTTCGTGCGCCAGGGCGAGCTGTTCCTGTTCGGCGCGCAGTTCACCCCGCTGATCCAGGCCTCCACCCATGTGGTGGCCGACGACCGCCGCACCCGCAAGCTGCTGCTGCACCGGAGCGAGATCGACAAGCTGATCGGCCGCGTCGAGCGCGACGGCTATACCCTGGTGCCCACCGCGATGTACTGGAGCAAGAACAAGATCAAGCTCGAGATCGCGCTGGCCAAGGGCAAGCAGGACCACGACAAGCGCGACGCCGCCAAGGACCGCGACTGGGCCCGCGACAAGCAGCGGATCATGCGGCGGCACAACAAGAACGCGTGAGGCCGGGACTCGGGACTCGGGACTCGGGACTCGGGACTCGGGACTCGGGACTCGGGACTCGGGACTCGGGACTCGGGACTCGGGACTCGGGACTCGGGACTCGGGACTCGGGACTCGGGACTCGGGACTCGGGACTCGGGACTCGGGACTCGGGACTCGGGACTGCAGGATGATGTCCCGGGACAAGTCGCTGTCAAGCGATTTGATGCAAAAGGGCCGTTTTTTTTAAAGAAAAGCGGCCCTTTTTTTGGCTCTAGCCCAACCGCTTTTCTGTAGGAGGGGCTTCAGCCCCGACGCCTTACCGGTAAAGCGTCGGGGCTGAAGCCCCTCCTACAGAAAAGCGCAAAAAAGCTGCGAACTTGCGAAAATCCCGAGTCCCGAGTCCCGAGTCCCGAGTCCCGGCAACAACCCTCACGTCGCCCCCAACATCCGCATCAGGCTCGGCAACCCCCGTCCCTGCATGTACGGATCGCGCTGCAGGTCCAGGCACTGCGCCAGCAACAATTGCTTGACCCGGTCCGGGAAGCCGATGAACTCGCGGCGCACCGACAGGAACGCGGCGATCAGCCCGGACACGTGCGCGGCGGCCATGCTGGTGCCGCTCATCTCCACCATCCAGGTGCTGGGGTCGCCAGCGTCGTAGCGGTGATGGGCCGAGACGATCTTCTCGCCCGGCGCCACCAGGTCCGGCTTGTGCCGGCCATCGGCGGTCGGCCCGCGCGAGGAGAAATACGACACGCCGTAGCTGTGCGGGCTGCTCTTGTGCACCGAACCCACCGCCAGCGCCTCCTCTAGGTTGGCCGGATCGCCGATGCTCAGGTCCAGGTTCAACGGATAGGCCTGCCCGTCGTTCTGCATCAGCCAGGCCAGGCCTTCGTTGCCGGCCGCAATCACCACCACCACGCCCTGCCGCCATAGCCGGCGCAGTTCGTTGCACAGCGGGGTGAAGCCGCAGCCGTAGCTTTCCGCATCGAAATAGCCGCCCAGGCTCAGGTTGACCCCGTGGATGACCAGCTCACCGGCGCGCTCGTTGATCTCGGCGACCTGCTGCACGCCCTTGATGATCCACGAGTCGCGGCCGTTGCCGTCGTCGTCCAGCACCTTCAGTCCGTACAGCCGCGCCTGCGGCGCCATGCCGGCGAAACGCAGCGGCGTGGCCGGCGCCACCCCGGGCAGCGGCGCCTCGCACTGCCCGGCGATGATCCCGGCCACGTGGGTACCGTGGCCGTTGCCGTCCAGGGTGGCGAAGCCGGCGCCGTCGCGGCGGCGCAGTTCGCGGGCGCGGCCGCGCTGGGTGCAGTCCCACTGCGCCAGCACCGTTTCGGCAAGGCCCGGCTGCTGGAAATGCGGATGCGCCGCGGCGATGCCGCTGTCCAGCACCGCCCAGCCGATGCCGGCGCCGAGCGCGCGATACGCCACCTGCGCCGCGTCGGCCTGCACAGTGCTGCGCGACTGGTAGATCAAGGCGCGCTTGCCGGCATCGCGCCACAGCCGTTTCAGGCTCAGCGTGCGATAGCGGTCGCGCAGGCTCTCGATCTCGAACCGGGTCAGGCGCGCCGACACGTAGCGCTGCAGCGTGTCCTCCAGCTCGATCGCCGCGTCCAACGCATCGCCGTTCAGCCCGGTGGAGGCCTGGGTCAGCTCGCGCAGCGCGGCGACCAGTTCGTGCTTCAATTGCGCCGGCTCGCGCTCGCCCGGCAGGCGGTCCAGTTCGATCAGCACCTCGTGCCGATAGTCCGGCGCATGCGCCTCCAACTGGTCGGACAGGTCCTTGATCAGCACCGGGTGCGCAATCGGCTGGTCGAAGCCCACGCCGACCGCGCGCCGCACCTCGGCGCGGACCTCGGGAATGGACAGGTAGCCGGAGCCGGAATGCGGGTTGCGTTGCCAATCCGGATTGATCCGCGACCCGGCGATGTTGTGGAAGCGCCCCTGCGCGTCGGCGATGTCGTCGCTTAGATCACCGTCCAGCGCCACCGGATCGCGGCGCTCGGCGACGTTGACCCAGCGCTTCACGCAGGCCGGGAACGGCAGCTTCGGCGTGCCGGTCCACTGCTTGAACATGCTGCGCACCACCGGCAGGCCCAGCGGCGAGCCCAGCGTCAGCAGCAGCGACACCTCGCAGCCTTCGGCTTCGAACTCGCGCAGCACGTCGTAGGCGATCAGCGAGCCCTGGCTGTGCGCGACCACCACGAACGGACCGCCGCCGGCACGCATGCGCTGCAGCAGACTTTCGCGCATCTGCTCGCGCCGCGCCGGCACGAAGAAGAAATCGTGCACGTCCTGCAGCAGCGCCGCGGAGATCAGCTTCAGCAGCATCCGGTTCAGCACGTCGATCGGCCCCTGCGCATGGATGCCGGTGGCGTCGGGCGCGGCGGTCTGCACTTCGTCCAGCAGTTGCTGCAGGAATGCGCGCTCCACATCGCTGCCGGCCAGCGTCTCGGCCAACTGGCGCAGATCGGCCATCTGCGGCACCACGCCCAGCGCACCGAGCACGCGCTGCTCGGCCTGGTTCAGCGCCGGGCCGCGATCCTGGTCCTGGCAGCTGCCCGGCTCCGGCGACGGATAGCGCTCGCGGCTGACCCAGTACGCCAGGCGCGTGCGCTCGCCCATCTCCCGGCCGAACAAGGCGCGATCCCACTGGCAGCGCAGCACCTCGGCCGGCGGCTTGTTGCCGATGCCATGGATGTAGACGACCGTCCGCGCCCGCCCCTGCGCCAGCGAGCCTTCGCCGGTGGCCTTGGGCCGGAGCGTGAGTGGGGGCGCCACGGACGCGGCAGCGGCGACAGGTCCACCGTCAGGAGAGGGCGGCTGGCGGCTGGCTGCTTTGGCTGCTTTGGCTGCTTTGGCTGTCTTGGCCGCCTTGGCCGTCTTGTCTGTCTCGGCCGTTCTGGACTTGCCTGCTACGGGCTTGGAGCTCGCCAATGGCTTCGCTGGGACGGGCCGGACCCGCCTACCCGGTCCGGCGGCGGCCTGTTCGGCGACCAGGTCCCGGGCCCGCTTCGCACCGGCCTTCTTCGGTGCAGTTTTCTTGGGCACCACCTTTTTTGCCGAAACGCCGCGCTTCGTGGGCGCGCGGCCGGCCGGCGGGGTCGCTTCTGCCGGTTTTGCCGCGGGCGCCGTAGCGGGTGCTCGCTTCCGGTCGCGCCCGCCGTCGCGCGCACGCTGTTGCCTGGTTGCCATCGCGGTGCTCCATGCCTGGGGGAGATCCGTCGGCGCATACCGCCAGTTGCCGCGCCGAGTGAAGCCAGCTTAAGCCGCCTTTGTCGCAAGGCTTGTGACTGCCCTCCCCGATCCCTACACTGTGTAGGTCAGCGTTTTACGTTTTCCCCGGGGGTGCACTGGTTTCGACGGGGGTTGCAAAATCGCTTGGCGCATGCCGAGGGGGCCGCTTTCCTCGTAAATCCAGCAGCAAACTTATAGTTGCCAACGACGACAACTACGCACTGGCCGCTTAAGGCCTAGCCCCGAAATCGCTTGTGTCCGTGCTCGCGACGTAGGGTCATTATCACGGAATCGCCGATGGTGGCTGCCTGTCAACCATTGGCTAAATGAAGCAGGCTGGTCCCGGGATGCGCTTCGCACATCGTGCTGTCCCGGGGCGAGATCCAACGATGAGCTAAGCATGTAGTGCCGGGGATGGAGTGCCTTCGGACGGCGGTTCGATTCCGCCCACCTCCACCATATGAACGTTCGCAGCGGTTCGCGGACGTACGACAAGGGTCGGATGTTCCTGGATTCCAGGGCAATCCGGCCCTTTTTGTTTGTGCCCGCCATCGACGATGGCTCGCCTCACCGGCACAGTGATACGCCTGCGGGCGCCTTCGAAATTGGGTTGGCATACCGCGGAATGATCGCGACGGCAGCCTTTGCAGCGAACATCATCGTCACCGCGTCGGTTTGACGCTGCACATGAGCGGATCGAGGGGCTGCCAGTCGGTGCGAGCAGCGCCGTAGCGCACGGCGCAGCTGAAGCGTGCGAGGCTGCCCCGGGCAGTGGGGGCAGCCACAACACGTCAAAACGAAGATGGTCCAGCCGCGGATACCTGCACCCTTGAAGCAGCCCCGAGATTTACCTACGGCCGCACAGCTGGTGACGCGAGCATGCGACCGGGACTGTTACGACCATGTCCTCGCCGCAGTCGGAACGACGCGCGCACTCAGCGCGGATCCTTCTGGTTCTGCGTCACGGATCCCGACATCCCCGGCTTGAAGTAGCTGAAGTCGCTGTCTTTCTCGCCGGTGAAGGTCGCACCGGTAAGAGGATGCTTCCAAACTTGCGACGAGGCGATCAGGGCTTCCTGCCCTGCCCTGCCATGCCGGGACGCGACCGGCAACCGAGGCTTGAGGCCCCGATGCGCTGCCCCGGCGACATGCCCATCACGCATGGCATGTACGGTGATGCCATCGATTCCCGACAACGGTGTGCCATGCCACTGACCAGCGAACAATTGCGCATCCTGCAGGACATCCACGACACCAAGCCGGTCAGCGAGGAGGAGGCGAACTGGGCGGTGCGGCAAGGCTATGCCGCACAGGGCGAAGATGGAGACATCGCCCTGAAACCCGAGGGCCTGCAACTGGTCGACGACGAAGCGCCATAGCGCCGGTTCGGCTAGCGTCTGCCGGGACAAATGCTGGCGGCGATCGTTGCATAACAATCCCAGGCATCGCTCCCATTGGCGTTCCGGCGCGCGTCCGAACGTTCCGCAAGGCAAGTGCCGGTGTCGCCGCGATCGGCAGCGGCTGGAGAGCAGGCGATGCCTGCCGCAGCATCCTGGCGTGCGCTGTAGCGCTCGCGCGGTAACCCTGCCCTGCCAAGGCGCCTCGCGGAGAGACGCGGGACCCCGGGCCGCCGCGGATCAGGCCGCTTCGCGCAACAGGCCGCCGATGCCGGCGATCGCGCCGCCGATCGCCTGGGTGCGGTGGTCGTCGCTCATCGCCACGCCTTCGGCGCGAACGAACTCGATCTCGGTGATGCCGAAGAAGCCGAACGCCGCGCGCAGGTAGGTTTCCTGGAAATCGTTCGCCGCCGCCGGGCTGCCCGGGCTGTAGATGCCACCGCGCGAGGACGCGACGATCACGCGCTTGCCGCCGGCCAGGCCTTCCGGACCGGCGGCGCCGTAGCGGAAGGTCTTCCCAGCCACGGCGAGACGGTCGATCCAGGCCTTCAGCGAGCTGGCGATGCCGAAGTTGTACATGGGCGCGCCGATCACGACGACATCGGCGGCCAGGAACTCTTCCAGCACCTGGCTGTTTTCGATGGCCGCCGGATCGGCATCGCCGGCCGGCGGCGCCCAGTGGCTCAACGGCGCGGCATGCACGTCGCGGTAGGCGACGTCCACACCCGGATGCGCGGCGACGAACTCGGCGACGATGGCCGCGGTCAGCCCGCGCGAGACGGAATGCGCGCCGAGCGCGCTGCTGTCGATGTGCAGGAGTTTCATGGAGGTTCCCTTTGCGTTGACCGCTTAGCGGCATGGAAAAGACGATACGCGCGAAACAATCAAGCGATTAGCCCACATGAAGTAGACTGATCGTTCGCAAAGAGAAACGATGATCTTGACGATGGACGGCGTACTGCACGACCTCAACGATCTGTATTTCTTCGCCTCGGTGGTCGAACACGGCGGATTTTCCGCCGCCGGGCGTGCGCTGGGCCTGCCCAAGTCGCGGCTGAGCAAGCGCGTCGCCCAGCTCGAGGAACGGCTCGGCGTGCGCCTGCTGCAGCGGACCACGCGACGCTTCGTGGTCACCGAGGTCGGCATGCGCTTCTACCAGCACTGCCGCGCGGTGCTGGAAGAAGCGCGCGCCGCGCAGGATGCGGTCGACGAACTGCGCATCGAGCCGCGCGGCGTGGTCCGGGTCAGTTGCCCGGTACCGCTGGCCCAGAACGTGTTGGGCCCGATCCTGCCGGCATTCCTGCTGCAACACCCCAAGGTGCGGGTGCGGCTCACCGCGACCAACCGCCGCGTGGATGTGATCGGCGAAGGCTACGATGTGGCGATCCGGGTGCGCGACAAGCTCGATACCGATGCCACCCTGGTGGTGCGCAGCATCGGCCATGCGCGCGGCATGCTGGTGGCCAGCCGCGCGTTCCTGGACGCGCATGGCCGTCCGCAGACGCTGCAGGAGCTGGCCCAGCTGCCGGCCTTGTCGATGTTCGAACACGAGGGCGCGCAGTTGTGGGAGCTGCTCGACGGCGACGGCAACAAGACCGCGGTGGAGGTCACGCCGAGGCTGGTCAGCGGCGATTTCTCGGTGCTCCTGGCCGCTGCCGTGCAGGACTGCGGGGTGGCGCTGTTGCCCGAGGAATTCTGCGCCCCCCTGCTCACCAACGGCACGCTGGAATGCGTGCTGCCGGACTACAGCACCGCCCAGGGCCTGCTGCATTTCGTCTACCCGAGCCGCCGCGGCCTGCTGCCGGCGATCCGCAGCTTCGTGGATTTCCTGGCCGAATGCCTGCCGCAGGCTACGTTCCGCCACGACTGCCCACGGCCGGCGGCCGACTAGAGCCAGACCGCCAAGCTGCACATGGCCGCGTCGCCGACGCCGGTCTCGCAGCAGCGGCGCCCATGCCTCCGCGCGAGTGACGCGACTGCGACGCCCACCCTGCACCGGCTCACGCCGCAAATAGGGGGCATGGCGGATCTGCACGTAGCATCGCCCTAGGCGACATCTGACCGGCGTTCTGCCCGCCCTGCCGCAATCACGCAGCCAATGCGGCGGACGGCCCAGAATTTGCTACTACGATGCGACCCTAACGCAGCGCGATGTCCGCATGCACGTCCTTCTCCGTCCCCAGCCCGTCGTTGCCAGGCAGATACCGCGCGCCACGCGAAGCGTCGCGCAACCGTGAGCGTTCCGATGCGCCACGACTTCCGGCTCGGCCTGATCAGGATTCTCGGGCCGACCACCGCCGTGCTGTTGCTGCTGTTCGGGATGTACCAGTTGCTGAAGGCGCAGCCGTGGGTGGCCGCCGCCGGCATGGCGTTGGCCGCGCTGGCGGCGCTGGCCACCTGGCTGGCGCTGCGCCGCGGCGACAGCCGCATGGACGCGCTGCTGACCCTGAGTTGGCTGCTGGGCAGCGCGCTGGCCAGCCACGCGCTGCATCAGGCCGCGATCCCGTGGCTGTACCTGGTGATGATGAGCAACTTCTTCGTCGTCTCGCGCAATGTCGGGCTGGCCTGCAATGCCACCTTGATCGTGATCATGCTGGTCACCTCGAGCAGCGCGGAGACCGCGCTCGGCGCCGAGCACACCTTCTCGCTGACCGCCGTGTCGCTGCTGATCACCGGCCTGGGCTACGTGCTGTCGCTGCGCCTGGAGGACGATCGCCTGCGCCTGGAACAGCTGGCCTCGCACGACGCGCTGACCGGGCTGCCGAACCGGCGCATGCTGGAGCGCAGCCTGTCGCAGCGCGTGACCGATCCGCGCCGCAACACGCGCCGGCATGGGCTGGTCGTGCTGGACATCGATCACTTCAAGGTGGTCAACGATCTCTACGGGCACGCAGCCGGCGACCGCACGCTGGCCGAACTGGCCGCGCTGCTGCGTTTCGAGGTGCGTGCGCCGGACGAGGTGTTCCGCTTCGGCGGCGAGGAATTCGTGGTGGTGGCGCGCCTGCAGTCGCGCAGCGAGCTGGTCCGTTTCAGCAAGCGCCTGCACCAGGTCATGCGCGAGGCGTTGCGCGGTCCCAACGGCAGCGTCACCGTGTCCCTCGGCGCGGCCATGCTGTGCGACGAGCTGCACTGGCAAGATTGGTTCTCGCGCGCCGACGCGGCGCTGTACCAGGCCAAGAACGGCGGCCGCGACACGTACGTGGTGGCCGAGGATCTGGTCCACGAGCAGTCGCTGCAGAAACAGGAGTGAGCGGCCGCGCCGTGCGGGCGCAGGCAGCGTGTCGCCGGTATGCGTCGCGGTGACGCAGCGACATGCAGCCGATGTTGCGGCCACGCGCGCCGCTTCTGGCGTAGCGGGCGCTGCGGCATTCCGGCCGCAGCGCCCTCGCCTGCCGTCAGGCCGCGATCAGCGCGAAGCCGGCGCCGGCAGCGGCGCCAGCGCCACGTCCTGCGGCAACACCGCATCCTGGCCCCAGCCGCCGAGCGCCTTGTACACCCGCACCACGCCGACGTTCACCGATGCCTCGGCCTCGGCCAGGGCATCGTCGGCGGCCAGTTGCGTGCGCTGGGTGTCGAGCAGGGTCAGGAAATCCTCCGAGCCTTCGCGATAGCTGATCTCCGCCAAAGTTGCGGCGCGCCGCGCCGCTTGCGCCTGATCGACCACGATCGCCAGCCGCGCCTGCTGCTTGGCGTAGGCGGTCAAGGCGTTCTCGGTGTCTTCCAGCGCGCCGAGCACCGCCTTCTCGTAGTCGGCGGCGGCGCCGTCGGCCTGCGCCTCGCTGGCGCGCAGCCGCGCCCGCACGGTGCCGAAATCGAACGCCGCCCAGCTGATCGACGGGGTCAGCGACCAGGCCTTGCTGCTGCCCTGCAGCAGCGAGCCGGCATCGCCGGACAGGAAGCCGACGAAGCCGCTGAGGCTGATCCGCGGGAACAGATCGGCGGTGGCCACGCCGACCCGCGCCGTCGATGCCGCCAATCGGCGCTCGGCGATGCGCACGTCGGGGCGCCGGCGCAGCAACTGGGTGGTATCGCCCAGCGGCAAGGCACGGGCGTAGGCCGGCGTCGCGCGTGGCGCCAGCAGCTCGTCCAGTGCGCCGGGAGTGCGTCCCAGCAGCACCGCCAGGCGATGCCGGGCCTGCGCTTCGCTGACTTCCAGCAACGGGATGTCGGCCTCGATCGCCTTCAGCCGGGCGCGGCTGCTCTGCACGTCCAGCTCGCTGCCGGCGCCCAGTTGCAGGCGGGTCTCGGTCAGGCGCTGGGTGTCGCGCAGGTTGTCCAGCGTGGTGCGCGCCACCGCGATGCGCTTCTGCGCGCCACGCAGTTCGAAGTAGTTGCGCGCCACTTCCGCGGCCACCGTCACCTGCGCATCGGCCATGCCGGCCTGCTCAGCTTCCAGGTCGGCACGCGCCGCCTCGCTGGCACGGCGCTGGCGTCCGAACAGGTCCAGCTCCCAGCCGGCATCGAAGCCCAGGCTGTAGCTTTCGGTCAGCACGCGCGCGCCGCCGGCGTTCGCGTCCGGCGCCTTGCCGCGGCTGTAGTCGCCGCCGGCGGTGACGTGCGGCGCCTGGTCCAGGCGCCGCTCGGCAAACACCGCGCGCGCTTCGTGCACCCGCGACAGGGCGATGCGCAGGTCGAGATTGGCGACCAGGCTCTCGTGCACCAGTTGCTCCAGCACCGGGTCGTCGAACTGCGCCCACCACGACGCCACCGGCGACGTGGTCGCGAACACCGGTGCCGCCGCGCCCTGCAGCGTCACCGGCGCCTGTTCGGGCGCACGGTAGTTGGGGCCGACGCTGGCGCAGGCGCTGAGCAGCGCCAACGCCAGCGCGCCGATCGCGGGGCGGATCACCATGGCAGCACCTGGCCCACGTGGGTGTAGCTGCCGGTCGGGCCGTCGGCATCGAGCAGCGCCATCATCACGCTGCTGCGCGCGCCGTCGGCCACTTCCAGCTCGCCTTCGCCGGCGTTCATGTCGGTCTTCACGTAGCCGGGATGGATGGTGTTGACCTTGATCGGGGTGTCGCGCAACTCGTAGGCCAACTGCACGGTCCACGCGTTGACCGCGCTCTTGGAGACGTTGTAGGCCGGCACCTTGAAGTCGTAGATCGGCGAGCCGGGCTGGCTGTGCAGCGTGACCGAGCCGAGCAGGCTGGACACATTGACGATGCGCGCGGCCGGCGCGGCGCGCAGCAGCGGCAGGAACGCCTGGGTCACCGCGATCAGGCCGAACACGTTGGTGTCGAAGGTCGTGCGCCAGGTCTGCAGGCTCTGCTGCGAGACCGCCAGCTTGAAGTCGTCGACGATGATGCCGGCGTTGTTGACCAGGATGTCGAGCCGCCCGTGACGCGCCTGCACGGCGGCCACCGCGGCGGCGATGCTGGCGTCGTCAGTCACATCCAGGGTCAGCGCTTCCACCGGCAGGCCTTCGCCCTGCAGTTCCAGGGCGGCGGCGCTGGCGCGGGTGGAATCGCGGCCGGCCAGCAGCGTGTGCACGCCGGCCTCGGCCAGCTGGCGCACGGTATGCAGGCCGATGCCGCGGGTGGCGCCCGTGACAAGGGCGATTTTCTGGGTCGTGGTCATGCGGATTTCCTAAAAGGGGGAATGGATGGATCAGCCGTGGGCCGGCGCATCGGCGGCGTGCGCCGGCGCATGCGACACCAGCGGACGCCCGGCCAGCTTGCGCAGGGCGACATAGAACACCGGGGTGAGGAACAGGCCGAACAGGGTCACGCCGAGCATGCCGGCGAACACCGTGATGCCGGTGGCCGAGCGCACTTCGGCGCCGGCGCCATGCGAGAACACCAGCGGCACGGTGCCGGCGATGAACGCGATCGAGGTCATCACGATCGGGCGCAGACGCAGGCGGCAGGCCTGCAGCGCCGATTCCACGATGCCCTTGCCCTGCAGCTCCAGTTCGCGGGCGAACTCGACGATCAGGATCGCGTTCTTGCACGCCAGGCCCATCAGCACCACCAGGCCGACCTGCACGAACACGTTGTTGTCGCCGCCGGTCAACCACACCCCGAACAGCGCCGACAGCAGCGTCATCGGCACGATCAGGATCACCGCCAACGGCAGCGTCCAGCTTTCGTACAGCGCCGCGAGCACCAGGAACGCCAGCAGCACCGCCAGCGGGAACACCACCATCGCCGCGTTGCCCTGGGTGGCCTGCTGATAGCTCAGATCGGTCCACTCGATCTCCATGCCGTTGGGCAGCACCTGCTTGGCGATCTGGGTGATCTTGGCCATCGCTTCGGCCGAGGACAGCATGCGCGCATCCGCTTCACCGGCCAGGTCGGCCGCCGGATACCCGTTGTAGCGCAGCACCGGGTCAGGGCCGAACGACTGCTTGACCGTCACCATCGAGCCGATCGGCACCATTTCGCCGGCGGCGTTGCGGGTGCGCAGCCGCGCGATGTCCTCCACGCTCTCGCGGAACGGCGCATCGGCCTGGGCGATCACCTGCCAGGTGCGGCCGAACTGGTTGAAGTCGTTGACGTAGGTCGAGCCCAGATAGGTCTGCAACGTATCAAACAGATCGGTCAGGGCCACGCCCTGCGCCTTGGCCTTGACCCGGTCGACTTCCGCGTCCAGCTGCGGCACGTTGGCCTGGTAGGTGCCGATCGGATAGCTCATGCCCGGGGTCTGCGCCACCGCGCCCTGCATCGCGTTGACCGCGTTCTGCAGTGCGCCGTAGCCCAGGTTGGCGCGGTCCTCGATAAACAGCTGGTAGCCGTTGCCGTTGCCCAGGCCCAGGATCGGCGGCGGCATGAACGCGAAGGCCATGCCCTCGCCCAGCTGGGAGATGCGCTGGTTGATTTCGGCGTTGATCTCCAGCGCAGTGCGGTGGCGGTTAGCGAACGGCTTCAGGGTCAGGAACACCACGCCGGTATTGGGCGTATTGGTGAACTGCAGCGCGTTCAGGCCGGGGAACGAGATCGCATGCTCCACGCCTTCGGTCTGCATGGCGATGGTGGTGACCTTGCGCAGCATCGCGTCGGTGCGTTCGAGCGAGGCGCCCTCGGGCAGCTTGACGCCAGCGATCAGGTACATCTTGTCCTGAGTCGGGATGAAACCGGCCGGCACCGCCTTGAACATCACGCCGGTGACCACCAGCAGGCCGAGGTAGACCACGAACACCACGCCGCGCCGGCCGAGGATCCGCGACACGCTGCCCTGGTAACGATCGGAACTGCGGTTGAAGAAGCGGTTGAACGGGCGGAACAGCCAGCCGCCGAACAGGCGGTCCATCAGCCGCGACGGAGCGTCCTTGGGCGCGTCGTGCGCCTTCAGCAGGCGCGCGGCCAGCGCCGGCGACAGGGTCAGCGAGTTGATCGCCGAGATCACCGTGGAAATGGCGATGGTCACCGCGAACTGCTTGTAGAACTGGCCGGTCACGCCGGACAGGAACGCCATCGGCACGAACACCGCGCACAGCACCAGCGCGATCGCGACGATCGGACCGGACACCTCGCGCATCGCCTGGTGCGCCGCGGCCAGCGGCGCCAGCCCTTCCTCGATGTTGCGCTCGACGTTCTCCACCACCACGATCGCGTCATCGACCACGATGCCGATCGCCAGCACCAGCCCGAACAGGGTCAGCGTGTTGATCGAGAAGCCCAGCACGTACAGTGCGGCGAAGGTGCCCACGATCGACACCGGCACCGCGATCAGCGGAATGATCGAGGCGCGCCAGGTCTGCAGGAACAGGATCACCACCAGCACCACCAGCAGCACCGCTTCCAGCAAGGTATGCACCACGGCGGTGATCGAGTCGCGCACGAAGATCGTGGTGTCGTACACCGCCTCGTACTTGACGTCGGCCGGGAACTGCTTGGTGAGCTCGTCCATCGACGCGATCACTTGGTCGCGGATCTCCAGCGCATTGGCGCCCGGCGCTTGGAAGATGCCGATGCCGACCGCGTTCTTGCCGTCCAGCTGCGAGCGCAGCGTGTAGTCGCCGGCGCCCAGCTCCAGGCGCGCGACGTCGGCCAGGCGCACGCTCTCGCCCTCGACCCCGGTCTTGAGCACGATGTCGCCGAACTCCCGCTCGCTGCGCAGGCGGCCCTGCGCGTTGATCAGGGTCAGGAACTTGCTGTCGGGCATCGGCTCGGCGCCGAGCTGGCCGGCCGAGACCTGCACGTTCTGCTCGCGCATCGCGGTGACCACGTCGCTGGCGGTGAGGCCGCGCGCGGCGATGCGTTCCGGGTCGAGCCAGGCGCGCATCGCGTAGTCGCCGCCGCCGAACACCTGCGCGTCGCCCACGCCCTGGATTCGCGCCAGCGCGTCCTTGACGTGCAGCCGCGCGTAGTTGCGCAGGTACAGCGTGTCGTACTTGCCCTTCGGCGAGGTCAGGTGCACGACCATCAGGAAGGTCGGCGACTGCTTCTGCGTGGTCACGCCCTGCCGGCGCACGTCCTCGGGCAGGCGCGCCTGCGCCTGGGCCACGCGGTTCTGCACCTTGACCGCGGCATCGTCGGCGTCGATGCCCGGGCGGAAGGTGATGGTCATCTGCAGCACGCCGTCGGAGCCGGCCACCGACTTGAGGTACATCATGCCCTCGACGCCGTTGATCGCCTCTTCCAGCGGAGTGGCGACGGTTTCGGCGATGACCTTGGGGTTGGCGCCCGGATACACCGTGCGCACCACCACCGAAGGCGGTACCACGTCGGGGTATTCGCCGATGGGCAGCATCGGGATCGCGATCAGTCCCGCGGCGAAGATGACGATCGACAACACGGCCGCGAAGATCGGCCGGTCGATGAAGAATCTGGAAAAGTCCATGGGTGGTGGTCCTGGAAACTAAGGTGAAACGGATGGCCGAACAGGAATGCGGGCAAAGCGGCGGCGACGCCGGGCCACAACGGTGGCCCGGCCGGCAAGCACCGGCCGCCAGCGCGACCGGTCTACGACGCTGCGCGCGCCCCTGGCGTCAGTCGGGGCGACTCAGTCGAGGGCGACGGCCTTGCGTGCGGCAGCCGGCGTCGCCGTGGCCAGGGCCACGGTCTTGGCCTGCACCGGCATGCCCGGCATGAACACTTTCTGCACCCCGTCGACGATGACCCGGTCGCCGGGGTTGAGTCCGCTCAGCACGATGCGCAGGCCTTCGGCATCGCGCCCCAGCTGCACGTCGCGGCGCTGCGCCTTGCCGTCCTTGTCGACCACGTAGACGTACTTGCGATCCTGGTCGGTCAGCACCGACCGGTCGTCGATCAGCAGCGCATTGAAGCGGCCGCTGCCGAGCAGGCGCACGCGCGCGAACAGGCCCGGGGTGAAGCTGCGATCGGCGTTGTCGAGCAGGGCGCGGACGCGGATGGTGCCGGTGCTGCGGGTGATCTGGTTGTCGAGGAAATCGACCTTGCCGGCATGCGGGAACCCGTCCTCGCCGACCAACCCGACCTGCACCGGCAGCTGCCCGTCGCGCTCGCTCGGCCGTTCGCCCTTGCGCGCCATCTGCGCGTAGCGCAGGAAGGTGCCTTCGTCGGCGTCGAAGTACACGTGCACCTTGTCCAGCGATACCAGCGTGGTCAGCACGCTGGCGCTGTCGCCGGCGCTGACCAGGTTGCCGGCGGTGACCTGGGCGCGGCCGGCATGGCCGTCGATTGGCGCGCGCACCTGGGTCCATTCCAGGTTCAGGCGCGCGGTGTCGACCGCGGCCTGCGCGGCGAGCACGTCGGCCTGGGCCTGTTCGGAGGCGGCGTGGCGCTGCTCCCAGCTCTCGGTGGAGATCGCCTGCTGGTCGGACAACTTCTTGGCACGGGCCGCTTCGCTGCCGCTGAGCTTGGCCTGGGTCCGCGCCCGCGCCAGTTCGGCGTTGGCGCGCGCCAGCTCGGCGCGGTAGCTGCGCGCGTCGATGGTGAACAGCACGTCGCCCTTCTTCACTTCCTGGCCTTCGACGTAGTTGACCTTGTCGATGTAGCCGGACACGCGCGGCCGCAGGTCGACATGCTCGACCGCCTCGACGCGGCCGCTGAACTCGTCCCACTGGCTGATTTCTTTCTGCAGGGCGGGCGCGACGCTGACCGACGGCGGCGGCGGCGCGCCCTGCCCGTCGGCCTTGCTGCCGCAGGCGGCCAGGGCCACGGCCAGCAGCGCGATCGCCAGCGGGCGCAGGGCGCGCGATGGGGAATGGAGGGACATCGGAATCGGGTTCATGGAGAGACCTCGTGAGTGGAGGGAGAAAAATGCGATGCGGTCATCAACGAGGTGCGTGGATGCGCGTACTGGTGTTTGTCGATATCGACCACGGCCTGGCCGGGCGTGCCGCCGTCGGCGAGCAGCGACACCGCGGCGCGGCCCACGCTGAGCGTGGTGAACCACTCCGGGCAGTCGTCGGCGCCGGATTCGCTGCGGCAGACCGGATGGGTCAGCGACAGCAATTGCACGCGCACGCCCAGCGGCTTGGCCTCTTCGTGCAGGACCTGGGCGAGCATGCGGATCGCCGCCGACGCCACCGAACTGTCGCCATGCCCGGCCCAGGCGCGCAGCGCGCACGGACTGCCGAGCAGGATGTAGCGGCCGCCGCGCTCGGCCTGCGCCAGCAACGGCAGCAGGTGCCGGGCCGCGGCCAGGTGCGGCAGCAGGTCGCTGTCCAGGCGCCGGCGCAGCGCGGTCAGCGGCTGGTCCAGCAGGCGCCCGCAGCGCAGCGGGCTCCCGAGGCTGGCGACCACGCCGGCCAGCGGCCGCGGCCGTTGCGCCACCGCCGCGGCCAGGGTCGCGGCGCCGGCATCGTTGGCGACCGAGCCCTGCAGCACGTCCAGCGCCGGTTCGTCGCTGTAGCGGTCGCGCAGCGCGCGCAGGCGGCCACGGTCGCGCGCCACCGCCAGCACCGGGCTACCGGCCTCGAGCAGTGCGCGGACCACGCCGAGGCCGACGGTGCCGGTGCCGCCGAGGACCAGGACCTCCGGGTCCAACGTCCCGCTCACGGGACTTTTACTCCCGTTGACGGGATAATCCCAATACGGCCCAGCCGGCCGCTGCCGCGCTGGCCCAACTGCATCGAGCTGCCGCTCTGGCTGCGCGGCGGCGGGGTGAATTCGCGAAATGCCTTGAGATAACCGGTTTCCAGCGCGTCGATGGGCGTACCATCGAGGCTATCCGGACGACGGGCGCCCACGAAAAACTGGAACAGAGTGCGCAACAGCATGAGCAAATGGCCTGGGTGGCGGCGAATGCGTACAAATTAGGCGTCAAAGCCGCACTTGATTAGTCCGAATTAAGGGGAATAATCGTCCCGTCACCGGTCCAATCGTCTCCACCCTCCAGGAACTCCGCCATGACCCACGATCTGAACGACACCCTGATCTTCGTCAAGGTGGTCGAGCAAGGCAGCTTCATCGCCGCGGCCAATGCGCTCGGCCTGCCCAAGACCACCGTCAGCCGCAAGGTGCAGGACCTGGAGGCGCGGCTGGGCGCACGCCTGCTGCACCGGACCACGCGCCGCCTCGGGCTGACCGAGGCCGGCGCGGTCTATCACGAGCATTGCCAGCGCATCGCCCGCGAGCTGGAGGAAGCCGAGAGCGCGGTCGGGCAGCTGCAGGCCGGCCCGCGCGGCTGGCTGCGTTTCAGCGTGCCCTACTCCGCCGGCATTTCCTGGGTCGCGCCAATCCTGGGCGAATTCCACAAGCAGCACCCGGAAGTGCGCCTGGAAATGGTCATGACCAGCGACAAGGTCGATCCGATCGCCGAGGGCGTGGACGTGGCCCTGCACATGGGCGCGCTGCTGGATTCGACCATGGTCGCGCGCAAGCTGGCCACCTTCCGCACCCAGGTGTTCGCCAGTCCGTACTACATCGAGCGCCACGGCGAGCCGCTGCACCCGGACGACCTGCAGCATCACCGCACGCTGGCGCTGAGCAACGGCCGCAACGGCAACAACCGGCTCAGCTGGCCGCTGCGCAACGGCAAGCAGAGCGGCGAGTTCGCGATCCAGCCGATCCTGGTCGCCAACGATTCGGCCGCGCTGATCGGCGGGCTGGTCTGCGGCGAAGGCCTGGTGCTGGCCAGCGATGCGACGATCAAGCCGCTGATCGAGGCCGGCAAGGCGCGGCGCGTGCTCGGCGGCTGGGTCGGCCCGGACCTGGATTTCAACGCGGTGTTCCCGGGCGGGCGCATGCTGTCGCCGAAGGTGCGCGCCTTCGTCGATTTCCTGGTCGACAAGCTCAACTTCGACGTCAACTACATGCTGGCGCAGTGCCCGGCCAAGCTGGCCACGCAACAGGCCGACAGCGGCGCCGAGTTCACCCTGTGCAGCGGCGTGGCGATGAATACCCAGTCGCTGCCGCTGCCGCAAGTGGCCACCGTGCCGGTGCCGGTGCCGGACACCGAACCGGCGCCGGAACTGGAAGAAGAAGCGCTGGTCTGACGCTGGCGCTGCGCAGCGGCCTTGCGCCGCCGCAGCCGCTTGCAACGATCAATCCTCGCCCGCTGCTCTGCGCGGGCCGAGCCAGAAACGCGAACGGGCCGCTGCATGCGGCCCGTTCGCGTTTTACCGGGTGTGGCCGTGCTCAGGAACGCAACGGCACCACGCGGATCTCGACGCGGCGGTTCTGCGCGCGCCCGGCCTCGGTGTTGTTGTCGGCGATCGGGTACTTCTTGCCGGCGCCCAGCGTCTCGATGCGCTCGCGCTGCACGCCCTGCGCGGTCAGGTAGGCGGCCACCGAGGCGGCGCGCTGCTCGGACAGGCGCTGGTTGACCGCATCGCTGCCGATGCTGTCGGTATGCCCGACCACTTCGATCATGGTCTGGTTGTATTCGCCCAGGGTCGAAGCCACGCCGTTGAGCGCCGAATAGAACTGCGGCTTGAGCGTGGACTGGTTGAAGTCGAAGGTGATGCCGTCGGGCAGGTTCAAGGTGATGTTGTCGCCGTCGCGGCGCACGTCGATGCCGGTGTTGGCGGTGCGCTCGCGCAGCGCGCGCTCCTGGCGGTCCTGGTAGTTGCCGATCGCCGCGCCGCTGAGCGCGCCGATGCCGGCGCCGATCATCGCGTGCTGGCGGCGCTCGGTGGCGCTGCTGCCGCTGAGCAGGCCGGCGGCGACGCCGACCGCGGTGCCGATCAGCGCGCCGCGGCCGGTGCGGTTCTGCTGCTCGGTCTGATTGCCGTACTGGTCGCGCTGCACATAGGAACCGCCGGTGGCGCAGGCGGACAACACCAGTGCGCTGGCCAGCGCCACGGAAATGCCTTGGATGACGGTGCGTTTCATCGCTCTCTCCCGAACCTGAATTGAAGTGGGAGCAAGCATAAACAGCGGCCTGCGAGACCAGCATGAACGAAACGGCCCGCGCAGCGCGCGGATGCGGCCCCGTTCAGGAAAGCGGCAGCAACGCGTCCGCGTCCGCCGCGCGCAGCGGATGCTCCCAGTCGCCCATCAGCGCCAGGTACAGCAGCTTCTCGAATTCGGCGCCGATCCGGCGCATCACCGCATCCGGGTCCGGAATCAGCCGCGCGTCGCCGATCAGGCCGAAGTGCACGCGGTGGTTGTAGCTCATGATCGACACGCCGACCCCGATCGAGCCGGTCTGCGGCACCCAGAACATCATCTCGCGCACGCCGCTGCCGGCCAGGTACAGCGGCTGCTGCGGCCCCGGCACGTTGGTCGCCACCGTGGTCGCCTTGCGGCTGAACAGGTCCAGCGCCAGCGACTGCAGCGCGGCCGGCGCCATACCGACCGCGGCCAGCAGTCCGAACACCACCATCGCCTGGCGCGACTGCTTGAGCTGTTGCATCGATTCGGCGACGCGCTGCAGGCGCCGCACCGGATTGGCCTCGCCGACCGGCAGGTCCAGGAACACCAGCCCGAAATGGTTGCCGAGCTTGCGCGCGTGTTCCAGCGGCCGCAGGTTGACCGGCACCGTGGCGCGCAGGGTCACCCCGTCCAGCTGTTCGCCGCGCTCGAGCATGTAGTCGCGCAGGGCGCCGGCCATCGTCGCCATCAGCACGTCGTTGACCGTGCAGTCGCAGGCGCGTCCGACCGCCTTCACTTCGTCCAGGTCCAGCGGTTCGGCCCAGGCCACCCGCTTGCTGACGCCCAGGCGCCCGCGCAGCAGCGTCGGCGGATCGTCGGACAGCAGCAGCGCATTGGCCAGTTCGCGGCCGATCAGGCCGCCTTCCTTGGCCAGCATCTGCGCCAGGTTCGGGTCCTGGTACATCTCGCGGCCCTTGTCGAGCATGCGCCCGCCCAGTTTCAGGTAGCGGTCGATGGCGCCGACCCGGCGCACCACTTCCTTGCCGTCGTCCTTGAGCCAGGCGCGGCCCAGCTGCGCGGCGGGCTCCGGCACGCGCTGCGTATCGGTCAGCGACAGCAGCACCTGCACCAGCGCGATGCCGTCGGCGTAGCTGTGGTGGATGCGCGCCACCAGCGCCGAACCGCCTTCGTAGCGTTCGATCAGATGGAACTGCCACAGCGGCTTGGTCTTGTCCAAGGGCGTGGACGCCATCTGCCCGGCGAAGCGCTCCAGCGCCTTCTTGCCGCCGCGCCCAGGCAAGGCGGTCAGGCGCACGTGCCAGTCCAGATCGAAGTCGTCGTCGTGCTGCCAGTAGGCGCCGGTCGCGGTGTCCACCGGCTTGTGCTGGAAGCGCGGGAACGACAGGAAACGCTTGCGCACCAGTTGCTTGAACTGCGCCAGCGACAGCGGCTCGTCGAGCATCAGCACGCCGGTGATCATCATCGGATTGGTCGGCCGCTCCATCCGCAACCAGGCGGTATCCACACGCGACATCGGTTCGCGCCGCGGCTTGCGGCGGGCTGTGCTGGTGGCCATGCATGCTCCCTGTGCGTGGCCGGAGTGAATCATGGCGCGGCGAAGGGCGTCAATCGCGGCGCCTCCGCCGCGCTGCCGCGGTTCACCCCGCGGCGCGACGCCCGCCGAGGCGGCGGCGATGCATGCGAGCCGCGCTCAGGCCGCGCCGCCGGTCGCGCGATACGCGGCCAGCGCGGCGTCGCGCCCGGCGGCCAGGTCCACGATCGGCTGCCGCGGATAGCGCGGCGCGCTGACGGCCAGGCGCTGCGGCGACAGCCACGGCGCGAAGCGCTCGGCCGCCGGCAGCGCCGCCAGCTCCGGCACCCAGCGCACGATGTAGCGGCCCTGCGGATCGAACTTCTGCGCCTGCGTCACCGGATTGAACACGCGGAAATACGGCGCGGCGTCGGCCCCGGTCCCGGCCACCCATTGCCAGCCGAGCGTGTTGTTGGCCAGGTCGGCATCGACCAGCGTGTCCCAGAACCAGCGCGCGCCTTCGGACCAGTGCACGCGCAGGTGCTTGCACAGGTAGCTGGCGACGATCATCCGCACCCGGTTGTGCATCCAACCGGTGTGCCACAGCTCGCGCAGCCCGGCATCGACGATCGGCACGCCGGTGCGGCCGCGCTGCCAGGCCTGCAGCTGCGCCGGATCCGGCGTGGCCCAGCGGAACCGGTCGAAGCGCGGATTGAGGTTGTGCTCGGGCGTGCTCGGAAAATGGTGCAGCAGGTGATGGGCGAAGTCGCGCCAGCCGAGCTGGCGGATGTAGCCGTCGATCGCCGCACCGGTGGCGGCGCGGCGCTGCCGTTCCAGTTCGGCGACGATCCGCCACGGTGCGATCTCGCCGAAATGCAGGTGCGGCGACAGGCGCGAGGTGCCGACCTGGTCGGGACGGTCGCGGCCTTCGATGTAGTCGCGCAGGGCGCCGTCGAGGAACACCTCCAGGGCTTCGTGCGCGCCCGCTTCGCCCGGTTGCCACACGTCCCAGAAGCCGCGGTCCCAGTCGCGCGCCGGCGCCAGGCCGAGCCGCTGCAGCGGCTCGCTGCGCAGCGCCTGCGGCGGTGGCGGCAGGGTCGTCGGTGCGGGCAGCAGCGCCGGCAGCTGCCATTGGCGCAGGGCGCTGCGCCAGAACGGCGTGAACACCTTGTACGGCCCGCCCTGCTGGGTCGCCAGCTGCCACGGCTCGAACAGCAGCGCGCCGTTGTGGCTGTGCACCTCCAGGCCCTGCTCGCGCAGCTCGCGCTTGAGCCGGGCGTCGCGCGGCTGCGTGGCCGGCTCGTAGCGGCGGTTCCAGTACACCGCCACCGCGCCGCATTCGGCGACCAGTTCGCGCAGCACGCGCTCGGCCGGGCCCTGGCGCAGGATCAGCCGCGATCCCAGCGCGCGCAGTTGCGCATCGAGCGCGGCCAGCGAGCGCTGCAGCCAGCTCAGCGAGGCCGCGCCGGCGGCCCAGGCGCCCTCGTCGCCGGGACTGTGCAGGTACACCGGCACGGGCGTGTGTCCGGCGGCCAGCGCCGCGTGCAGCGCGGGCTGGTCTTGCAGGCGCAGGTCGCGCCGGAACCAGACGATGGCGTAGCTCATGCGCAAGACAGGCCGGAAAAAGGACCCGCAAGAATACGCGGGGCCGCCGCGCAGCCGGCGTGAGCGCGCGCGGCGCGGCAAGGGCGTCCCGGCCGGCTAGGCGGCGACCGGTGCGCCGGTCTGTTCCGCGCTGCCGTAGCTGATCAGCAGCGGCTCGACGATGGCTCCGGCCGCCTGCAGGTTGCGCAAGGCCAGGATCGAGGTGAGGCTCAGTTCGGTGCCGTGCGCCAGCAGCATCATGCCGCGCTTGGACACCACGTCCTGTTCCAGACGCCAGCCCGGCACCAGATCGCAGACCTTGGCCTTGCGGATGCCGCTGCTGGTATTGAGCTGCAGGTCGGCGAACGCGTCGATCAATCCGCGCGGCAGCGGCGGCTCGGCCTTGCGCAGCTCCTGCACCGCGTGCGCCAGCGGCAGCTTGCGCGCCAGCCCGCGCACCAGCAGCAGCGAGGCGCGCAGCAGCTGCGCGCCGCGGACCACGTCCGGCGCGGCGTCGGCCGGCGGCGGCAGCGCCTGGTAGCGCACGATCTCGGCCACCGCCTGCATGCGCGGGATCGCCGTCAGCAAGCGGTGCGCGACCAGCGGGTGGCCGTCGATCAGCTTCTGTTCTTCCTCGGACAGCGCGTCGCCGGCGATCTCGCGCTGCACGATGTCGCCGGGCACGCTGACGCAGCCGATGTGGCTCAGCGCCGCGGCCACTTCCACCATCCAGCGGTTCGGCCACGGCAGCTTGTCGGTGACGTGGCGCACGCAGGCCTGCAGCTGCGCCGAACGCTGGAACGCCCAGGGCGCGACCATCGACAGCACCTCGGTGAGCATGCGCGTGGTGCCGGCCAGCGTGGTTTCCAGCAGTTCGCGCTCCAGCAGCGTGGCCCGGTGCAGCGCCACCGCCTGCTCCAGCGCGGCGACCAGTTCCTCGGTCGGGCACGGCTTGCACAGGAAGCGGAAGATCGCCCCCTGGTTGATTGCGGCGATCGCCGAGGTCGCATCGGCCTGCCCGGTCAGCAGCAGGCGCACGCTGTCCGGCGCGCGGGCACGCGCCGCGGCCAGGAACGCGGCGCCGTCCATGCCGGGCATGCGCATGTCCGACACGATGGCCGCAAATGGCGGGCCTGCGGCGATCGCGGCCAGCCCGGCCTCGCCGCCGTCGGCGGTGACCACGTCGAACTGGCCGAACAGGTTGCGCTCCAGCGCGGCCAGCAGGTTGGGTTCGTCGTCCACGCACAGGATGCGCGGCAGCTCCGGTTCGCTCATGACACGCACTCCGCTTCGCGAATCTGCGCGCACGCCGCCTGCCACTGTGGCAGCTGCGCGGCCACGCCCATCGACCGCAGATATTCTTCGTCCGGCTCCGCGCCATGCGCCAGCGCCACCGCCACGTGCACCACGCCGACCGCGTCGAACTGGCGGTGCTCGACCCGGCCCGGCGCGCGGTGATGGGCGACCGCCTCGACGATCGCCCCGGGCAGCCCCCATACGCCGAGCAGGTAGGCGCCGATCTCCGCATGCGACGGGAACCCACGGCCCTGCGGGTCGGCGTCGCGGCACAGCTGCGTAATGTCCGGCAGCAGCGCACCGATGTTGGCCAGCAGCGCCGCGGTGGTCACCACGTCCGCGGCGGCATGGCCCTTGCCGACCACTGCCGCCAATCGCGAGGCGCGCACCGCATCGGCGCGCAGCGCGTCGGCCGAATCGCCGGCGCCGCTGTGGAACACTTCGCTGGCCAGCACCAGCGTGCGCAGCAGGCCGATGCCGATGCGGTTGACCGCGTCCTTGATCTCGGCGACCCGATGGCCGTTGCCGAAGAACGCGCAATTGGCCAGCTGCAACACTTTTGCCGCCAGCGCCGGATCGCCTTCCACCACCGCCGCCACCTGCGCCACGCCGGCGGCGGGGTCGCCGAGCAGGCGGTTGAGCTGGGCGAACATGCGCGGCGCCGACGGCAGCCCGCCGATGCGTCCGGCCACCGCCTGCACCGCCGGATCGTCCAGCAGCAGCTGCAGCGCCACCGCGCGGTCGATCGCCTCGATCAGCGCGTCGCCCTCGCAGGGCTTGGCCAGGAACTGATGGGCCACATCCAGCGAACGCAGCGCAGCTTCCTGCTCGGTATGCCCGGACAGGATGATGCGGATGGTGCGCGGGCAGCTGTCGCGCACCCGGCGCAGCAGTTCGGCACCGTCCATCATCGGCATGCGCATGTCCGAGACCACCACGTCGGCCGGTTGCGCCTGCAGCGCGACCAGCGCTTCGGCGCCGCTGCCGGCGAAGGCCACGTCCCAGTCGCGGTCGGCCATGAACATGGTGCGTTCCAGCCCGGCCAGGACCTGCTTCTCGTCGTCCACGAACAGCACGCGCATCGCTCAGCCCGCCACTGCGTTCAACGGCAGCCGCACCACGAACGTGGTGCCGCGCTGGTCCGCCGAGGGTTCGAAGAAGATCCGGCCCTGGTGCTTTTCCACCACCGTCGAATAGGCGATTGCCAGGCCCTGGCCGGTGCCCTTGCCGACCGGCTTGGTGGTGAAGAACGGATCGAACACCTTGGTGCGGATCGCCTCGGGAATGCCTGGGCCGTCGTCGCCGACGCACAGATCCACGTGGCTGTCGCCGGCACGGCGCAGGACGATGCGGATCCGGCCCTGCTCGCGCTCGCCCGGCACCAGCGTGTCGCCGATCGCATGCGCCGCGTTGACCACCAGGTTCAACAGCACTTGGCCGATCTCGTCGCGCAGGCACGGCACCAGCGGCACGTCGTCGGCGAAATCGGTCTCGATCTCGGCCACGTACTTCCATTCGTTGCGGGCGACGGTGATGGTGGTGGCGACCAGTTCGCGCAGGTCCACCGGTTCCTTCTCGCCGGCCGACGGATGCGAGAAGCGCTTCATCGCGCCGACGATCTTGGTGATGCGCTCCACCCCCTCCAGCGACTGCTGCAGCGCCTCGGGCGTCTGCTTGCGCAGGTACTGGAACTTGGACGATTTGACCTGCGCGTCGAGCGCGGCGACCAACTCCGGCGCCACGCCCTGCGCACGCGCCGCATCGACGATGCCGAAGGTCATGTCGAACACATGGTCGAGAACCTGCTTGGCCTTGCACACGAACGCCAGGTTGTCGCTCACGTACTGCGCCGGCGTGTTGATCTCGTGGGCGATGCCGGCGGCGAGCTGGCCGATCGACTCCATCTTCTGCGCCTGCAGCAGCGCCACCTGCGCCTTGCCCAGGTCGGCCAGCGCCTGTTCCAGTTCCTGGCGCTCGCGGTTCAGTTCATGGGTCTTCAGCGCCACCACCTTGCCCAGCGCGATGTTCTGCTGCAGCGTCGCCAGCGGCGAGGCCACCGCATCGTCGCGCGCGGCGACGCGTTTCTTCAGCACCGCGATCACCTTGTCGCGCGCGGCCAGTTGCCGGCGCAGTTCGGCCACCAGCACCGCATCGCCGCTCTCGAAGCCAGTGGCCGAGGCGCCCACCGTGGCCGCCACCGTCGTTGCGTCTGCGCTCATGCTCATCTCCCGATCGCCACGCCGGTGAAGGTCTGGTTGACGTGCAGCCCGTTGAACTGTTCGCCATAGGTGGAAAAGCCGAACACGCGCTGCTGCGCCATGAACGCGCCGACCTGCGGCTGCATCTGCGACTGGCCGAATTCCAGGCGGCGCAGGATGCAGTCGCAGCCGATCACCAGCGCCGGATCGGGCACCGCCTCGTGCACCTCGGCAAACGCCTGCTGCAGCGTCTCCATCACATCCACCGCCTTGCCGACCGCGACCACCATGCCCTCCTCCACCGCGCAGTAGCAGGTCAGCGACAGGTCCTCGTTGACGCGCAGGATCGAGCGCACGTAGGGCTCGCCGCTCAGCGTCAGCAGCAGCGGGTAGGTGGAGAACACATGCGGATCCAGCGCCTCCAGCGGCACCCCGATCGCCTCGGCGTAGGCCAGCGCCGCCGGCTCGCCGTTGATCTCGCGGATCAGCCGCCGCTCCGGGTCGGCCTCGGTGACCACCAGCTCGACCTCGCTGGCGACGAAATGCTGCAGCTTGAACACCACGAACGGGTGCTTCGAGTGGAACAGGGTCAGCACCGCCGCATCGGTCAGGAAGCGGCCGTCGTAGTAGACCTGGGTGCGCTCGAAACGCAGGTTGTCGCCGGCCGAGCCGCCGAGCAGCGGCACGTTGCCGATCATCCGGTACAGCGCCGCGGCCAGGTATTCCTCGCAGGTGGACAGGCCATCGACCAGCAGCAGCGAGAAGCACTGCCCGGCCTTGTCCACGGTCGCCGCCTGCACCGCCTCGGCGACCACCGCCACCTGCGCCTGCAGGTCGCTCAGCGGCGCGATCAGCAACGGCTGCGCCTGCAGCACGCCGCCGCGCAGCCCGGCGACCAGGATGCCGTCGCTCTGGAACCCGCGCGCGCCGACCTGGCCGGCGGCCGTGCACCCGATCACCGGGCAGTCGAAACCGGCCTTGATCGCCGGGCCCAGCGCCTCCAGGTCGTATTCGGCATCGCAGAACAGCAGCACGGCGTCCAGCGGCGCGGCGCCGAGCTGCGCGCGCAAGGACGCGACCGCGGCGACGGCGTCGCGTTCGGAGGTTTCCGCTTGGGTGACGACCAACGACATGGCGTGGGATCTCCGGATGGGTCCTTCCGGTATCGACCATCACGCATGGCTGTTGAGCGCGGTCGTGGCGCTCTGTGACAGAGGTATCGCTACGCTTGGATGAACACGTACATCGCCGCAGGATCTACCGCAATGCAGCAATCGCGACCGGCATGGCGGTGGCGCCGGTGGCGCTTATTCGAACGCGCCCACCGAGTCGTGCGCCAGATTGTCGAAGCGGGTGTATTCGCCGAAGAACTTGAGCTTGCACGACCCGGTGGGGCCGCCGCGGTGCTTGCCGATGATGATCTCGGCCAGGCCCTTGTCCGGCGAATTTTCCTTGTTGTAGTAGTCGTCGCGGTAGATGAACACGATCATGTCCGCGTCCTGCTCGATCGCGCCGGATTCGCGCAGGTCGGCCATCACCGGGCGCTTGTCGGTACGCGTTTCCAGCGAGCGGTTGAGCTGCGACAGCGCGATCACCGGCACGCCCAGTTCCTTGGCCAGGCCCTTGAGCGAACGCGAGATCTCGGAGATCTCGGTGGCGCGGTTCTCGCTGTTGCCGGGCACCGACATCAGCTGCAGGTAGTCGATCACGATCAGCCCCAGATCGTGCTCGCGCTTGAGCCGTCGCGCCTTGGAACGCAGCACCTCCGGCGACACGCCCGGCGTGTCGTCGATGAAGATCTTGGTTTCCTTCAGCATCTTGATCGCGCCGGTGACCCGCGCCCAGTCCTCGTCCTCGAGCTGGCCGGTGCGCAGGCGCTGCGCATTGATGCGGCCGTTGGAGGAGATCAGGCGCATCGCCAGCTGCGAGGCCGACATTTCCATCGAGAACACCGCCACCGCCTTCTTCGATTTGATCGCGGCGTACTCGGCGATGTTCAGCGCCAGGGTGGTCTTGCCCATCGCCGGACGCGCGGCCAGGATGATCAGATCGGTCGGCTGCAGGCCGGCGGTCATCGCGTCGAAATCGGTGTAGCCGGTCGGCAGGCCGGTGATGTTGCCGCCGTTCTCGAAACGGCTGCGCAACTCCTCGAACGCGTCCTTCAACGCGCCGGGCATGGCCACGAAGTCGCTGCGCCCGCGCGCGCCGGCCTCGGCGATCTTGAACACCGCCTTCTCGGCGGTGGCCAGCAGTTCCGCGCTCTCGCGCCCTTCCGGCTGGAAGCCGTCGTTGACGATGTTGGTGCCGACCTCGATCAGCTGCCGCAGCACCGCCTTGTCGCGCACGATCTCGGCGTAGGCGGCGATGTTGGCCGCCGACGGCGTGGTGCTGGCCAGCTCGATCAGGTAGGCGCCGTCGCCGACCATCTCCAGCTTGCCCTGCGATTCGAACCATTCGCCCAGCGTCACCGCATCGAACGGGCGGCCCTTCTCGGCCAGCTCGCGGATCGCGCGGTAGATCAGCTGGTGGTCGCGCCGATAGAAATCGTTGTCGGTGAGCTGGTCGTTGACCCGGTCGTAGGCGTCGGGCGCCAGCATCAGGCCGCCGAGCACGGCCTGTTCGGCCTCGATCGAATGCGGCGGCACGCGCAGCTGGTCGATGCGCGGTTCGCTGCGTTCGCCACGCTCGCTTTTGCGGTCGCCGCGGTAGCCGGGACGGGCGGACATGGGCTGGATATCTCTGTTTGGGGGGACGCGGTCGGCGGGCGGCACCGACGGCGCGACCCGGTCGGGCATCTTAGTCAGCGCGGCGCGGCGCGGCTAGGGACAAGTCTGTGGACAACCCGTTGAGAACTGCGTCCGAGCCCCGCCGCGCAACGCTTCGCCGACGGCCGCAGCGGCAGTGTCGCCGCGCCGCGTCGCGCCGGCTGCGACCGCCGCGGCAGCCTTCGCCTGCGCCCTCGCGCGGCGCGCCTGCGCCGGCGGTCAGGCCTGCAGTTCGTCGATCCAGGCGATGAACTTGTCGACGAAGCCCTGCAGGAACTTGCGCGTGTCTTCGTTGCCGATGCTGCCGTCGGCCTCGATCAGCCCCTCCTGGAACTGCACGAACACCTCCGGCTGGCCCAGCACCGGCATGTCCAGGTAGGCCAGCACGTTGCGCAGGTGCTGCTGCGCCAGCGCGGTGCCGAGCGTGCCGGGCGACACTCCGCACACCGCCGCCGGCTTGCCGGAGAACGCGTTCTCGCCATAGGGCCGCGAGCCCAGGTCGATCGCGTTCTTGAGCACGCCGGGGATCGAGCGGTTGTACTCGGGGGTGACGAACAGCACCGCATCGGCGTCGTTGACCTGGGTCTTGAGCCGCTTGCCCTGCTCCGGGTAGTCGTGGTCCTGGTCCTGGTCGTACAGCGGCAGGTTGCCGATCTCCACGTACTCGAAGCGCGCCCGGTCGCCGGCGAGTTTCTCCAGCGCCAGGGCCAGGCGCCGGTTGAACGACTCCTTGCGCAGGCTGCCGACGAAGACGGCGATACGGTACTGGCTCATGGCGTGCTCCTGACGGTTCCGGGCTTGCAGCCTAGCCGCCCGCGCGGCGCGGCCAGGTGAACGCGGCCCTCACGCGTCGCGGTGCGCCAGCCGCGCCAGCACCTCGGCCGGCAGCGGCGGCAAGGCGACGAAGCCTGGCGTGGCGCGCACCCGCTGCAGCCAGTCGCACAGGCGCGGATAGGCATCCAGCACGATGCCGCCATCCTCGGCGCAATGGGTATAGGCGAACAGCGCGATATCGGCGACGCCGTAGTCGGGGCCGGTGAACCAGGCCTGCGCCTGCAGGTGCCGCTCCATCACCGCCAGCGCCTGCGCCGCGGCCGCATGCAGCCGCGGCAGCTCGGCGCGGCGCGGCGAATCGGCGGCGGTCCAGCCGCGCACGAAGCGCGCCACCGCCACGTACGGCTCGTGGCTGTACTGCTCGAAGAACAGCCAGCTCAGCGCCTGCGCGCGCTGCCAGGCATCGCTCGGCAGGTAGGCCGTGCCCTCGGCAAGCCAGCACAGGATCGCGTTGGACTCGGCCAGCACGCGCCCGTCCTCGCGCTCGAGCAGCGGCACCTTGCCGTTGGGATTCTTGGCCAGGTACTGCGGCGTGCGGGTTTCGCCATTGGCGCTGTCGACCTCGACCCAGCGATAGCCGCAGCCGAGCTGGTCCAGCAGCAGCCGCACCTTGTAGCAGTTGCCGGACAGCGCCATGCCGTACACGGTCAGCGGAAAACGTTCGAAGGCCATCATCGGTTCCTGTCGCCGGTCGCAATGTCCAGAACGCCGCGCATGCCGCTCAGCGCCGCGCCTGCCAGTCCGCGCGCGACTGTCCCCAGACCTCCACCTCGTGCGCCTGCAACGGCTCGGGCAGGCGATCCTGGCGCAGGTAGCGCGAGCCGAGCTTGGCCGCCACCACCTTGGAATTGGCGTTGTCGGCGGCGATGGTGTGGATCACCTCGGTCCAGCCCAGCTGCGCGAACGCCCAGTCGATCGCCGCGCGCGCCGCCTCCGGCGCATAGCCGTGGCCCCAATGCGAACGCGCGATCGACCAGCCCACCTCCGTGCCCGGCCAGCCATGCGGCTGCCACGGCCCGATCCGGCCGATCCACCGCCCGCTGCACTTCTCGATCACCGAGAACATCGAGAACCCCTGCAACTGCCAGCTGCCGACCAGGGCCGCCAGGCTGCGCCAGGCCACCGGCGGCGATTGCACGCCGCCCAGATGCTGCATCGCCTCGGCATCGGCGGTGAAACGCGCGAAGTCCTCGAAATCCGCCGCGCTCGGCGGGCGCAGCAGCAAACGTTCGGTTTCCACTCGCAGATCGAAAACGCTCATGCCCTCGCCTCCTCTCGCTTGGTCGCTGCGGCCGCGCCAGGGCGCCGGCGCGGCCGCTCAGAACGCATTGATGCCGGTCAGCTCGCGGCCGACCACCAGTTGGTGCACGGTCTCGGTGCCTTCGTAGGTGATCACCGATTCCAGGTTCAAGGCATGGCGGATGGCGCCGTATTCGGTGGTGATGCCGGCGGCGCCGAGCAGGTCGCGGCATTCGCGGGCGATGTCCAGCGCCATGCGCACGTTGTTCCACTTGGCCAGCGACACCTGCGCCGGCTGCAACGCGCCGGCATCCTTGAGCCGGCCCAGCTGCAGCGCCAGCAATTGCGCGGCGGCGATGCGCCGGGCCATGTCGGCCAGCTTGATCTGCGCGCTCTGCGTGGCCGCCAGCGGCCGCCCGAACAGGACGCGCTCGCTGGCATAGGCCAGCGCCTCGCGCAGGCAGGCGATGGCCGCGCCGATCGCGCCCCAGCTGATGCCGTAGCGGGCCTGGGTCAGGCAGCCCAGCGGCCCCTTCAACCCGCGCGCGCCCGGCAGCCGCTGCGCATCGGACAGGCGCACGTCGTCCAGGAACAGCGCCGAGGTCACCGAGGCGCGCAGGCTCATCTTGTGCGCGATGTCCTGCACGCCGAAGCCGGGGGTGCCGGCCTCGACCAGGAAGCCCTGCACGCCGTCCTCGGTCTGCGCCCACACGATCGCCACGTCGGCCAGGCTGCCGTTGGTGATCCACATCTTGCTGCCGCTCAGGCGCCAGCCGTCGCCATCGCGCACCGCGCGGGTCTGCATCGCCGCCGGATCGGAACCGCCCTGCGCCTCGGTCAGGCCGAAGCAGCCGATCGCGGTGCCGGCGGCCATCGCCGGCAGCCAGCGTTGCCGCTGCGCCTGGCTGCCGTAGGCATGGATCGGATACATGCACAGCGAGGACTGCACGCTGACGAAGCTGCGCATGCCGCTGTCGCCGCGTTCCAGTTCCTGGCAGATCAGGCCATAGCACACCGCATTGAGTCCGGCGCCGCCGTCGGCCGGCGGCAGCGTGGCGCCGAGCAGGCCCAGCTGCGCCAGTTCCGGCACCAGTTCGGCCGGAAACCGCGCCTGGTCGAACGCCGCGCCGATGATCGGCAGCACCCTGGCGTCGACGAAGCGTGCCACCGCCTGCTGGATCGCGCGCTCCTCTTCGCTGAGCAGCGAAGCCACGTTGAACAGATCGTCGCAAGGCAACGGCATGGCGGGACTCGGACGGGCGGAAGCCGCATTGTATCGGCGTCCACGCCATCCGGAAAAAGCGAAGGCCGGCACAGGGCCGGCCTTCGCTCGCGGTTGCCGCGTGTCGTTCAGCGCTGGCTGATCACGTCGCTGGCCGACGCGGTCTGCGTGACCAGGCGCCCGTCGAGCACCGGCAGGCGGTCGCTGCTGGGCTTGTCGTCCATGCGCACGGTCTTTTCCTGGCCGTCGTAGCGGTAGGTGACATCGTAGCCCTTGACCACGTCGTCCTTGCCCATCGCGATGCGGCTGCCCGGCTTGCTGTCCATGCGCATGGTGCCGGTGGTGCCGTCGTCGTTGCGGTAGGTCACGTTGTAGCCGGTGATCCGCGACGACTGGGCGGTGCTGTTCTCGGTGTGGCACTGGCGCTCGGTGCGGTCGACCACGCGGCCGCCGACATGGTTGCGGTCGACCCGGTTGCCGATGAAGCCACCGGCCACCGCGCCGGCCGCGGTGGCGGCCTTGCGCCCGTTGCCGCCGCCAACCTGGTTGCCGAGCAGGCCGCCGACCACCGCACCGACCACGGTGCCGCCGACGTTGCCGTCGCGCTCGGGCAGGCGCTCCTGCACCACCACGTCGTTGCAGACCTCGCGCGGGGTGGTGGTGGTGGAGGTCTCGCGCAGCGGCTCGGTGCCGATCACCTCGGCATAGCGTTGCTCTTTCTGCGTGATCGGATCGACCCGGACCACGTCGGCGTATTCCAGCTTGCCGCCGACGCCGTTGCCGGCGACCGCGTCACCGGCGGTGCTGTCCGCGGCCGGACGCACGTCGCCGCTGCCGGCGAATTCCTGCTTGTCGCGGTTGTTCATGAACGCCGCGGTGGCCACGCCGCCGGCCAGCAATGCACCCGCCGCGACCAGAATGGTTGTCGTATTGCTCTTCATCGTTGCTCTCCTGCGGTTCTGGGCCGCGTTGTCTACGCTGCTGTGATTACCATGCCGAAGCTGAACCGATCCGTTCCCTATTCAGCAAAAATCCGCCGCGCGATCTGGTGCGGCGCCCGGGAAGGCGCCATATCAAGGCGTGTTAGCGTTTTCACCCACCGGCCGGAGAAGTGTCCATGCCCAACCCGATCATGCTGCCGTTGCTGCGCTGGGCCGGCAAATTGCGCTACCCGACGCTGTTCAAGGTGACCGCCGGCCTGTTCGCGGTGAGCCTCCTGCTGCCGGACCCGATTCCGTTCCTCGACGAGATCGTGTTCGGCCTGGGCGCCTTGCTGCTGGCCAACTGGAAGACCCGCACGCCCGCCGAGCCGGCACCGATCGCGTCCAGCGCGCGGCGCATGCGGCGCTGACCGCCGATGCGTCTGGTCGACAGCCACTGCCATCTCGACGCGGACGAATTCGATGGCGACCGCGCCGAGGTGATCGCCCGCGCGCAGGCCGCGGGCGTCGCCGTGCAGATCGTGCCCGCGGTGACCGCGGCAGCCTGGCCGAAACTGCGCGATGTCTGCGCGGCGGCCGCAAGCCTGTATCCGGCCTATGGCCTGCATCCGCTGTTCCTGGACCAGCACCGGCCCGAGCACCTGCCGTTGCTCGGCGAATGGATCGCGCGCGAACGCCCATGCGCGATCGGCGAATGCGGCCTGGACTTCTTCGTCGAGGGGCTGGACCACGCCGAGCAGCAGCGCTATTTCGCCGGCCAGCTGCAACTGGCGCGCGAATTCGACCTGCCGGTGATCGTGCACGCGCGGCGCGCAGTGGACGCGGTGATCCTGGCGATCCGCAAGGTCGGGCGCCTGCGCGGCGTGGTGCACAGCTTCGCCGGCAGTCCGGAACAGGCGCGGCAACTGCAGTCGCTGGATTTCCTGATCGGCCTCGGCGGACCGGTGACCTACGACCGCGCGCAGCGCCTGCGCCGGTTGGCGGCCAAGATGCCGTTGCAGCAGTTGCTGCTGGAAACCGACGCACCGGACCAACCCGATGCCTCCATCCGCGGCGAGCGCAACGAACCGGCGCGGCTGCGTACGGTCCTGGACACGATCGCCGCGCTGCGTGGCCAGCCCGCCGCCGAGATCGCCGAACAGACCACGCGCAATGCGCAGCAGCTGTTTGGGCTGGATGCGAGTGCCGTGCCAGCGTGACGGCTCGGAAGTGGAGCGGCGTGCGACAGGCGCCCTGCAGGGAAACAGATATGAAATCCACAGCGAAAGCGCAGTGCCAACTGTGCAAGGCGCACTTCGACCTGGACGCGCAGCAGCATGCTTTCGTCCTGCCGTTGCCGGCGAAAGGCCAGGCCTTCATCATGATCGAGTGCCTGCGCTGCGGCGCTTCCACCCAGTACGTCACGGCGGCCGAAGGCATCAAGCCGCATGAGCACGAGGCAAGCTATCGCTGCCCGCTTCCACGATGCACAGGATGGGTCGACTGGATCGACACCGAGTCGCCGCCGTTCTGGGGCTGCGGCGAATGTGGCAGCACCTGGCAGGAGGAGCGCGATTTGCAGAAGGAAATTTCCGCAATCGTCGCGCGCCATCCGCACAGGGCACGCAGCTACAACAGAAGCAATGGCAAGTGGCTGCCCGCCGCACTCGATGCAGAACCCGCGGACTACGAAGAGCGTGTCGACAGGGAACCGTAGTGAGCACGACACAGGCAGGGATCCATCCTTGCCATTCGCGTCATGCGTTCTGCGATCAAATACCAGACCTGCACACGCGCGTCACCAGCCAAGGCCATGGACATCCGCAGTCCATATACTGACGACCTCGACCTCGACCGTTCGCACGGGTAATGCATGAAAGACCTGGCAGACGGCAACCCCGAGCTGGCAAAAGACATAATGGGCATCATGGAGTCCGGCAACGCGCTGGACGAGCGCGGCGACACGGAAGCTGCCCGATCCGCTTACCAGCAGGCCTGGGACCTGCTGCCTGAGCCGAAGCTGGAATGGCCGCCGTTGTCGGCGTGGATCACCGGCTCCTTCTGCAACCTGCATTTCGACAGCGCCGACTTCGCTGCCGCCAAGCAGTGGGCGCAAAAGTCGCTGCATGCCCGCGAATCGGAGATCGACACCGGCCCATTGATCGCCATGGGAATGGCGCACTTCGAGCTGGAAGAATATGCGCAAGCCCGCGCGTACTTCGACGAAGCCTACCGATATGGCAAGGCAAGAGCCTTCCAGGAGAGGCCTAGGAGGTACCTCGCGTTCTACTTGGAAAAGCAAGCCTGAAAAGGCGGCCACTCCATGTCATCAGAGTTCATGCTGCTTTTCAAAGACGACAACTGGCGCGCGGCCAACCTGGACGCGCTACGGCAGCAGATCGCCGGCCTGAAGACGTTTGCCGAGTGCCGCGACGACATCCAGTTTCGATTGCTGGGCACGGAACCCAGACATCCGGGAAGCTGGAGCCACGACGTGCGCCTGTTCCTTGAAAGGGAGCGCATCTTCATGGAAATCACCGCCCATCCGCCCAGCATCGAAGCCGATCTGTCCACTCTCTTCGCCTGTCTCAGGGCGCGCACCGACATCTCCGTCGTCGACGACGACGGCCTCCCGTCAGGCTGGTAACGGCGAACCGGTCGCCAGGCCCATGGGCCAAGCACCTCAATCCGAGCGCTGCTCTGTTTCCAGCGCCGTCGCCAGCGCCGGCTGCTCGCGCTTGGGCTTCAGCAGCATCTCCAGCGCCTTGCCGGCCGCGGCGAAGGCGAACGCGCCGGTGATGTGGGTGGCCGCGCCCAGCCCGGCGCCGCAGTCCAGGTTCAACGCCGCGTCCGGCCCCAGCTGCGGCCGCAGCCCGCAGACGCTGCCGTCGGCCTGCGGGTAGCGCACGTTCTCCAGCGAGTACACCGCCGGCACGCCGAAGTAGCGCTGCGGGTTCTTGGGGAAGTTGAACTCGCTGCGCAGCTTCTTGCGGATCAGCGCCAGCATCGCGTCGTGCTCGGTGCGCGACACGTCGCGGATACGCACCAGGGTCGGATCGGTGCGCCCGCCGGCCGAGCCCACGGTCAGCAGCGGCAACTTGCGCCGGCGGCACCAGGCGATGGTCTCGACCTTGACCCGGAAGCTGTCGCAGGCGTCGATGACCAGGTCGAAGCCGCTGCCGAGCAGTTCGGCGATGTTGGACGGGGTCAGGAACGCCTCGACCGCGGTCGCCACGATCGCCGGATTGATCGCCACGCAGCGCTCGGCCATGGCCCGCGCCTTGTTGCGCCCGTACTGCCCTTCCAGCGCCGGCAACTGGCGGTTGGTGTTGGAGACGCAGATGTCGTCGGCGTCGATCAGGGTCAGATGCCCGACCGCCGAGCGCGCCAGGGCCTCCACCACCCACGAGCCGACCCCGCCCATGCCCACCACCGCCACCCGGCACTGCGAAAGGCGCTCGATGGTCCCGCGCCCGTACAGCCGGTCGATGCCGGCGAAGCGCTCACGCAATTGTTCGTTCATCCGCGCAGTTTATTTCATCGGCGGCGACACGGCGGCGGCTGCGCCACGCGGTGGCGGCGCGCGCGGCGTACTATCGCGCTCTCGCCTCGTACGCCCGCCATATGGCCAGCCCGCCCGCCTCCACCGCCTCCCGTTACCTGTTCGTGCTGATCGCCGGCGTGCTGATCGGCCTGGTCGCCACGGTGATGGCGATGCGCGCCGTGCAGGCGCGACAGGATCCGTTCCCGCGCGCGCTGATGCAGGTGATGGACAGGCAGCTGGCGCTGCTGCAGCGCAGCCATGCACAGCACCGCTGCAGTGCCGCCGAGCTGCAGGCGCGCGTGCATACGCTGCGCCTGCTCGGCGGCGACCTGGACACCGCCTTCCCCACCCTCGCCGACGACAGCCGCTTCCAAGAGCACGCCAGCGCGCTGCGGGCCACCCTGGACGCGGCGCAGGTCGCGGTGCCCGACAGCTGCGCCGCGCTCGACCGGCTCAGTCAGCGCATCGACGACGGCTGCGACGCCTGCCATCGCGATTTCCGCTGACCGCCATCGCGCTTTCGATGAATTCCCCCTGACCCCACACTTGCGCGACAGGGCGCATACGGCCTCGATTGGCGTTGCATTCACACGGTGGCGGACAGGATGCGTAACGAACGCGGCCCTGCCGCCCATTCACCGGAGAGCACCCATGAAGATCCATCTGTTGGCCACCGGCGCCGTCGCCGTGCTGGCATTGGCCGGCTGCGCCACGTCTCCCAGCGGCGGTTATGGCGGTGGCGGCGGCGGCTACAGCCAGCCCTCGCGCGGCTATTCGGACAACCGCTGCGCCGACTGCGGCATCGTCACCCGCATCGACACGGTCGCCTCCGGCCGCACCGCGCCCACCGCCACTGGCGCGATCCTCGGCGGCATCGTCGGCGCGGTCGCCGGCCATGAGATTTCCGACCATACCGGCGGCAGCAAGGGCAACCAGAACGTGTCGGCGGTCGCCGGCGCCGCGGCCGGCGCCCTGGCCGGCAACCAGATCCAGAAGAACGTCACCAGCGACACCTACGATGTGCACGTGAAGATGGACGACGGCCGGGTGATCGTGGTCAATCAGCGCGACCTGGCCGGGGTGCGCGAGAACACCTACGTACGGGTGGTCAACGGCCGCGTGGTGCCGCGCTAAGCGCCGCGCTGTCGCGCTGCGCCACAATGCAAAAAGGCCCGCAGTGCGGGCCTTTTTGCTGGGCGCGGCAACGGCGCCGGGATCGCGCCGGAGCGCCGCGCCCGATTCAGACCGGCTGCACCGCGTCGGCCTGCAGGCCCTTCTGGCCCTGCACCACGGTGAAGCTGACCTTCTGCCCTTCCTTCAGGCTCTTGAAGCCTTGGGTCTGGATGGCGCGGAAGTGCACGAACACGTCCTCGCCGTTCTCGCGGCTGATGAAACCGAAGCCCTTGGCATCGTTGAACCACTTCACGGTGCCGTTTTCGCGATTGCCGTCAGTCATGGACTTACTCCTTGGAACACGTCTCAGGGGTGGGTACGCCGGGGGTTGGCGGCTGGTTGCAAGGAGGAAGCGAGGTATAACGCTGTAGCGGATCGTTGGATCTACCGCATCGGGCCACGATTCACGGTGACCTTTGCAAACGCAGCGGCTGAAAACTTACCCCGGCCAAAATGAAAATGCAATCAGCAAAAACGACCCGCCTGTCAACCCCCAAATTACCCCCGGAGTGAGCCGCGTGGATCCTACGTTCATCTACTACATGATCGCCGGGCTGCTGGTGTTCCTCGGGCTGGCGGGGGTGGTGCTGCCGGCCCTGCCGGGGATGCCGCTGCTGTTCGCCGGATTGCTGCTGGCGGCCTGGGCGGACGGCTTCCAGCGCGTGGGCTGGCTGATGCTGACGGTGCTCGGGGTGCTGACCCTGCTGTCGTTCCTGGTCGATTTCCTGGCCACGGTGTTCGGCGCCAAGCGCGTCGGCGCCAGCCGCAAGGCGCTGTGGGGCTCGGTGCTGGGCAGCGTGGCGGGACTGTTCTTCATGCCGATCGGCCTGTTCGTCGGTCCCTTCGTCGGCGCGCTGGCCGGCGAGTATTGGCACGGCCGCCAGCTGCAGCAGGCGACCAAGGTCGGTCTGGGCACCTGGCTGGGGATCGTCCTGGGCACCGCCGCCAAGCTCGCCCTGGCGCTGGCGATGGTCGGCCTGTTCGCCGCGGCGTGGCTGTTCTGACGCCCTGCCGTTCGCGGCGCGCGATGAACGTGTGACGACGCCGTTGCGGCGGCTTCCTGTATTTTCGCACCCGGCCATTCCCATCGGCAGCGCACCATCCGCCCGCGCCGCCCGTTTCCGAGAGAACCCTGCATGTCCCATCGCCCGGCCCGTCCCCTGTTGCTGCTGTCCTTGGCGGCCATGCCGCTGGCCCACGCCCAGGAAGTGATGCCCACTCCCGCCTCGCCGGAAGCGTGCGTGGCCATTTCCAGCGACGCCGCGCGCCTGTCCTGCTACGACCAGGCGCTGTCGCGCCGGGTCGCCGATCCGCAGGCCGCCGACGCGGCGGCGAAGATGGCCAGCGAAACCCAGAAACAGCAGCTGGATGCGTCGATCCCGCAGGACGCCGGCCTGGCCGAGCGCACCCGCCAGCGCACCGCCTCGCTGTTCAAGGACGACCGCTACGACGCCACCATCGCCAACGCCGGCAAGGGCTCGCTGCTGGACAGCCGCTGGGAGCTGGCCAAGGATTCCAAGCTGGGCAACTTCCAGCTGCGCGCCTACAAGCCGGTGTACCTGCTGCCGGCGTTCTGGACCAGCAAGAAGAACGAGATGCCGTCCTCGCCGAACCCGAACAACACGGTGACCACCGCCGAGCCGCTGGACAGCCTCGAGGCCAAGTTCCAGCTGAGCTTCAAGACCAAGATCGTGGAGAATATCTTCGGCGACAACGGCGACCTGTGGGGCGCCTATACCCAGAGTTCGCGCTGGCAGGTCTACAACAGCGAGCAGTCGCGGCCGTTCCGCGAGACCAACTACGAACCGGAACTGGCGCTGGTGTTCCGCAACAACTACAGCCTGTTCGGCTGGAAGGGGCGGATGACCGGGATCCAGCTCAACCACCAGTCCAACGGCCGCAGCGATCCGTTCTCGCGCAGCTGGAACCGGGCGATCCTCAACGTCGGCCTGGACCGCGAGAACTGGGCGCTGGTGCTGCGCCCGTGGTACCGGCTCCCGGAAAGCGACCGCCAGGACAACAACCCGGACATCGAGGACTACATGGGCCGCGGCGACGCGACCCTGACCTACAACCGCGGCGGCCACGAAATCTCGCTGATGGCGCGGCATTCGCTGCGCGGCGGCGACCGTTCGCACGGCGCGGTGCAGCTGGACTGGGGCTTCCCGATCAGCAACCTGCTGCGCGGCCACGTGCAGGTGTTCGACGGCTACGGCGAGAGCATGATCGACTACAACCATCGCGCCACCTACGTGGGCCTGGGCGTGTCGCTGCTGGAGTGGTACTGAGTCGTTGACAGCGCGGCGGCGCTCGGCCGCCGCGCGCCACTGCCGCCGCGCTCAGGTCCAGTCGGTCAGGCCTTCGCGGCGGTAGGTTTCCTGGAACGCAGGACGCGCCTTCATCCGCTGCGCGTGCGCCTGCAGCGCCGGCCAGGTATCGCTGGGCCGCGGCATGTTGCGCGACCAGCGCATCAGCATGGTCAGCACAAAATCGGCGGCGCTGCAGTGTTCGCCCAGCAGGTACGGCCCGTGTTGCTGCAGATGTGTCGCGACCTCGTCCCACGCGTGTTCCAGGGACGCACGGGCGCTGACGCGCACGCGTTCGGCATTGTCGGCACCGGCCGGTTCGTCGGGATAGAACCAGTCGCGATAGGCCGGCATCAGGGTGTAGGCGCAGAACAGCATCCAGCGGTAGTACGACGCGCGCTCTGGGGTCCCCGTCGGCGGTACCAGACCGGCGCGCGGATACAGGTCGGCCAGGTGCATGGCGATGGCGACCGATTCGGTCAGCACCTGCCCATCCAGCACCAATGTCGGCACCCGCCCCTGCGGGTTGAGCGCCAGATACTCGGGGCTTTTCTGTTCCCGGCGGTCGAAATCGAGCATGCGCAGCTCGAAATCGACCTGCAGTTCGATCAGCAACCAGTGGACGACGAAGGAGGCGGTGCTCGGCGAGCCGTACAGGACGATGGACACGGCGCTTTCCCCAAGGATGCGAAGCCAGCGCCGATTATCGATGCGCCGCCGGCGCAAGGCCAGCACGCGGACGCCGGCGTTGCGCCGACGTCCATCTGCCGCCGGCTCAGGCCGGTTCGACCACCACCGGGATCTTGCCGATGCGCGACTGCCATTCGCGCGGGCCGGTCTTGTGCACCGACTCGCCGCTGGAATCCACCGCCACCGTCACCGGCATGTCCTTGACCTCGAACTCGTAGATCGCCTCCATGCCCAGGTCCTCGAACGCCAGCACGCGCGAGGCCTTGATCGCCTTGGACACCAGATAGGCCGAGCCGCCGACCGCCATCAGGTAAACGGCCTTGTTGTCGCGGATCGCGTCGATCGCCGCATCGCCGCGCTCGGACTTGCCGACCATGCCCAGCAGGCCGGTCTGCTCCAGCATCTGCCGGGTGAACTTGTCCATGCGCGTGGCGGTGGTCGGGCCGGCCGGGCCCACCACTTCGTCGCGCACCGGGTCGACCGGGCCGACGTAATAGATAAAGCGGTTGGTGAAATCGACCGGGAGTTTCTCGCCGCGGTTGAGCATGTCGATCATGCGCTTGTGCGCGGCATCGCGGCCGGTCAGCAGCTTGCCATTGAGCAGGACCACCTCGCCCGGCTTGAAGCTGGCGACTTCTTCGCGGGTGATGGTGTCCAGGTTGACCCGGCGCGCGTTGCTCGGGTTGTAGGTGAGCTTGGGCCAGTCTTCCAGCGACGGCGGCTCCAGCATCACCGGGCCGCTGCCGTCCAGGGTGAAGTGGGCGTGGCGGGTGGCGGCGCAGTTGGGAATCAGCGCCACCGGCAGGTTGGCGGCGTGGGTCGGGTAGTCCTTGACCTTGATGTCCAGCACCGTGGTCAGGCCGCCCAGGCCCTGCGCGCCGATGCCCAGCGCGTTGACCTTCTCGTACAGCTCCAGGCGCAGTTCCTCGGCGCGATTGGACGCGCCGCGCGCCTGCAGGTCGACGATGTCGATCGGCTCCATCAACGCTTCCTTGGCCAGCAGCATCGCCTTCTCGGCGGTGCCGCCGATGCCGATGCCGAGCATGCCCGGCGGGCACCAGCCGGCGCCCATGGTCGGCACGGTCTTGAGCACCCAGTCGACGATGGAATCGGACGGATTGAGCATGGCGAACTTGCTCTTGGCCTCCGAACCGCCGCCCTTGGCCGCGACGATCACCTCGAGATGGTCGCCCGGCACGATCTTGGTGTTGACCACCGCCGGGGTGTTGTCCTTGGTGTTGGCGCGCTTGCCGGCCGGATCGGCCAGCACGCTGGCGCGCAGCTTGTTGTCCGGATGGTTGTAGGCGCGGCGCACGCCCTCGTTGACCATGTCCTCCACGCCCATCGTGGCGTCGTCCCAGCGCACGTTCATGCCGATCTCGAGGAACACGGTGACGATGCCGGTGTCCTGGCAGATCGGGCGGTGACCTTCGGCGCACATGCGCGAGTTGATCAGGATCTGCGCGATCGCGTCCTTGGCCGCGGGCGACTGCTCGCGCTCGTAGGCGGCGGCCAGGTTCTTGATGTAGTCGACCGGGTGGTAATAGCTGATGTACTGCAGCGCGTCGGCGACGGACTGGATGAGGTCTTCCTGCTTGATCGAGGTCACGGCTGGCTCTACGGCTGGCGAGGGGGAAACCGGTCCATTTTAGGGCAAAGTGGCCGCCTCGCCCGCTGTCACGCCGGCACGCCCTGTTCCGTCCTGGTCGCCATGAGCCCCGATCCGACCTTCGAATCCCAGCGTCCCAGGCTGTTCGGCCTGGCCTACCGCCTGCTCGGCAGCCGCCAGGACGCCGAGGACGTGCTGCAGGACGCCTGGCTGCGCTGGCAGTCCAGCGACCATGCCGCGATCCGCGATCCCGAAGCCTGGCTGGTGACCGCCACCACCCGGCTCGGGCTGGACCGGCTGCGCGCTGCGCGCAGCGCCCGCGTCCACTACACCGGCCCGTGGCTGCCCGAGCCGCTGGAGATCGCCGAGGACGCCGATCCGGCCGAGCGCCATGCGCGCGCCGAGCAGGTGTCGGTGGCGTTCCTGGCGCTGCTGGAACGGCTGGGCCCGGACGAGCGCGCCGCGTATCTGCTGAAGGAGGCGTTCGACTACGACTACGCGCAGATCGGGCAACTGCTCGGGCATGCCGAAGCCAACTGCCGGCAGCTGGTGCACCGCGCGCGCGAACGGCTCGCCGCCGGCCGGCCGCGCTTCGCGGTGGCGCCGGAACGCCACCGGCAGCTGCTGGAGCGCTTCATGCACGCCTCGCAGCAGGGCGACCGCGACGCGATCGTGGCCCTGCTCGACGCCAACGCGCGGATGCTGTCCGACGGCGGCGGCAAGGTCACCGCCACGCTGCGGCCGCTGCTCGGCGCCGAACGCATCGCGCGGCTGTACTGGGCGGTGTCGCGGCGCGGCCTGGACCTGCAGGCGCGGATCGGCACGGTCAACGGCGAGCCGGCGATCCTGCGCTTCAGCGGCACGCGGCTGCATTCGGCGGTGCTGGTGGTGATCGAAGGCGAGCGCATCGTCGAGGTGCTGACGCTGATGAATCCGGACAAGCTGCCGGCGCTGGCCGCGCGCGGCTGACCGGCAGCGCAGGCGGGACAAGTGGCATGGCGGTGTCGGCCAGGGTGCGGTTGGCAGGTCACTTGGGCCGGCCGCCGCCAGCGACGGACGTGCAGCCCGCACGGCGCGGTGTCACGACAGCGCACCGTGGTGCGTCCTTGTTGCGAAGGCGGCCATTGCGGCCGTCATGGAGCAACGCACGTGCATTTCCATCGCATCGACTACACCCGCCACGAACCCGTCGCCTTCCGCGCCCTGCTGAGCGCCAGCCAGCAGGTGCACGAGGGCGTGCTCGGCCCCGAACTGGCCGAACTGGTGTTCCTGCGCGTCTCCCAGCTCAACGGCTGCAGCTACTGCATCGACATGCACGCCACCGCCTTGCGCAAGGCCGGCGTGGAGCCGCGCAAGCTCGACACCGTGGCCGGCTGGCGCGAGAGCCGCTTCTTCGACGCCCGCGAACGCGCCGCGCTGGCCTGGGCCGAAGCGCTGACCACCCTGCCCGGCGGCGCGCCGGCGGACGCGTGCTACGACGCGCTGGCCGCGCATTTCGATGCGCAGGGCATCAGCGCGCTGACCATGGCGATCGCGCTGATCAATGCCTGGAACCGGCTCGGCGTCGGCCTGCAACCGGCCATGCCGTAAGCGCAACGGCGTACCGGTTCCCGCCGGTACGCCCCGCCGCATCACAGCTGCAGCGCCCCTGCAATCCCGAATCCCGAATTCCCGATCTCGGCCCCAGACATGTCTCCGCAACACGCCATCGCTAGCGTCTGCGCATCACCAGCGCACAGCGAGGCGGGCATGACCGAGAAATTCCTGGCGGGTGCGGCAGTCGAGGACGAGGCGGACCTGGCCCTGGCCGAACCGGCGCCACAGGCCCCGGCCACCGCCCGCGACGGCCACCGCCTGCTGATGTGCGCGCCGCAGCACTTCGCGGTGGACTACGTGATCAACCCATGGATGGAAGGCAACGTGCACGCGGCCAGCCGCGAACGCGCGCAGGCGCAATGGGACGCGCTGGTCGCCGCGGCCGAAGCGGCCGGTGCCCGGGTCGAGCGCATCGCTCCGGCCGCCGGCCTGCCCGACATGGTGTTCAGCGCCAACGCCGGCTTAGTCCTCGGCGACAGCTTCGTGCCCAGCCGTTTCCGCCATGCCGAGCGCCGCGGCGAGGAGGCGCTGTTCGCCGACTGGTGCCGCCGCGCCGGCTTGCGCATCCGCATGCTGCCCGAGCACCTGCGCTTCGAAGGCGCCGGCGATGCGCTGCTGGACCGGGGCGCGCGCCGCTTGTGGATGGGCCACGGCCATCGCAGCGACCTGGCCGCCGCGCACGCACTGGCCGCGCTGCTGGACATCGAGGTGATCCCGCTGCGCCTGGTCGATCCGCGCTTCTATCACCTGGACACCTGCTTCTGCCCGCTGCGCGACGGCTACCTGCTGTACTACCCGGCCGCGTTCGACGACTACGCCCAGCAGGCGATCGCCCGCCGCATCCCGCCTGCACGGCGCATTGCGGTGAGCGAGGCCGATGCCCTCGCCTTCGCCTGCAACGCGGTGGACCTTGACCAGCACCTGCTGCTCAACCGCGCCTCGCCCGCACTGTGCGCGGCCCTGGCCCGAATCGGCTACCGCGTGGTGCAGACCCCGCTGGACGAATTCCTCAAGGCCGGCGGCGCGGCCAAGTGCCTGACCCTGCGGCTGGACGAGTGAGGCTGGATCGGCGCTTTTTCCGATAGGGGCGGCGCCGGCTGGCCCAGGGCGATCGGTTGAGACGCGGACACGGTCGGCAAGGCCCGTCGCGACTGAAGTCGCTCCCACAGCGAAGCCGACAGGTCTGGCCAGTGGACCACAGTATTCCGGCACCGCCAGCCGTCGCCGGAGTATCGCGGGTCGCCTGAGTGGTAGCAGTCGTTCGGCAAGCCCATTGTGGGAGCGACTTCAGTCGCGACGGGCCTTGCCGACCAAGCCCAATGCAGCGCAGACAGGCGCAACCGCGGACCAGCCCTCACTCCCGCGCGCCGACTTGAGTTCTGCGCGCCGCCCAAACACTCCCCGCGCACGCCCGGCCCCGGCACAATGCACCGATGGCCTCCTCTCCCCCTTCCCACGGTGCCGCGCCCGCCGCGTCCCGCACCGGCCCCAGCCTGCGCGAGCGCTTCGACGCGATGCGCAACCTGCCGCCGTTCCTGCGCCAGATCTGGCAGACCAGCCGCTGGCTGACCCTGACCAGCATCGGCCTGCGCGTGCTGCGCGCGCTGATCCCGGTGGCCTCGCTGTACATCGGCAAGCTGATCATCGACGAGGCGATCCATCTGGTCGGGCAGTCGCCCGGCTTCACCTCGTTCGGCGAGGCGCTGGCCAGCGGGCGGCTGCAGCGGTTGCTGGAACTGCTGGCGCTGGAACTGGCGCTGGCGATCGGCTCGGACCTGCTCGGGCGGCTGGTGAGCTATGCGGACACGCTGCTGTCGGAGCTGTTCAACAACGTCACCAGTGTGCAGCTGATGGAGCATGCCGCGCAGCTGGACCTGGAGGATTTCGAAGACCCGGAGCAGCAGGACAAGCTCGACCGCGCGCGGCGCCAGACCATGGGCCGGATGAACCTGATGAGCCAGCTGTTCGGCCAGGTGCAGGACGCGATCACGGTGGTCAGCTTCGCGATCGGCCTGGTGGTCTATGCGCCGTGGCTGATGCTGCTGCTGGCCGTGGCGCTGATCCCGGCGTTCGTCGGCGAGGCGCATTTCAACGCGCTGGGCTATTCGCTGAACTTCCAGTGGACCGCCGAGCGGCGCCAGCTCGACTACCTGCGCCAGGTCGGCGCCAGCGTCGAGACCGCCAAGGAAGTGAAGATCTTCAATCTGCACAGCTTCCTGATCGGGCGCTACCGCGCGCTGGCCGACCGCTTCTTCCAGGCCAACCGCGCGCTGGCGCGCAAGCGCATGCTGTGGGGCACGCTGCTGGCGGCGCTGGGTACGCTGGGCTACTACGCCGCCTACGGCTACATCGCCTGGCGCACGGTGCGCGGCGATTTCAGCATCGGCGACCTGACCTTCCTGGCCGGCAGTTTCCTGCGCCTGCGCCAGTTGCTGGAGGGGCTGCTGATCGGTTTTTCGCAGGTGGCCGGGCAGGCGCTGTACCTGGACGACCTGTATTCGTTCTTCCGCATCGTGCCGGAGATCCGCACCCGGCCCGGCGCGGTGCCGGTGCCGCGGCCGATCGCGCGCGGCTTCGTGTTCGAGAACGTCGGCTTCCGCTATCCGGACGCCGAGCAGTGGGCGGTGCGACACCTGGACTTCGCCCTGCACGCCGGCGAAGTGCTGGCGCTGGTCGGCGAGAACGGCGCCGGCAAGACCACCCTGGTCAAGCTGCTGGCGCGGCTGTACGACCCGGACGAGGGCCGCATCCTGCTCGATGGCCGCGACCTGCGCGACTACGACCTGGACGACCTGCGCGCCAACCTGGGGGTGATCTTCCAGGACTTCGTGCGCTACCACCTCAGCGCCGGCGAGAACATCGGCGTCGGCCGGGTCGATTCGATGGCCGATACGACGCGGATCCGTGCCGCCGCGCAGCGGGCGATGGCCAGCGAACTGATCGAAGGCCTGCCGCACGGCTACGAGCAGTTGATCGGACGCCGCTTCAAGACCGGCGTGGACCTGTCCGGCGGGCAGTGGCAGAAGATCGCGATTGCGCGCGCCTACATGCGCGATGCGCAGGTGATGATCCTCGACGAGCCCACCGCGGCGCTGGACGCGCGCAGCGAGTTCGAGGTGTTCCAGCGCTTCAAGGAACTGTCGGACAACCGCACCGCGGTGCTGATCTCGCACCGCTTCTCCAGCGTGCGCATGGCCGACCGCATCCTGGTCCTGGCCGGCGGCCAGATCGAGGCCAGCGGCACCCACGCCGAACTGATGGCGCAGGGCGGGCGCTACGCGGAGCTGTTCGAACTGCAGGCCGCTGGGTATCGTTGAGCCTCGCCTGCCCTTTCGGACCCGCCATGCCGCGACGCCTCCTGCCCTGCCTGCTCGCCGCCGCCGTAGCGTTCCCCGCTGCCGCGGCCGACCCGGTCCCCGCGCCCTCGGACTACGCCGCGGCCAAGGCGCTGGCCGACCGCGACGAGGCCGCGCTGCCTAGCGCGTTGGCCGAGCGCCTGCAGGCGCTGCAACGCGCGGCGCTGGACGAGGGCGTGGCCAGTTGCGCCACGCCGCGGCCGGACACCGCGCCGTTCGCCATCGTGGTCCAGCTGCAGGCCGACGGCAGCGTCGCTGCGAGCTGGCGCAACGGCACCACGCCGCTGGCGCTGTGCCTGGAGCGTTTTCTGCGCCAGCGCCCGCTGCTGGCCCCGCCGCAGGCGCCGCTGTACCTGTCCTACGAGCTGTCGTTCACGAAGTGACGCGCGGCGGGATGGACTGGCCCAAATGAGATCGCCTCTCATTTGAGTCGACATGGGGTAGAATGGCCGCAGCTCCTTCCCCATAACGATCAACGGCATGTCCTCTGCTTTTGGCCCCGAAACGGTGCTCGAAGTCCGTCACTGGACGGACGACTACTTCAGCTTCACCACCACCCGCAACGAAGGTTTCCGCTTCGACAACGGCCAGTTCGTGATGATCGGCCTGGAGACGGAGACGCGGCCGCTGCTGCGCGCCTACTCCATCGCCAGCGCCAACTGGGAAGAGCGGCTGGAGTTCTTCAGCATCAAGGTGCCGGACGGCCCGCTGACCTCGCGCCTGCAGCACATCAAGCCGGGCGACTCGGTGCTGGTCGGCAAGAAGCCCACCGGCACACTGCTGATCAGCGACCTGCACCCGGGCCGGCACCTGTACCTGCTCGGCACCGGCACCGGCCTGGCGCCGTGGCTGTCGGTGATCAAGGACCCGGAGACCTACGAGCGTTTCGACAAGGTGATCCTGACCCACGGCGTGCGCTTCGAAAAAGACCTGGCCTACCGCGACTACTTCGAGAACGAGTTGCCACAGCACGAGTTCCTCGGCGACACGATCCGCGAGAAGCTGCTGTACTACCCGGCGGTGACCCGCGAGGACTTCCGCAACCGCGGCCGCCTCACCGAGCTGATCGAGAACGGGCAGATGCAGCAGACCCTGGGCCTGCCGCCGCTGGATCCGGAACACGACCGGGCGATGATCTGCGGCAGCCCGCAGATGCTGGCCGACCTGCGCCAGACCCTGGACGCGCGCGGCTTCGTCGCCTCCTCGCGGATCGGCACGCCGGGCCATTACGTGTTCGAACGGGCGTTCGTCGAGAAGTAACCGGCGACCGCGATACCTGCGCCGGCCAACCGCGGCGCGCTTTTGTAGGAGCGGCTTCAGCCGCGACAGTTGCTCTCCGTAGAGCCTGTCGCGGCTGAAGTCGCTCCTACAGAAAAGCCCCTCACATCGCGCACCGCTTGCACTCAGCCCAGCGCGCGCTCGATGTCCGCGGCCAGCGCTTCGGGCTTGTCGGTCGGCGCATAGCGTGCCAGCACCTGGCCGTCGCGGCCGACCAGGAACTTGCTGAAGTTCCACTTGATCGCGGCGATGCCGAGCAGCCCCGATTTCTGCTGCTTGAGCCATTGCCACAGCGGATGCGCCGCGTCGCCGTTGACCTGCACCTTGGCGAACATCGGGAAGTCGACCTCGTAGGTCAGCGCGCAGAACCGCTTGATCTCCTCGGCGTCGCCGGGTTCCTGGTGGCCGAACTGGTCGCACGGGAAGCCGAGCACCACCAGCCCGCGTTCGCGGTACTGCCGCCACAGCGCTTCCAGCCCGGCGTACTGCGGGGTGAAGCCGCACTTGGAGGCGACGTTGACGATCAGCAGCACTTTGCCCGCGTAATCGGCCAAGGGTTGCGGGCGGCCGTCGATGTCGGTGGCGGTGAAGGCGAAAGCGGTGGTCGGCGTGTCCATTCAATCCTCGACGGTGGCGATGCGCGCGGGCGCGGCGAACGGTTCGATGCCCAGCGCGGCATGCACTTCGCTGGGGTAGTAGGCGGTGCCCTGCTTGACCACCAGCGCGACCTTGCGCAGGTCGGCGATGTCGCGGGTCGGGTCGCCGTCGACCAGGATCAGGTCGGCGCGCTTGCCCGGGGTGATCGAGCCGCGGCTGTCCAGGGTGCGCGAGTACTTGGCGCCGTTCCAGGTCGCCACCTGCAGCGCCTGCGCCGGAGTCAGCCCGGCCTGCACGTACAGTTCGATCTCGCGCTGCAGGGTGAATCCGGGCGTGGCGTCGGTGCCGGCCACCAGCGGCACGCCGGCCCGGTACAGGCGCCCGACGAAGCCCACCATCTTGTCGTAGGACCGGGTGTACAGCGCCGCGGTGGCGTCGTCGGGAATGTCGAACTCGGCGCTGCGCAGCCCGCGCTGCACGTCCGGCGGCAGGTGCTCGGCGACCGCGGCGTAGGCCTGCGACAGTTCCCCCGGGCGCTGGCGGATGAAGTCGAAGGTGGCCACGGTCGCATCGATCACGGTCTGCCGCTTGGCCAGCTCCTGCACGAAGGCCTGCACCGGCGCAGAGTCGAAATCCAGGTCGGCGGTGCGCTTGGCCGGCAGGTAGAAGCGCTCCAGCGTGCGCGTATCGGTGTCGTGGGTGGCGTAGAAGTTCAGCAGCACCTGGTTGATGTGCTGGATCTCGTCGTAGCCCTGCTCCACCGCCTCGTGCGCGAGCATGTGCACGGGGATGTGCCCGCTGACGCGCAGGCCCTTGGCGTGCGCGTAGGCCGCGGTGTCGCGCACCAGCGCCTGCGGGAACGAGTTGTAGATCTTGATGCCGACGTAGCCGTGCGTCGCATACCAGTCGACGGCCTCGTTGGCCTGCGCCTGGGTACTGATCACGAAGCCGTTGCGCGCCGACATCGGGCTCTCGCCCTCCAGGAACCCGCAGGCGACCAGGCTCGGCATCAGCAGCTGGCCGGCGCGTTCTTCCTGCATCACCTGCTGCAGCGTGGCGTTGTCGTTGCCCATGTCGCGCACCGTGGTGACGCCGGCAGCCAGGTGCAGGCCGCCGTCCCAGCGGCCGACATGCCCGTGCATGTCGAACAGGCCGGGCAGCAGCACCCGCCCCTGCGCGTCGATCACCTGCTGCGCCTTCGCCGGCGCGGCGCCGGTGGCTGCCACCGAGACGATCTTGCCGTCGCGCAGCAGCACGTCGGAGGCGGCGCCGAGCGTGGCGTGCTCGCTGTCGAACACGCGCGCGTTGCGGATCAACGTGGTGCCGGGCAAGGGATGCGCCAGGCGCTGCTGCAGGTCGACCAGGGCGGTGGCCTCGGCCTGCTTCTGCGCCGCTTCCAGCGCGTCGGCGTCCTTCTCGTAGCCGGCCTCGATCAGTTGCATCCAGCCCGGCGCGATGAACGCGAACAGGCGCGGCGCGGCGCCAGTGGTGAGCCAGGCGAAGGTGGGCGTGAAGCCGACCCCGGTCAGCGCCACCAGTTGCACCTCACGCGCGCTGTTGCCGCGGCCGACCTGCGCCTGCACCAGCTTGCGCAGGGTCAGGGTGCCGCTGGGGATCAGCGGCAGCTTACCGTCGCTGCGGCGGACCAGCGCACTCACCGCCACCGAGGTCGCCGCCGGCGTGCCGCCGAGCGGCCAGTACTGGGCGCTGCCGGCCACGCGCCGCTCGCCCTGGTCGGACGCGGTCTTCCAGTGCACGCGCTCGCCGTCGCGGCTGAAGCGCTCGTCCACCGGCGCGCCGAAGGTCGAGGTGCCCTGCACCTGGTAGGTCTTGAAGGTGCCGTCGGCCGCCAGCGTGTACTGCTCCTTCAGTTCCGGGCCGCGGCCGTTGTCCTTGAACACGAAGTCCACGCGGGTGACGCCGTCGTCGCCGACCTCGACGGTCTGCTGCCCGGCCTGCGTGCCGCCGTCCACCAGCGCCACGTAGCGCAACGTCTGCGCCGACCACGCCGGCGCCGCCCATGCCGCGCACGCGGCCACGCACAAGCCGAACATCGCTTTCATCGGTTCTCCCCGCGGCCTTGGGCCGTCTTCACGCAATGGCAGTGGTCTGCATCGGTCTGGCGCTATATGACGCCGCCGCCGCGGCGAAGGCAAGCGCAGCCGCAGCATGCGCCGGGCCTGGCGCCTGGCACCCATGGCTTTAGTCACAGGCCACATGCGCCATGCTGGGGTAGCCTGCATGGTCCGCCTTATCGCTGGATGCCGCTTGATGACCACCCGCCTCGCCCTCGCGCTCGCCGCCACGCTCGGACTCGCCATGCCTGCCTACGCCAACGCCGCCACGCCCGCCGCTTCGCAGGCGGCCACCCAGGGCAACCCGTTCTTCGCCGAAAGCCCGTTGCCGCTGCACTACCCGCAGTTCGACCGGATCAAGGACAGCGACTTCGCCCCGGCCTTCGATTCCGGCATGGCGCAGCAGCTGAAGGAAGTGGAGGCGATCGCCAACCAGAAGGCCAAGCCGACCTTCGACAACACCATCGTGGCGATGGAGAAGAGCGGCCAGGTGCTGGACCGCGCCACCACCGTGTTCTTCAACCTGGTCGGCGCCGACACCAACGACGCGCGCAAGCAGCTGCAGGCCGATTATTCGGGCAAGTTCGCCGCGCACCGCGACACCATCTCGCTCAATCCCAAGCTGTTCGCGCGCATCCAGGCGCTGTACGACACCCGCGACCAGCTCAGCCTGGACGCGCAGGGCGTGCGCCTGGTCGAGAAGTACTACAGCGATTTCGTGCGCGACGGCGCCAAGCTCGGCGATGCCGACAAGACCAAGCTCAAGGCGATGAACGCCGAGCTGGCCAAGCTCGGCACCCAGTTCAGCCAGAACGTGCTGGCCGAAGTGAACGCCGCCGCCGTGGTGGTGGACGACGTCAAGCAGCTCGACGGCCTGTCCGACGAACAGATCGCCGCGGCGGCCGAAGCGGCCAAGGCGCGCAAGCTCGACGGCAAGTACGTGATCGCGCTGCTCAACACCACCGGCCAGCCGCCGCTGACCCAGCTCAAGGACCGCGCGCTGCGGCAGAAGATCTACGAAGCCTCGGTGTCGCGCGGCAGCCACGGCGGCCAGTACGACAACACCGCCCTGGTGTCGCGGATCATGAGCCTGCGCGCCGACCGCGCCAAGCTGCTGGGCTATCCGAACCACGCCACCTATTCGCTGGAAGACCAGACCGCCAAGACGCCCGAGGCGGTCAACGCAATGCTCGGCAAGCTGGCCCCGGCCGCGGTGGCCAACGCCAAGCGCGAGGCCGCCGACCTGCAGGCGATGATCGACAAGGAACAAAAAGCCGCCGGCAAGCCGAGCTTCAAGCTCGCCGCCTGGGACTGGGCCTACTACACCGAGAAGGTGCGCCAGGCCAAGTACGATTTCGACGAGAGCCAGCTCAAGCCGTACTTCGAACTGAAGAACGTGCTGGAGAACGGCGTGTTCTACGCCGCCAACCAGGAGTACGGGCTGACCTTCAAGCAGCGCACCGACCTGCCGACCTACCGCGACGACCTGCTGGTCTACGACGTGTTCGACGCCGACGGCGCCCAGTTGGCGATCTTCATCGCCGACATGTACGCGCGCGAATCCAAGCGTGGCGGCGCGTGGATGAACTCCTACGTGTCGCAGTCGGCGCTGACCGGCTACAAGCCGGTGGTCGCCAACCACCTCAACATCCCCAAGCCGCCGGCCGGGCAACCGACCCTGCTGACCTGGGACGAGGTCACCACCGCGTTCCACGAGTTCGGCCACGCACTGCACGGCATGTTCTCCAACGTGAAGTACCCGTACTTCTCCGGCACCAGCGTGCCGCGCGACTTCGTCGAGTTCCCGTCGCAGGTCAACGAGATGTGGGCCGACGACCCGGCCATCCTCAAGCACTACGCCAAGCACTACCAGACCGGCGCGGCAATGCCGCAGGCCTTGCTGGACAAGGTGGTGGCCGCGGCCAAGTTCAACCAGGGCTTCGCCACCACCGAGTACCTGGGCGCGGCGATGCTGGACCAGCGCTGGCACCAGCTCGGCGCCGGCCAGGTGCCGCCGGCATCGGGGGTGATGGACTTCGAGGCCAAGGCCCTGGCCGCCGACGGCATCGCCTACGCGCCGGTGCCGCCGCGCTACCGCACGCCCTATTTCAGCCACATCATGGGCGGCTACGCGGCCGGCTATTACGCCTACATCTGGTCCGAAGTGCTCGACGCCAACACCCAGCAGTGGTTCAAGCAGCACGGCGGGCTCAGCCGCGCCAACGGCGACCGCTTCCGCCAGACCCTGCTCTCGCGCGGCGGCAGCGTCGATGCGATGCAGCTGTTCCAGGACTTCGCCGGGCACGCGCCGAAGATCGAGCCGTTGCTGGAAAAGCGCGGCCTGACCCCGGGCGGCGGCGACGGCGCCCTGCCGCAGACGCCGGCCGGCAAGGACTGAGCCAGCGCGAAATGCGTCCGACGCCGTCCGCTCGCGGGCGGCGTTTTCGTTTACGGCGCCGCCGCGGCAGGCGGACGCCGTGGGTCAGCCGGCGTCGTCGATGCCGGCGAGCATCTTCTTGAGCAGCGTCTCCAGTTGCACCTGCTCGGCCTCGTCGAGGCCGGCGGTCTCCTCTTCCAGGAAGCCGCACACACTCGGCAGCATGCCTTCGATTAGCGCGATCCCGGCCGGCTGCAGGGTCAGGGTGATCTTGCGCCGGTCCTCGGGGCTGGCCGAGCGCAGCAGCAGGTCCTTGGCGCACAGGCTGTCGGTGAGGCGGGTGATGTTGGCCGGCTTCTCGCTCGCCGCCTCGGCCATCTCGGTGGGGGTGATGCTCTGCCCCGGCGTGCCGTACAGCATCATCAGGATCTCGTACTCCGGCGGGCTGATGCCGTGCGCCTTGAGCAGCACGCAGGCATTGGCATGGACGCGCTTGTACAGGTGCTTGACCAGCCTGACCAGGATGGCCGGTTCGCGGGGAAACGCGGGGTAGCGCTCGCAGGTATGTGCAACGCGGCGCTCGGTCTGATCGAAACTTCCCATGGGGGATCGGGATCGCATGTGGGTCGAAGCCGCCCATGCTACCCAGTGTCGCGCCGCAACGGCGGCCGCACGCCGCTCAACGCGGTGCGCGATACCCTCCGCGTACACCTTCCGGCGACAGCAGCAACTGCCACAGCTGCGCGCGGCGGCAGCGGAAGGTCGCCATCGACCCGGCCAGATAGAAGCGCCACATGCGCTGGAAGCGCGCGTCGTAGCGCTGCGCGTCCAGCCGCGGCCAGGCCGCCTCGACGTTGTCGCGCCAGGCCTGCAAGGTGCGGTCGTAGTCGGCGCCGAAGTTGTGCCAGTCCTCGCATACGAAGCGGCCTTCCAGCGCCACCGCGATCTGCGCGGCCGAGGGCAGCATCGAATTGGGAAAGATGTAGCGCGCGATCCACGGATCGGTACGGTGCCGCGATAGGTTGCTGCCGATGGTATGCAGCAGGAACAGCCCGTCCGGATGCAGGCAGCGCCGCGCCTGGGCGAGATAGGTGCGATAGTTCTTGTCGCCGACATGCTCGAACATGCCGATCGAGAAGATCGCATCGAAACGTTCGTCCACCGCGCGGTAGTCCTGCAGGCGGATCTCGACCGGCAGGCCGCGGCACAGCTGCCGCGCGTACTCTGCCTGGACCTGCGACACGGTGACGCCGACGCCGGCCACGCCATAGCGCTCGGCGGCGAACTTCAGCGCCTCGCCCCAGCCGCAGCCGATGTCCAGCACGCGCATGCCCCGTCGCAACCGCAGCTTGCGGCAGACCAGATCCAGCTTGGCCTCCTGCGCCGCATCCAGGTCGTCGGCCGCGGCCCAGTAGCCGCAGCTGTAGACCAGGCGGCGACCGAGCATCGCCTGGTACAGGTCGTTGCCCAGATCGTAGTGGCGGCGTCCGACCTCGTAGCTGCGGCGCCCGCGCTGCAGGTTGAACATGCGTGCGCGCAGCGCATAGGCCAGGTCGGCGATGCCGTGCACGCGCTGGTCCAGGCGGGCACCGATCAGCCGCGCCAGCGTCTCGTCCAGCGCCGGCGCATCCCACCATCCGTCCATGTAGCTTTCGCCCAGGCCCAGCGACCCCTGCGCCAGCACCCGCGCGTAGAAGCGCGGATCGTGCACTTGGAGGTCGTGCGGTCGCTGGCCGTCGATCCGCACGTCGGCACCGGCGAGCAGATCGACGACACGACGCTGCAGCGGCCCGGCCATGCCCGCAGCACCCCGCTACGCCGCGAACAGCTCCGCGTATTCCGGCGCGACCAGGCCGCGCAGCACGCTGGCCGGGACATCCACCGACTGCGTGCCATCGGAATACGGTCCCACCTGGTAGGGCGGGAACACGAAGCGCAACGCCACGATCTTGCCGGCGGCATCGACCAGCGGCTGGAACTGGCTGAAGTTCTGCGCCTGCGGCTCGGTGCCTTCGGCGATCATCTTGTCGGCGCTGCGCACCTGTTCGTCGTGGTCCTCCGGCGGCAGCTGCTCGGCGTCCACCCGCGCCTGCACCGCCTGGCGCAGTTGCGCGGCGACGTAGTCGGCCACCTGCGTCCAGCCCTTGGGATCGGGGATCAGTGTCTCGGCGGTGAGCATGCGCTGCTGCTGCGGCAGCCATACGAAGCGCGCCACCAGCGGCTCGCCATGGGCGCCGCCGGTATAGCGGCTGCCGTCGGCCGCCACGGCCACCAGCTCGGGCCGCTCCAGCAGCATCTCGAACTGCAGCGACAGTTCGTAGGGCGCGCTGGGACGGTCGTTGCCGAGGCCGCCGACCGCCTGCATCAATTCCTCGCGCGCGGCCTGCGCATAGCGCCCGACCGCCTCGGCCAGGCCCGGATAGCGGTTGAGCGCCGGCGGGAAGGTGATGCCGACGACGTAGCTGGGGCTGTGCTCGATCACGTCCTTCAGCTCCGCCGGCGCGGCCGCGGCCGGCGCTGCCGTTACGGCGGGCGCAGCGGCCGGCGCCGGTTCGGCGGCGGGCGTGGCCGCCTCGCGCTTGCACCCTGCCACGGCCAGCGTCGTCGCCAATGCCAACGCCGTCCACCGCCATCGATTGTTCGGTCCTGCCTGTGCCCTGTCCCTCACGTCCACTGCCCCTGTGTCCTGCGTTTGTGTGATGACGGATTATCGCGCCGTCGCCGCGTCGTGCGCACTCAGCCGAGCAAATCGGCGTATTCGGGATGGCGCTGAAAGAATGTCGCCGCATACGAACAGGCCGGGACCACCTTCAGTCCCTGCGCCCGCGCATGCGCCAACGCCGCCGTCACCAACCCCGCCGCCAGCCCGCGGCCGCCGATCGCGGCCGGCACGCCGGTATGGGTGATGACCAGGCGCCCGTCCTGCAGCAGGTAGTCCAGCGCGGCCTCGTGGCCGTCCAGTTGCAGCGCGAAACGCTGCCGCTGCGGGTCGTGCTCGATCGGCGGGAGGGACGCGGCGTTCATGGCCAGATTCGTGCGATGGAACGCGCAGTCTGGTCGGCCGCGCGCCGCGACGATGTGAAGCCGCGCGCCGCGCTGCGTCACCCGCGGCCGACGCATTGCGTCACTTCCGGCCTGGGAGGCGCCCTCGCCACGCCCCGGCATGACCCGGTCGGCGCCCGTACCGCCCTGCGGCTGCCCGCATCTGGGCCTGCGCCCTAAAGTCCCGCCGCACGCGGCCGCTACCAAGCGTGCAGCAGCGTGGAAACCTGGCATGCGACTTGCGGATTCCATCACGATGTCATCGAACAGGGGCGATACGTATGAGCGACAACGAACAGATCCATGGCGACCACGATGCGTCGTTGCTGGAAGGGCTGTACCAGCTGGTGGTCAGCGGCCACACCCAGGGCTGGGAATTCGACCAGCTCAACAGCGAGGTCTACGACCGGCTGAAGGAAACCTACGCGCACGCCGGCATCGGCAGCGCTCAGGTGCAGTTGCGCGGCCAAGAGGCCGCCTGAGCGGCTGAACGCCGCGCTCCGGTCCGCGCCGCGCAGGCCGGAGCCACCGCCCGCCCGGGCGGTCTCGATCGCCGCCATGGCACGCCGGCCACGCTGGCGGCCCGATTCCCGAAGTCCTCCCTCCCCTCGCACCGCCGCCGTTGGCCGGCCGCGACGGGATCCAGCCGCGACAAGTCGCGCGCCGCGTCCTAGCCGCGGCCGAAGCGCGGCTGCGCCAGCTGGTCGAGGAAGTGCTGCAGCACCGACGGCTCCATGATCAGCAGGAACATCACCCCGAACGCGGCGCCGGCCAGGTGCGCGCTGTGGTTGACGTTGTCGCCGCCGCGGCGGTCCATCCAGATGCTGTAGCCGACGTAGAACAGCGCGTAGAGGATGGCCGGGATCGGGATCGGGATGAAGAAGAAGTAGATCCCGGTCCACGGCGCCAGCAGGATGTAGGCGAACAGCACCGCCGACACCGCGCCCGAGGCGCCCAGGCTGAAGTAGTTCGGGTTCTTCTGGTTCTTCAGGTAGCTGGGCAGGATCGCCACCACCAGCGCCGCCAGGTAGAACAGCGGATAGGTCAGCATGCTGCCGGTCTGCCGCTCCATCAACGTCTCGATCGGACCGCCGAAGAAGTACAGCGTGATCATGTTGAACAGCAAATGCGGGAAATCGGCGTGGATGAAGCCGTGGGTCACCAGGCGGTCGTACTGCCTGTGCCGGTCGATCGCCGGCGGCCACAGGATCAGCCGGTCGAGCAGCTTGCGGTTGTTGAACGCCACCCACGACACCAGCACGGTGAGGGCGATCAGGATCAGGTTGACGGGGGTGACGGACGGCATGGGGGGCCTCAGGCGGGACGGTAGTGGTCGACCATGCGGTAGCGGCGCGCGTACAGGCCGAACAGCAACGCGGCGATCAGGGCGAATGCGGCGAAGAAGAACATCAGGAACGCGGTTTCGCTGAGCCCGGTGCTACCGATGTGCGCGGTGACGGTGTCGTTGCGCACCGCCGCGTTGGACAGCAGCACCCACAGGTTACCGACCGTGGTGGTCAGGTTCCAGAAGCTCATCACCACGCTCTTCATCGATTGCGGCGCCTGGCTGTAGGCGAACTCCAGGCCGGTCGCCGACACCAGCACCTCGCCGAAGGTCAGCAGCGCGTACGGCAGGATCTGCCAGGCGATGGACAGCGCGTCGCCGCCGTCCATCAGCACCTGCAGGGTGCCGACCACGATCCAGGCCAGGCCGCTGAAGACGATGCCGACGGTCATCCGCCGCAGCGCGGTCGGTTCGTAGCCGCGGCGGCGCAGCAGCGGGTACAGCACCAGGTTGTTGAACGGGATCAGCAGCATCACCAGCGCCGGATTCAGCGCCTGCATCTGCGAGGCGCTGAACCAGTCGGGCATCTGCATCCGCTGGCCCTGCAGCACCCAGGTCGAGGCCTTCTGGTCGAACAGCGAGAAGAACGGCGTGACCAGCGCGAACACCACCAGCACCCGCAGCACCGCGCGCACCCCGTCCACCGCCGCGTCCGGATGCACCGCGCGCGCCCGCTCCAGCTGCCACCAGGTGCCGCCACCGATCCCGGCCAGCAGCAGCACCAGCGCCAGACACAGGCAGATCACGATGCCCAGCGTCGGCAGCAGCGCGAAGCTGCCCAGCGCCAGCGCCACCGCGACCACGGCAAGCGCCAGACCGGGACGTCCCTGCCCCGGCACGCGCCGCAGCAGCGCGCTGCGCACCACCTGGGCGAAGCCGTGCGGATCCTTCGGCGGCAGCGGCACGTGCACGTAGCGGCGGCGCCCGGCCCAGAACACCAGGGTGGCCACGAACATCAGGATTCCGGGGATGCCGAACGCCCATGCCGGGCCGAGGTTCTTCAGCGCCAGCGGGATCAGCAGCGAGGCGAACAGCGAGCCGAAGTTGATGATCCAGTAGAACGCGTCGAACACCACCTTGGCCAGGTGCTTGTTGGACTGGTCGAACTGGTCGCCCATGAACGAGGCCACCAGCGGCTTGATCCCGCCCGCGCCCAGCGCGATCAGGCCCAGGCCGAGGAAGAAGCCGCCGCGGCTGCCTTCGAACAGCGCCAGGCAGGCATGGCCTGCGCAATAGACCAGGCTGAACCACAGGATGGTGTTGTACTTGCCGAAGAAGCGGTCGGCCAGCCAGCCACCGAGCAGCGGGAAGAAGAACACGCCGATCATGAAGCTGTGCATGATGTGCTTGGCCTCGGCCTCGCGGCCGGGCGCGGTCATCTCCTGCAGCAGCAGCGAGGTGATCAGGAACTGCACCAGGATGTTGCGCATCCCGTAGAAGCTGAAACGCTCGCAGGCCTCGTTGCCGATGATGTAGGGAATCTGCCGCGGCATCTTCGCGCCGGCGTGGCCGTTCGCCGCGCTCATGCGCAGATCCTCGTCGATGGTTCGCTCGTCACAGGCACCGTCCAGGCAAAATTTTCAGAAGGTTACCCGATCGTTCCAGGCGAATCGAACCGCCCGCAGTGCCCGCAATGACGTGCAGGTGCTTTCGCAAACGGCGCGCTGCACGCATCATGGGGGTCTTGTCCCGAGACGATGCCGCAATGATCCGACCCTGGCTGGCCCCCCTCCTGCTGCCGATGCTGCTGTGCAGCATGCCGTTGCTGGCCAGCGATGCGGGCCTGACCACCGAGGCCGAACGCAGCGGTTTCGCACGCACCGGGCGCTACGCGGAGACCATCGCGCTGTGCGACGCGTTCGCGCAGCGCTATCCGCAGGCGGTGCGTTGCTTCGACTTCGGCACCACGCCCGAGGGCCGGCCGATGAAGGCGCTGGCGGTGTCCACCTCCGGCGCGCTGGACGCCGCGACGGCGCAGGCGCGCAAGTTGCCGGTGGTGCTGATCCAGGGCGGCATCCACGCCGGCGAGATCGACGGCAAGGACGCCGGCTTCCTGGCGCTGCGCCAGCTGCTCGATGGCCAGGCCGCGCGCGGCGCGCTGGACAAGCAGGTGTGGCTGTTCGTGCCGGTGTTCAACGTCGACGGCCACGAGCGCTTCGGCGCCTGGAACCGCCCCAACCAGCGCGGCCCGGAACAGATGGGCTGGCGCACCACCGCGCAGAACCTCAACCTCAACCGCGACTACGTCAAGGCCGACGCGCCGGAGATGCAGGCGATGCTGCGCCTGGTCGAGCAATGGGACCCGCTGCTGTACGTGGACCTGCACGTCACCGACGGCGCGCAGTTCGAGCACGACGTGTCGGTGCAGGTCGAGCCGCTGCACGCCGGCGACGCCGCGCTGCGCGGCGACGGCCTGCGCCTGCGCGACAACGTACTTGCCGACCTGAAGCGGCAGGGCTCGCTGCCGCTGCCCTACTACCCCTCGTTCGTGGTCAGCGACGACCCCGCCTCCGGCTTCGCCGACGACGTGGCCACGCCGCGCTTCTCGCACGGCTATTTCCAGCTGCGCAACCGCTTCGGCGTGCTGGTCGAAACCCATTCGTGGAAGCCGTATCCGCAGCGCGTGCGCATCACCCGCAACACCATCGTCTCGGTGCTGCAGCAGGTGGCGCGCAACGGCAGCCGCTGGCGCGCCGATGCGCTGGCCGCCGACGCGCGCACGCAGCGGCTGGGCGGAAAGACGGTGGCGCTGGACTACCGCACCACCGAGCAGTCGCGCCTGGTGGATTTCCGCGGCTATGCCTACACCCGCACGCTGTCGCCGGTGTCCGGCGCGCTGATGACCCGCTACGACGAGCGCACGCCGCAGATCTGGCGGGTGCCGTTGCGCGACCAGATCGTGCCCAGCGTCGAAGTGGTCGCGCCGCGCGCCGGCTATCTGGTGCCGGCCGCGCAGGCCGCGCTGGTCGCGGCCAAGCTGCGCCAGCACGGCATCGCCTTCCGCACCTTGGAGACGGGCGCCACGCTGCCGGTGCAGAGCTTCCGTGCCGACGATGCCGGCTTCGCCGCGCGCTCGTCCGAAGGCCACCAGCGGCTCACCGTGAAGGGCGCCTGGCAGCCGGAAACGCGCACGCTCGGCACCGGCGCGCTGTTCGTGCCGATCGCCCAGCCCAAGGCACGGCTGCTGATGGCGCTGCTGGAGCCGCAGGCGCCGGACTCGCTGCTGCAATGGGGCGAGTTCAACAGCGCCTTCGAGCGCACCGAGTACATGGAAGACTATGTGGCCGAGGACGTGGCGCGGCAGATGCTGGCCAGCGACCCGGCACTGAAGGCCGAATTCGAGAGCAAGCTCGAGCACGACGCCGACTTCGCCAAGGATCCGCATGCGCGGCTGGAGTTCTTCCACCGCCGCCATTCCTCCTGGGATGCGCAGTACCGGCTGTATCCGGTGCTGCGCAGCGACGAAGCGCCGTCCTAGCGCTTCACCGGCTCTCCCCTCCCCCCTACTCCCCCAATGCGCAATCCCTTCAGCTGCTAGAGAGGCCTCACGCCCCGCTATGAAAACGTTTTCAGGACTCCTTTGCCTGGCGCTCGCGCTGGCCTGGCCGGCCTTCGCCGCGCCTGCGCCCGCGACCGACAAGGACGCACCGACGCTCAGCGTGGTCACGCTGAACCTGTACCACGACAAGCTCGACTGGCCGCAGCGGCGCACCCAGATCGTGCAGACCCTGCGCGAACTGCGGCCCGACGCGATCGCGCTGGAAGAAGTGATTCAGCACGACAAGCTGCCCAACCAGGCGCAATGGCTGGCCGAGCAGCTCGGCTACCAGTGGTACTTCACCAGCGTCGATCCGCCCGGCGCCGCGCAGCGCTACGGCAATGCGCTGCTGACCCGCCACCCGATCCTGGCGCGCGAGCAGATCCGGCTCAATCCGCTCGACGACAGCCGCACCGCCGGGCGCCTGCGCCTGGACGTGGACGGCCGCGTGGTCAATCTCTACGTCACCCACCTGCACTGGACCGAGGCCGGTGGCGCGTTGCGCGAGCGCCAGCTGCAGGACCTGCTGGCCTGGGTCGACGCCACCGCCGACGGCGCGCCGTCGCTGCTGGCCGGCGACTTCAACGCCAGCGCCAACGCGCCCGAACTGGCTGCGCTGCGCAGCGGTTTCGGCGACAGCTACGGCAGCCTGCACGGCGCCAAGGACGGCCGCGCCGACAGCACCCTGAACCCGAAGTTCAATCCGCCCCGGCGCATCGACCACGTGTTCTTCCAGCGCGAGCGCTTCGAACCGGTGAGCAGCCGCATCCTGTTCCGCAAGCCGGACGCGAACGGCGTCTGGGCCTCGGACCACTTCGGCCTGCTCAGCACCTTCCGCCTGGCGCCCAGCGCCGCGGCCGACGCGCAGCGCCCGTGGACCGATCGCGGCCTGGCGCCGGACCGGCGCGCCGCGCTGCTGGTGCAGGCGATGACCCAGGACGAGAAGTTCCAGATGCTGCACAGCTACTTCGGCCTGGGCAAGGACGGCGGTCCGCGGCCGCCCGGCGCGCTCGGTTCGGCCGGTTTCGTGCCGGCCATCGAGCGCCTGGGCATCGCCGCGCAGCAGCTGGCCGACGCCGGCGTCGGCGTGACCAATCCGGACAACGTGCGCCCCGGCGACTACGCCACCGCGCTGCCGTCCGGCCCGGCCACCGCCGCCACCTGGAACCGCGCACTGGCCTACGCCGGCGGCGCGACGATGGGCCGCGAATCCTGGCAGCAGGGCTTCAACGTGCTGCTCGCCGGCAGCGTCAACCTGCAGCGCGATCCGCGCAACGGCCGCAACTTCGAGTACGCCGGCGAAGATCCGCTACTGGCCGGAGTCATGGTCGGCGAGTCGATCCGCGGCGTGCAGAGCCAGCGCGTGGTGTCGACGATGAAGCACTTCGCGATGAACGACCTGGAGACCGGGCGCAACACCCACAGCGCCGACATCGGCGAGCAGGCCATGCACGAATCGGACCTGCTGGCGTTCGAGTTGGCGCTGCAGATCGGCGAGCCCGGCTCGGTGATGTGTTCCTACAACCGCATCAACGGCGTCTACGGCTGCGAGCACGACTACCTGCTCAACAAGGTGCTCAAGCAGGAATGGAAGTTCCCCGGCTACGTGATGTCCGACTGGGGCGGCGTGCACAGCGGCTCCAAGGCGGCGCTGGCCGGCCTGGACCAGCAATCGGCCGGCGAAGTGTTCGACAAGGCGGTGTATTTCGACGAACCGCTGCGCCTGGCGGTGGCCGGCGGCACGGTGCCGCAGGCGCGCCTGGAAGACATGGTGCGGCGCATCCTGCGCGCGTTCATCGCCACCGGCAGCTTCGACCATCCGCCGCAGCGGCAGCCGATCGACGCCGTCGCCGGCGGCGACGCGGTGCAGAAAGTGGTCGAGGAAGGCACGGTGCTGCTGCGCAACGAGCGCGACACGCTGCCGTTGCCACGCACGCTGCGCCGCATCGCGGTGATCGGCGGCCACGCCGACAAGGGCGTGATCGGCGGCGGCGGCTCGTCGATGGTCGGCTTCACCGTCAACGGCGGCAACGCGGTGCCGGGGCTGGCCCCGACCACCTGGCCGGGCCCGGTGATGTTCCATCCGTCCTCGCCGCTGCAGGCGCTGCGCAAGGCGCTGCCGGATGCGCGGATCGACTACGCCAGCGGCGACGACGTGGCCGTGGCGGCCAAGCTCGCGCGCGGCGCCGAGGCGGTGATCGTGTTCGCCACGCAGTGGTCGGCCGAATCGGTGGATCTGCCCGACATCCGCCTGCCCGGCAAGCAGGACGCGCTGATCGCGGCGATGGCCAAGGCCAACCCGCGCACCGTGGTGGTGCTGCAGACCAACGGCCCGGTGGCGATGCCGTGGCTGCAACAGGTGCCGGCGGTACTGGAAGCCTGGTACCCGGGCATCCGCGGCGGCGAAGGGCTGGCGCGCCTGCTGCTCGGCGACGCCAACCCGTCCGGGCGCCTGCCGGTGACCTGGCTGCGCGACGTGGCGCAGCTGCCGCGGCCGTCGATCCCGGGGCTGGGCTTCAAGCCGGCGCAACCGGCCGGCAGCAATGTCGACTACGACATCGAGGGCGCCAACGTCGGCTACCGCTGGTTCGCCGCGCGCGGCCTGGATCCGCTGTACGCGTTCGGCCACGGCCTGTCCTACACCCGCTTCGACTACGCCAACCTGAGCGTGCAGGCCGACGGCGCCAACGTGGTCGCCAGCTTCGACGTGCGCAACAGCGGCCAGCGCGAAGGCGCCGACGTGCCGCAGCTGTACCTGCGCCTGCCGCAGGGCCACCACACGCCGATCCGCCTGGTCGGCTGGGACAAGCTCACGCTCAAGCCCGGCGAGACCCGCCGCGTCAGCATCGTCGCCGAACCCAAGACCCTGGCCGACTACGACCCGGTGCAGCGCCAGTGGCGCATCGCCGCCGGCGACTACGAACTGGTGCTGGGCCGCTCGGCGACGCAGGCCGAGGCCACCGCACCGCTGCGGCTGCAGGACACCGTGCTGCCGCACTGACCGCCGGTGGCTCCCGTGCGCGCGCCGCGGCGGCGCGTGCACGGGCCATTGCAACACCACGAACCTGGAACCGCGTCACGCCAGAGCGATGACGCGGTTCGCGAACGAGGCCGGCGCGTTCCCGCATGCGCGCGCCGCAGCGATCCACTCGGCGTTCGACGCCGCATGCAGCGCCGCACGTTCCTACACGCGACGCTGAAGCCGCTGCCTCTAGCATCGTGCGGATGATGGGGACCACACGACGATGGCATCGCCTGGGCTGGCTGCTGCTGGCCCTGGTCGCGACTGCGCGCGCGCAATCGCTGCCCGCCGGCCTGCCCGCGGCGCCCGCCACGCCGCCCGGCGCCGCGCTCAGCGTGGTCAGCCTCAATCTCGAACAGGACCGCAACGATTGGCCGGCGCGCCGCGTGCGCATCGTCGATGCGCTGCGCCGCCTGCAACCCGACGCGATCGCGCTGCAGGAAGTGCTGCAGACTCCCGAGTTGCCGAACCAGGCGCACTGGCTGGCCGCGCAGCTCGGCTACCACTGCCATTTCATCAGCGCCGATCCGCCGAGCCGGCCGCAGCGCCGCGGCAACGCCTTGCTGACCCGCTTGCCGGTGCTGGAGGAAGCGGAGACCCTGCTGCATCCGTTCGAGGACTACAGCGTGGCCGGGCTGGTGCGCGTGGACCTGCACGGGCAGCCGGTGAACCTGTATTTCACCCGCCTGCATGCCGAGCGCGATGGCGGCGCCAACCGGCGCGAACAGGCCGACGATCTGATGGCGTGGATCGACGCCACCGCCGAGGGCGTGCCGGCGTTGCTGGCCGGCGGTTTCTTCGCCGCCGCCGACGCGCCGGAACTGGCGCCGCTGGCGGCGCGCTTCGGCGACAGCGACGCACGCCTGCGCGGCGCCCGCGCCGAGGAGGCGCCGCGCAACGGGCTGGACCCGCGCGTGTTCGCGCTCCCCGCGCAGGCCGACCATGTGTTCTTCGAACGCGGCCGCTTCCGCCCGCTGCGCAGCACGCGGCTGCTGCCGCGTGCGCCGGGCGCGGCGCGCGGCGCCGACCCGCGCGGCCTGCTGGTCGCGCTGCAGCCGCTGGATCCGCCGCCGGAAGACGCCATACCGCCGCTGCCGGGATCCTGAGCCCGCGCCGACCGCGGGGCGCTACAGCTCGATGATGCCGCGCTTGACCGCGATCGCCACCGCATGGGTGCGGTCGCGCGCGCCGAGCTTGCACAGGATGTTCTTCATGTGCGCCTTGACCGTTTCCTCGGCGATCGACAGCAGCGCGGCGATGGCCTTGTTGGAGTTGCCCGCGGCCACGCTCTGCAGCACCTGGATCTCGCGCGCCGACAGGCTGTCGCCGAGCAGGTGCTCGGCGATCTCCGCCGCCACTTCGGCCTGCACCTGGCGCCGGCCCTGCGACACCGCGCGCACCGTGTCGACCAGTTCGCGGCGCAGCCCGCTCTTGAGCAGGTAACCGCTGGCGCCGGCCTCCAGCGCACGCACCGCCTGCACGTCGCCGCGCGAGGCGGTGACCACCACGATCCGCGCCTGCGGGAATTCCTTGCGCAAGGCGACGATCACCTCGATCCCGCCGAGCCCGGGCAACTGCAGGTCCAGCAGCACCAGGTCCGGGCGCAGCGCGCGATAGGCCTGCAGCGCCTGCAAGCCGTCGGCGGCCTCGCCGACCACGTGCAGGTCCGGCTGCGCAGCCAGCACCGCGGCCATGCCTTCGCGCAGCAACGGATGGTCGTCGACGACGAGGATGCGGATCGGCACGGACGACACTTCGCTCACTTCACTTGGTTCCGGACAGCCACTGGCGCAGGCGGCACCATAGCCGGTTTCGCGCCGGTTCGCGGTAGGCGCGGCGCGCCGGCAGGCGCAGATTGAGTTCGGTGCCCATGCCCGGCCGCGACCACACGTCCAGCCGCGCCTCGATGCGCCGCGCGCGTTCCTGCATGCCGGTCAGCCCCCAATGCCCGGCGCGGCCGCCGGCGGCCAGCACCTGCGGCTCGATGCCGCGGCCGTCGTCGCGAAAGCGCAGCCGCAGCGCATCGCGGCCGTAGGCGATCTCGACCTCGATGCTGCCTGCCTGCGCATGCCGGAACGCGTTGAGCAGCGCCTCGCGGCCGAGCTGGTACAGCTCGTCGTCGACCAGCGGCTGCAGCGCCACCGGCGTGCCTTCGACCAGTACCCGCCGCTGCACCTGCGACTGCGCGCCCAGCTCCTCGAGCATCGCGGCGAAGGCGGCCGGCAGCAGCTCGGTGCGGCCGGCGCTGGCGCGCAAGCCCTCGACCCGGTCGCGGCCCTGCTCCAGCGCCTGTTCGGCGCGATCGAGCACGCCCTCCAGATCGCGCCGCAGCGGCGCCGCCGGCGGCAACGTGCCCAGCGCCGCATGGGTCTGCAGGATCAGTCCCTGGTAACCCTGCAGCAGGGTGTCGTGCAACTCGCGGGCGATGCGTTCGCGCTCGCGGAAGCGCTCCTCCAGCCGCAGCCGCAGCCGCGTGGCCAGCTGGCGCATGCGCAGCAGGTACAGCGCCGACAGCGCCAACAGCAGCGCCAGCACGCACAGCAGCCAGAACGCCGGGGTCTGCACGAAGCGCGGCGCGATGCCGAAGCGCAGCGTGGCGCCGCGCGGGTTCCAGACCCCGTCGTTGTTGGCCGCGATCACCTGGAAGCGGTACTGCCCCGGGCCCAGATTGGTGTAGAACGCCTCGCGGCGCACGCCGGCGTCGCGCCATGTCTCGTCCACGCCCTCCAGGCGGAAGCGGAAGCGCACGCGTTCGGGCGCGGTCAGGCTGGTCGCGGTGTAGGCGATCTGCAGCCGCGTGGTGCCCTTCGGCAGCAGCGGCGGCGCGCGCAGCGGCATCGGCTGCTCGTTGGCGAACAGGGCGCGCACGAACACCTGCGGCGGCCATGGGTTGCGCCGCAGGCGCCGGCTGTCGATCCAGGCCAGGCCCTGACTGGTGGCCAGCCATACCACGCCATCGGCGTCGCGCGCCGCGGTACTGTCGAGGTTGGCCTGCACCGCCAGCCCCGGCAGGCCGTCGGCGGCATCGTAATAGACCGGCTGCAGCGCCACGTCGGCGTCGCCGAACGCCGCATCGAGCCGGCTTCGCGCGATCCGCGCCACGCCCGCGGCACCGTTGAGCCACAGTTCGCCGTCGTCGGTCTGGGCGATGCCGGTGACGCCGCGCAGGCCCGGCGCGCGCGCCGGCGACAGCGTGGCGAAACGTGCGCCGCGCCACTGCGCGATGCCCAGTTCGCCGGCGACCAGCAGCGTCCCGGCGCCGGCATGGATGGTGGTGACCCGGCCGACCTGCAGGCCGTCGCCGGCCGCGAACACGCGCACCCGCTCGCCGTGCAGCTGCCGCACCTGGCCGGACGGATAGCCGAACCAGTAACGGCCCTGCGCGTCCTCGGCGATCGCGGTGCAGGTGTCCGCCGGCAGGCGCGCCTGCCGCGTCCACTGTCCTGCGTGGTAGCGGTACACCCCGTGTTCGGCCACCGCCGCCCAGGCGTCGCCGCCGCGGTCGGACAGGAACGCGCGCACCTGCCGCGCTTGCAGCGCGGCCGGCAGCGCCACCTCGATGCGGCGCCCCTGCTGCATGCGCACCATGCTGGCGTCGCCCAGCACCCAGCCGCTGTCGCGCAGCCGCGCGTATTCCTGTGCCAGCGGTTCGCCGCGCAGCAGCCGCGCGGCGGTGGCGGCATCGGCGCGGAACATCCCCTGGGTATCGGTGACCAGCACGCTGCCGTCGGGTTGCGCATGCACCTCGACCTCGCCGGCCTCGGCGCCGGGCTGACCGGGCAAGGCCATCACATTGCGGTGGCGGTAGCGGTTGAGGCCGAGCGTGCTGCCGATCCAGACGTTGCCCTCCTTGTCTTCCAGCACCGGCGCGGCGAAGTCCGAGGCCAGGCCGTTGCTGCGGCGGAAATACTCCAGCCGCGGCGCGCGCGGATCGTCCAGGACCACCCGCACCGCACCGCGCGCCTGGAAGTCGGACAGCCACAGGCTGCCGTCGCGGGCGAAGCCCATGCGCCGCGCCGCCAGCGTGCGCAGCGCCGGCGCGGCAAGCTGCGCGGCCGGCGGCAGCAGCGTGCCGCCGGCGGCGGCGATGGCGCGGGTGCCGCCGCGTCGGTCCGACAGCCAGATGCGGCCGTCCGGGCTTTCGGCTAGCACTGCGTACAGCGCGGTGGCGATGCCGGTCGGCTCGAAGCGGCGCGCGCCCGGGCGCAGCCGCAACACGCTGTCGCCGCTGCTCACCCACAGCACGCCGCGGCTATCGCGCAGCAGCCAGTCGGCGCGCGCAGCGGGATAGCCCCAGTCGGCACCGATCCGCTGCCAGCGGCGGCCGTCGAACCGCGCCAGGCCCTCCCAGGTCGCGGCCCACAGCGTGCCCTGCGCGTCCGCTTCCAGGCGCGCCACCGGCCCGGCCGGGAAGCCCTCGGCCGCGCCGTACTGCAGCAGCCGGCCGCCTTGCAGCATGCTGGCGCCACCGTCGAAGTAGCCCAGCCACATGCGTCCGTCCGGCAACACCGTCAGCGCGGTCACGTTCTGCGACAGCAGGCGCGCGCCATGCAGCGGCTCGCGCCGTTCGAAGCGTTCGCCATCGAAGCGGTACAGGCCGAAACCGGTGGCCATCCACAGATAGCCGTCGGCCGACTGCGCCAGCGCCCACACGTCCGCCGGCGCGCCCTGCTCCACCCGCCAGGCAGTGTTGTGCAGCGGCGTCGGCCGCGTCGCTGGCGGCGGCGTGGTGGCGGCAAGCGGTGCCGCGAAGACCAGGCCGAGCACCCACAGAGCGCATGCCCAACGCCGTCTTCGCAGACTTCGCACTGCGCTTCCTCTGCCTCGCAAAAAAGGGAAAAACCGGATTTTCGGCAGCAGCGCGGATACCGCCAACACCCCGATCGAGGGATGTTCCACTGCCTCGTATACGGCTAGGCCGACCTGCCGCGCCGGTCTTAGCCTGAGTGCCATGCAACGACTTTACTCCATGTTTCCCGGCGGCAGCGCGGGACTCGGGCTGCTGGCCCTGCGCCTGTTCCTGGCGCTGAGCCTGTGGCCGGCCGCCGCCAGCGGCGCGTGGGCATTGCCGCCGCCGTGGCGGTTCGCGGCGATGGCGCTGGCGCTGCTGGCGGCCGCCGGCGCGCTCACCCCGTTGGTGGCGGTGCTGGCCTGCGCAGTGCCGGGGCTGGCGCTGTGGCACGGCACCGCGGCCGCGGGCGGCGCGCTGCTGGCGGCGCTGCCGGCGCTGGCGCTGGCGCTGCTGGGGCCCGGCGCCTACTCGCTTGACGCGCGCTGTTTCGGCCGGCGCCTGCTGGTGTTGCCGCGCGGCCCGCAGTCGCCGCCGCAGCGGAATCCCCCGAACGAGTGAGCATCCGCTCTGCCGGAATGGGGTGGCCGCTGCACGCGCCCGGCACCAGCATGGACACCGTCCCGGAGACGATGTCCACGCGCATGCCACAGGCGCCAGCGCAGATCCCGCGCGTGCGTTTCCGGCGCTTCCCAGGAGACACGCCATGCCCCGCCCCCACGCACCCGCCTCCCGTTCCACCGCCGCCGAACGCCCCCGCGTCGCCGGCGCAGCCAGCAAGGGCCTGCGTCCGTCCGCGCTGGCCCGTGCCCAGCACTACATCGACCACCATCTCGCCGAGCGTATCGGCCTGGCCGATATCGCCAATGCCGCCTGCGTCAGCCGCTACCACTTCGCGCGCATGTTCCGCCTGAGCACCGGCCACAGCCCGATGCAATACCTGCTGCAACGACGGATCGAACGCGCCCGGCAACTGTTGCTGAGCGGACGCCACTCGGTCAGCACCGTGGCCTACGAACTCGGCTTCTTCGACCAGAGCCACTTCGTCAACAGCTTCCGCCGCGTCACCGGCGCCACGCCGGGCTGGTATGCCCGGCACAACCGCGACATCGCCGGGGCCGACGCGCCGGGGGCTGCGCCGGTCGCGGCCGACGGCGGCGCCGAACGCCCGCTCGCCACCGTCACGCTATGCCTGCCGGCGGTCTAGGCACCGATCGGCCAAAAGAAAAGGCCGGGCGCGAGCCCGGCCTTTCGATCGACGGCGCGGCTGGCGCGATCAGCCGATCGCGGCGTGGTAGCGACGCTCCACTTCGTTCCAGTCGACCACGTTGAAGAACGCGCCGATGTAGTCCGGACGGCGGTTCTGGTACTTCAGGTAGTAGGCGTGTTCCCACACGTCCAGGCCCAGGATCGGGGTGTTGCCCTCGAACAGCGGGCTGTCCTGGTTGGCGGTGCTTTCGACCACGATCTTCTTGTCCGGGGTCACGCTCAGCCACGCCCAGCCGCTGCCGAAACGGGTCAGCGCGGCCTTGGTGAAGGCTTCCTTGAACTTGTCGAAACCGCCCAGTTCGCTGTCGATCGCCTTGGCGACGTCGCCGACCGGGGTGCCGCCGGCGTTGGGCGCCATCACTGTCCAGAACAGCGAGTGGTTGGCGTGGCCGCCGCCGTTGTTGCGCACCGGACCCTGCAGGTTCTCCGGCAGCGACTTGAGCTTGGACACCAGCGCCTCGATCGGCAGATCGGCGTACTCGGTGCCTTCCAGCGCGGCGTTGACGTTGTTGATGTAGGTCTGGTGATGCTTGGTGTGATGGATTTCCATCGTCTGCGCATCGATGTGCGGTTCCAGCGCGTCGTAGGCGTAGGGCAGCTTGGGGAGGGTGTAGGCCATGCGGTTCTCCTGGACTTTCGTCCGCCGGAAGGACGGACGTTGCGTGATGAATGGTAGGGACGACCGGCGTCCTTACCAAGGCCGGCGTGGGGGAAACATCGTCCCATCGTGCGGTGGCGGGGTCGGCCGACGCCGCGGATCCGGCGGCTACGATGCGCCAGCACCCGGTTAGTCGCATGTGAATCGGCCTGGCCGGCACTGCAACGATGCGTGTGGCAATTGCATGACGGAGCGCGCCACGCGGCTGTTTTGCGCGGTCGAACGCAGGACATCCGCTGCGGAGCATCCACGCGCAATGCCGACGCGCGTTGACCTTTGCCGCACCCGCCCGCGCAGGCAGGCCTGCGCCCGCTGGCGTGGAGCGCATCGTGCACATCGCGACGAGATACGGACCCATCGCCGGAACCGAGTGCCGAATCCGACTGCCCGACCGCGGTGAACCGCTTCCAGGACGACCGATCCGACGCGTCCCGCCAGGACGGGCGACCGATCTTCAGAGCACGAACAGCCAGGCTCGCCCATACTGTGCCGTTGCCGCGTCCGCAAGACGCCGCAGCACCGTCCTCACTGGAGCCGCCGCCGATGCGCAAGCCCGTGTTACTGATCGCCGCGATCGTGCTGCTCGCCGCCGGCCTGTGGGGCATCCGCGCACTGCAGCAACCGCCGCATCCGCAGTTCGCGCCCGCGCTCACCAATCCCGCCGCGCCGCCTGCGCCTGCGCCACGTCCGCCGACGCCGCCGGCCAGCAGCGACCCGCTGCCGCCGTTCCTGCCGCCCGAGGCGCGCGCCACCATCGCCCTGATCCAGCGCGGCGGTCCGTTCCCGCATCGCCAGGACGGCAGCGTGTTCGGCAACCGCGAAAACCGGCTGCCGTCACGCCCGCGCGGCTACTATCGCGAATACACCGTCGACACGCCGGGGCTGGAGCACCGCGGGACGCGGCGCATCGTCACCGGCGGCGACCCGCCAGACGTCTGGTACTACAGCGACGACCACTACGCCAGTTTCCGCAGTTTCAGCATCGCCTCCGGGAGGCCGTCGCCATGAACACTTTCAACTTTTCGCTGAACCTGGCCGAGCCGGCCGCATCCGGCGTCTACCGCGTCGCCAACAGCGACCTCGACAGCATCGCCGCGCTAGGCCGCGATGCCGGCCTGCGGCTGTGCCGGATCGACCTGCGCGGCTGCAGCAGCAAGCCGATGCTGCTGATGCGCATGGCCGCGCAACTGGACTTCCCGATCGGCTTCGGCCGCAACTGGGATGCGCTGATGGACGGCCTGCGCGACCTGTCGTGGCTGCCGGCCAAGGGCGGCTACGCGCTGCTGCTGGAAGACGCCGCCGAACTGCAGTCGGTGGCGAAGAAGGATTTCGACGTGCTGCTGGAACTGCTCGACGACGTGGCCAAGGAATGGGCCCAGGACGGCATCGCCTTCGTCGCCTTCGTCGGCCTGCTCGCCGGCGACGAAGCCGAAGACGACGACCACGGCAGCCAGGCCGACGATCTGGATGACGAAGACGAAGACGAAGAAGACGCTGCTTCGCGCTGAGCGACCGCCGCCTGCGTGGTCGCACGGCTAGCGCCGTCTCGATCAAACGATGCCGCTTGCTGCGGCGGCTTCAGCCGCGACCAACGAAGCGGCGGAGTCTCCGCAACCGCACAGCGTCGGGACTGAAGTCCCTCCCACAGTGCACCCAGCCAGGTGGCCGCAAGCCCTCTGCATCTGTAGGAGCGGCTTCAGCCGCGACGAGCGAAGCGGTGGAGTCGCCGCAACCGGAAAGCGGCAGGACTGAAGCCCTCCCACAGCGCACCCAGCGAGTTGGCCGCAAGCCCCTTGTGGGAGCGACTTCAGTCGCGACGAGCGAAGCTGCAGAGTCTCCGCGACCGGACGGTGTCGGGACTGAAGTCCCTCCTACAGTGCACCCAGCCAGTTAGCCGCCGCCGTTGTAGGAGCGGCTTCAGCCGCGACGAGCGAAGCGGTGGATTGCCGCAACCGGAAAGCGGCAGGACTGAAGCCCTCCCACAGCGCACCCAGCGAGTTGGCCGCAAGCCCCTTGTGGGAGCGACTTCAGTCGCGACGAGCGAAGCTGCAGAGTCGCCGCGACCGGACGGTGTCGGGACTGAAGTCTCCCAAACTACACCCAGCCAGTTGGCAGCAAGCTCTCTGCCCCTGTAGGAGCGGCTTCAGCCGCGACGAGCGAAGCCGTGGATTTGCCGCGACCGGAAAGCCGCATGACTTAGGTCCTTCCTACAGCGCACCCTGCCAGTTCGCCGCAGGCCCCTTGTGGGAGCGACTTCAGTCGCGACGAGCGAAGCCGTGGACTCGCCACAACCACACAGCATCGGAACTGAAGCCCTCCCACAATGCACCCTGCCAGCCAGCACAAGCGCCTGTAGAGGAGAAAGCGCTTCAGCTTGCGCCGCTACGCGTCCAATTCGCTCCAGCGCGCATAGGCCGCGTCCAGTTCGGCCTGGGCCTGAGTCAGCGCCTGGGTATGCGCGCTCACCGCCGCCGCATCGCGCTGGTAGAACGAGGCTTCGGTCATCGCCGCGGTCAACGCCGCGACCTGTTGCTCCAGCGTCTCGATCCGCGCCGGCAGCTGCTCGAGCTCGCGCGCATCCTTGTAGCTGAGCTTGCGCTTGGCCGCAGGCGCCGCGACGGCCGCCGCTGTCGCGACAGGCGCAGTGGCGGCCGCAGTCGCCGAAGCCTTGGCCACCGCCATCGCGCTGGCCGGCGGCGCGGCGCGCTGGCGCACCCAGTCGCTGTAGCCGCCGACGTATTCGCCGATGCGGCCGTCGCCTTCCATCACCATGGTCGACGTCACCACGTTGTCGATGAAGTCGCGGTCGTGGCTGACCAGCAGCAAGGTGCCGGTGTAGTCGCCGAGCAGCTCTTCCAGCAGCTCCAGCGTCTCCACGTCCAGGTCGTTGGTCGGTTCGTCCATCACCAGCAGGTTCGACGGCTGCGCGAACAGCCGCGCCAGCAGCAGCCGGTTGCGCTCGCCGCCGGACAGGCGGGTGATCGGCGCGCGCGCGCGCTCCGGGGTGAACAGGAAATCCTGCAGATAGCCGTGCACGTGCTTGCGCTTGCCGTTGACCTCGATGAAGTCGCGGCCCTCGGCGACGTTCTCGATCGCGCTCCAGTCCTCGCGCAAGGTGGCGCGGTACTGGTCGAAATAGGCCACCTGCAGGTTGGTGCCGGTGCGCACTTCGCCGCTGGCCGGGGTCAGTTCGCCCAGCAGCAGCTTCAGCAGCGTGGTCTTGCCGCTGCCGTTGGGGCCGATCAAGCCGATGCGGTCGCCGCGCAGGATGGTGCTGGAGAAATCGCGCACCATGGTCCGCGCGCCGAAGGCGAAGCTCAGCTCCTTGGCCTCGATCACCTTCTTGCCCGAGGACTCGCCCTGCGCCGCTTCCATGCGCACGTTGCCGCCGAGTTCGCGGCGCTGGGTGCGCTCGTTGCGCATCGATTCCAGGCGCCGCACGCGGCCTTCGTCGCGGGTACGCCGCGCCTTGATGCCCTGGCGGATCCAGATCTCTTCCTGCGCCAGCATCTTGTCGAAGCGCGCGTTCTCCTGCGCCTGCGCGTTAAGCCGCTCCTCGCGGCGGCGCTCGTAGTTGGCCCAGTCGCCCGGCCAGCTGGTGACCTGGCCGCGGTCGATCTCGACGATGCGCGTAGCCAGGGCGCGCAGGAAGCGCCGGTCGTGCGTGACGAACACCACGCTGCCGTTCCAGCCTTTCAGGAACAGTTCCAGCCAGTCGATCGCCTCGATGTCCAGGTGGTTGGTCGGCTCGTCGAGCAGCAGCAGGTCCGGCGCCGACACCAGCGCGCGCGCCAGCAGCACGCGCCGCTTCATGCCGCCGGACAGCCGCGCGAACTCCGCGTCGCCGTCCAGGTCGAGCCGGGTCAGGGTCTCGTTGACCCGCTGGTCCAGCGCCCAGCCGTTGGCGCCGTCGATCTTGGACTGCACCGCGCCCAGCGCATCGCCGTCGAACTCGGCAGCATGGCTGAGCCGGTGGAACTCGGCCAGCCAGTGGCCGAGCTCGCCCAGGCCGTCGGCGACCACGTCGAACACGCTGCCGGCGGCGCCGTGCGGCACCTCCTGCTCCAGCCGCGCGATGCGCACGCCCTGCTGGACGCGGATCTCGCCGTCGTCGGGCTTGAGCTCGCCGGCGATCAGTTTCATCAAGGTCGATTTGCCGGCGCCGTTGCGGCCGATCAGGGCGATGCGCTCGCCCGGCTCGATCGTCAGTTCGGTCTTTTCCAGCAACAAGGGGCCGCCGACGCTGTAGTCGACGTTCTGCAAGGTTATGAGAGGCATACGCTATTGTACGTGGATGCGCCCGTCACCGAACCCGAACGCCGCCCCGGCCGTGCGCGACGGCCATCGCCGCCGTTCGCTGCGCATCGCCCCGGACCTTCTCCAGGCACGCTTCGGCGCCGGCAACTTCGACGACGCCCACGACGCACTGATCGACCTGCTGCGCGAATGCTGCGGCGATGGCGGCTACCGGGTGGACGCGGATGTCGACGCCAGCCATCCCAATCCCTGGTTCCATCGCTACGTGCTGCACCTGTACGACGGCCCGGCCGATCTCGGGCCCGAGCAGGCAGGCCTGGCCGCCGGGGTGTCCGAGGTCTGCTTTGGCGAGTTCGTGCGCCGCGTCGCGGCGTTGGGGCTGGACCCGGCGGTCGACGATCGCGGCCCTGCCTGAGCTCCTGCGCGTCAGTCTGCATGGCGCCTGGAGGCCGGCTGAGCCGGGCTTTTCCGGGTCCCCGGTCCCGGGTCCCCGGTCCCGGTTAAAATAGACCATGAACGATTTCGACACCCTGTCCCTCTCCCCGGCGCTGGCGCCGGGCATCGACGCGCTCGGCTACACCACCATGACCCCGGTGCAGGCGCAGAGCCTGCCGCCGATCCTGGCCGGCCACGACGTCATCGTGCAGGCGCCCACCGGCAGCGGCAAGACCGCGGCGTTCGGCCTGGGCCTGCTGCAGAAGCTGGACCCGGCGCTGACCCGCGCGCAGGCGCTGGTGCTGTGTCCGACCCGCGAACTGGCCGACCAGGTCGGCAAGCAGCTGCGCAAGCTGGCCACCGGCATTCCCAACATGAAGCTGGTGGTGCTGACCGGCGGCATGCCGCTGGGTCCGCAACTGGCCTCGCTGGAGGCGCACGACCCGCAGGTGGTGGTGGGCACGCCCGGCCGTATCCAGGAGCTCGCCCGCAAGCGCGCGCTGCACCTGGGCGGGGTGCGCACGCTGGTGCTGGACGAGGCCGACCGCATGCTCGACATGGGCTTCGAAGAGCCGATTCGCGAGATCGCCAGCCGCTGCGACAAGCACCGCCAGAGCCTGCTGTTCTCGGCCACCTTCCCCGACGCGATCCGCACCCTGGCGCGCGAACTGCTGAAGGAACCGGCCGAAATCACCATCGAGGGCGCCGACAGCGCGCCGGAGATCGAGCAGCAGTTCTTCGAAGTCGACCCGACCTACCGGCAGAAGGCGGTGGCCGGGCTGTTGCTGCGCTTCACCCCCGAATCCAGCGTGGTGTTCTGCAATACCCGCAAGGAAGTCGACGAGGTGGCCGGCTCGCTGCAGCAATTCGGCTTTTCGGCGCTGGCGCTGCATGGCGACATGGAACAGCGCGACCGCGACGAGGTGCTGGTGCGCTTCGTCAACCGCAGCTGCAACGTGCTGGTCGCCAGCGACGTGGCCGCGCGCGGGCTGGACGTGGAGGACCTGGCGGCGGTGCTCAACTACGAACTGCCGACCGACACCGAGACCTACCGCCACCGCATCGGCCGTACCGCGCGCGCCGGCAAGCGCGGCCTGGCGCTGAGCCTGGTGGCGCCGCGCGAAGTGGCGCGCGCGCAGGCGCTGGAAGCCGAACAGGGCCAGCCGCTGCGCTGGTCGCGCGCGCCGCTGGCCACCGCGCGCCCGGCGCAGTTGCCGCAGGCGGCGATGACCACGCTGCGCATCGACGGCGGCAAGACCGACAAGCTGCGCGCCGGCGACATCCTCGGTGCGCTGACCGGCGACGCAGGTCTGTCCGGCGCGGCGATCGGCAAGATCGCGATCTACCCCACCCGCTCCTACGTCGCCGTCGCCCGCGAGCACGCCGGCCGGGCGCTGGGCCAGTTGCAGGCAGGCAAGATCAAGGGCCGCCGGTTCCGGGTCAGCAAGCTTTAGACGGGTTGCAACAGCCACTGGAATCGCTGGCGCACGACGCGGACGGCAACGCCTGGAGCGAGGCGGTGCCGGTGCGCTGGATGCAAGGCGGCTGCGCTTCATCCTCCAGGACCATGCCGCCGATCCGGCGCCGGCCGATTCCGCCGCGGCCATCGAAGCGTTCCTGTGCGTCGACCCGTCAGTGCTCGATGCCCCGCGGCGCAGGTGTTCGCCTGCTACCGGCGATGCATGCCTTGCACGAAGAAACGGCACGCCCTCGCCGCGCATCCACGGCCCCGCGCAATATGGAAATACGTGCATTTCGGCTTGAAAGCCTACGCCAGCCGCTACCGCGACGGCCGCGTCCGCAGCATCCTGGAATGCAACGGCGATTGGGGTCCCGAGCACGGGCTGCAGCGGGGTGTTCGCGCACGACAGCGGATCTGCAGGATCGGCCCGTTCGACGGCAATCCGCACCATGCGACGCCTGCGCCGATTCCGGCCTGGAAGAGGCCGTCTACCCGCACTGAGCCGCGCGCGGCCAGGTCCTGTCGGTTCGCCTCTCAGAACAGAGAGAAGATCATCATACCTGCGAAGACAATGAGCAGCATAATGTACAGCGGGCGGAAAATATAGAAACGTTGCCAGCTTGTAAGGCCAGGATCATAGATAAAAATCCGCTTATCGAGCTTCACGTCATCCATGCCGCTATCAACCGAAAAATCCCCGCCATTCTTCTTATAAAAGCGGCATTCCCTGACCTGTACGACGATCTGATGAACCGCCAGCAGACTAACCGCCAAGAACGCTGCTGAAAAAACCGCAATTTCCAGAATCAGCATATATCTCCCTCGCTTATAGTCCTTGGAAAGATAAGCCTTCCTCGATCCAAAGACCGTTGCGCATCAGTAGCGCAGCGACGCGGTTAGCGGGATGTCCGCCGGCCAGCGCGCACGCGCGCCCAGCGCGGTCAGTTCCACCATCACCGTGGCCGCCACCACCTCGGCGCCGAGCCGCTGCGCCAACGCCAGCGCGGCCAGCAAGGTGCCGCCGGTGGCCAGCACGTCGTCGACGATCAGCACGCGCGCGCCCGGCTGCAGCGCGTCGACATGGATCTCGATGCGGTCGCGGCCGTATTCCAGGCCGTAGTCCTGGCCGATCGTCGCCGTCGGCAGCTTGCCCGGCTTGCGCACCGGCACGAAGCCCACGCGCAGTTCGTGCGCCAGCGTCGCACCCAGGATGAAGCCGCGCGATTCGATGCCCAGCACCGCGTCCAGCGGCGTACCGCGCCACGGCTGCACCATCGCGTCGATCGCCGAGGCGTAGTCCGGGCCGTCGGCGAGCAGCGGGGTGATGTCCTTGAACATGATGCCCGGCTTGGGGAAATCGGCGACATCGCGGATGCGGCCGGACCAGTGGGCGTGTGCGTCGGCGGGCGCGTCGCAGCAGGAAGACTCGTTCATCGGGGCATCGAGGCGGAGGAAAGACGCCCATTCTAGGCGCAGGGCGCGGCCATGCAGCGCCGCGCCCTGACCCGTTCACCGCGCTCACGCGGTCGGCGTGGCCTGCGCGTTGGCCGCCGGCCCGTGCAGCAGGCGCCGCACCAGCACGAAGAACAGCGGCACCAGCAGCACCGCCAGCAGCGTGCCCGAGAGCATGCCGCCGATCACGCTGATGCCGATCTCGCGGCGGCTGGCCGCGCCGGCGCCGGTGGACAGCGCCAGCGGCAGCACGCCGGCAACGAACGCCAGCGAGGTCATCACGATCGGCCGCAGGCGCAGCCGCGCGCCTTCCAGCGCCGCCTCCAGCAGCGGCCGCCCGGCCTTCTGCTGGGCCTCGGCGAACTCCACGATCAGGATCGCGTTCTTCGCCGACAGGCCGATCGTGGTCAGCAGGCCGACCTGGAAGTAGATGTCGTTGACGAAGCCGGCCAGGCTGGTCGCGGTGACCGTGCCGAGCACGCCCAACGGGATCACCAGCAGCACCGCCACCGGAATCGACCAGCTCTCGTACAGCGCCGCCAGGCACAGGAAAATGAACAGGATCGAGGCGGTGTACAGCCACAGCGTCTGGTTGCTCGACAGCTGCTCCTGGTAGGACAGGCCGCTCCACTGCAGGTCGAACCCCTCCTGCTTGGCGACCAGCGCCTGCATCCGCTGCATCGCCTCGCCGGAACTGCCGCCGGCGGCCGCGCCGCCCTGGATCTGCGCCGCCGCCAGGCCGTTGAAGCGCTGCTGCAGCTGCGGCCCGCGGGTCCAGCGGGTGCTGGCGAAGCTGGCGAACGGCGCCATCTGCCCGTCCTTGCCGCGCACGTACCACTGGCCGATGTCCTCCGGCAGCGAGCGGTACGGCGCATCGCCCTGCACGTAGACGCGCTTGACCCGGCCGCGATCGAGGAAATCGTTGACGTAGCTGCCGCCCCACGCAGTGGACAGGGTGGCGTTGATGTCGCTCTGCGCCAGGCCCAGCGCGCTGGCCTGGGCTTGGTCGATGTCGACCTGCAACTGCGCCTTGTCGCCCAGGCCGTTGAGCCGCACCGCGGTCAGCTGCGGATCGTCGCCCGCCTCCTGCAGCACCTGCTGCTGCGCCTTCAGCAGCGCCGCGCGGCCGGCGCCGTCGCTGTCGCGGATCCACAGTTCGAAGCCGCTGGACTGGCCCAGGCCGCGCACCGCCGGCGGCGACAGCACGCTGATCTTGGCGTCGGCGGTGCCGCGGAAATGCGCGTTGGCGCGGTCGATGATCGCCTGCGCGGTGTTGTCGCGGTTGCGCTCGCCCCACGGCCGCAGCGCAACGAAGGCCTGGCCGGCGTTCTGCCCGGTGCCTGCGTTGTTGCGTCCGATCACCATGAAGACCGCGGTGATGTTGTCCTTCTCGTGCTGCATGAAGTAATCGCTGATGCGCCGCCCCAGCGCCTCGGTCTTGGCCAGCGGCGTGCCTTCGGGCGTGGTGAACTGGATCTGCACCTGGCCCTGGTCCTCCACCGGCAGGAAGCCGGTCGGCATGCGCGCGTACAGCGCCGCCATCGCCAGCACGATCACCGCGTACAGCGCCATCCAGCGCCGCGGCTGCCGCAACAGCGTGCCGAGCCGGCGCTGGTAGGCCTGCTGGCTGCGCTCCACGCCCCGGTTGAACCAGCGGAAGAAGCGCCCCGGCTGGCGTTCCTTTTCCACCGGCTTGAGCAGGGTCGCGCACAGCGCCGGGGTCAGGGTCAGCGCGACCAGCGCCGACAGCGCCATCGCCGAGGCGATGGTGATCGAGAACTGCCGGTAGATGATGCCGGTGGAGCCGCCGAAGAACGCCATCGGCAGGAACACCGCGCCCAGCACCACGGTGATGCCGACCAGCGCGCCGGTGATCTCGCCCATCGATTGCTCGGTGGCCTCGCGTGGCGGCAGGTGCTGCTCGTGCATGATCCGCTCGACGTTCTCCACCACCACGATCGCATCGTCGACCAGCAGGCCGATCGCCAGCACCATCGCGAACAGGGTCAGCGTGTTGATGGTGAAACCGGCCGCGGCGAGGATGCCGAAGGTGCCCAGCAGCACCACCGGCACGGTGATCGCCGGGATCAGCGTGGCGCGGCCGTTCTGCAGGAACAGGAACATCACCACCACCACCAGCACGATCGCCTCGATCAGCGTATGCACCACGCCCTCGATCGAGATCCGCACGAACGGCGTGCTGTCGCGCGGGTAGGCGACCTCCATGCCCGGCGGGAAGGTCGGCTTGAGCCGCTCGATGGTGGCGCGCACCGCGTCGGAGGTGGCCACCGCGTTGGCGCCGGAGGACAGCGTCACCGAGAAGCCGGACGCCGGATGCCCGTTGAGCGTGGCGCTGTTCTGGTAGTTCTCCGCGCCGATCTCCACCCGCGCCACGTCGCCCAGGTGCACGCTGGAACCGTCGGGCTGGGTGGCCAGGATGATGGCGCGGAACTGCTCGGCGGTCTGCAACCGCGACTGCGCGGTCACCGTGGCGTTGAGCTCCTGGTCGGCGCCGGTGGGCAGCGCGCCGAGTTCGCCAGCGGTGACCTGGGTGTTCTGCGCCTCGATCGCGCTGCGCACGTCGCCGGGCATCAGCCTGTAGGCGTTGAGCTTGTGCGGGTCCATCCAGATGCGCATCGCGTACTGCGCGCCGAACACGTTGATCTCGCCGACACCGTTGATGCGGCTGATCGGGTCCTGCAAGGTGCTGATCAAGTAGTCGGAGATGTCGACGTTGTCCAGCCGGTCGGTGCTGTCGTACAGCGCCACCGCCATCAGGCTGTCGCCCTGCGACTTGGCCACGGTCACGCCCTGCTGCTGCACTTCCTGCGGCAGGCGGTTGAGCGCCTGGTTGACCGCGTTCTGCACCTGCACCTGGGCGATGTCGGGATTGGCGGCCTGGTCGAAGGTGATGCTGATCCGCGCCTGCCCGGACGAGGAACTGGTCGAGGAAAAGTACAGCAGGTGGTCGATGCCCTTGATCTGCTGCTCGATCACCTGGGTGACGCTGTCCTCCACCGTCTGCGCCGAGGCGCCGTTGTAGGTGGCGGTGACGGTGACCCCGGGCGGGGCGATGTCGGGGTACTGCTCCACCGGCAGGGTGAACACGGCGATGGCGCCGGCGGCCATGATGCAGATCGCCAGCACCCAGGCGAAGATCGGGCGGCGGATGAAGAAATGCGCGAGCATGCCGGCTCAGCCCTGGCCGGCGGCGGCCGCAGCTGGCTTGACCGTCACCTTGGCGCCGTCGCTGAGTCCTTGCCGGCCCTCCACCACCACCCGCTCGCCGGGCTTGAGCCCGTCGCCGACCAGCCAGCGATCGCCGACCGCGCGCAGCGTGGTGAACTGGCGCTGGCGCACGATGTTGTCCGCGCCCACCACCCAGGCCTGCGCGTCGCCGCGCGGGGTGCGGTCCACCGCCGCCTGCGGCACCAGCAGCGCCTGCTGGCGGGTGCCCTGGCCGACGATCGCGCGCACGTACATGCCCGGCAGCAACTGCGCGTCGGGGTTGGGGAAGCGCGCGCGCAGGGTCACGCTGCCGGTGGTCTCCTCCACGTCGATATCGGCGAACTCCAGCGTGCCCGGCAACGGATAGTCGCTGCCGTCGGACAGCTTCAGGCGCACCTCTGCGGTGGCCGGCTGCACCCCGCCGCCGGCGATCGCGCGGCGCAGCGCCAGGAACTGGCTGCCGGACTGGGTGATGTCCACGTGCATCGGGTCCAGCTGCTGGATCTTGGCGATCGCATCGGCTTGGCTGGCGGTGACCAGCGCGCCCGGCGTCACCCGCGCCCGGCCGATGCGGCCGCTGATCGGCGCCTCCACGGTGGCGAAGCGCAGTTGGGTGCGCGCGGTCTCCACCGCAGCGCGGTTGGCGTCGCGGCTGGCCAGCGCCTGCTTGTAGGTCGCCTGCGCGTCGTCCACGTCCTGCTGCGCGGCCAGCCGGGTCTTGCCCAGTTCGCGATAGCGTTCGGCGCGCAGCTGCGCGGTGACCAGCGCCGCCTCGGCGGTGGCCAGATTGGCCTGCGCCTCGTTGGCCGCGGCCTGGTACAGGGTCGACTCGATCTGGAACAGCGGCTGCCCGGCGCGCACCATCGCGCCCTCCTCGAACAGCCGCTTGCGCAGGATGCCGCCGACCTGCGGCCGCACCTCCGATTCCTCCGACGCGGCAGTGCGCCCGGCCAACTCGGCACTCAACGGCACGCTCTGCGGCTGCAGCGTCACCACCCCGACGGTCCTGGGCTGCGCCGCCGGCGCAGCGCGGTCGCCCCTGCAGCCGGCAAGCACGAGCAAGGAAAGGCACAGCAGCAGCGACAGCGTGCGGCGAGAACGCTGGGCGAAGGGCGCGGGCATGCGCTTGATCCTGGAAGCTGGGGGGAGGATCATTTAATTTACTTAAAGACAAATAAATAAGCATGAAGGATCGCACAACCGCCCGCGCCGCGCGGCCCCGCGTCACCCGGCCGACGCCCGAGGCAGGCGCGGTTGCGCCGACCGGCCGCCAGCGCGGGCGGCCGGCGCTGGCGCGGCCGCGGTTGCTGCGCGCCGCCCGCGAGCTGCTGCTGGAGCACGGCCTGGAAGTCTCGCTGGAGCAGATCGCGCTGCATGCGGGGCTGACCCGACAGAGCCTGTACAACCATTTCTCCAGCAAGGCCGACCTGCTGATGCAGGTGTTCGAGGCGTTGAGCGAGGAACTGCAGGCGCAGCTGGAGAACATCGGCGACGCCGCCTCGCAGGACCTGCCGCGCGCCCTGCAGCAAATCGCACTGACCGTGCAGGCGCACCTGTACGCACCCTCCTCGCTGCGCCTGCACCGCCTGCTGGTACAGGCCAGCGCGCAGATGCCGGACCTGCTGCAGTCGCTGCACCAGCGCCGCACCGGGCGCCTGCGCCAACGCCTGAGCGACCTGCTGCAGAGGCTGGATGCGTGCGGTGACGTGCGCGTGGCCTCCCCGCACCTGGCCGCCACCGCCTTCATCGGCGCGGCGATCGGCTATGCCTACCCCGGCGCGATGCTCAACGGGCAGGCACCGGGCCGCGACACCCAGCAGGCGCTGGCGGCGGAAGTGGTGACGAGCTTCCTGGCCGCCTGGGCCTATCGCGCCGACCCGGCACGCTGACCGCGCATTGCCGGCGCCATCGATGGCCGCCGCGCGCGACACAACGTCCAGCGGTCGCATATTCCGCGATCACCCAGCCGCACACAGCTGAGCCCTCAGGAACTGCACGACAGCATCGAGCACCCGGCGCGCTCGCGCGCCCAGTCCGGGCGCCGCGCCGCGAACGCCTCGCGGCCCGGCTGATCGTCGTAGGGGCGGCGCATCACCTCCAGCAGTTCGGCGACGCCGTCCATGTCGCCCTGCTCGGCGCGGTCGATCGCCTGCTGCGCCAGGTAGTTGCGCAGCACGTAGCGCGGGTTGGCCGCACGCATCTTCGCGGCGCGCTGGGCCGCCGGCAGCGGATCGGCGTCCACCCGCTGCGCATAGCGCGCCAGCCAGGCCTCGAACGCCGGCGCCTGCGCGGCCAGCTTGGCCGGGTCGTAGAACGCCTCGGCCAGATCCGCCAGCGCCGGCACCTGCGGCGCGCTCAATCCGCGGAACCACAGGGTCATGTCCACCTCGCCCTGCTGCAGCAGTTGCAGCAGGTCCTGCATCAGCGCCAGGTCGGCCTCCTCGCATGCCGCCAGGCCGAGCTTGGCGGCCGTGTTGTCGCGCTCGGCCTGCGCAGAGGTTTCGCGAAAGCGCTCCAGGCCGGCGTGCAGCGGCGCGACGTCATCGAACAGCGGCGCCAGCGCCTGCGCCAGCCGCGTGAGATTCCAGTACGCGACCTGCGGCTGGGTGCCGAAGCGATAGCGGCGGCCCTGCGCATCGGTGGTGTTGGGGGTCCAGTCCGGATCGTAGTCGTCGATCCAGCCATACGGGCCGTAGTCGATGGTCAGGCCCAGGATCGACATGTTGTCGGTGTTCATCACCCCGTGCACGAAGCCGACCCGCATCCACTGCGCGACCATCGTCGCGGTGCGCGCGCAGACCTCGCCGAACCAGTCGGCATAGCGCGTCGCGCCGCGCCCGCGCAGCTCGGGGAAATCGCGGTCGATCACGAAGTCGGCCAGGCGCCGCAGCAAGGCGTCGTCGCCGCGCGAGGACGGCAACTCGAAACTGCCGAAGCGCACGAACGACGGCGCTACCCGGCACACCACCGCGCCGGGTTCGGCGCGCGGATGGCCGTCGTAGAACATGTCGCGCACCACGCGCTCGCCGGTGGCCACCAGGCTCAGCGCGCGCGTGGTCGGCACGCCGAGATGATGCATGGCCTCGCTGCACAGGAATTCGCGGATCGACGAGCGCAGCACCGCGCGGCCATCGGCGCCGCGCGAATACGGCGTGCGCCCGGCGCCCTTGAGCTGCAGTTCCCAGCGCCGCCCGTCCGCGCCCAGCGCCTCGCCCAGCGCGATCGCGCGACCGTCGCCGAGTTGCCCGGCCCAATGCCCGAACTGGTGGCCGCCGTAGTTCATCGCGTACGGCCGCATGCCCGGGTAAAGCGCATTGCCGGCGAAGACCTCGGCGAATTGCGGGGCCAGCACCTCCTGTTCCGAGAGCCCGAGCATGGCCGCAACCTCGCGCGAATGGGCCAGCAGCTGCGGCGCGGCGACCGGGGTCGGCGCGACCTCCGACCACAACGCCCCCAGCACCTCGCGCAGGCGCGGGCCGTGCTCGGGATCACCGGGCAGCTCGGCGGTGAAACGGTTGTCGAAGCGCAATGGAGGCATGGACGCCAGCTTAGGACCTGGAGAGGGCGAACATGGTGCCAAACACCTTGTCGACCAAGGGTGCACGACGCTGCGCCCGCACCCGCATCCGCCCCCGCGGCCCGCGTTAGCCCCTCTCCCACCGGGAGAGGGGTTGGGGTGAGGGTACGGCGCGAAGCGCTCGCCGACGCGTCATGCACTCGCTGCCGACACAAGCATGCGGCATGCTCCCGCTCCTTTCTGCAGATAACCCCACATGTCCGACGCTTCGCCGCTGCCGCCGCGCTGGCCCCGCCACCTGCTGGTCGCGCTGTCCTCGCTGCTGGTCTCCGCCTGCAGCAGCCTGTTCTTCGGCGGCCTAAATGCCGGCTCCGCGCGCCAGGGGCTGAGCGAACAGCGCGGCATCGTGTTCGATGCGGCGCACGGCCTGAAGCTCGACGTCTACCGCCCGGCCGCGGCGCAAGACGCGCCGGTGGTGGTGTTCTTCCACGGCGGCACCTGGCAGACCGGCAACCGCCAGCAGTACCGCTGGGCCGGCGAAGCGCTGGCGCGGCACGGCGTGGTCGCGATCGTGCCGGACTACCGCAAATACCCGAATGTGACCCTGGACGGCTTCATGCGCGACGCCGCCACCGCGGTGGCCTGGAGCCAGCGCCATGCCGCCGAGCACGGCGGCGACCCGCGCCGGCTGGTGCTGATGGGCCATTCCGCCGGCGCGCACATGGCCGCGTTGCTGGCCAGCGACGGCCGCTGGCTGCAGGCGCAGGGCATATCGCCGCGGCAGCTGTGCGGGCTGGTCGGCCTGGCCGGCGCCTACGACTTCCTACCGCTGACCGAAACCGACCTGATCGGCATGTTCGGCCGCGACCCGGCGCAGCAGCGGCGCTCGCAGCCGATCGCCTTCGTCGACGGCGACGAACCGCCGATGCTGCTGTTGCACGGTGGCGCCGACCGGGTGGTCGCACCGCGCGAAAGCCGATCGCTGCAGGCCGCGCTGCAACGTGCCGGCGTGCCGGTCGAACTGAAGATCTATCCCGGCGTCGGCCATCTGCGCCTGGCGCTGGCGCTGCGCAAGGACGATCCGGCGCTGCCGGTGATGGCCGACAGCATCGCCTTCGTGCGGCAGTGCCCGGCGCGCGCGCCGTTGCCGTGAACGGGGCGGTGCGCCGCGCTCGCCCGGCGACAGCGAACCGAAGCCGCTCGGACAGTCCTCAATCGGTCTTGCTGCCGCCGAGCAACTCGAACGGCCCGCCCTGCTGCAGCGCGCGCTGGTAGGCCGGGCGCTGCTCGATACGCTGCACGAAGCCGGCCAGGTTCGGATAGGCCTGCAGGCCGGCGCGCGCCGCCGCGGCCTGCACCGGAAAACTCATCTGCACGTCGGCGGCGGTGAAGCGGTCGCCGGCGAACCAGCCGGTCGTGGCCAGCTCGCGCTCCATCCAGTCCAGGTGCAGCTTCAGTTGCGGGCCGATGAAGCTGTGCATCGCCTTGTCGACGATGGCGCGGGCGATCGGCCGCGCGAAGAACGGCATCTTCGCCGAACGGATGCGCCCGAACACCAGGCTCATCAGCAACGGCGGCATCGCCGAGCCCTCCGCGTAATGCATCCAGTAGCGGTAGCGCAGGCGTTCGGGTGCGTCCAGCGGCTGCGGTGACGGCGACAGCGCGCGCTCGGTGTCGTAGCGCTCCACCAGGTAATCGAGGATCGCGCCGGATTCGGCCAGCACGTGGCCATCGTCGACCAGCACCGGCGACTTGCCCAGCGGATGGATCGCGCGCAGTTCCGGCGGCGCCAGCATGGTCTGCCTGTCGCGCTGGTACTTGACCACCTGGTACGGCAGCGCCAGTTCCTCCAGCAGCCACAGCACGCGCTGCGAACGGGACTGGTTGAGGTGATGGACGGTGATCATGGCGGCGGTTCCGGAGACGCGGGCCGACCATGGTAGCCGGCCCGGCCGCGACTGCTGCTGCATGACCATCACTGCCGGCGCGCGCAGCGGCGCCGCCCCCGATCAGGCCGGGCCGACGCTTGGCTGCTGCGGATACCTCTGCAGGCGCCCAGCAACCCGCAACGGCGGGCGGTGCGCACAAATAACGCACAAATAAAAACGCCGGAAGCTTGCGCTTCCGGCGTTCTGGCAACCTTACGGTGGCTGGCGTCTAAATTAGACGGCCTGCACCTGGTCAGCCTGCATGCCCTTCTGGCCCTGCACGGCGACGAAGGTCACCTTCTGGCCTTCCTGCAGCGACTTGAAGCCGGTGCCCTGGATGGCACGGAAGTGCACGAACAGGTCCGGGCCGCTTTCCGGGGTGATGAAGCCGAAGCCCTTGGCATCGTTGAACCACTTCACGGTACCTTGCTGACGATCGCTCATTTACTAACTCCTGAAACATTGAATTGAAAAATATCGCAGCCACCGGGTATCGGGGCCGAGACTGAGTTGCAGGCGTTGGTAAAGCGGAACGATGAAGCGGATCGCGAGATCAACTGCACCAGGCCACGATTCACGGTGACCCTAGCAAACACAGTGGGGCCAACCATACGCGGGTCGTCCGCAAAAAGCGACAAGTTTGTGTAGACAAACCGAGATGACCCACAAAGAAGCTGAACCCAGGCCTAAAGTTCACGCCGGCGCGGCCGATACGCCTGCCGTTTTGCGCAAAGTGCGCAGGCTCGCTGCCCTGGCCGCGCATTCAGCCGTCTGCGGCGCTGGCGCACCTCGATCATTGCGCACTATGCCACTAGAGAGAGCCCCTCTCCCACCGGGAGAGGGGTTGGGGTGAGGGTCCGGCGCGAAAGCGTCTCGCCGATCTGGATGCACGAGGCTGCGCCCGTACCCTCATCCGCCCCTGCGGGGCACCTTCTCCCGATGGGAGAAGGGGAGCAACCTAGCCCCTCTCCCACCGGGAGAGGGGTTGGGGTGAGGGTGCGGCGCGAAGCGTCTCGCTGTCTTAGAGGTTACGGGCACTATGCCGACGGCCAAGCCAGGGTCTGCGCGCTGGCGAAGCGGCGTGCCTGCCCGCTAAGCGGGTCGTCGAACTCCAGGCCGCAGGCCAGCAAGTGCAGCGTGTCGGTAGCGGCCCCCTCCCCCTCCGCGCGCAACTGCGGATACAGCGGATCGCCCAGGATCGGCGCGCCCAGCGCGGCCATGTGCACGCGCAGCTGGTGCTTGCGCCCGGTCACCGGCGCCAGCGCATAGCGCCACAGCGGCCCGTCTCGCGCCTCCAGCACGGTGATCCGGGTCAGGCTGTTGGCCTCGCCGGCGGTCTCGGTCATGCGGAAGAACGGCTCGCCGCGCACCACCCGGCTGGCGCGCAGCAGCGGGAACGTGTGCCCCGGCAAGGCCGGTGCCAGCGCCTGGTAGGCCTTGGCGATGCGCCGCTTGCGGAACAGCGCCTGGTACGCGGCGCGGCTGCCCGGATCGGCCGAGAACAGCACCAATCCGGCGGTCGCGCGGTCCAGACGATGCAGCGGCACCAGCGCCGGATTGCCCAGCCGCGCCACCAGCCGCGCCAGCAGGGTCTCGCGCACGAAGCGCCCGGACGGGGTCACCGGCAGCCCATGCGGCTTGTCGGCCACCACCAGGTGCGCATCGGCGTGGACGATGCGCTCCACCCCGGCGATCGGCGCTTCGTCGGCGACCTCGCGGAAATAGCGCACCTCCAGCCCGACCCGGTACGGCAGCGCCGCCGGCAACGGCCGGCCGTGCGCATCCTGCACCCGGCCGCGCTCGCAGCGATCCTGCCACTGCGCCCGCGACACCCGCGGGAAGCGCGCGCACAGCCCGTCCAGCAGGGTCGGCCACGGCCCAGGCGGCAGTTGCCAACGGCTCGGGGCCGGAACGAAGGCGGACGGCGGGCGGGGATCGGACATCGTCACGCATTATCATGGCCGCCCTTTGATCCCGGTAGCCGCATGGCCCTCACCGCCACCCTTCGCAAGGCCGACCTGCAGATTTCCGACATGGACCGCGGCTATTACGCGGCGCATGCGCTGACCCTGGCCCAGCACCCGTCCGAGACCGACCAGCGGCTGATGGCGCGGCTGCTGACCTTCGCCCTGTTCGCCGAGGAACGCCTGCTGTTCGGCAAGGGCCTGAGCAGCGACGACGAGCCGGACCTGTGGCGGATGGACTACACCGGCGCCATCGAGCAATGGATCGAGGTCGGCCAGCCCGACGAGTCGCGCATCCGCAAGGCCTGCGGCCGCGCCCGCGAGGTGGTCGTGGTCAACTACGGCGGCCGCGTCGCCGACATCTGGTGGGAGAAGAACGCCTCCGGCCTGCTCAAGCTCAAGCCGCTGCAGGTCATCGACCTGCCCGGCGACGCGGTCGCCTCGGCGGCCGAACTTATCCAGCGCAGCATGCGCTTCGACGTGGTGATCCAGGACGGCGAAGTGCAGTTGCTCGGCGACGAGAGCAGCGTCACCTTCACCCCGACGGTGCGCAAAGCCGCGGCATGAACGCGCGCGCCGAGCCCATCCGGGTCGACGTCGCGGTCATCGGCGCCGGCGCCGCCGGGCTGATGTGCGCGCTGACCGCCGGCCGCCGCGGGCGCAGCGTGCGGGTGATCGAGCACGCCAACAAGGTCGGCAAGAAGATCCTGATGTCCGGCGGCGGGCGCTGCAACTTCACCAACACCGGCACCGGCCCGGGCAATTTCCTGTCCGCCAATCCGCACTTCTGCAAGTCGGCGCTGGCCCGCTATCGCCCGGCCGACTTCATCGAGATGGTCGAACGCCACGCCATCGCCTACCACGAGAAGGAACTGGGCCAGCTGTTCTGCGACATCTCCTCCAAGCAGATCGTGCGCATGCTGGTGGACGAATGCGACGCGGCCGGGGTGACCATCCGCACCCAGTGCGCGGTGCGCGGCGTGGAGCGCGGCAGCGAGGGGTTCCGCATCGCCACCGACGACGGCCCGGTGCACGCCGCCTCGCTGGTGGTGGCCAGCGGCGGACTGTCCATCCCCAGCCTGGGCGCCACCGGCTTCGGCTACGACCTGGCCCGCCAGTTCGGCCACGGCGTGCTGCCGACCCGCGCCGGGCTGGTGCCGCTGACCCTCAGCGGCAAGCACCAGGAACGCCTGCAGGACCTGTCCGGGCTGGCGCTGCCGGTCGAGGCCAGCTGCAACGGCGCCAGCTTCCGCAACTTCATGCTGATCACCCACCGCGGCGTCAGCGGCCCGGCGATCCTGCAGATCTCCTCGTACTGGCAGCCGGGCGACGACCTGCGCCTGGACCTGCTGCCCGGGCAGGACGCGGCCGCGTGGCTACGCGAGCACAAGCGCCTGCGCGGCGCCGCGGAACTGCGCACGGTGCTGGGCGAGGCGCTGCCGCGCCGCTTCGCGCAGCGGCTGTGCGAGGTCTGGCTGCCGGACAAGCCGGTGCGCCAGCTGGACGAACCGCAGCTGCGCGCGGCGGCGGCGCTGCTCGGCGCCTGGCCGCTGGTGGCCAGCGGCACCGAGGGCTACCGCACCGCCGAGGTCACCCTGGGCGGGGTGGACACCGACCAGGTGTCGTCGGCGACCATGGAATCGCGCCAAGTCCCCGGCCTGTACTTCGTCGGCGAGGTACTGGACGTCAGCGGCTGGCTGGGAGGCTACAACTTCCAGTGGGCCTGGGCCTCGGGCCATGCCGCTGGCGGGGTGGCCTGACGGCCGGGATTGGGGATTCAGGATTGGGGATTGGCAAAAGCGGCTCACAATGCCTGAGGGTTCGCGGGCTGCGCGAGGCTGGGTGCAACCATCGCAGCCTGCTTTTGCCAATCCCCAATCCCGAATTCCCAATCCCGGCCCCACACACATGGACGCCGCAGCGGGCATCGTGTATTAAACCCCGTCCCCGGGAGGCTCCATGCAGACAGGCAAAGACACCACCCTCCGGCTGATGATCGTCGACGACAGCGGTGAAGACGCCGAGGCGATCGTCAGCAGCCTGCGCAACAGCGGCATCGCGGTGCGGCCGTCGCGGCCGCAGCACGCGGAGGAGCTGGGCGCGATGCTCGCCGCGCAGCCGATCGACCTGGTGCTGAGCGCGCGCTCGCAGGCCATCCCGCTGCCGCAGGTGCTGCAGCGCGTGGGCGCCAGCGGCAAGGACATCCCGGTGATCCTGCTCGCCGACAGCATCGACGAGAACGAATGGATCGAGGCGGTGGCCGGCGGCGCGCGCGCGATCGCGCTGCGCCAACGCCCCGAACACCTGCTGGCGGTGCTGCGCAACACTTGGGCCGACCTGCAGGCGCGCCGCGGGCTGCGCCGGATCGAGGCGCAGATGCGCGAGACCGAGCGCCGCTGCGACGCGCTGATCGCCTCCTCGCGCGATCCGATCGCCTACATCCACGAAGGCATGCACATCCGCGCCAACGAGGCCTACCTGGAGATGTTCGGCTTCGACTCGTTCGACGACGTCGAAGGCATCTCGCTGCTGGACATGGTCGCGCCGCAGCACGTGGAGGAGTTCAAGCAGCTGCTGAAGGCGCTGGGCAAGGGCGAGCCGCCGCCGGCGCAATACCAGGTCGACGCGCGCACGATGGCCGGCGAGAGCTTCCCGGCGACGATGGAGTTCGCCACCGCCAGCTACGAGGGCGAGGCCTGCGTGCAGGTGGTGTTCCGCCGCCGCGAGGAATTCGATCCGGAACTGGCGCGCGAGGTCGAGGACCTGCGCCAGCGCGACCAGGTCACCGGCCTGCTCAACCGCCCGACCTTCATGCTGGCGCTGGAGAACGCGGTGGCCCAGGTCGGCCGCGGCGACGGCCACTACGGCTTCCTGCTGGTCGAGCCCGACCACTACGCGCGGTTGCTGGCCGACATCGGCCTGGACTCGGCCGACGCGCTGGTGGCGGCGCTGGCCCAGCACCTGGCCGCGGCGATCGACGGCGATGTGCAGGCCGCGCGCTTCGGCGAGCACAACTTCGCGCTGCTGCTGCAGGGCGACTATGCCCGCACCGCGGCGCTGGCCGAGCGCCTGCTCAATGCCTACGCCGCGCACGTGTTCAGCGTCGGCGAGCGCTCGGCCACGGTCACCGTCAGCATCGGCGGCGTGCAGATCGGCGAGAAGATCGCCACCGTCGGCCAGGTCCTGGCCCGCGCCAGCGAGAACGTGCAGGCCACGATCGAGCTGGGCGGCAACGCCTGCAAGATCTTCGACCCCGGCGCGGCCGACCGGGTCGAGGAAGAGCGCATCCAGCGCTGGGTGCAGCACCTGCGCGCAGCGCTGGCCGGCGACGGCTTCCTGCTGCACTACCAGCCGGTGCTGAACCTGCAGGGCGAGCCGCACGAGCTGTACGAGGCCTACCTGCGCCTGGAACGCAACGACGAGATCATCGGACCGACCACCTTCCTCGGCATCGCCGCCGAGCACGGGCTGATGGCCGACATCGACCGCTGGGTGGTGGCGCGCGCGATCGCGGTGATCGGCGAGCGCCAGCGCGCCGGCCATGCCACCAGCCTGCTGGTCAAGATCAGCCCGGACGCCTTCGCCGACCCGCAGATGGTGGAGCTGATCCGGCGCGAGCTGGCCGCGCACGGGGTGCCCGGCGAGCGCCTGTGGCTGCAGACGCCCGAGGCCAAGGTGTTCACCCACCTGCGCAACGCGCAGCAGTTCCTCGCCCATGCCACCGGGCTGGGCTGCAAGGTCGGGCTGGAGCAGTTCGGCTCGGGCCTGGACTCGTTCCAGCTGCTGGCGCACTTCCAGCCCTCGTTCCTGAAGCTGGACCGCGGCTTCACCCAGGACCTGGCGCAGACCCGCGAACACCAGGAAAAGATCCGCGAGATCACCGAGCGCGCGCAATCGGCCGGGATCCGCACCATCGCCGAGTTCGTCGCCGACGCCACCTCGATGAGCCTGCTGTTCAGCGCCGGCGTCGACTACGTGCAGGGCGAGTTCGTGGGCCTGGCGGCGCCGGGGATGACGTTCGATTTTGCTTGAAGAGCCGGGACGCGGGACTCGGGACTCGGGACCCGGAAAAGCGCGCGAACGGACGCGGTGATGGTGTGGGGCGGGATCCTTCCCGCCCCGACTGGTTCGAGCGGGCGCTCAGCTCACCGTCGCGTTGACGTGCGAGGCGCGCAGGGTGGCGATGCGCTCGGACAGCGGCGGGTGGCTCATGAACAGCTTGCGCAGGCCCTGGCCGAGGCCGCCGGCGATGCCGAACGCCTGCACCTGCGACGGCAGCGTGCTCTGCCCGTGGTTGAGTTCCAGCCGCTGCAGCGCCGCGATCATCTTGCCGCGACCGGCCAGGCTGGCGCCGCCGGCGTCGGCGCGGAACTCACGGTAGCGCGAGAACCACATCGCGATCATCGTCGCGAACAGGCCGAACACCATCTCCAGCACCATCACGATCGCGTAGTAGGCCAGACCACGGCGGCCGCCCTCGCGATTGCCGGACAGATACCCGTCGACGATCCCGCCGACCACCCGCGCCAGCACGATCACGAAGGTGTTCAGCACGCCCTGCAGCAGCGCCATCGTCACCATGTCGCCATTGGCGACATGGCTGATCTCGTGGGCGAGCACCGCCTCGGCCTCGTCCTCGGTCATGTTCCGCAGCAGACCGGTGGAGACCGCGACCAGCGCATTGTTGCGGTTGGCGCCGGTGGCGAAGGCATTGATCTCCGGCCCGTCGTAGACCGCGACCTCGGGCATGCCGATGCCGGCGGCCTGCGCCTGCCGCCGCACCGTCTCCAGCAGCCAGCGCTCGGTGTGGTTGCGCGGCTCGGTGATCACCTGCGCGCCGGTGGCGCGCTTGGCCATGAACTTGGACAGCAGCAGCGACACCAGCGAGCCGCCGAAGCCGAACAGCGCGGCCATCACCAGCAGCCCGCCCATCTGATTGGGATTGATGCCGAACACGGACATGACAATGCCGGCCAGCACCAGCACCGCCAGATTGGTGATGAGGAACAGGGCGATTCGATTGAACATGTAGGCGTGGACTCCGCACCGGGAAAATGAAGGACTGCCTCGAATCTGCGGCGCGGACAGCTTGAATTCAAGCGCGCACCTGACCGACGATTCAGCTTGCCCATGCCCTCGCCTCCCTACCGCGGCCGTTTCGCGCCCTCGCCCACCGGCCCACTGCACCTGGGCTCGCTGCTCGCCGCGTTCGGCAGCTGGCTGCTGGCGCGCCATGCCGGCGGCGAGTGGCTGCTGCGCATCGAGGACGTGGACCGGCCGCGCAGCGTGCCCGGCGCGGCCGAGCGCCAGCTCGCCAGCCTGCGCGCCTGCGGCCTGGAAGCGGACGCGCCGATCCTGCGCCAGAGCGAGCGCGGCGCGGTCTACCAGGCCGCGGCGCAGCGCCTGCTGCAGGCCGGACTGGCGTTCGCGTGCAGCTGCAGCCGCAGCGAGCTGGCCGCACAGGGCGGCGTGCACCATCGCTGCGTGGCGACGCAGCCGCGGCCGCAGCCGGCGCTGCGCTTGCGGGTGGCGCCGCACAGCGTGGTCGCGTTTCGCGACGGCGTGCGCGGCGAGGTCGCCCAGGACGTGTACGCCGAAGTCGGCGACTTCGTGCTGCTGCGCGCCGACGGCTGCTGGGCCTACCAGCTGGCGGTGGTGGTCGACGACGCCGCGCAGGGCATCAGCGACGTGGTGCGCGGCGCCGACCTGCTCGATTCCACGCCGCGGCAGATCCTGCTGCAGCGCGCGCTGGGCCTGCCGACGCCGAACTACCTGCACCTGCCGCTGCTGCTCGGCGCCGACGGCCGCAAGCTGTCCAAGTCGCACGCCGCGCTGCCGCTGGACGACGCCGATCCGCTGCCCGCGCTGCGCCTGGCCTGGGCGCTGCTGGGCCAGGTTCCGGCAGCGCTGGCCGGCGCCGGCTCGGTGGCCGCGCTGCTGGCGGCGGCGCTGCGCGGCTTCGAGCCGGCGCGGCTGCCGGCGCAGGATCGGACGCCGCGCGACGCGGCCGGTATCCCCAGCGACACCAAGGCTGACTAGAATCGAGGTTTCGGCCGCAACGCGGCCCTCTCCCCTCTTCCCTATCCGGAGCGAATCCATGACATCACGCGTTGCGCTGGTCACCGGCGGTACCGGCGGCATCGGCACTGCGATCTGCGAGCGGCTGGCCGCGCAGGGCCACCGCGTGGCCAGCAACTACCGCGACGAGCCCAAGGCGCGCGCCTGGCAGCAGCGCATGCGCGACCGCGGCCACGAGATCGCCATCGTCGCCGGCGACGTCGCCTCGCCCGACCACGCGCAGGCGCTGGTGCAGGAGGTGGAGCGGCAGCTCGGCCCGGTCGAGGTGCTGGTCAACAACGCCGGCATCACCCGCGACACCACCTTCCACAAGATGACCGCCGAGCAGTGGCACGAGGTCATCAACACCAACCTCAACTCGGTGTTCAACGTCACCCGCCCGGTGATCGAAGGCATGCGCAAGCAGCGCTGGGGCCGGGTCATCCAGATCAGCTCGATCAACGGCCTGAAGGGCCAGTACGGCCAGGCCAACTACGCCGCGGCCAAGGCCGGCATGCACGGCTTCACCATTTCCCTGGCGCGCGAGAACGCCGGCTACGGCATCACCGTCAACACCGTCTCGCCGGGCTACGTGGCCACCGACATGGTCATGGCGGTGCCGGAAGAAGTGCGCGCCAAGATCATCGCCGACATCCCGACCGGGCGCCTGGGCAGGCCGGAAGAGATCGCCTACGCGGTGGCGTTCCTGGTCGCCGAGGAAGCGGCCTGGATCACCGGTTCCAACCTGGACATCAACGGCGGCCACCACATGGGCTGGTAGCGATGGCGACTGAACCGCTCAGGTCGGCAGCGGCACAGTCGAGGTAACGCTACCGAAAATGCTGCAGCTGGCATCGCGTGTCCCGCATCGGCGCCGCGCGCATGCTGCGCAGCATTTTTTTTGCCGCCGGCCCCGAGTTCAGGGGCTTGCGGCGGTTGCAAGCCCTGCTGCGCTGCGCCATGCTGCGCGCCTACCGTCAAGAGCGACCGCTTCATGGCTGAGATCCGCATCATCAAGAAGTACCCCAATCGCCGCCTCTACGACACCGAGATTTCCAGTTACATCACCATCGAAGACGTCCGCCAGTTGATCATCGACGGCGAAGAATTCGAGGTCCGCGACGCCAAGACCGGCGAAGACCTGAGCCGCGCGGTGTTGCTGCAGATCATCGCCGACCAGGAACAGGACGGCGAACCGATGCTGTCCACCCAGCTGCTCAGCCAGATCATCCGCTTCTACGGCGATTCGCTGCAGGGCTTCATGGGCAACTACCTGGAGCGCAGCATGCAGGTGTTCCTGGACCAGCAGCAGCAGTTCCGCCAGCAGATGGGCAATCTGCTCGGGCAGACGCCGTGGACCATGATGAACCAGCTGACCGAGCGCAACATGGAGCTGTGGCAGGAATTCCAGCGCAACCTCGGCACCGGTTTCGGCCGCCCCGCCGCCGGCGCCGCCAAGCCGAGCGAGCCGCCGGCCGCCGGTGCCGCACCGAAGTCGCGGGCGCGCTGAGGCGTCCCGTAGAGCGCATCGCCGCTCGCACCTTGTAGGAGCGGCTTCAGCCGCGACAGGCTTTACTGACAATGCCTGTCGCGGCTGAAGCCGCTCCTACAAAAATGTCCCTACTCCTAACCGGCGCACACGGCGCTGCATTGGCTCGGCGCTGCAATCCTGTTGTCGCTGCTCAGCGCGAACGCGGCGCTGGCGACGCCCGGATCCGCTCGACCTTGTAGCCGCGCGCGCGCAGCGCTTCGACCACGCCGTCGGGGCCGAGCAGATGCAAGGCGCCGACCACCACCAAGGTGTCGCCCTGGCCATCGCGCAGGCGCTGTTCCAGCCGCGGCAGCCAGGCCTGGTTGCGATCGACGTTGATGCGCTGGTACAGGCGCGGATAGTCGCGCTTCATCTCCACGCCGATCTCCTGCCACAGCTGGCGCTCGTCGCCGCGGCGCCAGGTGTCGTGCAGGCGCCGGGTCTGCGCCGCGCCCTGTTCGGCATCGTCGAGCGCTTCGATCAGCATCTGCCGCTGCTCGAGCGGCTCCATGCCGTCGAGCATCGCGATCTGCGTCTGCGCGGTTTCCAGGCCTTCCACGGCCTTTCCGGCCTGCACCGCCATATCCATGAAATGCCGGTCCAGGCCGGCGTCGGCCTGCAGGCCCTGCGCCTTCATCTCGGCGATGCTGATGCTCAGGCCGACGAACCACGGTTCGAATCCGCCCATCTGCTGCAGCGGCAGGCCGTGGCCGTCGGCGTAGCGGCGCAGGCGCTGCCAGGTGGCCGCATCCAGGTCGTCCTGCAGGCGCTTTCCGTCCTGGCGTTGCGCCGCCTGCAGCATCTGCGCGCCCAGTTGCGGCGCGTCCACGTCCTGCGGCGACAGTTCGAACAGCAGCCGCGGCGACGCCGCGTACGCCGCATCGACCTCGCGCGCCAGCGGGTAATCGTCGGGCTTGAGCAGATGGAACGAGCCGAGCAGGTACAGCGCGCCGCGCGGCCCGTCGACCTTCCACAGCAGCGGCGTCGGCGGCGCGGGCGTGGCGCTGGGCGTGGCGACGGGAAGCGGTGCGCGCGCCGGCGCCGGTACGGCGGCGAACAGGGTCAGGCACAACAACAGGCTGCGCAGCAGGCGCGGAATCGGCGTCATCGGAGTCTCGGGTCAGTCAGTGCGCGGCGGCGTAGCTCTTCTCGCCGGCCTCCACCGCCAGGTCCAGCCGGTTCTCCGGCGGCGGCAGCGGGCAGGTCGCGAACGGGGTGAACGCGCACGGTGGGTTGTAGGCGCGGTTGAAATCCAGCACCACGCTGCCGTCGGCGTTGGGCGCCGGCACGTCCAGGAAGCGACCGGCCGGATAGCTGCCGCGGCCACTGGTGCGGTCGGCGAACACCACGAACAGCGGGCGCCCGGGTTCGCCGATCGCTTCCAGGCGCAGGCGCTTGCCGTCGCGCTCGAACTCCAGCGCGCCGGCATTGGGCGATTCGGTGGTGACGCCGATGATGTCGACGATCGGCAGGGTCTTGCCCGGCGCGTTGGGCACGAAGCGGCCGCGGATGCGCCAGGATTCGGCCGGCGGCCAGTCGCTCAACCCGGCGAAGCCGAGCCGGGTCGGCGCGTCGGCGTGCTTGACCCGCAGCGCATAGCGGCCGCCGCGCGCGATCAGGCTCAGCTTGCCCTTGCCGTCGTCGAACTCGACCACGCTGGGCGTGGCGTCGTGGTCGCTGTACAGGCGCGTGCGCCGCTGCAATGGCTTGCCGTCCATGCGCAGCGCCGCGCCGGGCTCCGGGGTCAGGAACACCTGCCCGTCCACGCGCGACACCAGCGCCATCCGCGCCGGTCCCACCGCCAGGCGGATGCCGCTGCCGGGACCGCTGCCGATGTAGTGTTCCTTCAGTTCCAGCCAGTGCAGGCCGACCAGGCTGGTCCAGCCGTCGGGCGCCTGCAGTTCCTGCCTGCGCTGTTCGCGCCAGCGCTGCTGATCGGCCAGGAACGCCTTGTCGGCGAGCGCCGGCGCGGCCGGTGCCGGCGCCTGCTTGCCGCATGCGCCCAACGCGAGCAGCGCGACGAGCAGCGCCGTCGTTCTTCCCCACTTGCCCATCAGCGCCCCCGTAAGAACCATCGATCGATCTCGCCCAGCGTGAAGCGCGCCCAGGTCGGGCGTCCATGATTGCACTGCCCGGAGCGCTCGGTGGCTTCCATGTCGCGCAGCAGCGCGTTCATTTCCGGCACGGTGAGGCGCCGGTTGGCGCGCACCGCGCCGTGGCAGGCCATCGTCGACAGCAGTTCGTCGCGCGCGCCGGCGACGCGGCGGCTGTGGCCGTGCTCGCGCAGGTCGGTCAGCACGTCGCGCAGCAGAGCTTCCGGTTCGGCTTGGGCCAACAGCGCCGGGATGCTGCGCACGTGCAGCGACTGCGGGCCGCTGCGGGTGATCTCGAAGCCCAGCGCGGCCAGCGTGTCCGCCTCGCGCTCGGCGGTGTCGGCATCGCGCTCGCCCACCGCCAGGGTGATCGGCACCAGCAGCGGCTGCGCATGCAGGCCGATGCCGTCGTGCGCGTTCTTCAGCCGTTCGTAGCCGATGCGCTCGTGCGCGGCGTGCATGTCGACCACGATCAGGCCTTCGGCGTTCTCGGCCAGGATGTAGATGCCGTGCAGCTGCGCGATCGCATAGCCGAGCGGCGGCACGCCGCTGTCGGGCGAGGTCGGCGGCAGGCCGCCGGCCGCATCCTGGGCCTGCAGCGGCAGGGTCGCCGCCGCCCCATCGGCGCTCCCCGCGGGCGCGGCATACAGCGCCGCGTAGGCGGCCGGGGCCTCGTTGACGCGCAGGCCGAGCGGCGATTGCGCCGGGCGCCATTGCGCGCCGTAGCCGCCGCCCCCGGTGCCGCTGCCCACCGCGCCGGACATCGGCAGCGCGCCGCCGGCATACGCCATCGGCGGCGCCTGCGCGGCATCGCCGGCGGTCGGCGTACTGCCGGCGCGGGTCTGCGCCAGCGCGTCCTGCAACGTGCGATAGACGAAGTCGTGGATCAGCCGCGCATCGCGGAAGCGCACCTCGTGCTTGGCCGGATGCACGTTGACGTCGACCCGCGACGGCTCCAGTTCCAGGAACAGCACGTACGCCGGCTGGCGGCCATGGAACAGCACGTCGCCGTAGGCCATCTTCACCGCATGCGCGACGCTGCGGTCGCGCACCGAGCGGCCGTTGACGTACAGATACTGCTGATCGGCGCTGGCGCGCGAATAGTGCGGCTGCGCGATCCAGCCGTGCAGGCGCAGCCCGGCGCCGCTGTGGTCCACGCGCAGCGCCTGCCGCGCGAAATCCTCGCCCAGGGTCTCGCCCAGCCGCGCATCCGAATACAGGTCGCCGGGCTTGTAGCGCCGCGACGGCTTGCCGTTGTGGGAGACGCGCAGCTCCACGTCCGGGCGCGCCAGCGCCAGCGAGCGCAGCCATTCCTCGATGTGGCCCAGCTCGGTGCGCTCGGCGCGCAGGAACTTGCGTCGTGCCGGCACGTTGTAGAACAGCTCGCGCACCTCGACCGTGGTGCCCGGCGCCTGCGCGCGCGGCTGCACCTGGCCGACCTTGCCGCCGTCGACCTGCAGCGCCACGCCATGTTCGTCGCCGGGACGCCGCGAGGCCAGGGTGAAGCGGCTGACCGAGGCGATCGACGGCAGCGCCTCGCCGCGGAAACCGAGCGTGCCGACCGACTCCAGGTCGTCGAGCGAGGCGATCTTGCTGGTCGCGTGGCGCGAGACCGCCAGCGGCAATTCCTCCGGCGCGATGCCGCCGCCGTCGTCGCGGATCCGGATCAGGCGCACGCCGCCCTCTTCCAGGTCGATGTCGACGCGGCGTGCGCCGGCATCCAGCGCGTTCTCGACCAGTTCCTTGACCACCGAGGCGGGACGCTCGACCACCTCGCCCGCGGCGATCTGGTTGATCAGGATGTCGGGCAACTGGCGGATGCTCATGTCGGCTCCTGCGCGCACTGCGGCGCGCACGCGCAATGCAGACGCCGCGCGATCGCGCCGGATTCGGAAACGGGAGAACAGCAACGGTTACGGAACATCGGCACGGCTCACGGCGCGGACGCCGTCATGAGGATCAGCCGGCGATGATAGCCGAGCGCCTCAGCGGCTGCCGCCGGCGACGGTGCTGGCGGCTTCGGCCTCGGCCTGCGCGCGCGCCGCGAACAGCGTGCCCGGCGGCGGCTGCCGGGTGAAGAAGGTATTGACCCCGTCCAGCACCGCGCCGGCCAGGCGCCGCTGGTAGCCCGGATCGGTCAGCCGACGCTCTTCGTCCGGATTGGAGATGAAGGCGGTCTCGACCAGCATCGCCGGCATGTCCGAGGTGCGCAGCACCGCGAAGTTGGCGCGCTCCAGTTCCGGCTTGTGGTTGTTGCCGATCCGCTTGAGCCCGCCCAGCACGTGTCCGGCCGCGTCTTCGGAGGCCTTCATGTGCCCGCTCTGGGCCAGGTCCAGCAACACGCTGGCCAGGGTGCTGTCGGTCTTCTGCAGGCGCACGCCGCCGACCAGGTCGGCCGCGTTTTCCTTGTCCGCCAACCAGCGTGCGCGCTGCGAGGAGGCGCCCTTGGTCGACAGCACGTAGACCGAGGAGCCGGTCGCGCTGCGGTTCTCGGCGGCGTCGGCGTGGATCGAGATGAAGATGTCGGCCTTGGCCGCGCGCGCCTTCTGCGCGCGCATCGGCAGCGGGATGAACACGTCGCTGTCGCGGGTCATGTAGGCCTTCATGCCTGGCGTTGCGTTGATCTGCCGCGCCAGTTCGCGGCCGATCGCCAGGGTCACGTCCTTCTCGCGCTTGCCGGTCGGGCCGGTGGCGCCGGGATCCTGGCCGCCGTGGCCGGGATCGATAGCCACGATCAACGGCCGCATGCCCGGCTTCATCGCCACCCGCGACGGCGCGCTCGGCATCACCGGGCGCGCTTCGGCCGCGGCAGCCACGGCCGCGTCGTCGGCGCTGGCCACGGCATCGGGCTTCGCCGGCCCCGGCGCTGCCGCGACGCCCTGCTGGCCAGGCACGGTGCTGCTGGTCGAAGGGGCCGGCACCAGAGTTCCGGTCGCCGCCACCGCGGCCTGGGCCGCAGCGGGTGCCGCCATCGCACCGGCCATCGGCGCCGGCGTCGGCGCTGCGCTGGACGGCGCCGTGGGTGCCGGTGCGGGCGCCGGCGCCGCACGCTGCACCACCGACGAGGTCAAGGCCGCGGTCGCGCGTGCCGCTTCCTGGCGTGGATCGGGCGTCGGCTTGGCCGCGACCGCATCCGCGGCGGCGGCAGGCTGGGGATTGCTGGACGCGGTCGATGCCGGCGCGGCGGCACTGGCGCTGACCACCGGCTTGGCCGACGACGCATCGCCCGGCCACTCGATCACCAGCACCGAACTGCCGCCGACGGTCTGCATCTGCGGCTTGAACGCCACCACCGGGCTGCTCAGGTCGAACACGATGCGCAAGGTGCCGGGAACCGGATGGCCGGTGCGCACGGCGGTGACAACGCCGTTGCCGGCGGGCAGCTTCAGGCCTTGCGCGGCCGAGGATTCGGGCAGATCGACGACCAGCCGGTTGGGATTGGCCAGGGTTAGCGTGGTGAAGCCGCCGCTGCCCTGCAGCCGGATCTCGGCGCGGGTGCCGGTGGCGCCATTGCCGACCGACACCGCCTGCACCTGGCCCGCAAACGCCGATTGCGCCGCTAGGCACCAGCCTGCGGCGATGGCGGAACAGGCGAAAAATCGGATCCCCAGGCGCATGGGGGCGATTCAAGCATCACCGCGCCATAAACACAAGCGGTTTTCCCTTAATAATCCATAACCTGCCTGCACTTCCTAGTGTCAGCCGACAGAAAGACCGTGCAAGTCGTCCCGTTCTGCGACCCGCGCCAGCCACGCCTCGCCCACCGCGGTGCCGGTCCGCAACTGCACCGAGCGTCCGGCATCGTGCAGTGCCAGCGCCACGGCCAGATCGGCGGGCGGCAGCATGTCGCCGCCGCGTTCGGGCCATTCCACCAGCCACAGCGTCGCCGCGGCTTCGTCGAGCCCCAAGAAATCCAGTTCGCCGGCGGCCCCGATGCGGTACAGGTCCAGATGCCAGGCTTCGCCGTCGGACAGCGGATAGCGCTCGACCAGGGTGTAGGTCGGGCTGCGGATCGCGCCCTGCACCCCCAGCGCGCGCAGCAGCGCCCGTGCCAGGGTCGATTTGCCGGCGCCCAGATCGCCATGCAGGTGTACCGTCGCCAGCGCAGGGCGGGTGGCGGCCAAGATCTGGCCCAGGCGCTCGGTGGCGTCGCTGTCGTGCAGATGGAGATGCATCATCGCTCCGCCTCCGGATTGGCCAGGTGGCGCAGCGCCGGCAGCAGGTCGGACGGCAGCAAGCCGCGTTGGCCGGCGGCGGCGGCGCGATCGCCGGCCGCGGCATGCAGCAGCGCACCAACGCTGGCCGCGTCGAACGCGTCCAGACCCTGCGCGCGCAGTGCGGCGATCACCCCGGTCAACAGATCGCCCATGCCGCCAACCGCCATGCCCGGATTGCCGGCGGCGATGACCCGCGGCACTCGCCCTGGCGCGGCGACGATGCTGCCGGCGCCTTTCAGCACCACCGTCGCCTGGTAGCGCTCGGCCAGCGCCGCGGCGGCGGCGAAGCGGTCGCGCTGCACCTCGGCGGTGGCGATGCCGAGCAGGCGCCCGGCCTCGCCCGGATGCGGGGTCAGCACCGCGTCCGGCAATGCGCGCGGCGATTGCGCCAGCAGGTTCAGCGCATCGGCATCGATCACCATCGGCAACTCCGCCGCCAGCGCCAGCCGCCACAGGCCCTGCGCCCACTCGTCCTGGCCCAGACCTGGACCGAGCGCGACCACGCTCGCCTTGCGCAGCAGCGGCGCCAGCGCGGCGCCGTCCTCGACCGCGTGCGCCATCGCTTCCGGACACCGCGCCAGCAGCGGCGCCACATGCGGTGCGCGCGTCGCCACGCTGACCAGGCCGGCGCCGCCGCGCAACGCCGCTTCGGCCGCGAGCATGACCGCGCCGCCGCTGCCGAGGTTGCCGCCGATGCACAGCACGTGGCCGGAATCGCCCTTGTGGCTGTCGCGCCGGCGCGGCGCCAAGCGCGTGCCCAGCGCCGCGGCGGTCCAGGCCTGCGCCTGCGGCGTGCAGCCGTCGAACGCGGCGGCCGGCACGTCCAGCGTCGCCAGGGTGGCGTCGCCGACATGGTTCAACGCCGCACCGGTGTGCAATCCGGCATGGGCGACGATGAACTGCACGGTCAGCGTCGCCGGCAAGGCCGCGCCGGGCACGCTGCCGCGCTCGGCATCCACGCCGCTGGGCACGTCCAGCGCCAACACCGGCGCACCGAGCCCGGCCAGTGCGCCCAGCAAGGCGGCCAGTTCGGCGTCGGGTGCGCGATTGAGGCCGATGCCGAGCAGCGCGTCGACGACCACGTCGGCCTGGTCCAGCGCGGCATCGAACACCTCGATGCGGCCGCCGACGCCGATGTAGTCGGTGCAGGCGCGCTGCGCCAACGCCGATTGCGGGCCGCGCCCGGGAAGATGCAGCACGCGCACGCGGCGTCCGGCGCAATGCGCGAGCCGCGCCAGCACGTAGCCGTCGCCGCCGTTGTTGCCGGTGCCGCAGGCCACCAGGATGCGCTGCGCCTGCGGCCAATGCTGCAGCAGCGCCTGCCAGGCGGCCTGGCCTGCACGCTGCATCAGCGTGTAGCCGTCGCCACCTAGCAAGGCCGTGGCCTGCGCGTCGAGGCGCCGCGCGGCGGCGGTGGCGTAGAGATCGAACGAGTCGGGCATGCGCCAGATTCTATACTTGCACCATGTCCAGCAACGTTGCTCCTGTCGATCCCCATGCCGCCGCCGCGCGCATTCGCGCGCTCGCGCGCGAGTTCGGCTTCCAGCGCTGCGGCATCGCCGGGATCGAGCTGCAACAGGACGAGGCACATCTGCGCGACTGGCTGGCGCAAGGCCTGTACGGCACGATGCAGTGGATGGCGCAGCATGGCGACAAGCGCGCGCGCCCGGCCGAACTGATTCCGGGCACGCTGCGGGTGATCTCGGTCGGTCTGGACTACGGCCGCAACGACGACGATTCGGCCTGGGACACGCTGCGCGACGGCGAGCGCGCCTACGTCGCCCGCTACGCGCTGGGCCGCGACTACCACAAGCTGATGCGCAACCGCCTGCAGAAGCTGGCCGAGCGCGTCCAGGCCGAGATCGGCCGCTTCGGCCATCGCGTGTTCGTCGATTCGGCGCCGGTGCTGGAGCGCGCCCTGGCGCGCGACGCCGGCCTGGGCTGGATCGGCAAGCACACCTGCCTGATCGACCGCAACGGCGGCTCCTGGTTCTTCCTCGGCGAGATCTACGTCGACCTGCCGCTGCCGATCGACCCGCCGGCCAGCGCGCATTGCGGCACTTGCACGCGCTGCATCGACGTGTGCCCGACCCAGGCGATCGTCGCGCCGTACCGGCTGGACGCGCGCCGCTGCATCGCCTACCTGACCATCGAGCACGACGGCGCGATTCCCGAGGAACTGCGCCCGGCGATCGGCAACCGCATCTTCGGCTGCGACGACTGCCAGCTGGTGTGCCCATGGAACAAGTTCGCCAAGCGCAGCGACGAACCCGACTTCCGCGCCCGCAACGACCTCGATCGGGCCACGCTGGCGCAGCTGTTCGCCTGGGACGAAGACGAGTTCCTGCGCCGCACCGAAGGCAGCGCGATCCGCCGCAGCGGCCACGAGCGCTGGCTGCGCAACCTGGCCGTGGCGCTGGGCAATGCGCCTACCACGCCGCAGGTGCTGGCCGCGCTCGGCGCGCGCGCACAGCACGCTTCGCCGCTGGTCCGCGAGCATGTGCAATGGGCGCTGGCGCGGCATGCAGACGCAGCGTCCACAAGCGACGGCGCCACGCCGCGACCGGCCGATCACGCCGACGTGCGACGATAGACGCCCGCACCCATCGCAACGCCCGCATGCCCGATCGCGACGACCAGATCCTCAGCCCCAGCCAGCTCAACACGCTGGCGCGCGATCTGCTGGAAAGCGCGTTCCCGCTGGCCTGGGTGGAAGGCGAACTGGGCAACGTCACCCGGCCCTCGTCCGGCCATCTGTACTTCACCTTGAAGGACGCGCGGGCGCAGGTGCGCTGCGCGATGTTCAAGCCGAAGAGCCAATGGCTGAAGTTCGTGCCGCGCGAGGGCCTGCGCGTGCTCGCGCGCGGCCGCCTGACCCTGTACGAGGCGCGCGGCGACTACCAGTTGGTGCTGGATCATCTGGAGGAAGCCGGCGAAGGCGCGTTGCGCCGCGCCTTCGAGGAACTCAAGGCCAGACTGGCCGCCGAAGGCCTGTTCGCCAGCGAGCGCAAGCGCGCCCTGCCCGCCTTCGTGCGCCGCCTGGCGGTGATCACCTCGCCCAGCGGCGCGGCGGTGCGCGACGTGCTGAGCGTGCTCGGCCGGCGCCTGCCGCTGCTGCAGGTGGACATCCTGCCGAGCCTGGTGCAAGGCGACAGCGCCGCGGCGCAACTCACCTCGCTGCTGCAGCGCGCCGATGCCAGCGGCCGCTACGACGCGATCCTGCTGACCCGCGGCGGCGGCTCGCTGGAAGACCTGTGGGCGTTCAACGACGAACGCCTGGCGCGGGCGATCGCCGCCGCGGCCACGCCGGTGGTGTCGGCGGTCGGCCACGAGACCGACGTGACCCTGGCCGACTTCGCCGCCGACCTGCGCGCGCCGACGCCGTCGGTCGCCGCGGAACTGCTCGCCCCCGACCAGCGCGATCTCGCCGCGCGCCTGCGCGGCCAGCACGCGCGGCTGCTGCAGTGGCAGCAGCACCGCCTGCGCCAGGCGATGCAACGCGCCGATCGCGCCTTGCTGCGGCTGCAGGCGCAGAGCCCGCAAGCGCAGCTGCAATTGCTGCGACGGCGCCAGCAGGATGCCGCGCGCCGCCTGCTGGCGCTGTGGCGGCAGCAGCAAGAACGCCGCGGCGCGCGCCTGCGCCATGCCGCCGCGGTGCTGCGCACGGCGCAACCGCAACGGCGCCTGGCGGCCCTGCGCGAGCGCCTGCTGGCGCTCGGCAGGCGCCCGCAAGCGGCGATGGCGCGCCAGCTGCAGGCCGACGCGCAACGCCTGCGCGCGCTGGCCCGCGCGCTGGAAACGGTCAGCCCGCTGGCCACGGTGACGCGCGGCTACACGATCCTGACCCGGGTCGACGACGGCACGCTGGTGCGCTCGACCACGCAACTCGCGCCCGGCGACCGCCTGCGCGCGCGGCTGGCCGACGGTGAGGTGACGCTACGTACAGAATGACTGCGGCAACCTGTCGCGACCGTTGCTCATCGTTGCCCCCCTCATGCCACAACAGACTTCCAACGAGCAACGCATCAAGGCGGTGCTGCAAGGCATGCGCCGCGCCGAGCGCGACAGGGCCGGCCAATTGTCGCGCACGAACGACACGCTCTCCCTGATCGGCGGCGCCACCTACGGCTCCGCCGGCGACGCGCAGCGCGTGATCGACTGGCTGGCGCGCGATGCGCACACGCTGCCGCAGTTGCGTGCCGAACACCTGGCCGATGTCGGCGAGACCATCTGCATCGTCTGGAACGGCTGCGGTGGCGACCATGCCGCGCTGTCGCAGTGGTTGAACGGCCGCCACGCGCAGCTCGACGGCCATACGCCGCGTCAGCTGCTGCAGGACGGCGCCAGCGCCCGGCTGCTCGCCGCAGCCCGCGTGGCCTTCGCCGCTTAGCGGCGATGTGCCGCGCGCAGTCGCCCGCGGACCGGCGCGCGGGCTCAGTCCAGCGGCGCGACGACCAGCAACGGATCCAGGTCGTAGCCCATCGCCACCGCCCTGGCCTTGATCTGCTCGAACAGCGCGCGCGGCATCCGCGGCGAACGCGACAGCACCCACAGGTATTTGCGGTCCGGTTCGCCGATCAGCGCCCACTGGTAGTCCGGATCCAGCGCGATCACCCAGTAATCGGCCCAGACCATCGGCACCCAGGCCAGCCAATCGGGCGCGAAACGCACCTGCAGCCGTCCGGGATGGCCTTGGACCCGCCGTGCCACGCCCTCGGCGGCGAGCACGCCGTCCTTGCCGGTCCGGCAGGCGTTGCGCACGCCGACCAGTCCGTCGTCGCGCAGCATGTAGGCGGCGGTGATGTCGCCGGTGCATTTCTTCTGGAACGACACCGGCAGGTGCGCGATTTCGTGCCATTGCCCGGCGTAGCGGCCCAGGTCGAACTCGGCGACCGAGCTCACCGGCTGCGCGGCCCGCGCCGGCAGCGCCAGGCACAGCACACAGGCCAGCAGCATCGCGATCGATGAATGACGCATGCGCGATCCAGCAAGGGGAGAAGACAGCCTTATGCAGCAGCGCGGCAACGATGTAAAGCCGCGGCGCGACCGCGCGCGGCGATGCGGCAGGCGATTGGCCGCGGCGCAAAGTTGCCATGCGCGCGTTGTCCGCTGCGACTGCGCGCGCGATGCGTGCGCGCCTTCCGCACGCCATGGCATCCGGGTGGGTCGCGCTGGCGCCGCTAGCTCAGCGCGACGGACCGGCAGACGCTGGCGCTGTTTGAACCGCTGGCGCCGGACCGGAACTCAGAATCGACGCGCCACCAGGCGTCAGGGGAACAGATCGGCGACTGCGAGATCCTCGCTGTGGCCGCCGCACTCCACCGGCTCGCGCAGGACGACCTGCTCGGCGACACCATCGCGGTGATGCAGGTACACGTTGACCTGCACGCATTCGGCACCGATCTGCTCGATGTACGGCGCGCCGTTGCCGACACCCGCCTGGGAGGCGGCATCCGCATCGGAAACATCCGCTGTTGCAGCGGCGCTCGCAGCTCCCGCAAACGCCCAGGCCATGACACACAAGCAAAACCGCAACAATCCGCTGTTCATTGGCTTCCCCTGTTGGCCATGTACCCAATGATTGCGACAGCCGCGGCCAGTAGTTGAGCGGTATATCCCGAAAAAAGGCCGCATCCCATCATTTGTCTACGGCGCGTGAACATGCGCCCCCGTACGTGCGACGTCCTGTAAATGGTCGCGTCTGAGGCAGAAAGGCGGGGCAACGGCATCGGACAAAACATGAGTGACGTGCGGAAATCGGCATATCGTGTCGCTCAGCGCTGGCGCCCGCGCAGGCATGTACCGCGGAAGCCCGGGCAACGCGGTCGCAGCCCTCGGCGCGTATGCGGCGGCACGACGCAATCGTGCGGCAGCGCTTGCCGCAAAGAAAAGGGCCTGCATTTCTGCAGGCCCTTGGTGTAATGGTGGCCGAGGACGGAATCGAACCGCCGACACGGGGATTTTCAATCCCCTGCTCTACCAACTGAGCTACTCGGCCACTGCGCAACGCGGCAGGACCGGTGCGAGGACGCGCATCATAGCGATGCTGTCGGAATTGGGCAAGTGTGGTGTTTCCGGAATTTCCCTACCGCACGGCAGGGCGTGCGCCGACTGTGCCGGACGGCGGCGCGCGCCATGCTGCGGGCGTCCTCGGTGCCTGGTCCATGCACGGCACGGATGCCGCTGGCAATGGTCATGGACCAGGTCGCCGAGGACAGCGCGACGTGGAAGGATCCCGCGCCACCGGCGTCTAAGCCTCTGCCACCGGAGCGTTCTGTGCCGCTGGCGGTGGCACGTCAGATCCTTTGTTTCAGCCGGCGCGCTATGAAGGACTACTGCCGCATCTGCTACCGGAGACGCATGATCTGCCTTGCAGGTGGGATCGCACTGCACATGCGGGTGCCGCGCTACCGGTTCGCAGGAGCGGTGGCGCTGCGACCAGCGCTGCGGCGCTGACCAAGCCGACGAGTTCGCGCAGGTGCAGGTGCAGGTGCAGCGAGCCTGCGGCGCCGATCTGCCCGCCCATGCTGTAGCGCGCGCCGCCGATCGAGACCGCGCCCGGCATGGCTGCGCTGCGGTACCGCGACACGGCGCGCATGGCGACGGGACGCCACGAGACGGCGAGCCTCTGCCGGAACCTCCTGCCGACAGGAATGTCCAGCGTCCACGCGCACGCCTTCGGCGTGCCCGCCCCACCACGCAGTGCCCAGGCGCCGTAGTATTCTTCGCCGATCTTCACGTCCTGGAATCCGGTCATGGGTCAGCGGCTTCGCTTCGGCTTGCTCGTGTTGTGCACTGCGCTGCTGGCTGCCTGCGGCGACGGCATGGTGCGCCGCGTGTCCGACCCAGCCGCCAGCGTGCAGCAGCTCACCGTCAACATGGACGGCAGCTGGAAGGTGGACCTGCGCCTGCAGAACTACAGCAGTATCCCGATGCGCTACGACACCGTGCGCCTGGAACTGGGCGTGGGCGGCGAAGCCGCCGGGACCGTGCAGACCGCGCCCGGGATCTCGATCGGACCGGAAACGGCGGACGTGGTCAGCATCGCGCTGCGCCCCAGTTCGGCCGCCCGCATCGCCGTCGCCGACGCGCTGGCAGGTCGCCGCAGCCTCGAGTACACGCTCAAGGGCAGCATCGATGCGACGCCGGAAGAGAAGAAGCAGCGCAACTTCGAGATCGACACCCGCAACATGCTCAGCCCGGCGCCTGGACTGGACGGCGTCCTGCGTTGACGCCAACCACCGCGCTGCCGGCGCTGCAGCGCGGGCACTGCGGTATTACCGGTATTCGGCATGCGACCTGCGCCGGCCTGCGTCCTGGGCAGAATGTCTCCTTGATAAAGAAATAGCTTGAACTTGCTCTGCAGCGATTGCACGGCATAGCGCGGCGAAGCGCTGCGGCTGGCGCTGTATCTACATCGCCAAGACCTTAGCTGAACCGGCAACCTGCCGGCTCGCACTGCGCCAAGCGCGCCATCACCGAGCCAGCAACTCGCCCAGAACCTCGCCGGTCGACGCCATGCCGTCGACCGGCGCTTCACCGATCGCAGCCACGACCTTCGCGGGCCCGCTGCTGTACTGGCCATCGCCAGCGCCCCACCTGCCCCATGTCCAGCCTTCGGCGGGTCTCCGCCATCGCGCCAGCACCGGAGCATCGACGAGCCGGAAAACCTCAACGCTCCACACGAACCTGGGCACGTTCAGCTGCCATTACCGCCAAATTACTACATAAATGTAATATATACATATGTACGAAATAGGCAGCTACGCATGAGCCGCTTCGGTGCCACCGAACAGCGCCTGGACGTCACCGGCCGCAAGCATCCGGGTTTCCCGCGCGACGCGGCCACGGTCGTGCGCCTGATCAAGCTGCTGCACAAGCTGATCCTGGACCAGGGCAACGACCTGCTGCGCGCCTATGGCCTGAACTACTCCGAATACAACGTGTTGATGATGATCGACGCCAGTCCCGACGGAACCCTGAGCCCGTCGCAGCTGAGCGACGCGGCCAGCGAGAAATCGGCCAACATCACCCGCCTGACCAGCCACCTGGTCGACAAGGGCCTGATCCAGCGCAGCCCCAGCGCCGAGGACCGGCGCATGTTGCTGCTGCGCCTGACCGCCGAGGGCGAGCGCCTGATCGAAGCGTTCATGCCCGACGTGTTCGCGCAGCTCAGCGGCTATGCGCAGCACCTGCAGCGCGCCGAACTGGCGCAACTGGAAGCCCTGTTGAAGACATTGCTGCGCGGCGTGGAGCGCGACGCATGAGCGCGCACCGCGCCGATGCCGGCACCGGCGCGCCCGCAGGCGCGGCGCCGCAGCGCCTGCGCACGCTGCTGGCCGAGGCCTTGCGCGGCGAAGGCGACGCCTGGCTGTTCGTGCTGCGCACGCTGCTGTCGATCTACCTCGCCGGCTGGATCGCGCTGCGCCTGGACCTGTCCTCGCCGATGACCGCGATGATCACCGTGGTGGTGGTGATGCACCGACAGACCGGCATGGTGTTCGCCAAGGGGTTCTATCGCGTGCTGGGCACACTGATCGGCAGCGTCGCCGCGCTGGCGATGGTCGCGCTGTTTCCGCAGGAGCCGGTGCTGTTCGTGCTGGCGCTGGCGCTGTGGATCGGCCTGTGCACCGGTGGCGCGCTGCTGTACCGCAACTTCAAGGCGTACGCGTTCGTGCTGTCCGGCTATACCGTGGCGCTGATCGCGCTGCCGGCGGTGAACCAGCCGGAGAACGTGTTCACGCTGGTGGTCGCGCGCGTGACCGAGGTGCTGCTGGGGCTGCTGGTGACCGGCGTGGTCAGCGACGTGGTGTTCCCCAGCCGCCTGCGCCAGACCCTGCGCGACACCGTGCGCCGCGCCTACGACGGCTTCCTCGATTTCGTCCGCGACGCCACCGGCGGCCAGCTGCCGCGCGCGGCGATGGAGCAGGCGCACCTGCGCTTCGTCCGCGACGCGGTGGAGATCGAGGACCTGCGCAGCTCGGTGGTGTTCGAAGACCCGGAGGCGCGCGTGCGCAGCGGCCGCCTGCGCCTGCTCAACCAGCGCTTCATGGCCGTGTCCACCAGCTTCCAGTCGCTGCACCACTACATCAACCGCCTGCTGCGCCAGGCCGAGGGCGAGGTCGCCGATGCGCTGATCGGCCTGTACCGGCCGCTGAAGGCGGCGCTGAGCGAGCGCGGCGGCCGCGAGCGCACCGCCGAGACCGCGCGCCGGCTGGCCGAGTGCCGCGACGCGCTGGCACCTCGCGCCGCCGCGGTACGCGACACCCTGCCGAGCGCGCGCTATGAGGATTTTGATACCGGCGTGTCGCTGCTGCGGCGCTTCTTCGGCGAGCTGCACGATTACGTCGCCGCCGAAGCCGCGCTGGTCGCCCCGCAGCAGTGGCGCACGCCGCAGGCCGGCGGCGACACCGCGGTGTTCCTGCGCGGCAACGACTACGCGGCGGCGGCGCTGACCGCGTTGCGCAGCGCGCTGCTGGTGGCGGCGATGTGCTGGCTGTGGATCCAGGCCGGCTGGATCAGCGGCGCCACCGCGGTGTTCCAGGCGGTGGCGTTGAGCGCGATCCTGTCGTCCAGCGCCAACGCGCCGGCGGCGGCGCGCTCGCTGTTCAAGGGCTTCGTGTTCGGCGCCACGTTGGGGGCGGTCTGCCAGTTGCTGGTGCTGCCGCAGATGGACGGCTACGTCCTGTTCGTCGCCGGCACCGCACCGTTCCTGCTGCTGACCCTGTACCTGGCCTCCAAGCCGGCGCTGTTCGGCTTCGCCACCGGCACCAACCTGGCCTTCATCTCGATCCTGGCGGTGCAGCCCACGCCGCACTTCGATGCCGTCGCCACCTTCAACAGCGTGGTGCCGCTGCTGCTGGGCACGCTGGCGGTAAGCGTGGCGTTCGTGTTCGTGCCGCCGGTGATCGGCACTCGCTGGCATCGCCGGCGCCTGCTGGAACAGCTGCGGCGGCAGACCACGTTGGCCGCGCGCGCGCCGCTGCCCGGCCTGCAGTTGCGCCTGGAAAGCGTCAACCGCGACCTGTTCCAGCAGATCGTCGCGCATACCCCGCCGGGCAGCGACGAACTGCGCGACCTGCTCGGCTGGGCGCTGTCGGTGCACGAGACCGGGCGCACCCTGGTCGAGCTGCGCCGCGACGCCGCCGACGGCGACCTGCCGGCCGCGCTGGCGGCCGACGTGGACGCCGCGGTGCAGGCGCTGGCCGCGCTGTACCTGGCGCCCTCGCCGGCACGGCACCGCCTGGCGCTGCAGCGCATCGACGCGGCGCTGGCCGCGAGCCGGGTCGACGGCCAGGTGCCGCTGCGCTGGAAACGCACCCGCGAGCACCTGCACCTGCTGCGCGGCGCTCTGCTCGATGCCGACTCGGTGCTTGCCGCACTCGCCAGCGGGCACCCGCCCGCCCCGCCCTCGCCAGGAGCCGCCGATGTCGCTGCCCGCTGAAATCTCGATCGCCGGCGTGTACGTGCCCGGCCTGTTGGTGCTGGCGGTGCTGCTGCTGTTCGCCGCCTGGGCGGTCGACGCGCTGGCCGGCCGCGCCGGGCTGTACCGCTACGCCTGGCACCCGCCGCTGTTCCGCCTGGCCTTGTACGTCGCCGTGTTCGCCGCGTGCGGCCTGCTCCTTTTGCCGTGAGTCCCGCCATGAAGACCCCTGCCCTGATCCGTTTCGCCCTGACCGCCGCGGTCGTGCTGATCGCCGCCCTGCTCGCGCATGCGCTGTGGCGCCACTACATGCTGTCGCCGTGGACCCGCGACGGCCGCGTGCGCGCCGAAGTGGTGCGCATCGCCCCGGACGTGTCCGGCCTGGTCGATGCGGTCGCGGTGACCGACAACCAGCACGTCAAGCGCGGCGACGTGCTGTTCAGCGTCGATCGGCGGCGCTTCGAGCTGGCCCTGGCGCAGGCCCGCGCCGATTTGGCCGCGGCGCAGGCGCAGGCGCGCTCGGCCGGCGCCAGCATCTCCGCCGCGGCCGCCAGCCAGGCGGCGAGCGAGGCCGAATTCCAGATGCGCCGCGCGCAGGCCGAACGCCGCGCCCGCGCCGCGGCGGTGATCTCGGCCGAGGCCCGCTCCGACGCCGAGGCCACCGCGCGCTCGGCGCAGGCCGACGTGCACCGCACCGCCGCCGTGCGCGGCCAGGCCAGCGCCGCACAGGCGCAGGCGCTGGCGGCGGTGGAGCAGGCCCAGGCCGCGGTCGACCTGGCCGCGCTGGACCTGCAGCGCACCCAGGTCCGCGCCACCGCCGACGGCTACGTCACCAACCTGGACGTGCGCGTCGGCGACTACGCCCAGGCCGGCGGCGCGCGGCTGGCGCTGGTGCGCGACGACGCGATGTGGGTCTACGGCTACTTCGAGGAGACCAAACTGCCGCAGGTGCACGTCGGCGATCGCGCCGACATCCGCCTGATGAGCGGCGGGGTGCTGCTGCATGGACGGGTCGAAGGCATCGCCCGCGGCATCGCCGACAGCGACAACCCGACCAGCGCCTCGCTGCTCGCCGACGTCAGCCCAACTTTCAACTGGATCCGCCTGGCGCAGCGGGTGCCGGTGCGGGTGCGCATCGACCCGGCCAGCGTGCCGGAGGGCACCATCCTGGCCGCGGGCATGACTGCGACAGTCACGGTGCATGGAAAGCCGTGATTGGGGAGTCGGGATTGGGGATTCGTAAAAGCCAGCTGCGGGCCTCGATCCATCCACACCGCGCGATCGCCGTTACGAATCCCGAATCTCCAATCCCCAATCCGGCCCCACATCCATACGCCGTAGTATCCTGCGCATCTCGGCCGCGCCGCGGCCTCTGTTCCGAGCGACCGCATGAGCACCTACCAAGCCCCGCTGACCGACCTGCGCTTCGCGCTGCACGACGTGCTGCAGGTGGAGGCCCTGTTCGCCCGCCTGGGCTACGCCGACGCCACCGCCGACGTGGTCGATGCCGTCCTGGAGGAAGCCGCGCGCTTCACCGGCACGGTGCTGGCGCCGCTGAACCGGGTCGGCGACGAGCATGGCTGCACGCTGGACGCGGCCACCGGCGCGGTCACCACCGCACCCGGTTTCCGCGAGGCCTACCGGCAGTTCGCCGACGGCGGCTGGACCGGCCTGACCGCCGCGGTCGAATTCGGCGGCCAGGGCCTGCCGCACACGCTGGGCGTGCCGCTCAACGAAATGGTCAACGCCGCCAACCTGGCCTGGGGCAACTTCCCGCTGCTGTCGCATGGCGCGGTCGAGGCGCTGAAGCAGCACGGCGAGGCCTGGCAGCAGGAGGTGTTCCTGAAGCCGCTGGTCGACGGCCGCTGGACCGGCACCATGTGCCTGACCGAACCGCACTGCGGCACCGATCTGGGCCTGCTCAAGACCCGCGCCGAACCCGACGCCGACGGCAGTTGGTCGGTCAGCGGCACCAAGATCTTCATCACCGCCGGCGAGCACGACTTCACCGACAACATCGTGCACCTGGTGCTGGCGCGGCTGCCGGACGCGCCGGCCGGGGCCAAGGGCATTTCGCTGCTGGTGGTGCCCAAGTTCAAGGTCGCCCGCGACGGCAGCGTCGGCGAGCGCAACGCGGTGCGCTGCGGCTCGCTGGAGCACAAGATGGGCATCCACGGCTCGGCCACCTGCGTGATGAACTTCGACGGCGCGCAGGGTTACCTGGTCGGCCAGCCGCACAAGGGCCTGCAGGCCATGTTTACGATGATGAACACCGCACGCCTGGGCGTTGGGTTGCAAGGCATCGGCCTGTCCGAGCGCGCCTACCAGAACGCCCTGCGCTATGCGCGCGAGCGCCTGCAGTCGCGCTCGCTGACCGGGGCCAAGCTGCCGGACAAGCCGGCCGACCCGATCCTGGTGCATCCGGACGTGCGCCGCATGCTGCTGACGGTGAAGGCGCTGACCGAAGGCAGCCGCCTGCTGGCGCTGCACGCCGCGACCCTGATCGACGTCGCCCACCATGCGCAGGACCCGGCCGAACGCGAGCGGGCCGACGTGCTGGTCAGTTTCCTGACCCCGATCTCCAAGGCCTGCCAGACCGAATGGGGCGTAGAGAACACCTATCACGCGCTGCAATGCTTCGGCGGCCACGGCTACATCCACGAGCACGGCATGGAGCAGCTGGCGCGCGATGCGCGCATCACCACGCTGTACGAAGGCACCACCGGCATCCAGGCGCTGGACCTGATCGGGCGCAAGACCGCGTCCAGCCAGGGCGCCGGGCTGAAGCTGTTCCTGGCGCAGATCGAGGCCTTCGCCGGCGAGCACGCGGACAATCCGGCGGTGGCCGAGTTCATCGCGCCGCTGCGCGAGAAGGCCGGCGAATGGGCGGCGCTGACCAAGCGCATCCTGCAGCGCGCCGCCGGCAATGCCGACGAGCTGGGCGCGGCCAGCTACGACTACGTGTTCTATTCCGGCTACGTGGTGCTGGCCTACTGGTGGGCGCGCAGCGTCGCCGCGGCCGAGGCATCGGCGCACAGCGAGGCGTTCAAGCAGTCCAAGCGCGAGACCGCGCGCTTCTACTACGCCAAGCTGCTGCCGCGCACGCTGACCCACGCCGCGGTGATCGAGGCCGGCGCCGAACCGCTGATGGCGATGGCCGACGCGCACTTCTGAACCCTGCGCAAGGCGCGACCGGCAGCGCATGCGCCGGTCGCGCAGATCCGTCCCGGTGCGATACACAAATCGTCAACAATCGGGTATAAGCTGTTTTCCCGATGGAGACAGACACAACAACGCTTGGTCTGATCGATACCGGAGCCTTCGCCGCTTCGGCCGGCGGCGCGTCGTTGCCGCCGCCCCCCGCCCACCTGCCTTCGGTCCGCCTGCTGTCGCTCGACGCGCACGGCCGGGTGCTGGACTGGATCAACTGGCAATCGGCCGCTTGCCTGTATGCGCGCGGCGCGGTGGCCTGGACCCTGGGCGAGCCGTGCATGCACATCCATGGCGGCATGTCGCGCGCCAGCGGCGAGCGCAGCGTGCTGCACCTGCATCCGATCATCGCCGCGCGCGGCCATGCCCGTTCGCGCGCGCTCGACCCCACCCCGACCCTGACCAACACCGCGCTGTTCGCCCGCGACGCGCAGCTGTGCCTGTACTGCGGCCAGCAGTTCAGCCGCCCACAACTGACCCGCGACCACGTGCTGCCGGTGTCCAAGGGCGGCCGCGACACCTGGGAGAACGTGGTCACCGCGTGCTTCCACTGCAACTCGCGCAAGGGCAACCGCACCCCGCAGCAGGCGTCGATGCCGCTGCTGGCGGTGCCCTACCGGCCGAGCTGGATCGAGCACCTGATCCTGTCCAACCGCAACATCCTGGCCGACCAGATGTCGTTCCTGAAGGCGCAACTGCCCAAGCGCTCCAAGCTGTCGGTCTGACCCGCCACGGCGGCGCAGTCGGCGCCCTTGCCTGCGACGGATTGCCGCACCCGGTCCCCGCAACGGCCCGCGCTGCGCCCAGCTGAACCGGTTTGCTTGCCCGTCTTCGGAATGGGGAGGAAAATGATCGGTCCGCTGAATCCAGATTCCGATGATCGATCCCACCCGCTATCCGCGCCTCTCGCGCATCCAGATCCCCGCCGAACTGCGCCGCTTCGAGGAATCCGAGCTGCCGGCGATCGCGGAGGAGCTGCGCGCCTACCTGATCGAGTGCGTCGGCAAGAGTGGCGGCCATTTCGGCGCCGGCCTGGGCGTGATCGAACTCACCGTCGCCTTGCACTACCTCTACGACACCCCCGTGGATCAGCTGGTGTGGGACGTCGGCCACCAGACCTACCCGCACAAGATCCTGACCGGGCGCCGCGACCAGATCCATACGGTCAAGCAGGCCGACGGCGTGGCGCCGTTCCCCAAGCGCGAGGAAAGCGACTACGACACCTTCGGCGTCGGCCATTCCTCCACCTCGATCTCCGCGGCGCTGGGCATGGCCATCGCGCTGCAGCGCGCCGGCGACGAACGCAAGGTGGTGGCGGTGATCGGCGACGGCGCGATGACCGCCGGCATGGCCTACGAGGCCTTGAACCACGCCGGCGGCATGGAGCCTGAGCCGAACCTGCTGGTGATCCTCAACGACAACCGCATGTCGATCTCCGAGGCGGTCGGCGGGGTCACCAAGATGCTCGGCCGCATGAGCGGCAGCAAGACCCTCAATGCGATCCGCGAGGGCGGCAAGAAGATCCTCGGCGACAAGAAGAGCAATCCCACCGCGCGCTTCGTGCGCCGCTGGGAAGAGCACTGGAAGGGCATGTTCGTGCCGTCCACGCTGTTCGAGGAGATGGGCTTCCACTACACCGGCCCGATCGACGGCCACGACCTGCCGGCGCTGATCGGCGCACTGAAGACCCTGCAGACGCTGAAGGGGCCCCAGCTGCTGCACGTGATCACCACCAAGGGCAAGGGCTACGAACTGGCCGAGGGCGACCAGATCGGCTACCACGCGGTCGGCCCGTTCGACCCGAGCAAGGGCCTGGTGTCCAAGCCGGGGGCCAAGGCGCCGACCTATACCGACGTGTTCGGCGAGTGGATCTGCGACATGGCCGCCGCCGAACCGGCGCTGCTGGCGATCACCCCGGCGATGCGCGAGGGCTCGGGCCTGGTGCGCTTCAGCAAGGAATACCCACAGCGCTACTTCGACGTGGCGATCGCCGAGCAGCACGCGGTGACGCTGGCCGCGGGCATGGCCACCCAGGGCGCCAAACCCGTGGTGGCGATCTACTCGACCTTCCTGCAGCGCGGCTACGACCAGCTGGTGCACGACGTGGCGGTGCAGAAACTCGATGTGCTGTTCGCGATCGACCGCGGCGGCGTGGTCGGCCCGGACGGCGCCACCCACGCCGGGAACCTGGACCTGAGCTTCCTGCGCTGCGTGCCGCACCTGGTGGTGATGGCGCCGGCCGACGAGGCCGAGTGCCGGCAGATGCTCAGCACCGGCCTGCAGCATGCCGGCCCGGCCGCGGTGCGCTACCCGCGCGGCACCGGCCCCGGCGTGGCGCCCGGCACGGCGCTGGACACGCTGCCGATCGGCAAGGCGCAGCTGCGCCTGCAGGGCGCCACGCTGGCGCTGCTGGCGTTCGGCGCGACCGTGGCGGCGGCCGAACAGGTCGGCCGCGAACTGGGCCTGAGCGTGGTCAACATGCGCTTCGTCAAGCCGCTGGACCGCGCACTGCTGCTGGAACTGGCGCGCAGCCACGACGGCTTCGTGACCATCGAGGACAACGTGGTGGCCGGCGGCGCCGGCTCCGGCGTGGCCGAACTGCTCAATGCGGAAGGCGTGCTGCGCCCGGTGCTGCACCTGGGCCTGCCCGACGCCTTCCAGCACCACGCCAGCCGCGAGCAGTTGCTGACCGAAGCCGGCATCGACGCCGCCGGCATCCGCGCCGCGGTGCTGGCGCGCTGGCCGCAACTGGCCGCCGGCGCCAGCACGCCGCGCACCGCGGCCGGCTGACCGCCGGCGAGGGTCGGCATGCCGGGAGCGGCAGGTGCGGCGCGGCCAGTAGCGTGCGCCGCACGTCGGCGCATCAGGGCGCGATCACCTCGTAGCCGCGCGCGCGCAGCCGGTCCAGCGGGCCGTCGGCCTCCTGCAAGGTCTGCATCGACAACACCGCGAAGCTGGAACGGTGCTGCGCCAGCGCCCGCTCTGCCGTCTCCAGCCACTTGTCCCGCACACGCCCGCGCACGTCGCCCAGGCCCAGCCTGCGCGCGATCGCCGCTTCGCTCACCGCATCCACGCACACCCGGTACTGGTCGTTGCCCGGCAACCCGGAGAGCGCGTCCAGATCGCCTTCGGACCAGGCATTGGCGCGTTGGCGCATCGTCTCCAGGTCGCCCTGGATGACCTGCAGGGTGCGCGCGAAACAGCGGCTGTCGTTCAACGAGGTGGCGCGGAATTCCTGCAGCGCGCGCTTGGCGTCGGGCACCTTCACTTCCACCACCACCGGCACGATCGGCACCTTGGCGCGCTTGGCCGCGCGCGCGATCACCGGCTCGGTGACGCTGGCTATGCTCAACCCCGACTTGCGCATCGCCGCCTCGTAGAGCTCCTGCGCGGCGAAGACCGGCCGCCATTTTTCCACGCTGCCGTCGCGGCCCAGGTAGCGCGCCTTCAGCGGCAGCCAACGCGCATACAGATCCGCCGGCAGCACCTGCTGCAGGGTCTTGTCGTCCGGGTTGCGCCGCGCCTTCAGCAGCGACGGCAGCAACAGCATGCTGCGGAACACGCCCAGATCGGAGGACAGCGACAGCGTCGGCGCGGCGATGACCTGCTGCGACTGGCCGATGACCCGCTCCACTTCGCCCGATTCCCACTGCATGCGCTTGGGCAACGGCGACACCGTGCCCAGGATCCACAGCACATGCTCGCCACGGCGCACCTGCCACAGCCCGGGCCCAGGCTGGCGGCCGGTCACCAGCACCGCATCCAGGTCGACCACCGGCGGCGCGGCGGCCTGCACTGCCGGCGGCGGACCCGGCTGCGCCGCGGCCAGCGCCGCGCATGCCAGCAACACCGCGGCACAGCCGCCTCGTACCGCATTCGCCAAACGCATCCGGCCACACTCCAGCAATTGGATCGGCGCCGAACCCGGCGCGACGTTGTTCAGACTGCCAGCGTGGGCAGTGTCGCGGCCAACGGATCGGCAGCGGACAGCAGTTCGAAGCGTTCCCACAGAAAGCCCGGCGCCACTACGCAGCGCACCAGGCAATAGTCGTCCAGCGGCCGCGCCGCTTGCCAGCTGCCGGCGGCGATCACCGCGGCGGGCAGGCCGCCGCGTTCGCTGGCGTCCAGCCGATGGCGTTGCAGGCCGTGCTGCGGATCGAAGCTCAGCAGTTCCAGCGCGCCGCCCTCCTCCCACTGCCAGGTCTCGTCGGCATCGATCCGGTGCCAGTCGCTGTGTTCGCCGTGCACCAACAGGAAGCGGATCGCGGTGCAGGCCGGACGCGTCGTGCCCTCGTGCTGGACCTGCAGCGTGGAGGTATGCACGCGGGCATAGTGCCCGCCTTCGGGATGCGGCTGCAGCGACAGGTCGCGCAGCAGGGTCTGGATACGGGAAGAGGATGCGGTGGCCATGCGTCAGTCTAGGGTTCGCCAGCGCGATTGGAATAGGCCATTGCGCACGGTCGCGTGGCCCATCGTGCTGTGCCAACCGATCGCACGCGGCACTGTGTGCCGGCCCGATCCGGCCGCACGCACCGGCACTTCCTTCCGTGCACGCGCCGATGCGTGATCGCTGCGGCGCGGTTCAGGGCGTGCGCTGGATTTCCGGCACCGCCGTCCCCTGATCCAGGCGCCGGCCATTGCGCAGGCACACGCCGAAGAACACCAGCAGGTCCCAGCTGTAGCGCTTGAGCAGGCGGCGCGGCTCGCGCAGCAACCGGTACATCCACTCCATGTGCAGCCGCCGCACCCATTCGGGCGCGCGTTGCGCCTTGCCGGACAGGAAATCCAGCAACGCGCCGACCCCGAACAGCAACGGCGCGCGCAGCTGCGCGGCATTGTCGAGGATCCAGGTTTCCTGCAGCGGATTGCCGAACGCCACCAGCACCACGTCGGCGCCGCTGGCGTTGATGCGATCGGTCAACCCGGCGCCGGCGGCGGCGAACTCGGCGTAGCCGTCGCAGGTGCCGACCACGTCCTGCCCCAGCGTCTGCCGCAGCATCTGCGCGGCGGACTCGGCCACGCCCGGACGGCCGCCGAGCAGGAAGAAGCGCAGCGGCCGCTGGCTGTGCCGGCACAGGTACGGGATCAGGTCGGTGCCGTTGAGGTTGCCGGCGAAGCGCCGGCCGTGCACCAGCAACGCGCCCAGGTCCATGCCGATGCCGTCGTTGACGATGCGCACGTCCGGCGCGCGCAACCGCGCGCGCAACGCCTGGCACTGCACCACGAAGTTGGTGTTGGCGAAGAACACCTGCCGCTGCTCGCCGCGCGCGCGCGCCTGGAACAGCGCATGCGCGAACGCCGCTTCGGTGGTGCGCAGGATCGGATAGCCGCCCAGCGCCATCACCTCCTGGGTTTCGGGCTGGCGGTCACCAGAGGTCATGGGGGAAGCTGTCCAACAGACCGCGCTGCACGCTGTCCAGATCGAAACCCGCGTTGCCGCCCAAGGCCAGGCACTCCTCCACGCTGTGGCCGGCATGCCACTGCATGCGTCCGGTGCCGTGGTAGTAATCGTCGTACTTGAACCGGTCCTCGCCATTGCCCCAATCCAGGTAGACCGACGGCACGCCGTAGGCCTCGGCCAGGATCAGGCCGTGCAAGGAACTGGACACCACCAGTTCCGCGCCCAGCAGTTGCCGCACGAACGTGGCTGGTTGCCGGTTCGGCAACACCAGCTGGTCCTTGTAGCGCGCATATTTGTCCGATGGTTCGTTGAAGTGCGGCACGATCAGGAACGGCTGCCGCGTGGCCGGCGGCGCCAGCGCCTCGCGCGGGAAGAACAGCGGCATCAGCAGCCCCGGATCGCCGTAGATCTCCGGCACCTCCAGCCCGCGCTCGCGCAGGAACGCACGGGTCTTGGGGCCGCGCACCGCGCGCACGTCGAGGCTGCGGAAGGTATGCCGGTCGGCAGGAATCTTGCCGTTGATGCCGCTGCCCCACACCGTGTCGCCATCCCTGGCGAAGTGCAGCACCGAGCCAATCGCGATCAGGCGCTTGCGCTTGTCGCGCTTGTCCAGCAGGGTGCGGTCGCGCTGGCCGAGGACATTGGAAACGATGATCTTGGACAGGTGATCGCCGACATTGATCTCCCCGTTCTTCGGTTTCCACCAGAACAGCGCACGCCGTTCTTCGTAGTCAATCCATTTTTGCAATGCGGACATGCGGGCTCCTCCTCCAGATGCGCATACGGTATTCGTTCGGTAGTGGCGGACTGCCGGCGTCTCAGGCCGGGCTATCTGTAAACATCCGCGTTTCCGGATAGGCCGCCGGGTCGAGCACGCGGTCGGTGGTGTCCGACCAGCTCAGGCACTGGCGATGGCGCTCGTGCGGCGCCTGCAGCGCCTGTCCGATCGCGGCGACGATCGAGGCCTCGTCGCCCGGCGTGTAGCCGAAACGCGACGGATAGCGGCCGACCACCGCGTTCGGGCACACCGCCGGCAGGCCGAAGAAATCGTACTGCAGCAGCTTCATCGAACTGTCGGCCAGGTATACCGGCACCTGTTCCGAGGCGTACGGGGCGATGCCGAAGCGCGCGTGCTTGATGTAGCGGATGGTCTCGGCGTGCTTCATCTCGCCGTACACCACCACGTTGTCGCCGTAGCCCGGCGCGCGGCCCATGCCCGAACCGATCACGTGGAAGGTGACCTGCGGGAAGGAGCGGCTGGCGGCGACGAAGAAGTCCGGATCGAACAGCATCGAGCCGACCGCCACCGCATGGATGCCCTCGGCGTACGGCGACGGATCGCCAAGCGTGTCCAGGTTGTGATCCACGCCGTGGCCGACGTGGAACACGTTGTGGCGGCTGGAGATCTCGTCGGCCATCGCCGGCGACACCAGCGCGATCACGTCCAGGCTCGGCGCCACCCGCTCGAACTCGCGCTCGATGTAGTCGGCGACGTTGATCGTGCTCAGTCCGTCGGAGGCGCGGTAGACCTTGCGCGCGGTCGGATTGATCCGCGCCGCCAGTTCGATGAAGGCCACCGCGATGCCGCTCTCGAACACGATCACGTCCGCTTCCTGCATCCAGCGCAGCAGCGTGGCCGGCGGCTTGGCCGCGTACAGCTTGAACATCAGGTCTTCCAGCGGCCGCAGCCAGCGCCGCCGGGTGTTGAACGGGTGCAGCGGCGCGCGCCACAGGTAGCAGTCCACGCCGTTGTGCTTGACCACCGTGTTGGCGGTGGCGTCCAGCGGCAGGCGCAGGTCGCCCTTGAGCCGCGACAGCAGGCTGTAGCGCAGCGAGAAGAAACGCGTGGTGCCGCGCTTGGCCAGCTCGTCGGCGATGAAATGGATGTTGGCGCGGCGCGGCGTGCGGTAGTCGTGCGCCGACAGCACCAGGTAGCACGGCGGGCGTCCGGCAATGGCCGCGGCCGGTGCCGCGGCGAGCGTCGCCGACGCGGAAGAATCGCTCATGGCATCGCTCCTTTGCGGGAAGGGGTCTCGGGAAATGTCGCTTGGCCGCGGGTCATCGCTTGGCCCTGGCATCGCGCAGCAGCGTGCGCATGTTGAGGATCGCCATCACGTCGCGGCGGAACGCCGGCCACAGCGCGAACACCAGCACGCAGCCCAGCGCCATCGCCGCGCTGCCCACCGCCAGTTGCTGCCACAGCGAGCCGCCGCCCCACTGCTGCGCGGCGAAGTACGCCGCCACGCCGCAGGCGCCATAGCCGAGGATCGCGCGCAGGCCGTTGTTGAACAGCTCCAGCGCCGGCACCTGCGGCGCCACCTTGGCGATCCAGATCACCGACAGCGGCCACATCACCAGCAGGCCCAGGGTGTAGCCGACGGTCACCCCCATCACGCCCCAGATCGAACCGGCGAAGATGCAGGCGATCAGCATCACCCGCCCGACCACCGAATACACCAGCTGCTGGCGCATCAGGCCCAGCGCCAGGAACACCCAGTAGGTGGCGTAGGACGCGGTCTGGAAGATGCCGCCCAGGGTCAGCACCTGGAACAGCGGCACCGCCGGCCGCCACTGTTCGCCGAGCACCAGCACGATCAGCGGCAGCGCCAGCGCGCAGGCGAAGGAGAACAGCGCCACGATCAGGTGCACCATCACCGTCTGCCCGCGCAGCAGGAAGCTGCCGAAGCGCGGCGGATCGTCCTGCAGCTGCGACAGCACCGGCAACGCCACCGAAGTGGCCGGCGCATTGATCTGGTTCAGCGGCATCATCAGCAGCTGGAACGCGCGGTTGTACAGGCCCAGCGCCTCGGCGCCGATGCGGTGGCCGATGATCACCTGGCCGACGTTGCGGCTGGCGTAGCCGAGCAGCTGCGCGGCCATCAGGTTCCAGCCGAAGCTCAGGAACGCGCGCATCGGCGCATCGCGGCGGTAGCCGCGCGGCAGCCAGCGCGCGCAGGCGCCGGCGATGGCCAGGTTGACCAGCGCCTGCACCACCTGCTGCCAGACCAGCGCCCAGTAGCCGTAGCCGGCCAGGGCCACGCCGACGCCGGCGATCAGGCCCAGCACCTGCGCGCCGACGTCGCTCAGCGATACCTGGCCGAATCGCAGCCCGCGGCTCAGGTGCGCGCGGTACTGGGTGGTCATGCCGTTGAGCAGGAAGGTCACCGCCAGCGCCTGCGAGATGCCCAGCAGCGCCGGTTCGCGATAGAAGTGTGCGATCCACGACGAGGACAGGAACACCACCACCGCCAGCACCAGGCCGATGCCGCTGTTGATCCAGAACAGGTTGTCGCGCTGCTCGCGGCTGACGTGCTTGGCCTGGATCGCGGCCGAGGACAGGCCGAAGTCGCGCAGGATCTCGGCCATGCCGACGATCGCGGTGACCATCGCCATCAGGCCGTAGTCGTAGGGCGTGAGCAAGCGCGCCAGCAACACGATGCCGCCGAACTGCACCACCATCTTGGCCAGCTGCCCGGCCATCGTCACCGCCGCGCCGCCGGCCGCGCGCGACCCCAGGCTGCGTTCCGGCGGCGCGGCCGGCGGCGGCGCTCCGGCCACGCTCATGCCAGCGCCTCGACGCGCTGGCCGAGCGCGTCCAGATAGCTGCGGTAATGCTGCACGCCGATCGCGCTCCAGTCGCGCCGCGACAGGTCCGGCGTCGCATCGGCCGGCAGCCGCTGCGCCTGCGCCAGCGCGTCCGCCAGCTGCGCCGCATCCAGCTCACCCCGGTACAGCAGCACCCACTGCGGCCCGACCTCCGCGGCGATCGCCGCATTGGCTTCGTTCCACGGCGCCAGCACCGGCCGCGCCAGCGACAAGGCCAGCAACAGCGTGCCGGAGTTGTGCATCTGCCGGTACGGCAACACCACCAGCTCGGCCTCGCCGACCTCGCGCGCCAGCACCTCGTCCTCCACGTACTGCAGGCGCGCGCTGATCCGCGGATCGGCGGCGCAGGCCTGCTCGACCACGGCGCGGATCTGCGGATTGATCGGATTGCCGGCGATGCGCAGGCTCAGCGTCGGATCGGGCAAGGCCTGCAGCGTCGCCACCAGCGTTTCCACGCCCTTGTACGGGCGCAGCAGGCCGAAATGCAGCAGCCGCCCGCGTACCCGCGGCGGCTGCGGCATCGCCGCGTACCAGTCGCGATAGTGGCCGTGCAGGATGGTGTCGGTGGCCGGCGCGCGCTCGGGCGTGGTCGCGTTGATGCGGATCCAGCGCGCGGTCAGCCGATCGGTCCAGCGCAGCAGCTGGCGCTCGCGCCAGCCCTTGTCCTCGTGCGGGGCCACGTTGTGCAGCGTGCGCACCAGCGGCACGCCGGTGAGCCACAGCCGCAGCAGCAGCAGCGCCATGCACGCCTGCTTGGCCAGCGTGCCCAGGCCGCTGCGGTGCCGCATCATGTATTCCGGCCAGTGCACGTGCAGCACGTCGTAGCGCGACAGCAATGCCGCGCGCATCGAGAAGAAGCGCAGCTGCACCTGCTGCGGCAACGCGGCGTACAGCTGGGTCAGGTACGGGTTGGTGGTCGCGGCCGGCCGTTCGGTCGACAGCAACACGGTGATCGGCGGACCGGGGACGCGCGCATCGCCGCTGCAGCGCGGTTCCACGCTCATCGCACGCCCTCCGCAGTGCCCAGCGCCGCGCGGTACTCGTCCAGGTACGCGCCGACCACCTGCTCCCAGTCGTAGCGCTGCGCATAGGCCATCGCCGCCTGCCGCTGCGCGGCGAACGCAGCGTCGGTGGCGGCCGCATAGGCCTGCACCGCGTCGGCGGCGCGCTGCGCGTCGGCCGGGTCCACCAGCACGCCCTGCGCCGATTCGCGCACCAACCGCGCGAACGGCGGGATGTCGCTCAACACCGGCAGCAGGCCGGCGCTCATCGCCTCGACCGCGGCCAGGCCGAAGCCCTCGTGCCGCGACAGGCACACGAAATACTGCGCACTGCCGAGCAGCTGCGCCAGTTCCTCCTGCGACGGCGCCACGTGCAGCTGCACGCGCTCCTGCAAGCCGCGCTCGGCGATCGCCTGCAGCAGGTCGGCATGGGTGAAGTCGTACTCGCGCCCGGCCACGATCAGCCGCCACGCCGGATCCTGCGCCGCCAGCGCGCGCAGCAGGTCCAGCGTCTCCAGCAGGCCCTTGTTGACCGACCAGCGCCCGAAATAGATCAGCGTGCGTCCGGGCGAGGCGCTGCCCTGCCCGGCAAACTTGCTCACGTCCACGCCGTTCTCGATCACCCGCAGGCGCTGCGGCGCGACCACCGCGGAGAACACCTGGCCGTCGTTCTCGCTGGTCGCCACGATCCGCGCGTAGGCCCAGGCCGAGGCCCGGGTCAGCGTCTTGAACCACAGCATCTTCAGCCGCGAGGCATAGGTGGTGTGGAAGAACCCGCCGTGGGTGGACACGATCATCGGCGTGCCGTGCAGCAGGCGGGTCAAGGCCAGGAAGTCGTAGAAGAAATCGATGCCGTGCACGTGCACCAGGTCGGCGCCGCGCAGCGTCGCCAGCACCTGCGGCGCCAACGGATAGCGCGAGGAGCCGCGGAACGGCACGCGTACGATCGGCACGCCCTGGTACACGTCGTGTCGCGCCAACCGCTCCTGCGGCCGGGTGAAGACCCGGTCCAGGGTGACCACCTCGACCTGATCTCGGCCCTGCTGCAGATGCCGCCGCGCGATGTTCAGCACCACCTCCTCCATGCCGCCCACGGACGGATGGAACTGGCGCACGACATGTACCACTTTCATTGAGCGCTCCCGTGCGACAGCGCACAGCGTTGTTGCGATGGCGCCATCAGGGCGCCTCCTGTCTGGCCGGTTCGCGGCGCAGCCCGATCATCCACGGCGCCACGCGCACGATCACCGCGCGGATCGGCACGCTGGCGATCACCGCGAGCACACCCACCGATACCGCCCAGGCCAGTCCCCAGGCATCGCCGCGGACCAGGCCGGTGCGGCTGGCGACACCGGCCATGACCGAGAACAGCAGCGTATGCGTGCACAGGATCAGCAAGGTATTGCGCCCGATCCACTGCACCCAGGCCCATTCCTGCACCAGTCGCGCCGCGCACAGCGCCATCGCGCTGCCGAGCAGGCTCGCCGCCAGGAACGCCAGCGGCGAATGGCCGAACTTCATCATGTTCACGTCCACCCGGCCGTTGTTCCAGGCGATCGCGAACCATGCCGCGCCGAGCAGCAACGCCGCCAGCGCATTGCCCATTCGGCTACACGGCAGGCGCGCGCTGCGCTTGGCCGCGGCCGCACCGACCGCGAAGAAGCACAACGCCACCGGCAGCACATCCAGCGCGAACGGCAGCCGGTAGTCCTGGGTCGGGAACCAGATCGCCCAGCCCCAGGCCAGCAGCAGCGACAGCAGCGCCAGCACGTCCAGCGACAGGCGCCGGCGCAGGTACAGATAGGCCAGCGTGGTCACGAACAGCGCCGGCAGGAACCACAGCGCCGGCATCACGTAGAGCTTGGGGCCGATGCCGCTGACCAGGCCCAGCAACGGTTCCCACCATGGCCGGTCGCCCCACAGCTGCGCCTTGGACCCGATGTTGCGGGTCAGCATCCAGTACGCGTACGCGACCACGAAGAACGCCAGGTACGGCAACAGCAGGCTGCGCGCCAGCTTGGTCCAGGTCGCCACGCCCAATGGCCGCTTGCCGAACGCCTCCCCGACCCAGCCGGACAGCACGAAGAACATCGGCACGTGGAAGCTGTAGGCCAGGATCACATAGGCCTGCGGGATGCCCTTGGCATGGCCGAACACCACCAGCAGGATCGCCAGCGCCTTGGCCGCGTCGATGCGCGCATCGCGCGCGGCGCGGGTCCCGCGCACACCGGTTTTGGTCGGCTCCTCGGCCAGCACCGTCTGCAACGGCTGCGTCGCTGCGCTCATGTCGCCACCGCCTCAGGTCGTTGCGTATCAGTGGCCGGCGGTAGCACGTCCAGTTCGCGCCGCCGCGGCACCATCTGCCACAGGCAGCCGCAGACGAACCACCACAGCGCCGCGGTCTTGATCGAGAAATAGCCGTTGGACACCAGCAGGCTCAGCGCGAACGCGAAGATCAGCAGGTTCTTGAACAGCTGGCCCTCGATCGTGCGCATCAGCATCGCGAACGAATAGGCGACCAGGAACGCCAGCACCATCACCACCGACTGCGAGGAGATGAAATAGGCGATGCCGCTGTCGAAATACGTGTACGGCGATTGGGCATCCAGGCCCAGCCACGATTCGGGGGTCATGTTGCGGATCGAATAGACGGTGAAGAACACCCGCCCGAGGGTGGTGTCCTCGTAGCTCTGGATGCCGGACGCCCACACCATCAGCCACGCGCCCAGCAGCACGCCGAAGAAGATCAGAAAGCCCAGGCGCTGATCCATGCGCCGCAGCAGCGGGGTCAGCAGCACCATCATCACGCAGGTGCCGGCGGCCAGGCGTCCGTCCGAGGCCACGATCAGGAAACCGATCATCGCCACCGACGCAGCGATGGCCAGCGGCCGCATCCAGCGCCAGAAAGTCAGCAGGATCGCGGTGAAGAAGATGATGAAGTTGCCCATCGTCACCGGCTCGATGAACACCGAGGAGGCGCGCGGCAGGTTGGAGGACGGCAGGAAGTTGCGCGCGCCCGGCCGCGTCGCGCTGACGAACAGGTTGCTGTCCGCGTTCCAGAAACTGGACGCCGCGGCACCGCGCGCATTGACGAAGTAGCTCTTCGGATTGACCACGTCGCCGTACAGCTTGGGCAGCGCCAGCTCGAACAGCGCCACCAGCGACACAATCAGCGCCATGCGCAGGAACAGCTTGGGCAGCGACCCGGTATAGGCCGCGCCCAGCACCAGGAACGCGAACGGGATCAGCGCATCGCGGAAGAACTTCGGATCGATCGACCAGACCAGGAACAGCCGCGCCAGCATCAGCAGCACGATCGCCGCGAGCCCGGTGAACACCAGCGCGGTGCGCTTGCGGTCCAGCGCCCACAGGCCGATCACGAAGCAGGCGCCGTAGACCCCCAGTTCGGCGACATAGGTCATGGCCGGGCTGACCCGGAACACCTTGGCGTTCACCAGCGCGAGCAGGAAGTTGTAGCCGATGGCGAACAACAGCAACAGCTCGATCAGCAGGTTGCGGCGCCGCTCGCGCAGCGTCATCACGGGCGCGGTCAGCACGCACTGCCTCGCGAGACGGCAGAAAGCGGCACAACGACGGCGCGGCGACCACGCACGCGACGACCGGCCACCGCCCTCATCGCGCGGCGGCATGCGCCCCGGCCGCCGCCGTCCCCGCTGCCGACGGCGACGACGGGGCGGCGCCGGCAGCGGGGACGGTCGGCGGAGTAACGGTACATCGGGCGCATCAGTAGGCGGTCTTCTGCCCGAGCACCTTCACCGCGGTGAGCACGATGATCCGCGTATCCAGCCACAGCGACCAGCGCCGGATGTAGTCAAGGTCGTACTGGATGCGCTTCTTCATCGTCCGCAGCTCCGGCGTTTCGCCGCGGAACCCGTTGACCTGGGCCCAGCCGGTGATGCCCGGCTTGACGTAGTGCCGCTGCATGTAATGGTTGATCAGCTTCTCGTAGTGGGTGTTGTGCTGCGCCGCATGCGGACGCGGCCCCACCACCGACATGCTGCCGCCGAGCACGTTGAACAGCTGCGGCAACTCGTCCAGGCTGGTGCGGCGCAGGAACGCGCCGAACGGCGTGACCCGGCTGTCGCCGCGCTTGGCCTGCACCACCACGTCGCTGGGCTCCTGCTGCACGCGCATCGAGCGGAACTTGTACATGTAGAACTCGCGCCCGCCCAGGCCGTGACGGCGCTGGCGGAAGAACACCGGACCCGGCGAACTCAGCTTCACCCCCAGCGCCACCGCCAGCATCACCGGCCACAGCACCGCCAGCGCCGCCAGCGCCACCACCTTGTCCTGCAGCGCCTTGGCGACCACGAAGTAGGTGTTGCGGTCCACCCCGCCCTGGCGCAGGTTGATCACCGGCACGTTGCCGATCTGGTCGCCGGACTGGTTGAGCATGCCGAAGTCGAACAGGTCGGGAATCAGCCGGACCTGGATCGGATAACGGTCCATCTGCTGCAGCAGCTGCTTGATGTGGTCGCGTTCGCCCAGCGGCAGCGAGATCCACACCTGCTCGACCTCGTTGTTGTTGAGGTACTCGATCAGCGATTCCGGCGTGCCGGCCCCCAGGCACTGCAGCTTCTTCGGATGGTCGGCCACCGACAGGTCGTAGTCGCTGCTGAAATAGCCGACCAGTTGCATGCCGACCCATGGGTTGCGGCTCAGGTAGTTGTGGATCTTGACCACCGGGTGGCGCAGGCCGACCACGACCACGCGCTGCACGTCCACGCCTTCCGAGCGCAGGTGGTTGAGCACGCCGCGGACCATGGTGCGCGAGACCAGCAACGTCGCCAGGCTGCTGGTGAACCACAGCCCGATCCACAGCCGCGAGACCTGCTGTCCGAACTGCACCACGAAAGCGTGCACCGCGAACAGCGCGAACACCCCGCTGCAGGCGAGGCCCAGCACCATCATTTCGCGCAACAGGCCGCGTCCGCGCCAACTGCGGTACAGCGGGAATAGCGCGAAACAGATCACCGCGTACAGCAGCGTGGTGCCGATCGCGACCCGGTAGGACGCTTCCGGCAGCCAGTTGCCGAACAGCAGGCGGTGGCTGACCAGCGCCGCGGCGACGATGACCGTCAGATCCGAAACGCGGAGCACGATATCCGCCGCGGCCGCATATTTGGACAGCAGGCGGGGGGACGAAGTTGTATAGGTGGCGCTACTCAGGTCTGCCAAAAGCATGGTCGGGATTCCCATCCAAACTCGGGTCGGTGGCATGCGGGGGAACATGCGACGTCGTCGAGCCTCGATCTCATCTGCCAGTGGACCGCTGCGGTGCCTTCCTCACCGACCCCAGGTCCACGGCAGCCCGTGTTACTTCAACAGAACGACGACTGCGTACAACCGGTCAGGAAAATAATCGATCGCCTTGGTTCTTAGCTGAATCACGTATCACCTCGCTGAAGAATTTGCGTAGAAAAAATGACGTGTGCCTGCATCGGCGCATCGACCGCGATCGCGGTCACGCTGCCGCATCGCGCCGGGCCGTTCATGCCGCGGCCGCCGCATTGGCTTCGCGCAGGAAATAGCGGATCAGGGCGATCGTGATCGCCATGAACAGGCCGAACACGAAGGCCAGCGCCAGGTTCAGCAAGGTCTTGGGCGAACTCGGCCGGCCCGGCACGTCGGCCCGGTCCACGATCGACACGTTGTTGGTGCCGACGTTGCCGGCCACGCCGATCTCCTTGTAGCGCTGCAGCAGCGCGTCGTAGAGCTGGCGGTTGGTGTCGGCTTCGCGCTTGAGCATGTTGTAGCGGATGCTGCGGGTCTGCAGATCCAGCTCTTCGTTCTTCAGGCTGGAGATGCGCTCGGACAGCAAGGTCTCCTGTTGCCGCGCCGCCTCGTAGTCGTTCTTCAGCGCAGTGCGGATGTTGGCGATCTCGTTGGCGATCTGCCGCTTGGTCTCCGCGATCTGGTTCTGCAGGCGCTGCATTTCCGGATAGCCGGGCTGGAAGGTCGCCAGCTTCTGCTGGTACTCGGTCGCCAGCCTCACCTGTTCGGTCCGCAGGTTCTGGATCAGCGGGCTGCTGATCACCTGCGGCAGACCCAGGCCGTCGCCGATCCCGGCCTGGCGCCAGGCCGACTCGGCCTTGATCCGCGCATCCTGCGCGGCCGCCAGGCGCACGTTGAGCTCGCTCATGTTCTGCGTCGGCAGCGACGGCTTGTCGTCGCCCAGCGACACGATCTGCTCCTTGCTGGAGTAGTCGACCGTGTTCTTCTCCGACTCCTCGACCTTGTCGCGCAGCTGTTCCAGCCGCTCGGACAGGTACTTGGACGCGAACGAGGACGCCTGCAGGCGCCGCTCCTGGGTCGAGGCGATGAACATCTTCGCGTAGGTGTTGGCCACGCGCGCGGCCAGCGCCCGGTCGGGCGAATCGAAGTTGATCCGCACCAGCCGCGAGTCGCGCACCGGCTCGATCTGCAGCGCGTCCAGCACCGGCCCGACCAGCGCGTTCTCGGCCGCGGTGGCGCGCGCCTGCGGCGACGGCGCGCGGCCATCGCCATTGCCTTGCAGCTTCTCCAGCGCCTCGTCGACCAACGGCTTGAAGGTCGGCTCCTGGGTCAGCCGCGCCTCGCGGATCACCGCGCGGGCCAGCGAACGGCTGCCGAGCAGCTCGTACTGGGTCTGGTAGAAATCGCGATCCTGCGGCGATTCCACCGGCATCAGGTTCGCCACGTTGGTGACGTTCAAGGCCTCGCGCTCGATCTGCAGCACGCTGGTGGCGCGATACTTGGGCGTCATCAGCAAGGTGACCAGCAGCGCCAGCAGCACGACCGCGGCGGTGATGCCGACGATCAACCAGCGCTGCCGGTACAGGGCGTTCCAGTAGTCCAGCAGACTGATGTCGGCCGGGCTCAGCGGTGCCGATGCCGAGGAGGAGCGGTGATGCATGCCGTGGGTACTCATCGGTAGGCCCGCCAGATCATCACGAACGGCGTCAGTTCCACCAACGTGCGCAACAGCAGGCGCGCATCGGAGCGGTACACCACGACGATGTCGCCGCCGTAGATTTCAGGATCGGGGGATGCGCCCTTCTCGATATCGCCGAGGTCGAACCGCGCCAGCATCTTCTGCCCGCCGACGTTGCGGAACACCACCACGTTGCCGCGGCTGGCGACGTTGTTGACGCCCTTGCCCAGCGCCAGCGCCTGCTGCAGGGTCAGCGCGGAACCTGCGATCGGATAGATGCCCGGCTCGGTGACGGCGCCGCTCACGGTGACCCGGTTGCCGGTGAATTCGTCGACCAGCACCGACACCTGCGGGTTCTGCACATAGCCGTTGCGATAGCGTTGGGCGATGTCCTTCTGCAATGCGTTGACGCTGAGCCCGGCCGCCTTGACGTCGCCGATCAGCGGCAGCGAGATGCGGCCCTCGTTGTCGACCCGCACCTGGCGTTCCAGGTCGTCGATCTGGAATACCTTGACCGTCAGCAGATCGCCGGGGCCGAGCAGGTATTCCGGCTGTCCCATCGAACCTGCCAGCGGATCGCCTGGAGGCAAGTCCGTCCGCAGCTTCGGTCCGCTACTGCAGGCGGACAGGAAGACCAGACAGGAAAGGGCCAAGCACAGTGCCCAGTTGAACGTGCCGAAAAGTTTACCCATGCGCGATGCCGATGCCCTCTGTCGAGTGGTTTTGAGAACGCCGCACTCTCCCCACCGGCCGATGCTCCATCACCGGTCGGGTAAGACGATTGCAGTGTCATTTCCAGCCTCGGGCGACTGCCCGGGCCAACAGTGAAGCCTCGTGTTGCAGTGCACTATGGCACAGCTGTCTGCCCTCACCAAGACGTCATCCGACATTTTTTTGACGCCATACCGGAGGGATTCAACTACATGTCCGGATATTCAGCAATGCGAACGACGCAGTGCAGCAAAAGACACGACGTTAACGTGACGCGTGTCAAAGCCTTGACAGCCCTCCTTCGCACTTCCGCGCCAGCTTCCCGGCGTCGCCGACAGTCTGCCTTCCCGGTGCGTGGATTGGATGAGCCGAAATTGAACCGGCGTCGGCGCATTTGTCTACACCGCCGCCCGATTCCAGCCGCGGCAGTGCCCTGCGCCGGCCATCGGCCCATTTTGCGGAAGCGGCTTCAGTCGCGACACGCCTGACCGAAAACGTATCGCACCCGGCCTGCTCCCCAGCGCCACAGCGTCCGCGACGGCCATTCCGGCGCGCAGATTCGGCGCTGCACTGCGGCACATACCCCTCCGGCCTACCGTTCATCCGCTCGCTGAGGCCATGGCCAATGTTCAGAACAAGGCGGGACGCCGAATGGGCGCAAAACGAAAAAGGCCCATGTCGCTGACATGGGCCTTCGAAGATGGTCGGGGTAGCCGGATTCGAACCGACGACCACTAGTCCCCCAGACTAGTGCGCTACCAGGCTGCGCTATACCCCGGTAAAAACGTCCGCCGTTGCGGCGGTCCCGCCTCGCGGCGAGTTGGCGATTATAGCGGGATTGGCGCGGCCATTCCTAGCCGGTCGCGCCGCTGCGCTCACCGCCGCAGCAACTGCAGCACTTCTTCCAGTTCCTGCCGCACCTGCTTGATGATCTGGTTGCTCAGCGCCGACTCCTGCCGCGCGCCCTCGCCTTCCAGGCGCAGCCGCGCACCGCCGATGGTATAGCCCTGTTCGTACAGCAGGCTGCGGATCTGCCGCACCATCAACACGTCGTGGCGCTGGTAGTAACGGCGGTTGCCGCGGCGCTTGACCGGCTCCAGGCTGGGGAACTCGGTTTCCCAGTAGCGCAGCACGTGCGGCTTGACGTCGCACAACTCGCTGACCTCACCGATGGTGAAGTAGCGCTTGGCCGGAATCGGCGGAAGTTCGCGGTTACTGCCCGGGTCCAGCATAAGCCTCCACTCGCTCCTTGAGTTTCTGTCCCGGGCGGAAGGTCACCACCGTCCGTGCCGAGATCGGAATTTCTTCGCCGGTCTTGGGATTGCGACCGGGCCGTTGGTTCTTGCGGCGCAGATCGAAGTTGCCGAAGCCGGACAGCTTCACCTGCCGTCCCTGCTCCAGCGCATCGCGCAGCACATCGAAGAAAGCATCGACGAATTCCTTGGCCTCGCGCTTGTTCAGCCCGACTTCGTCGAACAACCGTTCGGCCATTTCCGCTTTGGTCAACGCCATTGCCCTGCTATCCCCGTACGTCTCAGCCGCGAATCCGCGCATCGTGTTCGCGCGCCAGCGCCGCCACCGCATCGGCGACCACGGCATCCACATCGCGATCCGTCAGAGTGCGCGAGTTGTCCTGCAAAATCAAGCCCATAGCGAGACTCTTGAAACCCGCCTCGACCCCCGGCCCGACGTAGCGGTCGAACAGCACCACCTCGCGCAGCAGCGGCCCGACCGCGCCGCGCACGCTGCTGGCCAGCGCCGACCAGTCCACCGCCTCCGGCACCAGGAACGCCAGGTCGCGACGCACCGACGGGAACCGCGACAACTCGGCGGCACGCGGCAGCGCGCGCGCGGCCAGCGGCGCCAAATCCAGCTCGAACCCGAGTACGTCCACGTCGATCTGCATCGCCTGCAGCACCCGCGGATGCAGCTGGCCGATCCAACCGATCAGGGCACCGTCGCGATACACGTCGGCCGAGCGGGTCGGATGCGCGAACGAACGCGCCGACGGACGGTAGTCCAGGCGCGCGCCGGCGGCGCTGGCCAGCGCCTCCAGGTCGCCCTTCAGATCGTGGAAGTCGACCTTGCGCGCCGGCAGGCCCCACTGCAGCGCGTCGGCATCGCCGCACACCGCCGCGGCCACGCGCTGGGTCTCGGCTGGCGCCGCGCCGGCCGCCGCGGCCGCCTCGAACGCCTTGCCCAGCTCGAACAGGCGCACGCGCCCGGCCTGCCGCGCGGCGTTGCGGCCCAGCGCCGCGACCAGCCCGGGCAGCAGCGCCGGGCGCATCACCGCCAGTTCGGCGCTGAGCGGATTGGCCAGCGCCACGCGCCCGGCGTCCAGGCCCCACTGGTCCAGCAGGCCGGCATCGACGAAGGCGTAGTTGATGGTTTCCAGCATCTCGCGCGCGACCAGCTGGCGGCGCACGCTCAGTTCGTCCAGCTGCGTCTCGCTGCCCATGGCGATGCGCGACGCGCCGCCCGGCAGCGTGGTCGGCACGCGGTCGTAGCCGTGGATGCGCGCCAGTTCCTCGATCAGGTCCTCTTCCAGGGCGATGTCGAAGCGGCGGCTCGGCGCGGTGACCTGCCAGCCGTCGGCGGCGGCAACGACGGCCATGCCCAGCGCGCGCAGGATGCGCTCGATTTCGGCGTCGGCGATCTCGATGCCGAGCACGCGCACGATGCGCGCCCGGCGCAGCGCGATCGGCGCCGGCGCCGGCAGGTAGTCGGGCAGCTCGGCCTCGACCACCGGACCGGCACGGCCGCCGGCCAATTCCAGCACCAGCCGCGTCGCCAGTTCCAGCGCCTGCCGCGGCAACGCCGGATCCACGCCGCGCTCGAAGCGGTGGCCGGCATCGGTGTGCAGGCCGAGCTTGCGGCCGCGGCCCATGATCGCCGCCGGCGCGAAATGCGCCGCTTCCAGAAACACGTGCCGCGTCGCCTCGGTGACGCGGGTATCGTAGCCGCCCATCAGGCCGGCCAGGGCGACCACGCGGTCGCCGTCGGTGACGGCCAGGAAGCCGTCGTCGAGCGTCGCGTCGCGGCCGTCGAGCAGCTTCAGCGTCTCCCCGGCGCGCGCACGGCGCACCCCGACCGGGCCGTGCAGCGTGTCCAGGTCGAAGGCATGCATCGGCTGGCCCAGTTCCAGCATCACGTACTGAGTGACGTCGACCAGCAGCGACACCGGGCGCACGCCGCTGCGGCGCAGGCGCTCGGCCATCCACAGCGGCGTCTTCGCCGCCGGGTCCAGATCCTCCACGACGCGGCCGCAATAACGCGGCGCATCGCCGCCGGCGTCCAGGCGCACCTGGAGGCAGCGCTCGCTGGTCACCGCGACCGGCTCGGCCGCGAACGGCAGCACTTCGCTGGCGCAGGCCGCGGCCACGTCGTAGGCGATGCCACGCACGCCGAAGCAATCGGCGCGGTTCGGGGTCAGCTTGATCTCGATGCTGGCGTCGGGCAGGCCCAGGTACTCGGCCAGCGCCTGGCCGATCGGCGCGTCGCCGGGCAGTTCGAACAGGCCGGACGCATCGCTGTCCAGGCCCAGTTCCTTGGCCGAGCACAGCATGCCGTTGGATTCCACGCCGCGCAGCTTGGCCGCCTTGATCGCGATGCCGCCGACTTGGGCGCCGACCAGCGCCAACGGCGCGACCAACCCGGCGCGCGCGTTCGGCGCGCCGCAGACGATCTGCAGCAAGCCGCCCTGCCCGGCATCGACCTGGCATACCTGCAGCCGATCGGCCTCCGGATGCCGCGCCGCTTCGACGATGCGCGCCACCACCACCTGCTGCAGCGACTCGCCAAGCGGCGTGACCTCTTCGACTTCAAGACCGATAGCGGTCAGGGTCGCGGCCAGTTCGTCGCGCGAGGCCTGGGTGGGGACGTGGCTGCGCAGCCAGTTTTCGCTGAATTTCATTGAGAGGCCGGGATTGGGGATTCGGGATTGGAGATTCGTAACAGCGGCTTCATGCGGGACCAGAAACCAGGACGGACCCGCTTTCGCGAATCCCAAATCCCGAATCCCCAATCCCGGCCCTCAGGCAAACTGCCTGAGGAACCGCACATCGTTCTCGAAGAACGCGCGCAGGTCGTTGACGCCGTAGCGCAGCATCGCGAAGCGCTCCACGCCCATGCCGAAGGCGAAGCCGGTGTAGCGTTCCGGATCGATGCCGACGCTGCGCAGCACGTTCGGATGGACCATGCCGCAACCGAGCACTTCCAGCCAGCGGGTGCTGCCGTCGGGCTGCTGCCAGGCGATGTCCACTTCCGCGCCGGGTTCGACGAACGGGAAGTAGCTGGGACGGAAGCGCATCTCGAAATCGCGCTCGAAGAACGCGCGCACGAACTCGGACAAGGTGCCCTTGAGGTCGGCGAAGGTCGAATGCTCGTCGACCAGCAGGCCTTCGACCTGGTGGAACATCGGCGAATGGGTCTGGTCGCTGTCGCTGCGGTAGACCTTGCCGGCGGCGATCATGCGCAGCGGCGGCGCATGCTCGGCCATGTAGCGCACCTGCACGCCGGAGGTATGCGTGCGCAGCAGGCGGCCGTCGCCGAAGTAGAAGGTGTCGTGCATCGCCCGCGCCGGATGGTGCGGCGGAAAATTCAGCGCCTCGAAGTTGTGCCAGTCGTCCTCGATCTCCGGGCCGTCGGACAGCTCGTAGCCCAGCCGCGCGAAGATCTCGGTGATGCGCTCCAGCGTGCGCGTGACCGGATGCAGTCCGCCGCGCTCGCCGCGCCGGCCCGGCAGGGTCACGTCGATGCGCTCGGCCGCCAGGCGCGCGTCCAGCGCCGCGTTTTCCAGCAGCGCGCGGCGTTCGGCCAGCGCCGCGGACACCGCATCGCGCGCCTGGTTGATCGCCTCGCCGGCCAGCTTGCGCTGCTCCGGCGGCAATGCGCCGAGCTGCTTCAGCTGCGCGGTGATGCTGCCGCTCTTGCCCAGCAGCGCGACCCGCAGCTGCTCCAGCGCTTCGGGACTCTGCGCGGCGGCGATGTCCGCCAGCGCCTGCTCGCTCAGGGATTGGATTTCACTCATTGCACTCGCGCCTCAATTCAGCCGACCACCCGATCCGGATACGGCGCTCGGGAGACACCCGATCGCGCGCAACACTCGCTATCGGGATGCACAAAACGCAAAAAGGGGAAGGACTCGCGCCCTTCCCCTGCATGTCTGCTATTTCCCTGCTGTTGTTCAACAGTTCGCACATGGATGTGCGGGCCGTTGCAGAGGGACCTGCATTATGCCGCCAGCGCGCCCTTTGCCTTCTCCGCCAGGGCGGCAAAGCCCTGCGCGTCGTGCACGGCGATGTCCGCCAGCACCTTGCGGTCCAGGGTGATGCCGGCCTTGAGCAGGCCGTTCATGAAACGGCTGTAGCTCAGGCCGTTGATGCGGGCCGCCGCATTGATGCGGGTGATCCACAGCGAACGGAACACGCGCTTCTTCTGCTTGCGGCCGATGTAGGCGTACTGCTGCGCCTTGATCACCGCCTGCTTGGCGACGCGGAAGACCTTGCGACGGGCGTTGTAGTAGCCCTTGGCCAGGTTCAGAACTTTCTTGTGACGACGGCGTGCCTGGACGCCACGTTTTACTCGAGCCATGGTTCAGTCCTCAGAGGTAAGGCAGCATACGGTCAAGACGGCCAGCGTCCTCGGCACGAACATGGTTCGTCTGCCGCAGGTTGCGCTTCCGCTTGGTCGCTTTCTTGGTGAGGATATGGCTACGGTTGGCGTGGCCGCACTTGTACTTGCCGGAGGCGGTCTTGCGGAAACGCTTGGCCGCCGCCCGGTTGGTCTTGATCTTGGGCATTGCAATGTCCTTGATGGTGTTTTGTCACTGGTCAGGGCGGTGGCTTGCGCCACGCTTTCCATCCGTGCCCGTACCGGCTTGTAAGCCCTTGATCCTCAAAGAATCAGGGCGGGTCCTATTGCCGCTTTCACGGCAAACCCGATGCACTGGGCCGCGCATTATGCCAGGGCTTGGAATGCCTTGCAAATCATGCATTTCGATCTGGGCGCTGGCGCGCCGGGATTCGGGATTCGGGATTCGGGATTCGGAAAGGCTGCGGCATCGGCGGGTGCTTGCGCACCATCGGACAGGGAGCGCTCGCAGTGCGCTGCTGTCTCGAGCGGATACTGGCCCCGCCTTGCGCGCGACACCCGATGGGCGCAGCAGGCGACTTACTCTGGACAGCGGGCAGCCACGCACCTCCACCGCCTGACGGCGGCGGCAAGCGACATCGGAAAACGCGAAGGGCGCCAGCAGGCGCCCGGCAGCGGCCGCGCTCCCGCACATGGGCGGGGGCGCGATCCTGAGCTGCTGCGGTCAGCGCTTCTTCGGCGCGATCATCATCACCATCTGCCGGCCTTCCAGGCGCGGACGCGATTCGATGACGATGTCTTCGCCGAGGTCGGCTTCGATCCGCGACGCCATTTCGCGCCCGAGTTCCTGGTGGCTCATTTCGCGGCCACGGAAGCGGATGTTGACCTTGACCTTGTCGCCCTCTTCGAGGAAGCGGCGCATGTTGCGCAGCTTGATCTGGTAATCGCCTTCGTCCGTGACCGGACGGAACTTGATTTCCTTGATCTCGACCTGCTTGGTCTTCTTCTTGGCTTCGTTCGCCTTCTTCTGCTGCTCGAACTTGAACTTGCCGAAGTCCATGATCTTGCAGACCGGCGGATCGGCCTGCGGCTGGATCTCGACCAGGTCGAGCCCATCCTCTTCGGCCAGCGCCAACGCTTCGTCGCGCGTCAGCACGCCGACCATCTCGCCGTCCTTGCCGATCACGCGAACGCGCGGGACACGGATCTCTTGGTTCTTGCGGTTCTGTTTGTTGTCAGGGGTACTGATGTTGCAATCTCCCAGGGGAATCGGACCGACGCGGACGGAGGCTCCGCCCGCATCGGGGTTGTCTTACGCCAGCTGCTCGGCGAGCAGCCGTTCGGCGAAGGCGGCAACCGACATGGTTCCCAGATCCTCCCCCGATCGCGTGCGTACTGCAATGGCGCCGTTTTCCTTCTCGCGGTCGCCCGCCACCAACAGGTACGGCACCCGCTGCAGCGTGTGTTCGCGAATCTTATAGCCGATTTTTTCGTTCCGCAAATCGGCCTCGATGCGGAAGCCTTGATTTGCAAGGAGTTTCCGCACGCTGTCTACGTAGTCGGCCTGGGCATCGGTGATGTTCATCACCATCGCCTGCACCGGCGCCAGCCAGGCCGGGAACGCGCCGGCATGGTGCTCGATCAGGATGCCGATGAAGCGCTCCATCGAGCCGACGATGGCCCGGTGCAGCATGACCGGGTGCTTCTTCTGGCTGTTCTCGTCCACGTATTCGGCGCCGAGGCGGCCAGGCATCATGAAGTCCACCTGCATCGTGCCCAGCTGCCAGGTGCGGCCGATCGCGTCCTTCAGGTGGTACTCGATCTTGGGGCCGTAGAAGGCGCCCTCGCCCGGCAGTTCCTGCCATTCCACCCCGCACACGCCCAGGGCGCTGCGCAGCGCCGCCTCGGCCTTGTCCCAGGTCACGTCGTCGCCGAGGCGCTTTTCCGGGCGCAGCGCGATCTTGATCTGGATGTCGTCGAAGCCGAACGCGGCGTACACCGCCAGCGCCTGCTGATGGAACGCGGTGACCTCCGCCTCGATCTGCGACTCCAGGCAGAACACGTGTCCGTCGTCCTGGGTGAAGCCGCGCACGCGCAGGATGCCGTGCAGCGCGCCGGAGGGCTCGTTGCGGTGGCAGGCGCCGAACTCGCCATAGCGGATCGGCAGGTCGCGGTAGCTGTGCAGGCCCTGGTTGAACACCTGCACGTGGCCGGGGCAGTTCATCGGCTTGACCGCGTAGGTGCGCTTCTCCGACTCGGTGAAGAACATCGCGTCCTGGTAGTTGTCCCAGTGACCGGACTTCTGCCACAGCGACACGTCCAGGATCTGCGGGCAACGCACCTCGCCGTAGCCGCTGTCGCGGTAGACCTTGCGCATGTACTGCTCGACCACCTGCCACAGCGACCAGCCCTTGGGGTGCCAGAACACCAGGCCGGGCGCCTCTTCCTGCAGGTGGAACAGGTCCTGGGCCTTGCCGATCTTGCGGTGGTCGCGCTTGTCGGCCTCTTCCATGCGCAGGATGTAGGCGTCGAGCTGCTTCTTGTCGGCCCAGGCGGTGCCGTAGATGCGCTGCAGCTGCTCGTTCTTGGCGTCGCCGCGCCAGTAGGCGCCGGAGATGCGGGTCAGCTTGAACGCCTTGAGGAAGCGCGTGTTGGGCACGTGCGGGCCGCGGCACATGTCCACGTATTCCTGGTGGTAGTACAGGCCCATCGCGGTGATGTCGTCGGACATGTCCTCGATCAGGCGCAGCTTGTAGTCCTCGCCGCGCTGCCGGAACAGCTCGATCACCTCGGCGCGCGGAGTGACCTTCTTGACCACGTCGTAGTCCTGCGCGATCAGCTGCTGCATGCGCTGCTCGATCGCCGCCATGTCCTCGGGGGTGAACGGGCGCTCGCTGTAGATGTCGTAGTAGAAGCCTTCGGCGATGACCGGACCGATCACCATCTTGACCTCGGGGTACAGTTGCTTGACCGCGTGACCGACCAGGTGCGCGCAGGAGTGGCGGATGATCTCCACGCCCTCGGCGTCCTTGGCGGTGATGAGGCGCAGGCTGGCGTCGTGGTCGATCAGGTCGCTGGCGTCGACCAGGCGGCCGTCGACCTGGCCGGCGATGGTCGCCTTGGCCAGGCCCGGGCCGATGGACTGGGCCACGTCCATGGGGCTGACGGGGTGTTCGAATTCGCGGCGGCTGCCGTCGGGAAGCGTGATCGTGATCATGGGAGTCGGCAAGAAGGAAAGCGATGCGGAGCGGGCGTTTCCCGCCGCGCGCCGGAAGCCGGCGGCGCTAGGCGCGGGATACAAAGAAGGCGCCACAAGGGCGCCTGCTCGGACAGCCTTGGGCGGGTTTCATGCTGGGGCGATGGTAGTGCTCATGTCGCACGCTCGGCCGGCGTTGCCGCGGGCCACCCGTCATTCCGCGTTGAATAGTTGTGGAATGGTAAACCAATTCGGCGGCGTTGGGGATTTGGCGGGCTGGACGCTTGGTGTCGGGACCGGGGACCGGGGACCCGGACAAGCGCTTGGCTGTGGCTGACGGTGTGCATGGCAATCGATTGAAAGCCTGCCAGCACGGCAACAACGAAAGTTGCATGCACTGCGCTCTTCCGGGTCCCCGGTCCCTGATCCCTGGTCTCGCCCCAACGCTGCGCCGCAGCAAGTGCTATCCCGTACGCCATGGCATGCTTCGGACTGTTTCCCTGCAATGCGAGCGCCGTCATCAAAGGCAAGGCCACATCGCTCGATATCGCCTATCTGGCGGGCGTGTCGCAGCCCACCGTGTCGCGCGCCCTGCGCGGCAGCCCGGCGGTCAACGAGCAGACCCGGCGCAAGATCCTGGCGATCGCCAACGAGCTGAACTACAAGGTCGACAAGCACGCCTCCAGCCTGCGCCTGCGCAATGCCGGCACGTTGGCGTTGCTGTTCTTCGAAGACCCGACCACCGACGATTCGCTGATCAACCCGTTCTTCCACGCGATGCTGGGCTCGATCACCCGCGCCTGCGCGCGCCACGGCTACGACCTGCTGGTGTCGTTCCAGCAGCTGTCGGACAACTGGCGCGCCGACTACGGCGACAGCCAGAAGGCCGACGGCCTGATCCTGCTCGGCTACGGCGACTACCTGCAGGCGCAGCAGCGGCTGCAGCATCTGGTCGAGCAAGGCACCCACTTCGTGCGCTGGGGCGCGGTGCTGCCCGGACAGCCTGGGGTGTCGATCGGCAGCGACAACTTCCAGGGCGGCCACGACATCACCGCGCACCTGCTGGAGCAGGGCTGCCGGCGCGTCGCCTTCCTCGGCGACGCCTCGAACCACTATCCCGAATTCCTCGAGCGCTACCGCGGCCATGCCCAGGCCCTGCGCGCGGCCGGGTCGGACCTCGTGCCCGGGCTGCAGGTGGACGCAATCACCACCGAGCAATCCGGCTACGAGGCGGCGCAGGCGCTGCTGGGCGGCGGCGAACGCTTCGACGCGGTGTTCGCCGCCAGCGACCTGATCGCAATCGGCGCGCTGAAGGCGTTGCGCGAACACGGCCTGCGCGTGCCCGAGGACGTGGCCCTGGCCGGCTTCGACGACATCCCCATCGCCGCCTGCGTGGCGCCGGCGCTATCGACCGTGCAGCAGGACACCAAGCTGGCCGGCGCGGTGCTGGTCGAGACCCTGCTGGCGCAGATCGCCGGGCAGCCGGTCGACAGCCGCACCCTGCCGGTGACGCTGGCGTTGCGCGGCTCGTCGCTGCGCAGTTGACGGCATGGCGGCCTGCGGGCAGGCAGGCCCCGTGGCGTCCCGCTCTGGCGTGCCTGACAGACCCGCGCATGCCGTTCGTATTCGCCGCGATGAACGGCCAGTCCTGTTATCCAGTTTTGGAGCAGTCGGGATTGAAGTCCCTCCCACAGTGCACCCAGCGAGCTCGCCGCAAGTCACTGTGGGAGCGACTTCAATCGCGACGAACGGAGTCGGAGACCACAGCGATGCGGCAATCTGCATCGAGGCTCAAGCTCTCCTGCAGTGCCCGGCTTCTCGTAGAAGCGGCTTAGCCGTGACGCTCTACCCGATGGAGTGTCGCGGCTAAAGCCGCTCCTACGAGGGCAAGCATCAAGCTACTGCGGCGGCGCCACGCCGTCCTTGGCCGCCATCAGCCAAGCGAGCCGCGCGCGCAGATCCGGGCGCACGATCGGCGCATCGGACAGGAACACCCGCACGCCATGCGCCGGCACTTCGGCACGCAAGGCGTCCGCGACCTCGATCGCGCTGCCGTCGAAGCCGTCGCGCCAGGTGCCAGGCTGCAGGTAGCGGCTCGCCTCCAGCGTCTTCGGCGCATCGCTCTTGTTCAGCAGCACCAGCGCGGTCTGGGTGCTGCCCGCATGCTGGTACACGCGATAGAACACCGCTTCGTCGCCGGCCAGGCGCAGGTTGAGCTGCAGCCCACGCTGCAATGCCGGGCTGCGCTGGCGCAGCTGCGCGATGCGCTGCAACGGCGCGAAGATCGGGCCCTGCGGCGCGGCGTCTATCCGCTCCTGGCCGAAGTAGTTGCGGTTGCCGGCATGCTCGGCGCGGCCGCGCATGAAGCCGGTTTCCGAGCCGTAGTAGATCACCGGGATGCCGCGCGCGGTGAACAGCCAGTTGTGCGCATCGATGAAGCCGGCGTCGCTGGCGTCGAGCCGCGCCATGTCGTGGTTGTCGTAGAAGGTCATCAACTCGTACGGATTGGCGTACGGGCCGCGCTCCAGGTACAGCGGCGTCTGCAACTGCTCGAAGCCGCCGCGCGCATGCCCGAACACCGAGGCCAGCGCCTGCTTCAGCGGGAAATCCAGCACGCTGACCCCGGCATTGCGCGCCCAGGTGTGTCCGGCGATCTTGCGCGCGTCGTAATCGAAGGCCTCGCCGAACATGAACATGCCCGGCCGCTGCGCGCGAATGCGGCGCACGAATTCATGCCAGAAGCTGTCCGGCATCCAGCCGATGGTATCGATGCGGAAGGCGTCGGCGCCCTGCCCCAGCCATTGCGAATAGGCGCCGACCAGATACTCCATCACCGCCGGATTGCGTTCGTTGAAGTCCGACAGTTCGGCCAGGCCGCCGCCGGTGTTGTAGAACGCATGCAGCGGGTTGTGCGCCGGATCCAACTTGGCCGGTGGCAGGTTCTGGTGGTCGGCGACCAGTTTGCCGTCGCGATCGAACACCTGGCCGAACAGCGGTTGCCGCTTCGGCATCGAATAGGCCGGCGAGCCGTGGTTGCCGACGATGTCCAGCACCACCTTCAGGCGCTGCGCATGCATCGCCTGGGTGAAGCCGGCGAAATCCAGGCCTGGGCTGGGCAGGTGCTCGTCCAGCCTGTAGAAATTGACGCCCCAGTAGCCGTGGTAGCCGGTCTTGCCGCGATCGCTCAGGTTGCTGCCCCATGTGATCGGTTTGCCGCCGGTGAAGGCCTCGTCCGGATTGTCGACGATCGGCGTGATCCACACCGCGCCGAAGCCCAGGCCGCGGATATAGCCAGCATTGTCGACCACGCCCTTGAAGTCGCCGCCCAGGTAGCCGATGTTGTCGCTCTCGCCCGGCGGCGCCGGCAGCGGGATGTCGAAGGTGCGGTGCGCGCCGCCCTGGTCGCGATGGTCGTTGCCGGGATCGCCGTTGACGAAACGGTCGGTGACCACGAAATACACCGCCTCGCTGGCGAACGGCTCCAGCGTGCCGTAGTACTCCGCCGACTGCGCCCGCGCCGGTTGCGCGCAGGCGCCCAGCAGGGCCAGCGCCAGCAGCGACATCCGATAGGTCATTGCCTTGCTCCATGTTCGGCGGGAACCCGCAGCACGCACAGCGCCGCCAGCAGCAGGCTGGCGCCGCCGATGCCTAGCGCGTAAAGCGGCCGGCCGCCGAGCCAGTGGCTGAGCACGAAGCCCAGCACGCTGACCGCGACCAGCTGCGGGATCACGATGAAGAAATTGAAGATGCCCATGTACACGCCCATCTTCGCCGCCGGCACGCTGTCAGACAGCAAGGCGTACGGCAGCGACAGGATCGAGGCCCAGGCGAAGCCGACGCCGAGCATCGACAGCAGCAGCCACTGCGGATCGCGGATCCACAGGAACGACAGCAGGCCGGCCGCGCCCAGGCACAGGTTGAGCAGGTGGCTGACGCGCAGGCCGAACGCGCGCACCAGCAGCGGGATGACGATCGCCGCCAGCGCAGCGAAGCCGTTGTACGCGCCGAACAGCACGCCGACCCAGTTGGCGCCGTCGTTGTACGCTGCTGAGGTGACGTCGCTGGCGCCGTAGTGCGTCTGCGTCACCGCCGCGGTGGTGTAGATCCACATCGCGAACAGCGCGAACCACGAGAAGAACTGCACCCAGGCCAGGCGCCGCATCGCCTGCGGCATCGCCTGCACGTCGCGCATGATCGCCGCCAGCATGTGCTCGGGGCGCAGCCGCGGCGCCAGCCATTGCAACAGCCCATAGCCGACGAACAATCCTGCCAGCACGTACAGCATGCGGTCGCCGCCGCTCCAGAAGATCGCCGCCGCGCCGGCGAGGCCGAGCGCGAACCAGAGCGCCGCGACGCCATCGGAACGCGGCATGGTCGCCGCATGCTCGGCGACAAGCGGTGGCGCTGCATCGTCGAACCCCTGCAAGGTCTCGGGCGGATACTCGCGGGTGCGCAGCACGGTCCAGCCGATGGACAGGAACAGCACCGCGCCGCCCAGGTAGAACGCATAGCGCACCGTGGCCGGCACATGGCCGGGCGCGGCGGTATTGCTCACCCCCCAGTGCGCCAGCAGCCATGGCAGCATGCTCGCCACCACCGCGCCGACGCCGATGAAGAAGCTCTGCATCGCATAGCCGCTGGCGCGCTGGCGCTGCGGCAACTGGTCGCCGACGAAGGCGCGGAACGGCTCCATCGAGATATTGATCGACGCATCCAGGATCCACAGCGTGCCCGCGGCCACCCACAGCGCCGGCGAGTTTGGCATCGCCAGCAACGCCAGCGTGGTGAACAGCGCGCCGACCATGAAGTACGGGCGGCGCCGGCCGAAGCGGTTCCAGGTGCGGTCGGACAGATGGCCGACGATCGGCTGCACGATCAAGCCGGTCAGCGGCGCGGCGATCCACAAGCCCGGCACCTGCTCCATGTCCGCGCCCAGGGTCTGGAAGATGCGGCTGGCATTGGCGTTCTGCAGCGCGAAGCCGAACTGGATGCCGAGGAAGCCGAAGCACATGTTCCAGATCTGCCAGAACGACAGCGCCGGCTTGGCGCGCGGCATGGGCATGGCGCTCATCGGCGCACCTGCGCTGCGCCGGCCGGCGCGATCAGCAGTGCGGCGACGTCTGCGGCGTTGACCACGCCGTCGGCGCCGCCCTGGCCGCCGGTGTAGCGCGCGAAGTGCTGCAGCGCGCTCATGTTCGCCGCAGGCACCACCCGGATGCGGCAGGCCTGCCCGGCCTTCAGCGCGAACACCGCCGTAGTGGACTCCTGTTCGCCGACGCTGTGTGGCATCACCACCGGCATGCGTTGCGGCGCGGCGTCGCCGCACTGCAGCTGCAACTGTTTCACCGCGGCGGTGACGCCGGTATTGATCGGGCCATGCGCATTGACGTAGCGCAGGCTCAGCCGGTAGTCGCCATCGCGCGGCGTGGTCCAGCGCCAATCGTCGCCACCGGCCAGGCGCACCTCGTCGCCGACGCAGACGCTGGGACTGTGCAATGACTCCCACTGCGCGCCGCGCCGGGTCAGGCTCAGGCACTGCACCTGCTCGCGCAGCGGCAAGCGCGCACCGTCGGCAGCGCCCGGCTGGCGCTGGCCATCGACGTACAGCACCGTGTCGGCGGCCGCCGCGACGCGCCAGCCCTGCGCGTCGCGGTCGACGCGCGGCGCCGGTGGCGTCAGCGGGGCGAATGCATCCTTGGCCGCGAGCAGCGGCACCGGCGCACTCGCCGTGTCGCGCGCGACCAGTTGCACGGTGGTCACGCCGTCAGCGGTACGCGTGTCGCCAGCTACCAGCAGGTCGCCGTGCAGCTGCGCCTGCGCCGGCCGCCGCAGCACGATGCGCCGGTCGCGCAGTTGCAACGCGATCTCGTCGCGCTCGCCGAACAGCATCGGCACCAGGCTCACCGGCAGCTTGGGCGCGACCTGGCCATCGTCCTCCACGCCGAACACGCCTTCGATCACCATCGCCAGATAGCCGGCCACCGACCACAGCTGGCGCGGCGAATTGACCACCGGTCCGCTGAGCGGGCCATCGTCCACATGTGCGGCCTGGCTCAGGAATTCGTAGTTCTCCATGTTCGAACCGGCCAATGCGGCGCCACACAGCAGCGAGCGCACTTCGAAGGCGATGCGCGCGCTGTCGTCGGTATGCCGCGCCGCGCGCAGCGCATAAGCGCTGACGAACGGCCAGATCGCGCGATTGTGGTAGATCGGCACGTCCTGCTGCTGCGGCCACACCACCGGGCTACCCGCCTCGACCGCCGGATAGCGCGCCAGCGCCTGGCGCGCGCGTTCGCGCGGCAGCACGTCGGCCAGCACCGCCAGCGACAGGCCGAGCAGGTCGTAGCTCTCGTAGGCGACTGGATGCGCGGCGCTGCCGAGATAGCTGACGTAGGTGCCGCGGTCCTCGCGCCAGAAGCGCTGCGCGATCGCCTGTTTCAGCGCGTCAGCCCAGCCGGCGTAGCGCGCCGCGGGCACGTCGTCGCCCTGCTCGCGCGCCAGCCGCTCGCCCAGGCGCAGCGCCTGATAGTGCAGCACGTTGGTGGACAGCGCGTACGACTCGGCGATGAAGCGCACGTCGTTGCGGGTCCAGGCCGGATAGGTCTGTTCGCGCCAGTCCAGGAACGAGGTCTCGCCGCGGTACAGGCCGATCCGCGAATCGAATGCGAATTCGCGGTCCTGCGCCAGGGTCGCCGCGAGCGCGGCACGGGTCTCGGCGGCGAACGCCGCGTCGTCGAGCAGATGCCGCGCGGCTAGGAACCAGACCACGCGGTCGCTGCTCACCGGCCAGCTGCCGCCGGAGCCGGTATCCTGGGCCACGAACAGGCCCGGCCGCGCGTCCGCGCCGCGCATCGCCGAAAGCTTGAAACGCAGCGAGCGCCGGGTACGCTCCGGGTCCAGCCGCGCCAGCGCGAGATCGGCCGCGTAGCTGACGTCGCGGGTCCACACATAGGGCCAGCGTTCGCCGGTCTGATAGCAATCGCACGGCAACGGCTTGCCGTGGTCGAAGGCCGGATCGCGGATCGCGTCCACCTGGTCGTCGCGCAGTTCCTGCTGCGCCAGCGCGAACAGCGCATCGAACAGCGGGCTGGCGGTTTCGCTGCGCAGCGGCTGCGCCACCAGCGTGCGCGTGCCCTGCGCCGAGGTCAGCACGAAGCCGCCGTCGGCAGCGGCCGCGGCCTGCGCAGTCTGGCCGCGCCATTGCAACGACGTCTGCCACGCAGACGCCGACACCGCGGCACCCAAGGTGGCGGCCAAGCAGATCATCTTCAGCATCGAAGCGGCGGACCGGCTCGCGCCCGTCGGCCTCCCTCCCTCTTTGCCTGCATTGTGGGTTCGCAGCACCGGCATGCCGGCGCCGCGGTCGCGGCCTCTTCTTCGAGAAGCGCTGCAGACATGGTAGACGCGCCGCACCGTGGCGCGCACATCTGCATACGTATTCATCGCCCGCGCCGCAGTGGCGCCGCAGTGCCTCGCTATAGTCGCCGCACGTGCCACGGCCGCCTTGGGAGGGGATATGCCGCAGCTTCATGCCATGCCACGCGTGCGCCGCGCGCCGTGCCTGCCGCTCCTGTTTGCAGCGGCGTTGTTGTGCGTTGCACCGCTGCTGCGCGCAGAATCCAGGACCGTGGCCAGCGTGAACTCCCCGGGCAAGGTGCTGCAGGTCGCGCTGCAGCTGGACGACGGCAAGCCGAGCTACCGCGTGCAGCGCCTCGGCGACCCGGTGATCGGCGATTCCAGGCTGGGCTTCCAGTTGCGCGACGGACGCCTGGACCGCGACCTGGCGATGGCACCTTCCGCATGACGACCCTGCGATACCGAGCACGCATGCGCGTGGCCATCGCGAACAAGACATCGCAATCGTGGAATCGATTCCACCGTGATGAAACCCAGTGAATACGTATGCAGCCGACGTTCGCGATGGACTGCCGTGTCTACCATACGTCGCAGTCGCGTTACCGCATCGTCGGCAGCGCGATACCTACATCCGGCGATTTGGCCGGGCCAGAAAATTCGCAAGACAACATTGCCTGGGAGGGGAAAATGTTGAACCACAAGCGCAATGCGCTGACGCTGGCGTTGGCCATCGCCATGACGCCGATGCTGGCTACCGCACAGTCCGCAACGCAGACCGGCACCGCCACCGCGCCGGCGCAGAATCCGGTCACCGAACTGGACAAGGTCCAGGTGACCGGCATCCGTCGCGGCATCGAGAGCGCGATCGCGGTCAAGCAGGACGCCACGTCCATCGTCGAGGCGATCTCGGCCGAGGACATCGGCAAGCTGCCGGACGTGAGCATCGCCGAATCGCTGGGCCGCCTGCCCGGCCTGGCCGCGCAGCGCGTGGCCGGTCGCGCCCAGGTGATCAGCGTCCGCGGCCTGTCGCCCGACTTCGCCACCACCCTGCTCAACGGCCGCGAGGTGGTCAGCACCGGCGACAACCGCAGCGTCGAGTTCGACCAATACCCATCGGAACTGGTCAATGGCGTGACCGTGTACAAGACCCCGGACGCGGCGCTGGTCGGCCAGGGCCTGTCGGGCACCATCGATATGCAGACCGTGCGCCCGTTGAGCTTCCCGGACCGGGTGATCGCGGTCAGCGGCCGCCTGCAGAAGACCTCGCTGGGCAAGGCGGCCGATGTCGACGCGTACGGCAACCGCTTCAGCGCCAGCTACATCGACCAGTTCCTCGACAAGACCCTGGGCATCTCGATCGGCTACGCGCACAGCGACAACCCGATCCAGGAGAACCAGGTCGGCCTGTACGAGCCGTGGACCACTGAGCATACCGACGCCGGCAACCGCCCCGGCCTGGCCCCAGGCACCTACTTCTCCGACGGCATCAAGGCCTTGCGCCGCACCGGCAACAACAAGCGCGACGGCGTGATGGCCACCGTGCAGTTCCGCCCGTCCAACGCCTGGACCAGCACCTTCGATGCGTTCCACACCGAAGCCGAGCAGATCGACACCGCCAACCAGTTCGAGGTCAACCTCAGCAACTACAACGGCAACTACACCCCCGGCCTGCTGATCGGCAATCCGCAGCTGAATGCCGACAACACCTTCACCGGCGGCACCGCCAGCGGCGTGTATCCGCTGGTGCGCGGCATGTACAACAAGCGCAAGGACAAGATCGACGCGTTCGGCTGGAACAACGAGATCAACGTCGGCGACGTCAGGCTCGTCGCCGACCTGAACTATTCCAAGGCCACCCGCGACGAGTTGAACCTGGAGAACAACCTGCAGCTGACCCCGATGCCGCAACTGGATACCGTCGGCGTCACCGTCAACCCCAACGGCTTCTCGCAGATCTCACCCGGGCTGGATTACTCCAACCCCGATGCGCTGTTCCTGACCAACACCATCTACGGCTCCGGCTACGGCAAGGTGCCGCAGATCGAGGACCGCCTGAAGGGCGGCCGCCTGTCGGCGACGCTGCCCGCGCCGCAGGCCTTGTCGTGGTTCTCGGATATCGACGTGGGCGTGAACTACGCCGACCGGCGCAAGCAGAAGACCCAGGCCGAGGGCAACATCCTGCTCGGCGCGCAGGGCGACGCCAGCATCGCCGGCGACCTGCAGTACGACCCGGTCAACCTGGGCTTCGCCGGCATCGGCTACATCCCGGCCTGGAACGTCCCGGCCGCGGTCGGGCGCTACATGACCTTCGACCCGGTCACCGACCTCGACTACCTGATTCCGAAGTCGTGGACCGTGCAGGAGAAGATCACCACCGCCTGGTTGCGCGCCAACATCAATACCGATATCGGCGAAGTGAGCGTGCGCGGCAACATCGGCGTGCAGATGCAGCACACCGACCAGAGCTCGCAGTCCAACTATTTCGACCGTTCGCGCCCGGCCGGCCAGAACGTGCTGCCGATCGATTCCGGCAAGACCTACAACGACTGGCTGCCGAGCTTGAACCTGGCCTTCACGTTCCCGCACCAGCAGACCCTGCGCTTCGCCGCCGCCAAGCAGGTCGCGCGCCCGCGCGTGGACCAGATGCGCGCCGGCCTGGAATTCGGCGTCGACACCTCCACCGGCAGGCCCGGCGGCAGCGGCGGCAACCCGTTGCTGGATCCGTGGCGCGCGACCGCGCTGGACCTGTCGTACGAGAAATACTTCGACGAAAAGGCCTACGTGGCCGCGGCGATCTTCTACAAGGACCTGAAGAGCTACGTCTACACGCAGTCGCGCGACGACTACGACTTCTCCGACCTGGTCGCCAGTTACGTGGTGCCGCCGGGCATGACCGCCCCGGTGCAGACCATCGGCACCTTCTCCTCGCCGCAGAACGGCAAGGGCGGCACCCTGCGCGGCCTGGAGCTCACCGCCTCGCTGCCGCTGGACATGCTGACCGACAGCCTGCGCGGCTTCGGCGTGCAGGCCAGCGCCACGTTCAACGACAGCGACATCAAGATCCTCGACCCGGAAAGCGTCTCCAGCGTGGGCTCGGATCCGATCAGCCTGCCGGGCCTGTCCAAGCGCGTGTACAACTTCACCGCCTACTACGAGCGCAACGGCTTCGAAGCGCGCGTCAGCCAGCGCCGGCGTTCGGACTTCATCGGCGAGATCGGCAACTTCAACGGCAACCGCACGCTGCGTTACGTGGTCGGCGAGAACGTGACCGACGCGCAGCTCAGCTACAGCTTCGGCGACAGCAGCACCTTGAGTGGGCTGACCCTGCTGCTGCAGGCGAGCAACCTGACCAACGAAGCGTATCGCACCTATGCCGGCCGCAAGGACCGCCCGCTGGAATACACCGAGTGGGGCCGCACCTACGTGCTCGGGGTGAATTACAAGTTCTAGGCCAACCCCTCCTGCCTGCAACACGCCCGTCGGCCCATGCCGGCGGGCTTTTTTTTGCATTCAATTGGCGCGCCATGGCGTGCGGCGCTAAGCGCATGGCGGCGCGCGTTGCGCTCGATCTGGGCACTGTCACTGAACGAAGCAAGACAACGCGATGCGGACGCATTGAAGCAGCAGCCTCGTGCGCGGCTGCCGTTTGCCAACCGCCAGGGACTGGAGGGCCGGGCCAATACGCCGCTGCGTGGACCGCGAAGGTGCCGATGGCGGCACGCGCGCTGTTCGCCAGCAGAATCGCGCTGGTGGCGGCAGTGTCGCTGAGCACCCACAGCGCACTGATCCGTGCTGACGTGAACGCCGCAATTGGCTGGCGCAGCAGAGCCAGCGGGGATGCGAGGTTGCGGGCCCGCTCGTGACGTCGCTCGCCGATGCCGACCTACGGCTGGAGAAATACTCGCGGCGCTGCTCGCTGTCGGTGCCTGACAGCGTCCGTGGATGCAGCGCGACGATCACGCAGAATATCCACCTTCGCGCCAGCTAGAGATTGCACTCCCAGAAACAGTTGGTTAGTAGAAACACTGTGAACGTCCGACAAGCAGGACGATCAGATCTTCAATGCCAACGGCAGTTCTGGCATTCGGTCACGAGGTCGGAAACTCGCCCTTGGACCGGCGCATTGCGTCCCGCTGCCTGGCGAAACAGCAGCGGAACCACAGAGTCGAGAGGCCTAGGCACTTTCCAGGCACACCATCGCGTAACCAGGCAGGCGCAGGCCGCCATCGACCTCCCCGGCATCGACGCCCGGCACCGCCAGCGCTCGCCATTGCCCCTCAGGCAGTGCCACCTCGGCCACTTCCGCTGAGAGGTTGAACGCGAGCAACAACGTCTGCTGCGCATGCCGGCGCTGGAACATCAGCACCGGCTCTTCGGTCTCGACGAACACGATATCGCCTTCGCGCAAAGCGACCTGTCGCTTGCGCCACGCCTGGAACTGCTGGAACGCGATCAACACCGACTGCGGATCAGCCAGCTGTGCCGCCACCGCCTGCGCGCGATGCGCCGGCGCCACCGGCAGCCAAGGGGTCCCCTCGCTGAATCCAGCTTGCGCGCTGCCGTCCCACGGCATCGGCGTGCGGCATCCGTCGCGGCCCTTGAAGCTCGGCCAGAACGCGATGCCATACGGATCCTGCAACGCCTCGAACGGCACCTCGGCCTCACCCAGACCCAGTTCTTCACCCTGGTAGACGCACACCGAACCGCGCAGCGAACACAGCATCGCGGTCAACAGGCGCGCGAACGCCGGCGTTTCTGCGCCCCGTCCCCAGCGCGTCACCGCCCGCTGCACATCGTGGTTGGAAATCGCCCAGCACGGCCAGCCCTCGGTCATCGCCACCTCGAGACGCGCGACCGTCTCGCGGATGTAGGCCGCACTGAAATCGTCGGTCAGCAACTCGAAGCTGTAGCCCATGTGCAGATGCCCGGCCCGCGTGTATTCGGCGGTGGTCGCGAGCGAATCCTCAGACGAGATCTCGCCCAGGCTCACCGTGCCAGGATAGCGATCGAGCAGGCCGCGCAGCTTCTGCAGGAACGGCAGATTCTCCGCCTGCGTATTGTTGTAGTAGTGGTACTGGAATGCATACGGATTGTCGGGACTGAAGCCCCGCCCCACCCGCTTTTCCGCAGGTTTTGGCGGGTTGTCCCGCAGCAAGGGATCGTGGAAGCAGAAGTTGATCGCATCCAGCCGGAACCCATCCACCCCACGCGCAAGCCAGAACTCCACATTGTCCAGCGTGGCCTGCTGCACCTCGGGGTTGTGGAAGTTCAGATCCGGCTGCGACGACAGGAAATTGTGCAGGTAGTATTGGCCGCGCCGCGGCTCCCACTGCCAGGCGACGCCACCGAAGATCGACATCCAGTTGTTTGGCGGCGTCCCGTCCTCGCGCGCATCCGCCCACACGTACCAATCGGCCTTGGGATTGTCCCGGCTCTGGCGGCTCTCCTTGAACCACGCATGCTCCACCGACGTATGGCTGAGCACCTGATCGATCATCACCTTCAGGCCCAGCGCATGCGCCTTGGCCAGCAACCGATCGAAGTCCTCCATCGTGCCGAACAGCGGATCGACCTCGCGATAATCGGCGATGTCGTAGCCGAAATCGGCCATCGGCGACTTGAAGAACGGCGAGACCCAGATCGCATCCACCCCGAGCGCGGCGATGTAGTCCAACTTGCGCACGATGCCCGGCAAATCGCCGACGCCGTCGCCGTTCGCATCGAGAAAACTACGCGGGTAGATCTGATAGATGACGGCACCGCGCCACCATGGAACCTGAGTCATGCAACGCCCCCCTTCGGGCAGAAATCGCGTGCGCAATGGGCACGCGGAAAGCTGCGTTAGGGTAACGTCGATGCGGGGACTGCACGGACGCTTGCATACGTATTCAGCGCAAGCTCGCACGATGCAGAGACAAACGCTCAATAGCAATTGCAGGCACCGCTACTTGTCGCCTCGTGGGGCGACTCCGGCTACAACAGAACGCCGGCACTAACAGCAACAAGCCCAGCAATCACAATAAGGATTGTCACGCCTTGGCTAGACGCCCATAAAAGACTTACAAGACCTTCAAACACGAAGATGCTTAAAACTAGCGCTATTTAATATTTCCTAAATACAGGCTCAGAGCACTCCGATATAGCAATTTTACATTCGCTTTGTGAAGACGATTCACACTTAGACTTCGCCCTATTCACTGCCTCTTCAATAGTAGCCGAGGTAGATATCATCCCTCCCTTGCCCCCAGGAGGATAAGCTGCAGCCACACATTGATTTTTATAGACAAACTCTACCTTGCAACCTTGCGCCCCCATATTCCTACAGTTCTGCAAAGCAACATCTTCAGCCTCTTTTTTTGATAACCTACCTGAACTTACTCCACCGTCTCCGCTTGGAGACGTTGCTATGCTCCCCCATGTCTTTATCCACTCTCCAGTTGGGGTCGGCGGCTGCGAAATAATTTCACTAGTGGGAGCAGGGCCGCACGTAGCCGACCCTGCAATCGTTCCAGTAGGACAAGCGGTCTGCGCAAATGAATAAGAGGACAAGCCGCAGGCCCCAGCAATAAAAATATAGATGCATTTAGATCGCATACTGCAAATCCTCAGAACAATTTCTCAATTCGGAATCAGCCGATTGGAGTTTTGGCTTTGCCAAGCCATCCCGGATCCTGCTGAGGAGAAGAAGGCTGAGTGCCGCCAAATCTTCCGCCCATATTGTTAGTGGGAGCCTCATCCTTAGGAGTTGTGTCATGGGGCTGTTGGCGCGGAACAAATGCGCCCCCCGGCCCAGCCGGCACAGCACCGCCACCACCACCAGCACCCATCGCCGAGTACGGGCTGAACTGGCCTAGCACGCCCTGGAAGAACGCTGCCGCCATCGGGGGCGCAGTCACAATCAGTGTCGTCATCACCAATCCCAATCCTCCCTGCTGCAAGGCCATGCTGCTGACGCCTTCGCCGTTGAAATCGAAGGCGGTGCTCATCGCCCACTTCGTCACGAAGGCCAATGCCACGGCGCCTACCACCTTCGTGGTGATCGCCACCATGACGCTCAACACCGCCAACGAAAATACCGTTCCAATGCCGTAGTACAACCATTTGCTAAACAGCTGCTTCGTGGCATTGAATAGCAGACACATGATGAACAGCGGCCCAAAACCAACAAACAACGCCATCGCGATCTTGTTCAGCAGCAGCATCGAACCGGCAACCACGCCTGGTCCTGCGATGCCCAAGCCCATGAACCAGCGTGCACGCGTCTTGTCGGATTCGCGCTCCTCGCTGCCTCCTGCCTGCAATGCATCGATGCTCGCCAGCGCGGTCTGCATGATCAGCAGATTCTCATCGATCTTGTTGTATGGACTCGCATCGTCGCCGGTGACGACCTCAGTGATCTCCTTGCTCAGGCCGTCCGTCAATGTCCAGTAAAGCTTGGAAGACCCGGTCGCCATGCTGGTTGCGACTGCAATGATCAGCGTAGCCCGCAAGGCGGTGACGACCAAGGACATCGCGGACTCGCGCATCTGGCCCGTTGCCAATCGATAGCCCTGAATCAATATCCACAGTGTCAGCACCGTGAGCGCGATCGCGCCCATCCACATGGTGGTGCGCTGCAGAAGCGTCCACTGGAAGATATCGATTTCGTCTCGCAGATAATCGTTGATCAGCGAGAAGAACGCATAGTTGGCCATGTTGCCCAGAAAAGAGCCCAAGCCTGCCTGCCCGCCCCCGCCGAGTGTAGAATCCATCAAGCCGGCAATCACATTAAACATATTGGATCTTCCATGCGGGTGAAGCGCACCCGGATATTTTTTCGGAGGCCGCCCTCGAAAGAAGGCAACCAGAAAACGCTCGGCAACTCATAGCAAAGCCGCTCGTGGCGTCCGCCTTACTTCTCGTAGCTCAACCGGCTCATGTCAGACGGCTTGTCCGTCTTGACGCCCTCGAGCGCCGTCTTCATAACCGCACCAGCCACGGCTGCTTGCGCCATATCGGTGATCGTCCCGACAATATCGCCAAGCAGGCCACCGCCGTCAGGATTGCTCTTCTTGCCCTTCATCGCCGATTCGGCCTCGTTGGACTGCTGGGCCTGCAAGTACTTGAGACGGATGTCGTAAGCGAACATCGCCGACTCCATCTGCTGGCGATCGATGTCCATCAAGGTCTTGAGCGCGATCAACTTGTTGGTGTTGTCCTCCAACTTGCCAATCTCGTTCTCTGCGATGTTATTGCGCTCTTTCTCCAGATCGCGCAGACGCTCCAGGCGCTTCGTCGTGATCTCATACATCGCGACCATGTAATTGAACTGGGCGTTCTTGGTCTTCTGAATGAGCTCGCAGTTGGTCTTTTGCCCCTCGGTGACCGGTGTGCCCTTGGTGGCACCGCACGCGGCGATGCCATAGTTCGCATCGATCTTCTTGGGCTTCATTTCGTCGCTCAACTTCTCGACTTCTGTGCCGCTCGGCTTCTCACCGGAACTCTTGGCACCAATCTTGTTGTCGTCGCGGATCTTGTCGAGCTTCTTGTCGAGCGTATTCGTATTGGTCTTGTTCTCGCTGATTTGCTTCTCGTCGCGCACCTTCCACTGTGCGAACGCAGTAGACGGTACCGAGATGCACAGGACGCAAAGAACCGCCAGCAGTCGGAATCGAGCGAAGGATTTCATATTCTTGTCCATGTAGACCTCACAGCTAGTCATGTAGAACGAAACGATCTTTCAGCGAATACAACGATCAAGCCAGCGCCGCGGCGCCCTTGCTATCAGATGCCGAAGGCTTGGACGCGGACTTGCCCGAACCCTTGCGCTTGGCATAGAACTCGTTGAGCCACTGCTCGGGCGTCAGGTCATTCGGCGCTACTCCGTGCTGGGCAGCTTTCTGCTCGAGGACCTGATGCATGATCTCGATGTTGTCGGTGGACGCGGAAATGACCGCGAGCGCATCGTCCATGCCGCGCAGGTTCAGCTGGCACACCGATGAACCATGGCCTTGCTTGACCAGGAAGCAGCGCGAGCGCTCATCCAGGCTCACCACCACCTGGTACTCGGCTTCGGTCAGCTTGAGGCCTTCCATATAGTCTTCCTTGCTCGCGTTCGGGTTGGGCAGCAGGATCATCGTGGCAGTCTGCTCGACCAGTGCCGCCGAGATGTCGCTGGCCAGTGCGTCTTCCGGACTCTGGGTGGCGAAAATGCCCAAGCCATTCTGCTTACGGATGGTCTTCTGCTTGTTCTTGGCAAATTCTTTGAGGCCACCCTTGCCGTCCAGGATCTTCCAAAACTCGTCCATCACGTAGATCAGCGGACGTCCGTCGATCAAGGCTTCCAGCTTATGTAGCAGATAGTTGATGACCGGTACGCGAACTTCCGGGTTGTCGATGACGTCCGTGTAATCGAAGCCGATGATGTTGGCTTTTTCCAGGTCGATGGTGTCGACCGGGTTGTCGAACACCCAGCCCAACGAGTTTCCGGTCGTCCACTTGCGCATACGCGCATAGAGGCCGTCATCGCCCATGTTGGGCAGGCTCTTGCGGAAGTTGGTCATGCTGCGCAGCTGCATCGGCGTGTCCAGCATGCCCTCGACGGCGCGGAAGATATCCTCGTCGTCGCGTGAGCTGTACTCGGCTTTGCCGGCGAGCACCTTGATCAGGTCCGCCAGGAACTGCACGTTGGCCTCGCTACGCTCGCACTGGAAAGGATTGAAGCCTGTAGGCCGGCCATTCTCCAGGGCAAGGTAATTGCCGCCACAGGCGCGAACGAAGATCTCGGCGCCGCGGTCCTTGTCGAAAAAGAAGATGGTCGGCGAAGGGTTGAATTTCTGAACCTGGCTGAGCAAGAAGTTGATCAACGCCGTCTTGCCGGTACCGGACTTGCCGATGACCATCGTATTGGCGATCGCTTTTTCGCCCAGCGAATTCTCCGCTGGGTGCGTCGCATGGAAATTGAAGTAGTACGGTTGTCCGTTGGTGGTCTGCAACGTGGTGACGCACTCTCCCCACGGATTGTTGTCGCGCTTTCCCTGCGCAAAGTTGTGCAACGGCGACAGGCCCAGGAAGTTCAGCGAACTCACGTTCGCCAAACGGGTGCGATAGCGCCAGTTGCCGGGAAGCTGAGCATAGAAGGACGACGCGATGGCCAAGTCTTCCTTTGATGAAACGAAGCCGGCGTTGGACAGTTCCGCACGCGTAGTCGCGATCTGCTGCGACAGCTTCTCCTGCGTATCTGCATAGACCGCGATGGTGAAGTGGTATTCGCCCAATACGAAACTGCCCGACGACAGCTGATCCATCGCCAGATCCAGCTCATGGATCTGACTGACCGCCTTGTCGCCAGACGAGATCATCATGCCCTTGGTCCGATCCAGCACCTTCAGCGCATCGTGGCGCCCCATCGGGCTGAAGGAATGGGTCACCACGTACTCGAAGTCGAGATACTTCAAGCCGTTCAGGATGCCCGGATAGGTCCCGTCGGTGTATTCCTTGATATTCAGAATGCCGCCGAAATGATTGGTACCTTCGGGCGTCTTGATGACGAAGTCGCCGGTCTTGTTGGCGAACATATGCTTGCTTACCGGCAGATATGCAGGCACCGGCGCCTGCAGGACCGGCACCGGCTCGTCGATCCGGTTGATCAGATAGCCGAAAAATTCGAGCGCCTCGGAAAATACGACGCCATTGCTGGCCTCATACATGCTCAGTCGATAGGGGGAGTAGTCCTTGAGCACGGCTTCGACATTGCCAGCCAACTCGATGATCTTGGCGATGGACTGGTCCTGCTCGGACTGCAGCTGCGCCAGATTGGCGGACTTTTCCATCAAGCGCTTCCCGGTGACCACCGGGCGATACAGCATGGTCAGATACAGCTCGTTCTGCATGATTTTCTGCGACGAAAGCGCGCTGTAATACTGATTCGACAATTCCTGGTTGAACGTCTGCTGAAACTTGCCACGCGACTTGATGCCGCGGCGCCGACGCACGTCGTGGACCCAGAACGCCACATTGGTGAAATCGGGCGCGCGCAAGGTCTGAAGCATCCGATTGAACGTGTTGTGGCGATGCTCGATCTCCCACTCCTCGCGGCCGACGAACGGCAGTCCACCCAGGTGCCAGGTCAACATGTAGTCTCCACCCGTCGTCTTGAGCACCGACGGCGCTACATGCGTAGAGATAGGAATGAACTCGCTGATCGAAGTGTCTGGGATGAACATAGGGAATTACTCTGAATCCATTTCGTCTTGCCAAGGCCCGATTCGGACGAATCGGGAGTAGTCGAATGCTTGCCTACTACACAACAACAACCAGTTAAGCACCACGATAAAACCGAACAACCCCATGCACGAAACGAATCGTTCGTGCATGGGGTCAAGGCACTGGCGCTAAGCCGAACTTAACGCTTGGCGCCAGGCACGTTTCTCCGATATTCGTTAGGAGAAAATACCCATGCGCCTGAGTAGCGCTGCAGGTTGCGCACGCGCACCCTGAACATCCAACGCAACCCAAGCATTCTGAATATCATCTCGTCCCGCTTGGTCACCTGCTGCATTGCGAAAATGATTACCGGAATCGACAACAGATACCAGAGATTGAAGTACATTCCCGCCAGCAAGCCGCTACCCGCGCCGATGAAGAAGGGAATGTAGGGCACCCCCAAAAACATGGCCGGGCGGGTACAGCCGCGGAAAAGTACGTTCTTATGCATAGTGCTGAATCATCTGGATCAACATGCTGGTGCCGCCGGCGGCGCCGCCGCCGCTGCAGGTCGCACCAGTCTCGCCAATCAGCATCTTCGCCAGCTGGCCGGCCGCACCGATCAGGCAGCCGCCAATCAGAAGCGGAGCAACATCAGCAATGCGTTTGTGGGCAAACGCGATCTGGTAGCCAGCGATGATGACGGCGATGGTCACGACGGCAACCGAGGCCATGTTGAGCAAGCCGTTGGTATTGGACAGGAAGCCGCAGACCTTACCATCGGTGCCGGCGTAGTCACCGCCAGCTGCCATCGCCGAACCGGCGACCAGCAACGAGCCTACGAAAATGGCAGCTTTCAGCGCGGCCAAGCCGGCAACCTTGGCACCCGCGGTCATTTCGCTCTTCTTGGACATCATGGTGTATCTCCTGATTGGAACAGAGGGGTTGTGATGGAACGCCATTCCCATGGCGGTATTGCTTCCCTACGCTAGAAGACAAAAGCGCCGTCGCCGGGGGGCAGCGGCGGCGAATTCGAGCTCGGGACGGCCGGCTCTGCGGAACCACCAAGGGCCGAACCCCTGGTCACAGATGCTTGCGAAGCTGGATCGGCTCCGCCACCAGCAGGCACCGCCACTCCTTTGCCGGCGCTTGTCGGACGTACTACATATAGCTCTGCATCGGCACCAGCCGCTTGACCTACTCGTCCTGCGGAGGTGATCAATGCAGGGTTGGGAAACTGGCCAACAGGATTGCCTTGTGTCTGAGCAGGAGCCGAAACTGCGGCCGGATAGTACGCAGACGGCGTGATCTGGGTCGCCAAACCATTAGCGAGCTGGTTGGCACCTGCGATGCGGCGCGAGACGACCGAATCGAGTTCGCGCACCACGGATGCCTTGGCGGCCTGCGCCGGGCGACGGACGCCATTCGGCACGACAGGGATAGCACCAACAGGGGCGGCGGCAATAGCCCGGCCCTGATTGATGGATGCGTAGACCTTCTGCACGTAGCCGTGCTTGTAGCCAGTCTCGAAGTTGCCAGAGTAATAGCAACTGAAAGATTTGCCCCAATTGCCCCCGGAGCGGCCATAGCATTCGGCCAGGATCCTCGAGGCGGCTTGCAGATTGGGACAAGTCTTGAATGCTTTTTCGTACGAGTCGAGCCCGTACTTGAGGAGGTTGTAGCGGTTGACCTGGCCCAGACCGAGAGAAAAGTTGTAGCCCTTGTCCTCAAGCATCCGTGCCGTAGCGACAGCTTCGGACAGATTCTGCGGCTGACGCACCAGGCGGCCACCCACGACACCAATCGCAAACGGATTGTGCGACGATTCGACGCGCACGACGTGCTGCATCACTTCAGCCGGAACTGCCATTTCAGGACAGCTCAGTAGTTCCATGCCTGGCAACATGCCGTTGTTCCTCCTATATCCGTCGACTATCGGCCTGAGAACCTTAAAGTCGCAGATCGCGCAAATTAATAGTGCCTGAAGACAAAATCGAAGTCAATCTGGCACAGCTTCAGCGATCACCTTCGTGAACAAATTCACTTACTGCCATGCAAAGTCCGCTCCGGGTCAAAATCGATACCGGTGATATAGCGCCGCCCTGCATGCGATTTAATATGGACCACGATATCAATCGTCATCATCAACAAACGCTTGATGACAGAAAACTCCAGCCCTGAACCCTCCGCCGAGGCCTTGACCATCAACGCAAGCTGATCCCAAGTCTGACCGATGCTGCCCGCATGGCAGCTCGTGATCGACCCTGGGTGGCCGGACGCGCAATTTCTGATGAAATAGAACGACTCGTCGCCCCGCAACTCTGCCAGGATGATGCGATCTGGCTTCATGCGCAGACAGGCCTCCATGCAGCTTTTGGCCGTTACGTTACTCGCACTTTGTCCACCTTTCGAGTAGAGCAAATGCACGGTATTGGGCTGACTGATGAACAGTTCGCGCGCGTCTTCGATGGTGACCAAGCGCTCTTCGTTGGGAATGTGGTTCACCAACGACTTCATGAACGTGGTCTTGCCGCTGCCGGTCGCGCCAGCGACGACGACGTTCTTCTTGAACAATACGGCCTTCTTGAAAAACTCCGAGTAATTCCGCTGCCTGCGCAGCTCCAACAGCTCGCGATCCTGTTCGCTGACGCCTGCTTCCTGCTCCAGGATCTCTTGGAAAAAGCCGTCCTCCTGATACTGCTCCAGCGTCTTGGTGTGCTTGGACGGCAAACGGATCGTGATCGAGACCTTGCCTGCATCGCAAGCAGGCGGAATGACGAACTGGGCACGTTGCCCGGTCGGAAAGGTCAGCGACACGACTGGATCGGTATCGGTGATGCGCTGCCCCGTATTGCTCTCGTTGACCACCGCGGTGCAGAACTGGCGCGCACGATCAAACGTCAGCGAGGGGATATCCAACTTCTGCCAGCCGCGCAGCGTCTCCAGATATAGCTCGCCAGGCCGGTTGATGCATATTTCCGTCACCTCCGGCGAATTCAGATAATCCAGGATTCCCAGCACCGAGTACTGGTAATCCAGGAAATCCGAAGATATCTGCGCAGTTGGCGAGTCGTCCAGCGTCACGTAATTATCTCGCTGCTATCAACGGGTAAGTACAGCAGTGAAATCCACGTCTTTTGCGACATAGACGTTGACCACAGTACCCTGATTGATCGTCACGGTCGCAGGACGGCGCCCCGAGCGCTCCAATGCCTGATCAGCCATGCGCTGCACCGTCCGTGCCGTGTTGCTCTCGAACGGCTGCTCGGTCACCAATCCGGAGTTGAGGCCAACCGTAGTGGTCTTGGGCCCGTTCTCGGCGGCCGCCCATTTGAACGCATCGCTGAGCATGCTGATCATCAGAGCAGAAGAGATACGGCTTGCCCAATGCGCGTTGTATTTGCCTGGATGGCCAGCACTGCCGAGGTTGTCAATACCCGGCGCCTCAAGCGATACATCGATACCGGTCGGCGTGGTGATTCGATCCCAGATGACCTCCATGCGGGGTCCAGTCGGTTCGACCGAATCGTATTTACCCAACAGCTTGGAGCCCTTCGGCAACAGCAAACGCCTGCCGTTGATGGAGTAGACCGGCTCGGTGATGATGCAGGAGGTGAAACCCGCGAAGTCACTGATGATCCGCGTTTCCAGCACGCACCGGATATAGGTACCGCGCACCAGCAAACCGTCAGGATTCGCAATCGGCTTCGCCGACGTTTCCTGCTCCTGGCCCGCACCAGGCTGCTGTCCGCCAGGAGGCAGAATGCCGCCGAACCCCGGCTGGCCGCCGCCCACCTGCGCCGGGTCGTCCTGCATGCCGGCCATGCGCCGCTCGAGCAGCGACGGGCCACGCTCCTGCTGCTCGACGGGCGCCGTCCGGATATCGTTGTCGGTCGGCATCGGCGGCAACGGCGGCAGGCTCTCCTGCACCAACGGCACAGGCTCGGCGGGCTGCGTCGGCAACGGCGCCGCAGTCTGCGGGAGCGCGGGCGCCACCACGGCTTCCTGACGCGGCTTCGGCGGCGGCTCTTTCGTGTCGCTTCCACCAACCAGCCAAAAAATGGCCACGATCAGCAGCAACGCGATAGCGCCAAGGAACAGCAACGCCTTCCGGTTGAGCTTTTGCAGCTCGCTGGATCTCAGCACCGGCTCGTTGGCATCGAGATCGGGATCCGCCGTTTGCTGTTGCCGGGCAAAGTAAGGATTCTCCTTGCCGACATCTCCGTTTTGCGGAGAACGAGGAGACTGGCCATCGTTGTGACCGTTGTTTTCGTCAGACGGAGGTATGTTCGAGTTCACTTTTGCTTATTCCTACGCAAGCCGACAACATTCTTGCCGTGGCGGACAACCAGGAAAGGATAGGTCCCGTGGACGATCAGGGTATTGCCTTCGACCGTCGTGTTGACCAAGAAATCCTCTTCGTTTTCCTTCTCGCGCGCGAACACGGCCGGAAAATTGCCGGTGGGAAATCTCGTAAGATCCATCTTGATGTAGGTGAACTTGCCGTCGTCGTACACGCTATTGGGCACGATCCACGTCTGCTTCGAGCGCGTCGAATAGTCGTAGTCGAAGTAATAGCGCCGATCCTTGGACATCCTGGTATCGATCTGCGACTCGTCCTTCACCTCTTCGCTGGCAGCGGCGAAGCTGGTGTCCTTCGGATAGACAAAGGTCACCTTGTACTGGACGCCGGCCTGCTTCGCCTGTTCCAGCCTCTGCCAATCCGTTGCGACGACCTTCAATTCTAAAATATAGGAATGGGTCGCCGTCCGTATCATCATGTTGGTGTCGACGTCGACGTTCTTCGGCTTCAGATAGAAGACGTTCTCGCGACGGCTCAACTCCCAGCCGGTTGTGAAACCGGTGCTGTAGTCGAGGATCTTTTCGTTGGGGCTCAATTCGACCTGGGTCGTGATACCGAGGCCGGTACGCACCTGGTAGATCTTGTCCGCTTCGTACTCATATTGTTGGACAACCTGAGCGGACGCGAGCGGCGCAACCAAAGCCAAGGCGAGCAGCGCCAGATGCGCCGAGCCATTTCTAGTCATGAAACTCATCTAACGTTCGCTCCATTTCCATTGTTCTGAGGTGCAGCGTTGGGCGCAGGCGCCATCGGAGCGGGCTGTACGCCCTGGTAAGTGGGCGCCTCCATCGCATTCGTCACCGGCAACTGCTGCTGAGCAGGGGCTACGCCGTTCACGCCAGGCGTTGCCGGCTGCGCCATCGGCTGACCAGGAAGCTGCCCCTGGACCTGACCGGGTGACTGACCCGGCAAGAGTTGTTGGTTCGCGGGCGCAGCTGCAGGCGCAACAGGCGCAGCTGCCGGCGCCTGGAAGGCTGCCGGAGGTGGTGTCGGCGTGCCAACATAATCCGTGTCAACCCGATAATCGGTAACCTGGAAGCCGAGCGGGTTCTCCACGCGCAGATCATCGGCCATCGTTAGATTACTGTTATAACGAAATCCAAGAATTGCAAACTTATTGTCCAGCAGCGTGGTCTGCCCCGTGCTCTTTTCGTAAATGCTGCGCTGGAAGCGAACGTTGGCGCCGGTATATGGCTGACCGTTGCCACCCTGCAGGGTAATGCTGAGGATATTGACCCGAATGGCCCGTGTCTTGCCATATGTGAAGTATGGGGCGGCAGGATTGTTGGGCGCATGCAACTGACGATATTCGTTTGCCACAGGACCATCGGCCAGAGCGAACACCGTTTTCCAATCCCTGAGCCCCATCATCGCGAAATCGTAGGACTCGCGCGAGATGATGAAGCGCGCCACATTACTCCGGGCCAGCGCTTCGCTCGCAGTGATATTGCGAATATCCGCGGTGTTCTGAAGCCTTGAGACCGACGAATTGCCGGTGTAGGCATCGGCCATCACGATGTACGGCACCTTCTCCTTCAACGGCAACATGTAGTAGTAACCGCCACCCAGCAGCAGGCACATGATGATCGCGCCGAACGCGACCCACCATGCGCGGCGCTCGCTGCGCCGGGCGAGATCCGCAATGCTGACTTCGTAGTTGACAGCCTTTGCGACCGCCTTGTTGACGCTTTCGCTCTCAACTGGTTTTTTACCGAACATCAGACTTCACCAAGTTACGTAATGTGGCTGCGGAGACACGCGAACGGCCCCCGTAAAGTAAAGTCACTTCGCGCCGCCGTCGGCGGCCGGCGATGCGGCCCCGCTCAACGAAGAAGACGGCTGCACCAGAATGCGGTTGCCCGCCGCGGAGACAGTGACCCCCTCCTGCGCATAGACCACGCTGAGCTCGGCGACGGCCTGCTGGATGCTCGTGGTGTTGATCTTCGCTACCGGCGCATAGAGCGTGTAGTCGGACTGGATGCTGTACGCCAGTTCCATGTTCGAGTCCTTGGCCCAGCGCTCGAGCATCGTCTTCAGGGTGCCGTCCATCGGCACGGCCTGGTACACGTACGAGGAATACAGCGGGATCTCCATCGTCGACTCGGAGAACCGGTTGACCGGCTTCCACCTGCCGCGGAAATCAGGCGCCGGCGAACTCGCACAGGCGCTCAACAGCGCAACGGTGCTCAGAGTGGCGATCAGCCGAAACATATGCGTTCTTTTCACGCGAGCCTCTAAATTGCGGAAACATGTTTTGATGGACGGCCGACACACGGTCGGCAGCCTGAGAACTTCGGGTTTCGCCACAGGGAGGTCACAGCGCGACGCCGCGCCGACGCGTGCGCTTGGCGACAGCGTCCGGGGCTACGCAAGCCTGGCGCAGGCAAGCGCCCCTGAAGACGAACGGCGCCCAGGGACAGGCTTTCAGCACTGAGAAAAACGGAATTTGCCAGAAAACTTTCCATGTCACCCTTGCGTGTGTCGTAAGAACCCACGCCCCCTGTTCCTATTGCCAATTGTCCAGCACCAGCATCGCGAGAATGTGCCGCAGCGCAATGCTCACGTCAAGCGTTTGGTAAAAAAGCGTTCAATCCTGCTTGACCGCCAATAATTTTGCAAACCACATCACGCTTTTTTAAAGCGAGAGCATCGGCACATCGACTTTGGGCAGCAGCCTCGAAGTGAAGTGCCGGTCCTTGTAGTACTTGATCTTGTCGCACTTCACAGGATGCGGGATGCCCTCGTACAGGAACACCTCGTGATCGTTCCCCATCGCCTTGAGTTCCTGCGGCAGCATCAGCGCCCTCCTCTCCTCCGATACGCTGCGGGTCACGTCCTTGCCGCGCGTGACGTTCTGCTTGCGGAAGGTGGTGTAGCCGAGCATCTCCGAGTAGTCGTTGGCATCCTGCTGCTCGCGCGGAGCGTACAGGATCTGCAGTGCATGATTGGTGATGATGGTCCGCGACACGTCCTTGCCATAGGTCGCATCCAGCTGCGCCATGCTCTGGATGATCGGCAGAAGGCGCACATTGTAGCCAGCCATGTATGACACCGCCGAGGCGATGATGTCGACCTTGCCGATCGCGGTGAACTCGTCCATCAGCAGCAGGCATTGGTACTTCAACGCCGGATTGCTCTTGGGCAGTTCCTTGGTGTTGAGGTTGATGATCTGGCTGAAGAACAGGTTGATGATCAGGCGGCTCTCGGCCAGCTTGTTGGGCTGGATGCCGATGTAGATGGTCATCTTCTTCTTGCGCAGGTCGGTCAGCAGGAAGTCGTTGTCGCTGGTGGCCGCGTCGAGCACCGGGTTGATCCAGGCGTTGAGCGGCTCCTTCAGCGTTCCCAGGATCGAGGCAAAGGTCTCCTCTGCCTGCGACAGCATGTTGGAGAACGCCGACTTGGCATTGCTGCTGAGGAAGCGCCGTTCCGACAGCGACTTCAGGTATTTCTTCAGGTCGCTGCCGTCGCCGGAGGACAACCGGTAGATCGCCCCCAGCGTCGGCGTGCCCAGGCCGCCCGGGAAGCCGATGTTGCGCTCGTCGTCCCAGTTCTCGAACAGGTACAGCGCGAACGCCATGAACGCGTTGCGCGCCTGGCTGACCCAGAATTTCTGATCGTCCGATCCGTCCGGGTACAGCATCGCGGCGATGCTCATCAGGTCGGAGACGCGGAACGCCGGGTCGTCGGAGACGTAGCTGAGCGGATTCCAGCGATGCGTGCGACGGTCCTCGGCGAACGGGTTGAACAGGAAGACCTCCTGCCCCTGGCTGGCGCGCCAGCCGCTGGTGAGATCGAAGTTTTCCTGCTTGATGTCCAGGACCACCACCGATTCCTGGTATTCGAGCAGGTTCGGGATCACCACGCCGACACCCTTGCCCGAACGGGTGGGCGCGGCCAGGATGACGAACTGCTGCCCGCTCAGGCGCACCAGCTTGCCGCGGAACTTGCCGACCACGATGCCGTTGCCGCTCTGCTTGAACAGGCCATGCTTGGCCAGATCGGCAGCACCGGCGAAACGGGCGTCGCCATGCAGGGCCTGCTTGCGCGGCTTGAACATCAGCACCAGCGTCAACAGACACAGCAGCCCCGGAAAGCCGAAGCCCAGATAGCCCGCCCACTTGATCTTGCCGACGAACGGCGCGACCTGCGGCAAGGCGATGGCATGCACGTATTCGTAATAGGTGCTCAGCCCGAGCAGGCCCGTGTCCAGCTTGAGCAGCAGCAGCACCAGATAGCCGGACAGGAAATAGCCGGCGACGGCCGTGAGCGCGACGACAGCCACAGCCGCATAGACCTTACGATTCGACAAGCCCCTATCCTCCCTGATGCACCGTGGCGGCTATTCTAGCCTCGGCGCCGGGTACTCGGCTTGCTCTTCGACGGCTTTTTTTCGACGCTGACGCCGCCGCCGTCCTGCTCGACCAGGTTGTCCATCCAGACCCGCGCCTCGTCCCAGGACATGTCGTGCGAGTCCAGGCGCGCGCCACCCTCGGTGGTCACGGTATAGCCGACCACGTTGGCCGGGCTGTATTCGGGTTCACGTGTCAACGCCACGAGCTGGTAGCGTCCTTTGACTTGAATCGTATGATGATATTCCATCATGCGCACGGCCTCCTCGCCTGATCGTCGCCTGGATGCTAAAGCAAGCCGGGCGCTAGGGCCACCCGCCGCCGGTGTGTGATCGCCCTGCACTGCGTTGGACGATGGGCAACAAACAGCCGGCGGCGCCGGCTTGTCGTGTTCCACAATGCATCGTCTGCATGTGGCAGCGGCGGCACAGGGTTTGGACCTATGATCCCTACCATGTCAAGGTTGCGGAGATCAACCAAAACAACAACTAATGCACTCGCATGCGACCGACCCCGACCCATTGGAATCAATGGCTTACCAATCCTGCGGGCTCACTTTAAGGTCGCCGTTTGCCGCTCATAAGGCAAACACGCGCATGTTTTTAAACGGCATGAATGAAGGGGGGAGCCATGTTAGGGATAACAGAGAGAGCCACGGCTATGCGTCGCTCCATCACCCCGTTCGAGTTCGCTGCGCTGGCTTATCTGGCTGTGCCCGTCGCCCTCTTCTTCCTCGTCTACGCCAGATTCCGCTACGGCCTGCCGCTCGCCGGTCTCGTCGGTTTTTCGCTTTGGCAATGCTGGCGTCTCGTGGATCGCCGCTCATCCTTTTTCCGGCCGGGCTGGGTCGACGCCCATTTCCTTGGCTGCGCAGCCCTCATCGTGTTCGTCAGCGGCTCCTTCGGCGGCGCCTTCTTCCCGAACAGCGACTGGTTCAAGCACTTCGGGGTGCTCCGGTTTCTGGTCGACAACGAGTTCCTGACCGGCACAGCGCCTGGCTACGACGGCTCGACGATGCGGTACTACCTGGGCTGGTATGTGGTGCCTGCACTGCTGACTAAAGCCATCGGGCAGGCATCAATGATGTGGATCCTCGGCACTTGGACAACGGCTGGGCTCTACCTCTTCTTCCGGACGGCCGCCCAGCTATCCGACTCGGCGCGCTGGCGCTATGCGCTGCCGGCGGTCTTCCTGGCATTCAGCGGAGCGGACGCCCTGGGCTCGTCGATCACCGAGTTTTCCATTGGCCCGAAGTGGCATATTGAGTGGTGGGCGGGCTGGGTGCAGTACAGCTCCATGATCACAGATATCTTCTGGGCACCACAGCACGCGCTGAGCGCATGGCTCGGCGCCGCCCTGGCGCTGCGCCTCAAGGACAATAACGCATCCCTTGTCGCCTTCCCCTTGGCCACTGCGACGATCTTGATGTGGTCACCCTTCTCAGCGATCGGCTTGGCGCCGTTTTACCTATGGACCATGGCGCGATCGGCTCGATCGCTGCGCCTCGTCGAAATGGTGAGCGCGGCTGGCATGCTAGCGGTGACGGTGATTATCTTGCTGTACCTGCGCGCGGGCGACGGCGCCACCAGCATGGTGTTCGTGACCGTGCTCGAATCACCATGCCTGAAGCTAGGCCCATGCTATACCGCGCCCAACTACCTGAGTTTCCTGGCGATCGAGATCCTGGGCTTCCTGATCATCCTGCACTTCCTGGCACGCGGCCGCAGCGCGTTCTTATGGATCGCGACCGTGATGCTACTCCTGCTGCCATTCGCCAAGTTCGGTGGCGCCAACGACCTAAATCTGCACGCGTCGATTCCGCCGCTGGCGCTCATCGCTGTATGCGTCTGGCAGGCTTTACAACAAGCTCCATCGGCGGCCGCGTTCGCACTGGGTTGCCTGCTGGCCGCGGGCGCGGCGACGCCGCTGGGCGAGATTAGGCGTTCCTTCCTCATGACCTCCGGCCCGACTCAGGACATGGGCATGGACCTGCTGATTAAGGATATGCCATCCGTGCGCGGACAGTATCTGATCGAGACGCCGCCGTGGATGCTGCGAAAACTGCCGCCGCAGGCCACAGAAGCTGCCAGGTGAGAGTCGGCACGCTTGAGTGCACCAACTGCAGCGAGTCGCCCTGTCGCAGCTGCACCATGTTGTTGCCCGGCTGATTCGGTGAGTAGGTAGCGAGGTTTGGATCCGTTGACCGCAACGATGTTGAGCGAGCCGCCGAAGAAACCAGGGGTGGTGCAAAATCCACTGAAACCGCTGAGACGCCTGGGTTTCGAGTGGTGGGCGGTACAGGGTTCGAACCTGTGACCCCTACCATGTCAAGGTAGTGCTCTACCGCTGAGCTAACCGCCCATCGCTGCTGCGGCCATACCGCTGCAGGGGCGCGAATCTTAGCCCACCTTGCGGCCAAGAACAATAGCCGCGAGGACCAGGCCAGCTGCCGTGCGGCTAGCTGACCAGGCTGGCATCGCGCAGCTTCTTGATCTGGTCGCGCACGCGCGCCGCGTCCTCGAACTCCAGGTCGCGGGCGTGCTGGTACATCTTCTGTTCCAGCGCCTTGAGCCGGGATGCGACCTCGGCCGGATCCAGCATGCGGTAGTCGGCCGGCTCCTCCGCCACCCGGCGTCCCTTGCCCTTGCCCGACTTGGCCTCGACGGCGGCGTCGCCACGCGCGCCCTCCAGGATGTCCACGATCGGCCGCGCCACCGACTTCGGGGTGATGCCGTGCTCCAGGTTGTACTCCACCTGCTTCTCGCGACGCCGTCCGGTCTCGTCGATCGCCGCTTGCATCGAGCGGGTCATCCTGTCCGCGTACAGGATCGCCTTGCCGCGCAAGTTGCGCGCGGCGCGGCCGATGGTCTGGATCAGCGAACCGGTGGACCGCAGGAAGCCTTCCTTGTCCGCGTCCAGGATCGCCACCAGCGACACCTCGGGCATGTCCAGGCCCTCGCGCAGCAGGTTGATGCCGACCAGCACGTCGAACTTGCCCAGGCGCAGGTCGCGGATGATTTCCACGCGCTCGACCGTGTCGATGTCCGAGTGCAGGTAGCGCACCTTGACCCCGTGCTCGCCCAGGTACTCGGTGAGGTTCTCGGCCATGCGCTTGGTCAGCGTGGTGACCAGCACGCGGTCGCCCAGCGCCACGCGCAGCCCGATCTCCGACAGCAGGTCGTCGACCTGGGTCCCGACCGGGCGGATCTCCACTTCCGGATCGATCAGTCCGGTCGGTCGCACCACCAACTCGGTGATCTCCCCGGCCGATTCGCGCAGCTCGTATGGGCCGGGCGTGGCCGACACGTAGATGCTGCGCGGCGAACGCGCCTCCCATTCCTCGAAGCGCAGCGGCCGGTTGTCCAGCGCCGACGGCAGGCGGAAACCGAACTCCACCAGCGTCTCCTTGCGCGAGCGGTCGCCCTTGTACATCGCGCCGATCTGCGGGACGGTGACGTGCGACTCGTCGACGACCAGCAGCGCGTCGGCCGGCAGGTAGTCGAACAAGGTCGGCGGCGGCTCGCCGGGCGCCTTGCCGGTGAGGTGCCGGGAGTAGTTCTCGATGCCGTTGCAGTAGCCGACCTCGGCCATCATCTCCAGGTCGAACTGGGTGCGCTGCGCCAGCCGCTGCGCCTCGACCAGCTTGTTCTGCGCATACAGCTGCTCCAGCCGCTCCTTCAGCTCGATCTTGATCGTATCCACGGCGCTGAGCGTGCGCTCGCGGGTGGTGGCGTAATGGGTCTTCGGATAGACCGTGTAGCGCTGCAGCTTGCGCAGGGTCTCGCCGGTCAGCGGATCGAACAGGGTCAGGTTCTCGACGTCGCCATCGAACAGCTCGATGCGCAACGCCTCGCTGTCCGACTCGGCGGGAAACACGTCGATGACCTCGCCGCGCACGCGGAACGTGCCGCGGTGCAGTTCGTATTCGTTGCGGGTGTATTGCAGATCGGTCAAGTGCTTGATCAGCTGGCGCTGCTCGATGTGCTCGCCGATCGACAGGATCAGGCGCAGCGACAGGTAGTCCTCCGGCGCGCCCAGGCCGTAGATCGCCGAGACCGTCGCCACCACCAGCGCATCGCGGCGCGACAGCAGCGTCTTGGTCGCGGCCAGGCGCATCTGCTCGATGTGCTCGTTGATCGAACTGTCCTTCTCGATGAAGGTGTCCGACGACGGCACGTACGCCTCGGGCTGGTAGTAGTCGTAGTAGCTGACGAAGTACTCGACCGCGTTGTTCGGGAAGAAGGCCTTGAACTCGCCGTACAGCTGCGCCGCCAGGGTCTTGTTCGGCGCCATCACCAGGGTCGGCTTCTGGATCGCCTCGACCACGTTGGCGATGGTGTAGGTCTTGCCCGAACCGGTCACGCCGAGCAGGGTCTGCTTGGCCAGGCCGGCCTCGAAGCCGGCCACCAGCTTCTCGATCGCCTGCGGCTGGTCGCCGGCCGGCGAGTAGGGCGAGACGAGTTGGAAACGGTCGGACATGGATCATCACCTTGAGACGACAGATGAGTATAGCGAGCGCTGGATGACAGCCACGTCTGGAAAATTCCTACAAGCCAGCCGGCATCCCGGCGATCCCCTCCCCGCGCTGCCTCGCCCAAGCTGGCAATGCCAGTCGAGGAGGCGCCATGAACGGAAGGATGCGAGGTTTCACACTGACGGAAGCGCTGGCCGCCATGGCCATCGCGGTGGTTGCGCTGGGCATCGCGCTCCCCAGCTTCAGCCAAATGCTGAACAGGCACCGGGAGCTCGCGGCGACCAACGAGATGCTCGCACAACTCGCCCTGGCCCGGACGTGGGCCATCTCCAGAGGGCAGCCAGTTGCGCTCTGCCCGTCGATCGATCGGCAACAGTGCCACCCAGCCGTGGAATGGGGCGGCAACTGGATCATCTACGCCGACCCGGACGGCAACCGGCAACCGGACGCGAGCAGCGATGTCCTGACCCTCTCACCGGCGCCGGGCGGCGACAGGCTTCGCATCCTGTCCTCGGCCGGCCGCACGCAGCTGCGCTATCTTCCCAGCGGCAGGGCCGCAGGCAGCAACCTCACGCTCCGGCTGTGCAGCAATCAGGCCGTCGCGGCCGAAGTGATCGTCAGCGCCACCGGGCGAGCGCGCTCGGCGCGCCTGGCGGATCGGCCACCATGCGCACAATGAGGGATGCGGACGGACGCTTGCCAGCCAGAAAAGATGTGCCTACAATACGCGCCTCGCCCGAATAGCTCAGCCGGTTAGAGCACTTGACTGTTAATCAGGGGGTCGTTGGTTCGAGTCCAACTTCGGGCGCCACGCATAAAGAAAAACCGCCGTTGATCGGCGGTTTTTTTTTGCCTACCAGCACTGCGCAGGCGTGGAGGACAGAGTGCCGCTGGCCGAACGCGTACCGCGTTGATCGATCTGCAGCGTCGCGCACTCCCTGTCCTTCGCTTGCGCCTTACCTGCGATCGGCACTGCGGTGATGCTGAAGCTGGAAGCGTCGCTGGCAGCAAGACTCACCGTATAGAAGCGGGTCACGTCGGCGCTGCATGCAGGCAGCGCTGGGGCGCTGCCATCCGCATTCACGTAACTCATGGACGTGGTGTGGAATCGCTCCATGTACTGCGCGGCCTCCTGCACGCATCCGGCTGCCGCCGAACGCCGCGCCTTGATCATCGCCCAGTTGTAGCTGGCCATGGCGATACCGGCCAGGATGGCGATGATCACCACCGTGATCATGATCTCGATCAAGCTAAAACCACGCTGCCCAGAAAATCGACTGCCACTACGCATGCCATGACTCCAGTGGGGGTGAAGGACGATTGAAGTGGGCGCACTCATTCCTGGATCGCCTCCCGCCACTGGACACGCCCGACCTTGCGGATCTCGCGGATCTTTTTGCAGACCGCGCTGCCATCGTTGATGTTGAGGCAAGCCAGGCCGCCACTGCCGCCCGAGCCGCCAGTGAAGTAGTTGCTTGCGCTACCCAAGCCGCCCAGGGCGACAGAGGCCACGGGGATGGCGACGCCATTCACCGTCAAAGTCTCGTCCGCGTAGGAGCCATCCTGGTCGAGATCGAAGAACGACTGGCCGAGGCTCGAACCGGTGAATGCGTCGATCGCGTTGTCCTGGCCCTTGCCACCGGGCAAACACGGATCATCGTCCGGAATGTTGCTGGTAAAGGTGAGGACCCCGGAAATGACGTTCACGCCGGTATAGACGCGCTCACCATTGGCGGTCGCGGGCGCCGGATCGGCCACGGGCGGATTGATCAGATCCAGGTACCAGCCCTTCTTGCCGGCTCCCAATGGACTATTGGCCTCCATGACACGTACATTCTGACTGTTGACCACGCCACTGGCAGCGAACTTGCGGCGCTGCAGATCGGCCTTGGCGACGGTGGTCGTCGAGTCCTTGATGCCATAGACGGTCTGTACTGTCGTGTTGGTCACGTCATCGGTGGTGAGGAAGCGGCCGGTACCGAAGAAGATCCACAGATCGAACGTCGCCGGATCGCGTGCAATCGCCGGCGCCGACGTGATCGGCTGCACCGTGCCGGCCGAGTTGGTGGCGGTGAACATGCGCAGGCGGTTGGATGCCGTATTCCAGCTCGACGGCGTCGTGGCAGACAGGTTGAAGCGCCAGAGATTGCCTTGCATGTCGCCGGCATAGACGTAGTCGATGGTGCCGTTGCCGTCGATGTCGCGCACCGACGGCGCAAACAGTCCGTTCGGGGACGACGTCGAGCCGACGCCGGTATCAATTTCCGAAAGCAGCGCACCATCACTGAGACGGTACACGAACAGCACCGCGTGCTCGCTGGTGCTGTTCGGGCCATTGGCCACGATCACGCCCAGTTCGCCGTTGTTGAGCTTGGCAATGACCGGCGCGCCGAGATTCATGCCCATGTTGTTGTCGGCCGTGGTGGACGCCTGGTTGTCGCCCGCCTTTTCCCACAGGACGTTGGCATTGGAAAAAGTGTCGGGCGTGGTGACATCGAGCGCATAGATGCCCTTGCCGCCTCGCCCGAGCGTGCCGACCAGGATCGTCTGGTTGCTCAACTGATCCCTGCGCGAAATGCTGATCGGACCGTCCACGAAGAACCGATGGTCGTAGTCGGGCGCACTGAGGGTGGCCAGGTCGGTGAAATTGAGGCTGCCAGGCACATAGGCAAAGCGCTCGACGCCAGTGTCGGCATTGAACGCATGCATCATGCCGTCGTTGGAGCCGACGAAGATCGTTCCGCTGACGCTGTCGTAGGCCGGCGACGAATTGACGATGTCGCCGATCAAGGTGCTACGGGTGCGCAGATAGCCGTTGGGACGATTCAACTCCAGGTCCTGGGTTCCCGCGATGTAGGCCGCATTGTTGGCGCCCGTGACCGCAGCGGCCGTCGATGTCGCCGTACGCGTCAGTGCGGTCTGCTGGGCGCTGGTCGGGAAGGCCTCACCCGCAGTGCCGTTCCATGTGCGGATCGTGCGCCCCGTGGTTGGGATGCTTCCCACCCAGCTGGGATCGGTCGCGTCTACACCGGTGCTGGTCACCGGAATCGCCTTCAGCGCGCCGGTCCACGTACCTGACACGAAACTGGCCTGGTACACATGCGTGCTGTTGGTAAGGCTGCTGGAATTGGCAGCGAGATTGCCTGCGGTACCAGTACGTTCGACGATCGATCCCAGCGCCGATTTCAACCCCTGGGTGAACTCGTTGGGGTTGCTAGCCACGATGAAGCTGCCGCGGCCGTTGACGGCGGCGTGCCAAAGGTCGTCAACGTTGAAGATCGTGTTGTTGATCGGCGTTGGCCAGTTCTTCGCCCCCGACGTGATGGCGGGGAGATCGGTCCCGGGATCCAATGTTCCCTTCGCGCCGATGGAAATCGCGAATGTGGTCATGTGCTGCCAGAACGCAGGATCCGCAGAGTTGATCGGAACCGAATTCTCCAGATCGGTTCGCAGGTCCGTTTTCCAGTAGCGCATCGCCACGTCGGCCAAGGTGTCCGAATCGGCGCTGGCATAGGGCCGTTCCGGAGTATAGGTATACGTGTTGCCGGTCGGCCCGGAAATGGCGGCTCCCGCCACGTTGTCCTGCTCGTTGACAGGGGTATACACGCCTTTTCCGTTCCAGTAGCCGTCCGTGGTCAGAATCGTGAAGTTCTGCCTGCAGGCGAGTTGGGCGGTGCCTGACTGCGGACCGTACGGACCGGTAGCGGCGCTGCTGCCGAAGTACTTGCCCGCGTCGCTAAGCGCGGCATGCAACGGCGTACCATCGTTGCCATACGTTGCATACAACCGGTCGTACCAGAGCTTGCGATTGTTGTTGCTCCCGCTCACACCATTGGGATTATCGAACAGGCCATCATTTCTATCCACGGGGATGGGAACCGCCTGAGTGATCGGGTTACCCGCGTTTTCGCGCTTCCAGATGGTGCGAAAACCGACGCGCACATTGGTGCCCAGATCGGCGAAGGCATGGCCCGCACTGCCCTTGGCCACTTTCATGCGCGTGCGGCTGTACGACCACCATGTAGCGAAGTTGGTGCGCTCGGCAGCTTCGCTGCGCGTGACCAACTGGTTTTGCGCATTGCGGTAAGGAGGCGTGGCCTGGGTGCAATTCTTCCACTGCCAGCCATTGCTGCTGTTATCGCAGCCGCGATTGGCCAGGCCCTGCTGGTTCAGCACATTGAACATGAGCTCGCTGCGGATGACGACGCCATCCGTGCGGATCTGGTAGCGGTAATAGTTAGCGGTATTGGAAAGATACGTCTCGGCGGTGTTGGTCACGTCCTTGGGCACGAAGAACTGCCGAGTCGCGGTAGCGAGATTGACCGGGGATGTCAGGTCATGGTTGTCGTTGTAGACGCTTCCATAATCAGTGCCGCCCGTCATCAAGGTACCGCTGGCATCCACCCACGGCTCGTACGTGACGGCAGGATTGTAGTAGATGGTGTTGCGCGCATAAGTCGCGTTGCTGATGTTGAAATTGGTGCCATCGACGGTGGTCTGGGGAACGGCATCCGGCATGTAGTTGTTTTCCATGGATCCGGAATCGTCCAGGATGAACAACACATTGGGCGCGATGCGCCCTCCCGACTGCAGCGGATAGCCGGGAACCACGATGCCGGCGCTGGCAGGCAGCGCGAGCATGGTGCAGGCAAACGCTGCCGCGAAGGCATTGAGACGAGGCAGGAAACCGCGCCTGCGCAGACGATCGTCGTGGAACTGGCTCATGGTGTGACTCCGTCTTACGGCGCGATATAGCTTGATTGAAGGATGACACTGGCACGACCCGGCGCTTCGCTGCGCGCGACGATCCGGTACATCGGGCGCACGCAGATCGGCTGTCCCGTGTACTTCTCGTCGCTGTTGCATTCGAACCAGGCTTCGGAAGTGCCCATGTATTCGATGTAGAACCGGGTTCGCGATGCGGAAGCGCTGCGTGTCGTGGTGGACGCGTCCACCCAGCCTGCGAAGCTGGCGTCACGCCAACGCTCCGTCTGGCTCGCAAGAGGTTGGCCGCAGACACCTCCACTGCACCCATTGCCGGTCGGCACCGCGGTTTGCGCCAGCGCAAGCGCCTCGCCTTCGCGCAATGCCGATTCTGCGGCCTGGAAGTTCACGCTGCGATCGAGGAGATTGCCGCTCATCCGCTCCTGCATCAGCGTGCCGCGCACGACCGCCAAGCCCAGGAGGGTCATCACCAGCAGCAGCATGAGCACGACGATCAAGGACACGCCGCTTTGCCGCGCAACTCGCGGCCGATCTGAGGTTCTGATCATTGATTGCGATTCCGCAAGGTCACGACATTGCTGATCGTGCGCGTCAACGGCAAGCCATTCGTCCCGATCGCATCCTGGGTCTGGAACGTCAGCGACAGGTTGATCGCGGTGACTTGATCCCAGCGCGTGCCGACGGTCGTGGCGCTGACATAGCCACCTTCACTGGGTACGAGATAGGTGATGACCATGTTCTGCACGTTTTCGGCCACTTCCTGATTGAGGATTGCCGGCGTACCGGCGGTGTTCGTCAACACCCCCTGATACAAGGAGCGTCCGCCCCTAGAGTTGGTGCCGATGAACCAGCGCGACGCGTTCAAGCGGCTGAGCATCGTGTTCGGCCCATACGTGAAGACAGAACCGTTGATGCCGAGGTTGCTGCTGGAATTGCCAGGCGACCCACCCACGGCATGGCCGATGGTCGTCGTGCCCGCCCCGCTGCTCATCTGGAACAGCGCGCCGGTGCGCAACACGCCTGTCGCCTGGGAGTTCGGACCGCAGGCGATCAGAAGATCGCCGTTGCGCAAACCGTGGGTGTTGGTGTTGACCGTGAACTGCGCAGCGGCGGGCGTATGCGCGGTGACGATCGCGGTCGCATCACCGGACGACATCAGCATCAGCCCCTCGGTGTTGGCCACACGATTTGACACCGTATCGGGGAAGCTGCCACTGGCCGACACCCCCACCAGCCGGTTGCCGGACCAATTCGTCCACCAGCGCGACGCGGGATTGTTGATGACGTTCGACATGCCCATGTTGTCGCTGCTGTTGCACTGGTTCCCGCCCGCCTCGCGGATGTCGCGCGTCATCAGCTCGAACGCCGTGCGCACGTTTTCCTGGACGCGCCCCAGGTTTTCCGTCGCGGCATAGGTACGCCGGTTGGTGATGAAGATGCCGATGGCGGCGCCAACCACGAGCAACCCCAGTACCAGCGAAATCATCAACTCGATCAGGCTCATGCCCGCGCTGTGGCGCCTGCCTGGCGCCCCACTCCGCCGCATGCGGCTCATAGCCGGGTCACCGTCTGGAACTGCTGCGTCTGCGCCGCGGTGGCATCGGCCGCGGCATGGCTGGCCCTGCTGTCGTCCCATTGCACGGTCACCTGACATGCAGCGGCGCTGCAATTGATCGAACCGCACGCGGAAGCGCCCATGATCGCCTGCAGCGAGTTGAGGAAATTGCGCTGATCGACCACCACTTGCGACGTGCCTGTCGGCGCGACGCAGGTCATGCTCATGTTGTAGTTGCCGTCCCGGGCCGCCGCCACGTTGGCGCGCATCGCATCGAGGATGCCGGTGGTGCCGACGACCACCTGGCTACGCTCGAAGGAACTCTGGTTGTTGCGCAGAGCGGTCGCCTGCAATGCAGCGACTCCCAACATGCCGATGCCCATGATCAGGACGGAGATCAGCACCTCGATGAGGCTTATCCCACGTTGCGACGCCGGTGATGCCGGGCGCGAAGAAGACATATGCATAGAATTCACGGAGGTGGAGAGTCTGATGGCGCAGGGCATGTAGCGTCGCCTGGCGTAGTGGCGGATCCGATACGGCTGCCGCCCACGACATACACGACCCGCACATTGTCGTTCGGGCGCGTCGTCGCGATACAACTGGAAAACCCCGCATTGAGCAATATGCCGGTGCTGCTGCGGGCGAACCCGTCCGGACTGAACACGATGCGGTCGTTATTGCCGCTGACCGCCGCGCTCACGCTCATCTGGACCGGAGCCTTCACCGTGCTGACGCGCAAGACGTTGGATCCGGTCACCACGATGGTGATCCATTGGTTCCAGGCGCTGCCCGTCGCGCAAGTGGTGCCGTTGTCGCTGCGGCACACCGCGATGTTTCGATTGAGACGGATCGCCTCCGAGCGCGCGAGCTGAAGCGATGCGACCATTTCGTTCGACGCCGACGTCAGCCGGCTGGTGTTGATCAGGTAGGTGTAGCTCGGAATGGCGATGCTCATGGCGATCGCCAGCACGACGACCGTCACCATCACCTCGATCAGGCTGAAACCACCGATCCGTCGGCGCCGTCCGAAGTCGCGCGGCCGCCCGGCATGAAAGCGTTGCATGTCGTATCCCCTTTTCCCGCCCCTAAATTAGAACCCTGCCCAGGCCAATGCCAGCGAGGTCCGATAGGCGGTGGAAGATCGTAGCTGAACGGCATCCAGGGCGACATGGGCCAGAGGATTCGAGGCATCATGCGCCATCTTCCGACACCCGCACCCATGCGCCCCACAACTGCCCGGCACACGCCGCTCGACATCCTGTGGCAGCCCGCCACCCTGATCTGGGTGCTGTTGGCGGGCGAAGCCGTCGCCACGATCCTGACCTTGGCACCCGGCCAGGCGACCGCCGGATGGGTGCATTTCGGCCTGGCCTCGTTGCTGCTGCAATGGACCGCGTTCACCACGCTGGCAATACTCTATCTGGTGCGGGCTCCTCTCGAACGCTGCCGTCCGCAGCAGGTCGCCTACCTCGCCGTGGCGCTGCTGGTGATCGTCGCCGTGGCCGTGCATGCCGTTGCGTGGGCTATCTTGAAAGAGCTGACCCTGCTCCATGGCGGCTGGCACACGTTCCTGCTCAAGGTGGCCGCCATCGCCCTCACCCTGGGATTGATGGCGCTACTGGCGTTCCAGAACCACTGGCGCGTGCAGCAACTGGCGGTACAAGCCAAGCAGGCACAACTCGAAGCGCTTCGTGCACGGATCCGTCCGCATTTTCTGTTCAACACGCTCAACACCGGAGCGGCACTGGCACGCTTCCAGCCGGCGCAGGCGGAGCGCTTGCTGCTGGATCTCGCCGATCTGTTCCGGGCAGCGCTGGCCGGACCGGAACGGCTGAGCCTGGAAGAAGAGCTGTCGCTGGTACGGCGCTATCTCGACATCGAGAAGATGCGCCTCGGCGAGCGCTTGACCACCGAGTGGCAGCTACCCGATCCATTGCCGCAGATCGAGGTGCCGACGCTCTCGATCCAGCCACTGGTGGAGAACGCGATCCGGCACGGGATCGAGCCCAGCACCATCGGCGGGTACGTCCGCATTCGAGTCGGACAGGACAGCCACTGGATCACGATCGAGATCGTCAACTCCCTGCCGACCGATGGAAACGTGGCCAGCGGCGGCCACAGGATCGGCCTGGACTCGGTCCGCGCGCGGGTGGAAAGCACCGGCAATGGCAAGCTGAGCACCCGGCACGGGACGGACAGCTTCGTCAGCCTGCTGGAACTGCCCCGCCCGCAGTGATGCCGCTCTCGCGGCCGCCATTCCGGCGGCCGCCGGTTCTCGCTCAGGCCATGACCCGATAGCAAGGCCGATACTCGCCAGAGATCTTCATCCGGCGCTGTTCGACGAAGGCGCGCAGCAGTTCGTCCAGGGCCTGCATCATGTCCGCGTCGCCGTGGATCTCGAACGGGCCGAACTCCTCGATGCGGCGCATGCCGTCTTCCTTGACGTTGCCGGCGACGATGCCGGAGAAGGCGCGGCGCAGGTCCGCCGCCAGCGCGTGCGGCGGGCGCCCGTGGTGCAGATCGAGAGCGGCCATCGCCTCGTGGGTCGGCGCGAACGGGCGCTGGTACTCCAGCGGGATGTGCAAGGACCAGTTGAAGTAGAAGGCGTCCTTCTGCTCCTTGCGGTACGTGCGCACCTGCTGGATGCCGGCCGCCATCTTGCGCGCCACCGCGATCGGGTCGCCGACCACGATCTCGTAGCGCGAGGTGGCCGCTTCGCCCAGGGTCAGGCGCAGGAAGCGGTCGATCTGCTCGAAGTACGGGGCGGCGATGGTCGGGCCGGTCAGGATCAGCGGGAACGGCAGCGCGCGGTTCTCGTCGCGCAGCAGGATGCCGAGCAGGTACAGGATCTCCTCGGCGGTGCCCACGCCGCCGGGGAACACGATGATGCCGTGGCCGATGCGGACGAAGGCCTCCAGTCGCTTCTCGATGTCCGGCATGATCATCAGGTGGTTGACGATCGGGTTCGGCGACTCGGCGGCGATGATGCCCGGCTCGGTGATGCCGATGTAGCGGTTGTCGTGCTTGCGCTGCTTGGCGTGGGCGATGGTGGCGCCCTTCATCGGCCCCTTCATCGCGCCCGGGCCACAGCCGGTGCAGATGTCCAGCCCGCGCAGGCCCAACTCGTAGCCGACCTGCTTGGTGTACAGGTACTCGTCGCGCGAGATCGAATGGCCGCCCCAGCACACCACCAGGTTGGGATCGGCCGGCTGCAGGATGCGCCCGTTGCGCAATTGCCCGAACACCGCGCTGGTGATGCCTTCGCTGGACTCCAGGTCGGCGGCCGATTCCGGCCCCAGCTCGATGGCCATGTAGGCCAGGTCGCGGACCACGGCGAACAGCAGTTCGGCCACGCCGTTGATGATCTCCCCGTCCACGAACGCCATCGCCGGCGCATTGAACAGGTCGATGCGCACGCCGCGGTCGCGCTGGACCACCTGGATATCGAAGTCGGGGTACAGGTCGCGCGCGGCGCGCGGATCGTCGGACGCGCTGCCGCTGGTCAGCACCGCAAGCGCGCAGCGCCGCAGCAGTTCGTGCAGGCCGCCACTGGAGGCATCGCGCAGGCGGACTACTTCCGCGCGCGAGAGGATATCCAGGCCGCCGCGCGGGTAGATCCGCGCGTCCACTACCGGCAGCGCCCGCGCCGCCGTGTTGCTCGTCGTCATATCGGAATTCTTATCGTTGTCGTCAGCGGCGACTTTAGCGTCAGCCCCCGCAAAAGAAAACGGCCGGGTTGCCCCGGCCGTTCTCCTGTAGCGCTGCGGTTACGAATAGATCAGAACTCGTAGCGGAAGCCCAGGTTCAGCGACCACTGCGAAACGCCGGTGTTGAAACCGTCGGCGTCGGCATTGGCGGCGCTGGGCTGATCGGTGTACAGGGTGTTGTACACGTACTTGCCGTTGTAGATGCCCTGCAGGTTCGCCACGCGCGCATCGGCGAAGAAGCCGTAGTCGTAGATCTGCCCCCAATCCTTGTTCAGCAGGTTGCCCACGTTCTGGATGTCCAGCCACACCTCGGACTTGTGGCCCTTGAAGAAGCCCGGCAGCTGCTGGCTGATGTGCACGTCGAAGGTGTTGATCCAGGAAGACCGGAAGCCGTTCGCCGGCGCGTAGCTGCCCGCGTACTTGGCCAGCTGCGGATTCTGCGCCAGCCAATCGAAGAACTGCTTCTCCAGCGCCGGGTTGGCAGTGAACGCGCCGGAGCTGCTGAGGGAGCCGAACAGCACGTCGCCCGGGCCGCTCGGCACGTAGAACAGGTCGTTGGTCGAACGGCTGTCGCCATTGGCGTCGCCGTTGTACACGTAGCTATACGGACGGCCGCTGCGGCCTTCATACACCAGGCCCACGCGGGTTTCGTAGTCGCCGAAGAACTTGTGCTTCCAGTTCAGCGAACCGGAGATCCGGTCCTTGATCTCGTAGCGCGAGGTGTTCTCGGTTTCCGAGTTGGCGTTGAACGCGTACTGGTAACCCCAGCCGGAGCTGGCGGTGGAGCTGGTCAGCGAACCGACTTCCGTGGCGTGGGTATAGGTGTAGCCCAGGTTCCACGACCAGTCGCCGCCTTCGCTGAACGGCTTGGATAGCGACACGGTGAACTGCTGGGTCTTGCCCTTGTCGGTGTTCTCGATCAGGAAGACGTCGCTGTAGGCGCCGTTGCGGTTGTAGCGGTTGTTGCCGGTCGCCCACGGGCGGCCGGTCTGCGACGGGTTCCAGTACAGCGCGCGGCCATCCGGGCCGTAGTAGGCCGGGGCCGGGTCCTCGCCCGGGTTGTTCACCCGACCGATGTTCAGGCTCTTGTAGTACAGGCCGTTCTTGACCTTCGTCACCAGCAACTCGGCCGACGCCACGATGCCGTACCACGGGGTTTCGTGGTCGAGCGCGAGGTTGGCCTTGTACAGCGACGGCAGCTTGAAATCGTTGCCGACGAAGCTGACACCCTGGGTGGCGGAACCCGGCGCGGTCGGAATCGGCTGCGTGTCCTTGTTCGGGCTGAACGGCAACGCCGGGTTGTAGGCGGTGTAGCTGTAGGCGTTGTAGTTGAAGCCGGTGTTGGAGTAGCTGTTGCCGATCCACACCTGCGGCGCATCGCCCTGGAACAGGCCCACGCCACCGCGCATCTGGGTCGGACGGTCAGTGTCGAACGTGTAGTTGAAGCCGAAGCGCGGCTGGATCAGGAAATCGCTGCTGAAGATCTTGCTGTTGTTGTAGCCGAAGTAGGTTTCAGCCGCGGCGTTGTACGTCGGGTTCGGGCTGACGTCCGGACGGTCGCCACGCAGACCCAGGGTCAGGGTCAGGTTGTTGTTGACGTACCAGGTGTCCTGGATGAACAGGCCGATGTTGCTGTTCTTGTAGTCGGCCGCGATCGAACCCGGGGTGCGCTCGCTGTTGAGCTGGTACGAACTCCAGCGGCCGTTGGCGAAGTTGTCCAAGCCCAGGAACGTGTAGACGCCCCAGCTGTTGCGGCCGAACAGGTTGTAGACGTCGTTGGTGGTGTAGTCGACGCCGAACTTCAGGTCGTGGTTGTCGAGCGTCAGCGTGCCGGCGCCGTAGTAGTTCCACGTCTTGGTGGTGAGGATGTTGCCCTGCGAGTTGGTCTCGGTACCCAGGAACAGCACGTCGCCGGTCGGCGCGGCAACGGTGCCGTCGAAGTAGATCGCGACGCTGGGGGCGTCGGTCGGTACCACGCGGATCGCGGAGTAATCGCGGTAGGACGCCTTGAACTCGGTGGAGAAGTTCTCGGACCAGTCGCTGAACAGCTGGCCGACGTAGCTCTCGACGGTCTTCTCGTGCTGGTACCAGTACGAACTCAGCGACGCCTGGCTGGTGCTGCTGGCGCCGTTGATGCGCAGCTTGCTCTGGTCGAGCTTGCTGTAGCGGAAGCTGGCGCGGTGGTTGTCGTTGATGTTCCAGTCGAGCTTGAGCGCGTATTCCTCGAGATCGGTATTGCCGTTGCTGTCGAGCGAACCGGCATCGAAGCCGTAGGCCTGGGCGATCTGCTGGGCGCGCGTCACGTCCGCCAGGCTGTACTTGGCGTTGGCCTTGCCCAGCGCGGTGCTGCCGAGGTCGAGGCCAGGCGCGTCCTGCTGGAACTTCTCGTAGTTGGCGAAGAAGAACAGCTTGTCCTTGACGATCGGGCCGCCGAAGGTCGCGCCGTAGGTCTTCTCCTTGGTGAAGCCGTTGAACTTGCTGCCGTCCGGATTGTCGCCGAACCAGTCGCCGTCGCGCATGTAGCCGTACACCGAGCCATGGAACTCGTTGGTACCGGACTTGGTCACCGCGTTGACGGTGGCGCCGGCGGCGCTGGCGATGCTGACGTCGTAGTTGGACAGGTTGACGTCGATCGCTTCGATGGCTTCCATCGACACCGGCTGGCGCCGGGTGGTCATGTTGTTGCCTTCCAGGCCGAAGGTGTCGCTGGCCGAAACGCCGTCGATGTTGATCGAGTTGTAGCGCGGATTCAGGCCACCGGCGCTGATGGTGCCGGACGCGCGGTCGACGAAGGCGACGCGCGGATCCAGGCGCATGAAGTCCTGGATGTTGCCGTTGACCGACGGCAGCGACTCGATCTGCTCGCGGCCGACGTTGGTGCCCGCGCCCATCTTGGTCGCGCTGAACATATCGGAACCGCCGGCCACCGCGATCGCGTTCACCGTCTCCAGCGTGGCCACGTCGCCGGTCAGCGCGGCGTTGACGCTGGCGGTCTGGTTGACGCTCAGGTACACGCCGTCTTCGGTCTTGGTGCCTTCGCCCGGCTTGGTGATGGTGATGGTGTACGGGCCACCGACGCGCAGGCCGCGCGCGTTGTAGCGACCGCTGGCGTCCGTGGTAGCGCGGCTCAACGTGCCCGACTCGACATGGGTGATGGTGACTTCGGCGCCGACCACCGGCTGGCCGCCATGCGTCACCAAACCGCCGACGCCGGCGGAGGTGCTCTGAGCAAACACGGGGGCGGCGGCGAGCGCGGCGACGAGGCCAAGGGTGAGCTTGGACATCCGGAGACGGCGGGGTTGAGTCATTGCAATAGCCTCGATGGAAGTTGACGAAATGCGCATAGCTAGCCGTCCCTGGTCGACGCACGGCAGCGGAATGAGGTTCGTGCCCCCTTGCTGGATCCCCGCAAGGGTTAACGTGAGTTTAACACCATAGGGCCGATTTGTTGCCAAAACGTGACAGTCAGACATAAGCGGACATGACACGACATGGATCGCAGTTTTTGTGGCATGGCGGACACGCGTTTGGCATCCCGCACGCGGCTGGTTCGACCGAGGTACGGCGCAGCACGTCCGCATTAGTGCGGGCGTAGCCGAACGACGCCAGGTGGAACGCTTTGGCAAGCCTTTTCGGCCAGGAAGGCCCAGCCGGCCGGCGTGCGCCTCCTGGCGGATTGGCATAGCGGGAAGCGGCGTCAAGGCGCGCGTCACCCGCCTAGTAGCAGCGGGCATCGGGCCCGCTTCCTACCCCCATGCGGTCCCCCTGCCTCTTCAGCCCGGCGCGGCGAGCGCCGCCGCCGCCCGGCCAACCGAAGCGGCCTGTCCACGCCTGCACTCGCCCCAATCGGATGAGGAGCCAGTACGACGCAGCGCCCTCCCAGGGCGGAGGTACCGTTTGCAATGCCGCAAACGCAAAACGGCCGGGGCAAGCCCCGGCCGTTCATTGTCCCGCCCCGGTTGGGGCAGGGCCTTGCCTCAGAACGAGGCGCCGAACGTCACCGCGAACGCACGCGGCTCCAGCACCGAGTAGTACGGCGTGCCGGTCGACGCCACATCCGGGTAGTCGCTGGCGCCGGACGCCGCCAGCACTTGCGTGGTACTGGCCCAGGTGGCGGCCTGCTTGTCGGTCAGGTTGTACAGATTGAGCTTGATCGACGGCTTCTTCAGCCAGCCCCAGTCGGCGAAGGCATAGCCGGCGTCGGCGCCGAAGGTGGTGTAGCCCCCTACCCGTTCGGTGTTCATGTAGTCGCCGTAGCGCGAGCCGGAGTAACGCCCCTTCAGCGCGACCCAGAAATCGCCGATGGTGTAGCTCAGGCGCAGGTTGGCCAGGTTCTTCGGCGTATTGGCTAACTGCTTGCCGGCGACCGCGTAGTCGTAGATGCCTTTGGACGTGCCCACCGCCAAGCTGTCGCTCAGGATCTTGGCCTGGGTGTAGGTGTAGGAACCGTAGAGCTTCAGAGTGTCGGTGATGTTGTAGCTGGCCTCGCCGTTGAAGCCGCGCATGCGCACCTTGCCGATCGAAATGTAGGTGGTCAGCGCCGTCGTCTGGTCGTAGCTGGACATCTGCTTGTTGCTGTAGTTGCTCTGGTACAGCATGGTCGACAGCGAGAAGCGGTCGCCGTAGTAACGCCAGCCCAGGTCGTTGGTCCAGGCCGATTCCGGTTCCGGGATGTCCTGCGCGGCCGACAGGTTCACCGAAATCGAGTTGGTCGCCGGCACGCGGAAGGTCTTGGCCACGCCGTAGTAGAACTGGTTGCGGCTGTCCGGGGCGTACTTGATGCCGAAGGCCGGCAGCAGCTTGCTGTAGCTGCTGTCGAAGTCCACGCCGATCTCTTTTGTCGTATCCGGCCACTGGTAGTTGTGGCCCTTGCGTGTGGCATGGATCCAGGACACGCCGTAGTTGATCGCCCAGTCGTCGGCCGGGGTCCAGTTGTCCTGGACGAAGTACTTCTGCACGTCGGTCACGGTGTAGGTGCGGTAGCTCTGCTGCACCTGACCGTCGGCATAGGTCAGGAAACAATCGTCGCTGTCGGCCCAGACATCGCACGCCTGGCCGCTGGCCTGGTCGGTCTTGACGATGCTGTTGTTCTGGCTCTTGCGCGAACGGTCGTACCACAGGCCATAGACCAGATTGTGGTCCATGCCGATGTCCTGGAAGAACTTGGCGACCACGCCCGGACGCACCGTGCTGGAATAGGAATAGGTGTAGTCGACGTCGCGGCTGCCGCTGACGGCGCTGGAGTAGCCGTAGACGTTGCCGCTGCCGGTGGACGGATACACCGATGCGGCGCTGGAACCGCCGCCGTCGCCCCACCACACGTACGGCACCACCGAAAGACGCAGGCTGTCGCTGAGCGTGAACTCGCCGTCCAGGCTGGCCAGCAGGCTCTTGTAGGGGTTGCGCCGCAACTTCCAGTAGGACTGGTCGGCCGACGTCGTGCCGCCGCCCCAGCTGTCGTTGTAGTCGTAGTCGTAGGCGCTCGCCAGCTGCGCCTTGCTGGCGGTGTTGTAGGAGTAGTTGGACTGCCGGTTGTACTGGAACGAGGCGCTGATCGAGTTGCCCGGGCTGATGTCCCACACGCTCTTGCCGTCGATCTTGTTGACCGACATGTCGCCATTGCCCTTCCACTTGTCGGCGCTGTTGGTCGAGAACGACACCCACGAGCGCAGCGGCCCGGTGTCGCCGGTATTCACGCGCACGAACGTGCGCCGATAGTCGTTGCTGCCGAAGCTCTGGGTGAAGTCCACGCCGAACGCGTGGCTCGGGTCGATCGTCGACCAGGCGATCTGGCCGCCGGTGGCGCCCATTTCCGGCTGGTCCACGTTCGGCGTGCCCTGGGTGACGGTGATGTCGTTGTAGTTTTCGGCATCGCCGTATTCGGTGGCATAGACCGAGTAGCTGCCGCTGTCGGTCACCGGCGCGCCGTTGACGGTGACGCCGATCGCCGAGGAGTCGAAGCCGCGCAGGCTGTAGTTGCCGTTGTTCAGGCCGGTCACGTCGCTGGTGGCGGCGTCCACGCCCGGGATCGCATCGATCATCTGGGTGAAGTTGCTGCCGCCGGACGCCTGCGCGATCGCCTCGCGAGTCACCGTGGAAATCGCCTTGCTGGCGGTCTGCACGGTCATGTTGCCGCCGCCGAGCACATAGCCGCCCTTGTCGGCGCTGACGTTGACCTTGTCCAGTTGCTGCACGCGCTTGGTGTCGTAGGCCGCGGTGGTATTGGAGGTGCTGGAGGCGGTGACGCGCTCCGTGCTCTCGGCGCCGGCGTCCTGGGCCAGCGCCGGATGGGCCGAGAGCGCAGTGGCCAGCGCCAGGGAAAGAGCGGAAATACGATGGACGGAACGGGACTTCATCGGGCAAACGCCTCTGTGGCTAACGTGGGAGCGGCAGAGAGCGGCGGGACGATCTGGCTGGACATGACGCACAGCACCCACCGCTTCGGAGGGCGCTACGGTAGGCAGGCTATTTCGCCCGCGTATGCCTCGGGCGTTTACGGAAACTTAAGATGGCGCCACGCGCCGACACGCGGCGGCACAAAAAAGCGCCGGAAATGTCATCGAATTGCCGCAAAGGGCCGTTGTGTTGCAGCGTCGGCGCGTCGCGACAGGCGCTGCGCAGGCGCAATGCGGTGCGGGCACACGCCGCGGATGGCGGCGCGAGGCGCCGCTCAGCCGGCGACCGGCAGCTTCAGATAGGCGCTGAGGCCGTCCAGGAACATCTGCACCGAGATCGCCACCAGCAGCATGCCCATCAGCCGCTCGACCGCGGTCAGCACGCGCATGCCGAGCAGCTTGTACAGCAGCGTGCCGGAGAACAGCAGTGCCGAGGTGCCGATCCAGGCCAGGATCAGCGCCAGGCTCCATTCGCCCAGGCGCGACGGTTCGTTGCTGCCCATCAGCATCACCGCGGCCATGCCCGACGGTCCGGCCACCAGCGGGATCGCCAGCGGCACGATGAACGGCTCGCCGTCGGGAATCTCGCCCATCAGGCCTTCCGGGCGCGGGAAGATCATGCGGATGCCGATCAGGAACAGCACGATGCCGCCGGCGATCGCCACCGATTCCTGGCGCAGGTGCATCACTTCCAGGGCGTACTTGCCGCCCCACAGGAACGCCATCAGCACGCCCAGCGCGATCAGCAGTTCGCGCGCCAGCACGATGCGCTGGCGCTTGGGCGGCAGCGGCTTGAGCACGCTGAGGAACACCGGGATGTTGCCCAGCGGGTCGAGGATCAGGAACAGCAGCAGCGCCGCCGACAGGATGGTCATGCGCGGGGATTCCAGATTGCGCCGCGGTGCGCGGCACCGGCCGGTGACAGCAGCTCCACGCAGGCGTCCGCGTAGCGCGCCGGATCGACCGCGTCGAAGTCTTCCTGGTGGGTGTAGGCGCGGGCGCGCAGCGCGGTGCGCATCGGCCCCGGCTGCAGCCCGGCCACGCGCACCGTCGAGGCGGCCAGCTCGCCGTGCAGGGTCGCCAGCAAACCGCGGCGGCCGTGCTGGGCCGCGCCGTAGCCGCCCCAGTAGGCCTGGCCGACACGCGCCGGGTCGTCGAGCGCGAACACGATCGCCGCGTCCGGCGCCTGCTTCAACAGCGGCAGGCAGGCCTGGGTCAGCCAGCCGGGCGCGGTCAGGTTGACGTGGATGGCCCGTGCGAACTGCGCCGGATCGGCGTGCTCGAGCGGGGTCAGGCCGACGAAATCGGCGGCGCAGTGCAGCAGGCCGTCCAGCCGACCGAGTTCGGCGTGCAGCCGCTCGGCCAGCGTCGCGTAGTCTTCCGGCGTGGCGCCGAGCAGGTCCAGCGGATACAGCAGCGGCTGCGCGCCGACCGCGGCGATCGCATCGTAGACCCGGTTCAAGCGCGCCGGCTTGTGCCCGAGCAGCACCACCGTGGCGCCGGCCTGGGCACAGGCCAGCGCCGCGGCGCTGCCCAGCCCGCCGGCGGCCCCGCACACCAGCACCACGCGCTGCGCCAGCGCGCCCGCGTGCGCCATCGCCGGCTCGGTCACGGCTGGTAGGCCTCGGCCACGATGCGCTGCAGCTCGCCGGATTCGAACAATTCCAGGGTGATGTCGCAGCCGCCGATCAGTTCGCCATGGATGAACAGCTGCGGGAACGTCGGCCAGTTCGAATGGCGCGGCAGATTGGCGCGGATCTCGGGCTCTTCGAGCACGTTGACGGTGTGCAGGCGGTCGGCGCCAGCGGCCAGCAACGCCTGCAGCGCGCGGCTGGAAAAGCCGCACATCGGGTACTGCGGGGTGCCCTTCATGAACAACACGATGGGGTGGCGTTCGACGTCGGCCTGGATGCGCTCCATCACCTGCATGGGGGTTTTCTCCTGCTTGGGCGAAAGAACGACCTCGGCGGTCGGCTAGACTTTCGCGTAGCCGCATAGTGTAAGCCCTGCGCATGCCGGTACCGACATGCGCGCCCGAAACCGCTCCGAGGATCCATGGCCATCGAACTCGCTCCCCTGCCCTACGACCGCGCGGCGCTGGCACCGCACCTGTCCGCCGAGACCCTGGACCTGCACCACGGCCAGCACCAGCGCGCACTGGTGGAACGGCTCAACGCGCAGATCGCCGGCAGCGAATTCGCCGACCTGCCGCTGCAGGATCTGGTGCGCCGCACCCAGGGCCGCCTGTTCCAGCACGCCGCCGAGGTCTGGAACCACGAGTTCTATTGGCAGGGGCTGCGCCCGCGCGGCGGCGGCGAACCGGGCGGCGCGCTCGGCGAGCGCATTGCCAAGAGCTTCGGCGACGTCGCCCGGTTCAAGGCCGATTTCGAACGCATGGCGTTGGCCGTGTTCGGTTCCGGCTGGGTCTGGCTGGTGCAGCGCCCGGATGCCACGCTGGCGCTGGTCGCCACGGCCAACGCCGGCTCGCCGCTGACCGGCGAAGACACCCCGCTGCTGGCCTGCGATCTGTGGGAGCACGCCTACTGCATCGACTACCGCAGCGACCGCGCGCGCTACCTGGAGGCGTTCTGGAAGCTGGTGAACTGGGAGTTCGTGGCGGCGAATCTGCGCTGAGGCGGGGATTCGGGATTGGGGATGACCGGCCTGCGGCCGTGTGGATTGGTCAATGACGGCTGACACGTAGTCGCGTGTGGCGCTGGTGCGCTTTTGGGCCACGCCCAGGCGCGGCCTGGGCGCGACCTCCTCGGCCCGCTCAGCCCTGCGCGCGCAGTCTCTCGATCACCGGCGCGACCTGGTCGCCACGCTGCAATTGCGCGCCGACCGTCTGCAGCGCCTGCGCCAGGGCCGCCGGCGTGTCCTCGCGCAACGTGGCATGGCCGACCTTGCGGCCGTCGCGCGACTCCTTGCCGTAGTCGTGCCAATGGCCGCCGGGCTGCGCCAGCACCGGCGCGGCGTCGGGCATCTGCCCGATCCAGTTGAGCATGCAGGCATGGCCGAGCATGCGCGTGGACCCCAGCGGCAGGCCCAGCACCGCGCGCAGGTGGTTCTCGAACTGCGAGGTCTCCGCGCCTTCGATGGTCCAGTGCCCGGAGTTGTGCACCCGCGGCGCCATCTCGTTGGCGAGCAGTTCGCCGTCGCGGCAGAACAGTTCCAGCGCGAACACGCCCACGTACTGCAGCCGCTCGGCCAGCGCCTGCGCGTGGCCGATGGCGGCCTGCGCCAGCGCCGCGTCGGCCTGCGCCGGGGCCAGGCTGGCCGACAGCACGCCCTGCACATGCCAGTTCTCGGTCAGCGGCCAGGTCCGGAACTCGCCGTCGCGGCCGCGCACCGCGACCACGCTGATCTCGCGCTGGAACGGCACGAAGGCTTCCACGATCAGGCCGACGCTGGACGCCTGCGCGCCCAGCGCGGCCCACGCCGCATCGGCGTCGGCCGCGGACTTGATCCGGAACTGACCCTTGCCGTCGTAGCCCAGGCGCCGGGTCTTGAGAATGCACGGGGTGCCGACCTGCGCCAGCGCCGCGTCCAGTTCGGCGCGGCTGGCGACCGCGGCGAAATCGGGCACCGGGATGCCCAGCTCGCGGAACAGGGTCTTCTCGGCCAGCCGATCCTGCGCCACCGCCAGCGCGCGCGGATTCGGGAACACCGGCACCTGCCCCGCCAGCCATTCGGCGCTGGCCGCCGGCACGTTCTCGAAATCGAAGGTGGCCACGTCGACCTTGGCCGCGAACGCGGCCAGCGCCGTCTCGTCGCGGTAGTCGCCGACCTGCAGCGGCGCGACCTGGCCGGCGCAGGCGTCGGCCACCGTATCCAGCATCACGAAGCGCAGGCCCAGCGGCGCGCCGGCCACGGCGAGCATGCGCGCCAGTTGGCCGCCGCCCAGGATTCCGACAGTGGTGGTCATTGGCGCGGATCGTCCTTGGCCATCACCTCGTCGGTCTGGCGCTGGCGGAAATCGTCCAGCGCCGCGGCGATATCCGCGTGCTCGGCGGCCAGCATCGCCGCGGCGAACAGCGCGGCATTGGCCGCGCCGGCATTGCCGATCGCAAAGGTGGCCACCGGAATGCCCGCCGGCATCTGCACGATCGACAGCAGCGAGTCCATTCCGTTCAGCGCCTTGGACTGCACCGGCACGCCGAGCACCGGCACGGCGGTCTTGGCCGCGAGCATGCCCGGCAGATGCGCGGCGCCGCCGGCGCCGGCCACGATCGCGCGCAGGCCGCGCGCGGACGCCGCTTCGGCATAGGCGAACAGCACGTCCGGGGTGCGGTGCGCGGACACCACCTTCACTTCGTAGGGCACGCCCAGCGCATCGAGTTTCTGCGCCGCATGCTGCATGGTCTCCCAGTCGGAACGGGAACCCATCACGATGCCGACGAGCGGCGCGGTTTGCTTGGAGGTCATGGCCGTCCCCTGCCTTAAAGACGTATTCTAGCCGTCTTCCACGCAAGACGAAGACCGGATGGACCGCAAACTGCTCGACCTGCTGTGCTCGCCCGACACCCGCCAACCGCTGGCCCTGCTGGATGCGCGCGGCCTGGAGGCGCTGAACCGCGCCATCGCCGCCGGCACCGTGCAGCGCGCCGACGGCAGCCCGCAGGCGCAAGCGCTGCGCGAGGCGCTGATCACCCGCGACCGCAAGCAGGTGTTCCGCGTCGACGACGGCATCCCGGTGCTGCTGGCCGAAGAAGCGATCGGCACCGCCCAGCTCGCCGACTTCCCCGGCAAATGAGCGGCGACGTGGCGCCGCCGCAGGCGCCGGCACAGGCATCGATCGACGCCGACGTGGCGCGCGCGCTGGCCGAGGACCTGGGCAGCGGCGACGTCACCGCCGCGCTGCTGCCGGACCGCGCCGACAGCGCCTATCTGCTGTGCAAGCAGGACGCGGTGATCGCCGGCCGGCCCTGGTTCGACGCCTGCCACCGCGCGCTCGACCCGCAGGTGCGGATCGACTGGCGCATCGCCGAGGGCGAGCGCGTCGCCGCCGGCACGGTGCTGGCCCTGCTGCACGGGCGCAGCCGCGCGCTGGTCAGCGCCGAGCGCGCCTCGCTGAACTTCCTGCAGACCCTGTCCGCCACCGCCACCGCCACCGCCGCCTACGTGGCCGCGGTCGCCGGCACCGGCGCGCGCATCCTCGACACCCGCAAGACCCTCCCCGGCCTGCGCCTGGCGCAGAAGTACGCGGTGCGCTGCGGCGGCGGCAGCAACCACCGCTTCGGGCTGTACGACACGGTGATGTTGAAGGAAAACCACATCCGCGCCGCCGGCTCGCTGACCACGGCGGTACATGCCGCGCGTGCGCAGTGGCCGGCGCTGCCGCTGGTGGTCGAGGTGGAAACGCTGGCGCAGCTGCGCGAAGCGCTGACGGTCGGCTGCGACCGCATCCTGATCGACGATTTCGACGCCGCACAGCGCCGCGAGGCGGTGGCGATCGCCTCAGCCGCACCGTTCAATCGCGCGATCCCGCTGGAAGTCTCCGGCGGCGTCGACCTGGACGGCGTGCGCGCGATCGCCGCCGACGGCGTGGACTGCATCTCCATCGGCGCGCTGACCAAGCACGTGCAGGCGGTGGATCTGTCGCTGAAGCTGGGACCGCCGCCGCACTGACTTCACGGCCGCGGCCACACCGCTCTGCGACGCTGCACATCTCCCCCTATTCACCGAGTTGTCGATGGCCCGTTCCAGGTTCGCGTTGTTGTGTGCCGCGTTGTGTGCCGCCGCCCTGTTTCCCGCCGGCCGCGCGGCCGCCGCGGAGGTGTGCGACCTGCCGCCGCGCTACGGCCTGACCGCGACCGCCGTGGCCATCGTGCGCACCGCCTGCAACGAGCATCGCCTGTGGTGGCGGCCGTTCATCGATGGCGAAGGCCGCCTCGCCGGGCTGCGCGTGACCGAGGCCGAACGCGGCTACCTCGCCGACCACGGCATCGAAGCCTGGCAGCGCGTGGCCGCCTACTGGCGCGACAGCGGCACGCTGGGCGCGATGGGCGGCAGCGACGGCGCCGCCAGCTGCCAGCAGCTGGACGGCTCGCGCTACCGGCAAACCGACTGCCGCGCGTTCATCGTCGACAACCCATGGTCGGCGGCGTTCGTGTCGTATGTGATGGTGCGCGCCGGCGTCAGCGGCTTCCACACCTCGGTGCGGCACATCGACTACATCCGCGCCGCCTACCAGGGCGGCGCCAACGGCCTGCCGTACCGCTATGCCGATCCGCAGCAGGACAAGCCAGCGCCGGGCGACCTGCTGTGCTTCCTGCGCGGGCGCAAACAGCCGCTGGGTGCGGCCGGGCTGCGTGAGGCGCTGGCGCGCGGCGGCGCGCTGCCGTGGGAATCGCATTGCGACGTCGTGGTCGCGGCCAACGTCGGCGGCGACCACACGCTGTACCTGATCGGCGGCAACGTGCTCAACGCGGTGACCATGCGCAAGCTGCCGCTGGACCGCGCCGGGCGCCTGCAGTTGGAAGCGCCGCTGGCGCAGGACCAGGTCGGCGACGACGGCGCCGGCCTGGAATGCACGCCCGGCCGCGAGGAACTGTGCGACTTCAACCGCCAGGACTGGGCGGCGCTGCTGCAGCTGCAACCGCAGGCGCAGTTGCTGCCGCCGGTGACGCCGGGCGTGGTTCCTGCAGTGGATCCGGTCGCGCCGCAGGTCCCGCTGCCGGCCGCTGCGCCGATGGTGCCACCGGCTGCATCCGGCACTGCGCCAGCCACGCCGGCGGCTGCGCCGGCGACGCCCGTGCCGCAACCGCAAACGACCGAACCGCTGCCGGGGCGCTAGCGTTTTATCGACTGCTTGCGGCTTCCAGGATCCATGACGGTTCGTCTCAAGCCATCAGTCGCAGCGGGCTTTGTCGGTGAGGCGCGTCGCGACTGAAGTCGCTCCCACAAGAAGCCACCAGCCGCACACGAAAACTCTCCGTCCGCAATCCGCGTCCCGCTCTCGAATCCCGGCCGCGGCCCGAAATCCCGAATCCCGAATCCCCAGTCCCGAGTCCCGAGTCCCGACTCCCCAACCCAGCATTGCCGCCGCACCCGCCCGCTCGCTACAGTGACGCCATGCCCAGCCTGATCCTGTTGATGATTGCCGGCGCCGCGGTGTTCGCGTTCTGGAACGCGTCGCGCGCTGCCGCCGAACGTGCCGAGAGCCTCGGCCGCAATGCCTGCAAGGCCGCCAATGTGCAGTGGCTGGACCAGAGCGTGCACGGCACCGGCCTGCGCCTGCGGCGCCTGCCCAACGGCTGGCTGGGCTTCGAACGGACCTTCCGCTTCGATTATTCCTACGATGGCGTCGATCGCCACAGCGGCCGCCTGGTGTTGCTCGGCGACCAGCTGATCGCCTTCACCGGGCCATCGGTGGCCACGGTCACGGCGCTGCACGAAGGGCGTCCGCCGCTCGAGTGAGGCCTGGCAGGGTCTCTGCGCGAAGGCCATCTGCTCAAAGGGCGTTGTATTGCGGGGATCGTCCGCGTGGCAGCGCGCCAGCATCTGATCGCGCCTGAAGCGCTCCTACGGTGCTTTGTCAGACAAGGGCGAACCGCGTTCTGCTGGCGAAGCAGTGACCGAGTGGCGCAGTAGCGAACAATCGCGCTGCAGCCGCACTCGCGTCCGCGCGATGCGCACGGACGCCGGCCGCAAATCGCCTTACTTGACCACGCGCAGGTGCGGACGCTTGCCGCCGGCGCTGTCGTCGGAGCCGCTGGGACGCGGCGGCGGCGTGTCGTCGCCCGGCGGCTCGGTGGCGCCGTGGATGTCGTCCGGCAGCGCCATGCCCTGCCCGGTCTCGCGCGCGTACACCGCCAGCACCGCGGCCATCGGCACCTGCACCGGATAGCTGACGCCGCCGAAGCGCGCGGTGAAGCTGACCCCGTCGTTGTCGATCTGCAGGCGCACCACCGCACGCTCGGCGATATTGAGCACCACCCTGCCGTCCTTGACCGCGCTCTGCGGCACCTGCACGTTCGGCAGGCCCGCATCCACCAGGATGTGCGGCGTCATGCCGTTGTCGTTGATCCACTCCACCAGCGCCCGCAGCAGGTACGGGCGATGGCTGGTCATGCGGGAAATATCGTCGGTCATGCGCCAATTCTACGCGCCAGCACGCGAAGGCGCCGGCGCAACTCAGGAAACACCGGATGCGCCACGCGCGGCCGGAAATCAGGCCGGCAGGTCGCGCAGTTTCTTTTCCTGGTCCGTCAGGCTGCGGATGAAACCGGGATTGCGGAAGATGCGGTTGCCGTAGTCCTCGATCGCCTTGCCGTCCTTGGGCAGCGGAATGTCCAGCGCCTGCAGGCGCCAGATGATCGGCGCCATCGCGCAGTCGGCCAGGCTCATTTCCGGGTTGAGGAAGAACTTGCTGGCCTTGAACAGCGGCACCGAGGCGGTCAGCAGCTCCTTGAGCCGCTTGCGCCCGGCTTCGGCCTGGGCCTTGTTGCCAAGCTGGATCGCCTGCACCTGCGGCACCCAGTCGTGCTCGATGCGCAGCATGGCCAGGCGCAGGCGCGCGCGCGACAGCGGATCGACCGGCATCAGCGGCGGATGCGGATAGCGCTCGTCCAGGTATTCGCTGACCACGGAAGCGGCGTACAGCACCAGCTCGCGCTCCACCAGGGTCGGCACCGAATGGTAGGGATTGAGGTCGATCAGGTCTTCCGGGGGATTCTGCGGATCCACCGCCACGAAATCGTAGGTCACGCCCTTTGCGGCGAGCACCAGACGCACGCGGTGGCACAGCACGTCATCCGTGGAAGAAAACAACGTCAGGGTATTTCGCATGCGCAAACTCGCCGCCATTCAAGGCTCTCCGACGACCGGAATCCGCCGGCCGCATCGATGCCGCCAACACCTTGCTGACGGTCATCACGGCCCCTGAGTGTGCAACCCTCGCTGGCAAAAGCCAATAGGATGAACAGGGGATCGGGTCAGCTACGATGCAGCCGGCGCCGGCGCGAGGCCGACGACGGCGCTCAGTGCACGTCCTTCCAGTATTCCGTCTTCAGCAGATAGGCCAGGAAGGTCAGCAGCGCCAGGAACAGCACCACCCACACGCCCAGGCTCTGCCGCTTCAGCGCCGCCGGTTCGCCGGCGTATTCGAGGAAATTGCTGATGTCGCGGACCGTCTGGTCGAACTGCGCCGGGGTTTGCTTGCCCGGCGTGCCCAGCTGCAGCCGCTCCACCGGCTTGTCCACGCCCGGTTGCTCGGCCTTGCCGTAGACCGGCTGCTGCAGCCCCTGCAGCTCCCAGAGCGGATTGGGCATCGAGGCATTGGCGAACAGCTTGTTGTTCCAGCCCAGCGGACGCGACTGGTCCAGGTAGAACGACTTGAGGTAGGTGTAGACCCAGTCGGTGCCGCGCACGCGCGCGATCAGGCTCAGGTCCGGCGGCGCCTTGCCGAACCACTTGGTCGCCGCATCGTGCGGCATCGCCGCCTCGATGTGCTCGCCGACCTTGGCGCCGGTGAAGTTGAGGTTGGCCATCACCTCGTCCTCGCTCAGGCCCAGGTCCTCGGCCATGCGCGAATAACGCAGGTACTTCAGCGAATGGCAGCCGGAGCAGTAGTTCATGAACAGCTTGGCGCCGCGCTGCAGCGAGGCGCGGTCGCCGAGGTCGTTGCCGGCCTGCTGGGTGGCGCCGCCCTCGGCAGCCATCGCCGAGACGGACAACAACAGGGCGGATGCGAAGCAGGCCAGGACGGCGATCAGGCGCTTGCTCATAGCGAGCCCCCCGTTGCCGCAGCGAACAGGGAGACGATCGCCTGCTTGCCCCAGAACACGATCTGCCCCACCGGCAGCAGGTAGCTCATTGCGGACAGCAGCGAGACGGTTGCGAAGCAGGCCAGCACGGCGATCATGGGCTTAGTCATGGGTGGTCACCCGCTCCGGCACCGGCTTGGTCCGGTCCAACGTGGTCCAGATCGGCATGGTCAGGAAGAATCCGAAATAAAGCACGGTCAGCACGCGCCCGATGTAGGTCTCGCTGGCCTCGGTGCCGGGACCGGACCCGATCACCCCGAGCCAGACGAAGCACACGGCGAGCACGCCCAGCATCACCTTGGAGATCCAGCCGCGGTAGCGGATCGACTTGACCTTGGCGCGGTCCAGCCACGGCACCAGGAACAGGATCGCGATCGCCGAGAACATCACCAGCACGCCGCCGAGCTTGTTCGGTACCACCCGCAACATCGCGTAGTACGGCGTGTAGTACCACACCGGCTTGATGTGCTCGGGCGTGACCAGGCGGTTGGCCTCAGTGAAGTTGTCGTGCTCCAGGAACAGGCCGCCGAACGCAGGCACGAAGAAGATGATGAAGGCGCCGATCATCAGCAGGAAGCCGACCCCGACCATGTCCTTGACCGTGTAGTACGGGTGGAACGGAATGCCATCGGCCGGCTTGTTCGGATCCCAGCGGTTGCCCTTGGGGCCCTTCTTGATGTCCACGCCGTCGGGATTGTTGGAACCGACCTCGTGCAGCGCGCCCAGGTGCAGCACCACCAGCAACAGCAACACCAGCGGCAGCGCGATCACGTGCAGCGCGAAGAAGCGGTTGAGGGTGGCGTCGGAGGGCAGGTAGTCGCCCATGATCCACTCGGTCAGGCCGTTGCCGATCACCGGGATCGCGCCGAACAGCGAGATGATCACCTTGGCGCCCCAGAACGACATCTGCCCCCACGGCAGCACGTAGCCCATGAACGCTTCGGCCATCAGCACCAGGTAGATCAGCATGCCCAGGATCCACACCAGCTCGCGCGGCTTCTTGTAGCTGCCGTAGAGCAGGCCGCGGAACATGTGCAGGTACACCACGATGAAGAACAGCGAGGCGCCGGTGGAGTGCATGTAGCGGATCAGCCAGCCCCACTCGACGTCGCGCATGATGTACTCGACCGAGTTGAACGCCTCGGCCGCGCTGGTCTTGTAGTGCATCGTCAGGAAGATGCCGGTGACGATCTGGTTGACCAGCACCACCATCGCCAGCGAACCGAAGTAGTACCAGATGTTGAAGTTCTTCGGCGCGTAGTACTCGCTGACGTGCTTGCGGTAGAACGGCATCAGCCCCGGCGCGCGCTCGTTGACCCAGCCGAACACGTTGCCCGCGGTGCGGGTAAGGATATTGTCAGCCATGGCTTAGGCGGCCCCCTTCGCGGACGCACTCGGATCGACGCCGATGATCAGCGTGTTGTCGTCCTGGTAGTGATGCGGGGGTACCAGCAGGTTGATCGGCGCCGGCACGCCCTGGAACACGCGCCCGGCCATGTCGAAGCGCGACTTGTGGCAGGGACAGAAATAGCCGCCCTTCCATTCCGGATCGTAGGGCTCGGGGCGGATCTCGGCGACCATCTCCGGCGAGCAGCCCAGGTGCGTGCACAGCCCGACCAGCACCGAGATATCGGGCTTGATCGAACGGCCCTCGCCCTTGATGTAGGCCGGCTGCTGGTCGGTGACCTCGGACTTGGGGTCCTTGAGCCGCCCATCCAGCGTCGGCAGCGCATCCAGGATCGCCTTGGAGCGCTTGACGATCCAGATCGGCTGACCGCGCCACTCCAGGATCAGGCGCTGGCCTTCCTGCAACGCACTGATGTCCGCGGTGACCGGCGCGCCGGCCAGTTTGGCCTTGGCGCTGGGGTTCCACGACTTGATGAAAGGAACCGCGACGAAACCTGCTCCAACCGCGCCCACCACCGCCGTAGTGGCGGTGAGAAAGCGGCGGCGTCCTGCATTTACAGAATCGTTGACCCCATCGTTGGCCATCCGGCACTCCGATTTTTGATTGGGTAGCGTGAGGCTGCCAGCGGCTCGGTGGGGGTCGAGCCGCATAAAATCCACTGCAGTGTAGCGGAACCGTCAACGCGCAGACAATGCATCGTCGCGCAGGCAACGGAATGACTCAATGCGCCGTCGCCAGCACGCCGCGGTAGCGGTCGGCCAGCAAGCCGACGCGCTGCACGTAGCGCTGCGTCTCGCTGTACGGCGGCACCCCGCCATGCTTGTCCACCGCGCCCTCGCCGGCGTTGTAGCCGGCGGCAGCCAGGGTCAGGTTGCCGTTGAAGCGCTTCAACAGCCAGGCCAGGTACTGCACGCCGCCGCGGATGTTCTGCGCCGCATCGAACGAATCGCTGACCCCGAAGCGGCGCGCGGTCGGCGGCATCAGCTGCATCAGGCCCTGCGCGCCGGCGCGGCTCAGCGCCATCGGGTTGTACGCCGACTCGGCATGGATGATCGCGCGCACCACCGCCTCGTCGACCCCGTACTCGCGCGCGGCGGCGGCGATCTCGCTCTGGTAGGCGGTGGTGTTCAACCGCACCGCGCCGAAGTTGAGCCCGGGATTGGCGCAGGCGTAGCAGGTCTCGATGAAGCTGTAGTGGATGGTGCGCACCGCGCCGAGACTGGCGACCTGGGTCGGCCGCGCGCTGGTGTAGTGGCGCACGCCGTCCTTCATATAGGAATAGACCTGACCGCTGACCACCCGCCGCGGCGCGGCGCCATTGCCCGCAGGCACGGGCGCCACCCGCGTCGGCGCCACACTGGCGGCGACCGCCGCCGGTGCCGCGACCGGGGTGCTGATGATGGTGGCCGGGCCGCCGGACTGCGGCGTGGCCAGGGCGATGACGCCACGGCTGGGCGCGCGCTCGGCGGAAACGGACGCCGCGGCAGGCGCAGGCGCAGCGCGCACGGCACGGCGATCGGGCACGTAACGGCTGACCACGCTGCAGCTGGCGCCGGCCACGCGCTTGCTGACGTAGCTGGGCACGCCATCGCCGCCGACGCACTTGTATAGGGTGCCGGCGCTGGCCGGCGTAGCCGACAGCGTGACGATTGCCAGCCCCAGAAGCCCCACCATCCCCTTCATGGCGGCGAGTGTCCCAACTTCGCCGGCACTTGCCAAGTGCGTGCCGCCGCTACCGGGATCGGCGACCCGTTCGCCGAAGCCCGGCCGGCAGCGGGACGGGGGTGCCCGATGCCGCACGGCCGATACCGCCGCCCTGTGCCGAGCCCTTCACCGATCAAGGCTGCAGCCGCCCCGTATGCATGTCGCCGCGGCCGGCACCGAAGTCGCGGACCACCCACGTCGCGCCGCGCCGGACTGGTCACTCTGCCCGCCCGCCTCGCCGGCGCCCGCATCGACGGCAGCGCGCCGCGCCCCGTCATGGCGCCTCCTCGCCGATGCAGGCCGCCGCGTCGCGCAACGCCGCCAGCAGCGCCGGCCGGAGCGCCTGCCCGTCGATCAGTTCGAACGGAACCCCCAGCGTCAGCAGTTCCGCCGCCAGCCAGGCCGGCGACTCGGCGCCCATCGCCAGCCGGCAATCGCCGTCCTCGCCCACCTCCAGCACTCCGCACCACGGCGGGATGCGCGCGGCCAGCTCGGCCGGATCGCCGCGCAGGCGCACCCGCAGCTGCACCGGGAACGGCGCGAAGCTGATCGCCTCGCGCACCATCGTCGCCGGATCGCGCGGCGGCAGCCGCGCCGCGACCGTCTCGCCGAGATGCAGCGGCGCGTCGATGCGGTCGACCCGGAACGTGCGCCAGTCGGCCCGGTCGCGGTCCCAACCCAGCAGGTACCAGCGGCGCCCGTAGTTGATCAGGCGCAGCGGCTCGACGCAGCGCTGGCTGGCCTGGCCCTGGTGGTCGCGGTAGCCGAACCCGAGCAGGCGCCGGTCGCGGCAAGCGCCGGCGATGCCGATCAGCAGGCGGGAGTCCGGCACCGCGAGGTCGTGCCCCAGCGACACGGTCACCGCATGCAGCGCGCCGGCGCGCTGCCGCACCCGCGCCGGCAACAGCGGATCCAGCTTGGCCAGCACCCGCAGCGCCGTATCCTCCAGCCCACTCATGCTCGCCGCGGCCGCGCGCAGCGCCACCGCGACCGCCACCGCCTCGTCCTCTTCGAACAGCAGCGGCAGCATCTGCGCGCCGGCCGCCAGTTGGTAGCCGCCGCCGACGCCGGACGAGGCGCGCACCGGATAGCCCAGGCCGCGCAGGCGCTCGACGTCGCGGCGCAGGCTGCGCCGGTCCACGCCCAGGCGCTCGGCCAGCTCGGCGCCCGGCCAGACCCGGCGGGTCTGCAACAGGGCGATCAGGCGCAGCATGCGGGACGCGGGGGAAGCCATCGCGCCACCGTATTGCGGACACGATCCGTCCGCAATACGGCCTAGCATGAGCGCTCACCGCCAAGGAGCCCGACATGCCCACCGCCGACCGTCGCGTCACCCTGTACCACAACCCCAAATCGCGCTCCAAGGGCGTGCTGATCCTGCTCGAGGAACTGGGCGCCGACTATGCGATCGAACGCCTGGACCTGCAGAAGGGCGAGCAACTGGCGCCGGAATACCTGGCGATCAACCCGATGGGCAAGGTCCCGGCGATCGTGCACCTGGGGTCGCCGATCACCGAACAGGTGGCGATCTACCAGTACCTGGCGGACCTGTACCCCGAGGCCGGGCTGGCCCCGGCGATGGGCGATCCGCGCCGCGGCCCCTACCTGCGCTGGCTGGCGTTCTACGGCTCGGCGTTCGAGCCGGCGGTGCTCGACCGCGCGCTCAAGCGCGAGGCGCCGCCGCGGATGCTGTCGCCCTACGCCGACTGCGACACGGTGATGGGCGTGGTCGACGACCAGCTGGCGCGCGGCGACTACCTGCTCGGCGAGCGCTGCACCGCGGCCGACGTGCTGTGGGGCAGCGCGCTGGGCTGGATGATCGGCTTCGGCCTGATGGACCCGCCGGCGCCGACCCGCGCCTATGTCGAACGCATGGCGGCGCGGCCGGCGGTACAGCGCGCGCAGGCGATCGACGCGGCCGCCGAGGCCTGAGCCGCCTGCGCGGGGCAGCCGGCGCGGGTAGACTAGCCGGCTTCCCTTTCCACCCGCCTGGATTAAGCGCCATGACCGGGACCGCCCTGCATCCCCTGCCCTCCGCCGGCACGCCGACCGCTGCCTTGCCGGTGCGCGGCAAGCTGTACATCAAGACCCACGGTTGCCAGATGAACGAGTACGACTCGGCCAAGATGGCCGACGTGCTCGCCGCCGCCGAGGGCCTGGAGCTGACCGACAACCCCGAAGAAGCCGACGTGGTGCTGGTCAACACCTGCTCGATCCGCGAGAAGGCGCAGGAGAAGGTGTTCAGCCAGCTCGGCCGCTGGAAGGCGCTCAAGGCCGGCGGCAAGCCGGTGATCATCGGCGTCGGCGGCTGCGTGGCCTCGCAGGAGGGCGAGGCGATCGTCAAGCGCGCGCCGTACGTGGACCTGGTGTTCGGCCCGCAGACCCTACACCGCCTGCCGGAGCTGATCCGCGCGCGGCGCGAATCGGGCAAGTCGCAGGTGGACATCAGCTTCCCCGAGGTCGAGAAGTTCGACCGCCTGCCGGAACCGCGCGCCGAAGGGCCGTCGGCGTTCGTATCGATCATGGAGGGCTGCTCCAAGTACTGCTCGTTCTGCGTGGTGCCCTACACCCGCGGCGAGGAGATCAGCCGCCCGTTCGAGGACGTGCTGGTGGAAGTGGCGCAGCTGGCCGCGCAGGGCGTGCGCGAGATCAACCTGCTCGGCCAGAACGTCAACGCCTACCGCGGGCCGTACGCCGATGCCGAGGCCGGCGAGCAGCCGCAGTACGCCGACCTGGGCCTGCTGATCCGCAGCATCGCGCAGATCGACGGCATCGGCCGCATCCGCTTCACCACCTCGCACCCGCTGGAGTTCAGCGATTCGCTGGTCGACGCCTACCGCGACGTGCCGCAGCTGGCCAACTACCTGCATCTGCCGGTGCAGGCCGGCAGCGACCGCATCCTCAGCGCGATGAAGCGCGGCTACACCGCGCTGGAGTTCAAGCAGAAGATCCGCAAGCTGCGCGCGGTGCGCCCGGACATCTCAATCAGCTCGGACTTCATCGTCGGCTTCCCCGGCGAGACCGACGCCGACTTCGACAAGACCATGAAGCTGATCGAGGACGTGGGCTTCGACCAGAGCTTCTCCTTCATCTATTCGCGGCGCCCCGGCACGCCAGCGGCCGATCTGGAAGACGACACGCCCGATGCGGTCAAGCACGCGCGCCTGGCGCGGCTGCAGGCGCACATCAACGCGCACTCGCTGCAGATCTCGCAAGGCATGGTCGGCAGCGTGCAGACGGTGCTGGTCGAAGGCCCGTCGAAGAAGAACCCGGCCGAACTGACCGGCAAGACCGAGAACATGCGCTCGGTGAACTTCCCCGGCGATCCGCGCCTGATCGGCCAGTTCGTCGATGTGGCGATCACCGAGGCGTTGAGCAATTCGCTGCGCGGGCGCATTGCGGCGATTGATACGGCGGCTGGCATCTAGGCTGCCGCGGTGTCGCAACCGGCCGGCGCGAGTGCCGGCCGCATGGCGCAGCCCGCGTCGCCGATAGCGCAGCAGGCCGATTCGCTGATTCATGGGTCCGGCGTGGGCCGGGAACTGCAAGACCGCGCCTGCGTATACAACGCCGGCACAGGCGACAAACGCGCTACGTCGCCCTGGCGCGCCGACGACCGCCGCGCACCGGCGTGGCGGCGACGGGCGTGTCGGCCACGCGCAGGCTGTCGGCCAGCGAGAACACCCACGGCCGCATCGCCACCAGCATGCCGACGCTGCGCCGGCGTTCGTGCGGCAGGCTGACATCCACGTCCGCCGCCTCGCGGAATTCGACCACCAGCCGTTCCAGCTTGCGCCGCAACGCGGCGATCGACGCATCGCCCAGTTCGCGAACCTCCAGCGCCAGCAGCGCCTGCTGTGCATCGAACGCGTCCTGCATGAACTCCCGGCTGGCGGCCCCCAGGTAACGCGCCCGCACCGGACCGTCGTCGCGCCAGGAAAAGTCGCGCGCCACCCGCAGGCGCGTGCGGTCGCCCGGCAGCAGCTCGATCAGGCCGACCCGGTCCAGGCGCGCCAGCAACTGCACCAGCTCGGCATGCGTCATCCCGTAGTCGGTGGCGATCGCCTCGCTGCGCCAGCCCTGGCACAACAGGTGGAAGACCATCATCAGCCGCGGCGCATCGGCCAGCGCCTGCTCCTGGCGCAGGCTGAGCAGGCGCCGCGATTGTCGGGTGCCGCTGGCCGCGCGCGCCAGTTCGAAGAAATCGATCTCCAGGACCTCGCAGATGCGCTCCAGCCGGTCCAGATCCATGCGCCCGGTCGAGAGGATGCGCTTGATCGTCGGCTCGGACACGCCGACCGCGGCGGCCAGATCGGCATAGCGCCAACCGCGCTCCTTCAGCAGTTGCTTCAGCGCAGCGAGCAGACGTTCGCGTTCGAGCATGGGCGCATCGTCGTGGCGGGTGCGACGCACGGTATCACATGGCGATACCTCGATTGCCACGGTTGCGCCTGGCAATACCCGCTGCCACGTTCGCCCGGCCTCCTCATTCGCCTCCAGCCCATGTCATCGTCCTCACTCCTGCGCCACGCCCAACGCGGCGAACGACTGCTCAACGACGTGCATTCGCGGCTCAACGCCACACCCGTGCGCCTGCTGGCTCCGGCCACGCAAGCGGAGGCGGTGGCGATGGTGCGTGCCTGCGCCCACGCCGGCCGCAGCCTCATCGCCGCCGGCGCCCGCCACGCCATGGGCGGCCAGCAGTTCCTGACGCACGGCTGCGTGCTGGACACCTCGGCGCTGGACCGGGTGCTCGCATTCGATGCCGAGCGCGGGTTGTTGACCGTCGAAGCCGGCATCCGCTGGCCGGCGCTGCTGGCGTGGCTGCGCCAGCATCCCGGCAACGCACGCGGCTGGACCATTCGGCAGAAGCAGACCGGCGCCGACGACTTCAGCCTCGGCGGCGCCTTCGCCGCGAACGTGCACGGCCGCGGGCTGCGCTATGCGCCGTTCGTCGAGGACGTCGAAGCGGTGACGCTGATCGACGCGTCCGGCCGCCTGGTGCATGCCAGCCGCCACGCGCAACCGCAGCTGTTCGCCTTGGCCGCCGGCGGCTATGGGCTGTTCGGCCTGGTCGTGCGACTCACCCTGCGGCTGACGCCGCGCCGGGTGCTGCAGCGGCGCGTGCGCCTGCAGCGGGTGGGCGGCCTGCCGCAGGCGTTCGCGCAGGCGATCGCCGATGGCGCGTGCTACGGCGATTTCCAGTTCGCGATCGATCCGGCCAGCGCCGACTTCCTCGATCTGGGCGTGCTGTCGTGCTACTACCCGGCGCCGGCCGCGGCGGTCGCCGCACCCGTGCAGCTGCAGGCCGACGATTTCGCCCGGCTGCTGGGGCTGGCGCATACCGCGCCCTCGCGCGCGTTCGACGAATACGCCAATTTCTACCTGGCCACCGACGGCCAGCACTATCACTGCGATACCCAGCAAAGCGGCGTCTATCTCGACGACTACCACGCGGCGGTGGATCGCAGCCTGGGCCATCGCGGCTCGGACATGATCACCGAACTCTATGTGCCGCGCGCATGCCTGCCCGGGTTCATGGCCCGCGCCGCGGACAGCCTGCGCCGCTGCGCCGCGCACCCGGTCTACGGCACGGTGCGCCTGATCGAACCCGACCCCACCAGCGTGCTGTGCTGGGCACGCGAGAACTGGGCCTGCATCGTCTTCAACCTGCACGTGGCGCACGACCCGGCGGGCCTCGCGCAGGCCGCCGACGCGTTCCGCGCACTGATCGACGATGCGCTGCACTTCGGCGGCAGCTACTACCTGACCTACCATCGCTGGGCCACGGCCGCGCAGCTGCAGGCCGCGCATCCGCGCATCGACGCATTCCTCGCCGCCCAGCGCGAATTCGATCCGCGCGGGCTGTGGCGCAGCGATTGGTACCGCCACATTGCTGCGGCGCGCCGCTGACATGCCGCGGCTGTCCACCGCACAGGTGCTCGCGGCGGCGGCCGTGCTGCAGGCGCGCGCTGGCGCGCCGGCGTCGGCATGGAACGCACGCGTGGCCGCGGCCTGCCTGCAGCACGGCGGCGGCGCCGGCAACGCCCTGCTGCGTGCGACCGGCACGCGGCTGGGGCGTTGCGTGCTGCGCTGGCTCGAGTACGCGCTGCTGCCAGGGATCGGTGCGCACTACGCATGGCGCAAGCGTCGGATCCGCGCCTGGGCCGAACGTGCCTGCGCCGACGGAATGCGGCAGGTGGTGATTCTCGGCGCCGGGTTCGATGCGCTGGGTGCGGAACTGGCGGACCGCATCCCGCACCTGCGTGTCTACGAAGTCGATCTGGCGCATGGGATCGCGATCAAACAGCGCGCGCTGGCGTCGCTGGGGATCGAGCAACCGCGCCTGCACTTCGTGGTGCTGGATCTGGCGCAGGCGTCGCTACCGGCTTCGCTCGCCGACGCCGCGCAGTTCGACCCCGACGCGCCCACGCTGGTGATCGCCGAGGGCGTCCTGATGTATCTGCCCGCGCCGGCGGCGATCCGGCTGCTGCATGGGCTGGCCGGGTTGCTGCGGCGGGCGCGCTGCATCGCCACCACGATGCAGACGCGCGGCGACGGCCACGCGAATTTCCTGCACGCGCGCCCCTGGCTGCGGCGCTGGCTGCGCTGGAGCGGCGAGCCGTTCCGCTGGGGATGCAGCCGCGCCGCGTTGCCGGCGACACTGTTGCCGGCCGGACTGGCGCTGGACACGCTGGCCGACCCCGACGATCCCGCCGACCCGGATCCGTGTCCGGGAGAGTGGTTGTTCGCAGGCAACCTGTCGCCGGGTCCAGCGCCGGTCGCCGGCCGCTGACGCAAGCGCCTGCGCGCAGGCCGCGGCGGCGCATCTTTCCGCTGCACCGCCACGCTTGGCGTGCGGCGCGCTGCCGTATTCGCGACCGCCGCGATCGCATTGTTTTTCCTGCCGGACGGCACGGCGACGTTGCGACGCAGCGCGCGTCGCCTGTTCCTTCACAGCCACGCGCGCTACGCTCTGCGTCCCTATCCAACGACGCTGGCGTCGCATTGCGCGCCGCGGACGAACCTCGATGACCATCCCCGCACAACGCGATTTCACCCTGGAACCCGCCGACACCGAACGCCTGGCCAACCTGGCCGGGCCGTTCGACGCGCACCTGCGCCAGATCGAACTGCGCCTGGGCGTGGAGATCTCCAACCGCGGCAACGTGTACCGGGTCACTGGCCCGGCCACCGCGGTCGCCGCCGCGGAGACCTTGCTGCAGGCGCTGTACGCCGAGGCCGACAGCGTCGTATTCGACGACCAGGCCATCCACCTGCGGCTGAACCAGGCCAATGTCGACCGCGTCGCGCAGCGCGCCTACGAACCGCAGGAAGTGGCGATCAAGGTCAAGCGCGGCACCGTGCGCGGCCGCGGCGCCAACCAGGCCAAGTACCTGCACCAGATCACCACCCACGACATCAACTTCGGCATCGGCCCGGCCGGCACCGGCAAGACCTTCCTGGCGGTGGCCAGCGCGGTCGAGGCGCTGAACGAATCGCGCGTGCAGCGCCTGATCCTGGTGCGCCCGGCGGTGGAAGCCGGCGAGAAGCTCGGCTTCCTGCCGGGCGACCTGAGCCAGAAGGTCGACCCCTACCTGCGTCCGCTGTACGACGCGCTGTACGAGATGCTCGGCGTGGAAAAAGTGGTCAAGCTGCTGGAGAAGAACGTCATCGAGATCGCGCCGCTGGCCTACATGCGCGGCCGCACGCTCAACGATGCCTACGTGATCCTGGACGAGGCGCAGAACACCACCATCGAGCAGATGAAGATGTTCCTGACCCGGCTCGGCTTCGGCTCCACCGCGGTGGTCACCGGCGACCTGACCCAGATCGACCTGCCCAAGCACGTCAAGTCCGGCCTGCGCGATGCGATCGAGGTGCTGCACGAAGTCGAGGGCGTCAGCTTCACCTTCTTCGAGGCGCGCGACGTGGTGCGCCATCCGCTGGTGGCGCGCATCGTCAACGCCTACGAAAAGCGCGATCTCACCGACAAGCTGACCGGCCCGGCGGCGTGACGCCGCGCTGGCCGGACGTCGCGCTGGCCGCCCTGCTCGGCGCGGCCTGCAGCGACGTCGGTCAGGCCCAGATCTCCAGCGCGGACCCGGAAACGCCGCGGCGTATCGCCATCGCCCAGAGCATGGCGCCGCCGTGCCTGTCGATCGCGGTCGAACAGGCGACCATCAGCCTGCCGGGCAACGAACTCATGCGCGCCGTCCAGGGCCGACGCGCCTCGGCCACCGCACCGGAAGACGAAACGCAGCGACAGGCCTGGATCGCAGGCGGGCGCGCGCAGACGTTGCTGGCCATCGCCAGCGACCAACGCGACCGGTTCGGCTGCACCCTCGTCGACCGCAGGCAGGTGCCTGCCGACGGCATGTACCTGGTCGGACGCCTGCTGGAAAGCGGACGCGCCGCGGTGTGGACCACCGCACCGCCAGGCCTGGCCGCCGCGATCGAAGTCAGGCGCAGCAACCCGCAGTGCCGGCACGGGCCGATGGGCCACGCCGCCTACCGCGTGGCTGCCGGCGGACCGCCGCTGCTGATGCTGATCGAGTGCGTCACCTGATCCTGCCGCCCAGCACCGACGCCGGCCAGCCCTGCGCCCCGCTCGGACCTGAGCGCGCGCTCACCTACACTGTCGCCACGTTCCGCACTTGGGGAAGTGCCATGTTCCGTTGTTGCGCGCTGTTGTCTGCCTGTCTGCTGGTCATGGTGTCCGGTGCAGCGTCCGCCAAACCGAAGCAACCGCCCGCCCCAGCGCGCGCCTACGTCGAAAGCAGCTATGTGATCGCGCCGAAAGCGGTGGACGGGCTCTCGCTCACCCGCAGCAAGTACGATCCGGCCGCCAAACTTGCGGGCGTCGGCTTCCACTACGCGATGGCGGACCAGCCGGACCTAGTGATCGATGTCTTCGTCTATCCGGCCGGGCGGCTGGATCCGGCCACGGCGCTCGATGATGGTCTGGTCGCGTTTCGTCGCGACCTGGCGTCGGCAGTGACGCAGGGCACCTATTCACGTCTGGACGAACTGGACCATGCACCGTTCGTGCTGGGCGGCAGCACCGATCCGGCTCCCGAGCCCGCCAACGACATCGATGCCGCGGTGCTGGCGGCCATCGCCGAAACCGAGCGGACGACAGGGGAAAGACTGCGGCTCAGCATGCAGCTGTCGTCCACCGGCATGCCGCTGCGGTCCAGCGGCTACCTGTTCTACAAACAGCTGTACTACTTCAAGGTGCGCGTGTCCGCCGCGCAGTCCAGCATGGCGCAGGACGCCTTCGACGCCCTCGCCGACCGGGTCGCGCGCACGCTGGTCCCGGCCATCCAGGTGGCCAACGTCGGCGGATGCGCTGACGCGACGATCTATCTCGACCCCGACGCCACGCCCGAGCAGGGCGCCGTGGCGCTGGTGCGCCAAACCAGGACCCACCAGGGCTTCAACTGCCATCGCTCGGCCAAGGATGCCGGCGTCGATCGCGACGCCGGCACAGCCGACATGGTCGAGATCGTCTACGCCGCCGACGACTGGACGTCGCGGTGAAGCGCCGCACGCGCGATACTGTCGGCTCCTGTCCGCTGCGAACTGCCGTATCGCCATGACCAAAGGTCCGGTCCGCCTCGATGTCGGCGTCAGCTACGCCCTGCCCCGCGCCGGCTTGCCGGCGGCGGCGAGCTTCCGCAAATGGGTCGCCGCGGCGCTGAAGGGCCGCATCCGCGAAGCCGACCTGGCGATCCGCCTGGTCGACGCCAAGGAAGGCCGTTCGCTGAACCACCACTACCGCGGCAAGGACTACGCCACCAACGTGCTCAGCTTCCCGGCCGAGCTGCCCGAAGGCCTGCCCAAGGGAGTCAAGCTGCCGCTGCTCGGCGACCTGGTGATCTGCGCGCCGGTGGTGGCGCGCGAAGCCGCCGAACAGGGCAAGGCGCTCAACGCCCACTATGCGCACCTGACCGTGCACGGCGTGCTGCACCTGCTCGGCTGGGACCACGAGGACGACAAGGAGGCCGACGCGATGGAGCAACTGGAGCGCGAGATCCTGGCCGACCTGGGCGTGGACGATCCCTACGCCGCGGAAGGCTGATCCCTGCCGCACGGCGGGCTTTTTTGGACCGGGAGATACACGGATGCAGGCACCAGCACCAACCGCCCACGCCGGCCCGCGCACCGGGATGGCACGCCTGCACGGCGTCGCCGCCGCGCTGTGGGCTGCCGGCCTAGCCGGCTATGCGTATCTGGCGCTGATCCGTCCCGCGCCCCTGTTCGCGGGCAGCGGCAGCCTGGCCGAGGAACTGCTGCCCTGGCTGGGCGCGCTGGCGTTGCTGGTGCTGGCCACCACACCCGGCGCGTGGCGCTGGTGGTACCTGCGCCGGCACCGGGATGCCGACAGCGGCCGGGTACGCGTCGGCGCCCGCGCCGGGCGGGTCGCGCTGCTGTTCCCGCTGTCGCTCGGCGCCTGGTTGAGCTGCCGTCAGCTCGGACAGCAGATCGATGTCCATCTCGTGTTCGGCGCAGGTTCCGCACTCTTTTTCGTTGCCGCGCTGCTGACGCTGACCAGCGCCTGGCGCTGGCTGAGGCATAGCCTCCTTCCAGGTCGCCACGCCGTGCATACCGATGCATGGCAGGGTCATCGCCAAAGCGAGGACGACACGCCCGCGCGTGGCGGATGAGCCGCCGTGGCGCGCCGGCGGCCATGCTGTGCTCGCCTCGATACCGCCACCTGCGGGTCGTCGCTGGCGAATAGTGCGTCCAGCTGCGGCTGGCCCTGCATCGGCTCGACATCCGCGTATCTATGCAGAGCTGCCGCGGCCCATCCGCTGGATCGGGTGCGCTGGTCAAGTGCCGGCGCGGACGTTAACGTTGCCGCGCGGCCGCTGTGCCGCCCTGCCCCGTTCCCCGGCCCGAGGTCCAACGCGTTGATCCATCCATCGCTCGTTCTGCTCGCGCTCGTGTCCGCGCTTCCCGCGGCCGCCGCACCTGCGCCCGCACCCACGCCCACGATCGACCTGCCGGCGCTGCTGGAATGCCGCCAGCGCGTGGCCGACTTCGCCGCGCTGGGGCCGCTGCTGGCTGATCCGTTGAAGGCCGTGGCGCAGGGCTGGCGGCCGCTGCCGCAATCCAACCTGTTCATGAGCGAGTACGAGCTGGTGCGGCCGATCCAGGTGTTCGGCCACAGCACCACGCGCATCGCGGTGGCCGGCGCCAGCGTGATGGCGATCCTGGACCTGGCCGATCCGCGCCCGCTGGCCACGCAATTGCAGCTGGAAGCGGCGGTGGATACTCCGGAAAAGGCGATGTTCGGCCGCGAAGTGGTCAGCCGCGACGTGACCGATCCGAAGACCGGCGAGCCGATGATCGAATCGATCATCCTCAGCCTGTCCACGGTGAAGTCGCATCCGGGCAAGACCCTGGCCGGCTGCAGCTACAGCCTGGACCTGCCCGAGGACCCTAACGCCGCGCCCGCGCCGGACCCGCTGCACACGCCCGCCACCGGCGGCTGAGCGTCCCCATGGACGCCGCGACGACCGCCGCCGGCGTCGCGGCTCTGTCCCATTGGCCCTGCTAGACTTGCGCACATCGCCCGGCAGACCGGGTGCCGTATCCACAGAACATGTCAGAAGACGACTCTAGTAGCTCCCCTCCGGAAACCCACGAAAAACGCCGCGGCTGGCTGGAACGCCTGAGCTCGGTCTTCTCCGGCGACCCGCACACCCGCGACGACCTGGTCGAGGTGCTGCGCGACGCCCAGCACGACGGGCTGATCGCCGCCGATACGCTGCGCATGATGGAAGGCGCGCTGTCGGTGTCCGAACTCACCGTCGGCGACGTGATGGTCTCGCGCTCGCAGATGGTCTCCCTGTCCGCCGAAGCGCGCTTCCTCGACCTGATGAAGCAGGTGGTCGAATCCGGCCATTCGCGCTTCCCGGTGCACGGCGAGAACAAGGACGACATCCTCGGCATCCTGCTGGCCAAGGACCTGCTGCGCGGCGTGGTCGCCGACCACGGCCCCGGCACGGTGCGCGAACTGCTGCGCCCGGCGGTGCTGATCCCCGAGTCGAAGAAGCTCAACGTGCTGCTCAAGGAGTTCCGGCTCTCGCGCAACCACATGGCGATCGTGGTCGACGAGTACGGCGGTGTCGCCGGGCTGGTCACCATCGAGGACGTGCTGGAGCAGATCGTCGGCGAGATCGACGACGAGCACGACGACGCCGAGGACGAGGCCTCGCTGATCGCCGCGCAGGCCGACGGCCAGTACGTGGTCGACGCGCTGACCCCGATCGAGGATTTCAACGAGCGCTTCGGCGCCGACTTCCCCGACGACGACTACGACACCGTCGGCGGCCTGGTCACCGAGGCCATCGGCCATCTGCCGGAAACCGGCGAGGAACTGACCCTGGGGCGCTTCGCGTTCCGCGTGGCCCGCGCCGACGCGCGCCGGGTGCAGGCGTTCCACGTCACCATCCTGCCGCCCGGCCCGCAGGAAGACGCTTGATCCCCTCTCGTTCGCAGCGCCTGCCGGCACGCGGCTGGCCGCACTGGCTGCTGGGCACGCTGCTGGCCTGCTGCGCGGCGCTGGCGTTCGCGCAGGCCGGCACCGATCTGGCCGCGCCGCCGGCGCTGGCGCCCGCCACGGCGCCGGTCGCCGCTGCGCCCGACGCGGACGCCGATGCGCCGGCGCCGCGCATCGGCGTGGCCACGATGCAGCCGGGCGAGGTGTTCTTCGAACGCTTCGGCCACGACGCGATCGTGGTGGTGGACCCGCGCAGCGGCCAGGCGACCTCGTACAACTTCGGCTTCTTCGACCCCAGCGAACCGGACTTCGTCAGCCGCTTCGCCGCCGGCGACATGATGTATTACCTGGTCGCCCTGCCGCTGCAGGAGGACCTGGCGCAGTACCGCGACGCCGGCCGCGGCGTGGACATCCAGTGGCTGGACATGGAACCGGCGCAGGCGCGCGCGCTGCAGGCCGCGCTGACCTGGCGCGCGCGTCCGGAGAACGCGCGCTACCGCTACGACTACTACACCGCCAACTGCGCCACCATGGTCCGCGACGCGCTGGACCGGGCGCTGGACGGCGCGCTGCACGCGCAGCTGTCCGGGCGTTCGCGCGGCAACACCTACCGCAGCGAATCGGTGCGCCTTGCCTCGCCGGCGCCGTGGATGTGGCTGGGCTTCGACCTGGGCCTGGGCCCGTTCGCGGACAAGCCGCTGTCGCGCTGGGAAGAGGCGTTCGTGCCGATGCGCCTGGCCGAGAGCCTGGGCGAAGTGCGCAACCGCGCCGGGCGCCCGCTGGTGCAGGCGCGCCAGCAGGTGTTGCCGCAGCGGCTGGCGCCGGAACCGAAGGAACGACTGCGGCACTGGTGGCCGTGGCTGCTGGCCGGGCTGCTGGTCGCCGCCGGCGTGCTCGCGCTGGCGCGGCGGCCGCGCCGGCTGGCGGCGCTTGCCCTGCCGTTCTGGCTGCTGTGCGCGCTCGGCGGCGGCGTGCTGCTGTATCTGTGGGGCTTCAGCGACCACCGCGCGGCCTGGGCCAATCGCAACCTGCTGCTGCTCGACCCGCTGTGCCTGCCGCTGCTGGCCGGCGCGGTGACGCTGCTGCGCGGGCGCCAGCCCGGGCGCTGGTTCGGCGTGCTGCTGTGGACGGTGGTCGCGCTGGCCGGCGCGGCGCTGTTGATCCACTGGCTGTCGATGCTGCAGCCGCAGTTCAACCTGCAGTGGATCGCCCTGCTGCTGCCGGTGCATGCGGCACTGGCCTGGGCGTTCACGCGGCGCCGCTTGCAGCGCTGATCCCGCCCGCGCACGATTCCCGCCCATGGCCTCTGTCCCCGAAAACCCCGCCTGCGTCATCAACTGCGTGCACTACGACGGCCACGGCCGCCGCCACGACATCGCCCTGGAGCGGATCAGCGACGTGCTGGCCGAAGACGACGGCTTCGTCTGGGTCGGCATGTACGAGCCCGGCGACGACGTGCTGCAGAAGCTGCAGGAAGAATTCCAGCTGCACGACCTGGCGATCGAAGACACGCGCATGGCGCACCAGCGGCCCAAGGTCGAGGCCTACGGCAATTCGTTGTTTCTGGCGGTGCACACCGCGCAGGTGATCGACGAGCGCATCGTCTACGGCGAGACCCACGCCTTCCTCGGCGCGCGCTTCCTGCTGACCGTGCGCCACGGCGCCTCGCTGCCGTACGCGCCGGTGCGCGAGCGGCTGGAACGCGAGAAGGCGCTGATGCAGCTCGGGCCGTCCTACGCGCTGTACGCGGTGCTGGACTACATCGTCGACAACTACCAGCCGATCCTGGACGAATTCCGGCAGAGCCTGGAGCGCCTGGAGAAGGACATCTTCGCCGAGGCCTACCGGCGCGACACCGCGATCCGCCTGTACGAACTCAAGCGCGAGCTCAACCAGATGCGTCTGGGCGTGGCGCCGCTGCAGGACGTGCTCTCGCACCTCAAGCGCAATCCCGGGCCGCTGATTCCCGACGAAGTGCGGCTGTACCTGCGCGACGTGCTAGACCACGCGGTGCGCACCAACGAGGCCATCGACACCTTGCGCGAGATGCTCGGCACCGCGCTGAGCGTGAACCTGTCGCTGGTGACCCTGGCCCAGGGCGAGACGGTCAAGCGCCTCGGCGCCTGGGCCGCCCTGCTCGCCGCCCCGACCCTGATCACCAGCTGGTACGGCATGAATTTCAAGCTGATGCCGGAACTGGAATGGCCCTGGGCCTACCCGCTGATGATCGGCGGCGTGGCCGTGGTCTGCGTGGGAATGTATCTGGCGTTCAAGCGGGCGCGGTGGCTGTGAGGCCGGGACCGGGGACCGGGGACCGGGGACCCGGAAAAGCGGGATTTGCGATGGCTGAAACTCTGCGCGTAACGCGGTAGCCACCTGCTTTTGCCTTTGCTTTTGCCGTTCCGGGTCCCAGGTCCCCGGTCCCCGGTCCCGGCCTCACCCCACATACACCGACTTGATATTCATGAACTCATGGATCCCGTGCTCGGCCAGTTCGCGGCCGAAGCCGGAGCGCTTGATGCCGCCGAACGGCAGGCGCACGTCGCTCTTGACGATGGCGTTGACGAAGGCGGCGCCGCACTGCAGCTGACGGGCGACGCGTTCGCCGCGATCGCGGTCGGCGCTCCACACGCTGCCGCCCAGGCCGAAGCTGGTGTCGTTGGCCACGCGCACCGCCTCTTCTTCGTCGGCCACGCGCAGGATCGCGGCGACCGGGCCGAACAGTTCCTCGTCGTAGGCGGGCATGCCCGGCGCGACGTTGTCCAGGATCGTGGCCGGGTAGCCGGCGTGGGTGCTGGTATCCGGCGCGCCGCCGAGCAGCGCCGTGGCGCCCTTGGCGAGGCTGGCCTGCACCTGCTTGTGCAGTTCGTCGCGCAGGTCCTGCCGCGCCAGCGGCGCCAGCGTGGTCGCCTCGTCCTGTGGATCGCCGAGCCGGCGCTCGGCGGCGGCGGCGACGAAACGGCGCACGAATTCGTCGGCGATGGCGTCCACCACTACGAAGCGCTTGGCCGCGATGCAGGTCTGCCCGGCATTGTCGAAGCGCGACTTCACCGCCGCGGCCACGGTCGTGTCCAGGTCGGCGTCGTCCAGCACCACGAAGGCATCGCTGCCGCCGAGTTCCATCACGCACTTCTTCAGCTGCCCGCCGGCGTTGGCGGCGATCGAGCGGCCGGCGCGCTCGCTGCCGGTCAGCGTCACCGCGGCGATGCGCGGGTCGCGCAGCACCTCGGCGGCCTGGTCGTTGTCGATGTGCAGCACGTCGAACACGCCGGCCGGCACGCCGGCGGCGGCCAGCGCCGCCTGGATCGCATCGGCGCAGCGCGGCACGTTGCTGGCGTGCTTGAGCAACGCCACGTTGCCGGCCATCAGCGCCGGCGCCAGGAAGCGGAATACCTGCCAGATCGGGAAATTCCACGGCATCACCGCCAGCACGCAGCCCAGCGGCTCGTAGCGCACGTAGCTGCGCTGCGCATCGGTGGCCACCTGCACGTCGCGCAGGTAGTCCGCGGCATGTTCGGCATAGTAATCGCAGGCGTCGGCGCACTTGTCGATCTCGGCCAGCGCTTCCTTGCGCAGCTTGCCCATCTCCGCGGTCATCAGCCGCTGGATCTCCTCGCGGCGTGCGCGCAGCTGCGCACCGACTTTCTGCAGCAGCGCGCCGCGCTGTTGCAGCGGCGTCGCCGCCCATGCCGGGAACGCCTGCGCGGCCAAGGCCAGGCGCTGCTCGACGGCGGCGGCGTCCATCAGTTCGAGGGAATAGTCGACCTTGCCGGTGGCGGGATTGACGGTGTCGTGAGGCATCGCGACGGACTCCTGGAAATAGTGCGCTCAGCCTAGCGCCGCGAAGGTTGCGGTGGCGTGGCGATGGCGCGGTCGCGGTGGACCACAGCGTTCCGCGGCGGCCAGAGGCGGCGGCCTTTGTAGGAGCGGCTTCAGCCGCGACAGGACTTTCCCGCAGCCGGCTTCGTTCCGGCGCTCATGTCGCGGCTGAAGCCGCTCCTACAGAAAAGCGCGGATTCCGCTACCCGCCCTGCTGCAACGCCAGTTGGATGTCGCGCTGGCGGCGCTTCTCGCTGCGCGCCATCAGCCACCAGCCAACGAACGCGGCGAGCGACACCGCCAGCACCATCAGCGTGGCCAATGCGTTGATCTTCGGCTTCAGCCCCATCCGCACCGAGGAGAACACGGTCATCGGCAGCGTGGTCGAATTGGGGCCGGCGACGAAATTGGCGATCACCACGTCGTCCAGCGACAGGGTGAACGCCAGCAGCCAGCCGGACACCAGCGCCGGCGCGATGATCGGCAAGGTGATCAGGAAGAACACCTTGAGCCGGTTCGCGCCCAGGTCCATCGCCGCCTCTTCCAGCGAGCGGTCCAGTTCCTGCAGGCGCGAGGACACCACCACGGTGACGAAGGACAGGGTGAAGGTGACGTGCGCGGCCCAGATCGCGGTCACGCCCTTGGGCGGGATGCCGATCAGCCCGCCCATCGACACCAGCATCATCATGATCGACAGGCCGATGATCACCTCCGGCATCACCAGCGGCGCGGTCACCAGCGCGCCGAACAGGCTCTTGCTGGGGAAGCGGCGGAAGCGGGTCATCACCATCGCCGCCAGCGTGCCGATCACCATCGCCGCGGTGGCGGTCCAGAACGCGACCTTCAGGCTGATCCACGCCGCCTGCAGGATCTGCCGGTCGCGCAGCAGTTCACCGTACCACTTGGTCGAGAACCCGGCCCACACCGTGGCCAGCTTGGAGGAATTGAACGAATACACCATCAACAGCAGGATCGGCAGGTACAGGAAGGCGAAGCCGCCGGTCAGCACCGTCCAGCGCAGCACCCGCCCGCCGCGCAGCGCGCCCGCGCCGCTCACGCCTGACCGCCTTCGAGCTGGCGCTGCTGGTAGCGGTTGAAGATCAGGATCGGCACCATCAGCAGCGCCAGCATCGCGATCGCCACCGCCGAGGCCGCCGGCCAGTCGCGGTTGTTGAAGAACTCGCCCCACAGCACCCGGCCGATCATCAGCGTGTCCGGGCCGCCGAGCATTTCCGGGATCACGAACTCGCCCACCGCCGGAATCATCACCAGCATGCAGCCGGCGACGATGCCCGGGCGCGACATCGGCAGGGTGATGGTCAAGAACGCCTTCCACGGCCGCGCGCCCAGGTCGTAGGCGGCTTCCAGCAGGCGGTGGTCCTGCTTGACCAGCGTGGCGTACAGCGGCAACACCATGAACGGCAGATAGCAGTAGACGATGCCGATGTAGGCGGCGATAGGCGTGTACAGGATCCGCAGCGGCTGCTCGATCAGCCCCAGCGCCAGCAGCGTGCGGTTGAGCACCCCGTTGCTGTCGAGGATGCCGATCCAGGCATAGACGCGGATCAGGAACGAAGTCCACGACGGCAGCACCACCAGCATCATCGCGATGTTGCGCGACGCCGGCGACATGCGCGCGATCACGTAGGCCATCGGATAGCCGATCAGCAGGGTCAACAAGGTCGAGATCCCGGCGATCTTGATCGAGCCCCAGTAGGCGGCGATGTATTGGCTGTCGCGAAACAGCGCCAGGTAGTTCTGCAGGGTGAACTTCAGCGTCAGCACGCCGTCGCTGTAGTCCAGCAGCGCACTGTACGGCGGGCTGCTGATCGCCTGCTCGGCGAAGGAGATGCGCAACACGATCAGGAACGGGATCGCGAAGAACAGCAGCAGCCACAGGTACGGCGCGGCGATCACCGCCCAGCGCGCGCCGGGCAGGCGCCGCAGGCGCTGCAGCAGCGTGCGCCGCGGCGGCATGGGGGGCGCGGCAGGCGCGGCCGAGGCGGCGGGCGCGCTCATGCGGTCAGCACCACGCCGTCGTTGTCGCCCCACCACACCCATACCGCATCGCCCCAGGTCAGGTTGTCGCTGGCCCAGCGCTGCTGGTTGGTGAAGTTGGCCATCAGCTTGAAGCCGCTGGGCAGGCGCACGTGGTAGACCGAATGGCTGCCGAAGTAGGCGATGTCCTCGATCGTGCCCTGCGCCTTGTTGTGCGCCTGCGCCGGCGCCTGCTTGCCGATGCCCAGCTTCTCCGGGCGCACCGCGAACGACACCGGCTGGCCGGTGATGCCGGTGATGCCGTGGCCGACGTAGATGCTGTCGGCAAACGCGCCGGTGCGCAGGGTCACGTACTCCGGCAGGTCCTCGTCGATGACCGCGTCGATCAGGTTCACCGAGCCGATGAACTCGGCGGCGAAGCGGTTGGCCGGCTGCTCGTAGATCTCGTCGGGGGTGCCGACCTGCTGGATCCAGCCGGCGTCCATCAGCGCGATGCGGGTGGCCATGGTCATCGCCTCCTCCTGGTCGTGGGTAACCATCACGCAGGTCACCCCGGAGGTTTCGATGATGTTGACCAGTTCCAGCTGCATCTGCGAGCGCAGCTTCTTGTCCAGCGCGCCCATCGGCTCGTCCAGCAGCAGCAGCTTGGGCCCCTTGGCCAGCGAGCGCGCCAGCGCCACGCGCTGCTGCTGGCCGCCGGAGAGCTGGTGCGGCTTGCGCTTGCCGAGCTTGTCCAGCCGCACCAGCTCCAGCATCTCGCCCACGCGCTTGGCGATGGCCGCGCGCGACAGTCCGTCCTGCTTCAGCCCGAAGGCGATGTTCTGCTCCACCGTCATGTGCGGGAACAGCGCATAGGACTGGAACATCATGTTGAGCGGGCGCTCGTACGGCGGCAGATCGTCCAGCGGCTGGCCGTCGAGCACGATGCGGCCGCGGCTGGGCTGTTCGAACCCGCCCAGGCAGCGCAGCAGCGTGGACTTGCCGCTGCCGGAGCCGCCGAGCAGCGCGAAGATCTCGCCCTTGCGGATATCCAGGTCGACGTCGTCGAGCGCGACGAAGCCGTCGAACTCCTTACGCAGGCCGGCGATGGACAGGTAACCGCTGCCCTTGGCCGGTGGCGCCGCGGCGGCCGGAATCGCAGCCGGCGGAAGATCGGAGTTCGCTTCGCTCAACGCCATCTGTTGCTCCCCGTGGAAGACACCGCCGCGCAGGTTCGCCGATGCCGCCGGACACCGCGTGGCCGATCCCAGTGTAGCCGCGGCCGCCGCATCGGCGATACGCGGCGCAGGCGTTTTTCTACTGCGTCGGCGGCGCTGGTGGCGGCGCCCAACCCAGGCCCAGGCTCTTCTGCAGTGCCACGTAGCGCAGCAGCACCTGGGTCCGCGCCTGCACCGCGCTGTCCTGCGCCGAGGCCTGCTGGCGCTGCACGTCCAGCGCATCGATCAGCGACGAGGCGCCGGCCGCATAGCGCTGCTGCAGCAGCGCCGCGGAACGGTCCGCCGAGGCTTCGGCCTTGGCCGCGGCCAGCGCCTGCTGGCGCGCGGCGCCGAACCGCGCCAGCGCGCTGTTGGCGTCCTGCAGCGCGGCCAGCACGGTGCCTTCGTAGGCGGCCAGGCGCGCGTCGTTGCCGGCGCGGGCCTGTTCGACCTTGGCCCGGGTCGCGCCGAAATCGAAGATCGACCAGCGCAGGAACGGCGCCACCACGCTGTTGATCGCGTCGCTGCCGAGATCGCCCGGCGAGGTCGCGGCCATGCCGATGTTGCCGAGCAGGGTGACCTGCGGGAAGTACGCGCTCAGCGCCTGCCCGATCTGCGCCGACGAGGACGCCAGCTGGCGCTCGGCGCGGCGCACGTCCGGGCGGCGGCGGATCAGCGAACCGGCATCGTCCACCGGCACCACCGCCGGCAGCGTCGGCAGCGGCCGGTCCGCGGCCAGGGCGGCGTCGAGCGCCCCCGGTTCGCGGCCGATCATCAGCGCCAGCTGGTCCAGCGCTTCCTTCGCCTGCGCCTGCAGGTCCGGCAGCACCGCTTCCTGCTGCTGCAGCTGCGCCTGCGCGCGCTCCACCTGCAGGTCGGCATCGGCGCCGCGTTCGCGGCGCTGCCGGGTCAACTGCACGGTCTGCCGCGCCGCTTCTAGGTTGCGCTGGGCGATGGCGATGCGCTCGCGGGTCGCGCGATAGCCCAGGTAAGCCTGGCCCACTTCGGCGGCCAGCTGCACCTGAGTGTCGGCCAGCTCAGCCTCGTCGGCCTGCGCGTCGGCCAGCGCGCCTTCGCTGGCGCGGCGGCGGCGGCCGAAGAAATCCAGTTCCCAACTGGCGTCGAAGCCGACGCTGTACAACTCCGCGCGCGGGTCGATCGCCAGTTGCTGGCCGCTGCCGGCGGCGATCGATCCCAGACCGTCGGCCAGCGCATCCGGCGCCCTGGCGTTGAGATAGGCGGCGTTGGCGCCGACGCTGGGCAGCTGTTCGGCATGGCGTTGCCGCACCAGCGCGCGCGAGGCGCGCAGCTTGGCCTGCGCCGCGCGCAGGTTCGGGCTGTTCTGCAATGCCTGCTCGACGAGCAGGTTCAACTGCGGATCCTGCAGCGTCTCCCACCAGCGCTGCGGCGGCGGCGCGGGCACCACGCCGGCGGCCGCGGCGACCGCGTCGGCGCGATGCAGCTGCGGCTGCGCCTGCGCCGCCGCGGCCACCGGCGGCGGCTTCACGTAGTCCGGGCCGAGCATGCACGCCGACAACAGCAGCGGCAACGCGGCAGGGACGAGAACACGGGGAAAGCGCTGGGCCATGGAATCCTCAATGCATCGCGAGCGGAGCGCCGCCCTTGGGCAGCGGTTTGAGCAGGAACGCCAGCGGGATCGTGCACACCACGATCACCCCGAAGATCCAGAACAGGTCGTTGTAGGTCATCACCAGCGCCTGCTGCTGCACCAGCCGCGCCAGCTGCGCCACCGACTGCATCGCCGCGCCGGCGCCGGCGCTGGACTGCAGCTGCGCGGCGACGCCGTGCAGATAGTCCTGCGCCAGCGGCGAGTTGGCGCTGGTGCCGCTGCCGATCATCTGCGTGTGGAACACCATGCGCCGCTCCTGGAAGGTGGAGATCAGCGCCAGGCCGATCGAGCCGCCCATGTTGCGCGCGGCGTTGAACAGCCCGGAGGCGTCGCCGGCCAGGTCCGGCGGCACCGAGGAGATCGCGGCCTGGTTCAGCGACATCATCGCCAGCGCCAGGCCGCAGCCCTGCAACAGCTGGCCGGCCACGAAATGCATGCCCACCGACTCGGCGCTGAGGCGCATGTTGACGAAGCAGGCGACGGCGAAACAGCTCAGCCCGCCGATCACCAGCATGCGCACGTCCACGCGCATCAGCATCTTCGGCATCAACGGCATCAGCAGCACCGTCGGCACGCCGGACAGCAGCACCACGTAGCCGGACTGCTCGGTGTTGTAGCCGGAGATCGTGGCCAGGAACTGCGGGATCATGTACATGACCCCGAACAGGATCATGCCCACCGCCATCACCATCACGAACACCGCGCTGAAACTGCGCTGCCGCAGGATCGACAGGCGGATCACCGGTTGCCGGCTAAGGAACTGCGAGGCGCCCAGGGCGACGAAGCCGACCAGCGACACCACGCTCAGCAGCACGATCTCCGAGGATTCGAACCAGCGCTCGCGCTGGCCTTCCTCCAGCACCACGGTCAGCGCGCCGAGTCCGGCAGTCAGGCCGAAGATGCCGAGCCAGTCGGCGTCGAGCAACCCGCGCAGGTTCATGCGCTCGTGCGGCAGGCCGAGCAGCAGCAGCGCCACCAGCCCGGCGCAGATCGGCACGTTGATGAAGAACGCATAGTGCCAGCTGACGTTCTCGGTCAGCCAGCCGCCGAGCAGCGGCCCGATCACCGGCCCCAGGATCACGGTCATGCCGAACAGCGCCGTGCCCATGGTCTGCTGCGCCGGCGGCAGGCGCGTGGCGACGATGGTCAACGCGGTGGGGATCAACGCGCCACCGGCGAAGCCCTGGCCGACGCGGCCGAGAATCATCATGCTCAGGCTGCTGGACAAGCCGCACACCACCGAAAAGAAGGTGAACAGCAGCGCGCAGATCAGCAGGAAGTTGCGCAGCCCCAGGGTGCGCACGAACCAGCCGGTCAGCGGGATCATCACGATCTCGGCGACCAGGTAGGCGGTGGAGATCCAGGTGCCTTCGGTGCCGCTGGCGCCGACCTCGCCCTGGATGGTCGGCAGCGCCGCGTTGACGATGGAGATGTCCAGCGTCGCCATGAACGAGCCGATGGTGCCGGCGGCCACCGCCAGCCACGCGCCGGCGTCGGCCTTCTGCTGCGCGCCCGCGCCCGCCGCCGGGGCAGCGGCGGCCTCGTTCACGGCCGGCCCTCGCCCTGCTCGCCTTCCTGCTCGACCCGCTGCTTGGCGTCCTTGGCCGCACGCGTATCCACCGTGACCGTCACCGACATGCCCGGCACCAGCACCTTGCGCGCCTCCGCGCCGGCCTTGAGCCGGATCCGCACCGGGACCCGCTGCACCACCTTGGTGAAGTTGCCGGTGGCGTTCTCCGGCGGCAGCAACGCGAACTGCGAGCCGGTGCCCGGCGCGATGCTCTCGACCACGCCATCCAGTTCGACCCCGGACAGCGCATCGACCTCGATCCGCGCCGGCTGCCCGGGCCGCATCAGCCCGACCTGGGTCTCCTTGAAATTGGCGCTCAGGTACAGCGCATCGACCGGCACCACGCTCATCAAGCGGGTGCCGGCGGCGACGAACTGGCCGACCTGCACGGTCTTGTCGCCGATGCGGCCGTCGATGCGCGCGGTCAGCCGGGTGTCCTCCATCGCCACCTGCGCCTGGTCGGCATCGGCCTGCGCCTGCTGCAGCCCGGCGCGGGCCTGGTCGAGCTGCGCGCCCGCGCCCAGCAGTTGGCTCTCGGCGGCGGCAACCTGCGCCTTGGCCGCGTCGTACTGGGCCTGGGCGCGATCGCGATCGTGGACGATGCTCTCGTAGTGCTCGTGGGTATCGGCGCCGGACGCGGCCAGCGGCGCGAAACGCCTGGCCTCGGCCTGGGCGAAGCGCAGGCTGGCGGCGGCCGCGGTGACCTGGGTGCGCGCCTGCAGCAGCGTCGCGCGCTGCGCCTGCAGGGCGGCCTCGGCGGCGGCGATGTCGGCCTGGCGCACCGCGACCACGGCCTGCGCCTGCTGCTGCGTGGCGCGATAGGTGCGTTCGTCGATCTGCAGCAGCGGCTGCCCGGCCTTGACCGTCTGGTTGTCGCCGACGAACACCGCGGTCACGTAGCCGTTGACCCGCGGCGCCACCGCCACCGAGTCGGCCTGCAGGTAGGCGTTGTTGGTGTCCTGCAGGTAGCGGCCGGTGGTCAGGTAATAGACCAGCCATGCGACCAGGCCGACCACGACCACCAGGCCGATCAGCAGCAGAGTCCATTTCACCTTGGGGTTCTTCAGCGGCGAGGGCTTGTCCGGCTGCGTGCCATCGCCCTGGGCCGGCGCGGCCCGGCCATCGTCCGAAGCCGCCTGCCGTTGCGTCTGCGTGGGATCTGGGTCGTGGGTGCTCAAGTCGCGGTTCCTGGGGGAGGATTGGAGGGACCGTCACCGCAGGTGCCTGACAGGGCACGGCCATGCACCGCACCCGCCGGCCCTCCACCAGACGGTGGCGTACGGACGACACAAGTATCTGTACCGGCGAGTCCAGATTGTGTGAATGCCGCCGATGGCGGCATTCAGGGGCGCCGGCATGGGCTCGCGCGCCGCGGGGCACGTCTATCCGATCTTGCCTGCCACAGCGACCGACGACGTCCCTCTCCCCTTGGGGGAAGGTGCCCGAAGGGCGGATGAGGGTACGGGCAAACACGCGCGCTATCCGTCATTGCGAGAGGGCTGCGAGATGGCGACAGCGTGTTCTCCCAAGATCTGCAACTTCCCAGCACCGCCGTACCCTCACCCCTACCCCTCTCCCGCAGGGAGAGGGAAATCATGGCGTCGTTGCTGTACGGCAGGCTGAGCCATTGCAGGTGCGGAGGCGTCGCACAACTCCCTTCTCCCCTCGGGAGAAGGTGCCCGAAGGGCGGATGAGGGTACGGGCAAACACGCGCGCTATCCGTCATTGCGAGAGGGCTGCGAGATGGCGACAGCGTGATCTCCCCAGACCTGCAACTCTCCGGCGCGGCCGTACCCTCACCCCAACCCCTCTCCCGCAGGGAGAGGGGCCAATCATCTGCTGCGAGCCGCTCAGCGCCCCGTCTTCAGCTCCGTCCACAGCCGCGTGTACTGGCGGTCCACTTCCGGCGGCATCACCGCTAGTGCGAACAGCTTGGCCTGCACCTCCGCAGGCGGATAGATCGTGCGGTCGCCACTGATGGCCGCATCGATCAGCGGCAGCGACTTGGGCACCGCATTCGGATAGCTGACGAAGTTGGTGTTGGCCGCGGCCACTTCCGGGGTCAGCAGGTAGTTGATGAACTGGTAGGCGTTCTCCGGATGCTTGGCGTCCTTAGGGATGGCCAGCATGTCGAAGAACTGCAGCGCGCCTTCCTTCGGAATCGAATAGGCGATGTGCACGCCGTTCTTGGCCTCCTCGGCGCGGTCGCGCGCCTGCAGGATGTCGCCGGACCAGCCCACCACCAGGCAGGTGCTGCCCTTGGCCAGCGCGTCGATGTACTGCGAGGAATGGAAGTTCTGGATGTAGGGGCGGATTTCCTTGAGCTTGGCCGCGGCCTTCTCGATCACCTTCGGATCGGTGCTGTTCGGGTCCTCGCCCAGGTAGTGCAGCACCGTCGGCACGATCTCCGAGGCGGTGTCGAGGAAGGTCACTCCGCAGTCCTTGAGCTTGGCCAGGTTCTCCGGCTTGAACACCAGGTCCCAGCTGTCGGCCACATCGGTCGTGCCGAATGCGGCCTGGATCTTGTCGACGTTGTAGCCGATGCCGGTGGTGCCCCACAGGTACGGCACCGCGTAGGTGTTGCCCGGGTCCTGCTGGGCGATGCGCTGCATCATCGCCGGGTCCAGATTGGCCAGGTTCGGGATCTTGCTCTTGTCCAGCGGCAGGAACACGCCGGCCTGGATCTGCCGGCCGAGGAAACTCAACGACGGCACCACCACGTCGTAGCCGCTGCCGCCGGCCAGCAGCTTGGCCTCCAGCACTTCGTTGCTGTCGAACACGTCGTAGGTGACGTGGACGCCGCTGTGCCGCTCGAAGCCGGGCACGCTGCCCTCGGCGATGTAGTCCGACCAGTTGTAGACGTTCAGCTGCTTCGCATCGCCGGCCGCATCCGCCGCATCCGCCGCGTCGCCCTGCCGGCCCGCTTCGCCGCAACCGGCCAGGCACAGCACCGCCACCATCCCCGCTATCGCTCGCCGCTTCATCGTCGTCTCCATGCCGCCCGTTGCGGGCGGCGGTTGGCGGGACGCGCACATGGCGCGCATCCCGGTGGTCCTCCCCTTCGGCGGCCGCGCGCGGCGCGGCCGTACTGCGTGCAGGCGCCGCGCCGTCGCGCCGCGCCATGGACCACGGACGCGACCGCCTCAGCGGCCGGTCTTGATCTCCGTCCACAGGCGGGTGTACAGCTTGTCCACCTCCGGCGGGTTGATCGCGTAGGTGAACATCTTCGCCGCCACCTCCGGCGGCGGATAGATGGTCGGGTCGTTGCGGATCGCCGCATCCACCAGCGGCGTCGCCTTCGGCACCGGGTTGGCGTAGTGGATGAAGTCGCTGTTGGCCGCGGCCACCTCGGGGGTCAACAGGTAGTTGATGAACTTGTAGGCGTTCTCCGGATGCTTGGCATCCTTCGGGATCGCCAGCATGTCGAACCACTGCGGCGCGCCTTCCTTGGGAATCGAATAGGCCACGTGCACGCCGTTCTTGGCTTCCTCGGCGCGGTCGCGCGCCTGGATGATGTCGCCCGACCAGCCCACCGCCAGGCAGGTGCTGCCGTTGGCCAGCGAGGTCACGTATTGCGAGGAGTGGAAGTTCTGCACGTACGGGCGGATGCTCTTGATCAGCGCCGCGGCCTTCTCGATCTTGGCGGTGTCGGTGCTGTGCGGATCCTCGCCCTGGTAGTGCAGCGCGATCGGGATCAGGTCCGACGGCGTGTCGAGGATGGTGACGCCGCAGTCCTTGAGCTTGGCGATGTTCTCCGGCTTGAACACCAGGTCCCAGCTGTTGGCGATGTCGGTGCTGCCGAACGCGGCCTTGACCTTGTCCACGTTGTAGCCGATGCCGGTGGTGCCGACCATGTACGGCACGCCGTACTTGTTGCCGGGATCCTGCTGCGCGATGCGCTGCATGATTTCCGGGTCCAGGTTGGCCAGGTTCGGGATCTTGCTCTTGTCCAGCGGCAGGAACACGCCGGCCTGGATCTGCCGGCCGAAGAAGTTCAGCGTCGGCACCACCACGTCGTAGCCGCTGCCGCCGGCCAGTAGCTTGGTCTCGACCATCTCGTCGCTGTCGAACACGTCGTAGGTGACCTTGACCCCGCTGGCCTTCTCGAACTCGGGGATGGTGTTCTCGGCGATGTAGTCCGAGTAGTTGTAGACGTTGAGCACCTGGTCTTCGCCCGCCGCGGGCTTGCCGCCCTCCCCGCCGCCGGAACCGCCACAGGAGGCGAGCAGCGCCGCAGAAAGGGAAAGAGTGAGCAGTCGCAGCTTCATTGCAGGTCTCCGCAGGTCCGTGGGGAAGATCGGAAGATACACGCCGCGGCGCCGCGCGGCCGAGTCGGGGGCTGACGGCCCAGACTAACCAGCGCCGGCCTATTTGCCCAGCGCCTGCGCGGTGTCCTCCAGCGCCAGCCAGGCCTTGTCGAACAGTTCGTCGACCTGGGCGCGGCTGAGGATCAGCGGCGGCGACAGCAGCATCGCATCGTTGGTCGCGCGCAGGATCAGGCCGCGGCGTAGCGCGTGGTCGCGGCACAGCGCGCCGACCTTGCCGCGGTCGGGAAAATAGTGCCGGCGCGGCTTGTCCGGGACCAGCTCGAGCGCGCCGATCATGCCGACGATGCGCGCCTCGCCCACCAGCCGGTGCTCGCCCAGCTCGGCCCAGCGCTGCGCCAGGTAAGGCGCGATCTCGTCGCGCGCGCGGGCGACGATGCCCTCGTCCTGCAGCAGGCGCAGGTTCTCCAGCGCCACCGCCGCGCACACCGGATGCCCCGAATAGGTGCAACCGTGCGCCAGTTCGCCGCCCTGCTCCTTCAGCACCGTGGCCACGCGCTTGCCGAACATGGCCGCGCCGAGCGGGATGTAGCCGGAGGTGATGCCCTTGGCGATGGTCATCACGTCCGGCTGGAAGCCGAAATGCTGCGCGCCGAACCATTCGCCGGTGCGGCCGAAACCGCAGATCACTTCGTCGGCGACCAGCAGCACGTCGTAGCGGCGGCAGATGCGCTCGATCTCCGGCCAGTAGCTGCGCGGCGGGATGTAGACGCCGATCGCGCCCATGATCGGCTCGCCGATGAACGCGGCCACGCGCTGCGGCCCCAGCTCCAGGATCTTGTCCTCGAGCCGGCGCGCGGCCAGCAGGCCGTATTCCTCCGGATCCAGATCGCCGCCGTCGCCGAATGGGTACGGCGGGTCGATATGGTGGATGTCGGGAATGGGCAGCCCGCCCTGGCGGTGCATGCCCTTCATGCCGCCGAGACTGGCGCCGGCCATGGTGGTGCCATGGTAGCCGTCGTGGCGGCCGATGAAGATGCTCTTCTGCGGCTGGTCCTGCACGGCCCAGAAGTGCCTTACCAGGCGCAGGATGGTGTCGTTGGCCTCGGAGCCGGAGTTGGTGAAGAAGGCATGGTCGAGGTCGCCGGGGGTGAGTTCGGCGAGTTTGGCGGCCAGGCGGATGGTCGGCTCGGTGGTGCACTGGAAGAAGCTGTTGTAGTACGCCAGCTGTTCCATCTGCCGCGCGGCGGCCTGGCCCAACTCCTTGCGTCCGTAGCCGACGTTGACGCACCACAGCCCGGCGAACGCGTCGAGCAGCTTGTTGCCATCCGCGTCCCAGACGTAGGCGCCGTCGCCGCGGGTGAGGATGCGCGTGCCTTTCTGGGCCAACGCGGCGTTGTCGTTGAACGGGTGCAGGTGATGCGCCGCATCCAGGTCCTGCAGGGCCCGCGTGTCTATCCGATCCATGTCCACTCCGTACTGTGCCGAGTTGCCGTTGCCGCGCCTTGGTTGCCGCTGTCGCCTTGCCGTTGCTGTTGCCTTAGCTCTTGCTGTTGCCCTGCGTGGCTGTTGCCGTTGCCCTGCTGTTGCTGTTGCTGTTGCTTGGCTGACGCTGTTGCTGTTGCTGTTGACTTACCGGGTTCCCTTCCGCAGCGGCGGCCATGGCGGGGAAAAACCCCGAAGGGGCGGCGCACAGGGATGTGCGCCGTTCGCGGCAGGGGCAGGATGCCCCTTCCGCGAATCCCCGACATGGACGCGGACCTGGAGCGCGCAGCGCGGAAGGCGCTCGGCAGGGCGCGCTTTCTTTTGGTTACTTTTCTTTGCGCGAGCAAAGAAAAGTGACTCGCGCCAAAGCGCGAAAGCTTTTGCCTTTGCTTTTTTGCCTTCGCTTGCAAGCCTTGAGCAACAACATAAGCATGAAGCAGGAGCAGAGCTTCCGCTGCGCGGGTCACTTTTCTTTGCTTGTGCAAAGAAAAGTAACCAAAAGAAAGCACACCCTGCCTCCGCGCCCTCCGCGCTGCGCGCTCCGGGTCCGCGAACCAGACGGGATCCGCGGAAGGGGCATCCTGCCCCTGCCGCGGACGGCGCACATCCATGTGCGCCGCCCTTCGGGTTTTTCCCGCCTGGTTCGCCGCTACGGAAGGGAACCCGGTAAGGCAAAGCAAAGCAACAGCCAAAGCCAAAGCCAAAGCCAAAGCCAAGCTAGGCAACAGCACAGCAACAGCAACAGCAACAGCAACAGCAAATCCTATGCGGGCGTACCGCTCATAGCTGCCCCGTCACAAGACGGATGGCCACCTCACACGTTGAGCAGCAGGAACTCCCGCTCCCACGAACTGATCACCCGGAAGAACGTCTCGTATTCCTTGCGCTTGACCGAAATGTAGGCGCGCACGAAACGCGGCCCCAGCATCTCCTGCAGCGGCACGCACCGCTCCAGCTCGTCCAGCGCCTCGCCCAGCGAACGCGGCAACTGATAGCCCATCTCCTTGCCGTTGCCGCTGATCGGCTCGGTCGGCTCCAGCTTCTCGCGGATGCCCAGCAACCCGCAGGCCAGCGTCGCCGCCATCGCCAGATACGGATTGGCGTCGGAGCCGGCGAAACGGCTCTCCACCCGCATGTTCTCGATCGTGTCGATCGGCACCCGCAGTCCGCAGGTGCGGTTGTCGAAGCCCCACAGCACGTTGCTCGGCGACACCTCGCCGAACATCAACCGGCGGTAGGAGTTGACGTTCGGCGCCAGCAGCGCCATCGCCATCGGCACGTACTTCTGCAGCCCGGCCAGGTAGTGCGCGAAGGTGCGGCTGTACTCGCCGGCGCGGCGGCCGCTGAACACGTTCTTGCCGTTCTTGTCGACCAGGCTCTGGTGGATGTGCATCGCACTGCCCGGCTCGTTCTCCATCGGCTTGGCCAGGAACGTGGCGTAGACGCCGTGGCGCATCGCCGCCTCGCGCATCGTGCGCTTGAACAGGAACACCTGGTCGGCGCGCGACAGCGCGTCGGAATGGGTGAAGTTGACCTCCAGCTGCGCCGCGCCGGATTCGTGGATCAAGGTGTCCACGTCCAGTTCCATCGCGTCGCAGTAGTCGTACATCAGGTCCAGGATCGGGTCGAATTCGTTGACCGCGTCGATCGAGTACGACTGCCGCGCCGTCTCCGGCCGTCCCGAGCGGCCGGCCGGCGGCAGCAGCGGGAAATCCGGGTCGGTGTTCTTCTGCACCAGGAAGAATTCCAGCTCCGGCGCCACCACCGGCTTGAAACCGATCGCCGCGTAGGCCTGCAGCACGCCGCGCAGTACGTTGCGCGGCGCCAGGTCGTGCGGTTGGCCGTCCTTGGTATAGCAGTCGTGGATCACCTGCGCGGTGGGGTCGGTGGCCCACGGCACCATCCGCACCGTGTCCGGATCCGGGCGCAGCTGCATGTCCGAGTCCGACGGCGAGGTCAGGTCGTAGTAGTCGTCCGGATACTCGCCGGTGACGGTGGTGGCGAAGATGCCTTCGGGCAGGCGCGTGCCGTAGTCGTGCGAGAACTTGGCCGCGGGAATGATCTTGCCGCGCGCGTTGCCGGTGATGTCCGGCACCAGGCACTCGACCTCGGTGATGTGGCGGTCCTTCAGCCAGCGGCGCAGCGAGCTTTCCTGCTGTTCGGGGGTGTTCTTGCGGGAACGCGATCGGCTGGCCATGGGGGAAATATCGATTCAGTGCGTGCGGCGAGCCGCGTAGTGGCGACAGGCGTCGCCGAAGGATTGGAAGATGCCGAGATAGAACGGGTCGTCGAGGACGCGCCATTCCGGGTGCCACTGTACGCCCAGCAGGAAGCCCGGACCGATGCCGCGGAACGCCTCGATCAGCCCGTCCGGTGCCAGCGCCTCCACGATCAGGTCGCCGCCGAGCCGGGCCACGCCCTGCCCGTGCAGCGAATTGACCCGCGCACGCGTGCTGCCGGCGATCTCCGCCAGCCAGCCGCCCTCGCTCAGGGCTACCTCGTGCGCCGGCGCGTACTGCAGTTCCAGCGCCGCCTGGGGGTCTTCGCGATGATCGGACAGCCCCGCCACCGCGTGCACTTTCTGGTGCAGGGTGCCGCCAAGGGCGACGTTGACTTCCTGGAAGCCGCGGCAGATCGCCAGGATCGGCAGGCCGAGCGAGATCGCCTGCGGGATCAGGTCCAGGGTGTTGGCGTCGCGCGCCGGATCGTGCGGATTGCCGAGCCAGCTCGGTTCGTCACTGTAGTGGTGCGGTTCGATGTTGCTGATCGCGCCGGTCAGCAGCAGGCCGTCCAGCCGCGCCAGCCAGTCGCGCGACGCGACCGGCGGCTGCAGCGACGGCAGCAGCACCGGGGTGACCCCGGCGCCGTCGACGGCCGCGCGCAGATACTTTTCCCCAGCGACCAGGAACGGATGCTGGCCGATGAGTTTGCGATCGGTCGGCAGGCCGACCAGGGGCGATACGGCCATGCGAAGAACTCGTGTGGCGTGGCCGCAAGTTACCCCGGGCGTTTTATTTTTACAACACGCGGCCTCGGCGTGCGGTTCTGCACTGAGCGTATGGCGCCGCTGCGCGCACGCGCAATACGCTGGTTTCTGCAGCACGGCCGCCACTCGACGCAGCAAACGCGCGGACCCGACGCCATTCTGCGCTTCCGCCCGACACCTCCGCCTGTTGAGTATTCTTGACGCGCGCATGGCTCTGCTAAGCTCGCCACACTCCCGCAGGCCGCCGCCATGACCCGCACGCACGACGCTCCGCACCTGCCCCCGGACGACGCCCAGACCCTGCAGCGCATCCCCGGCTGCGAACAGATCGACCTGCTGCTGCCGGACGGCAACGGCCTGCTGCGCGGCAAGCGCATCACCCGCGACGCGCTGGACAAGGTCTATCGCGACGGGGTGTGCCTGCCGATGTCGCTGATCGCCACCGACATCACCGGCAATACGGTGGAGGAGACCGGCCTGGGCTACGACATCGGCGACGAGGACCGGCTGTGCTTCCCGATCCCCGGCACGCTGCAGCCGGTGCCGTGGGCGCCGGTGCCCTCGGCGCAGCTGCTGCTGGCGATGCAAGACGACGCTGGCAGCCCGCTGGAATTCGCCCCACGCGAAGTGCTGGCGCGGGTGCTGGCGCGGCTGCGCGCGCGCGGGCTGACCCCGGTGATCGCGGTGGAACTGGAGTTCTACCTGTTCGATCCGCGCGCCGACGCGCACGGCCGGCCGCAACCGCCGCTGCAGGCGCAGACCGGGCTGCGCAACGACAGCACCCAGGTCTACTACATGCAGGAACTGGACGACCAGCGCGGCTTCACCGACGCGGTCGCGCAGGCCTGCCGCGCGCAGGGCATCCCCGCCGATACCGCGGTCGCCGAGTACGCGCCCGGCCAGTTCGAGATCAACCTCAAGCACCGCGGCGACGCCCTGGCCGCCTGCGACGACGCGGTGCTGCTGAAGCGCGCGATCAAGGCGATCGCGCAGCAGCAGGAGCTGCTCGCCAGCTTCATGGCCAAGCCGTTCGCGGCGCAGTCCGGCAGCGGCCTGCACCTGCACGTGAGCCTGCTCGACGCGGCCGGCGCCAACGTCTTCGCCGGCACCGTGCAGGCACCGGCCGACGCGCTGCGCCACGCCATCGGCGGCCTGCAGCGCAGCGCCGACGACTGCCTGCTGCTGTTCGCCCCGCACGCCAACAGCTACCGCCGCTTCGTGCCCAATGCGTTCGTGCCGCTCAACGACAGCTGGGGCTTCAACAACCGCACCGTGGCGATGCGCGTGCCGCACAGCGACCCGGCCAACACCCGCATCGAACACCGCATCGCCGGCGCCGACGCCAACCCCTACCTGGTCGCCGCGGCGGTGCTGGCCGGCATCGAACACGGCCTGCAGCACGGTTTCGATCCCGGCCCGCCGGTGCAGGGCAACGCCTACGAACAGACCGACATCCGCCATCCGGACTGGCGCGGCGCGATCGCCGGATTCCTCGCCAGCGACTTCGTCGCCGACCAGTTCGGCCCCCGCTTCCGCCACGTCTACGGCCAGCAGAAGCGGCGCGAAATGCTGGATTTCCATGCGCAGGTGAGCGATCTGGATTATCGGTGGTATTTGCGGACGGTGTGAGTGTCGAGCCGGGACCGGGGACCAGGGACCGGGGACCCGGAAAAGCCAAGAGCCGAGAACCCGAGCATCATGTCCGATCGTCACGATGAGTTGCAGCGCGCGTCCAGCCCCCCGGGTCCCCGGTCCCCGGTCCCCGGTCCCGACAACTGGTACGCCACCAGCGCCACCCCGCTCCCGCCGCAGCCGCCGCTGCGCGGCCAGGTGCGCGCCGACGTGTGCATCCTCGGCGCCGGCTATACCGGGCTGAGTGCGGCGCTGGCGCTGGCCGAGGCCGGCTATCAGGTCGCGATCGTGGAAGCGCAGCGGGTCGGCTGGGGGGCGTCCGGGCGCAATGGCGGCCAGGCCATCGTCGGCTACGGCTGCGAGCAGCACACGCTGGAGGCGCTGCTCGGCAGCGCGGAGGCGCGGCTGCTGTTCGACTTCTCGCGCGATGGCATGCAGCTGCTGCGCAGCCGCATCCAGCGCCATGCCATCGCCTGCGACTGGCGCGACGGCCATGCGCACGTGGCGATCAAGCCGCGCCAGGTGCGCGCGCTGCAGGCCGGCATCGTCGAGATGGCGCAGCGCTACGACTATCCGCTGCAGTGGTGGGACCGCGCGCAGTTGCGCGAGCAGCTGCGCAGCGAGCGCTACCTGGGCGCGATGTACGACCCGGCCAGCGGCCACCTGCACCCGCTCGAGTACGCGCGCGGGCTGGCGCGCGCGGCGCTGGCCGCCGGCGTGCGCATCTACGAGCAGTCGCCGGTGACCGCGCTGGTGCGCGGCGCGCGGCCGATCCTGCGCAGCGCGCACGGCGAGGTGCAGGCCGAGTTCGCGGTGCTGGCCGGCAACGCCTGGCTGCGCGGCATCGCGCCGGAACTGGAGTCGCGGATCATGCCGGTCGGCACCTACATCGGCGCCAGCGCACCGCTGGGCGCGGCGCTGGCGCGCGAGCTGATCGGCAACGACATGGCGGTGGCCGACGTGAACTGGGCGCTGGACTATTTCCGCCTCAGTCGCGACCACCGCCTGCTGTTCGGCGGCCGCGCCAGCTATTCGTCGCTGCCGCCGCCGGGCCTGCGCGGGGTCATGACCCGGCGCATGCGCCGGGTGTTCCCGCAGTTGCGCGAGGTCGAACTGGACTACGTGTGGGGCGGCTATGTCGACATCACCCGCAACCGCGCCCCGCACTGGGGCCGGCTGACTCCGAACGTCTATTTCGCGCAGGGCTTCTCCGGCCACGGCGTGGCTGCCACCGGCCTGGCCGGCGCGGTCATCGCCTCCGCCATCGCCGGACAGGCGCAACGCCTGGACCTGTTCGCCAGGATCCCACACGCGCCGTTTCCCGGCGGGCGCCTGTTGCGCACCCCGCTGCTGGTGGCGGCGATGTCCTGGTACAAGCTGCGCGACGCGCTGTGGTGAGCGCGCCGCGGCTCAGCGGCGCGCGGCGCGGATCGCCACCAGCGCCAGCAGGGTCAGCAGCGCCGCGGCGCTGAGGTAGTAGCCCACCCACTGCAGGCCGTAGTGCTGGGCCAGCCAGCTGGCCACGTACGGCGCCGGTGCCGCGCCGATGATGCCGGCCAGGTTGAACGACAGCGAGGCGCCGGTGTAGCGCACCGGCACCGGGTACAGCTCGGCCAGCAAGGTGCCGCACGGGCCGTAGGTCAGGCCCATGAAGAAGAACCCCAGCGACAGGAACGCCAACACCTGCCACGGCTGCCCGGCCTGGAACAGCGGCGCGAAGCCCAGCCCGAACAGGACGATGGCGACGCTGGCCACGATCATCGCCAGGCGCGTGCCGCGGCGGTCGCCGAAATGCGCCGACAGCGGGATGCCTGCGGCGAAGAACAGGATGCCGACCATCTGCAGCAACAGGAACTGCTCGCGGCTGTAGCCCAGCGCCGAGGTGCCGTAGCCCAGCGCGAACACCGTCATCAGGTAGAACAGCACGAAGGTGGCGAACACCCCGAGCGTGCCCAGCAGCATCGCCGCGGTGTGCCGCGACAGCACCGTCCACATCGGCAGCCGCACCCGCTCGTTGCGGTCCAGCGCGCGCTGGAAGTCCGGGGTCTCGTGGATGCGCAGGCGCACCCACAGCCCGGTCACCACCAGCAGCGAACTGGCCACGAACGGAATGCGCCAGCCCCACTGCATGAACTGCGCATCGTCGAGCAGCGCGCCGAGCAGCAGGAAGATGCCCGAGCACAGCAGGAAGCCCAGCGGCGCGCCCAGCTGCGGGAACATGCCGTACCAGGCGCGCTTGCCCGGCGGCGCGTTCTCGGTCGCCAGCAGCACCGCCCCGCCCCATTCGCCGCCCAGCCCCAGGCCCTGGCCGAAGCGGCACAGCACCAGCAGCGCTGGCGCCCACATGCCGATGCGGGCGTAGCTGGGCAGCAACCCGATCAGCACCGTCGACAGGCCCATGGTCAGCAGCGCCGCCACCAGCGTGGCCTTGCGCCCGACGCGGTCGCCGAAATGGCCGAACAACGCCGAGCCCAGCGGTCGCGCGACGAAGGCCACGGCGAAGGTCGCCAGCGACTGCAGCCGCGCCGCGTCGGCGTCGCCGGCGGGAAAGAACAGGGTCGGGAACACCAGCACCGCGGCGGTGGCGTAGATGTAGAAATCGAAGAACTCGATGGTGGTGCCGACCAGGCTGGCCAGCAGCACGCGGCGCGGCGAATTGAGGGGCGAAACGGGAAGCGCGGCAGCGGTCATGGCGGCGGGATCGACGGGAAACCGCCCGATTCTGGCAGATCGGCCGAGGCCACGCAGCGCGACGCGGCCGTGCGCCTCAGCGCGGCAGTTGCGCGCGGCCGGCGGCGGTCAGCACCGCGACCTCGCGCTCGCCGCGCGTCTCCACCCGGATCCAGCCCGGCCCGGGGCGTCCGTCCAGGTTGGCCTCGCCCAGCCAGGCCAGGGTGCGCAGCAGCACGCTCATGCGCACGCCGATGCGCTTGCACAGCCGCGCCAGGGCGATGCCTTCCGGCTCCGGCGCCAGCGCCTCGAGCAGCGCCCGGGTCAGCGCCGGATCAGCGGACAAGCGCCACGCCGATGTCGCGCGGCGCCGCGTCGGCGGCCTCGGCCAGGTGCGGCGTCACCACCACCGGGATCGACTTGGAGGTCGGCGTGCGCGCCTCGTCGGCGAAGCTGGACAGCGGCACCAGGCCGTTGGTCTCCGGGTAGTAGGCGGCCAGGCAGCCGCGCGGGATGTTGTACTCCACCAGCAGGAAGCGCTTGGCATGGCGCTGCACGCCGTCCTCGCCGAGGCTTTCCAGGTCGACCCAGGCGCCGGCCTGCAGGCCCAGGTCGGCGATGTCGGCGGCATTGATGAACAGCACCCGGCGCTCGCCGAACACGCCGCGGTAGCGGTCGTCCAGGCCGTAGATGGTGGTGTTGTACTGATCGTGCGAACGCGTGGTGGCCAGGGTGAACACCGGTTGCTCGGGACGCTGGCGGCGCGCGCGGTGGATCGGGTTGTCGGTCGGCACCGGGTGCGCCTTGAACACCGCACGGCCTTCCGGCGTCTCCCACACGCGGTCGCGCGCGGTGTTGGACAAGCGGAAACCGCCGGGCACGCGCACCCGCGCGTTGAAATCGGCGAAGTCCACGAACACCTGCGCGATCAGGTCGCGGATGCGGTCGTAGTCGGCGACCAGCCAGCGCCAGCGGATCGCGCTGCGCGTGCCGAGCGTGGCTTCGGCCAGGCGCGCGACGATCGCCGGCTCCGACAGTAGCTCCGGCGAGGCCGGCGGATTGATGCCGGCCGACAGGTGCACCATGCTCATCGAGTCCTCGACGGTGACGCCCTGCGGCCCGGTCTCCTGGATGTCGATCTCGGTGCGGCCCAGGCACGGCAGGATCAGCGCGTCGCGGCCGTGCACCAGGTGGCTGCGGTTGAGCTTGGTGGTCACGTGCACGGTGAGGTCGCAGCGGCGCAGCGCGCGGTGCGTGGCCTCGGTGTCGGGGGTGGCGGTGGCGAAATTGCCGCCCATGCCGAAGAAGGTCTTGGCGCGGCCGTCGAGCATCGCCTCGATCGCGCCGACCGTGTCGAAGCCGGGCGCGCGCGGCGGATCGAACCCGAACACCGCCTGCAGCCGGTCCAGGAACGCCTCCGGCGGCTTCTCGTAGATCATCATCGTGCGATCGCCCTGCACGTTGCTGTGGCCACGCACCGGGCAGGCGCCGGCGCCGGGGCGGCCGAGATGGCCGCGCAGCAGCAGCAGGTTGGCGATCATGTGGATCGTGGCCACCGAGTGCTTGTGCTGGGTGATGCCCATGCCCCAGCAGGCGATCAGCCGCTCCGATTTCAGGTAGATCTCGCCGGCGTGGCGCAGTTCGGCCTCGCTCAGCCCGGATTCCTCGACGATGACCGACCACGGCTCGGCGATCACGTCGGCGGCGAAGGCGTCGAAGTTGGCGGTGTGCTGGCCGATGAATTCCAGGTCCAGCAGCCGCGGCCGCGCCGCGCGCGCCGCTTCGGCGTCGCGTTCCAGCACGTGCTTGATGATGCCCTTGACCGCGGCCAGGTCGCCGCCGATCTTCAGCTGGAAATAGTCCGAGGAGATCCGCGTGGAGCCGTTGTGCAGCATCTGCAGCTTGTCCTGCGGATCGGCGAACTTCTCCAGGCCGCGCTCGCGCAGCGGATTGAACGACACGATCGCCGCGCCGCGCCTGGCCGCCTGGCGCAGCTCGCCGAGCATGCGCGGATGGTTGGTGCCCGGGTTCTGGCCGAAGATGAAGATCGCATCGGCCAGTTCGAAGTCGTGCAGCGACACGGTGCCCTTGCCCACGCCGATCTGCGCCTTCAGCGCGGTGCCGGACGGCTCGTGGCACATGTTCGAGCAGTCGGGGAAGTTGTTGGTGCCGAACTCGCGCACGAACAGCTGGTACAGGAACGCGGCCTCGTTGCTGGTGCGCCCGGAGGTGTAGAAGATCGCCTGGTCCGGCGAGGCCAGGCCGTTGAGGTGGCCGGCGATCAGCGCGAACGCGTCGTCCCAGCTCACCGGCAGGTAGTGGTCGCTGGCGCTGTCGTAGCGCAGCGGATGGGTCAGCCGGCCCTGCCCTTCCAGCCAGTAGTCGCTGTACTTGGCCAGCTGCGCGACGCTGTGCTGCGCGAACAGTTCCGGTGTGGCGCGGCGCGCGGTGGATTCGGCGGCCACCGCCTTGGCGCCGTTCTCGCAGAACTCGAAGGTCGAGGTGTGGTCGCGGTCGGGCCAGGCGCAGCCGGGGCAGTCGAAGCCGTCGGGCTGGTTGACGTGCAGCAGGGTCTTGGAGCCCTGCACCGCCACGTCCTGCTGCATCAGGTGCTTGGCGACGGCGCGCAGCGCGCCCCAGCCGCCGGCCGGTTGCGTGTAGGGCTGGATGGTTTTCTTGCTCATGCGGGCTCTCCGGCGTGCTCGGCCTGGGTCAGGCGCTGCGGATGGCTGTAGACGACGTAATCGTGGTCGCGGGCGAAACCGATCAGGGTCAGGCCGGCGCTGTCGGCCAGCGCGATCGCCAGCGCGGTGGGTGCGGAAATGGCGGCCAGCAACGGGATACCGGCCTGCGCGGCCTTCATCGCCATCTCGTAGCTGGCGCGGCTGGTGACCACGGCGAAGCCGCCGGCCGGATCGATGCCGGCGCTCGCCAGCGCGCCGATCAGCTTGTCCAGCGCGTTGTGGCGGCCGACGTCCTCGCGCGCCAGCTGCACGCCGCCGTCGGCAGCGGCCCAGGCGGCGGCGTGGGTGGCGCCGGTGATCGCATTGAGCGTCTGCTGCTGGCGCAGCTCGCGCAGCGCGCGCGCCAGCGCCGCCGGCGCGATCGCGGTGCCGGCCGGCAGCGGCCGCGGCGCGCGCAGCACCGCCTCGATCGATTCGCTGCCGCACACCCCGCAGCCGCTGCGGCCTTGCAGGTTGCGGCGCCGCGCCTGCAGGGCCGCGGCATGCGCGGGCGGAATCTGCAGTTGCAGCGAGACCCCTTCCAGAAACGTGTCGACGCTGGCGATGCGCAGCTGCGCCGGGGTCTCGACGATGCCCTCGCTGAGCGAGAAGCCCAGCGCGAAGTCGTGCAGGTCTTCCGGGGTGGCCATCATCACCACGAACGGCTCGCCGTTGTAGGCGAACGCCACCGGGACCTCGGCCGCCACCAGATCCTGGGTCACGGCGGTCCGTCCGTCGCGATGGCGGCGCACGCCGCGCGCGACGGCGCCGGGCCGGGAAGACGCACGCGAGTACATGGTGACGCCCCCCTTTCGCAAAAATCAACGGAACAGCACGAACGCCTTCTGCAGCGTGATCCAGATGCCCCACAGCATCGGCACCGCGACCGCCAGCCAGGCCAGCGCCACCAGCAGCGGGTTGCCGCCGTGGCCGACCTGCGCCAGCTGCGCCGCATCCAGCGCCGATTGGCCGTTGCTGCCGACCTTCTCGTGCGCCAGCTGCTTCTCCGCCGCCAGTTCCTGCGCCGTCATGAAGTGCTTGGCCGCCACCGGCCGTACCAGCAGGTTGCAGACCAGGCCCAGCACCAGCATCCCGGCCAGAATGTACATCGTGGTGTTGTACACCTGTGAGGGCGGCAGGCCCAGGCCCAGCTGGTACTCGCGCATGTAGCCGACCACCACCGGGCCGAGGATGCCCGCGGTAGCCCAGGCGGTCAGCAGGCGGCCGTGGATGGCGCCGACCATCTGCGTGCCGAACAGGTCGGCCAGGTAGGCCGGAATGGTGGCGAAACCGCCGCCGTACATCGACAGGATCACGCAGAAGATGCCGACGAACAGCGCAGTGCCGCCGATCTTGCCGGCCCACGGCGCCGCCGCGTACAGGACGATGCCGAGCACGAAGAACACGGTGTAGGTGTGCTTGCGGCCGAGCTTGTCGGACATGCTGGCCCAGAAGAAGCGCCCGCCGATGTTGAACAGGCTGAGCAGGCCGGTGAAGCCGGCGGCGATGGCGGCGATGGCCGCCAGCTGCGCGGTGTCCAGGCTGCCGAAGCCGGCGTCCACGCCGATCAGGCGTCCGCCGAACACTTCCTGCAGCATCGGCGAGGCCATGCCGATCACGCCGATGCCGGCCGACACGTTCAGGCACAACACGCCCCACAGCAGCCAGAACTGCGGGATGCCCCAGACCTTCTTCACGTGCACGTGGTGGGCGGTGATCATCGCGTTGGCGCTGGCCGCCGGCGCGGTCCAGCCGGCGGGGGTCCAGCCGCTGGGCGGCACCCGGTAGCCGAACGCGCCGGCCATCATGAATACGAAGTACAGCGCGGCCATGACCAAGAAGGTCTCCATCACCCCCACCGACGCCGGGCCGGCGAAATGGCGCATCAGCGCATCGGCCAGCGGGCTGCCGATCATCGCGCCGCCGCCGAAGCCCATGATCGCCATGCCGGTGGCCATGCCGCGGCGGTCCGGGAACCACTTGATCAGCGTGGACACCGGCGAGATGTAGCCCAGGCCCAGGCCGATGCCGCCGATCACCCCCGACCCCAGCCACAGCATCCAGATCTGGTGCAGATGGATGCCCAGCGCCGAGATCACCAGCCCGCCGCACCAGCACAGCGCCGAGACCACCCCGGCCTTGCGCGGGCCGGCGCGTTCCAGCCAGCCGCCCCACAGCGCCGCCGAGCAGCCCAGCAGCACGAAGAACAGCGTGTACATCCACTGCAGCTCGCTGATCTTCCAGTCGCAGCTGGCCGACACGATGCGCGCGAAGAAGCCCATGTCCGCCGGGCACGCCACCGCCTCGGTGATCCCCAGCGCCTTGGACAGCGGCAGCCAGAACACGCTGAACCCGTAGGCCATGCCGATGCACAGATGGATCGCCAGCGCCGCCGGCGGCACCAGCCAGCGGTTGAATCCCGGCCCGGCGACGATGCGTTCCTTCGACAGCAGGGCGGCGTGGGCGGTGTGCGCGGACGGCGCCGCAGTGCGTGAGTCGCTCATTCGGTTCCCCTTGATGCCCGGCGTTTATGTGATCGACTGCATATGGCGATGCAACGACGCGCGGCGAGGTTAGTACGAAAGCGCAATGGTGCCGAGCGCCCGATGGTCTAATAATCGGCTGTGGAAAGCCGATTGGACACGCGCCGCAGCCATGTACAAAGTGACGATCCGACCGCAGTGGGAGCTGCACACCGACGCCGGACAGCGCCTGCCGCCGCGGCTGGTGGAACTGCTGCTGGCAATCCGCGACACCGGCTCGCTGGCCGCGGCCTGCCGCCAGACCGGGCTGTCCTATCGCTACGCCTGGGGCACGCTGCGCGAGGCGCGACGCCTGTTCGGGCAGCCGCTGCTGCGCGCCACCCGCGGCCGCGGCGCGCGCCTGGCGCCGATCGGCGAACGCCTGGTCTGGGCCGAGCAGCGCATCGCCGCACGCCTGGCGCCAACCCTGGAGAGCCTGGCCAGCGAACTGGAGAGCGAACTGGAGCGCGTGTTCCGGCAGGAAGCGATACCGCTGCGCCTGCACGCCTCGCACGGGTTCGGGGTGGAGACGCTGCGCCGGTGCATGGTGCTGGCCGGCGCGCCGCTGGAGCTGAAGTACCGCAGTCCGGACGACGCGCTGAGCGCGCTGCGCAACGACGCCTGCGACCTGGCCAGCCTGCACCTGCCGATCGGCGAACTGGAAGCCGAGCTGCTCGGCCACTACCGCGACCGGCTGGACCCGCACGGCGACTGCGTGCTGCACCTGGCCACGCGCACCCAGGGCCTGGTGCTGGCGCCAGGCAATCCCAAACGCATCCACGCCCTGCCCGACCTGCTGCGCGCCGACGTGCGCTTCATCCATCGCCAGCCCGGCTCGGGCACGCGCCTGCTGCTGGAATGCCTGCTGGCGCGGCAAGGCCTGCCGCTGAGCGGCCTGCACGGCGCCGATATGGAAGAGCTGACCCATGCCGCGGTCGCCGCCTACGTCGCCAGCGGCCTGGCCGACGCCGGCCTGGGCCTGGAACCGCCGGCGCGGCGCTACGGCCTGGACTTCATCCCGATCGTCAACGAGCGCTATTTCCTGCTATGCCGCCGCGAAGCACTGGACAGCGGCCGCCTGGCACCGATCGTGGACCTGCTGCGCAGCGAGGCGTTCCAGCACGAACTGGGCTTGCTGCCCGGCTACGACGCGCACGACTGCGGCCGCGTGCAGGGATTGGCGGAGGCGTTTGCCGGGCTGGTGTGAAGTGAGATTCGGGACTCGGGACCCGGAGCGAGCGGCTGCGCGCCGTCGGCCACGCGTTGCGCCGGCTGCCAGCCCCAGGCGTCGCGGCACGCGATCCAGGTGCTGACGTCGTCGGCACCTTCATGGCGCCCGTCGAACCACGCGGCGGGTCACGACGCTAGCGCTTCAGCTCTGCGCTCTTGCAGGAGGCGCTTTGTTCCCGGCGCTTTGTCGGCAGTGACTGCACGGAGCCGGCGCGATGCGGCAACTCCGAAAAGAAACGCCGTGCACACGCCACGGCGCGCCGTCGGCGCGACAGCGCGCGGACGCTCGCTTGTCGCATCGCCACGCCGGTGTACTGCCTGGCGGTCGCACACCGCTGCCGTGTCCGAATCCGGCCGGCGCCGTGTTGCGGCGGCGCGCATGCTGTGCGCTCACTGTCCTGTGGGAGCGCTCATGTCCAGTTTCGTCTGTGTCGGCCTTGCGGCCGCGCACTTCGCACCGCTGTTCGACCTGGACGATGCGCGATTGCACGCGCGCGGCGCGCGCCGCGTCCGCGCCGACCAGATGCCGGGCTTCCCGTGCCGGGTCAGCCTGGAAGACGCCCAGCCCGGCGAAGAACTGTTGCTGCTGCACTACCAGCACCAGCCGGCGGACACGCCGTACCGCGCCGCGGGACCGATCTACGTGCGCCGCCACGTGCCCACCGCCGTGGCGGTACCGGACCAGGTGCCCGACGCGATCCGCCGGCGACTGATCTCGCTGCGCGGCTACGACGCCGCCGACATGATGGTCGCCGCCGACGTGCATGCCGGCGAGACGGTCGCGGCCGCCATCGTGCAGGCCTTCGCCGATCCGCAGGTGCGCTACCTGCATTTGCACAATGCGCGCCAGGGCTGTTTCGCTTGCCGGGTCGATCGGATTTGAGGACTCGGGACTCGGGAACGCTGTTCTGCGGCAAAGTGCTGTCAAGCGATTTGCGGAAAAATCGCCACGCCTGAAGAGAAGCAGCAGCTTGGACTTCCGGCGCAACCGCTTCTCTGTAGGAGGGGCTTCAGCCCCGACGCGTTACCGGTAACGCGTCGGGGCTGAAGCCCCTCCCACAGAAAAGCGCAGGTGCTGCGCACTTGCGAATCCCCAATCCCCAATCCCCAATCCCCAATCCCGGCTCAGACCGCCAGATTGATCCAGGTCGCCTTCATCTCCGTGTACTTGTCGAACGCATGCAGCGACTTGTCGCGGCCGTTGCCCGATTGCTTGTAGCCGCCGAACGGGGCGGTCATGTCGCCGCCGTCCCAGTAGTTGACCCATACGCTGCCGGCGCGCAGCTTGCGCGCCACGCGGTGCGCACGGCCGATATCGCGGGTCCATACGCCCGCGGCCAGGCCGTAGTCGCTGTCGTTGGCCATGCGCAGCGCGTGCGCTTCGTCGTCGAAGGCGATCACCGACAGCACCGGGCCGAAGATCTCCTCGCGGGCGATGGTGTCCTCGTGGCCGACCTCGTCGAAGATCGTCGGCTCCACGTAGCAACCGCCGGCCACCACCTCCACGCGCTTGCCGCCGAGCAACAGCCGCGCGCCTTCCTCGCTGCCGCGGGCGATGTAGTCGAGCACGCGGTCGGTCTGCGCCTCGTCCACCAGCGCGCCCATCGCCGCGTCGTCGTCGAACGGATGCCGCGGCTGCAGCGCGCGCCCGGCGGCGACCACGCGGGCGACGAAGTCGTCCTTGATCGAGCGCTCCACCAGCAGGCGCGACGCCGCGGTGCAGACCTCGCCCTGGTTGTAGAAGATCGCGCCGGCCGCGGCCTGCGCCGCCTGTTCCAGGTCCGGCGCATCGGCGAACACCAGGTTCGGGCTCTTGCCGCCGCATTCCATGTACGCACGCTTCATGTTCGACAGCCCGGCGCATTGCAGCAAACGCTTGCCGACCGCGGTGGACCCGGTGAACACCAGCCCGTCCACGTCCATGTGCAGCGCCAGCGGCTCGCCGGCGCTCTTGCCGAACCCGGGCACCACGTTGAACACGCCATCGGGAATCCCGGCTTCGGCCACCAGTTCGGCCAGGCGCAGCGCGCTCAGCGGCGATTTCTCCGAGGGCTTGAGCACCACCGAGTTGCCCGCGGCCAGCGCCGGGGCGATCTTCCACGCCGCCATCAGCAGCGGAAAATTCCACGGCACGATCGCGCCGACCACGCCCAGCGGTTCGCGGGTGATCAGGCCCAGCTCGTCGTGCCCGGTCGGCGCCACCTCGCCGTAGACCTTGTCCAGCGCCTCGCCGGTCCAGGCCAGGCAGCGCACGGCGGCCGCCACGTCCACACTGCGCGCGTCGCGTAGCGGCTTGCCCATGTCCAGCGACTCCAGCAGCGCCAGTTCGTCGGCATGCTGTTCGACCAGCTGCGCCAGCTTGATCAAGGTCTTCTTGCGCTGCGCAGGCTTGGCCTGCGACCAGTGCCCGGTATCGAAACTGCGCCGCGCCGCGGCGACCGCGCGCTCGATGTCCTCCGCGCCGCCGTCGGCGACCTGGCCGAGCACGCGGCCGTCGATCGGGCTGATGCAGTCGAAAGTCTTGCCGCTGGCCGCATCGACGTAGCGGCCGTCGATAAAGGCCTGGGTGCGCAGGTGCAGCGCGTCGGCCATGGCCTGCCATGCGTCGCGGGTGCGGGGTGCGTTCATCGAAAAGGCTCCGGATCGGAAAGAAGGAACGGATGTTGAAGTCGTGCGACCGCGGCCGGGCGCACGCGCCGCTCAGAACGTGGCCGGGGTATTGGCGCTGACGATCACCGCCGCGTCGCTGCCGACGTTGCGGAACCGGTGCGGCACCCGGCTTTCGAAATAGTAGCCCTCGCCGGCGCGCAGCACCCGCACCTGCGCGCCGACGGTGATCTCCACTTCGCCGGCCACCACCACCCCGCCTTCCTCGCCTTCGTGCACCAGCATCGCGGCGCCGGTGTCGCTGCCCGGCGGCATCACCTCGCGCAGGATGCACATCTGCCGCTGCGGACGGTGTTGCCCGACCAGGTAGTAGTGGATGCCGTCGCTGCCCACGTCGGGCAGCTCGTCGGCGCGGTAGAACGGCGCATCGGCCGCGCCGATGTCCAGGTCCTGGGTGAAGAAATCGGCCAGCGAGATCGGGATGCCGTCCAGCACCTTCTTCAGCGAACTCACCGAGGGGCTGACCTTGTTCTGCTCGATCAGCGAGATGGTGCTGTTGGTCACGCCCACGCGCTTGGCCAGCTCGCGCTGGCTCAGCCCGTGGGCGGTGCGAACCCGATGCAGGCGGGCGCCGATATCCATCGCGTGATGAGCAAGGCCTGGAGGGTGTTGCCGGATACTTTACACAGCCGCTCCTCGCGGTCAATTTGCGCGCCGCGCGTCGCGACCGGCCGATCCGGCCGGACCGGCGTACCCTGGCGCTGATGCGTGGGTTCGCGCCGCGCAGTGGCCTGCGTTGCGGGCGGTGGCGCAGACGCGGCCCGGCCGCCACCGCGGCTCCGGTTGGTGTAAAGTTTTTTCAACACTTCTCTTGCGTGGAGCCTGTGATGCGCCCTCAGTCGCCCCCCTCCTCCCAGGCGCTGGCCGACCACTACGCCGCCCAGGCCACGCAGGCGCCGGACGCCATGGAGGCGTTCTGGATGCCGTTCACCGCCAACCGCCAGTTCAAGGCGCGGCCGCGGCTGCTGGCCTCGGCCGAGGGCATGTACTACCGCAGCGTGGACGGCCGACAGGTTCTCGACGGCACCGCCGGGCTGTGGTGCTGCAACGCCGGGCACGCGCGGCCGCGCATCGTCGAGGCGGTATCCAGGCAGATCGCCACGCTGGATTTCGCGCCGACCTTCCAGATGGGCTCGCCGCTGCCGTTCGTGCTCGCCGAGCGCCTGGTCGCACTGGCCCCGACCGGCCTGGACCACGTGTTCTACACCAACTCCGGCTCCGAATCGGTGGACACCGCGATGAAGATCGCGCTGGCCTACCACCGCGCCCGCGGCGAAGGCCAGCGCACCCGCTTCCTCGGCCGCGAGAAGGGCTACCACGGCGTCGGCTTCGGCGGCATCTCGGTCGGCGGGCTGCCCAACAACCGCAAGTGGTACGGCCCGCTGCTGCCCGGCGTGGACCATCTGCGACACACCCTGGACATCGAGCGCAACGCCTTCTCGCAAGGGCTGCCGGCGCACGGCGCGGAACTGGCCGAGGACCTGGAGCGGCTGGTCGCACTGCACGACGCCTCCACCATCGCCGCGCTGATCATCGAGCCGATCTCCGGCTCGGCCGGCGTGGTGCTGCCGCCGCACGGCTACCTGCAGCGCATCCGCGAACTGTGCGACAAGCACGGCATCGTGCTGATCTTCGACGAGGTGATCACCGGTTTCGGCCGCGTCGGCAAGGCCTTCGCCGCGCAGCGCTTCGGCGTCACCCCGGACCTGATGACGACCGCCAAGGGACTGACCAACGGCTGCGTGCCGATGGGCGCGGTATTCGTCTCGCACGCGATCCACGACGCCTTCGCGCACGGCCCGGCCGGCGCCATCGACCTGTTCCACGGCTATACCTACTCCGGTCATCCGCTGGCCTGCGCCGCGGCGCTGGCGACGCTGGACACCTATGCGGAGGAGAACCTGTTCGACAAGGCGATCGAACTGGGCGGTTACTGGCAGCAGGCGATCCATGCGCTGAAGGACCTGCCGCACGTCGTCGACATCCGCAACTTCGGCCTGATCGGCGCGATCGAACTGGCGCCGCGCAAGGATGCGCCTGGCGCGCGCGGCTACGAGATCTTCGAGCGCTGCTTCCACGAGGGCGACCTGCTGATCCGCGTCACCGGCGACACCATCGCGCTGTCGCCGCCGCTGATCGTGGAGCGCGAACACATCGACCGCATCTTCGCGGTGCTCGCCGACATGATCCGCACCACGCCCTGATCCGCCTATCCCGATCCGCCCCAACCCAACCCGCTCCGCGCTCCCCACGCGCGCCGCATGCCTGGAGAACCGCTCATGCTGGTCGGCGTCCCGAAAGAGATCAAGAACCACGAATACCGGATCGGGCTGACCCCGGCCGGAGTTCGCGAACTGGTGCTGCACGGGCACCAGGTGCTGGTACAGCGCGACGGCGGCCAGGCCATCGGCCTGACCGATGCCGACTACGAACGCGCCGGCGCGCGCCTGGCCGACGACGCGGCGAGCGTGTTCGCGCAGGCCGACATGATCGTCAAGGTCAAGGAACCGCAGCCGGACGAATGCGCGCTGCTGCGCCCGGGGCAGCTGCTGTTCACCTATCTGCACCTGGCGCCGGATCCGGCGCAGGCCAGTGCGCTGCTGCGCTCCGGCTGCACCGCGATCGCCTACGAGACTGTCACCGACGGCCATGGCGGCCTGCCGTTGCTGGCGCCGATGAGCGAGGTCGCCGGGCGCATGGCGATCCAGGCCGGCGCGCACGCGCTAGAGAAGGCGCAGGGCGGCTCGGGCGTGTTGCTCGGCGGCGTGCCCGGGGTCAAGCCGGCCGAAGTGCTGGTGATCGGCGGCGGCGTGGTCGGCATCAACGCCGCGCGCATGGCGATGGGCCTGCACGCGCGGGTAACGGTGCTGGACCGCTCGCTGGAACGGCTCAAGTATCTCGACGAACTGTACGGCCACCAGCTGACCACGCTGTATTCCACCCGCGACGCGATCGAGCAATGCCTGCCGCACACCGACCTGGTGATCGGCGCGGTGCTGATCCCCGGCGCCGCCGCACCCAAGCTGGTGTCGCGCGCGCAGCTGGCGCTGCTGCGGCCGGGCTCGGTGCTGGTCGACGTGGCGATCGACCAGGGCGGCTGCTTCGAGACCAGCCACGCCACCACCCACCAGCAGCCGACCTACGAGGTCGACGGCATCGTCCACTACTGCGTGGCCAACATGCCCGGCGGCGTGGCGCGCACCTCCACCTTCGCCCTGACCAACGCGACCTTGCCGTTCGTGCTGCAGCTGGCCGAACACGGCCTGCAGGCGCTGCGCGACGACCAGGATCTGCGCAACGGCCTCAACGTCCACACCGGCAAGCTCACCCACCGCGCGGTGGCGCAGGCGTTGGGCGAGGATTTCGTGCGCCCGCTGGACGCGTTGGGTTGACCTTGGAGAATTGCCGACCATGAGCGAGTCCCTGTCCCACTACATCGGCGGGCGCCGCGTCGATTTCGACGGCGGCGAGCATGCCGAGGTGTTCGACCCGGCCAGCGGCGCGGTGGCGCGGCGCGTGCCGCTGGGCGGCGCGCGCGAGGTCGATGCCGCGGTCGCCGCCGCCGCGCAGGCGTTCCCGGCCTGGGCCGCCACACCGCCGTTGCAGCGCGCACGGGTGATGTTCCGCTTCCGCGAGCTGCTCGAACGGCATGCCGACACCCTCGCCCGCTGCATCAGCGCCGAGCACGGCAAGGTGGTGTCCGACGCGCGCGGCGAAGTCACCCGCGGCATGGAGGTGGTGGAGTTCGCCTGCGGCATTCCGCACCTGCTCAAGGGCGAGCATTCGGTCGATGTCGGCCGCGGCGTCGATTCGTGGAGCGAGTACGCGCCGCTGGGCGTGGTCGCCGGCGTCACCCCGTTCAATTTCCCGGCGATGGTGCCGCTGTGGATGCTGCCGGTGGCGCTGGCCTGCGGCAACAGCTTCGTGCTCAAGCCCTCCGAACGCGATCCGTCCGCCTCGCTGCTGCTGGCCGAGTGGCTGCACGAGGCCGGCCTGCCGGACGGGGTGTGCAACGTGGTGCACGGCGCCAAGCCGGCGGTGGACGCGCTGCTCGCGCACCCGCAGGTGCAGGCGCTGAGCTTCGTCGGCTCCACCCCGGTCGCCGCCGACCTGTACGCGCGCGGCAGTGCGTTGGGCAAGCGCGTGCAGGCGCTGGGCGGGGCCAAGAACCACCTGGTGGTGCTGCCCGACGCCGATCTGGACGACGTGGTGTCCGCCCTGCTCGGCGCTGGCTACGGTTCGGCCGGCGAACGCTGCATGGCGATCTCGGTGGCGGTGTGCGTGGGCGATGCGGTGGCCGATGCGCTGGTCGCCAGGCTGGCGCCGCGCGTGGCCGCGCTGACGCTCGGCGCCGGCGCCGACGAACCGGACATGGGCCCGTTGATCAGCGCCGCGCACCGCGCGCGCGTGCGCGGCTACATCGACAGCGGCGTGGCCGACGGCGCCACGCTGGTGGTCGACGGCCGCGCCGCGCGCACGCCGGCGGCGGCCGAGGGCTTCTTCCTCGGCGGCAGCCTGTTCGATCACGTGCACAGCGACATGCGCATCTACCGCGAAGAGATCTTCGGCCCGGTGCTGTGCGTGGTCCGGGTGGCCGACGCCGAGGCCGCGCTGCAGCTGATCGATACGCACGAATACGGCAACGGTGCGGCGGTGTTCACCCGCGACGGCGGCGCCGCGCGCGCCTTCGCCCGGCGCGTGCAGGCCGGCATGGTCGGGATCAACGTGCCGATCCCGGTGCCGATGGCGTTCCACAGTTTCGGCGGCTGGAAGCGCTCGCTGTTCGGCCCGCTGCACGTGCACGGCCCGGACGGCGTGCGCTTCTACACCCGGCTCAAGACCGTCACCGCACGCTGGCCGGCGGCCGCGCGCGATGCCGAGTTCGCGATGCCGACGATGCAATGAGGCGCAGCCCGGCCACCAGGTTGCATGCCCATTGCCTGGCGACCGGCGCCGGGCGCCGCCATGCCGCAGGAGCGTCGCCGCGCGATGGATGAGCCGGCCGTCGCCTATGTGGAAAAAGCCGACGGCGCTGCGATCCGGGTCAGGCTGCCGGATCGCCGGCTGCACGACGCACTGGCTGCGCTTGGATTCGCTGCGGCGCAACCCGACGCGTGGCTGCTGCAGGTCGCCGACGACGCGCACAAGGCCACCGCGTTCGCAGCGTTGCGTGCCCTGGGCGTGGCCTTTGCCGACGGCAGAGAATGGTGCCCGGCGGAGGTGTTCGCACATCTGCGCGAGCGCGGCCTGCTGAGCGGCGCGTTCCTGCGGATCGCGTGGAGCGGCCCCGGCCGCCACCGCCTCGCCTGGGCCTGACCCGCGGCACTTATCGCCACCGGCACCCGGTGCTAGCCTTGCGCCAGCGCCGGCCAGACCCCGCGGTGGCCGACATTCGCGGTATCACCGACAGGAGCAGCACGATGATCAAGGTAAGCGTGATGTACCCGTACACGCCAGGCGCCCGTTTCGACCACGACTACTACCGCGACACGCACATGCCGCTGCTGCAGGCGCGCATGGGCGAGGCCTGCAAGCGTTACACCGTGGACAAAGGCCTGTCCGGCGGCGCCCCCGGCAGCGACCCCACCTATGTCGGCATGTGCCACATCTTCAGCGACTCGGTGGAGACGTTCCAGGCCGGCTTCGGCCCGCATGCCGACGAGATCCTCGGCGACATCAAGAACTACACCGACCTGGCCCCGGTGATGCAGATCAGCGAGGTGGTGGTCGACTGAGCGCTGCGGCCGTTGCGTGTTTGCGCAGCGGCCCTGCCCTTCTGCTTACCGCGCAAAGCGACCGCAGCGAGAACGCACCGTCGACGCCCTGCCGGCTCTTTCGCCTGCGCTTCCCGGTTGGCCAGTTGGCCGTACCGCCACGACCGAATTGCGGATCCTGCAGACCTTGGCGTCCTCTCTGGACCGCCTTCATCGGCGCGCGCAGCACCGGTCGAGCCATGCGCCGGCGGCCACGCCCAGCGTATAGGCGAGCAGGTCCAGCCACACGAACGTCGAGCCCAAGGCAAGATGCCCCAGCGTGGTGGCGCGCAGCGCGTCGAGCCAGGGCGCGCGGTACAGCTGCGATGCTTCCACCAGCCAGCACACGGCCAATGCCACGGCCGCCAAGCGCAGCGGCCGCGCGCGCGGCGCGAGCCATGCCAGGCCGAGGTAGACCATCAGCGCCCACAGCGCATCGCCGGGAAACTTGCCCAGCCACGACGGCAGCAGCCACGGGAAGTGCCGCGACGCCAAGCCGGCGGCGATCGTCGCCACGATGGCGGCGGTCAACCACAGACGGCGGCGTGCGGTTGCGGAAACGGGCATGGCGAAGCGTCGGCAGCGGAGGGCCGCGCATTACAGCAGAACGGGCGCGGTGCCGGCGAAGGCGGTTCGGCGCGCCCGCTAGGCGTCGCCACCGCGCAGCAACACCGCCGCCGCGATGAGCACCGACAGCACCAGCATCACCAGCCATCCCCAGCGCTGGTGGAACGGGATCGGCACGGCCTGCAGCAGGCCCTCGGCGCTGGCCTGGTTCAGCAGCCAACCGTGATGGCACACCGGGCACACCAGCTGGTACTGCTTTTCGCGGACCCATCCGAACAGGTGGTAGAAGTGCCCGTACGAATAGCGCAGGCGCATCGCGAACGCGCGCTCCTGTTCGCAGCGCGGGCAGAACTGGCGCTCCTCCATGCCACAGGCGACGTCGCGCTCGCCCCAGCCCCACAAGATCATCGTCGCGTCCCCATCGGCCGGGCCGCGATCCCCCGATCGCCAGGCCGTGCGGATTCTGTGCCTGGTCCGGCATAGCGTCAACGGCCGCACACCGCCCGGCGCGGATGCGCGCAAGTCTCTACAATGCCGCCCCCTGTCGCAATGCCGTGCCCTGCCCCGATGAACATCGTCGTCAACGAAGACCTCAAGGCCTACATCGATCCGCTCACCGCCGACGAATACGCGGCGCTGGAGCGCAGTCTGCTCGCCGAGGGCTGCCGCGATGCGCTGGTGCTGTGGGGCGAGATCCTGGTCGACGGGCACAACCGCTACGGCATCTGCCAGAAACACGGGCTGCCGTTCCAGACCGTGCAGAACACCCGTTTCCAGTCGCTGCAGGACGTGCACCTGTGGATGATCGACCAGCACCTGGGCCGGCGCAGCGTGTCCGATTTCCAGCGCGGCGTGCTGGCGCTGCGCAAGCGCGAGATCCTGGCCGAGCGCCGCAGCCGCGCCGCCGCGCCGACCGCGGCGTCCGCCGACGGCACTGAAGCGACGACCGACGCGCACGACGACGCCGCGCCCTGGGCCGATGCGCCGTCCGCCGGCGAGACCGGCGCGCGCAGCGAAGCGGTGCCGGCGCCGTTGAGCCGTGCCGACCTGGCGCGCGCCGCGCGACTCAGCAACAGCCAGGTGGTGCAGATCGAGAAGATCCAGAAGCAGGCCACCGCCGAAGTGGTGGAAGCGGTGAAGTCCGGCGCGATCTCGATCAACGCTGCCGCCGCGGTGGCCGGCCTGCCGGAGGAGGAACAGCGCGCCGCGGCCAGGGCCGGCAAGGACGAGCTCAAGCAGGCGGCCAAGCGCGCCCGAGAGTCCAAACGCAAGCCGCGCGAAACCCCGGCCGAGCAGGACGGCGATGGCGACGCGGTGCAAGGCGACGCGGAACTGGCCGCGCTGCGTCTGCGCGTGGCCGAACTGGACGCCGAGAACCGGGCGCTGCGCGAGGAACTGGCGGCGTTGCGGGCGCAGTTGCAGGACTGATCCGGCACTGGCCCGCCACGCATCGGGCCCGTGCGCTGCACGTGCAGGAGGGACTCCCGTCGCGAGGCTTGTTCCGGCAATACCGCGTCGGGACTGAAGTCCCTCCCACAGGGATGCCGCCCGCCCCACGGAGACGCCACGCACATCGATGACATGTGCAAGGCCATCGTTCTTACACACTTGCCGTACGACACGCCAACCACCCTCGCCCGGCGATGAAATCCGCCTAACCCGCCGCTGCGTACACTGGCCGGCATGAGCGTTTCCTCCGCCCCGTCGATGCCGCCCGATCCGCGCCGCGCGCAGCTGCGGCGCATGAAGCTGCTGGCCGCGCTGTTGCTGCTGGCGATGCTGGCCGGCTTCCTGCTCAGCCACGTCATGGGCATGCACGGCGCCTGGGCCTGGATCGGCGCGTTCTGCGAGGCGGCCACGGTCGGCGCGCTGGCCGACTGGTTCGCGGTGGTGGCGCTGTTCCGGCATCCGCTGGGGTTGCCGATCCCGCACACCGCGATCATCCCGCACGGCAAGACCCGCATCGCCGACAGCCTGGCGGTGTTCGTGCGCGATCATTTCCTGGAGCCGGCGACGCTGCTGTCCAAGCTCAGCGCGTTCGACCCCGCCGCGCGGCTGGGCCAGTGGCTGGCCGAACCGGTGCAGGCCGGCAAGCTGGCCGAACTGGCGCGCGGTTGGGCGCTGCAGGCACTGGACCTGCTCGACGAGGCCGCGGTGCGGCGTCGCATCCACGGCTTCGTGGTCGCGCGCCTGCACGAATGGAACGCCGCCGCGACCGCCGGCGAGATCCTCGGCCTGCTCACCGCCGACGGCCGCCACCAGGCCCTGCTCGACGAAGCGCTGACCCGGCTCGGCCGGCACCTGGACGACGCGGCGGTCAAGCAGCGGGTGTCGGCGATGATCGTCAAGTACGCGCGCCGCGAATGGCCCAAGCTGGTCGGCACGGTGGAATGGGTCAAGCCGGTGGAAGGCATCGCCGACACCCTCGCCGAACGCCTGGCGCATGCGTTGCTGGACGAACTGCAGGACGTGCTGTCGCAGCCGCAGCATCCGCTGCGCCAGGACTACGAGCGCTGGCTCGGCGGCTACGTGCAGCGCCTGCGCAACGACCCGGCCACCGCCGACAAGCTGCAGGCGATGAAGCAGCGCCTGATCGAGCACCCCGGCGTGCAGGACTACGTGCAGGGCCTGTGGGAGCAGATCCACGCCAGCCTGCGCGAGGACCTGTCGCGCAGCGACGGTGTGCTGGTGCAGCATTTGCAACGCTCGCTGGGCGCGCTCGGGCAGTCGCTGGCCCAGGACAGCGCGCTGCGCGACGCGCTCAACCAGCACCTGCTGGGCGGCGCGGAGAAACTGACCCAGCGCCTGCGCAGCGGCGTCACCGAGCACATCGCGCAGACCGTGAAAGGCTGGGACGAGCGCCACCTGGTGGAGCAGCTGGAGCTGAGCGTGGGCCGCGACCTGCAGTACATCCGCTTCAACGGCACCCTGGTCGGCGGCTTGATCGGGCTCGCGCTCCACGCAGCCGTCACGCTGATTCCATGATGGTCTGAACCGTTGCCCCAGCCCTGCATGGGGGCTGGTGCGGCGGCAACGATCGCGCTAGCGTGGTCCGCACGGTCGGGGCAGGACCGGCGCTGCAATCGTGAAGGCCGATATCCCGTATAAGCGGAAGGACGGCGATGCCTGCGCATCGCCAGCGTTCGCCAAAGGAAAGGGGCTCATGTCGAAGAACCACTGGACACCCGCTGCCGGCCCTGCGCGTTTGGCGCGCATCGCCGCCCTGGCAGTGCTGGTGCTCGGGTTGCTGGCCGCGGCATTGATCGCACGCGGCCTGCAGCAACGCAATCTGCAGCAGGCCCGCGACCGCTTCCAGGAGCTGACCAGCCACGCCACCGGCGAACTGCAGCAACGCATGAACGTCTACGAACACGGCCTGCGCGGCGCGCGCGGTGCGGTGATCGCCGCCGGCGGCGACCGCATCACGCGCGAACGCTTCACACGCTACAGCGATTCGCGCGAGTACCGGCGCGAATTCCCCGGCGTGCGCGGCTTCGGCTATATCCGCCGGGTGGCGCGCAGCGAGGAGGCCGCGTTCCTGCAGCAGGCGCGTGCCGACGGGGCGCCGTCGCTGCAGATCGGCCAGCTGGCGCCGCACGACGGCGACCGCTTCGTGATCCTGTATATCCAGCCGGTGCGCGCCAACAATCCCGCGCAGGGCTTCGACATCGCCTCCGAGCCGACGCGGCGCGCGGCGGCGATCGCCGCGGCGCGCTCGGGCAAGCCGACCCTCACCGCACCGATCCGCCTGGTGCAGAGTCCCGGGGTCGGCAACAGTGGGTTCCTGCTGTTGCTGCCGATCTACCGCGAAGACCTGCCGTTGCAGACCCCGGAGCAACGTTGGCAGGCCACCACCGGCTGGGCCTATGCGCCGCTCAATATTGCCGAAGTGCTGGTGTCGTCCCCCAACCATGCCCACGACTTGCTGCTGACCCTGGCCGACAGCGAGAACAGCACGCAGCCGTTCTATCGCGGTGCCGCCGCGGGGGCGCCGGTCGCGGGCTTGCGCGCCGAGCGCAGCCTGCCGGTCTACGGACGGCGCTGGCTGCTCAGCGCACAGGCCACGCCGGGCTTCGTCCGCTCGCTCAACCAGACCTCGCCGCTGCTGGTCGGCGGCCTGGTCGGCGGCATCTCCCTGCTGCTCGCCGCGCTGCTGTACCTATATCTGACCGGCCGCCATCGGCGCGACCTGATCCTGCGCGAGCAGAGCCAGTTGGCTTCGCTGGTCGGCGGAACCAGCGAAGCGATCGTGGCCGAAGATCTGCACGGCCGCATCACCCACTGGAATCCGGCCGCCGAACGCATCTTCGGCCACACCCCGGGCCAGGCCATCGGCCAGCCGCTGCAGGACCTGCTGGGTACGCAGGTGCGCGATTCCACCGGCAACGACACGCAGGTGCGTGAACTGCGCCATCGCGACGGCCACGTGGTCAGCGCGCTGGCCAGCGCCTCGCCGATCCTGGACACCGACGGCGACGTCGTCGGCCACTCGCACCTGCTGCACGACGTCTCCGAACGGGTGCGCGCCGAGGCGCGGGTGCTGGAGCTCAACGCCACCCTGGAACAGCAGGTGGCGCAGCGCACCAGCGAACTGGTCACCTACTCGGCGCTGCAGCGCACGATCCTGGCCAACGCCGGCTACGCGATCGTGGCCACCGACCCGGACGGCACCATCACCCTGTTCAACCCCGCCGCCGAGACCATGCTCGGCTACGCCGCGCACGAGATGATCGGACGCAAGGCCACCGGCCTGTTCCTGGATCCGGAGCAGTTGGCCAGCCGCGCCGAGCACATGGCCGCGCAATCGGGCATGGCGGTGGTGCCGGCGTTCGAGTCGGTGGCCGCGCTGTCCACGCTGGGGCGCAGCGATACCCGCGAGTGGACCTACGTCAGCAAGGACGGCCGCCCGTTCCCGGTGCTGCTGACGCTGAGCACGCTGCGCGACGACAACGACCAGGTGATCGGCTACCTCGGCATCGCGGTCGACCTGACCGAGCAGAAGCGCCACGAGCGCGAACTGCGCCTGGCGATCGACGCGGCGGAAACCGCCAACCAGTCCAAGAGCGATTTCCTGGCCAACATGAGCCACGAGATCCGCACGCCGATGAACGCGATCCTGGGCATGCTGTACCTGCTGCAGCACAGCGAGCTGCCGCAGGCGGCCAAGGACATGATCCAGAAGATCGATACCTCGGCGCGCTCGCTGCTGGAGATCATCAACGACATCCTCGACTTCTCCAAGATCGAATCCGGGCGCATCGACCTGGAATCGGAACCGTTCGACCTGAACCAGTTGCTGGAGAACATCGCCGCGCTGATGACCTCGGCGATCAGCGCCAAGCCGGTGGAGATGATCGTCGAGCCGCTGCCGGCCGGCTGCCGCTGGCTGCGCGGCGATGCGCTGCGCCTGAACCAGGTGCTGATCAACCTGGTCGGCAACGCCATCAAGTTCACCGAGCAGGGCGAAGTGGCGCTGTCGGTGCGCAGCTTCCCCAGCCCCGAGCCCGGCAAGGTCAAACTGTTCTTCTCGGTGCGCGACACCGGCATCGGCATCGCGCGCGAGAAGCAGAGCCTGATCTTCTCGCCGTTCCTGCAGGCCGACACCTCCACCAGCCGCCGCTACGGCGGCAGCGGCCTGGGCCTGACCATCAGCCGGCGCCTGGTGGAACTGATGGGCGGCCAGCTCGAGGTGCAGAGCACGCCCGGGCTGGGCAGCGATTTCTATTTCGCGATCAGCTTCGCGGTGCTGCCGGCGCCGGCCGCCGAGGTGGAGCACCCGGAGGCGCGCCGGGTGCTGATCGCCGACGACCACGACCTGGTGCGCAACAACCTGGCCAGCATCGCCAGCGGTTTCGGCTGGCAGGTGGAAGCGGTGTCCAGCGGGACCGCGGCGGTCGCCGCGGCCGGCCCGGAACGCGACAGCTTCGACGTGATCCTGCTCGACTGGCGCATGCCCGACCTGGACGGGCTGAGCGTGGCGCAGCGCATCCGCGCGCAATCGGCGCCTGACCGGCAACCGATCATCGTCATGGTCACCGCCTACGAGCGCCGCCTGCTGGAGGAACAGCAGCACGCGCCCAGCGACGTGGACGCGGTGATGACCAAGCCGGTCACCGCCTCGGCGCTGTACCGCACCATCGCCACGCTGCTGGCGCGGCGCCGCGGCGATGGCCCCGCGCCCTTGCTCAGCGGCGACGGCACCCCGCGCCTGGCCGGCGCGCGGCTGCTGGTGGTCGACGACAGCGAGATCAATTGCGAGGTCGCACAGCGCATCCTCGAGGGCGAAGGCGCGCAGGTGGAACTGGCGCACGACGGCGAGCAGGCGCTGCAACGGCTGCGGCGCGATCCCAGCCGCTTCCATCTGGTGCTGATGGACGTGCAGATGCCGACCCTGGACGGCTACGAGGCCACCCGCCTGCTGCGCGAGGACCCGCGCCTGGCCCACCTGCCGGTGATCGCGCTGACCGCCGGCGCCTACCGCCAGCAGCAGGACCTGGCCCTGTCCAGCGGCATGAACGGCTTCATCGCCAAGCCCTTCCAGGTCGAAGAGCTGATCGCGGTGATCCGCCAGTTCCTGCCGCTGCGCATGCCGCTGCCGCTCGAGCCGCCACCGCCAGCGGTCGCTGCCGAGGTCTGGCCCGACGCCGACCCGCAGCTGCTCGACGCCGACCAGGCGCGGCGCCTGTGGACCGAACGCGCGCCCTACCAGCGCTACCTGCTGAAGCTGCTGCAGGAGAACCCCGATCCGGCGGCGATGCTGCGCACGCTGCTGACCCCGGAGGCGCCGGCAGCGGCGATCTCCTACGTGCACAAGCTGCGCGGCTCGGCCGGTTCGCTGGCGCTGCCGGCGCTGGTCGCGGCCAGCGCCGCGCTGGAGGAACGACTGAGCGATGCGCCGGCCCAGGCCGGCGCGGCGATCGCGGCGCTGGGCACGGCCATGGCCGCCACCGCCGCGGCGATCCAGCGCTTCGTGGCCGAGGCCGAGGCCGCCGCCGCGCAGGCGCCGCCGGCCGCTCCCGCCGCGGATGTCGGCGAGAGCGCAGCGTCCCCGGTCCTGCTGCAACAGCAACTGCAGCAACTGCTGCAGGCCCTGGACAGCGACGACCCGGACCGCGTCGAGCGGGTGCTGCACGGCCTGGCGCCGTCGCTGCCGGCGGCGATGACGGCGGAACTGCTGCACCTGGTGGAAAGCTTTTCCTTCCGCGAGGCCGAAACTAAAGTCAGGCGCTGGCAGGCCGATGCAAACCAATAGCATCCGCCGCTGCGCCCCAGTCCGGGCGCCGCGGCGTGCACACGACAAGGAACCACGATGGCCCACCCTCCGATCCTGTGCGTAGACGACGAAGCCAGCAACCTGGCGCTGATCCGGCAGATCCTGCGCGAGGACTACGCGCTGACCTTCGCCAAGAACGGCGCCGAAGCCTTGCGCGCGGTGGTCAAGCACCGCCCCGCGCTGATCCTGCTCGACGTCGACCTGCCCGATCTGGACGGCTACACCATCGCCCGCACGCTCAAGCAGGATCCGCGCACCGCGGCGATCCCGATCATCTTCGTCACCGGCAAGGACAAGGACGCCGACGAGAGCATCGGCTTCGAGGCCGGCGGCGTGGACTACATCACCAAGCCCTATTCGCCGAGCATCCTGCGCGCGCGGGTGCGCACCCACCTGTCGCTGGTCAGCGCCGCCAGCCTGGCCAGCAGCCACCGCGACGCGATCCGCATGCTGGGCATGGCCGGCCACTACAGCGACTCGGACACCGGCACCCACATCTGGCGCATGGCCGCCTACGCGCGCGCGCTGGCGGTGGCCGCCGGCTGGTCGAGCGAGGACGCCAGCCTGCTCGAGCAGGCCGCGCCGATGCACGACACCGGCAAGATCGGCATCCCCGACGCGGTGCTGAAAAAGCCCGGGCCGCTGGATACGGAGGAATGGCGGGTGATGAAGCGGCATCCGCAGATCGGCTACGACATCCTCAGCCGCAGCGGCGCACCGCTGTTCCGGCTCGCCGCCGAAGTCGCGCTGTACCACCACGAGCATTGGGACGGCAGCGGCTACCCGGCCGGTCTGGCCGGCGAACGCATTCCCGAATCGGCGCGGATCGTGGCCGTGGCCGACGTGTTCGACGCGCTGACCACGCAGCGCCCGTACAAGGAGGCGTGGCCGCTGGCCAAGGTGATGGAGCTGTTCCAGCAACAGGCCGGCAGCCAGTTCGAGCCGCGCCTGGTGGCGCTGTTCACCGCGATCCTGCCGCAGATCCTGCAGATCCAGGACTACTGGAGCGAACGCGACTCGGGCGAGGACGTGCAGCCGCGTCCGGCCATCCAGGCCGCGGCGCGGCACAGCGACAGCTGAGCCGCAGAGCACACTGTGGGAGCGACTTCAGTCGCGACGGGCTTTATCGGTAATGCCCGTCGCGACTGAAGTCGCTCCCACAAAAACGCCCCTACGGCCAACAGCGCCCGGATCGGGCCGCCGCAGCAAGCGGCACCAGCCTGCCCTCAGCGCCGCTGCAAGCGCCAGGCGCGATGGATGCGCGGGTTGCGCTCGAAATCCGGCGCGATGGTCTGCGCGGTGATCTCCTCGCACGATGCGAATTCGGCCAGCGCGTTCTCGTCCAGCTTGAAGCGGCGGAAGTTGTTGGAGAAGTACAGCACGCCGTCGGGCATCAGCCGCGCCACCGCCGCGCGCAGCAGCCGCACGTGCTCGCGCTGGATGTCGAAGTCCTCCGCGCGCGCGGAGTTGGAGAAGGTCGGTGGGTCGCAGAAGATCACGTCGTAGCGGTTCTTCTCCGCCTCCAGCCAGGTCAGCGCGTCGGCCTGCACCAGCCGGTGCTGGGCGCCGCCCTTGCCGTTGAACGCCAGGTTGTCGGCGCACCACTGCAGGTAGGTCCCGGACAGGTCCACGCTGGTGGTGGAATCGGCGCCGGCCACCGCCGCCTGCACGCTGGCCACGCCGGTGTAGCAGAACAGGTTGAGGAAGCGCTTGCCGCGCGCCTGCTGCGCCATCGCCCCGCGCAGCGGGCGGTGGTCCAGGAACAGGCCGGTGTCCAGGTAGTCGAACAGGTTGACCCGCAGCAAGGCGCCGTGCTCGCGCACCACCAGGAACTCGCCGCGCTGCTCGAAACGGCCGTACTTGCTGCCGCCCTTGCCGCGCTCGCGCGACTTCAGCGCCACCCGCTCGGCCGGGACCTCGAACACCTCGCGCGCGGCGGCCAGCAACTCGTTGCGGCGGCGGCGCACGTCGGCATCGGGAATCTCTTCGGGCGCGGCGTATTCCTGCACGTGCAGGTAGGTACGCGCCTGGCCGCCGTCCTCCTGGTACACGTCGATCGCCGCCGCGTACTCGGGCAGGTCGGCGTCGTAGGCGCGGAAGCAGCTGACCTGCTCGCGCGCGCGCCAGGTCTTGAACTTGCGCAGGTTCTTGCGCAGCCGGTTGGCGACCATCTGCGCGCCGTCGCTGAGCGCGCGCGGCGCCTCGGCCGGCTCGCGCTGCGCGACCGCGATCGGGTCGCAGACGATCAGCGGGCATTCCAGCGCGCCGTTGAACATCTGGTATTTCTTGGCCGCGCGCAGGCCGGTGGCATAGGCCAGGTCGGCATTGCCGCACAGCAGGCTGGCCCGCCACTGCGGCACCGCGCGCTTGAGCGCCTCACCCAGGCGCCGGTACAGCGCGGTGTCGGCGGCCAGGCGCTCGTCGTAGGGCGGGTTGCACACCACCGTGCCCAGCGCCTGCGCTGGCGTGCGCAGGTCGGCGACGTCGCGCACCTCGAACACGATCGCCGCGGCGACGCCGGCCGCCTGCGCGTTCTCGCGCGCGGCGCGGATCGCGTGCGGGTCGATGTCGCCGCCATGGATCACCGGCCGCAACGCGGCGCGGCCAGCCGCTTCGCGCTGCCGCGCCTCGGCCAGCAGGGCGCGCCAGGCGTCCTGGTCGAAGCCCAGCCAGCGGCTCGGCGCCACGCTGAACCCGAGTGGGCCGGCGTCGCCGCGGCGTGCGGCGGCCAGATCGCCGCGCAACAGCCCCGGGGCCACGTCGGCGGCCATCAGCGCGCCTTCGATCAGCAGCGTGCCGCTGCCGCACATCGGATCCAGCAACCCGCCGCCCTGCGCGTACAGCTGCGGCCATTGCCCGCGCAACAGCACCGCCGCGGCCAGGTTCTCCTTCAGCGGCGCTTCGTTCTGCGCCTGGCGCCAGCCGCGCCGGTGCAGCGAACCGCCGCCCAGGTCCACCGACAGCGTGGCGCGGCCCTTGCGCAGCGACAGGTTCAGTCGCAGATCCGGATCCTCCACGTCCACCGACGGCCGTTCCAGGCCTTCGCCACGCAGCGTGTCCACCACCGCATCCTTGACCCGCTGCGCGGCGTAGCGCGCATGCGTGATCGCGGTCCCGGACACGTGCGCGTCCACCGCCAGGGTGTGCTGCGAAGTCAGGTGCTCGCGCCACGGCAGCGCGGCGACGCCGGCGTACAGCGCGGTCTCGTCGGGGCAATCGAACTCGTCCAGCGGCCACAGCACGCGGCTGGCCAGGCGCGACCACAGCACGGCGCGCTGCGCATCGCGCAGCTCGCCCTCGCTATTGACCCCGGACACGGTGGCGGTGACCTTGGCCACGCCGAGCGCGAGCAGCTCGTCGACGAGCAGGTATTCCAGGCCCTTGGCGCAGGAGACGAAGAATTTCACGGGAATGCGGACCACACGAAGAAGGAGGAATGCACGGGCGGACACTCGGCCCGCTCCGCGCGTATCGCGGCAGCGCGGCCTGCGACAGGCGGGCGGCGGCAACGGACGGGAAGACGCGAATGGTCGGCCATCGCGCCCGCCATTACCAGCCCGGGGCCGCGCCATGCCCTGGCGTGGGCCACCCCTGGCGCGCGGCCCACGCTCACCACGGCGCCAGCCGCCAGCCGTCGGGATCGGCCTGCAGGCGCGTGTCCAGGCGCAGGTCGTCGAGGAACCCGGCATCGTGCGAGACCACCAGCAAGGCGCCCGGGTACTGCAGCAGCACCTGCCGCAGCGCCTCGCGCGCGTCCAGGTCCAGGTGGTTGTCCGGCTCGTCCAGCAGCAGCAACTGCGCCGGCGGATCGCGGTAGAACGCGCAGGCCAGCGCCGCCTTCAGCCGCTCGCCGCCGCTGAGCCGGCCGCTGGGCACGCCGATGCGCTGCGCGTCCAGGCCGAGCAGGGCCAGCCGCGTGCGCAGCTCGGCGACGTCGGCGACGGCATTGGCCGCCTGCACCTGCGCCAGCACCGGCCGTGCCGGGTCGAGCAACTGCAACGACTGGTCCAGGTAGGCGCTCGGCACCGACACGTCGCAGCGCCCGGCCCGCGGCGCGAGCTGGCCGTCGAGCACCCGCAACAGGGTCGATTTGCCGCTGCCGTTGGGCCCGACCACGCCGATCCGCTGCCGGCCGCCGATGCGCAGGTCCAGCGCGGCGCGCGTGGCCGTGGCGTACGGCAGCCGCAGGCCGTGCAGGTCGGCGACCCGGCGCGTGGCCACCGCGGCCGGCGATGGCGCGAACAACGCGATCGGCGCGGCGGCGTCGACCTCGCTCGCTGCCGCGCGCACCTGTGCGGACAGCCGCGTGTGCGCAGCGGCCAGCTGCTGCCGCTGTTTGCCGGCGCTGTGCTCGCTGCGCTGCTTCTGCGCGCCGAGCAGGATCGGCGCCTGGTTGGCGTCCTGCGCCTGGCGGCGGCCGTGCGCGCTGCGCCGCTGCTGGCGCGCCTGCTGCTCGCGCAACGCATCCCCGTGGCGGCGCCGCTCGTGCCTGCAGCGTTCCAGGTCGGCCAGCGCGTGCTGTTGCTCCTGCGCCTTGCACTGCGCGTAGAACGCGTAGTCGCCGCCGTAGTCGCGCAGGCCCAGCGACGACAGCTCCACGGTGCGCTGCATGTCCTGCAACAGCGCGCGATCGTGACTGACCACCAGCAGCCCGTTCGGCCAGCGTCGCAGTTGCTGCTGCAGCTGCTGGCGCTGCGGACGGTCGAGATGGTTGCTCGGTTCGTCCAGGATCAGCACATCCGCATCGGACAGCCAGGCGCCGAGGAGCGCCACGCGCATCGCCTCGCCGCCGCTGAGTTCGGCCGCCGGCCGCCGCGCGGTCACATGGCCGAGTCCGCACAGTTCCAGTTCGGCGCGCAGGCGCTGGGCGATGTCCCAGCGCTCGCCAAGCGTGTCGAAGTCGGCCGGATCGGCGCTACCGGCCTCGATCCGCGCCAGTGCGTCCAGCGCCGGACGCACCCCGGCCAGCGAGGCCACCGTGTCGCCGGCGGCGCGCACGATCTGCTGCGGCAGGTAATGGATGCGGCCATGCCGGCGGCAGCGCCCGGCGCTCGGCGCCAGCTGGCCGGCGAGCAGGCGCGCGAACACGCTCTTGCCGACGCCGTTGCGGCCGACCAGGCCGGTGCGCCGCGCATCGAGCACGAAATCGAGATCGGAAAACAGGGTCCTGCCGTCGGGCAGGACATACGACGCGCGTTGCAGCGCGAGCAGGGGATGCGTCATGGGACCTCCAGGGATGCCGGTCGCGCCCGCCGGGTTCGGCAGGAACGGACAAGGCCGTCGAAGACGGCGGCATCACTGGCGCATCGGAGGAATCCTCGGCTAGCTCACTAATCTGAGCCAGGATGGTAACCCGCGTGCGCGCGGTCTGGCCGCGAAGCGGCGGCGACGCTCAGCCGCCGGCCAGGAACGCGGCGTGGTACTCGGCCTCGGCCACCGGCGGCAGGCGGTCGCCGAAACCGATCGCCTGGAAGTACTCGGCCGGCACGCCGGGCAGCGCCAACCCGGGTTCCGGAGCGAAGCCGAAACGGGCGAAAAACGCCGGCTCGCCGAGCACCACGCAGCCGGCCGCGCCCAGCGCCTGCAACTGCGCCAGCGCCTCGCGCACCAGCCGCGTGCCCAGCCCCTGGCGTTGATGGCCCGGCCCCACGGACAGTGGCCCCAGCGCATACCAGCCGCGGCTGCCGTCGGACAGCTGCAGCGGCGACACCGCCACGTGGCCGACCACGTAGCCGTCGTGGTCGGCCACCAGCGACAGGGTCAGCGCGCCGTCCGCGCGCAGCCCTTCGATGACCTGCTGCTCGTCGTGGCGGCTGTGCACGACGCGGAAGAACGCGACCAGGGTCAGCGCCTCGATCGCGGCGTGGTCGGCGGCCGTTTCGGCGCGGATGTTCAGTTCCATCGGTGACTCCGGTTGGCGTAGCGCGCGACGCAGAGAGCGCCGCTCACAGCGTTTCCAGCAGTTCGGCGAAGGCCCGTGCCGAGGTCTCGACGTGGGCGCCCAGCCGGTGCGTGTCGTCGACCAGCAGCAGCCGCGCCGCGCGCGCCTGCGCCCAGGCGATCACCTCGGCGGCGGGAATCAGTTCGTCGTGCCAGGCGTGCACGATCGAGATCGGCACCGGCGCCGCGTCCAGCGCCGGCATCCAGCCCAACCGCGTCGGCGGCACCATCAGGAACAGGCCGCGCACCGACACCTGCAGCGACACCTGCGCGGCGATGTACGCGCCCAGGCTGGACCCGGCCAGCACCAACGGCCCGCGCTGCGCGGCGGCCTGCGCCAGCGCCAGCAGGCGCTGCAGCCGCGCCGGCACGTCGCCGAGCTGGCTGACCTCGCGGCGCGCGTCCAAGTCGGTGAAATCCGGGCGCTCGTGGCTCCAGCCCAGGCGCTGCGCGACCTCGGCCAGCGCCGCGACCTTGATCGCATCCGGGCCACTCTCGAAGCCGTGCACCAGGATGCAGTGGCCGCGGCTCACAGCGCCACCACCGCATCGCCGAGGCGCAGCGTGCCGCCGTGCACGATCCGCGCGCACAGCCCGCCATGGCCGCGCATCGCGTTGTAGCCGCCCGCGCCCAGCGCGTCTTCCATGCGCGAACACGGGTCGCACGGCGCGAGACCTTCCAACTCGACCTCGCCGATGCGGAAGCGGCGCCCCTTCAGCGCGATCAGCGGGATGCCGGAGACGACCAGGTTGCGGCGCAGGGTCGCCGGCGCCAGCTGCGCATGGCCGGCCAGCGCGGCGATCGCCGGCAGGTGTTCGGCCTGGATCAGGGTCACCCCGCGCTTGCCGTTGCTGCCCGCGTAGCGGTCGCCGAACAGGCCGCCGTCGGCATGCGCCAGCGCCTGCGCCACCTCGAGCATCGGCACGTCGCGCGCCGGACGCAGGCCTATCCAGTCCACGCGTCCGGCGCGCGGCAACGTGGCGAGCAGCGTCGCCAGCGGGCTATCGGGATTCAGAGTCATCATCGGGCTTCGGAGTGATCGGCGAATGCTAGCATCCGCGCATGTCGCAGACCCCGCCGTTGCCGATCCACGATGCCCCCCTGCCCTACGTCGAACGGCTGCAGGCGCGCACGCTGGATGCGATCGACCTGGCGGTGATCCATTGCACCGAACTGCCCGACCTGGCCAGCGCACGCGCCTACGGCGAACGCGTGCTGTATCCGTCGGGCACCGGCAACAGCGGCCACTTCTACATCGACCGCGACGGCAGCGTGCACCGCTACGTGCCGCTGCAGCGGGTGGCGCACCACGTGCGCGGCTACAACCCGCAGTCGCTGGGCATCGAACTGGTCAACCGCGGACGCTACCCGCACTGGCTGGATTCGCGCCACCAGGCGCTGGACGAAGCGTATCCGCCGGCGCAGATCCAGGCGCTGATCGCCCTGCTGCGCCAGCTGCAGGCGCAGTTGCCGCAGCTGCGCCACATCGCCGGCCACGACGCGCTGGACCGCAGCCGCGAACCGGCCAGCGACGATCCGGCGCTGCAGGTGCAGCGCAAGCTCGATCCCGGTCCGCGCTTTCCGTGGGCGCAGGTGCTGCAGGCGGTGGCGCTGACGCCGTATGTGCCTTCGGCGGATGCGGTTTCCGACCACTGACGCCGTTGGCGCAGGCTCCTGTAGGAGCGGCTTCAGCCGCGGCAGGCAGCCTGATGGCGTGTGTCGCGGCTGAAGCCGCTCCTACAAAAGACACCCGCCGCGCCGTGCCACTGCGCACGACGCCACAACGCCGCACGCTCAGCGCGGACCGAGGTAGTTCTTCTCGCCCGCGGTCACCGCCAGCTCCAGGCGGTTGGCGACCGGGGCGAGCGGGCATACCACGTGCGCGGTGAACGCGCAGGGCGGGTTCTGCGCCAGGTTGAAGTCCAGCACGACGCGCTCGCCCTGCGGCGGCTCGACGAACAGGTAACGCGCGCCGCCGTAGCTCTCGCGGCCGCTGGTGCGGTCGGAGAACGGGAAGAACACCCGCTTGCCGGCATCCTCGCGCAGCGCCTGCAGCCGATAGCGGCGGCCGCCGAGAGTGAATTCGGCGACGCCCGCCAGCGCCAGCGGCTGCGGCGTGCCGATCGAGGTGAGCAGGACGATCGCGCGCGGCGTCGCGGCCGGGTGCCAGTCGGCCACCACGCGCCAGCGCGGATCGATCGGGAAATAGTCGATGCCGCGGAAGCCGCTGCGCGCGGCCGCGTGCGGATCGCGGAAGCGCCAGCCGAACAGGTTGCCGGTGCGCACCACGTAGAACTCCTGCTCGCCCAGCGCCAGCCGCGTCTCGGTGCCGTGCGCCGCGTCGGTACCGAGGCGACCGGCACCGAACGGCTGCCCGTGCGCCGTCACCGCCACGTCCGCCGCGGCCTCGAAGAACACGCCGGCCTCGTCGTCGATCCGCAAGCGGCCCAGGTACGCCGGACCGGCCGGCAACTGCACGTCGTTCCCCACGGCGCTGCCGACCCGGTGCTCGCCGCTGCGCAACCGGCCGGAGCCGGTGTAGCTGAGCCAGCCGGCCGGCGCGCGCAACCGCGCCACGCGCTCGGCGCGGTGCTGCTCCACCGCCATCCGGTAGTGCGCGCCGGATTGCGATGCCGGCGACGCGTCGGCGCCGGCAGCGCGCGGCCGCTCGCCGCAGGCGGCCAGGCTCAGCGCGACCGCCAGCATCCACACTCCACGCCACCGCATCGCCTCAGTTTCTGTGCTTGCCACCATGTGTTTCCTCGCACCGATCCGCGGCACGCGCACCGCGTGCCGCGCTCAGCCGCTGGCGCGCGGCCGCGCCGGATCGGCGATCCAGCCGCTCCACGATCCGGCATAGACGCGCGCGCCGTGCAGGCCGGCATGTTCCAGCGCCAGCAACAGATGGCAGGCAGTCACGCCCGATCCGCACATCAGCACCACCTCGCGCGGATCGCGCCCGTGCAGCAGCGGCTCCAGTTCGGCGCGCAGCTCCTGCGGCGCACGCAAGCGTCCGTCGCGCAGGTTCTGGCCCAGCGGGCGGTTGATCGCGCCGGGCACGTGCCCGGCGAGCGGATCGATCGGCTCGACCTCGCCGCGAAAGCGCTCGCCGGCACGCGCATCCAGCAGCCAGCCCGGCGCCTCGTGCAGGCGCGCGGCGATTTCCTCGGCATCGGCGATGCGGCTGGTATCGAAGCGTTGCGGATACGGCGGTTGCGGCGAAGGCGCGGCTGCGGCATCGGTTTCCGGCAGGCCGAGCCGGCGCCATTCGGCCAGGCCGCCATCGAGCACGGCGACGCGACGATGCCCGAGCAGGCCCAGCATCCACCACAGCCGCGCCGCGGCCATGCTGCCGTCGCCGGCGTCGTAGACCACCACCTGGGTGTGCGGCGCGATACCCCAGCGGCCGAGCGTGCGCGCGAACGCGTCGGCCTCGGGCAACGGATGCCGGCCCAGGCCTGGGCGGCCGAGGTCGGACAGGTCCGTGTTGAGATCGGCGTACATCGCACCGGGCAGATGCGACTGCGTATAGGCCTGGCGCGCGAGTTGCGCGGCCTGCGGATCGGCAAGCGCGGCCGCGGCGAAACGCGCATCCACCAGGCGCAGGTCGGGGTGGTCGAGCGCGGCCGCCAGCGCCGGCGCGGCGACCAGTTGCTGCCAATCGGGTAACGGATCGCTCATGCGGTTTGCTCCAGTCGTCGACGCAGGTTGAGCAGGATCGCCGCGGTCGCGCCCCAGATCCGCTGCCCCGGCCAGCCGTATTCCAGCACCGCGCGCGGCCGCCCGCGGTAGTCGGTCTCGATGCTGCGCAGGTTGTCCGGCGCCATCAGATAGGCCAGCGGCACTTCAAACACTTCCGCCACCTCGCCCGGATGCGGCTGCGGCACGAAGGCCGGATCGATCGCCGCCACCACCGAGGTCACCCGGAAACCGCTGATGGTCACGAACGGGTCCAGATAGCCCAGCGGTTCGACCTGCGCCGCGGACAGCGCGATCTCTTCCTCGCTTTCGCGGATCGCCGCGGCCACCGCATCGGCGTCGTCGGCTTCGATGCGGCCGCCGGGAAAACTGACCTGGCCGCCGTGGTGGCGCAGGCCGTCGGTGCGCCGGGTCAGCAACACGTGGGCGCCATCGGCGCGCGGCAGCAGCCCGACCAGCACCGCGGCCTCGGCCAACACCCCGTCGGGCAGCAGATCGTGCAGTTCGTGGTGATTCCAGCCCGGGCCTGCGGGCGGCCGCTGCAGCGGATGCAACGCGCGCAGCAGCCGCGTGCGTTCGGCCAGGCGCTGGCCCGGCGTCGGCGACCAGCCGCGCGCCGGCAGCACGTCCTGCATGTAGTGCTGGCGCTCGGCGTCGCTCATGCCACGCCAGCGCGCGATCTCGTCGCCGCTGCGCAGGCAGCCGGCGCAATAGCCCTGCGCATCGAGCGTGCACAGACCGATACAGGGCGTGAGCAATACATGGGGGACGGGATCCATCGGATTCGACACCTGATCAGCCTAGCGCGATTCGTCGGCGGCGGCACTTTGCGCGCCACAAAAAAATGCGCCGGCGTTGCCGCCGGCGCACTGGTCATGCACTGGGCAGCGCGCTTACTTGACGCTGATCAGCTTGATCTCGAACTGCACCGCCACGTTCGGCGGGAACGGCGTGCGCGGGTCGGCGCCATAGGCCTTGTCCGGCGGCAGCGTCACTTCCCACTTGGAACCGGCCGGCATCTGCAGCAGCGTGTCGCGCATGGCCTGCATCTCGACTTCGCTGACCTTGATCGACGGAATCTGCTGCGCCGGACGCGCCTGCGCCGGGCGCTGGCCGAACGGATACGGACCGGCCACTTCCAGCTGCACGGTGCTGGCCTGGGTCGGCTTGGCGCCCTTGCCGGCTTCGATCACGCGGTACTGCACGCCGCTGGGCAGCGTCTGCACGCCGGCCTTGGCCTTGTTCTGCGCGATGAACTGGTCGCTCTTGGTCTTGTTCTCGGCAGCGGCCTTCTCGTAGTCGGCCTTGGCCTGCTGGGCACGGCCCTGCTCGCGCTTCTGGAACGCTTCGACGGCCGGCTTCAGCTGGTCGGCGGCGACCGCCGGCTGCTTCTTGGCGTAGGCATCCTGCAAGCCCTTCACCACCGCATTGATATCGAGCTGCTCGCCGCGGCCGGACAGTTCGGCAAGGTTGTTGCCGTAGTCGTAACCGAAGTAATAGCTCAGCTTGCCCTTCTCGGACGAGGTGTCCTGGGCGAACGCATTGCCGCTCAGGGCTAGGGCCGCCACGGCGACCGCAATAGAACGCAACTTCATCAAACAATTCTCCAGGGTGGTGGCACAGGACGGCCTGTGCCGCCTGAGATGACGCGTTAGGATAGCCGCCGCGGCGCATAACCGCTACCGACGGGACGCAGGTGTGACAGGCCGGCGCGCCCAGAGTTCCCTTCACTTTTTTTTTACATCTCAGGAATGGCCATGTCCGGCGCGCCGGTCGTCACCGATACCCAGGATGCGATCCGCATCGTCACCGTGAACCGCGTCGACAAGCTCAACGCGTTGAATCGCCAAACATTGCAGGGCCTGGATGCGGCCTTCGCCGAAGCCGAGGCCGACCCCGCGATCCGCGTGGTGGTACTGACCGGCGCTGGCGAAAAGGCCTTCGTGGCTGGCGCCGACATCGCCGAGATGAACGAACTTACACCGGTTCAGGGCCGCGACTTCTCGCACCTCGGCCAGCGCCTGATGCGCCGGATCGAGCGCATGCCCAAGCCGGTGTTGGCGATGGTCAACGGCTTCGCGCTCGGCGGCGGGCTGGAACTGGCCATGGCCTGCCACCTGCGCGTGGCCGCCGACAGCGCCCGCTTCGGCCAGCCGGAGATCAATCTGGGGCTGATCCCCGGCTTCGGCGGCACCCAGCGCCTGCCGCGGCTGGTCGGCCGCGCCGCGGCGCTGGAGCTGTGCCTGCTCGGCGCGCCGATCGACGCGGCGCGCGCGCTGCAGCTGGGCCTGGTCAACCGCGTGGTGGCGGCCGCCGACCTGCGCGAGGCGACGCTGCAGCTGGCGCGGCAACTGGCCGGCGCCGCGCCGCTGGCGTTGCGCGGCATCCTCGACGCGATCCAGGTCGGCGGCGAATCGGCGATCGAGCAAGGCCTCGAATACGAGACCGCGCAGTTCGGCCTGCTGTTTTCCAGCGAGGACATGCGCGAAGGCACCCGCGCGTTCCTGGAGCGGCGCCCGCCGCTGTTCCGCAACCGCTGAGCCGCGCGCACCGATGCCTGCCTCGCCCTCCCCCGCCGCGCCGCTGCAATTGCTGCGCTGGGTGCTCGACGACGATCTCGATGCGGCGATCGACGGCGGCCTGATGGACTACGCCGGCGACGCCGACGACGACCTGCTCGACCCGGCGCATCCGCAGCTGCGCGCGCAGTTGCTGGCGGCGCAGCGGCGCCTGCGCGAGGCCTGGGCCGCGCGCGAGCGCTACCGCGCCCGCGAAGCGCGCCTGGCGCGCCGCGCCGCCGCGCGCGAGGCCCGCCGTGCGGCGCCGCCCGCGGCTGTCGCCGCAAGCGCCCCATCGCTGCCGCCGGCGGCGGCGGCGATCCTGGCGCGGGCCAAGGCCAAGGCCGCCGCACGGGGAACGCCATGACTGCAATGCCCGCACTCGCCGCCGCGCCGCGGCGCGGACGCACCTTGAGCAAGGCCGAGATCCACGAACTGTTCTCGCGTTTGTCCGAACTCAATCCCACGCCGACCACCGAACTGGACTACAGCACCCCGTTCGAACTGCTGATCGCGGTGATCCTGTCGGCGCAGGCCACCGACGTCGGGGTCAACAAGGCCACGCGCCGCCTGTACCCGGTGGCGAACACGCCAGCGGCGATCCTGGCGCTGGGCGAGGACGGGCTGAAGCGCTACATCTCCACCATCGGCCTGTTCAACGCGAAAGCCAAGAACGTGATCGCCACCTGCCGCATCCTGGTCGAGCAGTACGCCGGCGAAGTACCGCGCGACCGCGCCGCGCTGGAAGCCTTGCCCGGGGTCGGCCGCAAGACCGCCAACGTGGTGCTCAACACCGCCTTCGGCGAGCCGACCATCGCCGTGGACACGCACATCTTCCGCGTCGCCAACCGCACCGGCCTGGCCCCCGGCAAGGACGTGCGCGCGGTCGAGGACGGCCTGCTCAAGCGGGTGCCGGCGCCGTTCATGCACGACGCGCACCACTGGCTGATCCTGCACGGCCGCTACGTGTGCAAGGCACGCAAACCGGACTGCCCGCGCTGCGTGATCCGCGACCTGTGCCGGTTCAAGGACAAGACGCCGGGGTGAGGCTGTTGGAACGACGGCCGTCGGATCGCCGACCCGGTGCACTGTAGAAGCGGCTTCAGCAGCGACACCTTCCGAAGCCGGAGCTCTCGCAGCATCACTCGTCGCGACTGAAGTCGCTCCCACAAGAGCCTTTCCTGGCGAAGCGGAGTTGAAGGCCTGCTGTGGGAGGGACTTCAGTCCCGACTGCATGCCACTACGAAAACCACACCACTTCGCTCGTCGCGGCTGAAGCCGCTCCTACAACGGCCTTCGGATAGCCGGCTGGACGCACTGTAGGAGCGGCTTCAGCCGCGACAGCTTCCGAAGCCGGAGCTCTCGCAGCTTCACTCGTCGCGACTGAAGTCGCTCCCACAAGGGCGTCCCTGACGAAGCGGAGTTGCAGGGCCTTCTGTGGGAGGGACTTCAGTCCCGACTGCATGCCACTACGAAAACCACACCGCTTCGCTCGTCGCGGCTGAAGCCGCTCCTACAACGACCTTCGGATAGCCGGCTGGGCGCACTGTAGGAGCGGCTTCAGCCGCGACAGCTTCCGAAGCCGAGCTCTCGCAGCTTCACTCGTCGCGACTGAAGTCGCTCCCACAAAGAGCGTCCCTGACGAAGCGGAGCTGCAGAGCCTACTGTGGGAGGGACTTCAGTCCCGACTGCATGCCACTACGAAAACCACACCGCTTCGCTCGTCGCGGCTGAAGCCGCTCCTACAACGGCCTTCGGATAGCCGGCTGGGCGCACTGTAGGAGCGCTTGCCCCACGCGGCCAACTACGCCGCGCGCTGCCCTTCCACGCGCCGGTCCAGTTCCTTCCAGTCCACCACCAGCGCGCAGCCGCGGGCGGCGGCGTTGCGGCTCCAGTCGCGCAGCAGTTCCAGGCAGGCGTGGTCGACGTGGTGCAGCCGCGCCACATCCAGATGCAACTCGGTGTTGGGCGGCAGCCGTTCCAGGGTCCGCGCCATCGTCGGCACGCGCAGGAAGGTCGCCGAGCCCTCCAGCGACAGGCGCAGCTTGCCGGCGCCCGCCGCGGCGCTGCCGTCGGCGTCCTCGTGCGCATGCACGCCGACCTTCAACCGCGACTGCTGCAGCGCCAGCCGCAGCAGCGACAAGGCGAAGCCGATCAGCACGCCGGTGAGCAGGTCGGTGGTGACGATGGCGAAGGTGGTCGCCAGGTAGATCGCGGCGGTGCCGCGGCCATAGGCGGCCAGCTCGCGCACCTGCCCCAGCTTGACCATCTTCAGCCCGGTGTACACCAGGATCCCGGCCAGGCACGCCACCGGCGTCATCCGCAGCAGCCACGGCAACAGCAACGCGAACACCAGCAGCCAGCCGCCATGCAGCATGGTCGACGCGCGGGTGGCGGCGCCGGCCTGCACGTTGGCCGCGCTGCGCACGATCACCCCGGTCATCGGCAACGCGCCGAGGAAGCCGCACAGCATGTTGCCCACGCCCTGCGCGGCGAGTTCACGGTCGTAATGGGTGCGCGGGCCGTCGTGCATGCGGTCCACCGCCGCCGCCGACAACAAGGTCTCGGCGCTGGCGATGAAGGCGAAGGTGAAGGCCGACAGCAGCAGCGTCGCGTCGAACACGCCGAGCATCTGCGCCAGCGTCGGCGTGTGGATCGCCGAGAGCAGGTTGGCCGGCACGTCGACCTTGCGCACGTCCACGCCCTGCAGTTGCACCCACGCGGTCACCGCCACCACCGCCAGCAACGCGCCAGGCACGAAACGCAGCCGCTGCGGACGCATCCGCTCCCAGGCCAGCATGATCGCGATGGTGCCGAGCCCGACCAGCAAGGCGGCGCGACCCACGCCGGCGTCCAGCGCGCGCCACAGCGTCGCCGGCAATGCGGCGAAGTTCTCCAGGCCGCGCGCCTTCGGCGCCGCATCCATCAGCACGTGCGCCTGCGAGGCGACGATCAGGATGCCGATGCCCGACAGCATGCCGGCGACCACCGCCGGCGAGGTCATGCGGAACCACACGCCGGCCCGGCACACCCCGGCCACCAGTTGGATCGCGCCGGCCAGCAGGATCACCGGCCCCAACGCCGCCACGCCGTGCTCGCGCACCAGTTCGAACACCAGCACCGCCAGCCCGGCCGCCGGGCCGCTGACCTGCAGCGGCGAACCGGCGATCAAGCCGACCACCAGGCCACCGACAATGCCGGTGATCAGTCCGGCCGCCGGCGGCATGCCCGAGGCGATCGCGATGCCCATGCACAGCGGCAGCGCGACCAGGAACACCACCACCGAAGCCAGCAGGTCGCGGCCGAACGCGCCGTTGCGCAAGTAGCCGGCGAACGCGGAAGCGCCGGCGTCGGATCGGTCTGTCATGGTTCGCATGTTCGACTCCTTCAGACCGCGACGTCGCGCAGCACCGGCGCCAGGCGCGGGCGCGGGGTGGCTTCGGGAGGACGCTTGCCCTCTTCCGGCAGCAGCGGCACGAAGCGGCCCTGCTCGGCGTCGAAGGCGCGGATCTCGCCATGGGCGATGTCGTAGATCCAGCCATGGATGCGCAGCGCGCCGCGCGCCAGCCGCGCCGCCACCACCGGCTGCGTGCGCAGGTGGTCCAGTTGCGACACCACGTTCTCCTCGGTCAGGCAGTGCAGCGCGTCTTCGGCGTGCCCGGCGTGATCGTGCTGCGCGGCGACCTGGCGCGCGCTGTCGGTGTGCTTGAGCCAGGCGGCCACGTTCGGCACGTCGCGCAGCGCGTCGGGATTGAGCACCGCCTTCATCGCGCCGCAGTCGGTATGACCGCAGACCACGATGTGCTTCACCTGCAGCACCGCCACCGCGTACTCGATCGCCGCGACCACGCCGCTGACGTGCTGCGAGTACGGCGGCACCACGTTGCCGATGTTGCGGTAGACGAACAGTTCGCCGGGCTGCGCGGCGAACATCAGCTCCGGCATCACCCGCGAATCGGCGCAGGTGATGAACAGCGTGTGTGGGGTCTGGCCGCCGGCCAGTTGCCGGAACAGGCCGCGCTGGCGCGGATAGACCTCTTTGCGGAAGTGGCGGAAACCATCGAGCAGGCTTTGCATGGGGGAACCTCGGAACAAGGGGAAGGTGTCGCCGCGGCGGTGCCGCAGAACGGGGGAAGAAGTGAGAGGGCCGTGCCGTCGGTGCACTGCGCGAGCGCGGCAGGCGATGACGTGCGGGTGGCGGCGGATCGGCGATCGCAGCGGCCGGCGGCCGGGCGCGATCGGATCCGCCGTCTCAGGCGCTGGGAGGGCGCAGCCGCGGCCGCGGATGGGTGCCGGCGCCGTGCCATGCCGCCGGCTCGGGCCACAGGGGCGCCACCCGTGTCGGCCGCCACGCCGCGGCCGGCAGTACCGGCGTGTCGTCGCAAGCCAGCTGGTCGAGCTGGTCGGCAATGCTGCGCGATGCGTCGTGCGCATCCGTCGCCGGCAATTCGTGCGCCCCCGTCAAGCCGATATCGGCCTGCGGCGGCGGCACTGCCGGCGGCGCCGAACGCATCGACGGCATCAGCGCCAGCAACGCGATCAACAGCAGTGCGGCGAGCATCGGCATCCGCTTGCGGGCATGCGAGTTCATGCCTCCACGCTAACCAGCGTGGCCGGTAGCGACAAGTGGTGCAGCGCACAAAAAAGCCGATCGATGGCGCGGTGGCGAGACGATGCCGCAGTTTGTGATGCGTGTCGTGCGCGGCAGCGGCGCGCCGATTTCATCTGCACGCCATCGGACCGCAACATGGCGGGCGTCCAATGATGCAGACGGCGCGGCAGCGGGCGCCAGCCTGCGCGGCCCTGTCCGCCAAGTGTCATATTTACGCAATCTTCACATATTAGCCTGCGCGCATCTTCCACCGCCCAGGCAACCCATGAAACTGTCTCGCACCCTCCTCTCGGCAGCCGTGCTCACTGCGATGTTCGCGCCCGCCGCTCACGCCGAGATCGCCATCGACGTGATCGGCGGCTCGGAAATCTCCTTCGAAGGCCTGGTCCAGGCCGACGGCAGCTGGTACGACAACGACGTCCAGGACCTCAACGGCACCACCGGCAACAACGGCAAGAACACCGATTTCGGCCTTCGCCGCGCCGAGTTGGTCGCCAAGGGCAAGGGCCCGGGCAATTTCGAGTGGGTCCTGGGCTACGACGCCAGCACCCTGCGCGAATCGTCCAACAACGGCACCACGGTGCGCAGCAGCGGCAAGTTCCTGGACACCAACATCAAGTACAAGTTCGGCGGCAACGCCAACAACTTCCTGCAGGTCGGCCAGTACAAGCAGCCGAACAGCCTGGAAGAACTGTCCAGCACCAAGAACAACGACTTCATCTCCAAGTCCTCGGTCACCAACACCTACGCGGTGGCACGTCGTCTCGGCGGCGCGGTCGGCTTCGGCGACAGCAACTGGAGCGTGGTCGGCAGCGTGTTCGGCCGCGAGCTGAGCCGCAACCTGGCGCACGGCAGCGGCTACGGCGCGCGCGGCACCTTCGCGCCGATCAACGAGTCGGGCAACATCCTGCACTTCGGCCTGAGCTACGTGAACTACGACACCGACGCCGACACGCTGCGCCTGCGCGCACGTCCGAACGCCGACCTGTCCGGTGTGCGTCTGGTCGACAGCGGCAACCTGACCAACACCGACCGCATCGGCGTGATCGGCGGCGAAGCGATGTGGGTCACCGGCCCGTTCAAGGCCCAGGGCGAGTACTACAACGCCAAGGTCGAGCGTTACGGCGCCAGCGACAACTACAGCACCGACGGCTGGTACCTCAGCGGCGTGTGGAACATCACCGGCGAGACCTGGGGCTACAAGGCCGGCGTGCCGACCACCCCGCTGCCGAACGAGCCGGCCAGCGGCATGTGGCAGCTGGGCGTGCGCTACGACAGCATCGACCTGAACGATGGCGACCTGGTCGCGCGTCCGGTCGGCGCACCGCTGGTCGACGGCGTGCTCGGCGGCAAGATGAACACCTGGACGGTCGGCGCCAACTGGTACTGGCATTCCAACTTCAAGTTCGCGCTGAACTACGTCATGGTCGACAGCAGCAAGTACAGCAGCACCGTCCGCGGCAACGTCAGCGACAAGCCGAACATCCTCGAAGCGCGCGCGCAGTTCTATTGGTAATCGCTCCAGCCGGTGCGGGGCGCGACCGTCGCGCTCCGCACCCGCACCCTGCGCCGCCGCGGCGTCATGTTTCCGTCATGTAACAGCCGTGTCGCTGTCATCGAACGGTTATGTAATGGCCGCGTGCGGTGCCCCGCATACCACCCTTCAGGAGCTTCCTCCGTGATCTTCTCGCTCAAATCCCGCGTCCTGGCCGCCGCCGTCGCCGCGTCGTTCGTGTTCGCCGCCAACGCCGCCGATGTCACCGGCGCCGGCGCCTCCTTCATCTATCCGGTCATGTCCAAGTGGTCGGCCGACTACAACACCGCCACCGGCAAGAAGGTCAACTACCAGTCGATCGGTTCCGGCGGCGGTATCGCCCAGATCAAGGCCGCCACGGTCGACTTCGGTTCCTCCGATGCGCCGCTCAAGCCGGACGACCTGGCCGCTTCGGGCCTGGCCCAGTTCCCGTCGGTGATCGGCGGCGTGGTGCCGGTGGTCAACGTGCAGGGCATCGCCCCGGGCGCGCTGAAGCTGGACGGCAAGACCCTGGCCGACATCTTCCTGGGCAAGGTCAAGACCTGGAACGACCCGGCGATCGTCGCCCTGAACCCGGGCGTGCAGCTGCCCGACGGCAAGATCACCGTGGTGCACCGCTCCGACGGTTCGGGCACCAGCTTCAACTTCACCAACTACCTGTCCAAGGTCAACCCGGACTGGAAGAGCAAGGTCGGCGAAGGCACCGCGGTGCAGTGGCCGGTCGGCATCGGCGGCAAGGGCAACGAAGGCGTCGCCGCCTACGTCAAGCAGATCAAGGGCGGCATCGGCTACGTCGAGCTGTCCTATGCGCTGCAGAACAAGATGTCCTACACCTCGATGAAGAACGCCGCCGGCAAGTTCGTGCAGCCCAGCGACGAGAGCTTCGCCGCCGCGGCCGCCAGCGCCGACTGGGCCAACGCCAAGGACTTCTACCTGGTGATGACCAACGCCCCGGGCGAGACCTCGTGGCCGATCACCGCGACCAACTTCATCCTGGTCCACAAGCAGCCGAAGAACCCGGCCAGCGCCAAGGCCACCAAGGACTTCTTCAAGTGGGTCTACGCCAATGGCGACGCGCAGGCCAAGCAGCTGGACTACGTGCCGCTGCCGGACGCGCTGGTCAAGCAGATCGACGCCTACTGGAGCGCCAACCTGAAGTACTGATCGGCGCTCTCTCTCCCGCCGATCGCTACCAGGACGCGGGCCCCTCACGGGGTCCGCGTTTTTTGTTTCTTCTCTCCATCGGGGCGCACGCCCTCTCCTAGGGGAATGCGCCCGCAAGGCGGATCAGGAGATACGCAGGACGGTGCCGGCCCAGGCGGTGCCTGCGTGCAGGCTCACAAGCTGCAGGCGCAGCAAGCTGCGCGTGGCTTCGCCCCTACCCTCACCCCGGCCCCTCTCCCGACCGGACAAGGGAGGCGAAGCGGTTGTTTTTCTTGATCAATCTCACGGATGGGCAGCTGCGTCATGAGGCTGTAACAAAAACATCATTTCATAGCGTGCATCCGCCGGCCCGTCCGGCCCTCTTCGCTACGGAGTGACCCCATGAAACTGCAGCCGGCACGCTTTGCCGTCCTGTCCCTGGCCCTCGCCTTCGCCGTCACTGCCTGCCAGCCGGGCAATGGCGACAAGCCGCAGGGTGCCGCCGATGCGGCAGGTGGCGCACCCGCAGCCGCTCCGGCCGACGGCGCCAAGACCGCCGCGGAGATCTCCGGCGCCGGCGCGTCCTTCATCTATCCGCTGGTGTCCAAGTGGTCGGCCGACTACCACACCGCCACCGGCAACAAGATCAACTACCAGTCGATCGGCTCCGGCGGCGGCATCGCCCAGATCAAGGCCGGCACGGTCGATTTCGGTTCCTCCGACAAGCCGCTGGACAGCGCCGAACTGGCCGCCGCCGGCCTCGGCCAGTTCCCGTCGGCGATCGGCGGCGTGGTGCCGGTGGTCAACCTGGACGGCATGGAAGCGGGCAAGCTGAAGCTGACCGGCGCGGTGCTGGCCGACATCTTCCTCGGCAAGGTCACCACCTGGAACGATCCGGCGATCGCCGCACTGAACCCCGGCACCACCCTGCCCACCACCAAGATCAACCTGGTGCACCGCTCCGACGGCTCGGGCACCAGCTTCAACTTCACCAACTACCTGTCCAAGGTCAGCCCGGAGTGGAAGAGCAAGGTCGGCGAAGGCACCTCGGTGCAGTGGCCGGGCGGCGTCGGCGGCAAGGGCAACGAAGGCGTGGCCTCGTACGTGCAGCAGATCAAGGGCTCGATCGGCTACGTCGAACTGGCCTACGCGCTGCAGAACAAGATGCCGTACGCCTCGCTGCAGAACGCGGCCGGCAACTGGGTGCAGCCCAACGCCGAAAGCTTCGCCGCGGCGGCCGCGTCGGCCGACTGGGCCAACGCCAAGGATTTCAACCTGGTCATCACCAACGCCGCCGGCGCGCAGGCGTGGCCGATCACCGCCACCAACTTCATGCTGATGCACAAGCAGCCCAAGGATGCGGCGCGCAGCAAGGCGACCCTGGAGTTCTTCAAGTGGGCGTTCGAGAAGGGCCAGCCGCAGGCCAACGACCTGCACTACGTGCCGCTGCCGCCGGAGCTGGTGCAGCAGATCGAGGCGTACTGGGCCAAGGAGTTCAAGTAAGCGCAACCGCGCTGCCGCCCTCGCCGGCGGCAGCGTGCACGCGGCGGCAGCACGCGCCGCGCACGTGACACGCGACCGGCGCTGCAGCAGGCAGCGCCGGTCGCCGCATCGGTACGACGTATTCCGGACTTTCGGGTTCCCGCTTGCGCGGGAGCGACGCAGCCACCCACCGCGCGCGGCCACCCCCGCCGCGGCCACGATCGGATCGCGCAGCTGCGCGCTCCGGCAAACACCGAGCCCATGAACGCCACTGTCATTCCCGAAGCGATAACGGCGCCCCGCGGACGCGATCTGCGCGACGCCCGTGCCGACCGTCTGTTCCGCTGGATACTCACCGCCACCGTCGTGTTCGTCCTCGTCGCGCTGGCCAGCGCGGCGCTGTCGATGCTGTGGGGTGGCCGCCATGCCCTGCAGATGCAGGGCCTGAGCTTCTTCTACTCCAGCGAATGGAACCCGGTCGAGAACAAGTACGGCGCGCTGGCGCCGATCTACGGCACCCTGGTCACCGCCATGATCGCGATGCTGATCGCGGTGCCGGTGAGCTACGGCATCGCCTTCTTCCTGACCGAAGTATCGCCGCGCTGGCTGCGCGGACCGGTCGGCACCGCCATCGAGCTGCTGGCCGGCATCCCGTCGATCATCTACGGCATGTGGGGCCTGTTCGTGCTGGTGCCGGTGATGACCGAGTACGGCACGCCGTGGCTCAACGACCACGTCGGCACGCTGCCGATCATCGGTCCGATGTTCCAGGGCCCTCCGTTGGGCATCGGCCTGCTCACCGCCGGCTTCGTACTGGCGATCATGGTGATCCCGTTCATCTCCTCGGTGATGCGCGAAGTGTTCCTGACCGTGCCGACGCGGCTGAAGGAGTCGGCCTACGCGCTGGGCTCCACGCGCTGGGAAGTAAGCTGGGACATCGTGCTGCCCTACACCCGCTCGGCGGTGATCGGCGGCATCTTCCTGGGCCTGGGCCGCGCGCTCGGCGAGACCATGGCGGTGGCGTTCGTCGTCGGCAACACGGTGCGGCTGTCGCCGTCGCTGCTGGAGCCGGGCACCACCATCGCCGCGCTGATCGCCAACGACTTCGGCGAGGCCACCGAGACCTACCGCTCGGCGCTGCTGCTGCTGGGCTTCGTATTGTTCATCGTCACCTTCATCGTGCTGGCGATCGCCCGCCTGATGCTGCAGCAACTGTCGCGCAGGGAGGGCAACTGATGGCCGCCGACATCGCCGATCGCCTGTACAACCGCCGCCGCGTGGTCAATGTCTTCGCGCTGCTGCTGTCCTGCCTCACCGCGCTGTTCGGGCTGGCGTTCCTGGGCTGGATCCTGTGGACCCTGGTGTCCAAGGGCATCGCCGGCATCGACGTCGACCTGTTCACCCGCATGACCCCGCCGCCGGGCGAAGACGGCGGCCTGGCCAACGCGTTCTTCGGCAGCGCAGTGATGTGCGGCCTGGCGCTGCTGATCGGCACTCCGCTGGGCGTGGCCGCCGGCACCTGGCTGGCCGAATACGGCAATGCGCGCAAGACCGGCCAGGTGGTGCGCTTCGTCAACGACATCCTGTTGTCGGCGCCGTCGATCGTGCTCGGCCTGTTCGTGTACACGCTGTACGTGATGCAGACCGGCGGGCGCTTCTCGGCGATGGCCGGCGCGCTGTCGCTGGCCTTCATCGTGCTGCCGGTGGTGGTGCGCACCACCGACGAGATGTTGCGCCTGGTGCCCTCGCAGATGCGCGAAGCGGCGCTGTCGCTGGGCATCCCGCAATGGAAGGTGACGATCCAGGTGCTGTACCGCAGCGCCTCGGCCGGCATCGTCACCGGCGTGCTGCTGGCGCTGGCGCGGATCAGCGGCGAGACCGCGCCGCTGCTGTTCACCGCGTTCGGCAACCAGTACTGGAACAACAACGTCATGCAGCCGATGGCGAGCGTGCCGGTGGTGATGAACTCCTTCGCCGGCAGCCCCTACCCGACCTGGCAGCAGCTGGCCTGGTCCGGCGCGCTGGTGCTCACCGTGTTCGTGCTGCTGGTCAGCCTCGGCGCGCGCGGCCTGCTGAGCCGCTACAAGACATCCAACGATTGATTCCCCTATGGAACCGGCCATGAACGATCAGCACAACGCCGCACCGATGCACCGCATCGCCATGCCCACCGGGCACACCGCGCTGGCGCCATCGCCGGTCAAGGTGGCCGCGCGCGGCCTGGACTTCTACTACGACAAGTACCACGCGCTGAAGGGCATCAACATCGAGGTGCCGGAAAAGCGCGTCACCGCGCTGATCGGCCCCTCCGGCTGCGGCAAGTCCACGCTGCTGCGCATCTTCAACCGCATCTACGCGCTGTATCCGAAGCTGGAAGCGCGCGGCGAGGTGCTGCTGGACGGCGAGAACATCCTGTCGCCGAAGTACCCGATGAACCGCCTGCGCAGCAAGGTCGGCATGGTGTTCCAGAAGCCGGTGCCGTTCCCGATGACCATCTTCGAGAACGTCGCCTACGGCATCCGCCACCACGAGAAGCTGTCCAAGGCGGACATGACCGATCGCGTCGAGCAGGCGCTGCGCCAGGGCGCGCTGTGGGACGAGGTCAAGGACAAGCTCGGGCAGAGCGCGCTGGGCCTGTCCGGCGGCCAGCAGCAGCGCCTGTGCATCGCCCGCGCAGTGGCGCTGCGCCCGGACGTGCTGCTGCTCGACGAGCCGACCTCGGCGCTGGACCCGATTTCCACCAGCCGCATCGAGCAGCTGGTCGAAGAGCTGAAGAACGACTACACCATCGTCATCGTCACCCACAACATGCAGCAGGCCGCGCGCGTGTCCGACTACACCGCCTTCATGTACCTGGGCGACCTGATCGAGCACGACCGTACCGAGATCATCTTCTCGCAGCCCAGCAAGCAGCAGACCGAAGACTACATCACCGGCCGCTTCGGGTAAGCGGCAGCGCCCGGGCGCTGCCCGAACGGCATCGGCCGCGATCGCCGGCCCCGGCCATGGAGGCCGGGCCGGACGCGCCGACGCCAGCCCCGCAACGCCAGGAATGGCCGCGGCGACACTAACGACTTCAACGGACCTACGACATGAATACCCAGCCGAACGAGCACATCGTGAAGAGCTACGACGAAGAGCAGCACCGCATCGCGGCCGAGATCGTGCGCATGGGCGAGACCGCGGTGGCGCAGCTGGAAGCGGCGCTGGACGTGGTCGAACGCCGCGACGACAACGCCGCGCTGCGCATCGTCGTCAATGACGAGGCGATCGACGCGCTCGAGCAATCGATCAGCCACGACGTGATGCGCCTGGCGCTGCGCGGGCCGATGGCACGCGACCTGCGCGAGATCCTCGCCGGCCTGCGCATCCCGGCCGACATCGAGCGCATCGGCGACTACGCGGCGAACGTGGCCAAGCGCTCGATCGCGCTGAACACCTCGCCGCCGATGCCGCAAACGCTGGGCCTGCGCCAGCTCGGCACGCTGGCCGCGCAACAGGTGCGCGAAGCGTTGGCCGCCTACCGCAGCGGCGACGCCGACGCGGCGCTGCGGGTGCGCCAGGGCGATGCGCTGCTGGATGCGCAGTACACCGCGCTGTTCCGCGAACTGCTGACCTACATGATGGAAGATCCGCGCAACATCACCCCGTGCACGCATTTGCTGTTCATGGCCAAGAACCTGGAACGGATCGGCGACCACGCCACCAACATCGCCGAGAACGTGTGGTTCCTGGTGCATGGCGACCAGCCGCTGCCGCCGCGCGACAAGCGCGACGAGACCAGCACCACCACCGGAATCTGAGCGCGATTCCCCGGCTTGGCCAGGCAACCGGTAGGTGGCGACACCTATCGGCACCTGCAACCTGCTGAATTCCCTGGCAATCCATCGCGTTCATCTATGGGCGCGTACGGTGCGGATACGCGTGGAGCCGTTCTCCACCGACCACCCAGGAGACACCATGAAGCGCATCATCGGTTCGGTCCTCGCACTGTCGCTGCTGGCCTCCGGCGGCGCCTTCGCCGCCGGCCAGGACGGCCGCGATCGCGATCACGGTCCGCCCCAGGACCGCAACGACCACCGCGACGACCGCGGCCCGCAGCAGGCGCGCCACGACGACGATCGCGACGATCACCGCGACAACCGCCATGACGATCGCCGCGACGATCGCCACGACAACGGCCGTCACGAAGGCTGGCGCAACCACAAGCGCGGCGAACGGCTGGCGCTCGGCCATCGCGGCGATCGCGTGTCGGACTACCGCAAGCACGGGCTGAGGGCGCCGCCGCGCGGCCACGAGTGGCGCCGGGTCGACAACCAGTACGTGCTGATCGCCGTGGCCACCGGCATCATCACCAGCGTCATCGCCAACAGCCGCTGATCCAGGCAACGACCGCAATCAAGGCCCCGCTTCGGCGGGGCCTTTTTGTTGCGCACCACGCAGCGCCGAAACAGCGTGCCGCCCGCCTTGTGGGAACGACTTCAGTCGCGACGGGCATTACCGGCAATGCCCGCCGCAACCGATCACCCGACGCTCATCCGGACACGCCCCACATACGTCGCAGCCTGCGAATGCTCGGCTCCAATGCCGCTCCACTCCAGCGATCCTCAGGAATCCGCGCTGCTACGCACGGCGCCTGCACCGCCGGCTTACGCCTGCCCCGATGTACCCAAGCCATGCGCGCGCGACCGCCAGCGGCGGGCGTTTAGCCGCGCTCTGCTACCCTGGACGCATGAACGATCACGTCGACAGCCCGTCCCAGCCCCTCGCCATCACCCCCATGTCGCGGCGTTTCCGCGGCTATCTGCCGGTGGTGGTGGACGTGGAGACCGGCGGCTTCGACTGGAACCGGCACGCGCTGCTGGAGATCGCCGCGGTGCCGATCGAGATGGACGATTTCGGCCAGCTGTATCCCGGCGTCACCGCCAGCGCGCACGTGGTGCCGGCGCCCGGCACCGCCATCGACCCGAAGTCGCTGGAAATCACCGGCATCATCCTCGACCACCCGTTCCGCTTCGCCAAGCCCGAGCGCGAGGCGCTGGACCACGTGTTCGCGCCGGTGCGCGCAGCGGTGAAGAAATACGGTTGCCAGCGCGCGATCCTGGTCGGCCACAACGCGCACTTCGACCTGAACTTCCTCAACGCCACGGTCGCGCGCTGCGGCCACAAGCGCAACCCGTTCCACCCTTTCAGCGTGTTCGACACGGTGACCCTGGCCGGCATCGCCTACGGCCAGACCGTGCTGGCGCGCGCGGTGCAGGCGGCCGGCTTCGACTGGAACGCCGCCGACGCGCACAGCGCGGTGTACGACACCGAGCAGACCGCGCGGCTGTTCTGCAAGATCGCCAACGCCTGGCCGGCACCGCAGATCGGCTGAGCGCGGCGCACGCGGCCCGCGCGCTGGCCGTTCCGCACCACTGCAGCCGGCGGCGCGAAGACGCTGCGCCAGGCGTCAGCGCCGCGGTCGACAGGCCCTGCATCTTCAAGAAGAGCCACAAGACCGCGCCGCGCCACGGCCGCAATGCCGACTGTGGCACACTCGGGCAGCAGTGCTGGGGAAGCAGGTTTGCACCGTCAAACCAGTCGGCCGGCCACTGTCTGGCATTCCATGCAAGCCACGCCGTTTCGCGGTACGGCTCAGCGCACGCCCTAGCCGCTCCACCGAGGAGAACCGCATGACCGCTCAAGACGAAAATCAATCCAGTCCGGAACAGATCAAGCTGTCGTTCGACGGCCAGAGCGTCGACTGGTATCTGCAGAAACTCGTCACCGTGGTCAACACGTCCACCGTGCAGTTCGGCGTCACCCTGTTCGTCGAGGGGGCCATCGTCTCGGGCGTGCTGGTCAGCGGCAAGAAGTACTTCGAGACCTTCGCGCAGGAATTCTCCGCCGCCTATCCCGGCGACGCCGAAGGCAAGGAGAGCATTCGCCAGGCCTTCGCCAGCCATGCCTCCATCTATGACTCGGAGAACGGCGAGCAGACCACGTCGCCGCCGCAGTTCATCCACTTGATCGATTCGCGCCACTTTTCGCCTGGCGGCCAACCGTTGCCGAACAACCGCGGCGTGCTGTGGCGCGGCAAGATCAACGCGGTGTCCGGCTTCAGCCTGGGATCGCTGACGGCCGACCAGGCCTGACCAGGCGCCAGCAGGCCGACCCGCCTTGCCGACCGGCCCCGAGCGAACGCAGGTGAGCTCCCTGCCCGCGACCATGCTGATCCGGCAGGCCGGGCTGGCCGACCTGGAGGCGATGTGGCTGCTCTTCCAGGCCGTCATCGCCCCTGGCGACGCACTGCCGTTTGCCGACGGCCTGGACCGGGACACCTTTCGCGCGCACTGGTTCGGGGGCCACATCGCATCTGTGGCCATGGCCGGCGCGCGCTTGCTCGGCATGTACAAACTGGGCGCCAACTACCCGGACCTGGGCTCGCACGTCGCCACCGCCACCTACCTGGTGGACCCCGCCGCGCAAGGCCAGGGCGTGGGCCGCGCGCTGGTCGAGCACAGCCTCGCCCAGGCGCAGCGCGAGGGGTTCATGGCGATGCAGTTCAACTATGTCGTAAGCACCAATGTGCCGGCCATGGCGCTGTACCGGAAGCTCGGCTTCGCCATCGTCGGCACGCTGCCCAAGGCCTTCCGGCATCGGCAGCTGGGCCTGGTGGACGCCCACGTCATGTTCAAGTTCTTGCAGACGCCAGCTCCCTGACCACGTGGGCCAGTGGCTCGGCTCGGCGGTGCGAGCAAGCGCGGCGTCTGGCGCTCCTCTGCACAAGCAACCGAGGCTGGGCGGCCGGTTTGGCGACGGCACGCCATCGGCGACAGCGGCTGCAGTTTCCCGACGGTGCCGCGATCGCGTGCCCGATCTCGCCACGACGGCCGGATGCGCGGTAGGCGCCGTTGCCTGCCTGGAGCCGCCGCCGCACCCGCACTCACCCCACGCAGACCCGGTCCCGCCCGCCACTCTTGGCCCGGTACAGCGCCGCGTCGGCACGCTGCAGCAGCTGACTCGGCGTCTCCTCCCCGCTCAGCGCCACCAGCCCGGCGCTGAAGGTCACCCGCAGCGCTGGCGCGTCGGCCCACTGCGGGCGCGCATGGAACAGCTCGCGCAGGCGTGCGGCCACGCGTTCGGCATCGGCCAGCGACGTGTCGCTGAGCAGCACCGCGAATTCCTCGCCGCCCAGCCGCGCCGGCAGGTCGGAGCCGCGGCAGGCCTCGCCGAGCAGGCGTCCGACCTCGCGCAGCACCGCATCGCCGGTGGCATGCGAGTAGCCGTCGTTGATCTGCTTGAAGCGGTCGATATCGATCACCAGCAGGCACAGCAGACTGCCGCTGCGGTGCACGCGCATGACCTCGCGGACCAGCACTTCGTCGAAATGCCGGCGGTTCGGCAGCCCGGTCATCGCATCCTCGTGGGCCTGGCGCTCGAACGCGTCGGCCTGGTCCTGCAGTTCGACCAGCAACCGGTTCTTGTCGGCGTCGGCCTGCAACAGCCGTTCGGTCTGCAGGCGCAGCGCGCCGGTGCGCTGCTCGACCAATCGTTCCAGGCGCAGGTTGCGGCGCTTGTAGCGGCCGATCAGGTAGCGGTACAGCGCCACCATGCCCAGCAGCAGCGCCAGCGCGGCGCCGGCCTGCACGCTGCGCCGCTGCCACCACAGCGGCGCTACGCTGAACCGCCACACCGCTTCGCGCGTGCTCCACGCGCCATCCGGGTGTGCCGCGGCCACGTGCAGGGTGTAGTCGCCCGGCGGCAGGCCGATGAACTCGACGCTGCGCTGCTGGCCGCGCTCCACCCAGCCCGCGTCCAGGCCCTCGAGCCGGGTGCGGTAGCGGATGCGCTCGGGCAGCAGGTAGCTGAGCCCGACGTAGGACACCGCGATGCGCGTGGCGCCGGGCAGGCGCGACTGGCCGCGCCAGGCGAACGGCCGCCCGTCCAGCAACACGTTCTCGATCGCCGCCGGCGGCGGCAGGCGTTCGCGGAAACGCTGCAGACGGCGCGGATCGACCGTGCTGACGCCACCGGCGGTGACCAGCCACACGCTGCCGTCGCCGCGCACGATCATCGACGGGCCGGAGCTGCCGTTGCCCTGCGCGTTGGCCATGCCGTCGATCTCGTTGTAGCGGGTCACCTGCCACCTGCCGCCGCGGCCGTCGGCGGCCGCGTCGAGCGCAGCGGCGCTGGTCCGCAGCACGCCGCGGTTGCTGCTGATCCAGACGTCGCCGAGGCGGTCGCGGACCAGTTGGAACACCGCGTCCACCGGCATGCCCTGCTCCAGCCCGACCCGCGCCAGGCGGCCGTCGCGATAGCGGTGCAGGCCGCGATCGGTGGAGATCCACACGTCGCCGCCCAGCGCCTGGAAGCCGAACACGCTGCGCGCGCCGCCCAGCGGCTCCAGCGGCAGCCGCTGCACGCGGCCGTCGCGCAGCACCGAGGCGCCTTCGACCGAGCCGATCCACAGCGCGCCGTCGATGCTGGCCAGCGCGGTGATCAGGCCCTGCGGCAGGCCCGGCACGGCGGCGGCCCGCGCCTGTTCGCCGTCGATGCGCACCAGCCCGCGCTGGGTCCCGATCCACACCGTGCCGGCGCGGTCCACGCTGATCGTGCGCACGTGGCCGCTGGGCAGGCCATCGCCCTGGCCGTAGTGGCGGCGCACGCGGCCGTCGCGCATCCGGTACACGCCGTCGGCATAGGTGCCGACCCACAGGTCGCCGTCCGCGCCGCGCGCCAGGCTCAGCACCGACGGCGCGCTGCCGTTGGCGTTGCGCAATCCGGCCGGCGCGACCGTGCCGTCCGCCGCCATCCGGTCGAGGCCGGCGGCACTGCCGATCCACAGCGCGCCGTTGGGCGCCTCCAGCAAGGCGCGCACGTAGTCGCCGCTGAGTCCGTCGCGGCGCGTGTAGCTGGTGAACAGGGTTTCGCGCAACCGGAACAGGCCGCCGTTGGCGCCGATCCAGATGCTGCCCTCGGCGTCCTCGAGCAGGCTCACCACGCGGCCGTTGGGCAGCACCTCGCCCGGCGCCATGTGCTCGACGCCATGGCGGCCGATGCGCAGCAGGCCCCGGTTCTCGGTGCCCAGCCACAGCGCGCCGTTGCGATCGCACAGCATCGCGGTGAAATGGCCGTAGCCCGGCAGCCGATGCATCAGCACCGCGCGCTCGCCCTGCAGCCGGTACACGTTCTCGCCGGCGACCAGCCACAGCGTGCCGTCGGCGTCGCGATACGGCCAAGCCAGGCCGGGCGGCAGCCCAAACGCCGCCGGCGCGCGCCGCAGCACGCCCTGCGCGTCGCGGTACAGCAGGCCGTCGAGGCTGCCGATCCAGACCCGGTCGCGGTCGTCGACGGCGATATGCGGGAAGCTCGCCGCCAGCGGCAGGTCCGGCGGCGCCGGCTGGTAGTCGAAGCGGCCGTCCGGCCACAGGCAGCCCAGGCCGTTGCCTTCGAACAGCAGCCACAGGCGGCCGTGGCGGTCCTGGGTCATGGCGTGGATCAACGCGCGCGGCCAGCCCGGCGGCTGCACCCAGAAGCGCCAGTTGCCGGCGCGGTCGTAGCGCCCCAGGTTGCCGCGCGAGTCGCTGAGCCACAGCGCGCCGTCGCGGCCGACGTATAGCGAACCGACGCCGTTGTCGGGCAGTCCCGGATGGGTGCTGCGGTCGATCACCGCGAAATCCAGGCCGTTGTAGCGCACCAGCCCTTCCCAGGTGGCGAACCACAGGCGCCCGTCCGCAGTCTGCGCCAGGTCGCGCAGCGAGTTGTGCGGCAGGCCGTTGCGCGAGGTCCACGCGTCCACGGCGTAGTCGCGCAGCGGCGGCGGCCCGGCATCGGGCGTGGCGTTCGTCGCGGCGGCCTCTGCCCCGAACACCAAGGCAAGCAACGCCAGCAGGACCGGCAACCACGCGGGCGCGGCGCGGCGGCCAGCCGCCGCATGCAACGGCGCCACTCCCCTCACCTAGCGGATCCGACCCGAAGCGCGCCAGGACGTGCCGGCCATCCCCGGGCACGCCGCAAGGTTCCTGCGCACGCACGCGGCAAGCAAGGACAAGCATGTGGACAGACGTTCGCCTTCGGGCGCCGGCACAACCCCGGGCGGCTGCAGGAGCGGCGCGTGTCGATCCAACTCGGCGATGGACGACACGCACCAGGACACGGGCACGATAGCCGGCCAGGATCGGCGAGACGGAGGCGATGCTGGCTCATTGCCGGAACGGAACACGGGGAGAGCGCATATGGTAGGCAAAAATCCGCCGCCGCGGGTGGATCCGCGTGCCGCGCCCGGCTCCGGCGCAGCGGCGCCGCGCGTTGCCCGCAGGCCGACGGAGCCGCCTTCGGGCAGGTTGCGCAGACACGGCGTGGCGCCGCGCTTTCCAGCGATCAGCCGCCTGCGCGCGCGCCGCTCACCCCATGCGCTGGCGCACCGCCTCGAACAGGGTCACGCCGGTCGCCACCGACACGTTGAGGCTTTCGATGTCGCCGGGCATCGGGATCTTGACCAGGCCGTCGCAATGCTCGCGGGTCAGCCGGCGCAGGCCGTCGGATTCGCCGCCCAGCACCAGCGCCACGTTGCCGCGCAGGTCCTGCGCGTACAGCGAGGTCTCGGCTTCGCCGACCAGGCCGTAGATCCACACGCCCTGCTTCTGCAGGTCGCGCAGGCAGCGCGCCAGGTTGGTCACCGCCACGATCGGAATGCGATCGGCGGCGCCGGCCGAGGTCTTGCGCACGGTGGCATTGACCGGCGCCGACTTGTCCTTCGGGATCACCACCGCCGTCGCACCGGCGGCGGCCGCGCTGCGCAGGCAGGCGCCGAGGTTGTGCGGATCCTGCACCCCGTCGAGCACCAGCAGCAGCGCGCGGCCTTCGGCCGCGGCGACCAGCCCTTCCAGTTCGTTCTCGCCCCAGGTGCGCGCCGCCGCATAGCGCGCAGCCACGCCCTGGTGCCGCACCGAACCGCCGACGCCGTCCAGCGCCTGGGTGTTGACCCGCCGCACCTCGATGCCCTTGCGCCGTGCGTTCTCTTCGATCTCCACCAGCCGCGGATTCTTGCTGCCCGCCTCGACCAGCACTTCGCGCACGTTGTCGGCATCGTTCTCGATCGACGAGGCCACGGCGTTGACGCCGACGATCCACTGGTTCTGCTTGCTCATGAGGCGGAGACTGCGAGGAAGGAAAGCGGGAATGGTAGGCGTTGCCGGCGCCCACGTCACATTGCCGGCGCGCGGGCCGGACCGCGCCCGCCTCCATGCGGCCCCGCGACCGGGGCCAAGCGCGCAGGAGTCCTGTCGCGAACGTGAGCCCACCAGGCGCGATCTACAGAAAAGCCGCATGGCACCGCAGCAGCCCGGCTCAGGCGGGCCAGCGCTCGGTGTCGTGGTCCGGATGCTGGTGCGACACCACCTGCGCCAGGAATGGCGCCGCGTCCAGATCGGCATCGGTGCGAATCGCCGGCAAGCGGTGCAGGCCATCGACGAACGGCAGTTTGCCCTCCAACCCGTACTGGATCCGCGGCGGCAGCGCCGCCGGATCGTCGAACGCGCCGGCGGCCACCGCGATGCCGTCCGGCGCCTCGTAGGTCAGCGGCGTGCCGCAGTCGGCGCAGAAACCGCGCCGCACCAGATTGGAGGATTGGAAATGCTTCAGCGCGCCACGCGTCCATACCAACTCCGCGCCGCGCGTGGACACCAGCGGCGCGTAGTAGGCGCCGAACGCCTTCTGGCACATCCGGCAATGGCAGATCGAGGCGTCGTCGAGCCGGCCGCGCACGTGGAAGCGCACCGCGCCGCACTGGCAACCTCCGCTGTAGTCGTCATGCTCCATGTCCGCTCTCCGCTACGAATCGCATCGCGCAGGAAGCGCCCCCTGCGCATCGCGCAAGGAGCCAGCGATCGCGGCGGCCGCTGGGCGGCCCGCCGCGATCCTGCGCCATCAGTACTTCTTTTTCTTGCGCTTGGCCGGCTGCTGCTGGCCGCGTTCCGGCGGCGGCGGCATGTCGGTCATCGGCTCGCCTTCCACGACCAGGCGGAAGTCGATCTTGCGCTCTTCCATGCTCGCCTTCAGCACCAGGATGCGGACCCGGTCGCCGAGCCGGAACTGCATGCCGCGACGCTCGCCGGACAGGGTCTTGCGCACCGCGTCGAACTGGTAATAGTCCTGCGGCAGCTGGGTCACGTGGATCAGGCCGTTGACCTTGGACTGGTCCAGCTCCACGAACAGGCCGAAGCTGGTGACGCCGCTGACCACGCCGTCGAACTGGCCGCCGACGTGCTTTTCCATCCACGCCGCGCGGTAGCGCTCGTCGACCTCGCGCTCGGCCTCGTCGGCACGGCGCTCGCGCTCGGAGCACTGCAGCGCCAGCGCCGCCATCTCGCGCGGCGAGTACAGGTACTTGTCCGGCGCGCCGTGGGTCAGCGCGTACTTGATCGCGCGGTGCACCAGCAGGTCCGGATAGCGGCGGATCGGCGAGGTGAAGTGCGCGTACGCCTCCAGCGCCAGGCCGAAGTGGCCGGCGTTGTCCGGCGAGTACACCGCCATGCTCTGGCTGCGCAGCAGCACCGACTCCAGCAAGGCCGCGTCGGGGCGCTCGCGCACCTTCTTCAGCAGCTTGGTGTAGTCGCCCGGCACCACCTTGCTCCACGGCGGCAAGCTCAGCTTGAATTCTTTCAGGAACTCGAGCAGGTCCGCGTACTTGGACTCCGGCGGCCGCTCGTGCACGCGGTACGGCGCCGGGATGCGCGCCTCCAGCAGGTGCCGCGCCGCGGCCACGTTGGCGGCGATCATGCATTCCTCGATCAGCTTGTGCGCGTCGTTGCGCACCAGCATGCCGGCCTGGGTCACTTCGCCGGTGTTGTCGAGCACGAAACGCACTTCCGAGGTCTCGAACTCGATCGCGCCGCGGCGCGAACGCGCCTTGGCCAGCACGTGGAACAGCTGGTACAGGCGCTCGATCTGCGGCAGCACCGCGGCCACGTCCTTGCGCACCTGCTCGTCTTTCTCGCCCACCGCCTGCCACACCTGGTCGTAGGTGAGCCGCGCATGCGAATTCATCACCGCCTCGTAGAAGCGCGCGCCGCCCACTTCGCCCTGGCGATCGATCTGCATGTCGCAGACGAAGCACATGCGGTCGACCTTGGGATTGAGCGAGCAGATGCCGTTGGACAGCGTCTCCGGCAGCATCGGCACCACGAAGCCGGGGAAGTACACCGAGGTCGCGCGCCGGATCGCTTCTGCGTCCAGCGGCGTGCCCGGGCGCACGTAGTGCGACACGTCGGCGATCGCCACCACCAGGCGGAAGCCGTCGGCGTTGGGTTCGCAGAACACCGCGTCGTCGAAGTCCTTGGCGTCGGCGCCGTCGATGGTCACCAGCGGCGTCTGCCGCAGGTCCACGCGGCCCTTGATCGCGGCCGGCTCCACCGTCAGCGGCACCGCCGCGGCTTCGTCGAGCACCGCCTGCGGGAATTCGTACGGCAGTTCGCGGCCGTGGATCGCGGTTTCCACCACCAGCGACGGGGTCAGCTTGTCGCCGAGCACCGCGATGATCTTGCCGATCGGCGGGCGCCGCCCGTCCGGGGTGGAGGTGAGTTCGCACACCACCAGCTGGCCGTCGCGGGCCTCGCCCATCGCATCGGTCGGGATCTGGATATTGCGCTGGATGCGCTTGTCGTCCGGCACCACGTAGGCGATGCCGCCTTCCATGCTGAAACGGCCGATCAGCCGGCTCAGGCCGCGCTCGATCACCCGCGCGATGCTGCCTTCGCGGCGGCCGCGGCGGTCGATGCCGGTGACGTTGGCCAGCGCGCGGTCGCCATGCAGCACCTTGCGCATCTCGTACGGCGGCAGGAACAGGTCGTCGCCGCCCTCGTCCGGGCGCAGGAAGCCGAAGCCGTCGGGATTGGCGATCACCACGCCGGGGATCAGGTTGGTCTGCTGCACCGGCGCGTAGCCGCCGCGGCGGTTCTGCACCAGTTGCGCCTCGCGCAGCATCGCGCCCAGACGCTTGCTCAACGCCTCCCTGCGCGAGGGCTCGGTCAGGCCGAGCTGCGTGGCCAGTTCTTCCAGGGTCTGCGGGCCATCGCAGCGGTCGAGCAGCTGCAGGATCGCCTCGCGGCTGGCGATCGGTTCGGCATAGCGCTCGGCCTCGCGCGCGGCGAACGGATCGGCGACCGCGGCAGGTTTCTTGCGCGAGGACGGTGCGTTGCGCGAGGCCGGTGCGGACACAGGCTCGGGCGGATGCAGCGGCTGCAACGGCGGCTTGGGGCTACGCCGCAGGAAACTGGGGAGACTGGGCATCCACGACGGCATCCGGGATTTCTTCGCCGCAGGCGGTGCGGCCGGGGCGCCGCCCTTGCTGGCGGGCGTGTCGTGGGACGCAGACTTGCCGGGCTTGCCGGACTTGGTTTTTCGATTGGTCATTCACCCATGGTACTCGCTGGGCCGTCAACGCAGGCAAACCCGGTCCCGGACCGGGGCCGCCCAGAAACGACGAGGCCCGCGTCAGCGGGCCGGTCGTTGCGGGAGTTCAGCGCTCCCGCGTCTTGCATGTGGTGCCCAGAAGAGGACTCGAACCTCCACGAAGTTGCCCCCGCTAGCACCTGAAGCTAGTGCGTCTACCAATTCCGCCATCTGGGCGCTGAAGGCCGCGAATTCTGCGGGCAGCGCGCGCCCTTGTCAACGCCGGCGAACGACGCGGCGCCAGGGGACGCGCGGGCAGCGAACGGCACATTCCGTGTGCGTCGCCAGGCCGCTGGATGCGTGCCGTGATCGAACGCGTGCCATGCGCTGGCGTTTCGGCCGCGTCGCGACCGGCTCGAACCAGTGCATGCCCGACCACGGCGGTGTCCTGCCACCGCCGGCCGCGGAGGCCTGCGCATCGGCGCCTCGTGGGGGATCGCCGACGACGACGCGTCCACCGCCGCCGAACACGTCGCCGCACGCCGCGATGGCGTGCCAAATTCGGCAGTTCCCGCGCCACCAAGTGCATCCGGGCAGCAGCAGCGACTGCAACCTGACGATGCCCCCTGCCCCATCGGCGGAGCGGTGCCACGCTCGGCCACTGCGGCGCGACCGCCCAAGACCTGCGCTTTCGCGCTGGACCCTCCCTCAGGAGCGTCGGTTGCACGCACCGCCGACAGCACGCGCCACGGCCGACGCGGCGTCGGCAGGCAAGGCTTGACAGCGGCGCGCGCAACCGACAAAATTCTCGGCCTGTATCGCCCAGGTGGCGGAATTGGTAGACGCACTAGCTTCAGGTGCTAGCGGGGGCAACTTCGTGGAGGTTCGAGTCCTCTCCTGGGCACCATCGATACAGCAAGAGTCGTAAAGAAAAACCCGCTTCGGCGGGATTTTTTTTGCCTGGCGTTCGCCGCTGCGGCGTGCGTCACCCGTGCATGCCCTGCTCGGGCTTTGTGGGGAGGACGCCTGTCCGGCGCTTTGCCGGCTGTGTCGCGTCGGGACCGAAGCCCTCCTACAACTACAACGACTGCGGTCCCATGTTGTCGCCGATGCGTCAGCGCTTGGCTTGCCGAGGCGGCCGGCATCCCTCCTGCCCCGATAACGCGATCGCCCCCGCATGCATGCCCGGGTCGCGCCGCAGGAGCGGTTCGGCCAGCGCGCCGCGATCGCACGCCATGCACGCACTAACTTGCTTGACAGCACCGCGCACTGCCAGCAGAATTCCGCGCCTGTATCGCCCAGGTGGCGGAATTGGTAGACGCACTAGCTTCAGGTGCTAGCGGGGGCAACTTCGTGGAGGTTCGAGTCCTCTCCTGGGCACCATCGATACAGCAAGAGCCTTAAAGAAAAACCCGCTTCGGCGGGTTTTTTGTTGCCTGCGCCGCACGTCTCACCACGTCCACTCCGATAGCCCACGCCTCCGCGTAGCCGCGGCGACCGCATGCTCGCCGGATTCCGCCGCGCGTCGCTGCGAGGGCGATCGCTGCACAACGCCACGCGACAGCAACAGCGCCGGCATGCACGCATGCCTGTTCCCGCATCCGCGGCGCGCTCAGCGCTCCAGCCGCCGGAACGCGCCGAGGTCCACGCGCACGCCTTCCACCCATACCGCCACCAGGTACGCGCGATAGCCGGGATTGTGGCGCTCGGCTGCGCGCGCGGCCACGTAGGCGTTGGCGGCGTGGACCAACACGGACAGTGTCGGCTCCAGCTGCGCCACGCGCCTGAGCTTCACTTCGTAGGTGGCCATGCCGCATCCGCGCAACGCGCGCTGGCACCGGCCCGGGCGGCCCGGCGCGACCGCACGGTGGTCCGTTGCGCCGTCGCCGCGACGGCAATGGAAAATGGGCGCAGCACTGCGTACTCCTGGGTCGTCCTTGTCCGGCGTGCATGTCCTCACGCGTCAGCGTGGCCCGCACCGCCAAAGTATTGAATCTCAGAACATCTAGAGTCAAGCATGGCTGTACGACAAGGTTGTAGATGCTCCATATCTTGGTAGGCCCCGTCTCAGCAAGGCCCACCGCGATGAAAAGCTTCGGCGACCGTTTGCGCGAAGCCAGGAAAGCCGCCGGGCTCACCCAGGAACAATTGGGCTTCGCGCTGGGCGTGACCAAGTCGTCGGTGTCGGCCTGGGAAAACGATCGCGAGACCCCGAGCTTCCGCCTGTTGCCGAACCTGCGCGGCGTGCTCAAGCGCTCGCTCGACGAACTGATCTGCGGCCAGGGCCAGGGCGCGCGCGTGCATGAGCTGCCGGGGGACTACGCGCTGCAGGCGCACGACGCGCACGAGCAGGCATTGCTGACCCGCTACCGCAACCTGCCGGCGCGGCGCCGCGAAGCCGTGCTGGAGCTGCTCAAGCCGGACAAGGGCTGAGTCCGCCGCCGCATCCACCAGCGGACATCCCCTGTAGGAGCGGCTTCAGCCGCGACCGGGGCGTTCCCGGACAGATCCGGTCGCGGCTGAAGCCGCTCCTACAGAGAAAAACGGCGCGCCGCTGATCGACGCCGACGGCCAGCGTGGCCGGGTGCCGCCCTGGCAGGGCAACACCGCTCCCCCAAGCAGTGTTTCAATCGCCGACGCCGACCTCGCGCAACGCCTCGCCCCAGATCCGGTAGCCGTCCTCGCTGGGGTGGGTGCTGTCGGGCATCAGCGCCTGCGGCAGGCTGCCGTCGGGTTGCAGGAAGCGCGCACCGATGTCCAGCCAGCGCACCGCCGGGTCGTGGCCGAAGCGTGCGGCCAGCAAACGGTTGGTCTGCACGATCGGTTCGCGCCGCGGCGCGTCGGCGGCGAAGCCGCGCGGCAGGATGCCCATCAACACGATCTTGCTGCGCGGCAGCCGCTGCCGCACCTGCGCAACCACCGCGGCCACGCCGTCGGCGGTTTCCTGCGGCGTGCTGGCACGCGCGTTGTCGGTACCGGTGAGGTTGTTGGTGCCGATGTTGATCACCACCCAGCGCGGCGCCAGCCCGTCCAGCTCGCCCTGGCGCAGCCGCCACAGCACGTTCTGGGTACGGTCCCAGCCGAAGCCCAGGTTCAATACCTTGCGCGCGCCGAAGGTGCGCTGCCAGGCCTGCGCGCCGCTGACCCGGGTGGCCTGCGGCGGCCCGGCCCAGAAGTGGGTGATCGAGTCGCCGATCATCACCACCTCCGGCTGCAGCCGGCGCGCCGCGTCCAGCGCGGCGTGGTGGCGCGCGTACCAGTCGTAGGAATCCTGCTCCAGCCACGGCACCGGCACCAGCGCGGTATTTGCCTGCGTCATCGCCGCCAAAGGGACCCGCGGCGGCTCGCCGAGCAGCCGCGCCAGGGTCGGCTCGATCGCCTCGGCCATGCGCCGTTGGCCGCGCGTGTCCGGATGCAGCGCCTTGCCGGCCGGACGCAGCCGCGGGTCGTAGAACAGGCCCTGGTCGAGCGCGCCGTCCTTGCCGAACACCGCGCCGATATCCAGATAGGTGACGCGCGGGTTGTCGCCGTAGCGCACCGCCAGCGCGCGGTTGACCTCGACATCGCGCGCGCTCTTCTGCGCCGACACCGCGCTGGGCAGCAGGCCGAGCAGCAGGATGCGCGTGTGCGGCAGGCGCTGTTCCAGCGTCGCCACCACCGCGTCGATGCCGAGCACGGTATCCGCCGCGCTGTGGTTTTCGTGGCCGGTGTTGTTGGTGCCGATCAGCAGCATCGCCACCTTCGGCCGCAGGCCATCCACTTCGCCATGCTGCAGCCGCCACAGCACATGCTCGGTGGCATCGCCGCTGAAGCCCAGGTTGAGCGCGCCGCGGCTGCCGTAGAAGGTCTGCCAGGTCGGCTGGAAGTCCTCGTCCGGCGCGTCGGCCTTGTCGTAGTTGTGGGTGATCGAATCGCCGATCAGCAGCAGCGGCGCGTCCGGCTGCGCGCGCACCTGCGCCAACACCTGCTCATGGCGCTGCGCCCACCAGGCTTCGTGCAGGCGATCGGCCGGCGTGGTCGCTGCCACGCCGGTTTCGGCCTGCGCGCCGCCAACGCCGAGGAAGCTGAGGGACAGCAGCAACGCCGCACCCTGCCAGGCGCGCGCACCGCGGCGACGCGGCGGCGAGAAGTCCGAGCCAGACCACAAGGCGCGCAGAAAACGCTGCATGTCGAACCTGCCGATGCTTGCGAGGGAGCGGCATTCTGGTCTGCCGATCGCCGCGGCGGCAAGCGCGGCGCCAGCGCAGGCCGGTGTGGGCGCGCGGCGTCCGCGCACAAACGAAACCCCGCACCAGGCGGGGTTTCGTGGTTGCCGGCAGCCCGGACTCAGTGACCGCCTGCGGCGGCCGCACCGCCACCGCCCGCGAACGGCGGCTTGGCCAGCCACAGGAAGAAGATGATGCCCAGGAACGTCCAGCCCAACAGGTAGAAGATGTCGTTGAAGCCCATCTGCGAGGCCTGGTGGTTGATGGTGTTGTTGAGGAACGCGGCGCCGGTCTGCAGGTCGCCCTGCCCCATCGCCTGCACCTGTTCCTGCATCCCCGGCGTGTAGGTGGAGATGTGCTCGGTAAGATGCGCGTGGTGCATCTGCGTGCGCTTGGCCCACAGGTAGGTGGTCAGCGAGGCGGCGAAGCTGCCGCCCAGCGTGCGTAGGAACGTGGCCAGGCCGGAGCCGGCCGCGATCTCGCGCCCGTCCAGGTCCGACAGCAGGATCTGCAGCACCGGCATGAAGAACAGCGCCACGCCCACGCCCATCAGCAACTGCACCCCGGCCACGTGGGCGAAATCGACCTGCAGGTTGAAGTCCGAGCGCATGAAGCTGGTCGCCGCCATGAAGATGAAGGCGATGCTGGCGAGCATGCGCAGGTCGAAGCGCGGGGCGTACTTGCCGACGAACGGGGTCATGATCACCGGCAGGATGCCGATCGGCGCGGTGGCCAGGCCGGCCCAGATCGCGGTGTAGCCCATGTCGCGCTGCAGCCACTGCGGGATCAGCAGCGATACGCTGAAGAACGCGGCGTAGGCCACGATCAGCGCCAGCGTGCCGGCGCGGAAGTTGCGGTGGCGGAACAGGCGCAGGTTGACGATCGGATCCTTGTCGGTCAGTTCCCAGATCAGGAACACCGCCAGCGCCACCACCGAGACCGCGGCCAGCACGATGATCTTGTCCGAGTTGAACCAGTCCTCGTCGTTGCCCAGGTCCAGCACCAGCTGCAGGCAGCCCACGCCGATGATCAGGGTGATCAGGCCGACGTAGTCCATGCGCGGGCGCTCTGTCGGTTCGGGGCGGTCGCGCAGCTGCGCGCCGACCACCACCGCGGCGATGATGCCCAGCGGCACGTTGATCAGGAAGATCCATTCCCAGCTGTAGTTGTCGGTGATCCAGCCGCCGAGGATCGGCCCGGCGATCGGCGCGACCACGGTGATCATCGCCAGCAGCGCCAAGGCCTGTCCGCGTTTCTCGCGCGGGTAGATCGACACCAGCAGGCTCTGCGTGATCGGATACATCGGCCCGCACACGAAGCCCTGGATCGCGCGCGACACCACCAGCATGCCCATGCTCTGCGCCAACCCGCACAGCAGCGAGGCGGCGGTGAACGCCAGCGTGGCCCAGATGAACAGCTTGGTCTCGCCGAAGCGGCGGCTCAGGAAGCCGGTCAGCGGCAGCGCGATCGCGTTGCTGACCGCGAACGAGGTGATGACCCAGGTCGCCTGTTGCGAACTGGCGCCGAGGTTGCCGGCGATGGTCGGCAGCGAGACGTTGGCGATGGTGGTGTCGAGCACCTGCATGAACGAGGCCATCGCCAGGCCCATCGTGCACAACGCCACGCTGGGCGGGCGGAAGCCCAGCGCAGGCGCGCCCGGTGCCCCGGGCGCGGCAGGAATGGCAGCTTGGTTGGACATGGCCGGGCTCAGTTCGCCTTGGCGGCGGCAGGCAGGTTGGCGTGGATGATCTGCGCGATGGCCTCATCGGCCTGGCCCAGTTGCTGCGCGTAGACGTCGGTGTCCAGCAACGTGCCGGTGGCGAACTTGCTCGGCAGCACGCCGCCGTTCTGCTGGTGCAGGTTCACGTCCACCTTCATCGACAGGCCGATGCGCAACGGGTTCTGCGCCAGTTGCTTGGAATCGATGGCGATGCGCACCGGCACGCGCTGCACGATCTTGATCCAGTTGCCGCTGGCGTTCTGCGCCGGCAGCAGCGAGAACGCACTACCGGTGCCCAGGCCCAGGCTCTGCACCGTGCCCTGGTAGCGCACCGCGCCACCGTACAGGTCCGACTCCAGCTCCACCGGCTGGCCCAAGCGCATGTGCTTGAGCTGGGTTTCCTTGAAGTTGGCTTCCACCCACACCTGCTCCAGCGGCACCACCGCCATCAGCGCGGTGCCGGGCTGCACGCGCTGGCCGACCTGCACCGAACGCCGCGCGACGTAGCCGGAGACCGGCGCGACGATCGCGCTGCGGGCGTTGTTGAGGAACGCCTGGCGCACCTGCGCGGCGGCGGCCTGCACGTCGGGCTGGTGGGCCACGCCGTTGTCGTCGATCAGCGCGCGGTTGCGCTCCACCGTCTCGCGCGATCCGCTGACCGCGGCCTCGGCGGCGGCCAGCTGGTCGCGCGCATGCGCCAGCTCTTCGGCGGAGATCGCGCCGGTGGCGACCAGGCTGCTGCGGCGGGCGACGTCGGCGCGTGCGCGCTGCAGGGTCACCTGCTGCGCCGACAGTTCGGCCTGCGCGCCTTCCACGCTGCGGAACAGGCCGCGCACCTGGCGCACGGTCCGCGCCAGGTTGGCTTCGGCCTGCTGCAGCGCGACCTGGGTATCGGCCGGGTCGAGCTTGACCAGCAACTGGCCGCGCTGCACGCGCATGCCGTCGTCGGCGCCGATGCTGACCACGGTGCCGGCCACCATCGGCGTGATCTGCACCAGGTTGCCCTGCACGTAGGCGTCGTCGGTGTCTTCGTGCCAGCGGCCGGAGACGAAGTACCAGATCGCCAGCGCGATCAGCACCAGCACCACCACCACGGCCAGGCCGCGCAGCAGCTTGCCGCGCCGGCTGGGGGCGGGAGCGGAGGAATCGGGGGTCGTTGTCTGATTCATTGCGGCGGTCTCAGGAATGCGTGGAAGCGGAAGAGGTCAACGGAGCGTCGGCCGCGGAGGTGGCTTCGTAGCCGCCGCCCAGCGCCTGGTTCAGGCGCACCGACACCAGGATCTGGTTGGACTGCAGCGAGGCCAGGCGCTGCTGCGCCTCGAGCAGTTGCTGCTGCACGCTCAGCACGTCCAGGTAGTTGCCGATGCCGGCGCGGTAGCGCTGCTGCGCCAGGTCGAAGGCGGCCTGCGCGGTGTCCACCGCCTGCGCCTGCTGCTGCGCCTGCTGCGCCAGCGAGCGCGCCGCGCTGACCTGGTCGGCGACCTCGCGCAGCGCCGCCACCAGCGCCTGGTTGTAGTCGGCCACGGCCAGGTCGTACTGCGCGTCGCGCTCGGCCAGCTGGCTGCGCAGGCGGCCGCTGTCGAACAGCGGCAGGCTCAGGCTCGGCGCGAACACGCCCAGCACGGCGTCGCCCTTGAACAGGTCGGAGGGATTGGTCGCGGCCACGCCGCCGAGCGCGAGGATGTCGATGCTGGGATAGAACTGTGCCTTGGCCGCGCCGATGCTCTGCGAGGAAGCCTCCACGCGCCAGCGCGCGGCGACCACGTCCGGGCGCCGCCCGAGCAGGTCGCTGGGCAGCACCGACGGCAGTTGCACCGCCACCGGGTCCAGCGGCCGCGGCCGCTCGATCTGCAGGCCGCGATCCGGGCCGCGCCCGAGCAGCGCCGCCAGCGCGGTACGCGCTTCGTCGATCTGCTGCTGCGCGGCCTGTTGCTGCTGGCGCGCCGCCGGCACCCGCGCCTCGGCCTGGCGCAGCTGCAGGTTGCTGTCGATGCCGGCGGCGACGCGCTGCCGCACCAGCTTCAGGCTGTTGTCCGAGCGCGCCAGCTCTTCGCCGGCCAGGTCGTACAGGCGCCAGGCGTAGCCGAGCTGCGCATAGGCGCGGGCCACGCCCGCCGACAGGTCCAGGCGCGCGGCCTGGGCATCGACCTGCGCCGCATGCGCCTGGTCCACCGCCGCTTCCCAGGCCGCACGCTTGCCGCCCCACAGGTCGAAGCCGTAGCTGAAGTTCAGCAGCGCCTGCTCGTTGTGGATGTACTTGCCGCCGATCTCGTCGCCGGCCAGCCCCTTGGGCAGCTGCAGGCCGGTATAGCCGGCCGACAGCGACAGCTTGGCGCCGCGGTCGGCATTGGCCGCGCCGGCCTGGGCCTGCGCCAGGCGCAGCCGCGCGTCGGCCGCTTCCAGGTTCGGCGTGCCCTGCAGCGCCTCGGCGATCAGCGCGTCCAGCTGCGGGTCGCCCAGCGCCTTCCACCAGTCCTGCTGCGGCCACGCGGCCGGCGCCAGCTGGTCGGCGGCCAGGGTCTTGCCGGCCTGCAGCTGCTGGTCGGCGTCGAGCCTGCGGCCCTGCGGCTCCAGGCCGCGGCTGCTGGCGCAGGCGGCCAGCGCCAGGGTGAGTGCCGCGGCCGCGAACGGGCGCAGGCGATGGGACGAAGCGGAGAGGTTCATAAGCGGATTCATGGCGAATTGAGGGAATCGCGGACGCGGATCAACAGCGAAGTGAGGTGCTCGCGCTCGTCGGCGGAAAGATCGCGCAGCGCGCTGGCGATGGTCTCGTCGCCGCGCCGCTTGAGCTGTTGCCACAGCGCTCGGCCTTCGTCGGTGAGCACGATCTGCAGCGCGCGGCGGTCCTGCGCATGCGCTTCGCGGCGCACCCAGCCCAGGTCCTGGAGCTTGTCCAGCAGGCGGGTGACCGCGCTGGGGTTCTGGCCGATGGCCTGGGCCAGTTCGTTGGCGGTGCACGGCGCCATGTAGGCCAGCGCCTTCATGCCGATGTAGTGGCTGAAGCCAAGGCCGAGCTCGAGCTCGGCCATGGAGTCATCCAGGCGCCGCATCAGGCCGTCGCGCACCTGCCGCAGCAGCAGGCCGAACGACGGCGGATCGGGAAGGGAGGGAGCGCAGTTCATGGGTGCTAATTATTTTCATATAGAAATATATGTCAAGGAAATATCTCACCTACAAACAAATGCTGCGTTGCAGCAACGCAACGCCGGCGAGCGCACACTCTAGTCCCGGACAGGCCTGGCCAAGTATTACAATCGGGACAATGAATATCGAAATCGCGCCATCCTCGCCGTCAGCATCCGGCCACGAACCGGCCCATCTGCTCGATCCGCGCGCGAAGGACTGGTTCGAGCGGGCCGATGGCCCGTCGCTGCTCGCGTTCCTGGCGCACAAGCCGGTCGCGCTGGAGCACGAGGTGGACTGGCACCGCCATGTCCGCGGCCAGATGATCTGCGTGGAAGAAGGCCTGCTGAGCACCCGCACCGAGCACGGCCACTGGTCGCTGCCGCCCGGTTGCGCCGGCTGGATGCCGCCGCAGGCGATGCATACGGTGCAGATCTCCGGGCCGTTGCGCGGCTACGTGCTGCTGGTGGCGCCGTCCGTCTGCGCCGACCTGCCCGATCGCCCGTGCGTGATCGGCATCAACGGCCTGCTGCGCGAACTGCTGCTGCGGGTGGCCTCATGGGACCTTCCCGAGGCCCTGGACGCGGACCAGCAGCGGATCGGCGCGGTGCTGCTGGACGAGTTGCGCAAAGCGCCGCTGCAAGGCCTGCACCTGCCGATGCCCAGCGACCGGCGCCTGCTGCGCATCGCCGGGCAACTGCTCGCCACGCCTGCCGACGATCGCTCGCTGGCGCAATGGGCGCACTGGGCCGGATTGTCGCCACGCAGCCTGAGCCGGCATTTCCGCGATGAGACCGGGCTCGGCTTCGCCGGCTGGCGGCAGCAGGCACGGCTGGCCGAGGCGCTGCGCCAGCTCAGCGACGGCGCCAGCGTCGCCGATGCCGCGCACCGGCTCGGCTACAGCAGCCCCAGCGCCTTCGTCACCGCCTTCCGCGGCCATTTCGGCCATCCTCCGGCCCGTTATCTGGCCAGCACCGGCCGCACCGGCACCACGCGCGGCTTGGCATCGCCGGCCGCATCCGGATAATCGACCGGCTGACCTGCGGCGCCCGCCGCCGCGTTCCCCTATAGGTATTTCCCGCGCATGACCGATCTCGCCCGCCCCGCCTTCCATGGTTTCGAACAGCTGCCGCTGCGCGAATACGCCGAACGCGCCTATCTCGACTATTCCATGTACGTGGTGCTGGACCGCGCCCTGCCGTTCCTCGGCGACGGCCTGAAACCGGTACAGCGGCGCATCATCTACGCGATGAGCGAGCTCGGCCTGAACGCCACGGCCAAGCCGAAGAAGTCCGCGCGTACCGTGGGCGACGTGATCGGCAAGTACCACCCGCACGGCGACAGCGCCTGCTACGAGGCGCTGGTGCTGATGGCGCAGCCGTTCTCGTACCGCTACCCGCTGATCGAGGGCCAGGGCAACTTCGGCTCCACCGACGACCCGAAGTCGTTCGCGGCGATGCGCTACACCGAGTCCAAGCTGACCCCGATCGCCGAAGTGCTGCTCGGCGAGCTCGGCCAGGGCACGGTGGACTGGTCGCCGAACTTCGACGGCACCATGGACGAGCCGACCTGGATGCCGGCGCGGCTGCCGCACCTGCTGCTCAACGGCACCACCGGCATCGCCGTGGGCATGGCCACCGACGTGCCGCCGCACAACCTCAACGAGATCGTCAGCGCGCTGATCCGCCTGCTCGACGATCCCGACGCCAGCGTCGCCGACCTGTGCGAACACGTGCGCGGCCCGGACTACCCGACCACCGCCGAGATCATCACCCCGGCCGCGGACCTGCGGGCGATCTACGAGACCGGGCACGGCAGCGTGCGCGCACGCGCCACGTTCCTGAAGGAACACGCCAACATCGTGGTCACCGCGCTGCCCTACCAGGTGTCGCCGTCCAAGGTGATCGAGCAGATCGCGCAACAGATGCGCGCCAAGAAGCTGCCGTGGCTGGAGGACATCCGCGACGAGTCCGACCACGCCAACCCGGTGCGGGTGGTGCTGGTGCCGCGCTCCAACCGGGTCGATGCCGAGCAGTTGATGGGCCACCTGTTCGCCACCACCGATCTGGAGCGCAGCTACCGGGTCAACCTCAACGTGATCGGCCTGGACGGCCGCCCGCAGGTCAAGAACCTCAAGACCCTGCTGGAGGAATGGCTGCGCTTCCGCAGCGACACCGTGGTGCGCCGGCTCAACCATCGCCTGGAGAAGGTCGAGCGCCGCCTGCACCTGTTGGAAGGCCTGCTGGTCGCGTTCCTCAACCTGGACGAAGTGATCCGCATCATCCGCAGCGAGGACGAGCCCAAGCCGGCGCTGATCGCGCGCTTCGCGCTCAGCGAGGAACAGGCCGACTACATCCTGGAGACCCGCCTGCGCCAGCTGGCGCGGCTGGAGGAGATGAAGATCCGCGGCGAGCAGGACGCGCTGGCCAAGGAGCGCGAACAGTTGCAGGCGGTGCTGGCCAGCAAGACCAAGCTGAAGAAGATGATCAAGGACGAACTGGTCGCCGACGCCAAGAAGTTCGGCGACGCGCGGCGCTCGCCGCTGGTGCAGCGCGGCGCGGCGCAGGCGATCGACGAGACCGAGCTGGTGCCGAGCGAGCCGATGACCATCGTGATGTCGGAGAAGGGCTGGATCCGCGCGGCCAAGGGCCACGACGTGGACCCGGCCGGCCTGTCCTACCGCGACGGCGACAGCCTGCTGGCCGCGGTGCGCGGGCGCAGCACGCAGCAGGTGGCGTTCCTGGATTCGGAAGGGCGCGCCTATTCCACGCTGGCGCATACCCTGCCCTCGGCGCGCGGCAACGGCGAACCGCTGACCGGGCGTTTCTCGCCGGCCTCCGGCGCCTCGTTCCAGGCCATGACCAGCGGCGAGAACGACAGCCGGCTGGTGCTGGCGTCCTCGCACGGCTACGGCTTCGTCACCCGCTTCGAGAACCTGACCAGCCGCAACAAGGCCGGCAAGGCGATGCTCAACCTGACCCCGAACGCCAAGGTGCTGACGCCGGCCTCGGTGAGCAATCTCGCAACCGACCGCATCGTCGCAGTGACCAGCGCCGGCCACCTGCTGGCGTTCCCGATCGCCGACCTGCCCGAGCTGGACAAGGGCAAGGGCAACAAGATCATCGAGATCCCCAAGGCCAAGCTCGGCACCGAGCGGGTGGTGGCGATCGCCGCGGTCGCGCCGGGCAACACGCTGCTGGTGAAGAGCGGCCAGCGCACCATGTCGCTGTCGTTCAAGGACCTGGACGCCTACCTGGGCGTGCGTGCGAGTCGCGGCGGGCTGTTGCCGCGCGGCTGGCAGAAGGTGGATGGCTTGGCGGTGGAGTGAGTTTGAGGCCGGGACTCGGGACTCGGGACTCGGGACTCGCAACAGCAAACAGCAAATCGGCCCTTTCGGGCCGATTTTTTTCTCGCATCAAAACAGCAGCGGACGGTAGGACTCTTCGAGTCCCGAGTCCCGTTACTCCCCCACCGCACTCCCGCCCATCTTCGAGGTCTGGTACAGCGCCATGCCCAGGCGCTTGATCAGGCCCAGTTGCTGCTCCAGCCACCAGGCGTGGTCTTCTTCGGTGTCCTGCAGCTGCTTGAGCAGGATGTCGCGGCTGACGTAGTCGCCGTGCTCCTCGCACAGCTTCATGCCCGCGGCGAGATTCGCGCGCACTTCGTATTCGACCTTCAGGTCCTTCTGCAGCATGTCCTCGACCGTGCGCCCGGGCTCGAACGCATGCGGGCGCATGTCCGGGTCGCCTTCCAGGAACAGGATGCGCCGCAGCAGCGCGTCGGCGTGCTCGGTCTCTTCTTCCATCTCGTGGTTGATGCGCTCGTACAGCGCCTGCAGGCCCTGATCCTCGTAGCGTCGCGAGTGGATGAAATACTGGTCGCGTGCGGCGAGTTCGCCGCGCAGCAGGTCCTTGAGGCATTGCACAACTTCAGGATGTCCCTTCATGGGGCAGGCTCCGTTTTCAGCTAAGGCGGCCATAGTGCCCGAGCCGCGCGCGCCGCGTTCCAATCGGAATCATTAGCATCCCGATTCCAGCCGACGCGCACTGCACGCGGCAGCGACGACCGATCGCGCACCCGTGCGATGAAACTGACCCGGCCCCAACGCGCCACGGCCATGTGGCACAGGAACGACACGCAGTCGCGTCTAGAATCCGATATCGGCCGGCGGAGAAACGTGGATGCGGAGCAGGTGGAAACAAGGGATGTTGTGGCTGGCGGCCTTGGCGCTCGGCCTGGTCCTGGTGGTGTGGCTGCTGCTGCGCGGCAGCCTGGCCAGGCTCGACGGCCAGGTCGATCTGGACGGGCTGGCGGCGCCGGTGACGATCCAGCGCGATGCGCTGGGCGTGGTCACCATCGACGCCGGCAACGAGGCCGATGCGATGCGCGCGCTCGGCTACGTGCATGCGCAGGAACGCTACTTCCAGATGGACCTGATGCGCCGCGCCGCCGCCGGCGAACTGTCGGACCTGGTCGGCCGCGCCGCGCTCGGGGTGGACGAGCATCGCCGTGCGCACCGCCTGCGCGCGCGCGCCGGGGCGCAACTGGCTGCCTTCGGCGGTGGCCATGCCGCGGCCCTGCAGGCCTACAGCGCCGGCGTCAATCGCGGCCTGCACACGCTGCGGGTACGGCCGTGGCCTTACCTGCTGCTGTTCAAGGCACCGCGCGACTGGCAGCCGGTGGATTCGGTGCTGGCCGGCGAGGCGATGTACTTCGACCTGCAAGGCCGCCAGGGCGACCGCGAACTGTCGCTGTACCGCCTGCAGCAGCATCTGCCGGCGCCGCTGTTCGCGCTGCTGCGCCACGACGGCAGCAGCTGGGACGCCGCCCTGGACGCTCCGGCGCGCGGCGACGCCACGCTGCCCGACGCCAGCCAAGTCGATCTGCGCGCCCTGCCCGACGCCCCCTCCGACGGCAGCGCAGCGGAGCATGCCGCGCCGGGCAGCAACAACTGGGCCATCGCCGGCAGCCGCAGCGCCGACGGCCGTGCCATCGTCGCCAACGACATGCACCTGCAACTGGGCGCGCCCAGCCTCTGGTTCCGGGTACGGCTGCGCTACGCCGACGCGCAGGCGCCAGGCGGCCGCGTGGACGTCACCGGGTTTTCGCTGCCGGGCCTGCCGGCGGTGATCGTCGGCAGCAACGGCCATGTCGCCTGGGGCTTCACCAACAGCTACGCCGACACCAGCGACTGGTACCGGCTGACGCCGTGCGCGGCCACGCCGCAGCCCGGCTGCACCGCGGTGGTCCGCCACCGCGAACGGATCAAGGTGGCCGGCGGCGTCGATGTCGCGCTGGACGTGGAAGACACCGTCTACGGCCCGATCCTGCAGCACGAGCCGGACGGCACCGCGTTGGCGCAACGCTGGGCGGCGCAGCTGCCCGGCGCATTGAACCTGGGCCTGGCCGACCTGGCCCGCGCCGATTCGCTGGCCAGCGCCTTCGCCAGTGCCCAGCACATCGCCACCCCGGCGCAGAACATGGTGCTGGCCGACAGCGCCGGGCGTATCGGTTGGCGCGTGCTCGGTGCGCTGCCGCTGCGCGGCCCGGCGTGCCCCAGCGACGCGCTGGTCCACGACGTCAGCGCAGGCGTGCCGGCGGCGCAACGCTGCGCGCCCTGGCCGGTCGCCACGCAACATTCGCCGCAGCGCATCGATCCCGCCGACGGGCAGCTGTGGACCGCCAACGCACGCGTGGTCGGCGGCGAGGAGTTCGCGCTGCTCGGCGATGGCGGCTACGCGCTGGGCGCGCGCGCGCAGCAGATCCGCGACGACCTGCGCCTGCATCCGCAGCTGGACGAGCGCCAGCTGCTGGCGATCCAGCTCGACGACCGCGCGCTACTGCTGCAACGCTGGTGGACGCTGCTGCAGCAACGCGACGGCGGCGCCGCCACGCCCGCGCTGCACGCGCTGGCGCAGGCCAGCAAGCACTGGGAAGGCCGCGCCAGCACCGATTCGGTCAGCTATCGGCTGGTGCGCGCCTGGCGCCTGGCGCTGCTGACCCGGATCCGCGATGGTCTGATCGCCCCGGCCCGCGCCCAATTGGGCGCCGACTACGCGATGCCGCCGCTGCCGCAGCTGGAAGCGGTGGCCTGGCCGCTGCTGCAGCAGCAACCACCGCATCTGCTGCCGCGCCGCTACGGCAGCTGGCAAGCGTTGCTGGAGGACGCCGCCGCCGAGGTCCGCGACGCGCCCGAGCAGGACGCGCCTTTGCCGCAACGCCGTTGGGGCGAACAGAACACCGCCGCGGTCTGCCATCCGCTGGCGCGGTCGCTGCCCGGCTTCCTGAAGCGCTGGCTGTGCATGCCGGCCGAGCCGCTGTCCGGCGACAACGACATGCCGCGGGTGCAGCGCCCGGACTTCGGCGCCTCCGAGCGCATGGTGGTGGCGCCCGGCCACGAGGCCGACGGCATCGCGCACATGCCCGGCGGCCAGAGCGAGCATCCGCTGTCGCCGTTCTGGGGCGCCGGCCACGACGCCTGGGTGCAGGGCCAGGCAACGCCGTTCCTGCCCGGCCCTGCGCGCTACACGCTGACATTACGACCGCCTGCGCAACAATGACCGATTGCGGCATCGCCCGCGCGCTGCGCGGTACCGCCTGCCACGGCGGCCGCACAGCGCCCGCGGCCGAACCGCCTTGCCCTCCTCCCCCAAGCAGAGCCTGTATCCGATGACGCTTCGCCGCCCCTTGCTCGCCCTGCTGTTGCCGCTCGCCGCCTGCCTGTCGAGCGGCTGCGCCACGGCGGCCACGCCCGCGTCCACCGCCGCTGCCACCGATTGCAGCGTGCGCGCGGAACCCGGCGACGACCTGCAGGCGGCGGTCGACCGCGTGCCCAACGACGGCAAGCCGGCCACCGTGTGCCTCACCGCCGGCGACTTCCACGTGACCAAGCTGCTGTCGATCCAGCGCGACGGCCTGCGCCTGCGCGGCCAGGGCGATGCCACGGTGCTGCGCATGCAGGACGGCGTGCAGCAGCCGGTCATCGTGGTCGGCGACTACCAGAACGAACGCCCGCAGCGGCCGATCCGCGACGTCAGCGTCGAGCAACTGCAGATCGTCGGCGGCAGCGCCGAGAAGGAATTCATGCCCGAGCGCCCGTACCTGAGCAACAGCCTGGTGGTGGTGCGCGCCGGCCAGAACATCCGCCTGTCCCGGCTGCGCGTGAGCAAGTGCCGCAGCGCCTGCCTGCTCAGCGAGTACGACAGCCGCGACCTGCTGATCGAGCGCAACGACGTGTCCGGCGCGATCTGGGACGGGGTCTCGTTCAACCGCACCGCCAAGGTCAAGCTGATCGACAACTACATCCACGACAACGTCGCCGCCGGCATCACCACCGAGCACCTGGAAGACAGCGAGATCCGCAACAACCGCCTGGAGCGCAACGGCAGCCAGGGCGTGTACCTGGCCGATGCGCGGCGCAACCTGTTCGCCGGCAACCAGTTCACCGGCAACAAGGGCGCCGGCATCTACCTTGCCTGCTCGATCCGCCAGCGCACTCCGGAGATCCTGTGCTGGGACAACAGCATGAGCCAGGACAACACCTTCGAGAACAACACCTTCAAGGACAACCCCTATACCTACACGATCGGCGTGGACCGCGCCGCCAACTGCAGTGGCGCGGACTTCCGCCAGAATCTGTGGCGCAAGAACAACCAGGCCGACGCCTCCGGGGTGGACATCCAGCCCGAACGCTACGGGCGCTGCATGCGCTTCGAATAAGGCGCGGCGCAGCGCGATGGCCGCCCCCGCGATGACGCACGCTCCGCTGCAGCTGTCCGGCGCCAGGCCGCCGGCGGACCGCGCGTGGCGGCGCCCGAGCAGCGCCAGGCCATGTCGATAGTCGAGCGGCGATCCAGGGCGCTCGAGGCATCGGGCATGGAGCCGGATGGCCTGTCTCCTGCCGACCACGACCACGCCGCACCAGGCGCGCACGGCGACGAGACGTACCAGAACCACATCCGCCGCATGCTCGGCAGTTCCATCATGACCATCCAGCTGCTGACGCTGGTGGCCTGGCCGGCGTCGGTGCTGTGCAACCCGCACCTGCAAGGACCGCTGGACGCCCGCTACGCGCTGGTGTTCGTCGCCCTGCTCATCAGCTCGGCGAACATGAGCCTGGCCAAGCGGTTCTGGCAGTGGCGGCAGAGCGGCTTCCTGTTCGTGATCGCGCTGACCACCGCGTTCCGGGTCGAACTCCACGCCATGGGCGAAAACGGGCTGTTCTGGGTGCTGCCGGTGGCGATCACCATCTGCCTGGGCGTCAGCCTGCTGTTCTCGCTGTCGCGCGACTACCTGCTGGCCATGGCCTGCACCTGGGCGATCATGTTCAGCGGACAGCCGCGACTGGTGCCGGTGGCCGGCGATCTTCCGCTGCTGGCGATCCTGCTGGCGGTGGTGGCGCTGCTCGGTGTCGCCCTCAACCGCATGTTCGTGGGCGCCATGCGCACCGCCTACACGCTGAAGGAAGACTACCGGCGCCTGGCCGAGACCGACGCGTTGACCGGTATCGCCAACCGCCGCGCGCTGATGACGCAGCTGCGAGCGGCGACCGCGCGCGGGCACGACACGCTGCATTTCGCGATGCTGGACATCGACGACTTCAAGCAGGTCAACGACACCCATGGCCACCACGTCGGCGACGCGGTGCTGCTGGCGCTTGCCGCCGAACTGGTCGGGCTCGGCGTGCGCTGCAAGATCGGCCGGCTCGGTGGCGAGGAATTCGGCGTGCTGTTCGAGAACATGAGCGACGCGCAGGTCGGCGCGTCGCTGCAACGGTTGCTCGACCGGGTCCGCAGCCTGCGCGTGGAAGGCGTGGAATTCGCGTTCAGCGCCGGCGCCGCGCGGCTGGGCGCCGGCGGCGACGTGGCGGACCTGCTCAAGCGCGCCGACCAGGCGCTGTACACGGCCAAGCGCGAAGGCAAGGGCCGCATCCACATCGGTATCGGCAACGCTGCCGACGACGCCTGACCCGGCGGCGCCGCGGCAAGCGACGATCGCCAGCGCATTGCAGCGGCGCGGAAGCGCCGCTTGCATAGTCCAGCAGCGCGACCGGGCGCCGCCAGCCAGCGCCGGGGCCGCAGCCCCGCGCGCCGCGCAGCGAGTGCCGCGCTCAGCTCACGAGGCCAGGGCCTGCTCGTGCACCCCGGCCACCGCGCGCCCGGACGGATCGGCCATCGTCGCGAAACTCGCATCCCAGGCGATCGCCGCCGGCGAGGAACAGGCGATCGACTTGCCGCCGGGCACGGTCTCGGCCGCCGCAGGCGTGGGGAACGCGCGCTCGAACAGCGTGCGGTAGTAATAGCCTTCCTTGGTCTGCGGCGGGTTGACCGGGAAGCGCTTGTCGGCCGCGGCCAGTTCGCGATCGCTGACCTGCGCCTCGGCATGCGCCTTGAGCCCGTCGATCCAGCCGTAGCCGACGCCGTCGCTGAACTGCTCCTTCTGCCGCCACAGGATCGACTCGGGCAGGTAGCCTTCGAACGCCGCGCGCAGCACGCCTTTTTCCATGCGCACCGCGCCGGGGTTGGTCTTGTCGATCATCTTGTACTGCGCGTCCATGCGCATCGCCACGTCCATGAACTCCACGTCCAGGAACGGCACGCGCGGCTCCACGCCCCAGGCCATCATCGACTTGTTGGCGCGCAGGCAGTCGTAGTTGTACAGCGCGTCGAGCTTGCGGATCAGCTCCTCGTGGAACTCGCGCGCGTTCGGCGCCTTGTGGAAGTACAGGTAGCCGCCGAAGATCTCGTCGCTGCCCTCGCCGGACAGCACCATCTTCACTCCCATCGCCTTGATCCGCCGCGCCAGCAGGAACATCGGCGTGGACGCGCGGATGGTGGTGACGTCGTAGGTCTCGATGTGCCGGATCACTTCCGGCAGCGCGTCCAGGCCTTCCTCGAAGGTGTATTCGAAGCCGTGGTGCACGGTGCCCAGCGATTCGGCGGCGATCGCCGCGGCGGCCAGGTCCGGCGAACCCTTCAGGCCGATCGCGAACGAATGCAGGCGCGGCCACCAGGCCTCGGCCTCGTCGTTGTCCTCGATGCGCTTGCGCGCGAAGCGCGCCGCCACCGCCGCGACCAGCGACGAATCCAGCCCGCCGGACAGCAGCACGCCGTACGGCACGTCGGTCATCAGCTGGCGGTGCACCGCGCGCTCGAAGGCCTCGCGCAGCTCCTGCTTGCTCACCTCCACGCCCTGCACCGCATCGTAGTCGCGCCACGGCTTGCGGTAGTACTGCACCAGTTCGCCGCTGGCGCTGTCGTAGTAGTGGCCGGGCGGAAACTGGGCGACGTCGGCGCAGCTGTCGGCCAGCGACTTCATCTCCGAGGCCACGCGCAGCCGGCCCTGCTGGTCGTGGCCCCAGTACAGCGGGCACACGCCCATCGGATCGCGCGCGATCAGCGCGCGCCCGGCCGCCTTGTCCCACAGCGCGAAGGCGAAGATGCCGTTGAGCCGGTTGAGCAGCGTGGCCGGTTGCTCCTCGCGATACAGCGCATTGATCACCTCGCAGTCCGACGCGGTCTGGAACGCGTAGGGCCGGGCCAGCTGCTTCTTCAGCTCGCGGTGGTTGTAGATCTCGCCGTTGACCGCCAGCGCCAGCTGGCCGTCTTCCGACAGCAGCGGCTGCGAGCCGCCGGCCGGATCGACGATGGCCAGGCGCTCATGCACCAGGATCGCGCCGTCGTCGGCATACACGCCGCTCCAGTCCGGGCCGCGATGGCGCTGCCGCTGCGAGCAGTCCAGCGCCTGCCGGCGCAGCGCCTGCAGGTCGTCGCCCGGTTGCAGGCCGAAGATGCCGAAGATCGAACACATGAAACACTCCTGGTCGTGGGGTTGGTGTTACTTGCATTCCCGGCCATCGATGGCCGGGCTGTCGTGGGGGATCCGCCACTCCACGCACCCATAAAAAAACCCGCATCGGCTGATGCGGGTTTTCTGGATACTGGGCGTGGTGTTTCGGTAGCGCCTAGTCGCAGACCCGCATCGGCCGCGCACGATTATTCGCCAGCGCACTATTGCGGCCGTTGGCGTGGATCGGGCGGAGGGCGGACAGCGAGGTCATGCGGCGAACGTAACCCGGCACGCAGGCCGGCGCAACTGTTACGCCAGCAACCGTTCGATCAGGCGCAGGTACAACCCGGGCAAGGCGTCCAGGTCGGCGACGCTGACGTGCTCGTCCACCTGGTGGATGCTGGCGTTGACCGGACCGACCTCGATGCACTGCGCGCCCAGCGGCGCGATGAAGCGCGCATCGGAGGTGCCGCCGCCGGTGCTCTCTTCCGGCGCCGCGCCGGCGAAGGCGCCGAGCACCTCGCGCGCGACGCTGCGCAGGCGTCCTTCCGGGGTGTAGAACGGCTCGCCGCTGCGATGCCAGCGCAGCGTGCAGTCCAGGCCGTGGCGATCGAGCAACGCGGCGATCTCCGCTTCCAGCCGCGGCGCGTCCCAGTGCGGGTTGTAGCGCAGGTTGAAGGCCACCTGCAGCTCGCCGGGGATCACGTTGTTGGCGCCGGTGCCGGCGTGCAGATTGGAGATCTGCAGGCTGGTCGGCGGGAAGCTCTCGTAGCCGTCGTCCCAATGCCGCGCGACCAGCTCGGCCAGCGCCGGCGCGGCCAGGTGGATCGGATTGCGTGCCTTGTGCGGATACGCCACATGGCCCTGCACGCCCTTGACCGCGAGCGTGGCGGACAGGCTGCCGCGGCGTCCAACCCGCAGCAGGTCGCCGAGTCGCGCGGTGGACGACGGTTCGCCGGTGATGCACCAGTCGATGCGCTCGCCGCGCGCACGGAAGGTCTCGGCGACCTTGCGCACGCCGTCCAGCGCGTCGCCTTCCTCGTCGGAGGTCAGCAACAGCGCCAACCTGCCGGGATGATCGGGATGCGCGGCGACGAACCGCTCGGCGGCGACCACGAACGCGGCCACCCCGCTCTTCATGTCGGCCGCCCCGCGTCCATACAGCACGCCGTCGCGGATCTGCGGCACGAACGGATCGCTGGCCCAGGCCTCGCGCGGCCCCGGCGGCACCACATCGGTATGCCCGAGCAGCGCCAGCACCGGGCCGTCGTCGCCGGCGCCGCCGTGGGTGGCCCAGAGGTTGTCGACCTCGCCGAAGCGCAGCCGCTCGATGGCGAAACCGGCGCGCGCCAGCCGCTGCGCGATCAGCGCCTGGCAGCCGGCATCGTCCGGGGTCACCGACGGGCGGGCGATCAGTTCGCAGGTGAGGTCGACGACGTCGGACATGGGTCTGGGGTCACGGTAGGAGCGGCTTCAGCCGCGACAGGTACGCAGGGTGCCATGCGATGCCGGCAACTGCGCTTGATTCGGGTTTCAATGACATTCCGGCGATACGGTCGCGGCTGAAGCCGCTCCTACAGGAAGCGGCGAACGGCAGCGGCAGCGCCACCGACACCGGCTCAGCCCACGCCGAAACGCTGCTTGAAGCCGTTGTCCGAGAAACCCTGGCTCAGCGTGCCATCGTCGGTGATCACCACCGGCCGCCGGATCAGCTGCGGGTATTCGCGCAGCAGCAGCTTCCATTCGGCCTCGGACCCGGGCGTCTTCTTGTTGTCCGGCAGCTGGCGCCAGGTGGTCGAGGACTTGTTGACCAGCGCGTCGAAGCCGCCGGCCTTGCCGGCCCATTCGACCATGGTCTCCGGGCTCGGCTTGTGCTCGCGGTAGTCGACGAAGCTGTAGGTCACGCCGAAACGGTCCAGCCACTTCGTCGCCTTCTTGCAGGTATCGCAGTTCTTCAATCCGTACAGCGTGGTGCTCATATGCGTTTCCAGGGTAGGCCGCGCTCGGCGCGGCACCGGCGCTCAGCGCAGCGGATGCGCCTGCACGCCTTCGTGGGTGATCTTCACCGGCAGGATATGGCCTTGCGCGTCGAAGTCCATCCGCTCGATCGACGTCACCCGGTGGTTGCGGTCCGTCTCGCCCAGCGGGCGACGATGGTAGACGATGTACCAGCTGTCGTCGTCGGGCGCGCGGATCACCGAATGGTGGCCAGCGCCGGTAGCGATCGCTGGATCCTGCTGCAGCACCTTGCCGATACGCTTGAACGGCCCGGTCGGCGCGTCGGCAATCGCATAGGCAACCGAGTAGTCCGGCCCGCCCCAGCCGCCCTCGGACCACATGTAGTAGTAGCGGCCATCGCGCTTGAACATCAGCGAGCCCTCCACGTACTCCGGGGCCGGGGTGATCTCCTTGAACACGCTGCCGTCGGCCATCGGCTCCACGCCGGTGAAGTCGTCCTTGAGCTTGACGATGTTGGCGTGCTTCCACCCGCCGTAGATCATGTACCAGCTGCCGTCGTCGTCTTCGAACACGAACTGGTCGATCGGCTGCGCGCCATTGTGGAACTTGTCGATCAGCGGCTTGCCCAGCAGGTCGCGGTACGGGCCCTGCGGCCTGTCGGCCACCGCCACGCCGATTCCGCCGACCTCGGCGTCGCTCTGGATGTCGTTGGCCGAGAAGAAGAAGTAGTACTTGCCATCCTTGCGCACCACCGCCGGCGCCCACAGCGCCTGCTTGGCCCACGTGATCGCCGGCAGCGACAGCACGTCGGCATGCCGGGTCCAGTGCACCAGGTCCGGCGAGGAGAAGGCATCGAAGCTGGTCTGCTGCGCGTAGGGCCGCGAGGTGGTCGGGTAGATCCAATAGGTCTTGTCGAACACCACCGCTTCCGGGTCCGCGTACCAGCCGGGGAACACCGGGTTGCCAGCGCGCGCGACCGACGTGGCCGCGACCGCCAGCGTCATTGCCGCCATCAACGCGACGCCTGTCACCACCATGCCAAATCGCATCGGAGACCTTGAGCTGGAAGCCGTGGTTCGAGTGTAAGACGGTTTGCACCCCGATGCAGGCCACCGCGCCGGTGCGGCTCTCATGCATGAAGGCGTCGCGCAACCCAAAGCGCATGCGATGGCGCATTCGATCGTCGACAAGCCGCGCAGCATTCGCGCGGGCGACGCCGCAGCGGCGCCAGGCTTCATCGTGCAGGCGCGCCGAAGCGGCGAATACGACGCGTGGCCGACGGCACGTTCAAGCCGGCCGGCGCACCGCGGCGCATGGCGACGGCGCCGCCGGCATCAATCCGCCGGCACTTCCTTGAGCTGGGCCGATCCGATATGCCAGCGCAGCTGCTCCGCCGAGGCGCCATCCACGTCGTTGACGCGGCGCAGGGTGTAGGTGCCCTGGAATCGCTGCTGCGTGCCGTCCTCCAGCGTCGCCTCAACGGTTACTGGCACCGGCTGGTAGAGCGACCCCGCGCCGGCGTCGCCCGCTGCGAGCGTGCCGATCGTCACCTTGGTCGAACGCGTGTGCGCGAAGCCGGCCGTGAACGCGGCCAGGCTCTGGCCGGGACGCCCCTCCTCGCCCCACTGGCGCCACGCCACGTCGTAGTCGCGCGCGTCGATCGCCGAGTAGTAGCGCTGCACCACGGCGGCGGCCGCCTCCGGGCTCTTGGGCGCAGGCCCGCAGCCCGCCATCGGCGCGCCCTTGCCGTCGAACAGCGCGCAACTGCGTGCGATCTCGTCCTCGATCAGGGCGCAGCTGTTGGCCGCGTTGCACGGCGGATGGGTCGCCGGCGACACCGCGACGCAGGTCGCCACGCGCTTGGCCGCGGCGGCGGCGCCGAGTTCGGCGGCGCAGGACAGCGGCTCGGCCGGTTTCGCGTCCGCTGCCGTATCGGCCGCCGGCGTCGAAGCTGCCGCGGCCGCCTGGCTCGGTGCCGCAGGCGCGGTGTCGGCGTTCGGCGCAATGCCGCGCCCGGCGTTGGCGGAACCATCGCGATCTGGCGCCGCGCCGCATCCGCACAGCGCGAACACAGGCACCAGCCACCAGCCACACATCGTCATTCGCATACGTTTCTCCTGTCAGGGCGACAGCGGCAGACGTGGTACACGACCAGCCGGTGGGCGCCACTACGACGCCTCACCGGAGCGTATCCGGCAGCCGATGTACGTCCGCTTGCCCGGTCGTGACGGACCGGGCGCCCGCCATTGGAGCGCTGCGCGATGCGCGCAGGCATCGCGGCGCTCCGGTCCGCGCGGGTCAGCACGCGGTCGCGCCGCGGCGGCCTTGCCCGGCCTCAGTCGGCCAGGCCGCGCAGCAGGTCGTTGACGCTGGTCTTGCTGCGGGTCTTGGCGTCGACCTGTTTGACGATCACCGCGCAGTACAGCGAGTGCGAGCCGTCCTTGGACGGCAGCTGGCCGGACACCACCACGCTGTACGGCGGCACGTAGCCGTAGGACACCTCGCCGGTGGCGCGATTGTAAATGCGCGTGCTCTGGCCGATGAACACGCCCATGCCGATCACGCTGTGGTGGCCGACCACTACGCCTTCCACCACTTCCGAGCGCGCACCGATGAAGCAGTGGTCCTCGATGATGGTCGGGCTGGCCTGCAGCGGCTCGAGCACGCCGCCGATGCCGGCGCCGCCGGACAGGTGGCAGTGCTTGCCGATCTGCGCGCACGAACCGACCGTGGCCCAGGTGTCGACCATCGTGCCCTCGCCCACGTGCGCGCCGATGTTGGTGAAGCTCGGCATCAGCACCACGTCCTTGCCGAAGTAGCTGCCGCGACGCGCGATCGCGCCCGGCACCACGCGCACGCCGGCCTTGCGGAACTCAGCCTCGTGGTAGCCGGCGAAGCGCGACTCGACCTTGTCCCAGAACGGCGCCGGCTGCGCTTCGACCACGGCCATCTCGTTGACCCGGAAGTACAGCAGCACAGCCTTCTTCAGCCACTCGTTGACCTTCCAGCCGCCGTGTCCATCGGGCTCGGCGACGCGGAACTCGCCCGCTTCCAGGCCGTCGATGACGCGATTGACCACCGGCCGGGTCGAGCCTTCGATCTCGTCCAGGGTCAGCGCCGCGCGGCGCTCGAAGGCGCTGTCGATGGTGAACTTCAGTTCGTCGGCACTGGGGCCGGCGACCGGCTTGGCGCGTGCCGGCCTGGCCGGCGACTTCGGCGCGGCCACGGGCTTGGTGACGGCGCCGGTGGCGACGGCCTTCTTGGCCACGGCCTTCTTCGCGGTGGTCTTGCCGACGGCGGCGTTCTTGGCAGCAGGCTTTTTAGCAGCAGGCTTCTTGGCGGCGGCAGGCTTCTTGGTGGCCATTAGCGGGATTCTCCAGGCGGGGTATCGGGGTCCAGGCAGGCCTGCAGTGCGGCATGCAGCGCCTGGCGGGAAGCGTCGGGCAACGGCTGGTTGTGCTCGTCGGTGATCTGGAACAGGTCCTCGGCGCGCTCGCCGAAGGTGGCGATGCGCGCGTCGTGCACGCGCAACTGCTGGCGACGCAGCACCTGCGCCACGTTCGACAGCAGCCCGGGGCGGTCCGGCGCGACCAAGCTCAGGCGGGTGCGGCGGCCGTCCACGCTCTCGCGGAATTCGATGCGCGGCGCGAAACGGAAATGCCGCAGCTGCCGCGGCACCACCCGCCGCGCCGGGCGCAAGCGGGTCAGGTCGCCGGCCAGCGCCTCGCGCAGCGCGGCTTCCAGCTGCGCGGGATCGCCGCTGGCGAAGGCGTCGGCCGGCATCACCTCGAAGGTATCGAAGATCGCCTGGTGCGGCGCGTCGAGTACGCGCGCGCGGTGGATGCCGTAGCCGCGCCGGTCCAGGGTCATCACGATCGCGGCGAACAGGCCGTCGCGGTCGGGCGAGTACACGAACACTTCCAGCGCGTCGTCGTCGGGCGTGACCGGGCGCACCTTGACCAGGGTGCCGCCCAGTTCCACTTCCATCAGCGAACTGGCCTGCCAGGCCAGTTGCTCGGGACGGAAGCGCAGGAAGCTCTCGTCCGGCATGCCGGCGAACTGGCGGTCGATGACGGCGTCGTCGTGGCCCTGGATGTGCATCAGCGCGCGGGTGGCCTCGCGCGCCTCCTGCACCCGCTCGGCGACCGGCAGCGGATGCTCCAGGCCCTCGCGCAGCGCGCGCCGGGCGGCGAAGTACAGGTCCGCCAGCAGCCGGTCCTTCCACGCGTTCCACAATTTGGGACTGGTGCCGGCGATGTCGGCGCAGGTCAGCAGGTACAGGTAGTCCAGGCGCTCGCGGTCGCCGACCAGCGTGGCGAAGCGGTGGATCACCTCCGCATCGGAGATGTCCTGCTTCTGCGCGGTCACCGACATGCGCAGATGCTGCTCGACCAGCCACGCGACCAGTTCGGTATCGGCCGCGCTGAGCCCGTGGCCGGCGCAGAATGCGCGCGCGTCGACCGCGCCGAGTTCGGAATGGTCGCCGCCGCGGCCCTTGGCGATGTCGTGGAACAGCCCGGCCAGCAGCAGCAGTTCCGGCTTGCGCAGTCGCGGCCACACCTCGTGCGCGATCGAGAAGCGGTCGTCGGCGCGGGCGCTGGCGAACACCGCGATGTTCTTCAGCACCATCAGCGTGTGCTGGTCCACCGTGTATACGTGGAACAGGTCGAACTGCATGCGCCCGGACACCTGCGCGAACGCCGGGATCCATTGCCCGAGCACGCCCAGCCGCGCCATCCGGGTCAGCGTCTGCACCGCGCGCGGGCCGCGCAACAGGGCCAGGAAACGCTCGCGCGCCGGCGCGCTGGCGCTGGCGTAGGCGGGCAGCTGCGGCAGCGCCTCGGCCAGCGCGCGCGCGGTCAGCGAATGCAGTCCGCGCACCTCGCCGTGCGCGGCCCAAGTCGCGAACAGCGCGAACACCTGCACCGGATCGTCCTGCGGCCAGGTCTCGGCATCGGCGGCCAGGTAGCCGCGGCGCAGCGAGAAGCCGCCGCCCAGCGGCTGCGGCTGCGCCTCGCCGTCGAACTGCTCCTCGAAGCGCTGCAGCAGCCGGTCGCTGAGCCGGCGCACGATCGCGGCGCTGCGGTAGAAGCGCTGCATCATCTTCTCCACGCCCAGGCTCTCGGCGTCGTCGGAGAAGCCCAGCCGCTGCGCCAGCGTCTTCTGGTAGTCGAAGCGCAGGCGCTCCTCCGGGCGGTTGGCGACCAGGTGCAGGCCGTAGCGCAGCCGCGCCAGTTCGCGGCGCTCGCGGCGCAACGCCGCGGCCTCGTCGCCGCCGACGTGGCCGAGCCCGATCAGCGCCTCCAGGTCGCGCACGCCGAACGCGCGCAGCGCCATCCAGCCCAGCGTGTGCAGGTCGCGCAGGCCGCCCGGGCCGTCCTTGATGTCCGGCTCCAGGTTGTCGGCGGTGTCGCCGAAGCGCTGGTGGCGGGTCTGCAGTTCCTCGCGCTTGGCCAGGAAGAACGCGCGCGGCGTCCACACCTGTTGCGGCGCGATCGCCGCCGCCAGCGACGCCCGCGCGGCGGCATCGGCCAGCAGCGGACGCGCCTCGATCAGCGCGGTGAGCACGGTCTGGTCGGCGCAGGCGGTGGTGCATTGCGCGGCCGAACGCACCGCGTGGCTGACCGGTACGCCGGCATGCCAGAGCAGCGCGAACAGCCGCGCCAGCGCCTGCTCGTGCGCGCGCTGGCGCTCGGGTTCGCCGAGCACCAGCAGGTCGATGTCCGAACGCGGGAACAGTTCGCCGCGGCCGTAGCCGCCGACCGCGTACAGCGCCAGCCCGGCATCGCGCAGCAGGCAGCGGCTCCAGGCGTGCTTGATCAGCTGGTCCAGCGCGCGCGCGCGCAATGCCAGCAGGCGGTCGATGTCGTCGCCCTGGTCGAACCGCTTGTTCAGCCGCGCATCGGCCTGGGCCAGCACTTGCCGCGCCGCCGCGGCCCAGTCGGCATCGTCGGCGGCCGCATCGGGCATGCCGGCATCGGTCCCGGCCGGCAGCAGGCTCACGGCTCGCCGAGGCCGCCGGGCGACAGGGTCAGCACTTCCACGCCGTCCTCGGTGACCGCGATCATGTGCTCCCACTGCGCCGACAGCTTGCGGTCCTTGGTCACCACGGTCCAGCCGTCGGGCAGCACGCGGGTGTAGCGCGAGCCTTCGTTGATCATCGGCTCGATGGTGAAGGTCATGCCCGGCTTGAGCACCAGGCCTTCGCCGGGACGGCCGTAGTGCAGCACCTGCGGCTCGTCGTGGTAGACCTTGCCGATGCCGTGGCCGCAGTACTCGCGCACCACGCTGAAGCGCTCGCCCTCGGCGTACTGCTGGATCGCGTTGCCGACGTCGCCGAGCGTGGCGCCCGGGCGCACCGCGCGGATGCCGCGCCACATCGCCTCGTAGGTCGCCTCGACCAGGCGCCGCGCCATCACCGACGGCGTGCCGACGTAGTACATGCGGCTGGTGTCGCCATGCCAGCCGTCCTTGATCACGGTGACGTCGATATTGACGATGTCGCCATCCTTGAGGACCTTGCTCTCGCTGGGGATGCCGTGGCAGATCACGTTGTTCACCGAGCTGCACACGGTCTTCGGGTAGCCGCGGTAGCCGACGTTGGCCGGCACCGCCTGCTGCACGTTGACGATGTGGTCGTGGCAGATGCGGTCCAGCTCGGCGGTGGTCACCCCGGGCTTCACGTGCGGCCCGATCATGTCCAGCACCTCGGCGGCCAGGCGGCCGGCGATGCGCATCTTCTCGATGTCCTGGGGGGTTTTCAGATTGACGGTCATACCCACCATTATCGCTCATCCGGGGCTTTCCTGAACGCGCCGATGCAGGCTGCCGGTTTTTCGGCACCCGGCCGCCGCCCTCCCTTCTCACAAAGTTAACCCTGTAGAAACGTGAGTTTCGTCACTGATAAAAACTAGATACACATCCATATAAATGTGCAGTGGCGCACGTTTTGCATTGCTCCGGGCTCCGACGGACTCCGTCATTCCGAAGAGCCTCATCCAATGCAAGCTTTCCATCGTGCACTAGCCATCGTTGTGCTGCTGGCCGCCGGGACCGGCGTGGCCTCCGCCCAGACCGATTCGCGCACCTTCAACGTCAAGATCCAGATCACCAGCGTCTGCGACATCCAGACCGCACCGACCGACGTCGATTTCGGCAGCGTCAATTCCACCCAGACCTCGATCAACAGCACCGGCACGTTGAACGTGCGCTGCACCTCGGGCACCCCGTACAACATCGCGCTCAACGCCGGCAGCGGCTCCGGCGCGACCGTGAGCTCGCGCACCATGGGCAGCGCCGATGCGGGCAATACCGCACGCGTGCCGTACGCGCTGTACCGCAACTCGGCGCGCACCCAGAACTGGGGTTCGACCATCGGCAACGACACCCAGGCCGGCACCGGCAATGGTGCGGTGCAACCACTGGTCGTCTACGGCCAGGTCGCCAGCACCAACTACCCTGCCGGCTCGTACAGCGACATCGTCACCGCCACTGTCACCTGGTAACCGGAGCGTTCCATGGCCTTGCACCGATCCCTCGTTTTGCGCCTGCCGCTCGCCGCCGCGCTGTGGCTGGCGGCACTGCTGGCGGCCCATGCCGCCAGCCTGCAGGTTGCGCCCACCTCGGTGCAGCTGACCGCGGAGGAATCGGCGCAGGGCCTGTGGCTGAGCAACAGCGGCGACACGCCGCTGCAGGCGCAGGTGCGGGTGTTCCGCTGGCGCCAGCAGCACGGCGAGGACCTGCTCGAATCCACCGACAGGATCGCGATCAGCCCGCCGATGCTGCAACTGGCGCCGCACTCGCGGCAACTGGTGCGCATCATCCGCCTGGACGATGCACCCCGCGCCACCGAGGACACCTATCGGGTGCTGGTCGACGAACTGCCGGCGGCGGATGCCGCCGCCGGCAGCACGGCCGGCCTGCAATTCGTGCTGCGCTACTCGGTACCCATCTTCGTCAAGCCGGCGGTCGCCGCAGCCCCGGCGCTGCAAGCCAGGCTGATCCACGACGCCGCCGCGCCGGCGCTGGAAGTCGTGAACCAGGGCAGCGAGCACGCCCAATTGGTCGACCTGTATTTCCTCGCCAGCGACGGCACCCGTGCCGCGATCGCCGACGGCCTGGCCGGCTACGTCCTGCCGGGCCAGCGCAAGCGTTGGCCGCTCCCTCCCGCGCTGGCGCGTGCCGATGGCACGTTCAAGGCCACGATCAACGGTGAGCCCCTTGCTCAGTCGCTTGCGTTGGAAGCACAGGCTCCTTGAGCTACTGCTGGCGCTGTGGGCGAGCGCAGTGCATCTCGCCGCCGCGCAGCCCGTCGAATTGCCGTCCGAGCAGGAAACGCTGTACCTGGAGGTCACCCTGAACGAAACCCGCAAGCCCGGGCTGTTCCGTTTCCAGCAGGCCGGCACGCGCATGCTCGCCGATGCCGCCACGCTGCGCCAACTGGGCCTGCGCATCGCCGACGATGCCACCGCCGCGATCGCCCTGGAGACCCTGGACGGAGTGCGCTACCGCTACGACGCCAGCCTGCAGCGACTGGCGATCGATGCGCCGGTGGCGCTGCTCGACGTGCCGCTGACCCGCATCGACGCGCAAGGCGGCGGGCCGGCGCTGCCGGCGACCAGTTCGCCCGGCGCGCTGCTGGACTACGACCTGTACGCCAGCCGCCAGGGCAGCGCCAGCAATCTCACCGCGAGCGGCGAACTGCGCGCCTTCGGCTTGGGCGACGGCGTGCTGGGCCGCGGCATGTTCCGCCAATCCTTCGTCGGCCGCCTGTACCGCGAGCCGCAGCGCGCCTGGCGCAGCCAGGCGATACGCCTGGACACGCAGTGGTGGTGGTCGCTGCCCGAGAGCATGACCAGCGTGGTGGTCGGCGATACGCTGAGCAGCAGCACCAGTTGGAGCCGCACGCTGCGCCTGGGCGGGATACGCGTGGGCCGCGACTTCGGCCTGCAGCCGTACCGGGTGACCACCCCGCTGCCGGAATTCCTCGGCGAAGTGACGGTGCCGTCGAGCGTGGACCTGTACGTCAACGGCATCCGCCAGTACGGCTCGGAGCTACCGGCCGGGCCGTTCCAGCTGTCGGCCGCGCCCGGCGTGGACGGCGCCGGCAACGCGCAGCTGGTCATCACCGACGCCTACGGCCGCAGCCGTTCGGTCGAATTCCCGTTCTACGCCACCCAGGACCTGCTCGCCGATGGTCTGGACGACTGGTCGCTGGCGCTGGGCCGGGTCCGCCAGGGCTACGGCAGCGATGCCTTCAACTATGCCGGCGACACCGTCGCCAGCGCCAGCTGGCGCCGCGGCGTCAGCGCCCGCTTTACCGCCGAGGCGCATGCCGAGGCCGGCGCCGGGGTGCGCAACGCCGGCGCCGGCGGCATCTGGCTGCTGCCCCAGGCCGGCGTGGTCGGCGCCTCGCTCGCGCACAGCCAGGGCGATGGCCGCAGCGGCCACCAGTACGCGCTCAGTTACCGCTGGAACAACGGCCGCTTCAACGTCTCGATGGACACCCAGCGCGCGCAGCGCGGCTATCGCGACGTGGCCTCGCAGTACGGCGCGCCGCCGCCGCGGATCAGCGAACGCGCGCTGGCAGGAGTCAGTTGGGACCGGATCGGCAACGTGTCGCTGAGCTATGTGCGCCTGGCCTACCCGGACAGCGACGACGTGCGCTACGCCAGCCTGTTCTGGACCCGGGCGCTGCCGTGGCAGTCCTCGCTCAATCTCAGCGTCAACCAGAACCTGGACCAGGCCAGCGACCGCAGCATGTACCTGGGCTGGTCGATCGCGCTCAGCGGCGCGCGCCAGGCCAGCGTCGCGCTGCAGCGGGTCGGCGACCGTCTCAGCACCGCCGCCGACCTCAGCCGTTCGGCCGCTGGCGACGGCGGCAGCGGTTGGCGGCTGCAGGCGCGCAGCGGCCAGGACAGCGCCGGCGGCCTGGCCGAGGCCAGCTGGCGCGGCGAGCGCGCGCGTTATGCCGCCGGCATGGCCAGCTACGGCGGCCAGACCTACGGCTATGCCGAAGCCTCCGGCGGCCTGGCCCGGATCGGCGGCGGCTGGTTCCCCGGCCGCGATCTCGACCAGGCCTTCGCCCTGGTCTCCACCGACGGCGTCGCCGGCGTGCCGGTGCTGCTGGAAAACCGCCCGATCGGCGTCACCGATGCGCGCGGCTTCCTGATGGTCACCCCGCTGATGGGCTGGCAGCACAACCAGGTGTCGATCGATCCGATGCAACTGCCACCGCGGATGCGTCCGGAGCGGGTCGACCAGATCGTGGTGCCGCGCGACCGCACCGGCGTGGTGGTGGACTTCCCGATCCGCACCAGCGACGGCGTGCTGGTGCAATTGCACGATGCGCGCGACGCCCCGCTGCCGGTCGGCAGCCGGGTGCGCGGCCCCGGCATCGACGCGGTGGTCGGCTACGACGGCGAGGCCTACCTGGAAGGCCTAAGGGTCGGACGCAACGAACTGCAGGTGGAGATGGCCGCAGGCAGCTGCCGAGTGCGCATCGAGCACACGCCGCAACAGCGCCCGGCCCGGCTGGGACCGCTGCGCTGCAGCGCGGGGCCGGCGCCGTGACCGGCGCCGCCGCATGGCGGTGCGCCGCCGTGCTGGCGCTGGCCGCGGCGCTGGCGCCGCTGCGGGCCGGCGCCACCACCGTGTGCACGGCAGCGGCCACCGCGCTCGACTTCGGCAACGTCTCCAACAGCGCGGCCACCGACAGCAGCGCCCAGATCACCGTCACCTGCCAGACCGGTGCGCTCAGCATCCTGGGCACCATCTACGTGCGCCTGTGCCTGAACATCGGCGAGGGCGCGCAAGGCGGCGGCCTCGGCATCGCGTCGCGGCGCATGCTCAATCCGCTCGGCGACAGTCTCGGCTTCCAGCTGTACCGCGACAGCGCACGCAGCCTGATCTGGGGCAGCGCGCTGAACGCCTCCACGCCACTGCAGGTGGACCTGGCCTATTCGTCGCTGGCGATCGGCGGCAGCGGCAGCGCCAGCTACACCGTCTACGGGCGCGTCCCGCTGCAGAGCGGCATCGCCACCGGGCTGTACCAGAACAGCTTCAGCGGGGTGTACACCAACCTGCAGTACCGCTACGACGAACCGCTGATCGGCACCCCGGCGAGCATGCCGGCCTCCTGCACCACCGGTGGCACCGGCGGCGCCACTTCGGCGCAGTTCCCGTTCGTGAGTTCGGCCAACGTGGCCCCGGTCTGCACCATCGCCAGCATCGCCGACCTGGATTTCGGCAGCCAATCCGGCCTGGTCGATACCGCGCTCAACTACACCACCGCGCTGAGCATGAATTGCCGTCGGCGCACCGCCTGGCAGGTCGGCCTGGACAACGGCCAGTACGCCAGCGGCACCATCCGGCGCATGCGCAACGCCGCTGGCCAATACCTGCGCTACGAGTTGTACCGCGACGCGGCGCGCAGCCAGCGCTGGGGCGGCACCCTCAACGGCGACACCCAGACCGGCACCGGCACCGGCAGCACCCAGTCGCTGACCCTGTACGGCCAGGTGCCGGCCGCGCAGACGCCGCCCCCGGGCAGCTACAGCGACGTGGTCAAGGTGACGGTCACCTACTGAGGACTGAACGCACGCGCGCCTTGGGTAAAGTTGCGCCGCCACGCGCCGTTATCTGTCACGCCTTCCTCGGAATACCGCCATGATCGCCAGGCCATTCATGCAATCGCTGCTGCTCGCGAGCGTCTGTGCCGTCTGCGCGGATGCGGCAGCGCAGAACATCGCTGCCAACGAAAGCGCGGCGTTCCGGGTCGGCATCCGCCTGCAGCGCAGCTGCGAGATCAGCACCGCCGGGCGCAACCAGCCCGGCGCCCCGCAGGTGAACTGCACCCGCCCGTTGCCCTACCAGGTCAGCATCGACGGCGCCGCCGCGCCCAGCGCGGCCGGTGCGCTGGCGTTGAGCCTGAGCGTGGCGGACGGGCTGCGGCCACAGGATGCGCGCTACACCACGGTCGCGTTCTGAGGTGGGCAGGCGCCGTCGCGCTTGGATCGCCGGCCTGCTGCTGGCGCTGCTGCCGAGCCTGGCTGCGGCGGCCGGCGTGCGCATCAGCCCGGCCATCGTGCGCGTCGCACCCGGCGCGCAGACCGCCGAGATCTGGCTGAACAACACCCAGGACCTACCCTGGCGGGCGCAGGCCCAGCTGTACCGCTGGCACCAGGCCGAGGGCATCGAGCAACTGCAGCCGACCGACGACGTCCAGCTCAGCCCGCACGTGATCGACATCCCCGCCCAGGGCCGGCAATTGCTGCGGGTCGTGCGCACCGGGCCGGCGGCGACCGATCGCGAGATCGCCTACCGCCTGGTGCTGGAGGAGCGCGCCCCCGCTGATACGCCCAGCGGCGCCGAACCGCGGCTGCTGCTGCGCTACTCCACGCCGGTGTTCCTGTCCGCGTCCGGCGCCGCGCCGGCCGCCGCGCTAAGCGCCAGCCTGATCGCCGGCGCCTACGGCCACCAACTGCAGGTGCGCAATCGCGGCACCGCGCATGCGCGGCTGAGCGACCTGAGCTTCATCGGCGCCGACGGCAGTCAGCTGACCCTGTTCCAGAACCTGGCCGGCTACGTGCTCGCCGGGGAACAGAAGCGCTGGCCGCTGCCGGCCGCGGTCGGGACCGCACGCGGCGGCCATTTCGCCGCACGGCTCGACAGCGACGCCGAATTGCGCGCGCTGCCGGCCGAATGACCCGGCGCACCTGGATTTGCGCCGCCGGCCGCGGCCGGCTATAGTTCCGCTGCTTCGTTGCGCCCGCCCGGGCCGACGGACCGTCCACGCCGGACGCACCGGCGAATACACACCTGCTGCCATCGCCCGTGCCGGGGTGCTCCGCAAGGAGTTCGGTCACGTAAGGCTGCAGGGAGGCCCAACCCCGGAACCGTCGTGCAAGCCCGCCAGGGCCTGCATGTCCATGCGCGGACTCACCTACCATCGCCCGCGCGCGGCCGGTTCCCCATCAGGAGTCACTGCAATGCCCCAAGTCACCATGCGTCAGATGCTGGAAGCCGGCGTCCACTTCGGCCACCAGACCCGCTATTGGAACCCGAAGATGGCGCCGTACATCTTCGGCGCGCGCGGCAAGATCCACATCATCAACCTTGAGAAGACGGTTCCGCTGTTCAACGACGCGATGAACTTCATCTCCAGCGTCGCGCAGAAGCGCGGCACCATCCTGTTCCTGGGCACCAAGCGCAGCGCCCGCGACTCGGTGAAGGAAGAAGCCGAGCGTTGCGGCCAGCCGTTCATGACCCAGCGCTGGCTGGGCGGCACGCTGACCAACTTCCGCACCGTCAAGCAGTCGGTGGCGCGCCTGAAGGAGCTGGAAGCGGCCGAAACCGACGGCACCTTCGACAAGCTGGTCAAGCACGAAGTGCTGACCCTGCGCCGGGAACGCGAAAAGCTGCTGGCCTCGCTGGGCGGCATCAAGGAAATGAACCGCCTGCCGGACGCGCTGTTCGTCATCGACATCGGCCATGAAGACATCGCCATCAAGGAAGCCAAGAAGCTCGGCATCCCGGTGATCGCGGTGGTCGACACCAACTACAACCCGGAACTGGTCGACTACGCCATCCCGGGCAACGACGACGCCATCCGTGCCGTGCAGCTGTACGCGCGCGCCGCCGCCGACGCCGTGCTGGAAGGCAAGGCCGCCGCGCCGAACGCCGCCAGCGTGCGCGAGGAAGAGTTCAGCAGCGAAGCCGGCGACGACAAGGGCCGCGGCCCGCGCAAGAACGGCAAGAAGGCCGAAGAAGCCGCTCCCGCCGCCGAGTAATCGGCGCGCCATGCGATTGCGCGACCATGCGCAGTCGCCACCCGGCGCGCGCTGCGCGCCCGGGTCCGCGGGCGCCGCAAGCGCCCGTTTCCCAGAATTCCCGGCCGGCGGCACGCCGGCCCTTTCCCACCTTTTGTGAGGTCACCCCGTGGAAATCACTGCTTCCCTGGTCAAGGAACTGCGCGAGCGCACCGGCGCCGGCATGATGGAATGCAAGAAGGCGCTCACCGAGAACGCCGGCCATATCGACAACGCCGCCGAGTGGCTGCGCAAGTCGGGCCTGGCCAAGGCCGACAAGAAGGCCGACCGCGTCGCCGCCGAAGGCCGCATCGCGATGGCCCAGGACGGCGGCAAGGCCGTGCTGGTCGAGATCAACTCCGAGACCGACTTCGTCGCCAAGGACAACAACTTCCTGGCCTTCACCGAAGCCGTGGCCCAGGCCGCGCTGAGCTCCGGCGCCGCCGACGCCGAGGCGCTGAAGAGCGCCAAGCTGCCCGGCGGCGAGACCGTCGAGGAAGCCCGCGCCGCGGTCATCGCCAAAGTCGGCGAGAACGTGCAGGTGCGCCGCCTGGTGCGCATCGACAGCGCCAACAACGTCGCCGCCTACGTGCACGGCGGCCGCATCGGCGTGCTGGTCGAGGTCAAGGGCGGCGACGCCGAACTGGCCCGCGGCATCGCCATGCACGTCGCCGCGATGAACCCGCCGCACGTGAAGGCGTCCGACGTCCCGGCCGACTTCGTCGCCAAGGAAAAGGAAATCGAGCTGGCCAAGATGTCGGAAAAGGACAAGGCCAAGCCGGCCGACATCCTGGAGAAGATCATCAGCGGCAAGATCGCCAAGATCGTCAACGAGGTCACCCTGTACGGCCAGCCGTACGTGCTGAACACCGACCAGAGCGTGGAGCAGGCGGTCAAGGCCGCCGGCGCCGACGTGATCGGTTTCCAGCGCCTGGCCGTGGGCGAAGGCATCGAGAAGGTGGTGGAAGACTATGCCGCCGAAGTGATGAAGCAGGCCGGCCTGGCCTGAGTCCGCCGTCCCGGGACAAAAAAAAGCCGCGCTTGGTCGCGGCTTTTTTTTTGCCGGTGGTACGCTCTGCGTGCCGGGGCATATCGCTGCCCCGATCACACTTTACGCGGAACCGCATGCGCCCTGAACTCGAAGCCATCCTGGCTCACTCCCGCAACCTGCCCTCGCCGCCCGGGATTGCGCTGCGCATCATCGACCTGGCCCAGGATCCGGAGGTCGATCTCGCCACCACCGCCGAAACCATCGCGATGGACATGGCGCTGAGCGCGCGCATGCTGCGCATCGCCAACTCGCCGCTGTACGCCAGCCGGCGCCGCATCGACAACCTCGGCCAGGCGCTGACCATGCTCGGGCTCAATGCCGCGCTGAGCCTGGCGCTGGGCTTCTCGATGGTGCAGAGCCTGCGCGACGGCAGCGCATCCAACGACCTGCAGGAACGGATCTGGAAGCGCAGCGTGCTGTCGGCACTGGCCAGCCGCCTGCTCGGCCAGGCCATGGGCCTGCGCAAGCAGGAGGAGCTGATGCTGGCCGGACTGCTGCAGGACATGGGTGCGCTGGCCCTGCTGCACGTCTGCCACAACGAATACGCGCCGCTGCTGCGCGAGGCCGGCAACGGCGACAGCGAGGCCCTGGCCGCGTTGGAACGCGAGCAGTTGGGCTGCGACCACGCCGAGGTCGGCGCCTGGCTGGCGCGCAAGTGGAAGCTGCCCGACTACCTGCAGCGCAGCATCGGCCTCGGCACCGGCACCGAGCCGGCGCCGGACACGTTCAGCCGCTGCGTGCTGCTGTCCGGCAGCATCGCCGACATCTGGCTGGCCGCCGACACCGACGCCGCGCGCAGCCTGGCGATGGAGCGGGTCTATCGCGACCTGCAGCTGGACAGCCGGCGCTTCGACGAGGTGATCGCCGGCATGGCCGCGGCGCTGCCGGAAATCGGCCCGATCTTCGATGTGCGCATCGTGCAGCCGGAGCGGATCGACGCGATCATCAGCCATGCCCGCGAACTGATGGTGTTGCGCAACCTGCGCGAGATCCAGGAAGCCACCCAGGCACGGCACCAGGCCGACGAATCGGAACACCGCGCGCGGCGCCTGGCCGAACAGGCCAGTCGCGACGCGCTGACCGGGGTCTACAACCGGCACCAGTTGGAGGTCCTGCTGGCCCAGCAGTTCGATCTGGCCTCGCGCCACGACTGGCCGCTGTCGGTCGCCTTCATCGACCTGGACGACTTCAAGAAGATCAACGACGCCCACGGCCACCTGATCGGCGACCAGGTGCTGCGCGCGTTCGCGCAGGCCCTGCAGCCGCTGCTGCGCAGCAGCGACACCGTGGCCCGCTTCGGCGGCGAGGAATTCCTGGTGCTGTTGCCCAACACCAGCGAAGAAGCCGCATTGAACGTGATCCGGCGCATCCTCATCGAGATCGTGCAGCGGCCGATGGCCGAGGTGAAGAGCGGGCCGCTGCACATCAGCTTCTCCGCCGGCATCGCCACCCAGGGCGGGCGCGAGCGCTTCGGCACCGCGCAGGACCTGCTGCAGGCCGCCGACGACATGCTGTATAGCTCCAAGCACGGCGGCCGCAACCGCGTCACTGCGCGCTCGTTCCGCGACACCCTGGCCTGAAACCCGCGCCCGCGGCAGATTCCGCGGCGCGCTTCGGCTAGAATCACGTGGTTTGCCCGTCCCCCCAACGAGGTCACCATGTCCCAGCTCGCCTATCGCCGCATCCTGTTGAAACTTTCCGGCGAAGCGCTGATGGGGGACGGGGATTACGGCATCGACCCCAAGGTCATCAACCGCCTCGCGCATGAAGTGATCGAGGCGCAGCAGGCCGGCGCCGAAGTGGCCCTGGTGATCGGCGGCGGCAACATCTTCCGCGGCGCCGGCCTGGCCGCCGGCGGCATGGACCGGGTCACCGGCGACCACATGGGCATGCTGGCCACCGTCATCAACGCGCTGGCGATGCAGGACGCGCTGGAAAAGCTCGGTGCCAAGGTGCGGGTGATGAGCGCGATCAAGATCAACGACGTGTGCGAGGACTTCATTCGCCGCCGCGCGATCCGCCACCTGGAGAAGGGGCGCATCGCGATCTTCGCCGCCGGCACCGGCAATCCGTTCTTCACCACCGACTCCGGCGCGGCGCTGCGCGCCATCGAGATCGGCGCCGACCTGCTGCTGAAGGCGACCAAGGTCGACGGTGTGTACGACAAGGACCCGAAGAAGCACGCCGACGCGGTGCGCTTCGACAGCCTGACCTACGACGAAGTGATCGCCCGCAACCTGGAGGTGATGGACACCGCCGCGTTCGCCCTGGCCCGCGACAGCGACTTGCCGCTGCGCATCTTCAACATGGGCCAGCCCGGCGAACTGCTGAAGATCCTGCACGGCGCGGAGATCGGGACATTGGTGAAGGGGCGCAGCTGATAACGGCCGGGACTGGGGATTAGAGATTCGCAAACGCGACAGCCGCTAGCATGAGCCGTTGCGAGGCGCGCGCGGCAGACAACCTGCTGCAGTGCGCAACGCTTTTGCGATTCCCCAATCCCCAATCCCCAATCCCGGCACCTCGCTGTTCCCGGCTATAATCGTCCGATTCAGATTCAGCACGGACACCGGCGATGCTCAACGAAATCAAGCAAGACGCACAGACCCGCATGGCCAAGAGCATCGATGCGCTGCGCCATACGCTCATCAAGGTGCGTACCGGCCGCGCGTCGACCGCCCTGGTCGAGCACCTGAAGGTCAACTACTACGGGTCGGAAATGCCGCTGAGCCAGGTCGCCAGCGTCGCCGTGGCCGATGCCCGTTCGCTGACCATCAGCCCGTGGGAAAAGCAGATGGTCAGCGCGGTGGAGAAGGCGATCCTGGCCTCGGACCTGGGCCTGACCCCGAACACCGCCGGCACCACCATCCGCCTCAACCTGCCGGCGCTGACCGAAGAGCGCCGCCGCGAGCTGTCCAAGGTCGTGCACAGCGAAGGCGAGGACAGCAAGGTCGCGATCCGCAACATCCGCCGCGACGCCAACCAGCAGATCAAGGATCTGCTGAAGGACAAGAAGGTCACCGAGGATGAGGCGCGTGCTGCCGAGGACGACATCCAGAAGCTGACCGACAAGGCGATCAAGGACGTCGACGACGTGGTCAAGGGCAAGGAACAGGAACTGATGGCGGTCTGAGCCTGCGCCTCGCGGCCATGCCTTCCGACCCCCACGCTATGTCCCTGCCCCGCCACATCGCCATCATCATGGATGGCAACGGCCGCTGGGCGCAGCGCCGCCGGCGGCCGCGCGTGATCGGCCACCGCGCCGGCGCGCGCGCGGTCAACCGCACCATCGACTTCTGCCTGGAGCGCGGCATCCCCGCGCTGACCCTGTTCGCGTTCTCCAGCGAGAACTGGGGCCGTCCGCAGGAAGAAGTCGACGCGCTGATGAAGCTGTTCCTGCATGCACTGGACCGCGAGGTCGAGGAACTGCAGCGGCGCGGCGTGCGCGTGCGCTTCATCGGCGACCGCTCGCGCTTCGCCCCGTCGCTGCGCGAGCGCATGGCCCAGGCCGAAGCCCGCACCGGCGACAACCAGGCCCTGCACCTGTCGATCGCGGCCAGCTACGGCGGCCGCCAGGACATCGCCCAGGCCGCGCGCGCACTGGCCGAGGACGTGGCGGCCGGGCGCCTGCGTCCCGAGCAGATCGACGAGGACCTGCTGTCGGCGCGCATGGCGCTGTCCGACCTGCCGCCACCGGACCTGTTCATCCGCACCGGCGGCGACGTGCGCATCAGCAATTTCCTGCTGTGGCAGCTGGCCTACACCGAACTGTGGTTCACCGAGACCCTGTGGCCCGAGTTCGGCGCCGAGGTGCTGCAACAAGCCCTGGACGACTACGCCAGCCGCGAGCGGCGTTTCGGCCTGACCAGCGCGCAAGTCGCCCCGGCGACGGAGAACACACCCGCATGACCCGTACCCGCGTCATCGCCGCGCTGATCATGGCCCCGCTGGCCATTTGCGCCATCCTGCTGCTGCCGACGCAATGGCTGGCGGCGCTGGCCGCACTGATCTTCCTGGTCGGCCTATGGGAATGGCTGAAGCTGGCCGAGGTCGACGACACCCTGCCGCGCACCATCCTGCTGGTGCTGAACCTGCTGCTGATGGTGCTGCTGGTGTGGGCCTCGGCCGGCTCGCTGGTGCTGTTCCAGCTGACCACCCTGGTCGGCGTCGGCTGGTGGTGCGTGGCGCTGCTGTGGCTGCGCTTCTTCCAGTTCGGCTCCGACCACGCTACCTACGCGCGGGTGTTCAAGCTGGCCGCCGGCACCCTGGCGATCGTGCCGGCCTGGTCGGCGCTGGGCCTGATCCACGCCAGCGAGCCGAACGGGCACCGCTGGCTGCTGACCGCGCTGGTCACGGTCTGGGCGGCCGATTCCGGCGCCTATTTCGCCGGGCGCCAGTTCGGCAAGCACAAGCTGGCGCCGCGGATCAGCCCCAACAAGACCGTCGAGGGCCTGGTCGGCGGGCTGCTGGCCGGCCTGGTCTGCGCCGCCGGCTTCGGTTGGCTGGCCGGGGTCACCCTGCCGCAACTGCCCGGCCTGTTGATCGTGGCCGCGGTCAGCGTGCTGGCCTCGGTGGTCGGCGACCTGTTCGAAAGCCTGCTCAAGCGCCACGTCGGCGCCAAGGACTCGGGCAACGTGATCCCCGGCCACGGCGGCGTGCTCGACCGCGTCGACGGCGTGCTGGCGGCGCTGCCGATCTTCGCGTTGGGCAAGGACATCTTCGGGTTCTGAATATGTCCGACGCTGTCCGCCATATCGCCGTGCTCGGCGCCACCGGTTCGATCGGCGCCTCCGCGCTGGACGTGATCGCGCGCCACCCGCAGCGGCTGCGCGCCAGCGTGCTGGCCGCCGGCGGCAACGTCGCTGCATTGCTGGCGCTGTGCGCCACGCACCGGCCGGCGCACGCGGTGATCGCCGACCCGGCGCTGTACCCGGCGCTGCGCGACGGCCTGCGCGATGCCGGGTTGCGCACCGAAGCGCATGCCGGCGCCGCCGCGCTGGAGCAGCTGGTGGCCAGCGACGCCTGCGACAGCGTGGTCGCCGCCATCGTCGGCGCCGCCGGCCTGGCCTCGACCCTGGCCGCGGCCCGCGCCGGTAAGCGCCTGCTGCTGGCCAACAAGGAATCGCTGGTGCTGGCCGGCGAGCTGGTCACCGCCGCGGCCGCCGCGGCCGGCGCCGAGATCATCCCGATCGACAGCGAGCACAGCGCGATCTTCCAGTGCCTGCGCTCGCGCCAGGCCGGCGCCGAGGTGCGGCGGGTGCTGCTGACCGCCTCCGGCGGCCCGTTCCGCGGCTGGGACCGCGCGCGCCTGCAGTCGGTGACCCCGGCGCAGGCGGTGGCGCACCCGAAGTGGTCGATGGGCCCGAAGATCTCGGTCGACTCGGCCACCTTGATGAACAAGGGCCTGGAAGTGATCGAGGCGCACCACCTGTTCGCGCTGCCGCCTTCGCGCATCGAGGTGCTGGTGCACCCGCAGAGCCTGGTGCACTCGCTGGTGGAGTTCATCGACGGTTCCACCTTGGCGCAGATGGGTTTGCCGGACATGCGCACCACCCTGGCGGTGGGCCTGGGCTGGCCGCAACGGATCGAGTCCGGAGTCGCCGGGCTGGACCTGCTGGCCCACGGCCGCCTGGATTTCGAGCCGGCGGACCTGGACGCGTTCCCGTGCCTGGGCCTGGCCTGGCGCGCGATGCAGGCCGGCGGCAGCGCCCCGGCGATCCTGAACGCGGCCAACGAAGTGGCCGTTTCAGCCTTTCTTCAGGGCCGTATCGGTTTCCTAGCGATTCCTGCGCTGGTCGAGAACGCCCTGACCGTGCTGCCTGCAGGCGCGGCCGACTCCCTGGACGCGCTGCTCGCGGCGGACGCGCAATCGCGCAAGATCACCGAACTCGCCATTGCCCGCCAGCCTGCCCATGTCTGACACGCACGCCCCTATGAGCCACGCGCATGGGTGATTTCATCGGGTCCGTCTGGTGGATGATCGTCAGCCTGGGCGTGCTGGTGACCTTCCACGAGTTCGGCCATTTCTGGGTCGCCCGCCGCTGCGGGGTCAAGGTGCTGCGCTTTTCGGTGGGCTTCGGCAAGCCGCTGTGGTCGCGCTACGACCGCCACGGCACCGAGTTCGCGATCGCCGCGATCCCGCTGGGCGGCTACGTGAAGATGCTCGACGAGCGCGAGGGCGACGTGGCCCCGGCCGAGCGCGGCCAGGCCTTCAACAACAAAAGCGTATGGCAGCGCATCGCCATCGTCGCCGCCGGCCCGATCGCCAACCTGGTGCTGTGCGTGGCGCTGCTGTGGGCGATGTTCGTGATCGGCAAGCAGGACTACGCCGCGGTCGTCGGCCGCGCCGACGGCCTGGCGCTGCAGGCCGGGCTGCAGCCGGGCGAGCGTATCGTGCGCATCGGCACGCGCGAGGTGTCCAGTTGGAGCGACGCCAGCATGCAGCTGACCGTGGCGGCGATGGACCGCGCGGATGTGCGCATCCAGACCGAGGACACGCGCGACGGCGCCAGCCGCGTGCATACCCTGCGCCTGTCGCAGCTGCCCGCCGGCTTCGACGAACAGCAGGTGCCGCGCCTGGCCGGCCTCACCTGGCACTTCACCCTGCAGCCGGCGGTCATCTCCGAGGTGACCCCAGGCTCGGCGGCCGATGGCGTGCTGCGCCCCGGCGACCGCGTGCTGGCGGTGGATGGCGCGCCGGTCACCAACGCCGACCAGGTCGGGCCACAGGTCCAGGCGCTGGCCAGGAACGGCGGCAGCGGCCTGGTCGAGGTCGAGCGCGCCGGCGAGCGCCTGGCGCTGGACGTGCGCCTGACCCCCAGCAAGGATCCGCGGGTGCAGGGCCTGACGCTGGGCGTGGGTTTCGGAGCCAAGGACCGCCCGGCACCGGCGTTCGACGCCAAGCTGCAGTACGGCCCGCTGGCGGCGATCCCGGCCGCGTTCCGCGAAACCGGCAAGCTGGCCGGGGACACGCTGGGGGTCATCCGGCGCATGCTGACCGGCCAGGCCTCGCTCAAGAACGTGTCCGGGCCGATCACCATCGCCAAGGTCGCCAACGTGTCGGCCAAGCAGGGGCCGGACTGGTTCCTGTATTTCCTGGCGCTGCTGTCGCTGAGCCTGGCGATCATGAACCTGCTGCCGATCCCGATCTTGGACGGCGGGCACTTGCTGTATTACCTTATTGAGTTGGTCAAGGGCAGCCCGCTGAGCGAGCGCGCCATGGCGGCGGGGCAGGTCGTCGGTCTGACGATGCTGGCCGGGCTGATGGGGTTGGCGTTCTACAACGACATCTTCGGCCAGGCCTTGCGATGAACCCGATGCTGATCCACCCGACTCCGCTGTCGTCGTCTTACGCCGGCGCCCATGCAACAACGATATCGACCTCTACCCGGACGTGACATGACGAGATTTCCCACTCGCCGCCTGCTAGCCCTCGCCCTCGCCGCCAGCCTCAGCCTGCCGGCGCTGGCCCAGGCGACGGAGCCCTTCACCGCCAGCGACATCCGCGTCGACGGGCTGCAACGCATCTCCTCCGGCACCGTCTTCACCTACCTGCCGGTGGAACGCGGCGACACGGTCGACGACGCCAAGGTCGGCGAGGCGATCCGCGCGCTGTACCGCACCGGGTTCTTCGAGGACGTGCAGGTCGATCGCCAGGGCAACATCCTGGTGGTCACGGTCAAGGAACGCCCGGCGATCAACAAGCTGACCGTCACCGGCAACAAGGACATCAAGAGCGAAGAACTGCTCAAGGGCCTGTCCGACATCGGCCTGACCGAGGGCGGCACCTTCGACCGGCTGAGCCTGGACCGGGTGACCCAGGAGCTGACCCGCCAGTACAACAACCGCGGCAAGTACAACGTCGAGATCACTCCGACGGTGAGCCCGCTGGACCGCAACCGGGTCGACGTGGCGATCGCGATCAAGGAAGGCAAGGCCGCCAAGATCCAGCACGTCAACATCGTCGGCACCGAGAAGTTCGCCACCGAGGACATCCTGGAGAGCTGGGAGTCGCGCGAGCACAACTGGCTGTCGTGGTATCGCCGCGACGATCAGTACTCCAAGGAAAAGCTGTCCGGCGACCTGGAGAAGCTCAACTCCTGGTACCTGGACCGCGGCTACGTCGATTTCAGCGTCGATTCCACCCAGGTCTCGATCAGCCCCGACAAGCGCAACATGTACCTGACCGCCGGCATCACCGAGGGCGAGCAGTACAAGATCTCCGACATCAAGGTCACCGGCGACACCGTGCTGCCGCAGGAAGAGGTCGAGAAGCTGGTCATCCCCAAGCCGGGCGACACTTTCTCTCGCGCGCTGCTGGAGTTCAGCTCCGACGCGATCACCAACACGCTCAGCAACATCGGCTACGCCTTCGCCAAGGTCAACCCGATCCCGACCACCGACCGCGAGAAGCGCACCGTCGCGATCAACCTGCAAGTGGTGCCGGGCCCGCGCGTGGCGGTCCGCCGCATCGTGTTCAAGGGCAACACCCGCACCTCCGACGAAGTGCTGCGCCGCGAGATGCGCCAGTTCGAGAACAGCTGGTACTCGCAGGCCGCCATCGACCGCTCCAAGATCCGCCTGCAGCGGCTGGGCTACTTCGAGTCGGTGGACGTGGAAACGCCGCCGGTGCCGGGCAGCAACGACAAGGTCGACGTGGTCTACAGCGTCAAGGAAACCACCTCCGGCAGCTTCACCTTCGGCCTGGGCTATTCGCAGACCTATGGCGTGACCACCTCGATCCAGCTGTCGCAGAACAACTTCCTCGGCGGCGGCAACCGCGTCTCGGTGGACGCTTCGCGCAGCAGCTATCAGGAGCGCTACGCGTTCTCCTACACCAACCCGTTCTTCACCGACGACGGCGTGTCGCTGGGCTACAACATCTCCTACCGCAAGCTGGACTACTCCGACTTCGGCACCGCCCAGTACAACAGCAAGAACGGCGCGGCGCAGATGATCTTCGGCGTGCCGATCACCGAGAACGACACCGTCTCGCTGATGTTCGGCATCGACAGCAACCAGATCACCACCTATCCCAGCTACACGCCGAACGCGATCATCAACTACATCGACGCGATCGGGCAGAAGACCTTCCATGCCTGGCGCAGCGAACTGGGCTGGGCGCGCGACACCCGCAACGACTACTTCATGCCGACCCGCGGCCTGTACCAGCGCATCGGCCTGGAAGCCACCCTGCCCGGCTCCACCGTCGAGTACTGGAAGCTGAACTACCAGGTCTCCAAGTACTGGACGATCATTCCCTCGCTGGTGCTCAACACCCGCGCCGAGTTCGGCTACGGCGACAGCTACGGCAGCGACGTCTCGCGCGACATCTGCGGCGTGGTCCAGAACAACGCCTACACGGCGGCCGAGTGCAATGGCAGCAACCTGCTCCGTCGCGTGACCGCCTCGGGCCTGCCGTTCTACGAGAACTTCTACGCCGGCGGCACCAACTCCGTGCGCGGCTTCGAGGACAACACCCTCGGCCCGCGCTCGGAGGCCACTGCCTCCTACAGCCGCGGCCAGCCGCTGGGCGGCTCGTTCAAGACCGTGGGCTCGGCGGAAATGTATTTCCCGAAGCTGTTCGACAGCCCGTCGGCGCGCATCTCGGCGTTCATCGACGTCGGCAACGTGTTCAACGGCGTGGACAACTACAAGACCAACGAACTGCGCGCCTCCACCGGCGTGGCGCTGCTGTGGCGGGCACCGGTCGGCCCGATCTCGATCAGCTACGCGTTCCCGTTGAAGAAGGAAGACAACGACGAGATCGAGCGCCTGCAGTTCACGTTTGGTGGGCAGTTCTAAGAACTGCCCACCCGCCGCCAGGGAGCGCGTCATCGCGTTCGCGCTGACGCCCCACGATTCGCGATGCGAATCGCGGGCCCCGGCTCGTCTTCTCCCAAATCCCCGCGCCTGTCGGCGCGCCCCCTTTACTAAAGGGGGCTTGGCTGCGGTCAGTTGGCTGTGATCTTGGCTTGGCATGAGCAAGGCAGGGCTTTTTCCAGTCGGCTGATCGCAAGCTGGGCGTTCGGCAGGCGGCGGCTGATCGGGCCGCACTGCCTGCGGCACAGGCGCAGCATGACCGTGCCGATGGCACGCGGTAGAATCCCTGCGTGAATATTCCTTCCCATACCGCATACGAGATCGCCGAGCGCTTCGGCCTGCAGGTGCATGGCGACGGCAACGTCGCCGTGCATGGCGTCGCCACGCTGGCGCATGCCGGCCCCGGGCAGCTCAGCTTCCTGGCCAATCCGCGCTACCGCGCGCAGCTGGCCGACAGCACCGCCGCGGTGGTGGTGCTGCGCGCCGACGATGCCGAAGCGGCGCCTGGCACCGCGCTGATCGCGCGCGATCCGTACGTCGCCTTCGCCAAGATCGCCGCGCTGTTCGACGTGGCGCCGGCGCGTCCGCCCGGCATCCATCCCAGCGCCAGCATCGACCCCAGCGCGCAGGTCTCCCCCAGCGCCCACATCGGCGCCTTCGTCAGCATCGGCGCGCGCAGCGTGATCGGCGACGGTTGCGTGATCGGCCCGGGCTGCGTGATCGGCGACGACTGCCAGGTCGGCGCCGGCGGCGAACTGATCGCCCGGGTCACCCTGGTCACCCGCGTGCGCCTGGGACAACGCGTGCGCATCCACCCAGGCGCGGTGCTCGGCGCCGACGGTTTCGGCCTGGCGATGGACGCCGGCCACTGGATCAAGGTGCCGCAGCTCGGCGGCGTGGTGATCGGCGACGATTGCGAGATCGGCGCCAACGCCTGCGTCGACCGCGGCGCGCTGGAGGACACCACGCTCGAGGAAGACGTGCGCCTGGACAACCTGGTGCAGGTCGCGCACAACGTGCACATCGGCGCGCACAGCGCGATCGCCGGCTGCACCGGCATCGCCGGCAGCGCCAAGATCGGCCGCTACTGCATGCTCGGCGGTGCGGTCGGCGTGGTCGGCCACCTGGAAATCTGCGACAAGGTGGTGATCACCGGCAAATCGGTGGTGCGCAACTCCATCCATGAGCCGGGCGAGTATTCCTCCGGCACCCCGTTGACCGACAACCGCACGTGGCGCAAGAACGCCGCGCGCTTCAAGCAGCTCGATGCCCTGGCCCGTCGCATCCTGTCTGTAAGCAAGGAGAAGCAATGAGCCACGAACAGACACTGCCGGACATCACCCAGATCAAGGCCTTGATCCCGCACCGCTATCCTTTCCTGCTGGTGGACAAGGTGGTGTCGCTCGACTTCGAGAACCGCAAGATCGTTGCGCACAAGAACGTCAGCGTCAACGAACCGTTCTTCCAGGGCCACTTCCCGGGCCAGCCGATCATGCCCGGCGTGCTGATCATCGAAGCGCTGGCCCAGGCCGGCGGTGTGCTGACCCAGCTGGCGTTGGGCCGCGACGCGCAGTCCAAGCTGTTCTACATGGTCAAGGTCGACAACGCCCGCTTCAGCAGCCAGGTCGTGCCCGGCGACGTGCTGGAGCTGCACGTGCAAATCAAGCGCGTGATCCGCAACATGGCCGTGTACTACGGCGAAGCCAAGGTCGACGGCAAGGTCGTCGCCTGCGCCGAGGTGCTGTGCGCCGGCACCCGCGAATGAGCCTGGCAGGAGACCTGCAATGAGCGACAACGCCCCCCTCATCCATCCGTCCGCGGTGATCGACCCGTCGGCCAAGCTGGCGGCGGACGTGCGCGTCGGCGCCTTCAGCCTGATCGGCGCCGAGGTCGAGATCGGCGAAGGCAGCGTGATCGGCTCGCATTGCAGCATCGTCGGTCCGACCCGGATCGGCCGCAACAACCATCTGGTCGGGCACGTCGCGCTCGGCGGCGATCCGCAGGACAAGAAGTTCGCCGGCGAGCGCACCGAACTGGTGATCGGCGACCGCAACGTGATCCGCGAATTCGTCACCGTCAGCCGCGGCACCGGCAACGGCGGCGGCATCACCCGCGTCGGCAGCGACAACTGGTTTCTGGCCTACACCCACGTCGCCCATGACTGCGTGGTCGGCGACCATTGCGTGTTCTCCAACAACACCACCCTGGCCGGGCATGTCGAAGTCCGCGACCACGTGATCATCAGCGGCTTCGCCGGCGCGCACCAGTTCTGCCGCATCGGCGATCACGCCTTCCTCGGCATGGGCGCGCTGATCAACGGCGACGTGCCGCCGTTCACCATGGTCGGCGGCAACTCGCTGGGACGCCCCCGCGGCATCAACAGCGAAGGCCTCAAGCGCCGCGGCTTCGACACCGAGCGCCTGGCCGTGATCAAGCGCGCCTACCGCGCGCTATACGTGGCCGGGCTGCCGCTGGCCGAAGCCAAGCAGCAACTGGCGGTACTGGCCGAAAACAGCGAGGACGTGCGCGCGATGCTGGAATTCATCGAAGCCAGCGAGCGGCCGTTGTTGCGATGAATGCCGGGACCGGGGACCGGGGACCAGGGACCCGGGAACAGCGAGGAGTCGATGTACTGGGCGTTGCCGGTCCCCGGTCCCCGGTCCCCGGTCCCCGCTCCATCCGCATCGCCCTCGTCGCCGGCGAGGCCTCCGGCGACCAGCTCGGTGCCGGACTGATCGAGGCGCTGCGCGCGCGGTACCCGGATGCCGAGTTCGCCGGCATCGGCGGCGATGCGATGCGCAACGCCGGTTGCCAGACCTGGTTCGATGCCAGCGAACTGGCGGTGATGGGCCTGATGGAAGTACTGCGGCATCTGCCGCGCCTGCTGAAACTGCGCCGCGCGCTGCGCGAGCGCCTGCTGGACTGGCGCCCGGACGTGTTCGTCGGCGTCGATGCGCCCGACTTCAATCTCGGCGTGGAGCGCTGGCTCAAGCAGCGCGGCATCCGCACCGTGCACTACGTGAGCCCGTCGGTCTGGGCCTGGCGCGAGAAGCGCGCGGCCAAGATCGGCGCCAGCGCCGACATGGTGCTGTGCCTGTTCCCGATGGAACCGCCGATCTACGCCAGGCACGGCGTGGATGCGCGCTTCGTCGGCCACCCGATGGCCGATGCGATCGCGCTGGAAGGCGACCGCGACGCGGCGCGCGCCGAACTCGGCCTGCCGGCCGCCGCGACCGTGTTGGCGGTGCTGCCGGGCAGCCGCCTGGGCGAGATCGGCCGGCTCGGCGATACCTTCTTCGCCGCCGCCTGGCAGGTGCTGCAGCAGACGCCGGGCGCGCACGTGGTGGTGCCGGCGGCCAACGCCGCGTGCAAGGCGCTGATCGCCGAACAGCTGTCGCGTTCGGCCTTGCCGGTGGTGTATTCGCACCTGCTCGACGGCCAGGCGCGCACGGCGCTGCTGGCCGCCGACGTGGTGCTGCTGGCCTCCGGCACCGCGACGCTGGAGACCATGCTGGTGAAGCGGCCGATGGTGGTCGGCTACAAGGTCGCGCCGCTGACCTACCGCATCGTCAAGGCGCTGGGCCTGCTGAAGGTCGACCGCTACGCGCTGCCCAACATCCTCGCCGGCCGCGATCTGGCGCCGGAACTGATGCAGGACGACTGCACCGCGGACAAATTGTCGGCCGCGCTGCTGCACTGGCTGCGCGACCCGCAGGCGGTGGAGGCGCTGCAACCCGAATACCTGCGCTTGCATCAGTTGCTGCGCCAGGACGCGTCGGTGCGGGCTGCCGATGCGGTGGCGGAATTGCTGGGGGGCCGGGACTCGGGACTCGGGACGCGGGACGCGAAAGAAGCAACGGCATGAAGCGCTCGGATCCAGCATCGCCGCAGCAGGAACTGCTCTGCGAGTCCCGGGTTCGGGGTCCCGTGTCCCGGCTGCTCTACGCCGGCGTCGACGAGGCCGGGCGTGGCCCGCTGGCTGGGCCGGTGGCGGTGGCGGCGGTGGTGTTCGATCCGTCGCGGCCGCGCATCAACGGTTTGAACGATTCCAAGCAGCTCAACGCCGAGCGCCGCGAGCAGCTGTATGCGCGCATCGTCGAACGCGCGCTGGCCTGGTCGGTGGTGTTGATCGACAACGAGGAGATCGACCGCATCAACATCTATCAGGCGACGATGCTCGGCATGCGTCGCGCGGTCGAGGGCGTAGCCCACGTCGCCCAGTTCGCGCGCATCGACGGCAACCGCATCCCCAAGGGCCTGCCGTGCGCGGCCGAAGCGCTGATCGGCGGCGATGCGCTCGACCGCGCGATCATGGCCGCCTCGATCGTGGCCAAGGTCACCCGCGACCGCCTGATGCGGCAGTTGCACGAGCAGCACCCGCACTACCGCTTCGACCTGCACAAGGGCTACAGCACGCCCGCGCATCTTGCCGCGCTGCAGACCCATGGCCCGTGCCCGCAGCACCGGCGCAGCTTCGCGCCGGTGCGCCGTGCGCTGGGGGAGCCGGGACTCGGGACGTGGGACTCGGGACTCGGCATCGCGAATGCGAATTTCGCTGGCGCAGGCGCGACGGAAGCGATCAACGACGGCTAGGCCTCGCTCAACCCCAAATGAGACCCGTCCCGAGTCCCGAGTCCCGAGTCCCGAGTCCCGAGTCCCGAGTCCCGAGTCCCGAGTCCCGAGTCCCGAGTCCCGAGTCCCGAGTCCCGAGTCCCGAGTCCCGAGTCCCGAGTCCGCCCTGTCAAGCCTTGTTCGCCCCGCCTCCCGCCGCTAACCTGACCGGGCATCGTCCTGGTTCCGCATGTCCACTTCCCGCTTCGCCCATCTGCACGTCCACACCGAATTCTCGCTGGCGGATTCCACCATCCGTGTGCCCGAGAAACCGGATCAGGCCGACCCGAAGAAAGCCAAGCAGGCCAACCTGCTCAGCCGCGCGGTCGAACTGGAGTTGCCCGCGCTCGCGGTCACCGACCTCAACAACCTGTTCGCGCTGGTCAAGTTCTACAAGGCCGCCGAAGGCGTGGGCATCAAGCCGATCGCCGGCGCCGACCTGCTGATCAGCGACGGCACCCAGGCGCCGTGGCGGCTCACCGTGCTGTGCCGCAACCGCGACGGCTACCTGAGCCTGTCGCGGCTGCTGACCCGCGCCTGGCTGGAAGGCCACCGCAACGAAGGCGGCGTGGCGCTGCGCCCGGAATGGCTGCAGACCGGCAGCGACAACCTGTTCGCGCTGGCCGGGCGCGACAGCCTGGCCGGACGCCTGGCCAGCGAAGGCCGCCACGACCTGGCCGAGCAGCAGCTGGCCGACTGGCAGCGCATCTTCGGCGACGGCCTGCACTTGGAACTGACCCGCACCGGCCGCGACGGCGAGGAAGCGTTCAACCAGTTCGCGCTGCACGCGGCCGGCATGCGCGGGCTGCCGGTGGTGGCCAGCAACGACGTGCGCTTCCTGTACGCCAGCGATTTCGCCGCGCACGAGGCGCGCGTGTGCATTTCCTCCGGCCGCGTGCTCGATGACCCCAAGCGCCCGCGCGACTACAGCGACCAGCAATACCTGAAGTCGTCCGAGGAAATGGCCGCGCTGTTCGCCGACATCCCCGACGCGATCGACAACACGCTGGCGCTGGCGCAGCGCTGCAACATCGAGATGCAGTTGGGCACCTACTTCCTGCCCGCGTATCCCGTGCCCGACAACGAGACGCTGGACAGCTGGATCCGCAGCCAGTCGCGCGAGGGCCTGGCCGCGCGCCTGGAGAAGAACCCGCTGGCGCCGGGCAAGACCCGCCAGGACTACGTCGACCGGCTCGAATTCGAGCTGGACACCATCATCAAGATGGGCTTCCCCGGCTACTTCCTGATCGTGGCCGACTTCATCCAGTGGGGCAAGAACCAGGGCATCCCGATCGGCCCCGGCCGCGGCTCCGGCGCCGGCTCGCTGGTGGCCTGGGCGCTGCAGATCACCGATCTGGATCCGCTGCCGTACAACCTGCTGTTCGAGCGCTTCCTCAATCCCGAACGCGTGTCGATGCCCGACTTCGACATCGACTTCTGCATGGACCGTCGCGACGAGGTCATCGACTACGTCGCGCGCAAGTACGGGCGCGACCGGGTCAGCCAGATCATCACCTACGGCACCATGGCGGCCAAGGCGGTGGTGCGCGACTGCGGCCGCGTGCTCGGCTTCCCGTACGGCCTGGTCGACGGCGTCGCCAAGCTGATCCCCAACATCCTCGGCATCACGCTGAAGGATGCGATGGGCGAAGGCAAGGACAGCGAGATGGCCTCGCCGGAGCTGATCCAGCGCTACCAGAGCGAGGACGACGTCCGCGACCTGATGGACCTGGCGCGGCAGCTGGAGGACCTGACCCGCAACGCCGGCAAGCACGCCGGCGGCGTGGTGATCGCGCCGACGCCGCTGTCCGACTTCTGCCCGCTGTTCGCCGAACACGACGTCGACAACCTGGGCAAGAACCCGGTCACCCAGTTCGACAAGGACGACGTCGAGCAGGTCGGCCTGGTCAAGTTCGACTTCCTCGGCCTGCGCACGCTGACCATCATCGACTGGGCGGTGAAGGCGATCAACGTGCGGCATGCGCGCGCCGGCATCCCGCCGGTGGACATCACCGCGATCCCGCTCGACGACGCGCCCACCTACAAGGGCGTGTTCGCCTCGGGCAACACCGGCGCCGTGTTCCAGTTCGAATCCTCGGGCATGCGCCGGCTGCTGAAGGACGCCAAGCCCGACCGCTTCGAAGACCTAATCGCGCTGGTGTCGCTGTACCGTCCGGGCCCGATGGACCTGATCCCGGACTTCAACGCGCGCAAGCACGGCCAGCAGGAGATCATCTACCCCGATCCGCGCACCGAAGCGATCCTGAAAGACACCTACGGCATCATGGTGTACCAGGAGCAGGTGATGCAGATGGCGCAGATCGTCGGCGCCTACTCGCTGGGCGGCGCCGACCTGCTGCGCCGCGCGATGGGCAAGAAGGTGCCGGCGGAGATGGCCAAGCACCGCGAGATCTTCCGCGAGGGCGCGGCCAAGGGCGGCGTCGGCCAGGCCAAGGCCGACGAAATCTTCGACCTGATGGAGAAGTTCGCCGGCTACGGCTTCAACAAGTCGCACGCCGCCGCCTACGCGCTGGTCAGCTACCAGACCGCCTGGCTGAAACGGCACTACCCGGCCGAGTTCATGGCCGCGACGCTGTCCTCGGACATGGACAACACCGACAAGGTGGTGGGCTTCCTCGACGAGGTGCGCAACCTCGGCCTGACCGTGCTGCCGCCGCGGATCAACGCCTCGGCGTACATGTTCGCCGCGGCCACGCCGGACACCATCCAGTACGGCCTGGGCGCGATCAAGGGCGTGGGCCGCGGCGCCTGCGAGGCGATCGTGGCCGAGCGCGAGCGTGGCGGCGAATATGCCTCGCTGCTGGATTTCTGCACGCGCGTGGAATCGGCCAAACTCAACAAGCGCACCCTGGAAGCGTTGATCAACGCCGGCGCGATGGACGGGCTGGGCAGCAACCGCGCCACGCTGATGCTGCAGCTGCCGGAAGTGATGAAGGCCACCGAGCAGATGGCGCGCGAGCGCGCCTCCGGGCAGAACTCGCTGTTCGGCGGCGCCGACACCAGCGCGCCGGCGCTGCGCCTGGAGCTGCCGGAAAGCAAGGAATGGGCGCTGGGCCAATTGCTGACCGGCGAACGCGAGACGCTGGGCTTCTATCTCAGCGGCCATCCGTTCGATCCGTACCGCGAGGAAGTGCGCGACCTGGTCGGCTGCGACCTGAGCGCGCTGGAGAAGATCTGTTCGCAATCCGGCGGCGGCCGCGGTGGCGGCGGTGGCGACGGCGAGAAACGCGCCTGGCGCCCGGAGATCAGCGCGATCCTGGCCGGCCAGGTGGTCGGCGTGCGCCGCAAGGGCGACAGCCAGGTGTTCGTGCAGCTCGAAGACGGCCGCGGCCGGGTCGAGTGCAGCGCGTTCACCGATGCCATCGCCGAGTTCGGCCACCTGCTCACCCGCGACCGCATCCTGATCGTCAAGGGCGGCGTGCGCGAGGACGAATTCAATGGCGGCTATGCCATGCGCATCCGCCAGTGCTGGGACTACGAACAGATCTGCACCCACCACGCGCAACGCCTGTCGCTGCGCCTGGACCTGCGCCAGCGCAGCACCTGGCCGCGCATCGACGCACTGCTGGCGCGCCACCGCCCCGGCAAGACGCCGCTGCGCCTGGACCTGCTGCTGGCCTCGGAACAGGGCAGCGTGGCCGGCATGCTCGACCTCAACGGCAGCCACTCCGTGCGCGTGGATCCGCAGTTGCTGGACACCCTGCGCGCCGATCCCGGCGTGCGTGCGGTCAAGGTCAAGTACAACCCGCCCTGGGCGACGTGAGCCTGCCGCCCACTCCAGGGCAGCGCCTTCCTTCCGCATGCATCGAGTGCCTTCCATGACGCGTTTTTCGATCCTGTTGGCGTGCGCCGCGCTGCTCGGCGGTTGCGGTGAAGCAGCGCAGCGCTTCGTGGTCGACAACCCGACCGCGGCGCCGCTGCGGATCGTCGTCGACGACCAGGCCTACGACGTGGCCGCGGACAGCGCGACCACGCTCGAGCTGGCGCCGGGCGCACACCGGCTACGGACCGCAGCGCTGGGCGAAGTGCCCTTCATCGTCTATGCCGGCGGCCACGGCGGGCTGATCAACCCGACCCTGTCCGACTACGTGATCGGCCGGGAAATCTACGTCACCGACGCCTCCAAGCTGAAGAACTTCGGCACGGTGGAGTCCACGCTGACCCTGCAAGGAGTGAGCGTCAGCGGCCCGTTCGAGGCGCGACACGCGCTGTTCATCGGCAAGCAGTGGGACTACGGGCTGCGCGAACCGTTTCCCGAGCGCACCGTGGCCTACGTCGCCGACCGCGGCGGCAACATCAAGACCAAGCTGTTCGGCGCCGCCGAGTTCATCGCCTACTACGAGGCCGGCAGCGGCCAACCGGGCTACTTCGCGCAACAACGCGCGCCGGGCTGGCAGGCGCCGCGCCGCACGCTGGAACCCGCGTCAGCGGCGCTGCCGCCGCTGGCGCCCGCGTTCGAGGCGCATGCGGCGCCGCTGCGCCAGGTCTACGCGCGCTATCTGCGCGCGTCCGATCCGGCGCAGCAGCTACAGCTGCAGAAGGACTACTTCCAGGCCATGATGCAGTTCACCGCAGCCACCGCCACGCTCGGCGCGGACCTGGGCGCCGAGGCGAACCAGGCGCGCAACGACTTCGTGCTGCAGCTCGGCCAGGCCTTCGGCAGCCCCGCGCTGGTCGCGGCCGCACCGGCGGCGGCTCCGCAGCGCTGATTGCCGGCGGCACCGCTCCGTTTCCCGCGCCGCGGCGACCGCACGGCCCCGTACGGGTTGGCCGCAGCCGTTCGGCTACACTTGCCGCTTTAGTTCACGACGGTTTCCAATGAATCCGAACTACCTCGACTTCGAGCAACCCATCGCCGATCTGGAAGCCAAGATCCAGGAACTGCGCAATGCCAGCACCGGCCCGGCGGTCAACGTCGACACCGAGGTGCGGGCGCTGCAGGACAAGCTGCGGGTGCGCACCGCGCAGATCTTCCGCGATCTGTCGTCGTGGCAGATCTCGCAGCTGGCGCGGCATCCGCAGCGCCCGTACACGCTGGACTACATCAACGTGTTCTGCGACGAATTCCAGGAACTGGCCGGCGACCGCGCGTTCGCCGACGACAAGGCCATCGTCGGCGGCCTGGGCCGCATCGACGGGCGCCCGGTGGTCATCATCGGCCACCAGAAGGGCCGCGACACCAAGACCAAGGTCGCGCGCAACTTCGGCATGCCGCGTCCGGAGGGCTACCGCAAGGCGCTGCGGCTGATGAAGCTGGCCGAACGCTTCAAGCTGCCGCTGCTGACCTTCATCGACACCCCCGGCGCCTATCCCGGCATCGGCGCCGAAGAGCGCGGCCAGAGCGAGGCGATCGCGCGCAACCTGCTGGAGATGGCCGAGCTGAAGGTGCCGGTGATCTGCACCGTGATCGGCGAAGGCGGCTCCGGCGGCGCGCTGGCGATCGGCGTCGGCGACCGCACCCTGATGCTGGAATACGGCACCTATTCGGTGATCTCGCCGGAAGGCTGCGCCTCGATCCTGTGGAAGGACGCGGCCAAGGCCAAGGACGCCGCCGAGCAGCTGGGCCTGACCGCCAAGCGCCTGTCCGCGCTGGGCCTGGTCGACAAGGTCGTGCGCGAGCCGATCGGCGGCGCGCACCGCAATCCCACGCAGATGGCCAAGCGCCTGAAGGCGGTGCTGCTCAACGAACTGGACGCGCTGGAACAGCTGCCGGTCGAGCAGTTGCTGCAGAAGCGCTACGAGCGCCTGCGCGGCTACGGGGCGTACGAGGCGGCGTAGCCGTCTGACAGTTCCGACAAGCGTCCGGAACTGCCCGCGGGGCTACAGGTAGCGGTTCTGTGCTTGCCGTACGGCCGGCCGTCTTCACTCCCGCATCCCATCAAACTAGGCCGCCATGAATTTCCTCTCCGATCTGCAACATGCCGGCGCGGCCCTGGATACCGAAGATGCGGCGCGCTTCGCCGCGCTGTTAGATACGTACCGGCCGCACGCCGAGCACATTTCCAGCGGTGTCTACGAGCGACTGAGCACGGACGAACGGGCTCGCTTCGTATTGTGGTTCCTGAAGCGCTGGGGCAAGATCGACCGCATCGAACCGACCGAGCGCGAACGCTACAACGTGGTGGTCCAACGCTCGTTTGCCGAGCATGGCCGCGAGAGGATCGGCGACGGCGAATACGTGCTCCGTCGCTATGCAGACGCCGGGCACGATTTCGCCCTGCTCGGCTACGACTGGTTCACCGGCGTGCACGATATCCACTTCGACCAGTATGCCGCACCCGGGTTCGACGTGCGCCCGGGCGACGTGATCATCGACGGCGGCGCGTTCATCGGCGATACCGCTGTGTTGTTTCACGCCAAGACTGGCGGAGATTGTCAGATCCACGCATTCGAATTACTTGATGAGAACCTCGTCCTGCTGCAACGCAACCTTGATCTCAACGGCATCGCCGGTAACGTTGTGGCCAACAAGTACGCACTTGGCGACCGCAGCGGCGTGGAACTTTCGATCGCGCTGACGCGACTGCAGGCTTCGATGTCGCTGATGTACGCCGGGGAGATCAAGGTATCGATGATAAAGCTCGACGACTACGTTCGCGAACGCGGCCTGTCGCGCGTGGATTTCATCAAGCTGGACATCGAAGGCGCTGAAATACCGGCACTTGAGGGTGCGCGCGAGACCATCGAACGGTTCCGCCCGCGCATGGCGCTGTGCCTGTATCACAAGTGGGATGACGTGCTGACCATCCCCGCGTTTCTCGACAGTCTCAACGTCGACTACGACTATCGATTCAAATGGGTGCAGTTGAAACTGGGCACTGAAGCGGTGATCCTGCTCACTCCCAAGACCGCAGACATACCGGTGTCAGCACGCTGAAGGCAGCGCGCCGCCACGGCGCGCGCGCCTCTCTTTCCTTTCAGGATTGCAACACGCCGTGAGCCGCTCGCTACTATCCACCGCTGGCGGACGCTGCTACGACAGCCGCTGCATGGTTTGCAACGGTTCGATGAAGCCGTTCTTCAGCAAAACCTTCGACCGCTGGGACGTAGGCACGCTCGACTACGAAAAATGCGCCGGATGCGGTTTCGTCGCCTGCGCCAGCTTGCTCAGGCTCTCCGACGAAGACTGGTCCGCATTGAACCATCGCTTCCACAGCACCATCTACGACGGCTCCGACCCATTCAATCGCGCCGGTCGTCTGGCTGGCCAAGCGCGCGCGATTGACGCCATGCTCAGCGTCGGCTTGATCGATAGCAATAAGCCTATGCTCGATTGGGGCTCGGGTGTCGGCGACCTCGCCACCCAGCTTGTCTCGCGCGGGCGTACTCTGTTCAGCTACGACCAATACATCACCCCTGTGGTCAACCGCTGGCCGCAATCGCAGCCGCCACGTGGTGGCTTCGCCTTGGTCACCGCCTGCGCTGTGCTCGAGCATCTGAAGGACCGTCGCGAACTGGATGCGATCGAGCAGTTGGTCGCCGACCGCGGTGTTCTCGGCATCCATCTGCTGATCCCGCGCGCTATTCCGAAGGATCCAAGCTGGGTCTATCTGTTGCCGGTGCACTGCGCATTCCACACTTGGGAGAGCATGCGCCTGTTGCTGCAGCAATGGAGCTACGAAGCGACCGTCTACTGCCACGACGCGCTGATGTGGTTCTTCTTCAAGTGCAAGGACGGTGTTGAAAGCAAGGTTGAGCACATCAATCGTAGCGAAGGTTCCGGGTACCTGCGCTATGTTGAAGGCTTTGTCAGTGCGAGCGGCGTCGAGCTGCCATTGGATCCGGACTACGGCGCGGTAGACCGCAGCTTGCGCACCCTGTACGTCGGAATCCGTCCCGAGCAGCAGGACGCAGACTGGCTCAGTGCAGTGCTACCATTCTGCGCCGACACGGCATGGGGCGACACACCGCAGACCGCGCCGGGGTCGCTTCCGCCGCAGAGCTTCGACGCCATCTACAGCGACTTAGTTGCCGAACGGCTCACGCCCAAGCAGTTCATCCGCTATCTGGAATGGACTCGCGGCCTGCTCAAGCCGGGTGGCGTGCACCGCTTTGCCACCTCCGATTTGGATCTGACCCTGCAAAGCGCACATAGCGGTGCCTGGCGCGAACTGCCGTGGGTGAAGGAAGCCGGCATCACCACCCGCGGCTATTTCCTCAATACGGTGTTCCGCAGCTGGGGACACGTCTACCTGTATGACGACGCAACTCTGCTCGCGCGACTGGCCCGCAGCGGCTATCGCCACGCCGCCCGCAGCACCGCACTGCGCGGCCGCTGCGCCTCGTTGTACCGGCTCGACCGCGACACGCACCGTCTCTACGTCGAAGCCGAACGCTAAAGACCCGAAAGGTATCGCCAGCGCCCCTTATACGCGTGTCCCGGCCGCAGCGTTGGGACGATTCGCACCGCTCAGAACGGCTTGAACAATACCAACCAGATCACCACGATCAGCAGCAGCACTGGGATCTCGTTGAACCAGCGCAGCGTGCGCGAGGACGGCAACCTGCGCGCCTGGGGCACGCCCTTGAGCCAGCGCCCGGCCACCGTATAGTGCGCCATCAGCAGCAGCACCAGGGCCAGCTTGGCGTGCAGCCAGCCGCTGCCGGGCGCCACCATCGTCGGGAAGTCGGGCAGCACCTTGTAGCCCAGCCACAGGGTCAGCCCCAGCAGCAGCGCCAGGCCGAACATCATGTGGCCGAAGCGGTACAGGCGCCGCCCCATCAGCACCAACCGCGCCTGCACGTCCGGCTGCCCTGCGCTCTCGGCGAGGTTGACCAGGATCCGCGGCAGGTAGAACACCGCTGCCATCCATGCGACCACGAACAGCAGGTGCAGGGACTTGATCCACAGATAGAGTTGCATGCGCTGGCTCCGGGTCGCTGGCGTAGGATGTCACGCCATTTTCGCCGATTCGCATCACGCCCGCACGGACCACGACCCCGCATGGACAAACAGTACGACGCCGACTATTTCCAGCGCTGGTATCGCCGCGACGATATCGGCGGCAGCGCGCGCCTGGCGCGCAAGGTCGCGCTCGCCGTCGCCCAGGCCGAGTACTACCTGGAACGGCCGATCCGCAGCGTGCTCGACATCGGCTGCGGCGAAGGCGCCTGGCGCGCGCCGCTGCTGAAGCTGCGGCCGAAGCTGAGCTACCTGGGCTTCGACAGCAGCGAGTACGCGGTCGCCCGCTACGGCCGCCATCGCAACCTGCGCCCGGCGCGCTTCGGCGACTTCGCCTGGCTGCGGCCGTGTGCGCCGGTGGACCTGCTGGTGTGTTCGGACGTGCTGCACTACGTGCCCAACCGCGAGTTGCGCCAGGGCCTGCCGGGCCTGGCCGAGTTGTGCGGCGGGGTCGCGTTCCTGGAAACCTTCGCCCAGGAGGACGCCTTCGACGGCGACCATGCCGGCTTCCAGCCGCGTCCGGCGCGCTGGTACCGGCGCCAGTTTGGTGCGCTGGGGCTGCGCCCGGTGGGCAGTCATTGCTGGCTCTCGCCTGCGCTGGCGGGCGATGCGGCGGCGCTGGAGACGATTGGTCTGGTGCCCCATTAAGGTGCAATCACACCCGATAGGATATGCTGCACGGCAGCATACGCTCAGGATGGAAACACCGGCATGCTCTACCAGTGGCACGAACTGACCCGCAACCTGCTCGCTCCCTGGGTCCACCAGGCCGCGGCCAACGCCAAGATCTTCTCCGACGCCAATAGCCTGTGGGCCACGCTCCCGGGCGCCGAGCGCCTGGCCGCCACCAATGAGCTGCTGCACCGGCTCGGCAAGGACTACGAGAAGCCGGCGTGGGCACTGGACCATGTCGAGGTCGACGGCCACCCGCTGCCGATCGTCGAGCAGGAAGTGCTGCGCAAGCCGTTCTGCCGCCTGCTGCGCTTCAAGCGTTTCAGCGACGACGCCAAGGTCGTGGCCGGGCTCAAGCAGCAGCCGGCGGTGCTGGTGGTGGCGCCGCTGTCCGGGCACCACGCCACGCTGTTGCGCGATACCGTGCGCACCCTGCTGCGCGACCATAAGGTCTACGTCACCGACTGGATCGACGCGCGCATGGTGCCGCAGAGCGACGGCGATTTCGGCCTGGACGACTACGTCAACTACGTGCAGGACTTCATCCGCCACATCGGCGCCGACAAGCTGCACGTGATCAGCGTGTGCCAGCCGACCGTGCCGGTACTGGCCGCGGTGTCGCTGATGGCCGGCCGCGGCGAAGCCACGCCGCGCTCGCTGGTGATGATGGGCGGGCCGATCGACGCGCGCCGCAGCCCGACCCAGGTCAACAACCTGGCCACGCGCAATCCGCTGTCCTGGTTCGAGCACAACGTCATCCACACCGTGCCGCAGGCGTATCCGGGCCACGGCCGCGCGGTGTACCCGGGCTTCCTGCAGCACACCGGGTTCCTGGCGATGAATCCCAGCCGGCACTTCATGTCGCACTGGGATTTCTACGCCAACCTGGTCAAGGGCGACCTGCAGGATGCCGAGGCGCACCGCCGCTTCTACGACGAATACAACGCGGTGCTGGACATGCCGGCGCGCTATTACCTGGACACGATCCGGGTGGTGTTCCAGGAGTTCCTGCTGCCGCGCGGCGAATGGGTGATCGGCGGCGAGCGCGTCGATCCGGCGGCGATCCGCGACACCGCGCTGCTCAGCATCGAAGGCGAGCTGGACGACATCTCCGGCCTGGGCCAGACCGCCGCCGCACAGGACCTGTGCACCGGCATCGCCGCGCACCGCCGCCAGCATCTGGAAGTGGAAGGCGCCGGCCACTACGGCATCTTCAGCGGCCGCCGCTGGCGCGACATCGTCTATCCGCAGGTGCGTGCGTTCATCGCCGCCAATGCGTCGGCCACCGTGCAGGCACCGAGCGGCAACGTCACCCCGCTCAAGCGCCGCGGCAGCCGCAAGGCCGGCTGAGCGGCATCCCGCTCGCGGCCGGCGTCCGCCGGCCGCAGCGTCATCACCATCACTGCGCCGCGCTGTGCACCAGCAGGTGCTTGGCCAGCAGGCCGTGCAGCTTGCCGACGCCGCGCGCCAGGTGCAGCGTGGCGAACAGCAGCACGATGCCCAGCGCACTGAACAGTGGCAGTAGCCACAGGCCGGGATCGGCGAAGCTGAAGTCGCCGAACGACAGGCCCACGTTGATCTGGTTGGGGAACAACAGGCCCAGCGGTGCCGCCGCCAGCGCCAGCGCGGTGCTCAGCAGGGTGACGAACACGGTGAAGTAGACGATCCCCAGCGGCAGCATCAGCACGAAATACAGCATCGTGGTCCAGGTCCGCGCGTCGGTGAACATCTGCCCGATGCGCCGCAGCCACGGCTGTTCGCGCGCGCTGTACAGCGGCCGCCGCGGCATGCGCTCGCCCAGCAACACCTCGACGATGCGCCCTTCCACCAGCGACAGCAGCCGCACCGAACCGAAGAACAGCACCAGCAACGGCACGCCGATGATCAGCACCAGCATGCCCAGCGACACGCTGACCCCGGTGACTACCCAGGTGAAGTAGAAGATGCCGGTGACCAGCGACAGCAGCATGTAGAAGAACGCGCCGTAGGCGCGCGGATCGGCGGCCACGCCGAAGAAGCGGCCGAGCAGCGACTTGCGCCTGGGCGGTGCCGGCGGCTTCAGCGCGCGGTTCACGGTGACCTCGGTGTCGCGATAGATCGCCGCCACCTCCTCCGGCGCGCCGTAACTGCCGGCGACCTCGGCGATGACCTCGGCCTCGCTCTTGCCACCCTGCTCGGCCAGCTCGGCGCGCAGGTATTCCTCCGCGTCGTACAGCGCGTCCTGGACCAGCGCCGGATCGGCGCCGGCCAGCGCCGTGCGCAGTTGCGCCAGGTAGTCGGGAATGGTGGCCGGCAACGGCCGCGCCTGGAATTGTTCGCTGCTCATTCTGAAATCCCCTTCAGGACGGAATCGACGGAATCGCGGGTGGCGCGCCACGCGGCGGCCCAGTGCTGCAACGTGGCGCGGCCGGGTTCGGTGATGCGGTAGTAGCGACGCGGCGGCCCGGCCACCGACGGTTCGACATGGCTGCACAACAGGCCGGCCGCCTCCAGGTTGCGCAGCACCGGGTACAGCGCGCTCTGCTTGCCGCTGAGCACGCCCTCGCCCACTTTCTCCAGGCGCTTGGCGATCAGGTAGCCGTACAAGGGCTCCGCGGCCTCGGCCAGCACCGCCAGCAGCGCCAGCGACACGGTGCCCGCGCTCAGCTCCTTCTGGAACTTCCTCAGCTGCGCATCCGGATCGACCATGACCACCTCCCACTAGGTTGGAATGCATACTAGTGTTGAGTTAGGTATAGCGAATGTGCCGCTAGTCATGGCCGCACAACGAAAGCCTGACGCATCGGCAACATTCCCCTGGCTATAGTCCCCGCCGCTCGCGCCGGCAGGCGCTCTCAAGGAGAATGCATGAGCTCGACGACGCCCCCCGCCCAGGCCACCGATCCGACCTTCGGCAGTGCCGCCGGCAACGTCAGCGCCGGTCCGCTGAAATGGAATCCGGCCGACGGCAGCGTCACCGCCGAACGCACCGAACGCCACGCGCTGGGACGTACCGGACCGTTGCAGCACGAACTCGTCTCCACCCGCAGCGTGGGCGCCAGCCGCCGCAGCGTCGACGGCAACACCGAGTTCGGCCTGGAGATGGAGTTCCGCCAGGGCCACCAGTTCAAGGGCGCCACCAGCGGCAGGAACGCGGCGAGCGCCGAAAATTCGACCCAGCTCGGCGAACGTGCGCGCTACAGCGTCAGCCTGCCCGGCGACGCCAGCGTCGAGACCGCGCGCGGGGTCAATCCGTTCGATCCGCTCACGCTCCCGGTCGGCGGCAGCGTCAAGCTCGACGGCCAGGCGTTCCTGCGTACCTCGCTGGAGGCCTCGTTCCGCGGCTTCGCCACCAGCAGCGAACGGACCGACGCGGCGGGCGTCAGCTACGCCGCGCAGCGCCTGGACGAGCACCGCGTGCGGGTGGCGACCGGCCCCACCGCGGCGATCGAACGGCTGGAGATGGTCGGGCTGAAGACGCCGTTGGCGCAGGCCATGTTCGGCCGCCAGGACGCGCTCGGCCAGGCCAGCATGCACACCGCCACCTTCGACCTGCGCGACCCGCAGGCGCAGGCCGCCTACCGCGACTTCCTCGGCAGCGGCCGGCTGCCGGCGCCGACCTCCGGGGTCAGCGACGTGCAGCGGATCGACACCCTAAACATGAGTTCGCAGACCCGCGCCAAACTCGGCCTGGGCGAATCGCTGAGCGTGGAGCTGGCCGGGCAGCGCAACAGCGGCGAGAACGTGCGCACCACCCATGCCGACGGCAGCAGCACCGTCAGCAGCCGCCTGCAGTACGCCGACAACGTGCCGCTCACCCTCACCCGCCAGTTCGATGCCGCCGGCAGCGAAGACGTCGAGTCGCGCCGTTACCAGCTCGGCTTCGGCAAGGTCGATGGCAATCAGGCGCAACTGCTCAACGCCGCGTTGTCCGGGAAAGACACCGCGGACGGCCCCATCGCCGCCGGCCAGGACCTGACCCTGAGCTTCTCCGAAGCGCAGATGGGCGCGTTGCGCGAGCAGTACGCAAGGGCGGCGCAGGCGCGCCCGTCCGAGCGCGACCAGGCCGGCGCCTACGCCACTGCCAGCAACCAGGACTTCGCGGTCGGCCTGGCGCGCAACATGGGCAATTCGCCGCACGGCCTGAGCCAACGCCTGTTCACCGTCGCCACCGACGCCGATGGCGAACTGAGCGGCGCGTTGACCCGCATCGATGCCGGGATCGGCGGGGCCGAGCCCAATCCGGCGGCCACCGCACCGGCCACGCGCGCGGCTACTTCGCCCGATCCGCGCGACCCGACCCACCCCGACTACGCGATGCAGTGCGCGATCGACGCCAGACTCAGGCCGGCCGATCCGCAACTGGCGACGCAACTGCTGCTGTCGGCCAAGCGCGAAGGCCTGAGCCAGGTCGACCATGTGCTGCGCAACGACGCCGGCCGCGTGTTCGCGGTGCAGGGCGACCCGATGGCCGCGGACAAGCGCACCGCCTACGTGGATGCGCAGGCCGCCGCGGCCATCCCGCTGCAGGACAGCGTGCGCCAGCTCGATGCCTTGCGCGCGACCGCGCCGCCTGCCGCGTCCGCCACGCAGGACCTGGCGGAGGCCCAGCAACGCGCGCCATCGCGCTGAGCGTGCCGGCACGGCGTCGAGGCGGCGACGCCGCCATTGGCGCACCGCAGGCGCATGGGTAAGAATCGGCTACCGTCCTCCAGGCTGCCGTCATGCCCTTGCGCCCCACCCTGCTCGCCCTCGCGCTGCTGTCGTCCGCCACCGCCGCGCTGGCCGCCGCGCCTGCCGCGCCGTACCGCAGTCCGCAGCAGATCCTGGACGCGTCCAAGCCCGCCGACTGGCGCACGCTGGACCCGGCCAACACGCTGTACCTGGACCTGGACGCCGGCCGCGTGGTCATCGAGCTGGCGCCGGCATTCGCGCCGGAGCATGTCGGCAACATCCGCACCCTGGCCCACGAGCACTTCTGGGACGGCCTGAGCGTCTACCGTTCGCAGGACAACTTCGTGGTGCAGTTCGGCGATCCCGACGGCGAGGAGGCGGGCAAGGCCAAGTCGCTGGGGTCGGCCAAGCGGCACCTGCCTGCCGAGTTCCAGCGCGACGCCAAGGGCCTGGCGTTCCAGGCGCTGCCCGACCGCGACGGCTGGGCGCCGCAAGTGGGCTTCGTCGACGGCTTCCCCGCCGCGCGCGATCCCAAGGATGGCAAGGCCTGGCTGGCACACTGCTACGGCACCCTCGGCGCCGGCCGCAACAACGACGAGGACAGCAGCATCGGCGCCGAACTGTACGTGGTCACCGGGCAATCGCCGCGGCAGCTGGACCGCAACATCACCGTGGTCGGGCGCGTGGTCAAGGGCATGGAACTGCTCAGCGTGATCCCGCGCGGCCCGGACCCGATGGGCTTCTACGCCGAGCCCGAACAGCGCACCCCGATCCGCGCGATCAAGCTCGCCAGCGACCTGCCCGCAGCCGAGCGCACCCCGCTACAGTTGCTGCGCACCGACACCCAGACCTTCCGCGACGTCGCCGAAGCGCGGCGCAACCGCCGCGACGATTTCTACAAGCGCCCGGCCGGGCACATCGACCTGTGCAACGTACCGCTGCCGGTGCGCACGCCACCGCAGTAATGGTTACGTGCCGAAAACTCCGCGAACAACTAGTCGACAAAGCAATCACTGCTTGCGAGCGCGCGTTGGCTAACGCGCGCTCCGGTTGCCCCGCACCTGCACGTCAGGCACCCCAACAAACATGACCGACCTCTCCAGGCAGCCTTACCAAGAGACCGTTGACTGCGAGGCGCGTCAGGACGAGTGCGTCATCTTCATCAAGGTCGTCGCAATGCCCTACGAAGCTGCGGTCGAGTTCGACGTGACGCAGGCTCGCGCTTTTGCGCAGAAAATCTTGTCGGCTGTCGAGATCGTCGAGGCAGGTTGGTTAGGCAGATCCAGTCGCTAGCCAAACATGATTGCATCTCATCGTCAGCTCATGCACTGCAGCGCGGTTTAGCGTTGGCGACGCGGCCCAGCGTCTAAGCCGACGCCGCGCCTCGGCGCTGGGGTTCGCGCGCGTGCAGGAAGCGGGTGAACAGCTCGCGCGGCTGCTCCAGCCCGCACTCGCTCAGCAGCATGGCGATGTTGCCGCGGTGATAGGCGCCATGCGCCAGCACGTGGAACAGCATTTCCTCGCGGGTCATGCGGCCGGCATCGCCGTCGGTGAAGCGGAACGCGAGCGACTGCCGCAATGCGGTCGCGTCGAGTTGGGCGATGTAGCCGGCATACCATTGGTCGGATTCGGCGACGGACGCGTGCAATGCATCCAGTTCCGGCGTCTGCGGCGTGTTGCTGGCCGTAAACGCATGCGTGCCGCCGTCCAGGTGCGCGGCGAAGATCCGGTCCACGACATAGGTGTGGTTCAACAGCCGGATCGCGCGCAGGCGTTGCGCCGGATACGCTGCCGCATCGATCTGCGCCAGCGCCTGCAGCAGTTCGGCATTGGCCCAGGCCTTGTAGGCGAACTGCGATGCGAGCAGGGAAGCGGTCATCGGGATGTCCTTGGCGCGTGTCATCGATTCCCGGGCACGCCACCCGGGCTCGGAAAAGTATCCGTCCACTCGCTTTTCCTTGCCACCTGCAGGTGCAAGGACGGCCTGTGGCTTGAACCTGACTGCAGCCACGCAGCCTACGGGAATCGCGGCGGTCTCTAGCGCGCGCGCTGGCTGAAAGCGACGCTGCCCAGGATCAGCGCGCCGGCCAGCAGCATGCTCCAGGTCAACGGCTCGCCGAGGATCGACCACGACAGCAGCGCGCCGAAGACGGGGACCAGGTAGGTCACGGTGGACGCGCGCGCCGGCCCGATGCGCTGGATCAGCCGGTAGTACATCAGGAACGCCAGGCCGGTGCAGACCACGCCCAGCGCGCCGGCGCAGGCCCAGGCCGCGGCCGGCACCGGCGCGGTCGGCCAGTGCGTCCATGCCAGCGGCGCCAGCAGCAAGGCGCTGCAGCCCAGGGTCGAGGCCGCCGACGCCGCCGCCGGCAGGTCGCTCATGTAGCGCTTCACCAGGCTGTAGCCGATGCCGTACAGCAGCGAGGCGGTGGCGCCGGCGAACGCGGCCGGCCCCACGCTCAGCCCGGCGGACTTGCCGGTGGCCAGCACCACGATGCCGACGAAGCCGATCAGCAGCGCCACCGCGCGGCGCGCGCCGATCTTCTCGCCGAAGAACAGGAACGCGATCAGCGCAGTGAACAGCACGGTCATCGCGTTGCAGATCGCGCCGATCGCGGCCGGCGCATGCTGCGCGCCCCAGGCGAACAGCAGGAACGGCAGCGCGGAGTTGAGCAGCCCGATCGCCGCCAGGGTCGGCCAGCGCCGCAGCGGAAAGCGCGCGCGCGCCATCCACAGGAACGGCAGCAGCACCGTCGCTCCCAGCGCCAGACGCAGTTCCACCAGCGCGTAGGCGCCGAACTGCGGCGCGGCCACGCGCATGAACAGGAACGAGCAGCCCCAGACGATGCCCAGGAACAGCAGCTCCAGCGGCGTGCGCCAGTCGCGCACCGCCGGCGCCGGAAGGCCGTCGGCCGGATCGCCGGACGCGGGGTTGGCTGCATTCACCGTGCTGTCTCCTGGGTTCGTTGTCGATGCCGTCGCGTGTGGCGGCGCCTGTGCGCCTGCAGCCACACGGGCAACGGGTCACGGGAAGCGGGGGCCGCGCCGGTACGTGGCCCGCACCGGCCGCGTATCTTGCGCATGGCTGCCAGGATCGCGCGCCGTCGCAATGCCCACAAGCGCGTAGTATCGTCGCGAGCCACAAATCTGCCGCGTGTCTGCCGATGCAATTGCGCCCTGCCCTGTTGCCCGCGCTCGGCGTGTTCGCCGCCGCGGCGCGCCACCAGAACTTCGCCCATGCCGCGGAGGAACTGCACCTTACCGCCAGCGCGGTCAGCCACCATGTGCGCAAGCTGGAGGCGCTGCTCGGCGCGACGCTGTTCCAGCGCCACGCGCGCGGGGTCAAGCTGACCGCCGAGGGTCGGCAGCTGGCCGATGCGGCCAGCGCGGCGCTGGCCGATATCGCCGCGGTGGCCGGCAACCTGCACCCGCAGGCCGACACCGCGCCGCTGCGCATCACCACGCTGCGCTCGCTGTCCTACTGCTGGCTGCTGCCGCGGCTGCCGCGCTTCTGCCAGGCGCATCCGCACGTGCGCCTGGACATCCAGACCGACGCGGCGTTCTCGCGCTTCGAGGACGGCGGTCCGGAGCTGGGCATCCGCTACGGCCAGGGCGCGTGGCCGGGGCTGACCTCGCACCACCTGATGGACGACGAACTGTTCCCGGTGGCCTCCCCGGCCCTGCCGCAGCTGGCCACGCTGCGCCATCCCGAACAGATCGCGCAGCTGCCGCTGCTCAGCGACATGTCGCCGCAGGGCTGGCGCGACTGGTTCCGCGCCGCCGCGGTGCGCGGCGTGGCGCTGCCGCCGATGCACACCTTCAACGACAGCACCGACGCGATGCGCGCGGCGGTGTACGGCGTCGGCGCGGTGCTGGCGCGCAAGCACATCGCGCAGCCGTACCTGCAACGCTACGAACTGGTGCGGCTGCCCGGCCCGGCGTTGAAGGCGCGCTACTCCTACTACATCGTGCATCCCGGCCACCGCCTGCCCAGCCCGGCGGCCAGCCAGTTCATCGACTGGCTCAAGCGCGAGGCGCTGGACGAACGCACGCCGATGCCGGCGCTGCCGGCCGAGCTGCTGGGGCTGCCGCCGGGGGCGAGCTAACTGTTCTCGCCTGGCTGCGCTTTTGTAGGAGCGGCTTCAGCCACGACAGGCGTTACCGATGGATCCTGTCGCGGCTGAAGCCGCTCCTACAAAAGGCCATCGCCCGAAACTGGACTTCCCATACGGCGCTTGACACGCGGCCACCAATGCATCATTAATTAGCTAATTCGTTAATTATCTAATCCCTGATGTCCATCGATCGCGTGTTCGAAGCCCTCGCCTCCCGCCCGCGCCGCGAGATCCTCGCCTACCTGTCGGCGCAGGAACTCAGCGCCGGGCAGATCGGGCAACGCTTCGCGATGAGCGCCCCGGCGATCTCGCGGCATCTGTCGGTGCTGGAAGCGGCCGGCCTGGTGTCCAGCGAGCGCCGCGGCCAGTTCGTGGTGTACCGGCTCACCCCCGACAACCTGGTCAACACGCTCAGCGGCTTCGCCTTCGAGGTCTGCCCCACCGCTGGCCCGCTCAAGCGCGAAGCGCGCAAGCTGGCTAAGAAGAACGTCTGAGCCCTACCCGCAACGGCCACAAGGAGCCCGCCGATGACCACCGCCCCGCCCAGGGATCGCGCCGCCGCACAGACCGGCTTTCCGTCCGTGCGCCTGGCCTCGTACAGCGGCGGGCTGCCGGTGGAAGTGACGCTGATCGCGCAGCTCGGCGCCGGCGCCGGCGACCCGCTGATCGCCCAGGCCTGCGTGCGCCAGCGCGCGCATCCCAGCTTCCACGACGCGCTGGACGAGCCGTCGGCGCGTCTGGCCGGCACCGATTTCGCCAACGGCGAAACGACCTCGCTGTTCTCCTTCGCGGTCGGCGCGAACGGGCATCCCTTCCATCGCCACGCCGGGCACCGCATGTTCACCGCGATCACCGGCAGCGGCGGCGCGCAGTTGCGCTTCTGCACCGCGTCGATGGCGCAACTCGAGCAGGACCCGCAGCATTTCCTGGCCGCGCTGCGCCATGTCGACCTGCCGGCCGACTGCCTGTTCACCGTGCGCTTCGGCGGCGGCACCTGGCACCAGTTCGCGCCGTTGCGCGCGAACGCGACGCATCCGGCGTTCTTCGCCCTGTCCTGCCACAGCGACGAGGCCGGCGGCGATCTCGCCGCCGAGGTCCGCGCGCAAGTGCTGGCCGGCACCGCCGACATCGCCACGCTGACCGAACTGCTGCCGGACACGGTGACCGCGCTGCTGGCATCGCCGCAGGCGCGGGCGCTGCAGGTGCCGACGGTGCGCCTGTCGCTGTCGGCCTCGCCCGGCAGCCGCCGGCTGGCCTGGTGCGCGAGCCTGCGCGCGCTCAGCGGGCGCCTGCGCCAGGCGCTGGGCCGCTGGCGGCACCCGCCCGGCTTCGTCGCGCTGGCGCCGCGGCTGGCGGCGGTGCGTGCGCACCCGCAGCCGGTGCCCGGTTCGCTGCTGTGGCGCGAACTGCCGGCGCACGATCATCAGGACAGCGTGCGCCTGCGGCTGCAGGCGCACCAGGTGCACCAGCGCGGCGCGCATGCGCTGATGGTGGCGCTGCTGGAGGGCTTCATGCAGCGTCCGCCGCTCGGCGTGACCTGGTTGATGCGGATCCGCAACACGCTGGTCGCGCCGCTGCGGCTGCGCACCTCGCCGCTGGGCTGTCCGGTGTCCTCGCTGCTGTCGCCGCAGCGCGAGCGCCTGTTCGCCGGCCGCTTCCCGGTGCTGGACCAGGCGCATGCCGCGCACGACCGGCGCGCGCAGGTGCTGCTCGGCGCCGACGACCGCCATCTGCTGTTCCGCAGTTGCGTGGGCGTGGCACTGGACGAGGATGGCAGCGTCGAACTGAGCTTGGACACGCGCGTGGCCTGCCGCAACTGGTTCGGGCGCCTGTACATGGCCACGATCGCGCGCGCGCATCGCCACTACATCGCCCCGGCGATGCTGCGCGCCGCGGCCGACGCGCTGCTGTCGCCGGTGCTCGACGCGGCGGTGCCGGAGCAGGCCGCGCGCGCATCCTGAGGCGTCATCACTTCGCCTTAGCCGGCGCCTGCCTAGCCTTGCCTTCCCCTACCCAGAGAACGGCCCATGCCCCTGCTCCGTATCCGCATCACCGGCAGCGAAGACGACGCCCGCGCCATCATCAACCTGCTCGGCAGCCTGGAAGGCATCGAGCACGTCGAGGAGATCGACGACCTGATGAACCATATGGACGACGACGATTCCAGCTCCGCCGGGCTGCCCGACGACCAGGGTCCCGGCACCCACGAGGTCGAGATCGAGGCCGGCAACCTGGCCACTGCACAGAAGTTGCGCGAGGCGGTGGAGGCATTGGCCTTCGACCTGGAAGTGATCGTGGAGTTCGAGCAGGACGAAGGCTAGCGCGTTCTCTCTCGGCTGCCGAAGGACGGCTGCCGGGGGACTGTAGGAGCGGCTTTGGGTGGCCTCGGGCCATCAGCCGCGAGGGGCTTCATCGGTAGAGCCCGTCGCGGCTGAAGCCGCTCCTACAAGTGATAGAGAGCGCCAGCTTCCTAGACGCGCCTGCGGCGCCGGCGCAGCCAGGCGATCAGCCACCACAGCACCGCGCCGAGCAGCAGGAACGGGGTCAGCGCCGCGATCACGCGGATCGCCCAGGCGGTGGCGGAGGCGAAGATCGCGCCGGTGTCGGCGAAGGCTTCGCCGATCTCGCTGCGGCCACGTTCGCCGTCGGGCGTGGCGAACTGCAGGGTCAGCCGCTGCGTCTCGATGCGCCGCCGATGCTGCGCCGCGTCCTGACTTGCCGCCAGCAGCTGCGTGTCGAGTTCGGCCATTTTCGCCGACAGGCTCATCATGTCGGCCACGCTGAGGTCGCGCCGCTGCTGGAACTCCTGCAGCCGCCGCTGCTCGGCCTGCAACCGCTGCTGCAGGGCGGCGTTGTCCTGCACCGCCTGCGCCAGATCCTCGGCGCGGGTGCTGCGGCTGCCGATCTCGCCGCCGCTGCCGGCCTGGGCGATCAGCGGCTCGACCCCAGCGGGCACGATGCGCACGCTCAGCGAGGCCTGCGGATGCTCGCCGCCACGCTGTTCCACCGACAGCACGTTGCAGACGCCGAAACGCCCGCTCAGGCAGCTGTCCTGGGCCTGCTTGAGCCGCGCCTCGATCTGCGCCGCCGGCAGTTGCACGCTCACGTCGTGCTCGTAGGCCAGCATCGCCGCGCGTCCATCCGCGGTCGGTGCCGCCGCGGACGCTTCGGCCGCACCGCCGGCGCTGTCGGCGTGCTTGGAACAACCGCCCGCGGCCAACGCCAGCAACAGCACGCCCCAGTGCAAGGGCCGCGCCCTCACAGGCTCGCCCCGTCCACGCTGTGCACCTGCAGCGCCGTCAGATCCACCTGCGGCAGGCAGCGTACGTTGACCGCCACCGTGGCCTCGCCGGTCTTGGGGTGGGTGCCCTCGCTGAACGGGGCGATGCCGCAATCCGGGCAATGATGATGGTCGATGTGCAGGCGATTGAAGCGGTAGGTGCCCAGCGCCTCCGGCGCATTGCGCAGCGACAGCGCCGTGCGCGCGCCGAACCACAGCAGTCCGCCGCGGCGCCGGCACATGGAGCAGTTGCAATCGTAGACCTCGGCGATCGGCGCCTCGGTTTCCAGTTCGAATGCGATGCGGCCGCAATGGCAGCTGCCCGAGTAGTTCATCCCTGCACTCCGAGGACCAAGAAGAAGCGCAAGGGTAATCCAACGGCAGGTGCGCGCGCAGCGGCGGCCGCCTATGCTGGCGGATCGACCCACTACAGGAACCCCGATGCGCAAGCACCTGCTCGCCGCCGCCCTGCTCGCCGCCCTCGCCGGCTGCCAGAAACCCGCCGATGCCCCGACGACGCCATCCGCCGCCGCGCCCGGCAGCGCCGCCGCGGCCGCCGACCCGGCCGCCGACACCGCCTTCGCCGCGCTGTCCAAGCGCGCCGTCGACACCTGGATGCAGCTGTCCCCGGTCGGCGCCACCCAGACCGGCGACCACCGCTACGACAGCGAACTGGACGACCTCAGCGCCGCCGGCCGGCAGAAGAGCCTGGACGCGAGCAAGCAGCTGCTGGCCGAACTGGACAAGCTGGACGTGGCCAAGCTCTCGCGCGAGAACCAGGTGGACGCGGCGATCCTGCGCAACCAGTTGCAGTCGGACATCTGGAACAGCGAGGTGGCGCAGAGCTGGGCCTGGGATCCGCAGGTCTACAACGGCCTGGCCGGCGGCGCGATCTACGGGCTGATGGCGCGCGAATTCGCGCCGCTGCCGGAGCGGCTGAAATCGGCCACCGCGCGCATGGAGAAGATCCCCGCGCTGTTCGCGCAGGCGCGCGCCAACCTGGACCCGGCACGGGTGCCGCTGATCAACGCGCAGACCGTGGCCAAGCAGAACCAGGGCATCCTCAGCATCGTCGACACCTTCATCGTCCCGCACGTCAAGGAACTGCCCGAAGCCGACGCGCAGCGCCTGCAGGCGGCGATCGACGGGCTGAAGCAGGCGGTGGCCGAACAGCAGACCTGGCTGGACAAGACCCTGGTGCCCAACGCCAAGGGCGATTTCCGCATCGGCGCGGAGAAGTACGACCAGAAGCTGAAGTTCGCGCTCAATTCCTCGCTGTCGCGCGCCGAGATCAAGCAGCGCGCCGAAGCCGAGCTCAAGCGCGTGCGCGAGGAGATGTACGGCATCGCCCGCACCGTGCTGAAGGACGCCCCGAACGCGCCGGCGCTGGTCGATGCGCCGAGCGACGCGCAGCAGCAGGCCGCGATCGAGGCGGCGCTGGAGCTGGCCTATGCGCAGCATCCGGCGCGCGACAAGGTGGTCGACGATGCCAAGGCCTCGCTGGCCTCCTCCACCGAGTTCGTGCGCAGCAAGAACCTGCTGACCCTGCCCGACGCGCCGGTGGACATCATCCTGATGCCAGAGTTCCAGCGCGGCGTGGCGGTGGCCTACTGCGACTCGCCCGGCCCGCTGGACAAGAACCTGAAGACCTTCTACGCGGTGTCGCCGATTCCCGACGACTGGAGCGCGCAGCAGGCCGAATCGTTCCTGCGCGAATACAACGGCCGCATGATCCACCTGCTGAGCATCCACGAAGGCGTGCCCGGCCATTACGTGGAAGGCTGGCACTCTGCCAAGTTCCCCTCGACCCTGCGCGGCGTGCTGCGCTCGGGCGTGTTCGCCGAGGGCTGGGCGGTGTACACCGAGCGGATGATGCAGGAGCAGGGCTACCTGGACAACGACCCGCTGTTCCACCTGGTGCAGCTGAAGTTCTACCTGCGCACCCTCGCCAACGCCCTGCTCGACCAGGGCGTGCACGTGGACAACTGGAGCAAGGAACAGGCCATGCAACTGATGGTGCACGACACCTTCCAGCAGCAGAGCGAAGCCGAGGGCAAATGGGTGCGTGCGCAGCTGACCTCGGCACAGCTGCCGACCTACTTCGTCGGCGTGCAGGAACACCTGGACCTGCGCAAGGCGATGCAGGCCAAGCTCGGCGACACCTTCGACCTGAAGGCCTACCACGACCAGGTGCTGTCCTACGGCGCGCCGCCGGTGCGGTTCGTGCGGGAGCTGATGCTGGACGAACCGATCCAGTGAGCGGCGGGGATTCGGGATTCGGGATTGGGGATTCGTAAAAGCGGTTCCCCGCGCCCGATGACCTCACGCGATCCAACTGGAGAAAAGCCCCCCTTGAGTCAAGGGGGGCGCGCCGACAGGCGCGGGGGATGTGGGAGATGGTGAGCCGGGGCCCACGGTTTGCGTAGCAAACTGTGGGGGCGACAGCGCGAATGCGCTGACGCCGCGCGCTAGCGCGCTCCTACGAACCCACCCGTCTGCCGCGCCCACAGCCGTGCGTACAGGCCGCCGCGCGCGACCAGTTCGGCGTGGGTGCCGGTTTCGACGATCGCGCCCAGGTCCATCACCACCAGCCGATCCATCCGCGCGATGGTCGACAGCCGGTGCGCGATCGCGATCACCGTCTTGCCGGCCATCAGTTCGTCCAGGCTGTCCTGGATCGCCGCTTCCACTTCCGAATCCAGTGCCGAGGTCGCCTCGTCCAGGATCAGGATCGGCGCGTCCTTGAGCAGCACGCGGGCGATGGCGATGCGCTGGCGCTGGCCGCCGGACAGCTTGACCCCGCGCTCGCCGACCTGCGCGTCGTAGCCGCGCTGGCCCTCGCCGTCCACCAGTTGCTCGATGAACTCGGCGGCGCGCGCCTTGGCCACCGCGGCGCGCAATTGCGCCTCGCTGGCGTCGGGCCGGCCATACAGCAGGTTGTCGCGGATCGAACGGTGCAGCAGCGAGGTGTCCTGGGTGACCAGGCCGATCTGCCCGCGCAGGCTTTCCTGGGTGACCGCGGCGATGTCCTGGCCGTCGATCAGGATGCGTCCGCTCTCCAGGTCGTACAGCCGCAGCAGCACGTTGACCAGGGTCGATTTGCCGGCGCCGGACGGCCCGACCAGGCCGATCTTCTCGCCGGCGCGCACCTGCAGGTCGAGCCCGGCGATGACCCCGCCGCGCTTGCCGTAGTGGAAATGGATGTGCTCGAAGCGCACGTCGCCGCGCTCCACGCGCAGCGGCACCGCGTCGGCGCGGTCCTGCACCTGCGCCGGCTGCGCGATGGTCTCCATGCCGTCCTGCACCGCGCCGATGTCCTCGAAGATGCCGTTGACCGTCCACATGATCCAGCCGGACATATTGTGGATGCGGATCACCAGGCCGGTGGCCAGGGTGATCGCGCCCACGCTGATCTGGCCGCGGCTCCACAGCCACAGCGCCAGCGCGCAGGTGGCGGCGATCAGGAAGCCGTTGGCGACGGCGATGGCGGTGTCCATCGCCGTGGTCATGCGGGTCTGCCGGCGGTGCTTGGCCGCCAGCTCGCCGATCGCCTCGCGCACGTAGCTCTGCTCGCGCCCGGCATGCGAGAACAGCTTCAGCGTGGCGATGTTGGTGTAGCCGTCGACGATGCGGCCCATCGCCTTGGAGCGCGCATCCGAGGCGATCCACGCGCGCTCCTTCATCCGCGGCACGAAGTACACCATCAGGCCCACGTAGACCAGCAGCCACACCAGCAGCGGCGCCATCAGCCACGGGTCGGCCTGGGCGAACAGCCACAGCGCGCTGCCGGTGTAGACGGCGATGTACCACAGCGCATCGACCATCTGCACCGCCGACTCGCGCAGCGAGGTGCCGGTCTGCATGACCCGGTTGGCGATGCGCCCGGCGAAGTCGTTCTGGAAGAAACCCAGGCTCTGCCGCACCACGTAGTTGTGCATCAGCCAGCGCGAGCGGTTGCTCAGCCCGGGCACGATGGCCTGGTTGACCAGCAGGTTGTGCAGCGCCACGAACAGCGGCCGCGCCACCAGCACGATGGCGGCCATCCACAGCAGTTCGCCGCCGTGGCGGTGGAAGAACTCCGGCCCCGGCCGCTCGGCCAGCATGTCGACGATGCGGCCGAGGAAGTCGAACATCGCCACTTCCACCAGCGCCAGCAGCAGCCCGGCCACCAGCGTGGCCAGCAGCAGCGGCCACAGCGGACGCAGGTAATGCAGGTAGAAGCGCGCCACGCCGCGCGGCGGCATCTCGGTCTCCACCTTCGGGAAGACCTCGATCAGGGATTCGAACCAGCGGAACATCGAAAAACGCCAACGACCAACGGGGCGCCAGGGTAGCCTATCGCGCGTCAAGCGCAGAGCGCAGAGCGCGGACGGCGGCGTCCGCGAACGGGAACCGCCGACATCCGGCGCGCTTCGCCACGCATGCGCGGGCCGGGCGGCGCCACGCGCATCCCCGGCTCGCAACCTAGCCGCGGCCGCTTGCGCTGCGCAGCGCGGCTACTGGCACTGCACCGCGTCGCCCGCATCCGCGGCGCCGGCGACGATCTCGATGCGGGTGAAGGCGGCCGCGAACGGCGCATCGGCATCGATCGCGAACGGCATGTCGATGCCGCCCAGGTCGGCGCCGCGCTTGGCGAAGCAGGCCAGCGGCACGGTCACGGTGCGCTTGCCGCTGCCGGCAGCGGCCAGCAGCGGGCCGATGTCGATGCCGTCGCCGCAGCCGCGCAGGCAGCCCAGGCGCAGCGTCACCGACGCGCTGGGCGCGTGCTCCACCACCACGTCGAACTGCAGCGCCGCGTGCGCCTGCGCCATCGCGGTCAGGTTCTGGCCACCGGGGCTGCTGGCGAACAGCCGCGCCGGCGCGTGCCAGGTCACCTGCTTGGCGTCCTGCTGGGTGTTGACCTGCACCGTGCGCACGCTCAGCGCAGGCTCGGGCTGCGGCCACTGCAGCGCGGTGTTGAGATCGGCGCCGAGCGCGTGCTCCTGGCCGCGCGCGGCGAGCTTCAGCGCGAACGGCGGCGCATCGCGCAGGTTGAACACCGGCAGCGTAGTGGCCGCGCCGCAATTGTCCGGCAGTTGCACCGGCAGCGCGCCGACGCGGCCGCCGCGCGCGTAGCGCAAGCCGTAGCCGACCGCGAACAGCGGCGGACGCGCCGGATCGGCCGGCGCCACCGGCGGCGGGCAGGCCTGCGCCGGCCACGGGAAGCTCAGCTGGCCGCGGAAATCGTGCGCGCCGCCGAACAGCACGTCGGCCACGCCGCCGCCCTCGCTGCCCGGCAGCCAGGCGGCGACGAAGGCCTGCGACAGGTTGAGCAGGTCGTTGACGTACAGCGGCCGCCCGGACAACAGCACGGTGATCACCGGCTTGCCGGTCGCGGCCGCGTCCTGCAGCGTCTTCAGGTCCTCCGGGTGGCGCTGGCTGTGCGCCATGGTGCTGGAGGCGACGATGTCGCCGCTGCCCTCGGCATACGGGGTTTCGCCGATCACCGCGACGATCGCGTCATAGCTGCCCGGTTGCGCCGCGGCAACCGACTCGGCATAACGCACCTGCGCGGCGCCGCCGACCTCGCGCAAGCCGGCCAGGATGCTCTGCGCATTGGGGAAATCGGCGTTGCCGTTGTCGGTGCCCTGCCAGGTCAGCGACCAACCGCCGGCCTGGTCGGCGATGCTGTCGGCGCGCCTGCCGACCACCAGCAGGCGCTGGCCGCGGCGCAGCGGCAGCACGCTGCGCTCGTTCTTCAGCAGCACCAGCGATTCGCGCACCGCGCGCCGCGCCAGGTCGCGCTGCACCAGCGCATCCTCGCGCCCGGCGTAGCGGCTGGCGGACGGCTTGTGCGCGAACAGCCCGGCGCGCAGCTTGACCCGCAGGATGCGCCGCACCGCATCGTCGATACGCGCCTGCGGGATCTGCCCGGACTGCACCTGGGCCACGGTGTTGTCGATGAACGCCTTCCAGTCGTCGGGCACCATCACCATGTCCACGCCGGCGTTGATCGCCTGCGCGCAGCTGGCATTGCTGCAGCCCGGCACCTGGCCGATGCCGTTCCAGTCGGAGACGACGAAGCCGTCGAAGCCCATCTTCTGCTTCAGTGCCCCGGTCAGCAGCGGTTCTGCGCCGTGCATCTTGCCGTAGTCGACGCCGGCGCCGACGTCGTTCCAGCTGCTGTAGGACGCCATCACCGTCTGCACCCCGGCCTCGATCGCGCCGTAGTAGCCCTGCCCGTGCACGTTGACCATCCGCACCTTGTCGATCCGCGCCACGCCCTGGTCGCGGCCGTGCTCGGTGGCGCCGTCGCCGAGGTAGTGCTTGGCGGTGGCCAGCACGCTGGCATCGTCGCCGAGCCGGCCCTGCATGCCGCGCACGTAGGCGGCGGCGTAGCTGCGCACCAGCGCCGGGTCCGACGAGAAGCTCTCGTAGGTGCGCCCCCAGCGCGGATTCTCCGCCACCGCCAGGGTCGGCGCGAACGCCCAGGCGATGCCGGTGGCGCGGCTGGCCTGTGCGGTGGCGCGCGCGACCTGCTCGACCAGCGCCGGGTCGCGCGCCGCGCCCAGGCCGATGTTGTGCGGGAACAGCGTGGCGCCGTACACGTTGCTGTGCCCATGCACCGCATCGGTGCCCCAGACGATGGGGATCGGCACCTGCGCATCGGTGCGCATCGACGCCTGGTAGTACGCGTCGGCCAGCTGCAGCCAGTCCTGCACCCGCGCGTGCTTGTTCTTGCCCGGCCACGAACCGCCGCCATTGAGCACCGAGCCGATGTAGTACTGGCGCACCTGCTCGGGCGTGATCGATTTGATCTCGGCCTGGGTCATCTGCCCGACCTTCTGCGCCAGGGTCATGCCGCCCAGGATCTGCGCGATGCGCGCCTCGCTGGCCGGATCCTGCGCGGCCGGCGGCGCGGCGTCGGCCACGGCGGCGAGGCTGGCGGCGGCGAGCAGCGCGCGGGCCCAGGGGTGCGGTGTAGACATGCGGTTTCCTCCATCGATGGGCGGCCGGGCGCCGCGCAGCAGCGCGGCGCCCGGTGCGGCGTACGCGGCCGCCGGTTCAGAGCTTGTAGCGGAAGCCGAGCAGGTACTGGCGGCCGTACTCGGTGTATTCCTCCGGCAAGAACACCGTCGACGCGATGCCGGCGGCGCTGACCTCGGTGCGGAACGCCTCGTTGGTCAGGTTGTTGACCTGGAACATCAACGACAGCCCCTTGAGCCTGCCGCTGTCCGGGAAGTCGTAGCTCAGCTGCAGGTCGGTGACGCGTTCGCTGAGCGTGTTGCGGTAGCTGCGCTGGCCGAACAGCGATCCGTACTCGCCGCGGTAGGCGTCGCGGTAGCGCTGGCTGACGCGCGCGCCGAACCCGTGCTTCTCGTAGAACAGCGTGGCGTTGGCGACGATCTTGGACAGGCCGGGAATGGTGTCGGTGCCGGGCGAGTTGTCGCTGGGATCGGGGTCGATCGACGATTCGGTGTAGGAGCCGTTGACCTGCACGCCGAAGCCGTCCAGGCGCTCGCTGAACACGTCGCCGGTGACGCTGGCCGCGAACTCGATGCCGCGCATGTAGCCGCCGCTGCCGTTGGCCCAGGTGCTGAAGGTGCCGATATTGGACACCGGGGTCTGCCCGTCGGGGTTGTAGCCGGTGAAGTCCCAGGTCAGGTTCTGCCGATAGATGTAGGTCTGCAGGTCCTTGTAGAACAGCGCCAGGCTGACGTAGCTGGCCGAGCCGAAGTACTTCTCCAGCGACAGGTCGAGCGCATCGGCGCGGTACGGCTGCAAGGTCGGGTTGCCGCCGCTGCCGCTGCACAGTCCGGTGGTTGTGTCCACCGCGGCGCTGGCGTCGGCGCTGAGGTAGTTGATCGGCGGGCGCATCAGCTGCTTGGCCGCGCCCAGGCGCGCCATCCAGCCGTCGCCGAAGTCGAACACCAGGTTCAGGCTCGGCAGCGCGTCGTGGTAGCGCGCGCCCAGCGTCTGCGCGCCGACCACCGCACCGCCGCTGGCGTTGAAGCCGGTCGACGACTGGTCGGTGCTGATGTACTGCAGGCCGGCATTGCCGCGCACGCGCACGCGCTCGCCCAGGTCCATGTCGATATTGGCGCGCAGGTAGTAGGTGTTGACGTCCTCCTCGACCACGTAGTCCTTGCGCAGGTCGTCGTTGCTCTCCGACAAGGATACGTCGTAGTAGCGCGACAGCAGCGCGCGCGGATCGAAGCTGAGGATGTCGCCGATGCCGGCGAAACCCAGCGAGGTTGGCGCATACAGCAGCGACGGGTCGACCAGGGTTGGCGTGCGCCCCGGCAGGTCGGCGAAGTACACATCGGCGCGCTTGTCCTTGCTGCGCCGGTTGACGTTCACGCCCAGGTCGAAGCTGCGCACCAGCGCGGTGTCGACGTCGTAGTTGAACTCCAGGCGGCCGGCCTTGATCTCGTCCTTCTGCCAGGAATTCTCTACCCGCCCATCGTGCCCCCACTTCTGCGGGTCCCACAGATACACCGCGCCGGGATCGGCCAGGTCGGCGAGCGAGTAGCGCGCGAAATCGTTGCTCAGCGGCAGGTCGAAGCCGATGTCCTGCGGATCGGCCATCCCGGCGTAGGTCTCCAGCTGCGACTGCCGGCGCTCGGCGCGCGAGTAGTTCAGGTCCAGGCTCAGCGCCCAGGGCGCGAAGCGCAGCGTGTTGGTCCAGCCGACCGAGAGCAGCTTGTCCTCGCGGTCGTTGCGGTCGTTGCGCAGCACCGGCTGCACGCCGCTGAGGGTGCCCTGGGTGATGATCGGCACGCCCTGGCGGTCGCTGGTGACGATGTCGCGATAGGCGACCTGCTGGCCGAGCGCGTTGCTGAAGTCCGGCGCGTTGGACCACATCGCGCCGTGCATCGTCTCGTTCTGCTCGAACTTGGACCAGTAGCCGTCGAGCACGCTGTGGAAGTGCTCGTTCGGCTTGTACTCCAGCGTGCCGATCACACCGTCGCGGGTGAGCTCGCGCGACTTGATCCAGGCTTCGGAGCCCTGCAGCGCGACCGCGCCCGGCGGCTTGCCCGGCTGCGTGGCGCCCCAGCTGTCCGGATTGCCCCACCACCATGCCTTGTAGTGCTTTTCCTGGAATGGCGAATTCAGCCGCGCCACGCCCAGCGCCACGCCGATGGTGTCGCCGGCGAACTGGTCCACGTAGGACGCCGCGGCGCGGTAGCCGGTGTCGTGGCCATCGTCGCCGAGCTTGCCGAAGGAATTCTTCTCGCCGTTGCCGCTGACCACGATGCGGCGCTCGTCCAGGTCCAGCGGGCGGATCGTCTTCAGGTCCACGGTGCCGGACAGGCCCTGCCCGATCACCGCGGCGTCGGCGGTCTTGTAGACGGTGACCGCGTTGATCAGTTCGGCCGGGAACTGGTCGAACTCCACGCCGCGGCTGTCGCCGGTGCTGACCTGTTCGCGACCATTGAGCGTGGTGCCGACGAACTGCTCGGACATGCCGCGGATGTTGATCACCTGCGAGCGCCCGTCCACGCGCTGGGTGGCCACGCCCGGCAGCCGCGAGATCGAATCGGCGATGCTCACGTCCGGCAGCTTGCCGATGTCCTCGGCCGAGATCGCCTCCACGATCAGCGACGATTCGCTCTTGGTCTCCACCGCCGTCTCGATGGCATGGCGGATGCCGGTGACGCGCACCGCGTCCAGCGTGCCGACCGTGTCCTGCTGCGCCGGCACGGCCGGGCTGGCGGTTTGCGCGTGCGCCTGCTGCAGCGCGGCGATGCAACAGGCCACGGCCAGCAGCCGCCGTGCCGGCACGCCGCGGCGTGCGCGGGCGACGAAGAATTCCTGCATCCCCTTCATGTGCTGCCCCTCCCGGCATTTTTGACAGCGCTGTCATACGCGCTGTATCCAGTGCGGTCAATCCCGGTAGGAGCGCGCAATGCCGCAGCCACGCAAATTCATGACGTTCTTCGCCGATGCGGCGTCGCGCCGCATAGAATCGTTGCGGCGCAACACGGGGTTTGCGCGGCGTTTCGCGGCCGCGCGCGCTACCCGGCGAGGCGCTGCACGTGCCTGTTGCGGCGCCCTGCTCGGCGTCTGCTGCAGCCTCGCCGTGGCCACGCCACCAGCGCCGGCCGATACGATCCAGGTCTGGATCACCACCCACGATCATCGCCAGGCGCTCGCCCCGGCGCCGGCCGCGACCTGGACCACGCAGGCGCACGCCGACATCCGCATCGATGCCGCGGCGCGGCGCCAGCGCATGCTCGGTTTCGGCGCATCGATCACCGATGCCTCGGCCTGGGTGCTGCAGCAACTGCCGCCGCCGCGCCGCGACGCGCTGATGCGCGAACTGTTCGGGCGCGCCGACGGCGGCCTGGGACTGAGCTTCGCGCGGCTGACCATCGGCGCCTCGGACTTCTCGCGCCGCCACTACAGCCTCGACGATACCCCGGACAACGCGCCGGACCCGGCGCTGGCGCACTTCAGCATCGCTCCCAACCGCGACGACGTGCTGCCGATCGCGCGGCAGGCCTTGGCGATCAATCCCGAGCTGAAGATCATGGCTTCGCCGTGGAGCGCGCCGGCGTGGATGAAGACCAGCGGCAGCCTGATCGGCGGCACGCTCAAGCCGGAGTACTACGACGCCTTCGCCCGCTACCTGCTGCGCTACGTCGATGCCTATGCGCAGGCCGGCGTGCCGATCTTCGCCCTGACCCTGCAGAACGAACCCGGCTTCACCCCCAAGGACTATCCGGGCATGCGCCTGGAGGCGAGCCAGCGCGCGCAATTGATCGGCCGCCACCTCGGCCCGCTGCTCGACGCGCGCCGCGATCCGCCGCTGATCTTCGACTGGGACCACAATTGGGACCAGCCGCACGAGCCGCTGGCGGTGCTCGTCGATGCGCGGGCGCGGCGTCATGTCGCCGCCGTCGCGTGGCACTGCTATGCCGGCGATCCCGCCGCGCAGAGCCCGGTGCAGGCGGCCTACCCGGACAAGGACGCCTACATGACCGAGTGTTCCGGCGGCGATTGGGAACCGCTGCGCAGCGGCGGCCTGACCCTGCAGGCGCGGCGGCTGATCGTGCAGTCGGTGCGCCACGGCGCGCGCGGCGTGCTGTTCTGGAACCTTGCGCTGGACCTGCAGGGCGGTCCGCATGCCGGTGGCTGCGACACCTGTCGCGGCGTCGTCGACATCGCCGCGGACGGCGAGCGCGTGGTGCGCACCGACGAGTACTATGCGCTCGCCCATGCCAGCCGCTTCGTGCGGCCGCAGGCCTGGCGCATCGATTCCAGCGAAGGCGGCGAAGGCGTGGACAACGTGGCGTTCCTGAATCCCGACGGCTCGCGAGTGCTGGTGGCGGTCAACAGCGCCGACCGCGAACGCACCGTGGCGGTGGCCGATGGCGCACGCGGCTTCCGCTACACCCTGCCGGCGCGCAGCATCGCCAGCTTCATCTGGGCGGCACCGGCGGCGGGCGCGACGCGATGAGCAAACGCGCGACGCAGGGCCTGCGCATCGAGGACGTCGCCGCGCACGCCGGCGTCTCGATGAAGACCGTATCGCGGGTCATCAACGGCGAGCCCAACGTGCGCGAGCAGACCCGGCGCAAGGTCGAGCAGACCATGCAGCAATTGAGCTATCAGCCCAACCCCTCCGCGCGCAGCCTGGCCGGGCAGCGCTCCTACGCGGTGGCACTGGTCTACGACAATCCCTCGTACTACCAGATGGAGATCCAGAACGGCGTGCTCGAGGCCTGCCGCGCGCAGCGCTACACGCTGATGCTGGCGCCGGTGGACCGCAGCCGCCCCGACCACGCCGATGCGCTGGTCGCACTGGCGCGGCACCAGCACATCGACGGCCTGCTGCTGATCCCGCCGCTGACCGACGACGACGCGCTGCTGCGGCGCCTGGATGCGGAGCGCATCGCACTGGCCTGCATCTCGCCGCGGCGGCAGCGCCATTGGCCCGGCGTACGCCTGGAGGAACGGCGTGCCGCGCGCGAACTGGTCGGCGAACTGGTGCGGCTCGGCCATCGCCGCATCGCCCACATCCGCGGCCTGCCCGGCCACGGCGCGACGCAGTGGCGCCTGGCCGGCTATCGCGATGCGCTGGCAGCCGCCGGCATCGCCTACGACGAGCGCCTGGTGGCGCCGGGCCGCTTCGACTTCGCCTCCGGCATCGAAGCCGGCGAGCGCCTGCTCGGGCAGCGCCGCCGGCCCAGCGCGGTGTTCGCCGCCAACGACGAGATGGCCGCCGGCGTGCTGCGCAGCGCCAGCCTGCGTGGGCTCGGCGTGCCCGCCGACCTGTCGATCTGCGGCTTCGACGACACCCTGGTCGCGCAACAGGTGTCGCCGGCGCTGGCGACGGTGCAGCAACCGCTGCAGCAGATGGGCCGGCGCGCGCTGGAACTGCTGCTGGCGCGGCTGCGCGCGCCGCAGCCGGCGGCCTGCGAGACCCTGCCGTACCGCTTGCTGCTGCGCGATTCGCTGGGCCCGCCCGCCGCACAGCGCTGAGCAACGATGCGGCGCGCGCGCAACGCGTGGCCAGCTGCACCCCGTCCCGGCGATCCTGCAGGCAATACCGCAGATGGGTGGTCGAATAGGCTGGCACGATCGGCGGCGTCATCGATTGGCGGGACGAGGGCTTCGCGCTGGCGCGCGGCGACATCGGTGCCGACGCCGGATGATCGATCGCCACTGCTTGCCGCTGCGCGGGCATCCATGGGCCGGTGCTGCCGCGGTATGGCTTCTTGTAGAGGGACTTCAGTCCCGACTGCCACCGAAGCCGAAGGCCTTCGGCTTCGATGTCGCGACTGAAGTCGCTCCCACAACCAAGCTGCGCGTGCCGAAGGCCATCGCACGGCCGGTTCGGCTCCCTGTGGGAGGGACTTCAGTCGCGACTACCACCGATGCCGACGGTCTTCGGCTTCGATGTCGCGACTGAAGTCGCTCCCACAACCAAGCTGCGCGTGCCGAAAGGCCATCGCACGGCCGGTCCGGCTCCCTGTGGGAGGGACTTCAGTCCCGACTGCTGCCGAAGCCGGATGCCTTCCGGCTTCGGGGTCGCGGCTGAAGCCGCTCCTACAACCAATCGGCTGGGCGGTCGGCGTCTATTTCTGACGCGGTGGGCCATCTGGAAACGAGGCAGCAACCAACAGCAGCGCAGCAGCCACCGCACTCATTCCGTGCGGTGGCAGCACACGCACAGTTTGTTCCCGTCCAGGTCGCGGAAGTATGCGCCGTAGTAGTCCGGGTGGTAGTGCGCGCGAAACGCGGGCGCGCCTTCGCAGCGCGCGCCGTGGGCCAGCGCCAATGCATGGCAGCGATCCACCTGCGCTCGGCTCGCTGCCTGCAGCGCGAGCATCTGCCCATTGCCCGGCATGGCGGACTCCCCGTCGAAGGCGCGGCCGATCAGCAGCAACGGCCGTGGCGCGTCCGGCGCCGTCCAGCCGGCCCAGCCGCGCACCTCGTCGCGGAACGTCAGCTGCAGCCCCAGCACCTGCAACAGCGGCGCGTAGAACGCGAACGCGGCCGGGAAATCGTTCACCCCCAGATGCACGTGCGAGAGCATCGGCACCACCGCGCTCACGACGCGTCGGCGACCGGGGTCAGCAACAGATCCTGGAAATCGAAGCTGAAATCGGTCAGCGGCGAGATCGCGTCCATGCGCACCTCGCGCACCTTGCCGTCGGGCGTCAGCGCGAAGTTGACGAAAGCATCGGCGTTGAGCGAGCGGTCGCGCCAGCGCACGATGAAGGTGTCGTGCTGCCAGTGCTCCAGCGTGCCGACCAGCTGCGCGGTCTTGCTGAAGCGCAGTTCCAGCTGCTTGCCGCGCTGCACGATCGCCACGTCGCCGTACCACGGATCGCGGTAGGTGCCGGCGTAGCCGGCCAGCGGCAGCGACGGCGTGGAGGTGGCGTCGCGCGCGGCCTGGTGCTTGCTCCAGTCCTCGTCGGCCTTCTGGTCGGCCTTGGCCACCGCCGCGGCGTAGGCGGCGGTCCAGTCGGTCGCCGGCGCACCGAGATAGGCGTCGAGCACCTGCAGGGTGAGCGCGTTGAACGCCGCGCCGACTTCCTGGTTGGTCAGCACGATCACGCCCAGCTTGCGCTCCGGCACCAGGGTCAGCCGCGACACCATGCCGGGCCAGCCGCCGGTGTGCCAGACCAGCTTGTTGCCGCGGTAGTCGCTCAGGCTCCAGCCCTCGCCGTAGCCGGCGAAGTTGGGCTTTGCCGGCAGCAGCTCCGGCACGCTCGGCTCGGCGATGGCGATCGGCGTGATCACCTGCCACATCTCCTGTTGTCGCTGCGCGCTGAACAGGCGCCGCTCCTGTCCGCCGGCCGCCGGCAGGCGCCCGCCGTCGAGCTGCACCTGCATCCACTTGGCCATGTCGTGCACGTTGGCGTAGATGCCGCCGGCACCGGCATTGTTCGACCAGGTCAGCGGCGGCACCGTGCGCAGCTCGCGGAAGTCGAACTTGGCATGGCCGACCGCGGCGCGATCGCCGGGCTGCAGGTGATCGCTGTTGATGCGTGCGCCGCTCATGCCCACCGGCACGAAGATGCGCTGGCGCACGAACTCGGCGTAGGACTGCCCGGAGACCTGCTCGATCACCTTCTGCGCCACCGCGTACAGGATGTTGTCGTAGGCGTAGCGGTCGCGGAAGCCGCCCTTCAGCGGCACCTGCGCCAGGCGCCGCACCACCTCCTCGTTGCTGTAGCCGGTCGCCGGCCAGAACAGCAGGTCGCCGGCGCCCAGGCTCAGCCCGCTGCGGTGGCTGAGCAGGTCGCGCAGGCGCATCTCGCGGGTCACGTACGGGTCGGACATCTGGAACCACGGCAGATGCTCGATCACCCGGTCGTCGAGCTTGAGCTTGCCCTCGTCGGCCAGGATCGACAGCGAGGCGGCGGTGAAGGCCTTGGTGTTGGAGGCGATCGCGAACAGGGTCTGCGCGTCCACCGGCTCCGGCTTGCCGAGTTCGCGCACGCCGTAGCCGCGCTCCAGCACCACCTGCCCGTCCTTGACGATGGCGATGGCGATGCCCGGCACGTCGAACTGCTTGCGGACCCGTTCGACCCGCGCATCCAGATCCTGCAGCGCCGGCGGCAACGCCGCCTCCACCGGGGCAGGCGCCTGCGCCTGCGCGGTGGCGCTCATCGCCAGCAGCAGGCCGCAGCCCATCGACATGCTTTTCAAATCCATCGCTCCTGAAATCAAAGAAAGACGCCGCTACCGGCGCCGCGCGCGGCGTCCGCAGCGCAACGCGCCGCCGATGGCCACTCCGACACGACCTGCCGCAGCGCGCATGGCGCTGCGCACGCCCCGACGTTGCAGTCACTGCGGTCAACCGGGAACGCCATCTCCCGCGCCCCGCCATGCGCCGCAGCGCAGGACCGAGTGTAGGCCAGCACCGGGCCTGCGCGGCAGTGCCGGGCTACAGCGCCGCAGCCCGGGCCAGCAACGCCTGCTTCTCGCGCGCGTTGGCGCTGAGCGCGGCCGCCTGCGCGAACGCTGCGCGGGCCTCGTCGGTCCGCCCCAGGCGTTGCAGCACATCGCCGCAGGCCGCGGCCAGCGGCGCGTAGTCGCGCAGCCGCGGGTCCTGGCGCAGCGGCTGCAGCAGCGCCCAGGCCGCAGGCGCGCCCTCGGCGCGCGCGACCGCGACCGCACGGTTGAGGTCCACCACCGGCGAGGGATGCAACTGCGCCAGCCGCGCGTACAGCGCCGCCAGCCGCGCCCAATCGGTGTCCTCGGCGCGGCGCGCGCAGGCATGGCATTCGGCGATGGCCGCCTGCAGCACGTAGGCGTCGTCGCCACCGCCCAGGCTCTGCGCGCGCTGCAGCGCGGCCTGGCCGCGCGCGATCTGCAGCCAGTCCCAGCGCGCCCGGTCCTGCTCGGGCAACAGCACCGGACTGCCGTCGGCACCCACCCGCGCGGCGCTGCGCGAGGCCTGCAGTTCCATCAGCGCCAGCAGCCCGTGTACCTGCGGCCACGTCGGCATGCGATGCGCCAGCACCCGGCCCAAGCGCAACGCTTCCTCGCACAGCGCCGGCCGCATCCAGTCGTCGCCGGCGCTGGCCGCATAGCCCTCGTTGAACACCAGATAGATCACCTCCAGCACCGACGCCAGCCGCTGCGGCAGCGCCGCCTGCCGCGGCACCTCGAACGGCACCTGCTTCTGCGCCAACGTGCGCTTGGCGCGGACGATGCGTTGGGCGATGGTCGGCTCCGGCAGCAGGAAGGCGCGCGCGATCTCTTCCGTGCTCAGGCCGCCGAGCAGGCGCAGGGTCAGCGCCACCCGCGCGTCCGCCGGCAGCAGCGGATGGCAGGCCACGAACATCAGCCGCAGCAGGTCGTCGCCGATGTCGTCCTCCAGCGCATCGCTGTCGTCCGGCGCCGGCAGCGGCTGCGGCTCCAGCAGCTCGCCCCACTGCGCATGCTGCCCGGCGATCCGCTGGTGCTGGCGCAGCACGTCGATGGCGCGATTGCGCGCGGTGGTCATCAGCCACGCTCCGGGATTGTCGGGAATGCCCTGCACCGGCCAGCGCTCCAGCGCCGCCAACCAGGTGTCCTGCACCAGTTCCTCGGCACGGCCGACGTCGCCGCCGAGCAGCCGGGTCAAGCGTGCGATCAGGCCCGGCGCTTCCATGCGCCAGACCGTCTCCAGCCGTTGCGTGAGCGCGTTATCCATGCGCCGAATCAGAGCACCGGTCGCGGCGCGGCACAAGCCGCACGGCCGCGGCGCCGCCCTAGCCCGGCTCGCCGCTCATGTGCGCGAACTCCCACAGGTGGCCGTCGAGGTCCTCGAAACCGCGCTGGTACATGAAACCGTAGTCGCGCGCCGCCTGCGGCTCGCGCGCACCGGCGGCCAGCGCCTTCGCCAGCACCGCATCGACCGCCTCGCGGCTGGGCGCCGACAATGCGGTGATGACCTCGGTGCCCGCGCGCGCATCGCTGATCGGCTTGCTGGTGAAGCCGGCGAAGAACGCCTCGGTCAGCAGCATCACGAAGATGCTGTCGCTGACCACCATGCACGCGGCGTTGGCGTCGGTGAAGGTCGGATTGAAGCTGTAGCCCAGCGCCGCGAAGAAGGCCTTGGAGGCCTCCAGGTCGCGGACCGGCAGGTTGACGAAGATCATCTGCGGCGAATCGGACATGGTCGGTTTTCCTCGAACGAAAAAAGGGAAGGTGCGGCGGTCACGGCTGTTTCATGCAGTTGACCATCCACGGCTTGCCGTAGCGGTCGACCAGCATGCCCCAGCGATGCGCCCAGAACGTCTCGCCGATCGGGATCCTGACCTCGCCGCCGGCGCTGAGCGCGGCGAATATCCGCTCGGCGTCCTCCACCGAGTCGACCTCGACGTTGATGGTGGTGCTGCCTGCGCCCGGCGGCGACGGGCCATCGGCGGCCATCAGCACCGCGCCGCCGGCCTCGAGCTGGCTGTGCGCGACCTGATCGAGCGTCTCCGGCGGCATCTCGCCGCAGCCGTCCATGTTCTCGCTGGGCGGTAGGTTGCGGTAGGTCGCCTCCGACACGACGCTGCCGCCCAGCGCCTGCGCATAGAACGCCATCGCCTCGTGGGCGGCGCCATCGAAGCTCAGGAAAGGAATCAGTTTCATCGGGTGTTCTCCTCGGTGTGGATGCGGGATGACGCGGCTGAATCGGCATTGCCGATGCGCTCGCGCAGGCGGTGTTCCTGTTGCTGCAGTTCGGGCGTGAAGCCGGCGCCGAAATCCTCCATGTCCATGACCTGGCGCAGTTCGACCTCCGTGCCCGCCTCGAATGGCGCGCGCTTGAGCCATTCGGTGGCCTCGTCCAGCGAGCGCACCTGCCACAGCCAGAACCCGGCCAGCAGCTCGCGCGTCTCGGCGAAGGGCCCATCGATCACCTGCCGTTGCCCCGGCGCGAAGCGCACGCGGCGGCCGCGCGCGCTCGGATGCAGGCCTTCGCCGGCGAGCATGATCCCGGCCTCGACCAGTTGTTCGTTGTAGGCGCCCATCGCGCGGAATTCCTCCGCGCTGGGCAACTGCCCGGCCTCCGAATCGGCCGTCGCCTTGACCAGCACCATCACTTTCATGGTTCACTCCTGGGTGCGGCCCCGTGGCCGGGCCGTTCATGGGGTACGACGTCCCGGGAACGCGCAGATCGACATGCCCGCAAAAAATAGTTTGCGGCGGCGGCCGGATGCGGCACCGCAACACGCCTCCGCGCCGCGCTGCGCGATCATGTGCGCCTCCCGCCCCGTCCGGTCGCCCCCATGCAATTCCTGTTGCTGATCTACATCGACGAATCGCTGCTGCAGTCCCTGCCCAGCGAGGAATACGACCGGCTGATGCACGGCTGCCTGCAGCATGCCGATGCGCTGCAGGCCGACGGCACGCTGGTGCTGGCGCAACAACTGCAGCCGGTGGCCAACGCCCGCACTCTGCGCACGCGCCAAGGCCAGGCGCGCATCACCGACGGCCCGTTCGCCGAGACCCGCGAACTGCTCGCCGGCTTCAACCTGATCAATGCCCGCGACCACGACGAGGCGATGCGCATCGCCGCGCATTTCCCGTGGTCGCGTTTCGGCAGCATCGAGGTACGGCCGCTGGCCGACATGGACGCCGAGCGTGCCCGCGTCGGCGCCGCGTTGGCGGGCTCGGCGGTGGCTGGCTAGACGCCCGAGGTCGGCCGCCGGCTTGCGGCCGATGCGCGCATGCCGCTGGCATCGCTTCACGCGATGCCGACGTCGCCGCGGTCAGCGGCTGCATGCTGCCGCGCAGCAGCGTATGGACGCTACGCTCGCAGCGCATCACACCACAGCGCATCGCACCGCGCCGTGGCGCGGTGAAACCGGCGACAGCGCACATCGCGACGACAGGGTGCTGCGGCACAATCGCAGCCTGCCCGCTGCCGGTGCTCCCGCATGAACGATCTCTTCGACTCCGCCCCGGCCGCACCCGACGGCATCCGCGTCGGCATCGGCGGCTGGACCTATGCGCCGTGGCGCGGCGGCATGTTCTATCCGCAGGGGCTGGTGCAGCGCCGCGAGCTGGAATACGCCAGCCGCCACGTCAACAGCATCGAGATCAACGGCACCTATTACGGCACGCAGAAGCCGGATACCTACGCGCGCTGGCGTGACGAGACGCCTCCGGGCTTCCTGTTCTCGGCCAAGGCGCCCAAGCGCATCACCGGCATGCGCCGGCTGGCCGGCGCCGGTGCGCAGGTCGAGGACTTCATCGGCGGCATCGTCACCCTCGGCGAAAAGCTCGGCCCGCTGGTGTGGCAGTTCGAGCATGGGCGCACGCTCGACCTCGACGACCTCGCCGTGTTCCTGGACCTGCTGCCGCAACAAGGCGGCGGCCGCCGGCTGCGGCACGTGCTGGAAGTGCGCGACCCGGCCAGCGTCGGCCCGCGCCTGCTGGACCTGGCCCGCACCCACGGCGTGGCCACGGTGTTCACCGATTCGCCCGACTACCCGTCCTTCGCCGACCTCGGTACCGACTTCGTCTACGCACGGCTGATGCGCAGCCGCGCCAACCTGGCCCACGGCTACCCGCCCAAGGAACTGCGTGCCTGGGCGGCGCAGGTGCAGGCCTGGCGCCGCGGCGAGGACCCGGACACGCTGCCGCATGCCGGCACGCCCATGGCCGCGGCCAAACCGCGCGAGGTCTTCGTGTATTTCATCAGCGCCGCCAAGGAGCGCAACCCGGCCGCGGCGATGGCGTTGTTGGCTGAGCTAGGTGTTGATCGGGACTCGGGACCCGGGACCCGGGACTCGTAACAGCGGCTCTGTCAGCGCTTGGCGCGATCCAGCTCGAAAATCAAAAAAGCGCCTGCAAAGGCGTTTTTTGATTTTCGAGTCCGAGTCCGAGTCCCCATCCCGCGCCCAACGCGCGACAATACCCGCATGCCCCTGCACCCCACCACCAAAGCCCAACTGCAAATCCATTTCTGCGTGCTGCTGTGGGGCATCACCGCGATCCTCGGCAAGCTGATTACGCTGCCGGCGCTGCCGCTGGTGTGGTGGCGGATGCTGATGGTGGTGGCGGCGCTGGCGCTGCTGCCGCGGGTGTGGCGCGGACTGGCCGCACTGACCCCGAAACTGCTGCTCGGCTACGCCGCGGTCGGCGCGCTGGTCGGCCTGCACTGGCTGACCTTCTACGGCGCGATCAAGCTGGCCAACGCCTCGGTGGCGGCGACCTGCATCGCGCTGGCGCCGGTGTTCACCGCGGTGATCGAGCCATGGGTGGCCAAGCGTCCGTTCCGTCCCAGCGAACTGGTGTTCGGCCTGGCCGTGTTGCCGGGCGTGGCGCTGGTGGTCGGCGGCGTCCCCGACGGGATGCGCGCCGGCGTGGCGATGGGCGCGGTGTCGGCGCTGTTCGTCGCCGCGTTCGGCTCGCTCAACAAGCGCCTGGTCGACCATGCCGACCCGCTGACCGTGACCGCGCTGGAACTGGGCGCCGGCACCCTGACCCTGACCCTGCTGGCGCCGCTGCTGCCGTTCGTGCTGCCGGCGCTGAGCGGGCCGCTGCTGGTGCTGCCCAGCCTGCACGACACCGCGCTGCTGCTGGCGCTGGCGCTGCTGTGCACGCTGCTGCCGTTCGCGCTGGCGCTGGTCGCGCTGCGCCGCCTCAGCGCCTACGCGGTGCAGCTGGTGACCAACCTGGAACCGGTCTACGCAATCATGTTCGCGATCGTGCTGCTGGACGAGCAGAAGCAACTCACCGCGCTGTTCTACCTGGGTGTGGCGGTGATCCTGGGCGCGGTGTTCCTGCATCCGCTGCTGACCCGCGACAAGCCGCTGCGGCATCCGGAACTGCTGGCGACGTCGGAAGCGAAGAACGCGCTGGAGTGAGCGCGCCTCGCCGGCGCGGTTCACTCCGCCAGCGACACGCAATCGCGGCCGGCGCGCTTGGCCTGGTACAGCGCCAGGTCGGCGCGCTTGAGCAACTGCTCGGCGCTCTCCTCCGGCTGGTAGACGGCCACGCCGAAACTGGCGGTCAACGGCACCCCGAGTTGCAGCAGGCTGGTCTCCTGGCGCAGCGTCTCGCATTCGTGCATGGCCGCAGCGGCGTCCAGGCCCGGCATCAGCACCGCGAACTCCTCGCCGCCGTAGCGCGCCACCAGGCTGCCCGCCGGCGCACGTGCGCGCAGCATGTCCGCCAACGCCAGCAGCACCGCATCGCCCTTGTCGTGGCCATGCAGGTCGTTGATGTTCTTGAAGTAGTCCAGGTCCAGCAGGGCCACGCTGAGCGGGCTGGCGCTGAGCCGCGCCGCCTCCGCGTTGACCATCAGCGCAGTGGCGAACGCGCGCCGGTTGAGCAGCCCGGTCAACGGATCGGTGCGGGACTGTTCGAGCAGGTCGGCGTTGAGCGATTCGAGCGTGGACTGGTACTGCGCCAGCTGCTGCTCGTACCAGTCGCGCTCGCGCAGCTGCAGGGCCAGCGCATGGCTGGTGCGGCGCAGTTCGATCAGCTGCATCACCTGCCGCGACAGCGCCTGCAGCGCCACCACCTGCTCCGGCTCGAGCGTGCGCGGGCGCCGGTCGAGTACGCACAGCGCGCCCACCGCCAGCCCGTCGCTGTTGACCAGGGGCGAGCCCGCGTAGAAGCGCACGCCGACCTCGGTGACCAATCGATTGAAGGCGAAACGCGGGTCCACCGCCGCGTCGTTGACCACCATCACCTGCTGTGGGGTCAGGATGGTGTGGCCGCAGAACGAGTCGTCGCGCGTCGCACTCAGCAGGGTGACGTTGCGCTGCGATTTCAGCCACTGGCGCTCGGCGTCGACCAGCGAGATCAGGGCCGACGGCGTATCGCACAGGCTGGCGGCGATGCCGACCAGGTCGTCGTAGGACGCTTCGGGTTCGGTATCCAGGATCCGCAACGCGTGCAGCGCGCGCAGGCGGTCGGCTTCGTTGTCGGGCTTGGGTGGCTTGATCACGGGAGCGGGCGGCCGGCGGCGGATTGCGTGGCGAGTATCGCCAAAATCGCCGCCGATGCCAGTGAAGGCGCGCGGCCCGGCTTACCAGTCCTGCCGCTGCGGCAGCAGGCCGCGCAGTTCCTGCTCGGTGAGGTTGCGCCATTGCCCCGGTTTCAGCGCGCCGAGCTTGATGTTGTCGATGCGCACGCGGCGCAGCTGGGTGACGCGGTAGTCGAACGCGGCAGCCATCAACCGGATCTGCCGGTTCAGGCCCTGCTCGAGGACGATGCGGAAACCGAACTTGGCGATCCGCGCGGTGCGGCACGGCAGCGTGGTCTCGTTGTGCACGCGCACCCCGCGCGCCATGCCGCGCAGGAACTCGTCGGTGACCGGCTTGTTCACCGCCACCAGGTATTCCTTCTGGTGGCGGTTCTCGGCGCGCAGGATCTCGTTGACGATGTCGCCGTTGCTGGTCATCAGGATCAGGCCCTCGGACTCCTTGTCCAGGCGCCCGATCGGGAAGATGCGCTGCTCGTGGCCGACGAAGTCGACGATGTTGCCCTTGACCTCGCTCTCGGTGGTGCAGGTCACCCCGACCGGCTTGTTCAGCGCGATGTAGACGTGGCGGCGGCCGGATTTTTGCTTGGCGCGCGCGCGCAGCGGCTGGCCGTCGACCTGCACGTCGTCACCCTCGCCCACCACCGACCCGACCCCGCCGGGCATGCCGTTGACGGTGACGCGTCGTGCGGCGATCAGCCGGTCAGCCTCGCGGCGCGAACAGTAGCCGGTCTCGGCGATGTGCTTGTTGAGGCGGATGGACATTGAGCGGGGATTCGGGATTCGGGATTGGGGATTCGCAAAGCGGGCTACTGCGATCCGAAGCAGTAGCGAGGGTTGGGACAGAAAAGCGGAAGCGGGGACGAATCCCCACTCCCGAATCCCCAATCCCGGCCCCTCAGCGCTTCGGCGGACCCTTGCGCGGCGGGCGCTCGCCGGCGCGGTCGGCGATGCGGGTGGCGGCGCCGGCCGGGCGCGGGCCGGCCGCGTTCGGGCGGCCGCCGGGCTTGCCGGCGGCACGCGCGAACTTCGGCTTGAACGGCGCGCTGGCGCCGCCGGCATCGTCGCCGTCGAGCTTGCGCATCTGCAGTTGCTGGCCGGACACCCAGACCTTCTTCAGGTGGGTCAGCAGCTCGCGCGGCATGTCCGCCGGCAGGTCCAGCACCGAGTAGTCGTCGTGGATGTCGATGCGGCCGATGTACTTGCTTTCCAGGCCGGCCTCGTTGGCGATCGCGCCGACGATGTTGGCCGGCTTGACCCCGTGCTGGTGGCCGACCTCGATGCGGTAGGTCTCCATGCCCACTTCCGGCTCGCCGCGCGGCGCCTTGGGCGCCTTGTCGCGGCGCGGCGCCTCGAAGCTGCCGACGTCGCGCTGGTAGTCGTAGTCGGGGCCGTGCCCGGCCGGCGCGGGACGCGGCGCACGCGGCGGCGCGCGCTCGCCTTCGTCGCGGCGCGGTGGGCGCGCTTCGCGGTCGAACTTGGGCTCGAACTTCGGACGCTCCGTGCGCTCGCCGCGGTCGGCGCGCTCGCGGCGCTCGGCACCGGGCCGCTCGAAACGCTCGGTCTGCGGCGGACGCGCGCGCTCCGGCGCCAGCAGCAGCGGCGTGTCGCCCTGCAACAGGCGCGCCAGCGCCGCGGCCACTTCGACCATCGGCACGTTCTTCTCGGTCTCGAAACGCTGCAGCAGATCGCGGTAGGTGTCGATGCCGCCGCTGGCGATGGTCTCGCTGATCTTCTCCATGAAGCGAGTCACGCGCTGGTCGTTGACCGCGTCCACGCTCGGCAACTGCATCTCCTCGATCGGCTGCCGGGTGGCGCGCTCGATCGCGCGCAGCATGCCCTTCTCGCGCGGGCTGACGAACAGGATCGCCTCGCCGCTGCGGCCGGCACGGCCGGTGCGGCCGATGCGGTGCACGTAGCTTTCGGTGTCGTACGGGATGTCGTAGTTCAGCACGTGGCTGATCCGCTCCACGTCCAGGCCGCGCGCGGCCACGTCGGTGGCGACCAGGATGTCGAGCTTGCCGTCCTTGAGCTGCTGGATCACCCGCTCGCGCTGCGACTGCTGGATGTCGCCGTTGATCGCCGCGGCGGCCAGGCCGCGCGCCTGCAGCTTCTGCGCCAGCTCGTCGGTGGCGGCCTTGGTGCGCGCGAACACGATCATCGCGTCGAACGGCTCCACTTCCAGGATCCGGGTCAGCGCGTCGAGCTTGTGCAGGCCGCTGACCGCCCAGTAACGCTGGCGGATATTCGCCGACGTGGTGGTCTTGGACGCGATGATGACTTCGGCCGGATCGTTCAGATAGGTCTGCGCGATGCGCTTGATCGCGGTCGGCATGGTCGCCGAGAACAGCGCCACCTGGCGCGAGGCCGGCAGCTTCTTCAGCACCGCCTCGACGTCGTCGATGAAGCCCATGCGCAGCATCTCGTCGGCTTCGTCGAGCACCAGCGTGCGCAGCTCGGACAGGTCCAGGGTGCCGCGCTCGAGATGGTCGATGACCCGGCCCGGGGTGCCCACCACCACGTGCACGCCGCGCTTGAGCGCCGACAGCTGCTGCACGTAGGGCTGGCCGCCGTACACCGGCAGCACCTGGAAGCCGGGGATCGCGCCGGCGTAGCGGTGGAACGCCTCGGCGACCTGGATCGCCAGCTCGCGGGTCGGCGCCAGCACCAGCGCCTGCGGCTTGCGCTGGTTGAAGTCCAGCCGCGACAGGATCGGCAGCGCGAACGCGGCGGTCTTGCCGGTGCCGGTCTGGGCCTGGCCGAGCAGGTCGCGGCCGGTCAGCAGCGCGGGGATGGTGGCGGCCTGGATCGGCGACGGCGACTCGTAGCCGACGTCGGTGACGGCCTTCATCACAGCAGGCGAGAGGCCGAGATCTGCGAACAGCAGCGGCGCGGGGGTATCTTGGGACATGGGAGACTCCGGAGGCGCCGCAGAGAACCGGCAGGCGCAAAGAAGCACATTGTGCGCCTTGGCGGGCCGCATGTCGAAACCGGGTGAACGGAGCCGTTCAGGCGTGAGAAATCCCGCCCTGCCGCGAACCACCTTCCAGACCCCTTCGCGACCCGCCCCATGCCCGACGCTCCCGCCCCCGCCGCACCGCCCCCGGCCGACTTCGCCACGCTGTTCCAGGCGCACCGCGGCATTGCGGCGAAGGTGGCCGGCAGCTATTGCCGGCACCCGGACGACCGCGCCGACCTGATCCAGGAGATCGCCACGCAGGCCTGGCGGGCCTTCCCGCGCTACGACCGACAGCGGCCGTTCCCCACCTGGCTGTACCGGATCGCGCTGAACGTGGCGATCGGCGACCTGCGCGGGCGCAGCCGCGCGCACCGCCAGGCGCTGCCGCTGCAGGACCTGGACATCGCCGACCCGCACGCCGCCGACCCGGAGCGCGAGCGCCAGGTGCAGGCGCTGTATCGCTTCATCGCGCAGCTGCCGCCGCTGGAGCGGGCGCTGGCGCTGCTGTACCTGGACGATCGCCCGCAGCGCGAGATCGCCGAGATCCTGGGCATCGGCGAAAGCAACGTCTCCACCAAGATCGGCCGCCTCAAGCAGCGCCTCCGCGACGAACTCTGACCCACCACACAGGACCCGAGCCATGCATCCCGACGAACTGAAACACGCCTGGCAGGCGCTGGACCTGCGCCTGCAGCGCCACGACCGCCTGCAGGTGCAACTGCTGCTGCAGCACAACCTGCAGCGCGTGCGCGGCAGCCTGCGCCCCTTGCTGTGGGGCCAACTCCTGCAGCTGCCGTTCGGGCTGTGCTGCATCGCCCTGGCCGGCCTGCTGTGGAGCCGGGGCGGTGCGCTGCCGGCGCACCTGATCGCCGCCGGCGTAGCGGTGCATGCCTACGGCGTGCTCGCCGTGGCGATGGCCGGCATCGTGCTGGGCCGGCTGTTGCGCATCGACTACGGCGCGCCGGTGCTGGAGATCCAGCGCCGGATCGCGCACACCCGCCGCTGGTACGTCGGCAGCGGCGTGGTCTGCGGGCTGTCGTGGTGGCTGCTGTGGGTGCCGGTGCTGATGGTGCTTGGCGCGCTGGCCGGCATCGACCTGCTGGCGAGGGCGGCGGCGGTGGTGTGGATCGGGCTCGGCGTGGGCGTGGCGGGCATCGCGCTCAGCGTGGGGTTCTATCGCTGTTCGCGGCATCCGGGCCGTCCACGGCTGAAACGGATCGTCGACGACAGCCTGGGAGGATCGAGCCTGCGCAAGGCCAGCCTGCTGCTCGACGAAGCCGAGCGTTTTCAGCGCGAGTGAGCGCCGCAGCCGCTGGCTTGCGGCGCACGCAGAGCGTCCGCAACGCCCGCCGCGGCGCGAAGTCCGAGCGTTTCTCCCGCGAATGACCGACAATGAGCGCCGATTTCCGAACAGCGTCCCCCAATGCAGACCATCGATCTCCAGTTAGAAAGCGACTACGTCGAACTCAAGCACCTGTTGAAACTGACCGGCGTGTGCGACAGCGGCGGCGCGGCCAAGACCGTCATCAGCGAAGGCCAGGTCCGCGTGGACGGCGAAGTCGAGCTGCGCAAGGCCTGCAAGATCCACGCGGGCCAGGTGGTCGCGCTGGACGACGTGCAGATCCGGGTGATCGGCAAGGCATGAACGCAGGCGGCGCGGCCTGCACGGCGCGTTCCTGGCCGCCGCACAGGGCGGCCGCGGCATGCTGATCGACATCGGCGCGCGCAACATCGCGCCGTCGGCGGACGACCCGCTGCACGACGTGTACGGTCTGTCGATCGACCCCGAGGCGGCGCGGCCGTTCTGGCTGTCGCAATCCATCCGCGGCGGCCATGCCGAAGGCGGCGGCGCGATCGCCCTGGGCCTGGACGACCTGGACAGCTGGCGCGGCGACTGGCGCCTGCACCTGCGCCGCGCCGGCTGCGACTGGGCCATCGCGCCGATCGAGGCGGCGCAGCGCTCGGGCGACGTGCAGGCGGCCCTCGCCTGCCTCATCGCCGGGGCTGAGGAACGCCGCCTCGTTCGCGCGCCATAGCGCTAGCGGGTTTCTCGCCCCCATCCGGGCAATCGCATCTTGTGGGAGCGACTTCAGTCGCGACGGGCCTTCCCGGCAGAGCCCGTCGCGACTGAAGTCGCTCCCACAGTGCTTCGCCAATCCACAGACCGCTGGCATCGGTGCGCCAAATGATGGGGTGATCCCGCATCTGGGCGCCGTTGGCTTTTTGTAGGAGCGGCTTCAGCCGCGACAGGCCTTCCCGAGAAGCCTGTCGCGGCTGAAGCCGCTCCTACAGTGGTGTGTGCAGGCGGACGAGAAAGAGCGCACATGGCGGCGCCAACCCGGGGCGCTGCTGTCGCTGCCACTCGCCGCGCGACGAGCTACCTTTTGCCTTCTCCGGAGTCCTGCGCGCGCCCCACCTTCAACGCGCGCCCACCGCACCGCGCTGGGTCAAATGCGCGGCGATCGCGCGCTTGAACGGCGCCACCCGGTCGGCCACGCGCAATGCCGCGTTGCGCAGCGCGCGCGCCGGCAGGCGGTCGTCGGTGTACAGCGCGGCGATCGCGTTGGTCGCCTCGTACAGCGGCCGCGTGGCCAGGCGGTGGCCGCGCTCGTAGCCGGCCAGCAAGGCCGGTGCGGCGATGTCGCCGCCCTGCGCCACCGCCGCGTGCAGCGCGCGCGCCAGCCGCGCCTGGCTCTGCAGGCCGAAGTTGAAGCCGTGCGCGGTCACCGGGTGCATGCCGACCGCGGCATCGCCGATCAACGCATAACGCTTGCCGACGAAACGCTGCGCGTACACCGCGACCAGCGGATAGACCTGCGGCCGCACCAGCGGCGTCATCGCGCCGAGCCGGTGCTCGAAGCGTGCGCTGATCTCCGCGCCCAACGCCGCTTCGTCCATCTGCATCAGCGCCTGCGCGCGCTCCGGCGCCAGGGTCAGCACCGCCGAGGCCTGGTTGCCGCGCAGCGGCAGCAGCGCCAGGGTCTGGCCGTAGCCGAACCACTCCCAGGCGGTGTGCTGGTGCGGGCGCTCGTGGCTGACCCGGCACACCAGCATGCTGCGGCCGAAATCGCGCATCTGCGCGCCTATGCCACGCATGCGCCGGGTGCTGGAGAAACGGCTGTCGGCCGCGACCACCAGGCGCGCGCGCAGTGTCCGGCCATCGGACAGGCGCAGCGTGGACTGCGTGTCGTCGCAATGCAGCGCCTGTACCGAGACCCCGTCGAGCAGCGTCAGGCCCGGCTGCGCCTGCACCGCGTCGAACGCGGCGCGGCGGATCAGGTGGTTGGGCACCAGCCAGCCCAGGTCGCCGCGGTCGCGCTGGCTCGCGGCGAAGGTCAGCGCGAACGGCGAGGAACCGTTCATCACCCGCGCATCGCGCAGCGGCGAGATCGCATCGGGATCGATCCGCGACCACAGATCCAGTTGTTCCAGCAGCGTGCGCGAGGCGTGGGTCAGCGCGATCTCGCGGCCATCGAAGGCGGCCTCGGCCAGGGCCGCGCGCGGCTGCGGCTCGATCAGCGCCAGCGACAGCCCGCTGCCGGCGAGCGAGCGGGCGAAACACAGGCCGGCCGGGCCGGCACCGACGATGGCGATATCCACATGCATTGCTGCGCTTCCCGTATCGGACGCGGCCAGCATAAACCCGCCGCGCGGCGCGGCATTGATCTGGATCAGCGCTGCGGCAAACGGTCGCAGCGCAGCGCCTGGCGCATCCGCTGCGGTGCGGCCGCGGCGCATGGCCGCGCGCAACGCCGCACGCGCGGTCTTACAGCAGCGCCCACACCAGTTGCAGGATCGCCCACAGCGACACCGCCCACACCAGGCTGCGCACATACGGCACGCCCGCCGCATACAGCGGCACGTAGACCAGCCGCGCCCAGAAATACAACTGCGCCGCCAGTGCGGTATGCGCGCTGCCCCTGTCCATCGCCACCACCGCCACCGCCGCGGCGGCGAAGAACGGAAAGGTCTCCAGGAAGTTGCGCAACGCGCGCTCCAGGCGCCCGGCCACGCCGGCCGGCGGCGCTTGCGGCGCGTCGCGCGCGCTGGCATTCCACTTCATGCCGCGCTGCGCGGTGACCAACGCGGCGGCCAGCAACAGCTGCACGATCCCGAGCAGGATCGCCCAGGCCAACATGCGGATTTCGATACTCATGGAGACCTCGGGCAGTGGCGGAAGCAGCAGAACGGCGAACGCGGCCGATTCAGTTCGGCGGGCCGACGTGGTAGCCGACCAGGCGCCAGGTCTTGTCGTCGTCCAGGCGCAGCGAGACCAGTTCGCGCACCGGCTGCGGCGCGTTGGCGAAGCGGCTGGGGAAGCTGATGTTGACGTAGACCCCGGGCGGCACCTGCGAGCCCGCCGCGTAGCGCACCCGCGCGACGCTGGCCACGCCGCGGCCGAGCAGCGCACCGAGCCGTGCGCGATCCGCATCGACCTGGCGCACGAAGGCCTCGCGCGCGACCGCCTTCTTCGCCACCGCCGATGCGCCATCCCACAGCTCGCCGCTGCGTCCGGCATCGACCAGTTGCGCGGCGCGCAGCCCGGCCTGCGCCATCTGTGCGTCCTGCTTGGACAGCGGCCCCGGCGCGGCGGGCGCAGCAGGCTTGGACGCGGCCGGCTTGGGCGCGGCAGGTTGGGCGGCCGCAGGCGGCGAAACGGCGGACTGCGCGGCGGCGGCGGGCTGGGCAGCGGCAGGCTGCGGGGCAGCGGACTGGGCAGCGGGTTGCGCGGCTACGGCGAATGCCGCCGCATTCAGCAGCGGCGCCAGCAGGCGGGTCGACAAGGGCATCGGGGTGGGCATCGCTCAGGCGGCGTGGCAGCGGCGGGGGCCGCAGTCTACGCCGGCCGCGCGCGCCGGCGCAGGAGCGCTCACGGCTCCTCGCCCGGCGCCGCCGCGCTCACCGGCACCGCGTAGCGCTGCCGGTGCCAGGCGCGCCAGCTCGCCCATAGCGCCCACCCGGTACCGCCCAGCAGGCCGGCCAGGCTCAGCAGCGAGGCGGTGCGCGCCAGCGGCTGCGCATACGCGCCGCTGGCGAAGTGCAGCAGCAGTTCGGCGACCAGGAAACCGCCCAATACCAGCAACGCCGGCGGCAGATACAGCCGCACCATCAGCTTGGTTCCGACCGCCATCTGCACGCTCCCGAAGTGGATGGCGCGGACGCTAGCGCCGCCGCGGTGCCGGGGGCGTGAACACCGCAGCGCAGCGGCGCGCCGGCGCAGCCGGCGTTCAGGCGCCGGGCGAGGCCAGCGGCAGCGTGGCCACGTCGATTTCCGACAGCGGGCTCTCCGCCGGGCAGGCCTGGTCGGGGAAGCCGAAGCGCTGCTTCAGGGCCTGGCCGCAGGCGGTCAATGTCTCCAGGTCCACGCCCTTGGCCTTGCACTCGTGGTCGAACGCGATCAGGAACGCGTCCTTGCGGCGCAGGAAGTCGTCGCCGCACTTGCGCAGTTGCTTGATCCGCTCCAGGTCGTCCTGCACCGCGTTGGTCCCGTCCAGCCCGTACTGCTTGAGTTCGTCGTTGCTGAGCAGGCGCAGGCTGCGGTTGGGCACGGTCATCATCAGGTCGGCCACCGACACCGCCACGCCGTTGCGCTCCAGGTAGTCCTTGACGTTGCCGTAGACCTCCTGCAACTCGCGGTTGAGTTCGGCGCGCGAGGTCGCGGTGGAACTGATCCGCATCATGCGGTGGATGCCGACCTTGCCGGAGATCAGCCGGTTGTCGCCGGCGGCGAGCACGAATACGCAGGCGCTGTGGCAGATCGAGCCTTCGCGCACCCAGATGGTCCAGCCGGACTCGCCGATCGCGTCGCCGGCGCGGATCGCGGCCTCGACCTGGCCGCCGCTGGAATCCAGATCCAGCACGCGCTTGCCGATGCCCGCGTGGGTGGCGACCTCGGCCAGGCGCTGCACCATGGCGGCGAAGCCGGCGTTGATCTTGCCTTCGTAGCGCACCCGCAGCAGCCCGCGCTCGCGGCATGGCGCCAGCGCCGCCTCGAGCGTCGGCCGGTCCAGCCCGGCCAGCGGCTCGCCGTCGCCGGCCTCGGCCGCGTAGTCGGTGTCGCAGCTGACGAAGGCCTCGCCGTTCTCCAGGGCCGCCTCGTCCCAAGCGCCGCTGTCGGGCTTGGCGACATCGGGCTTGGCCGCGTCGGGCTTGGGCGTGGCGGCGGGCGCCCGCGCGGGCGCGGGCGGCGGCGCGCCGACCGAGACCATGTGCTCGCCGTCGCCGAGCGGGCTGTCGGCCACGGTCCTGCCGGCGGACGGCGCGCCCTGCTGGCACGACAACAGGCCAGCGCAGCACAGCGACAACCACCAGGTTTTGGACGGGAAAGGCAAGCGACGGGATCCGCAGTGGAGAGACGGCGCACCCGGGAGCGCGCGGTCCTAGTCTAGTGCCGATGCGCATCCGCTTCCCAACTGCGCCTAAACCGGCTCTGCCTGCGGTCGCGGCGCAGGCATGGCCGCCGCATCCATGCCGACCATCCATGTCCGAAAACGGCGAGTCCGCTCCGCCGGGGCGGACTAGACTGGCGCCATGACCTACGCAGCGACCGCCGACCACGCCCTCTACGACCGCGCCCGCCAGGCCCGCGACGCGCGCTTCGACGGCGTGTTCTTCACCGCGGTGCGCAGCACCGGCATCTATTGCCGGCCGGTATGCCCGGCGCCGGCGCCCAAGCGCAGCAACGTGCGCTACTACCCCAGCGCCGCCGCCGCGGCCGCGGCCGGCTATCGGCCGTGCCTGCGCTGCCGGCCGGAGCTGTCGCCGGAAGCGCAGCAGCATCTGGGCGAGGAATCGGTGCGGCGCGCGCTGGCGCTCATCGCCGAAGGCGCGCTGCAGGACGCCGGCGTCGAACGCCTCGCCAGCGACGTCGGACTCAGCGCACGCCAGTTGCAGCGGGTGTTCGTCGCCCAGCTCGGCGCCACGCCGGCCGCGGTGCACGCGACGCGGCGCCTGCTGCTGGCCAAGCAGTTGCTGACCGAGACCGCGCTGCCGATCACCCAGGTGGCGCTGGCGGCCGGCTTCAACAGCCTGCGCCGCTTCAACGCCGCGTTCCTGGAAGGCTGCGGCATGCCGCCGTCGGCGATCCGCAAGCAGCGCGCCGAGGTGCCGGGCGGCGATCTGGTGCTGCGCCTGGGCTACCGCCCGCCGCTGGATTTCCCGGCCATGCTGGCGTTCCTGCGCAAACGCGCGATCCCCGGCATCGAGCGCATCGGCGAAGCCAGCTACGAGCGCGTGCTCGGCCCGCTCGAGGCCTCCACACGGATCCGCGTCGAGGCCGATCCGCAGCGCCACGAACTGCGCCTGCGGATCGCCGCGGCCGACCCCCGCGCGATCCCGGACATCGTGCGCCGGGTGCGCCGCATCTTCGACCTGGACGCCGACCTGCGCGCGGTGCATGCCACGCTGGCCGCCGAACCGCTGCTGGCGCACGCGATCGCGCGGCGCCCGGGACTGCGCGTGCCCGGCGGCTGGGACGGCTTCGAGGTGGCGGTGCGCGCGGTGCTCGGCCAGCAGGTCAGCGTGGCCGGCGCGGCGACCCTGGCCGCGCGCCTGGTCGAGCGCCACGGCGCGCACCGGCCCGGCCAGGCGTCCGGGCTGGACCGCGCGTTCCCGGCGCCGCAGGACCTGCTGGACGCGCCGCTGGAAGCGATCGGCCTGCCGCGCTCGCGCGCCGCCACGCTCCGCGCGCTGGCCGCCGCGGTGGTGGTCGGACGCCTGCATTTCCGTGCCGGCCAGCGCCTGTCCGAGTTCGTCGAACGCGCCACCGCCCTGCCCGGCATCGGCGCCTGGACCGCGCACTACATCGCCCTGCGCGCGCTCGGCCAGCCCGACGCATTCCCGGCCGGCGACCTGGTCCTGCAACGCGTGCTCGGCGCCGACGGCGCGCGCCTGAGCGAACGCGCCACCGAGGCCCGCGCACAGGCCTGGCGACCATGGCGCGCCTACGCCGTCCTGCAGCTCTGGCACCTGGCCGGCGATCCACCCGAGGAGACTTCCCATGACTGAGCACCGCCTGTACTACGACGCCTTCGCCACCCCGATCGGCGAACTGACCGTGGCCGTCGGCGACGACGGCGTGCGCCACATCCTGTTCCCGGAGAACCGCTACGACGCGCGCGGCCGTGCCGACTGGATCCGCGACGCGGCGCCGGTGCGCGAGGCGCGCGAACAGCTGCTGGCCTATTTCGCCGGCGAGCGCGACACGTTCGACCTGCCGCTGGCGCCACGCGGCACCGCCTTCCAGTGCCGCGTATGGCAGGCGCTGGCCGACATCCCGTTCGGCGCGACCTGGAGCTACGCGCAGCTGGCGCAGCACATCGCGCAGCCGCGCGCGGTACGCGCGGTCGGCGCCGCCAATGGCCGCAACCCGCTGCCGATCGTGCTGCCGTGCCACCGCGTGATCGGCGCCAACGGCACCCTGACCGGCTTCGGCGGCGGCCTGCCGACCAAGGCCGCACTGCTGGCGCTGGAGCGGCGCGGGGCGGCAGCGGCGGACGGCGCGACGGCATCGCTGTTCGACTGAATCGCAGCGCGCTGGCGCTCCCTTCTCCCGCCGGGACCATGGCCCCTTTTCGGGGAAGCTGCCCCGAAGGGGGGATGAGGGTACGGCGAAGCCTGGAAAGTTCGGCTACGCCAAGCCATCCGTGCCGACGTACCCTCACCCCAACCCCTCTCCCGGGGGAGAGGGGCTAAAGCAGCCTCGCCGTGCCGCGATTGGCATTCGTCAGCGGAACACGCCGCACGCTGGCGCTCCCTTCTCCCGCCGGGACCATGGCCCCCTTTTCGGGGGAAGGTGCCCCGAAGGGGCGGATGAGGGTACGGGCGAAGCCTGGAAAGTTTGGACGCACCAGGCTGCCCGTGCCGACGCACCCTCACCCCAACCCCTCTCCCGGGGGGAGAGGGGCTAAAGCGGTCAGTCGCCAGAGCGACGGCGCTTCACCACCTGCGCCCGATGCTTGACGACATGTGCCGCAGTGCGTGCGCACTCATGCGCGTCCGCCACACCATGTCTTCGCCGCGTCACCGCGCGCGCTTTATCATGCGCCGATGACTTCCCTCGCCCTACGACTGGCAAGCGCCTGCGCCGCGCTGCTGCTCGGCGCTTGCGCCTCCACCCCCTCTTCCTCTCCCGGCACCGCGGCCGTCGTGCCGCAGGCCGCGTCCAGCGCGGCGACGCAGCGGCCATTGCTGGTGCTGATCTCGATCGACGGCCTGCGCGCGGACATGCTCGATCGCGGCATCACGCCGAACCTGAGCCGGCTGGCCCGCGAGGGCGTGCGCGCGCAATGGATGACGCCGTCGTATCCATCGCTGACCTTTCCCAACCACTACACCCTCGTCACCGGGCTGCGCCCGGACCACCACGGCATCGTCCACAACAGCATGCGCGACCCGCTACTGGGCACGTTCCGGGTCAGCGACCGCGACGCGGTCGGCGACGGCCGCTGGTGGGGCGGCGAACCGATCTGGGTCGGCGCCGAGAAGGCCGGCTTGCCCGCAGCGAATTGGGCCTGGCCGGGCGGCGAGGCGACGATCCAGGGGGTGCGCCCGAGCCGCGGCCACGCCTTCGACGAACAGGTCGCGCCGAACGCGCGGGTCGATCAGGCGCTGGGCTGGCTCGACGATCGCGGCGCACCGCATCCGCAGCTGCTGACCCTGTACTTCGAGCAGGTCGACGGGGCCGGCCACGACTTCGGTCCGCAATCGGCGCAGTACGCGCAGGCGATCGAGCAGGTCGACGCCGCGATCGGCCGTCTGCTCGACGGTCTGGCGCAGCGCGGGCAGTTGCAGCGCACCAACCTGGTGGTGGTGTCCGACCACGGCATGGCGTCGGTGCCGGCGCAGCAGGTGCTCATCATCGAGGACATGGTGTCGATGCAGGAGGCCGAGGTGGTCAGCTATGGCCAGTCGATCGGCATCGCGCCGCGGCCTGGCCAGGAGGCCAAGGTCGAGGCCAGGCTGCTCGGCGCGCATCCGCAGTACGACTGCTGGCGCAAGGCCGAGTTGCCGGCGCGCTGGCACTACGGCAGCCATCCGCGCGTCCCGCCGATCGTGTGCCAGATGCACGAGGGCTGGGACGCGCTGCCGGCCGAGCGCGCCGCGGAGAAACCGCGCACCGGCCTGCGCGGTTCGCACGGCTACGATCCGGCGCTGCCGTCGATGCGCGCGGTGTTCATCGCCCGCGGTCCGGCATTCCGCCAGGGCGCGACGCTGGCGCCGTTCGACAACGTCGATGTGTATCCGCTGCTGACCAGACTGCTCGGAATTCCCGCCGCACCCAACGACGGCGACCCGCAGGCGCTGCTGCCGGCGTTGCGCTGACGCAGCGGTCGCGACACAGCCTGGAATCCAGGTCGCCGGATACAGCCTCGCGCGCCTGCAACGGGCGCTGCCGGGTGCCGTCGCCACCGCGACGGCGGGACCTAGCGTGGCAGCGGCGAGCGACATCCCCCGCCATGGGTGGTCATGTGCAGACGGGAACGGTGCCATCCAGCCGTCACGACCGCGTTGCGCATCGCACGCAATCGGCGCTGCGGGCAGAGCGCGGCCCATCGCACTGCGGCCGTGCCGCCGTCGGCGGGCAAGCACGCGCAAACTGCTTCCAAGGCCGCGCTGCGCCGTCGCGCCACTTTTCGCTGCGCCCGGGTGGACGTCTGCACCGACATGCGAGGACGCGGCCCCAGCCATCGCGCCGCATGCGAACCGTGTCGGGCATGACGGATGGATGCAGCGCGAGCCCGCGCCATCGACGCATGCGACAATCCGCACATGCAGTCGCCCGATCCCGTGCCACCGCCGCGCATGCGCCAACGCGTGCACCCGCTGCTCTCGCACGAGAGCTGGAAACAGCGCGCGGTGCTGTGGGGCGGCGCGGTCGCGGTCGCGCTGGTCGCGATCGTGTTCGCCAAGGCCAGCGACGCGGCCTTCCACCTGTTCCAGCGCATCATCGCGCACTCGCCGTGGTGGGCGCTGCTGCTCACGCCGAGCGTGTTCGCGCTGCTCGCCTGGCTGACCAACGGCGTGCTGCGTCCCACCCGCGGCAGCGGCATCCCGCAGGTGATCGCCGCGCTGGAGCGACCCGACGATGCGTTCCGGCAGGACAACCTGTCGCTGCGCGTGTCCGCCGGCAAGCTGCTGCTGACCACGCTGGCCCTGCTCGGCGGCGCCTCGGTCGGGCGCGAAGGGCCGACCGTGCACGTCGGCGCCAGCCTGATGTACGTGCTCGGGCGCTGGTTCGGCTTCCGCGATCCGCGCCAGGCCTCGCACTTCCTGCTCGCCGGCGGCGCCGCCGGCATCGCCGCGGCGTTCAACACGCCGCTGGCCGGGGTGGTGTTCGCGATCGAGGAACTGAGCGGGCGCTTCGAGCACCGCTTCTCCGGCACGCTGCTGACCGCGGTGATCGTCGGCGGCGTGATCTCACTGGGCCTGCTCGGCAACTACACCTATTTCGGCAAGGTGTCGGCGGCGCTGCCGCTGGGCCGGGCGTGGCTGGCGATCGTGCTGTGCGGCGTGGTCGCCGGCCTGCTCGGCGGCGCGTTCAGCCGCATGGTGCTGGCCACCGTCGCCGGCAAGCCGCGCTGGCTGGGCGCGCTGCGCCGCCGCCACCCGGTGCTGCTGGCCGCGCTGTGCGGCCTGGCGCTGGTCGCGCTGGGCCTGGCGTTCGGTGCCGGCGCGTTCGGCACCGGCTATGAGCAGGCGCGCAGCCTGGTGCAGGGCCACGCCAGCGTCGGCCACGAATTCGGGCTGATGAAGCTGCTGGCGAACCTGGCGTCGTACGTGGCCGGCATCCCCGGCGGGCTGTTCTCGCCGGCGCTGGCGGTCGGCGCCGGCCTGGGCCACAACCTGGCGGTGCTGATGCCGGACGTGGACCCGCGCACCTTCGTGCTGCTCGGCATGTGCGCCTACCTGACCGGCGTCACCCAGGCGCCGCTGACCTCGGCGGTGATCTCGCTGGAACTCACCGACAGCAGCGACATGCTGCTGCCGATCCTGGCCACGGTGCTGATCGCGCGCGGCGCTTCGGCGCTGGTCTGCCGCACGCCGATCTATCGCGGCCTGGCCGAGCAGTTGCTGGCGGCGCCGGCCGTGGCCGAACCCGCACCAGAACCAACGCCCCTGACCACCGACCTGGCCGGCGACCCCGGCGAGGACGATCCGCCGCGCTGAGCGCGCAACGCACCGCGCCGCGCGACGCGGTCGCGTCCATCGCGCAGGCAAAAAAAACGCGGCGCAAGCGCCGCGTTCTTCTCGTACCGCTGGAGCCCAGGTTCAGCCGGCCTTGGCGACCGTCTTCTTGGCCACGGCCTTCTTTGCCGCCGGGGTCTTGACCACCGACTTCTTGGCGACCGGCGCAGCTGCGCCCACGGCCACCTTGCTCACGTTGTGCAAGCGCGAATTGCCATAACTGGCGTTATAGCGCTTGCCCTTGGCGGTCTTGCGGTCACCCTTACCCATGCTCATCGACTCCTGAATGTGTGTGCGAAATCCCCGCGCGGTGCACGGGTTTGGCGAGGCCAACGCGGTCAGCGCCCTCGCGCAAGGCCGGCAAGCCTACCACGTGCGCTCAGTGGGCGCAGCTGGCGTCGTGCACGTGGCCGTGGTTGAGCCGCAGGTTCAGCAGGTGCGAAAGCCCGACCAGGGTGCCGCCGAAGGTCATGATCGCCGCATGCGGCGCCACCGCGTGGTGCAGCGCCGGCACCAGCATGCCGGCCCACAGCGACAGCAGGCCGACCAGCAGCAGCCCCAACGCCTGCCAGGCACGGTGCCGGCGGTAACCCAGGACCAGGCTGAACAGGCCCAGGCAGGTCACGAACAGCACCAGCGTGCGCTCCACGCCATCGCCCAGCCACACCGACAGGCCCAGCGACGGCAGCACCGCCAGCGCCAGCGGCAATAGCGCGCAATGCACCGCGCACAGCAGCGAACCAGTGGCGCCGAGGCGATCGAGCAAGGCGCGCAGATTGGAGGTAGGCGACATGACTTCCAGCACAGTGGTGATTGCGTTATAGAATAATATAACATTACCCGGCCGGCGACCAGCGTCGCCACGCCTCCGCATTTTCGTGCCTGCCGCCGCCCCTGTGCGGCGAACGCGAGCGCCCGCGCCCGCCAGGCAATGCCTTTTCCCCTACTCGGTATACCTAATGTCCTGCTCCCGCCCCCGCTCGCTCCGTCGCACCGCACTGTCCCTGGCACTGGGCAGCCTGCTCGCCCCGGTCCTGGCCCTGGCCGCCGATGCGCCCGCCGCCGACACCGACGCCACGCCGCCGGCCAGCGACAGCCGCCACGCCGACGGCGACAAGCACGACCGCCACGTGAAGGACCTGGACGCGGTGGTGGTCACCGCCAGTCCGCTGCGCGATGTGGTCGGCGACCTGAGCCAGCCGGTGGAGGTCCTGGCCGGCGAGCGCCTGGACGAGAACCGCGGCGCCAGCATCGGCGAGACCGTGGCCAGCCTGCCGGGCGTGCAGAGTTCCAACTTCGGCCCCGGCGTCGGCCGGCCGATCATCCGCGGCCTGGACGGCCCGCGCGTGGCGGTGCTCAGCGACGGCCTGTCGACCCAGGACGTGTCCACCGTCAGCCAGGACCATTCGCCGGCGGTGGAATCGTTCCTGGCCGACCAGATCGAAGTGCTGAAGGGGCCGTCCACCCTGCTGTACGGCTCCGGCGCGATCGGCGGCGTGGTCAACGTGGTCGACGGACGCATCGCCGAGACCCCGGTCGACGGCGTGCACGGCCGCGCCGAGGTGCGTTTCGAGGGCGGCGACAAGGACGGCAACACCGACATGTTCCGCGTCGACGCCGGCAACGGCAGCGGCCTGTCGATCCATGCCGACGGCGTGTACCGCAACCAGAACGACTACGACACCCCGCAGGGGCGCCAGGTCAATTCCTTCCTCGATTCCAAGGTCGGCTCGATCGGCGCCTCGCTGGCCGGCGACTGGGGCTTCGTCGGCGTGTCGGCCTCGCGCTTCCGCGACAACTACGGCAACCCGGGCGAGCCCGGCGATCCGGCCGCCGGCGAGCGCGGCGTGTCGCTGCGCCTGCACCAGGACCGCTACGAGCTCAAGGGCGGGCTGACCGATCCGTGGGGCGACGGCAGCGCGCTGCGCTACAGCTTCGGCCATACCGACTACACCCATACCGAGTTCGAAGGCGCGGAAGTGGGCACGGTGTTCGACAAGCGCGCCAACGAGGGCCGCGTCGAGGCGTCCTTCACTTTCGGCGGCGGCTGGCAGACCGCGTTCGGCGTGCAGGGCACCGATTCCACCTTCCAGGCGATCGGCGAGGAAGCGTTCGTGCCGAAGACCGACACCCGCGCCATCGGCGTGTTCGCCGTGGCCCGCAACAACTGGGAACGGGTCAGCGCCGAGGTCGGCGCGCGCGTGGACAAGACCAAGTACGAAACCGAGATCGGCGTGGACCGCGATTTCACCCCGAAGAGCTTCTCGCTCAGCGGCGGCTTCCGCTTCAACGAGCAGTGGCGCCTGACCGCCAACCTCGACCACGCCGAGCGCGCGCCGGCCGAGGAAGAGCTGTTCGCCGACGGCCCGCACATCGCCACCCTCGCCTACGAGATCGGCGACGCCGACCTCAAGACCGAGAAGGCCAACCAGGCCGAGCTTGGGCTGAACTTCAAGAACGACTGGGTGGATGCCAAGGTCTCGGCGTACTACAACCGCTACAACGACTTCATCTACATCGTCGACACCGGCGAGCAGTGGTTCCACGAGGAAGACAACGACTTCCTGCCGATCCGCCAGTGGACACAGGCCGACGCGGTATTCCACGGCTTCGAGGGCGAGGCCACCTTCCATTTGGCCGACAATGACAGCGGCGCCTGGGACCTGCGCGTGTTCGGCGACACCGTGCGCGCGCGGCTGAAGGAAGGCGGCAACCTGCCGCGCATCGCACCGGCGCGCTACGGCGCGCAGCTGCGCTGGGACGCCAGCAACTGGCGCGCCTCGCTCGGCGCCACCCGCTACCAGAAGCAGGACAAGGTGGCGGTCGACGAGACCCCGACCGCCGGCTACACGCTGGTCGATGCGCACCTGGCCTATCACGTCGATGCCGGCGCCACCGCATGGGAAGTGTTCCTGGACGGCAACAACCTCACCGACCAGGACGCGCGCGTGCACACCTCGTTCCTGAAGAACGACGTGATGCTGCCCGGCCGCAACGCTTCCTTCGGCGTGCGCCTGTTCTTCTGACGCGGCTCCTCTCCCCCGCGCCAGTGGAGGCCGCCTTCGGGCGGCCTCTTTTTTTTGGCGGCACCAGGGCAGGCCGACGCTTGCAGCCACGCCCAACCCAACCCAACCATCGCAACGATGCGCGGCCAACGCGCCGCGGAACGCGGGCGGCGGCCTCGCGTGATCGGTTGCGATATGCGGCACCGGCAGCCCGCCGCGAACGCTGACCAGGGCCGCCAAAGCGCCGCCACGACATGGCATCGCGAATTGCGGATCGCGTTGCACGCGCCCTGCGGCGACGGCGCCAGCCTGCGCAGCCCATCACGCAATCGACCCCGATACCGCGCTGCACAATGGCCTCGACGCGCAACGGCGTTACAAAGAGCGCGGCGCGCAGCCCCCGCTCGCGCCGTGCCGGCCGACCCACGCCGCCGTGCAACGCACATGCGGATCGCGAGCGCCGGCACACCGTTCCGGATGAAGAAAGGAGAGATTCTTCATGAAACCTGCATTGCACCGCCGCCTGCTGCCGCTGTCCGTCGCCGCCGTCCTGCTCGCGCCGCCGGCCTGGGCGCAGACCGCCGACACGCCGGCCGCGTCCACCGCGCAAGCCGACGCCACCACCCTGGATACCGTCGTGGTCAGCGGCACCGCGCGCTTCAAGGGCCTGCGCAAGCGCGACGCCAGCTTCTCGATCACCACCGCCACGCCCGAACAGATCCAGCAGGCGGTGCCGCAGAGCAGCGCCGACCTGCTGAAGATCGTGCCCGGCGTGTGGGCCGAACCCAGCGGCGGCGGCACCGGCGCCAACATCTTCGTGCGCGGCATGCCGTCGGAAGGCGATGCGCCGTTCGTCACCTTCCAGCTCGACGGCGCGCCGCTGTTCCCGCCGCCGACGCTGTCGTTCCTGGAGAACTCCACGCTGTTCCGCACCGACGACACCGTCGAGCGCCTGGAAGTGCTGCGCGGCGGTTCCAGCCCGATCTTCTCCAACGGCCAGGCCGGCATCACCGCCAACTTCATCCAGAAGAAGGGCCAGGACGAACCGGAAGGCAGCGTGCGCCTGACCGGCGGCAGCGACGCCCTGCGCCGCATCGACCTGTTCAACAGCGGGCCGATGGGCAACGGCTGGTACTACAGCATCGGCGGTTTCTTCCGCGAGACCGACGGCGTGCGCGACCCGCAGTTCTCCGCCGACAAGGGCGGCCAGTTCAGCGCCACGCTGAGCAAGCGCTGGGACAGCGGCGAGGTGTCGTTCTACGCCCGCCACACCGACGACAACAACGCCTTCTACACCGCGATCCCGCTGCGCTCGCGCAACAACGGCGGCGACCTGTCCAGCTTCCCCAGCCTCAACGCGCAGACCGGCACCCTGCTCAGCAACGACTTCCGCAACGTCAGCCTGCCGGTCGGCCCGAACGGCGAGACCGTGCAGCGCGACCTGGCCGACGGCCGCGGCGTCAACATCGATGTGTTCGGCGGCGAACTGAACTGGCAGGTCGGCGACTGGACCATCGCCGACCGCTTCAACGTGATGGGCGGCACCGCGCCGACCTATGCGCTGTTCACCGGCGATGCGCCGCAGCGCCTGGGCGACTTCATCGCCGGCTACGGCAGCGCCGGCAGCGCCCGCTACACCAACGGCGGCGGCGCGGTCGATCCGGACCAGCAGGTGCTGGAAGCCGGCTGGTGGTCGGTGGACAAGCGCCTGAACTCCTTCACCAACGATCTGCGCCTGAGCCGCGAACTGTTCGCCGGCAACACGCTGACCGTGGGCAGCTACTACGCCAAGTATTCCTCCAACGACACCTGGTACCTCGGCAACACCATGCTGCTGACCGCGCAGAACCACGCGCGGCGCATCGACGTGGACCTGGCCGATGGCCGCCAGCCGACCCGCGAGGGCTTCACCAGCACCGCCTTCTTCGCCCTGCGTGCGCACTACGACGGCGAGAACACCGCCGTGTTCGTGGCCGACGAATGGGAGCTGGACGAGCGCCTGCGCCTGGACCTGGGCGTGCGTTACGAGCGCCAGAGCGTCACCGGCACGGTGCACGACACCGCCACCGTGGACCTGGACGGCAATCCGGCCACGCTGTACGACAACGCCACCTCGATCTCGCTGCCGAGCGCGCGGCGCATCGACCAGGACGACGACGCGCTGTCGTGGACCGCGGGCCTGAACTTCAAGCTCGACGAGCACAACAGCCTGTTCGCGCGGGTCAACTCCGGGGTCAAGTTCCCCGGCTTCGACAACCTGCGCGACGGGCAGACCAAGGTGCAGGAGGTCGACCAGTACGAGCTGGGCCTGAAGTCCGGCGCGACCGCCTACGACCTGTACCTGACCGCGTTCTACAACACCTTCAAGAACTCGCCGTTCCAGGCGTTCCTGTCCAACGGCAGCAACTTCACCACGGTCGGCGATTCGCGCGCCTACGGCCTGGAAGTGGAAGGCGCGATCCGTCCGTTCGGCGGCTTCGAGCTGGCCGGCACCGGGGTGTGGCTGGACGCCAAGTACCGCAACTACCGCGAGTTCACCGGCAACCAGGTGATGCGCCAGCCCAAGCGCCAGTTCCGGCTGACCCCGAGCTACTACTGGGCGCTGCCGTTCGGCGACCTGCGCCTGTTCGCCACCTACTCCTACGTCGGCGAGCGCTTCGCCGACCTGGCCAACAGCCAGCGCCTGCCTTCGTACGACATGATCGATGTCGGCGCCAGCCTGCATGCCGGCGACCACTGGGAGTTCACCGCCAGCGGCAGCAACGTGACCGACGAACTGGGCCTGACCGAGGGCAACGTGCGCGTGCCCGGCGCGGCCACCGGCGGCGTGTTCATGGGCCGCCCGATCGCCGGGCGCCAATACCAGGTATCGGTCGCATATCGCTGGTAGCGCGCGCATATCTGCGACCGCAGAGACCTTGTAGGAGCGGCTTCAGCCGCGACAGCCCCTATCCGTAGCGCCTGTCGCGGCCGAAGCCGCTCCTACAGAACGCGATGCTGAGCCCTTGCGACTCCCGACTCCCGAATCCCGAATCCCGGCTCCACCGCAACCCTCCCTTCGCAATCTCTTCGCAACACCGCTGCGATGCTTCGACATGGCGCCGTCGCGCGTCCATGCACCGGTGTCGCGACGACACCGCCCACCCCAGGTCGCACCGTCCCTTGCCGTTGCGCCACGCGCGCTGCGACAAGGCGGTGGCCCCAGGCAGGAGAGACCGATGCAGCACGACCCCCATCCCCCCAAGGTCGCGCCCGGCGCTGCCGAGCTGCCGCCCGATGCGCCGCTCAGCGACGACGAGGCGGCGCTCGCGCGACGGCTCGGCATCAACGGCCTGTCGCGGCGCGAATTCATCGCCCTGCTGTCGGCCGCCGGGCTGAGCGGCGCCGGCGGCCAGATCGCCTTCAGCGAGGCCGCCTTCGCCGCACCGGCAAACGTGCCGCCGCCGCAGAACGCGCTGCCGGTCGTGCTGCAGGTCAACGGCCAGCGCCATGCGCTGCGGCTGGACCCGCGCACCACGCTGCTGGACGCGCTGCGCGAGCACCTGGCGTTGACCGGCACCAAGAAGGGCTGCGACCACGGCCAGTGCGGCGCGTGCACGGTGATCGTCGACGGCGAGCGGCGGCTGTCCTGCCTGACCCTGGCCGCGCAGGCCGAGGACGCGCAGATCACCACCATCGAAGGCCTGGCCGACGGCGAGCGGCTGCATCCGATGCAGGCCGCGTTCGTGCAGCACGACGGCTTCCAGTGCGGCTACTGCACGCCCGGGCAGATCTGCTCGGCGGTGGCGCTGCTCAACGAGATCAAGCGCGGCGACGCCAGCCACGTCAGTGCCGACGTCAGCCAGCCGGTGACCGACCTCACCGATGCCGAAGTGCGCGAACGCATGAGCGGCAACCTGTGCCGCTGCGGCGCCTATCCCAAGATCGTCGCCGCGATCCAGGACGTGCACAGCGGCGGCGCGCCGCGTGCGCTGACCTGGCGCTACGTCGACCAGTCCGAACTGACCGCGCTGAAGATGGCGAAGGAGGTGGCCGATGACGCCGTTTAAGTACCAGCGCGCCAGTTCCGCCGAGGACGCGGTGCGCCGCGTCGCCGCCAATCCGAACGCGCGTTTCCTCGGCGGCGGCACCAACCTGCTCGACCTGATGAAGGAAGGCGTGACCGGCGCCGACGAGATCGTCGACCTGACCCGGCTCAAGGGCCTGGCCGAGATCGCCGAAACCGCCGACGGCGGCCTGCGCCTGGGTGCGCTGGCCAACAACACCCACACCGCCAACCACCCGCTGGTGCGCCAGCGCTATCCGCTGCTGAGCCAGGCGATCCTGGCCGGGGCGACGATGCAGCTGCGCAACATGGCCACCAACGGCGGCAACCTGCTGCAACGCACGCGCTGCGGCTATTTCTACGACACCGCCCTGCCCTGCAACAAGCGCAGCCCCGGCAGCGGGTGCGGCGCGCGCGAAGGCCTCAACCGCACCCACGCGATCTTCGGCCACAGCGAGCATTGCGTGGCGGTGCATCCCTCGGACATGTGCGTGGCGCTGGCCGCGCTCGATGCCACGGTGCAGGTGCGCACGCCGGCCGGCGCGCGCCGCGAGATCCCCTTCGCCGACTTCCACCTGCTGCCTGACGCGCGCGCCGACCTGGACAACCAACTGGCGCATGGCGAACTGATCGAGGCGATCGTCCTGCCGGCGCAGCGCTTCGCCGCGCACAGCCACTACCTGAAGGTGCGCGACCGCGCCAGCTACGCGTTCGCGCTGGTCTCGGTGGCCGCGGCGCTGGCGCTGGAGCCGGATGGGCGCATCCGCGAGGCGCGCATCGCGATGGGCGGGGTGGCGCACAAGCCATGGCGCGCGCACGCCGCCGAACGCGCACTGGTCGGCCAGCGCATCGGCGAGGCCGCCTTCGCCGCCGCCGCGCAGGCCGAGATGGCCGCCGCGCGCCCGCTGGCGCACAACGCCTACAAGGTGCCGATGGGCACGCACGCGATGATCCGCGCTCTGCATCGCGCCAGCGGCAGCGATGCCGCGTGAGCACCCAACCGGAGAACCGGCAATGAACTACATCGGCAAGGAAATGCGCCGCGTCGACGGCTACGCCAAGGTCACCGGCAAGGCGCGCTACGCGGCGGAGTTCCAGATCCCGCACCTGACCCACGGCTACATCCTCACCAGCACCATCGCCAAGGGCCGCATCGTGCGCATCGACACCCGCGCCGCCGAGGCCGCGCCGGGGGTGATCAAGGTGTTGACCCATCTGAATTCGGTCAAGCCGGTGTCCGACGAGGTCAAGAAGAAGGGCGAGGACCTGTCGTTCCGCGCCCTGGTCGACGAGCGCATCCATTTCAGCGCGCAACCGATCGCGGTGGTGGTCGCCGCCAGCTTCGAGCAGGCGCGGCATGCCGCACGGCTGATCCAGGTGGACTACGCGGCGGAAACGCCCAGCACCGATTTCGTGGCGCTGCTCGACCGGGCCTACGATCCGACGCCGAAGGAATCGCCGCCGCCGCGCGGCAACCCGGCCGCCGCGTTCGCCGCCGCGCCGGTCCAGGTGCGGGCCGCGTACACGATGCCGATCGAGCACCACAACCCGATGGAGCCGCACGGCGGCATCGGCTACTGGATCGGCGACACGCTGACCGTCATCAACAAGAGCCAGAACGTCCACCAGGATCGCGAGCAGCTGGCCGGCTATTTCGGCATTCCCACCGAGCGGGTCAACGTGGTGTCGCTGTTCGTCGGCGGCGCGTTCGGCTCGTGCCTGCGCCCGAACTACTACACCTTCCTGCTCGGCGCGGTGTCCAAGGCGGTCGGCCGCCCGGTCAAGATCGTCTACACCCGCCGGCAGATGTTCAGCGGCCACGGCTACCGCCCCTACTATCGGGTGGAATTGGACCTGGGCGCCGACGCGGCCGGCAAGCTGCAGGCGATCCGCTACCGGCACGTGCTCAACACCTCGCGCATCGAGGCGTTCAACGAAGCGTTCCTGCGCAACGCGCGCTCGCTGTACGCCTGCCCCAACGTCGAGGACCGCTTCGAGGTGGTCGACACCGACCTGCCGACGCCGCAGGCGATGCGCGCGCCCGGCGCGATCAGCCAGATGTTCGGCATCGAGTGCGCAATGGACGAACTGGCCCACGCGCTGAAGATGGACCCGTTGCAGCTGCGCCTGGCCAACTACGCCGAGACCGATCCGGAAACCGGCAAGCCGTTCTCGAGCAAGGCGCTGCGCGAGTGCTACCGGCTCGGTGCCGAGACCTTCGGCTGGAGCAAACGCAACCCCGAACCGCGCTCGATGCGCGATGGGCGCCTGCTGGTCGGCTGGGGCATGGCCACCGGCACCTGGCCGGCGATGCAGATGCCGGCGCTGGCGCGAGTGCTGCTCAAGGCCGACGGCAGCGCCGTGGTCGGCAGCGCCACCGCCGACATCGGCCCCGGCACCTATACGGTGATGACCCTGATCGCCGCCGAGTACCTGGGCATCGACGCCAAGCGCGTGCAGTTCGAACTCGGCGACACGCGCCTGCCGAAGGCGCCGTCGCAGGGCGGCTCGTGGACCACCGCCAGCGTCGGCAGCGCGATCCACGGCGCGGTGCGCGAGATCCGCGGCAAGCTGCTGGAGCTGGCCAGGCAGGACGGGCAATCGGCGTTCAGCGGCCTGGACGTGGACGCGGTGGAACTGGCCGATGGCCGGCTGCGCCCGACCGGCAAGCCCGAGGCCGGCCTGGACGTGGCCAAACTGATGCGCCAGCACGGCCTGCAGGAACTGGAGGTGGTGCACGAGTCCAAGCCCTCGGCCGAGCGCCAGAAGTACGCCACCGCCGCGCACGGCGCGCAGTTCATCGAGGTCAAGGTCGATCCGGACACCGGCATGGTGCAGGTGACCCGGGTCATCGAGGCCACCGCCTGCGGCAAGATCATGAACCCGCTGACCTCGCACAGCCAGGAGATCGGCGCGGTGGTGATGGGCATCGGCATGGCGCTCAGCGAAGGCACCGAGGTCGACCACCGCTACGGGCGCATGCTCAATGCGTCGCTGGCCGACTACCACGTACCGGTCAACGCCGACGTGCAGCAGATCGAAACCATGTTCTTGGAGGAGCAGGACCGCATCGTCAACCCGCTCGGGGTCAAGGGCATGGGCGAACTGGGCATGGTCGGCATTCCCGCGGCGATCGCCAACGCCGTGTTCCATGCCACCGGCAAGCGCATCCGCGAACTGCCGATCACCCCGGACAAGCTGATCGGCTGAGCGCGACGGCACCCTGCCATCGCTGCGCGCGGGCATTCGCTCGTGCGCGGCCAGGGTGTCGCTTCGTGCTTTCCTGTAGGAGCGGCTTCAGCCGCGACCGTGGCCTTGCCGATAAGCCCGGTCGCGGCTGAAGCCGCTTGTGTCTTACGCAGGTCTATCGTTGAGGTGAGAGCGGAGTGCGGCAGGCCGCTAAGTCGCAGTGCCTCACGAGCACGAGTAGGAGTCAGGGCCGCCGCACTCCGTTTCTCCTGCCAGCAAGCCCGAACAGTTGCCTGAGCCGCGAGCTCGAACCTACAAGCATGGGCATCGGCAGGAGATCTCTCGTCCCTGAGTTTACTGCGGAGAACGCCTATGTCTATGCAGCGCTTTGTCGGGATCGATGTCTCCAAGGCCGAGCTGGTCGTTCACGTCTTGCCGGATGGGCTGACCTGGACTCAGGCCAATACGCCCGAGGGGCACGCCGGCCTGGCCGAACGCCTGGCCTTGCTGGGATGCGAGCGGATCGTGCTGGAGGCCAGCGGTGGCTACGAACGGGCGATAGTGCAGGTGCTGACGCAGGCTGGTCTGCCCGCGGTCCGGCTGCCTGCCCAGCGTCCTCGTGCGCTGGCGCACGCGTTGGGACTCAAGGCCAAGACCGATGCTCTGGATGCGCGGTTGCTGGCTGTGGCGGCCCAGTGCATCCACGCTCAGCCCACCGCGGTGCTCCCTGCGCCGCTGCAGGCGCTGCGCGAACTGCTCCACCTGCGCAGCACCCTGGTCGCCCAGCGCGATGCGCAGCGCCGCTGCATGGAGCACGTGACCTGCAAGGCGGTGCGCGACCAATGGCTCGAGGTGATCGCGCTGCTGCAGCAGCGCATCTGTAACGTGTCCCGGCAGATCGCACAGGCGGGGGCTGCCTGCTCCAGCCTGCCCAAATTGCCTGGGCTTGGCCCGATCCTGCGCGCCACCCTGGCAGCCCGGCTCCCCGAGCTGGGCACCGTGCATCCGCGCAAGATCATCGCCTTGGTCGGGCTGGCGCCGTTCAATCGCGATAGCGGCCGCTGGCGCGGCCAACGCCGCATCCAGGGCGGACGCGCCGACGTGCGACGAGTGCTGTACATGGCCACGTGGGCCTCCATCCGCACCGGCTCCCCGCTGTCACACACCTACGCCCGCCTGACCGCCGCAGGCAAACCCGCCAAGGTCGCCATTGTCGCGTGCATGCACAAGTACCTGCGATGGCTCAATGCCATTGCCCGAGACCAGGCGCCTTACGCTCCTCCGGAGATCGCTTCTGCATGACAGTTGACTCCTACAAGGGATTCGCTCGTCCGTAACCAGCGCCCCAGCTTCCTTGGCCGCTACGGATCCAGCCAGCCGCGCTCCACCGCGGCCAGCACGTCCTGCTGGGTGTCCAGGTCCAGCGCCAGCGCCGGCGCGACGATGCAGCCGAGGCTGTCCGGCGCCATCGCCTCGAACAGCGCGCGCAGGCCGCGGTCGCCGGACAAGCGCAGCCCGCGCCAACAGTCCTGCGCCACCACCGCCGGCATGCCGCGCACGCCGGCGTAGGCGCTGATCGCGCAGCCGGAGGCGGCGCGCATGGCCGCGGCCAGCAGGTCGTGCAGGTGCGGCAGATCCAGCGCCGGCTGGTCGCAGCCGAGCACCAGGCTATGGGTGATGGAGGCGTCGTCGTGGACGACCGCGCGCAGGCACTCCAGGCTGCCGCCCATGCCGCTGGACCAGTCCGGATTGCGCACCACTTCCACCGGCAACCCGTCCAGCGCCGGGCGCAGCGCCTCGGCCTGCGCGCCCAGCACCACCACGCAACGCGCCGGCGCCGTGGCCAGCGCCAGGCGCGCGGCGCGGCGCAGCAGCGGCTCGCCGTCGCGGGTCAGCGCCTGCTTGGCGTGGCCAAGGCGGCGGCTGGCGCCGGCGGCCAGGATCAACGCCGCATGCGCCTGGCTCATCGCGCTTCCTCCTCGGCATCCAAGGGCACCGGCGGCGCCACTGCATCGCGGTGCGAGCGCCGCGGCCTGCCGCCCGCCTCCGCCACCGCGTCCGGCCGTGGCGGCGCGGTGCGGGTGGCCTGCAGCTGCGCGGCGATGCTCAGCGCGATCGCCTCCGCGCCGCTGCCGCCCAGCCGCAGCCCAACCGGCGCATGCAGCCGCGGCAGCAGTTGCGCGTGCTGTTGCGGGCGCAGCAGGCGGAACAGATCCTCGCGCCGGCGCGGCGGCCCCAGCAGGCCCAGGAACGGGATCGTGCTGCCCGCCAGCGCGTCCAGCGCTTCGCGGTCCAGTTCGAAATGGTGGTGCATCACCAGCGCCGCATCGCTGTCGGCGCAGTCGGCCAGCGCGCGGGTCGGCGTGCAGGCCAACGCCAGGTCGGCCAGCACGGCCTGCGCCATCCAGCGCGGCCGCTGCTCGACCAGCGTGGTCATCCAGCCCAGTTGCCGCAGCAGCGGCAACAGCACCGCGGTTTCCGGACCCGCGCCGAACACGCTGACCCGCGGCGGCGGCGGCACCTGTACCTGCCCGCCGCAGGCCGCCGCGCCATTCCAGGCCTGGCACGGCACCCACCACTGCAGCATCTGCCCGGCCACCGCCGCAACCACGCCACCGTCGCCATCCAGCGCCAGGGTCAAGCCGCCGCGCCGCTGCAGCCAGGCCTGCGCCAGGCGCTCGATGCCGGGCAATGCGGCCAATGGCAACAAGGCCAGGCGCAGGCGGCCGCGGCAGCCCACCGCCGAGCCGGACAGCAGGTCGTCGTCGTCGCGCGTGTCGATCTCCATCCACGCCAGTGCGCCGGCCGCCGCCGCGCGCGCCGCGCAGCGCGCGATCTCCGGCTCCAGGCAGCCGCCGCTGAGCCAGCCCTGCTGCGCGCCGTCGGCGCCGAACAGCGCGATCGCCCCGGCATGCGCATAGGTGGAGCCTTCGCTGGCCATCACTACCACCAGCACGGCGGGTGCGCGCTGTCGGCAGGCGACGATGGCGGCGTGGAGACAGTGTCTGGCGGCGGACATGCGGCTGTCGCTGAAGGTGGGAATCACAGACTAAGCAGGCGCTTGTGAAGGCCCGATCCGTTCGCCGGTGGACGCGGGCAATGTGTTCGCCGCCATCGCCCCGCGGCGGCGCACGGCCGCGGCTTTGTGTCGCGCACGATCCGCGCGAGGCATGCGCCGCGCTCGCCACGCCGGCCGCGCACCCTTCGCCGATGCCCCGCGCCGTCGTGCATGCCAGATGCCTGCCGGTCCCGGATCGGCCCGCCTGCGCGCATGAACTCCATGTCATGGCCGGCGCAGAACGCTCCGGTAAAGTACCGCCGCTTACCCGCACGACGCCGGCAATTCCCCCTCATGAGCCCTGACCACGCGACTCCCGCCGCCGAGGCCCACGCGCACCCGTTCCTGCACGGCGGCGGCGGGACCGGCGCGCTGATCGGCCGTTTCGACTGGTCGCGTACGCCGCTGGGGCCGTTGTCGGCATGGCCGCAGAGCCTGCGCACGGTAACCGCGATGCTGCTGCGCTCGCCGCTGCCGATCGTGCTGCTGTGGGGGCCCGAGGGCATCATGATCTACAACGACGCCTACGCGGTCTTCGCCGGCGCGCGGCATCCGCAGCTGCTCGGCTCGGAGGTGCGCCAGGGCTGGGCGGAAGTGGCCGAGTTCAACGACCACGTGATGAAGGTGGGCCTGGCCGGGCAGACGCTGTCGTACAAGGACCAGGAACTGACCCTGCACCGCCACGGCCGCCCCGAGCAGGTGTGGATGGACCTGGACTATTCGCCGGTGCTGGACGACGACGGCGCCCCCGCCGGGATCATCGCCTTCGTCGTCGACACCACCGAGCGGGTGCGCGCGCAGGCCCATATCCAGGCCGAGCGCACGCGCCTGACCCGCCTGTTCGACCAGGCACCGGGGTTGATGGTGATGCTGACCGGACGCGACCACGTGGTCGAACTGGCCAACCCGGCGTTCGTACGCCTGATGGGCGGCGGCGAGCTGCTCGGCCTGCCGATCCGCGCCGCACTGCCGGACATGGCGCGGCCGGACTTCCTCGACATCCTGGACAACGCCTACCGCACGGGCACGGCCTTCGTCGCCAATTCGGCGACGTTCCAGCTGCAGCACGACGGCCAGGCGCACGAACGCATCCTCGACTTCGTCTGCCAGCCGGTGACCGGTCCGTCCGGCGAGGTCACCGGCATCTTCATCGAAGGCCACGACGTCACCGAGCAGCGCCGGAGCGCCGACGCGCTGCGCGCCAACGAGCGGCGCCTGCGGTTTCTCGACGCGCTGGCCAAGGCCACCGCCGCCAGCACCGATGCCGGCGCCATCCTCGCCACCACCACGCGCCTGCTCGGCGAGTACCTGCGCGTGTCGGTGTGCGCCTATGCGGACATGGATCCGGACCAGGACGGCTTCACCATCCGCGGCGACTGGAGCGCGCCCGGCGCGCAGAGCATCACCGGCCACTACAGCCTGGCCGCGTTCGGCCAGCTGGCGGTGCGCAACCTGCGCGCCGGCCTGCCGCTGGTGCTGGACGACAACCGCGCGCAGCTGCCGCCGCACGAAGCGGTCACGTTCCTGGACATCGGCCTGGCCGCGACCATCTGCATGCCGCTGGTCAAGGAAGGACGGCTGACCGCGCTGATGGCCATCCACGACAGCGCGCCGCACCGCTGGACGCAGGAGGAGCTGTCGCTGCTGACCGAAGTGACCGAGCGTTCCTGGGCGCACATCGAGCGCGTGCGCTCGGAGGCGCAGCGCCGGCTGGACGAACAGCGCTTCCTGCGCGAACTGGAGCGCAAGGTGGCCGAGCGCACCGCCGAGCTGGCGCAGAGCCAATCCAACATCCGCACCGTGCTGGAGACCTCGCACCTGTTCCAGGGCCTGCTGGACCTGGACGGGCGCCTGCGCTACACCAACGCCACTGCGCTGCAGGGCATCGGCGCGCGCCTGGACGACATCCGCGACTGGCCGCTGTGGACCACGCCGTGGTTCGCGAAGACGGACGGTGCGCCGGAACTGGTCGAGGCCGCGGTGCGCCGCGTCGCCGCCGGCGGCACCGAGCACATGAGCATGACCTTGAACCTGCCGACCGGCGTGCGCGCCTTCGACCTGTCGCTGCGGCCGGTGCTGGATGCGGCCGGCATGGCGATGGGGATGGTGTTCGAGGCGGTGGAGATGACCGCGCGGATCATGGCCGAGAAGGCGCTGCGGCAAGCGCAGAAGATGGAGGAGATCGGCAACCTCACCGGCGGCATCGCGCACGACTTCAACAACCTGCTGACGGTGATCCTGGGCAACCTGGAACTGCTGCGCGGGCGCGTGCCGGACGACCCGCTGCTGCGGCGGCTGCTGGACAACGCCACCGCCGGCGCCGAGCGCGGCGCCGCGCTGACCGCGCGCATGCTGGCCTTCGCGCGCAAGCAGGACCTGCGCACCGAGCGGCTCGACGTGAAGGCGCTGGTCGAGGGCATGACCGACCTGCTGGAACGTTCGTTGGGCGCGACCATCGCGCTGCAGTTGGAACTGCCGACACGGTTGCCAGCGGTGGAGACCGATGCCAACCAGCTCGAAACGGCGCTGCTGAACCTGGCGGTCAACGCGCGCGACGCGATGGACGGCCAGGGCCGCATCCTGATCGCCGCCCGCGCGGCGCGGCGCCGGCACCCGGCCGATGGGCTGCGGCCCGGCCGCTACGTATGCCTGGCGGTCACCGACACCGGCACCGGCATGGACGAGGCCACGCTCAAACGCGCCGCCGAGCCGTTCTTCACCACCAAGGGCGTCGGCAAGGGCACCGGCCTGGGCCTGTCGATGGTGCATGGGCTGGCCCAGCAGTGCGGCGGCGCGTTGCTGATCCACAGCACGCCAGGCCTGGGCACCACCGCGGAAATCTGGCTGCCGGCCACGGACGCGGATGCCGCCGCCGCGCCCGCGGCGCGCACGCCGGCGCTGCCGGCGGTGGCGGCCGGCGCGCTGAAGATCCTGGCGGTGGACGACGACCGGCTGGTGCTCGCCAACACCGCGCAGATGCTTGGCGAACTCGGCCACAACGTCGCCGCGGCCGGCTCCGGTCCCGAGGCGCTGGCCATGCTCGCGCAGCAGCGCTTCGACCTGGTGGTCACCGACTACGCGATGCCGGACATGACCGGCATGCAGCTGGCGGTGGCGATCCGCCAGGCGCAGCCGGCGCTGCCGATCCTGCTGCTCTCCGGCTACACCGACCTGGCGCCGGGCGCGCACCCGCAGATCCCGCGCCTGTCCAAGCCGTACTCGCGTGCCGGGCTGGCGCGGGCGGTGATGGACGCGGTGGGCGCCGGCGACAACGCGGGCGGGAACGAAGCGGCGGCCTGCGAAAACTAGGTCGCGGCCGCTCAGCCGGTGAGTTCGGCCATGAAGTCGTCAAAGCAATCGCTTACCAGGGCCAGTTCCTCCTCGTCCATCAGGTAGAGGTAGATGGTTCCGTAGTCGTCCTTGTTGAGCGACAGCAGGAAGGAATGGCCGAACCGATCGTAGGCGAAGGGAATCATTCCCTGCAGGAAGGGAACGCTGTCGGTCAGGTCGCGGTAGACGGTCTCGATGGGAGCCATGCCGTACTTGATCGGCGTGAAACCGCCCAGCAGAAGATCGTTGTCGCCATGGTCGTCGGACAGGTCCCCGCCATTGTGCTGCAGATAGAACTGCCTGAAGCCGGCCGGCAGTTGCGCATCGAATTGCTGCTGGAATTCGTCCAGCTCCTGCATGGTGAGGGCCTGCCCGGAGTCTTCGAGGATCAGTTGCATTCGAGCGCTCCCGCTGCTCTGCTCTGGCACGAGGCGGCGAGTATAGGGCGTGTCCGCAGTGGCCATGCATCGCGCGGGCGGCTTGGCCAAGTTCGCACAACCCAGCTGCACACGGACGCGACAAGCGTGCGCTTGGCTATTGCAGATGGAAGCGTTCGAACCGCTGCAGCGCCGCCTCGATCGCACGCTTCAGCGCGGGTCGCTGCGGCACCAGCCAGGTCCATTTCTGGATCAGCAGCCTGCCCGCCTGGCGGTCCATCTTCAGGTCGAGCGCGGCGACGATGCGGTCGCCGACCAGCACCGGCAGCGCGAAATAGCCGAGCACCCGCTGCGCCGCCGGCACGTAGGCCTCGAAGCGATGTTCGTAGCCGAAGAACTGCTGCAGCCGCTTGCGCTGGATCACCAGCGGATCGAATGGCGACAGCAGATGCGCGACGGTCTCGTCCGGCACAGGCGGCGCGTGCTCGAGCAGCGCCGGCTCGGCCCACAACGCCGCCTGCTCCTGGCCCTGCAGGTGCACCGGGAGCAGCCGCCCGGCGGCGACCGCGGCGGCGATCAGCGCGCGCACCGCGGGCTTGGCGCCGGCGTTGCCGTAGCAGATCGCGTCCACGCCGACCAGGCCCTGCGCGCGCAGCGCGCGCTGCAGCAGGTAGCGCGCGTACTGCACGTCGCTCGCCGGGCGCGGGCGCCGGGTCCAGCCGAAATGGCGCGCGGCCAGCTCGTAGGTCTTGAGCATGCCGCTGCGCTGGCTGACCACCAGGTCGCCGCTGAAGAAGCCGTAGCGCAACGCCGCCCGCGACGGCTTGCGGCTGCCCCACGGATGGGTCTTCTCGACCAGCACGTCGTCGTCGATGTCGCGGATCGACAACGGCCCGTCGTTGCGGATGCGCCGCAGCAGCTTGGCGTAGTCGGCCGGATCGATCCTGCCGGCCGCGTCCGTCTCGGCGCGGTAGCGCGCCATCTGCGCCACGTACATGCGGTAGTCGGCGATCGGCACGTAGGCCAGCGCATGCGTCCAGTATTCGAACACCGACTTGTCGTGCGACTGCGCCTGTTCCAGGTCCTGCTTGCGGTAGTCGGGGATGCGGCTGTACAGCACGTGGTGGTGGCTGCGCTCGATCACGTGGATGGTGTCGATCTGCACGTAGCCCAGGTGCGCGGTTGCGCGCCGCACCGCTTCGGCGCCGGCGCCGAACGGCGCGGGCGTGGTCAGCCGTTGCGCGTCCAGCCACAGCGCGCGCGCCCGCGCGGCGGCGATGGGGACAGAGGCGGCGGGGGTCTTCGGCATCGGTGCGGCACTCCGGCAGGCGCAAGGCGCCGCAGAGCATAGCAACGTCGGGCACCACGCGATCGCGCGTGCGCATGCATGCGTCGTTGCGCCGCGCAGGATGCGCTGCCACCGCTGCAACTGCACGCACTCTGCCCGGCTCGGCCCGTGCTACGCGCGAACGACGGCGACATGCCGCCGTCCCTGCCGACCTTGCGCTTGCCAAGTACATGCATATGCACGTAGTTTGCCGAACCATGGACGACGCCCTCCCCTGCCGCTGCACCTGTTTCCTGTTGCGCCGCGCCGCGCGCCGTACCTCGCAGGTCTACGACCGCGAACTGAGCGCGGTGGGGCTGAGCCTGAACGAGTATTCGATCCTGCGCCGCGCCGGCACCGTACAGCAGCTCGGCGCGTTGGCCGAACGCCTGGGCATGGACCGCAGCACGCTGTCGCGCAATCTCAAGCCGATGCAGGCGGCCGGCTGGATCGAGCAACGCCGCGGCGACGATGCGCGGCAGAAGCTGGTGGTGGTCAGCGCCGCCGGCCGGCGCCTGCTCAAACGCGCGCTGCCGCACTGGGAGCGCGCACAGGCGCGGATCGACGCCCTGACCGGCACCACCGCCATCGACGCCCTGCACCGCCAGCTGCGGCAGCTGGAACGCGCGTTGGGCACCGATCGCGAGGACGCCGCCGCATGAGCGACGCGGCGCCGCACGCGCAGGCCAGCCGCCACTGGGGCCTGCTGCTCATCGCCTCGGCAACGCTGATGCTGACCATGGGCGCGCGCCAGACCACCGGTCTGTTCGTCGATCCGATCCATCGCAGCAGCGGCGTCGGCATCGCCGCGATCAGCTTCGCGCTGGCGGTTGGCCAGTTCGTGTGGGGCGCGGTGCAGCCGGTGTTCGGCGCCATCGCCGACCAGCGCGGCCCGCTGCCGGTACTGTGGCTGGGCGGCATACTGCTGGCGCTGGGCCTGGGCCTGGCGCCGCTGATGCCGACCGAATGGGGCCTGATCGTCAGCCTCGGCCTGCTCGCCGCAGCGGGCGCCGGCGCCGGCAGCTTCTCGGTGCTGATCGGCGCCACCGCGCATCGGCTCGCGCCGCAGCAGCGCTCGTTCGCCGCCGGGCTGATCAACGCCGGCGGGTCGCTGGGTCAGTTCCTGTTCGCGCCGCTGGTGCAATGGATGATCGGCGCCGCCGGCTGGGCGATGGCCATGACCGGCATGGCCGCGCTGTCGCTGCTGACCCTGCCGCTGGCCTGGCCGCTGCGCCGCAAGGGCCAGGCGCAGGTAGCGACCGCGACGGCGGCCGCGCCGGACGGCGGGTTGCGCGCGCAGTTGCGCATCGCGCTGCGCGACCGCAGCTACTGGTGCCTGCACCTGGGTTTCTTCACCTGCGGCGTGCACATCGCGTTCCTGGTCACCCACCTGCCTGGCGAGATCGCGCTGTGCGGGCTGGCGCCCAGCGTCTCGGCGATCGCCATCGCGCTGATCGGCCTGTTCAACGTCGCCGGCAGCCTGGTCGCCGGCAAGCTCGGCGAGCGCGTGCGCATGAAATGGCTGCTGCTGGCGATGTACGCCAGCCGCGCCGTGCTGATCGCCCTGTACCTGCTCGCGCCGCCGACGCCGCTGACCTTCTACCTGTTCGCCGCCGCGCTCGGCTTCACCTGGTTGGCCACCGTCCCGCCCACCGCCGGGCTGATCGGCAAGCTGTTCGGGCCGCGTTACCTTGGCACCCTGTTCGGCCTGACCCTGCTCTCGCACCAGATCGGCGGGTTCTTCGGCGCCTGGCTCGGCGGTGTGGCGCTGGAGCGCTTCGGCGACTACCAGTGGATGTGGTACGCCGACATGGCGCTGGCGGTGGCCGCAGCGCTGGTCAATCTGCCGATCCGCGAGCAGCGCCCGCTGCGCGCCGCGCAGCCCGCCTAGGCGTCGCCGGCACCGGCGACGCGGCAGCGGACATCGGATCGGGCCGGTAGCCCTGGACGAACAACGCGACGGCGCTGTCCACGCACGCCGCCGCCGACCGTTCCGGCGCGACCGCCGCGCCGGTCAGCAGCACGCGCAGCGCCGGTGCGCCGGCGACCAGCCCGAAGAACTGCGCGGACGCATGCGCCACGTCGGCGATCGCCAACGTGCCGTGCCCGGTCTCGGCGCGCAGGAACCGCTGCATGGCGCGATCGTAGCGTTCGAAGCACAGGTCCCAGTGCGTATCGGCATGCGGCAACGCGAACTGCGTGGACAACGCCAGCATGCGATGGATGGCCTTCGGCAGCGGTCCGGTCGCCATCTCCATCAGCGCGTGCGCCACCGCCGCCAGCCGCGGCTGCAGCGGTCCGGCGCTGGCGAGCAGCGCCTCCCAGCGATCCGGCATCTCGCCCACCATCGCGTCCACGGTCGCGCGGAACAACGCGTCCTTGTTGGCGAAATGCGCGTAGATCGTGGCCTTGGACACGTCCGCGCATGCGGCGATGGCGTCCATGTTGGTGTGGTCGAAGCCGTCGCGGGAAAACAGCTGCCGGGCGGCGCGCAGGATCGCGGCGCGCTTCTCGCGCGTGGCCGCGGGTGCGCGCCGCCGCGGCACCGGCGCGGCGCGGTGCCGCGGCATCGCTAGCGATCCACCGCTGCCGTGGCCTGCGTGGCCGCGGCCATCTCCACCCAGCCGCCACCCAGCGCCTTGTAGAAGGTCACCAGGTTGGTGAAGCGCGACAACCGCGTATCGATCAGCGCCTGTTCGGCGGCGTACAGCGTGCGCTGCGCGTCCAGCGCGCCGAGGTAGCTGTCCACGCCGCGCTCGAAGCGCGCCTGCGACAGCCGGTAGCTGTCGGCGGACGCGTCCACCAGCGCCTGTTGCGCCTGCAGCTGGCGGCCCAGCGTGTCGCGCGCGGCGAGCGCATCGGACACTTCGCGGAACGCGGTCTGGATCGCCTTTTCGTAGTTGGCCACGTCGATGTCGCGCTGCGCCTTGGCGATGTCGAGATTGGCGCGGTTGCGGCCGCCGTCGAAGATCGGCAACGAGATGCTCGGTGCGAAGCTCCAGCTGCCCGAGCCGCCCTTGAACAGCCCGGACAGGCCGGCGCTGGCGCTGCCGGCCGAGGCGGTCAGGCTGATGCTCGGATAGAACGCGGCGCGCGCGGCGCCGATGTTGGCGTTGGCCGCCTGCAGGGTGCGCTCGGCTTGCAGGATGTCCGGACGGCGTTGCAGCAGTTCCGACGGCAGCCCCGCCGGAATGCCGGCCAACACGTTGGCGTCGGCGCTGGCGCTGTCCGGCAGCGCGGTGGGCAGCAGTGCGGCCGGCACCTCGGCACCGGCCAGCAGGCGCAGCGCATTGCGGTCCTGCGCCACCTGCGCGGAGTAGCGCTCCACGTCCACCCGCGCGCTTTCCACCGTGGTCTGCGCCTGCCGCAGGGTCAGCGCCGAGGCCGCACCGAGGTCGAAACTGCGTTGCTGCAGCCGCAAGCTCTCGCTCTGGCTGGCCAGCGTGTCCTGCGCCAACCGCAGCAGGTCCTGATCGGCGGCCAGGGTGAGATACGCCGTGGCGACCTGCGCGATCAGGCTGATGTGGGTGCTGCGCTGCGCCTCGGTGGTGGACAGGAACTGCTGCAGCGCCTGTTCCTTGAGGCTGCGCACGCGGCCGAACAGATCCAGTTCGTAGGCGCTGATGCCCAGCGTGGCGCTGTAGCTGTGCGCGACCGACGGCCGCCCGGTGGCCGACAGATCGCCCGGCGTGCGCGAACCGCTGCCGCTGCCGGACAGGTCCACGCCCGGCGCCAGGTCGGCGCGCTGCACCCGGTACTGCGCCCAGGCCTGGTCGATGGTGAGCGCGGCCACGCGCAGGTCGCGGTTGTTGTCCAGCGCCAGTTCGATCACCTGCTGCAGCTTGGGATCGGTGAACACCGCGCGCCAGCCGATGTCGGCGACCGGCAGCGTGCCGGTCTGCGCGGCACCGGCCTGCGCGCCGCTGTCGGCGTCGGCGTCGGCGAAGGCCGCCGGCACCGGCGCCGCCGGGCGCTCGTACGTCGGCATCAGGCTGCACCCTGCGAGCGCGGCGGACACCGCCAGCGCCAGCGGGGCGAACAGGAAACGGGACATCTCAGGCTCCTTCCGCGACGCGCGCGGCGGACGGGTCGTCGGGAGTGCCGGCGCGGCGCTTGAACAGGCCGCACACCAGCACGAAGAACAGCGGCACGAAGAAGATCGCCAGGATCGTGCCGGACAGCATGCCGCCGATCACCGCGGTGCCCAGCGCGTGCTGCGCGCCGGAACCGGCGCCGCTGCCCAGCACCAGCGGCACCACGCCGAGGATGAACGCCAGCGAGGTCATCAGGATCGGCCGCAGGCGCATGCGCGCCGCTTCCAGCGCCGACTCCAGCAGGCTCGTGCCGCTCTCGTGCAGCTCGCGGGCGAACTCCACGATCAGGATCGCGTTCTTGCACGCCAGGCCGATGGTGGTCAGCAGCCCCACCTGGAAGTACACGTCGTTCATCTTCCAGGTCAGGATCGCGCCGAGCAGCGCGCCGAACACGCCCAGCGGCACCACCAGGATCACCGCGAACGGGATCGCCCAGCTTTCGTACAGCGCCGCAAGGCACAGGAACACGATCAGGATCGACAGCGCGTACAGCATGCCGGTCTGGCCGCTGGACGCCTTCTCCTGCCGCGACAGGCCGGTCCACTCGTAGCCGATGCCCGGCGGCAGCTTCGCCGCCGCGGCCTCGACGATGGCCATCGCTTCGCCGCTGGACGCCGCGCCCGGCAGCGCCATGCCCAGGATCTCCACCGACGGCACGCTGTTGTAGCGCTCCAGCCGCGGCGAGCCCATGCTCCAGCTGGCCTTGGCGAAGGAACTGAAGGCGACCATGGTGCCGGCGCTGTTGCGCACGTACCAGCGGTCGATGTCCTCCGGCAGCATGCGGTACGGCGCATCGGCCTGCAGCATCACCTTCTTGACCCGGCCCTTGTCGATGAAGTCGTTGACGTAGGTGCTGCCCCAGGCGCTGGAGAAGGTACCGTTGATGTCGGCGATCGACAGGCCCAGCGTCTCGGCCTTGTGCGGGTCGATGTCCAGCTTGAACTCGGGCGTGTCCTCCTGCCCGTTCGGGCGCACCGCGACCAGCCGCTTGTCCTGCGACAGCTCGGCCAGCAACTGGTTGCGCGCCTGCATCAGCGCGGCGTGGCCGAGGTTGGCGCGGTCCTGCAGCATCAGGTCGAAGCCAGTCGCATTACCCAGCTCGGACACCGCCGGCGGCGCGAACGCGAACACCTTGGCGTCGCGGATGCCGGCGAAGAACGCGCCCGCCTTGCCCGCCACGTCGGTCACGCTCTGGCCCTTGCCGGTGCGCTCGTCCCACGGCCGCAGCTTGATGAAGGCGAAGCCGACGTTCTGGCCGCTGCCGGCGAAACTGAAACCGGACACGGCGAACACGCCGGCGACCGAGTCCTTCTGCTCGACCAGGAAATGCTGCTCGACCTGGCGGATCACCGCATCGGTACGCGATGCGGTGGCGCCCGGCGGCAGCTGCACCAGCACGAACAGCGTGCCCTGGTCCTCGTCCGGCAGGAACCCGACCGGCAGCTTCATGAAGCCGAACACCACCAGCGCCAGCACCACCGCGTAGGCGATCATGTAGCGCCAGCCCTTGCCCAGCATGTGCCGCACGACGCCCTGGTAGCGGCCGTTGCCGCGGTCGAACAGGCGGTTGAACCAGCCGAAGAAGCCGGTGGTGGCCATGCCGTGCTGCTTGGCCGGCTTGAGCAAGGTCGCGCACAGCGCCGGGGTCAGCACCATCGCCACCAGCACCGACAGGGTCATCGCCGCGACGATGGTGATCGAGAACTGGCGGTAGATGACGCCGGTGGAGCCGCCGAAGAACGCCATCGGCACGAACACCGCCGCCAGCACCAGGGCCACGCCGACCAGCGCGCCGGTGATCTGGCCCATCGACTTGCGCGTGGCTTCCTTGGGCGGCAACTGCTCCTCGTTCATCACCCGCTCGACGTTCTCCACCACCACGATGGCGTCGTCCACCAGCAGGCCGATCGCCAGCACCATCGCGAACATGGTCAGCGTGTTGATGGTGTAGCCGAACACGGCCAGCACGCCGAACGTGCCCAGCAACACCACCGGCACGGCGATGGTCGGGATCAGCGTGGCGCGGAAGTTCTGCAGGAACAGGTACATCACCAGGAACACCAGCACCACCGCCTCGATCAGCGTGCGCACCACCTCTTCGATCGAGATGCGCACGAACGGCGTGGTGTCGTAGGGCTTCTGCACCTTCATGCCGGGCGGGAAGAACTTCTCCTGTTCGGCCATGCTGGCGTCGATCGCCTTGACCGTGTCCAGCGCGTTGGCGCCGGTGGCGAGCTTGATCGCCAGGCCCGCGGCCGGCTTGCCGTTGTAGCGACCGACGGTGTTGTAGCTCTCGCTGCCCAGCTCGATCCGGGCCACGTCGCGCAGGCGCACCTGCGAGCCGTCGGACTGCGTGCGCAGCAGGATGTCCTCGAACTCGGCGGCGGTCTTCAGCCGCGTCTGCGCGGTGATGGTGGCGTTGAGCTGCTGGTTGGCGGCGGCCGGCAGCGCGCCGAGCTGGCCGGCCGAGACCTGCGCGTTCTGCGCCTGGACCGCGGTCTTCACGTCCAGCGGGGTCAGGCTGAAATTGCTCAGTTTGTTCGGGTCCAGCCAGATCCGCATCGAATACTGCGAACCGAACAGGGTGGTGTCGCCGACGCCCTCGACGCGGCTGATCGCTTCCTGCACGTTGGCGGCCACGTAATCGGACAGGTCCGAGTCGCTCATGCTGCCGTCTTCGGAGGTGAAGGCCAGCACGTTGAGGAAGTTGGTCGCCGACTTGGTCACGGTCACGCCCTGCTGCTGCACCTCTTGCGGCAGCAACGGCGTGGCCAGCGACAGCTTGTTCTGCACCTGCACCTGCGCGGTGTCCGGGTCGGTGCCGTTGTCGAAGGTCAGGGTGATGGTGACCTGGCCGCTGGACTCGCTGGTGGAGGCCAGGTAGCTCAGGTGGTCCAGCCCCTTCATCTTCTGCTCGATGACCTGGGTGACGGTGTCCTCGAGGGTCTTGGCCGAGGCGCCGGGATAGTTGGCGGTGATCGCCACGGCCGGCGGCGCGATGCTCGGGTATTGCGCGATGGGCAGGGTGACGACGGAGAGGATGCCGGCCAGCATCACGATGATGGCCAGCACCCAGGCGAAGATCGGGCGGTCGATGAAGAAACGTGCCATGACGGTCTAGCGCCTCAGTTGGTCGCGCGCGGCGCGGGCGCGGCGGCAGCGGCAGGCGCCGCGGCGGGGGCGGCCTTCGCCTGCCACGGCACGGTCTTGACCGTCGCCCCGGGCCGGGCCCGCGACTGGCCCTCGACCACCAGCTGCTCGCCGGGCTTGAGCCCGCTGCGCACCAGCCATTGGTCGCCGACCGCGCGGTCGGTCTCCAGCACGCGCAGCTGCAGCGTGTGGTCGCGGCCGACCACGTACGCGGTCGGCTTGCCCGCGCCGTTGCGCGACACCGCCTGCTGCGGCACCAGGATCGCCTGGTCCTTCATCCCCTCCTGCAGCACCGCGCGCACGTACATGCCCGGCAGCAGGTCCGCGTTCGGGTTGGGGAACACCGCGCGCAAGGTGATCGAGCCGGTGTTCTGGTCGACGGTGACGTCGGAGAACTCCAGCCGCCCCTGCAACGGGTACGGACTGCCGTCCTCCAGCAGCAGCGACACCTTGGCCGCGGTGGCGTCGGCCTTCTCCAGTTCGCCGCTGGCCAGTGCCTGCCTGAGCCGCAGCAGCGAGGCGCTGGGCTGGGTGACGTCGACGTAGATCGGATCCAGTTGCTGGATCGTGGCCAGCGCCGTCGCCTGGCTGGCGGTGACCAGCGCGCCGGCGGTGACGCTGGACTTGCCGATGCGCCCGGAAATCGGCGCATCCACCCGCGCATAGGCCAGGTTGATGCGTGCGCTTTCCACGTTGGCCTTGGCCGCGGCGACATCCGCCTCGGCCTGCCCGAGCGCGGCATCGGCATCGTCGCTGTCCTGCCGGCTGATCGCCGACACCTTCACCAGTTCGCGGTAGCGCTCGGCCTTCAGCCGCGCGGTGCGCAGCGTGGCCTGCGCCCTGCCGAGCGCGGCCACGTAGCTGTCGTAGGTGGCGCGATAGCTGGCCGGGTCGATCTGGTACAGCGTCTCGCCGGCCTTGACCTCGCCGCCCTCGCGGAACTTGCGCGCCTGGATGATGCCGTTCACCTGCGGCCGCACATCGGCGATCAGGTACGGCAGCGTGCGCCCCGGCAATTCGGTGGTCAGCGCGACCGGGCGCGTGGCGACGGTGACGACGCCCATCTGCGGCGTGCCCTCCTCCGGCGGCGGGCCGCCCGGGGGCGAACCGCAGGCGCTCAACAGCAGGGTGGCCGCCACGGCCAGGGCCGGCGAGAGACGAGAGGACAGGACAGGACGCACGAGGGAATCTCCGGGTGGGAACGCAGGCGGGCGAAAGAATCTAAACGGTACGGTTCGGTATACTAATCACGCGATCCGGCGCCGTCAATCATTTCTGCCCTCCCGGTATACTTAAGCGCCCTTCCCCACGGCAGAGCGATGCGCGTCAGGACCGAAGCCAAACGCGAAGCGATCGTCGAAGCGGCGGCCGGCGTGTTCCTGGAAGCCGGCTTCGAGGGCGCCTCGATGACCCAGATCGCCAGCCGCGCCGGCAGCTCCAAACGCACCCTGTACGGCTATTTCCCGTCCAAGGAAGAGCTTTTCGTGGCGGTGGCGCACAGCGTCGCGGAGCGCTTCATGGATCCAATCCTGGCCGCGCTGATGCAGACCGAGGACGATCTGCCGACCGCGCTGCAACGCCTGGGCGAGGACGCCCTGGGCTTCCTGTGTTCGGAACAGTCGGTGCAGGTGTGGCAGACCATCATCGGCGTGTCGGGACGCTCCGACATCGGCCTGCTGTTCTTCGAGAGCGGCCCCGACCACGGCATGAGCCGCCTGGGCATCTACCTGCAGGAACAGATGGAGCACGGCCGGCTGCGCCGCGCCGACCCGACCACCGCCGCCCGCCACCTGGCCGGGCTGCTGGAAGCGGAAACGCTGATGCCCTGCCTGTTCGGCGCGCTGAAGAACCCGTCGCCGGAGTACCTGCGCGAGGCGACGCGGCGCGCGCTGCAGGTGTTCTTCGGCGGTTATGGGACTTAGCTGGAATGGTGGGTGGCGTATTCGCCAATAGGCGCATTTGTAGGAGCGGCTTCAGCCGCGACAGGCTCTATCGGTAATGCCTGTCGCGGCTGAAGCCGCTCCTTGTATCTGGACATGGCGCCCCTGAAGGCGTTATGTCTTCCGACTGATCATCGGAGGAGGTGCGGGAAGTCCAGTCGCTCCTGAAGCTTCGAGCTTGTGCTGTAGATCGGCTCCCGCCCTCCATCTGCTGGCCCTGCGGTGTCCGCACGGTATCCAGAGTCCGCCGCTGGCGTGAACTCGCATCCACAAGGCAGGACCGGGCGCAGCGATGATCGTGATCACCCATCCGATGGAGGAGTCCTTATGTCCCCAGTCGTCGGCATTGACGTCGCCAAGCGCAGTTTCGACCTGGCCATCGACCTGGCCAATGGCAAATACCGCACCAAGGCCAAGCTTCCCAACGATCCGAAGGGCTTCCAGGCCTTGCACGCGTGGCTGCAGACGCACGCGCAGGCGGACAGCTGGATCGTGATGGAAGCCACCGGCACCTACCACGAGGCGCTGGCCGAGTTCGTGCATGGGTTGGGCTACCGCGTGTGCGTACTCAACCCAGCACAGATGGCGCTGTATGCACGCAGCCAGCTGACCCGGGTCAAGACCGACCGCAGCGATGCCAAGCTGATCGCCAGCTACGGCCAGCGCCATGCGGCGCAGCTGCGGCCCTGGCAACCCGACCCGCCGGCGCTCAAGCAGCTCAAGGCGCTGGTGCGGCGCCGGGACGACCTGCTGCAGATGCTGCAGATGGAGCGCAACCGCCTGGACGTCGCGGCGCGCGTGGTGCGCGACTCGATCCTGGAGAGCATCGACCACCTGCAGGCACGCATCGCGCAGATCGAACGGGCCATTGAGGACCATATCGACCAGGACCCGACCTTGCGCGGGCAGCGCGACCTGCTGGTGAGCATCGATGGGATCGCCGACACCAGCGCGGCGTTGATGCTGGCCGAGCTTGGCAATGTGGAGCGCTTCGCCCACGCCTCGGCGGTGACCGCCTTTGCCGGGCTCAACCCCCGGCTGCAGGAGTCCGGCAAGCGCCAGGGCCAGGTCTGCATCTCCCGCACCGGCTCCCCGCGCCTGCGTGCGGGCCTGTACATGCCGGCCCTGGTCGCCATGACCCACAATCCGGTCGTCCGTGCGCTGAAGCAGCGCCTGCGCGAACGCGGCAAAGCCGGCAAGCAAATCGTCTGCGCCGCCATGCGCAAGTTGCTGCATCTTGCCTACGGCGTCCTCAAATCAAACACGCCATTCGATCCTCAAAAGGCCATTGCCTGTTAGACGGGAAGACGGTATCTACAGGTCAATCGCAATCGCGCACCTCTCCCGCACAGCTGTATCCCCTCACTCCCCGCGGTACTGACTCTCCGACACCGGCTCCAGCCAGGTCACCGGCGAGCCGTCCACCGCTTCGGCGATGGCGATGTGGGTCATCGCCACCTGCGCGCTGGCGCCGTGCCAATGCTTGACGCCCGGCGGGATCCACACGATGTCGCCGGGACGGATCTCCTGCGCCGGCTTGCCCCACTCCTGCACGCGGCCGACACCGGCGGTGACGATCAGGGTCTGGCCCAACGGATGGGTGTGCCAGGCGGTGCGCGCGCCCGGCTCGAAACTGACCGTGGCGCCGCTGATGCGTGCCGGCGCCTGGCCCTTGAACGGCGCATCGATGCGTACCGCGCCGGTGAAATAGTCCGCCGGACCGGCCGCCGAGGCGGTCGTGCCGGCACGGGTGACGGTGATCGGCCCGGCGTCCTCGTCCGGGACCGCAGCGGCCATCATCGACAGCGACATGGCAGTGGCGAACAGGCTCATCGGAATCTCCTTGCATGGACGTCTGCACCGACTGTAGGCGCGCTGCGCCGGCGGCACTAGCCCGCATCGGATTCATGCGGCCATAAGCGCCTCTCATCAATCCTCCGCGTCGTTGAAGCACAGTGGCGCGGTTGCCCGGAGGGCCGCGCATGAATGGCATGCCCTGCTTCGGCATCGGCGACACGGCCGTCGAACTCCCGCGGTCCGCCAGCATCCGTCCTCGTCGCTTGGAGCCGCACATTCTTCGCCCACGCAGCGCAGCGGCAATGCGCGCCATGCCCCATGCCACGCCACCGCATGACCGCGACATCGAACGCGACGACCCGCTGCGCGGAAATCCAATAGCCGACGGGTTGCCGGAGGCACATCAGCCTTTGCCAGAACAACGCATCGCCGCAGTGCAACATTGCAATAACCGTATAACCGCCGCGATTTAAATCATTGGTCGTGCGCGAAGGGCGGCGCCTATCCTCGCCCCTGCGCTGGCGCCGCGACATCGTCTACGGTCCTGCGCGACAACGCCGCACCACGCGAGACGGCTGCGGCGCGGCAGCGCAGGCAGATGCCTCCGCGCATGCCCAACGACAGACCCGCAACAGCGCAGAGAGGACACACCCACGATGGCAGGACCGATGGGGCCGGCGGCTCCGCTCCCGAACTCCGCGCCGCTCGCCGGCACCGCACCGTCGTACCGCGCCGCGCTGTCGCTGCTGGCCTCGCTGTTCTTCATGTGGGGCTTCATCACCGTCATCAACAACACCCTGCTGCCGCACCTGCGCAGCGTGTTCGAACTCAGCTACACCCAGGCCACGCTGATCGAGTCGGTGTGGTTCATCGCCTACTTCTTCGCCTCGCTGCCGTCGGCCAAGCTGATCGAGCGGATCGGCTACCAGCGCGCGCTGGTGATCGGCCTGGGCATCATGGCGCTCGGCGCGCTGGGCATGATCGCGGCCGCGCGCCTGGTTTCGTACGGCATCACCCTCGGCTCGCTGTTCGTGATCGCCAGCGGCATCACCTTGCTGCAGGTCGCGGCCAATCCGTACGTGGCGGTGATCGGCAGCGCGGACACCGCCTCGTCGCGACTCAACCTGGTGCAGGCGTTCAATTCGGTCGGCACCACCCTGGCACCGCTGTTCGGCGGCTACCTGATCCTGGGCCGCTCGACCTCGGGCACCGCCAAGGGCGATGCGGTGCTGACCCAGGCCGAACGCCTGGCCGACGCGCAATCGGTGCAACTGCCCTATCTCATCGTCGCCGTGGTGCTGGTGCTGCTGGCGGTGGTCATCGCCCGCTTCAAGCTGCCGGCGCTCGGCCAGGCCACCCAGCGCGCCACCGGCCAGCAGCGCGCCAGCCACTCGCTGTGGCGGCATCGCAACCTGGTGCTCGGCATCCCGGCCATCTTCATTTACCTGATCGCCGAGATCGGCGTGTCCAACCTGTTCATCAACTTCGTGTCGCAGCCGCACATCGGCAACCTCACCCACCAGCAGGCCTCGCACTACCTGTTCCTGTTGTGGGGCGGGATGATGGTGGGGCGCTTCGCCGGCAGCGCGTTGATGCGCCGCATCGCCCCGGAGGCGGTGCTGGCACTGTTCTCGGTCGGCGCGTTCGTGGTGATGCTGCTGACCGTGTTCACCACCGGCCATGTCGCGATGTGGTCGCTGATCGCGGTGGGCCTGTTCCATTCGATCATGTTCCCGACCATCTTCACCCTCGGCATCAAGGGCCTGGGGCCGCTGACCGAGGAAGGCTCCGGCCTGCTGATCATGGCCATCGCCGGCGGCGCGCTGGTGGTCGTGCAGGGTTGGCTGGCCGACCATGTCGGCCTGCAGCGCGCGTTCCTGCTCACCGCCGTGTGCGAGCTGTACGTGCTGTTCTATGCGCTGTGGGGCGCGAAGACGCCATCGCAGGCAAGCGCCTAGCTGCGGCGGTCGGAGCGACAAGTAGCAGCGCCAGCAGACGCGCTGCAGCGATCCGGCCTGCGCCGGATCGCGCTCGACGGCGGCCGGCCACGCCGACAGCGCACTCGCCTTCGCCCAGACCGGAGCGTGCGTGCGACCCTGCCGCCGCCGTTCGGTAGACAACCGCAGCATGGCTGTCCGCCAGTCGGCGTTGCCCACGTTGGCTCTGGTGGCAGACAACCAGATCGCGAAGCCTCTGCCGCCTCGCCTACATCAGGAACCGACACCATGGACGCACGCTTTGTCGCACTCTCCACTCTGTTGCTCGCCGCTTCGACCTTCGCCGCGCCGGCCGCCGCCAAAGGCACGCAGCTCGACTGCCAGCCCGGCTCGCAAGCGGTCTGCGAAGAATGGTGCACGCATGCCGGCGGCGGCATGTCCAGCAACCCGGACGGCTCGGTCACCTGCACGGTGATGGCGTCGGCACGCAGCAAGAAGGGATTCGCCTTGCCGGAGGGCAGCTATCAGATCAGGAAGATCGCCGACGACCCTGGCCACGGCAAGGCCTCCGGCGCCGACACCGCGCCCCCCAAGGCGAAGGACAAGCACTAGGCGCGCCTCGCGCCGCTGTTCCGGAGGATGCGGAGCGGCGCAACGCGCCGCCACTGCCCGTTGCCGCGGCGTCGCGCCAACATGCCGTTGGCCGTCGTGCGCGCAGCAGCGCAGCCAGAGAGGTTGCATGGACGTGCTGGCAGCGCGGCTGTGCGGCGCGCGCCTGGACGCCAGCACGCAGGGAGACCGCGCCGGCACATGCCGACCAGACAGCGGCAAGCCGGCGCGAGCGCCCTGGCGGGCAGGCGCCTTAGCGCCCGGATTGCTCACACATCTCTTTCAAAAACAATAGCTTGAAACGGAAAAAAGCGCTTGTCGCAGCCGCCGGGAATGGGTACGCTGCGGCGGTCGAAAGAGAGCAGGCCGGATGGTAGCCCGGCCGTCGCCGCATCCAGCGGCGGCATCTCAGCCAATCGGGCACCCGCGACACCAGCCACCGGCACCGCCCGCCGGTCGACGCAGGTGTGTCCGATGGGGTCTCGCATGTCTCCCCGGCACGCCTTCTTTGCCACAGAAGGAGCGAGCATGTACAAGACGACCACCCCGATCCCCTCCGCGCACCCCGTCCTCGCCGCGACGTTGCCGCGTGCGCGCCTTGTCGCGACGCGCGCCGCCGCCACGGGCGACACGGCACGGCCGCGCTGGCAACGCGATGCGCTGGCGGACCTGTCGATCTGGCGTTGCGACGTGGCCACCGGCAGGCCGGAGCTGCCTGCGCTGCTGCTCGCGGTGTGGCTGCCCAAGCGAACGCGGACCTGGGAATGGGAAGTGATCGATCCGCGCGGCGATACCAGCCTGACCGAGGGCGCCAGCGATTCGCATGCGCTCGCGCGGGCGGCGGCCGAAGCGTGGACACGGCTGCGCTTCGGCGATGTGCTCGAGCGCGGCTGATACGCGCGGCGGACGCCGGCGCGCCGACGTGGATCGAACGTACCGTACGCGACGCCTTGCCGAGCTTCCCTTAGTGGATTGCCCGGCCTCGGCCGCCGCCAACGGCTGTCGCTGCGGCGGCGGCGATCAGGTCGGGGCGATGATGCCGGCGGCCATGAACAGCGAGGCCTTCAACAGCGCGGTTGAGATGTGGAACAACGCCGGCCACCACCAGCGTCGGCGTGGACAGCCCGAACGGCATGGCGATCAGCCCCAGGTGCGAGACGCGCTCAGCCGCCGGCGCGCCGCGGCCATGCGTGCGCCGGCCGCAGCCCGCAACCGGCAACCGGCAAGCGCTGCAGCTACAACCGCACCCACGCCGCCGAAAGCGCTGCGCCCTACCCCGCGCAGCGCGCGCACAGGCCGTGCACTTCCAGGGTCTGCGCCTGCGGCTGGAAACCCAGCGCCTTGGCGCGCTGCTCCAGTTGCGCGACCACGTCGCGGTCCTCCAGTTCGACCGCGCTGTGGCAGCGGTCGCAGATCAGGAACGGCACCGAGTGCTGGGCGCTGCTGGGGTGGTGGCAGGCGACGAAGGCGTTGACCGACTCGAGCTTGTGCACGAAGCCGTTGGCCATCAGGAAATCCAGCGCGCGGTACACGGTGGGCGGCGCGTCGGCGCCCACGCTCTTGCCCTCGCGCACCCATTCCAGCAGTTCGTAGGCCTTCACCGGGCGCGCCGCTTCGGCGATCAGGCGCAGCACGTTGGCGCGGATCGGGGTCAGCCGCAGCCCGCGTTCGCGGCTCACCCGCTCCACCACCTTGACGAAGTCGTCGGCGTCGTGGACGTGGTGGTGCGGCTCGGTGCAGGCGGTCTTCTTGCTGGACATGGGCTTCTCCGGGGAATCAGCTTCCCGCTGGGATCTTGATGAGCGCGGCGTCGATGCGTTTCAAGGCCTGCTCGCGCCCGGCCAGGTAGACCGTATGCGAGATGTCCGGGCTGACCTGGGTGCCGGTGATGGCCACGCGCAGCGGCTGCGCCACCTTGCCCATGCCGATCTCCAGCGCCGCGGCGGCGTCGTGCAGCGCGGCGGCCACGCCGTCCACGCTCCACTCGCCCAGCGCGGCGAGCAGCTCGCGCGCCTTGCCCAGCGCCAGTTCCGCGCCCGGCTTGAGGTGCTTGGCCACGGCCGCGTCGTCGTAGGTCTCCAGCGGCCGGTACCAGACCAGCGCCTTCTCGGCCATTTCCTTCAGCGTCTGCACGCGCTCGCGCAGCGCCACCACCACGTCGGCGGCGGCCGGGCCGGCGGCCGGGTCGATGCCGAGCCTGGCCAGTTGGTAGTCCAGCTGCGGCGCGATCGTGGCCGGGTCGTCGCTCTTCAGGTAGTGCTGGTTGACCCAACCGAGCTTGGCCATGTCCAGCCGCGCGGCCTTGGAGTTGACGTCCTTGACGTCGAACAGATCGATCAGTTCCTGGCGGCCGAACAGTTCCTGGTCGCCGTGCGACCAGCCCAGCCGCGCCAGGTAGTTGATCAGCGCGTGCGGCAGGTAGCCGGCGTCCTTGTACTGCATCACGTCGGCCGCGCCGGTGCGCTTGGACAGCTTGGCGCCCTGCTCGTCCAGGATCATCGGCATGTGCGCGAACTTCGGCACCGGCGCGCCCAGCGCCTCGTAGATATTGATCTGGCGCGGGGTGTTGTTGATGTGGTCGTCGCCGCGGATGACCTCGGTGATGCCCATGTCCCAGTCGTCCACCACCACCGCGAAGTTGTAGGTGGGGTAGCCGTCGGGGCGCAGGATCACCATGTCGTCGAGCTCGCTGTTGGCGATCTCGATGCGGCCCTTGATCAGGTCGTCGAACACCACGCTGCCGCCTTCGGGGTTCTTGAAGCGGACCACGCGGTTCGGATCGTCGCGGTGCGGCAGGTGCTGCTCGCGCGCCGCGCCGTTGTAGCGCGGCTTTTCCTGCTTGGCCATCGCCGCCTCGCGCATGGCGTCCAGTTCCTCGCGGGTCTCGTAGGCGTAGTAGGCCTTGCCGGCGGCGAGCAGCTGCGCAGCCACTTCCTGGTAGCGGGCGATGCGCTGGGTCTGGTAGATGGGGCCTTCGTCGTAGTCCAGGCCCAGCCACTGCATCGCTTCGAGGATCGCGTCGATCGCCGCCTGGGTGCTGCGCTCGCGGTCGGTGTCCTCGATGCGCAGCACGAACTCGCCGCCGCGGTGGCGCGCCTCCAGCCAGCAGTACAGCGCGGTGCGCGCGCCGCCGATGTGCAGGTAACCGGTGGGACTGGGGGCGAAACGGGTGCGGCAGGCCATGGAACGCTCGGAGCAAACGGGAATCGGGCGATTTTACCCTGGCCTGCCTTGCGGTGCCCGGAGGCAGCCGGTGCCATGCCTAGGCTCTTCCATTGTAGGAGCGGCTTCAGCCGCGACAGGCACTATCGGCAACGCCTGTCGCGGCTGAAGCCGCTCCTACAAAAGGCCCTGAACCTTGGTCGTTCACCCGGCGCCTGTCACCACAATTGGGGTTGGCGCTAGCGCAGCAGGTCGCCATGCACCACGCATTCGCCGTCGCTGCGCGCCAGGCCCGGGGCGTCGTACAGCACCAGCCAGCTCGGCACGCCCGCGGTCAGCGCCGGCGGCAGGCTGCACAGCGCTTCGGCGCGGTCGCTGTCCTCGCCGTGCGGCAACACCAGCGACTTGACCAGCTCGCGCTGAAACCGCACCGGTGCGCGGTTGTCGGCCAACGCGGTGCGCGCGCCGGGCCAGCGGAACAGGCGGATCTCGCCGTTCAGCACCATGGTCGGGCCGGCCAGCAGGTACAGGTCGTCGCCGTGGAAATGCAGGTCGCGCACGCCCAGCCCGCCCAGTTGCAGGAAATGCTTGCGCAGCAAGGTGCCCTCGTCGTCCAGCGGCACCAGCCGCAGGTAGTCGTGGTGCGCTTCCACCGCGATCTCCAGCAGCCCGGCCCAGCCGCGCAGCACCGGGCCGCGCAGGCCCAGCAGCAGGCGCTGGCCGTCCACCGCCATGCCTTCGATGTCGAAGCCGTTGTCCTTGCCGGGGATCTTCAGGTAGGCGCCGAAATGCGGGTCGTCCTCGAGCAGCGCGGTGAGCTGGTTGTGCTTGGCGTCGCCCTTCAGCCGCAGCGCGCGGCGGCCGTCGGCGGCTTCGCGCACCAGCTGCGGCGCGCCGTCGGCGTCGTGCTCGATCGGCAGGCAGGCGAGCAGGCGGCGGTTGGCGTCGAGCTTGAGCTTGGCCAGGCGCTTGCCGTTGTCGGCGTCGTCGCGGTCGGGCTTGGCGTTCTTGCGCTTCATGCCGTGCGAACCGACCACCCACAGGTAGCCGGGCGACAGCGCCATGCCCTCCAGGTCGGCCTCGTCGTCGCGGTCGCCGGGCAGGTCGAGCAGATCGCCCAGCGCGAAACTGCGGCCTTCGCCGAAGCGCAGCGTTTCCTCGCCGACCGGCGCCAGCGCGTGCAGGCGGTCGACCGCGCAGGCCTCGTCGCCGGCCACCCACAGCCAGTCGTCGGTGAAGGCGGCGCCGGACAGGTTGGCGTGGACCAGCGCGCCGGGCGCGAATTCGAGGCGCACGGCGTGCGGCTGCAGGGTCTTGGGCATGGGGCGATGGGCCGGTAGCGGAGCGGAGGCGACAGCAGAACGCATCGTGCGTTCGGATGGCGTGTGCTGCACGGGCACGGGGCACCGCGGCGCGAGACGATCGCACGCTCGGCGCCACGCCGGGTGCGGCGAGCGGAGGCGGGTCCCATGCGCGGCATCGCAGCGCGCCTAGGCGTCTGTGCGCCTGCCCGCGCGGCGGCAGCGCAATCCAAAGCAGCCGGCACCACGCGCACAACGGCCTCGCTCCTCCGCTCCGTTTCCGCGCACACGATTGCCGAGTACGCATTCGAGCGCCGCGGCGATGCCGGCCGCGCCAGCCAGCGCTACTGGAAGCCGGCCAGCTCCGCGCGGACGATGGCCGGGGCCAGCTGGCCGCGCCAGTCGCGGTCGTTGGCGACCTGGGCGCTGGCGCGGCTGGCCTCGAACGCGTCGAAATCCAGTTCGGCCACCGCCCAGACCTGCTCGCCCCGGGTCTGCGCGACGATGCCGTCGGCCGGGAAGCCGGCGTCCATCGGCGCGTAGATCGCCGCCTCGCCGGTGTTCACGTCCAGCGCCGGGCTCCATTCGGCCAGGCCGGCGGTCACCGATTGGGCGACGAAGATGCGGTTCTCCAGCGCGCGCGCCAGGCAACCGATGCGCACGCGGGTGGCGCCGGCCTCGGTGTCGGTGCAGCTGGGCACCACCAGCAGCCGCGCGCCGGCCTCGTACTGGGCGCGCACCGGCAGCGGGAACTCGCTGTCGTAGCAGACCGCCACGCCGGCGCGCACGCCGTCGGCGGCGAACACCTTCAACGCGTCGCCGCCGTCGATCAGGCCGGTGGCCTTCTCGAAGCCGGTCAGCTGCAGCTTGTCCTGCCAGCCGTGGCTGCCGTCGGGCGCGAACCAATAGGCGCGGTTGCGGTAGCGGCCTGCGCCGTTGGCCAGCAGGAAACTGCCGGCGACCAGATGCAGGCGATGCCGCTGCGCCAGCTGCGCGAACAGCGCCAGGTATTGCGGGTGCAGCGCCTGGGTCGCCGCCAGCGACGCCGGCAGGTCCGCGGCCACGGCCGAGTCGAAGGTCGCGGCCAGCTCCAGCGACAGGTATTCGGGCAGCACCGCCAGCTGCGCGCCGACCTGCGCGGCCTGGCCGATCAGGGCCGCCTGCTTGTCGGCGAAGGCGGCGAAATCGACCGGCGCACCGATCGGGTACTTGGCGACGGCGATCTTCATGCAGCGGGCTCCAGCGGACGGGTCCAGAAACTCAGGCTGTGCGTGATCTCGCCGCGGTCCAGTTCCTCCCACGGCAAGTGCATGCGCAACGCCGGCTGCGGTTGGTAGCCGCGCTTGCGCCAGAACACGTCGTTGCCGCGGTAGTCGGGCGGGCGCCGCGGATCGTCGGGATCGCGGTCCACCGCGCAGAACGCGGTCAGCCGGAAGCGGCCGAGCGCGCGCGCATGCGCCTCGCGCTGATCGAAGAAGGCGTGGCCGACGCCGCGGCCGCGATACTCCGGCAACAGTACCGATTCGCCGAAATAGAACACGTCGGTTACCGCGATGGCGCTGCCGGCGAAGGCCGCGCCGAACGCCTCGGCGTCGTCGGCGAGCGGCAGCCCGGTGGACGCGCCGACCACGCGCTCGCCGTCGCGCGCCAGCACGAACACGCTGTCCGGCGAGGCGGCGTAGGCGGACAGGTAGTCGCGCTCGTAGGCCAGGTCGCCGGCATACAGATAGGGCCAGTCGCGGAACACCGCGATGCGCAGCCGCGCGACATCGTCCAGGAACGGGGCGATCTGCGCGCCGCGCAGGCGCTGGATGGGGAGCGGAGAGTCCATCCGTGAACTCTACCGCAGGCGTTTCCATGGCGCTGCCAGCTTGGCGATGCCCTGATCGGTGGTGCTCCTGGCGCCGTCCCTGGCGGTGGGCGTCCTGCCCGGTCCTGCGTGCTGCGTCCTGCGGCCGCGTCCATGGCCGCGGCTGCGTTGCGCGAGAGTGCCTTCCGGCCTGCCACGCATGTCGCCATCCATGGCGGTGGGCGCCCCTGTCCGGCATTGCGTCCTGCGAAGGCGTCCATCGCCGTGGCTGCGTTGCGCGATAGCGCTTGCCGGCCTATCCACGTGCCGCCATCCATGGCGGTGGGCATTCCAGTGCCCGACGTTGCGTCCTGCGGCAGCGTCCATGCCCGCGATGCCTTTTTGAGACGGCTAGCAGCACGCGCGCCGCAAGCTAAACGGCGTTTCCGACAGCGCCGTCGCGCGCTTCATCGCCACCAGCGGCACAGCAGCGCCGCCTGCGCCGGCAGCACCAGCAGCCGTGCGCGGCCCTGCGCTTCCCAGGTCACGAACCCGGGTTCGTGCCCGGGCTGCTCGCCCTGCCCGGCCGCCGTCCAGGCCGAATCGCGGCGCAGCGCCCGCCACGCGCAGTAGCGCCAGGGCTCGGCCTCGCCCGGCAAGGCGGCGCGGGCCTGCAGCGCCGCTGCCAGGAACGCCAGGCCGTGCGCGGCCAGCGCCTCGCGGCTGCGTTCGCTCAACCGCAGCCACAGCGCGCCGCCGCGGTCGGCAGCGGTGACCAGCGCCGCCTGCGCGCTGCGCGCCAGCGCCGCGCCGGCATTGCCGCGGTGCAGGCCGCGGGTGTCCAACGCGTCCGGCAACAGGGCCTGGACGCGGCGGTGCAGATGGGTGTGCGCCGACATGGCGTGGTCCTCGTCGCGTGCCGGCTCAGCGCAAGGCCGCGCCGAGTTCGTACCAGTCGATCTTGCGGGTGATCCACATGATCGCGGCGAGGATGCCGAACAGCAGCAGCGAGCCCATCAGCAAGGCGCTGTCTTCGGAGGCCAGCAACCCGTACAGCGCGCCGTACAGCAGGGTCAGCATGCTGGCGAAGCCGGCGGCGCGGCCGCGGCTGCGCAACACCCCGGCCAGGTAGAAGAACTGCAAGCCGATGCAGGCCACCGCCGAGATCAGGTACGCCTGCCAGAACGCGATGTGCTCGGACAGGCTGAGCAGCAGCAGGAAGAAGATCGCCAGCGCCAGGCCGACCAGCAGGTACTGCAGCGGATGGATCGGCAGGCGCTTGATCAGTTCGAACAGGCCGAAGGCGACGAAGGTCAGCACAACGAACAGGATGCCGTACTTGCTGGCGCGATCGGCCTGGGTGTAGACGTCGACCGGGTCGACCAGGTCCACGCGCAACGCATCGACCTCGCTGCTGCCGGTCGCCAGCTGCGACTGCGCGCCGGTCGCCAGCGACGACAGCGCCCAGCTGGCCTGGAAGCCCTGCGGGCCGAAGCGGCGTTCGTTGGGCAGGAAGCGGCCGCCGAACAGCGGGTGCGGCCACGGCGAGGTCAGCGCGATCTGGTTGTCGTCGCCGACCGGCACGATCGACAGCGCCTGGGTCCCGTCGAGCACGAATTCCATTTCCACGCTGTGCAGGTCGGTGAGCCGGCCCTGGCGGGCGTCGGCCAGCGCCGGCAGCACCGCATGCACGCCCTTGGAGATGCCGGTCATCGCCAGCGAGCCCGGCTGCAGCCCCAGCGCCTTGCCGTCGGCGCGCAGGTTGGGCGTGCCGACCAGGCCACGCACGTCCTCGATGCCGAGCACCAGGTAGGGCTGGCCATAGGTGCGGCCGTCGACCTCCTCATAGTCCAGGTCGTCGAACTGCGCCTTGAGCCGCGCGTGCAGGCTGTACACCTGCACCTTGAACAGGCCGATGCTGCGCTGCGACGGCTTCATCTCGCCGTTGATCGCCAGGTGCCGCGGGGTCTGCAGGTCGTAGCCGGTTTCCGTCTCGCGCTTGACCACGCGCTTGCCGTCGGCGTCCACCACTGCGACCTCACGCACCTGCGACCAGGGCAGCACGCGCATCGGGCCGAGCAGGCGCTGCTCGCCGGCCTTGCTCTGCGACACGCGCTCGACCGCCTCGTCGCGATAGCGCTCGCGGCCGCTGATGGTGCCGCGGATCATCAACAGCGGGATCAGCAGCAACAGGATCAATCCGCCGATGGTGGCGAATCGCAGGACAAGCTTCAGGGATTTCATCGACGGTCCTCGGTGTTGGAGGACGCCAGGGTGCCGCGCCTGGGTGTGCGGGGTTTGAGGCGAATTTGAAGCGAGTGTGAAGTGGGCGGCGTGCGTGCGGGAAGCGGGTCGCGTGCCCGCGCTGATCCTGGACGGGCTGAGCGTGGCCAGGCGTTCCACGCGCTACTGGTTCAGGCATGCGGCCGAAACTAGTTCGAGCATGCGGCCGAAAGCGGCATCGCGCCGAAGCGCCGCGGTTGCTGCTGATGCCGGCGCGTTCGCGGCCAATGCGTCGGGGCTGAAGTCCCTCCCACAGTGCACCCATCAGGCACAGATGCTTCCTGCAGAAGCGGCTTCAGCCGCGATGCGCGCTTCAAGGACCTCGTCTCAAGGAGCTCGTCGCTGCAGGCGATCTGTCGGGGCTGAAGCCCCTCCTACAGGGTTCCAGCCACCCCCCACGCAGTCCCGCTTAGCTTTTTTGTAGGAGCGGCTTCAGCCGCGACGAACGAAGCAGCAGGCTTTCCGATGCCGGGCGTCGTCAGGGCTTGAGCCTCTGCAGTGACCCAGCCGCCCAAGCACGAACCTGCCCCCTGTAGGAGCAGCTTCAGCCGCGACGAACGAAGCGAGAAGCTGCCCGACGTCGGGACGCCGTCAGGGCTCGATCCTCTGCAATGAACCAGCCGACAAGCGCGAATCCGCCCCTGTGGGAGCGACTTCAGTCGCGACGCGCCAAGCTCAGCCCGCCGGCAACGATAGCCGCGCCACCGCGCCGCCGGCCTCGCGGTTGCGCAGGCTCGCCTCCCCACCGTGCAACCGCGCCACTTCGCGCACGAACGGCAGGCCCAGGCCGGAACTGCGCTGCCCGCTCGCCGGCCGCGCCAGCGAATAGAACCGCTCGAACACCCGCTCCAGCGCGTAATCGGGAACGCCGGGCCCCTCGTCTTCCACCAGCAGCACGATGCGTGCGTCGCGGTCGTGCTCGGCGCGCAGGGCCACACTGCCACCGGCGGAAGAGAACCCGATCGCGTTGTCGAGCAGGTTGTGCAAGGCCTGGCGCAGCAGATAGGGATCGCCGACCAGCGCCAGCTCGGTGTCCGCCAGCTGTACCTGCAAGCGCACGCCGCTGCCCTGCAGCTGCGGCGCCAGCGCCTCGGCCAGCTGCGCGAACAGCGGCGCCAGCACGATGCGCTCGCGCCGCTGCAGCCAGCCGTGCTGCTCCACTTCGGCCAGCGCCAGCAGCTTGTCGATGGTCTCGGTGAGGCGCTGCTGCTGCTCGGCGATGTTGCGCACGAAGCGCTGCCGCTCCGCCTCCGGCAACGGTTCCTGCAGCAGTTCGGCGGCGCCGCGGATGGCCGCCAGCGGGCTCTTCATCTCGTGGGTCAGCGACTGCACGTACTGCTCGACATAGGCCTTGCCCTCGAGCTTGCGCCGCATCGTCTCCAGCGCGCGGCCGAGGTCGCCGATCTCGTCGCGGCGCGGCGGCGGCGGCGGCACCGGCTCGCCGGCGCTGACCGCCTGCGCGTAGCGGTTGAGCCGGCCGATGCCGCGCAGCAGGCCCCAGGTCATCAGCAACCCGATCAGCGCGGAGATGCCGATCAGCCAGGCGCCGCGCAGCAGGATGCTGCGCTGGCTGGCGACGATGAACGGCTCGATGCTGCGGTTGGGCTGCGACAGGGTCAGCACGCCGATCAGGCGACGGCCGTCGGCCGGGTCGTAGACCGGCGCGGCCACGTGCATGACGGTGTGGTTGGGGTCGCCGTCGCCCTCGGCGCTGGAGCGCGCGCCGTACTCGCCGCGCAGGGTGCGGTAGACGTCGTTCCAGCGCGAGTTGTCGCGGCCCAGGTCCTGGCCGCGCGAATCGAATACCACCACGCCGGCCGCATCGGTGATGGTGACCCGGTAATCGACGCTGCGCTTGGGAAAGCGCCACACCATCGCGCGCGGATTGCGCCGTTGCGCGGCGCCCAGGTCGCGAGCGAAGACGCCGCTGCCGATGCGCCCGGCCTTCAGGTCGGCGGCGGCCATCTGCGCCAGCACGTTGGCCGCGTCCACCAGGGTCGATTCCATCGCCTGGCGCACGCCGGGCTTGACCTCGTTGACGAACACCCGCATCACGAAGAACGCGGCGACGCCGACGATCAGGAAGAAGCCCAGGAACAGCTTCAGCCCCAGCCGCATCTCAGTGCTCCAGCGCGTAGCCGAGGCCGCGATGGGTGCGGATCGGGTCGTGCGCGGCGCCGGCCGCGCGCAGCTTGGCGCGCAGGGTCTTGATGTGGGTGTCCACGGTGCGGTCGGCGCTGTCGGCGCTGGCGTCCCAGCCGCGGTCCATCAGTTGCGCGCGGCTGAGGATGGCGCCGGGACGCTGCAGCAGCGCGGCCAGCAGCGCGTATTCGTAGCGGGTCAGGTCCAGCGCCGCGTCGCGGTAGTGGATGCGGCGGCCGTCGCGGTCGATCGCGAAGTCGCCGTGCTTCTGCCAGCCCGGCTCGGCGGCCGCCGCCGGCGCGGCCGGACGCCGCAGCCGCGCACGCACCCGCGCGACCAGCTCGCGCGGCGAGAACGGCTTGGCCATGTAGTCGTCGGCACCCAGTTCCAGGCCGAGCACGCGGTCGATCTCGTCGTTGCGCGCGGTCAGGAAGATCACCGGCACCTGGCTGAAGCTGCGCAGCTCGCGGCACACCTCGAAGCCGCCCAGGTCCGGCAGGCCGACGTCGAGCACCACCACGTCGATGCCGCCGGCGCGCGCCTGCGCCAGCGCCTCGCGCCCGAGCAGGCAATGCCGCACCTGGTAGCCCTCGCTGCGCAACGCGTACAGCACGGTATCGGCGATGGCGGATTCATCCTCGACGACGAGGACACAGGGGGCGGCGGGCGCGGACATGGCGCGCAGCATAGCCGCAGCGAGGCGCGGCGTGCAGCGCGGGCGTCCCGTTGCGGCGACGCCGTGCGCTGCGACCCGATTGCCGCAGCGGCTGGCCGGCGCCGGCGGGCGAGGCTCACTGCCCTCGCGCCGCGCCCGTGCACGGGGTGCCTCAGCGCAGGAAGCGCACTTCGTCCACTTCGACTTCGGCGGAACGGAAGTCCTTGTCGAATTCGCCCAGCAGCTCGACCTGGGCCTTGTCGTCGAACGGACGTCCGGCCGGCAGCCGGTGCGCATCGATCTCGACCTTCACGCTGCCGGTCGCGTCGCGGAAGGTGTAGCGGTCGCCGCCGTCGTGGGACACGATGTTCCCGCGCAGCACCACGTGCTGCTCGTCCTTGCCCTGGTCCAGCAGCTGCTTGACCGTGGTCACCGGCACGCTGTTGGGCCCGGTGTATTGCGCGGCGGCCTGGCCGGCGGCGAGGACGGCAATGCTGGCGATGGTCAGCGTGGAGAGAATGGTCTTGCGCATGGAGTGCTCCTTGGGTTCGAGGTCATGGCCGATCGCCATGGACGCCATTGCACCCCACGAAGCTGAAGTGGATCTGATGTCTCGCGCTGCGATTCAGGCAGGCGATCCGAGATGGCACTGCATCGATTGGCGTACAGCCCCGGTGCGGTCTTGGCGGCCGCACGTCGATGCCGTCGAAGTGGGCGGCAGACAGGCGGCGTTCTAGCCGGCCGTCGGCGATCCGCGCTGCGGCAACTCGATGCGTACCGCCAGGCCCATGCCCTCGCCGCCGGAATCCAACCGCAGCTGCCCGCCATGCAGTGCGACGATGCGCTCCACCAGCGACAGGCCGAGCCCGCTGCCCTGCCCCGCATTGCCGAGCACGCGGAAGAACCGCTGGGTGAGCCGGGCCAGATCGGCCGGGGCCACGCCGGGGCCGTCGTCGCGCACCACGATGCGCACCGCGGACAACGCGCCGGCGGCGCCGTGCACCGCGGCAGCGTCGATGCGTACCTGGCCCTGCATCCTGCCGTAGCGCACCGCATTGTCGAGCAGGTTGCGCAAGGCGCTGCGCAGCAGATCGGCATGCGCCCACACCGTGTCCACGCCGATATCCGCGTGCAGATCGATACGCTTGGCTGCCGCCGCGGGCGCGACGTCGGCCAGCACCGCATCGACCAGCGCCGGCAACGCCACCGCTGCGCAGGCCAGGCTGCCGGGTTGCTGCGGATCCAGCCGCGCCAGCATCAGCAGGTTGTCCACCAGCGCTGTGGCGCGGTCCACGTCGCTGCGTAGCGCGGCCAGGTCCTGGCGCTGCGCCGCGTCCAGGGTCGCCGCGTGGCTGCGCTGCATCAGCTGGATCTTCATGCGCAGGGCCGCCAGCGGCGTGCGCAGTTCGTGCGCGGCATCGGCGGTGAAGCGGCGCTCGGACTGCAGCGCCTCGCCCAGCCGCGCGAGCACGCCGTTGAGCGCCTGCACGATCGGACGCAGTTCGTCGGCCTGGCCGTCCGCGGACACCGCGTTCAAGTCCTGCGGCGACTGCCGGCCGATGTCCTCGGCCAGGCGCTCCAGCGGCCGCAGCTGGCGGCGGATCACCCACCAGTTGAGCGCGGCCAGCAGCGCCAGCAGCGCCAGCGCCGGCCACACCAGGTTCTCGGCCATGTCCTCGAGCAACTCGGTACGCTCCTCCAGCGGCTGCGCGACCTGCACGTACAGATCCTGCGCGCGGGCATGCAGCACGTGCACGCGCCACAGCCGCTGCGCGTGGCGCACGGTGCGCGTCGCATCGTCGCCGTGCAGCTGCCGCGGCGGCACGAACGGCTGCCGCGGCACGTCCGCCGAGCGGCGCAGCACCGTGCCGTGGCGGTCGACGATCTGGTAGTACAGGCGCACGCCGCCGTCGGCGGCCGCCGTATCGCCGTCGTCGGACGCGGCGTCGCCGTGCAGCAGGCCGGGGCCGAAGGTCGCGACCAGGCGCGCGCTTTCCTCCAGCGCGTCGTCGAACACGTCGCTGGTCTCGGTCCAGGCCACGCCGACGATGACGCCCAGGCTGACCAGCCAGCACACGATGCTCGAACCCAGGGTGGTGGCGATCAACCGCCGGCGCAGGGAATAGCGCGCCTGCGCCGGGTGCGCCGCGACCGCTGCGCCGCGCCGCCAGCGCGGCCATGTCATCGCGGCGCTCCCAGGCAGTAGCCCTGGCGCCGGATGGTGGTGATCAGTTCGCTGCCCAGCTTCTTGCGCAGGTGCGAGATGTGCACCTCGATCGCATTGCTCTCCACCTCCTCGCCCCAGCCGTACAGCGCGTCTTCCAGCTGGTCGCGGCCGACGATATGGCCCTTGCGCGCCAGCAGCGCGTGCAGCACCGCGTATTCGCGCGCGGTCAGCGCCACCACCTGGCCGTCGCGGGTGACGCGCTTGGCGACTGGGTCCAACTGCACGTCGCCATGCGCCAGCACCACGCTGGGATTGCCGTTGCTACGGCGCAGCGCCGAGCGGATCCGCGCCGACAGCTCTTCCAGGTCGAACGGCTTGACCAGGTAGTCGTCGGCGCCCAGGTCCAGGCCCTGCACCCGGTCCTCCAGCGCATCGCGCGCGGTGATCATCAGCACCGGCGTGGTCACCCGCGCCGCGCGCAGCGTGCGCAGCAAGGCGTCGCCGTCGAGCCCGGGCAGGCCGCGGTCGAGCAGCACGCACTGGTAGGGCTGGGCCTGCAGCGCGGCGCGGGCCTCGTCGCCGCGGGTCAGCCAGTCGACGGTATAGCCGTCCAGTTTCAGCCACGCGCGCAGCGTGTCGCCGAGCGAGGGATCGTCTTCTACCAGGAGGATGCGCATCGCGAAAACCTAGCGGGCCGGGCTTAAGGGAATCTGACGGCCGCGACCATACGCCATGCGGGGTCCCGCCGGCGCGAGGGTGCGCGCGGGCGAGGACGGCACGCCGCTGGCGGACGGACCCTGCGCGATGCCGGCATCGGCACCCACCGCCTCGCGCGCCGGCATGGCTCCCCGCGGTGGCGCCCCGTACACTGCGCGGATGAACTATCGCCACGCCTACCACGCCGGCAACCATGCCGATGCGCTCAAGCACACCGTACTGCTCGCGCTGATCGATGCGCTCAAGCGCAAGGACAGCCCGTTCTTCGTGCTCGACACCCATGCCGGGCGCGGCCGCTACCTGTTCGCCGGCAGCGAGAGCCGCAAGACCGGCGAGGCCGCGGCCGGGGTGCTGAAACTGATGGGCCAGCCGACCCTGCCCGAGGTGCTGGAGCGCTACCTGCGCGCAGTGCAGGCCGACAACCCGGTCGGCGCGCTGGTCGCCTACCCCGGTTCGCCGCTGCTGATCGCCCAGGCGATGCGCGAGCAGGACCGGCTCGCCGCCTGCGAACTGCAGCCCGAGGAAGCGACCGAGCTGAAGGCGCTGTTCGCCAACGACCGCCGCGTACAGGTGCATGCCGGCGACGGCTACGCGTCGATCCGGGCGTTCCTGCCGCCCAAGTCGGGCGCGACCAAGATCGGCCGCGGCCTGGTGCTGATCGACCCGCCGTACGAGGCGCAGGACGCCGAATACCCGCTGATCGCCGCGACCCTGCGCGAAACGCTGACCCGCTGGCCGCAGGCGATGTGCGCGGTGTGGTACCCGATCAAGCAGCGCCGCAGCCTGCAGCCGTTCCTGCGCAAGGCCGCGGCGATGCCGGCCAAGGCGGTGCTGCTGGCCGAACTGCAGGTGCGCCCGGACGATTCGCCGCTGCGGCTCAACGGCAGCGGCATGCTGCTGCTCAATCCGCCGTGGCAGTTCGAGCAGGTGTTGGCGAGCGCGCTGCCGGCGCTGAAGACGCACCTGGGCGAAGCAGGCGCATCGACGCGCCTGGAGTGGCTGAAGCGCGAGGAGTGACGGGCCGCGCGCCTGGCTGGCCGCGCATACCGATATCGCCCGCTCTCCGCGGCAGCGGGTGCGACCTGCCTTCGATCGCCGCCTGCATGCGCGGCATCGCGGCCGAACCGCTCGCCTCAGTAGCAATCCCAGTGGAACGCGACCCGGCTGAAGTCGCCGCGCTGCAGGTCGGCCGGATCGATGAAGAAGTTGGCGATGCCGCTGTCGCCCCACATCATGTCTTCGTCGCTGTCCAGCTGCAGCAGCAACACCTGCGCATCCTGTGGCGTGCGCGGATCCTGCTGGGTGAATTCCGGATAGCCGCCGAGCTTGTGCCCATTGCGGCTCAGGCTTTCGTACAGCGCATCATCCACTTCGTCCTGCGGCCTGCCGTGTGTCTTCGCATAGGCCGCGGCGACCGCGTCCAGCGGCTGGCCCAGCGCCCGTTCGAAGCCCACGTCGCTGCTGCCCATGGTTTCCTCGCCGACACTGAAGTGCATCGCCCGCGGCCGCGCCGGATCGAACGGCAGCGTGTCCGCCGACAGCAATGGCACAGCGACCTGGCGCGCCGCCGCCTCGGGCCGCGGCCAGTACATCACGCGGAAATTGCGTTGCGCGCTCAGCGCGGCCAGGTCCATGTCGCCGTCGAAGTTGGCGCCGTAGAAGTCGTCGCTGCCGATGAAGAACTGCAGCATGCCCTGCGCCGGATAGCCGCGCAGCGGCGGCATCGTCGCCAGATCGACCTGCGCCAGCAACGCCAGCGGCTGGCCGCGGGCATCGCGCGGGTATGGCTTGTCCGCGGTCCAGTACGGGCGCCCGCCGACCTTGCTGGCCAGGCGATCGTCCTGCGCCATCGGCTGCAGGCGCAGGTGCGCGACCGGCTTGCGCGTCGCGTCCAGGCGCGCGCGATACGGCGCCAGCGCCTGCTCGGCCTGCAGCGGCGCAGCGGGTGCGGCAGCTGGTGCCGGTGTCGCCGGCGGCAGCGGCAGCTTCATGCTGTGCTTGAGCCACAGGCTGCCGCCCAGCAGCAGCCCGCCGAACACGGCGAGCAGGGCCAACGTGATCACGGTGGATACGACGACAGCGTGCGAGGTCTTCATTCCATTGAGCGTGGTGGCGAGGCGCCGGTCACTGTAGCAACCCCGGTGAGGCGCCGGAAGCGGCGCCCGCCGCGCCCGGTTCCGGCTCGAAGAAGCTCCAGCGCACCATGGGGAACTGCTGCTTCAGGCCGCGCTCGATGCGGGTGATATCGGCGAGCAGCGCCGCCGCGTCGTGCTTCTGGCGCAGCGTCGCCTGCACCGACACCATCACGTCCGCGCCAAGTTGCACCGCGATCAGGTGGATCACCCGCTCGACCTCCGGCCGCGCCTGGAAATACGCATGCAACTGCCGCTGCAGCGCCGGGTCCACGCTTTGCCCGATCAGCATCGCCTTGATCTCGATCGCCACCAGCACCGCGACCACGATCAGCAGCGCACCGATGGCGATGGTGCCCAGCGCGTCCCACAGCGGGTTGCCGGTCAGCACCGTCAGCAGCACCGCGGCCAGCGCCAGCGCCAGGCCGAGCAGCGCGGCCAGGTCCTCGCCGAAGATCACGATCAGCTCGGCCTGGCGGCTCTCGCGGAACCAGGTCCACAGCGAACGCCCGCCGCGCACCTTGCCGATCTCCTGCAGGCAGGTGCGCAGCGACACGCCCTCGGCGACCAGCGCGAACCCCAGCACGCCCACCGCCCAGCCCCAGCTGCTCAACGGCTCGGGCTGCAGCAGCTTGTGCACGCCTTCGTACATCGAGAACATGCCGCCGATGCAGAACAGCATCACCGCCACCAGGAACGACCAGAAATAGATCGCGCGACCGTAGCCCAGCGGATATTCGGCGCTGGCCGGGCGCTTGGCCTGGCGCATGCCCAGCAGCAACAGCAACTGATTGCCGCAGTCGGCCAGCGAGTGCACGGTCTCGGCGAGCATCGCGCCCGAGCCGGTGGCCAGCGCGGCCGCGCCCTTGGCCAAGGCGATGGCCAGGTTGGCGCCGAGCGCGAAGAAAATGGCGCGTCGCGAATCGCCGCTGCCGGACATGGCCGCTCCTCATCGAAAGCCGGCGCATAGCGTAGGCAACCGCGGTGAGCGTTGCGTTCACGGCACCGGTCCCAGGTAATGCGAGAATCCAGGCTTCGTCGAGGATCATCCGGCCATGGCTACCCGCAACCGCATGCCTCCGTGGCATGAAAACTTCACCCTGCCCAGCGGCCGCGAGCTGCTGATCCGGCCGATCCGGCCGGAAGACAGCGCGCCGCTGCAGGGCGCCTTCAGCCTGCTCGGGCCGACCGAGATCCGCGAGCGCTTCCTGCATTCGATGCAGGAACTGACCGAGGACATGGCGCAGCGGTTGACCCACCCCAATCCGAAGACGGAACTGACCCTGGTCGCGGCCGAACCGCTGCCGCCCGGCGAAGCAGTGGTCGGCGCGGTGGCGCGCGCCTCGATCACGCCCGGCACCCGCGAGGCCGAGTACGCGATCCTGGTCAGCAACTTCGTCGCCGGCCAGGGCCTGGGCCGGCAGCTGATGCGCAAGCTGGTCAAGTGGGCGCGGCGCAAGTACCTGGACCGCCTGTACGGCGACGTGCTGGAAAGCAACGTGCCGATGCTGCAGCTGGCCGAGTCGCTGGGCTTCCAGCCGATGCCGCACCCGGACACCCCGGGTCTGGTCCGCGTGGTGCTGGAACTGGGCAACTGAGCGAGAGCGGCCCTGATCGGGCTGCCGCCAGGTGCGTCACCCACCTGCAGACCGCGAACCACTCATGGGTTCGCGAGCCCCAGCGGCTCACCCTCAGTGCTGCGGACGCAGCCGCCGCCTGCGCCGCCCGCCCCCGCTGTGCCCGGCCATGCGACCGCGCCGCAACGCGCGCACGCGTCCGGCCAATCCCCAATCCCGACTCCCCAATCCCAGCTTGCTAAACTAAGCGGTCAATGGCGCCTCTTTCCTTCCCCGTTCCGCCGCTGCCCAAGTCCGGCCAGCTCCGCGCCTTCTGGCGCGCCCCTGCGTCCTCGACCGCACTGGCCTGGCATATCGCCTGCGCCGCCGCGGCGCATCGCGGGCCGCTGCTGGTGGTCGCGCGCGACAACCAGAGCGCGCACCAGATCGAAGCCGACCTGCACACGCTGCTGAGCGGCGACACGCGCCTGCCGGTGGTGCCGTTCCCGGATTGGGAAACCCTGCCCTACGACCAGTTCAGCCCGCACCCGGACATCGTCAGCCAGCGCCTGTCGGCGCTGCACCGGCTGCCGGCGCTGAAACAGGGCATCGTGGTGGTGCCGGTGCAGACGCTGATGCAGCGGGTGGCGCCGTTGCGCTACATCGTCGGCGGCAGTTTCGACCTGCGCGTGGGCCAGCGCCTGGACCTGGAGGCGGAGAAGCGCCGCCTGGAGAGCGCCGGCTACCGCAACGTGCCACAGGTGATGGACCCGGGCGACTTCGCGGTGCGCGGCGGCCTGCTCGACGTGTACCCGATGGGCGCGGAGACCCCGCTGCGGATCGAGCTGCTGGACGAGGACATCGACTCGATCCGCGCCTTCGACCCGGAATCGCAGCGCTCGCTGGACCACGTGCAGGCGGTGAAGATGCTGCCGGGCCGCGAGGTGCCGATGGACGACGCCAGCGTCGAGCGCGTGCTGACCACCCTGCGCGAACGTTTCGACGTGGACACCCGGCGCAGCGCCCTGTACCAGGACCTGAAGGCGCGGCTGGCGCCCTCGGGCATCGAGTACTACCTGCCGCTGTTCTTCCAGGAACCACGTGGCGCCGGCGCGCCGGCGCGCGACGCCACCGCCACCCTGTTCGATTATCTGGGCGATTCCGTGCTGCCGCTGATCGCACCCGGCGTCGGCGCGGCCGCCGATGCGTTCTGGGCGCAGACCCAGAACCGCTACGAGCAGCGCCGCCACGACGTGGAGCGTCCGCTGCTGGCGCCGGAGGAGCTGTACCAGGCGCCGGACACGCTGCGCGAGAAGCTCAATGGCCTGCCGCGCATCGAAGTGTGGGCGGCCGACCATGCCCGCATCGCCGAGGCGCAGGCGCTGGGCGACCAACCGCTGCCGCCGTTGCCGGTCGCCGCCAAGGACGCCGCGCCGGCCGAGGCGCTGAAGGGCTTCCTCGGCAACTACCCCGGCCGCGTGCTGATCGCCGCCGACTCGCCGGGCCGCCGCGAGGCGCTGCTGGAACTGCTGGCCGCGGCCGGGCTGAAGCCGGAAGTGATCCCAAATTTCGCAGCATTCCTCCCTTCTCCCTCCGGGAGAAGGTGGCGCGAAGCGCCGGATGAGGGTACGGCGCTCGCGCCATCCTCAACGAAGAAGGCTTCTGCTTCATCCGCATCCTCCACAGCCGCGCAGAAGCAGGTCACTAGCGGTCGTACCCTCACCCCAACCCCTCTCTCCCACGGGGACTCCCTTCGGTCGCCGCAGGGAGAGGGGCTCGACTCCGGCGGGCTCGACGCTGCGCCGGCTGCATTCGCCATCGCAGTGGCACCGCTGGACGACGGCTTCGCGCTCGACGATCCGCAGATCGCGGTGCTCACCGAGCGCCAGTTGTTCCCCGAGCGCGCCGGCCAGCCGCGGCGCACGCGCCGCGCCGGGCGCGAGCCCGAAGCGATCATCCGCGACCTCGGCGAGCTGACCGAAGGCGCGCCGATTGTGCACGAGGACCACGGCGTCGGCCGCTACCGCGGGCTGATCGTGCTCGATGCCGGCGGCATGCCCGGCGAGTTCCTGGAGATCGAATACGCCAAGGGCGACCGCCTGTACGTACCGGTCGCGCAGCTGCACCTGATCAGCCGCTACTCCGGCGCCTCGGCCGAGACCGCGCCGCTGCATTCGCTGGGCGGCGAGCAGTGGACCAAGGCCAAGCGCCGCGCCGCCGAGAAGGTGCGCGACGTGGCCGCCGAACTGCTGGAGATCCAGGCCCGGCGCCGCGCCCGCGCCGGCCTGGCGCTGCAGGTGGACCGGGCCATGTACGAGCCGTTCGCGGCCGGCTTCCCGTTCGAGGAGACCACCGACCAGCTGGCCGCGATCGAGTCCACCCTGCGCGACCTGGCCAGCAGCCAGCCGATGGACCGCGTGGTCTGCGGCGACGTCGGCTTCGGCAAGACCGAGGTCGCGGTGCGCGCCGCGTTCGCCGCGGCCAGCGCCGGCAAGCAGGTGGCGGTGCTGGTGCCGACCACGCTGCTGGCCGAGCAGCACTACCGCAACTTCCGCGACCGCTTCGCCGACTGGCCGCTGCGGGTGGAGGTGCTGTCGCGCTTCAAGAGCGCCAAGGAGATCAAGGCCGAACTGGAGAAGGTCGCCGACGGCGGCATCGACGTGATCATCGGCACCCATCGCCTGCTGCAGCCGGACGTGAAGTTCAAGGACCTGGGCCTGGTCGTGGTCGACGAGGAGCAGCGCTTCGGCGTGCGCCAGAAGGAAGCGCTGAAGGCGCTGCGCGCCAACGTGCACCTGCTCACCCTCACCGCCACGCCGATCCCGCGCACGCTGAACATGGCCATGGCCGGGTTGCGCGACCTGTCGATCATCGCCACCCCGCCGCCGAACCGGCTGGCGGTGCAGACCTTCGTCACCGCCTGGGACAACGCGCTGCTGCGCGAAGCGTTCCAGCGCGAGCTGGCGCGCGGCGGCCAGCTGTACTTCCTGCACAACGACGTGGAAAGCATCGGCCGCATGCAGCGCGAGCTCAGCGAGCTGGTGCCGGAAGCGCGCATCGGCATCGCCCACGGGCAGATGCCCGAGCGCGACCTGGAACGGGTGATGCTGGATTTCCAGAAGCAGCGCTTCAACGTGCTGCTGTCGACCACGATCATCGAATCGGGCATCGACATCCCCAACGCCAACACCATCGTCATCAACCGCGCCGACCGTTTCGGCCTGGCCCAGCTGCACCAGCTGCGCGGCCGCGTCGGCCGCTCGCACCACCGCGCCTACGCCTACCTGCTGGTGCCGGACCGGCGCAGCATCACCAGCGATGCGCAGAAGCGGCTGGACGCGATCGCCTCGATGGACGAGCTCGGCGCCGGCTTCACCCTGGCCACCCACGACCTGGAGATCCGCGGCGCCGGCGAGCTGCTCGGCGAGGACCAGAGCGGGCAGATGGCCGAGGTCGGTTTCAGCCTGTACACCGAACTGCTGGAACGCGCGGTGCGCAGCATCCGCCAGGGCAAGCTGCCGGACCTAGACGCCGGCGAGGGAGCGCGCGGCGCCGAAGTGGAACTGCACGTGCCGGCGCTGATCCCGGACGACTACCTGCCCGACGTGCATACCCGCCTGACGTTGTACAAGCGCATCTCCAGCGCGCGCGGCGCCGAGGAACTGCGCGAGCTGCAGGTGGAGATGATCGACCGCTTCGGCCTGCTGCCGGATCCGGTGAAGCATCTGTTCGCGATCGCCGAGCTCAAACTGCAGGCCAACACGCTCGGCATCCGCAAGCTGGAACTGGGCGAGAACGGCGGCCGCATCGTGTTCGAGGCCAAGCCCGACGTCGATCCGATGACCATCATCCAGATGATCCAGAAGCAGCCCAAGCTGTACGCGATGGACGGCCCGGACAAACTGAAGGTGAAGCTGCCGCTGCCCGAAGCGGCGGACCGTTTCAACGCCGCCCGCGGCCTGTTGGCGGCGCTGGCGCCGCGCTGACGGCGCCTGGGCGCCAGAAACACGCCACCAATCGCGTCGCGCCAGCGCACGCTCCCGACGACGGCCGGTCTTACCGGCCGTTTTCTTTGTGGCGATGCAGCAGCGCCCGAGGTGATCGCAAACTTCGCCGCCTTCCTCCCTTCTCCCACCGGGAGAAGGTGGCGCGAAGCGCCGGATGAGGGTACGGCGCACGCGCCGTCTTCATCGAAGAAGGCTGCTGCTGCGTCCGCGTCCTCCACAGCCGTGCAGAAGCAGATCGCTAGCGGTCGTACCTCACCCCAACCCCTCTCCCCGCAGGGAGAGGGGCTCGACTCCGGCGGGCTCGACGCTGCGCCGGCTGCATTCGCCATCGCAGTGGCGCCGCTGGACGACGGCTTCGCGCTCGACGATCCGCAGATCGCGGTGCTCACCGAGCGCCAGCTGTTCCCCGAGCGCGCCGGCCAGCCGCCGCCTGGCACGGCGCATGCATTCATTCCTGGCAAGCGGTGAAGCGTTTCCCTTGGAACTGGAATGGGCTGCCGGCTCGGCGCCTGAACCGCTCATCCTTGTCAAGGATTTGCGAGACAAATATGCCATTGGGCCTAAATATTCCGAAAACGCGCCGATATCTGCTTACAGCAAGCCCGAACCGACTTGTTCGCCCCGTGCCGCGGCCCGGTTCCGCCGTTCCCAATGTTCGTATCGGAGACATGCCATGCGCTCGACCCTCCCGGAATTCCCGCCCCTGCCGCTGCAACTGAGCGTGGAAGGCGACATGACCATCCGCCGTGCCGGCGAACTGAAGCCGTTGCTGCTGCCGGCGCTGGAGCATCCCGGCGGCCTGCAGCTGCAATTGCAGGCGGTCACCGAGATCGACGCCACCGGCGTGCAGCTGTTGCTGGCCACCCAGGCCGCGTTGCGCGCGCTGGGCCGGCCGTTCCGGCTCGACGGCTGCAGCGCGCCGGTCGACGACGCGCTCGACCTGCTCGGCCTGCGCGACACGCTCGCGCCCGGCACCAACGACATCTTGCATTGATCGGCGCCACCCCATGAATCTCGCTCAACTGCTGCAGACCTTCATCGCCGAGAGCCGCGACCTGCTCGAGGACATGGAACGCAACCTGCTGGAAGCCGAACGCGGCGAAGCCGGCCCCGACGCGGTCAACGCCATCTTCCGCGCCGCGCATACCATCAAGGGCTCCGGCGGGCTGTTCGACCTGGCGCAACTGGTCGGCTTCACCCACGTCGTGGAAAGCGTGCTCGACCTGGTACGCGAGAACGCGGTGGCGCTGGACACCGAGCTGATCCAGCTGATGCTGGCCTGCTGCGACCACATCCGCGCGCTGGTGGAAGCGGCGGCCGGCGCCGACGCCGACGAAGCCGTGCTCGCCGCCGACGGCGCGCCGCTGCTGGCGCGCCTGCACACCTACCTGCAGCCGAGTGCCGCGCCGGCAGCCGCCACGGCCGCAGCCGCGACCGCGGCGCAGACCGGCTACTGGCGGATCTCGCTGCAGCTGTTCAGCGATGCGCTGCGCTTCGGCAACTCGCCGCTGCACCTGATCCGCTGCCTGCGCAGCCTGGGCACTCTGGAAGCGGTACGCACCCGCCACGAGCGCGTGCCGGCGCTGCCGGAGCTTGACCCGGAAGCGTGCTACCTGGGCTTCGACATCCTGCTGCGCTCCGATGCGCAGCAGGCCGCGATCGAGGACATCTTCGAATTCGTCCGCGACGACTGCGACCTGCAGGTGGTCGCGGTGGACCCGCACGGCGACGCCGCCAACCTGGAGCTGCCGTTGCTGGTCGCCGAGGCCGGCAGCCAGGCGCACGCCGACGACTTCGCCGGTTTCGACAGCCCCGCACCGGCCGCCGCGCCCGCGTCCGCATCCGTGGCGCCGCCCAAAGCCACCGCCACCGCTGCCGCCGCGGCACCCGCCGCCGCGCGCGCGCAGGACGGCGGCTCGATCCGTGTCGATGCCGACAAGCTCGACCGCATGATCGACCTGGTCGGCGAACTCATCATCGCCGTCGCCAGCACCGGCGCCAACGCGCAGCGCACCGGCGACGCGCAACTGCTCGAATCCACCTCGATCCTGGCCGGGCTGGTCGAGGACGTGCGCGAGAGCGCGCTGCAGCTGCGCATGGTCAAGATCGGCGGCACCTTCAGCCGCTTCCACCGCGTGGTCCACGACGTGGCGCGCGAACTGGGCAAGGACATCGTGCTGGTGGTCAACGGCGAGGACACCGAGCTGGACAAGTCGGTGGTGGAAAAGATCGCCGATCCATTGACCCACCTGGTCCGCAACGCGATGGACCATGGCATCGAACCGGCCGAACTGCGCCGGGCGCGCGGCAAGCCGGAGCGCGGCACGGTGCGGCTCAACGCGTTCCACGATTCGGGCAGCATCGTCATCCAGATCAGCGACGACGGCGGCGGCCTGAACCGCGACAGGATCATGGCCAAGGCGCTGGAGCGCGGCCTGATCGAGCCCGGCCGCAGCCTGTCCGACCGCGAAGTGTTCGCGCTGATCTTCGAGCCGGGCTTCTCCACCGCCGAGAAGGTCACCAACCTGTCCGGCCGCGGCGTCGGCATGGACGTGGTCAAGCGCAACATCACCGCGCTGCGCGGCAGCGTGGACATCGCCAGCCAGCAGGACGTGGGCACCACCATCTCGGTGCGCCTGCCGTTGACCCTGGCGATCATCAACGGCTTCCAGGTCGGCGTCGGCAAATCGGTGTTCGTGGTGCCGCTGGACGTGGTCGAGGAGTGCGTGGAATTCGCGCCGAACTACCAGAGCGACTACATCGACCTGCGCGGCGGGGTGCTGCCGTACGTGCGCCTGCGCTCGCTGTTCGGCATCGCCGGCGCGCCGCCGGCGCGCGAGAGCATCGTGGTGATCCGCCAGGGCGCGCAACGTTTCGGCCTGGTCGTGGACACGCTGCTGGGCGAATGGCAGACCGTGATCAAGCCGCTGGCCAAGGTGTTCGCCGGGGTCAAGGGCATCAGCGGGTCGAGCATCCTCGGCAGCGGCGGCGTTGCCCTGATCCTGGACGTGCCTTCGCTGCTGACCCAGGTGGAACCCGCCGCCGATTCGCTGGCGGCCTGACCGCCGCGCGCCGACACCCACCAGGAACCGCTGCCATGCCCCATCGCACCTCGTCGACCACGCCGGCAGCGGCACGGATCGACCAAGCCGTTCTCGCAACGGCCTGAACCAACGCCACTCCACCCAGCACCGGTCGCAAGACGCCTGGTGCCCGCCACTCAACCACGCACAGGTACGCCGGCATGTCCAACTCTCTCTCGCTCTCTTCCAAGCTATGGATTGGCTTCGCCGTTGCCGTGCTGGTGCCGTTGGCGGCCAGCGCAACCGGCTTGGCACTGGCGCTGCCGCCCGGCCAGGTGCTGGCGCTGGCGATCGCCGCGGCGGCGGTCGGCGCCGCAGTGCTCGGCTACGCGGTCTTCGCCGCCGCGCGCTCGCTGCGGATCGCCCTGGCTGCCCTCGCGCGCTTCGCCCGTGGCGATTTCGACGTGGTGATGCCCACGGTGCGCAGCGACCAGGCCTGCGAAATCCTGCTGGCGCTGCGCCAGGTGCAGGGCGGCGTGCGCCTGCTCGGGAGCGAGATCCAGCGCATGACGCACGAGCACGATGCCGGCGACATCGACGTGGTCATCGACAGCCAGCGCTTCGACGGCGAGTTCCGCACCATCGCCGAGGGCATCAACCATATGGTCGGCGCCCACATCGCGACCAAGAAAAAGGCCATGGCCTGCATCGCCGAATTCGGCCGCGGCAATTTCCAGGCGCCGCTGGAGAGCTTCCCCGGCAAGAAGGCCTTCATCAACGACACCATCGAGCAGGTGCGCCGCAACCTGCTGGGCCTGATCACGCAGATGAACCACATGTCCGCCGAGCACGACGCCGGCGACATCGACGTGAGCATCGACAGCACCCGCTTCGACGGCGACTTCCGCAGCATGGCCGACGGCATCAACCGCATGGTCGCCGGGCATATCGCGGTCAAGAAGCAGGCCATGGCCTGTATCGCCGAGTTCGGCCGCGGCAACTTCGATGCGCCGCTGGACCGCTTCCCGGGCAAGAAGGCGTTCATCAACGACACCGTCGAGCAGGTGCGTACCAATCTGCGCGCGCTGATCCGCGACACCGACCTGCTGGTCAGCGCGGCCGGCGCCGGGCGCCTGGACGTGCGCGCCGACGCCAGCCTGCATCACGGCGACTTCCGCCGCATCGTCGATGGCGTCAACCAGACCCTGGATACGCTGATCGGCCCGCTCAACGAAGTGCGCGAGGTGCTCAAGGCGGTCGAGGACGGCGACCTGACCCGCACCGCCGACAGCGCCTGCCAGGGCCAGCTGAAGGAGCTGTGCGACAGCATCAATGCCACCGTCGCGCGCCTGGCACAGGTGGTCGCCGAGGTCAACGTCAATGCCGAGGCGCTGGCCAGCGCCTCGGAGGAAGTCAGCGCCACCGCGCAGTCGCTGAGCCATGCCGCCAGCGAGCAGGCCGCGGGCGTGGAGGAAACCAGCGCGGCGCTGGAGCAGATGAGCGCCTCCATCGCGCAGAACACCGAGAACGCCAAGGTCACCGACGGCATGGCGGCCAAGGCGGCACGCGAGGCCAGCGAGGGCGGCGAGGCGGTGCGCTCCACCGTGGCGGCGATGAAGCAGATCGCGCAGAAGATCGGCATCATCGACGACATCGCCTACCAGACCAACCTGCTGGCGCTGAACGCGGCGATCGAGGCGGCGCGCGCTGGCGAGCACGGCAAGGGCTTTGCGGTGGTCGCCGCGGAAGTGCGCAAGCTGGCCGAGCGCAGCCAGGTCGCCGCGCAGGAGATCGGCGACGTCGCCATCTCCAGCGTCGAGCTGGCCGAGAACGCCGGCAAGCTGCTCGACCAGATGGTGCCGTCGATCCGGCGCACCTCCGACCTGGTGCAGGAGATCACCGCCGCCTCCGAGGAACAGACCTCCGGCGTCGGCCAGATCAACGCCGCGGTCGGCCAGCTCAACCAGACCACCCAGCAGGCCGCGTCCAACTCCGAGGAGCTGGCCGCCACCGCCGAGGAGATGAGCAGCCAGGCCGAGCAGCTGCAGCAGCTGATGAGCTTCTTCCGCACCAGCCAGGCGCCGGTGTTGCGACGCGCGCCGGCGACGGCGCGCAAGGCCGCAAAGCCGTCCGCCGCGCAGCGCTCGCGCTCGTTCACCTATGGCGATAGCGGCCTGGCGCTGGTGTCGGCGCCGGACGAAGCGCATTTCGACAGCTTCTGAACGATCGCGGCGCACTGCCTGCAGTCCATCCCCAATGCCACCGCGCCGCGGACGGCTCGCATTTCATCCTCAAGAGATCACGCCCGTGTTCGCCAACATGAAAATCGGTACGAGAATCGGCCTGGGCTTCGCCCTGGTCCTGCTGTTGATGCTTGGCATGGGCGTGTTCGCCACCGACAAGCTGGCCCAGGTCAACCAGTCCTCGACCGACATGGCCGAGAACTGGATGCCCAGCATCCGCTACGTGCAGCAGATGAACACCAACACCTCCGACCTGCGCGTGGCCGAACTGCAGCACGTGGTCAGCGAGCGTCCGGAGGAAATGGCCAAGCTCGATCACGCGATGGAGCAGATCCTGGCGGAGTACGCGAGCAATCGCGACCGCTATCTCAAGCTGATCTCCTCGCCTGAGGAAAAGGCCGACTACGACGACTTCGCGCGCAAGTTCGACGAATACCTGGCGCTGCACAAGCAGGTGCTGCAGCTGTCGCGCGAGCTCAAGACCAGCGAAGCGATGGCGCTGATGAACGGCCGGCAGCAGACCTTGTTCGACGATTCCTCGGCGATCCTGGACAAGCTGGTCGAGATCAACGTCAAGGGCGGCGAAGCCGCCAGCGCGCAGGGCGATGCGCTGTACGCCAGCGCGCGCAGCTGGATCATCGCGGTCATTGCGGCGTGCGTGCTGCTCGGCGCCGGCATCTCGGTGTTCATCGTGCGCGGGCTGATGCGCCTGCTCGGCGGCGAACCGGCCTACGTGGCCGAGATCGCCAACAAGGTGGCGCAAGGCGATCTCGCGCTGGACGTGAAGATCGGCGCCAACGACGGCGGCAGCGCGCTGTATGCGATGCGCAGCATGGTCGAGCGGTTGAAGCTGGTGATCGACGGCCAGCGCCGCGTGGTCCTGGCCGCCAACCGCGGCGACTTTTCCGAGCGGATCGCCCTGGACGGCCTGGCCGGTTTCCAGCGCGAGATGGGCCAGGGTCTGAACGACCTGGTCGACACCACCGGCAACAGCATCCAGGACGTGGTGCGGGTGATGAGCGCGCTGTCCGACGGCGACCTGACCCAGAGCATCGACAAGCCCTACGACGGCGCCTACGCGGAGATGAAGAACTACGTCAACGACACCATCGCGCGCCTGTCGCAGGTGGTCAGCGAGGTCAACGGCAGCGCCGAAGCGCTGGCCAGCGCGTCGGAGGAAGTCAGCGCCACCGCGCAGTCGCTGAGCCAGGCGGCCAGCGAGCAGGCGGCCGGGGTCGAGGAGACCAGCGCCTCGATCGAGCAGATGACCGCCTCGATCGCGCAGAACACCGAGAACGCCAAGGTCACCGACGGCATGGCCAGCAAGGCCTCCAACCAGGCGCTGGACGGCGGCGAATCGGTCCGCGCCACGGTGCAGGCGATGAAGCAGATCGCGCAGAAGATCGGCATCATCGACGACATCGCCTACCAGACCAACCTGCTCGCGCTCAACGCGGCGATCGAAGCGGCGCGTGCCGGCGAGCACGGCAAGGGCTTTGCCGTCGTCGCCGCGGAAGTGCGCAAGCTGGCCGAGCGCAGCCAGGTCGCCGCGCAGGAGATCGGCGACGTCGCCAGCTCCAGCGTCGAGCTCGCCGAGAACGCCGGCAAGCTGTTGGACGAGATGGTGCCCTCGATCAAGCGCACCTCCGACCTGGTGCAGGAGATCACCGCCGCCTCCGAGGAACAGGCCTCCGGCGTCGCCCAGATCAACACCGCGGTCGGCCAGCTCAACCAGACCACCCAGCAGGCCGCATCCAACTCCGAGGAGCTGGCCGCCACCGCCGAGGAGATGAGCGGCCAGGCCGAGCAGCTGCAGCAGCTGATGAGCTTCTTCAAGCTCGCCGGCGCGGCGCCGGTGCGCCGCGCCGCGGCCGCGACCGGGCGCAAGCCGCCGCAGCAGCCCGCGCGTACCGCGGCCCGCAAGCCGTTCGTGCGTTTCGCCGAGAGCCAGCTCGCGCTGGCCGGCGATGCGCCGGACGAAGCCCATTTCGACAGCTTCTGAGGACAGGCCATGACCGCTCACGCATCCTCCGCGCCGTCCGGCGGCACCGACCTGGCGCCGGACCAGTTCCTGACCTTCCTGCTCGGCAAGGAAATGTTCGGGGTCGGCATCCTCGGCATCAAGGAAATCATCGAGTACCGCACGCCGACCGACGTGCCGATGATGCCGCCGGCATTGCGCGGGGTCATCAACCTGCGCGGCGCGGTGGTGCCGGTGGTGGACCTGCAGCAGCGCTTCGGCCGCGCCGCCAGCGACGTCACCAAGCGCACCTGCATCGTCATCGTCGAAGTCGCCAACGGCAACGAACGCCAGGTGCTGGGGCTGCAGGTGGATGCGGTCAGCGAAGTGCTGGAGATCGCCGCCGCCGACATCGCCCCGGCCCCGGCCTTCGGCGCCGGCATCCGCCGCGAGTTCATCCACGGCATGGGCAAGGTCGGCGAGCGCTTCGTGATCCTGCTCGATGCCGATGCCGCGCTGTCCACCCAGGAGTTCGTCGCCATGGCCGGCATCGCGCCGGACGTCGAGGCGGGCGTGGCCGCCTGAGTTCACCGCATGGCGTGGCGCATCGCGCCGCGTCCAGCCCTTGTCCACCGGACGGAGTCCGCATGTCGCTCGTTCACGAAACCGCCACGCTCAGCCACTTCGGGACCGTCCTGGTCGTCGACGACAGCCAGGTCCAGTGCGAACACGCGCTGGCGCTGTGCCTGCGGCTGGGCGCGGTGGCGGTGGAAGGCGTGCACGACGGCCATGCCGCGCTGGCGCGGGTGATCCAGGGACCGGCGCCGGGACTGCTGATCGTGGACCTGGAAATGCCCGGCATGGACGGCGTGCAGCTGCTCGACGCGCTGGCCCGCTGCAACGTGCGCGTGCCGATCGTGGTCGCCTCGCAACGCGGCGCGGCGCTGATCGATTCGGTGCTGCAGGTCGGCCGCGCCAACGGCCTGCAGGTGCTGGCGGGGCTGGAGAAGCCGCTGCGCGCCGCCGAGCTCGGCACCGCCCTGCAGGCCAATCCGCCGCCGGCGCCGGCAGCGCGCAACGACGCCAACCTGGACGGCGCCACCGACGCGGCGATGCTGCGCGAGGCGCTGCGCCGCAGCGACATCGAAGTGGCGTACCAGCCCAAGGTGGACATGCGCAGCGGCCAGGTCAGCGGCGTGGAAGCGCTGGCGCGCTGGCGGCATCCGCTCAACGGGCAGATCGCGCCGGACCGCTTCATCGCCCTGGCCGAACGCGAAGGCCTGATCCATACGCTGACCGCCAGCGTCGCCGACCAGGCGATGGCGCGGCTGGCGACCTGGAAGCAATCCGGCTTCCGCCTGACCCTGGCGATCAACCTGTCGCCCTGCCTGCTGCAGGACCCGGGATTGCTCGACGAACTGCACAGCCAACTGCATCGGCACGGTCTGGTGCCGGCCGACGTGATCCTGGAGATCACCGAAAGCTCGCTGGTCGAGGCCAGCGCGCTGGGCATGCTGGCGCGGCTGCGGCTGCAGGGTTTCGGCCTGTCGCTGGACGACTACGGCACCGGCTTTTCCTCATTGCAGCAGCTGACCCGCATCCCCTTCACCGAACTGAAGATCGACCGCATCTTCGTGCACGACGCGCACCGCAGCCGCAATCTGCGCACCGTGCTGGAATCGGCGTTGGGCATGGCCCAGCGGCTGGGCCTGAGCACCGTCGCCGAAGGCATCGAAACGGTCGAGGACTGGCAACTGCTGCAGGAACTTGGCTGCGACCTCGGCCAGGGCTACCTGCTGGCGCGGCCGATGGGCGGCGGCGCGCTGAACACCTGGCTGCTCGAGCACCAGGCGCGGCTGCGCGAACACGGACCCACTTCGGCGCAAGCGCCGCATCACTGACACGCGGACCATCATGACCAGTACCGCCACCATCACCGAGCAGGAATTCGGCAGATTCCAGCGCTTCATCTTCGACGCCGCCGGCATCACCATCTCCCCGGCCAAGAAGGCGATGCTGTGCGGGCGCCTGGGCAAGCGCCTGAAGGCGCACTCGCTGCAGACCTACACCCAGTATCTGAAACTGCTGGAAAGCCGCGAAGGCAGCGCCGAGGTGCAGACCGCGATCGACCTGCTGACCACCAACGAGACCTATTTCTTCCGCGAGCCCAAGCACTTCGACCTGCTGCGCCGGCTGGCCGGCGAGCACAAGGGCAGCGCGCCGTTCCGCAGCTGGAGCGCGGCCAGTTCCAGCGGCGAGGAGGCCTACAGCATGGCGATGGTGCTCGACGACGCGCTGCAGGGACGCGCCTACGAAGTGGTCGGCACCGACATCAGCACCCGCGTGCTGGAAAAGGCGCGCACCGGCCACTATCCGCTGCAGCGCATCGAGCACATGCCGCCGGCGCTGCTCAAGCGCTACTGTCTGAAGGGCCGCGGCGAATACGAGGGCAGCCTGCTGATCGACCGCAAGCTGCGCGACAACGTGCGCTTCCTGCACGCCAACCTCAATGCGTCGCTGCCCAACCTCGGCCAGTTCGACGTGATCTTCCTGCGCAACGTGATGATCTACTTCAACGGCCAGACCAAGCGCGAAGTGGTCGCGCGGGTGCTGTCCACGCTCAAGCGCGGCGGCATCTTCTGCATCGGCCACTCGGAAAGCCTCAACGACATCAACAACGAAGTCGTGCAGGTGGCGCCGTCGGTGTATCGCAAACCATGAGCGCCACTGCGGCCTCCCAAAGGAACGACCGATGACGACGACGATCAAGGCCATGGTGGTCGACGATTCGGCGGTGGTACGGCAGGTGCTGGTGGCGGTGCTCAACGAAGCGCCCGGCATCGAGGTGATCGCCTCGGCCGCCGACCCGCTGCTGGCGATGGACAAGATGCGCCAGCAATGGCCGGACGTGATCGTGCTGGACGTGGAGATGCCGAAGATGGACGGCATCACCTTCCTGCGCAAGATCATGAGCGAACGCCCCACCCCGGTGGTGATCTGCTCCACGCTCACCGAGAAGGGCGCGCGGGTGACCATGGACGCGCTGGCCGCCGGCGCGGTGGCGGTGGTGACCAAGCCCAAGCTGGGCCTGAAGCAGTTCCTCACCGACTCGGCCGAGGAACTGGTGGCCACGGTGCGCACCGCCGCGCGCGCCAACGTCAAGCGCCTGGCCGCACGCAGCGCCGCGCCGCCGGTGGAACCGGAGATCAAGCACAACGCCGACGTGATCCTGCCGGCGCAGGGCGGCCGCGCGCTGGCGCAGACCACCGAACGGGTGATCGCGATCGGCACCTCCACCGGCGGCACCCAGGCGCTGGAGGAAGTGCTGACCGCGCTGCCGCGGGTCAGCCCCGGCATCGTCATCGTCCAGCACATGCCGGAGAAGTTCACCGCCGCATTCGCCGCGCGCCTGGACGGGCTGTGCCAGATCGCGGTGAAGGAAGCGGCCAACAACGACCGCGTGGTGCCCGGCCGCGCGCTGATCGCGCCCGGCGGCAAGCACATGCTGCTGCGCCGCAGCGGCGCGCAGTATTTCGTCGAGGTCGTGGACGGGCCGCCGGTCAACCGGCACCGGCCGTCGGTGGACGTGCTGTTCCGTTCCGCCGCGCGCGCCGCCGGCGCCAACGCGCTGGGCATCATCATGACCGGCATGGGCGACGACGGCGCGGTCGGCCTGCTGGAAATGCGCCAGGCCGGCGCGCGCACCGTGGCCCAGGACGAACAGAGCAGCATCGTGTTCGGCATGCCCAAGGAAGCGATCAAGCGCGGCGGCGCGGAGAAGATCCTGCCGCTGAGCGGGATGGCGCGCGAGATCGTGCAGCAGCTCACCTAACGCGCTCGCCGGATTCTGCATTTGTAGGAGCGGCTCTGGGTGGCCTCGGGCCATCAGCCGCGACAGATGCTATCGGCGCCTGTCGCGGCTAAAGCCGCTCCTACAATTTCGCTACGTTCCGTGCCGCTACAACTGCGACTCCACCGGCAACCAGCCGATCACCCGCGCCGCGGCGCGGCGCCAGAGGCCCGCTTCCGGCTCGCGCTCCCAGCTGCGCGGCGGCTGCGCCGCGTCGTCGTGCCAGCGCAGCGCACCATCCTGCTGCAGCGCCAGCCGGTAGCTCACCGGCGCCGACACCTTGGCCCGGTACAGCCGCTCCAGTTCGGCCGCCGCGGCGCGATCGCGGAACAGCAGACCCATCTCGGTATTGAGGTTCATCGAGCGCGGGTCGAGATTGAACGAGCCGATGAACCCTTCGTCGCCATCGACCACGAAGGCCTTGGTGTGCAGGCTGGCGCCGCTGGAGCCGAACAGGCTGCCGCCCGGATCGCCCTCGGGCTTGAGCTCGAACAGGGCCACGCCCTGGCGCAGCAATGGCACCCGGTAGCCGGCATAGCCGCCATGTACGGCGACCACGTCGTTGGCCGCCAGCGAATTGGTCAGCACGCCGACCGCGACCCCGCGCTGGCGCAGCTGGCCGATCCAGCGCATGCCGTCGTCGCCCGGTACGAAGTACGGCGAGATCAGCGCCAGCTCGCGCTGCGCGCGGGCCATCTCGCCGACCAGCAGCGGCGTCATCCAGTCCGCGCGCGGCGGCGCGCCTTCGGCCTTCTCCGGCGGGTCGGAAACGATCCTGGCCTCGGCGCTCCAATGGATCGGGCGCTCGCCCTCGAGCAGGTTGCGCACGCTGGGCGAACGGCGCAGGCGTTGCGCGTAGGGGTGCGCCCGCGCCGAGCCCAGGCCGGCATCGATGCTGGCGCGCAGCCTGGGCAGCGCGTCCGGCTCGGCCTGGACCAGCGCGCCGAGCGGCACCGCGGTGCGGCTGTTCCAGTAGGCGTCGAAGATCTGCGTGGCCTGCGCCACCGCCGGCCCGACCACGGCGACATCGGTGTCCATGAAGTTGGTGTCGCGCGAGGCATCGAAGTATTCGTCGCCGACGTTGCGCCCGCCGACCACCGCCATGCGCCCGTCGGCGATCCAGGCCTTGTTGTGCATGCGCCGGTTGACGCTGAAGAAGCGCAGCACCAGTTCCACCCCGCGCATCAGCGTGCCTTCGCGGGCGCGGGTCGGGTTGAACAGGCGCACCTCGATCAGCGGGTGGCTGTCCAGCGCGGCCAGCACCGAATTGCTGCCGTGCACGTTCATGTCGTCCAGCAGCAGGCGCACGCGCACGCCGCGGTCGGCGGCGCGCAGCAGTTCGTTGTAGAGCAGGTTGCCGGTGAAGTCCGGATGCCAGATGTAGTACTGCAGGTCCAGGCTGCGCCCGGCCGCGCGCGCGGCCACCGCGCGCACCGCGAACGCCTCGACGTTGTCGGACAGGATCACCATGCCGCTTTGCCCGGCATGGGCCGCGGTCAGCGGCGCCACCACGCGGTCGATCGGGGTGTGCACCACGCTTGCCGGCAGCGCATGGCTGGCCGGGCCGCGAACGCGGTCGGCGAAGCGGCCGTAGAAGTACAACGCCGCCAGCGAGGCCAGGACCAGCCCGGCCAGGGCGATGCCGCTCCGCTTCAATACCTTCTTCTTCATTCGCGCATGTCCCCGGGAAGTCGGCGCAGTGTAGGCAATGCGGTGTGTAGAGGGCCGTGCGGTTCGGCGGCAGCGAGCGTTCGCGCGCTCAGCCCGAATTGATGTGCTCCTTGCAGTACAGCCGCCGGTAGGCGGTCGGGGTCATGCCCAGGCGCTGGCGGAAGATGCGGCGGAAGTAGCCGCCGTCGCTGAAGCCGGCGCGCTGCGCCACCTCGTCGACGCCGCAGGTGTTCACCAGCAGCAGCTTCTCGGCGAAGGCGATGCGCTGGCGATGGATCGCCTCGGTCAGCGTGGTGCCGAACGCACGGCGGTAGATGCGCCCCAGGTAGTCCGGATTGCAGTGCAGCTGCGCGGCCAGCGTGGAGGCGTTGAGCGCGGTGTGGAACTGGGTGCCGATCAGTTGTTTGGCGCGGTACGCCAGCGCCACGCCGGCGCGGTCGGAGTCGTGCGGGTCGGGCCAGGCGCCGGCCACGCATTGCAGCATCGACAGCACGATCGGCTCCAGCATCGGCAGCGTGCGCCGCTCCTCCTGCTCGCCGAGGAACCAGCGGAACAGGCCGACGAAGCGCTCCGGATCGCGGATCGCGGTGCGTTGCGGCATCGACAGCAGGGTCGCCTCGGCGGATGCGGCGGCGGCCGCCGCCACATCCGCCGCCAGTTCGAAATGCACCCAGTAGAAGCGCAGGTCGTCGGCGAAGCGGCCCAGGCCGGCATGCTCGCGGCCCGGCCACAGCAGCAGGGTCTCGCCGGGGCCGATATGGAAGTCGCTGTCCTGCTCGCGGATCGACAAGGTGCCGCGTTCGACGAAGATCAGTTCGTAGGACTGGATCACCCGCGTCGGATGCGCGCCGAGCCCGCGGGAAATGAACAGGCCGCCGTTCTGGACCCGGATCGGATAGGCGACTGCGAGTTCGAGCATGTCGGAAACGTCTCCCCTGTCGCGCCTCACGCTGCATTGCAGCAAATAACGCACGCTGCGACCGTCCGCGGCCACAGCATCGCGCAGGTCGGAATCGTACCGTTTTTATACTGCACAGGCTCTTGTTCCGTTGCCGGCGGCATGCGACGTTTGCCGGGCGCCGCACTCCGCGCCCCGCAAGGAACCGTTCCGTTGAATGCGACCGCCGTTGGTCCCGTTGCCGCAGGCGCCGAACAGGCCGCCGCGCACAAACTCTCGCGCCTGGAAAAGTTCGGCTATGGCCTGGGCGATGCCGGCGGCACCATCGTCACCTGCCTGATCGCCAACTTCCTCACGTTCTTCTACACCGACGTGTTCGGGCTGACCCCGGCGCTGGTCGGCACCCTGTTCACCGTGCTGCGCATCGCCGATGCGGTATCCGACCCGTTGATGGGCGTGCTCGCCGACCGTACCCGCAGCCGCTGGGGCCGCTTCCGCGGCTGGCAGCTGTGGATCGCGCTGCCGATCGGCATCGCCTGCGTGCTGACCTTCAGCACCCCGCAACTGGGCTACGCGGCCAAGGTCGCCTATGCCTTCGCCAGCTATTTCCTGCTGTCGCTGTGCTACACCGCGATCAACGTGCCGTATTGCGCGCTGATCAACAGCATGACCGGCGACCATCGCGAAGTGGTGTCGGCGCAGTCGTGGCGCTTCGTGCTGTGCGGCATCGCCGGCTTCCTGGTCTCGGTCGGCCTGCCGTGGCTGGTGCGGGTGCTTGGCGACGGCGACGTCGCACGCGGCTACCAGCTCGGCGTGGGCCTGCTCAGCGTGCTGGCGGTGGCGATGTTCCTGTGCTGCTTCTTCGCCGTGCGCGAGCGCGTGCCGGTCAGCCTGCTCGGCGAGGCGGGCATCGGCCAGCACCTGCGCGGGCTGCTGCGCAACGACCAGATGCGGCTGGTGCTGCTGATGTCGTTCCTGCTGATCAACGTGTTCAACATCCGCGGCGGCGGCTACCTGTACTTCATCACCTACGTGCTCGGCGGCAGCCCCGGCTACGCCTCGCTGTTCTTCGCGATGGTGGCGCTGGCCACGGTGCTGGGCGCGATCGTGGTCAATGCGCTGTGCCGCCGCTTCGATCCGCTGGCGCTGTACCTGCACACCAACCTGGCGCTGGCGGTGCTGGGCGTGCTGCAGTGGTGGATGCCCACCGGCCCGGCGCAGCAGACGCTGTGGCTGGGGCTGATCTTCGTCAACTGCCTGGTGCTGGGCTTCGCGCTGCCGCTGCACTTCTCGATCATGGCCTTCGCCGACGACTACGGCGCCTGGAAGAACCGGGTGCGCTCTTCCGGCATCAATTTCGCCTTCAACCTGTTCTGCATCAAGCTGGCCTGGGCGTCGAGCGCGGTGGTGATCAGCTACCTGTTCGTGCGCGTGGGCTACCGCGCCGGCGCCGAACACCAGACCGCCGCCTCGCTGCAGGCGATCACCCTGCTGGAAACGCTGATTCCCGCGGCCATCCACCTGCTGCTGGCCGCGGTGATCTACCGCTGCCGCCTGCGCCGGCCGCTGCTGGCCGAGGTCGCCGCCGACCTGGCCGCGCGCCCGGTGCACTGACGCCCTTCCCTCTCCCTCTCTCCCTCCCCAGGATCATCGCCTCCATGCCGCTTTCGCTCGCCCCGCCGCCCGAACTCCCGCTCGACCGCCTGCGCATCGCCGACCCGTTCTGGCAGCGCTACCAGCGCCTGGTGCAGGAGGTGGTGCTGCCCTACCAGTGGGACGCGCTCAACGACAACGTCGCCGATGCCGAACCCAGCCACGCGATCGAGAACTTCCGCATCGCCGCCGGCCGCAGCGACGGCGCGTTCTACGGCATGGTGTTCCAGGACAGCGACGTGGCCAAGTGGCTGGAAGCGGTGGCCTACCTGCTCGCGCAGCACCCCGATCCGGCGCTGGAGCGCGATGCCGACGCCACCATCGAGCTGATCGGCGCCGCGCAACAGGCCGACGGCTACCTCAATACCTATTTCACGGTGAAGGCGCCGGAGCAGCGCTGGACCAATCTTGCCGAATGCCACGAGCTGTATTGCGCCGGGCACATGATCGAGGCCGGCGTCGCCTACCACCAGGCCACCGGCAAGCGCGCTTTGCTGGACATCGTGTGCCGGCTCGCCGACCACATCGATGCCACGTTCGGCCCCGGCCCGGAGCAATTGCACGGCTATCCCGGGCATCCGGAGATCGAACTGGCGTTGATGCGCCTGTACGAAGCCACCGGCGAGCCGCGCTATCTGGCGCTGACCCGCTACTTCGTCGAACAGCGCGGCCGCACCCCGCACTACTACGACGAGGAATACGAAAAGCGCGGCCGCAGCTTTTTCTGGGGCGGCCACGGGCCGGCGTGGATGATCGAGGACAAGGCCTACAGCCAGGCGCACGTACCGGTCGCGCTGCAGACCACCGCGGTCGGCCATGCGGTGCGCTTCGTCTACCTGTACGCCGGCGTGGCGCATCTGGCGCGGCACAGCGGCGATGCGCAGCTGCGCGCGACCTGCGAGCGGCTGTGGGAGAACACCACCCAGCGGCAGCTGTACCTCACCGGCGCGATCGGCGCGCAGAGCTACGGCGAGGCGTTCAGCGTCGACTACGACCTGCCCAACGACACCGCCTACAATGAGAGCTGCGCCTCGATCGGGCTGATGATGTTCGCCAACCGCATGCTGCAGCTGGCGCCGGACAGCCGCTACGCAGACGTGATGGAGCGCGCGCTGTACAACACGGTGCTGGCCGGCATGGCGCTGGACGGGCGCCACTTCTTCTACGTCAATCCGCTGGAAGTGCATCCGCCCACCGTACACGGCAACCACGGCTTCGACCACGTCAAGCCGGTGCGCCAGCGCTGGTTCGGCTGCGCCTGCTGCCCACCGAACATCGCCCGCGTGCTGACCTCGCTCGGCCACTACATCTACACCCGCCGCGACGACACGCTGTACGTGAACCTGTACGTCGGCAGCGATGCCGCCTTCGACGTGGACGGGCAGACGCTGACCCTGCGCCAGCGCGGCGACTATCCGTGGCAGGAGCGGGTCGAACTGAGCGTGGATTGCGAGGCGCCGATCGACGCCGCGCTGGCGCTGCGCCTGCCGGACTGGTGCCGCGCGCCGCAGCTGCGGCTCAACGGCGAAGCGGTCGCAATCGACGCGCACCTGCAGCACGGCTACTGCGTGCTGCGCCGGCGCTGGCAGCGCGGCGACACCCTGCAACTGGACTTGCCGATGCCGGTGATGCGGGTCAGCGGGCATCCGCGCGTGCGCCATCTGGCCGGCAAGGTCGCGCTGCAACGCGGGCCGCTGGTGTACTGCCTGGAGCAGGCCGACAACGGCGCGCAGCTGCATCAGCTGCGCCTGCCCGCCGGTGCGGCGATCCGCACCGAACCCGGCAGCGGCACGCTGGCCGGCCAGGTGCTGCTGCAGGCCGAGGGCGAACGCCTGCACGGCCACGACGACGCCCAGGCCGACGCCTTGCCGCTGTACCGCTACGACGCGCCGCCGGCATCGCGGCAGGCGCAGACCCTGACCTTCGTGCCCTACTTCGCCTGGGCCAACCGCGGCGAAGGCGAGATGCGGGTATGGGTGGACGAGCGCGGCGACTGAGGTTGGTCGCCGCTGCGCTGCGCGCTCACAGCTTGGCCAGGATCTGCTCGCGCCGGTGTGCGTATTCCGCCTGATCGATCAGGCCTTGCGCGCGCAACGCCTCGAGCGCGCGCAGCCGCGCTTCCACCGATGCCGCGGGCGGCAGCGGTGGCGGCGCAGCGGCGCGCTGGGACATTCGTGCACGCCGGTCCGCGCGCATGGCCAACCACACCACCGCCAAGACCAGCACCGGCAGCGCCAGCACCACCAACAGAATCACCAAGTGCCAGACACTGAACGCGAACATCCCATCCTCCTTGATGCGGCGCGCACCGTGCGCGCGTTACTTGGCCTTGCCCTGGTTGGCGACGGCCTCTGCCGCCTTCTTCGCCGCTTCCGGATCGCCGAGATAGCGGTAGGACTGCACCAGCAACGCATCGTCCAGCTCGAACAGCAGCGGGATGCCGGTGGGGATGTTGAGCTCCAGGATTTCTTCGCGCGACACGCCGTTCAAATACTTGTACAGCGCGCGCAGCGAGTTGCCGTGCGCGGTGACCAGCACGGTCTGCCCGGCCTTCAGCTGCGGCGCGATCGCGTCGTGCCAGTACGGCAGCACGCGCTCGAGCGTGGTCGCCAGCGACTCGGTGGCCGGCAGCGCGTTGCGGTCGAGCGTGGCGTAGCGGCGGTCGTGCAGCGGGTGGCCCGGGTCCTCGGCGTCCATCGGCGGCGGCGGGATGTCGTAGGAACGGCGCCAGATCTTGACCTGCTCCTCGCCGTGCTTGGCCGCGGTCTCGGCCTTGTCCAGGCCCTGCAGGCCGCCGTAGTGGCGCTCGTTGAGGCGCCAGCTCTTGTGCACCGGCAGCCAGTCCTGGTCCAGTTCCTTCAGCGCGCCCTGCAGGGTGTGGATGGCGCGCTTGAGCACCGAGGTGTGCGCCACGTCGAACTGCAGCCCCTCCTCGCGCATCAGGCGGCCGGCGGCCACGGCTTCCTGGCGGCCTTGTTCGGTGAGTTCCACGTCCACCCAGCCGGTGAAGCGGTTATCCAGGTTCCACTGGCTCTGGCCATGGCGCAACAGTACGAGTTTGCGGGTCACTGCGACGGTCTCCGTTGGGGGATGCAAGGGTCGTGCGGCCCTGGATTGTAGCGGGATCGCCGTAAGCGGTGCCGTGGCGGCCGCAGCGCGGATCCACCCAAGCGTTTCGATCCGGATCGATGTCACTTGTGGGAGCGACTTCAGTCGCGACAGGCGTTACCGGGAATGCCCGTCGCGACTGAAGTCGCTCCCACAACGCTTCGCCATCTGCAATTACCCGAGCCATACCCGAGCGACGGCGCAGCCCTGCACGCCACAGCCACGATCACCGCGCGATCATCGCCACATGGACACTTCTTCGCACACGGTCTTCGGCGACTGGGACGGCAGCGTCGTGCAGGCGCGGGCGCTGCAGGCCACGCTGGCCAAGCAAGTGCGCTTGCACGACGAGGTGCCGGACCCGCCGCGCTGGCTGGCCGGGTTCGACGTCGGCTTCGAGGACGAAGGCCGCATCACCCGCGCCGCCGCGGTGCTGATCGACGCCGACACCCTGCAGCCGCAGCAAGCGGAGATCGCCCGCGTGCCGACCTCGATGCCCTACGTGCCGGGCCTGCTGAGCTTCCGCGAACTGCCGGCGCTGCTGGCCGCGCTGGCGCTGCTGCGGCAGCGCCCGGACCTGGTGTTCGTCGACGGCCAGGGCATCGCCCATCCGCGCCGGCTCGGCATCGCCGCGCACTTCGGCGTGGTCACCGGCCTGCCCAGCATCGGCGTGGCGAAGAAGCTGCTGGCCGGGCGCTACGACGAACCCGGGCCGCAGGCCGGCGACCACAGCCCGATCGTGCATCGCGGCGACACCGTCGGCTGGGCGCTGCGCAGCAAGCCGCGCTGCAATCCGTTGATCGTCTCGCCCGGCCACCGCGTGGTGGTGGACAGCGCGCTGGACTGGACCCAGCGCTACCTGCGCGGCTACCGCCTGCCGGAGCCGACCCGCCTGGCCGACCGCCTGGCCTCGCGCCGCGGCGAGGTCGCGATCCCGACCCAGCCCGGGCTGCTGTAGCCCCGGCGCGACGTGCGCAGGCCGCGTTGCCCCGGCGCACGGCGGAACGTTGCGTTTTGCCAGCGCCCGGGCGCCCTGCCGCGGCGGCGTGCGAAGCTTGCATCCCCGTTCGCCGCGAGTGCCCGCCATGCCCACCCTGATCGCCCCCCGCGTCCACGACATCGGCGGTTTCCAAGTGCGCCGCGCGGTGCCCAGCCTGCAGGCGCGCAGCGTCGGCCCGTTCGTGTTCATCGACCACATGGGCCCGGCGATCTTCGAACCCGGCCACGGCGTCGACGTGCGCCCGCATCCGCATATCGGCCTGGCCACGGTGACCTTCCTGTGGTCCGGCGAGATCGGCCACCGCGACACGCTCGGCTCGGACCAGGTGATCCGCGCCGGCGACGTCAACTGGATGACCGCCGGGCGCGGCATCGCCCATTCCGAACGCACGCCGTCGCCGCTGCGCGCGCAGCCGCACCCGCTGCACGGCATGCAGACCTGGGTGGCGCTGCCGAAGTCGGCCGAGGAAACCGCGCCGGCGTTCTACCACCACGCCGCCGCCAGCCTGCCGCAGCAGCGCCGCGACGGGGTGTGGCTGCGGGTGATCGCCGGCCGCGCCTACGGCGAGGAATCGCCGGTCAAGGTGTTCGCCGACACGCTGAACGTGGCGCTGGACCTGGACGCGGACGCGGAGATCGACCTGGACACCGGCCACGTGCAGCGCTCGCTGTACGTGCTGGAGGGCGAGGCGCAACTGGACGGCGTGGACATCCCCGCGCGCTACCTGGTGTTGCCCGAACCCGGCGCGCGCGGCCGGCTGCGCGCCAAGACCCCGCTGAAGGCGATGCTGATGGGCGGCGAGCCGCTGGACGGCCCGCGCCACCTGTGGTGGAACTTCGTCTCCAGCTCCACCGAGCGCATCGAGCAGGCCAAGCGCGACTGGCAAGAAGGCCGCTTCGGCCTGATCCCCGGCGACGACCAGGAATTCATTCCGCTGCCCGAGCCTGGCAAGTAAGGGCTGCCGGCACGCCCGGCCGCCGCCGCGTCCGCAGCGGCGACCGTGGCCGTGGCCGTGGCCGTGCATGATGACGACACAAACGTTGAACTGAGACCGTCCGCACTATTCAATGGCGGAACCGCCCACACGGGGCGGCGCCTTTCATGACACGGAGCTTGTTATGTCAATGACCAAACGCCTGACGGCGGAATTTCTCGGTACGTTCTGGCTGGTACTCGGCGGCTGCGGCAGCGCGGTGCTCGCCGCCAAGTTCGGCGGCGACGGCAACCCGCTGGGTATCGGCCTGCTCGGGGTCGCGCTGGCGTTCGGCCTGACCGTGCTGACCGGGGCGTACGCGTTCGGCCATATTTCCGGCGGCCATTTCAACCCGGCGGTCAGCCTCGGCCTGTGCGCCGGCGGACGCTTCCCCATGGCCGACGTGCTGCCCTACGTAGTGGCGCAGGTGGCCGGCGCGATCGTGGCCGGATTCGTCTTGCTGCAGATCGCCCAGGGCGCGCCCGGCTTCGCGATCGATCCGGGCCAGGCCGGCGCATTCGCCAGCAATGGATACGGCGCGTTGTCGCCCGGGGGCTATTCGCTGGTTGCCGCTCTGCTGTGCGAAGTGGTGCTCACCGCAGTGTTCCTGCTGGTCATCATGGGCGCGACCCACCAGAACGCGCCGGCCGGATTCGCCCCGATCGCGATCGGCCTGGCGCTGACCCTGATCCACCTGATCAGCATCCCGGTGACCAACACGTCGGTCAATCCGGCCCGTTCGACCGGCGTGGCGCTATTCGCCGGCAGCGGCGCGATCGGCCAGCTCTGGCTGTTCTGGGTCGCCCCGCTGCTCGGCGGCGTGATCGGCGGCGCGCTCTACCGCGTGCTTGGCAGGCGCTGAACACCGCACCGCGTCCACGCCGCAATGCCGGCGTGGACGCGGCCCGACATCGCATCCCGGCACGCTGCCTGCTGCCGACCGACCCGGGGAATCGCGTCCGCGGCGCGATCGCGGCGTTCGCACCTCGGAGCGAGGCTTGCGGATCGCGGCAGCCGGATCGGCACGCCAATTGTCAAGTGCCGCCAGCTGGGCTATGGTTCGGACAGCGGCCGGGGCAATTGCAGCCGCACACACCGGGACACGCACTGCGTAGGGGTATGCACTGCACCGATCCCGCAATGCAACGAGGGTGACGTGGCGTGCCGGCCTGCGTGGGCGTGCGCTGAAAAGATCGAGACCGTCGCACTGCGACGGCGCATGGGGACATCGCGAATGAAGCTTGCAAACTGGCTTACCGGCCCCTTGGTTCTGGCCGCCGTGCTGCCTGCGGCCGCCGCCATGGCGCAGCAGGCGCAGAACTGCCCGCAACTGCCGCCGCAGGCGAAGCTGCAGTGGAACGAGCGCAGCGACAAGGGCTTCATCGTGTGCCGGGCGGTGGCCGCCGACGGCCGCCAGGTGCTGGGCATGATGCTGACCGCGCGCGACCCGAACATCCCGCTGGCGCGCAACCTGCGCGAAGAGAAAGGCAGCATCGCCGGCGAGAGCATGCACTGGTACCGGCCCGACCTGGGCGGCGTCGACGCCCCCGGCCTGGCCTCGCGCCGCGTCACCGTGGTCGAGCTGGGCAAGGACCACTACGCGCAGGTCTGGATCGACGCCGGCGACGTGCAGGAGCTGCAATCGCTGCAGTCGCTGGTGCAGGGCCTGGACATGAGTCCGACCCGGCTGGCGCTGGATCGCTGACTGTCCTCGCAGCCCCCTGTAGGAGCGGCTTCAGCCGCGACCGGGCATTACCGGTAAAGCCCGGTCGCGGCTGAAGCCGCTCCTACAGAGTTTCATGGCGTCGATCCACAACAAGCCGCTAGAACCGCCCTTCCTGGAAATCCACGAACGCCTGCATCAGCTCTTCGCGCGTGTTCATCACGAACGGCCCGTGCCGCGCCACCGGCTCGCGCAGCGGCCGCCCGGCGACCAGGATCAGCCGCGCGCCGGCGTTGCCCGCCTGCAGCTGCAGCAGGTCGCCGCCGCCGAGCACGGCCAGGGTCTGCGCCGGCAGTGCGCGCATGGCTTCGCCCTCGCCCACCGCCGCCGCGCCCTCGTAGGCATACGCGAACGCGTTGTGCCCGTCCGGCAGCAGGAAGTCCCAGCGCGCGTCGGCGTCGAGCGCGATGTCCAGATACAGCGGATCGGTAGCCGGCTGCGCGATCGGCCCGTGCACGTCGCCGACCTGGCCGGCGATCACCTTGACCGTCACCCCCGACGCCGGCTGCGCCAGCGGAATGCGCTCGGGCGCGAACTCCTGGTAGCGCGGCGCGGTCATCTTGTCGCGCGCCGGCAGGTTCACCCACAGCTGGAAGCCGCGCATGCGCCCGGACTCCTGTTCCGGCATCTCCGAATGCACCAGGCCGCGGCCGGCGGTCATCCACTGCACGCTGCCCGGGGTCAGCAGGCCCTCGTTGCCGTGGTTGTCCTTGTGCCGCATGCGCCCGTCGAGCATGTAGGTGACGGTCTCGAAACCGCGGTGCGGATGGCTGGGGAAGCCGCCGATGTAGTCCTCGGCGCGGTCGGTGCCGAATTCGTCCAGCAGCAGGAACGGATCCAGCTCGGGCAGTTCGGCGCCGCCGATGACCCGGGTCAGCCTGACCCCGTCGCCGTCGGCGGTGGCGCGGCCACGGATCGTGCGCACGATGCGCGCAGGCGCGGCGGTGGTGGTGTCGGTCATTGCGGCAATCTCCTGATGAAGCACCCGATATGGGCGTGCACACGGCGACGGCCAATCGCGACCGGCGCAACCCATCGTTCCATCGCGGACTCGCCAAGCGGCCCTCGGCCGCCTGGCGTGCCGGCGCTGCGCTGGTGCCGGCCGTAGGAGATCCTGTGGGAGGGACTTCAGTCCCGACTGCAGCCAGCCCGGCGGTTCCATGCCCTGCTCTTCCACCCGATGCCTCGGGCCTGATGCCGATCGCGGGCCACCTCAACGCGCCGCGGCCTGCACCACCGTCATCGTCAGGACCTGGGTCGATGGCAGCGCACGCCGGTCCAGCACTGCTGCCCTGCCGCCGGCCCTACAAGCTGTTGTGGGAGGGACTTCAGTCCCGACTGCAGCCAGGCCGGCGATTCCACGCCCTGCTCTTCCACCCGATGCCTCGCGCCTGATGCCGGTCACGGGCCACCTCGACGCGCGCAGCCTGCATCATCGCCATCGCCAGGACCCGCGCCGATGGCAGCGCACGCCGGTCCAGCACTGCTGCCCTGGCGCCGGCCCTACAAGCCGTTGTGGGAGGGACTTCAGTCCCGACTGCAGCCAGGCCGGCGATTCCACGCCCTGCTCTTCCACCCGATGCCTCGCGCCCGCTGCCGATCACGGGCCACCACGACGCGACACAGCCTGCACGTGGTCATCGCCAAGACCTGCGCCGATGCGGCACACGCCGGTCCAGCGCCATCGCCCACCACCGCGGCCTACGACCAAAGTACTAGGGCCACGACGTGTCCCGGGATTGACCCCCCAGGCCATCGGGGCGACCCTTGCCGGAATCTCGTCGGGGAGCGATCTGCATGAAAGGGTTTTCCAAACTGGCCTGGGCCGCGCTCGCGGTGCTGGCGGCGTTCTGCCTGGGCACCATCGCCCTGCGCCGCGGCGAACACATCAACGCGCTGTGGATCGTGGTCGCCGCGGTCTCGATCTACCTGATCGCCTATCGCTTCTACAGCCTGTTCATCGCCACCAAGGTGATGCAGCTCGACCCCACCCGCGCCACCCCGGCGGTGCTCAACAACGACGGCCTGGACTACGTGCCGACCAACAAGCACGTGCTGTTCGGCCACCACTTCGCCGCCATCGCCGGCGCCGGGCCGCTGGTCGGGCCGGTACTCGCCGCGCAGATGGGCTACCTGCCCGGCCTGCTGTGGCTGGTGGTCGGCGTGGTGTTCGCCGGCGCGGTGCAGGACTTCGTGGTGCTGTTCCTGTCCAGCCGCCGCAACGGCCGCTCGCTCGGCGACCTGGTGCGCGAGGAGATGGGCCAGGTGCCCGGCACCATCGCCCTGTTCGGCGCGTTCCTGATCATGATCATCATCCTGGCGGTGCTGGCGATGGTGGTGGTCAAGGCGCTGGCGGAAAGCCCGTGGGGCATGTTCACGGTGATCGCGACGATGCCGATCGCGATCCTGATGGGCGTGTACATGCGCTACATCCGTCCCGGCAAGATCGGCGAGATCTCGATCGTCGGGCTGATCCTGCTGCTGGCCGCGATCTGGTTCGGCGGCAAGGTCGCCGCCGACCCGACGTGGGGGCCGGCCTTCACCTTCACCGACGTGCAGATCACCTGGATGCTGATCGGCTACGGCTTCGTCGCCTCGGTGCTGCCGGTGTGGCTGCTGCTGGCGCCGCGCGACTACCTGTCCACCTTCCTCAAGATCGGCACCATCATCGCCCTGGCCATCGGCATCCTGGTGGTCATGCCCGACCTGAAGATGCCGGCGCTGACCCAGTACGCGCACAACGGCATGGGCCCGGTGTGGACCGGCGGCATCTTCCCGTTCCTGTTCATCACCATCGCCTGCGGCGCGGTGTCCGGCTTCCATGCGCTGATCGCCTCCGGCACCACGCCCAAGCTGCTCGCCAACGAAGGCCACATGCGCTACATCGGCTACGGCGGCATGCTGATGGAATCGTTCGTCGCGGTGATGGCGCTGGTCGCCGCCTCGATCATCGAACCGGGCGTGTACTTCGCGATGAACGCGCCGGCTTCGATGGTCGGCAGCGACGTCGTCGCGGTCGCGGCGAAGGTCAGCGAGTGGGGCTTCGCGATCACCCCCGAGGTGCTCGAGGCCACCGCGCGCGACATCGGCGAGACCACCATCCTGGCCCGCGCCGGCGGCGCCCCGACCCTGGCGGTGGGCATCGCGCAGATCCTGCACCAGTTGCTGCCGGGCGAGGACATGATGGCGTTCTGGTACCACTTCGCGATCCTGTTCGAAGCGCTGTTCATCCTCACCGCGGTCGACGCCGGCACCCGCGCCGGGCGCTTCATGCTGCAGGACCTGCTCGGCAATTTCGTCCCGGCGCTGAAGAGGACCGAGTCGTGGAGCGCCAACATCATCGCCACCGCCGGCTGCGTGGCGCTGTGGGGCTACCTGCTGTACACCGGGGTCAAGGACCCGTACGGCGGCATCCGCACGCTGTGGCCGCTGTTCGGCATCTCCAACCAGATGCTCGCCGGCATCGCGCTGATGCTGGGCACGGTGGTGCTGTTCAAGCTCAAGCGCGACCGCTACGCCTGGGTCACCATCGTGCCGGCGCTGTGGCTGCTGATCTGCACCACCTACGCCGGGCTGATCAAGATCTTCGACCCGAACCCGGCGCAGGGCTTCCTGGCGCAGGCGCACAAGTTCCAGGACGCGATCGCCAGCGGCACCATCACCGCCCCGGCCAAGACGGTGGCGCAGATGCAGCAGATCGTCACCAACGCCTACGTCAACACCGGGCTGACCGCGCTGTTCCTGTTCGTGGTGCTCTCGGTCCTGATCTACGCGGTCAAGACCATCCTCGCCGCGCGCCGCAACCCGCAGCGCAGCGACAAGGAAACGCCTTATGTGGCGCTGCAGCCGCACCAGATGGCGGACCTGTGATGAGCAACGACCTGGTCCCGGTCGGCCAGTACCAGGCGCACCGCCGACTGTGGCGGCGCCTGGTGCAGACCGCGCGGCTGTGCTGCGGCATCCCCGACTACGACAACTACGTGCGCCACGTGCTGGAGAAGCACCCCGACCGCCAGCCGATGGACTACAAGACCTTCTTCCGCGAGCGCCAGGAAGCGCGGTATGGCGGCAAGAGCGGGTTTCGTTGTTGTTGAAGCTCGGGACTCGGGACGGCAAAATGATGTCCTGGGGTAAATCGCTGTCAAGCGATTTGACGCAAAAAAGGCCGCTTTTTTAAAAAGCGGCCCTTTTTTTTGGTCTTCGGCGCAATCGCTTTTCTGTGGGAGGGGCTTTAGCCCCAACGCCTTACCGACAACGCGTCGGGGCTAAAGCCCCTCCCACAGAAAAGCGCAAATGCGGCGAACTTGCGAAAATCCGAGTCCCGAGTCCCGAGTCCCGGCCCAAGCTACGCCGCCGCTGCACGCACCAATTCGGCATAGACCTGCGGCAACTGCCGCATCCGCTCCATCACCGCCGCCACGCCAAGCTGACGCAGGGTTTCGGCATGGCCCGGCGGGATGTGCGCGGCGCCGGTGAAGCCGATCACGGTCATGCCCGCGGCCAGCGCGGCGCTGGCGCCGGTGGCGCTGTCCTCGATCACCAGGCAGCGTTGCGGCGCCGCGCCCAGGGTGTGCGCGGCCAACAGATACACGTCCGGCGCCGGCTTCGGCCGCGCCACCATGTCGGCGCCGAAGACGTTGCCGCCGACGCGCTCGGTGAGCCCGGCGCGCGCCACCGAGGCGACCACGCTGTGGCGCTGGCTGTTGGAGGCGACCGCCAGCGGCAGCGCGATCGCGAGTAGGGCCTCGCGCACGTCCGCGATCGGCTGCACCTCGGCGGCGATCAGCGCCTCGGAGCGCTGGCGGATGTCGTCGAACAATCCCGGCGGCAGCGCCACCGCGAAATGCCGCTGCACGCGCTCGACGATCTCGTCGGCGGTCTGGCCGAAGCTGCCGGCCAGGAAGTGTTCGAGGTCGGCCCGCGGCACATAGGCGCCCAGGGCCTCGAGCATGACCCGGTCGGCCAGCACCTCGCTGTCGACGAGCACGCCGTCGCAGTCGCTGATCAGCAGGTCGAAGGGGGTCGCGGTCATCGCCAGGCTCCTCGTGCAAACCCACATTATGCCGGGCTGCGCATGTACGCCGCCGTGCTCGCGGCGCCGCCAACGCGTGTCTGCAGCGTACGGCGCGCGCCGCACAGGCATGCGCACCGGGACGTGGGACCGATCTGGGGCCGCGCGACCGGCGTGCGCGCGCCGACCGCATTTCCGGATCAATCGGCGCTTCACCGCATACAGCCGCGATTTCCGCCACGCCGCCGCTGTAACAAAACCTTACCGAATCGGCGCAAGGCAGCTGCTAGCATCGGACCGGGACGCGAGGATTGCGTCCCACCGGAACAGGACCGCGAACAGGAAAGGAGCATTCCATGCGCAAGCAGTTCCCCGCCCTGATCGCTCTTGCGACCTCGATGTTCTTCTCGGTCTCATGCGCCGCCACGCCCGGCGCCAAGGAGCAATCTGCCATGTCAGCCACGTTGCAGGATCACTCGGTCGCCTTCCGCGATCCCCGTCTCGCCGACATCGCCGCCGCCGTCGCGCGCGGCGATGCCGCACGTATCGCCACGCTCGCCCCAGGCGTGGATCTGTCCGCGCATGGCGACCAGAACGTCACCCTGCTCGAATGGGCGATCTGGAACGAACAGCCGCTCGCGCTCGGCGCGCTGCTGGACGCCGGCGCCGACCCGTCCGAGCCGGGCATGGACCAGGAAACCGTCGTGCACATGGCGGCGATGGCCAAGGACCCGCAGTACCTGAAGATCCTGCTGCAGCACGGCGCGCCGGTGGATCCGGTCAGCGCGCGCGGCAACTGGACGCCGCTGTTCCGCGCCGTGCAGAGCAAGCGAGACGAACAGATCCAGTTGCTGCTGCAGGCCGGCGCCGATCCGCGCCGGGTCGATGCCAGCGGCAACTCGCTGCTGCACCTGGCCGCGCAGAGCAGCGCCGGCAATCCGTGGGTGCTGAAGCTGCTGCAGGCCGGGGTCGATCCGGGCCTGCGCAACGCGCAGCAGAAGACCTTCCAGGCGTATTTCTTCACCACGCCCGAGCGCCTGCTCAACAGCGCCGCGCAGCAGACCCGCGCCGCCGTGCGCGAGTGGCTGAGCGCCCACGACATCCCACTGGAAGCGACCCGCTGAGGCGGGCTGTCGCACGACACGCAAGGAGCCGCGCATGAGCCAGAACGATCTCTCCGACACCGCCGCATCCGCCCCCTTCGGCGAGGCCGTCCGCGGCCAGCAGCCGCAGGCGGTGGACCGGCAACTCCCCAGCCTGCTGCAGGACCTCTACGTCACCGCCGGCCAGCGCCGCGCCGGCGGCGCGGAAACGTTCGCCCCGCTGCCCGACGGCTGGACCCGCATGGACGATGCCGCGGTACAGCGCGCCGGCATCGACCCGAGCATGCTGCACGACGCCAAGAGCGGCTTCGACGCCGCGCTCTACCGCAACGACCAGGGCAACGTGGTGCTGGCCTTCTGCGGCACCGACGAAGGCAAGGACTGGAAGCACAACCTCGGCCAGGGCCTGGGCTTCGCCGACGCGCAGTACGCCTCGGCGATCCAGCTCGGCAGCCAGGCCCGACAGGCGTTCGGCCAGGACCTGATGATCTCCGGGCATTCGCTCGGCGGCGGCCTGGCCGCGGCCTCGGCGATGGTCAACGACGTGCCGGCAGTCACCTACAACGCGGCCGGGGTCAACGACCGTACCCTGGAGCGCGAAGGCCTGGATGCGTCCGCGGCCAAGGACTATGCCGCCGACGGGCTGATCCGCGGCTACCACGTCAAGAACGAACTGCTGACCCACCTGCAGGAAGACAGCATCCCGCTGAAATGGGCGATGCCCGACGCCGCCGGCCACCAGATCCAGCTGCCCGACCCGGACCCGCTGTCGTTCGGCCAGCGCCTGATACCCGGCATGATGCTCAAGCATCGCCTGGACCTGCACGGCATCGATTCGGTGATCAAGGCGCAGGAACTCGAATCGCAGAGCCACGCGCAGACCCAGGACCGCGCGATGCCGACCGGCAGCCGCCTGTTCAACGACGCGGTGGTGCAACTGGACGCGCAGCGCGAGCGGCTCGACCTGCACGACGACCGCGCCTTCCTCAACACCGCCGCCAGCGTCGCCGCGCGCGCCAGCCACGATGGCCTGGAGCGCATCGACACGTTGATGCCCAGCCGCGACGGCGATCGCCTGTTCGCGGTGCAGGGCCGCGTCGACGACCCGGCGCATCTGCGCAGCCAGGTGCAGACCGCGGCGGCGGCCAGCGAACCGGCGCAGGCCAACGTCGGCCAGTTGCAGCAGCAGAACCTGGCGCACGTGCCGCAGCAGGAAGAGCAGCAGCGCCGGGTCGCGTTGCAGCAGTAGGCGCGCAGGTCACTGGCGCCGGCCGCCGGCGCCGATGCCCACCCTGGATAACCCCCCTGTAGGAGCGGCTTCAGCCGCGACCGGGGCTTTCCCGACAATGCCCGGTCGCGGCTGAAGCCGCTCCTACAGGGGGCATGACGGGGCGTTAGCCCGCGCCCGCCATCGCCCGCAAGGTGATCCCGACCAGGTACGCCAGATAGGTGCCGGTGGCATAGCCCATCGTGCCCAGCAGCACGCCGACCGGGGCCAGCGCCGGATGGAACGCGGCCGCCACCACCGGTGCCGAAGCCGGGCCGCCGACGTTGCTCTGCGAGCCGATCGCGAAATAGAAGAACGGCACCCGCAGCAGCTTGCCCAGCGCCAGCAGCAGCAGAATGTGCACGCACAGCCAGATCAGGCCGAGCAGGAAGATCCACGGGCGGTCGAACAGCGCCAGCAGGTCCATCTGCATGCCGATGCAAGCGATCAGGAAATACAGCAGCAACGACCCGATGCGCGAGGCGCCGGCGCCTTCCAGCGTGCGTGCGCGGGTGAAGCTCAGCAGCAGGCCGATGGTGGTCGACAGCACCACCACCCACACGAACGGCGAGCCGAGGCTGAACTGCTTGGCCCAACTGACGTTGGCCGCGAACCAGGCCGCGGTCGGCGCCGCGATCGCATGCGCCAGGCCGACCGCGCCGAAGGCGATGCCGACGATCAGCATCAGGTCGGTCAGGCTGGCCACGCGCTCGTGCTGCGCCTGGAACTGCGCGATGCGCTGTTTGAGATCGTCGATGCCGCTGGTGTCGGCGCCGCTGCGCGCATCGATCGCCGCCGCGCGCGGGGCGAGGAAGATCAGCAGCGCCATCCACACATAGCCGACGCCGACATCGACCACCGCGAACTGGCCGAAGGTGGTGGCGTCGACCTGGAACACCTCGCGCATCGCCAGCATGTTGGCGCCGCCGCCGATCCAGCTGCCGGCCAGCGCGGCCATGCCGGCCCAGGTGTCGCCGGCCACCGTGGCCGGATGCAGCCATTTCATCAACTGGAACGCGACCACCGCGCCGAGCATGATGCTGAAGGACGCGCCCAGGTACATCGCCACCAGCTTCGGCCCCAGGCGCAGGATGCCCTTGAGGTCGACGGTGAGCGTGAGCAGCACCAGCGCCGCCGGCAGCAGCACGTCGCGCGCGACCGGGTCGTACAGGCGATTGTGCTGCCCGTCGATCAGGCCGACGGTGTTGTAGATGCCGGGAATCAGGTAGCACAGCAGCAGCGCCGGCACCACGCCGTAGAAACGCTTCCAGAACCCGCTCGGCCGCGCGGCGGTCCAGAACACCGCCCCGAGCGTGGCGGCGATCAGGCCGAAGATGACGATGTCGTTGTGGATCATGGGGAATCGGGACCGGGGACCGGGGACTGGGGACCCGGAAAAGCGCGGCGGCGCGACCGGAAACCGGGCAGCGCGCACGCCAGCGGACATCGCCTTGGTTCGCGTTCTGGCAAGACGCAATCCGCGCCCGCTTTCGCTGTTCCGGGTCCCCGGTCCCCGGTCCCTGGTCCCGTCCTCATTGCCCGATATGCTGCTTCAACCACCCATTCACCGTGTCGTGCCACAGGATGCTGTTCTGCGGCTTCAACACCCAGTGGTTCTCGTCGGGGAAGTACAGGAACTTGGATTCGATGCCCTGGCGCTGCGCAGCGCTGAACGCGGCCAGGCCCTGCTCCACCGGAATGCGGAAATCCAGCTGGCCGTGAACGATCAGCATCGGCTTCTTCCAGTCGGCGACGTGGTTGACCGGGTTGAACTTCTCGTAGTTCGACGCCTTCTGGTACGGCGTGCCGCCCTGCTCCCACTCGGTGAACCACAGCTCTTCGGTGGCGTAGCCCATCATGCGCTGGTCGAACACGCCGTCGTGGTTGACCAGGCACTTGAACGGCGAATTCCAGTTGCCGGCGATCCAGTTGACCATGAAGCCGCCGTAGCTGGCACCGAGCGCGCAGGCCTTGTCGCCATTGAGGAACTTGAACTGCTTCTGCGCCGCTGCCCAGCCCTTCTGCAGGTCTTCCAGCGGGCGGTCGCCCCAGTGCTGGCTGATCGCGTCGGTGAACGCCTGGCCGTAGCCGGTGGAGCCGTGGAAATCGATCATCACCACCGCATAGCCCTGCCCGGCGTAGGTCTGCGGGTTCCAGCGGTTGCTCCAGCCGTTGCCGAAGCTGCCTTGCGGGCCGCCGTGGATCAGGAACGCGACCGGATAGGTCTTGCCTTCCTGGTAGTTCCATGGCTTGACCACGTAGCCGTGCACGGTGTCGTTGTTCCAGCCCTTGAACGAGAACTGCTCGGCCTCGCCGAACTTCACGTCGGGCAGCATCTCACCGGCGCTGGGGGTGATCGCGCGCATCTCGGTAGCGCCGGCTTCCTGCATGATCGGCGCGGTGAACAGCTGGTTGCCGGTCTGCAGCGAATTGGTCATCACCGCCAGGGTGCCGCCCTTGATGTCGAACTCCGCCACGCTGTTGCCGCCGACCATCTGCGACACACCGCCATCGGCGACATCGATCTCGAACAGCGGATGCTGGCCCATCTCCTGCGCCGGCACGTACAGGGTCTTGCCGTCGGCCGATACCTGGATGCTGTCGGCCGAGCGGTCCCACTGCGGCGCGATCTCGCGGGTCTTGCCGCTGGCCAGGTCCATCGCCATCAGCCCGAAGCGGTCCGCCTCGAAGCCGGGGCGCTGCATCGCGCGGTAGAACAGGGTCTTGCCGTCGGCGGAAAACACCGGGCCTGCATCCCAGGCCGGGTTGGCCGCGGTCAGGTTGACCGGCGCGGTCTTGCCCGCCGCGTCCAGCCGGTACAGATCGAAGTTGGTCGACCACGGCTCCTCGCGCCCGGCCAGGCGCACGCTGGCGACCAGCGACTGCCCGTCCGGCGCCCAGGTGTAGTCTTCGCCGCCGCCGAACGGCTTGGACGGGATGTCGCCGGCCAGGGTGCCGCTGATCGCCGAGGCGCCGACCACCGGCTTGGCCTTGGCGCCGGTGGGCAACGGCGCGACGAACAGGCTGTTGCGGCGGCCGTCGTTCCAGGTGTCCCAATGGCGCACGAACAGCTGGTCGAACACCACGCCGCTGGCCTTGGCGTTCTTGGTCGCGTCCAGGCGCTTCTGCGTGCAGGCCAGGTCCGAGCCGCAGTCCTGGAACACGCCGGCGCTGAAGGCGACGCGGTCGCCCTGCGGCGCGACGTGGTAACTGTCCACGTCCAGCGCCAGATCGGTGAGCTGGCGCGGCGCGCCGCCGGCCAGCGGCATCGCATACAGCTGCTGGCGGCCGGACTTGGCGCTGAGGAAGTACACGGTCTTGCCGTCGACCGACAGCTCCGGCGAATTGACGTTCCAGCCGTCCGGGGTCAACCGCTTCGGCGGCGCCGCATCGCGGGTGCGCAGGTTGCGCAGCCACAGCCCCGTGCTGGCCTTGTCGGTGGCCTTGTCCATTTGCCGCTTGGCGAAGATCACGGTGCCGCCGTCGGGCGTCAGCAGCGGCGAGGACACCCGGTCCAGCGCCACCATGTCGCGGACATCGAAACCGCGGGTCGCCGCCAGCGCGGGCAGCGCGGGCAGCAGGCACAGGGGCAGCAAGGCGTAGCGCAAGGTCATCGGGCGTCTCCGGAACACGGCAAAACGTCGATGGTAGGCGGGTGGATGGGCGTGGTGCAAAGGCATGAAGTCATGGGACCTGGATCGGGACTCGGGACTCGGGACTCGGGACTCGGGACTCGCGAGAGCGTGTGCGCTCGCCTGTTTCGTCGCAAGGCTGCGCGACACTGGAGGTCGACTACGGGCGGTACGTGTTGCCTGCAGCGCTACGGCGCAGCGCGCGACTTCGATCGGCGCGTGGGCCAGATGTTTTGCGAAGCATCCGCCGGGCGCATCGCCACTACGCGTTGCCGCCCTCGAAAACACGAAGCCCGGCGCGGGGCCGGGCTTCGTGCGTTGCTTGGCTGGCGCCCGCGCTTACGCCGACGGCGGCAGCGGCGCGGTGGGTTCGCCCTTCTTGCCGGTGCGGTACAGCAGCCAGCCGACGAAGGCGAGCAGCAGCAGGCCGTACCACTGGTTCAGATGGAACGCCGCAGGCAGCGCCAGCACGTCGGCGCGGCCGGAGACCACGATCGGCACGGCGATGGCGATGCCCATCAGCGCCTCGCCGGTGATCAGGCCCGCGGCGAACAGCGTGCCCGGACGATGCACGCGGTCGCGGCCTTCCTCGTCGTCGGCGCGGATCTTGTGGAAGCGCTCGACGAGATGGCTGATCAGGCCGCCGAGGAAGATCGGCACCATCAGCTCCAGCGGCAGGTAGATGCCGATCGCCGCGGCCAGCACCGGCACGCGGAAGCGCTTGCCGGTGCGCTTGAGCCACTCATCCAGGGCGATGATCGCCGCGCCGACGACGGCGCCGATGGCGATCATCGTCCACGGCAGCTCGCCGCCGAACAGGCCCTTGGCCACCGAGGCCATCAGCGTCGCCTGCGGCGCCGCCAACGAGTTCGGATGTTCCGGCGTCGCCGCGCCGATGCCGTAGGCCTGAGCCAGCAGGTTCAGCACCGGCGCCATGATCAGCGCGCAGGAAAACGCACCGATGGCCAGCATCAGCTGCTGCTTCCACGGCGTGGCGCCGACCAGGTAACCGGCCTTCAGGTCCTGCAGGTTGTCGCCGCCCACCGCTGCAGCGCAGCACACCACAGCGCCGATCATGATCGCGGCGACCGCGCCGATCGGCGAGTCGCGCCCGAGCAGCAGCACCAGCACCGCCGAGGCGAACAGGATGGTGGAGATGGTGATACCCGACACCGGGTTGTTCGACGAGCCGATCAGCCCGGCCAGGTAGCCGGACACCGACACGAACAGGAAGCCGGCGACGATCATGATGATGGTCATGGGGATGCTGACGTGCCACTGGCCCACGATCGCCTGGTACAGGCCCAGCAGCGGCAGCGTGCACAGCAGCAGCGCCACCAGCATCCACTTCATCGGCAGGTCGCGGTCGGTCTCGGCGACAACCGTGCCGGCGGTGCTCTTGCGCGCGGCGGCGAAGCCGCTCTTGACCCCGGACAGCAGCGACTTGCGCAGCGAGAACAGCGTCCACACGCCGCCGATCAGCATCGCGCCCACGCCCAGGTAGCGCACCTTGGCGGCCCAGATGCCGAACGCCGCGTCCGCCGCCGGCGCGGCGGCCAGGCTCTGCGCCAGCGCCGGATCGGAGCCCATGAAGAACTGCTGGTACAGCGGAATGGCGATGTGCCAGGACAGGATGGAGCCGGACAGCACCACGATGCCGACGTTGAGCCCGACGATGTAGCCGACCCCGAGCAGCGCCGGCGACAGGTTGGTGCCGACGTAGCCGACCAGCTTGCTGCTGCCCAGGTAGGTGGCCTGCGCCCAGGTATCGGGAATCACCTTCAGGCCGCTGGCCGCGCCCAGCTTGACCACGCCGCCGATCAGCGCCGACAGCGCCAGGATCTTCAGCCCCGGCCCCGGGTTCTCGCCGGCCTTGAGCACTTCGGCCGCGGCCTTGCCCTCGGGGAACGGCAGCGGATCCTCGACGATCATCGAGCGCCGCAGCGGCACCGAGAACAGCACCCCGAGCAGGCCGCCCATGCCGGCGATGCCGAGCACCCACCAGTACTTGAAGTCCGGCCAGTAGCCCATGATCACCAACGCCGGGATGGTGAAGATCACCCCCGCCGCGATCGACGAACCGGCCGAGGCGCCGGTCTGCACGATGTTGTTCTCCAGGATGGTGCCGCCGCCGAGCAGGCGCAGCACGCCCATCGACACGACCGCTGCCGGGATCGCGGTGGCGATGGTCAGGCCGGCGAACAGCCCCAGGTAGGCATTGGCCGCCGACAGCACGACGGCCAGCACGATCGCCAGCACGACCGCGCGGAAGGTGAGCTGACGCGGCTGGGTGACATGGTGCATTAGGCGTTTCCTAGTGGAAGAAAAATCCGCGACACGCTAGCGTTTGCGGGCGTTTAAGTCCAGCAGGCGCCGCCCTGCACTATGATTACCCTTTCCGCCTGGCCTGCCCGTGAGATCTCGCGTTAACCACAGCAGGCCTCTTGCACCTCCGTTCCCGTGGAGGAATGCATCCTCTTTTCTCCGCCAGGAATGGGCCAGCCTCTCATACCGAACGGTCGTGCACGCAGCATGCGGCAGTTGCACGACCAGTGCTCCAACTAAAGAACCCAGAAAGAAGAACGCGTGAAAACCATTCCTTTCAAGCTACCACTTTGCCTCTCGGCAGTCATGGCTGTCATCTTCGTCGCCCTCCACTTGGATTCGCTCTGGAATGGGTCAGTGGACCTTGCGCATCACTATGCACTGGCATATCGCATTTCGGAGCAATGGTTCCCTCTCGCGGCGAATGACCCAACGCTGGGAGAAATGAACCTGTACCCCAAGGGCGCGCACATAGTCGCCGCGCTGCTCGGGCGACTGCTGGGCTCCGTCTTCCTCGGAGTGCATATGACCACGCTGATTGCACTGGCTACCATCTGGCTGAGCCTGGCCGCGCTACTGCACGCTCTTCCGGAGCGAAGGGGGCCATTTGCCCTCATCGCCATGGGCAGCCTCGTTGCACTGAACGCCGCGACCGTGAACCTCGACTTGCACGGGCACGAGATCATCGACAATTTCTTCTATTCGCAACTCGTTGGCGAGGCCCTTCTCTATGCTGGCGCGGTCGCAGCGATGTTGTTTGAGCGCAGGTTTGGCACACTCCAGACATGCTTCGCACTTACCCTGCTCATGCTCGTGCTCGCGTCGATCCACCTATTGCCCGCGGTGGCCATGCTCGGCCTGATTCTGGGGTTGCTGGGCATTCAAGTAGTGCGCGCCATCGTCAGCAAATCTGTGTCCGTCCGGACCCTGGCACCTGCGGCGGCAATGGCCGCCGCGTCCATCATCGGGCTGGTGCTGCACCCGTCATTTTCAGCCGTCAGCTCCATTGCAGAAAACAACGGCCGCCTGGAGATGGTCACCGTCTCCTATCCAGTAGGCGTCATCGCGCTGGCGACCCTGCTAGTGCTGACGTCTATCGCAACCTTCGCCAGATGGGTGCGTTCCGCACGCGATGACGAGTACAGCCTGAAATACCTTGCGTTACTTGGCCTTGCCATCGGGCTTCTGTGCCTGACGCAATACGCGTTTAACTTACGAGGAAGTGGCTCCGACTACGCGGTGAAGAAATACATATTCTGTATTCTGAGCTTGCTCCTGATCCAGTTATCGGCCCTGTTTGGATGGCTACTTTCGTATCCGTTACGGAACCGCGACTTTCTGCTAGGGCATGGCGCACTGATCTCGGCCATCATCCTTCCGACCAGCCTGTTCATCACCCTCAGCGGCACCGTTCCCAAGGCGCCATGGTTCGATGTCTCCGACATCATGCGTAGCGAAAGGCAGATCATTTCCGTAGCGGACACCCAGTTACCCAGCCCGGCAGACCACAAGGAAAATGTCGTAATCGGCACGAATCGCAACCCGGCATTCAATTACATGTTTTCGCTAGCAATCACCCACACCAAACGCGACTTAGCCATCAGCGACGTGCTCATCAGCAACAACATCGCCGACTTCGAGCGGTACTCATACATCGTGAGCTTGGGAAGCGACCCCTTGTTCGGAAGTTCAGGGTGCGACACTTACGCGCACGGCCCCATGTCCGTGGTCGCCAGTCAGTGTATCGCCGCTCGAACCATAGCGGCGAGGCGCTGCAAACAGGACTTCGATTTTTCCCTCAAAGGGTCCATTCCACGCGGCATGATAAGTGGATTCGACGGTGCAGAGGAAAGCAGCCGCTGGACGCAAGGGAAGAATGCCAGCTTCACGTGCACCAATGCGGACGGCGCTCCTGCTACGACGCTCAAAATGGAGATTGCGCCCTTTTTGCATGGAAAGCTGGCAAGCCAGCGGATCGAAATCCTTTTGAATGGAAAGCTGCTGCACGAAGCGAGGATTTCGGGGAACACGACGGGCAAATATCCGATCGATATTGCCATTCCTTCCGAAATGCAGAAATTGGAATACAGGTTCGAATTTCACATGCCCGATGCCACATCCCCGCAGGAACTTGGCCTAAGTGCTGACGGCAGACAACTGGGCTTCAGCTTCAAATCCCTTTCGCTGCGATGAGCGCGCATCCACGTCCGCAAGCCGAACCCGGCTCCACCGCCCGATGCTGTCACTGGCACCTTCCTTTTGAGAGCAATCCGTCTTGACAGTTCTATCAACAGGGAGTGGCGATCCGAATGCCGCCCGGAGTTTCCGCGACGATTTCCTCGGCCACCCCAAGGGCGTCTACGTCTGTTTCTTCACCGAGATGTGGGAGCGCTTCTCCTTCTACGGCATGAAGGCGCTGTTGCTGCTGTACCTGACCAAGTACCACCTGTTCGGCGATAAAGCCGGGCTCGACCTGCTCGGCGCCTACGGCGGCCTGGTGTACTGCGTGCCGGTGATCGGCGGCCTGCTCGCCGACCGCTGGCTGGGCATGCGCAAGGCGGTGGTGTTCGGCGGCATCCTGCTGGTGCTCGGCCACGTCGGCATGGCCTTCGAAGGCCACGCCGCCACGCGCGTCGACGGTGAGGTGATCCGCGACACCGCGTCGCTGGGCGTGACCTATCTGTCGCTGGCGCTGATCATCATGGGGGTGGGCTTCCTCAAGCCGAACATCTCCACCATCGTCGGCAAGCTCTACGCGCCCGACGATCCGCGCCGCGACTCCGGTTTCTCGCTGTTCTACGCCGGCATCAACCTCGGCGCGCTGTTCGCCTCGCTGGTGTGCGGCTTCCTCGGCGAGGCCTACGGCTGGCGCTACGGTTTCGGCGCCGCCGGGATCGGCATGCTGCTGGGCCTGGGCATGTTCCTGTGGGGGCAGAAATACCTGCACGGCCACGCCGAGCCGGCGCAACCGGCGCTGCTGCGCCAGCGCGTGGCCGGGCTGCCGCGCGAATGGGCGATCTATCTGGCGGCGGTGCTGGGCGTGGTACCGGTGGCCGGGCTGATGTGGGCCGCGGCGAACGGCGCCTTCAGCCTGGGCGGGGAGATCTCGCTGGCCTTGATGCTGATGCTGGTGGTGCTCGGCGCGGTGCTGCTGTGGTTCGCCTGGTTCACCGGCACCCAGTGCACGCCGGTGCAGCGCCAGCAGATGATCGCGCTGATGGTGCTGATCGCGATGGCGCTGGTGTACTTCACCCTGTACGAGCAGACCTACGGGTCCTGGGTCACCTTCACCGACCGGCTGATGACCAAGGACATCGTGCCGGCGCTGGTGATCCGCGGCGGCACCCCGCTGCCGTGGTCGATCGCCTCGCTGCTGCTGGCGCCGCTGGGCTTCGTGCTGGCGGCCACGCTGTCCGACCGACGTCCGGACTCGGCGGCGCCGCGCGTGCTGTTCGTGGCGGTGAGCGCGCTGATGCTGCTGTTCCTGGTCCGCGACTGCCTGGTACTACCGCAGACCGCCGGCTCGCTGACCTATCTGGGCGCGCTGTTCCTGGTGCTGCTGGCGCCGCTGTTCGCCGCGCTATGGGCGTGGCTGCAGCGGCGCGACCTGGAGCCGTCCAAGCCGGCCAAGTCGGCGCTGGGCCTGCTGCTGGCCGGCCTGTCGTTCGTGCCGTTGGCGCTGGCCGCGCAGCAGGTCGGCGCCAGCGGACAGATTGCCAGCGTGTGGTGGCTGGTGCTGGCATACCTGGTGCTGGAAGCCGGCGAGATGTGCCTGTCGCCGGTCGGCCTGTCGGCGGTCACCCAGCTTGCGGTGCCGCGCGTGGTCAGCCTGATGATGGGCACCTGGTTCCTGGCCACCGCCTTCTCCGAAGCGCTGGCCGCGCTGTTCGGCAAGCTCGCCGCGATCGAGGTGCCGGAAGGCGAAGCGCTGAACATCGCCGACGCCGCCGCCAAGTACGCGCACCTGTTCTGGCTGATGCTGTGGATCGGCCTGGGCTGCGCAGTGCTGGCCTTCCTGGCCGCGCCGTTGCTGCGTCGGATGATGCACGGGGTGCGCTGAGCCGAGGCGTTCGCACGGCGGCGGGGCCAGCCCGCACACAGCGCAGGATGCGCATATGTTTCACGACACAACAGCGCGCACGTCAGTGAGAGCACATGCAGGCCTGGGTGTCCGGCACCGCGCGGATGCGTGGATAACACGCATCGCAAGGAATTAGCGCTGCGAGGAAGAAATATGCGCGACCGCCCTGCAGAGCGGCTCGACTATGCGCCGACCGAGTACCGGTTCGCTGGCTACACGCATCCGCGCCGTTGGGACGCGGATGCGTGCAGGGGTTAACGCGCTGCCGCCGGCTTGGCCACTGCGCCGCCGAGCGAGCGGTTCAGGAACGCCAGCAGTTTGGTGTAGTACTCGCGGCGGTGCTCCTCGGTGTAGAAACCGTGGCCTTCGGTCGGCACGTACAGCGTTTCCACCGGTACCCCGGCCTTCTTCAGCGCCGCCTCCATCTTCTTGGAATGCGCGATCGGCGCGCGCTCGTCCTCGCCGCCGGCAGCCAGGAACACCGGCACCTTGATCCGGTCGGCCAGGTTCACCGGCGACACCGCGGCCAATGCGCTGCTCGGCCCCATCCATTCGCGCAGGAAGGTCTCGCTAGAATCGCGCTGCTGCATGTCGCCCTTGGCATACATCATCGGCAGATCGTAGACGCCGATGTAGCCGGCGGCGCAGCGGTACAGCGCCGGTTCCTTGGCCACGCCCATCAGCGACGCATAGGCGCCGTAGCTGGCGCCGTACATGCAGATGCGCTCGGGATCGGCGATGCCCTGGGCGATCGCCCAGCGCGTGGCGTCGGTCACGTCGTCCTGCATCGCGCCGCCCCACTGCTGCGCACCGGCCTGGTGGAAAGCGCGCCCGTAGTTGCCCGAGCCGCGATAGTTGACCTGCAGCACCGCATAGCCGGCCTGGGCCAGCATCTGCGCATCCTGGTCGAACAGGCCCTCGTCGAAGACACCGAACGGCCCGCCGTGCGGCATCACCACCATCGGCACCTTGCCTGCCGCGGCCGCCGCAGGCAGCGTCACGAAGCCATGCAACTGCATGCCGTCGCGCGCCTGCAGCGCGATCGGCCGCACGTCCGCCAGCGCCGCCTGCGGCAGCGTGGCGCGGCGCGCGAACACGAAATCGGCCTTCTTCGCCACGTTGTCGAACAGGTAGAACTGGCCGGGATTGCGTCCGGACTGGACCTCCACCAGGTTCAGCCGACCGTCGCGGGTGCTGGAGGTGACGTAGACCGACTGCCCGGGGAACGCGGCTTCCAGCGCCCGTTGGGTCTTCGCCTCGGGCGAGGCCGGATCGAAGAACAGGCTGCGCGGCTTGTCCGCCAGGAACTCGACACCCACCGGAATACGGGTGCCATAGCGATAGATGATCCGGTGCGGGTCGGCCAGCGCATCGCGCGCGACCACCTTGCGCTCGCCGCTGTCCGCGTTCCAGGCCTCGATCGCATCGGGGCCGCTGGCCCGCTCGACCAGCAGATAAGCGGTACGCCCGTCTTCGGAAAAACCGATCGGGTGTTCGACGTGATGGCTGACGTTCTCGTCGTTGAGCAGGCGCCAGTCGCCGCCCTGCGCGTCGCGATAGAACAGCTTGCTGACATTGTCCTCATCGGCGCCGACAGCGAAACGGACCTTGCCCTGCGCATCGCTGAAGAAGTCGGCGCGGCGGACCTTCGGCGAGCCGATCAGCGGACGCCGACGGCCCGTGTACACGTCCAGGATCTCGGCGCGGCTGTACGGGTCCTTGCTGACGCTGAAGGGACGCACCTGGATGGCCACATTGTGGTCGTCCCCGGGCAGTGGCCCGATCATGTCCGCGATGACGTCCTCGACCTTCTTGGTCTGGATCAGCGAGCCCGGGCTGTCGCCGGTGACCCGCTGGCCCACCAACAGGTCGGCCGCGCCGCCGTCGGCATTGATCGCGAACAGCTCGCCAGTACCCCGCGGCAGGTCCATCGCGCCGATCTTCTCGGCCATGCTGAACAGCACGCGCGTGTCGTTGACCCACTCGAAGGCGGAGACGTGGCTGTTCTTTTCCATCGAAAAAGTGCCCACGATCTTGCTGTCGGAACGGCGCATGATCGCCAGCGCGGTCCGGTCCTGCATCGGCACCGTCGCCGCCAGAAACTCGCCGGTCGGCGACAGTTTCAGTTTGGCGATCGCGCCCCTCTTCAGGAACGGATCCAGATCCACCTGCGCTTGCGCGCTCCCCATCCCCATTCCCATTCCCAGCAAACAACACAATACGACTGCCCCCAGTCTTCCGCTCATCTCTTCCCCCTGTCCATGTCGGTTGGCTTGCCGGCGGAGTGTAATACGGCGCGAACGCAGCAGCGCTGCGCAAAGCGAGTGCCGGCGGCAAACGGCGTACGCACACGTTGCCGGCAAGGCGCATCCTGCGCGCGGGCACATGGAAATGCCCAAGCGCCGGCGTTGCGGCTATCTGCACGCGCACGCGAACGACCTGACAACATATGCCAGACCCGCTACGCAAAACGCGCTGAGCTGGGCGACGCCGGCAACGGCGGCACGCGGCGATGCCGCGCCGCGGCAGTTGTGCCCAACGCTGCAGCCGTGCGCGACCCTGCCTGCGAACGGGCCACGCCGCACCATCGGGCGGCGTGGCGCATCCGACGCCCGCTAGCGTGCCGCCGCAGGCTTGGCCACTGCGCCGCCGAGCGAACGGCTCAGGAACGCCAGCAGCCTGGTGTAGTACTCGCGCTGGTGCGCCTCGGTGTAGAAGCCGTGGCCCTCGGTCGGCACGTACAGCGTCTCCACCGGTACACCGGCGCTCTTCAGCGCCGCTTCCATCTTCTTGGAATGCGCGATCGGCGCGCGCTCGTCCTCGCCGCCGGCAGCCAGGAACACCGGCACCTTGATCCGGTCGGCCAGGTTCACCGGCGACACTGCGGCAAGCGCATCGCGTGGACCCAGCCATTCGTGCAGGTAGGCTTCGCCGGACGCACGGGTCTGGATGTCGCCCTTGACGTACATCATCGGCAGGTCATAGACGCCGACATAGCCGGCCGCGCAGCGGTACAGCGACGGCTCCTTGGCCACGCCCATCAATGACGCGTAGGCGCCGTAACTGGCGCCGTACAGACAGATGCGTCCCGCATCGGCGATGCCCTGCTGGATCGCCCAGCGCGTGGCATCGGTCACGTCGTCCTGCATCGTGCCGCCCCACTGCCACGCGCCGGCCTGTTGGAAGGCGCGCCCGTAGTTGCCCGAACCGCGGTAGTTGATCTGCAGCACCGCGTAACCGGCCTGGGCCAGCAGTTGTGCGTCGTTGTCGAAGGTCCATTTGTCGAACTCTCCAAACGGCCCGCCGTGCGGCATCACCACGGTGGCGAGCTTTTTCCTGTCGCCGCCAGGCGGCAGGGTCAGGAAACCGTGCAAGACCTGTCCGTCGCGCGCCGTCACCGAGATGGGTTGCGCCGAGGCCGATTTCTCCGGGTCGAACCAGGCGCGCCGGCTGAAGATGCGGTCGGCCTTCTTGGCCGCGGCATCGAATAGGTAGAAATCGCCGGGATTGCGGTCCGAATAGGTTTCCACCAGGGCCAGCCGGCCATCGCGCGTGCTGGAGGTGACGAAGACCGCCTGCCCAGGAAACACGGCCTGCAGGCTACGATACATCCTGGCTTCCGGCGACGCCTCGTCGAAGAACAAGGTCTTGGGCTTGTCGCCGACGACGAAGATGCCCACCGGAATGTTCGTATCGTTGCGATAGATGATCCGGTAAGGGTCGGTCGCCGCATCGCGGGCGACCAGCTTGCGCTCGCCGCTTTCCGCATTCCACGATTCGACCGCGTCGCTGCCGCTCGGCTTTTCCACACGGAGATAGGCAACGCGTCCATCCGCGGAGAAACCCAGCGGCTGTTCGACATGATGACTGAGGTTCTCGTCGTTGATCAGCCGCCAGTCCCCGCCCTTGGCGTCGCGGTAATAGAGTTTGCTGGCGTTGTCGGTATCGGCGCCCAGCGCAAACCGCACCATGCCTTGCGGATCGGTATGAAAGCTCGCGCGGCGCACGGGCGTGCTGGCCAGCGGGCGCCGGCGGCCGCTGTAGACGTCCAGCAGTTCGGCGCGGGTGTAAGGATCGTCGCTGTTGAAGGGCCATATCGTGACGACGACATTGCGCTCGTCGTCGGGCAAGGTGCCGGCCAGAAAAGCGGCGACCGACTCCACCTTCTTCGGCTGGATCCGCGTCCCCGGCCCCTTGCTGGCGACGCGAAATCCGACCAGCAGTTCGGCGGCGGTGCCGTCGGCATTCATGGCGAACAGTTCGCCCGTGGGAACCGGTTTGTCCAACGCACCGAACTTTTCGGCCAACGCGATCAGCAGACGCCCGTCGCCGATCCAGGTGAAATCCGAGACGTGGGAATTCTTGCCCAACGCGAAACTGCCTACGGTCTTGTTGTCGGAACGACGTATCACCGTCAGCGCGGTCTTGTCCTCCATCGGCACCGTCGCCGCCAGGAACTCGCCGGTCGGCGACAGCTTCAGGTCGGTGACGTCGTCCTTCCTGAGGAACGGTTCAAGATCCACCTGCGCCTGCGCGCTCCCCATTCCGATTCCCATTCCCAGCACACAGCACAACGCGACTGCCCCCAGTCTCCCGCTCATCCTGATCCCCTGTATCCATGTTGGTTTGGCTTGCGGGCAGAGTGTAATACGGCGCTGGCCCGCCGTAGCGGTCGCGTTGTCGGCCGATCGATGCAAGCGCGTCGTCGCTGGCGAAAGCGCCATGGGGCCTCACCCATTGCCCAACGCTTCGGGTCCGGCGAGCGCTGCGGCGCTGAGGCGCGGGGCGCGCGGCAGCGCAGCGCGCGCTCAGAACACATGCACATACCCCAACACGATGCGCGACTGCAGCGCGCCACCGACCAGCGGGCTGTCGCGGATCTGCGCACCGAGGCGATCCACGCCCACATCGAGGAACAGCGAATCGCGATGCGCGACGCGGTGGGCCGCGCGCAACCCGGCTTCCACATCGACGCTGGCGCCGGGGCGATACGGCAGGCGCTGCGCGCGCGCCTCCTGTGGCCGCACGCCGTAGTAATAGTCCACGTAGCGGCGATCCAGCCACGCCGCGCCCAGCCGCGGAGTCAATTCGAACAGGCCGAGATCGAAGACATGCTCGATCGAGATGGCGACGCGCTGCCCGCGGCTGTAGCCGGACACGTCGTGCATCCACTCCAGCGTGGTGTCGGCGATGCCGGTGCGCCACGTGCCCGAGCCGCCCAGCCACAGGCGATCCTTGCGCTGCCGCATGCCGTCCAGCGACGGCGAGTCCGCTGCGTCGTAGCCGTCGTGGGACAACCGCGTGGTCAGCGAGAACGCCACCGCTCCCAGCGACGGCAGGTTCAGGCTCAGCGACGGGCCGTACACGCTCCACCACTTGCTCTCGTAGACCAGCAGCGGCAGCGCGACGACCTCCGGCTCGACGCCGCGATACGGCTTGTGCATCGTCAGCGCGGCCATGCCCAGGCCCCAGCGCGAGCCACGCGCCGGCGCACTGCTGTCGTCGTCCGCGGCGGCCCATGCCGCGCGAATCGGCAGCACCAGCAGCGCGACCAGCACGATCGCCGCGACCACGCCGCGCCAGAACAGCGCCGCCGGCGGCGTGCGCCGACGCGGCGGCAGGTCGGGAAGATCGTACAGCGCCTGCAATCCAGGACGCAGGCTGTGCGGAAGGCGTGGCGGAGCGGGTCGACGCGGGCGCATGGGAGTGTCCTGATCGTGAAAAACGGAACGGGGAACGGACCTGCGCGCGTTGGCGAAAATCCTGCGGCGACGCGGCGGACGCAGCAACAGCAAGAAATCAGCGCACGCTGCACATCGGCGATGGCGTTGACCACGTAGCGGCGTAACCCGCGCACCGCAATGGCACTAGTCCAGGCGCGCGACCAGCTCCTGGGCGCCCTTGCGGATCCCTGCCTTCGCCGCACCCAGGCCGCCGATGCTGGCCTTGACGTTCAACGCGTTCGGATACTGCTTGGACACGTAGGCGCTGAGCAGGCGGTTGTTGGTGGCGTCGTAGATCTCCACCGCATAGCTGACCGAACCGGACAAGGCGCCTTCCTTGCCGCGGATCGACTGCACCACGTTGTACGGGCCACCGGCCAGGTCGAACTTGGTCACCGTTCCTGCCACCTGCGGCGTCTTCTTCGCGCCGGTCAGGGTCACCGCCACGCGCAGCGAACCCGGCCGCGGCCGGTCCAGCAGCGGAAAGCGCGCCTGCAGCGCGTCGCCGAAGGCGGCGCGCATGAAGTCCGCCAGCTCCGCCTTGTCCTGCTCGGAAACCTTCTGGTCGAACTGGTTGTCCGGCCCGCGATAGATCGTCACCGGCGCGACCACCGCGCTGTCGTAGTCGCGCCAGTCGGCTCCGGCCGAATAGTCGTAGGGAACCCGGCCGGAGCGGTCGCCGAGGGTGGGCCGCAACTGCTGTGACGAGGCCAGCCCGGCGTAGGCGACCGGGCGCGTACTGGCGCAACCGGCCGCGCCCAGGCTGATCGCCAGCGCCAATGCGGACAGCCAAACGGAATGTTTCATGGGAGAGCCCTTTCGTGGATTCGGGAAAGCCGCACCGAGTAGTGGTGCACGGACGTAGCGGCGGGCGTCGCGACGACGCGCGTCGCCGCCACTTAAAATAAACCATACCGTACGGTTTATTATTAGAAGCGATTTCCCCCACTGTCAAGGAAAATGTACAGTTGGGTTCACTTATAGGAGGCGCAATGAAGGTTCGAACCGAGGCACGACGCGAGGCCATCGTCGAGGCGGCGAGGCACCTGTTCCAGGAACTGGGCTACGAGCGCGCCTCGATGAACGAGCTGGCGAAACGGTTGGGCGGCTCCAAGGCCACCCTGTACGGCTATTTCGCGTCCAAGGAGGAGTTGTTCAGCGCTGTGGTCCGCGCCGCCGCGACCGCGCATCTGTCCGACGCGATCCAGCGCTTGCAGTCGCCCCGCGCCGGCCAGAGCGATCTGCGCTCGATGCTGCTGCACTTCGGCGAGTGCATGCTGCGGGTGGTGAGCAACGATGCCATCGCCATCGCGGTCTACCGCATGGTGGTGGCCGAGGCGGGCCGCTCCGACGTCGGCCAGCTGTTCTACCAGGCCGGCCCCAGCGAATCGGTGGCCGCAGTGGCCGCGGTACTGGAAGCGGCGATGGCGCGCGGCGAACTGCGCCAGAGCGACCCGACCATCGCCGCGCTGCATTTCCTGGCCTTGCTCACCGCAGAAGTGGATGTGCGCATCTACCAGCGCGATCCCCCGCCGCTGCCGCCCTCGACCGTGCGCAAGATGGTGGAACGCGCGGTCGAGATGTTCCTGTTCGGCGCCGCACCGCGGCAGGCGGCCAGCGCCGCTTCGACTACGGCCGGCAAGCCTGCGGCGCGCAAGCGCGCGCGCGCCTGAGCGCAAGCCCGAGCTGCCCGCAGCGGAGGATTCGCATCACGGCCGGCGACGTCGCAGCGCGGCGACGTCACCTATCCCTCGGCGCACCCGTCGACCCGCGCAACATCAAGCTGAAATCCAGCGTCTGCTGAAGCGGCACGTCCACATTCTCGATGATGGCGAGCAGCAGGTTGACCGCGCGGACGCCGATCTCCCGCATGGGTTGCCGGATGGTCGTCAATGGCGGCGTGAGGTAACTGGACGATGCCAGGTCGTCGAAGCCGACGATGGACAGGTCGTCCGGCACGCGAATGCCCAGGTCCCGGCAGGCCGCCAGGGCGCCCAACGCCATCTGGTCGCTGAAGCAGAACATCGCGGTCGGCACGGGCGCGCGGGCCAGTAGCGCCATCGCGGCCGCATGGCCGGATTCCACGGAGAAATCGCCCGGCACGACGCTCAGGTTGCGCAGGCGGCCGCGCGCCTTGCCGGCGGCCCGGACCCCTTCCAGCCGTTGCTGGTGCAGGGGATTGTCGGGCGGGCCGCCCACCACGGCAATCCGCTCGTGCCCCAGCCCATACAGATGTTCCATCACGGCGCGCGCGGCGGCCGCGTTGTCGATGTGGACGCTGGGGATGCCCAGCGCCGGGTCGAACTCGCAGCCGTTAACCACCGGCGCGGCGGCGCCCAGCTGCTTGACGATCGCGCGCGCCGTCGGCGGCAGGCGGTGCCCCAGCACGATCAGGCCGTCCGCCTCGTTGCGCCGGAGCATCTGCGCGTAGCGCTCCTCGCGGTCGGGCTGGTGCTGGGTATCGCCCAGCAGGACGGCGTAACCGACGGCCTGCGCCGCTTCCTCCGCGCCTTGCAGGATCTGCGCGAAGAATGGATTGGCGATGTCCGGGACGGTGACCAGGATCTTGCCGCTGCGCTGGGTCTTGAGCGTCCTGGCGACCGTGTTGGGGACATAGCCCAGCGCGGCGGCGGCCTGCTCGATGCGCGTGCGCGTGGCCGGCAGGACTTTTTCCGGCCGGGACAGCGCGCGCGACACCGTGCCGGCGGAGACGCCGACGTGCTTTGCGATGTCGTAAATGGTTGCCATGACGTTCGTTCTTCTTTCTGCTGTGCAGTGCACAACGGCTCTTGCGGAAGCCCCATGCTAGGATAAATGCAATCGATTGCATCGAGGCGAATCACGTTGAAAACGCTCAAGGGTCCAGCGCTGTTCCTGGCGCAGTTCATCGGCGACAACCCTCCCTTCGATCGCTTGGACACGCTGGCCGGGTGGGCTGCGGGCCTGGGCTATTCTGGCGTACAAGTGCCGACCAGCGCGCCCCACCTGTTCGATCTGGCCCAGGCTGCGCAGAGCCAGGCGTATTGCGACGACGTCGCCGGCATGCTGGCCGGGCACGGCCTGCAGATCACCGAGCTGTCCACCCACCTGCAGGGGCAGCTGGTCGCCGTCCACCCCGCCTACGACACCCTGTTCGACGGCTTCGCACCGCCGGACAAGCGCGGCGATCCCGCCGCCCGCCAGGCCTGGGCGGTGGAGCAGCTGCTGTTGGCCGCCAAGGCCAGCCAGCGGCTGGGGCTGACAGCGCATGCCACGTTCTCCGGTGCATTGGCCTGGCCTTACTTCTATCCCTGGCCGCAGCGTCCGCCGGGCCTGGTGGACGAAGCCTTCGCCGAACTCGGCCGCCGCTGGCGCCCCATCCTGGATGCGTTCGACGCCTGCGGCGTGGACCTGTGCTTCGAGATCCACCCGGGCGAGGACCTGCACGACGGCGCGACCTTCGAGCGCTTCCTCGAGGTGGTCGACCATCACCCGCGCGCCAAGATCCTGTACGACCCCAGCCACCTGCTGCTGCAGCAGATGGACTACCTGGGCTTCATCGACCGGTACCACGCGCGCATCGGCATCTTCCACGTCAAGGACGCGGAGTATCGCGCCAGTGCGCGCAGCGGCGTCTATGGCGGTTACCAGGACTGGATCGATCGTCCGGGGCGGTTCCGCTCGCTCGGCGATGGCCAGATCGACTTCAAGGCGATCTTCTCGAAGTTCGCGCAATACGATTTCCCGGGCTGGGCGGTGCTGGAGTGGGAGTGCTGCCTGAAGCATCCGGAAGACGGCGCACGCGAGGGCGCCGCGTTCATCCGCGACCACATCATCCGCGTGACCGAACGCGCCTTCGACGACTTTGCCGACAGCGGCGCCGATCCGGAATCGCTGCGCCGCATGCTGGGGACCTGAGCCAATACCGCCCTGGGAGGGGAAGCCATGACGCACACCATGTCGCGCTTGGGCGCGATGATGTTTCTGCAGTTCTTCATCTGGGGGGCATGGTTCGTGACCCTGGGCACGTACCTGGTGCAGGGTCCCCTGCAGGCCAGCGCGAGCCAGGTGGCGACGGCCTTCCTCAGCCAGTCCATCGGCGCCATCGTGGCGCCGTTCCTGGTCGGCCTGATCGCCGATCGCTACTTCGCGGCGCAGCGCATCCTCGCGGTGCTGCACCTCGCCGGTGCGGTGCTCATGTGGCTGGCGTCCACGGCGACCAGCTTCGGCATGTTCTCCGCCTGCGTCATGGGCTACATGCTGCTGTTCATGCCGACGCTGGCACTGGCCAACAGCGTGGCGATGCGGCACATGCAATCGCCTGAGAAACAATTCCCGCTGGTGCGGGTAGCCGGCAGCGTCGGCTGGATCGTGGCGGGCGTGCTGATCGGCTGGCTGGGCTGGGAACAGGCGCACCGGCTCGAGCTGACCTTCCGGATGGCGGCGCTGGCATCGCTGGCCCTGGGCCTGTATGCCTTCACCCTGCCGCACACGCCGCCGCTGGCGCAACAGCGCGACGCCGGGCTGGGGCAGATGCTGGGGCTGGACTCGCTGCGGCTGCTGAAGTCGCGCTCCTATCTGGTGTTTTTCCTGGCGTCCATCGCCATCTGCATCCCGCTGGCGTTCTACTACAACTTCACCAACCCGTATCTCAACGATCTGGGCGTGCGCGGCGCGGCCGGCCTGCAGTCGCTGGGCCAGGTCTCCGAAGTGCTGCTGATGCTGGCCATGCCGTTCCTGTTCGTGCGGCTGGGGGTCAAGACCATGCTGGCGGTGGGCATGGCCGCGTGGGTAGTGCGCTACGCCATGTTCGCCTTCGGCGATGCGGGCGGCGGCTTCTCCTTGCTGGTGATCGGCATCGTGCTACACGGCATCTGCTACGACTTTTTCTTCGTCACCGGCCAGATCTACACCGATGCGCATGCCGGCCCCGCCGCGCGCAGCAGCGCGCAGGGGTTCATCACCCTGGCCACGTACGGCGTGGGCATGTTGATCGGCACGTTCCTGTCCGGCGCGGTGGTGGAGCACTACACCACGGCGGCCGGCCCGGACTGGCAGCAGATCTGGCTGTTCCCGGCGGGCGTGGCGCTGGTCGTGCTGGTCGCCTTCCTGTTGCTGTTCCGCGACCGGCCAGTCGTCGCGGCCACGCCCTCCACACCCTGAGAACCCCACCCGATGAGCAAGCTTGGAATCGCCATCGTCGGCACCGGCATGATCGGCGCCGTGCACCGGCGCGCAGCGCTGCTGGCCGGTGCCCAGGTCCGCGGCGTCGCCGCCTCTTCCCCGCAACGCGCACGCGAGGTGGCGCAGTCGTGGGACGTCCCACGCGCCTATCGCGACATCGAGGAGGTGGTCGCCGATCCGCAGGTGCAGGTCGTGCACGTCTGCACGCCCAACCATCTGCACCGCGCCATGGCGCAGGCGGCGCTGCAAGCCGGCAAGCACGTGATCTGCGAGAAGCCACTGGCCACCACGTTGCAGGATGCCCAGGCCTTGGCGGCATTGGCCGCCGCGACCGGGCTGGTCGCCACGGTACCCTTCGTCTACCGCTACCACCCGGTGGTCCGCGAGGCACGCGCACGCATCGCGCAGGGCGAACTGGGGCCGCTGCGCCTGATCCACGGCAGCTACCTGCAGGACTGGCTGCTGGACCCCGCCAGCAACAACTGGCGCGTGGACCCGGCACTGGGTGGCGCGTCGCGCGTGTTCGCCGACATCGGCTCGCACTGGTGCGACCTGGTGGAATGGGTCGGCGGCGAGCGGTTCGTCGAGGTCAGCGCGGCGTTCGCCACCGTGATCGCCGAGCGCGGCGCCATCACCGGGCAGAGCTTCACCACGCCGGCGGCGGGCGGCGCAATGCAGGCCGTAGCGAGCGAGGATGTGGCCGCGGCGATGTTCAGAACCGGCGCCGGTACGCTGGCCTCGTTGACGGTCAGCCAGGTCTCGGCGGGACGCCGCAATCGCTTGTGGTTCGAGATCGATGGCGCCAACGCCAGCGTGGCGTTCGACCAGGAGGACGCCGAACGGCTGTGGATCGGCCGGCCCGACCAGCGCGAGGAAATCTTCGTGCGCGGGCCGGGCGCCGGCAGTGCCGAACAACGCCGGCTGGCGGTGCTGCCGGCCGGGCACGCACAGGGCTACGGCGATTGCTTCGAGGCGTTTGTCGCCGACACCTATCGCGCCATCGAAGGCGAGCGGCCGGAAGGCCTGCCCACCTTCGAGGACGGCGTGCGCTCGGCGCTGATCGTCGATCGCGTCATCGCATCGGCCAGGACGCGCGCCTGGACATCCATCGGTTGAATCCCGGGAGAACTTCTTGATGAACACCCCTACACGCAGAACCGCCACTCTCGCACTGCTGCTGCTCGTTGCCCTGCCCGCCTTCGCACGCGACGCCGCTGACCCGCAAACACCCATTGCGGTGCAGATGTACACGCTGCGCGACGCCGGCTCTCTCGACCAACAGTTGAAGATCGTCCACGACGCGGGCGTGGGCGCGGTGGAAACGGTCGGCACGCAGAACGTCAGCGCTGTGGAACTCAAGCGGCTGCTGGACAGGTATGCGATCAAGGCGATCTCGTCGCACGTGCAACTGGCCGAGCTGCGCAAGGATCTGGATAGCGTGGTGGCCTTCAACCGGTCGATCGGCAACACGACGCTGGTGGTGCCCTACCTGGACGAGAAGGACCGGCCGACCGATGCCGCGGGCTGGACCGCATTGGGCAAGGAACTGGGCCAACTCTCGACGCGGGTGCGGGCCAAGGGCATGCATCTGGCCTACCACAACCACGACTTCGAGCTGGTCGACTTCAATGGCAAGACCGGCCTGGAACTGCTGTTCGCAGCGGCCGGCCCCGACCTGCAGACCGAACTGGACCTGGCCTGGGTCGCGCGCGCGGGCTACGACCCGGCGGCGATGCTGGCCAAGTTCAAGGGCCGCATGTTCGCGGTACACGCCAAGGACAATGCACCGAAAGGCCAGGCCGAGGACGAGGGTGGCTTTGCCGCCGTGGGCCGGGGCGTCCTGGACTGGAACGCGATCCTGCCTGCCGCGGCAGGTGCCGGCGTGCGCTGGTACATCATCGAGCACGACCGTCCGCGCGATCCGGCCGCGGTCGTCCAGACCGGTGCCGAGTACCTGCGCGAACACCTGCCCGCCAGCCTGCCCGCCAGCGCACATCGCTAGCACGCGAAGGAGTCACGCTTGAGAACGATCCTGACAGCCGCCTCGGTTCTACTGGGGACGACGCTTGCGACGACGGCGTGGTCCAAGGACGACCCTGCGGCCGGCGCGCAGCTCTACGCAACGAACTGCACGGCCTGCCACGGCGCCGATCGCGCGGGCGTCCCGGGCGCATTCCCCGCGCTCACCGACGTGGGCAAGCGGCTGGAATCGGCGCAAATCAAGGAGAAGATCAGCAAGGGCGGCGGCTTGATGCCGCCCTTTCCCCAGCTGTCGCAACAGGACGTCGACGACATCGCCAGCTTCCTGGCGCAATAGGACGCCGGCACCAGCTACGCGCCGGCGCTACAGCTCGCGCACCCAGATGTTGCGGTAGCTGACCTTGGAATCGTGCTCCTGCAGGGAGATCGGCGCGCACGCATGCGGCGAGTACGACGGCGCGCCGATGTATTCGGTCTTGCCCGCCAGCACGGTGTCGTCCTGCACCAGCACGCCGTTATGCAGGACGGTGATGCGGGCGGGCGAAATGAGCCCGCCCCCCTGCGAGAAGCGCGGCGCCTTCCAGATGATGTCGTAGGCCTGCCACTCGCCCGGCGCACGCGAGGCGTTCACCAGCGGAATGGCCTGCTTGTAGATCGAGCCGGCCTGGCCGTTGGCATAGGTCGTGTTGTTGTAACTGTCGAGCACCTGCAGCTCATACAGGTCCTGCAGGAAGATGCCGCTGTTGCCCCGCTGCTGGCCTTCGAAGCCCCGGGTCGCGGTGGGCGTGCGCCACTCGATATGCAGCTGGATGTCGCAGAAGCGCTGCTTGGTGCGGATGCCCTTGCTCCCCGGCACCACGGTCAGCGCGCCGCCGGCGACGCTCCAGGGCACGCGTCCGCCCTGCTCCGACTCCCAGGCCGAGAGATCCTTGCCACCGAACAGCACGATCGCGTCGGAGGGCGCGCGGCCCGCGGGCGTGGCCACGACCGCGGGCACGGGCTTCCACGCCTCGGTCTTCGCCGGATCGCGCGACGGGTCGCCGCCGGCCTGCGCGAACGCGGGCGCCGCGGCCAGCAGGCAGGCCGCCATCAGGAAGGGGCTGGTCAGGGTGTTCCCGGGGAAGTGGCGCATGGGCGAATCCTCGCGGTCCATCAGTTGGTCGCCCAGGCAGGCGTACCGGGGGCATAGGCCAGGTCGCCGTCGTAGCGACCCGGCACGGCGACGTACTGCAGCACTTCGGTCGCGGCAATCTTCGACGTGAAGAAACTGAAGATGGTCAGCTGCTTGATCATCGTGAAGTAATGCGGCATCGCGCCCGCCACTTTGGCGGTGCCGGTGTCGGCCACTTCGACGACGTGTTTCCTGGCTTCTGCATCCAGGGTGCGCAGCAGCTCGGTGCGCGCCTGCGGCGTGAGCGACACGAAGCGGCCGCCGGCGCGTTTGTCGATCTCGACCAGGCCGGCGCGGAATGCCGCCTGCTGCTTGGCGGTATAGCAATCGGTGACGAATTGCGCCATGAACACGCCTACGCCGGCGTCCTTCGCCCCCGGCGTTTTGGTCCGCGGCAGGATGGTCTCGGCGATCTCGTCCAGCGTGCCGACATCGGCGGCGGAGAAGGCGTGCTTCGCCCCCGCGGCCGGCGCCTGTCCCTGGGCGAGCGCGGGCAGGCCGATCATGGCCGCGCCCGTGGCGGCGAGGATCATCTTCAGCAGTTCGCGGCGTTCCATCACAGGTTCCCCGCTTTCAGCTCGCGCACCGCATGGTCCGCTGCCCGTGCAGTCAGCGCCATGTAGGTCAGCGAGGGATTCACGCAGGCGCTGGAGGTCATGCAGGCGCCGTCGGTGACGTAGACGTTCGGCGCGTCCCAGACCTGGTTGTGCTGGTTCAGCACGGAGTTGCTGCGGTCACGGCCCATGCGCGCGGTGCCCATCTCGTGGATGCCCTTGCCCGGGGCGTAGTCGTCATCGTGCATCTGCACGTCCTTGACCCCGGCGGCCTCCAGCATCTCGGCGGCGTCGGCGGCCATGTCCTTGCGCATGGCCTTTTCGTTCGCGCGCAGGGACACGTCCATCGCCAGCACCGGCAGCCCCCATTTGTCCTTGCGCTGCAGGTCCAGGCGAATCGTATTGTCGTGGTGAGGCAGCATTTCGCCGAATCCGGTCATGCCGATGCGCCAGTCGCCCGGCAGGGTCAGCGCGTCCTTCAGGTCGGCGCCGATGTTCAGCTCGGCGATCTCGCGCGACCACCCGGTGCGGCTGGCGCCGCCCTGGTAGCCGAACCCGCGCAGGTAGCCGCGCTTGTCCGCGGCGACGTTGCGGAAACGGGGAATGTAGAAGCCGCAGGGACGCCGGCCGAAGTAGTACTTGTCGTCGTAGCCCTCGACCCGGCCGGCGGCGCCGGCGCCGAAATGATGGTCCATCACGTTGTGCCCAAGCTCGCCGGACGAAGAGCCCAGCCCGCCTTCCCAGACATCGGTGGCCGAGTTCATCAGCAGCCAGGTCGAGTTGAAGGAGGACGCGTTGAGGAAGATCACGTTGGCCGTGTACTGATAGGTCTGCCCGCTCTCGGCATCGATGATCTCCACGCCCCGCGCACGCTTGCGGTCCTTGTCGTAGAGCACTTCCTTGACGATCGAGAAGGGCCGCAAGGTCAGGTTGCCGGTCTTCATGGCCGCCGGCAGCGTCGCCGACTGGGTCGAGAAGTACGCGCCGTAGGGGCAGCCCAGGATGCACTTGTTGCGATACTGGCAGTTGACGCGACCCTGCTCGACCTTGGGCTCGGTGATGTTGGCGGTGCGCGAGTGGATCAGGTGCCTGGTCCCGCCAAAGGCCTTCTTGATCCGCGCGGCCACGTCCTTCTCGACGATGTTCAACGGGATCGGCGGCAGGAACTCGCCGTCGGGCAACACGTCCAGGCCCTCGCGCGTGCCGGCGATGCCGGCGAACTTCTCCACGTAGTCGTACCAGGGCGCGATGTCGGCGTAACGGATCGGCCAATCGGTGGCGATGCCGTCCTTGAGGTTCGCCTGGAAATCCAGGTCCGACAGGCGATAGCTCTGCCGTCCCCACATCAGCGAGCGACCGCCCACGTGATAGCCGCGGTACCAGTCGAATCGCTTGGTCTCGGTGTAGGGCGATTCCTTTTCGTTGGCCCACATGCCCTGCAGGTTCTCGACCAGGCCGTAGTCGCGCATCAACACCGGATAGTCGGCCTTCATCGCCTGGGTCGGCCGGTTGCGGTGCGGGAAATCCCACGCCTCCTTCATCGCGTTGACGTAGTCCTTGACGTGTTCGATGTTGCGTCCGCGTTCCAGCATCAGGACCTTGAGACCTTTCTCGGTCAGTTCCTTCGCCGCCCAACCGCCACTGATTCCCGAGCCGACGACGATGGCGTCGTAGTGATTGTCTGCCATGGGTTCTACTTCACCTGGGTGGATATCGTTTCAGACGTCGCAGAGGCGGATCGCCTCGCGCAGCGAGCCGACGGGATCCGGCGCCGTAGGAATGAATTCCTGCGCCAGATAGCCATCGAAACCGGTATCGCGGATCGCGCGACAGATGGCGGGATAGTGGAGTTCCTGATCGTCTCCGATCTCGTGCCGGCCAGGCACGCCCGCGGTGTGGTAGTGCTTGAAGAACGCATGATGCTTGCCGATGGTGGCGATGATGTCGCCCTCCATGATCTGCATGTGGTAGATGTCGTACAGCAAGCCGAAATGATCCGAGCCGATCCGCCGACACAGCTCCACGCCCCACGCGGAGTGGTCGCACAGGTAGTCGGGATGATCGACCTTGGAGTTCAGCAGCTCCATCACCAGCACGACGCCGCGCTTCTCGGCATGCCCGAGGATGCGCTTGAGTCCCGCTTCGGCGTGGGCCATGCCTTCCTGGGGATCCATGCCGTTGCGATTGCCGGAAAAACAGATGAGGTTGCGATAGCCGGCGTCGGCCACCAGGTCGATGTGCCGCGTGTAGCGCTCGACCAGCTGGTCGTGGAACTGGCTGCCGGCGAAGCCCTTGTCCAAGCCCATCTCCGCGCCGTTGCACATCGAGCTGTGCACGCCATTCGCCTTCAGCGTGGGCCAATCCGCCGGGCCAACCAGATCGATGGCGGCGAAACCGATACCCTTCACCGTCTGGCAAAGCTGGGCGATCGACTGCTGCGGAAACGTCCAGCGGCAGACGGAATGCTTCAGCTTGCCCTTGAGCGGCGTGGCAGCGGCAAACGCGGGCAGCATGCCCGCAGCGCCCAGGCCAAGGCTCCCGGCGACGGCAACGCGCAGCGCGTCTCGCCTCGTGAACCCAGAGGCCGGCGCCGGTCCGATCGAATGGATAGACATCCGCTTCCCGGCCTCCCAACCGGTTCAAACACTGAGGATTCGCCGCAATGCAATCGATTGCACCATAAAGGAGGCAATCGTTTTTTTGCAAGACGCAGTGCACGAAAAGCCATGCTGCAAAGCACAACACCTTGCGCGCCATCGCTGCATGACGGTATTGGAATTTTGGGCGGCGTACGGAGGTGAGCTACTAGATGTGCAGCGAAAGGCGACTGGAAGCCATGAACCATGGCCTGCCATGCAGGCGAAGCATGGGAAACCGTGGCTCCACGCCGCGTTCGAGCTGGCCGATGGAGTGGGCACTACTCCGAAAGAACTTGCCCGACACGCCATACGGGCACCTGGATTGCGGCTACGTGCTGCATGAGAGCGCCTTTGACACGCACGATGGCAGCCTGCGCGTCTACCCAGGCGATGGCGCCTTGATGCGCTTTTTTCACGGAAATCATTGAGAAAAGAAAAGCCCCGTAAAACGGGGCTCTTCAGATCTCTATCGACACTTGTGGCAGGTGTTGCTCAGAACGGGATGTCGTCGTCCGCGAAATCGTCCATCGGCGCGGACTGCTGCGGCGCCGGCTGCTGGCGGCGCGGGGCGTAGTCCTGACCACCGCCGCCCTGGTTGGGGCGGTCCTGGCGCGGCGGCGCCGAGCGCTGCGGGCGATCGCCGCCCATGCCGGCACCACCGCCAGCGCCGCCTTCGCCGCGGCCGCCGAGCATCTGCATCTCGTCGGCGACGATGTCGGTGGAGTACTTCTCCACGCCGTCCTGGCCGGTGTACTTGTCGTAGCGGATCGAGCCTTCGACGTAGACCGAGCTGCCCTTGCGCAGGTACTCGCCGGCGATCTCGCCGAGCTTGCCGAAGAACACCACGCGGTGCCATTCGGTGCGCTCCTGCTGGTTGCCGTCCTTATCCTTGCGCACGCTGGTGGTGGCCAGGCTGATGCGGGTGATCGCCATGCCGGCCTGGGTGTATTTGGTGTCGGGATCGTTGCCGAGGTTGCCGACGAGGATGACTTTGTTGATGCCGCGGGCCATGGAATTCTTCCGTTCGGGATGGTGAACCCGCTCGGGCGCGGGCATGTCGGATAGGGTCGCCCGCTCGGAAACGGGCACAGACAGTGAATTATACCGGGCTGGCGACGGATATCAGCCTTCTCCTGGTTCAGGCGTCAGGCGAGCCCTCACCGGGGTGGCCTATAATCCCTGCACTCCCCCTAGTCCGACCGCATGAGCCTCGCCGAAGACCTCCGCCCCGCCCTGGGGCTGCCTCAGATCCAGGCGCTGGCCGCGCCCGACATGAGCGCCGCCGATGCCCTGATCCGCCGCCGTCTGGCCTCGGACGTGGTGCTGATCAACCAGATCGCCGAGCACATCGTCTCCGCCGGCGGCAAGCGCCTGCGGCCGATGCTGGTGATGCTGGCCGGGCGCGCCTGCGCCGGCGGCGGGCCGATGCACCACCAGTTGGCGGTGATCGTCGAGTTCATCCATACCTCGACCCTGCTGCACGACGACGTGGTCGACGAGTCGGACCTGCGCCGCGGCCGCAGCACCGCCAACGCGCTGTGGGGCAACGCGCCCAGCGTGCTGGTCGGCGATTTCCTGTACTCGCGCAGCTTTCAGCTGATGGTCGAGCTGGACAGCATGGCGGTGATGCGGCTGCTCGCCGACACCACCAACCGCATCGCCGAGGGCGAAGTGCTGCAGTTGCTGCACGTGCACAACCCGGATACCGACGAGGCCGCCTACCTGCGGGTGATCGAGCGCAAGACCGCGGTGCTGTTCGCCGCCGGCACCCGGCTCGGGGCGTTGGCCTCGGGCGCCTCGGAAGAGGTGCAGCAGCGCCTGTACGACTACGGCATGCACCTGGGCTACGCGTTCCAGATCGCCGACGACGTGCTCGACTACACCGCCGATGCCGCCGACCTGGGCAAGAACCTGGGCGACGACCTGGCCGAAGGCAAGGCCACGCTGCCGCTGATCCACGCGATGGCGCACGCCGACGCTGCCACCCGCCAACGCCTGCGCCACATCGTCGAACAGGGCGATGCGGAGGCGATGCCGGAAGTGCTGTCGGCGATCCAGGCCAGCGGCGGGCTCGACTACAGCCGGCGCCGCGCCGCCGAATACGCCGCCGCCGCCGAACGTGCGCTGGACGGCCTGCCGGAAAGCGAAGCCCTGGCCGCGCTGCGCGGACTGGCCCGCTACGCGATCGAACGCAGGCACTGATCCGGCGTGCTGTGCGCGCCGGACGGGATGACCAGCCATTCGGCTGTGGAAAGCCGGGATTAGGGAGTGGGGATTCGCAGAAGCAGCTTGGTAGCGTTCTGCCGAGTTCGACAGCCGAACGGCTGTCAGCGCACATCCCTGACCACAATCCTGGGTGGGTGACTCGCTGGAAGGCGGGATACGCTTTTGCGAATCCCGAATCCCGAATCACCAATCCCGGCTACTCACCAAACCGCTCCTCGAAGAAGTCGTGCAGCATGCGATAGGCACGCTTGGCCGCGCGCGGGTTGTACTGGCAGCCCGGCGGGCTGTTCGCGTCGGCCTCGGCGAAGCAATGCACGGCGCCGCTGAAGTTGACGAACTGCCAGTCGGCACCGGCGCCGTTCATCTCCTGCTCGAAGGCGGCGATGTCGTCGCGGCTCACGCTCTTGTCGTCGGCGCCGTTGAGCACCAGCAGCGGCGACTTCGCGCTGCCCGCGGCTGCCGGCAACGGCGTGGACAGGCCACCGTGCAGGCTGACCACGCCGGCCAGCGGCGCGCCGGCGCGGACCAGTTCCAGCACCGTGGTGCCGCCGAAGCAGAAACCGACCGCGCCGATCCGCGACGCGTCCAGCGGCGCCTTGCCGGCCTGCGCCTTGAGCACTTCGATCGCCTTCAAGGCGCGTGCGCGCAGCGTCGCCGGATCCTTCTTCAGCGCACCGGCGAACTGCCCGGCCTCGGTGTCGTTGGCCGGGCGCTTGCCCTTGCCGTAGACGTCGGCCAGCAGCACCACGTAGTCGTCGCCGGCCAGCTGTTTGGCCTTGTCGATCGCCGACGCGTTGACCCCGCGCCAGTTCGGCACCATCACCAGGCCGGGACGCTTGTCGCTGTCGGCATCGTCGTAGACCAGTACGCCACTGAAACTGTCCTTGCCGACCTTCCATTCCACCGGCTTGGCCTGCATCGCGGCCAGCGCCGGCAGCGGCAGCGCCAAGGCCAGGCCCAGCACGCCGATCCACCGCATCGAACGAGTGCGCATCGCGTCTCTCCCATTGGGACCAGCCGGCAGTCTACTGTGGGAGCGACTTCAGTCGCGACGGGCTTTATCGGTAATGCCCGTCGCGACTGATGACCCGAGGCCACCCGGAGTCGCTCCCATAGACCAACATCATCTCGATCGAGGTGCTCCAGGCACGGCGCCTGGCAAGCCGCGCGCATACCGGCCCGATCCAGGCGCAACCAGCTCAGGCGATCCCCAGGCCCGGGATCGCGCTGATCGCCTCCGGGTCGAACCCGGCCAGTTCGGCGAAATGGCGGCCGCGCGCCACGTAGTCGCGGTAGGCGCCGAAGCTCGGCGCCCCCGGCGACAGCAGCACCACGCCGCCGCCCTCGCCCAACGCGTCGCGCGCCAACGCCACCGCCGCCGGCAGATCCGCCGCGGCGTGCAGCCCAAAGCCGCCGCCGGCAGCCAGCGGCGCCAGCAGCGCGTGGATGCGCGGGCCGTTGCCGCCCATGGTGACGATCTCCAGCGGCGCGCCGTGGCGCATCGCCGCGGCGAAGTCCTGCCAGTCCAGGCCGCGGTCGTGACCGCCGACCAGCAGCGCGATGCGGCGTCCGCGGAAGCAGTCCAGCGCCGCCAGCGTGGCGTGCGGGGTGGTGCTGATCGAATCGTTGACGTAGGCGATGCCGTCGCGCTCGCCCAGGGTCTGCAGCCGGTTCGGCAACGGCCGGAAATCCGCCGCGGCCGGCGCCAGCGCCGCCGCGTCCAGGCCCAGCGCCTCGATCGCCGCCAGCACCGCGCACAGGTTGCCGCGGTTGTGCCGGCCCGGCAGCGGCACCCGCGCGCTGTCGAACACCGCCACGTCGCCGCGGTGCACGACATCGCCGCGCATGTGCCAGCCGTCTTCGCGATTGAACCAGCGCACCTCGCTGTCGGGCAGCGCCAACGCCGCCAGCTGCGGATCGGCGGCATTGAGCAGCGCGATGCGCGGCCGCGCCTGGGTCACCAGCGCCAGCTTGTCTTCGACGTAGCGCTGCTGGCTGCCGTGCCAGTCCAGATGTTCCGGGAACAGGTTCAGCACCAGCGCCAGCTGCGGCCGCGCGCCACTGCGCGCGACGTCGCCGGTCTGGTAGCTGGACAGCTCGATCGCCCAGTACTGCGGCGGCTGCGGCGGCGCCAGCACTTCCAGCAGCGGCAGGCCGATGTTGCCGACCAGGCCGGTGCGGTGGCCGCCGGCACGCAGCAGATGCGCCAGCAGCGCGGTGCTGGTGCTCTTGCCCTTGGTACCGGTGATGCAGACGCTGCCCGGCACCACGCCGTTGGCATCCGCGTGCTCGGCGAACCACAGCGACGTGCCGCCGAGGAAGCGCGTCCCGCGCGCCGCGGCGGCCTGCGCCTCAGGCCGATACGGACTGATCCCCGGCGACTTGATCACCACGTCGAACGCCGCCAGGCGCTCGGCGCTGGCTTCGGTTTCCACCTGCAACTCGGAATCGTGCAACGCCGCGACCTCGGCGGCTTCGTCAGCCGAGCAGAACACCGTTAGCGGCAGCGCTGCTATCGAGTCCCGAGTGCCGAGTCCCGAGTCCCGCGCGCGCAACGCGCGATATGCCGCCCGCCCCTCGCGCCCCCAGCCCCACAGCGCGACCCGCAGGCCCTCAAGCTGCGAAATTCGCACGCACGCGTTCCCACAGTTCGGCCGGGACGCGGTGCTGCGTGTCCAGCGTCAGCAACGGCTCCACGCGCAGGTCGCCGGCGTCCAGCTGCGGCTGGATCTCGCGGATGAAGCGCGCCACCAGCGCGTCTTCCTTCCATTCGGCGCGCGCGGCCAGCGTGGCCATCGCCGCGCGCGATTCGCGGCCCTCGCCGACGCATTCGAACGGCTTGTGGTCCTGGAACTCCAGCAGCGCGTCGAAGCCCGGCGCCTGCGCCGCGTCGTCGAGCAGGTTGCGACCGAAGATCCGTACCAGCCGCGTCTTCGGCATGAACGGCGCCAGCGCCAGGAACACGAAATGGCACTTCGGGCAGACCCCGCACCAGCGGTGCGCCGGGCGTTCGCCGAGGATGTGGAAATTGCGGTTGCAGCTGGAGAAATGCGCGTCGTAGTGGTCGTTCTTGGCGAACTGCCGCGCCACCGCCAGCTCCGACAGCGGGCGCAGCAACGAGTAGTAGCGCAGGTCCGCGGCCACGTAACGCTGCACGTGGGCGCCGAACGCCTGCTCGAATGCCCAGCCCTTGGACCATTGGTGGTTGACCTCGCCGGTTCCGGCGATCTGGCTGCCGTAGCTGGCCGAATGCTCGTTGGAGAACACCACCTGGCCGGCGTCGTGCAGCAGCGCGGCGAACACCAGGATCGCCGAGTTCACCGCGGTCACCGGGATATGCCCGTTCCACGCGCCCTGCCGGTTCAGTTCGAACAGCTCCGGCGCCAGCGCGCGGCCGATGTTCAGGGTCGGCAGCGCGGTGCGCTCGGCGCAGGCGCGGATCAGCTGCGAACCGCCGATCCAGGCCACGGTCTGCTCCACGCCGGCCGCGCGCAGCGCCTCGATGCTGACCAGCGAATCCTTGCCGCCGCCGATCGCGACCAAGGCATGCGTGCGCAGGCCGAGCGCCGCAGCGTCCTGCTCGTTGCCTGCGTTCGCCGGAAAACGGATCCGCTCGCGCAGATCCAGCCCGTTGCGGTAGGCGAACTCGCCCAGCCCGTGCAGGTACACGCTGTCCAGCAGCGCGGCGGTCTCGGCGTCGATCGCGTAGTCGTCGATGGCGATGCGCGGCGGCACCGCGGCCTTGTAGTAGCTGACCCCAGCGATCAGGTGCAGCAGGCGCAGCGCGCGCTGCACCGCCTGCGCGCGCTGCGCATCCAATACGAACGGCGCGCCGGGCACGGTGATCGTCTCCACCAGCTCCGGGCCCTGGTCGAAGGCATAGACCAGGTGCGCGACGCCGCTGTCGGCGTCGAACGCGCAGCGCACGAAGCGGAAGGTGGTGATCTGTTGTTTGTCGAAAGCGGTCATGGACTACCTGCAAGAACGCGCGTGCGACGCAAGTAGCGTCGGCACAGGAAAAATTCGATCATGGAAAACGGCAACGCCGCCCATAGCCATGGCAGGCAGCCGAACAGGAGCGCCAGCGGAAACAGCTCCCAGTTCGAACTCCCGTGCGTGGCATCGGCGGACGCCGCGAACACCACCACGAGATATAACGTCAGCGCCGGCACATAACTGCATGCACCCAGCAGCACCGTGCGCAATGCCATCGCGCCCGCACGGCCGGCAGGCCACCGGCCTTGCCAGCGCCACGCCAACCATGCGCCCGCCCCTGCTGCGATCAGCGCAGGCAGCAGCCATTTGAGGCTGTCGGCCCACTGCAACGGCAGGCTCGTGCCCGCCTGATCGGCCGCGGTGGCCAACATCATCGCCGCGCCGCCGGCGACGGCACTGAGCGCGATGAACTCAGTCTGCAGGCGCATCGATCACGTCCTCCCGCGGCAGCTCGCGCTGGTTGTAGGTGCTGGCCATCGCGTAACCGTAGGCGCCGGCGTCGGCGATCAGCATCACGTCGTCCGCCGCGGTGGCGGCCGGCAGCCGGCGGCGCCTGCCGAACACGTCGCTGGATTCGCAGATCGGGCCGACCACGTCGAACACCGCATCGGCGTCGCGGTCCAGGCGGCTGAGGTTGGCGACGTCGTGCCAGGCGTCGTACAGCGCCGGGCGCACCAGCGCGTTCATGCCCGCGTCCAGGCCGACCCGGCGGATGCCGTCCTTGTCGATCACCTGGGTGGCGCGCGTCAGCAGCACGCCGCACTCGGCGACCAGGTAGCGGCCCGGCTCGACCGCCAGGCGGAACGCCGGATGCACCGCCTTGACCTCGGCCAGGCCCTGCGCCCAGGCGTCCAGGTCGAACGGCTCATCGTCGGCGCTGTACGCGATCGGCAGGCCACCGCCGATGTCGATGACTTCCACGCTGCCGATGCGGCGCGCGAAGCCGGCCAGCTCGTCGCACATGCGCCGCCAGTGCTGCGCGGTCTCCACGCCGCTGCCCAGGTGCGCGTGCACGCCAACGATGCGGATGTCCAGGGTGCGCGCGACCTCGACGAATTCGTCCACCCGCGTGGCAGACAGCCCGAACTTGGACGCCTTGCCGCCGGTGTTGACCTTCTCGTGGTGGCCGTCGCCGTGGCCCAGGTCGATGCGCAGCCACAGGCTGCGGCCGCGGAACAGCTCCGGCCAGCGCTGCAGCAGTTCGACGTTGTCGACGGTGACGGTCACGCCCAGCGCGAACGCGGCTTCGTATTCGGCCTTCGGCGCGAAGCTGGGCGTGAACAGCACGCGCCGCGGCGACAGCTCCGGCAAGGTGTCGAACACCCGGCGCAGTTCGCCGTGCGACACGCATTCCAGGCCGAAGTCTTCGGCGACCAGCGCCTCCAGGATCGCCGGATGCGAATTGGCCTTGATCGCGTAGTAGCGCTGGTCGATCGGCGCGATCGCCTTGAGCGCGCGGGCACGCTCGCGCAAGGTCGGCAGATGGTAGACATAGCGCGGCGTGCCGGCCTGCGCCAGGCGCAGCAGGTGTTCGCGCTCGGCGTGCCACCACGGCGTCGGCCGCGCACGCACGCTGCCGGTGATCTCGCGCCAGCGCGGTCCGAACACCTCGGTCTCCTCCACCGGCATCGCACCGCTGTCGATCAGCTCGGCATGCAGGATCGGCAGCAGGCCCTCGGCATCGGCCTCGTCGATGACGAAGGTCAGGTTCAGGTCGTTGGACGACTGCGAGATCATGTGCACGCGCTCCTTGCCGAACGTGGCCCACACGTCCGAGAGCTTGTGCAGCAGCGAACGCATGCCGCGCCCGACCAGGGTGATCGCCGCGCACGGCACGATGATCTTGACCCGGCAGATCTCCGCCAGGTCGGCCGACAGCGCCGCCAGCACGTCGGTATTGACCAGGTTCTCGCTCGGGTCCAGCGACACGGTGACGTTGGTCTCGGCCGAGCCGATCAGGTCCACCGACAGGCCGTGCTTGGCGAAGCGCGCGAACACGTCGGCCAGGAAGCCGACCTGCTGCCACATGCCGATGCCTTCCATCGACACCAGCACGATACCGTTGCGGCGGCTGATCGCCTTGACCCCGGGCACGGTGCGCGCGTTGCCGTCGATGCTGGTGCCGGGCAGCTCGGGGCGCTCGGTGTCCAGGATCGCCATCGGCACGCCGCCGTCGCGGCACGGCTTGATCGAGCGCGGGTGCAGCACCTTGGCGCCGGTGGTGGCGATTTCCTGCGCCTCGTAATAGTCCAGCCGGGTCAGCAGACGCGCGTCCGGCACTTCGCGCGGGTTGGCGCTGAACATGCCCGGCACGTCGGTCCAGATCTCCACCCGGCTGGCGCCGAGCAGCGCGCCGAAGTAGGCCGCCGAGGTGTCCGAGCCGCCGCGGCCGAGGATCGCGGTGCCGCCGTCCTGATGCCGGGAGATGAAGCCCTGGGTGATCAGCATCCGCGCCGGCTGGGCGACGAAGCGCTCGCGCCAGGCGGCGTCGGATTGCCACTGGCAGGACACCGACAGGCGCTTGGACCACTCGCTCTGGTTCGGCTGCGGCGGCAGCGCGTCCAGCCACTGGCGCGCATCCATCCAGCCGACATCCAGGCCGCTGGCGCGCAGGTAGGCCGCGCCCAGCGTCGAGGACAGCAACTCGCCCTGGCCCAGCACCTCTGCCTGCCAGTCCAGCGCGCGGGCCGCCGCGCGCGGGTCGTCCAGTAAGCCGCGCAGCGCCGCCAAGCGTTCGCCGAGCACGGCCTCCGCATCCAGCTCCAGTTCGCCCAGGAACTCGCGGTGGCGCTGCTCCAGCGCGGCCACGCGCTGCGCGCCGTCGGTGCTGCCGTCGGCGATCGCGGTCAACTCATTGGTCACCCCCGACAGCGCCGACACCACCACCAGCACCCGCGCGCCGGTCTCGTCGGCGCGTTTTTTCGCCAGCGTTCCGATCGTGTCCCAGCGATGACGACGCGACACCGAGGTGCCGCCGAACTTGAGGACGATCCAACGATCGACGTGGGGGGAAGATGACATTTCGTGTGTGGGGTCTGGTGGAGGGAAAGAGGCCCGGAACGCCGGGCGGAACCTGCGATTCTATGTCATGCGCAACGCTCCTGCGCCTGCCGGGAACGCCCGTTGCGCGCCGATGTCCAGCGTGCGTGCGCCCTCCATTGCTAAGCTGCGCTCCCCCGCACCCGAGCCCCAGCCATGACCGCGCGCCGTTTCCTGCAACTGGATGTGTTCTCCCCGCGCCCCGGCGCCGGCAACCCGCTGGCGGTGGTGCTGGACGCGCAGGGCCTGGACGACGCCGCGATGCAGGCGATCGCGCGCTGGACGCGGCTGCCTGAGACCACCTTCGTGTTCCCGGCCACGCAGCCGGGCGCCAGCTACGGCATCCGCATGTTCAGTCCGCACAAGGAGGTGCCGTTCGCGGGCCACCCCAGCGTCGGCACCGCGCACGCGGTGCTGGAGGTCGGCATCGCCGCGCCCCGCGACGGCCTGCTGGTGCAGGAAGGCATCGCCGGGCTGCTGCCGCTGCGCGTGGACGTGGCCGACGGCGTGCGCAGCATCGCGATCCGCACCCCGCGCGCACAGGTCGCGGAGATCGCCGCCGCCGATCCGCGCCTGGCCGCCGCGCTGGCCGGCTGGACGCTGGGCGCACAACCGCCGGTGCGCATGGATGGCGGCCGCTGCTGGTGGCTGGTCGAGATCGCCGACGAAGCCGCACTGCGCGGCCTGGCGCCGGACTGGGAGGCGATCGCCGCGCTGGCCGAAAGCACCGCCAGCATGGGCGTGTTCGCCTACGCCCGGGCCGACGGCCGCGCCTACGACCTGGCGGTACGCGCGTTCGTCGGCAACGGCCGCCGCTTCGAGGACGCCGCGTCGGGCGCCGCCAACGCGGTGCTCGCGGCATGGCTGGACCATCGCGCCGTGCTGCCCGGCCACGGCGGCCGTTACGTGGTCAGCCAGGGCCGCGAGGTCGGCCACGACGCCTTGCTGACGCTGCGCGTGGACGACGCGGGCGAGGTCTGGTCGGGCGGCCAGGTGCAGACCGTCATCGACGGCCATATCGACTGGCGCTGAGCCGATGGGAAAGGCCGCCAGTCTGCAGCGGCAGGCATGGCGGCCTTTGGAGCGTCGGCCGCGACCTCGCGATGGTCGCGGCAGACTGGAGAGCGACGCCTCCGGCGAGGCGTCTTGGCCGATCAGTCGGGCAGCACGTCGACGCGGACCCGGATACGGTCGCCCGGACGCTGCGCGCTGCGGGTGTGGTAATAGCGGCCGCCGTATTCGTAAGTCACGTCGTAGCCGTCCACCCGGTCGTAGCTTTCGCTGCGGTACGCGACCGGTTCGCAGACGCTGACCGAGCCGGTCTGCACGGTGGTGCGGGCGTTGCTGTCGTAGATCGAACGGCCGGCCAGGCCGCCGACCATGGTGCCGACCGCGGTGCCGACGAAACGGCCGTTGCCGCCGCCGACGCGGCTGCCCAGCAACGCGCCGGCGATGCCGCCGACCACCGTGGCCGCGCTGCGCCCGCCGTCGGTGCCGCGGTAACCGTCGCCGCCGTAACCACTGTTGTAGTAGCCGTCGCCGCGGTAGCCGTTCTCGACATAGCCGCCGGAGGCCGGACGCTCATAGCAGCGCTCGGTGGTCTCGCGCGGGCCGCGCACCGGCACGATGATCGGATCGGCGCGCACCACGCGGGCGTAATCGTAGGTGCCGCTGCCAGAATAGCCGCGGTCGCGATAGTCGTCGTAGCGGCCGTAATCCTGCGCGGCGGCGGAGCCGACCACGCCCACGGCGAGCGCGGCGGTCAGAACACGGGTCGAGAGCTTGTTCATGTCGAAGATTCCAGGCGCGTGGATCGCGCAACCGCATGCTCGGTCCGCGCCGGTGAAACACGACTGAATTGGAACCGGCGCGCGGCGACTGTTTAGCGCGGCGACAGCTGACGCTTGAACGCAACGCGCGATGCCCTTGCGCACGCCGCGACTGGAACCGTTCCCATGGCAGCGACGGGGAGCCACCGCGCCTGCGGTAGCGCAGGCGCGGCGCGATGCCGCTTCGAAAAACGCCCGGCGAGCGCCGGGCCGGAATGCTCGAAATGCTCAGCCCAGTTCTGCTTCCAGGCTGATCGGCACGGCGCTCAGCGCCTTGGACACCGGGCAGTTCTGCTTGGCGTCGTCGGCGATGGCGCGGAACTGCGCCGCCTCGATGTTCGGCACTACCGCCTTGACCTTGAGCCGGATCTGCGACAACTGCGGGCCGCCGTCCATCGACAGGTCGACCTCCGCGCGCGTGTCCAGCGAGGTCGGCGGGAAGCCGGCGTCGCTCAGCTTGGCCGACAGCGCCATGGTGAAGCAGCCGGCATGCGCGGCGGCGATCAGTTCTTCCGGGTTGGTGCCCTTCTCGTCGCCGAAGCGGCTGCTGAAGGCGTAACGGGCATTTTCCAGCAGCCCGCTCTGCGGCGTGCTCAGCTGGCCCTTGCCGGTCTTGAGGTCGCCTTCCCAATGCGCGGTGGCGTGACGCGAAATGCCCATGCGGTACTCCTGTCGGTGGATGAGGCGGGCACCATAAGGCAGAACGCGTTACGGCCTTGTGCGGCGCAGCGCGCCGAACCCCGGGCACGCATCGGTCAACTCCCGCACAAATGCCCTCCGCTCCGCTGCCGGTTCGTGCCTGCGCGCAAAAGCATGCAGACCTGCTGTGCGCCTATCACCCCTCCCCGCTCGCGGCACGCGTGCATACAGCGACCACGCCGACCGCGCTGAAGCCTCGATCGCAATCGCACGCACCGCGCCATCGAACAGGACAGCCAACGACAGACCCGGTTGCCGAGCGCTGGAAAGGACGCCACGCATCCCGATGTCCGGCATCGCCAAGCGGCTCCTGCAGCGTTACGGCAGCCCAAGATCGCGGCGCGAACAGGCGGATCGAGGCGGACCTTGCGGCGGTGCATCGCCGCTTTTCCGGGCGAAAGCCGCCCGGCGAGGCAAAAAAAACCCGGCATGTAGCTTTTTTCCGTGTTTTTTGCCGTTTGCCTATTGGCGCGGCGTAGCACATGCCCTACATTTCGCCATGCCGACGGGGTCGGCGCGACCCAACCACCAATCGTTTACGGAACCAGGACATCATGGCAAAGACCGCGAAAAAGGCTGCCCCGAAAAAGGCAGCGAAGAAAGTAGCCACCAAGACCGCCGCCAAGCCGGCCGCTCCCAAGCCGATCAAGGAAGCCCTGAGCAAGTCGGCCCTGGTCGCCCACATCGTCGAAGCCAGCGGCGTCGTCGCCAAGGACGTACGCGCGGTGATGGCCTCGCTCGAGCAGGCCGTGGCCGGTTCGGTCAGCAAGAAGGGCGCCGGTTCGTTCACCCTGCCAGGCCTGCTCAAGATCACCGCCGTCAGCGTGCCGGCCAAGCCGAAGCGCAAGGGCATCAACCCGTTCACCAAGGAAGAGCAGTGGTTCGCCGCCAAGCCGGCCACCACCAAGCTGAAGGTGCGCCCGCTGAAGAAGCTCAAGGACGCCGCGCTCTGAGCAGCGACGCCTGATCCAGGCAAGCACACCCGACGAGACGGCCCACGCCGTCTCGTTTTTTTTGCGCGCTCGCCGCCGCCAGCGGCGGGATTGACAGGCCGCTAAGGCGGCGCCCGCTATATCTGCGCCTCCCATCGACAGGAAATGCGTGCATGAAGCTACAGGGCTTTCTCGACCAACTGCTGCAATCGGCGCAGGGCGCCGCCGGCCAGGCCATGGCCAAGACCGGTGCGTCCGCCACCACAGGCTCCCCCGCCAAGGGCGGCGGCCTCGGCGGCATGCTCAATGCCGACTTCGGCAAGGGCGCCCTGAGCGGCGGCGCGCTCGGCCTGCTGCTGGGCAAGAACCGCACCACGCGCAAGCTGGCCACCTACGGCGGCCTGGCCGCGCTCGGGGTGATGGCCTACCGCGCATACGGCGACTACAAGCGCCAGCAGCTCGGCGCCGTCGCGCCGGAAGAACCGCAGACGCTGGACCGGCTGCCGCCGCTGGAAGTGGAACAGCATAGCCAGGCCATCCTGCGCGCGCTGGTCGCCGCGGCCAAAGCCGATGGCCATATCGACACGCGCGAGCGCGAATTGATCGAAGGCGAGTTCACCCGCCTCAACGGCGACGAGGAGGTGCAGCGCTGGCTGCATGCGGAACTGGAGAAGCCGTTGGATCCGGCCGAGGTGGCGCAGGGCGCGACGACGCCGGAAATCGCCTCGGAGATGTACCTGGCCAGCCTGCTCGCCGCCGACGAACAAAGCTTCATGGAGCGCAGCTACCTGGACGAACTGGCGCGCCAGCTCGGCATCGACGACGGACTGAAGCAGCACCTGCAACGACAGGCCGCGACCCAGGGCGACCAGTAAGCGATGACGGCGGCGCCCTCGCCCGCGCGGCGGCTGCGCCGCTGGCTGCTGCGCGTCGCGATGCTGGCCTGCATCGCGCTCGCGCTGGCCTGGGCCTGGCGGCAGCCGTGGGCGCTGCGCGCGCGGGTCGGCTGGGAATTGGCGCGACAGCCGCCACCGAGCGCCCTGCACATGCCGGTGCAAGGCGTGGACCCGCGCCGCGTCGCGGCCACGTTCGGCGCACCGCGCGGCCGCGATCGACAGCACGCCGGCGTAGACATCTTCGCCAAACGCGGTACGCCGGTGCTGTCCGCCACCCGCGGCATCGTGGTCGCAGTCATGGACCGCGGCCTCGGCGGCCGCCAGGTCTGGGTGATGGGGCCGGCCCGGCAACGCCACTATTACGCGCACCTGCAGGAGTGGGCGCCCGGCCTGCAGGTCGGCGACCTGGTCGAGGCCGGCGACTCGCTCGGCAGCGTCGGCGACAGCGGCAATGCACGCGGCACGCCGCCGCACCTGCACTACGGGGTCTACGCCGAGGGCGGCGCCTACGATCCACTGCCGCTGTTGCGCGCAGCGCACTGAACCGGTCACGGAACAAGCCGCTGGAACAGAGCGTCGCGGCCATCCCTCTCGTGGCGACGGCGGACCGCGCCTATCTTGGGTTCACCACCCGCCCCCTGCGCACGCCCATGACCGCCCCCCAACGCTACCGCATCACCGTCACGCCGATCGAGGCCGACGGGCTGCAATGCCACGGCCGCTGCACCATCGAATTCGAGGCCCGCTGCCGGCAGGACTGGATGCGCCTGCTCGAGGCGGCGCAGCGCCATCCCGGGCTGCACGGCGACGAACGCGCCGCGCTGACCGTCGGCACGCAACTGCTGCGCGGGTTGAGCGAGCGCAGCGACAGCGAGGCCCAAGCGCTGCTGGCACCGCTGCGTCCGTCGCTGGACGCGATCCTGGCGCGGCTGGCGCCAACCGTCGCATGACGGACCCTGCCCGCGCGTGCCAACTCTTGCCTGACCAGGTTCGCCAGGCTGGCAGCAGTGCGCGGACGCCCCGGCTCGACGCTTGCCGTACGTTGCGCCTGTCGCGTCTCGGGACAGCTGCGGGCAACGCCGAGATCTTCCGTTAGCATTCCCAGCGCGTGGCGGGCCGATGCAGCGCCACGGCACGCACGATCCGCCTCCATCGCCCCTCTTTCGCTAATCGCGCATTCACCCGCTGCGGTTATGTTGACCCTCTGACTCTGCCAAGGCGCCCCACCATGAAGCTTCGCCTGCCGACCCTGCGCGCCGTCGCGCTGCTGACTCTCGCCGCCGCGGCGCAACTGCAGGCCGAACCCATGATCCAGGGCAAGCAGGTCAGCGTCGGCGCCGCCGATGTGCAGCAGTACCTGGACGGCAGTTTCCCGCAGACGCACAAGGCGCTTGGCGGCCTGATCAAGATGACCATCCGCGATCCCAAGCTGTCGCTGCCGCCGGGCGACCGGCTGAAGATGCAGTTCGACCTGAGCATGGCCACCGGCGGCGGCGCGCCGACCCCGTTGGGCACGGTGCTGTTGACCAGCGCGCTGCGCTACGAGCAGCAGACCCAGGGCTTCCACCTGCAATCGCCGACCATCGACGACTTCCGCCCGGCCGCCAACGGCGGCAAGCTCGACGCCAACACCCGCGAACTGCTCAACGTGTGGCTGGACGACTACGCGCGCAAGGAACCGATCTACAAGCTGGACCCGGCGCTGGCCGGGGTGATGGGCAACGTGCAGATCGAATCGGCGGCGGTGGAGAACGGCAAGCTGGTGGTGCACTTCAACCAGGACATCGGCAAGCTGGTGCCGGCTGGGGCGTTGTCCGGGCAGTGATGCTGTGCTGCTGCAGGTGATGCGATGACGTTGCGCGCCTCGGACCAGCGCGAGGAAAGAACTGCGCCCTGGTTTGCTGCGAGTCGCGCAAGGCGTCTTGGCCGCGACGATCGACAGTTCTGCCGGAACCGAATCGGTAGCGGACAGCCTCGGGCTGCGGATGCTGTCGCGGCTGAAGCCGCTCCTACAGTGCACCCGGTGAGCTGGCCGCACTCCCTGTAGGAGCGGCTTCAGCCGCGACACTTCTCTCGACTCGATCGATCCGACTGCCTCATTCCCCGGTCGGGGCTGAAGCCCCTCCTACAGAAAAGCGGCGGCCCGAAGGCCGCCGTTTATCGTTGCGCACGCCAGGGGTGCCGACCTCAGCCCAGCGCCTTGGCCACCGCCGCGGCGAATGCAGGAATGTCGTCGGGCTTGCGGCTGGTGATCAGATTGCCGTCGACCACCACTTCCGCGTCCTGCCAGCGACCGCCGGCATTGCTCAGGTCGGTCTTCACCGACGGCCAGGAGGTGACCTGCTTGTCGCGCACCAGGTCGCTTTCGGCCAGCAGCCAGGGGCCGTGGCAGATCGCCGCGACCGGCTTGCCGGCACTGGCGAACGCCTGGATGAAGCGGATCGCGGACGCCTCGGTGCGCAGGTTGTCCGGATTGATCACGCCGCCCGGCAGCACCAGCGCGTCGTAGCCGCCGGCATCGGCCTGTTCCAGGCGCGTGTCGACCGGCACGCTGTCGCCCCAGTCCTTCTTGTTCCAGCCGCGGATGCTGGACGCATCACCGGGCGCGATCACATCGACCTGCGCGCCCCACGACTCCAGCAACCGCTTGGGCTCCTGCAACTCGGACTGCTCGAAGCCGTCGGTGGCCAGGACCGCGACGCGCTTGCCGGACAGGGAAGATGCTGTGCTCATGGGAAACTCCTCTACAGGGGGAGCGTCACCCTAGGAGCGCCGCGGTTGCAGCGTCGTGAGCCGCGCGTCTAGGCCACGTGCAGGCGCGCTCAGCGCTTGGGCTGCAGCATGGTGCCGGTGCAGTTCTTCGAGCCGCAGCGGCATTCCCAGATCTTCTTCAGCCGCGGCGTGTGCCGCTCGCCCAGGGTGATGCCGTAGTTGTAGGTCAGCTCCTCGCCCGGCTTGATCGCGCGCAGCGTCTCGATCACCACCTTGTCCAGGCGGCGGTCGTCGCCTTCGGCCTCGATGATCACCGCCTCGCAGTTCGGCGCGCAGCTGTGATTGATCCAGCGCGCGTCGTTGCCCTCGTAGTTGGCGTCGATCACGTAGTCGTCGCTGAGCGTGAACAGGAAGGTGTGGCCGGTCTCGACATCGCCGGCCTCGTCGCGGTCCACTTCGGCATGGGTGCGGCGGCGGCCCTTGTACTCGATGACCCGCTCGCCTTTCTTGAGCGGCAGTACGGCGAACACGCCATTGCCATGGATACGGGACTTGCGGGCGGCGATCTTGCGGGGCATGCGGCGGTCCGGAACGGGAAAGCGGTGATTCTGGCGCACATCGGCGGCGATCCCAAGCCCCGCCGATCGCCGCCGGCGATGGCACCGATAGAAAGCATCATGAACGAGCGGCTTGGACGCCGCCGCCGCAAAAGAGTACAATTTCGGTCCGCATTGAAATCCGACTGTTTCCGCATGCTCCGCGTCACCAAGTTGACCGATTACGCCACCGTCGTGCTGACCGTGCTTGCCGCGCGTCCGGGCGAGGTGCTGAGCGCGACCGAACTGGCCGAGCAGTCCGGGCTGGAGCCGCCCACCGTCAGCAAGCTGCTCAAGCCGCTGGCCCAGGCCGGGCTGGTCGAAGGCCTGCGCGGCGTGCACGGCGGCTATCGGCTGGCGCGACCGGCCGACGCCATCACCCTGATCCAGATCGTCGAGGCGATGGAAGGCCCGCTGGCGATCACCGAATGCAGCCACCAGGAAAGCCAGTGCAGCATCGCCCAGAAATGCGGCGTGCGCTCCAACTGGCGGCTGATCAACGACGTGGTCGCCGACGCGCTGCGCGGCGTGACCCTGGCGCAGATGCTGCACCCGCTTCCCTCTTCCGGCGAAACCAGACGGCGCCCGATCGCCGTGCGTTTCGCGACCACCTGACCTGTAGGCAGCCCCCATGGCCACCGAAAACGCTGAAATCCTGGAACGGCTGGGACGTCGCTACGACGCCGGCTTCATCACCAACATCGAATCCGATTCGTTCCTGCCCGGCTTGAACGAGGACGTCGTGCGCGCCCTGTCCGTCAAGAAAGACGAGCCGGAGTGGATGACCGAGTGGCGCCTGGCCGCCTACCGGCACTGGCTGAAGATGCCGATGCCGCACTGGGCCAAGCTCAACATCGCGCCGATCGATTTCCAGGCGCTGAGCTACTACTCCGCGCCGAAGGGTCCCAAGTACGCCTCGCTGGACGACGTGCCGAAGGAACTGCTGGACACCTACGACAAGCTCGGCGTGCCGCTGCACGAGCGCGCCAAGCTGGCCGGCGTGGCGGTGGACGCGGTGTTCGACTCGGTCTCGGTCGGCACCACCTTCCGCAAGGAACTGGCCGAGAAGGGCGTGATCTTCTGCTCGATGTCCGAGGCGATCAAGGAACACCCGGAGATCGTCAAGCAGTACCTGGGCAGCGTGGTGCCGGTCGGCGACAACTACTTCGCCGCGCTCAATTCGGCGGTGTTCTCCGACGGCAGCTTCGTGTTCATTCCCAAGGGCGTGCGCTGCCCGATGGAACTGAGCACCTACTTCCGCATCAATGCCGGCCACACCGGCCAGTTCGAGCGCACCCTGATCGTGTGCGAGGACAAGGCGTACGTGTCCTACCTGGAAGGCTGCACCGCGCCGATGCGCGACGAGAACCAGTTGCATGCGGCGGTGGTCGAGCTGGTGGTGCTGGAAGACGCGGAGATCAAGTATTCGACCGTGCAGAACTGGTACCCGGGCGACGAGAACGGCGTCGGCGGCATCTACAACTTCGTGACCAAGCGCGGCGAATGCCGCGGCGCGCGCAGCAAGATCACCTGGACCCAGGTCGAGACCGGCTCGGCGATCACCTGGAAGTATCCCTCCTGCGTGCTGCTCGGCGACGACTCGGTCGGCGAGTTCCACTCGGTGGCGCTGACCCATCACCGCCAGCAGGCCGATACCGGCACCAAGATGATCCACATCGGCAAGCGCACCAAGAGCAAGATCGTCAGCAAGGGCATCAGTGCCGGCCGTGGCCAGAACACCTACCGCGGCCTGGTCAAGATGGAGCGCAGCGCCGAGGGCGCGCGCAACTACACCCAGTGCGATTCGCTGCTGATCGGCAAGCAGTGCGGCGCGCACACCTTCCCGTACATCGAGGTCAAGCATCCCACCGCCACGGTCGAGCACGAGGCCACCACCTCCAAGATCAGCGACGACCAGCTGTTCTACTGCCGCGCCCGCGGCATCGACCAGGAAAATGCGGTGTCGATGATCGTCGACGGCTTCTGCAAGCAGGTGTTCCGCGAACTGCCGATGGAGTTCGCGGTGGAAGCCAAGAAGCTGCTGGAAGTGTCGCTGGAAGGCAGCGTCGGCTGACGCCTTACCCTTCTCCCATCGGGAGAAGGTGGCGCGAAGCGCCGGATGAGGGTAGGGGCGAAGCCTCGCGCGCCTGAATTCCATGAGGCTTCGCCCCTACCCTCACCCCAACCCCTCTCCCGGCGGGAGAGGGGCTAGACAAGAATTCTGACGGACCATCATCTCCATGCTCAACATCGAAAACCTCCACGCTTCCGTCGCCGGCAAGGACATCCTCAAGGGGCTGTCGCTGCAGGTACAGCCCGGCCAGGTGCACGCCATCATGGGTCCGAACGGCGCCGGCAAGTCCACGCTGGGCAACATCCTCGCCGGCCGCGACGGCTACGAGGTGACCCAAGGCAGCGTGCGCTTCGAAGACCGCGACCTGCTCGAGCTGGAACCGGAGGAACGCGCCGCGGCCGGCCTGTTCCTGGCCTTCCAGTACCCGGTGGAGATTCCCGGCGTCAACAACACCTACTTCCTGCGCGCCGCGCTCAACGCGCAGCGCAAGGCGCGCGGCGAGGCCGAACTGGATTCGATGCAGTTCCTGAAGCTGGTGCGGCAGAAGCTCGCCGTGCTGCACCTGAAGGACGAACTGCTGCACCGCGGCGTCAACGAAGGCTTCTCCGGCGGCGAGAAGAAGCGCAACGAGATCTTCCAGCTGGCGGTGCTTGAGCCGAAGCTGGCGATCCTCGACGAAACCGACAGCGGCCTGGACATCGACGCGCTGAAGACCGTCGCCGAGGGCGTCAACGCGCTGCGTTCGCCCGAGCGCGCGTTCCTGGTCATCACCCATTACCAGCGCCTGCTCGACTACATCAAGCCGGACGTGGTGCACGTGCTGGCCGACGGCCGCATCGTGCAGAGCGGCGGCCCGGAACTAGCGCTGGAACTGGAAGCGCACGGCTACGCATGGTTGAAGGACCGTGTGGCGCCGGAGGCGACGGTCCGATGAGCGCGCTGCTCGACTCCCTGGCTGCGGCCTTCCGCGGCGACGGCGCACGCCGTGCGCCGTTGGAACAGGCGCTGCGCGACGGCCTGCCCGGCCCGCGCAGCGAGGCGTGGAAGTACACCTCGCTGCGCGCGCTGGAGCGGCGCAGCTTCAGCCCGGCACCGAGCGCGGCCCCGATGGTGGACGCGTCCATCGTCGCCGGCATTCCCGCGCCGCGGCTGGCGTTCGTCAACGGCCGCGCCAGCGATGCGCTGTCCGATCTGGGCGGGCTGCCGGACGGCGTCGAGCTGCAGCGCCTGTCCACGATCCTGCGCAGCGGCGACGATGCGATGCGCTTCCTCGGCCGCCGCTTCGAGCGCAGCGACGAGGTGTTCGCGCAGCTCAACGCCGCGCTGGCCGACGAAGGCAGCGTGCTGCGCGTGGATGCCGGCGTGCGGGTCGCGGTGCCGCTGCACCTGGTGTTCGTGTCCACCGCCGGCGCCGGCGACCATGCCTGGCACCATCGCCACCTGGTCGAATTGCGCCAGGATGCGGCGCTGTCGCTGGTCGAGCATCACCTGCACCTGGGCGAGGCCGCGCACCTGAGCAATACCCTGGCGCACGTGCACCTGGCCGCCGGCGCGCAGCTGGCGCACGCGCGGGTGCAGGCGGACGCATCCGGCGTGACCGCGCTGCTGCGCACCGATGCGGTGCTGGCGCGCGACGCGCAGTACCGGCGCATCGACCTGGAACTGGGCGGCGCGCTGTCGCGGCACGAGCTCAACGTGCGCCTGGAAGGCGACAACGCGCTGCTGGTCGCCAACGGCGTGCTGCTGGGCAACGGCCGCCGCCAGATCGACACCCGCCTGGGCATCGAGCACATCGCCCGCGACACCGCCTGCGAACTGCTGTGGCGCGGCGTGGCCGCGGCGCGCAGTCGCGTCGTGTTCCATGGCGGCATCCACATCCGCCAGGGCGCCGACGGCAGCGATGCCAACCTGTCCAACAAGAATCTGCTGCTGTCCGCCGACGCCGAGATCGACACCCAGCCGGTGCTGGTGATCGACGCCGACGAGGTCAAGGCCGCGCACGGCGCCACCGTCGGCCAGCTCGACGCAAACGCGCTGTTCTACCTGCGCTCGCGCGGGCTGCCGCGCGAGCGTGCGCAACAGCTGCTGACCGCCGCGTTCTGCCACGAACCGCTGCGCGTGCTGGATGCGCCGCTGGCCGAGTTCCTGGTCGCGCGCCTGGACCAGGCGCTGGTCGCCGCAGGCGTGGCATGAGCAGCGCGGCCACGCTCGACGCGGCGCCGGCGCCGGCGCCGGACTGGGACAAGATCCGCAGCGACTTCCCGCTGCTGATGCGGCAGGTGCACGGCAAGCCGCTGATCTATTTCGACAACGCCAACACCGGGCAGAAGCCGCTGCAGGTGATCGCCGCGCTGGACGAGTTCTACCGCCGCTACAACGCCAACGTCAGCCGCGCGGTGCACGCGCTCGGCACCGAGGCCACCGACGCCTACGAAGGCGCGCGCAGCAAGCTGGCGCGCTTCCTCAACGTGCGCGCCGACGAACTGGTGCTGTGCAGCGGCACCACCTTCGCGATCAACCTGGTGGCCTATTCGTGGGCGCTGCCGCGGCTGAAGGCCGGCGACAGCATCCTGGTGTCGCGGATGGAGCATCACGCCAACATCGTGCCGTGGCAGCTGGTCGCGCAGCGCACCGGCGCCACCGTCAAGGTCGCCGAGATCACCGCCGATGGCGCGCTGGACCTGGACGCGCTGCGCAAGGCGATGACCCCGGACGTGAAGCTGCTGGCGCTGACCCACGTCTCCAACGTGCTGGGCACGGTCAACCCGGTGCGCGAGATCTGCCGCGAGGCGCGCAAGCGCGGCATCGTCAGCGTCATCGACGGCTCGCAGGCCGCACCGCACCGCGCCCTGGACGTGGCCGCGATCGGCTGCGACTTCTACGCCATCACCGGACACAAGATGTGCGGCCCCACCGGCACCGGCGCGCTGTGGGCGCGGCGCGAGCACCTGCAGGCGATGCCGCCGTTCATCGGCGGCGGCGAGATGATCAAGGAAGTCAGCTTCGACGGCACCGTGTTCAACGACCCGCCGCACAAGTTCGAGGCCGGCACCCCGAACATCGCCGGCTTCGTCGGCCTGGGCGCGGCGGTGGACTACCTCACCGCGCTGGGCCTGCAGCACGTGGAAGCGCGCGAGGCCGAACTGCTGGCGCATTTCACCGAGGAACTGCACAAGATCGACGGGCTGCGCATCTTCGGCACCGCCCCCGGCAAGGCCGCGGTGGTGTCGTTCCTGGTCGAGGGCGCGCACGCCCACGACCTGGCCACGCTGCTGGACCTGGAAGGCGTGGCGATACGCTCGGGCCAGCACTGTGCGCATCCGCTGCTGCAGTTCTACGGTGTCGCCGCCACCTGCCGCGCCTCGCTGGCGTTCTACAACACGCATGCGGAGATCGAGCGCTTCGTGGAGGCGTTGCTGAAGGTGCGGAAGTTGTTGGGCTGATGAGCGGGGATTGGGCATTCGGGATTGGGGATTCGTAAAAGCGCCGCCTTGGCGAATCCCCAATCCCACTCCCGAATCCCGGCCGCCAGGCTAAAATCCCCCCATGCACACCCTCACCTTCCGCACCGCCACCGTCGCCGACATCGACGCCATCGCCGCCCTGGTCACCTCGGCCTACCGCGGCGACAGCAGCCGCGTCGGCTGGACCACCGAGGCCGATCTGCTCGACGGTAACCGCATCGACCACGAGGTGCTGCGCGCCGACATCCTGCGTCCGCGCAGCCTGGTGCTGCTGGCCGAGCGCGACGGCGCGCTGGTCGCCTGCGCGCACATCGCCGACGACAATGGCGCCGGCTATTTCGGCATGTTCTCGGTGCAGCCGCAGGCGCAGGGCGGCGGCCTGGGCAAGACCGTGCTGGCCGAGGCCGAGCGCATCGCCTGGCAGGAATGGCGCCTGCCGGTCATGCAGATGACGGTGATCGACGCGCGCGAGGAACTGATCGCGTTCTACGAGCGCCGCGGCTACCGCCGCACCGGGATCAAGAAGCCCTTTCCTTACGGCGACGCGCGCTTCGGCGCGCCCAAGCGCGACGACCTGCGCTTCGAGCTGCTGGAGAAGCCGCTGGGCGACGCCGCATGAGCGAGACCTGGACCTTCGTCTGCGCCGACGGCGCGCTGCTGCCGGGGGAGATGGCCACGGTGTGGGACGAAGTCACCGCCACGCCGATCGTGGTGTTCAATTTCGACGGCACGTTCTATGCGCTGGAAGACCGCTGCAGCCATGAGGACTACGAACTGTCCCCCGGCAGCTTCGATGCCGCCGCCGGCAGCATCGAGTGCGTGCTGCACGGCGCCCGCTTCGACATCCGCGACGGCCGCCCGTTGTGCGCACCGGCCTACAGCCCGGTGCCCAAGTTCCCGGTGAAGTCCGAACACGGCGGGATCTGGACCCGCGACGACCGCGACTGACCAAGCGCCTGGCCAAACGGGCGAAATCTCTTTCCTTTCATAAAGTTAGAGACAGAAAAAGGCCATGGCGCGGCCGGTATCGGAAGCGACCGCTTCCCCTCGCCATGCGGTGCAATACACGAAAGGTATTGCAAACAATTCGCATTTGCGCGGAAATAGGCGGAATGTCCACGTCAAAGTGACCAGCGGCGACCCGCCATCTGGTCACCCCGACCTTGCGTACGACCTGCCCTCCGGGCACGGCTGCGTGCGCTGCGGACCACCCTTTCTTCCTGCATAGCCGAACCGTCCATGACCTCTCCGATCAAGAGCCGCAAGCACGCCGTTTCTCGCCAGGTGTCCGCGCAGACCCTCACCGCCGCCGCGCTGCTGGGCGGGCTGAGCCTGCTGTCCTCCCACGCGCTCGCCGCCGATGCCGCGGCCGACCAGCCGACCACCCTCGGCAAGGTCGACGTCGAGGCGCAGCGCGCCAAGCGCTACCTGGTGGAAGCGCCGGCCTCGCCCAAGTTCACCCAGCCGCTGATCGACACCCCGCAGACGATCAACGTGATCAGCAAGGACCTGTTCAACGAGCAGGGCGCCACCACGCTCACCGAGGCGCTGCGCAACAGCCCCGGCGTGGGCACCTTCTACGTCGGCGAGAACGGCAACACCACCACCGGCGATGCGATCTACATGCGCGGCTTCGACAGCTCCAGCAGCATCTTCGTCGACGGCGTGCGCGACCTGGGCTCGATCTCGCGCGACGTGTTCAACATCGAGCAGATCGAAGTCGCCAAGGGCCCGGCCGGCACCGACAACGGCCGCAGCGCGCCGACCGGCGCGATCAATCTGGTGACCAAGGAGGCGAACCTGACCGACTCGGTCAGCGGCGCGCTGTCCGGCGGCACCGACGACCAGCGCCGCGTGACCGCGGACTGGAACCAGACCCTGGGCGCCAGCAGCGCGCTGCGGGTGAACGTGGTGGGCCAGGACAGCGACGCGATCGGCCGCGACCAGGTCAACAACAAGCGCTGGGGCCTGGCCACCTCGCTGGCGTTCGGCCTGGGCAGCGACACCCGCTATTTCCTCGACCTGCTGTACGTGAAGCAGGACAACGTGCCCGACGGCGGCGTGGCGACCATCGGCCTGCCCGGCTACTCCTCGCCAGACCCCGCGCGTCCGTGGCTGTCCACCGCCCCGCGCGTGGACAGCGAGAACTTCTACGGCACCCGCTACGACCATGACGACGTGACCGCGAAGATGGCGACCTTCCGCTTCGAGCACGACTTCTCCGACACGGTCAAGCTGACCAATACCGCGCGCTGGGGCCGCAACGAGCAGGACTACCTGCTGTTCGCGTTCATGCCCAACACCGCCAACCTGCGCACGCCGAACCCGGCCGACACCTCGACCTGGACGGTGACGCGCAGCCTGCCCACCTTCAAGGACCAGCAGTACACCATCGTCACCGACCAGCTGAACCTGCGCGTGGACTTCGCCACCGGCGCGGTGCAGCACAACCTCAGCACCGGCGTGGAAGCCACGCGCGAGGAACTGGAGAGCTGGGGCCACAACATCGTCGACCGCGCCGCCTGGCTGGCCGCCAACCCGGCCAACCTGTACGCCCCGGACTGGAACACCACGCCGCTGGTCACCGCGCGCAACGGCGCGCACAGCAAGGGCACTACCACCACGTTCTCGGCCTACGCCTTCGACACGCTGAAGTTCGGCGACAGCTTCCTGGTCACCGCCGGGGTGCGCGCGGACCGCTACAAGACCGACTTCGACAGCCTGACCTGCACCACCGCCACCTCCACCGCGGTGCCCTGCACCACCGCGGTCGGCGTGGACGCGGACATCTCCGATACGCTGTTCAGCTGGAAGCTCGGCGCGGTCTACAAGGCGGCCGAGAACGTCAGCCTGTACGCCAACTATGCGATCTCGCAGCAGCCTCCCGGCGGCAGCGCGCTGGAGCTGAGCGCCTCGGCCAACAACGCCAACAACCCGCGCTTCGATCCGCAGAAGGCCAAGACCGCCGAAATCGGCACCAAGTGGAACTTCCTGGACGACGGCCTGTTCGTGACCATGGCGCTGTTCCAGACCGACGTCAGCAACGAAATCGCACAGGGCAGCGACGGGCTCTATTACCAGACCGGCGAGAAGCGGGTGAAGGGCGTGGAGCTGTCGGCGGTCGGCAAGATCAGCGACAACTGGGCGATCTCCACCGGCTACACCAAGCTCGACGCGCAGGTGCTGGAAGGCGCCAAGGTGTCGCAGGACGGCAGCACCGACCTGGCCTATACGCCGGACAGCGCGTTCACCGCGTGGACCACCTACACCCTGCCGTTCGGCCTGACCGTCGGCGGCGGCGCCCGCTACTCCGGCGAGATGAAGCGCGGCACCGACGGCGCGGTCGGCACGCCGGCGTTCGTCAAGTCGTATACCGTATGGGACGCGGTCGTGACCTATCCGATCAACGACCACTTCGATCTGCGCCTGAACGTGTACAACGTGTTCGACAAGGACTACGTCGCGGCCATCAACAAGAGCGGCTTCCGCTACACGCCCGGCGCGCCGCGCTCGGCGATGCTGACGGCCAACATCAAGTTCTGACCGCGGCTGCGCCCACCGACGGGCAACGTCCGCCTTCCGCACGGAGGGCGGACGTTGCCGGAGCGACCCATGCTGCTGCACATCCCCGACATCCTCGGCGCCGACGAGCTCGCGCGCTTCCGCCAGGCGCTCGACGGCGCCGACTGGACCGACGGCCGCGAGACGGTCGGCGCCCAGGGCGCGCAGGTCAAGCGCAACCGGCAACTGCCCGACGCCTCGCCGCTCAAGCACGAACTCGGCCAGGCGGTGCTCAACGCGCTGGCGCGCAGCCCGCTGTATTTCGCCGCGGCGCTGCCGCTGCGCACGGTCCCGCCGCGCTTCAACCGCTACGAGGGCGGCGGCGAGTACGGTTTCCACGTCGACGGCTCGGTGATGACCCTGGCCGCCACCGCCACGCAGCCGGCGCTGACCCTGCGCACCGATCTGTCCTGCACCCTGTTCCTGTCCGCGCCGGAGGAGTACGACGGCGGCGAACTGGTCATCAGCGACACCTACGGCGAGCACGAAGTGAAACTGCCGGCCGGCGACCTGATCCTGTATCCGTCCAGCAGCCTGCACCGCGTGCTGCCGGTCACCCGCGGCGCGCGCCTGGCCTCGTTCTTCTGGGTGCAGAGCCTGGTGCGCGACGCCAGCCGGCGGCAGTTGCTGCTGGAACTGGACACCTCGATCCAGGCGCTGACCGCGGCCAAGGCCGACAGCGCGTCGCTGCTGCGGCTGAGCAACGTCTACCACAACCTGCTGCGCGACTGGTCGGAGACCTGACGCGGACGGTCAACGCGCGCGGTGCCGATGCGTTGATGTCTGGCGCAGACCATTCCCGGATGCGCAGGCGGCAGCGGCCGCGCACGTAATTGCGACAAATTCTCATCTAGAATGCATTCCGCCCACTCCACCCGACTGCCGCGTTGTCCGACTCCTCCTCTCCCGACCTGGCCACGGCGCAGCAGCGCCGCGGCTTCTGGCTGCGCACGCTGCACCAGTGGCACTGGATCAGCTCGGCGCTGTGCCTGATCGGCATGCTGCTGTTCGCCGCCAGCGGGCTGACCCTCAACCATGCCGCGCGCATCGAGGCCAAGCCGCAGGTGCTCAACCGCACCGCGCAATTGCCGGCAACGCTGCTGCAGCGGCTCGGCGGCCAGGCCGATGGCGATGCGCCGCTGCCGCGGCCGGTGTCGGCCTGGCTAGAGCGCGAACTGGGGTTGAGCCTGGGCCGGCGCCCGGCCGAATGGTCAGCCGACGAGGTGTACCTGGCGCTGCCCGGTCCCGGCAGCGACGCCTGGCTGAGCATCGATCGCGGCAGTGGCGCGGTCGAGTACGAACGCACCGACCGCGGCTGGATCTCCTACTTCAACGACCTGCACAAGGGCCGCAATACCGGCCCCGCGTGGGGCTGGTTCATCGACCTGTTCGCGGTGGCCTGCCTGGTGTTCTGCATCACCGGGCTGTTCCTGTTGCAGCTGCATGCGCGGCAGCGGCGCATGACCTGGCCGCTGGTCGGGCTGGGCCTGCTGATCCCGCTGCTGATCGCCCTGCTGCTGATCCACTGAGTTGTTTCGCCGATCTTCCCGAACCGTTCCTCTCACCACCCTGGAGCCCCGCATGCGCGTCACCCTGACCATCGCCCTGAGCGGCCTGCTGTCGATGCCCGCGTATGCGGCCACGCTGGAACTGGACGTGGAGATCCCCAAGCTCAACGTCGCCGAATATCACCGTCCCTACGTCGCGATCTGGGTGGAGGGCGCCGACCAGCAGGTCGCGCGCAACCTGGCGGTCTGGTACCAGTCCAAGGACACCGCCGAAGGCCACGGCACCAAGTGGCTGCCGGACCTGCGCCAGTGGTGGCGGCGCAGCGGCCGCACCCTGCAGATGCCGGTGGACGGCGTCAGCGGCCCGACCCGCCCGGCCGGCAAGCACGCGCTGGCCTTCACCGACGCGCAGCAGCTCAAGGGCCTGGCACCGGGCCAGTACACGCTGGTGGTCGAGGCCGCGCGCGAGGTCGGCGGCCGCGAGCTGCTGAAGATCCCGTTCGCCTGGCCGGCCAAGGCCGCCACGACCGGCAGCGCGCAAGGCAGCAGCGAACTGGGCGCGGTGCGCCTGAGCGTCAAGCCGTGATCCCCTTTTTCCTCGCAAGGAGCAAGTCCATGAAGCGTTCTCTCGTGCTGGCGCTGGCCATCGCCGCGGTCCTGCCGTTCTCCGCCCTAGCCCACAAGGCCTGGCTGCAACCCTCGCAGACCGTGCTCGCCGGCGAGCGGCCGTGGATCACCGTGGATGCGGCGGTGTCCAACGACCTGTTCTATTTCAACCACGTGCCGCTGCGCCTGGACACCCTGGCCATCACCGCGCCCGACGGCAGCGCGGTGCAGCCGCAGAACCCGGCCACCGGCAAGTACCGCAGCGTGTTCGACCTGGAACTGGTGCAGACCGGTACCTATCGCCTGGCCCTGGTCAACGACGGCCTGTTCGCCAACTGGAACGAGAACGGCCAGCGCAAGCGTTGGCGCGGCAACGCCGCCAGCTTCGCCAGCGAAGTGCCGAAGGACGCCAAGGACCTGCAGGTGTCGCAGTCGCTGGGCCGGGTGGAGACCTTCGTCACCAACGGCGCGCCCAACCAGACCGCGCTCAAGCCCAGCGGCAAGGGCCTGGAACTGGTGCCGGTGACCCATCCCAACGACCTGTTCGCCGGCGAGAAGGCCAGCTTCAAGCTGCAGATCGACGGCAAGCCAGCCGCGGGGCTGGCGGTGGAGATCGTGCGCGGCGGTACCCGCTACCGCAACGCGCAGGACGAACTGAAGCTCATCACCGACGCGCAGGGCGGCTTCAGCGTGACCTGGCCGGAAGCGGGCATGTACTGGCTGCAGACCACCAGCGAGGACACCAAGACCTCGCTGCCGCAGGCCAAGCAGCGCCGGCTCAGCTACGTGGCGACGCTGGAAGTGCTGCCGCAGTGAGCCCTCGCCGTCCAGCGCAGGGCGCCGCGCGCACGCGCTGCGCAGGGCGAGCGCCGGCGGCATGAGCATGCCGTCCGCACTGCAGGCCGACGCCGACACCGAGATCGCCACGCTCGGCGGGCGGAGCATGGGCACCACCTGGAGCGCGAAGCTGGTGCTGCGCCGCCGCCGCGACCTGCATCCGCTGCACGCGGCGATCCAGGCGCAACTGGACCGGGTGGTCGCGCAGATGAGCACCTGGGAAGCGGACTCGGACATCAGCCGCTACAACCGCGCCGCGGCCGACAGCGTGCACGCGCTGCCGGCTGCATTCGCCGAGGTGCTGCGCTGCGCGCTGGACATCGCCCGGCGCAGCGACGGCGCGTTCGATCCCACCATCGGCGCGGTGCTAGGCCTGTGGGGCTTCGGCGCCGACGCCGGCGGCCGCCGCGTGCCCGATGCGCAGGCGTTGCGCCAGGCGCGCGCCGCCGGCGACTGGCGGCAGCTTCTGCTGGACGAGGCCGACGGCACGCTGCGCCAGCCCGGCGGCCTGCGCCTGGATTTTTCGGCGATCGCCAAAGGCTACGGCGTGGACCTGGCGGTGCGCGAACTGCAGGCGCAGGGCGTGGCCAGCGCGCTGGTCGAGGTCGGCGGCGAACTCTACGGCTACGGCCGCAAGCCCGACGGACAACCGTGGCGGGTGCTGGTCGAGTCGGCGCCGGACGAGGACGCGCAGGCCGCGACGCCGCCACGGGTGCTGGCGCTGGACGGCCGCGCGGTCGCCACCTCCGGCGATCGCTGGCACCGCTTCGAACAGGACGGCCAGCGCTACAGCCATACCCTGGATCCGCGCAGCGGCACTCCGATCGCGGCGTCGCTGGCGGCGGTCAGCGTGGTCGCCGCCGACGTGATGCGCGCCGATGCCTGGGCCACCGCACTGAGCGTGCTCGGCGCCGACGCCGGCCTGGCCTGCGCCGAACGCGAGGGACTGGCGGCACGCTTCCTGCTGCGCGACGGCCAGCGCGTGCAGGAGCGACTCAGCAGCGCCTTCGCCGCGCTGCTCGACGCATGACGCGGCCGCGGTCGCAACGCAACTGGAACGTCGTCGGTCACGCGGCGACCTTCGCCCTGCTGGGCGCGATCGGCTATGCACTGCTGCGGCTGCACCCGCAGCCATGGTGGACCGGCGCGCCGTCGCAACAGCGCATTTTGTACGCAGCGCTAGCGACGGCGACGTACGCGGCGGCCTGCCTGTGGCTGTGGTGGCGCGGCCGTCGCGGCGTGCGCGGCAGCGGCAAGCAGGCCGACGCGCCGCTGCTGCTGGCCTGGGCCAGCCAGACCGGCTTCGCCCAGCAACTCGCGCTGCGCAGTGCCGAGGCATTGCGCGCGGCGGGCCAGGCGGTGCGCGTGCTGCCCTTGCACAAGGTCGACGCGGCCGAACTGGCCGGCGCGAGCCAGGCCTTGTTCGTGGTCAGCACCAGCGGCGAAGGCGATCCGCCCGATCACGCGCTGCCGTTCCTGCGCAAGGCGATGGCGCAACCGCAGGCGCTGCCGCAGCTGCGCTACGCGGTGCTGGCGCTGGGCGATCGCCGCTACGATCACTTCTGCGCGTTTGGCCGCCGACTCGACGCCTGGCTGCGCCAGCACGGCGCGCATCCGCTGTTCGACCGCATCGACGTGGACAACGCCGACGACGCCGCGCTGCGCCACTGGCAGCAATTGCTGGGACAGCTCGCCGGCGGCAGCGAACAGCCCGACTGGACGCCACCGGCCTACCAGCGCTGGCAGCTGCAGCAGCGGCGCCTGTGCAATCCCGGCAGCGTCGGCGGCGCGGTGTTCGAGCTGGCGCTGCTGCCCGCCGACGGCGCCCTGCCCGCGTGGCAGGCCGGCGACCTGGCCGAAGTCGGGCCGTGCCATGGCGACGCCGCGGTGCAGGCCTGGCTGCAGGCCAGCGGCCTGGATGGCGCGGCGCCAGTGCAGCGTCCCGGCCAGGCGCCGACGACGCTGGCCGCGCTGCTGGCACGCAGCCACCTGCCGGAGCCGGCGCAGGCCGCCGGCGTCGCGCCGGCGGCGCTGGCCGCGCAGCTGCAGCCGCTGCCGCACCGCGAATACTCGATCGCCTCGATGCCCAGCGACGGCGCGCTGCGCCTGCTGCTGCGCCGCGCGCTGCGCGCCGACGGCACGCCCGGCCTGGGCAGCGGCTGGCTGTGCGACGAAGCGCCGATCGGCGCCGAGATCGCCCTGCGGCTGCGCCCGAACCCAAACTTCCATCCGCCCGCCGATCCGGCACGGCCGCTGATCCTGATCGGCAACGGCACCGGCATCGCCGGGCTGCGCGCGCACCTGCGCGCGCGCATCGACGCAGCCGCCACCCGCACCTGGCTGCTGTACGGCGAACGCCACGCCGCCCACGACGACCACTACGGCGAGGAACTGCGTACCTGGCTGGCGCACGGCGCGCTGCAACGGCTGGATGCGGTGTTCTCGCGCGACGCCAGTGCCCACCGTTACGTGCAGGACGCCCTGCGCGCGGCCGCGTCGGACCTGCGCGAGTGGGTGGCGCAAGGCGCGGCGATCTACGTCTGCGGCAGCCTGCGCGGCATGGCCCCGGGCGTGGACGCGGTGCTCGAGGAGGCGCTGGGGCGACTGGGCAAGGAAACCCTGCTGCTGGAAGGCCGCTACCGGCGCGACGTGTACTGAGCGCGCGTTACCACGGCGCGGACCACGCAGCGCCTGCCAGCGGCCGGTAATCGCATCCACAACGCGACGCGGCACGCCGTTCGCTACAGACTGCGAATGGCGCTGCAAAATCCGACATCGGCGACGTTCGCACTATTGGCGCGAGATGGGACGTTCTTCCCCCGCTCGCTACGCGGCGTCGGATCAGCGCGCGGCGGGCATGCCCAACCGGTGCGGCTCGAACAGATAGCCCTTGCCGCGCACGGTGCGGATCCACTGCGGCACCAGCGGGTCGTCGCCCAGCTTCTGCCGCAACCGCGACACCTGCAGATCGATGCCGCGTCCGCCCTGCGGAACGCTGCCGTCGCCTTCGCCGATCGCCGTACGCAGGTCCTCGCGGCTGAGCACGTTGCCGGGCTGCTCGAGGAACACCGCCATCAGCCGCAGTTCGCTGGGCGACAGCGGGATCGCGCGGCCGTCCGGCGCCACCGCCTGGTGCCGGTAGGCGTCGACCTGCCATGCGCCATCCTGCGCTGGCGGCTGCACCGGCACGGCACGGGTGCGCCGCAACACGGCGTTGAGCCGCGCGACCAATTCGCGCAGGTCCAGCGGCCGGCTCAGGTAGTCGTCCGCGCCCAGGTCCAGGCCGATCACGCGATCCACCGGCTCGGCCTGGTCGGCCATCATCACGATCGCGATGCCGCCGCGGTCGCGCAGTTGCCGGCACAGGTTCAGTCCTTCGCCGCCACCGAGGCCGGCATTGAGCAGCACCGCGTCGTAGCGCTCGGCCGCCAGCTGCGCATACAGCTGCACGCCGTTTTCGGCGTCGTGCGCCTGCAAGTTGAAACGGGCCAGATAATCGCGAATCCGGTCGCGCAAGGCCGCGTCGTCGTCCACCACCAATACGTTTGCCAACCACCTGCTGTTGTCCGAGGCCACCTGTGCGTTCCGGTCCACGGCTCCGGGATAGCCGCGTTCGCGCATTGGACGCGCTCGGCGGCAACCCCGCAAGAGCCACGCGCGTGGCGCCGGAAGCTCAGTCGGCGGGCGCCGACAGCGGCTCGATACGGATCGCCAGCAGCTCGCCGCCACCGCTCAAAGCGAAGCGCTGCCTGGCGCTGGCCGCCAACCAGGCGCTGTCGCCGGCGGCCAGCGGCGGCAATCCGCAGTCCGCATCGAACTGCGCCTGGCCTGCCAGAAGATGAACGACCCAACTGATTCCCGGCTCGGCGAAGAACAGCATCGGCCCGACCAGCGGCCGGTGCAGCAGTTGCGTGCGCAGGCGGTCTCGGCGCCACATCAGGTTGAAGTCGTGGGTGGGGCCGTCGAGCAGTTCGCCGCGCAGCGGCCGTTCGCCGGCGAAGCGCAGCCGCGCGTACGGCGGCTCCAGCAGATGCACGGCGCCGTCGTCGAAGCGCAGGCGCAGCCCGGCGCCATGCAGCAGCACCAGTTCCCGGTCGATGCCGGGGAAGCTGGAAAAGGCCGCATCCTGTTCGATCTCGGCGATCGACAGGCGCAGCAGCCAATCGTCGCTGCCGGGCTGCGGCAGGCGCAGGATCTCCCGGGTCCAGCCCAGTCCGTTGCGCCAGCGCTCGCGGCGGTAGTCGTTGGCGGGAATGACCCGCGAAGGAATCGTGCTCCAGTCCATCGGCGCATTCTGCCCGATCGCGGCAGGGCCGGACGCAGCGGCATGGGCAGCACGCCGTTTCCGTTTGGCCTGGGCAGCGCGCCAACCGCACCGCTCAGTCGTATCGAGTGCGGCCTGCAGCCAAAGTGGGAGACCGAATCCCAACGGTGGATCCGCGACGCGGCAGAAGGCGATCAAGCGCCATGCGGCTGAGGGAATAATCGCGGCGCGGCCAACTGCCCCTAACGGCGCATCCGACGCGGCAGCACAGGACACAGTGGAAGGCACAGGGAGCCGCACGCAACCTTGGCCAACGCCGGACGGCATCATCGGCAATCGTCCTTGCCACCCGACTTGCGCCCAGCGCCTGCCGAGCGCCTACCGAGCGCCTGCGGCCACGAAAAACCATCGCCCATAAAAAACGTCGCCCGGCTGCACGTCAGTGTGCAACACCGGGCGACGATGTACGTCCGTGTCGGCTTCCTGCCTCCCCCCTGCGCGTCCTGCTCAGCGAGGTCGCGACCGCGCATCCTGCGCCAGCCGTATCTTTCCCTTAAATCCCTTTACTGCCGTAAATCCCTTTACGCTTAAATCCGTTTAACGCCTTTCCACCGGCTTGGCGGCAGCCGTCCTGGCTGTCGTCGGCGTGGTCGCCTTCGTGGCTCCCACTTCGATCCGGTCGTGGTTCCGTTCGACCGTCTTGAGTCCGATTCCCTTCACCAGCGCCAGGTCCTCGGCGCTTTTGAAGGGTCCGTGTGCCTGTCGGTAGTCGACGATCGCCTGTGCCTTGGAGGCACCCACGTTCAACAACACCCGGTCGATTTCCGCTGCGCTAGCGGAGTTGATGTTGACCTTGTCCGCGGCGAGCGCGGAACCGGTCAGCAGCAACGCCAGGACCAGAGACTTCAGGACCACGATAAAAGACTGCATGGCAACACTCCTTGTGACTTGGATGGGGACTTCACCGGCCTCTCCTGCCGGTGTCGAAAGCATCCCTCGCCACATGGGTACAGCCTATCGCCAACGCCCTTTCCAAACAGCAGGTAAACGGCGCGTCAACGTGTAGGAAAAACCCTACACGGGGGCCGCGGCGTAGAATGGCGGCCATCTCTTTTGCGACAAATCCCGGAGTTCCACGATGGACAATGCCAAGATCGACCGTTTCCTGAGCACGAAGTGGGACGACGACATCGTCCCGCAACTGGTCGATTACATCCGCATTCCCAACAAGTCGCCGATGTTCGACGCCGATTGGGTCGCGCACGGCTACATGGCCGATGCGGTGGCGCTGATGGAGCGCTGGGCGCGGGCGCAGGCGATCCCTGGCCTGCAGGTCGAGGTGGTGCAGCTGGAAGGGCGCACGCCGCTGATCTACCTGGAGGTGCCGGCCACCGGCGCGGAGACCGGCGCCGACACGGTGCTGCTGTACGGGCACCTGGACAAGCAGCCGGAGATGACCGGCTGGGACGAGGACCTGGGCCCGTGGACGCCGGTGCTCAAGGGCGACCGCCTGTACGGCCGCGGCGGCGCCGACGACGGCTACGCATTGTTCGGCTCGCTGGCCGCGATCCTGGCACTGCAGGACCAGGGCATCCCGCACGCGCGCTGCGTGATCCTGATCGAGGCCTGCGAGGAGTCGGGCAGCTACGACCTGCCGGCCTACGTCGACCACCTGGCCGAGCGCATCGGCAAGCCGTCGCTGGTGGTGTGCCTGGATTCGGGCTGCGGCAACTACGAACAGCTGTGGTGCACGACCTCGCTGCGCGGCTTGGCCGGCGGCAACTTCAGCGTCAAGGTGCTCAGCGAAGGCGTGCATTCGGGCGATGCCTCCGGCGTGGTGCCGTCCAGCTTCCGCGTGCTGCGCGAGCTGCTGTCGCGGCTGGAGGACGAGACCACCGGCAAGATCACGGTCGACGGCCTGTATGCGGAGATTCCCGAGGAGCGCCTGGCGCAGGCGCGCAAGGTCGCCGACGTGCTCGGCGACGAGGTCTACAGCAAGTTCCCGTTCCTGCCGGGAATGACCCCGATGAACGAGGATCTGACCGAGCTGGTGCTCAACCGCACCTGGCGCCCTGCCCTGTCGGTGACCGGCGCCGACGGCCTGCCGCCGCTGGCCTCGGCCGGCAACGTGCTGCGCCCGCAGACCGCGGTGAAGCTGTCGCTGCGCCTGCCGCCGACGCTGGACGGCAAGCGCGCCGGCGAGCTGCTGAAGGAGGTGCTGCTGCGCGATCCGCCGTACGGTGCGGAGGTGTCGCTGGCGCTGGAGAAGTCGTCCTCGGGCTGGAACGCGCCGGCGCAGTCGCCGTGGCTGACCGACGCGATCGAAGCCGCCTCGCAGACGGCGTTCGGCAAGCCGGCGATGTACATGGGCGAAGGCGGCTCGATCCCGTTCATGGGCATGCTCGGCGAGAAGTTCCCCGGCGCGCAGTTCATGATCACCGGCGTGCTCGGCCCGCATTCCAATGCGCACGGCCCGAACGAGTTCCTGCACATCCCGATGGGCAAGCGGGTCACCGCCTGCGTGTCGCGGGTGATCGCCGCGCATCATGCCGCCAGCGTGCGCGGCGAGACCACCGGCAGCGCCGCGGTGGCCGGTGGCGAGCAGCACGGCGAGCACGGCTGCTGCTGAGTGCGTGGCGGCCGCCGGCGACGGCGGCCGCGACCTTGCCGCTGCGCAACGGATCCGCGCCTGGCGCGGCGGGTATGCAAGCCACGCCTGCACGGCCGCTTAAGGCCGTCGCCGGCCGTGCCTGCGTGGACGCCGCGTCGCGGCCGAATCTGGCACGATCGGCGTCACTTCCCCGTTTCGGTACGCCTCCATGCACAACCTGTTCGGCAGCGACAGCTGGCTGTACGTCATCCTGGTCGGCTTCGTGGTCGGCCTGCTGGCGCGCTTCCTGGGTCCGAGCGGCGGCCGTTCCGGTTGCCTGTTCACCGTGCTGCTCGGGATCGCCGGCGCGCTGGTGGCCGGCTGGTTCGGCCACTACATGGGCTGGTACAGCCGTGGCGAGCCGGCCGGCTTCCTCGGCGCGCTGCTCGGCGCCATCGCCCTGCTCGCGCTGCTGCGGCTGTTCCTCGGCAAACGCTAAGTCCCCGGCGCGGCTCGCCATGCCGGCGCCGCGCGTTTACGCTGTGCGGCTAACTTCCGCCGCGGCGCGCCGATGAGTTCCAGTCCCGATCTTCCCGAAGCCCCCGAGCTGCGCGCCGCGCAGCGTCTGGCGTGGGCGCGCTCCACGCTGGACGACGCGCAGGCGACGCTGCAGCGCGCGTCGGTCGACGCCGGTTGGCGCAGCTACTGGCGCAGCCACGGCGCGGGCCCCAGTCGCGTGTTGATGGATTCGCCGCCGGGCCTGGAGGACGTGCGGCCGTGGCTGCGCATGCACGCGTTGCTGCAGCATGGCGGCGTGCGCGTGCCGGCGGTGCTGGCGCAGGACCTGGACGCCGGCTTCCTGCTGCTGGAAGACCTCGGCGGGCCGACCCTGGCGCAGAGCCTGGACGCCGCCTCGGCCGATGCGCATTTCGACGCCGCGCTCGGGCAGCTGCTGCGGTTGCAGGCGATCGCCCCGCCGCCGGAACTGGGCGTGTTCGGCGAGGCGCTGCTGCAGCGCGATGCGGGCCTGTTCGAGGAGTGGTTCCTGCGCCGGCACCTGGACCTGCAGCTGGACTGCGCCGACCTCGACGCGCTGGAACTGGTGCAGCGCCGGCTGATGGACAACGCGCTGGCGCAGCCGCGGGTGCTGGTGCATCGCGACTTCATGCCGCGCAACCTGATGCCGGTGGCCGACGGTCCGGCGGTGCTGGACTTCCAGGACTGCGTGCTCGGCCCGGTCGCCTACGATCCGGTCAGCCTGTTCAAGGACACCACGGTGAGCTGGCCGCTGGCGCGGGTCGATGCGTGGCTGGCGCGCTATCACGCGCGCGCCTTGCAGGCAGGAATCGCCGTGCCGCCGCTGGCGCAGTTCCTGCGCGACGCGGACTGGATGGGCGTGCAGCGGCACATGAAGAACCTGGGCATCTTCGCGCGGCTGAACTACCGCGACGGCAAGGCCTGGTACCTGGACAACGTGCCGCGCTTCGTCGCCTATCTCGACGAGGTGCTGCCGCGACATCCGCAGCTGCAACCGCTGGCGCAGCTGCTGCAGACGCGGATCAAGCCGGCGCTGGCGCAACGCGCGGCGGCCGGCGCATGAAGGCGCTGATCTTCGCCGCCGGCTTCGGCGAGCGCATGCGGCCGCTGACCGAACGCACGCCCAAACCGCTGCTGGCGGTGGGCGGCACGCCGTTGATCGTGTGGCACCTGCGCAAGCTCGCCGCGCTCGGCGTGCGCGAGGTGGTGATCAATACCTCGTGGCTGGCCGAGCAGTTTCCACAGGCGCTGGGCGACGGCAGCGCGTTCGGCCTGCGCATCGCCTATTCCTACGAAGGCGCCACGCCGCTGGAGACCGGCGGCGGCATGCTGCACGCGTTGCCGCTGCTCGGGCCGGCGCCGTTCCTGCTGGTCAACGGCGACATCTGGACCGATTTCGATTTCGCGCGGCTGTCGCCGGAACCGGCCGGGCTGGCGCAGTTGGTGATGGTCGATCCGCCGGCCTACGCCGCGCTCGGCGATTTCGCCCTACATGCAGACGCCACGCTGCGCAGCGACGGCGCGCCGCTGCTGACCTACGCCGGCGTGGGCGTCTATCGGCCGGAACTGCTGCGCGACTGGCAGGCGGCATTCGATCCGCCGATCGCGGAACACGCCACGCCGCCGCGCTTCGCGCTGGCGCGGATCCTGCGTGCGCACATGGCTGCCGGCCGCATCCACGGCCTGCACCATCGCGGCCACTGGACCGATGTGGGGACGCCACAGCGACTGGCAGAGTTGGAGGCGGGACTCGGGACTCGGGACTCGGGACTCGGCAAAAGCTGAGTTCCAGGCCCCTTTACGCTCAGAGCGTAAAGGGGCAATGCAAGGCGGACGATCGACCTCGGTTTGGAAAAAGCGTGCCGGCAGCCGCAGCAGGTGTTCGCCGATGCGCTCAGCCTTTGCCGAGTCCCGAGTCCCGAGTCCCGAGTCCCGGCCCCTCCAACACCCGCCGCAAGAACGGCACCGTCACCCGCCGCTGCGCCGCCAGCGATTCGCGGTCCAGCCGCTCCAGCAGCGCGATCAGGCCGGCCAGGTCGCGGCCGGCGTGGGTCAGCAGCCAGTCGAGCGCCGCATCCTCCAGCACCAGGCCGCGACGTTGCGCGCGCTCGCGCAGCACTGCGGCGCGGCCGGCGTCGTCCGGCGGCGACAGCGCGATGCGGGTGCATTGCGCCAGCCGCGAGCGCAGGTCGGGCAGGCCCAGCGCCAGGCCATCGGGCATCGCCTGCGCGGTGTACAGCAGAGTCACCCCGGCGCTGCGCGCGCGGTTGTGGAAATCGAACAGCGCCACTTCGTCCTCGCGCTGCCCGGCGATCGCCTCCAGCCCGTCCAGCGCGACCAGGTCGCGCCCTTCCAGCGCTTCCAGCGCATCGCGCAGGCGGCCGGCGGCGGCCTGCAGCGGCAGGTAGGCGGCGCTGCGCCCGGCCTGTTCGGCCGCCGCGCACAGCGCCAGCGCCAGATGGGTCTTGCCGGTGCCGGCCGGGCCGGACAGGTAGAGCCAGTCGACGTCGCGGCCATCGGCGACCGCCTGCAACTGCGCCAGCAGCCCCGCCGGCGCGCCGACGTAGCGGTCCAGGCGCTGCTCCGGCGGCGAGCGCAACGCCAACGGCAGCTGCGGCACGCTCACGGCTGGTCGGGGCTACGCGGCGGCAGTTCGATCAGCGTCGTGCGCTCGGCGCCGTTCTCGAGCAGGATCGCCGGCTTGTCGCCGGCGTACAGGTCACTCTGCCGGTACTGCTCGTGCAGGTAGTGCAGCAGCACGTTGGCCACCGCCGCCACCGGCAGCGCCAGCAGCATGCCGAGGAAGCCGAACAGCTGGCCGCCGGCCATCACCGCGAAGATCACCGCCACCGGGTGCAGGCCGATCTTGTCGCCGACGATGCGCGGGGTCAGCACGTAGCTCTCCAGCAACTGGCCGACGGTGAACACCACCCCGACCAGGATCAGCAGTTGCAGGTCGAAGCCCTTGGCCTGCACCAGCGCCGCCAGGATCGCCAGCAGGATGCCGGTGGTCGCGCCCAGGTACGGGATGAAGCTGATCAGGCCGGCGATGATGCCGATCAGCAGGCCCAGATTGAGCCCGATCAGGCTCAGACCGCCGGCGTAGATCACGCCCAGCGCCAGCATCACCAGGAACTGGCCGCGGATGAACGCGCCCAGCACGTCGTTGGACTGCCGCGCCAGGCGGCCGACCGTGGCGACGTGGTTGCGCGGGATGGTCGCGGCCACGCGTTCGACCAGGATGTCCCAGTCGCGCAGGAAGTAGAAGGTCAGGATCGGCAGCAGCACCAGGTTCACCACCCAGGTGACCATCGCGAAGCCCGAGCGCGACAGGTAGCCGAAGAACGTCGCGGCGACGCCGCCGGCCTGCTGCCAGTGGCCGCGGATCCATTCGATCAGCCGCTCCGGGTCCAGCCAGGCCATCAGCTGCAATCCGGTCTTCTGCTCGGCCCAAGGGATCGCAGTGCTGGTGAACCAGTCGCGCACCTGCGGCAGCACGTCGATGAAGGTGACGATCTGCCGCTCCAGCATCGGCACCAGGATCAGCAGCGCCAGCACCAGCAACAGCAGCATCAGCACGAACACCAGCGTCACCGCCATGTTGCGCGAGCGGCCGGCGCGCTCCAGGCGGTCGACCAGCGGATCGCCGAGCCAGCCCAGCAGCAGCGCCAGCACGAACGGGGTCAGGATCGGCGCCAGCAGCGCCACCACCCACAGCGCGCCCAGGATCACCGCGGCCCATTTCAGGCGGCGCAGGAACAGGGCGATTTCCGCTTCCGGGGACAGCGTCATTTGAGCCGGTACTCCGTGCGCTCGGTGTTGAGGATGATCGGGCCGCCCTCGGTCGGCGTGGTCAGCGGCTGCAGCGGGCTGTCGGCGCCGAGCATGCGGTTGAGCCCGGACACGCCACTGAGCAGGTCCAGGTCCAGCTCCAGGCGATCGCCGCTGGCCTGGATCGGCACGATCCGCCGCACCACCGAGGTGTTCTGCAGCGCCGAAGACACGCGCAGGTAGTCGTCGGCGCTGCGGATGCCGCTGATCGCCACCCGATAGACCCCGGCCGGGCCGGTGCTGGCGGCCTTGGCGTAGCGCTTGACCAGCGCATCGGCGGCGCCGTCGGCGCCGGCGGCGATCGCGCGGCGCGCGTCGGCATCGCTGACCGTCCATTTGGACAGCACCTTGCCGCTGTCGATGAACACCCAGTCCGCGGTCCAGCCGCCGCCCTTGCCGCGGTACAGCTTGCCAACCAGCTGCATCGGCGGGCTGTAGCGCGACGAGGCGTTGGCCACCGCGGCGGTGTCCTGGCGCCAGATCGCGCCGACCAGCGCCTGCTCGGCGGCGCTGCCGGTGGGCAGGCCGAGCCTGTAGCCGCGCTCGATCGCGCGGTCCAGCACGCTGCGCGCGGCATTGGACTGCTGCACGCCGACCAGGCGCGGGCCGCTGCCGTCGTCGATCGCCAGCCACAGCACCGGCTTGGGCCGCGGCTGCGGCCACAGCGGCAGGCCGAGCGCGGCGGCCAGGCCGTCGACGTCGCTCTGCCGGAAGCGCGCGATCAGGGTGGTGCGGAAGGTCGGCGCGCCGCTCGGCGAGGTGCCCTGGTCCTGCCGGTAGTCGTAGCTGTCGACGAAGTTCTTGGCGTTGCGCAGCGCCTGGGTCACCCCCGGCCGCGATATCACGGCGCGGTCGCCGGAGATCTTGCCGAGCACCGCGCCCAGCGCGCGCGCCAGGGCGCCGTTGCGGTCGCCCTCGCTCTGGCTGTTGACCGGCACCTCGGCATCGTAGGGACCTTGCGCACCGGCAACGTCGCCTTCGGTGCGCAGACCGGCCTGGGCCAGGGCGGCCGCAGCGGGCAGGCACAACGCGAAAGACAGGAGTAAGGCAAGGCTGCGGCGCATCGAAGGTTCCATTGCTCGGCGTATCCGGGGCGAATTGTTGCCCGAATGCGGTCGTAGCGCCAATGCGGCCTGTTAAAATCGCCGTCTTTCCGCCGACGCCGCCGCCCGTGACCACTTCCCAGCCCCCCGCCGCCGCCCCGTTGACCTACCGCGACGCCGGCGTCGACATCGATGCCGGCAATGCCGTCGTCGAACGCATCAAACCCTTGGTCAAGCGCAGTTTCCGCCCCGAGGTGATGGGCGGGCTGGGCGGTTTCGGCGCGCTGTTCGACCTGTCCGGCAAGTACCGCGAACCGGTGCTGGTGTCCGGTACCGACGGCGTCGGCACCAAGCTGAAGCTGGCGCAACAGCTGGGCCGGCACGACAGCATCGGCATCGACCTGGTCGGCATGTGCGTCAACGACGTGCTGGTGCAGGGCGCCGAGCCGCTGTTCTTCCTGGACTATTTCGCCACCGGCAAGCTCGACGTGGAGACCACCGTGGCGGTGGTCGGCGGCATCGCCCGCGGCTGCGAACTGGCCGGCTGCGCGCTGATCGGCGGCGAGACCGCGGAAATGCCCGACATGTACCCGCCGGGCGAGTACGACCTGGCCGGCTTCACCGTCGGCGCGGTGGAGAAGTCGCAGCTGCTCGACGGCGCCAAGGTGCGCCAGGGCGACGTGCTGATCGGCATCGCCTCCTCCGGCCCGCACTCCAACGGCTATTCGCTGATCCGCCGCATCTACGACCGCGCCGGGCGCCCGGCCGAGCTGCAGGTCGGCGGCACCACCCTGGCCGATGCGCTGATGGCGCCGACCGCGCTGTACGTCAAGCCGATCCTGTCGTTGCTGCGCGGCGAGCACGCCGGCGGCATCCACGCGATGGCGCACATCACCGGCGGCGGCCTGACCGAGAACATCATCCGCGTCATCCCCGACGGCCTGGGCCTGGACATCCGCGCCAACGCCTGGACCCTGCCGCCGGTGTTCGAGTGGCTGCAGCGCGAAGGCGCGGTCGCCGACAGCGAGATGTGGCGCACCTTCAACTGCGGCATCGGCTTCGTGCTGGTGGCCGCGCCCGACCAGGTCGCCGCGCTGGAACGCAGCCTGGACACGCTGGGCCTGGCGCACTGGCAGATCGGCGCGGTGGTGGCGGCCGGCGCCGGCGAACGCGTGCACATCGGCTGAGCCGCATGGCGGCGGCCAAGCGCGCCTGGCTGGCGCTGACCCTGGCGGTGTTCGCCGCCAGCTGGGTGCACCCGTTGTGGCCTGCGGAACAGGCGATGCACAGCTCGCTGGCGGTGCTGGGTATCGTCTGGCTGGTCTGGCACGACCGCCGCTGGCCGCTGCGCAGCGCGCATTTCGCCGCGATCTGCGGCTTCATCAGCGTGCACAACGTCGCCGCGCACTGGCTGTATTCCAACGTGCCCTACGACCAGTGGCTGCGCGCGCTGAGCGGCTGGTCGCCGAATGCGGCGTTCGGCTGGCAGCGCAACCACACCGACCGGCTGATCCACCTGCTGTTCGGGCTGTGCTTCGCGCCGGCGCTGCGCGAGCACGCGCGGCAACGCTGGCCGGCGCTGTCGGCGCGCCAGGCGTTCGTGCTGGCGACGATGGCGATCATGTGCGCCAGCCTGCTCTACGAATGGCTCGAATGGCTGATCGCGGTGCTGCTGTCGCCGGAGCAGGCCGAGTCCTACAACGGCCAGCAGGGCGACCCCTGGGACGCGCACATGGACATGCTGCTGGCGACCCTGGGCTGCGCCAGCGCCTGGCCGTGGCGACGCCCCAAGCGCCTGTCCCCTTCCCCGCACTAGAAGACCGACGATGGCCCTGCCCCCACCCCTTCCCGTTGCCGACATCGCCCACGCCGAGACCCTGCGTGCCGAGTCCGAGCTGAGCACCCTGGCGACGCTGTACGCCGTGATGGCGGGGCTGCAATGCCTGATGCTGCTGCTGGTGGGAGGCTTCCTGGCCTACGGCGTGCATCGCGAGGCCGAACTCAACGCCGTCGGCCAGAGCCCCGACCAAGCCCAGGCCGGCGTGGTCGCGATCGTGCTGTTGTCGATGCTGCTGGCGTTCGGGCTGGTCTCGCTGACGCTGAAGGTGCTGACTGCGCGCGCGCTGCGCCAGCGCCGCCGGCTGCTGCTGTGCAACGCCACCGCGGTGGTGACCTGCCTGGGGTTCCCGCTGGGCACGGGACTGGGCGTATGGACCCTGCTGGTGCTGCAGCGCCCGGCCGCCATCGCCCTGTTCCGGAAGAGCTAGCCGATGACGATCCGCCTGGCGGTGCTGGTCTCCGGCCGCGGCTCCAACCTGCAGGCGCTGCTCGATGCGATCGCCGCCGGCACGCTGGATGCGCAGGTGGCCGGCGTGTTCAGCGACCGCGCGCAGGCGCCGGCGCTGGCCAAGGTGGTGCCGGCGCAGCGCTGGGCGGCCGCGCCCAACGGCTTCCCCGACCGCGCCGCCTTCGACCAGGCGCTGGGCGACGCGGTGGCCGCGGTGCAGCCGGACTGGATCGTCTGCGCCGGCTACATGCGCATCCTCGGCGACGGTTTCGTGCAGCGCTTCGCCGGCCGCCTGCTCAACATCCACCCGTCGCTGCTGCCCAAATACCGCGGCCTGCACACGCATGCGCAGGCGATCGCCGCCGGCGATGCCGAACACGGCGCCAGCGTGCACTTCGTGGTGCCGGCGCTGGATGCCGGCGCGGTGATCGCGCAGGTGCGGGTGCCGGTGCAGGCCGGCGACCGCCCGCAGGACCTGGCGCAGCGCCTGCTGCCGCGCGAGCACCAGCTGCTGTGCGCGGTGCTGCGACTGGCCGCGGCCGGGCGCCTGGCTGAACGGGACGACAGGGTCTGGCTCGACGGTCAGTGCCGGTTTAGTCCGCTGCGCCTAGATTGCCAGGACATGCTGATTCCCTGAATACGCCGCGGCCTCCTTTTCCGCTGCCACGCATTCGCGCCCAATTCCCTCCCTCGCAGCCGATCCCATGAAGCCCCTTCCGCGTCAGTTCGCTGTTCTCGCCGTGGCCAGCCTCGGCCTGCTGGCGCCGGCCATCGGCGTGCTGGCGCGGTCGCCGACGCCTGCGCCCGCCACCGCGCCGCCAGCACCGAATACGCCCGCCGTGCCTGCCCCGGCCGCACCGGCCCTGCAGGCCGAGGCCTGGACGCCGCCGCCGCTGCAGCCGTTCGTAGCCACCTACCAGGCCCTGTACAAAGGCAAGGAAGCGGGCGATGCGCGCATGCAGGTCAGCCACAGCGGCGGCGACGAATGGCGCGTGGACCTGGGCGTGCAGGGCCGCAGCGGCTTCGCCAGCATCCTTGGTTTGAATCTCGAGCAAAGCACGGTGTTCCGCACCCAGGACGGGCGCTACGTGCCGCAGAGCCAGAGCACGGTGAAGAAGGCGGTGTTCTTCGGCAAGAAGGTCACCGGCGTCTACGACTGGGCGCAGGGCGTGGCGCGCTGGGACGGCGACCTGAAGAAGGACCGCCAGCAGCCGATCCCGCTGCAGCCCGGCGACCAGAGCGCGTTGCTGATCAACCTGTCGATCATGCGCGACGCGCAGCCGGGCAAGACCATGACCTACCGCTTCGTCGACGTCGGCCGGGTGCGCGAACACGTCTATCACGCTGCCGAGCAGACCGAGACGGTGCAGGTCGGCGATCTCAGCTACGACGCGCTGCGCGTGTCGCGCACCAACGGCGGCAAGAATGAGACCATCCTGTGGATCGCCAACGGTGTGCCGACGCCGGTGCGCATCCTGCAGCGCGAAGACGGCGAAGACCGCATCGACCTGCGCCTGACCGAATACCAAGGAGTCTGACCATGACACGCATCGCCCGTCCCCTGTCCGCCCTCGCCGCCGCCCTGCTGGCCATGGCCAGCCTGCCCGCGCTGGCGCTGGAGCCGTTCAAGGCGGATTACCAGGCCAGCTACATGGGCATGCAGGCCAACGGCCTGATGACCCTGGCCAGCGAAGGCGGCAACCGCTGGCGCTACAGCCTGTCGATCAAGAACCAGGTTGCCGACCTGAGCCAGAGCACCGTGTTCGAGGAAAAAGCCGGCCAGTTGCGTCCGCTCAGCAGCGACGACCGCTCGCTGTTCCTGATCAAGAAGAAGGCGGTGACCGCCAACTACGACTGGAGCAAGGCCCAGGCGACCTGGTCCGGCGACGTCAAGGCCGACCGCCGCGGGCCGGTCAAGCTGCAGCCCGGCGACATGGACGCGCTGCTGATCAATCTGGCGATCGCGCGCGACGTCAACGCCGGCAAGACTCCCAGTTACCGCATGGTCGACGAGGGCCGCGCCAAGCCGATGACCTACAAGGTGGCCGGCAAGGAGGCCATCACCGTCAACGGCAAGACCGAGCAGGCGACCAAGGTCAGCCGCAGCGACGGCTCCAAGGAAATCATCGCCTGGATCGTGCCGGACATGCCGGTGCCGGTGCGCATCCTGCAGCGCGAGAACGGCCAGGACGCGCTGGACCTGACCATCAAGACGCTGCACTGATCGCGCCATAGCGCAGGCGGCGGCCGCGCTTGGCGCAGACGCTGCCGAAAAAAAGGCGGGCCGAGCGGCCCGCCTTTTTCTTGCCCGCTCGGCAACGACACGCTTCGCTGTGGCCATCGCGGTGGCGCCAGCCGCGCGCATCGCGCGGCCAGTAGCGCGCGGCGCGAATGCCAACGACTCCGCCAGCGAGACCGCGCTGCGCGCCGGCCGGCTATTTCTTCGCGTCGGCGGCCGGCTTGGCGGCGTCGGCGGCAGGCGCGAACGTCGTGCGGCAATCCACGCGGATCTGCGCGCCGCTGTCACGCCAGTAGAAGGTGCTGCACTGGCGCGGGCCGTCCTGGGTGCGGGTCACGCCCACTGCGTAGAACGCCTGCGCGATCTCGCTGCGGCTGACCTGGCCGTCGGCGTTCCAGTCCATGTCGCTCTGTTCGATGCCCTGGGTGATGGCGATGCCCGCGTACCAGGCGTAGCCGACCCAGGCCAGCACCAGGATCACCACCGCCAGCAGCACCTTGCGCCGGCGGGTGAAGCGGCCCTTGAGGATCATGCGATGCGCCGGATGGACGCGCCCAGCGCCCCCAGCTTCTCCTCGATGTTCTCGTAGCCACGGTCCAGGTGGTAGATGCGGTCGATGGTGGTGTCGCCGTCGGCGACCAGCCCGGCCAGGATCAGCGAGGCGGAGGCGCGCAGGTCGGTGGCCATCACCGGTGCGCCGCTGAGCCGCTCGTTGCCGCGCACGATCGCGGTGTGGCCCTCGACCTGGATGTCCGCGCCCAGGCGCAGCAGTTCGTTGACGTGCATGAAACGGTTCTCGAAGATCGTCTCGTTGATCACGCCGACGCCGTCGGCCACGCAGTTGAGCGCCATGAACTGCGCCTGCATGTCGGTCGGGAACGCCGGATACGGCGCGGTGGTCAGGCTGACCGCGCGCGGGCGCTTGCCGTGCATGTCCAGGCGGATCCAGTCTGGTCCGGTCTCGATCGTGGCGCCGGCCTCGGCCAGCTTGTCGAGCACCGCGTCGAGCGTGTCGGCGCGCGCGCGGCGCACGGTGACGCTGCCGCCGGTCATCGCCGCGGCGACCAGGAAGGTGCCGGTCTCGATGCGGTCCGGCAGCACCGCGTGGCGGCCGCCGGACAGGCGCTCCACGCCCTGCACCACGATGCGCGAGGTGCCGGCGCCTTCGATCTTGGCGCCGAGCGCGATCAGGCAGTCGGCCAGGTCGGTGACTTCCGGCTCCATCGCCGCGTTCTCCAGCACCGTGGTGCCGTCGGCCAGGGCCGCAGCCATCAGCACGTTCTCGGTGCCGGTGACGCTGACCATGTCGAACACGTAGCGGCCGCCCTTCAGCCGGCCGTTGCTGGTGGCCTTGATGTAGCCGTTCTCGACGCTGATCTCCGCGCCCAGCGCCTGCAGGCCCTTGATGTGCTGGTCCACCGGCCGCGAGCCGATCGCGCAGCCGCCGGGCAGCGACACTTCCGCGGCGCCGAACTTGGCCAGCAGCGGGCCCAGCACCAGGATCGAGGCGCGCATGGTGCGTACCAGTTCGTACGGCGCCACATGCTGGTCGACCTTGCGCGGATCGACGGTGATCGCGCTGCCGCGCGCCAGGGTGCCTTCGTCGATGGTGACTTCGGCGCCCAGTTCGCCGAGCAGCTTCACCGTGGTGATCACGTCGTGCAGCTGCGGCACGTTGGTGATCTCCACCGGCGCATCGGCCAGCAACGTCGCGCACAGGATCGGCAGCACCGCGTTCTTGGCGCCGGAAATGTTCACTTCACCGTGCAGCGCATTGCCGCCGGTCACTACGATTTTGGCCATGGGTCTCGGGGGATCGGAATTCGAAGAGAAAGGAACGAAAGCGCGGCTCAGCCGGCCTGGTCGGGAGTCAGCGTGGTCAGCGCCAGCGCGTGGATCGCCCCGCCCATCAGCTCGCCCAGCGTCGCGTAGACCATGCGGTGGCGGGCCAGCGGCAGCTTGCCGGCGAAGGCCTCGCTGACCACGGTGGCCTCGAAATGCACGCCATCGTCGCCCTGCACCTGCACGCGCGCGCCAGGCAGGCCGGCCTCGATCAGTTTACGGATGGTTTCGGCGTCCAACGGGCTTTCCTATATAAAATGATCGGCCATTCTACCCTCCGACCGGCATCCGCATGGCTGTATCGCCCCTGTCCCCCGCTGCGATCGACGACGCCAGCCTGGTCGCCAGCGGCCGCCGCGTGGTCGAGATCGAGCAGGCCGCGCTGGGCGCGGTGGGCGCGCGCATCGGCGCCGAGTTCGCCGCCGCGTGCCGGCTGATCCTGGGCTCGCGCGGGCGCGTGGTCGCCACCGGCATGGGCAAGTCCGGGCACGTGGCGCGCAAGATCGCCGCGACCCTCGCCTCCACCGGCACCCCGGCGTTCTACGTGCACCCGGGCGAGGCCGGGCACGGCGACCTGGGCATGATCACCGATGCCGACGTGGTCCTGGCGCTGTCCTATTCCGGCGAGTCCGACGAGATCCTGATGCTGCTGCCGGTGCTCAAGCGCCAGGGCAACGCGGTGATCGCGATGACCGGCCGCGCGCAGTCCACCCTGGCGCGCGAGGCCGACCTGCACCTGGACGTCAGCGTGCCGGCCGAGGCCTGCCCGCTGGACCTGGCGCCGACCTCCAGCACCACCGCCTCGCTGGCGCTGGGCGACGCGCTGGCGGTGGCGCTGCTGGACGCGCGCGGCTTCACCGCCGACGACTTCGCCCGCTCGCACCCGGCCGGCAGCCTGGGCCGGCGCCTGCTGCTGCACATCACCGACGTGATGCACGGCGGCGACGAACTGCCGAGCGTGGGCGCGGACGCCAGCCTCAGCGAGGCGCTGGTGGAGATGAGCCGCAAGCGCCTGGGCATGACCGCGGTGGTCGACGGCGACGGCCGCCTGCTCGGCCTGTTCACCGACGGCGACCTGCGCCGCACCCTGGACAGCCCGCTGGACGTGCGCCAGACCCGCATCGCCGACGTGATGACCCGGCAGCCGCGCACCATCGGCGCCGACCAGCTCGCCGCCGAGGCCGCGCGGCTGATGGAAACCCACAAGATCAACGGCCTGATCGTGGTCGATGGCCAGGGCCGCGCGGTCGGCGCGCTCAACATTCACGACCTGTTGCGCGCCAGAGTGGTTTAACAGTCTGAACTTGTTCACCGCCTGCCGGCGCCCTGCGCCGCTGGCCCTGGCCGCTGGAAAGCCGGCCTCCCCGCCCCGATATAGCGAACGATGCCCTACTCCCCGCTGGCCGACCTCCCCGCCGACCTGATCGAACGCGCCGCGAAAATCCGCCTGGCGTGCTTCGACGTGGACGGCACGCTGACCGACGGCCGCCTGTACTACGACCGCGACGGCAACGAGAGCAAGGCGTTCAACGTGCTCGACGGCCAGGGCCTGGTGCAGTTGCGCCGGCACGGCATCGAGGTCGCGTTGATCACCGCGCGGCCCAGCCTGGCCGCGGAGAAGCGCGGCCAGGAACTGGGCCTGCTGGTGCAGATCGGGGTCAAGGACAAGCGCGCCGGGGTGCAGGCGCTGTGCGACGAACGCGGGCTGAGCCTGGACCAGGTGTGCTTCATGGGCGACGACCTGCCGGATCTTGCACCGCTGCGCGTGGTCGGCCTGGCGGTGGCGCCGGCCAACGCGCACCCGTGGACCGCCGAGCACGTGCACTGGCTGACCCGCGCCCGCGGCGGCGAAGGTGCCGCACGCGAACTGTGCGACGTGCTGCTGGCGGCGCAAGGCCACGTCCCCTCCCTGCTGCAGGAGCACGGCGCATGAGCTGGCGCACCTGGCTCGGCGGCCTGCTGCTGGTCGCGGCGCTGGTCAGCGGCTGGTCGGCCTGGCAGCAGCGCAGCAAGCGGGTGCCGACCGCGGATTCGGAGGCGCGCTCGGACTATATCGCGCACGATTTCCAGATCGTCACCCTGGACAAGCAGGGCAAGGAATCGATGACCCTGCGCGCGCCGCAGATGGAACGCAGCCGCGCCGACCAGACCATGGCGATCGAGACCCCGCTGTTCCTGCTGCCCGACGCCAACGGCCAGCACTGGGAGATGCGCGGCAAGACCGGCTGGGTCAGCGCCAACGGCGAGGAACTGCGCCTGCGCGGCGACGTCGCCGGCGACAGCCCCAAGGTCCCCAGCATCCCGCCCACCACCTTCCGCACCCAGAGCCTGGACGTGTTCCCGAAGACCAGCACCGCGCGCACCGCCGATCCGGTCACCATGACCCGGCCCGGTATGATGCAGTCAGGCGTCGGCTTCGAGGTCGACTTGAAGTCCCGGCAGTACAAGCTCCTTTCCCAGGTCAAGACCCGCTATGAACCCAACGCTGCCCGCTAAGCTCGCGCTGCTCGCCCTGCTGCTGCCCGCCGTGGCGATGGCCAAGTCGACCGACCGCAATCAGCCGATGACGATCGAATCCAACGACCAGAGCGGCAACATGCTCGACGACGACGGCAAGATCCGTTACTCGGGCAATGTCGTGATCGTCCAGGGCACGCTGCAGATCCATGCCAGTACCGCCGACGTGTTCCGCAAGGCGGGCGATATCGACCGCGTCGTGCTGACCGGCAAGCAGGCCACGCTGAAGCAGGAACTGGACGATGGCTCGCCGATGGACGCCGTGGCCGACAACATCGACTACAAGGTCGGCACCGATACCGTGGTGCTGACCGGCAACTACCGCATGACCTCGCCCAAGGGCACCAACGCCGGGCAGCGCATGGTCTACAACACCAAGACCGGCGACATGCAGGGCGGCGGCGACGGCAGCCGCGTGCACACCGTGATCCAGCCGAAGAACCCGGCACCGGCGGCCACGCCGGCCGCCGGCGCCAAGCCGGCGACCAAGCCCGCCGCCAAGCCCGCGACGACGCCGGCCAAGCCCGCCACCCCGCCCAAGCAAGGGGGCCAGTGATGCTGCTCGCCGAGGGCCTGCGCAAGCGCTACAAGCAGCGCGAGGTCGTGCGCGAGTTCGCGCTGACCCTGGAAGCGGGCGAAGTGGTCGGCCTGCTCGGCCCCAACGGCGCCGGCAAGACCACCTGTTTCTACATGATCGTCGGCCTGGTCGAAGCGGATGCCGGGCGCATCGTGCTCGACGGCAACGACATCACCGCGCTGCCGATGTACAAGCGCGCCAAGCTCGGCGTCGGCTATCTGCCGCAGGAACCGTCGGTGTTCCGCAAGCTCAGCGTGGCCGACAACATCCGCCTGGTGCTGGAACTGCGCGAGGACCTGGACGCGGCCGGCCAGGAACGCGAACTGGCCTCGCTGCTGGACGAGTTGCAGATCGGCCACGTCGCCGAGCAGCTCGGCGCCAGCCTGTCCGGCGGCGAGCGCCGCCGCTGCGAGATCGCCCGCGCGCTGGCCGCCAAGCCGCGGCTGATGCTGCTCGACGAACCCTTCGCCGGCGTCGACCCGATCTCGGTCGGCGAGATCCAGCGCATCGTCACCCACCTCAAGCAGCGCGGCATCGGCGTGCTCATCACCGACCACAACGTGCGCGAAACCTTGGGAATCTGCGACCGGGCGTATATCCTCAACGAGGGCAGCGTGTTGGCGCAGGGAGCGCCGGAAGCGTTGCTGGCCAATAGCGACGTACGCCGCGTCTACCTCGGGGAAACCTTCAGGCTGTGACCGCGCGGGCGTCCCGCAACGCCCTTTCCCGTTCGGTACAGGCATGAAAGCACGGTTGCAGACATCGCTGGGACAGCATCTGGTCATGACGCCGCAGTTGCGTCAGGCGATCAAGCTGTTGCAGATGTCCAGCGCCGAACTGGAAGTGGAGATCGCCGAAGCGGTGGAGAGCAATCCGCTGCTGGAATGGGCCGAAGACGCCGCGCCCACGCTCGATGTCGCCGGCGCCGGCGCCGGCAGCGCCGAAGGCGAGGCCGAGGTCGCGCCGCCGGCCGGCGATACGCTGGACAACGTCCCGCAGCACGACAGCGACGACTGGTCCGACGCCGAACCGGCCTGGAGCAGCGGCAGCGGCGGCTCCTTCGACGACGACGACGACATGGGCAGCGCCGCCGAGCGCGTCGCCGAACCCGACACGCTGATCGACCACCTGCTGTGGCAGTTGCACCTGTCGCACCTGTCGCCGCGCGACCGCAGCATCGGCGCGGCGCTGATCGACGCGCTCGACGACGACGGCTACCTGCGCGAACCGTTGGCCGCCATCGCCGAGACGTTGCTGCCGGATATCGTCGCCGCGGAAGAGGAAATCCTCACCGTGCTGCACCAGATCCAGCGCTTCGACCCGGTGGGCATCGCCGCGCGCACGCTGGGCGAATGCCTGAACCTGCAGCTGGACGTGCTGCCCGCGGACACGCCCGGGCTGGAGCTGGCGCGCACCATCGCCAACGGCCCGCTGGAGAAGTTGCCGCGCAGCGGCATCGCCGGCATCGCCCACGAACTCAAGCGCCCGGCCTCGGCGGTGGAGACCGCGGTCGCGCTGCTGCGCTCGCTGGACCCGCGCCCGGGCAAGCAGGTCGGCGAACTCGCCGCCGACACCTACGTGGTGCCGGACTGCGTGATCTGGCGCCAGCGCGGCGTCTGGCATGCGGCGCTGGCCGGCCACGCGCGGCCCAAGGTCACCATCCACCGCGGCTACGAACAGCTGATCCGCCAGTGCGGCGAAAGCGACGCCGGCTACCTGCGCGGCCAGTTGCAGGAAGCGCGCTGGCTGCTGAAGAGCCTGGAGGCGCGCGGCGAGACCCTGCTCAAGGTGACCCGCTGCCTGCTGCGCCAGCAGGCCGGTTTCCTCGAATTCGGCGAGCAGGCGCTGCGCCCGCTGACCCTGCGCGAGATCGCCGGCGAACTGGGCCTGCACGAGAGCACCATCTCCCGCGCCATCGCCCGCAAGTACGTGCGCACCCCGCGCGGCACCATCCCGCTGCGCGCCTTCTTCGCCTCCGGCATCGACACCGACAGCGGCGGCGAGGCCTCCAGCACCGCCATTCAGGCGATGATCCGGCGCCTGATCGAGGCCGAGAACCCGCGCAAGCCGCTTTCTGACGCCAAGCTGGCCGACCTGCTGAAAAGCGCCGGCGTGCCGGTGGCGCGGCGCACGGTTGCGAAGTATCGTGAGGCCATGAACATTTCCGCTTCCCACGAACGCGTCCGCATCGGTTGAGCGGTTGAGCGTCGGCGGCAGCGGCAATGGTTCATAGGTGAATCCCGAACCAAGGAGTATCCGATGCGTATCGAGACCTACGGCCAGCAGATCGAAGTCACCCCCGCCTTGCGCGAATACGTGGAGACCAAGCTGCAGCGGCTGAAGCGGCATTACGAGGAAACCATCGAGGTCCGCGCCCAGCTGGCGCTGCGCAAGCCCGACCACCACGTCGAGGCCACCGTCAACGTTCCCGGCCGCACCCTGCACGCCGATGCCAGCGCGCAGACCATGTACGCGGCGATCGACCTGCTCGCCGACAAGCTCGACCGGCTGATCATCAAGCACAAGGAAAAGAAACAGGACCACCATGCCGCCGAGGTGCGCGACAATATCGTGTGATCCCGCACACGCCGCTTCCGCCATGCCGTTGACCGATCCATGCCTCTGACCGAGCTGTTAGCGGCCGTCCGCACCCAGGTGCTGCCGGCCGCCGATCGCGACACCCTGCTGCGCACCGCCGCCGGTCTGCTGGCCTGTCCGCAGGCCGGTTTCGACGAACTGTTCGCCAGCCTGCGCGAGCGCGAGCAGCTCGGCAGCACCGCCATCGGCCATGGCATCGCCATCCCGCACGGCCGCGCCCCGCACCTGGACGCCCCACGCGGGGCCTTGCTGCGGCTGGACCAGCCGATCGACTTCGACGGCCAAGGCGCGCAGGTCGACCTGATCTTCGCGATGGCCGTGCCGGCGCACTACACCCACCAACACTTGATGCTGTTGTCGGAACTGGCCGAACAGTTCTCCGACGAGGGCTTCCGCGAGGCGCTGCGCCGCGCCCCCGACGCCGCCGCGCTGCACGACCTGCTCGGCGGCACGCCCCAGGCCAGCGCCGCATGAGCATGAACACCAGCATCACCGCGCGCGAACTGTTCGACCAGCAACGCGACCGGCTCGGCCTGCGCTGGCTGGCCGGGCAGAAGGGCGAACACCGCGAATTGGAAGCCGGCAACGCGGTGTCGCGGCGCCCGTCGCTGGCCGGCTATCTCAATACGATCTACCCGAACAAGGTGCAGATCCTCGGTACCGAGGAACTGGCCTGGCTGGATTCGCTGGATTCGCGCCAGCGCTGGGAGACCATCGAGAAGATCGTGCAGGTGCGGCCGCTGGCGCTGGTGATCACCAAGAACCAGTCGTGCCCGGAAGACCTGCGCGCGGCCGCCGACGAATCCGATACGCCGTTGTGGGTCTCGCCCAAGCGCGGCCACGAACTGCTCAACCACCTCTCCTATCACCTGGCGCGCACGCTGGCGCCGCGGGTGATCCTGCACGGGGTGTTCATGGAGATCTACTCGATCGGCGTGCTGATCACCGGCGAGGCCGGCTCCGGCAAGAGCGAGCTGGCGCTGGAACTGCTCAGCCGCGGCCATCGGCTGGTGGCCGACGACGCCCCCGAATTCACCCAGATCGCGCCCGACGTGCTCGACGGCACCTGCCCGGAACTGCTGCAGGACCTGCTGGAAGTGCGCGGCCTGGGCGTGCTCAACGTGCGCGACATGTTCGGCGACACCGCTGTAAAGAAGAACAAGTATCTTCGCCTGATCGTGCACTTGACCCGGCCCATGACCGAACCGACCCCGCATGGCTACGAGCGCCTGACCGGCGATTCCGGCACCCGTCACGTGCTCGACCTGGACGTGCCGCTGATCACCCTGCCGGTAATGCCCGGGCGCAACCTGGCGGTGCTGACCGAGGCGGCCACGCGCCTGCACATCCTGCGCACCAAGGGCATCGACCCGGCGGCGATGTTCATCGCCCGCCACAGCAACCTGCTCGAACGGCGCAACCCATGAACGCGGTGGCGAACACCTCCACCCTGGTGATCGTCAGCGGCCTGTCCGGCTCCGGCAAATCGGTGGCGCTGAAGACCTTCGAGGACCTGGACTACTACTGCGTCGACAACCTGCCGGTGGAACTGCTGCCGGCCTTCGTCAAGAGCCTGGTGCGCGACGACGTCGGCCCCGGCAAGCTGGCGGTGGGCATCGACGTGCGCAGCCGCCACAGCGACCTGGCGCAGCTGTCGCGCTGGCGCGAGGCGGTGGCGCAGTTCGGCCTGGACGCGCGGCTGCTGTTCTTCGACGCCACCGACGAAGCGCTGATCAAGCGCTATGCCGACACCCGCCGCCGCCATCCGCTGTCGCACCTGGGCCTGTCGCTGCCCGAGGCGATCGAGCGCGAGCGCGCGTTGACCGAACCGCTGCGCCGCGAGGCCGACGCGGTGATCGACACCAGCACGCTCAACGTGCACCAGCTGCGCCGGCGGGTGACCACCGAGTTCGCGCTGACCCACGAGAACAGCCTGTCGCTGCTGTTCGAATCCTTCGCCTACAGGCGCGGCGTCCCGGCCGAAGCCGACTTCGTGTTCGACGCACGGGTGCTGCCCAATCCGCACTGGGATCCGGAACTGCGCCCGCTGACCGGCCGCGACAGCGGCGTGCGCGACTACCTGGACGCGCAGCCGGACGTGCAGCAGTACACCGCGCAGATCATCGGCTTCCTCGACACCTGGCTGCCGCGACTGCGCAACGACACCCGCAGCTACGTCACCATCGCCTTCGGCTGCACCGGCGGCAAGCACCGCTCGGTCTACCTGGCCGAACGCCTGGCCCGCCACGCGCGCGAACAGGGCTGGCCGGAAGTGGCGACGTTCCATAGAGAGCAGGATTGAGTGGGGCCGGGACTCGGGACTGGGGACTCGGAAAAGCGCGGCGACACCGGTTCATTGATCCCTCCCGTGGCGCATTGAACAGCGGCTTCGTTGATGGCGCCGGTCCGCAGACAACGCCCGCACTCGCGATCGGGTCCCGAGTCCCCGGTCCCGAGTCCCGAGCCATTCCCTGCCCCCTCCCCGACCTGTTAACGTTCGCCCATGGCCTGTGGCATTCTCCTGATCACTCATCCCGGTGTCGGCGCGTCGTTGTTGAGCGTGGCGACCGGATTGTTGCGGCAATTGCCGCTGAAGACCGAAGCGTTCGAAGTGCCGCTGGATGCCGATCTGGACGCATTGCTGCCGCATGCGTCGGCGGCGTTGCGGCGGGTCGACAACGGCGACGGCGTGCTGGTCGTCACCGACCTGTACGGCGCCAGCCCGAGCAACCTGGCGACGAAACTCGCACGCCTGGGCACGCCGGTGCGGCGCGTCTCGGCGCTGAGCCTGCCGATGCTGCTGCGGATCATGAACTACCCCGAGCAGGGGTTGGACCAGTTGCCCGCGACCGCGGCGGCCGGCTCGCGCAACGGAGTGGTGATCGACGATGCTTGAACGCGAACTCATCGTATCCAACCGCCTGGGCCTGCATGCGCGCGCGACCGCCAAGCTGGTGCAGACGCTGTCCTCGTTCCGCTGCAACGCCACGCTGGCGGCCAAGGGTCGCGAGGTCAACGCCAAGAGCATCATGGGCGTGATGCTGCTGGCCGCCGCGCAGGGCACGCCGGTGACGGTGCGGGTGGACGGCGCCGACGAAGCCGACGCGCTGGAGGCCGTGGTCGGCCTGTTCGAGCGGCGCTTCGACGAGGACAGCTGAGCATGCGGCGCCGGCCGCCGCGCGCCACGACGCCGTCGCGCCGACGCGGGTGCGCGCGGTGAGCCTGCGCATCGCCGGCCATGGCGCCTCGCGCGGCAACGCGCTGGGCCGTGCGCGCGTGCGCCTGCCGCACGCGCTGGACGTGGCCGAACAGCGCATCGGCGCGGCGCAGGTGTCCGAGGAACTGGAACGCCTGCACCTGGCGGTGAACGCCGCGCGCGAGGAAATGCACGGCCTGCGCCAGCGCCTGCACGGCGCGCTGGCCAAGGAGGTCGGCGAGTTCCTCGACCTGCACGCGCTGCTGCTCGACGACCCGGAACTGCTGCACGGCCTGGACGAACTGATCCGCACCGGCCGCTACAGCGCCGATTACGCGCTGCGCCTGCAGCGCGACCGCCTGGCGACCGTGTTCGACGACATGGAAGACGCCTACCTGAAAAGCCGCATGGACGATCTGGACCATGTGATCGGGCGCATCCACGCGTTCCTGCAGAAACGCCAGCCCGACAGCGCCGGCCTGGCCGGCGAGATCCTGGTGTGCGAGAACGTGGCGCCGTCGGAGTTGGCGCAGCTGCAGGCGCAGGGCGTGGTCGGCATCGTCACCAGCGCCGGCAGCGCGCTGTCGCACAGCGCGATCCTGGCGCGCAGCCTGCACCTGCCGCTGGTGGTCGGCGTCGCCGATGCGCTGCAGAAGATCAACGACGGCGACGTGCTGATCGTCGACGGCGTGCAGGGCGCGGTGATCGTCGAGCCCACCCCCGAGGACCTGCACGACTACCGCAACCGCGTGCGCGACCAGGCCAAGCTGCAGCGCGGGCTCGGCAAGCTGCGCTCCAAGCCCAGCCGCACCCGCGACGGCGTGGACATCGTGCTGCTGGCCAACGCCGAGTCGCGCGACGACGTGGCCCGCGCGCATGCGCTCGGCGCCGACGGCCTGGGCCTGTACCGCACCGAATTCCTGTTCCTGCAGCGCGACGCGTTGCCCGACGAGGAAGAACAGTTCCGCACCTACCGCGACGCCGTGCTGGGCATGAGCGGGCGGCCGGTGACGATCCGCACCCTGGACCTGGGCGCGGACAAGGCCGACCGCACCGGCCTGACCATGAGCAACGAACAGAACCCGGCGCTGGGCCTGCGCGGCGTGCGCCTGTCGCTGGCCAAGCCCAAGGTCTCGGACACGCAGCTGCGCGCGCTGCTGCGCGCCTCCGGCTACGGCCCGGTGCGGGTGCTGCTGCCGATGATCAGCGCGCGCGAGGAGATCATGGCGATGCGCCGGCATCTCAAGCGCATCGCCGCGCAGCTGCGCCGCGAGGGCCATGCCATCGCCGAGCAGGTGCAGGTCGGCGCGATGATCGAGGTGCCGGCCGCGGCGATCGCGCTGGACACCTTCATCGACGCCATCGACTTCCTGTCCATCGGCACCAACGACCTGGTGCAGTACCTGCTCGCCGCCGACCGCAACAACGAGGCGCTGGGCGAGCTGTACTCGCCGCTGCACCCGGCGGTGCTGCGCTTGATCGCGCAGGTGATCGCCACCGGCCAGGCCCACGCCAAGCCGGTGGCGGTGTGCGGCGAGATCGCCGGCGACCCGGCACTGACGCCGATCCTGCTGGCGCTGGGCCTGCGCGAGTTCAGCCTGCACCCGGCGACGATGCTGGAAGTGCGCCGGGTGATCCGCGACACCGACCTGCAGGCGCTGCGCCTGCGCGGCGCCAAGCTGCTGCAGGCGCGGGATCGGAAGGGAATCGAGCGCTGGTTGGCTTGAGAGCCGGGATTGGGGATGGGGATTTGTGGATGCTGAGCGCTCGCAGCCACCGCCAAGCGAACTGCTAAAAAATCGCCAACCCGCACCGCTTTTCTATAGGAGGGACTTCAGCCCCGACGTCTTACCGGTAGCGCGTCGGGGCTGAAGCCCCTCCCACAGAAAAGTGCAACAGCCCGCGCTCGCGTAAAAAATCGAATCCCCGCTTTTCCACAACCGAATGGCTGGTCATCCCGACTCCCGAATCCCGGCCCGCTGTGCTTCCCGCAACATGCAAGCGATAATGTTGCGATGAACATCTGACCGACCGCGTCCTTCGGCGCGCGGCCTTCCACTTTCAGGAGCAGCGCATGGCCGATGCCGTCCGCCACGACAAGACCGCGCGGCAGCTGCGTTTGCTGTCCGATGCGCTGGACAGCGGGCGCCTGGGCCCGGTGCGGCGGCTGGTCAATACGCTGGCGCCGGCCGAGATCGGCAACCTGCTGGAGTCGCTGCCGCTCGGCAAGCGCGTGGTGGTGTGGGGCCTGGTCGATCCGGAAGACGACGGCGAGGTGCTGCTGCACGTCGGCGAGGAAGTGCGCGAGAGCCTGCTCGCGGACATGGACCCGGACGAGATCATCGCCGCGGTCGAAGACCTCGACATCGACGACCTGGCCAACCTGGTCGAGGACCTGCCCGACACGGTCATCGACGAAGTGCTCAAGTCGATGGACCGCGAGAACCGCGAGCGCCTGGAACAGGTGCTGTCCTATCCCGAGGACAGTGCCGGGCGCCTGATGAACCCGGACGTGGTCACCGTGCGCGCCGACGTCAACGTCGACGTGGTGCTGCGCTACCTGCGCCTGCGCGGCGAACTGCCGGACCACACCGACCACCTGTTCGTGGTCAGCCGCCGCCACCAGTACCTGGGCCGGGTGTCGCTGGCCGCGCTGGTCACGCACGAGGATTCCACCCCGATCAACCGGCTGATCGACGACGAGCAACCAGCCATCGACGTGGGCGAAGGCGCCGACGAGGTCGCGCGGCAGTTCTCCGACCACGACTGGATCTCCGCCCCGGTGGTGGACGACAACAACATCCTGCTCGGCCGCATCACCATCGACGACGTGGTCGACATCATCCGCGACCAGGCCGAGCACCAGGCGATGAGCGCCGCCGGCCTGGACGAGGACGAGGACATGTTCAGCCCGGTGCGGCGCGCGTTCCGGCGCCGCCTGCTGTGGTTGACCATCAACCTCGGCACCGCGTTCATCGCCTCCAGCGTGGTCAGCCAGTTCGAGGGCACCATTTCCAAGCTGGTGGCGCTGGCCGCGCTGATGCCGATCGTCGCCGGCATGGGCGGCAACGCCGGCACCCAGGTGCTGGCGCTGATGGTGCGCGGCCTGGCGCTGGGCCAGATCGGCGCCTCCAACGTCACCGTGCTGCTGCGCAAGGAGCTGGCGGTGGCGCTGATCAACGGCGTGGCGCTGGGCATCGGCCTGGGCCTGATCGTGTGGGCCTGGTTCGGCCAGCCGCTGCTGTCGCTGGTGATCGGCTCGGCGCTGACCATCAACCTGCTCACCGCCGCGCTCGGCGGCGTGCTGGTGCCGCTGACGCTCAAGCGCCTGGGCTTCGATCCGGCGCTGGCCGGCGGGGTGATCCTGACCACGCTGACCGACGTGATGGGCTTCCTCAGCTTCCTCGGCCTGGCGACGCTGGTGCTGCTGTAGCCAAGCGCGGCATCTGCATGGCCGAGAAGGCCGCTGCATCGGCCGCTCGCGTACGGGTGCCGATGCGTTCGCTTGCGCTTGCCGGCTGCGCGAAGACGGCGCCGGAACGCGTGCGAAAAGAGGAAGGCCCAGCGGCCCGCGCCTGACTGGCGCATGTCCGGCCCCGACGCTGGCGGCACGGCGCTCTGTCGCGCAAGGGCCGGGACGCCGATACTGGGGGTTCACACCGCCGAGGGCCGCCCATGTCCATGCGTTCGTTGCTGATCCTGCTGTGCCTGTCGATGGTCGGTTGCAGCAGCCTGCCCAGCGACCCGGCCAGCGGCCACTTCGTATCCCGCCAGCTGACCGTGGACGGGCGCCTGTACCGCTACCAGGTGTTCGTGCCGGCGCCGCCGCATCGCCAGGGCCCGGTGCCGGTGGTGCTGTTCCTGCACGGGTCCGGCGAGCGCGGCAGCGACGGCAAGCAGCAGGCCGATGCGGGCGTGGGCCCGTACCTGCGCCGCCACCTGGGCGACTTCCCCGCGCTGGTGGTGATGCCGCAGGTTCCGGAGGACCAGGAATGGAACGGGGTCAACGCGACCATGGCGCTGCAGGCGCTGGACGCGGCCAGCGCCGAATTCGGCGCCGATCCGCAACGCACCTACCTGACCGGCATGTCGATGGGCGGTTACGGCACCTGGGAAATCGCGCTGCAGCAGCCGCAGCGCTTCGCCGCGCTGGTACCGATCTGCGGCGCGATCCTGTCCCCGCACGAGGACCGAGAGTATCTGGTGGTCACCCCGGTGGCCGAACTGCCCGACCCCTACACCGCGCTGGCCGAACGCCTGCAGCGGATTCCGGTGTGGATCTTCCACGGTGCGCAGGACGACGTGGTGCTGCCGCACGACGACCGCAAGATCTATCGCGCGTTCAAGAACCTGGAGGCCGACGTGCGCTACACCGAATATCCGGACGGCAACCACAACGCCTGGGACGCCACCTACCGCGACCCGAAGATGTGGCAATGGCTGTTCGCGCAGAAGCGCGGCGCCGACACCGCCGACGCGGCGCCGGAAACCGCGATCGGCGGCAGCTGAGCCGGCGCACGGACCGGCACGGCTTCCGGTCCTTTAACCCCTGTAGGAGCGGCTTCAGCCGCGACAGAAACCCACAGCACAGAGACAGCGTCCGGACAGGAATGTACCTGCCGCTGCCGGAACCGAGCCACGCGAAGGCGGGACAGCAGCGGCAGCCAGTTGCTGTGCGCCTTCGGCGGTGCGGCAGCCACCCGCTCGGCAAAACCGCGTACAGTCCGCGCTCGTTTTCTTCCCGGGCCGCCCATGGCAACCGACACCGCTTTCGCGCAGGCCGACTTCCTCGAACGGCTGCAGCGTCTGGACCCGAGCGTCGCCGAGCTTGCCGGTGCCGCGATTCCGCCGTTGCTGATCGCCACCTCCGATCCCGCCGCCCCCTGGCAGCTCAGCGAGACCGGGCAATGGCTGCTGCAGATGCTCAAGGCCAGGCAGGCGCTGGCGCAGGCCGCGCACGCTACCACGCTGTCCGCCGACGCATTGCGCCGCGACCAGAAGTTCGCGCCGCCCGGACGGCCGTCGCTGCACATCGTGCAGTTGCGCCAGCAGCAGGCGGCGGCGCAGCAGGCGACGCGGCGCGCGAAACAGGACTTCGCACAGGCCGCGGCCGGCTTCGCGCGCAGCGCGGCGCTGTCGCTGCCGGCCAAACCGAGCCTGAGCGATGTCCTGCAGCGCTGGATCGACAGGTATGTGTCTTAGTGGCGGGGATTGGGGATTGGGGATTGGCAGAAGCGTGGCCGGGTCGATCGTTGCATGCACCGCGCACTCGTAGCCTAACCACAGCACTGGTACTCACTTTTCCGGGGTCGGGCGGGGTACGCCAGGCGATGGCGCGCGCAACAGGCACTCGCAGCGCGTGCACGACAGTGGCGCCCGCTTTTTCTCGGAATCGGCAGGAGCGGTTGCGGGAGATTGCCGCATGCAATGTGCGCCAACGTATCCGAAGCCCTGACGTACGCTTTTCCGATTCCCCGGTCGCCGCTTCGCCGCTGCCTCGCTGCTGAACGCCGCCGCGCGCAAACGCCGCGCAATGCGCCGGACGCCAAGCCGGCGGCGACCGGCTTGCTATCCTTGCCGGCCCGTTCTCCCCGCGGTTGCACGCGCCGAATCGCCCCCATGTCCGTCCTTTCCCACGCGTACACCGCGGACCGCAATCCTGCCCGCGTCAGATGCCAGCGGCGCAGCGTGCGTGCACCCTGCCCCGCTGCCGCGGCCGCACGCGCATGCTGAGCGGGCATGCGGCGAACCTCGCCACCTGGAGCATCTGCGCGCTGGCCACGGCCGGGGTGATCGCGCGGCCGTTCAAGCTGCCCGAGGCGCTGTGGGCGGTGGGCGGGGCGTTGCTGCTGATGGCGCTCGGCCTGATGCCCGGCGCCGAAGCCTGGCATGCGGTCCTGAAGGGCTACGACGTCTACCTGTTCCTGATCGGGATGATGCTGCTGTCGGAAACCGCGCGTGCCGAAGGCCTGTTCGATTGGGTGGCGACGCATGCAGTGAACCTGGCCAAGGGCTCGCCGCGGCGCCTGTTCGCGCTGGTGTTCGGGGTCGGCATCGTGGTCACCGCGTTCCTGTCCAACGACGCCACCGCGGTGGTGCTGACCCCGGCGGTGTACGCCGCCGCGCGCAAGGCCGGGGCCAAGCCGCTGCCGCTGCTGTTCGCCTGCGCGCTGATCGCCAACGCCGCCAGCTTCGTGCTGCCGATCTCCAACCCCGCCAACCTGGTGCTGTACGGCGGCACCATGCCGACGCTGGGCGCGTGGATGGCCGCCTTCGCGCTGCCGTCGCTGCTGGCGATCGGGGTCACCTTCGGCATGCTGTACTGGGCCGAGCGCAAGGACCTGCGCGGGCGCTGCGCCGAACGCGTGGACACCGCGCCGCTCAGCCGTGGCGGCGCCTTCGCGCTGGCCGGCATCCTCGCCACCGCGGCGTTGCTGGTCGGCGTCTCCGCACTGGGCCTGGAGCTGGGCCTGCCCACTTGCCTGGCCGGCCTGGCCACGCTGGCCGCGGTGTGCCTGGGCGGCCGGCAATCGCCGCTGCCGCTGGCCAAGGCGGTGTCGTGGGCGGTGCTGCCGCTGGTGGCCGGGCTGTTCGTGCTGGTCGAGGCGCTGCAACGTACAGGGGTCATCGGCGCGCTCGCGCAGGCCTTGGCCGGCGCGAGCGCGCAGTCGCCGCTGGCCACCGCCGGCGCGGCCGGCACGCTCTTGGCGTTCGCCTCCAACCTGATGAACAACCTGCCGGCCGGGCTGATCGCCAGCACCACCATCGCCCAGGCACATCCGCCGCAACTGGTGGTCGATGCGCTGCTGATCGGCGTGGACCTGGGCCCGAACCTGTCGATCACCGGCTCGCTGGCCACCATCCTGTGGCTGACCGCGATCCGCCGCGAGGGCGAGGACGTGGGCTTCTGGCGCTTCCTGAAGGTCGGCGCGCTGGTGATGCCGCCTGCCCTGCTGTGCGCGCTGGGCGCACGCCTGCTGCTGGGCTGAAAGCCCGCGGCTGTTCTGCAGGAGCGGCTTCAGCCGCGACGAACGCAGGCACGACGCTTTTGCGTTCCTCCAAAAATGCAGCGCTCTCTTCTGCCTACATCGCAATGTCCGGCTCAGGTCGCGGCTGAAGCCGCTCCTACAGGGAGCGCAGCGCCCTGCCCTACCCGCGCAGCCGCCGCGCCACGCCGCTGACCAGCGCGATCGCGGCGGTCAGCGCGGCCATCGACAGGAACTGCGCGCGGGTCTCGGCCGAGGCCACCAGCAGGCCGAAGATCAGCGCCAGGATCGCCAGCGCCAGCACGGTCAGCACCGGGTAGCCGCGCATGCGGAACGGCAGGCGGGTGCCGGCGCGGTCGGCGCGCGCGCGCAGGATCAGCTGCGACAGCAGCGAGATCGTCCACACCAGCAGGCAGGTCGCGCCGACGATGTTCAACAGCACCGGCAGCACCCGGTTCGGATACAGCAGCTCCAGCACCGCGGCGACGAAGCCGAACAGCACGCTCGCCAGCACCGCCAGCAGCGGTACCTGGTGGCGGCTGGTGAACGCCAGCGCGCGCGGCGCCTCGCCACGCTGCGCCAGCGAGAAGATCATCCGCGAGGCGCCGTACAGATTGGCGTTGAGCGCCGACAGCAGCGCGATCACCGCGATCAGGGTGATGCCGGTGGCCGCGCCGGGGATCCTGGCCGCCTGCAGCACCGCGGCGAACGGCGAACTCAGCGCCTCGCTCTGCCACGGCACCACCGCGATGATCACGCTCAGCGAGCCGATGTAGAACACCAGGATGCGCCAGGCCACGGTGCGGATCGCGCGCGCGATGCTGCGCTCCGGGTCGGCGGTCTCGGCCGCCGCCACCGCCACGATCTCGGTGCCGCCGAAGGCGAATACCACCACCAGCAGCGCCGCGCCGATGCCGGCGGCGCCCTTGGGCGCGAAGCCGCCGTTGCCGGTGACGTTGGACCAGCCCGGCGAGGCCACGTTCGGCAACCAGCCGGCCAGCAGCGCCACGCCGATCAGGATGAAGGCGATGATCGCCACCACCTTGAGGATCGCGAACCAGAATTCGAATTCGCCGAAATTGCGCACGCCCAGCAGGTTGATCGCGGTGAACGCGGCCATGAACACCATCGCGACCAGCGGCACCGGCAATGCCGGCCAGACCGTGGCCAGCAGGCCGGCCGCACCCACCGCCTCGGCGGCGATCACGATCACCAGTTGCAGCCACCACAGCCAGCCCACCGTCGCCCCCGCGGTGGCGCCCATCGCATCGGCGGCATACACCGAGAACGCGCCGCTGGCCGGCTTGGCCGCGGCCATCTCGCCCAGCGCGTTCATCACGATGATCACCAGCGCGCCGGCGACCAGGTAGGAAATCAGCACCGCCGGCCCGGCCGCGTGCACGCCCACGCCCGAGCCCAGGAACAGCCCGGCGCCGATCGCGCTGCCCAGGCCCATCATGATCAGTTGCCGCGGTTTCAGCGCATGGCTCAGCGCGGGCGTGGCGGACGTGGCAGCGGGACCGGGAGGCATGGACGGATGCGGCATCGGGTTGGTCGATCGGCAGGAATCCCGACACGATACCGCGTCGCGATGGCGGCGTGCTCGCTTGCGTCTGTCGAGGCGATCGGGATGGGCCATTGCCCTGGCGGTTAGGCATCGGCGGCGAGCGTGTGGCGAGCGCCCTTCCGGCAACTGGTGATCGGCCACGGCCGACCGCGAGGCCGCTTGTCGCGCGAAGAGCGCACGTTGCCACCCGGACGTGGACGCGTGCTCGCTTGATCGCTCTTCCCTTCCCTGCCCCTCCCTGCCCTGCCCCTGCCTGTCCCACCCCCTTCCCTGCGCGGCCTATGCACGAGCAAGCGCGCGCTCGGGGCACGGGTGACACGCCAAGTTCGGAAATACAAAACCAGCGAATTTCCTCGCACATCGCGCATGTCATTGATTTTCGGTATTGACAGCGATACTAACGTCAGAAATACTGAACATGCGTCGGGTTGGGAGCCCGCCTCGACGACCGGAGTCCGCGCCGCGGATGGCGCTGCACCGGTCGCACCGCGAGGCTCCGCCCGCACGCGTGATGGCAGGCCGGGAGACGGCCTGCACCGAGCGGCCTGGCCGGAAAGGACCACGGCTGCCGCCCGGCCTCTGGCGCACCGGTCCGCTGCATCAAGACAAGGAGAGACACCCATGTTCAAACCCCTGTTGACCCTGGCCGTCCTGGCCGCCGCGTTCGCGGCGGCGCAGACCCACGCCGCCGGGCAGAAGCTCGAAGCCAACGACGTCGTCCAGGGCCTGGGCGACCGCGTCCCGGCCGGCAAGAAGAACGTCAGCCTGTCGCCGCTGTTCAAGGTCTACACGTTCGAGAAGTCCGGGCTGAAGTTCGCGCAGATCAACTCGTCGAAGGACGACGTGATCACGGTGATCGCGGTCACCCCGGGCACCGAATCGCGCCTGCCGATCGGCTCGGCCGCCGAAGAGCAGCTGATCGCCGTCAACGACGAGAAGGACCGCCCGCTCGGCATGGTCACCGCCGCCGCGAGCTGCCCGTGCAGCGCCACCGTGGTCTACCAGGACGCCAACAACACCATCGTCGTGGTCTACGGCTCCAACGGCGAATACATCACCTCGTACGTGATCCCGCGCACCAAGGCGCCGGCCGCACCGCAGTAACGCGCGCGTCAAGCATCAGCATCCGCGCCGCGACCGGCAACGGCCGCGGCGTTTTCGTTGCAGGCCCAGGCGTCGGGATGCGAAAACACCGTGCGGCCGATCCATGGCCGCATGCATTCCGGACGTAAAAAAAGCGCACGCCAGCGCCACTGGCGCGGCGGACGCCATCCGCTTTGCATGCCTCCGCGTCGCGGCGCGGGCGGCGGCAACCGCTACTGGCTCAGTGCAGTTGGTTGCCCGACAAGACCTGTTGCACCACCAGCAGCGCCGGATCGCGGGCGTCCACCTGCTGCAGGCGCTGCTCCAGTTCCTCGCTGCTCAATACACCCTCGCGGTGCAGCCATTTGAAACGGTTGCGGCGCTGTTCGGGATGCTCTTCGGCGAGCATGACGTCGTACTCGCGCCGCAAGTAGCTGGCGCGGCGCTGTTCGAGCTGCGCGACGATCCGCTCGCCGTCGGCATTCTTGATGATCAGCAGGTTGCCCTTCTCGGTCGGAATGATCAGGTAGTGGGTCACGATCAAGTGATAGGCGGCATAGCAGATCATGCCGACCCACAGCCAGAACGAGGGCGTGAACGCATGCGATTTCAGCGAAGCCATCACGGTCAGCACCAGCCCCAGCACTCCCCACAGCATGCCGGCATTGCGCAGCCACTGATTGCGCTCGGTCAGGGTCTGGCGGTCGCGGCCGATGTCGCCGTAGCCCACCGAGAAGCTGCGGCTGCCGGAGCTGTCCTGTACCGAATAGTGCACTTCGTCGTCGCCGAAGACATAGCCGATACGGTTCGAAAAACGGCGTTGCTGGATGTCCACGATCGTCCCTTGATCTGCGACACCGGCCCCCTGCCGGCGTCCCCGCGGCAAATATAGCCAAAATCGCCGCGCTCCGGTTCCGCGCGCGACATTCGCCTCACGCTGGCGCGGCAGCGCTCAGTGTCCCCAAGCGGTGCCCGCTCGCGCATCGAGGCGCCCCGCCAGGCGCACCCGCCCTGGCGAAAAGCGATGCGGCTTACACCAGGCGCAGGGGCGCGGCAAACCGCTGCACGATCGGTCGCATCGGCCATGCGCCATGCCCGCACGTCGGCGCATGGCGCCGACGCATCGCGCTACGGTCCCCCCGGCGCCGCGTACTGCGGCTGCTGGGCTTGCGGCTGCGTGCGGTGCTGCTCGTCGTACGCGCGCACCAGGTTGTGCTGGTCGGTCTGGTAGACGGTTTCGCGCATGTCCGGCGCCGGCGCGTTGGCGTCGATCTGGGCACGGAAACCGGGGGTCTTGCCGCTGACGAAGATCTGGTCGTTGTGCAGCGTCGCCGTGCCGAGTTGGTCGACCCGCTCGATGCCTTCGGACTTGGCCGCCAGCATCGCCTGCGCGACCTTGGTGTCGGACACCTCGGCCGGCAGTTGCGCGCGCAAGGCGTCGAAATACGCGCGATCCTGATGGCCGGGCGGAAATCGATCCTGGGCCTGATCCTGCAGCCGCGAGACGTCGCGGTTGATGCGGTCCACGTCGCCACCGGTGACCAGGTCGCGCTGCGGGTCGCCTTGCGCCAGTTGCAGGCGCGGATCCTCCGGATACAGCTGGCGCAGGCGCGGATCGGACAGGCCGGTGGCCAGTTCGCCGTTGCGCAGCGCCGCGTAGGTGCGCTGGGCCAGGTCGGGCGCGTCGGCGGCGGCATCGCCCAGGCGGCGGCCGGCCTCGTTGTTCCACAGGTCCATGCGGTGTTCGTACGGATCGTTGGGATGCGCCGCGCCGATCTCCGCGTCGTTGCCGAAATGGCGTGCGACCCACTGCATGCCGCCGGCGACCTGGGTGACGCGGCCGCTGGTATAGGCATGGCGGAACGCATCGAGCTCGTCGTTGTGGCCTTGCGCGGCGAAGCTGCCGTCGGGCCGCCTGGCCAGCGGCGTGCCGCTCAACTGCTCGTAGTACCGATAAGCCTCCTGCTCGATCTCCCGCTTGGCGCCTTTCGGGTCGGTGATGTCGACCATGACTAGCCTCCCTGACGACTCTTCTGGAATTCCACCGGGCCGGTGTATCCGGGATATTTCTTCCTGACCACGATCCTGTCGCCCGGGCCGAGGCAGGCGTCCTCCAGCGAATCCTGCACGTGGCCCTCGTCGACGAAGAACTCCTCGTAGGGCAGCGACAGCACGCGCTCGTCGCCGTCCACGGTGAACTTCAGCAGCAGCGCGTCGTCGCGCTCGAAGCACAGGCGCTGCCATGCGAATGTGGTGAGCGCCGAAGCCGGCACCTCCACGGCATCCCGGCCACCCAATAACGTGGTGACCTGCTGCGCGAATTGCTCTTTGGAAAGCGAAGGATCGGCCATGGTGCATCCTGCGGTCGAGACGAGAGAAAGGATCAGCAACGCGGCGCGGCGCAATCGGCGCATCGGCATTCGCAAGCCTGCAGGGCCTACGGCGCGGCAGCGCGTGCGCAGCGCAAGGGAACTGGCGTCAGACATGGGACGTGGCTCCTTCCGCCGTCGATGGCGCATTCTGGGATATCCGCGCACCCGACTCAAGCGCGGAGGCCGCGGCCCGGGAGGCGCATCCCGAATGGCGGCGGGCAGGCCCGCGCCGCGGACGCAGGCGCCCCGGTTGTCCGGGGCGCCAGGGAGGTTCGCGTTACTCGGCCAGATTGGTGCCGGCGCCGGCCGTGGCGATCACCTTGGCCTTGACCTGCGCGGCCGGAATCGCGGTGTACAGGTAGCCCAACGGCTCGGGGAACACCTTCGACGAGATCCAGGTGGTGGCGTTGGCGTAGGGCTTGCTGGTGCTCTCGGGCACGGTCCAGGTGATGCCGCTGCCGACATGGTTGTTGACCAGGTCCCAGTAGCCGATCGCGGTGCTGTCGCGCGAGGTGACCGGGTTCTTGGCGTTCTCGAAGTAGTTGGCCTCGATCAATGCCACCCCGCCCATGCGCACGTTGATGCCGGAGGTGAGCACGTTGTTGAAGTAGTTGTTGTAGATGTGGCTCAGGCCGCGGCGTTGCAGCGGCAGCCGCGATTCCACGTTCTCGAAGCGGTTGTGGTGATAGGTGGTGCGCGCGGCGGCGTTCTTGGTGTCGTTGTCGCTGTAGCCGTTGAGCGCGACCTTCTGGTAGTCGTGCACGTAGTTGTACGACACGGTGACGTGGTGGACGCCCTTCTTCATGTCGATGCCGCCGTCGAAGGAGGCGTCGCCGGCGCCGGCGCACTTGGTCAACGAGGCGAACAAGGTGTTGTGGTCGACCCAGATGTTGGACGGCTCGCCAGTGGAATTGCCTTCCAGCGAGATCGAGTCGGCGTCCTCGCCGCCGCGCAGCAGGCCGATGGTCATGTTGCGGATGATGATGTTGTGCGCATTGCCCACCACCCACAGGCCGAAGTTCGCCGACGAGCCGTTGGCGCCGCGGATGGTGATGTTGCTCTTGTTCTTGATCTGCACGGTCTTGGCTGGCAGCTGCCACTGCGTGCAGACATTGCCGATGCTGGCGAAGTCGAACTGGCCGGTGTAGTTCAGCACCAGGCCGCCGCTGCCGGAATAGTTGTTGATCGCGGCCTGCATCGCCTCCATCGTGGCGACGTTGATCGGGATCGCGTTGCCGCCGCCGGTGGTGGCGGCGCCGTAGCCGATCGGGCCGGCGATAGCGGGCGATACGCACAACAGCGAGGCAAGCGCGAGCATGCCTGTGAGGGACTGGGTGTTCATCGGACTCTCCCATTTTGCAGCGAAAAGCGCCTGGCGCCCTGCGCGGAACGCGATGGGCGATGGCACGGGGCGATGGCACGGGGCGTGGGGGCCGGGCGCAGTCTTGGCGCGAGCCGGCGCAGGCGCAATCCCTCAAATCGGGAAGCTAGATCCGCTCCTACGATCGGCGAGCGAGACAGGCGAAGCGGACACGAACGGACAGATGGGGACAGACAACGACAGCCGCAGACAGGCGTGCGCGGCGCGATCGCGCGCGACACTGCACATGTGCCGAACACGACGAAGAACCGCAGCGCAGCGTCGTCCGCACGCCGCTCGGCGCCACCTGCCGAGCGCGTTCGTTGCGCGGTGGAGACAATCGCGCGTCATTGCCACGCCTGCCCCCATGCAGCCGATGTTGCGCGTGCAGCATGAACCGGCGCACGCGATGTCGGCCGGCCGTCGTCGCCAACGACCGCCCGAACGCTACGGGTCCGCTGGCGCCGGCGCGATCCTGCCGTGCTCGCGCGCCGCCCACGCCGTGCGCTTCTGCGCGGACCCGAGCAGCGTGGTGGCGCGGCTGTTGTGCGGGCGTGCGGTATAGAGGATCCATTTGGGCAATCCGGGCAGATCTGCATCGGCGTACGCGGCACGCCCGTGTTCGAAACGCAACAGGCGATACACCCAGAACAGGTGCGGCTTGCGGTCGCGGGTCAGCGACGCATCGGCCCAGACCGGCACCAATTGCAGCAGTCCGCAACCGGCACGGTGCGGCAGCAGCCGGTAATCGTCGGCAGTGGGTTCGTGGGTCTCCACGTCGATCGACCGATAGCCCTTGCCGTCGGACAGCAGCACCCGGCGCCAGGCGTTGCCGCCGGCCAGGCCGACTCCGCCGCTGCCGAGAGTGACGACGAAATCCGGTCGCCGGTCGCGGTTGAGGTCCATCGTTTCCACGCCATGGAACCCCATCTGCCCGCCGCTCAAGGCGACCGGCGCGACCAGGGCGCGATCGTGCGCATCGAATAGCTGCAGCGTCGGCATATCGGTGAAATCGAGCTGCAGGCGGATGCCCGCATGGCGGTAGGTCGACATCCCACCCCAGCGCACCTCGCCGCCATCGGCCGGCTCCAGCGCCTGCACCTTGCATGCCGGGCTCGGCGGCGTGCCGGCCCAGGGCGGGTACTGCGGATGCCAGGCGCCGGCCAGCGGCGCGGCAGCCAGCAGGCACAGCAGCGCGGCCAGACGCGATGCGGCGCAGCGCCATCGCCGCAACAGGCGTGCGCGTGGCGGCGATGCCATCGCATCGATCCGGCGCGCGCGGATGACCCATGCAACGCGCGACGCCATGCTCGGTACTACAGCGCTACATGAAGCGATCGCCACGGCGGCATCGACACTTGCTGGCAAGAACCTTCTCCCTGCGTGCGAACGCACACGGACGCATGCGGACGCGTGCGGAGCGGCACTATCGCCGCGCCGGCGGCACGGCGCAAGCGGCACGCAGCCGCCACGCGCCGCGCAGCCCGCGGACTCAACTCACCGCGTCGATCTCGTTGTCGCCGCGGTCGGCATCGGGCAGGCGATGATCCAGATCCAAGGTCACGTGCAGCACCTTCTGCGTGCTCGGCACGCGGATCTGCGGCTGGGTCTGCTGGATCCAGGTTTCCACCGGTACGCGCTGGTCGAGGTGGCTGCCATCGGCGAAGTCGATGCGCAGCGTCGCCGGCATCACCAGTTTCTGCCTGCTCTGCAAGGTCACCAGCAGGCCCTTGGCCGGGTCGTGCCCGACATAGCTGGCCGCGCGCACGCCCATGTCCAGTTGCCAGTTGTTGAGATACCAGCCGCGCCACCACCACGACAGGTCTTCGCCGGATTCGCTTTCCATCAGCCGGAAGAAATCCGACGGGGTCGGATGCTTGTACGCCCAGGTGGCGATGTACTTGCGGAACGCCGGGTCGAAGCGCGCCGGGCCGAGGATCTGTTCGCGCAGCAGCACCAGGCCCAGCGCGCCCTTGAAGTAGGTCAGCGAGTGCCGGTAGGTCTCGCTGGTGGCGTCAGCGCGGTCGAGCAGGGTTGGCGCCTGCGCGTCGGCCAGCAGCGGCAGGATCTCGTCGACCGGGTTGCCGCCCTTGGGCGCGTACTCGCTGTCGCGCTTGGGCGCGAATTCGCCATGGTTGATCGCATCGGAGGCGTAGACGTCGATGAAGGTGTTGAAGCCTTCGTCCATGAACGCGTCGCGGCGCTCGTTGGAACCGACGATCATCGGGAACCAGCCGTGGCCCAGTTCGTGCGCGGTGATCCAGAACAGTTCCTTGCCGCCGTCGTGCATGTCGTCGAAGACGATGCCCGGATACTCCATGCCGGCGCCGTGACCGCCGAGGTTCACCGCCACCGGCCACGGATACGGATACCACTGCGAGAAGTGCTCGATCGAGGCCTTGACGAACTCGGTGGAACGGTCCCATTTGTCGGCGCCGACGCCTTCGCGCGGATACACCGACATCGCCAGCGCGTGCTTGCCTTCGGGCAGGTCGATGCGCGCGGCGTCCCAGACGAACGCCGGCGAGGCGGCGAAGGCCACGTCGCGGGTATGCGCCATGTGGAAGCGCCAGGTCTGGGTGCCGCTGGCGGTGGGCCGGCTGGCCGCATCGCCGATCTCGGCGGCGCTGCGGATCGTCACGGTGCGGTCGCTGGCCGCGGCCTGCGCCAGGCGCTGGCGCTGTGCGGCGGTGAGCACCTGCGCCGGGTTGGTCAGTTCGCCGGAACCGGCGACCAGGTAGTTCCATGGCACCGTCACCGCGTAGTCGAAGTCGCCGTATTCCAGGTAGAACTCCGCGCCCAGGTAGGGCTGCGTGTCCCAGCCGCGCTGGTCGTCGTACACCGCCATGCGCGGATACCACTGCGCGATCTCGTAGATGTCGCCATCGCCGGTCGGGGTGATCGCGGTGCGTCCGCCCCAGGTGCCGGGCACCGTGTAGGCGTAGTCGATATGCAGCTTCAGCGCCGCGCCGGCGCCGGCCAGCGGTTGCGGCAGGTCCACGCGCATGCGCGTGTCGTCGATCAAGAAGTTGGCCGGCACGCGCTTGCCGCCCTGCTCCACGTCCACCCTGGCGATGCGGTAGCCGTCGGTAGCCGGCGACGGCGCACGCTCCTCGCGCGCCGGGCGCACGCCGCGGGCGCGCGCGTCGGCGCGGTAGATGTTCTGGTCCAGCTGCAGCCACAGCACGTCCAGCGTGTCCGGGCTGCGGTTGCGGTAGGTGATGGTTTCCTGGCCGCTGAGCGAGCGCGTGGCCGGATCGATGCTGGCGTGCAGGTCGTAGTCGGCGCGGTTCTGCCAGTACAGCGGCCCGGGCACGCCGCCGCCGCTGCGATAGGCGCTGGCCGGCTGCGGCAACTGCAGCGGCGCGAACAGGGCGAGCGGGTCGTAGCCGCTGGCGGCAGCGGGCGAGGCGGCGACCGGCGCGGCGGCGTTGGCCTGGACGAGGACGAGAAGCGAGGCGCAAGCCGCGGCGAAACCGGCGCGGCGCAGGGCATGGATCATGGGGGCGTCCGTGGGAGGATCGCCCCCGATGGTAGGCCGAATCGGGGTGGCGCGGATGTGCCGATCGCCACCCGCAGCGCCGGGGTTCCCACAAGATCCGTCGCGATCACACGACGGCGATCACCCCAGCAACGTCTCCAGCACCGCCATGCGCACCGCCACGCCGTTGGCGACCTGGCGCAGCACGCACGACTGCGGACCGTCGGCCACCTCGTCGGTGATCTCCACGCCGCGGTTGATCGGCCCCGGGTGCAGCACCACCGCGCCCGGCGCGGCGCGGCGCAGGCGTTCGGCGGTGAGGCCGTACTGCGCGTGATAGCCCTCCAGCGAGGACACCAGACCTTCCTCCATGCGCTCGCGCTGCAGGCGCAGCATCATCACCGCGTCCACGCCGTCGAGCATGGCGTCGAAGTCGTCGCCGACCACGCAGCCGTCCAGGGTGCCGTCGTCGGGCAGCAGCGCCTGCGGGCCGCACACGCGCACCTCGCCGGCGCCGAGCGTGCGCAGCGCGTGCAGGTCCGAGCGCGCCACGCGCGAATGCTTGACGTCGCCGACGATGACCAGCTTGAGCTTGGAAAAATCGCCGCCCTTGGCATGGCGCAGGGTCAGCATGTCGAGCAGGCCCTGAGTGGGATGCGCGCTGCGGCCGTCGCCGGCGTTGATCAGCGCGGTGCCCTCGCCTGCGGCCTCGGCCAGGCGCTCGACCGCACCATCCTCGGGATGGCGCACGACGAAGCCGCGCACGCCCATCGCTTCCAGGTTCTTCAGCGTATCGCGCGCGGTCTCGCCCTTGCGCGTGGACGAGGTCGAGGCGTCGAAGTTCAGCACGTCCGCGCCGAGCCGTTGCGCAGCCAGCTGGAACGAGCTGCGGGTGCGCGTGGACGGTTCGAAGAACAGCGTGCACACCGCGGTGCCGGCCAGCACGTTGCGCTTGCCGACCCGGCCGACCGCCGCGTCGCGGATCTGCCCGGCGCGGTCCAGCAGTTGCAGCAGGGTCGCGCGCGGCAGGCCTTCCAGGGTCAGCAGGTGGCGCAGGCGCCCGTTGGAATCGAGTTGCGGGTCAGTCATGGCGGGTCCGGGCAGGGAATCAGGAAATGGGCGTGGCGTCGTCGGGCGCGGCCAGCCAGCGCTCGATGATCACCGCGGCGGCGACCGCGTCCAGCGCGGCGGCGTCGCGGCGGCGCTTGCGGCCTTCGGCGCGGTCCACGGCGAAGCGCTTGGCGGCCTCCACCGAGCTGGACCGCTCGTCGACCAGCACCACCGGCAACTTGTAGCGGGCGCCGAGTTCGCGGGCGAAGGCGTGCGCGCGCTTGCGGTTGGGTTGGTCGGCGCCCTCGAGGGTCAGCGGGTCGCCGACCACCAGGCCATGCGGGCGCCATTCGGCATGCAGGCGATCCAGCGCCGGCCAGTCCGGCCCCTGCGCATGCACGTCGACCACGGCCAGGGCGCGGGCGCCGCTGCCGAAACTGCTGCCGACGGCCACGCCGATGCGGCGGTTGCCGACGTCGAAGCCGAGCACGGTGCCGTCGCGGCGGATCGTGCCGGCGGCGGCGCTGTCCGCGGCGGGCGCGCCGGGCTCAGGCATGCCCGCTGTAGTCGGTGAGGCGGAACAGATCCACGCCGATGCGGCCGGCGGCGGTCTGCCAGCGCCGCTCCAGCGGCAGCTCGAACAGCAGTTCGGCATCGGCCGGCGCGGTCAGCCAGCTGTTCTCGCCCAGTTCGTATTCGAGCTGGCCGGCGCCCCAGCCGGCGCAGCCCAGCGCGACCACCGCGTTGCGCGGGCCGTCGCCGCGGGCCATCGCCTCGAGCACGTCGCGCGAGGTGGTCAGGAACAGGCCGTCGCCGAAGGCCAGGCTCGAGTCCCAGGCGCGCTCGCCGTCGTGGATCACGAAGCCGCGCTCCGGATGCACCGGCCCGCCGCTGAGTACCACCTGCTCGCGCAGGCGCTCGTCGATGGTATCGATGCCCATCTGCGACAGCACTTCGCCGAGCGTGTATTCGGAGGCGCGGTTGACCAGCACGCCCATCGCCCCGTTCTCGTCGTGCTGGCAGATCAGCGCCACGCCGCGCGCGAAATTGGGATCGGACAGCGCCGGCAGCGCGATCAGCAGCTGGTTGGCCAGGGGGGTAGGCAAAGCGGACATGGCCCCATTCTATCGTCCCTCCCGGGCGCGCGCTGCGCCGGGCCGGATCGGGCTGCCATAATCGCCCGATCGCGCGTCACCGCGCCGCCAAGGATGCTGAATCGTATGGACACTTCGCCCGACCTGCCGCGCCAGACCCGCGCCTTCATCGTCCTGGTGGCGCTGCTGCAGGGCGCGCTGATGTACCTGGCGCAACGCGGCGCGGAGACCGGCCTGTGGCCGTTCGAGACGCTGGGCGGCCGGGTGTGCTGGTACACCCTGGTGCTGACCGTGCCGTCGATGACCCTGCTGTCGGTGCGGCACCTGAACGAGCTGCGCCTGTGGCAGCACGTGATCGCGGTGGCGCTGCTGGTGGCGGCGCTGTCCGGCTGGGCGGCCTGGAGCGCCACCGGCGCGCCCGGGCTGCGCAGCACGCAGGTGCTGGGCCCGTTTGGCGTCACGATCGCGCTGGCCATGTTCGTGCTGCTGCCGTGGCTGCAATGCCGGCTGCAGCATGGCCAATGGCAGGCGCCGTACCGCGAGCTGTTCGAACACGCCTGGCAGAACGCGCTGACCCTGGCGCTGGCCGGGCTGTTCGTCGGCATCTGCTGGCTGGTGCTGAGCCTGTGGGGCGCGCTGTTCGCGCTGGTGAAACTGAACTTCTTCCGCGATCTGTTCCGCGAAACCGCCTTCATCTACCTCGCCACCGGCACCATGTTCGGCCTCGGCCTGCTGATCGGCCGCACCCAGCAGCGTGCGGTGCAGGTAATGCGGCAGATCCTGTTCGCGATCTGCACCGGGCTGCTGCCGCTGCTGGCGTTCGTGGCGGTGCTGTTCGCGCTGAGCCTACCGTTCACCGGGTTGCAGCCGCTGTGGGAAACCCGCGCCGCGGCGACCATCCTGATCGCGCTGGTGGCGGCACTGGTGGTGTTCGTCAACGCGGTGTACCAGGACGGGGCAGCCACCCCGCCCTACCCGCAATGGCTGCGGCGCCTGATCGACGCCGGCCTGCTGAGCCTGCCGCTGTACGCGGCGCTGGCGCTGTACGCGCTGTGGCTGCGCATCGACCAGTACGGCTGGAGCGCGGAGCGGTTCAGTGGCGCGCTGGTGGCGGTGGTCACCTGCGGCTATGCGTTCGGCTACGCGTGGGCGGTGCTGCGTCCGGGCGGACACTGGCTGCGGCCGCTGGCGCCGGTCAACCGGATCATGTCCTGGGTGGTGATCGGCCTGGCGCTGGCCAGCGCGTCGCCGCTGCTGGATCCGTACCGCATCGTCGTCGGCAACCAACTGCAGCGCCTGGCCGACGGCCGCACCGCGGCCGCGGAGATGGACCTGTCCTACCTGCGCTTCGACAGCGGTCGCCGCGGCTACCGCGCCATGCAATCGCTGCGCGACGCGCCGGCCTTCGCCAACGACCCGGTACAAAGCGAGCGCCTGCAGCGCACTCTGCAACGCACGCAACGCTGGGGCGACGAACGCAGCGACGCGCGCGAGCAGGCGCGCATCGCCGACCCCGTCCAGCTGCGCCAGCACATTCCGCTCGCCGCCGGCAGCGCCGATCCCGGCGCCGACTGGTGGCAGGCGCTGCTCGCCGGCCAGTTGCACGACGGCGACTGCCGGCAGCGCGACAGCCGCTGCGTGCTGGTGCTGCGCGACCTGGACAGCGACGGCAGCGACGACACGCTGCTGTGCAACGAGAACGAGACCTACGGCATGGAGTGCCGCCTCCACGCGCGCAGCCAGGACCGCTGGCAGGACGCGGGGCGGGTGCATTTCTTCGCCCGCGACGCCAAGCGCCAGGATGCGCTGCTGGAGACGCTGCGCGCCGGCAAGCTGGAACTGGCGCCGCGGCGCTGGCCGGACCTGAAACTGCCGGATACGCAGCGCGCCGAGGTTTCCCCCGAAAACCAGGACCAGGACGATTGACGGAGCCGGCACAGCATGACCACCTATTGCGACATCGCCCCTGGCCACGCCTTGCACGGCCCCTACCACGACGACGAATACGGCGTGCCGCAGCGCGCCGAAGCCGAGCTGTTCGAGCGCCTGATCCTGGAGATCAACCAGGCCGGGCTGAGCTGGGAGCTGATGCTGAAGAAGCGCGCCGGGTTCCGCGCCGCCTACGCCGGGTTCGACGTGGACACGGTCGCCGCCTATGGCGAGGCCGACGTGTTGCGCCTGCTCGCCGATCCCGGCATCGTCCGCAACCGGCTCAAGGTGCAGGCCGCGATCCACAACGCGCAGGTGATCCAGGGCCTGCGCGCATCGCACGGCGGTTTCGCCGCATGGTTGGACGCGCACCATCCGCGCGACAAGGCCGACTGGATCAAGCTGTTCAAGCGCACCTTCCGCTTCACCGGCGGCGAGATCACCGGCGAATTCCTGATGAGCCTGGGCTACCTGCGCGGCGCGCACCGCGAGGACTGCCCGGCGTTCGCGCGCATCGCGCAGCTCGATCCGGCGTGGATGCGCAAGGCATGAGCCAGCGCACGGCGCGGATGCGGACGCAGGCCGTCGACACCGCGTCGCTGCGGATGCGCCAGCCATGGCGGGTGGCGACGGTCGCGCTGTTCGCCTTGGCCGCCTGCACCGCAGCGCACGCGCAAGCCGCCGACGCCACGACGACGTTGCCGCAGGTCCTGGAGCGACTGCGCCTGGAGATCGAGGCCGTGCCGGCCACCGATCCCACCCCGATCGACACGGTGCTGCAGCGCCATGCCGACCGCACCGCCCTGAGCTTCGATATCGTCACGACCGGCGACGACGGCGAACCGGCGCCAGCGCCCGCGCAACCGCCCGGCGTCGCCGATGCCGAGTGGCAGGCCTTGCGCAGGTACTGGGGACCGGCGGGCAACGTGCAGAACGACGATTCCGAGAACGGCTACCACCGCTACACGCTGGTCGACCTGGACGAGGACGGCCAGCGCGATCTGCTGGACACGGCCTACGTCGGCGGCACCGGCCTGTTCACCGAAATCGCGGTGCTGCAGCGCGACGCCGCACATGGCTTCGTCGCGCTTCCCGGCAACGCGTCCGGCGCCGACCCGGCGGCCGGCGTGTTCAGCATCAACGGCCGCGGCGGCGACCAGGCGCTGTACTGGCTGCGCATCGACGGCCGAAGCTATGCGGCCTATCGCGACGGCGATTACCTGCAGGACACGCTAAGCCTGTCGCGCCCGTTGTCGGCGCTGCCGGGCGAACGCGCCAGCGCGCGCGTGCTGCAGGTGCGCTACCGCTACCGGCATACGCTGGCGCCGCCGCCGCAAGACCCGGCGCAGGCCACCCCCGAGAACCACGACAGCGCCCGCTGGCTGGCGCAGCACCCGCAGTTGCGCGCGGTCGCGGACCGGCAACTGCAGCAGCTCGGCTTCGACGCGCAGGGCCGGCAGCGCAGCCCGGATGCGAACGCGCGCTGCCCGGTTCCGGCCGAGGTCGACGACGCCGAAGAACGCGCGCAGTGGCCGTGGCACGACGCCGGCCACTACACCTTCGACTACGTTGCCGACCTGCGCCTGCGGCAGGGTGCTGAGTGCTACAGCGCCAGCATCGTCGCGTTCCGCAGCAGCTACCTGACCTCCTACGAAGACTGCTGCGCGCTGTGGCTGTACGCCGCGCCGGGCCGCCAGGCGGCGACCCTGCCGCTGCTGTCCAGGCGCGAGCGCGCCAGCGTCGCGGTGATCGCGGCCGCGCCGGCCGCGCAGTGAACGCCACCGGCTGACCACGCCGCTGCGCGCGGCCAGCGCGCTCGACACCGCCTTGCCGCGACCTGCACGGCGCTTGCACGCCGGCGCCGGCATGGTCGGTGCATGAGCCTGCGTATCGGCATTTCCGGATGGCGCTATCCACGCTGGCGCGGCGTGTTCTATCCGTCCGACCTGGTGCAGCGTCGCGAGCTGGAGTACGCCGCGCGCTGTTTCCGCTCGGTCGAGCTCAACGGCTCGTTCTATTCGCTGCAGACGCCGAAGAGCTACACCGCCTGGCATGACGCGACGCCGCGCGACTTCGTGTTCGCGGTCAAGGGCCCGCGTTTCGTCACCCACCTGAAACGGCTGCGCGACTGCGAGCAGCCGCTGGCCAACTTCTTCGCCTCCGGCCTGCTCGGCCTGGGACCGAAGCTGGGGCCGTTGCTGTGGCAGCTGCCGCCGTCGCTGGCCTTCGACCACGCGCTGCTGGACGATTTCCTGTCGCTGCTGCCGCGCACCAGCGAGGCCGCGCTGGCGCTGGCCGGCAAGCGCGACGCCAAGCGCATGCGCGAACGCAGCCTGCTCGCCATCGACCGCAACCGGCGCCTGCGCCATGCGCTGGAAGTGCGCCATCCCAGCTTCGCCACGTCCGAGGCGATGGCGCTGCTGCGCAAGCACCGCGTGGCCGTGGTGCAGGCCGACACCGCCGGCAAGTGGCCGTACCTGGAAGACGTGACCGCCGATTTCCTGTACCTGCGCCTGCACGGCGACGCGCAGCTCTACGCCAGCGGCTACAGCGACAAGGCGCTGGACGCCTGGGCCGCACGCATCGACGCCTGGCACCGCGGCGGCGAGCCGGCCGATGCGCAACGCGTCGGGCCGGCCGCCGCACGGCGCACGCGCCGCGACGTGTACTGCTATTTCGACAACGACATGAAGGTGCACGCGCCGTTCGACGCGCGGCGCCTGGCGCAGCGGCTGGGCGTGCCGACGCCGTGTCCGGATCGTGCGCAGCCGCTGGACGCAGCCGAAGAGGACTGAGCGATTCGCCGCTGCGCGGTCGTGCCGGGCACGGGCTGCGCTTCGGCCGTGCAATCGAGGATAACGCGCACCGTCACCGCGACCAGCGCGCCTGCCAGAACGGCGCCTGTGGCCAGCGCCGTTCGCGCGCATACAGCGCGTGGCGCAGACGCAGGTGCTCGGTGAACCGGGCGAACACGCGCTCCTGGTAGCTAGCCAACGCCACCGGCCCCGCGCCGTGCAGATGCTGCGCAAGCGCGTGCCCCGCCGCCTCGCCGTCCTGCAAGGCCTTGACGATGCCCTGCGCGGCGAGCGGATCGTAGGCGCTGGCGGCGTCGCCCACCGCCAGCCAGCGTTCGCCGACCACGCGGCTCAGGATCGCCGCCGGCGCCAAGGCCGCCAACAAACCGCCGTTGTCCGGCAAGGTCGCCTCGCCCTGCTGCAGCCAGCGCGCAACGTGCTGCGTGTCCTTGGCCGCGGCCAGCCACACCGCGGCATCGCGGCAATAGCGTTGCCGCGCGGGATCCACCGCCAGCGCCACGACCATCCGCTCTCCCGGCAGCTTGGCCGCATACCACCAGCCGTCCTGGCAGGCTTCCAGCAAGGCCTGCGACGGGATCGCGTCGGGACGCTGCAGCGCGAACACGGCGGCGACGAAAGCCAGGCAATCGACCTCGTTGCGGGCCACGCCCAGCCGCCGCACCGCGGCCGCGGCGATGCCGCTGGCGTCGACCAGGAACCCGGCCTGCAGCTGCCGATGGCGGCCATCGCCATCGCGCAATTCCAGCAGGTAGCCGCCCTGCTCGGTACGGCTTATCCCGCAAAGACGCAGACCACGCAGCACGCTGCCGCCACGCGCGGGCACCGCCGCGGCGAGCATCGCGTCGAAGGCGCTGCGGTCCACATGCCAGCCCTTGCCTTGGCCGGCGACGATGAAATCGTTGTAGCCAAGCTCGGGCTTGCCCCAGCTGGCGCAACTGCCGGCCGAGGACAACGGCGCCTGTGCCAGGAAGGTGTCCCACACGCCCAGGCGCTGCAGCACGGCGGCGCCATTGGGCGCAATCGCCTCGCCCAGCCGCCAGCCAGGCGCCCGCCCCAGATCGACCACTACCGTGTCCTCGACCCCGTGCGCGGCCAGCGCGAGCGCGGTGGCGCAGCCGGCGGCGCCGCCGCCGACGATCGCCACCGCGTGGCGGCCGCTGCTCGCCGTGCCGCTGGCCAGCGTACGCGCCGCCATGCCCAGGATCAGCGCTTGGGCGGCGTGTACTTGGGGATGTCCGCCATCGGCCATGGCGCCACGTAGTCGCTGCCGACATCGAAGCGGCTCTGCACTTCCAGGAAGATCTCCGCGGGATAGGCCGGCTTGCCGTCAGCGGCCGGAATATGCGCGCCGCTGATCACGAAGCCGACCTTGGCCCAGTTGTCGACGAAATCCTGGTACTGCTGGAAGCGCCCCACTTGCGCCGGATAGTCGCTGTCGGTGCCGTTGCCGCGGACCGAATACACCTGCTGGCCCACGCTCCAGGTCAGATCCCCCGGATCGAAGGTGCACAGCGAGACCGGATACACCGCGAACGGCCGCTCGGCCGGCCACGACCAGAACAAGGTGTTGTTCACGCCCGGATTGGGATCGGGCAGATGCGTGGCGCAGGAGTTGTAGTCGGTGTGCCAGGGGACCGACATGAACTTGGACACGTCACCCGGCTCCACCGGCTGGGTCTGCAGCGGCACGTAGCCGAAGCTCAGGAACGGCGCGCCAGGCGTCGCCTTGCTGTAGTCCAGCGGCGCCTGGCGCACGCGGAACGGCCCGCAATCCTGTGCCTGCCAGTCCTGCACGTAGAGGTTGACGTCGCGGATCGGGAACGACACCTCGATGCCCGGGCTGTAGCGGCCGCCCAGGCAGTTCTCCAGGGTGATGCGATCCAGCGTCTCGCCCGGTCCCAGCGCCGGTCCGGCGCCTTGCGCGTAGGTCTTGTTGTGCCACTGGCCGAGCAGGAAGTACTGGGTCGGGCTGACCGTCAGAAAACTCTTGGCCGCATCGCCGAGCGACAGCGGCATCATCGGCGAGCCGGTCTTGATGTCGGCCGCGGAGGCCGGATCGCGGATCAGCGTCTTCAGGTTGGGAATCTTGACCGTGGGATCGTCGCTGGGGGTGATCGCACCGATCATGTCGTGGCCGCGGATCGCGGCGGACGGCAGGTTGGTGTTCCAGCGCTGCAACATCGCCGCATGGAAAATCGGCTGGATGTCGTCGCCGAAGGACGGCTGGTAGTTCGCGACGAACCCGCCGCCCGCGTACAGCGACGGCACCAGCGCCAGCTCGCGCACCCACACGTCGTAGACGTCGTCCCAGGTCGAGACCACGTTGCGGGTCTGCGGCGCGTAACCCGGATCGCCGGTGACGTACCACGCGCCCTGCACGCTAGCGGTGGAGCCGTCGTCGAAGAGCAACACCGCGTTGACCGGGCCGTCGGCCGCATCGTCGAACCACAGGCCGTTTTCGGTCGCGTCGTTCAACGGCGGCCAGCTGCCGTCCTGGTCGATCACCGCCACCGTCCTGGCGAAGCCGCCGGCGACGACCAGCGCGCCGTCCTGCTCCACGCGCAGGTCGCCCAGCGAATCGATCGGACCGAGCGGTTCGTGCAGCTGATGGAAATCGGCGGGAAAGCTCTTCGGGTAGTCCACCGCGGTGATGGTCCCGGACGCATCGGCGTAGGCGGCCTGGGTCCGGGCGTCGAAGTCGATGACGCTGCCGGTTCCGCTGGCGGCGCTGATCGCGCGCGGGCCGGGATCGATGACCAGCTGGCGCAGGCGGGTCGGATCGTGGGGATCGCTGGTGCCCGCATACTCCGGATTGCGCAGCTGCAGCGGGCTCTGCGGCGAAGGCGGATACGCCTCGATGCCGATGAACAGATTGCCTTTGCTGACGGTCGAATAGTTGTTGAGCTTCTTGTTGGCCAGATGCACGGTCCAGACGATGTCCTTGACCGTCCTGCCGTCGATCGTGCTGCCCACGTCCACGCGCGTGCCGCCGCCGTTTGGGTAGGTGCCGGAACTGCCGCTGGGATAGGCGTAGATGTGGAAACGCGCGGCCTGGCGCTTGACGTTGCCGTCGGCATCGCGGAACTGGTCGGCGGTGATCGGCGTGGACTCGGTACCGGGCTGCACCGGCAACCCGCCCATCAGGCCGTCGGCGCCGCGCGCGCCGGCCGCGGTGACCGGCGCCAGATAGAATTCCTGGCTATCGCCGACGCGGCCGATGCCGATCGTCGGATGCACTCGAAACACGTTGCTGGACATGATGATCTGCTCCTGATCCGGATGAAGTGGCGCGCCTCAGCGCTGCGAGGCCGGCCGCGGCGCGGGCGGCGCCTTTTGCGGCAACTGCGCCTGGAAGTAGTCGTTGATCACCACGTGACTGAGATTGACGTTCAGCCCCGGCAACGACTGCGCGCGCGGATCGGGCGAAATCACCTGGGTGGTGTTGTGGCAGGCGAAACAGTTGTCCTGCGTGCTCTGCACCTGGGTAAAGGTCTCGATGGTGGAATTGGACAGCCGCATCGAGCCGGTGAGCAGCGGCGATGTGCCTCCCGTCGGCACGCACTCCAGGGACGAGCCGGGCTGGAAGGTGCAATTTGGCTGCAGCGCGTCCAACTGGTTGAACCAGATCGCACCGACCTCGAAGTAGTTCTTCCACACATCGTTCAACTGGCTCTGCGCCGAGGCGTTCATCGACATGATGTTGGGGATATTGCAGTCCGTCGCCCCGGGCGGACACGGCTTCTGCCCGCCGTACGGCACCATGCGGCACACCTGGGTGACCGGGCTCAGCGTCTGTGTCTGCGCATTCAAGGTCAGCGCACCGGAACCGGCTGCGTTGAGATTGCACTGCTTGAACGGCGTGCCGGCCTGATAGAACGTCCAGTCCTTGCCGGAGACGACGTCGTTCGGCTGCATCTTCTCCATCGGCTGCGGCAGGTCCGGCGCATTGGTCTGGTGTTCGAAGGTCGCCCAGATCATTTCCGGATGGCCGTTGACCGTGCCGCCGATATGGAAGCCGACCAACGCCACGGTCTGGGTTTCGCTGTCGGTGGTGGCGACGATCTTGCCTTTGCGCATGGCCAGCTTCGCGATCTGCGCTTGGCGCGTATAGAACGTCGACACGTCCTCGCCCGGCTGCACCACCTTCCACGCCACCTTCAGGGTCATGCTGTCCACCGGGAAGGCCTTTTGCGGATCGAATCCACGCAGCGCCTGCGGATCTTCCAGGTTGTTGCTGGCGATGAACTGGCCGAAGACGTCGTTGGAGTGGATCGAGTAATAGATCGCGCGTCCCTTGCGATCCACCAGCACGCCGTCCGGCCCCGCCTGATCGATCAGCTCCACGGTGCGCGCCTGCTGCGAGCGGCCGATCAATGGATCCAGCACGCCGTCGGCGACACCGCCGATGCCGTCGGTGGGCATGGTCAGGAAACGCGGTTGCCCTTGCACGTCCTGGGTCAGCCACAGGAACGCGTTCCACGACCACTGATGGAACTCGCAGTTGCTGCTGGACGCGAATCCGGCCGAATCCGGTGGCGGCGTGTTCGCGTGCGGAAACCAGTCGGCTTGCGGCAGGCATGCGGCCGACATGGGTCGGGTCGCCGTCGCCGACGGACGCGCCACAGGCGCAGGCCCCTGGTCTGGACCGGTGGGAGAATGGTTCACGGCCGAACACGCCATGACCAGGATGCAGGCAACCGCCGCGAACCCTATCGCACGCTTCATCGCATTCTCCTTCGGTGCTCGAAAGACAGCTGAAAAACGCCACTTCCATGACGGCGCGCGGCCATGCGGCAGCTCGCGATGCCGAACCGGCAAGCGCTGAAATATCTAGATCGGTTCCCCCATCGCAGGCACGATGACTCCCGTGAATCGCGTCATGTCATCGCGCGTATTTCCCTCGCCTGCGCAGCCAGCATGCGCCGCCGTCGCGCGTGCCCACAAGGCCATTTCGTAGACACACCGGATATCCCGTAGACAGTTGCATCCGGGTCGAGCACTTCGCGCCGGGCACGGCGGCGCGGTGGCGGTAGCCGAATCGATCGTGTGGCCGCGCGGAATGGAATGCGCGTCAATGCAATGCGTCCGACGCGCGCTTTCGCGAACACGGCTGCAGCGTGCAGGGAAGCGGCACGACATCGTTGTGCGCTTCGCCACGGCATCGGCATTCGCCTTCGCCGTTCGATACGACGCGATCCACATCGTGCCGCGCGCGCCGCGCAGCACGCGCAGCGGCGAGACGCTCACACGCCCATGTAGCGCCCGGAACGGTGGTTGAACATCAGCACCAGGCTCAGCACCACCGCGCCGATCGCCGAGTACAGCACCTGCTGCGGCGCCAGCACGAAGAACGCGATGAGCATCAGCGCAGCGTCGAAACTCATCTGCACCTTGCCCGCGCTCCAGCCGCGACTGCGCTGCAGGTAGACCGCCAGGATACCCACGCCGCCGAGACTGGCGCGATGGCGGATGAAGAACAGGATCGCCAGCCCGACCAGCGCACCGCCCACCAGCGCCGAGTACAGCGGCGTCATCGCCGAATACTGCGCCCAGCGCGGCAGCAGATCGGTCAGCGCCCCGCACGCGGCGACCGCGACGAAGGTCTTCAGGGTGAACTCCCAGCCCATGCGCCGCACCGACAGCCAATAGAACGGCAGGTTCACCAGCACGAACATCAGGCCGAAGTTCCAGCCCAGCGCGTAGTGCAGCAGGAACGCCACCCCGGCCATGCCGCCGATCATCAGCCCGCCCTGGGCGAACACCGCCAGGCCCAGCGAGGCCACCAGCGTCGCCAGCAGCATCCCCTGGACGTCTTCGGCCACGCTGTGGCGCAGCGCCTGCGCATCGAGCGCAGTGCCGGCCGAATCCGCCGGCGGCGTCAGCGGCCCGGAGGTGACGACGGTGCCGTCGTCGGGCAAAGGGTCCAGGTCCGGACGCAGATCGGAATCGGGGAGGCTCACGGGAATGGGCACGACGGGGGGTGCGGTATTAAACACCAAGCGGGGTGGTGGTTGCAGGTGAAACCGCCCGAACGCGCCGTGCCGGCATGGCCGCACGCGACATGTGATGCGACTGCCGGCGGCTGGGACGAAGCGCTAGGCGGAGCGCACGAGCACCATCACCGTGCTCACCGCCACGCTCGACAGCACCAGCAAGGCCGGCGGCCCGGCGATCGCCAGCCACGCCCAGGTCCACGCGGTGAAGCGTTCCTGCGCGCTTGCAGGCAAGCCGCGAGCCCGCTTGAGAAGGGCCAATCGCCGGTTGACCACCAGCAGCGGCAGCCACGCGCACAAGGCCAGCGATGCCAGTGGGGACGGCGACACCGCCAGCAGGCTCACGACGACATAGGCCAGGGCCGGCAAGCACCAGCCCAGCGCGCCGAAGCGATGCGGGCCGGTCAACCGATCCAGCGCGCGGAAACAGGCGAAGATCCAGATCAGCGAGAACACCGAACGCCACACCGGCGAGATGCGCCGGCGCCCGGAAATCAGGCGGATCGCCTGCCAGTTGCGGTAGAACCAGTACAGCGCATACCAGCCGAAGGTGGTGGCGCACAGTAGCGCCAGCTTGGCCGCCGACGGCGCGAACAGCGTGGACAGGGAATCAGTGGCAGAGGCCATAGCGGGCGCGGCGTCAGGCAGCGCGGCGGCGGGAACGGCGTAGGGGTTGTCTATTTGCATGCGTGGCACTCGGCCGATGCGTTTGTCGAATCGCGCCGCGTCGACCGCGGTCAGCGAGCGAAGGCGCGGCGCTGCCGCTTGTCCGCGTACATCTCCGCATCGGCGCGTTCGAGAAGTTCCTCCAGCGCCTCCGCGTCCAGATCCCGCCGGTTGCACAGGGCCAGGCCGAAGCTGGCCGACAGCGCGGTCGCGAACCCGTCGTCCTCGCCGGGCTTGGCAAGCGCCCCGCGCAGCGCATCGGTGAGCCCGCGCGCCTTCTCCGGCGTGGTCAGCGGCAGGTACAGCGCGAACTCGTCGCCCCCGCGGCGCCCAAGCAACTGGCCCGGCCGCAGACAGCTCCGGCACCGCTTGACGAAAGCACGCAAGGCCGCATCGCCGGCGGCGTGTCCGAACTGGTCGTTGATCGCCTTGAGGTTGTCCATGTCGGCGACGATCACCGCCAACGGACGTGGCTCCTGCGCAGCCAGTTGCAGATCGTTGAGCACCTGCTCCAGGAATCCCGTCCGCGACAGCGCCCCGGTCACGGGATCGCGCACCAGCGCATGGCGCAGTCGCGTGTTGTCGGCGTAGAGCCCGGGGACGGCCAAACCGAAGTAGCTGTTCGCCGCCAGGCTGATCATGGCGAACTGCAGCGCGAGCGCCTGCGCCTCGAGCCGCAGCAGCGGCGTGGCCAGTGCGATCAGCAGGCTGAAGGCGGCGATCGCCACCAGCGCCTGCAGCATTCCGTGGGTATGCACGATCCACAACTGGATCACCACCACCACGAACAACGCGAAGACCACCGCCGGCTGCCGCGGCAACGCGGCCGCGAGCCACATCACCGCCAGGGTGACGCCGAGCAGGAGCCCTAGCTTGACCAGATAGCCCGAGGCGCTTCCGCTCGGCGCGATCATTCCCGACAAGCGCGGGATGCCAGGCCGCGGCGCGATCTGCAGGGCCTCGGCCAGACGCAGCAGCGCGAGGATCGCTAGCGGGCCGAGCGCCAGCAGACCGGCGTAGTCGCCGATCGCCCACGGGATCGACTGGGCGAACATGGTCGGCAGGTCGATGGCGCCGGTGACGACCAGACCCGCGCCGCCCAGGCAGGCAGACAGCAGCGAGGCCACTCCGCCGCCCAGGATGAAGTAGGTGACCGCGCGCGGCAGGCTGGTCGAGGACATCCCCTGGCCGACCCGGCGCAGCAGCCAGGCCAGGCCGCCCCAGATGCAGAACTGTTGCGCGGTGAACAGCAGCGCGTACTGAAGGACTGCCCGATCGGGGACCACCGTGTGGCCGGTCGTGCGATAGAAGCTGAGCAGCGTGGCCAGCACGCACGCGATGGCGATCGCCGGCGCACCGCGCCAGCCAAGCACCATGAAGGCGGCCAACGTCACCGCCACCGGCGGGAACCACAGGCTAGCATGCGCCTGATATCCCAGGACCCGCGCCAACTCGAAGCCCGCCAGCCACGCCGCCACCAGCGCCGCCGACAGCACCAGCAGCGCGCCAGGACGGCGCGGCGCCGCGGCGCGCGTGCGGATCGGCGCCTCGGCGTCCCAGCCTGTCACCCATCCGCCTCCGGCCGGTCCCGGGCGGGAGCCGCGCCAGGGCCGACGAACGCCGTGACCGTGCTGTCGTCGCTGCCGCCCACCACCACCGACGCATCGGCGCACAGACGGATCGGCCAGCTCATGTTACCCGCGGCCCAGTTCCATTGCTCGGTGCCGTCACTCGCATCCCAGAGGGTGAACCCGCCGGGCGTGCCGTCGGGGTGGCCATCGGCCAGCCCCAACCAGCGCCCGCCGGGGTCGAACGCCAGGCAGTTGGGCGAGTGCTGGCTGGGTGACGTCCACTGCAGCTGTGCCGCGCTACCGGCATCGGCGAACACTGCGACGACGCCGCCCTGCGCGAGATTGCCGGCGATCGCGACCTTGTCTCCGACGCGATCGCAGGCCAGCCCGTAGATGGTCTTGGCGCCACCGGGCATCGGCACGCTCCAGACCGGCGCGGGCATACTCTGGAACGCGGCCACGTCGAAGGCGTACAGCGTGCCGTCGCTGGCGCCGGCATAGGCCCTGCGCCCATCGGCGGACAGCACCGCGCCATGCGTGTAGGCGCCGTTGGGCAACTGCCAGCGTGCCAGCGCCGCCGGGTGTCCGGACGCGATCGAGAACAGGATGATCTCGCCGTGATAGCTGGCCACCAGCCCGGTGGCGCCGTCGGCGGCGATGCCGGTGGCGACCACGGTGTCGCCCGCGGCGCTCAGCACAATGCACGCAGGCGCGGCGAAGGCCGCGTCGCCATCGCGGCAGAACAGATAGCCCTGCTCGGCACCGGCCAGCAAGGTCCGCCCGCAGCCATCCAGCGAAACCATGTTGCCGCGGCCTGGAAGCGGAAACGACAGCAGCTCCTCGCCGCCCGGGACCGTCCAGGCCCCGATGAAGCCCGCATACGGATCCTGGCTCTTCCAGCCGCAGCTCGCCACGGTGCCCCCGTCCGCCGCGACATCGACCCAGTACACGCCCTGCCAGCCGTCGAATTCCTTCGCCAGCAGCGGCTTGCCGGCACGATCCCAGACGTAGGTGCCGAAGCACCCGTCCTGGTTGTCGCGCACGTCGCTGCGCGTGGCAGCAGGCGCCAAGCGTTCGAAGATCTTGTGCTGGTCGACGGGCACGGCGTCCAGCCCGGCGATCTGCGACACGCCGCCATAGTCGTGGAAGAAGGTACCGGCGGCGATGACATCGCCATCGTCGGACACCGCCACCGAATTGATGTAATAGCCGGCGTGCGGCTGCGTGGACCAGAGCACTTCAGGCGCGTCGTTCACGCAGACTTTCTCCCTTCGGTTGAAGCGTCCTCGATGGACCCTGCGAGCATGTGGCTGAAAACACGACACCGGTTGACGAACTGGATATAACCGGGATCACGTCGATTCCGTGTCATCGTGCCCTGCGCCTGCCCCGGCGATCGCCGGCCAGGCCGGCTCAACGCACCTCGGCGATCTCCACTCCGTCCATGCCCTGCGCCAGGGTCTTGGCATCGCCGCCCTGGGCCAGCTTGATGCGCAGGCGCACTTCGTTCTGCGAGTCGGCGTGGCGCAGCGCGTCCTCGTAGCTGATCTCGCCGGCCTGGTACAGCTCGAACAGGCTCTGGTCGAAAGTCTTCATGCCCAAGTTGGTGGATTCCTTCATCACGTCCTTGAGCTTGTGGATCTCGCCCTCGCGGATGTAGTCCTGCACCAGCGGCGTGCCGAGCATGATCTCCATCGCCACGCGGCGGCCCTTGCCGTCGGGGGTCGGGATCAGCTGCTGGGCGACCACGCCGCGCAGGTTCAGCGACAGGTCCATCAGCAACTGGCCGCGGCGGTCCTCGGGGAAGAAGTTGATGATGCGGTCCATCGCCTGGTTGGCGTTGTTGGCGTGCAGGGTGCACAGCACCAAGTGGCCGGTTTCGGCGAAGGAGATCGCGTGGTCCATGCCTTCGCGGGTGCGCACCTCGCCGATCATGATCACGTCCGGCGCCTGGCGCAGGGTGTTCTTCAGCGCGTTCTCCCAGCTGTCGGTATCGATGCCGACCTCGCGCTGGGTGATGATGCAGCCCTCGTGCTTGTGCACGAACTCGATCGGGTCTTCGATGGTGATGATGTGGCCGGTGGAATTCTGGTTGCGGTAGCCGATCATCGCCGCCAGCGAGGTCGACTTGCCGGTGCCGGTGGCGCCGACGAAGATGATGATGCCGCGCTTGGTCATCGCCAGGGTCTTGATCACCGGCGGCAGGTTCAGCTCGTCGACGGTGGGGATGCGCGTCTCGATCCGGCGCAGCACCATGCCGACCTGGTTGCGCTGGTAGAAGCAGCTGACGCGGAAGCGCCCCACCCCGGCCACGCCGATGGCGAAGTTGCACTCGTGGGTCTTCTCGAACTCCTCGCGCTGCGCCGGCGTCATCACGTTCAGCACCAGGTCGCGGCTCTGCTGCGAGGTCAGCGGCGTCTGCGTGATCGGAGTGATCTTGCCGTGCACCTTGATCGCCGGCGGCATGCCCGAGGTGATGAACAGATCCGACGCCTTCTGGTGCGCCATCAGTTTCAGGAACGAGGTGAAGTCGATGGTGCTCATGGTTTGAGGCTCCGGGACCGGGGACCGGGGACCGGGGACCGGGAACAGCCGCGGCTGCCCCCTTCCCGCCACCCGAGTCTTCCACGATCCACTCAGTGGAAAATCACGTCGCGTCGCTGTTGCTTCCGGGTCCCCGGTCCCTGGTCCCCGGTCCCCGCTTCACTCGAAGACCCGCTTGTCCTTGGCGTACTCGCGGGCCTGGTTGCGGGTGATCAGGCTGCGCTTGACCAGGTCCTGCAGGTGCTGGTCCAAGGTCTGCATGCCGGTCTGCTGGCCGGTCTGGATCGCCGAATACATCTGCGCCACCTTGTCCTCGCGGATCAGGTTGCGGATCGCCGGGGTGCCGACCATGATTTCCCACGCCGCGGTGCGGCCCCCGCCGACCTTCTTCAGCAGCGCCTGCGAGATCACCGCGCGCAGCGATTCGGACAGCATCGAGCGCACCATGGGCTTTTCGCCGGCCGGGAACACGTCGATGATGCGGTCGATGGTCTTGGCCGCCGAACTGGTATGCAGGGTGCCGAACACCAGGTGGCCGGTTTCCGCGGCGGTCAGCGCCAGGCGGATGGTTTCCAGGTCGCGCAACTCGCCGACCAGGATGATGTCCGGGTCCTCGCGCAGCGCCGAGCGCAGCGCCTCGTTGAAGCCGTGCGTGTCGCGGTGCACTTCGCGCTGGTTGATCAGGCACTTCTGCGAGGTGTGCACGAATTCGATCGGATCCTCGACGGTGAGGATGTGGCCGTATTCGTTCTTGTTGATGTAGTCGATCATGCCGGCGAGCGTGGTCGACTTGCCCGAGCCGGTCGGCCCGGTGACCAGGATCAGGCCCTGCGGCTGGTCGATCAGCTGGCGGAAGATCGGCGGGCAGCCCAGGTCTTCCAGGGTCAGCACTTCCGAGGGAATGGTGCGGAACACCGCGCCGGCGCCACGGTTCTGGTTGAACGCGTTGACGCGGAAGCGCGCCAGGCTGGGAATCTCGAACGAGAAGTCGACTTCCAGGAACTCTTCGTAGTCGCGGCGCTGCTTGTCCGACATGATGTCGTACACCAGCGCGTGCACCTGCTTGTGGTCCAGCGCCGGGATGTTGATGCGGCGCACGTCGCCATCGACCCGGATCATCGGCGGCAGGCCGGCGGACAGGTGCAGGTCGGACGCTTTGTTCTTGACCGAGAACGCCAATAGTTCAGCGATATCCATACGCTGCTTTTCCCCTTGGGCTGCGACTGGAAGGATGATTCCCCGGGCGGCAGTATAGCGCCCTTCCCCGTTGCCAGAAGCGCCGCCCGTGCCCCTCTCTTCCCTGCAGCAGATCCGCCTGGACATGGACCGCGCCGCGGCGTCCGCGCAGCGTCCCCACGCCCGCCTGCTGGCGGTGTCCAAGACCCAGCCGGCCGCGGCGATCGCGGCCCTGGCCGCGCAGGGGCAACACGCCTTCGGCGAGAACTACGTGCAGGAAGCGGCGGGCAAGATCGCCGAGCTCAAGCCGCTGGCGCTGGAATGGCACCTGATCGGCCACCTGCAGTCGAACAAGGCCGAGCAGGCGGCCGCGCTGTTCGACTGGGTGCAGACGGTGGACCGGCGCAAGCTGGTGGACGCGTTGGCCCGGCATCGCCCGGCGCAGCGGCCGCCGCTGAACGTGCTGATCCAGGTCAACATCGACGACGAGACCAGCAAGCACGGCTGCGCGCCCGGCGAGGTGGACGCGCTGGCGGAGGCCATCGCCGCGCAGCCGACGCTGCGCCTGCGCGGGCTGATGGCGATCCCGGCCCCGTTCCCCGAAGAGGCGTTGCGGCGCGCCGCGTTCCAGCGCATGCGCGCCCTGCTCGACGGCCTGAATACGCGGTACCCGGATGCCGACACGCTGTCGATGGGCATGAGCGGCGACTTCGCGCTGGCCATCGCCGAGGGCGCGACGATGGTGCGGGTGGGGACGGCGTTGTTCGGGGCGCGAGGCGTCGGGACTGGGGACTCGGGACTCGGGACGCGATAAAAGCGGGCGTCGGGCATCCACAGCTCGTGCAGTTGCTATCTTTCGCTTCCCATCCCCCGTAACCGCCAGCCGCCATGACCCCACCGAGCCCCGAGTCCCGAGTCCCCAGTCCCGGCCCCATCGCCTTCATCGGTGGCGGCAACATGGCGCGCAGCCTGATCGCCGGGCTGGTCGGCCAGGGCGTCGCGCCGGACGCGATCCGTGTCGCCGAGCCGGTGCAGGCGCTGCGCGAGGCGCTGGCCGCCGACTACGGCGTGCACGCCGTCGCCGCCGCGGCGGAAGCGGCCGACGGCGCGGCGGTGTGGGTGTTCGCGGTCAAGCCGCAGGTGCTGCGCAGTGTGTGCGACGACCTGGCCGCGCTGGCGCAGCAGCAGCGGCCGCTGCTGCTGTCCATCGCCGCCGGCATCACCGCCGGCCAGCTGGACCGCTGGCTCGGCGGTGGGCACGCGCTGGTGCGGGCGATGCCGAACACGCCGGCGCTGCTCGGCGCCGGGGTCACCGGCCTGTTCGCCAACGCGCAGACCGGCGCCGCGCAGCGGCGCCAGGCCGAACAGCTGCTGGCCGCCGCCGGGGTCACGGTGTGGGTCGAGGACGAGGCGCTGATCGATGCGGTCACCGCGGTCTCCGGCAGCGGCCCGGCCTATGTGTTCCTGCTCGCCGAAGCGATGGAAGCGGCCGGCATCGCGCAGGGCCTGCCGGCCGAGGCGGCGCGCACGCTGGTGCTGCAGACCGTGCTCGGCGCGGCGCGCATGCTCACCGAATCCGGCGAGGCGCCGAGCGAATTGCGGCGGCGGGTGACCTCGCCCAACGGCACCACCCAGGCCGCGATCGAGACGTTCCAGGCCGGCGGCTTCGAAGCCCTGACCGCCGCCGCCATCGCCGCCGCGGCCAGGCGCGGCCGCGCACTGTCCGCCGCCAACGACTGATCTTGGAGCCACCGATGCGCTGCCTGCCTGTCGCCCTGCTGCTCTGCCTCGCCCTGGCCGCCTGCTCGGCACAGGAAACGCCACGTCCGGCCGCACCGATGGCGCCCGCGCCGGCGCAAACCGACTTCGGCGCGCTGCGCGTGCACTACAACGCGCTGCCGACACTGGCGATGAGCGAGACGGTGGCGCGGCGCTACGGCATCGAACGCGACGCCGACACCGCGCTGGTGATGATCGCGCTGCGCCGCGTGCAGGGCGGCGAAGAACTGCCGGCCAGTGGCCAGGTCAGCGCCGTCGCGACCGACCTGAGCGGACGCCGGCAACCCATCGCCTTGCGCGAAGCGGTCACCGACGCCTATACCGACTATGTCGGCACGGTGCGCATCAGCGAGCACGACCAGCTGAATTTCCAGGTGGATGTGCGCGGCGCCGACGGCGCGGGTACGGTGCGCTTCGCCCGCACGTTCTAGCGCGTCGCCGCTCCCTGGGTTGCCGCCGCTGCCCCTTGTAGGAGCGGCTTCAGCCGCGACAGGCGTTACCGGCAACGCCTGTCGCGGCTGAAGCCGCCCCTACAATGTCCTGCGCTTTTTCCTGATGCTCAGGGCGCTGTCCAGCGCTGCGCGCCTTCGCCTTGCGCGCCCAGCGCGTCGGCGGGATTGCTCAGGCGGCAGCGGCGCAGCGACAGGCAGCCGCAGCCGATGCAGTCGGTGAGCTGGTGGCGCAACTGGGTCAGCTGCAGGATGCGCGCGTCCAGTTCCTGCCGCCATGCCGCCGACATCCGCGCCCATTCCGCACGCGTGGGCGTACGCGCGTCGGGCAGCTGTGCGAACGCGGCCTTGATGCTCTCCAGCGGCACGCCCACGCGCTGCGCGACGCGGATCACCGCCAGCCGGCGCAGCACGTCGCGCGCATAGCGGCGCTGGTTGCCGGCGGTGCGCAGGCTGTGGATCAGGCCCTTCTTCTCGTAGAAATGCAGCGCGGACACCGCCACCCCACTGCGTTCGGCGACCTGGCCCACGCTCAGTTCCTGGTGCATCGGTTGACCTCGAGTTAGGTTGAGGTTGCATGCTGCGCGCCCATCGCCTGCCGCGCAACACCGCGCCGGCAGGCGAGCATTCCGTCTTGAGGTCGCACCGATGAACCAGCACGCTTCACCCGCAGGCGACCGCCGCGACGGCACACTGCCGGCGATGGCATCCGTCCGCACCGCTCCCGCCACTTCCGATTCGGTCCTTTCGCCGCGCTACCGCGCCACCACGCTGGGCATGGTCGCGCTGGTGTCGCTGATCGCCTTCGAGGCGCTGGCGGTGGCGACCGCGATGCCGACCGTGGCGCGCGAACTGGACGGGCTGCGGCTGTACGCGCTGGCGTTCGGCGGCACCCTGGCCACCAGCGTGATCGGCATGACCGTGGCCGGGCGCTGGAGCGACCTGCGCGGTCCGGCGGCGCCGTTGTGGACGGGCCTGCTGTGCTTCGTCTGCGGGCTGCTGCTGGCCGGCTTCGCCGCGTCGATGCCGATGCTGCTGGCCGGGCGGCTGGTGCAGGGCCTGGGCGCCGGCGCGATCTCGGTGGCGCTGTACGTGCTGGTCGCACGCATGTATCCGCAGGCGATCCGGCCTCGCATCTTCGCCGCGTTCTCCGCCGGCTGGGTGGTGCCGTCGCTGATCGGGCCGAGCATCAGCGGCCTGATCGTCGAGCACGTCGGCTGGCGCTGGGTGTTCCTGGCGGTGCCGCTGCTGGCGCTGCCGTCGGCGGCGCTGTTGCTGCCGGCGCTGCGGCGTCTGTCGCCGCCGCCGACGGCGGCGCGCTCCGGTTCGGCGCCGCTGCTGTGGTCGATCGGCGCCGCAGCTGGCGTCTGCCTGCTGTACCTGGGCGGCCAGCAACAGGGCGTTGCGGCGGCGGCCACGGTGCTGCCGGCCTTGGCGCTGCTGCTGACCTGCGCGTGGCGGCTGCTGCCGCGCGGCACCTTGCGCGCCGCGCGCGGGCTGCCCAGCGTGATCGCGCTGCGCGGTATCGCCGCCTCGGCCTTCTTCGGCTGCGAAGCGTTCCTGCCGCTGCTGCTGTCGCGCGAGCGCGGCCTGTCGCCGACCTGGGCCGGCGTGGCGCTGAGCGTGGGCGCGCTGGGCTGGTTCGCCGGCTCCTGGCACCAGGGCCATCACGGCCGCGACGGCACGCGGCTGCGCGGGCTGCGCGTGGGCAGCGCTCTGATGACGCTGGGCGTGGCGGTCACCGCGCTGGCGCTGCTGCCGGCGGTGCCCGCCGCCGTGGCGATCGGCGGCTGGACCGCCACCGGCCTGGGCATGGGCCTGATCTACCCGACCCTGTCGGTGCTGACCCTGACCCTGTCGCCGCCGGCGCAGCAGGGCGCCAACAGTTCGGCGCTGCAATTGAGCGAGGCGATCGCGGTGGCGACCACGCTGGCGATCGGCGGCTCGCTGTTCGCCGCGCTGCTGGCGCAGTCGGTGACGGCGGCCTACCTGTCCACCTTCGCGGTGGCCGCGCTGCTGGCGCTGCTCGGGCTGGGCATCGCCGGCCGCACCCAGGCGGCGGCGCCGCGCTAGCGCCGGCGTTACTGGCGCTGCGCCCAGGCCTGCACGATGGCCGCGATCGCGCGCACGCCGTCGGTCAATGCCGCCGGGCCGGGCTGCATGATCAGCGGCGACTTGATCTCGAACAGCTGGCCGTCGCGCACCGCCGGGATCGTCGCCCAGCCCGGCCGCGCGGCCACGCGCTCGGGACGGAAGCGCTTGCCGCACCACGAGCCGAGGATGATGTCCGGCGCGCGCCGCACCACCTCGTCGCCGTTGGCCAGGATCCGCGCCTTGGCCAGCGGCTCGGCCGACAGTTCCGGGAACACGTCGTCGCCGCCGGCGATGCGCACCAGTTCGGCGACCCAGCGGATGCCGGTGATGATCGGCTCGTCCCATTCCTCGAAGTACACCTTCGGCCGCCGCGGCAGCGCGTCGGCCTGCGCGGCGATCGCAGCCAGCCCGCGCTCAAGGTCGTCGGCGTAGGCCTGCGCACGCGCGCCGGCGCCGACCAGCGCGCCGAGCCGGCGGATGTAGTCGAGGATGCCGTCGACGCTGCGGTGGTTGGCGATCCACACCTCCACGCCATTGCGGATCAGCTCGGCGGCGATCTCGGCCTGGATGTCGGAAAAGCCGATCGCCAGGTCCGGCTGCAGTTTCAGGATCTCGCCGATCTTGGCGCTGGTGAAGGCGCTGACCTTGGGCTTGTCGCGCCGCGCCTGCGGCGGGCGCACGGTGAAGCCGCTGATGCCGACGATGCGGTCCTGCTCGCCGAGCGCGTACAGCGTCTCGGTGGGTTCCTCGGTCAGGCAGACGATGCGCCGCGGGCCCATCTCAGTCCACCACCGGCATGCGGAAATACACCACGCGCTCGGTTTCCTCGAAACCGCAGGCGCGGTGCGCGGCCTGCGCCGCGGCGTCGTCGATCAGCGCATCGGAGGCCAGTTCGCTGCAGCCCTGCGCGCGGGTCCAGTCCAGCACTTCGCGCAACAGCGCGCGGCCGACGCCGCGGCCGCGCCATTGCGGCGCCACGTACCAGCCTTCCAGAAAGCCCACCGGCGAACTGTCGGTGCCGTTGACGTAGTCCTGGCGCAGGGTGGCGTCGGCGAAGCCGATCGCCTGGCCGTTGCCGTCGAAGGCCAGGAAGTTGGCCGCATCCTCGCGCTGCAAGGCTTCGGCCACGCCGCCGAACGCGTCGCTCTCGTCCGGCCACAACGCCATCCGCAGCGCCGCCCACACGCGCAGGTCGGCGGCACCGGCGGCGCGTACCGAAAAGGCATCGCTCACGGGAACAGCATCCGCTTGGACCAGTAGCCGGCGGCGTCGGCATCGTAGCGCCAGCGCTCATGCAGGCGGAACTTGCCGCCGTACCAGAACTCGAAACTGCGCGGCACCACGCGGAAGCCGCTCCAGCCGTCCGGGCGCGGCACCTCGCGGCCCTCGAAGCTGGCTTCGGCCTTGGCCACGCGCTCCTCGAATTCCTCGCGCGACTGCAGGGTCCGCGACTGCGCCGAGGCCCACGCGCCGATCTGGCTCATGCGCGGACGCGAGGCGAAGTACGCATCGGCCTCGGCGGCGGCGACCAGTTGCACCTCGCCGTCGATGCGCACCTGCACGCCGTCCTCGCGCATGCGCCGCCACAGGAACAACAGCGAAGCCTGCGGATTGGCCTGCAACTCGCGGCCCTTCTGGCTGTCCAGGTGGGTGTAGAACACGAAGCCGCGCGCGTCGTAGGACTTCAGCAGCACCACCCGCGAGGACGGCCGCGCCTCCAGCGTGGCCGAGGCGACGACCATCGCGTTGTATTCGGCCTCGTCGCTGCCGCGCGCCTCGGCGAACAGGTCGGCGAACGTGGACAGGGCTTCGGCGTAGAGATCGGGCATGGCGACAAGGCACTCGGCGGACGATGCGCCATTGTCGCGCCATGCACGGCGCGACGCACGTGCCGCCGCGGCCGGCCTGCGCCGATGGCGTCTCTGCTAGCATCGGCGGATGAATCCCGCCCCCAATCTCGTGCTGGTCGGCCCGATGGGAGCCGGCAAGAGCGTCATCGGCCGGCGCCTGGCCGAGCGCTTCAGCCTCGTCTTCGTCGACAGCGACCAGGCCATCGTCGAACGCACCGGCGCCAGCATCGCCTCGCTGTTCGAGCATGCCGGCGAAGCCGGCTTCCGCGAACACGAGCGCGCGGTGCTGGAAAGCGTGCTGAGCACGCCCGGCCATCTCATCTCCACCGGCGGCGGCGCGGTGCTCGACGCCGACAGCCGCCGCGAGATGCGCGAACACGGGTTCGTGGTGTACCTGCGGGTCAGCGTGGCCTCGCAGCTGCAGCGCCTGCAGCGCGACCGCAGCCGGCCGCTGCTGCAGCGCGGCGACCGCGAACGGGTGCTGCACGAGCTGCACGCGGTGCGCGAGCCGCTGTACCGCGAAGTCGCCGACCTGATCCTGGACACCGACCACCTCAATCCCGCCGAAGCCACCGCGCAGCTGGTCGTGCGCCTGGCCGCGTCGTGGAAGCTTCCGGAACCCACTGCATGACTGTTTCCCTGCGCACGGTCCAGGTCGATGGCGACCCGGCCTACACCATCCACATCGGCCCCGGCCTGCTCGACGACGGCAGCCGCCTGGCCGAACACGTGCGCGGCCGCCACGTGCTGCTGCTCAGCGACAGCAACGTCGCCCCGCTGTATGCCGCGCAGGTGCGCGGCGCGCTGCTGGCGGCGCGCCCGGAGCTGAAGATCGGCGCGCTGGTGATCCCGGCCGGCGAGGCCTCCAAGACCCTGGACAGCTTCGGCGCGGCGATCGCCGCGCTGGCCGAACTCGGCGCCACCCGCGACGCCTGCGTGCTGGCGTTGGGCGGCGGCGTGGTCGGCGACCTGGCCGGCTTCGCCGCGGCCTGCTGGATGCGCGGGGTGGACTGCGTGCAGCTGCCGACCACGCTGCTGGCGATGGTCGATTCCTCGGTCGGTGGCAAGACCGCGGTGGACATCGCACAGGGCAAAAACCTGGTCGGCGCGTTCCACCCGCCGCGCGCGGTGCTGGCCGATACCGCCGCGCTGCGCAGCCTGCCGCCGCGCGAACTGCGCGCCGGCCTGGCCGAGGTGATCAAATACGGCGCGATCCGCGACCCGCTGTTCTTCGAATGGCTGCACGCCGAGCGTCGCGCACTGCTGGACGCCGAGCCGGCCGCGCTGGCGCAGGCGATCGCGCGCAGCTGCGAGCACAAGGCCGAGATCGTGGCCCGCGACCCGCTGGAGAAGGGCGAGCGCGCCCTGCTCAACCTCGGCCACACCTTCGGCCACGCGATCGAGACCGAACAGGGTTACGGCGCGCCTGGCAACGACAACCTCAACCACGGCGAAGCGGTGGCGGTGGGCATGGTACTGGCGGCGGAACTGTCGGCGCAGCTGGGCATGGCCACGGCGCAGGACAGCGCGCGGCTGCGCGCGCTGCTGGCCGACTTCGAGCTGCCCACCTCGCTGCCGGCCGGACTGGCGCCGCAGGCGCTGCTGGAACGGATGCGGCTGGACAAGAAGAACATTGCCGGGCGCCTGCGGCTGGTGCTGTGGCGCGGCATCGGCCATGCCGAGGTGGTCCCGGACGTGGACGAGGCGGCGGTGCTGGCGGTGCTGGACGCCGCGGTGCGGGCCGCGGCGTAGCGCAGCCTGCCGCGCCGAGGCATCCATCGGCCTCGCGGCCGGCTCGCCGCACCTCCCTGTGGGAGCGACTTCAGTCGCGACGAGCGAAGCGTGGGCCTTACGCCGCCGGACAGCGCCGGGACCGAAGTCCCTCCCAGAGCATCCAGCCAGCATGCGCGCGTGCCCTCACGGCGCCCGGGGCGCAGGCCTGCACCAAGACGCGCTCGCCCCGGGATGTCGCGCATCGTCCATTGGTTGAGCGCGCCGGCACATGCACGCATCGCGCCGGCCGGCTGCCGCGGCCGCCCGACGCCCGCGGCACGGACGTCCTCCCCGCTTCCCTACCCGTCCCCCAACGCGCGGCCGGCGCCGACGCCGCGGCGACCGGCTATCGGTACAATCGGCGGCATGCGCGTCTTCCTACAGCAACGCCCCGGCGGCAACGAGCCGCCCCGCTACATCCAGCTGACCCTGCAACCGGACCTATTCGGCAGCTGGGAGCTGTTGCGCGAGAGCGGCCAGATCGGCGGCCGCGCGCAGCTCAAGCGCGAGCAATACCTGCTGCAGGACGAGGCCCACGCCGCCTTCGAGAAAGCCCGCGATGCGCAAATCAAGCGCGGCTTCCAGGTCATGTTCACCCGCGGCGCCGACGCCCCGCGCTAAGGAAACCCCCATGCTCAAGAACGACCGCCTGCTGCGCGCGCTGCGCCGCGAGCCCGTGGACCAGACCCCCGTGTGGCTGATGCGCCAGGCCGGGCGCTACCTGCCCGAGTACCGCGCCACCCGCGCCCGCGCCGGCAGCTTCCTGGCCATGGCCAAGACCCCGGACCTGGCCTGCGAGGTGACCCTGCAGCCGCTGGCGCGGTTCCCGCTGGACGCGGCGATCCTGTTCTCCGACATCCTCACCATCCCCGATGCGATGGGCCTGGAGCTGTATTTCGTCGAAGGCGAAGGCCCCAAGTTCAAGCACCCGGTGCGCGATGCGGCGGCGATCGCCCGGCTCGGCGTGCCGGACATGGAGACCGAACTGCGCTACGTGATGGACGCGGTGCGGGTGATCCGCCGCGAACTGGACGGCAGCGTGCCGCTGATCGGCTTCTCCGGCAGCCCATGGACGCTGGCCTGCTACATGGTCGAGGGCGGCGGCAGCGACAACTACGCGCGGATCAAGGCCATGGCCCTGAACGAGCCGGCGGCGCTGCACCAGTTGCTGTCGGTCAACACCGATGCGGTGATCGCCTACCTGGCCGCGCAGCGCGCGGCCGGCGCGCAGGCGCTGCAGGTGTTCGACACCTGGGGCGGCGTGCTCAGCCCGGCGATGTACCGCGAATTCTCGCTGCCCTACCTGCAGCGCATCGCCCGCGAACTGCCGCGCGGCGACGGCGAGCAGCGCACCCCGCTGATCCTGTTCGGCAAGGGCAACGCGCCGTACCTGGAAGAGTTGGCTGCCTCCGGCGCCGAAGGCCTGGGCGTGGACTGGACCGTGGACCTGGCCGAGGCCGCGCGCCGCACCGGCGGCCGCGTGGCGCTGCAGGGCAACCTCGACCCGGCCACGCTGTACGGCTCTCCGGCGGCGATCGAACGCGAGGTGCAGCGCGTGCTGCACAGCTACGCCGACGGCAACGGCTCGGCGGACGGCCATGTGTTCAACCTCGGCCATGGCCTGTCGCCGGACATGCAGCCCGAGCACGTAGGCGCGCTGGTCGCCGCGGTGCAGCGGCACAGCCGCCGCGCGCAGGCGTAGCGTCCGCCATTTTGCAGTCGGGACTGAAGTCCCTCCCACAGTGCACCCGGCCGGCTTGCTGCGTGTGCCCTGCAGGAGCGGCTTCAGCCGCGACGAACGAAGCTGCGGACCCAACGACTGCAGGCATCGGTCGGGGCTGAAGCCCCTCCTACAGTGCACCCGGCCAGCTTGGCGCAAGCTCCCTGTAGGAGCGGCTTCAGCCGCGACGAACGAAGCGGCGGACCCGACGGCTTCGGACAGCTTCGGCACGAAGCCCCGTACAGCCCGAAGACAGCACGCCGCGCGACGCGCCTCGATCCACCATCGCAGCAGCGCTGCACTGTTCACCTCGCGCCACAACCGCCCGCTGCTGCACGACGCCGCCACGCGATCTGCGCGATCCTATGCACCCCCCGCGTTGCCGTGCGTACCGATGTCCGCGCCCTCCCCCGATCCGATCTCCGTTCCGAACTACCGCAGCTTCCGCCCGCTGCTGTGGCTGGTGTCGCTGGCCATCTTCATGCAGATGCTGGACGCGACCATCGTCAACACCGCGCTGCCGGCGATGGCGCGCAGCCTGGGCGAGAGCCCGCTGCAGATGCAGTCGGTGGTGTTCAGCTACGCGCTGGCGGTGGCGATGTTCATCCCCGCCTCGGGCTGGATCGCCGACCGCTACGGCACGCGCCGCACGTTCCTGGCCGCGATCGTGCTGTTCACCCTCGGCTCGCTGCTGTGCGCCGCCGCGCCGCGACTGCCCTATCTGGTCGCCGCGCGCGTGCTGCAGGGCATCGGCGGGGCGATGCTGCTGCCGGTCGGGCGGCTGGCGGTGATGCGTTCGGTGTCGCGCGAGCAGTTCCTGAGCGCGATGAGCTTCATCGCGATCCCGGCGCTGATCGGGCCATTGATCGGGCCGACGCTCGGCGGCTGGCTGGTGCAGGTGGCGTCGTGGCACTGGGTGTTCCTGATCAACCTGCCGATCGGCGCGATCGGCTTCGTCGCGGCGCTGAAGGTGATGCCGGATTTCCACGGCGAGCAGCGCACCCGCTTCGACCTGATCGGCTACGCGATGCTGGCCTTCGGCATGGTCGCGCTGTCGCTGGCGCTGGATGGCATCTCCGAGCTGGGCCTGCGCCATGCGTTCGTGATGCTGCTGGCGATCGCCGGCCTGGCCGCGCTGATCGGCTACTGGCTGCACGCGGCCAGCGCCACCGCGCCGCTGTTCCCGCTGCACCTGTTCAAGGTGGTGAGCTTCCGCATCGGCATCCTCGGCAACCTGTTCGCGCGCGTGGGCAGCGGCAGCATGCCGTTCCTGATCCCGCTGCTGCTGCAAGTTGGCCTGGGCATGAGCCCGATGCGCGCGGGGCTGATGATGGTGCCGGTGGCGCTGGCCGGCATGGCCGCCAAGCGCGCGGCGGTGAAGCTGGTGGAGCGCTACGGCTACCGGCGGGTGCTGATGACCAACACCGTGCTGGTCGGCGTGGCGATGGCCAGCTTCGTGCTGTTCGACGCCGGCCAGGCGCTGGGCTGGCGGTTGCTGCAGCTGGCGCTGTTCGGCGCGGTCAACTCGCTGCAGTTCACCGTCATGAACACGGTGACCCTACGCGACCTGGACAGCGACCAGGCCAGTGCCGGCAACGGGCTGCTGTCGATGGTGATGATGCTGGCCACCGGCTTCGGCGCCGCGGCCGCGGGCAGCCTGCTGGCGGCCTTCAACACCCACCTCGGCGACACCCACGGCGCCACCGCGGCGCTGCACGCGACCTTCGTCTGCGTCGGCGCGATCACCCTGACCTCGACGCTGATCTTCTGGCAACTGCCCGATACCCGGCCGCATCCCAAGCAGGTGGAAGAGGTGGCTGAGTAGTCGGGACCGGGGACCGGGGACCAGGGACCCGGGGGGAAATCCTGTGGCGGCAGGTCTTACGCGGCCAACGAAGCGATCAGACGGAGCATCAAGCTTCTCCGGATCCCCGGCCCTCGCCTGGTTCCGCCGCCGTTCCGGGTCCCTGGTCCCCGGTCCCCGGTCCCGGCTTCACCGCCGCCTCGATCGCCTCGGCCAGCATGTCGCCGGTGACCGGCTTGCGCAGGAAGCCGTCGAAGCTGGCCGCGCGCGCCTGCGGTTCGGCGTCGGCGTCGGCGCGGGCGGTGACCGCGATCAGCGGCATCTCGTAGCCGAACACGCGCAGTTGCCGCGCCAGCGCCAGGCCGTCCAGGCCGGGCAGGTCCAGGTCCAGCAAGGCCACGTCGAAGCTGCCGCCGGCCACTTCGGTCAGTGCCGCCAGTGCGTGCGCGGCGTGGGTGATGTGGTGGCCGCGCGCGCTCAGCAGGCCGCTGACGACCTCGGCGACGGTGGGGTCGTCCTCGACCAGCAGGATGCGCAGCGGCCGGGTCGCGGCCTGGGTCTCGCGCCCGCCGCGGGTGCCGGCCTGCAGCGGTTCCGGGATCCACGGCAGCGGCAGGTCGACGATGAAGCGGGTGCCGACGCCGAGCTTGCTGTGCAGTTCGACGCGCCCGCCCATCGCCACCGCCAGCTCCTGGCAGATCGCCAGGCCCAGGCCGCTGCCGCCGTAGCGCGCGGCGGTGCGCGGGCCGTCGGCCTGCTCGAAGCGCTGGAACAGCCGCGCCTGCTGTTCGGCATTGATGCCCGGGCCGGTGTCGGCGACCTCGAAGCGCACGCCCTGGTTGTCGTGCAGCGGCGCCACGCGCAAGGTCACGCTGCCGTGATCGGTGAACTTGATCGCGTTGTTGAGCAGGTTCAGCAGGATCTGCCGCACCCGGGTCGCATCGCCGCTGGCGGTGACCTCGGCCGGCATCGCGTTGTCCAGCGCGAACGCCAGGCCGCGGCTGTGCGCCATCGGCGCCATCATCGCCTCCAGTTCGGCGATCAGCCGTCCCAGGTCGAACGGTTGCTGGTCCAGTTCCAGGCGCCCGGCCTCGATCCGCGCCAGGTCCAGCGCGTCGTTGACCAGGCGCAGCAGGTGCGCGCCGGCGCCGCGGATCGATTCGGTGTAGCCGCGCTGCTTGGGATCCAGCGGCGTGGCCAGCAACAGTTCGCTCATGCCCAGCACGCCGGTCATCGGCGTGCGCACCTCGTGCCCGAGCGTGGCCAGGAAGCGGGTCTTGGCCAGCGATGCCTGCTCGGCCAGCTCCTGCTTGTGCAGCGCCAGTTGCCAGGCGTTGCGCCGGCGCAGGCGCCGCCGGTACAGGTACGACGCCAGCCACAGCGCCAGCAGCGCCAGCACCGCCAGCCCGGCCATGCCCCAGGGGCTGCGCCACCACGGCGGCAGCACGCGGAAGCGCAGCGTGGTGACCTTCGACCACACCTTGTCGGCGGTGCGCGCCTGCATCTCCAGGGTGTAGTGGCCGGACGGCAGGCGCGAGAACAGGCGCTCGCCGCTGGCGCCGACGTCGACCCAGTCCGGGTCGTAGCCGCTGAGCCGGAACCGGTAGGTGTTGGCGTCGGTGTCGGAGAACGACAGCAGGCGGGCCACGACGTGCAGGTCGCGGTCGCCTTCCTGCAGCGCGATGCTGCCGGCATGCAGCAAATCCAGCGCGCGCTCGCCGCGGCGCACGCCGATGCGCTCGATCACCAGCGGCGGCTGCCGCCGCGACGGCACCACCTGGGTCGGCTCGAACAGCACCACCCCATCCGGGGTGCCGCCGAGGATCTGTCCGCTGCGCGCCTGGGTCAGGGTCTGCGGGCGGAATTCCTGGTTGGGCAGGCCGTCGTGCACGCTGTAGGAGCGGATCGCCTTGCTCGCCGGATCGACCCGGATCAGCCCGCGCACGCTGCTCAACCAGGCCACGCCGCTGGCATCGACCACCACGCCGTTCGGCGCCAGCGACGGAAACTCCTGCTCGGCGTCGATGCGGTCGAGCAGGCTGAGCCGCGCGCCGTCCCACAGATAGCGTTCCAGGCGGCCGAGGCTGGCCAGCCAGACCACATTGCCGTCGGTGATGGTGAAGGCGCTCAGCGCCCGCGCCGGCGCGCCCGGCACCGGCGCGAAACGCTCGCTGGTCGCATCCCAGGCCAGCACGCCGTGCTGGCCGAGCAGCCAGGGCTGGCCCAGCGGGCCGGGCCGGGCATCGTCCACGGTCAGCTCCGCCGGCAGCCCGTCGGCGCCCGGGGCGATGTTGCGCAGCACGTGTCCGTCCAGGTCGCGGACCTGGGCGCCACCGATCTCGCCGAACAACCACACGCGGCCGTCGCCGCTGAGCATCATCCGGTCGACCTCGCCGGGCATCGGCGCGTCGGCGCCGTCCTGCTTGCCCCAGCGCCGCACCTCGCCGCTGGCCGGGTCGTAACGCAGCACCCCCGTCGACGCCGCCGCCCAGACCCGGCCCTGGCCGTCCTCGACCAGCGCCCGCGACCAGTCGCGCCCGAACAGCGCGGTGATGTGGTGGCGCACCGTCCCCGTGGCAGGATCCAGCTTGTCCAGCATGCCGCGCGTGCCCGCCAGCCACACCCCGCCATCGCGCGAGGCGGCGGTCGCGATGACGTAGGGATTGCCCATCGAGTCCGGGTCGTCCACCCGATGCGACAGCACCGAGAACTGCCGCCAGTTGGCCGGCAGGTACCACAGGCCGGCGTTGAAGCTGGCGAACCACAGATCGCCTTCGCGGTCCTCGAACGCCAGCGACCAGTTGGGCTTGACCAGGCCGTGCGCGGAGTTGCTGTACAGCGGCACGTTGTGGATCTGCCCGGCGTCGCTCTCGCGGCCCAGGCCGTCGAGGGTGTCGAACCAGCGATTGCCGTGGCGGTCGTGGACCAGCATGCCCAGCACGCTCTCGCTGGGCATGTTGCTCCAGTACGGCGCCACCACGCTGCCGTCGGCGCGCAGCAGGCGCGCACCGCCCTGGCTGGCCACCCACAGCGTGCCGTCGCGCTCGGGGGTCAGGCCCAGCACCTCGGGCCGCGGCAGCGCCGAGGCCGGCAGCCGTTCGAAGTCGTGCCCGGTCCAGCGCGCCACGCCGCCGCGGGTGCCCACCCACAGCGTGCCGTCAGGCGTGGTCGCCAGGGAGATCACCGCCGGCGACGGCAGGCTGCGCTCGTCGCCCGGCATCGGCATGTAGCGGCTCAGCGTGCCGTCCGCGCGCAGCCGGTCCAGGCCGCCGTTGGCGGTGCCGAACCAGATGCTGCCGTCGGGCGTGGAGGCGATCGCCCACACCGTGCCGCCGCCGATCTGCGGATAGTTGCTGCGGTCGTAGTAGCGGAACGTGCGCCGGTCCGCCGAGAGCATGCCCATGCCGGCATTCTGGGTGCCGAACCAGACCCGGTTCTGCGCGTCGACGTGCACGGTCCAGATCTTGTTGTCGCGCAGCCCGTCCTCGACCCGCCAGATGCGGTAGCCGCGGCCGTCGAACCGCGCCAGGCCGTCGCTGCTGGCCAGCCACAGGTAGCCGAGCCTGTCTTCGGCGAAGCCGTTGATGCTGTTGGACGGCAAGCCGTCGGCCACGGTCAGCTGGCGCGGCTGCGGCGTCGGCGGCACCGCCGCGGCGGCCGCCGCCGACCACAGCAACAGCAGCCACCCCAAGATCCTTCTCGACCGCATCGTCGTCTCCCTGTGCGTGGGCTGCGTTGTCGCCCATGCCCTTCGCCATCGTCGGCGATAAGCGCCGCCGCTGGCAACAGATGGAGCGGGACTCGGGACTCGGGACTCGGGACTCGGAAAGCGTCGCATGCACTATTCGCCAATGCGCAGCGCCATGCGGCGAGGCCTACGTCGTCCGGGTCCCGGGTCCCGAGTCCCGAGTCCCGGCTTCAACCTCCATCGCTGCCCTGATCGCCTCGGCCAGCATGTCGCCGGTGACCGGTTTACGCACGAAGCAGGCGAAACCGGCCGCCTTTGCCGCGGCCTCGGCCTCGCCGTCCGACCGCGCAGTGACCGCGATCAACGGAAACTCGTAGCCGAACGCGCGCAGCTGCCGCGCCAGCGCCAGGCCATCGAGCGCCGGCAGGTCCAGGTCCAGCAGGCCCAGATCGAAGCTGGCCTGGGTCAGTTCGGTCAGCGCCTCCAGGCCGTGCGCGGCGCACACCACGTGGTGGCCGCGGCCTTGCAGCAGTTCGGCCATCACCTGGGCCACGGTGGGTTCGTCCTCGACCAGCAGGATGCGCAACGGCGCCTGCGCCTGCGCCACCACCGGCAACGGCAGCGGCACCGCGGCCTCGGCCGGCTGCGGCCGCCAGCGCAACGGCAGCGTCACCCGGAAGCGCGCGCCATGCCCGAGCCGGCTGTCGACCTGGATGCGCCCGCCCATCGCCGTCGCCAGCTCTTGGCTGATCGCCAGGCCCAGCCCGCTACCGCCGTAGCGTGCGGCGGTGCGCGGGCCTTCGCCCTGCTCGAAGCGCTGGAACAGCCGCGCCTGCTGCTCGGCGCTGATGCCCGGGCCGGTGTCGGCGACTTCCACGCACAGCCCGTGGCCGCTGCGCAGCGGCGACACATGCAGCGTCACCGAGCCGCTGGCGGTGAACTTGATCGCGTTGCCGACCAGGTTGAGCAGGATCTGCCGCACCCGCACCGCATCGCCGTTGACGGTGACCGCCCCCGGCAGCGTGTCGTGGCACTCGAAGCGCAATCCGCGCGCCTGCGCCAGCGGCGCCATCAGGTTGACCACGTCGGCGATCAGCGCCTGCAGCGCGAACGGCTGCAGGTCCAGCTGCAGGCGCCCGGCCTCGATCCGCGCCAGGTCCAGCGCGTCGTTGACCAGGTGCAGCAGATGCGTGCCGGCGCGGCGGATCGATTCGGTATAGCCGCGTTGTTTGGGGTCCAGCGGCGTGGCCAGCAGCAGTTCGCTCATCCCCAGCACGCCGGTCATCGGCGTCCGCACCTCGTGCCCGAGGGTGGCCAGGAAGCGGGTCTTGGCCAGCGACGCCTGCTCGGCCACTTCCTGCTTGTGCAAGGCCAGTTGCCAGGCGTGCTGGCGGCGCAGGCGGCGGCGGTAGGCGCGCAGCGAGACCAGCAGCAGCAGCGCGGCGGCGGCGAGCAGCCCAGCGATGCCCCAGACGCTGCGCCACCACGGCGGATAGACCCGGAACGGCAGCCGCAACGTCGGCGACCAGGCGCCGTTGCGGGTGCGCGCCTGCACCTCGAGCACGTGTTCGCCGGCCGGCAGCTGCGGCAGCGTGCGCTCACCGCTGGCGCCGACTGCGACCCAGGTGCGGTCGTAGCCGGGCAGGCGGAAGCGGTAACCGATTCCCTCGGGATCGACGAACGACAGCAGCCGCGCCACCACCCGCAGGTCGCGGTCGTCCGGCTGCAGGGCGAAGCCGCCCGCCACCGGCAGCGCCAACAGCCGCTCGCCGCGGCGCACCTGCACGCTCTCCAGGCTCAGCGCCAGCGGCACCGACGGCGGATCCGGCAGGCGCGTGTCCAGCAACGCCACGCTGCCGTCGGCCGTGGCCGCCACCAGCACCCCGTCGGCGGCCATCGTCAGCCCGCGCGCGACCACCTCCTGGCTGCTCAATCCATCGCGCGCGCCGAACGCGCGGACCGCTGGCGCATGCCTCGGGTCGACCCGGAACAGGCCGCGGCGCATGCCCAGCCAGGCGCGGCCCTGTTGATCGACGACCAGGCCCTGCGACTCGGTCGCCGGCACGCCCTCGGCCGCCGCGTAACGGTGCGCCTGCCGCCAATGCCCGCCCTCGCGCCGCCACAGTTCCAATCCGGACAGCCGGTGCACCCACAGGGTCTGCGCATCGGCGAAGGCGAACGCCTGCACCCGTTCGCCGGCGAACTCCGGCGGCGCGCGGAACTGCCCGGTCGCCGCATCCCAGTAGTGCAGACGCTCGGCGGCCAGCCATGGCGTGCCGTCCGGGGCCAGATCGAACGCGGCGATATCGGCCGCCGCGGCCAGGCCGCGCTGCGGGCCGGCGATGTTGTCCAGCACGCGGCCGTCGGCGAGCGCGCGCACCTGCACGCCGAAGCCGGGGGCGGCCACCCACAGGCTGCCGTCGGCACGCTGGCGCATCCAGGTGTTGATGCCGATCTCGGGGGTAGCGTCGGCCGCCGAACTGCGGCCCCAGCCGGTCAGCGCGCCGCCGCCGGCCGACCCGCGCAGCAGCATGGCGCTGCTGCCGAGCCACAGCTCGCCGCTGCCGTCCTCCAGGATCGACAACAGGCGCAAGCTGGGCAGGCGGGTCGTCCACACCGGCGCGCTGAGCACCCCGCTGGACGGCTGCAGCTTGTAGACGTTGCCGCCGTTGCCGGCCAGCCACACGCCACCGTCGCGGGACGGCGCCAGCCCGGAATACAGATCCGGCGCCAGTCCGTGCGCCGGCCCCAGCACCGCCAGCCGCCGCCAATCCGGGCGCAGGTAGCCCAGGCCGCGGGTCGGCAACGACACCCACAGTCCGCCTTCCTTGTCGCGCAACATGCCCACCACCACGTTGCTGCTGGACACCGCCGCTTCGCCCGCGCCGATGTGGCGCAACGGCCCATCGGCCGGCTTGTGCCACAGGCCCTGGCCGTTGCCGAGCCAGTAGCCGCCGCTGCCGTCCTCGGCCATGGACAGCACCCCGCGCTGCAACGCGCCGGTCCAGTCCGCGCGCTGCCAGCGCCCGTCGGCGCCGAGCCGGTATAGATTGCCGTTGGCGCTGACCCACAGGCCGTCGGACAACGCGATCACCGCCGCCACCTTCTGCCGCGCGTCGGTGGCGTCGGGGAGCCGGTAGGCGCTGGCGCGCGTGCCGTCGTAGCGCACCAGGCCCCTGATGGTGCCGACCCACAGCACCCCGGTCGCATCGAACGCCAGACCCACCACCGCGCTGTCGAGCATCGCGTCGATCTCGCTGTCGCCGGCCTGGATGCGCTGCACGCGCCCGTCCGCGGGCAGCCGATACAGGCCGCCGGCATAGGTGCCGAACACCACCTCGTCGCCGCGGCTGGCGATCGCGAACACGTCGTCGCTGCGCAGCGCCGGTTGCGTGGCCGTGTTGAAATGGCGGAAGCCGCGGCGCCCGGCATCGAGCACGCTCAGGCCGCCGCCTTCGCAGGCGACCCAGACCCGGTTGCGCGCATCGACGTGCAGTTCCTGCACGTAATTGCAGCGCAGGGACTGCGGGTCGGCCGGGTCGTGGCGCCAGACGCGGAACTCGCGGCCGTCGTAGCGGGCCAGGCCGTCGCCGCTGGCGACCCACAGGTAGCCGTCGCGATCCAGCCCCAGCCGCGAGATCTCGCTGGACGGCAGCCCATGCTCGGCGCCCAGCACGCGGAACCGCGGCAGCTCCGGCACGGCCGCCAGGGCGCTGGCGCAGCAGCCGGCCAGCACCAGCAGCCAGGCGAGCGTCCAGGCGCGCCGCTGGCGTCGAGGACGGGGGATTTGCATCGACATCGGCTCCAGCGGCAGTGAACGATCGGCGGCGGATGAACACCGGCGCACTGCCGGGGCCGGCCGCGCACAGCGCGGCCGCTCCGTGCCGCCCTTGCGCGGCAGCGTTCTTATACCCCGCGGCACCCAAAAAATCACACCCGGCGCGCCCTGCAACGAACCATTGCGCACAGCGCAGGCGCAGGCGGTGCGGACTGCGCCTAGAATCCGGCCTACTCCCTCGCCTGGCCCACCCATGCTCCAGCGCTGTCTCACCGCCCTGCTGCTGATCTGCCCGACCGCCGCGCTGGCGGCCCCGGCGCAGTACGCCCTGGACCCGGTGCACACCCGCGTGCTGTTCGCGATCGAGCACGCCGGCTTCTCCAAGGCGCTGGGCACCGTGTCCGGCAGCACCGGCACCCTGCTGTTCGACCCGGACGACTGGCGCAGCGCGCGGCTGGATGCGCGGGTGCCGCTGCAACGGCTCGACCTGGGCGACGAAAAATGGAACCGCGCCGCGCTGGCGCGCAACCTGGTCGACGGCGAGCGCTATCCCGAGGCGCACTTCGTCTCCACCCGGATCGAGCCGATCGATGCCACCCATGCCAAGGTGTTCGGCACGCTGACCCTGCACGGCGTCAGCCGCGAGATCGCGCTGGACGTCACCCTCAACGCGCTCAAGCGGCATCCGCTGCCGCCGTTCCGCCGCACCGTGGGCTTTTCCGCCACCGCCACGCTGCAGCGCGCCGACTTCGGCATCGACGCCTGGCCGTCGGTGATCGGCGCCGCGGTCGAACTGCGCATCGAGGCCGAGGCCACCCGCAACGGCGGCGCCGACGCCGAGCCGGCGCCAGCCACCACGCCCACCACCGATCCCGACACCCCGCCCAGCGCCAACCAGGACGCCACGCCATGACCGCCAAGAACACCGCCGAGCGTTGGGGCGGCGTCAGCCAGACCCTGCATTGGCTGATCGCCGCCCTGATCCTGCTGCTCGGCGTGGTCGGCCTGACCATGGGCGAATTGCCGAAGACGCCCAAGTATTTCTGGGTCTACACCGCGCACAAGTCGCTCGGACTGACCGTGCTGGCGCTGGTGATCGCGCGGCTGGGCTGGCGCCTGTACGCCGGCGCGCCCAAGCCGGTGCCGGGCACGCCGAACTGGCAGGAACGCATCGCCAGCGCCACCCACGCGCTGCTTTACGTGCTGATCTTCGCCATGCCGCTGTCCGGCTGGCTGTACGACTCGACCAGCGGCCTGCGCCCATTCCGCTGGTTCGGCCTGGTCGCCGTGCCCAAGCTCAGCGCCCCTGACGAGCGCCTGCGCGACCTGTCGCACGCGGTGCACGAATGGGGCTTCTGGATCCTGATCGCGGTGGTGCTGGCGCATGCCGGCGCCGCCTTCTACCACCACCTGTTCCAACGCGATGCCACCCTGGCGCGGATGTTGCCGCGCGGTTGGCTGAGCCCCAAATCCTGAGGAGTTCCAGCATGTCGTCCCGTTTCGCCTCCCCCGCCGCCGTCGCCGCCAGCCTGGTGGCGATGCTCGCCGCCGCCCCCGCGTTCGCTGCCGACTACGTGCAGGCGCCCGGTTCGAGCCTGGTGTTCGCCAGCAAGTACGACGGCGAAGTGTTCACCGGCCAGTTCCCCGGCTTCGACACCAAGCTCAGCTTCGACCCGGCCAACCTGGCCGCCAGCAAGCTCGATGTGGCGATCCCGCTGGCCGGCGCCAAGAGCGGCAATGCCGACCGCGACTCGACCTTGCAGGGTGCCGACTTCTTCAACGTCGCCAAGTTCGCCACCGCGCACTACCGCGCCGACAAGTTCCGCGCGCTGGGCAACAACCAGTACGCCGCCGACGGCACCCTTGAGCTGCGCGGCGTGACCAAGCCAGTGACCCTGACCTTCACCTGGACCCCGGGCGCGCAGCCGGTGCTGGCCGGCAAGGCCACGGTCAAACGCCTGGATTTCGGCGTCGGCGGCGGCGACTGGGCCGACACCAAGACCATCCCCAACGAAACCGCGATCAGCACCAAGGTCGTGTTCAAGGCGAAGTGAGTCGCCACCGGCCGCAGCGGCACGCGGCCACTGGGCGGCGGATTCCCTCGTCGGGTCCGCCGCTTTTTTTGTGCCCGCACCGGCACGGCGAGGGGTATTGCCGACCGTCTTGCCAGCGATGCCAGGCCGCGTGCGCTGCGCGCCCGCGTGCCGAGGCCGGCCGACAGCGCGCCGCGCCGCCCATGCCACACTTGCGGCATGGAAACGGAGATCTTCAAGACCGCGCGCCTGACCGGCAGACACCTGCGCCTGTCCGACGTCGATGCCCTGGTCGCGGTCTACGCCGATGCCGAAGCCATGCGTTGGGTCGGCGACGGCGAACCGCTGGATCGCGCGCAGTGCGTGGAGTGGGTGGCCGTGTCCGAGCGCAACTACCGCACGCGCGGCTACGGCATGTCCGCGCTGGTGGAGCGGGCCAGTGGCCAGACCGTCGGCTTCTGCGGGCTGGTACATCCGGCCGGCCAGGCCGAGGCCGAACTGAAATACGCGTTCAGGCGCGAGCATTGGGGGCGCGGGCTGGCGACCGAAGCGGCGCGGGCGATGCTGGCCTATGCGTGCGGGGAACTGGGCCTGCGGCACGCGATCGCCACTGCGTATCCGCAGAACCTGGCCTCGCTGCGCGTGCTGCGCAAGGCCGGCATGCAGCCGGCGCCGACCCGCACGGACGCGGACGGCACGCGCATCTGCTGTTTCGTGTGGCAGGCGGCCACGCCGCCGGCAAGCGAGCACGGCGCCGCGCTTCCAGCCACCTCGGCAGCGGAATGAACGCGCGACGCAGTCTGGGACCACAGCGGACCGAATTCGCCGCCTAGCGCACCGCCGCCTGTAGCGCTTCGCCCTCAGTAGTCGAAACGCTCGCCCGCCAGCGGCGGTGTCGCCGCCGGCTGGCGCAGCGCATGCGTGCGTTGCTCGAAGGCGAAACCGTATCCCAGCAGCCGCTGCTCGCTGAACTCCGGGCCCAGGAACGACACCCCCACCGGCAGGCCGTCGGCGCTGAACCCCGCCGGCACGGTCAGCTCGGGCCAGCCCGCCACGCTCGCCAGGCCCGGGCCGAAGTTGCCGAACAAGCCGCGCGCATTGCGCTGCGCGGGTTCTCCGATGCGGTTGATGCGCATGGTCTGGGTCGGATAGACGATCGCGTCAAGGCGGTCGCGGGTCAGCAGCGCCTGCATCGACGCCTTGACGAACTGGCGGCCCTGCTCGCGGGCGGCCAGATAGGACGCGTCGGTCGGCGGCAGCGCCGCGGCTTCCTCGCGGTAGCCGTCGCGGCGCCCCGGATTGGGGAAGGCGCCGGCCGGGGTCGACGCGTTGAGCGCCTCGCTCAACGCCAGGATGTCGGCATGGCGTTGCGGATACCGCGGCGGGAACGACGCCGGCAGATACGCATCGAGGCTGGGTGCGGCTTCGGTGCGCACGATGATCGCCTGCAGTTCGCCGCTCAGGCGCAGCAGCCACGGCGGCAGTTCGATCTCCACCACCGACGCGCCGCTGGCCCGCAACGCGGCGAGCGCTGCCTGCATCGCCGCATCCACCTGTGGGTCGTCGCCGGAAAAGTCGCGCCGCGGAAAGCCGATGCGCGCACCGCGCAGCGCATCGGCACGCAACCCGAGCATGGCATCGGCGGGATCGCGACCGCTCGCATCGCGCGCCGCCGCCGGCCGCCGATCCGCCTCCTGCAGTACGCTCAGGACCAGCGCGGCATCGGCGACGGAGCGCGCGATGGGGCCGACCGCGTCGAGCGTGGGCGCATTCGGCTGGATGCCCGCATAGCCGATCGCGCCGGTGGTCGGACGCAGGCCGACCACGCCGTTGGTCGCGGCGGGCCAGCGCGCCGAGCCGGTGGTGTCGGTCGCGATCCCCACCGGCGCGTAGCCGGCCGCGACACCGACGGCGGTGCCGCTGGACGAGCCGGCCGGGCTGTAGGCGAGGTTGTGCGGATTGCGCGTCTGCCCGCCCAGCGAACTCAGCGCCGGCCCCGAGGCCAGCTCGCTCAGGTTGACCTTCGCCAGGATGATGGCGCCCGCCTCGCGCAGCCGCGCGACCACCGCCGCGTCCGCATACGGCACCGCGCCGCGAAGGCCGTAGAAGCCGAGCGTGGTGGGGAGATCGCCGGTGTTGATGTTGTCCTTGAGCAGCACCGGAATGCCGTGCAGCGGCGAGCGGCGTCCGCTGGCGCGGCGCTCGGCATCCAGCGCGCGGGCCTGCTCCAGCGCGTGCGGGTTGAGGCTGATGACCGCATGCAGTTGCGGATCGTAGGCCTGGATCCGCGCCAGCGACAGCGCGACCAGCCGCTCCGAACTCAAGGCGCCGCTGTCGATCGCGCGGTTGATCTCGGCGATGCTCGCCGTCTGCAGGTCGAACCGGCGCGGCGCCTGGTCGTGCGCCGCGGCGACGCTCCACAGCAGCGCGAGCGCCGCCAGGCCGACACGGTAGGAAAGCCTCATTTCGCCGCCTCTGCGTTTGTCGCCATGCTCGGAATGACCTGTTGTGCGATGCCGCGCCAGGCGTCGCGACCTGCCGCTATTGTTGCCCGGCCGCCAGCCAGGCCGTGAGCTGCGCGAGATCGAACGGCCACTGCAGTTCGCGACCCGCCGCATCGCGCAGCACCGGCACCCGCTCGCCGTAGCGCGCTTCCAGCGCCGCGTCGCCGTCGATGAACACGCTTTCCAGGTCGCCGGCGCGCGCCTGCGCCAGGACCGTCAGTGCCAGGTCGCACAGGTGGCAATCGTCGCGCTGGTACAGGGTCAGGGACAGCGCGGCGGCTCCGATGCTGCGCTGCGGGCGTCCGCAGCAGGCCAGGGGCATAGAATAGACGGTCTTTGGCCTACCACCTCTCCGGCACGCATGGCTGTCAGCACCTTCGACCTGTTCAAGATCGGCATCGGGCCGAGCTCCTCGCATACCGTGGGGCCGATGCGCGCGGCCGAGCGCTTCGTGCACCGCTGGCTGCTGGATCCGGGCCGACTGCACGAGGTGGTGCGGATCCGTGCCGAGGTGTTCGGCTCGCTGGCGCTGACCGGGCGCGGCCACGGCACCGACAAGGCGGTGCTGCTCGGACTGGAAGGGCAGCGCCCGAACCTGATCGACCCGGACATCATCCCGAGCACGCTCGAACGCATCCGCAGCAGCAAGCGCATCAACCTGATGGGCCAGCACAGCATCGCCTTCGACGAGAAGCGCGACCTGGCGCTGAACAAGCGCCAGAAGCTGCCGTACCACACCAACGGCATGCGCTTCACCGCCTACGCCGCTGACGAGCAGGTGATCGCCACGCGCGACTATTACTCGGTCGGCGGCGGCTTCGTGGTCAACCAGGACGACGCCGCCGACGACCGCATCGTCGCCGACGAGACCCCGCTGCCCTACCCGTTCAAGAGCGGCGACGAACTGCTGGCGCAGGCCGCGCGCAGCGGCCTGAGCATCGCCGCGCTGATGTTCGAGAACGAGAAATGCTGGCGCAGCGAGGACGAGATCCGCGCCGGCCTGCGCGAGCTGTGGAACGCGATGCAGGCCTGCGTGGCGCGCGGCATCCGCGAGGAAGGCACCCTGCCCGGCGGCCTGCACGTGTCGCGGCGCGCGCCGGCGCTGTACCGCGAGCTGTCGTCCAAGCCGGAGGCGGCGATGCGCGATCCGCTGACCACGCTGGACTGGGTCAACCTGTACGCGCTGGCGGTCAACGAGGAGAACGCCGCCGGCGGGCGCGTGGTCACCGCGCCGACCAACGGCGCGGCCGGGATCATCCCGGCGGTGCTGCACTACTTCGACCGCTTCTGCCCGGGCAGCGACGAGCAGCGCATCTTCGACTTCCTGCTGACCGCCGCGGCGATCGGCATCCTGTACAAGGAAAACGCCTCCATCTCCGGCGCCGAGGTCGGTTGCCAGGGCGAGGTCGGCGTGGCCTGCTCGATGGCCGCCGGCGGCCTGGTTGCCGCGCTCGGCGGCAAGCCGGGGCAGATCGAGAACGCCGCCGAGATCGGCATGGAACACAATCTCGGCCTGACCTGCGACCCGATCGGCGGGCTGGTGCAGATCCCGTGCATCGAGCGCAACGCGATGGGCGCGGTGAAGGCGATCAACGCCAGCCGCATGGCCATGCGCGGCGATGGCAAGCACAAGGTGTCGCTGGACAAGGTGATCCGCACCATGCGCGACACCGGCCGCGACATGCAGGACAAGTACAAGGAAACCAGCCGCGGCGGGCTCGCGGTGAACGTGATCGAGTGCTGAGCTGATGCCCGCGGCGCGGCCTGCATGCACCAGCGGGGCGCGCGGGGCGTACCTGCGAACGCGGCAAGCCGGCGCCGGCGGCGTCCAGTCCACGGCATCGGCGCGCCCCCTAGCGCGCACGACCGCGTCCCCCGCGCCAGGCCTGCGCGGATGAATCGCCTCGCCGCGGCGGTCGCGATCGCCACGGCGCAGGCGTTTGCTGCAGTGCGGATAAAGATCCGCGCACCAGCGCCGATAGCGACTGTGACGACCCGCCGATTCGGCACTGGAATGCTCTTGCAGTCCCACCCCGCTTCCTGCTGCACCCGTGCGCTGCAGCTGGCCATGCTCCTGGGAGCGTGGTGCTCGCTCGTGCCGACGGCGGCCGCCCTGCAGCCGGACAAGCAGTTCAACCACTACGAAAGCCAACGCTGGGGCCTGGAACAGGGGCTGCCGCAGCTGAGCGTGCAGGCCTTCGCGCAGGACCGGCAGGGCTACCTGTGGATCGGCACGATGAGCGGGCTGGCGCGCTTCGACGGCGTGCGCATGACCACCTTCGGCGAGAAGGCGCCGGCGCACCTGCCCGGCCCGATGATCAAGGCCTTGCACGTGGATCCCAGTGGCGACCTGTGGATCGGGACCTACCGCGGGTTGGCGCGCTACCGCGACGGGCGCTTCAGCAACCTGCTGCCGCAGGATCCGCAGTCGCCGCTATTGAACATCGAAGCGATCGCGGTCGACGCGCAGGGCACGGTGCTGGTCGCGGCGCAGGACGGCGTCTACGCCGTGGTCGGCGACCGCCTGCGCCTGCGCCATCGCATCGCCGACGGTGCCTATGCCCTGCTGCCACGCGGCCGCGAGCTGTGGGTCGGCACGCGCGGCGCCGTGCTGCGTTTCGCCGCCGATGACGACGACGCGCCGCTGCCGCTGCCGGCGGACGCGCGCGAGTCGCCGGTACGGCAGTTGCTGGACGCGCAGGGACGGCTGTGGGCGGGCAGCCGCGACGGCCTGCTGTTCCGCCGCGATGGCCGCTGGCAGCGCCTGCCCGGCGACCCGGCGCTGACCCGGCGCGCGGTGGAAGCGCTGTTCCAGGACAGCGACGGCAACCTGTGGGTGGGCCTGCCCGGCTACCTGCTGCGCGTGCGCGACGGCGGCATCGTCGAGCAGTACGCCGAAGGCAACCAGGACGCCGGCGCCAGCGCGATCTTCGAAGATCGCGAGCGCAACCTGTGGCTGGGCAGCCGCTGGAAGGGCGCGACCCGCCTGTGGAACGGCTGGACGCGCCGCTACAGCAGTTACGAAGGCCTGGCCGACCCACTGGTGTGGACCCTGGCGCGCGATCCCGACGGGTCGCTGTGGGTCGGCACCGGCAGCGGCCTGGCGCGGCTGCGCGATGGCCGCTACCAGCAGGTCCTGAGCCGCGAACAGCTGCCCGCCGATGTCCCCTACACCTTGCTGGCCGAACCCGGCCAGCTGTGGATCGGCACCCGCCGCGGCGCCGTGCTGTACCGCAACGGGCGCGCCACGCTGCCGCCGCTGCTGGCGCCGCTGCGCGAACTGCAGATCAGCGGCATCGTCCGCGACCGCGCGCAGCGCCTGTGGTTCGCCAGCAGCGACGGCCTGTTCCGCAGCGACGGCAGCCGCCTGCATCGCTACGGCACCAGCGATGGCCTGCGCGACCCGCGCATCCGCCTGGTCCACGAGACCGGCGACGGCCGCCTGCTGGTCGGCACCCAGGCCGGCCTGTACGAATTGCGCGGCGAGCGCCTGGTGTCGCTGGCCGACGCCGGCTCGGCGCTGGCCGACGCCGACGTCACCGCCGTGCACGAATTGCCCGGCGGGCAGTGGGTGGTCGGCACGCTGTCGGAACAGCTGTGGGTGTTCGACGGCAAGCGCTGGACCATGTTCGACGAACGCGACGGGCTGCCCGACAACGCCGCGTTCTTCATCGCCGACGACGGCCACGGCAGCCTGTGGGTGGCGGGCCTGCGCGGCGTCTACCGGATGCCGTTGGCGAGCCTGCTCAAGCGCATCGAGGTGCCGGCCACGCCGTTGCAGGCCGAGCTGCTGCTCAACGAGCGCGGCGAGCGCCATGGCGGCGTGCAGGGCCTGTGCTGCAACGGCGCCGGCAACGGCAAGGGCTTCATCGACAACGGCACGCTGTGGCTGCCCAGCCGCGACGGCGTGGTGAGCATGGACACCGCCGGCATCGTCAAGAATCCGGTGGCGCCGCAGCCGGTGGTGGAACGCGTCCGCGCGCAGGGCCGCTGGCTGGCGCCGCAGGCGCTGCGCGAGGCGCCGCTGCCGGCGCAGGCGCGCGACCTGGATTTCGAATTCACCGCCGCCTCGTTCCAGGCCCCGGAGAACGTGGAACTGCGCTACCGCCTGCTCGGCTACGACACCCGCTGGCGCACCCTCGACGACCTCCGCCAGCGCGTGGCGACCTATACCAACCTGCCCGGCGGCGATTACGTGTTCGAAGTCACCGGCAGCAACAACGCCGGCATCTGGGCGCAGGCCCCGGCGCGGCTGCCGCTGCGCATCCGGCTGCGTTTCCAGGAGACGCTGTCCTACAAGCTGCTGCTGGGGCTGGGCCTGCTGGCGCTGCTGCTGCTCGGCATCCGCATGGCGCGCCTGGTCAACCAGCGTCAGCGCGCACAGCTGGAACGGCAGGTGCACAAGCGCACCGAAGCGCTGCAGGCGGCCAACCAGCGCCTGCAGGAAGCCAGCTTCACCGACGACCTGACCCAGCTGCGCAACCGCCGCTACCTGTCGCTGCACATTCCCAGCGACATCGCGCTGTACCGGCGCATGGCCGCCAATGACCAGGACATGCTGTCCTCGGGCATGCTGTTCGCGCTGATCGACATCGACCATTTCAAGGCGATCAACGACAGCGGCGGCCACCACACCGGCGATGCGGTGCTGCAGCAGATGGCGCAGCTGCTGGTCAAGCTGACCCGCGAAAGCGACTACGTGGTGCGCTGGGGCGGCGAGGAATTCCTGCTGGTGCTGCGCTCGGCGCCGCGCGAGAACCTGACCGTGGCCGCCGAGCGCCTGTGCCGGGCGATCGCCGCACACCGCTTCACCCTCGATCACGGCCGCCAGGGTCAGGTCACCTGCTCGATCGGCCTGGCCGAATTCCCGTTCGTGCACGATCCCGACAGCCGCCTGGGCTGGGAACAGTTGCTGATCCTCGCCGACCGCGCGCTGTACCAGGCCAAGGCCAAGGGCCGCAACGGCTGGGCCGCGTACCGGCCGGCGCTGGGCACGCAGGCCGAGCAGGTGCTGGCGGCGTTGCAGGAGCCGGCCGAGCGCATGCAGCACCACGCCTGCCTGAGCCTGGTGCACGGCAACTGCTGAGCCGCGTTGACGCCCCGCGTGCGCGGCGTGGGCTAGAGTCGCCGCGTCCCCCGCAGGTTCTCCCACCGCATGCGCCGACCCCTTTCGTTCCTCGCCGCGCTCGCCGCCGCCTCCCTGTTGCTGCCATGCCATGCCGCCACCCCGGCGCGCTATGGCCCGCAGTTGGAAGGCTTCGACTATCCCTCGAAGGTCGCGCACTACGCCCTCGTCTCGCAAGGTCAGTCCCTGCAGATGGCCTACCTGGACGTGGCGCCGACCGGCACGCCCAATGGCCGTACCGCGGTCCTGCTGCACGGCAAGAACTTCTGCGCCGCGACCTGGGAAGACACCATCGCGGCGCTGAGCGCGCACGGCTACCGGGTGATCGCGCCGGACCAGATCGGCTTCTGCAAGTCGAGCAAGCCGGCGGCCTACCAGTTCTCGTTCGCGCAGTTGGCGGCCAACACGCACGCGCTGCTGGAGCACCTCGGCATCGCCCGCGCGGTGGTGGTCGGGCACTCGATGGGCGGCATGCTGGCGATCCGCTATGCGCTGATGTATCCGCAGGCCACCGACCACCTGGCCCTGGTCAATCCGATCGGGCTGGAAGACTGGAAGGCGCTCGGCGTGCCCTGGCAAAGCGTGGACGCGTGGTACCGAAGCGAACTGAAGACCGACTTCGACAGCATCAAGAACTACCAGCTGCGCACCTACTACGCGGGCCAGTGGAAACCCGAATTCGAACGCTGGGCGCGCATGCAGGCCGGCATGTATGCCGGCCCCGGCAAGCAGGCGGTGGCCTGGAACCAGGCGCTGACCTACGACATGGTGTTCAACCAGCCGGTGGTCTACGAACTGCCGCAACTGAAGGTCGCCACCACGCTGCTGATCGGCCAGAAGGACACCACCGCGATCGGCAAGGCGCTGGCGCCGGAGGCGGTGAAGGCGCAGCTCGGCGACTACCCCGCCCTCGGCAAACGTGCAGCGGCGGCAATCCCCGGCGCCAGGCTGATCGAATTCGCCGAACTGGGCCATTCGCCGCAGGTGCAAGACCCGCAGCGCTTCAACGCCGCATTGCTGGACGCGCTGTCGCACTGACCCGTGCGGCCCGCCGGGCCGCTGCACGGATCCGCCCATTCCATGCCATGCGCCGCTGCGTCGTCCGACCCAGCGGCGCACAGCGCTTGCGCCCTGCAGCATGGCAGGCGCCATCGACTGCCTGCGCGAGCCCGCGGAACCAACGTTGTCACCCATTACTGAGATAGCCACCCCGATTGTTCAGCGCGGGGAATTGACAACGTTATCACCGCATCCGACGGTCCGTTCTCCAGCACGTCCGCACGACCCCGGTCGCGCCCAGGCGTGCTGGAAAGCAGCGCGTACAGGGGGAAAGGTCCGGCTGCCCCGGAAACGCAGGAACCACATCGCACAGGACAGGAGGTTTCACCATGAACGTGAAATTCGCTCTACCGTGGCTGTTGTGCTGTACCGCCCTCGTCGGATTCGCGCCCCAGCTACGCGCGCAGTCGGTGTCGTGCAGCGGAATCGCCGCCTGGGACGCGGCCAAGATCTACCAGAGCGGCGACAAGCTGGTGTTTCAGGGCAAGCTGTACCAGGCCACCACGCAGATATGGAACGCCGCGCCCACCTATTGCACCAGCTGCGGCTGGTACCAGGAACTGGGCACCTGCAGCACCACCGCCAACCAACCGCCGAGCGTGGCCCTGAGCGCGCCGGCCAGCGGCGCCAGCTTCGCCAGCGGCGCCGCGATCACCGTATCGGCGAATGCCGCGGATGCCGATGGCAGCATCGCCAAGGTCGAGTTCTTCCGCGGCGGCACCTCGCTGGGCAGCGACGCCAGTTCGCCGTACAGCGTCACCTGGAACAACGCCAGCGCCGGCAGCCACCAGCTCACCGCCGTGGCGACCGACAACCAGGGTGCGACCGCCACCTCCGCGGCCCGCGGCATCACCGTCACCGGCACCCCGCCCACCGACACCACCGCACCGAGTGTGCCGACCGGCCTGGCCTCGGCCACGCAGACCAGCAGCAGCGTCACCCTGTCGTGGAACGCGGCCAGCGACAACGCCGGCGGCAGCGGCATCGCCGGCTACCGCGTGTACCGCAACGGCACGCTGGTCGGCTCGCCCACCGGCACCGCCTACACCGACTCGGCGCTGGCCGCCGACACCAGCTACAGCTACCAGGTCGCCGCACGCGACAACGCCGGCAACGCCTCGGCCAACAGCGCGGCGCTGAGCGTACGCACCAGGCCGGCCGGCAATGGCGGCGGCAAGCGCGTCATCGGCTACTTCGTGCAGTGGGGCATCTACGGCCGCAACTACCAGGTCGCCGACATCGAGAAGAGCGGCTCGGCCAACTACATGACCCACATCAACTACGCCTTCGGCAACGTGCGCAACAACCGCTGCGAAGTGGGCGTGGTGCAGCCGTCCGATCCCAACACCGGCGCCGGCGGCGACGCGTTCGCCGACTACACCAAGGCGTTCGCGGCCGCGCAGAGCGTCGATGGCGTGGCCGATACCTGGGACCAACCGCTGCGCGGCAACTGGAACCAGCTGAAGAAGCTCAAGGCCAAGCATCCGGGCCTGAAGGTGCTGATCTCGCTCGGCGGCTGGACCTGGTCGCGCGGTTTCGCCAGCGCCGCACGTCCGGAGAACCGCCAGGCCTTCGTGGCCTCGTGCATCGACGCCTACATCCGCGGCAACCTGCCGGTCACCGACGGCGCAGGCGGCGCGGCGGCCGCGGCCGGCGTGTTCGACGGCATCGACATCGACTGGGAATATCCCAACGCCTGCGGCCTCAGCTGCGGCAGCGCCGAGGATCGGCAGAACTTCACCGCGCTGCTGGCCGAGTTCCGGCGCCAGCTCAACGAGGTCCGCTCCGGCCTGCTGCTGACCGTGGCGGTCGGCGCCGGCGTGGACAAGATCCGCGCGACCGATCCGGCGCAGTACCACCCGTCGCTGGACTACATCAACGTCATGACCTACGACTTCCATGGCGCGTTCGAGCCGACCACCAACCACCACTCGGCGCTGTTCGATTCGCCGGCCGACCCGTCCACCGGCGATCAGCGCTACTACAACAGCAACGACGCGATGCAGGCGTTCCTGGATGCCGGCGTGCCCGCGGCCAAGCTCAACCTCGGCATCGGCTTCTACGGGCGCGGCTGGAGCAACGTGCCCAACGTCAACAACGGCCTGTACCAGAGCGGCAGCCCGGCGCCCGGCACCTACGAGGCCGGCATCGAGGACTACAAGGTCCTGAAGAACGCGGCCGGCACCTCGCATACCGACAGTGCCGCCGGCGCGCACTGGAAGTACAACGGCAGCACCTTCTGGAGCTACGACACGCCCGGCGTGATCACCCAGAAGATGGGCTACGTGAAGGCGCAGGGCCTGGGTGGTGCCTTCTTCTGGGAGTTCAGCGGCGACGCGCCGCAGGCGGAACTGGTCAAGGCGGTCAGCAACGGCCTGCAATAGGCGGCGCAGCGACGCCATCCAGCAAACGAAACGCCGGCGCAAGCCGGCGTTTCTCTTTGCGCGTCCCGACACGGGGCCGGACGCCGTCGCGGTGCACGCAATCGCTCAGTCGGCGGCGATGCGCAACACGTCGTCGAGCAATGCGGCCGCGGTCACCTCGGCGCCGGCACCCGGGCCCTGGATCAACAACGGCTGCTGCAGGTAGCGGTCGCTGTGCAGCGCGACGCGGTTGTCGGTGCCGGCGCCGCTGGCCAGCGGATGGTCCAGCGGCAATGCGCGCAACGCCACCGACGCGCCGTGCGCATCGAAACGGCCGACGAAGCGCAGGCAGGCGCCGTTCGCGCTGGCCTGCGCCAGGCGCGCGGCCAACGGCGCATCCAGCGCCGACAGCGCCGCGTCCAGCTCGCTCGGCGCAGCCGCGGCCAGCGCCGGCGGCAGCAGCGACTCCACCTGCACCTGCTCGGCGCGCAGCGGCAGCCCGGCAGCGCGCGCCAGGATCAGCAGCTTGCGGCGCACGTCCTCGCCGGACAGATCCTCGCGCGGATCCGGCTCGGTATAGCCGGCCGCCGCCGCTTCGCGCACGCAGTCCGAAAACGCCTGTGTGCCGTCGTAACGATGGAACAGCCACGCCAGCGACCCCGACAGCACGCCCTCCACCGCATGGATATGGTCGCCGCCGGCGACCAGCGCGCGCAGGCTGCTCAGCAGCGGCAGGCCGGCGCCGACCGTGGCGCTGTCGCCGTAGTGGGTGGCGCCTGCATGCCGCGCCGCCTCGATCTGTTGCGCGCGCTCCAGCGCCGCGCCGCGCCCGAGCTTGTTCGCGGTGACCACGTGCACGCCGCGCGCCAGCCACTGCGCATGCCGCTGCGCGACCGCGTCGCTGGCGGTGGCGTCGACCAGCACGTCGCCACGGCGCAGCTCGTCCGCCGCGAGGTCGTGCGCTCGCGTGCCGCGCGGCGCGGCGTTGGCCGCGTCCAGCGCGTGCGCGCTGGCATTGGGCAGGCACGCCTGGCGCGTGCGCGAATTGGCCAGCCAGGCGAAGGCCGGCAGGCCCGCACGCCGCTGCTGCAAGGCCTGGTAGCGCGCGACGAAGGCGCGGCCGACGGTGCCGGTGCCGAGCAAGGCCAGCTGCGGCGCATGCGGCGCCGACTCGGCGCGCAACCGCGGCGCAAGCGCGTCGTCGGCGAGGCGGCTCACGCGTCCACCCGTTTGCGCGCCACCGCCTCGCTGGCCTGCTGCGCGCGCAGCAGACCGGCCTGCAGGTCGGCGACCAGGTCCGCACTGGACTCGATGCCCACCGACAGGCGCAGCAGGCCGTCGCCGATGCCGGCATTGGCGCGCGCCTCGGCGGTCATCGCCGCATGCGTCATCGACGCCGGATGCGCCACCAGGCTCTCGACCCCGCCCAGCGATTCGGCCAGGGTGAAATAGCGCAGGCCATCGACGAAGGCGCGCACCTCGGCTTCGCCGCCGGCCAGCTCGAAGCTGATCATCGCGCCGAAGCCCTGCTGCTGCCGCGCCGCGACCGCGTGGCCCGGATGCGTGGCCAGGCCCGGGTAGTAGACCTGGCTGACCGCCGCGTGCCCGTCCAGCAGCGCCACCACCGCCTGCGCGTTCTCCTGGTGCACGCGCAGGCGCGCATCCAGCGTGCGCAGGCCGCGCAGGGTCAGGAACGCATCGAACGGCGAACCGGTCAGGCCCAGCGCGTTCGCCCACCACACCAGCTGCTGGTGCAGCTCGGCATCGGCGGCGATCACCGCGCCGCCGACCACGTCGCTGTGGCCGTTGACGTACTTGGTGGTGGAGTGGATGACGACGTCGGCGCCGAACGCGATCGGCTTCTGCAGCGCCGGCGACAGGAAGGTGTTGTCGACCACCGCCAGCGCGCCGGCCTTGTGCGCGGCATCGATGACGAAGCGCAGGTCGGTGATGCGCAACAGCGGGTTGGACGGGGTCTCGATCAGCACCAGCTTCGGCGCCTGCGCCAGCGCCTCGGCCAGCGAGCGCGGATCGGTCAGGTCGGCGGTGATCAGGTCGAAATGGCCCTTCTTGGCCAGCGCGTTGAACAGCCGCCAGCTGCCGCCGTACGCATCGTGCGGCACCACCAGCTTGTCGCCCGGCTGCAGCAGCGCGTTGAGCACCAGGTTGATCGCGCCCATCCCGGTGGCAGTGATGACGCCGCCGGCGCCGCCTTCCAGTTCCGCCAGCGCTTCGCCGAGCAGGTCGCGGGTCGGGTTGCCGCTGCGCGTGTAGTCGTACTGGCGCTTGTTGCCGAAGCCGTCGAAGCTGAAGTTCGACGACAGCACGATCGGCGGGGTCACCGCGCCGTAGGCGGTATCGCGGTCGATGCCGGCGCGCACCGCGGCGGTGGCGGCGCTACAGGGCAGATCGTTGTCGTGGGCAGTGCTCATGCGGTAGCTCCGGTGGGGCGAAGGGCGGTGACGAGGATCGCGTCGATGCGGTCGGTTTCTTTCAGGAAGGCGTCGTGGCCGTACGGCGAGCGCAGCACGCGCAGGCTGCCGCGCGGGCCCAGCCCTTCGACCAGGGTGACCAGGTCGGCCAGTGGCACCAGGCGGTCGCCTTCGACCGCGACCACCACGGTCGGCACGGCGACGGCGGCCGGATCGATGCGGTGCAGGTCGATGGATTCGGACAGGCGCAGGTAGGCGTTGACCTGGGTGCGCGCCACGTACTGCGCGCCGGCAGCATCCAGGTAGTCCTCGGCGGCGACGCGGACACGGCCGTTGATCACTTCCGGCGGCGCATTGAAGCGCTCGCCGAACTCTTCCGGGGTGCGGTAGCTGAGCATCGCGAACTGTCGCGCCAGCGACAGCCCATGGCTTTCGGCGCACTGCAGCTGGCCCAGCGCCACCGCGCGGCGCTGCAGCGCGCGCCACGCCGCGGCATACGGATGCGCGCGGTGCGCGCCGCTGACCGCGACCAGCTTGTCCAGGCGCTGCGGATGCCGCACCGCCAGCTGCAGGCCGACCAGCGCGCCGTAGGAATAGCCGACGAAACCGTGCAAGCGGTCGATGCCCAGCGCGTCGAGCAGCGCGGCGATCGCATCGGCCTGGTCGGCGCTGTCGATCGGCGCGTCCAGGCTGCCGTCGGCACCGACGAAGTCGAACGCCAGCAGCCGCCGCTGGCTCGGGTCCAGCGCACGGCCGGCAGCAACCAGGCCCTCGGCCCAGCCCTTCTCGGGAAAGCTGGCATTAGCGGCCAGGTGGCGGTGCGCGGAGATGCCGCCGGCGACGAACACCACCGGCGCCTGCGCCGGGCCGGTGAGTTCGTAGCGCAGGCGCAGCAACTGCACGCCGGCATGACGCAGCGGCAGCGCCACCGCGACTTCGCTGCGCAGCGCGAGCACGCCATCGGCGGCCGGCGCGACGGCAGCGGCAGGACGGTCGAACGGCGCATTCACGGCAAGGGGGCGGTTGGGCGTATTCACGAGGCTCATGGCGATATCCGGGGAGGAACGGCCATCGAGCTTCGCGGAGCTCGCGTTCGACGTGCGGAAGGCACGAATCGAACCATCTTTCGGCGGACGCGGTGGTCCCCGCAGGATTTGGCACCTACACGGTCGCTTGCGCGTCCGCTGGCTGCCCCGGCATCAAAGGGCCTGTCCCTCCGCCGGTCTCGATGGTGGAGCCACGATGCCAGCGTTTTTCGGCAATGTCAAATCTCTTTATTCGGATGGAGAGATATAAGAGGCCGTGGCCGCGGCTACCGCATACTCCGCGCTGCCACGGCGCTCCCCACGCCGGCGCCAGGAGCCCCGATGCCCGGCCAGTGCCAGGCCCCCGCCACCGCCCGAGAAGCTTCCGCGTTCCCGCAGCGCCGCCGCGCCGCGCCGCGTTGGCGGCTGTGCATCGCCTGGTCGCTGCTGGCCGCGGTGCCTGGACTGGGTGCGGCGGCGACCCTGTATGCCTGGAAGGATGCCGACGGCGTCGCCCATTACGGCGACCACGTCGCCGATCCGCAGCGCGAAGCGGCATCCGGACCACCTCCGCCGACGCGTCCTTCGGCCGCCCAGACCGCCCTGGCGCGACTGCGCCTGGACGGCCAGGCCCCGCGCCAGCAGGCCTGGGCCGACAACCGTCTGGACGGCCCGGTGCAGGTGCACCTGCGCTACCGCCACGTGGACAACGTCGCCGCGGTCCCGGCGCTGCCACTGCGCACGGTGCTGCCGGCCCGCGGCAGCGCGCTGCTGTCGCGGCTGTACGCCAGCGACCCGCGCTACGCCAGCCAGTTCGACCTGGTCCTGGAGGCCGTCCCCGGCGATCCGGCCGCCAAGCCGCAGGACGCCCTGTACCGGCTGCCGTTCGACGGCGTCCCGGTGCGGGTGGACCAGGGCGTGGGCGGCCGCTTCAGCCACCACGACGCGCAGAACTACTACGCGCTGGATTTCGCCCTGGCCGAAGGCACTCCGGTGCTGGCCGCGCGTGCCGGCACGGTGATGCAGGTGGAAACCGGCTTCGCCGAGGCCGGGCTGGACCGCGAGACCTTCGGCGGTCGCGCCAACTTCGTGCGCATCGTGCACGCCGACGGCAGCATGGCGCTGTACGCGCACCTGGCGCCGCAGGGCGTGGCGGTGCATGCGGGCCAGCGCGTCGCCGCCGGCGAACGGCTGGCGCTGTCCGGCAACACCGGCCTGAGCACCGCGCCGCACCTGCACTTCGCCGTGCAGGCCAACCGCGGCATGCGCCTGGAGTCGATCCCGTTCCGCATGGCCGGGGCGCTCGGCGAACTCAAGCTGCCGCGCAGCGAAGAAGCCGCGCAACCCGTGGCCGGCGCCGCGGCGCTATAATTCCGCCCTTCCCTGTAGCCGTGATCGCCCAGTGGGCGCCGTTGCCATGTCCGATGTTGCCCAGGAAGCTGCGCGCCGCCGCACCTTCGCCATCATTTCCCACCCCGACGCCGGCAAGACCACGCTGACCGAAAAGCTGCTGCTGTTCGGCGGCGCGATCCAGATGGCCGGCTCGGTCAAGGGCCGCAAGGCCGCGCGCCACGCGACCTCCGACTGGATGGCGCTGGAGAAGGAGCGCGGCATCTCGGTGACCTCGTCGGTGATGCAGTTCCCGTACGAAGGCAAGATCATCAACCTGCTCGACACCCCCGGCCACGCCGACTTCGGCGAGGACACCTACCGCGTGCTCACCGCGGTGGACTCGGCGCTGATGGTGATCGACGTAGCCAAGGGCGTGGAAGAACGCACCATCAAGCTGATGGAGGTGTGCCGGCTGCGCGACACGCCGATCATGACCTTCATCAACAAGCTCGACCGCGAAGGCAAGGACCCGATCGACCTGCTGGACGAAGTGGAGACCGTGCTCGGCATCCAGTGCGCGCCGGTAACCTGGCCGATCGGCATGGGCCAGCGCCTGAAGGGCGTTGTGCACCTGATCAGCGGCGAAGTGCACCTGTACGAGCAGGGCCGCAACTTCACCCGCCAGGACTCGACCATCTTCCCGTCGCTGGACGCGCCCGGCCTGGCCGAACGCATCGGCGAGCAGATGCTGGCCGAACTGCGCGACGAGCTGGAACTGGTGCAGGGCGCCAGCCATGCGTTCGACCTGGACGCCTACCGCGCCGGCAAGCAGACCCCGGTGTTCTTCGGCTCGGGCGTCAACAACTTCGGCGTGCAGCCGCTGCTGGATTTCTTCGCCGAACATGCGCCGCCGCCGCAGCCGCACGCCACCACCGGCCGTCCGGTGCAGCCGACCGAGGAAAAGCTGACCGGCTTCGTGTTCAAGATCCAGGCCAACATGGATCCGCAGCACCGCGACCGGGTCGCGTTCATGCGCATCTGCTCGGGCCGCTTCAGCGCCGGCATGAAGACCCTGCACGTGCGCACCGGCAAGGACACCAAGCTGGCCAACGCGCTGACCTTCATGGCCAGCGACCGCGAGATCGCCGCCGAGGCCTATCCCGGCGACGTCATCGGCATCCACAACCACGGCACCATCTCCATCGGCGACACCTTCACCGAAGGCGAGGCGCTGTCGTTCACCGGCATCCCCAACTTCGCCCCGGAACTGTTCCGCCGCGCGCGGCTGCGCGACCCGCTCAAGCTCAAGCAGTTGCAGAAGGGCCTGGCGCAGTTGTCCGAGGAAGGCGCCACCCAGTTCTTCCGCCCGCTGATGAGCAACGACCTGATCCTGGGCGCGGTCGGCGTGTTGCAGTTCGAAGTGGTCGCCTACCGGCTCAAGGACGAATACGGCGTGGACGCCAGCTTCGAACCGGTTGGCGTGGTGACCGCGCGCTGGGTGCATTGCGACAACGCCAAGAAGCTGGAGGAGTTCCGCGAGAAGAACGCGATGAACCTGGGCATCGACGGCGCCGGCGAACTGGTCTACCTGGCACCGACCCGGGTCAACCTGCAACTGGCGCAGGAACGCGCGCCGGACGTGCGCTTCGCCGCGACCCGCGAGCACGCACACAGCGTCGCGCTGGACTGATCGCGCCGGGCCGACGCTGCACGGCGCGCGGGCGTGAACCGCGCGCCAATTGCTGCGCCGCAACGGATGCGAATCGCTCGCAAGTGCGGTACCGTTTGCGGCCATGGAAGCCGACCAGCCGTCTTCGCTCATGCACGCCGACGCGCCGCCTTCTACGGACTGGCGCGACGAACTCGCCAGCGCCCTGACCCACGGTCTGGGCGCGGTCGCCGCACTGGCCGGCAGCTCGGTGCTGATCACCCTCGCCGCGATCTACGGCGACGGCTGGCAACTGGCCGGTGCGATCGTGTTCGGGGTCGCGTTGCTGCTGCTGTACACCGCCTCCACGCTGTATCACGCCATCCCGCATCCCGGCGCCAAGGCGCGGCTGCAGGTGCTGGACCACTGCGCGATCTACGTGCTGATCGCCGGCACCTACACCCCGTTCACCCTGGTCGGCCTGCGCGGTCCCTGGGGCTGGGGCCTGTTCGCGGCGATCTGGACCATCGCCCTGGCCGGCGTGATCTTCAAGCTGTTCTTCACCGGCCGCTTCCGGCTGCTGTCGACCATCCTGTACCTGGCCATGGGCTGGCTGATCGTGGTCGCGATCGAGCCGCTGCTGCACTCGGTGGATGTCCCGACCCTGTGCTGGCTGCTGGCCGGCGGCCTGTTCTACACGCTCGGCACCTACTTCTACCAACGCGACACGGTGCGCTACTTCCATGCGATCTGGCACCTGTTCGTGCTCGCCGGCAGCGTCTGCCACTTCGTCGCGGTCACCGCACAGGTGCTCTAGCGCCACGCACTTTCGCGTCACCTGCACGCCCGCCGCCTAGTATGGCCGGATGGATCGCGAACCCACTCCTGCAGCACGAGACCGGCCCCGCTCCTGGCCCTGGCGCCGCCCCGATGGCCGCCTGCGGCGCTGGCCGTTCGTGCTGGGCGCGCTGGTGCTGGTGCTGCTGATCGTCATCCTGATCTTCGACTGGAACTGGTTCAAGGGCCCGGTCGAGCGCGCGGTGCAGGCCAAGACCGGCCGCGAATTCCACATCGACGGCAACCTCGACGTCGACCTCGGCGGCACCACCACGATCCGCGGCGATGGCCTGCGCTTCGCCAATGCCGGGTGGTCGAAGCAGCCGCAGATGGCCAGCGCGCAACGCGCCGAGATCGACCTGGCGATCTGGCCGCTGCTGCGCGGCAAGGTGCGCATCCCCGAGATCCGCCTGACCCAGCCGAACCTGCTGCTGGAAACAGGGCCGGACGGGCGTCCCGGCAACTGGAGTTTCGGCAGCAACGACGGCGGCTCGCAGGTCGTACTCGGGCGCCTGCTGGTGCAGCAGGGGCGGCTCAAATTCCAGGACGTCCCCGGTCGCACCGACATCGACGTCAGCGTCGACAGCCTGACCTCGCAGCGCAGCCGCGGCGATGCCGCGCCGCCGATCGCGGTCGCCGGCGACGGCCGCTGGCGCGGCAATCCGTTCACGCTCAAGGGCAGCACCGCCTCGCCGCTGGAACTGAGCGAAAGCGATCACCCGTTCAAGGTCGACCTGCGCGGCAACGCCGGCAGCACCCGCGCGCACATGCGCGGCACCCTGACCAATCCATTCCAGCTGCGCGTGTTCGACCTGCAGCTGAACCTGGCCGGCGCGGACATGGCGCACCTGTACCCGCTGCTCGGCATCGCCATGCCGTCCACGCCGCCGTACCAGTTGGACGGCCGGCTCAAGCGCAACGGCGAAATCTGGCACTACGACGACTTCAACGGCCGCGCCGGCGACAGCGATCTGGCGGGCAGCGTGCAGATCGACACCGCCGGCGAACGTCCATTCCTGCGCGCGGACCTGCGCTCGCGGCGCCTGGACTTCGACGACCTGGCCGGCTTCGTCGGCGCGCCGCCGCGCACCGGCGCCGGCGAAACCGCCAACGCGCAGCAGAAGGCGCAGGCCGCCGAACTCGCGGCCGAGGCCAAGGTGTTGCCCTCCACCCCGTACAACCTCGGCAAGCTGCGCGCCATGGATGCCGATGTGCGCTGGAAGGCGCAGCGGATCAATGCGCAGAAACTGCCGCTGGACGACATGGACGCGCACCTGAAACTCAACGACGGCGTCCTGCTGCTGCAACCGCTCGACTTCGGCGCGGCCGGCGGCAACATCCGCTCGGACATCCGTATGGACGCGCGCAAGCCGACCATCGCCACCCGCGCGCAGATCTCGGTGCGCGGCATGCAGTTGGGCAAGCTGTTCCCGGACGGGCAATTGGCCAAGGAGGCATCCGGCGCGATCGGCGGCGAGATCGCGCTGGCCGGCACCGGCAACTCGATCGCGCAGATGCTCGGCAGCGCCGACGGCACCGTCGCCGTCGGCATGGGCAAGGGCCACATCAGCAACCTGATCATGGAACTGGCCGGACTGGACATCGCCGAGTCGCTGAAGTTCCTGGTCACCAAGGATCGCGAGATTCCGGTGCGCTGCGCGTTCGGCGATTTCGCGGTCAGGGACGGCGTGATGGACTCGCGCGCATTGGCCTTCGACAGCACCGACACGCTGCTCGTCGGCAGCGGCACCGTCGACCTGGGCGAGGAGAAACTGGACCTGCTGCTGAAGGCGCGCCCGAAGGATCGCAGCATCCTGTCGCTGCGCTCGCCGCTGCGCGTCGGCGGCAGCTTCAAGGATCCGACCTTCCGCCCAGACTTCAAGGCACTGGGCATGCGTGGCGCGATCGCCCTCGCGCTGGGCAGCATCGCCCCGCCGGCCGCCCTGCTGGCGACGCTGGAAACCGGCCCGGGCAAGGACAGCGATTGCGGCGGCAGTTACGCGAAGTAGCCGGGATTGGGGATTCGGGATTCGGGATGCAAAAGCAGAAGCGCGCCAATGTGCTTTTGACTTTTCCAAATCCCAAATCCCGAATCTCGGCTAGCTCGTGATATAGCGCTGCAGCTGATCCAATTCCTGCTGCTGCTCCTCGATCACCGCCTTGACCAGGTCGCCGATCGAGATCACGCCGACCACCGCGCCGGCCTGCACCACCGGCAGATGGCGGATGCGCTGGCCGGTCATCAGCTCCATGCACTGCTGCACGCTCTGCGACGGGTCCACCGTGTACACCTTCGCGCTCATGATGTCGCGCACCGGCGTGGTCGCCGAGGAGCGGTCCTGCAGCACCACCTTGCGCGCGTAGTCGCGCTCGGACAGGATCCCGGCCAGACGCCCGTCCTGCATCACCAGCACCGCGCCGATGCCCTTCTCGGCCATCAGCCGCAGCGCATCGACCACCGCCGCATCCGGCGACACCGCGTGGATCTCACCGCCCTTGTCGCCCAACAACTGTCGTACCGTACGCATCGCTGCTGCCTCCCGGTTCGCTGGATCGCACGGCCGAGGATACTCCTCCACCCGGTGCACGCCAGGTGTCGATCAGATACAGCGGGCGCTGCTTGGATTCCTCGTACAACCGGCCCAGGTATTCGCCGATCAGGCCCAGCGCGATCAGCTGCGCGCCGCCCAGGAACAGGATCGCCGTCATCATCGTCGGCCAGCCGGCGACCGGGTCGCCCCACAGCGCGGCCTTGATCACGATCCAGGCCGCGAACAGGAATGCGCCCACCGCCGTCGCCAGGCCCAGGTAGGTCGCCGCCCGCAGCGGCGCGGTGGAAAAGCTGGTGATGCCTTCCAGCGCGAAATTCCATAACCGCCACAGGCCGAACTTGCTGCGCCCGGCCAGGCGTGGCGCACGTCGGTACGGCAGCGCCAACTGGCGGAAGCCAACCCAGCCGAACAGACCCTTCATGAACCGGTGGCGCTCGCGCAACTGCCCCAACGCCGCCAGCGCGCGCGGCGACAACAGGCGGAAATCGCCGGTGTCGGCCGGGATCGGCGTCTTCGACAGGCGTCCGATCACCCGGTAGAACAGCGACGCGGTGCTGCGCTTGAGCCAGCTCTCGCCATCGCGCGCGATGCGGGTGCCGTAGATGTCGTCGTAGCCGGCGCGCCAGTGCGCGACGAATTCCCCGATCAGCTCCGGCGGATCCTGGCCATCGGCATCCAGCAGCATCGCCGCGCCATGCTCGACGAAATCCAGCCCCGCGGTCAGCGCCAGCTCCTTGCCGAAATTGCGCGACAGGCGCAGCGCCCCGACCCGCGGATCGGTCGCGGCCAGCGCCAGGATCACCTCCCAGGTCGCATCGCGGCTGCCATCGTCCACGTACAGCACCCGCCCTTCCATGCCGTCCAGGCCATCGAGCGCGGCGAGGATGCGCGGATGCAGCAGCGGCAGGGTCTGCGCCTCGTTGAAGGCGGTGACGACGACGGTAAGGCGTTCGGATTCCATGCACCGATGGTACGGAGCGGCCCGCGCGTTCACCAGCGGCTACGGCGCCTGCAGATAGGCCGGCCCGCCCAGCTGCCGCGCCTGCCGCTGGATCCAGTTGGCGCGGCGCTGCACGTAGGGACCCGGACGCGCGGCATTGTAGCGTTGCGGCGACGGCAACACCGCCGCCAGCAGCGCGCTCTGCCCAGGACTCAGCTGCGCCGCATCCTTGCCCCAGAAGCTGCGCGCCGCAGCCTGCGCGCCGTAGACCCCGTCGCCGAACTCGGCGACGTTGGCATAGACCTCCAGGATCCGCCGCTTCGGCCACAACACCTCGATCAGCACCGTGTACCAGGCCTCCAGCCCCTTGCGCAGCCAACTGCGGCCCTGCCACAGGAACACGTTCTTGGCCACCTGCTGGCTGATCGTGCTGGCGCCGCGCAGGCGGCCGCCGCGCGCGTTGTGGTCGCGCGCCTTCTCGATCGCCTCCAGGTCGAAGCCATGGTGGCTGGGGAAACGCTGGTCCTCGGCGGCCACCAGCGAGATCGGCAGGCTCGGGGCGATCTGCGCGGTGTCGCGCCAGTCGTAGGCGACGCGGAACGACCAGTCGCCCTCGCCCCAGGCGCCGAGCTGGCGCTCGAGCATCATCGCCGAGAACGGCGGGTCGACGAAGCGCAGCGCCAGCACCTGCGAGACGCTGGCCAGCACGAACACCAGCGGCGCCATCAACAGCCAACGCAGCCAGCGCCGCCGCCGCGGCGCGGCCACGCCACTTGCAACGCCCCGCGCCGCCCCCATTGCTATGCGTTCTTCGACTTTGTCCACCGAGATGACCCACTATCCTGCGGTCGCCATCTTCCCATGCGCAGCGAGGCCGCGATGAGTTCTTCCGATCACGATCACCTGACCCGCTTCCTGCTGCCCGGCGCCGGCGTGCGCGGCGTGCACGTGCGCCTGGAATCGGCCTGGCGCGAGATCCTCGCGCCGGCCAGCTATACCGCCGCGGCGACCGAACTGCTGGGCGAGGCGTGCGTGGCCGCGGCGCTGTTCACCGGCCACACCAAGGTCGACGGCCGCCTGTCGGTGCAGCTGCGCAGCCAGGGCGCGCTGCGCACCCTGTTCGCCGAATGCACCGCGGCCGGCACGCTGCGCGGCATCGTCCAGCTCAGCGAGGGCAGCGATGCGCCGCGCGACCTGCGCGCGCTCGGCGACGGCGCGCTGCTGGCGATCACCATCGAGAACCCCGGCCTGGACCCGCGCGAACCGCAGCGCTACCAGAGCCTGGTGGCGCTGTCGGCGGCCGAACTGGGCGAAGCCTTCGAGGACTATTTCCGCCAGTCCGAGCAACTACCGACCCGCCTGATCCTGGCTGCCGACGGCCAGCAGGCGGCCGGGCTGCTGCTGCAGAAACTGCCCGGCGACGCTGGCGACGAGGACGGCTGGAACCGCGCCGGCGCTTTGTTCGAAACCGTAGACGAATCGGAGCTACTGGCGCTGCCGGCCGAAACCCTGCTGCACCGGCTGTTCCACGAGGAGGCGGCACAGCTGCTTGGCACCAAGCCGCTGCGCTTCGGCTGCTCCTGCTCGCGCGAGCGGGTGGCGGCCATGTTGCGCTCGCTGGGCGAGGAAGAAGCCCGTGCCGCCGCCGAGGCGACCGGCCAGGTCGAGATCCGCTGCGAGTTCTGCGGCCGGCACTATGACTTCCCCTTGACGGAATTCGGCGTATTGTTCGCTGTAACCCCGGCTGAACCGGCGCCACCAGAGCGCTTGCAATAGCCGGGAACGAGCTTTAGGACCGGGGAGTCTGGCTTGTTAAAGAAACATAAACCCACTAGCATCATCCACCCTGCCCGGCGGGAACTTTAGTTCCTGCGCGAGAGTCCCAAACCGCGATGCGAGCCTTACTGCGCCTGCCACTTGCCCTGCTGATCGCCCTTGCGGCGGCCACGGGCGCGCATGCGCAAAGCAAGCCCGCCAGCGACCGGGACCGCACCGTCCTGCCGATCTGGAACAAGGGCAGCGGCAAGGTCGAGGCCTTGCTGTACCTGGAACCGACCGGCGAGCAGGCGGCCGGCGCACGCTGGCACTTCGGCCGCAATTCGCTCGACGCCGCCTTCGGCCTGTCCTCCGGCGACTCGCTGGGCCTGCTGTGCAACAGCGCCAGCGGCAGCAGCATCAGCGGCTTGGCCAGCCATTGCATGCTCGCCAGCCTGGGCGACGACGACGGCGATGCCGGCGGCCACCACGTCGCCGCGACCACCACCTTCAATCGTCCCGGCGGGCGCCTCTCGCTGTCGGCCGGTACCGGCCGTGAGAACATGCCGGCGTGGCTGGCGGGGGCCACCAAGACCCCTGCGCTGCGCATGGAGCAGAACGATCTGACCGTGTTCGCGCAGCAGAACATCGGCCGCGAAGGCTTCGTCTCGATCGGCGGCACCTATGCGCGTGCGCGCCTGGTGCCGATCGCCGATGCCTCCGAAGCCCTGGTCAACCAGTGGGACAGCAAGAGCCTGAGCATCGGCGGCGGCTACGGTTCCTTCAGCGCCAACGTCATCGGCCGCGTGGTCGATGCGCCGGGCCAGCCCGGCAAGTGGTCCGGCCTCGGCGTGGGCCTGACCTGGCGTACTCCGTGGAGCGGCCAGCTGACCGTCGGCGCCGAGAACGTGATCACCCGCGGCAAGAACCCGTTCGCCCCGAACAACATCAGCACCGAGGAAGGCACCATCCCATACGTGCGCTACGAACAGGACTTGTAAAAGCCAACCTCCTGTTTCGAAAAAGAATTTCTGCAAGAAAAGCCCCTTCGAGGGGCTTTTTTTTGCCCTGAGCAAGTCAAATATTGTGACTTACACCACACTTTTGCGGATATTATTAACAACTCTTTAATTTCCAGGAAGAGGCAGTTACTATCGGTTCACCCTGCGGATTTTGGCGTCGCATTTCGACACCACCGCCGGACAACCTTCAGTTGCCACCACACCTCATTCGGAGAGAGAGCCAATGAATTGCAAGACCCACCGCCTGCGCGACGCCATCACGTTCGCGCTCGCCGCTGGCACCACCGCCCTGCTCAGCACGGGCGCGGCGGTTGCCCAGGACAGCACTTCCAGCGACCCCTCCAAGACCCTGGACACGATCCAGGTCACCGGTTCGCGCGTTGCCCGCGTCGAGACCGAGACCGCCAGCCCGGTAGTGGTGATCGATCGCGCGGCGATCGAGCAGACCGGCAAGCTGACCCTGGGCGACCTGGTGCAGGAGCTGCCGGCGATGTCCGGCGCGCCGTCCACCCCGGCGGTCAACAACGGCGGCGGCGACGGCAAGTCCTCGGTCGACCTGCGCGGCCTGGGCGATGAGCGCACGCTGCTGCTGGTCAACGGCCGCCGCGTCGCCAACAACGACGTCAACTCGATCCCCGCCACCGCGGTGGAGCGCATCGAAGTGCTGACCAGCGGCGCCTCGGCCGTGTACGGCTCCGACGCCGTCGCCGGTGTGGTCAACTTCATCCTGCGCAAGGATTTCGAAGGCCTGGCGGTCAGCGTCGACTACGGCCAGGCGACCCACCTGAGCGATGGCGCGCGCAACGGCGGCTCGGTGACCTTCGGTCAGGTCGGCGATCGCGGCAACATCATGGCGGGCCTGAACTACAACAAGTTCGACGGCATTTCCTCGGCCGACCGCAAGTACTCCAAGGACGCGACCTACCTGTACAGCGGCTACGTGACCATCCTCGGGTCCAGCCGTACGCCGGGCGGCCGCATCACCATGCCGGCCAACCTGGCCACGCAGTACGGCTGCGGCACGGTCACCCTGACCCCGGGCGCCAGCGGCGCCTCGCAGGCCGACTACCGCTGCTACTCCGGCGCGCGCGACTCCTTCAACTATCAGGCCACCAACCTGATCATGACGCCGCAGGAACGCACCAACGCGTTCTTCCTGGCCAACTACCAGATCACCGACAGCATCAACGCGTTCGCCCAGGTCTACCACAACAAGACCAGTTCGAACTTCGCCATCGCCGCGCTGCCGTTCGATGCCCGCGGCGACAAGGTGGTCATCTCCGCCGACAATTTCTACAACCCGTTCGGCGTGGATTTCGGCGCGGACGTCGCCGGCAACCAGTACAACCAGTTCCTGACCCGCTTCACCTCGCTGGGCCAGCGCCGCTCGTACTACAGCACCGTCACCGACCAGGTCGTCGCCGGCCTGGAAGGCTTCGTCGGCGACACGTCCTGGAAGTGGGACGCGGCGATGAACTACGGCCACTACACCCGCGAGAACACCAGCTACGGCTACGTGTACTACGCCGGCCTGCGCGACGCGCTGGGCCCGTCGTTCCAGGACACCGACGGCGTGGTCAAGTGCGGCAGCGCCGGCAACGTGATCTCCGGTTGCACCCCGCTCAACATCTTCAACATCAACGACCCGCAGACGATCTCCACCCTGGAAGACTACGAAGCGCGTCCGACCTACTCCACCACGTACCAGATGCGCAGCTTCGAAGCCAATGCCAACGGCGAGCTGTTCACGCTGCCGGCCGGTGCCGCGCAGCTGGCCGTGGGCCTCTCCTGGCGCGAGGAGTACCAGAAGAACTCGGTCGACTACATCGCCATCGCCGACCCGGACGGCAACTGCTTCATCTCGCAGGAAGCCTGCGGCACCCCGCTGAGCGGCAAGTACAACGTCAAGGAACTCTACGGCGAACTGTACGTCCCGCTGCTGTCGGAAGTCCCGTTCGCGCACCTGCTGGCGGTCACCCTGGGTTCGCGCTATTCCGACTACAACACCTTCGGCGACACCACCAACAGCAAGATCCAGCTGGAATGGCGCCCGATCGAGAACCTGCTGCTGCGCGGCACGGTCGCCGAGGTATTCCGTGCGCCGACCATCGACAACCTGTACAGCGGTGCGACCGGCGATGCGCCGAACTTCACCGACCCGTGTATCGGTTACGGCGCTCCCGGTGGTCCGCGTGATCACGAAGCCGCGTGCGGCGCGGGCTCAGGCGCGACTGCCATTCCCGTCACCGGCATCACGCCGAGTGGCCTGTCGCAGACCACGGGCGTGTGGTCGGGCTCGGTCGCGGCTGGTTTCGAGCTGAAGCCGGAACAGGGCAAGTCGTTCGACTGGGGCGTGGTATACGACCCGGAATGGCTGCCGGGCTTCTCGGCCAGCCTGGACTACTGGCGCCTGTACCTCAACGACACGATCAACCGTGCCGATGCGCAGACCGTGGCCAATATCTGCTACGAAGACGAAAGCAGCCCGTTCTGCGGCTTCATCAACCGCTACTCGGATGGCCAGGTCAACTTCATCCGCGAACCGATCGTCAACCTGGGCCGCCTCGACACCAAGGGCTGGGATCTGGCGCTGCGCTACCGCCTGCCGGATACCGCGTGGGGCAGCTACACCTTCGGCCTGGACGGCACCTACATCGCGCGCTACGACAACAAGACCAATCCGGCCGATCCGGATGGCGTCGTGACCCACGTTGCCGGCACCTACAACAAGACCTACGGCCTGTACTCGCGGGTCCGTGGCCGCCTGTTCGTCAACTGGCAGAAGGGCGACCTGGCCGCCAGCTGGCGCGTGCGGTACATCGGTCCGTTCGACGTGGGCAGCGCCGATCCGTCGCAGAACTTCAGCTCCGATGCCGGCTTCCCGACGGTGGTCTCCGAGTACGGTTCCTACTTCATGCACAGCGTCAGCGCCAGCTACGCGCTGCCGTGGTTCAATTCGAAGATCGAAGTCGGCCTGGACAACGTGTTCGACAAGCAGCCGCCCATGCTGTATCAGAACAACGTGCTCAACGCGAACACGGACGTCAACAGCTTCGACACCGTGGGCCGCTACCTGTGGGCTCGCTACAGCATGAACTTCTGAGCACGGCAACGACGCTCTTTGTTTGAAGACGGGGCCGCGCGAACGATTCGCGCGGCCCTTTTCATTGGCAGACTCAAATGAATTCACCGCAACTGCACTACGCCATCCAGCTGATCGAACAAGGTCAGGCCGCAGCCGCAGCCGATCTGTGCCGACAGGCGCTGGCGGGCGTTCCAGGCGACCCGTCCTGGAACACCTTGCTGGCGATGTCGCTGCAGCATGCCGGCGACACCGCTGGCGCCGCCGCCATCTACCAACGCCTGACCGAACTGCAACCGCACGAGTCCGCGCACTGGGCCAACCTCGGCCTGACCCTGCGCACGCTCGGCGAGCATGCCCCGGCCGAGCACGCCTATCAGCGAGCGCTGTCGCTGGCGCCACGCACCTACCACTTCCTGGTCGATTACGGCCTGCTGCTGCTGGACAAGGGCGACATCGCCCATGCCCGCCACCGCTTCCTGGATGCCGTGGACCTGGACCCCTCCCAGGCCGAGGCGCGCATCTATGCCTCCATCGCCTGCTTCGAGTGCGGCGACGCGCAGCGCGCAGCGACGTTGCTGCCGCCACCAGCGGTCTGGCCGCAGCTTCCGGACAACCTACGCGAGGAACTGGCGACCGCATTGATCCAGGTCGGCCGCACCGACGAAGCCGAGGCGCTGCTGTCGCAGAACCGGCCGGGGCAAAGCCCGTCGCTGTCCAACCTCATCCGCCTGGCGCAGCTCTACGAGCGCACCAATCGCGTCGAGCAGGCCGAAGCCTTGCTTGCGCAAGCGGCATCGATGCCGCAGCAACACGACCGGCAGACACGCGTCGACGTGCTGCAGCTGGAAACTTCGCTGTCACTGCGGCGCAAGAACTACGCGTCCGCACGCAGCGCCGCCGAGACCCTGCTCGCGCTGCAGCCGCAGATCCAGGCCCAGGCCAACGCCTACTTCGCACTGGCCGGTATCGAAGACAAGCAACGCCATCCCGCCGCCGCGATGGCGATGCTGGAGAAGGCGCATGCCATCCATTTCAAGCTTGCCGCCGATACCGTGCCGGAAATCGCGCACTCCAACGAAGAACCGTTGAAGGTTTCGAGCCTGTGGCTGGACGAGGCGCAGGCGCGCTATGCACAGGCGCGCGACGCTGCGCCCGGGAGCGACGCCTCGCCGGTATTCATCGTCGGCTTCCCGCGCTCGGGCACCACCATGCTCGAGCAGATGCTCGATGCGCACCCGGGCTACGCGTCGATGGACGAACGCGCGATTCTGCAGCGTTGCATCGAATGGATGGAGGCGCAGGGCAAGCACTATCCCTACGATCTCGGCGAGCTGGACGAGGCGCAGGTCGAGGCGATGCGCCAGGTGTACTGGTCGGAGATCGCCAAGGTCATCGCGCTGGCACCGGGCCAGCAGCTGGTCGACAAAAATCCGCTCAACATGCTGCGCCTGCCGATGATCATGCGCCTGTTCCCGAACGCCAGGATCATCCTCGCCTTGCGCCATCCCTGCGACGTGCTGCTGAGCTGCTACATGCAGAACTTCCGCTCTCCGGCGTTCATGGTGCTGTGTTCCAGCCTGGAGCGCCTGGCCAAGAGCTACGTCAACGCGATGCGGTTCTGGATCCACCACCAGGCATTGCTGCAGCCGGACCTGCTGGTCCTCAAGTACGAGGAGACGGTGGCCGATTTCCCGGCACAGGTGCAGCGCATCGGCGGTTTCCTCGGTATCGCGCAACCCGAATTCCTGGCCGGCTTCAGCCAGCACGCCGCGCGCAAGGGCTATATCAGCACGCCCAGCTATTCGCAGGTGGTGGAGCCGGTGAACCGGCGCGCGGTGGATCGCTGGCATGCGTACGCACCGTGGCTGGCCAGCGCGCTGCCGATCCTGCAGCCGGTGGCCGCGCATTGGGACTACGACCTGGAGATGCCTGCGCCATGAAAGCGCTCAGCGACTACATCCGCAGCTACGACGACGCGCTGCCCGAGGCGTTCTGCCGCCAGCTGATCGATGGCTTCGAGGCCTCGCGCGCGCATCACCAGCGCAACGGCAGCAACAGCCGCGCGGTGCTCGGCGACAGCAACTGGACCGAACTGGATGTCGGCAAGCTCGCCGACCCGGCGTTCCTGGGATTCTTCCTGGACAAGATCGAGCACTACCTGGCGCGCTACAACCAGGATCTCGGGCTGACCCTGTCGATTCCCTACCGCCCGACCATCGACCGGCTGATCCTGAAGAAATACGAGGTCGGCGGCGGCGACCGGTTCCAGCCGCACTTCGATTCGATCGACGAGGTGTCCGAGCGCTACCTGGTGTTCCTGTGGTATCTCAACGACGTGGCCGAGGGCGGCACCACGCGCTTCTGCGACCTGGACGTGGAAACCGCGCCGCGCGCCGGCAGGCTGCTGATGTTCCCGCCGTACTGGATGTACCAGCACGTCGGCAATCCGCCGGTCTCCAACGCCAAGTACATCCTGTCCACCTACCTGATGTTCAAACGCTGAGCAGCGTGCCGCGCGCGCCGGCCCGGCCGTGCGAACGCGGCCGCTTGGCTACAGGCCCGCGCGCAGGTTGAACGCGCCGATCGACTCGATCAACTGCCGCAGCGCCAGCGTCTCGGCCTCTTCCAGGTCCGGGTGCCAGGTATCCAGGATCATCACCACCCGCACCTGGTCGCTATGGTTCCAGGCCTGGTGCAGGCAGCTGTCGTTGAAGGTGACCGGTTGCCCGACCTGCCAGGCGTGGGCGATGCCGGCCACCTCCAGCGCGCAGTCCGGCGGCACGATCAGCGGCAGATGCGTGACCACCCGCGAATTACTGACGCCATAGTGCGGCTTGATCGTGGTGCCGGGCGCCAGGATCGAGAACAGCACCTCCGGCGCGTGCAGGTCGATTCGGGTCAACGGGACGTGCGCCAGCGCCGCCGCGGTGATCGGGCAACGCTGCAGGTTCTCGGCGTGCGCCACGCCATGCCGATAGAAGAAGTACGCGTCCCAGGCGCCATCGCCCTGCTTGGCGCTGAGATAGTCCTGCGGCGTGGCGCCATTGCTGAAATCCAGGAACGGCTGCACCGCCTGGCGCGAAGCCAGGACCTGCCGCACTTCGTTGCAGATGCCCTCGGTGGCGCCCTGCAGCCGCGCGTACCAGGGGAAGCGCTCGGCACCCAGATACGGCGAAGGATCCAGGTCGGGCACATACAGAAAGGTCGGGCGTTGGCCATCGTCGGCCGGGCGCGGCTGCACCCCCAGATAGATGCGCAGCGCCGCCGTCACCCGGCGCAGCGCCGCTTCGCCGAAGCGCTCGATCAGCGGCTGCACCGCGGCCGCGAGCAGGGCGTGCCGACCCCGGTCGATCCGCGCCATCGCCGCGAGCACCCGCGGCTGCAGCTCCGGCGCCGTGCTGCGCTGGTCGAGCCAGCGGCCCTTGGCCTGCGCGGCATGCACCGCGGCGAAGTACATCGGCAAGGCGTCATCGCCACGCCCCGCCGCATCCAGGCTCTCGGCGTAGCACAGCCGCACCAGGAACGCGTCCGGCGCCAGCTGCAAGGCCTGCTCGAACGCCGGCAGCGCCTGCGCATGCTCGCCCAGATGGGCCAGGCACATGCCCAGCCGGCTCCACGCCTCCAGGGTCGGCTCGGCGGCGGCCACCAGGGTCCATGCCTGCGCCGCGCGCGCAAGCTGGCCGCTCTCCGTCAACAGCGTCGCGTGCATACGCCGCAGCGTCACATCGTCCGCCGCCTTGGCCAGGACCTGCTCGCACAGCGCATCGGCACGCCGATAGTCGCCCTGGGCGAGATGGCGGCGCACCTCCTCGTGCACGCTAGCGCGCGTCAGTTCCTGAAACATCAGCCCGGGATCAGGGTCACGATGACGTGTTCGACGTAGGCCTCGAACTCCTCGCGCGCCTGCTTTGGCTGGTGCAGCTGCAGCGACAACTGCAGGAAGCCGACATAGGCGGCATACGCCAACCGGGCGCGGTGCTGGGCATCGGTGCGGCTGAGTCCGGCCTGGCGGAACGAGGCGATCAGGTACTCCATGCGCCGTTGCGAGACCCGGTCGATGACCGGACGCACCGCCGGATGGTCCAGCGCCTTCAGCAATTCGCTATAGATGATGTGCGGCTTGACCTCGTGCGCGACCAGCTGGAACAGCGCGCGCAGGCGGGTGCGCGGATCCGGCACCTCTTCCAGGCTGCCGAACACCTGTTGCTGCTCGACCAGTTCCCAACGCTCCAGCGCCGCCTGCAGCAGCGCATCGCGCGAGGGGAAATGCCAGTAGAAGCTGCCTTTGGTCACGCCGAGCCGGCGCGCCAGCGGCTCCACCGCCACCGCGTTGACGCCTTGCTCGGCGATCAGGTCCAGTGCGGCCTGCGCCCAGTCTTCGGCGCTGAGTCGGTTGTTGCGGCCGCCGCTCGGAGCGGCGGCATCGTCGGTGCTTGGCGCGGAAGCATTGTTCATCCGGCGATTTAACCATACGGGGAAGTCGGTTGCAGTATGTGTGCTCCATGAATCGAGCGCAAATGCCCGGCAGCGTTGGCTTTTCGCCTCCATACTGCATCGTATTGACATCGCCGCGCACTGCTCCATACTAGCCGGTATGGTTTCCTCTCCCTCCACCGCGCCCACTGCCGCCTCCGCCGTGCTTTCCGGCGCGGACGACATGCGCCTGGCGGCGACCGTCATGGACTCCGGCGACGCCGGCAGCGTGCTGTTCGCGCACGGCTTCGGCCAGACCCGGCACGCCTGGATGACCAGCGCTGCGGCGTTGCAGGCGCATGGCTATCGCAGCGTCGCCTACGACGCGCGCGGCCATGGCGACTCCACCCGCAATCCCGCCACCCTGGCCTACCGCGGCGAACAGTTCACCGACGACCTGATCGTGGTCGCCGGCGAAATGGCGCCGGCGCCGGTGCTGGTGGCCGCCTCGATGGGCGGGCTGTTCGGGCTGATGGCCGAGGCACGCTGGCCGGGCCTGTTCCGCGCGATGGTGCTGGTCGACATCACTCCGCGCTGGCAGCCGGCCGGGGTCGAGCGCATCCTCGCCTTCATGAGCGCGCATCCGCACGGCTTCGCCACCCTGGACGAGGCCGGCGACGCGATCGCCGCCTATCTGCCGCAGCGCGCGCGCAAGTCGCCGGAGGCGCTGCGCAGCGTCCTGCGCCGGCACGCCGACGGCCGCTGGTACTGGCACTGGGATCCGCGCCTGGTCGAGGAACTGGCGCGCGACAGCGACCAGCACCAGGATGCGATCGCGCAGGCCGCCAGCAAGGTGCAGTGCCCGCTGCTGCTGGTCAGCGGCGGGCGCAGCGACCTGGTCACGCCGCAGACCATCGAAGACTTCCTGTCGTTGGTGCCGCATGCGCAACATGCGCACCTGCCCGAGGCCACGCATATGCTGGCCGGCGACGACAACGCCGCATTTACCGCCACTGTGTTGCATTATCTGGACGCACTGCCACCGGCTAGCGCCGCCGCACCGTCCGCCGTCACCGAGCATGTCCCCGGAGCAAGCCCATGAGCATCGTCGCACCCTTCCTCGTGTTGTTGTTGGCAGGCGCTTTCGCCGCCTATCACCGCATGCGACTCGCCGTCTGGGCCGCGCTGAGCGCCACGCTGCTGGTCGCGTGCTGGCTGCTAGGCGCCAACCACACCGCCACCATCGTCGCCGCGGTGCTGCTGGCACTGGTCGCGGTGCCGCTGCTGTTGCCGTTCGTGCGCAAGCCGCTGCTCACCGCGCCGATGCTGAAGGTGTTCCGCAAGGTGCTGCCGCCGCTGTCGCAGACCGAGCGCATCGCGCTGGAAACCGGCTCGGTCGGGTTCGAGGGCGAACTGTTCACCGGCGACCCGGACTGGCAGAAGCTGCTCGACTATCCCAAGCCGCAGCTGACCGCCGAGGAGCAGGCGTTCCTCGACGGCCCGGTAGAAGAGCTGTGCCGCATGACCAACGACTGGGAAATTACCCACGTCCATGCCGACCTGCCGCCGGAACTGTGGAGTTTCGTCAAGAAGCACAAGTTCTTCGGCATGATCATTCCCAAGGAATACGGCGGCCTGGGCTTCTCCGCGCTGGCCCACCACAAGGTGATCCAGAAGATCGCCTCGGTGTCGAGCGTGGTCAGCTCCACGGTCGGCGTGCCGAACTCGCTGGGCCCGGGCGAGCTGCTGCTGCACTACGGTTCCAAGGAGCAGAAGGACTACTACCTGCCGCGCCTGGCGGTGGGCCAGGAAGTGCCGTGCTTCGGCCTGACCGGTCCGTTCGCCGGCTCCGACGCGACCTCGATCCCCGACTACGGCATCGTCTGCAAGGGCGAGTGGAACGGCGCCAACGTGCTCGGCGTCAAGCTGACCTTCGACAAGCGCTACATCACCCTGGCGCCGGTGGCGACGCTGGTCGGCCTGGCGTTCCGCATGTACGACCCGGACGGCCTGATCGGCGACACCAAGGACATCGGCATCACCCTGGCGCTGCTGCCGCGCGAGACTCCGGGGGTCGAGATCGGCCGCCGCCACTTCCCGCTGAACTCGCCGTTCCAGAACGGCCCGATCCATGGCCGCGAGGTGTTCATCCCGCTCAGCCAGCTGATCGGCGGCGTGGACATGGTCGGCAAGGGCTGGAACATGCTCAACGAGTGCCTGGCCGTGGGCCGCTCGATCACCCTGCCCTCCACCGCCAGCGGCGGCGCCAAGTACGGCGCCATCGTCACCGGCGCCTACGCGCGCATCCGCAAGCAGTTCGGCCTGTCGGTCGGCCGCTTCGAGGGTGTGGAAGAGGCGCTGGCGCGGATCGGCGGCAAGGCGTACGCGATCAGCGCGCTGTCTCAGGCCACCGCCGCGGCGGTGGATCGCGGCGACGTGCCGTCGGTGCCGTCGGCGATCGCCAAGTACCACTGCACCTCGATGAGCCGCGAAGTCATCAGCGACGTGATGGACGTGGTCGGCGGCAAGGGCATCATCCTGGGGCCGCGCAACTTCGCCGGCCGCAGCTGGCAGGCGGCGCCGATCGCGATCACCGTGGAAGGCGCCAACATCATGACCCGCAGCCTGCTGATCTTCGGCCAGGGCGCGATCCTGTGCCATCCGTGGGTGATGAAGGAGATGAAGGCCGCCGGCAATCCGGACCACAAGGCCGGCGTCGACGAGTTCGACCGCAACCTGTTCGGTCACATCGGCTTTGCCATCTCCAACGCGGTGCGCTCGCTGTGGTTCGGCCTGACCGCCGCGCGCATCGGCGCCGCCCCGGGCGACGCCTACACCCGCCGCTTCTTCCGCAAGCTGGACCGCTACTCGGCGAACCTGGCACTGATGGCCGACGTGTCGATGCTGATGCTCGGCGGCAAGCTGAAGTTCAAGGAATCGCTGTCCGGCCGCCTGGGCGACGTGCTGAGCCACATCTACATGACCAGCGCGATGCTCAAGCGTTACCACGACGACGGCGCGCCGGCGACCGACCAGCCGCTGCTGGCGTGGGCGTTCCACGACAGCGTGCACAAGATCGAGCTGGCGCTGTCGGCTGCGCTGCGCAACTTCCCGATCCGCCCGGTGGGCTGGCTGATGTGGGCGCTGATCTTCCCCTGGGGCCGCCGCGCCGAAGCGCCGGGCGACCGCCTGGGCCACCGCGTCGCCGCGCTGCTGATGACCCCGAACGAAGCCCGCGACCGGTTGGGCCAGGGCGTGTTCCTGACCCCGTGCGAGAACAACCCGGGCGGGCGCATCGCCAGCTATCTGACCAAGGCGGTGCTGGCCGAGCCGGTCGAGCGCAAGTTCCTGAAGGCGCTCAAGAGCAAGGGCATCGAGGCGCTGGACTTCGCTTCGCAGCTGGACGAGGCGGTGCGCGAAGGCGTGCTGTCGGCCGACGAGCGCCGCCAGCTGGAGGAACTGCGCGAGATCACCATGGACACGATCAGCGTGGACGACTTCGACGCCGACGAACTGCGCTCGGCCAGCTACTACCACCGCGCCACGGCCGGCGACGACCATTCGCGCGAAGCGGCCTGATCCAAACCGGCCAGTTCCACACCGGCCTGCTTCAAAACCGGCAACATCCACGCCGGCGACACGCTCACCACGACGGCGGACTTCGGTCCGCCGTCGTCATTTGGAGACGCACACCATGAGCCAACTGCTGTCGCTCTATCAACGCATGCAACGCTGGCCGGCTGGGCAATGGCTGTTCTCGCGCGCGGTGTGCTTCAAGGCACCCTATTTCGCCAGCATCGCCCCGCGTATCACGGTGCTGCAGCCGGGCCGCTGCGAGGCGCGCTTCGCGCATCGGCGGCGGGTCAGCAACCACCTGGGCACGGTGCATGCGATCGCGCTGTGCAACCTGGCCGAACTAGCCGGCGGGGTCATGGTCGATGCCAGCCTGCCGCCGTCGATGCGCTGGATCCCGAAAGGCATGCGCGTGGAATACCGCAGCAAGGCCCGCGGCACGATGCACGCGGTGGCGACGCCGGACGTGGCGATCGTGGCCGCCGACAGCGGCTACGAAATGCCGGTCAGCGTGGAGATCCGCGACGAAGGCGATCAGGTCGTGTTCTTCGCCAGCATCGCCATGTGGGTGTCGCCGCGCACGAAGGCGAAGGGCTAGGCAGCTGCGCGGCGCTCAAGACGCCAGCAATAGCGCCGCGATCGCCAGCGCCGCCGGCAGCGCCTGCACGTAGAGGATCCGGCGGCTGACGCTCCAAGCGCCGTACAGGCCGGCCACGACCACGCAGCCGAGGAAGAACAGCATCACGTCCACCCGCTGCGCCGCCACGCCCCAGCCGAGGCCCGCGGCGAGAAAGCCGTTGTACAGGCCCTGGTTGGCCGCGAGCACCTTGGTCAGCTGCGCCTTTTCCGGCGTGTTGCGGAACACCTTCATGCCCAGCGGCCGGGTCCACAGGAACATCTCCAACACCAGGAAATACAGGTGCAGCAGCGCCACCAGGCACACCAGGATCGAGGCCAGCAGGGTCATGCGCGCGTCCGTCGGCAAAAGAGAAGACGCACAGCATAGCCGCTGGCGCTGCGGCGGGCATCGCGGCCCAGCAACGCATGTCGGCGCGGATCAGCGCGTTGGCGGCGGCGTCTCTGCCGCGGTGGGCGCGGCGCTTTCGACGGCACGCGCCAGGCGCCAGCCGATGACGCCCGAGAGCGTGGCCGCAATTGCGGCCAGCGCGGCGAAACCGGGTACGCCCATGCCCAGCGCGCGCAGGCCGTTCATCGCCGAGGCGACCGCCACGTCGCCGGCACGCCAGACCGCGGTGTCCACCGCGTTCTTGCCCTGGTAGCGCAGTTGCCGCGGCACGCGCGTGTACAGCGATTCCCGCGCCGGGCCGACCATGCCGTAGGCCAGCGAACGGGTGATCACCAGCGGCAGCACCACCCAGGGCACGATCCACACCGCCAGGGCATAGGGATCGGGCGACAACGCGGTCGCGACCAGCGTGCCCACGCTGATCAGCGCCCATAGCGCGATCACCGCGCCTGCGCCCTTCTTCACCAGCAGCCAGCGGGTCAGGGTGATCTGCACGACGATCTGCAGCGCGTTGGTCAGCATGTCGATGTTGGCGGCGAACTGGGTGCGCTCGACCGCGTTGTGGAAGGTGGCGCCGGAATAATCGGTCATCAGCGCGTAGCCGACCGTGCCGATGCAATCGCCCAGCAGCATCAGCAGCGCCATGCCGCGCATGAACGGATTGGCCAGGATCTGCTTGAGGCCGTCGAACATGCCGCCGCCGACCGCCGCCTCGTGGCCGGCGTCGTGGCGGCGCGCGCCATGCACCCGCGCCCAGCGTCCGAGCAGGATCACGCACACCAGCGCGACGCCGAGCAGCGCCGCAGACACCACCAGCAATGGCGCCACGCCGATCACCCCGACCAGCCCGCGGGTCAGCAGCGGGCCGGCCACCGCGCCGGCGGTGCCGCCCAGTCCGATCAGCGGGAACAGCCGCCGCGCCTGTTCGTTGCTCCAGATGTCGGCCATGAAGCTCCAGAACACCGACACCACGAACAGGTTGAACACGCTGACCCAGACGAAGAACACGATGCCCAGCGCGCGCGGGCTGAGCCCGCCATGGCCGCTGAACAGCGGCACGAAGCCGAGCAGGCACAGCGCGAAGAACACGTACACCGCCGGCACCACGATCCGCCGCGGCCAGCGCGCCGCCATCCACGCGAACAGCGGGGTCAGCAGCAGCGTGGCGACGAAGGTGGCCATGAAGAACCAGGGCAGCTGGGTCGAGCCGACCGCCGCGGACAGCTGTTCGCGTACCGGCCGGATCACGTAGTACGCCGACAGCACGCAGAAGAAATAGACGAAGGACAGCAGCACCGCGCGCAGCTCGCCGGTCTGGACGCGCTTGTTTTCCGCTTGCATCGGCTCGCCGTTCGCCGTGTGGTTGCGCGCACGGTAGCCGATGCACTGCAACATCGCCAGCGCTGCGGCCCGCGCGCAGGCCCGGCGCCGCGGCGCCGCATGCACGTTGCGGCGCGCCGAGCATATGCTCTATCCGCGGCGTCTAGCGTCGGCGCCACGAAACAGGGGAACCGCGGGTGTACGACTACATCATCATCGGCGCAGGCTCGGCGGGCTGCGTGCTGGCCAACCGGCTCAGCGAGGATCGCGACTGCAAGGTGCTGCTGATCGAGGCCGGGCCACGCGATCGCAATCCCTTCATCCACATGCCGGCGGGCCTGGCGCGACTGGCCGGCAACCGCCGCATCAACTGGAACTACCTCACCGCGCCGGAGCCGGCCTTGAACGACCGGCGCCTGTGGTGGCCGCGCGGCAAGGTGCTGGGCGGCTCCAGTTCGATCAACGCGATGTGCTACGTGCGCGGCGTGGCGGCCGACTACGACGACTGGGCCGCCGACGGCGCCGAGGGCTGGGACTGGCGCGGCGTGCTGCCCTATTTCCGGCGCAGCGAACGCAACAGCCGCGGCGGCGATGCGCTGCACGGCGGCGACGGGCCGCTGCACGTGTCCGATCTGCGCTACCACAACCCGCTCTCGGACGTGTTCATCGCCGCCGGGCAGCAGGCCGGCTTCGCCCACAACCCCGATTTCAACGGACCGCAGCAACAGGGCGTGGGCCTGTACCAGGTCACCCAGAAGAACGGCGCGCGCTGCTCGGCGGCGGTCGCCTACCTGGCCCCGGCGCAGGCGCGCGACAACCTGCAGGTGATCACCGACGCGCTGGTGCTGCGCCTGCTGGTCGAGGGCGAGCGCGTGGTCGGCGTGGCCTATGCGCAGCGCGGCAGCGAGGTGCATGCGCGCGCCGCGCGCGAGGTGCTGCTCAGCGCCGGCGCGGTGAACTCGCCGCAGTTGCTGATGCTGTCGGGCATCGGCCCGGCCGACGAACTGCGACGCCACGGCATCGCGGTGCGCCTGGACCAGCCGCAGGTCGGCGCCAACCTGCAGGACCACCTGGACGTGTGCACGCTGTACCGCACCCGCCCGGGCATCAGCTACGACCGCCGCAACCAGCTGAAGATCGCCTTCGACTATTTCCTGCGCGGCCACCGCGGCGCCGGCAGCAGCAACATCGCCGAGGCCGGCGGCTTCATCCGCTCGCCGCTGGCGCCGGACGCGCGCGCCGACATCCAGCTGCATTTCGTGCCGGCGATGCTCGACGACCACGGCCGCAACCGCCTGCCCGGCGACGGCTTCACCCTGCACGCCTGCCACCTGCAGCCGCGCAGCCGTGGCCGCCTGTCGCTCAACGACGCCGACCCGCGCACGCCGGCACGGCTGCAGGCGAACTACCTCAGCGATCCCGACGGCTTCGACCTGCGCATGCTGGTGGAATGCGCGCGCCTGGCGCGGCGCATCCTGCAGCAGCCGGCGTTCGATCCCTGGCGCGGCGCGCCGCTGCTGCCGGCGCGCGAGGACCTGGACGAGGCCGGCCTGATCGCCTACATCCGCGCCAAGGCCGAGACCATCTACCACCCGATCGGCACCTGCCGGATGGGCAACGATGCGCAGGCGGTGGTCGATCCGCAGCTGCGCCTGCGCGGGCTGGAAGGCGTGCGCGTGGTCGACGCGTCGGTGATGCCGCGCCTGGTCAGCGGCAACACCAACGGCCCGACGATGATGATCGCCGAACGCGCCGCGGACCTGATCCGCGGCCGCAGCGCGCTGCGCGACTGAGCCGCCGCGCCGGCGCGCGCTGCCGCCGGCCGCGTTTCAGCGCGCGCGCCCGGCCAGCCACACGCCCAGCGCCGCCAGCGCGAAGCCGCACAGCTTCAGCGCGGTCAGGTGCTCGCCGAGCAGCACATGGCCGAACACCGCGGTCACCGGCGGCATCAGGAAGAACAGGCTCGCCACCTGCGTGGCCGCACCGCGCCGCAGCAGCAGGAACAGCAGCGCGAAGCCGCCGATCGAATTGACCAGCACCAGCCATGCCATCGCCGCGACGAAGCCGTCGCTGGCCTGGAAGCGGAAGCCTTCCCACGCCGCCAGCGGCAGCAGCACCAGCGTCGCGGCCGCGTTCTGCACCGCCAGCCCGACGCGCAGGTCGAGCTGCGCGGCATGCCGCTTCTGGTACAGGGTGCCGGCCGCGATGCCGAACAGGCCCACCAGCAACGCCAGCCAGCCGCCCCACGGGGTGGCGCCGTCGATGCGGTCGGCGGCGACCGTGGTGACGCCGGCGAAGCCCAGCGCCATGCCCAGCCACTGCGCGGCGCGCAGCCGCTGGCCGCCCCACCACGGGCTGGCCCAGGCCACCAGCAACGGCATCGCCCCGATCACCAGCGCGGCCACGCCCGAGCCGGTGCCCAGCGCGAACGCCGCGTACACCCCGCCGAACTGCAAGGCCAGCATCAACACCCCGGCCACCGCGCTGCGTGCCAGCTCCTGCCGCGGCAGCGCCCGCAAGCGCGTGGGGCCGGCGGCCAGCGCGAAGCACACCGCGGTGAGGCCGAAGCGCCACAGCAGCGCGGTGAACGGCGCGGCATGCGCCACCACCTGCTTGCCGGCGATGTAGCCGGTACACCAGACCAGCACGAAGGCCAGGCCCAGCCAGGTCGCGGCGGCGGGCGCCGCACGCGCGGTGGGGATCGGGGGAAGGTCGGGATCGGGCATGCGGCATGATCCCGCAGCCGCGCGGCGACGTCACTGTGGGCAACGGTTCAGCCAGGCCCGCGGGCGGTCGCAGCGGCTTCGGCACATCGGTTGCATGCGTTTCCAGGCATACGTTACGCCGTCGCGGCAGCCGCTGCGGACGGCGCACTGCCGGCCGTGTCGGCCCGGCAAAATCACCAGCAGGATCAAGACGATGCCCATTCATCTTCTCCCGGTTTGTGCAATGGCGAAAAGCGGCGCTAGAATCGGTTTCGGCAGTACCTCACAGGCCACACGCGCGATGAAACAGAACAGCAGGCACCGGCTCCTTCGACCGGTGGCAACCGGGTTGCTCGGGGCATTGCTGCCCTTTGCGATGTCCTCCACCGCGCAGACGCCGGCGCCGTCGCAGCCGCTGCCGCCGCCGATCTACACCGAAGCCACGCGCTACACCTCGCCGACCCAGCCGCTGCCGTACCGCGCCTCGCTGCCGGACAGCAAGGTGATGCCGCTGGCCACGGACTTCGATGTCGCCAGCCTGGAAGCGATGGCCGAGCAGCTCACCTACGGCGAGCGCGTGCCCGGCCTGGCGGTGGCGATCGTGCACAACGGCCAGGTGGTCAGCGCGCGCGGCTACGGCGTCACCGACGTCAACCGCCCCGAGCCGGTCGATGCGCACACCGTGTTCCGCCTGGCCTCGCTGTCCAAGGCCTTCGCCGGCACCATGGCCGGCCTGCTGGTCAACGACGGCACCCTGCGCTGGGACAGCAAGGTCACCGACTACGTGCCCGGCTTCCAGCTCAGCGATCCGGTCGCCACCCGCCAGTTGAACGTGGCCGACCTGCTCAGCCATCGCGTCGGCCTGACCTACAACGCCTACGACCGCGACGTCGAATCCAACGCCGACTACTACACGCTCAGCCACAAGCTCGCCTACGCCCCGCTCAAGTGCGCGCCGGGCGAGTGCTACGCCTACCAGAACGTCGCCTTCAGCCTGATCGGCGACGTGGTGTTCGCCGCCTCCGGCAGCTTCTACGAGCAGTCGGTGGAGCGCCGCATCTTCAAGCCGCTGGGCATGAACGACGCCAGCATGGGCCTGGCCGGCATCCAGGCCAGCCCGCGCTGGGCGCGCCCGCACGTGCGCAGCCGCAACGGCTGGGTGTCGCTGATGCCCAAGCCCACCTACTACCGGCTGGCCCCGGCCGCCGGCGTCAACGCCAGCATCAGCGACATGGCGCAGTGGCTGATCGCGCAGACCGGGCATCGTCCGGACGTGCTGCCTGCGCCGCTGCTGGCGACGCTGCACGCGCCGCTGATCCTCACCCCCGGCGAGATGCGCTCGGGCTGGCGCCGCGAGCGGGTCAACTCGGCCAGCTACGCGCTGGGCTGGCGCGTGTTCGATTACTCGGGCCACCAGGTGGTGTTCCATGCCGGCGCCGTGCAGGGCTATCGCGGCCTGGTCGCGCTGGTGCCGGAACGCGACCTGGGCGTGGCGATCCTGTGGAACGGCGAGAGCGGCCTGCCTTCCGGCCTGCTGCCGACCATCCTCGACCGCGCGATCGGCCTGCCGACGCAGCGCTGGCTGGACGTGGATACCGACTTCGGCAGCGACAACATGATGGCCGAGCGCCCGGATCCGAAGGACAAGAAGGGCGCGTCCGCGTCCAAGTCGGTCGCCTCGCCGCACTGACGCAGACGGTCTCCTGATGGATTCGGTGGAAGGCGGCGCGAGCCGCCTTTCTGCTGTCTGCGCGCTGCCTTCGCGGGAGATGCACGGCAGGAGCGGCTTCACCGCGACGAGATCCGATGGCGACGCAAGCCGGCGACTTCGCCTGATCGGGCCTTGATGAAACCGCTGGGATACGGTCGCGGCTGAAGCCGCTCCTACAGAGGAGCAGCGCGCGGCACAGGCTCGGCCACCCGGAAGCGTTTGAAGCCGTCGGCTGAAACGCCTTGACTGCGTCGGCCATCGTGTGTCGCCACCACCGCCGCTGCGGACACTCGCGCAGATGTCCCCTCAAGCGGAGCAGATGTCCCCTCAAGCGGATAAGCCCCTCTCCCGCCGGGAGAGGGGTTGGGGTGAGGGTCCGGGCGAAGCCTCGCGGCAAGAGGTTGCTGTGAGGATCGGGGTGAAGCCTCCCGTCAGCGAGTGCGCCTGGCGATGCACATCGCCTCGCTGCATAACCCGCGCTACGCACGCCTCCTCATCCGGAGCTTCGCGCCACCGTTCCCCGAAAAGGGGTGCTGGTCCCGACGGGCGAGGTGGCAGAGTGGTTATGCAGCGGACTGCAAATCCGGGGACGCCGGTTCAATTCCGACCCAGGTCGCCACGAATGGAGATCAGTCAGTCAGGCAAGGCAGCAGGTCGACTCTGCCGCGATGGTTTTGCCTGTACGCCAGCGCCGGCTTTTCCACGCTCGCACGCTCCGCGCATCGAGCGCATCGAGCGCGGCAAGCGGCGCATGGAACATGGCGCGGCTGGTCTAAAACGCCAAGGCTGCAGCGCCGGCATGGCAGCACTGTCGGAATGCCATTGCGCAAACCAAGGAGAAGCCGAACGAACCGGCGAACCTCGCCTGCGACAGCGAAGCAGCCGCTTGGCGGACGCGCGGCATCGTCACTGCCGGGGAAAGAAGTCCGAATTCGGTGCAGTTCGGGCACGCATCAGGCGGCGACGGAATGCGACGGCGGCCAACAGCGTCAGCTCGGGACTGGCCACGGTGCAGGCAACGCGTCGGTGGCAGGTAGGCGGATGACACGTCAGCGGCACATCGACGTCCTGGCAAGCAGCTCGCCGCGGCGACGGCAACCGGTCGCCCATAAAAAAGCTCCCTCCCCGCTGGGCACCGGGGAGAGAGCTTAGGTACGGCTATCGGGATGTATCAGATCAGATCAGCGGCGCGGGCGTTGCCGGCAGTGCGACCGGAGCGGTCTTCTTCTTGCGGGCAGCCGGCTTCTTCTTCGCGACGGCCTTCTTGGCGACAGCCTTCTTCGCGGCCGGCTTCTTGGCAGCCGACTTCTTGACCGCCTTCTTCGCCGTGGCCTTCTTCGCGGTCTTCTTTACCGCCTTCTTCGCGGTAGCCTTCTTCGCGGTCTTCTTGGCGGCGGTCTTCTTGGTCGCTGCCTTCTTCGCGGTCTTCTTTACCGCCTTCTTGGCGGTGGTCTTCTTGGTGGTGGCCTTCTTGACGGCCTTCTTCACCTTGGCGACCTTCTTGGCGACTTTCTTGGCAGCCTTCTTGACCGCCTTCTTTACCGAGATCTTCTTCGCTGCCGGCTTCTTGGCGGCAGTCTTCTTGACCGCTTTCTTAGCGGCCGGCTTCTTTTTCGCAGCTTTTTTCGTGGCCATGGGATGGCTCCTCGTCAGTGAACTATGGATTGAAAACGCCCAGTTAAAGCAAACCCGCGGCGATGGTCCGCCTGCAGGATCCGCCGGCGCGTAGTGCGGGCCGGGTCGGATACAGAAACACCCGTACCGAAACTCGATACGGGTGCCGTGCCGGGGGAGACGTTGCGTTTCTCGGAGGGAAGCGACACCTGATCCACCATCATCGGGTTCCTGGCGGATGTCCAAGTTGTGCTTCGCGGTTTGATGTCGATCCGATTCACTCGCTTTCGCAGCAACGTCTGCTGGGCGAAACCTAATCACGCTTTTTTTTACTGTCAACAGTTCTACGCAATTTTTTTTCAGGCGTCGCGTGCCGCGACCATGCCGATCGCCGCGATCGGCAGCCCTCCGACCTCGACAACCGCAGCCGCCAAACCCGCAGCGAATCTTCGGCGCAAACAAAAACAGCGGTAATTCCCGTGCTTTTTTGCAACAGGCCAACGCGAGCGGCAGTTTGGCGCGCGGCCATGCCGAGCGTGGGCGGCAGCGAAGCGCGAGCGCGCGAGCCTGTCCGCAAGCTGAAAAAAACTTTTCGCGGCATGCGCCGTTCCGGCATCGCACAAGAGCAAATGCGCAAAACTGCGCAAACTTTTTCGCGCTGTTCGGCGCTTGTCGGCGCGTTGCGTGCGTCGCCACGCAGCGCATCGCGGCGGCGCGCGATGCCGCTGCGACGTCCGCTCGCCGCGCTGCGTTCCTCACCATCGCGTCACGCGCACGCGGCCGGCGCGTCGTGTTCCATCGCGCCATCGCGTCCGCTGCCGAGCGCGCCGTCGCAGCGTCGGCACCGCTGCATGCCGCATGCGCGTCGCCGCGGCGAACACGTTCCGATCAGACGAACGCGGCATCTCTGCCGACTGCTCGGACTGCACCGGATGCGATCGTCGTCCGGAGATGCTCTGCGCGCGCCTCCCGAGTGCGATGCGCTGCGGCGCGCATCACCGCCAAAAATCCGACGCGACATCCGCTCGTCTCGCCGCGTCGTCCCGCGGCATCGCCTCGACCGGTGGCGACGGCGGCGGACGCAGCGAAGCGCGCGTCGCGCCTGCGGTCGCCTGCGCCAAGTCGGCCTTCCACTGTGCGCCGCGTGCGTCGTTCGCGACGCGCCGATCCGCCAGCCGTCGAGAGCATCGCCCGCTCCGTGATACGCCACCGCCCCGTTCCGCCGCCCCAAACGAAAACCGGCCGCACAAGGCGGCCGGTTCGGCTGTCGCGACGAGGGGGCTCGGCTCAGTGGCCGTCTTCCTCGAGCAGTTCGGCGTAGTCGTCGGGGGTCAGCAGCTCGTTCAACTGCTCCTGGTCGGCGATCTCCAGCACGAAGATCCAGCCTTCGCCGTAGGCGTCCTCGTTGATCGTCTCCGGCTTGTCGCTGAGCGCGGCGTTGACCTCGACCACCTTGCCGGTGAGCGGGCTGTACACGTCCGATGCGGCCTTGACCGACTCGACCACGGCCACGCCGTTGCCGGCGACGACGTCGTCGCCGACGTTGGGCAGCTCGACGTAGACCAGGTCGCCGAGCAGGCCCTGGGCATGGTCGGAAATGCCGATGGTGACGCGACCGTTGCCTTCGACGCGCGCCCATTCATGGGACTTGAGGAATTTGAGGTCGCCAGGGATCTCGCTCATGGGGCTGCTCCGGAAAAGACGATGTCGGGGATGGGTGGCTAGTGTAGCGAACCGGATGCCCCGCAACGACGTCGCGGGCGCATCGCGGCGACCGGCGGCTCAGCCGAGAATGCCGGGCTGGACCTGGCCTTCGCGCACGAACGGGAACTTGACCACGCGCACCGGCACCTCCTTGCCGCGGATGTCCACCCGCACCTCGCCCGGCGCACCGGCCGGCACGCGCGCGAACGCGATCGCCTTGCCCAGCGTCGGCGAGAACGTGCCGGACAGGATCTCGCCCTCGCCCTGCGCGGTGAGCACCTTCTGGCCGTGGCGCAACACGCCCTTGTCGTCCATCACCAGGCCGATCATCTGCCGCGGCGCACCGTTGGCCTTGTGCGCTTCGAGCACGTCGCGGCCGATGAACACGCGACCCTCGTCCAGCGTCACGGTCCAGGCCAGCGCCGCTTCGTACGGCGACACGGTCTCGTCCATGTCCTGCCCATACAGGTTCATGCCGGCCTCCAGGCGCAGCGTGTCGCGCGCGCCCAGGCCGGCCGGCTTGACCCCCGCCTGCAGCAGCGCGTCCCAGAACGCCACGGCCTGCTGCTGCGGCAGCACGATCTCGAAGCCGTCCTCGCCGGTGTAGCCGGTGCGCGCGACGAACAGCGCCACGCTGTCGGCCGAGGTCGCCTCGAACGCGGCGAAGCGGCCCAGCTTCTGCACCGCGGCGCGATCGTCCTCGCGCAGCAGGCCGATCACCTTGGCGCGCGCGTTGGGACCCTGCACCGCGATCATCGCGAAGTCCTCGCGCTCGCGCACCTCCACGCCAAACGCCTGCGCCTGCTCGCCGATCCAGGCCAGGTCCTTGACCCGGGTGGCGGCGTTGACCACCAGGCGGAAGAACGTGTCGGACATGTAATAGACGATCAGGTCGTCGATCACCCCGCCCTGCGGGTTGAGCATGCAGGTGTACAACGCCTTGCCCGGCTGCTTCAGCTTGTCCACCGAGTTGGCCAGCAGGTGGCGCAGGAAGCCGCGTACCTGGCTGCCGTGCAGGTCGACCACGGTCATGTGGCTGACGTCGAACATGCCCGCGTCGCTGCGCACCTGGTGGTGTTCGTCGATCTGCGAGCCGTAGTGGATCGGCATGTCCCAGCCGCCGAAGTCGACCATCTTGGCGCCGAGGGCGCGATGGCTGTCGTTGAGGATGGTCTTCTGGGTCATGGCGCGGGTCCGTGAGTAAAGTCGCCCATTATCGCCGGCCGTGCGGGGGATAAGGAATGGGACTCGGGACTCGGGACTCGGGACTCGGGACTCGGGACTCGGGACTCGGGACTCGGGACTCGGGACGGCAGGATGCTGTCCGAGGGTAAATCGCTGTCAAGCGATTTGATGCAAAAAGGCCGCTTTCTCTTAGAAAAAAGCGCCCCCTTTTTTGCAACTCTGGCGCAGCCGCTTTTCTGTAGGAGGGGCTTCAGCCCCGACGCCTTACCGGTAACGCGTCGGGGCTGAAGCCCCTCCTACAGAAACGCGCAAATGCGGCGAACTTGCGAAAATCCCGAGTCCCGAGTCCCGAGTCCCGAGCCTCACTCCGCCTGCACCAACAACGTCATCCCATCCACCCCGACGATGCGTACCGCGCTGCCGGCCGGCAGGTCGGGGCCGCCGACCACCCAGAACGCGTCGTCGACCTTGGCGCGGCCGCGGCCGGCCTGGATCGGCTGATCCAGGGTCACCACGCGGCCGATCAGTTGCTCGGCGCGGCGGTTGAGCAACGGCCGGTCGCTGGCCCGGTCGCGGCCGCGGAACCAGGTGCGGTACACCTGGATCGAGACGAAGCTGAGCACCACGAACGCGCCGATCTGCAGCAGCAGCGAGACATCCGGCAGGACCAGCACGGCGACGAACACCGCCGCGGCGGCGAAGCCCATCCACAGCATGAACGCGCCCGGCGCCAGCGCCTCGGCCGCGAACAGCAGCAAGGTCAGCGCGCCCCACGCCACCACCTCCGCGCGCATGGCTCAGACTCCGCTGCGCGGCGGCATGCCGCGCGGCACCGCCGGCGGCGCGGACTGCTGCTTGCTCAGCGCCTCGCGCGCCAGTTCGCCGATGCCGGCGATCGAGCCGATGATGCCGCTGGACTCCATCGGCATCAGCACGAACTTCTGGTTCGGCGCGGTGGCCAGTTCCTTGAACGCCTCCACGTACTTCTGCGCGATGAAGTAGTTGATCGCCTGCACGTCGCCCTCGGCGATCGCCTTGGACACCATCGTGGTGGCGCGCGCTTCGGCCTCGGCCAGGCGCTCGCGCGCCTCGGCGTCGCGGAACGCGGCCTCCTTGCGGCCTTCGGCCTCCAGCACCGCCGCCTGCTTCTCGCCCTCGGCGCGCAGGATCTCCGACTGCCGCGAACCCTCCGCTTCGAGGATCTGCGCGCGCTTCTCGCGCTCGGCCTTCATCTGCCGCGCCATCGAATCGATCAGGTCGCGCGGCGGCTGGATGTCGCGGATCTCGATGCGGGTGACCTTGATCCCCCACGGGTTGGTCGCATGGTCGACCACGCTGAGCAGCTGCGCGTTGATGGTCTCGCGCTGGCTCAGCGATTCGTCCAGGTCCATCGAGCCGATCACGGTGCGGATGTTGGTCTGCACCAGCGCGATGGTCGCGATCTCCAGGTTCGACACTTCATAGGCGGCCTTGGCCGCGTCCAGCACCTGGAAGAACACCACCCCGTCCACGCGCACCACCGCGTTGTCCTTGGTGATCACGTCCTGGCTGGGCACGTCCAGCACCTGCTCCATCATGTTGACCTTGCGGCCCACGCCGTAGACCACCGGGATCAGGAAGTGCAGGCCCGGCGACAAGGTATGGGTGTAGCGGCCGAAGCGCTCCACCGTCCACTGGAAACCCTGCGGCACCATGCGCACGGTCTTGAACAGCACGATCACGCCCGCGACCAGGATCACCAGCGCGAGGAAATAGGTGGACGGCATCGATTTGCTCCATGTAACCGAAAGGGTCTATCCGGCGAGTATAGCGAGCGCCCAGGACGCACCGGCTACCAGCGGATGCGCCCGAGCAGCATGTCCTTGAACATGACCCAGTCGCCGGCGAACGAGTACAGCGGGTGGCGGAAGGTGGCCGGGCGGTTCTTCTCGAAGAAGAAATGCCCGATCCAGGCGCAGCCGTAGCCGCACAGCGGCGCGGCCCACAGCCAACGCGGCCGCCCGGTGCAGATCGCCAAGAGCACCGCCAGCAGGACCGCGGCGCTGCCGACGAAATGCAGGCGGCGCGACAGCGGATGCCGGTGCTCGCTCAAATAGAACGGATAGAACTCGCGGAAGCTGGCGAAACGCCGCATGCGGTGGCCCTCCCGAGGCAACGCAGGCAGCCAGCATACGCCGCGCTGGCGCCTACATTAAAGAAGAGAGTATCGGCGCCCGGCGTAGCCGGCCACCGCCGGCAGCGCCCCCCCCCAGTGCGGTCACGCACGCAGCAGCGTCGAGCGCGCCTGCGAATACGGAGCGCCGCCTCGCCACAGCCCACCGCCATCGCGCCGAAGATCGCGGCGCACGGCAGGCGCCGATCCCGCGCGCCGCACGTGCGTCAGCCCTGCCGCGGCGCGAACATGATCACCGCCATGCCGAGCAGGCACAGGCCGGCGCCGAGCAGGTCCCAGCGCGTGGGCCGGATCGATTCCACCGCCCACAGCCACAGCAGCGCCACCGCGATGTAGACGCCGCCGTAGGCGGCATAGACGCGGCCGCTGGCTTGCGGATGCACGCTCAGCAGCCAGACGAATGCGGCCAGGCTGGCGGCCGCCGGCAGCAACAGCCACGCGCTGCGCTGCTCGCGCAGCCACAGGTACGGCAGATAGCAGCCGACGATCTCGGCCAGCGCGGTCAGCACGAACAGCAGCAGCGTCTTCACTGCGCCGCGTCGCGTTCCTGGCGCTTGGCGCGTTGCCAGTACGCTTCCTGCTGCTCCAGCGACAGCCCGTCCAGCGCGCCGCCGTCGTGCTGCGCCAGCCGTTCCATCGCGCGGAAGCGGCGTTCGAACTTCTGGTTGGCATGGCGCAGCGCAGCACCGACATCGACCTGCGCGTGGCGCGCCAGATTGGCGCAGACGAACAGCAGGTCGCCGATCTCGTCCTGCAGCCGCGCCTGGTTGTCCTGCACCGCGCCGCGCGCGAACTCCACGCGTACCTCTTCCAGTTCTTCCTGCAGCTTGTCCAGCACCGGGTCGGGGCCAGGCCAGTCGAAGCCGACCCGCGCCGCGCGCGCCTGCAGCTTCACCGCACGCTGCCATTCCGGCAGGCCGCGCGCGATCCCGGCCAGCGCCGAACCGTCGGTCTTGCCGGCCGCGGCGCGCTCGTCGCGCTTGATCTGTTCCCAGTTCAGCGTCTGCTGCTCGGCGTCGGCGACCTGGCTGTCGCCAAACACGTGCGGATGCCGGCGCACCATCTTGTCGCAGATCGCCGCGACCACGTCGTCGAAGCCGAAGGCGCCCTGCTCGCGCGCCATCTGCGCATGGAACACCACCTGCAGCAGCAGGTCGCCGAGTTCGTCCTTCAGTTCGCCCAGGTCGTTGCGGTCAATCGCGTCGGCCACCTCGTACGCTTCTTCGATCGTGTACGCGGCGATGCTGGCAAAATCCTGCTCCAGGTCCCAGGGGCAGCCGTGCTCGCGGTCGCGCAGGCGCGCCATGATCTCGAGCAGGGCGGGAAGGTCGTAGCGGGCTGCGGTCACAGGGTCGTTCCAATGCGACGGCCACGGCGCCGCCAGGCGGTTAGTTTGGCAGAGCGGCCGGCGCGGCGGGCGCCACGCGGCACGGCACCTGGCGGCGCGCGGCGTTCGCCGCACGCGAGGCCCGGCGCCGTTGTCCGCGCATCTTCGTCATGGCGTTTGCCGGCCGCTGGCGCGCGTCGCCGCGCGCCAGCCGCAGCGGCGACGTCCGTACCGCGACCGCCTGCGGCGGCAGCGCCCGCTCAGCCCAGCCAGTTGCGCCACGGCAGCGCCGGATCGCCCAGCGCCATGAAGTCGCCGTTGAGCAGCGATTCGCGGCGGTTGTAGCGGAACGGCTTGCCGGTGGCGGCGGCGAGCAGCGCGCCGCCGGCGGACTGCAGCACGCACTGGCCGGCCGCGGTGTCCCATTCGGAGGTCGGGCCGAAGCGCGGGTACACGTCCAGCTCGCCGTCGGCGATGCGGCAGAACTTCAGCGACGAGCCCTGCGCGACCGTCTCGATCTCGCCCATGCGCAGCAGCAACGCATCGGTGCGCGGATCGCGGTGCGAGCGGCTGGCGGCCACCCGCAGCGGCGCGCTGGCCGGGCGCCGCGTGGCCAGGGCGGTGTCGCGGAAGCCTTCGCGGCGGTACGCCTGCTCGCCGCGCACCGCGTGCCAGACGCGGCCGTCGACCGGCGCCTGGACCACGCCGAACACCGGTGCGCCCTGGTGGATCAGCGCGATGTTGACGCTGAACTCGCCGTTGCGCTTGACGAATTCGCGGGTGCCGTCGAGCGGGTCCACCAGCCAGTAGCTGGTCCAGTGCTCGCGCACCTCCCACGGAATGTGCGCCGACTCCTCGGACAGCACCGGCAGGTCCGGGGTCAGCCGCTCCAGGCCTTCGACGATGATCCGGTGCGCGGCCAGGTCGGCCTGGGTCAGCGGGCTGGCGTCGGCCTTGTGCTCGACCTCGAAGCCGGTGGCGTAGACGGCCATGATCGCCGCGGCGGCGTCGATGGCGATGGCGATGACGGTTTCGCGCAGGTCTGCGGTGATGCGGATCATCCGGCGCGACCCAACCACTCGCGGGCGATGAACAGCGCCGCCAGCGAACGCCCTTCGGAAAAATCCTCACGCAACATCAGTTGATCCAGCTCAGCCAGTTTCCAAGGCACCACTTCAAGTTCCTCCGGCTCGTCGCCGGCCAGTTTTTCGGGATAGAGGTCTTGCGCCAGCACCAGCCACGATTGGTGGCTCATGTAGGTCGGCGCCAGGGTCATCGCGCGCAGCACCTGCAGCTGCCGGGCGCCGTAGCCGGCCTCTTCCTTGAGTTCGCGGTCGGCCGCCTGCAGCGGCGTCTCGCCTGCATCGATACGGCCTTTGACCAGGCCCAGCTCGTAGCGGTGCACGCCGGCGGCGTACTCGCGCACCAGCAGCACGGTCTGCGCGTCCAGCATCGGCACCACCACCACCGCGCCGTGGCCGGGGGATTTGAGCCGGTGGAACACGCGCCGTTCGCCGTTGCTGAACTCCAGGTCCAGTTCCTCGACCTTGCGCTCGGCGGCGGACTCGCTGCGCTCGCGCAGCGCATGGATGATCGGCAACGGACGGCTCACGCTGCCGCCCCGCGGCGCGGCGCGGCATCGGCCGATAGAATGCACGGAGCGAAGAACCTGTTCATGAGCGCGAAATGCTAACAGACCTGACCGCATCACAGACTGCCGCAACCTGGCGGCAACGCGACCTGGCGGTGCTGTGGCATCCCTGCACGCAGATGCGCGAGCACCCGGACACCCTGCCGCTGCTGCCGATCGCGCGCGGCGAAGGCGCCTGGCTGATCGATCACGAGGGCAACCGCTACCTGGACGCGGTGAGCAGCTGGTGGACCAATCTGTTCGGCCACAGCGAGCCGCGCATCGCCGCGGCCATCGCCGCGCAGGCCACGCAGCTGGAACAGGTGATGCTGGCCGGCTTCAGTCACGCCCCGGCGGTGGAACTGGCCGAGCAGCTGCTGGCGCTGGCGCCGCGCCAGGACGGGCGCGCGCCGCTGGCCAAGGTGTTCTATGCCGACAACGGCTCGGCCGGGGTCGAAGTGGCGCTGAAGATGGCCTTCCACTATTTCCACAACCGCGGCGAGACCCGGCGCACCCGCTTCGTCGCGCTGGAGAACGGCTACCACGGCGAGACCATCGGCGCGCTGGCGGTCGGCGACATCCCGCTGTACCGGCGGGTGTATGCGCCGCTGCTGGCCGAGGCGCTGTTCGCGCCCTCGCCCGACGCCTACCTGGCCGCGCCCGGGCAGACCGTGCGCGAGCGCGCCGACGCCGCCGCCGATGCGCTGGCCGACCTGTTCGACCGCCATCCGGGCGAGATCTGCGCGGTGATCCTGGAGCCGCGCCTGCAGTGCGCCGGCGGCATGCGCATGCACGACCCCGCCTATCTGCGCCGCGCGCGCGAACTGTGCGACGCCAACGGCGCGTTCCTGATCGCCGACGAGATCGCCACCGGCTTCGGCCGCACCGGCACCCTGTTCGCCTGCGAGCAGGCCGGGGTGATGCCGGACCTGCTGTGCCTGTCCAAGGGGCTGACCGGCGGCTTCCTGCCGCTGTCGGCGGTGCTGGCCACGCAACACTTATATGACGCCTTCCTCGACGACAGCCGCGAGCGCGCCTTCCTGCATTCGCACAGCTACACCGGCAATCCGCTGGCCTGCGCCGCCGCGCTGGCGTGCCTGCGGATCTTCCAGCAGGACGACGTGATCGTGCGCAACCGCGGCACCGCCGAGACCATGCGCGCGCTGTCGGCGCCGTTCAACGACCATCCGCACGTGGCCGACGTGCGCCAGGCCGGGATGGTGGTCGCGTTCGAACTGAGCCGCGACGGCGACAAGCGCACGCCGTTCGCGGCCGGTGCGCGGGTAGGCCTGTGCGCGTACCGCGCCGCCCTGCAGCGCGGCGTGGTGCTGCGCCCGCTCGGCGACGTGCTGTACTGGATGCCGCCGTACTGCGTGGACAACGAGCAGTTGGCGCTGCTGGCCGAGACCACCCTGGCCGCGATCGACGAGGCCGTCGCATGCGCCTGACCCGCTGCCATGTCGATGTGCCGCTGCGCGCCGGCGACGACCTGATCCTCCCCGAGGACGTCGCCGGGCACCTGCTGCGCGTGCTGCGGTTGCGCGAGGGCGACCGCTGCGTGCTGTTCAACGGCGACGGCTGCGACTACGACGCCGAACTGCTGCAGGTCGGCAAGCGCGGCGCCAGCGCGCGGATCGGCGCGGCGCGGCCGGCGGACAACGAATCGCCGCTGGCGATCACCCTGCTGCAGGGCGTGGCCCGCGGCGAAAAGATGGACCTGATCCTGCAGAAGGCGACCGAGCTGGGCGTGGCCGCAATCGTGCCGGTGTGGGCCGAGCGCACCGAAGTGAAGCTGGATGCCGCGCGCGTGGACAAGCGCGTGGCGCACTGGCGCAGCGTCGTGGTCGCGGCCTGCGAGCAGTCCGGCCGTGCGCGCGTGCCCGACCTGGCCGCGCCGCTGGCGCTGGCCGATGCAGCGCGCAGCGTCGCCGCCACGCAACTCAAGCTCACCCTCGACCCGCAGGGCGAGCACCGTCTGCGCACGCTGGAGATCGACGGCCAGGCCGCGACGATCGCGATCGGCCCGGAAGGCGGCTGGTCGCCACGCGACCGCGCCACCCTGCAGGCCGCCGGCTTCGCCGGCCTGCGCCTGGGGCCGCGCATCCTGCGCACCGAGACCGCGGGCCTGGCCGCGATCGCGGCACTGCAGGCGCATGGCGGCGACCTGTGAACTGATGCACACAATCGCGTAGACATCGGCTACGGAAGGGACCGTCCCGAACGGCGCCGCAGAGCGCCTCGTGCCGGCGCATTGCCCTGAAAAACAGCGGTTTTTGAAGGGAATCGCCAGCCGCACACGCGTTGACAACGAAGGACAAGCGCGACACAGTCGGCGCTCCTGAGCCAACACGGATACCTCCGGTTTGGATCGATCAAAACCCCGCGACGCAGCATCGTCGGCGTGCGGTCGCCTAACCCAACGACGTCCGCATGCGGCGCGACGCGCGCGCTCCGCAACCAGCGCGCCCATGCATCGCGTGCGCTTGCCCGTACGCAGCGCCGCCGCATTCCACACCCCGCATCCGCCGCTCGGCGGCATGCGCGCATTGCCGCCCTTTTCGATTCGCTCATCGCGCCGCATCCGGGCCGATGGCGTCGCTTGCCCGCCGGCACGCCGGCGGGTCTTTCGTGCCCTGTGCCACTTTCGGAGACCGCCCACGTGAACCGCATCCGCCTCGCTCCCCTGGCCTTCGCCGTCGCCGCCATCCTGGCAACGCCCGCCAGCGCCTTCGCCCAGCAACTTCCCGAACAACCGCGCGACGCCGCAGCGCCGCCCACGACCGACGGTGCGGCCGCGACGGACAACGCCCAGGCCTCGCCAGCGGTGCAGGAACTGGATGCGGTCAAGGTCACCGGCTACCGCGCCAGCCTGCAGAAATCGCTCAACATAAAGCGCAACGCCGATGCGATCGTCGATGCGATCTCGGCCGAGGACGTGGGCAAGTTTCCCGCCGCCAACGTCGCCGAATCGCTGTCGCACCTGCCCGGTGTCAGCGTCGACCGCCAGTTCGGCGAAGGCGAGAAGGTCTCGATCCTGGGCACCGACCCGGCCTTGAACCGGGTCCTGCTCAACGGCCAGAGCATCGCCTCCACCAGTTGGGGCGGCGATCCGAACAATCCTGATAGCCGCTCGTTCAACTATTCGCTGCTGGCGCCGGAAGTGATCGGCAGCGCCGAGGTGTACAAGAGCCCGCAGCCCAGCATCGACGAAGGCAGCCTCGGCGGCACCGTGATCCTGCACACGCGCAAGCCGCTGGAACTGGACAAGAACCTGCTGACCGGCAGCGTCAGCTACGGCTACAACGACCGCTCCGAGGACGGCAAGCCCAACGCCTCGCTGCTGTACAACTGGAAGAACGATGCCGGCACGCTCGGCGTGCTCGGCTCGGTGATGCATTCGGAGCGCTCGCTGCGCCGCGACGGCGTGGAGATCTTCGGCTACAGCGACATCCAGGGCGCCGGGTTTCCCGACGCCGTCGCCGCCGGCAAGCAGGGCGTCTACCCCACCGCGATCAACAGTGCGCTGTTCACGCAGACGCGCAAGCGCGACGGCGTCACCGGCTCGCTGCAGTGGAAGCCCAACGACGCGTTCGAACTGACCTACACCGGCCTGTACGTCGAGGAGACGTTCGACAACGTCAACCAGAGCCGCTACGCCAACTTCGTCCCGGCCAACGCCACCGCACTGGACGTGACCGACGGCGTCGCCACGTCGGGCGCCTACGGCGGCAACGCCGAGACCATCCTCGATTCCTACGTGCGCAACACCACGGTCAAGACCAGCAGCAACACCTTGCGCGGCGACTGGCACGGCGACGGCTGGAACGTCTCCGGCCAGGTCGGCGCGACCCGCTCGGCCGGCGGCGCCGACCGCATCTACGGCCTCACCTTCCGCGGCAACGGCGGCTACGACTACGCCATCGATCACCGCAGGGTCGGCGTGGACTACGCGGTGCCGCCGTCGGCGCTGGACACGATGTCGGTGATCGGCGCCACCGTGAACCGCTATCCGAACCTGGACAAGGAGCGCTACGCGCAGCTGGACTTCGACCACGACGTGGCCTGGGGGCCGATCACCAAGCTGCGGCTCGGGGTCAAGGCCACCCGCCACAGCACCGCGCAGGACATGTACTACGACAGCTTCCCGGCCGATCCGAACACGACGTTGGGCGCGGTCTACGGCGGCGACACGCCCGGCGGCTACCTGGACGGCCTGTCGGTCAGCGACGACATGCGCCATTGGCCGCGGCAGAGCCCGGGCGCGCTGATCGACTACGTCAGCGGCCTGCCCGGCAGCGATATCCTCGCGCCGAGCTACGGCAGCACCTTCGACGTGGTCGAGCGCAACCGCGCCGCCTACCTGCAGGCAGATTTCTCCGGCTACAACTACCGCGGCAACATCGGCGTGCGCTACGTCAACACCCGCGACGCGATCGGCGGCTACCAGTACGACGGCAGCGCCTATGCGCCGGTGCGCTACAACAAGTCCTACGGCGAGTGGCTGCCGTCGCTGAACTTCGCCTACGACCTGTCCGACGCGCTGATCCTGCGCGTGGCCGCGGCCAAGGTGATCGCGCGGCCGCGCTATGCCGACCTCACGCCCTACGTCAACGCCGACGACAACAAGCTCACCGCCAGCAGCGGCAATCCGGCGCTGGATCCGTACCGCTCCACCAACTACGGCGCATCGCTGGAATGGTATTTCGCGCCCAACAGCGTGTTGGCCGGCGAACTGTTCTACCGCGACATCTCCAACTACATCCTGCAGACCCTGGTGCAGCGGCCGCTGCACAACAACACCTACGACCGCGAGGACATCTACGAGGTGACCCTGCCGCAGAACTCCGGCGCGGCCAAGGTCAAGGGCGTATCGCTGAGCTACCAGCAGGAATTGGGCGGCGGCTTCGGCGTGGCGGCGAACTACACCTACTCCAAGGCCGACACCCAGGGCGACTACAACCTGCCCTACAACTCCAAGAACAGCTACAACCTCAGCCCCTACTTCGAGAAGGGACCGTGGGAGGCGCGGCTGACCCTGGGCTGGCGCTCGGCCTACTTCACCCAGATCGGGCGCCTGGGCGCGAACCAGATGACCGATGCCTTCACCCAACTCGATGCGTCGGTGTCCTACGCGATCACCGACAAGGTCAAGCTACAGCTGGAAGGCAGCAACCTGCTCGACGAGACCTACTACAGCTACGTCGGCCAGGAGAGCCAGCCCTACTATCTGTACAAGAACGGGCGCGGCTACATGCTCAGCGTGCACTTCACCCTGTAGCCGCGGCAACGGCGGCGGCCGCGCAGGCCGCCGCATCGCAGGCGCGACCGCGTCGCCACCGGCGTGCAAGGCGTCGCTGCAAAAGTGGTTGCGGTCGGACAGACGCCGCTACATAGGCAAAGCCTGTCGCGACGCAGATGGAGCCTGTCGCGACGGACCGCCCAGGCCCCGCCCCCATCCGACATGGCGACCTGTGGGAGCGACTTCAGTCGCGACGGGCCTTGCCGACACAGCTGTCGCGCCCGACGCCACTGCGCCACCCGCGAAAACACCCGCGTCGCGAATACGCTATCGCTGCTGCTGCAGAAACCAGTTCGCCGCGCCGATCACCCCGAGCTGGCCATGCTCGACCAGCTTCACCGGGATCTGCTCCAGCGCCGGACGCATCGCGCCCTTGTTCAAGTAGCGCGCGACGAAGTCGCTGGCGGCCAGGAACTCGCCGATCTGCGGCAGGAAGCCACCGGCCAGGTAGATCCCGCTCTGGATGCCGTACAGCAGCGCCATGTCGCCGACCACGCTGCCGAGCAGGCCGCAGAACGCCGACAGCGCCTCGCGCGCCAGCGGATCGTGCCCGGCCAACGCCGCCGCGGTGACCTCGCTGGGCGTGGCGTGCGCCGGCGCGGCATCGCGCAACTCGCACAACACCTTATAGAGATTGAGCAGGCCAGGGCCGGACAGCAGGTGTTCGACCGGCACGTAGCTGCGCGTGCGCAGCAGCCGCTGCGCCATGGCCATTTCCAGTTCGCTGCCGACCGGCAAGGCGGCATGGCCGGCCTCGGTAGCCAGCACGACGGCGCCGCCGTTGGCCGGAATCCACACCGCCGCGCCAAGCCCGGTGCCCGGCCCGATCACCAGCGCCGGTCCGCGCTGCGCCTTGCGCGGGCCGGCCAGGTGCAGCACTTCGCTGGCATCCATCGACGAGGCCGCGTACGCCACCGCCTCGAAATCGTTGACCAGGTGCAGCGCCTGCAGGCCCAGCCGCTCGCGGATCTCCGGCGGCGACAGGCTCCACGGCAAATTGGTGGTGATCACCCTGCCGTCCTCCAGCGCGTAGCCGGCGCTGGCGATCACGCCACGGGTCGGCGCCGGGCCGCTCACGCCGGACAGGAACTCGCCGATGATCTCGGTCAGCCCCGGGTAGTCGGCACAGCGGTACTTGCGATAGTCCAGCACCTTGACCGGCGCGGCATCAGTCGCATCCCCGCGCGCCACCAGGCCGATGCGGACATGCGTGCCGCCGACGTCGGCGGCAATGAAAGGTTCGGCGCGCGACGCGGCCGCTACCACTGGTGAACTGCTTGCAGACACGTATTCTCCCGTTGCGCCCGACTGGGCGCACGCCGATGGGCCTGTTGACCGATCGAGTTTCAGACCACCTTGACAACGTTGTCAAGATGAATTCGTCCAGTCTCGCTCTTTCTCATTCCTTCACCACGGCATCGTGGCGTCTTCGTCGTCCTGCTCAATGGGTCACAACCATGCCATTCAGGGCTGTGCACCAGTAAACAGTTGTCGCAAAAAGCTCGCCGCAATGCACAAATTTACATGGAAAGTGTGCTGACGACCACAATTAGCGCGTCATTGCAAATGTGTCAGCAAATGAACCCCGCAATTCTGCCCGCGGCATAATTTCCTTCGTAGACAAATACCTACGTTCAGCGGCAATGACCACTTCCAAGCTATTGCGCCGCGCTTGGCCGCTATCGCACCGAGATTTGTCAAAATTCTGTGAAGCATGTGTTGACAACGCTGTCAGCGCTATTACAGACTCGGATCACACAAATTTTTACAGCTTCGCGACATGGCACGTTTAGGGCCTGGAACCAGCACCGACTGCAGTTCCAGCGTCATGGCAAGCGCGTACCGAAGCCGTCCTACGGCGCGCGCCCGCAATGGAAAGCGGATCGCTTGCGCCACTGCCCGCCAGGCCGTCCCGGCGAGCACGAAATATCGGGACATGCACTGTTTGCTGTATTTGGTTTTGCAACAGGACACAAAGGAAGGACCGGCGCCGCGGTGCCGCCGGCCGGCTACTTCCGCGTCAACGACCGGACGACGCGCACCGAAACGCGATACGCGCAGCCACCGCAAGGTGCCGCGCAGTCAACAGGCCGGGCAGCGGCCAGCACGCCGGAACATCGGTTGGCACCTCATGCCCATGTACTAACCCAGAGGTTTAGCCAATGAATAGCCGCACCACCACGTTAGCCATCAGCATCATGGCCGCGCTGTACCTGTCCGGTAACGCAATGGCGCAGGAAGCACCCGCTTCCGGCGCGGAATCGAAGAACGTCCAGGAGCTGGACACGATCACCGTCACCGGCTACCGCGCCTCGCTGGAGAAGAGCCAGGCGGTCAAGCGCTCGGCCAATTCCATCGTCGACGCGATCAGCGCCGAGGACATCGGCAAGTTCCCGGACACCAATGCCGCCGAGTCGCTGGCGCACCTGCCCGGCATCAGCGTGGACCGCCAGTTCGGCGAAGGCGAGAAGGTCAGCATCAACGGCACCGACCCGGCGCTGAACCGCGTGCTGCTCAACGGCCAGACCATCGCCTCCGGCGACTGGGGCGGCAACCCGTCCGACACCAGCGGCCGCACCTTCAACTACACCCTGCTGTCGCCGGAAATCATCGGCCTGATGGAGGTCTACAAGACCCCCGAGGCGCGCATCGACGAAGGCTCGATCGGCGGCACCGTGATCGTGCATACCCGCAAGCCGCTGGACCTGCCGAAGAACACCATCCGCGGCTCGGTCGGCTACAACTACAACGACCGTTCGGAAGAGGGCAATCCGCGCGGCTCGGCGCTGTGGAGCTGGAAGAACGACGACGAGACCTTCGGCGCGTTGATCTCCGCCACCCACGACAAGCAGGACATCGCGCGCGCCGGCATCGAGTTCTTCGGCTACACCACCGGCGCCGGTATCCCCGCCACTGCCGCCATTTCGGGCGACGGAGGTAACGTTGCTACTGCCAAGATTCCGGCCGGCATCAACAGCGCCTACTTCCAGCAGACCCGCGAGCGCAACGGCCTGCAGGGCGCGCTGCAGTGGAAGCCGAACGAGCAGAACGAGTTCAACCTGACCGGCATCTACATCAAGGGCAAGTACAACAACTTCAGCGAATCGCGCTACGTCTGTCCGGCGTGCAACAGCGATCTGCAGAAGGTCACCAGCGCCAACGTCCAGAACGGCTACATCACCTCCGGCACCGTCACCGACGGCGCCGCCGGCCAGCCCTACGCGCAGCTCGACACCAACTACCGCGAGAGCGAAGTCACCACCAAGAGCGTGAACCTGCGCCACGACTGGTACGGCGACAACTGGGTGTTCACCACCCAGATCGGCACCACCAAGGCGACCGGCGGCAAGAATCCGGAATACCTGATGAAGTTCCTGCTGCAGGACGGCGGCTACAACTTCAACTACGACGGCTCGCACACCGGCGTCACCTACGACAACAACAGCGCCTCCAACTGGGGCCTGGCGTCCGGCCAGCAGGCCGGCGGCGTCGAGTACACCACCACCGAGGACAAGGAAAAGTACTTCCAGTTCGATGCGGCCCGCGATCTGGAATGGGGCCCGTTCAACAAGGTGCTGGTGGGCTACAAGTACATCAACCACAACAACGGCCAGAACTCGCGCGGCAATGCGATCTTCGCCAACCAGGACGTGCTGCTGACCGGCTTCAACCCGGGCACCACGCCGGGCGGCCTGTACGACGGCCTGGGCGCAAGCGGCGACCTGGTCACCTGGCCGACCGCCAACCTCAACTCGGTGCTGGACTATCTGAAGGGGCTGCCGCAGGCGGCGCTGACGCCCAAGTTCGGCCAGATCTACGACGTCAAGGAAATCACCAGCGACCTGTACGCGCAGATGAACTTCGAGGCCGGCAAGTTCCGCGGCAACGTGGGCCTGCGCTATGCCGACACCAAGGACAAGTCGCAGTACTACCAGACCAGCGATGGCGGCACGACGTATGCGTTCCAGCAGGTCAGCAACGAGTACAAGAAGCCGCTGCCGAGCTTCAACATCGCCTACGACCTGGACGACACCAAGGTGCTGCGCTTCTCGGCCGCGAAGGTGATCGCGCGTCCGCGTTACGGCGACCTGGCCGGTTCGTTCTCGCTCAACAGCACCAGCGGCGACCTGACCGCCAGCGGCGGCAACCCGGACCTGAAGCCGTACGAGTCGACCAACTACGATCTGGCCGCCGAGTGGTACTTCGCTCCGTCCAGCATGCTGTCGGCGGAACTGTTCTACCGCGACATCGGCTCCTACATCGTCAGCACCACGACCACCGAGATCCTCAGCGACCCGACCAACGGCATCGTCAACCAGCCGTACAGCGTGACTCGTCCGGTCAACGCCACCGGCGCCAAGGTCAAGGGCGCGTCGCTGAACTACCAGCAGGCGTTCGGCTACGGCTTCGGCCTGCAGGCGAACTACACCTACGCCGAGTCCAGCTCGCAGGACGGCCTGAACCTGCCGTACCTGTCGCGCAACACCTACAACGTGATCCCCTACTGGGAAAACGGTCCGTGGATGGTGCGGGTGAACTACAGCTACCGCTCCAAGTACTTCACCCAGATCGGCCGCCTGGACTCGAACGTGTTCACCGACGAGTACAAGCAGCTCGACCTGACCGCCTCGTACGAGATCAACGACTGGATGAGCGTCAGCGTCAGCGCCACCAACCTGCTCGACTCCACGTACTACTGGTACAACGAGGTCAAGTACGCGCCGATCGGCATGTACAAGAACGGCCGCGGCTACCAGGCGCAGCTGAACTTCAAGTTCTGATGTAGGACTGGCGCGCCACCGACCCTCCACGGTGGCGCGCCCTTTTTTTGTCCGATGTAACGCTACACCGCTACATGCAGGAGCGCAGCCGCGCGTAACGCGTCCCATGATCCGGGCGCGGCAGATTCGCTCTCCTGCAATCCCCGGAGCCGGCGTCCATGCGCCGGTACCGACTTCGCCACAGGAGTGCAGTTCCATGACGTCCGAGACCCGCCCGCGCGCGGACCGATCCCGCCACGCCGGAGCTGTACGCAAGACTCTGGCCAGTACCCTCTCCCTGATTCTCGCGCTGGCGGCCGTGCCCGCCTGCGCCGCGGATGCGCCGTCGCCGACCGCGCCCACCGCCACCACGCTCAGTCCCGAACAGATCGACCAACAGTGGCTGCAGGCCACCGCCAAGTACGCGCCCGAGCGCGCGCGCCTGGTCCGCGAAGCCGCTGCCGGCGCGCGCAAGGGGCCGTTCCGCCCGGACTGGACGTCGCTGAAGAACTACCGCTCGCCCGGCTGGTACGACAACGCCAAGTTCGGCATCTTCATCCACTGGGGCGTGTTCTCGGTGCCGGCGTTCGGCAACGAGTGGTACTCGCGCAACATGTACCAACCCGACGCCAAGGACAGCAAGGACTACGCGCACCACCGCGAGAAATACGGTCCGCAGTCCACGTTCGGCTACAAGGACCTGATCCCGCTGTTCACCGCGCCCAAGTTCGACCCGCAGGGCTGGGCCAGGCTGTTCCGCGACGCCGGCGCGCGCTACGTGGTGCCGGTGGCCGAGCATCACGACGGCTTCGCGATGTACGACTCGCAGCTGTCGGAGTGGACCGCGACCAAGATGGGCCCCAAGCGCGACGTGATCGGCGAGCTGTCCAAGGCGATCCGCGCCGAAGGCCTGCATTTCGGCCTGTCCTCGCACCGTGCCGAGCACAACTGGTTCTTCGACGGCGGCCGCACGTTCGAATCCGACGTCAACGACCCGCGCTACGCCGGCCTATACGGCCCGGCGCAGATCCGCCTGCGCGGCAAGGACGACGCCGACGTGGCCAACGACTGGACGCCGGTGTCGCAGGCATGGCTGGACGACTGGCTGGCGCGCACCACCGAACTGGTCGACCGCTACGACCCGGAACTGATCTATTTCGACTGGTGGATCGCCCACCCGACCTTCCGCAGCACCTTGCCGACCATGCTGGCGTACTACTACAACCACGGCGCCGCGCACGGCGACGGAGTAGTGGTGAACTACAAGCTGGGCGCGTTCCCGGAAGGCGCCGGCACGCTGGACATCGAGCGCGGCCAGCTCACCGGCATCCACCCCACCCACTGGCAAACCGACACCTCGGTCAGCAACGCCTCGTGGGGCTATGTGGAGAACGACACCTACAAGACCCCGACCTTCATCGTGCACATGCTGGTGGACGTGGTCAGCAAGAACGGCAACCTGATGCTCAACATCGGCCCGCGCGCCGACGGCTCGATTCCCGACACCGAGCGCGACATCCTGCTGTCGATCGGCAAGTGGCTGAAGACCAACGGCGAGGCGATCTACGACAGCCAGCCGTGGCGCACCTACGGCGAAGGCCCGACCGAAGTGGTCGGCGGCACCTTCCAGGACACCAAGACCAAGCCCTACACCGCCGAGGACTTCCGCTTCACCACCGGCCACGGCGCGCTGTACGCGATCGAGCTGGGCTGGCCGGCCGACGGCAAGGCGGTGATCCGTTCGCTCACCCCCGCCGACGGCGTGCGCGGCGTGACCCTACTGGCCACCGGCAAGAAGGTGCCGTTCGTACAGCGCGCCGACGGCCTGCACCTGACCCTGCCGGCCAAGCCCGCCGGCGAACACGCCTACGTGTTCCGCATCGACCTGCCCTCCCCCACTTCCACCCGCTGACGGATATCCCCCGATGATGAAGCGATTCGCAGGGCTGCTGCTTGCCCTGGCCATGGTCTGCGCCCCGGCCATGGCCAAGAACCCGACCGCGCTGTTCTATCTGATGAGCACGCAGAAATCGACCAATTCGTTCCTGGCCAACGTCGACAAGATCGACGTGGTGGTGCCGACCTGGTACGGCGTTGACCAGAACGGCCTGGTCAACGGCACCCCCAATGCGTACATCTACGACATCGCCAAGCAGAAGAAGCTGCGGGTGATGCCGATCCTGTCGATGACCACCGGCCGCGACGGCTTCCACAAGCTGATGCACGACGAGGATGCGAAGAAGCGCATGATCGCCTCGCTGCTGATCCACGGCAAAAAGCACGGCTACTACGGCTTCCAGTTCGATTTCGAGAACATCGCCTGGACCGACCGCGACGCCTATACGCTGATGGTCAAGCAGACCGCCGATGCGCTGCACAAGGCCGGCTTCAAGATGTCGGTGGCGGTGGTGCCGAACGCGCCGGGTTATGGCGAGGGCGGCCAGTTCTCCAAGTGGATGTGGGAATACTGGCGCGGCGCCTACGACCTGAAGGCGCTGGGCCAGGCGGTGGATCTCGTCAGCATCATGACCTACGACCAGCACACCCGATGGACCACGCCCGGCCCGGTCGACGGCATGGTGTGGATGAAGAAGCACCTGGACTACGCGCTGACCCAGGTGCCGAAGGAGAAGCTGTCGCTGGGCATCGCCACCTACGGCTACCGCTGGTACACCGGCAACCCGGTGAAGGAAGACGGCACCGAAGCGTCGAACATCTCGGCGACCTACATCGACGCCGACGAATCCTTCCCGCTGGCGATCGAGCAGAACGCCACCGTGCAGTGGGATCCGGTGGAGCAGGAGTCGTGGTTCTATTTCTACCGCGACGACATGCGCGAGTGGGTGTTCCGTCCGGACGCGCGCAGCTTCAAGGCGCGCTATGACATGGTCAAGCAGTACGGCCTGGAAGGCTTCAGCTGCTGGGTGCTCGGCGCCGAAGACCCGAAGGTGTGGGACGAGCTGCCGACCGCCTCGCGCTGATCCACTACGATAGAGGCCCCCAGGCACGAGATAGACCGCATGACTGCAGCAAGTGCACCCCCGCGCACGCCACATCGCCCGACGACCGCCCCGGCAGGCGCCGCGGCGGCCTTTCGCACCACGTGGCTGGGGCTTGCCCTGTTCGCACTCACTGCCGTCCTGAGCGGCTGCGGCCGCGAGGCCCCCGCCACCGCGGACGCGGCCAAGCCGGCCGCGGCGCCGGCCCCCGCAGCGCCAAAGCCGGCGAACAGCGCGCCATTGCCGCTGATCCCGGCGCCGGCGCAGGTCAAGCGCGGCGACGCCACGCTGACCATCGGCACCGGCAGCACGCTGTCGGTGCCGACCGACGACGAAGCGGCGATGCGCGTGGCCCGGCAGCTGGCCGCGCTGCTGGAAAGCACCCGCGGCCTGGCGCTGGAAGTGCGTGCCGAGACCATTCCGCCCAACGGCAGCATCCGCCTGCAGATGAACCCCAACACCGGGGTGGATGCGCCGGAAGGCTATGCGCTGGACGTGGACGGCAACACCATGCTGATCCAGGCGCGCGACGAGCGCGGCCTGTTCTACGGCGCGATGAGCGCCTGGCAGCTGCTCACGCCCGACGCCGGCAAGGGCGAGGTGGAGGTGCCGGAGGTCAAGATCCGCGACTGGCCGCGCTTCGGCTGGCGCGGCCTGCTGCTCGACGTGGCCCGCCACTTCCACGGCCCGGACACGGTCAAGCACGTCATCGACGCGATGGCAGAGCACAAGCTCAACGTGCTGCACCTGCACCTGACCGACGACCAGGGCTGGCGCATCGAGATCAAGCGCTATCCCAAGCTCACCGAGATCGGCGCCTGGCGCACCCCGCCCGGCGCCGGCACGCAAGGCGTGCCGGAAAGCTACGGCGGCTTCTACACCCAGGACCAGATCCGCGACCTGGTGGCCTACGCCGCCGCGCGGCACATCACCATCGTGCCCGAGCTGGACATGCCCGGGCATGCGCAGGCGGCGGTGGCGGCGTATCCGGAACTGGTCGGCGTGACCCGGCAGCGGCCGAAGGTGTCGGTCGACTGGGGCGTCAATCCCTACCTGTTCGACACCGACGAAAAGAGCATGACCTTCATCCAGGGCGTGCTCGACGAAGTGCTGGCGCTGTTCCCCTCGCAATACATCCACATCGGCGGCGACGAGGCGGTCAAGGACCAGTGGGAGCGGTCGCCGGCGGTGCGCGCGCAGATGCGCAAGCTCGGGGTCAAGGATGCGCACGCGATGCAGGGCTGGTTCAACCAGCAGCTGTCCGATTACCTGACCAAGCACGATCGGCGCCTGATCGGCTGGGACGAGATCCTGGAAGGCGGCTTGCCGGCGAGCGCGTCGGTGATGTCCTGGCGCGGCGTCGACGGCGCGGTGACCGCGGCCAAGCAGGGCCACGACGTGGTGCTGGTGCCGGCCGGCTGGCTGTACCTGGACAACCTGCAAAGCGCACGCAACGACGAGCCCAACGGCCGCCTGGCGGTGCTGCCGCTGCAGAAGGTCTACGAGTTCGATCCGGTGCCGGCCGCGCTCAGCGCCGAGGAAGCCAAGCACGTGCTCGGCGCGCAGGCCGCGCTGTGGGCCGAATACATCCCCTCGGCCTGGCACATCGACCATGCGCTGTTCCCGCGCCTGGGCGCGCTGGCCGAGGCGGCGTGGTCGCCGATGGCGGTGCGCAGCTGGGACGGCTTCCTGCAGCGCCTGCCGGCGCAGCTCAACCGCTACCGCGCGCTCGGCATCGACTACGGCGACGGCGCGTTCGCGCCGGACATCGTCATCCAGGGCGGCGACAACGCCGCGCTGGACAGCGGCAAGGCCAGCATCGCACTCGGCAACCAGGCCAAGTTCGGCAGCTTCCGCTACACCACCGACGGCAGCGAGCCCAAGGCCGATTCGCCGCGCTACACCGCGCCGTTCGAGGTCGCGTTGCCTGCCACCGTGCGCGTGGCCACCTTCGCCGACGACGGCAGCCTGCTGGCCGCCCCGCGCACCCGCATCCTCGACCGCCCCGGCCTGCTCAGCCGCGACACCCAGGGCCTGAGTTCCTGCGCCGACGGCAGCCTGGGCCTGCGCGTGCCGCTGCTGCCGGACCTGCCGGGCAAGGACGCACCGGTGTTCAACATCGACCTGTTCAGCAGCTGCTGGCGCTATGCCGACGCACGCCTGGAGGGCATCGGCAGTATCCGCATCGATGCGGCGCGGCTGGCGCGCAACTACGGGCTGGCGCACGACCAGGTCAAGGTCAAGCGCTACCCGGCCAAGACCGCGCACGGCGAACTGGAAGTGCGCCTGGGCGACTGCAAGGGCAAGCTGCTGGCGCGGATCCCGCTGCCGGGCGGCAAGGCGCTCGGCGAGCAGTTCTCGCTGGAAGCGCCGCTGCCGAAGCAGAGCGGCACGCACGACCTGTGCCTGCGCTCCACCGCACGCATCGACGGCCCGTACTACGCCATCGGTGCCGTCCATCTGATCGAAACCACCGCGCAGGCGCCCCCCGCCGCCACGCGCTGACCCTGGAGACCTCCGCATGACCCAGCCCCACCGCCGTCCCCGTTCCGCGCCGCGCTCGCGCTTCCCCGCCCGGCTCGGGCTGTTGCTGGCGCTGGGGCTGCCGCTGCTGGGCCAGGCCGCGCCACCGTCCTCGCTGTCCTTGCAACAAGGCTGGCAGGTGCGGCTGGCGCCCGGCGAGGCGCGCGCCAAGGAATTCCCGAAGGCGGCGAAGTGGCTGCCGGCGCAGGTGCCGGGCACGGTGCAGACCGACCTGATCGCCGCCGGCGTGGTGCCCGATCCGTTCTATCGCGACAACGAGGCCAAGATCCAGTGGGCGGGCCTGAGCGACTGGCAGTACCAGACCCGCTTTAAGGCCGATGCCGCACTGCTCGCACGCGAGCACGTGGAACTGGTGTTCGACGGCCTGGACACCTACGCCGAGGTCTACCTCAACGGCAAGAAGCTGCTGACCGCCGACAACATGTTCCGGCAGTGGCGCGTGGACGCCAAGCCGCTGCTCAAGCGCGGCGACAACGTGCTGGAGGTGCGGCTGTTCTCGCCGATCAAGAAGATCCAGCCGTGGCTGGCCAAGCAGCCGTACGCGCTGCCCGGCGCCTACGACTCGGCGTTCGGCGACGAGCCGCTGGCGCGGCACAGCTCCACCTACGTGCGCAAGGCGCCGTACACCTTCGGCTGGGACTGGGGCCCGCGCATCGTCACCGCCGGCATCTGGCAGGACGTGCGCGTGGAAGCGTGGGACGCGTTGCGCGTGGACGGCCTGCACATCGCCCAGCAGCGCGTCGATGCCGACACCGCGCAGCTGCTGGCGCAACTCGACGTGCAGGCCGGCCGCAGCGGCGAGGTGCAGCTGGAGCTGGACGTGGTCGGCCCCGACGGCCAGCGCGTGGCGCAGCTGAGCCAGAAAGCGGTGCTCGATCCCGGCAGCAACACCCTGACCGTGCCGGTGCGCATCGCCAAGCCGCAGCGCTGGTTCCCCGCCGGCTACGGCAAGCAGGACCTTTACACGTTCAAGGCGCGCATCCGCGACGCCGCCGGCGACAGCTACGCCGCCCAGCGCGTCACCGGCCTGCGCAGCGTCGAGCTGCGCCGCGAGAAGGACAAGTGGGGCAAGGGCCTGGCGATCGTGGTCAACGGCATCCCGGTGTTCGCCAAGGGCGCCAACCTGATTCCGTTCGACAGCTTCCCCAGCCGCGTCGATGCGGCGCGCATGCGCGGCATCCTGCAGTCCACCCGCGACGCCAACATGAACATGCTGCGCATGTGGGGCGGCGGCCACTACCAGCCGGACAGCTTCTACGAGGACGCCGACCGCCTGGGCATCATGATCTGGCAGGACTTCATGTTCGGCGGCGCGATCCCGCCCTACGACGTGGCGTTCCGCGAGAACACCCGCGCCGAGGCCGAGGCGCAGGTCAAGCGCCTGGGCGATCACCCCAGCATCGTGATCTGGTGCGGCAACAACGAAGTGCAGACCGGCTGGGAGAACTGGGGCGACCGGGTCAAGTTCAAGCAGTCGATCGATCCGGAAGAACGCAGCCGCATCGAACGCGGCATGACCACCCTGTTCGGCACCGTGCTGCGCGAAGCGGTGAGCAAGTACGACAGCGACACCCCGTACTGGGCGACCTCGCCCGGCACCGACTTCGACGGCGGCGCCGACCAGCCCGACGACGGCGACATGCACTACTGGAAGGTGTGGGGCGGCCCGGCACTGCCGGTCACCGAATACCTCAACGTGACCCCGCGCTTCATGTCCGAGTACGGCCTGCAGTCGTTCCCGGAGATGCGCACGATCCGCGCGTTCGCAGAACCCGGCGACCTGCAGCCGGAATCGCCGGTGATGCGCGCGCACCAGAAGTTCGACAAGGGCAACGGCAACCAGCGCCTGCTGCTGTACATCCGCCGCGAGTTCGGCGAACCCAAGGACTTCGAGAGCTTCGTCTACCTGAGCCAGCTGATGCAGGCCGAGGGCATCGCCCTGGCTGCCGAGCACCTGCGCGCGTCGCGGCCGCAGTCGATGGGCTCGCTGTACTGGCAGCTCAACGACGTGTGGCCGGGCGCCTCGTGGTCGAGCCTGGACTACTTCGGCCGCTGGAAGGCGCTGCACTACCACGCCAAGCGCTTCTACGCGCCGGAACTGATCGCCGCGCTGCGCAACGACAAGGGCCAGACCGAGGTGTCGCTGGTGTCCGACCGCACCGTGCCGCTGGCCGCGCGCTGGCGCATGCGGGTGATGGACGTGTCCGGCAAGGTGCTGAGCAAGAGCGAGAAGCCGGTGACCCTGGCGCCGCTGTCCAGCGTGCGCGTGGGCAGCTTCAGCGATGCGCAGCTGCTGCGCCGCGCCGATCCCAAGCGCAGTTTCGCGGTGTTCGAACTGCTCGATGGCGCGCGCGTGCTGTCGCGCAACCTGGTGTTCTTCGACGCGGCCAAGCGCCTGCAGCTGCCCAGCCCCGACATCCGCAGCGAGCTGCGCGCCGACGGCGACGGCTATGCGATCACCCTGACCAGCGCCACGCTGGCGCGCGAGGTGTGGCTGGGGTTCGGCGACCTGGATGCCACGTTGTCCGACAACGCCTTCGACCTGCTGCCGGGCGAACCGCTGACCGTGCACGTGCGCAGCAGCGCATCGCTGGAGCAGTTGCGTGCGGCACTGCAGGTCCGCGACCTGGCCGCCACGCTGGCCGGCGCGCCGGCCGAACCGGCGGAGGCGAAGTGATGCGGGTGGCGAAGATCGGCCGGCCTGCGTCGCTGCGCAATGAAATCCGTGGGAATGCGAGCGGTTGCGTGCGGCGCGATGCGGATAGCGGGTGGTCGCGGCTGAAGCCGCTCCTACAGGGGATTTCGCAGGGGCTGTGTCTGCTTGGGCTGGCCGCTGCGCCGCTCGCCCATGCCGACGACGCCGAGGACCGCGCCGCCGCGCTGGTGGCGAAGATGACCCGCGAGGAAAAAGTGGCGCAGGCGATGAACGATGCGCCGGCGATTCCGCGCCTGGACATACCGGCCTACGAATGGTGGAGCGAGGGCCTGCACGGCATCGCCCGCAACGGCTACGCCACCGTGTTCCCGCAGGCGATCGGCCTGGCCGCGACCTGGAACACCGCCCTGCTCGAGCAGGTCGGCACCGTCACCTCGACCGAGGCGCGCGCCAAGTTCAACCTCGCCGGCCGCCCCGGCAAGGACCACCCGCGCTACGCCGGGTTGACCATCTGGTCGCCGAACATCAACATCTTCCGCGACCCGCGCTGGGGCCGCGGCATGGAGACCTACGGCGAGGATCCCTACCTCACCGGGCAACTGGCGGTGGGCTTCATCCACGGCCTGCAAGGCGACGACCTCAGCCACCCGCGCACCATCGCCACGCCCAAGCACCTGGCCGTGCACAGCGGCCCGGAACCCGGCCGCCATGGCTTCGACGTGGACGTATCGCCGCGCGACCTGGAAGCGACCTACACCCCCGCGTTCCGCGCCGCCATCGTCGACGGCCGCGCCGGCTCGGTGATGTGCGCCTACAACTCGCTGCACGGCACCCCGGCCTGCGCCGCCGACTGGCTGCTCAACGGCCGCCTGCGCGGCGACTGGGGCTTCAAGGGCTTCGTCGTCTCCGACTGCGACGCGGTCGACGACATGACCCAGTTCCATTATTTCCGCGCCGACAACGCCGGCTCGTCCGCCGCCGCGCTCAAGGCCGGCCACGACCTCAACTGCGGCCACGCCTACAGCGAACTGGGCCAGGCGATCGAACGTGGCGACGCCGACGAAGCCCTGCTCGACCAATCGCTGGTGCGCCTGTTCGCCGCGCGCTACCGGCTCGGCGAGCTGCAGCCGCAGCGCAAGGACCCGTACGCGCGGCTCGGCGCCAAGGACGTGGACAGCGCCGCGCACCGCGCGCTGGCGCTGCAGGCCGCGCAGCAGTCGATCGTGCTGCTGCAGAACCGCAACGCCACGCTGCCGCTGAAGCCGGGCGTGCGGCTGGCGGTGCTCGGCCCCAACGCCGACGCGCTGGCCGCGCTGGAAGCCAACTACCAGGGCACCTCGGCCGCGCCGGTGACGCCGCTGCTGGGCCTGCGCGAGCGCTTCGGCGCCGCGATCGTGAGCTACGCGCAAGGCGCGCCACTCGCCGCCGGCGTGCCGGGCATGATCCCCGAGACCGCCCTGCGCAGCGACGGCAAGCCCGGCCTGCGTGGCGAGTATTTCGACAACGTCGATCTGGCCGGCAAGCCGCGTACGCAGCGCCAGGATCGCGTGGTCAGTTTCAACTGGGATCACGTGGCGCCGGCCAAGGGCGTGGACAAGGACCGCTACTCGGTGCGCTGGAGCGGCGAACTGCTGCCGCCCGGGCCGGGCGACTACACCCTGGCGGTGCGCGTGGCGCGCTGCTTCGACTGCACCGGCCACGATCCGGTGCGGCTGTACATCGACGACAAGCTGGTGGTCGCCGGCAACGCCGAGGACAAGCACCTGCCGGCCGGCATGCACAACGCCGACGGCCGCAACGTCGAGACCGTGCTGCATTTCGACGACACGCGTCCGCGCCGCATCCGCCTGGAACTGGAGCACCGCGGCCAGGACCAGGGCCTGCGCCTGGAATGGCTGGCGCCGGCCGCGCCGCAACTGGCCGAGGCCGAACGCGCGGTGGCGCAGGCCGATGCGGTGGTCGCCTTCGTCGGCCTGTCGCCGGACGTGGAAGGCGAGGAACTGCGCATCGACGTGCCCGGGTTCGACGGCGGCGACCGCAACGACCTCGCCCTGCCCGCGGCGCAGCAGGCGCTGCTGGAACGCGCCAAGGCCAGCGGCAAGCCGCTCGTGGTGGTGCTGATGAGCGGCAGCGCGGTGGCGCTGAACTGGGCCAAGCAGCACGCCGACGCGATCGTCGCGGCGTGGTACCCGGGGCAGTCCGGCGGCACCGCGATCGCGCAGGTGCTGGCCGGCGACGTCAACCCCGGCGGCCGCCTGCCGGTGACCTTCTACCGCTCCACCAAGGACCTGCCGGCGTACGTCAGCTACGACATGAAGGGCCGCACCTACCGCTACTTCAAGGGCGAACCGCTGTTCGCGTTCGGCAGCGGGCTGAGCTACACCAGCTTCGCCTACACCGCGCCGCAACTGTCCACCACGGCGTTGCAGGCCGGCGCGAACCTGCAGGTAAGCGCGCAGGTTCGCAACAGCGGCACGCGCGCCGGCGACGAGGTCGTGCAGGTGTACCTGCAATATCCGCAACGCCCGCAATCGCCGCTGCGCTCACTGGTCGGCTTCCAGCGCGTGCACCTGCAGCCGGGCGAAACGCGCGAGGTGCAGTTCACGCTCGACCCTCGGCAGCTGAGCGACGTCGACCGCGCCGGCCAGCGCACGGTGCAGCCGGGCGACTACCGCGTGTTCGTCGGCGGCGGCCAGCCCGGCACCGACGCCCCCGGCGGCGAGGCTGCATTCTCGATCCAGGGCAGCGCACCGCTGCCGCGCTGACCAGCGGATGCACGCCGCGACTGCTCTTCTGTAGGAGCGGCTTCAGCCGCGACCGGGCGTTACCGGTAACACCCGGTCGCGGCTGAAGCCGCTCCTACAGAAAGCAACGCAACGCACAGCCACCGCCACGTCGCCACGTCGCCACGCACAACGACACACAGGAGCTCCACATGCCCTCCCGCCGCGATGTTCTCCAGTTGCTCGGCACCACCGCCGGCGCCGGCCTGCTCGCCACCGCCGTGCCCGGCTTCGCCGCCGCGTCCAGCGCCTCGGCGACCACGCTGCCCAGCAAGCGCCCGCCGCCGGCGAAACGCCACTTCGTCAGCGCCGCGGTGGAAAAGCACCTGCGCACGGTCAAGGCCGACATCGGCGACCCGCGCCTGGCCTGGCTGTTCGAGAACTGCTACCCGAACACCCTCGACACCACCGTGCGCACCGGCACCCGCAACGGCAAGCCGGACACCTTCGTCATCACCGGCGACATCGAGGCGCTGTGGCTGCGCGATTCCTCCGCGCAGGTGCATCCGTACATCCCGCTCGCCAAGCGCGACCCGGCGCTGCGGCGCATGTTCCATGGCCTGATCCAGCGCCAGGCCGCCTGCATCCAGCTCGACCCCTACGCCAATGCGTTCCTGCCCGACGGCACCAGCCAGCGCCTGAAATGGTCGGTGGCCGACATCACCGAGATGAAGCCCGGCGTCGGCGAGCGCAAATGGGAAATCGATTCGCTGTGCTATCCGATCCGGCTCGCGCACGAGTACTGGCGCGCCAGCGGCGACACCGCCCCGTTCGACGACGACTGGCGCGCGGCGATGCACGTGGTGGTCAGGACCTTCCGCGAACAGCAGCGCCTGCACGACCGCGGCCCCTACAGCTTCCAACGCCCCTCGCCGCTGGCCACCGAGACCCTGGTGCTGGAAGGCTACGGCCAGCCGACCAAGCCCAACGGCATGATCCATTCGATGTTCCGCCCGTCCGACGATGCCTGCGTGTATCCGCTGTTCGTGCCGGCCAATCTGTTCGCGGTAGCCTCGCTGCGCCAGCTGGCGACGATGAGCGAGACGCTGCACCGCGATGCCGCCCTCGCCGCCGAGTGCCGCGCGCTGGCCGACGAAGTGGAGACCGCCACGCGTAAGTTCGGGCAGATGCGCGATACCGACGGCCAGGCGTTCTGGGCCTACGAAGTGGACGGCTACGGCAACCAGCTGTTCATCGACGACGCCAACGCGCCGGGCCTGCTGAGCCTGGCCTACCTGGGCTGCTGCGATCGCCGCGACCCGCTGTTCCTGCGCACCCGCCAGCTGGCGTGGAGCGAGCGCAACCCGTATTTCTACCAGGGCCGCGCCGCCACCGGCGTGGGCAGCCCGCACAGCGGCATGGGCACGATCTGGCCGATGGCGATCATGCAATACGCGCTGGCCAGCGACGACGACGCGCAGATCCGCCAATGCCTGGCCTGGCTGAAGAACACCGACGCCGGCACCGGCTTCATGCACGAAGCCTTCGACAAGGACGACCCGAGCAAATTCACCCGCGACTGGTTCGCCTGGGCCAACACCTTGTTCGGCGAACTGATCATCGACCTGCACCAACGCAAGCCGCATCTGCTGAAAGCCTGACCACCACCGCCCCCTGTAGGAGCGGCTTCAGCCGCGACCGGGTCTTACCGGTAACGCCACGGTCGCGGCTGAAGCCGCTCCTACAGAAAACCCTCCCTCTCCGCTGCACACCCCGAGGACAGCACCATGGCCACACGACGCGGTTTCCTGCAGGGCGCCATCGCCCTGGCCCTGTTCGGCAGCAGCGGCATCGCCCGCCTGGCGCAGGCGCGCGCCGGCAGCTACGCGCTGCCCGCCGACGCGCGCGCCAAGGCCGCGCTCACCCGCCACGTCGATGTGTTCATCGGCACCGGCGGCCACGGCCACACCTTTCCCGGCGCCACGCTGCCGTTCGGCATGGTGCAACTGAGCCCGGACACCTACAACGCGGTGTGGGATTCGTGCTCCGGCTACCACGAGTCCGACGGCTCGATCATGGGCTTCTCGCACACCCATCTGTCCGGCACCGGCATCGGCGACATGCTCGATTTCCTGGTGGTCCCCGCCACCGGCGACGTCAAGCTGGTGCCAGGCACGCTGGAAGATCCCGACGCCGGCTACCGCTCGCGCTACGACCATGCCGACGAAGCCGCCTCGCCCGGCTACTACCGCGTGCGCCTGAAGGACAGCGGCGTGCACGCCGAGCTAACCGCCACCGCGCGCGCCGGCCTGCACCGCTACCACTTCCCCAAGGGCAAGCCGGCGCACCTGCTGCTGGACCTGTGCCACGGCATGCAGGACAAGCCCGAGATCGCCACCCGGGTCAGCGACGCGCAACTGCGCATCGTCGACGCCAGCACCCTCACCGGCGGGCGCCGCGTGTACCAATGGGCGAAGGGCCGCTACATTTACTTTGCGATGCGCCTGTCGCGTCCATTCGCCAACGCGCAGCTCTACGCCGAAGACCAGCCGCTGGCCGCCGCCGCGCGCCAGGCCGACGGCACCCACCTGAAGGTGGCGCTGCACTATCCCGACGCGTCCGACGCGCCGCTGCTGGCCAAGGTCGGCATCTCCGCGGTCAGCGCCGAGAACGCGCTGGCCAACCTCGACGCCGAACTGCCCGACTTCGATTTCGCGCGCGTGCACGCCGCCGCGGTGGCCGCATGGGAGAAGGAACTGGCGCGGGTGCGCATCGACACCGATGACGACGCGCAACGCCGCATCTTCTACACCGGCCTGTACCACAGCCTGCTCGCGCCGACCCTGTTCAGCGACACCGACGGCCGCTATCGCGGCATGGACCTGCAGGTGCACCAGGCGCCCGCCGGCTACCACAACTACAGCACCTACTCGCTGTGGGACACCTACCGCGCGCTGCATCCGTTGCTGACCCTGGTGCAGCCCGAACGCGTGCCCGACCTGGTGCAGTGCCTGGTGCGCGGCGCCAACGAATGCCCGGACGGCGTCGGCATCTGGCCGCTGCAGGGCGTGGAGACCGGCTGCATGATCGGCTACCACTCCGCCGTGGTGCTGGCCGAAGCGCACGCCAAGGGCTTCACCGGCATCGACTACGCCGCCGCCTGGCCGGCCTACCGCAAGCGCGCGATGGACGACACCAAGCATGGCCTGGGCGAGTACCGCAAGCTCGGCTACATTCCCAGCGACACGGTGGACGAAGCGGTCAGCCGCACCCTTGAATACGCCTACGACGACTGGGCGGTGGCGCACCTGGCGCAGGCCGCCGGCGCCGCCAAGGACGCAAGCGCCTTGCGCGAACGCTCGCGCAACTACCGCAACGTGTTCAACCGCGCCAGCGGCTTCGTGCAGCCGCGGCTGAGCAACGGCGACTGGGCCGCCCCGTTCGATCCACGCGCGATGGGCCACATCGCCAAATGGCGCGACTTCACCGAATCCAACGCCTGGCAGGCCACCTTCCTCAACCAGCACGACCTGTACGGCTACATGGAACTGTTCGGCGGCCGCGACGGTTTCGTCGCCAAGCTCGACGAACTGTTCTCCACCAGCTCCGAACTGCCGGCCGACGCCCCGCCGGACATCGACGGCCTGGTCGGCCAGTACGCGCACGGCAACGAACCCAGCCACCACGTCGCCTACCTGTTCGCCTACGCCGGGCAACCGTACAAGACCCAGGCGATGGTGCGGCGGCTGCTGCGCGAGCAATACCACGACGCGCGCAACGGCCTGTCCGGCAACGAGGACTGCGGGCAGATGAGCGCCTGGATGGTGCTCAGCGCCCTGGGCTTCTACGCCGTGGACCCGGTCAGCGCCACCTACGTGCTCGGCAGCCCGCTGTTCAAGCGCGCCGACGTCGACGTCGGCAACGGCCGCACCCTCAGCATCGTCGCCCACGGCAACAGCGCCACCAACGTCTACATCCAGCGCGCCCGCTGGAACGGCAAGCCGTACACGCGCAGCTGGCTGCGCCACGCCGACCTCGCCGCCGGCGGCACCCTGGAACTGGAGATGGGCCCGAAGCCGAATCCCGCCTTCGGCGCCGCCAAGGAAGACCTGCCGCCGTCGTTTGTTTGAAGCGCACCCTCCTCGCCCCTGTAGGAGCGGCTTCAGCCGCGACCGAGACTCTCCGGTAGCACTCTGTCGCGGCTAATGGCCCGAGGCCACCCAGAGCCGCTCCTACAAAAGTCCAACGCCCCCGCCAGAGACCCCCACATGCTGCGCCACTCCCTGTCCGCCCTTGCCCTGTCGCTCCTGCTCTCCCTACCGGCATTCGCACAGCCGACGCACGCAACCACGCCCTGGCCCGCCTTCACCACCCAAGGCGAGCACTTCACCCGCGACGGCAAGCCCTACCAGATCATTTCCGGTGCCATCCACTTCCAGCGCATCCCGCGCGCCTACTGGAAGGACCGCCTGCAGAAAGCGCGCGCCATGGGCCTGAACACCGTGGAGACCTACGTGTTCTGGAACCTGGTCGAACCGCGCCAAGGCCGGTTCGACTTCAGCGGCAACAACGACGTCGCCGCCTTCATCGACGAAGCCGCCGCGCAGGGCCTGAACGTGATCCTGCGCCCCGGCCCCTACGTCTGCGCCGAATGGGAAGCCGGCGGCTACCCCGCCTGGCTGTTCGCCGAACCGGGCATGCGCGTGCGCAGCCAGGACCCGCGCTTCCTCGCCGCCAGCCAGGCCTACCTCGACGCCGTCGCCGCGCAGGTCAAGCCGAAGCTCAACCGCAACGGCGGCCCCATCATCGCCGTGCAGGTCGAGAACGAATACGGCTCCTACAACGACGACCACGCCTACATGCAGGCCAACCGCGCCATGTTCGTCAAGGCCGGCTTCGACCAGGCCCTGCTGTTCACCTCCGACGGCGCCGACGTACTCGCCAACGGCACCCTGCCCGACACCCTCGCCGTCGTGAATTTCGCCCCGGGCGAAGCCAAGAGCGCCTTCGACGCCCTGGCCAAGTTCCGCCCCGGCCAACCGCAGATGGTGGGCGAATACTGGGCCGGCTGGTTCGACCAATGGGGCGCCAAGCACGCCGCCACCGATGGCGCCAAGCAGGCCAGCGAATTCGAATGGATCCTGCGCCAGGGCCATTCCGCCAACCTCTACATGTTCGTCGGCGGCACCAGCTTCGGCTTCATGAACGGCGCCAACTTCCAGAAGAACGCCAGCGACCACTACGCCCCGCAGACCACCAGCTACGACTACGACGCCGTGCTGGACGAAGCCGGCCGCCCCACCCCCAAGTTCGCCCTGTTCCGCGACGCCATCGCCCGCGTCACCGGCGTACAACCGCCCGCCCTGCCCAAGCCGATCCGCTTCGCCGAGCTGCCGGCCACCCCGCTGCGCGAATCCGCCTCGCTGTGGGACAACCTGCCCGCGCCGGCCGCCACCACCGACACCCCGCAACCGATGGAGCGCTTCGGCCAGGCCTACGGCTACATCCTCTACCGCACCACCGTCACCGGCCCGCGCAAGGGCAGCCTGTACCTGGGCGACGTGCGCGACTACGCCCGCGTCTACGTGGATCGCCAGTTGGCCGGCAGCGCCGAGCGCCGCCTGCAGCAGGTGGCCGTGGACGTGGACATCCCCGCCGGCCCCCACACCATCGACGTGCTGGTGGAAAACGGCGGCCGCATCAACTACGGCGCCCACCTGGCCGACGGCCGCGCCGGCCTGGTCGATCCCGTCCTGCTCGACGGCAAGCCGCTGACCGGCTGGCAGACCTTCCCACTGCCGATGGACGACCCAAGCAAGCTCACCGGCTGGACCACCGCCAAGGTCGACGGCCCCGCCTTCCACCGCGGCACCGTCAAGATCGGCACGCCCACCGATACCTTCCTGGACATGCAGGCCTTCGGCAAAGGCTTCGCCTGGGCCAACGGCCATAACCTGGGGCGGCATTGGAACATCGGGCCGCAGCGGGCGTTGTATTTCCCGGCGCCGATGCAGCGTAAGGGCGAGAACAGCGTGATTGTGTTCGATCTGGATAGTGCGGCGAATGCGAGGGTGCGTGGGGTTAAGGGGCAGGTTTGGAGTACGCCGGGTAATTGAGTTATTCGTGGAATGCGCCATCCGGTAAGTCTGGGTGGCGCGGCATCAAACAACTTGTCTACAAATTAGGGCCGCCGGCGGTTACGCCGAGCGGCCTTTAACTTGTGACGGCCGTCAACAAGTGATAGCGTCGGCCTGGTGCGGGGATGCACTGGGGATGGCGGTGGGGTTAGACGCAGGGATTATGCGGCAGTGCAACTGGCGAAAGATTGAATTCAGGCTGCGTGCTGCTCCGAAAGGTGACGGTATCGGCGCGCTACACACCCGTTTTACACACCATTTTGTCGTCGAATAGTAGTTAGGTTGCAAGGGAGGGATTGACGTGACTCAAGTATCAGGACAGATGGCTCTCGACATTGTGCGACGAGCTTTTTTCCCGTTGCATTGCGGTGCAGAGATCTATGACTATGACGAGAGGATGCGAATAAACGTCGTGAATGATGCGGATGAAAGTCTGCTCAAACTGACTGATATTGCCAAAGACGAGTTCACCGATTCAGATCGACTTGGCGCCTTACTGCACCGACTCAGAGACGATCTATCTCATCATATGGGTTCCCAGCTTGAGCCTTGGCAGATGCCCGATATCAAGCTGCTCGCAACCTAACAATTCATTCAAGCCGAACTCGCTTCGCGGGTCGGCTTAACTCAGGCGTTAGCCCCCGTTTCCAGTTTCATTGCACCCAACCAAGGAGCTTCAAATGGCGAATGACATTGTTCCGGGATCCATCGTGTCGCTTAAGAGTGGCGGCCCCAAGATGACCGTTGCTTGGGTGGAAGAAGGTGACGCCTACTGCGAGTGGTTTGATGCAAAGGGCGAGCCACGCGGTCAGCGGTACGCTCTTGTCGTGCTTGAGCGTGTCTGAGTCCGGGCGCTAACAATTCGTCCAAGCCGACGCCGCTTCGCGACGCGGCTTAACTTGGGTGTTAGGCCTTATCAGGGAAACTCTAGTAACCTCGATTACGAGAATTGCACGCCAGAAACGGGATCAGGTTGACTTCCTAAGTGAACCTGACAAGTTACAGAATCCAAGCCAAAACCCAGTGCTTCGCAGGCATTAAGCCCGCATACCGCCCGCGCAAATCATCCAACTCAACCGATAAATAAGTGAACCTGACCCCGTTAGTCGGTGAATCGATTGAGGTGGAGGCCGAGACCTTCGTTCCTTTGGTCATCGATGAAGTGTTCGGTGCACGCTTTAACCAGCTTCGCCTTGTTGATGAACCTACAGACATTCCAAAGCACATTTTTCCCCTCAGTAAAGCCTTCACGATTGTTACTCCGGAGCCTCCCGGCGATGACTAATCCTTGCTTCAAGCGCCCCTAGGGCAGTCCGCTTAAGTCATCAGAATAAATTTTTTCTGCCATCAGGATTTTGAGCCGCCTGGCGCCAAGCCATCGGAGCAACAGCACAATGAATAACCAAGCAATATTGGCTTGCATGCGAGAGATGGACAAGCACCCACTTCAAGCAGACCCACCTATAGCAACCAGCCTAAGTCAAACGTTAGGCACCAATTAGACGCCAAGTGATATCTTCACCATCCCCATCAAAGGATATTCCATGAAACTTATTATTTTTCTCACAACCCTTATAATATCCATCCCGGCATTTGCAGACGACCAAGCAAACCTAATTCAAGCCCAAGAGGAAATTCAAGCTGAATTCGATGAAATGACGTGTTCGGAACTTAAACAAGACCTTCCTAAGCTATCTGAAAGCCTTGATGCATTAAGGTTCATCAACCAGGGCGCTGTTGAATTTGAAATTGCGATATACACATTAAAGAAGACAATTGAAAAGTCGAGGCTCTGCATTCAAAACTGAGAAGATCAGCAAAAAGTATGCGAAAACGAGGTCAGGTTGATTCGCCCCGATTTCTGAGCCACCCCCGATTGGACGTTAGGTACGTATGAAGCGACCTCCATACTCCATTACCGAGTTTGATGACACACACAAGCGCGAGCTTGAGGAATGGCTGTTGCTTGATCACCGGCTCAGAGAAGTGGATCAGGCACTTAAGCTAGTTCACAGCTCTCTCGGGCGTGCTCGCAATTCCAGGGTGGCACGGATTGGAAGCACCACTTCTACGCGAAGCAATTACTGTTTTGCGGTAATTACATATATGCGCTGTTTCTCACCGGGGCGCTATCGCCGCCTTCGCATTGAGTCAATTTCCGACTTAACTCCCACCAACCTAGAGACCCATGCCGGCATAAGGACGATCCGCAATACGTTCTTTGCCCACGCCGTGGCCGATGAAGAGGGCGAACACATTTACCTACATGCTCCAATTGGGGGCTCAATTAACGGCTTTGCGACCATTTCAGTTGTTCTCTTATGCGACTCCAAACAAACCGTTCGAAATTTCATGAATCTAGTAGCAAAGGTACGCAAGTTCGTGCTATCTCGTGTAGAAGAGGTGGGAGATAAGATTGCCACGCGTTTCTTTGGGCCTGGTGCTTCTTGGAAAGAGCTCTCAACAGTCGCCAGCCGTTATGGGCAACGCCCCTAGCAGAAACGGGGTCAGGTTGACTTCCTAAGTGAACCTGACCCGTTACACGTAGGATACCGCGAACGTGATCAGAACCACTAACCACTGACGCTGGGCTGATATTTTCTTGACTCAATCACTTAACAATACATGCGAGCAGACCCGCTTCGCGGCGCGGCTTAATTAAGAAGTTAGAATCAAGGAAGGGATGGGAGCTTATGGCGATCTTTGGAATAGGCGCTTACTACGACGAGGATGTAAGCGATTCGTTCATTTCAGGCAATATTGCGGGACCTGGCTGGGACTGCACCAAAGCTCCTGAGTTACATCAGTTCATCCGATCACTTAAAGTTGGCGATATAGTTTATCTGAAGTCATTCTCACCAACCAGTCCTGATATCTTTGTTAAAGCGATTGGCGTTGTCGCGGATGAGATAATTATAACTAACAGCCCGCTGGTCGCTACTGGTCGCAACATCAAGTGGCTAGTCACCGAGCAATTTCGCATCCCAAAGCCAAAAGAAAAGAACAACGTTCGCTTCAATACAATGTATGAGGAATTCCACCCAAGCGTTCAATCTTCAATTCTGGGAAGGCTGTTTAATAACCAGCCAACAAAGCAGCCAGAGTAAGCATCCACTTCAAGCACATATTTCCTCCGCACCCTTTGTTGAGTTGGATTAATTTAGGCGTTGACCCGCCATAGGGAACTCATGTCATTTATTCGTGCTGACGTCTACAAAGCAATCACCGACAACAACCTCAATGACGTAGTTTTTCAAGATCCATTTAGTGATGAGGCGCGCAAGGCGAAGAGGAACCTAGTCGCAGCGAGCTTTGGAGCACTTCTTATCGCTGCACTCGACCTGCAGGTGAACGGATTTCTGGGCCTTCAAACTGTTACCGGTTCAACACTTGGCGTCGTAATAACGAAGGGCCTTGCCTGTGTCGTTGTTTTGTACTTTCTCGCTGGATTCGTTCTTTATGCATCTGTTGACTACGCTGCCTGGAAATTCAAACGCGAGCGGTTCTTGGTTGCGCCATACCTGGAACTCGTCAAGATGCTTGAAGCACACGTGAATTCCACCGGCGAGCAAGTCACCAACGCCACGAGTAGGTTGGGCAGTATAGTGATCGAGAGCGACATGCAGTCGCAGGTTGCTTTCCAAGAAGCAATTAAAAATACGAAGGGTCAGCTCGCGTCCATTCAGGAGCATACTTCTCAGCTCCACGAAGAGATGCGCCCTTTGATTGGACATTGGCGCTTAACGGTAGCAAAGGCTAGTCGTCTCTCTTGGCGATTGAGGGCACGCTTTCTCAGTCTTTGGTTGCTCGACATGCTCTTTCCACTGGCACTATCTGCTCTGGCCATGTGGAAGTCGCATGAAGGGCTACCTCTCATCTTTGAGCGGATCGCGGGCTAACCCGACGTGCCTACGGCACGCGGCGCACCTCAGACATTAACGCGCAGAAACAAACGGAACAGAGATTATAATGCCTTACGAACTGGACAACCGGCTGGTGATTGGCGTGGCATCGAGTGCGGTCTTTGACCTAGGGGACTCTGACACCGTTTTTAAGAGCCACGGAGAAGAGGAATACCGCAGGTTTCAAGAGAAGAATCTCAACGTCGCTTTGCCGAAGGGCATCGCCTTCCCTTTTATCAAACGGCTGCTTTCGATCAATGACTTGAGTCCCGACCAAGCAGACCCCTTTGTAGAGGTAGTGCTACTGTCTCGCAACGATCCGGACACCGGACTCCGCGTCATGAAAACCATTGAGCACTACGGGCTCGGCATGACACGGGCCATTTTTATGCAGGGCCGATCTCCTTACGAATACATTCCCGCACTCAACATTGCGCTCTTCCTTTCCGCCAATAAAAATGACGTAGACGCTGCTATCAAAGCGGGACACCCTGCGGGCCAAGTCCTGGATTCGCAGTTCAGCGACGACGACGAAGACAAGACGCTTCGTATCGCGTTCGACTTCGATGGTGTCTTGGCCGGCGACGAATCGGAGTCTGTTATGCAGCAATCTGGTCTAACAGAGTTCCACGCGCACGAAGTTCGGAACGTCATGCAAGCACACAACCCCGGTCCATTGAAGGAGTTTCTCGTCAGGGTGTCGAAGATTCAGTCAGCGGAGGAAAAGTACAAGGCGTCTCACCCAGACTATGAGAATCGCATTCGCGTTTCGATTGTCACGGCTCGAAACGCGCCGTCCCATGAGCGCGCCCTAAATACGCTAAAGAAGTGGGGCGTCATGGCAAACGATGCGTTCTTTCTCGGCGGCATCGAGAAAAGCAAGATTCTTGGGGTACTCAAGCCCCACATATTCTTCGATGATCAGTCTGGCCATCTAAAATCAGCGAGCGCGGTCGTGCCATCTGTCCATATACCATTCGGCGTCATTAACCAGCCGCGGCTGGCCGAGTAAGCAGTATGCGTGCTTACAATTCGTCTAAGCTGACGTAAAGAGATATCGAGGCCAGCCCCCCTTGAAAACGCGTCTTCGCGTTACAGCCTCGAATCCAGTTGACATTCCTAAAATCCAGTAGCACCATTCCCTCCAAGGAGCCTAGAAACTCCTCAGAGAGCGGTACCCACCTCCGTCAAACCGGTGGGTTTTTTGTGCCTGCAATTCGCAGGGACAAGCCGACGCGCTGTCTGCGTCGGGAGGGCGGCTAATACAACACCCGCAAGGGGAATACGCCCGCCGGCTCTCTGCGGTTTCTAGCCTCCCGACATCCCGTCGCCGTTCGGCGCGGGTTCCTGTCTGCCAAGGAGGCTGTGCCATGCGTCAACCGTCACCCCGCCCCGCCGCTCCCCGCAAGCGCAAGTCGCACAAGCATCGCCACTGCCCACAGTGGACGATCGCCGAATCGGCGCTCATCCCCATGCTGACGCCCGAACAGGTCGCCGCCGCCGAGGCCGCCGATCGTGCCCGCGCATCGCGCGCACCCCGCCGCCCACGCCCGCCGCAGCAGTGCACCGTCGGCTGCGGCCACTCCGTCAACGGCAAGCGCACGCCGGCGCTGCGCCTGGGCGGCCGCTGGATGGAGGAACTGGGCTTCACCATCGGCAGCACGCTGCGCATCACAGTGCGCGATGGCCAATTGGTGGTCACGGCAGCCGGCAAGGATTGAATCGCCCGCCGCCCGCCGAGGCACCCGTTGTGTGTGGCCACATACCCTCCCAGCATATGCCGCGGCTTTTAGAGAGGCGGCGCCAGGCTACACACGATGCGCTCTGCAATCTCTAACCCGACCCGCTGGATTCACACCATTTTATCGTCAAATAGTAGGCCCTAAATGGAAGGTCAGTTACCAACCCAGCAAATGCCATTCGTCTGGTGCGACTTCAATGCCTGTGGCTGGGCGGGCAACGGAGACAGGAGCTACTACGCACTGGATCGGGACAAGCTGGCTGCCATCGATGCCCATGACCGAATGCTGGTGTTTCTGTACGACACAGACGAGCCTGGCACCATCCTAGGATGTGTCGCTCAACTTCAGCACGTGGCACTTAGCGGTTTCGTCGGGTGGCGTGCTGAGCCCGTTGCGGGCACCGACTACCGTGGCCCATTCCCCGCTCCTCTCGTGGGTGGATTTGGTGCCTGACAATTCGTTGAAGTATTACACGCCCGTTTTACACACATTTTTTCGTCGAACAGTAGTTAGGCAGAATCGGCAATGACCCAGCAAGCCTGTGAAAAGCTTCTTTCGAACCTCTCGCCTGCAGAGCAAGCCCAATTCCTTACGCTATTGGGTCACGAACTCACCATCCTTGGACGTTCCTCATACGAGTTCCAAGGCCCTGGCGTCACCAACCCCAGGTTGCTCCGCGACCTCAATGAGATACAACATCGCGTTCACAGGCAGCTATTCTCTCTGACATCACGTGGCGAGCCGGATTTTGCCCCTGACCTGCTGGCATCTTGGCTGTTTGCGGAGAGCAAGCCATACCTTCAACCAGGTTTGGCGTTTGCATTCGAGCGGGCAGCTCGGCGCTTTCGGGCTGCTGCTGCCTAACAATTCAGTCAAGCCGAACCCGCTTCGCAGGCCGGCTTAACTCAGGCGCTAGAGGGCATACGGCGGTTCAACGGCTAGGCTGAGATACAACCAGTGTCGATGAACTCTCTTGGGATGGCAGCCCCCTCGGAGGCCAGGTAGACCAGTGTGCGGCGGATGGGCGCTCTATCTGCAGCCCGCATCATGCGGGCACGCTCTGCAGCACACGTTGAAGCACCGTCGCTGCGGCCTGGGGCTTGCCGAGCGCAAGGCTGCACGCGGCCATGGTTCGCAATTTCGGCCGATCGGCCATCAACCGTTCGATCTTGTAGTCGAGGCCAATGTCATCGTAGGCCAGCCATGCCGCGCCTTCTTCCATCAGGAAGCCTGCGTTGTGTTCTTCTTGGCCAGGGATCGGCGAGATCAGCAGCATCGGCTTGCCCAGCGCCAGGCATTCGGACACGGTGAGGCCGCCGGGCTTGGTGACGACCAGATCGGCAGCGGCCATGAGCTTGTGCATCTCGTCGGTGAAGCCCACCGCAATCATCCGGCCCGGATGGCGAAGCGCCAGCGCCGCCAGTCTGGCGTGCGTTTCGGCATTGCGGCCCGCCACGGCGATTACCTGGAAATCGCTTGCCATGCCCAATGCACGTTCGACCATGCTCGCAAGATCGCCAACGCCAGCGCCGCCTGACGCCATCAAAAGCGTGGCATGCGATGGCTCCAGCCCCAGGGCGGCCGCGCAAGCGTCGCGCTCCAGCGCAGGGGCGTCGGGCTTCGAGAATGCCGGCATCACCGGAATTCCTGTGACGTGCACACGGTCGGCCGGAATGCCGCGTGCGCGAAGCCGGAACGCGACCTCTTCGTTCGCCGCCAGGTAGCCGGTCATCTCGGGAACGAGCCACATGTTGTGCAGGTCGTAGTCGGTGATCTGCAACCAGACGGGGTAGTCGAGGCGACCGTTCCTGCGTTCGCGCATCAGCAACTCGGCCGGCAGGAAATGGGTGCAGATCACGGCATCGGGCTTCGCGTTTCGAATCTCGCGCAGCAGCGCGCCGGTGCTCAGTCGCTCGATGCCGCGGCGCAAGCGCTGCGACGCCGCGTGGTGCGGCGTGACGTCGCTGCGCTGATGCAGATACGACCAGAGTTCGGGCGCGCGATTCACGAGCTGGATGTACCAATCGGCGTAGACACTGCGGAACGCCCCTGACACATTGGCCATGGCGTCGATATGTACAGCCGTGCACGAGGGAGCGAGAGAGTGTGCGGCGGCAGCGAGCGCCTGCGCTGCGCGCACGTGGCCATTGCCGGCGCTTACACTGAGGATCAGAACTTTGGTCATGGCTGGAGGTCGGTGGTTGGCGTCGGGGGATTAAATTGGGAAAACAGGGCGCAGATTTTGAGGTTTCCCCAGCTTTAGTTCTTGGCAATCAACATCGTGCAGCGGCGTTGGTCTGCAAAACGCGCGCATGGCGCGATCTTCACGGTTACCACACCAATGAGGATCGCCAACAACGGCCAGAGGAAATATCAGTTTCAAGCACATATTCCTCTGGCCCCACTGTCGAGCCCCACCATTGCCCTTAACGCCAGGTCGACTTACGGCGCCAGATACCCGCTCACGTCCTCGGCAGTGCGCTGCATGTCGATCGCCAGCAGGTCCTTGAGGATCGCGGTGTGGCCGGATCCAGCAATCACCAGCACGCGGTGGCCGGGTTGGGCGGCCTTCTGCACGTTGGCATACATGCGGAAGTTGCGGTGCCACCAACTGGCCGCAGCGTCGGCACCGGCAAAGCTGCCACCGGCATCCACGGCATTGGTGCGGATGTAGAGATTCTTGTTTTCGCGGTCGCGCGCGGGATCGTTCGTCAGGCGCAGCAGCTCGTGCAGCGGCAACGTCGATTGCTCGCGATCGGCGCGCGCGGAAAGATCCTTGAACGTGGCATCCATCGCCGCCTGCATGGCCGGGTCGTTCGCCTTGATGAAATCGAACATCGGATCGGCTTCCCAGCCGACCTGGCCCTCGTCGAAGCACGTCACTCCCGCAATCCCCGAGGCTTTGGCGACGCGGAAGCCAATCTGGTGGACTTCGTTAGCCGGCAGGGTCGACTGACCGTCGCGGTAGCGGGCAAACGCGGCGTCGTAGTTCGCCTGCTCGGACGGCTCGCACTCCACCAGTACGTCGGTGGGGCGAAACGCGGCGATCCGTGCGGCAAGGCCCGCAAGGTAGGCCTGGTTGTCTTTCGACATCACGTCGGAGACCTTGAACTTCACCATGTCCCGCCCCGGATTCTCGAAGTGGAACGAGCCAAGCATCATCACAGTCGCCGGCGCGACGGGCGCCTGCGTCGCGGCGGCGGCGAGCCCGGGCAACGTGGTCAGGCAAGCGGACAGAGCTGCGACAAAAAAACGATGGGCGTTCAAGGTTTTGCTCCAGGACGGTAAGCCGATGGCGGCTCCGGCATTAGAGCACCCGTTTGAGCGTTGGGCATAGGGGTTGCTGATTGCCGGCTTGGGCAGACAAAAGCCGGCACACGACCTCGCCATTGTGCTGCTGCTTCTGCTACCACGTCCAAAGGACTCAGCGCTTTGCCGACTGCCACCCCACGCACAGCGCATCCGTAGGGCGACAGAACACGCGCTCGCCGCTCAGCGACCCAGCCACAAACTTCACTTGCACAGGTGTGCCCACCGCAGGGCACCTAGCGCTAGTAGGCATCCAGGCGCGCTTGCTGCCTGCTATTGAACCAGGTTCCCAAAGAAGTAGCGCTTCCCTACATCGAAACGCATGGGCGAGGACATGTACTTGTCCAGGATGGTGGCCGCATTGCGCGGCAGGAACTCGGCGCTTTCCCCGTAGAACCCCGAACAATCGACGCCCGAATACACCTCGAACTTGCGCCGCCAGAGCAGGAAATCACTCCAATCGATCCACTCGTCGTTGCCTTTGGGAACAAGCGCCTTTCTCATCAACCAGACCTGCTTCTCCATATCGACGGGCTCGCCCGCCAGGACTGCAACTCGGTCGCTGCCATGGGTATCGCTCAACGCGGCAAGTCGCGCCTCGACAGCCCGCCTGTAGTCGGCCTCGCCCAAGCCGGTATCGAAGAACGCTGGCTCGCCTTCACGGACATCGAGCAGGTTGGATATGTTCGCCTCGATGGCGTCCCGGTCGGCGCGCCGATCAAGCGAACACCAGGCTTCGACCATGAAGGGGATCAACCAGAGCACCCCTGACCATTGCGCCGCTAGGCTGGCCTCGATGCGCAGATAGCGGGGCCCGTCGATCATGAGTTCGGCGAGGAACTCCAGGTCCGCATCAAGCCCTGAATCGGCGGTCAAACCCAGGCAGGCCGACACCAGGGTCGGATCGTTGTCCTTGTCCACTATCCACTTTTTCAGCTGGGATACGTGACTGTAATCCCCATGCTTCGCACACTCCATGATCGACGCAAGCGCGATCCAGGGATTGTCGCTCAAGCATCCATCTGGCGACACCATCCCTTCAGGTGCGGAGTTGGAATAGTGGTACCCATGCCCTTTCCAATAGAAGCAGCCCTGAAGAAATGTCGGCCTCTGGGGGTGCTGGTAAGTAGTGGTGCGCATCGCTAGGGCTTCGGATCTATTGGCGCGTTTGCCTTGAAGTGTACTCAACTACGCTTATGACCGACGGTGCGCTAAGCTGCTCGATCCCTCGCTGCTCGACGGCAAGCCGCTGACCGGCATACAAAACTCTTCCGCTGCCAATGGACGATGCGAGCAAGCTCAAGGCTGGACCACGCCAAGGTCGAACACTCGCTTTCCACTGTGGCAGCGCCATCAAGATCGGCGCGCCCACCGCCCACCGCACGTCCCTGGATATGCGTGCCTTCGGTCAAGGGCTCCGCCTGAGCCTAGGGCCGCGATCTTGGCCCCCGCGGGAAGATCGGCTCGCAGCAGGCGGCTGTACGCCGTGCCGGTGCAGCGCAAGCGACAACAGCGTGCACCACCGCCCTATAAGATTTATTTTCGAGGAAGCTCCACATGCCTGAAACACCGTTGAATGGCCTCATCATGCGCACTGCGGCAGTACGTCTACCCGGCCTTGGTTATATCTATGCCGTAGACCTTGAAAAAGAAGCCGATGAGATTCCACATGCCATTACGTTCAGATACAAGGACGGCACTTTTACCAGAGGTGAGGCCAACTATGATGCCCATTCGTTAGCCATTGTTTCTCAGCCTGAGCTAGGACTCATTGCCATATCTGGCGCCGGCTATTACTCAGCCATCATGGCAAGCGGCACCACTGCCGGCGACATATTCGACGACAGCACACCTGCACCCCAAGCGCCAAGAGCCGGCGGTATTCGCAGCGTGGCGGCGATCAACGGACAAGCCTTTGCGGTTGGCCTGAGGGGCATGGTGTACCGCTTTGACGGCCCCAAACGCTGGATACGGATCGATGATGGCCTACCGGAAACGTTCGATGCGCAGGCGATTCATGGCTTTTCAAATACAGAAATCTATGCAGTCGGCCGGGATGGCGCGATATGGCGATTCGACAGACATGACTGGCACCCTTGCGAATCGCCAACGGCGGTGACGCTCACATCGGTCAAGTGCGCGCCTGATGGAACGGTGTACATAGCGGGCCACCGCGGGGTGCTGCTGCAAGGGCGCAAGGATATGTGGAGCGTCATCGATCAAATAGCAGTCTCCGATGATATCTTGGATCTTGAATGGTTTATCGACACCCTTTACGCCTCTACCATGTCGAATGTCTATCGGCTGAAACAATCGCAATTAGAGCCTGTGAACTTCGGCGATGATCGTCCAGCGTCCTGTTACCAGTTGAGCGCCACCAGTGACGTGATGTGGTCGAATGGCGAGTCCGATCTTATGTCTTTCGATGGCACTGAATGGACGAGGATCGTTTGAGCAGCTGTCTGGCTTTGAGCAATGGGCCTTCCCCGATAGGCTACTTGCCTTCAATGGGTGCATGACGTCAGAATTTCCGATCGTCCGACAGGGAACGATGAGCATGGACTTACATGACCACCCCACCTTCGGTTGGGTGCAATTCCCGGAGGGACGTGCCAGATTTTTCGGCTTGGTCCGCGGCGTTGACGAGCTCGGGCACGAGACGTTCGCTGTCGAGGTAGATGGCAACGAGTTCTTTGGAGAAATCGACAGAGCCTTCTTGCCCAACAACAATGACTACAACATTGAAGTGGTCTCGTTCGGCTACGGCAGCGAAAGATGTCTAGGAATGCCGATGCTTGGTGGATGTCAGATCTTCTCGCAAGCTCAAATCAACACCATTCAGGCACTGATCGCTCAATTGATCGCTGCCGGCACTCAATTTTCGGATAGACCGTCTCTGTTGACGGAGTATCCAAGCGCCCACTTCATGGGCCAGGTCAGCTTCAGGGATGGCTGGGTTCTAGTCGCGGATGGTGGAACCACCTCAGATCCCGACCATCGGCGTCTTTCTTGAAATCACCGCTGTGATGGCAGAAGCTATCACCGAGTCGTAGAGTAGGGCTTCGCAGGTCGGGCACCAAGCGAACCGCCTGATCGGGACCTGGCAACTGGAAGCCCGCTTGCAAGGTTGTAATTTCCGATGACCCAACATGGAAAACTAGGCATGGACTTATCCAACCACTCCACCTTCGATTGGGTGCAATTCCCGGAGGGCCGCGCCAGATTCTCAGGCGGCGTGCGCGGCATCATGGATGAACAGGGTCATGAGACGTTCGCCGTCGAGGTAGGTGGCGAAGAGTACTTCGGTGAAATTCGAGATGCATTTCTACCCAACGGCAATGACTACAACATTGAAATAGTGTCATTCGGATATGGCCGCGACGGCGACATCGGAATGCCGATGCTAGGCTCATGCCGGGTCTTCACTTCAGCAGAAGCAAGCACCATTCAGGCACTGATTGCTCAACTGATCGCTGCCGGCATCCACTTTTCGAATAGGCCATCCGTTCTAAACGAGTATCCGGACGCCCATTTCATGGGCCAGATCCTCTTCAGGAATGGATGGATTCTAGTCACGGATGACGGAGCCACGGCATGAGCGACGACTATTCCAAACAGATCGAGCAAATCAGAAAAGCTCAATCACTGGAGGAAATCCAGGCGATCGCGCGTCAATACCCCGCCAAAGCCGTAGGCGAAGGAGGCATCCTCTATAGCCGCCCGGTCGGCACCGTATCGTCTGAGGTGATCGCCAAGGAACTTGCGAGCAAGACGGGCGAGCCCATCATCAACAACACGCCACGAGCACAATTTCTTGGCGACAAGGAAACCGTAGCAGCCATCAAAGACACGGCAACGCGCATATTCAAAGGACAGGGCCAGGGCCTCGATCAGGCCAAGCTTTCTACTGAAGATTTTCTATATGGCAACCCCAAGGCTGTTGCCAAGAGTGCAACTTCGTTGGAAGGCTCCCTTTGGGGCGAAGCCTCCAACGAGTTCGCGGGTTCGCTGCGCGGCGACATCAAAGTGGTCGCCACCAACGCCAACGTAGAGCGGGTTTTCGGCAAGGTGGAACTGCCCGCCGTGCTGGAGAACCCCAACGTCAGAACCCTGGGCGGGCAGCCGGTAAGTGAACTGAAAACGCTCTACGCCCAAGGTGGCGCCGATGCCGTGCTGCCCAAGGTGCAGGCGCAGTTCATCGAGGCGGCGCCCAAGGGCATCTTCGTGTCGCCAGACAACGTGGGAGCGAAGGTCACCAAGGTCTCGCTGTCGCAGGAGGCTGCCGCGACCCTCGGCGCAGATGCCGCCAAGTTCCCGCCCGCTGCCGAACTGGCAAACGCGGGCTTGACCCGTGCGCCCACCGGATTCAGTGCACCTGCGGCGTCGGTGGGAGAAGCGGCCATCACCGGTGAAGCGGTGGCGGCGTCCAAGGGCCTGCGCCCCGGCATGCTGGCGAAAGGCGGGACCGTGATCGCGGTGGCCGCGCTGGCGTACGACTTCTCCACCACCGGCCATCAAGTGGTGAAGCTGGAGGCGCAAGGCAATACGACAGGGGCGGAGTCGGCCAAGACCCATTTCATCGGCCGCAATGTCGGCGGTATCGGCGGCGGTATCGCGGTCGGCTTCCTGGCCGGTGCCGGCTACGGCCTGGCGGGCGGCTCGCCAAGCGGTCCGGGCGCGCTCGTCACGTCGGCGATCGGCGGCGTGGCTGGCGGCGTCGGCGGTGCCTTCCTTGGCGAGAAATGGGCGCAACAGAAGGACATCGATAGCGTTTTCACCCAGAAGGACCGGGACGGCAACGAATGGAGCCGCGATCCCAACGATGCGAAAGGCACCTGGTCGCGGGTGGCCGAGACGCAACAGATCAAGGCCACGACCACCACGGCATCGCCGGACAGCGGAAGCGCCACCTACAGCAAGGTCAGATATGTGGCCGGAGACGTGCTGGCCAACCAACTGAACTACAAGTCCGCCAACGCGTCCTACGAATTGGGACTGGCGAATCTGTCGCAGCCGCAGAATCCCTATTCCATCCCATCCGGCAAAGGCGAAGCCCGCAGCCTGGACGGGGAAGGAAACTGGGTCCGTGATCCGCAGACCCATGGCTGGTCGCGGACGGTCGTCGACCAATACATCGAGCACGGCATGAAGGTCACCCATGCCGAAATCGCCACCCCGCAACGCGCGGCCGAGCTGGACCAGGCCTCGAAGCTGATCATCGCCCAGAACGCGGCCAACACGCCGGCCGCGATCGCTGGCCGCTACGAAGTGGCCTACAACCAGTTCGGCTGGCACCAGCACGGCGACATGCCGGCCGCAGTGAAGCACGCCAGCGCGCAGACGGACTCCCTGCAGGCGTCCGATGGCCACACCTACACCCGCGGCGCCAATGGCGAGTGGGCGACGCCGGGCATGATCTACGGCACCAACCAGGCCCAGGGCAACGTCCGCGACGAATTGAACGAAGTGCACCGCAGCCAGCAGGCCGGGTTGCAGGAGTACGCGGCCATGGCGGCCGAAGCGCAGGCCAATCCGACGCTGCCGAAAGCCACGACGATGCGCGGCATGGTGGCCGGCGCCTATGCCGGCGCCGGGATCGCGCGAACCGACGCGGAGATCGACGCCGCCACGGCCGCCGTCGCCCGCACGCACGCCCACGACGGCCTGGATGCCGGCAAGCCGTACTCCCTGATGCTGCAGCCCGATCCCAAGACCGGCCGTCCGGGCCCGAACAGCGCGATCGTGACGATGATGGACGATGGCCGCGACGGCTTGCTGTCCGACAGCAAGATGGTGCCCAAGGCCATCACGACCGCCGCAGAGATCAAGCAGGCGCAACAACCGGCGCTGGACGGCCAGAGCCCGGCGATCAAGGGCGAGTCCAAACCAGCGGAACCCAAACCGCATGCCTCCCTGCCGGCGGGCGGCTCAACGACGGCCGCCGCTGCCGAGCACCCCGACAAACAGGCACCGGCCTTAGGGCAACTTCCCCCGCACGATCAGGCGCTCTTCGCGAAGCTCCGTAGCGATACGCCGCCACAGGTCTCGGACGATCACGTGGCCCGCGCCATGCTGCTGAGCAAACAGGAGGGCATGACGGACGCCAGCACCATCGGTGGCGTGCGGATGGCGGGCGACACGCTGTGGGTGACCGGGACCACGCCGGGATTCAGGGTGTCGGTCAATACCAACGAACCTGCGCCCCCGCTGCAGGAAACGTCGCAGCAATCGCTGGCCTTCAACCGAGCGCAGGAGCAGCAGCTTGCGCAGGACGCGACGCAGCGACATCAGGACAGCCTTGGTCGTGGCGGACCGACCGTCTGACGACCACGCCGCGCCGAGCAGCGGCGCGTTTTATCCAGCATCCGAGCGCGAACCAACATGCCCATCACCGTCACTGCCGAAAGCGAACTGATCGTCGGCACCGCCCTGGTCGTCGAGGCGCAAGCGCCGCAGGACGCCTTCGTTGCCGTCTTCGAAGACGATGGCGACACCGGCTATTTCTATGCGCTCGACACGTCGGCGCACGACAACCCCATCCAGGACGCCCTGCACATCTACAACGCTGCCGACGTCGCCGACAAAGAAACACCTTCCGAAGTGCAGATCGGCTGGTCCCAGGACAGCAGGAAGGTGGTGCTGCTGATCAACGGCTATCCGCATGCGGTGTTCGATTTCGAGGCAAAGCGCGGTTACTGCCGCACCGGGTTCCCGCCGGCTGCGGAAGACAGCCCGTGGGGTGTGCACGGCCATGCGTGGAGCGATGCCGCCGTGGAGTTGTTCGCGTGATGCGCTTCCAGTAGCCGGCCGATCGGGGATCAACCCACCGGGGGCGGCTGCACGGACAACGGCGCCAAGCTCGCTCATCGCACCCGAGCCTCGAACCAGGCCCACCGCCACACGAACAAGCCCGCGCCCGGATGACCGGGCGCGGGCTGTGCATGTTGCAACTGTGGTCCAGCGCCGCGCTCTCGGCCGCCTGCTGCAGGTGCACGTTGACCTGCGGATAGGGCTTGATCTGCGCCACCGCCGGCGGCAGCACGAAGCGCGCGTGGCTGTTGGTGGTGGTCAGGGTCAGCTGGCCCTGGCTCTCGCGGCGCTGGTTGGCGGCGTAGGTGCGGATGGGCAGGTTCAGCGCGTAGCGGCAGCGCCCATGTCGAACAGTTGGAACTCGCGGATCTGCGCTGCATCCGCGCCGGACAAGATCAGGCTCATGCGCGAGGCGCTGATTGCCGGGAAGTGATCGACCTCCATGCGCCCGATCGCCTGCGCCACCGGTGCCCAGGCGCCGTCGCGGAACACTTCCACCCCGGTCATCGGGCAGCCGGTTGCTCGCGCCAACCGCGGCATGTGGTATTTAATTGATAATAGAGAGGTATCGTCAAAACCCGGCCAGGACAGGACCACCATGCTGCGTTCCTTGCTGTTCCCGCTGCTGTCGCTGTTCGCCGTCCGCGCGATGGCCGCCCCTGCGCCGGCCGCGCCGTCGTCGGCCCCGCCCTCGCCCATCGTCTACAGCGAATTCGTCAATGCCGAGGCGCCGACCGCGCAATGCCATGCCTCGACCCTGCTGGAAACCCGTGACGGCCTGCTCGCCGCGTGGTTCGGCGGGCGCCACGAAGGCGCCGACGACGTCGGCATCTGGGTCGCACGCCGCAACGCCCGGGGCTGGCAGCCGGCGCAGCGCGTGGCCGATGGCGCGCAGCCGCAGGGCGCCCCGCTGCCGGCATGGAACCCGGTGCTGTTCCAGCCGGCGCGCGGACCGCTGCGGCTGTTCTACAAGATCGGCCCCGACCCGAAGCGCTGGTGGGGCATGCAGATCACCTCCGCCGATGGCGGCGCGCACTGGTCCGCGCCCGAGCGCCTGCCCGAGGGCATCCTCGGCCCGATCAAGAACAAACCGGTGCAACTGGCGACGGGGCGCATCCTCAGCCCCAGCAGCAGCGAGGATGCCGGCTGGGTCGCGCACATGGAGTGGTCCGACGACGACGGCGCGCACTGGACCCGCGGCCCGGCACTGAACGACCCGGCGCGGATCGGCGCGATCCAGCCCAGCGTGCTGGTGCATGCCGACGGCCGCGTGCAGGCGATCGGCCGCAGCCAGCAGAACCACGTGTTCAGCACCTGGTCGCGCGACCACGGCCGCAGTTGGGAACCGATGACCTTGCTCGACCTGGCCAACCCCAACTCCGGCACCGATGCCGTGGTGCTGGCCGACGGCCGCTCGCTGCTGGTCTACAACCCCACCGAAGCGGGCAAGGACTGGTGGGACGGCCGCGGCACGCTGGCGGTGGCCCTGTCCGACGACGGCACCCACTGGACCCGCGTCCTGACGCTGGAAGACAGCGCCAAGGACGAATTCTCCTATCCGGCGGTGATCCAGACCCGCGATGGCCTGGTGCACATCAGCTACACCTGGAAACGGACACGCATTAAGCACGTGGTGCTGGATCCGAAGCGGCTGCTTGCTGCTGCAGCGAAGCTTGATGGCAAGCAATGAGATGAGATCGCGCGCCGGCATGAGGCGCCTTGGCGATGTCGGCGGCGTCACCGCGCATGGGGCTGCGCGAAGCGGCATTCGCGCCGTGCGCGAATGAGCGATCCGGCGCCGCAGCTATCAGCGAAAGCAGCGCGGACTTTCCCCTGTAGGAGCGGTTTCAACCGCGACACAGACCCCGGCGATCGCGGGCTTCGGCAGCGTCGGGACTGAAGTCCCTCCCACAGTGCACGCCAGCCGACTAACCGCATGCCCCTTTGTAGGAGCGGTTCCAACCGCGACACAGACCACAACGCGATAGCGTAGTTCGGCAGCGTCGGGACTGAAGTCCCTCCCACAGTGCACCGAACCAACTAACCGCAAGCCTCCTTGTAGGAGCGGTTTCAACCACGACACAGACCACGACGCGATCGCGGACTTCGGCAGCGCCGGGACTGAAGTCCCTCCCACAGTGCGCCCAGCCAGCTAACTGCAAGCTCCTTGTAGGAGCGGTTTCAACCGCGACACACACCACGACGAAGCAGCAAACTTCGGCAACCGGCGGGGCTGGCGCCCTCCCACAGTGCCCAAGGAAGCCCGACCGCAAGCCCCCTGTGGGAGCGACTTCAGTCGCGACGAACGGAGCCTGCCACCAACCATCGATCTGGTGACATGCAGAGGCCGAAGCTCCTTCTGCAATGTCGCGGACACTGACCGCAATCCGCATCATCGGCGGCAACCAAGATCGCTCCACCCCATACCGTCGCTGCGGTCCGATCACCCACGCACAAACCACCAGCGCCCCTACTCCGGCAACAGCGCCACCATCCGCCGCACCCGCTCCACATCGGTCTGCATGCGATCGCCGCCCAGGCTGCGCACATGCGGATGCGGCGCCAGCGCCCGCGATGCCAGCGGCCCGCGCGCCGAACCATGAAACTCGCGCGCACCGGTCAGCGCCCGCAATCGCGCCAGATTGGTATCGGACACCCCCGACCCGGGCATCACGCTCAAACGCGCACCCGCCTGCTGCACCAACGCCGCGATCAGCGCTGCGCCCTCCTCCGCCGTCTCGCGCGCGCCGGACGTCAGCACCCGCTCGCACCCCAACGCGATCGCATCCTCCAGCGCCCGCCGCGGATCGGCGCTGACGTCGATGGCGCGATGGAACGTGACGCCGAGCGATCCCGCCGCCGCGACCAGCACTCGCATCGTCGCCATGTCGACCTCACCGGCCGGATCCAGCGCACCCAGCACCACCCCGTCGCAGCCCAGGCGCACGCACTGCTCCACGTCGCGGCGCATCGCCTCCACTTCCGCTTCGTCGAACACGAAATCGCCGACCCGCGGACGGATCAGCACATACAGCGGAATGCGCAATTGATCGCGCAACACCGCCAGCGTGCCGAACGACGGCGTCAGCCCGCCGCCGTCCAGGCCGCCGCACAATTCCACCCGCATCGCCCCGCCAGCCTGCGCCGCCAGCGCCGAGCCGGTCGAATCGGCGGCCACCTCCAGCCCCATCTTCACCACCTCGCTCATGCGGCCGGCTCCGCGAAATGGCTCTGTCCAGGCAGCAACAGATCCTGTTGCTGCGCATCGCAGACCGCGTAGCTGAAACCGGGCTGGATCGCGAACGCACCGACCTCGCCGCGCTTGTTCATCGCCAGGAACCCGACCTGCAGATCGCGGGTCAGCTGCGGCTTGCGCCGCACGATGCGCATCACCACCTCGCGGCAGGCCTCGGCCGGGCTCTTGCCCTGGCGCATCATCTCCACCACCGCGAAACTGCCGACATTGCGGATCACCTCTTCGCCGACGCCGGTGGACGTGGCACCGCCGACCTCGTTGTCGACATACAACCCGGCGCCGATGATCGGACTGTCGCCGACCCGCCCGTGCATCTTCCACGCCATGCCGCTGGTGGTGCAGGCCCCTGACAGATTGCCGTGCGCGTCCAGCGCCAGCATGCCGATGGTGTCGTGGTTGTCCTTGCCGCCAGGCAGCGTGCCCTTCTGGTACGCGCGGTTCTCGATGTTCGCTTCCGGCGCGTACTTGGAGGTCTTCAGCCACTCCTTCCACACCTTCTCCGAAGACGGCGTCAGCAACTTGGTGCGCTCGAAGCCTTGCGCCAGCGCGAACTGCAGCGCCCCGTCGCCGACCAGCATCACGTGCGGCGTCTTCTCCATCACCCGCCGCGCCACCGAGATCGCATGCACGATGTCCTCCAGCGCCGCGACCGACCCGCAGCCGCCGGTGTGGTCCATGATGCAGGCATCGAGCGTGACCCGCCCATCGCGGTCGGGATAGCCGCCCAGCCCCACGGTGGGATTGTTCGGATCGGCCTCCGGCACCTTCACCCCGGCCTCCACCGCATCCAACGCCGCGCCACCGCGCGACAGCACCTGCCACGCCGCCTGGTTCGCCGCGATCCCGAAGTCCCAGGTCGAGATCACCCGCGCCGCACCACGCGGCAGCGGCGCGACGCTGCCCTTGGAGCTCGCCCACGCGCGCGGCAACGCGGCGGCCAGGCCGGTGGCGAGGGCGCCGAAGGCGGCGGTCTTCAGGAAGTGGCGGCGTTCGTGCATTGGGTGGCTCCGGCGCGGGAAGGAAGGGCGCAGCGAGAAGATCGCACGCGGCTAGCCTTGCATCATGCGGCAGAGTGGGAGTGGATTGAATGGGGGGCTGTGACGACGGCGCCAGCTGAGGCCAAGACCAACGCGTCGACACGGCCCGCCAGCGGCCACCGCGATAGCACACGCCTACATAGCCGCTGCTCAGCAAGATCTGCAGCGGGCGGGAGGTCATCAGCAGGATCCGCCACGGAAGCTGGCGAGGCATCGGTCGCAAACGCATGCCACTCAGATGGGGCGGTTGCCATGTCCTAGAAAGGCGAACACGACAACTCCCAAAGTAGCCAAGCGCCGAGACTAGCGAATGGAATCCAACAGCGTCTGAGCTGCCTGCCTTACATGGGCAGCCGGATCGTCCAGGTAAGGCGTTATCAGATAAGCGTCATCAGCGGAGATAAGCCCGTCCAGTTCATCAATCGCGTTTTCTCGAACAATTGGATCCTTGTCATCCAGGCCCGTCAGCAGCAGCGGCAGTGCGTCCTTACCGAGCGCTTCTTTTGCATATCTGAGCGCCGCGCCCCGGACGTAGGGAGAAGCATGGTGCAGTTGCGATGAAATGATCGGCCATTCCGCCGAACCGATCCGCCTCAAGCCATCAATAGCAGCGGCGACAACCAACGCCTCATCATGATGGAGGAAGCTTTTGATCGTCGGCTCACTCTCAATAGAAGAAGCTATCCCCAAGCCACAGATACCTGCGCGCAGACGTTTACTGGAGAGACTACCCAGAACACTTTCCAACGCATGTCGGTAGTCCTTAGCCAACTCAGCAGCGACGACATCATAGAAATCGTCATCATCAAGGATTTCGCAGAAAAAAAGCCCCATTAGCTCATCAAATGACTTCCCGACTATACTAATTAGAGTAGTCATCAGCCTGCCCCCCAGCAAATACGACGAATTTTATTCAAGCCCTTACCACGATCGGGATAGCCGCCCAGCCCTACCGTCAGATTATTGGGGAGCGGCCTCCGGAACCCGCACCCAGGCTTCCACCGTATCCAGCGCCGCCACGCCCTGCGACAGCACCTGTCACGCCGCCTGGTCGCCGCGATCCCGAAGCCCCAAGTCGAGATCACACGCCGCGCCGCGCGGCAGCGGCGTAACCCGCTTACTAGACGCGGCCCATACGTGCGGAAGCGCGGTGACCAGAGCCGTGGCGACGGCGCCGAAGACTGCGGTCTTCAGGACGTGGCGGCGTTGGGGCATAGGGGAAAACTCCGGCGGTGGAAGAGTGCTCGGGCGACGCACGCCGAGCCTCACATCGTGCGGTAGAGTAGGACGAGATTGAGCGCCTCGCTTGTCAGCGGATCACTCTCAGCTACCGCCTAGGAAACCTAGATCACGACACCCGACCTTTTTAACTCTTCAGAAATTAAGGAGCCCCACTTTTTGACAGGTCCAAATTGGCTATCAGCTAGCAACAGAGAAATTCCACGAGCCCCACGCAAATCCCCTTGTGCCAAGGCACGTGTAAAGTACGTGATTGCAACATCACCCTGACCGTTCCGCATCGCGGTCTCGCCAATCCAAATACTGGCATCGCTGGATCCAAAACAAGAAGCCTTTCGCATCAATGACCCAGCCTTACGACTAGACTTAGCTCCGCCCTCGCCAAGCAAAACCATCGACGCAAGATTAAAGGAAGCATCCGCATCACCTTGCTCGGCAGCCTTCGAATACCAATATCTAGCCAGTACAAGATTAGCCTCGACTCCATCCCCAATGGCATAGGAAGTAGCAAGAGTCGACTGAGCGGAAGCGTCTCCGCTCTCAGCAAGTTCTTTTAAGCTCGATATGTTCACATCAACAAAGTCATTTTCTTTTTCCACCCTTCCAACCTCTACAACTTCCGGCAAGGCCATTGCAATGCTTCTTCATGCAACCGACAGGTGTATTCATATTCGCAGCATCCCATGCATTGTTCCAAGCCTGCGCATCATTGGAACCCACGCCAAGCCCGTAAATAAAATCGGGACATTGACAACCCTCCTGAGTTCGACCTCGGCCTGACGAACCATTTTCTTCAGCCTTGCATTTCATCACACACCAACTTCCATTCCGCCCAGCACGCCCAACTGTTCGCCCCCAATCACGCGCGGTTGTGCCGTCCGCGGCAGTCGCTCGATCCCAAGGATCCGAGCTTGAATAATAGCCCTCTGGCACCCTCTCACTACCTGGAAATGGAATTGCAGGAGGCCACCACCAAGGAACCACAATAACGCGATCGAGCCCTGCTGGATCCACATAGCCGAGTGGTGCATGCTCAACGTAGCTGTATGTTGAAGGTCCACCATCAAGCCCAATTGGGTCACTTTGCATGTACCGCCCAATGCCGGCGTCATAGTCTCGGAAGTAGTTCTGATTGAACCCCGATGCTGCATCGTAGCGCTGCCCCGGGAAGCGCATGTCGAACACGAGTGCCGCGCCGTCCTTGTCCGGGTCTTGGTCCGGTGGGGTATTGCCGAAGGCTTCGCCCTTCAGGTCCCACGTCCAGATCGCGACATCGCGGACCGGATCGATCACTGCGCGGGGGGTGCCCAGGTGGTCCGGCTGCACGTAATGCAGGCCGTTGCTCGCCAGCAGGCCGACCGGCAGGTCGCCGGTTGCCGGTGGCGTCGTAGCTGTAGCCGTCGATCACCGTGCCAGTGGGACCGTCCTTGAACGCGGTCAGCCGGCCCAGCGCGTCGTAGTTCAGGCTGACCACCGGAGCGGTGTTGCCCGCGGCGGTCAGGGCACTGAGGTTACCGGCCGGATCGAAGGCGAAGCCGGTGCTCAGGCCGTCGCTGCGGGTGTCGCTGACCGCCAGCGGATGGTAGTCCTGGTCCAGCACGCGCTGCATCGGGCGGCCGTTGCCGTAGGACCAGCTGGCCACCGGGCCGAACGGGTAGTAGGTGGCATTGCCCAACAGTACTTGCCGCGTGCCGCCGGCCGGGGTCACACCCACCTCCGTGGTCTGGCCTTGGGCGTTGCGCACGTAGTCCACCGCCGCGCCATCGGGATAGGTCAGCTGGCTCAGCTGACCGGCTTTGGTGTAGGCGTAGCGCAATACGAACACCTTGCCATTGGTGGTCTGCACCTTGTGTACCAGGTCGCCGAAGCGGTCGTAGCAGTAGTCGGTGATGCCGCTGCCGTCCTGCATGCGGGTCAGACGGCCGACCGCGTAGGTCTCGCCACTGGCGCACGTAGTCAGGTGATCTGGCTGCATGTAATGCAGGCTGTTGCCCGCCAGCATGCCGACCGGCAGGTCATCCAGCCAGATGGCCTGCTGCAGCGCGGCGCCGTTGTTATCGTAGTCGCCCAGCCAGTGCCCGGTTTCGTCGTACAGCGTGTAGGTGCTGGCGGTACCCAGGAACTTGCGGACCTGCTCGCCGCGCCCGTTGTATTGGCAGTTCATCACCACTGCGCTGAGGCGGTGATTGGTGGCCGGATAGGTATAGGTCTGCGTCGTGGTGTCGACCTTGCCGCTGAGCCGATTTCCGGTGGCATCGTAGCTTTGGCCGGGAGAGGCCGAATGGAGCAGGCGCGCTTGATACATGCCTATGCATGCGGGCGTATATTCCGTGGAAGTATTCGGTGCCAAGCGATGCGCCATATAGGGCAGAGCACGATTCGCCTTGCACGGGCGGATCGGGAGCGCAAGCCGAATTTTGTGGGCCAGAACTTCTGTACTAGGATTGCTTTTCGATGGGCGCGGATCGAGCGGCGGCTAAGTCCGGTGCTGACTTCATTTGTATCTAACCACATCAATCACGTGTAGATCGGCCTTGGCTATTTTGTATTGCGCACCGCCTCCACGCAAAAGCTGTCCTTTATACGGCTTTGGCAAGAATGTTACAACATAGCTGTCTTTTTCACCATGCATGGTAATTTGATAATTTTCTATGTCTGAAAAATAAATCGACAATTCGGAAGAACCATCAGCTTGACCAACGATGCTCTTCGAAAATTCTTGATATGCGGCTTCCCCGGCAAGAAAGATTTTGGGAGGTAAGGAACCTCTATTGTCACTCGCAGCAGCACCTCCTACGGCAAGGCTGATTGCAATCGTACAAATATTTCGAATGATGCCGGGGTTAATTTTAGACATATCTAGCCCTTGAATTATCGACATGTGCAAGCGTCGCCGTTATTTGGTTTCGGGTATGGCAAAACAGTAGTATTTCCGGTATTTGGATCATATTTTTTTATTTTCCCTGCCGGAGTTCCGAGATACCCAATATTACCATTTTGAGCCGCAGCATTGTCCGCGGTAATTCCCGTGATGTCGGGATTTGAAAAATTTTCGTTGTCGTATCCCGGGTCATTAGCGCCATGAGTGTGATAATCACCAACGCTATTCGGCCCGACAGGTCCTGGGCTGGATCCCGCCATGCTACCCCGGCTAGGGGAAGTATATGAAAACGTCCCATTAGGGTTGCGATAAATCCTGCCTGCGTACTCAGCACCTTCTCTGATCGATGTGTAATTTATGTCGTTAATCGCATTGGCTCCAGCTTTGTCCTTCGTTGGATAGCAGTCACCAGGCGCTAGTCCTAACGGATCAGTTCGGTTTACAGAATTCCCTCCGACGTAGGAGTACGTGTTAATCCCGCCATTTAACCCAATTGGATCACTCTGCGAATACCGACCAATGCCAGGGTCGTAGTCCCGGAAGTAGTTCTGATTGAACCCTGTCGCCGCATCGTAGCGTTGGCCAGGGAAGCGCATGTCGAACACAAAGGCCGTGCCGTCGCTGTCCGGGTCCTGATTCGGCGGAGTGTTACCGAAAGCTTCGCCCTTCAAGTCCCATTTCCAGATCGCGACGTCGCGGACCGGATCGATCACTGCACGCGGAGTGCCCAGGTGATCTGGTTGCACGTAGTGCAGACCATTGCTCGCCAGCACGCCGACCGGCAGATCGTCCAGCCAGATCGCTTGTTGCAGTGCTTGGCCAGTGGAGTCGTAGTCGCCCAGCCAGTGCCCGGTTTCGTCGTACAGCGTGTAAGTACCGGCCGTGCCCAGGAACTTGCGGACCTGCTCGCCGCGTCCGTTGTACTGGTAGTTCATCACCGCCGCGCCCGCACGCTTGGCCTGGGCCATGCGGCCGTTGGTGTCGTACACGAATTCCCGCGCCGTGCCACCGATCGACAGCGTATTGCCTATCGCGTCGTAGGTGCGCGCGATGCCGGCGACCGCGCCGAGGCGGTGGCTGGTGGTCGGATAGGTGTAGCTCTGCGTGGTGGTGTTGACCTTGGCGCTAAGCCGGTTGCCGGTGGCGTCGTAGCTGTAGCCGTCGATCACCGCGCCCGTCGGGCCGTCCTTGAAGGCGGTCAATCGGCCCAGCGCGTCGTAGTCCAGGCTGACCACCGGAGCGGTATTGCCCGCGGCGGTCAGGGCGCTGAGATTGCCGGCCGGGTCGAAGGCGAAGCCGGTACTCAAGCCATCGCTGCGGGTGTCGCTGACCGCCAGCGGACGGTAGTCCTGATCCAGCAGGCGCTGCATCGGACGGCCGTTGCCATAGGACCAGTTCGCCACCGGGCCGAACGGGTAGTAAGTGGCATCGCCCAGCAGCACCTGTCGTGTGCCGCCGGCCGGGGTCACGCCGACCTCGGTCGTCTGGCCCTGGGCATTGCGGACGTAGTCCACCGCCGCGCCGTCGGGATAGGTTAGCCGGCTCAGCTGGCCTGCCTTGGTATAGGCGTAGCGCAGCACGAACACCTTGCCATTGGTGGTCTGCACCTTGCGCACCAGATCGCCGAAGCGGTCGTAGCAGTAGTCGGTGGTGCCGCTACCGTCCTGCATGCGGGTCAGACGGCCGACCGCGTAGGTTTCGCCGCTGGCGCAGACGGTCTGGCTCACGTCGTAGGTGTAGGTGACGTTGAGGCTGCTGGTCGGATAAGCGACTTGGATCAGCCGGTTCAGGGCGTCGTAGCTGTAAGTGGTGGTGACGTTGCGCGCATCGGTCTGGCTGGCACGGTTGCCGGCGCTGTCATATGTGTAGGTCGTCGTGCCGGTATCCGGGCTGGTCAGCGTGGTCAGGTCGCCAAGGCCGTTGTAGACATAGGTGGTGTCCAGGCCCTTTGGATCGGTGACCTTGGTCAGGTTGTCGAGCGCGTCGTAGCTCAACTTGGTCTCGGCCGCGATACCGCCCACGTCCTGCAGCGTGCGGGCCAGGCGGTTGAGCGGGTCGTAGTCGTTCTGGGTGACGTGGCCGAGCGCGTCGGTCACGGTCTTGGTGTTGCCGTTGGCGTCGTAGCCGAAGTCGGTCGGGTCGCCGCTGGCGGTGGCCTGAGTGGAAAGCTGGCCGAGTTGATTGTAGATCCGTGACAGCGTGCGCTTGAGTGTGCCGGACGCATCCTTGGTGTCTTCCTTGACCCGGTTGCCGGCATTGTCCAGCGTGTAGTGCAGGGTGTTGCCGGTGTTGTCGGCAATATCAGTCAGGCGGTGCGCCGGATCGTAGGTGAAGCGGGTGAACGCGCCATCGGGCTGTGTCACCTGCTTGACCAGCCCGGTCGGCCAGTAGTCGATCAGGGTGATGTGGTCGTCGCTCTCGCTGCTGTCGTCGCTACCGCGCACCTTGCTGGCGGTGAGCCAGCCCCGTGGGTGGTAGGTGTAGTCGGTGACGAGGCCATTGGCGTCCTTCACCGACAGCACGCGACCAGCGCCGTCATAGGCCAAGTACTCGGTGGTCCGACCAAGGGCATTGCTGATCTTCCACAGGTCACCCTTGTGGTGCGCACAGGTGGCCGGTGCCGCGGTGCAGGCGCTGTCGTCGCTGGGGTAATAGGTATAGCGGGTGGTGTCGTCGACGTCGGTGCGGGCGCCATCGACTGCCTTGAGCAGGCCCAGGATCGGACAGGTACTGTCGGTCGCGGCCACGTCGGACGCTTCGCAGTAGCTGTACGTCAGCGTGCGCTGTTCGCTGGAGGTCGTGCCGCTGGTCGACATCTGCACCGGTTGCAGTCGGCCGTTATAGGTGTAGGAAAGGGTACGCCCGCCGCTCTGCACCGACAGCACGCGATTGCTGGCGGCGGCCGTGCGCGTCGTCGTCGTGCGCTCCTGCGGTTGCCCGATGGCATCGCGGACGGTGTGGATGTTCACCTCAACGCCATTCTCGGTCGCCTCGACGTAGCTGTGCCCGGTCTCGACCCCACGCCGATCGATCACGCTGCTCAGCCGTCGGCGGAAGTCGCTGGCCTGGTCGTTGTAGCCGTACTGCAGCGTGCCGTCGTTCCTGGCCACGGCGCCGACCTTCGGCGATGCGCCACCGGCATTGGTCATCGTGTAATCGGCCGTGTCGCCCAGCGCGTCGGTGACGGTGGTGCCGGTAGACGAATACGTGAGGGTGACGCCGTCGATGCCGCCGGCGTGCTGGCTGGAGATCGCGCGACCGGCCTCGTCGTAGGCGAAGGTGCTGAACCGCTGCCCGTCTTCGGTAGTCACGCCAGTCAGGTGGCGTGGGAAGCGTGCATCCTCGTAGTGATAAGTCCGGCCATTGCCATCGGCATAGGTCACGGTGACCAAACGCTGTTGATCGTAGCCGTAGCTGGCGAGCTGTACGCCGCCAGAGACGACGCCTGCGATCAGCGCGTCGTCGCTGTCGTCGGCGTACACCAATTCGATGGAGCGGCCCTGCAGCGAGGTGATGCTCTGCAAGCGGCCGCGCGCGTTGTAGCCGTACAACAGCCCGCTACCGTCCTCCGCCATACGCGAGATCAGCTTGCCCTGGGCGTCGAAGGTGTAGAGGGCGTCCTGGCGATACAGTACCCATTGATCGCCATTGGCGATGATGCGCTCGCCGGAGGCATTGGCTGCACGATAATCCGAGCCCACTTTGCGGAACGGCACGGCGTAACCGCTGCCCTCCACCAGGCCCAGCGCATCGCCCTGGACCGTCAGATGCAGGCTGTGCGAGAAGGTCCAGCCTGGCCCGAACCCTCCAGTGTTCAGTGCAATGCCCGAATGGTAGTAACGCGTCAGGGCGACCCAGCCCAGATCGAAATCCTGCTCGGCCTGGAATTTCTCGCCGGTCTTGACGTCGCAGGGGTTGCCGACCATGCCGGAGTTGCCGCCGCTGTTCTGACTGCCGTCTGGCTGCCCCTCGCACTGCAGGGTGGTGACTTCGATGGTCGCGAAGATCTCTTTATTCGTGCAGGCTTGGTCGCTGATGTGCCATGCCGCGTAGGGCTTAGGACACTCTGAACGTCGCGTGCGGTCCATGAATGTGATGTACTCTTCGGTGTCGCTGCAGTCATCATAAAAAGTCTGAACGCTATATTGCCTGCTCTGACCTTCGATACCTATGTCGTACTCTGGATACGGGCCACTCAACGCCGTCCACGCTCCTGCCGGAGCGACGGACGCCGAACCACAGCTGGGACTTGATGTGTTGATGTCTTGGATAAGAGCAACAACGGCCTGCTCTTCCGTCGGGTATCTGGCAAGCCCCCACGCACTATATGTCCACTCCTCATCTTTGGCTTCGGTGCGCCCCATCCAGTAGGTGATCAACATCTTTCCGTCTTCACGGACTATCTGATCCTTGATAGTGTCGACGTACTGATAAGCATCCTCCATGTTCTGCGGTCCAGGAATCGCCTTGATCGCGGCCTCTGCCTGCGCCTGGGTGTCGTAGACGCCGTGGGACGCTCCTTGCGCATCGCGCACAAGAAATTGCTGCTTCTTTTCTTGAGCGGATACAAGCGGGGAAACCAAGAAAAGGCAGAGCATCGCCATCAAAAGCGCGAAGCGCTCGGTACCGATCTCTTTTTGGTTACGATGCGACGTGATCATTGCGAGTCCTTGCAAGAAATCAATCAATCCAATGGAATCAAACGCTGCCGACGGCAGCGCCCGTCTGGATGCCCGTCGGGGCTAATCGGTGCGATCGATCTGCTCCCAGCACCTGCTGCCCGCGCAGGCGCAGGTGGCAGGGCGCAAGCCGATCAGGATATGGATAGAAATCACGATTCGGCCTGCCCTTAACAGAACAAGACCAACTCATCCTTAAGAGAGGCAGCGCAAAAAACGGTAGACACACGTTTCGCATACGACAATCCTTGTCATCATTAGCGGGAGATACTAGACAAAGGCAAGACGAATGACAACCGAAAGTATCTGATCCGACTACCGCATCCAGCGTTGTCCGGAGAATGCACACCATCGGACAGCTTCGTTACATATTCAGGTCAAGCTGGAGACCGTTGAAAAACAGCATCAAGTGAAAACAGCATCAAGCTAGAGCGCCGCCGAAAACCGCTCCCCAATCATCCCCTCGATCGCCTCCATATCCGGCAGCAGCGCGCTCTGCTCGCCCAGCAGCACACGCATATGCACGCCAGCAGGCAAGGTTTCCTCGGAAGCGTCGGCGAGCAAACCGTCGCGCGGGACCGAGATCAGTTGCGGAAAGGACTGGGTCAGCAAGGCGAAATACGGCAACTCGGGATTGCCGCCCAGCGCCTTCAGTACGACGATCTTGTTGTTGGAGGCGACGGTCTCGCTGCCCAGGCCGGTCAGGCGGGCGAAGGAGAACAGCGGCACTTTCCAGCCGTACCAGGCGATCTGGCCGAGCAGCCAGTGCGGGGCGTCGGGCAGCGGTTCGACCGGGATGCGCGACATCACTTCGGCGACGGTGGCGTTGGGCAGCAGGACGCGCTCGCTGCCGGCCTGGATCAGGACACCGCGGATTTCGTCGTTGCTGGCGTAGCTGCTGCTCATGGGTTACGTCGTCCTGGAACCGGGAAAAACGCGCGGGCGGCGGCTCAGCCGCCCCATCGCGCGGACAGGGCTTGCGCCAGCTGCACGGGGTCGCCGCCGGGATGGCCGCGGCCGGTCAGTTGCGCGCCGGCGGCCGGGTCGTAGCAGCCGTCGCCGGTCTGGCCGGCGACCCAGGCGCCTTGCGCGGCCAGGGCCAGCACGTCGTCGACCTGGTGCGGGTCGCTGCCGCTGAGCAGCAGCACGGCGCTGTGCGCGGCCGGCAAGCCGCCGACCACCGAGGCGCCGGCCTCTTGGGCGACGAAGCGCAGGCCAGGGCCTTCGCCGCTGCGCACGCCGACGTCGTCGGGCAGGATGTAGACGTTGCCGGCGGCGACCGGCGCGCCGGCTTCGGCCAGCAGTACCGGCAGCGCGGACACGCGCGCGATCTGCTTGACCAGATTGCCGTAGCGGCCGCCGTCCAGGCGCAGTTGCACCAGCAGCGGCTGCGGGAAGTCCGACGGCAATGCGGCGAGCAGACGGCGGATGGCATCGGGGCCGCCGATGCCGGCCATCACCAGCACCGCGCCCTGCGCGATGGCCACTGCCGTGGAGGCGGCAGCGGCGGGATCGGTGGCGGCGTCCGCCTCCGAATCCAGCGCGACCAGCGACAGGCCTTCGGTGGAAATCTGCATCTGGCTCAGCGGCGCGCGCGCCTGCACGACCAGCGGTGCGTCGTCGTCCACCAGCGACCAGGCGCTGGCCGGCAACGGCGGCGGCGTGCTGACAGGCGCGGCGGCGGCTACGGCAACCGCGCTCTCCGGCTCTGGCGTCGTGACGGGCGCGGCCGCGTCGCCGGCGGCGATCTGATCGCGCGAGAACTGCAGGTCCTCGAATCCGGGCGCGGCATCGGCGGGCGGTTGCCAAGTGTAGAAGCTGTCGCCGGGTACGGTGGTGGCGAAGCTGGCCGCCTCCTCGACGTGGAAGCCGATCGGCGCGCCTTCGTGCAATTGCGCCGGCGTGGCCGGCAGGCCGGGTTCGGGCTGCAGGCCGGTGTCGTTCTCGCGTCCCGGCGGCAGCACGTCCTGGTGGCCTTGCAGCTTGGCCGCCAGGTGCCGCGCCCAGCGCTGCGCTTCCCAGCCTTCGCGGCGCGCGGCCAGTTCGGCCTCGTCGAAGATCACGGTGAGGCCGGGCAGGTCCAGTGCCGCGTCGAGCCGTTCCAGCGCGTCCTCGATCGCCGGTTCCAGCGCGATCAGCACGGCGCTGGGCGCGGCATCGGCCAGGGTCTGCGCGTCGATCGCGCCCGGGTCGTCCTCGAGCACGATCGCCGCGCCGACCTGGTGCAGCGCCTCGCGCAGGCGCTCGCGCGCCTGGCCGGGGCGCGCCAGCAGCGCGACCGGGGTGCCGTTGCCTTCGCCGTCATTCGCGAACACGGGCAATCCCCAGCAGGTCGTACACGTTGCGCATCAGATCCAACTCTTGGTAAGGCTTGCCGAGATAGCGCTGCACGCCGATCTCGAAGGCGCGCTGGCGGTGCTTGTCGCCGCTGCGCGAGGTGATCATCACGATCGGCACCGCTTTGTAGCGGGGGTCGGCGCGCATCGCGGTCGCCAGTTCGTAGCCATCCATGCGCGGCATCTCGATATCCAGCAGCATCAGGTCGGGAACGCGCTCTTCGAGGCGCTCCAGCGCCTCGATGCCGTCGCGCGCGGCGATCACGTCGAAGTTGTGGCGTTCCAGCACGCGGCCGGTGACCTTGCGCATGGTCAGCGAGTCGTCGACCACCATCACCAGCGGCACGCGCCGCTGTTCGGTCGGTGCCGCTTCCACCACCGGCCTTGCCGGCTGCGCCAAGTAGCGGCGCACCAGCGGGGCGACGTCCAGGATCACCACCACGCGGCCATCGCCGGTGATGGTGGCGCCGTAGATGCCGGGCACCGAGGCAATCTGCAGGCCGACCGGCTTGACCACGATTTCGCGGTTGCCGAGTACTTGGTCGATCGCCACCGCCGCGCGCAGGTCGCCGGCGCGTACCAGCAGCAGCGGCACCTGCACCTGGCCTTCAGCGCGTGCCGGGGCCTGGCCGACCAGCGAGCCGAGGTCGTGCAGCGCGAATTCCTCGCCGCTGTAGTGGTAGCCGCCGTCGGCCGCCTCGAAACGCTCGCGGCTGATGCGGCCGATGCCGCTGACCGAGGCCACCGGCACGGCGAAGGTGGTCTCGCCGATCTGCACGAACACCGCCTGGGTGACCGCCAGCGTCTGCGGCAGGCGCAGGGTGAAGGTGACGCCCTGGCCCCACACCGAGTGGATGTCCACCGAGCCGCCGAGCTGACGCACTTCGTTGCGCACCACGTCCATGCCCACGCCGCGGCCGGCCAGCTGGCTGACCTGGTCGTAGGTGCTGAAGCCGGGGGCGAAAATCAGCGAATCCAGTTCTTCCTCGGACAGCGCGGCGCCGATCGCGATCAGCCCGCGCTGTTCGGCGCGGTGGCGGATCGCGTCGCGGTTGAGGCCGGCGCCGTCGTCGGCCACTTCCAGCACGATTTCCGAACCTTCGCGGCGCAGGCGGATGGCGATGCTGCCCTCCTCCAGCTTGCCGGCGGCGCGGCGTTGCTCCGGCGTTTCCAGGCCGTGCGCGACCGAGTTGCGCAGCATGTGCTCCAGCGGCGCGATCATGCGGTCGAGCACGTTGCGGTCGAGTTCGCCGTGGGTGCCTTCCAGGGTCAGGTGCACCTGCTTGCCGGTTTCGCTGGCGGCCTGGCGCACCACGCGGCGCAGCCGCGGCACCAGTCCGTCGAACGGCACCATGCGCGCGCGCATCAGCCCGTCCTGCAGTTCCGAGCTGACCCGCGACTGCTGTTGCAGCAGGCCGTCGTACTGCCGCGCCAGGTCGTCGAGCACGCCTTGCAGGCCACCCAGGTCGGCCGCCGATTCGTTCAGCGCGCGGCTGAGCTGTTGCAGCGTGGAGAAGCGGTCCAGTTCCAGCGGATCGAAGCTCTGTTCGGTCTGGTCCTGCTCGCGCTGGTAGCGGGCAACGATCTGCGCTTCGGTTTCCAGGTCGAGGCGGCGCAGCTGGTCGCGCAGACGCGCGTTGGTGCGGTCGAGTTCGGACATCGCGCCACGGAACGCGCCGAGCTGCTGTTCCAGCCGCGAACGGTAGATCGCCACTTCGCCGGCGTGGTTGACCAGGCGATCGAGCAGGTCGGCGCGCACGCGCACCTGTTCCTGCATCGGCCGCGCGATCATCGACTCCTCGTCGAGCGCGCCGTCCACCGGCAGCGGCGCCGACAACGGCGCCGGTTCCGGTGCGGGCACCGATTCCGGATCGACCGCGGCCTGGATCATCGCCGCCACGTCGGCATCGTCGGCATGGACGTCGACGCTAGCATCGGCATCGGCCGGCACGCTGCGGCCGTGGGTGCGCGCGTCGAAGCGGCCGATCAGGTCGATCGGCATCGCCACCGCGCGGTGGTTGCCGGTGAGGGTGAGCAACTGGTGCAGGCGGTCGAAGCCGCGCTCGAGCAGCTGCACGTCGCTGCGATCGAGTTCGGTGCGGTTGGCCGCCACCGCCTCCAGCAGCGATTCGATGCCGTGGCCGAGGTCGCCGATCGGATTGACCCCGGCCATGCGCGCGCCGCCCTTGAGCGTATGCAGGTCGCGCTGCAGGCCGGCGAGCGCATCGCGGTCCTGCGGCGCGGCGCGCAGCTCGGCGATCAGGCGATCGCAATGGTCGAGCAGGTCCTTGCCTTCCTCGACGAAGATATCGACGAGTTCGCGATCCAGGTCGGCGAAGTCCAGCGGCCCCATGTCGACGGCGGCCAGGTCGGCCGGCGCGGCGTCGTGGTGGGCGGCTTCGGCGAACGATGCTGCGTCGGCTGCGTCGGCGGGCGCGTGGTGTTCGTCGCTGGTTGCGGCGTCGGCTTGGACGGCGGTGTCTGCAAGTGCAAGTTCGCGATCGGCGTCCGTCGGGTGTTCGATGGCTTCCGGCGCTTCTGCGTCTGCAGGCTCGACGTCCGTCGGATGCTCGGCGTCGGACAGGTCGGTCGGCTGCGTCTGGTCGATGTGCGCGTCATCGGCATCCGACGGTGCGTCTAGGCCGGCATCGCCTTCGTGCACGGCATCGTGCGTTGCCGCGTCGTGTGTGTCGGTGGGATGCGTCGCTTCGGCGTGGGCCGTTGCGACAGGAGCGGCGTCGGCGACATCGGGCGTGGCGGCATCGGCGTGCGGCGCCAACGTGTGGCCGCCCTCGTCGGTCGCAGCGGCATCGGCCGGATATGCCTGGATGTCGGCTCGTGCGGCATCGCTATCGACATCGCCGGCTGCGGCGTCCGGCTGCGATTCGGCTGCAGCGTCCGCGTCGTCCTGCGCGTGCAACCCAGCGCCAGCATCCGTGGCCTGCACGTGATCGCCCGCATCGGCCGGATGCGCATCGGCGTCGGCCTGCGCGGCGTGGCGATCGGTCTCGTCGGCAGCGCCGTCCGGGAACGAACCGGCTGCGGCCTCCATGTCGCTCTCGACATGCGACGCGACATCGGCATCGACGTCAGCATCGGCATGCGCCGCAGCGTCGTCGGCCGCCTGCGGTTCGGCATCGTCGTTCGCCGAGGCGGGTTCGGTGCCGTGCCAATGCGTGGACGGCTGCGCGGACTCGGCGCTGAACGCATAGCCCTGCGGATCGCGTTCCTGGTCGTGCTCGTGCTCGGCACGTGCGTCCTGGTCCTGATCCTGGTCGTGCGTGTCCTGGTCCGATTCGCCCGGGCGCTCGCCATGAAGCGATGCGTCATGCACCGTGGTGTCGTCGGCGGTCGCGTCCTGCTCCTGCGGTTCGATCGCGCCTTCCGGCGGCGGCAGCTCGCTGTCCGCCGGCACGCGCTCGTCGGCCAGCGGCGCGTCGACGGTCAGTTCATCGAGCTTGCCGTCCTGGGCCAGCAGCGCCTGTTCGTCGGCGTCGATCGCGGCAGGCGCGCTGCCGCTGTCGGCCGGCGGCGCGGCGATCGCGTTCGATTCCTCCGCGTCGCCATCGGCCGGCGCAACGTCGGCGACGGTGGCGTCGTCTCGCTCGCCGAACGACGCGTTGGTGTCGTCGGAAACAGGCGTCGCCGAGGCAAGGTCTTCGGCAGAGGCGTCGCTCGGCGCGGGCACGTCGGTATCGTCGGACGTCGGCGGCCATGCCAGTGGCGCATCGGCCTGCGCCGCGGATGCATCGGCGTCGGCGTCGGCGACAGGCGCACGCTCCGCGTCCGTGCCGGCCGCATCGAGATGCCTGGCGTCGCCCAGGTAGGCCGACAGGTCGTCGGCGGCGGTGAGTTCCACCGCCTGCAGCAAGGTCGGGTCCAGCGCCGCGTCGGCGTGCGCCGGCGCCGCGTCTTCGTCGTCCTCGTCGTGCGCGACCACGGGCCACTGCGCTTCCGGCAACGTGGCGACCAGCGCCTGCAGGCGCTGCGCCAGTTCGGTGAACGGCGGGATCACCGGCGACGGCGCCTGCAGTTCCTCGATGGTGCCGGCGATCGCGTGCGCGGCATCGTCGAGCGCGCGGACGCCGTCGGCGCTGGGCAGCATGTCGGCGGCCAGCAGGCGCTTGACGTAGCTCTCCGCCGGGCCGGTGACCTCGGTGATCTCCGGCACGTCGGTCATCGCGAACGCGCCGCTCATCGTGTGCACTGCGCGCAGCAGCGCTTCGGTGGCCGGCTGCGGCGCATGCTGCAGCCAGTCGCGGACCGTTTCCAGGTGGGTGCCGACCTCGGCCTCGAGGATCTCGCGCAGCACGCTGTCCACCGAGGCCGGGGTGCCGGCGCGTGGCGCGGCGGCGGCCGGCGTCGGCGCGGCGGCGAAGTAGTAGGCATCCTCGCCGGCGGCGATGCGCTCGGCGACCGCCTGTATCGCGTCCAGATCGGCATGGATGACGCCATGCCCGCGCAGCGCGGCATTGAGTTGCGGCAAGACGTCGTAGGCCAGTTCGACCATCGTCACTACCGCTGGACTGGCCGCGCGGGTGCCGTCGAGCACGCGGTTGAGCATGCTCTCGATCTTCCAACTGAACTCGCCGAGCACGCGCGCGCCGACCAGCCGGCCACTGCCCTTCAGGGTGTGGAACACGCGGCGGATCGGGCGCAGGCTTTCCATGTGGCCGGGCGAGGCGCGCCATGCCGGCAGCAGGTTGCCGAGGTTGACCAGTTCCTCGTCGAATTCCTCGAGGAACACTTCGCGGATGTCGGCGTCGATCTCGCCACCGTCGTCCACGAAACCGCCGTCGATGGTGGCGGGCGCAGCGGCCTGCACCGCGTCGGTGGCCGATTGCGGGTGTTCATCGGCGGCGGATGCACCGGCGGCGCCGGCCGTGGTCGCTGCGGCGACGTCGAACTGCGCGGCGGCAGCGTCGAGCTCGGCGAGGAACGCCGCCGACGCGTCGTCCAGTTCGATCGGCTGGATGCTGGCCTTGTGCACGCCGGGCGCCGGCGCTTCCGGCTCCGGGGTCGGCTCCGGCCAGGTCAGGTCGACGAATGGGCTCGGTTCGGCGTCGGCCTGCTCCGCCTCTCCTGCGTATGGGTGCGGCGTTGTGTCGCTGGCGGCCTCTGCCTCGGCCTCGGTCGAGAACACGGTATCGCTCGCCGACAGGTCGATGGTGGGCGTGTCGTGTTCGGCGGCGACATCGCTGTCGTCGTCGGCCAGGCTCGCCGGCGCGTCGCTCCAGGCGATGCTGTGGACGTCGTCGGATGCGGCCAGCGGTGCGTCGGCGAAGGCGGGCGCATCCTCCAGCTCGATCACCAGCACATCGTCGTCGGCGCTGCCGCTGAATGCAGGGGCGGGCGTGTCGACGATGACCAGGCTGGCGTCGTCGGCCGCGGGTTCGGATTCGGCGTACTCGGCGGCCACCGGGTCGAAGCCGTAGCCGGCCGGCGCCGTGGCGTCGGCCACAGGCGCGGCGGGCTGGTCGGACGATACATCCGTCTCCGGACGGAACGCATCGCCTTCCAACGCCAGCGTGTCGACGCTGATGTGCAGCGGCGCGGAGGCCGCCGACCATTCGTCCTGCTCGGCGGCGACCGGATCGAAACTGGTCGACGCCGGCGCGACGATGGAGCTGCCGTCGCTGTCCGCAGCGCTCACGTCCGCGTCGGACGGCATGCCTTCGTCGGCGACGCCGCCGATGGTCTCGGCGGCCGCAGCGTTCCCTGCGACATCGGCGGCTTCGTCCAGCGTCCACTGCGGCGCCTGCGGCACCTCGCCAGGCAGCGGCGGCGGCAGGCTGGCGGCGACCGGCGCGTCCGTGGCCGGTGCCAGATCCCAGGACGGCACCGGCGGCGGTGCGGACACCGCGCGCGGCGCTTCGGCAATGGCATCGGTCGATGCAAGGCCCAACTCGGGCATCGGCGCGAGCGGCGACGCATCGGCTGCGATCGGCACCACGCCCTGCGGCGCCGGCGCGTCGCTCGGCAGCGGCCAGTAGCGCAGCGTTTCCAGGCTGGTGCGGGTGATGTCGAGGATTTCCTCGCGACCCGGGCGGCGCTCGCGCAGCGCTTCCAGGTAGTACTCCAGGCTGGCCATCGCATCGGCCAGCGTGTCGAGCTGGCGCCCGCTGGGCACGCGGCGCTTGCCGATCAGTTCGACGGCGACGTAGCGGCGCACGCCTTCCAGGTAATCGGCCGGCTGCGGCAGTTCCAGCATGCGCAGCGCACCGGCGACCTCGCCGAGCAGGCGCGGCACGTCGCCCAGGCGCTCGTGTTCCCAGTTGGTCTCGATGAAGGCGACGAAATGCTCGCGCGCCGCGGCGAAATTGGCGATCGCCTCGTGCGCCAGCACCTCCACCGTGCGCCGCGCCTCGGCGGCGCTGGCATCGTCGTGGATGCCGGCGCTGGCGCCGAGATAGGCGACCTGGTCGTCCAGCGAGGCGTCCACGTACAGCAGCGCGCCAGCGATATCCAGCAACACGCCTTCGTCGGCCTCGCGCTCGCCCTCGACGATGCTGCGCAGCGAATCGCGCTGCTGCACCACCACGCCGCGGGCCACGCCCAGGCCCATCACCCCGAGGGTGTCGGCGACGTTGCCGAGTTCGTCCACCTGGGTCTGCAACGCGGCGACGTCGCCGCCGGTGCGCAGGTGCAGGTCGAGCGCGTCCTTGACCCGCAGCAGTTCTTCCTTGATCGCGGTGCCGACGGTGTCGAGCAGTTCGCGGTTGCGGCCGCTGAGGCTGCCGCGGGCGTGGTCCAGTTCGGCCTCGGTGACCGCGCTGGCATCCGGCGACAGCGCGAACAGTGCGCCTTCGCTCAGGCCCGGCTCGCCGCGCGAGGCGCGGATCTCGTTGAGCAGCGGCAGCAGCACGATCGGGATGTCGCGATGGCCGTCCTGCAGGCGCTCCAGGTAGTCGGGCAGCAGCACGGTGCCGCGCATCAGCGTCGCGCAGGCCTCGTCGCGATCGGGCACCTGGCCGTTCTGCACGGCGATGGCCAGCAGTTCCAGTTCCTCGGCGACCATCGCCGGCGCGTACAGCTCGACCATGCGCAAGGTGCCCTGCACCTGGTGCAGGTAGCCGGCGCAGAAGCGCATGCGGCTGGTGTCGGCCGGATCTTCGACGAAGTATTCGATCTCACCGCGTACCTGGCGCAGAGTCTCGTCCAGCTCCGGCTTGACCCAGCCCAGGGCGGCGTGGCTCATCGCATCGCGCAGCGCGCTCATCGCAGCGCCCCGGCGGACGGCCACGCGCCGCGCGGCGTCGGCGCGGCAGCGGAGTGCAGGGATTTTTCACGGTACGTCATGTGCGCTTCCTTCCACCCTGTTCCGATCCGCTCACGCTGGCAGCTTGAAGTCGGCGACCGAGCGCCGCAGGTCCGCTGCCAGTTCCGCCAGGCGCCCGATCGAGTCGGCGGTCTGGCCGGCGCCTTGCGAGGTCTGGCCGGTGATGCGACGGATCACGTCCATCGTCTGGGTGATGTCCGTCGCCGCCGCGGACTGCTGGTGCGCGGCGATGGAGATGTTCTTGATGAGGTTGTTCAAGGCGTTGGAGACGCGCTCGATCTCGGTCAGCGCGGTGCCGGCGTCCTCGGCCAGGCGCGCGCCGGACACCACTTCGGAGGTGGTCTGCTCCATCGAGCTGACCGCTTCGTTGGTATCGGCCTGAATCGTCTGCACCAGGCCTTCGATGCGGCGCGTGGCGCCGGAGGTGCGTTCGGCCAGGCGCTGCACTTCGTCGGCGACCAGCGCGAAACCGCGGCCGGCCTCGCCCGCCGAGGCGGCCTGCACCGCGGCGTTGAGCGCCAGGATGTTGGTCTGCTCGGAAATGTCGTTGATCAGTTCGACGATCGAGCCGATCTCCTGGGTCGATTCGCCCAGGCGCTTGATGCGCTTGGAGGTTTCCTGGATCTGGTCGCGGATCTGGTCCATGCCCTGGATGGTCTCGCGGACCACGCCGGCGCCCTCGGCGGCGATCACCACCGAGCGCTGCGCCACCTCGGCCGACTCGCTGGAGTTGCGCGAGACCTGTTCGATGCTGGCGGCGATTTCGTTGATGCGCTCGGACGCCGAACCGATCTGCTCGGCCTGGTGGCCGGCGGCCTCGGCCAGCTGCAGCGCGGTGGCCTGGGTTTCCTCGGTGGAGATGGCGACCTTGGCCGAGGTGTCGTTGATGGTGGTGACCAGGTGGCGCAGCTCGTCGACCGCGTAGTTGATCGCGTCGGCGATGGCGCCGGTCATGTCCTCGGTGACCGAGGCCTTGACGGTCAGGTCGCCTTCGCCGAGCGAGCTGATTTCGTCGAGCAGGCGCATGATCGCCTGCTGGTTGCGGCTGTTGTATTCGACCTGGGTCTGGTAGCGGATTTCCTGGTCGCGGGTGCGGCTGCGCACCGAGGTCCAGACGAAGCCGATGATCGACAGCAGCGCCAGCAGGCCGGACACCACGCCCAGCCAGAAATTCGGGAACAGGCGGGTGTCGCGCACCGAGCCGAACGCGGAGAACGCGTCGAACAGCTTCTTGCTGTCGTCGAGCATCTTGTCCGAGCCGGCGGTCAGCGCCGCGGCCGAGGACTGCGCGGCGAACAGGCTGCGCGAGCTGGCCAGCAGCGCGTCCAGGTCCTTCTTCATTTCCGCCCACTGCGCCTGCGACTGCTCCAGCGCGCCCAGCGCGGCGGCGTTGCGCACCGGCGCGATGCCCAGTTCCTCGTTGCCGTTGCGCAGGCCTTCGAGCATCTGCCCGAACACCACCGAGTCGCGCGCCAGCGCGTCGCCGGCGCTGGCCGCGCCGCTGCCGCCGGCGCGCATTTCGGTGACGCGGCGGGCCATGGTGCCGGCCACCACCACCTGCTGCAGGGTGTTGTAGATCTGCGCGGCGGGGGCGCCGCCGACGGTCATCGCGCGCACCACCTCGTTGAGCTGCGCCTGCAGCTGCGGCACGCCGCCGACGAAGCGTTCGGCGTTGCCGGCCAGCGCCAGCACCGCCGGCTCGCTGTCCACCACCTGCTGCGCGTTCTTGCCCAGCGGGGTCCAGGTGCGGTTGAGTTCGGCCAGCGGGCCGGCGATGCCGGTCTCGTTGGCATAGCGCGCATTGAGCTCGGCGACCGTGCTCTCCACCCGCGCCTTGGTCTGCTTGAACTGCTTGTAGGTGGCGGCGTTGCCGGACACCGCGTCGCGGCCCTGGTTGGCCAGCTGCTGCGACAGCACCTGCAGGTCGGCCGCGCCGGTGCTGGCGCCGGCCAGGCGATTGCCCTGCCAGGTGGCCACGCCGGTGTTGGCGCCGAACACGATCAGCGACAGTGCCAGCAGGCCCAGCCAGAAACTCGTCCCCATGCTGCCAAGCTTGTTGGCCTTGGGGGCGTCCGCTGCAGTACTCATGATTCGACCTCGATCTTCGATGCGAAGGCAGGCCGCGCGCTCAGGCGGCGGCTTGACGGAATTCGGGTGTACGCGACAGCAGCGACAGCGAGAACACGCCCCAGTCGTTGCTGTCGCCGCGGAACGCGCGGTCGACGAAGTGCGCGTAGCGGCCCTGGGCCAGCTCGCCGGGTTCCACCGCCTGCGACTCGGCGAAGCTGCGCTGGCCGAACAGTTCGTCGATGGTCAGCGCCACGTCGCCGCCGCTCTGGCGCATGATCAGCACGCGCTGGCCTTCCAGCAGCGAGGTGCGCTGGCCTTCCATGAACTGCTTCAAATCGACCACCGGGAACAGGTTGCCGCGCAGGTTGCCCACGCCCAGCAGCCACGGCTGTGCGCCCGGCACCGGGGTGATCGGCGGCATGCGCACGATTTCCACCACCTCGCGGAAATCGGACACCAGATGGCGGTTGCCGACGCGGAAGCCGACCCCGCGCCAGATGTTCTCGTCGAACTCGCGCTCGGGCATCTGCACCGCGTGCGCCAGGCTGCGCCGCTCGTAGGCCTCGAGGATGTCGAAGGGCGAACGCACGTCAGCCGACCAATTGGTTGATGCGGGCGATCAGGTCGTCTTCGCGCGGCGGCTTGACGATGTAGTCGGTGGCGCCCTGGCGCATGCCCCAGACCTTGTCGGTCTCCATGCTCTTGGTGCTGATGATCAGCACCGGGATGTGCCGGGTGGCCTCGTCGCGCGACAGCGCGCGGGTGGCCTGGAAGCCGCTCATCCCCGGCAGCACCACGTCCATCAGCACCAGGCTGGGCGCCTGCTCGCGGACGATCTTCAGCCCGTCCTCGGCGTTGTCGGTGGCGAGCACCTCGTGCCCGGCCTTTTCCAGCCATTGCGTAAACACCGCCCGGTCGGTCGGTGAGTCCTCGATCAACAAGATTCGAGCCATGGTGCCTTTCCCCCTGGTCAGGCGTTGACGTACGTACGGATCGCGCCCAGCAGTTCTTCGCGTGTGAAGGGTTTGGTGAGGTACTGCTCGGAACCGACGATGCGCCCGCGCGCCTTGTCGAACAGGCCGTCCTTGGAGGACAGCATGATCACCGGCGTCGCCTTGAACAGCTGGTTGCCCTTGATCAGCGCGCAGGTCTGATAGCCGTCCAGCCGCGGCATCATGATGTCCACGAAGATGATCTGCGGCTGCTGATCGGCGATCTTGGCCAAGGCCTCGAACCCATCGGTGGCGGTGACCACCTCGCACCCCTCGCGCTTCAACAGCGTTTCGGCGGTACGGCGGATCGTCTTCGAGTCATCGATCACCATGACTCTCAGTCCTGCGAGTTCCCCACCCGCAGTCGTGTTTTCACTCATTCACTTGCCCCCCAGGCGCGCGACGCTTCATCGGATCCGACGTCGCTGCGAAACGACATGTATCCCAAGACCCGCTCAGACTGTCAAGGCCGTCGCCACGGCGCTGCGTTGGACCACTTTCCGGAGCCAACTATGTCACAGTTTGGCTGCCGCCGCAGGGTGCTGCGCGGCCCGGCGGCGGTGACCTTGCGCGCGCCCGGCGCCGACCCGCTACCATCTTCTCGCTCAGTCCCCCAGGTGCCGCCATGTCGTTCGATGTCATCGTGGTGATGGATCCCATCGCCAGCATCAAGATTGCCAAAGACACTACCTTCGCGATGTTGCTGGAAGCGCAGCGCCGCGGCCACCGGCTGCACTACGTGCGCCCCGGCGGGCTGTCGCTGCGCGAGGGCCGCGCGCTGGCGCAGGCCGCGCCGCTGCAGGTGCGCGACGACAAGGCCGGCTGGTTCGAGCTGGGCGCGTTCGCCGAGCTGGCGTTCGGCACCGGCCAGGTGGTGCTGATGCGCAAGGACCCGCCGTTCGACTCGGAATTCCTGTACGACACCCATGTGCTGAGCGTGGCACAGCGCGCCGGCGCCCAGGTCATCAACGACCCGCAGGGCCTGCGCGACTTCAACGAGAAGCTGGCCGCGCTGCTGTTCCCGCAATGCTGCCCGCCGACCCTGGTCAGCCGCGACGCGGCGGCGCTGAAGGCGTTCGTGCTCGAGCACGGCCAGGCGGTGCTGAAGCCGCTGGACGGGATGGGCGGGCGTTCGATCTTCCGCAGCGGCACCGGCGACCCCAACCTCAACGTGATCCTGGAGACGCTGACCGACGGCGGCCGCAAGCTGGCCCTGGCGCAGCGCTTCATTCCCGACATCAGCGCCGGCGACAAGCGCATCCTGCTGGTCGACGGGGTGCCGGTGGACTACTGCCTGGCGCGGATCCCGCAGGGCGACGAGTTCCGCGGCAACCTGGCCGCCGGCGGCCGCGGCGAAGGCCGCCCGCTGAGCGAGCGCGACCGCTGGATCGCCGGCCAGGTCGGCCCGGAGATGCAGCGCCGCGGCATGCGCTTCGTCGGCCTGGACGTGATCGGCGACTACCTGACCGAGGTCAACGTCACCAGCCCCACCTGCGTGCGCGAACTGGACGCGCAGTACGGGCTGAACATCGCCGGGCTGCTGTTCGACGCGATCGAGGCCTACCCGGCGCGATGAGCGCGGCCGCCGCGACGCCCGCGCCGCGCATCGGCGAGCGCGAACGGCTCAGCGCCACGCTGGTGCTGTCGTTGATCGTGCACGGCCTGCTGATCCTGGGGGTCGGCTTCGCGATCGACGACGACGCGCCGCTGGTGCCGACCCTGGACGTGATCTTCAGCCAGACCAGCACCCCACTGACGCCCAAGCAGGCCGACTTCCTGGCCCAGGCCAACCAGCAGGGCGGCGGCGACCACGACACCCCCCAACGCCCGCGCGACAGCCAGCCCGGGGTGGTGCCGCAGCAGCACGACGGCCTGGCGCCGCAGGCGCTGCGCGCGCAGACCGCGGCGGCGGCGCCGGAGCCGACCCCGCGCGTGGTCAGCAGCGCGCGTGGCGAACAGCCGCTGCCGGCGCCGCAGACCCAGCCGCGCACCGACGCCCCGACCCAGCCGGTGGACGCGCAACGCGAGCAGCGCGACGCGGAGATGGCGCGCCTGGCCGCCGAGGTGCACCTGCGCTCGGAGCAGTACGCCAAGCGCCCGAACCGCAAGTTCGTGTCCGCCAGCACCCGCGAGTACGCCTATGCCAACTACCTGCGCGCCTGGGTCGACCGTGCCGAGCGCGTCGGCAACCTCAACTATCCCGACGAAGCGCGACGGCAGCGGCTGGGCGGCCAGGTGGTGATCAGCGTCGGGGTCCGCCGCGACGGCAGCATCGAGAGCAGCCGCGTGCTGCGCTCCAGCGGCGTGCCGATGCTCGATGCCGCGGCGCTGCGGGTGGTGCAGCTGGCGCAACCGTTCCCACCGCTGCCGCACACCGAAGACAACATCGACATCCTGCAGGTGACCCGCACCTGGGTGTTCCTGCCCGGCGGCACGCTGCGCGACGATCGTTGAGCGCGCGCTTCGCATCGGACGCGCACGCGCCGAGACTGCGACAAGCCCCTCTCCCACCGGGAGAGGGGTTGGGGTGAGGGTACGGCCGCCACGGACCGCCTGGCGGCACCGAACATTTCCAGGCTTCGCCCGTACCCTCATCCGCCCCTTCGGGGCACCTTCTCCCGACGGGAGAAGGAACAGATCGAGCCCCTCTCCCGCCAGGAGAGGGGTTGGGGTGAGGGTACGTCGGCACCGATCGCCTGACGCAACCGAACTTCCCAGCCTTCCCCCGTACCCTCATCCGCCCCTTCGGGGCACCTTCTCCCGACGGGAGAAGGACAAGTCGAGCCCCTCTCCCACCGGGAGAGGGGTTGGGGTGAGGGTACGTCGGCACCGACCACCTGATGCAACCGAACTTCCCAAGGCTTCGCCCGTACCCTCATCCGCCCCTTCGGGGCACCTTCTCCCGACGGGAGAAGGACAAGTCGAGCCCCTCTCCCACCGGGAGAGGGGTTGGGGTGAGGGTACGTCGGCACCGATCGCCTGATGCAAGCGAACTTCCAAGGCTTCGCCCGTACCCTCATCCGCCCCTGCGGGGCACCTTCTCCCGCAGGGAGAAGGGACGATCGAGCCCCTCTCCCGCTGGGAGAGGGGTTGGGGTGAGGGTAGGTCGGCACCGACCACCTGATGCAACCGAACTTCCCAAGGCTCCGCCCGTACCCTCATCCGCCCCTGCGGGGCACCTTCTCCCGCAGGGAGAAGGGAGACGCAGGGCGCGCCGTGTGTCGGCAGGCGCCACAGCAACGGCAGAGATAACGATTGGTGCCGCCGACATAACCACGCGGCATTTCTGAATAGGCATCGCATTAAGGTTAATGGGGGCGGGAACGTTACCGCGCGCACCGCATCACCCAAGGATGAGTGGACCGGAGGCCGGCGTGGGTGCGTCCCCGCCCCCACCACCCGAGCCGCCTCCTCCATGAAAAAGCTTTCCCTTCTCCGCAGGCCCGCCCTGCTCGCGCTGGCGCTGGGCGCTGCCCTCGCCGCGCCGCCCGCCCTGGCCCAGTCCACCACCGGCGCCGTCGCCGGGCAGGCGCCGGCCAACGCGCAACGCGTGCAGGTGCGCAGCGACAGCGGCCTCAGCCGCGAAGTCGCGGTCGATGCGCGCGGCCGCTACAGCATCGGCCAGTTGCCGCTGGGCACCTACACCATCGTCGCCAAGGGCGCCGACGACGCCGTGCTCGGCAGCCGCGAAGGCGTGGGCCTGACCGTCGGCGCGGTCACCGATGTCTCCTTCGCCGCGGTCACCAGCCTGACCGGGGTCAACGTCAGCGCCGACCGCGCCGCCGCGGCGATCGACGTCAGCAGCGTCGACTCGCGCACCGTGATCAATGCCGAACAGCTGCAGCGGCTGCCGCTGGGGCGCTCGGCCGAGGCGATCGCGCAGCTGGCGCCCGGCGTGTCCGGCAACAGCGGCAGCGGCACCTACATCGGCCCGACCGGCGCGCAGCTGCTCAGCTTCGGCGGCTCGTCGGCCGCCGAGAACGCCTATTACATCAACGGCTTCAACACCACCGACCCGCTGCGCGGACTGGGCGGGCTGACCCTGCCCTACGGCAGCATCGACCAGTTGGAGGTCTACACCGGCGGCTACAGCGCCAAGTACGGCCGCTCCGACGGCGGCGTGATCAACGCGGTCGGCAAGCGCGGCAGCAACGAATGGCATTTCGGCGGCCAGGCGACCTGGGAACCGGACGGCCTGCGCACTTCGCAGAAGGACGTCTACGCGCCCGGCGACGGCACCCTGTACCGGCCGGACAGCAAGAGCAGCGCCACGCTCAGCACGCAGAGCGTGTATGCGGGCGGCCCGCTGATCCAGGACAAGCTGTTCTTCTTCGGTTCCTACGAACTGCAACGCCAGGACGGCGACAGGTTCTACGGTTCCCGGGAGAACAACACCGGCTACTACGACTACGACTACCGGCGCCCGAGCTGGTACGCCAAGCTCGACTGGAACATCAGCGACAACCAGTTGCTGGAGATCACCGGCGCCTCCAGCCGCTACATCACCCGCGGCAGCTACTACGACTACAGCGGCTACGACATCGGCGCGCGCCGCGGCAGCGCCGACACCACCAAGACCGGCGGCGACCTGTGGACCGCCAAGTACACCGGCTATCTCACCGACCGCCTGACCTTCAGCGCCCAGTACGGCAAGCAGCGCACCGACGACTACGTCGGCAACCCCAACTACAGCGGCGCGCTGACCTACGTCGACGACGCCGCGTTCCAGAACCCGGCCTACACCGGCGGCACCCCGATCACCAACGCACAGACCACCGCGCTGCTGGTCGATCCGGACCGCGGCAACCGCACCGACAACCTGCGCCTGGACCTGAATTACGTCATCGGCGAACACAGCATCACCATCGGCATCGACAACCAGAACGCGCGCGCGCTCAACCGCGGCTCGGTGGCATCGGCCGATGGCTACCAGTGGATCTACGGCCAGTCCAACCCGAACGTGCCGATCAACACCGGCCTCGGCGTGCCGGCCACCGGCGGCTACGCCAACGGCGAGGACGGCTACTACGTGCGCCAATACGTCTATAGCGCCCTGGCCTCGGTGCGCGCGGTGCAGCGTGCGCAGTACATCGAGGACAACTGGCAGGTGAGCGAGCGCTTCCTGCTCAGCCTTGGCCTGCGCCTGGACCAGTTCACCAACTACAACCGCGATGGCGACGCCTACATCAAGCAGACCAGCGGGCAGTGGGCGCCGCGCCTGGGCTTCAGCTGGGACGTCGACGGCGACGCGCGCTTCAAGGTGTACGGCAACGCCGGCCGCTACTACCTGGCGCTGCCGCTAAATCCGGCATTCAATGCCGCCGGCGCGACCCTGGCGACCTCGACCTACTACACCTACGGCGGCATCGACGGCAACGGCTACCCGACCGACCTGACCCAGATCTCCGACGCGGTCTCCTCCAACAACAACTACGGCATCCTGCCCGATCCGAAGACCGTGGCCACGCAGGGCATCAAGCCCTCGTTCCAGGACGAGTTCATCCTCGGCTTCACCAAGGCCTGGGGCGACGACTGGGTCTACGGCGCCAAGGCCACCTACCGCGTGCTGCGCAGCGGCGTGGACGACTACTGCGACAGCGACACCGTGTTCGCCGCCGCGGCGGCGCAAGGGCACGCGGTGACCCTGGCCAGCAACCCGGTCAGCTGCTGGCTGATCAATCCGGGCAAGTCCAACACCTTCACCCTGGTCGACACCTCGGGCAACTACGTCAGCGTGCCGCTGAGCAATGCCGAACTCGGCTTTCCCAAGTTCAAGCGCAACTACTACGGGCTCAACCTGTCGCTGGAGCACCCGTTCGACCAGCGCTGGTACGGCCGCGTCGACTACACCTGGTCGCGCAGCTACGGCACCACCGAGGGCCAGCTGCTGTCGGGCATCGGCCAGACCGCCGTCTCCACCACCCAGGCCTGGGACTACGCGCAGCTGATGGAACATACCAACGGCCCGCAGAGCAACGACCACACCCACCAGTTCAAGTTCTACGGCTACTACCAGTTCACGCCCGAATGGCTGGTGTCGGCCAACCTCAAGCTGATGTCCGGCACGCCGTTCAGTGCGCTCGGCTCGTACGGCGCCGACCAGAGCGATCCGTCCGGCTACGGCATCGCCTACCACTATTACCAGGGCGAAGCGGCGCCTCCGGGCAGCCAGGGCCGGCTGCCGTGGCTGAAGCAGCTCGATCTGGGCGTGTCGTGGCGGCCGGCGTATGCGGACCACAAGCTGGCCTTCAACCTGGACGTGTTCAACGCCTTCAACGGCCAGGCCACGCTGTGGAAGTATCCGTATTCGGAAACGGACCCGGGCAACAGCGATCCGGTATATGGCGCGGCATTGCTGCGCCAGGCGCCGCGCTCGCTGCGGTTGAGCGTCAGCTACGACTACTGACCGCGCTGGCGGTGTGCGGGGGCGCCGGCCAGGGACGGCCGGCTTCCCTGCCCGCTGTTATTCCGCGACGCTGGCCTGGTGCAGGCGATCGGCCAGCGCGACGATCTCCGCCGCATCCTGCACGCGCGCGCGCCAGGCGGCGGGGATCCTGTCGATGCCGTAGAAGGCGCCGGCCAGCTGCCCGCAGATCGCCGCGGTGGTATCGGCGTCGTCGCCGAGATTGGCTGCGCGCAAGACCGCATCGGCGAAACTGTCGGTCGTCGCGAAACACCACAGCGCCGCCGACAGGGCGTCGACCACATAACCAGTGCCGCGGATGTGCGCCGCCGGCACCGTAGCGTGGTCGCGCACCGCCAGTGCGCGCAGCGCCGGCGTCTCCAACGCCACATCCTGCGCGTGCAGCACCTGCGTCCGATTGCCGCCAACAAGCGCGGCGCGCAACTGCAAGGCAAACAGCCGGCACGCATCCAGCGCCTCGGCGGCGGCATGCGTGGTGCGCGAACTGTCCGCCGCGCGTTCGGCCAGCACTTCGGGGCGATGCGCGTAGTACATCGCCACCGGCGCCAGCCGCATCAGCGAGCCGTTGCCGGCCGAGCGCGGATCGTCGCTGCCGCTGAAGGCCCCTTCCCCTTCCAGGTAGCGCTCCAGCGCCTGGCGCACGGTGTTGCCGATGTCGAAGCAGGCGCCGGTGCTGCTGAGGTAGCCATGGCGGTACCAGTTGCAATAGCGGTTCATCTGGTCCGCGGAGTCGAAGCCTTCGCGGTACAGCAGGCTGTGCGCCAGGCACAGCGCCATCGAGGTGTCGTCGGTCCACTGCCCCGGCTGCAGATCGAACGGACCGCCGCCGATCATGTCGTCGATCGGGGCGAAGCTGCCGGGCGCCTTGAATTCCAGCGTCGTCCCCAGCGCATCGCCAACGGCCAGGCCCAGCAGGCAGCCGCGGAAACGTGCGCGCTCGTCTTCGGCCGTGCTCATCGCGCGGCGCGCTGCGCCTGCTGCTCGGCCAGGGTCAGCGCGACGTTGTCGCGCAGGTAGGCCGGTTCGGCGCGTTCCGGGGCGATCGCTTCGCCGCGCGCATAGGCGGCCAGCGCCAGGGTCAGCACGTCGGCGGCATGCGGCAGCGCCTGCGCATCGACGCTGCGCAGCTGCGCGCCCAGGCGCCGCTGCAACGCACCGTCGATCGCCGCCAGCCCGGTGCCGACGCCATGCCAGTGCGCGTCCGCATCGGGCAGCACGAACGCGTCCGGCACCAGCACCTGCTCCGGCGTCAGCGCGTGCAGGCCGTCGGCGTCGCGCACGAAGGTCGCCGCATAGATTTCGCCCATGCGCGCATCGATCGCGGCCAGCACGCGCGGTGCGTCGGCCGGCGCGCGCAAGGCCAGCGCGTGCAAGGTGGACACCGGCAGCACCGGCAGGTCCAGCGCCAGCGCGATGCCCTGCGCCAGCGCGATCGCCAAGCGCACGCCGGTGAACGCGCCAGGGCCGCGGCCGAAGGCGATCGCATCGAGCTGGCCGCGGGCGATACCGGCCTCGGCCAGCAACTGCTCGGCCCACGGCAGCGCCAGCTCGGCATGCCGGCGCGGCGCGAGTTCGAAGCGCTCGAGCACCGCGCCATCGACGTGCACGGCGACGGACAGGGCTTCTGTGGCGGTTTCGAAGGCGAGGATGTTCATTGCGGGCCGGGACTGGGGACTCGGGACTGGGGACCCGGAAAGGCGGAAAGCCTAGCATCCATCGCCTCATCGGCACCTGGACGAGCGCACATCCGGAGGCTCCCAGACCGAAGGCCGTGGCGGCGAGCGAACATCAGCGCGCCTCCGCTTCTTCGAGTCCCGAGTCCCCGGTCCCGAGTCCCGACGCTTCGAGTCCCGAGTCCCCAGTCCCGAGTCCCGAGGCAAAAAACGCCCTCACCTCCTCCACATCGCGGGTCCGCGCGAACGGCGGCAGCGACTCCAGGAAGGTGCGGCCGTAGGACTTGGACAGCAGCCGCGGGTCGCACAGCACCAGCACGCCGCGGTCGGTCTCGCTGCGGATCAGCCGGCCCACGCCCTGCTTCAGCGCGATCACCGCCTGCGGCAGCTGTTCGTCGCGGAACGGGTTGCCGCCGTCGCGGCGGATCGCGTCCAGCCGCGCTTCGAACACCGGATCGTCCGGCGCGGCGAACGGCAGCTTGTCGATCACCACCACGCTCAGCGCATCGCCGACCACGTCCACGCCTTCGCGGAAGCTGGCCGAGCCGAGCAGCACGCCGTTGCCGGACTCGCGGAAGCGTTGCAGCAAGGTCGCACGCGGCGCCTCGCCCTGCACGAACAGCGGCCACGGCCCGTCGCGCAGCGCCTCGGCGGCCTCGCGCAGCGCGCGGTGCGAGGCGAACAGCAGGAAGGCACGGCCCTGGGAGGCCTGCAACACCGGATGCAGCGCGGCGATCAGCGCGGTGCCGAAGCCGCGCGCGTTCGGGTCCGGCAGCGCCGGCAGGTAGCACAGCGCCTGCCGCGCCCAGTCGAACGGACTGGGCTGCAGCAAGGTCATCGGATCGCTCAGCCCCAGGCGGGTGGCGATGTGCTCGAAATCGCCCTTCACCGCCAGCGTCGCCGAGGTGAACACCCAGGCCGCGTGCGATTTCTCGCGATGCATGCGCAGCGGGCCGGACACGTCCAGCGGCGTGCGCTGGCAGCGGAAGCCGCGCGCGCTCAGTTCGTACCACAGCACGTCGTTGGACGGCGGCGCCGGCTCGGCCTCAAAATCCGGGATCGGCGCATCGTCGCCGAGCCAGTGGCCCAGCCGTGCGCGCATCTCCTGCGCGCGCGCGGCGCAGGCATCGAAACCGGGCGAGGCCTCGCGCAGCACCGCCAGGCTCTCCTGCAGCCGCGCCAGTTCCGCCAGCAGCGCGTCGAAGCCGTCGCGCACCTGCGGCTTGGCCAGCAAGCGCCATTGCGTGCCGCGGGTGGGCAGCCCTTCCATCGCCGCGCGCAGTTCGCGCAGGGCCTGTTCCAGCGCCTGCACCGGCGCCTGCAGGCTGGCCAGCGCGCCGGCGACGTGGCGGCTCTCGGCCAGGCAGTCGCGCGCCAGCTCCTGCAGCGGGCGCATGCCGAAGCTCTCGCCGAAGAAGTTCGCCGCCAGTTCCGGCAGCTGGTGCGCCTCGTCGATGACGAAGGCCTGCGCGCCGGGCAAGATCTCGCCGAAACCCTCCTGCTTCAGCGCCAGGTCGGCCAGCAGCAGATGGTGGTTGACCACCACCACATCGGCGGCCTGCGCGCGCTGCCGCGCCTGCACCACGAAGCACTCGCTCCAGAACGGGCATTCGGTGCCGAGGCAGTTGTCCATCGTCGAGGTGACCATCGGCAGCAGCGGCGAATCGTCGGGCAGCGCCTCCAGTTCGGCGATGTCGCCGAAACGGGTGCGCCCGCCCCAGGCGACGATGCGCTGGAACTGCGCGATCTGCTCGCGCGCGGTGAAGCGCGGCTCGCCCTTGGCCTGCTCCAGCCGGTACTTGCACAGATAGTTGGCGCGGCCCTTCAGCAGCGCGCTGTTGAGGCCCACGCCCAGCGCCGCGCGCACCCGCGGCAGGTCGCGGTGGTAGAGCTGGTCCTGCAGCGCGCGGGTGCCGGTGGAGACGATGGTCTTCAATCCCGACAGCAGCGCCGGCACCAGGTACGCGTAGGTCTTGCCGGTGCCGGTCCCGGCCTCGGCCAGCAGCACGTCGCGCTGCTCGAACGCCTCGGCGATGGCCGCGGTCAAGCGCAACTGCGCCGCGCGCGGCACGAACGCATCGAGCTGGCGGGCAAGCGCACCGCCTTCGCTGAGCGCTTCGGTGCTGGCGTGGCTGAGGGACATTGGGGGGCGGGATTGGGGATTCGGGATTGGGGATTCGGCAAAAGCGGCGCGTCGGTTCGCTAACTACGCGTGCGCGCCGAAGATAGAGGGCACCACAGCGATACGGCTCATCCGCAACAACTGGTCAGCCGCGGCTTTTACCGAATCTCCAATCCCGAATCCCCAATCCCGGCTCTCAATCAGTACCGCTTCACACCCGCCACCGTGCAGCGTTCGATCTGCGCATGCGCGGACGCCGCGTTCTCCTTCTGCCCGCGCGCCAGCCGCGATTGCTCGATCGTGGCCCAGTGCCGGCGGCACAGCGGGCCGGTCTGCGAGCCCAGGTCGATGGCGCGCTTGGCGAAGGCCTCGGCCTGCGCGTCGTCCTTCAGCAGCAAGGCCAGCTCGGCGCGGTCCTGCAGCAGCGCCGGGTCTTCCGGCACCAGTTGCAGGGCCTGGTCCAGTGCCGCCGCGGCGCCGGCAAGGTCGCCGGCCGCGCGCTTGCGCTTGGCGCCGTCGCGCAGGTCCTCGACCTGCGGATCGCGCAGCGGTTGCACGCTCAGTTCGGTGTCGTCGACGCCGCCGCTGGCTTCGATCGCGGCGACGCGCTGTGCCGGCGTGGTGGTGTCCACCGGCGGCGGGGGCGGCGGAGGCGGCGCGCTGACGCAGGAGGCCAGCAGCAGGCTGAGGGCGGCGATGGCGGGGGCGTATCGGGTCATGGCAGGCATCCGTGGATCATTGCGCTGGCGGTGTGGACGCCGCGTCGGCGGGCGGCGTTTCCTTCTTCTTGTCCAGGCCGAACCAGCTGCGCCAGCCGCCGCCCTGGCCCTGGCTCTCGCCGTCGGCCGGTTGCGCTTCCTCGGGCAGCACCTGCGGCGGCGCGCATGGCGCGTACGCCGGGGCGAAGCCGACCACGAACGGGAACTGGCGCGCGCCGGGGCAGCCGGGGTCGGTGCTGTTGCTGCCGGCCGGGTCCATCCACTGCCAGTCGATGCCCTTGCCCTGCACCTTCAGCGGCGAACTCGGCAGCCGCGCGAAGATGCCCGACCACACCCGCATCGCGCCGGTGGCGCCGTACAGGCCGGTCTGCTTGTTCTGGTCGTTGCCGATCCAGATCACCGCCAGGTGATCGCCGGTGTAGCCGGCATACCAGCTGTCCACCCCATCGTTGCTGGTGCCGGTCTTGCCCGCAGGGGATAGCTTGCCCAGGCCGTCGCCGAGCAGCTGCCGCGCGGTGCCGTTGCTGACCACCTGCTGCAGCGCCAGCCCGACCAGGTTGGCGGCGACCGAATCGCCTTCCTGCGCCGGCGCCGGCGCCTTGTCGTAACGCTTGAGCAGCTTGCCCTGCGGATCGAGCACGCCGCGCACCGCGTGCAGCGGCTGGATCTCGCCGCCGGAGGCCAGGAACTGGTACAGCTGGGTCATCGCGTACGGGCTCTGGTCGGTCGCGCCCAGGATCAGCGAGGGATTGACCTCGGCCTCGAGCCCGGCCAGCACCTTGACCAGCTGCGCCACCCGCTCCGGCCCGACCTGCATGCCGATCCGCACCGTGGCCTGGTTGTACGAATGCGCCAGCGCATCGACCAGGCGCACCGTGCCGTGGCTGCGGTTGTCCGAATTGCCCGGGGTCCAGCGCTTGCCGCGGCTGAGCTGCACCGTCACCGGCGAATCGTCGACCCAACTGGCCAGCGAATAGCGGTCCGGCTGCGCCAGCGCCAGCAGGTACACGAACGGCTTGAGCAGCGAGCCGACCTGGCGCTGCGCCTCGATCGCGCGGTTGAAGCCGGGCTGCGACACGTCGCGGCTGCCGACCACCGCCAGCACGTCGCCGTTGTGGGTATCGGTCAGCACCAGGCCGGCCTGCAGCGGCGGCCGCTTCTTGTTGGTCTCCAGCGATTTGAGGGTGCGGGTCACCGCGCCTTCGGCATAGGCCTGCGCCGACGGCGACATGCCGGTCAGCACGCTCAGCCCGGCGCCCTGCAGCGCGCTTTCCGGGTAGTCGCGCGCCAGCTGGCGGCGCACCAGGTCCACGTACGCCGGGAAGCGGTTGGCCGCGACCAGCCCCGGATTGGCCGGCACGCCCAGCGGCGCGGCCAGCGCCTGGCGGTAGGTGGGCTCGTCGATCAGTTCGCTCTGGCGCAACTTGCCGAGCACGAAATTGCGCCGGTCCAGCGCGCGCTCGGGATAACGGCGCGGGTCGTAGTAGGACGGTCCCTTGACCAGGCCGATCAGCAGCGCCACCTGTTCCGGCGGCAATGCGTCCAGCTCGCGCCCGAACCAGAATTCCGCGCCCGAGGCCACGCCGTGGATCGCCTGGCTGCCGCGCTGGCCCAGGTACACCTGGTTCAGATAGGCCTCCAGGATGGTGCGCTTGTCGTAGCGCGCCTCCATGATCAGCGCGTACAGGATCTCGTTGAACTTGCGGGTGAGCGTCTGCTCCTTGCCGATGCCGAGCAGGCCGCTGCGCGCCAGCTGCTGGGTCAGGGTGCTGGCGCCCTGCCGGCTCTTGCCGCCGGAGCGCACCATCACCCACGCCGCGCGCACCATGCCGCTGAGGTCGATGCCGTGGTGGTAGTTGAAGTCGCGGTCTTCCACCGCCTGCAGGCCGGTGACCAGCAGCTCGGGCACTTCGTCAACACGCACCAGCCGCCGCTCTTCCTGCTTCTGCCCGTACAAGGTGGCGATGCGCGCCGGATCCAGCCGTGCGGTGGTCAGCGACTTGCGCGTCTGCGCATCGCGCAGCGCCGCCACGCGGCCGCCGGACAGGCTCACTTCCACCCGCTTGGGCGCGACCCGGCCGTCCACGTCGACGTAGCCGCGGCTGGCGATGACGAAGCGGTTGCCGTCCTGCTGATAGCTGCCGGGGCGCTGCGCGCCGGCGTCCTCGCGGTAGCTGGCCGCGTCCAGTTCGGTCTTCAGCGTCTGCGCGTCCATCGCCGTGTCCGGCGCCAGCGCCAGCGGCCGTGCGTAGACCCGGGTCGGAATCTGCCAGCGCAGTTCGCCGAAGCGCTGCGTCACCTGCTTGTTCAGATAGACCGTGTACGGGATCAGGAAGCCCAGGCCCAGCGCGGCTGCGGCCAGCCCCCAGGTGAGCAGGCGCCGGCGCCAGGGCGAGGCGCCGCTGTCGAGATCGTCGGTGTCCTGATCGTCGGTGTCGTTGTCGTCGTAGCGTCGTGGCACGGGGATGCGAGAATGTAAATTCCGGCGAGTCTAGCGCAGGCCAGCAGGCAGCGCGGCGCGGGTCCCCTTTTGTTTAAGCTGGAGTTGCAACGGATGTCGATGTCCTGGGCGAACCTGCGCTACGCCCTGAACCGCCTGACCGGCCTGCTCCGGCGCGGCCTGGCCAGCCTGCGCACGCGCGGCTGGCGCAGCACCTGGCAGCGCCTGCGCGTGCATGCGCAGCCGTTGCCGCCGCCGCGGCGCGCGCTGTTCGCGGTCGCGCCGCGGCCGTTCGCGCCATTCGCGGTGCCGGCCAGCGACGCGCCGCTGGCGAGCATCGTGATCCCGGTCTACAACCACATCGCGCACACCCTGGCCTGCCTGCGCGCGCTGGCCGCGCACCCGCCGGCGGCGGCCTGCGAGATCCTGGTGATCGACGACGGCAGCAGCGACGAGACCGTGCAGTGGCTACCGCAGATCCAGGGCCTGCACTACCACGTGCGCAGCCAGAACGGCGGCTTCATCGCCACCTGCAACGACGGCGCGGCGCGCGCGCGCGGCAAGTACCTGGTGTTCCTCAACAACGACACGGTGCCGCAGCCGGGCTGGCTGGACGCCCTGCTGGACACCTTCGCGCAGGTGCCGCAGGCCGGCCTGGTCACCGCGCAACTGCTGTACCCGGACGGGCGCCTGCAGGAAGCCGGCGGCGTGGTCTTCGCCGACGGCAGCGCCTGGAGCTACGGCCGCTTCGAATCGCCGGACGATCCGCGCTACGCCTACCTGCGCGCCATCGACTACGGCGCCGGCGCGGCGCTGGCGATCGAACGCGCACGCTTCCTGGCGCTGGGCGGCTTCGACACGCGCTACATGCCGGCCTACTACGAAGACACCGACCTCGCCTTCGCCGTGCGCAACGCCGGACTGCGCACCCTGCTGCAGCCGGCGAGCCAGGTGGTGCACGACGAAGGCACCAGCAACGGCACCGACACCGGTAGCGGAATCAAGGCGTATCAGGTGCGCAACCGCGCCGTGTTCGCCGACAAATGGGCCAGCGTGCTGGCGCAGCAGCCGGCGCCAGGTACCACGCCGACACCGGCGCTGTTGCACCGGCACCAGCGCCAGGTACTGATCATCGACGAGGCGCTGCCGCAACCGGACCGCGACTCGGCCTCGCTGCGCCAGCTCAACCTGATCCGCCTGCTGCTGCAGGAAGGCGCGCACGTGGTGCTGGTGCCCAGCGGCCGCGAATACGCCAGCCGCCACAGCGAGGCGCTGCAGCGGCTCGGCGTGGAGGTGTGGTACGCGCCGTACCTGAAGAGCCTGAGCGGATTCCTGCAGGAGCATGGCGCGCGCTTCCACGCCGTGCTGCTGGTGCGCCACCACGTCGCCCACGCCTGCCTGCCGCTGCTGCGCCGCTTCGCGCCGCAGGCGCGGCGGCTGTTCGACACCGTCGACCTGCACTACCTGCGCGAGCGCCGCGGCGCCGAGCTGGCCGGCGACGCACGCCTGCTGCGCGAGGCCGAACGCACCCGCGCGCGCGAACTGGAGGTGATGGCCCAGGTCGATGTCACCGTGCTGGTCAGCGAGGTCGAACGCGCGCAGTTGCAGCGCGAAGCGCCGCAGGTGCGCACCGCGCTGATCTCCAACCTGCACGAGGTCGCCGGGCCGGGCCTGCCGTGGGCGCAGCGCCGCGACCTGGTGTTCGTCGGCGGCTTCCGCCATGCGCCCAACGTCGACGCGATGCGCTGGTTCCTGCAGGAGGTGTTTCCGCCGCTGCGCGCGCTGCTGCCGGAACTGCGCTTCCACTGCATCGGCGCCGATATGCCCGAGGACATCCGCCGCCTCGGCACGGCCACGCCCGGGGTGGAGCTGCTCGGCCACGTGCCGGACATCGTCCCCTACATGGACGACATCCGCATCGCGGTGGCGCCGCTGCGTTTCGGTGCCGGGGTCAAGGGCAAGGTCAACCTGAGCATGGCCCACGGCCAGCCGGTGGTGGCCACCCCGTGCGCGGTGGAAGGCATGCACCTGCGCCACGGCGAGGACGTGCTGATCGCCGAGACCGCGCCGCAGTTCGTCGCTGCACTGGCGCAGCTGTACACCGACGAGACGCTGTGGAACACGCTGGCGGGCAATGGCCTGCGCAACATCGCTACCCACTTCTCGCTGGATGCGGCACGCGCCACGGTGCGACAGGTGTTTCTCGACTAGGACGTTGCGGCGTTGGCGGCCGCTGCCGGCAGCGCAGATGCAGCGGCTCGGAGCGGCCCGAATGACCGATCGCCGCCCAGCCGTATCGCGTCGGGGCTGAAGCCCCTCCCACAGTGCACCCGGCAAGCTCGCCGCAAGTCCCTGTAGGAGCGGCTTCAGCCGCGACGAGCGAAGTCGGAAACTACCAAGGCCTCGCCTACTGTCAGGGCTAAAGCCCTTTTACAGTGCATCCGGCAAGCTCGCCGCAAGCCCGTGCAGGAGCGGCTTCAGCCGCGACGAACGAAGCCGGAAACTACGACAGCTGCGACCACTGCCGGGGCTGAGCCCCTCTTACAGGTGCACCCAGCGCGTTGGCCGCGAGCCTCTTGTGGGAGCGACTTCAGTCGCGACGAGCGAAGTTCGGAACTGCCACGGCGTCGGCCACTGCCCTGACTTGAGCCCCTCCTGCAGTGCACCCAGCGCGCTGGCCGCGAGCCTCTTGTGGGAGCGGCTTCAGTCGCGACGAGCGAAGTTCGGAACTGCCACGGCGTCGACCACTGCCGGGGCTGAGCCCCTCCTGCAGTGCACCCAGCACGCTGGCCGCGAGCCCCTCTTGTGGGAGCGACTTCAGTCGCGACGAGCGAAGTTCGGAACTGCCACGGCGTCGGCCACTGCCCTGACTTGAGCCCCTCCTACAGTGCACCCAGCACGCTGGCCGCGAGCCCCTCTTGTGGGAGCGACTTCAGTCGCGACGAGCGAAGTTCGGAACTACCACGGCATCGGCCACTGCCCTGACTTGAGCCTGCAACGTACCAGCAGCCAGCAGAAGCGATTCCGGGCGGTCTCGCACCATCGCCCGGGGCGAAACAGCGGCGGAACGGTGCGCTTCGCCAACCATCGGAACGAATCCCAAGGGTCCAACATCCCTCCTGCAGCAATCGGATTCTCTGCGCAAGACGCTCAGCGCCCAGGCGACAAACTCCGCAAGCGCTGTGCGAATGCCGCCAGCTCCGGCGTACCCGGATCGATCGCGCGGGCGCGGCGCAGTGCCTCGCGTGCGAACTCGGCATCGCCAGCGCTCAAGCGTTCGTCGCCGACCGCGAGCCAGCGCTGCGCCAGCCGTCGCCGCGCCGCGGCCACGCCGTTGCCGCCCGGCGCCAGCGCCCGCCACGCGTCGTAGCACGCGCTCGCCGCCAGCACCCGGTTGCCGCGCAGTTCGTCGTCGAAGCACTGCCGCAGCGCCGCCAGCACGCGCTGCTCGGCGCTGCGCACGCGCGCATCGCGCGGCGCCAGCACCTGCGCCGCCAGCAGCGTGTCGTAGGCGCTGGCGCCAGGTGGGGTCAGCCAGTCGCCGCGCGCTTCGGCGGCCTGCAACGCCGCCAGCAACGCCTGCAGGCGGCGTGCGCGCTCGGCTGGCGAGAGCCGCGACTGCAGCGTGGCCTGGCTCTGCCGTGCGCGCGCCAACGCCTGCCGCGCATCGGCGAGCGCGCGGCTGTCGGGCGCCAACGCCTGCCCCTTCTGCAAGGCCCGCTCGGCCTCGGCAAAACGGAAATCGGCGGCGGCACGCATGGCCTGCGCCGCGTATGCGGCGGCCACGCGTTCCTCGCCGTCGCCCACGCCGGCAGCGTCCGGCGCGGCGGCGCGCAGCTTGGCGAAGGCGCGCGCCGCCGCGTCCAGGCGCTGCCGGCGCAAGGCCAGTTCGGCCTCGCGCTGCAGCGCTTCCAGTGCCCGGTTCAGCGCCGCCTGCGCCGCGGGTAGATCGACATGCCCGGGGTCGTAGTCGCGCGCGCTGGCGACCAGCGTCGCGGCCGCCGGCACGTCACCACGCGCCAGCGCCGCCTGCGCCCGTTGCAGCAGCTCCGACAACGCATCCTCACGACCTTCCAGCGCTTCGGTGCGTTCCGGCGCGAACTCCAGCACCTGCCGGTACAGCGGCAGCGCCGCATCGGGCGCGCCGTCCAGGCGCCCCTCGCCGCGCGCCTGCGCCGCGCGTTGCAGCAGTTGGTCGAGTCCGGCATGCGCGGCCTCGCGCTGGCGCAGCGCGGCCTCGATGCGGTCGGCCTCGGCGCGCGGCACCTGCAGCGCGCGCGCCAGCGCCAGCGCCGAGCGCACCTGCGCATAGCGTCCCGCCGCCAGTGCCGCACGCGCCTGGCCGAGCGCGGCGCGGCCGGTCGCGGCCAACCCGGCACGCGCCTGCAGGCGATCGCCATCCAGCGCCAGCGCGGCCTCGAACCGCTCGCGCGCGCCGCTGCCGTCGGCCACGCTGAGGCGGCCGGCGCGCAACGCGGCATGGCCCTGGTCGAGCAGCTGCTGGATGCGCGTCTCCGGCCACAGCAGATCGGCCAGCGGGCGGCGGAACACCACCAGGGTCATCGCCACCAGCAGCAGCGCCGCCAGCGCCCAACGCCAGACACGGCGATCGCGCCACAGCGGCACCCGTCGCTGCGGGCGCCGGCGTTCGTCCTTGATCTGATCTGGCGGCTTGCTCACCGCGCAAGCTTAACGCGCGCGCATGACGAAGGCCTGTTGCGGTGAGTCCTGCGCGCCAACACGGCATTGCGGATCCGGCACCGGGCCCAGTCGCCCCTGCTCGCCGCCCGCCCTCAACCCAGGCGCCGTGCCTCGTCCACGCCGGGCAGCGCGTCGAGCTTGCCGAGCAGGGTCGACAGCTGGCCGTAGTCGCCCACCTTCAGCCGCAGGCGCAGCTGCGCGCGGCCGCTGTCGCGCACGTTGTCGCTGTTGATCTCCAGCACGTGGGCGTCCTCCTGCGCGATCAGGTTGGTGATGTCCTTGAGCAGCCAGCGTCGGTCCATCGCCCGCACCAGCACGTCGACCTCGTAGCCGCCGCCGGCCTGGCCCCACTCCACCGGCAGCACCCGCTGCGGGCTGCCGGCGGCGAGCCGGGCGAAGGCGGCGCAATCGACACGATGCACGGTGACGCCACGGGTGCGGGTCAGGTAGCCGGCGATCGGTTCGCCGGCCACCGGCTGGCAGCAGCGCGCCAGCTGCACCAGCAGGTTGCCCACGCCCTGCACGGTGAACTTGGACTTGGCCAGTCCGCTGCGGCGTGCGGTCGGTCGCGGCAGCGCCGGCGCCGCCGGCTGCGCCGCGGCGCGCTCGGCCTCGTGCAGGGCGCGGCCGACCTGGCTGGGGCCGACGTCGCCCAGCGCGACCTGGATGTACAGCTCTTCGATGCTGTCGGCATGGAATTTCTTCGCCGCCGGCAGCAGGTCGGCATGCTGCAGGCCCAGGCGCTTGAGCTCGCGCTCGAGCAGGTCCTTGCCGGCCTGCACGTTGCGCGCGCGGTCGAGCTTGTGGAACCAGGCGCGCACCTTGTCGCGCGAGCGGCCGCTGGCCAGGTAGCCGTTGGCCGGCAGCAGCCAGTCGCGGCGCGGCTCGGCCTCCTTGCCGGTGAGGATCTCCACGCGGTCGCCGCTGCGCAGCTTGTGGGTCAGCGGCACGATGCGGTTGTTGACCTTGGCGCCGCGGCAGCGATGCCCGACCATGGTGTGCACGTGGTAGGCGAAATCCAGCGGCGTGGCGCCCTGCGGCAGGTCGATCACCTCGCCCATCGGGGTCAGCGCGTAGACCCGGTCCTCGACCAGTTCGGCATCGAGCGCGCCGGCCAGCCCGCCCTGCTCGCCGTCCTGCGACTGCTCCAGCAGCTGCCGCATCCAGGTGATCTTGCGGTCGAAGGCCTTCTCCGCGCCCTTGCCGCCTTCCTTGTATTTCCAATGCGCGGCCACGCCCAGCTCGGCCTGCGCATGCATGTCGTGGGTGCGGATCTGCACCTCGATCGTGCGCCCTTCCGGACCGACCACCGCGGTGTGCAGCGAGCGGTAGTCGTTGGCCTTGGGCCGGGCGATGTAGTCGTCGAACTCGCTGGGCACTGGCGCCCACAACGCATGCACCACGCCCAGCGCGGCGTAGCAGGCGGCGACGTCGTCGACCATCACCCGCACCGCGCGCAGGTCGTACAGTTGGTCGAAGGCCAGCCGCTTCTTCTGCATCTTCCGCCAGATGCTGTAGATGTGCTTGGGCCGGCCGCTGATTTCCGCGCGCAGGCCCTGCTCGCCCAGCGCCTTGGACAGGAGCTTCTTGACCGCCTCGATGTAGCGCTCGCGCGCCACCCGGCTCTCGTCCACTTCGCGCGCGATGCGCCGATAGGTGTCCGGCTCCAGGTGGCGGAACGCCAGGTCCTCCAGTTCCCATTTCAGCTGCCAGATGCCCAGCCGGTTGGCCAGCGGTGCGTGGATGTCGCGGGTCAGCTGCGCCAGCGCGCGGCGCTGCGCCTCGGGCAGCTTGTCGGCATCGCGCATCTTCGCCAGCTGCCGCGCCAGCAGGATCGGCACCACGCGCAGGTCCTGCACGATCGACAGCAGCAGCCGGCGCAGGCCCTCGCTGTTGCGCCCGGCCTCGCGCCCGGCATGCAGCGCCCACACCTGGTCGGCCGCATCCTGCCCGTCGAGCAGGCCGGCCACCGCCTGCGCCCGCGCCGGCGGCGCCACCGGCAACTGCGCCAGGTGCGCACGCAAGCCGGGCAGATCGAACAACAACGCGGCCAGCAGCGCCGCCTCGTCGGCGGACAGCAGCGCCAGCGCGTCCAGGGTGTCGGCCAGCACCGGCCACGGCGCGCGTGCGACCTGCTCCGGCTGCGCGTGCCAGGCCTGCAGCAGCGCCTCGCGCAGCGCGGGCGCCAGGACAGCCGCCGCCGGGCGCTGCAGCAGCGCCTCCAGGCCGGGATGGGAAGAGTGGTTCAAGGACGGGCATTCGTGGCGAAACAGTGCCGCCTACACTAGCGCGCTTGCGCGCTTTCCCACAATTGCACGCGGCGCTGCCGGCCGCCGTGGCGTCCGTTGCGCATACGCACCGCAAGCTCAGTGTGATGCGCTTGCGACTTGGCCTGCCTTACCGGAATTTTCACATCCACGGCGAGGGGCAGGCCTATTCTCGAAGTCGACGCCGTCGCCCCGCCGCAGGCGGATGCCGCCGTCGTCGCCCTGTCGTCCCACTCTGAAGAGGAATGCCCATGAAGCAGTGGAACAAGCCAGTGATCCGCGAGATCTGCGTCGGCGCGGAGATCAACTGCTACGCATCCGGCGAGCTTTGATCGCGCGTTAGCCCCTTTCCCGAAACGATGTGACCGGCCAGGCGCCGTAGACGGAGACCGGATGCACCTCATCGTATTGGGATCGGCGGCCGGCGGGGGGCACCCGCAATGGAACTGCCATACGCCCGCGAGCCTGCGGGCATGGCAACAGCTTGCGGGTGCCCAACGTCGCACCCAGGCCAGCATCGCGGTCAGCGCCGACAACCAGCGCTGGCTGTTGATCAACGCCTCCCCCGATTTCCGCCAGCAACTGCTGGCGACCCCGGCACTGTGGCCGCAACGCGACCTGCGCCATTCCCCGATCGAGGCCGTGCTGCTGACCAGCGGCGAGATCGACCATATCGCCGGCCTGCTGTCGATGCGCGAGAGCCAGCGCTTCGACCTGCATGCCAGCGGCCGCGTGCTCGACCTGCTGGCGCAGAATCCGATCTTCGACGCGCTGCACCCGGCCTACGTGCAGCGCCATGCCTTCGCCCTGGACACGCCGCTGTCGCTGCTCGGCCTGCAGGTGACCCCGTTCGCGGTGCCGGGCAAGGTGCCGTTGTTCATGGAGAGCCGCCACAGCGGCGACCTGGCCGGCTCCGACGAGGAAACCCTGGGCCTGACCATCGACGACGGCCACCATCGCCTGCACTACATCCCCGGCTGCGCGGCGATGACCGACGCGCTGCGCGCGCGCCTGCGCGGCGCCGAACTGGTGTTCTTCGACGGCACCCTGTGGCGCGACGACGAACTGGTGCAGCTCGGGGTCAGCGCCAAGACCGGCCAGCGCATGGGCCATCTCAGCATCGACGGCGAGGCCGGCACCCTGCGCGCGTTCGCCGACCTGGACGTAACGCGCAAGGTCTTCATCCACATCAACACCACCAACCCGATCCTCGACGCCGGCTCGGCCGAACGCGCAGCGGTGGCCGCGCACGGCTGGGACGTCGCCCACGACGGCATGGACATCGCGCTGTGAGCCATCCACCTGTGAGCATCCATCCGTGAGCGCCTTGCTCAGCCCCGACCAGTTGGAAGCGGAGCTGCGCGCGATCGGCGCGCGCCTGTACCACGACCAGCACCCGTTCCACGCGCTGCTGCACAGCGGCCGGCTCGACCGCGGCCAGGTCCAGGCCTGGGCGCTGAACCGCTACGAATACCAGCGCTGCATCCCGCTGAAGGACGCGGCGATCCTGGCGCGGATGGACGATCCGGCGCTGCGCCGGATCTGGCGCCAGCGCATCGTCGACCACGACGGCAGCGCCGACGGCGAAGGCGGCATCGCGCGCTGGCTGCACCTGACCGACGCGCTGGGCCTGGACCGCGAACTGGTGCAGTCCGGCCGCGCCCTGCTGCCCGGCACCCGCTTCGCGGTGCAGGCCTACCTGCACTTCGTGCGCGAGAAGAGCCTGCTCGAGGCGATCGCCTCGTCGCTGACCGAACTGTTCGCGCCGGGCATCATCGGCCGCCGCGTCGCCGGCATGCTGCAGCACTACGATTTCGTCTCGCGCGAGGCGCTGGCGTATTTCGAGCACCGCCTGCACGAGGCGCCGCGCGATTCGGACTTCGCCCTGGACTACGTCAAGCGCCACGCCGACACGGTCGAGAAGCAGCAACTGGTGCAGGACGCGCTGCGCTTCAAGTGCGGCGTGCTGTGGTCGCAGCTGGACGCGCTGCATTTCGCCTATGTGCAACCCGGCGTGGCTTGGCCGGAGGCGTTCGCCGCCGCGCCGGCGCAGGCGGTGGCATGAGCACGCTGGCGCCGGCCAGCTGCCCGCGGCTGGCCGCCGGCGTGCGCCTGCAGCACGATCGCGCCCGCGCGCAGTGGGTGCTGCTGGCGCCGGAACGGGTGATCGAACTGGACGAGATCGCGCATGCGATCGTGTCGCGCTGCGACGGCGTACGCAGCCTCGCGGCGATCGCGGCCGAACTGGCCGCGGAATTCGACGCTGACCCGGCCGAGGTCGAGCGCGACGTGCTCGAGCTGGCCGCGCAGCTGCACGACAAACGCCTGCTGCGCGCATGAACGCGACCGTGCCGCCGCCGCTGTCGCTGCTGCTGGAGCTGACCCACCGCTGCCCGCTGGCCTGCCCGTACTGCTCCAACCCGATCGCGCTGGCCGCGCTGCGCGAGGAGATGGACACCGCCGGCTGGCGCTCGGCGCTGGACCAGGCCGCGGCGATGGGCGTGCTGCAGGCGCATTTCTCTGGCGGCGAGCCGATGCTGCGCAAGGACCTGCCCGACCTGGTCGCGCATGCGCGCGCGCTGGGCCTGTACAGCAACCTGATCACCTCCGGCGTGGCCGGCGGCGCGCCGATGCTGGCGCAACTCGCCGACGCCGGGCTGGAGCACGTGCAACTGAGCGTGCAGGACGCCGATGCCGCCGGCGCCGACCGCATCGCCGGCTACCGCGACAGCCTGGCCAAGAAGCGCGCGTTCGCCGCCGCGGTCACCGCGCTCGGCCTGCCGCTGACGATCAACGCGGTGATCCACCGCCACAACGCCGAACGGGTGCCGGCGATGATCGAACTGGCGCTGGAACTGGGCGCCGAGCGCCTGGAAGTGGCGCACACCCAGTACTACGGCTGGGGCCTGCGCAACCGCGCCGCACTGATGCCCAGCCGCGCGCAGATCGACGCCACCGTGGTCGCGGTGACCGCGGCGCGCGAGCGCCTGCGCGAGCGCCTGACGATCGATTTCGTCACCCCCGACTACTACGCGCACCGGCCCAAGGCGTGCATGGGCGGCTGGGGCCAGCGCTTCGTCAACATCTCCCCGCGCGGCGACGTGCTGCCCTGCCACGCCGCCGAGACCCTGCCGGACATGGTGTTCGAGAACCTGCGCGAACGGCCGCTGGCAGCGATCTGGCAGGACGGCGAGGCGTTCGTGCGCTTCCGCGGCACCGCCTGGATGCCGGAGGTCTGCCAGGGCTGTCCGAAGCGCGAGATCGACTGGGGCGGCTGCCGTTGCCAGGCGCTGGCGCTGAGCGGCGACGCGGCGACGCTGGACCCGGTCTGCGAGCGCGCGCCCGAGCATGCCGACCTGCAGGCGCTGGCCCAGCGCGAGGCGGCCGACGCGGCGCCGGCCTTCGTGTACCGGCGCCCGGCGCGACCGCACGCCGCCACCGAGCCCAGCACCGGCTGAGCGCTGGGGCCCTGCCCGCCGCCCGCGCCAACCGCGATCCGCGACGGCGTGGATGGCGCGCAACCCGGCACGACGGCGCGCCGCCACCCACCCGGCACCGGCGGCGCGGCTTGCGACTACACTAGCCCGCATCCCACTGCCCGGATCCCGCCATGCTGCTTGCGCGCCTCACTCCCCTGGTCCTGTGCGCGGCGCTCGCCGTGTCCGCCGCTCCCGCCGCCGCCCAACGCACCGTCGCCGGCGACCTGCAGACGCAGATGTCGGCGCAGGAGTTCAAGGCCGCCGGCCTGGACAAACTGTCGCCACAGGAACTGGCCGCGCTGAACGATTGGCTGCAGGGCAAGGTCGCCAAGGAAACCGCGGTGGCGCTGGAGAAGGCCAAGGAAGAAGGCCGCCAGGAAGTGATCGTGAAGAACCGCGGCTTCTTCGACTTCGGCAGCCAGGAGCCGATCGTCAGCACCCTGGTCGGCGACTTCACCGGCTTCTCCAAGGGCCGCCGCTATGTGCTGGCCAACGGCCAGGAATGGGAGCAGACCGAATCGGCCAGCCTGAGCAGCGTGCACCGCAGCGCGCCCAAGGTGCGGATCAAGCCCGGCATCGCCGGCGTGTGGTACATGCAGGTCGACACCTACAACACCCAGGCCAAGGTCCGGCGCGTCAAGTAAGGCGCGTGCCGTGAACGTGCGCCAGCACCCGCGGCTGGGCCTGGCCGACGCCTCGCACAGCCTGGCCGACGCGCTGCGCCGGCGCTTCCGCGCCAGCGACGTCTGGTTCATCGCGCTGGCGCTGCTGGTCGGCCTGATCGCCGGCCTGCTGACCCTGTTGCAGAGCGGCCTGGCGCACCACGCGCAGGCCTGGTTGTACGGCCTGGACGCCGACGCCCGGCTCAGCGCGCTGCCCGAACTGAGCCTGGGCCAGTTGCTGGTGTTGCCGCTGGGCGGACTGCTGGTCGGCCTGCTCGGCATGGCCGCACGCGCGCGCAAGCGCCAGCTGATCGATGCGGTCGAAGCCAACGCACTGTACGGCGGGCGCATGTCGATGCGCGACAACCTGATCGTGTCCGCGCAGACCCTGCTGTCCAACGGCTGCGGCGCTTCGGTCGGGCTGGAAGCGGCGTACACGCAGATGGGCGCGGGCAGCGGCTCGCACCTGGGGCGGATCCTGCGCCTGCGTCGCGCCGACATCCGCACCCTGGTCGGCGCCGGCGCCGGCGCGGCCATCGCCGCCGCGTTCGGCGCGCCGCTGGCCGGCGCGTTCTATGCATTCGAGATCGTGATCGGCGCGTACTCGCCATCGGCGCTGGCGCCGGTCGCGGTGGCGTCGCTGGGCGCGGTGTTCGTGGCCCAGGCCGCCGGCGTGCAGCCGTACCTGCTGCCGGCCTCGGCGGCGTCCGCGCTGGAAGCGCGCGACTACGCGCTGTACGCGCTGCTCGGCGTGATCTGCGCGCTGCTGGCGGTGGCGGTGATGCGCCTGGTCACGGCGATCGAGCAGGCAGTCAACCGCAGCCCGCTGCCGCGCTGGGCGCGGCCGGTAGCCGGCGGCCTGATGCTGATCCCGCTGGCGCTGATCACCCCACAGGTGCTCTCCTCCGGGCACGGCGCGCTGCACCTGGACCTGACCAGCCCGACCTCGCTGCAATGGCTGGGCATGCTGTTGCTGCTCAAGTGCCTGGCCTCTGGCATCTCGCTCGGCTTCGGCTTCCGCGGCGGCCTGTTCTTCGCCTCGCTGTTCATGGGCTCGCTGGTCGGCGGCCTGTTCGCCGGCCTGTTGAACCTGGGCAGCGGCATGGCCCTGGTCGACGGCACCGCCGCCTCGCTGGCCGGCATGGCCGCATTGGCCGCAGCCGTGGTCGGCGCGCCGATGACGATGGCGATGCTGGTGCTCGAAGGCACCCACGATTTCGTGCTGGCCAGCGCGGTGATGGTGGCGGTGCTGGTGGCCAACACCATCGTGCGCCAGGTGTTCGGCTATTCGTTCTCGACCTGGCGCCTGCACCTGCGCGGCGAGACCATCAAGAGCGCGCGCGACGTGGGCTGGGTCAAGCACCTGAGCGCCGGGCGGATGATGCGCAAGGACGTGCACCCGCTCGCCGCCGCCACCTCGGTGGCCGAGTTCCGCCGCCGCTTCCCGCTCGGCTCGGGCACGCGCGTGGTGCTGGAGGACGAACACGGCCACTACGCCGGCCTGGTGACGCTGGCCGCGGCCTACGCCGACGGCGTCGATGCCGACGCGGCGATCGCCGACTACGCCGGCAACCGCGATGTGGCGCTGCGCGCCGACACCGACGTGGTCACCGCGATGCGCCAGTTCGACCTGACCCAGAGCGACGAACTTGCGGTGGTCGACGAACACGGCCAGATCCTCGGCGTGCTGACCGAAGGCTTCGTGCGCAAGCGCTACGCCGAGGAGCTGGACAAGCGCCAGCGCGAGCTGATGGGCGAGCGGGTGGATGATTGAGTGAGAGGCCGGGATTTGGGATTGGGGATTGGGGATTCGTAAAAGCGATTACGGATGTCTGATCGCGCGCTTTGCGCTTTTACGAATCCCCAATCCCGAATCACCGCAACTGAGCCACCCGCTGCGCCAGCTTCTTCGCCGAGATCCCGGCCTTGGCGCCCAGCTCCTGCGCGAACAGCGACACGCGCAATTCCTCCAGGTCCCAGCGCAGCGCCTGCCATTGCGGATCGCCGCTGCGCCCGGCCGCGGCGGCGGCAGCCAGCGCGTCGACGAACGGCTTCAATTCCAGCATCCGCGCCTGGTCGCGCGCCGGGTCGCGCTTGGCGCGTTCGGCGCGCAGGATCATCGCGCGCAGGTAGCGCGGGAACTGCGCCAGCGCCGTCGCCGGCGTCTCGCGCAGGAAGCCCGGATGCACCAGCGCCGCCAGCTGCGCGCGCAGGTCGTCGAGGTTGCCGCTGGCCCAGCCCATCAGCGGCGATTCCAGCTGCGGCTTCAGTTCCGCCGCCGCGCCCATGATCGCCTCGGCCAGTTTCAGCCGCTCCATCGCCTCGCCGAACAGCTGCTTGCCGGCGGCATCGCGGCGCTGGGCGAAGCTGCCGGGGTCGCGGATCGCGTCCAGGCCATCTTCGAGCAATGCATTCAACGCCGCATCGACCAAATCGCCGCGCAGCCGCTCCTGCGACTCGATCGCCGCATACAGCAGCCCGGTCTTCGGCGACACCGGCAGTTGCTTGCGTGCCTGCTTGACCTTGTCCGCCAGCGCGATCTCCAGCAGCCGGCGCACGCCGCGCGGATGTTCGGCCTCGGCCTGCGCGCGGTCGGCGAAGATGCGCAGCGCCGCGGCCTCGCCTTCGTCGACCAGCGCCGGATACGCCGGCACGCCGGCTTCGCCCGGCACCTGCAGCGGGATCGGCGCGGACGGGAATTCGCGCAGCCCGTCGGCGGCCATTTCGCGTCCGGCGCGGGCCGCGAACGCCTGCCCGGCGCGGTCGCCGAAGCGCGCGCGCAGCGCCTCCAGGTCGCGCGCTTCGGCCAGCACTTTGCCGGCGTCGTCGCGCAGCCGCAGGTTCATGCGCAGATGCGGTTCCAGCGTGGTCTCGTCGAAGTCCAACGCACTCAGCGCCGCGCCGGTGGCGCGCTGCAGGAAACGCGCCAGCTCGCCGCGGATGTCGTCGGCGCTGGGCTGCGGGAACGCCTCGTAGAAGGCGCGGGCGAAATCCGGCGCGGGCACGTAGTTGCGGCGCAGCGCCTTGGGCAGGCTACGAATCAGCGCCGCGGCCTTGTCGGCGACGAAACCCGGCGCCAGCCACGACAGCCGCGCCGCATCCAGCGCGTTGAGCAGGTGCAGCGGCACCTCCAGGGTCACGCCGTCGTCGGCCGCGCCGGGCTCGAATTTATAGTGCAGCGCCAGCCGCGCGTCGCCCAGCGCGAAGTACTTCGGATAGCGATCGGCCTCGCTGCCCTCGCCCGGCAGCAGGTCGGTCAGCGACCAGTGCAGCGCGCGCCGCTGCTCCGGCGGCAGCGCCTTCCACCACGCGTCCAGGCCGGCGGCGGAGTGGATCTCGCCCGGAATCCGGTCCAGGTACCAGCGCGCCTGCCAGTCCTCGTCGGCGACGATGCCGGCGCGGCGCAGCTTGGCTTCTTCCTCGTGCGCCTGCGCCAGCACCTTCTGGTTGTCGGCGACGAAACTGGCGCGGGTGTTGATCTCGCCCGGCACCAGGCCCTGGCGCACGAACAGCTCGTGCGCGCCGGGCGGATCGATACGGCCGTAATGCACCGGCTTCTTCGGCGCCAGCACCAGCCCGAACAGGCTGATCTGTTCGGAGGCCAGCACCTGCCCCTGCGCGCGCGACCAGTGCGGGTCGAAGTGCTTGCGCGCCAGCAGGTGCGGCAGTTCGGCGATGACCCAGTCCGGCTCGACCGCGGCATTGGTCAGGCCCCACACCTTCTGCGTGTCCAGCAGCGTGGCCGGCAGCACCCACGGCGGCGGCTTGCGGGCAAGCGTGGAGCCGGGGAACAGCAGGAAACGGCGCTGCCGCGGCGCCAGGAAATCGCCCTTCTCGGTGCGATGGCCGACCTGCGTCGGCAGGCCGGCGAGCAGCGCGCGATGCAGCGCCTGGTAGGCGGCGGCGCGTTCGCGCTCGCTCGCACGTGGCGCGTCGTCGGCCGCATTGGCCGGCGGCGCGGGCCTGGTCTCGACCGGCGCCGCCGTCGGCTCGCTGCGCCCTTCGCGCGCCAGCCGCGCGGCACGGTGCAGCTGCCCGCGCGTGGCCCGCGCATTGGTCTCGGCATCGCGCGCCGGCGGCAGCGACGCGGCGCCGGCCAGCAGCGGCAGCAGCGAGGCCGCCGCCGGCTCCTCGCTCCAGCCCAGTTCCTCGCACAGCAGGTGCAGCTGGCGGTGCAGTTCGCGCCACTCGCGCATGCGCAGGAAGCCGAGGAACTGCCGCCCGCACCAGTCGCGCAGCTTGGACTGGGTCAGCTCCTCATGCGCCTGCCGATAGCCGTCCCACAGGCGCAGGATGCCGACGAATTCCGAGCGCGCATCGGCGAACTTGGCGTGCGCGTTGTCGGCCGCCTCGCGCGCTTCCGGCGGGCGCTCGCGCGGGTCCTGGATGCCCAGGAACGCGGCGATCACCAGCATCGGCCGCAGGCAGCCATGCTGCTGCGCGGCCACCAGCATCCGCGCCAGCTTCACGTCCACCGGCAGCCGCGCCATCTTGCGGCCGGTCTCGGTGAGCTTGCGCAGGCCATGCCGGTCGGGCTCGCCGACTGCGCCCAGCTCCACCAGCTGCTGCCAGCCGTCGGCGACCGCGCGCTCGTCCGGCGGCTCCAGGAACGGGAAATCCTCGATCCGCCCCAGGCCCAACTGCAGCATGCGCAGGATCACCCCGGCCAGGCTGGAGCGGCGGATCTCCGGATCAGTGAATTCCGGCCGCGCCTGGAAATCGGCCTCGGCGTACAGCCGGTAGCAGATACCTTCGGCCACGCGCCCGCAGCGGCCCTTGCGCTGGTTGGCGCTGGCCTGCGAGATCGGCTCGATGTGCAGCCGGTCCAGCTTCTGCCGCGGACTGTAGCGCTTGACCCGCGCATAGCCCGGATCGACCACGTAGCGGATCCGCGGCACCGTCAGCGAGGTCTCGGCGACGTTGGTGGCCAGCACCAGGCGCCGCCGCGGGCCGGGATTGAACACCCGGTCCTGGTCGCTGTTGGACAGCCGCGCGTACAACGGCAGCACCTCGGTCTCGCGGTACTTGCGCCGCTCCAGCGCCTGGTGCGCATCGCGGATCTCGCGCTCGCCGGGCAGGAACAGCAGCACGTCGCCGCGCGGATCGAGCCGAGTGATCTCGTCCACCGCCGCCACGATCGCATCGTTGACTGTGAGGCCGGGATTGGGGAGTCGGGAGTCGGGAGTCGCAACCGCAACGGCCGTTCGCGGCGAACGCTGGCCTTCTCGCGCTTCTGCCAATCCCGAATCCCCACTCTCCAATCCCGGCTCTTCCAGCGGTCGGTAGCGCACCTCCACCGGGAAGGTGCGGCCCTCGACGCTGATCACCGGCGCGCCGTCGAAATGTTCGGCGAAGCGCGCGGTGTCGATCGTCGCCGAGGTCACGATCACCTTCAGCTCCGGGCGCTTGCGCAGCAGCTGCTTGAGGTAGCCGAGCAGGAAGTCGATGTTGAGGCTGCGCTCGTGCGCCTCGTCGACGATGATCGTGTCGTAGCTGGACAGCCAGCGGTCGCTGGCGATCTCGGCCAGCAGGATGCCGTCGGTCATGAACTTGATCCGGGTCTCCTCGCCGACCCGGTCGTTGAAGCGCACCTGGAAGCCGACCACCCCGCCCACCGGCGTGCGCAATTCCTCGGCCACGCGCGCGGCCACCGCGCGCGCGGCGATGCGCCGCGGCTGGGTGCAGCCGATCATGCCGGCGGCGCCGCGGCCGGCGGCCAGGCACAGCTTCGGCAGCTGGGTGGTCTTGCCCGAGCCGGTCTCGCCGGCGATGACCACCACCTGGTGCGCGCGGATCAGCGCCACGATGCGCTCGGCCTCGCGCGCGATCGGCAGCTGCTCGTCCAGGGTGATCGCCGGCTGCGCCGCCGCGCGCGCCTCGCAGCGCGCCCGTGACTGGCCCAGTGCCTGCTCGAACGCGGCCTCCGCTGCGGGATTGCCGGGCGCGGCCTGCCAGCGCGACCATAGGCCGAACAGGCGGCCGCGGTCGCGGGTCAACGCCCCGTCGATCGCGTCGCGGCGCTCGCGCAGGCGGGCGGGCAATTGTTTTTCGATAGTGCTCATCAATCGGGTGCCGTTGAACTTTGAATAACAGCGCATGCTTTAGTCTGTCTATTGTGACGCCATATCGTTCCCAACCCCTCAAGAGGATTCCCCGATGGCCAAGAGCAAGACCCCCGGCAAGACCAAGAGCCTCGCCACCAAGCCGCTGGCGGCGCTGGCGCCGTCCGCGCCCAACATCGATATCGGGATCAGCGGCGGCGACCGCAAGAAGATCGCCGACGGCCTGTCGCAGTTCATGGCCGACGCGTTCACCCTGTACCTGAAGACCCACAACTTCCACTGGAACGTGACCGGGTCGATGTTCAATTCGCTGCACCTGATGTTCGAGACCCAGTACACCGAGCAGTGGGCCGCGCTGGACGATGTCGCCGAGCGCATCCGCGCACTGGGCTTCAACGCGCCCGGCTCGTACAAGGAATTCGCCGCGCTGACCTCGATCCCGGAAGAGCCGGGCCTGACCGACAGCGCCGACTGGCGCGAGATGGTGCGCCAGCTGGTGGTCGGCAACGAAGCGCTGTGCCGCACCGCGCGCAAGGCGCTCAAGACCGCCGACGACGCCGGCGACGATCCGTCGGTGGACATGCTGACCCAGCGCTTGCAGACCCACGAAAAGTACGCGTGGATGTTGCGGTCGCTGCTGCAGTAAGGGTACGGCCAGGCCTGCGCAGCAGGCATGGCCTCCCGGAGTTTGCGCTGCAAACTCCGGGCCCCAGCAGCATGCTCCCGATCCCCGCGCCTTCGGCGCCCCCCCCCTTACCAAGGGGGCTTGCACGCCGGGGCTTCAACGCAAGCGCCCGGGTCGCAAGCGTCGGGCATACTGGCGGGCGGAGCAGCCGCTCCGCCTACATGGACGTTCGATGGCCGCCCCGTTTCCGTATCCCTCGCTGCGTCGCCCACTGCTGGCCATCGTGCTGGGCTGCGCCGTTGGCATCGCGGCTGGTTTGGCCGCGGGTTTTCATGCCTGGTGGCAGCTCGGCGACTCCGGCGTGCCCACCAATAGTGGACATGGGCTGGTCGCGTTGCTGCTCGCGGTGCTGACCGTGATCGGCTACAGCGTCGGTTTTCTCGTGCCCGCGCTGAACTGGTTCGCCGGGGTGTGGGCCGCCTGCGTCGCCCTGGCCCTGGCGGTGGACAGCTACCAGCCGCAGCAGCGCAGCGTGCCGAAGATGACCGCGCTGGCCTTGCTGCTGCTGGCGAGCGGCCTGGGCGTGCTGGCGGTGACGTGGTGGGCGCGCGGATACGACCCCGACCATCCGGCGCAGCTGGTGGCGCTGATCGCGCCGGCGCTGGCGTGTTCGGCAGGGCTGCTGGTCGCGCTGCCGGTGCTGGTGATCGGCCACTTCGTCGGCAGGCGCCGCGCGCGTCGGGCAATGCCGACGCATGCCGCATCGCTTGCCTGACACCGCGGAGCACGGTGGCGCCGCTCTGGCGCACTTGACCTACGCGGTATCCTAGGCGCATGCAATCTTCCGCTCATTCCGTGCTCAGCCGCGTGTTCGGCTACGACCAGTTCCGCGGCCCGCAGCAGGACATCGTCGAACATGTCGCCGCCGGCCAGGACGCGCTGGTGCTGATGCCCACCGGTGGCGGCAAGTCGCTGTGCTACCAGATTCCTTCGTTGCTGCGCGACGGCACCGGCATCGTCATCTCGCCGCTGATTGCGCTGATGCAGGACCAGGTCGAAGCGCTGCGCCAGCTCGGCGTGCGTGCCGAGTACCTCAATTCCACGCTGGATGGCGAGACCGCGCAGCGGGTCGAACGCGAACTGCTGGCCGGCGAGCTGGACCTGCTGTACGTCGCCCCCGAACGCCTGCTGACCCCGCGCTTCCTGTCGCTGATCGAGCGCAGCCGCATCGCCCTGTTCGCGATCGACGAGGCGCACTGCGTGTCGCAATGGGGCCACGATTTCCGCCCCGAATACCGCCAGCTGACGGTGCTGCACGAGCGCTGGCCGCAGACCCCGCGCATCGCCCTGACCGCCACCGCTGATCCGCCGACCCAGCGCGAGATCGCCGAGCGCCTGGACCTGACCCAGGCCCGCCACTTCGTCAGCTCCTTCGACCGCCCCAACATCCGCTACACCGTGGTGCAGAAGGACAACAGCAAGCGCCAACTGCTGGATTTCCTGCGCGCGCACCGCGGCAGCGCCGGCATCGTGTATTGCCTGTCGCGGCGCAAGGTCGAGGAAACCGCCGAGTTCCTGGCCAAGGAAGGGCTCAACGCCCTGCCCTACCACGCCGGGCTGCCGGCCGAGGTGCGCGCCGGCAACCAGCGCCGCTTCCTGCGCGAGGACGGCATCGTGATGTGCGCCACCATCGCCTTCGGCATGGGCATCGACAAGCCGGACGTGCGTTTCGTCGCGCATACCGACCTGCCCAAATCGCTGGAAGGCTACTACCAGGAAACCGGCCGCGCCGGCCGCGACGGCGAAGCCGCCGAGGCCTGGCTGTGCTACGGCCTGGGCGACGTGGTGCTGCTCAAGCAGATGATCGAGAAGGGCGAGGCCGGCGAAGACCGCAAGCGGGTGGAGCGGCGCAAGCTCGACCAGCTGCTGGGCTACTGCGAATCGATGCAGTGCCGGCGCCAGGTGCTGCTGGCCAGCTTCGGCGAAACCTATCCGCAGCCCTGCGGCAACTGCGACAACTGCCTGACCCCGGCCGCCGCCTGGGACGCCACCGTCGCCGTGCAGAAGGCGCTGAGCTGCGTCTACCGCAGCGGCCAGCGCTTCGGCGTCGGCCACCTGATCGACATCCTGCGCGGCAGCGACGGCGAGAAGATCAAGCAGTTCGGCCACGACCAGCTCAGCACCTACGGCATCGGCAAGGACCTGGACGCGCGCGCCTGGCGCGGCGTGTTCCGCCAGCTGGTCGCCACCGGGCTGCTGGAGGTGGACAGCGACGCCTACGGCGGGCTGCGCCTGACCGACGCCAGCCGCCAGGTGCTCAAGGGCGAGCGCCAGATCATGATGCGCCGCGAGGCGCCGACCCGCGGCCGCGAACGCGGCGACCGCAGCGGCAGCCCGCGCACCGGCGTGCCGGTGCAGCCGCAGGACCTGAGCCTGTTCAACGCCCTGCGCGACCTGCGTGCGGCCCTGGCCAAGGAGCAGAACGTGCCGGCCTTCGTGATCTTCCACGACAGCACCCTGCGCAACATCGCCGAGCAGCGCCCGACCAGCCTGGACGAACTGGCCCACGTCGGCGGCATCGGCGGCACCAAGCTGGCCCGCTACGGCCAGCAATTGGTCGACATCGTGCAGCAGCAGGGCTAGCTGGGCTGGCCTGGCGGCGGACGTTTGCCGCCGCATCGCGCCCTGTGGCCGGCACCGGCAAGAAAATCCCCGGCCGCCGACAGGCCGGGTTCAACGTGGTATTGATAGCGTCGCGTTGTGGCGGCGCGCAGCTGCGGCTGCAGCCACCGAGCCCTTCTTTCCTTGGCGTACGTCCGATGAAGCGATCCCTCCTGCTTGCCTGCGCCCTGCTCGCCGGCCCGGCGATGGCGCAAACCTCCGCCGACAGCGGCAACAGCGACAGCGAAGCGGCCAAGCGCGCGCTGGACCTGAGCGTGCCGCAGCAGCCGATCACCTACGGCACCGACCCGGTGTACAAGGCCGACCCGCCGGGCGCCTACTACGGCGACACCAGCGGCACCTCGGCCTCGGCGCAGAAGGCCGCGGCCACCCAGGCCCTGGCCGAGGCGCAACAGGCGCGCGCCGACCGCTGCAAGGGCGACGTGCACGGCAGTGTCGCCACCGGCTTCGGCTATTCCTCGCGCGGCGGCAACAGCAACTACCAGGCCGCCAACCTCAACCTGTGCAAGACCTACTACAACGATGACGGCAAGCCGCGCGAAGTCGGCATCAGCATCAGCGTGGGCCAGAGCGAAGGCCATGGCGGCTATTACGGCCACGGCGGTTACGGCTATCCCTACGGCGGCTGGTAAGTAGCCGCCAGACGGCCGGCGCAGCGGCTGCCTGCCCGCACCGGCATCCGGCAGGCGAACGCCACGCATGGATTCCGGCGCGAGCGGCCGGAAAGCGCGATCGGATACCTAGCGCGATCGGACACCTGTTGCAGGCGCTGCTCGACAACGCCGCCGATGCCGGCGAACGCGCCGACCCGGCAAATGGCCCTAGTCAGCCAGCCACGAATGGCTGCACGGCCCGCCGCCATCCGCCGCGTCCGTCGTCCGACCTAGAACCATGCGGACACCGCGCCGCAACGCTGCACCTGCGGACGCGCTCAAGCGCGCGTCACGCAGCCGCCGCCGCTCAGAAATCCAGGCTGTAGCCCACCGTCAGCGTGCGCCCGCGCCCGGCAAAATAGCGATCCGGTTCGACCAGCGCGCTCTGCGAGTAATAGGTGATGTACTGGCGATCGAGCAGGTTGGCCACAGCCAGACGCAGTTCGCCCTGGCGCAGCCTGTAGTTCAGCGCGGCATCGACCAGCGCGTAGCCGCTGAACCGCTTCTGCGGATCGTCGAAGCTGCGGCTGAACGCGTATTGCGCCTGCACGAAGCTGGACAGCCGCGGCGTCCACTGCGACGACCAACTGCCGATGACCCGGTTGGGCGCGATGTTCAGCCCGTCCAGATGCGCGTCCAGGCTGCCGTTGCCGTCGCTGTCGTAGCGCCCGCGCGTATACGCATAGGCCAGGCCGAGGCGCTGCCGGTCGTTGAGCCGGTACTTGGCGCTGGCGTCCACGCCCTCGATGCGGGTCTTCTCCCGCGCCATCTGGAACGCGCCGTCCACCGCGATCACGCGGGTGCCGTAATCCGAGCGCGACTGGAACACGCCGACATCGACATCCCACGCATCGCCGCGCAGGCGCGTGCCCAGTTCGACGTTGCGGGTCAGCACCGGCTGCAGCGCGCTCAGGCTGGCGACGCTGGTGCCGGGCGTATTGATCGAGCGCAGCACGCGGCCCACGTCGGGCATGCCGAAGCCTTCGGAATAGCTGGCGAAGACACTGAAACGCTCGCTCGGCGCCAGCACCGCGCCGGCGTTGTACAGCGTCTCGGCGAAGGACAGGCTGCCGCCCTGCACCTGCACCCGGTTGTAGCGCGCCAGGGTCTGGTAGCTGTCGATGGTCAGCTTGGCGTCCTCGTGGCGCACGCCGCCATGCACGGTCAGCTGCGGCAGCAGCCGGTATTCGCCCTGCACGAAGGCGGCCAGGTCGCGGAACTCCGACTCGGGCACATAGGTGCGGCCGGTGCCGTACAGGTCCTGCTTGCCGCTGTCCCACAGGGTATCGACGCCGCCGGTGAGCTTGAGCCGGCCATCGAGCAGGTCGTCCTTGCCGAGGCTGGTCTTGGAACCCCACTTGGACGCGACCGAGCGCGACTGGTCGTACAGCGTGCCGTTGGGCGCGATGCGCGGGTCCTGGAAGGTGGCCGAGTTGTCGGCGCCGAACAGGCCCTCGAACTCCTGGTTGAACACCATCGCCTTCAGTTCCATGCCCGCCAGATCGTGATGGGCGTAGGACAGGCCGGTGGTCCACACGTCGTTCCAGGGCGGCGTGCCCTGCGGCCGGCCGCGCACCGAGGTGGTCGGGATGCCGAGATCGCGATCGCCGGCCACGCCGAGGTACTCGGCCTTGGACTTGATCCGGTAGCGGTTGGAACTGAACTGCAGCTCCTGCCGGTCGTCGATCCAGTAGCCCAGCTTGGCGTGCACGTCGTAGGCGCGCGTGGCCATCAGATCGCCCTGGGTCACGTCGGTGCCGATCGCGCGTCCGTCGCCGTCCAGGTACAGGCCCTGGTCCTCGTAGCCGACGGCGAGCAGGTAGTCGAGCTTGTCGCGGCGCCCGTCGATGCGGTAGCTGGTCCTGTAGCTCGCGGTCTCGGCATCGACGTCGGTGGTCGGCACGCTGGCCTGCACCTCGACATGCTGGTTGAGCGCGCCCGGCTGCGGGCGGCGCGTGACCAGATTGATGGTGCCGCCGGTGGCGCCCAGGCCGTTCATCGCGTTGGCGCCCTGGATCACTTCGATGCGCTCGACCATCGCATAGTCGATCGTGTGCGCTTCGCGCCCGGTCGGACGCAGCGGATTGGACTGCGGAATGCCGTCGACCAGGATCAGCGGCGTGCGTCCGCGCAAGGTCTCGCCGCTGCCGTTCATCTTGCCGCGGCTCGGCGTATACGACGGCAGCAGGCTGGACAGCAGGTCCGACGAATTGCTGCTGATGCTGAGCTGCTGGGCGATCTCCTGCTGGTCGATCACCACCACGGTCTGTGGCGCCGTGTCCGCGGGTTGATCGGTCCGCGATGCGCTGACGACCACGGCGTCCAGCGTTTGCGTGGAGGGCGACTGCGCCCGGGCATCGGGAATGGCGGCCGTCGCCGGCAGCATCGCGGCGAACAGGGAAAGCGGCAAACGCATCAATGGGTCCTTGGGACGAGACGGCGCCACCCAGGCGCCGTCGACTAACGAGAATGATTATTATACGCACACGTGCGATCCGACCGCCGCCGTCCCGCACCCGCGACTCCGCATTCGCGCTGGTCCGGCATGGCGCCAGCAGCACAACCGCGTCACCATGTTTTTCCGCCCAGGACCGATCTCCATGTCCAACCTTATTGATCTGCGCAGCGCCAGGGAACGCGAGCAACGCCTCTATGACGCCGCGCTGGACGCGGCCGAACAGTGCATCGCCGACAAGGGTGTCGGCGCGACCACCTTCGAACTGATCGCCCAGACCAGCGACGTCTCCTGCAGCACATTGCGCCGGCGCTTCGGCGACAGGCGCGGACTGGTGCGGGCGCTGATGGAACGCAGCTACGAGAGGTCGCTGCGCGCGATGTGGACGACCGAACGGCCGCCGCACCTGGACGCGACCGACTTCATCGCCGGCGCGCTGGAGGAATGGCTGCTATCCGAGGTCGACGAGCGCCGGCTGAGGTTCAACCTGGAAATGGACCTGGCCGCCGCGCGCGACCCCGAGCTGACCGCGTATGCGCGGCGCCTGGCCGTCTCCCTGGTCGAACACCTCGGCGACATGCTCAAGCGCCTGTTGCGCGGACACGGCAGCTGGAACGGCAGCGACCAGGAATTCCAGGCGCGGGTCTACGCGGTCGCGGCGATGTGCGCCGGCCTGCAACTGATGATGATGGGCGTGGAACTCAAGCGCATGCACCTGCAATTGATCCTCAGCGAAAGCCTGGCCGGGATGCTCAGCAGTGCGCCCGCCTCCGCGTAGCGGCCACCGGGCCAGCGCTTCGCTTGCCGCTGGCCTACCGCGACCGGCCGCTTGCCGCTGCAGTACCTCGCATTGCCGCCGAGCGCGTCAGCCAAGCGGCCGCGACAGCAGCAACAGGCACAGCGCCAGCATGAACACCGCGATGCATGCATCCAGCACCCGCCATGCGTTGGGCTTGCGGAACACCGGCTGCAGCAATCGCGCGCCATAGCCCAGGCTGCAGAACCAGGCCACGCTCGCCAGGCAGGCGCCGAACGCGAACGCCCAGCGCAGCGCTCCCGGATAGCGGGTGGACAGGCTGCCGAGCAGGATCATCGTGTCGAGATACACGTGCGGGTTGAGAAAGGTAAAAGCCAGGCAGGTCAGCAGGATGCGGCGCCAACTCGCCGGCTCCTCGCCCTGCGCCTTCAATGCGCCGGCACCGCGCCATACGCGCTGCGCCGCCATCAGGCCATAGACGCCAAGGAAGGCCGCGCCTGCGTAGCGCAACACCTGCAGCAGTGCCGGCCATTGCTGCGCCAGCGCACCGATGCCGGCGACCCCGAGCACGATCAGCGCGATATCCCCGAAGGCGCAGACCACCACCACCACGCCTACATGCTGCCGCTGCAACCCCTGGCGCAGGACGAACGCGTTCTGCGCGCCGATCGCGATGATCAAGCCGGCGCTGGCGACGAAGCCGGCAAGCGATGCTTCGAGCAACATGGGGATGTCCAAGACTGCGGAAAGCGCATGCTGGCCCTGGCCACGGCATTAGCCAAGCTAAATATTCTGTAGCCTATGAAGAAATTCTAATCGGCCAGGCGCATGGACCTGCTGCATCCACAACTGTCTGCCTTCGCCGCCGTGCTCGACGAAGGCAGCTTCGAGGCGGCCGCGCGCCGGCTTTCGCTGACCCCTTCGGCGATCTCGCAACGGATCAAGGCGCTCGAGGACCGCCTGGGGCAGGTGCTGGTGGTGCGCCAGGCGCCGTGCCGGCCGACGCCTGCGGGAGAAGCGCTGCTGCGCCGGGTGCGGCCGATGCAGGCGCTGGAGGCCGAGGCGCTGGCCGACTTCGTGCCGAGCGCGGCCACCGCGGGACCCGCGCGCAGCATCGCGATCGCGGTCAACGACGACTCGCTGCAGACCTGGTTCCTCGCCGCACTGTCAGCCCTGCACGATGCGCACGGTTTTCTGTTCGACGTGCACGTGGACGACCAGGACCACACCCTGGAACTGCTGCGCAACGGCACCGTGCTTGGCGCGGTCACCTCCGCGAGCAAGCCGCTGCAGGGCTGCAACGTCCATCCCCTGGGCGCCATGCGCTACTACGCGATCGCCTCGCCGGCATTCGTCGCCCGCCACTTCGCCGCCGGATTCGGCGCCGCGGCACTGGCGCAGGCGCCGATGATGGTGTTCAACCGCAAGGACGCGCTGCAGGCGCGCTTCGTACGGCGCATCACCCGCACCCGCCTCGCCCCTCCCATCCACTACCTGCCGACCTCCACCGGCTTCGTCGAAGCCGCCGCACGCGGTCTCGGATGGTGCCTCGCCCCCGAGCAGATGCTCGCGTCCGGATTGCGCGAGAAGCAGATCGTGATCATCGATCCGCAGCGCTGGCTCGACGTTCCGCTCTACTGGCAACACGCGGCGGTGCGCTCGAGCGCCTTGCAGCACATCGGCCAGGCACTGCGCACGGCGGCATCGAGCATGCAGGGCGGCCGGCAACGCGCTTGAGCGCGGCGTGCTCAGTCGCTGCGCTTGTCGCGACGGAAGCCGCTCCCTTTGACTTGCGATCAGGTGCACGGCGGCAGAAGCTACAGTCCCGACAGCCGCGTGCAGGTTTGTTCGACGCGTAAGCAGCGACGCAGTTCCCGCGGCAACCGCAACGATGCGTGCTCGCCCGCACCGCCAGATTTTCTGGCGTGCTTTCAGCAAGCGGTGACGAGACCAGCGAAGGCGACGCTCGGATCGCTGATCGAAGTGGTGGGCCGTGATGGATTCGAACCATCGACCAAAAGATTAAAAGTCTTCTGCTCTACCGACTGAGCTAACGGCCCAAAACAATGCCCCGGCATTGCGCCGGGGTGCGTATTCTACCCCAGCCCCGGGTCAACGCGAAATCAGGCGTAGCGGGTCGGGTCGGCCACGCCGGCGTCGGCGAAGCCGGCGGCGCGCAGGCGGCAGGCGTCGCAGTGGCCGCAGGCGCGGCCGGCGGCATCGGCGCGGTAGCAGGACACGGTCAGGCCGAAGTCCACGCCCAGACGCACGCCCTCGCGCACGATGTCGGCCTTGCTCAGGCGCTGCAGCGGCGCGTGCACGCGCAGGCCGGCGCCTTCCACGCCGGCCTTGGTCGCCAGGTTGGCCAGGGTCTGGAAGGCGTCGATGAACTCGGGGCGGCAGTCCGGATAGCCGGAATAGTCCACGGCGTTGACGCCGCAGAAGATGTCCGCCGCGCCCAGCACCTCGGCCCAGCCCAGCGCCACCGACAGCATGATGGTGTTGCGCGCCGGCACGTAGGTGACCGGGATGCCCTCGCCGCCCGCGTCCGGCACCTCGATGTCGTCGGTCAGTGCGGAGCCGCCGATGCTGCGCAGGTCGACGTTGACGGTCTTGTGCGCCACCGCGCCGAGCGCGTCGGCCACGCGCGTGGCCGCGTCCAGCTCGGACGTATGCCGCTGTCCATAGCTCACGCTCAACGCATGCACGGCATAGCCCTGCTCGCGGGCGATGGCGACGACGACGGCGGAATCCATGCCACCGGAGAGTAGGACGACGGCGTTTTTCATTGTGGGGCCGGGATTGGGGATTGGAAATTGGGGATTCGCAAAAGCTACAGCACGCCATCGGACATCGGAGGGAGCTTCTACGAATCCCCAATCCCGAGTGCCCAATCTCGGCCTCTCACCGCCCCGGCTCGTCGTTCCACAGCAGCTTGTGCAACTGCATCTGGAAGCGGACCGGCAAGCGGTCGGCGACGATCCAGTCGGCTAGGTCGCGCGGGGGCAGTTCGCTTTTGCTCGGCGAGAACCAGACGGTGCAGCGCTCATGCAGGCGATGTTCGGCGACGAGCGCGCGCGCCCAGTCGTAGTCGGCGCGGCCGCACAGCACGAACTTGATCTGGTCGCGCGCGGTCAGCAGCGGCAGGTTGTCCCAGCGGTTGCGGTGCGCTTCCTGCGAGGCCGGGGTCTTGATGTCGAGCACCCGCGACACGCGAGGGTCCACCTCGGCGATGTCGAGCGCACCGGAGGTTTCCAGCGACACGTCGTAACCGGCGTCGCACAGTTGCTCGAGCAGGCGCAGGCAGCGCTTCTGCGCCAGCGGCTCGCCACCGGTCACGCAGACATGGCGCACGCCATGCCGCGCCACTTCGGCCAGGATCGCATCGATGTCCCACCACTGCCCGCCGTGGAAGGCGTAGGCGGTGTCGCAGTAGCTGCAGCGCAGCGGGCAACCGGTCAAACGCACGAACACGGTCGGCCAGCCGGCGCTGTCGGCCTCGCCCTGCAGCGACAGGAAGATCTCCGTCAGCTTCAGGCGCGGCAGCGGGCTTTGTACGATATCGCTGGGAACGGCGGCCATGGCGGGAAAGTATGCCCCCGCGACGATGGCGGCAGCGTTCGGGGCTCAGCGCAGCTGCTGGCCGATGCGGATCGACTGCAGGCGGTCCTGCGCGGTGCGCGCGGCATCCGATCCCGGATACTGGCTGATCACCTGCTGCAGGGTCTGCTCGGCTTCCTGCGCATGGCCTTCGCCGTACTGCGACAGGCCAAGCTTGAGCAGGGCGCCGGACGCCTTGTCGTGGGTCGGATAGCGGCCGATCAGGTCGCGGAACTGCGCCTCGGCCAGCGGGAAATTCTTGGTGGCGTAATAACTCTCGCCCAGCCAGTACAAGGCGTTGGGGGCGTAGACGCCGTTCGGGTACAGCTCGAGAAAGCTCTGGAACAGGTTGGCCGAGTCGGCGTACTTGCCGGCCTTCAGTGCGTCGAACGCGACGTTGTAGCTGGTGCGCTCGTCGCCGGTGGCGCTCAGCGTGCCGGCATCGCCATGCACCGACGGCGGCCGTTCGGAAACGGCGGCAGCCGGCCTGGCAGGCGGTGCGGAAGCGGCCGGTGCGGCACCGCCAGCCGGCGGCAACGGCGGCATGGCGCCACCCTCGAGCCGGTTCAGGCGACCGTCCAGGTCCAGATACTGGTCCTTGACGCGCTGCTTGAGTTGTTCGTTGTCGTGCTGCAATTGCTCGATCGTGGCTTGCAGCGACTGCATCTGCGTCCGCAGCTGGTTGAGCTGGTTCAGCATGTCGGTGTTGGCCTGGGTGTTCATCGCCTGCTGCTCGAGCACGGTCACCCGGTCGGCCAAGCTGGCGCGTTGCGCATGAGCCGGCGCGGCGGCCACCAGGGCCGCCGCGACGATCATCGATGTAAGGACACCGATACGCATCTATTACTGAGCCGTGTAGACGATCTCGACGCGGCGGTTCTGCGACCAGCAGGACTCGCCCGACTCGGTGCAGACCGGACGCTCTTCGCCGTAGCTGACGACGGTCAGCTGCGCAGCCGAACCGCCGGCAGCCTGCAGCGCCGAAGACACGGCGTTGCCACGACGCTCGCCCAGGCCCATGTTGTACTCGCGCGAACCGCGCTCGTCGGCATTGCCCTGCAGGGTGATGCGCGAGGACGGACGGTCACGCAGGTACTTGGCGTGGCAGGCCATGATCGCCTGGAACTCCGGCTTCAGCGAGTCCTGGTCCAGATCGAAGTAGACCACGCGCTGGCGCAGGCAGGCGTCGGTGTCCAGGTCGCCCGGGCCGTACAGGCCGGAGGTCGACGGACCGGTCGGGGTGGTGGAACCGGTGGTGCCGGTGGTGTCGGTCGGGGGAACTTCCTTGACCTTCTTGGAGCAGCCGGCCAGAGCTGCGACGGACAAAAGCGAAACAAGCAGAACGCGGGTGGTCTTGTTCATGGGGATACCTATATGGCTCCTGAGCCGAAAAGGGGTTCAACGCAGCGAAATATTAACATCAAACTTACGTTGTCAACGCGCCGTCCGATACGGGGACCACGACGGCTCGCGCACGTCGCCATCGGCCAGGACCAGGCGCTGGCGCACGCGCGCATCGGCCGAAACCGCGTAAAGCACCCCTCGTCCGCCTTCGCGGGCGGCGTACAGGACCATGCTGGCGTTGGGCGCGAAGCTCGGCGACTCGTCCAGCGAACCCGTAGACAACGTGTTCCAGCGCGGCGAACCCAGGCTGCGGTCCATCATCGCGATCTTGTAGGTGTTGCCGCTGCCCTGGGCGACGGCGATCTTGTTGCCGTCGAAGGAGACGCTGGCGGTGGCGTTGTAGTTGCCCTGGAAGGTCACCCGGCTGGCGCTGCCGCCGCTCGCCGCCACCTGGTAGATCTGCGGGCGGCCGCCGCGATCGGAGGTGAAATAGATGGTGCTGCCGTCCGGCGCCCAGGTCGGCTCGGTGTCGATGCCGAAGTGGTTGGTCAGCTGGGTCAGCTGCTTGCTGCCCAGGTCCATCACGTAGATCTCCGGGTTGCCGCTGCGCGACAGCGCCAGCGCCAGCTTGCGGCCATCCGGGGAGAATGCGGGCGCGCCGTTGATGCCGCGGAAGCTGGACACCAGCTGGCGGGCGCCGGTGGCGATGTCCTGGATGTAGATCGAGGAGTTGCCGCGCTCGAAGCTCACGTAGGCCAGCTTCTTGCCGTCCGGGCTCCAGTTCGGCGACAGCAGCGGCTCGGCCGAGCGCACGATGGTCTGCGGGTTGTAGCCGTCCGAGTCGGCGACCATCAACGCATAGCGCATCGCGCCGCCCTTGCCGCTGGCGGTGACGTAGGCGATGCGGGTCCAGAACGCGCCGCGCACGCCGGTGATCTTCTCGTAGATCGCATCGGCCATCTGGTGCGCCACGTCGCGCATCGCGCTGGCGCGCGCGGTCATCGCCAGGCCGAGCATGCGCTCGCCCTTGGCCACGTCGAACAGCTCGTACTCGACCCGGTAGGTGCCCTCGCCGGCGTCCATCACCCGGCCGGCGACCAGGTAATCCTGCTTCAGCGCGCGCCAGGTGGCGTACTGGACTTCGCTGCCGCGGGTCGGGCGCTCGACGATCTGCGCCTCGGGCAGGTTGCGGAACTGGCCGGACCGGTCCAGGTCGGCGCGGACCACCGCGGACACGTCGGTGGACGGCGCGGCCGCCGATCCCTGGTAGGGCATCGGCACGACGGTGATCGGGGTCGCCGACGCGTTGCCGCCGACGATGTCGATTTCCAGGCCCTTGTCCTGCGCGGACGCGGCCAAGGGGAGCAACAGGGCAGTCAGGACGGCTAGCCAGCGCGGCAGTTTCTTCATGGGTCGCTCAGCAGTACTCGGGAAGGCGCAAGAGATAGCAATGCGCGGGTGAACGTATTCGCAATCATGAACCATCGGCATGTGAAGCCGATGGCAGGAGGCACCGATTATCGCCTATCGCACCGCCGCCCGGGAGTTCCGGACCTCGCCAAGCCCGGAAGCGGGGGTTTTGGCCCGTGGGGACAGGTAACGAAACTTCGCATTCCCAATCCCGAATCCCCAATCCCGGCCTCTCAGCGATCCTGCGCGGTGAAGTTGAAGGTCAGCTCGCGCGCGAACACCGATTCGAAGCCGCGATACGGCAACGGCTGCGCGCGCAGCACCGCCGCCTCGATCGAGCGGCGGCCGGCCTCGTCGTAGGGGCAGTCGGGGCTGACCCGGGCTTCCATCACCGTGCCGCCGGGGATCTGCTTGATCGAGATCTTGCACTTCTGCCCCAGCGGCACCGAATCCGGGCGCACCCACTGGCTCAGCACCGCCTGCTGGATCGCCGCGGCGTACTTGGCCGACAGGTCGGTGTTGGTGCCGTTCTGGCCGGGTGCGGCCTGCGGCGTGGACGCGGCGGTGGCCGAGGCCTGCTTGGCGCGCACGTCGGCCAGCTGGCGCAGCTTCTGCTCGGCCAGCTTGGCTTCGCGGTCGGCCTGCTCGCGCTGCTTGCGGATGTCGGCGATCTTCTTCTGCCGCTCCTCTTCCTGCTGCGCGGCCAGGCGCTGCTTCTGCTCGGCCTCCTGCTGGCGCTTCTGCTCGGTCAGGTCGATCTGCTCCTGGCGGCGCTTGGCTTCCTGCTCCTGCTTCTCTTTTTCCTGCGAGATCGCGGTGCGGCTGGCGCGGTCCTGGTCGACCTTGTCCGGCACCGGAATGAAGTCCTGCGCCTTCTGCTGCTGCTCGGTCGGCGCCTGCTGCGGCTTGGGCACGGGGATCGGCTGCGGCGGCGGCACCGTGTCGTCCTCGGCGATGTCCTTGACCGGTTCGGGCAGCGGCTCGGGCAGCGGCTTGGGCGCGTCCTGCACCGCCTTCTGCGCCGAACGCACGTCGGCGGCGGACACCACCAGCGAGGCCTCGACCATCGGCGACCCGGCCGCCGGCTCCACCTCGCGCAGCGGCGACCACCACCAGGCGAGGAAGAACAGCAGCGCCAGCAGCACGTGCACGCCCACCGCCAGGGCGATGCCGTACATCAGGCCATCGTTGTCGCCCTGGTCCAGATGCGGTCGGGTATCGGCTTCAGCGTGCATTGGTACCGGGCTGGCTCATCAGGCCCACCTTGGGAACGCCGGCCTGCTGCAGCATGACCATGGTGTCCATGACCAGCTGGTAGTTGGAATTGCCGGGCGCGGCGACGAACACCGGCACGTCCTTGTTCTGGCCGACGAAGGCCTGGATCTTGGCCTTCAGTTCCGGCGCGCCGATCTTCTCCGGCTTGCCGTCCTGCAGGGTCAGCGTATAGCGGCCCTCGGCGTCGACGGTGACGATGACCGGGTCCTTCTTGCTCTCCACCGAACGCGCGGTGGAATCGGGCAGGTCCACGTCCACGCTCAGGCTGAGCAGCGGCGCGGTGACCATGAAGATGATCAGCAGCACCAGCATCACGTCGATGTACGGCACGACGTTGATCTCGGACTTGAGCTTGCGGCGCTTGCGGCGGGAAATGGCGGCAGTCATGCGGGAATCCTGGGATCTGGGGCGGAGCGCGCGGGCGCGCTCAGTCGCCGCTGGCCTGGCGCTGCAGGATGGAGCTGAACTCTTCGGAGAAGGTCTCGAAGCGGACGGCCATGCGCTCGACCCGGGTGGTGAAGCGGTTGTACGCCCACACCGCCGGGATCGCCACGAACAGGCCGATGGCGGTCGCGAACAGCGCCTCGGAAATGCCCGGCGCCACCGCGGCGATGCCCGCCTGCTGACCGCTGTTGATCATGTCGTGCATGGTCACCATGATGCCGAACACGGTGCCGACCAGGCCCACGTAGGGCGCGGTGGAGCCGATGTTGGCGAGCAGTTCCAGGTTGCGCTCCAGGCGGTCCACTTCGCGCGCATAGGTCGCCCGCATCGCGCGCTGCGCGCCTTCCAACTGGATGCGCGCGTCGAGCTTGCGCTTGTCGCGCAGGCGGGTGAACTCGCGGAAGCCGGCCTCGAAGATCGCCTCCAGTCCGCCGACCACGCGGTTGCGGTCGGCCGCGCCGGCGTAGAGCTTGGTCAGGTCGGTGCCGGACCAGAAGCGGTTCTCGAAATCGTCGGCCTCGCGGTTGGCCTGCTTGAACACGCGCGCCTTGCGGAAAATGATCACCCAGCTGATCAGCGAGCCGAGCAGCAGCAGCAGCACGATCACCTTGACCGGCAGGCTGGCCTTGAGCATCAGGTCCAGGTAGTTGATGCCGCCGTGGGCAGCCGTGTTGGCGACGGCCTGCGCGGCGGTCTGGGTCACGTCCTGCGGCAGCGCCTCCACCACCGTGTCCTGCAAGGCCAGGAGCAATGCGATCATCCGTCGTTCCTCAGTAATTCTGTTTCAGTGATTTCGAGAACTTTCAATGCGTCGTACAGCGCGTCGTCCATGCCGCGCGGGCGGAAGCTGCCGGCGCCCAGCACCGCCACCTTCACCTGCGCGCGCAACAGCAACTCGCCGTCGCGGTGGATCGACTGCGCGAACAGCAGACTGGCGCGCTTGCATTGCGACAGCGCGGCGCCGACCTGCAGCGTATCGTCGAGGCGGGCCGGGCGCAGGAAGTCGAGCTGCATCGCGCGCACCGCGAACACCAGATCGTGCTGCAGGCGCAAGCGCTCCTGTCCGTAGCCCAGCGCGCGCAACCACTCCGTGCGCGCCCGCTCCAGAAAGGCGACGTAGCGCGCATGGTAGACCACCCCACCGGCGTCGGTATCTTCCCAGTAGATGCGTGTCGGCCAACTGAATAGCTGCCGGGATTGGGGATTGGAGATTGGGGATTGGCCGGGCGACGGCGTGTCCTGATGGCCGGCAGTCAAAACAGCCCTCCCGAATCCCCAATCCCCAATCCCGAATCCCGCTTGGGCTGGAGGCCCAAGTGCAGATACGCCTTGTTGGTCGCCATGCGCCCGCGGGCGCTGCGGATCAGGTAGCCCTGCTGGATCAGGTAGGGCTCGATCACGTCTTCCAGGGTGCCGCGCTCTTCGGACAGCGAGGCGGCCAGCGACTCGACCCCGACCGGGCCGCCGTCGAAGTAGTCGATGATGGTGCGCAGCAGGCGCCGGTCGAGCTCGTCGAAGCCTTCCGGGTCGACCTTGAGCATCTGCATCGCCGCCTGCGCCACGGCCAGGTCGATGTGCCCGTCGGCGCGCACCTGGGCGAAGTCGCGGACCCGGCGCAGCAGCCGGTTGGCGATGCGCGGGGTGCCGCGCGCGCGCCGCGCGATCTCCGCGCAGCCGTCGGCGTCGCAGGCGATGCCGAGGATGCTGGAGGACCGGCGCACGATCTTGCCCAGCTCTTCCGGGGTATAGAACTCCAGCCGCTGCACGATGCCGAAGCGGTCGCGCAACGGCGCGGTCAGCAGGCCGGCGCGGGTGGTGGCGCCGATCAGGGTGAACGGCGGCAGGTCGATCTTGATCGAACGCGCGGCCGGGCCCTCGCCGATCATGATGTCGATCTGGAAGTCTTCCATCGCCGGATACAGCACTTCCTCGACCACCGGCGACAGGCGGTGGATCTCGTCGACGAACAGCACGTCGTGCGGCTGCAGGTTGGTCAGCAGCGCCGCCAGGTCGCCGGCCTTCTCGATCACCGGGCCGGAGGTCACCCGCAGGTTGACCCCCAGCTCGTTGGCGATGACGTGGCTGAGCGTGGTCTTGCCCAGCCCCGGCGGGCCGAAGATCAGCACATGGTCCATCGCCTCGCCGCGCGCCTTGGCCGCTTCGATATAGATCGACAGCTGCTCGCGCACCGGCTGCTGGCCGAGGTAGTCGGCCAGGCGCTTGGGACGGATGCTGGCCTCGACCGCATCGTCTTCGCGGGTGGCGCTGCTGGCGATGATGCGGTCCATCAGCGGGACTCGGGACTCGGGACCCGGGACCCGGCAAGCGTTCCCGCCATCGGACGGATCATCGGCAAACGGACAATGGCGCGGGCGCAGGTCGGCATCCGGCTATTGTAGGCAACTGGCAGGCGGACTGCCGCTTTTCCGGGTCCCGAGTCCCGCAACCCGAGTCCCGGCCCCACTCAGATCTCCACCTGCGCCCCCAGCTCCACCAGCCGGTTGCCCGGGATGCGGAAGAAGCCGGTGGCCGGGGCGGCGTTGCGGTGCATGACCGCGAACAGCTTGTCGCGCCAGATCGGCATGCCGCGGTTGGCGCTGGCGACGATGGTCTCGCGGCTGGCGAAGTAGGTGGTGTCCATCGGGTCGAAGTAGATGCCGCCCTGGTCGCAGGAGCGCATCAGCGCCAGCGGCACGTCGGGGGTCTCCATGAAGCCGAAGCGCACGATCACCCGGTAGAACTCGTCGCCGATGGCATCCATCTTCAGCCGCTGCCGCGCCGAGGCGTACGGCACCGGCAGGGTCTCCACGGTCAGGAACACGTTGCGCTCGTGCAGCACCTTGTTGTGCTTGAGGTTGTGCATCAGCGCATGCGGCACCACGGTCGCGTCGGCGGTCAGGAACACCGCGGTGCCCGGCACGCGCACCGGCGGCGCCAGCATCAGCCCGGGCAGGAAGCTGTCGATCTGGATGCCGTCCTTGCGGATCTCCTCGCGCAGCAGCTCGCGGCCGCGGCGCCAGGTGCGCATCATGGTGAACATCACGATGCCCAGCGCCACCGGGAACCAGGCGCCCTGCAGCAGCTTGGCGCCGTTGGCGATCAGGAACGCGGCGTCGATGACGAAGAACACCACGCACAGCGGCAGCACCCAGTTGCGCCAGCGCGGCCACAGCGCGCGCGCCACCAGCGCCAGCAGCAGGGTGTCGATCAGCATCGTCGCCGACACCGAGATGCCGTAGGCCACCGCCAGGTTGGTGGAGCTGCGGAAGATCAGCACCAGCGCGATCACCATCACCATCAGCAGCCAGTTGATGCCGGGGATGTAGATCTGGCCGATGGTGTCGTGCGAGGTGTGCTTGATCAGCATGCGCGGGATGTAGCCCAGCTGCATCGCCTGGCGCGCGATCGAGAACGCGCCGGTGATCACCGCCTGCGAGGCGATCACCGCCGCCAGCGTGGCCAGCACGATCATCGGGTACAGCGCCCAGCCGGGCACCGCCTCGAAGAACGGGTTCTTCAGCGCCGCCGGATGCTTGAGCACCAGCGCGCCCTGCCCCAGGTAGTTCAGCACCAGGCACGGCAGCACGAAGAAGTACCAGGCGTGGCGGATCGGGCGCGCGCCGAAGTGGCCCATGTCCGCGTACAGCGCCTCGCCGCCGGTCACCGCCAGCACCACCGCGCCGAGGATCCATACCCCGTGCCAGCCGTGCTCGAGGAAGAAGCGGATCGCCCACCACGGGTTGAACGCCTTCAGCACTTCCGGCGCGTCGACGATGTTCCAGATGCCGATCGCCGCCAGCGACAGGAACCACAGGCAGGTGATCGGGCCGAACACCTTGCCGACCTTCTCGGTGCCGAAGCGCTGGCCCAGGAACAGGATCACCAGCACCACCACGGTGATCGGCACGATGAAGGCGTGCAGGCCCGGCGCGGCCACCTCCAGGCCCTCGACCGCGCCCAGCACCGAGATCGCCGGGGTGATCACGCCGTCGCCGAAGAACAGCGAGGCGCCGAAGATGCCGAGGATGCCGACCACGTAGGCCGAGCGCGAGCCCTTGCGCATGGTGCGCTGGGTCAGCGCCATCAGCGCCATGATGCCGCCCTCGCCCTCGTTGTCGGCGCGCATGATGATGGTGACGTACTTCAGCGTGACCACGATCATCAGCGACCAGAACGCCAGCGACAGCACCCCGAGCACGGTGTCGTGGTCGCTGCTCAGGCCGTAGTGCGGCGAGAACGCTTCCTTGAGCGTGTACAGCGGGCTGGTGCCGATGTCGCCGAACACCACGCCGATGGCGCCGATGACCAGCGCGAAGCCGGCCTTGCCATGCGCATCGGCCGAATGGCCTGAGCCGGGGGATGGAACGGGAGTGGAGGACATGAGGGGATCAGGTTAGCGCCGCAAGGCGTGAAGAAGAGGGGTACGGCCGGCTCAGCGCAACGCGGCCTGCAGGGCCTTGCGGATCACGGTGGCGACCTCGTCGCCGTCGGCGGCGGCATCGCGCGCCATCTTCGCCGCCTCGGCCGGCTTGTAGCCGAGCTGCTGCAGCGCCACGGTGGCCTCGGACACCGCATCGGTGCCCAACTGGCCGGTGATCGGCGCGCCGCCGCTGAAGTCCGCGGCGCGGTCGCGCAGTTCCACCACCATGCGCTCGGCGGTCTTCTTGCCGATGCCGGGGATGCGGGTCAGCGCGGTGACGTCGGCGGCGGTGACCATCCGCGCGAACTCGTCCACGCTGACTCCCGACAGCACCGCCAGCGCGATCTTGGCGCCGATGCCGGTGACCCGCTGCACGTCGCGGAACAGGCGCCGCTCGCCCTCGCGCAGGAAGCCGTACAGCGACACGCTGTCCTCCTTCTGCGCGTAGTGGGTGAACAGGATCACGTCGCGACCGACGTCGGGCAGGTCGTAGAAGGTGCTCATCGGCGCCTCCAGCTCGTAGCCGACCCCGCCCACGTCGATCACCAGCCACGGCGGCTGCTTGTAGGCGAGGATCCCGCGCAGACGGCCGATCATTGGGCGCCTCGTGCGAGGCGCCGGGATTGGGGATTGGGGATTGGGGATTCGTAAAAGCGCGGCGTCCGCGCTTGCGCGCGGCCGTTTCCAATCCCCAATCCCCAATCCCGAATCCCGGCTCCACTCATTTCCTGCTCCAAGCCTGTTGCGTACTGATGCCCAGGCGCTGCGCGGTCGCGCGCACGTGGGCGTGGGTGATGGCCACCGCCAGCGCGTCGGCGGCGTCGGCCTGCAGCTTGCCGGTCAGGCTCAGCATCAGGCCGACCATATGTTGCACCTGCTGCTTCTCGGCCCCGCCCTTGCCGACGATGGCCAGCTTGATCTCCTTGGCCGCGTATTCGTGCACCGGCAGATCGCGCAGCACCACCGCGCAGATCGCCGCGCCGCGCGCGTGGCCGAGCTTGAGCGCCGCATCGGCGCTCTTGCCCATGAACACCCGCTCGATCGCCACTTCCTGCGGCTGGTATTCCTCCATCAGCGCGCCCAGCCCGTGCAGCAGGCGCTTGAGCCGCTGCGAGAAGTCGCCCTCGCCGAGCAGTAGCAACGGCGCGTGGTGCACATGGGTGGTGCGGCCGGCGGCGTCGACGTCGATGATGCCCACGCCGGTGCGCTGCGAGCCGGGATCGATGCCGAGGATGCGGACGGCGCCGGGACCGGGGACCGGGGACCGGGGACCGGAAGCGCTCACCGGGGCGCGCATTGGAACACCTCGACGCGCCGGGCAGTGACGTACCTGTGCCTTGCGCCGTTACGGGTCCCCGGTCCCCGGTCCCCGGTCCCGCGCCTCAGTTCACGCATAACCGCCCAGATCGGCGTTGGAATAGACCGCCTGCACATCGTCCAGGTCTTCCAGCATGTCCAGCAGCTTGCGCACCTGCAGCGCGGTGTCGCCCTCCACCGCGATGTCGTTGTCGGCGCGGAAGCTGATCTCGGCATGGTCGGCGGCCAGGCCGGCCGCCTGCATCGCGTCCTTGACCGCGTGGAACGCGTCCGGCGAGGTCAGCACGTCGATCGCGCCGTCCTCCGGATAGACCACGATGTCGTCGGCGCCGGCCTCGATCGCCGCTTCGGTGATCTTTTCCTCGTCGGCGCCGGCGGCGAAGCTGAGCACGCCCAGGCGCTTGAACATGAAGGCCACCGAGCCCTCGGTGCCCATGTTGCCGCCGCACTTGCTGAAGGCATGGCGCACGTCGGCCACGGTGCGCACGCGGTTGTCGGTCAGGCAGTCGACGATCACCGCCACGCCGCCCGGTGCATAGCCCTCGTAGCGGATTTCCTCGTACTCGACCCCTTCCAGCTCGCCGGTGGCCTTCTTGATCGCGCGCTCGATCACGTCCTTGGACATGTTCGAGGCCAGGCCCTTGTCCATCGCCACGCGCAGGCGCGGGTTGTTGGACGGGTCGCCGCCGCCGGCGCGCGCGGCGACGCCGATCTCGCGGATGATCTTGGTGAAAATCTTGCCGCGCTTCGCATCGGATGCGTTCTTGCGGGCTTCGATCGAGGGGCCTCTACCCATGGGGCGTTCCGGACATCAGAAGGACAAGCGGCGGATTTTACTCGATTGCGCCGCCGCGCCCCATCCGCGGTGCCCGCGCTCAGGCGGCGAAGCGGCCATGGCGCAGGAAGGCCGCGGTCTGGAGCGCGGCCGCCGGCGAGAACAACAGGCCGCTGTGGCTGGCGCGCACCAGGCAATGGTCGTGCAGGCCGGGCACGCGGGTCTCGGCCAGGGCCACGGTGCCGTCCGATTCCGGCCCCAGCGCGGCGAAGCGGTTGCCCAGTCCCAACGCGACGCTGCCGGCGACCATGCCGACCGCGGCGCGACCGTCCCAGTGTCCGAGACCCTGCTGCAGCAAGGCCGCGCTGCGGCCCAGGGCGGCGCCGAGGCCGCGTCGCAGCAGCGCCTGCGCCACCGCGCTGCCGGCCAGCGGGGCGCCCAGGCATACCACCCGGGTCACCGGCAGCTGCGGCGCCTGGCGCAGGGCGTGCAGCGCGACCAGCCCGCCCAGGCTGTGCCCGACCAGGGCCAGCGGCCCGTGCGCGGCCAGGCGCTCGATCCGCTGCTGCAACCGCGGCACCGCCGCCTCGGCGCCGCCGAACGCGGTGGAGTAGCCGAAACTGGCGACGCGAAAACCGGCGCGACGCAGCCGCCAGGCCAGCGGCCCGAGCCAGGCGCGGCCGTTCCAGATGCCGTGCAACAGCAGCACCTGCGGCGTTGCGGCGGCAGCGGCGGCACCGATGTCCGGCTCCGGCCGCGCTGCGCACGCGCCGGCCGGCTCAGCCACAACCGAGCTTGGTGATGACATTGTCGGCGCCGACGAAGACGTTGAGCCGGTCCGGGCGCAGGTCGCGCGTGGTCGGCTGGCCCGGCGCGATCGGCCGCACCAGGCCGGCGCCGCTGTCCTTGCGCAGCCTGGCCAGGGTCGCGTCGGTCGCGACCTGGCCGACCGCCCAGGTCACCGGCTCGGCCTGGCAGCGGCCGTCGCCCTGCCCGGCCGGGCCGCCGCTGGCCGGCTGCAGCGAGGCCGATGGCGCGCACGCGGCCAGCAGCGGCAGCACGGCGGCGGCGTATTTCAGTGATCGCGGCATGGCACTCTCCTGTCGGGCCCGGAGGAGTGGCCAGTGTACTGCGCCATGTCGCCGGCCCTGCCGATCGGCTGGCCGCGCCGGCATGGCGGCCATGCGTGCCGCGCGAGGCTATGCCGAGCGCGGCAGGCGCCGCAGGATGAATTCCAGGTCGCGGGTCTGCCCGACCGGGAACTCGTAGGTGCCGACCTTCTCGAAGCCGTAGCGCGCATAGAAGCGCTGCGCGCCGAAGTTCTCCGACCACACCCCGATCCACAGCGTGCGCGGGCCGGCGTGTTCCAGCCAGGCCAGCGCGGTCTCGAACAGGCGGCTGCCCCAGCCGCTGTTCTGGTGCGAACGCAGCAGGTACAGCCGCTTCAGTTCGCCGTCGCCGGGCTGCACCTCGGCATGCGGCAGGCCGCATGGGCCGGCCGCGGCGTGGCCCACCGCCACGCCGTCGTCCTCCAGCAGCCAGATCGCGTAGTCCGGGTGCTGCAGGATCGTGCGTTGCCGCTGCGCGGTGTAGTGCTCGTCGAGGAAGCCATGCAGGTCTTGCGGCGAATACAGGTGGCCGAAGGTCTCGGTGAAGGTGGCCGCGGCCAGCGCCGCCAGCGTGGCGGCGTCGTCCGGCGTGGCCTGGCGGATCGCCAATGCCATCGCTCAGCCCTGCACCGGCTTGGCGCGCACCTGCACGTGCACTTCGGCCAGCTGCTCTTCGCTGATCGGCGACGGCGAGCCGGTCATCAGGTCCTGCGCGCCGGTGGTCTTGGGGAACGGGATGACGTCGCGGATCGAGTCGGTGCCGGCCATCAGCGCGGCGATGCGGTCGATGCCGAAGGCGATGCCGCCGTGCGGCGGCGCGCCGTACTTCAACGCGTCGAGCAGGAAGCCGAACTTGATCCGCGCTTCTTCAGCGCCGATGCCGAGCAGTTCGAACACCGCGGCCTGCATGTCGGTACGGTGGATACGGATCGAGCCGCCGCCGATCTCGTTGCCGTTGAGCACCATGTCGTAGCCGCGCGACACCGCGGTCCTGGCGTTGGCGCGCAGGTCGTCGATGTCCTCCACCGCCGGCGCGGTAAAGGGATGATGCAGGGCGACGTAGCGCTGCGCTTCCTCGTCGTACTCGAACATCGGGAAATCGGTGACCCACAGCGGGCGCCAGCCGTCGGCGATTAGGCCGAAGTCCTTGCCGGCCTTCAGCCGCAGCGCGCCCATGAAATCGGAGACCTTGCCGTAGGCGCCGGCGCCGAAGAACACGATGTCGCCGTTGCCGGCGCCGACGTGCGCGACGAGCGCGGCGAAGGCCGCTTCGCCGAAGAACTTGGCGATCGGCGATGCGATCTCGCCGTTGTCGCCGATCTTGATGTAGGCCAGGCCCTTGGCGCCGTACTTGGCGGCGTGCGCGGCGTACTCGTCGATCTGCTTGCGCGACAGGCTGGCGCCGCCTGGGATGCGCAGCGCGGCGACGCGGCCACCGGCGTCGTTGGCGGCGGCGCTGAACACCGCGAACTCGCTGTCCTTGACCAGCTCGGCCACGTCGACCAGCTCCAGCGCGATGCGCAGGTCCGGCTTGTCCGAGCCGTAGCGGCGCATCGCCTCGGCCCAGGTCATGCGCGGGAAGCTGGCGTCCAGCTCCACCTCGGCCACTTCCTTGAAGATGGCGCGGATCATCTCTTCGACGAAGTCCTGCACGTCGCGCTCGCGCACGAAGGCGAACTCCATGTCGAGCTGGGTGAACTCCAACTGGCGGTCGGCGCGCAGCGCCTCGTCGCGGAAACAGCGCGCGATCTGGTAGTAGCGGTCGAAGCCGGCCACCATCAGGATCTGCTTGAACAGCTGCGGCGACTGCGGCAGCGCGTAGAACTCGCCGGCGTGCATGCGCGCCGGCACCAGGAAGTCGCGCGCGCCTTCCGGAGTGACGTTGGCCAGGATCGGCGTCTCGATGTCCTGGAAGCCCTTGCCGTCCAGGTGCCGGCGCAGCGCCTGCACCAGCTTGATGCGGGTGCGCTGCATGCGCTGCATCTCCGGGCGGCGCAGGTCCAGGTAGCGGTACTTCAGGCGGGTTTCCTCGCCCGGGTTCTCGTGCGCATGGAACGGCAGCGGCGCGGCCTTGTTGAGCACGCTGATGCGGGTCGCGATGACCTCGACCTTGCCGCTGCGCAGCTTGTCGTTGACCGCATGCCGCGCGCGCACCACGCCTTCGACCTGCAGCACGTCCTCGTAGCCGAGCGAAGCGGCGACCGCGAACACCTCCGCGTTCTCCGGCTCCACCGTCACCTGCACGATGCCTTCGTGGTCGCGCAGGTCGATGAAGCAGACGCCGCCGAGATTGCGGGCGACATCGGTCCAGCCGGCCAGGGTGACGGTTTGGCCGATCAGGGTCTCGTCGACCAGGCCGCAGAAGTGGGTACGCATCGCAAACTCCAAGGAGGGACCGCCGCCGCAGAAGGCGCCGGCAAGCCGGATATTCTGCGGCGCGGCGCCGGCCCGGGCAAATCGCGCCGCAACTCACCTGGCCTTAAGTTTCCGTGAGGCTATAGTCCGCCCACATCCACGGGCATCGGAGGGGACCCATGTTGAAGCAGCTGAGCGGTTGGCTATTGGTGGCCGGGTTGGCCTTGGCCAGCGGGCCGGTGGCCGCGCAGAGCGCGCGCGCCTACGCGCCGGAGGACCTGCGGCAGCTGTCGGTGCCGAGCCGGGTGCGGGCGATCGAGCGCGAGTACGCCGACCAGTCGCGCGGCCGGCAGATCCCCGACGACCAGTTGGAGTTCTATCTGGACCAGATCGACCGCGGCTGGGGCTTCGGCCGCATCCAGCAGGACATCGCCACTTCGCTGCGCGGCAGCAGCGGCCAGTGGCGGCCGCAGCCCGGGTCCACCGCGCAGACCATCGCCTGCTCCAGCAGCGACCGCAAGCGCCGCCAGTGCGCGACCCCGTTCCGCGGCCGCGCGCGGCTGGTCGGCACGCTGTCGGACTCGCCGTGCATCGAGGGCCAGACCTGGGGCGCCGGTCCCGGCGTGGTGTGGGTGGACCGCGGCTGTCGCGGCCGCTTCGCCGAGGGCCGGGGCGGCTGGGGCGACGGCGGTGGCGGCGGCAACTGGGGCGGCGGCGGCAATGGCGGCGGCGCCGGTCCCGGCGGCACCATCCGCTGCGAGAGCCAGGACCAGCGGCAACGCGTGTGCAACACCGGCTGGCGCAACACGGTGCTGGTGCGGCAGCTGTCCGACACCCGCTGCATCGAGGGCCGCAGCTGGGGCCAGCGCGACGGCACGGTGTGGGTGGACGATGGCTGCCGCGGCGAATTCGCAGAAGGCCGGGGCGGTGGCGGTGGCGGCGGTTGGGGCCCGGGCCGTCCGCCGTCCGGCGGCGGCGACTACTCGGTGACCTGCAGCAGCGACGACAAGCGCCTGCGCAGCTGCGCCTGGGATCGCCGCCAGGGCCGCCCGGCGGTGATCCAGCAGCTGTCCGGCACCACCTGCGTGGAAGGCCGCAACTGGGGGTACGAGGGCAACGCGGTATGGGTCAAGGAAGGCTGCCGGGCGCGCTTCGGCGCCCGCTGATCTTCCTAGATGGAAACGCGAACGGCCCGGAGGCGACTCCGGGCCGTTCGCATTTTTGGGCGTTGGCTGCTGCTGCGGGCCTCGGGCCGCCGGTGGCAAAGGTGCCTGGCCGGGCGAGCCGCGCGACGCCGCCTACAGGCGCGCCCTCAGGTCGCGGCGGGCTTGGCCGCCGGTGCCGGCGTGGCCGCAGGCGCGGCGGCGGGCTTGGCCGCGCTGTCGGTGGAGGCCGCCGCCGCAGCCGGCTTGGTCTCGCCGCCGCTGCTGCTGCCGCTGCCGGACTCGGCCAGGTTGCGCTTCTTGTCGCCGTCCTTCTTGAAATCGGTCTCGTACCAGCCGCTGCCGGACAGCCGGAACGACGGCGCGGTCAGCTGCCGCTTGACCGCGGGCGCGCCGCACGACGGGCAGACGTCCGGATCGGGATCGGAGAGTTTCTGCAGGCGGTCGAAGCTGTGACCGCACTCGGCACATTGGAAAGCATAGATCGGCATGGCGGCAAAAACGCGAGAGGAACAGAGGCCGCCAGTATGGGGCCCGGGCGCAGGCTTTCAAGCGATGCCGTCAGCTTGGCCGCCGAGGCGGTGCCTGCCGAGGCCATAGCGGCAACGGCGGCGCCGGCCGCCAGCCCGCCTAGCCCTGTCCCACCGGGAGAGGATCTGGGGTGAAGTTACGACGCGAAGCGACTCGCTGGTTTTGGGTGCACGAGGCTTGCGCCCGTACCCTCATCCGCCCCTACGGGGCACCTTCTCCCACCGGGAGAAGGGACAGCCGAAGCCCCTCTCCCGTCGGGAGAGGGGTTGGGGTGAGGGTCCGGCGCGAAGCGACCCGCTGGGCGCACGAGGCTGCGTCCGCACCCTCATCCGCCCCTTCGGGCACCTTCCACCAAAGGGGCCGTAGCCCCGATGGGAGAAGGAGCAGCCGAGCGCGCCGCCACCGCAGAGGCATGCGCACAAGGGCCGCAAACCGACAGTCACATCCACGCAACCATGCGCCGACACCATCACGGTCCCCCACATGCAAGCGTTCACCTTTGATGAATTTTCCGAAAAGTTTCCGTGTCCCGCGGCGGACCGCGCTGGCCCTGCTGCTGTCGGCCATGGTCGCCCACGCCCAGGCCGCCAGCGACACCGGCGCTCCCGCGGCCCCCGCCGATGCTGGCGAGCAGGTCTCCACCCTGGAGCAGGTCCAGGTCGTCGGCCAGGCCACCACCTACGCCAAGACCAGCGTCAGCAAGGAAATGCTCGACCGCCAGTTCGCCATGGGCAGCGTCAACGACGTGCTCAACGAACTGCCGGGCGTGATCGTGACCGAGGCCGACGCGTTCGGCTCCTCCGACTGGGGCACGCAGATCAGCATGCGCGGCTTCGTCAGCAACCGCGACACTCAGCAGATCGGCACCACCATCGACGGCCTGCCCAACGGCGGCTCGGCCTACGGCGGCGGCGCCAAGGCCAACCGCTTCATCGATCCGCTGGACCTGGAGACGGTGGAAGTCAGCCAGGGCACCGCCGACATCGCCTCGCGCTCCAACGAGGCGCTGGGCGGCACGCTCAACTACCTGACCGGCGAGCCGCTCGATGCGCAGCGCGTGCGCGTGGCGGTGGGCATCGGCGACAACGATGCGCGCAAGTACTACGCCCGCTACGACACCGGCCTGATCGGCAGCACCAAGGCCTGGCTCAGCGCCTCGCACAGCAGCAACGACGATTGGATCGACGGCAGCGGCCACACCACTCGCGACCACCTGGCCGGCAAGTTCGACAGCGAGCTGGGCGCATGGAAACTGAGCGGCTACCTGTCCTACGACGACGCCGACGAGTCGGAATACACCAGCGTCACCCCTGAGCAGTTCGCGCGCGATCCCGAGCACGACCTGCTGACCGGCACGCTGACCGGCATTCCCTATCTGGACCAGAACTACCGTTCCGGCTCGCGCGCGCTCCGAAAGAACACCTTCGGCTACCTGCGCGGCGCGTTCGACGGCGGCAACGGCTTCAAGGCCACGTTCGCCGGCTACGCGCACCGCCTGGAAGGCCGCGGCGACTGGATCCCACCGTACCTGGTGGACGTGAGCGACGACGGCAGCGGCAATCCGGAATCGGAATACCGGGGCGGGCGCACCGTGTACGGCGGCAGCGACCTGGGCAAGATCTACTTCGTCACCCCCAGCGGCGCGGCGGCGACCATGCGCGCCGGCTGCAGCGGCAGCGCGGCGCTGCCGGCCGAGTCCGACCCGGCCTGCTACCCGGCCGGTTCGCAAGCGGTGCAGTCCTACCGCCATAGCCACTACGACAACGACCGCGCCGGGTTCACCGCCGATGCCGAATGGCGCACCGCGCTGGGCGCGATCGACAACACCGTGCGCGCCGGCGTGTGGTTGGAGAAGTACCAGCGCAGCGTCACCCGCGACTGGCACCGGCTGCTCAACGTCGGCACCAACATCGCCTTCGACCACAGCCCGTACTGGGTGCAGTTCAAGGACCGCTACGACACCGACGAGCGCATGTACTACGTCGAGGACCTGATGCGCTACGGCGATTTCGCCTGGCGCGTGGGCGTCAAGCAGTTCTTCGTCGACCAGACCCGCGACCGCCGCATCGGCGACAGCCAGCACGCCGCATCGGACGCGCATTCCGATCCGCTGTTCTCCGCCGGCCTGACCTGGACCACGCCGGTCAAGGGCCTGGAAGCCTTCGCCGGCTACTCGCAGAACTTCGCCGCGATCCCCTCCGGCGTGCTCGGCGAGACCGACCCGGTGGCGCTGAGCCGGGTCAAGCCGGAAACCGCCGACAACGTCGAATTGGGCCTGCGCATCAGCCGCTGGCCGCTGACCGGCAGCGTCACCGTGTACGACATCCGTTTCGACAACCGCATCGTCTACGTGCCGGCCAACTTCGTCGACGGCATCGACTACCTGGGCGAGACCGACGGCGTCTACGAGAACTTCGGCGGCGTGCACGCGCGCGGCTTGGAAGCGGCGCTGGGCTACGGCTGGGACAACGGCTGGCGGATCAACGGCGCCTACACCTTCAACAAGGCGACCTACCTGGGCAGCGGCGACGCGGCGCGCGACACGGCGCTGGAGATCACCCCCGGCTCGCAGGTGATCGGCCAGCCGCGCAACACCCTGGTCGCCTCGGCCGACTGGCAGGGCCAGGCCTGGGCGTTCGGCATCTCCGGGCGCTACCTGGGCAAGCGTTACCTGGATGCGTCCAACAGCGCCAGCCTGGACGGCGTCACCACCTTCGACGCGCACCTGGGCCTGAGCCTGTCGCAGCTGTCGGCGCAGCTGCAGGGCGTGAAGCTGGACCTCAACGTCAGCAACCTCACCAACAAGCGCTACCTGGAAGGCGTGGACGGCAGCGACAGCGCCTTCATCGCCGCACCGCGCACGGTCGGCCTGACCCTGACGCTGGATCTGTAATCGCGCAGCCCGCATGCTGCGCCCTCGCCGGCGGCGCGATGCCGCCGGCGAGCCCTCTTCGTTCCGTCCTGCCGGTGCCCGTGCCATGACCGATCTTCCCCGCCGCCGCCTGCTGCAGGCCGGCGTCGCCGGTGCCGCCGCGGCGCTGCTGCCGCCCAGCATCGCCCGCGCCGCGGCGATCGCGCCGGACGTACGCAGCGGCACCCTGCAGGACCTGCAGCACGTGGTGATCCTGATGCAGGAGAACCGCGCCTTCGACCACTACTTCGGCAGCTTTCCCGGCGCGCGCGGCTTCGGCGACCGCTTCCCGATCCCGGCGCCGCCGCTGCCCGAGGCGGCACGGCGCAGCGTCTGGCTGCAGCCCAGCGCGGACGGCAGCCGGCTGCTGGCGCCGTTCCCGCTGCACACCGCGCGCGACTTCGCCACCATGCGCGTGCAAGGCACGCCGCACACCTGGCCCAACGCGCAGCAGGCCTGGGACCACGGCCGCATGGGCCACTGGACCGCGGCCAAGCGCGACCATGCGCTGGCCCATTACGAACGCGCCGACCTGCCGTTCCAGTTCGCGCTGGCCGAGGCCTTCACCCTGTGCGACGCCTACCACTGCGCGATCCAGGCCGGCACCAATCCCAACCGGGTGTTCCTGTGGACCGGCCACAACGATGCGCATGCGCACGCCGGCGGGCCGGTGATCGCCAACTCGCACGACAACTTCCCCGAACTGGGCGGACATGCGCAGGACTACCGCTGGCCCAGCTACGTCGAGGCGCTGCAGCGCGCCGGCGTGTCCTGGCAGATCTACCAGGACATGGCCGACAACTTCACCGACAACCCGCTGGCCGGCTTCGCGCCGTTCCGCGCGGCCTGGCGCGGCGCGCCTGGCCACGATCCGCAGCTGCGCGAACGCGGGGTCGGCACGCGCACGCTGGCGCAGTTGCGCGAGGACGTGCTCGCCGCGCGGCTGCCGGCGGTGAGTTTCATCATCGCCGACGCCGCCGGCAGCGAGCATCCCGATCCGTCCAGTCCCGCGCAGGGCGCGGCCTACACCGCGCGCGTGCTCGACGCGCTGACCGCCGATCCGCAGGTCTGGTCGCGCACCGCGCTGCTGCTGATGTTCGACGAGAACGACGGCTTCTTCGACCACGTGCCGCCGCCGGCGCCGCCCTCGCCCGATCCGGCCGCCACCGGCGGCTGGGCCGGCGCTTCGACGGTCAGCACCGACGGCGAATACCATCTGCATCCGGCGCCGGGCGACGAGAAGGCCGACCTGCCGGAATTGCGCGGCCGGCCCTATGGCCTGGGCCCACGGGTGCCGCTGTACGTGATCTCGCCGTGGAGCCGCGGCGGCTGGATCGACTCGCAGGTCTACGACCACACCTCGGTGCTGCGCCTGCTGGAACGCCGCTTCGGCGTCGCCGCGAGCGGACTGACGCCATGGCGCCGCGCGGTCTGCGGCGACCTGCTCGACGCCTTCGATTTCCGCCAGGCCGATACGCGCCCGTTCGTCGCCGCGCTGCCCGATGTGAGCGCCGCCGCGGCGCGCGCGGCCGCCCTGCGCGAGCATGCGCTGCCGCCGCTGCCGGCCACCGTGCAGGCGCCGCAACAGCCGTTCGGCGTGCGCCGCTCGCGCGCATTGCCGTATCGCCCCACGGTGCAGTTCGAACACGTGGACGCGCGCGGCGAAGTGCGGCTGCGGATGGCCAATGCCGGCGCGGCCGCGGTGCTGCACGTCTACGACCGCTACGACCTGGCGGCGATTCCGCGGCGCTACACGGTCGGCGGCGGCGCGACGCTGGACGCCACCTGGACCACCTACGACGGCCGCTACGACCTGTGGCTGCTCGGCCCCAACGGCTTCCACCGCCACTACCGCGGCGACCTCGACGCACCGCTGCTGCAGGCCGAGATCGCGCAGGACGCGGACGATCCGCAGGCGCTGTGCCTGCTGCTGCGCAATCCCGGCAACAGCGCCCTGCACGTGCAACTGCAGCCGGGCGCCTACGCGCAGGCGCAACCGCACGACCGCCTGAGCCTGGCCCCGGGCGCGCAGCGGCGGCTCGCCTGGAAAGCGGCGCCCACCGGCGGCTGGTACGACCTGTGGCTGGTGCAGGACCGCGCGCGCCAGCGTCTGGCCGGGCGCGTGGAAACCGGCAAGGCCAGCGTCAGCGATCCGGCCATGGGCGGGCCGGCGCAGCTGCACCAGAGCGAGGTGGCCGAGATCGCCGCGCCCGGTTGAGCGCCCCGCCTTCGCTCGGAGAGGCCGCGATGGCGAAGCCCGGACGGCCACCGCTTGTCGCCGAAGCCCATCGCCGACTACATGCGTTGCGCGGACCGGACACGCCAGGCGTTCAGTGCGCGAGCGTTTCCCGTACCGCAACCGCCACCGCCTTCAGCGCCGCGTCGCGTGCGGCGTCGTCGACCTTGGCGCCATTGAGATAGGCGGTCAGCAGCAACGGCGTGCGCCGGCCCGGCGGCCACACGATGGCGATGTCGTTGCGGGTGTCGACGCCGTTGCTGCCGGTCTTGTCGCCGATCTTCCAGGCAGGCGTCAGCCCGGCGCGCAGGCAGGCGTCGCCGGTGCGGTTGTCGATCATCCAATCGGTCAGCCGCTTGCGCGAGGCCGGCTGCAGCGCATCGCCGAGCAGCAGCGCGCGCAGGGTCGCGGCCATCGCCGCAGGGGTGGTGGTGTCGCGCGGGTCGCCGGCGGCGTACCGGTTCATCTCCGGCTCGTGGCGGTCGGAGCGGGTCTGCGTATCGCCGAGTCCGCGCAGGAAGCGGGTCAGCCCCGGCGGGTCGCCGACCAGCGGGAACAGCAGGTTGGCGGCCGGGTTGTCGCTGAAGATCATCGTCGCCTGGCACAGCTCGGCCACGCTGAGCGCGCCGCCGACATGGCGCTCGGTGACCGGCGCGTGCGACAGCATGTCCGCCGCGCGGATCTGCACGCGCTGCTGCAGCGTCAGTTCGCCGCGATCCACCCGCTGCAGCACCGCCGCCGCCAATAGAAATTTGAAGGTGCTGCACATCGGGAAACGCTCGTCCTGGCGCTGCCCGCCGAGCGTCGCGCCGTTGCCGTCGAGCAGCGTCACCCCGAGCCGGCCGCCGCTGCCGCGCTCGATCGCGGCCAGCCGCTGCGCCAGGGCCGGCGCCTTGCTCTGCGGCGCTTTAGCGTCCGCCACCGCGACCGCCAGCGCTGCCGCCGCCAACCCCATTCCCTGCAAAAATTGTCGTCTCGCCAGCATCGTCCACCTCCGTCGGAAGCGTCGATGATGCGCAGCTTGACCGCCGCCCACCAGCGAGGTTATTCAATCTCAGCCATGAGCAAAACTAATTCCTGACGATGATCCGCCCGCAGCTGCCATTGAATGCCCTGCGCGCCTTCGAGGCAGCCGCGCGCCACCAGAACCTGACCCGCGCCGCCGCCGAGTTGTGCGTGACCCAGGCCGCGCTGAGCCACCAGATCAAACGGCTGGAGGAGCGCCTGGGCGTGGTCCTGTTCCAGCGCCTGCCGCGCGGCGTGGCCCTGACCGACGAGGGCCAGCGCCTGCACCCGGTGCTGACCGAGACGTTCGACCGCATCGCCGCCACCCTGCAGCGCTTCGCCGGCGGCCGCTACCGCGAGACGCTGAGCCTCGGCGTGGTCGGCACGTTCGCGGTCGGCTGGCTGCTGCCGCGGCTGGACGCCTTCCACGCCGCGCATGCGGACATCGAACTGCGCGTGCACACCCACAACAACCGGGTCGACCTGGCCGGCGAAGGCCTGGACCTGGCGATCCGCTTCGGCGACGGCGACTGGCAAGGCCAGTGCGCCACGCCGATCCTCGATGCGCCGTTCGCCCCGGTGTGCGCGCCGGCACTGGCGCGCGCGCTGCGCGCACCGGCCGACCTGGGCGGCGTGCCGTTGCTGCGCTCCTACCGGCTGGACGAATGGCCGCACTGGCTGCAGGCGGCCGGCGCGCCCGAACTGGTCGCCGGCGGGCCGATCTGCGACTCGTCGCTGACCCTGGCCAGCGCCGCGGCGGCGGGTGCCGGCGTGGCCTTGCTGCCGCTGCGCCTGTTCGCGCAGGACCTGGATGCCGGGCGCCTGGTCGCGCCGTTCCCGACCCGCCTGGACGCCGGACGCTACTGGCTCACCCGCCTGCGCTCGCGCGCGGAAAGCGACGCCGGACGCCGCTTGCGCGAGTGGCTGCAGGAGCAGGGGCAGCAGGCGGGGCACTGAGCGGCGCTTCGCCCCGCGGTTTCGGTCCGAGCGCTACCGCCTTCGCTGCACGACACCTAGACCCGCGAGTGCCTCGGAGCCGTGCAGACCCCCACACCAAACCGCGTGAAAAATTTGTGCACTGCCACTTGGCGGCCGGCCGAAGGCCGAACTATGATCAGGGTCGCAGTTGCAATGTGCGCCAGGGGAAGGCGATCACGTTCCTGGGGGGAACACGCAATGAACCGTATCGTCATGGCCGCGCGTCCGGCCCTGGTCTCTCGCGACGTCGTCCTGGCCGCTGCGCTGGCCTGCCTGTGCCTGTTGCACCTGGCCTATTTCCTGCGCAGCGGCGCGAGCGAATGGCACTGGGCGCTCAGCGCGACCGGACTGGCGCTGATGGCGATCAAGGCCAGCCTGCGGCCGACGCCGACGGCGCGCCCGTCGCTGCGCAGCCTGCGCTCGCGCACGCCGCTGGACTGGGCCGCCATCGCCGGCGGCCTGCTGGTCGTGGCCAGCGCCGCCGCCTGAGCCACCCCCTAAACGCCGGCGCCTGATCGGGGCGCACGAGCTGGCAACGGTCCGGCGCGCCGCCCTGCACACGCCGCGGGCGCACGCTCCACTTCTGCCGCGACGCGTCACCCGTGTTCGCACACCCATCTGCGGCCGCAGCTACACAGCGCGTGCGGCAGAGGCCCCCACGCGCGACGCCAGCCGCCGAAACGCCTCGTGCTGGGCGGCATCGGCGAACCAGGAGGTGGGCACCAGCTCGAACAGCATGTCGTTGTGGTAAAGCAGCAGTACCTGCGCGTTCTCGCGACAGCGGACGTAGTCGGCCCAGGGATGGCGCGCCTGCCCGCCCGACCACGACACCTCTATTTCGGCCTCGTTCCAGGCATAGGTGACGACGTGCCGCAGCGTGGCCTGTTGCGCGTGCAGGCGCCGCACCTTGCGCGGCAGTATCCACGCGCGCGTGACGCCCAGGCCGATCAGCCCGCCGCCGGCGGCGCCGATCAGCAAGGCGCCGAACACCGTGGCCGCGGACGGCAGCGACAGCACCAGCACCAGCCCGACCAGCAATGCGACCACCAGCACCGCCAAGGCGCGCCGCAGCTGATGCCGGGTATGCAGACGTTGCGCGGCAAGATAGTCGTCCACGCTGATGATGCCGCTGATCATGGTTGGCTCCCTGCTTGCTGGCGTGGCGCCACAGCTTAGCGAACCGGCGCGCACGTGCGGCGCCAGACAGCGCGCCGCAGGCAAGCGCCGCCGCTCACGCGCCCTCGATCAGTTCCATCCACGCCTGCTCGGCCTGCGCCAGCTGCTGCGCGGTGGCTTCGCGGTCGCGGCCCAGCACCGCCATCTTTTCGGCATCGGCGTAGTGCTTGGGATCGGCCAGCTGGCGATCGAGCTCGGCCAGCGCCGCCTCAAGCTCGCCGACGCGCTTCTCGGCGGCGGCGAGCTTGTGCGGGTTCGGCGGCTTCTTCGCCGGCAGCGGCTTGACCGGCGGCGGCGGGGTCGGCGCGACCTCGGCCATCTTCTGCTTGGTGCCCTGCGCGGCCGGGCGGCTGCGCAGCCACGCGGCGTACTCGTCCAGATCGCCGGCGAACGGCTCGACCACGCCGTCGGCCACGCGCCAGAAGGTGTCGCAGACCAGGCCGATCAGGTGGCGGTCGTGCGAGACCATCACGATCGCGCCCTCGAAGTCGCTCAGCGCCTCGGCCAGCGCCTCGCGCATCTCCAGGTCCAGATGGTTGGTCGGCTCGTCGAGCAGCAGCACGTTGGGCTGCTGCCAGGCGATCAGCGCCAGCGCCAGGCGCGCGCGCTCGCCGCCGGAGAAACCGTCCACCACTTCGAAGGCGCGGTCGCCGGGGAAATTCCACTTGCCGAGGAAGTCGCGGAACGCCTGGATCGACGCGTCCGGCGAGATGTCGCGGAAATGGTCGATCGGCGACTGCCCTTCGTGCAGCGATTCCACCGTGTGCTGGGCGAAGTAGCCGATGCGCAGGTCCGGGTGCGCGCTGCGCTCGCCGCTCAGCAGCGGGATCTCGCCGACCAGGCTCTTGACCAGGGTCGACTTGCCGGCGCCGTTGGGGCCGAGCAGGCCGATGCGGTCGCCCGCTTCCAGGCCGAAGCCGGCCTGGCGCAGGATCACCTCGCTGCCGTAGCCGCAGTCGGCATGGTTGAGCCGGATCAGCGAATGCGGCAGGCGATTGGGCTGGGCGAACTCGATGCGGAACTCGCGCTCGGCGCGCACCGCCTCGGTGCCGGCCATCTTCGCCAGCCGCTTCATCCGGCTCTGCGCCTGGCTGGCCTTGCTGGCCTGCGCCTTGAAGCGGTCGATGAAGCTCTGCAGGTGCGCGCGCTCGGCCTGTTCCTTGTCGTGCGCGATCTGCTGCTGGCGCAGCTGCTCGGTGCGCTGCCGCTCGAAATCGGTATAGCCGCCCACGTACAGCTTGGCGCCGCCGCCATGCAGGTGCAGGGTGTGGGTGGCGACGTTGTCGAGGAACTCGCGGTCGTGGCTGATCAGCAGCAGCGTGCCGGGGTACTTCAGCAGCCACTGTTCCAGCCACAGCACCGCGTCCATGTCCAGGTGGTTGGTCGGCTCGTCGAGCAGCAGCAGGTCCGAGGGCATCATCAGCGCCCGCGCCAGGTTCAGCCGCACCCGCCAGCCGCCGGAGAAATCCTTGACCGGGCGCGAATGCGTCGCCGCCGGAAAGCCCAGGCCGTGCAGCAGCTTGCCGGCACGCGCGGTGCCGTCGTAGCCGCCGACCTCTTCCAGGCGCACGTGCGCGGCCGCGACCGCCTCCCAGTCCTCGGCGGCCAGCGCGTCGGCCTCGGCCTGCAGCGCCGCGGCCACCTCGGTGTCGCCGCCGAGCACGAAGTCCAGCGCCGGATCGGGCAGCGACGGGGTCTCCTGGGCGACGCTGGCGGTGCGCAGCTTGCCGGGCAGCTCCACGTCGCCCTTGTCGGCCTCCAGCTCGCCGCGGATCGCCGCGAACAGGCTGGACTTGCCGGTGCCGTTGCGCCCGACCACGCCGACGCGGTAGCCAGCATGCAGGGTCAGATCGACATTGGACAACAGCAGCCGCTCGCCGCGGCGCATGGCGAAATTACGTAACGAAATCATCGGGGGAGAGCGTCCAAAGAACGGTTGGGAATATGCAGATGAGCATGCTTCCTGGGACACGATTCTACCGTTAACGAATAATTGACGCTCAGGGACCCGCGCGCCACCCTGCCACCCCGCTTGTGGCACCCCGCGCCGCCCGCTCCCCCACTTATTGGGCCCTCGCGGCCTACCCGTTGTCTGGAGAATCCATGAAGCACCCTGTTTCCCGGCTCGCGACCGCCGTCGTCGCGGTCCTCGTCGGCATCCCCGCCTTCGCCCAGAACGCCGATGGCAGCGCCACGCCGAGCACCCTGGACACCGTCATCGTCACCGGCACCCGGGTCAGCGACCGCACCGTGGCCGAATCGCAGTCGCCGATCGACATCATCACCCCCGAAGCGCTGCAGTCCACCGGCACCTCCGAGCTGGCCACCGCGCTGTCGCGCGCCCTGCCCTCGCTGAACTTCCCGCGCCCGGCGCTGACCGACGGCACCAGCGGCATCCGCCCGGCGCAGCTGCGCGGGCTGTCGCCGGACCAGGTGCTGGTGCTGGTCAACGGCAAGCGCCGCCACACCTCCGCGCAGATCAACGTCAACGGCAGCATCGGCCGCGGCGCTTCGGCGGTGGACATCAACGCGATTCCGATCGCGGCGATCGAACGCGTGGAAGTGCTGCGCGACGGCGCCTCGGCGCAGTACGGCTCCGATGCCATCGCCGGCGTCGTCAACATCGTGCTCAAGGGCGCCGGCCAGGGCGGCAGCCTGGCGGTCGACTATGGCCAGTACTCGGCCGGCGACGGCGAGAAGTACCAGCTCTCCGGCGACACCGGGGTCAGCTTCGGCGACGGCCGCGGCACGCTGCACGTGGCCGGCCAGATCAGCCAGCAGGACGAGACCAACCGCGCCGGCCCGTACCAGGGCGTCGCGCCGAACACCGGCAACTATCCCGGCATCGGCGAAACCACCTTCGTCTACGGCGATCCGCAGGTCGACGCCAGCGCGGTCTCGGCCAACGGCGAGTTCCGCTTCAGCGACAACGTCACCGGCTACGCCACCGCCATCGCCAGCAACCGCGACATCACCTCGTTCGCGTTCTACCGCTCGCGCAACCACAACGGGCAGAGCGCGCTGCTGGCGCAGACCTACCCCGACGGCTACGTGCCGGAAATCGACCAGTCCTCCAAGGACCGCTCGCTGGTCGCCGGGCTCAAGGGCAGCACCGCGGGCGGCTTCGGCTGGGACGTGAGCTACAACTACGGCTACAACAAGATCGGCTTCAACACCCGCAACAGCATCAACTACAGCCTGGGCACCGACAGCCCGAGCAGCTTCTACGACGGTGCGCTTGAGTACACCCAGAACATCCTCAACGCCGACTTCACCCAGCCGCTGGAATGGGGCCTAGCCTACCCGGTCACGCTGTCCTTCGGCGCCGAATACCGCCAGGAGAAGTGGAACCAGTCGCCGGGCGAAGCGGCGTCCTACACCGGCACCACCGGCGGCGCGCAGGGCTTCGCCGGCTTCTCCCCAGCCAACGCGGTGCATTCGGACCGCCACAACTACGCCGTCTACGCCGGCCTGGAAGCCGACTTCACCGACAAGTTCTCCGCCGGCCTCACCGGCCGCTACGAGGACTACTCGGACTTCGGCAGCAAGAGCTCGGGCAAGCTGTCGGCACGCTACGCCTTCACCGACAAGGTGGCGCTGCGCGGCACCGTGGCCAGCGGCTTCCGCGCCCCGTCGCTGGCGCAGCAGCAGTACCAGGCGGTGACCAGCAACTACATCAACGGCAGCTTCTTCGAATCGGGCACCTTCCCGGTGGACAGCGCCGTGGCCCAGGCGCTGGGCGCTGCGCCGCTGAAGGCCGAGACCTCGCTGTCCTACAGCCTGGGCCTGGTGCTGCAGCCGGTCGAGCGCCTGTACGTGACCCTGGACGCGTACCAGATCAAGATCGACGACCGCATCCTGCTCTCCTCCAACCTCAACGATGCCGCCGTGCTCGCGCAGCTGCAGGGCCTGGGCTACGCCAACGTCACCAGCGTGCGCTACTTCGCCAACGCCGCCGACACCCGCACCCGCGGCGTCGACCTGGTCGGCACCTACACGATCCCGTTCGCGGCCAGTACCCTGGACCTCACCGCCAGCTACGGCTACAGCAAGACCGAGATCACCGATGCGGTCGAACAGCCGCAGGCGCTGGCGGCGATCGGCTCGACCCAGACCATCCTCGGCCGCGACGAGATCGGCCGCCTGGAGGACAGCTTCCCGAAGGACAAGCTCATCCTCAGCGGCACCTGGAAGCTGCAGCACTGGGACTTCAACCTGGCCGCCACGCGCTACGGCGATTTCACCGTGCGCAACTCGGCCAGCGCCGCCCGCGACCAGACCTACGATGCGAGCTGGGTGGTGGACGCCTCGGCCAGCTTCAAGCCCGGCAGCAACTGGACCCTGACCCTGGGCGCGGACAACCTGCTGGACCAGTATCCGGACAAGACCACCAACCTGGTCAACTCCACCTACGGCATGCTGCCGTACAGCAACTATTCGCCGTACGGCTTCAATGGCGCCTATGTGTACGGGCGGATCAACTACCGCTGGTAGGCCCACGTACGTAGCGCACCACGAGCACGCCCCGGCCGGTCCGGGGCGTGCTCGTTCTTGCGCCGCACGCCGGCGTCTCGCATCCACACGACCTGAACAAACCAGGGCGGGAACGGTGGTATCACACGCGCCATCTTCCTTCGGCGGAGCATGCACATGGAAACCGAGCGACTGTACCGCGGGCGCCTGATCGACCACCTGCACCTGGTGGTGCGCGACCTGCAGGCGAGCCAGGCCTTCTACACCGCCGTGCTCGGCGAACTGGGCATCCCGCTCGGTGGCCAGGGCGAGGGCTATTTCTGGGCCGACGAACTGTTCGTGTCCGACCGCAGTACGCTAGCGCAGGGCGAGCTGACCGGACGCCACCACCTCGCGTTCCAGGCACGCGATCGCGCGATGGTCGACGCCTTCCACCGCACCGCGCTGGCGCATGGCGGACGCGACAACGGCGCGCCGGGGCTGCGCCCGTATCACCCCGCCTACTACGCGGCGTTCGTGCTCGATCCCGACGGCAACAACATCGAAGCGGTTTTCCACGGGCCGGCACAACGCAGTGCCGACGCGGTGCAGATCAGCTTCTGAGCCGACTGCAGCTGCCGGACTGATTCCACGATCCAGTTGTGGAGCGCAAGCGCATTGGTCGCCATTGCGCTGCAAGGGATGCCGGACCTGCGCATGCGGGAGGCGCGGGAGCATGTCGATGCCTGCGCCTACACGCCATCCTCGGCACTTGACGTGAAGCGACTGCGGCACATGCGGAGCGAGCTGTTGAAAGCTGACGCAGCGTCGGCCTGATCGAGTTTCCTCACCCCTCACACGCGCGCTTGCGGCGCCTCGCTACGCACATCCTCCAGTGTGGTCGCCCGCCGCCGTGTGAGTGGCGCCGCCTTTGCCGGCACGCGGCGCGACGCGCGAAGCGCAACGCACTTCTACCGCCCCGTCGGACGACACCGCCCGGTTTTGTCTACAAGCGCGGCGAACGGCCGCATCGCCGCTGGCGCAAGTGTCGCGGCGGTCGTTGCACTTGCAACCACGCAACAAGGTTTAACGGAACATTGACACACCTGACATATCCCGGTAATCCACTGGACAGCCGCCACGTTCGCCATGCGCGCGACACCCGGGAGGGGGTGATGGCGAATCTGGCGGCGACCTCCCCCGTTCTGGAGCCGCCCACCGATGAACTGCACGTCCCATCCTCTCGCTATCGCCGTCGCCCTCGCCCTGACCACCTCCGCAGCGCCCGCCATCGCCCAGAGCACGTCCAGCAGCGCACAGACGCTGGATACCGTGATCGTCACCGGCACCCGCGTGGCCGACCGCACCGTCGCCGAGTCGGCCTCGCCGATCGACATCATCTCGCCGGAAATGCTGCAGTCCACCGGCACCACCGAACTGGCCACCGCACTGTCGCGCGCGGTGCCGTCGCTGAACTTCCCGCGCCCGGCGATCACCGACGGCTCCGACGCGGTGCGCCCGGCGCAGTTGCGCGGGCTTTCGCCCGACCAGGTGCTGGTGCTGGTCAACGGCAAGCGCTACCACACCACCGCGCTGGTCAACCTCAACGGCGCGCAGGGCCGCGGCTCGTCGCCGGCCGACCTCAACACCATTCCGATCGCCGCGGTCGAGCGCATCGAGGTGCTGCGCGACGGCGCCTCGGCGCAGTACGGCTCCGACGCCATCGCCGGGGTCATCAACATCGTGCTCAAGGGCAGCGGCGATGGCGGCAGCATCGCCGCGCGCTACGGCAAGTACAGCGCCGGCGACGGCGAGCAGTACCAGTTGTCCGGCGATGCCGGGGTCAAGTTCGGCGAGAACGGCGCGGTGCATTTCGCTGCGCAAGCCGGCCACCAGGACCAGACCGACCGCGCCAAGCCGTACCTGGGCGAAGTGCAGCAGCGCTACGGCGACCCGGACATCGACCAGGGCGCGTTCTCCTACAACGGCCAGTACAGCCCGGCCGAGTACATCACGTTCTATTCCTACGGCATGCTCAGCCGCCGCGAAGTGCTGTCCAACGGCTACTTCCGCTGGTCCGGCGACAACCGCAACCGTCCGGAGATCTACCCCGGCGGCTTCCTGCCGCAGATCTACAACGTCAGCAAGGACGTCTCCTGGGTCGGCGGCTTCAAGGCCAGCACCGAGGGCGGGCTGGGCATCGACATCAGCTACAACTACGGCCGCAACGACCTCAGCTTCGAGGTCAAGAACAGCCTCAACAACAGCATGGGCCTGAGCAGCCCCACCGACTTCTACGCCGGTTCGCTGGAAGTCACCCAAAACCTGCTCAACGCCGACTTCAGCAAGTCGCTGGAGATCGGCCTGGCCTATCCGGTCACGCTGGCCTTCGGCGGCGAGTGGCGCGGCGAGAAGTTCAACGAATCGCCCGGCGACGTGGCCTCCTACCTCAATGGCGGGGTGCCCTCGGCCAACGGCACGCTGCTGCCGGGCGCGCAGGTATACGCCGGCTTCAAGCCCAGCGATTCGGGCCACTACGACCGCAACAGCTATTCGGCCTACGTCGACCTGGAAGGCGACATCACCGACAAGTTCTCCGCCGGCCTGGCCGGGCGCTACGAGAACTACAGCGATTTCGGCGACACCAGCACCGGCAAGCTGTCGCTGCGCTACGCCTTCACCGACAAGATCGCGCTGCGCGCCACCGCCTCCACCGGTTTCCGCGCGCCGTCGTTGCAGCAGCAGTATTTCCAGTCCATCGCCACCAACTTCATCAACGTCACCCAGCCCGACGGCAGCATTACCGCCACGCCGTTCGAGATCGGCACCTTCCGCACCGACAATCCGGCCGCGGTTGCGCTCGGTGCCGAGCCGCTGAAGGCGGAGAAGTCGAAGAACTACGGCCTGGGCCTGGTGCTGCAACCGGTCGATGCGCTGTACGTCACCGTCGACGCCTACCGCATCGACATCGACGACCGCATCGTGCTGTCGGAAAACCTGACCTCCACAGCAGTGCGCAACTACCTGCAGGCCAACGGCTACGCCGGCATCGGCGGCGGCCGTTACTTCACCAACGCCATCGACACCAAGACCCAGGGCGTGGACGCGGTCGGCACCTACAAGCTCGCGCTGAGCAACAGCAACCTGGACCTGACCGCCGGCTACAACTACAACAAGACCGAGATCGAGAAGATCGCCGAGAACCCGGCGGTGCTGGAGGCGATCGACCCGACCGCGGTGCGCATCGGCCGCGCCGAGATCGGCCGCATCACCAAGGGCGCGCCGCGCGACAAGTTCTTCCTCAGCAGCGTGTGGGCGCCCGGCAACTGGGCATTCACCGCCACCGCCACGCGCTGGGGCGAATTCACCGACTTCGGCACCACGCCCGCGGCCGACCAGACCTATACGGCGAAGTGGACGCTGGACCTGGCCGCCAGCTACAAGCTGGGCAACTGGGACTTCACCATCGGCGGCGACAACGTGCTCGACGAATACCCCGACCAGTCGCGCGCCGGCGCGGGCACCCGCACCTACCTGCCGTACAGCACCTCCTCGCCGTTCGGCTTCAACGGTGCGTTCGCCTACGCCAACGTCAACTTCAAATGGTGAGCCGGGTCGATACGTAGACGATGCGGCGCCGGCCGCTGAGCGGATAGAAAAGCCCCGGTTCGCCGGGGCTTTTTTGGCTGCCGCGCGCTGCGTAAGCGGCCATCGCACATTAAGCCGGCTGCCGCCTGTCGATTAACTCAACCGGCTAACACAGATTAAGAACCGGAGGAAGTTACTTCGGTAGACATCCTCACAATATGCGGGATATCAATGGCATAGGCTAAAACTCCGTTTATCTACCCGATATTTGTCAACAGCTGTCCGCCGCGACTCGCGTAAGGTGGAATCGCCTGAACGGCAGGCGATAAAAACCCTTAGCAGGGGAAGGACAAGCTATGGACTGGAATATCTCGAAAACCGCGGCGCTGGCCTCGGGAGTGTTGTTGTGCTCCGCATTCGCCACGGCCGCCCACGCGCAGACCTGCTGCCCCACCGGAGGCGGTAGCCACATCGCGACGCAAGGCCTGGGCGAAAGCATGCCGGCCGCAACCAATCTGTCGACCAACGCCACCGTGAGCATCTATCAATTCGAGCGCGGCGGGGTGACCTACCTGCAGATCAACGATGCCAACGGCCAGGTCCGCGGCGCCGTGGCGCGCATCGAAAACACCGCCTGGGTGACGCCGATGGGCCAGGACGTCGACCGGGTCAGCATCGTCGATACGCTGGACCAGAGCCGCGGCATGGTGCTCTACGATGCACGCTACTTCACCGTGCAGCGCTCCAGCACCGCCAGCGGCGACGCGTGGACCGTCACCATCAAGAAGTGAGGGGGCGCCGCTCCGAGAGTTCGGAGACGAGGAAGCTGATCTTCAGCTCATGGCGACGCCGACAGGTGCCGTCATGAGCTTTCAGCCGGCTCGCCAGCTCCCACTCGATCTCGTCCGTGCTCTTGCCTGCGCCGGTGTCGAGCAGCAGCGCCGGATCGGCGGCGATCGCCACCACCAGGCCGCGCCGGCCACGCACGTTCCAGACGCGCGCAGTGATCCGATGCCGGCCGCCGCGCGGCAGGATCTCCATCGCATTGAGCACGCAGCGGTACGCCGCCAGTTGCAGGCCGATCGATAGCTGCCGCGATTCGCCGCGCAACCGCGTCTCCACCTCGGTATCGCAGGCATTGGCGAAGGCGACCGAGCTCAGTGCGCCGTAGAGCCCATGGGTCTCGATGTCCAGCGGATACAGCGCGGCGACGTAGTCGTCCAGCAGCTGCGCCTGGATCACCCCGGTGCGGTTCATTTCCATGGCCGCGGCGTAGTGCCCGCGCTCCTTCAGCGAGGAGGCGATGTCGCGGCGCAGCTTGTTGAGGTGGACATGGATATCGGTGTACTCGATCACCCGGTTGCGCAGCGTGCGTTCGGCGGACATGTAGCTGGCCTGCGCCACCTGCAGCGCCTGCTGCTCGGCATAGCCGAAATGCCGCGCCTGGCGGAAGGCGCTGGAAATCTTCGCGCCGAGCACGAACAGCAGGGTCGCGGCGACCGCGATCAGCATCTGCACGTCGAATCCCTGCTGGTCGTAGGCGCCCGAATAGTTCGAGCGCGGCAGCGACATGGCCACCGCCAGGTTGGCCAGCACCACGCCTACCGCCGAGCCGCGCCAACCATGCGAAAGCGTCAGCCAGGCGCCGGGCACCAGCAGCATCAGCAAGATGACCTGGTGCAACAGGCCCGGCGTCCTCATCGCCAGCGCAAAGATCGCCGCCACCGCGAGCACCGCGATCGCGGAGTCGCGCAGCAGTTTGCTGGGCACGGCCTTGTCGGTCTTGCGATGCAGCCAGAGCAAGGCCGGCAGGAAGAACATCAGGATGCCCAGATAGCTACCGATCCAGTACCTGACGCTGTGCTCCAGGGTGATGAACGCGGCCGGCCCGTCCAACATCGCGTTGACCGCCTTGTTGACCAGCAGGCCCCACAGCGCCAGGCTCACGGTGAGGAGCGGCAACCAGCGCTGTACGGCCGTGGCGGCGGGAAAGCGGCTGCGGAAGGCCCAGGGCAGCAACGCGAACAAGGGCGCGACCAGGAACGGGCTCAGGTACGCCCACACTTCGCTCACGCCGTCGTGGTTGGCCATCGGCACGCGCATCGCCAGCAACGCGGCGGCGTCGCCGAGCAGCACATACGGCCACAGCCGGTAGGGCAGGAACAGAAACGCCGCCGCGCGCACGCCCGCCGGCAGGAACCATTGGTCCACCGACCAGCGCCACACGGTCATGTAGAGCGCGCAATACAGCGCACTCAGAAGGATGCCGCCAGCGAATTTTTTCAGTGTTGCCATGCCACCTTGATCCTTGGCAGGACGCCCAATTGGCGCAAACATACAGCACGCCGCGAACCCGCACAGTAGACATTTTGCAGCGCGCGCGATCGCGGCAACCCCTTGCCTGGCGGGGGTTTGCAGCGATCGCGAGGAGCCCTGGGACAGGCTTCTCATTCGACGTCTTCCCGGCCCGGCGCAATTTTGACGGTTTCGCGTATCACGCTTGTGTGAGAGTGCCGCCGATATTGGCGCGGCGGCGTCCCAGATGCTGTGTAACCCGGTATCCAGGCGGCGATGTCGGCGTTTTGTCGGAACGGAGCGGCTTTACTGCAATCGGGCGGAGCGGCCGACTGCGGCGCAGAACGGATAGCGCGCGCGGGAATGCGAACGCGACGCATGTTTGCCGAAGCGCGATGTGCCCTGCCGCCGCGCCGCCGCGCCGCCGCTGCTGCAGCGTTGATCGGAAGCACATGCCGGGACGTGGCAGCGGCCGCCGGCGACGTCGCAGCGCTCGGCAAGCCAATGCCATCGCAAGGTGTCGTGGCCCGCAAGCAGGCGGCGGCCGCGCGTCGTGCGACGCGACGCGCGGGCAGGCGTTCTCCGTAACTCGGCCGATTGGCTGGAATTTGCCGACAAAAGCCGTATCGGCCAAACTCCGGGCATCCCTGTTCTGCGAATCTGAATGCATCACGACACCAGCCTCATCGACATCATCGCGGTCGGGCTCGCCCTCGCCTTCGTCCTCGGCGCGCTCGCCCATCGCCTCAAGCTCTCGCCGCTGGTCGGCTATCTGGTGGCCGGCATCTGCGTCGGCCCGTTCACTCCCGGCTTCGTCGCTGACCAGGCGCTGGCCAACCAGCTGTCGGAACTGGGGGTGATGCTGCTGATGTTCGGCGTGGGCCTGCACTTCTCGCTCGAAGACCTGATGGAAGTGAAGTGGATCGCGATCCCCGGCGCGCTGGCGCAGATCGCGGTCGCCACCCTGCTCGGCTGGGGGCTGGCCTGGAGCATGGGCTGGCCGACGCTGCACGGGCTGGTGTTCGGCCTGGCGCTGTCGGTGGCCAGTACCGTGGTGCTGTTGCGCGCGATGGAAGAGCGGCGCCTGCTGGAAACCCAGCGCGGGCGCATCGCGGTCGGCTGGCTGATCGTCGAGGACCTGGTGATGGTGCTGGCGCTGGTGCTGCTGCCGGCGTTGGCCGACGCGCTCGGCGGCAAGGGCGCCGGTAGCGGTGCGATCCTCGGCGCACTGGGCATCACCCTGCTGAAGATGGCCGCGTTCGTGGTGGTGATGCTGGTGGTCGGCCGCCGCGCGATCCCGTGGGTATTGGAGAAGGTCGCCGCGACCGGCTCGCGCGAGCTGTTCACGCTATCGGTGCTGGCCATCGCGCTGGGCGTGGCGTTCGGCTCGGCCACCCTGTTCGGGGTGTCGTTCGCGCTGGGCGCGTTCTTCGCCGGCATGCTGCTCAAGGAGTCCGAACTCAGCCACAAGGCGGCCAGCGATTCGCTGCCGCTGCGCGATGCGTTCGCGGTGCTGTTCTTCGTCTCGGTCGGCATGCTGTTCGACCCGCACATCCTGCTCGAGCATCCGTGGCAGGTGCTGGCCACGTTCCTGACCATCACCGTGGGCAAGTCGCTGGCCGCGTTCGTGATCGTGCGCGCGTTCGGCCATCCCACCGGCATCGCCCTGACCATCTCCACCAGCCTGGCGCAGATCGGCGAGTTCTCCTTCATCCTGGCCGGGCTCGGGGTGAGCCTGGCGATCCTGCCCGAGACCGGCCGCGACCTGATCCTGGCCGGCGCGCTGCTGTCGATCATCGCCAACCCGCTGCTGTTCACCTGGCTGGACCGCTGGCAGGCCAGGCAGGCGGTGGACGCGCCGGTGACGGTGGAAGCGGAACTGCCGCCGGGGCCGTCGCTGGACCTGGTCGACCACGCCATCGTGATCGGCTATGGCCGGGTCGGCAGCACCCTGGCCGCGGTGCTGCGCGAGCGCGGCGTGCCGGTGCTGGTTATCGACGACAACCGCGAACACGTGGAACGCGCGCATGCCGACGGCATCCCCGGCATCCGCGGCAGCGCCGCCGCCGACCGGGTGCTGGCCGAGGCGCATCCGGAGAAGGCCAAGATCGCGATCCTGGCGATCCCGCAACCGCTGGAGGCCGGCGAGGCGCTGGCCAAGCTGCGCGCGCTGAATCCGGGACTGACCCTGCTGGCGCGCGCGCACAGCGATGCCGAGGTCAAGCACCTGCTCGACCACGGCGCCGACGGCACGGTGATGGCCGAGCGCGAGCTGGCCTATTCGCTGGCCGAAATGGTGATGGCGACGCCGCCGTACCGCGCACTGCGCAAGCAGACCACGCCGGCCTAGGGTCGAACCGTTCCCGTTACGCGGCGGCTGTCGCGGGAGAGGCAGGGACCGGGATTCCGACGACGCCGCGCGGCGTCGCTGCGGTCATCCTGCGGCCTGCACCGGCACGCAGATGTCCGCGCGCAGGATGGACGCCGGCACTTCCTCCGGATCGTCCAGGTAATGGAAGTGCAGCGGCTGATCGCGCAGCAGATGGCCGCTGCCCGGCAGCCAGCCGGCGATCAACCGGTCCACCTCGGCGTCCAGCTCGTGGTAGGGGCCGACGTGGCGCAGCACCGCGTACAGGCCGCCGCCAAGCACGCGCCGCTGCAGCGGCGGCGGCGGATCGACCGCAGCGGCGAATCCCATCGCGCAGTCGAATTCCAGTTCGCGCGGCGGCAGGTCGCGGTGGTCGCCCAGCGGAATGCCCACCAGCCGCTCCAGCCGCTCGGCGATGCCGGCGCGCATCGCCCAGGCGAACAGCCGGCCGAAGCCGCGGTCGAGATCGTCGAAGGCGCCACGCTTGCGCAGCACCACCAGCTCGAACGGCGCCAGGGTCAGCACGCTGACCTGCAGCGGCGCCGCGGCGTCGACCGCCACCACCGGCTGCGCCAGTTCGCGCTGCTTGGCCTGCAGCCGTTCCGGCGCGGCGCGCAGTTCGCTCGGGGTGGCGTCCAGCGCCTGCCGGAACGCGCGCGCCAGCGCCTGCGAGGTCTCGTAGCCCACCGCCAACGCCACCTCGCTGACCGGCCGCGCAGTGCCGCCCAACAGCTGCAGCGCGCACAGCAGGCGCAGCCGGGCGACGGTCCGGCCGACCGTCTCGCCGGTCAGCGCGCGGTAGATGCGATGGAAATGGAACGGCGACAGGTGCGCCACCGCCGCCAGCTCGGCCAGGTCCGGCAACGGAGCGTTGTCCTGTACCACCTGCTGCAGGTGCGCGATGACGCGCTCGATGGCGCGTGCGTAGGCGTGACGTACGGCGATGTTCATGGTGGGCTCCGATGGACGAGGATCACAGCCTCCCATGGCGGCGGCCGCGTGGCGGTCCCGATCTTGCGCGATCGCGGTTACAACCTGTCAGGCGGCGGCACGCGCCGCGCCGGCAGCAGCGCCGCCACGATGCCCAGCAGCGGCAGATACGACATCGCCTGGTACACGAACACGATGCCCTCGCGGTCGGCGAGCAGGCCGAGCACCGCCGCGCCCAGCCCGCCCATGCCGAAGGCGAAGCCGAAGAACAGCCCGGAGATAGTGCCGATGCGGCCGGGCATCATTTCCTGCGCGTACACCAGGATCGCCGAGAACGCCGAGGACAGCACGAAGCCGATCAACACGGTCAGCGCGGTCGCCGCATGCAGACCGACGTACGGCAGCGCCAGCGCGAACGGCGCCACGCCCAGGATCGACACCCAGATCACCGGCTTGCGCCCGATCCGGTCGCCGACCGGACCGCCGATCAGCGTGCCCAGCGCCGAGGCCAGCAGGAACGCGAACAGGTGCAGCTGCGCGCTCTGCACCGACACCCCGAAACGCTGGATCAGGTAGAACGTGTAGTAGCTGCTCAGCCCGGCGATGTAGAAATACTTGGAGAAGATCAGCAGCAGCAGGATCGCCACGATCCGCACCACGGTCTTGCGCGGCAACGCCGGCGCCGCCACCGCCGGCCGCGGCGCGGCGCGCACCGCCTGCAGGTGCAACGCGTACCAGCGGCCGACGTAGGACAGCAAGGCGATGCCGAGCAGCGCCGCGGCGCCGAACCAGGCCACTGCGTGGCGGCCGTTGGGCACGATCACCGCCGCGGCGATCAGCGGCCCCAGCGCGGTGCCGGTGTTGCCGCCAACCTGGAACACCGACTGCGCCAGCCCGTGGCGCCCGCCCGAGGCCAGCCGCGCGATGCGCGAGGATTCCGGATGGAAGATCGCCGAGCCGATGCCGACCAGCGCCGCGGCCAGCAGCACCATCGCAAAGCTCGGCGCATACGCCAGCAGCAACAGGCCGCACAGGGTGGAGGTCATGCCCAGCGGCAGCGAGTACGGCGCCGGGCGGCGGTCGGTACGCAGCCCGATCAGCGGCTGGAACAGCGAGGCGGTGAGCTGGTAGGTCAACGTGATCAGCCCGACCTGGGCGAAACTGAGCTCGAACTGGCCCTTGAGCACCGGATACAGCGCCAGGATCAGCGATTGCATCATGTCGTTGATCAGGTGCGAGGAGGTGATCGCGGCCAGCACGCCGGCCACGATCGGGCGGGGCGCGACGGCGGGAACGGTGGCGGCGGCAGGACGCGGGCTCGACATGGCGGACCGGGCAATGAGGGGGGACGGCGCGCATGGTAGGCTGCGTCGCCGCGACCTTCCTGCGCAACATGCCCATCACTCGTCGAGAAAAGGACAGCTTCCGCGCCGCGACGCCGCGGGCGTGGAGCGTGGACGACGCGCCGGCCGACGTGGTGTGCAAGGCGTCCGACTATCCCAGCGACACCGTCATCGCCCCGCACCGGCATGCACGCCACCAGTTGGTCTACGCGCTGTACGGGTTGATGGTGGTGCGCTCCGGCCAGGGCCATTGGGTGGTGCCGAGCACCCGCGCGCTGTGGATGCCGGCCGGCACCGTGCACAGCGTGCGCTGCGTCGGCACGCTGGGGATGCGCAGCCTGTACATCCGCCCGGGCGCGATCGCCGGCATGCCTGCGCAGCCCACGGTGATGGCGGTGGAGCCGCTGCTGGAAGCACTGATCCGCAGCGCCGCCAGCGTGCCCTGGGACCACGCCGCCGAATCGCGCGACGGGCGCCTGATGCGGCTGATCCTGGACGAGCTGCATGCCCTGCCCGCGCTGCCGCTGCACCTGCCGCAACCGCACGATGCGCGCCTGCTGCGTATCGCCGCCGCGCTCGATGCCGACCCGGCCGACGCCACCACCCTGCACGCCTGGGCCGTGCGGCTGGGCGTGGACGTCAAGACCATCCAGCGCCTGTGCCGGCGCGAGTTGCAGATGAGCTTCGGCCAATGGCGGCAGCAGCAGCGCCTGCTGCGCGGACTGGAACGGCTGGCTGCCGGCGACCGCGTCATCGACGTGGCGGTCGAACTCGGCTACGACAGCCCCAGCGCGTTCACCGCGATGTTCAAGCGCCAGTTCGGCCAGCCGCCGAGCCAGTTCTTCCGCTAGTCGTGTCCTTCAGCGTGGCAGGCTCGGATCCGGCGACGCGGGCATGCGGCGTCCGCTGATGCGCTCGACCGTGCGCATGTGTTCGGTGCCCCATTCGCACAGCCCGCCCAGCGCGGTCGCCAGGGACTGCCCGAAAGGCGTCAGCGAATATTCGACCTTGGGCGGGATTTCCTGGAAGTCGATGCGCGCAACGATCTCGTCGCGCTCCAGCTCCTTGAGTTGCTGGATCAGCACCTTGTCGGTCACCCCGCCGATCGCACGCCGCAATTCGCCGTAGCGGTGGGCACGCTTGGCCAGATAGTAGAGAACCAGGGGTTTCCACTTGCCACCAACCACGGCCAGGGCGGCCGCGAGCCCGCAACTGAAGGTGCTGTTGTTCGCCATGGTATCGGTCGCTCCAAGGTACTTACCTAATGGTGCATACTATTCAAAATAATAGCCGAGATCTACAGTTGCGCCTCGACTTTCTCGGAGTGCAGACATGAGCAGGCTCAGCGGCAAGATTGCAGTGGTGACCGGCGGCAACAGCGGGATCGGCCTGGCAAGCGCCATCCGCTTTGCGGCCGAAGGCGCCCAGGTGGTGATCGTGGGGCGCCGGCAGGAAGAACTGGACAAGGCGCTGCGCCTGATCGGCCATGACGCCGTCGCGATCCAGGGCGACATTTCAAGGCTGGACGATCTGGACCGCGTGTTCGCTCAGGTCGAAGCCGCCAAGGGCCGGATCGACGTGCTGTTCGCCAATGCGGGGCTGGGAGAGTTCCAGCCGCTCGGAGCGATCACGGAAGAATCGTTCGACCGCACCTTCGGCATCAACGTCAAAGGCACGCTGTTCACCGTGCAAAAGGCGCTGCCGCTGATGCGCGCCGGCGGCTCGGTGATCCTGACCGGCTCGACGACCGGCACGATGGGCACCCCGGCCTTCAGCGTGTACAGCGCCACCAAGGCCGCGCTGCGCAATTTCGCCAGGAGTTGGGCGTTGGACCTGAAAGGCACCGGCATCCGCGTCAACGTCCTGTCGCCCGGGCCGATCGCGACACCGGGCCTGGATCTGGCGCTTTCCGGCACCGGCCAGCAAGAGGCGATCGTCGACGGCATGACGGCGCAGATCCCGCTGGAGCGCATCGGCCGTGCGGAAGAAGTGGCGGCGACGGCGCTGTTCCTGGCGTCGGACGAAAGCAGCTTCATGACCGGTAGCGAAGTGTTCGTGGATGGCGGGTTCGCCCAGGTCTGAGTCTGGCGCGCGTTTGCGGGCGGCGGCGGCCGATGGCGGCGGCCGTCGCGCGGGCAACGACGGCTGGCCCGCTGGCGACCGCTTCGCCGACGCATGGCCGAACCCGGCTGCGACGGCCTCAAGCGCCAACTCGGCCAGCCGCCGAGCTGGTTCTATGGGTAGCGTTTCCGGCCTCTACCAGCGCCGGACTCAGGCCTGCGCCAGCGCCTGCCGCAAATCGGCGAGCAGGTCGTCGATGTGCTCGATGCCGACCGACAGCCGCACCGTGTCCTCGCTGACGCCGCTGCGTTCCAGTTCCTGCGGCGACAGCTGGCGATGCGTGGTCGAGGCCGGATGCGTGGCGAGCGACTTCGCATCGCCGATGTTCACCAGGCGGGTGAACAACTGCAGCGCATCGAGGAAGCGCGCGCCGGCGGCGCGGCCGCCGCGCAGGCCGAAGGTGAGCACGCCCGAGCCGTGTCCGCGCAGATATTTCTGCGCCAGCGCATGCTCCGGATGCCCGGGCAAGCCGACGTAGTTCACCCACTCCACCTTGGCCTCGCTCTGCAGGTGCCGAGCCACCGCCAAGGTGTTCTGGTTGATCCGGTCCATCCGCAGCGGCAGCGTCTCGATGCCCTGCAGGATCTGGAACGCGTTGAACGGCGACAGCGCCGCGCCGGTATTGCGCAACGGCACCACCCGCGCGCGGCCGATGTAGGCGGCCTCGCCCAGCGCCTCGGTATAGACCACGCCGTGGTAGCTGACGTCCGGCTCGTTGAGGCGACGGAAGCGCTGCGCATGTGCCGCCCACGGGAACTTGCCCGAGTCCACGATCGCCCCGCCCAGGCTGGTGCCGTGCCCGCCCAGGTACTTGGTCAGCGAGTGCACCACGATGTCGGCGCCGAACTCGATCGGCCGCAGCAGGTACGGCGTGGGCACCGTGTTGTCGACGATCAGCGGCACGCCGTGCGCGTGCGCGACCTTGGCGACCGCCTCCAGATCGGTGACGTTGCCGCGCGGGTTGCCGATCGACTCGACGAAGATCGCCTTGGTGCGTTCGTCGATCAACCCGGCGAACGCGTCGGGTTCGCGGTAGTCGGCGAAGCGGGTTTCGATGCCCGACAGCGGCAGCGTGTGCGCGAACAGGTTGTAGGTGCCGCCGTACAGCGCGCTGGAGGAGACGATGTTGTCGCCGGCCTCGGCGATGGTCTGGATCGCATAGGTCACCGCCGCCTGCCCGGACGCCACCGCCAGCGCGCCGATGCCGCCTTCCAGCGCGGCGATGCGTTGCTCCAGCACGTCGGTGGTGGGATTCATGATGCGGCTGTAGATGTTGCCCTGCACCTTCAGGTCGAACAGGTCGGCGCCGTGCTGGGTATCGTCGAAGGCATAGGCCACGGTCTGGTAGATCGGCACCGCCACCGCGCGCGTGGTCGGATCGGGACGGTAGCCGCCGTGCACGGCGATGGTTTCCAGCTTCCAGTTCGGGTCGGACATGGGCGGGTCTCGGCAAGAGGAGCCGAGACGATAGCGCCATGCGCGGCGGCGAATGCAAAGCTGCGGTTATGAGCTCATGCCGCCGCCGTGGCGGCGACGCTAGGAGCGCCGCCGCACGCCGACGGTGCCTCGGCCGTCGCCGAGCGCACCATGGGCCAGGATCGGCAACGCGTCAGGCTTTCACGAACGTGAGGCGTCCGCCCTCGGCATCGACCCGGATCGTGTCGCCGCTGAGGAACTGCCCGGACAGGATCTGCTGCGCCAGCGGGTTCTCCAGCTGCGACTGGATCGCGCGCTTCAGCGGCCGCGCGCCGTACACCGGATCGAAGCCGACGTTGCCGAGCAGTTCCAGCGCGCGGTCGCTGAGTTCGATCTTCAATCCGCGCTCGGCCAGGCGCTTGTCCAGGCCGTGCAGCTGGATGCGCGCGATCGACTTGATCTGCGCCTTGTCCAGCGGATGGAACACCACGATGTCGTCCAGCCGGTTGACGAACTCCGGGCGGAAATGCGCCTGCACCACGCCCATCACCGCCGCCTTCATCTGCGTGTACGCCTCCGCGCTGCCGTCCCCGCTCAGTTCCTGGATCTGGTGCGAGCCCAGGTTGGAGGTCATCACGATGACGGTGTTGCGGAAGTCCACGGTGCGGCCCTGGCCATCGGTGAGGCGGCCGTCGTCGAGCACCTGCAGCAGGATGTTGAACACGTCGCTGTGCGCCTTCTCCACCTCGTCGAGCAGGATCAGCGAATACGGCCGGCGCCGCACCGCTTCGGTGAGATAGCCGCCCTCTTCGTAGCCGACGTAGCCCGGAGGTGCGCCGATCAGCCGCGCCACCGAATGCTTCTCCATGAACTCGCTCATGTCGATGCGGATCATCGCCTCGCTGCTGTCGAACAGGAATTCGGCCAGCGCCTTGCACAGCTCGGTCTTGCCGACCCCGGTCGGACCCAGGAACAGGAACGAACCGCTGGGCCGGTTGGGATCGGACAGGCCGGCACGCGAACGCCGCACCGCGTCGGACACCACCTTGATCGCCTCTTCCTGGCCGACCACGCGCCGGTGCAGCTCGTCTTCCATGCGCAACAGCTTGTCGCGCTCGCCTTCGAGCATCTTGCTGACCGGGATGCCGGTCCAGCGCGACACCACCTCGGCGATCTCCTCGGCGGTGACCCGGTCCTGCACCAGCGTGAAATCGTGATGCTCGGCATCGCCGGCCGCGGCCAGCTGCTTCTCCAGGTTCGGCAGCAGGCCGTACTGGATCTCGCTCATCTTGGCGTAGTCCTGGCGCCGATGCGCCGCTTCCAGTTCGACTCGCGCCTGCTCGATCTGCTCCTTGATCCTGGTCGCGCCCTGCAACGCGGCCTTCTCCGACTTCCACACCTCGTCGAGGTCGGAGAACTCGCGTTCGAGCTTGTCGATGTCGCTTTCCAGGTCGGCCAGGCGCTGCCGCGAGGCCTCGTCCTTTTCCTTCTTCAGCATTTCGCGCTGGATCTTCAGCTGGATCAGGCGCCGCTCCAGGCGGTCCAGTTCCTCCGGCTTGGAGTCGATCTCCATGCGGATGCGGCTGGCGGCCTCGTCCATCAGGTCGATGGCCTTGTCCGGCAGCTGGCGGTCGCTGATGTAGCGGTTGGACAGCGTGGCCGCGGCGACGATCGCCGGATCGGTGATCTCCACGCCGTGGTGCACCGCGTAGCGCTCCTTCAAGCCGCGCAGGATGGCGATGGTGTCCTCCACGGTCGGTTCGCCGACGAACACCTTCTGGAAGCGCCGCTCCAGCGCCGCGTCCTTCTCGATGTACTTGCGGTATTCATCCAGCGTGGTGGCGCCGATGCAGTGCAGCTCGCCGCGCGCCAGCGCCGGCTTGAGCATGTTGCCCGCGTCCATCGCGCCGTCGGCCTTGCCGGCGCCGACCATGGTGTGCAGTTCGTCGATGAACAGGATCACCTGGCCTTCGGTCTTGGACAGGTCGTTGAGCACGCCCTTGAGCCGCTCTTCGAACTCTCCGCGGAACTTGGCGCCGGCGATCAGCGCGCCCATGTCCAGCGACAGCACGCGGCGGCCGCGCAGGCCTTCGGGCACCTCGCCGTTGACGATGCGCTGGGCCAGGCCCTCGACGATCGCGGTCTTGCCGACGCCGGGCTCGCCGATCAGCACCGGGTTGTTCTTGGTGCGCCGCTGCAGCACCTGGATGGTGCGGCGGATTTCCTCGTCGCGGCCGATCACCGGATCCAGCTTGCCGCTCTCGGCGCGCGCGGTGAGATCGATGGTGTATTTCTCCAGCGCCTGGCGCTGGTCCTCGGCGCTCTCCGACTGCACCGTCTCGCCGCCGCGCAGCTTGTCGATGGCGGTTTCGAGCTTCTTCTTGTCGGCGCCGGCGGCGCGCAGCGCCAGGCCCAACGCGCCGGCGTCGTCGGCCGCGGCCAGCACGAACCATTCGCTGGCGATGAACTGGTCGTTGTGCTGCTGCGCCAGCTTGTCGGTCTGGTTGAGCAGCCGGCTCAGATCGTTGCCGATCGACAGGTTGCCGGGCTGGCCGCTGACCTTGGGCAGCTTGTCCAGCGCCTCGCCCAGGCGCTCGCGCAGCACCGGTACGTTGACGCCGGCCTGCGCCAGCAACGGCCGGGTGCTGCCGCCGGACTGGTCGAGCAGCGCGGTGAACACGTGCACCGGCTCGACGATGGTGTGGTCGCGGCCCACGGCCAGCGACTGGGCGTCGGCCAGCGCCTGCTGGAAACGCGAGGTGAGCTTGTCCATCCGCATCGGGAAGTTCCTCTGAATGAAGGGCCGGCCGTGCCGGCATGCTAGTCAGATGCGGTTGGCGCGGCATGTTTCAAGGCCGCCGGGACCGTCTGTATACACCCTCGCGACGCATGGGCCGCTCGCGGGAAGGATCGGCGGGAGCCGCGCCCGGCGCGCGCGAGGGGCTGCAACGTGGGCCTCGCGTCGATGCGCGATCACCGCCGGCTCCGCCCATCTGCGCGCATGCGCCGGCGATGCCCGCGGCTGCGGATACTCCTGCGCCGCGGGCACGGGCGCAGTCCGTCGCGCTGCGGTCACACGCCGCTACCGGTCGTCCCCCTACCCTGCACGTTCCGAACGATCCCGCACAGGAGCCGCAATGCACTACGAACTCTATTACTGGACCGGCATCCAGGGCCGCGGCGAGTTCGTGCGACTGGCGCTGGAGGATGCCGGCGCGGCCTACCGCGACGTCGCCCGCGAAGAAGGCGACGCTGTGCTGCAGCCCTTTCTCGACGGCGAGCAGCCGGGCGTGCGGCCGTTCGCGCCGCCGTTCCTGAAGGCCGGGCGGCAGGTGATTGCGCAGGTGGCCAACATCCTGCATTACCTGGGTCCGCCGCTGGGACTGGTGCCGGACAGCGAGTCGCGGCGCCTGCAGGCGCTGCAATTGCAGCTGACCATCGCCGACCTGGTGACCGAGGTCCACGACAGCCACCACCCCATCGCCAGCGCGCTGTACTACGAAGACCAGAAGCCCGAAGCGCGGCGCCGCGCCGAAGACCTGCGCACGCAGCGGCTGCCGAAATTCCTGGGCTACTTCGAGCAGGTGCTGGTCCAGGGCGGCGGGCGCCATGCGCTGCGCGAGCATTCTTACGTGGATCTGTCGCTGTTCCAGCTGATGAGCGGACTGGACTACGCGTTCCCCGGCGCGATGAAGAAACTCTCGCCGAAGCTGCCGCAGCTGCGCGCCTTGCAGCAGCGCGTCTCCGAGCGTCCCGGCGTCGCCGCCTACCTGGCCTCGCCGCGGCGCCTGCCGTTCAACGACAACGGGATTTTCCGGCGTTATCCGGAGTTGGATGGGTGAGGTGTGGCGAACCGTGAGGTCTGCTTTCAAACCTGGGCTTTAGCATGACGTCTTCCTGTGGAAGCGACTTCAGTCGCGACGGGCATTGCCGGTGAAGCCCGTCGCGACTGAAGTCGCTCCCACATGATTCCTGCAGCAATGCGAAGGCGTTCCACAACCACGGTACCGAAGCCGGCCAGGACGGCCCTCAGGTCCTGATCAACGCCGCACGGATCGCCTGCAGTTGCTTGCGCACCGCCTCGGCCTGCGCCGGCCCCAGGCGCAGCAGCGCCTTCTGCCCGACCGACAGCGACTCCAGCGCAGGATCGGCGAAGCGGTACTTGCCGGTGCGCGCATCGGCCACCACCGCCGGCGCAGCGGGTACCGCCGGGGTCTGCAGCAGGTGGTCGATCACCTGCACCAGGCGGTCGTTGAAATAACCCTGCGGATAGCCCAGCTCCACGTACGCCTGCTGGAACAGGGGATAGAAGCGCCGGTACGCGGTCACCATGGCGCCGGCATCGGCGTGGGTGAAGGCCTGCACGTAGGGCGCGTAGCGCTGCGTATTGGCCTCCGCGACGGTGCTGGCGCCGGCCGCATCGGTGTCGACCTGCAGCTGTCCAGGCACCGGCTTCATTGCCAGGGTGCGCGCGGCAACGCGGCGCTGCGGCAGGTTGTCGATCATGGTCACCGCGCGCTGGACCAGATGGTCGCGGATCAGCAGCGCCAGCGGTGCATCGCTGCCGGCCAGCGTCACCAGCTCGGCCCACGCCGCCGCGTCGCTGTCGGCCAGCGCCGGGATCGCCGCGTCGGCGGCAGCGGGGTCGGCAGGCGCGATGGGATGCTGGATCGGCGGCGGCGCCGGAGCGGCCGGTGCAGGTGCAGCCGCTGGCGCGGTGCCGGCCGCAGGCGCTGCGACAGGGGTCGGCGCGGCGGGCGTGCCGAGACCGCCCAGGTTGTCGCGGAACAGCCAGGCGGCCGCCGCGAGCATGGCGAGCGCCACCACGGCCCAGGGCCAGCGCGCGTGTCGGGTCTGCATGGAATCGCACCTCTTGCGGAACACAGGGGTGTGACCCGGTGCGGCGGTCCTGGTTCCGCGGCGAGTGGGGCGGCGTTAAGCCACACCGCACGGCGTGCGGCCGGCGCGTGCCATGCCGCGCGCTACTGCTCCACCGCGTTTTCGTCGATGAAGTCCAGCCGCGACCCGACCCAGTCGGCGACGATCGCCGCGGCCACCGTGTCGGCCTGCACCGCCGGCAACCGCTTGTGCTGCACCAGCCACGCCGCGGTCGCGATGCGCGCCGCCGGCACCGCCGCCAGCGCGGCCTTGCGCGCGGCCGCAGGCCACGGCGTCTCGCCACGGATGGCGCGGATCGCCGGCAGCGGATCGGGCGCCCGCGGCACCTTCGCCGCCTGCAGGAAATCCAGCGGCGATACGGTCGCGCGCAGTTCCTGCACGCGCCACCCGGCGTAGCTGGCGAAACGGATCGTGCCCGCGTCGCCCGAGACAGTCGCGATCGCCGGCTCGAACGCCGCCCGCAGCTGGGTCCAGGCCGGCAGATCGAACAGGCCGCCCTGCGGTGCGCACAGCGGCGCGCTGCCGTCGCGCGAGGAGCCGTACAGCGGACCCATCGCCGCATAGGCCAACTCGCCCTGCCGCGCGAACACGAAGCAGTGCACGTACGGACGCGTGCCATCGTCGTAGCCGCTGCGCTCGATCCAGTTGCGCAGCAGGGTCAATTCGACCTCGCCCGCTGGTGTCTTGGGATCCTTGCGCAGGTCGTCGAGCAGCGAGGCGGCGAACTCGTCCTGCGCGCGCAATGCCGTGGCGGCGCGGGCGAAACGCGTCTGCGCTTCCTTGGCGCCGACCCCGGCGCCGGGTTCGAAGCGCTGCAGGTACGCCAACCAGGCCGAGGCCAGTGCGCCGTCGTAGTCGCGCAGTTGCGCGGCGGCGGCGGCCGGCGCGCTCGGGATGCGGGCGACGATGCGGTCCAGGCGCGCCGCCTGCGCCGCGCTCTGCGTGTCGAACTCCCGCATCCGCGCCAGTTGGGCGCGCTGCACGCAGGCCACCGGCTGCGCCTGTTGCAGGCAAGCATTGCGTTGCGTAAGCCAGGCGCGCTGCGCGCTGCGCAACGCGGCGACCTCGGCACGCGGCGCGCTGTCCAGCAGGGCGGCGTACCCGTTGGCCAGTTGCTCGTCCTGATGGCCCAGGTTCGCGTCGCCGCACAGCAGCCGCTCGATCGGGCTGGCGGCCTTGGCGCAATCGAAGGAGGCGGCCGACGCGGCCGGCGCCAGCAGCAGCGCCGCCAGGGCCAGGCCGGCCAGCGGAACGAAGCGTGGGGTCATGTGCGACATCCCTGTTGCGGTTGGGCGGCCGAGCATGCCGGCCGCGGAACGTTCAGTCCACCACCACCGCGCGCGGTTTCTGCAACGACAGCAGGCCGAGCAGCACGGCCAGGGCGACGTAGCCACCGACGAATTGCCAGGCGATCAACTTGGGCAGGCCGCTCAGCGTCCACGGCAGATAGATGCCGCCGCGCGGATCCACCGAATGGATCAAGCCGAACAGGGTCAACCCGGCCGCCACCAGCAGGAACACCGCGGCGCGGCGCAGGCGTCCGTCCACCATCGCCGCCACCGCCGCGGTCCACAGCATCGCGGTGATGATGAAGCCGTTGCCCAGGGTGAAGATCACCGCCAGTTCGGGCAACCCGTGACCGTCCAGCGTGGTGGTCAGCGCGGCCAGCTTGTCCGCCGGGATCCAGCCCGGCGCCTTGATCGCCAGCAGGTAGGCCACCGACGGCAGGAAGCCCAGCACCATCGCCCCGGCATGGCGCTTGGGCGTGGCCTGGAACGCCTGGGTGGTGATGTCGATGGCCACGTACACGATGATCGGCGCCAGCACCGCCAGCGGCAGCCACTGCACCAGTCCGGCGACCAGGCCGAGCATGCCGCCCAGGCCGATGAACAGCCCGGTCAGCAGCGTGTAGCCGCTGCGCGCGCCCATGTGCTTGTACGCCGGCTGGCCGATGTAGGGCGTGGTCTGCGCGACGCCGCCGCAGATGCCGGCGACCAGGGTCGAGCAGGCCTCGACCAGCAGGATGTCGCGGGTGCGGTAGTCGTCGCCGGCGGCGCGCGCGCTCTCGCTGACGTTGATGCCGCCGACCACCATCAGCAGGCCGAACGGCAGCAGCAGCGGCAGCAACGGCACGGTGTCGGGCAGGCCGGCGACGAAGCCCAGGCTCGGCCACGGCAGCACCAACTGCGGCGCCACCCACTGCGGCGCCTGGTAGCCGGGGATGCCGAAACCGGCCGCGTTCGACCAGTAGTACAGGCCGGTGCCCAGCACCAGTGCCAGCGGCACGCCGGGCACGCCGTACGGCAGCCGGCCCTTGGCGATCAGCACGTACAGCAGCAGGCCCAGCACGACCAGCCCGACCAGCGGCGCGCGCAGCGTCTCCAACAGCGGCAGGAAGCCCATCAGCACCAGCGCGATGCCGGCGATCGAACCGAGCAGCGCCGCGCGCGGCAAGGCGCGGGTGACCGCGTCGCCGAAGAACGACAGCACCGTCTTCAGCACGCCCATCACCACCAGCGAGGCCATGCCCAGGTGCCAGGTGGCGATCGCCGCGGCCTGCGGATCCAGACCCTGCTGCTTGTAGTGCACGAACGCCGGGCCCAGCACCAGCAGCGCCATGCCGATGCTGGTCGGCGCATCCAGGCCCAGCGGCATCGCGGTGACGTCGCTGCGCCCGCTGCGCGCGGCCAGCCTGCGCGCCATCCACGTGTACAGCAGATTGCCGATCAGCACGCCGAAGGCGGTGCCGGGAATCATCCGCGTGTAGATCACCTCGGCCGGGAACTGGAAGATCCCGACCAGCGCCATGGTGATGAAGCCGAGGATCGACAGGTTGTCGACCACCAGCCCGAAGAAACCGTTGAGGTCGCCGGCAACGAACCAGCGCGGGCGCGACGTAGGAGGAGCGATGCTGGGCATGCGGGCGATGGCTAGGTGAGGGATCGATGGATGGTAATGGAAGCGGCGCTTGCCGATTGGCGCGCGAACAGGGATGCAGCATCCCGGCCTGCGCCCGTGCGCCGCGGCTACAGCGCCAGATGCAGGAACTGGTTGAACGCGCTCGGCACGTAATCGGCGAACGCCGGTCCATTGCGAAAGCCGCGGCGCCGGTACAGGCCCAGTGCCGCGTCGAAGGCCGCGCCGCTGCCGGTTTCCAGGCTCAGCCGGCGCAGGCCGGCCGCGCGCGCGGCGGCCACGATGTGCTCCAGCAGCGCCGCGGCCGCGCCCTGGCGCAGGAACTCCGGATGGGTGCGCATCGACTTCAGTTCGCCGCCGCCATCGTCCAGCACGCGCAACGCGCCGACCGCGGCCAACGCATCGCCGCGCCAGACGCTCCACACGGTCACATCCGGACGCTGCAATCCGGACAGGTCCAGCGCATAGACGCTGCCCGGCGGCGACTGCGCATGCATCTGCTGCAGGTGGTATTCGAGCAACGCCTGCACCGCCGCACCGGACAGATCGTCCCGCCGAATCGAGAACGTCGCCGCCGGCGCTTTTCCGGGTCCCGAGTCCCCAGTCCCGAGTCCCGGTTTCAGAACGACACCTCGACCGGCTGCCGCGACCACAGCACCGACTGGTGTCCGGTCGCCTGCTTCCACGCCAGCCGGATCGCCTCGATGTCGGCGCGGCGTTGCGGCGTGTCCTCGTGCAGGATCACCAGCACCTTGGTGTTGAGCCGGTTCGGTTCCTTGGCGCCGCGGAACAGCCATTGGCCGTAGGCGTCGAACACGGTCAGGCCGTCGGGGAAGCGCGGCGTGACCTGCTTGTCCAGGAACGCGCGCCACTGCGCCTGGCTGATCGGCTCGGCCTGCGGGCGGTCGGCCGGGCCGCTCTCCTCGCCGACGCCGAAGTACAGCTCGCTGCGCACCCAGCCGCTGGCCTGCGCCGGCCGCGCGGCATCGCCCTGCATGGCGGCAGCGACCTTGGCCGGCGCGGTGGAAGCCGACGGCGCCACGCTGGCGCAGGCGGTCAGGGCCAGGAACACGGCAAGCAACGGGGCACGCAGCAGCATCGGCAGGTCTCGGAAGCGAATGGAAAAAGGGGATGGTAGGCGACGGCGGCCGCGCGTACCCGATAACCGCCGGGCATCAGCTCATGCCAAACGCAGCGGATCGGGCGGCTCGCAGCCGTGTTAACGATAAGCTAATATATCGCTTCATCCGGATGGATGTAACCAAATTCGATCGTCTGCGGCGCATGGACCACCGCCGCGGCTGGTCTTCGCGCCACCGCAGGAGAGAGCCCCCATGTCGTACCCGTTCGCCCGGCCGCTGAGCCTGGCCATCGCCCTGGCCTTGTCGGCCCCCGCCCTGGCGCAGCAGGCCGAGCCCGCCGCCGCGACCAACCTGGACACGGTGATCGTCACCGGCACCCGCGCCAGCGGCCGCACCGTGCTCGAGTCCACCGCGCCGGTCGACGTGCTCAGCGCCGAGGACATCCGCAAGGCCGGCGTGGTCAACGGCGAGCTGGGCAGCGCGCTGCAGGCGCTGCTGCCGTCGTTCAACTTCCCGCGCCAGTCCAACTCCGGCGGCGCCGACCACATCCGCGCCGCGCAGCTGCGCGGGCTCTCGCCCGACCAGGTGCTGGTGCTGGTCAACGGCAAGCGCCGCCACACCTCGGCGCTGGTCAACACCGACAGCAAGATCGGCAAGGGCACCACCCCGGTCGACTTCAACGCGATCCCGGTCAGCGCGATCCAGCGCATCGAAGTGCTGCGCGACGGCGCCGGCGCGCAGTACGGTTCGGACGCGGTGGCCGGGGTGATCAACGTGATCCTCGACGACGATCCGGACAGCGGCGCACTGGAAGCCAGCTTCGGCGCCCACCACACCGACGTGCAGCCGATCGACCGCACCGTGACCGACGGCCAGACCAGCTACGCCAGCGCCAAGGTCGGCACCCGCCTGGGCGAGGACGGCGGCTTCTTCAAGGTCGGCCTGGAACTGAAGAACCGCGAAGGCACCAACCGCGCCGGCTACGACCAGATCCCGCCGTTCGAAGCGCAGACCCCGGCCAACCTGGCCCTGGCCGGCAAGCGCAACTACGTGCTCGGCGACGGCGCCAGCAAGGACCTCAACGCCTGGATCAACGGCAAGCTGCCGTTCGGCCAGAGCAGCGAGTTCTATTTCTTCGGCACCTACAACCAGCGCGACACGCAGGGCGCCAACTATTTCCGCTATCCCGACAGCGACGCCAACTGGACCGAGGTCTACCCGAACGGTTACCGCCCGGTGTCGCTGGGCGAGAACCGCGACCTGCAGGGCGTGGCCGGCGCGCGCGGGCAATGGGGCGAGTGGGCCTACGACGCCAGCCTCGACTACGGCCGCAACGACTTCACCTACCGGCTGAAGAACTCGCTCAACGCCTCGCTCGGCCCGGGCAGCACGACCCGCTTCAAGACCGGCGACTACGCCTTCGAGCAGAGCGTGGCCAACCTGGACCTGAGCCGCAGCTTCGACGCGGCCGGCGCCAGCCACAGCTTCGGCAGCGGCGTGGAATTTCGCCGCGAGCACTACCGCACCCGCCCCGGCGACCCGGCCAGCTACGCCGCCGGCGCCTTCACCGACCGTCCCACCGGCGCCCAGGCCGGCGGCGGGCTGACCCCGCAGGACGCGGCCGACCTGTCGCGCAACGTCGCCAGCGCCTACGCCAGCCTGTCCAGCCAGTTCGGCGACAAGTTCTCCACCGACCTGGCCGCGCGCTACGAGCACTACCAGGATTTCGGCGGCGAACTGACCGGCAAGCTGGCCGCACGCTACGAGTTCGTGCCGGCGTTCGCGCTGCGCGGCGCGATCTCCAACAACTTCCATGCGCCGTCGCTGAGCCAGATCGGCTACGAAGCCACCTCCACCGGCTACGACGCCGCCGGCCAGCTGCAGCAGGGCCGCCTGCTGTCGGTCAACAACCCGATCGCGCAGGCGCTCGGTGCGCGCGAACTGAAGCCGGAGAAGTCGCTGAACTACAGCCTCGGCTTCACCAGCCGCATCGGTTCCCACTTCGACCTGTCGCTGGACCTGTTCCAGATCGACATCGACGACCGCATCGCGCTGTCCGAAGACATCAGCGGCGATGCGCTGACCGCGTTCGTGGCGCAGAACTTCGGCGTCAGCGGCCTGCAGAGCGCCAGCTTCTTCGTCAACGCCGCCGACACCCGCACCCGCGGCGCCGAACTGGTCAGCAACTGGCGGCAGGCGCTGGGCAACGGCCAGTTGCAGCTGACCGGCACCTGGAGCTACGCCAAGACCGAGCTGAAGAACGTGGTCGCCACCCCGGCGCAGCTGCTGGCGCTGAATCCGGACTACGTGCTGTTCGGCGTGGAGGAGAGCAACACCCTGACCGACGCCGCCCCACGCACCCGCGCGCAGTTCGCGGCGAACTGGAGCAACGACCGCTGGGCGCTGCAGACCCGCGTCAGCCGCTACGGCAGCGCGACCCGCGTGTTCGACTTCGGCGGCGGCTTCGTGCCGCGGCAGACCTACGGCGCCGAGTGGCAGCTCGACGCCGAGGTCGAGTACCGCATCACGCCGCAGTGGAGCGTGGCGCTGGGCGGGCAGAACCTCACCGACAACTACTCCGACCGCTCCAACGAAGACATCTACTACTTCGGCAACCTGCCCTACGACGTGCTGTCGCCGATCGGCAGCAATGGCGCTTATTACTACGGGCGGGTGCGGTTTACCTTTTGACCCGGGACCCGGGACCCGGGACTCGGCAAAGCCGTTTCGGCGATATCGCGCGCGAATCGGCGGCATCTTCAATGCAGGGGCGCGTGCGCCCCTACATTGGTATCGGACGCGGATCCGACCGATTTCTGCGTTAGCGGCCTGGGTCGTGCGCCGCTCCACCTGACGCTAACGCTGTCTCGTTCATGATGAATGGATGGCTGACGCGCTCCCCCTCCGACCGCCGCCGCCGCGCCTGGACGATGCCTGCGCATTGTTCCTGGACGTGGACGGCACCCTCATCGCGTTCGCCGACCGTCCCGACGGCGTGCACCTGCTGCCCGAGGTGCGCGAGGCGATCGGCCGCATCAGCGACCGCTTGCACGGCGCGCTGGCGCTGGTCAGCGGCCGGCCGCTGGCGCAGCTGGACGCATTGTTCGCGCCCTTGCGCTTGCCGGCCGCCGGCCTGCACGGCCACGAATTGCGCAGCGACATCAACGCGCGTGCGGCGATGCCCGCCGACACCTCGCAGTGGCTGCATGGCTTGCACCAGCGCGCCGCGCACCTGCGCCAGGCGCACCCGGGCGTGCTGATCGAAGACAAGGGCGCGAGCCTGGCGCTGCACTGGCGTGCCGCGCCGGACGCCGGCGCGCAGGTGCTGGCCTTCGCCCAGGCGCAGATGGACGCATTGCCCGGTTACCGCCTGCAACCCGGCGACCACGTGGTCGAGTTCGTGCCCGAGGGCAGCGACAAGGGCCAAGCGGTGACCACGCTGCTGCAGCAGCCGCCGTTCCAGGGCCGACGCCCGGTGTTCGTCGGCGACGACCTCACCGACGAATTCGGCTTCGACGCGGCCAACCGCGCCGGCGGCTGGAGCGTGCTGGTCGGCGCCCGCGAACGCAGCGCGGCCACGTTCGCATTGCCCGATACACACGGCGTGCACGCATGGCTGCGCGACAACGCCGCATGAGCGCGGCGCGTACGACGGCGCGTGCCGGCCTGCCCGCGCGCGCCGCCTGGTGCGCCTTCGCTTTCTCCCCGTCCCTGCACAAGGATCTGCCCGCTCCATGAGCTCCCCCAACCTCGACCTCGGCGTGATCGGCAACGGCAGTTTCGGCGCACTGGTCGACAAGCAGGCCCGCGTGGTGTGGAGCTGCCTGCCCGCCTTCGACGGCGATCCGGCGTTCTGCGCATTGCTGTCCCCGCGCGACCACCCCGGCGGCGATTTCAGCATCGAGCTGGAGGATTTCGTCGACAGCGAACAGCACTACCTGGCCAACACCGCGATCCTGCGCACCGTGCTGCGCGACGCGCACGGCGGCGCGGTGGAAGTGATCGACTTCGCGCCGCGCTGGCGCAATCACGGCCGCTTCTACCGGCCGGTCAGCATCATCCGCCAGGTGCGCCCGCTGTCCGGCAACCCGCGCATCCGCGTGCTGGCGCGGCCGCTGGCCGACTGGGGCGCGCGCCAGCCGGAAAGCACCTGGGGCAGCAACCACGTGCGCTGGCTGCTGCCGGACTTCACCCTGCGCCTGACCACCGACGTGCCGGTGCGCTTCATCCGCGACCAACTGCCGTTCGTGCTCAACCATCCGGTCAACCTGATGCTCGGCGTGGACGAATCGCTGACCCGCTCGCTGACCGGCTACATTCAGGAAGCGCAGGAACGCACCGAGGAATACTGGCGCGAGTGGGTGCGCTACCTGTCGGTGCCGCTGGACTGGCAGGACGCGGTGATCCGCAGCGCGATCACCCTGAAGCTGTGCCAGTACGAAGACAGCGGCGCGATCATCGCGGCGATGACCACCTCCATCCCCGAAGCGCCGGACACCCCGCGCAACTGGGACTACCGCTATTGCTGGCTGCGCGACGCCGCCTTCGTGGTGCGCGCGCTGAACCGGCTCGGCGCCACCCGCACCATGGAGCAGTTCCTCGGCTACATCTTCAACATCGCCACCACCGACGGCAGCCTGCAGCCGCTGTACGGCATCGGCTTCGAAGCGGCATTGGAGGAACACGAGGTCGAATCGCTGGCCGGCTACCGCGGTATGGGCCCGGTGCGGCGCGGCAACCTGGCCTGGATCCAGAAGCAGCACGACGTGTACGGCAGCGTGGTGCTGGCCTCCACCCAGCTGTTCTTCGACCTGCGCCTGAAGGACCCCGGCGACGCCGACACCTTCCTGCGCCTGGAGCCGCTGGGCGAGCGCGCCTTCGCGCTGCACGACGTCCCCGACGCCGGCCTGTGGGAATTCCGCGGCCGTGCCGAGGTGCACACCTACACCAGCGCGATGTGCTGGGCCGCCTGCGACCGCCTGGCCAAGATCGCCGCGCGGCTGGGCATCGACGCGCGCGTGGCCTACTGGCGCCAGCGCGCCGACACCATCCACGCGCGGGTGCTGGCCGAGTCGTGGAGCGCCGAGCGCGGCCACTTCACCGACACGTTCAACGGCCATCGGCTGGACGCCTCGCTGCTGTTGCTGGCCGACATCGGCTTCATCGCCCCGGACGATGCGCGCTTCGTCGCCACGGTCGAGGCGATCGGCCGCGACCTCAAGCATGGCGATGCGTTGTACCGCTACGTGGCGCCGGACGATTTCGGCGAGCCGGAAACCAGCTTCACCATCTGCACGTTCTGGTACATCGACGCGCTCGCCGCGATCGGGCGCAAGGACGAGGCGCGCGAGCTGTTCGAGCGCATCCTCGCGCGCCGCAATCACCTGGGCTTGCTGTCGGAGGATCTAGCCTTCGACAACGGCGAGGCCTGGGGCAATTTCCCGCAGACCTATTCGCATGTCGGGTTGATCATCGCCGCGATGCGGTTGTCGCGCAGCTGGCAGGAGGCGTCATGAGCAGATTGGTGGTGGTATCCAACCGCGTGGCCTTGCCCGGCGAGAACCGTGCCGGCGGCCTGGCGGTAGGCTTGCTCGCCGCGTTGAAGGAACGCGGCGGGGTGTGGTTCGGCTGGAGCGGCAAGACCGTGCGCGGCGACAGCGGCGCGATGCACGAGCAGACCCAGGGCGACATCCGCTTCGTCACCATGGATCTCAACCGCGCCGACCTGGACGCCTACTACAACGGTTTCGCCAACCGCACGCTGTGGCCGCTGCTGCATTTCCGCCTGGACCTGGTGGACTACGACCGCGCCACCCGCGAGGGCTACCGCCGGGTCAACGCGATGTTCGCCGAGAAGCTGGCGCCGCTGCTGCGCGACGACGACACGGTGTGGATCCACGACTACCACCTGATCCCGCTGGCCTCGCTGCTGCGCGAGCGCGGCATCGGCTGCAAGATCGGTTTCTTCCTGCACGTGCCGTTCCCCTCGGCCGACCTGATCCAGGCCCTGCCCGACCATGCGCGGCTGTTCTCCGGCTTCTACGCCTACGACCTGGTCGGCTTCCAGACCCAGCGCGACGTGGACCGCTTCCAGGCCTACGTGCGCCTGTTCGGCGGCGGCAAGGTGATCAAGGACGGCGTGCTGGAAGCGCCCGGCGGGCGCCGCTTCCGCGCCGAGAAGTTCCCGATCGGCATCGACACCGAACTGATCGCGCAGCAGGCGCGCGCGGCGGTGGCCAAGCCGGCGGTGCGCGACCTGCGCAGCAGCCTGCGCGACCGCCAGTTGGCGATCGGCGTGGACCGGCTCGACTACTCCAAGGGCCTGCCCGAGCGCTTCCTCGGCTTCGAGCGCTACCTGGAACGGCATCCGGACCAGCGCGGCAGCCTCACTTACCTACAGATCGCGCCGGTCTCGCGCGGCGACGTCGCCGAATACAAGCAGCTGCGCAATCAGCTCGAACAGATCGCCGGGCACATCAACGGCGGCCACGCCGAGCCGGACTGGACGCCGCTGCGCTACGTCAACCGCAACTTCACCCACGCCACCCTGACCGGCTTCTACCGTGCCGCTCAGGTCGGTCTGGTGACGCCGCTGCGCGACGGCATGAACCTGGTGGCCAAGGAATACGTGGCCGCGCAGGACCCGGAGAATCCGGGCGTACTGGTGCTGTCGCTGCTGGCCGGCGCCGCCGACGAACTGAAGGAAGCGCTGCTGGTCAATCCGCACGACCTGGACGGCGTCGCCGACGCGATCGCCACCGCCGCCTCGCTGTCCAAGGCCAAGCGCATCGAACGCTGGCAGACCATGATGGAGCACCTGCGCAAGAACGACATCGGCGTCTGGCGGCAGCGCTACCTGCAGGCGCTGGAACGCTGAGGCCTGCGCCACGCTGCGCTGTACGCGGCTGCCGGCGGAGCGGCGTGCGGTGCCGGACAGCGGCCGGCGCATCGGCTGCAAGTTTCCACGTTGGGCAACCGTCCCGCGAAGGGTAGCGCGCCCGCACTTGCGGACATGGGCGCCGCAGCGCTTCGCAGCGCGAAAACTCCACGTACCGGCGCGCTTCGCGAACGCTGCACTGCCGGGTGACCCCAATCCCAGTCCGGCACCGGCGTCGGGATCGCCCGCCGCACAGGACGGAAGGTTCCGCCTGCCGTCACGGTCCGATGACCTGCGGGCCTTAAAATTACGCCTACGCACCGCGCTTTTCTGCACCCTGGGAGGGGTAGCGCGATGTTGCCGTTGTGCGCAGGACCACCGCCGATGCGGCCATGCCCTCGCCTGCTCCCTCCACGACCCGCCTCCGCCGCACCGCGACGCCTCCGGGTCCCCGTCAGACGCTCCCCCATCCCCATGAACGATCACACCCCGAAACACGGACCCGGCCACTGGCTGTTCGCCGCCTATGCCGTGGTCATCGCCCTAGTGGGCATCGCGCTCGCCTTCATGGGCGGGCAACTGGTCGCCGTCGGCGGCTCCTGGTACTACCTGCTGGCCGGGCTGGCGCTGGCCGTGTCCGGCGCGCTGCTGGCGCTCGGCCGCCGCGCCGGGCTGTGGCTGTTCGGCGCGACGCTGGCGGCGACCATCGCCTGGGCGCTGGCCGAGGTCGGCCTGGACGGCTGGGCGCTGATCCCGCGTCTGGCGATGATCTCGGTGCTCGGCCTGCTGCTGTTGCCGTTCTGGAAGGTGGCGCGCTGGCGCCTGGCGCCGCTGTCCGGCCTGGGCTACGCACTGGTCACCGGCGTGCTGCCGGTGCTGGGCGCGCTGCTGGTGTTCGTGCCGCTGTTCTTCCCGCGCACCGTCGAACTGGCCGACCCGGCGCTGGCCGCGCAACGCCCGCAAGCCGCGTTCAGCCGCGCCGCGGTGAACAGCCCGGACGGCAACGTCGCCGCCAACCACGATGCCGGCAACTGGACCGCCTATGCCGGTTCCAACCTGTCCAACCACTACAGCCCCGGCGCGCAGATCACCCCGGACAACGTCAAGGACCTGAAGATCGCCTGGGAATTCCATACCGGCGACCTCAAGCCGGAAGGCTCCAAGCTCGGCTATGCGTTCCAGAACACGCCGCTGAAGGTCGGCGACCTGGTCTACATCTGCACCCCCACGCAGAAGGTGATCGCGGTCGAGGCCACCACTGGCAAGGAGCGCTGGCGCTTCGATCCCAAGACCAATCCGAAGGCGATGGCCGGCGTCGCCGCCACCACCTGCCGCGGCGTGTCCTATTTCGAGGCCACCACGCCGGTCGCCGAATGCGCCAAGCGCATCTTCTGGCCGATGGTCGACGGCCGCCTGGGCGCGCTCGACGCCGTCACCGGCAAGCTGTGCGAGAGCTTCGGCGACCACGGCTACGTCGATCTGAACAAGGACACCGGCAACACCAAGCCCGGCTTCGTCGGCCCGACCTCGCCGCCGGTGGTGATGCGCGGCGTGGTGATCCAGCCCACCGGCCAGGTCCGCGACGGCCAGGAACGCGATGCGCCGTCGGGCGTGGTACGCGCCTTCGACGCGGTCAGCGGCCAACTGCGCTGGGCCTGGGACCTGGGCAACCCGGCGATCGACGCCGCGCCGCCGGCCGGCCAGACCTATACCCGCTCCACCCCCAACGTGTGGTCGCTGATGGCCGCCGACGACGAACTGGGCCTGGTCTACCTGCCCACCGGCAACGCCGCCGGCGACTTCTTCGGCAAGGGCCGCACGCCGCAGGAGGAGGAATACACCGCCTCGCTGGTCGCCGTGGACGCGGCCACCGGCAAGGAACGCTGGCACTTCCGCACCGTCAACCACGACCTGTGGGATTACGACATCGGCCCGCAGCCGAACCTGGTCGATTTCCCGGTCCCCGGCGGCGGCACCCGCCCGGCGGTGATCCAGGCGACCAAGTCCGGCCAGGTGTTCGTGCTCGACCGCGAGACCGGCAAGCCAATCATGCCGGTGCAGCAGATCCCGGTGCCGCAGGGCACCGACCACGGCGACTGGACCGCCAAGACCCAGCCGGTGTCGCCGGGCATGCCCAACACGGTCGGTGCGCCCAGCAAGGACTACGAGACCATCGTCGAGTCCGACGCCTGGGGCATCACCCCGTTCGACCAGCTCGCCTGCCGCATCCAGTTCAAGCAGCTGCGCTACGAAGGCATGTTCACCCCGCCCAGCCTGGGCGGCTCGCTGTCGTTCACCGGCAACCACGGCGGCATCAACTGGGGTGGCGTGTCGGTCGACCTGCAGCGCGGCATCATGGTGATGAACAGCAACCGCCTGCCGTACACCGAGAACGTCTACCCGCGGCAGGAGATGAACGCGCTGGGCGTGGTCTCGGTGTTCAACGGCAAGAGCAAGACGCCCGGCTACATGGCCCAGGAAGGCCTGGCCTACGGCGCGCGCAAGGAGCCGTGGATGTCGCCGCTGAACACGCCGTGCATCGCGCCGCCATGGGGCTACGTGTCCGGCGTGGACCTGCGCACCCAGCAGGTGATCTGGCGGCGGCCGCTGGGCACCGGCTACGACCAAGGACCGATGGGCATCCCGTCGAAGATGAAGTTCGAGCTGGGCACGCCCAACAACAGCGGCTCGCTGGCCACCGCCGGCGGCGTCACCTTCATCGGCGCGGCGCTGGACAACTTCCTGCGCGGCTACGACACCCAGACCGGCAAGCTGCTGTGGGAAGTGCGGGTGCCGGCCGGCCCGCAGGCCGCGCCGCTGAGCTACACGGTGGACGGCAAGCAGTACATCGTCGCCGCGATCGGCGGCCACGACCGCATGGAAACCAAGCCCGGCGACAGCGTGATCGCCTGGACCCTGCCGGACGCCGCCGCGACGAAATAGCCTGCGTCACCGCCCCGATCGACCCGACCGGCCGTCGCAAGACGGCCGGTTGCGTTTTGGGCGCGGATGCGCCGCCAGCGGCAACAGCGGTGGTGGGCGACAGCGGTGGCGCCACAGCAAGCGGCAGATGCCACGATTTATCGCGGTGCAGCAAAAAATGCAGCGTATTCAGCGACCTATTTCGCGCATTCAGGCGCCATGTTTCCGACGAGCGGCGTCCGCTGCGGTCAAGTCGGCGGAGGTGCCGGCCGATACTGAAAGACATTCACCATGAACCGCTGACGCGAATGGACTGCGCCAGCGCTTCCCAGCCGGTAGACGCCATGACCTTGCCAGACGCCTCAGCCCTGCCGCCGACCGGCACCTCCCGCCTGCAGGCTCGCCCGCTCCTGCTCGCCCTGGCCTATGCGCTGGGGTTGCTGGCGATGGCGCTGTACGCGCTGCACGTCGGCCGCCAACTCGGACCGAACGGACCGGCGCTGGCGCGCCTGGCGCCGGCACTGGCGATCGGCGCGCTGCTGGTGGCGGCGCTGTACTGGGCCGGCCTGCGGCTCGCGGCGCCGTCGCTGCAGCGCGCGGTGCAGGCCGTGCAGGCGCTGGGCGAGGGCCGTTTCGAGCAGCGCCTGCCCCCCGCCGGCAACGGCGCGGACGCCGCGCTGCTGCGTGCGCTGCAGGCCGCGCAGGCGCGGCTGGCCGCGCGCCAGGCCGAGACCGAGGCCGAACTGGGCCGCGGCCGCTTCGTGATCCAGGCGCTGGACGACCTGGACACCATGGTCCGCATCGCCGACGACGACGGCCGCGTGCACTTCGCCAACCGCAAGCTGCTGCAGATGCTGCGCGCGATCGAGCCGGACGTGCAGAGCTTCCGCCCCGACTTCCACGCTGAAGGGTTCGTCGGCGGCAGCATCGGCGACATCTATCCCGACAGCCAGGCCGCGATCGACCGCATGCGCGCGCTGACCGGCTCCAAGCGCGTGCGCGCGCCGTTCTTCGGCCGCCAGATCGACTTCGTCTACAGCCCGATCAGCGGCGCCGACGGCGTGCGCCTGGGCACCATCGCGCAGTGGGAGGAGGTGACCGCGCAGGTCGCTGCCGAGCAGGCGCTGACCACGGTGATCGAGGCCGCCGCGCACGGCGATTTCAGCCGCCGCATCGATACCGCGGCGATGGACGGCGTGCTCAAGGCGCTGGCCGAGGGCGTCAACCGCATCTCCGATTCGGTGGAGAACAATCTGGCCGCGCTGGCCGCCGCGCTGGCCGCACTGGCCGAAGGCGACCTCACCCATCGCGTCGACGGCGACGCGCAGGGCGTGTTCGCGCAACTGCGCGAAGACACCAACCGCACCGTGGCCAAGCTGACCGAGATCATCGTCGGCATCCAGGGCGCGGTCGAAGCGATCCGCCGCGCCTCGATGGAGATCGCCGCCGGCAACACCGACCTGTCCGACCGCACCGAGCAGCAGGCGGCGAGCCTGGAGGAAACCGCCAGCTCGATGGAAGAACTGACCTCGGCGGTGAAACAGAACGCCGACAACGCGCAGCAGGCCAATGGCCTGGTGCAGAGCACCGGCGAAATCGCCCAGTCCGGCGGCAAGGTGATGGACGAGGTGGTCGCCACGATGAGCGCGATCAGCACTTCGTCGCGGCGCATCGGCGAGATCATCAGCGTCATCGACGGCATCGCCTTCCAGACCAACATCCTGGCGCTGAACGCGGCGGTGGAAGCCGCGCGCGCCGGCGAGCAGGGCCGCGGCTTCGCCGTGGTCGCCTCGGAAGTGCGCTCGCTGGCGCAGCGCTCGGCGGATGCGGCCAAGGAGATCAAGGGCCTGATCGAGGACTCCACGAACAAGGTGACGCTGGGCTCGGGGCTGGTGAACCGGGCCGGCGCGACCATGCACGAGATCGTCGGCTCGGTGCAGCGCGTGACCGGGCTCATCGGCGAGATCAGCGCCGCCAGCGTCGAACAGTCCAGCGGCATCGAGCAGGTCAACCGCACGGTGATGCAGCTGGACGAAGTGACCCAGCGCAACGCCGCGCTGGTCGAGGAAGCGACCGCCGCTGCCCGCAGCATGGAAGAACAGGCCGGCAGCCTGGCCACGGCGGTGGCGGTGTTCCGCATCGAACCCGACCGCGGCCACGCCGGCGGCAACGTCACTCCGCTGCTGCGTAGCGCGGGCTAGGCGACGCGCAGCCGACGCGCGGGCGCGCTGCGTGTCGCGCCGACCGCGGCAGCTGCGCGGCGGCTCAACCATTTGGTCGCTCGGTCGCTGCATCGCCGGCGAATTGTGCTTTTGCGGGAGCGACTCCCACAACGCAGGATTGACCGACCGGCGCCAGTCTGGCCCGTGTGCCATATCGGAGCGATGTGTGGGGAGCGGACTCGGTGCCGAGAGCCATCGGTCGCGACGCGCCAAATAGTGGCAGCCTCGGCGGCGATCGTTCCGAACTCGGCTGCGGCACGACCGAGCCGGCGGCCAGCGCGTTGCCCCCAGTCGCATCCCCGCCTCACAGCGATTGCACGCGGCACCGCTGCAGGAATCGCATCACCTGAATCCGAGCGCCCGCAGGCGACCGCACCGCCGGCCGCGTCACTCCAGGAAGCGCGAACGCTGCTCCGGGTCGGGCAGGAAGCACTGCGCAGTGGTGCCGAACCACCGATAGCGGTTGCGCGCGAGCAGCCGGTACGCCGCGTCGCGCCAGCGCCGCGGCACTACGCGCAGTGCCGCCACGATGCGCCATGGGCCGCCGAGGCCGGCGATCACGCCGATCGCCGCATCCGAGTCGGTCCAGGCGCGCTCCGGGGTCAGCAGCAGGAACGAGAGCGGATCGTCCGGATCCAGCCCGTTGTCGCGCAGCAGCGTGCGCCCGCTGGCCGATTGCAGCGCGGCGAAGCGATAGCGGCCGCGGCGATCGAATCGCAGCAGGAAGCGTACCCAGCCGCTGCACAGCACGCACACCCCGTCGAACACGACGACGATCGCGCTGCCGGCGGCCGCGGCGGGCACTGCGCCGCGCGGGCGCTCAGGCCGGCGCAAGCCAACCCTCGTAGCGAATGAACGGGCCGATCCACGGCAGCGCCACCTCGACCAGGAACGCATAGCGGCCGTCGCGTTCGCTTTCGCGGCAATGCACGCCGGCCAGCCAGCGCCGCGGCAGCGGCAGCACGCCGAACGCCCAGGCGCGCGCGGCGCGCCAGACGATGGCCGTGCCGTCCACGCGCAGCGCGAATTCGAATTCGACCGCGCCCAGGCGTTCGCGCAGCCGCCCGTCCTGCAGCCACAGCCGCGACGGCATCGCATGTGTACCGAAACGGCGTTCCCAGCGCTCGCCCTGCGCATCGGCGCTGAACGTCACCGCGACCGGCACCGCGGCGCCGGCCGGCGGCAACCGCGCCAGCCACGCGCACAGCGGCAGCAGCGGATGCCGGCCGCGGCGCACCTCGGCATGACCGGCGTAGCGCTGCCGCTGCGGCACCGAGTGCAGCGCGCGCAGCGCCGGCGGCAACTGCGCGAAATCGTCGCCGAGCAGTTGCGCGAACAGCGGCGCGCTCAGTCCGCGATCCATGCCAGCGTGGCCATGCGCCCGCTGCGGCGGTCGCGGCGATAGGAATAGAAGCGCTGCGGCGCGGAGATCGTGCACAGCCCGCCGCCGTACACCTGCGCAGGATCCAACCCGGCCGCGGCCAGGCGTTGCCGCGCCAGCGCATACAGATCCACGCGCCAATGGCCGGGGCGGGTCGCGACGAAGGCGCTGGCGGCGGCCGGATCGTGGCCCAGGAAGGCATCGCGCACGTTGGCGCCGATCTCGTACGCCTGCGGCCCCGCCGCCGGCCCCAGCCAGGCCTGCAGCTGCGCCGGCGGCGTGCGCAGCGCGGCGACGGTGGCTTCCAGCATGCCGGCGGCCAGGCCCTGCCAGCCGGCATGCGCGGCGCCGACCTCGCTGCCGTCGCGGGCGGCGAACACCACCGGCAGGCAATCGGCGGTCAGGATCGCCAGAACCACCCCGGGCACGGCGGTGACCGCGGCATCGGCGGTCGGTTCGGCGTCGATGCCGACCGCGGCGGGCGGCCGCTCGAAGCGCAGCACCTGCACCCCGTGCACCTGCCGCAGCCAATGCGGCGGCGACGGCAGCGCCAGGCGCTCGGCGAGTTCGTCGCGGTTGCGCTGCACCGTGGCCGGGTCGTCGCCGTCGGCGGCGCTGCGGTTGCCCAGGTTGAAGCGGTCGAACGGCGGCAACGAAGCGCCGGCGCCATATCGCAGCGTGGTCAGCGCGCGCGCCCGCGGCGGTGCCGGCCAATCGGCGGCCAGGGCGAAGTCGGTGAAGTCGGTCATGAGCACATGGCCCGGGACCACGCAATGCAGGCGAACGGCGCCAGCGGGCGCAGCGCCGCGCTACCGACGGCGACCGCCTGCGCTGCGACGGCCGCGTGGGCGTATCGGAAACCACCACGCCGGCCGCGCGTCCCCGCCGCCTGCACCGGCACGCCAAGCCGTGTCGCCCATTCCCGGGCACGTCCGCTCGGGAATGAGCGAACGGCCCCAGGCCCACGCTCGCCCACCGGCGCCATCCTCAGCGCCGCGTCTGCTCGGCGGCCAGCCGCGAGTCCTCGCGCAGCGCCGCCAGCAGGCGCTGCAGGTCGGCCGGCACCGTGGCGGTGGCGCGCACCGGCTCGCCATGGACGGGATGCTTGAACTCCAGCGTCTCGGCATGTAGCGCCTGGCGCTTGAAGCCGCGCAATTCGGCGATCAGCGTCTCGGTGGCGCCCTTGGGCAGCTTCAGCGGGCCGCCGTACAGCGGGTCGCCGATGATCGGGTGCTTCAGGTGCGCCATGTGCACGCGGATCTGGTGGGTGCGCCCGGTCTCCAGGCGGCACTCCAGCGCGGTATGCGCGCGGAAGCGCTCGCGCAGCCGGTAGTGGGTGACCGCGTCGCGGCCGTCCTCGCGCACCGCCATGCGCAGGCGGTCGCGCGGGTGGCGGTCGATCGGCGCATCGGCGGTGCCGCCGGAAACCAGCGGCCCGCCCACCACCGCCAGGTACTGGCGGTGCACGTCGCGCGCCGACAGCTGCGCCACCAGCGAGGTGTGCGCCGGCAGCGTGCGCGCCACCACCATCGCGCCGCTGGTGTCCTTGTCCAGGCGGTGCACGATGCCCGCGCGCGGCAGCGCCGCCAGCGACGGGTCGCGGTACAGCAGGGCGTTGACCAGGGTGCCGCTGGGGTTGCCGGCGCCCGGGTGCACGACCAGCCCGGCCGGCTTGTTCAGCACGATGACCTGGTCGTCCTCGTACAGCACCTCCAGCGGGATGTCCTCCGGCAGCGCGTGGGTCTGGGTCTCCAGCACCACGTGCAGGCTGGCGATCTCGCCGCCGCGCAGGGCGTCGCGTGGCCGTGCCGGGGCGCCGTCCAGCAGCGCGTCGCCGGACTTGATCCATTCGGCCAGGCGCGAGCGCGAGAATTCGGGAAACAGCTCGGCCAGCACCGCGTCGAAGCGGCGGCCGGCTGCATGGTCGGGCACGCGCGCCTGGCGCGGGCCGTCGGAGGCGGCGTCCTCGGGGGAGTCCGGGAGGGTATTGGGCATGAAAAGGGCACGGCTACGTCGGAAAGGGAGGGTCGCGGCGGCCGTAGTCAGTCGCCGGACAGGCCACTAGGCTATCATCGCCCCTTCGTATTCCTGACGTGTCCTGCCCGAACCCATGATCCGACGCTCCGTCTCGCTCTCCGCGCACGTCCGTTTCATCGCCCTGATGCTGGTCATGGTCGTCGTGGCGACGGGTTGCCACCGCCAGAAGAACAAGAATCCCGAGGAAGGGATGCCGGTGGAGCAGCTCTACCAGAAGGCGCACTCGCAGATGCAGAGCGGCAACTGGGCCGGCGCCGAGGGCAGCTTCAAGCGCCTGATCGCGCAATATCCCTACGGCCAGTACACCGAGCAGGCGATGATCGAGACCGCCTACGCCCAGTTCAAGGCCGGCAAGCACGACGACGCGGTGTCCAGCATCGACCGCTTCATCCGCACCTACCCGACCCACCGCAACATCGCCTACATGTACTACCTGCGCGCGCTGTCCAACGGCAATCGCGACACCGTGTTCCTGCGCCGGGTCTGGTCGCTGGATCCGAGCCGCCGCGATCTGTCCACGCCGCAGCAGGCCTACGCCGACTTCAACATCGTCGCCGAGCGCTATCCGAACAGCCGCTACGCCGCCGACGCGCGCCAGCGCATGATCGCGCTGCGTAACGTGTTCGCCCAGCAGGAGCTGGACAACGCGCTGTACTACCTGCGCCGCGACGCCTGGGTCTCGGCCGCCGGCCGCGCCACCTACCTGCTGGAAACCTATCCGCAGAGCGCCTACCAGTACGACGCGGTGGCGGTGCTGGCCGAGGCCTATACCCATCTGGGCAACAAGCCGCTGGCCGACGACGCGCGCCGGGTGCTGGAACTCAACGATCCCAAGCATCCGTGGCTGACCGGCCACTGGCCGAAGTACCCGTGGATGATCCGCAAGCTCAACCCGTTCGCCGGCGAGAAGTCCGCTTCCACCGGCCAGTCCAACTCGGAAATGGCCCGCTGAGCCAACCGCCGGACGCAACGACACAGGGGCCGCAAGGCCCCTTTTCGTTTGCCGACGCAGGCAACGGCCGGCAAGCGGGCGTTTGCTAGAACCGGCCGCTGCTCCGCCCGAACAGACGCGATCTGCGTGTGGTCCGCGACCGCTGCAGCCAATGCGCCCGACCCCATCGAGCAGCTGTCGCCAACCGGGCAAGTCGTCCACGCGTTCGCGCGCCGACCGGCGCCGCCCGGCTATGCTGGCGGCATGTTCGAACTGCATCAGGTCACCCGCCGCTACGGCGAGGCACTCGCGCTGGACCGGGTCGATCTGCGCATCGCCCCCGGCCGCACCACCGCGCTGATCGGCCCCAGTGGCGCCGGCAAGTCCAGCGTGCTGCGCATGCTGCTCGGGCTGGAGTGGCCGGACGTCGGTGAGGTCCGCTTCCAGGGCGAGCCGCTGCGCCGCGCCACGTTGCTGGCGCAGCGCCGCCGCATCGGCTACGTGATCCAGGAGGGCGGTCTGTTCCCGCACCTGAGCGCGCGCGACAACGCCGCGCTGCTGGCGCAGACCCTGGGCTGGGCGCGGCCGCGCATCGACGCCCGCCTGCACGCGCTGGCCGCGCTGTGCCGCCTGCCGGATGCGCTGCTGGCGCGCTATCCGGCCGAACTGTCCGGCGGCCAGCGCCAGCGCGTCGGCCTGATCCGCGCGTTGCTGCTGGACCCGCCGGTGCTGCTGCTGGACGAACCGCTGGGCGCGCTCGACCCGATCGTGCGCCACGAGCTGCAGACGCAGATGCGCGAGCTGTTCGCGCTGCTCGGCAAGACCGTGGTGCTGGTGACCCACGATGTCGCCGAAGCCGCCTACCTGGGCGACACGCTGGTGCTGATGCGCGGCGGGCGCATCGTGCAGCAAGGCAGCCTGCGCGACCTGCTGGACACGCCGGCCGACCCGTTCGTCGGCCAGTTCCTGCACGCACAACGCACGCTGGAGGATGCGCGGTGACGGCGCCGATGCGGCGCCACGCGGCGGTGCTGCTCGTGCTCGCCGCGGCGCTCGCCCTGCTCGCCAGCAGCGCAGCGGCGGCGCCGGAGAAAGTCGTGGTCGGCTCGAAGAACTTCACCGAGGCGGTGGTGCTCGGCGAGATCGCCGCCGGCGCCGGACGCCAGGCCGGCGTGGAGGTCGAGCACCGGCGCCAGCTCGGCGGCACCCGCATCCTGTGGCGCGCGCTGGAGCAGGGTTCGATCGACGCCTATGCCGAATACACCGGCACCCTGGCCGCGGAACTGCTGCAGTTGCCCGACGCCGACGATGCCGCGTTGCGCCGCGCCTTGGCGCAGCGCGGCCTGGCGATGAGCGCACCGCTGGGCTTCGACAACACCTATGCGTTCGGCATGCGCCGGCAACGCGCGCAGGCGCTGGGCATCGTGCGCCTCTCCGACCTGGCCGCGCATCCGTCGCTGAAGTTCGGGCTCAGCAACGAATTCGTATCGCGCGCCGACGGCTGGCCCGGGGTGCGCGACGCCTACCAGTTGCCGCAGACGCCGACCGGGCTGGACCACGACCTGGCCTATCGCGCCCTGGACAGCGGCGCGATCGACCTCACCGACCTGTACAGCACCGACGCCGAGATTCCCGCGCACGACCTGCTGGTACTGCAGGACGACCGCCGCTACTTCCCGCGCTACGCCGCGGTGTTCCTGTATCGCAGCGACCTGGCGCAGCGCGCGCCGCGCTTCGTGCAGGCGCTGGAGGGCCTGGGCGGGCGCATCGACGCGGCGACGATGCAGCGGCTCAATGCCGAGGCGAAGCTGCACAAGCGCGCCGAAAGCGCGATCGCCGCGCAGTGGCTGGGCGTCGCCGCACCGGCGCAGGACAGCCGGCTGTCGCGCCTGCTGCAGCGCACCCGCGAACACCTGGCGCTGGTCGGCCTGTCGCTGGGCCTGGCCCTGCTGCTGGCGCTGCCGCTGGGCATCCTCGCCGCCAACCGGCCGCGGCTGGGCCAGGTGGTGCTGTCGCTGACCGGGGTGCTGCAGACGCTGCCGTCGCTGGCGGTGTTCGTGTTCATGATTCCGCTGTTCGGCATCGGCGCGAAACCCGCCATCGCCGCGCTGTTCCTGTACAGCCTGCTGCCGATCGTGCGCAACACCCATGCCGGCCTGACCGGCATCGCCCGCGACCTGCGCGAGACCGCCGCGGCGATCGGCCTGCCGCCGGGCACGCGGCTGTGGCGGATCGAACTGCCACTGGCCTTGCGCACCATCCTGGCCGGCATCAAGACCGCCGCGGTGATCAACGTCGGCACCGCCACCCTGGGCGCACTGATCGGCGCCGGCGGCTACGGCCAGCCGATCCTCACCGGCATCCGCCTGGACGACATCGGCCTGATCCTGGAAGGCGCGGTGCCGGCAGCGATGCTGGCGCTGCTGGCGCAGGCGCTGTTCGAAGGCCTGGAGCGCTGGCTGACCCCGCGCGGCCTGCGCCTGGCGGCGCGGCGCTGAGGCCGGCGCGCCTGCTTGTTGCGCATCGGAACGACAATGAAAGCATCCGCCGGCGCCCGGCCATCGATCGCACTGCGACAACGGCCAGCAACCGTCTTCGGAACCCGTCGGGACTGAAGTCCCTCCCACAGTGCACCCATCCGACTCGCCGCAAGCCCCTGTAGGAGCGGCTTCAGCCGCGACAAACGAAGCGGCAAGCCTCCAGCCCCGGTGAGAAGTCAGGGCTGAAGCTCCTCTACATGCACCCAGCAAGCCCACCGCAAGCCCCCCTGTGGGAGCGACTTCAGTCGCGACGAACGAAGCGGCACGCCCAGACTCCGATGACAGTCCGGGCTAAAAATCCAACGCAACCTCAGCCCTCCCGCACAAGAACGCTCCGAACGCGCACTCACCCGTGCGCCACGGCAACCATCTCCCGCGCCAGCCCACGCATCGCCTCCGGCGTCAGCTGTAGGTACGGCGCGATGCGCAACGCGCCGTGGCGGTGGGTGCAGATCACCTGCGCGCTCTGCAGCCATGGCAGCAACGCCTGCAGCGCAGGCGCCGGCGGCCGCAGCGCGGACAGGTGCGGCGCATGCCCCGGCACGGTCCAGTCGCCACCGCCCTGCGCCCGCAGCTCATCCTCGAATGCCGCGCCGAGTTCGCCCAGCCGCGCCGCGATCCGCGCCGGCTGCCAGTGCCGCAGCTGCTGCAGCGCCGCGGTCGCCATCGCCAACCGCAGCGGTTCGGCGACGCCACCGGCATCGAAACGACGCGTGCCGGCGCGGAACGGCGGCAGCGCGTCGGCCGGGAAGTTCCAGTCGGCGCCCGGATCGCGGGCTTGCCAATGGTGTTCGATCGGCACGCCGTGCGCGCGCCAGTGCGGCGAGGCCCAGAGCCAGGCCAGCCCCAGCGGCCCGAGCAGCCACTTGTGCCCGACCGCGACCACGAAATCCGGCCGCCACGCCGCCAGTCGCGCCGGCAGCACGCCCAGGCTCTGGCTCAGGTCCAGCACCAGCGCTGCGCCGGCCGCATGCACGCGCGCGGCGATGCGGTCCAGGTCCAGCAACGTGCCGTCGCGCCAGTAGGCATGCGGCAGCGTCGCGATCCGCACCCGCGGCTCGGCGTCCAGGGCCGCCAGCACCGCCTCGGTCCAGTCCTGCTGCGGTCCACGCCGCACCACCGCCAGCTGCGCCCCGGTCTCGGCGCAGCGCTGCTGCCACAGCAACAGGTTCGACGGAAACTGGCCGTCCAGCAGCAACACCGCCTCGCCCGCCGCCAGCGGCAATTGCCGCGCCGCGGTGGCCAGCCCATAGGCGGCCGACGGCACCATCGCCAGGCCGTCGACGTCGCCGTCGAACAGCGTCGCCGCGGCCAGGGCGCGCAGGTCTTCGATCTGCTCCCGCCAGGCCGCGAAGGACAGCGTCCACGGCGCGACCGAATCGGCCAGCGCCGCCTGCCCGGCGGCCAGCACGCTGGCCAGCCGCGGCCCCTTGCTGGCGGTGTCCAGATAACGCACGCCGTCGGGCAGGACGAAGGCGTGCGGCGCCTGCGCGAGGTCGACCGGCGCCGGCACCGCGGTACCGGTCGCAGGGGCCCACAGGGAGGCGTTGGACGGGATTGCTGTAGACATAGGAAATGAGGCCGTTTGACGCGACGGGGATCAGGCCCGCCAAGATCGCATTGACCGGGCTAGCGTAACGCGACGTTCCACCACGCATGACGGCATGTTCACGGTCTTCCCCTAAGCTTGGCGGATGCACTCGACCTCTCAGGCGGCTTCCCCCACGCCCATGGCGTCCGGCGTACCGCTGTCGGCGCGTTTCCGCAGCGTGCGCCAGCGCACCCGCCAGCTCGCCGCGCCGCTGAGCGAGGAAGATGCGATGGTGCAGAGCATGGACGATACCAGTCCGGCGAAGTGGCACCTCGCACATACCACGTGGTTCTTCGAACGCTTCGTGCTCGGCGCCGACGACGGCTACCGCGCGGTCGATCCGCAGTGGGACTACCTGTTCAACAGCTACTACCAGAGCGTCGGCCCGATGCATGCGCGGCCGCGCCGCGGCGTGCTGTCGCGCCCGTCCCTGGCGCAGGTGCTGGACTACCGCGCCGAGGTCGAGGCGCGGGTGCTGGCGCGGCTGCAGGCCGGCGACCTGTCGGCGCAGACGCTGCAGGTGCTGGAACTCGGCCTGCACCACGAGCAACAGCACCAGGAGCTGCTGCTGACCGACATCAAGCACGCGTTCTGGAGCAATCCGCTGGCTCTGGCGTATCGCCACGATCTGGCCGTGACCCAGGCACCGGCCACCGCGCTGCGCTGGATCCAGCGCGACGAGCAGCTGTGCGAGATCGGCGCGCCTGGCTGGCCGGCGCATGCGGCCTTCGCCTACGACAATGAGTCGCCGCGGCACCGCGTGCTGGTGCCGGCGCATGCGCTGGCCAGCCGTCCGGTGAGCAATGCCGAATACGCGGACTTCGTTGCCGACGGCGGCTACCGCAACGTGGCCCTGTGGCTCAGCGACGGCTGGGCGCGGCGCACCGCCGAGGACTGGCAGCGGCCGCTGTACTGGCATGCCGACGGCGCGCGCGAGTTCACCCTGGGCGGCTGGCGCGAACGCGATCCGCATGCGCCGGTCTGCCACATCAGCCTGTTCGAGGCCGACGCCTACGCGCGCTGGGCCGGCGCCCGGCTGCCGACCGAAGCCGAATGGGAACAGGCCGCCACCGGCGTGGCCATCGCCGGCAATTTCGTCGACGCCGATGCGCTGCATCCGCAATCGGCCGCGCACGGCGACGCCGGCCTGCAGCAGTTGTTCGGCGATGTCTGGGAATGGACCGGCAGCGCCTACCTGGCCTACCCCGGCTTCCGTCCATGGTCGGGCGCGCTGGGCGAGTACAACGGCAAGTTCATGAACGCGCAGTGGGTGTTGCGCGGCGGCAGCTGCGCCACGCCGCACGACCACATCCGCGCCAGCTACCGCAACTTCTTTCCCTCCGATGCGCGATGGCAATTCGCCGGCGTGCGCCTGGCCAAGGATCCCGTATGAACGCCGCGACCGCCCGTGCCCTGACCGAAGCCGCGCTCACCGACCTGCATCCGCAACCGGACGACATCGCCGCCGATGCGATCGCCGGCCTGTCGCGCAGCCCCAAGCAATTGCCGTCCAAGTATTTCTACGACGCCGAAGGCTCGCGCCTGTTCGAGGCGATCACCCGCCAGCCCGAGTACTACCTGACCCGCACCGAGCTGGATCTGCTGGAAGCGCGGATGCCGTCGATCGCGCAGGCGGTGGGCAGCGGCGCGCACGTGGTGGAACTGGGCAGCGGCAGCGGGCGCAAGACCGAACTGCTGCTGGAAGGCCTACGCACGCCGGTGGCCTACACCCCGATCGAGATCTCGCGCGACATGCTGATGTCCAGCACCGCGCGCCTGGCCGAGCGCTTCCCGGGCATCCAGATGCTGCCGGTCTGCGCCGACTTCACCACCCCGGTGGCGCTGCCGGCGCCGCAGCGCAGCGCGCGCCGCACCCTGGTGTTCTTCCCCGGCTCCACGCTGGGCAACTTCACCCGCGAGGACGGCATCAAGCTGCTGGCGTCGATGCGCGCGACGATGCGCCAGGACGGCTGCGCGCTGATCGGCATCGACCTGGTCAAGGACGTGGCGGTGCTGGAGGCCGCCTACAACGATGCGGCCGGCGTCACCGCCGAGTTCACCGTGAACCTGCTGCGCCGGCTCAACCGCGAGATCGGCAGCGATTTCGACCTGGAGCAGTTCCGCCATCGCGCGGTGTATGCGCGCGAACGCGAGCGCATCGAGACCTTCCTGGTCAGCCAGCGCGCGCAGCAGGTCCGCGTGGGCGGACGCCGCTTCGACTTCGCCGCCGGTGAGGCCATGCAGGTCGAATACAGCCACAAGTACACCGACCAGAGCTTCGGCGAGATGGCCGCCGCGGCAGGCCTGCGCGTCAGCCACGGCTGGAACGCGCAGGACGATGCGTTCGGGTTGCGGTTGCTGCAGGTGGTGTGATTAAAGCCGGGACTCGGGACCGGGGACTCGGGACTCGGACAGCGGCGAATCCCGGATGCGGATGCTGTCGCGGTCCGCTCCTGTAGGAGCGGCTTCAGCCGCGACCGGCACTCACACCCATCCTGGGAACTGCCACGAAGGTCCGCGAGACCGCGGCGTTCTCTCCCGCCTACGCCTGATACCCGTTGGTGATCGGATAGCGCCGTTCGCGGCCGAACGCGCGCCGCGACACCTTCGGTCCCGGCGCGGCCTGGTGCCGTTTCCATTCGGTGATGCGCACCAGCCGCACCACGTGATCCACCACCTCCGCGGCGTAGCCGGCGGCGACGATCTCGTCGCGCGACTCCTCCTGGTCGACGTAGCGGTACAGGATGCCGTCGAGCACGTCGTAGGGCGGCAGCGAATCCTGGTCGGTCTGGTTGGCGCGCAGTTCCGCCGACGGCGGCCGCGCGATCACCGCCGGCGGGATCACCGGCGCGCCGCCGACCGTGTTGCGCCATTTCGCCAGGCCGAACACCTCGGTCTTGTACAGGTCCTTGAGCGGCGCATAGCCACCGCACATGTCGCCGTAGATGGTGGCGTAGCCGACCGCATACTCGCTCTTGTTGCCGGTGGTCAGCAGCAGCCCGCCGAACTTGTTGGCCAGCGCCATCAGGATCACGCCGCGGCTGCGCGACTGCAGGTTCTCTTCGGTGACGTCGGCCTTGGTGCCTTCGAACATCGGGCCGAGCGCTTTCAACAAGCCTTCGAACGCCGGCTCGATCTCCACCGTCTCCAGCTTCACGCCCAGCGCGCGGCATTGTTCGTCGGCCAGGTCGTTGGACAGCCCAGCGGTGTAGCGCGACGGCAGCCGCACCGCGGTGACGTTGTCGGCGCCGAGCGCATCCACCGCCATCGCCAGCACCAGCGCCGAATCGATGCCGCCGGACAGGCCCAGCCACACCTTGGAAAACCGGTTCTTGCCGCAGTAGTCCTGCAACCCGCGCACCACCGCGCGCCAGGCCAGCGCGTCCATGCTCTCGTCGCCGTCGTCGATCCAGCGCAACGGGGTGAACGCGCGCGTCTGCGTCGCGTAGTCCACCACCAGCCATTGGTCGGTGAACGCGGCCGCGGCCGGATGCACGCTGCCGTCGCCGTCGGCGACCACCGAGGCGCCGTCGAACACCAGCGCATCCTGGCCGCCGACGACGTTGAGATAGGCCAGCGCCACGCCGGTCTCGCGCACGCGCTCGGCCAGCAGCGCATCGCGCTGCGCGTGCTTGCCGCGCTCGAACGGCGAGGCATTGGGCACCAGCACCAATTCGGCGCCGTGGCGCGCGGTATCGGCCAGCGGCTCGGGAAACCACAGGTCCTCGCAGATCACCAGGCCGACCTGGGTGCCCTTGACCTCGAACACGCAGCTGCCGCCGTCCGGATCGGCGTCGAAATAGCGGCGCTCGTCGAACACTGCGTAGTTGGGCAGTTCGCGCTTGCGGTAGGTGGTTTCGATGCGCCCGCCGCGCAGCACGCTGGCCGCGTTGTAGACCACGCTGCCGGCGCTCTGCGGCCAGCCGAGCACCGCGACGATGCCGTGCACGCGCACCGCGATGCGCTGCACCGCCAGTTCGCAATCGGCGAGGAAACCCGGGCGCAGCAGTAGGTCCTCCGGCGGATAGCCGCTGACCGCCAGTTCCGGAAACAACACGATGTCGGCGCCGTACTCGTCGCGCGCCTCGTCGATCATCGCGATGATCCGGTCGGTGTTCTGGGCCACGGCGCCGACCGGGAAATCGAACTGGGCCATGGCGATGCGAAGGGAAGAAGACATGGACAACCTTGCAGAGGCAGAAGGGGGAAGCCGTGCCGCGGTCGCGGATGCGGCGACCGCGCGGCGGACGGGGATGGCATCCGCACGGCGGCGAAGCGCAGTGTAGCGCCGCACCGCGCCGCGGCCGACGACCCGGGTTCACCTTTCCGCGCTGTGCCTCATCAGGGAGGACATGTTGCGGTTCGACTGGCGTACCGTGGGAGGAACTTCAGTTCGACGGGTTCGGAAGCCGGTCGCTGATGGACTGCGCGTCGCGACTAGAAGTCGCTCCCACAAGGAGCGACACCGGGTGCCGACTGGCTGCAATGTGGGAGGGGATTCAGTCCCGACAGGCTCCGAAGCCGATCGCCGGCCGACGGTGGGTCGCGGCTGAAGCCGCTCCTACAAGAGCGAAAATGCGGGGGTGCCGGCTGGGTGCACTGTGGGAGGGACTTCAGTCCCGACAGGCTCCGAAGCCGATCGCTGATGGACTCCGCGTCGCGACTGAAGTCGCTCCCACAAGGAGCGACCCGGGTGCCTGCTAGCTGCACTGTGGGAGGGACTTCAGTCCCCAACGCATTCCCTAAGCTGGTCGCGGGCCGACGGCAGATCGCTGCTAAGCCACCTCCCACAAGAGCGAACATGCCGGGCGCTGATGGACTCCATGTCGCGACTGAAGTCGCTCTCGCAACGAGCGGCAAGCCCGCGCATCGCCTCAGCCGTTGCCGCGACTGCCGGCCCGCGCGCGGCGGCGCCGGCGCCAGCGCCGCCACAGTGCCACCACGGCCGCGAGCAGCGCCAGCGCGACGACGCCCAGCGTCGCCATGCGCGCGGCCACGCCGTGCTGGAACACCACCTCCTTGCCCTGCCCATCGAGCGCATAGGCGATCACGTAGTCGCCCATCGGCCCCATGCCCTCGCGGCCGCCGGCGGCGATCACCAGGTATTGCTTGCCGCCGACCGCATAGACCGATGGCGTGGCCTGGCCGCCGGCCGGCAGCTTGGCGTCCCACAGGGTCTTGCCGCTGGCGCTGTCGAGCGCGCGCAGGCGGGCGTCGGCGGCCGCGGCGATGAAGGTCAACCCGCTCGCGGTGGTCACCGCGCCGCCGAGCAGCGGCGTGCCCACCTCCAGCGGCAGCCACGGCAACTTCTCTTCCAATGTGCCGAGCGGGCGTTCCCAGGCGATCTTGCGCGTGCGCAGATCGACCGCCACCAGCCGTCCCCACGGTGGCTTGACGCAGGGAATGCCGCCGGACGAGGCCAGCATGCCGCGGCGCATGTAGTACGGCGTGCCTTGCATGTCGTTGAACTGCTGGTCGGGATGGCGCGCGTGGTCGGCCTCGCTGAAGCGTTCGCGCGGGATCAGCGCCACCTGCATCGGCAGGTCCGATACCGGCATGATCGCCAGCTGGCGCTGCGGGTCCACCGCGATCCCACCCCAGTTCACCCCGCCGGCCCAGCCCGGCAGCGCGATCGTGCCGCGCACGCTGGGCGGGGTGAACAGGCCTTCCGAGCGCAGCCCGGCGATCAGCGCCTCGCACTCGCGGCGTGCGCCCGGCGTAGCTCCCCAGGCATCCGCGGCGGTCAACGGCGTGTGCCGCGCCAGGCGCAGCGCCGGCTCGGGCATCGGCTGGGTCGGCGAAACGCGCTCGTCAGGCACATCCGTCGCCGGCACCGGCACCTCGCTGATCGGGAACACCGGGGCGCCGTCGCGACGGTCGAAGGCGAACAGGAAACCGGTCTTGGTCGCCTGCAGCACCGCCTCGCGCGGTCCCTGCGCGGTCTGCACCGTCGCCAGCACCGGCTGCGAGGCCAGGTCGTAGTCCCACAGGTCGTGATGCACCAGTTGCTGCGCCCACACCCGGCGGCCGCTGTGCAGGTCGAGTGCCACCAGCGAATTGGCGTCGCGGTTGTCGCCGAGGCGCTCGCCGCCGTAGTAGTCGGGGCTGGCCGAGCCGGTCGGCACGTAGACCAGACCCAACGCCAGGTCCACCGCCAGCGGCGCCCAGGCATTGCCGCCGCCGACCGTCGCGGCCTGCTCCGGCTGCCAGCCGGCCGCCGCCGCGGCGTCGGGCCCACGCGGCACCGGATCCCAGCGCCACAGCTCGCGGCCGCTGCGCACGTCGTAGCCGCGCACCACGCCCTGCTCCAGCGCATGCCCGCGGTTGTCGCCGATCGAACTGCCGACCACCATCACCTCGCCGGCCACCACCGGCGGCGAAGTCACCGCATAGTTGGCCCAGGCATCGCTGGGCGCATCGTGCACATCGACACCGGCATGCAGATCGATGCTGCCAGCATTGCCGAACCCGGCGCAGGGCCGGCCGTCGGCGGCGTCCAGCGCGATCAGCCTTGCATCCAGGGTGCCGAACACGATCCGCTCGCGGCATGCGCCCGCCGCGGCCTGCGCGTCGCGCCAGAAACTCACCCCGCGCGAGGCCGGATCGCTGTAGTGCTTGCCGCGCGCGACCTTGGCGTCGAACGACCACAGCTCGCGGCCGCTGGCCGCATCCAGCGCGAAGGCGATGCCGGTGCCTGTGACCAGGTACATGCGCCCGTCCACCACCAGCGGATTGGCCTCGAAGCGGCGCCGTTCCGGATCGGGCAGGCCCGCGCCGAGCTCGCCGGTGCGGAACGACCAGGCGATGCGCAGCCGCCCGACGTTGTCCGGGGTGATCTGGGTCAGCGGCGAATGCTGCCCGCCGCCGAGCGCCCCGGCATAGCTGGACCAGTCGCCCGGCGCCGCCGCACAGATCCCTCCCACGCCGAGCGCCAGTCCCGCACCGCACACCGCTGCCCGCCATCCACTGATCGCCATTCCGCTTCCCGTCGCATCCGAATTGCCGAGCAGTATCGACAACGCTTACTCGCTCGCAGCGGCCGAGGGAGCGCCGCGGTCGTCCCGGTGACCAGTGGTGGCCGGGCAGGGACGAATGGAAAGGCGGAAAGACTGGGCGCTCGGCTCATGCGCGTTCCGGCACGACCCGGCCGCTGCTCGCCAGCCTGGATCCGAGGCAGGGGTGACGGCGCCATTGCTTCGTCCACTGTCAGGATCGCGGCCGGGACGGCCCAAGGAACCCATTGCACGCCATCGTGCTATCGGTCCGATGCCAGGCCGCGCGCTAGCCACCTTCAACGGGCGGACGGTTCCAGCGCGGCCTCCAGCGCTGGCGCCAGTTGCAGAACATAGTTCGCGTTGAGATGTTGTCCATCCCGATACAGCAGCAAACCGTTGCGCTCGGCAGAACAGCTCTGCCCTGGGCAGACCGCGTCCCCGAGATCGACCAATCGCACCGCCGGATGGCCTGCGACAGCGGACTGCAGCCGCGCGATGAGCGCGCTGGGCCGGACCTGCTGCAACGGTACGCTGCAATCCCGTGCCAAGTGCCCGCTCTGCCCATAACGCGCCAGCGCGCACTGCGGGCCATCGAACGGTAAAAGCGGCGTCGGCGCGAGCAGCACGATACGTTCCGAAGCTCCCTCGATCCGCGTCAGGAACCGGCGCGTCCCGTGCTCCCAATCCACCGGATCGATCGCATAGGCCGCCGAAGAGCCCAGCACCAGCAACGACGGCGGCCGCTCGTGCAGATACGCCACCACGCGATCCCGCCAACGCTCGCATTCCACGTAGCGACGGTTGATCCGTGGATAGACAAATGGATGATCGATCATCGGGCACGACGACTTGGTCAGAACCACGAGGTTCCAGCCACGGGCGCGGGCGATGCTCTCCAGCGCGGTCGACCATTGCGCCGCTACGCTGTCGCCCGCCAGCACCACGGTCGGAGCTGCTTCGGACGTGGCACGGACCAGGGTGCAAGGGACGAGGCGGTCGGCATGGAACCACTCATCGCAGCCGGGCTGCCGGTAGAGTGCCGGTGTGGCCAGGGTCGTCAGCAAAGCCTGGCTCCGCGCATCTGGAGGCTGGCCAGGAACGAAAGCCACCTGCTCCCACATCATCGCCGCATAGGCCAACAATGCCGATACGAGTAAGCCAGCCAGCACCCAGGTGGTTGCCTTGCCTCGTTTCATCGTACGAACGCGCTGTTCGACAAGTCTCCAACTGAGCCACGCGGGAACCAGCGACAGCGCCGCCGCCACGAGTCCGACCGCTGGAGTGCGGCCGGCCAATGAGAAACCCAGGACCAGAACGGGCCAATGCCAGAGATACCAGCTGTACGACAAGCGACCAAGGAATCGTAGCGGCATCACCTCCAGCCAAGCGTCCCGCCAGCCTTGCGGGCCGTTCAACAACAGCAACGCAGCGGCAACCGTCGGTAACAGCGCCCATGCTCCCGGATACGAGATCCGATCCGGCGCCAGCCAGAGTGCCGCAACGACCAGTAGCAGAAAGCCGATGGCGCGAGCGGCATGGACCCACCGCAGCGAAAGGCGCGCCTGACCGACAGAGAGCTGGACTCCTGCACCCAACGCCAATTGCCAAAGGCGACACGGCATCTGGTAATAGGCATGCAACGGCTCCAGCGCGGTAGCCGCTATCGTCAATCCGAAACCCAGCGCCACCAGCGCCCAGACGAGCATCGTCGCGCCGCGCCGGCGTCCAAGCTTCCAGGCGAGGCCAATGAGCGCGGGCCAGATCAGGTAGAACTGCTCCTCGGCACTCAGCGACCAGGTATGCAGGTAGAGATTGGCTTCGGCTCCTTGGTCGAAATAGCCGGAATCGGAACCCGCGAAAAATATGTTCGACGCCCACAGCGCGGCCCAGCGCGCGGCTTCGGCCTGTGCGCCCCAACTGCTCCTGGGCAGCAACCAGAGCGCAAGCGCCGCACTCGCCAGAAGCATGACGCCGAATGCTGGAAGCAACCGCCTGATGCGGCGCGCGTAGAACTGCCGGACATCGATACTGCCGGTCGCCTGCAATTCCTGCTGCAACAAGCCGGTGATGAGAAACCCGGAGATGACGAAGAAGACATCCACGCCCACGTAGCCGCCAGGCAGAAAGGGAAGCTTGGCGTGGGCCAGCACCACCATCAGCACCGCGATGCCGCGTAGACCTTCGATCTCGTTACGGAACCTCACCCCTGCCCGCCCCCTTTTGACTCCGGACATAAGAAGGCCCGCACGAGGGCGGGCCTTCTGACTGCTACATCCACACTTGCAATTACTTCACCAGCGAAGCGATCGCCGCACCCAGGTCGCCCGGCGAGCGGACGGTCTTGACGCCGGCCGCTTCCATCGCCGCGAACTTGCCGGCGGCGGTGCCCGAACCGCCCGAGGCGATCGCACCGGCGTGGCCCATGCGCTTGCCCGGAGGGGCCGAGGCGCCGGCGATGAAGCCGACCACCGGCTTCTTGACGTGGGCCTTGATGTACTCGGCGCCGGCTTCCTCGGCGTCGCCGCCGATCTCGCCGACCATGATGATGCCCAGGGTCTGCGGGTCTTCGTTGAACAGCTTGAGGCAGTCGACGAAGTTCAGGCCGTTGATCGGGTCGCCGCCGATGCCGATGACGGTGGACTGGCCCAGGCCGGCCGCGGTGGTCTGCTTGACCGCTTCATAGGTCAGCGTGCCCGAACGCGACACGATGCCGATCTTGCCCGGCATGTGGATGTGGCCCGGCATGATGCCGATCTTGCACTCGCCCGGGGTGATGACGCCGGGGCAGTTGGGACCGACCAGGGTCACGTCCGGGTGCGACTTCAGCACGTTCTTGACGCGCAGCATGTCCAGCACCGGGATGCCTTCGGTGATGCAGATGATGACCTTGATGCCGGCCGCGGCCGCTTCCAGGATCGCATCGGCCGCGAACGGCGGCGGCACGTAGATCACCGACGCATCGGCGCCGGTGGCCTCGACCGCTTCGCGCACGGTGTTGAACACCGGCAGATCGATGTGGGTGGTGCCACCCTTGCCCGGGGTCACGCCGCCGACGACCTGGGTGCCGTACTCGACCATCTGGGTCGCGTGGAAAGTACCCTGCTGGCCGGTGAAGCCCTGCACGATGACTTTCGTGTTCTTGTTGATCAAAACAGACATGAATTCTTCCTAGTCTCGTGGGTTCAGGCAGCGACGGCTGCGACGGCCTTCTTGGCGCCATCGTTGATGTCGTCGGCCGGGGTGATGGCCAGGCCGGATTCGGCCAGCAGCTTCTTGCCCGCCTCGACGTTGGTGCCTTCCAGACGCACCACGACCGGCACCTTGACGTCCACTTCCTTGACCGCGGCGATGATGCCCTCGGCGATCATGTCGCAGCGGACGATGCCGCCGAAGATGTTGACGAAGATCGCCTTGACCTTGTCCGAGGACAGGATCAGCTTGAACGCCTCGGTCACGCGCTCCTTGGTGGCGCCGCCGCCGACGTCCAGGAAGTTGGCCGGCGAGCCGCCGTTGAGCGCGATCACGTCCATGGTGGCCATGGCCAGGCCGGCGCCGTTGACCATGCAGCCGATGTTGCCGTCCATGGTCACGTAGTTCAGATCGTACTCGCTGGCGCGCACTTCGGCCTCGTCTTCCTGGGTCTTGTCGCGCATGGCGGCCAGATCCTTGTGGCGGAAGGTGGCGTTGTCGTCGGAGTTGACCTTGCCGTCGAGCGCGTACAGGTCGCCGCTGTCCAGGATCGCCAGCGGGTTCAGTTCGACCAGCGCCAGGTCCTTCTCGTTGAACAGGGTGTACAGGCCGCCCATGATCTTGGCCAGCTGGTTGGCCTGCTTGGCGGTCAGGCCGAGCTTGAAGCCGATCTCGCGCGCCTGGTACGGCTGCAGGCCTTCGACGAAGTTCACGTTGAGGGTCTGGATCTTCTCGGGTGTCTCGGCCGCGACCTGCTCGATGTCCACGCCGCCTTCCGACGAGGCGATGTAGGTGATCGACTGGGTGCCGCGGTCGACCAGCACCGACAGATACAGTTCCTTGGCGATCTCGCCGGCCTCGGTGACCAGCACCAGGCTGATCGGCAGGGCCACGCCGGCGGACTGGTAGGTTTCCATCGAGGTGCCGAGCATCTTGGCCGCAGCGGCCTTAACGTCGTCGGTGGTCTTGCAGAACTTCACGCCGCCGGCCTTGCCGCGGCCGCCCGCGTGGATCTGGGCCTTGACCATCCAGGGGCCATTGCCCAGGGCATTGGCCGCTTCGACGGCTTCTTCGGGCGTGGACGCGACGCGTCCGGCCGGGACCGGGATGCCGTAATCGGCAAACAGTTGTTTCGCCTGGTATTCGTGGAAATTCATGCGTCACCGTGGGAAGAGGAACGACCGTCCCGCAGCGCTCCGGGCCTTGATGGCGGCCGGAAGGGTACGGACGGGCCGCATATTGTCGCCGACCCTGGGCGACGGCGCAAAAGCGCCGGTCCGGCCCCCGTGTGAAGCCGCCCGCGGCCCGGCCCGTGCCGCGTCCGGCCAGCCCCGGCCGGGCGGGCGCCACAGCCGCCGGCCCCGATTGCGCGCCTGCCATCGCATTCCCCGGCGCGACGCCTATACTCGCGCCGTCCGTCGCCTGGCTGGAGTCCGGCTTGCCCACAAGCGCTTCGCTCATCGACCGCATCGAGTCCATCCCCCGCCGCGAGCTGTATTTCTTCGCGCTGTACCGGGTGCTGGTGGCCGGGCTGATCGCGGCCTTGGTGTTCAGCCCATTGAGCGTGCTGGTCGGCGCACCGCGGTTCCCGCAGTTGGCGGTCGGGCTGGCGGGCGCCTACCTGGCCGTGGCGCTGCTGCTGCTGCTGTGGGGCCGCAACGAGCGCCATCTGACCGCGATCGTGTTCTGCAGCGCGACCGCGGACATCGCCGCGGCCACCCTGGCCGCGCACGCACTGCCGGCGGCCAGTGCCGGCATCGCGATGATGCTGCTGTTCAACGTCGCCGCCGCGGCGATGCTGCTGCGGCTGCGCTACGGCTTCGGCGTCGCCCTGACCGCGGCGGCGGCCACGCTGCTGGAATACCTGTGGACCGCGCTGGACGGCGGCGAGAACACGCGCAGCCTGGCCGAACTGGCGATGTTCGCCACCAGCTACCTGGCCGTGGCCTATATCTGCTACCAGATCGGGCAGCGCGCGCGCAGCAGCCAGACGCTGGCCGACCAGCGCGGCGCGGAAGTCGCCAATCTCTACGAAATCAACGAGTTGATCATCCGCCGCATGCGCACCGGGGTGCTGGTGGTGGACGCGCAGAACCGCGTCACCCTGGCCAACGAGGCAGCCTCGGCCCTGCTCGGCGACGCCGACGGCAACAGCGGCAGCGGCCGCCTGGACCTGCTCAGCGCCGCGCCGGAGCTGGCGCGGCGCCTGCAGCGCTGGCGCAACGGCTGGAACCAGGAAGAGACGCCGCTGCAGCTGTCGCCGGACCAGCCGGAAGTGCAGCCGCGCTTCGCCCGGCTGCTGATGGAAGGCGACCTGACCCTGGTGTTCCTGGACGATGCGACGGTGGTGTCGCGGCGCGCCGAATCGCTGACCCTATCGGCGCTGGGCCGGTTCTCGGCCAGCCTGGCGCACGAGATCCGCAACCCGCTGGCCGCGATCAGCTACGCCTCGCAGCTGCTGGAGGAGTCGCCGGCGATCGGCGATGCCGACCGCCGCCTGCTGCAGATCATCCACATGCAGTGCCAGCGCACCAACGGCATCGTCGAGAGCGTGCTGGGACTGGCCCGGCGCGAGCGCTCCAATCCGGAGAACCTGGACCTGGGCGTGTTCGTGCGCCGCTTCGTGCTGGAGTACCAGCAGACCATGTCGATCGAGACCGACAGCCTGGAGGCCATCGCCGCGCCGAAGGCGGTGCACGCGCTGGTCGATCCCAAGCACCTGCACCAGATCCTCAGCGCGCTGGTGCACAACGCGCTCAAGTACGGACGGGTGATGGAGGAGCCAGCGCGGGTGCGGCTGCGCGTGGCGGTGCAGGAGCGCAACGCGATCGTCGATGTGATGGACCGCGGCCCCGGCATCCCCGAGGCGGTGGCCGCACAGTTGTTCCGTCCGTTCTTCACCACCTCCGAGCACGGCACCGGGCTGGGCCTGTACATCGCCCGCGAGCTGTGCCGGGCCAACCAGGCGCGGCTGGAGTACGTGCCGGTGCCGGCCGGCGGCGCCTGCTTCCGCGTGGTCCTGCCCGGCCCGCACACCATGCTCGCGAACTGAGCGCCACACCGGCAACCCCCGTGGCGTCGAAAAATTGGCGCTGGACCCTGGACCTGGGCTATCTTTTCCCCACATGAACGAAACCCGAAGCGCCCTTGTCGTCGACGACGAACGCGACATCCGCGAACTGCTGGTACTGACCCTGGGCAGGATGGGGCTGCGCATCAGCACCGCCGCCAACCTCGCCGAAGCCCGCGAACTGCTGGCCAGCAACCCCTACGACCTGTGCATCACCGACATGCGCCTGCCCGATGGCAACGGCATCGAGCTGGTCAGCGAGATCGCCCGCCACTATCCGCGCACGCCGGTGGCGATGATCACCGCGTTCGGCAGCATGGACCTAGCGGTGGAAGCGCTGAAGGCCGGCGCCTTCGACTTCGTCAGCAAGCCGGTGGACATCCACGTGCTGCGCGGCCTGGTCAAGCACGCACTGGAACTCAACAACACCGAGCGCGCCGCGCCGCCGGCGCCGCCGCCGGAGCAGGCCAGCCGCCTGCTCGGCGCCTCGACCGCGATGGACGCGCTGCGCGCCACCATCGCCAAGGTCGCGCGCAGCCAGGCGCCGGTGTACATCCTCGGCGAGTCCGGCGTCGGCAAGGAACTGGTCGCGCGCACCATCCACGAACAGGGCGCGCGCGCGGCCGGGCCGTTCGTGCCGGTCAACTGCGGCGCGATCCCGGCCGAACTGATGGAAAGCGAGTTCTTCGGCCACAAGAAGGGCAGCTTCACCGGTGCCCACGCCGACCAGGCCGGCCTGTTCCAGGCCGCGCAGGGCGGCACCCTGTTCCTGGACGAAGTGGCCGAGCTGCCGCTGCCGATGCAGGTCAAGCTGCTGCGCGCGATCCAGGAGAAGTCGGTGCGCCCGGTCGGCGCCGCCACCGAGGTGCCGACCGACGTGCGCATCCTGTCGGCCACCCACAAGGACCTGGCCGACCTGGTCGCCGACGGCCGCTTCCGCCACGACCTGTACTACCGCATCAACGTGATCGAACTGCGCGTGCCGCCGCTGCGCGAGCGCGGCGGCGACCTGCCGCAACTGGCTGCGGCGATCCTGGCACGGCTGGCCAAGGGCCATGGCCGGATCACCCCGCTGCTGTCGCCATCGGCGCTGGACGCCCTGAACCGCTACGCCTTCCCCGGCAACGTGCGCGAACTGGAGAACATCCTCGAGCGCGCCCTGGCGATGGCCGAGGACGACCAGATCAGCGCCGCCGACCTGCACCTGCCGCAGCCCGGCAACAGCGCCCGCGCCGCGGCCGAAGCCGCCCCCGCCCTGCCGCCCGGCGTGGTCGATATCGACCCGACCTCCTCCGCCCTGCCCTCCTACATCGAGCAGCTCGAACGCGCCGCGATCCAGAAGGCGCTGGAGGAAAACCGCTGGAACAAGACCCGCACCGCCGCCCAGCTCGGCATCACCTTCCGCGCGCTGCGCTACAAGCTCAAGAAGTTGGGGATGGAGTAGAAGAGCTGGGATTGGGGAATTGGGATTGGGGATTCGTAAAAGCACGCTTCCCCTGCCCTGCACCTATATTCGGCCCAGGCAGAAAAAGCAGGATCAACGCCCCCAGATGAAGCGCCGCTGCGCTGGCATTTACGAATCCCCAATCCCGAATGCCGAATCCCGGCCCCATCAGTCCTTGGTGACGCGATTGATCTCGGCCAAGCTGGTGATGCCGTTGCGGGCCTTGAGCAGCGCCGACTGGCGCAGGTCCTTGACCCCGATCTTCTGCGCCGCCTCGGCGATGTCCATCGCGTTGCCGCCCTGCAGCACGATCGCCGCGATCTCGTCGTTCATCGGCATCACCTGGTAGATGCCGGTACGCCCCTTGTAGCCTTCGGTGCACTCGTCGCAGCCGACGGCCTCGAACAGCTGGATGCCGGCGGCGATTTCCGCCGCGCTGAATCCCTCGGCCAGCAGCGCATTCTCCGGAAGCTGGCTGGGGCGCTTGCAGTTGTTGCACAGGCGCCGCGCCAGGCGCTGCGCGATCACCAGCGTTACCGAACTGGTGATGTTGTACGGCGCGATGCCCATGTTCATCAGGCGCGCGATGGTCTGCGGCGCATCGTTGGTATGCAGCGTGGACAGCACCATGTGGCCGGTCTGCGCCGCCTTGATCGCGATCTCGGCGGTCTCCAGGTCGCGGATTTCGCCGACCATGATGATGTCCGGATCCTGGCGCAGGAACGAACGCAGCGCCACGGCGAAGGTCATGCCGCGCTTGTTGTTCTGCTGCACCTGGTTCACGCCGGGCAGGCGGATTTCCACCGGATCCTCGGCGGTGGAGATGTTGCGGGTATCGTCGTTGAGGATGCCCAGCGCGGTATACAGCGACACCGTCTTGCCCGAACCGGTCGGGCCGGTCACCAGCACCATGCCGTAGGGCTTGTGGATCGCGTCCAAGAACAGCTTCTGCTGTTCCGGCTCGTAGCCGAGCTTGTCGATGCCCAGCTTGGCCGCGCTGCCGTCGAGGATACGCAGCACGATCTTCTCGCCGAACAGCGTCGGCAAGGTGCTGACACGGAAGTCGATCTGCTTGCTCTTGGACAGGTTGAGCTTGATGCGCCCGTCCTGCGGCACCCGCTTCTCGGCGATGTCCAGCTGCGACATCACCTTCAGCCGCGCCGCGATGCGCTGGTTGAGCTTGACCGGCGCCTTGGCCACGCTCTTGAGCAGGCCATCGATGCGCAGCCGCACCCGGTAGTCGTCCTCGTACGGCTCGAAATGGATGTCCGAGGCGCCGCGGCGGATTGCATCGACCAGCATCTTGTTCACGAACTTGACCACGGGCGTGTCGTCGCCCTTGGCATCGACGCCGGTATCGCCGCCGCTGCCCATGTCCTCGTCGCCGGCCCCGACCTCGAGGTTGTCCATGCCCTCCTCGTCATCGCCCAGCGCATTGCCGATCGCATCGCTGCGCGCCTGCCACTGCTCCAGCGTGCGCCGGATCTGGTCCTCGTCGACCAGGATCGGCTCGACCGTCAGATTGGTATGGAACTTGATGTCGTCCAGCGCCCGGGTCTGGGTCGGATTGCTGATCCCGACGAACAGCCGCGTACCGCGCTTGAACAGCGGCAGCACCTGGTGCTTCTGCAGCAACTCCTCGCTGACCAGCTTGATCGCGCTCTGGTTGGCATCGAACACCGACACATCCAGCAGCGGCATCCCGAACTCCACCGCGTTGGCGGCAGCCAGCTGCGCCGCGGTGGCCAGCTTCTTCTCCGAGAACCACTGCGGCAGCGGGATCTTGGCCTCGGCGGCATGCGCCATCGCGGTCCGCGCGACCGCCTCCTCCACCGCGCCATCCTGAACCAGGCGGCGCGCGATGCCGGTGATGCCAACTAGGTTGGCCGAGACAGCTGCATTCATGGAAAAGCCCCCGTTCTTGCGGACCAAAGATACTGCAAATTCCGTGCAGCCGCCTCCGGCACAGCAGCAAACGCCGGGCGGCATCGCTGCGCGCCACGAATCCGGCCGCGACTGGGATTACCATAGCCGACGGGGAACTAGGGGTCGACCTTTGGACAAGATCAGCATCATTCTGCCAGCCAAGAACGAGGTGGCCGGTCTGTCGCGCACGCTGCCGCGGCTGCGCGAGGAAATGCCGGATGCCGAGATCATCGTGGTCGACGACGGCTCGACCGATGCGACCGCGCAGGTCGCGCGCGACCATGGCGCCCGGGTCATCGGCAGTCCCTACTCGATGGGCAACGGTGCGGCGATCAAGCGCGGCGCACGGGCCGCGGGCGGCGACATCCTGGTGTTCATGGATGCGGACGGACAGCACGATCCAGGCGACATCCACAAACTGCTGGCCAAGCTCGGCCAAGGCTATGACATGGTCGTAGGCGCCCGCGACAGCAGCGGACAGGCGAGCGTGCACCGCGGCCTCGCCAACCGCTTCTACAACTGGCTGGCCAGCCGCATGACCGGCTTCGAGGTGAAAGACCTCACCTCCGGCTTCCGCGCCGTCCGCGCGGACAGGTTCCGCGAATTCCTGCACCTGCTCCCGAACGGGTTCAGCTACCCCACCACCAGCACCATGGCCTTCTTCCGCAGCGCCTACCCGGTCGCCTACGTGCCGATCCCCGTCGCCAAGCGGGTCGGCAACGGCAGCCACATCCGCCCCATGAAGGACGGCATCCGCTTCCTGTTGATCATCTTCAAGATCGCCACGTTGTATTCGCCGCTTAAGCTATTCGTCCCGGTCTCGATGGCATTCTTCGCCCTCGGACTCGCCTACTACGGCTATACCTTTGCGACGATGCACCGCTTCACCAACATGAGCACGTTGTTGTTCAGTGCCGCAGTGATCATTTTTCTGATCGGGCTGATTTCCGAGCAGATCACCAATCTGACGTATCGGCGCGACGCCTGAATGCACGCGGTGCGAGCCGAAACATGACCAAGCCGACACTCTTGGTGCTGGCCTCCACCTATCCTCGCTGGCGCGACGACCCAGAGCCTGGCTTCGTCCATGAGCTTGCCAGGCGCTTGACCGACCGCTTTCGGGTCGTGGTGCTGTGCCCCCACGCGAATGGGGCGCTTGAGTACGAAACGATGGATTCAGTTGAAATCCATCGTTATCGATATGCCCCACAGCGCTGGGAAACGCTCGTGAACGACGGCGGCATGGTTTCCAACGTGCAACACAGTCCTTGGAAGGCGCTCCTGCTGCCTGGATTCTTCATCGGCCAGTTGTTCGCTGCCTACCGTGCCGTCCGCAGGTATCGCCCGACCGTCGTTCATGCGCACTGGCTGATACCGCAGGGCATCGTTGCCACAGCACTAAGCCTTGCCGGTTCTTCCTCGCCCTTTCTGGTCACATCCCATGGCGGAGATCTGTACGCGCTGAAGTCGTGGCCTTTTCGCTGGATCAAGCGCGCTGTGATACGGCGATCGGCGCGACTGGCCGTCGTCAGCGAAGGCATGCTGCAGCAGGTCGCCGCTCTGGGTGCAGACATGTCCAAGGTGGTGGTGGAGCCGATGGGGGCCGATCTTTCCGGCAGGTTCGTTCCCGACCCCACCGTGCCACGGTCGCGCACGGAGATACTGTTCGTCGGCCGGCTCGTGGAAAAAAAAGGCCTTCGTTTCCTGATCGCTGCGATGCACGCGATCCGGGCTGCCGTACCCGGTGCCACTTTGACAGTTGCCGGGTTCGGACCCGAACTGGAGATGCGTAAGGAACAGGTCCGCGACCTGGAACTGCAGGACGCCGTCCGCTTTCTGGGTGCGGTTCCCCAGTCGGAGCTTCCCTCCCTCTACCGCCGCGCCGCCTTGTTCGTCGCTCCTTTTGTCGAGGCAACAAGTGGCGACCAAGACGGCCTCGGACTCGTATTGATAGAAGCACTGGGCTGCGGTTGCCCGGTCTTGGTCTCGGCCATCCCTGCAGTCCGGCGCTTGGCCGAGACATGCAATGGAGTGCATACGGTGCCGCCGGGTAGCACAGCAGCATTAGCCGACGCCATTTCGCGCCTGGTCCGCTCGCCGCAGCCGGTCGATCCAAACGAGGTGCAAGGCTTTGATTGGCATGTGCGTGCCGGAGCATACGCCGCATTGTTGGATACCGTGATGCGACGATGCGAAGTCGCTTCTCCACGATGAACGCCAAGTTCCGCATGCCAAAACTGGGCTGGCTCGCACGCAACACTCTGGGCACGACGCTCTGGCACGCTTTGCGAGTAGGCAGCCAACTCGTCTGGGTACTGCTGTTGGCGCGTGTACTCGGGGCATCCGGATACGGAAACTACTCCGGCGTTGCCGGCCTAGCCGTTGCGCTGGGAGGCTTCGCCGGCTTCGGGCTTGGTTTGCGCATGTACCAAGATACTGCACGCGACCAGACCTTGTTCCCCATGAGATGGCAGCAGGCAGGGCGCGCGTTGGCATGGAGTACACCGCTGCTTCTGCTCGCGTACGTAGTGCTTGGGAGCGCCATGTTCCACCAGCCGGGCGGCTGGATACTGCTCGGCATCGGGCTATCGGAAATTCTGTTCGCACCGATCATCGCGCAGGTCGCTTCCGCATACGCTGCCCATACACTGGTGCTGCAGGCAGCGGCTGTACCCGTTGCAGGGTCCTTGGCAAGGGTCGCCGCGGTCGCCGCCTTCATGCAGTTCCAATCTGGCCAAGGGCTTTCCCTGTACGTCTGGCTGCATCTGACAGCGCTGGCCGCTTGCGCCATCTTGTTGCGGCACGGCTGCACAAGGCGGCTACTGGCAAACTCGCCAAACCACTCACTTGCCTGGATCGACTTGCGAGCCGGCATCGGGCTTTCCGGCATCTGGGCCAGCACGATGGCCTGGACCTCCGTAGACAAGACGTTCGCATTGCGCTGGGGAGGCGAAGCGGTCGCAGGGAACTTCACCGCAGCTCAGCGGTTCACAGGGCTGGCGACACTCCCGATCGAAGGACTCATCGGTGCGGCGCTGCCTCGCATGTTTCGGCAGGGAGCGGGCATGAACGAGCACCCATTCATGATGCGGGCGCTGCTCGCATGCACCTTTGCCTATGGGTTGGCCGCCGCCCTGCTTCTTTACTTCGCATCGGGCGCCATCGTCGCGATATTGGGCAGCGACTTCACATCCGCCGCGGCCGTCGTAAAGCTGCTCGCCTGGTGCGCGCCCGTCAGTTGCATGCGGATCCTGTTGGCGCACTGGCTCCTGGCGAGAAGCGACATCCGGGCCAGGGTATTGCTGGAGACGATCGGCCTTTGCGCCCTGGCGTGCGCAATGTTCGCCCTCACCCCTACGCGAGGAGCATTAGGCTCCGCCTGGGCCATGATCGCAGGCGAATGCACCTTGGTGTTTCTGTTCTCCATCCGCCTGATCACGCATCGGGCGAGCGCGACCTGACGCGAATTCGCGGCCGAAGTCCCGCGACAAGCTCTTCATAAGCATCGATTGATTTTTGCACGCCAAACTCTGCCGCCCGTCGCCTCAACACGTCAGGCTCGACCCGGCACCTACCGTCGATGACACGGATCAACGCTTCGGCCAGCGCATCGTGATCGCCACAGCGGACAAGCTGCCCCAGCCGCCCATCCTCCAGGATTTCGCGCGGTCCGTCGGGACAATCCGTCGAAACCACCTGGGTCCCGCACGCCATCGCCTCCACGAGAACATTGCCGAAGCCCTCGTAGTCTGAGCACAGGACCAGGACGTCGGCCTGGCGAATATAGGGCAAGGGGTTGGCGACATAGCCAAGCCGCTCGCAAGTTGCACCCAATCCCGCCTCATTCATCCATTGCGACACTCGGGACTCCAGAGGCCCGGTTCCAATCAGCAGCAGCCGCGCGGGCTTTTGAGTGAGGACGCGAGAAAATGCGCGAAGCAGGAGATCAAGACGCTTCTCCGGCGAAAATCGGCCGACGAAGACGACGGTGGGAACGCTCCGGTCCGGCCACGGCCAGTCCACCTGTTGCAAAGAGCGCAATTCGCAGTCAGGCGCCACCACCGGATTGTGGATCACGCTGACCTTGTCCGGCGACAGCCCCAACTCAGAGCGCATATCGCTAGCCACCGCTTCGGACACGGCGACACACGAATCGGCACGGGGGAAAAGCAGCCGCATCGCGCGCATGAGCAATTCGAGCTTCACCCGCCTGGCACCGCGACTTGCAATCCTTGGACCCGATACCGACAGGTGCTGGGTAACCACCACCCGTACTGGTTTCCGGTAAAGCAACTTCAAGAGCAGGACAAGACAAGCCACGTCGTTGGACGTCGTGAAAATTACATCTGGTGCCTGCCGCCGCCACCCGCGCAGGAAACCTGATAAAAAATGAAAAGGCCCACTTGGCGCGATTTCAAGAACCGGAACGTTCGCCGTAAGCCCATCAGGATGCACAAGCACCTGCCCCGCAACAAGCTTGACGTGGTGACCTCGAAGGCAAAGCCCATTGGCCAGCGCAACCTGCACACGCTCCAGACCTCCATGACCGAATCGGCTCAGGAGAAGCCAAATATTGGCTGGCTCAGAATCCGTCATTCTATCCGGCGACGGTACAAAGCACGTTCTGGTAAGGCCCGAGAGAGGAACGGTCGACTTTCCTTAACGTCCCATCGGACCGGATGACCTGGAACCTATATCCGAGCTCCTGCAGGTAGTCCAATATCTCGCCCGGATCGTACCCCGCCTTCAACGAGGATTCCTGCTGGACCTCCACGATCAACGAGGGCTTGTACTTCCCCAGCGTGAGCCTGGCGCCCTGCAGACAGGCCAGCTCGGCACCTTCGATATCGACCTTGATGATGTCGACCCTGCGGAGTGGATTTGCATCGAGATAAGCGTCCAGCGTCGTTATTTCGATATCCTGAAGTGCGCGATCGTGCGAAGGTGTCCCAAACAGGCTGCCCAGCCCATGATGCTCGTCTCCAAGCTCTCCTTGCCCGCAGGAAGCGAAGATCGGTACATGGTCATGTCGATTCGACAACCCTTGGCGTACCACCGTGACGTTGCGGAGATCGTTTCGCAGCACATGGCTGCACAACGTGTCGGCGAGGCTGTCGACAGGTTCAAACGAAACGACCCTTCCTGCCTGACCCACGCGCTTCGCCGCCACCAGTGTGATTTCACCGATATTGGCGCCAACATCGATGACGCTCATGCCGGGCGCCAGGATGCGGTCCAACAAGGCCACGATGCCCTGGCTGTAGTACCCCATCCAGAAGATGCGCCGCTGCATGTGTTCCGTCAAAGACAGGTCCATCGCCATGTCGCCGTCAAAATCTCCGATGCTGACCACGGCCCTGTGATGCCGGAAGAGCCGCCTCATGATGGATTGAGGAGCATTGAACCGGCCGCCAAATGAGAACGCTCTGGCAGAGGCACGGAGACCGAGCAAGGTATTGGCCTTCACCTGTCCCCCCCCTTGTCCGGCGCGTGATTCAGCTTGCGCAGGACATAGATGTGGCACGACGAGCCCAGCAAAAACGAGAGACTCTGCCTCCGCGAGATCGACAACTTATGCGCAAATGAATTGCACATCGTGTAGAAGATACCGGTCGACTGTGTCGTGACGGCCTCAAAGCCCCCCTTTTGGAACGTTCCCGACCACCACGAGCGGGAAAAATAGAATGTCTCCGTCAACACGTTGCCTCTTTCTCCGTGCCTCGAAGGAAACAGCGTCTTCCGCCATTCATCGAAGCCCGATGGGGTCTTTGGGATTGCAAGGGAATTCTCGCCCTCAACTGGCGCTTTCGTGGAGGTGGAAACCCGTTGCAGCACCCGGCGCGCCAGCCAGAGATAGTGGCCAGGGATGCTCCAGAGACGGCAAGAGCTACTGGGCAGCACGTGCACAGCGTGACCATCGCGCTTGAGCACGCGCCTCGTCTCATCCAGGATGCGGTCGATGTCCGCGACATGCTCAAGAACGTTCGAGGAAAAAACGACATCGAACGCGCCATCGGCAAATGGCAGCGTGCGTCCATCGTAGTCCTCGACTTCGAAGACCCGTGCATCATGGTAGTGGCTGCTTGGCAAATCGACCGCGCTCACCTCATAACCAGCGTCCCTCAGCATCAAGGCCTGCTGACCAGTCCCCGCCCCGAGCTCCAGGACGGTTACCGTCCGGCCAGGCGCAGGAACTGGAAAGAACGCAAGGGCCTGCCGCAACTCGTATGCCCGAATCGCCTGCAAGCTCTTGAGATGATGTTCGCTGGCGGACATTGACGACTCTGGAGTGCGAGATCTGGCTGCGGTTAATCTAACGCCTGCACGGTAAGCTTGCCAGACCGCCGCGCGCGCGGCGCTTCAGCGCCGATCGACAGGAAATGCCCGAGTGAAGATATTGGTGGTATGCAAGCGGCAGTACTCGGACAAGGATCTCCTTGAAGACCGCTTCGGGCGACTGTACGAGCTTCCTCGCGAACTGGCCCGGCAGGGCCACTCGGTGCGCGTCTGTGCGCTCAGCTATCGCCGGCGCCCGGAAGACGCTACTCCCAAGCCAGACGATCTCGGCGTCCAGTGGCATTCGATCAACGCACTGCCACAGGGCCTTCTTCGCCATTTCCAGTGGCTCGACACAGCGACCTCCCGCTGGCGTCCAGATGTCGTGTGGGCCAGTTCAGACATGCTCCAGGCGGTGCTTGCCGCCAAATGGGCGATCAAACGAGACGTTCCCTACGTCATCGATCTCTATGACAACTATGAGAGCTTCGGGCTCTCGCGGCTACCCGGCCTGTCTGGCGCATTTCGATCGGCTTGCCGCCGCGCGTATGCATTGACAACGGTCAGCCACGCCCTTGCGGAGTATGTCCGTGGGGACTACCGCGTAGCCGGTCCTGTCCATGTCGTGGTGAATGGCGTGAACACGGAGATCTTTCACCCCCTCGACAAGCACTCCTCCAGAACCGCGTTGGGACTGCCAGTCGATGCGCGCCTGATCGGTACAGCAGGGGCGCTGACTTCGAGTCGGGGCATCAGCGATCTTTTTGACGCTTTCATCCAACTGGCCCAAGGCATGCAAGACCTTTGGCTGGTTCATGCCGGGCCAACCGATCGGACAGTTCGCCGCTATCGGCACCCTCGCATCATCGACTTGGGGAGACTTCCGCAGACCGAGGTACCCCGTGTTCTGGCGTCGTTGGACGTCGGGGTCGTGTGCAATCGAAGTTCAGCGTTCGGACGCTACTGCTTTCCGCTGAAACTACATGAAATGTTGGCGATGCGCATTCCGTTGGTGGCCACAGCACTGGGGGACGTTGCACAGGTACTGGACAACCATGCGCCCTGTCTTTACGAGCCAGGCAATGTGGAGATGCTGGCGTACCGCATTTCTACGCAGTTGGCACATCCCTCAGTTCGCGCAATCCGCATACCGACTTGGCGCGATTGCGCAATCATGCTCGATTCGGCACTTCGGGCTACAACCGCCGGCGCGTCGACGCAGACGTGACGCGACGCGACGCGACGCGTGGAGTCCCACACCTATTTCAGCATGCCGAGTTCTTTGGCCCTTTCATGCGCGACAGACGCCTGCTCTTGATGCCCTTCCTGAAGCAGCGTGGAAATCATCTTGGCGGCAAACGCAGTGTCCGATCTGCCCGCCTCCACTGCTCTAGTGAACATCAGGTTGGCAAACGTGGCGTCATGCAGGTAGGTCAGGCCATAGTCGCCGAATTGGGCATACATGAAAGCAGGGACGCCGTCCCGATTGGCCAGCGCGACGCATGCCTCCTTTAGCTTCCCGTCGTCGATCGCCACACCGCGCTTTCGCCGTTGAATCAGGTCAGAGATGGATGATACGACATCCGCCGAAAGCGGCTTTGTTTTCAGCTTCGAGATCAAGCCTGACCACCACTCGTTCTTGACCGGCTTGCCATAGGCCAGCGCCATCAGAATGAGCCCCTGCTCGGGCAGCGTCGATGCGCTTGGCAGAGCGGCAGCAGCCTCGAACTGTTGCTCGGCCAAGCTATACAAGGGCGAATCGCCGTCTCCATTGGCGCGTTCAACGAGCGCAATGGCAAGACCGGTTCTCGCCCGTGCGGACTGTGGATTCACGTCCACCAGCTCATTGAAGAAAAGGAACCCATTGCCCCACGTTGCCGAACGAATGGCGCAAAGGCCAACCATGAAGACGACTACAGCGGCAACACCGACATACTTGATTGCAGGACCATCCCTCAACGGGATGATGCGCACCAATTCGGCAAGCACAAGGAGTACTCCGAGCAACGAGAAATAGTTCCTGTGCTCAAAAACAAGCTCAAGATCTATCGCGTTGCTCGTCAACAGGTGCCCCGCAAAAAACCAGAAAACCCCGAGCGACAGCAATGGCATCGCTCGCCGCGCAAACCAGCCCACACAAAGTAGAGCGACGATAAAGAGCCAAGAAAAAAGTGTCGTTACCGGCGAGAGCAGCCCGACAGACTTCGGATAGGAATCGTAATAAAAAATCAAACTTTTCGGCAACGGCAGGGCGATCTGCTGAAGGTAAAGAACCAATACCCTCCCCTGGGTAAGCAAGCGCTCATAGAGCGTGAAATCCCGCCCTTGGAAGGCACCAGGCCGAAGCGCCCGCGGCAAGATCCACCCGAAGAATATCGCGCTCGCGACCAACCCGAACGCCAAGTACAAGGCGATCAGCAGTCGCCTATCTCGTCGCTTATTCGCAGCGAAGCGGAACAGGCAAACTTCCAGCGAGAAGGCATACGCGCCGAAAAGCGCAGCGGATTCCTTGGACAACAGCCCAACCAAGGCGAGCGCCCCGGAAAAGCAGAGCCATCCCCACCCGGAACCGCCTTCTATCTGCCGTTGTCTTCCATGCAGGTAGACAATGAGCGCCAGCAACACGAACGTCAGCGACAGCGACTCCATTCGCTGAACTACATACAGTACCGTAGACACCTGCAGGGGATGCACAGCCCACAGCAAGGCAACGACCAGGCAATAGCCGATCCCACGCCGAACAGACGTCGTGGCGGCACCGCGTGTCATCTTCAACAACAGGGCAAACACCAGCCAAGCGTTGACGACGTGGACTACCACCCCGGTCAACTTATAGCTCCAAGCATTTTCGCCCGAGAAGTACCAGTTCAGAGCAAAACTCAAGGTAGCCAACGGCCTGCCAACGGAGCCCGGCTCGTAGCCCATGGCCGAGCTCTTCAAGTTCTGGAAGTTTAATTCAGCAAGATGGATCTTCGCGTTGTCGACGATATTCGGGTAATCGTCGAACAAGAATGGCCCCGTCAGCCCAGGCCAATATACGGCCAGAACGACGATCGCCAATACGACAACTCCAAGCCACGGGGAGGCAACCAACGCACGCAAGGTTGGCGGATTCGCCATCACAAGATCCCCGGACCGTAATCGCTACTCAGAAAATCAATCATCCACATCCTTCAGGCCGATACTTCTCGGGTACATCACTGCCATCGCAACTCCACACGCCGGACATGCTCCGGCGCAGCGACAGCGTCGTTCCAGTGACCATGTCGTTGCCGGCCAGAACGCAGCTGATGCCGCCAACTCCGGTTGCAGCGTCAACCGAAGCAGTTATCTCGGGACATCGCGCGGATGATGATAGGCCTATGTAGGAGGCACTGACATCACTGCCCCTGCCGTCATTGAATGCCGCCTCGAGGCCAGTCTGCCCGCCCCGAATTTCGCTCAACGCCGCCACGACCTGTGAACGCGAGACATAATTGATGTAGCCCTGAAGTGCGATCGCAGAAAGAATTGCCACTATAGCGATCACCATCATCAGCTCGATCAAGCTGAAACCCTTCTGATCGCGCATGCCTTTGCTCCCCCCAAAAAAGAAGACCCCACTGCGTGGGGTCTTCTTCAAGCAAGACAAGAAATTATTACAGCGCCGTGGTGCAGGTGCTCGGACGGTACTTTGCGGTAGCATCGGTCGAGCAGGCCCAGTTGCCGGACGCATTACGAGTCCACCGAATCGACTTCCCTTGGACGCCATCGCCACCGATCATGACGCAGTTGATATTGCCGGTATCACCCGCGGTCGGGGTGATGGCACTGCAACGGCTCGTGGCAGAAGTCAGACCAATATCGCTAGCGCTAGCGATGCTCTTGCCTTCATTGGTCAGCACTTCGAACTGCGTCTTGCCCGGGGTGATGTCGGACAGGGCCGCGGTGACCTGCGACTTGCGCACGTAGTTCTGGTAGGCCGGCAGCGCGATGGCGGCCAGGATGGCGATGATCGCGACGACGATCATCAGTTCGATCAGGGTAAAGCCCTGCTGCTTCTTCATGGTGAATCCCCTAGAGATGGTGTGTAAGTTGGCAGACACTCCGCCCGCGGAGCTTGCTACCCCTCGAGCGCCGCGCGGCAGAGCGCCACGTGCGGGTGATGCAAGCAGGCCGCGTGCCAACTTCCCCACGCGCACCCTATGCTCCCCAGGGCGCATGATGCCCCATCGAATGCCGCCCGACACGGGCAAAGAAACGATTTGCGACGGGCTTTCCCCTCTGCCAGGATATGTCACATAGTGACGCAAAACGTCACCTCGTCGGGATTTTGGCTCCTCGCGCCTCGGAGCTTGCCGCGACCATTGCCGCTGATGCCAGACGCCACGGAAACCGATACCATGCCGGTCATGTCCGCCTGGGGATGGCTGGACGGGGAGCACACCTGATGTCCGCAACTCGTAGCGCAGTACCCAAAGAGCCCGTCGCGCGCAATACCAGCCAGCAGCTGCCGTTCGTCTGGGAAGGGACGGATAAGCGCGGCGTCAAGATGAAGGGCGAGCAGACCGCCAAGAACGCCAACCTGCTGCGCGCCGAACTGCGCCGCCAGGGCATCACGCCGTCGGTGGTCAAACCCAAGCCCAAGCCGCTGTTCGGCTCTGCCGGCAGCAAGATCAGCGCGAAGGACATCGCCTTTTTCAGCCGCCAGATGGCGACGATGATGAAGTCGGGCGTCCCCATCGTGGGGTCGCTGGAGATCATCGGCAGCGGGCACAAGAACCCGCGCATGAAGAAGATGGTGGATCAGGTCCGCACCGACATCGAGGGCGGTTCGTCGCTCTACGAGGCGATCAGCAAGCATCCGATCCAGTTCGACGAGCTCTATCGCAACCTGGTCAAGGCCGGCGAAGGCGCAGGCGTGCTGGAGACCGTGCTGGAGACGGTCGCGACCTACAAGGAAAACATCGAAGCGCTGAAGGGCAAGATCAAGAAGGCCTTGTTCTACCCGGCCATGGTCATGGCGGTCGCCCTGCTGGTCAGTTCGATCCTGCTGGTGTGGGTGGTGCCGCAGTTCGAGGATGTGTTCAAGGGCTTTGGTGCGGAGCTGCCGGCGTTTACCCAGATGATCGTAGCTGCATCGCGCTTCATGGTTGCCTATTGGTGGATGCTGCTGATCGTCTTGGTCGGCACCATCGTCGGCTTCATCTTCGCCTACAAACGCTCGCCGTCGATGCAGCACGGCATGGACCGGCTGATTCTGAAGGTACCGATCATCGGCCAGATCATGCACAACAGCTCGGTGGCACGCTTCTCGCGGACGCTGGGCGTGACCTTCCGCGCCGGCGTGCCCCTGGTGGAGGCGCTGGACATCGTCGCCGGCGCCACCGGCAATAGCGTGTACGAAAAAGCGGTGCTGCGCATGCGCGACGACGTGTCGGTCGGCTACCCGGTCAACGTGGCGATGAAGCAGACCAACCTGTTTCCGCATATGGTCATCCAGATGACCGCCATCGGCGAAGAGGCCGGTGCGCTGGATGCGATGCTGTTCAAGGTGGCCGAGTACTTCGAGCAGGAAGTGAACAATGCGGTGGATGCGCTGAGCAGCCTGATCGAGCCGTTGATCATGGTGTTCATCGGCACCATCGTCGGCGGCATGGTCATCGGCATGTACCTGCCCATCTTTAAGCTGGCCTCCGTCGTTGGATAAGCATTAATGGCATTTCTCGATCAACACCCCGGCCTCGGCTTTCCCGCCGCGGCGGGGTTGGGCTTGCTGGTAGGCAGTTTCCTCAACGTGGTGATCCTGCGCCTGCCCAAGCGCATGGAGTGGCAGTGGAAGCGGGATTCGCGCGAGATCCTGGAGCTGCCGGACATCTACGATCCGCCGCCGCCCGGGATCGTGGTCGAGCCCTCGCACTGCCCGCACTGCAAGCACAAGCTGTCCTGGTACGAGAACATTCCGCTGTTCAGCTGGCTGGCGCTGCGCGGCAAGTGCCGGCATTGCCATGCGCCGATCTCGATCCAGTACCCGCTGGTGGAGATGCTGACCAGCCTGCTGGTGGTCGCCAGCGTCTGGCGCTTCGGCTTCGGTTGGCAGGGGTTCGGGGCGATCGTATTCAGTTGTTTCCTGGTCGCGATGTCGGGGATCGATCTGCGCACTCGCCTGTTGCCGGACCAGCTGACCTTGCCGCTGATGTGGCTGGGCCTGGTCGGCAGCATGGACAATCTGTACATGCCGGCCAAGCCGGCGTTGCTCGGCGCGGCAGTCGGCTATGTGTCGCTGTGGTCGGTGTGGTGGCTGTTCAAGCAGATCACCGGCAAGGAAGGCATGGGCCATGGCGACTTCAAGCTGCTGGCGGCGATCGGCGCCTGGTGCGGACTGAAGGGCATCCTGCCGACCATCCTGATCTCTTCGCTGGTCGGCGCGATCCTCGGTTCGATCTGGCTGGCGGCCAAGGGCCGCGACCGGGCCACGCCCATTCCGTTCGGTCCCTACCTGGCCATCGCCGGCTGGATCACGTTCTTCTGGGGCACGGAAATCATCGACACCTACATGCGCTGGTCCGGGCTGCGCTGAGCGAGGCGGTGCCTTGAGCGATTTCATCGTCGGCCTGACTGGCGGCGTGGCCTCCGGCAAGAGCGAACTGAGCCGGCGCTTCGAGGCCAAGGGCATCGTCGTCGCCGATGCCGACGTTGCCGCGCGCGCGGTGGTCGCGCCCGGGCATCCGGCGCTCGGGCAGATCGTGGCCCGTTTCGGAGCGCAGATCCTGCGCGAGGACGGCAGCCTCGACCGCGCCGCGCTGCGCCAGCAAATCTTCGAAGACCCGGTGGCGCGCCGCGACCTGGAGGCGATCACCCATCCCGCCATTCGTACGCTGATGCAGCAGGCGTGCCGCGAGGCCGCCAGTCCCTATGCGGTTGCGGCGATCCCGCTGCTGACCGAAGTCGGCGCGCGCACGGCCTATCCGTGGCTGGATCGGATCGTGGTGGTCGATGCTCCGGAAGCGACGCAGCATGCGCGCCTGATGCAGCGCGACGGCATTACCGCCGAACTGGCGCAGCGGATGATCGCGGCGCAGGCCACGCGCACGGCGCGGTTGGCGATTGCCGACGATGTCGTGGTCAACGATGGCGATGCGTCGCGACTGCAGGACGCGGCCGATGCGCTGGATCGGCAGTACCGCGCATTGGCGGCGGCGAAGATCGCGTAACAGTCCAATTCGGCGACGCGCGCTTTTGCAGGAGCGGCTTCAGCCGCGACTGGATCCATCAGGAAACCTGTCGCGGCTGCAGCCGCTCCTACAGGAAGCCGGCCCGTCCAGTCTCTGTCACGCCGCCCTGAACCACAGCGTCGCCACCACGCCCTTGGTCGCGCCCGGGCGCACGTTGACCTGCCAGCCGTACAGCTCGCACAGGCGGCTGACGATCGACAGGCCGATGCCGCCGCCCTGCGAGTGCCCGGCGTGGGTGCCGCGGTAGCCGCGCTGGAACAGCTTGGCGGCGTCTTCCTCGCTGAGGCCGGGGCCGGAGTCGATCACCTGCACCGCATCGCTCAGCACCCGCACCACCACCTGGCCTTCGTGGGTGTACTTGACCGCGTTGCCGATCAGGTTGCCCAACGCCACCGACAATGCCGCCTCCGGCGCGTCGATGCTCAGGTTGCGTTCGCCCTCCAGCAACAGCTGCAGCGGCTTGCCGCCCAGTTGCGCGCGGTGCGATTCGATCAGTTGCTCGGCGACCTTGGCCACGTTGCTGTTGCCCTGCCCGCGCTCGTTGCGCGACAGCAGCAGCAACGAGCCGATCAGATCGCTGCACTGCTGTTCGGCGCGCTGGATGCGTTGCAGGCGCTGCAGCACCTTGTCGTCGAGATTGGGGCGGGTCAGCAGCAGTTCGGTGGCGCCGCGGATCACCGCCAACGGCGTGCGCAGTTCGTGGCTGACGTCGGCGTTGAACTCGCGGTCGCGCTGCACCACTTCGGTGAGCCTGGCCGAATAGTCGTCCAGCGCCTCGGCCAGCTGCCCGACTTCGTCGTCGGGGAAATGCGGCGCCAGCGGCTTGGGATCGCTGCTGCCACGATAGGCGCGCAGGCGCGCCGCCAGATCGGAGACCGGGCGCATCACCCGCGACGCCGACCACCAGCCGATCACCAGCGACAACGCACTGAACACCAGCACCGACAGGATCAGGGTGCGGTTGAGCTGCACCTCGCCCTGGATGGTCTGGGTCATGTCGTAGGCGAGGAAGAACCACACGTCCGGCGTCTTGCGCACCGCGACCTTGTAGGAGAACGGCTTGCCCGATTCGTCGCGCCCGGAGACGGTGTGGATGCCGTCGGAGAAGTTGTACCACTCCGGCTGCTCGCGCTTGAGCGCTTCGAAGCGATCGCTCTTGACCACCCGGCCGACCATCTGCTGCACCGGCAGGTCGGGGTTCTTCGACGGCGCGGAAAAGAACCGGCGCGCGTACTCGTCGATATTGCGATTCATCACCGCTTCGACCAGTTGGTTCTCCACCCGCGCGCGCGCCCAGTTGGTGGCGAACGCGAACAGTGCCGTCAGGCCGAAGCCCAACAGCACGAAGGAGAGGATGATGCGGCTGCGCAGGCGGCGGCGGTAGCGCCCGCGCCGCCGCACCGCGCGCGGCAACTCCCCAGCTTCAGGCATCGGGCGCGGCGATGCGGTAGCCGATGCCGTGGCGGGTCTGGATCATCGGCACGTCGAAGGGCTTGTCGACCACCGCGCGCAGGCCGTGGATGTGCACGCGCAGCGAGTCCGAATCCGGCAGTTCCTCGCCCCAGACGCGGGTTTCCAGCTCCTGCCGGGTCACCACCGCGGGCGAGGCTTCCATCAGCGCCTGCAGGATCTTCAGCGCGGTCGGGTTGAGCTGCAGCAGCTTGCCCTGGCGCCGCACTTCCAGCGTGTCCAGGTTGTATTCCAGGTCGCCGGTCTCCAGCACCCGGGTGTGCACGCCCTTGCCGCGGCGCGACAGCGCGTTGAGCCGCACTTCCACTTCCTGCAGCGCGAACGGCTTGATCAGGTAGTCGTCGGCGCCGGAATCGAAACCTGCCAGCTTGTTGTCCAGCGAGTCGCGCGCGGTGAGCATCAGCACCGGGGTCTGCTTGCGCGCTTCGTTGCGCAGCTTGCGGCACACTTCGATGCCGTCCATGCCCGGCAGGTTGAGGTCGAGCACGATCGCGTCGAATTCGTGCACCACCGCCAGGTGCAGGCCGGTGACGCCATCGGCGGCGAAATCCACCGTATGCCCGCGGTCCTCGAGGTAGTCGCCCAGGTTGGCAGCGATATCGCTGTTGTCTTCGATCACTAGAATTCGCACCAACATTTACCCCGTCAGTCGTACTTGCCAGTTGGATTGCGCCGCATCAGTTCCTGCGCATCCTCGTTGTCGCGGCGGCGTTCCGCCACGGTCTTGCATTGCGTCGTGGTACGCAGCGATCCGGTGACCGCTTCGCGCCTGCAGATCAGCCGGCTGTCCGCCGATGCCTTGGTCAGCAGCGCGTTGACCGTTTCCTGATCGTTGAACAACACGACCTTTTCTTCCTCGCGCAGCGTGTCGACGTCGGGATGGGCGTTGAGCACCGTCGCCATGCGCGACAGTGCCGCTTCCACCTTGCCGCGATCTTCTGTGCCGAGTTCGGAATAGGTCTTGCCGTCGTCCAACTGCTGGCGAATTGTACTGAGTTGCTGCGCGAACGATTTCTTCACGTTCATGGGCGCCTCACCTTTCGGCGCAGCGACCGCGGTGCACGCGAGCGCCATCCCCAGCATCAAACCGATCACGCTTTTCATCCCTGTCCCCTAGGCGATTGGTGGTGTGAATCACAAATGTAGCCCCCCTGCGAACGGCGCCGCAAGCTGCACGCAATACTGGTGCGCTTGGCCACCGAAAAACCGGCCCGCGGGAACAAAAAGGCCCAAGCGGCAAGGCCGCTTGGGCCGAAAGGTATATCCCGATTACCGTTCCTGCTGAGGAGGGCAGAGCTGCGGTCCGACGAAGCATACGCAGGCGCGAATTAAACCCGTGTTAAGCCAGAATGGCCGGACGGATATCGCCTTAAGTTGCTGATTTCTTTCGGATCAAGCTCGCCTCGAGGTGCTCGATGACCTTGCCGGCGATGTCCAACCCGCAGACCGCCTCGATCCCCTCCAGGCCCGGGGTGGAGTTGACCTCCAGCACCAGCGGACCGCGCCGCGAGCGGATCAGATCGACTCCGGCCACGCCCAGGCCCAGGGCCTTGGCCGAGCGCACTGCCACCTCCTGTTCGCCGCGGCTGGCGATCGCCAGCTGCGCGCTGCCGCCGACATGCAGGTTGGAGCGGAAGTCGCCTTCCGGCGCCTGCCGGCGCATCGCCGCGACCACCTGGTTGCCGACCACGAAGCAGCGCAGGTCGGCGCCCTCGGCCTCGCCGATGAACTCCTGCACCAGGAAATTGGCGTACAGCCCACGCAGCGCCTCGACCACGCCGCGCGAGGCGCTAGTCTTCTCGGTGAGGATCACGCCGGTGCCCTGGGTGCCTTCGTTCAACTTCACCACGTGCGGCGGCGGCCCCAGCATCGACAGCAGGTCGCCGGTGTCGTCGGGGTTGTCGCCGAACACGGTCATCGGCATGTCGATGCCCTTGGCCGCCAGCAACTGGTGGGCGCGCAGCTTGTCGCGCGCGCGCAGGATCGCGTCGGACGGATTGGGCGTGCGCACGCCCATCATCTCCAGCTGACGCAGCACCGCGGTGCCGTAGCGGGTGACGGAATTGCCGATGCGCGGCAGCACCGCGTCGTAGCCGGTGATCGGCTTGCCCTTGTAATGCATGGTGAAGGAGCCGGCGGCGATGCGCATGTAGCAGCGCAACGGGTCGAGCACGCGCACCGTATGCCCGCGTTCGCGACCGGCCTCGACCAGGCGGCGCGTCGAATACAGCTTGGTGTTGCGGGACAGGATGGCGAGCTTCATCGAGGCGCGACGGCGGTGGCTGGCCCGGCATCATACGTTGCGCCGTCGGCACTGCGGCATCGGCACGGTGCCGGCGCTGACCGGCGGCTGGCGCATGTACACGGCAGCGCGTAATACGCGGCCTGCCCGGGTGCGAGCTCGACCGCCGCCGCCGGGCTGTCCCACAGCCGACACGGGACCGCCCCGAAACCTTCACAAAACGGTTGCATGGTGGCGGGCGGGCCACACCGGCCGTGTGCTGGCTGTCACGCATCACGCGGCGGGTCCCCACGCCTCCCCACCTTTTATTGGAATTTCGATGATCCCCACCTCCAGACCCTTGCGCCTGCATGCGCTGGTGCTCGCCGTCGCGTCCGCGCTGCCGGCCTTCGCCGCGCTGGCCGAGACCGCGCCGGTTGCCGACGGCGCCAGCGCCGATGCGGCGAGCGCCACCAGCGGCAGCGATGCGACGATGCTCGACGCGATCACCGTGGTGTCCACCGGCACCACCCGCCAGGTGCAGCGCATCACCCGCGAGGACATCGGCACCGCCGCCCCCGGCACCAGCGCGCTGAAGGTGCTGGACAAGCTGCCCGGCGTGCAGTTCCAGTCGGCCGATGCGTGGGGCGCCTACGAGTGGTCGACCGCGATCACCCTGCACGGCTTCGACCAGAGCCGCCTCGGCTTCACCCTGGACGGCATCCCGCTGGGCACCATGAACTACGGCGTCAGCGACGGCCTGCAGGTGACCCGCGCGATCATCTCCGAGAACGTGGGCTCGGTGGAGTTGGCGCAGGGCGCTGGCGCGCTGGGCACCGCCTCGAGCAGCAACCTCGGCGGCACCGTGCGCTACTACTCCGACGACCCGGATGCCGAGCCGGGCATCCGCTTCAGCCAGACCTTCGGCTCCGATTCCGCGCGCCGCACCTACCTGCGCGGCGACATCGGCGACCTCAACGGGTTCTCGATGTACACCGCGCTGGTGCACGGCGAAACCGACAAGTGGAAGGGCTACGGCAACAACGAGTACAGCCAGGCCAACGTCAAGGCGCTGTACCAGTGGGGCGACGGCAACCGGGTCAGCCTGTTCCTGGACAGCTCCAAGCGCAAGGAATACGACATCATGGACCTGTCGCTGACCTCGCAGAAGGCGCTGGGCTGGGACTGGGACTACCTGATGCCGGACTGGAACAGCGCGGTGCAGATCGCCAACGCGCTCAACGGCAACGGCAGCTATCCGGCGTCGTTGAACGCCCTGCCCGCCGACTACGGCAAGGCCGACGCGTCGTACTACTCCGGCGCCGGCCTGCGCGACGACAACCTGGCCGCGCTCAGCGGCGCCTTCAACCTCGGCGGCACGGCCACGCTGAACCTGGCCGGCTACTACCACGACAACACCGGCGAAGGGCAGTGGACCACGCCGTACGTGCCCTCCTCGGCCACGGTGCCGCTGTCGATGCGCACCACCGACTACCGGCTCAACCGGCATGGCGTCACCGCGTCGCTGAACTTCACCGTCGCCGGCAACGAGATCGAGATCGGCGGCTGGTACCAGAACGCCAAGACCGTGCAGGAGCGCAACTACTTCCTGCTCGATGGCGCGTTCACCGATCTGTTCTACTTCAACAAGGCCGGCACCCGGTTCGAGCGCGGTTTCTCCCAGCACTACGAAACCGACACGCGCATGTTCTATGCGCAGGACACGCTGCGCCTGCTCGACGAACGCCTGACCGTGAACTTCGGCGCCAAGAAGCTGCAGGTGGACACCACCTCGCAGTCGCTGGTGCCGACCACGTCCTACGCGGTCGGCGAAATCAAGGCCGATTCGGACCTGCTGCCGCAGGTGGGCGTGAACTACAAGCTCGACGAGCATCAGGAAATCTACGCGTCCTACAACAAGAACATGGCCGGCTTCGGCTTCACGCCGTTCCAGGAATCGCAGGCGGCGTTCGACGCGATCAAGAGCTCGCTGGAGCCGGAGACCGCGCAGACCTACGAACTGGGCTACCGCGTGCGCGGCGACGGCATCGAGGCGTCGCTGGCGCTGTACCACACCACCTTCGACGACCGCCTGCTGGTGACCTCGCCGTGCACCGCGATCCAGACCTGCGCAGCCACGCTCAACAATGTCGGCTCGGTGCGTAGCCAGGGCGCCGACCTGGCGGTGATGTGGCGCCCGATCGCGCAGCTGCGCTGGTTGAACTCGCTGTCCTACAACGACGCCACCTACCAGGACGATTACCTCAGCGGCGGCGTGGTCGCCACCGCCGGCAAGCGCGTGGTCGGCATCCCGGAGTGGATGTTCTCCAGCAGCCTGGCCTACGAAAACGCCGGCTGGCACGCAGCGCTGGATGGCAAGTACACCGGCCGCCGCTACATCAGCTACCTCAACGACTCGTCGGTGCCGAGCTACTGGCGCTTCGACCTGAGCGCGGGCTACGACTTCGGCCAGGTCGGCATGTTCCAGAACCTGGGCCTGAGCGCCAACGTCACCAACCTGCTGGACAAGCGCTACTTCGCCACGGTCGGCACCAATGGTTACGTGGTCTCCGATCCAAATGGCTACAACCAGACGCTGATGGCCGGCGCGCCGCGGCAGTTCTTCGTCACCTTCAGCGGCAAGTTCTAGGCGAGATCGCCAGGGAAGGCGATGCGCCGCCGTTGCATTGGGTAACGGCGGCGGTTGCATCGGAATGCCGCATACGAAAGAAGCCGCCATTGGGCGGCTTCTTTTTTTGTGCGTATGTTGCATGCCAGGTGATCTGTCGCGGCTGAAGCCGCTCCTACAGGGGCGTGGCGTGCGCCCTACCAGGCTTTTGTAGGAGCGGCTTCAGCCGCGACACACAGCCAAGGCCACCTGAACCCCGCCGCCGCAGCTAACCTGCAACGACGCGACCGATCGCCGGGTCGCTCATGCTCGGGCGGCCGGTCTCGATATGCCCGGCCAGGCGCCGCCGCCACTGCGGCATGGCCTCGCTCGCGATCTCCAGGTCGTACCAGTGGTGCTGGGCCTGCAGCGGGAAGCGCAGCACCTGGTGCGCGCCGGCGGCCAGTTCCTGCATCTGTTCCGCTCCGCCACGGTAGCTGTCGCGGATGCGCAGCCGGCACGCCTGTGTGCCGGCATTGCGCAGCTCCAGCAGCAGGCATTGCGTGGTCGCCTCGTAGTCGGCCTCGGCCTGCAGTCCGGCGTCGGCTACGCCATCGCCGTGGAATTCACGCAGGAAGCCGTTGGGGCCATGCACGCGCAAGGCATAGCCAGCATCGGCCGCGGCGCCGCGCCATGCGCGCGCATCCTGCAATTCGCTGCACGCCGCCACCGTGTAGAACCACGGGCCGGCACCACCGCCATCGGCGTAGGCATTCAGGGCGACGCCGACGGCGCCGCGATTGACCATCCGCAACGCCGTGCCCTGCGCTCCGGGCTGCAGGCGCACGTCGAAATCGTAGGGTAGCGCGCGCGCCGGGCGCTGTCCGGGCTCCTGCACCGGCAGCGCCTGCTGCGCGGGCCGTTGCGGCAGCGGCAAGGCCGCGGTCGCGTCGACACGGGCGATGAAATCGCGCGTGTCCGGCAGGGCGACGCGGGCGTCGTCGTGGCCGGCGAAATCCAGCGCCGAGGTTAGGTCGCCGGCGATCGCGCGGCGCCACGGGCCGATGTTGGGTTCGGCGACGCCGAAGCGGCGCTCCAGGAAACGGATCACCGAGGTGTGGTCGAACACCTGCGAATCGACCCAGCCGCCGCGGCTCCACGGCGACACCACCAGCATCGGCACGCGCGGACCGAGGCCGACCGGAACGCCGTGGTAGTTCTCGCCGCGCAGATCCACGTTGCTGGCGCCGATGGCCGGATCGGTCGCCGGCAGCGCCGGCGGCACGTGGTCGAAGAAGCCGTCGTTCTCGTCGTAGTTGATCAGGAACACGGTCTTGGACCAGACCTCCGGCGAGGCCGCCAGCGTCTCCAGCAGGCGCGCGCTCAGCGATTCGCCATACGCCGGCGTGCCCTGCGGATGCTCGCTGAGCAGGTACGGCGCCACGATCCACGACACCTGCGGCAGCTTGCCGCTGCGCACGTCGCGTTCGAACGCAGCGACCAGATGCTCGCCGCGCGAGGCCTTGGCGTTGTCGGCGGTGGAACCCGGCACGATCGCGCGACCGCGCTGGTAGAGGGGCGAGCTGCGGTCGAGATTGCGGAAATTGGCGAAGTACGGGTGGCTGTTGTCGCCGTAGTTGTCGAATTCCTGGTAGACCTGCCAGCTGACCCCGGCCTGCTGCAGGCGCTCGGAATAGGTGGTCCACGTGTAGCCGGGGAACGCCTGATTGTCGCGCGCCATGTCGCCGGTCCAGTTGCCGTCGTCGCGGTTGTTCACCGCCTGCTCGCCGTCGTTGCCCACGTCCAGGCCGCTGGTGCCGGTGAACATGTACATGCGGTTGGGATTGGTCGGGCCGAACAGCGAGGCGTGGTAGCCGTCGCAGATGGTGAAGGCGTCGGCCAGCGCGTAGTAGAACGGCAGGTCCTCGCGCTGGAAGTGGCCCATGGTCATCGCCGTCTTCTGCGCGATCCACGCGTCGTGGTGTTTCCAGGTCTCGTGCGAGCCCTTCCAGTGGTGGTCCAGGCCCTCCATCGACTGCGCGCTGCTGGTCTGGCCGTTCAGGCGGAACGGCAACACGTAGCGATCGCCGGCGCCGGCCTCGGGCTGGTACCAGACCGGGCGGCCGCTGGGCAGGCGCAAAGGCCTTGGATCGCCGAAGCCGCGCACGCCGCGCAGGCACCCGAAGTAATGATCGAACGAGCGGTTCTCCTGCATCAGGATCACCACGTGCTGCACGTCCTGCACGGTGCCGGTGACCCGCGCCGGCGGCACCGCCAGCGCGCTGCGGATCGCGCCGGGCAACAGCGGCATGACCGCCCCCGCGCCGAGGGCCAGGGATGCACTGGCGAGGAAACGGCGACGACTGTGTTCGACCATGGGGGGAGAGACCGGCAACGAGCATGCGCTCATGAGCCTGCCAGCGTAGCCGCGGCGGATGAAGCGGGTTTGACAGCACGCCTCGCGGATCAGACGAGCAGGTCCGACCAACTGCGTGAGCGAGCGTGGCGAATACATGCTTCCATTCGTCGTGGCGCCCTGACGACCATCTTCGCTACGGCAGGACGGCGGTCTCGGCAAGGCGGTGCGGGCACGCCAGTGCATTCCCCCTTCTGATCGCTACCGCGTGGCGGCCGATCGAAAATCGAATCAGCGGCCACGCGTGGGTACCGCTGCATGCGACAGGAGCGGAGCGGGTGCCCCGCTCCTGCGCAAGCCCGCCTCAGCCCTGGATGAAGGCCAGCAGGTCGGGGTTGATCACATCGGCGTGGGTCGTGCACATGCCGTGCGGATAGCCCGGGTAGACCTTCAGCGAGCCGTTCTTCAGCAGCTTGGCCGAGAGCAGGCCGGAGTCGGCGATCGGCACCACCTGATCGTCGTCGCCGTGCATCACCAGGGTGGGCACGTCCATTGCTTTCAGGTCTTCGGTGAAGTCGGTTTCCGAGAACGCCTTGATCCCTTCGTAGTGCGGCTTGGCGCCGCCGAGCATGCCCTGCCGCCACCAGTTCTGGATCGCGCCCTGCGAGACCTGGGCGCCCGGACGGTTGAAGCCATAGAACGGGCCGCTGGCGAAGTCGAGATAGAACTGCGCGCGGTTGGCGGCGAGCCCGCCACGGATGCCGTCGAACACCTCCATCGGCAGTCCGCCCGGGTTGGCCGCGGTCTTGAGCATGATCGGCGGCACGGAACTGATCAGCACCGCCTTGGCCACGCGGCCCTTGCCATGCGCGACGACATAGCGCGCCACTTCGCCGCCGCCGGTCGAATGGCCGATGTGCACCGCATTGCGCAGGTCCAGATGTTCGACGACGGCGGCCACGTCGGCGGCGTAATGCTCCATGTCGTGGCCGTCGCTGACCTGGCTGGAACGGCCGTGGCCTCGCCGGTCGTGCGCGACGACGCGGAAGCCCTTGCCGAGGAAGTACAGCATTTGCGCATCCCAGTCGTCGCTCGACAGCGGCCAGCCATGGTGGAAATAGATCGGCTGGGCCGTCTTGGGGCCCCAATCCTTGAAGAAGATCTCGACGCCGTCGTTGGTGGTGATCGTGCTCATCGGTTTGCCTTTGTTGGGTGAGGGGTGAAGTGCAGACACAGACTAGGGATTCGGGCGGCACGCGGAAATCCTACGCTCGGCTTGCCGCCTCATACGAAGGTGTGGGTCGCGGCTATGACGCGCCGTTGCCGGCGAGCGCGCTGGCCAGGCAATGGGCGATGCGGTCGCCATCGACCGGCTTGTCGAGGAACGCGCAGGCGCCGCGCGCCATGACCCGGGTGCGGACCGTCTCGGCGGGGAACGCGGTCATGAAGATCATCGGGAAGCTGCGGCCGCGCGCGAGCAATTCGGCCTGCAGTTGCTCGCCGCTCATCCGCGGCATCTGCATGTCGGCGATCAGGCAATCCGGATCGGCGCGCTCCCGCTCGTCCAGGAACTCGGTGGCCGAGCCGTAGCTTCGGATCGCGTAGCCGAACGAGCGCAACAGACTGGACAAGGAGGCCCTCACCCCTTCGTCGTCGTCGATGATCGCGATTACGGCAGCCTGGCTATCCACGGGGGTCCTTCGCACCGCGTGTCGCACGTCAAGTGCGTCCGGTGCGCGGCCGATGCCCCTTTGTCCCATTTCGCCGGTGCGGCGAAAATCATACACAGGTTTGCCCGTGACCCTCAGGGTCGGGAAACCCCAAGCGTTTCGGCGCTGCGCACCAGGTCGGCGAGCGAGCGCACGCCCATCTTGCGCATGACGTTGCCGCGATGGATCTTCACCGTGATCTCGCTCAGGCCCAGCTCGCCGGCGACCTGCTTGTTCATCAGCCCGGACACCACCAACGCCAGCACCTCGCGCTCGCGCGGCGTCAGCGTGGCGTACCTGGCGTGCAGCGCCTGCACCGCGCAGCTGGCCACGCGCCGCTGCCGGTCGCGCTCGATCGCCGCGCTGACCGCATCCAGCATGTCCTGGTCGCGGAACGGCTTGGACAGGAAATCGACCGCGCCGGCCTTCATCGCCCGCACCGTCATCGGGATGTCGCCATGGCCGGTCATGAACACGATCGGCAGGTGGATGCCGTTGCGCGCGAGCTGGTCCTGGAAGTCCAGGCCGCTGATGCCAGGCAGCCGCACGTCGAGCACGATGCATCCGCACACGTCCGCCAGCGCCGCCTGCAGCAGCTCCGCCGGGGAGGCGAAGATCCGCGTGCGCAGGCCGATCGAGCGCAACAGGCTGTCGAGCGAATCGCGCACCGCCGCATCGTCGTCCACGACCACCACCACGGGCGGGCCGGGCGCGGCGGCGTGCGTCGGCGCTTGCCCGCTCATGCCTGCGGAGCGCCGAGCATTGCCGCCAACAGCAGCCGGAAGGTCGCGCCCTGGCCGGGCGCGCTTTCCACCGACAAGTGCCCGCCATGCGCTTCGGCGGTGGTCCTGCAGATCGCCAGGCCCATGCCCATGCCCTGCTGTTTGGTGGTGAAGAACGGATCGAACAGGCGCTGCAGATGCTCCGCGGCGATACCCGGGCCGGTGTCGGCGACCGTGATTGCGAGCGTGTCGTGCGCGTCGCGCATCGCGCGAATGCGCAACACGCGCGGCGCGGACTGGCCGGCCATCGCCTGACTGGCGTTGACCATCAGATTGACCAGCACCTGCTGCAGCTGGATACGGTCGCCGACCACGGCCGGTAGATCCGGCTGCAGGTCCACCTGCAACGCCACCTGGCCGCGCGCGAACTCGTGCTCCACCAGGCGCACCGCATCCTCGACCAGCGCGGCGGCGCTCAGCGCGTCGCGCTTCATCGGCGCCTTGCTCAGAAAATCGCGGACGCCCCTGACGATCTCGCTGGCGCGGCGCCCTTCGGCAATGATGCGGCCGAGGGCGGCATCCACTTCGTACAGGTCGGGCACGTCGCGATGCAGCCAGCGCATCGCCGCCTCGCCGTTGGTCACCACCGCCATCAGCGGTTGGTTGACCTCGTGCGCGATCGACGCGGTCAGTTCGCCCAGCGTCGCCACCCGCGCGGCATGCGCCAGTTCCACCTGCGCCGTCAGCAGCGCGCGTTGCGCCTGCTTGCGTTCCGAATGGTCCACCACGAACACCAGCACGCAACCGTCGTCGTCCGGGCCGGGGAAGGTGATGGTGAAAAGCACCGGAATGCGGCGTCCATCGGCGCGGACGATCTCGGTCTCGCCCTCGTGGAAGGCATCGCCCGCGACGAACGCGGCCAGGGCCGCGGCGAAGCTGCGTTCGCCTTCGCCCAGCAGGTCGTCGAGCGAGCTGCGCGCATGCAGCGCGGCGTCGCCGCCGACCATGGACAGGAACGCCGGGTTCAGCCCGTCGATCCTGGTCAGCCGGCGCGCGCGTTCGACGAAGTCCGGGTGATCGGCAAGATAGGCGTTCAGCGCCGCGGTGTCGTGCAGCCCAAGCGCGGCCAGCTCGGCCCGCAGCGCGGTCCAGTCCTGCTGCGCGACACCGATGCGGCTGGCATCGAACATCCGCCGGTAGCGGCGCTCGCTCTGCACCAGCGCCGCATAGGCGGCCTTGCGCTCGGTGACGTCGGTATGCGTCTCCAGCACGCCCATCGGCGCTTCGTGGGGATCGCGCTGCAGCACCCAGCGGCTCTCCACGACCAGCGTGGCGCCGGCCCTGGTGCGCTGCTCGAGCACGCCGTTCCAGGCGCCTGCGTCCAGCAGCATGGCCTCGATCGCCTGCCGCTGGATCGGATAGCGGGTATCGAGCAGGTCGTCCGCGACCCGGCCGAGCGCCTGCTGCGCCGACCAGCCATACACCTCCTCGGCGGTGCGGTTCCAGAAGGTGATCACGCCGAAGCGATCGCGCACGAAGATCATGTCGTGCGACAGGTCCAGCAAGGTGGCCTGGGCGCACAGCGCCTTCATCGCCTTCTGGTTCTGCAGCAGCAGCACCGCGGTGGTCGCGATCGCCGCCAGGCTGACGATGGCGCGCAAGGTCTGCGAGCCGACCTGCGCGACGCCGTGCGTGTCCACATAGGTGGCGATGGTGAGGGCGGCACCGCTCAGCGCGGTCACCACCATGTCGCTGCGCCGCGCGGTGCGCGCCACCAGCAGCAGGGCGACGACGTACAGCACCGCGATGGCGCCTTCGAGCGCGGTGAAGGTATCGACCACGAAGATGGCGCACATCAGCAGCCCCGCCACCAGCCGCAACGCCAGCCGGCGCCGGCCGGCGCCCGCGCAGGCCCACGTCGCGGCGTCCCATCGCAATGGCGAAAGCGCGAAGCGCTGCTTGCGAGAGGGGGTGAACAAGGAGTGCCTCCGGGGATGGGAACGCGCGCGCGACCGCGCAGGCGACCACGGCCAAGCGCCCTGGCCAACGCGGTACCTGCGGCAACAGGCACGGTAGGACCTGCTTCGCGCGGCGTCTTGGATGCCGTTGCCTTATCTGCGGACCAGCGGCCGCCTGGCTGCGAGGCGCCAGCCGCGCACGACGCCGGGGCGGCACCCGGCGTCGCCGTCGCGGCCGGCCCCACACCAAGGTATGAGGCGGCGAAACGATCCGCCGATGTCCGTGTCCTCGCCCGCCGCCTAACCTCTGCCTCGTCGAGTGGAGCGGCATCGCGGCACCACTCGCCCACGGACCGCCGCGGCACCGCCCCGGCAGCAGGCAGGCCCTTCAACAGGAGACACCCATGGATACCGTTTCGATCAAGTCGCGCCAGAGCAGCGCGCTGCACACGCCGACCGATCTCGGCGCCCAGGCCACCACCGATATCGGCGCGGCGCTGAACGTCCTGCTGGCGGACACGTTCGCGCTCTACCTGAAGACCAAGAACTTCCACTGGCACCTGTCGGGGCCGCATTTCCGCGACTACCACCTGCTGCTCGACGAACAGGGCGACCAGATCTTCGCCACCACCGACGCGATCGCCGAGCGCGCGCGCAAGGTCGGCGCGACTACGCTGCGCTCGATCGGCCATATCCACCGCTTGCAGCGGCTGCTCGACAACGACGCCGACTACGTGACGCCGCAGGACATGCTGGCCGAACTCGCCGAGGACAATCGCCGGCTCACCGGCTTCCTGCGCGCGACCCATGCGGTGTGCGACGAGCACCACGACGTCGCCACCACCAGCCTGATCGAAGTGTGGATCGACGAGGCCGAACGCCGCGCCTGGTTCCTCTACGAAAGCTCCCGCGCCGCGCGCTGAACCCGTGCGCGGATGCGCGCAGCGACAAGGAACCGAACCATGCACACCAAGATGCCGCTGCCCGCACTGCTCGCCGTGCTACTTGCCGCCAGCCCGGCGCCCGGTCATGCGGCCGCCTCGCCGGCCACGGCCGGCGCCATCGGCCATGCCGACATCCAGCGCTGGGCCGAGGCCTGGAACAGCCACGACATCGACACGGTCATGACCCTGTTCACGCCCGACGTGGTGATCCACCAGCCCAGCAATCCCAAGCCGCTCGACGCGGCCGGGACGCGCGCGTTCTTCGCGATGATCTTCAAGACCTACCCCGACTTCCACGTGACCCTGACCGACGCGCTGGTCGACGGCATGCAGGGCGTGTCGGTCGAACGGGTCACCGGCACCTGGAGCGGCCCCTACGTGGACCCGGCGACCGGCAAGACCACGCCCGGCAACGGCCGCCGCTTCGATCACCCCGGGGTCATGCTGCTCCACTACCGCGCCGACCACCGGATCGACGAGGTCACGATCTACTGGGACCGGCTGACCGTCGACCAGCAACTCGGCATCGCGCCGTAACCCCACCCCTGGAGCGCATCATGAGCGATCTTCCCTTGCTGACCCCCGACGCGTGCGCGCTGGTGCTGGTCGACGAACAGGCAGGCCTGGCGTTCGCCGCCGGCTCCGCCGACCGCCAATCCCTGCGCAGCAATGCCGTGGCGCTCGCGCGCAGCGCCGTCGCCTTCGCCGTGCCGGTGGTGGTCAGCACCTCAGCGTCGAAGGTCTACAGCGGCCCGCTGATGCCGCCGCTGCGCGCGGCGCTGCCGGACATCGTGCCGATCGAACGGCGCAACATGAACCTGTGGGAAGACGAGGCGGCCAAGGCGGCCGTCGTCGCCACCGGCCGCAAGACCCTGGTCTTCGCCGGGCTGCTGACCGAAGCCTGCGTCAGCTTCCCGGTGCTGTCGGCGCTGGCCGACGGCTACAAAGTGCATGTGGTGGCCGATGCCTGCGGCGGCCTGACCGCCGCCAGCCACGATGCCGCATTGCGACGCATGGAACAGGCAGGCGCAGTCATGACCTCGTGGCTGCAGTTCCTGCTCGAACTGCAGCGCGACTGGACCCGGCACGCCACCTACGAGGCTGCACGCAGCATCGTCGTCGACCACGGCGGCGGCTATGGCATCGGCCTCGACTACGCCCGCGACATGATCAAGCCCGCCTGAGGCAGCGCGTGGCGCCGCGGCGCCACGCGCGAAGCGTGCACCCCATGGATGCGCCGCAATGCCCGCAACAGCCCAAGGAACAACGCCGATGAGCGACCTGCCACCGCCTCCACCGCCCGTCATCACCCAGGAGTTGCGCATCGTCGATGCGCAGGGCCGCCCGCGGATGCTGCTGTCGGCGCTGAACGGCGTGCCTGAGATCGTGCTGCTGCGCGAGGACGGCAGCACCGGCACGCGCGTCGCGCTCGACGCCGACGGACGCCCGGCGCTGACGCTGCTCAACCCGCTCGCCGCCGGCCCGCAGGCCACCGTCGAAATCGACGACAAGGGCGCGCACCTGCTGCTGGAACGCCCAGGCGGCGCCTCGTCATACCTGTTCCTCAACAATGCCGGCGGCTCGGGCGTGGTGCTGATCGCGGCGGACGGCCAGCGCCGCCTCAGCGCCACCCTCGCCGCCGATGGCAGCAGCAGGATCGAGCGCGCGGAAGACTCACACGCATCGGCAAGCAAGTAGGCAAGAACGAACAGCCAGGCAATCGGCGAAGCCCGGCGAATACGGATCGCCGGCCCGCGACCGCGCGTGCTGCGATGTCCTAGCGGATCGCCTTGCTCGCCAGCTCGACCGGATCGGCGCGCGCGCACTGCTCAACCACACCGCTGGCATCGACCAACACGTCGTTCGGCGCCAGCACCGGGAACTCCCCTCGCCATGGCGCCAGGCAGTATCGCGGCGTGTCGATCGGCGTGCATGTACGGATGAAACGGCCTGGCGCGCCGTACTCGCGACCACCGGTTCCCGTTCGACCGAACGCCCTGCGCCGTGGCGACACGTGGAAACCGCAACCGTGCGATCGCCTGCAACTGATACAGTCGATGCGCCCGAATCGGCGCGGACGCGGCCTTTGCTCCTCGCCGCCACGGCGCGATCGTGGCCACGGCCGTCAGTGTCGGCCAAGCCAGACGCATCGCATTCCGGCGCCGCACCCATTCTGGAGACATTGCCATGCCCGATTCGCCCGTTGCGCCCTCGATGTCGCGGCGATCGCTGCTGGCCGCCTCCGGCGCGGCGCTGTTGCTGGCCGCACTGCCTCGCCCCGCATCGGCGGCCGCGAAGGAGGCGCCAAGCATCATCGACGCGTGGGCGAAGGCGAACGGCTTCCAGGGCGTGGTCCTGCTCGCCCGCGACGGCAAGGTCGCCTATGCGCAGCCCTTCGGCATCGTGGACGTGGAAGCGCAGCGGCCGGCGCAGCTCGACGACGTCTACGGCATCGCTTCGATTTCCAAATGGCTCACGACGCTGGCGGTGCTGCGCCTGGTCGAACGGCGCAAGCTCGACCTCGACCGGCCGATCACCGCCTGGCTGCCGGACTATCGCGCCGACACCGGCGCCCGCATCAACCTACGCCGCCTGCTGTCCAACAGCAGCGGCCTGACCGAGCAGTACGGCCCGGCCGCCAAGGCCGACCCATCGCTGATGACGCTGGAGCTGCCGGCTTCCGAGGCCGTGCGCCGGTTCGCCAGCGCCGACCTCGCGTTCGAGCCGGGCGCAAAATTCGACTACATCTTCGCCAACTGGATCGTCGTCTACGCCATCGTCGAAGCGGTCGCCGGCATGCCCTTTGTGGACGCCGTGCGCAGCCTGGTCCTGGACCCGCTGGAGCTGCGCCACACCGGCACCGGCCCGGCGATCGCGACCGCGCCGACCACGGTGCCCTCCTACCGGACGCTGTCGCCGCCCGAGCGCCGTACCTACGACAGGCCGGGCTTCATCGCCGCGGCCGGCGGCTATTTCAGCAACGCCCAGGACCTGATGCAGGCCGCACACCGCGTCTACGACAAGGGCTTTCTGTCGGCAGCCTCGCTGCGCCAGCTCAACACGGTGGAAATGCCGGAGGAATATGCGCTCGGCGGCCGCGTGAAGACACTGACGCTGCAGGGCAAGCGCCGCACCTACGCCTGGGAAACCGGCAACACCGCCGGCTACCGCTCGCTGCTCGCGCACCGCCTGGACACGCGCGAGACGATCGTGATCCTCAACAACAGCAGCATGTCGCAGCGCCAACTCGACGAGTTCGCGATCGCCACGCAGTCCTGAGCGCGCGCGCTCGCCGGTTGCGATGCGCATCCCCGGGCACGCCGGTGGCAGCCATTGCGCAACGCAGGCTGGCTTGCGGGCTATCGAAAAAAAAAGGAGGTTTCAAGGCCGCGCCGGGCAGTGAATTGCGGAGCGGACTGGAGAGTGCGGAGCGCGCCGACGCGCATGCACCTTGCAACGACTGGAGCGGGCGATGGGAATCGAACCCACGTCAGTAGCTTGGGAAGCTACAGCTCTACCATTGAGCTACGCCCGCGTCGCCGGTGCAGTCTATGCGGTGGGCCGGCGGTTGCGCAAGAAATCGGTGCGACAAACTGCGGCGATGGCGCGCCGGCACCCACGCGATCGCGATGCCGGTACTTGCAAGGTGGGATTCTTGTGGGAGGGGCTTCAGCCCCGACGCCTTGTCGACAAGGCGTCGGGGCTGAAGCCCCTCCCACAACGTGACCTTGCGATGTCGCAAGGTCATGCGCCGCCCATCGTACCCGGCAGGCCGGGCACGATGGACAGCCGCGACGCAGCGTTTAGAAGCTGCCGCCGAAGTTCACGAACAGCGAGGTGTCGCGCGCGCGGCTCTGGCCGGTGGTGGCGGCGATGCCGACATTGCTCTCCAGGCCCCACACCTTGGTCCGCGCGCCCAGCACCACCGAGGCGTAGTTGCGGTCCATGGCCAGGCCCGGCACCGCGTAGGCGCCCAGCTCGGGCATGGTCTGCAGCCACGCGGTGGCCTGCTCGCCCTTCTTGAACTCGTGGTCGTAGGTCGCCTGCACGTACGGCTTCACCATGCCGGCGTCGACGCTGGCCTTCCAGCCGAGGCGGCCGACCAGCGACTCGACGTCCTGGTCGTAGTAGCCCAGCGCGCTGGAGTTCGGGTTGCTCTCGGTGTAGCCGTCGAGCTTGACCTTCTGCCAGATCGCCGCGGCCACCGGGCCGTGCTTGAACGCGCCCTCGCCGAACTCGTAGCCGCCCTGCAGCGCTGCGGTCAGGTTGCTGCCGTCCGGCGAGCCGTTGTGCTCGATGGTGGCCGCCGCCAGGTTGACCTTGCGCTTGACGTCGTAGCTCAGCCAGCTGTAGCTGACCTGCGCGTTGACCCACGCGCGCTCGCCGTACCAGCCGGCGAAGCCGCCCAGGGTGCTGTCGTCCTGGGTGTAGTCGCCGCCGCGGTTGCCGAAGTCGGCGTCCACGCGGCCGAAGCCGCCGAAGCCGCCGAACACCCACTCGCCGCGCGACCAGTCCACGCCGAACAGGCCGGCCGGGGCCAGGCCGTCGTACAGGTCGCCGTGCGAATAGCGCTGCATGTCGCCGCGCAGGTTGCCCCACCAGCGCATGCCGTCCGCGTCCGGGCGGCCGTCGACGTGCCAGGCGACCTGGTCGGCGCGCGCGCGGCCGGTGACCTCGGCCGAGTGGCTCAGCACCTGCTGCAGGCGCGGGCCTTCCAGGATCGACAGCGCGTACTGCGCCAGCAGTTCGTGGGTGCGGCCGGTGGGATGGATGCCGTCGGCGAACACGTAGCTGTCGGCGGCGTCGGCACTGACGTAGCTGGTCGGGTTGCAGGTCAGCGACTGCGCGGTGATCTGCGGCTGGCAGGCGGTGCCGGTGGCGTTGCTGAAACCGTAGGTGGACGGGCTGGCGATCACTTCCTGCAGCAGATGGAAGGTATCCACCGGGATCACCTGCAGCCCGGCGCTCTTGAGCCCGGCGAACAGCGCGCTGTTGTAGCTGCCGGCCAGCGCGGTGCCCTGCGCCATCGTCGTGGCGCCGCCGGCGCGGAAGCGCGGGGTGAGGCCGACGTCGGGGATGGTGGTGACCATGACGTAGCGCGCGCCGGCGTTCTGCAGGCCGGCGACGATGCCCACCTGCGCGGTCACCGAGTTGCCGATCGTGACCTGCGCCGGTGCGCCGGCGGCGACCGCCAGCAGGTCGTTGGCGCCGCCCCACACGCTGTACAGCGCGTTCGGGTCGGCCTTGCCGCCGTTGGCGGCCAGGTAGTTGCTGGTCTGCGTCGCCAGCGACGGCGCCACGCCCAGCGCGCTCGGGTTGGCCACGCCCACGCGGGCGTTGCCGGCGGCGTAGTTGTCGCCGATCTGGCCGTTGCCGTTGGCGTGGCCGTCGGTGTGGTAGTAGTCGGCGATGTACTGCGCCCAGACCCAGTCCGGATTGGTCGTGAACTGGCCGGTCACCGCCTGCGCCGAGGCCGGCAGCAGCGGCCGGTAGTAGCCGGCGTCGGTCAGGCTGTCGCCGAAGAACACGGTGCGGCTATAGGTCTGCTGCGCGAACGCGGGCGCGGCGGCGAGCACGATCGCGGCGGCCAGCAGCGAGCGGAGTGGACGGATGGACGAAGTCATGGATGCCCTCCCGGGCGATAATGAAGGTGACTCGGGGCACGGCCAGAACATACGCAGCCGCATGGCAGGCATGATTTCACCTCTGCCCTGCGCGCTCACGTTGCACTGCCGCAATACATCGCGCGCCTGACGGCACGCACTGCACAATGATGACATGAACATCGAATTGAACGGCCAGCTCCGCCCTTTGCAGCCCCACACCACCGTCGCCGTCCTGCTGATCGAGGAAGGCCTGGCGCAACGCCGCGTCGCGGTCGAGGTCAACGGCGCGATCGTGCCGCGCGGCGCGCACGCCGAGCACGCGCTGCGCGACGGCGACCGGGTGGAGATCGTGCACGCGCTGGGCGGCGGCTGAATCCCGCGCGGCGCCGGCTCGGCAGCGTCGGGTGCGATGGGCGATAATCCGGCGATGAACGCTCACGCCCCCCACGATGCGCTGGTGATCGCCGGCAAGCCCTACCGTTCGCGCCTGCTCACCGGCACCGGCAAGTTCGCCGATCTCGAACAGACCCGGCAGGCTACCGAGGCCGCCGCCGCGGAAATCGTCACCGTCGCGATCCGCCGCTCCAACATCGGCCAGAACCCCGGCGAGCCCAACCTGCTCGACGTGCTGCCGCCGCAGCGCTACACCATCCTGCCCAACACCGCCGGCTGCTACACCGCCGAGGACGCGGTGCGCACCTGCCGCCTGGCGCGCGAACTGCTCGACGGCCACAACCTGACCAAGCTGGAAGTGCTGGGCGACCAGCGCACCCTGTTCCCGGACGTGGTGCAGACCCTGAAGGCTGCCGAGATCCTGGTCGCCGACGGTTTCGAAGTGATGGTCTACACCAGCGACGACCCGATCCTGGCCAAGCGCCTGGAGGAGATCGGCTGCGTGGCGGTGATGCCGCTGGCCGCGCCGATCGGCTCCGGGCTGGGCATCCAGAACCGCTACAACCTGCTGGAGATCATCGACAACGCCAAAGTGCCGATCATCGTCGACGCCGGCGTCGGCACCGCTTCGGACGCGGCGATCGCGATGGAACTGGGCTGCGACGGCGTGCTCATGAACACCGCCATCGCCGGCGCGCGCAATCCGGTGCTGATGGCCAGCGCGATGCGCAAGGCGGTCGAGGCCGGGCGCGAAGCGTTCCTGGCCGGGCGCATCCCGCGCAAACGCTACGCCAGCGCGTCGTCGCCGGTCGACGGGCTGATCGGCTGAGGCCGCGCGCATGACCGATCCGTTCTCCAGCGCCGGCGCCAAGACCCCGCCCAAGCCCTTCACCATCGAGGAAGGCCGCCGCCAGGTGCGCAGCTTCGTGCTGCGCCAGGGCCGCTTCACTCCCGCGCAGCAGCGCGCGTTCGACGAACTGTGGCCGCGCTTCGGCCTGGACTACGCCGGTCAGCCGCGCGATCTGGACGCCACCTTCGGCCGCGCCGCGCGCAAGGTGCTGGAGATCGGCTTCGGCAACGGCGAGGCGCTGCGCTTCGCCGCGCGCCACGACCCGGCCCGCGACTACATCGGCATCGAAGTGCACGCGCCCGGCGTGGGCCGCGTGCTGAACGCGCTGGCCGCCGACGACAGCCAACACGTGCGCCTGTACCACCACGATGCGGTGGAAGTGCTGGAGCACGAGATCGCCGACGGCGCGCTCGACGAAGTGCGCATCTACTTCCCCGATCCGTGGCACAAGAAGCGCCACAACAAGCGCCGCCTGCTGCAGCCGGCGTTCGCCGCCTTGCTGGTGCGCAAGCTGCGCGACGGCGGCCGCCTGCACGCGGCCACCGACTGGGCCGACTACGCCGAGCAGATGTGGGACGTGCTCGATGCCACCGACGGCCTGGTCAACCGTGCCGGCCCGCGCGGCCACGTGCCACGCCCGGACTGGCGCCCGCAGACCCATTTCGAGACCCGCGGCCAGAAGCTCGGCCATGGCGTGTGGGATCTGCTGTACGACAAGCCGGGATCGGGGATTCGGGACTAGATGAGGAGCGCAGCCGCCATCCCGACGACGTATTTCCACGGCAAGCCATTGCCGCGGCCGGCTCCGCCTGCCGCCTTGTCCACTCCCTAATCCCCAATCCCCAATCCCGGCCCTAAATGGACACCGCGCTGACGCTGACCAACGACATGAAGCTCGTGCTCGGGCTGGTCGGCTTCACGATGGCGATGTTCGTGTTCGAGCGGATCCGTGCCGACGTGGTCGCGCTGGTGGTGCTGGTGGTGCTGGGCGTCACCGGGCTGATCCCGCCGGAAGAACTGTTCAGCGGCTTCTCCGGCAACGCGGTGATGAGCATCATCGCCACCACCATCCTCGGCGCCGGGCTGGAGCGCACCGGCGCGCTGAACCGGCTGGCCTCGTGGCTGCTGCGCCGCGCGCGCGGGGTCGAGGAGCGGCTGATGCTGCTGACCACCGCCATCGCCGGGCTCAATTCCTCGTTCATGCAGAACCCGTCGGTGATGGCGCTGTACCTGCCGGTGGCCTCGCGCCTGGCCGCGCGCACCGGGCTGACCCTGCAGCGCCTGCTGCTGCCGATCGCCGCGGCGATCGTGATGGGCGGCGCGTTGACCATGGTCGGCAACTCGCCGCTGATCCTGCTCAACGACCTGCTGCAGTCGGCCAACAACAACCTGCCCTCGGGCATGGCCACGATCGAGCCGCTGCGCATGTTCGCGCCGCTGCCGATCGGCCTGGCGCTGCTGCTGGCGTCGCTGATCTACTTCCGCGTGCGCGGCGACAAGACGCTGATGGAGGAAGAGCAGCTGATCAACAACGGGGTCACCCCGGCGCGCACCGAGAGCTACTTCGCGCGCACCTACGGCATCGAAGGCGACGTGTTCGAACTGATCGTCAGCGCCGACAGCCCCCTGGTCGGCATGACCCTGGGCGAAGCCGAGACGGTGCACGACGCGCCGCTGCTGCTGGCGCTGAAGACCGGCAACGACACCCGCCTGGCGCCGCCGGCGGACATGCGCATCTGGGTCGGCAGCGTGCTCGGGGTGATGGGCGCACGCCAGCAGGTGGCCGACTTCGCGCAGAACCAGTTCCTGCGCCTGTCCTCGCGGCTGCGCAACCTCGGCGACCTGTTCAATCCCAGCCGCGCCGGCATCTCCGAGGCGGTGATCCCGCCGACCTCGCGCTTCATCGGCAAGAACGCGGCCGAGCTGCGCCTGCGCAAGCAGTCCGGGATCAGCCTGCTGGCGATCAACCGCGACAAGCAGGTGATCCGCGAGGACGTGCGCAAGGTGCCGCTGCGCGCCGGCGACATGCTGGTGTTCCACAGCATCTGGCAGGACCTGGCGCAGGCTTCGGAGAGCCGCGACTTCGTCGTCGTCACCGACTATCCGAAGGGCGAGCACCGCCCGCACAAGTTCAAGATCGCGATGACGATCTTCGCCCTGACCATCCTGATCGCGCTGACCAGCAAGCTGCCGGTGGCGCTGACCCTGATGACCGGCGTGGCCGGCATGCTGCTGACCGGCGTGCTGCGCATGGACGAGGCCTATGCCTCGATCAACTGGAAGACCATCTTCATGATGGCCGGGCTGATCCCGCTGGGCTGGGCGATGGACAGCAGCGGCGCGGCGGCGTGGGTCGCCGGCCACACCATCGCGCGGCTGCCCGAAGGCGTGCCGGTGTGGGCGCTGGAGATCGCGCTGGCGCTGCTGACCACCGCGTTCTCGCTGGTGATCAGCCACGTCGGCGCGACCATCGTGATGGTGCCGATCGCGGTCAACCTGGCGCTGGCCGCCGGCGGCAATCCCACCGCGTTCGCGTTGATCGTGGCGCTGTCGGCCTCCAACAACCTGATGACCGCGTCCAATCCGGTGATCTCGATGATCACCGGCCCGGCCAACTACCAGCCACGCGAACTGTGGCGCGTCGGCGCGCCGCTGTCGCTGATCTATACCGCAGTGGTGGTGCTGATGGTCAACCTGATGTCGATGGCCTGGTGGGGCGCGTTCTAGCCAGGCATTGGCGACGCAGACGCTGCGGCCGGAAGAAATGTGGGAGCGACTTCAGTCGCGACGGGCTTTGCCCGCCAGGCCTTGCATGACTGCGCTCACAAGACGACATCTTCTCAGTGACCGCAGTCGGATCGATATCGGCGCACCGGCCTCAGGCCAACACCACCTGGCCCTCACGCACCGCCACCGGCACCGCAAGCAGGCTCTGGCCGCGACACGGCCCGGACACGCAGCTGCCGTGCTGCAACTCGAACGCGGCGCCGTGCGCGGCGCACACCACGTGGCCCTCGCGGCTCTTCAGGAACTGTCCCGGCGCCCAATCCAACCGGCGCCCGGCATGCGGACACACGTTCAACCATGCGCGCACGCCATCGCCGTCGCGGTACAGCAGCAGCGATTCGACATCGCCGCCGATGGCGGCCTCGACTTCGACCAGAGCACCGGGCGCGAGTTGCTCCAGCTGCGCCAGCACGGCGGACGACTCGGTCATGGAAGACGGCGACAGCTGCGGAAGGGCCGTCATTCTTGCATGTCCGTTTGCACGGGACTCGGGACTCGGGACTCGGACATCGCGATTTGAAGCGTTACCGACTTCCGTTCTTCGGGTCCCTGGTCCCCGGTCCCCGGTCCCGCGCATCAGCACAACGCCATGCAAGACACTGACCAACCAAGTGTTAATTTTCCGCTTAACGAACTTTTCACTCCGTCACAGAAGACACCGCCGATACTGCGCCATCGGTTCCAACTGACACAGACTTCTGCCATGCGTGCACGCGCCTTCAATTTCGATCAGTTCCGGCATGTCTTCGCGCCGCGCAAGCCGCGCCATCCGCTGGTGAAGCTGGCGGTCGGGCTGCTCGGCCTGGCGATCCTCGCCGGGCTGGTGTTCGTCAGCGTGTTCGTCGGTGCGGCGATGATCCTCGGCGGCATCGCGGTGAAGCTGCTGAGCCAGCGCAGCGGCAAGCGGCCGTCAGCGGCGCGCCAGCACGTGGTCGATGGCGAGTACCGCGTGGTGCGCAAGCCAGCGTTGCCGTTGTAAGGCCGGGATTGGGGAATCGGGATTGGGGATTCGCGAAAGCGACGTCCGCATGCCTGCCGGAGTCGGGTCGAACCTGACGCGCTAAACTGCTGCATCCCGTTCTTCTCTGGATGCGTGCCCGATGAAAGACCTGTTCGCCGCTGCCGAAGCTCCGCGCGTGCCCGTGCGTGGGCTGGGACTGTTTCCGGTGCATCGCATCTACTGCGTGGGCCGCAACTTCGCCGACCATGCGCGCGAAATGGGCGCCACCGCGCCGGCGTCGAAGGACGCGCGCGGCCAACCGACGTTCTTCATGAAGCCCGCCGATGCGCTGGTGGTCGGCAGCGAGTCCATCCCCTATCCGTCCGCGACCCAGGACCTGCACCACGAAGTGGAGTTGGTGGTGGCGCTCGGCCAGGACGCGCCGGCCGGCGTGCTGAGCGTCGAGGATGCCAGCGCCTTGGTGCTGGCCTACGGCGTCGGCCTGGACCTGACCCGGCGCGACCTGCAGGCCGCGGCCAAGGCCAAGAGCCTGCCGTGGGACATCGCCAAGGGTTTCGACCATTCCGCGCCGATCAGCGAACTGATTCCGGCCGGCGAAGTCGGCGCGCTGGAGGCGCTGAACCTGTCGCTGGAGGTCAATGGGCAGGTGCGCCAGCAATCGCTGCTCGACCAGATGATCTGGAACGTGCCGGAGATCCTGCACGAACTGTCCAAGCTGTTCGCGCTGCGTGCCGGCGACCTGGTGTTCATGGGCACGCCGGCCGGCGTGGCCGCGCTGCAGCCGGGCGATCGCTTCAGCGCGCGCCTGGAGAACGTCGCCGAGCGCCACGGCACCATCGTCGCTTGAGCGCCGATGATGTCGGCGCGCCGCGCGCCGCGCACCGTGATTCGCGATCGACAACGACTGCGCTAGGCTTGCGCAGCGGCGATCGGCCCGCGCAAACATTCGAGGCATCTCCAATGGGCATGATCCGCGAGTTCAAGGAATTCGCCATGCGTGGCAACGTGCTGGACCTGGCGGTCGGCGTGGTGCTCGGCGCCGCGTTCGGCAAGATCGTCACCGCGCTGGTGGAAAAGGTCATCATGCCGCCGATCGGCCTGCTCGCCGGCGGCGTGGATTTCTCGCGCTGGGCGTGGACGCTGAAGGCGGCGACGGTGGACGCGGCCGGCAAGGAAGTGCCGGCGGTGGTGATCGGCATCGGCGATTTCCTCAACACCATCCTCCAGTTCGTGATCGTGGCCTTCGCCATCTTCATGCTGGTCAAGGCGATCAACCGCATCGCGCGCAAGGAACCGCCGGCGCCCAAGGCGCCGAGCGAGGAAGTGCTGCTGCTGCGCGAGATCCGCGATGCGTTGAACAACGACGCCGCACACAAGTAAGCGCGGCGCCCGCAGGCGCGCCACGCGCTGCTAAGCTCGTGGCTTCCCCTGTCGCGGAGTCCTCCATGCGTCGTCTTGCTGTCGTCATCGCCGCCATGCTCGCCACCTCGTCCGCCGCCGCGGCCGAGACCACCCGCATCCCGGACGCGGCGCTGTCCACCGCCGCCACGCTGCGCGAGCAGGCGCTGGCCGACGACACCGGTTGGAAGGTGGTCGAATCGCTGACCACCGAAGTCGGCCCGCGCATGGCCGGCAGCGACGCCGATGCGCGCGCGGTCGCGTGGGCCAAGGCCAAGTTCAAGGCGCTGGGCTTCGACAGGGTGTGGACCGAGCCGGTGACGTTCCCGAAATGGGAGCGGCGCAGCGAGCATGCGCAGGTGCTCGGCGCCAATGCGCAGCCGCTGACCGTGACCGCGCTGGGCGGCAGCCCGGCCGGTACCGTCGAGGCCGAGGTGGTGCGCTTCGCCGACCTCGCCGCGTTGCAGGCCGCACCGGCCGGTTCGCTGCGCGGCAAGATCGCCTTCGTCGACTACCAGATGGTCAAGGCGCGCGACGGCAAGGACTACGGCAATAGCGGCGCGGTGCGCAGCAAGGGCCCATCGGAGGCGATCCGCAAGGGCGCGATCGGCTTCGTGATGCGTTCGGCCGGCACCGATTCGCACCGCGTGCCGCATACCGGCATCACCCGCTTCGAGGAAGGCCTGACCCCGGTGCCGGCGGCGGCGCTGTCGGTGCCCGACGCCAACCAGCTGGCGCGGCTGGTCGCGCGCGGCCCGGTGCGGCTGCGCCTGGCGCTGGACTGCGGCTGGGACGGCCAGGCCACCTCGTACAACGTGATCGGCGAGATCACCGGGCGCAGCAAGCCCAAGGAAGTGGTGGTGATCGGCGGCCACCTGGATTCGTGGGACCTGGGCACCGGCGCGATCGACGACGGTGCCGGCGTCGGCATCAGCATGGCCGCCGGGCACCTGATCGGCCAGCTCAAGCGCGCGCCCAAGCGCAGCATCCGCGTGGTCGCCTTCGCCAACGAGGAGCAGGGCCTGTACGGCGGCAAGGCCTACGCGCAGGCGCACGCCAAGGACGTGGCGCTGCACCAGATCGCCGCCGAAAGCGACTTCGGCGCCGGCCGCATCTATGCGTTCAACACCGGCTCCGGCGATGCCGCCGCCTCGCGCGAGGCGACCCGGCAGATCGCCGAGGCGCTGGCGCCGTTGGGCATCGACTACGCGCCGGACAAGGGCGGCCCCGGCCCGGACGTGGGCCCGCTCGCGGCCAAGGGCGGCGCCTGGGCGTGGCTGGCGCAGGACGGCAGCGACTACTTCGACCTGCACCACACCGCCGACGATACCCTGGACAAGATCGACCCCAAGGCGCTGGCGCAGAACGTCGCCGCCTACGCGGTGTTCGCCTATCTGGCCGCCGAAGCGGATGGCGGCTTCGGCAGTCAGGCCAAGACAGTGGAACCGCCCACGGAGTAAGCTGCCACGCCTGCCGCGGGGGATGCGTGCAGGCCTTCCCTCTCTCGCAACGCCAGGACCCACGATGGGCAAACGGCAAGGTCGTGCAGGCTCGGCGGTGACGCTGCTGGATGTGGCGCGGCACGCGGGCGTCTCGCCGATGACCGCTTCGCGCGTGATCAACCACCACCCGCGGGTGGGCGCGGCGATGCGCGAGCGCGTCGAGGCCTCGATCAAGACGCTGGGCTACCGGCCCAACCTTGCCGGGCGCTCGTTGCGCACCGCCAGCCTGGCGCGGATCGGCGTGCTGTACAGCAACCCCAGCGCGGCCTATCTCAACCAGTTCATGCTCGGTATCCTCGAGCAAAGCAGCCTGGACGGCAGCCAGGTGCTGGTGGAAAAGAGCGACGACATCGGCAGCCAGCGCGCCGCCACCGAGCGCCTGCTCGAAGCCGGCGTGGACGGGGTGATCCTGCCGCCGCCGCTGTGCGACTCGCAGCAGACCATCGAGGAACTGGACGCGCGGGGCATCCCGGTCGTCGCCGTGGCCACCGGCGCGCCGATGCACGGCGTCAGTTCGGTGCGCATCGACGACTACCAGGCCGCCTGCGCGATCACCCGCCACCTGATCGAGCTCGGCCACCGCGACATCGGCTTCATCAGTGGCGACCCCAAGCACACCCCGAGCGCGCTGCGCAGTCGCGCGTTCTTCGACACCATGGCCGCGGCCGGCCTGCCGGTCGCCGCCACGCGCGTGGCCGACGGCCTGTTCACCTACCGCTCCGGGCTGCTCGCCGCGACCGCGCTGCTGCAAGTCGCGTCGCGCCCGACCGCGATCCTGTGCAGCAACGACGACATGGCCGCCGCCGCGGTGGCCATCGCCTACAGCCTGCGCCTGCGCGTGCCCGAGGACCTGTCGGTCGCCGGCTTCGACGATACCCCGGTGGCGACCACGATCTGGCCCGAGCTGACCACCATCCACCAGCCGGTCACCGCGATGGGCCGCGCCGCGGTCGCGCTGCTGCTCAGCGAGATCCGCCAACGCCGCGACGGCCTGCCCAACCGCGGCGTCCACCAGGTGATGAAGTACACGCTGGTCACGCGCGGCTCGACCGCGCCGCCGGCAGAGCCGCCGTTGCTGCAGGCAGTGGGCTAGCGCGTTTTCTTCGTTGTGTTTAATCCACGGAAGTCGTAGGCGCGACTGCAGGTGGCTTCGGGCCATCGGTCGCGATGCGCTTTGCTGGTAAGGCCCGTCGCGACTGAAGTCGCTCCCACAAGATTGGTCGACTGCGATATCCGAGTCAAAAGTGCTCACGGCGCAGTCGACTCCAGTTGTGCAGCGATCCACTTGCACCTGATCGGCACGCATCGCGGTCGGGTCATGGCACAGCAGCCCGCAGGAAGGGCTGCGGCGGACCGCCCTGACGGCAAGCCGCTACGAGCGGCAGCAGCGGCAGTCTTGGCTACGGCAGATCGAGCAGCGCACACGCCTCGCGGCGCAAGCCGGTCACCGCGTGCGCGCCGTCCTGATCGAAACGCAGCGAGGCCTGGGTCGGCGCGAACGCGGGCCAGCGCGGCAAGCCGGCGCTGTTCGGATCGCCACTGCGCGCGAACGCGGCCCAGTAGCGCTGCAGGTTCAGCGGCGGCTGGCCGATCGGCAGGCCCTTGAACACGAACGGCAGTTCGGCGCTGTGGGTCACGCCGCCGCCGGGCGCGGCCAGGTCGAATTCGTAGTGCCACACCGGCACGCCCTGCCGCGCCTGCGCGCGCGCCACCGCCAGCGCCGGGCAGCGGAACGTCAGGTCAGTGGCCAGTTGCATCGCCGCGTCGCCGTAGCGCGGATCGGGCGCGGCGGCAGCCGTGCGAGACGGCGCCAGCACCCGTGCGGCCTCCACCGGATAGTCGCGACGCAGGCGCGCCTCGGCGCCGCCGGCGCCGCCATAGGTCAGTTCCTGCGCCACGCTGCCGAGCAGCAGCGGCACGCGGTGCTGTGCGCCGGCGGCCAGCATCGCCGCCGGCGCGCGCGGCAGTACATAGCCATCGACGATGGCCTGCAGCCAGACATAGCCGTCGTCGTCCAGCGCGGGCACGTCGACACTCTGCGCGGCCTGCAGCAAGCGCGCGACCGGCAGCCGCCGCAACGCCGGCAGGCGCTGCGCCGCACCGATCCCGGCGCGCTGCGCGATCGCCGCGCCGAGCGCCTCGTTCTCGCCCAGGCTGCGCGGCGGCAGGCCGAAGCCGGCGGTGCCGCTCTGTTCGATCGCCGCGCGGAACAGCCCCTTGGTCAGCGGCGACAGCTGCAGCAGGCCCACGTCCTGCGCGCCGGCGGACTGGCCGAAGATCGTCACCTGCGAAGGGTCGCCGCCGAAGCGGGCGATGTTGTCGCGCACCCAGCGCAGCGCCGCGATCTGGTCGAGCAGGGCATAGTTGCCGGAGGCGCGCTGCCCTGACTCGGCGCTCAGCTCGGGCAGCGACAGGAAGCCGAACACGCCCAGCCGGTACTGCACGGTGACCAGCACCACGTCCTGCTGCACCAGCGAGGACGGCAGGATGTCGGCGCCGCCGGCGACGTTGGCGCCACCGTGGATCCACACCATCACCGGCCGTTTCGCCGCCGGGTCCAGCCGCGGGGTCTGCACTTCCACGTACAGGCAGTCTTCGCTGGAGCGCTGCGCCAGCGCAGCGTTCCATCCGATCGCCGGCTGCGCGCAGGTCGGCGCCGGCTGGCTGGCGTCGCGCACGCCGCGCCAGCGTGCCGGCGCCTGCGGCGCACGCCAGCGGCGCGCGCCGGTCGGGGGCGCGGCGAACGGGATGGCGCGGAACAGCACGCTGCCGTCCGCCTGGATCTGGCCGCGCAGCGTGCCCGCGGGCAAGGTCAGCTGCGGCGCCGGCCCGGCAGCGACCGTTGCGACCGGCGCAGCGGCGAGCAGCAGGCACGCGTACGCCAGGCAACGCCGCAGTACCGGCGTCACCGCGCCGTACCCTGCTGCGCGCGCCAGGCGCCGAGCAGCACCGCGGTGGCGGCGGCGACGTTGAGGCTCTCCACCGCGCCGCTGCCGGGGATCGACAGGCGCAGTTCGCAGGCCTGCGCGAAGGCGCGGTCCATGCCCTCGCTCTCGGCGCCCATCACGTACACCAGGCGCGGCGGCAGCGCCGCGGCGAACACGTCGCCGCCGCCGTCCACCAGCGTCGCCGCCAGCGCGAAGCCGGCCGCGCGCACCTGCGCCAGGGCCTGTTCGGTCGGCGGCAGCCGCACCAGCGGCACCGCCTCGGCGCCGCCCTCGGCCACGCGCGCGGCGGCGCCGGACAGCGCCAGCGTCGCCGTCTCCGGCAGCAGGATCGCGGCGGCGCCGAAATGCGCGGCCGAGCGCAGGATCGCGCCGAAGTTGTGCGGGTTGCCGACCCCGTCCAGCCACAGCGCCAGCGCCGGGCCCGGGGCCAACGACTGCAGCCAGGCCGCCAGCGGCAACGCGTCCTCGCGCAGCACGTCGGCGACCACGCCTTCGTGGTGCGCGCTGGCCGCGAGCTTGTTCAGATCGGCCTCGTCCACGATCCGGTAGCCGACGCGATTGGCCGCGCACCACTTGAGCAAGGGCTGCAGCGCCGGGATCCGCGCCTCGGCCAGGTACAGCTTGCGGATCGCCTCGGGCCGGCGCGCGTGCACCGCGCGCACCGCGTTGAGCCCGTACAGGCGCAGTTCGCCGCGATTGGCGTCGGCAGCGCGCGGTGCGGCGGCGACGCGTTCGGGCGGCGCCGGCGGGCGCGGGCCGCGCGGGCTCTTGCCCCAGGGATTGTTCATCGCGGCACGCTCGGCCGCGTGGTGCCCGGCGCGCGGACGGCGCACGGGAAAGTAAGGACATGGCACATGGGCAAGGTCTCCTGGAGCAACGGCAACGCGCCGCATCGGCGCGACCGGGGGATTTTCGCTCATCCCCGGCATCGCCGGTGAAAACCGCTGCACGCATGGCCAAGCGCCCGCGGTCCGCCTGGCCAGCGCCGGCGCGGCAAGACGCATTGCGGTTACCGGTTTCGGATGCGGCGGCGAGGATTTGCCGCCACACCGATGGCGTTGCCGTCACATCGCGCGCCGTCGCTCCGCCGGCTGGCGATCCGCGTCAGCGGGCGGAGCAGCTGGCGCGACGCTGCCAGCGCAGTGCCGCGTGCTGGCCCGGTCATGCCTGGGCACGGCCTACGCCGATCACTCCTTGCGCGGCGCCTGCTGCAGGCGCTCGTGCCACAGGTCGGCGTTCTTGATACCCAGCGGCACCGGATCGAACACCGGGTCCAGCCCGGCCTTCTTCTGCCGCTCGTAGTCGCGCAACGCCAGCAGCGCCGGCTTCTGCAGGATCAGGATGGCGATGATGTTGAGCCAGGCCATCAGGCCCACGCCGATGTCGCCCAGCGACCACGCCAGCTTGGCGTCGTGGAACGCGCCGAAGATCACCATGCCCAGGATGCCCAGCCGCAGCACCAGCACGGTCAGCGGGCGCCGGCGGTTGCCGTTGATGTAGCTGAGGTTGGTCTCGGCCATGTAGTAATAGGCCATGATCGTGGTGAAGGCGAAGAAGAACAGCGCCAGCGCCACGAAGCCCGCGCCCCAGCCGGGCAGGATCGCGTCCACCGCGGCCTGCGCGTAGCCCGGGCCTTCCTGCACGCCGCGCAGGCCGGAGAACAGCGGCTCGCCGCCGCTGGGCGCGTACACGTTGTACTTGCCGGTGGCCAGGATCAGGAACGCGGTCGCGGTGCACACCATCATCGTGTCGAAGTAGATCGCGAACGCCTGCACGTAGCCCTGCTTGGCCGGGTGCGAGACCTCGGCCGCCGCGGCGGCGTGCGGACCGGTGCCCTGCCCGGCCTCGTTGGCGTAGATGCCGCGCTTGACCCCCCACTCCACCGCCAGGCCCAGCAGCGCGCCGAACGCGGCGTGCGCGCCGAACGCGCTGCGGAAGATGAGCGAGAACATCTCCGGCACGCGCTCGGCGTTGAGCGCCATCACCACCAGTGCCATCAGGATGTAGCCCAGCGCCATGAACGGCACCACGATCTCGGCGAAGTTGGCGATGCGCTTGACCCCGCCGAAGATGATCACCGCCAGCAGCAGCGCGACGGTGATGCCGATGCCCAGCTTCAGCGCCTGCGCTGCCGGCAGCCCCATCCACAGCCCGTCGAGCGGGCCGCACAGCGGGCCGCCGCGGCAGGCGTTGACCACGCTGTCGGCGATCGCGTTGGCCTGCACGCCGGGCATCAGGAAGCCGGTGGCGGCGATGGTGGCGATCGCGAACAGCAGCGCGTACCACTTCAGGCCCATCGCCTTTTCGATGTAGTAGGCCGGACCGCCGCGGTAGCGGCCGTCGGCGTCCTTGACCTTGTAGATCTGCGCCAGGGTCGATTCGATGTACGAGGTGGAGGCGCCGAAGAAGCCCATCACCCACATCCAGAAGATCGCGCCCGGCCCGCCGAAGGCGATGGCGGTGGCCACGCCGGCGATGTTGCCGATGCCGATGCGGCCGGCCATGGACATCGCCAGCGCCTGGAACGAGGACACGCCGGCGTCGGATTTCTGCCCGCCGATGGTCAGCCGCAGCATCTCGACGAAGCCGCGCACCTGCATGAAGCGGGTGCGGATGGTGAAGTATAGGCCGGCGGCCAGGCACATGAAGATCAGCGCCTTGCTCCAGATCAAGCCGTTCAATGCTGTGATGATCGATTCCACGCAGTTCCCCGAGGCGCAAGAAGGATGCCCCGGCGACGGGGGCTGGTTCGATTGTGCATGAATCGGCGATGACCGCGAAGCGCGGCGTTCACCGCGGCACGTGCAGGCGGCCGAACAAGAGCAGGTCGTGCAGCCGTTGCTGCTTGCGCAGCGCGCCGCGGCGCACGCCTTCGCGCACGAACCCGTTCTTCTCCAGCACCCGCGCCGAGGCCGCGTTGCCGTCCAGCACGCTGGCCTCCACGCGCAACAGCCCGAGCGCGGGAACCGCCCAGTCCAGGTACGCGGCGACGATCCGCGTCATCCGGCCCTGGCCCCAGTGCTGGCGCCCCAGCCAGTAGCCCAGTTCCGCCGCATGCGCGCGCTCGCCGTGGCCGGGGCGCAGGGCGATGCCGCCGCAGGCCTCGCCGCCGATCTCGATCGCCAGCACCGGCTGGCTCAGGTCGACCACGTGCCCGCCCAAGAACGCTTCGCCGTCGGCGCGGGTGTAGGGATGCGGGAAGCGCTCGCTGAGTCCGCGCACCACCTGCGCATCGTCGGCATGGCGCAGCAGCGCATCGAGATCGTCGCGGCGCCAACGGCGCAGCTGCATGTCGTCCACGCTCAGGCGCAGCTCGCGCCAGGCCGCGGCGCAGGTGTCATCGGGCATCAGCGGTCTCTCGTGCGGATGAGCGGCCGAGCATAACCGGAGCATTGCGTGCCTGTCGGCAGGGCATGTGCGCCGCAGAGGCACCGCCGCGACGTGTCGCAGCGGCGCCTCTCGCCGCTGCCGTCGCGACTCCGACGCGCGACAGGCCGCCGAAAGGTCTGCGCGCGCTAATGCACTGCGCCCTCCCCTCCCCCGCGATCGTCACGAGCCGTCCCGATGCATCCCGCGCCCTCCGCCGCTGCCGCACGGATTCCGATCTTCATGTACCACAACATCGCGCAGGCGCCGCCGCAGCTGCAGGTGTACCGCAGCCTGTACGTGGCGCCGGCGCGCTTCGCCCGGCAGATGCGGCTGCTGCGGCGGCTGGGCTACCGCGGCGTGTCGATGTCCGAAGCCGCGCCGTACCTGCGCGGCGAACGCCGCGGCCGGATCGCGGTGGTGACACTGGACGACGGCTACGCCGACAACCTGCATGCGGCGCTGCCGGTGCTGCAACGGCTGGGCTTCAGCGCCACCGTCTACGCGGTCAGCGGCAGCATCGGCCGCCACAACGACTGGGACGCGCAGAAACTCGGCATCGAGAAGCCGCTGATGACCCTGGCCGAACTGCGCCAATGGCGCAGCGCCGGCATGGAGATCGGCGCGCACACCCGTTCGCATCCGCGCCTGACCGCCTGCAGCGATGCCGCGCTGCGCGAGGAGATCGGCGGCTGCAAGCGCGAACTGGAGGACCTGCTCGGCGAACCCGTCGCCCAGTTCTGCTATCCGTACGGCGATGTGGACGCGCGCGTCGCCGCGGCGGTGCGCGAGGCCGGCTATGTCGCCGCGACCAGCACCCGGCGCGGCCGCGCCGTGCCCGGCTCGGACCCCTGGCGCTATCCGCGCATCCAGGTGGCGCGGCACCACCTGCTGCCGCAGTTCGCGCTGCGCGCGCTGACCGGCTACGAGGACCGGCGCGCATGAACTTCCTGTTCGTCGGCACCAATCCCGAGAACACCGGCGCGGCGACGCATTTCGTGGCCTTGGCGCAGGCACTGGCCGGCGCCGGCCACCACGTCGAGGTCGTCGCCTGCGCAGGCGGGCTGATCGCCGAGGAACTCGACCGCAGCGGGATCCAGGTGCATTTCGGCCACTTTCGCAACGCGCTCGATCCGGCTGGCTACGCACCGCTGCTGCGCCTGGCGCGGCGCCTGCGGCCGGATTGGCTGGTCGGCAATTTCGGCAAGGAGTACTGGCCGTTGCTGCTGGCCGGCCACGCGCTCGGCGTGCGTGTGGCGCTGTTCCGGCATCGCGCGCCGGCGATGCGCGCCTTCTCCGGCTACGCGATCCCGCGCCTGGCCGCGCGCTTCTTCGCGGTATCGCGCTATGCGCGGCAGGCCTATCTGCAACGCGGCGTGCCCGAGGCGCTGGTGCAGGTGCTGTACAACCCGGTGAACATGGACAGCCTGCGACCGGATCCGCAGCGCGGCCGCCAGGTCCGCGCCATGCTCGGCCTGCCCGAGGAGGCGATCGTGGTCGGCTACAGCGGCCGCCTGCAGGTCGGCAAGGGCATCTTTCCTCTGATGGAAGCGGTGTCCGCGGCGATGGCGGTCGAACCGGCACTGCATTGCCTGTGGCTGGGCGACGGCCCTGATGCGGCGCGCCTGCATGCGCAGAGCAGCGGCCAGGCTACGTCCGCACGGCACCGCTTCGTCGGCTGGGTCAACGACGCCACTCCCTACTACAACGCGATGTCGATGCTGGCGTTTCCGTCGCTGGCGCCGGAAACCTTCGGCCGGGTCTCGGTGGAGGCACAGGCCAGCGAAGTGCCGGTGCTGGCCAGCCGTATCGGCGGCGCGGTGGAGACGCTGGAGGCCGGCGTCAGCGGCGAACTGTTGCCGCCGGGCGACGTGGGCGCCTGGCGCGACGCGATCGTGCGCATGTGCGATGCGCCGCGGCGCCAGCGCATGGGACAGGCCGGCCGCCAGTTCGTGCAGCGCCACTTCGCCGGGGCGGTGATCGCCGCGCAGTTCGTGCAGGCACTGCAGGCGCCGCGCCGCGCGCCGCAGCGGCTGGCCCAGGCGCAGCCGGAGCCGCACTGAGCCGCGCCGGCGCCGCGCTCAGGCGTGGCCGCCCACCGACGGCGTCTGCGCCTCCAAGTGCTGCAGGCGTTGCTTCAGCGCGTCCGGCGAACGCGTGTACGGCGCCAGCAGCGCGTAGAACGCCGGCACCACGAACAGCGACAACAGCGTGGACACCGACACCCCGAAGATCACCACGATGCCGATGGTGGCGCGGCTGGCCGAGCCGGGTCCGCCGGCGACCACCAGCGGGATCGCGCCGACCACGGTGGCCAGCGAGGTCATCAGGATCGGCCGCAGCCGCACCGCCGACGATTCGACGATGGCCTCGCGCACGCTGCGGCCCTCGTCGCGCAACTGGTTGGCGAACTCCACGATCAGGATGCCGTTCTTGGCCGCCAACCCGACCAGCATGACGATGCCGATCTGGCTGAACAGGTTGAGCGTGCCGCCGCTGAGCGCCAGGCCGATCAGCGCGCCGAGCACCCCCAGCGGCACAGTGAGCATGATCACCAGCGGATGGATGAAGCTCTCGAACTGCGCCGCCAGCACCAGGTACACGATCAGCAGCGCCAGCGCGAAGGTCAGCAGCACCGCGCCGCCGGCCTTCTGGTATTCGCGCGATTCGCCCTTCCAGTCGATCTGCGCGTAGTCCGGCAGCTCCTCGCGCGCCACCTGCTGCGCCCAGACGATCGCCTCGCCGAGCGGATAGCCCGGGGCCAGGCCGGCGTTGATGGTGATCGCGCGCAAGCGGTTGAAGCGGTGCAGGTTGCCCGGCTCGGCGACCTCGCGCAGCGTCACCAGGTTGGACAGCGGGATCAGCTGGCCGCCATCGGCGCGCACGCGGATCGCGGCCAGGTCGTCCGGGGTGGCGCGGCCGTCGCGGCTGGCCTGCAGCATCACGTCGTATTCCTCGCCGTTGTCGACGAAGGTGGTGACCTGGCGCGCGCCCATCAGCGTTTCCAGGGCGCGGCCGATCTCGGTGACCGGCACGCCGAGGTCGGCGGCGCGCTGGCGGTCGATCTCCACGCGCATCTGCGGCCGGGTTTCCTTGTAGTCCGAATCGGCGCCGACCAGGCCCGGGTTGTCGCCGATGCGCGCCAGGATGCGGTCGCGCCATTGCGCGATCTCGGCGTAGTCGGGGCCGCCGAGCACGATCTGGAACGGCTGCCCGCGGCTGTTGACCAGGCCGCCGCCGACCTGGGTGCGCGCGCGCACGCCGGGCAGCGCGGCCAGTTCCTGCTGCAGCTGCGCGGCGACGTCGGCGGTGGCCACCTCGCGCTGTCCCCAGTCCTGCAGGAACACGCTGACCCGCCCGGTATGCATCTCCTCGCTGACGCCGAAACTGCCGGGCACGCGCGGGTTGGCGCGCCGGATCGGCTTGTCCTCGCCGCGGTGGCGATCGAGGATGCCCTCCACCTGGTGCATCTGCCCGACGGTGTAGTCGAAACCGGCGCCCTCGGGCGCATCGATCATGACCTGGAACGACCCGCGGTCCTCCGCCGGCGCCAGTTCCGACGGAATGCTCCGCGCCAGCAATGCGCTGGCGGCGACCGCCGCCAGCATCAGCGCGCCGAACAGCCAGTAGCGGCCGACGTGGCGCTCGAGCACGCGCCGGTAGCGGTTGCTGATGCCCTGCAAGCGCGCCTCGATCCAGCCATGCACGCGGTTGGGCTTCTCCTTGGCGTGCGCCTTGAGCAGCTTGGACGACATCATCGGCGTCAGCGTCAGCGCGACGAACGCGGAGATCGCCACCGCCGCGGCCAGCGCCACCGCCAGCTCGCGGAACAGCCGGCCGGTGTTGCCCTCCAGGAAGCCCACCGGCAGGAACACCGCCACCAGCACCGCGGTGGTGGCGATCACCGCGAACGCGACCTGCGCGGTGCCTCGCCGCGCGGCGACCAGCGCCGGCTCGCCCAGGTCGACGCGGCGCTGGATGTTCTCCACCACCACGATCGCATCGTCCACCACCAGGCCGATGCACAGCACCAGCGCGAGCAGGGTCAGCAGGTTGATCGAGAAGCCGAACGCGTACAGCGCGATGAACGCGGCGATCAGGCACACCGGCACCGTCACCGCCGGGATCAGCGCGGCGCGCACGCTGCCCAGGAACAGCCAGATCACCACCAGCACCAGCACCACCGCCTCGATCAGCGTGTGGTACACGCGCTCCACCGAGGCATCGATGAACACGGTGGTGTCGAAGGCGACGAAGATGTTGGTGCCCTTGGGCAGGCTCTGCTGGATCTGCTGCGCGGCCGCGCGCGCGGCGCGGGCCACGTCCAGGCTGTTGGCGGTGGAAGTCTTGACGATGCCCAGGCCGACGTTGGGCACGCCGTTGCTGCGGAAATAGGCGCGGCGTTCGGCCGAGGCCAGCTCCACCTTGGCCACGTCGCCCAGCCGCACCACGTAGCCGTCGCCGCCCTTGCGCAGCGGGATCGCGGCGAAGTCCGCCGGCGTGCGGTAGCCGCGCTCCACGCGCAGGGTGAAATCGCGGTCGGCCGATTCCAGCCGCCCGGCCGGCAGTTCCACGTTCTCGCGCGCCAGCGCCGCTTCCACGTCGGCGACGGTGAGCCCGCGCGCGGCCAACTGGTCGCGCTCCAGCCAGATCCGCATCGCATAGCGCTGGCGCCCGCCCAGCCGCACCTGGGCCACGCCGTCGATGCTGGACAGGCGGTCGACCACGTAGCGCTCGGCATAGTCGGACAGCTGCAGCGCATCCATCGTGCTGGAGCTCATGTTGAGCCAGATGATGGCGTCGGCATCGGCCTCGACCTTGGCGATCTCCGGCGGATCGGCTTCGTCCGGCATGCGGTCCAGCACCCGGCTGACCGCATCGCGCACGTCGTTGGCGGCGGCCTCGATGTCGCGGCTGACGCGGAACTCGATGCTGATGTCGGCCACGCCGTTGGAACTGCGCGCCTCGATCGTCTCGATGCCTTCGATGCCGGCCAGCGCATCCTCCAGCACCTGGGTGATGCGGCTTTCCACCACCGCCGCCGATGCGCCGGGATAGCGAACCTCCACCGAGACGATCGGCGGATCGATCGCCGGCAGCTCGCGCAGGGTCAGGCGGCTGTACGCCATCACCCCCAGTACCACCAGCAGCAGGCTCATCACCGCGGCGAACACCGGCCGCGTGATCGAGACGTCCGACAGTTTCATCGGCCGCGGTCCGCGGCGCCGTTCGCGCCACCGGCGCCGGGCGCCGCCGCGGCGGTATCGACCACCGCCACGCCCGGGCGCAGCTTGCCGGTGCCGTCGACGACGATGCGCTGGCCGGCGGCCAGCCCGTCCAGGATCTCGACCAGGCCGCTGCGGCGCACCCCGGTGCGCACGTCGACGCGCTCGACCTTGCCGTCGGCACCGACCCGGTACACGAACGACTCGCGGCCGACCTGCACCACCGCGATCTCCGGGATCACCAGCGCCTGCCGCTCGGGGCGGTACAGGCGCACGTCCATCAGCATGCCCGGGCGCAGCGCGCGGTCGGCGTTGTCGAAATCGGCGCGCACGGTGATCGCGCGGGTGGCGCTGTCCACCCGCGCATCGACGGTGCTGACGACGCCCTCGAAGCTGCGCCCCGGATAGGCCACGCTGGCGCCGCCGACCTTGTCGCCGACCGCCACCGAGGCCATCGCCGCCTCGGGCACCTGGAAGTCCACGTAGACCCGCGCCACGTCGTCGAGCGTGGCGATCGTCGCATCCGGGGTCAGCAGCGAGCCGGGGCTGATCTGGCGCAGGCCGAGCACGCCGGCGAACGGCGCGCGCACGCTGCGGTCGCCGATGTCCGCGCGCATCTGCAGCACCCGCGCCTCGGCGGCATCGCGCAGCGCGCGTTGCGTGTCCAGCTGCGCGCGCGACACCAGCTGCCGGCCGACCAGCTCACTCTGCCGCCGGTACAGCTGCTCGGCCTCGGTGAAGGTGGCCTCGGCCTCGCGCAGCGCGGCCTGCTGGCTCTGCCCGCGCAGCGTCACCAGCGGCGCGCCGGCCGCCACCTCCTGGCCGCTGTCGAAATGCACCCGCTCCACGATCTCACTGACCTTGGCGGTCAGCGTCACCGATTCGCGCGCCTTGACCGTGCCCAGCGACGACAGGCTGTCGCTCCACGGCCGCACCGCCGCCGTCTGCAGCGTCACCGGCACGGCGTCGGCGGTCTTCGCCGGCGCGGGCGGCTTGCCGCAGGCGATCAGGGCGATGGACAGCGAGACGAGGCACGCCAGGCGGACGCCGGCGCGTGGTCGGTGCGGCATGAGCATCCCGGACGCAAGAGGTTTAGCCCAGTTTAACGGGACGACGTGACGGTCGTTGACACAGACCGGCCATGACCAACGACCCTTGCCAGCGCCGCCGGACGCCCTTCGCCAGCGCCTGCCGCCACGCCACTGGCGGTGCAGGCGCCAGGTCATCGAACCGGATTACCCGCTCAGGCGGAGCCGGACCCGCGACGGCGGGTGAAGTACGGGTACGCCGCCATGAACGCGAGCGCGCAAGCGCTGCCGAACAGCGCGCGCAGCGCCTGGCCGGCGCTGTGCGGGATCTTCCACGCCTGCAGCGCGCTGTCGTACCAAGTCAGCTGCAACAGCAGCACGCCGAACACCGCCATCGGCAGGCCAAAGACGAACCAGCCGAACACCCGCAACGCCGGTTTGGTCCGCCGGTCCTGCAGCTTGCCGACGATCTCGGTGGTCGCCAGGTGGTACTGGAACGGATCGCTGGTGGAATACAGCGGACGCTGCGTCGGTGGCGGTTCCGGGCGCACCGGCTGATCGGTCACCTGTTCCACGGCCGCCGGCGCGACCAGCTCGGTGACATTGGTCCTGGCCAGCAAGGCCTGCATCTTCGGATCCACGCGTTCCCCCTGAACGTCGTGCGGCCGCTGCGCCACTCGCGCCGCCGCCGCGTGGACACGGCCTCCGGAGCGGTCGCCGCGGATCCCTACCGCATCCCTGCTGCCATAGCATGCGCAACATCGCCGCGGCCGGCAATGCCGGCGCGGCGGCATCCGTGCCTCAGCGCACGAGCGGCGCGGCGCGCTGCTGCTGCCGCAGCGCGCTGCACAGCCGGATCGTCTCGGCGGTCTGCGCCAGGCCGCGATCGGCGCCGCTGAGCTGTTGCAGGCGTGGCGCGAAGAACGCCTCGAGGCGCTCGGCCTCGGCCACCTCGCAGCCGCCAGACGCGGCCAGCGCCGGCAGGCGGCCGCCGTCGAAGGACCCGGACCGCGCGACGAGGCGGTCGAAGTGGGCGGTGTACCAGCTCCACATGGATTCATGGGTGGCGGCATCGGCATGCGCGCCCATCAGCAGGCTCGTCATCTCGCCGACCTTGACCGCGTCGGTCAGCGCGACATCGCGCACCTTCTGCAGTTGCCGCGGATCGCGCACCATCGACAGCGCAGCGATCATCGCGTTGCGCTGCGCCGGTTCGCCATGACTGCGCAGCGCCGCCAGCAGCGCGTCCACGGCCGCGTCGCCGCGCTCCTGCACCGCCACCGCCAACGCACTGCCGAGCAGGTCCGGATCGGCGGCGGCGAAGTCCGGGCCACGGCCGTTGCTGCCGGCCAGCACCGCATCGCCCTGCGCCAGCAGCGCCTGGCGCACCGCCGGCACGCCCAGCTCCACGCCGAGCAGGCTGGCCAGATCCGTGCGCAGCGCCACGTCGTCGGCGCTGTCGCTGGCGCGGCGCCGGTAGCCCAGCGCCTGCAGGCGCGCACCAAACGCCTGTTCGGCCTGGCTGCGCAGCGCGGCACGTTGGGCGTCGTCGGTCGCCAACACGCGCCAGATCCAGCCGAAGCGGTCGACCAGCGCGGTCGCCACCGGCGCGGCCGGTGCCGGCGCCAGCCGCTGCATCGCCGCGACCACGTCGGCGCTGTCGGCATCGCCCCTGCGGAACGCCGCGTCGATGGCATCGGCATAGGCGAGCTTTTCGGCGTCGCCGAGCGCATCCAGGTGGCGGCCCAGCGTGTCCAGCTGCGCCTTCGGCAGGCCGAAGCGGTAATAGCCGGCGCCCTCGGCGTTCGGCAGCACCCAACTGTTCTTGTCGGCGCCCTGCAGCACGATGCTGCCGTCGGCGCCGGACAGCATCGTGCAGGCGCGTCGCGCGCCTTGCGCGGTGCCGTACTTCACGCACACCGGCAGGCCCCAGCTGCGCGCGGCCTCGCCGCTGGAGCCCAGCGGCAGGTAGCGCTGCTGCTGCAGCCGCAGCACCGCGCCCTGCCTGCCGGGCTCCAGCCGGGCCTGCACGTAGGGCACGCCGGGCTGGTCGAGGAAACTGCGGAAGGCGGCCTTGAAGTCGTCGCCCTTGCCGGCCGCCACGGCGATCGCATCGATCAGGTCGTCGGCGGTAGCGTTGCCGAAGCGGTGCGCGGCGATGTAGCTGCGCATCCCGGTGCGGAAGGTGTCGGCGCCGACGAAGGCCTCGAACATCCCCAGCACCGCCGCACCCTTCTTGTAGGTGATGCTGTCGAATGCGGTCTCGATGTCGCCGTTGCCGGTGATCGGCTGGCGGATCTTGCGCGCGCTGACCAGGCTGTCGTTGTCCATCGCGGTCTGCGCGGATGCGACGCGGTCCAGGTCGGCGCGGTACTCCGGGCGCAGCTGCATGGTGATCTTCTGCTGCATCCAGGTGGCGAACGCCTCGTTGAGCCACAGGTCGTCCCACCAGGTCATGGTGACCGTGTCGCCGGTCCACTGGTGCGCCAGTTCGTGCGCGGTGACGTTGAACGAGCCCTGCAAGTTGCGCCGCGGCGAATCCTCGTCCAGCAGCAGCAACCAGTCGCGGAAGGTGACGAAGCCCGGGTTCTCCATCGCGCCGGCGGAGAAATCCGGCGCGGCCACCAGGTCGAGCTTGTCGAACGGATAGCCGAAGCCGTAGTAGTCCTCGAGCGCGGTGATGATGGCCGGGGTCTGTTCCAGCGCGCGCCGGATGCGCGGCCCCTGGCCCTGCGCGGTGACGCCGCGCAGCGGCGTGGCGTGCGCGCGCTGCGGCGTGGCCGGCAGCGCCGGTGCGTCGACCACGTCCCACGGGCCGACGCCGTAGGCGACCAGGTAGGTCGGCAGCGGCTCGGTCTCGGCGAAGCGCACCGTCTTCCAGCCCTTGCCGGCGGGACTGGTGGCGACGGCCTGGGTGTTGGCCAGGGCCTGGTCGGCCTCGGGCACGGTCAGGCGCAGCGCGAACGGGGTCTTCAGCGACGGCTCGTCGAAGCCCGGGAACGCGTAGCGCGCGCTGATCGGCTCCATCTGCGTGAGCGCATACGCATGGCCCTGGTATCTGACCTGGTACAGACCCTGCAACTGCTGGTTGAGCGGGGCGCTGTAGGCGATCGTCAGGGTCAGTTCCTGCGGCTGCAGCACGCGACCGAACGCGATGCGCGCCACGCCGGCCTGCGCGTCGGCCTGCGCGTAGCGCACCGCGAACGGCGTGCCGGTGGCGGTGCGCAGCGTGGCCTTGGCGACGCGCAATTCCTTGCCGTGCAGCCAGAGGTGGTCGGACGCCTGCGCGAGCCGCACGCGGATCGTGGCGGTGCCGCTGAATGAGGGCTGCGCCGGGTCGATCTTCAGGTCCAGCGCGTAGTGCTGCGGCACCGCCCAGGGCGGCAGGCGCCCGCTCGGCACCGCGTCGGGCGCCTGCGCAAAAGCCGCGCCGCAGCACAGCGCCAACACAGAGGGCAACAAGGAAAGCGACAGGCGGGCCATGGGACGGCTTCTTCGACGGCGAGGAGCCGTGGACTTAAGCACGCGCGGCGCCGGGTGTCATGTGGCCGAGGACCCATGCGCGTGCGCGCGGGCCGGTGTAGCGCCGGTCCCTGCATGCGCGCTGCAGCGCGTCGCGCTCGCGGCGAACGCGACGCAGCTACCGGTGTGCGCCGGACAGCGCGCTGCCGCAGCTCAGTCCTGCGCGTCCAGCCAGGCCAGCACCCGCGCCGCCAGCGCCTCGGCGTTGTCGCCATCGGCCTGCAGGTGCAGTTCCGGCTGCGCCGGCGCCTCGTACGGCGAATCGATGCCGGTGAAGTTGGGGATCTGCCCGGCGCGCGCCTTGGCGTACAGCCCCTTGACGTCGCGCGCCTCGGCCACGTGCAGCGGCACGTCGACGAACACCTCGACGAACTCGCCGTCCTCGAAACGCGACCGCGCCATCGCGCGCTCGGCGCGGAACGGCGAGATGAAGCTGACCAGCACGATCAGCCCGGCGTCGGCCATCAGCCTGGCGACCTCGGCGACGCGGCGGATGTTCTCCACCCGGTCCTCGTCGGTGAAGCCGAGGTCGCGGTTGAGGCCGTGGCGGACGTTGTCGCCATCGAGCAGGAAGGTGTGCCGGCCCTGCGCATGCAGCCGCTTCTCGACCAGGTTGGCGATGGTCGACTTGCCGGCGCCGGACAGGCCGGTGAACCACAGCACCTTCGGCGCCTGGCCCTTGATCCGTGCGCGCGCCGCCTTGTCCACGTCCAGGTGTTGCCAGTGCACGTTGCCGGCGCGGCGCAGCGCGAAGTCGAGCGTGCCGGCGGCGACGGTGGCGTTGCTCTGCCGGTCGATCAGGATGAAACCGCCGAGCGCACGGTTGCGCACGTACGGCTCGAACGCGATCGGTTCGTCCAGCGCCAGGTTGCAGTAGCCGACCTCGTTGAGCTCCAGGCGCTTGGCCGCCAGCCGCTCCTGCGTGTTCACGTCGATGCGGTGCTTGATCTCGCTGACGCTGGCCGACACGGTGCGGGTGCCGAGCTTGAGCCAGTACGGGCGCCCCGGCAGCAACGCGGCATCGTCCATCCACAGCACGTGCGCGGCGAACTGGTCGGCCACTTCCGGCGGGTCGCCGGCGGCGGCGATGACGTCGCCGCGGCTGATGTCGATCTCGTCGGCCAGGGTCAGCGTCACCGCCTGCCCGGCCACCGCGTGCGCGACATCGCCGTTGCCGTCGAGCACCCGCGCCACGGTGGAGCGGCGCGCCGACGGCAGCACCACCACCGCATCGCCCGGGCGCACCTGGCCGGCCGCGAGCGTGCCGGCGAAACCGCGGAACTGCTGGTTCGGGCGATTGACCCATTGCACCGGCAGGCGCAGGCCGCTGTCGGCGTCGCGCGCTTCCAGGTCCAGGCCTTCCAGGTGTTCGAGCAAGGCCGGGCCGGCGTACCAGGGCGTGCGCGCGGACCGCTGCGACAGGTTGTCGCCGTCCAGCGCCGACAGCGGGATGCACTGCACCTGGGCGATGCCCAGCTGCGCGGCCAGCGCCCGGTAGCTGGCGGCGATCGCGTCGAAGGTGGCCTGGTCGAAGCCGACCAGGTCCATCTTGTTGACCGCCAGCACCACGTGGCGGATGCCGAGCAGCGAGACGATGTAGCTGTGGCGGCGGGTCTGGGTCAGCAGGCCCTTGCGCGCATCGACCAGCACCACCGCCACGTCGGCGCTGGACGCGCCGGTGGCCATGTTGCGGGTGTACTGCTCGTGGCCGGGGCAGTCGGCGACGATGAACTTGCGCCGGTCGGTATCGAAGTAGCGGTAGGCCACGTCGATGGTAATGCCCTGCTCGCGCTCGGCGGCCAAGCCGTCGAGCAGCAGCGCGTAGTCGATCTCGCCGCCACGGGTGCCGTGGCGCTTGCTGTCGGCGCTGAGCGCTGCGAGCTGGTCGTCGAACAGGCGCTTGCTGTCGTACAGCAGGCGCCCGATCAAGGTGCTCTTGCCGTCGTCGACGCTGCCGCAGGTGATGAAGCGCAGCAGCGGTTTTTGTTCGTGCTGTTGCAGGTAGGCGGCGATGGCGTTGCCGCCGTCGCCGCGGGACTCGGGACTCGGGACTCGGGACTCGGACGACCCCGCGAACTGAGAGTCCGCGCCGGACGCAGACAGTCGCCCAACGGCCGAATCTGGGGTCTCAAGTTCCGGTGCTTTTTCGAGTCCCGAGTCCCGAGTCCCGAGTCCCGCATGAATAGCCATCAGAAATACCCCTCCAACTTCTTCTTCTCCATCGACGCGCCCGGATCCTGATCGATCACCCGCCCCTGCCGCTCCGACGAGGTCGCCAGCAACATCTCGGCGATGATCTTCTCCAGCGTGTCGGCCTGCGATTCGATCGCGCCGGTCAGCGGATAGCAGCCCAGGGTGCGGAAGCGCACATGCCGCAACTGCGGCACTTCGCCCTCGCGCAGCGGCAGCCGCGCGTCGTCGACCAGGATCAGCGCGCCGTCGCGCTCCACCACCGGGCGCTCGGCCGCGAAATACAGCGGCACCACCGGAACCGACTCGCGGTAGATGTACAGCCAGATGTCCAGCTCGGTCCAGTTGGACAGCGGGAACACGCGCACGCTCTCGCCCGCATGGACCCGGGCGTTGTACAGATTCCACAGCTCCGGGCGCTGGTTCTTCGGGTCCCAGCGATGCTTGTCGTTGCGGAACGAGAACACCCGCTCCTTGGCCCGCGCCTTCTCCTCGTCGCGGCGCGCCCCGCCGATCGCCGCGTCGAACCTGCCCTGGTCCAGCGCCTGCTTCAGGCCCTGGGTCTTCATCACGTCGGTATGCACGGTGGCGCCGTGGGTGAACGGGCCGATGTCCTGGGCGATGCCATCGGGATTGATGTGCACCCGCAGGTCCACCCCGGTCTCGGCGGCGCGGCGGTCGCGGAACGCGATCATCTCGCGGAACTTCCAGCGCGTGTCCACGTGCAGCAGCGGGATCGGCGGCGGCGCCGGCGCGAACGCCTTCAGCAGCAGGTGCAGCAGCACCGAGCTGTCCTTGCCGACCGAATACAGCAGCACCGGATTGCGGAACTCGGCCGCCACCTCGCGCAGGATGTGGATGCTTTCGGCCTCGAGCCGGTCGAGGTGGGACAGGGCGGAAGACTGCATCGGGGACAACGCGAGGCTCATTGGAAAGGGGATGTGCCGAGGGTAGCAGCGCCCGCGGCGCCTGGGGCGACCGGGGCCGGCAGTGTGTGATGCGCCAGGCGGGCACTGAAATAAGCGGGGGGCATAAGCCGATAACCCCTGCTCCTTTCTGCGCTGCGCAACGGATCCCTAACATCGGTCATCCCTTCTTCCCACCCGGACCGGTCATGACCGCCGCCTCGCCCGCGTTGCCGCCCAGCCCCTTGCCCGACGAGCGCAAGGCGCTGCTGGCGCGGACGGTGGAGGGGCTGGATGCGGCCAGCCTGTGGTGGCTATCCGGCTATGCCGCCGGCCTGGCCCAGGGCCAGGGCCATGCGCCGCCATCGCTGGCGGTGCTGCCGGGCGGTGCGGCGGCCGGCCAGAGCGCGCAGCGGCTGAGCGTGGTCTACGGCAGCCAGACCGGCAACGCGCGCCGCGCCGCCGAACAGCTGGCCGCCGACGCCGAAGCGGCCGGGCTGACGGTGCGGGTGCTGCGCGCCGACGCCTACCCGACCCGCGAACTGGCCAACGAGCGTTTGCTGTACGTGGTCATCAGCACCCAGGGCGAAGGCGATCCGCCGGACGATGCGATCGGCCTGGTCGAGTTCCTGCAGGGCCGGCGCGCGCCCAAGCTGCCCGAGCTGAAGTACGCGGTGCTGGGCCTGGGCGATTCCAGCTACGCCGACTTCTGCGGCATCGGCAAGCGCATCGATGCGCGCCTGGCCGAACTCGGCGCGCAGCGGGTGGTCCCGCTGGGCGAGGCCGACCTGGACATCGACACCGTGGCGACGCCGTGGCGCACGCAGGCGCTGGCGCAGGCGCGCGAACTGCTGAAGAGCGCGGCCGCACCGTCGGCGACGGTGACCCCGCTGCGCGGCGCCGCCACCGCCAGCTGGAGCCACGCGCGCCCGTTCGCCGCCGAGGTGCTGGCCAACCAGCGCATCAGCGGCCGCGATTTCAAGGGCCCGCGCTATGCCGCGCATGGCGACGCCGACAAGGACGTGCGCCACCTGGAGCTGTCGCTGGCCGGCAGCGGCCTGCACTACGAGCCCGGCGACGCGCTGGGCATCCGCCACCGCAACCCGCCGGCGCTGGTCGAGGCGGTCTTGACGGCGACGCGACTGGACGGTCATGCGCACGTCACCGTCGATGCGGAAACTCTGCCCCTGCACGAGTGGCTCGCCGCGCATCGCGAACTGACCCGGGCATCGCGGCCGTTCCTGGCCGCGGTCGCCCGTCGCTCAGCCGCGCCGGCGCTTGACCAGCTGCTCGACCCTACCCAGACCGCCGGTCTGGCGGCGTTGCTGGACGATCACCAGGTGATCGACGTGCTGCGACGCTGGCCGGCGGATTGGGACCACAGCGCGCTGCTGGACGCGCTGCGGCCGCTGGCCCCGCGTCTGTATTCGATCGCCTCCAGCCGCAAGCGGGTCGGCGAGGAAGTCCACCTCACCGTCGACGTGCTGGCCTACCAGGCGCACGGCCACGCCCATGGCGGCGCGGCCAGCGGCCATCTCGCCGCCCTGGCCGAAGGCGACAGCGCCGCGGTCTACATCGAACCCAACGAACGCTTCCGGGTGCCCGCCGACGGCAGCCGCGACATCCTGATGATCGGCCCCGGCACCGGCGTGGCCCCGTTCCGCGGTTTCGTCCAGGAACGCGCCGAGAGCGGCGCCGGCGGCCGCAACTGGCTGTTCTTCGGCGCCCGCCACTTCAACCAGGACTTTCTGTACCAGGCCGAGTGGCAGCAGGCGCTGCGCAGCGGCGAACTGCAGCGGCTGGACCTGGCGTTCTCGCGCGACGTGCAGCCGCTGCGCGACGGCAACCTGCCGCACAAGGTCTACGTGCAGCAGCGCCTGCGCGAGCACGGCCGTGACGTCTACGACTGGCTGCAGAACGGCGCGCACCTGTACGTGTGCGGCGCGATCGGCATGGGCAAGGACGTGCACGCCACGCTGCAGCAGATCGTGGTCGAACACGGCGCGCACAGCGCCGAGGACGCCGCGGCCTATCTCACCTCGCTGCAGCGGGAGGGGCGGTATGCGCGCGATGTCTATTGAGAAGTCGGGACTCGGGACTCGGGACCCGGGACTCGAAGAACGGAAGCCGGTGAAGCCTCAGTACGCGATCGTGCGCTTTTCCGAGTCCCCAGTCCCGAGTCCCGAGTCCCGCAAATGAGCCACTCCGTAGAAGACATCAAAGCCGAAAGCCGCCGCCTGCGCGGGTCGCTGCTGCAGAGCCTGGCCGATCCGGTGACCGGTGCGCTGCGCGAGGACGACCAGACGCTGATCAAGTACCACGGCAGCTACCAGCAGGACGATCGCGACCTGCGCGACGAGCGGCGCCGGCAGAAGCTCGAACCGGCCTACCAGTTCATGATCCGCACGCGCACGCCGGGCGGCGTGATCACCCCGGAACAGTGGCTCAAGCTCGACGCCATCGCCACCACCTACGGCAACCATTCGCTGCGCGTCACCACGCGCCAGGCGTTCCAGTTCCACGGCGTGATCAAGCGCGAGCTCAAGGCGACGATGCAGGCGATCAACGCCGCGCTGATCGACACGCTGGCCGCGTGCGGCGACGTCAACCGCAACGTGCAGGTCGCCGCCAACCCGCTGGCCTCGCGTGCGCACGCCACGCTGTACGCCGACGCGGCGCGGGTGTCCGAGCACCTGCTGCCCAACACCCGCGCCTACTACGAGATCTGGCTGGACGAGGAGCAGGTGGCCGGCAGCGGCCGCGAAGACGAGCCGGTGTACGGCGACACCTACCTGCCGCGCAAGTTCAAGATCGGCTTCGCGCTGCCGCCGATCAACGACGTGGACGTGTTCGCCAACGATCTGGGCTTCATCGGCGTGGCCGGCGCCGACGGCGAACTGGCCGGCTACAACGTCAGCATCGGCGGCGGCATGGGTGCGACCCATGGCGACGCCGAGACCTACCCGCGGGTGGCCAACGTGATCGGCTTCATCGCACGCGACCAGCTGCTCGACGTCGCCACCGCCGTGGTCACCACCCAGCGCGACCTCGGCAACCGCACCGTGCGCAAGCGCGCGCGCTTCAAGTACACCATCGACGACCATGGCCTGGATGTCGTGGTCGCCGAGATCCAGCGCCGCGCCGGCATCGTGCTGCAGCCGACCCGCGCGTTTTCCTTCGCGCACAACGGCGACCGCTACGGCTGGAGCGAAGGCGAGGACGGCCGCGCGCACCTGACCCTGTCGCTGCCGGCCGGGCGCATCGCCGACCATGACGCCGGCGCGCGCCACCTCAGCGGCCTGCGCGAGATCGCCGAACTGCTGCAGCGCGCCGGCGATGGCGCGCATTTCCGCATGACCTCCAACCAGAACCTGGTCATCGCCGGCATTCCCGCCGCGCAGCGCGAGGCGGTCGACACCCTGGTGCGCGCGCATGCGCTGGACGCCGGCAACCAGGCGCGCACCGCGCTGGCGCGCGCGGCGATGGCCTGCGTGGCGCTGCCGACCTGCGGCCTGGCGATGGCCGAGGCCGAGCGCTACCTGCCCGACTTCGCCGGCAAGCTGGAGCCGTTGCTGGACCGGCATGGATTGCGCGAGGCGCCGATCCTGCTGCGCATCTCCGGTTGCCCGAACGGCTGCTCGCGGCCGTACCTGGCCGAGATCGCGCTGGTCGGCAAGGCGCCCGGCCGCTACAACCTGATGCTCGGCGCCGATCACCGCGGCCAGCGCCTGAACACGCTGTACCGCGAGAACATCACCGAGCCGGAAATCCTCGACGCGCTGGACCCGCTGTTCGCGCGCTATGCCGGCGAACGCGATGCCGACGAAGGCTTCGGCGATTTCCTGCACCGCAGCGGGCTGGTCGACCTGCCTGCCTACCCCACCCACCGCCATCTCATTCCTTCGGAACTGCACGCATGAGCGCCCTGCCCGCCTCCGCCCCACACGACTCCGCCAACGCCCCGGCGACGGCATGGGATCTCGACGCGGTCAACGCGCTGCTGGCGCCGATGACTGCGGTGCAGCGCGTGGCCTGGGCGCTCGAACACGGCCCGGCCGAGGCCGCGCTGTCCTCGAGCTTCGGCGCGCAATCGGCGGCGACGCTGCATCTGCTGACCCAGCAGTTGCCGGAGATCCCGGTGATCCTGATCGACACCGGCTACCTGTTCGCCGAGACCTATCGCTTCGCCGACGCGCTCAGCGACCGGCTCAAGCTCAACCTCAAGGTGTACCGGCCGCTGGTCAGCCGCGCCTGGATGGAGGCGCGCCACGGCCGCCTGTGGGAACAGGGCATGGTCGGCATCGAGCAGTACAACAACCTGCGCAAGGTCGAGCCGATGCGCCGCGCGCTGGACGAACTGAAGGTCGGCACCTGGTTCACCGGCCTGCGCCGCAGCCAGTCCGACAGCCGCGCGCAGACCCCGTTCGTGCAGAAGCGCGGCGAGCGCTACAAGATCAACCCGATCGCCGACTGGAGCGACCGCGACCTGTGGCAGTACATGCAGCAGCACGGCCTGCCCTACCACCCGCTGTGGGAGGAAGGCTACGTGTCGATCGGCGACTTCCACACCACCCGCCGCTGGGAACCGGGCATGCGCGAGGAAGACACCCGCTTCTTCGGCCTCAAGCGCGAATGCGGCATCCACGAGGATGTCTGAGTCTGCGTGAGGAGCGACGCATGCCGCGGGGCGTCACAGGCCACCGCACGCCCCTGTAGGAGCGACTTCAGTCGCGACGAACGAAGCCATAGACCATCCGGCGTCGAATGCCATCGGAACTGAAGCCCCCTCACAGTGCACAGCCGGTTACGCGCGGCGCTTTGCAGGAGCGGTTTCAACCGCGACGAACGGAGCGGCGAACCTTCCGCTTCGGATAGATACGGTCGGGACTGAAGTCCCTCCTACAGTGCACCCAGCAGCCGCCTCGCGCAGCCCTCCTGTAGGAGCGGCTTCAGCCGCGACGAACGAAGCGGCGAGCCTTCCGGCTTCGGGATGCCGTCGGGACTGAAGTATCTCCCGCAGTGCACCCGATGAGCTGACCGCGAGTCCCTGTGGGAGCGACTTCAGTCGCGACGAGCGGAACGAGGAACCTCCCGGACTCGGATGTCATTGAGACCGATGTCTTCCACAGCGCCACCAGTGAGCTGACCGTATCCGTGCGTCCAAACAGCACCACCTCACTCCCGCCGCAGCACCAGCAACCAATCCAGTGCCAGCATCAGCACCAACGACACCCCCACCAGCGGGAACAGCACGCCGCCGATCGCCAGCAGCGCGAGCACGCCGCGCAGGGTGCGCTGGTCCGCCGGCAGCGGCGGCACGCCCAACCCGCCGGCCGGCCGCCGCTTCCACCACATCAGTGCGGCGCTGCCGCACAACAGCAGGATGCCAATGCACGAGACGATCAGCAGTAGCTGATTGAACGTGCCGTACTGCTGCCCCAGGTGCACGTTGATACCCCATTCCAACGCCTTGGCCAGCGGCCCGTAGTCGGCGTAGCGCATGTCCAGCAGCACCTTGCCGCTGTACTGATCGAGGTGAATCACCCGTTGCTGCGCCAACTCCGGCGGATACACCGACGCGGTGTACACGCCGCGCGCACCGCGCGGCAGCGCCACGCCGTAGCCGGCGGCGATGCCGCGTGCCTGGAACTGCGCCACCGCCGCGTCCAGGCCGATCGCACCGGGCTGCAGCGCCATCGCATCCATCGCATCCATCGCCATAGCGCCATGCGCGGCATGCTCTGCGTTCTCTGCATGCTCTGCATGCGAACCGTTGCCGTTGTCCCCTATGTTTGATGCAGAACGCGCATCCGCCGTCGCGGGCATCGGCATCGACGCGGCCTGCGGCAGCTGCGACTGCGGCAAGCGCGCCTGGCGCAGCGACCAGGCCGGCACCTCTGCATCGCTCAGGCGCTGCGTGGACATCGGCAGGTCCACGCGCAGGCCGGCCGGATAGCCATAGTGATGGCCATTGGCAAGGCGGTTGACCTGCGCGCCCCAGAACCACGACCACGGCATGCCGGTCAGCGCCAGGAACAGCAGCATCGCTCCGACCACGCTGCCGGTCAGCGCATGCGTATCGCGCCAGAACACGCGCTGCGGCGGCCGTCCGCGCACCGTCGTGACGCCGCCGCGGCGGCCGCGCGGCCACCACAGGTACACGCCGGTCAGCACCAGCAGGATCGCCCAGCCGGCCGCCACTTCGATCAGCGCGCTGGCCCACGGTCCGACCAGGGCGAGGCTGTGCAGGCGCCGGATCGTCCATGCCACCGTGCCGTGCTCGGGCAGGCTGCCCAGCACGCGCGCGCGGTACGGATCCACGTACACCACCAGCCGGCGGCCATCGGCCGTACCCACGGTGACCTCCGCCGACGCGTCGCGGCGCAGCGGCGTGGTGTAGCGCAACGCCTGTCCCGGCTGCGCCGCCAGCGCCGCATCGAGCAGCCGCTGCGGCGCGACGGCCCGGGCCTGCGCCGGCACCTGCACCGTCTTCAGCGCACGATGGAAGTAGCCGTCGATCGGCTGCTGGTAGACGAAGGCGGCGCCGGTCAGCGCCAGCCAGGCCAGCAGCGGCAGCACCAGCAGGCCGGCGTAGAAATGCCAGCGCCACACCGCGCGGTAGAAACGCGCCGGCGCCGCCGCGGTCGGGTTGGGCGCGGCCATCGGCGTGGCCATCACCACCCCCAGCCGAGGCTGGCGTACAGCGCGCGGCCGTCGCCCGGCGAATAGCCGGACGAACCGCTGTCGTACCAGGCATAGACGTAGTGGCGATCGGTCAGGTTCTTCAACTGCAGCGACAACTCGCGTTGCACGCGCCACGCCCAGGTCGCGCCAATATTGGCCAGCGCGTAGCCGCCGTAGCGGCCGAGCGTGTTGCTGCGCTCCACGTAGTAGTCGCCCTGCGCGTTGCCCCACGCCGACAGCTTCAGCCGCGGCGTGGCCTGCCAGTCGACGCCGGCACTGGCCAGAGAGCGCGGCACGTTCTCGATCTCCTTGCCGCGCGTGGCCGGCGCGCTCGGATCGGGCGTGACGATGCGCGCGCGCTGCCGCGAGTACGCCAGCCACAGCGTCCAGCGTTCGTCCGCGCGCAGGTTCAACTGCGCATCCCAGCCGCGGCGCAAGGTCTTGCCGACGTTGCCGACCTCGCCGCTGCCGACCATGCCATCGACGCCGAGAATCGTCGCCACCTCGTCGGAAGCGCGCTGCTCCCAGTACGCGATGCGCGCATCCAGCCGCCTGGCGTCGGCGAACTTCAGTCCGGCCTCCCAGCCGTCGTTGTACGACGGCGCCAGGTTGCCCGTCTGGCTGCGGTAGGCACCGTTGCCGCTGCCGATCTGGAACGTGCGGCCGATGTTGGCATAGACGCTGGTCTGTGCGGTCAGCGTAAACACCGCACTGAGCTTGGGCTGCTTGATCGTGCCGTAGGCGTAGGCCGGGTAGCGCACGCCGCCGAGCCGATCGCGGAAACTGCCGTCGATCCGATCCACGCGATAGGCCGGCACCAGCTGCAAGCGCTCGAATGGGCGGATCACCGCCTGCACATAGGCGCCGCGCGTGTCCAGATCGAAATCCCAGTCGCGCAGCGGCGCGGTGCGTGCCCGCGCCACGGTGCGATAGCGTTGCGAGGTGTTGTCCTGCCATTGCCCGTCGATGCCGCCTTCCAGCGCGAACGCCGTCGCCCAGTCCACCTCGGGGCGCCAGGTCGCCTTGGCCAGGAAACCGCGCTGGGTTTCGTCGGTATCGCGCTCCTGCTGCGCGCCGGCGGCGGTGAAGCGCACCCAGCGCTGGTTCTGGTAGCGATTCCAGTACAGCTTGGCGCTGCCTTGCACGGCGTCCGCCAGCTGCGCATCCAGATGCAGGCTCACCTGCCCGGTCTGGCGTTCGCTGCGGTCGTCGCGCGCATAGTCCGGCGAACTGCGCGGCGCGCGTTGCGCGCTGGCGTCGTCCAGATAGCCCGCTTCCAGCGCTTGGTTGCGGTAGTAGCGCGCACTGAGCCCGGCGCGCCAGGCGGCGTCCGGCGCGGTGTAGAACCACTTGCCGGCGAAGGCGCGCTTGCGTGCGTCGGCATGCGCGCGGTAGCCGTCGCTGTCGCGCCAGGCCGCGAAATAGTTCTGGCTCCAGCCGCCGCGTTCGATGCCCTGGCTGGCCTGCACCTCGCGCGTGCCGAAGCTGCCGGCGGTGACGCTGGCGCGGCCGTCGTTGCCGCCGCTGCGGGTCAGCACATCGACGCTGCCGGCGATGGCGTTCAATCCGTAGCGCGGATCGTTGGTGCCGCGCACGATCTCGATCGCGGCGATATCCAGCGGAAACACCGCGTCCAGGTACGGCATGCCGCCGGCGTTGTCGTTGCTGGGCACGCCGTCGATCAGCAGCTTGACCGCGTTGACCCGGCCTTCGCCGTTGAAGCCGCGGAACGAGAAGCGGCCGGCATCGGTGCCCATCTTGAACTGGGTGACCTGCACGCCGGGCGCACGCATCAGCAGCTCCCAGCTGTAGTCCACGTGCTGGTCCTGCAGCAGGTCGCCGCCGAGGATGTCCACCGAACTCAGGACGCTGCGCGCGGCCGGCGCGGACAGGGGCTGGGCGGTGACCTGGACCTTGCCCAGGGTCAGCGCGGAATCGCCGGGGGGAAGTTGCACGCCGCTATCGGCCGCGCGTGTCGGCGCGGTCGCGCTGGCCGCCAGACACACGCAGCTGTACGCCGCCATCCGCGGCAGGGAAAAGAAACGGATCATCGATGGCTCCATCAGCACGAAGACGTACCGCGGCGATGCCGCGGCACGAAAGAACAGCCAACTCGTGGTTCAGGAGAACAGAGGCGGTCCGCGCGCGGCGTGAGCGCGCCAGGGCGCGGCCTTCACGATCCGTATGCTGCGCGACGCGGCCGGCAGGCGCAGCCGCAGCCAGGGCAGCAGCACCAGCAGCAACGCCACCCACGGCAGCAGCCGCGCCGCGAGCAGGCAGTAGTCGCAGGCCTGCTCGTGCGACATGCCGCCGTCGTCGTGCACGCCTGCGTGCGACGCCACCATTGCGATCGGCAGCGAGGGCAACGCTTGCGATCCGCGGCTGCTGCACAGCGCCCCGGCGCCCGTGTCGACCCAGGCGCCGGACCGTGCCTGCTGCCAGCGGCTCAACAGCGGCGCGGTCAGCATCAGCACGATCGCCAGCGTGGCGAGCAGTGCCCAGAACGATAGCGGCTGGCGGCGACGGATCACCGCGGCAGTCTAGTCGGCCACTCGCACGATGCCAACGCGACGAAAGCGCGCAGCGCATGTTCGCGGGAGGCCGGGCAACGTTCGCAGCGCAGTGGCGGCTGCATTGCGACGTCCAGCATGGAAGCAGGCCCAGCCGCGGAGGCGAGCAGGCAGACGACCTGCGGTGACGCGCCGTGTCGGCTGCTCGACCGGATCATGGTTGGCGCAGAGCGAGGATGTGCCGCTTGTTGCGGCTCGCGGACATCACGCCGGCTCGGCATCCGTGGCGCACTCTACCGGCCGTACACCTTGCCTCATTTCGTAATTTCTGGAAATATCGAAACGATGGACACTGACAGCACCGTTTCCGCCTTGCGCGCCCTGGCCCACGCGCACCGCCTGGCCGCCTACCGCGCATTGGTCCAGGCCGGCCCGGACGGGATGGCGGTGGGCGAACTGCGCGCCGCGTTGGGGCTGGCGCCGGCCACGCTGACCGCGCATCTGCATGTGCTGCGCGGCGCCGGCCTGATCGGCGACGAACGCCAGGGCCGGGTGATCCGGCTGCGCGCCGACTATGCGCGCATGTACGCGCTGATCGGGTTCCTGACCGAGAACTGCTGCGGCAACGGCGAATGCAGCCTCCCCGATGCTGCCGTACCCGCCGCGGCGCACAGGCCGTAACGCCCCATTTCCCCTTACCGTCCCGAGTCCCGATGAACCCGATCACGATCTACCACAACCCCGCCTGCGGCACCTCGCGCAACGTCCTGGGACTGATCCGCAACAGCGGCGCGGAACCGACCGTGGTCGAATACCTGAAGACCCCGCCCGACCGCGCCACCCTGCAGGCGCTGATCGCGGCGATGGGCATTCCGCTGCGCGAGGCGATCCGGCAGAAGGGCACGCCCTACGCCGAGCTGGGCCTGGACGACCCGGCGCTGAGCGACGACGCGCTGCTGGACGCGATGCTGCAGCATCCGATCCTGATCAACCGGCCGATCGTGGTCACGCCGCTGGGCACGCGCCTGTGCCGGCCATCGGAGATGGTGCTGGAGATCCTGCCGTCGCCGCAGCGCGGCGCCTTCGCCAAGGAAGACGGCGCAGCGCTGATCGATGCGGACGGCCATCGTGTCGGTTGACCTGTCCGACCTGCCGAACCTGGACCCGGCCGCCTTCGTGCGCCCGGATCCGTCGGCGCCGACAGCCGCGCGCGCCGCGCACCCGCCGCGCATCCTGCTGTTGTACGGCTCGCTGCGCGAGCGTTCCTACAGCAAGTTGCTGGCGCTGGAAGCGGCGCGGCTGCTGCAGGCGATGGGCGCGGAAACCCGGCTGTTCGACCCGGCCGGGCTGCCGCTGCCCGACGCCGCGCCCGACAGCGACGCCAAGGTGCAGGAACTGCGCGAACTGACGCTGTGGAGCGAAGGCATGGTGTGGTCTTCGCCGGAACGGCACGGCGCAATGAGCGGCGTGCTCAAGGCGCAGATCGACTGGATTCCACTCAGCCAGGGCGCACGCCGCCCCACCCAGGGCAAGACCCTGGCGCTGATGCAGGTCTCCGGCGGCTCGCAGTCGTTCAACGCGCTCAACCAGATGCGCGTGCTCGGCCGCTGGATGCGCATGCTGACCATCCCCAACCAATCGTCGGTGGCCAAGGCCTGGCAGGAATTCGACACGCCCGGACGGATGCGGCCGTCGGCGTACTACGACCGCGTGGTCGACGTGATGGAGGAGCTGGTCAAGTTCACCCTGCTCACCCGCGACCTGGCCCCGCACCTGGTCGACCGCTACAGCGAGCGTTTGCCCACGCCCGAAACGCTGGCGGCAGCGTCCGGCGCTGCGCCGGCCTGAGGCACGGTGGCGCGCGGTAGCGATTCAAGCGCGTCTCGGCGTGTGCCGCACCGCCGAGACAGTGTCTGCAACGCTGACGCCCAGCCCGATGCCGCTGGCGGCACGGCGAGCAGCCTGGGCGAAGTCGCCGCGCGCACCGACAGCGCACGCGCGGCGACCGGCGCTTATTCCTTCAGCACCATGTCGATGCACAGCACCGCGGCCATGATCAGGACGCGCACGTCATCCTCGGCCGGCACCGCGTTCTCGATCGCCAGCATGTAGTTGTCGGCCGAGGTGAACAGCTCCTTGCCCAGCCCGGCCCACTTCTTGGACACGCGCGCCAGTTCCCGCTCGCCCTGCACGAAGCGGAAGTCCCAGCTGGTCCACTTGCCGCGCAGCGTGCACACCAGCTTCTCGCGCGCGTCGAGCACGTCGAACTTGCCGCCGATGGAGAAGAACTTCTGGCTGAAGGAACCGACCAGGCGATCGTGCTCGTCCAGCACCTCGACCTTGGACAGGAACAGCGAGAAACCGCGCTTGACCGTCAGCACCTTGTGCCCGTCCGGGGTGCGCACTTCCACGTGGAACGGGGTCATCCGCTTGTAGTCGGTGAAACGGAAGATCTTGGTGAAGATGCCCAGGTTCGGCTCGCGGCATTCGAGCACCTTCTGGTTGCTCTGCGGGTCGAACACGTCGTAGTTGTTGGCGGCCTTGAACATGCCGACCTGTTCCTTGACGAAGAACAGGTTCTGCTGGAGGACGGGATGCATGGACTTCCTTGGGTTGAGAAAAAAGAACGCAGCGCGTCGGAGCCGACGGAATGCGGCGATAGGCGATAAGGGGGTGTGAGATCAGGCGTTCGCGGCAGGCAACGGCGGCGGCTGGCGCGTCGCACCGGACTGCGGGCAACGCCGGCGGAAGATCTGCAGCGCCTGCGCGTGCGCGGCCTGCAGCGGCACCTGCAGCACTACCGATTGCGATGGGCCACGCGACGCGCAACTCGCGTTGCAATCCCGGCGATCGCCGACGCGCGTACCGCCGAACAGCACGGTCGCGTCACAACATGCACAAGCTGCCATCCTTCCCCCTGATGATCGGCATCGGACGCGCGCCTGGCCATGCCGGGGCCGCGCCGCTCGTCCTTGATCGCGGCCCGTCGCGGCTGCCGTCGGCCGTGGCGAACACGCCGGCACGCATCATAGGCGGCGGCCCGGACCGCGGCAACGCGCGAACCGCCGCGCTGGCGCGTCGGCGCCGATGGCTAGGCGCCTGGGCCGGCCGGGCCCGGGGGCCGTACCACCGCGAGATGCATGGCGCGTCAGCGATGCGCCCGGCTCTGCCCGCGGCGACCCTTCGCGCAACGGCCGTGGCGCGGCGTCAGCGCGACGGCGCGGCGTTCGGGGCCGTTGCGCATTTCTGCGCCAGTGCCTGAAAAGCCTGCTGGCGGAACGCGGCCAACCGCACCTGCAGTTCCAGTCCGGAGTAGCTAGCCTCCAGCTCAGGCAACTGCGACAGGCGCGTCGCCAGCGTCCTGACACGGCATCCAGTCGTTGCGCCGAGGCCGCGCAACGACCACTGCGCAGTGGGTGCGCCATGCGCAACAGGCGCGCGCAGCATCGCGCCGCCGCCGACCAGCACGGATGCGCGCCGGACTCAGCTGGTGATGGTCTGGGTCAACTCTTCCCAGGTCGGCGGCGTCGGCCAATCCGGTTCCTGGTTGCCTTCCATGACCCGGCGCAGGTCGCGGGTGTCGATCTGCGGCGCCAGCACGTGCACCAGTTCCAGCGCGTAGTCGCGCAGCACGCGGTCGCGCGGCAGCACCGCCCAGGCGATGCATTCGGGGATTTCCGGCGGCGCCGGCCACGCGCGCAGGTCGGTATCGCCGGCATGCACCGCCATCTCCGCGAGCAGGCCGACGCCGAGACCGGCGCGCACGTAGGTCTTGATCAGGTCGGCGTCGAGCGCGGTCAGGGCGATGCTCGGCTCCAGGCCGAGCCGGGCAAAGGCGCGCTGCAGCGAGGAGCCGGAACGGGTCGAGGATTCGTAGCTGATCAGCGGCTGCACCGCCAGCGCGGCCATGTCCGGCACCCGCTTGGGCACGTCCAGCGCGTGCCCGCGCGGCACCAGCACCAGCCGCCGCCAGCGGTACAGCGGCACCGCGATGCCGGCGCCCGGCTCGCTGCCGGCAGTGCTGACGATGGCGATGTCGGCATCGCCCTGGCTGAGCAGGTCCAGCGCCGCGCTCTCGGCCGCCTGCTGCAGGTGCACGCTGACCTGCGGGTAGGCCTGCTTGATCTGCGCCACCGCCGGCGGCAGCACGAAGCGCGCCTGGGTGTGGGTGGTGGTCAGGGTCAGCTGGCCCTGGCTCTCGCGGCGCTGGTTGGCGGCGTAGGTGCGGATGTTGTTGGCCTCGGCCAGCACCGCGCGGGCGCGCTCGATCACTTCGCGGCCGGCCGGCGTCACCGTCTCCAGGCTGCGGCCCTTGCGCACGAACAGCAGGAAGCCGAGTTCGTCCTCCAACTGCTTGAGCTGCTTGGACAGCCCCGGCTGGGTCGCATGCACGCGCGCCGCCGCCAGGGTGATGTTGAGATCGGCATCGGCGATGGCGACGAGGTAGCGGAGTTGGGTCAGCGTCATCGAAAGCGTGGGCGAGGCGCCGCCTGGCGGGAGCAGCCACGACTGTAGTGGAAATGGTCCTGCCACCTTATAACCGAAAGCTATCTGGTAGAGGCATGAAGTCATTTCCTGGGGCTATAAGCCGGCGCTACGGTCACGCCTCCTCCCTCTTTCCTGCGTTGCGACCGCCGTGAGCCCTGCCCCGATTGCGTTGTATCCGGACCTGCGCGAGCGGCCCGTGCTGGTGGTCGGCGGCGGTGCTGCCGCCGAGCGCCAGGTGCAGGCGCTACTCGCCGCCGGCGCGGTGCCGCGACTGGGTGCGCCAACGCTGACCCCGGCCCTGCAGGCCTTGGCCGAGGCCGGACGCATCCAGTGGCTGCGCGGCCGCTTCGATGGCGCCTGGCTGGACGCGGTGTGGTACCTGATCGCCGCCAGCGACGACCCCGCGGTGAACCGGCAGGCGCTGCAGATCGCCGCCGCGCAGCGGGTGCTGGCACAGGCCGTGCCTGGTGCGGCCGATGCGGCCGTGGCCACGCCGTCGGCAGACGCCGCCGACGGCAGCCTCAGCGTGGACGCCGCGACGCCGCAGGCGCAAGCGATCCGTCCCGGCATGGTGACCCTGGTCGGCGCCGGCCCCGGCGATCCCGGCCTGCTGACCCTCAACGCGCTGCACGCACTGCGCAGCGCCGACGTGGTCCTGCACGATCGCCTGGTCAGCGCCGCGATCCTGGATCTGCTGCCGGGCACGGCCGAGCGGATCGAAGTCGGCAAGTCGGCCAGCGGCCACAGCGTGCGCCAGGAGCAGATCCACGCATTGATGCTGGAGCATGCGCGACGCGGCCGCCGCGTGGTGCGGCTGAAGGGCGGCGACCCGTTCGTGTTCGGCCGCGGCGGCGAGGAACTGGAATGCCTGCGCGCGCACGGCGTGCCCTACGCGGTGGTGCCGGGCATCACCGCCGCGCTGGCCTGCGCGGCCTATGCCGGCATCCCGCTGACCCACCGCGAGCACGCGCAGTCGCTGCGCCTGGCCACCGCGCACTGCAAGGACTCGTTCGACACGCTGGACTGGGCCGCATTGGCGCAGGAGCGGCAGACCCTGGCGGTGTACATGGGCGTGGCCGGGCTAGACACGGTGCGCGAGCGCCTGCTGCGCGCCGGCCGCGCCGCCGACACCCCGTTCGCATTGGTGGAAAACGGCTCGCGCCCGGAGCAGCGGGTGGTGGTCGGCACCCTCGCCGACCTGCCCGACACCGCCCGCGCGCACCAGGTGCGGTCGCCGGCGCTGCTGATCCTGGGCGAGGTGGCCGCGCTGGCGACCACGCTGCACTGGTTCGGCGGCGCGCCGCTGGCGCCACCGCCCTCACCTTTCCCGAAGCCGGCCGTGCCTACCCTGGCCCACGCCGCCTGACCCGCATCCCTTTTCCGGAGACCCTGCGCATGGCCATCTACGACAACATCCTCGACACCATCGGCCACACCCCGATCGTCAAGCTGCACCGCCTGCCGCCCGATCACGTGAGCCTGTACGTCAAGGTCGAGGCGTTCAATCCGGGCGGCTCGGTCAAGGACCGCCTGGCGCTGGCGATCGTGCTCGATGCCGAGGCCAAGGGCCTGCTCAAGCCCGGCGACACCATCGTCGAAGCCACCTCCGGCAACACCGGCGTGGCCCTGGCGATGGTCGCCGCCGCGCGCGGCTACAAGTTCGTGGCGACGATGGTGGAGACCTTCTCGATCGAGCGCCGCAAGCTGATGCGCGCCTACGGCGCCAAGGTGATCCTGACCCCGGCCGCCGAGCGCGGCAGCGGCATGGTGCGCAAGGCCGAGGAACTGGCCCAGCAGCACGGCTGGTTCCTGGCCCGGCAGTTCGCCAATCCGGCCAATCCGGCGTATCACCGCAGCACCACCGCCGCGGAGATCCTGCGCGATTTCGCCGGCCGCCGGCTGGACCATTTCGTCAGCGGCTGGGGCACCGGCGGCACCCTCACCGGCGTCGGCGAAGTGCTGCGCGTGGCCCGCCCGGACGTGCGCATCACCGCCACCGAGCCGGCCGGCGCCGCGCTGCTGCAGGGGCAGGAGTGGAAGCCGCACAAGATCCAGGGCTGGACCCCGGACTTCGTGCCGGAAGTGCTCAACCGCGAGGTCTACGACGAGGTACTGAGCGTGGAGGACAGCGACGCCATCGCCGTCTCGCGCCGCCTCGCCGCCGAGGAAGGCATCTTCACCGGCATCTCCGGCGGCGCCACCGTGGCCACCGCGCTGCGCGTGGCCGAGACCGCCGCGCCCGGCTCGGTGATCCTGGCGATGCTGCCCGACACCGGCGAGCGCTACTTCTCCACGCCGCTGTTCGCCGACATCAACGAAGGCTCCGACGACGACTGGCTGGCCGGTCTGCCGTGACGGGGAGCGGGAGCGCATCGACGCGCGGCGGCGCGTCGCCCGCGCCCGCGCATGGCCCCGATGCGCTGCGAAGTAACGCAGCGCATCGCGGGAAGCGCTTCGACTCTGATGCGTCCCGACGCCGGAAAGCGTGCCTCTCCGCTCGTCGCGACTGAAGTCGCTCCTACAGGGGAGCGGTGCCGCTGCGGCGAATGTGAGGCAACCTCGAAGAACTCCGCGGCCGCGTGCATCAGTCCCAAAACCATCCGAGGCCGGACAAAGCTCAGCACTGCGTTCGTCGCGCGTGCCGTCCTGATCCCCGCACCAAGCTGAGTGCACTGTGGGAGGGACGTCAGTCCCGACGCTTCGCGACATCCGAAACAAGACGCTAGCCCGGCAACGGCACGCCCAGCGCCGGCGGCTGCGGGGCGGTCAGCCGCTCCACCAGCAATCGCTCGATCGCCTCCACGTCGACCTCGCGCACCACCGTCTGCGCCTGTTCGCCCAGCCCCGGCTGGTAGCCCGGCGCCCACGACAGGATGTCGCCGTAGCCGGCACCGAACTCGGTATTGGTGTCCACGTACAGCGTCTCGGTCGCGGTAGCCAACTCCGGGCGCAACCACAGCGCCGTGGCCAGTTCGTCCCACAGCGGAAAGCCCGGTTCGCGCCGGCGCAGCGCGTGGCCGATCGGCGTGTCGGCGGCGCTCATCCGCGCCAGCAGTTGCGGGCTCAGTTCGGTCGCGGTGGACGGGTCCACCGGCACCATCAGCATCCGCCGCCACGGCGACCGCATCACGATGCTCGCCGCTTCCGGATCCCAGCGGATGTTGAATTCGCGCCGCGGCGAATTGACGAACTCGCGCGCGAACTGCCGCGCCGACACGCTGTCGCGCCGCTGCCGCGGATTGAGGCTGCCGCCCATGTACACCAGTTCCTTGGCCAGCGACGCGAACTGCGGATCCAGCCGCTGCGCCAGCGCCAGGTTGGTCAGCGGGCCGGTGGCGACGATGCTGACCTCGCCGGGAAACTCGCGCACCTTGCGGATCATGAACAACGCCGCCGGCTCGTCCGCAATCTGCACCACCGACGGATTGCCCAGCGCCAGGTCGGGCACCACGTCGTGCGCGTGGTAGCGCGGCGAACTCTGCACCGTGTCGTGCTCGATCCATTGTTTGGTCCACGCGCCCTTCCACAGCAGCTTGCCGTACAGCGCCTCCCAGCGCTCGGTAGCCAGTTCGCTGTTGAGCAACGGATGCACAGGACCCGGCACCACAGGCACCTCGCCGCGGCCGGCGATTTCAAGCAGCCGGCGCGTATGCGCCAGCGCCGCGTCGCGCCAGATGTTGCCGCTGACCACCGAGATGCCGAGCACCTCGACGTCGGGCGATTGCAGCAACAGCAACTGCGCGGGCGTGAAGCCGTCGATGTCGTCTTCGAGGATGACGCGACGGCGCGGAACGGAGGCGGTGTCGGCGGACGCTTGCGGTAGGGGCATGGATTGGAACTGGCGAGTGAGGGAGTGTCGCGCGGCAGTGTAGCTTTTGCCGTCTCTGGCATGACGGAACTTGTCCGTCGATGCATTTCCGAGGCATTGCCTGGTGACACTGGATGCGATGCACTGGGTGCATGCGCGCCTTTCGATGCAGCACGGCATCGCGAACTTATTGAGCACTCCGCTGTGCGCCCCGCAGCACGCGTGGCGTGACGCATCCTTCTTCCCGATGCGGCCGCAGTTGGACAACCGTTCGCCTGTTTCGCATGCACCCGCCTCGACACGCGCAGGCGATGCCGCGTCCCCGCCATGCAACGCCACTTGCCTGCGAATGTTGGTGTGCACGGCACTGATCGACGTGGCCGCACACGCTGGCATGGCAGCTGCGGTTTCGCATGGCATGCCCAGCCGGCATGGGACATGGCACCGACCGGCACGGTAGAGTAGCCGCGCAGGGAGCCTGGCAACCGGGGAGGGAGCGTTGAGCAATCGAGTTTCAGGGCGGGACGACAGCCGGTCCGCGCGTGTGCCGTTGCTGGTGCGTTCGACCTCGCCAGCGCATTTCCTGGTCGCGCTGCTGCTAGGCGCCCTGCTGCAGCGGATGCTCGCCCTGCCACTGCCGCAGGGCCGCACGCTGGCATGGATACAGATCGCCGGCGGCATCGTCGCCGGCGCCGGATTGCTGTTGGCGCTGGCCTGCTTCGTGCTGTTCGCGCAGCGCCGTACCACGATCCTGCCCGAAGGCGCGCCGTCGCGCCTGGTACTGCGCGGTCCGTACCGCTACACCCGCAACCCGATGTACGTAAGCCTGGTGCTGAGCTATGTCGGCCTGTGCGTGCAGATCGGCTGGCCGTGGGCGCTGTTGCTGCTGCCATTGCCGCTGCTGGCGCTGCAGCGGGTGGTGATCCCGTTCGAGGAGGCGCGCTTGCGCCAGCGCTTCGGTGATGCCTACGACCGTTATTGCGCGCAGGTGAAGCGCTGGCTGTAGGCCGCTCCGCGCAGAATGAGATGCGTCGCGATAGATGGGCACCGCACCCGCATCCAACCGAGTCATCGTCACCGGCTCGACATTCTTGCAGCAGCGACTTCAGTCGCAACAAGCCTCGCCAGTAAAGCGCGTCGCGACTGAAGTCGCTCCCACACTAGCTGCTCAACCACCAAAATGTCGCAGCGACGGCCAGCAGCAGGATGAGCGTGCCCCACAGCCACGCGCCGGGGCGATCGCCGGTGGCCACGGTCGGCGGCGTTCCTGCGCGCGGCGCGTTGCGGTCGCGGTAACGTTCGACCAACTCCTTGGCCTCGCGCAGGCCCATGCCCGGATGCTGCTCGCGGGTCAGCTTGATCGCCTGCAGAAACTGGCCCTGGCCCAGCGCCTGCAGCGCGGCGGGCGGCAGCCCCCCGCTCTGCGCTTCCGCCGACGCGGCGGCCTGCGGCGGTTCGCTGCCGGCCTGCCGGTGCAGCATCTCCGCGACCGTCTGCGCCGCCCCCGCCTGCAGCCACGCGTCCACCTGTTGCTTGGCGCTGCGCAGATCCATGCCGCTCTGGTCACGCAACAGCTTGATTGCCTTGATGATCTCGCCGCGCGCCAGGGCCTCGGCGATGGCGGGTGATGGCTGGGTCCGGTTCATGTCGCAGGCGCTGAGATGGAAACGCTGCAGTCTTGCCGTTCTCCGGTTAAGCCGCCGTTGCACCGGGCTGGCCTGGCCGTCAGGTTCATCACGTTTCCATCATTGGAATCCCATAAAGATCGCATCATGAAGATCGAAATCTGGCAAGGCGACATCACCGAACTGGACGTGGACGCCATCGTCAACGCCGCCAACGAATCCCTGCTCGGCGGCGGCGGCGTGGACGGCGCGATCCACCGCGCAGCGGGCCCGCAGCTGTTGGAGGAATGCCTGCGCCTGCCGGAACTCAAGCCCGGCGTGCGTTGCCCGGTCGGCGAAGTCCGCGCCACTGCCGGCCACCGGCTCAAGGCGCGCCACGTGCTGCATACCGTCGGCCCGGTGTGGCGCGACGGCGCCCACGACGAACCGGCGCTGCTGGCCAACTGCTACTGGCGCTCGCTGCGCCTGGCCGAACAGATGGGCCTGCATTCGGTGGCGTTCCCGGCGATCAGCTGCGGCGTGTACGGCTATCCGCTGCACCAGGCCGCGCGCATCGCGGTCGCCGAAACCATGGCCTGGCAGCGCGCGCATGCGGTGCCGAAGCGGGTGATCCTGGTCGCCTACAACGAGGCGGCCTACAAGGCCTACCAGCAGGCGCTGATGCAGAGCCAGCTGCAGGTCGCCTGAGCTGCATTGCGCGCGGCCGGCGCAGGCCGCCGCGATCGCCCTACTCCCGTATCGCTTTCTTGACAGCCTGCCGCCTGACAGGCTTGCCGGTTGTATGTGCCCTCTCCGATGACCCACTCGCAGGAGACAGCGGCGCTGGCAATCCTCGCCCGTCAATGGCGTCGGTCGAGCCACGCACGGACGGTCAATACCGCGTCGGCGAACACGTCGGGCCGCTGCTGGGGCAGGTTGTGCCCGGCGTCGACGACACGGTGCTCGTGCACCCCGACGAACATGCGGGCGTGGCTCCCGGTCCCTCCCGGCTTGAGCGGATCGCGCGCACCGTCGAGCGTCACCGCAGGAACGGTTATCGCGGGCCGGTCCGCCAAGCGGTCTTCGAGCGGCTGCAACGCCGGGTCGCCGGCCTCCCGGCCGAAGGCATGGCGGTAGGCGTGGATCACCACGTCCACGAAGTCCGGATTGTCGAACGCGCTTGCGGTCTGCGCGAAGGTCGCATCGTCGAACTGCCAGCCGGGCGACCACTCCTCCCATAGCAAGCGGCACAGATCGCGACGATGCTCGGCCAGGCAGTGGCGCCCGCGTTCGGTCTGGAAAAGATGCTGATACCAGCAGACGCGTTCGAGCGATGGCGCGGCCGCAAGCCGTTGCGCCTGCACATCGATGATGTCGTAGCCGGCGTAGCAGACCAGGCCGCCGATGCGCCCGGGCCACAGCGCCGCCACCACACAGGATGCATTGCCGCCCCAATCGAAACCGGCCAGGATCGGGCGCTCCAGGCCCAGCGCGTCGGCGAGCTGGACGATGTCGCGGCCGCGCGCGGCTTGCTGGCCACTGCGCATGACGGCATCGGACACGAAGCGGGTCGGGCCGAACCCGCGCGTGTAGGGAACCACGACCCGCGCGCCCGCACCGGCGAGCGCCACGGCCACCGCGTCGAAGGCGTGGATGTCGTAGGGAAACCCGTGCGACAGGATCACCGGCCACCCCTCGGCGGGACCGTGCTCGACATAGGCGATTCGCAGGGTATCGGTCTGGACGCTATTTGCCCTCTGCTCGTTCATGACGATTCACCTCTGTTGCGGGGACGTTCGTTTCCGATCTCCGAAGCAGCGCTTCGGCATTGCTGGCGGACGTTCAGTCTGTGTTGTCGTGGAATCTGCGGGAAACGCGGCATGCAGCAGCGGGCGAGGAAACCTGCGCGCCTAGCGGAGCGCGCCACGCCGATGCCGCCGAGCCCGCGCAGCAGCGCAGGCACTGCAGCACCAAGCCTCAGGAGCGCGCCAGGACCGTGGCGACGAAGCCGCGCAGGTCGTCGAGCATCAGCTGCGGCTCCTCCCAGGCGGCGAAGTGGCCGCCTCTGCGCATCTGGCTCCAATGCACGATGGGATACGTCTTCTCGGCGAAGGTGCGCGGAGTGGGCAGAAACACCGGATCGGGAAAGGCCGCCACGCCGGTGGGCACCGCGATGCGCGTTGCGGCGGGAAAGCGGTCAGACCCTTCCAGCCGCTGGCCGTGATAGATCCACGTCGAAGTGACGGCGGCCGCGGGTGCGACATACAGCATGATAGTGGTGAGCAATTCCTCCTCCGAGAACTTGCTCCAGATGTCCGGGCCGCCATCGGCCCGCGTCGTAAGATCGGCCCACTTCCGATCTTCTCGAGTATCCAGCCTGCCACGCCGACCGGGCTGTCGGCCATCGCCACGCCCAACGTCTGCGGGCGCGTGCGCTGCTGGTGCGCGTAGCCGGTCTCCAGATCGAGAATCGCGTCGCGGCGGGCGATCAGGTCCTTCTCCTGCGCGGTCGTGGCAGCGGCGTCGCTGGCGAAGATGCTCACCATGTTGATGTGGAAGCCGAGCAGCGCGTCGGGTCGCAGGAAGGCCATCCAGCTTGCGATATGCGCGCCCCAGTCGCCGCCCTGGACGATGTAGCGCGCCTGCTGGCCGAACAGCCGGACCATCAGCGCGTGCATGAACTCGGCGGCCCGGCGTGGGCCGATGGCGCCGGTGATCGGCGTGGAAAAGGCGAAGCCTGGGAGAGACGGAACCACGACGTCGTGCCCGTCCGCCGCCAGGGGCTCGAGGAGCCGCTCGAATTCAAGATACGAGCCTGGCCAGCCGTGCAGGAGCAGCAGCGGCGGCTTGGATCCGTCGCCGCGCAGGTGGACGAAATGCAGGCGCTCGCCCTCGACCTCGGTGGTGAAGTTGGGGAGCCGGTTGAGGCGCCGTTCGGTCGCCCGCCAATCGTAGCTGCCTCGCCAGTAGGCGACGAGCCGCTTGAGGTCGTCGATCCCCACGCCTGCGCTCCATCCTCCGGCGTCGGCGAGCTGGCTCCAGTCGTAGGCATCTACTTTCGCCTTGATGCTGACGAGCCGTGCATCTGGAATGTCGATCGTATAGGGCGAGACCATGATTACCTCGCGTCGCTCGGAGTTGACCGCCACGTCGGTTGGCGAGCGGTGCGTTCATCGGCTGGAACTCGAGTCTTTCGGCCGACGCAACGATAGAGATCGGGCACACCCCATGTCTATATTAGAATTGCGCTCAACACCTTTGCGTTCTTCGCACAAGCCACCCCCCAATGGACATCGCTGGCGAACTGGAAGTCTTTACCCTGGTGGCCGAGGCCGGCAGTTTCTCGGCGGCGGGGCGACGGCTGAAGCTGGCGCCGTCGTCCATCGCACGGGTCGTCGACCGGATCGAAGCGCGCCTCGGCGTCCGCCTGTTGCTGCGGACGACACGGGCCCTGAGGCTGACGCCGGAAGGCGCGACCTACCTGTCCTCCGCGCGGCGGATCCTGGCGGACCTGCGCGAAACCGAACAGTTGATCGCCGACCAGAGCTCGCCCAAGGGGCGCCTGCGCGTGAGCCTCTCGCTCACCTACGGCCGGATGTTCGTGGTGCCGCTTCTGCGCGACTTCATCCAGAGCCACCCCGGCATCCTGCTCGAGGTGATCTCCACCGATGCCGTCGTCGACATCGCCGCCGGCCAGGCGGACGTTGCGGTGCGGCTCGGCCCCCTCCCCGACAGCCTGCTCACGGCCCGCACGCTTGGCCAGACCCACAAGGTGATCGTGGCCGCGCCTGGGTATCTCGCGCTCCGCGGTACGCCAGTCGTTCCGGAGGATCTGCACGCGCACGACTGCATCGGCTTCAACTTCAAGCGCGCCGCCCCGACCTGGCCCTTCCGCAAGGACGGGCGCGACTACGCGTTGCCGATCAAGGGCAGCGTGGAAACCAACAATGGCGAAACCCAACGCCAGCTCGCCATCGAAGGCCTCGGGATCGCGCGGGTGTGTGCCGAGACGGCAGAGGACGCGATCCAGGCCGGCCAGTTGGTCGCGCTCCTGCAGGAGTTCAACCCTGGCGACGGCGAGGAGGTCCATGCGGTGTTCGTCGGCGGCACGCATACCCCGGCGCGGGTCCGCTGCTTCGTCGACTACCTCGTGCAGCGGCTGGGCAAAACGCGTTGATCCAAACGCGTGCCGAGAGCATGGCGGGCTCGGGCCGGACAAGCGTGAAACGAAGCGAGGCGCGGCGGCGCATCGCGAAACGAAGAACGCCGGCGGTCGCCGGCGTTCTTGCTTACTCCAGCGGTGGCGCCGACCTCAGTCCTGCCACTTGCCCAGTGCGGCCAGGCCGTTTTCCTTGGCGCGCTCGTAGACCACCTGCTGCGCCTTGGCGAAGTTGCCCTTCATGTCCTGCGACCACAGCTTCAGCGCGGCCTGCTGCATCGCGCGGCCGTAGGAGAAGCTCAGCGGCCACGGCAGGGTGCCGATCTGGTTCATCGCATTGAGATGCGCGGTGGACTGTTCGTCGGTCTGGCCGCCGGACAGGAACACGATGCCCGGCAGGATCGCCGGCACGGTGCTCTTCAGGCACATCACGGTGGACTCGGCCACTTCCTCGACGCTGGCCTGCTCGTCGCAATCCTTGCCGGCGATGACCATCGAGGCCTTCAGGATGGTGCCTTCCAGCACCACGTTCTGCTCGTACAGCGCGCCGAACAGCGAGCGCAGCGTGGCTTCGGTGACCTCGTAGCAGGTCTCGATGTCGTGGTTGCCGTCCATCAGCACTTCCGGCTCCACCATCGGCACCAGGCCCTGCTCCTGGCACAGCGCCGCGTAGCGCGCCAGCGCGTGCGCATTGGTCTCGATGCACACGCCCGACGGGATGTCCTCGCCGATGGTGATCACCGCGCGCCACTTGGCGAAGCGCGCGCCGAGCTTGTAGTACTCCTCCAGGCGCGCGCGCAGGCCGTCCAGGCCTTCGGTGATCAGCTCGCCGGGCATGCCGGCCAGCGGATGCGTGCCCTTGTCGACCTTGATCCCGGGAATGATGCCGTGCTCGGCCATGTACTTCGGGAACGGCACGCCGTCCTTGGTCTTCTGGCGGATGGTCTCGTCGTACAGGATCGCGCCGGAGATGTGCTCGCTCAGCTTCGGCGTGGTCAACAGCAGCTCGCGATACGCGCGGCGGTTCTCCTCGACATTCTCGATGCCGACGCTGGCGAAGCGCTTGGCGATGGTCGTGGTGGATTCGTCGATCGCGATGATGCCCTTGCCCGGGGCGACCATTGCCTGTGCGGTTTCGGCAAGCTGTTCGATGCTCATGGAATTCCTATGGCACGGGGGGAAACCCGAAGTATATCGCGGCAAACGCCGCCCATTCCTTCACGGAATGCCTGCAACCGTTTCCACCGGTAGACGCGCTGCGCGAGCGCACGTGCATTGCCATCGCGTGACAAGAATCGCCCTGCGGCTTGCGATGTTGCAGCGGCACCGTGGCGCAGGTCGCGATGCCGCTGGCGTTGCCAGGTCCGGCAAGGGCACGGCCGATTGCGAAGAGTTGTCGGCGCGAGCGGCGCGTTGCGGTTGCGGCGGCCCGCACGGCAGGCAAAAAAAAGACCGCGCGATGGGCATCGCGCGGTCCTGTGGGTCGCGGGCGACCCGGCTTTCGGCTACAGCTCGCCCAGGCCGCTGGCGCGGCCGTCAGGGCCGACCTCGAGCAGGCGCAGGGTGTTGGTCGCGCCGTGCGTTTCCATGTGCTCGCCGCTGGTGAACACCACGCGGTCGCCGGGGCCCATGCGCTCGGCCTCGACCAGCAGGCGGATCGCCGCGCGCGCGGCTTCGCGCGGGGTCAGGCCGCGGCTGTCGAAGTTGATCGGGAATACGCCGCGCATCATCGCCATGCCACGGCGCGCGCCGTCGTGGCGGGTGAACGCGTAGATCGGCATCTTCGAACGGAAGCGCGACAGGAAGCGCGGGGTGCCGCCGGATTCGGTCAGGGTGACCACGCCGCTCAGGCCGATGTGCTCGGACAGGAACATGGTCGCCATCGCGATCGCCTGGTCGGCGCGTTCGAGGTTGCGCTGCGCGGCCTCGAAGTCGGTGTCCATCTCGAACTGGCGCTCGGCGCCCAGGCAGATGCGTGCCATCGCCTGCACCGCCTTGACCGGATAGGCGCCGGCAGCGGTCTCGGCCGACAGCATCACCGCGTCGGTGCCGTCGATCACCGCGTTGGCCACGTCCAGCACCTCGGCGCGGGTCGGGATCGGGTTCTCGACCATCGACTGCAGCATCTGCGTGGCGGTGATCACCACCTTGTTCTGCGCCAGCGACTCGCGAATGATCTTCTTCTGCAGGCCCGGCAGCTCGGCATCGCCGATCTCCACGCCGAGGTCGCCGCGCGCGACCATCACCACGTCGCTGGCCTCGACGATCTCGGTGAGGTTCTCGATCGCCTCGGTGCGCTCGATCTTCGACACCAGCGCGGCGTAGCAACCATGCTGCTCGGCGATGCGGCGCGCGTCGTGCATGTCCTGCGCGTTACGGCAGAACGACACGGCGATGAAATCCACGCCGATCTTGGCGACGATGCCGATCAGCTCCTTGTCGCGCTCGGTCAGCGCGCCCAGCGACAGGCCGCCGCCCTGCTTGTTCAGGCCCTTGCGGTCGGACAACACGCCGTCGTTGAGCACGGTGTTGACGATGCGCGGGCCGTCGACCTCGACCACCTGCAGCTGCAGCAGGCCGTCGTCGAGCAGCAGCACGTCGCCCGGCTTGACGTCGTTGGGCAGGCCCAGGTAGCTGACGCCGACCTGCTGCTCGTCGCCCGCCGGCGCATTGGGGTCGGCGACCAGGTCGAAGCGCGCGCCGGCCTTCAGCGACACCTTGCCGGTGGCGAAGCGCTCGATGCGGATCTTCGGACCCGGCAGGTCGGCGAGGATGCCAACTTCGCTGCCCACGCGCTGCGCGGCGGCGCGCACTTCGGCGGCGCGCTTGGCCTGGCCGGAGGGGTCGCCATGCGAGAAATTCAGGCGCACGACGTTGACGCCGGCGCGGAACAGGTCCTCGAGCACGCCAGGTGGATCTGTCGCCGGGCCGAGGGTGGCGAGGATCTTGGTGCGGCGCTGGCGTTCGATCATGACATCATTCCCTGGAAAAGCCGTTAAAACTAGCACAAGCACCGCTTCGGCAGGATGGCGAATCGGCATAGCGCCCTGCGGATTCATGCATGTCTTGCGGACAGTGCGGGACAGTATGCGGACTCGACATTGCCGTTGCGCGACGCCCAGCGACGCGGCGCCATGCCGGAAAGCGTGCCCTTACCACGCTGTGCCACTGCCGGATTGCCACGCGAAGCCGACACCGCTGGCCACTGCCAGGCCTGCGCGAACAGCACGCGCAGACCAGTCATCGTCCGTAGACGGACGACCGGTAGCGCAACCGCTTTTCCGAGTCCCGAGTCCCGAATCCCGAGTCCCCGGGCCCGAACCATCAGCCAACCAACGCCAGCAACTGCCCCGGAACCTGCGCCAACGCACTGGCACCGGCCTGGCGCAGTTCCGCTTCGTCGCCGAAGCCCCACAGCACGCCGACGCTGCGCATGCCGTGGTGGTTGGCGCCTTCGATGTCCATGCGCCGGTCGCCGATCATTACGCACTGCGCCGGCTGCAATGCCAGCCGCCGCAGCGCCTCGGCGATCAGGTCCGGCTTGAAGCGGCGCTGGCCGTCGTCGCTGGCGCCGACGACCTCCTCGAAATGCGCGGCGAACGGCAGCGTCTCGACGATCCGCCGGGCGAAACGTTCGTTCTTCGACGTCACCACCGCCATGCGGTGGCCGGCCGCGGCCAATGCCTCGACCGCCGCGCCGATCTCCGGGAACACCGTGTGCTCGCGCCAGCCGCGCTCGTCGTAACGCTGCCGGTACAGCGCCAGCGCCTGCTCGACCAGCGCCGGATCGTCGAAATGTGCGTGGAAGCTGTCGCGCAACGGCGGGCCGATCCAGGCGCGCAGCGCGTCCGGCGCCGGCACCGGCTGGTTCAGCTGCTCGAAGGCGTGCGCGATGCTGCCGACGATGCCGATCTCCGAATCGACCAAGGTGCCGTCCAGGTCGAAGAACAGCGGACCGGCGCTCACGCGCCGCGCGCCTGCAATGCGGCCACCGCCGGCAGGGTCTTGCCTTCCAGGAATTCCAGGAACGCGCCGCCGCCGGTGGAGATGTAGCTCACCTGCCCGGCGATGCCGTACTTGTCGACCGCGGCCAGGGTGTCGCCGCCGCCCGCGATGGAGAACGCCGGCGAGGCGGCGATCGCGCGCGCCAGGGTTTCGGTGCCCTGCCCGAACGCGTCGAACTCGAACACGCCGACCGGGCCGTTCCAGACCACGGTGCCGGCCTTGGCGATCAGCTCGGCGTAGTGCGCGGCGGTCTGCGGGCCGATGTCCAGAATCAGGTCGTCGTCGTCCACGTCGGCCAGCGCCTTCACCGTGGCCTGCGCGTCGGGCAGGAACTGCTTGGCCACCACCACGTCGGTGGGCAGCGGGATCGCCGCGCCGCGCGCATTGGCGTCGGCGACGATCTTGCGCGCGGTGTCGAGCAGGTCCGGCTCGCACAGCGACTTGCCGACCGGATAGCCGGCCGCGGCGATGAAGGTGTTGGCGATGCCGCCGCCGACGATCAGCTGCTCGACCTTGTTGACCAGGTTCGACAGCAGCTCCAGCTTGGTCGAGACCTTGCTGCCGGCGACGATCGCCAGCAACGGCTTGGCCGGATGTTCCAGCGCCTTGGCCAGCGCGTCCAGTTCGGCCATCAGCAGCGGGCCGCCGGCCGCCACCGGGGCGAAGCGGATCACGCCGTGGGTGGAGGCCTGGGCGCGGTGCGCGGTGCCGAACGCGTCCATCACGAACACGTCGCACAGCGCCGCGTATTGCTTCGCCAGCGCCTCGTCATCCTTGCCCTCGCCGACGTTCATGCGGCAGTTCTCCAGCAGCACGATCTTGCCCGGCTGCACGTCCACGCCGTCGACCCAATCGCGCAGCAGCGGCACCTCGGTGCCGAGCAGCGCGGCCAGCCGCGCGGCGACCGGCGCCAGCGAATCGGCCTGCGTCCACACGCCTTCCTTGGGCCGGCCCAGGTGCGAGGTCACCATCACCGCCGCGCCCTGCTCCAGCGCGTGGCGCAGCGTCGGCACCGACGCCAGGATGCGCTGCTCGGAAGTGATCTGGCCGTTGTCGTCGATCGGCACGTTCAGGTCTTGCCGGATCAGCACGCGCTTGCCGGACAGGTCGAGATCGGTCATTCGCAGGATGGGCATTGTCGGTTGCTCGCTATCGTGGGGTTGCGGGGGAAGTGAAGCTGCCGCGCAGCATGGGCGTCGCCGCTGCAACGCCCGCTGTCGGCGCGCTCGGCCATCGCGCACCGGCGACGAAAGAAGGGCATTGTCCGGCGTCGGCCGCGCAGCGGCAAATCGGGACGTCGCGCAACGTCGAACGCGCGCGGATGCCGGGCCACGGGCGACAAGCGCGCCCGGGCCGTCATGCAGGGCACAGGCGCGCAGCGCGGCGCCCCAGCCGATCGCTCAGTCCGCGCCGGGCGTGGCCGGCTTGCGCAACAGGCTGAAGGCGAAGCCGACCACGATCAGCGCGCCGCCGACCAGCAGCGCCCACAGCAGCCAGGTCTTCCAGTCGCGCGACGGCGGTGGCGCCTGCAATGCGGCGGCACCGGCCAGCGGCACCGCCGCGCCGAGCGTGGCCGTGGCCGGCGTCCATTGCGGCCCGCGTTGCGTGCGCAGCGCCTGCAGCGTGGTCGCCAGCGGCGCGGCGGCGCGCTGGGTGCGTGCGCTGCCGGCCGCCAGCGAGTACGGCGGCGCGCCCTGGGCCAGGAAGATCAGCGTTTCCGGCTGGTAGCCCAGGCGCAGCGCCGGCCGTTGCCGGCCCGGGTCCTGCGTGGCCAGCAGCCGCCAGTAGCGATCGCGCACCGGTTGCGCCAGGGCCTGCGGCGGCGAGCGGCCGGCGCCGGCACCGACCTGGTAGGCCACCCACGGCCCGGCGCGGTCCTGCCACGGCGCCTCGTCGCTGTCGCGGCTCTGCACGCGCCATTCGATCGCGCTGTTGCCGGGCAGGGCGATGTCGAGCTGCGCGACCGGATAGCGGCCGGGCGAGGCGAAGTCGAAGCTGTGCTGCGCCGGGTCGGCGCGCAATGCATCCAGTTGCTGCCAGTGCCAGTCGGCGGCGGCAGGCGCCGGCGCCAGTTCGGCCTCCACCCCGGTCAGGCGCGGCAGCGGCGGCGACGATAACGGCAGCAGCCGCAGGTAGCGCGCGCGGCTGTCGATGGCGATCCGCAGTTGCTGCAGGCGATTGCCCTGGTTGGCCAGGTCGACCAGCGTCGCTTCCTGCACCAGCATTTCCCAGTCGCGCAGGTCGTCGCTGGCCTCGACCCGGTAGCGCGCCTGCCGCGGCTGCGCATCGGCGGCCCATTGCAGCGACAGCGCGCGCAAGGGCTCGCGCAGCGCGCTGGCGTCGATCAGCCAACCGGCCTCGCTCGCGCCGGTCGGGGTGCTGGCGACGCGCGCGCGGATGCCGCGCACGCTGCCGTCGGCGTCGCGCTCGGCGATCAACTCCAGGTCGTCGGCGCCGCCACCGGCCACCGGCGGCAGCGGAAACCACGGCAGCGGCTGCCGGCGCGGCGTGGTTTCGGCCTGTTCGGCGGCGAACAGCGCGGACGGCAATGCGTCGCCGGCGGCGTTGAACACATCCACGTCGCCCAGCGAGGCGCGATGCGCGCTGCGGTACACCGCATCGTCGAGCTGCACGCGGTAGGCGCCGGCGTCGGCATCCTGCAGGGTCAGCGGCCATTGCTGCGCATAGTCGTCGCGCTGGCTGGCGGCGGATGCCGCGAGCGGCGACAACGCCAGCAACAAGGCCGGAAAGATCAGGCGGTTCATGGATGGGCCTCCTCGGCCGGTTCGGTGGCGCGCGGCGGCGCCGGCGCAAAATAGCCGACCACGGTGCACAGCAGGCCGTAGGCGATGAACGAGGCGATGCCGGCGACGTTGCCGAGATTGCCGCGATCCACCAGCAGCAGCTTGCCCAGCACCACCGCCATCAGCAGTGCGCCGGCCAGCCACAGGCCGCGCTGGCGGCGGCGCGAGCCGAGCACCCAGCCGAGCACGCCGAGCACGCTCCACACCACGGTCAGGCTGGTCTGCGCCACGCCATCGGACAGCAAGCCGCTCCACGGCGCGCCGCTCCAGTAGTGCACTGCGTGCAGGGTCACGCTGGTGATCCACAGGAAACCGCCGCCGGCCAGCAATTGCAGGCGCCAGCCGCGCAGCGCCGCCGGCAGGGTCGGCGACCACAGCCAGCGTGCGGCCAGCGCCAGTACCAGCAGCTGGCTCAGTTCCAGCGGATTGAGCAGCGGCACCCACGGCAGCGGCGCACTGGCGCCGGGCACGAACAGAGTGCACAGCCAGGCCACCCCGAGCAGGCCGAAATAGCTGCCCTGCAGCGCGCTGCGGCAAGGATCGAAGTCCGCCCCCAGCGGCGCGGCCAACCAGCGCCAGCGCAGCAGCGACAGCGCCGCCGCCAGCAGCCACGGCGCCAGCAGCAACGCCCATTGCCAGCCCTCGGCCAGGTCGAAGCGCCGCGCCAGCCACATGCCGAGCAGCGACAGCACCGACGGCCACACCAGCCACCACACGAACTGCGCCGCCTTCGCCACGCCACCGCCGCTGCCGCGCAGGCAGATCAGGCTGCGCACGCCGAGCACCGCGAACAGCGTCCAGGCCCAGGCGCCGTGTCCGGCGAACGGCTGGCCATGCGCATCGGCCTGCAGCGCCGCCAGCGGCAGCGCCAGCAGCAAGCCGCCGAGCGTGGTCGCCGCCAGCGCGCGCGCCGGCCAACGCCGCTGCGCCTCGGCAGCCAGCCAGCCGCTGAGCGCGACGAACGCCAGCCACACATCGGCACGCGCCGCATAGTCGACGAAGCGTCCGATCTCCGCGACCCCGATCCCGCACCACCACGCCAGACCCCACAGGTAATAGGCCAGCGCCGGCATGGCGGCGCCCGCGCGGCGATAGCTCCAGGCACTGGCGAAACCGGCCAGGGCCAGCAGCGCGCCGCTCATGAAGGTCGCGTTGGCCACGGCCTGGGTGTCCTGCCAGGCCGCATCCAGCCCCAGCACGAAGCCGATCGCCGCGGCCAGCTGCAGGCCGGCGCCGCTGAACTGCGGCAACCAGCGCCGCTGCCGCAGCCCCAGCCACACCAGCGCCGCGCCTTCCAGCGCGAAGATGCTGGCGGTGGCGCGCGCGGACAGCGCCAACGGCACCGCCAGGGTGGCGAAACCGACCGCCAGCAGCGCGTAGGCCTGACCGAGCACCTCGAAGCGGGTACGCCGGATCAGCGCCGCGGCCAGCAGCGCGTAGATCGCCGCCAGGCCCAGCGCGCACAGCGCCAGCGCCAGGCCGTCGCCGCGCAGCAGCCCGGCCTGCAGCGAGAACGCGACCAGCGGCGTGCCGAACACCAGGCTGCCGTCGACCAGGTTGCCGCGCGTGGCCGGCTGGCGCCGCGCGTACAGGATCGGGATCAACAGGTAGAAGGCGAAGAACAGCAGCAGGAACGGCTCGGTGCTGGCGAATTTCGCCGGCTGGTACTGCAGCACGCCCCACAGCGTGCCGATGCCGAAGGTGAAACCGAACCCGAGCAGGTTGAGCACCCGCCACGGCCGGTACCAGGCGATCGCGAACACCGCCGCGTTCAGCACCGCGTAGTAGGAGAACAGGCCGACATGGTTGCCGCTGCCGGTGGACAGCCAGATCGGCGCCAGGAACCCGGCCAGCGTGGCCAGCACCGCCAGCGTGCGCGATTCCTGCACCACCGCCAGCACGCACATGCTGGCCACCAGCACGATGCTCAGCGCGAATGCGGCGCCGGCGGGGATCAGCGCCGACAGCTTGAACGCGGCGAACACGGTCAGCAGCAGCACGCCGATCGCACCACCCTGCAGGGCCAGCGCGAAGCTGCGCTTGCGTTCGCGCTGGCGCCAGCCGAAGCCCAGCCCGGCCAGCGCCGCGGCGGCGATGCCGGCGTAGCGCAGCTCGATCGGCATCCGCAGCCAGCCCTGGTCGCCGGCGTACTTGAGCAACGCGGCGACACCGGCGAGCAACACCAGCATGCCGATCTTGACCGGCACGTTGCCTTCGGTGAACCAGCGCTTGGCGCCGGCCAGCAGCCGTTCGAGCGGGCCTGGGCCCTGCGGCACATATGTCTCCGGCGCTGGCGCAGCAGCCGTGTCGGCATCCGTGTCCGCAACGTCGCGCACTGCGGATGCACGGGTCGCGAACTGCGGCGGCAGCGGCGGTGGCGTGGGCGCTGCGGGTGCGATGGCGACAGGCGCAGTGACGAAGACTGGACCTTCCGCCGCATCGCGTTGCTCGAACCCGGCATCGAATTCGGCTTCGGCTTCGCTATCGGCCTGCGCCGCCCGCGGCGCCGCACCGCGCAAGTGCGCCAGCTGCAGTTCCAGCACCGCCACGCGCCGGCGCACACCCGACAACGACACCAGCAACACGATCAGCAGCACCGGCACCGCCAATACCGCCACCACCACCAACACGATCAACGCTTCCATCCGGCATCCATCCCCAAGGCGGCATACCGCAGCGCGGCGTGCCAATGGTCCGGCGACGCCGGTCCTGGCGCAGATGGTAGACGAGTTCGGCCTCGGCGCGGCCCGGGCCGCGGACACGCAGCCCAGGCATGGCAAGGGTTCGCGCCGCGCAGCGGTGCGCACGCGCCGCTAAAGCCGGTGCATCGGCGGCCGCTAACTCCCTTATCCCACGTTGCGCCCGCTGTTCCCCTCCCTCCCACCGACAGTGTGCCAATGAACCTGCCAGCCCAACCCACCGAAGCGGGCATCGACGACCATATCCGTTCGGTGGTCGGCCTGTCCGACCAACTGCTCGGACAGCTGCGGCGTTCGCTGCAACGCATCGACGAGATCAACCGCACCACCCATGTGATCTCGATGAACGCGCGCATCGAGTCGGCGCGGATCGGCCAGGCCGGACGCGGCTTCAGCGTCATCGCGCAGGAAATGGACGTGCTGTCGCGGCGCGTCGCCGATGCCACCCAGGACCTGGACAAGGTCGCCGCCAGCACCAGCGCCGACATGGGCCACACCCTGCAGCGGCTGCAGGACGACGTGCGCCGCACGCGCCTGAGCGAACTGGCGCTGAGCAACATCGACCTGATCGACCGTAACCTCTACGAACGCAGCTGCGACGTGCGCTGGTGGGCGACCGATGCGGCCATCGTCGCCGCCGCGCGCCACGGCCGCGGCGACGAGGAACTCGCCTACGCGTCGCGCCGCATGGGCCAGATCCTGGACTCGTACACGGTGTACTTCGACCTGGTGCTGGCCGGCACCGACGGCCGCGTCCTGGCCAACGGCCGCCCGCAGCAGTACGCCTCGGTCGGCAGCGACGTGTCCGCGCAGGCCTGGTTCGAAACCGCCGCGCGCACCCGCAGCGGCGAGGAATTCGGCTTCCAGGACGTGCATGCCAGCACCCTGGCCGACGGCGAACGCGTGCTGGTGTATGCGTGCACGGTGCGCGACGGCGGCCGTGTCGACGGGCGCGTGCTGGGCGTGCTCGGCATCGTGTTCCGCTGGGACGCGCTGGCGCAGACGGTGGTGCAGCGCACCCCGCTGTCGGAGCAGGAATGGGGCCGCAGCCGGGTGTGCATCGTCGACCAGCGCGGCCAGGTCCTGGCCGATTCGGCCGGCCGCATGCTGCAGGAACGGATCGACTTCCCCGGCCGCGAAGCGCTGTTCAAGCAACCGCGTGGCGCGGTGCTGAGCGACCTCGACGGGCGTCCGCACTGCATCGCGCATGCCGCTTCGCCCGGCTACGAAACCTACCGCACCGGCTGGCACTCGCTGATCCTGCAGGCGCTGTAGCGCGCTGCGCTCGGGGCGGCGCGCACGCTCAGTGCTGGCCGACCCTGATCACCACCTTGCCCTTGGCGCGCCCGCTCTCGACGTAGGCCAATGCCTGCGCCGTTGCTTCGAACGGGAACACCCGGTCCAGCACCGGGGTGAGGATCCCGGCCTCGAGCAGCGCGCCGATCTCGCGCAACTGGTCGCCGTTGGCGGTCATGAACAGGAAGGCATAGCTGACGCCGCGCCGCCTGGCCTTCCTGCGGATGCCGCCGCTGAGCAGGCGGATCACCTGCCGCAGCGGCCACGCCAGTCCCTGTTGCGCGGCGAAGTCTGGGTCCGGCGGGCCGGAGATGGAAATGAGCTTGCCGCCGGGCTTGAGCACGCGCAGGGATTTCTCCAGCACGTCGCTGCCCAGGCTGTTGAGGACGACGTCGTAGTCGCGCACGAGGGTCTCGAAGTCCTGCGTCCGGTAGTCGATGACCAGGTCGGCGCCCAGCGCCTTCACCCAGCCGACGTTGCCGGTGCCGGTGGTGGTCGCGACGAAGGCACCAAGGTGCTTGGCGAGCTGGATGGCGATGCTGCCGACGCCGCCGGAGCCGGCATGGATCAGCACCTTCTGCCCCTTCTGCAGGCCCGCCGTCTCGACCAGGGCCTGCCACGCGGTCAGCGCGACCAGCGGAATCGAGGCGGCTTCCTCCATGCCGAGGTTGGCGGGCTTCAACGCCAGCGCGCTTTCCTTGACCACGATACGTTCGGCGAAGCTGCCGATGCGGTCGGCACGCGCGTACACCGCGTCGCCGGGCTTGAAGCGGCGCACGCCGGCCCCGACCCGCAGCACCACGCCGGCCACGTCGTGACCCAGCACCAGCGGAAACCGGTGCGGCAGGATCAGCTTGAACTCGCCCTTGCGGATCTTCGCGTCGAGCACGTTGACGCCGGCGGCATGCACCTCCACCAGCACATCGTCGTCGCGCAGCTCCGGTTCGGGCAGCTCGCCGATCCGACCCGGGTGCCTGTTGCCATAGCCTTCGATGAAGAACGCTTTCATGATTTTTCCCTGACGAAAACGAATGCGAGGACGAACCCGATTTCGAGCACGGCTGCGACCAGGATCCCGCGGCCCGCGTGGCCGCTGGCCAGTTCGCCGATGCCCAGCGCCGCCAGCAACGTACAGGCGGTGACGAAGCCCGCCACCAGCGCCGAACGCGCCGGCGATGGCGCCGCGCCGCGCGCCATGAAGAACATCACGCTCAGGCCCGCATACAACGCGGCCCCGCGTCGCGCCATCAGCTCGGCCGAAGGCGAAGCGCCGACGTCCCAGTTCGCCAGCATCGCACCCGGCGAGAACATCCAGGTGCAGGCGATCGCCAGGAACAGCAGCGAGGCCAGGACCGACAGCGAGCGGAAACCCAGGCGCATGACGGTCACCGGTTGAGGATGCGCGACAGCACGGCCTGGTGGATCCAGCGCGGCGTCGTCCACATGAAGACCGCGTTCAACTTGTTGATCAGCCCGGGCACCACGCTGATGCGACCGGCGTCCAGCGCGCGCATGCCGGCACGCACCACCGGCGGCGTCTGCATCATCAACGCCGCGAGCTGCGGCGTGATCCGCTGCTGCGCGACGCGCGCGAAGCCGGTGTCGGTCAGTCCCGGACACAGCGTGGTCACGGTGACGCCATCGCGGGCGAACTCGCGATGCAGCGCCTCGCCCAGGCGCAGGACGTAGGCCTTGGCGGCCGAATACACCGCGAAGTCTTCCACGCCCTGGTAGGCCAGCAGGCTGGCCACCTGCAGGATCTTCCCGTGCCGGCGCCGCTGCATGTCCTGGCCGAACAGGTGCGTCATCGCGGTCAGGCTGGCAATATCCAGCTGGATCATCGACAGCACCGGCTCCAGTTCGGCCGCCAGGAACCGCCCCTGCAGCCCGTGCCCGGCATTGTTGATCAGCACCTCGACGTCGATGCCGCGCGCGTGCAGGCCGGCGTGGAGCCGGCGCACTGCCGCGATCTGCGACAGATCCACCTGTTCGACGAGGATCTCCACGCCGTGCCGCTGCCGCAACGCCTGCGCCAGCGCATCGAGCCGGTCCAGGCGCCGCGCGACCAGGATCAGCCTGTGGCCGCGCGCCGCGTACTGCCGGGCGAATTCCTCGCCGAATCCACTCGATGCGCCGGTGATCAGCACCCAGCTGTCGCGTTGCGGTTTCATGGTGATGGTCTCGATCGCGACAGGTGAGGGGCTGCAGGCTTCAGGCCGCCGGCCGGTAGCGTTCCGCGGCATTGGCCTGGCGGATGCTTCCCAGCAGCGCCTGCCTGGCGCCGTCGAGGGCGTCCCAGCGGTCGGCATCGTGCAGCGGCGGGATGGTCACCAGTTCGCGGCGATCGAAGCCGATCAGCGCCGCATCGACCAGTTCCTCGACGTCCATCACCTCGGGCAGCGTGTTGACGTCGATGCCCGCACGCTCCCAGATCTCGGTGCGGGTGGCCGCCGGAAGCACCGCCTGCACGTACACGCCCTTGGGCGCCAGTTCCAGGTTCATGCCCTGCGACAGGAACAGCACGAAGGCCTTGGTCGCGCCGTACACGGTCATGCCGAATTCCGGCGCCAGGCCGACCACCGAGCCGATGTTGACGATCGCGCCGTTGCCGGACTGCGCCAGCCGCGGCGCGATCGCCACCGCCAGCCGCGTCAGCGCGGTGGTGTTGAGCGCCAGCAGGCGTTCGACGCCCTCGCCCGTCTGCTCGGCGAAGCCGCCGGACTGGGCCATGCCGGCGTTGTTGATGAGGATGCCGATGCGCGCGTCGTCGCGCAGGCGCGCTTCGACCTGCGCAACGTCGGCCGCTGCGGTGAGATCGGCCTGCAGTACGTCGACCGCGACCTTGTGCTCCACGCGCAGGCGCGCGGCGAGCGCGTCCAGGCGGGTCTTGTCGCGTGCGACCAGGACCAGGTCGTGGCCGCGCTGGGCGAAACGCTGCGCGTAGACGGCGCCGATGCCGCTGGAGGCGCCGGTGATGAGGACGGTGGAAGTGCTGCTCATGCGAGTGGTCTCTTCGGATCGAAAGGGAAAGTGCGGCCACGACGACGTGGCCGGTGGGACGACGGTGCCGCTCAGGCGCTGGCGCTTTCGGCCAGCGTCGGGTAATCGATGTAGCCCTTGGCGCCGCCGCCATAGAGCGTGGCCGGATCCGGGGCGGCCAGCGGCGCGCCGGCCTGCAACCGCTCGACCAGGTCGGGATTGCCGATGAACGCGCGGCCGAAGGCGAACAGGTCGGCGCTGCCGGCGGCAAGGCTGGCGCTGGCCAGCGCCGGGTCGTAGCCGTTGTTGGCCAGATAGGTTTGCTTGAAGCGACTGCGCAGCGCGGCGTAGTCGAACGGCGCCACGTCGCGCGGCCCGCCGGTGGCGCCCTCCACCACATGCAGGTAGACGATGCCCAGCGCGCTGAGTCGCTCGGCGATGTAGTCGTACTGCGGCTGCGGATCGCTGCAGGAGATGCCGTTGGCCGGCGACACCGGCGAGATGCGCACGCCGGTACGGTCGGCACCGATGGCCGCGGCCACCGCCGCGGCGACCTCCAGCAACAGGCGCGCGCGGTTCTCGATGGAACCGCCGTAGGCGTCGCTGCGCTGGTTGGCGCCGTCCTTGACGAACTGCTCCAGCAGATAGCCGTTGGCGCCATGCAGTTCCACCCCGTCGAAGCCGGCGGCGATGGCGTTGATCGCGGCCTGGCGGAAGTCGTCCACGATGCGCGGCAGCTCGTCGCGCTCCAGCGCGCGCGGCGCGGACACGTCGGCGAAGCCGTTGTTGACGAAGGTCTTGGTGGCGGCGGCGATCGCCGAAGGCGCCACCGGCGCGGTCCCGCCGGGACGCAGGTCCACGTGCGAGACGCGGCCGACGTGCCACAGCTGCACGAAGATGCGCCCGCCCTTGGCGTGCACCGCGTCGGTGACCGCGCGCCATCCTTCGATCTGCGCCGGAGTGTAGATGCCGGGCGTGTCCTGGTAGCCCTGCGCGTCCACCGAGATCTGCGTCGCCTCGGTGATCAACAGGCCTGCGGACGCGCGCTGGGCGTAGTAGGTGGCGGCCAGTTCGCTGGGCACCAGGCCCTTGCCGGCGCGATTGCGGGTCAGCGGCGCCATGACGATGCGGTTGGCGAGCGTCAGCGGGCCCAGCGGGTACGGCGTGAACAGTGCGGTATCGGACATGGTGGCGTTGGTTCTCGAAGGTGGAGGCGTGCCGGCGGCGCGACGATCGGCACCGCAATGCGGCGCGGCGCGGCGATGGACGGGCGCCCCCGGGAAACAGGTGAATCGAAGCAGCCACGCAATGATGACGACCATAATCTAACTTGTCAATGTTTTGATGATGACCAGCATCAATGTATCCTTGACCCTGGAAAGGCGACACTGGAGGGCATCCGCGATGAAGGTCAGCAAGGCGCAGGCGCAGGCGAACCGGGCGCATATCGTCGAAACCGCGTCCGCGCTGTTTCGCGAGCGCGGCTACGAGGGGATCGGCGTGGCCGATCTGATGGCCGCCGCCGGTTTCACCCACGGCGGCTTCTACAAGCACTTCGCGTCCAAGGCCGACCTGGCGGCGGAGGCGACGGCATGCGGGATTGCGCAGACGGTGGCCCAGGTCGGAGGAATCGATGCGCCGGAATTCGTCCGCCGCTATGTGTCGCGCGCGCACCGCGATACCCGCACGGTCGGCTGCACCATGGCCGCGCTGGGCGGCGACGCCGCGCGCCAGCCGGAGGCGGTGCGGGCCGCGTTCGCGGACGGCATCGAAGGCGTATTGGCGGCCCTGGAACGCGAGGACGCTGCAGCGACCGACGGCGGCCCCGACCAAGCGCGCGCCAAGCGCCTGGACATGCTGGCGCACGCCCTCGGCGCGATCGTCATGTCCCGGGCCTGCCCCGACGATTCGCCGCTGGCGGACGAGATCCTCGCCACCTGCCGCGCCACCCTGCTCGCATCGTTGGACCCGGGCCTGGAGACAGACACGCGCGGCGCGGCGTGATCGCGGCGCCCCGCAACGCCACATGCACGCACGCCGCCAGCGGTGACGCGATACCGCCGCGGGCGCCAGCGCGCTCGCCGCGGCTGCTGGCTCGGCGGGACGCCGTCTGCAGAGCCAACACGTCGCACGCCCCTCCTTTGGCTGCCATCGCTGGCAACCGATGTCGGAAAGAGCGCATCCCATCACAAGACGCTCTCCGAGCTTGCAGTGGTCCGCCGACCACGCGCGACGCGGGCGCTGTCCGCAAGCCCATGCGCCATGCAGCGTGCATCGACCCGCATGAATGCGCATGAGCGCAAATATCATATTGACGGTGCCGTTTCGGCATGCCTAAGCTCGGCGCGCATCGCTGATGCGAGCCGAATGCGGGTGTGTCAGCATGGTATGGATGGAATTTGGAAATTCAGGCGCAATCACAAGGTAAACGGACATGACCATGAAACCTTTTCGCACGCTTTGCATCTCGGCCATGCTGGCCGCCACCTTCGCTGCTCCGGCATTCGCCGCAAAGGTGGACGACCCGAGCCTCTACACGACCGAAGCGCTGAAGAAGAACTTGGTCCTCGGCAAGACGACGAAGGAAGAGGTTCGCGCCATCTATGGCGATCCGGACTATGTGCATAGAGCCTCCGCGAAGGAAGGCGGATATGAGACGTCCTGGAGCTACAGTCCCACCGAATCGCATGGCGAGAAAGTGCGCGAGACCGTGGGCGGAATCGTCAGGGGAATGTTGCCCGGCTGGCACACCGGACAGGCAGTGAACGAGGCGCAGAAACATGGTGTCGGCGCGCGCAACGTCAAAGGCTACAGCTTGTCCGTTTCCTACGATGCGAAAGGCGTCGTCACCGACTACGAGCAGACCGAAGACAACAACTCCAAGGACTCGCTGTAACCGGCGCATCCGCCCGACATGAGGGCACCTCGCCAGGCATAGCCATGCAAGCGCATCAGGTGCCGACCGATCGGCTCCTGGCATGTCTCAAACAAAAAGGAGCGCAGTTGCGCTCCTTTTTGCATTCCCCTGTCGCCCGCCGATTCAACCGCCAGATTCACCGCCGGGACATTGCACGGCAAGCCCCGGCAAAGCGATGAATCCGGCGCGACGGTGCGGACGCGGCCTGGCTTACTTCGCCACCACCTTGACCATCTCCAGACACTTGTTGGAATAGCCCCACTCGTTGTCGTACCAGGACACCAGCTTGACGAAGGTGCTGTCCAGGGCGATGCCGGCGTCGGCGTCGAAGATCGAAGTGCGTGCGTCGCCGCGGAAATCGGTGGCCACCACCTTGTCCTCGGTGTAGCCGAGGATGCCCTTCAGCGCGCCTTCGCTCTGCGCCTTGATCTCGGCGCAGATCTCGGCGTAGGTGGCCGGCTTTTCCAGCTCCACGGTCAGGTCGACCACCGACACGTCCGAGGTCGGCACGCGGAAGCTCATGCCGGTCAGCTTTTTGTTCAACTCCGGAATCACCACGCCGACCGCCTTGGCCGCACCGGTGCTGGACGGGATGATGTTCTCCAGGATGCCGCGGCCGCCGCGCCAATCCTTGTTGCTGGGGCCGTCCACGGTCTTCTGGGTGGCGGTGGCCGCGTGCACGGTGGTCATCAGGCCGCGCTTGATGCCCCACTTGTCGTTGATCACCTTGGCCAGCGGCGCCAGGCAGTTGGTGGTGCAGCTGGCGTTGGAGACGATCGCCTGGCCGGCGTAGGTGCTGTCGTTGACGCCATACACGAACATCGGCGTGTCGTCCTTGGACGGCGCCGACAGGATCACCTTCTTGGCGCCGGCATCGATGTGCTTCTGCGCGGTGTCCTTGGTCAGGAACAGGCCGGTGGATTCGATCACCACCTCGGCGCCGACCTCGTCCCACTTCAGCGCGGCCGGATCGCGTTCCTGGCTCAGGCGGATCTTCTTGCCGTTGACCACCAGGTGATTGCCGTCGACCGACACCTCGCCGTCGAAGCGGCCGTGCACCGAATCGTACTGCAGCATGTAGGCCAGGTAGTCGGGCTCGAGCAGGTCGTTGATGGCGACGATCTCGATGTCGCTGCCGAAATTCTGTACCGCCGAGCGCAGCACATTGCGTCCGATGCGACCGAAACCGTTGATGCCAACCTTGATTGCCATTTCAGTAGCTCCTGCGGCCGCGCCTGACGCGGCGGATGGAAGGGGGACGACATTCTATCAGGCCGGCCGTATCGCGCCCTGCACCCGGTTTTGATCAGGATCAAGGCGGCGCGCAGCCCTTGGCAGGACACTGCGCCCACACCCAACCGAGACCTCATCATGCGCAAGACCTCCCCCCTCCTGCTGTCCGGCCTGGCGGCCGCCCTTTCGCTGTGCGCCCTGCCCGCGCTGGCGCAGTCGCAGGGCGACTGGACCGTGGGCATCGGCGCCCACCAAGTCAATCCGAAATCCGACAACGGCAAGCTGGCCGGCGGCACGCTGCCGCTGAGCATCGGCAGCGACATCAAGCCGACCGTCACCTTCGAATACTTCGTTCGCCAGGACCTGGGCATCGAGGTGCTGGCCGCGCTGCCGTTCAAGCACGATATCGACGTCAAGGGCGTCGGCAAGGTCGGCAGCACCAAGCACCTGCCGCCGGTGGTCTCGCTGCAGTACCACTTCAACAGCGCCGGCAAGGTCTCCCCGTTCGTCGGCGCCGGCATCAACTACACCACCTTCTTCAGCGAGGACACCAGCGGCGCGCTGGCCGGCACCAAGCTCAAGCTGGAAGATTCCTGGGGCCTGGCCGCGCACGTCGGCGTGGACTTCGCGCTCACCGACACCTCGGCGCTGCGGGTGGACCTGCGCTGGGCCGACATCGACAGCAAGGTCAAGGTCGATGGCGCCAGCATGGGCACCGCGCAGATCGATCCGCTGGTGTACGGCCTGGCCTATGTGATGAAGTTCTGAGGGCTGCACGGCGACGCCGCTTCTCTGGCAGACTAGGCTCCACAAGGATGTGGATCGGCCGCCGCCGGGCCGGCACTGGGATTCGCATCCGCCCATTCGCCGTCCACCGGGGTCCCCAATGAAGCCACGCCTGTTCCGCCGTCTCGCCGTCGCCGCCCTCGCTGCCATCGCCCTGCCCGCCGCGGCGCAGTCGGCCGGCCACTACACCACCAGCTACGGCATCCACGGCATGGTGCCCGGCTCGTCGAACGGCACGCTGGAGGGCAGCGACCAGCGTTTCAGCGCCGACACCACGCCGGCGCTCTCGTTCAGCTACGAATACTTCTTCCGCGGCAACCTCGGCCTGGAGATCCAGACCCTGGTCGGGCAGCAGAAGATCGGCCTGGAACAGGGCGGCGATGTCGGCCGCGCCTGGGCGCTGTCGCCGACGTTCTCGCTGCAGTACCACTTCAACGGCAACGGCGACATCTCCCCGTTCGTCGGCGTCGGCCTCAACTACACCACCTTCCTGGGCGCCGACGGCAAGGGCGCGTTCTCCAGGGAAGACGTCAAGTTCAAGGACAGCTTCGGCCCTGCGGTGCATGCCGGCGTGGACTTCGCCGTGGGCGAGCGCAGCGCGCTGCGTGTGGACGCGCGCTGGACCAGCATGCGCAGCGACGTGGAAGTGAACAGCGGCAAGCTCGGCGAGGCCAAGCTCGACCCGATCACCTACGGCGTCGCCTACATGATGTACTTCTGATCCAACGCGCTCGCGGGCCTCGCCGCGTGGGCGAGGCTTAGCGGTTGCGCAACGGCGCGATGACGCGGCCATGGCAACGTCATCGGCGCCGGCTAGAATCCGCGCATGAAATCCTCTCTCTTCGTTTCCGCCGCGCTCGCCGCGGCCCTGGCCGCCGCGCCGTCGGCCGCCTTCGCCTGGGGCCCGCTGGGCCATCGCCTGGTCGCCGACCTGGCCGATTCCCAACTCACTCCGCAGGCACGCGCGCAGGTCCAGCAACTGCTGCAGGGCGAAGCCGAGCCGACCCTGGCCGGCGTCGCCAACTGGGCCGACCAATTGCGCGAAAGCGACCCGGACATGGGCAAGCGCACCGGCCCATGGCACTACGTCAACCTCGGCGAAGACCAGTGCCACTACGAGGAAAACCGCGATTGCCCCGACGGCAACTGCGCGGTGGAAGCGCTGCGCCGCCAGGCCGCGATCCTGGCCGACCGCAGCCAGCCGCAGGCGACGCGCACCCAGGCGCTGAAGTTCGTGGTGCATTTCGCCGGCGACATCCAGCAGCCGCTGCACGCCGGCTATGCGCGCGACAAGGGCGCCAACACCTTCCAGATCCAGTTCGAGGGCAAGGGCAGCAACCTGCACGCGCTGTGGGACAGCGGGCTGCTGCGCAGCCGCGGCCTGGACGAAGCGCACTACCTGGCGCAGTTGCAGGCACAGCCGCTACCGGCGCCCTCGCCGGCCGGCAGCGCGCTGCCGCCGCCGGCCGCGGCCTGGGCCGAAGCCTCGTGCCGGATCATGCTGCGCCCGGGCTTCTACCCGCCCGGCGCCAAGTTGCCGCCGGACTACGTGACGACCTGGCGCCCGGTCGCCGAGGCGCAGCTGCGCCAGGCCGGCGCGGATCTGGCGGCGACGCTGAACGCTGCGCTGGGGAAGTAGCGCGCGGCATCTGCTCCATCTGCTTTTTGTAGGAGCGGCTTCAGCCGCGACAGGCCTTACCGATAGATCCTGTCGCGGCTGAAGCCGCTCCTACAGGAATACGGCGGGATTCGGCGCACTACGGGACCTGGCCGGCATGCCGTCGCGCCCAGCGCACGATCTCGGCAACACCGATCGCGCCGCTGTGCCGCGCCAGCTCGCGGCCATGCCGCAGCAAGGCCAAAGTCGGAATGCTGCGGATGCCGAAGCGCGTCGCCAGCGCCGGCTGTGCTTCGGTATCCAGCTTGCCCAGGCGCAGGCGTGGCTCCAGTTGCGCGGCAGCGGCCTCGAACTGCGGTGCCATGGTCCGGCACGGGCCGCACCACGGCGCCCAGAAATCCACCAGCAACGCGATGTCGCTGCGCTCGGCGTGGGCGGCGAAGTTGTTCCCCGTCAGCACCACCGGCGCACCGACGAACAGCGCGCGATGGCAGCGGCCGCATTGCGGCGCCGCCGCCAGGCGCTCGCCCGGCACCCGGTTCAGCGCCTGGCAGTGCGGGCAGGCGATGTGCAGCGGATCGCTCACACGCCGGCCTCGATGCTCTTGTCGCCCAGCAGCACAGTGCCGTGCGCGTCCTTGACCGTATAGGTGAGCGAGATGCGGCACCGCCCCTGCTCGCGCGCTTCGAAAACATGGACCTCGCTGGTCACGCCGCCGGGAACCGTCCATGTCGCGACAGCGTCGGAATCGATCGATGCGCGATGGACGGCGCCGCGCGCAATGCATGGATGCGGCCGGCGATGCGGGTGGTGGGCATGGCGGCTGCGGCCTGGGTTCGTCGTTCCGACGACGTCAACCGAACGAGAGCAAGACGCCAGCCAATTCATCTCTAGCGCGTCGCCTACTGCCATGCCAGTCCCCCGAAATGCGGATGAGTCGAGTAAGTATCCCCGGTAAAGTCGGCTACCGCTAACGCAACTTGCCGGACCGAGGAATTCCATTGAGCTCGTCGATTACTTTCTGTGGTGCGCGCAAGCGGATCTGCACGGGAAAGGATTCGTGCACGACGACATCTTCCACTACACCGCTTTTTTCCAACTCCATGACCTTGACCAGCACTGGGTCCGGAGATTCTGCACTGCCGACAATCAGCGCGCGCTCCAACGGCTCTTGATTCTTGGTCGGCTGTGTACGGTCGAGGCCGCAGCCTGTCAACAGCACCAGCGCTGCAATAAAAACCGTTTTCATATTTGCCTCCTCGCGCGTTGGCCGATACGCCGCGAAAACGTGGTGCGCCAGCCATGCGGCGCACCACGTCCGTGTTACTTCAAGTCAGCGTCAATGAGCAGTCACGGGTACGTAGCGATCCAGTTTTGAAGCGTGTTGTAGACGGTGCTGGTCAGCCTCGTTCCACAGTTCTGACTGGACGATCCCGTAGTATGGATCCCGCGGACATTGACCCCACCGTCGCTTGCAATCCCGCTTCCGCTGTTCCCGCCGAAGGTATCGATGGTATAGCAAAGCCTGTAAGAACCACTGGTCGATACCGACCCGGAATGCGTCCACATCGTACCCAGAGGTTTGTCACCTGGATAACCGGTGATGGTATGCGTACCTCCCGAATACACGCCCCAGCCGGAGTTGCCGCCATGCGGAGCCGTGCTCAGCACGATCAGCGCGTAATCGTAGTTGCTGTCCGCGCTGTTGTGCCATGCCGACGTGGTGATGGCCCTCGACCATGTGGTCGTCCCCCAAGGCTGATAGCTACCGTTCTGCGCCGTGGTGAAATCCAGGCTGGAATAAAAGGTACCCGCTCCGTTGGATATACAGTGCCCCGCGGTGAGGACATGTTTCGGCGTAATCAGCGTACCGGTACAACCGATTCCGATACGACCGATATGCCAGTACGGAGACGCCACGGTATTCGACACTTGCACCCGGTCGTCGGTGCCGATAACGACATTGGGATTGACGCGACTGCTTCTGTAGAAATCTGGAAGCCTCGGAGGCGTGCTGAACGTCGTGGATGTGCGGCCAAGCATCTGCAAGTCCATGATGGCCTGCTCGAAAATGGCGACATCTTCCGGATCCATCCTGGATTCGTACAAGTCGCCATTGCGGGTGACCATGACAGCACTTAGCCCGGCGGCCTTCTGCTGCGGTGACTGCAGACGGTCGTCAGCCGAAGCACCCCTTTCCGGTAGAACGTTTGTCACCAGATTGTCGCCATGTATGAAGCTGGCTTTCTTGTTCAACTTCTCGAATGTGGCTTCCTTTGCTACCGCCGTATTAACCGCGGGGGCCGAAACCAGCAACACCAAACTCAGAACGGCTAGATTTTTCATAACAAGCTCCGTTGTCAGTTGAATGATCCTTAGCAGCGTGATCGGCAATTGCTATCCCATGCCAGCCACGCCAATCGACGGCTACGCCGGCCAGCGTTAGAAAGTCGTGAAAACGATAGAGTTTCGACTGATTCTGTGATTGCTTCCGATACTCGCGCCATGCGTCCCGGCGATCGGACGAATCCTCTTCGCATTCAGCTGCAGCTCGTGTCCGACTAACAGGAGCGCTTCATGCCTCTGACGTTTTTCTTAACTACTGCAACGAAGCCGCAGCCTGCGTGCGTCGTCCGGATGGAGCGCAGCTCTGGTTGCCGTCGGGCAGTTGCAGTTCCACCGACGCCTGCGGAATGCGCCAGAAGCCGTCCGCGTTGCGCATCGGCGTGGCGGTGATGTGCGCGACCACGCCGACCGGATCGTTCTTGAACTTGCGCATCGCGAACAGCAGGCTGGCGGCCAGGCCATTGACGATGCTGGCCAACAGGATGCGCGAGGGATTGGGCCCGCGTTCGTGACCGAGCGGCGCGGTCTCGTCGCCCAGCCACGGCGCCAGATCGGTTTCGTCGAACTGGATGCGGAACGCGAAATCCGTCTCCTGTTCGAGGGTGACGCGGATCGGATCGCCGATGCTCATGCGGATTTCCAGGACGTCGATGACGGAATCGCCGGCTCTACGCCGGCACTGCAAAGACCGCATGGACGCGCATGCGCATCGCGCTCACGCCGGCTTGGCAGCGCGGCGCGCCAATGGGTAGTACAGCAGCGGGATCACCAGCAGGGTCAGCGCGGTGCTGACCAGGATGCCGAAGATCAGCGCCACCGCCAGACCGTTGAAGATCGGGTCGTCGAGGATGAAGAATGCGCCCAGCATCGCCGCCAACCCGGTCAGCACGATCGGCGGCGCGCGCACCGCGCAGGCCTCCACCACCGCCTGCTCGGCGCTGCGGCCCCGCGCCAACGCCTGGCCGATGAAGTCCACCAGCAGGATCGAGTTGCGCACGATGATGCCGGCCAGCGCGATCATGCCGATCATGCTGGTGGCGGTGAACTGCGCGCCGAGCAGCGCGTGTCCCGGCAGCACCCCGATCACCGTCAGCGGGATCGGCGCCATGATCACCAGCGGCACCAGATAGCTGCGGAACTGCGCCACCACCAGCAGATAGATCAGCAGCAGGCCGACCGCGTAGGCGATGCCCATGTCGCGGAAGGTCTCGTAGGTGATCTGCCACTCGCCCTCCCACTTGACCGCGAAGTCGCCGCTGTCGAGCGGTTGCGCGATGAAAGACTGCGCCACCGCCTGCCCGCCGACGCGGTGTTGGCGCAGCTGCCCGACCAGGTCGAACATACCGTACAGCGGGCTGTCCAGGCGCCCGGCCTCGTCGCCGGTGACGTACACCACCGGCCGCAGATCCTTGTGCGAGATCGCACCGTCCCAGGGCAGCCGCTGCACCGCGACCAGCTCCGACAACGGCACCAGTTGGCCGTCGCCGCCGCGCACGTGCAGCGCCAGCATGCGCGCGACGCCGGCCTGGTCGGCCGCGGCCAGGCGCAGCCGCATCGGTTGCGGATACTTGGACGCGCCATCGTGCAGCCAGGTCGCGTCCACGCCCTGCACCGACGCCGCCAGCGCATCGGCGATCGCCGATTGGGTCACGCCCAGCCGCGCCGCGCGCACCCGATCGACCACGATCACCTCGCGCATCGCGGCGCTTTCCACGCTGGTATCCACATCGACCACGTTCGGCGTGCGCAGGAAGCGCCGCTGCAAAGCCAGGGCCAGCTGGCGGCTGCGCGCGTAGTCCGGGCCGTACACCTCGGCGACCAGCGGCGCCAGCACCGGCGGGCCCGGCGGCACCTCCACCACCTTCAGCGCCGCGCCATGACGGCGCGCGATCGCCGCCAGTTCGGGACGCAACGCGCGCGCGATGGCGTGGCTCTGCCGGGTGCGCAGGTGTTTGTCGACCAGATTCACCTGCAGGTCGCCGACGTTGTTGCCGCTGCGCAGATAGTACTGGCGCACCAGGCCGTTGAAATTGACCGGCGCCGAGGTGCCGGCATAGCCCTGGTAGTCGTGCACGCCCTGGGTGCGGTCGAGCACGCCGGCCAGCTCGACCAGCAGCGCATCGGTGTCCTGCAGCGTGCTGCCTTCGGGCAGATCCACCACGATCTGCAGTTCGGACTTGTCGTCGAACGGCAGCATCTTCATCACCACCCATTGCAGCCCGACCAGCGACACCGCCAGCACCAGCAGCGCGGCGATGCCGGCGAACAACCAGCCGCGCCGCCGCGCGCCGCGCTCGGGGGCGAGGAAGGGATGCAGCAGTCTCGAGAAGAAGCGCTGCAGGCGTGGCGATGCGGACGCCGTTTCGCTGCCGGCATCGGCATCGGACGTCGCCGGCGCATGCCGCGCCAGCAGCTTCAGCGCCAGCCACGGGGTCACGATCAGGGCGATCGCCAGCGACAGCAGCATGCCGACCGAGGCGTTGATCGGAATCGGCCGCATGTACGGCCCCATCAATCCGCTGACGAAGGCCATCGGCATCAGCGCCGCGATCACGGTGAAGGTGGCGAGGATGGTCGGCCCACCGACCTCGTCCACTGCCGGCGGGATCGCCTCGCGCAGGGTCTTGCCGCCGGCGCGCATGTGCCGGTGGATGTTCTCCACCACCACGATGGCGTCGTCGACCAGGATGCCGATCGAGAAGATCAGCGCGAATAGCGACACCCGGTTGAGGGTGAAGCCCATCGCCCACGACGCGAACAGGGTCAGCGCCAGGGTCAGCACCACCGCGCTGCCGACCACGATGGCCTCGCGCCAGCCCAGCGCGAACAGCACCAGCAGCACCACCGAACCGGTCGCGAACACCAGCTTGTGGATCAGCTTGGCGGCCTTGGCGTCGGCGCTGGCGCCGTAATCGCGGGTCACTTGGGCGTGCACGCCTTGCGGGATCGTTTCGCCGCGCAGCTGCTGCAGGCGCGCGGCGACCGCTCGGGTGATCGCGGCGGCATCGCTGCCGGGCTGCTTGGCGATGGCGAGGGTCACCGCCGGCGCGCGGCCCTGTGCTGGACCGCCGCGTGCGGCCGGCGCGCCGTACCAGACATAGCTGCTGGGCAGGTCGGCGCCAGCGCGCACCTGCGCCACGTCGCGCAGGTGCAGCGGTTGGCCGTCGTGCACACCGATCACCAGCGACGCCACCGTGTCGGCATCGGCCAGGAAGGTGCCGGCGGCGACCGGCACCGCGCGGCCGCCACCGATGCGCTCGCCGAGTTGGCGCACCGCATTGGCCGCCTGCAGCGCCTGGCTCAGGTCGGACACGGTCAGGCCGTAGGCGGCCAGCCGCGTCGGATCCAGGGTCAGCGTCAGTACCCGTTGCGGCGCGCCGATGCTGTAGATGTCGCGCGTGCCGGGAATGCGCTTGAGTTCGCTTTCCAGGGTGTGCGCGACCTCGCCCAGGTCCACCGCGCTGCGCTGCGGATCGTCGCTCCACAACGTCACCGCCATCACCGGCACGTCGTCGATGCCCTTGGGTTTGATCAGCGGGGTGCCCACGCCCATGCCCTGCGGCAACGCATCCAGGTTCGAATACACCTGGTTGTACAGGCGCACCAGCGCCGCCTGGCGCGGCACCCCGACCTGGAACTCGACGGTCAGCAGCGCCTGCCCCGGGCGGCTGACCGAGTACACGTGCTTGACCCCTTCGATCTCGGACAGCTTCTGCTCCAGCGGCGTGCTCAGCAGCTGCTCCACTTCGCGCGCATCGGCGCCGGCGAAGGCCACCGACACGGTGGCCATGGTCACGTCGATCTGCGGCTCTTCCTCGCGCGGAGTGATCGCCACCGCGGCCAGGCCCAGCAGCAGGCCCAGCAGCGCCAGCAACGGGGCCAGCGGATTGGCCTGGAACGCCGCCGCCAGACGCCCGGACACGCCCAGTCGCGCCGCCATCTCAGCGCTCCGCCAGCGCGCGCCGCTGCGCGGCCAGCGCCTGCCCGGCGGCGACCGGATCGCGCGCCACGCGTTCGCCGACGCGTAATCCCGCCAGCACTTCGACCCGCTGCGGCTCCTGCCGGCCCACGCGCAGCTGGCGCAGGCTCAGCGCGCCGGCGGCCAGCACATAGGCCGCGCTGAGTTCGCCACGCTGCAGCAACGCCGCACGCGGCATCCACAGCGTGGTCGTGGCCGCGTCGGTGCCATCGGTCGGTACGGCGAACGCGACCTTGGCGGTCGTGCCCGGTGCCGGTGCCGGCAGCAGCGCGGGCAGCGGCACGCGCACCGTCACGCTGTGGCTGTTCGGATCGGCGGTGGGAAACACCCGCACCCGTTGCACCGCCAGCGCGCGGCCGTCGTCCAGCCGCACCTGCGCGTGCGGCGCGGCGCGGATCGCCGCGGCATCGGACTGCGGCACCTGCACCTCGATGCGCTGCGCCCCAGGCGCGTACAACGACAGCAGCAGCTGGCCCGTCGCCACCGCTTCGCCGGGCTGCACCTGCCGCGCACTGACCACGCCGGCAAACGGTGCACGGATCACCGTGTAGTCGGCCGGCTGCCGCGCCTGCGCCAGCTGCGCGGAGGCGGACTGGCGCGCCGCGACCGCGGCATCGCGGGTGGCCCGGACCTGATCCAGCTGCGCCCTGGACACGTACTGCGCGCCGGCCAGCGCGGCGTAGCGGCGATAGCTGGCCTCGGCTTCGTCGGCACTGGCCGTGGCGGAACGCAGCTGCGCCTGCGCGCTGTCCACGCCGGCGCGCTGCTCCACGGCGCTGAGCCGCAGCAGCACCTGGCCGGCGGCGACACGGTCGTCGACGTCCACAGTGACCTCACGCACGCGCCCGTCGGTCTGCGCTGACAGGTCGGCATGGTCCACCGCAGCGACCACGCCGTCCCAGGCACGCGCGGAGGAATCGGCGAACGCCACCGCGTCGGTCTGCAGCGCAGGCAGCGGCGGCGGCACCGCCGAGGGGGATTCGTGGCGGCACGCCGCGAGCGACAGACTCGCGGCCAGCGCGATCGAGAGGGCAAACGGCTTCACGCGGCGGCTCCAGGACGAGGGTTCCACGGAACCCGGTCGGTGCCAGCGAACCGTCGCTGGCTGCGAGATAAATTAGAATTTTCTTATATTAGAGTCAACTGATATTATGGGCGCCGTTCATCCACCGGAGCCCCCAATGCCCCATTCCTCCGCACAAGCCCTGGTCGACAGGGCGCGCCCGCAGATCCACGAGGTCGACACCGATGCCGCGGCCACGCCGCTGCCTGGCGAATGGATCATCGACGTGCGCGAACCCGGCGAATTCGCCGTCGGCCACCTGCCCAACGCGATCAACATCCCGCGCGGCATCCTCGAATTCCGTCTCGACACCGATCCGGCACTATCGCGGCGCGACCAACCGATCCTGCTGTACTGCGCCACCGGCGGCCGCTCCACGCTGGCCGCGCTGAGCCTGCAGCAACTCGGCTACAGCGCGGTGCGCTCGTTGAACGGCGGCTTCCTCGGCTGGACCGCTGCCGGCCTGCCGGTCGCCTTCTGAGTCCGATGGCCCGCCGCCTGCAACCCGCGATGGATTCTGCGGCGATGCGCGCGCATGCCGGCGAAGCCGCGCGCCTGCTGAAGGCGCTCGGCAACGAAAAGCGGCTGCTGTTGCTGTGCCTGCTGGTGGACCACGAACACTCGGTGGGCGAACTCAACACGCGCCTGGACCTGAGCCAATCAGCGCTGTCGCAGCACCTGGCGGTGCTGCGCGAGGACGGCCTGGTGCAGACCCGCCGCGACGGGCAGACCATCTACTATTCGCTGGTCCCCGGCCCGGCGCAGCGCATCCTCGATACCTTGCACGGCATCTACTGCAGCGCCGGCCACTCCTCTCCCGCCAAGGCAGGCCCATGAGCCAGGTTCCCAACGTCCACCCCTTCCACCACGCCGGTTCCGGCACCTGGAGCTATCTGGTCGAAGACGGCCACGAGGCCGCGGTGATCGACCCGGTGCTGGACTTCGATCCGGACACCGGCGCGCTGCGCGATGCGCCGACGCAAGGCCTGGCCGGGCTGTTGCACGCGCGTGACCTGCAGTTGCGCTGGATCCTGGAAACCCACGCGCATGCCGACCACGTTTCCGCCGCGCAGTGGTTCAAGCGGCGCTGGCCGCAGGCGACGCTGGCGATCGGCGCCGGCATCCGCCAGGTGCGCGCGCGCTTCGCGCCGCAGTTCGGCCTGGCCGAGGACGGCGGCGATATGCGCTGCGGCTTCGATCATCTGTTCGCCGACGGCGAGCGGTTCGCGATCGGCGCGTTGTCCGCCCAGGTGATCGCGGTACCCGGGCACACCGACGACAGCATCGCCTACCTGATCGGCGATGCGCTGTTTCCCGGCGATTCGCTGTTCATGCCCGACAGCGGCACCGCGCGCTGCGATTTCCCCGGCGGCGACGCGGCGACGCTGTTCCGTTCGATCCACACGCTCTACGCACTGCCCCCCGCCACCCGCGTGTTCGTCTGCCACGACTACGGCGCCGGCGGCCGCGCGGTCGCCTGCGAAACCAGCATCGGCGCGCAGCGTCGCGACAACATCCACGTGCGCGACGGCGTCGACGAAGCGGCGTTCGTCGCGCTGCGCCAGGCGCGCGACGCGACGCTGGCGCAGCCGCGGCTGATGCAACCGTCGGTGCGCGCCAACATCCAGGCCGGCCGTACCGACGATCTGTCCCCCTCGCCACAGTGAAGGCGTTAGGATGCGGCAAGTGCCGCCGCACGGTCGCGCTGCAGCACCGGCCGCTGGCGCGCGAAGTGCGCCATGTCCAGTCGGTTGCCGCTGTCCCCCCCGATGTCCCCGGAGCATCCCCCATGTCCCGCACGCTACGCAGCCTGCTGTGCCTGCTCTCGCTCACCGTCGCCATGGCCGTGCCGGCCTTTGCGCAGACGCCGTTGACCGTGTTCGCCGCCGCCAGCCTGAAGGAATCGCTGGACGAGGCCGCCGCGGCCTATCAGCGCGCCAGCGGCACGCCGGTACAGGTGTCGTACGCGGCCAGCTCGGCGCTGGCGCGGCAGGTGGAACAGGGCGCGCCGGCGGATGTGTTCTTCTCCGCCGACCTGGAGTGGATGGACTATCTGCAGCAGCGCCAATTGGTCGCTCCGGCGCAGCGGCGCAATCTGCTGGGCAATACGCTGGTGCTGGTCGCACCCGCGTCGAGTGCGGCCAAGGTCGATCTGCGCAAGCCCGGCGCGCTCGCTGCCGCGCTCGGCGCGCAGGGCCGGCTGGCGCTCGGCCAGACCAATAGCGTGCCGGCCGGCAAGTACGCGCGCGCCGCGCTGCAGACGCTCGGCCAGTGGGACGGCGTGCAGGCGCGGCTGGCCGAATCGGACAGCGTGCGCGCCGCGCTGATGCTGGTCGCGCGCGGCGAAACGCCGCTGGGCATCGTCTACGGCTCCGATGCCAAGGCCGAGCCGAAGGTGCGGGTAGTGGCGGTGTTCCCCGCCGACAGTCACGCGCCGATCGTGTATCCGGTGGCGGCGCTGCGCGCGAGCAAGCACCCGGCCGCGGCCGACTTCGTGCGCTGGCTGGGCACGCCGTCGGCGCAGGCGATCTTCCAGCGCCGCGGTTTCTCGCTCGCGCACTGAGCCGTCGCCGTTGTTCGCGTTCACGCCGCAGGAACTCACCGCCATCGCGCTCAGCGTCAAGGTCGCGCTGGTCGCGGCGCTGGGCAGCCTGCCGTTCGGGGTGGCCTGCGGCTGGCTGCTGGCACGGCGCCGTTTCCCCGGCAAATCGCTGCTGGACGCCTTGCTGCACCTGCCGCTGGTGATGCCGCCGGTGGTCACCGGGTACGTGCTGTTGATCGTGCTCGGCACGCAGGGACCGGTCGGCGCCTGGTTGCTGGAGCATCTGGGCGTGCAGTTCGCGTTCCGCTGGACCGGCGCCGCGCTGGCCAGCGCGGTGATGGGATTCCCGCTGATGGTGCGCGCGATCCGCCTGGCCCTGGAATCCACCGACCGGCGCCTGGAGGCGGCCGCGGCCACGCTCGGCGCCGGGCCGTGGCGGGTGTTCTTCAGCATCACCCTGCCGCTGGCCTGGCCGGGGCTGGTCGCCGGCACCGCGCTCGCCTTCGCCAAGGCGCTGGGCGAATTCGGCGCCACCATCACCTTCGTGTCGAATATTCCCGGAGAAACGCAGACCCTGTCGGCGGCGATCTACGGCCTGCTGCAGGTGCCCGGCGGCGAAGCGGGCATCTGGCGGTTGGCGGCGGTTGCCCTGGCGATCTCGCTGGCCGCGCTGCTGCTGTCCGAATGGCTGGTGCGGCGCCAGCGCGGGCCGGAGGCGGACGCATGAGCCGGCCCAACGCCGCTGCGCGCCTCCTGCTCATACCGCGTTCGCGGCACGGGAGCGCGCGCCGATGCTGAGCATCGACATCGAAGTGCAACGCGGCCGCTTCCAGCGCCGCTTGCGGGTCGAGGAACAGGCGCGCGTGGTCGCGCTGGTCGGCCCCTCCGGCGTCGGCAAGACCAGCATGCTCAACGCCATCGCCGGCGTGCTGCGGCCGCGCAGCGGGCGCATCGTCATCGACGCGCGCGTGCTCTACGACAGCGACGCCGGCATCGACGTGCCCACCCACCGGCGCCGGATCGGCTACGTGTTCCAGGACGCGCGGCTGTTCCCGCACATGGATGTGCGCCGCAACCTCGGCTACGGCCGCCACGGCCGCGGCCAGGCCGAGCGCTTCGGCTTCGATGCGGTGGTCGAGCTGCTCGGCATCGCGCCGCTGCTGTCGCGGCGCCCTGGCAATCTGTCCGGCGGCGAAGCGCAGCGCGTGGCGATCGGCCGCGCGCTGCTGTCGCAGCCGGCGATCCTGCTGTTCGACGAACCGCTGTCGGCGCTGGATGCGCAACGCCGCGGCGAGCTGATCCCGTACCTGCAGCGCGTGCGCGACGAGGTGCGCCTGCCGATGCTCTACGTCAGCCACCAGGCCGAGGAAGTGGAACGCATCGCCGATGCGATCCATCAGCTGGACTAGGGCGCCGACGCCGCATTCACCGCCGATGGCCAGACTGTGCGCCATCGCCATCGAAGCGAGGCCGCCGCCATGCGTCGCTACCGCAAGCACGATTTCCCGCTCGACCAGGTACGCCGGTTCCTGGAACCCGGCCCGGTGGTGCTGCTCGCTTCGGCATGGAAAGGGCAGCGCGACATCATGACCATGGGTTGGCACATGGTGCTGGAGTTCTCGCCATCGCTGATCGCCTGCTGCATCTCCAGCGCCAACCATAGCTTCGAGCTGGTCCGGCGCAGCAGGCAATGCACGATCAACCTGCCGACCGCGGACCTGCTCGACACCGTGGTCGGCATCGGCAACAGCAGCGGCGCGCAGCTCGACAAGTTCGCCCACTTCGGGCTGACCGCGATACCCAGCACGCACGTCGGTGCGCCGTCGATCGCCGAGTGCTACGCGAGCTTCGAGTGCCGCCTGCACGACGGCCGCCAGATCGCCAGGCACAACCTGTTCGTCTGGGAAGTGGTCAAGGCGCAGGTCGCCACGTCGCCGAAACTGCCCAGGACCCTGCACTACCGCGGCGACGGCAAGTTCATGCTGTCCGGCGCGGAAGTCTCGCGGCGGCGGCTGTTCAAGCCGGAGATGCTGTAGCCGCGATGACAATGCACGGCAGCGATCCTGCTGCTGCCACATCGGGCATCCCGTCGAGATGCCGACCTTGTAGGAGCGACTTCAGTCGCGACAGACTGTACGGCGACGCCTATCGCAACCGATGGCCAGAAGCTAACCGATCGCTTCCGCAATCCTCAATCGTCAGAGAAATACTTTCCAGCGCTCACGGTTCGGCATCACGCACTCAACGCGCACTTCGACCGCCCACGCGCCCGGTCTGCACGCTGGCCTTGCCCTCGCGCACCTCGAAGGTGAACGCATAGGCCAGCGTCACCGGCACCTCTTCCACCGACATTGCATCGTCGCAGCGGCCCTCTACTGCCGGCCGCTGCGCCGGATCGGCATAGGTGCAGATCGCCGCTGGCACGAAACGCCAGCCCGCGACCTCGCGCTGCACCGCCTGCAGCAAGTCGGCATTGTCGACCAACGCACCGGCACTGCATTCCTCGCGATCGTGCAACGGCTCGCTGCGCTCGACGGCGCCCTGCGCGGACAGGATCACGCGCACGCACACCGTGGTCGGCGGCAGCGTGCGCCGTGGCGACTCGGTCGGCAGTTGCGGTGTCGCCGCGTCCAGCGGCTGCGGCATGCGGAACACCTGCTGCGGCTGCATCTCGTAGGCCGAGATGGCCCCCGCGGGGGCGCCGTCGCCGCGTGGCGCAAGCAGGCGCTGGTCCACGGAATCCAGCCGCTGGGTCTGCTCGCGCTGCGGCTGGCTGGCGCAGGCTGCCAGGCACAGAAACAGACCTGCCGAACCGATCCGGCGCGCGCTCATCTCTGCGACGCCACGGTCACGCCGCAATACACGCGCCGGGCCGGCCCTTGTCCATCGGACTTGACCACATCGCACATGCGCTGGTCCGTATTGCGCGTCTCCGCATCCAGCAGATACCAGCGATAGCCATCCGCATCGGCCAGTCCCGTAGGCGTCGCGACAGGCTGCATCCCGGACTCGAACGTGACCGGAATCTTCAGCCGGCCACGGATCGCACGCCCGTGTTCCTGGGCCGGCGTGAAGCGCCACTGCCGGGCGGCCGCGATGGCCGCCTGGTCCAATGCCGCGTTGCCGCTGCCACGACCGAGCAAACGCACGTCGCTGGCCGTACCGGCTTCATCCACACTGACCAACAGCATCACTTTTCCCGAGGCACCCTCGCGCAGCGCTTCGCGCGGATAGCGCGGCGGCAGCATCGTCATGGGCTTGGCAGGCATGGTTGCGCGCTTGGCGGCCGTGTCCGTCGCCGCGGCGCCGGCTGCGGCAGCGAGTGTCATCGGCAGGCGCTTCCCGCTGCTTGCCGGCCCAGTGCCCGCTGCAGACGCGTCCCCCGCCAGCACAACACCCGCATCCGGGGCTTGCGCATCCGACCGCCCAGGCGCGATGCCGCTTCCCGCCAACGCGGACGCCGGCGGTGGCTGCAACGCCCAGGCCGTAGCGCCGCCGCACAGCCCCGCCATCGCCACCAAAGCAACTCCCGTGCGCCGCCGCCAGCCGCTCACCGCCGGCCGTCGCAGCATGCCGATCCGCTGCCGCAAGGTCTGCCCGGCCTGCCAATGACAGCCGACCGGCAACGCGATCGCATCCAGCTGGGTCTGCAGCATCGCCTCGGCGTAGCTGCGGCGCGAGGCCGGATGCCGCGCCAGCACCGCCGCATCGCAGGCCAGTTCCTGGTCGAAGCGGAACCGCGGCGCGGCCCAGTGCAGCAACGGATTGAACCAGTGCACGCAGCGCAGCGCCGCCAGCAGCAGGTTGCAGCGGGTGTCGCCGCGGGCGATATGCATGCGTTCGTGCGCCAGCACCAGTTCCGACTGCGCGGCCGGATAGCGCAGGGCGAAGTCCATCGGCAGCACCACGCGCGGCCGCAAGGCGCCGAGCACCAGCGGACCGTGTGCCGCATGCTGCGCGTACAGCACGCCATCTGCACCCGGCGACAACCGCCCCAGGCTGCGCCGGTAGCGCCGCTGCTGCCGCCACAGGACGGCAGCCATCGACGCTGCGCCCAGCAGCCACAGTGCGGCCATCCACAATGCCAGATGGTCGTTCGCCATCGCCATCGCGCCAGTAGCGCCAGCCGATCCCTGCGGCAGCCCGACCCAGACCTGCGGCATCGCCAGCGCCGCCGGCAGCGCCGGGCGCACATCGCCAGGTAGCAGCACGCCGAGCATCGCCAACGGCACCACCGCCCACAACGTATAGGCGACGCTGGCGCCGAACATCCGCCGCAACGGCGCGCGCAGCGCCAGCACCGCTACGATCGCCGCACTGCCGGCCAGCGCCGTCGCCCACATCCCCGCCACGAAAGTTTCAACGCTCATCGTCCAGCTCCTGGATCAGTCGTTTGAGTTCGGCGATATCGGCGTCGCTGAGCTTGCCGCGTTCGCTGAAGTGCGCCACCAGCGGCGCGACGCGGCCGCCGAACAGGCGTTCGAGCAGGCCTTCGCTCTGTTGCTGCACCCACTGTTCGCGCTGCAGCAGCGGCGCGTACAGATAGCGTCGTCCCTGTTTGTCGGCGCGGATCGCGCCCTTGTTGAGCAGCCGGTTGAGCAAGGTCTTGACCGTGGGTTCGGCCCAGCCGCCATGCCCGGACAGGGCCGCGAACACCTCTTCGGCCGCGAGCGGATGCCGGCTCCACAGCACTTCCATCACCACCGCTTCCGCATCGCTGATCGCCATAGCGTTTACACCTGTAATTTTTATCGATTACACGAGTAAACGAACCGCTTGTCAAGCGGTCACCGCACATTGCCGAACCCTGGAACCGTGGCCCTCGCCTAAGCTATGCGGATGACCGACCACCTCGAAGACCTAGACGCCGTTGCCGACCTGATCCTGCAGCGCATCCCCGGCACGCTGCGCATCGGCGCGCCGCTGGGCATCGGCAAGCCGCATCGCCTGCTAAACGCGCTGTACGACCGCGTCGCCGCCGATCCGGCGCGGCCGATGCAGCTCTACACCGCGCTGTCGCTGAACCCACCGCCGGCCGGCGGCGGGCTGGAAGGCCGCTTCGTGCGGCCGTTCGTGCAGCGCCATTTCGGCGAGGATTTCCCGGCGCTCAAGTACGTGCAGGCGTTGCAGCGCGATGCGCTGCCGGCGCATATCCAGGTCGAGGAGTTCTACATGCAGTCCGGCGCGCTGCTGCACTCGGCACAGGCGCAGCGCGGCTACACCAGCCTCAACTACACCCATGCCGCCGACGCGGTGGCGCAGCGCGCGCCGAACCTGATCGTGCAGAAGGTGGCGCGCGAACCCGGCGGCACGCGCCTGTCGTTCTCGTGCAACAACGACATCACCCAGGACACGCTGGACGCGGTGCGCCGGCGCGGCCTGCCGCGGCCGCTGCTGGTCGCCGAGGTCGATCCGCAGCTGCCGTGGATCGGCGGCAGCGCGGCGGTGGAGCCGTCGTTCTTCGACGTGGTGGCGACGCCGCCGGGTCCGTATCCGCGCCTGTTCGGGCTGCCGCGGCAACCGGTGGCCGATGCCGACTACGCCATCGGCCTGTACGCGAGCACGCTGGTGCGCGATGGCGGCACACTGCAGATCGGCATCGGCACACTGGCCGACGCGCTGTGCCACGCGCTGGTGCTGCGGCATACCGACAACGCGCGCTATCGGCAGGTGCTGGCGGCGCTGGATCCGGAACTGGAAACGCACCCGGCGGTGCAGGAATGCGGCGGACTGGCACCGTTCTCGATCGGCCTGTTCGGCTGCAGCGAAATGCTCAACGAAGGCTTCCGGCAACTGGTCCAGTGCGGCGTGATCCGGCGCAAGGTGCTCGACGATGCCGCGCTGATGCAGCGCGTGGCCGACGGCAGCGCCAGTGCCGACGACCAGGCGCGGCTGCAGCGCGATGGCGAATACCTGCAGGGCGCGTTCTACCTCGGCTCGCCCGAGTTCTACGCCTGGCTGCGCGACATGGCGCCGGAGGCATGCGCCGCGATCGGCATGCGGCGGATCAGCGAGATCAACCAGCTGTACGGCGGCGAGGCGCTGCGCCGCGCGCAACGGCGCGAGGCGCGCTTCTTCAACTCGTGCATGATGGCCACCGCGCTGGGCGCGGCGGTGTCCGATGCGCTGGACGACGGCCGCGTGGTGTCCGGCGTGGGCGGCCAGTACAACTTCGTGGCGATGGCGCATGCGCTGGACGACGCGCGCAGCGTGCTGATGTTCCGCGCCACCCGCGGCGAGGCGCGCACGCTGCAGTCCAATCTGCGCTGGAACTACGCCCACACCACGATCCCGCGCCACCTGCGCGACATCTACCTCAACGAATACGGCATCGCCGACCTGCGCGGCATGACCGACGAGGACTGCGCCGTGGCGATGGCCGGCCTGGCCGACGTGGCGTTCCAGCCGGCACTGCTGCAGCAGGCCAGGCAAGCGCGCAAGCTCGCCGTGGATTTCGTCGCGCCGCGGCACTGGCAGCGCAACCGCGCCGAGCGGGTGCGTGCCGCGCTGGCTCCGTTCCGCGCCGACGGCACCCTGCCCGACTATCCGCTCGGCAGCGACTTCACCGAGATCGAGCAGCGCCTGCTGCGCGCATTGGCCTGGCTGAAACGCAACACCGCCGGCACCGGCGCGAAGCTCGCGACCGTGGCGCGCGCGCTGCTGTCGCGCACCGCCGCCGATCCGGCGTGCCTGCAGCGCATGGCCCTGGATGCGCCGCGCAGCCTGGGCGAACGCGTGCAGGCGCGGTTGCTCGCCTACGCCCTTCGGCAAACCGAGGCGGGCTGAAGCATCAGTATCCCGCCACGGCAGCATGTCGCTGCCCGAGCCTGTCGGTGCGATTGGGATGGTGCGCGCGGCGATACGAGGGAAGACATGCGCTGGCCGCCGTGTCGGTAACGCTGCCGGCGCAGGCCAGCGCAGGGAGAAGCATCGCCACCGCCGATGCAGACACGAGCGGAACCCGAGGCGATGCCCGACCCGGCGTCGCCGCTCGCGGCCCGCGGCTCGCGGCTCGCCGCCGCATCTTGCCGATGGGACGCTCCGCGATACCCCGATGGACGCTCGCGATACGGTGCAGGAGCGCGGCCCGGCAGCCTCGCTGCGCTCCGGTCAGCGGGGAGCCAGCCATTTCACGCGGGCTAGCCGCAGCGCGTAGGCATGGTGGACGGAATTCCTGCTGGAGTCGCCGATGTCCCGTCTATCGCTTCCACTCGCCTGCCTTGCCGTCCTGTTCGCGAGCACGATCGACAGTGCGGCGGCGCAACCGCCCGCCAAAGCCGCCACCGCGCCAGCACCGGCGCCGGACAGCGGCGAGCGCTCGCTGCTGCGCGCGCAGGTGCTGCTGGACCGCGCGCACTTCTCGCCGGGCGAGATCGACGGCCAGGCTGGCTCCAACCAGCGCCGCGCCGTCTCCGGGTTCCAGGCCGCGCGCGGCCTGAACGCGAGCGGCGAACTCGACGACGCCACCTGGCAGGCGCTGGCGCAGGACACCGCGCCGGCGCTGGTCGCCTACACGCTCACCGCCGAGGACGTCGCCGGTCCGTTCCCCAAGATCCCCGAGGACACCGCGGAGAAGGCCACGTTGCCGGCGCTGGGCTACGAATCGGTGGAAGAGCGCCTGGGCGAGCGCTTCCACGCCGCGCCTGCGCTGCTGCGGGCGCTGAACCCCTCGATCGACTTCGCCCAGGCCGGCGCCAGCGTGCAAGTGCCGAACGTGCTCGGCACCGCCGCGCTGCCCAAGGCGGCCAAGCTGCTGGTCGACAAGTCCGATTCCACCGTGCGCCTGCTCGACGCCAACGGCGCGATCCTGGCCCAGTTCCCCGCCTCCACCGGCAGCGAGCACGATCCGCTGCCGATCGGCGAATGGAAGATCAAGGGCGTGGTGCGGCAGCCGACCTTCCACTACAACCCCAAGCTGTTCTGGGACGCCGACAAGTCGGACAAGAAGGCGACGCTGGCGGCAGGCCCGAACAACCCAGTTGGCGAGGTGTGGATCGACCTGTCCAAGGACCACTACGGCCTGCACGGCACGCCGAATCCGGCACGGGTCGGCAAGGCGCAATCGCACGGCTGCGTCCGCCTGACCAATTGGGATGCGCTGACCGTCGCCGCCGCGGTGAACGCGTCGGTGCCGGTCACCATGCAGGACTGAGCGCATGCGTAGCGTTCCGATCCTGGCATTGCTGGTCGCGGCGGCACTGGGGTACTTGAGCCTGCGCGGCGGCGTGGTGCAGGTCCGTCCCAGCCCCGTGCCATCGGCCGACAGCGCGGCGCCCGCCACGCCAGAGGCACCCCCCGCTGCCGGGCCGGCAGCGGCGCAGGCACAACCTGTGGCGACTGCACCATCGCCTCCGTCCGTCGCGGACACCGCGCAGGCTCGACCGGTTGCGGCGCCAGCGAGCGCAGCGGCGCCGGCCAGCGCATCCGCCGGTCTGCTGATCCCGGTACAGGGCGTGACCGGCGACCAGTTGCAGGACACCTTCACCGACGCCCGCAGCCAGGGCCGCCGCCACGACGCAATCGACATCCTGGCGCCGGCCGGCACACCGGTGCTGGCGGTCGCCGACGGCAGCGTGGAAAAACTGTTCGACAGCGAGCGCGGCGGGCTGACCGTGTACCAGTTCGAGCCCAGCGGCCGCTACGCCTACTACTACGCGCACCTGCAGCGCTATGCGGACGGGCTGGCGGAGAAGCAGGCGATCCGCCGCGGCCAGGTGATCGGCTATGTCGGCAGCACCGGCAATGCCGACCCTGGCGCGCCGCACCTGCATTTCGAGATCCACCGGCTCGGCCCGGAAAAGCAGTGGTGGAAGGGCGAATCGCTCAATCCGTATCCGTTGCTGCGCGGGGAGCGGCAGTTGTAGCCGAGGGGCCGCCCGAAGACCCCTTGGCGGCCTGCCGCATCTTGGCCTGCTTCACTTTGGGGGCCAGCCGGACCGGAAGCATCGAATCCGAGTCGGTTCAGGTCCAGGCCGGCCCCGGCTGGCGTTCGCACCGTGCGCGGCTGGGCTGCTTTCTCCGAGCAAGCCACGCAGGCCCGGCAGGCCGCCAACCAGCGCCGAGCGGCAGGCACCACGGTGCCTGGCTGGCGTCGGCGACGCGGCGAGCGCTTGAACCGCAGCGGACCGACAGCCCGGTTTCCGGCATCGCTTCGAAGGTCCGCCCGGCCCGGGATGTCATTCGCGTGTAAAATTGCGCGCTTTGCGCAGAAGCATGGCGAAAGCTCCTCCACGGCCGCCTGTCCCGGGCCCGGCGTTCATTCGCCTCCTCGCACGTCTCAGCGACGCCGACATGGCGCCGTCCAGCCCCGCACTGGCCGATCGCCTCGGCCAATGGATCGACTGGACGCGTGCCGTCGCCGTGTCCAGGGCGCTGGACGGCAAGCTGCCTGCCATCGACGACGACGCGCCCTTCGAGAGCACCGACGAGCACGAATGCGCGCGGGTGCGCGGCGCGCTGGAGGAGGCCATCTGCGCCGATCCGGCCACGGGCGCCGGCAAAGCTCGGGGCGCCGGACATGGCCATGGCGCCGACGCGACCGCGCCGATCGACTATGCGCCGTTCCGCGAGCGCTACCTGTCGCTGCAGCGGGCGATGCTGACCGCCACCGGCCGCCTGCGCGGCCAGCTGCGCGACACGCTGGCGCGGTCCTCGGCCGACATGGCGCGGCTGGCGGAGGTGGACGCGGTCATGGAGTCGACCCTGAGCCCGCGCGAGCAGACCCTGCTGGCCGCGGTCCCGACGCTGCTGGGACACCATTTCGAACGCCTGCGCGAGGCCGGGCACCCGCCGCCGGCCGACGCGCAGCCGCCGGACACCGCCTCCCAGGCCGCGCGCGCCGGCGCCTGGCTGGACGTGTTCCGCCAGGACATGCGCAGCGTGCTGCGCGCCGAGCTGGACGTCCGCTTCCATCCCATCGAAGGGCTGCTCGCAGCGCTTCGCACCCGCTGACCGAGACGACATGTTCAAGACCATCTTCCATTCCATCGTCTTCCTTGCCGGCCTCGCCGCCGTGTGCTGGATCGGCGTGGGCTACCTCGGCTCCAACCCGCTGGGCGCCAGCTTCGCGCTGCTGATCGGCGCGTGCTACGTGGCCGGCGCGCTGGAGCTGTACCGCTACCGGCAAGCAACCGCCAGCCTCGCCCATGCCGTGACCGAAGCCAGTGCGGCGCAGGCCGACCTGGGCGGCTGGCTCGCGCGCCTGGATCCGAGCCTGCGCAACGCGGTGCGCCTGCGCATCGAGGGCGAGCGCGTTGCCTTGCCAGCACCGGGGCTGACCCCGTACCTGGTCGGCCTGCTGGTCCTGCTGGGCATGCTGGGTACCTTCCTGGGCATGATGGCGACGCTGCGCGGCACCGGCCTGGCGCTGGAAAGCGCGACCGACCTGCAGGCCATCCGCGACTCGCTGGCCGCGCCGGTCAAGGGCCTGGGCTTCGCGTTCGGCACCTCGATCGCCGGCGTGGCCAGTTCGGCGATGCTCGGCCTGCTCGCCGCGCTGTGCCGGCGCGAGCGCTCGCAGGCGGTGCAAGCGCTCGACCTGCAGATCGCGACCACCCTGCACACCCATTCGCAAGCGTTCCAGCGCAGCGAAGCGTTCAAGCTGCTGCAACGGCAGACCGAGCTGATGCCGGCGCTGATCGACCGGCTGCAGGCGATGGCGGCGGGCATCGAGCAACAGGGCGCCGCCAGCGGCGACCGGCTGGCGAGCCATCAGGACGCCTTCCACGCCCGGACCGAGGCCGCCTACACGCGCCTGGCCGGCGCGGTGGAGCAGTCGCTGCAGGCCGGGGTCGCCGAAAACGCGCGCGCGCTCGGCGCCGCGCTGCAGCCGGTGGTGCAGGCCACGCTGGCCGGCCTGGCGCGCGAAACCGCCACGCTGCACGAGCGCGTCGAACACGCCGTGCAGCGGCAGCTGGACGGCCTGACGTCCGGCTTCGAAACCGCCGCTGCGCGCGCTGCGCAGACCTGGGACGCCGCACTGGCGGGGCAACGCGGCACCAACGAGGCGCTGGTCCAGGATCTGCGCAGCGCGCTGGAGGGTGCCGGCGACAGCTTCGCGACGCGCTCGGCCGGGCTGCTGGATGCCGTGTCGGCGCGCCTGGACGCGACCGCGGACGGCGCCAAACAGGCATGGCACGAGGCGCTGTCGCGCCAGGAAGACCTCAACGACCGCCTGGCGGCGCGCAATGCGCAAGCGCTGGACGCGATCGCGGTGCGCCTGGACGCCACCGCCGACGGCGCGAAGCAGGCCTGGAGCGACGCGCTGTCGCGCCAGGAGGAGATCAACGCGCAATTGGCGGCGCGCAACGCACAGGCGCTGGACGCGATCTCGGCGCGCCTGGACGCCACCGCGGACGCCGCCAAGCAAGCCTGGAACGATGCCCTGTCGCGCCAGGAGCAGGTCAACACGGCTCTGGCCGAGCGCAACGCGCAGGCGCTGAGCGAAGCCGCCACGACGCTGGAAGAACGCGCGGCGGCGCTGGTCGCGGTCATGCAGCAAGCGCATGCGCAGCTGCAGGACGCGCTGCAGGCACGCGACCAGGCGCGCCTGGCCGCGTGGGCGGACACGTTCGCCACCATGGTCGCCGGCTTGAATGCGGAGTGGGAACGCAACAGCGCGCACAGCGCGCAGCGCCAGCAGGAGATCTGCGACACGCTCGAACGCACCGCAGCCGCGATCGCGGCGCAGACCCAGGCGCATGCCAGCGAGACCATCGCCGAGATCTCGCGCCTGGTGCAGACCGCCTCCGAAGCGCCGAAGGCCGCCGCCGACGTCGTCGCCGAGCTGCGCCAGAAGCTCTCCGAGAGCATGGTCCGCGATACCGCCATGCTGGAAGAGCGCAGCCGCCTGCTGGACACGCTGCACACGCTGCTCGATGCGGTGAACCACGCGTCCACCGAGCAACGCACGGCGGTGGACGCGCTGGTCACCACCTCGGCGGATCTGCTCGACCGCGTCGGCACCCGCTTCACCGACCACATCGAGGCCGAGACCGGCAAGCTCGAATCGGTCGCCGCGCAGGTCGCGGTCGGCGCCACCGAAGTGGCGAGCCTGGGCGATGCGTTCGGTGGCGCGGTGGAGGCGTTCGGCCAGTCGAACGCGGCGCTGCTGGAGCGCCTGCAGGGCATCGAACAGGCGCTGGACAAGTCGCTGGCGCGCAGCGACGAGCAGTTGGCCTACTACGTGGCCCAGGCGCGTGAAGTGATCGACCTGAGCATGCTGTCGCAGAAGCAGATCATCGAGGAACTGCGCCAGCTGCCCGGCCAGCATGGCCACGGCGGGGCCGAAGCGGCATGAGCGACGGGCTGGAACTCGACACCGAGGCCGGCACCCCGATCTGGGCGGTGTTCGGCGACCTGATGTCGGTGCTGCTGGGCGCGTTCGTGCTGATCCTGATCGGCGTGATCGGCGTGCAACTGCAGCTGTCGAACAAGCTCGACGAGGAAGTCAGGCAGCGCCAGGCCGAGGCGCGGCAGCGCAAGACCCTGGAACAGGCGCTGGCCGCGCCGCTCGCGGCAGGCCGAGTGACGTTGGTCGACGGCCGCATCGGCATCCGCGGCAGCGTGCTGTTCGCGCTCAATTCCGACCAGTTGCAGCCCGAGGGACGCGAGGTGCTGAAGAGCCTGGCCGCGCCATTGGCCGGCTACCTGAAGGCGCGCGGCGAGATCCTGATGGTGAGCGGCTTCACCGACGACCGCCAGGTCCGCGACAGCAACCGCCAGTTCGCCGACAACTGGGAACTGTCGGCGCAGCGCGCGCTGACCGTGACCCGCGCGCTGATCGACGAAGGCGTGCCGGCCGACGCGGTGTTCGCCGCCGCGTTCGGCGCGCAGCAACCGGTGAGCCCGAACACCGACGAGGCCGGACGCGCCAGCAACCGGCGCGTGGAAATGGCGCCGCTGCCCAAGCTGTCCAAGTCCGCCCCGATCCCGCATGCGCGCTGACGCAACGACGGCGAGCGAACGGATCGCGGCGTGGCGCGCGCAGCATGGCGGGCGCCTGGACCCGCTGCGCGTGCGCTTCATCGAAGCGCTGGCGCGGCGCGCCGATGCCCACCAGGGCGAAGCGCGGCGCCTGCTCGACCAGAAGCTGTCCGCGCTGCTCGACGCCTATGCCGACGACGTGGCCAGGATGCCGGCCGCGGCGGGCGATGCCGATGGCAGTGCCGGTGTCCATGCCGACGTCCATGCCACTGCCAGTGCCGAGACCGCGCCCACCGCCACGCGCGGCCCGCTCGGCGAACTGCTGGATATCTTCGCTAGCGACGCAACGCACGATCCCGCCGGCGCCGCGGCACCGGCGTTCGCGTCGTTGCCCGCACTCGACGACGCGCGCCGGCTGTGGACCGAATTGCGCAGCCGCAGCCAGCTGCGGCAATCGCTGCAACAGGCGCCGTCCGATGCCGGCCCGCTGAATTCCGGCGTGCTGGTGCACCGCTCGCTGGCGCTGATGCGCACGCTGTCGCCGGGCTATCTGCAGCACTTCCTGGCCTACGTCGATGCGCTGTCGTGGCTGCAGCAACTGCGCGACGGCGGCGCGCTGGCGGCACAGCCCACCTCCAGCGCCGCGATCGGCAAGAAGCCGACCCGCGCCAAGCCGCGCAAGCGCAGCTGAAAGCGGGTCACGCGCTTACCGCCATGCGCTGTCTGGCGCATCGGTCCGATCGCACCGATAACGCTCCCTTGTAGGAGCGGCTTCAGCCGCGACAGGATCTATCGGTAACGCCTGTCGCGGCTGAAGCCGCTCCTACAGGTGATCATCCGACTACGCGACGGCGCAGGCACGCGCACATGAAAAAGGCCGGCTTGCGCCGGCCTTTCCGCTCACATACCCGTAGCGTCTTACAACGCCTTCGCCGCCGCGACCACGTGCTCGGCGGTGATCTCGAAGTACGTGTACAACTCGTCGGCCGGGGCCGAGGCGCCGAACGTGTCGATGCCGACCACCGCACCGTCCAGGCCCACGTACTTGCGCCAGAAGCCGGTGACGCCGGCCTCCACCGCCACGCGCTTGCGCACCGCGTTCGGCAGCACCGATTCGCGATAGGCCGCGTCCTGGCGATCGAACACGTCGGTCGAGGGCATCGACACCACGCGCGTCTTCAGGCCCGCGGCATCCAGCGTCTTCTTCGCTTCCACGGCCAGGCCGACTTCCGAACCGGTGCCGATCAGGATCACGTCCGGCGCGCCGCCCTCGGCATCGGCCAGCACGTAGCCGCCGCGCTCGACCTGCTTGATCTGCGCCTCGCTGCGCACCTGGAACGGCAGGTTCTGGCGGCTGAACACCAGGCAGCTGGGGCCGTCCTGGCGGGTGATCGCGGCCTTCCAGCTCACCGCCGACTCGACCGTGTCGCACGGGCGCCACACGTCGTTGTTGGGGATGTAGCGCAGCGAGGCCAGGTGTTCCACCGGCTGATGGGTCGGGCCGTCCTCGCCCAGGCCGATCGAATCGTGGGTGTAGACGTGGATCGCGTGCGCCGGGTTCAGCGCGCTCATGCGCACGCCGTTGCGCGCGTAGTCGCTGAACACCAGGAAGGTGGCGTCGAACGGAATGAAGCCGCCATGCAGCGCAAGACCATTCGCGATCGCGGTCATGCCGAACTCGCGCACGCCGTAGTACACGTAGTTGGCGTTCGGGTCGTCAGTGGCGACCGACTTGCTGGCCTTCCACAGGGTCAGGTTGGAATGCGCCAGGTCGGCCGAGCCGCCGACCAGTTCCGGCAGCAGCGGCGCGAACGCTTCGATCGCCATCTGCGAGGCCTTGCGCGAGGCGATGGTCTGCGCTTCCGCGGCCTGCTTGGCGATGTAGGCATCGGCCTGGGCGATGAAGTCCTCCGGCAGCTCGCCGTGCGAGCGGCGGGTCAGCTCGGCGGCCTCGGCCGGGAACTGCTTGGCGTACTTGTCGAACGCCTGCTCCCACTCGGCCTGGCGCAGCGTGCCGGCGCCACCGGCGCGCCAGCCGTCGTAGATCTCCTGCGGAATCTCGAACGGGCCGTACGGCCAACCCAGCGCCTTGCGCGCGCCTTCCAGTTCGTCCTTGCCCAGCGGCGCGCCGTGCGAGGATTCCTTGCCGGCCTTGCTCGGCGCACCGAAGCCGATGGTGGTGCGGCAGCAGATCAGGGTCGGCTTGTCGCTCTCGCCGATCGCGGCCTCGATCGCCGCCTTGATCGCATCGGCGTCCTGCCCGTCGACATCGCGCAGCACGTGCCAGCCATAGGCCTCGAAGCGCGCCGGGGTGTTGTCGCTGAACCAGCCGGCGGTGTTGCCGTCGATGGAGATATGGTTGTTGTCCCAGAACGCGACCAGCTTGCCCAGGCCCCAGGTGCCGGCAAGCGAGGCGGCTTCGTGCGAGATGCCTTCCATCATGCAGCCGTCGCCCATGAACACCCAGGTGCGGTGGTCGACGATCTGGTGCTCGGGGCGGTTATAGCGCTGCGCCAGCAGCTTCTCGGCCAGCGCGAAACCGACCGCGTTGGCGAAGCCCTGGCCGAGCGGACCCGTGGTGGTTTCCACGCCGGGGGTCTCGCTGCGCTCGGGGTGGCCGGCGGTCTTGCTGTGCAGCTGGCGGAAGCGCTTGAGCTGGTCCAGCGGCAGGTCGTAGCCGGACAGATGCAGCAGCGCGTACTGCAGCATCGAACCGTGGCCGTTGGAGAGCACGAAGCGGTCGCGGTTGAACCACTTCGGATTGTTCGGATTGTGGCTGAGGAAGTCGTTCCACAGCACTTCGGCGATGTCGGCCATGCCCATCGGCATGCCGGGGTGGCCGGACTTGGCGGCCTCGACCGCATCGGCGGCGAGGAAGCGGATCGCGTTGGCGAGCTGGCGGCGGGTAGGCGTCGTCATGTGGGTTCTGTTGGCAGCGGGCGCGGGGCGTCGGGTTCGCTATTGTCCCACAGGCTGGGGAGTCGGGACCGGGGACCGGGGACCAGGGACCCGGAAAAGCGGAGAGCGGCGCGCATTCCGCGCAAGCACCGCGAACCCCACAGCCCGCATCGCCATTGCTGTTGCTGTTGCTGTTGCCGTTGCTGTTGCTTCTACCGGGTCCCCGGTCCCCGGTCCCCGGTCCCGGCCGTCCCGGCCGCCCCCTCCTCCCCTTTCGCCACCAACGTCGTCAACGCCAGATCGCCCGTTACGTTCAGCGCCGTGCGGCACATGTCCAGGAAATGGTTGACGCCCAGGATCATGCCGATGCCGACCGGGTCCACCCCGACCATCGCGCAGATCAGCGCCACCACCGGCAGCGAGCCGGACGGCACGCCGGCGGTACCGATGCCGCCGAGGATGCACACCAGCATCACCATGAACTGCTGCGCGATGCTCAGTTCCACGCCGAAGAACTGGGCGAGGAAGATCACGGTGACGCCCTCGAACAACGCGGTGCCGTTTTGGTTGGCGGTGGCGCCGACGGTCAGCACGAAGCGCGAGACCTTGTTCGGCAGGCCCATCTCGTCGGCCACGCGCAGCGCGGTCGGCAGCGTGGCGTTGCTGGAGGCGGTGGAGAACGCCATCACCGTGGCTTCGCGGGTGGCGCGGAAGAACGCCAGCGGCGAGCGCCCGGCGAACTTCACCGCCAGCCCGTAGGTCACCACCATGTGCAGGCCCAGCGCCAGCACCACCACGCCGACGTAGGCGCCCAGGCGGACCAGCAGTTCGAAGCCGAACAGCGCCGCCAGGTTGAACATGAAACAGGCCACCGCGTACGGCGCCAGGCGGATCACCAGCCCGATCAGGGTCATCGAGATCTCGAAGATGCCTTCGATGCCGCGCCGCAGGGTCGCCACCTTGGCGTCGTCGCTGAGCACCATGCCCACGCCGAACATCACCGCGAAGAACATCAGCGACAGGATCGCGCCATTGCTGGAAGCGGCGGCGACCACGTTGTCGGGCACGATCGACAGCAGCATGTCCATGCCGCGCGGCTGGCTCTTGCTCTGGTCGACGATCTGCGCGGCGCGCTCCGCGTTCTGCTGCAGCAGCTGCTGCGCCAACGCATGGTCCACGCCCATGCCCGGCTTGAGCACGTTGACCAGCACCAGCCCGAGCAGCACCGCAATGCCGGACAGCACCACGGTATAGCCCAGCGTCTTCCAGCCGATCCGGCCCAGCGCGCGGATGTCGCCCATCTCGGAAATGCCCATCACCAGCGCCGAGAACAGCAGCGGCACGATCAGCATGAAGATCAGGCTGAGGAACAGCTTGGAGAACGGCGTGGTCAGGTACTTGGTCAGCGTCTGCACCCAGGCCGCCTCGCCGCCTACGGTCATGTGCACGGCCAGGCCCAGCACCAACCCGAGCGCGAAACCGATCGCCATTTTCCAATGCAAAGGCATGCCGGTCTTGGCCTTCACGGGGGTGTCGGTCATGGTGTGCGCCTTGCAGGAAAGAACGGCGAGCTTAACAAACCCACACTGGTGCCCCGCAAGCCTGCGCAGGCGGTGCAGCGCGCCTCACCGGCAGCGCTGCGCCGTGCGCAAGGACCTCATGCGTCGCGCGGATACAGCGGCGGCAGGTCGCCGTTCGCAGGCTTGCGCTGTGCGTCGCGCCAGCGCGGCCCGGCCCAGAACGCCTCGCGCAACGCGGCGCGGGCGCTGGGCACATCGCCGGCGCCGCCCCAGCGTGCGCGCTGCATGCGCAGCACCGCTTCGCGCTGCGCCGGGTCGTCCAGCCGGGTCAACAGCGTATCCAGGTCGGCGACGCCGGCCTGCGCGCACAGGATCGCCGCGACCTCGTCCAGGCCGCCGGCATCCAGCGCCTTGCGCAGGTCGGGCAGGCCGTAGCGGGAACGTGGCGCAGCGACCGCCGCCGGTGCAGCGTGTCCGCTTACCGGCGCACGCGCACCGCGGCTGCGGCGCCAGGCCCAGACCAGCGTCGCCAGCCACAGCAGTGCGAACAGCGCGGCGAGCGCCATCCATCGCGGCGCCGAACCGCGCCATCCGGTCCCCGCCTGGGTCGGCGTCACCGCATTGCCGGCCGGCGCCGCATCCGCGCTCGCTGCCGGGGCGCTGGCCGGCGCCGCAGGCGCTGCCGGCGCACTGCGCCCGGGCAGCACCTGCAGGGTCAGATCGGGCAAGGTCGCCTCGCGCGCATTGCCGGCGGCCACGTCCCACCACGGCACGCGCAGCCCGCTCACCCGCAACGGTCCCGCGGCCTGCGGCACGATCGAATAGCGCCGGGTGATCTTCAGTTGCGGACTGCCGTCGACGAACTTCTCGTCGAACTGCGGCGGTTCGGCGAACACCTGCGCGCCGTCGATGCTCGGCGTCGGCAGCTCCGGGAACTGCGCCTGGGTGGCGCCGCGCGCGCTGGCCTCGACCACGATGTCGGCCGCCTCGCCCACCGCCGCGCGCTGCGGCGTGGCGGTATAGCGCAGGCGCAGGTCGTGCAGCGGCAACCACGGCTGCGGCGCATTGGCCGGTTGCGCGCGCACCTGCAGCGTCTGCGCCGCGCTGCGCGCGCTGAGGTCGCCGCCGCGGCCGAAATAGTCGTCGAAGAAGCCACTGGGGCCGCGTCCGCGGAAGCGCGCGCCGGGGAGAGTCAACGGCCCGCTGCGCTCGGGCACCAGCAGGAAGCGGCGCTCGACGATGGTGAACATGCGTCCGTCGATCTCACGCCGGCTCTGGATGTCGTCGCCGATGCGCTGCAGCGCGGCGCCGCTGGGCGGATCCAGGTCCAGTTCGCCCGAACTCAGCGGCACCCCCAGGTACAGCCGCACCACCACGCCGACGCTCTGCTGGACGTACGGCTGCGCGTCGTCGGCGACGGTCTGCACGAATACGTCGGCGTTGCCGATTTGCGCCGGATCGCCGGCGCGGGTGCTGCCGGCCGGCGCCGGCGCGGCCGCGCCGACCTGCAACCTTAGCGGCGCGGTGCGCTCGTTGCCCACGCGCAGCGACGGGATCTCCAGCGTGCCGCTGGCGCGCGGCGTCAGCGCCACGCCGAACAGCGACTTCGCCGTGACCTGGCCGTTGACCATCTGCATCTGCCGGCTGTTGACCTCGTCGCTGAGCGCGAAATCCGCGTGCAGCGGCGCATACTCCGGCGCCGCCAGGCCTTGGTCGGTCTCGATGTTGAGGGTGACGCTCTCGCCGGCGCCGATGCTGTCGCGGTCCAGCCACGCACGGGTGGCGGCCGCGGCGGGCAGCGCCAGCATGGCCAGCAGGACCAGGATGGCCGACAGGGCCAGTGTCGCCGACCGCATCGGCGTGGCGAAGACGCATCCGCGCCAGCGGCGTTGCTTGCGTTCGATCATGGTCCTTCCCGCTGCCTGCGTTCGTGTTCGAGCTTGAATTTGGCGCGCAGCAGGTTGCCCGGATCGTCCGGCACCCGCCGCAGCCATGCCTCCACCGCTTGCCGCTGTTCGCGCTGCTGCGGGGTTTCCGCCGCGGCCGCAGCGGCGCGCGCGGCCGCCTGCTTGCCCGCCGCGCCCTGCTGCGCCGCCATCGCCTGCTGCATCTGCTGGCGCTGCGCCGCATCGGCCTGCTGCTGCGCCTGCGCATCGCCCGGCTTCGGCGGCGCCGGCGGCTGCCCATCCTTCGGTGCGCCAGACGGCGGCGACTGTCCGTTCCTCTGCCCTGGCTGGCCTTGCGCATCGGGCTGCGGCGGCGCCTTGGCCTGGGCCGGATCCTGGTCCTTGGGCGTGCCGCCGGCACCCGACTGCGACTGGCCTTTCTGGTCCTGTTGCGATTTGTTGTTGCCCTGCTGTCCCGGCTTGTTCTGCCCGGACGTGTTCTGCCCGGACTGGCGCTTGCGCGCGGCATCGACCGCGGCGCGGTTGGCGATCGCATCGGCCATCTGCGGCTGCTGCCGCAGCGCCTTGTCGTAGGCGTCGATGGCCTCGTCGTAGCGGCCCTGGCGGGCCAGCGCATTGCCCAGGTTGTACCAGCCCTGGTCGCTGTCGATGCCTTCGAACTGTTGCTGCGCGGCGGCGAAATCGCCCTTGCGATAGGCCTGCACGCCCGTGTCCAGGCGCTGCTGGCGCACCTGGTCGGGACGCCGCCACCAGTTGCCGGCGGCAGCGTCGCCGCCCGTGGCGCCGGTCGCCTGCGCCTGCGCCTGCGCCGGCCACGGCATCGCCAGCGGCAGCAGCAACACCAGCAGCACTGCCGCGCCACCGCGGCGACGGAACGCGAACAGCGCCAGCAGCAACAGCGGCGGCAGCAGCCAGTAGCCCTGGTCCAGCCACACCCGGCCGCTGTGTTCCCCGGCGGCGGTTGCATCCTGTTGCTGCGCCGGTTGCAGCACGCCCAGCGCGTGCAGATCGGCATCGGTCGGCGTCAGCGCGGCGTAGCGGCCGTTGCCGGCGGCGGCCAGCGCCTGCAGCGCGCCGGCATCCAGTTGCGCATGGCCGACGCCGCCCTGGCCGTCGCGATAGGCCGCCCCCTGCGCGGTCCCCAATCCCAGCGCGGACACGCGGTAGCCCTGCCCGGCCGCGCGCGCCGCAGCCTGCTGCGCCTGCGCGTCGGCCTGGTCGCTCAGCAGCAGGATGTCGCCGCGGGTGAAACCGGCCTGGCGCAGCAACTGCGCGGCCCAGTCGATGGCCAGGTCGCCGCGCTGTCCGGGCATCGGCATCACCTGCGGCGACAGCGCGTCCAGGAACAAGGCCACGTTGGCCGCGTCGTCGGTCAGCGGCGCGACGGTATAGGGTTCGCCGGCGTAGGCCAGCAGCGCGACTTCGCCGCCGGCGCGCTCGCGCAGCAGCGTCGCCAGCTTGGCGCGCGCCTGCAGCAGGCGCGACGGCGGCAGGTCGCCGGCCTCGATCCGCGGCGACAGGTCCAGCGCGATCACCAACGGCGTGCGCGACTGCCACAGCGGCTGCTGTTCCTGGCGCCAGCTCGGCCCGGACAGCGCCACGACCGCAAGCACGTAGCCGAGCGCGGCCAGCCACAGGCCGGACAGCGACTGTCGGCCGTCCTCCTTCGCCAGCAGGTGCGGCAACAGGTGCGCGTCCACCGCGCGCCGCCACACATTGCGGCGCCGGCGCCGGCGCAGCCAGCTCCAGCCCAGCAACGGCAGCAACAGCAGCGTCCACAGCCACTGCGGACGCAGCAGATGCAAGGCCTCCAGGAAACCGAGCACGGCGTTCATTGCCGCCTCCATGGCCACACGAAGGAGATCAACCCCAGCAGCAGCGCCGCCGCCAGCGGCCACGCGTAGCGCTCGATCCGCGGGCGCACCGCCGGGCCGGCCAAGCGCACCGGCTCCAGGCGCTCCAGCTCGGCGTAGATCGAGACCAGTTCGTCGGTGTCGCGGGCGCGGAAGAAGCGGCCGCCGGTGTCCTGCGCGATCTTGCGCAAGGTGTCCTCGTCGACCTGATCGTCGCCGCCGCTGGCGGGGATCGGCAAGCCGAACAGCGAATAGCCGCCGGCACCGCCGAAGGCGATGGTGTAGACGCGCACGTGTTCGGCCTTGGCCAGTTCCGCCGCCTTGGCCGGTTCCAGCACGCCGGCGGTGTTGACGCCGTCGGTCAGCACGATCAGCACCCGGTCGCCCTGCGGCTGTTCGCGCAGGCGCTTGACCGACAGCGCGATCGCGTCGCCGAGCGCGGTCTCGCGTCCGGCCAGGCCGACCACGCTGTCGCGCAGTTGATCGCGCACCGTCGCCAGATCGGCGGTCAGCGGGGTCAGCGCATACGCCTGCTGGCCGAACACCAGCAGGCCGATGCGGTCGCCGTCGCGGCGGTCGAGGAAGTCGGCCAGTACCGCCTTGGCCGCGGTCAGCCGGTCCACCACGCGTCCGCCCAGGGTCATGTCCGGCTCGCTCATGCTGCCGGACAGGTCCACCGCCAGCATCAGCTGACGCGCCTGCTGCGGCGGCGAGATCGGCTCGCCCAGTTGCAGCGGCCGTGCCGCCGCGCCGCACAGGCAGAACCAGGCCAGCCACGCCAGCCACAGGCCGACGCGCCACAGGCCGACGCGCGCGGGCGCCGCCGCCACGGCCTGCAACTGCGCGCCGTACGGCACGCGCAGCGCCGGTGCGTTGCCGCGCTGCGCCGGCAGCAACAGCCGCGCCAGCAGCGGCAGCGGCATCGCCAGCCACATCCATGGCCAGGCGAACCCGGCCAGCAGGTCGGCGAGACTTTGCCAGTGCAGCGAGAACATGCTGATCGCGGCCGTGCTCATCGCCTGGCCATCAGCTCGAGGAAGCGGCGCCGCGCCAGCGGCAGCAAGGCCTGCAGCTGCGCACGATCCAGTTCGCGCCGATAGCCGCCGTCGAGCAGCACCCGGCCCGGCCCGGCGGAGAAGTCCTGGCGCTTGCCGCCGTCGAGGAAGCGCAGCCAGGGCTCGCCCTGCAGCGCCGCGGCGGCGGGGTCGCGGCGCCGCGCTGCGCGGCGCAGCAGTTCCGACACCGCGGCCACTTGCGCCGGCGCAGCGCCGCTGCCGAGCGCCGCATCGAACTGGCGCTGCCAGCGGCGCAGCCGCGCGCGCCGCCACGCCCACAGGCCCAGCGCGATGCCCAGCGCCAGCAGCAGCGCCGCGCCCAGCAGCAACCAGCCCGGGGCCGGCGGCCACCACGGCGGCGCCGGCGGCAGGTGCACATCGCGCAACGGCAACTGTTGCGGGGTCATCGCGGCGCGCTCCCGGCTGGCGCCGGCAGCAGCCAGGATTCGCTGGTCGCATCGCTGCGCAGCACGCGCACCTGCACGCCGCGCCCGGGCAGTTCGGCCACCAGGGTTTCCAGCGGCGCGACGAACTGCGCGTGCCAGCGTTGTTGCGCGCTGGCCGCCAGCAAGTCCACTTCCACCCGTCGGCCGCCGGCCCAGAACGGCAACGCCGCACGCGGCGGCTGCAACTCCAGCGCGTCGGCCAGCAACAACAGCACCACGTCGTTGTGCAGCGCCAGCCCGGCCCAGCGCGCCGCGGGAATCGCGTTGGCGCTGGTCGGATCGGCCAGCACCACCAGCCGCGAACCCGGCCGCAGCAGCTTGGCCGCGTGTTCCAGCGCCACGCCGAGGCCGGCATCGTCCGGCGGCGGCTGCGCGTACCAGCGCGCCAGCGCGTCGAGCACGCGCAACGCGCCGCGCGGTCCGGCCGCCGGCGGCACCGGCGCTTCGCTGCGGCTGCCGCGCAAGGCGGCGAGACGATCGCCCTGGCGCTGCGCGGTCCATGCCGCCACCGCGCCGGCACGCGCCGCCTGCACCGACTTGAAACGCACGCGGGTGCCGAAATACAGGGTCGGCGCGGTATCGGCCACGATCAGGCTGAGCCGCTCGCGCTCGGCCTGGAACAGTTTGGTATGGGTGCGCCCACTGCGCGCGGTGAGCCGCCAGTCGATGTGGCGCACGTCGTCGCCGGCCACGTACTCGCGCGACTCGGCGTATTCCATGCCGCGGCCACGTTGCGCCGCCGGCGCGCTGCCGCTGAGGCCATGGCGCCCGCGCCGCGGCGGCGGCACCCTCGCCACACTCGCGCGCAACGCCACCAGTTCGGCCAAGGTCGGGCGCACACCGTCGCCGCCCGGCGCGGCGTCGGCGCGTGGCGTCTGCGGCGGCATGGTCTGCACGGCCACCGTGCGCTACCTCGCCCGCGGCATGGCGCCGCCGGCATGACATGCCGGCGCCCGGCGCTGTGGCCGTTTCCGTTCGCGCTGCCGCTCGGTCAAGGCGGCGGCACCTGGTCCAGCAGCGCGGCGACCAGGCGATCGCCGTCCCAGCCCTCGGCCGTGGCCTCGTAGCTGGGCAGCACGCGATGGCGCAATACGTCCGGCGCGACCGCGCGCACGTCGTCCGGGGTCACGAAGTCGCGCCCTGCCAGCCAGGCGCGCGCACGCGCGCAGCGCTCCAGCGCGATCGAGCCGCGCGGACTCGCGCCCCAGGCGATGCGCCGTGCCAGTGCGGGGTCGTAGCCGCTGGCGTCGCGCGAGGCCAGCACCAGTTCGATCAGGTAACGCTCCAGCGGCGGCGCCATGTGCAGCGACAGCACCGCACGCCGCGCGGCGAACACGTCCTCCAGCGGCAGCCGCGGCGGTGCTGCCTCGCCGTGCTCCAGGGTCTCGCGCGCGCGCTCGCGCGCCAGGCGCAGGATCTCGGCCTCGGCGGCGGCTTCCGGATAGCCGATCCGCACATGCATCAGGAAGCGGTCCAGCTGCGCCTCGGGCAGCGGGAAGGTGCCCTCCTGCTCGATCGGGTTCTGCGTGGCCATCACCAGGAACAGCTTCGGCAGCGCATAAGTGTGCCGACCGACGGTGACCTGGCGCTCGCCCATCGCCTCGAGCAGCGCCGACTGCACCTTGGCCGGCGCGCGGTTGATCTCGTCGGCGAGCAGGATCGGATGGAAGATCGGCCCAGGCAGGAACTCGAAGCGGCTTTCCTGCGGGCGCCACACCTCGGTCCCGGTCAGGTCGGCCGGCAACAGGTCCGGCGTGAACTGGACGCGGGCGAAATCCGCTTCCAGCCGCGAGGCCAGCGCGCGGATCGCGGTGGTCTTGGCCAGGCCGGGCGCGCCTTCGACCAGCAGGTGGCCATCGGCGAGCAGCGCGATCAGCAACCGTTCCACCAGCGCGGACTGGCCGACGATGGTGGCGGACAGGCCGTCGCGCAGGGCGAGGAAGGCCGCGTGCAGACGCTGCTGCTCGGACGCGGCGGGAGAAGGGTCGAAGCTCGAGGGCGTGGTGTTCATGCGCCGAGTTTGACCTATCGGCGGTGAAATGGTTCTGCGCCCACAACAAGAATCGGCCGCGAATTCAGATTTTCCTCATCCGCCGCCTGAAACGAAGACGGGAGAAGCGCATGCTTCTCCCGTCCTGTCACTACCGGTGCTTCGGCAGCACGGGATCAGCCAGCGGCCGGCGCTCGCTTGGCCACGCGCATCACCTTCGGCGTCACGAAGATCAGCAGTTCGGCCTTGCTCTTGCTGCGGCCGCGCTTCTTGAACAGATTGCCCAGGAACGGGATATCGCCCAGGAACGGCACCTTGGAAATGCTGTTGCGATCGGTGAACTCGTACACGCCGCCGATCACCACGGTCTGGCCGTCGTCCACCAGCACCGCGGTATTGATCTCGCGGCGGTTGATTTCGGGAATGGTGCCGTAGCCTTCGAGTACGCGGTACTGGTCGACCTCGTCCTTCTTCACGTTCATGTTCAGGAAGACGCGATTGTCGTCGGTGATGGTCGGGGTGACCTTCAGCTCCAGCAACACTTCCTTGAACTGCACGTTCGGCGTCGCTGCAGTCCCGGCGGTGCCACCGGTGATGGTGACGTAGCCGATTTCCTTGCCCTGCTTGATCACCGCCTCACGCTGGTTGGAAGTGACGATGCGCGGGTTGGAGATCACCTCGCCACGGCCCTCTTCCTGCAGCGCCGACAGCTCCAGATCCAGGTTGAAGTTGGATCCGAGCAGCGTATAGGCCAGGCTCGGCAGGGTCGTCGCATTGGTGAAGGTGGTGCCGCCCAGATCGACGTTGAGCCCGCGCGTGGCCGCGGCGCCGCCGCCGGTCGCGCCGCTGCCGACGGTCGCGGTGTTGTCGCCGTAGGTATGGGTACCGCCGATGCCGAACTTGGCGCCCAGATCGCGGGCGAAGGTGTCGGTGGCGATGACGATGCGGCCCTCGATCAGCACCTGGTCGACCGGACGGTCGATCACGTTGATCAGCTCGCGCATCTGCGCGATCTTCTTCGGGATGTCGCTGATCATCAGCGTATTGGTGCGCTCGTCGGCGACGATGCGTCCGCGCGGCGACAGGAAGCCGTTGTCGGTCTGGCCGCTGCCGCCGCTACCGCCGCCACCACCACCACCGCCGCCACCACCGATCCCCTTGGCCTCGGTCAACGCTTTGAAGATCGTGGTGGCGCTGTGGTAGTTGATCTGGATGTAGTCGGTGCTCAGGTCCTCGCGGTTCTCGATCGCGATCCGCGCGTCTTCCTTGTCCTGCTCGAACTTGGCCAGCTCCTGCTGCGGCGCGACCCAGACCACGGCGCCGTCGCGGCGCTTGTCCAGGCCCTTGGCGCGCAGCACGATGTCCAGCGCCTGGTCCCACGGCACGTTGACCAGGCGCAGGGTGACGCTGCCCTGCACGGTGTCGGACGCGACGATGTTGAGGTTGGATTCCTCGGCGATCAGCTGCAGCACGGTGCGCACCGGCACGTCCTGGAAGTTGAACGTGACCGGGCGGCCGCTATAGCCGCGCGCGGCGACCTGCGCCGCCGCCTGACTGACCGTGGTCGCGCTGACCGCGCCCACTGCCGGCGCCGAGGTCCGCGGCGAGATCTCCACCACGTACTCGTTGCCGGACTGGTAGGCCAGCGACTCGAACGCGCCGCTGGTGCTCAGCACCAGCTGCGCGCCGCCGGCATACGGCTTGGCGTCGATGCGCTGGACCGGTGTGGCGAAGTCGGTGACGTTGAGTGGACGCTGCAGTTCCGCCGGCAGCGATGCGTTGCCGACATCGACCACCACGTTGTTGCCCTGGGTCCGCAGATCGGGGCTTGCGCCCGCGCCGCTGAAGTGCAGGATCAGCCGCCCCGCATCGCCGTCGCCGCGCTTGAAATCGATCTTCGACACCGTGAGCTTGGCCGGTGCCTGCGGCGCTGCCACCGCCGGACCCGGCGCAGGCGTCGCCGCCAGCGCCGCACCCACCACGGCCGAGCTCCCCAGCATCGCCGCCAACCCCAATGCGCATAGCCGCACCGTCGCGTGGCGCCGGATGGGACGCAGGCTCAGGGCTTTGGAAAAAGTCATCGTGCTATCCCCATAATCAATCATTGATCGTCCAGCGCCACGGCAGCCGGACGTTCCAGCCAACCGCCAGCGCCATCCGGCACCAGTTCAATCAAATCGATGCGATCCTCGTGCACCCCGGTCACGCGGCCATCGCTCTGCCCCATGTAGATGCCGGGACGAACCCGGTAGGTCACCTTGTCCGGCGCCATCACCAGCGCCACCAGGCCCGCACCGTTGCCCAGCGTGCCGACCATCGTCAAGCCGTCCAGCGGGAACTGCTCCAGCGGTTCCTTGCGCCGGTTCGGATCCGGGCGCAGGCCGTTGTTGCCATCCGGACTGGTCCAGGCGTCGCTGAACGGATCGCGCAGGCCCTGCGCCGCATATTCGAAGGTTTCGAACTGCTGCATCACCGGCAGCGGCTCCAGCGGCTGCGCCGGCCGCGCGCGCACGTCCTTCACCCAGTTCTCCAGGTTCGGCGCCTCGCCCGGCGTGCTGGTCACGCCGCGACCGCAACCGCCGAGCAGCGCCACCAGCGCCAGCCCGGCCAGGCACTTCAATGCCGTAGCGTGCCGCTTCATGCGCCACCGCCTTGCTTGGAAGCCTTCTTCGCCGCGGCCGCCGCTTTCTCCTGGTCCGCCATTTCCTTGTCGTCCAGGTAGCGATAGGTCTTGACCGTGCCGGACAACTCCAGCTCGCCGCGCGCGGTGAGCCCGACCTTCTGGTCCTTGGGCTTGAGATTGATGTCGTGCATGGTCAGGATCACCACCCGCGGCAGCGACGCCACGCCGCTGACGAAGGCGCCGAACTGGTGGTAGCTGCCGACCATGCGCAGCGCGATCGGCTTCTCCGCGTAGAACTCCTTCGGCGACTCCGGGCCTGGCTGGAACAGCTCGTTGGCCAAGCCACTGGACAACGCGGTCTGCGAGATGTCGATGATCAGGTCGGGCATCTCGGTCTTGCTCGGCAGCTGCCGCAGCATCTGCTGCAGCACCTGCTCCATCTGCGCCAGTTGCTGCTTCAGCGGCTGCAGGTTGACCGCGCGGCTCTGCTCCTTCTCGAACGAGGCGCGCAGCTCGGTTTCCTTCTGCTCCAGCGTGCCCAGCTCGTCGCGCTTGTCGCTGATCAGCAGGAACCACGACAGGATCAGGATGAACAGCGTGACCAGCACGCAGAAGCCGATCTTGGCCTGCTGCGGCCAATTGCCGAGGTTGTTGAAGTCCAGGTCTTTCAGGTTGACTTTCTTGCTCATGACGCCGGTCCCTGTTGCGCTGGCGTGGCGGCAGGCGCGGCCGACGGGGTGGCCGGCGGCGTCGCGGGTGCGGTCGGTGCCGCGGGCGCGGCAGTCGACGCCGGAGTTGCGGCGGCGCCGGCGGCGGGCGGCGCGGCCGTCGTACCGGGTGCCGGCGTGCCAGTACCCGGTACCGTGTCCGCGGCGTCGCCCGGCACCGGCAGCTTGACCTTCAGCGTGAACACGTAGGGCAAGGCCTTGGCGTCGACGATCGGCCCCTTGACCTCCTTGTCCTGCGCCTTGGCCTCGATCACCGACAGTTCCGGATTGGTCATCCAGCCCGAGCCCTCGAGATTGCGCATGTAGGCGCTGACCCGCGCATTGGATTGCGAGCGTCCTTCCAGGGTCAGGATGTCGCCTTCCTGCTTGACCGCGGTCAGCACCACGCCATCGGGGATGGTGCGCACCAGCGAGTCGAACAGGTGCACCATCTGCGAACGCTTGGCCTGCAGCTCTTCGATCACGCGCTTGCGCGCCAGCAGGCGCCGCTTCTGCTCGTCGAGCTTGTCGATTTCCTTGTTCTGCGCCTGGACCTTCTCGATCTCGGTCTGCAGATAGGCGTTGCGCTCGTTCTGCCCGGTGATCTGACGGTCGTAGTAGAACCAGATCAGCGCCGCCAGCAGCACGCCGGCCAATGCGGCGAAGCCCAGCATCGAGTAGAACTCGCGCTCGCGTTGCTTGCGTCGCTCCGCCCGCCAGGGCAGCAGGTTGATTTTTGCCATCAGTCGAAGCTCCTCAGAGCCAGGCCGGTGGCGATCATCAGCGCCGGCGCGTCCTGGGCCAGCGCATGCGCCTGCACCTTCGGCCCCAGGGTCATCTGCGCCAGCGGGTTGGCGACCACGGTCGCCACTCCCAGTTGTTCCTCGACCATCTCCGGCAACCCGGCCAGCGCCGCGCAGCCGCCGGCCAGCACGATGTGGTCGACCCGGTTGAATTCGCTGCCGGCGTAGAAGAACTGCAACAGGCGGCTGATCTGCTGCACCGTCGCCTCCTTGAACGGCTCCAGCACTTCGATCTCGTAGCTTTCCGGCAGCCCGCCCTGGCGCTTGGCCATGCCGGCTTCCTCGTAGGTCAGGCCGTAGCGGCGCATCACTTCGTCGGTCAGCTGCTTGCCGCCGAATACCTGTTCGCGGCTGTACAGGCTGCGTCCGCCGCGCAACACGTTGAGCGTGGTCATGGTGGCGCCGATATCGACCAGGGCGACGACGCCATCTGCGGCCACCGGCAGCTCGCTGGCCACCAGCGCGAACGCGTTCTCGACCGCGAAGGCCTCCACGTCCATGACCCTGGCGATCAGGCCGCCGAGTTCCAGCGCCGACTGGCGCAGCTCCACGTTCTCCGAGCGCGACGCGGCCAGCAGCACCTGCACCATCTCCGGGTTGTTGGGGATGCTGCCCAGCACCTCGAAGTCCAGGTTCACTTCGTCGATCGGGTACGGGATGTAGTTGACCGCCTCCAGCTCGACCTGCGCTTCCAGCTCGTTCTCGTCGAGCTCGGCCGGCATCGGGATCAGCTTGGTGATCACCGCCGAGCCGGCCACCGCCGCCGCGGCATGCTTGGCGCGGGTGCCGGACCGGGTCACGGCGCGGCGAATCGCCTCGCCCACGGCTTCGACCTCGACGATGTTCTTCTCGACCACGGCGTTGGGCGGCAAGGGTTCCACGGCGTAGTGCTCTACGCGGAACCGGTTGCCGCTACGCGACAGCTGCAACAGCTTGACCGCAGTCGAACTGATATCGACGCCGATCAGCGGTTGCTGACTCTTTGGGATAAGCCCCACGGATTTTCCCCTGCCGACGGGCACTTGGACGCCAATCTTGCGTCCGCGCATTAATAACAAATTTTTTGCAATTGGCAACCACCCTCGGCATGTCGTGACCTCGGTCACGTCATGTCTTGTGGCGGCAACCCTTCGCATCCCCGGAATCGGCCCCAGCCGTTCCCCGCCGTACTCTATACTCTGCGCCCAAGAAATCTGCAATCGGAATCTCTGTCGATGCCCCGTTTTCGTCGTTGGCTGCGCTGGGCGCTGGTCACGTTTGTCGTCCTCGCCCTGGTCGGAGCAGCCGCCGCCGGCGGGCTGTATTACGTCGTCTCCTCCAAGCTTCCCGACGTGCAGACGCTGCGCCAGGTGGAGCTGCAGGAGCCCATGTACGTCTATGCCAGCGACGGCAAGCTGATGGCCCTGTTCGGCGAGACGCGGCGCTATCCGATCACCATGAAGGACGTGCCGGAGCGGCTGAAGCAGGCGTTCCTGGCCACCGAGGACGCGCGCTTCTACCAGCACGGCGGAGTCGACTACAAAGGCATCGCCCGCGCGGTGTGGCTGTTGGCCACCACCAGCGACAAGCGCGTGCCGGGCGGCTCGACCATCACCCAGCAGGTCGCCCGCCAGTTCTTCCTGAGCTCCGAATACAGTTATACGCGCAAGCTGGCCGAGATCCTGCTGGCGCGCAAGATCGAGGCCGAGCTGAGCAAGGACGAGATCTTCGAGCTGTACCTCAACAAGAGCTTCTTCGGCAACCGCGCCTACGGCATCGCCGCCGCGGCCGAGTACTACTACGGCAAGAAGCTCAACGAACTGAGCCTGGACGAGATGGCCTCGCTGGCCGGCATCCCCAAGTTCCCGTCCAGCGGCAACCCGATCAGCAATCCCGAGCGCGCCAAGCAGCGCCGCGACAACTACGTGCTCAGCCGCATGGCGTCGCTGGGCTTCGTCACCCAGGCCGAGGCCGACGCCGCCAAGGCGGTGCCGATGCACGCCACGCCGCACGAGCGCCCGGTCGAGGTCGAGTCGCCCTACGTGGCCGAGCTGGTACGCCAGGAGATGATCGCGCGCTTCGGCGGCGACGTGCTCGACAAGGGCTACCACGTCACCACCACCATCGACACCGAGCTGCAGGCCGCCGCCAACCAGGCGGTGCGCAAAGGCCTGGTGATCTACGACCGGCGCCATGGCTGGAATGGCGTGGAGAAGCATTTCGACGTGGCCGCCGACGCCGACGCGGCCGCGCTGGCCGGCCACCTGGCCGGCATCAATGCGCAGGGCGGCATGCTGCCGAGCATCGTCGCCGCCACCGGCAGCGACGGCAGCGCCAGCGTGGTGCTCGCCAACAAGACCGAACTGGTGCTGCCGGCCGCCTCCAGCCGCTGGACCGGGCGCAGCCCGGCCGCGCTGCTCAAGCGCGGCGACCTGGTGCGGATCCAGGCCGGCGACAAGCCGGGCGAGTGGGAAGTCACCCAGTTGCCGCGCGGACAGTCGGCGCTGGTGTCGCTGGACGCCAACAACGGCGCGCTGCGCGCCCTGGTCGGCGGCTTCAGCTACGCCGGCAACAAGTTCAACCGCGCCACCCAGGCGCGGCGCCAGCCCGGCTCCAGCTTCAAGCCGTTCCTGTACGCGGCCGCGTTCGAGAAGGGCTTCAATCCGGCGTCGATCGTGCTCGACGCGCCGGTGGTGTTTCGCGACCGCCGCGGCAAGACCTGGTCGCCGCAGAACGACGGCGGCGGCTTCCGCGGCCCGATGCGCCTGCGCGAGGCGCTGGTGCAGTCGCGCAACCTGGTCTCGGTGCGCCTGCTCGACAGCATCGGCGTGGACTTCGCGCGCAAGTACATCAGCCAGTTCGGCTTCCAGGAAGCCGAGCTGCCGCCCAACCTGTCGATGTCGCTGGGCACCGCGTCGCTGACCCCGCTGTCGGTGGCGCGCGGCTATGCGGTGTTCGCCAACGGCGGCTCGCGGGTGGACACCTGGATCATCGACAAGGTCACCGACCGCGACGGCAATGTGCTGTTCCAGGAGCACGCGCCGACCGCCTGCCGCAGCTGCGGCAGCGTCGGCGGCAGCGCCACTCCGGCCAGCCAGGTGGTCGACGGCTTCAACTTCGGTGCGGCAACGCCGCCGCCGGCGCCCAAGCCTGCGGCGACCGCCGCAGCGGCCCCGGCCGTGGCCGAGACCGCGCCGGCCGATCCCGAGGCCAAGGTGGCGCCGCGCGCGATCGACGAGCGCACCGCCTACCAGCTGGTCTCGATGATGCGCGACGTGGTCCAGCGCGGCACCGGCACCGCCGCCAAGGTCCTGGGCCGCGAGGACATCGGCGGCAAGACCGGCTCCACCAACGACCACCGCGATGCCTGGTTCTCCGGTTTCGGCGGCCCCTACGTGACCACCGTGTGGGTCGGCCGCGACGACTTCCGTTCGCTCGGCTACCGCGAATACGGCGGCAAGGCGGCGCTGCCGATCTGGATCGAGTACATGCGCGTGGCGCTGAAGGACAAGCCGATCGCCAGCAACGACCCGCCGGCCGGCATGGTCCAGGCCTCGCTCAACGGCGCCACCGAGTGGGTCAAGGTGGAGGACATGGATCGCATCCAGGAGTTCGACTACGGTCTGCAGGACCAGAAGACCGACGACGCGGCGTTCGATATCTTCTAAGGGCTCGGGACTCGGGACTCGGCGGGTCCCGGCGCCGAGGCGGCGATGGCTGGCGGACGCTGCGTAGCCGAGCGCGATTCGAACCGGCTGCAGCGCGCAACCGCGCTGCATGCCGACGTCACCGCGCTGTTGTACAGTCGGGGCAGGCTTTGAGGGAGGCGGCCCCATGCACCACGCTCGGCAACATGCCCAGACCCGCACGCACGAACGCCGCCGCCGGCTGGCCCACGAAGCCGCCCGGCTGATGGCCGAAGGCGGCATCCGCGATTTCCACCAGGCCAAATTGAAGGCCGCCGAACGGCTCGGCATCCATGACGACGCCTCGCTGCCGCGCAACCGTGAGATCGAGGATGCGCTGCGCGAGTACCAGCGCCTGTTCGCCGGACCCGATCACGCCGGCGGCCTGCGTCTGCGCCGCGAGGCCGCGTTGCGCGCGATGGACTTCCTGCACGCGTTCGCGCCGCGTCTGGTCGGCCCGGTGTACGACGGCACCGCCGATGCCAACAGTCCCGTGCAGTTGCACCTGCACAGCGACGACGCCGACGCGGTGGCGCGCTTTCTCGAAGAACACCGGATCCCGGCCGAATCGCGCACGCGCCGGCTGCGCCTGGACCGCGAACGCAGCGAGGACTTCCCGGTGTGGCTGTTCGCCGCCGAGGAACTGAGCTTCGACCTGACCGTGCTGCCATACGACGCGCTGCGCCAGGCGCCGCTGTCGCAGGTCGACGAGAAGCCGATGCGGCGCGCCTCGGACAGCCAGCTGCGGCAGCTGCTGACCGAGCAGGACATCGCCGACTACCAGCAGCGGCGCTGAGCGCCGCCGCGCCGCGCGTCCCGCGCACATCCCCTCGCCACCGGACCCACTGCATGCCCGCCATTCCCGCCAGCGCCATCGTCATCTCGCGCAACAGCTTCGACAGCGACGATGCGTACGCGCCGATCCAGTCCAACATCAGCTTCATCAACGCCCAGCTCGACCAATGGCTGCGCCCGGACGAGATCGCCGCCGAGGCGATGTGCAGCTACTACGTCGACTTCTACGTGGCACAGGTGGAAAACGGCGGCTTCGCCCAGTTCGTCTACAACTGCAATGCCGACCCGGTGGTGCTGGACCAGGTCGGGCGCGGGCTGCAGGCGATGCAGGCGCCGCGGCATGCGACGCTGTACGCGGCCAGCCGCGCGCTGCTGGAGCGGATGGACGAGGACACGCTGCAGGCGTTCATGGATGGCGACTACTTCGGCGACAACCCCGCGCGCGACGCGCTCGACCAGCATGGCGACGCCTTCCATGCGCTCGCGGAAGAAGAAGACCTGATCACGTTGAACTCGGCCTGGTTGCGCGCGCATCCGCAACTGGTGGTGCTGTCGATCGAAGAGATGCAGGCCGAGGTCGAGCGCCGTGCCGCGGCCCTGCCCGATCGCCATGCGCGCGTCGCCGCAGCGCTGGAGAACGAACCGCACTACATGAAACTGATCCGCCCCCTGTGCGCCGACAGCGGGCACACGCTGGACAGGGTCACCGCGGGCGACCCCAGCCACGCGCACAACGGCGGCCAGGTGCTGGCCTGGCACTTCCTGACCGATCGCGGCCACTTCTACCTGCTCGACCTCGATGGCATCGCGCGCATGCACGAGGCCGACAGCCATGCGCTGGTGGCGCAGATCGAAGTGCCGGTCGAGCATTAGTGCGGCTCGATCCAGATCCTGCTACGCGATGATGCCATCGCGCAGCGGTGCCTGTGGAAGGCGCTTGGGCGGCATCAAGCCATCGGCCGCAGCGGGCATTCCAGGTCACGCGCGTCGCGACTGAAGTCGCTCCCACATGAAAAGCGCTTCGGCGCGGCGCCTGCATGCAAGGCCGCGGGAGCGCCTCCAGTCGCGACGAGAGGCGCCCCGGAAAAGCCGCCGCACACAGTCCGCCCCATAAAAAACGCCCCGCAAAGCGGGGCGTTCTTGCGAAGGATCAACGGCAGCCCAATCAGCGCTGGCCGTCGGCCTTGTAGTCGCGCTTGTCGTAGCCGGTGTAGATCTGGCGCGGACGGCCGATCTTCATTTCCGGGTCGACCTGCTGCTCCAGCCAATGCGACACCCAGCCGGCGGTGCGCGCGATGGCGAACATCACGGTGAACATCTCCACCGGAATGTTCAGCGCCTTGTAGATGATGCCCGAGTAGAAGTCGACGTTCGGGTACAGCTTGCGCTGCACGAAGTAGTCGTCCTTCAGCGCGGCCTCTTCCAGCTTCAGCGCCACTTCCAGCAACGGATCGTTGACGCCCAGTTCGCCCAGCACCTTGTGGGTCATCTCGCGGATGATCTTGGCGCGCGGATCGAAGTTCTTGTAGACGCGGTGGCCGAAGCCCATCAGGCGGAAGCTCGAGTTCTTGTCCTTGGCCTTGGCCACGGCGCTCTCGACGTTGTCGGCGGTACCGATCTCTTCCAGCATCTTCAGCACGGCTTCGTTGGCGCCACCATGCGCCGGGCCCCACAGCGCGGTGATGCCGGCGGCGACCGAGGCGTACGGGTTGGCGCCGGTGGAGCCGACCAGGCGCACGGTCGAGGTCGAGGCGTTCTGCTCGTGGTCGGCGTGCAGGATGAACAGCAGGTCCAGCGCCTTGGCCACGACCGGATTCATCTCCAGCTGCTCGCTCGGCACTTCGAACATCATGTGCAGGAAACGGTCGACGTAGCCGAGATTGTTGCGCGGGTAGCGGATCGGCCAGCCGATCGAATAGCGGTGCGCCGCGGCGGCGATCGTCGGCACCTTGGCGATCAGGCGGATCGCGGCCAGGCGCCGCTGCTCCGGATCGTTGAGGTCCAGCGTGTCGTGGTAGAACGCCGACAGCGAGGCCACCGTGCCGGCCATCATCGCCATCGGGTGCGCGTCGTGGCGGAAGCCGCCGAGGAAGTTCTTCAGCGACTCGTGCATCATCGTGTGATGCGTCACTTCGTGGTCGAAGGTCTTGAATTCGTCGGCGGTGGGCAGTTCGCCGTTCATCAGCAGGTAGGCCACTTCGAGGAAGTTGGACTTCTCGGCCAGCTGCTCGATCGGGTAGCCGCGGTACAGCAGCACGCCGTTGTCGCCATCGATGTAGGTGATCGCCGACTTGCAGCTGGCGGTCGCGGTGAAGCCCGAGTCGTAGGTGAACAGACCGGTTTCTTTGGTCAACTTGGAAATGTCGACGCAATCGTTGCCCAAGGTGGGTTTGAGTACCGGCAGAACGACCGACTTGTCGCCGGCATTCAGCGTGACCTGATCAAGATCGGACACAGTGTGCGCTCCTCAGTGGAAGGCGCCTGCCCGTACTTTGCGAACAGACGCGTGAAGGAAGTCCACGGCAATTACCACGGATCGCGCCATTATCGCACAGCAACATTTGAGTCGTTGCTCGTCCTCACGCCGCAAAGCGCAGGCCCGCGGCGACACAGCGTTGCATCCTCGCCGCCATCGGACGGGAAGATCTACGCAGGCCGCGACGGACCGGGAATCGGCGGATCGGGAACGCCAAAAAAGACGGCCGCGCAGGGCGCGGCCGTCTTCTACCACTTCGACCGCTCGATCAGCGCGCGTAGCGCTTCTGGAACTTGTCGATGCGGCCGCTGGTGTCGATGACCTTGTGCTTGCCCGTATAGAACGGATGCGAAGCCGAGGAGATTTCGACCTTGATCAGCGGATACTCTTCGCCGTCCTCCCACTTGACCTTGTCCTTCGAGGACATGGTCGAACGGGTCAGGATCTTGAAATCGGAGGTGACGTCGTGGAACACGACGTTGTGGTACTGGGGATGGAGGTCGGCCTTCATGGGCTCGCACCGTAGGGGCTGCTGGACAAGAGGGAAACTATAGCAACTCCCCGGGCCTGCGCGCAAGAACAACCTGCACCGAATATGCGGTGCCGGGAACGCGAGGCGGGCGCCCGCGCTCAGGGCAAGGCCTGCACCGGCCCCTCCCTGCCTCCCATGCTTCGTACTCTCTGAAAATCCCGAGTCCCGAGTCCCGAATCCCGAGTCCCGGATCCCGGGACAAGCCTCGCCGGCACCATCGGGGGGATCCGCCCCGATAGCGCCGGCAGGCTCCCGGCTCAGCCCGCGCCCACCGCTGCGCGCGCCAGCGCCTGGAAGCGGGCCTGGTCGTAGCGGATCAGCAGCGCCGCGTTGTCGGCCAGGCCGAGCTGGCGGTTCCAGTCGACCAGGGTGGCGCCGCGGCTGTGGACCCCGGCCAGTTCGACCTGCAGCGGCCGCGACTGCACCTCCAGCGCGCCGTCGGGCTGCAGCGCCCAGGCCATCGCCAGCGCATCGGCGGCATACCAGTACTCGCCGCGCGAATCCTCCGACCACAGCCGGGTCTTGCGCGAGATCTCCTCGTAGAAGCGCGCCTTGTCGGCGTCCGCCGCCAGCCACTGTTCGACCTCGCGGTGCGGCAGGCCATGGGCGACGGTGGCCTCCCAGTCGGCGACCTCGATGTGCGGGAACCCGGAAAACACGATGTGCGCCGCTTCCGGATCGAAGGCGATGTTGAACTCGGCGGCCGGGGTGATGTTGCCGTGGCAGGTGATCGCCCCGCCCATCACCACGAAGCGACGCACCCGCTGCGGCAGGGTCGGGTCCAGCTTCAGCGCCAGCGCGACGTTGGTCAGCGGGCCGAGCGCGACCAGCAGCAGCGAACCAGCGTACTGGTGCGACAGGCGCAGGATCGCCAGGGCCGCGTGCTCGTGCTCGGCGGCACGCGCCGACGGCGCCAGGCCGACATCGCCGAACCCATCCACGCCGTGCACGTGAGCGGCGTCCACCGCCGGATGCAGCAACGGATCGGCGCAGCCGGCGTACACCGGCACATCCTCGCGCCCGGCCACTTCGCACAGCTTCAGCGCATTGCGCACGGTGTGCTGCAGACCGACGTTGCCGGCGGCGATGGTCAGGCCGACCACCTCGTGGCGCTCGTCGGCGAAGGCCATCAACAGGGCCAGGGCGTCGTCCACGCCGGGATCGGTGTCGATCAACAGGGGAATCTTGTCGCTCATGCGCGATTCTTCATCAGTCCATTCGGCCGCCGAGTCTGGCATTGCGGCGGGGCCGTGGAAAGCCGGGGCTTCCGCGGCTCTAGCGAATCCCCAATCCCCAATCCCGAATCCCAGCCGTGGCGCCAGCCACGGCTAAGCCCCCGCAAACCGCGCCGCGCCGCCCACCCAGCGCGCGACGATGCGATCGGCCAGGGCCGGCGACTCGGTCAGCAGCCGCTCGGCCAGCGCGTGCACGCGCGGCAGCAGGCCGGCGTCGCGCGCCAGGTCGGCGACGCGGAAGGCGGCCAGGCCGGTCTGGCGGGTGCCGAGCAGTTCGCCGGGGCCGCGCAGTTCCAGGTCCTTCTCGGCGATGACGAAGCCGTCGTTGGTCTGGCGCATGGTCTGCAGCCGCTGCCGCGCCATCGCCGACAACGGCGCCTGGTACATCAGCACGCAACTTGATGCGGCCGCGCCACGCCCGACCCGGCCGCGCAGCTGGTGCAGTTGCGCCAAGCCCAGGCGCTCGGCGTTCTCGATGATCATCAGCGACGCGTTGGGCACGTCGACGCCGACCTCGATGACCGTGGTGGCGACCAGCAGGTCGATCTCGCCCTGTTTGAACGCGCGCATCGCCGCCTGCTTCTCGGCGCCCTTCATGCGGCCGTGCACCAGCCCCACCTTCAGCTCCGGCAGCTGCGCCGACAACGCCTCGAAGGTGGCCTGCGCGGCCGTGGCGTCGATGCGGTTGCCGGCGCCGCCGCCCTGCCCCTGCGCCGGCTTGTCGCTGTCCTCGGTTTCGTCGATCAGGGTGCACACCCAGTACGCCTGGCGGCCTTCGGCGCAGGCCACGCGGATGCGCTGCACCAGCTCCGGGCGGCGCTCGGCACTGAGCACGATGGTCTGCACCGGCGTGCGCCCGGGCGGCAGCTCGTCGATCGCCGACACGTCCAGGTCGGCATACGCGGCCATCGCCAGCGTGCGCGGGATCGGAGTGGCGGTCATCACCAGTTGGTGCGGCACGCCGGCGCCGGTGGCGCCCTTGTCGCGCAAGGCCAGGCGCTGGTGCACGCCGAAGCGGTGCTGCTCGTCGACGATGGCCAGGGCCAGATCGTGGAAGGCCACCGCGGCCTGCATCAGCGCGTGGGTGCCAACCACCACTTGCGCCTCGCCAGAAGCGATCTGCGCCAGCACCGCGGCGCGCGCCTTGCCGGTGACCTTGCCGGCCAGCCAGGCGACGCGGATGCCGAGCGGTTCCAGCCAGGCGCGCAGGTTGGCCAGGTGCTGCTCGGCGAGCAGTTCGGTCGGCGCCGCCAGCGCCGCCTGCTTGCCCTTGTCCACCGCCAGCATCGCCGCCAGCGCCGCGACCACGGTCTTGCCGCTGCCGACGTCGCCCTGCACCAGGCGCAGCATCGGCGAGGGCTTTTCCAGATCGGCGCGGATCTGCGCGTACACCCGCTGCTGCGCGCCGGTGAGCTGGAACGGCAGCGACTGCTGCAGGCGCTTGGCCAGCAGGCCGCGGCCGCGCAGCGACGGCGAACGCTGGCGCTGCAGCGCGATGCGCTGGCGGCGCAGGCTCAGGTGATGGGCCAGCAGTTCTTCCAGCGCCAGCCGCTGCTGCGCCGGATGCAGGCCGGCGGCGAGCGCGCCCAGGTCGGCCTGCGGTGGCGGCCGGTGCGCGATCAGCAGCGCGCTGCGCAGCGAGGGCAGGCCCAGTTCGGCCAGCATCGCCGCCGGCAACAGCTCCAGCGACGCTTCGGCGGGCAGCCGGTCCAGCGCCTGGCCGATCAGCTTGCGCAGCGTCGCCGGGCCGATGCCCTCGACCGCCGGGTAGACCGGGTCCAGGCTGTCGTCCAGTCCTGCGATTTCGTCGCCGCCGAGGATCTGGTAGCTCGGATGCACCATCTCCAGGCCGTGCTGGCCCGGCTTGGGCGTGCCGAACGCGCGCAGCCGCGCACCCACCGCGAACTGCGCCACCTGCGCGGCGCGGAACTGGAAGAAGCGCAGCACCAGCGTGCCGCGCGAATCGTCGGCCACCGCCACGCGCAGCATCGGCCGGTAGCGGAACCCGCGATCCACCGCCTCCACCCGCACCTCGACCTGCGCCGGGATGCCCGGCTGCAGCGCCGCCACCGGGGTCAGCCGGGTACGGTCCTCATAGCGGAGCGGCAGGTGCAGCCACAGGTCCTGCAGCGTCAGCAGGCCACGCGCGGCGAACTTCTCGGCGACCTTCGGGCCGACGCCCGGCAGCGCCGACAACGGCGCCTCGCCTGCCGCCGACAGCGCCGGCGCCGGAACCTGCACGCACGGCACGGGCGACGGTCAGTCGAGCACCATCACCGCATCGACCTCGAAACCGACGCCCTTCGGCAGGCCGGACACTTCGACGGTGGAACGCGCGGGGAACGGCGCCTGGAAATACTCCTGCATCACCGCATTGACCTGGGCGAACTGCGACAGGTCGGTCAGGTACAGGCCCAGCCGCACGATCCGGTCCAACGAACCGCCGGCCGCCTCGGCCACCGCCTTGAGGTTGTCGAAGGCGCGGCGCGCCTGCACGCCGATATCGCCGGGCACGACCTCACCGGTCGCCGGATCCAGCGGGATCTGCCCGGAGAAGTACACCGTGTTGCCGGCGCGCACGGCCTGCGAATACGGCCCGATCGCGGCCGGCGCCTGCTCGGTGTGGATGATCTGGCGGGACATGGCGGCTCCAACGGAAGAATGGGTAGGTATTTTACTCGGGACTCGGGACTCGGGACTCGGGACTCGGGACTCGGGACTCGGGACTCGGGACTCGGGACTCGGGACTCGGGACTCGGGACTCGGGACTCGGGACTCGGGACGGCAGGATGATGTCCCAGGGGAAATCGCTGTCAAGCGATTTGATGCAAGAAGGCCGCTTTTTTTGCAGAAAAAGCGGCCTTTTTTGCGGCTACCGCACAACCGCTTTTCTGTAGGAGGGGCTTTAGCCCCGACGCGTTATCGGTAGGCGTCGGGGCTAAAGCCCCTCCTACAGAAAGCAAAAATGCAGCGCTCTTGCGACCATCCCCCGAGTCCCCGGTCCCGAGTCCCGAGTCCCGGCCCCACTACTGCCTGCGCACACTCTGCACCGCCGTCAGCCGCCGCAGCCGGCGCATCACTTCGGCCAGGTGGTTGCGGTCGCGGACCTGGATGTTGAAGCGCAGCACCGCGGCGTTGAAGTCGCGGTCCAGGTAATCCACGCGCTCGATGTTGGACTGGCTCTGCGCGATCGCCGCGGCCAGCTGCGCCAGCACGCCGGTGCGGTTCTCCACGTCCACCACCAATGCGGTGTCGTAGTCGCCGATGACGCTGGTGTCCCAGCCGATCGGCACCCAGCGCTCGGGCGACTTGCGCAGTTCGGCCAGGTTCGGGCAGTCCAGCCGGTGCACCACGATGCCCTTGCCGGCGGTGTGGTAGCCCATGATCTCGTCGCCGGGAATCGGCTGGCAGCAATTGGCGAAGCTGACCACGCCGCGCTCGGTGCCGTTGATCAGGATCTTTTCCTGCGAATGCTTGGACAGGCCGCCGCCGCGCAGTTCCGCATAGGCCATCAGCGCCTGCGCGGCCTGGTTCGGCATCCAGTTGCCCAGCGCGATGTCGGCCAGCAGCGCCTCCAGGCGCGGATAGCGGTGCTCGCTGAGGAACGAATCCAGCCGCCCCTTGGGCAGGCGCTCCAGCGAACTGTCCATCGCCTCCAGCGCGCGGTCGAGCATGCGGTGGCCGAGCTGCACCGCGTCCTCGTGCTCGAGCTGCTTGAGCTGGTGGCGGATCGCGGTGCGCGCCTTGCTGCTGACCACGAACTCCAGCCACTGCGGCTTGGGCGTGGCCGAACGCGCGGTGATCACTTCCACAGTCTGCCCGCTGACCAGCTTGGTGCGCAGCGGCACCAGCTTCTTGTCCACCCGTGAGGCCACCGCGCGGTTGCCGACGTCGGTATGCACGGCGTAGGCGAAGTCCAGCGCGGTGGAATTGCGCGGCAGCGCCAGGATCTTGCCCTTCGGCGTGAACAGGTAGACCTCGTCCGGGAACAGGTCGACCTTGACGTTGTCGAGGAACTCCAGCGACGAACCGGCGGCGCGCTGCGATTCGATCAGCTCCACGATCCACGCGTGCGCGCGGCTCTGCGCGCTGTTCGGCGACTCGCCGCCGAACTTGTAGGTCCAGTGCGCGGCCACGCCGCGCTCGGCGATCAGGTCCATTTCCTCGGTGCGGATCTGCACTTCGATCGGCGAGCCGTAGGGACCGAACAGCACCGTGTGCAGCGACTGGTAGCCGTTGGCCTTGGGGATGGCGATGAAGTCGCGGAAGCGCGCATCCAGCGGCTTGAACGTGGCGTGCACCGCGCCCAGCGCGTGGTAGCAATCGGGCACCCCGCGCACCACCAGGCGGAAGCCGAACACGTCCATCACCTGGTCGAAGGATTTGTTCTCGTCGCGCATCTTGTTGTAGATGCTCCACGGGGTCTTGATCCGGCTGACCAGGCGGTGCTCCAGCCCGTCCTTGGCCAGCCGCTGCGACAGCTGCACCTCCACCTGCGCCATCGACTCGCGGCGCACCACCGGCTGGCTACGGATGTGCTTTTCGATGATCGCGTGGCGCCACGGATGCAGCGCGCGGAAGCCGAGGTTCTGCAGCTCGGACTTCATCAGGCTCATGCCCAGGCGCTGGGCGATCGGCGCGTAGATCTCCAGCGTCTCGCGGGCGATGCGGCTGCGCGCCTCGGCGCTCTGCGCGCCGAGCGTGCGCATGTTGTGCAGGCGGTCGGCGAGCTTGATCATGATCACGCGCAGGTCGCGCGACATCGCCAGCAGCATCTTGCGGAAGCTTTCGGCCGCCGCTTCCTGGCGGTCGCGGAACTTCAGCTTGTCCAGCTTGGTGACGCCGTCGACCAGTTCGGCGACCGCCTCGCCGAACTCGGCCGCCAGTTCGGCGCGGGTCAGCGGCGTGTCTTCGATGGTGTCGTGCAGGATCGCGGCGATCAGCGCTTCCACGTCCAGGCCGAGTTCGGCCAGCACGCCGGCCACCGCCACCGGATGGGTGATGTACGGCTCGCCCGACTTGCGGGTCTGCCCGGCGTGCGCGGCCGCGCCCACTTCCCACGCGCGCCGCAGCAGCGGGATCTGCTCGGCCGGCAGATAGCTGGCGCTGCGCTCGAGTTGCAGGACGTAGTCGGGGATCGCCTCGCTGGCCGACGACAGCGCGGCAGTGGCGACCTGGGCAGAAGGGCCTGGGTTCATGCGCGAAGACTATGCCAGCGGCGCGAGGACGGCAAACCCGCAAAACGGAACAGCCCGCGGATGCGGGCTGTTTCGGCGGCGATCGGAACGCGACGGGCGCGATCAGTCGTCGTTCTTGGACATGTCCTCGTCGGCGACGACTTCGGCCGCGGCCCACTCCAGCGCTTCGCGCTCGGCGCGCTCGCGCTCGGCCTTCTCGACTTCGTCGATCAGCGCGTTGTCGATCTTGCGCGCGGCGATCTCGCGCAGCGCCAGCACGGTCGGCTTGTCGGCCGATTCGGTGTTGTCGAGCGTGGCCTGCACGCCGTTGGCCAGCTGGCGAGCGCGCTTGGACGCCATCATGACCAGCTCGAAACGGTTGTTAACGACTTCCAGGCAATCTTCTACGGTGATGCGGGCCATGCGGGCTCCCGGCGGGCCGGCGACGGCCGCGCGCTCGAATGAGGGAAAGGGCGGCGATTGTAGGCCGCGCACCGGCCGAAATCAACCGGCCGTTATTCAGTTTCCTTTGGAATCAGCCAGTTGGCTGATCCTGCAGCAGCGCCGCGATCAGGTCGGCGTGGCGCTGCTGCTGCGGCAGCCGGCGCAGGCGGCTGGCGACGAAGATCGCGCACATCTCGTCCACCGCGGTGTCGAAATCCTCGTTGACGATCACGTAATCGAAGTCGGCGTAGTGCGACATCTCCTCGCGCGCCGCGGCCAGCCGCTGCGCGATCACCGCCTCGCTGTCCTGGCCGCGCTTGCGCATACGCTGCTCCAGCGCCGCCCGCGACGGCGGCAGGATGAACACGCTGACCGCGTCGGGCACCTTGGCCCGCACCTGGCGCGCGCCCTGCCAGTCGATCTCCAGCAGCACATCGTGGCCGGCGGCCAATTGCGGCTCCACCGATTGCCGCGCGGTGCCCTTCCAGTCGCCGTGGACGCGGGCGTACTCGAAGAAGTCGCCGGCATCGATCATGCCCTGGAACGCGTCGGCGGACACGAAGTGGTAGTGCTCGGCGTGGCGCTCGCCCGGCCGCGGCGCGCGCGAGGTGAACGAGATCGACAGCGCGATCTGCGGATCGCGCGCCAACGTGGCGTTGACGATGCTGCTCTTGCCGGCGCCGGAAGGCGCCGCGACGATGTAGAGAGTGCCACGCATCGCTCAGGTCTCGGTCGATGGAGTCGGGCGGCGCACGATACCAGCCCCAGCCGCCACCGCAAGCGACACGGCGAGGCCGGCGCGCCCGCGCATCGGCGCCTACCGCCTCCGAAGAACCGAAGCGACTGATCCCTATCGCTATTCGCCGACGAACACGCGCGCCGCGTCCTCCAGGCCGCGGCGGACAGAAGCGCTGCACGAGATTGCGCGGCGCCGTCGCAATTGAGAATAACTCTCATCTGAACCATAATGGCGCTCTTACCGCAGGTCTGGACGCACGCCATGTCGGTTCCGTCGCCTCCGGCCGACGCCGCCCCGCTGGCGGCCGAGCTGGAAAACAGCTACGAGGAGCTGCGCCGATACGCCTCGCGCAAGTACGCCTCTGCCGCAGACGACCTGCTGCACGATGCGTGGCTCCGCCTGGCCTCGCGCGCCGACTCCGGCGCCGGGACCGCCGCGGTGCGCGACCCGGTCACCTACCTGCGCCGGATCGTCGACAACCTCGCGATCGACCGGCACCGGCTGGCGGCGTCCCGCAACCGCTTCCTCTCTTCTGCGGAAAAACACGAAGACATTGCCAGCCCTGCACCGTCGCCCTACCAGGTGGCGCTGAGCGAGCAGGAGTACGCGGTCCTGCAACAGGCGGTACGCGACCTGCCGGCGCAGGCGCGGCGGGTGTTCATCCTGTTCCGCGGCCGCGGCCTGAGCATGGCGCAGATCGCCGCGCAATTGGGCATCTCGCCGCGCACCGTGGAAAAGCACATCGCCGTCGCCGTCGCCCATTGCCGGCGGCGGCTGCGCGACGCGGGCCGGGACGTGTGAGCGTGGGCGACTAAGGGATCGGTCGCGCTGGACCCGTCAGCATTTCTATAGCCCGTTCCATAGCCCCGTTCCGCTCGCCGCTGGCGGCCACCCATTCCTTAACGGATAGGCAGACGATGCCCGCCACACCTCCCGTCGACGACGACCTGTTCGACCAGGCGATCCATTGGGTCCTGCACCTGGACGAAGCGCCGGAGGACCCGGACCTAGTGCGCCGGCACCTGGCCTGGCTCGCCGCCGCCCCCGCTGCCCGTGCCGCGGCGATGGCGTCGGCGCGTGCGTTCCTGGGCCTGTTGGAACAGCCTGTCGCCGACCTCGCCGACCAGCTGGACGCGGAGGCGGCGCGCGCCGCGGGGGCTCCGGCTCCGGCTCCGGCTCCGGCTCCGGCTGCGACGCTGTCGGCACCGGCGCCGCGGGTGCCGCCCGCACCCGCTGCAGTGGTGCGCGGCTGGCGTCGGCGCCGGCTGCTGCACGCCGCGGTGGCCAGCCTGGCCCTGGCAATCGCCGCGGGCGGCTGGCTGGGCGGCGGCGGCCTGGATCGCCTGCGCAGCGACGCCTACACCCAGGTCGGCGCGATGCGGCGGCTGCAGCTGGAGGACGGCAGCGTCGTCACCCTCAATACCGACAGCGCCATCGCCGTGCACATGCGCAAGGACCTGCGCACGGTCAGGCTGCTGCGCGGCGAAGCCTTCTTCCAGGTCGCGCGCGACACGCACCGTCCCTTCGTGGTGGACAGCGCCGTCGGCAGCGCGCGCGTGCTGGGGACCGCCTTCAACGTCCGTCTCGACGACGCCAGCGCCCGGGTCAGCGTGGTCGAAGGCCGCGTCGCCGTCAGCCCGCCTGCCGGGGGAACCGGCGCGGTGCTCGCCGCCGGGCAAAGCGCATGGCTGGCGGGCGCCGCCGTGCAGCGCGAGGCCGTGCACGATCCGCGCGCGGCGACCGCCTGGCGGCGGCGGCAACTGGTCTTCTACAACACGCCGCTGTCGCAGGTCGTCGACGAACTCGCGCGCTACCGCCACGGCATCGTGCAGGTGCATGGCGACGACGTGCGCGCACTGCCGGTCTCTGGCTCGTTCAGCATCGCCGATCCGGACGCCAGCCTGCAGCTGCTGCTGGACAGTCTGCAGCTCGACGCGGTGCGCCTGGGATGGGTGACCGTCGTGTACCGGCCAGCGCCGGCGCAGGCAGCGCCTGGCCGCAATTAATGAACAAAACATAAACAAAACCGTCGGTACCGCACACAGACGGCAAACGGACTGGGTAGTAGGACCCGGCTGGACCCGTGTTACCAGGAAGAACGGAATGATTTTCGTTCGCATCACACACCCTCTTCTTCCCGATATCCGATTCCATGCCCCTCGCCACCACCGCCGTCCGCAGGCGCCGCTTCTCTGCCTGCCGCACCCTGCTCTCCAGCACCATCGCGCTGGCGCTGCTCCCCCTCGCCACGTCGACCTACGCGCAGTCGCCGGCCGCCGCGACCGGCACGCCGCCGGCGCGCTACGCCATCGATCTGGAGGCGCAGCCGCTGCCCGATGCGCTGGTGAAGCTGTCCGCGCAAACCGGATTGCAGGTGCTGTACAGCCGACAGGAGCCCTACCGCCTGGTCACTCCCGCGGTGCAGGGCGACTACAGCGCCGAGCAGGCCCTGCAGCGCCTGCTGCAGGGCAGCGGCCTGGTGCCGCGGCGGACCGGCGCCAACGCGGTCACGCTGGACGTCCTTGCCAATCCTCCCGCGCCGGGCGGACGCGACGCGGCGATCGTCACCGACACCTTGAACGTGGCCGGCGCCGCGCGCGGCGATGCCACCGGCAGCGCGCGCGACGTCCAGGGCTACGACGACATCTACGACCTGGACCTGTCGACTTCGTACATCGGCCGCACCGAGGTCGAACGCTACAAGGGCGCCACCCCGTCGGACCTGCTCAACGGCGTCGCCGGCGTGTTCAGCGGCGACGCCCGCAACAGTGGCGCGCTGGACCTCAACATCCGCGGCATCCAGGGTCCAGGGCGCGTGCCGGTGACCATCGACGGCACCGAGCAGGCGTTGACGGTCTGGCGCGGCTACAACGGCGCCAGCAACCGCAACTACATCGACCCGTTCCTGATCGGCGGCATCCGGATCCTCAAGGGCCCCTCGCTGACCCGCAACGTCGCCACCGGCATCGGCGGCGCGATGGTCGTCGATACCCTGGACGTGGACGACGTCGTCGAGCAAGGCCAGCGCTTCGGCGGCGAATTCAAGCTCGAGGGCAGCAGCAACGCGACCTCGCCGCGGCTGCCGACCCTGCACACCGGCGAGGACTACCGCACGGTCGAGGGCTTCCCCCAGGCCACGCCCAACATCCCCTACACCGATCGCACCCTGCTGGTGACGCCGCGCAGCGGCGGCGGGGGCTACAACGTCCTCGACGGCGACGATTACGCGTACCGGCTCGCACTGGGCTGGCGGCCCGCGGAGAACCTCGACCTGCTGGCCGCCTATGCCTATCGCGAACGCGGCAACTACTACGCCGGCAAGCGCGGCGCCGGCTACTACAGCAAAGCGACAGGCTCCTCCGCCGACGACTACATCCTGTCGATGGCCAACTACTGGCTGCCCGGCAACGAGGTGACCAACACGTCGAGCCAGATGGAATCCTGGCTGTTCAAGGCCACCTGGCGCCCCAGCGACGAACAGGCGCTGCAGGTGGGCTACCGCGACAGCCTCTCGCACTACGGCGAGGTGATGCCCTCGCGGATCATCGCCTCGCAGGACCGCGCCGCCATCCAATGGCCGACCAGCCGGGTCGATGCGAAGGCGTGGAACCTGGAATATCAGTGGCAGCCGGCGGACAGCCGCTGGATCGACCTGTACGCCAACCTGTGGCGCACCGAGACGGTCAGCGACACCTACACCGCCGGCGGCTTTCCGAACTACGCGCAAGGCGTCGACGCCCCGCTGCTGAAGAACACCGCGCTGGCCAATGCGCGCAACGCGCGCAACGGCATCACCCTGAGCAACAGGATTCGCCTCGCCGATCGCCTCGACCTGACCCTGGGCGGCAACTTCCAGCATGAGACGCTGCGCTCGGACGATGCCTATTTCGGCGTCAGCGATGGCTGGCGCATGTATCCGCGCGCAGGCCGGCGCGAGGAATGGCAGGCCAATTTCAATTTCGAATGGCGGCCGCTCGACTTCCTGACCCTGAGCGCCGGTGCGCGCTACGCCTCGTATTGGGCCTTCGACGATTTCCTGGACGCGCACGCCGGCCAGATCAGGCAGTCCGTGGTCACCGGCTACGAGATCGGCTACCGCACGACCGAGACCTACACACAGCAGCAGCGCGAGGCGCTGATCGCCGACCAGCTCGCCGGCAACCTGGAACTGCTGGAACTGGAGATCATCACCCAGCAGGAGTACGACGAGATCGCCGCCGCGCTGCTGCAGAACGTCCCCAGCAGCTACGAGGTGCAGCACCGGGTGCCGTGGCAGCCGGACGCCAACGGCGACTACACCAAGGCCGGCAACGCCTGCCTCAACGGGTCACTGGACGGCCTGGCCGGCACGGCCGGGCAGACCTGCCTCGCCAGTGCCGTGACCCAGACCCTCGACGCCACCGCGCGCAAGCGCAAGGACCATGGCTGGGTGCCGTTCTTCTCGGCCACGGTGAACTTCGGCGACTACAGCCGCGTCTATTTCCGCTACGGCGAAACCCTGCGCTTCCCCAGCATGTTCGAAAGCACGGTGGCGTTCTCCGCTTCGCTCAATCCCTGGGGCGTGCGGCCCGAGCACGCCTACAACTGGGAGCTGGCCTACGTCCACGATCTGAGCCCGCTGCTCGGCGCCGACACCACCGCCGACGTCAAGCTGGCCTATTACGTCAACAAGACGCGCGACGTGATCGAACGTGATCCCGGCTTCAAGTTCGACAACATCGAAAAGCAGACCCTCCGCGGCCTCGAGTTCCAGGGCCGCTACGACAACGGACGGCTGTTCACCGACCTGGGCGTCAACTACAGCCTGGAGAACGAGGTCTGCGACGAGACCACCGCGGCGCTGCTGTCCAGCACCAACGGCTACGTCATCGGCAGCGGCCAGATCGTGCCGACCTGCGTCGACTACGGATTCGTCGGCGGCTACCTGCTGACCCAGAGCACGCCGGAGCTGTCGGCGACGTGGTCGCTGGGCGGGCGCCTGCTGCAGCGGCGCCTCGAGCTGGGCAGTCGCGTCACCTACTACAAGCAGTACCGGAATCCGGACCTGGACTGGTTCCGCGAGAACTCGATCCAGAACCAGGACGGGCGGCTGGTCTACACCTTCAACGTGCCGTTCTCCTGGGGCAGGACGGTGCTGCTGGATGCCTACGCCAGCTACAAGCTGCGCGAGAACCTGGACGTGGAGCTGACCGCCACCAACCTCACCGACCGCTACTACGTCGACCCCGCCACGCGCTCGACCGTCGCGGCGCCGGGACGGACGCTGAAACTCAGTTTGACCGGGAGGTTCTGAACCGCCTGGACGCATCAAGGAGTGTGGCTTGTTCTGGACACGGACGTTCTCATCGTTCCAACCCAACCATAGGGATACATCTCATGAACACGAAAAACACACGCATCGCCGCCGTTGTCGGCCTGGTCATGGCCGGCATGCTGGGCAGCGCGCATGCCGCTCCGTTCGTCGGCAAGTCGAGCAACGAGGCCTACGTCAAGGTCGGCGAATCCACGGTCAACGGCGGGCCGCACCAGGCCGGATTCGCCGGCATCGCGGTGAACTCGACCGGACTGAACAATCCGGTGGATTTCAAGGGGCTGGCCACCTACGGCGGCGTCGGCTCGGTGAAGGTGCTGAACTTCCCGTACAGCGGCGCGCCGAGCAGCCACGACAGCCTGGGCGTGTTCGCGTTCGCCCAGGTCGGCAGCCAGGACGTGTGGTTCGGCGAGTGGTACTCGCGCAAGGACACCACCGACGGGCTGGGCACGCACACCGTGTATTTCATCGGCGACAAGCCCGATAGCAGCGTCCCGACCTCGGGCACCGCCAGCTACAGCGTGGTCGGCATCAACAACTACAGCGCCGGCAACCAGCTGACCGGCACCTTCAACGCCAACTTCGGCACCGCGCGGCTGACCGGTTCGATCCAGAACGGCGCCGGCTTCGCGGTCAACATCGGCACGGCCACCATCAACAGCAACGCCAGCGTCTCCGGCAGCAACGCCACGGCGCGGCAGTCGGGCACCCTGGTGGCGTCCAACGGCGCGGTCTCCGGCCAGTTCTACGCCAACCAGACCGCTCTGGCCGGCATCGCCGATTTCGCCGGCGTCGCGTACGACACCGCGTTCGGCGGCGCCAAGCAGTAACCGCTTCGCCAGTTCGCAGTTTTCAGAATTGCTTCACGCAGGACAAGCCAAGGCCAAGCCAGTCCTGCTTCCCCCCTTTCCACGGCGCATCGATGCACTTCTTTCTCTCTGCGCGACGATGTTCGCGCTCCATGGCATTGCTGCTGGGATGCGCAGTCATGGCCGTTTGCTTCCACGTCCCGGCGCAGTCGCAGGACGACACGCGGCGCATGCTGGACCAGCGCACCCAGGGCCAGGCGAGCGAGCGCGAGCGTGCGCTGCTCAAGGACGAACTGGACGCCGAGCGGCCGACCATCAGCGTCGATGGCAAGTCCTACACGGTCGCGCACACCGCCAACGACGTCGGCCGCGCGCTGTATCTCTCGCTGCAGAACCGGCAGTGGCAGGCGGTGCAGCATTTCCTGCAGGAATACCTGACCCTGGCCGATCGCGATCCGCTGCTGGTCCACTACGCGCAGGGCGCGGTGGCCCGCAACGGCGGCCATTATCGCGAGGCCGAACGCGAGTACCGGGCACTGCTGGCGCTGCGGCCGGACTTCCTGCCGGGCCGGCTGGAACTGGCGCGGGTGCTGTTCGAGGACCAGCAGGATCGCGAGGCCGAGCAGGCGTTCGCGGCGATCGAGGCCTCCATCGATGCCGGCGATCCCAAGACCGAGGGCGTGCGCAGCAGCGTCGCCAGTTTCCGCCAGGCGCTGGCCGGGCGCCGCGACTGGAACGGCGCGTTCGCGCTGGGCCCGGCATGGAGCGACAATGTCAACCGCACCTCGGCCAGTTCGGTCTGCCTGCTGCTGATGGACGGACGCTGCTTCTTCAGCCGCAGCACGCCCGAGGCGATCAGCGCCGCCGGCTACGACTACGACGCCAGCGTCGATCGGCGCCTGCCGCTACGCGGGCACCATGGGCTGTATCTGCGCTCGCTGCTGTTCGGCCAGGGTTATCGCGACAACGGCGCCTACAACGAGCTGACCTCGATCAGCCAGGCCGGCTACAGCTACCGCAGCGGACGGCACACGCTGGCGCTGGCGCCCACGTTCGAGTACTACGCGCTGGGCAACGACGCGCTGTACGGCGCCTGGGGCGCGCACGCGGAGTGGAGCTGGACGCTTTCGCCGCGCTCGCTGCTCAAGCTGGAGGGCGACTGGAAGGACATGCGCTATCGCCGCGGCGACTACGCCGGCAGCTACGACGGTGTAGTGCGCAGCGCATACGCCACGTATTTCCGCAGTCTCGGCACGCGCTGGACCGTCTTCGCCGGTGCCGACCTGACCGACAGCGCCCTCGCGCAGCCAGCGGAGTCCTTCCTGCAGAAGGGCGTCCGCCTGGGCGGTTCGCTGCAATGGCCGGACGGCTTCAGCGGCACGCTGTTCGCGTCCTACCGCCGCCGCGACTACGGCGCCTACAGTGCGGTGCTCGGTGCGCGGCGCGACGACGCCGAGCAGGGCTACAGCTTTGTCCTGCGCGCGCCGCGCCTGGCCATCGCCGGCTTCGTGCCGCTGCTGACGCTGCGCCGCAGCCATGTCCGCAGCAACGTCGATTGGCTGTACAGCTACGACAGGAACACGGTCAGCCTGAAACTGGAGCGGACGCTGTGACCGGTCTGCCGTTCCGAGCGACGCCCATGCCAGGCGCGCCACCTTTCTTCCCTTTCGCCATCGAGCCTGCGCCATGAACCAGACCCTCCTCGCCGACACCACCCGCAGCCAGCGCCTGAAGGCTGCCACCCATGCGGCGCACGCGCGCCTGGACCAGCGCATCATGGCCGCGCAGCCCTTCGCATCGCGCGCGAACTACGCGCGCTTCGTGCAGGCGCAGTACTGCTTCCACTGCGACATGGAGAGCGTGTACCGCAATCCCGTGCTCGCCAGCGTGGTGCCCGAGTTGGCGCAGCGGCGGCGACTGCCGCAGCTGTTGGCCGACCTGGCCGATCTCGGCGCCGCGGTACCCGACGTGCCTGCGTTCGCGGCAGCGGACGGCCGCTACTACGAAAAACAGGTCAACGCGCTGGGCTGGCTCTACGTGGCCGAAGGTTCCAGCCTGGGCGCGGCGATCCTGGCCAAGCTGGCCGCCAGGCTGGGACTGCACGAGCAGTTCGGCGCGCGCCACCTGGCCGGCCATCCGGACGGGCGAGCGCGGCATTGGCGCCAATTCACCACCGCGCTCGACAGCGTGCCGCTGGACCCCACGCAGGAACAGGCGGTGGTCGCTGCGGCATGCGCCGCGTTCGATCGCGTGTATGCGCATGTCGATACCCATCTCGCGGCCGGCGCCTGATGTCCTCATGTCGCGAGCAACCCTGGCGATGGCGATGACGCCGAGCCGCGGCGCCTGGCTGTGCCTGGGCCTGCTGATGCTGGCGCTGGGCCTGATCGGCGCGGTGCTGCCGGTGATGCCGACCACGATCTTCCTGATCCTGGCGGCAGGCTGCTTCTCGCGCTGTTCACCGCGACTGGAGGCGTGGCTGCTGGGGCATCCTCGCTACGGCGCCGCCTTGCGGCTGTGGCGCGAACAGGGCGCGATCACGCGCCGCGGGAAATGTTTCGCTGGCGCCGGCATGGGCGTGGGCTACCTGCTGTTCTGGTGCGGCGTGCATCCGGGCTGGAAACTGGCGCTGGGCGTGGGCCTGTTCTTCGCCGGCAGCGCCGCGTACGTGCTGTCGCGTCCGGCACCGCGCGGCGTTGCAGATGCGCAAGGAGTTCAGTGATGCCAGGGAAGATCGTCATGCGTTGCCGCCAGCGGCAAGCGCGCCGCACCGGTCCGGCTGCGGCGCTGCCGGCGTGGCGCCGGGCTGCACCTCACCTGCGCATGCCTGGCGGCGGTGCGGCCGACACCAGGCACGCACCGCCCGCCGACGCCCCGGCATCCGCATGTCGCCGCGCGCGATGCAGGCTCCGCCGTCCCGGCACCGGCGCGCAGCCGAACGCGTTGCAAACGACTCTCGCCGCTGCGGACGCATCCGCCTCCGTTCCTACTTTCGACACGCTGGATGACGACCATGCACGCTGACATCGCCCCCTCCCTGCTGCCGCCCGACCTGGGGCCGTGGCAGATGTTCCTGCACGCCGACCTGGTGGTCCAGGCGGTGATGGTCGGCCTGGCCATCGCCTCGGTCGCCACCTGGACCATCCTGGCGGCCAAGAGCTGGGAGTTGGCGCGGATCGGGCGCACGCTGCGGGCGGCGCATGCGGCGCTGCTGCAATCGCAACATCTGGTCGACGCCGAGGCAAGACCGCAGTTGGCCGTGCACGCGGCGCGCGCGCTGCTGCACGAGGCCCGCGCCGAACTGCGGCAATCCAGCGGCCTGGAGGACAAGCTCGGGATCAAGGAGCGGCTGGCCTCGCGCCTGGAGCGGGTCGAACTGGGGTATGCGCGCCAGCTGCGCAGGGGCACCGGTCCGCTCGCCACGATCGGCGCCACCGCGCCGTTCGTCGGCCTGTTCGGCACCGTGTGGGGCATCATGAACAGCTTCGTCGGCATCGCCCGCTCCAACACCACCAACCTAGCGGTGGTCGCGCCGGGCATCGCCGAGGCCTTGCTCGCGACCGCGCTGGGCCTGGTCGCCGCGATTCCGGCGGTGGTGATCTACAACCATTTCGCGCGCACGCTGGGCGGCTTGCGCCAGCAACTGGGCGATCTGTCGGCGGGCGTACAGCAACTGGTCTCGCGCGACCTGGATTGCCAGCAGCCAACTGCGCCCGGCTCGCCCGTGGCCGGCGCGCAGTGAGGCAGCCGGCATGACCATCCGCACGGGCCGAGACGACGACGAGGCGCTGGAAGAGAACCACGCGATCAACGTCACCCCGCTCATCGACGTGATGCTGGTGCTGCTGATCGTCTTCATGGTCGCCGCGCCGCTGGCCACGGTGGAGGTGCCGGTGGAGCTGCCCGCCAGCAGCGCGGCGCCGCAGCCCAGGGACCGCGATCCGGTCTACCTGACGCTGCACAAGGACCTGGGCCTGAGCCTCAACGACACCCGGATCGAGAACGCTGCACTGCAGCCGGCGCTGGACCGGCTGACCCGCGGCGACCGCGACCAGCGCATCTTCCTGCGCGCCGACCGGGCCGTGGCCTACGGCGAGCTGATGCAGACGATGAACGCGCTGCGCGACGCAGGCTACCTGAAGGTGGCGCTGGTCGGGATGGAGCGCGCCGGGCAATGAGCGCAGCGCCGCAGGAGCGAGCGCTGCGGCGCTGGCTGCTCAGCCTCGGCGGCGTGCTGGCGGCGCATGCGGCGATCCTGGCCATGCTGCTGTGCTGGCCGTCGCGCGATCGGCCGCTGCCGCTCGCCGCTCCCGCACAGGCGGTCATGCTGGAACTCGCGCCGACCCCGACCGCTCCGCCAGCGGCGCCGAGCGAGGTGCCGCCGGGGCCGCAGCAGCAAGAGCAGCAGCAACGCCAGGTTCCGCGCGCGCGCGCACCGCTGCCGGCGTCCCCGCCGCTGCAACGCCTGCCTGCAGGCCGCGAGCCACCACCGCCGTCGGCGCCGGCGCAAGACGAACCGCTAGACGAACCGCAAGCGGCCAGCGCCGCGCAGGCCAGCGCCCCGCCCAGCGTGTCGGCGCCGCCGGCAAGCCGCTATGCCGCGGCGCAATCGCTCTCCGGCGTGGCGCAACAGCAGCGCGCCACCTGGCAGGCGCAAGTGCTGGGCCATCTGCAACGCTACAAGCGCTATCCGCGGCCGGCGCAGCGGCGCAGGCAGGAAGGAGTGGTGCAGGTCCAGTTCGCGGTGGATCGGCGCGGCCATGCCAGCGCGATCCGCATCGTCCAGGGCAGCGGCCACGACGCGCTGGACAGCGAGACCTTGGCGACGGTGCAGCGGGCCAGCCCGCTGCCGCCACCGCCAGCGGAGATCGAGGGCGACCCGGTGCAGGTGGTGGTGCCGGTGGACTTCTTCCTGCGCGAGCGCTGACGCGGACGCCCGCACGGCGGCCAACGCCGGCGGCAAGCTACTCCAGGTTCTGCACCTGCTCGCGGATCTGGTCGATCAGCACCTTCAGCTCCACCGCCGCGTTGGAGGTGCGGCTGTCCACCGACTTGGAGCCCAGGGTGTTGGCCTCGCGGTTGAATTCCTGCAACAGGAAATCCAGGCGCCGGCCGGCCGGCTCGGGCTGGCGCAGCACGCGGCGGATCTCCTTGATGTGGCTGCCGAGCCGGTCCAGTTCCTCGTCCACGTCGAGTTTCTGCAGCCACAGCACCAGCTCCTGCTCGGCGCGGCCCGGATCGACCGGATGCGGCAGGTCGGCCAGGCGCGCGGCCAGCTTGGCGCGCTGGCCCTCGCGGATGGCCGGGATCAGTTCCTTCACCTCGCCGGCGATGCGCTCGACCGCGTCGACCCGCTCGACGATGGCCGCCGCCAGCTTGCCGCCTTCGCGCTCGCGCGCGGCGACGAACTCGGCCACCACCTCGTCCAGCAGTTCCAGCGCCTGCGCCTGCAGCGCGGCCGGGTCGACCGCCTGCCCCTGCAGTACGCCGGGCAGCTGCAGCAGGTCGGCGAACTGCACCTGCAGCTGCGGGAAGCGCGCGCCCAGCCGCTGCGCGAGCACGGCCAGCTGCTCGACCAGCGGTTCGTTCACCGCCAGCGCCTGCGCGTTGGCATCGGGCGCGCGCAGGCGCAGCATCAGGTCCAGCTTGCCGCGGCTGACCCGCGCGGCCAGGCGTTCGCGCAACTGCGGTTCCAGCGCGCGCAGCTCCTCCGGCAGGCGCACGCTCACTTCGAGAAAACGATGGTTGACCGAGCGCAACTCGCAGCCCAGCGTGCCCCAGGGAGTGATGCGCTCGGCGCCGGCGAAGGCGGTCATGCTGCGGATCATGTGCTGTTCCGGTGCGTGCAAAGCGCGAATGGTACCCTAGCGCCCCGCCGGCCCGGCCCGTTGCCGCGCCCGGCCCTCACGACACCTCCGGATCGAACCCCATGTCCTTTTCCCGTCCCAGTGGCCGCACGGCCGATCAGCTGCGCCCGGTGCGCATCGAACGCGCCTTCACCCGCCACGCCGAAGGTTCGGTGCTGGTCAGCTTCGGCGACACCCGCGTGCTGTGCAACGCCAGCGTCGAGAACCGCGTGCCCGGCTTCCTGCGCGGCAAGGGCGAAGGCTGGATCACCGCCGAATACGGCATGCTGCCGCGCGCCACCCATTCGCGCTCGGACCGCGAGGCCGCGCGCGGCAAGCAGGGCGGGCGCACGCTGGAGATCCAGCGCCTGATCGGCCGCGCGCTGCGCGCCTGCGTAGACCGCAACGCGCTCGGCGAGCGCACCATCACCCTGGACTGCGACGTGCTGCAGGCCGACGGCGGCACCCGCACCGCGGCGATCACCGGCGCCTACGTGGCGCTGATGGACGCGGTGAACTGGCTGCAGAAGCGCGGCGACCTGAAGAAGCCGGTGGTGCTCGGCGCGGTCGCCGCGGTGTCGGTCGGCGTCTACCGCGGCACTCCGGTGCTGGACCTGGACTACGCCGAGGACAGCGACTGCGACACCGACATGAACGTGGTGATGAACGACGGCGGCGGCTTCATCGAAATCCAGGGCACTGCCGAAGGCCACGCGTTCCGCCGCGACGAACTGGACGCGCTGCTGGCGCTGGCCGAAACCGGCATCGGCCAGCTGCTTGCCGCCCAGCGCGAGGCACTGGCGCGGTGAAGCGGCGGATCGCATTGACCACGCTGGTCGTGGCCGACTACGACGCGGCGATCGCCTGGTACACCGGCAAGCTCGGCTTCGCCCTGCTGCAGGACGTGGCGCTCGGCGACGGCAAGCGCTGGGTGGTGGTCGGCCCGGGCGGCAGCGACGATGCCGCGCTGCTGCTGGCCGAACCCGGCGACGCCGCGCAGCGCGCGCGGATCGGCGACCAGACCGGCGGGCGCGTGGACCACTTCCTGTACACCGACGACTTCGCCCGCGACCACGCCGCGATGCTGGCGCAGGGCGTGGAGTTCCTCGAATCCCCCCGCGCGGAACCCTATGGCACGGTCGCGGTGTTCCGCGACCTGTACGGCACCAAGTGGGACCTGCTGGAACCCAAGCAATGAAGACACTGGTCCTGGCCAGCAGCAACGCCGGCAAGCTGGAAGAACTGCATGCGCTGCTCGACGGCACCGGCATCGAGCTGGTCGCGCAGTCCACGCTCGGGGTGCGCGATGCCGACGAGACCGGCCTGACCTTCGTCGAGAACGCGCTGCTCAAGGCGCGCCACGCCGCGCAGGTCACCGGCCTGCCGGCGCTGGCCGACGACTCGGGCATCTGCGTGGACGCCCTGCGCGGCGCGCCCGGCCTGTATTCGGCGCGCTACGCCGGCGAACACGGCAACGCCAACGCCAACATCGACAAGCTGCTGCACGCCCTGCGCGAAGTGCCCGATGCGCAGCGTGGCGCGCATTTCTACTGCGTGCTGGTGCTGCTGCGGCATGCCGAAGACCCGCAGCCGCTGCTGGTGGAAGGCAGCTGGCGCGGACGCATCCTGCACGCGCGTGCCGGCGACGGCGGCCACGGCTACGACCCGGTGTTCTTCGACCCCGAGCACGGCCAGAGCGCGGCGCAGATGCCGCTGGCGCTGAAGAACCGGATCAGCCACCGCGGCCAGGCGCTGGCGCTGTTGAAGCAGCGCCTGGCGTCCCTGTAGCGGGCGCGCGAGCACCGCTACCGCTTCCGCCTGGCGGCCGCTCCCCGGGCGTAGCCGGCGCTGCGGCCACCGCCCCTCTTCCACCACCGAAACCCAAGCTGCGCGCCCGCACGCGCCGCTGCCGCTGCCGCCTCCTACACTGTCCCCATGCCGCCGCTGATCCCGCCCCCGCTGTCGCTGTACGTGCACCTGCCCTGGTGCGTGCGCAAATGCCCGTACTGCGATTTCAACTCGCATGCGGCCAAGGGCGCGCTGCCGTTCGACGACTACGTGGACGCGCTGATCCGCGACCTGGATCAGGACCTGCCGCTGGTCTGGGGCCGCACCGTGCAGACCGTGTTCTTCGGCGGCGGCACTCCCAGCCTGTTTCCGGCCGAAGCGATCGACCGCTTCCTGCAGGCGGCCAGCGCGCGCCTGCGCTTCGCGCCAAACCTGGAAATCACCCTGGAGACCAACCCGGGCACCGCCGAGCACGGCCGCTTCGACCGCTACCTGGCGGCCGGGGTCAACCGGCTCAGCTTCGGCATCCAGAGCTTCGACGACGCGGCGCTGCAGCGCCTGGGCCGGATCCACGACAGCGCCGACGCCGAGCGCGCGGTGAAGCTGGCGCAGGACGCCGGCTACGCCAACCTCAACCTGGACCTGATGTACGCGCTGCCGCAGCAGACCCTGGCCGGGGCGGAGGCCGACATCGCCCGCGCGCTGGCGCTGCAGCCGACCCACCTCAGCCACTACCAGCTGACCCTGGAGCCGAACACGGTGTTCGCCGCGCGCCCGCCGCAGGGCATCCCGGAGGACGACGACGCCTGGGACATGCAGGAGCGCTGCCAGGCGCTGCTGGCCGCGGCCGGCTACGCCCAGTACGAGGTCAGCGCCTATGCCCGCGACGGCTACCAGTGCGCGCACAACCTCAACTACTGGAAGTTCGGCGACTACCTGGGCATCGGCGCCGGCGCCCACGGCAAGATCAGCTCCGGCGCCGAGCAGAGCATCCTGCGCCGCTGGAAGACCAAGCATCCGCAGGCGTTCCTGGCCGCCGCCGGCACCCCGGCGGCGATCGGTGGCGACGAGTGGATCGCGGCCGAACGGCGCCCGTTCGAATACATGCTCAACGCGCTGCGCCTGAACCACGGCTTCGCGCTGCGCGACTTCGCCGCACGCACCGGCCTGGCGCCGGAGGCGATCGCGCCGGCGCTGGCGCAGGCGCAGGCGCGGGACTGGCTGCGGGTGGACGCCGGGTACGCCGTCCCCACCGAACTGGGGCGGCGCTTCACCAACGACGTGGTCGCCCTGTTCCTGGCCTGAAAACGCCTGGCCGCGGCACCCCGGCGTGGTTGCGCCGGCGGAAACGTGCTACATACCGGACCCGGAAAAGTAAACGGCGATCACAGGATGTCATTGTCTGCTACCCCGTCGGCCAGCCCGGCGACGCTCGCTGCGGCCGCCCTGCCCACGCGTGTGCGCGACATCCTGGACACGCTCAAGACCTTGCTGTGGCAGGCGCTGGACGCCCCGCTGCAAGCGACCCTGGCCGAGCTGGAGCGCGAGCTGTTCGACCAGGCCGAGCGTGCGCGCAACAGCCAGCTGCAACAGGACATCTACCAGGAACTGCAGGGCCTGCGTGCGCGCCGCGAGCGCTTCGCGCCGTTCTACAAGGCGCAGCTGGAAGCGGCGCTGGCCACGATCCGGCTGCCGCCCGACCCCAGCGGCCCGCGCCGGCAGGAAAAGGCCAACGCAGCGATGCAGATGCTGACCCTGGTCGCCGACGTGGACATCGACCGCGACATCGTGCTGCACGACATCGCCCGGCGCGAGGCCGCGCGCGCCAGCATCCCGCTGCAACTGCTCGGCCAGCGCTTTGGTGTGCTCGCCGCGCGGCCGGCGTTCGAGGCCGAGCACACCCCGCTCGGCCCGCACCTGCTGTGCCGGATCCTGCGCGAGGCCGGCGAGGAACTGCGGCTGGGGCTGGACGCGCAACTGACCCTGTACCGCGCCTTCGAGCGCCAGGTGCTGGCGCGCTACGGCGAGATCGTGGAGCGCGCCAACGTGTCGCTGACCCATGCCGGCGTGCTGCCCGGGCTGGTCTATTTGCCGTACGTGGCGCGTCCGCCGGCGGAACCGGCGGCCGGCGCACGCGGTGCGGCGCGGCCGTCCCCCGCCACGCGCCCGGCCACCGGATGGTCGGGGCAGGCGGCGCCGAGCGCTTGGTCCAGTCCGAGTTCCGGTGCAGCGGCCAGCGAGGCCCGGCCCGGCATGCCGGCGATGCCAGCCACACCAGGCCCGCCACCCGCAGCCGCAGCCGCAGCGCAGCAGCGCGCGTCCGGCGCCGCGGCGACGGCGGCCACCACCCCGGCGGCGGCGGCGACCGGCAGCGAACCGACCGACCTGGCCACGCTGCGCCAACTGCTGGCCGTCGCGCGCGACCGTGCGGCGGCAGCGGCGCCGGCCGACACTGCGCATGCCACATCGGCCGGCGGCCAGCCCGCCGCGACGACACCCGCCGCGGACGGCCCCGCGATGCCGGCCACGCCACGCACCACCGCGGCGACCGGCACGTCCGCGGCAGCCGCCAACGCCACTGCCCCCGCCGTGCCGACCGCTTCGCTGCTGCAGGCGCTGGGCGAGTTGCAGGCGCAGCCGCCCGCGCACAGCGCGCAGGCCGGACTGCGCGGCCGCCGCCAGGTGCGCGACGTCCAGGCCGCCTTGCTGGCCACGCTGCGCGCCGAGCATGGCGCGCAGGCCGCGCTGGCGCCGCAGGATGCCGACACCTTCGAACTGCTCGGCCTGCTCTACGCCGAGGTCGAGCGCGAAGTGCGCAGCGAAGCGCCCGCCGCCGCGCTGCTGGAACGCCTGCAGGTGCCGCTGGTGCGCGCCGCGCTGCAGGATCCCGCGTTCTTCGTGCGCCACCAGCATCCGGCGCGCGAACTGCTCAACGCGGTCGCCGAATCCGGCGCGACCTGGCTCGGCGAAGAAGACACCGATCCGCAACTGCTGTTGAAGCTGAACCAGACCGTGGACCGGGTGGTCGAAGACTACGAAGGCGACGAGAGCGTCTTCGAACAGGCCCACCAGGACATCCAAGCGCAGTACCGCGCGCTGGCGCACAAGGCCGAGATCGCCGAGCGCCGGCACATCGAGGCCGCACGCGGCAAGGAGCGGCTGGAGGTGGCCAAGCAGTTGGCCAATGCCACGCTGGACGACCTGTGCCGGACCTGGCAGCCGCCCAAGTTCGTGCAGGCGCTGCTGAAGCAGGCCTGGTCCGACGTACTGACCCTGACCCTGCTGCGCCAGGGCGAGGACTCGGAAGCGTGGCGCGAGCGCCAGCAGCTGACCCAGTGCATCGCCGAGGTCAGTTGTCGCGACAACGGTGGCGATCCCGATACCGGCCTGGCCGACGAGGTGCGCAGCGCCTTGTTGCAGGTGGGCTACCACCAGGACGAAGCCGCCGCGATCGCGCGGCGCCTGTCCACCCCGGGCGGCGGCGACGAACTGGTCTCGCGCACCGAACTCAGCGCCAGGCTCAAGTCGCGCACCCGCCTCGGCGACCAGGGCGAGGACGAGCGTCCGCTGCTGGCGCCGCGCAACGAGACCGAGCAGGCCGCGTACGCGCGCTTGCGCAGCCTGCCGTTCGGCACCTGGTTCGAGTTCGTCACCAATCAGCAGGGCGACCTGAAACGGCAGCGCCTGTCCTGGTACAGCCCGATCACCGATCGCGCGCTGTTCGTCAACCAGCGCGGGCACAAGACCGCCGAATACTCGCTGGACGCGCTGTCGCGGTTGCTGGCGCAGGGCCAGGCGCGGATCGTCACCGAAGACCGCGCGCGGCTGATCGACCGCGCCTGGCACGCCACCGTGCGCGCGCTGCGCACCCTGGCCGGCGCGCCTGCGCCCAACGCCCCCCTGGAGGACGCATGATCGCCGAAGCCCGCCGCTCGCCGCGCCGACAGGTCCCGGACATGGTGCCGGTGCTGGACATGATGGAAGACGCCGTGGTCGGCCGGCTCGGCAACGTGTCCGAGAGCGGCATGCTGCTGCTGGCGTCGGCCCCGCTGCACGACGACGCGCTGTACCAGTTGCGCTTCGCGATCCCGCAACTCGGCCGCGACACCCAGATCGACGTCGGCGTGCACCTGCTGTGGAGCGAACGTTCGCATGCGCCGGGCCAGTCCTGGGCCGGCTTCCGCTTCCTGACCATCTCGCCCGCGCACCGCGAACTGCTGCGGCAGTGGATCAAGGCGGGGCCGGCCGGGTAGCGCATTGGGCACCTGTCCGCATCGCCGGCGACATGGTGCGGAAGCAACACCGATGAGACAAGCAAAGCCGAGCGGTTGGCGGACGCTGGACTGAAGCCTACTCCACCACCAGTCCGTGGCCTGCTGCAGGCGCAGCTTGAACAGGTGCGCACTACGCACGAACGTGACGTCGTGGCACATGCCCGCCGCCGACCAACCTGGGGGAGCGACTCCCCACAAATCCCGATCGCGGCGCCACGCCCTCCTCGCTCCTGGAGCGGCGCTGGCGCCGATCGCGTTGGCAAGCGCCGCGACGTTTGCGGCAAACTGGGCGCCTGTCTTTCGCATCGCCGACCGAGCCTTCGCCATGATCCAGCACGACCCCAGCGCCCTGTATGCCGACCACCTGCGCACGCTGGCGCAACGCGCCGACACCGCGCTGGCGCGCGGCGGCTTCGACCATCTGCTCGTGCCCAGCGGCACCCTGCACTACCAGCTGTTCGACGACCGCGACTATCCGTACGCGGTGAACCCGCAGTTCAAGGCCTGGCTGCCGTTGACCCGGGTGCCGAACAGCTGGCTGGTGTACACGCCCGGGCGCCGCCCACAGGTGATCTTCCACCAGCCGCGCGACTACTGGCACGTGGTGCCGGCTGCGCCGAACGGCTGGTGGGTGGAGCATTGCGACATCCACGTCATCCGCAGCCCGGAAGAGGCGCTGGCGCTGCTGCCCGCGCCGGCGGCGCGCTGCGCGATCCTGGGCGAGGCGCAGAGCGCGCTGGGCGACTACGTGCCGAACAATCCCGACGCGGTGGTCCAGTACCTGGAGTACCACCGCGCCTACAAGACCGCCTACGAACTGGCGCTGATGCGCCAGGCGCAGCACCTGGCGGTGCGCGGCCACCGCGCCGCCGAAGCCGCGTTCCGCGACGGCCGCAGCGAGTTCGAGATCCACATGGCCTATTGCGGCGCGGTCGGCCAGGACGCCAACGACCTGCCGTACGGGAACATCATTGCGCTCAACGAGCACGGCGCGGTACTGCACTACACCGAACTGGAGCGGCAGGCGCCGGCGCAGCGGCGCAGCTTCCTGATCGATGCCGGCGCCTCCGCGCACGGCTACGCCAGCGACATCACCCGCAGCTACGCCGCCGACACCGGCAGCGAGTTCCAGGCGCTGATCGACGCGGTCGACGCCGCGCAACTCCGCATGGGCCAGGGCGTGCGCGCCGGCGTGGACTACAAGCAGCTGCACATCGACGCGCACCTGGCGCTGATGGGCGTGCTCAAGGACTTCGGGGTGATCACCGTGTCGCCGGAAGCCGCGCTGGCCACCGGCGTCAGTGCCGCGTTCTTCCCGCACGGGCTCGGCCACCCGATCGGCCTGCAGGTGCACGACGTGGCCGGCTTCGCCGCCAGCGACCGCGGCGGCCGCATCGAGCGCCCCGCCGGCCATCCCTACCTGCGCATGACCCGCGTGCTGGAACCGGGCATGGTGGTGACCATCGAACCGGGCGTGTACTTCATCGACATGCTGCTGGACGAAGCCAAACAGGCCGGCCACGCCGCCAGCATCGACTGGGCGCGCGTGGCGCAGTTCAAGCCCTACGGCGGCATCCGCATCGAGGACGAGGTGGCCTGCACCGACGGCGATCCGGAGAACCTGACCCGCCCGGCGTTCGCCGCGGCAGCCTGACCGCCACGCATGTTGTTCGTCGGGCAGCGCAAGCACGGCGAGACTGCCGGCCTTCCCTCGGGTTTCTGGGCAGCTGGCGGCACGGAGGCTCGTTGCCGCCAGCGCGCAATGAGCGTACCGCGGCTGCCTGCTGCGTCTACCGGCAAGCCCGCAGTACCCGCGAATGACGCCGGCCTATGAGCGGGGATGGCGGTATCCATGACGCCCAACGCTGTTCTATTTGCCCGCGCGAAGCGCAACGTGCCGGTGCTGGACTGATGCCGCGCGTGGAAGCGAACGCTTCGGCTATCCGACGACGGCCAGCGCAAGCCGATGCATGCACCAAGGAAAGGGCCGCTCGTAGCCGCTGATCGCATGTCCTTGCGGAGGGCGAGAAGACATCGCGGCACCGCCTACGACACGCGGCGCCAGCCGCCGCGGATCGCCCACCAGCCAACGGACCGCTGCTTCCCGATCGCGCGCCGCCAAGCGCACAGCTAAATTGACATACGCGACGTATGAAAATAACATACGCTGCGTATGTCAACTGGCCACCGCATGCCACGCCGCCGCTCCCGCACCGAAATGATCGAGGACACCCGCGCCAAGCTGCTGGCGGCGGCGCGGCGCGCGTTCGCCGCGCAAGGCTTCGCGCACACCTCGATGGACGACTTCACTGCCGAGGCAGGCCTGACCCGCGGCGCGCTCTACCACCACTTCAACGGCAAGGAAGGGCTGCTGACCGCGGTCATCGAACAGATCGAGGTCGAGGTCGGCGCACGCCTGCAGGCGGTGTCCGATGCGGCGCCCTCGCCGTGGGAGGGGTTTCGCCGCCGCTGCCGCACCTATCTGGAACTGGCGCTGGAGCCGGAGATCCGCCGCATCATCCTGCAGGACGCGCGCGCCGTGTTCGGCGACGTCCCGCCGGCCGCGCAGTCGGTAGGGATCGGCGCATTGCAGGCCTCGCTCGAGACCCTGATCGCCGCCGGCACGGTGGCGCCGCTGCATGCGGGAGTGATGGCGCGCATGCTCTACGGCGCCATCACCGAAGCCTCGTTCTGGATCGCCGAACCGGAGGGCGACCAGCAGGCGCGCCTGGCCGATGCGCTCGACGGCCTGGAACGGCTGCTCGGCAGCCTGCTCGCCCGCTGAACGATCGCATCCGCACGCTGCCAGGATTCCCCTCATGCAATGGCGCACCACCGCACACCGCTTCGGCTTCGTGGCCAAGCTGTTCCATTGGACCACCGCCGCCGCGTTCATCGGCGCCTACGTGGTCGTCTACTACGTCATCTGGTTCATGGACGACACCTCCGACGCGTCCTTGCCGGTGCTCAACCTCCACTGGGTGCTCGGCCTGCTGGTCGGCTTCCTGGTGCTGCCGCGGCTGCTGTGGCGGTGGCTGGACGTGCAGCCGGACGATCCGCCGGGATCGCCGCTGGAACACCGGCTCGCGCATGCGGCGCACTGGGGCCTGTACGCCCTGCTGATCGTCATGCCGCTGACCGGTTACGTGGGCACCGGTGCCGACACCGACGTCGGCCTATTCCGCGTCACCGGGTTCAACGACACCCGGCTGTTCGCGTGGATCAGCCAGCGCTTCGCGCTCAGCTGGGAAGCGTTCGAGGCGCCCATCGATGTCGTGCATCACTTCATCGGCAAATGGATCGCGTGGCTGGTGGTCGCGCTGCACGTCGCCGCAGCGCTGTTCCACCACTGGGTGCGCCGCGACGACGTGCTCGCGCGCATGCTGCCGTGGCGGACGGCGCGCGCTGCGCCTGCGTCCGCAGCGGTCGGCGAGAGCGGCACTCCGGCGCCCTGAGCAGCGACGTCCGGCTGCACGGATCACACGTCAGGCAGCAGGGCCGGTTTGCCCGCCGGCAGCGGCCAGCGCAGCAAGAAGGCGGTACTTCCCGTTGAGGCCGAGCACGCGCAGATCCTCGCGCGACGCGGCGCATTCAGCGCGCAGGCGTGAGCGCCGAAATGGTCCGCACCGACAGCGATCCCGAGAACATGACCCACGCGCTGTCGCTGCTGCGGCCTCACCGCCGAATCATTACTTGCCGGTCAACGCATAAGGGCCGCGATTGAAGCTCATGGGCACCGTGTCGTAGCGCCGCTGCCCCGCCGCAGCAGGATACGGCGCGGTCTTGAAATCTCGCGCCAACGCCTCGAGTCCGCGCGCCGCGCTCGGCGACGGCAATGCCTCGATCACCAGCGACGACTCGGGACGTCCGCCTTGCGGGTTGCCGCGGAGCAGGAACAGGGTCAACGCCGGGGTGACCGGCAGGTCCATCGGGCTATCGCGCACGGTCTTGCGCCGCTGGTTCTCGGCGCGTGGCGCAAGCCCGGCGCTCTCGCCCGTGTCCTGCGCGTGCAGCGCGTCGATCTGCGCGAACAGCATGCGGTCCAGCACCTTGCCCCGCTGCAGCCGAAGTTCGTTGAACCAGGCCAGGCCGATCGCGTTGCGGTCGCCCGACGGCATGGCGGCGTAGCACCGCTCCAGCAGATAGGCGTGATACGCGGTATCGCGATTGAGCTGGCTGGGCCGAAGCGTGCGGCCGCTGGCCTCGCGTTCGCGCGCCGTGAGCTCGCGATCCAGTGCGATCCAGGCCTGCGCCCACTGCATCGCCGGCTTGGCGTTGCCCGCGGACAGTTCCAGTTCCGCCAGCGAGGCGAGCGCCAGCAACGGACACCGTGTCATCCCGAGGCATGTTTCCAGCCAGTAGCGCGCGGTATCGTCGTCGCGCTGCACCAGATGCGCCGGATGGGCATCGCCATGGCGGTAGAGCACGCCGAGGTAGAAGGCCGAAGCGCCGTCGCCGTTGCGGGCCAGCGCCACCAACTGCGCCAACAGCTGCTCGCGGGCCGCAGGCACGGAGCGCACCGACAACAGCGTTTCCAGATCGGCCAGCGCCATGCTGGGAACGCCGGCCGCCACGCTGGCCGGCGCTGGCGCGGGCGCGGGCGCCGCATCGTGCGCCTGCGGCACCGCGCCCGCGCTGGCTGCAAGCCACAGCGCTGCCGCGAGCACTCCCGACATCATGTTCTTCAAGATCATCCCCCACCCCTCGTACCTGCACACTGTGCGCAGCGGACGACAAGCGCGCAAGCGACGTCAGCGCGCGGCCATCTCCGCCTCGATCTCCTCGGCGCTGCGCGCCAGCGCGGCGGTCAGCACGCGGTGGCCGTCGTCGGTGATCAGCACGTCGTCCTCGGTCCGGATGCCGATGCCGCGCCACTTCGCATCGACCTCCTTGTCGTCGGGCGAGACGTACAGGCCGGGCTCGATGGTGAACACCATGCCCGGCTCCAGCAGGCGCGATTCGCCGGCCAGCTTGTAGTCGCCGACGTCGTGCACGTCCAGGCCCAGCCAGTGCCCGGTCTTGTGCCGGTAGAAGCGCCGGTAGTCGCCGCTGGCCAGGTTCTGCTCCACGCTGCCCTTGAGCAGCCCCAGGCGCAGCAGGCCCTCGGTGAGGGTCTGCACCGCGGCCAGGTGTCCGGCCTCGTAGGCCACGCCCGGCCGCGCCTGCACCAGCGCCGCCGCGTGCGCGGCGCCGACCAGGTCGTGCAGCGCGCGCTGTTCGGCGCTGAAGCGGCCGCTCACCGGGAAGGTGCGGGTGATGTCGGCGGCATAGCCGCGGTACTCGGCGCCGGCGTCGATCAGCACCAGCTCGCCGTCGCGCAGGCGCGCGGCGTTGGCGCGGTAATGCAGCACGCAGGCGTTGGCGCCGGTGCCGACGATGCTGCCGTAGGCCGGCCAGGCATCGCCGGCACGAAATTCGCGCTCGATCTCCGCCTGCAACTGGTATTCGTGGACGCCCGCGCGCGCCAGCCGCATCGCCGCGCGATGCCCCTCCACGCTCAGGTCGGCGGCCACCTGCATCAGCGCGATCTCGTCGCGCGACTTGAACAGGCGCTGCTCGTGCAGCAGGTGGCCCAGCTCCAGGAACTCGTGCGGCGGCTGCGCGCCGTGCCGCACCTGTTCGCGCACGCGCTTGACCCAGCCGATCAGCTTGAGGTCGAAGTCGATGTCGCGGCCGAAGTGGTAGTACACCCGCGAACGGCCTTCCAGCAGCCCGGGCAGGATCTCGTCGAGGTCCTCGATCGGGTACGCATCGTCCATGCCGTAGCGCTCGACCGCGCCTTCCTGGCCGGCGCGCGGGCCGTCCCAGGCCTCGCGCTCGGGGTCGCGCTCGCGGCAGAACAGCAGCGCCTCGCCGTGCTTGCGGCCCGGCACCAGCACCAGCACCGCCTCCGGCTCGGGGAAGCCGCACAGGTACCAGAAATCCGAGTCCTGCCGGTACGGGTAGTGGGTGTCGTGGCTGCGCACCCGTTCCGGCGCGCTCGGCAGCACCAGGATGGCGTGCTCGCCGGCCATGTCCATCAGGTGTCTGCGCCGGCGCGCGTATTCGCCCGCGCCGATCCCGGTGAGTCGCTTCATCGCTCAGTTCAGGCGTTGCCGGTGGCGCGGGCCAAGCACGCAGTCGCTGTGCAGCAGCAAGGCCGCCACGCGCACGAATTCCTCGATCTCGGCCAGCGCGTCCTCGTCCTCGTCGGCGCTGTCGAAATCGTCGGTGCTGGCCTGCGCCAGCCGCGCCAGGTCCTGCAGCGCCTCCTCGCCTTCTTCGGACAACGGCGGCTTGGCGCCGGCGGCCAGCCCGAAGCCGCCGAGAAAGCCGCGGCACCAGTCGAACAGGCCGTCGGCGCGTTCGGACAACGGCGCGTCGGCGTCGGCCAGCACCAGGTCGAAGGCGAAATCACGGTCCTCTAGCTGCGCGACGGTGGCCTCGCGCAGCCGGTCCAGCGCATCGCCGGGGCGCGGCGTGGCGACGCCGGCATCGGCCAGCACCGCCGCCGGCCAGGCCGCCAGGTCGGCGCCGCCGCCGGCCAGCCAGCCGCACAACGCGCCGTGGAGTTCGGCCGCCGACGCGGCCAGGCCCAGCTGCTGGCTGGCTTGGTGGACGTCGTCGGCGGTGGGAAGTTCGGTCATGGACGCAAGGCCTGTTGGGCGCCGATCGCCGGAGCGGGGCGCAGCGGTGGATCGGGCCGCGCAGTGTAGCAATCCGCATGCGCCGCGCTGCTTGTGAAGGCTTCCGACCGGCGCCTACACTCCACCACCCTTTCCTGCTCGAAGCCCCTACCCGCCATGTCGATCGAGCACGTCGCTGCGGGAATCACGGGTCATGCCGGCATCGACTGGCGTTGGGGCTGGGCCGCCGCGGCGGCGATCCTGGCCGTGGCCACGGGAGTGGCGGTGCTGCAGGCCTTGCACTGGCGGCGGCGCATGCAGCAGCAACTGCAGCGCCAGCAGCAGTTGCAGCAGCGCGACCACCACCTGAAACTGGCGCTGTGGGCCTCCGGCGAGCACTTCTGGGACTACGACCTGCAGCAGCGCAAGCTGCGCCGGATGCGCGCCGACGAAGCGGCGCCGCACGCGCAGGAGATCACCATGGTGATCCGCGAGGACGACCCGCTGCGCATCCATCCCGACGACGTGCCGCAGGCCGAACGCGCGCTGCGCGAGCACCTGCAGGGGCTGACCCCGGTCTACGTGGCCGAGTACCGGGTGGACCTGGCCGGCGATGGCGTATGGCTGTGGGCGCGGGTGCGTGGCCGCGTGGTCGACTACGGCGCCGACGGCAAGCCGCGCCGGCTCGCCGGCACCGCGCGCGACATCACCTCGCACCGCCAGGCCGACCTGGAGCGGCGCATCGCCAGCGAAGTGCTGCGCAGCATGAGCGAAGCGGTCGCGGTGCTGGACGAGGAATCGCGCTTCATTTCGGTCAATCCGGCCTTCACCCGCATCACCGGCTACAGCGAGCGCGAAGTGCTGGGCCAGCCGATGGCGCTGCTCGACCACGCACCGGACGTGCCGGTCCCGGCCGCGTTCGAGCATGGCCGGCAGTGGCGCGGCGAAGCCTGGAAGCGGCGCAAGGACGGCCAGGAGATCCTCTGCCACGTGCGCCGCAACACCGTCGTCGACGCCGATGGCCGACACAGCTTCTACGTGGTGGTGCTGGAAGACATCACCGACCAGAAGCGCGCCGAGCAGGAACTGCGCTACCTGGCCAACTACGACACGCTGACCAGCCTGCCCAACCGCGCCTTGCTGTCCGAGCGGCTGGCGCGCGCGATCGTGCGGGCGCGGCGCCAGGGCAGTTCGGTGGCGGTGCTGTTCCTGGACCTGGACCGGTTCAAGGACATCAACGATTCGCTAGGCCATGCCATCGGCGACCGGGTGCTGCGTGCGGTCGCCGAACGCCTGCAGCAGGCGGTGGGCCCGCAGCACACGGTCGCGCGCCTGGCCGGCGACGAATTCACCGTGGTGGTGGAGGACGTCGCCGACCAGGCCCAGGCCGAGGCCGTCGCCGCGCGCGTGCTGACCGCGTTCGATCCGCCGCTGCAGTTGGACGACCGCCGCGAAGTGGCGATCTCCTCCTCGATCGGCATCTCGCTGTTCCCGCAGCACGCGCTGTTGCCCAGCGAACTGCTCAAGCACGCCGACACCGCGATGTACCAGGCCAAGGCCGCCGGCCGCCGCAACATCCAGGTGTACTCGGCGCGCATGGACGAGGCCACCCGCCACCGCGCCACGCTGGCCAGCACCCTGCGCAAGATCCCGCTCGACCAGGAACTGAAGCTGGTCTACCAGCCGCGCTATTCGCTGCGCGAGCAGCGCGTGGTCGGCGTGGAAGCGCTGCTGCGCTGGCACAGCGCCGATTTCGGCACGGTCTCGCCGAGCCAGTTCATTCCCCTGGCCGAGGAGACCGGGCTGATCCTGGAGATCGGAGAGTGGGTGCTGCGCCAGGCCTGCACTACCCTGCGCGGCTGGCGCGAGCTGGGCCTGACCGAGTTGTGCATGTCGGTCAACGTCTCGGCGATCCAGCTCGAGCGCGGCGACCTGCCGGCGCTGATGGCGCGAATCCTGGCCGAGACCGGGGTGCCGGCGAACAGGGTCGAACTGGAACTCACCGAAAGCGTGGTGATGTCGCAGGTCGGCAAGAACGCGGCCACCCTGCACGCCTGCCGCGCGCTGGGCCTGGCCCTGGCGATCGACGACTTCGGCACCGGCTATTCCTCGCTGGCCTACCTGAAGCGGCTGCCGATCAACACCCTGAAGATCGACCAGGAATTCATCGGCGACCTGACCCGCGACCCGGACGACGAGGCGATCACCAGCACCATCATCGCCATGGGCCACTCGCTGGCGCTGAAAGTGGTGGCCGAAGGCGTCGAGCTGCCCGGCCAGCTGGCGTTCCTGCGCGAGCACGGCTGCGACGAGATCCAGGGCCACCTGGTGGCGCCGGCGCTGGAGCCGGAGGTCTGCCTGCAGTTGCTGAGGCAGCCGTTGCTGCTGCCCGCCTGAGCGGCGGCCGTCGCGGCGCCGCGCGGCGTCTTGACCGCCGCTCGGGCGCATGCCTATCGTGGGCGCCATGGACACCCCCGACACCCTCGCCCAGCTACGCACCCTCGCCACACGCGTGGAAACGCTGGTCGAGCGCTGCCAGCGCCTGGCCGACGAGAACCGCAGCCTGCGCCAGCAGCAGGAGCAGCTGATCAGCGAGCGCTCGCAGCTGCTGACCAAGAACGAGCAGGCGCGCTCGCGGGTCGAGGCGATGATCACCCGGCTCAAGTCGTTGGAGCAGCACACGTGAGCGAACCGGTCAGCGTCCGCATCCTCGATCGCGAATACACCGTCGGCGTCGAGGCCGAGGAGCGCGACAGCCTGCTCGCCGCCGCGCGCCTGCTCGACGCGAAAATGCGCGAAGTGCGCGGCAGCAACCGCATGGCGGCGGTGGACCGGGTCGCGGTGCTGGCCGCGCTAAACCTGGCGCACGAACTGCAACAGCTGCGCGACGAGCAGACGCGGCGCGATCATGAGATGACGCGCACGCTGGCCGATCTCAATCGCCGCCTGGACGGCGTGGTCGATACGGCGCGCTGATCCGCGCATCGCATTTCGATCATCAACGTGAATTGCGCCGTACCGCGCGACCGACGAACGGACTAGCCAAGCGCGGCGACGGCGCTATACTTCGTTTGCGTTCTCTGCTGTGAACGACAGCGTGTGCAAACATTCGCCTTGTCCCTTAATTACGACCACGGGATGGCGACGGAATCGGGTGTGCAGGTCCGCCTCGTAGCGGGAAGCCCGATGGTTCCCCAGCTATCCCACTTGAACCCCGGGTTCAAGGTCGTTTCGCACGCATCGTCATGGCGGAGAATGCAATATCCCGGAAACGGCGCCGCAAGGCGCCGTTTCCTTTTGTGTGTCCGCGTGTTGTGTCCGCGTGCCGTGCGCATGCGCGTGGGTTCCGTCCATGCCGCACGCCGCCACGCCCCGACCAGCCGCCGCGCAAGCCTGGGATACTGTCGCCCCCACCCAGGAGACGCCGCATGCCCTCGCTCGCCCAGCTCGTCGACCGCTTCGACCCGCCCGCCGGGTTCGACGTCCCCGCCAGCTGGCGACAGGGACGTACCGCCTTCGGCGGCCTGTCCGCGGCGTTGGCGCTGCAGACCGCGTTGCGCACCGCGCCGTCCGCGCTGCCGCCGCTGAAGTCGGCGCACATCTGGTTCGTCGGCCCGACCGACGACGCCCTGCGCTTCGATGCGCGCCTGCTGCGCCAGGGCAAGTCCGCCACCTCGATCGCGGTCGACTGCCTAGCCGGCGAGCAGGTCGCGTTGCGCGCGGCGCTGCTGTTCGCGCAGCCGCGGCCCAGCGGCATCGCCCACGACTTCATGCCGGTGGCGCCGGCGGTGTGCGCACCCGACGCCGCCGCGCCGATCGCCGACAGCGCCGCCACCCCGGCGTTCGTCGCCAATTTCGAGATGCGCCTGGCCGGCGGCGCGCTGCCGGTGTCCGGCGCCGCCACTCCGGAACTGCTGGTGTGGGCGCGCCATCGCGACAGCGGCGGAGTGGACCCGGGCGTGGCCCTGGTCGCGCTCGGCGACTGCCTGCCGCCGGCGGCGATGGCCTGCTTCACCGAACCGGCACCGGTCAGTTCGATGGCCTGGACATTGGATTTCCCGCAGCCGGCAACCGCCGGCGACTGGTTCCTGCTGCGTTCGGCCAGCCGGCACGCCGCCGACGGCTACTCGCTGCAGGACATGCAGATCTGGGACCGGGCCGGGCGGCTGGTGCTGTCGGGCCGGCAGACGGTGGCGATCTACGCCTGACGCGCTTGCAGACGATGCCCCAGTAGCCAGTGCGCACCTGGGCACCGACAATGGCGCCCTCTCCTGCCGCGCTGCCCGATGACTTCCGACGACCGCGACCTCCTGCGCCAGCACTTGCGCGCGCGCCGCCGCGCGCTCCCCGCCGCCGCGCGCCTGGCCGCCGCCGACGCGCTGGCGCAGCGCCTGCTGGACTTGCCGTTCGCGCCGCAGCACGGCCACGTCGCCGGCTATTGGGCGCTGGACGGGGAGATCGCGCTGCACCGCTGGCAGCTGAGCCTGCCGCCTACGGTGCAGTACTGCCTGCCGGTGCTCAGCGGCAAGACCCTGCGCTTCGCGCCGTGGCGCCCGGGGCAGCCGCTGACCGCCAACCGCTACGGCATCCCCGAACCCGACGTCGCCGCCGAGGCGACCCTGGCGCCGGAGCAGATGGCGCTGGTGGTGGCGCCGCTGGTCGGCTTCGACGCCGGCGGCGGACGCCTGGGCATGGGAGGCGGCTGGTATGATCGCAGCTTCGCATTTCGCCAGCGGCACGCGCCTCCGCCCTGGCTGGTCGGCGCCGCCTTCGCCGTGCAGCAGGTCGCCGCGCTGCCCGTCGCCGCCTGGGACGTGGCGCTGGATGCGGTCTGCACCGACTCCCTCACCCTCCTGACCGCGACCGATTTCCCCGCATGACCGCACGCAAGCGCTACTGGCTGATGAAGTCCGAACCGGACGCCTTCTCGATCGACGACCTGCAGCGGGTCGGCACCGAACCCTGGAACGGGGTGCGCAACTACCAGGCGCGCAACTTCATGCGCGACGGCATGAAGCTCGGCGACGGCATCCTGTTCTACCACTCCAACTGCAAGGTACCGGGCATCGTCGGCACGGCCACGGTGGCCAGCGCGGCCTATCCGGACGTCACCCAGTTCGATCCCACCTCCGACTACCACGACCCCAAGGCCACCCGCGAACAGCCGCGCTGGTACCTGGTGGACGTGGCCTTCGAGCGCAAGCTCGCGCGCACCATCGCGCTGGACGAGATCAAGCAGCACGCCGACGCGCTCGGCGAAGGCTTTCCGCTGACCGCGCGCGGCAACCGCCTGTCGGTGTTCCCGGTCAGCGCCGCGCAGTGGAAGCTGTTGCTGGCGCTTGAGTAGCCGGGATTGGGGATTGGGCATTGGGGATTCGTCTCCTGCCCTGCCCGCCGGCCGCTTTTTCACGAATCCCGAATCCCCAATCCCGAGCCTCCAATGTCCGAAAGCAAACGCCTTGCCGCCGAGAAAGCCGTCGAATACGTCGAGGACGGCATGATCGTCGGCGTCGGCACCGGCTCCACCGTGGCCTACTTCATCGACGCGCTCGGCCGCATCGGCCACCGCATCAAGGGCGCGGTCTCCAGCTCCGAGCAGAGCACCGCGCGCCTGCGCCAGCACGGCATCGAGGTGCTGGAGCTGAACCACACCGGCAACCTGTCGCTGTACGTGGACGGCGCCGACGAGTGCGACCCGAACCGCTGTCTGATCAAGGGCGGCGGCGCCGCGCTGACCCGCGAGAAGATCATCGCCGAGGCCAGCGAGCGCTTCGTCTGCATCATCGACCCGAGCAAGCAGGTCCAGACGCTGGGCGCGTTCCCGCTGCCGATCGAAGTGATCCCGATGGCCCGCAGCCTGGTCGCCCGCGAGATCCTGGCGCGCACCGGCGGCCAGCCGGTGTGGCGCGACGGCGTGGTCACCGACAACGGCAACGTGGTGCTCGACGTGCACCACCTGCAGATCACCGACCCGGTGGCGCTGGAGCGCGAACTGAACCAGATCCCCGGCGTGGTCTGCGTCGGCCTGTTCGCGCGCCGCCCGGCCGACGTGGTGATCGTCGGCGGCGAACCGCCGCGCGTCCTGTAGGACGCGCGCGGGATTGGGGATTCGGGATTGGGGATTCGTAAAGGCCAGGATCTCTTCCCGACCTCCGGATCCGCTGTTGCGAATCCCCAATCCCGAATCCCCAATCCCGGCTCTCTTGACTCGCCACGCACCATGCAACAAGGTGCGCGCTGATCCCACTTCCCGGCACCGCCATGTCCCTGTTCCGCGCCCTGTCCGTCCTCGCCCTGCTGACCCTCAGCGGCTGCGCCAGCGCCGGCGGCACCTGGGTGGAACTGGCCGGGCATCGCTACCAGGTCGAGCTGGCCCAGGACGACGCGACCCGCGCGCGCGGGCTGATGTTCCGCGAGCAGATGGACGCCGACCACGGCATGCTGTTCATCCACGACCGCGAGGAGCCGCAGGCGTACTGGATGAAGAACACCAAGATCGCGCTGGACATCCTGTACTTCGACAACCAGCGCAAGCTGGTGGCGCAGCAGCGCGACGTGCCGCCGTGCTCGGCCGGCAACGCCTGCCCGCCCTATCCGAGCAATGCGCCGGCGCGCTACGTGCTGGAACTCAACGCCGGCCAGGCCGCGCAGATCAAGCTGCAGAACGGCGCCGAACTGAGCTTCGGCCCCGGCATCCCCAAGGCGCGCTGAACCGCGCCGGCGTGGGGAAAAGCGCCACCGTCGTGGCGCTGAACCCGACATCGCTGTCGGGAACTTCCGGACTTGATCGCGCCGCACTTTGCGGCCAGTCTTGGTCCATGGTGGACCGACTGACATTGCCGAGCTGGAATACCCTGGCCGCGCTGGACGACGACGCGCTGCCACTGATGGCCACCGCGCTGCTGATCGCCCGCGACGAGTATCCGGAGCTGGATGCCGAGCACTACGACACGCTGGCGCAGAACCACGCCGAGCACCTGCGCCACGAGGTGGCGATGATCGAACCGTGGCCGCTGAAGATGGCCGCGATCAATCGCCACCTGTTCGAAGAACTCGGCTACAGCGGCAACCACGACGAGTACTACGACCCGCGCAACAGCTACATGAACCAGGTGTTCGAGCGCCGCCTGGGCAATCCGATCTCGCTGGCGCTGGTGCAGATGGAAGTGGCGCGGCGGCTGGACATCCCGCTCGACGGCGTGTCCTTCCCCGGGCACTTCCTGGTGCGCCTGCCGGTGGACGACGGACTGCTGGTGATGGATCCGTTCAACGGCGGCCGCCCGCTGGCGGTGGAGGAACTGCGCGAACGCGCCCGTCCGCACCTGGGCGGCGAGACCCCGGACGACCGCGCGCTGCTGCAGATCCTCGACCCGGCACCGCACCGCGCGATCCTGACCCGGGTGCTGCGCAACCTGCACGGCGTCTACGCCGAACGCGACGAATGGGACCGCGCCGCGCGCAGCGCCGACCGCGTGCTCAAGCTGATGCCCGACCAGCCCGAAGCCCTGCGCGACCGCGGCCTGGCCTACCTGCAGATGGACTACGTCCCCGGCGCGCGCCGCGACCTGGGCCGCTACCTGCAACTGAACCCGGAAGCCAACGACGCGCTGCCGATCCGCGAACGCCTGGTGGAACTGAGCGCGCGGGCGCAGCGGATGCATTGAGGGCTGGGATTGGGGAGTCGGGATTGGGGATTCGCTAAAGCGGCCTCAGCGGTTACCCGGCGATTTGCTTCGCCTGTAGGAGTGGCTTTAGCTCCGGCGCATGCCAATGAATCAGGTCGGAGTTGAACCGCATCCCACAGGATGCGGCGAATCTGCAGCCATCGCCGAACCGGCTTTTGCGAATCCCCAATCCCGACTCCCCAATCCCGGCCTTCACTCCATCTCCACCATCTCGAAATCGTCCTTGGTCACGCCGCAATCCGGGCAGGTCCAGGTATCGGGCACGTCTTCCCAGCGGGTGCCGGGGGCGATGCCTTCTTCCGGCAAGCCGTCGATTTCCTTGTAGAGGAAGCCGCAGACGACGCACATCCAGGCGCGGTAGGTGGTGGCAGTGACGTCGCTCATCGGATAATCGCGGATCTGCAGGCTGGGCGGAGCGGCATTGTCCCACCCTCGCCTGCGCACCGGAAGGCTCCTCCATGAATGCATCACCGCCGCCCCGTGGCGTCTACCTGATCACGCCCGACGACGCCGACGGCGAACGCCTGCTGGCGCGCGTGGCGCCGCTGCTCGGTCACGGCCCGACCTGGCTGCAGTACCGCAACAAGCGCGCCGACGCGGCGCAGCGCCTGGCCCAGGCGACGGCGCTGCAGGCGTTGTGCGCGCAGGCCGGGGTGCCGCTGATCGTCAACGACGACGTCGACCTGGCGCTGGCGGTGGGCGCGGCCGGCGTGCATCTGGGCCAGGACGACGGCGATCTGGCCGCTGCGCGCGCGCGGCTGGGCCGCGATGCGCTGATCGGCGCGTCATGCTATGCGGACCTTGCGCTGGCCCGGGCCGCGGTCGCCGCCGGCGCCAGCTATGTCGCCTTCGGCGCGTTCTTCCCCAGCCTCAGCAAGGCCACCACCGCGCGGGCCACGCCGGCGCTGCTGACCGCCGCCGCGGACCTGGGCGTGCCGCGCGTGGCCATCGGCGGCTTGACCCCGGACAACTGCGGCCCGGCGATCGCCGCCGGCGCCGACCTGCTCGCGGTCATCAGCGGCGTCTGTTCGGCGCCCGACCCGCTCGCCGCGCTGCGGGCGTATCGCGCGTGCTTTGCGGACCTGCGCTAGCCGGTGTCCACGCAGGGCGGTGCCTGAAGGCGCGGCGACCTCATGCCATCGGTCCGGGCGCATCTGCCACGCACGGTGGGCGCACTTCTCGCGTCGGATCCGCGCCCGCTGCGCCGGCGGCCCTGCCGGTTCACTTCAGTTCGGCGATCGCGGCCGGGTCGGCCTGCGCCTGCACCCGCTCGAGCAGCCGCAGCAGGTTGCCGCCCCAGATGTTGGCGATCTGCCGTTCGCTGTAGCCGGCCTGCAGCAGGCGCTCGGTGATGCGCGGCAGTTGCGAGACGTCCTCCAGCCCGGCCACGCCGCCACCGCCGTCCCAGTCCGCGCCCAGGCCGACATGGTCGGGGCCGGCGACCTCGAGGATGTGCAGGATGTGCTTCATGTAGTCGTCGAAGGTGGCGCGCGCGACGCCGTATTTGGCGTCCAGCGCCTTGCGCTTGGCCATCACCTCGCGGTACTGCGCGGGCTTGATCGCCTGGCGTCCGCCGTAGCCGGCGAACAGCGCGCGCAGCTCCTCGCCATAGGCGGGATCGCGGTTGCCCGGGATCAGGTAGCCGGACAGCGAATTGACCTGGATCACGCCGCCCTTGGCCGCCAGCTTGCGGATGCGTGCGTCGTCGATGTTGCGCGGATGCGCATTGAGCTCGCCTGACGCGGTGTGCGACAGGATGATGGGGGCGGTGGACAGTTCCAGCAGCTGGTCGAACACCGCGTCGGAGGCGTGCGACTGGTCGAGCACGATGCCCAGGCGGTTGGCCTGCGCCACCAGCGCCCTGCCCTTCGGGCTGAGCCCGTGCCACTGCGGCCCCTTGCTGTCGGTGGAGGAATCGGCAAAGTCGTTGTTGCTGGTATGCACCAGCCCGAGCATGCGCACGCCGAGCCGGTAGTAGGCGCTCAGCAGCGTCGGATCGGCGGCCAGCGGCGAGGCGTTCTCGATGCTGATGTAGACCGAGCGCCTGCCGGCGGCCTTGATCCTGGCCGCATCCCCGGGCGCGGTGGCCAGTTCGAATTTGTCCGGGTGGGCGGCGACCATCTCGCGGATCTGCGCCAGGCGCTGCAGGCCGAAGTCGCGCGCCTGGCGGTTGCCCGCGTCGCTGCGTTCGCCCTGCGCGGTGTAGATCACCCAGAAGCCGCCGTCCAGGCCGCCTTCGAGCATGCGCGGATAGTCGACCTGGGTGCCGTCTTCGTCGTAGTGGTGGTGGTCGAGGATGTTCCAGCCGGGGCGCGCGAGATTGGCCGGCGTATCCAGGTGCGTGTCCAGCACCGGGAAGCGTGCGTGCAGCGCACGCGCGCGCGACAGCCCGTCGGCGGCCGGCAGGTCGCCGCAGCAGCAGGCCAGGCACAACAGCAGCAAAGGACGGAGTTTGGGCATCGGGTATCCGCTCGTACGCAGCGCGGGCATCGGCGGTCCGCGCCGGTGCCTTCGCCAGGGGGAAAAGGGTCCGGCCCGCTGCGCGGCGGGCCGGTGCGTGGATCAGAAGTCGTAGCTGAGCGTGACCCGGCCCGAGCGCGGCGCTTGATACGCCACCACCTGGTCCCACAGCGGGTTCGTGCTGTTGTCGGGAAGCTGCGAGAACGGATAGATGTTGGTCGCGGTCTGCTCGTTGGTCACGTTGAACACGTCCAATCGCAACGCCAGCTTGCCGCTGGCGAACGCAGGCTTGTAGGTCACGCCCAGGTCGAGCTGGGCGATCCAGCCCAGGCGCCCCTGCGAGCCCGGAGGCGACGGTTCGCCGGTGCCGGTTTCGGCGTTGTAGCAGAAGTGGTAAGGACCACCGGTGATCGCGCTGCCGCCATATCCGGCCGGATCCCTGCCGGGGTAGTTGTCGCCGTAGTAGTTGCCCAGGCAGTTGCGCGGCGCGCCCGAGATCAGGCTGAAATTGGCCGATGCGCCCCACTGCGGCGTGAACTGGTAGAAACCCAGCAGCTTCAGCTGATGGCGGTGATCGTTGGATTGATCGCCGTTGAAGTGCTCCATCAACGCCGCATGGTCCCAGCTCTGCGTGGTGGAGACCGAGGCCTGGCCCTGGTAGCTGCCCAGCGCGCCGCCGGTGCGCCACAGGTCCGAGCGCACCTGGCCTTCGGTGGTGCCGTAGCTGTGCGACCACACGTAGTTGGCCTTCGCATACCACTTGCCGTCGAACGGACGCTCCAGATTGAATTCCAGCGCCGAATAGTTGCGCTTGAACTCCGGGAAGCCCGCCGCCTGGCGGCTCACCGACACCTCATGGAACTGCCCGTCGGTGCCGATCACGCCCCAGGTGTTGGTCTGCCCGGGATTGATCAGCGCCGCGCCGGAGACTTTCGACCAGTCGATGGTGACGCCCTGCGCGGCGGCGGCCTCGATCAGCGCGGTGTTGGAGACGTCGTAGTTCTGGTCGTCGATACCGGCGTTCAGGCGGCGATGGGTGCCGCGGAACCCGAACACCCAGCCGCTCTCCAACTGCTTGGTGAAGCCCAGGATGATCTCGTCCTGGTTCTCGCCCTCGATGTCCTTGGCCACCGCCGTGCGCACGTCGGCGACGCGGCCGAAGCGCGAGTTGGCCGACACCGCAGAACCCAGCTGCTGGGCGAGGACCGGCGTGCCATCGGCATTGACGCCGCTGTAGGTGAAGTAGGTGTCGGTGTTGATCGCCGGCGTGAACAATCCGACCGGCGACAAAGGCAGGCCCAGATAGTAGCGGCCGACGCTGCCGAACACCTTCAGGCTGGAATCGCCGTTGACGTCCCAGCTGAAACCCAGCCGCGGCGCCCAGGCATCGTCGACATCGATGTAGGCGGCGCCGAACGGGGTGTAGTTGGTGAACTCGTCCTTGCGCAGCCCGAGGCTGAGCAGCAGGTTGTCCGTGACCTGCCATTTGTCTTCGATGTAGTACGCGCGCTGCTTGGCTTCGTAGGAATAGAGGCTGGTGTTGACGGTACGGATAACGTAATAGCCCTGCGCCCCGTAGACCGGATCCACCAGGCCCGGACTCGGCGCGCCGACGCCGCCGGCCTCGTTCGCCGACTGGCTCACCAGACCGCCGGTCTGCAGGCCGAGCGGATCGCTGGTCTGGCCGTACGTCCACGAATAGCCGGGGCCTGACAGGATCGACCCCACGTCCGTGCCCTTGGACTTCTGGTTGTCGATGCCGAAGTTGAGCGTGTGCTTGCCCACGCGCCATTCCAGGTTCAGCCGCTGGTTGTCCTTCTCGTATTCGCGGTCCGGCGAACTCACCGAGGTGACCAGCTGCCGGCCGACGATCGGCGCGCCGCCGACGTAGGCAGGGTTCTGCAGCGCGGCGCTGATGATCACCGGCCCGTTGCCGGCGTCGTAGTTGTAGGGGGTCAGCTCGTCCGGGGTCTTCATCTTGCCGTACAGCGCGGTCAGGGTGATGTTGTCGCCGAAGTAGCCGGTGTATTTTCCGGAGAACAGCGTCGGCCCGGTCTTCCACGTGGACTCGTCGGTGAGATAGCTGCCGCGCTCGCGATTGACGTAGTCGTAGCGGTAGATGGAGCCTTGGGTTTCGGCTTCGTCGCTGGCGCCGGTCACCTCCAGCAGGTGGTTGTCGGTGATGTACCAGTCCAGCTTGGCGTACCAGCGCTTCTGTTCGTAGTCGTAGTCGGTCAGGCCGCCGGTGCGGCCGTTGTCCGAATCGCGATTGGAGACCGTGCGCACGCCGTCGGAATCCACCTTCTCCGCGGCCAGGAAGAAGAACAGCTTGTCCTGGACGATGGGGCCGCCGATGTAGGCGCTGTACGTGGTCTGGCTGGCTTCGGCCTCGCTCTGCGGCTGGTACAGGCCGTTGGCCGAGCGTGCGTACCGGTAGGCGGCGTTGTTCACGCTGCTGCCTTGGCTGTCGGGACGCCAGTACAGATCGCGCTGGTTGGCCTTGAGGCCGTTCGGCTCCCAGATCACCGCCGCGCCGAACTTCCATTCGTTGCTGCCGCGCTTGCCGATCTGGTTGATCACCCCGCCGTTGGAGCGGCCGTACTGCGCGCCGTAGCCGCCGGTGAAGATTTCCTGCTGATCGATGGCGCCATACGGCAGGGTCAGCCCGCCCAGGCTGTTGCTGGCGGTGGTGGTATTGAAGCCGTTGAGATAATAGGCGTTCTCGCTGGCCGCCGATCCGCCGAAGCTGGGCAGCGAGCCGCCGAGCGGGCCGTTGTCGAAGCCGCCGCTGTTGACGACCACGCCAGGCGCCAACAGCGCGATGGCTTCGGCGGTGCGTCCCAACGGCAGCTGCTGCAGTTGTTCGGCGGTGATCACGGTGCGCGTGTCCACGCTGCTCACGTCGATGGGCGACAACCCCGACGCGTTCACGGTCACGCCTTCCAGGGTCTGCACACCGGCCGCAGAGAACGACACGTCGGTGCTCGCGCCGACGGTGATGCTGACGTTCTCGCGGGTCTGCACCACCGCACCGTCGCGTTTGACCGTCACCTTGTAGGTGCCCAGCGGCAGGTTGCCGGCCTGATAGCGGCCACGCGCGTCCACCGGCACCTCGCGACTGAACCCGCTGTTGTTCTCCACCAGCACGGTCTGGTTGGCGCCTTCGGCGACGCTGCCGGCAATGCTGCCGGTGGTGGACTGTGCAAAGGCGCCGCCGACGGCGGCGGTCAGCGCGAGCGCCAGGGCGCTCTTGCGGATCAATCGATTCATGCTCTCTCCCCGAAGATGTGAAAGTCGTTGACGGCCCAACGAGACCCAGCGCGACGCCGGGCGGCGATCCGTCCGGGCACTCTGAAAAAACCTGCCCGATGCATGGCCGATGCCGATTGGCGATCGGGTCGTGCGTCCCCTGGCCGCTTCGATACTAGGCAGCCCATCACGTCGCGGACCCACCCGCGACGGGTAGGTGCGCAGCCGGCGGGTAGGCGACATGGCACGTGCAGGCGGGAGCCGCGACAATAGGCGGCATCGCTCCGCGCCCGGCCCACTCGGCCCGGCCAGCATCGCCAAGGATCTTTCGCCCATGAACCATTCCCGCTCGCACGCCCTCTTCAGCCAGGCGCAGTCGCTGATCCCCGGCGGCGTCAATTCGCCGGTCCGCGCCTTCAAGTCGGTGGGCGGCGAACCGTTCTTCGTGCAGCGCGCCGACGGCCCCTACCTGTACGACGTGGACGGCAACCGCTACATCGACTACGTCGGCTCGTGGGGCCCGATGATCGCCGGGCACAACCACCCGGCGGTGCGCGAGGCGGTGCAGCGCGCGATCGGCGACGGCCTGTCGTTCGGCGCGCCCTGCGCGGCCGAGGTGACGATGGCCGAAACCATCACCCGGCTGGTGCCCTCGTGCGAAATGGTGCGCATGGTCAACTCCGGCACCGAGGCCACGCTGTCGGCCGTGCGCTTGGCGCGCGGCGCCACCGGGCGCAGCCGCATCGTCAAGTTCGAGGGCTGCTACCACGGCCACGGCGACTCGTTCCTGGTCAAGGCCGGCAGCGGCATGCTGACCCTGGGCGTGCCGACCTCGCCGGGCGTACCGGCGGGCCTGAGCGAACTCACCGCCACGCTGAGCTACAACGACGTCGAGGGCGCCACCGCGCTGTTCGACGAGATCGGCGGCGAGATCGCCGCAGTGATCATCGAGCCGGTGGTCGGCAACGCCAACTGCATCCCGCCGCGCGCAGGCTACCTGCAGCACCTGCGCGACCTGTGCACGCGCCACGGTGCGCTGCTGATCTTCGACGAGGTGATGACCGGTTTCCGGGTGGCGCTGGGCGGCGCGCAGGCGCACTACGGCGTGGTCCCGGACCTGACCACCTTCGGCAAGATCATCGGCGGCGGCATGCCGGTCGGCGCCTACGGCGGCCGCGCCGACCTGATGCGGCAGATCGCCCCTTCCGGGCCGATCTACCAGGCCGGCACGCTCAGCGGCAACCCGGTGGCGATGGCCGCCGGCCTGGCGATGCTGGAACTGGTGCAGGCGCCGGGCTTCCACCAGCGCCTGGACGCGGCCACCGCCGCGCTGTGCGCCGGGCTGGAGCAGGCCGCCGCGGCCGCCGGCGTGGCGGTCACCACCAACCAGGTCGGGGCGATGTTCGGCCTGTTCTTCACGACCGAGAAGGTGGAGACCTACGCCCAGGCCACCGCCTGCGACACCGCCGCATTCAACCGCTTCTTCCACGCCATGCTCGCGCGCGGCGTGTTCCTGGCGCCGTCGGCGTACGAGGCCGGCTTCCTGTCCAGCGCCCACGACGAGGCCGTGATCGAAGCGACGTTGGCCGCGGCGCGCGAGGCATTCGCCGTGGCCGCCTCCGGCTGAGCGAAAACCGAGCACCCGGTCGCGACTTTGCTTTTGTCGCGGCCGTGTCATAAGTTCGACATTCAAGGCCAACGGACGGCGTCAGGGCGGGGGCCCGTGGAATCACGCGGCACGCGAGCTTTCCGCGCTCTGCGCGGCAGGCCGGCACGTGTCCGGTTCCGTACCGTCACCCGAACCGCCAGAGGGCGCAAGGGCGACAGCTGCAGACACTTCCTGGCGACATGCTCAAGCCTGTCACGCTGTTGAATCCGCGTTCCTCGCCAGCCGGGCACGACAGCCCTGCCGTGCCCGACTGGGTACTGGCCGACAAACTGGCGCCGCCGCGCTCGCGCGTGGCGGCGGTGGCGCGCGAAGCGTTGCTGCAGCGCCTGGACCGCGCCGCCGAACTGCCGCTGACCCTGCTGCTGGCGCCGCCCGGCTTCGGCAAGACCACCGTGCTCGGGCAATGGCACCAGCGCCTGCGCGAACGCGGCGACGCCGCAGTGGCGTGGCTGTCGCTGGACGAGGACGATGCCGATCCCGGACGCTTCCTCGCCTACCTGGCGCTGGCCGCGCGCGGCGCCGGCGTCGAACTGGGCGCGCCGCTGCAGGCCGCGCTGCAGCAGCAGGGCCAGGACCTGGACGTGGCCGCCACCCTGCCCGGCCTGATCCGCGCGATCCGCGCCGCGCCGCGCCGCCTGCTGGTCATCCTCGACGACTACGACCGCGGCCATGCCGCCGCGCTCGACGACGCGGTGACACGGCTGGTCGAACATGCCGGCGGCCAGCTGCACCTGCTGCTGGCGACGCGGCGCGCGCCGGCGCTGCCGCTGGCGCGCTGGGCACTGCAGGGCCAATTGGAACGCATCGGTGCGCGCGAACTGGCGCTGGACGAAGCCGAGACATTGGCGCTGCTGGGACCGCACGTGCCGGCCGCGACCGCCCGCCAGCTGCGCCGGCAGACCGAAGGCTGGGCGGTTGCGCTGCAACTGGCCGGGCTATGGCTGGGCGGCGACGAACAACGCCGCGACGACCTCGGCCGCTTCTCCGGGCGCACCGCCGAGCTGGCGGCCTACCTGGCCGAACAGGTGCTCAACGACCTGGACCCGGCGTTGCGCGCGTTGCTGCTGCAACTCTCGCCGCTGGAGCGGTTCAACGCCGCGCTCGCCGACGCGGTGCGCGAGCGCGACGACAGCGGCCGCCTGCTGGAGCGGCTGGCGCACTTCCAGGGCCTGCTGGTGGCGCTGGACGGCGAGCACGAATGGTTCCGCTTCCATCCGCTGTTCGCCGATTACCTGTATCAGCAGCTGGAGCGCGACACGCCGGGACTGGCGCCGCAGCTGCACCGGCGCGCCGCACGCTGGTTCGATGCGCACGGACAGTTGCCCGAAGCGGTACGGCATGCGGTGCGCGGCGGTGCGATCGACAGCGCCGCCGACTGCATCGCCCGCGCCGGCACCTGGCAGCTGCTGCTGCGCCACGGCACCGCGTCGGTGCGCGCGCTGCTGCGCCGGTTCCCGCGCAGCAGCATCGGCGAACGGCCGGCGCTGAACCTGACCCAGGCCTACCTGCACATGAAGCTGGGCGAATTCGCGCATGCGCAGACCCTGCTGGAACGCTTCCGCGATTTTCCCGAGCCGGTGCGCGCACCGTTCGAGCGCGACTACACGGTGGTGGTGGCGCTGCTGCGCGATCTGCTCGACCAGGTCTGCGCCAACCCGCGCGGGCAGGCGCAGATCGCCGCGCAGGCGGCGGCGCTGGACGAGGACGACCATCTGGGCCGTGGCACCCTGTGGTGCATCTGCGCCACCACCGCGCTGGGCCGCGCCGATTTCGCCGCCGCCGAACGCTATGCGCAGCTGGCCGGCACCGCGATGCAGGCCAGCGGCAGCGAGGTCGGCGCCAGCTATGCGCTGATCCATCTGGCGCAGAGCCACTACTATCGCGGCCAGCTGGAGCGGGCCGAGGCCATCTGCCGCCAGGCGCTGGCCATCGCCCAGCGCCAGCAACAGCTCGACCCCACCCTGCAGGCGGTCGGCCAATGCCTGCTGGCGCAACTGCAATGCGAGCACGGCCGTTACGACGACGCCGCCGACTGCCTGCAACCGGCGCTGGGCTTCCTCGAGCAGCACGACGGCTGGCTGGACGTGTACGCCGCCGGCTACGAGACCGCGCTGGTGCTGGCGCGGCAGCACGACCGCAGCGGCCGCGCCGCGCTGGACCTGCTCGACCACATCGACCGCATCGCGCATGCGCGGCACCTGGGCCGGCTCGCCGACCTGGCGCTGGCCTGGCGGCTGCACGTGCTGCTCGACCAGCCGCCCTCGGCGGCGATCGACGTGCTGGTCGCGCGCGCCGGCGGCGAGGCGCGTTTCGCGCACGCGCTGAGCCAGCCGCAGGATTGGCGTTTCCTGGCCGCGCTCGGCTTCGCCCTGGCCCGCTGGCATCGTCTGGGCGGCCGCACCCGCGCCGCGCTGGCGGTGCTGCAGGGCGTGGAGGCGGCATGCGTGGCCGCCGACAACCGCGTGCATCTGGCGCGCGCGCGTGCGCGCATCGCGCTGGTACTGCACGACCGCGGCGAGTCCGCCGCGGCCCTGCCCTACCTGCGCCACACGCTGCAGCACGTCGCCAGCACCCAGGCCTGGCAATGCCTGCTGGAACTGGGCGTGCCGGGCAAGGCGCTGCTGCGCATGGCACGCCAGCAGGATCCGCAAGCGGCGCCGAACACGACCCTGGCCATGACCATCCAGACTCTGCTCGACAAGCTGCGCCACGGCCAGGACAGCGCTGCCGAGCTGTTCAGCGAACGCGAACTGGAAGTGCTGGCGCTGCTGGCGCAGGGCGCCGCGAACAAGCAGATCGCGCGACGCCTGGCGTTGTCGGAGAACACGGTCAAGTTCCACCTGAAGAACCTGTACCGCAAGCTGGAAGCCGGCACCCGCGAAGCCGCGCTGGCCAGCGCGCTGCAACGCGGCCTGCTGCAGCGCATGGCACCGCCGGATGCCGCGCTGGACTGAGTGCGATCTCGCAATCGCGAGAGTGGTCGCTATTTTGTGGGAGCGACTTCAGTCGCGACAGGCGTTACCGGGAAAGCCCGTCGCGACTGAAGTCGCTCCCACAGGTTGAGTCGGCGCTGACGCAGGCCGAAGCCTGCGGCGCCATCATGTGCGAAAGGCTCTGCAGATCGCTGATCGCAACCTGCAGCGCAACTGCGGCCGCTCAGCCGAACACGAACTTGCCCTTCATCATCGCCCAGTGCCCGGGGAACGAGCAGAAGAACGTGTAGTCGCCGCCCTTGCTCAGCTTGGCGGTGGAGAACTTGACCGTGTCCGACTGCCCGGCGCCGATCACCTTGGTATGCGCGATGATCCGCGCATCGCCCTTGGGCAGGTAGTTGTCGGCCAGGCTGGAGCTGGTGCCGGCATTGGCCACCGCCTGGAAGTCCGCGGTCTTGGTCAGCACCCAGTTGTGGCCCATCACCGCGGCGGCGAGCTTGCCGCTGTGCTTGAGCGTCAACGCCACTTCGGTGCAGTCGGCGGCGACCTTGATCTGGGTCTGGTCGAAGGACATCTGGTCAGTGCCGGTGATGGTCACCGCGCAGGTCTTGGCCCAGGCGGCCGGCGCGAACGCGAGCGCGGCAAGGACCAACAGGGGAGACAGGAACTTCGCTTTCAAGACGGACTCCTTGGACAGTGGGAACGGCAAGCGCGAGCAACCTCGCCACCGATGCGACGCGCGTGCAGCGATGTCGCCAAGACTGTCTGCCTTTGCACAAATGTTTGTCAACGACGATCGCTCGTGCACTGCAGCATCGGCGCAGCGGCAGTGTCGTCCTTTCCTAGGCGGATCCCGCCGCGCTCGCGCATACGGAGCACGCGCGCAGCGCGCAATCCCGCGCGGGAGCGGTCACGTGGATGGGGTCCGCCCGAATGCAGGACACGTTTTAAGCGCTGCGGAAGAATGCGTGCAATGGATCGTACAGCGCCATCCTCGGCGCCGGCACCGGCAACGGCCCGCGCTTGCCGGCCGCCACCTGCGCGAACGCGTGCTTGAACCGCGCCATCTCCGGCGCGGTGCCGATGGTGATGCGCGAGCGGTTCGGCCACAACGCCCAGCTGCGGCCGACGAACACGCCATGGGTCGCCATCGCATCCATGAACTCCTTTGCCGGGCGTTTCACGTCGACCATGAAGCAGTTGCTTTCCGAGGCGGTACACGCATGGCCCTGCGCGCCGAGCCAGCGCACCACGTCGTTGCGGATGGCGCTGTTGAGCGCGCGCCGCTGCGGCACCAGCGCCGGATCGCGCAGGCTGGCCAGGCCGGCGGCGACCGCGGTCACCGGCAGGCTGTTGACGCTGTAGAACTTCAGCTTGGCCAGCAAGTCCGGCCGCGCCACCGCATAGCCCAGGCGGATCCCGGCCATGCCGTAGAGCTTGGAGAAGGTGCGCAGCACGATCACATCGTCGCCGGCGGCGACGCGATCGACCATGCTGCTGGCGCTGTCGGAGAAATGCAGGTACGCCTCGTCCACCACCAGCACGCTGCCCTTGGGCTTGTGCGCCAGCGCGTAGTCCAGGTCCTTGCGCGCCGTCACCGAACCGGTGGGATTGTTCGGGTTGCAGATGTAGATCACCCCGGCGATGGCGTCGGCGGCGCACATCGCCTGCACGTCGTGCGCGTCGTCCTTGCGCAGCGGCACCTTGATCACCTTGGCGCCGTTGCGCGCAGCGGCGCGCCAGCCGGATTCGAAGGTAGGGTCGGCGGTGACCAGCGACGCGCTGGGCGAGGTGAACGCCAGCATGGCGTAGTCCAGCGGCTCGGTGGAGCCGGCATAGGCCATCAGGTGATCGATGCCGACGCCGAGCTGGTCGGCGAGGGTCTGCAGCAATTCCAGTTGCAGCTCGCCCAGGTAGCGTCCGCCGCTGGGCACGATCGCGGCGATCGCGCGCTGCGCGGCCGGCGACGGCCCGCCGGGATATTCGTTGGCGTTGATCAGCACCGGCGCCAGCTCGGCGCCGGCCGCCTGCGCCGCGCCGGGCGCGGCCTGCGCCAGCCACGGCGCGCCGAAGCCGGCCGCGGCGACGAGCGCCGATTCCTTGAGAAACGTGCGGCGCGAACACGACGGTCGTTGCATGGCGGATTCCTCGAAAACATGGCGGAAAAGGGGTGCCAACGCGATTTGGACAGCCGGCCTGGCGTGGCCACGCACGACCGCCCCAGCACCGGACACGGCCACGCGGCCGGCCGCATTGCCCGACAGGCGCTACGGACGCACCGCGACGACTTCGATCTCGATGCGGTACAGCGGATTGCCCAGCGCGGCGATCTGGAACGCCGAGCGCGACGGCAGGTTGGGCTGCTCGGGTGTGCCGAAGAACTGCCGGTAGCCCTCCATGAAACCGGCGAAATCCATCTTCCCGTCCAGCGCCGGATCGCCGACCAGGAACGCCTGCATCTTGACCACATCGCGCATGCCCAGGCCCATGCCTTCCAACTGCGTCTTGATCTGCGACAGCACGCTGATGGTCTGCGCCTTGGTGTCGCCGTAGGCGGCGGGCGAATCCTTCGGCGCGGCGGGGTCGATCGGCCGCGGCACCGCGCCGCTCAGATAGACCGTGGTCTTGCCGGCCGGAATCTCCACCGCCGCGGAAATCGGGAAGTCGCTGTTGGGGATCTTGTGGCGCACGATCTCGGCGGCGCCGGCCAGGGCGGGCAGCCACAGCGCGGCGCACAGGCCGGCACGGAGCGAGCGGGAAACGGACGAACGGCGCATGCGGAATTCCTCGCGATCGAAAAAGGGAATGGAGCGGTGACGGCTCAGTGCCGCAAGGTGCGCACCTCGTCGGCGCTGAGCTTGCCCGGATAATCGTTGCCGAACTCGCTGCGCACGTAGTGCACGACCTCGGCGACCTGCCGGTCGTTGAGCATGCCACCGAAACCGGGCATGCCGCCGCGGCCGTCGAGCACCATCATCGCCACATATGGCGCCGCGGCCACCTTGGGGTTGCCGGCCAGCGCCGGATATTCGCCGCCGCCGCGCGCGCCCTGTCCGCCCGGCATGTGGCAGCCCTGGCAGATCGCCGCGTACACGGTGGCGCCGGAGGCGGTGGCGAAGGTGGCCTGCGGATACAGCGGGGTGGCGTCGGAACTCTGCGCCGCGACCGGGCCGATCGCCGGCGGCAGCATCAGCGCCAGCACCCCGGCGGCGACCGCCGCAGCGAGCATCCAGTGACGGTCGAGCTTCATGCGTGGTCTCCGTTGACGGCACGGCGATGCAGGCGCTCGATCGCATCCAGCGCCGAGGTGATGGCCCCTTCCTGCCAGGCCGGAATGTAGGAGGCGTGTTCGCCGGCGAGGGCGATCCGGCCATCGATCTGGCACAGGTTCTCGTAGTGCTCGGCGCGCGCCGCGTCGCTCCACATGCCGAAGCAGCCGTGGGTGAACGGCACCCGGTGCCAGCCCACGGCGATGCCGTTGTCGAATTCGCGCGGATACTGCGGATGCAGTTGCGTGCCGTACTCCACCGCCTTGGCCACGCGTTGCTGCGGGGTCATCGAGGTGAACTCGAACGCCTCCAGTCCCCACACGTAGGCGCCGAGCAGCACGCCCTTGCCGGCGCTCTGGAAGCCGGTGCTCGGATAGCTGATCAGGGTGATCGGCAGGTCGGTGTAGCTGATGCCGCCGTAGATCGCCTCGTCCTCTTCCCAGAAGCGGCGCTTGAACTGCAGCCCCACCTTCACCGACGCCGCGTACGGCACCTGGCCGATCGCCGCGGCCATCTTCTCGCCCACCGCCAGCGGAATGCGGCTGAGGATCGACAGCGGGATCGTGCACACGCACCAATCGGCTTTCGCCAGCTGCTCGGCGCCGTTGCCGTCCTGGTAGGCGACGCTGACCCCGTGCGCGTCCTGGTCGATGCGGGTGACCCGCGCGTTGTAGCGGATTGCGTCGCCGAGCTCGCGCGCGAACGCCTTGCCGATCTGATCCATGCCGCCGACCGGCTGGAACATCGCGGTCTGCATCTCGTAGTTGTTGCCCGCCGCCAGCGTGGTCCACAGCCGCGAGCGCAGGATGTCCTGGGCGGTGAACGGTTCGGAAAATTCCGGTTTGCCGGACAGCCCGCCGCCGGGATATCGGGCGAAGCCGCGGCGCTCGCTGCTCTCGCGGCCTCTGACGTAGCCGAAGTCCTTGTCCAGCGCGCCCCAGTTGCGCAGCGACTCGAGCAGGATCTCCCGGTCCTCGCGCTGCACCTGCGCATCCAGCGCGCCCTGCCGGGTGCTCTTGGCCAGCAGTTCGGCCACGTGCCCCTTGTAGTCGGCGTCGATGTCGCGGAAGCGCTGCGGCTTGCCGCCGAATCCGGCGCGGCTGTGCAGCAACGCGTTGAAGTTGACCTGCACGAACGGTTCCAGCGCCACCCCGAACTGCTTGCAGTAGGACAACACCGCCTTGTGATGGTGCGGGATGCGCCACGGGCCGGGATTGAGGTACATGCCCTCGTCGAACCCGCACTGCTGCTCGAAGCCGCCCAACTCGGTGTAGCGATCGCCGCCGCGCAGCGTCCAGTTGCGACCGCCGGGACGCGCGTTGTACTCGAGCACCTGCACGCGATAGCCGGCCTTGCGCAGTTCGTAGGCCGCGGTCAGCCCAGCCAGGCCGGCGCCGAGCACCAGCACCGACGCGCCCTTGGCATCGCCGTCCAGCCGCGGCACGCCGCCGAAGCGCGATTCGGCGGCCAGGCCCAGGCTGTGCATCGCCTGGTACATCATCGCGCCGCCGCCGGCCAGGCCGATCCTGGCGAGCAATTGGCGGCGGGTCATGGCGCCCCTGGTGGTTGCTTGCATCGTCGACATCGCCTCACGGAGTGCGGATCGACCATAGCCGCCGCGACGGCGGCGCAGGCCGCGTGCGGCGGGTAGGTCGCGATGGAGCGGGTAGGAACGCGGACGGCGCGGCAGTACGCGGGCGAGCACTCCGCTGGCGGACGTACCCTCACCCCAACCCCTCTCCGGGGGAGAGGGGCTCGAACCGCTCAGAAGCGGTAGGTCAGCTTGGCGTAGTAGCGCGCGCCGAAGTAGCCGATCGGGCTGCCGGTCAGGTACGGCGAGTTGTAGTAGCTGAGGTAGTTCTTCTCGAGGTAGCCGTATGCCGCTGCCGGGACCTTGTCGGGGTATTTGTTGAACACGTTGTCGCCGCCGACGCTGACGGTCAGCTGCTCGTTGGGCCGCAACGTCAATTCGACGTTGGTCAGCGCCATCGTGCCGATCTTGTGCTTGTAGTACGGCGCGCCGTTGACGTCGACCACGTCGAGCTGACTCAGCACGCTGTCGGGGAAGATGTCGCCGTTCCACTCGTCGTACGGCGCGATCAGCTGGTACTGCGGGCCATAGATCGCCTCGGTCACGCGCAGGCTGAACTTGCCCACATTGAACGTGGCGCCCAGGTTGACCCGGTACTTCGGCGCGTTGTTCTCCAGGTTGGTCAGGGTCGCGGCGCTGTACATCGTGGCGCCGCCGAGCACCTCGGGCGCTGGCTTGGCGCTGAGCACTTCGGTCTTGTTGTAGTTGGCGGCCAGCACCCAGTCGATCGAGCCCCAGTCGAACTCGGTGATGTAGTTGGTCACCCAATCCACGCCGGTGCTGCGGGTCTTGAGCGCATTGTTGAAGATCGCCACCGAGATGTTCTGGCGTGCGGTGGCGTCGAGCGAGCCGCCCGGCGCCGCCGGGTCGATACCGCCGAGGTAGCCGAAGTCGACCAGCGCCTGGCCCAGCGCGGCGTTGTAGGCGTCGTCGGGGGTGCCGTCGCCGTTGGTGTCGCCCGGCTGGCCGGCCTTGGAATACTCGAAGGTGCCGACGCCGATGCGGTCGGAGATGGTGATGCGGTAGAAGTCGAGCGTGCTGTCGAAGTTGGGCATCGGCCGGAACACGAGACCGAGGCTGTAGTTGGTGCTGGTCTCCGGCTTCAGGCTGCCGAAGCCCAACGCCGCCGCGGCCGCACTGTTGGGCTGCAGCGTCGGGGTGGCGCTGGTCGGGCCGACCTGCACCGCCGAGTAGTAGCCTTCCTGCAGGGTCGGCGCGCGGAAGCCGGTGCTGGCGGTGGCGCGCACCGCGAAGGTGTCGCTGAGGTCGAAACGCGTGGTCAGCTTGCCCACCGCCTTGCTGCCGAAGTCGCTGTAGTCCTCGTAGCGCCCGGCCACGTCGACCAGCCAGCTCTCGGTCGGGTTGAACACCACGTCGGCGTACGCGGCGTAGCTGTGGCGGCTGTAGGAACCGGTGTTGAACAAGGGGTTGTAGCCGGGGAACGAGGACGCGCCGGCACCGTAGTACGAGGTCGGATCGCCCGGATCGATGCCGTACTGGTCGCGCCGGTACTCGACGCCGGCATTGAATGTGAGCGGCTGCGACAGCCCCACGTCGAAGTCGTGCGTGGCATTGAGGTTGGTGGTCCACTGGCTGGCCCAGAACGTGCCGTCGTAGAAGTCCTCGGGCGAGGCGCCGAACTCCTGCCACAGGCTGAAGTTCATCGAATTCAGCGTGTACACGTCCATCTTGTTCTTGCCGTAGCTGCTGGAGAAATCCCACGACCAGCCGGCCAGCACGCCCTTCAACCCGGCGCTCAGGTCGTAGTCGACTTCGTCGGAGGCTTCGGACGGATTGAAGCCCAGCGGATACTTGTGCGAGACCTCGCCGCTCGCTGGATCGACGTAGCCGCCGTCCTGGCTCGGACGGCGGTAGTTCTCCTCCGACTGCGCGGTCTTCTTGCCGAAGCTGCCGAAGGCATAGAACTCGAGGGTGTCGCTCAGCACCGCGCCGGAGTTGAAGAACAGCGTCTTGCGGTGCACTTCCGGCGGATTGAGCCAGGCGTTGACGTTGGGGAAGCGTCCGTTGAGGGTCATGCCCTGGACGTCGTCGGCCAGGAAATCGGCCATGTCCGGATTCACCGCCGAGCAGTCGGCGTAGTTGGCCACGCAGTCGGCGTAGCTGTACGAACCCAGCCGGTACACGGTCTTGCGGTTCTCGACCTCGGCGCTGAGACTGAAATACGCATCGTCGTTGCCGAAACCGATGTTGGCGCCCCACGTATCAGTGCCGCCGCCGCCATCCTTGTAGCCGGCGTAGCCGGCATCCACCTCGCCACCCTCGTGGTTCTTCTTGAGGATGATGTTGATCACCCCGGCGATCGCATCCGAGCCGTACAGCGCGGCGGCGCCGTCGGTCAGCACCTCGACATGGTCGATCGCCGCGGCCGGGATGAACGACAGATCGGCCGAGGCCGCGCCGGTGGTGACGTTGACGTTGGACGTGATGTGGCGGCGCTTGCCGTTGACCAGCACCAGCGTGTGGTTGGGCGACAGGTTGCGCAGGCTGGCGGTGAGCGTCTGGCTGGCCATGTCGCTGCCGGTCTGGTTGGCGTTGTAGGACGGCACCTGGTTGGCGATGGCGTTGATCAGGTCCGGCGCGGCCGACTGCTTGAGCATCTCCGCACTCACCAGCTGGATCGGCGCCGGGCTGTCGGTCACCGCCATGTTGGTCTTGCGCGTGCCGGTCGAGATCACCGTGATCGCGTCCAGCGTCTTGGCCTCGCCGCCCGGCTCCTCCGCCAGCGCCGGCGCGCCGGCCAGCAGCAGCGTCAGTGTGGCCAGCCCGCGGCCGTGACGCGCATTGCACAGTCCCCTGCCCACCGATTCCGCCAGACGATCGGATTGCAAACGCTTGCTCATGTCCAAGACCCCCGAGATGACGTGGATGTGGCGTGGATGCGCACCGGCCCCCGGACCGGCGACGGCCGCGATCGCGGCGTGCAGGGACCATAGCCAGCGCGCAGCGCCGGGCGGCCGCATCCGACGGGTAGGTGCGCAGCGCCCGGGTGGGCAGGCGCCGGCCAGGGCCACGACGCGGGTAGCGGCATCCGTCGCCGCGGGTACTGCGTTAATCTCGGCCGCTGCCGCTACGGACCCCGCACATGCTTCAGCTCCGCCGCTCGTTCTCGCGCCACGCGCCATGGCCGTGCTGATCCAGCCGCGCCCGCAGCTGCTGCTGCTCGATTTCGATGGCGTACTGGCGGGCTACACGCGCGCGGCGCGCATCGCGCATCTGGCCGACCACAGCGGCTGCGATCCGGCGCGGGTGCGGCAGGTGCTGTTCGCCTCCGGGTTGGAGACCGCCTACGACGGCGGCGACATCGCCACGCCCGATTATCTGCAACGGCTCGGCGCGGGCCTGGGCGCGCACGTGAGCGAGGCCGACTGGATCGCCGCGCGCGTGGCCGGCAGCCGCGGCGACCCTGGCGTGATCGAACGCGTGCTGGCGCTGGCCGACCGGATCGACATCGGCGTGCTGACCAACAACGGCGCGCTGATGGCGCAGGCGATCCCACGGATCGTGCCGGCGCTGTTCCCATTGCTGCAGGGGCGCGTGCTGTGCAGCGGCGCACTCGGCGCACGCAAGCCGCAGGCCGAGGTCTACCGCCGCGCGCTAGACCACTTCGGCGTCGCAGCGCGGCACGCACTGTTCATCGACGACCTGTTCGTCAACGTACGCGGCGCACGCGCGACCGGCATGGCCGCAGAAACCGCCAGCGGCGCCCGCGCCCTGCGCCGCGCACTGGCGCGGCACGGCTTGCCCTGACATACCGCGAGCAACCGGCAAATTCGCCGTCGCTGTCGCTTTGCTATCGCGTCTATTGCAGCGAACTGCGGCTGCGGCTGCTGTTGCTGTTGCTGTTGCTGTTGCTCAGGATTTTGATCTTGCCGTTCGGGGCCCCCTAGAGCGCGGCGAGGTGGACAGGTACAACCCCCGCAGGGGGCGCCACGCAGGATGCGTGGCGTTTTCCGCTGGCACATGGATGTGCCATCGGAAAATTCCTGTCCACCTCGCGCACCCGGAGCGCAGCGGAGGGCGCGCGTCGGGGTGTGCTTGACCAGCCTTCGGCTGTTGTAAAGCGCTTCTTTTGGTTACTTTGATCAGCCTTCGGCTGCTGTGAAGCGCTTCTTTGCACAAGCAAAGAAAAGTGACTCGCGCAAAGCGCGAAAGCTTTGCCTTTGCCGTTACCCCATCGGAACCAACCGACCAACTCAACGCTTACCGACATACTCCTGCAGCGCCAAACGCAACCGCATCAACCCCTCGGCCATCTCCTGATCGGTGATGTTCAACGAAGGCACGAAGCGCAACACATCCGGCCCCGCCTGCAACGTCAACAACCCATGCGCCGCAGCGTGATCGAGAATCGCCCCGGCCTGCCCCGCATGCGCCTGATTCAACACCGCGCCCAGCATCAAGCCACGCCCGCGCACCTGCGAAAACAGCTTGAACTCCTCGTTGAGCGCAGCCAACCCCTGCCGCAGCGCCGCCGCCTGCCGCGACACATTCGCCGCGATCGGCGCCGACGCCAGCTTGCGCAGCGCCACCCGCGCCACCGCCGCCGCCAGCGGATTGCCGCCGAAGGTGCTGCCATGCGCACCGAACTGCATGGTCTCGGCGACCTTCGGCCCGGCCAGCAACGCACCGATCGGGAAACCGCCGCCCAGCGCCTTGGCCAGCGTCACGATGTCCGGCGTCACGTCGTCCTGCCAGTGCGCGAACAAGGTGCCGGTGCGGCCCATGCCGCACTGGATCTCGTCCAGCAGCAGCAGCGCACCGTGGTGGTCGCACAGCGCGCGCACCTGCGCCAGGAAACCCGGCGCGGCCGGCATCACCCCACCCTCGCCCTGCACCGGCTCGATCATCACCGCGGCCACGTCGCCGGCGGCCATCGCCGTTTCCAGCTGCACGATGTCGTTGAAATCCACGTAGCGGAAACCGCCCGGCAGCGGCTCGTAGCCTTCCTGGTACTTCGGCTGCGCGGTGGCGGTGACCGCGGCCAGGGTGCGGCCGTGGAAGCTGCCGCGGAACGTGACGATGACCCGCCGGTCCGGCGCGCGGCCCTGGCTGGCCGCCCACTTGCGCACCAGCTTGATCGCCGCCTCGTTGGCCTCGCTGCCGGAGTTGCACAGGAACACCTTGCGCGCGAAGCGCGAGGCGGCGACCAGTTCCTCGGCCAGGCGCAGCGGCGGCTCGCTGTAGAACACGTTGCTGGTATGCCACAGCTTGCCGGCCTGCTCGAGCAGCGCTGCGGTCAGGTCCGGATCGTTGTGGCCGAGTCCGCACACCGCGATGCCGGCGGACAGGTCGATGTAGTCGCGGCCTTCGCTGTCCCACACCTTGGCGCCCTGGCCGCGCTCCAGCACCAACTGGCGCGGGCGGTAGATCGGCAGGTAGTAGTGCTGGCCAAGGGCGATCAGGTCCGCGGCGGAGGAAGCGGTCATCGAAGGAACATCCTGCGGGAAAGCGTTCGATTATAAGACCGCCGGCGGCGCCTGCCGGGATCGCCGGCGGCGGCCCGCCCGACACGGCTGGGCCACGGCCCGGCATCCACCGCGGCGGAGCGCGAGCCGGTTCGCACGCCCACCAAGATTTCACCGGCGCGCCGCCTCCGGCCTCGTCCGCCCGGCGCCGCGATCGCGATGCGGGGTCGGTTAGCATGAGGGCATGCGACTGTTCACCGATCCCCAGCTCGCCCCGGCGAGCGAGCACGGCTGGCGGCGACGCTGGTTCGACATCATCTATCGGCACGACACCCGGCCCTCGCGCAACTTCGACCTGCTGCTGGTCGCGGCGATCGTGGCCAGCGTCGCGGTGATCATGGCCGACAGCGTCCCGGCGCTGCACGCGCGCTACGCCCGCCCCATGTACGTGCTGGAATGGGGCTTCACCGCACTGTTCACCGCCGAATACGTGCTGCGCCTGGCCACGGTGAAGCGGCCGCTGCGTTATGCGCTGAGCTTTTGGGGCGTGATCGATCTGCTGTCGACCCTGCCCACCTACGTCTCGTTCCTGCTGCCTGGCGCGCAGACCCTGCTGGTGGTGCGCGTGCTGCGGGTGCTGCGGCTGTTCCGCATCCTCAAGCTGACCCGCTACGTCGAGGAAAGCAGCCTGCTGGTCGACGCGCTATGGCGCAGCCGGCGCAAGGTGTTCGTGTTCCTGTTCGCCGTGATCACCCTGGTGGTGATCTTCGGTGCACTGATGTACGTGGTCGAAGGGCCGGCCAACGGCTTCACCAGCATCCCCACCGCGATGTACTGGGCGGTGGTGACGATGGCCACGGTCGGCTTCGGCGACATCGCCCCGCTCACGCCGCTGGGCCGCGCGATCACCTCGGTGCTGATCCTGATCGGCTACAGCATCATCGCCGTGCCCACCGGCATCTACACCGCCGAGCTCGCCAACAGCCTGCGCGACGCCGACCGCGATCGCGCGCCGGACCAGCGCAGCTGCGCGCGTTGTGGCCTGCAAGGCCACGACCGCAGCGCCGGCTATTGCCGCAACTGCGGCCAACCGCTGCCCGACGCCGCGGCCTGAAGACTCACCACACGCCGGTGTTCGGCATCGACGCCCACGGTTCGGCCGGGGCCAGCGCCGCGCCCTTCTGCAGCAGTTCGATCGAGATCAGGTCCGGGCTGCGCACGAAGGCCATGCGCCCGTCGCGCGGCGGGCGGTTGATGACGATGCCCTGCGCCTGCAGGTGCGCGCACGTGGCGTAGATGTCGTCGACCTCGAACGCCAGGTGGCCGAAGTTGCGCGCGCTGCCGTAGTCCTCGTCCGAGCCCCAGTTGTAGGTCAGTTCGACTTCGGCTTCCGGGTTCTCCGGCGCGCCGAAGTACACCAGGGTGAACTTGCCGGCTTCATTGTCGATGCGGCGGGTCTCGTGCAGGCCCAGGCCTTCGGTGAAGAACTTGCTGGTCTTCTCCAGGTCGTGGACGCGGATCATGGCGTGCAGGTATTTCATGGCGACAACTCCAGTGAGTGGGGGGAAACGGCAGGATCGGCAGACGCTACGGCAGGGATCCCGCACAAGCGCATAGGGTAGCGCCCGCGGCGTGCAGGCGCGGGCAAGCGCGGCGAGCGGCAGGTGCGGCTGGTATGCATGGCAGCGCTCGACGTCAGCCTCTCCAGGGCTTTTCCTCAACCATCAGCGCACCCAGCTCCTGCCGGAGAACACGGTGGCCTCAGGTGATCCACCGCCGCGAGCAATGCGGAGCTTCCAGGCTGCGGATAGGATCGGATCGGGGCTGAAGCCCCTCCTACAGGGCACCGGTCAGTTCATCCAGATCCCTGTGGAAGTGGCTCCGGGCGACCACCGCCATCCGTCGCAATGAACGGTTGCCACGCGCGCATCGGTGAACCCACCGGCTGCGGACCCCGTCGAGGTTGAATCCCCTCCTGCAGACAGATGCGCCAGCACGCCGCGCATCGCCACCGCACGGTTCCTGCCTGGTCACGCCGTCTTGCCGCTCCGGCGCATGCCGGCGCAATCAATCCAGGAACAGGTCCGGCAGCAATGGCTGCGACGGATCCAACGCGTAAGCTGAAAGGTCGGTCACACCGGCCGCGGCCAGCACCTCGTCGTCGATCAGGAACTGGCCATGGAACCCGGCCGCCGGCCGGGTCAGCAGCGCATGCGCCGCGTCGGCCATGATCTCCGGACGACGCCCGTTGCCTGCGCTGACGCCCGGGATCATGTTCAGCGCCTCGGTGGCGATCAGCGTGCGCGGCCACAGCGCGTTGACCGCCACGCCCTGCGGGCCGAATTCGCCGGCCAGGCCCAGGGTCACGAAGCTCATGCCCATCTTGGCCAGCGTGTAGCCGGTGTGCGGCGCCCACCATTTCGGATCCAGCGACGGCGGCGGCGCCAGGGTCAGGATGTGCGGATTGGCGCTGCGCAACAGATGCGGCAGGCAGGCCTGCGCGCACAGGAAACTGCCGCGCGCATTGACCTGCTGCATCAGGTCGAAGCGCTTCATCGGCGTGTCCAGCGCACCGCGCAGCCAAATCGCGCTGGCGTTGTTGACCAGGATGTCGATGCCGCCGAATGCCTCGACCGTGGCCGCCACCGCCGCGCGCACCTGCTCCTCCTCGCGGATGTCGCACTTCAGCGCCAGGCCGCGCCCACCGGCCGCCTCGACCGCCGCCGCCGCGCTGTGAATGGTGCCGGGCAACTTCGGATTGGGCACCGCCGACTTGGCCGCGATCGCCACGTTGGCGCCATCGCGTGCCGCACGCAGCGCGATCGCCAGGCCGATGCCGCGCGAGGCGCCGGTGATGAACAGGGTTTTGCCTTGCAACGTCATGGGATTGGGGATTCGGGATTGGAGATTCGTCGCAGCTTAGCGCCTTGTCGCCTTGGACAACCCAGACACAGCCATGCGCCCACCAATCCCGAATCCTCAAGCCCAAGCCCTCAGGAGGTTCGGAGACTCCCCAACTCAAGGCCCTGCTGCCCTGCCAGAAAAATCCTCAGCCACAGCCATGCGCCGTTACCAATCCCGAATCCCAAATCCCCAATCCCGGCCTCTCAGGGCTTCGGCCCCTGCCCCTCGTTGTCTTCCCACTTGAGCAGGCGCCGGGTCACGAACCGGTAGACCGGCTTGCCGGTGGCGAACCACAGTTCGCGCACCCAGGAGTGGCGCTTGAGCAGGCGCAGTTCGACCGGGGTCAGCGCGTGCCGGCAATACATGCGCTTGTGCTTGAGCAGGTGGCGCAGGTCCTCGCGCGCCAGCAGCCGCATCCAGCGCGCGCGCGGCGCACCGCGCACCGCCAACTGGAAGTCGATCAGCGCCGGGCTGCCGTCCTCCAGCACCAGCCAGTTGGCTTCCTTGGCCAGATCGTTGTGTGCCACGCCGCGCCGGTGCACCTGCTGCAGCAGGCGCCGCGCGGCGCGGAAATAGGCCAGGTCGCCGCGCGGCGGACGCTGGTACATCGCGTCGCCGGCCAGGTAGCTGCGGTCCAGGAAGGTGCCGTCCCAGCCGCGCAGCTGCGGCGTCGCCGCCATGCCGGACAGCTGCTGCAAGGCCCGCGCCTCGCGCCGCGCCAGCCACCAGGCCGGCAGCCGCAGCCACCACGGCGCGGCGGTCAGGTCGCGGCGCACGAACACGCCCGCGCCACCGTCGCGCACCAGCAGGATGCGCCCGAAGCTGTCGGACTTGAGGATCTGGGTGGAGGCGGCCGGCGCGCGTGTCATCACCCCAGTTTAAGCGGATCGCCATGCTCGCCCACTTATAATCCCCCCATGAATGCATCATGGATCGACGCCACGCTGGAGTGGGTCGCAGCGCATCCCCTCCTGGCCGGCGCGGTCATCTTCGCGATCGCGTTCTGCGACGCGGTGATCGTGCTGGGCACGATCGTGCCGGCGCTGCCGCTGCTGTTCGCGATCGGCGTGCTGATCGGCCTGGGCCAGATTTCCGGTCCGTACGCGGTGGTCAGCGCCGCCCTCGGCGCGCTGGCCGGCGACGCGCTCAGCTACTGGGTCGGCCATCGCTGGGGCCACCAGCTGCGCAACTACTGGCCGTTCCGGCGCTATCCGCAGCTGCTGGACCGCGGCGAGACGATGTTCCGCCGCAATGCCTTCAAGAGCATCCTGATCGCGCGCTACGTCGGCGCGATCCGTCCGTTCGTGCCGGCCGTGGCCGGCATGATGAAGATGCCGTTGCGCCGCTATTTCCTCGCCAGCAGCGTCGCCGCGGTGACCTGGGCGCTGCTGTTCCTGGGCCCGGGCTGGCTGCTCGGCCAGGCCTACGACGCGGTCGCCGCGGTCGCCGGGCGCCTGTTCCTGGTGCTGGGCCTGCTGGTGCTTGCGCTGGGGCTGGTGTGGGCGATCGTGCTGTACGGCTATCGCTGGTCGGCCGGGCACATGGACGCGCTGCTGGCGCGCGGCCTGGACTGGTCGCGACGGCACCCGCTGCTGGGCCGCTATCCGATCGCGGTGTTCGATCCGCAACGGCGCGAATCGGTGCCGCTGGCGATGCTGGCGGTGATGCTGCTGGCGCTGGGCTGGGGCTGGTTCGCGCTGCTGATGGTGGTAGTGGGCCACGGCGAGCCGCTGTCGCTGGACCTGGCCGTGCACGACCTGATGCTGGCGCTGCGCAACCCGCTGGCCGACTACCCGATGACCGCGCTGGCCTCGCTCGGCGACTGGCAGGTGCTGGTGCCGGCCACCACGCTCGGCCTGGTCTACCTGATCTGGCGCCAGCGCTGGATGGCCGCGGCGCACTGGCTGGCGGCGCTGGCCTTCGGCCTGGCCCTGACCAAGCTGCTCGGCACCACCGTGCACGTGGTGCGCCCGCCGGCGGCCAGCAGCGGCTTCGGCTTCCCGTCGGTGGCGGTGACCATGGCCACGATCAGCTTCGGCTTCTTCGCCGTGCTGATCGCCCGCGAACTGCCCGGGCGCTCGCGGGTGTGGCCGTACCTGCTGTCGGGCGTGCTGGTGACGCTGATCGGTTTCGCCCGCCTGTACCTGGGCGCGCATTGGCTCAGCGACGTGGTCGGCGGCATGCTGTTCGGCATCTTCTGGCTGCTGGTGCTGGGCATCGCCTACCGCCGCCGCTTCAACCGCTCGTTCTGGATGAAGCCGCTGGCGTGGCTGTTCTACGGCGGCTTCGTCGCCGCCGCGCTGTGGTATGCGCCGCGCGACCTGGAGCGCAAGCTGGCCAAGTTCGAACCGCCGCCGCCGGTGCGCATGGATCTGGCGGCGAGCGCGTGGTGGCGGGACGAATGGCGCCTGCTGCCATCGCGGCGCAACGAGTTCGACGACAGCCAGCGCTGGCCGCTGGACCTGCAGGTGGCCGGGCCGCTGGCGCCGCTGCAGCGCCAGCTCCAGGCCGCCGGCTGGCGCGTGCAGACGCAGGCCGGCTGGCAGCAGGCGCTGCAGTTGCTCGACTACAAGGCCCAGGCCGAACAGGTCCCGGTGCTGCCGGCGACGCTGGACACCCAGGTGGAATCGCTGTTGATGCTGCGCAGCGGCCCGCGCCCCGGCGAACTCTACGCGCTGCGCCTGTGGCCGGCACCGGCGCGGCTGCAACCCGGCAACGTGCCGCTGTGGCTGGGCAGCGCGCAGAGCCTGCGCTACGAACGCCACTTCAACCTGATCGGCCTGTGGCGCCCGCTGCGCGGCGCCGACCCGGCGCTCAACGCGGTCACCGAGGCGCTGAGCGCGCTGCCCACGCGCAAGGACATGCACCGCCCGTCGGATGTGCCGGTGCTGCTGGTGCGCAGCGAGGGCGAGGCGCCGGTGGAGGCCGAGTAACGCGTCCCCTTCTTCAGCCCTTTACCGCCAGGGTCGTGTAGCGAAGCCATGTAGGAGCGACTTCAGTCGCGACAGGCACTACGACAACCTGTCGCGCCCGATGATCAAGGCCGCCTTGCGTTGCACCTACACGTTCGGTGCCATGGTGTGGAACGACCCGGTCGCGATGGCGCATGTCGCGGCTGAAGCCGCTCCTACAAAACGCCGGGCGCCTGGCATTTCGGCAGAAAGCGCCCGGCAGGCAAATGGCAACTCGCCACGCACGCGCCACCGATACCCCGCCAATCCCCAATCCCGAATCCCAGCCCTCAGGGTATCCACCCCAGCAACTGCTCCAGCCGTTCGTGCGGATCGTCTTCCTGCAGCAGCGCCAGGCGCTGGCGCTCGTCCAGCGGCAGCAGTTCGGCCAGGCGCCAGCCGACCCAGGCCGCCTGGTCGAGCAGGCGCGGGCCGGCCACCGGGTACACGTCGGCGGCCTGGTCGAGGATGCTGTCCAGCACGGTCGACAACAGCGCGTGCTGCGGCTGCAACTCGTCGTCCTCGTCCGGCTCGCGCCAGTGCACGTCGCCGACCACCAGGCCGTTGTCGCGCACGCGGCTGCGCAGCACGTGGAAGCGGCGCCCGCCGCGCAGGCTCAGCACCAGCACGCCATCGGCGCCGACGTCGAAATCGACGATGCGCGCCTCGGTGCCGTACGCCGCCGGCACTGCCGGCGTGCCGGTCTCGGTGCCCTCCAGGATCAGGCACACGCCGAAGCCGCTGTCGTTGCGGCCGCACTCGCGCACCATGTCCAGGTAGCGGCGTTCGAACACGCGCAGCTTGATCGCCGCACCCGGCAGCAGCACCGCGTGCAGCGGGAACAGCGGCAGCGTGCTGCGTTCCTCGCTCATGCGCACGCTCCAGCGTGCAGCACTACGCTCACTGCAGCGCCGCCAGGAAGCGCCGCGGCGCGCCGTCGAAACCGCCATTGGACATGAACACCACATGGTCGCCGGCCCGCGCCTGCGCCTGCAGCGCCGCCAGCAACGCCTCCACGTCCGCGGCGGCACAGGCCTGCCCGCGCACCGTGGCGATCACCTTGGCGGCGTCCCAGGCCAGTTCCGGCCGCTGCAGGAACACCACCGCATCGGCCGCGTCCAGCGCCGGCGCCAGCGCCTGCGCGTGCGCGCCCAGGCGCATCGAATTACTGCGCGGCTCCATCGCCACCACGATGCGCGCCGCGCCGACCTTGGCGCGCAGGCCTTCCAGCGTGGTGCGGATCGCGGTGGGGTGATGCGCGAAATCGTCGTAGACGGTGATGCCCTGCGCCTGCCCGATCACTTCCATGCGCCGCTTGACGCTGCGGAACCGCGCCAGCGCCGGCATCACCTGCGCCGGCGCCACGCCGACCGCGTGCGCGGCGGCCAGCGCCGCCAGCGCGTTCATCACGTTGTGCCGGCCGAGCAGCGGCCAGCGCACTTCGCCCAGTTCCTGGCCGTGGTGCAGGACAGCGAAATGGCTGCCGTCGGCGGCCAGCGCGCGCGCGCTCCACTCGAACGCCGGATCGAAACCGAAGCGCTCCACCGGCGTCCAGCAGCCCATCGCCAGCACCTCGCGCAGATGCGCGTCCTCGCCGTTGACGATCAGTCGCCCGCGTCGCGGCACGGTGCGTACCAGGTGATGGAACTGGCGCTGGATCGCGGCCACATCGGGAAAGATGTCGGCGTGGTCGTATTCGAGGTTGTTGAGGATCGCCACCAGCGGCCGGTAGTGCACGAACTTGCTGCGCTTGTCGAAGAACGCGGTGTCGTACTCATCGGCCTCGACCACGAACAGCGGCCGCTGCGCCGCGGGCGCGCCTTCGCCGCCGTTCGCGCCGCTGGCGACCACTGCGGACGCGTTCGCGGCGGCGGCCGGGGACGCGGTGCGGCCCAGCCGCGCGGACACGCCGAAATCTTCGGCCACGCCACCGATCAGGAAGCCCGGCTCGCGGCCGGCGGCCTGCAGCAGCCAGGTGAGGATGCTGGTGGTGGTGGTCTTGCCGTGGGTGCCGGCCACCGCCAGCGTGTCGCGCCCGGGCAGCACCTGCTCGCTCAGCCACTGCGCGCCGGAGGTATAGGCGCGGCCGGCATCCAGCACCGCCTCGACCGCGGCGTTGCCGCGCGACAGCGCATTGCCGACGATCACCTGCTCGCAATCGGCGCCGATGTGCTCGGGCAGATAGCCCTGCTTCAGCGCGATGCCGAGCTGCTCCAGTTGCGTGGACATCGGCGGATAGATCGCCTGGTCGCTGCCCTCGACCGCATGGCCGAGTTCGCGCGCCAGCGCGGCGACACCGCCCATGAACGTACCGGCGATGCCGAGAATATGGATCTTGCTCATGCGCCGATTGTCGCCGATCCCCCGGCGCGCGCAAACCGGCGCGACGGCGGCAGGACCCGCCGCCGCCCAGCATCGGCAAGGCCACGCGCGCCACCGAGTGCATGCGAATGGCAACCGCGTCAAGTAGGGAATTCCCCACACCCCCTGCAGAAAACTCCCGATAGGCAAGTCGGGAGCCGACATCGAAAATGAACAGGCCAGCCGCAGCACCCTGCGGTCCTACTCCCCAAGAGGCCATCCCCAAGGGAGCTCATGTTGCGGGGCCCTGAGCAAGCCCGTTCGCTGGCACCTGACGGTTCCGGCCTCCCGCCCGCGTCCACGCGTGGCGGGAGGCATGGATTTGGTCTTGGCCCACTGCTGGCGCCGGATGACGTTGAATCTTGGGCAGAATGCGGTTCGCCGACGACATGGCGCGGACGCGCGGCAGCCGAAGTCAGGACGGCGCCTGGCGGGCTTGAGCGCTGCGCGCACCCCGCACACGCCTGCCTTACGTCCTTATCCCTTGCAGGAGCGGCTTCAATCGCGACGAGCGAAGTGTGAGAGGTGCAGACTTCGGACACAGCCTGTCGGGGCTGAAGCCGGCGGCGCAATGCGTTGGGACTGAAGTCACCCCTATAGTGCTCCAGCGGCTGGCCGCCAGCTTCCCCTGTGGGAGCGACTTCAGCCGCGACGAGCGCAGCAGCAGACCGCGCAGTATCCGAACAGGACCGCGTCGGGGCTGAAGCCCCTCCCACACTGTCCCAGCCAGCGAAGCGCGCGGCTATTGCAAGAGCGGTTCCAAGGCGACGATCGCAGCGGCGGACAGCGGCGGATGTGCCGGTGGCGGATACGGTCCGGGCCGAAGCCCCTCCTACGGTGCACTAGGCCAGATGCCGCAGCCTGCGCAGTACCTCCGGGATCGGCCCGGAAGCATTCGTGCCGAGCGCCGCCTCGAGGCGGCCGCTCGGCACGGGACCGCCTCAGCGGCCGATCGACGCCAGAATGCGCGCCAGCACTTCGTCCAGCGAGCCGACGCCGTCCACGCGCGCCAGCGTGCCGCGCTTGTCGTAGAAGCCGATCACCGGCGCGGTCGAATCGTTGTACACCTGCAGGCGCTTGCGCACCGACTCGGGATTGTCGTCTTCGCGGCCTTCGGCCTTGGCGCGGCCGGCGATGCGCTCGACCAGCAGTTCGGTGGCCACGTCCAGCTGCACCACCGCGTCCAGCGGCTGGCCGATCTTGGCCAGCAGTTCGTCCAGCGCCGAGGCCTGCGCCAGGTTGCGCGGATAGCCGTCGAGGATGAAGCCGTTGGCGACGTCGTCGCGGCCCAGGCGCGATTCGAGCATGCCGAGCAGGATGTCGTCGGAAACCAGGTCGCCGCGCGCCATCACTTCCTTGGCCTGCACGCCCAGCGCGGTGCCGGCGGCGACTTCGGCGCGCAGCAGATCGCCGGTGGAAATGTGCGGAATCTGCAGCTTGTCCTTCAGGCGGGCCGCCTGCGTGCCCTTGCCCGATCCGGGCGGTCCCAACAGAACCAATCGCATCAACCTGACTCCTCGAGGAAATTACCGTGCGCGGCCGGCGGCGTTAGACTCGGGGGCCACGCCTGCGCTGTACCGCAATTTCCCCAGCTTACCGCATCCGGGCAATGTCCCGGCAATGTCCCCACCCCAGGAGCGAGCCCCGACCATGGCCCAAGGCACCCTGCTGTACGCCCAATCCGGCGGCGTCACCGCCGTCATCAATGCCAGCGCCGCCGCCGTGATCGGCGAGGCGCGCGCGCGCAAGGTCAAGGTCCTGGCCGCGCGCAACGGCATTCTCGGCGCGCTGCGCGAGGAGCTGATCGACACCTCCAAGGAGTCGGCCGCGGCGATCCGCGCGCTGGCGCACACGCCCGGCGGCGCGTTCGGCTCGTGCCGCTACAAGCTCAAGTCGCTGGAAGCCGACCGGGCCAAGTACGAGCGCCTGCTGGAGGTGTTCAAGGCGCACGACGTGCGCTACTTCCTCTACAACGGCGGCAACGACTCGGCCGATACCGCCTGGAAGGTGTCGCAGCTGGCCGAGGCCTTCGGCTACCCGCTGCACTGCATCGGCGTGCCCAAGACCATCGACAACGACCTGGCGGTCACCGACACCTGCCCCGGCTTCGGCTCGGCCGCCAAGTACACCGCGGTGTCGGTGCGCGAAGCGGCGCTGGACGTGGCGGCGATGGCCGAGACCTCGACCAAGGTGTTTGTCTACGAAGCGATGGGCCGCCACGCCGGCTGGCTGGCCGCCGCGGCCGGGCTGGCCGCGCAGTCGCCGGACGACGCGCCGCAGATCATCCTGTTCCCCGAGCGCGCCTACGACGAAGCGGCATTCCTGGCGCAGGTGCGCAAGGTGGTGGACAAGGTCGGCTGGTGCGTGGTGGTGGCCAGCGAAGGCATCCAGACCGCGGACGGGCGCTTCGTCGCCGATGCCGGCGGCGGCACCGACGCGTTCGGCCACAGCCAGCTCGGCGGCGTGGCCTCGTATCTGGCCGGCAAGGTCAAGGCCGAACTCGGTTACAAGGTGCATTGGACGCTGCCCGACTACCTGCAGCGTTCGGCCCGCCACATCGCCTCCAAGACCGACTGGGAGCAGGCGCAGGCCGCCGGCAAGGCCGCGGTGCAGTTCGCACTGAAGGGCATGAACGCGGTGATGCCGGTGATCGTGCGCAGCAGCGACGCGCCGTACCGCTGGAAGATCGAGGCCGCGCCGCTGAGCAAGATCGCCAACCACGAGAAGAAGATGCCGCCGGCGTTCCTGCGCAAGGACGGCTTCGGCATCACCGACAAGGCGCGCCGCTACCTGCAGCCGCTGATCCGCGGCGAGGCCTATCCGCCCTACGATCGCAACGACGGCCTGCCGAAGTACGTGGCGCTGAAGAACGTGGCGGTGAAGAAGAAGTTGCCGGCCTGGGAGGGCTGACGGGCGAGGGACTCGGGAATCGGGAATCGGCCATCAGCGTGCTTCGCTTGTCGCCGAAGAACAGTGCTGCTTCGGTGAAGCCTGGTCGCGGACGCCAGCCATCGCATCCGACGCGCCGTGCCGGATGAGCGCTGAGCGACATCAGTCCGGCTGGCGCAGGAGCTTCTTCAGGCCGCCCTGGACGATCTCAGCAAATACCTTCGGCTCGCCGTAGGCGCGCGCGGTGAGCATCGCGCCGTACACGATCGACATGAACGCTGCCGCCTCCAGACGGGCGGAGCCTTGCAGCTGGAACCGGCCCAGTTGCGCGCCCTTGGTCAACACGATTTCCAGCCAGTTCGACAGGTCGCGAAAATGCGCACGCACGTGCTCGGCCAGATCGTCGGGCAGGGTGGGCAATTCGCTGGCGAGCATGCCGGCGACGCAGAACGGGGCGGACGCGTCGGCGATGCACCTCTCCCAGTATCCGGTGTAGAAGCCGAGCTGTTGCTCGGGATCGAAGACACCGCTTTCCAGCATCCGCGTCTGCGCGACGATCAGCGCGCGGGATTCCTCCACCACCGCCCGCGCCAGATCGGCCTTGGCAGGAAAGTGGTGGTGAATGCTCGCCTTGCGCACCTGCACCTGTTCGGCGACATCGGCATAGCTGAAGCCGTTGTAGCCCCGCGTCTGGATCAGATAACGGGCCGAATCGATGAGTTTCTGCTGTGTCGTCGTCATGGGACGATTCTACCACCTGGTAGGTAGTCGTCTAAGCCTGATCAATCCGCACGAGCTCTATGACAGCCCTACAGATGATTCATTGATTGTTTATCTACCAACTAGTAGGGTGGAAACTCCTTCGAGGACACTCTTCATGAATTCACTTCGCAACTTCTACTTCCTGCGCGCTGGCGTCGCGTTTGCCTGGGTGGCCGCGGTCCTCCTCTCCGCGCCTGCATCCGTGGCGCTCGCCGGAACGCTGCTGGCGTTCTACCCGGCCTGGGATGCGCTCGCGAACGTTCTGGATGCGCGCCGCAGCGGCGGACTCCAGGCCAACCCCGGGCAGGCGTTCAACGCGCTGGTCAGTGCCGTCACCGCCGTCGCCATGGCCATCGCGTTCGCGATGCACGGCAACGCGGGCGGCGTCCTGGTCTTCGGCGCATGGGCGCTGCTCGCCGGACTGTTCCAGCTCGCCGTCGGCATCCGCCGCCGCAAGCTCGGCGGCCAGGTCTTCATGATGATCAGTGGCACCCAATCGGCGCTCGCCGGCGTCTTCTTCGTCATCCAGTCGTTCGGCGCCGCGCCGACGCTCGCCCAGCTCGCGCCTTACGCTGGATTCGGCGGCGTCTATTTCCTGCTCTCCGCGCTGTGGCTGAGCTTCCGCAAGCCGCGTCCGGTCTCCTCGGGTTCCTGAGGCCTCCCGCCAGAACGCGCGCCAGCTCGAAGAATTCTTGCCCAGGTGCACAGCGCAACGGATTCACGGCGAAGGATGCGGTTACGCTGCCGCGTGCAAACCGACATCCGCCCCGCGAACCGGCGACAAGGAACCAGAATGGATGTCGATTGGCACAACGGTCCGATCACGCGCGCGACGCAGGTCGACGAGAGCTACCGGAGTACGCAGGCCGTACGCCGGTTCCTCGCCGGCGCGTGCGGGGCCGAGTTCAAGTTCGATCGCGCCTTCATGGCGTGGATCAAGGACGGCGCGCCCAAGAACATGGGCGAGGTCGCCGACGAATGGATGCGGCGACGGCGCGCCGGGCTGGAATCGATTCGGTAACCTGCATTGGCGCACATGCATGGTCCATGCGCCGATCGAACAACGGCGGTGCGCGGCAGCATGCGAAGCAGGTTGAGAGACGCATTGCCAGGCCGCCACCAGCGACGCGGTGAGCGGTGCGCCGGGGAAGCCTGCACGCATCGAGCCATGCAAGAGCGCATGGCACTACCGATGCCCATGGATGGCATGGTCAGCGCCATGCGCCCGGGCACCCAGTGGCAGCCGTCCCGTAAGCCTGCCGCCACGCACCCGACTCAGCGGCAGGCAGTCCCTTCCACTTTCATCTGCGCGGTGAACTGCGGCACCTGCGCGATCGCGCCGGCCGCCGCCTGCTTCTTCGCCTCTTCCAGATAGATCCGCGACTGGCCCTGGCCGTCGAGATCCGCCTTGGTCGCCACCGGCTTGCGCCAGACCCGCACCACCGCCTGCTGCGACGGGCAGGCCGCGCTGGGAATGCGGATCACATCGTTGAACTTCCACCCCGTCGCCTCGCTGGGCTTGGCCTGGTCGAACTCCACCAGCTTGGCGCGTGGCTGGCAGGTGGGGCTGCTGCGGACCGCGGAAAACTTGTAGGGCTGCGCGGCCTCGCCGGTGTAGACGCCTTCGAAACGCACGCAGGCCTCGGGAATCTGCCGGATCGTGTGCACCACGCCCACCGCCTGCGCGGCACCGGGCTGGCGCTGCAGTTCGGGCACCGGATCGGCGGCCATCGCCAGCGGCGCGCAGGCGCACAGGCCAAGGGCCAGGGTCGAAGCGATTGCGCGCATCCGCGCCGGGGTCGTCGATTGCATGGGCTTGCTCCTTGGAAGCGATGCGCAACGCTGCCACGCGCCGACTGAACGCGGCGCCAAGACAGGGCAGGCGCCCGCCGCTGGCGATGGGCAGGACCCGGGCGCATACTCGGTCCGGTTCAAGCCAGGTCGAACATTGCGATACGCACCACCGGCGCATTGCGGCCGCGGAGTCGTTGCATGCCTCAGACTCCTTCCGGTGTGATCCCGTTGTACGTCCCACCGCTTGGGCGTCATCCACATCCTTGGGAGGGGTCATGCTGGAACGATATGCGGTCACCGTGGCACTGGCGTGCGCGGCCTTGGCAATACTCTATGGCATCGTGTCCACACGCTGGATCCTGGCGCAGCCAGCCGGCAACGAACGCATGCGGCAGATCGCCGATGCGATCCAGGAAGGCGCCCGCGCCTATCTCAACCGGCAGTACCAGACCATCGCCATCGCCGGCGTGGCGCTGTTGCTGCTGGTCGGCTTCTTCCTGAGCTGGTACACCGCCGGCGGTTTCGCCATCGGTGCGGTGCTGTCGGGCGTGGCCGGCTACATCGGCATGAACCTGTCGGTGCGCGCCAACGTGCGCACCGCCGAGGCGGCGCGGCGCGGGCTGGGGCCGGCGATGGACGTGGCGTTCCGCGGCGGCGCGATCACCGGCATGCTGGTGGTCGGGCTCGGCCTGATCGGCGTGGCCGGCTATTACGGCGTGCTGCAATGGCTGGGGCGCAGCGTCGAGGAAAGCCTGCACGCCCTGGTCGGCCTGGCCTTCGGCAGTTCGCTGATCTCGATCTTCGCGCGGCTGGGCGGCGGCATCTTCACCAAGGGCGCCGACGTCGGCGCGGACCTGGTCGGCAAGGTCGAGGCCGGCATCCCCGAGGACGATCCGCGCAACCCGGCGGTGATCGCCGACAACGTCGGCGACAACGTCGGCGACTGCGCGGGCATGGCCGCCGACCTGTTCGAGACCTATGCGGTCACGGTCATCGCCACCATGCTGCTCGGCGGGTTGATGGCGGCCGAGGCCGGTCGCAACGCGGTGCTGTATCCGCTGGTGCTCGGCGGCGTGTCGATCGTCGCCTCGATCGTCGGCACCTTCTTCGTGCGTGTGCGCCCCGGCGGCTCGATCATGGGCGCGCTGTACAAGGGCGTGATCGTGTCCGCGGTACTCGCCGCGGCGGCGTTCTGGCCGGTGACCCAGCAACTGATGGGCGATACCGCAGCCGGCGCGACCAAGCTCTACGGCTGCGCGTTGATCGGCCTGGTGCTGACCGGATTGATCGTGTGGATCACCGAGTACTACACCGGCACCCAGTACAAGCCGGTGCAGCACGTGGCGCAGGCCTCGACCACCGGCCACGGCACTAACATCATCGCCGGGCTCGGCATCTCGATGAAATCCACCGCGCTGCCGGTGATCGCGGTGTGCGCGGCGATCTGGGGCGCGTTCGCGCTGTCGGGCCTGTACGGCATCGCCATCGCCGCCACCGCGATGCTGTCGATGGCCGGCATGATCGTCGCGCTCGACGCCTACGGGCCGATCACCGACAACGCCGGCGGCATCGCCGAGATGGCCGAACTGCCGCCGGACGTGCGCGCGGTGACCGATCCGCTGGACGCGGTCGGCAACACCACCAAGGCGGTGACCAAGGGCTATGCGATCGGCTCGGCCGCACTGGCCGCGCTGGTGCTGTTCGCCGACTACACGCACAACCTGCGCGCCGCGCACCCTGGCGAAACCTTCGCCTTCGACCTGTCCGACCACACGGTGATCATCGGCCTGCTGCTCGGCGGGCTGATCCCCTACCTGTTCGGCGCGATGGCGATGGAAGCGGTGGGCCGCGCCGCCGGCGCCGTGGTCGAGGAAGTGCGGCGCCAGTTCCGCGAGATCCCCGGCATCATGGAAGGCACCGGCAAGCCGCAGTACGACCGCGCGGTGGACATGCTGACCCGCTCGGCTATCCGCGAGATGATCGTGCCGTCGCTGCTGCCGGTGGCGGTGCCGGTGGTGGTCGGGCTGCTGCTCGGCCCGCGCGCGCTCGGCGGCCTGCTGATCGGCACCATCGTCACCGGCCTGTTCGTGGCGATCTCGATGACCACCGGCGGTGGCGCCTGGGACAACGCCAAGAAGTACATCGAGGACGGCCATTTCGGCGGCAAGGGCAGCGAGGCGCACAAGGCCGCGGTCACCGGCGACACCGTCGGCGATCCGTACAAGGACACCGCCGGCCCGGCGATCAATCCGCTGATCAAGATCATCAATATCGTGGCGTTGCTGATGGTGCCGCTGCTGTAGGGCCTGTCATTGGACGCATCGGCGCTGGCGACCCGCCGGCGCCGGTGCGTCTGCTCCGCGGTTACAGGCAATCGATCAGGCCGTCGTTGACGCTGCGCTGGCTGTGCGGCAACGGCGCGAACAGCGGATGCTCTCCCGCCAGGGCCTTGTACAGCGCCACCAGCCGGGTCTGCGGCAGCAGCGGCGTCGGGCATTGCCAGAGCTTCGCATCGACCAGCACCTGCCCGGTGGCCGGGTCGATGCTGGATTCGCTGGCGCCGAAGGTCCATACGCACTGGCCGAGCACGCCGTCGCGCTGGCGCACCGAGCAGCGGTAGCGCAGCGGCTGGTAGTCGCTGTACTCGCCTTCGCAGAAGGTGTCGCCGCAACTCTGGTCGAAGTCCTCGGCCAGCCGCCGCTCCAGATCGTAGAACGCCTCCCAGCCTGCGCCCGGGGTGGGATAGTCGACCGCATCCACGTAGACCTGTTGCGCCTGCGCCCGTGGCGCGCCGAGGGCCAGCAGCGCGACCGTCAACAGCATGCCCATCGAAAACGAGATTCCCTTCATTGCCTTGCTCCTTGGGGTGGACTGTGGACACAGCGTCGCGCCGCGCCCGGCCGGGCACCATCGGAAATCCTCCCATGCGCAGGGGTACGGAGCCCGAAAACCTTGTAGGAATAGGCTGAGGTGTGTCGATGCGCCTCGGGGTAGATCGCCTCACGCTGGTGTGCGTGTCGGCGAGGAAAACCCAAGGAGCTCACGCCGCGCGACCTGGTGATGCCGCTACGTCGGGCTCCCCCAAGCCGGCCCGGCGGCGGTCGCATCCGCCGCTCGGCGCATGACTTGGCCCACGCGCGCCCTTGACGACTACGCCGCCACGCACAGTCACCTGGTGCCGCATCCGGCAGCCTGGCCGGCCAGATCGCAGGCCCCTCCCCGTTCTCGCTGCATTGCAACAGCCAACCGACTAGAATGCAGACCTCTTTGAAGCCACTCCACTGGAGCTAGCGCATGGGTCTGGAACTGGTCACCTCCGGCAAGAATCTCCCGGAAGAAATCAACGTCGTCATCGAAATCCCCAAGGATTCGGAGCCGGTCAAGTACGAAGTGGACAAGGCCAGCGGCGCGATCTTCGTCGACCGCATCCTGTCCACGCCGATGCGCTATCCCTGCAACTACGGCTACGTGCCCAACACCCTGTGCGGCGACGGCGACCCGGCCGACGTGCTGGTGGTGCTGCCGCTGCCGCTGGTGCCCGGCTGCGTGGTGCGCTGCCGCCCGGTCGGCGTGCTGAAGATGAGCGACGAGGCCGGCAGCGACGAGAAGATCCTGGCAGTGCCGGTGGCCAAGGTGTTCGAAGGCTACGGCCACATCGAGGACATCGCCCAGGTGTCGGGCCACTGGATGGAGCGCATCGGCCACTTCTTCGAGCATTACAAGGATCTGGAGAAGGGCAAGTGGGTCAAGCTGGACGGCTGGGGCAACGCCGCCGAGGCCAAGCAGATCCTGCTGGACGCGGTCGAGCGCTACAAGGCCGGCGCCTGAAGAACCCGGCGCCGCGGCGGGCGTCCGCCCGCCGCGGCTGACCCGTTTCACGTTTTACGACGGCGAACGCTGCCGCATTCCGGGGTTTGGGGTACATTGCGGATCGAATGTCCGGCTGGTCGAACGCCAGCCGGTCTCTATTGGGGGATAGTCTCTTGCGCATCCTGTTCGTCGGCGACGAAGCGAGCCTGCCGGCCGAAGTCACCGAATACATCCGCGAATTGGGCGAGGACTGGCAGGTCCAGACCGTGACCGACGGCAATGCCGCCATCGCCGCCGCCGCGACCGTGCAGCTGGATGCGGTGATCGCCGCGCCGGCGCTGCCGGACCTGACCACGGCCACCCTGCTCGGCCAGATCCGCACGCTGAGTCCGGAGACCATCCGCATCGCGCTGATCGAGGCGGAGCAGAGCAATCGCGCGCCCCCGGCACGGATCATCGGCGTGGCGCATCGGTTCCTGCCGCTGCCGCTGTCGCCGGAGATGCTGCTCGAGGCGGTCACCAGCATCGAGGAACTGCAGGAGCTGCTCGGCAACCCGATCCTGCGCGCCAGCATCGGCCGCATCGAGAAACTGCCGTCGCCGCCGCATCTGTACCTGAGCCTGATGCACGCACTGGAACAGGACGACGGCAGCAATGCCGCCGACCTGGCCAAGCTGGTCTCGGCCGATCCGGCGATCGCGGCCAAGGTGCTGCAGCTGTGCAACTCGGCGTACTTCTCCAACGGCCGCACGATGTCCGACCTGCGCACCGCGGTGACCCGGCTGGGCATCGCCACCTTGCGCGACCTGGTCCTGGCCAGCGAAGTGTTCTCGGTGCAGGCGCTGTCCAACGCCGAACGCAATGCGCTGCAGCAGCGCTCGCTGCTGGCCTCGAAGCTGGCCTCGAAGATGCTGCCGTCCTCCAGCGCCGAACTCGGCGCGACCGCGGCATTGCTGGCCGACATCGGCCTGCTGCTGCCGGGCATCCGCAACGAGCGCGAGCCGGTCGACCCGAACGACGATCGCCCCGGCCATGCCGAGGCCGGCGCCTATCTGCTCGGCCTGTGGGGCCTGCCGATGCCCATCATCGAGGCGGTGGCGTTCCACCGCCAGCCGCAACGCTCCAGCACGCGCAGCTTCTGGGTCACCGGCGCGGTGCACGTAGCGATGGCCTTGGCCAGCGGCACGGAGATCGACGAGGACTACCTGGCCAAGACCGGCGTGCTGAACAAGCTGCCGACCTGGCGTGAGCAGGCGGAAAGCCTGATGGGGCTGACTTCGGCGTAGCGCCGCGTCGGCTGCCCTCGCAGCACAAGACGCCTCCCGGGGCTGGTTTCGCCGCCAGGACGACCCGACATCGCAATTGACGCATGAGCGGCAGCGCAACGCTGCCGCTGCCGATGGTCTTTGCCGACGCTACCGATGCACATGTACCCGCCATCGGCGCGAGCGGCCCAAGGGACTGACAGCCCGGCTTCCCGATGTCCGCATCCGCCGTGTTCGTCAACAACTGGCGCGCCACCGATTCCTCGTGCGCGGCGTCGGCGCCATGCCAGCTTGTGCAGCGACACCTGCTGGACACGGATTTCGAGCGTTCCCGGCGCAGCCGTTGTGGGACGACTTCAGTCGCGACGCGCTACCGGGAATGCCCGTCGCGGCTGAAGCCGCTCCTACAAAACAACTTCTCGCGCATCGCCCGCCGCCGCGATCGGCGGATATCGCGGACAAAAAAAGACGGGCCTTGCGGCCCGTCTTTTTTATTACTCAGACGCCGGTGGATCAGAAGCGCTGGGTGTACTTCATGTAGAGCATGCGGCCGATGTCGAAGCTTCCGTTGTAGGAGAAGTTCGAGTTCGGCTGGCTGTACATGATCGGGCCTTCGTGGTTGAACACGTTGTTGGCACCCAGCGACACGGTGGCATCCCACGGCGCGTTGTAGCGGACCTGCACGTCATGGAAGGTGTTGGAACCGACCGTGCGCGACGGCTGCTCCAGCGTGTACGCCGAGGTGAAGCCCGGCTCGTTGCACTCCGAACCGCCTTCCAGATCGTACGCACATGCCTCGCGCAGACCGGAGTAGTAACGCACGCCCCAGTTGACGCCGAAGTTGCCGTAGCTCCAATCCACGTTCAGGTTGGAACGGACGCGGAAGTTGGAACCCCAGTCGCTGCTGCCCCAGCCGTTGCGCTGTTCGACCGGCGTTTCCGACTCGTTGTCGCGCTTGTATTCCTGGTAGTCCACGTAGGTGGTCTTCCAGTCGAACACGAAGTTGCCGAAGCCGGTGTCGGTCAGGCGATAGCGCACGCCCAGATCGTAGCCCGCGGTTTCCTGGTAGCCGCCGTTGATCAGCGTACGGGTCACGTCGGTGACCTGGCCGCTGGTGGCGTCACGCACGAAACGGTCGCAGGCCGCGCCGATGTTCTGCACGTAGCACTGGTTGAGGATGGAGGTGACCGACTCGGCGGCGATGACGTCGTCGATGCGGATCTTCCACCAGTCCAGGCTGATGTCCAGGCCGTTCACGTAGCCCGGGCTGTAGACCAGGCCCAGCGTGTAGGTCTTGGAGGTTTCCGGCAGCAGCTCCGGGCTGGAGCCGGACAGGTACGCGTAGTTCGACTGCGACCCGGGGCCGCTGGCGTCCACGCCACCGGAGGCTTCCTGGCGGAAGTTCGCCGGCACCACGGCGCCGCAGCGCCCGGCCACGCCCGCGTTGCGGGTCGCCGCACCGAACAGGGTGTCGCACGGATCGGTGTAGGAGTCGAAGGTCTCCGAGGTACCGCCGTACAGATCCGACACGGTCGGCGCACGGAAGCCGGTGGCGTAGGTGCCGCGCACCAGCAGGTCGTCGATCGGCTTCCACTTCAGGCCGAACTTGCTGTTGGTGGTGTCGCCGAAGGTGTCGTAGTCGGAGTAGCGGCCGGCCACGTCGAACGACAGTTCCTTGGCGAACGGCATGTCGGCCAGCACCGGGATGTTGAACTCCAGGTACACCTCGTCCAGCGAGTAGCCGCCCTTGGTCGGCGCGCCGGCCAGGTCGGTGCTCAGGCCGGACTGCAGCAGCGCGTCGGGATCGTAGCGCGCGTCTTCGCTGCGGTGCTCGATACCCGCGGCCATCGCCAGGTCGCCGGCCGGCAGCGCCATGATGGTGCCGCTGAGGTTGGCGCTGTAGACCTTGGTGGTGCTCACCGAGGTGTCGTGCGACGGCAGGAACAGGTAGGCCTGCAGGGCCGGATCGGCCAGCGAGCCGGCACCGGTGGCGCCGTTCGGCAACAGCGGGTTCCACGGCATGCAACCGGCGATCACGTTGCCGGCCGAGCCGCACTTGACCACGCCGTCGCTGTCCAGGAACGACGGGCCGACCGCGTTCTGCACATTCGGCACGAACAGGTTGCCGGTGCCGGTCTTGGTGCCCTTGTTGCGGTTGTAGACGTAGCCGACGTCCCAATCCCAGTAGTTGTCGCCCAACTGGAACGACCCTTCGAGCCCGCCGCTGAAGCGGAAGGTGTTCAGCTCCGAACGGGTCTGGCGCGGCACCTCCCAGGTACGACGCATGAAATCGACGTCCTGGCCCGGCAGCGGATTGAAGTAGCTCTCGCCCGACAGCGGGCTGTCGAAGGCGACCGAACGGTACGGATAGCCGGCGATCTGCTGCAGCGTCTCGCGCTCGGTGTACAGCACGCTGGCGGTACCGCGGACGTTGTCGGTGAAATCGAAGTTGCCGTTGGCGAACACCGAGCGGCGCTCGATCCCGGTCTGCAGGAACATCTGCTGGCTCGGGTTGGACAGGTCGGCGTTGCTGAAGTCGTGGTAGTCGGCGAAGTTGCGCGGGTTGCCGCCCGGGTTCAGCGAATACATGTTGCCGGAACCGTCGATCAGCACGCCCTTCTCGCTGATCGCGCTCCAGCCGTTGGCGTCGGCGTCGGTCGGAACCGGGTGGAAGTAGCCGTTCGGCGAGGCGCTGTAGTCGCGATCCTTGGCGTAGACCGGATCTTCCTTGCTGTACTCGGCGCCCAGGGTCAGCGAACCGCGATCGTTGCTGGCGCCGTAGACGAAGTTGTAGGTTTCCTTGTGGCCGTCGCCCTGGCCGTACTGGCCGACGTAGGCGCTGGCTTCCAGACCGTCGAAGTTCTTGCGGGTGATCACGTTGATCACGCCGGCGATGGCGTCGGAGCCGTACAGCGCCGATGCGCCGTCGGTCAGCACTTCCACGCGCTCGACCATCGAGGTCGGAATCGAAGCCAGATCGGTGTAGCCGCCGGAGCTGACGCCCATGCGCTTGCCGTCCAGCAGCACCAGGGTGCGCTGCGGGCCGAGGTTGCGCAGATCGACGTACTGGCCGCCGACTTCTTCGCCCGAGGACAGCGCGTCGGCGCGGCTGATCGCCGGCGAACCGGTCGCGGACAGGTTCTGCACGATATCGGCGACGCTGGTGTAGCCCTGCTTCTCGATATCGGCACGCTGCAGCGCGATCACCGGCTGCGCGGTCTCGGAACTCGCCTGACGGATGCGCGAACCGGTGACCTCGATGCGGTCGAGGTTGGTCGGGTTGCCATCGGTGGCGGTGGACTCTTGCGCGCCGGCAATGGCCGGCGTCAACGCGATCGCGATGCTGGCGGGCAACAGGCCCAGCCGCACTGCGGAAGTGCGAAGGTTCATCAATCTCTCCAGGGTAACGTTAGGGGCGTGTTAAGCGCCCTCGGCACGTTACGTTCCGGTGAGCATGGCTGCTTTGCCGCGGCCGTTCGCAGACTTTGCCGAATCTGGCGGCACCGCCGTCTCTTGTCGATATTGCGAAGCGGAGACGCCGAAGCGCGCACGGAAGGCGCGGGCGAAACTGCAGCAGTTGTCGAAACCGCTGGCCGCGGCGACCTCGCCGATCATCATCGTGGTGTCGCGCAGCAGATCCGCGGCGCGTTCCAGCCGCAACCGCGCCGACAACGCCTGCGGGCTTTCCTCATACAGGCTCTGGAAGGTCTTGGACAGATACCAGCTGGAGAAGTTGGTCAGTTCGGCCAGTTCGCTGATCCGCACCACGCGGTCGCGGTGCCCTTCCAGGTACAGATGCGCGCGCTGCATGCGCCCGAACACCTGGCGCTTGCGTATCCGCGAACGGCCCGGGCACCGCTGCACGCGGTGCGACAGCTCGTCCTGCATCGAGGCCAGGTGCAGCAGCACCGGGCGCATCGCCAGCACGTCGCCCGGCCGCGCCGCGGCCTGCCGCCACAGCCGCAGCGCGATCCGCGCCTCGCGCGCCGGCAGCAGGCCGCGGCCGGTGTACAGGGTCGCGTCGGCCATGCGTCCCAGCGCCTTCAACGCATCGGCGTCCAGGCTCAGGCCGATGCACAGGCCATCGCGATCGGCCTGCACCAGCGGCCGCGAATCGCGCTCGAACGCCAGCCACTGGCCGCGGCGCAGTTCGAAGCGGCCTTCCTTGGCCTCGATCCAGGCGCTGCCGCGCAGCTGGATCCACACCGTGAACGCGGCAGCCGAGGCCTGCAGGCTGCCCAGTCGCGCCGCGCCCAGGCAGGCCGACCCGCTCGGCGCGTCCTCGTTGTCCAGAATCCGTTGTTGCCCACGATCGGCCATGAACACGTGCCGCATCCGACGCACCCGCTTTGCTTGAACCGGCGCGCAGTCTTGCCGGATGTGGCGGCAGGGTCAGGACGATGTGGCGATGTTTGTCCGAAATCGGCACGAAGCCGTCACGAACAACTTACGATGCTCATTTTCCCTTGTGCGGCAACCACTTGGAGGTCACCACCGAAAACCAGCCGGCGCTCTCGGGCATGCGCATGAAGCCGATGTCGCTACCATCCTCCACCGCCAGCGACGCATACACGTCGCCGCTGTGCGGATCGATGCTGAAGCCATTGACCGAACTGAGCCGGTCGCGGTCTAGGCACACGCTGTCGCCGAGCCCGCCACCGATCCGCGCCAGCCGGCTGGCGCACTCGCCGGTCGGGAACAGATAGCGCACCTCGCCGGCAGCGCCGATCGCCCAGGTCCGGTAGCGCCACAGCGACGGCACCGCTGTGTCGACCGCCGCCACGCTGGCCGGGCTCAGCGCGGCATCGGCGCGCCACAGGCCGCTGCGCGCCATTCGGGTGAACAGCACCTGCCCGCCGTGCGGATCCATGCGCAGCTGCGAGACGTCGTCCAGCGCGGCCAGCCGCCGCCACGGCAGGCTGCGCCGGTCGTACAGCTGCAGGCGGGTGCGCCCGTTCTCGCCGAGCAGCACCAGCAACTGCGCCGGATCGGCGGTGTACAGCGCCTGCAGCGGCTCGCCGGACGGCACCGGCAGGGGCACGACGCTGCCCGACTGCGGCCGCACTTCGTAGATCACCGAGCGTCCCTGCGCGTCGCGGCCGCTGACCAGCAGCGACTGGCTGTCGGCCGACCACGCCGGCGGCTGCCGGTTTTCAGGGCGCAGCCCTTCGATCAGGCGCAGCGATTGCGGTCGGGTCACGTCGCCCCACCACAGCGCGTAGCTGCCGGAGCGGTCGGAGGTGAAGACCAACTGGCGACCATCGGGCGCGATCACCGGCTGGCCGTCGCGCCCGGTGGAGGCGAACAGGCGCTGGCTGTCGCGCTTGCCGCGGCCATCGCCGGCGGCGATGCGATACAGCGCGAACTGCGGGCGCCGGTGCACGAAGCCCAGGCGCCCGCCGTCGCGCGACAGGGTCGGCGACTGCGCGTCGCCCAGGTCCAGATCGCGCAGGCGCCGCGAGGCGGTGTCCAGCCGGTACAGGCGGGTCTCGCTGTCGACCCGGCGTCCGAACACGATGCCGCGGCCGTCCTGGGTCCAGTCCCAACCACGGATCTCGGCGAACTCGCGGGTCAGCGGCTCGGCGCGGCCACCCGCGGCTGGGATCCGCCACAGGCCGCCCATCTGCGGGTTGCGCACGAACGCGATCCACTGCCCGTCGGGGGAATAGCGCGGCATGTAGTCGAACTCGCCGGCGGCGACCGTGTAGGACAGCGCGCGCCAGCGGCCGCTGGCCAGGTCGAGCACGCGGATCCCGCGGCCGGGTTGGCGCCCGGTCATGCTGCCGAACAGCAGCCCGCGCCCGTCCGGGGTCCAGGCGAAGCTGAGCAGCTCGGTGCCGTCGCAGCGCACCGCCGGGCGCGCCGCGCGATGCCCATCGGCGGCCGCCACCATCACCTGGCACTGGCCGTCCGGTCCGAGCCGGGCGAAGGCGATGCGGCCGCCGTCCGGCGACCAGGCCGGCAGGCGGTCGGAATAGCCCGTGCCCGGCACCAGCAGCGGACGCGGCGGCGCGCTGCCGGCGGCACGGCCGGTCGCCTGTACCAGCAGTTGCGTGCCGCCGCGACCCTCGATCCCGGCGGCATACACCACCTGGGTGCCGTCCGGCGACAAGGCCGGCTCCAGTTCGAAGCCCGGCATCGTGGTGATCAGCCGGTACGGCCGCTCCGGGCTGCCGACCACCCGCTCCTGCTCGCCGTCGACCGGATCCGCAACACCATGCGGCAGCCACCACAGCAGCATCGCCAGCAGCATCACGCCGGCCCCGGCGACGGCGGCCAGCGCCACCTGCACGCGGCGCGGCGGCGGGCGTGGCGCAGGCGGCACCACGGCCGGCGGCGGCAACGCGGCGGCAGGCGGCTCGGCGGCGGCGGGTCCGCCGTCGGCCAGCGCCGCAGCGGCCAGCGCAGGCGCGTCCGCCTCCACCTCCGGCAACGCCTGCACCGGCGCCACCAGCCGATAGCCGGTCTTGGCCAGGGTCTCGATGTAGGCCGGCGCGTCGTCCTTGGCGCCGGCGGCGAAGGCCTTGCGCAACTGGGTGACGGCCTGGGTCACCACATCGTTGGTCGGCAACGTGTCCGGCCACACCTGGGCCAGCAGCGTCTCGCGCTCCACCACCTGCCCCGGTTGCGCCAGCAGCACGCGCAGCACGCCCATCGCCTTGGGCGTGAGCCGCTGCGGCCGGCGCGCGCGCGGCGCATGCACTTCGCGCAGCGACAGCAGCACCAGGCAGTCGCCGACCTGCATCCGGTCGGGAAGCGGCGGGGTGGCGGGGGATGGCGAGGACATGCGCGACTAAGGCAACGACGATCTGCGATGGGGTGGGAACCACGTCACGGCGCGGAGGCGCCATGTGGCGCCAACGGGCAGATTCGGCAAACCAATGCGACGAATGCAGCCAGGCGTGGCGACGCCGACAAATTCTACCCTAGTCGTTGCCGCCGCCAATCGCGGCGAAGCAACTACAGGCTCTCTCTCCGCCGACGACGCTCACATAAACGCTGCAAGATTACGCGCCCACTTGGCGCGTTTTTTTTAGCTGCGATTCAGGCTTTCGGTTTGTGCGTGATGGTGAGCCCAATCAGCCGCGACACCACCAGCGCGATGTACATCACCCCGGCGAACTGTTCGAGCATGACCAGCGAACGCGCCAGCGGCTTCACCGGCACCACATCGCTCAAGCCCACTCCGGACAGCACGCTGAAGCTCAAGTACAGCAGTTCCATCCAGGTTCTGGGCGAGGACGCGTCCACCGCGGCGGTGAAGCTGCCGGGCAGCCACTGCTGGCACACCGAGAACGCGAAGGCGAACGCCCATGCCAGCAGCGTGAAGGTCGCGCCGGCCGCATACAGTTCGTCGCGGGTGACCTCGTGGTCCTGCAGCATGTAGGCGATCAGGCTGACCGCGGTATAGAAGTACAACAGGCTTTCCAGCAACTGCGCGAATGCGCCGAGTGTCACGCTGTCGAGCATGGCCGCCGCGATCGACAGCACCACCGACGGCACCGCCAGGCACCAGGCGATCCACAGCATCGACGGGCTGCGGTTGACCACCCACACCGCCAGCGCCAACACCACGATGCCGAACGCGCCGAACAGGGCGCGCCCGGCCGCGGTGTCTTCCATCAGCGGATACAGCAGCAATCCCAGCAATTGCACGCCCAGCAGCAACGCGGACGGGTGGCGGCGCAAGGCGAGCGCGTAGCGGAGCATGCTGAATTCCGAAGGTGACGTGCGCGCATCATAGACAAGCGCACGCCACCACGGCGGCACGCGGCGCTAGCCCTGCCGATAGACCTCGGCGCCGGCGTCCAGGAACTGCGCCGATTTCTCGGCCATGCCGGCCTGCAGCGCGTCGCTCTCGCCGACGCCGTGTTCGGCGGCGTAGTCGCGCACGTCCTGGGTGATCTTCATCGAGCAGAAGTGCGGCCCGCACATCGAGCAGAAATGCGCCAGCTTGTGCGCGTCCTTGGGCAGGGTCTCGTCGTGGAACTCCTTGGCCTTCTCCGGATCCAGGCCCAGGTGGAACTGGTCGTCCCAGCGGAATTCGAAGCGCGCCTTGCTCAACGCGTTGTCGCGCACCTGCGCGCCGGGATGGCCCTTGGCCAGATCGGCGGCGTGCGCGGCGATCTTGTAGGCCATGATGCCGTCGCGCACGTCCTGCCGGTTGGGCAGGCCCAGGTGTTCCTTGGGCGTCACGTAGCACAGCATCGCGGTGCCGAACCAGCCGATCATCGCCGCGCCGATCGCCGAGGTGATGTGGTCGTAGCCGGGCGCGATGTCGGTGGTCAGCGGCCCCAGCGTGTAGAACGGCGCCTCGCCGCATTCGCGCAGCTGCTTGTCCATGTTCTCCTTGATCAGCTGCATCGGCACGTGGCCGGGGCCTTCGATCATGGTCTGCACGTCGTGCTTCCAGGCCAGCTTGGTCAGCTCGCCCAACGTCTCCAGTTCGCCGAACTGCGCCGCGTCGTTGGCGTCGGCGATGCAGCCCGGGCGCAGCCCGTCACCCAGCGAGAAGGCCACGTCGTAGGCCTGCATGATCTCGCAGATGTCCTCGAAGTGGGTGTAGAGGAAGTTCTCCTTGTGATGCGCCAGGCACCACTTGGCCAGGATCGAGCCGCCGCGCGAGACGATGCCGGTGACGCGCTTGGCGGTCAGCGGCACGTAGCGCAGCAGCACGCCGGCGTGGATGGTGAAGTAGTCCACGCCCTGCTCGGCCTGCTCGATCAGCGTGTCGCGGAAGATCTCCCAGGTCAGTTCCTCGGCGCGGCCGTCGACCTTCTCCAGCGCCTGGTAGATCGGCACGGTACCGATCGGCACCGGCGAGTTGCGCACGATCCACTCGCGGGTCTCGTGGATATGCTTGCCGGTGGACAGGTCCATCACCGTGTCGCCGCCCCAGCGGATCGACCACACCAGCTTCTCCACTTCCTCGGCGATGCCCGAACTCACCGCGCTGTTACCGATGTTGGCGTTGATCTTGGTCAGGAAATTGCGGCCGATGATCATCGGCTCGCTTTCCGGATGGTTGATGTTGGCGGGCAGGATGGCGCGGCCGCGGGCGATCTCCTGCCGCACGAACTCCGGCGTGATCGCGTGCTGGATGCTGGCGCCGAAGGCTTCGCCGGGATGCTGCTGGCGCAGCAGCGCGTCGCGCACCGCTTCCAGCCGCTGGTTCTCGCGGATCGCGACGAACTCCATCTCCGGAGTGACGATGCCGCGCCGCGCGTAGTGCATCTGGGTGACGTTGGCGCCGGCCAGCGCGCGCCGCGGCAGGCGCCGGGCCGGGAAGCGCACCGCGTCCAGCCGCGCGTTGTGCTCGCGGCCACGGCCGAAATCGGAACTGAGCTGCGCCAGCGCCGCGGTGTCGCCGCGTTCTTCGATCCAGCGCGCGCGCAGCGGCGCCAGGCCGGCGCGCAGGTCGATGCTCGCGTGCGGATCGGTGTACGGGCCGGAGGTGTCGTAGACGGTGACCGGCGGGTTGTCCTCGCCGCCGAACAGGGTCGGGGTGCGGGTCAGCACGATCTCGCGCATCGGTACGCGCAGGTCCGGGCGCGAGCCTTCGACATGGATCTTGCGCGAGCCGGCGATCGGCCGCGTCACCGATTCGGAGAGCCGCTCGGCCTGCTGGATCAGCGTGGAGGGGATTGCGTTCATGGCCTTCGTCCTGTGCGAGCCCTTGGCGGGCGGGACGAAGCGGCGGCGCATGCCCGCCGCGCGCACGGAGCCCGGGCGCATGGCATGGCTGCGAAGCTTCCCTACGGCGGTATGAGCCGCGTCAGGTTCGAAGGGACTGTCTCAACCCGCCGGCCGTGTGGCCGCAGGTACCCCCGCTTCGGCACGGATTAGAGCACGAAACGCGCAGCGTCCCAACTCCGTCCCGCCATGCGCCGAACGCAGGCCGCTTCGCTGACGCCGATCTGGACGCAGCCACACCCGCCGGCCATGATGCGCCCCCAATCCCGACCGGACACTACCGACCATGCCCTCCACCATCGCACGCCGCCCCTTGAGCGACAGCGAGGCCGCCGAACTCCAGGCACGCACCCCGCCGAGCTGGGAGCAGCTGCGCTTCCGTGCCGGCGAGGAAGGCTTCGATGCCTGCGACGGCCCGTTGCTGCTCGATGGCGCGCTGGAGATCGAGGAGAACGTGCTGGTGGTGCTGGGCGACCTGGAGTGCGACATCCTGTTCGTCAACGACATCGCCAGCCTGATCGTCGCCGGGCGGCTGCGTGCCCGCGCGGTCATCGGCAACGGCGGCATCTACGTGCTCGGCGACCTGGACTGCCAGACCCTGGTCGGCCTGTCCTACGGCGATCGTATGTTCGGCTGCGCCGGGCACGCCCGGGTGGGCGCGTTGCTCGAAGACGCGCATACCTTCGCGTTCGTCGGCGGTTTCGAGGCCGACCTGGTCGCGCCGGTATCCAATGTCCTGAGCCTGCCGGCGGACGCACGCATCGCGCGCGATTTCAGCGACGGCATGACTCCGCAGCAAGCGCGCGCGGCGTTCGTCGAGGCCGTGCTGGAGGACGACGCGCTCGACATCGACAGTGTCTGCGGCGAACTCTGGGAAGGCCGCTCGCCGCTGCGTTGAGCCTGCGAGAGGCGGCCGGCTGAATCGGCGCACAACCGGGTCCGCTTCTTGTCAGCCCCGCCACGCGCGCAGCGCCTTGCGGCACATCACGGCGAACTGCCGGGCGTAGCCTGGGCCCCACAAGAACGACGACTCTCTCTCCCTGCCACCGGTCATGCCGGTGGCGTTTTTTTGTCCGGCGTCCGCGCGCGGCGCTCACTCCAGCACGTAGGCCACGCGCAAGCCGCCCCAGTGGCGGCCGCGCACGTACACCGGCACCGACAGGTCGAACAGGATCTGCCCGGTGTCGCGCCGGTACACCTGCAGCAGATAGGGCTGGGTGTGGCGGCCGACGCTGCGCCCGACCCGGTCGGTGAACATGCGCTTGGTGCGGTTGCCGACCAGGTCGCGGGCGCGGTCGCCGCTCAGCGGCTGGCTGAAGCGCAGGTTGTGGGTCGGCACGTAGCCGTCCGCAGTGGCGCAGATCGCGAACACGATCCACGGATGCGCGGCCAGCAGCGGTTCCTGCAACGGCGGCAGCAGTTCGTCGCACAGCGCGTCGAAGGCGGTGCGGTACTTGGGCGGATCGATGCCCGCGATCGGCGTGTAGTCGGTGGAGAACAACGCCTCCTCGCCGATGCGGCCGCGCGCGATCGCCTCGGCCAGCGCCTGCCCGATCCTGCCGGCGGTCGCCGTCGCCAGTTCGCGAATGCGCGCGTGGCGCGGCTGCTGCATCGGATCGGTGGGCAAGCGGAACAGGCCCACGCAGTCGTGCAGCGTGGCGCTGCCCGCGGCCAGCGCCGCGCTGCGCTCGACCACCTGCGCCACATGCTCCAGATTGCTGCGACTGAGCCCGACCACGTGCTCGACCGCGCGGTCGATGCCGCCGATCTCCTCGCCCTGCGCGGCGACGCGGGTGGCCACGGTCTCCATCGCCGCGCTGGCGCGGCCCAGCAGCTGGCCGATGCCGCCGAGCACCTGCTCGGTGCGCTGCGCCGAGGCGGCGCTGTCGTTCAAGGCGCTGCCGGTCTCGCCGATGATGGTGCGCACGTCGCGCGCGGCGGCGGCGGCGCGTTCGGCCAGGCGCCGGATCTCGCTGGCGACCACGGCGAAGCCGCGCCCGGCGGCACCGGCATGCACCGCCTCGATGCTGGCGTTGATGGAGAGGATGTTGGTCTGGAAGGCGACCGCGTCGATCACCTCGATGACCTCGGTGGCGCGCGCCGAACGCCGCTCCACTTCGCGCATCGCCTGGCCCAGCGTGCGCGCCGCCTCCACGCCCTGGCGCGCGCTGTCGTCGGCGCTGGCCGCCACCGCGATCACCACGCGCAGTTCCTGGTCCATCTCCTGCAGGCCCTGCAGCAGCCGCCGGGTGGTCGCCACCACGGTCTGCAACGCCTCCATCTGGGTCTGCGATTGCTGCGCCAGTTCCTCGTTCTCGGCGACCACGTGTGGCACGTCGGCGGCGATCTGCAGCGACAGCGCCACCGCCTGGCGGATCGCCTCGGCCAGGTTGCCGAATCCGGCCGACAGGCGCCGCCCGGCCATCGCCTCGGTGTCCTGCGCGGACAGCGGCGTGCTCAGGCCCAGGTCCAGGTCGCAGCCGGTCAGGCGCTCGCCGACGCGCTCCAGCAGCGCCTGCGCTTCGGCGCCGGCCTGCAGCCGCTGCGCCAGCGCCTGCAGCGCAGGACTGGTCGCGCCCTGCGCCTGCCCGGCGCCGAGCAGGGCCACGTCGCGCAGCAGCGCGGCGGTCTCCGGATGCGGCAGCGACAGCAGCCAGCCGTCGCCGTCGCGATCGCGCTGGTAGCGCACCCGCCGCGCCGGATCGTCCGCCGAGGCCAGCCAGCTGCCTTCGGCGCCGGCCAGCGATGCCAGCGGCAGGCCCCACACCGCGTCGCAGGGTTCGCCGATCAAGCCGTCCGCGGGCACTCCGAGCAGGTCCAGCGCGGCGCGATTGGCGGCGGCGATCCGCCCTTGCGGGTCCAGCCGCAGCAGCGCCACCGGTGCATCCGGCAAGGCCGCGGCGTGTCCGGCATCAGCATCCGGACTGCGTGTGAACAACGACATCGTCTTCCCCTCCAGGAATTCCACGCCATGGTATCGGCCGCCACCGCGCAACCTGAGGGCATGCGCGCAAGCGCGACCGGCGTCATGCTCGTTCAGGTGCCGGCCGCCGCCCCGCCCGTTCCCGTCTGTCGCACTCTTCGCGGCGGCGAAGACCGTCCGGGGACGCGCACGGCGGCGGAGGTCGTGGCGATTCCCAGGTTCAGCCCGAGATGCGTCGGTCGGCGGTGTGCTCTGGCGGTACTTCTGCATGGGCGGCATGAAGCACGCTCACGCCATGCGCAGCGGATCGCGCCATAACGGCGCCGTGACGATCCGCCCGGTACCCTTGCCTGCTTCGTTCCTGCGCTGCCCTTCACTGCCGCCGCAACGCTTGCAGACCGGCAACCGCTGCGTGCCGCTCGCGCCTGCGCATCGCTGCGAGGCCGGCGCGCTCCCTCTCTCGATTCTTGATCGGAGACGCTCCTTCATGGTGTTCCGTATTTCCATCGCGCTGGTGGCCTTGCTGGTGCTGATCGCCGGCCTCGCGCCCGGCCCGTTCGACGGCGTGGTGCAGGCGGCGCTGGCCCAGGTCATCCGCGGCGCCGGCTGGATGTACCTGCTGGTGGTGTTCCTGACCCTGGCCTTCATGCTGTATCTGGCCTTCGGCCGCTTCGGCCATCTGCGCATCGGCGGCGAGGACGCCGAGCCGGACTTCTCGCGCGCCAGCTGGCTGTCGATGCTGTTCGCCGCCGGCATGGGCATCGGCCTGGTGTTCTGGGGCGCGGCCGAGCCGATCTCGCATTTCCTCAAACCGCCGGAAGGCTTGCCGCCGGAAAGCATGCAGGCCGCGCGCGCGGCGATGCGCTACGCGTTCTTCCACTGGGGCCTGCATCCCTGGGCGATCTATGCGCTGATTGGCCTGGCGATGGCCTGGTTCCAGTACAACCGCAACGGCCGCGGGCTGGTCAGCGACATGCTGCAGCCGGTCATCGGCCGCCACCACCGCGGCTGGTTCGGCCACGCCGTGAACATCGCCGCGGTGGTGGCCACCGCGATCGGCGTGGCCACCACGCTGGGCTTCGGCACGATCCAGATCGCCGCCGGCCTGCAGCGCGTGTTCGGCGTGCAGGCGAGCATCCCCGTGCAGATGGGCATCATCGCCGTGGCCTTCGTGCTGTACATGGCCTCCACCGCCAGCGGCGTGGAGCGCGGCATCAAGTGGCTGTCCAACTTCAACCTGGCGCTGGCCGCGCTGCTGCTGACCGCGGTGCTGGTACTGGGGCCGACCGGCTTCATCTTCGACGCCTTCACCACCACGCTGGGCTCCTATCTCAACCAGCTGGTGACGATGAGCCTGCGCATGTCGCCGTTCTCCGGCAGCAAGTGGGTGGCGGAGTGGACCATTTTCTACTGGGCATGGTGGATCGCCTGGGCGCCGTTCGTCGGTGCGTTCATCGCCCGCGTCTCGCGCGGACGCAGCATCCGCGAGTTCGTGGTGGGCGTGGTGCTGGCCCCGACCCTGCTCGGCTTCGTGTGGTTCTCGGTGTTCGGCGGCGCTGCGCTGTGGGCGCAGCTGTTCGGCCACGTCGACATGCTGCAGGCGCTGGGCAACGGCTACGAGACGGTGCTGTTCACCCTGTTCGACAGCCTGCCCGGTTCACTGCTGCTGTCCAGCGTGGCGTTGCTGTTGCTGACGATCTTCTTCGTCAGTTCGGCCGACTCGGCGGTGCTGGTGCTGGCCAGCATGTCCACCGACGAGGCCGGCGACCCGCCGCTGGCGCGCAAGCTGGTGTGGGGCGTGGCGGTGGCGCTGATCGCGGCGGTGCTGTTGCTGGCCGGAGGCCTGGACGCGCTGCAGGGCATGATCACCATCGCCGCGCTGCCGTTCGCGGTGCTGATGGTGCTGGTGATCGTTTCGCTCTACCGCGTGCTGGACGCCGAGCACACCCGCGAACGCCGCCGCGCGCAGCGTACCCGGCACATGATCGAGGCATGGATCGCGCGCGAACAGGCGGCGCAGGAACAGACGCGCGGGGAGGCGGAACGCGCGCAAGCGCAGGAGTGAGCGCGCCGGCTCAGTAGCCGGCGGCCTGGCCGTCCTTGCGGCTTTCCGAGGCGCCGTAGTACACGCCGCTGGCCGGATCGCGGGCGATCGCCTGGTAGCCGCCGTACGGGCCGTCGGCGAAGATCACGCGGTGGCCCTTGCGCATCAGCGCGCGGATCGTGTCGTAGGAGAAGCCCGTCTCCAGGTTGAGCTCGCCGCCATCGCGCATCGCCGCGGCCTGCCCAGTCGGCTCGGTGGAGCCTTCGTGCTGGATGCGCGGCGCATCGCCGGCTTCCTGCAGGTTCATGTGGAAATCGACCAGGTTCATCACGATCTGCACGTGGCCCTGCGGCTGCATCGCCCCGCCCATCACCCCGAAGCTCAGCCACGGCTTGCCGTCCTTGGTCACGAACGCCGGGATGATGGTCTGGAACGGGCGCTTGCCCGGCGCGTAGCCGTTGGGATGATCCTTCTTCAGCACGAACATCTCGCCGCGGTCCTGCAGGATGAAGCCCAGTCCCGGCGGCGCCATGCCGCTGCCCATGCCGCGGTAGTTGGACTGGATCAGCGACACCATCATGCCGTCGGCATCGGCCACGGTCAGGTAGATGGTGTCGCCCTCTTCCAGCTGCTTAGGCGTGCCCGGCTGCACTTCCTTCAAGGCCTTGTCCATCGAGATCAGCGCGCGGCGCTGCGTGGCGTAGTCCTTGGAGAGCAGCCTGGCCAGCGGCGCCGGCTGGAACGCCGGATCGGCATAGAAGCGCGCGCGGTCGGCGAAGGCCAGCTTCTTGGCCTCGGCGAACAGATGGATGTGCTCGGCCGAGCCGAACGCGATCTTGGAGAAATCGTAGCCCTCCAGGATGTTGAGCATCTGCAGCGCGGCGATGCCCTGGCTGTTGGGCGGCAGCTCCCACACGTCGTAGCCGCGGTAGTTGGTGCTGACCGGCTCGACCCATTCGCCGCGGTGGCTGGCCAGGTCCTCGTAGCTGAGGAAGCCGCCGTTGGCCTTGAAATAGGCGTCGATGGTGCGCGCGATCTTGCCTTTGTAGAACGCGTCGCGGCCGCCATCGGCGATCTGCTGCAAGGTGTCGGCCAGGTTCGGGTTCTTCCACAGCTCGCCCTTGCGCGGCGCATGGCCGTCGATGGTGAACTGCTCCTTGAAGCCGGGATACTGCGACAGCCGCGGCACCGAGCGGTCCCAGTAATAGGCGATGGTCTCGGCGACCGGGTGGCCTTCGCGCGCGTAGCGGATCGCCGGCGCCAGGTTCTGCGCCATCGGCCTGCGGCCGAAGCGCTCGTGCAGCGCGAACCAGCCGTCCACCGCGCCCGGTACCGACACCGGCAACGGCCCGGTCGGCGGAATGTCCTTCAGTCCGCGGCGCTGGAACTCGGCCAGGGTCAGCGACTTGGGCGAGCGGCCCGAGCCGTTGTAGCCGTACAGCTTGCGCGTCTTCGGATCCCACACGATCGCGAATAGGTCGCCACCGACGCCGTTGCCGGTCGGCTCCATCAGGCCGAGCGCAGCGTTGGCGGCGATCGCCGCGTCCACCGCCGAACCGCCCGCCTGCATCGTGTCCAGCGCGATCTGCGTGGCCAGCGGCTGCGAGGTGGCGGCCATCGCGTGCGGCGCGATCACTTCCGAACGCGTGGCGAACGGCTGCCCGGTGATGCGGTCGGCCGCGTGCAGCGACGGCGGCACGGCGAGCGCGGCGCACAGCAGCGCCAGGCGGATCGTCGGAATGGACATGCGCAACTCCCCTCGGTGGATACCGCGCCACCCTACCCGACGCGGCCGCGTCCTGCAGCGGCGATGCATCGGCGGTGGCGATGCCGGACACGATACGACGCCGGATCGGCATCGCGACCGGCACCGGCGGTGCCTGCCGGACATGCTTACGCAGCGCTTACGCGCGGCTTACGTGGCGGTTACGGCGCGGGCCTATCCCTGCATCGCGCATGCCTGCCGCATGCGTACCCGCGTCATCCGGCGCGGGTCCGTCATGCGGATCACCCGGCCATGCTCCACCCCTTTCGACGCATCGCGCTCGGCGCCGCGATGCTGCTGCCCGCCGCGGTGGCGCCCGCCGACGCCGGGCTCGCCTCGCCGGCACGCCCGACCGCTGCCGCGGCACGGCCGCTCGGCGGCATCAGCGGCCTGCCTCTGTGCAGCGCCGATGTGCGCGACCTGTTGCTGGCACCGGTCGCGCGCGCGACCCATGCCGTCCCCGCGACCGAGGCCGTGCCGGCCGATTGCCGCGGCGCGGCCAGTGCCGCGCGCTGCCTGCGCACGCACGGCACCGATCGCGACGGCCCCGCTGCCGGCGGCGCCGCATGAGCACGCGCGCGGCCAAGCGTCGATCTTGCCGGCCCATTCCGGCGATGCGATGCCTGCGCCGCCTTCCGCTCGCGCGAAGACGCCGCAGCGTTCCCCGCCCGAACGCTTGCGGTCGGCGGAATATCGAGAGGTTGTGGATGGCATCCAGCCAGCGGGCGCCGCCGTCGGCCGGTCGCGCGTGTCGCGACTGCGCGTGTCGCGACTGAAGTCGCCGCACAAGTGTGGCGCCTGCTAGCGCGTCGCCTGCCGGGTTGGCGACGGAACAGCCTTGTCTGCCGTTGCGCGCAAGCGCTCAGCCTGGCGGCACGATGCCGCGCGCAGGGCCGCGGCCAGAAGCGCGGTATCGGTCGCCGGTGCCACGTCCAGTTCGCGGCGCAGCCGGCGCTGCAACTGCTCGAATTCCAGCCATGCCAGCTCGGGCGCGCCGGCACTGGCCAGCGTACGCATCAGCCCGCGCGCATAGCGTTCGTTGCACAGGTCCAGTGCCGCCAGACGCCGCGCCAGGCCGATGGCCGGGCGCGGCTGCCCGGCGGCCAGCAGCGCGTCGCGGCGGCGTTCCAGCCAACATGCCGAATACGCCGCGCACTGCGCGCGCGCCGCCTGCAGCCAGGCCTGGAACTCGCTGCAGTCGTCCAGTTCGATGCCCTCCAGCAGCATGCCGCCGGCATCGCCGGCGCTGCCCGCTTGCAGCGCATCGATGTCGCAGTGGGCGCACGGGTCCAGCGACAGCGTGGCGCGCGTGCACCGCAGCCACGCTTCGCGATCGATCGCGCGCAGCGCGCGGCGCAGGTCGCCGACCACCTGGCGCAGGTTGGTCAGCGCCGCAGGCTCGGGCAGCGTCGGCCACAACAGGCAGGCCAGCGCCGCGCGCCGATGCGCGCGTCGCTGCAACGCTAGGTAGGCCAGCAACGCCCAGCTCTTGCGATAGCGCAGGTCCACCGCCTGCGCGCCGCCCAGCGCCGGCTCGCCGAGCAGGCGGATCGCCGGGACGTCGGCGGCATCGTCCACGGTCGACGCGCCGTCCGGCATCCACAGCGCGCCGGGCGCGCTGTCCGTGTCGTGGCCCATTCGGTGTGGCCGATCCATGCCGCCCCCCTTTGCCGTGATGCGCCGTCGCCCGCGCTGCCCACCGGCACGAACCGTGACCGGCATCCCGCCCCGCGTCGCAGTGCGGCCCCGGGGTTCGGCAGCGACTATGCCCAGGCGGCAGGGGCGCCGCTTGATCGCTCTTGCGGTGCGGCGGTCAGCCCTGCAGCGGCAGCACCACGTCCAGGTCGTGGCGGCCATCGCGCGGGCGCCATGGCGGCTGGCGGAAGAATTGGTAGCCGCCGTTGGCGTCGGCGGCGAAGGTCTCGCCGGCGCCGTGCAGCCAGGCGAAGCTCAACGCGCGGTAGCTGTGGAACAGCTCCTTGTAGGCGCCCTGGTGGCGCAGCGACACGTAGCGCCCGGGTTCGAAGTCGATCGCGGTCAGCGCGCTGCCGCCCGCATCGATGCCGGTGTCCACGATCGCGCAGTCGTAGCGCAGCATCGGTGCCGGGGTGATCTCGGGCGTGTCCTTGATCACGCCGACCGCCTGGCACGCGTCCGGGTCGACGCCGATCCCGCGCAGGACCTCGGCGAAGCGGCGCCAATAGTCCTCCACCTCGGTCCACGGGCCGAAGAAGCGCAGCGCCAGCAGGCGCTGGCCGCCGTGCCGGGCCACGCGCGCCTGTGCGGCGCGTTCGGCGTCGCCCGGCGCCGGGCCGACCGACACCTGCCGCGCGAAGGCGCGGTACTGGCTGGGCACCAATCCGAACTGGCGCTGGAACGCGCGGATGAAGGCCTCGTGGCTGGCGTAGCCGCAGGTCAGCGCGATGTCCAGCACGGGCGTGTTGCTCATCGCCAGGTTCATCGCCGCGCGGTCCAGGCGCACCCGGCGCAGGTAGGCGCTCGGGGTCTCGCCCATGGCCTCGAGGAACGTGCGCTGGAAATGGAACGGGCTCAGCCCGACGTGGCCGGCGATTGCATCCAGCGACAGCGGCCCGGCCGGGTTGCGCTCCATCAGCCGCAATGCGGCGGCGATGCGCGCGTCGTCCAGCAGCGTCGGCAACGGCGCCTTGCGCTGCAGGTGCGGCGCCGCGGCCGGCGGCGGATCGCCGAGCAGGCTCCACTCATAGGCGATGCGTTCGGCGCTGGCGGCCTCGTCGGGCGCGGCAGGCGGTTGTTCGTCGGTACGATCCATCGGCAGGCTCCGGCAGGGGCGGATATTGTCGTCGCTGCGCGGTACGCCCGCACCTGCCGGCGACGGGCCATCGCGATGCAATGCCGCCGCGCGCTTGCCGCGCCTGGAACGGTGATCCCTCACCTTGCGCGCAACCGGTCACAGGAAGCGGCACCCATGGAATCTGCGCAGGCATCGCATGCACTGGCGCTTCAGCCGACGGTCCGGTGGAAGGTCGCCGATCACCTGCGTCGCGGCTCATGGCCGACCCCGGCCAAGGCTGCTTTAGCGCGGTGGCGCGAACTCGATCGGCCAATAGTGGAAAGGCGTTGGTTGCGCGCATCGAGGCAGCGTTCTTGCAGCGCTCACCAGTGGAAGCGCAGCGAAACCGCCTAGCGCGACGCCAGCGCCTGGCCGGCGAGCAGGCGACGCAGCGCGTCGGCCTCCGGCGCCAGCTGCGCGGTCAGCACCGGCTGCGCCTGCCGCAGTTGCACCTGCGCCTCGCCATGGCGCCCGGCGGCGAGCAGGGCCTCGGCCAGCGCGACCCGCGACATCGCCGTCGGCACCGCGTCCGCACCCAGTTCGGTCTGGTTGGCCTGCACCAGCCGCTGCCAGTCGCGTACCGCCTGCGCCACGTCGCCGGCGCGCTGCGCCAGCTCCGCGGCGAGCGCGTCGCGGCGTCGCTGCAGTTGCGGCGACGGCCATCCCGACGCCGGTTGCAGCGCGTCCAGTTCGCGCCGCGCGCGCGCCAGGTCGCCGCGGCGCATCGACCATTCGATCCGGGTCATGCCCTGGATCAGCCGCCGTGGATGATCGGCCGCGTACAGCCGCGCCATGCCGTCGGCGGCGCGCGTCAGCAGCGGCTCGGCTTCCGCCAGGCGATCCTGGCGCATCAGCATGCGGCCGAGGTTGCCTTCGGCGTTGAGCGTCATCGGATTGTCCGCGCCCAGACGCTGGCGCCGGATCTGCCACGACTGCCGGTACAGGGCTTCGGCCGTGGCCAGCGCGCCGCGCGATTCTTCCAGCGTGGCCAGGTTGTTGAGGTAACGCGCGTGGTCGACGCTGCCCTCCAGTCCCAGCCCGGGCAACAGCGCCAGCGCGCGCGCGTAGTGGCTGCGCGCGGCGGCGTAGTCGCCGGCATCCTGCTGCACCGAGGCCAGTTCGTTCTCCGCGCTGGCGACCTGCTCGCTGCGCTCGCCGTACAGCGCGCGCGCCAGCTCCAGGTTCTGCGCCAGCTGCGCCGCGGCCGCGCCAAGCGCGCCCTGTTCGGCCAGCGACTGCGCCAGCGCATCGGCGCTGGTGAGATAGTCGACGCTGCGCGTGCCGTACTCGCGCCGCTTCATCGCCAGGGCCTGGCGAAACCACTGCTCGGCCTGGGCGTACTGGCCCTGCGCCTTGAACACCAGGCCAAGGTTGTGCAGCACGGTGGCCACGCCGCCATCGACCTTGACCCCGGGCTGCCGGCGCAGCGCCAGCGAGCGTTGCAGCATGGCCTGCGCCTCGGCGTAGCGCGCGGCGCGGTGCAGGCCCAGCCCCAGCGCATTGGTCGCCTTGGCCAGCGCATCGAGATCGCCGCTGCGCGTGGCCAGCGCCAGCGCCTGCCGGCCCGCCGCCTGCGCATCGTCGCCGCGTTCGCCATTGGCCAGCAGCGTCGCCAGATCGCTCCACGCCGCCGCCGCCAGCGCGGGCTCGTCGACCTGCGCGCTCTGCAGTTCGGTCGCCGCCTGGCGCAGCATCGCCTCGGCGCGTTCTTCCTGGCCGAGATTCATGTAGGCCAGGCCCAGCGTCGCGCGCAGCCGCGCGCGCACCGCCGGCGACTGCGCCAGTCCCTGGTCCAACTGCATCGCGCAGCTGTCCAGCACCTGCCGCGCGCTGATGGTCTCGGTGCCGCGGGCGCCGCGCTTGCGCGGATCGGCGGCATCGAACGCGGCGGTCAGGAATTGGCTCACCTGCTGCGCGATCGCCGCTTCGCGCTGCGCCTGCGCGCGCGTATCGAGCAGCCGCCACATGAAGCCGCCGCTGAGCAGCAGCATCGCCGCGACCGCCGCGCTCTCCTTCCAGCGCCGGCGCAACAGCCGCGACAGCGCATAGCGGCGTCCGCCGCGGCGCGCGTGCACCGGATAACGGCCGAGATAGCGCTGCAGATCGGCGGCGAGGTCGGCGACATTGGCATAGCGCTGCGCCGGATCCACCGCGCAGGCCTTGGCCGCGATCGCGTCCAGATCGCCGCGCAGTTTCCGGCGCAGCGCCGGCAACTGCGTCAGCGCGCTGGGGCGCGGGCAGGCGCCGGCGCTGGTCTGCGCCGGCAGGCGTTGCCCGGCCAACACTTCCACCAGCATCACGCCCAGGCTGTAGACGTCGCCGGCCACGCCCACCGGCTGCCCGGCCAGCAGCTCCGGGCTGGCGTAGGGCGGCGTGCAGAAGCGCCCGCGCTCGGCGCCGTCGGCCGCGTCCTGCAGCCGGGCGATGCCGAAGTCCAGCAGCACTGGCTCGCCGTCGGCGCGGACCAGCACGTTGCCCGGCTTCAGGTCGCAGTGCAGCACCAGGCGCTGGTGCGCCGCCTGCACCGCGCGGCAGATGCGCAGGAACAACTGCAGCCGCGCCGGCAGGTCCAGCGCCTGCGCCTGCAGGTAGCGGTCCAGGGCGACGCCGTCGACGTACTCCATCACCAGGTACGGCTGCCCGCCCGGGGTGGCGCCGCCGTCGTACAGGCGCGCGATGTTGGGATGCTGCAGGCTCGCCAGGATCTGCCGTTCGGCGGCCAGCCGCTGCGCGGTCAGCGCGTCGGGCAGGCCGCGCAGCAGTTTCACCGCCACCTGCCGCTGGTACTGCTCGTCCGCGCGCTCGGCGACGAACACGCTGCCCATGCCGCCGCTGGCCAGGAAGCGGGTCAGCCGCCACGGGCCGAGCCGGTCGCCCACCCCCAGTTCCGGCGCCGCCATGCGCCCGGCCAGCGCCCGCAACGGCTCGGCCAGTTGCTGCAGCTGCACGGTCTGCGCGGCGAGCAGGTCCAGCACCTCCTGCACCAGCGCCGGATCGTGGCTGAGCCGCTCCAGGGTCGGCTGCCACTGCGGCGGCGGCAGGTCGCAGACCGCTTCGAACAAGTGCCGCACCTGTTGCCAGCGTTCGCTCATGGGCGGCCCGGTTCGGCGCTGAGTTCGCGCTTGAGCCAGGCGCGGGCGATGCGCAGGTCGCGCTCGACGGTCGGCACCGACACCTCCAGCAGGCAGGCGATCTCGTCATGGGTCATGCCGCCGAAATAGGCCAGCTCCACCGCATGCGCCGCGCGCGGATCGAACCCGGCGAAGCGCTGCAGCGACTGGTGCAGGGCCAGCACCTGGTATTCCTCGCTGGCCGCGGCGCCGTCGTGGTCGGCATGCGACAGGGTCATCATCATCGCCCCGCCGCCGCGCTTGGCGGCCAGGTTGGCGCGCGCGTAGTCGACCAGCACCGCGCGCATCTTCAACGAGGCCAGGGCGAAGAAATGCACGCGGTCGCGGTATTCCACGTTGGCGTCGAGCATGCGCAGCAAGGCCTCGTGGACCAGTGCGGTCGGCTGCAGCAAGGCATCGTCGTGGCGCGCGGCCATGCGCGCGGCGGCCATGTCGCGCAGCGCGGCATAGACCAGCTCCAGCAACTGCGCCTCGGCCTGGGCGTCGCCGCCGCGCCAGCGCTGCAGCAGGCGGGTGACCTGCTCGCTGTCGGCCACCGCCGACGCGGAGGCCTTGCGCGCGACAGCCACGGGAAGAGGTTCGGAGTGCATGCGCCGGATTCGTCGAACGGGAAAGGGCGGCCTGCCGACGACCGCATGGCAGGAGCGGCGCCAGATTACCGCAGGATCGCGACCGCCTGTTGACGCCGGATGGCATACCCCAGGGAGGAGCGAACGCCGCCGATATTCCGCGCAATCGGCCGCGCATGCACCGCACCGGAGCACCGTTTCAGGCGTAACGATGCTGTCCTGGTGCGGCTTTCGGCACATTCGCCAGCGCGCATCGGCGACGGGGTTGACAGTGCCGCAAAGCCCATGTTTATCTCGCTGCATGTTGCATCGCCACACCAGCCCGAAGCCGACCCGCCTGCCCGCCGCGCTGCGCGCGGACGCCGCCGCGTCGCTCCTCGTACTCGTGCTTATTACCTCGCCCACAAGTGCGGGACGAACCGGCGTGTAAGCGACAAGCAGCCTGGATTCGATCAGACCCCGCACCGGCAACGGCGCGGGGTTTTTCATTTTAGTAACCGCGAAACGCAAACCCCTTCCTACCCACACCGTCCCGAGGAAATCCGCCCCATGACCAGTTCCGCCCAGCCCACCACCAAGATCGCCATCGTCGGCTACGGCAGCCAGGGCCGCGCGCACGCGCTGAACCTGCGCGAGTCCGGCTTCGACGTCACTGTCGGCCTGCGCGCGGGCGGCCCGACCGAAGCCAAGGCGCAGGCCGACGGCTTCGTGGTCAAGAGCCCCGCCGAGGCGGTCAAGGACGCCGACCTGGTCGCGGTGCTGACCCCGGACATGGTGCAGAAGACGCTGTACGACGAGGTGCTGGCGCCGAACATGAAGCAGGGCGCCTGCCTGCTGTTCGCGCACGGCCTGAACGTGCATTTCGACATGATCAAGCCGCGCGCCGACCTGGACGTGGTGCTGGTCGCGCCGAAGGGCCCGGGCGCGCTGGTGCGCCGCGAGTACGAGATCGGCCGCGGCGTGCCGTGCATCTGGGCGGTGTACCAGGACAAGAGCGGCAAGGCCGAACAGTTCGCGCTTGAGTACGCCGCCGGCCTGGGCGGTGCGCGCGCCAACCTGATCAAGACCACCTTCAAGGAAGAGACCGAGACCGACCTGTTCGGCGAGCAGGCGGTGCTGTGCGGCGGCGCCTCGTCGCTGGTCCAGGCCGGTTTCGAAGTGCTGGTGGAAGCCGGCTACCAGCCGGAAATCGCCTACTACGAAGTGCTGCACGAACTGAAGCTGATCGTGGACCTGTTCTACGAAGGCGGCATCACCCGCATGCTCGAGTTCGTTTCCGAGACCGCGCAGTACGGCGACTACGTCAGCGGCCCGCGGGTCATCGACGCGGCCACCAAGGAGCGCATGCGCGACGTGCTGACCGACATCCAGAACGGCACCTTCACCAAGAACTGGGTCGCCGAATACGAAGCCGGCCTGCCCAACTACACCAAGTTCAAGCAGGCCGACCTGGAGCACCCGATCGAAGTGGTCGGCAAGCAGCTGCGCGCCAAGATGGTCTGGTTGAACGGCGAGGCGGCTGCCGCCAAGCCGGCCACCGGCCAGCAAGCCGCGTAATCCGCGGCTCCCCCACCCGCTTTCACCGAAAGGTCGCCACCGTATGAACTCCTCCGCTCACGGCACGCCCCGCAACGGCGCGCGCTGGCTGACGCAGGCCCTGGAAGCCGAAGGCGTGGACACGCTGTTCGGCTATCCGGGCGGCACCATCATGCCGTTCTACGACGCGCTGGTAGACAGCCAGCTCAAGCACATCCTGGTCCGCCACGAGCAGGGCGCGGCACTGGCCGCCAACGGCTACGCCCGCGCCAGCGGCCGGGTCGGGGTCTGCGTCGCCACTTCCGGCCCGGGCGCCTCCAACCTGGTCACGGGCATCGCCGACGCGATGCTGGACTCGGTGCCGATGATCTGCCTGACCGGGCAGGTCGCCACGCCGCTGCTGGGCACCGACGCGTTCCAGGAACTGGACGTGTTCGGGCTGACCCTGCCGATCGTCAAGCACAGCTTCCTGGTGCGCCGCGTGGACGACCTGCCGCAGGTGCTGCGCGACGCGTTCCGCATCGCCCGCGAAGGGCGTCCGGGGCCGGTGCTGATCGACCTGCCCAAGGACGTGCAGCTGGGCGACGCCTCGCACCTGCCCGACCACGTGCCGGCCGCGGTGCCGGTGCCGCCGTCGCCGCACGCCGAGGCCCTGGCCGAAGCGCTGGCGGCGATCGCCGGCGCCGAGAAGCCGGTCATCTACGGCGGCGGCGGCATCGCCCTGGCCGACGCGGTGGACGCGTTCCGCCAGTTCGTCGACAGCACCCGCATCCCCACCGTGCTGACCCTGCGCGGGCTGGGCGCGTTGCCGCACGGGCATCCGCACTACCTGGGCATGCTCGGCATGCACGGCACCCGCGCCGCCAACATGGCGGTGCAGGAATCGGACCTGCTGATCGTGGTCGGCGCCCGTTTCGACGACCGCGCCACCGGCAAGCTGGCCGAGTTCGCCCCGTTCGCGCGGGTCATCCACCTGGATGCCGACGCCTGCGAGATCTCCAAGCTGCGCCATGCCGACATCGCGGTGCCCGGCGACGTGGCCGAAGCGCTGCGCACCCTGTGCACGGCCACCAGCACCTGCGAGGCCTGGCACGCGCGCTGCGTCGGCCATCGCGAGAAGTTCGGCGCCCGCTACGACGCGCCGGGCGATGACATCTACGCGCCCGGCCTGCTGAAGCGGCTGAGCGAGCTGGCCCCGGCCGACACCATCATCGCCTGCGACGTCGGCCAGCACCAGATGTGGGTCGCGCAACATTGCCGCTTCAACCATCCGCGCAACCACCTGACCAGCGGCGCGCTGGGCACGATGGGCTTCGGCCTGCCGGCGGCGATGGGCGCGCAGTTCGCCTGCCCGGACCGCACCGTGGTGCTGGTCAGCGGCGACGGCAGCTTCATGATGAACGTGCAGGAGCTGGTCACCATCGCGCGCTGCAAGCTGCCGGTGAAGATCGTGCTGCTGGACAACAGTTCGTTGGGCATGGTGCGGCAGTGGCAGGAACTGTTCTTCGCCGAGCGCTACAGCGAGATCGACCTGTCCGACAACCCGGATTTCGCCGCGCTGGCGCAGGTGTTCGGCATCCCGGCCAAGCGCATCACCGCGCGCGGCCAGGTCGAGGACGGGCTGGCCGAACTGCTGGCGCAGCCGGGCCCGGCGCTGCTGCACGTGGCCATCGACGCGCGCGCCAACGTGTGGCCGCTGGTGCCGCCGAACACCGCCAACAGCACCATGCTGGAAAGCAATCCCGCGACCCAGCGCCAGGAGACCCCCCATGCGATACCAGCTTGACCTGGTGCTGAAGCCGGCCGAAGGCGCGCTGCTGCGCGCGATCGGCATGGCCGAGCGGCGCGGCTTCGCGCCGCTGTCGATCACCGGCGCGCCGGTGGCCGACGACGCCGGCCGCTGGCACCTGCAGATGGTGGTCGACGGCAACCGCCCGGGCGAAAGCCTGCGCCTGCAGATGGAGAAGGTGTACGACTGCGAGTCGGTGCGGGTGACCGCGTTGGATGGGGCGCCGTGACGCGCACGGGACCAGGGACCGGGGACCGGGGACCCGGGATGGGCATTGCCGGCGCCTCGTGCGTCGCGCGCCGTCCGCAAGCTTCCGCTCGCCCGCGGAGGGGCCTTCTTCCATGGAGATCGCTTCTTCGCGCCAACCCGCTTTTCCGGGTCCCCGGTCCCCGGTCCCCGGTCCCGCGGCCGCCCCATGCCTGACCCCGACCGCCCCGCCTCGCAGGAACCGGACGTAGGCGACGTAGCGGTCAGCGTCGCCGACGTGCTGGCCGCGCAGGCGCGGCTGCGCCGTTACCTGCCGCCGACGCCGGTGCACTACGCCGAGCGCTTCGGCGTGTGGCTGAAGCTGGAGAATCTGCAGCGCACCGGATCCTACAAGGTGCGCGGCGCGCTGAACGCGCTGCTGGCCGGGCTGGAGCGCGGCGACGAGCGCACGATCATCTGCGCCTCGGCCGGCAACCATGCGCAGGGCGTGGCCTGGGCCGCGCACCGGCTGGGCGTGCAGGCGATCACGGTGATGCCGCACGGCGCGCCGCAGACCAAGATCGCCGGCGTCGCGCACTGGGGCGCCACCGTGCGCCAGCACGGCAACAGCTACGACGAGGCCTTCGCCTTCGCCCGCGAGCTGGCCGAGCAGAACGGCTACCGCTTCCTGTCCGCGTTCGACGACCCGGACGTGATCGCCGGCCAGGGCACGGTCGGCATCGAGCTGGCCGCGCATGCGCCGGACGTGGTGATCGTGCCGATCGGCGGCGGCGGCCTGGCCGCCGGCGTGGCCCTGGCGCTGCGCTCGCAGGGCGTGCGCATCGTCGGTGCGCAGGTCGAAGGCGTGGATTCGATGGCGCGGGCGATCCGCGGCGATATCCGCGCCGTGGACCCGGTGCCCACCCTGGCCGACGGCGTCAAGGTTAAAATCCCCGGATTCATCACCCGCCGGCTGTGCGCCAGCCTGCTCGACGACGTGGTGATCGTGCGCGAGGCGGAACTGCGCGAGACGCTGGTGCGCCTGGCGCTGGAGGAGCACGTCATCGCCGAGGGCGCCGGCGCGCTGGCGCTGGCCGCCGGCCGCCGCGTCTCCGGCAAGCGCAAGTGCGCGGTGGTGTCCGGCGGCAACATCGACGCCGGCGTGCTGGCGACGCTGCTGTCGGAGGTGCGTCCGCGCACGCCGCGCAAGCCGCGCCGCCGCAACACCGAGCGACTTCGCAGCCAGCTCGCCGCCGCTCCGCCCGCTCCACGCCGTCCCATGCCCACGCCCCCCCATCCGCCAGCCACCGCCGCCGTAGAGGAAACCATCTGGTGAACACTTCGTCTTCTTCCCAGACCCCCCGCATCCGCATTTTCGACACCACCCTGCGCGACGGCGAGCAATCCCCCGGCTGCAGCATGACCCCGCCGCAGAAGCTGGTCATGGCGCGCGCCCTGGCCGAGCTGGGCGTGGACATCATCGAGACCGGCTTCCCGGCCAGTTCGCAGTCCGACCGCGAGGCGATGGCGCTGATCGGCCGCGAATTGCGCGAGCCGACCCTGGCGGTGCTGTCGCGCTGCCTGGCCACCGACATCGAAATCTCGGCGCGCGCGCTGGAAGCGGCGGCCAAGCCGCGCCTGCACGTGTTCCTGTCGACCAGCCCGCTGCACCGCGAGCACAAGCTGCGGATGAGCCGCGAGCAGGTGCTGGAATCGGTACGCAAGCACGTCTCGCTGGCGCGCCAGTACGTGGACGACGTGGAATTCTCGGCCGAGGACGCCACCCGCACCGAGGAGGATTTCCTGGCCGAGGTCGCCGCAGTGGCGATCGCCGCCGGCGCCACCACCATCAACCTGCCCGACACGGTCGGCTTCACCACACCCGAAGAGATCCGCGGCATGTTCGCGCGGCTGATCGCCAGCGTGCCCGGCGCCGAGCGGGTGATCTTCAGCACCCATTGCCACAACGACCTGGGCCTGGCCGTGGCCAACTCGCTGGCCGCGGTGGAAGGCGGCGCGCGGCAGGTGGAATGCACCATCAACGGCATCGGCGAGCGCGCCGGCAACTGCGCGCTGGAAGAGATCGCGATGGCGCTGAAGGTGCGCAACGCGTTCTACGAGATCGACACCGCGATCAACACCCAACGCATCGTCGCCAGCTCGCAGCTGCTGCAGCGGCTGGTCGGCATGCCGGTGCAGCGCAACAAGGCGATCGTCGGCGGCAACGCCTTCGCCCACGAATCGGGCATCCACCAGCACGGCATGCTGCGCCACCGCGGCACCTACGAGATCATGCGTCCGGAAGACGTGGGTTGGGAGTCCTCGCAGATGGTGCTGGGCCGCCACAGCGGCCGCGCCGCGGTCGAGCAGCGCCTGCGCGCGCTGGGCTACGTGCTGGAGGAAGCCGAACTGAACCTGGCGTTCGAGGCGTTCAAGGCGCTGTGCGAGCAGCAGCGCGTGGTCAACGACGCCGACCTGCAGGCGATGATGCAGGACGCGCCGGAAAGCCAGGGCTACCGGCTCGCGTCGATGACCGTCAGCGACCGCGGCCAGCGCGCCAGCGCGCAGGTCGAGCTGTCCGATCCGGACGGCCAGCGGGTCACCGAGCGCGCCGAAGGCGATGGCCCGGTGGATGCGCTGTTCGCCGCGCTCGCCGCCGCCACCGGCGTGCAGCTGACCCTGGACAGCTACCAGGTGCACAGCGTCGGCATCGGCGCCGATGCGCGCGGCGAGGCCAACCTCAGCGTGCGCCACGGCGAAGTCGAGTACGACGGCACCGGCACCAGCCGCGACATCATCGAGGCCAGCGCGTTGGCCTGGCTGGACGTGGCCAACCGCGTGCTGCGCCAGCGCCAGGGCGCGCACGCCGGCGCCGCGACGGCGGCCGCCTGAGCGGCCACGCCCCCGTCATCGTCGCCATGCACCCTGCTCCGTTCCCACCCTCGCCCAGCGTCCCTGCCAGGTAGTCCCGTAATGTCTTCGACCCCCCGTACCCTGTACGACAAGCTGTGGGACGCGCACGTCGTCGTCCCCGAAAGCAGCACCGCTCCGGCGGTGCTGTACATCGACCTGCACCTGATCCACGAGGTGACCTCGCCGCAGGCGTTCACCGAACTGAAGTCGCGCGGCCTCAAGCCACGCCGGCCCGACCGCACCAAGGCGACGATGGACCACTCCACGCCGACCCTGCCGCGCGGCGCCGACGGCAAGCTGCCGTACTACACCAAGGCCTCCGAGGCGCAGGTGGACATGCTCGCGCGCAACTGCGCCGACTACGGCATCGAACTGTTCGACATGGCCTCGGACAACCGCGGCATCGTGCACGTGATCGCGCCCGAGCAGGGCTTCACCCAGCCCGGCATGACCATCGTCTGCGGCGACAGCCACACCTCCACCCACGGCGCGTTCGGCGCGCTGGCGTTCGGCATCGGCACCAGCGAGGTCGGCCACGTGCTGGCCACGCAGTGCCTGCTGCAGCGCAAGGCCAAGACCATGGCGATCAGCGTCGACGGGCCGCTGGCGCCGGGCGTGGGCGCCAAGGACGTGATCCTGCACATCATCGGCGTGATCGGGGTCAACGGCGGTACCGGCCACGTGCTCGAATACCGCGGCTCCACCATCGAAGCGATGGACATGGAGCAGCGCATGACCCTGTGCAACATGTCGATCGAGGCCGGCGCGCGCGCCGGCATGGTCGCGCCTGACCAGATCACCTTCGACTGGATGGCGAACACGCCGCGCGGGCCCAAAGGCGCGGAGTTCGACGCCGCGGTGCAGCGCTGGTCGCAGCTGCGCAGCGATCCGGGCGCGCGCTTCGACGTGGAGGTGCGCATCGACGCGCGCGACATCCGCCCGACCCTGACCTGGGGCACCCACCCCGGCACCGCGATCGCGGTGGACGTGCCGATCCCGGCGGCGCAGGACGCGGCCGCGCAGAAGGGCTTGGACTACATGCACTTCGCATCCGGCCATGCGCTGATCGGCACCCCGGTGGACGTGGTGTTCGTCGGTTCCTGCACCAACGGCCGGCTCAGCGACATGCGCGAAGTGGCGCAGGTGCTGCGCGGCCGCCGCGTCGCGCCGAACGTGCGCATGCTGGTGGTGCCGGGCTCGGAGATCGTCAAGCGCCAGGCCGAGGCCGAAGGCATCCACGAGGTGGTGCGCGCCGCCGGCGCCGAATGGCGCGAATCCGGCTGCTCGATGTGCATCGCGATGAACGGCGACCTGGTCGCGCCGGGGCAACTGGCGGTGAGCACCAGCAACCGCAATTTCGAAGGCCGCCAGGGCCCCGGCGCGCGCACCCTGCTGGCCTCGCCGATGACCGCGGCGTGGGCCGCGGTGAACGGCCAGGTCAGCGACCCGCGCACGCTGTTCGCGGAGGTCGCGTGATGGTGCCGCACATCGCCGCGCTCGCGGCCACGCTGACCTTCGTCGCCGCGACCACCCGCGCCTTCGCCCACCGCGGCAAGCCGCTGCTGCCGCCGCACGTGCCGACCCCTGCGCTGCCGCCGGCGACGCCGGCCGACGCGGCCGCCGCACCTGCCACCGTGTCCCAGGAGACCTGCTGATGGCCGGATTCGCCGCCCTCACCTCGGCCAGCGTGGTGCTGCGCCAGACCAACATCGACACCGACCAGATCATCCCGGCGCGGTTCCTGTCCACCACCGAGCGCGCCGGCCTCGGCCGCAATGCGTTCAACGACTGGCGCTGGCAGGCCGACGGCACGCCGAACCCGGAGTTCGCGTTCAACCAGCCGCACAACGCCGGCCGCCAGATCCTGCTGGCCGGGCGCAACTTCGGCTGCGGCTCCTCGCGCGAGCACGCGCCGTGGGCGCTGACCGACCTGGGCCTGCGCGCCATCGTCAGCAGCGAGATCGCCGACATCTTCCGCAACAACAGCCTCAAGAACGGGCTGCTGCCGATCGTGCTGGCCGAGGCCGACGTGCAGACGCTGATGCAGCGTCCGGACGACGCGCTGACCGTGGACGTGGCCGCGCGCGAACTGCGCACGCCCGACGGCCGGGTCTACGCCTTCCCGCTCGACGAGTTCTCGCAGACCTGCCTGCTCGAAGGCGTCGACGAACTCGGCTACCTGCTGCTGCGCGAACCCTTCATCGCACAGTACGAGGCCGCCCATGCACGCTGACATCGTCGTCCTGCCCGGCGACGGCATCGGCCCTGAAGTCACCGCCGCGGCGGTGTCGGTGCTGCGCACCATCGCCCGCCGCTACCAGCACACGTTCGAGTTCCACGAACACGACATCGGCGGCATCGCCATCGACCGCCACGGCGAGCCGCTGCCGGCGGCGACGCTGGCCGCCTGCCAGCAGGCCGACGCGGTGCTGCTGGGCGCGGTCGGCGGGCCGAAATGGTCCGATCCCAATGCCACGATCCGCCCCGAGCAGGGCCTGCTGGCGATCCGCCGCGGCCTGGGCCTGTTCGCCAACCTGCGCCCGGTCAAGCCGCACCCGGCGGCGCTGGACGCCTCGCCGATCAAGTCGCATCTGCTCACCGGCGTGGACATCGTGGTGGTGCGCGAGCTGACCGGCGGCATCTACTTCGGCGACAAGACCCGCAGCGCCACCGACGCCAGCGACCTGTGCCGCTACAGCGTCGAGGAGATCGAGCGGGTGCTGCGCAGCGCGTTCCGGCTGGCGCAGCAGCGCCGCAACCACGTCACCTCGGTGGACAAGGCCAATGTGCTGGAGACCTCGCGGCTGTGGCGCGACGTGGCCGCGCGCATCGGCCGCGACGAGTTCCCGGACGTGCGCCTGGAGCACCAGCTGGTCGATTCGATGGCCATGCACCTGCTGGCCAAGCCGCGCGAGTACGACGTGATCGTCACCGAGAACATGTTCGGCGACATCCTCACCGATGAGGCCTCGATGCTGGCCGGCTCGCTGGGCCTGCTGCCGTCGGCGTCGCTGGGCGAAGGCCGGATCGGCCTGTACGAGCCGATCCACGGCTCGGCCCCGGACATCGCCGGCAAGGGCATCGCCAATCCCTACGCCACCATCCTCAGCGCCGCGCTGCTGCTGCGCCATTCGCTGGGCCTGAGCGCCGAAGCCGAGGCGATCGAACAGGCCGTGGACGCCGCGCTCGACGCGCAGGCCTTCACCGCCGACCTCGCCGCGCCGGGCCAGGGCATTTCCACCAATGCGGCGGCACGCGCGGTGGTGGAGCGGCTGCAGGCGGCGGGGATTCGGGAGTAGGGATTGGAGATTGGTAACGGCCTTCGGCCGCTGCGCAGATAGGTAGCGGTCGCGCCCGAGTCAGGCCGCGTGAATCGCGTCTGTAGGAGTGGCTTCAGCCGCGACACATTGCACGGCGGGCCTGCAGCGCCGGATCCTGTCGCGGCTGAAGCCGCTCCTACAAGGGCGCGCGCTGCCGTCTCGCGATTGCGCCCTACCCGATCACCCGATCGCGTCCCTCGCGCTTGGCCTGGTACAGGCGCTGGTCGGCCAGGGCCAGCAGTTCGCGGCGGGTCTGCAGCGTCGGGGCCAGGCAGGCGAAGCCGATGCTGGCGGTGCATTGCAGCGCACGGCCGTCGCCATCGAGGACCACGATCGCGGCGACGCGGCGGCGCAGCTCGTCCAGCCGCGCCCGCGCCTGTTCGCGGTCCAGGCCCGGCAAGACCAGCAGGAATTCCTCGCCACCATGGCGCGCGGCGAACGCCTGCTCGCCGAGGCTGGCACGCAACGCTTCGCCGACCCGGCGCAGCACTTCGTCGCCGAGTTCGTGCCCGTGCGTGTCGTTGATCCGCTTGAAGTTGTCGATGTCCAGCAAGGCCACGCACAGCGGCGCCGGCTTGGCCAGCGCGCGCTCCAGCGCCGCGGTCAGGTGCGGGTCGGCGGTGCGCCGGTTCGGCAGGCCGGTCAGCGCGTCATGGCCGGCCTGGTGGGCGAGCTTGCGCACCAGTTCGTCGCGTTCGCGATCGGCCAGCTTCAGCGCCAGGTTCTTCGCGCGCAGCTCGTGGGTGCGCTCGGCGATGATGCGGTTGAGCCGGCGCTGGCGGCGCAGGTAGCGATGGCTGCGGCTGCGGTACCACCACATCAGCAGGCCGCTGCAGGCGATCGCCGCGATCACCACGAACGGGCCGCGCTGCCAGAACGGCGGCACCAGCTCCAGTTGCAGCGAGGTGCGTCCGACCAGCGCGCTGCGCGACCAGTCCATCGCGCTGGTGGTGGCCTGTATCTCCAGGCGATAGCTGCCCGGCGGCAGGTTGGTGTAGACCGCAGTCTCGCTGCTGCCGGCGTCGATCCACTGCCGGTCGAAGCCATGCAGGCGATAGCGGTAGCGCACCTTGTCCGGCGAGCGGAAGCTCAGCCCCGCATAGTCGACGGCGAGCCGACCGACGCTGCCGTGCAAGCGGTAGTCGTGGCGCAGCGGCTGTTCGCGGCCGTCGACCTGCAGCCGCTCGACCACCACCGCCGGCGCGCGCAGCGCATGCCGGCTGGGCAGCGCCGGGTCGATCAGGGCCAGGCCGGCCGAGGTCGGGATCAGCAAGGTGCCGTCGCGGGTCAGCCAGCCGGCCGGCGCACTGCTGCCGTTACCCTGGCTGCCGGGCATGCCGTCGCTGCGGTCGACCGCGTCCACCGCCAGCTGCGTGCGGCGGCCGGCATCGAGTTGCGCGATGCTGTCGCGGGCGATGCGGAACACGCCCTGGTTGCTGGTCGCCCACAGATGGCCGTGGCCGTCGTCGATGATCCGGAACAGCTTGTCGCGCGGCAGTCCGACCCGATGGTCGTAGACCTGGAAGCGGTCGCCGCGCAGCCGCAGCAGGCCGCGGTCGCTGGCGATCCACAGCGAGCCGTCGGCATCGCCCAGGAAATCGAACGCGTTGTGCGCCGGGAACGCGGCGCCGCTCGGCCACGCCCGCAGCGCGCCGCTCGCCGACAGCGAGGCGATGCCGTCGCTGGTGCCGATCCACAGCACCCCGGCACGGTCGCGGTACAGCGCCTGCACCTGCGCCGCCGGCAGCCCGTCGGCCACGGTGTACACGCGGCTGCGGCCGCCGCGGCGATGGATCAGGCCGGCATTGCTGCCGATCCACAGGCCGCCGTCCGCATCCTGCAGCAGCGCGCGCACCATCGTGCGCGGCACGCCGGCCTCGGTCCCGAGGCGCTGCCGGACCGCGCCGTCGGCCGCCAGCAGCAGCACGCCCTGGTCGTAGGTGCCGACCCACATGCCGCCGTCGTTGGCCGGCGCCAGCGCCAGCACCGACGGGTCGCGACCGCCGGTGGCGATGCGCAGCGCGCCGACGCGGCCGCGCTGCCAGCGGTCGAGCCCCGCCGCATGACCGATCCAGATCGCGCCGTCGGCGCTCTGCCGCACCACGCGCACGTAGTCGCCGGAGAGGCCGTCGCGCCGGGTCAGGCCGCCGGCATCGCCCGCGGCGACGCGAAACAGGCCGTCGGTGCTGCCGGCCCAGATCAGGCCTTCGCGGTCTTCGATCAGCGCCGGGCTGACCACGCCGGAGATCGACAGCATCTCCTCGCTGGCGCCGTTGCGCGAACGCCGCAGTAGCTGGCCGCTGGACAGGCTGGTCCACAGCTGGCCCTGGCGATCCTGCAGCGCGGCGTCGACCCGCTGGCCCTGGCGCAACCACTGCAGCGTGCCGTCGGCATGCAGCCAGAACACGCCGGCATCGCCGGCGACCAGCAATCCGCCGTCGCGGTCGTGGCCCAGGCGCCGCACCGGCGCCACGCGCATCGCCGCGGTGCGGCCCCAGCGCTGCGCGCGCGTCGTGGCGGGGTCGAGGCGGAACAGGCCCTGCGCGGTGCCGACCAGCACGCCGCCATCGGCCTGCTGCAGCAGCGCCGCGACCCGCGTCTTCGGCAAACCGGCCGCAGCGCCGACGGCGCTCAGGCGGCCATCGGCCTCGATCCGGTACAACCCGTCCTCGCTGCCGACCCACAGCGCACCGTCGCGGTCGCGCAGCATCGAGACCACCGACAGCCGCCGCGCACGCGCGTCGCCCAGGTGCTCCCAACTGCCCTCGGCATAGCGGAACACGCCGTCGTAGGCGGTGCCGATCAAGACCCCGCCCTCGCGCTCGGGCACGATCACGAACACCCCGGACATCTCCATGCCGGGCGTGTTCTGCCGATCGAAGACGGTGAAGCCGCGGCCATCGAAACGTGCCACGCCCTCCCAGGTGCCGATCCACAGCAGGCCGTCGCGGTCCTGCGCCAGCGCATGCACCAGGTTGTGCGGCAGGCCTTCCTCCATGGTCCAGCGCACCACCGTGGGCCGCTCGGTGATGGCATGTTCGGACAGGGCCAGCGCCGCCTGCTGGGCGCCCGCACCTGCCGCACCTGCCGCACCTGCCGCGCAGCAAGCGCACAGCAGCGCCAGCAGCAGGCAGACGCGCACGCGGCGGCGCAACGCGTGCGCGCCGCCGACAGTCGAATGACGGTGTGCCCCCTGCTCCATTGCCTTCCGATCGCGCCGCGCCAGCGCGCAGCCATCCCCTACCATGCAAGGAATGCAATTTATCACTGCGCGTTCGCCGCCGATGTCAGGACGTTCCCTACGCCGCGGGTGCTGCGGCACGCTGCGTTCAGCATCGTCCAGGCGGCGTGTACATGGCTTTTTCGGGCCAAGGCGGCGCACGAGTCGCACCCGACGGCCTGGCCAGCAGGCACCATGAAGATCGCCGCAGCCAATAGTGCACTACACGGTATAGTATAAATATCGAACCGACTGGTCTAGTATTGCCGCCATGGTCAGTAAACCCTCCGTCGTCCCCTCCCCCAAATCCTCCACCCGTGCCGCCGGCCCGGGGCGGCCCAAGGACATGGGCAAGCGCGCGGCGATCCTGGAAGCGGCCAAGCAGTTGTTCACCGAACTGGGCTTCGGCGGGGTCAGCATGGACGGCATCGCCGCGCGGGCCGGCGTGTCCAAGCTCACCGTCTACAGCCACTACGGCGACAAGGAGACCCTGTTCGCCGAAGCGGTCCGCGCGCAGTGCCAGGCGCTGCTGCCCGACGACCTGTTCGGGCATGCGCGCAAAGGACCGCTGCGCGCGCAGCTGGTGGAAATCGGCCTGGCGTTCTTCGCGATGATCGGCAGCGACGCGGCCATGGCGACCCATCGCATGATGCTCGCGCCCGGCACCGGCGACGAACACGTGCGCGAGATGTTCTGGAATGCCGGTCCCAAACGGACCCAGCAGGACCTGGCGCAGCTGCTGCAGGCGCATGTCGCCGCCGGCGAGCTGGAGATCCCCGACCTGCCCCTGGCCGCCTCGCAGTTCTTCTGCCTGGTCAAGGGCGAACTGCACTCGCTGATGATGTGCGGCCTGTGCCGCGACCCCAGCCAGGCCCGGATCCAGGCCCATGTGCAGGCCAGCGTCGACTTCTTCCTGCGCGCCTATGCGCCGCGCTGAGTCCGCCCCGGCAGGCCGGCCCGGTGACTTCCGGCACTGCGCGCCATGGCCCGCCTGCGGCGATGCTGCAGCATACGCACGGCCTTTGGGCCGGCTAAAATGCGCGACCCACCGCGTTGGATGCCCCAGATGACGATCGACTACTCCCAAGCCCGCGAAAAGATGGTTGAACAGCAGGTGCGTCCCTGGGACGTGCTCGACCTGCGCGTGCTCGACGTGCTGGCGCGGCTGCCGCGCGAGCTGTTCGTGCCGCAGGCGCATCGCGCGGTGGCCTACGCCGATCTGGAGATCCCGCTGGGCCACGGCCAATACATGATGAAGCCGGTGATCGAAGGGCGCATGCTGCAGGCGCTGGACCTGCAGCCGGGCGAGGACGTACTGGAGATCGGCACCGGCAGCGGCTTCGTCAGCGCTTGCCTGGGCGAGCTCGGCCGCGACGTGGTCAGCCTGGAGATCGAGCCGGCCCTGGCCGCCAGTGCGCGCGCCAACCTGGATGCCGCCGCGCTGGGCAGCAACGTGCGCATCGAAACCGCCGACGCGTTCGGCTGGCACAGCGAGCGCCGGTTCGACGTGGTCTGCGTCACCGCCGCCGTCACCGAGATCCCGGCGCAGTTCCTGGCCTGGCTGCGTCCCGGCGGCCGGCTGTTCGCGATCCGCGGCCGCGCTCCGGTCATGGACGCGGTGCTGGTCCACGCCGATGCCGGCGCGCCGCGCGTGGAATCGCTGTTCGAAACCGATTTGGCGTACTACCTGCGCGGTGCCGCGCCGGTCCCCCAGTTCACATTCTGATCCATCCAAGGAAGCCGCAATGATCCGCCGATCCCTCGTCCTGGCGCTGGCCGCCGCGCTGTCTCCGTTGGCCGCCAACGCCACGGACCTGCTGCAAGTCTACGAAATGGCGCGCAACAGCGATCCGCAGCTGGCCACCGCCGAATCGAACCGGCTATACAACAAGGAAGGCGAAGTGCAGGCGCGCGCGGCGCTGCTGCCGCAGTTGAACGGCTCTGCGTCGCTGCAGCGCAGCCACAGCGAGATCGAGCGCGGCACCGGCGAACTGGCCGGCACCGGCAAGAGCCGCAGCTACGCGATCCAGGGCCAGCAGACGCTGGTCAACTTCGCCCAGTTCGCCACCCTGCGCGCGCAGAAGGCCAACAGCCTGGCCGCCGACTACACGCTGGAATCGGCCAACGACGACCTGATCGTGCGCACCTCCGCCGCCTACTTCAACGTGCTGGTGGCGATCGAGTCGCTGGTCGCCGCGGAGACCAACGAAGCCGCCGCCAAGAAGCAGTTCGACTACGCCGACAAGCGCCTGGAAGTGGGCCTGGCGCCGATCACCGACGTGCACGAAGCGCGCGCCGAGTACGACCAGGCGCGCGCCGACACGATCACCGCGCGCAACTCGCTGCAGGACCTGTACCAGGCGCTGACCGAGATCACCGGTCAGCCGGTGCGCGACCTGCGCAGCCTGCCGGAGGACTTCCGCCCGCAGCTGCCGGCCGAGAGCAGCAACATCGACGGCCTGATCGCCTCGGCGCTGGACAAGAACCCCTCGCTGCGCGCCTACCAGTACCAGGTGCAGGCGGCCGAGAACAGCGTCTCCGCCGCGCGCGCCGGCCACCTGCCGACGCTGAACCTGGCGGCCAGCGTCGGCCGCGACGCCAGCTGGGGCGACGGCGTCTCCGGCAGCAACTCGCCGCGCTCGGACAGCAACGTCATCGGCGTGACCCTGAACATTCCGATCTTCGCCGGCGGCGCGACCCAGTCGGCGGTGCGCCAGGCGCTGGCGCAGCGCGACATCGCCCAGGACACGTACGAGCTGCAGAAGCGCGCGCTCGATCGCAACACCCGCAACGCGTACCAGACCGTGGTCGCCGGCATCAGCGAAATCGAGGCGCGGCGCCTGGCGGTGGTCTCGGCGCAGGCCGCGTACGACGCCTCGCAGGTCGGCCTGGAAGTGGGCACGCGCACCGTGCTGGACGTGGTCCAGAACCAGCGCACGCTGTACCAGGCGCAGCTGGCCTATGCGCAGGCGCGCTACAACTTCCTGCAGAACCGCCTGCTGCTGAGCCAGGCGCTGGGCTCGCTGGACGTGGCCGAGGTGCAGTCGATCAACGCGCTGCTGACCCAGAGCGCCGAATCCAAGCTCAACTCCGGCAGCAGCACCCAGTAACGCCGATACCGGCGTCTGTGCGGCACCGCGAACGGCGGGCCTTCGGGTCCGCCGTTTTTGCTTGAGGACCGGCACAGTGGCCAGGGACAATGCCTGGTGGCACCGAGGACTCCGAGCAAGATCCTGGGATGAGGGACTCGCGGGCGCTGATGCCGCGTTTTCGATGAGCGCCTTGGCATCGCGAGCGCTTCATCTTTCTGTCGCGGCTGAAGCCGCTTGTGTCTTACGCAGGTCTATCGTTGAGGTGAGAGCGGAGTGCGGCAGGCCGCTAAGTCGCAGTGCCTCACGAGCACGAGTAGGAGTCAGGGCCGCCGCACTCCGTTTCTCCTGCCAGCAAGCCCGAACAGTTGCCTGAGCCGCGAGCTCGAACCTACAAGCATGGGCATCGGCAGGAGATCTCTCGTCCCTGAGTTTACTGCGGAGAACGCCTATGTCTATGCAGCGCTTTGTCGGGATCGATGTCTCCAAGGCCGAGCTGGTCGTTCACGTCTTGCCGGATGGGCTGACCTGGACTCAGGCCAATACGCCCGAGGGGCACGCCGGCCTGGCCGAACGCCTGGCCTTGCTGGGATGCGAGCGGATCGTGCTGGAGGCCAGCGGTGGCTACGAACGGGCGATAGTGCAGGTGCTGACGCAGGCTGGTCTGCCCGCGGTCCGGCTGCCTGCCCAGCGTCCTCGTGCGCTGGCGCACGCGTTGGGACTCAAGGCCAAGACCGATGCTCTGGATGCGCGGTTGCTGGCTGTGGCGGCCCAGTGCATCCACGCTCAGCCCACCGCGGTGCTCCCTGCGCCGCTGCAGGCGCTGCGCGAACTGCTCCACCTGCGCAGCACCCTGGTCGCCCAGCGCGATGCGCAGCGCCGCTGCATGGAGCACGTGACCTGCAAGGCGGTGCGCGACCAATGGCTCGAGGTGATCGCGCTGCTGCAGCAGCGCATCTGTAACGTGTCCCGGCAGATCGCACAGGCGGGGGCTGCCTGCTCCAGCCTGCCCAAATTGCCTGGGCTTGGCCCGATCCTGCGCGCCACCCTGGCAGCCCGGCTCCCCGAGCTGGGCACCGTGCATCCGCGCAAGATCATCGCCTTGGTCGGGCTGGCGCCGTTCAATCGCGATAGCGGCCGCTGGCGCGGCCAACGCCGCATCCAGGGCGGACGCGCCGACGTGCGACGAGTGCTGTACATGGCCACGTGGGCCTCCATCCGCACCGGCTCCCCGCTGTCACACACCTACGCCCGCCTGACCGCCGCAGGCAAACCCGCCAAGGTCGCCATTGTCGCGTGCATGCACAAGTACCTGCGATGGCTCAATGCCATTGCCCGAGACCAGGCGCCTTACGCTCCTCCGGAGATCGCTTCTGCATGACAGTTGACTCCTACAGTGGCAGCACCGCATTTTTGTAGGAGCGGCTTCAGCCGCGACAGAAAAGGCGCGCGCCAGTGATGCCCTATCGCGCAGATTCCGGCCGCGAGATTCTCGAGGTTCCTTTCAGCCCCGACGGGCTTTACCGGCAACGCATGTCGCGACCGGAGCCGCTCCCACGACACGTCTGCGGCCGCAACGCCCAGGACGCAACGCCTATTCGCCCGGAGGCAGATCGGGCGCCACCGGCGGCAGATCGTGCGCGATCAGTTGCAGCGCACGCTGCAGCGCGCCGCGGCCATTGGCGACCAGCGCGCACCCGGCCTCGGCCATGCGCGCGCGCGCGGCGGCATCGCCCAGCAAATCGCGCAGCGCCGCGCACACCGCCGCGGCGTCCTCGCAGATTGCGACCGCGCCGGCCTCGCGCATGCGCCGCGAGATGTCGGCGAAATTGTGCAGGTGCGGCCCGGTCACCGACGGCGTGCCGACCGCGGCCGGCTCCAGCAGATTGTGCCCGCCGATCGGCTGCAGGCTGCCGCCGACGAAAGCGACCTGGGCGCAGGCATAGAACGCCATCAGTTCGCCCAGCGTATCGATCACGAACACGTCGTCCTCGGCGCCGGGCCACTGCTGCTGGCGGCGCGTGGCCACGCGCCAGCCCTGGTCGCGCGCCAGCGCCTCGACCTTGGCGAAACGTTCGGGATGGCGCGGCGCCCACAGCAGCAGCAGGTCCGGCCACTGCCGGCGCAGTTGCCGGTGCAGCTCGATCACCGCCGCCTCCTCGCCCTCGTGGGTGCTGGCGGCGATCCACACCGGCCGCGTCGGCGCCACGCGTTCGCCGAACGCGGCGACGAACTCCGGCAAGTGCTCGGGCACGGCGATATCGAATTTCAGGTTGCCCAGCGCGCGCACCTGCTGCGGGCGCGCGCCGAGCTCGATGAAGCGTTCGGCATCCGCCTGCGACTGCGCCGCCACGCAGGTGACGGTGCGCAGCGCGCGCCCGATCAACGGCCGCAGCAGGCGGTAGCCGCGCAGCGAGCGCGCCGACAGCCGCGCGTTGAGCACATACACTGGGATGTCGCGATCACGGCAGCCGAACAGCATGTTCGGCCACAGTTCGGTTTCCAGGATCAACGCCAGACTCGGGCGGAAGTGCTGCAGGAAACGGCCCACGCTGCCGGGCACGTCGTACGGCAGGTAGACGTGGTCCAGCGCATCGCCCCACAGCGCGCGCACCCGCTCGGACCCGGTCGGGGTGATGGTGGTGATCACCCAGCGGATGTCCGGGCGCAGCACGCGCAGCGCGTTGACCACCGGCGCGGCGACGTTGACCTCGCCCACCGACACCGCGTGCAGCCACACCCGCGGCCGCCCGCGCGCCTGCGGATACGAGGCGTAGCGCTCGTCCCAGCGCTGGAAGTACTGGCGCACGCGGAAACCGCGCCAGACCAGGTGATAGACGGTGACCGGCAGCAGCATGTACAGCACGGCCGAATACAGGCCGCGCAGCAGCCGCTCGATGAAATCGTTGCGCATCGCGGAAGCATAGCGGGTTGCGCCGCGCAGGCGGCAGACGATCGCGACCGCCATCCCGGCACGCGCCATCGCGACGCGGCGCCGACGCCGCGTTGCCCGCTCCCGGCTAAACTTGGCGCATGTCCGACCCATCCCCCGCCCTTCCGGCCGCCGCCACCACCGCCGCACCGCCGCCGCGTTCGCCGCGGCACTGGCCGACCTGGTTGCTGCTCGGCATCGCCGTGGCCCTGGCCCGGCTGCCCTGGTTGCTGCAGCGCGCGCTCGGCCGCGGCGTCGGCTGGATCGCGCTGCGCCTGGCCGGCACCCGCCGCCACGCCGCCGAAGTGAACCTGAAACTGTGCTTCCCCGAGCAGAGCGAGGCCTGGCGCACGCGCCTGCTGCACGACAGCTTCGATGCGCTGGGCGTGGGCGTGTTCGAGTTCGCCCGCGCCTGGTGGGGCAGCATCGCCCCGATCCGCCGCCGCACCCGCATCGAAGGCCTGGAGCACCTGCGCGCGCTGCAGGCGCAGGGCCGCGGCGTGCTACTGGTGTCGGGCCATTTCATGACCCTGGAGATGTGCGGGCGTCTGCTGTGCCAGTACGTGCCGCTGGCCGGCATGTACCGCCGCCACCGCAATCCGGTGTTCGAATGGGCGGTCAAGCGCGGCCGCCTGCGCTACGCCATCGCCATGTTCGCCAACGAAGACCTGCGCGGCAGCGTGCGCCACCTCAAGCGCGGCGGCTTCCTGTGGTACGCGCCGGACCAGGACATGCGCGGCAAGGACACCGTGTTCGTGCCGTTCTTCGGCATGCCCGCCTCCACCATCACCGCCACCCACCAGTTGGCGCGGCTGACCGGCTGCGCGGTGGTGCCGTATTTCCACCGCCGCGAAGGCGCCGACTACGTGCTGCGCATCGCCCCGCCGCTGGAAGATTTTCCGTCGCAGGACATGGTCGCCGACACCGCGCGGGTCAATGCCGCGATCGAGGCCATGGTGCGCGAGGCGCCGGCGCAATACCTGTGGATCCACCGCCGCTTCAAGCGCCAGCCCGGCGGCCGCAGTACGTTCTACGCGCGCGATTGAGCAGTGTGCGCGTTGCGCCGATCGCGCTGCGGATGTTCAGTCAGTAGGACTGGTTGGGTGCAGGCGCAGCCTGCACTCGAAGACCGCGAGACGCAGCCTTAGCCCCTCTCCCACCGGGAGAGGGGTTGGGGTGAGGGTCCGGCGCGAAGCGGCTCGCTGATCTGGGTTCCCGAGGCTTTGCCCGTACCCTCATCCGGCCCTTCGGGCCACCTTCTCCCGGTGGGAGAAGGGAACAGCCTAGCCCCTCTCCCACCGGGAGAGGGTTGGGGTGGGGGTACGGCGCGAAGCGATCAGCCCGCCGCACGCGAACCAGCCCCCGCAGCGCCGTCGGCGTCGTCCTCCGCCGCCAGCAGCGCGCCGACATACAGCCCCACCAGCATCAGCGCCAGCGAGCCCCAGAACGACGAATAGAACGCCAGGTGGGTGTTGAACGGGAACACGGTCGCCAGCAGCGCCAGCATCGCCGGCCGCGCCCGTTCGCGCGCCTGCGGCGAGGCGTAGCGCCACGCGCGCCAGGCCTGCGCGGCGCCGGCCAGCCACAGCAGCAAGCCGATCGCGCCGGTCTCGCTGAGCACCTCGAGCACGATCTGGTGGGCGTGGAAGGCCGGCTCGCGGCCCCAGGCGCCCCCATGCGCAGGATCCGGGTCGCAGGCGACATAGGCTTCGCGGAACCCGCGCACGCCCACGCCGTTGAGCGGATGCTGGCGGATCATGCACCAGGAGGCGCTCCAGATCTGCGTGCGCCCGGCCAGCGCCGCGTCCAGATCGGCCGGACGCCCGCTCAGCGCCAGCGTGGTGCGGGCGAAGCGCTCGCGCACCTGCGGCGAAACCGCGCCGAGCACGCCGGCGACCAGCACCGCGGCCACGCCCAGCGCCAGCAGCCGGCGCATGCCCAGCAGGCGCCAGCCCGACAGCAGCAGCACCAGCGCGTAGGTGATCCACGAGGCGCGCGACCCGGCCAGCACCAGCACCACGCCCACCGCCGCGGCGGCGCACAGCCAGCCCCAGGCGCCGCCGCGGCGCCCGGCCAGGAACAGCAGGAACGGCGACAGGCTGGCCAGCACCTGCCCGAACTTGAGGTTGCACGGCCCGAACACCCCGCTGAGACGGTCGGCCAGCGCGATCTCCTGCGGCGTGCACAGGCCATGGTGGCTGATCGCCCACTTCAGCTGGTCCATCGACCAGAACAGCGGACTGCTGCCGCACAGCGCCTGCGCCAGTGCATCGGCGGTCCAGATCGCGGCGATGATCGCCAGGCCGTTGAAGGTGGTGCGGCGGCCGCGCGGCGTCGCCACCGCCATCGCCACCAGCCACAGGAACGGCAGGAAGCGCAGGTCCACCGCCGATTCGCGCAGCGCCAGCGGCACGTCCACCGCGTCCAGCGCCGACAGCGGCTGCGGCAGCCAGTAGCTCAGGAACAGCAGCGTGGTCAGCGCCCACGCCGGGCCACTGAGCAGGCTGGCGCCGCCGCGGAAACGGCTGTGCAGCAGCCGCGCCAGGGTGACCAGCGCGCCCAGCGCCAGCACCCCCGCGGCCAGGCCCGGCGCCGGCCACAACGCCACGAACGCCAGTACCCACACCGGCGCCCAGCGCTCGTTGCGCGCCGGGGTCAGCGGCGCGAGCAGGGAGGAATCAGTCGTGGAGTTCGTCATACACGGCCAGGGTCGCGCGCTGCATGGCCTGCAGCGTGTAGGGAATCTGCGCCGGCGGCGCCGGCGGATGCGCCAGCAGGCGCGCCGCGGCGGCGTGCAGCGCCACCGGATCGAAGGCCGGTACCGCGCCCTCGGGCTGCAGCTGCGCCAGCAGTTCGCCGGCGCCGCCGTGCGCCCAGCCCAGCACCGGCCGCCCCACCGCCAGCGCCTCGACCACGGTGCGGCCGAACGCTTCCGGCTTGCGCGACAGCTGCAGCACCAGGTCGCTGGCGGCATAGGCCTCGGCGATGCGCGCGGTCGGCGCGGTGAACGCGACCGCCTCGGCGATGCCCAGCGCGGCGGCCTGCGCTTCCAGCTCCTGCATGTAGGCCGCGCGCCCGGCCTCGCGCGCGCCGGGCAGCCACAGCCGCGCGTCGCTGCCGTCGGCGCGCACTGCCGCGAGCAGGCGCAGCGCGTCGGCATGGCCCTTGAGGCGGGTGCCGCGGCCGGGCAACAACAGCAACGGGCCGTGGCCGGCCGTGGCCGGTGCCTGGGTCGCGGCCCAGGCGCGCGCCGCAGGATCGGGCTGCGCACGGCGCGGGAACTGCGCCGGGTCGATGCCGCGCGGAATCACCCGCAGCCGCGCCGGGTCGGTCTGCGGGTAATGGCGCAGCACGTAGTCGCGCACCGTGGCGGATACGCAGATCACCCGCTCGCCGCGGGCCATGATCGCGCTGTAGCGGCTCGGCGAATTGAGCCCGTGCACGGTGGTGACGAAGCGCGGCCGCTGCGCCGCCGGGAGGCCGCGCAGCGCGTGCCAGCCCAGCCAGGCCGGCAGCCGCGAGCGCGCGTGCACGATGTCCGCCCGCTCGCGCGCGAACAGGCGGCGCAGCGCCGGCACGTGGCGCAGGCTCAGCAACGATTTGCGGCCGATGTCCAGGGCGACGTGCTCGGCGCCGGTCGCGGCCAGCGCCGGCAGCAGGCGGCCGCCAGCCGACACCACCAGTGCGCGGTGCCCGGCCGCGACCAGCGCCGCGGCGATTTCCAGGGTGGAGCGTTCGACGCCGCCGGATTCGAGCGCCGGCAGCAGCTGCACCACGGTCAGGCGGTGCATCGCGCCGGCGGTCAGTCGACCAGCACGAAGACCGCGCCGCAGTAGGGGCACTGGGCTTCGTTGCCCGGCTCGTCCTCGACCGGCAGGTAGACCCGCGGGTGCGAGTTCCACAGCGCCATCTCCGGCGTCGGGCAGCTCAGCGGCAGCTCGGCGCGGTGCACGGTGTAGCGCTTCTCTGCATTGGCGGGCGCGGTGGCGGTATGGCTCATGGCGGTAGGCACGGCGGGAGGGGACAGCGAATTCTAGCAGCCCGTCCCGCGCGCGCGCCGGGGCGGGCGGCGCGCGCGCATGCGCCGCCCGCCATGACCTGGACGTGTCCTTGCGTAGCGGCTTGATGCCAAGCGATGACATCCACTATGCTCGGCGGTACGCGGCGCAAACCTGCCGCTCCGAGGTGTCCCGTGGATATAGGTGTGCGATTGATGCAGGCGCGGCGCAATGCCGGTTTCACGCTGCGCGAGCTGGCGGCCTTGCTTGGTGTGGCGCATAGCACCCTGGGTCACTGGGAGAACAATCGTTCGGTTCCCAATGCCCGGCATTTGCTGAAGATTGCCGAACTTACCGGCGTCGATGCCTACGTGCTGCTGACCGGCAAGCCGTCCAAGCTGAACCAGGGCGACCACGAAAGCCTGCCGCTGCCAGCCGGCAAGCGCCTGGCCTGAGAACCCTCGCGGCGCCGCTGGCGCCGCGTGCGATCCTGCGCAGCCGCGCGGCGGATGCCGCCATGGCGTCAAGCCTGCGCCCGCCGAGAGCGGCTCATCCCGCCTCGGACTCTAAATCGTTCATGCGACGCACGCCGACGGCGTGTGCGCGGGAGACGTCTGTGCGGCGTCCCGACGCCACGGCCCATCGGCCATCGATCACGCCGGGGTTCGAGCCGCAGTTAATTCTATCGGTCAGTTCCTGACGTCTGCGCGAGGCAGCCCACTCCCGTTCGCTAGCAAGCCCGATCACCACGTTGTGGCGCGACGGGCTGGCCCGATGCGATGGCATCCGGACACGCGCCGCAGAGAGACACCGCACGCCCCGCTCGGCATGCAGTGCCGACAGCAAAACGCGCAGCCACCACGGCTGCGCGCGCATGTACATCGAACGCCCGAAGCCAGCGCTTACGGTGCGCTCTTCTCCGCTTCCAGCTGCTTGCGGATCTGCGCATCGACCGCGGCGATCGCGGTCATGTTCATCACCCGCCGCGAGGTGGCGCTGGTGGTGAGGATGTGCACCGGCTTGGAGATGCCCATCAGGATCGGGCCGATCGCCACGCCGTCGGTGAACACGCGCACCAGGTTGTAGGCGATGTTGGCCGCTTCCAGGTTCGGCAGCACGAACAGGTTGGCGCGGCCCTTCAGCGTGCTGTTGGGCATGATCTGCTTGCGCAGCGCCTCGTCCCAGGCGGTGTCGCCCTGCATCTCGCCGTCGATGTTGAGTTCGGGCTTGCGCTTGAGCAGCGCCTCGCGTACCTGGCGCATCTTCAGCGCGTCGCGCGAGTCGTGGCTGCCGAAGTTGGAGTGCGACAGCAGCGCGATGTTCGGCTCGATGCCGAACAGCTTCAGCCGGTACGCGGCCTGCAGCGTGGCCTCGACGATCTGCTCCACGCTCGGATCTTCCTGCACGTGCGTGTCCAGGAAGAAGAACGCGCCCTGCTGGTTGATCACCCCGGTCATCGCCGAGGTCGAACTGACCCGCGGCTCCAGCGGGATCACACTGCGCGCGTAGCCGAGCTTCTTGTGGAAACGGCCGACCACGCCGGTCAGCAGCGCATCGGCTTCGCCGCGCGCGACCATCACCGCGGCAATCAGCGTCGGCCGCGAGCGCATCAGTTCCTTGGCCGCGGTGACGGTGACGCCGCGGCGCTCGGTCAGCGCGTGGTAGTACTGCCAGTAGTCGTTGAAGCGCGGATCGTCGTGGATGTTGGTGATCTCGAAGTCCACGCCGGCGGTGATGCGCAGGCCCAGCCGCTCGATGCGCGCCTCGATCACGTCCGGGCGGCCGATCAGGATCGGGAACGCCAGGCCTTCGTCGATCACGCTCTGCACCGCGCGCAGCACCACTTCCTCTTCGCCCTCGGCGTAGACCACGCGCTGCTTGTCGGCGCGGGCGCGGTCGTACACCGGCTTCATCATCAGGCTGGTGCGGTAGACGAACTGGCTGAGCGTGTCGCGGTAGGCGGCCATGTCGGCGATCGGGCGCGTGGCCACGCCCGAATCCATCGCCGCCTGCGCCACCGCCGAGGACAGCTCGACCAGCAGGCGCGGATCCAGCGGCCGCGGGATCAGGTAGTCGGGACCGAAGCTCGGGGTCTCGCCGCCGTAGGCCGCGCCCAGGTCGGAGGCCTCGCGCCGCGCCATCGCCGCGATCGCCTTGACGCAGGCGATCTTCATCGCCTCGTTGATGCCGGTGGCGCCGACGTCGAGCGCGCCGCGGAACAGGTACGGAAAACACAGCACGTTGTTGATCTGGTTCGGGTAGTCCGAACGGCCGGTGCCGATGATCGCGTCCGGGCGCACCGCCTTGGCCGCCTCCGGGGTGATTTCCGGATTCGGATTGGCCAGGGCGAAGATCACCGGCTGCGGCGCCATCGTCGCCACCATCTCCGGCTTGAGGATGCCGGCGGCCGACAGGCCCAGGAAGATGTCCGCGCCCTCGACGATCTCGGCCAGGGTGCGCTTGTCGGTGTCGCGCGCGTAGCGCAGCTTGTCCGGGTCCAGGTCGGTGCGGCCGGTGTGGATCACGCCGTCGCGGTCCAGCGCCAGGATGTTCTCCGGCTTCAGCCCCAGCGACACCAGCATGTTGACGCAGGAGATGCCGGCCGCGCCCATGCCGGTGGTGGCGAGCTTGACGTCCTCGATCTTCTTGCCAGTCACCACCAGCGCGTTGAGCACCGCCGCGCCGACGATGATCGCGGTGCCGTGCTGGTCGTCGTGGAACACCGGGATGTTCATCCGCTCGCGCAGCTTGCGCTCGACCACGAAGCACTCGGGCGCCTTGATGTCTTCCAGGTTGATGCCGCCGAAGGTCGGCTCCAGACTGGCGATGATGTCGACCAGCTTGTCCGGGTCGTTCTCGTCGATCTCGATGTCGAACACGTCGATGCCGGCGAACTTCTGGAACAGCACGCCCTTGCCTTCCATCACCGGCTTGGACGCCAGCGGGCCGATGTTGCCCAGGCCCAGCACCGCGGTGCCGTTGCTGATCACCGCGACCAGGTTGCCGCGCGCGGTCAGCGCGCTGGCCTGCTGCGGATCGGCGACGATCGCCTCGCAGGCGAACGCCACGCCCGGCGAATAGGCCAGCGACAGGTCGCGCTGGGTCAGCATTGGCTTGGTCGCCGACACCTTGATCTTGCCCGGCGGCTGCTGGCGGTGATAGTCGAGGGCGGCCTGTTTGAAATCGTCGTTTGACATCGAGGCTTCTGTAGTCGAGAGGCGCGAGGACCCAGGATTCTACTCCCTGGGCCATGGCCAAGCCTGTCTTGCGGCTGTCGCCGCGCAGGCCGGGGGCCGGAAACACGACGCGCCGGCAAGGCCGGCGCGCGCGCAGGGTGATGAAACTCAGCGGATCGCGGCAGGCTCGGCCACGACCGCCGGCAGCGCGTCTTCGCCGCCGTCCAGGGCAATGCGCAGGCGATCGCGATCCAGCGCGTTCTCCCAGCGCGAGACCACCACGGTGGCGACCGCGTTGCCGATGAAGTTGGTCAGCGAGCGGCATTCGCTCATGAAGCGGTCCACGCCCAGGATCAGCGCCATGCCCGCCACCGGCACTTCCGGCACCACCGCCAGCGTCGCCGCCAGGGTGATGAAGCCGGCGCCGGTGACGCCCGCGGCGCCCTTGGAGCTGAGCATCGCCACCAGCAGCAGCGCGATCTGGTGGCCCAGGGTCAGCTCGGTGTTGGTCGCCTGGGCGATGAACAGCGCGGCCAGGGTCATGTAGATGTTGGTGCCGTCCAGGTTGAACGAATAGCCGGTGGGCACCACCAGCCCGACCACCGACTTCTCGCAGCCGGCCTTCTCCATCTTCTCCATCAGCGACGGCAGCGCCGATTCGGACGAGGACGTGCCCAGCACCAGCAGCAGTTCCGCCTTCAGGTAGCGGATCAGCTTGAAGATCGAGAAGCCGCACAGGCGCGCCACCGCGCCCAGGATCACCAGCACGAACAGCAGCGCGGTCACGTAAAACGAGCCCACCAGCCAGGCCAGGTTGATCAGCGACTCCACCCCGTACTTGCCGATGGTGAAGGCGATCGCGCCGAACGCGCCGAGCGGTGCGGCGCGCATCAGGATGTGCACCAGCTTGAACACCGGCGCGACCAGCGCCTCCAGCAGGTTCAGCACCGGCCTGCCGCGCTCGCCGACCAGCGCCAGCGACACGCCGAACAGCACCGCCACGAACAGCACCTGCAGGATGTTGTCGCCGACGAACGGGCTGAGCAGCGTCTTCGGGATGATGTCCATCAGGAAGCCGACCAGGGTCAGTTCGTGCGACTTCTCCACGTAGCTGTGCACCGCGCTCTGGTCCAGGTCGGCCGCATTGATGTTCATGCCGGCGCCGGGCTGCACCACGTGCGCGACGATCATGCCGACCACCAGCGCCAGCGTGGAGAAGAACAGGAAATACACCATCGCCTTGACGAAGACGCGGCCCACCGTCTTCAGGTGGGTCATGCCGGCGATGCCGGTGACGATGGTCAGGAAGATGACCGGCGCGATGATCATCTTCACCAGCTTGATGAAGGCGTCGCCCAGCGGCTTGAGCTTCTCGGCGAAGGCCGGCTCGAAGTGGCCGAGCAGCGCGCCGAGCACGATGGCGACCACCACCTGGAAATACAGCTGCCGGTAGAACGGCACATGCCGATGCACGAGGCCGTCGGCCGGGGAAGTTGGGATATGCATGCAGAGCGCTCCGGAACGGGACGGACCGGGGACCCGACGCAGGTCCCGGAATGCTGCCTTTGTACGCGGCACCGGCTTCTAAGCAGATAACCTATTGGTACTAGTCCCCTGTTCGCGGCGCCGCCGGCGCAGTTACAGTGTCCCGGCACGCTCACGGGAGGGAGATGCGACACGCAACGCCGGCGCCGGGCCGCGCCCCGCCGATGCTGCGTCGCGCACCGATCTGCCGCCGGCGCTGCCGGTGTCGCATGCGTATTCAGGGGCGATGCGCCGTCGCAGGATCGCAACATCGCTGTAAAGAACCGCCGGATGCGTCCGCTATTGCATGCGGGCGGCTCGTTGTTCCGACGGATGCGCCCGCACCGCGGCCGAGGGTCGGCCGCGGTCGGCAACTCGCTGCACCGCCCGCGCAAGCCCGTCCCGTTCAGTCGAGTGCCGGCGCGCTTTTTTCCTCATCAAGAAGACATCACACCATGCGCCATACCCTTCTCTTCGCTGCGCTGTGCCTGACCGCCGCCGCTCCCGCCGTCGCCAGCGGCTTCGACGATTGGCCGACCAAGGTCGCCTTCAACGACGGCACCGAACTGGCCCTGACCGGCAACTACGGCTACGACTGGAACAACTTCTCCGACGACGACGCGCGCCTGGAAGACGACAACGCGTTCCGGCGCAAGGAATTCGGCGCCACGCTGAAGAAGAAGGGCGTGTACGACGCGATGGTGTACTTCGACTTCCAGTCCAAGCTGTGGCTGGACGTGTTCTTCCGCGTCGAGACCAAGGCGCTATTCGGCAGCGACTACGGCAAGGTGCGGCTGGGCTACATCAAGGTGCCGGTCGGCCTGGAAGGCGTGACCAGTTCGCGCGCCGACAGCTTCATGGAGACCGCGCTGCCGATCCAGGCGATCTACCAGGGCCGCCGCACCGGCGTGGAGTGGACCTTCGAGCGTCCGCAGTACCTGCTGCAGGCCGGCGCGTACGGCGGCAAGGACCTGCAGGGCGACAACCCCGGCACCACCCAGGCGGTGCGCGGCGTGTGGACCCCGTTCAAGGCCGAGGGCGACGTGCTGCACCTGGGCCTGGCCTACTCGCAGGAAAATCCGCGCGGCTACCACAACGGCCTGGACGTGAGCTTCAGCCCTCGCGTGCGTCTGCGTGCGCGCCCGGAAGCCGGCCTGACCGACGTGCGCCTGGTCGATTCGGGCACCCTGGTCGATGCCGACCAGGTGCGCCGCACCGGCCTGGAAGCGATCTGGATCAAGGGTCCGTTCTCGCTGCAGGGCGAGGCGCTGCGCGCCGAGGTCACCCGCGACAACGGCCGCCCCGACTACACCGCCGACGGCCAGTACGTCTTCGCCAGCTACGTGCTGACCGGCGAGTCGCGCCCGTACAGCGCCGGCAACGTGGCCAACATCAAGCCGGCCAACGCCTACGGCGCGGTCGAGCTGCTGGCCCGCTACAGCCGCCTGGATCTGGACGACGGCAGCATCCTCGGCGGCCGTGAGCACAACTGGACCCTGGGCGCCAACTGGTACCTGACCAGCCACTTCAAGTTCCAGGCCAACTACGTGCGCGCCGATGCCGAACGCGCCGGCGTGCGCACCAAGCCGAACTCGTTCGACCTGCGTGCGCAGGTGCAGTTCTGATCGACGCGCGCTGATCGGCACGTGCCGATCGGCATGCCCGATCAGGACGTACGGATCGCACGTTCTGATCGACGTCCCGATCGGCAATGCCCGATCGGGACGGATTCAAGAGGAAAATACAGCTTGGCGCCGCCGGCCTGGCCACACCGGGCCGGCACTGCCGAACTGCATCCGACGTCCGGCCGCGACGGCCGACGGCGCGATCGCATCGGCGCCACAGGTGCCGCCTGCCAGACCGATCGCCACCAGCGCGCACGCCGCTGCCGCTAAGCTGACGGCCATCGTCCGGCCGCGTCCCCTCCGCATGTATTCCGCTTCGCGCTATCGCCACCTCGCCCTGCTCCTGCTCGCCGTCCTCGGCGGCATGGCGCTGGCGATGCTGTCGGCCGGGCATTTCGCCGAACAGCGCGCGCTGCGCGCCGAGAGCCGGCAACTGCGGCAACAGCTGGACCTGTACGCGCAGACCCTGCAGCAGCGCATCGACCGCTATCGCACCCTGCCGCAGGTGCTGGCGCTGGATCCGGAACTGCGCGACGCGCTGACCCGGCCGCTGGACCCGGCCACGCACCAGCGGCTGAACCTGAAGCTGGAGCGCGCCAACGACGTCACCCGCTCCTCGACGCTGACCCTGATCGGCGCCGACGGCGTCGCCGTGGCCGCCAGCAACTGGCGCCTGGCCAGCAGCAACGTCGGCGCCGACTACAGCTTCCGCCCCTACGTGAAGCAGGCGCTGGCGCAGGGCAGCGGGCGTTTCTACGGCATCGGCATGACCACCGGCGTGCCCGGCTATTTCCTGTCGCAGGCGATCCGCGACGAGGCCGGGCGCACCCTCGGCGTGATCGTGATCAAGATCGAGCTGGCCGCGCTGGAGCGCGAATGGCTGCGCGTGCCCGACGTGGTGCTGGTCAGCGACCGCCACGGCGTGGTGTTCCTGTCCAGCCGCGACGCCTGGCGCTACCGCCAGCTGCAGCCGCTGAGCGCGCGCGAACGCGAGGAACTGCTGGCCACCCGCCAGTATGCCCGGCAAGCGCTGCTGCCGGCGCAGCGGCGCAGCCTGGACACGCTGGACGACGGCGGCCAGGTGATGCGCGTCGATGCGCCCGCGCAACGCGCGCCGCTGCTATGGCAGAGCATGGCGCTGCCGGAGAGCGGCTGGCGCCTGCACCTGCTGCACGACATCGGCGGCAGCCGCGCCGCCGGCCGCGCCGCCGCGCTGGCCGCGGCCGGCATCTGGCTGGCGCTGGTGTTCCTGGGCCTGCTGTTCCAGCAGCGCCAGCGCCTGGCGCGATTGCGCCAGCGCAGCCGGCGCGAACTGGAATCGCTGCTGCAACAGCACGCGCAGGAGCTGCGCACCGCGCAGGACGGCATCGTGCAGGCCGCGCAGCAGGCCGACACCGGCCTCAGCCGCAGCCTGGAGCATCTGCCGCAGGGCGTGGTGATCATCGATGCGCAGCTGCGCCTGGTGGCGTGGAATTCGCGCTACCTGGAGATCTTCCGCTTCCCGCCGGAACTGATCCGCATCGGCCGCCCGATCGAGGACGTGTTCCGCTACAACGCGCGCCGCGGCCTGCTCGGCCCCGGCCCGGTGGAGGCGGCGATCCAGCGCCGCCTCGACCACCTGCGCAGCGGCCGCCCGCACATGCGCGAGAGCGAGAAGGACGACGGCACCGTGCTGGAGATCCGCGGCAACCCGCTGCCCGACGGCGGCTTCGTCACCAGCTATGCCGACATCACCAGCTACAAGAACGCCGCGCGCGAACTGCGCTCGTTGGCCGATGCGCTCGAACACCGCGTCGCCGAACGCACCCGCGACCTGGCCGACGCCAAGCGCGAGGCCGAGAACGCCAACCGCTACAAGACCCGCTTCGTCGCCTCGGCGGTGCACGATCTGCTGCAACCGCTCAACGCCGCGCGCATGTTCGTCTCGGCGCTGCGCGGCAAGCTGCACGACGACGACGCGCGGCAGATCGCCGACCATGTCGACAACGCGCTGGTCGCGCAGGACGCGATCCTCAACAGCCTGCTGGACATCTCGCGGCTGGAAGCGGGCACGCTGAAGACCCAGGTGCGCGATTTCGCGCTGGGGCCGCTGCTGCAGGCCCTGGCGCACGAGTTCGGCATCGTCGCGCAGGACCGCGGCCTGCGCCTGGACTACATGCCGACCCGCGCCACGGTGCGCAGCGACGAGACCCTGCTGCGCCGCATCCTGCAGAACTTCCTGTCCAACGCCATCCGCTACACCCCGCGCGGACGCGTGCTGCTGGGCTGCCGCCGCGACGGCGAGCGCCTGCGCATCGAAGTCCACGACCAGGGCCCGGGCATCCCCGAAGCGCTGCAGCAGGAGATCTTCGAAGAGTTCCGCCGCCTCGGCGACGGCGTCGCCCATGATCGCGGCGCCGGCCTCGGCCTGGCGATCGTGGAGCGCATTGGCCGCCTGCTCGGTCACCGCATCGGCCTGCGCTCGCAGCTCGGCCGCGGCAGCGTGTTCGCGGTCACCGTGGCGCTGGGCGACGCCGACGCCGCGGCGCAGGCGCAGCCGCCGACTGCGGTGGCCAGCGACAACGGCGACGACCCGATCCTGCACGGCTGCCGGGTGTGGTGCATCGACGACGAGCCGCGCGTGTGCGAGGCCAGCCGCATGCTGCTGGAACGCTGGGCATGCCGGGTGGAACTGGCCGCCGGCCCGGAGGAAGCGCTGGCCGCGGCGCAACCGGCACAGGCGCCGGAGCTGGTGCTGCTGGACGTGCGCATGGGCGCGCGCGACGGCCCGGCCCTGTTCGCGCAACTGTGCGAGCGCTGGAACGCCGAGCCGCGGGTGATCCTGGTCACCGCCGAAGCCGATCCGGCGCTGCGCGCGCTGGCCCAGGAACGCGGCTGGGGCTTCCTGGCCAAGCCGGTGCGCGCGCCGGCGCTACGCGCACTGATGACGCAGATGCTGCTGCGCCGCGGTTGAGCGCTCTATCACCGGAGCAATAGCCCCTCTCCCCCCGGGAGAGGGGTTGGGGTGAGGGTCCGGCGCGCAGCGGCTCGCGGAGTTGGATGCACGAGGCTGCGCCCGTACCCTCATCCGCCCCTGCGGGGCACCTTCTCCCGGTGGGAGAAGGAAATAGCCGCGGTGCGCCTAACCCCTCTCCCATCGGGAGAGGGGTTGGGGTGAGGTGCGGCGCGAAGCGGCTCGTGGAGCTGGGTACACGAGGCTGCGCCCGTACCCTCATCCGGCCCTGCGGGCCACCTTCTCCCGATGGGAGAAGGAAACAGCCGCGGTGCGCCTTAGCCCCTCTCCCACCGGGAGAGGGGTTGGGGTGAGGGTCCGGCGCGAAAGCGACTCGCGGAGTTGGGTGCACGAGGCTGCGCCCGTACCCTCATCCGCCCCTGCGGGGCACCTTCTCCCGGTGGGAGAAGGGAAAGGGAACAGCCGCGCGTGCTTAGTCCCACCGATTCCCGGCCCCTCACCACTCGCGCGGCGCGATCAGTTCCTCGGCGTCGGCGTCGTCGAAGCCGTAGGTCTTGGCGATGTACAGGAAATCCACGCCGATGTTGTCGCGCGCGGCGGTCTCGATCTCGCTGTCGTGCGCCTCGAATTCCAGCGCCAGCGCGTTGAATTCCTCGGTGGCGGCGTGGGTAAGCCGGTACAACGCGGGCAGATCCTTCGGCGCCTGCGCTTCGATCGCCTCGCACAGCCGCAGCAGGATCTTCTGGCCCTTTCCGACCAGGAAGGAGGGGAAGTAGTCATCGTCCAGCATTTCCTGCAGGAACGGGTAGTACGTGATCTGCTCGTTGCTAAGGGGCATGGTCGGGGGATCCTTTCCGCCCGCAGGAAGCGCGGGCGCCAGTGCATAGCATCGCGTATCCGGGCGCGGCGGAAAATGCTCCCGGCACAGCCGGCGGCTGGCGGGCCGCGCCGACGGTCAAGCCTCGCCTTCCGGCTCCAGCGCCTTGACCAGCACCGCGGCCTGGGTCCGGCTGTGGCATTCGAGCTTTTTCAGGATCGCCGTCACATGCACCTTCACCGTGTTCTCGGCCAGGCCCAGCTCGTAGGCGATCTGCTTGTTGAGCAGGCCGTCGGCCAGGCACAGCAGCACGCGGAACTGCTGCGGGGTCAGCTGCGCCAGGCGCGCGGCCAGTTGCGCATCGGCCTCCGAGCGCGCCGCGGTCAGCGGCGGGAACCAGGTGCCGCCGTCGAGGACCGCCGCCACCGCGATGCCGATGGTCTCGGCCGGCGAAGACTTGGGGATGAAGCCGGCCGCGCCGAACTGCTGGGCGCGGCGGATCACCCGCGGGTGGTCGTTGGAGGAGATCACCACCACCGGCACCTCCGGGTGCTCGCCACGCACGTGCAGCAGCGCCGAGAAGCCGCGCGCACCGGGCATCGCCAGATCCAGCAGGACCAGGTCGGCATCGGGCAGCGCGGCCAGCGCGGCATCCAGCGTGGCGGCGCTGGCCGCCTCGGTCACCAATGCGCGCGGCAAGGCCTGGCGCAGCGCGTGCAGCACCGCGGCGCGGAACAGGGGATGGTCGTCGGCGACCAGGATCTTCGGCGTGTCCATGGCGACAGTCTGGCATGCGCGGCGGCGGCGGCGTATCGCCACGCCGGGGACGCCGCCGCAAGGGCCGGCACGCCGCCGGCGCAATGTCCGTGGCCGGGCCGTCAGACCAGTCGAGTCGTGCGGCGCCGGCTGGCATCCCGCCGCCCCCAACTCCCCTCCTGCGGGACTGCCCAGGGCGTGCCGCGGGTGTGGCAGGATGCGCGCGAACACCGGGCATCGGCGCCATTCAAGTGCCACCGCCCTCGGCCGATAGCGTGGCGTGACCCAACCTTTTTCGACCTTCCTGCGAAGCGCGCGCGCGGCCATGCGCCGCTGCGCGTTGCTGGCGGCGTTGTCGATGCCGGGACTGGCCGTGGCCGCGACGGCGGCCAGCGACGGCGACGATCCCGAGCTGCCGAGCAGCCTGGAGCATTTCGGCCTGGACGAGGGCCTGTCGCAACTCTCGATCAACGCGCTGCAGAGCGACGACCAGGGATTCCTGTGGATCGCCACGCAGGAGGGCCTCAACCGCTTCGACGGCCATCTGTTCCGCACCTACCGGCATGAACTCGGCCCCAGCGAACGGCAGAGCCTGCTCAGCAGCAGCATCGACAGCCTCGCCTTCGAAGCCCGCGGCACCCGGTTGTGGCTGGGCACCAACGACGCCGGCCTGGAAGTGATCGAGCTGGCCAGCTGGCGGCGGCATCGGCTGAGCACCGCCGATGGCCTGTCGCACAACCGGGTCACGAACATCCTGATCGATCCGCAGGGCGGTGCCTGGCTGGGGACCGAGCAAGGCATCGACCGCATCGATGCGGCGGTGCGGCGGGTGTCGCCGCTGGGCGGCGATGCGCCGGTGGTGGGCTTGACCTGGATGCCCGACGGCAAGCGCGCCGTGGCGCTGGACCGGCACTGCCGGCTGTGGTTGCTCAGCGCGAGCGCGCGCCAGGCGCTGCCGGCGCCGCCAGGCATCGACGAATGCGTAGCGCTGCAGTCCGGGCCCGACGGCCTGTGGCTGGCCTCGGCCAGCGCCGGGCTGTTCAAGCTCGACGCGCAGGGCGGCGTGCTCGCGCACTGGAGCACCGAGCAGCTGCTGACCGACCATGGCGATCTCAGCGCGCTGATCCGCCTGGCCGACGGGCGGGTGCTGGTCGGCTCCAGCAACGCCACGGTGACCCAGCTGGACACCGACGCGACGCCGCGGCGACTGCACTTCGACGCGCCGCCGCGAAGCGCCATCAACGGCTTCTACCAGGACGGCAACGGCACCTGGTGGATCGGCACCTACACCGCCGGGCTGTACCGGGTGCGGCCGTTGTCGGCGGTGATCCGCAACGACGAGGAAGGCCTCAGCGACGTCCATGCCTGGCCCAGCTCCAGCGTGCGCAGCATCTGGCGCGACGGCACGCGCATGCTGATCGGCACCGACCAGGGGCTGATGCTGCGCGACCGCGACCGTGCGCCGTGGCGGGTCCCGGCGCCGCTGGCCGCGCGCGCGGTACGCGCCATCGAGCGCGATACCCACGGCTGGTGGCTGGGAACCCGCCACGGGCTCTGGCGGCTGAGCGACAGCGGCGCGCTCACGCGCGTGGACGGGCTGGCCGATGCGCACGTGAACGACCTGCTGCGCGAAGGCGACACGCTGTGGGTCGCCACCCGCCGCGGGCTGACCCGGGTGGTCGACGGCCGCGTGCAGGACGATCCGCGCTGGGCGCCGCTGGCTGGGCGCACGCTGGCGCGGCTGTACCGCGACGCCCAAGGCACGCTGTGGATCGGCGGCAACGATTGCGGCCTGTGGCGCATGCGCGGCGATCGCGCGGCCGAGCCCTACCGGCCCGGCGGCGCCGGCCTGTACCCGTCGGTGTGGTCGCTGTACGAAAAAGACGGCGTCCTGTGGGTGGGCACCTTCACCGGCGGGCTGTACCGGGTCGACCTGAAGCACGACGTCGCGGTGCGCTACACCGACCGCAAAGGCCTCAGCAGCAACGTGATCTACACCATCCTGCCCGATCCGCAGGGACGGCTCTGGCTGAGCACCAACAACGGCCTGAGCGTGCTCGATCCGGCGACCCGCATCGTGCAGAGCCTGGGCCGCCGCGACGGCCTGCAGAACCAGGAATACAACAGCGGCCGCGGCTATCGCGACAGCCGCGGCCTGCTGTATTTCGGCGGCACGCAAGGCGTGGACGTGGTCGATCCGCGGCGGCTGCCGCTGCGCAGTCCGCCGGCGCGCGCGGTGCTGACCGACCTGCACGTGCTCGACGCCGGCGAAGCCCGCCACGGCGGCACGCGGCAGACCGAGACCGACGTGGTGTATGCGCGCGACATCGCGCTGGACCATCGCGACAACGTGTTCACCGTGGGCATGACCGCGATCGACTTCACCGCGCCGGGCACCGCGCGCCTGCGCTACCGGGTGGACGGCCTGCACAAGGGCTGGGTCTATCCGCAGACCGCGCACAGCGAGTTCTCGGTCAGCCATCTGCCGCCGGACCGCTACGTCCTGCAGGTGCAGGCGGCCGGGCGCGACGGCCAGTTCGGCCCCTCGCGCACGCTGCAGATCGAAGTGCGGCCGCCGCCGTGGCGGCATCCGCTGGCCTATGCCGGCTACGCGCTGCTGGGCCTGCTGCTGCTCGGCCTGACCGCGCAACGCGTGCGCCGCACGGTCAACCGCGAGCGCGACATGGTCGAGCTGCTGAACCTCACCGTCGCCGAGCGCACGCGCCAGCTCGAACGCGCCAACCAGAAGCTGTCGCAGAGCAATACGCAGCTGGAGGCGGCCACCCGCCTGGACCCGCTGACCCAGGTCTCCAACCGCCGCGAACTGCAGGATTGGCTGGCGCGCGAGTGCCCGGCGCTGCGCGCCGAGCTGGACGCGGGCAGCAGTACCGACGCGCTGTATTTCTTCATGATCGACGTCGACAACTTCAAGCGCATCAACGACGACTACGGCCACCAGGCCGGCGATACCGCGCTGGTGCAGTGCGCCGACAGCCTGCGCGCCCTGTGCAGAATCCGCGACCTGCTGGTGCGCTGGGGCGGCGAGGAATTCCTGCTGGTCACCCGGCTGCCGCGCGATGCCGCCGCCGAGGCGCTCGCCGAGCGCCTGCGCGCGGCGGTGGCCGCGCAGCATTTCGTGCTGGAGCAGCGCGACCTGGCACTGACCTGCTCGATCGGCTTCGCGCCATGGCCGTTGGTGGCGGCGTGGCCGGCGCTGGGCGATTGGGAACAGAGCGTGGGCCTGGCCGACCGCTGCCTGTATGCGGCCAAGGGCGCCGGCAAGAACGCCTGGGTCGGGGTGGTCGCCGGCGCGGCGCCGGACCGGCCGCGGGTGCAGGCCTTGCTGGCCGGCAGCCCGCCCGAGCAGCTCGGCGACAGCGTGCGCATCCTGCACTCCACCGCGCAGCCGCCACGCTTCGCGCGTTGAGCGGCGGTCGCCGCCGACGCCTCAGCGCGCAGGTGGCTTGCGGCGCATGCTGCTGCGCCAGGCATCCAGGAACTGGCGGCGCTTGAGCGCGTCCAGGTACACCAGCAAGCCCGGCCCCAGCGCGATCGGGCGGAACGCCGGTGTGGCGGCCGGCAGCGCGGCGCGTGGCCCCCCGGGCACCGCCAGGATCGGCTTGAGCCGCGCCTCGCGCGACAGCACCTGCTGGCCGCGCGGCGACAGCAGGTAGTCGAGGAACCGGCGCGCCTCGGCCGCATGCGGCGTATCGCGCGGGATGACCGCAGTGCGCAGCGCGACCAGGGTGTAGTCCTCCGGCTGCACGATCGCCAGCGGCGCGCCGGCGTCGATCCGCGCCTGCGCATAGGAACCGAGCACGTTGTAGGCCAACAGCAGTTCGCCGCGGCTGACCCGGTCCAGCAGCACGCCGGTACGCTCCTCCAGCACCACCTGGTTGTCGCCCAGCGCCGCCAGCAACGCGCCGGCCATGCTGCCGATCTGCCCGTCCTGGGTCGCGAACAGATAGCCGACGCCGCTGCGCTCCACGTCGTAGGTGCCGATCCTGCCGCGCAGCGGCATGCCCGGCGCGCGCAGCAGCTCCAGCAGCTGGCGGCGCGTACGCGGCACCTGCGCCGCCGGCAGCCGCGCCTTGTTGTAGACGATCGCCACCGGCTCGTAGCTGATCCCGAACGCCTCGTGCCGCCATTGCGCCCACGCCGGCAGCGCCTCGGTCTGCGGCGAGCGGTGCGCGAGCGCATGGCCGTCGTTCACCAGCTTGGTCTGCAGGTCCATGCTGGCGCTGATCAGCAGGTCGGCGCAGCGTGCGCCCGGCTGCGGATGCAGGTAGCGCTGGTACATGTCCCAGGCGATCACGTCCTGGTACACGACTTCGCTGCGCGGATGCAGCCGCTGGTAGTCGCCGATTACCGCGCCGAACACCTCGATGTCGGTCGAGCCCTGGATGCACAGTTGCGCCTCGGGCGTGCCCTGCGCCGGGAAGCGGCGCACGTCGCCGGGCGCGGCGACAGCGGCATGGGCCAGCGCGCAGCCCAGCAGCAGCGCGGCGGCGTGAAACGCGCGGAGCACGGTCATGGATGCAACCTCGGCAGGCGCAGGCTGGCGATCAGGCCGCCGCCGACGCGGTTGGACAGATCGATGCGCCCTCCGTGACTGTCGACCACGCGCTTGACGATCGCCAGGCCGAGCCCGGCGCCGCCGGCGGCCGCGCCCTCGCCGCGCGCGAAGCGCTCGAACACGCGCTCGGCATCGGCGGCGGCGATGCCCGGGCCGTGGTCGGCCACGGTCACCACGCAATCGCGCGCCTCGCAGGTCAGTGCCACCTGCAATGCGCCGTCGCCGCCGTACTTGCAGGCGTTGTCGATCAGGTTCTTGATCGCCTCGCGCAGCAGCAGCGCATCGCCGCGCACCAGCGCCGCCTCGCTGGCGACGGCCAGTTGCACACGCGGACGCGGCTGCGACTGCGGCAGCGCCTCGTGCAGGGCCTGGTGCACCACTTCGGCCAGGTCGACGCTGGCGTAGCGCTGCAGGTTGGAGCGATGGATCACGCTGGCGTCGCTGAGCAACTGGTTGAGCAGCCGGCTCATGTGCGTGGCGTTGCGCTCGATCGCCTCCAGGCTGCGACGCATGTCGCGCGGATCCTCCTCGTCCAGCGCCAGCTGCGCCTGCGCGCGCAGCGCCGCCAGCGGCGTGCGCATCTGGTGCGCGGCCTCGGCCATGAACGCGCGCAGGGTCTCGTTGCTGCTGGACAGGCGTGCCATGAAGCGGTTCAAGGCCGCCACCATCTGGTGCATTTCCTGCGGCGCGGCCACCGCCAGCGGCTTGAGTTCGGACGGCTCGCGCCGCGACAGGTCGCGCTCGATCCGCTGCAGCGGGCGCAATGCGCGATACACGCCCAGCCACACCAGCGCCAGCGACAGCAGCGACAGCAGCGCGATCGCGACCAGTGCGCGCAGCACCACGTCCTGCGCCAGCGCCTCGCGCGCGCGCCGGGTCTGCCCGACCTGCACCCACACCTCGTCCTGCGCGGCCGCCGAGGAGACCCGCCGCGCCACCACCGCGAAGCGCACCTGTTCGCCGCTGTAGAACGCGTCGAACAGTCGCGGCGCGGCGCTGGCGCGCGGCAGCGACGGCGCCTTCGGCAGATCGCCGTAGCCGGTGATGGTGCGCCCGCGCGCATCGAACACGCGATAGAACACCCGGTCCTCCGGTGCCATCGCCAGCAGGTCCAGTGCCGCGTACGGCAGGTCCACCTGCCACTGCCCGTCCGCCAGCGCCACCGAATCGACGATCGACAGCGCCGAGGACACCAGCAGATGGTCGTAGGAGCGGTTGGCCGCGCGCTGGCCGTAGTCGCGCGCGAAGAAGAACAGCGCCACCGCGCCGAGCAGCGACAGCGCTCCCAGGTACAGCAGCAGCGTGCGCCGGATCGACGGCGCCGGCAGCGCGGCTTCAGCCATCGCCAGGCGCATCCTGCGGTGGCGTCGATGGCGTTTCCGCATCCGCCGCTTCCAGCTTGTAGCCTACCCCGCGCACGGTGACGATGCGCAGCGGCGCGCCGGCCAGTTTCTTGCGCAGGCGCCCGACGTACAGCTCGATCGCGTTCGGCCCGGCCTCGTCGTCGAAGCCGAACAGGCCGTTGCCGATCTCGTCCTTGCCGACCACCTGGCCGAGCCGTCCGATCAGGATCTCCAGCAGGCGGTATTCGCGATTGGGCAACTCGATCGGCGCACCGTCCAGGCTGACGCTGTGCGCGGCGTTGTCGAAGGCGAAACCGCCCAACTGCACCACCTCGCTGGCGTTGCCGCGGTTGCGCCGCAGCAGCACCCGGCAGCGCGCCTCGAACTCGCGGAAATCGAACGGCTTGCCGAGGTAATCGTCGGCACCCACGTCCAGTGCCTGCACCCGATCCTCGATGCCGTCGCGCGCGGTCAGCATCAGCACCGGCGTGGTGTCGCCGCGCTCGCGCAAGCCGGCCAGCACGCGCAACCCGTCCAGCCCCGGCAGACCGATGTCCAGCACCACCAGATCGAAACGCTGGTAGCGCAGCACGCTGGCCGCCCCCAACCCATCGCTCTGCCAATCCACCGCATGCCCGCTGCGGCGCATGCGCCGCACGATCGCATCGGCCAGATCGGCGTTGTCCTCGACCAGTAAAAGGCGCATTGGGATTCGAGATTGGGGATTGGGGATTCGCAAACGCGATTCGGCCGGCGGATGCTAACCCGCCCACGGCAAAGGCGACAGCGACGCAACGCGCTTTTGCCAATCCCGAATCCCCAATCCCCAATCCCGGCCCCACTGACAGGTCGATGACAGCTACGCCCGACTAGGCTGCAGCCACGCTGGCCCGCGGCCTTCCGCTGCGGGCTACCGACTCATCGACGCGCTGCGCGCACCTGGGAGGGTACGTGGACCTGAAGAAACTGAGCCTGTGCGGCGCTTGCGCCTGCGCCCTGCTGTCCCTGCCCGCGTTGGCGCGGGCCGCGGATGGCGACGACGACGGCCCGGTCACCGCCGAACTCGGCGGCCGCCTGCACTGGGACTTCGCCCAGTTCGACAACGATGGCCGCGGTACGCCCAATCCCGACGACACCGAGATCCGGCGTCTGTGGCTCGACGTGTCCGGCAAGTTCTTCGGCTTCGGCTACAAGGTCGAAGGCGATTTCGCCGGGCTGCAGGACGATTTCAACAGCAAGGGCATCGAGGCCAAGGATGTCTACCTCACCCGCAAGTTCGAGGCCGGCACCCTGAGCGTCGGCCAGTTCAAGCAGTACTTCTCGCTGGACGACCGCACCGGCTCCAACTTCGGCCAGTTCCTGGAGCGCAGCGGCGCGGCCAGCACGCTGGCGCCGCTGTACCGCAAGGCGGTGTCGTGGCAGGCGGCCGGCAAGGACTACACCTGGGCGGCCAGCGTCTACAGCCTGGAGAGCATCGACGTCTCCAACATCAAGGGCGATGCGTTCGGTGGCCGCGGCACGTGGGCGCCGGGCGCGCGCGACGGCGACGTGCTGCACCTGGGCCTGTCGCTGGCGCACGAGCGCTACGCCCATCCCGGCGCCAACGGCGCGCCGGCCTTGAGCATCCGCCCGCGCCCGGCCGGGCACCTGTCCGACGACAGCCGCATCACCCTGGCGCGCTTCGCCGACGGCCGCGATACCGACGTGGACAAGTGGTCGCTGGAATACGCGCAGGTGCGCGGCCCGCTGTCGTGGCAGGGCGAATTCAGCGGCGGCCTGTTCGACGACGGTGCGCAGCGTGCGCAGGTGATGTCCGCCTACGGCTTCGTCAGCTGGTTCGCGACCGGCGAATCGCGCCGCTACGACAGCAAGACCGGGCGCTTCACCCGCATCGCGCAGGTCAACAACCCGCGCGGCGCGTTCGAACTGGCGCTGCGCTACGACCGCATGTGGGGCAGCCAGCACCTGGACGGCCAGGCGGATTTCCTCGACGCCTCCACCGCCTCGTGGACGCTGGCCGGCAACTGGTATCTCAAACCGAACCTGCGGCTGATGCTGAACCTGATCGACAGCCGCAATCGCGACCATCTGGCAGGGGCCACGCTTGATCGCACTCGGGCGATCACTGGGCGGTTTCAGTATGACTTCTGAGTGGGGAGGCCGGGACCAGGGACCGGGGACCAGGGACCCGGAAAAGCGCGACATCGCGATTTGAAGCTCTACCGACTTCCGTTCTTCGGGTCCCTGGTCCCCGGTCCCGCCGCCCTTTTCCGTACCACTCCAAGGAAACTCCCCATGCTGACCGCGCTCGGTTTCGGAATGGTCCTCACCTTCATGTACCTGATCATGAGCAAGCGGCTGTCGCCGCTGGTCGCCTTGATCATCGTGCCGATCGTGTTCGCGCTGGCCGGCGGTTTCGGCACCGGCATCAACGAGATGATGCTGGAAGGGATCAAGAAGATCGCGCCGACCGGCGTGATGCTGATGTTCGCGATCCTGTACTTCGGGGTGATGATCGACGCCGGCCTGTTCGATCCGCTGGTGCGGCGCATCCTGCGCCTGGTCAAGGGCGACCCGATGAAGATCGTGGTCGGCACCGCGGTGCTGGCGCTGCTGATCTCGCTCGACGGCGACGGCTCCACCACCTACATGATCACCGTGTCGGCGATGCTGCCGCTGTATCGGCGCATCGGCATGAACGCGCTGAACATGACTTGCGTGACCATCCTCGCCGGCGGGGTGATGAACCTGACCCCGTGGGGCGGGCCGACCGCGCGCGCGGCCACCGCACTGCACGTGGACCCGGCCGACGTGTTCGTGCCGCTGGTGCCGGCGATGGCGCTGGCGATCGCCGGCATCCTGGTGCTGGCGTGGTACCTGGGCATGCAGGAACGGCGCCGCCTCGGCGTGGCCGCGCTGCCGGGCGACAGTTGGATGGACAGCAGCGTGGCCGACGACGGCGATGCGCTGCCGACCGTTGAGGACGCCGAGGACATCAAGCGGCCGAAGCTGCTGTGGGTGAACCTGGCGCTGACCCTGGCGCTGATGGCCGCGCTGGTGATCGGCGTGCTGCCGATGCCGGTACTGTTCATGATCGGCTTCGCGCTGGCGCTGCTGATCAACTATCCGAACCTGGCCGAGCAGCGCCGGCGCCTGGTCAACCATGCCGGCAACGTGCTGTCGGTGGTGTCGCTGATCTTCGCCGCCGGCGTGTTCACCGGCATCCTGTCCAACACCGGCATGGTCGAGGCGATGTCGCGCAGCTTCCTGGCGGTGATCCCCGACGCCTGGGGTCCGTACCTGGCGGTGATCACCGCACTGGCCAGCATGCCCTTCACCTTCTTCATGTCCAACGACGCGTTCTATTTCGGCGTGCTGCCGATCCTGTCCGAAGCGGCCAGCCACTACGGCATCACCCCGGTGGAGATGGCCCGCGCCTCGCTGGCCGGACAGCCGGTGCACCTGCTCAGCCCGCTGGTGCCGTCGACCTATCTGCTGGTCGGCCTGGCCAAGGTCGACTTCGCCGACCACCAGCGTTTTACCTTGAAGTGGGCGGTGTTGGTTTCTCTGCTCCTGATGGGCGGGAGTCTGTTGTTCGCGTTGTATCCGTTGGCTGCTTGAGGAGCCGGGACCGGGGACCGGGGACCAGGGACCCGGCAAAGCGCGATATCGCGATCTGAAGCTTTACCGACTTCCGTTCTTCGGGTCCCCGGTCCCCGGTCCCTGGTCCCGCCTCCACCCCCAACCCACAGAGGTTCCAGATGACCCTAAGAATCGCCTACGTCACCAGCGGCATGGGCAGCATCGGTACCGCGATCTGCCAGAAGCTGGCCCGCAACGGGCATACCGTGGTCGCCGGTTGCGGCCCCAATTCGCCGCGCAAGGCGGCGTGGCTGCGCGAGCAGCGCGAACTGGGCTTCGACTTCATCGCCTCCGAGGGCAATGCCACCGACTGGGACTCCACTGTCGCCGCGTTCGCCAAGGTCAAGGCCGAGGTCGGCGCGATCGACGTGCTGGTCAACAACGCCGGCGGCAGCCGCGACACGCTGTTCCGGCAGATGAGCCGCGAGGACTGGCAGGCGGTGATCGCCAGCAACCTCAACTCGCTGTTCAACATCACCAAGCAGGTGGTGGACGGCATGACCACGCGCGGCTGGGGACGCATCGTCAACATCGGCGCGGTCAGCGCGCAGAAGGGCCAGATCGGGCAGATCAACTACGCCACCGCCAAGGCGGCGATGCAGGGTTTCAGCCGCGCACTGGCGCAGGAAGTGGCCTCGCGCGGGGTCACCGTCAACACGGTGTCGCCCGGCTATATCGCCAGCGCCGCGATCAGCAGTTTCCCGCCGGACGTGCTCGACCGCCTGGCGACCTCGGTGCCGCTGCGCCGGCTCGGCAAGCCCGAGGAAGTGGCCGCGCTGTGCGGCTGGTTGACCTCCGACGAGGCCGCCTACGTCACCGGTGCCGACTATGCGGTCAATGGCGGCCTGCACATGGGCTGACGGCGGGACCGCCAAGCGCGCGAACAGGCTTGCGTGCGTGGCAGCGCTGTTCGCGGCGCCGCCGCCGCCGAACCGCCGCGCATCGAGCGCGGCCATCCGAACCGGCCGCACCAAGACGGCACCGACTTCGGCCGAGACAGGCATTGCCGGTAAAGCCGTCGCGACTGAAGTCGCTCCCACAACAACGGCATGCTGCGATCGGCAGCGCCGCAGCGGCGATCGTACCGGCGGACACGTTCGTGCCGACGGCCGCCGCTGCCGACCGCCGCAGGCTCGCCTACTTCGCCAGCAACCCCAGCAACGCCTTCGCCGCGTCCTCGGACGAGGCCGGGTTCTGGCCGGTGACCAGGGTGCCGTCCACCACGACGTGCACGCCCCAGTCGGCGCCCTTCTCGTACAGGCCGCCCAGCCGCGGGAACTCGTCCTCGATCAGGAACGGCACAACATCGGTCAGCCCGACCGCAGCTTCTTCGCCATTGGTGAAACCGGTGACGCGGCGGCCCGCGACCAGCGGCTTGCCATCGGCCGTCGTGACCCGGCGCAGCGCGCCCGGCGCATGGCAGACGAAGCCGATCGGCTTGCCGGCACGTTCGAACGCCTCGATCAGCGCGATCGACGTACGGTCCTCGGCCAGATCCCACAGCGGACCATGGCCGCCGGGATAGAACACGCCGTCGTAGTCGGCCATCCGCACGTCGGCCAGCGGCCGCGTGTTCGCCAACTGCTGCTGCGCCGCCGGGTCACCCTTGAAGCGCTGCGTGGCGGCGGTCTGCGCGTCGGCGGCGTCGCTCTTCGGGTCCAGCGGCGGTTGCCCACCCTTCGGCGAGGCCAGGGTGATCTCGGCGCCGGCCTCCTGGAACACGTAATACGGCGCGGCGAATTCCTCCAGCCAGAAACCGGTCTTGTGGCCGGTATCGCCGAGGCGGTCGTGCGAGGTCAGCACCATCAGGATCTTCATGCGGGTGTCCTTTTTGCGGGGGAGCGGTGGCCGTGCGCAGGCAGGCCGGGCGCGCAGTATCGGCATGCGCGCATTCGCGGCGGGTGAGCGCGACGCGGCGGCGTTCAGGCGCCGGTGGCGTCGTCCAGTTGATCCATGCGGATGCGGTTGGCGAACAGCGAGAACGCCAGCATGCCGGCCAACCCGCTCGCACGCGCCACCCAGTCCGGCAGCCAGCGCGGCGGTGCCAGCACCCCGGCCTCGAACAGCGGCGCGAACGCAGCCACGTCCTCCAGCGCCATCTTGCCGGCGAACAGCCAGCGACACAGCGGCAGGCGGTCGCGCTGCAGCGCCTGGCGGAAGAACGTGTGCACCGATACCAGCCCGCGCAGGTACACGGTGTCCTTGGTGAACGCGGCGCCGCCGGTGGTGGGCACGCCGCGGAACACGCGCTGCGCCAGGGAGAAGCTCTCCGCCGGCGACTGCCCGGCCGCTTCGAAATAGCGGAACACCTCGATGAAGTCGGCGCCGCCACGCGCCAGCGCGATCGCCTCGATGCGCAGGCTGATCCGCTTCATCCGCGCGATGTCGATGCTGCCGGTGATCTGCTCGGCGAAGGTCGCCAGCCCTTCCTGGGTCGCGGTGACCCGCGGCGAGGACAGCGCCAGGCTCGGCAGGTGCACCTGCTCGCGGCCGTTGAGCGCGGTCAGCGAATGCACCAGCGCCTCATGGTGGAACAGCTGCGCACGGTCGTAGTCGCTGAACGAGGCGCCGGAGCGCAGGCGAATGCGGTGCGCGCCGGCCGCGGCCTTGGCCAGCAGTTCCGGATCCAGTTCCACCGCGATCACCCGCGCGCCGAAGAACGCGTCCAGATCCTGCTGCAGCAGCAGGCGCAAGGCGCTGGCCGAGACCGGCACCTGCTCTTCGGCCGACAGCAGTTCGCGGTCCAGTTCCTGCGCGATACGGATGAAGTGGCCGGCGGCATCGCGCGTGGTCGGGCCATGCCCGGGCATCGGGTCCTCGGGCGCGCCGAACAGCTGCGCCGAATACGTGCCCACCGCCGGGGTGCCCAGCGATTCCAGCAGCGCGGCGGCCATATCCCAGCTGTGCGCCGAGGCCTGCAGATAGGCGCCGAGCGGATGCGCCGGATCGGCGGCCTGGGCGATCGCGGCCAGCTCGCGGCGCGTATCGGCGAATTCCAGCCGCGGATACTGCACCTGCGGCAGCTGCGGCCGGCCACGCGCCACGCTGTCCAGGAACGGCGCCTGCAGCGCCGCCGGCCAGCTCGCCAGCGCGAGCAGGCGGATCCCGCGCACCGCCTTGACCAGGCGCGCATCCAGCGCGGCGTGATGGAGGATGTCGGCAGGCTGCGCGTTCATCGCGAGCGTGGCGGTGGCGGGACGCCGCGCGTCAGCGGCGCTGGTTGCGCGGCGGCGGACGCTTGCCGCCGGGCTTGCCGGAGGCCGGCCTGCCGGACCTGGCCGCATCCGCGTTCTGCGCCTGGCGCTGCGCCAGCTTGCTGGCGGCGCCGGCGACCTCCTCGCGCAGCTTCATGTAGTTGGCCAGCCGCGCCTCGTCGATCTCGCCACTCTCGATCGCCGCCTGCACCGCGCATCCCGGCTCGGCCAGGTGTGCGCAATCGTTGAAGCGGCACTGCGCCGCCAGCGCCTCGATGTCGGCGAACCCGCCCTCGGCCAGATCCTCCTCGCCGGTGGGCTTGAGCTCGCGCATGCCCGGCGTGTCGATCAGGCAGGCCCCCGACGGCAGCGGCAGCAACGCCCGATGCGTGGTGGTGTGGCGGCCGCGCGAATCGTTCTCGCGCACCGCCGCGGTGCGCATCTTCTGCACCCCGAGCAAGGTGTTGGTGAGGGTGGACTTGCCGGCGCCGGACGAGCCGACCAGCACCGCGGTGCGCCCGGCCCCCAGCCACGGCCGCAGCGCCGCCACGCTGTCCACGTCCTTGGCGTTGACGGTCAGCAACGGAATGTTCTGCGCCGCCAGTTCCTCCAGCACCGCCAATGCATCGTCGGCGTATTCGGTGAGATCGGCCTTGGTCAGGATCACCACCGGCTCGGCGCCACCGCCGCCGACCAGCAGCAGATAGCGCTCGATGCGCCGCGGATTGAAGTCCGCATCCAGCCCGCAGACGATGAACACCGTATCGATGTTGGCCGCGATCACCTGCTGGTGATAGTGCTCCCCGGCCGCACCGCGCTTGATCGCGGTGCGCCGCGGTAGCAGCGCCACGATGCGCTTGTCGTCCTCCAGCAGCACCCAGTCGCCGACCGCCGCGCGCTCGTGGCTGGGGAAGCGCGGCCGCTGCCACTCCGGCAAGGATTCGACCTTGAACCCGGTGTCCACCGCATCGGCCACCACGTAGCCGGTGCGGTGCTGCTCGCTGACCCGCACCGGCCGTGCCAGCGGGTGCGCGGCCATCGCCGCCAGCCAGGCCGGTTCTTCCGGCATGCCGGGCCAGGGCCAGCCGATGGGGCGCAACGCGTCGAAGTCGATCTGGGGGGAAGTCATGGGCGGATTCTAGACGGTGCCGGCCCTGGCCCGGCCGTCATGTCACATTTCCGCTACCATGCCGGTTCCACGCCCCCACCGGCCAATGCAATGCCCACGCCCCCGATCAAGCCGCTCGCGATCCGCGAACGCCTGTCCGAAGTCCGCTACGAGATCCGGGGCGAACTGGCGCGGCGAGCCCGGGAGCTGGAGGCGCAGGGGCGCAAGCTGATCAAGCTCAACATCGGCAATCCCGGCGCGTTCGGGTTCCGCGCGCCAGAACACCTGCAGCGCGCGATCGCCGACGACATGGGCCGCACCGATCCCTACACCCACCAGCAGGGCCTGCCGGAGGCGCGCGAGGCGATCGCCGCGGCCTATGCGCGGCGCCAGCACCCGGACGCGCATCCGGACCGCATCTTCATCGGCAACGGGGTCAGCGAGCTGATCGACCTGTCGCTGCGCGCGCTGCTCAATCCCGGCGACGAAGTGCTGGTGCCCTCGCCCGACTACCCGCTGTGGTCGGCCGCGACCATCCTCAACGACGGCCGCCCGGTGTACTACCGCTGCGCGCCGGAGAACGGCTTCCAGCCCGACCCGGTGGAGATCGAGACGCTGGTGTCCTCGCGCACCCGCGCCATCGTGCTGATCAACCCCAACAACCCCAGCGGCGCCAGCTATTCGCGCGAGCTGCTGGAGAAGATCGTGGCGATCGCGGCCAAGCACAACCTGCTGCTGATGGTCGACGAGATCTACGACCAGGTGCTGTACGACGGCGCCGATTTCGTGCCGGTCGCGCCGCTGGCCGGCGAGCATCCGTGCATCAGCTTCGGCGGCCTGAGCAAGGTGCACCGCGCCTGCGGCTGGCGGGTGGGCTGGGCGCTGCTGTCCGGCGCCGCCGAGCGCATCACCGAATTCCGCAACGCCATGGATCTGCTCGGCGCGCTGCGCCTGTGCGCCAACGTGCCGGGCCAGTACGCGATCGACGCCGCGGTCAACGGCCCGGACACCATCTCGCCGCTGTGCGCGCCGGGCGGGCGCCTGTACGAGACCCGCCGCGCGGTGATCGAGGCCTGCGCGGCCAGCGAGCACCTGTCGCTGGTGCAGCCGGCCGGTGCGCTGTACGCGTTCCCGGCGGTGGTCGGCGCGGCCGCGCGCAGCTTCGACGATCACGATTTCGCGCTGGAACTGATGAACGACGAGGGCGTGCTGGTGGTGCCCGGTTCCAGCTTCAACGTGCCCTACCGCCACCATTTCCGGGTGACCCTGCTGCCGGAAGCGGCGGTGATGCGCGAAGTGTTCGCGCGCATCGACCGGGTGCTGGCGCGCCGCGCCGAGGCGGCGACCAAGGTGGTGCCGCTGAAGCCGCGCAGTGCGGTGGCCGGAGCGCGGTGAGTCGGGAATGGGGAAGCGTGAGCCATTCCTGCGATTCCCGGTGCCGGTGACATGGCCGGTGCCGCCGGGATGAGCCAGCCCGGTTTCGCCCTGCTCCATGCCCCGCTGCGCTACCTGGCGCTGGGCGATTCCTACACGATCGGCGAAGGTGTCGCCGAGAGCGGGCGCTGGCCGCTGCAACTGGCCGCGGCGCTGCGCCAGGACGGCCTCGCCATCGCCGATCCGCAGATCATCGCCACCACCGGCTGGACCACCGACGAACTCGATGCCGGCATCGACGCCGCTGCGCCGCAGGGCCCGTTCGCGCTGGTCACGCTGCTGATCGGGGTCAACAACCAGTACCGCGGGCGCCCGCTCGACGAGTACCGCGAACAGTTCGCCGCACTGCTGCAACGCGCGATCGGCTTTGCCGATGGCCAGCCGCGGCGGGTACTGGCGGTGTCGATCCCGGACTGGGGCGTGACCCCGTTCGCGCAGCCGCCCGCGCACGATCCGGCCCGCATCGGCGCGCAGATCGATGCGTTCAATGCCGCCGCGCAGGCCTGCTGCCAGGCACGCGCGGTGCGCTTCGTCGACATCACCGCGGCCAGCCGCGATGGCGGCGGCAGCGCCGCGATGCTCGCCGCCGACGGCCTGCATCCGTCCGCGGCGATGTATGCGCGCTGGACCGCCCTGGTAGTGCCTGCGGCACGCGATGCGTTAGCCTAGCGGAGTACGACGCCCCGCTGCCAAGGACCGACATTGCGCGACGCCAGCACCATCCAACCCATGACCCGCCCGCAGGCCCTGGCCATCGCCCGCGCCTTCCTGCCGACGCATCCGCTCGGCAACCGCTACGACTACTACTACACCCGCACCAAGCTGCGCACCGATCCGCTCTACCCCGGCGTGCTCGCCGCGCTGCGCGGCACCGACGCGCCGGTCCTGGACCTGGGCTGCGGCCTCGGCCTGCTGGCGCATGCGTTGCGCGCCGACGGCCAGCGGCAGCGCTACCACGGGGTGGACATCGATGCGGCCAAGATCCGCCGCGCGATCCGCATCGCCGCGCGCAGCGAGCTGCACGGCGCCCACTTCGAGGTGGTCGATCTCGGCCAGGCCTGGCCCGAACACGGCGGCAGCGTCGCGATCCTGGACGTGCTGCAATACCTCGACGCCGCCATGCAGGCCAACCTGATCCGCAGCGTGGCGAAGATGCTCACCCCCGGCGCAAAGCTGGTGATCCGCAGCGGCCTGGGCGACACCAGCGGCCGCGGCCGCACCAGCCGCGTCACCGACGTGCTCGCGCACCTGGCCGGCTGGATGCAGGAAGTGCCCAAGTGCTATCCGACCCGCGACAGCCTGGAAGCGCAGCTCGACGCGGCCGGACTGCGCGCCACGTTCGCGCCGCTGTACGGCAACACCCCGTTCAACAACTGGCTGATCGTGGCCGAGCCGCGCTGACGCGGCTCGCCTCGCATTCCCGCTCGGAACGTCGCAGGACAGCGTCGCTGGAAGTCGCACGGATCGCCGCAGCCAGATCCCTGGTTACAGAAAACGCCACGCCTCGGTTGAGCGTCTGCGCTTTGCAGGGCGGCCAAGCAGCGCATTCCAAGGCCAATGCCGGCGGTTGCCGCGCTCGGCGTCTATACTGCCGCGCCGCCGCTGGCGCATCGGCAGCAACGTGCGGATCCATGGATGGACATGCAGGCCGCAGCGATGTGCAGCGCCTCCCTCTTCCAGCGACCGCGCCGATCTGCCGGGCTCGATGCGCATACCCGATCGCGGCCGTGGCACTGCGTGCCGGCGCGGCAGGCGCAGCGCATGCATACCCTATTCCCTGTCCTGCGCGCAGCGGCGCCGGGACGATCCCGTACTTCCCCGGAGTCCGCATGACCTCCCCGACGCTTCCTCCCTATTCCGGCCTCGGTATCGCATCGTTCGCGGTCAGCCTGATCGCCGCCGCGCTGATGCTCGCGTTGATCGTCGTCTGTGGGGCGCTGGTGTATTCCCAGCCCGGCAGCCTGGACGAGGACACGCCGCTGGCGATGCTGCTCGGCCTGGCGCTGATGATCACCATCTTCGCCGAGCTGGCGGCCGCCGCGCTCGGCATCGGCTGTTTCTTCCAGCGCGACCGCAGGAAACTGTACGGCGTGCTCGGCCTGATCTTCGCGATCGCGACCCTGCTCGGTGTCGTCGCGCTGATCGTCTTTGGCCAGCTCTACGACGGCTAGCGTCGGCAGGGCGGCGCGTTTCACGACATGCCCGAGCGGCGGACGCAAGGGTGCTGCGACCCGCCGCAACCGCGACGACCGGCGCCAGCTAGCTCGGCAGCACGCTGCGGTAGCCGCGTTCGTGCATTGCCTGCAACACGCCTTCCACGATTGCCAGGTTGTGGCCATGCGCCGCGCCCTCGTGCAGCAGCACGATCGCGCCGGGCTTGAGGTCGCGCACGATACGCGCCACGGTGGCGCCGGGATCGCACTTCACCCCGTCGAAGCCGCGCGCGCTCCAGGCGACCCGGGTCAGGCCATGCGCGCGCAGCGGTGCGGCCACGAATGGATTGGTCATGCCCACCACCGAGCGATACCAGCGCGGCGCGGTGCCGGCGATGGCGCTCAGCGCCTGCTGCGCCTGGCCGATCTCGCGCGCCATGCGCCGCGGGCCCAGCGCCCAGAACCAGGCCTGCGGATGGGTGTGGCTGTGGTTGCCGATGCCGTGGCCGCGGCGCAGGATCTCGCGCACCAGTTGCGGGCGTGCGGCGGCACGTGCGCCGACCAGGAAGAAAGTGGCCTTGGCCTGGTGGCGGTCGAGCAGGTCCAGCAGCGCCGCGGTGTCGTCGGAGGGGCCGTCGTCGATGGTCAGCCACACCTGCGGCGCGCTGCTGGGCAGGCGGCTGAGCACCGGGGCGTACAGCCAGGCCCGCGGCAGGAACACCGGCAGCACGAACGCGGCGTGCGAGGCCAGCAGCGCCGGCAGCCCGATCCGCCAGCCCCAGCCCCACCACAGCCAGGCCACCAGCGCCTGCGAGGCCAGCGCCCAGGCCAGCCAGCGGTAGGGATGGCGGGGGATGCGATGCAGCGTTTCCGGAACTGTCATGCCCCATGATGCCATGCGGCGTAGAATGGACGGTCCGACTCAGCGACCGAAATCACTGCCATGTCCCTCGATCCCGCCCTGCGTTCCCGCATCGAAACGTTGCTCAGTTCCAATCGCGTCGTGCTGTTCATGAAAGGCCAGCCGAGCATGCCGCAGTGCGGCTTTTCCGCCAAGGCGGTGGGCGCGCTGAACGAGTTGGGCGTCGACTTCGCCCACGTCAACGTGCTCGCCGACCAGGACATCCGCGAAGGCATCAAGGCCTACGGCGACTGGCCGACGATCCCGCAGCTGTACGTCGACGGCGAGCTCGTCGGCGGCAGCGACATCATCCTGCAGATGGCCGGCAGCGGCGAGCTGAGCGAATTGCTCGGCGTGCAGGCGCCGGACCGCACCCCGCCGGCGATCACCATCACCGACGCCGCCGCCGAGATGCTGCGCGGCGCGCTGGCCGACGCCCCGGGCGCGACCCTGGCGCTGGCGATCGATGCGCAATTCCAGCCGAACTTCCAGCTGGCCCCGACCGATCCCAACGCCATCGCCGCCGAGTCCAACGGCCTGCGCGTGCAGTTCGACCTGGCCAGCGCGCGCCGCGCCGAAGGCATCACCATCGATTGGGTCGACGACCTGCGCGGCCGCGGCCTGGCGATCGACAACCCGAACGCGCCCAAGCCGGTGCAGGAACTGAGCGTGCGCGACGCCGACGACCAGGTCCGCGCCGGCAGTCTGATCCTGGTCGACGTGCGCCCGCCGGAAGAGCGCGCGATCGCCTCGGTCAACGTGCCGTTCCGCACCCTGGACGGCGACCAGCGCGCGCAGCTGGAAGCGCTGCCGAAGGACACCGCGCTGGCGTTCCTGTGCCACCACGGCGGGCGCAGCGCGCAGGCCGCCGAGCAGTTCCGTGCGCTCGGCTTCACCCGCGTGCACAACGTGGTCGGCGGCATCGACGCCTGGGCCGACCAGGTCGACAGCGGCGTGGCCAAGTACTGAACCGGCCACGCGGCGCGACACGGCAGCATGCGGCGGGCGATCGAAGGGTCGCCCGCTTTTTTTGCGACAGCACGTCGCTCTTCAGGGGACACCGACACATGACACGCACACTGCGCTGCACCGCGGCCCTCGTCGCCCTGGCCGCCTTCTCCGCCGGCGCCGCGCCCACCCCGGCGCAGACCACGCCGCCGCCGTCGGTGATCTACGTCGCGCCCGTCGGCGAAGGCGAGACCGTGATGAGCTATGTGCCGGTGCGCAATGCGCCGTCCGACGAGGCCGACCTGGCGAAGTGGCGCGGGCTGAAGACGCCGATGCGGGTGTTCGACGATGGGAAGCAGGACGGCGTGGCGACGCCACTGGGCTTCTCGGTCGACGACAACACCATGTGCGGCGGCGACCTGCGCGTGCGCCTGAAGACCGCGCACGGCCCGGTCCTCGACCACGCCGCGCTGCTGGCCACGTTCGACCTCAATCCCGGCCAGCGCTTCACCCGCAGCACCCCCGACGCGACCCAGCGGCGCGCGCTGCTGCAGGTCGTCGGCAACGATCCGTCGGTGCGCAAGCGCTTGCCTGCCGCGGCGCTGAAGCGCCTGTTGGCGCATCTCGCCACCCCGTCCAGCGGCGACGCGCCGACGCTGACGGTGATCGCCGACGCCGAGCGCCCGGGCCACGAGGTCGCACTGGTGACCGCCAGCGTCCACGACGCTGCGCCGGCCTCGGCAGGGGACTCGCCCTACCTGACCTCCATGCTGGCGGTGCTGGAACGCAGCGACGCCGGCTGGCGGCTGCGCAAGAGCATCGCCGACTACGGCTGCGACGATTGCGAGGGCCGCAAGGACGACTACGCGCCGCTGCAGTTCGCCGACATCGACGCCGACGGCAACGTCGACTTCCTGATCCAGCATTCCGGCTACGAAACCTACGGCTTCTGGCTGCTGCACATGGTCGATGGCCAATGGCGCATCGACGACCTGGTCGGCGGCTGCTGAGCGCCTTCGGCCGCGCAAACGTTCGGCGCTGCACTGTAGGAGCGGCTTCAGCCGCGACAGGTTCTACCCGAAGAGTCTGTCGCGGCTGAAGCCGCTCCTACAAAAGTGTTGCCACGGCGCGCCGCTCAACCGGCGAAACCGCCCTCGTCCAGGAAGCGCTGCTCTTCCTGCGACGTGTCCCGCCCCAACGCCGCATTGCGGTGCGGGAAGCGGCCGAAGCGCTGGATGATGTCCTCGTGCCGCATGGCCCACTGCAGGCTGTCGGCATCGCCCAGCGCACTGAACAGCTCCACCGCCTCGCGCTGCAGCGCCGGGTCCTCGGCGTGCTCGTACGGCAGGTAGAAGAACATGCGCAGTTCCGGCTCCACCTGCCGGTCGTAGCCGGCCGCCAGCGCGCGGTGCGCGCAGCGCCGCGCCAGGCCATCGGTGGCATAGGCATGCGCGCTGCCGCGGAAGGCGTTGCGCGGCACCTGGTCGAGCAACAGCAGCAGCGCCAGCGCGCCCTCGGCGCCGTCCATCCACGCCGCGTGCTCGCCGCGCGCCGCGGCGTGGTGCGCGTCGAGCAGATGCTGGCGCACGTTCGCGTCGAACGATTCGTTGGCGGCGAACCAGCGTTCGCGGCCGGCACTGCGCCAGAACTCCACAACATCGCGGGGCGTGGTTTCGGTCATCGCACTTCCATCGGTCGGCAATCGGCTTCTATACCCGATCCGGCGTCGCCACGCGGTGCAGTGCGCAGATCCGGCATCCGCAACGCGCCTGCACTTGGCAAGCGCGCCGGCTCGGGCTAGCGTGCGCAGGCGGCTCCACGCCCGCATTCAATCATCCGGGGAAAAATCTGATGCGTCATCTGCTGCTCGCCTGCCTGGGCGTGGCGCTGTGCGGCCCTGCCGCGGCGGCCTCGCGCTTCGTCGAAGACCCCTACCCCAGCACCTACCGGGCGCTGGCGTCCACGCCGGTGCTGATCGAACACGCCACCGTGCTCACCGGCACCGGCGAGCGCCTGGACGATGCCGACGTGCTGCTGCAGGACGGCCGCGTGCAGGCCGTGGGCCGCGCGCTGGCGGCCCCGGCCAACGTCACCCGCATCGACGGCCACGGCAAGTGGGTCACGCCCGGCATCATCGACGTGCACTCGCACCTGGGCGTGTACGCCAGCCCAGGCGTCAACGCGCACAGCGACGGCAACGAGATGACCGCGCCGGTGACGCCCAACGTCTGGGCCGAGCATTCGGTGTGGCCGCAGGATCCGGGTTTCGGCACCGCGCTGGCCGGCGGCGTCACCTCGCTGCAGGTGCTGCCGGGGTCGGCCAACCTGGTCGGCGGCCGCGGCGTGACCCTGAAGAACGTGCCCGCCACCACCTACCAGGCGATGAAGTTCCCCGGCGCGCCGTGGGGCCTGAAGATGGCCTGCGGCGAGAACCCCAAGCGCGTGTACGGCGAGAAGGGCGGCCCGGCCACGCGCATGGGCAATGTCGCCGGTTACCGTGCCGCGTTCATCGACGCCAGCGAATACCTGCGCAAGAACGCGCCGAAGAAGAAGGCGCCGGAGAAGCGCCACTGGTGGAGCCGCGGCGCCGGCGACAACGACAGCTCCGGCGACAGCGGCGGCAAGCGCGACCTGAAGCTGGACACCCTGGCCGGCGCGATCAACGGCGACATCCGCGTGCACATCCACTGCTACCGCGCCGACGAGATGACCACCATGCTCGACCTGGCCAAGGAATTCGGCTTCAAGGTCGCCGCCTTCCATCACGGCGTGGAGGCCTACAAGGTCGCCGACCGGCTGGCCCAGGAAAACGTCTGCGGCGCGCTGTGGGCGGACTGGTGGGGCTTCAAGATGGAGGCCTTCGACGGCATCCAGGAAAACATCGCGCTGGTCGACCGCCCCGCCAACGGCTGCGCGATCGTGCATTCGGACTCGGAGGAAGGCATCCAGCGGCTCAACCAGGAAGCGGCCAAGGCGATGGCCGCCGGCCGCCGCGCTGGCATCGCCATCCCGCCCGAGCGCGCGATCCGCTGGCTGACCAGCAACCCCGCCAAGGCGCTGGGCATCGACAAGCAGACCGGCGCGCTGGAGCCCGGCAAGATGGCCGACGTGGTGGTGTGGAACGGCAACCCGTTCAGTTCCTACGCGCTGGCCGAAAAGGTCTACATCGACGGCGCGCAGGTCTACGACCGCGCCGACCGCCGCCTGCAACCCACATCCGACTTCATGCTCGGCCAGGAGGCTGCCCCATGAGCCGCACCCTTCCGCATCCGCGCCGCCTGGCGCAACGCCTGGCCGTCGCCGCCTGCCTGGTGCTGGGCACCGCGCCGGCCTTCGCCCAGGACGTGCTGATCCGCGGCGCCACCGTGCACACCGCCAGCGCGCGCGGCACGCTGCAGAACGCCGACGTGCTGGTCCAGGGCGGCACCATCCGCGCGGTCGGCACCGGCCTGGCGGCACCGGCCGGGGTGACCGTGGTCGAGGCCAAGGGCCGCCCGCTGACCCCGGCGCTGTTCGGCGGCATCACCGAGATCGGCATCGAGGAAGTGTCCGGCGAATCGTCCACTGTGGATAGCGCCGTGACCTTGCCGCGCGACCAGCCGATGCGCCCGGAGTTCGACGTCACCCTGGCCTACAACCCCGAGTCGGTGCTGATCCCGGTCGCGCGCGTGGAGGGCATCGGCTTCACCGCGCTCGGCGCCAACAGCGGCGGCGCCTTCATCGCCGGCCAGGGCGCGGTGATGCGCCTGGACGGCGGCGCCGATCCGATCGGCCCGCGCGCGCTGTACGTGCGCCTGGGCAGCGACGCGCTGGAACTGAGCGGCAAGTCGCGCGCGGCGCAATGGATGCTGCTCGACCAGTTGGTGAGCGAAGCGCGCGGACGCATGCCGGCGGACTCGCCGCACGCGCTGCTGACCCCGGCCGGCCGCGCCGTGCTGGCCAGGTACCTGGCCGGCCAGGGCCGCATCGTGGTGGCGGTGAACCGGGCGGCCGACATCCGCCAGCTGCTGCGCTGGGCGCAGCGCGAGAAGGTGCGCATCGCCATCGCCGGCGGCGACGAGGCGTGGAAGCTGGCGCCGCAGCTGGCCGCGGCGCAGGTGCCGGTGTTCGTCAACGCGCTGGACGATCTGCCCGCCAGCTTCGACCAGATCGGCGCCACCCTGGAAAACGCCGCGCGCCTGCACGCGGCCGGCGTCGCGGTGAGCTTCACCCAGGGCGGCGACGGCTCGCACAACGCGCGCAAGCAGCGCCAGCTGGCCGGCAACGCGGTGGCCCACGGCCTGCCCTGGGACGACGGTCTGGCCGGCCTGACCCGGGTGCCGGCCGAGGCGCTGGGCGTGGGCGACAGGCTGGGCAGCATCGCCCCCGGCAAGCTCGCCGACCTGGTGCTGTGGGAAGGCGATCCGCTGGACGTGGCCCACTACGCCGAGCAGGTCTGGCTGGGCGGCCGCGCGCTGCCGATGCGCTCGCGCCAGACCGAACTGCGCGACCGTTACATGAAGCAGTCCGGCGCGCTGCCGCGGGCGTACCCGTAGTAGCCGCGCACGACGTGGCGCTGCCGCCATCGGCAGCGCCACGTCGTGCGCGGTGACACGCGACCGGCCACACCCTCGTGCGACGTGCCGCGCCTAGTTCGCGCCGATATTGGCCTGGAACCAGGCCCAGCCGTTGCCGCGCACCACCTCGAATCCCGCTTCGACCACGTGCAGGTACATCGCGTTGCTGTAGCGCCCGTCCTGCGCGCGGTTGTTGTGCAGCCAGGTCAGGAACGGCTTGATGTCGATGTTGAGGTTGCCGTTGGTCGGCAGGTTCGGCTGGCCGGCGGTGTTGTGCGGGATGAAGGTGTAAACGTAGTAGCCGGCGGAGGTGTTCATGCCCTCCCACAGGTCGAAGCTGTAGCCGCCGGCGCTGATCACATTGCTCGCGGTCAGCGTGCCGATCGGATAGGAATTGTGGCCGCCCCAGATCATCACCTCGGTCTGCGGGATCGCGCTGGAGGAGGTGTTGTTGTCCCAGCGCAGGAACAGGTCGTAGGCGAAATCGCCGGCCATGTTGCTGCCGCCGGACGAATAGGCGAACGTGGACGGCAGCGATTGCAGTGCCGACACCTGCCGCGGAAAGGTGCGGTCGGACGTCGGATTGAATCCGTAGTGCGAGCCGCGCAGGATCGCCGGATAGCCGTACAGGCTGGAATTGGCGAAGTTGAAGGTCACGGTCATGCTCGGCGTGCTGCCGCTGTGGAACGTGCCCTGGATGACGTTGTTGGGATCGTTGAAGTTGTTCACCCAGGCGTACTGGTTGCCGTACACCTGGTACGGCCCGGCCAGTGCCGCCGGTGCGAAGGCGACCAGTACCAGTGCGAACAGCGCACGCAGCCGGCGCGCGCGGCGCCAGGCGGATGGCGCGGCGGTGGCGGCGGAACAGCGGCGCGGCAAGGCGGCGGCGATCTCGATGTCGTGCATGTCGGTCTCTCCTCAGCGTGTCGGACAACTTCGGCAGCGGGGCTGCTGCCACGACGGACGCTAGCAAGGCGTCCTCGTGCGGAGCTATGAAAAGACGCGGGCGCGGCATGCGCTGACGCAATACCGTTACTCGCTCGAGGCCGTCCGAGTGCGCCGCTTCCCAGTTCCAACGTGCAGCTGAGATTTGCGCGCGGCATTGTCTACGCCAGCCGCAGCGGCGACGCCGGTTCCTCGCCCGCCGCTTCGCAGCGCAACATGGCCGCGCGATGTGCCACGCCGCGATAAGCTGGCGACATCCTCCCAGGAGACGCCCATGACCCTGCGCTGGTATTTCGATTTCGTCTCGCCGTTTTCCTATCTGCACTGGCACAAGCTCAAGGCGCTGCCCGAGTTCGCGCAGATCGAACCGGTGCCGATCGTGTTCGGCGCGGTGTTGCAGCATCTGCACACGCGCGGGCCGGCGGAGATCCCGCACAAACGCAGCTTCACCTACCAGTTCGTGCAGTGGCAGGCGCAGCACGAGGGCGTGCCGCTGCGCTTTCCGCCGGCGCATCCGTTCAATCCGCTGGCGGCGCTGCGCCTGTGCATCGCCGCCGGCAGCACGCCGCAGGCGATCGATGCGATCTTCGACTGGCTGTGGCGCGACGGCCGTGCCGGCGACGATGCGGCGGCGCTGGCCCCGCTGGCGCTGGCCCTGGGCATCGCCGATGCGCCGGCCGCACTTGCCGATCCGTAGGTCAAGGCGCAGTTGCGCGGCAATACCGATCAGGCGATCGCCGCCGGCGTGTTCGGCGTACCGACGCTGCAGATCGGCGATGCCCTGTTGTGGGGCAACGATGCGCACCCGCTGATGCAGGCGCTGCTGGCCGATCCGCAGTTGCTGCAGCGCGGCGAAATGGCGCGGCTGGCGGCGCTGCCCGTCGGCGTGCAGCGCGGCGCCTGACCCAGCCGCGACGCCGCCCGGCGTCTGCGCTACCCTAGCCGGCAGTAACCAAGCGCGATGCCGGAGGGGGCCAGATGCGTATCGGGATCGTGGTGGACTCCGCCTGCGACTTGCCGCAGGACTACATCGCAGACAACAACATCGTGTTGCTGCCGATCAGCGTGCGTATCGGCGAGGCATTGCTGGCCGACCATCGCGACGAGGAAGCCACGCTGAGCTTCCTGCATGCGCACGTGGCCGAACACGGCGCCGAGGCGGAAACCATCCCGTTCAGCGTCGCGCAGATCCGCGAGCTGTTCCTGAGCCGGCTGGTGATCGACTACGACCACGTGTTCTGCATGACCATCACCAAGACCCGCAGCCCGATCCACCAGCATGCGCTGCAGGCCAGCTTCGCCATCCTCAACGACTACAAGCCGATCCGCCAGGCCGCCGGGCACACCTCGCCGTTCGCGCTGCGGGTGATCGACACGCAGAACCTGTTCGCCGCGCAGGCGGTGACCGCGGTGGAAGCGGTGCGGCTGCGCGCGGCCGGGGCCAGCGTGCAGGCGATCCGCGAGCGGCTGGAGGAACTGGCCGGCAACGTGCACGGCTACATGATCACCCGCGATCTGTACTACATGCGCGCCCGCGCGCGCAGCAAGGGCGACCGCAGCGTCGGCCTGCTCAGCGCCGCGCTCGGCACCGCGCTGGACATCAAGCCGGTGCTGCACGGCTATCGCGGCGAGACCGCGCCGGTGGCCAAGATCAAGGGCTTCGACGCGGCGGTGCAGAAACTGTTCGAGTTCGTCGGCAAGCGCGTCGCCGCCGGGCTGATGACGCCGACGCTGTGCCTGAGCTACGGCGGCGAGCTGAGCGAGCTGCGCGCCCTGCCCGGCTACGCGGCGTTGCGCCAGGCCTGCGAGACGCATGCGGTGGAGGTGCTGGAAAGCGTGATGAGCCTGACCGGCATGGTCAACGTCGGCAAGGGCGCGATCACCCTGGGCTTCGCCGACGCGCCGCATACGTTCGCCTAGCGTCACGGGCGAATCTTGTCGTTGCAGGAGCGGCTTCAGCCGCGACAGGTGCTATCGGCAGCTTGTCGCGGCTGAAGCCGCTCCTACAACGGCTCCGGCGTAGACGGCCCACTCACGACGCCGCCTGCTAGGCTGCGCCGCACCGCTCCACAGAGGAACCACCATGGCCGTGACCTATTCGATCAGCCTGCCCGACCCCGCCCGCGCGCGCGGCAGCGAACCTACGCTCAGCTTCAGCGCCAACGGCGCCGACGCCTTCGCCGAGCAGCTGCAGCAGGCATTGAGCAGCCCGGCCTGGTTCGAGCGCTGGCGTGCGCTGCAGCCGGAACCGGACGAGGTGGATCCCGCGCTGGGCATCGTCGACCCGGCGGCCACGGTCAGCGGCAAGCAGGACGACCTGCGCATCGATCTGGTCGCCACCACCAGCATTCCCGGCGACATCCTCAAGCAGCGCATGCGCCTGCTCGCCGGCAGCGGCTGGGAACTGCGCAACGTGCGTTGAGCGCATCGTCGCCGCGTGCCCGCGACGACGTGGATCGGCTAGAGCAGCCTTGGTGCAGCCGATGACACCTGTGGGAGCGACTTCGGTCGCGACGGGCCTTGCTGGAGAAGTCTGTCGCGGCTGAAGCCGCTCCTACAGCGCTTGGCCGACTGCAATGAGCATCTAAGGCACCACGCTCTCTGCCGCTGTGCCCGCCGCGCGCCGCGGCCAGCGCCATTTCAGGTTCACCGCCAGCGTGCCGAGCACGATCAGCGCCAGGCCCAGCCATTGCACCGGCACCAGCCGGTGGCCGTACAGCAGGTAGTCCAGCAGCAGCGTGACCAGCGGGTACACGAACGCCAGGATCGCGATCGTCGCCACATGCAGGTGCCGGTAGGAAGAATAGAACAACACGTAGACGATGCCGCTGTGGATCACGCCCAGGCCGGCCAGCCACAGCCAGTGCATGCCCGGATGCAGTGCGCTGCCGCTGGAAAATCCTACCAGCAGCAGCGTGCCCACCCAGCACTGCACCGTCACCACCGCCAGCGGCCGTTCGCGGCTGATGCGCCGCGACATCAGCAGCGACGCACCACACAGCAGCGCCGCCAGCAGGGTCAGCGCGATGCCGAGCAGGTAGCCACGATCGGCGGTCTGCCAGAGCCGCGCCGGGTCCGCCGAGCAGGCCACGCCGACGAACGCCAGCAGCGTCCAACCCAGATCGGAACGGCGCGTGCGCTCGCCCTGCAGCAACGCCGCCAGCAGCAGCATCACGAACGGGAACACGTGATAGACCATCGTCGCCACGCCGATCGACGAGCGCGCCATGCCGGCGAACAGCGCCACCCAGTTCAGCACCAGCAGCACGCCGCTGACCGCCGCGTCGCGCAGCAGCGTGCGTTCGCGCCACAGTCCGCGCAGCTGGCCGCCGAGCAGGCCGCAGACGGTGAGGAACAGCGCGCCGAACAGGCAGCGGTAGAACACCGCGGTCACCGGGTCCTGGCCGCTCTCGTGCACGAACACGCCGACCGAGCCGATCAGCACTTCCGCCAGCAGCAACTGCCACAGCGCGCGCCGCGCGGCGCCGGCGGAAACGGCCACCGCCGCGCTCACAGCGCGATCGTCCCGTGCAGGTACTGCACCGCGCTGCCGCGCACATAGACGTGCTGCGCCTCGACCCGGCAGCCGAGTTCGCCGCCGCGCGCCGAGGCCTGCAGCGCGCTCAGCTGCGACTTGCCCAGCCGCTGCGCCCACAGCGGCGCCAGCGCGGCGTGGATGGAACCGGTCACCGGATCTTCGGCGCCGCCGTTGGCCGGCCAGAAATAGCGCGACACGAAATCGTGGCTGCTGCCGGGTGCGGTCACCGCCACGTCGCGCGGCGCCAGCGCCAGCATCCGCGCCAGGTCCGGCACCACGTCGCGCACCTGGCGTTCGTCTGCGTACACCGCGATGTACGCCTGGCCGTTGACGTAGACCGCCTGCGGTGCGATCGACAAGGCATCGAGCAAAGCCTGCGGCACCGACGCCAACAAGGCCGGCGCCTGATTCGGAAAGCGCATCTCGAACGTGCCGTCGGCCACCCTTTCCACGCCGAGTTCACCGACCGCGGCCGCGCGCAGGCGCAGCGGAAACGGTGCCAGTTGCTGGGTGGCGATCACGAACGCACTGGCCAGCGTCGCATGACCGCAGAAGCCGACTTCCTTCAGCGGCGAGAACCAGCGGATCGCGAACACGCCGTCGGCATCGCGCACGAAGAACGCGGTCTCCGACAGGTTGTTCTCGCTGGCGATGGCCTGCATCAGCGCGTCGGGCAGCCAGGCCTGCAGCGGCACCACCGCGGCCGGATTGCCCTTGAAGCGGACCGTGGTGAAGGCATCGACGACGAACAGGGACAACGGCATGACCGACCTCGCGACGGGGGAGATGCCGGACGCGATGGCCGGCATGGACCCAGTCTGCAATGCGGCGCGCGACCATGACAGATTCAGTTACGCTGTAAATTGACCGATACAGATGAGGCGCCCGCATGCTCTTGTACGAATCGCTCGCCACGCAGCTGCGCCAGCAGATCGAGCGCGGCACGCTGCGCACCGGCGAGCGCCTGCCGTCGATCCGGCAACTGGCCGCCAGCCACGGCATCAGCACCGCCACCGCGGTGCAGGCCTGCCTGCAGCTGGAACGCGAAGGACGGGTGCAGGCACGGCCGCGTTCGGGCTACTTCGTGCGCGCAGCGGCGCAGCCGTTGCCGCCGCTGCCGGTGACGGCGCGGCGGCGCACGCCGGGCATGGTCGACAACCCGGCGCTGCAGGGCGTGCTGGACATGCTCGCGCGCTCGGACCTGGTGCCGCTGCACACCGCCACGCCAGCGCCGGCGCTGCTGCCGGGCGCGCAACTGGCGGCCGCGCTGTCGCGGCAGCTGCGCCGCCACCGCGGCGTCGCGCTCGACTATGCGCCGCCGCAAGGCCACGCCGCGCTGCGCCGGCAGATCGCACAGCGCTACGCGCACTGCGCGACCACGGTGGCGGCGGACGAAGTGGTGGTGACCGCCGGCGCGATGGAAGCGATCAGCCTGGCGCTGCGCACGCTGACCGCGCCTGGCGACGTGGTGCTGGTGGAAACGCCGACCTACCACGGCATTCTGCAGGCGGTGGCGGCGCTGCGGCTGAAGGTGCTGGAAGTGCCCACCCGCGCCGGCCACGGCATCGACGCCGCGCGCCTGGACGCGCTGCTGCAGCGCACGCCTGCGCGCGCGGCGGTGCTGGTGCCCAACTTCAACAATCCGCTCGGCAGCCTGACCCCGGACAGCGCCAAGCGCGCCCTGCTCGACAGCTGCGCGCGCCACGGCACCGTGGTGATCGAGGACGACATCTACGGCGAGCTGGACTGGTCCGGGCAACGGCCGCGTCCGCTGCGCCATTTCGACACGCACGGCAACGTGATCACCTGCGGCTCGTTTTCCAAGGTGCTGGCGCCGGGCCTGCGCGTGGGCTGGCTGCTCGGCGGCGAATGGACCGATGCGCTGGTCCGCGCCAAGTACTTCTCCACCGTCGGCGGCGCCAGCCTGCCGCAGCTGGCGCTGGCCGATTACCTGGCGCAGCACGACCTGGAACGGCACCTGCGCAAGCTGCGCCGCACCCTCGCCGACAACGGCCAGCGCCTGCGCGAGGCGATCGTGCGGCACTGGCCAGCCGGCACCCGGGTCGGCGATCCCGCCGGCGGGCTGTCGCTCTGGCTGCAGTTGGCCGACGGCGGCAGCGGCCAGGCGCTGTTCGAAGCGGCGCTGGCCGCAGGCATCGGCACCTCGCCCGGCCACCTGTATTCCAGCCGCGGCGACTACGCCGACCACCTGCGCCTGACCTGCGGCCAACCGTGGAGCGAGACCCTGGAAAGCGCGATGCGGCGGCTGGGCAAGCTGGCCGCGCGGCTGCCGCGCTGAGCGGTTGGGCGCGGCCGGCCAGAAGATCGCATGCAGCGCTTCACGCTGCACGATGCCGAAACTCGCGCCGGAGCATCGAAGGCAGTCCATCAAAGTCCGGCAATCGCGCCCAACGCCGAGCGGGCGCCCGCGTCGGCGACCGCAGCTGGCCCGCGATGGGCCTTGAACACCAGGGCGTTCCTTGATCCGGGTGTTTGGCAGTGCGCTGTCGTGGTCGCGGGCCACCAGCCTGACGCTGGCCGCGGCCGCGGCCGGCGGCGCGGTGGCCGTGACCGACGCCGCCGTGTTGCAGCATCCGAAGAACCTGTGCCAGCGATGCCGGGTGACCTCGGAGTAGCGCTCGCGACTGAAGCCGCCCATCGTCGGTCAACAGGTGGGAGCAGGTGCTCTGACCTCGTCCTCGACCAAACTGGCCCCACTTACACCGCCGCCGCGCCGATCGCCAACGCCGCGCAGGCGCCGAACAAGGTGCAGGCGAGCATGGCCAGCGCACTGAGCGGGCTGCGCCAGCGCTGCCGCGGGCACGACGATGCAGGTTTGCGGCAAGCGAGCATGGCGCGGCTCCAGTCCGGGAAGACCCGATGGCGAAGGCCGAGGAATCTAGCCGCACGCCGTCTCAACCGGCGCGACCGCGATCGCACAACCGCGCATTGGACGACGCCCCGCACATTTGTTTACGAGCGGCGCCGGCACACGCGCGGAATCGCCATGCAACTGCCACCGCACCGTCATCGTGCAGCAGCGATCGCGATGCCCCGGTGGCGATGGGAGCTGGCCGGTTCGGCAATGCCAGCGGCACACCTCCACGGCACCCAAAGCGGCTCCCTGTCTACTTACAGGCAACCTGACGTTGTGGGAGCGACTTCAGTCGCGACGGGCCTTACCGGTAGCGCCCGTCGCGACCGAAGCCGCTCCCACAATGATGCCCTTGCATGCATCCCGACATCGCTTCCAATGCGGAGGCACGCTGCGCCACCGCATGCGACCGCCGGCGCCCGGCATCACCGGTACGCCGCCGCATCGCGCACGTCAGCCCTGCAGCGCGCGCGCGTGGTGGGCGATGTGCTCGCCGATGAAGCTGCCGATGAAGTAGTAGCTGTGGTCGTACCCAGGCTGCACGCGCACGGTCAGCGGATAGCCGGCGGCGTCGGCCGCGGCCTGCAGCAGCTGCGGCTGCAATTGCTTGTCGAGAAACTCGTCGCCGCCGCCCTGGTCGATCAGCAGCGGCAGGCGCTCGGTGGCGGTGCCGATCAGCGCGGTGGCGTCGTAGGCCTTCCAGCTGGCGCGGTCGTCGCCGAGATAAGCCGAAAAAGCCTTCTCGCCCCACGGCACCTGCGACGGCGCCACGATTGGCGAGAACGCCGACACGCTGCGATAGCGGCCCGGATTCTTCAGCGCGATCACCAGCGCGCCGTGGCCGCCCATCGAGTGGCCGCTGATCGCGCGCGCGCCGGTGGTACGGAAGTTGGCTTCGATCAGCGTGGGCAGTTCCTGCACCACGTAGTCGTACATGCGGTAGTGCCTGGCCCACGGCTCGCGGGTGGCATTGACGTAGAACCCGGCGCCCTTGCCCAGGTCGTAGCCCTCGGCATCGGCGACGTCGTCGCCGCGCGGGCTGGTGTCCGGCGCGACCAGTATCACCCCGTGCTCGGCGGCGTAGCGCTGCGCGCCGGCCTTGGTGATGAAGTTCTGCTCAGTGCAGGTGAGCCCGCTGAGCCAGTACAGCACCGGCAGCGCGGTGTGCTCGGCCTGCGGCGGCAGGTACACGGCCACGTTCATCGTGCAGCCGAGCACGGTCGACTGGTGGCGATAGACGTCCTGCCAGCCGCCGCAGCAGGCATGGTGTTCGATGCGTTCCATTGGATGGATCCCGGATTGGGGGACGCGGCCGGGAGACGCCGACCGCATCCGAAAAACACTGCCGCAGCGCGCCGCCAGGGCGGCACGCCGCAGGCAGCGGGCGTTATTGCAGCACGCCGTTCTTGCGCGCGACGTGGGTGGAGATCGCATCCATCAGCGCCGGCGACAGGCAGTCGTAAGGCTCCAGCTTCAGCTCGCGCAGCCGGCTGCGTACGCCGTCCATCGCTTCCGGGCGGGTGCCGCTCTCGATGATCGAGGACACGAACGCCGCGAAACCCGGCGCCGACCAGCCCTGCTGCGGCGACAGCTCGGTATGCACGAAGTCCAGGCCGTAGAACGGGTGCTCGGTGTTCTCGATGCGGCCGTACAGGTGCACGCCGCAACCGGTGCAGGCATGGCGGCGGATCGTCGCGCTCTCGTCGACGACCTTCAGCTTCTCCTCGTGCGCGGTGACCTTGACCTTGTCGCGGCCCACCACCGCCACCACCGAGAAGGTCGCCCCTTTCGGCTTCCAGCACTTGGTGCAACCGCAGGCGTGGTTGTGCGCGGTCTGCGCTCCCACGTCCACGGTCACCTTGTCGCTGGCGCAGTGGCATTCCAGGGTGCCGCCCTGGAAATTCTCTGCGCCTGCGCGCACACCACCGTCCACCGACGGATGAATCGTTACGGTACTCATCATGCCCCTCCCGGGTTTGTCGCGTACCTGCATGCGCGGAATCGGCCGCGCGCCGGACTGACCGTCAGGTCAGAAATGGATCACGGTGCGGATCGACTTGCCTTCGTGCATCAGGTGGAAGGCTTCGTTGATCTCTTCCAGCGGCATGGTGTGGGTGATGAACGGATCCAGATCGATCTCGCCATGCATCGCCTGCTCCACCATGCCCGGCAATTGGGTGCGGCCCTTGACGCCGCCGAACGCGCTGCCGCGCCACACGCGGCCGGTGACCAGCTGGAACGGACGCGTGCTGATCTCCTGGCCGGCGCCGGCCACGCCGATGATGACGCTCTCGCCCCAGCCCTTGTGGCAGCACTCCAGCGCCGAACGCATCACGTGCACGTTGCCGATGCACTCGAAGCTGAAATCCACGCCGCCATCGGTCAGCTCGACGATGACTTCCTGGATCGGCTTGCTGTAGTCCTTCGGATTGATGCAATCGGTCGCGCCCATGCTGCGCGCCAGGTCGAACTTGCCCGGGTTGGTGTCGATGGCCAGGATGCGCCCGGCCTTGGCCTGCACCGCGCCCTGGATCACCGCCAAGCCGATGCCACCCAGGCCGAACACCGCTACCGAGTCGCCCGGCTTGACCTTGGCGGTGTTGTGCACCGCGCCGATGCCGGTGGTGACGCCGCAGCCGAGCAGGCACACCTTCTCCAGCGGCGCCTCGGGATTGACCACCGCCAGCGAGATCTCCGGCACCACGGTGTATTCGCTGAAGGTGCTGCAGCCCATGTAGTGGAAGATCGGCTGCCCGTTGTAGGAGAAGCGGGTGGTGCCGTCGGGCATCAGGCCCTTGCCCTGGGTGGCGCGCACGGCCTGGCACAGGTTGGTCTTGCCCGACAGGCAGAACTTGCACTTGCGGCATTCGGCCGTGTACAGCGGGATCACGTGGTCGCCGACCTTGACGCTGGTCACGCCCTCGCCGATCGCCTCGACGATGCCGCCGCCTTCATGGCCGAGCACCGCGGGAAAGATGCCTTCCGGATCGTCGCCGGACAGCGTGAACGCATCGGTGTGGCAGACGCCGGTGTGGGTGATGCGGACCAGCACCTCGCCCTGGCGCGGCGGCTCGACATCGATCTCCACGATCTGCAACGGCTGGCCGGCTTCGAAGGCTACGGCGGCGCGGGATTTCATGAGGTTTCTCCTGGACTAGCGGGTTGGGTCGTGGGGTTCGGCTTTACTTGAGATAGGAGCGGACCAGCATGCCCATCTCGCGCACGCGCGCGGCGCGCTGCGTCTCCGAGGCGGCGGCGTGGCCGAATTCTTCGCGGATATGCGCCTGCATCACTTCCGACATCAGGCCGTTGACCGCACCGCGGATCGCCGCGATCTGCTGCAGCACCGCAGCGCAGTCGGCGCCGCCTTCCAACGCCCGCTCCAGCGCCTCGGTCTGCCCGCGCACGCGGCGGATGCGGGCCAGGACGCGTTTCTTCTCGTGGGGCGTGTGCGGCATGCGACGGCGGTCCTGGAACTATACTGGGGGACAGTATATTCCTCCGCCCGCAAAAGAAAACGCCCGCGCGTCCCGGATCGGGCGCGCGGGCGCGCGGCGGCGTCTCAGTCGCCTGGCGCTGAATGGGCGGCGCTGCGGGGCGGAACCGATGCAGCGAACAGCGCCATGGCCCTGGCGCTGTTCGCTCGGCACCAGCGCCAGGCCTGTGATCCCCCGGCAGCTGCAAAGGCCACGGACCGGACAGCGCGCCCGCAATGTGTCAACGCATGTCAGCCATCGACACACAGCGGCCATGAGGCCACCGACGCCACTGCCTATCATGGCCACGCGATCACGCGCCCGCCTTGCACCCTGCAGCGACGGCCCGCCCGCACCAGTTCCAGGCGGCAGCGGCCGCGTCTAGACTGACTGAACTCCGAGCGGCCGCCCTTCAAGATCATGGACATGCACTCCTTCATTCTGGTGGTCGACGACGACCCCGATCTGCGCCGGCTCATCAGCGAATTCCTGCAGGAGCACGGCTATCAGGTGGAGGCCGCGGAGAACGTCGCCGACATGCGCCGGCTGATGGCGATACGCCAACCAGACCTGGTGATCCTGGACGTGATGATGCCCGGCGAGGACGGCCTCAGCGCCGCCCGGCAACTGGCCAGCGAACGCGGCGCGCCGGCGGTGATCATGCTCAGCGCGCTGGGCAGCGACACCGACCGCATCATCGGCCTGGAAGTGGGCGCCGACGATTATCTGGCCAAGCCCTGCAATCCGCGCGAACTGCTGGCGCGGGTGCGCGCCCTGCTGCGTCGCAGCCAGGCGGCGACGCTGCCGCCGGAAGCGCGCGGCAACGTCTACGAATTCGCCGGCTGGCGCCTGGACGTGATCCGCCGCGACCTGCGCGACCCCACCGGCATCTTCATCAATCTCTCCGACGGCGAGTTCGCGCTGCTGCGCACCTTCGTCGAACATCCGCAGCGCGTGCTCAGCCGCGACCAGCTGCTCGACTATGCGCGCGGCCGCGACACCGAGGTCTACGACCGCGCCATCGACAGCCAGATCAGCCGCCTGCGGCGCAAGATCAACGAGCGCGTGCAGACCGAACTGATCCGCACCGTGCGCAACGAAGGCTACATGCTGCTGCCGAGCGTCGCCCGGCTGTGAACGCGCCCAAGCGGGGCCGCCGCGGCATGTCGATCTTCGTGCGCACGTTCCTGCTGCTGGTGGCGGCGCTGCTGACCGCGCAGCTGATCGGCATCGCCCTGCTCGTGTTGCGCACGCCGGTCTACGAAATGCCGGTACATCCGCCGGAGGTGATCGCGCTGCTGACGACCAAGATGCCCGCCGGCACGCGGACACTGAAGGTGCACGACTCGGTGCGGGCGCCGCTGCCCGCGCCGGGGCAGATCCGCGATTCCATCGCCGAGTTCATGATGGCGAACTGGCTGGACGTGACGCCGGAACGCGTGCGTTTCTACCGCAGCAGCGACGAGAACCTGCCCAATCCGAATTTCCCGATGGACGCGCGGAAACGTATGCAGGCGCGTGCCGGCCCCCCCGGCGACGAACGTTTCCTGCGCAACGGGTCGCCGCCGTTCGACGAGCCCGGCCCACCGCCGGGCGTCGCGGCGCAGCCACCTGCGCAACCGCAATCGGACCGGCCCATGCCCGCCGGCGCGTTCGGCGCCACGATGCGTGCGATGGGCGCGCGATGGCGCGACCGCGGCTTCGCGCCCGCCTCTCCGCTGCTTGGCGGGTTCACCGCCGCCCTGCGCCAACCCGATGGCCGCTGGCGCCACGTGGTGTCGCCGCCGCGGCGCATCTCCACCGCATTCAAGACCCAGGTCGCCCTGTTGTTCGTTGCCGGCCTGCTGGCGATGCTGCCGCTGGCATGGTGGTTCTCGCGCGCACTGGCCGCACCGATCAAGCGCTTCGCCGAAGCCGCCGACCGCCTCGGCCGCAATCCCGATGCGCAGCCGTTGCAGCGCAGCGGCCCCAGCGAGATCGTGCAGGCCGCCGACTCGTTCAACGCGATGCAGGCGCGCCTGAACCGCCTGGTCAACGAGCGCACGCACATGGTCGCGGCGATCGCCCACGACCTGCGCACGCCGCTGGCGCGCCTGGCGTTCCGCCTGGAAGGCCTGCAACCGCCGCTGCGCGACAAGACCATCGCCGACATCGACGAGATGAAGGCGATGATCTCCGCGGCGCTGGACTTCATCCACAACGACAGCCGCCGCGGCACCCGCGCGCCGCTGGATTTCCGCCTGCTGGTGGAGAGCGTGGTCGACGATGCCAGCGACACCGGCGCGGACGTGGCCTTCGTCGCCGGACAGGCGATCACCCTCGATGGCGACCCGCTGTCGCTGCGACGGATGGTGATGAACCTGCTCGAGAACGCGCTCAAGTACGGCAAGCGCGCGCGCCTGGAACTGCACCGCGACGGCGCCGACTGCGTGCTGTGGATCGACGACGACGGTCCCGGCATCGACCCGGCCCAGCACGAGCAACTGTTCCTGCCGTTCTTCCGCGGCGAGAACTCGCGCAACCGCGACACCGGCGGCATCGGCCTGGGCCTGTCGGTGGCGCACAGCATCGTGCTCGCCCACGGCGGCGAGATCACCCTGACCAACCGCCCCGAAGGCGGGTTGCGGGTGTGCGTGGAGCTGCCGTGTCAGGCCGCGACTGGCTGAGGTGACAGCGGCATGCAAGCCGATCAGAGGCACGCAAACTTGGCTCGGCACTCCGCCCCACGCGGGAGTGTTCGCCACGACCAGCGACTGCCATCTACCTCGCGCGCAAAATAACTTGCTCAGATCTAAGCTCTACCAGCTCTCGAAGTGCAGTCGGCATCGAATGAACGCCTTGCATCACCGAGCGAAGCGCCAGTTCACCTGGCCAAAGCTGCGGCACGATGCTATCCCCGAGGAAGGCCACGGCGGATGGCAAGAATCCGCCTGAAGACCCTGACAGTAGTCAAAAACAGCGCGAATGCGGCAATTGCAAAGAAGGGCCCAGGGCTTGGACGCACATGCAATGTTGTGAAAAATTTATAGCCACTAAAAATCAAAAGGCCCACGATCACAATGAGCCATGCGATGTTCTTGAAATAGTGGGACGTAGTGAATGGATGGGTCACGGCAGAAGTCCAAAAATGGCTGTTGTCGCATCAGACCCAAGCGGCGCCCCGGGGACGCCTGGCCTGGACGGGCTAAGCGCCATCCGGGTAGTAGCGGAAATGTCCAACGATCGGATAACTGAAAAGAACATCGTCTTCGGCAGTGCCTGCACCAATGTTGTGGAGTATCAGGAGGCGGTCGCTGCTTGGCGCATGGCGATCCGAAACGATCCCGATGTGGGGCAACCCGCCAGCCAGCCGCCACGTCACCAAGTCGCCGGGGCGATAGTCCACGGCACGATCGCTGATCGGCAGCGATGCGCCCTTGCGGGTCAGAAACCGCTCGATGTTGGGCACCCGCCGATGATCGATATTCCTGTCGGTCGATTGGCTCCCCCAAAGCTGCGGATACGCCGAGAAATCCCGACGCATGTCCTCATGGATCAACTGCTGAAAATCGATCCCGAGGTGCCTGTAGGCGCGAATGACGACGTCGGTGCAAACGCCACGGTCGTTGGCGACGTCTCCGCCCGGATAGGCCATGGTGTAGTACTTGGGGTCGTAGACCTCTCCCAAGGACATTCTTTCTCGGCTGGCCGCAATGATGGTACGGACATCAGCAGGCAAGCCTGGCCGAGCTGGCGAATGGGCAGCCGAATCAGGGGGAGTTGCCGATCGTGGAGCAGGGGCCGGCCCCTCTTGCTGCGGCTTGCACGCAGCAATCGCTAGCGCAATGCAGATGCTGATACCAAAGGTTGCGCGGAAGTTGGGCATGGCACCTGACACCAAAATTAAGCAGCCCGCAAAGCGGATTCGTTGAATGCACTATTGAGCACGCTAGCGTGTGGCAGGCCGCTTACGTCGTGGCGTTGCGGACCAAGCCGCTCTGCACGGTGGCAGGCCAGCCGCTGCAACTCCACTGCTCCGCCCCCCCCTCGACAGCGGCGAATCATTCGCCATGAAGGTGTAACACGGCAACTGACGGATGAGCTATCACTGACTTTCATGCTCCGAAGGCCGGCACGTGCATCAACCCACGCCGCAAGACGGCATCGGCTCGACGAATGGCGAGGTATCACTCGCTCACCTCGATGCGGTGAAGCTTGCCGTTGAGCCGATAGAACGCAGGAAGGCCTGCAGCATGCGACAGCGCCGCGATGTCAATCACGTCCTGCACCGTCGCGTCGTCGCCGAGCATCACCACAGAAGTGATGCTCTCCGACGGCTTGGCCAATCGGAGTGCTTTACCTAACTCCGGGACGGTATAGACCTGCCCTTGCCAGGAAAACCCACCTTCAGGGACCGGCGCCACTTCTGCCGGCCTGTCGCTTGCGACAGGCGCCGCGCGCGCAATCGATGCGCAGGCAGCCATCAGGAACAAGGCCGCGAAACATATCCTCATTAGCCCCACGATGGCACTCTCCATGTCGCCTAACCGCGGCTGGATCGCCGGCGGTTCGTGTCGAGTATCCATGATCGACGCGAAGCTTGAAAGAGCGGAAATTACCGATGAATCGGCGAACTGACGAAGTGTGGCTGCACATTGCAGGCCCGCTCGCCCAGCGCTGTGCGCTCAAGGCCGCCGCGGCATCGCCTTGCAACTCCTGTGATCGAGTGGCCACCGCCTCTCTAGCGACCCTTCAGCACTCGCCAACCAGGGCCGTCCCGGCGAAGGCTTGCCATGCCCGGGACTCCGCTTCCATCGCAGAACGTCGTCGCAACCAACACGAGCGCAAGCCCTTCCGAATTCTGGATCGCCGCCCTGCTGATTCTCACCAGCCTAGGGCTGACGAGCTTGTCGCAGCTGTCTGGTTCTCCCAACACCGGCAGGTCCTCGGCTCGGTCGACATAGGTCACGCCAGACAGCATCGGGTCGGCATTGTAGGTCTGGCGCTGCGACAGGTTGTCGAGCAGCGCCTTTAACGGGGCAGGCCAAGAATCATCACTGTCATTGGCCAACGAGCCCTCGGGCCTGATCGTAAAGAACGTGTATTTGGCTTCCGGCCCTTCGTAGTCTGCCGACCGGAGCGTCGCAGACAGGCGGTCGAAGAAGATCGGCTCTTTGGGGCAGTCTCCCGACGGACCGCACAAAGGCGGCTTGCCCAGTTCGTTCAGGAGAAGGCTTCTCACGATCATTCTCTGATCGGATTCGGATGCGCTCACGAATTCGCGCCCTTGAGCGCGCCGCGCCTGCAACTCGTGCCAAGACCGCTTGGCCTGCGGATAGAAGAAGCCGCCCGTCACCATCACTGCGCCTGCGGCGGCGATCAGGAGTATTGCAGACGCCCGAATCTTCGGCATGGATCCTAACGCCCAAGTTGAATGGAGTACACCATCGCATCAGTCGACGTACCTAGGCAGCGCCCGAAAGAGTCCGGAGCTGCCCGAACAAGCGGCGCTGCCATGACACCAGTAGCGATGAGAATGCCGTATGGGTGAATCGCAGGGCAAACACCCGATGCAGAACACCTAGCGGCAGACCATGTTGACCATGCAGCAAGGCAGGTAGCTGCTCATGCATACCACCAGCTGCATTACGTAGAACGCGCCACGGCGCCTGCGTGGACAGCCGGCTCTGGCAACATGCTCGACATCCCTATTTACGAAAGCGCATCCACGCCAGAAAGGCGATCAACGCCACGCCAAGGGCGACGTCCGCCAACCCGAAGACGAGGTTGTACAGCGGCTGGCCGAGAAACGTCAGGTAGGCCTGCCGCAGACCACAGTTGAGACGGCAAGGCCCGATGCCGGCAGGTCGAAGAAAAAGCATGATCCAGCCGTAGCCGATGGTCGTGAGCCCCAGGAGCGTTCCGAACGCCAGAACAAGTCCAGAGGGTCGCCCGAGACGCAGACGTGGAGAGCGCTTCTTCATGCCGCCCGACTGCCATTGAACCGCCAAACGCGGTATCGCACCGGGCATCCACCATCGCCAGGAGACAGAAAACCTGAGGTAACGCGGCCCATGGCCGTGATCGGCGCATCCGCGAAGACACGCGGCAAATGCCAGGCGGCGCTGCAACGCCGGGAATCGCCATGCGTCATCGACGGGAACACGCTACGCCAGGCGCGACGATCAGTAAGCGAACTCGCGGAACACCGGATCGACGTTTTCCTGCCAGGCACCGTGGTACAGCGCCAGCTTGCGCTCGGCCGCGGTCTCGCCGGCGTGGAGGATCTCCACCAGCGGTTCCAGGAAGCGCGATTCGTCCTGGCCGTCGCCGTTCAGGCGGGCGCGGCGGCGCAGGCCGTCCAGCGCGATCTTCACCGACTCGGCGGCCAGGTCCTGCGCCGTGCCGTTGCGGAACGGCAGTTTCAGCGCCTGCCTGGGCACGCCGTCGCGCAGCGCGTGACGTTCGACCAGACTGAAGTCCTTGACCAGGTCCCAGGCCGCATCCAGCGCCGCGTCGTCGTACAGCAGGCCGACCCAGTACGCCGACAGCGCGCACAGGCGGCCCCACGGGCCGGCGTCGGCGCCGCGCATTTCCAGGTATTTCTTCAGCCGCACTTCCGGGAACGCGGTGGTCATGTGATCGGACCAGTCGCGCAGCGTCGGCAGCGCGCCCGGCAGCGCCGGCAGCTTGCCCTGCATGAAATCGCGGAAGCTCTGCCCGCTGGCGTCGACGTAGGTGCCGTCGCGGTAGGAGAAGTACATCGGCACGTCGAGCAGGTAGTCGACGTAGCGCTCGTAGCCGAAGCCGTCCTCGAATACGAAGTCGAGCATGCCGGTGCGGTCGGCGTCGGTGTCGGTCCAGATGTGCGAGCGGTAGCTGAGGTAGCCGTTGGGCTTGCCCTCGGTGAACGGCGAGTCGGCGAACAGCGCGGTGGCGATCGGCTGCAGCGCCAACGACACGCGGAACTTCTTGATCATGTCCGCTTCGGTCGCGTAGTCCAGGTTGACCTGAACCGTGCAGGTGCGGGTCATCATGTCCAGGCCGAGCGCGCCGACCTTGGGCATGTAGTTCTTCATGATCTGGTAGCGGCCCTTGGGCATCCACGGCATCTCGTCGCGGCGCCACTTCGGCTGGAAGCCCATGCCGAGGAACCCCAGGCCCAGTTCGTCGGCGACCTGCTTGACCTCGTTGAGGTGGCTGCCCACTTCCACGCAGGTGTCGTGGATGGTTTCCAGCGGCGCGCCCGACAGTTCCAGCTGGCCGGCCGGCTCCAGCGTCACCGAGGCGCCGTCGCGCAGCAGCGCGATGGTGCGCCCGCCTTCGAGCACCGGCTCCCAGCCGAAGCGGGTCAGGCCGTTGAGCAGGGCCTCGATGCCGCGCTCGCCTTCGAAGGTCGGCGGGCGCAGGTCGTCCAGGCGGAAGCCAAACTTCTCGTGTTCGGTGCCGATGCGCCACTGCGCTTCGGGCTTCTCGCCGGAGGCCAGCACCTCGACCAGTTCGGTGCGGTCGGTGATCGGCGTTTCGGCAACGTGGCTGGGGCTCGACAAGGGCAGGCTCGCACGGAAGATGAGGCGATGTGGGGATGGCCCGCCGACATCGCAAGGGCCGCACTATAACGTGACCGGCGCCCGGCCCACATCGCTACCGGCGGTGCTGCAGCATTCCACATCCGCCGGGTTCGCGCCGGCGCGAGTGAGACGCAGCACTGCCGGCGGCGCCACGCTCGGCTAGGCTGCAGGCCTGTTCCCCCGCCATGCAGGCCGCCGATGCGCCCCGCCCATTCCGAACTGCATCGCGCCGACCGCGCCGGCTGGCTGCGCGCCGCGGTGCTCGGCGCCAACGACGGCATCCTGTCGGTGGCCGGGCTGGTGGTCGGCGTGGCCAGCAGCGGTGCGCCCGCGCCGGCGGTGCTGGCGACCGGCATCGCCGGCCTGGTCGCCGGCGCGATGTCGATGGCCGCCGGCGAATATGTCTCGGTGCAGTCGCAGGTGGACACCGAGCGCGCCGACCTGGCGATCGAGCGCCGCGAACTGCGCGAGGACCCGCACAGCGAGCTGGACGAACTCGCCGCCATCTACCGCCAGCGCGGGCTGGATGCGGCGCTGGCGCGCCAGGTCGCCGAGCAGCTGACCGCGCACGACGCGCTGGGCGCGCATGCGCGCGACGAACTGGGCATCACCGAGACCTTGCGCGCACGGCCGCTGCAGGCCGCGCTGGCATCGGCGGCCGCGTTCTGCTGCGGTGCGGCGCTGCCGATCCTGGCCGCGATGCTGGCGCCGGCGAGCCGCCAGGTGGGGGTGACCGTCGCGGCGACGCTGCTCGGGCTGTCGCTGACCGGCGCCCTGGCGGCGCGCGCCGGCGGCGCGTCCGGGGTGCGCGGCGCGGTGCGCGTGGTGTTCTGGGGTGCGGCGGCGATGCTCGCCACCGGCGCGGTCGGCCGGCTGTTCGGCGTGCAGGTCTGATCCGACGCTTCACGGCGGACCCGCGACCGGAGCGATCGCCTTCCTGGCGTTCCAGCGGGTCCGGGCGGCTTGGCGACGTGCACCGAACAGCATGACCAGCGCAACGGCACCCGTCTTCACCAACGACATTAGCCGATCGCAACTGCGCCAACGGCAGGCCGCAGCGCGCCGGCAGCGGGCATGCAGCGCTACGCGCTGCTGTAGCATCGTCTTCGATGGCCGATACCCACGACCCCGAATTCCTGCTGCTTGCGCAACTGGCGACGCTGGTGGAGTGCGAACGTGCCGAAGGCTACGCCTGCATCGCCGCGCGCAGCGAACACGGCGCGCGCTCGGTCGACATCCCGCGGCCGCAGCTGGCGATCCTGCTGCAGGGCCGCAAGCAGGTGCGCACCGCGACGCAGGCGCTGGAGTTCGTGCCGGGCGATCTGTTTCTGGTGACCCGGCGCTGCCGCATCGACGTGGTCAACATTCCCGACCCGCACAGCGGCCTGTACCTGACCGCGGTGATCCCGCTGTGCGAGGAAGCGCTGAGCGCGGCGCGCACGTTGTGGAACGAGCCGCTGCCGGCGGCCGGCGAGGAACTGGCGCGGCTGCGCGCGGTCGAGTTCGGAAGCGCGTTGCTGCAGTGGCGGCAGGCGCTGCAGGATGGCCACTACACCGAAGCCAGGCTGGCGCTGGCGGCGCTGGTGGTCGCGTTCTGCCGGCGCGGCCACGGCGGATTGCTGTTGCCGCCCGCGCCGAGTGTCGCCGCGCAGGTGCGCGAACTGGTCGCGGCGCAGCCGCAGCGCGCATGGCGTTCGCGCGATCTCGAGGATAGCCTGGGGCTGAGCGGTGCGACCCTGCGCCGGCACCTGGCCGGCGAAGGCACCACGTTGCGCGAGCTGATCGTCGACGCGCGCCTGGCGCATGCGATGGAACTGCTCTACACCACCCGCTGGCCGCTGAAGACGGTGGCCGCGCGCGCCGGCTACCGCTCCACGCGCAGTTTCAGCCAGCGCTTCCAGCAGCGCTACGGCCTGGATCCGGCGAGCATCGGCAACTAGACCCAGTTGCGCCACGCGCAACGCACCACGCCGCGAGCGCCGCGCGCAGCCGAATGAGCGAATCGCGCAGCGCCATCCGCGCAGCATGCACGGACCGCGGCGAACGCCGCTTCCCTGCTGGAACGTCTCATGCCCGTTTTCGTATCGCGCCCACTGGCCCTGCTGGCGCTGGCCGCCGCCATGGCCGTCTCGTCGCCGCCGGCCGCCCGTGCCGCCGCGCCGGCCGCACCGGCCAGCCAGGTTCCCGGCGTCTATCGCCAGGCGATCGGCACGCTGCGCGTCACCGCGCTGTTCGACGGCACGGTGCCGTTGCCGCGCGCGCAACTGTCCAATCTGGAGTCCGGCGCGATCGCGCGCCTGCTCGACCACCGCTACGTGCCCGAGACGCCGCAGGGTCTGCAGACCGCGGTCAACGCCTACCTGATCCAGGACGGCACGCACCTGACTCTGGTCGATACCGGCACCGCCGCCTGCTTCGGCCCCGGCCTGGGCCAGGTGCTGGCGAACCTGCGCGCGGCCGGTTACACGCCGGCGCAGGTGGACGACGTGCTGCTGACCCACGCCCATCCCGACCACATGTGCGGCCTGCTCGATGCGCAGGGACAGGCCGCCTATCCCAACGCCACGGTGTGGCTGAGCGCGGCCGATGCCGCGTACTGGCTGGATCCGGCCAGCGAAGCGGGCGCACCGCAGATGCTGAAGTTCGCATTCCCGCTGGCGCGCGCGGCGGCGGCGCCCTACCAGGCCAAGGATCGGCTGCGCCGCTTCCGGCCCGGCGACGCGCTGCCCGGCAACGCTGTAGCGCTGGACACGCACGGCCACACTCCTGGCCACGTGTCCTATCGCTTCGACGGCGGTGGCGGCCAGCAGCTGCTGGTGTGGGGCGATCTGGTGCACTACCACGCGGTGCAGTTCGCGCAGCCGCAGGCCTCCTACGAGGCCGACAGCGATCGCGCTGCGGCGATCGCCGCGCGCAAGCGGACCATGGCGCATGCCGCCGACGGCGGCTGGTGGATCGCCGGCGCGCATCTGCCGTTCCCGGGACTGGGCCATGTGCGCCGCGACGGCGCTGCGTTCGCCTGGGTCCCCGCCGAGTTCGCGCCGCTGCCGGCGACGCCTTGAGTGCAGCCTTCTCCCGGCGGGAGAAGGAAGAACAGCCGCGGCGCGCTTGAGCCCCTCTCCCGTCGGGAGAGGGGTTGGGGTGAGGGTACGGCGCGAAGCGTCTCGCGGAGTTTGGGTACACGAGGCTTCGCCCGTACCCTCATCCGCCCCTGCGGGGCACCTTCCCCCGAAAAGGGGGCCATGGTCCCGAGGGGAGAAGGAAGAAGCCAAGCCCCTCTCCCACCGGGAGAGGGGTTGGGGTGAGGGTCCGGCGCGAAGCGTCTCGATGAGTCTGGATGCACGAGGCCACGCCCGTACCCGCATCCGCCCCTACGGCGCCCGGCATCGCGCTTGCGATGCAGCCAACGCAGACACGACCGCCGCTTGCTGCCGATCGCAGGCAGCACCTGCGCAGAAGACGCCGGAGGTCCGGCGCCGCCGCACTCATTCCGTAGCGGTCGGCTCCGTATCCAGCCCCAGCCAGCCACCGACGATACCGCGCGCCTCGTCCACGCCCTGGCGGGTCTCGCCAGAAAACAGCTGCACGCTGACCGTGTCGCCGAAGGAACTGGACAGGTCCTTGCGCACCTGCTGCAGCGCCTGCGCCTGCTGGCCGCGGCCGAGCTTGTCGGCCTTGGTCAGCAACGCGTGCGCCGGCAGCCCGCGCTGCACCGCGTAACCGAGCATCTGCCGGTCGTAGTCCTTCAGCGGGTGGCGGATGTCCATCACCACTACAAGGCCGCGCAGGGCGTCGCGGGTGCGGAAATACTTGTCGATGAACGACTGCCAGTGCGCCTGCAGCTCCAGCGGCACCTTGGCGTAGCCGTAGCCGGGCAGGTCCACCAGATAGCGTTCGGGCTGGATCTGGAAGAACACCAGCTGCTGGGTGCGGCCGGGGGTCTTGGACACGCGGGCCAGCGCGTTCTGACGGGTGAGCGCATTCAGCGCGCTGGATTTGCCGGCGTTGGAGCGGCCGGCGAAGGCCACCTCCCAGCCCCCGTCCTCCGGCAGCTGCCGGGGGTTGTGGGCGGAAAGCAGATACTGGGCACGTTCTATTAGGAGCGACATGGCGCTAGGATCGCACGTCCGCCGGCCCGGGCGGGGTTCATTGACCGGCAGGGCGCGGCGCAGGGATAATCGCGCGAATGCGGTCGCCGGCCCGGCAGCCGCGGGTCGGGTCACACGGAGCTTCAGCTAATGCGCCACGCTCGCGTTCTTGCCTTTGCTGGTCTAGCGGTTTCCGCCGCCGCTGCGGTCGCGTTCGCGCAGACCTCGGTGGTTCCCATTCCGGACAACGCGCCGGTGCGTACCGCGCCGCTGGAAGGCGACGTCAGCAAGGCCGCCTGGGGCGATGCCAAGGCCGGCCAGGCCAAGGCCGCGTCCTGCGCCGCCTGCCACGGTGCCGACGGCAATCCGTCGATCGCGATGTATCCGCGCATCGCCGGCCAGAGCGAGCGCTACAGCGCGCGGCAGATGGCCTTGATCGCGCACGGCGAACGCACCACCGGCGCGGTCGCCGCGATGGTCCCGTTCGTGCAGCCGCTGAGCGCGCAGGACATGCGCGACATCGGCGCCTATTTCGCCACGCAGAAGGCCGGCGCCGGCATCGCCGACGACGCGGTGGTCAGCGATGGCCCGTATGCGGGCATGAAGTTCTACGAGGTCGGCCAGCAGCTGTACCGCGGCGGCGATCCGGCGCGCGGGATTCCAGCGTGCATGGCCTGCCACGGCCCCACCGGCGCCGGCAATCCTGGCCCGGCGTATCCGCACCTGGGCGGCCAGCACGCCGACTACGTGGCGCGGCGCCTGCAGGAGTACCAGTCCGGCACCACCCAGGAACGCGATCCGGCGCTGTTCAAGATCATGGCGCAGGTGGCCAAGCCCTTGACCGAGCAGGAAATGAAGGCACTGGGCAGTTATCTGCAGGGCCTGCACGATCGCGCCGACGACGCGGCCGCGGCGCAGGTCACGCCAGCGCAAGCGGCGCCACAACCGGTCGCGCCTGCGCAACAATCCTGATCGCGCGCCGCCGCGGCGGCGCCGGACCGCTTCCCTCTCGCGCCGGTCGTCACGACCGGCGTTCGTTTTTTGCCATGGAGATCGCATGAACCGTCTGCCCCGCCTGCTGCTGTGCCTGCTCACCCTGATGCCGCTGGGCGCCTGCGCGCAGCCCAAGGCCGCCACCGTGGTCGAAGGCGAGGACTACGCGCTGATCGCCAAGCCGCAGCCGTTCGCGCCGCTGGCCGGCAAGATCGAGGTGGTGGAGGTGTTCGGCTACACCTGCCCGCACTGCGCGCACTTCGAGCCGATCCTGGAAGAGTGGACGCGCAAGCAGGGCAAGGATGTGCGGGTGACGCTGGTGCCGGGCGCGTTCGGCGGTTTCTGGGACAGCTACGCCAGTGCGTTCTACGCCGCGCAGAAGCTGGGCGTGCAGACCCGCAGCCACCACGCGCTGTTCGAGGCGATCCACGACAAGCACAGCGTGCCGGTGCAGAACGTGGCGCCGGAGGAGCTGGCTGCGTTCTATGCCGCGTACGGAGTCAAGCCGCAGGACTTCGTCGCCGCCTACAACAGCCCGCAGGTGGCCGCGCAGGTCAAGGCCGCGCGCGATTTCGCCGCGCGCACCGAGATCCCCGGCACCCCGGCGCTGGTGATCAACGGCAAGTACCTGGTCAAGGGCAAGAACTTCCAGGACATGCTGCGCATCGCCGATGCGCTGGTCGCCCGCGAGCGCGCGGGCAAGTAATCCGGCGGGCGCTTCATCCCTTCTTGAGCACGTCGCGCCGTTGTTGCGCGTGCATGCGACAAGGAAGAGGCAGGAAGTCGCGCCCAAGCGATGAAGCGGCCGCGTGCGTGCGCAAGAGCGGCGCTGCGGGTTGGGCCTGCAGGCCGGCGGCCGCGCGGCTTGACCTGATCGCCAGTCGGGCGCTACGCCACGCAGCGCCAACTGACTGCCTGCCAGACCCAATGCGGCCTGCTCAGGGAGGAATGACACGTCCGGCAGCGCGGCGCTTCATCCGCACCATGGCATCATGACGGGGTTGCCTGTCGCGCTTTTTCGGCGCGGCCGGCGTTTGCCCCCATCCTGCTGGAGATGCCGCCGATGAAGACCCGCTTCGCCCTGACCCTGATGGCCCTGCTGCCGATCCTGGTCGCATGCAAACCCCAGGACGGCACTGCCGACACCGCCGCTCCGGCAGCCGACGCGCCCGCCGCTGCGCCGGCGGTGCCCGCCACCAGTGACACCGCGCCCGCCGCCGCCGACAATGCCTCCACCCCGGCCGCCGATGCCGCCGCGCAGCCTGCCGCCGACACCCCGTCCGCACCAGTCGCGGCACGGACGCCGAGTGGCGCCGAACCGGTCGCCGGCACCGACTACGCCGACATCGCGGGCGGCCAGCCGTTCCAGCCGACCAACGGCAAGATCGAAGTGGCCGAGGTGTTCGGCTACGTGTGCCCGGCCTGCGCGCGCTTCCAGCCGCAGATCGGCCCGTGGAAGGCCGGCCTGCCGTCGGACGTGCACTTCGTCTACGTGCCGGCGATGTTCGGCGGCACCTGGGACGACTACGCCCGCGCGTTCTACGCCGCCGAGGCGCTGAACGTGCAGGAAAAGACCCACGAAGCCCTGTACAAGGCGATCCATATCGACCAGACCCTGAAGGGCGAGCGCGGCCGCGATTCGGTGCAGGACATCGCCGGCTTCTACGCCAAGTACGGCGTGGACGCCAAGCAGTTCGCCGACACCATGGGCAGCTTCGCGGTCAGCACCAAGACCAATCGCGCCAAGCAGTTCGCCACGCGCAGCGGCATCACCGGCACGCCGTCGCTGATCGTCAATGGCAAGTACCTGGTCAAAGGCAAGAACTACGACGACATGCTGCGCATCGCCGATCACCTGATCGCGCGCGAACGCGCCGCGCTGGCCAAGTAAGCCCGAGGCCCCGCCCCACCGTGACCGTTCCCGCCACCCGCACGCTGCGCGTGCTCACCGCCAATATCCAGGCCGGCTCCAGTACGCGCCGCTACAGCGACTACGTGACCCGCAGCTGGTCGCATGCGCTGCCTGCGGGGAGCAAGCGCAGCAGCCTGGACGCGATCGCGCAGTTGGCCCGCGAGCACGACATCGTCGGCCTGCAGGAAAGCGATCCGGGCAGCCTGCGCTCGGGCTTCACCAACCAGACCCACTACCTGGCCGAGCGCGCCGGCTTCAACTACTGGAGCCACCAGCCGAACCGGCGCATGGGCGGCGTGGCCTCCAGCGCCAACGGCCTGCTCAGCCGGCTGGAACCGGTCGAGGTGCAGGACCATCCCCTGCCCGGCCGGCTCGGCGGGCGTGGCGTGCTGCTGGCCAAGTTCGGCGACGGCGCCGAGGGGCTGGCGATCGCGGTGGCGCATCTGTCGCTGGGCGCCAATTCGCGCGCATCGCAGTTGGCCTTCATCGCCGAATTGCTGTCCGACCATCCCAACGCGGTGCTGATGGGCGACTTCAACTGCGTCGCCGACCGGCCGGAGATGCAGGCCCTGTACAAGCGCACCCGGCTGCAACCGCCGGGCTGCGTGGTGCCGACCTTCCCCAGCTGGCGCCCGCAGCGCGCGATCGACCACATCCTGGTCAGCGACGGCCTGCGCTGCAACGAACAGCGCGCCTTGCCCGCCGCGTTCTCCGACCACCTGGCGGTGGCCACCGAGATCGAAGTGCCGCAGGGGATGTTGCGCTAGCGATAACGACTGCCGCGCTTCCTGTAGGAGCGGCTTCAGCCGCGACAGGGCTTTACCGGTAAAGCCCTGTCGCGGCTGAAGCCGCTCCTACAAAAGCGGTCGCCACGCGGCGCTTCCGACTGCAGGCGCGATCGCCAGCGAATGCGTTTCCGGCAACCCGCTAAAAAAGCTGTGGGCGCCCTCCGGAACGAAACGCTAGCGGCTGCCACGGTTTCCTGTAGGAGCGGCTTCAGCCGCGACCGGGCTTTACCGGTAAGGCCTGTCGCGGCTGAAGCCGCTCCTACAAAGGCGCAGCCGCTCCTGCGCGCTCTATCGGCCTCATGCATTGTGGGAGCGACTTCAGTCGCGACGGGCCGTATCGGTAAAGCCCGTCGCGACTGAAGTCGCTCCCACAAGGGGCTACCCTCTGGATCGGAAGGCGACTAGAACTTCAGGTCCGCACGCACGTACAGATAGCGCCCGCCCGGGATGTCGTAGGTGGACGCGTCGTAGCCGTTGAGCGAGCACGACAGGCAGATCGGCGGGTCCTTGTCGAAGACGTTGTTGACGCCGCCGCTGACGGTCAGGCCCTTCAGCCAGTCGATGCGGTACCCCAGCTGCACGTCGTGGTAGGTGGTCGCATCCAGCGTGTTGGTGCCGGCCGCCTGGTCGCTGCATACCGGGAACGCCACCGCGTCGCCGCACTGCTCGGTCAGTTCGGAAATGTGCCGCACCGTCCACGACGCGTTCCAGCGATCGAGCGACCAGTCCAGGGTCAGGTTGCTGGTCCACTCCGGGATCGCGCTGTCCACCACTTCCACGCCCGGTTCCTGCGGCTGCACCTGGCCGGCGGCGCCGGTGGCGACATAGCGGGTGACGAAGGTGTTCTGCCAGCCGATCTTGAAGCGTCCGGCCGCGGTCTCCGGCGAGGTCCAGAACAGGTCCACGTCCCAGCCGTCGGTCTTGATCGAGCCGAGGTTGGTCAAGCGGTTGTTGAAGCCGTTGATGCCGCCGGTGGAGGCGCGGGTGATGCCGGTGCAATAGGTCGGATCGAGCGAGTCCACGCACAGGTCGAGCTGGGTCTGCGCGTTGATCGCCTGGATCGCACCTTCGATGTCGTGGCGGTAGAAGGTCACCTCGACGTCGAAGCGGTCCGACCACGGCACGTTGCTGGCGAACCACGGGCTCCACACGAAGCCGGCGCTGAAGCTGCGCGCTTCCTCCGGCTCCAGCGCGCGGTTGCCGCCGGTGGTCACCGAGATCTGCGAGTTGGCCTGCTGGTAGCCGGCCGGCACGCCGAGCGCGGCGCAGTTGGCGGCGCTGCCGCGCGGCGGGGTGCCGCCGAGGCCGATCGAGCACGGATCGGACAGGGTCAGGTCGGCGCGCGCGGCCGAGCCGTACAGTTCGCCGATGGTCGGTGCGCGGAAGCCTTCGGCGAAACTGGTGCGCAGCACGAAGTCCGGCGACACCTGCCAGCGCAGGCCGTACTTCGGGGTGAACTTGCCGCCGAAGGTGGAGTAGTCGGAATAGCGCCCGGCCAGGCTCAGGTCGAGTTTGTCGCCCAGCGGCGAGTCGGCGAAGATCGGCACGCTCAGTTCGAGGTAGGCCTCCTTGACGTCGTAGCTGCCCTCGGTCGGCAACGACGGCACGCCGTTGTAGTGGCCGATCACGGTCAGCGGATCGGGCTGGTACCAGCCCTCGTACTTGCGGTATTCCACGCCGGTGGCGAAGGACACCGCACCGGCCGGCAGGGTGAACAGGTCGCTGCTGAGGTTGGCGGTGAACTGGGTCAGCTCGTTCTGGCTGCGGTCGCGCACCACCGGCTGGATCCAGCGCAGCATCTCCGGAGTGATGCTGCCGGCGCCGCCGAAGATATCCAGCGGCACGCAGCCGGCCACCGCCGCGCATGCGGCCGGGTCGCCCAGCGCCAGGTTGATGTTGTAGATGTTGTAGCTGCCGTAGTTGGTCTGCTCGGCCTTGTTCTTGCTGTAGGCGCCGTTGACGTCCCAGAACCAGGTGCGGTCGGCGCTCTCGAAGCTGCCGATGAAGCCGGTGCCGACGTACTGGGTATCCACGCGCTGCTCGAACACGCGCGCGCCGCCTTCCACCGGCCGGCGCCCGATCATGATCAGGTTGCTGGCCGAATCCAGGTCGAAGCCGAACGGGTTGTACGGGTTGGCCGCGGAGATGACGATGTTGTCGGCCAGCGGATTGCCGGTGCCGGCATCCGGGCCGAGGAAGATCGGTTCCGGCCCGGCCTGGTTGGTCGACTCGCGGCGGTTGCCGAGCACCTTCAGGTACCACTGCACGTCGTCGTTGAAGAAGTAGCGGAACTGGCCGAACACGCCCTTGCGTTCGGACGGGGTCAGCAGCAGGTTGGAGGCGGCGAAGTTGTAGCGGTCGGAGGTACCGAAGCAGTGGTAGTCGTCGCTGCGCGTGCAGCCGGCGCTGCCGTCGTAGGCCGGGCCGCGCACGCCGCTGTTCAGGGTCAGGTCCTGCTCGGCGCCGGTGACCGGATCGACGAAGATGAAGCGACCGTCCGGCGTGGCCGAGCTGGCGAAGCTGAGCCCGGTGCCGGGCACCGGATACAGCGACTGCTTGCGATCGCGCGCGTAGATCGGGTCCTGCTTGGTGTAGCTGGCGCCCAGGAACAGGCTGGTGCGCTCGGTACTGTGGCCCCAGGCCAGGTCGAAGCCCTTGCTGGCGCCGTCGCCCTTGTCGTACTGGCCGTAGTTCAGCGTGACCTGGCCGCCGTCGAACTTGCGCCGGGTGATGATGTTGACCACGCCGGCGATGGCGTCGGAGCCGTACAGCGACGAGGCGCCGTCCTCCAGCACTTCGATCCGCTCGACGATGGCCAACGGGATGGTGTTGAGGTCGGTGGACGAGCCCACGCCCGAGGCCGAGGACTCATTGACCCAGCGCATGCCGTCGACCAGCACCAGCACCCGCTTGGCGCCCAGATGGCGCAGGTCCACCTGCGCAGAACCGGCGCCGACACCGCTGCCGTCCGGCGGGAAGCCGAAGTTGCCGGAGGAGTTGAACTTGGCGTTCAACGCCGAGCCGGACGCGGTCAGCTCCTGCAACACGTCGCCGATCGAGTTCAACCCGGTGCGTTCGATGTCGGCGCGGCTCAGCGTCTGCACCGGCACCTGGCCTTCCAGCTCGGCCCTGCGGATGCGCGTGCCGGTGACCTGGACGCTGTCCAGGGTGGTGGCCGACTCGGGGGCAGCGGGCACGGCCTGCTGGGCGATGGCCAGCCCGGGCGAACCGGCCAGCAAGGACAACGAAACGGCGAAAACCAAAGGATGGCGGTGCAGGAAATTCATCCGTCTCTCTCTCCAGAAAGGATGTGGGTCGGCCGCTGCGACCCCCTGCACCGCGACGGCGTGACCCACTTTGTAAACAAAACGTAAACGCTAAGCAAGCGCCAGGAGCCGGATTCGGACAGTCCCGGACCGACTGGACGACTTCGTAGACACGACGGCGGCGTGGCCGGGCGCGCCTGCAGGCAGCGCGGGACACGCCATGTCATGCGGACGCGCGCGAACATGCCCGCACCAGCGGCATGTCCGCAGGTGGCGCGAGCGATCAGCGCGTGCTGGTCCGGGTGCACGGTGTCGGTCGGCACCGCTGCGAGCCGATGGCAGGATCGCCTCCCACGGCGCAGCAACACGGCGGCCGAGCGCCCGCAGCGCCTGTCGCGATGCGCGGCAGACGGACTGATGCAGCGCGAAGAGCAGCTTGTAGCCGACAGCGTCGCGGACACGGCAACGCGTCCCCGCATCTGCTCCACGCCCAACCGGTTCGGCACGCGATGGCTAACGGCGGCATCGCCCATGCGCGCGCCGCCCAGCACCGCGCGTGCTGCTGTCCATCGGCGATACAAAGTCGCGACTTCGCGAGTCCCGCCAGCACGCCGGTTCCGACCGGCGTCGCCGCGCGGCCGCCGAACGCTGCACGAACGCGCCAGCGCGGCGCGGCCCGCCTGCGCTGGCGATGCCGCCGCGCCTTTCCCGGCGCGTCGATTCATCGACGTTCGGTATAGTCCTGCGCATGAAATTGCGCACGTCTCTCCTGCTGCTCGCCGCCGCGTTATGCGGCACCGCTCCCGCCCTCGCCCAGAACCTGGATGCCCAGCGTCCGGCGCTGCGCGCGGCGATCGACGCCGCCGAGCGCGGCCAGTTCGATCCCGCCCAGGCGGCGCCATTCAGGCAGCATCCGCTGTACGGCTGGCTCGAATACGCCAACCTGCGCCGCAACATCGACCGCGTCTCCGACGCGCAGGCGCAGGATTTCCTCAAGCGCTACGCCGGGCAACCGGTGGCCGAGAGTTTCCGCACGCTGTGGCTGCCGGCGCTGGCGCGGCGCCAGGATTGGCCGGCGCTGCTGGCCAACTGGAAGCCCACCGACAACACCGGCCTGCGCTGTGCCCAGCTCAACGCGCGCCAGGCCACCGGCCGCGCCGATGCGCAATGGGTCGACGAGGCGCAGGCATTGTGGCGCAGCAGCGGCAAGTCGCTGCCGGATGCCTGCGACTCGGTGTTCGCGGTGCTGCAGGCGCGCGGCGGCATGACCGACGCATTGCGCTGGACGCGCGTGGAAGCGGCGGCCGACGCGCAGCAGCCGGCGGTGATGCGCAGCGCCGCGCGCGGCCTGCCCGCCGCCGAGCTGGCCCTGGCCAACGACTACGCGGCGTTCCTGGACGCGGTGCATACGCGTGCGCTGACCTGGCCGAAGACCGAGCGCAGCCGCAAGGTGGCGGTGGACGGCCTGGAAAAACTGGCCAAGACCGATCCGGATGCCGCCGAGCGGCAGTTGCCGCAGTTCGCCCAGGCGCTGCAGCTGAGCGAGGCGCAACGCGGCGAGGTGCTGTACCAGATCGCGCTGTGGACCGTGGCGTCCTACGGCCCGGATTCGGCGCGCCGGCTCAACGCGGTGCCCGAGTCCGCCTACGACGAACGCCTGCACGAGTGGCGCGCGCGCGAGGCGATGTCGCGCGGCGACTGGCCCGCGGCGCTGGCGGCGATCCGCAAGATGGCGCCGGCCCAGCGCAGCGATTCGCGCTGGCAGTATTTCGAGGCGCGGCTGGCGGAGAAGACCGGCAATGCCGGCGAGGCGCAGCGGCTGTACCGCGAGGCGGCCAAGTCCGCCACCTTCCACGGCTTCATGGCCGCCGACCGGCTCAAGCAGCCGTACGCGCTGTGCCCGTGGGAGCCCAACGACAGCGCGCAGGCGCAGGCCGCGGTCGCGCGCGATCCGGCATTGGTGCGCGCGCTGGAACTGTTCAAGATCGAGCGCGCGTCCTGGGCGGTGGCCGAATGGAACGACGCGCTGAGCCGCTTCGACGACACCCGGCGGCGCATCGCGGTGGAAGTGGCGCGCGACAACGGCTGGTTCGACCGCGCAGTGTTCTCGCTGGGCAAGTCGCCGGACGAGCAGCGCCTGTATTCGCTGCGCTTCCCGTTGCACCATGACGCCACCATCCGCCGCGAAGCCGGCAAGAACGCCATCGACCCCGCCTGGGTCGCCGCCGAAATCCGCGCCGAGAGCATCTTCAATCCGAACGCGCGTTCGCCGGCCAATGCGATGGGCCTGATGCAGGTGCTGCCGGCCACCGGCGCCAGCGTCGCCAGGAACCTCGGACTGGCCGGATACGGCGGTGCCGCCAGCCTGTACGACCCGGACACCAACATCGCCATCGGCACCGCCTACCTGCGCCAGCTGCTGAATACCTACGGCCTGCCGTACCTGACCATCGCCGCCTACAACGCCGGCCCCGGCCCGGCGCAGCGCTGGCAGAGCCAACGCCCCGGCCACGACGCCGACTTCTGGATCGAGACGATCAGCTACAAGGAAACCCGCGAATACGTCGCACGCATCCTCGCCTTCAGCGTGATCTACGACTGGCGCCTCAACGGCGACGCACTGCCGGTCAGCGACCGCATGCTCGGCAAGCTGGACGCGCCGCGCAAGAAGTTCGTCTGCCCATCCACCGGCGCCAACGCCGGGACCGGACAATGAGTCCCCGCTCCGCTGCGCAGGAGCGGCGCGACACCTACGCAGCCGCTGTTCCGGGTCCCCGGTCCCCGGTCCCCGGTCCCGCCCGATGAAGACCTACCTCGTCGGCGGCGCCGTCCGCGACAGCCTGCTCAAGCAGCCGCCCGGCGACCGCGACTGGGTCGTGGTCGGTGCCACGCCGCAGCAGATGCTGGAACTGGGCTACAAGCAGGTCGGCCGCGATTTCCCGGTGTTCCTGCATCCGCACAACGGCGAGGAATACGCGCTGGCGCGCACCGAGCGCAAGTCCGGACGCGGCTACCACGGCTTCGTCGTCGATGCCGATCCGTCGGTGACGTTGGAAGAAGACCTGCAGCGGCGCGACTTCACCATCAACGCGATCGCCCGCGACGAGGACAGCGGTGCGCTGGTCGATCCGTACGGCGGCGTGCGCGACATCGAGCAGCGCGTACTGCGCCATATCGGCCCCGCGTTCGGCGAAGACCCGCTGCGCGTGCTGCGCGCCGCGCGCTTCATGGCGCGGCTAGCGCCGCTGGGCTTCAGCGTGGCGCCGGAAACACTGGCGCTGATGCGCGAGATGGCGGCCAGCGGCGAACTGGACACGCTGGTGCCCGAACGCGTGTGGCAGGAACTGCGGCGCAGCCTGGCCGCGGCGCAGCCATCGGCGTTCCTGCGCACGCTGCACGACGCCGACGCGCTGCGCAGCGTGCTGCCGGAACTGGACGCGCTGTACGGCGTGCCGCAGCGCGCCGAATACCATCCCGAGATCGATACCGGCCGCCACCAGGAACTGGTCAGCGACATGGCCGCGCGGCTCGCGCCGGGCGATGCGCTGATCGGTTTCGCCGCACTGACCCACGACCTGGGCAAGGCGCTGACGCCTGAAGCGGAATGGCCCCGCCACGTGATGCACGAACAGCGCGGCGTCACCCCGCTGCGCGCACTGTGCGAGCGCCTGAAGCTGCCGCAGGAACACCGCCAGCTGGCCGAGATCGCCTGCCGCGAGCACTTGAACGTGCATCGCCTGGCCGAGCTGCGCGATCGCACCGTGCACGAACTGCTGCAGCGCTGCGACGGCTTCCGCAAGCCCGAGCGCATCGCGCAACTGGCGCTGGTGTGCGAGGCCGACAAGCGCGGCCGCCTCGGCAGCGAGGACGCCGACTACCCGCAGGGCCGCGAACTGCAGCGACTGCACGCCGCGGCGCTGGCGGTCAACGCCCGCGACCTGGCCGCGCAGGGCCTGAGCGGCCCACAGATCGGGGAGGCGCTGGCGAAGGCGCGGATCAAGGCGATCGCCGCGGCGCGCGGCGCGCCCGCGGACTGATGCGGCCAGGCCTCACGCCACATATCTCGCAGTTTGGCCCAGGCGCTTATTCCGTGATTCTGGGAAACCCTGTAGGAGCGGCTTCAGCCGCGACAGGCCGTCGGCGATCTCGATCGACAACAGGTCGCTCGGGATATCTGTCGCGGCTGAAGCCGCTCCTACAACAAACCGCCGTCGCAGATGTCTTGGCCGAGTTCGCCAGCCGCGCGCACCGCGGCCATCAATAGCGCGCCAGCACCGCACGCACCGCTCGCAGATAGCCGCCACCGAACAGGTTGAGGTGGTTGAGCAGGTGGTAGAGGTTGTACAGCGGCGCGCGTTCGCGCCAGTCCGCAGCGAGGGGCGCGTGCTCGGCATAGCCGAGGAACAGCTGCGGGTCGGGGTCGCCGAACAGCAGCAGCATCGCCAGCTCGGCCTCGGCCCAGCCGTAGTGCGCCGCGCCGGCATCGATCAGCGCCGGCAGTCCGTCGCCGGCGCAATGCAGGTTGCCCTGCCATAGATCGCCGTGCAGCAGCGCCGGCGGCTGCGCCGGAATTAACTGCGGCAGGCGTGCGTACAGGCGTTCGAGGCGCGTCATGTCGGCAGGTACCAGCGCTGCGTTGCGCAGCGCGCGCTCTGCCTGCGGGCGCAACCGTCGCTCGACGAAGAACCGATGCCCGTCGCCGTCGGTACGGTTGTCCTGTGGACTGTCGCCGATATAACCGTCTTGGTCGAAACCGAAGCGCTCGCTGCGTACGCGGTGCTGGCGCGCCAGGCCCTCGCCGGCGAGTCGGGCGAAGTGCGGATGCGGCGCTGCCGCGCCCAGGTCTTCGAGCAACAGCCAATCTTCGCCATGCGTATAGATCTGCGGCACGCGCAGACCACCGGCATCGCGCAGCGCGTCCAGGCCGCGCACTTCGGCGGCAAAGAAGTCGGCCGGCATCGCGCGGCGGCGTTTGCAGATTGCGCGACGGCCGTCGGACAACGTCAGCCGGTGCAGGCCGTCGCTGCGCGGCAGCGGGAACGGGACGCTCGTGGTCGATTGCATCGCACGAGGCTAGAGCGGCTTCGGTCAAGGCGATGTCGCGTGCGACACGCGACATCGGTCGCGACGCGCGTCACCGGCAGGGCGGCGACGGCCGGCGCCGCTCCACAACGCAGGCACGCAGTGTGCGCCTGCAGCGCAACGCGCGACGCCTGGCTGGCGTTGCCGCCGGGCGTCGGACATCGCCGATCTGCCGTTTACTCCATCGCCCCCGCGATCCAGGTGTGCCGCACCTGCAGCGCGTCGTCGAGCAGCACCAGGTCGGCCTGGTAGCCCGCTGCGATGCGGCCGTAGCGGTCGTCCAGGCCCACGCATTGCGCCGGGTACAGCGAGGCCATGCGCGCGGCTTCGTCGAGCGTCACGCCCAGCCACTGCACGCTGTTGCGCACCGCGCTGGCCATGTCCAGCGCCGAGCCGGCCAGCGTGCCGGCGGCGTTGCGCACCACGCCGTCCACGGCGGTGATGGTTTCGCCGTACAGGTCGAAACTGGGGCTGTCGGCGCCGACCATCGGCATCGCGTCGGTGACCAGGAACAGCGTGCCGCGCGGCTTGGCCGCCAGCGCCACGCGCAGGCTGGCCGGATGCACGTGCACGCCGTCGACGATCAGGCCGCACCAGGCGTGGCGGTCTTCCAGCGCCGCGCCCACCGCGCCGGGATCGCGCCCCTGCAGCGGCGACATCGCGTTGTACAGATGGGTGAAGCCGCAGATGCCCGCGTCCAGGCCGGCGCGGATCTCGTCGTAGCTGCCGGCGGTGTGCCCGGCGAACACGCGCGCGCCGGTCGCGGCCAGGGCGCGGATGCTGTCGGCCGGCAGGCGCTCCGGCGCCAGCGTGATCAGGGTGACGCCGTTGTCCAGCGAGGTGGCCAGCGCCAGTTCCTCGGCATCGGGCACGCGGAACTTGTCGACGTTGTGGGTGCCCTTGCGCGCCGGCGCCAGGTACGGACCTTCCAGGTGGATGCCGAGCACGCCCGGCACGCCGTCGGCGATCGCCTGGCGGGTCGCCGCGATCGCCGCGCGCATCACCGCCACGTCGTCGCTGATCAGCGTCGGCAGGTAGCCGGTGGTGCCGTAGCGGCGATGCGCCTGGCCGATGCGGCGCAGCGCGTCGGCGTCGGTGTGGTTGTTGAACAGCACGCCGCCGCCGCCGTTGACCTGCAGGTCGATGAAGCCCGGCAGCAGCGTGCCGCCGCCCAGGTCCAGCTGCTGCGCCGCCGCGGCCACGCGCGCGTCGCCGTCGTCGAGCACCGCGGCGATGCGTCCGCCGTCCAGCAGCACGCTCACGCCATCGAGGAATCCGTCCTCGCCGAGTACGCGCGCATTGCGCAGCGCCGTCGTCGTCATTACACCGTCTCCGTCACTTTGTTCAGATGCGGCGGCAGGTCCGGGTTGTTGCCGCGGCGCAGCGCCAGCGCGTTGATCGCGCGGTAGAAACTCTGGATGGTCAGCAGCGGCGCGCACACCGGGTGCGGCGCGGCGACCAGCGGCAGGTCGCCGTCGGCGCTGGCCAGCCACACCTGCGCGCCGCGGCCGCGGAACTCTTCGGCCAGGCTGCGGGTGCCGGGGCCGGTCTCGTCCGGCTGGGCGAAGGCCAGCACCGGGAAGCCGGGGCCGACCAGCGCCATCGGCCCGTGCTTCACTTCCGCCGAGCTGTACGCCTCGGCATGCAGGCCGCAGGTTTCCTTGAACTTCAGCGCCGCCTCCTGCGCGGCGGCCAGGCCCAGGCCGCGGCCGAGCACGAACAGGTTGTGCGCATCGGCCAGGCCATCGGTGAGCGGACGCCAGTCGGCCTGCCAGGCGGCGCGCAGCGCCTGCGGCAGCGCGTCCAGCGCGGCGAGCAGCGCCGGGTCGTTCTTCCAGTACGCGCCGAGCTGCAGGATCGCCGCCAGCGAGGCCAGATAGCTCTTGGTCGCCGCCACGCTCTTCTCCGGACCGGCGCCGAGCGGAATCACCGTGTCGGCCAGCTGTGCCAATGGCGAATCCTCGACGTTGACCAGCGCCACCACGCGCGCGCCGGCGGCCTTGGCCGCTTCCGCGTTGCGCAGCAGGTCCGGGCTCTTGCCGGACTGCGAGATCACCACGTACAGCGCGCCGCGCAACTGCAGCGGCGAGGCGTACACCGAGCCCACCGACGGCGAGGCCGAGGCGGTGACCACGCCGAGCTGGGTCTCGAACAGGTACTTGGCGTAGGTCGCGGCGTGGTCGGAACTGCCGCGCGCGCAGGTGACCACGAACGGCGGCGGATCGGCGCGCAGCGCCGCGGCCAGCGCGCTCACCACCGCATGGTTGCGCGCGAACTGCGCGGCGACGACGTCGGCGGTTTGCGCCGCTTCGCGGAACATCAGGGTTTCGGTTTCGGTGGGCAATGCCATGGGCAGGGTCATGTGGGATCGGGGGAAGGAGAACGGCGGGAGTGCGGCTGCATCGGCGCGGTGGAGCCGCGCACCACCAGCTGCGGCACGAAGCCCTGGTTGTGCATCGGCGCCGGATGCTCTTCGTAGGCATCGCTGCGCAGCTGGCTGATCAGCAGCCGCGCGGCATGGCGGGCGATGTCCTCGGTGGCCTGCTTGGCGGTGGTCAGCGCCGGCCACGACTGACGCGAGAACGGGCTGTCCTCGAAGCCGGCGATGGACAGGTCGTAGGGCACGTTCATGCCGGCCGACTTGGCCGCGGCCAGCACGCCGGCGGCGATCTCGTCGTTGGAACCGAAGATCGCGGTCGGCGGTTCGCGCAGCGCCAGCAACCGCCGTGCGCCGCGGAAACCGTCGTCGAAGGTGTAGTCGCCGGGAATCACCAGGTGCTTGTCCAGGGTGATGCCGTAGTCCTTCAGCGCCGCTTCGTAGCCGGCATAGCGCTCGCCGCTGGAGCGGTGCGAGGTACCGCCCCACAGGAAACCGATGCGCTGGTGGCCGAGCTGGATCAGGTGCTCGGTGACCTCGTAGGCGGCGTCGCGGTCGTCGACGTAGACGCAGGGGCCGTCCTTGGGATCCTCGGTGGCGGCGATGATGCGCACGGTCTTGATCCCGCGCGCGCTCAACGCCGCGACCAGTTCGGCGCGCTCGGACATCGGCGCGGTCAGCACCAGTCCGGCCAGGCGCGAGCGCTGGGTCCACTCGGCCAGTTCCTCGGCCAGCATCGGCGAGGTCGAGTCGCAGGGATGGATCTGCAGGCCGAAGCCGGTCTCGCGGCACGCCGCCAGCACGCCGTTCTGCACGCCGATGATGTGGTACGGATTGGGGTTGTCGTACACCAGCCCGATCACGAACGGGGTGCCGCTGCGCAGGTTGCGCGCCGACGGATCCGGCTCGTAGTCCAGCTCGGCGATGGCGTGCAGCACGCGCGCGCGCGTGGCCTGCATCACCGACGGTTCGTTGTTGATGACCCGCGACACGGTCTTCAGCGACACCCGCGCCCGTTCGGCGACGTCTTTGATGGTGGGTCTACGCATGCTGCGGTCCTGCACGTCGGGAAGTGTGCCCATGATGCGCGATCACGCGCCGGCCGAGGCCTGGCCGGCGCGGTGGCCGATCAGGGAATAGAACAGGATGTACAGATAGCAGGGCACCATCAGCAGCAGGAACACCAGCTGGAAGTCGAAGTGCTGCTTCAGCACCGCGAACAGCTGCGGGATGATCGCGCCGCCGGCGATGCCCATCACCAGCAGCGCCGAGCCGATCTCGGTGTGGCGGCCCAGGCCCTTGATCGCCAGCGGGAAGATCGCCGGCCACATCATCGCGTTGGCGAAGCCCAGCGCGGCGACGAAGGCCACCGACACGTAGCCTTGGGTGACGTAGGCGCCGAGCGAGAACAGCACGCCCAGCAGCGCCGAGACGCTGAGGTAGCGCGCCTGCGAGATCACCTTCGGGATCAGCAGCAGGCCGGCGACGTAGCCGGCCAGCATCGCCGCCAGGGTGAACGAGGTGAACAGCTTGGTCTGGTCCAGCGGCAGGTGGAAGCCGTTGCCGTAGGTGCCGATCGCATCGCCAGCCATCACTTCCACGCCCACGTACACGAACAGGCACAGCACGCCCAGCCACAGGTGCGGGAACTGGAAGATGCTGGTCTTCTGCGCGGCATTGCCGGCGGCGACCGGCGTGGCGTTGGCTTCGGACGCCTTCAGCTCCGGCAGCGGCGAGAACAGCACGCCGATCGCCACCAGCACCAGCACTCCGGCCATCACCAGGTACGGCAGGTGGATCTTGGCGGCGAACGCATCGAGCAGCACGTCCTTGGCCACCGGGTCGGCGGCCTGCACCTGCATGGACAGGTCGCCGACGCCGTGCAGCACCAGCGTGCCGATCAGGAACGGCGCCAGGATCCCGGCGATCTTGTTGCAGATGCCCATCACCGCGATGCGCCGCGCCGCGCTCTCGATCGGGCCGAGGATGCTGATGTACGGATTGATCGCGGTCTGCAGCAGCGCCAGGCTGCTGCCGATCACGAACAGGCCGGCCAGCGCGCCGGGATAGAAACGCTGCGTGGCGAACTGGCCGAACGCCGCCGCGCCCACCGCCATCACCACCAGGCTCAGCGCCAGGCCCTTCTTCATGCCGGTGCGCTTGAGGATCCACGACGACGGCAGCGCCAGGAAGAAATACGACAGGTAGAACACCATCAGCACCAGGAACGCGTTGACCTCGTTGAGGTCGAACGCCAGCCGCACGAAGGTGATCAGCGGGCCGTTGATCCAGGTGAAGAAGCCGATGATGAAGAACAGCAACCCGACGATGGCGATCGAGGCGAAGGGACTGGCAGGCCGTGCGGTGGTCATGGGCGGGCGGGCTCCGGGAGGGCGCGTGGGGTCGGGCGGATCAGCGTCGCAGTTCGGCGACGAAGTCGTAGTAGTCGTTGTGGCAATAGGTATCGGTCAGCTCGATCGCACTGCCGTCGCGGGTGTAGCCGACCCGCACCACGTGCAGGATCGCCTCGCCCTCCTTCATCCCCAGGTGTCCGGCCAGCCGCGCCGGCAGGTTGATCGCGCGGAAGTACTGCAACGCGCGCACCACCGGATGGCCGTGCTCGTCCAGGTGGGCGTACAGCGAATCGCCGATCGCCAGCGGATCGGGCACGACGCGCTGCGGCAGCACCGCCTTCTCGTAGGCCATGACCCGGCCGTCGGCGCTGCGCAGGCGGGTCAGCGACGCCACCACGGTGTCCGGCGACAGGCCCAGGCGCAGGATCTCCTCGCCGTGGGCCGGGCGGATGCGCCGCTCCAGCCAGCGCGTGCCCGGTTCCAGGCCCTTCATGCGCAGGGTCTCGCTGAAGCTGGCCAGGCCACTGAGCTGGTGCTGGATATGCGAGGTGATGAAGGTGCCGGCGCCCTGCCGGCGCGAGACCAGGCCCTGTTCGACCAGCGCATCCACCGCCTGGCGCAGGGTCACCCGCGACACCTGCAGCTGCTCGCACAACTGGCGTTCGGCCGGCAAGGCCTCGCCCGGCTTCCACTGCCCGCCCTTGATCGCCTCGACCAGCTTGCTTGCCAGTTGCAGGTACAGCGGGGTCGGCGCGCTCGGGTCCACCGCCAGGCCCGCCAGTCTGGGGTCGGCCTCCGGCTTGGGCTTGGTCATCGTGCTCGCTCCAGACCGCATGAATTCGTTAGGTCCAATATAGTACCAATCCGCGACCCGTGCACGCCGGGGTCAGCGTGCACGCCGGGGTCAGAGCCGCAGGTACAGCCGCCGGCGGTCCATCCACCAGCCCACCACCCAGCACAGCAGGGTGTAGGCCAGCGCGCAGGCCAGGCTGCCCCAGGGCCCCGGCACCAGCCGCTGGAACACCGCGATACCGACCCACTGGTACAGGCCGTGCCCGCTGCTTCCGACCGGCAACAAGCCGAGGCTGATCACGAACAGCTCGGAGAACAGGTAGATCGCCAGCGGATTGCGCCCGAGCACGGTGAAGAAGCCGCTGCCGGCCTGCCAACGCCGCACTTCGATCGCCCACAGCAGCGCGCCCAGCAACAGCAGGTCCAGGCCCACGGTCAGCAGCACGAACGAACCGGTCCACAGCTTTTTGGACAGCGGGAACCACGGCTGCCAGGCCAGGGCCAGCACGACCAGGGCGACGCCTGCCAGCGACAGCCAGCCGGCCGTACGCGCCTGCTTGCCGACGCGGCGTACGTACAGGCCGGTCAGGTAACCGGCGATGACATTCACCGTGGCCGGCAATGTGCCGAGCAGGCCTTCCGGATCGAAGCCGCCGTCCTTGCGGTACAGCTGCGCCGGATCCAGCAGCCACAGGTCCAGGCGCGTGCCGGCGTTGCCGAGCTTGCTCAGTTCCGCGCCCGGCTGGCCCCACAGGTACAACGCCCCCCAGTAGCCGAGCAGCAGCGCGACGCAGGCGCCGAGCAGGCCGCGCGGCGGCAGCCAGCGGCACAGCAACGCCGCCAGCGCGTAGCACAGCGCGATGCGCTGCAGCACGCCCGGCACCCGGGTCTGGTCGATCGCGGTGAAGGTCCAGCTGCCGTCGGCGCCGTGGTGCACGAACGGAAACCAGTACATCAGGAAGCCGAGCAGGAAGATCAGCGCGCTGCGCTTGCCGACCCGGCGCAGGAACGCGCCGAGCGGCTGGCCGCGATCCAGCGCGAAGCTCATCGCGTTGCCGACCGCGAACAGGAACGACGGGAACACCAGATCGGCGGCGGTGAAGCCGAACCATGGCGCATGCCGCAGCTGCGCGAACGCATCGGCGCCGGCGCCGGGCGTGTTGACCAGGATCATCAGGAAGATGGTCAGGCCGCGGAACACGTCCAGCGACAGGAAGCGCTCGTGCGACGGCGCCGCGGCGGGAAGGGTCACGGACGCGGCGCTCATCGGGCATCCACCTCGTGCAGCAGGGTGCGTACCGCAGCGACCGGGTCGGCCGGCGTTTTACGCGTGTGTGGCGTCTCGCGCTTCACCCAGGCCTGCTCCCACGCGCGCAAGCGCTGCTGCAGCGCCGCCTCGTCCACGCTGCCGCCACCGACTGCCACATCGCGCAGCGCCTGCATCGCCAGCGCCCAGCGCGGCAGATAGTAGTCGGCGTACATGCCTTGCCAGGCCTTGGACGCGTAGTCGCCGAGATTGCCCTCGCCGCCCCACACGCTGACCTGCGCCTTGGCGTCGCGCCGGTAATAGGCCGCGTCCTGCGGCGTCTTCGCATAGCCTTCGGCATCGTCCAGCCAGCTCGACAGGGTTTCCTGCTGGCCGCCGACCAGGCCGTCGAGTTGCTGCACCGCCGCCTGCACACGGGCGAACGCGGCATCGCCGGCGGCGACGTCGCCGCGCTTGTACGCGGCCACCGCCTGCTGCAGGTGCGCGTCGACGCGGCCGCTGGCGTAGTGGCGGGCGAAGTCGACCAGGTCGTAGCGGTACAGCGGCGCGTCGGCGTACTCCGGCGCCAACGCCAGCAACTGGTCCAGCGCCCGGCGCAGGCGCGGCGGATCGCCGGGGGCGCCCTCGAATTCGCCGATGTCCAGCGTCGGCCGCTTGAACAGCAGGTACGCACCGGCACGGCTGCGCCACCAGCGCGGCGTCCAGTAGCGGGTCGACAGCACCGAAGCCTGCAGGTCGTCCCAGGCCGCGCGCAACGCCGGCGAGGTGTGCCCGTAGCGGGCGCGGGTGTAGTCGCCGAGCCATTCCTGCAGCGGACGCTCCTGCGCACCCCAGGCCAGGGCGTACATATATTCGTAGACCACCGAGTTGTTGTGCAGGCCTTCCGGGAACGCGCCGAAGCCGACCAGTTGCTGCTTGTCCTTGTCGGCGAGCAGCGCGCGCAGGTCGTCGCGATAGAACGCCAGGTCGCCGTACACCGGGTTGCTGCCGCCGTAGTTGTGCACGTAGCCGTAGATCCACTGCTTGCCGTCGAACGCCTCGGACAGTTTCCAGGTGCCCGGGTAGCGATCGTTGCCGATGTCCAGCACCAGCAGCTTGTCGTTGGGCACCTCGCGCAGGAACGCGGCGATCGCCTGCGGCGTCCAGAAGTGGCGGTCGGCGCCGAACAGCCAGCCCTGCATCACCCACACCGCGTCGGGATTGGCGCGATGGATCGATGCGTAGAGCGCGCGGCCGTAGTCGGCCAGGCGCTTGTCGCGCTGCGCCGGCGACACCTCGGGCGTCGCGGGAGCGGTCTTGTCGGTATGGGCGGTGTTGGCGGTGCTGTCGCCATAGCTGGCCAGGCGCGCGTCGCTGCCGTCGGCGGCGATCGGCGGCAGCATCTCGTTGAACGCATCGGCCAGGTAGTAGGTGCCCTTGCCGTAGGTGCGGTCGTAGAGCTGGATGAAGCCCTGCGCGATCTTGGCGAACAGCGGGTCGGCCGGATCCAGCCAATAGGTCTCGTGGAAGCCTTCCCAGGCGCGCATGCGGTAGATGCGCGCCTGCGGATGCGCCTGCGCGAACGCCTTCGGCACGTAGCCGGCGAAGGCCGGCAGCACCGGCTTCATGCCCAGCGCGCGCATGCGTTGCAGGATGCGCAGCTGCAGGGCGTGCTTGTCCTCGATCCACTGTTGCGGCAGCGGCGCGTCGTAGCCTTCGATGTTGCCCATGCGCTGCCACGGCGCAAATGCCGGACCGGAAAAATACTGCGCCAGGTCCGCGTCGGCGACGCCGAACTCGCGCCACAACGCCTGCCACACGTAGTCCTGGCCTTCCATCGCCAGCGGCATGTCGACGCCGTGCAGCGCCATCCAGTCGATCTCGCGTTCCCAGCGCGCCCAGTCCCACCACGGCGTGGTGTAGCCGTAGGTGCAGACGTTGAGATAGGCGCGGTAGGCGAACGGAGTGACCACGCGCTGTCCGCGGAAGTCGGCGTAGGCGGCGGGCAGCGCCACGCGACTGCCTTCCCAGCTCACCGAGGCGGCGCCGATCGATTGCAGATAGCTGTACGCGCCATGCGCCAGCGCCACTTCCGAAGAACCGGACACGCGCAAGGTGCCGGCATCGGCGCCGACCTGGTACCAGTCGTTGCCGCCGCCGCGCGGCTGCCGCTGCAGGGCCAGCGCGGCCGCGCGCGGGCCGAGCGTGCGCAGCAGCACGCCGCGCGCGGCGTCGCCCGGTGCGTCGGGCGCAGGCGCCGCGAATGCGGCCGGCGCCAGCAACGCGCAGGCCAGCAGCAACGCGGCGCTTCCACGCCGCAGCATCGGCAGGGCATTTGCGATGGCACGCGAGTGCGTGAAGACACGGCGGAAGGCTCGTTTCATGCGGTCAATACTCCACTGTCGCTACGTCGTCGAAGCCGAAAGGCGTTCCGGCCGTCACCTGCATCACCACCGCCAGCACCCGTTCGCCGGCCGCGGCCGGCAGCGTCACCTGCGCATGCTGCCCGGCGGCGACGCTGGCGACCAGGCGCCGGTCCAGGTACACCTGCGCCGCGCCGGTCGCGCGGCCAAGCCGCAGCCGGCCGCCGCGCTGCTGGATTCCGGCCCACGGCGTGAACGTCGCCCGGTACAGCACATAGCCATCGCGCTCGGCGCGCGTCTCCAGGTTGCCCGGCTGGCAGAAGCTCCAGCTGTTGTTGTCGTTGGGCGCGCGCGGCAGCGCCGGGTCCGGCGGCGCGGCGAATGGCAGCGTGCGCCGCCAGCCGGGCACCACCATCGCCGCGGCGGCCGGCGGCAGCGACGGCGGCAACGCCACCGCCTCCAGCTCGATCGTCGCCTGCGCGGCGCGCAGGCCCGGCGCGCGCGCCTGGATGCGCAGCCGGCGCTGGCCGCTGCCGGCCTCGACGATGGCCTGTGCCAGGCCGTTGAACAGCTGCACCTGCGGCACGTTGTCGGCGGCGTGCCGGTTGGGGTCGCCGTTGCCGACGCCGAGCAGGCGCCCGCCGTCGACCTGCAGCGCGATCTGCGCATCGGCGAACGGCACGTGGCGGCCCTGCGCATCCACCGCCTCCAGGGTGATCGGCTGCGCATCGCGGCCATCGCCGCGCATCCGCGTCCGGTCCGGGGTCAGCCGCAGCGCGACCGGCGCGCCGACCGTCTGCACCCGCTGCCGCGCCACCTCGCGGCCGTCGCGATAGGCCACCGCCTCCAGCACGCCCGGCGCATACGGCACCTGCCAGGCATTCATCTCGATCCGGTCCACCGCCTGCCGCCCCTGCGACTGCCCGTTGAGCCACAGCTCCACCTGCTGCGCGTTGCAGAATGCCATCACCTTGATCGGCGTGCCCTCGCGGCCCGGCCAGTTCCAGTGCGGCAGCAGTTGCAGTATCGGCGCGTCGTCGATCCACTGCGCCTGGCGCAGCCAGTACGCGCCCTTCGGGAAACCGCACAGGTCCATGATGCCGAAGAACGAGGACACCGACGGCCATTCGAACGGGGTCGGCTCGCCGCGGTAGTCGAAGCCGGTCCAGACGAAACTGCCGGCCAGATACGGGCGCTCGTTGACCAGCTTCCAGGACGTGCGATGGGTGTTGCCCCACGGCGCGGCGACCGAGTCGTCCTCGGCGATGACGTGCGCGTCCATGTCGGTGAACCAGGCGCCGCGGGTCTGGAAGGCGCTGGTATCTTCGCTGGACAGCAGCGGCGTATGCGGCATCGCCGTGTGCACGCGGTCGTAGTTGAACTGGCGGTAGTTGAAGCCGACCACGTCCACCGCATGCGCCGCGTTGCGCTGGGTCAGCATGCCGTCGTTCATCGCCGCGGTCACCGGGCGGCTGTCGTCCAGTTCGCGCACCAGCGCCACCGCGCGGCGCACCATCTGATAGCCGGCGGCGGTGCCCTGCATCGGCTCTTCGTTGAACACCGACCACAGGAACACGCAGGCACGGTTGCGGTCGCGGCGCACCAGCCAGCGCAGCTGCGCGGCGTAGTCCGGCGCCGGATTGAACACGCGGTTCTCGGCCATCACCAGCATGCCCAGGCGATCGCAGACGTCGAGCAGTTCGCTGGCCACCGCATGATGCAGGCGGATCGCGTTGCAGCCCAGCGCCTTGAGCCGGCGGATGCGGAACTCGTGCACGCTGTCGGGCACCGCCACGCCGACCCCGGCATGGTCCTGGTGCAGGCAGGCGCCCTTGATCTTGAGCGGCCGTTCGTTGAGGAAGAAACCCTGCTGCGCGTCGAAGCGCAGCGTGCGAAAGCCGATCGCGCACTCGCGGCGGTCGCGCTCGCGGCCAGCGCCGCGCAGCACCGCCGCGACCCGATACAGGTGCGGCGCGGCCACGTCCCAGCGTTGCGGCTGGCGCACCTGCAGTTCGACCTGCGCCACGGCCTGCGCCAATGCGCCCACCTGCAGCGCGCTGCCGCCCTGCGCCACCACCGCGCCATGCGCGTCGTACAGCGTCACCTCGAGCAGCGCCGCTTCGGCCTGCTCGCCGGCATTGGCGACCGTGACCGCAACGGGCAGCGTCCAACGTTCGTCGTCGCCGATCCGCGGCACCGCGTGCACGCCATCGCCGACGATATGCAGCGCATCGCGCACAACAAGCCAGGTGTGCCGGTACAGACCGGCGCCTTCGTACCACCAGCCATCCATCGCCTCGGCGTCCACGCGCACGGCAATGCTATTGAGATCCTGCCCGTAGCGCGCGATCGCGCTCAGGTCGATGGCGACGCCGTCGTAGCCGCTCCAGCTGCGCGCCATCAGCAACCCGTTGATCCAGACCGTGGCGCGGCTGGAGATGCCGTCCAAGCGCAGTTCCAGCGCCTTGCCGCGCAGCGCCTCGTCCAGCCGCAGGCTGCGCCGGTACCAGGCGATGCCGCGGCGGCGATAGCCTTGCGCCACGTTGGCGCTGGCCTCGATCGGCTGCTCGATGGCGAAATCGTGCGGCAGGCGCAACGACCGCCACTGGCTGTCGTCGAAATCGCCCGCGGCCGCGCCCCAGGCCTTGCCGGCCTTGGCGTTGTCGTAGCTGGCGTCTTGCCCGGTGATCGGCGGAAACGCAATGTCGCCGGCGTGGAAACGCCAGCCGTCGTCCAGGCAGAACACGCCCGGATCGACCGCCAGCGTCAATGGCGACACCGCCGCCGCGCGGCCACCGGTACCGGCGAATCCGGCATCGGCCGCACTGCCTGCCCAGCTCCAGCGCGGCGCCGCCAGCAGCAGCCCGGCGCTGGCGCCGCCCACCAGGAATTGTCGTCGTTGCATGCGCCTGCCCTCGGATCGACCGCCCGGCGCCACCGCGGCGCCGGGCCTGATGCGGGTTATCCCGCAAGCGCCTGCACGGACCTCACAGGATGTCCCACTGCATCGACACGTAGAAGCTGCGTCCGGTGACGCCGGTCATCTGCCAGCGCTCGCTGATGTCCTTGTACGCCTCTTCCTTCTTGTCGGTCAGGTTGAGCCCGCCGAGCTGGAAGCTGAGCTTGTCGGTGGCCTGGTAGCCGAGTACCGCGTCGAACTGGGTGCGCGCCTTCATGGTGTGGCCTTCGCGGGCGAAGAAGCTGTCGCTGCTGTCCTGCTCGTACTCGCTGCGGTGGTTGAGCGACAGGCGCGCGGAGAACATCTCGTTCTCCCAGTAGCCGGTGGCGTTCCAGGTCTTCTCCGACAGGTTGCGGATCTTGAAGTCGGTGTCGCGCTGCGGGATCACCCGGGTGAAGTTGGCGGTCAGGCCGAAGCCCTGGATCGGCAGCCAGGCATCGAAGGATTGCGTCCAGCCCAGTTCGTAGCCCTTGATCTTGACCTTGCTCGGATCGTTCTGGGTGGCGGTGATCTCGTAGATGTTGCCGCTGCCGTCCACGCAATCGCCGGCACTGTTGCCGGACAGCGCCGCGCCGTTGAACGTGGTCGGGCAGACGATGCTGTTGAAGGTGCCGTTCTTGACCTGCTTCCAGAAGCCGGCCAGGGTCAGGCCGCCGCCTTGGCCGTAGTACCACTCCAGGCTGAGGTCGGCCTGGTTGGCGGTCAGCGCCCTCAGGTCGGTCTGGCCCAGCGACACGTCGTAGGTGGTGGTGCCGCCGGTGTTGCTGCCCGAGGAGATGGTGGTGGCGATGGCGGTGTTGCTGTCCAGGATCGGGCGCACCAGCGCCTTGCCGGCGGCGAAGCGCAGCAGCAGGTCCTCGCGCATGTCCAGCACCAGGTTCAGGCTCGGCAGCCAGTTGTGGTAGTCGTACGGCGCGCGCGCGGTGCCGACCACGTCGTTGGCGTCCTCGCTGAATTGCGAGGCGGTGGTCAGGTAGGTGTCGGTGGTGCGCTTGGTGTTCTCGTAGCGCACGCCGACGTTGCCGCGCAGGCGCATGCTGCCGATCTCGGTGTCGATCTTGGCCAGCGCGTAGGCGGAGAAGATGTCGTTGCGGATGTGGTAGCTGGCCTGCGGCGCGAACAGCACCGGCACGGTGATGCCCGAAGCGGCCAGCGCCTCGGCGTAGGCGTACACGTCCGGCGCCACCCAGCCGGTCTGCGAGGCCAGATTGCCGTCGAGGAAGTTGCTGACGTTGGAACTGGCCGCCGACAGCTCCGGGAACATCGCGTAGCCGGACACCGCACCGGAGTTGACCAGGTACAGGAAATCGCGGCGCCAGACGTTGCGGTCGAAGGTCTCGCGGCGGAACTTGGTGCCGAACTTCACCGAGTCGAGGAAGCCGGCACCGACGTAGCGCTCGGCATCGAACTGCAGCGACCATTCCTTGTTGCTGAGCTTGGTGATCGCGCCGTTGGGATACTCGTCGCGGACCAGGTTGGCCTGGTCCCAGGCGCTGGCGTCGTTGGCGTCGGCATCGGTGGTCAGCGAGATCGCGCCGGGGTTGGACATGTCGAACAGCGTCGCCGACGGCAGGCGGCCGAGGATCACCGCGCGTTCGTCCTCGTCGGTCTTGCCTTCGGTGTAGTTGGCCACGCCGCTGAAGGTCCACGCATCGCCCTTCCACTTCGCGTCCCAGGTCACCAGCTGCGAGGTGAGATCGTGGCGCTCGAGCTGGCGGTTGTTCTCCAGCCAGTAGTTGGACGCAGACACCTTGGTCGCGGTCAGGCCGTCGGTCTCCAGCACGCTCAGGAAATTGCGGTCGAAGGAATAGACCAACTGGTTCATGTCGTTGTCGGTCTTGTCCTGCGAGTACAACGCAGTCAGGTTCATTTCCAACCGGTCGTTGGGCTTCCACTGCAGCCCGGCAGTGAGCATTTTGCGGTCGGTTTCGCGCTCGATCGAGCGGTAGCGCGGGCGGCGCGGGATGTACAGGGTGCCGTCGGTGGTGTCCTGGGTGTACCAGCGGTCGATCCACAGGTAGTCGGCGCGGTCCTTGAGCTTCTGGTAGCCGGCGTTGACGAACACGCCCAGTTCGCCGCCGTCGGCGAGCTGGAACTGGTCGATGTAGGTGAGCACCGCCTTCGGCGTCGGCGCGCCGCCGGCGAATTCGGAGTATTGCTCCTTGGCCGACAGCAGCAGCTTGCGCTCCTTGTAGTCCAGCGGCTTGGTGGTCTCGATGTTGACCGTGCCCGACAGCCCGCCGGCATCCATGTCCGCCGACGGCGACTTGATCACCTCGATCGCCGCGGCCACTTCCGGCTGGATGATGTCGTAGCGGAAGCCGTCGGTGAAATCGGCGCTCTTGATGGTCTGGCCGTTGATCGTGGTGGCCGAGTACTGCGGGCCCAGGCCGCGGATGCTGATGGTCGAACCGCGGCCGTTGATGGTGGAGATCTGCACGCCGGGAATGCGCTGGATCGCCTCGGCGATGTTCTCGGCCGGGAACTTGCCGATGTCCTCGGAGGAGATGCCGTCGGTCATGCGCGCGTCCTCGCGCTTGTTGTCCAGCGCGGTGATCAGGCTCTTCTGGTACGAGCTGGTCACGGTGACCGTATCGAGCTGGGAGACCGGTGCGGGCGCGGGCGCGTCCTGCGCCTGCGCGCCGCTGCTGAGCAGGCCGAGGGCGATGGCGGTGGCGAGGACGGACAGGGAACAGCAGTGCGGACGGGAGCGAGCGACATGTGGCATTGGGCTATCCTGGTTGATGGCTGATCGGCACGACGACGTCTGACATCCAGCGGCTGCGAGCGGACAGCGCGCTCCATCCCGCCCGGCGCGATGTGCAGGGCGGTGCCGTCCGTTCAGGCACGGAATCGATGAAGCGTTCTGTCTGTTTCCTGCGCCCCGTGGTGCGAGAGGCGCGTCCCCATCCCTTCCCCGGATGGGTGATGTGCATGCGGCTGCTGGACTGATCGATCCCGAATTGGCAGAGACCAATTCCAGGCAGCTCGATTCTTATGGTCTTAGAAAGATTGTGTCAACGCCGCGACACGAGCGAACGCCAAATGGCGCCTGGACTTGACCTAAAAATCAGAATAAATCCTTAAAAATCAATAGAATTTAAGTCGAAAATATTTTTCGTGCGGCCGCTTTCACGCATCGTTGTCACGATACCTTTGACGCACCAATTCTACGAATGAGACCAATTTTGTGCGCCACAACATAACTGCGCACCGTTCTCATCTGCAGGCTGTCGCCCAAGCGCTGCGCATCTTCACAAACCATTGAAAATAAAAACCTTTAGGCAAGGCGATCAAGTGTCGCCCGGTCCAAGCACGCGTTTCGGCCGACCGAACCAGCACCAGACAAATTTTCCGACGAGGACTTGACATCGTTGTCATGGCCTCGTAAGAATCGGTCCGCACAGGGGTGGGGCCGCGCATTCGCGGTGCACAGCGGGGCATGGGAGAGGCATGTGATCGCACTGATCCGTACACGCGTTTCGCGTGCCGCATTCGGTACGCCAATGGAATGCCTGGAACTGCGCTGCAGCCTGATCGGCAGTGCGGCCGGCGCGCTGGCGCCGTCCGCCGCAGCGGGCGGCAGCGTCGCAGCGCCGGTTGCTGCGCCTGGATGCGGCCACCTCGCCGTGCCCGGCAGCGTCCTGCCGCACCTCCAGCCTGTCCTGATCGACCGCTCACGCCCGCCAACGCAGCAGACACCGAGCGCTGCGCTGCGGCGCATCCCGCCGATGCACGCAATGCCGAACCGCCGTCGCCGCCATCCGCTGGCCGCGCACCGGAGGACGCCACCCATTCACCCGCAGTAAGACCACAGGCAGATTCGGCGTGCGCAAACGCGCGTGCGCTGCGTCATCCACCGATTGAATGATGAGGAGAGACATCATGCAATACCGCCATTCCGTCTTGTCGGCCGCCATCGTCGCCACCCTCGCCTTCGGCGCGCAGGCGCAGCAGGCGACCACCGCCGCCACCGACCTGGATACCGTCCAGGTCGTCGGCATCCGCGCCAGCCTCGAGAAGTCGCTGGATACCAAGCGCAACAACGTCACCATTTCCGAGGCGATCACCGCCGAGGACATCGGCAAGTTTCCGAGCACCAACGTGGCCGAGGCGTTCTCGCAGATTCCCGGCGTGACCCTCGACCGCCGCTTCGGCCAGGGCGAACGCGTCAGCATCGACGGCACCGATCCCAGCCTGAACCTGTCGTTCCTGGACGGGCACCCGGTGGCGCAAGCGATCTGGCTGTACGGCGAACAGCCCAACCGCGGCTTCGATTACACCTTGCTGTCGCCGCAGATCCTCGGCCGCGCCGAGATCATCAAGTCGTCCGAAGCGCGCCTGACCGAAGGCAGCCTCGGCGGCACCGTGCTGATGCACAGCCGTCAGCCGCTGGACCTGAAGGCCAACGAGATCGCCGGCTCGGTGGGCTACAGCTACAGCCAGCAGGCCAGCGAGGGCAAGCCGAACGCCTCGCTGCTGTACAGCTGGAAGAACCCGGAGGAAACCGTCGGCATCGCCGTGTCCGCGCAGCACTACGAAGAGCGCGTCGATCGCCAGGGCATGGAGGTGTTCGGCTACGCCAAGGCTTCCACCTTCACCAACGCCGGCGGCGTGCCGGCCGATGCCGACGTGCCGAACTCGGTCAACGCGGCGTGGTTTCAGCAGGACCGCAAGCGCGACAGCGCGGTGGTCAACCTGCAGCTCAAGCCCAGCGATGCGCTGGAGTTCAACCTCAGCGGCCTGTACATCAAGGAGAACTTCGACAACTACAACCAGTCGATGTACAGCTTCCTGACCTGGAACCAGGGCACGGTCGACGCGGTGGACGCGCTCGGCAACGTGCGCAACGGCGTGGTCCGCAGCGGCCATTCCAGCGCCAATGCCAATCCCGACGGCGGCACCGTGATCTACGACAACAACGTGCGCCAGTCCGAGGTCACCACCAAGGGCCTGGACCTGCGCGGCGCCTTCCGCGGCGAAGGCTGGGGCGTGAGCGGCCAGGTCGGGCAGAGCAAGTCGGAGAACAAGAACCTGGCGCAGTACTTCATCGAGCCGTTCTACAACGGCGGCTTCAGCTGGGACCTGGACCGCGGCATCCGCTTCGACGATGCGGCCGGCGCACGCGATCCGGCCAACTGGGGCTCGGCCGGCGGCTGGTTCGGCAACAACGGCATCTTCGCCACCGAAAGCAAGGACACCTACGGCCAGCTCGACTTCAACGTGCAGTTCGACGGCGTGTTCAACCAGCTGCTGTTCGGCGTGCGCCAGGGCAAGCACAAGGAGAACTTCGAACTCAACGTGTACGGCGGCGTCACCCCGGGCACGCTCGCCGACGTCGGCACCCTCGGCCTGACCGACATCCAGGGCTTCTATCCCGACCACGGCCGGCACGTGCAGGCCGGGCGCGGCAACGTGATGGACTGGATCCGCAACAGCCCGGTGGACTACGGCAATCCGGATCCGGCCAGCTTCCTCAACAACAGCTGGGCGCTGGAGCAGACCAACAATGCCGCCTATGCGCAGCTGAACTTCTCCGAAGGCGGCCTGCGCGGCAACCTCGGCGTGCGCTACGTGGACTCCAAGACCGAGGGCAGCGGCTTCGTCTACAGCGGCACGCCGACCCTGGACGACCTGGACAGCAAGTGGCAGACGCGCACCCAGAAAGAGAACTTCGTGCTGCCGTCGTTGAACCTGGTCTACGACACCAGCAGCGACTGGGCGTTCCGCTTCGCCGCAGCCAAGGTCATCGCGTGGGCGCCGTACAACCAGATGGTCAACAACACCTTCTTGAACGACACCACCCTCACCGGCAGCGGCGGCAACGCCGAGCTGTCGCCGTACGAGTCGTGGAACTTCAACCTGTCGGCCGAGTACTACTTCGCCGAGCAGTCGGTGGTGGCCTGGTCGATCTTCTACAAGAAGATCGACAACTACATCGACACCTCGGCCACGATCGAGCGCCAGTACAACTCGATCCGCGACACCTCGCCGCAGACCTGGGCGCAGATGCTCGGCAGCAACGGCTGCACCGCCGACGGCTACTGCGACTACAGCATCCAGCGTCCGCGCAACGCCGGCGACGGCAAGGTCAAGGGCTTCACCATCGCCTACCAGCAACCGTTCGGCGACAGCGGCTTCGGGCTCACCGCCAACTACACCTACGCCAACGGCGAGAACAACACCGGCGACGCCCTGCCCTACCAGTCGCGCAACGCCATCGCCTTCAGCCCGTACTACGAGAAGGGACCGCTGAACGCGCGCATCACCTACAACTGGCGCGACAGCTACCTCGCCGGCGGCTACGTGGCCGGCGCGGCGCCGGCCAGCGTCGACGACTACGCCGACCTGGGCGCGAGCATCGGCTATGCGATCAACGAGCAGTGGTCGCTGCAGGTGGATGCGCAGAACCTGCTGGACGAGGACTACTTCCAGTACCTGGGCGACACCGACCACCCGGTCGGCCGCTACAAGAACGGGCGCCGCTACATGGCCACCGTGCACTTCAAGTTCTGATCGCCGCACGCGTGCGCACCGTCTAGACCCGCAGCGGGCCCGGATTCGTCCGGGCCCGTTCTGCTTGCGGCCGGGCATGCCGACAGGAGACGCCGAATGACCCGTTCCACTCGCAACACCTTCTTCCCGTTGGCGTGCCGGACCGCCGCCATGCTGATTGCGTTGGCGGCCGCGCCGATGGCCGCCGTCGCCGCGACGCCGTTGCCGTTGATCCCCGCACCACAGCAGGCGCGCGTCGGCGGCGAAGGATTCGCGCTCGACGCCAGCGTGCGCGTGTACGCCGACGACCCGCGCGCGGCCGCAACCGCCCGGCAGTTCATCGACGGCCTGGCGCGCGGCAGCGGCGTGAAGCTGCAACTCGCGCCGCCTGCCAGCCGCCCCGGCGCGCGCAGCATCGTGTTCGCGCTCGACCCCAAGGCCAGCGCGTCGCCGGAAGGCTACGTGCTCGACATCGGTGCCGACGGCGTGCGCGCCCGCGCCGCCGATCCGCGCGGCCTGTTCTATGCGGCGACGACGCTGTGGCAGCTCGCGCCGGCCTCCGGCCAGGCGCGCGCCGCGGTGCTGCCGGGCGCGCACATCGTCGATGCGCCACGCTTCGCCTGGCGCGGGCTGATGCTGGACTCGGCGCGGCAGTTCCAGAGCGTGGAGCAGATCGAGCAACTGCTCGACGCGATGGCATTGCACAAGCTCAACACCCTGCACTGGCATCTTACCGACGACCAGGGCTGGCGCATCGAGATCCCGAAGTACCCGAAGCTGACCCAGATCGGCGGCTGCCGGGTCGCGGCCGGCGACGCCGGCGTCGGCGCCGACGGCCGCCCGCTGCGCAGCTGCGGCTTCTACAGCCAGGCGCAGATCCGCGCGCTGGTGGCCTACGCCGCCGCGCGCCACATCACCATCGTGCCGGAGTTCGACCTGCCCGGGCACGCCACCGCCGCGCTCGCCGCGTACCCGCAGTTCGGCTCGACCGACACGCCGCTGCAGGTCTCCAACGAATGGGGCGTGCACGCCAACCTGTTCAACGCCAGCGAGCAGACCCTGGCGTTCTTCGAGGACGTGCTCGGCGAGATGATCGCGCTGTTCCCCGGCACCTACATCCACGTCGGCGGCGACGAGGCGGTCAAGGACCAGTGGAAGGCCTCGCCCGCGGCGCAGGCGCGGATCAGGGAGCTGGGCCTGGCCAACGAAGAGCAGTTGCAGGGCTGGATCATCAAACGCCTGGAGCGCTATCTCGATGCGCACGGACGGCGCCTGATCGGCTGGGACGAGATCCTCGCCGGCGGCCTGCCCGAGCGCGCCACGGTGATGTCGTGGCAGGGCATCGAAGGTGGCATCACCGCCGCGCGGCAGGGCCACGACGTAGTGATGGCGCCGGTCACCGACCTGTACCTGGACTACCTGCAGACCGCCTCGCCGGACGAGCCGCCGGGGCGCCCGGCGCTGAACGACCTGCGCAAGGTGTACGCGTTCGACCCGGTCCCGGCGGTGCTGGACGCGACCCAGCGCAAGCACGTGCTCGGCCTGCAGGCCACCGCGTTCTCCGAGCACATGCGCAGCTGGGCGCGGCTGCAGCATGCGGTGTTCCCGCGCATCGCCGCGGTCGCCGAGACCGGCTGGACGCCGGCGCAAGGCAAGGACTACGACGGTTTCCTGCAGCGCCTGCCGGACCTGCTGGCGCACTACCGCGCGCTCGGCATCGGCTACGCGGCCACGCCGTTCCAGCCGCAGTTCGAGGTGCGCGGCGACGGCGCCGCGACGCAGGCCACGGTGGCCCTGGCCACCCCGCTCGGCTATCGCGACATCCGCTATACCACCGACGGCAGCGCGCCGAGCGCCACCTCGGCGCGCTACACCGAACCGCTGACTGTCGCGCTGCCGACCACGATCGCCGCGCAGGCCTTCGCCGACGGCATGCCGCTCGCCGACGCGGTGCGCCGCCGCGTTGACCTGGCCGCGCTGCGCAGCCGCCGCGACGAAGACCTGGCGATGTGCAGCGGCAAGCTGACGCTGCGGCTGGAGGACGACGGTCCGCGCGACGGCGAGCGTGCGATCTTCGACGTGGACATCTTCGATCCGTGCTGGACGTGGCGACAGGCCACGCTGGACGGCATCGGCGCGCTGCAGGTCCGCGCCGGCCGCCTGCCGTACTACTTCCAGCTCGCCCACGACGAGCCGCATCGGCGCTTCCGCCCCGCGCGCGCGCCGCACGGCGAACTGGTGGTACGCGACGGTTGCGACGGCCGCACCCTGGCCAGCGTCGCACTGCCCGCACGACCGGACGCGGACGGCTTCGTGACCCTGCGCGCGCCGCTGCCGAAGGACGCGCCGCGCGCCGCCGACCTGTGCGTCTACTTCACCGGCGACACGCGCCCGGCGATGTGGGTGCTGGACCGGCTGACGCTGCAGCCGCGCTAGGCGCGCAGGCCATCGGGGCTGCCGCGTCGCTCAGGCGGGCGCGCGGCGGCCGAACAGGCACCGGTCCAGCCACAGCATGCAGTTGCGCAGCGGCGTGGGCAGCAGCGCCATGCCCGCCGCCACGCCCACGCTGTTGGCCAGCGCGTCGCGCGGGTCGGCCAAGCGGTCCGTGGTCAGCGCGCCCTGCGCGAACTCGATGCCGATCCCCAGGGCGACCAGGCCCAGCGCCGCCAGCAGCAGCGCGCGTGGCCGTGCGAACAGCTGCACCGCGCCCCACGCGAGCAGGAAATAGGCCAGGAAGTGCTCGATCTTGTCGCTGCCCGAGGGCAGCTCCGGGATCTGCGGCGGCGGTCCCAGGCAGACCGCGATCACCGCGGCGATCGCCAGCAGCCACAGGCCCAGCCAGGGCGCCGGCCGCCGGAAATCGCGCAACGCCCGCGCGCTCACAGCCGCCACGTCAGGTCGCCGACCAGGAACGCCGGCGCCAGCGACACGTCGCGCTCGAAGCCCATCACCTGGAAGCGCTCGCCCATCTCGCTGGGCAGGGTCAGCCGCTTCACCTGCTCGCGCAGGCGCAGGCGGCCGCGTTCGTCGCTGCGCGCCTCGGCCTCGGCCAGTAGCGCGTCCAGGCCGTTGCCGAGCAGGAAGCTGGCCTGGGTGCAGTAGCCGCCCAACTCGAACCCGGCGCCGGTGCCGGCCTCGGCCAGCGCGGTGAAATCCACCGACGCGGTCAGGTCCTGCAGGCCCGGCCAGCGGTACAGATCGGCATGGGTGCGGTGCCGGTAGAACGCGCGCAGGGTGCCGTCGTCGCGCTGCGGCAGGTAGAACTCGCCGCGCGGATAGCCGTAGTCGACGAACAGCATCGCGCCGCTGCGCAGGCCGCCGGCCACCGCCTGGATCCAGTACGGCAGCTGCGGCAACAGTTCGGAACGATAGCCGTCGGCGAACGGCGCCTGCAGGTAGCGTTCGACGTGGCGCACCGCCGCCGCCAGCAGCGGATCGGCCGGCTGCTCGCCGCGGCGGAAGCGGCCTTCGCCGTCCAGGGTCACGGTTTCCTCGAACACCTCGCCCTCGCGCAGCACGAAACGCGGCGTCGGCAGCGCATCGATCACCTCGTTGGCGAACAGCACCCCGTTCCAGTCGTCCTCGAACGGCCGGTCCAGCCACTCCACCAGGTCGAACACCGGCGGGATCAGCGCGCGTTGCAGGCGCGCGCGCTGGCGCGCGCGCAGGTCGGCGCTGGGTTCGAGGATGGCGTAGCGCTCGGGCAGCGCGTCCAGCGCCAGCAGGCGCTTGAGCATCACCTCGGCGAACGCGCCGCTGCCGCCGCCGACCTCCAGCATCCGCGCCTGCGGCCCGAGCTGCTGCAGCACCGGCGCCAGCGCGTTGGAGACGGTGGCGGCGAACAGCGGCCCCAGCTCCGGCGCGGTGACGAAATCGCCTTCCTCGCCGAACTTGCTGCTGCCGGCGCTGTAGTAGCCCAGGCCCGGCGCGTACAGCGCCAGCTCCATGAACCGCGAGAACGGGATCGCACCGCCGCCGCTGGCGATCTCGGCGCGCAGGTGCGCGGCCAGGCGTTCGCTGTGGGCGAGCGCGTCGGCGTCGGGCGTGGGAAAGTCGATAGGCATACGGCGCTGGATTGCGTGGACAATGCACAGCATAGCCGAGCACGGAAGACCTACATGACCGAGACCAAAGTCGTCCTGATCACCGGCAGCGCACGGCGCATCGGCGCCGGCATCGCGCGGCGTCTGCACGCGGCGGGCTACCGCGTGGCGCTGCACGCGCACACCTCGCAGGCCGACCTGCAGGCGCTGGCGCAGGAACTGGAAGGCGTGCGCGCCGGCAGCACCCTGACCCTGCACGCCGACCTGCGCGACGCCGCGCAGCTGCCGGCGCTGGTGGCGCACTGCGTGCAGCGTTTCGGCCGGCTCGACGCGCTGGTCAACAACGCCTCCAACTTCTACCCCACCCCGCTGGCCGAGGCCACGCCGGCGCAGTGGGACGACCTGTTCGCGGTCAACGCGCGCGCGCCGCTGTTCCTGGCCCAGGCCGCGGCCGCGCAGCTGCGCGAACACCATGGCGCGATCGTCAACATCACCGACCTGCACGCCGAACAGCCGCTGCGCGCGCACCCGCTGTACTGCGCGGCGAAGGCGGCGCTGGCGATGCTGACCCGCTCGCTGGCGCTGGAACTGGCGCCGCAGGTTCGGGTCAACGCCATCGCCCCGGGCGCGATCCTGTGGCCGGAGGCCGGCAAGGACAGCGCCGCGCAGCAGGCCCTGCTGGCGCGCACCCCGCTGGCACGCATCGGCCAGGTCGAGGAGATCGCCGAAGCGGTGCGTTGGCTGCTCGACGACGCCGGCTTCGTCACCGGGCAGACGTTGCGGGTGGATGGGGGAAGGGGATTGAGTTGAGAGTCGGGACCGGGGACCGGGGACCAGGGACCCGGAGGTCAAAGCACGGTGAGAGAAAGAACGTGGCACGTGCCGCACGCGTCGCGACGCGCGCCGGGGTTTCGCTTTGGAGATCCCCAATGGGGTGTTAGAAGCTCCCCGCCGACAATGCCCCGGGTCCCCGGTCCCCGGTCCCCGGTCCCGGCTCTCCAAGCTCCACCACCTCGAACGCCTCCCCAAACTGCGCATGCGCCCGCCACAGTTCGCCCAGGCGGCGGCCGCTGACCGGGTCGACGAAGTCGGCGGCGATGTCGGCCAGCGGCTTGAGCACGAAGGCGTGACGCAGTTCCGGGCGCGGGATGCGCAGGTGGCCGGGGCCTTCGACGATGCGATCGCCGTAGAACACCACGTCGATGTCCAGGGTCCGGTCGCTGAAGCGCGGGCCGCTGCGGTCGCGCCCGTGGGCGTCTTCCAGCGCATGCAGCCACGCATCCAGCGGCGCCAGCTCCCAGTCGGTGTGCAGCGACACGGCATTGTTCAGGAACGCCGGACCGTCGAATCCGACCGCCGCGGTGCGGTAGGTCGGGGACACCACGATCGGGCCGAAACGCTGCCGCAGCGCAGCTATCGCGGCATGCAGGTGATGTTGCGGGCGCAGATTGCTGCCCAGGCTGAGGAGCACGGTGGTCATGGGATATTCGCGCATGCCGCGGCCGCGAGCGTCAACCGGTAGCCAAGCCCGTCCCCCCCGCATAGAATCGAAACGCACTGATCTTCCGGCAGCGACATGACTTATTGCGTAGGCATCGAAGTGGACGAAGGCCTGATCTTCGCCGCAGACACGCGCACCAACGCTTCGCTGGACGACGTACGCGTGCATCGCAAGCTGCATGTGTTCGAGTATCCGGGCCAGGCGGTCTTCGTGCTGATGTCGGCCGGCAACCTGGCCACCACCCAGCTGGCGATCTCCAAGCTGCAGCGCGACGCCGACGATCCGGACGCGCCGCGCAGCCTGCGCTCGTTCCGACACCTGTTCGAGGTCGCCGAGTACGTCGGCGAGGTGCTGGTCTCCAGCCAGGTCAAGCTGTCCGACCAGTCCCAGCACAGCGGGGTCAGCGTGCAGTCCACGCTGATCCTGGGCGGGCAGATCGCCGGCGAGCGGCCGGGGCTGTACATGATCTATCCGCTGGGCAACGCGATCGCCACCTCGCCGGAGACGCCGTATCTGCAGATCGGCGAGTCCAAGTACGGCAAGCCGATCCTGGACCGCATCATCCGTCCGGAGATGCAGCTGGAGGACGCCGCGCGCACCGCGCTGGTGTCGCTGGATTCCACCATCCGCTCCAACCTGTCGGTCGGCATGCCGATCGACCTGGCGCTGATCCGCCGCAACGACCTGCGCGTGACCCAGCGCCTGCGCCTGGAAGCGGACACCCCGCTGTACTCGGAAATCCACGACACCTGGTCGCGCAAGCTGGAGAACGCGGTACGCACGCTGCCGCGCTTCCCCTGGGAACCGGCGCTGACCACCGAAAGCGAAACCGACAACCGCGGCGCCCTGCCACCGCTACCCCCGCGCCGCGTACCGGCCAGGCGCGACCCGGAAGACCAGTCGTCCCAGCAGTGAAGCTGGGATTGGGAAGTCGGGATTGGGGATTCGCAAAAGCGGCGTCCAGGCGTCTGATCGCCCGCGCTGAAGCGCTTTACCTTGCGTGCAACGGTGGTGTCGTTGTCGCTGTTGCCTGAAACGAATCCCGACTCCCCAATCCCGAATCCCAGCTCTTCAGCCACTCTCCAACGCATGCGCCACCGCGCGGAACACGCGCTGCATCTCCAGCGGCTTGCGCAGCACGTGCACGGCGATGTCCTGCGGGAAGTGGTCGCGCTGCAGCGCGGTGCCGGCGTCCTCCAGCACGATCGCCGGGCCGCGGTAGTCCATGTCCTGCAGCGCCAGCAGCAGGCTCACCGCCGACAGCAGGATGATGTCGCTGTCCACGATCACCAGGTCCGGCATGCCGTGTTCGCGCACCTCGCGCAGCGCCGCGGCGCCGTCGGAGGCCGGCTGCGGCCGGTAGCCCTGGCTGGACAAGGCGTTGCCGAGCAGCGACAGGCGCGTGGCCTCGCCGTCGACCAGCAGCACGCGCTGGCCCTTGCCCATCGGGATCGTCGGTTCCGGCTCGGCCGACGGCGCGTGGCCGCGCACCGGGATCAGCAACTCGAAGCACGTGCCCTCGCCCGGAGTGCTGTCCACGGCGATGCTGCCGCCGTAGCTCTCGACGATGCGCTTGCACGAGATCAGGCCCAGGCCGGTGCCGTCGGGCTTGGTGGTGAAGAACGGGCTGAACAGGCGCGCCTGGGTCTCCGCATCCATGCCCTGGCCGTCGTCGCGAACCAGGAGCCGTACCTGCTCGCTGCCGTCGGCGCCGATCGCCGGCGCCGCCGAAAACACCAGCGTGCCGCCGCCAGGCATCGCCTGGATCGCGTTCAGGCCGAGGTTGAGCAGGCATTGCTGCAGCTCGGTGTAGTTGGCCTCGATCGACAACTCGGCGTCGGCCACCTCCACCTGCAGGCTCACCCGCTCGGGCAGGCTGCTCTTGAGCAGCATCTGCACCGCCTGGAACAGACCGGCGATGGACACGCGCTCGCTGGGCTTGCGCGAGCCGCGCACGAACGACAGCATCGACTCGGCCATCTCGTGGCCGCGCCGGCCGCACTCGGCGATGACCTCGGCCAGGTGCCGCAGTTGCGGATCGTCGCTGCGCCCGATGATCAGTTCCGGCACGATCAGCAGCGGCTGCAGGATGTTGCGCAGGTCGTGGCTGAGGCCGGCGGCCAGCATCGCCAGGCTCTCCAGCCGCTGCGCGCGCATCAGCTCGCCTTCCACCCGCTGCCGCTCGCGCTCGGTGCGCGCCTCGCGGATCGCGCGCGCCACCGCCGACGGCAGCCGGGTCGGGTTGTGCTTGATGATGTAGTCGTTGGCGCCGTCGCGCAGCGCCTCCACCGCGGTCTCCTCGCCGATCGTGCCGGAGACGAAGATGAAGGGCACCGCGTTGCCATGCTCGCGCAGCACCCGCAGCGCCTGGTGCCCGGAGAATCCCGGCATGCTCAGGTCCGACAGCACGATGTCCGGCGCGAACTCGTGCAGCGCCTCGCGCAGCGCGGACTCGCCTTCCACGCGGCGGAAGGTCGCCTCCAGGCCGGCGTCCAGCAGTTGGTCGGACAGCAGCTCGGCGTCTTCCGGCGAATCCTCGACCATCAGGATCCGGATCGGTCCGAGCTTGGTGCCGGTCGTGGGCATGTGCGCTTACTCTTTTTCCGGCGCCTGGTTGATCACCGCCCAGAACGTGCCCAGGGTCTTCACCGCAGTGAAGAACTGGTCCACGTCCACCGGCTTGACCACGTAGGCATTGACGCCCAGATCCCAGCTGCGCGCCAGGTCGCTTTCCTCGCGCGAGGACGACAGGATCACCACCGGCAGTCGCTTGAGCGACTCGTCGGTGCGCACCAGCTTCAGCACTTCCAGCCCGTCCATGCGCGGCATCTTGATGTCCAGCAGCAACACGGCGGGCAGGCCTTCCTCGCGGTCGGCGTAGGCGCCGCGACGCAGCAGGTAGTCCATCGCCTCCACGCCGTCCTCGACGTGGACGATGGGGTTGGCCAGGCGCGCGTCGCGCAGCGCATCGACCGCCATTTCGGCATCGGCGGGGCTGTCTTCGGCAAGCAGGATGGTGCGGATGGCGGTCATGCGGTCAACTCGTTGGTGGGCGCTTCGAGCGCGGGGGGTAAGACGAAATGGAAGGTCGCGCCCTGTTCCGGCGCCGCATCGGCCCAGATATGGCCGCCATGGCGGCTCAGCACGCGGCGCACGCTGGCCAGGCCGATGCCGGTGCCGCTGTACTCGCTGGCCTTGTGCAGGCGCTGGAACACGCCGAACAGCTTGGCGGCGTAGGCCATGTCGAAGCCGGCGCCATTGTCGCGCACGGTGAAGTGGTGGCTGCCGTCGGCCTGCAGCTGGTAGCCGACTTCGATTACCGCGACCTCGCGCTTGGCGCTGTACTTGACCGCGTTGCCGAGCAGGTTCAACCACAGCTGGCGCATCATGTTCTCGTCGGCGACCAGGATCGGCAACGGGCTGACGTTCCACTCGATGCGGTGGCCGCTGCCGGCGTTGTCGGACTGGAAGTTGGAATCCAGCACCGCGCGCGTCTCCGCCACCAGCGACTGCATGTCCACCGCCTGCAGGCGCAGCGCGCTGCGGCCCAGCCGCGAGTAGACCAGCAGGTCGTCGATCAGCGAGGCCATGCGCCGCGCCGAGGTGCCGATCACTTCCAGGTAGTGGCGGCTCTTCTCGTCGGCGGCGTCGCCGAGGTGGCGCGCCAGCTTATCGGCGAAGCCGGCGACATGCCGCAGCGGCGCGCGCAGATCGTGCGAGACCGAGTAGCTGAAGGCTTCCAGTTCGCGGTTGACCTCCGAGATCTGCTCCACCTTGCCCTCGAGCTGCCGGTTCAGGATCTGGATGCGCTGCTGGCTGGCCTTCTGCAGGCTGATGTCGCTGACCGTCATCAGCACGACTTCGTCGTCGCTGTCCGGCAGCGGCATGCGCCGCGCGTTCAGCAGCATGGTGCGGACGACGCCGTCGGCGCCGGCCTGCTCGTGTTCGAAGTCCCACAGCTCGCGTCCGCGCAACAGCACGTCGGCCAGGCGCTGGCGCACGATGGGGTCCTGCCAGGCGCCATCGCCGACGTCGTCGAGCATCTTCGGCGCCCGCTCCGGGTCCAGCCCGTACAGTTCGCCGAAGGCCGCGTTGTACATCATCATGCGCTGCGTGCCGTCGAGCAGCACGATCGGCTCGCGCACCGTCTGCAGCACCGCGGCGGCGCGGGCATTGGCGCGCAACAGGTGCCGCTCCGCGTCCAGGCGCCGGCCGATCTGCCGCTGCAGCAGCCAGATCACCAGGGCCAGCAGCAGCAGCTGCACGCTCAGCGAGACCCAACTGATCACCGAGGTCAGCGTGCGCCGCCCTTCGGCATCGGCGGTGCGTTCGGCCAGCAGCGCGTCCTCGCGCTGCTGCAGTTCGGCGATCAGGCCACGGACCGGATTGTCCGCGGTCATCTCCTGGATCAATGCACGCGCCTGCTCCGGGTCGCGGTTCTGCGCGATGCGCACGGCCAGCAGGCCGCGGCGTTCCAGGGTGCTCTGCAAGCGGCCGATGCGCACCTGCTGATCGGGGTTGTCGCGGGTCAGGTCGACCAGGCGCGCGATGGTCGGCGCGATCGCGGCACGCGACTCGGCGAAGCGCACGCGCAGGATCGGCGACTCGACCGCGTGCGACATCGCCATCGCCGCCGACTCCATGTCGCGCATGTGCGCCTCCAGACCGCGCAGCGTCGCCGTGACTTCCTGGCTGTGGCCGACCCAATCGGCCGCACGCAGGGTGCTGTCGCTCATCTGCCGCAACAGCAACGAAGGCAGGATCACGATCAAGACCACCGCCAACGCCAGCAGCGGCAAACGCCAGCGGTCCCATGCATCATGTTTTGCGGTGATCTGCATACCTGTTCGTGCGAAATTGGAAACGACAGCGGCACCGAGGGGCGGCAGCATCGCCGCGTCCTATGGTCCCGGATGAATGGCTCAGGCATTGCGTAGCGCCCCACCGCGCCGCCTGAATACGACTTTATCTTAATGCCCGGAAACAAAAAACGGGCGGCTGCGAGCCGCCCGTGGTCGACGCCGATGTGCCGCAGGCAATCAGGGTCGGCGCGCCGCGGCCGGCAGCGCGCGGGCGCTGGCCCCGGTGGTCGCGCCGATCAGCGTCCACGACGGCATCCCGGCCCGCACCAGCAGGAAATCGGCATGGCTGCGCAGGCGCGCGCGCTCGGCCTGGGTCAGGTCGGTCTCCAGGCCCTGCATCAGCCTGGTGAAGGCCGGCCAGAATCCGGCATCGTCGTGGAAGGTGGCCAGCAGCATGCCGAGCTGCGATTCCAGCTGGCGCATGGCCAAGGTCAATGAAGACGGCCGCAGCGGCAGCTCGGCCGAGGAAGACATGTCCACCGCGCCGACGGCTGCGGTCTGCGACGCCGCGTGCGCGTGACTGGGCGCGGCATGGGAGTAAGCATCCAACATAGCGATTCGCCTGGTAGCCAACATGGCTTGATGATCGCTGAATGCATGTCAATACGATGCGAAACGGTGCAAATAATAGAGGCCATGCACCGGCGTGGCGCAAAAAAAACGCACCCCGAAGGGTGCGTTTCTCCTACTGCGGCATGCTGGGCGCGCCTCGTCTCGCGCCCCGCATCCGCGGTGATCGCGACGGATCAGTGCTTGGCGGCGCCAGTCACTTTCAGGCCGGAAGCGTCGACCTTCTTGACCCCGTCTATCATCTTGGTGACCGACACCGCCTTGTCGCGCTGGGTCTTGTTCTCGACCGCACCGGACAGCTTGACCGTGCCGTTCATCGTCTCGACCTTGATGTCGGTACCGGAGACGTCCTTGGTCGCGAGCAGATCGGCCTTCACCTTGGTGGTGATCCAGGTGTCGGTGACCGGCTCCTTGGAATCGTGCTTCATGCCGTCGCCGTGGGCCATGGCGTCATGGTCCTTGCTGGCGGCGGTCGGCGGATCGACGGCGAGCGCCTGGCCCGCGGCCAGGGTCAGACCGAATGCGAGTGCAGCGCTGAGCAGCGTGGGTGACGTGAACTTTTTCATGATGTCCTCCTCCCTTGAAGGTGTGTGGCGCAGTCTCTGCAAGACCGCGTACAGGCGACGTGACCGGCGAATGCCGACAGCGTGAAAGGCGTGCACGCGACGTGAAGGCGGTTGCCCGGATACTGGCGGCCTCTTCGTTACGGGTATCTGCCGCTGTCATGGACCAGCCCTTCAATCTCGCCCTGCTCGGCTACGGCTTCGTCGGCCGCGTGTTCCATGCGCCGCTGATCGCGCACACGCCCGGTCTGCGCCTGCACACCATCGTGTCCAGCCGCCATGACGAAGCCGCCGCGGCCTATCCGCAGGCCCGCATCGTCGCCGACGCGCAGCAGGCCTTCGCCGACCCGCAGATCGATGCGGTGGTGGTCGCCACGCCCAACCAGACCCATGCGCCGCTGGCGCTCGCGGCACTGGCCCAGGGCAAGCACGTGCTGGTGGACAAGCCGTTCACCCTGGACGTGGACCAGGCGCAGCAGGTGCTCGCGCAGGCGCAGCGCGCTGGGCGCATCGTCAGCGTGTTCCAGAACCGGCGCTGGGACGGCGACTTCCTCACCGTGCGCGGGCTATTGGATGCGGGCACGCTGGGCGAGGTCGCCGAATTCCATTCGCACTTCGATCGCCACCGCCCGCAGGTCGGCGACCGCTGGCGCGAGCATGCGCTGCCCGGCTCGGGGCTGTGGTTCGACCTGGGGCCGCATCTGCTCGACCAGGCCCTGCAGCTGTTCGGCTTGCCCGAGGCGATCCAGGCCGACCTGGCGCAGCAGCGCCATGGCGCGCAGGCCACCGACTACTTCCATGCCGTGCTGCGCTACCCGCGGCTGCGCGCGGTGCTGCATGCCGGCTCGCTGGTCGCGGCGAACGGGCCGCGCTTCGCCGTGCATGGCGAGCGCGGCAGCTACGTCAAGCACGGCCTGGACACGCAGGAGGCGCAGCTGCGCGCCGGGCTCACCCCGGCCACGCCGCAGTGGGGCGAAGACCCGGTCGCCGGCCAGCTGACCCTGGTCGGCGCCGACGGCAGCGCCAGCGCGCAGGCGCTGCCGACGCAGCGCGGCGACTACCGCCACTGCTATGCCGGCTTCCGCGAGGCGATGGCCGGGCGCGCGCCCGCGCCCGTGGATGCGGCGCAGGCGCTGGCGGTGATGCGGCTGTTGGAACTCGGCCAGCGCAGCGCCGCCGAAGGCCGCACGCTGGCGCTGGACTGACGCGCGCGGCGGCCTATTGCGCGGCGACCGGACCGGACGGCGGCACGCTGGGCGTTTCGTGCTTGATCGCGTGCCCGCCGAACTGGTTGCGCATCGCCGCCAGCAGCTTGTCGGTGAACGAATCGGTATCGCGCGAACGCAGCCGCTCCAGCAACGACAGGGTGATCACCGGCGCGGGCACGTTGAGGTCGATCGCTTCGGCCACGGTCCAGCGGCCTTCGCCGGAATCCTCCACGTACGGAGCGATGCCGGCCAGGTCCGGGTTGCTGCCCAGCGCGTCGGAACACAGGTCCAGCAGCCACGAACGCACCACGCTGCCCTGGCGCCAGACCTCGGCGACCTGGTGCAGGTCCAGATCGAATTCCTGCTTGCGCCCCATCAGCGCGAAGCCTTCGGCGTAGGCCTGCATCATTCCGTACTCGATGCCGTTGTGGACCATCTTGGTGAAGTGGCCGGCACCGCTGGGACCGACCCGTCCCCAACCGGCGTCGGCGGCCGGCGCCAGCGTGGCGAACACCGGGTCGAGCCGGCTCACCGCCGCTTCGTCGCCGCCGATCATCAGGCTGTAGCCTTCCTTCAGGCCCCACACGCCGCCGCTGGTGCCGCAATCGACGTAGCCGATGCCGTGCGCGGCCAGCTCGACGGCGCGGCGCATCGAATCCTTGTAGTACGAGTTGCCGCCGTCCACGATCACGTCGCCCTTGCCCAGCAACGGCAGCAGCACGGCCAGGGTGTCGTCGACGATCTTGCCCGCCGGCACCATCAGCCACACCGCGCGCGGCGCCGGCAATGCCGCGATCAGTGCGGCCATCGTCTCCACGGTCTCCACGCCGCGCTGCTGCGCCGCACTGCGCGCCGCCTCGCCCAGGTCGAAACCGACCACCCGGTGGCCGCCACGCACCAGCCGCTCGGCCATGTTGGCGCCCATGCGGCCCAACCCTAAAAGTCCCAGATCCATGCGTCGTTCCTAGCTCGAAGTGAGGGCCATTAGGGTCGCACGAAGCGGCGCCGGCGGCGTGACGCGCAGCTAAGGAATGCGCCCGGACGAAGCGTCCTGCGCCGCTTGCGCACAGTCCTGCAACTGCTGGTCGCGCCAGCGCCGGTACAGGGTGGTATGCAGGTTGTGCAGGGCCAGGTCGATCGCGAACGGCGTGCGCGGATTGCGGTCCAGCAAGCGCGCCACGTGGTAGCCGATCGGCTTGACGCCCTTGGGATGCACGTACACGTCGAAGCCGCGATAGAACGGGTCGTCGAGCAGCGCGTCGATCTGTGCCAGGACACTGCGTTGCGCCGGCGACAACGCCGCACGCAAGACCGGGTCGCGCTCGAACAGCAGTTTCTCGAAGCGTTCGCGGCCGGGTCCGCGCAGCGCCTGCGCCAGTTCCCAGATGCGCCGGTTGCTGCGGTCGTAATGGGCGAAGCCGCCATGCGCGCGCAACGCCGCGGCCGCCTCGGCACTGACCGCCACCACCACGAAGTTCTCGGCCTGGTTGTTGATGTCGTCGAGGTAGCGGCGTTCGAACACGTGCGCGATGAAGCCGGGCGCGCCGAGGAAGGCGGCGCGGCCCAGTTGCGACGTCTTGGCCGCCTTGCCGTCGGCGAAGAACTCGCCGGCCTGCGCGCCGAGCAGGATGCTGTCGGTATCGTGCAGGGTGAGGAAGGTGCCGATCGACAGTTCCCCGGCGCTGAACGCGCGATCGAAACCGGCGTCGCCGTACAGTTCGCGCTGCGTGGCCAGCTGCGCGATCTGCCGGCCGACACCGCATTCCGAGCGCACCCGGCCGCTGTAGAACGCCTCGATCGCGCGCGCATTGCCCTGCACCGGACGGTAGCCGCGGCCGAAACTGCGGAAGCGCTGCCAACCCTGCCGGCGCGCGCCGCCCGGGCCGAACCCGATCCAGCCCAGTTGCAGCGCGGAGAAGCGGTAGCCGGGGTTGTCCTGCAGGCGCGTCGCCGCGCGCTCGGTGGCCGCGCCGAGCAGCAGGAAATAGCCGCAGTGCGTGGCCGGCGTCTGCAGCAGCGCGCGCAGGGCGTCGCGCCGTTGCGCTTGGCTCCACTGCGCCGGCAGCGCCGCCTGCAGGTCGCCGTGCGCCTGCGCGTCGGCCAGCGAAGCGCGCGTGCAGGGCGCGCCCGGCAGCAGCCGCGGCTGCGCGGCAGGCGTGCTGTCGATGCGCCAGCCGAGCTGGCGCAGCAACGCGGCCAGGCAGTCGGCGCTGGCCTGGTCCGCCGGATCCGGCGGCGCCGCGAACGCGCCGCCCGTGGCCAGCGCCAGCGCCAGCAGCAGGCGCGCGGCGAAACGCCGGCGGCGTGGCAGTGGCTGGAGCGCAGTGAGGACAGTCATGGCGCGAGCATGGCAGATGCGGAACAGCAGACAGGGAAGAGGGGTCGGCGCGCCAGGGGCGCGGACGCGGAGCGTGCCGCGCGCGTCGTGCACGCACCGCGAAGCCGCGCGCCGCACCGTGCGCGAAGCGCGCCTGCGCGCGCGTTCACCCGGCTGCAATGCCGGCCCGCCCTACACTGCCGCTCCCCGCTCGCGGAAAACAGCGTCATGCATGTGCTCGTCACCGGCGGCACCGGATTCATCGGCCGCGCACTGTGCCCTGCCCTGCTCCAGGCCGGGCACCGGGTCAGCGTCCTGACCCGCGATGCGACGCGCGCGGCGCGCGCGCTGCCGGGCGTACAGCCGCTGCAGGACCTGCACGACGCAGCGCCTGCGGACGCGGTGATCAATCTTGCCGGCGAGTCCTTGAGCGAGGGCCGTTGGAACGAGACCCGCAAACGCCGCTTCCGCACCTCGCGCATCGGCACCACCCGCGCGCTGATCGACTGGATCGCGCAGCTGGACGCAGCGCAACGCCCCGTCTGCCTGCTGTCCGGTTCGGCGATCGGCTACTACGGCGACCGCGGCAGCGACCTGCTCGACGAACGCAGCGCGGCCGGTGCGGATTTTTCCGCGCAGCTGTGCCGCGACTGGGAAGCCGAGGCGCTGCGCGCGCAGGCGCTGGGCGTGCGGACCACGCTGGTGCGCACCGGGGTCGTGCTGGGCAACGATGGCGGCGCGCTGGCGCGGATGCTGCCGCCGTTCCGGCTCGGCCTGGGTGGCCGCATGGGCGACGGCCGCCAATGGATGAGCTGGATCCATCGCGACGATCACGTCGGCCTGCTGCTGTGGTTGCTGCAGCACGGCGGCGACGGCGCCTACAACGCCACCGCGCCGACCCCGGTGACCAACGCGGATTTCGCCGCGCAGCTCGGCCGCACGCTGCACCGGCCGGCGCTGCTGCCGGCGCCGGCCGCGGCGCTGCGCCTGGCCTTCGGCGAGATGGCCGACCTGCTGCTGGGCAGCCAGCGGGTGCTGCCGACGCGCGCGCAACAGGAAGGCTATGGGTTCCGCTATCCGGAACTAGGCGCTGCGCTGGGCGCCGCGGTCGGCTAAAGCAGCCAGTTGCGACGCTTTTGTAGGAGCGGCTTCAGCCGCGACCGGGCGTTACCGGTGACGCCCGGTCGCGGCTGAAGCCGCTCCTACAAAAAGCGTGTCATGGGCCGACGTTCACGGCCTGGCTGCATTCATTCGCTCGCACGCCGTCGCAGCGCTCCAACAACGCAAAACGCCCCGGCGGAGGCTGTCCGCCGGGGCGTTGCTGTGTCCGAGTGCGCCGCGATGGCCGATCGCGGCGGCGGCTCAATAGCGCGTGCAGACGGTCTCGACCTGGCGGTTGCCGTTGGCCTGCTGGCGCTGGCCCTGGATGTAGCGCCCGGTGGCGCCACCGGCGACCGCGCCGCCGACCGTGGCCAGCTTCTTGCCGTTGCCCTTGCCGACCTGGTTGCCGAGCAGGCCACCGATCGCCGCGCCCGCCAGGGTGCCGCCGATGCGATTCGGGTCGGTGCTGTTCTTCTGCACCGCGACCTTCTTGCAGTGCACGCGGGTGCCGTCGTTGAAGCGGCGCCCGGCGTCTTCCGGCCCGTAGTGGCGCTGCGCCTGCGCCAGCGGCGCGGCAGCAGTGGCGACGGCGAGGACGGTGAGACACAACGCGGATTTGAAAGTGTTCATGCTGCTTGCTCCTGGGTGGCGGAGCCGATGCGCTAGCACGCATCGCACTCCCGACAGGCGCCACCTTTGCATCGCCATTGCGAATGGATCGTGAAGCGAAATCCCTCTATTCAGCTTCCACAGCAGCGAGTGAACAACAGGCTCACCGTGGCGTGGTGGCGTCGCCAACGGCCGGCGCGACAGGCGCCACAGGCGTGACCGGCGCAGGTGCGGCATCGGCCGTCGTCGGTGTAGATGCTGCTGGTGCTGGTGCTGCCGGTGCTGCTGGTGTCGGTGCTGGCGCTGGTGTGGATGCAGGCGGCATCGCCGCAGCGGGCTCGGCCTTTGGCTCCGCGGCCGGCGGCGGCTCGGCCGGGGCCGGCTTGGCCTTCGGCAGGTACTGCGCAATGCGCTCGAAGAAGCGCTTGTAGAAATCGCCGTCCTGCACCGTGCTGCTGGCCACGCGCACCAGCGAGTCGTCGCTGCTGCCGACCGGCAGCGACACCGAGCCGAGCACGCCGACGCCGACGCTGGCCGAAGTCGCGCTCTTCTTCAACGCATAGCGGTCCTGCAACGCGCTGACGAACACCCAGGACTCGTCCTGGCCGTGCGCCACGCACGACACGCGCAACTCCAGCTGCTCGTGCGAATCCTGGTTGGGCTGGAAGTTCTTGGTGCCTTCGACCGCATCGGCGGTGGCCTTGGCGACCACGTAACCCTGGCTCAGCAAGGCGCGCCGTGCCGATTCGCAGGCCTGCCCCGGCTGCACCGGATAGCTGCGCGAATAGGTGTTGTCGGAGTTGAAGGTCTCCTTCACCAGGTTGTCCTGCTTGCGGTTGAAGCAGCCGCTCAGGCCGATCGCGACCAGCACGAGCGCAGGAAGGGCGAGGACGTTGGAGGAAGCGGACATGGCCGTGGACCGAAAGGAAGGAACCGACCAAGGATAGCCGCAAGCGTGTCGAGACGGCCTTGATGCCGTCGCCCGCGCTCATCCCGCAGTTAGTGCGTCCGCTGCCGGCTGCAGCGACAGGTCCACCCGCAGCAGGCCGCCGCCGCGGTCGCGGCGTTCGGCGCGCAGGTAGTGGTGGGCGTCGAGTACGGCCAGCGTCGGCGGCGACGCCAGCGGCTCGCCCCACAGGCTGAGCGCGAAGCCGCGCGCACGCAACCAGTCCAGCAGCCGCTGCAGCTGGCCGGGATCGCGCGGCAACAGCAGGTCCACGTCGCCGGGCAGGCGCGCGGCCGCGGCCGGGTCGGCGAGCCAGTCCGGGTAGCTGCCGTACAGCGCGTAGTCGAACCCGTCCTCAAGCAGCGCGGCGAGCAGGTGCGCGGTGCCGGGCAGGTCGATCGGCTCGCGCCGTTTCTGGAAGATCAGCGCGTACTCGTGGCTGCGATCGCTGCGGGCGTCGCCCGGCGCCAGCGCCTGCGCGCTGTCGCGGGGGTAGCACAGCACGCGCTCGGCGCAGGGCACGAACAGGCTGCCGAGCAGCCGCGCCAGGTCCCAGGCCTGCGCCACGCACACGCCGCCGATCTCCACGTTCTCCACCATCGCGATGCAGAAGCCGTCGTCGCGCAGGCCGCGGCGCACCGCATGGAACACCGCACGCAAGCCGTGCAGATAGGCCGCGTAGTCGGTGCTGGCGTAGAGCTGGCCCGGCGTCGCCGCACCCGGCCAGTCGCAACCGAAGTACGGCACGTTGGTCAGGCACAGGTCGACCGGCGCCTCCAGCGCGAGCTGCGGCAGCGCGCCGACCCGCACCTGCGCGTGCAGCCCGAGCCGCTGCAGCCGCTCGCGCGCCAGCCCCGCGCGCGCCGCGTCGATCTCCAGCCCCAGCCCGCGCCTGCCTTCCAGCTCCGCGGCGAGCAAGGTGCTGCCGAAGCCGCAGAACGGATCCAGCACACAACCGCCCGGCGCGCTGAACTGGCGCACGAACGGGCGCATCTGGCTGACCCAACCGCAGTCCCGTGCGCCCAGCGGATCGCGCTGGCGCAGGTCCTCGGGCAGCCGGTGCTCGGGCGGGTCCGGCGGCGGCGTCCACCAGCTGCGGCTATCCATGCGCGGCCTGCCACAGCAGATCGCGGTCCGGCTGCCAACCCGCGCACAGGCGGCCGTCGGCGAAGAACACCAGCTTGTAGATGTCGCCGCTGTCGTGGCGCGTGTGCATCGCGGTGTAGTCGGAACTCTCGAACACCACCTCCATGCCGTCGGCGCCGGCCATGCGCAGGTTCCAGAAGTAATAGCCTTCGGTGATCTGCAGCGGCCGCAGCGTGCGCCACCATGGCGTGGCCATGCACGCGGCCACGACCTGCTCCACGCTGACCCGGGCCTGCGCCAGGTAGCGCTGGGTGCCGGTGGCGCGATAGCCGTCGCCCAGTCGCGAGAACTCGCGGAAGATCACCGTGCGCGCGCCGCACTCCTGCGCCCAGTGCAGATAGCCGGCCACGCCGTCGGCATCGGCGATGCCGCCGTGCTGCAGGATGCACACCAGGCGCAGCGGCACCGCCTCGGCGATGCGCCGCGCGGTGGCGGCGAACACCTGCGCATCGGCGATCGCCTCGCCGTCGCGGAAGCGCATGATCGCGTCGTTGCCGGCCTGCTGCGGATGGTGTCGCGACAGTTCCACCCACGACAGCCCGAAGCGCTGCAAGGCCTGCAGCAGCGCATCGCCGCGGCCGCGGGCGAAACCGGCGCCGTTGCTGTACAGCACGCGCTGTTCGACCAGCAGTCCATCGCGTTCGGCCGCGCCCAGCGTGTCCAGCAGTTGCAGGAACCAGGCTTCGTCGTCGGTCATCTCCAGCCCCGACAGCGACTGCGACAGCGGCAGCCCGGACAACTGCGCCAGGCCCTGGCGCAGCATCGCGAAATACTCCGGCGGCGGCCGCAGGCTGGCCGCCGCAGTGCCGCCGACGTGCGGGCGCAGGGTTTCCGAACAGAAACGGCAGCGCGCCGAACACGGCCGCACCGACGCGTACGGGGTGAAGGTGACCGGCTGCGCGACGCGGTAGTCGCGGCCGCCGATGCGCTGCACGCGCCAGCGCGCGGCATCGTCGGCGGCCGGCACCCGCCATTCCAGGTGCGGCATGCCGGCGCGCAACGCGGCGAACAGCGGCGAGGCGCCGCTCAGCGGCGGCGCCAACTCCATGCGGGCGTCCATCGCCGCACCTACAGGCGCGCCGCGTTCGCGCGCTCGCGCACCTGCGCGAACGTCCAGTCGTGCAGCAAGCGGCCGTTCTCCCACACCGTGACCATCGCGTCGTCGTAGCCGGCGGGCCGCGCGACCGCGTCCAGCGACGCCGCGCTGGCCGGCACCGGCTCGGTGCGGTAGCCGCCGTACTCGCGATGGCGCAGCAGGCTCATGCGCCCGCGCTTGCTGAGCTTGCCCTTGTCGGTGACCGGATCCTTGTAGACGTCGATCCACTCGCCGTCCACGCGCGCGGCCGAACACTTCAGCGCGAACTTCTGGGTGTCGCGGTCCAGCCGCTGCAGCAGCGCGCCACCCATGCCGAAGGCGACGTTGTCGGTGGCGTAGCCGGCGCTGGTGACGCGCTCCAGGATCGCGCGGATGCTGGTCGGGTTGACCCCGTCGCCCTGGATCACGCGCACGTGGTTGAGCACCTTGTAGCCCTTGCCGTTGACGCTGTGGCCGAAGGCCTCGTCGAGCAGCTCCAGGCACTGGTGCACGACCGCGACCGGATCGCCGGAGTCGGGGCGGATCACCACGGTGGCGCCGGAGCCGATCACCTCCTCGCGCAGCGTGGTGCCCCAGTGCTCGCGGATCGCATGGAAGATGTCGTAGCTGTCGGACACCACCGCGACGATGCCGCCGGGCTTGCCGAACTGCCTGAGCATGTTGCGGTACGCGTCCACCTCGCGCTCGCGGCCCCAGCTGGTGATGGTGCTGTGCTCGGCGGCGGGAATCGAGTAGCCGGCCATCGGCTCGTGGTAGTGGGCGCGCGCCAGCAGCAGCCCGGACACGGTGTCGGTGCCGAGGAAGTTGACCAGGTGCGACGCGCCGCCGATCGCCGCCGACTCCAGGCTGGACACGCCGCGCGCGCCGAAGTCGTGCAGCTTGAACGGCAGCTGCCCTTCCGGATCGTCGCTGGTGCGCTCCAGGAACTGGCGCAGGGTCTGCTTGGCGTGCCAGCTGACTGTGGCCACGGTGACCGGATACCAGATGCGCAGCAGCAGCGTTTCCAGATACGACGGCACCCAGTAGGCCTGCGCGTCGGTGGACTCGATGGTCATCAGCGCGTTGTGGGTCGGCACCACGCTGCCCTCGGGCACGGCGCGGATGCGGATCGGCAACTGCCCGCCGAGGCGATCGACGATGTCGCGCCAGCCGGCCTCGTTGAACGGCTCGCCGTGCGCGGCGAACAGGTCGCGCGCCTCGTCGACGTCGGCATGGGTGATGGCGCGGCCCAACGCCTCCTTGAGGATCGACTGCAGGCCGAAGAACACGGTGCGGTCGTAGACGCCGCCGCGCGATTCCACGTAGAAGAACGTGGCATCGGTGCCGGCCGGATATTGCAGCCAGTGGCTGGCCTTGTAGCTATCGGTGTTGAGCAGCAGGTTGTTCAGGCATTGCATGACGGGAAGCTCCTTCGCGTCGGGGAAAGCCAGCGGTCTGTCCGCCGGCCGGGGCAGGCCGCAGTCAACCGCGGCCCAGGAAGAATTCGAGCAGGTGCAGGTGGTCTTCGAACAGTTTCGGGCCCATGCCCAGCACTTCGCTGACCGGGATCCAGCGCGCCTTGTCGGCATCGTCGCCGCCGCGCACCTCGGGCAGTTCGCCGAAGGTGAACTCGAAGTGGAACGCATGGGTGATGGTGCGCCCGCGCAGGCTGCGCTCGGGATGGTCGAATACGTGGCGGTTCTTCAGCGAGCCCTTCAGCACCGGCACCGGAATCTTCAGCCGGGTTTCCTCGCGCAGTTCGCGCAGGCAGGCCTCGAAGATGCTCTCGTGCTGGCCGACGAAGCCGCCCGGCAGCGCCCACAGGCCCTTGCCCGGCGCGGCGCGGCGCCGTACCAGCAGCACGTGACCCGAATGCACCACCACCGCGTCGGCGGTGACGAAGGTCGGCGGATACGGCGCCTCCTTCCAGGCCGCGCGATACTGCTCGATGAACTGGTATTCGGCGAGCAGTTCCGCGTACGACGGCGAGTTCTTGCGGAACGCCTCGAGCATGTCGAACACCGGCGCCGGCACGTTGCCGCGCAGCATCAGCAGCGCGCCGTGGAAATCGATGCTGCCGGCCTCGAACAGGTAACGGCGCAATTCGGTCGCCGACAGCGTCTCGGTATGCTGCACGTCGACCAGCGGCCACTGCGGGAATTCGCGCAGGTAGTAGCTGCTGGCGTCCTTGTCCATGCCGACCAGGCCGATGCGCGCCTCGGCGCCGCCGCCGTCGGCGCGCACCGCCTCGGCCACAGCCGACTGCACCGCGGCGATCCACTGGCTCTCGTTGTACAGGTGGTCGCGCAGCGGGCGCAGGATCAGGCGTTCGCCGGCGCCGTCGAGCGCGGCCTGGATCATCACGCTGCGCTCGGCCACGGTCCACGGATTGCGGATGGTGCGCGGGGTTTCGGCGGAGCCGATCAGGAAGATGAGTTTCTGCGAGCGCGCCAGTGCATGGCGGGCAACGGCGGCGTGGCCGTTATGGAAGGGCTCGAAGCGCCCGATGAACACAAGATAGTCGTATTCCATGAGCATCCCTCACGGTGATTGGGGTCGCCGCGGGTCTGTCCCTTGGCGTGATGCAAATGCTACGCCGATGCGCGAAGGCGTCAAGTCTCGCGTGCGGCTGGCAGTGCGCGGCGGGGCACTGTGCGTGCGATTCGTGCCGCATGCGTGGCGCAACCACTGCTGCGTTGTCTCCGAGTCACGGCACCGGCTGCGGACGTCGAAGGCAAGGCAGCACCGTCGCGCAAGAAGTACGGCATTTTCCCGGCGTCGCAGCTGCGACGCATGCCTGCGCAAGCGCCGCATTTGCCGCACGCGCAGGCAGCGTACGGCGCTGCGCTGCAGCGCGCGCAGCGCACACGATCGCGCTAGCCTTTTCGTTCCCCGAACAGGAGCACGCGACCATGTCCCATCGCAGCCGTCTTGCCGGATTCATCATCGATTGCCAGGACACCGATGCCGAGGTGGGCGCGCGCTTCTGGAGCGCGGCGCTCGGTTATCCAGCTGCGCCGAGCTACTCCGAACTCGGCGCCGAATACGCCGAGCTGCAGGGCGCCCCGGCCGGGCTGCACGTGGAAGTGCAGCGCGTCGATCACCCGTCGCGGGTGCACCTGGATATCGAGAGCGACGACATCGACGCCGAGGTCGCGCGCCTGGAGCGCCTCGGCGCGCGCCGCATCGGCTTCGTCAAACGCTGGTGGGTGATGGAAGCGCCGACCGGACACCGTTTCTGCGTGGTCAAGATGGGCGATCCCGCCACCGGTGCGCAGCCCAACACCTGGGACTGACACGACCGGGAGTGCGCAGCGACACCGCGTTCCCGATCACGCATCGCCTGCGCCCGCAGCGGATCCCTGCAGATATGCGCACCCCTGCGCCGGCATGCGTGCGGTGTCGATTCGCGCGCCTGCGCAAGCGCATGTCGCGCACCGCCCGGCATCGTGCCGGACATTGCGCGCCGGTTCCGTTGCAACAACGCAACATGTCTGGCGTAGCGTGCAGATGCGAAAACCTGCACACCGGCGCTGGCCCATGCCGCGCCGTGCATGCCACCATTGCGCCCGCGCTTCCCGCTGTCATCCAAGAGATGTTTCCGATGCCGACTTCCTCGCCCTTTCCCCGCGTACGCGCCGTGGCGCTTGCGTTCGCCCTGTCGCTGTTCGCCCTCCTCGCCGCGCCGCTGGCGGGCGCCGCGCCCGCGCCGGCTCCGCTCAAGGTGATGAGCTTCAACGTGCGCGTGCCGGTCGACAAGGATGGCGACAAGCGTTGGGAGATCCGCCGCAGCGCGATGGCGGCGCTGATCCGCACGCAGCATCCGGACCTGTTCGGCACCCAGGAACTGGTCAAGCTGCAGGCCGACTACCTGGCCGCGCAGTTGCCCGACTACCGCTGGTTCGGCCGCAGCCGCGACGGCAGCGAGGACGGCGAGCGCATGGGCGTGTTCTACGACAGCCGCCGGCTGAAGCTGGTGGAATCGGGCGACTTCTGGCTGTCGGACACCCCGGCGGTGGTCGGCAGCATCAGTTGGGGCCACCCGCTGCCGCGGATGGTCAACTGGGGGCTGTTCGAACGCATCGCCGACGGCCGCCGTTTCTATCTGTTCGATACGCATCTTCCGTATCGCGACGAGGACGAGGCGGCGCGCGCCAAGGGTGCCGCGCTGATCCTCGCGCGCCTGCAGGCCTTGCCGGCGGACGTGCCGGTGGTGCTCACCGGCGACTTCAACACCGCGCCGGACTCGCCCACCTACCGCACGCTGGTTCCCGCGCTGGCCGACGCGCGCGCGCAGGCGCCGCAGCCGCAAGGGCCGGAAGCGACCTTCCACGACTTCACCGGCCATCCCGACCGGCGCATCGACTGGATCCTGTCGCGCGGGCTGCGCGCCACCCGCTTCTCCACGCTGGACGCGCGGCCGCAGGGGCATTGGCCGTCGGACCACTTCCCGGTGATGGCCGAGTTCGCCTGGCCGCACTGAACCGCTCCGTCGGCGTGCCGCGTCATTGCGCCGACCCCTGTGTCGGCGCGGCGCCATCGGCGTGCGCGCATAGCCAGTCCACCACCTGACGCACCGCCGGCACCGGTGCTGGCGCCGGCCGCCACACGATCGACAGCTGCCGCGCCGCCCACGCTTCATGCAGCGGCACCGCGACCAGCTGCGCGCGCACGCTGACCCTGGCCAGCGCCGCCTGCGGCAGGATCGCCACGCCGGCGCCGCGCGCCAGCATCCGGCACAGCGGCTCGATGCCGTGCACGTGGGCGCGGATGCGCAACTGGCCGCCGGCACGCGCGGCCTGCGTGCGCAGGTGCCGCTGCAACGCGCTGTCGTCGGCCAGGCCGAGGAATTCCGCCTGCCACAGCTGCGCCAGGCGCAGCTGCGGCGCTTGCGCCAATGGATGCGAGGCGGCCGCCACCAGCACCAGCCGGTCCTGCCGGAACGCCTGCGCGTGCAGGCCGGCGAGGTCGGCATGGTCGGCGATCACCGCCAGGTCGGCGCGTTCCTCGCGCACCGCATCGGCGGCGGCGGTGCTGCCCAGCTCGCGCAAGGCCAGGTCGATACGCGGATGCGCGACCAGGAACTCGGCCAGCAGTTCGGGCAGCCATTCGTACAGCGCCGCGGTATTGGCCAGCAGCCGCACCGTGGCCTGGTTGGCGCCGGCGTGTTCGCCCAGTTCGGCGCGCATCGCCTCGGCCTGGCGCAGCAGCTGCCGCGCATGCCGCAACAACGCCGCGCCGGCCGCGGTCAGGGTCACGCCGCGGCGGCCGCGCACGAACAGCGCCGTCCCCGCCTGCAGTTCCAGCGCGCGGATGCGGGCGCTGGCCGCGGCCAGCGACAACACGGCCCGTTCCGCGCCGGCGGTGATGCTGCCGGCCTCGGCCACCGCCGCGAACAGACGCAAGTCGATGAAATCCAGATGCATCGCCACTCCAGCCTTCGTCGTTGCCGAAGTCTGCCTGAAGCGATCGCGCATTGTCCGCCGCCGCCGGACGCCCGATGCTGCAGGCATGCAATCGCTGATCCCGCATCTGCTGCCGGTCGCCGCGGTGTTCTGCCTGGCCGGCTTCGTCAAGGGCGTCGCCGGCACCGGCCTGCCGACGGTGGCGATGGGCCTGCTCGGACTGTGGCTGGCGCCGCCCGAGGCGGCCGCGCTGCTGGTGCTGCCGTCGCTGCTGACCAACCTGCAGCAGGCCTGGGGCGACGGTGCGGCGGTGCTGCTGCGCCGGTTGTGGCCGCTGCTGGCGACGATCGTGGTCGGTACCTGGCTCAGCGCCGGCATCCTGGTCGGCGCCGATCCGGCGCTGGCCCGCGGTGGGCTCGGCGCGCTGCTGGCGCTGTACGCCCTGCTCGGCCTGAGCCGCTGGCAGGGCCGGCTGCCGCCGCGGCACGAACCCTGGGCCGGCCCGGCGGCCGGGCTGGCGACCGGCCTGCTGACCGGCGCCACCGGCGTGTTCGTGCTGCCGTCGCTGCCCTACCTGGTGGCGCTGGGCCTGCCACGCGACACGCTGATGCGCGCCCTGGGCTATTGCTTCGGCACCGCCACCCTGGCGCTGGCCGCGGCGCTGGCCTGGCATGGCGCATTCGCGCGCGCGGCGCTGGGGCCGTCGCTGCTGGCGCTGCTGCCGACCGTGGCGGGCATGTGGCTCGGCGCGCGGGTCCGCCAGCGCATCTCCGCCGAGGCGTTCCGTCGCTTGTTCTTCCTGACCTTGCTGGCGCTGGGCCTGCATCAGTTGTGGCAGGCATGGGGCTAGGCGCTTCGATCGAATCGATGTCCACCTGTCGAAGTGCCGGTGGCTTGGATCGCTGGTTGCGATGGCGTTCTCGGGAAAGCTCGTCGCGACTGAAGTCGCTCCCACAAAAGGGCCGGTCGGCGCGACTGCGTCGCGGTGTTTCGGTTTCAGCCGATAAGGGAGCGAATGCGGCGGCGGGGCTCGGGTCGCGGCTGAAGCCGCTCCTACAGTGCACCCAGCGGGCGCGTCGCAGGTCCCTGCAGGAGCGGCTTCAGCCGCGACGAACGAAGCAGCGGATTTCCAAGCTCCGCTCGCTGTCGGGGCCGAAGTCCTCCTACAGCGCACTGCGCTGCCATCGCAGGCCTTGAAGCCGTGCGCAGCGCCTCGCGCCAGCGCAATCACGACGAACGCGGCGGCGCGCGCTCCAGCGGCGATGCGATCGGCCTGGAGCATTCGCCAGAGGGATCGGCGAATGCCGCGCTGGCCGCCGCGGGATCGCTCGGCACTCAGGACGAACGCAGGCGGCTGCGCGCAACCGCGCGAACGCACAACGAAAAACGCGCCACCGCTGGGCGATGGCGCGTCTGTTTTCGCGCGGCGGTGGAGGCTGGGCTCAGTCGGCCCAGCGCCCCGGGCCGGTTGACTGCGGCAGCACCTGCACCGACAGCGGACGGTCCTTTTCCAGCAGGTTCAACGCGTCGGCCAGGATCGCCGCCGACTCGCGCAGCAGCGGATCCGGGCGCTTGTCGACCAGCTTTTCGCGCGCGGCGTCCTTGACGATGTCGCGCTCGTTGCCGGTCAGACCGTCGTCGCTGCTGTCGTCGGCGAGCGGGTCCAGCGGCAGGCCGAGCTGCTTGCGCATCTCCTGGCGCTGCTTGCGCTGCACGTCCTGCTTCTCGCGCTCGGCGCGGCGCTCGGCCTCGTTGAGCACCACGTACTTCTTCGCCGCTTCGGTGCGGAACTGCTGCACGTCCTCTTCCCACCACTGGAATTCCTTGTCGCTGGCGATGCGGCCGGCATGCAGCGTCTCCAGCCTCGGCAGCAGCGGCGCGAAGTTGCCGTACTGGGTGTGCGGCACCGCGGCGATGCGAGTCCACGGCAGGGCGTTGTCGTAGGTGCTCTCGCCGAACTCGGTGGCGTCGACGCTGGCCGGGAACGCGATGTCCGGCACCACGCCCTTGTGCTGGGTGCTGCTGCCGCTAACCCGGAAGAACTGCGCGATGGTCAGCTTGACCTGGCCGAAGCGGTCGGTCTCGTTGGCCGGCCAGCGGTCCAGGTCGACGATGTTCTGCACCGTGCCCTTGCCGAAGCTGGTCTCGCCGATGATCAGGCCGCGGCCGTAGTCCTGGATGGCGCCGGCGAAGATCTCCGAGGCCGAGGCCGAGCCGCGGTTGATCAGCACCGCCAGCGGGCCGTCCCAGGCCACGCCCGGCTTGTCGTCGCTGTTGACGGTGACGCGGCCGCCGGATTCGCGCACCTGCACCACCGGGCCCTGCTCGATGAACAGGCCGGTGAGTTCGATCGCCTCGTCCAGCGAACCGCCGCCGTTGTTGCGCAGGTCCAGCACCACGCCGTCGAGCTTGTCGGTCTTGAAGCCGGCCAGCAGCTTGGCCACGTCGCGGGTCGCCGAGGCGTAGTCGCTGGCGTTGCGGCGACGGCCCTCGAAGTCCTGGTAGAACGCCGGCAGCTTGATCACGCCGACGCGCCGCGCAGGTTCGCCGTCCTTCGCCGGCAGGGTGATGGTCTCGCCCTTGGCGGCCTGCTCGGCCAGGCGCACCTTCTGCCGGGTCAGCAGCAACTGGCGGTGCTTGCCGTCCACGCCGGTCTCGGCCGGGATGTATTCCAGCCGCACCTGGGTGTCCTTGTCGCCGCGGATCTTGGCCACGACGTCGTCGATGCGCCAGCCGATCACGTCCTCGACCTGGCCGGACTTGCCCTGGCCGACGCCGACGATGCGGTCGCCCGCCTTCAGCGTGCCGTCCACCGCGGCCGGGCCGCCGGGGATGACCTCGCGGATCACCACCATGTCGTCCTGCTTCTGCAGCTGCGCGCCGATGCCTTCCAGCGACAGCGACATCTGCTGGTTGAAGTTCTCGGCGGTGCGCGGGGTGAAGTAGTCGGTGTGCGGGTCGACGGTGTTGGTGTAGGCGTTCATGAAGAACTGGAACACGTCCTCGCTCTTCAGCTCCTTCACCGAATCGGCGAGGTTGGCGTAGCGCTTGTCCAGGGTCTTGCGGATGTCCTCGGGCTTCTTGCCGGCGAGCTTGAGCCGCAACCAGTCGTTCATCACCGACTTGCGCCACAGCGCGTCCAGTTCCTGGTTGTCCTTGGGCCACGGCACGTCCTTGCGGTCGTACTCGAACTTCTCGCTGCCGTTGAAATCGAAGTCCTGCTTGAGCAGCTTGCGCGCATAGCCGATGCGCTCGTCCACGCGCTGCCGGTACACGGCGAACACCTGGAACGCCGGCTCCAGCTGGCCGGAGGCGATATTGGCGCCGAGGTTGGCCTGGAACGGGGCGAACTTGTCGACGTCGGCCTGGGTGAAGAACTGCTTGCTGCCGTCCAGCGTCTCCAGGTACTTCTTGAAGACTTCCTTGGAGGTCGCCTCGTCGAGCGCGCGCGGCCGGTAGGCGTAGCGGCTGTCGGACAGCAGCCCGTAGACCAGCTTGGCGGTGGTGGACTGGTCGGCGGTCGAGGCCGCGGGCAGCGCCGGCGCGTCGGTGCGGGCGAACAGCGCCAGCGGCGCGGTCAGCGCGAACGCCAGCAGAAAGACGGAAGCTTTGAATTTCATCTACGTACTCTCGGCACCAGGCCGTCAGGGGGGCTGCAGATCGCGTGAGACAACACGACAGTGCCGCAAGTTGCAGGCCGTGTCACCTTTCCTGAACCAGACTAGCGGCGGCCCGGTAGCGAAGTGTGAATGGCGCCGGTGCAGCGGCCGCGGGCCTGCGCAAAGGCCGGCGCAGCGGGCATGCGGCCAGCGCCCGGCCGGCGCCGGACGTGGCGATCGAATGCGGGATCGGTGCCGCCGCGCCGCTCAGGCGGCGACGCCGGCGCCGGCGGCCTGGCGGTCGGCGTGGTAAGACGAGCGCACCATCGGCCCGGAGGCGACATGGCTGAAGCCCAGCGCGTTGCCGTACTCCTCCAGCGCCTTGTACTCCTCCGGCGTCCAGTAGCGCATCACCGGGTGGTGGTGCGCGGTGGGCTGCAGGTACTGGCCGATGGTGACCATGTCCACGTCGTGCGCGCGCAGGTCGCGCAGCGTGGCCTGCACCTGCTCCATGGTCTCGCCCAGGCCGAGCATGATCCCGGACTTGGTGGCGATGGCCGGGTGCTGCGCCTTGAACTTCTGCAGCAGGGTCAGCGACCACTGATAGTCGGCGCCGGGGCGCACGTTCGGGTACAGGTCCGGCACGGTCTCGATGTTGTGGTTGAACACGTCCGGCGGATTGGTCGCCAGGATCTCCAGCGCGCGGTCCATGCGGCCCTTGCCTCGGAAGTCCGGGGTCAGGATCTCGATGCGGGTGGCCGGGGCCTTGGCGCGGATCGCGCCGATGCAGTCGGCGAAGTGCTGGGCGCCGCCGTCGCGCAGGTCGTCGCGGTCGACGCTGGTCACCACCACGTAGCGCAGGCCCATGTCGGCCACGGTCTGCGCCAGGCTGGCCGGCTCGCCGGCGTCCGGCGGCTTGGGCCGGCCGTGGGCAACGTCGCAGAACGAGCAGCGGCGGGTGCAGACCTCGCCCAGGATCATGAAGGTGGCGGTGCCGTGGCTGAAGCACTCGTGGATGTTCGGGCAGCTCGCTTCCTCGCAGACCGTGACCAGGCGGTTCTCGCGCAGCTTGGCCTTGAGGTTCTGCACCGCGTTGCCAGACGGGATCCGCACCCGGATCCACGACGGCTTGCGCAGCACCGGCGCGTCGGCGAACTGCACCGGCGAGCGGTTGATCTTGTCTCCGCCCAATTGCTTGACGCCGGCCTGCAATGGCGCGGGCGCGGGCGCGCTGTCGCCGGAAAGGACCTGCAAGGGGATGGTGCGTGCGCTGGGCTGGGTCATGGCGTCGTCGGCGGGCAGGCGGTCAGGCCGCGTGCGTGAGCGTGAGGTCGGGCAAGGCGTCGAGCGGCTGCAGGGTCAGCCCGAACTGGCGCGCCAGTTGGGCCAGCAGCACCGGTTTGACGGCCTGCATGCCGGAGGGACCGCCCAAGTCTAGCACCGAGGTCACCTGCAGGCCCTGGTAGCCGCAGGGGTTGATCCGGTGGAACGGCTCCAAGTCCATCGCCACGTTGAACGACAGGCCGTGGAAGGTGCAGCCGCGGCGCACGCGGATGCCGAGCGCGGCAACCTTGGCCGCGCCGACGTAGACCCCGGGCGCGCCGTCGCGGCGCTGGCCGAGGATGTTCCATTCGTCCAGCGTGTCGATGATCGCCTGCTCGATGCGGCACACGTAGTCGCGCACGCCGATCTTCAGCCGGCGCAGGTCCAGCAGCGGGTACACCACCAGCTGGCCGGGGCCGTGGTAGGTGACCTGGCCGCCGCGGTCCACGTGCAGCACCGGGATCTCGCCGGGCGCCAGCACGTGTTCGGGCTTGCCGGCCTGGCCGAGAGTGAACACCGGTTCGTGCTCGACCACCCACAGCTCGTCGGCGCTGGCCTCCTCGCGCGCATCGGTGAAGCGCTGCATCGCGCGCCACACCGGCGCGTAGGGCTGGCGACCGAGATCGCGGACCAGGCACGGCGGCAACGCCGGGGCCGGCTGCGGCGCCACTGCCGCGGCGCCGGCTACAGCGTCCACTTCACTTCCGGATGCTCGCGCAGCGCCAGGTGCGCGGCGTCGTACTGGGCGCGGTCGGCGGCGCGGAAGGCGATCCGCACCGACACGTACTTGCCGTTGGACGAATGCTTCCAGCTGATGCGCTCTTCCAGCACGTCCACGCCGGCCTTGGCCAGCAGGCGCGGCAGTTCGGTCTCCAGCCCGGTGTTGGCGTTGCCCATCGCGCTGAGCTCGAAGACGCCGGGGAACTGGAAGCCGTGTTCGGGGTTGTCGGAGGTGATGTCCATGGCTGCATTATCGGGCCGGCGCCGGGCAAACCCAAGGCCGCGCGCCCGCTACGCACGGGCATGCAGCGGCGGTCCTGCAGCGCCAGCATGCGGGCCGGGTTGGCAAGCGACGCCGATGGGACGAAGCGATACGGCCACATGGCTTTCGCCCGGCCCGGACCGCGCCCTATGCTGCCGTTCAGCCTCTTCCGCGGACCGGCTTTCACGGCATCCGCGCAGCCGGCCCGCTAGCGTCGCGCCACACCCTCCCCCCTTCCTCCGTACAGGGAACGTGCCATGCCGTCATCGCGCCTGCCTCTCGCCGCTGCTGTCGTTCTCGCCATCGCCTCGTTGCCCGCCGTTGCCGCCGATCGCTGCACCGGCAGCGCGCTGCAGGACACGCCGCCGACGGTGAACTTCCGGATCGACAACGACCTGTTCGGCGGCGCCGACCAGGACCAGGGCTATACCAACGGTTTCGGCGTGACCCTGGTCTCGCCGAACCTGGTCGACTTCACCGACGATCCCTGCCTGCCGCGGCTGGCGCGGGCGGTCAACCGCTACCTGGAGCGCCTGCACCCGGGCGAGTTCGAGCAGCAGAACATGGTCTTCAGTTTCGGCCAGGCCATCTTCACCCCGACCGACAAGACCCGCCGCGACCTGATCAAGGACGACCGCCCCTACGCCGCCGTGCTGGCGGTGAACTTCGGCTACAACGCGCGCAACCAGGACCGCCTGCGCACGACCCAGCTGACCCTGGGCATGGTCGGCCCGTCGGCGCAGGGCAAGCAGGTGCAGGACGCGGTGCACGACGCGCTCGGCGACGAGAAGTTCCTCGGCTGGGACAACCAGTTGCACGACGAACCGGTGTTCCGCCTGCTGCACGAACGCATGCGCCGCTGGCCCGGGGATGCGGCGACCAACGCCGACGGCTGGGGCTGGGATGCGATCAGCCACTGGGGCGGCGCGCTCGGCACCCTGGAGACCCACGCCAACGCCGGCGCCGAAGTGCGCTTCGGCTGGAAGCTGCCGGACGACTTCGGCAGCTCGCCGCTGCGCCCGGCCGGCGAGAACACCGCCCCGCCCCGCTACGGCATGGGTCGCGGCTGGTCGGCGCACCTGTTCCTGACCAGCGACGCGCGCTGGGTGGTGCGCGACATCACCCTGGACGGCAACACCTTCCGCGACAGCCACAGCGTCAACAAACGCCCCTTCGTCGGCGAAGCCGGCTTCGGCCTGGCGGTGATGCGCGGCAACTGGAAGTTCGCCCTGGCGCGTTACTGGAGCACCCGCGAATTCGACCTGCAGAAACAGACCCCGGTGTTCGGCAGCTTCACGATCAGCCGGCGGCTTTGAAGGGCCGGGACTCGGGACTCGGGACTCGGGACTCGGGACTCGGGACTCGGGACTCGGGACTCGGGACTCGGGATGATGTTCCGGGGCAAATCCCTGTCAAGCGATTTGATGCAAAAAGGGCCGCTTTTTTAAGAAAAAGCGGCCCTTTTTTTGCGGCTCGGACGCAACCGCTTTTCTGTAGGAGGGGCTTCAGCCCCGACGCCTTACCGGTAACGCGTCGGGGCTGAAGCCCCTCCTACAGAAAAGCAGAAATGCACCGAACTTGCGAAAATCCCGAGTCCCGAGTCCCGAGTCCCGAGTCCCGAAAAAAAAGCCGGCGCAAGCCGGCTTTTTTGAAACTCACTCCGCTTCCCACCACATCCAGAAGCTGTCCCACAGGCGCTTGAAGAAGCCCGCCTCCTCGACCGCCTTCAGCGCCACCAGCGGCGCCTGCGCGACGACCTTGCCGTCCAGCGAGACCTTCACCGTGCCGATCGCCTGGCCCTGCTTGATCGGCGCTTCCAGGGTCTTGGGCACGTCGATCGACGGCTTCAGTTCGTTGTAGCGGCCGCGCGGCACGCCGACCAGCAGCGGCTGCGCCACGCCCAGCAGCACTTCCTTCTCGCTGCCCTTCCACACGCGCTGCTGCGCGACCTGCTTGCCCGGCTCGTACAGGCGGTGGGTCTCGAAGAAACGGAAGCCCCAGTTCAACAGCGCAAGGCTGTCCTCGGCGCGCTGCTTCTCGGAACTGTCGCCCATCACCACCGCGATCAGGCGCTGGTCGCCGCGCTGCGCGGAGCTGAGCAGGCAGTAGCCGGCCTCGGAGGTGTGCCCGGTCTTGATGCCGTCCACGCTGGGGTCGCGCCACAGCAGCAAGTTGCGGTTCTGCTGGGTGATGTCGCCGACCTTGAACTCCTTGATCTTGTTGTAGGCGTAGGTCTCCGGATAGTCGCGCACCATCGCCCGGCCCAGCAGTGCCAGGTCGTAGGCGGTGGTGTGGTGGCCTTCGGCGGACAGGCCATGGGCGTTGACGAAGTGCGAGCCGGTCATGCCGAGCTTGGCCGCGTAGTTGTTCATCAGCGCGGCGAAGGCTTCCTCGCTGCCGGCGGTGTGTTCGGCCAGCGCGATCGCCGCGTCGTTGCCGGATTGGATCGCCATGCCCTTTTCCATGTCCTCCAGGCGCGCGGTCTGGTTGACCGGGAAGCCGCTGTAGCTGCCGTCGGTGCCGGCGCCGCCCTCGCGCCAGGCGCGCTCGCTGAGCATGACCTGGTCATCGCGCTTGATCTTGCCCAGCTTCAGCTCGGCGGCGACCACATAGGACGTCATCACCTTGGTGATGCTGGCCGGAGCCACCTGCACATGTTCGTTCTCGCCGGCCAGCACCTGACCGGTGGCGTAGTCCATCAGCACCCAGGACTTGGACACGGCCGGCTTGGGCGCCGGCGGGATCGCCACCGCGGCGGGCGCGGCGGCAGCGGCGGCAGGCTGTGCCGGCACCGGGCCGGGGGTCTGCGCGGAAACCAGGCCGACGGCGAAGGTGGCCACGGCGGCGACGGCGAAGCGGAATTTCATCTAAAACGACTCCTGGCGGGCCCGAGGGCCGATGGTAAACGAGGCATTGTAGGGCCACCCGGCGCCCGGCCAGGCGCTGCGGCGGTGCAGGCGGGAGTGGCGGTTAAGCCATCGGTGTCGGAGCGCGCCCGTAAGCCGTCGTCGTGACTGCGCGGCAGCGGCCGCCGCAGGCGTGCGCGCGGTGTTCGCGCGCTCAGTCCTTGACGATCTGCGGGCGCCCGAAGCCGAGGCCGGCGATGCGGCTGGCCAGCTCGGCGGCGCGGCCATGATCCTCGGCCGCGACCCGCAGCCGCCACAGCGTGCGCCCGCCGGAGACGATGTCGCTGACGCTGGCGCCGACGATGCCGGCCGAGGCCAGCTGCGACAGCGCGCGGTTGGCGTTGTCGCGGCTGGCGAAGCTGGCCACCTGCAGCAGGATGCCGAGCGGGCCGCGCGCCGCGGCGGCGTCGGCGACCGCGCGTGGCGTTGGTGCGGGCGTTGCCGCGACGGCAACGGCACTGGGCGCCTGCGCGGGCGCGGCGGTGGCGCGCCGTGGCGGTGCCGGCGTGGCGGCCACGGCCGTATCGGCCTTGACCGGTTTGTCGAGCTTGGTCGGCTTGCCGGTGGCCACGCGCACGCCGCGCGATTTCATCCAGTCGTCGAAATGGTCGGCGTTGGCCGCGGTGTCGGCATCGGCCTGCACCCGGTAGCGCCAGCGCTCGCCTTCCGGCATTGCGGCCGCGGCGGCCGCTGCATTGGCGGCGGTGGGCGCGGCCAGCGCCGCGCCGCGCGCCGGCGGCTTGGCCGCGGCCACGCTCGCCGACTTGGCCGGCAAGGCCTTGACCAGGTTGTCCATGTCGGTGGCGCGGCGCGCCGCGGCGGTCTGGGCGGCGCCCGCCCCCGCCGCCGCGCTGGCCAGCGCGGTGCCGGTGGCGACCTGCTTGCCGGCACGGCGCGCCGCCAGCAGGTTGCCGTTGTCGGCCGGGGTCAGCCCACGCACTTCGACCCGGCCGGTGCCCTTGCCGGTGATGCCGAGCTTAACCGCCGCCGCGTAGCTCAGGTCGATGACCCGGCCATCGTGGAACGGGCCGCGGTCGTTGACCCGCACCACCACCGATTCGCCGTTGTCCAGGTTAGTGACCAGTGCGAAGCTCGGCAGCGGCAGCGTCTTGTGCGCGGCGGTGAACGCGTACATGTCGTAGACCTCGCGGTTGGAGGTCAGCCGGCCATGGAACTTGCTGCCGTAGTACGAGGCGGTGCCGCGTTCGACGTAGCTGTCCGGGTCGTCGATGATCTTGTACTCGCGGCCCAGCACCATGTACGGCGAACGGTTGCCGACCGGCGAACGCGGCTCGGCGGTGACCAGCGGTTCCGGGATGCAGGCGACGTTGGGCACGTAGTCCGGGGTCCTGTCGCTGACCCCTGGCGCGTACAGGCCGCCGGCGGTGTAGTTGCCGCGCGTGGACGGGTCTTCCTTGGCCGGCGCGTACGGCGAGGTGGACGGGCAACCGGTGGCGACATGCGCCGGACCGCGGCCTTCCACCTTGACCCCCGGCGCCGCCGCGCCGCCTGCGGTCTTCTTCGGGGCGCTGCTGCAGGCGGCCAGCGCCAGCAGGGCGACGACGGGGACGATCCGGAGCAGCGCGTTCGGGTTCATGCCGGGGGTAACTCCTTGCCGGCGATGGCCTGGGACAGTTGGAACACGGCCATCGCGTACATCTTGGAAATGTTGTATCGGGTGATCGCGTAGTAGTTCTGGAAGCCCAGCCAGTACTGCTTGCCGGCGCTGCCGTCGTCGAGCGCGATCGGCGTGGCGGTGGCGCCGGCCGGAACGGGTGCGCTGGCCTGGTAGCCGCGCGCGGCCAGGTCGGCCAGCGAATGGCTCGGGGTCCAGTCGGTCGGATTGAATTCCTCGGCGCCGGGACGCAGCGTGGCCGGCACCGCGACCAGGCCGTCGCGCACCCAGCCGCCCTTCTTGACGAAGTAGTTGGCGATCGAGGAAAACGCGTCGTCGTAGTCGGTGAACAGGTTGCGCTTGCCGTCGCCATCGCCGTCGACCGCGAACTGGCGGTAGCTGGACGGCATGAACTGGCCCAGGCCCATCGCGCCGGCGTAGCTGCCGATCAGCTTAGTGACGTCCAGGTTCTCCTCGCGGCCGAGCGCGAACAGCTGGCCGAGTTCGTCGCGGAAGAACAGCTCGCGGCGCACTTCGCGCTCGAGCTTGGCCGGGTCGCCGCTGCGCGGATAGCGGAACGCCAGCGTGTACAGCGCATCGAGCACGCGATAGCTGCCGGCATTCTTGCCGTAGCTGGTCTCCACGCCGATGATCGCGACGATGATCTCGGCCGGCACGCCGGTACGCGCCTGCACCCGCATCAACTCCTCGCGGTGCGTGGCGAGGAACGCGCGGCCGCCGTCGATGCGCGCCTGGCTGATGAACATCGGCCGGTATTCGTTCCACGGCTTGACCCGCTCGGCCGGGCGCGACATCGCCGCCACGATCGCATCCTTGAACTGCGCCTGCGCCAGCGTCGCCTCGATCTGCGCCGGGTCCAGGCCGTACTTGGCCGCGGTGTCGCGGACGAAGTTGGCGCGCGCGATCTCGAACGGCACCGGGGTCAGGTCGACCGGCGGCGCAGGCGCCGCTTCGGGCGCGGTGCCGGCCGGCAGCGCGGGCGGCGGCGCGGTTTGCGGCAGCGCACTGGCCTGCGGTGGCGGCGTCGGAGCCTTGGGCTGGGTCGCGCATGCGACCAGGCCAAGCGTGATCAGGCAAATCAGCGAGCGTCGAATCATGCCGGCAGGTTAACAGAGTCCAGATGAATTTCCACCAATAACGCCATGAAACAAAAGAACTTTGCGCCGAGTCAAGCGCAGTTGGCGTATTCATGCCGGGGAGCCTTCGTGGATCACGGCACCGGCACCGGCATCGCCGGCCGGGCACCGCAAACGCAAAGGCCGCCGGTGGTTGCCACCGACGGCCCGCAGTGCTGCGCGGCAGCGACGCTCAGAACGGCGCGTCGATATCCACCACATCGATCAGCTTGTGGTTGACGAACTCCTTGATGCCCAGCCCGATCAGTTCGCGGCCGTAGCCGGAGCGGCGCACCCCGCCGAACGGCAGGTCGGCCTTGACCATGGTCGGATGGTTGACGAACACCATGCCGGTGGAGATGCGCTTGGCCACTTCGACGCCGCGCGCGGTGTCGGCGGTGAACACCGAGCCGCCCAGGCCGAATGGCGAGTCGTTGGCGATGCGCACCGCATCGTCCTCGTCGGCGGCCTCGAACAGCATCGACACCGGACCGAAGAACTCCTGGTAGTAGGCGGGGTTGTCCGGGGTCACATTGGTCAGGATGGTCGGCTGCACGAACGCGCCCTGTGCCGGCACCGGCGGGCCGACCGCGGTGGCGGTGGCGCCATGTTCGACCGCCGCGGCGATCTGCAGCTTCAGTTCGTCGGCCGCGCCCTGCGAGGACAGTGGCGCCAGCGTGGTCGCTGCGTCCATCGGATCGCCGGCCTTGAGCGCGGCCACGCCATCCGTGTAGCGGCGCAGGAACTGCTCGTACAGTTCTTGCACGACAATCATGCGCTTGGACGACACGCACACCTGGCCGCCGTTCCAATGGCGGCCGAACACCGCCCACTTCACCGTCTTGTCCAGCTCGGCATCGGCCAGCACCACGAAGGCATCGGCACCGCCCAATTCCATCGTCGATTTCTTCAGCGCCCTGGCCGCCTGCGCGGCGACGATGGCGCCGGCGCCTTCCGAGCCGGTCAGCGCCACGCCGTGCACGCGCGGATCGTTGAGGATGGTCTCCACCTGCGAGCGCGTGGCGTAGAGGTTGGCGAACGCGCCGGACGGCAGCCCCGCCGCGGCCATCAGCGTTTCGAACCTGGCCGCGCACTGCGGCACGTTGGAGGCGTGCTTGAGCAACACCGTGTTGCCGGCCGACAGCTGCGGCGCGATGATCCGCGCGATCTGGTAGTACGGGAAGTTCCACGGCTCGATCGCCAGCAGCACGCCCAGCGGCTCGTGCACCACGATCGCCTCGCCCTCGGCCGGATCGGCCACCGGCAGTTTCTCCGGCGCCAGCAGGCGCTCGGCGTTGACCGCGTAGTACTCGAAGATGTCCGCCGACAAGGTCACCTCGGCTTCGGCCTCGCCGATCAGCTTGCCCATTTCCAGGGTCAGCAGTTGCGCGTAACCGCGCACGTCGGCGCGCAGCAATTGCGCCGCCGCGTGCATGACCTTGGCGCGCTCGGCGAAGGAGGCGCTCTTCCACTGCTGGAAGGCCGCATTGGCGGCGCCGATCGCGGCGAGCACCGCCTCGTCGGTCGCCTCGGGGAAGCTGGCGAGCAGTTCGCCGGTGTAGGGATTGCGGGTCGCATAAGCCATGGTCGTGTCCTCGTGGAAGGTCGGAAAGCGCCGCCGCGTCGTCGCGCCGGCACGGGAAGCGGTTCGGTCAGACGGCCAGTTCCTTGACCGCCTGCACCATGCGGTTGAGCACCGCGGCGGCGTCGCCGTAGACCATGTCGCAGTTGTCGCCGTAGAACAGCAGGTTCTCCACGCCGGCATAGCCCTTGCCCTGGCCGCGCTTGATCACGTAGACCTGGCGCGCCTGGTCGGCGTTGAGGATCGGCATGCCGTAGATCGGCGAGGCCTTGTCGGTGCGCGCGGCCGGGTTGACCACGTCGTTGGCGCCGATCACCAGCGCCACGTCGGTACTGGCGAAACTGTCGTTGATGTCTTCCATGTCGAAGATCAGGTCGTAGGGCACGCCGGCCTCGGCGAGCAGCACGTTCATGTGCCCGGGCATGCGTCCGGCGACCGGATGGATCGCGAACTTCACGTCCACGTCGGCGGCCTGCAGCAGCTTGACCAGTTCGTACAGCCGCGCCTGCGCCTGCGCGACCGCCAGGCCGTAGCCGGGCACGATGATCACACTGGAGGCGTAGCGCATCGATACCGCCGCATCGCCGGCATCGACCGCGGTCATGCGGCCCAGCACGTCGCCCTGCACCACCGCCGCGCCGTCGCCGAAATTGCTGAACAGCACGTTGGCCAGCGACCGGTTCATCGCCTTGGCCATCAGCACGGTCAGCAGGGTGCCGGCCGAGCCGACCACCATGCCGGCGATCATCAGCGCCGGGTTCTGCAGCGCGAAGCCTTCCAGGCCCACCGCCAGCCCGGTGAAGGCGTTGTACAGCGAGATCACCACCGGCATGTCGGCGCCGCCGATCGGCAGCGTCATCAGGATGCCGAAGCCCAGTGCGGCGACGAAGAACGCCAGCGCCGCCCAGCCGCCGCCGATCTGCGCGACCACCAAGCCGCCCAGTGCCAGCGCGCAGAGGAACACGCTGGCGTTGAACCCGCTCTGGCCCTTGAAGCGCCACGCCGTGTTGATGCGGCCATCGAGCTTGGCCCAGGCGATCACCGAACCGGACAACGAGATCGATCCGATCAGTGCGCCGAGCACGGTCACCGCCAGGTGCAGGCCGCTGTGCTGCGGCTGCCGCGAGGTCAGCGCGACGGCCGCGACCGCGGCCGCGGCGCCGCCGCCCATGCCGTTGTACAGCGCCACCATCTGCGGCATCGCGGTCACCGCGACCTTGCGCCCGCTGCGCCAGGCCCAGGCGCCGCCGAGCGCCAGCGCCAGCAGCGCCAGGGCGAGATTGGTCAGCGCACGCGGCTGCGCGCCCGGCTGCAGGTCGGCCAGATAGCCGAACGCGGCGGCGACGGCGACCAGCATGCCGATGCCGGCCAGCACGATGCCGCGCAGCGCGGTCACCGGCGAGGACATGCGCTTGAGGCCGAGAACGAACAACAGGGCGGCGGCGAACCCGCTCAGCTCCACCAGTAACTGCAGCATGACGCTATTCCTTCGGGGTGGCGGGTGCGGATTTGACGCTGGGCTTGAACATCGCCAGCATGCGGTCGGTGACCACGTAGCCGCCGGCGGCGTTGCCGGCGCCGAGCAGCACGCCGACGAAGCCGATCGCCTGGCCGGCGACGGTGTCGGCGTTGAACAGCGCGTGCATCGCGCCGACCACGACGATGCCGTGGATGAAGTTGGAACCGGACATCAGCGGCGTGTGCAGGATCGACGGCACCTTGCCGATCACTTCGTAGCCGGTGAACGCGGCGAGCATGAACACGTACAACGCGATCATCCAGCTCATCGACAGATCGAGATTCATCGCTCAGGACTCCTTGGCGGCGGGTGCAGGCGCAGGCGCGACGGCCTGCGGCGTGGGATGGCAGCGCTGGCCATCGCGGGTCAGCAAGGTGCCGGCCACGACCTCGTCGTCGAAGTCCGGCGCCAGCGCGCCGTCGCGGACCAGCAGCTCGAGCAGGTTCAGCAGGTTCTTCGCATACAGCTCGCTGGCGTGCTGGGCCAGCGCCGAGGGCACGTTGAACGGCGCGACGATGGTCACCGGCCCCACCTCGACGGTCTGCCCGGGCACGCTGCCCTCGCAGTTGCCGCCGCTGTCGGCGGCCAGGTCCACGATCACCGCGCCGGGTTTCATGCCATCGATCTGCGCGCGGTCGATCAGGATCGGCGCGATGCGGCCGGGCACGTTGGCGGTGGTGACGATCATGTCGGCCTGCTGGATGTGCTGGGTCAGCAGCGCGGCGGCCTTGGCCCGTTCCTCTGCAGTGAGCTCGCGCGCATAGCCGCCCTCGCCGCGCGCATCGATGCCGGTGTCGACGAACTTGGCGCCCACCGATTGCGCCTGTTCGCGCGTCTCCGGGCGCACGTCGTAGCCTTCGGTGATCGCGCCGAGCCGGTGCGCGGTGGCCAGCGCCTGCAGGCCGGCCACGCCCAGGCCCATCACCAGCACGCGCGCGGCGCGCAACGAGCCGACCGCGGTGGTCATCATCGGCAGGATCCGCGGCAGATGCACCGCACCCAGCAGCGGCGCGTAGTAGCCGGCCAGCGCGGCTTGGCTGGACAGCACGTCCAGCGCCTGCGCGCGGCTGATCCGCGGCACGGTTTCCATCGCGAACGCGGTGATGCGGCGTTCGCACAGCAACTCCAGCAATCCCGGCGCCTTGGCCGGATACAGCATCGCGACCAGCACGCTGCCCGGACGCATCGCCGCCAGCGTCTGCAGCGACGGCGCCTGCACCGCCAGCACCAGGTCGGCGCCGGCGACGACATCCTGCGCATCGTCGAACACCGCGGCGCCGGCATAGGCCGCATCGGCGAAGCGCGAGGCCACGCCGGCTCCCGCCTGCAGGCGCAGCTGCGCGCCCAGCTTCGCCAGCTTCGGCAGCACCGCCGGCACCATCGCCACGCGGCGCTCGCCGGTTTGCTGTTCCTTCACTACCGCTACGGTGAACGCCATGAGCCAGTGCCTGTCGGTTAGGACAGACACGGTGCGCGTGCGCGCCACCGCCCACATTGATTGCGATCAATTGCGGCCGAGGTATTGGCCTGCGGTACAGGCGCTGGACAAGGCGGCGGCGGCTGTCGGCTATTGGGCTAGCAACGACCGACAGATCGGCTTGCCGCCGCACGCCGGCAGGCGGCTGCGGAGTGAAGCAGTGCATTGTTGCCTTCGGCACGGCGACGTCGGTGACGCGTTGATCGCGGCTCGGCGAACGCGTGCGCAGCGTCGGTCGCGGCGGGATGCCACGCGATGCATCGGCACCGGCCCCGGCCCCGGCAGGCGGCCAGGCATGGGACGGCTCTACTGAAGGGCGCCAGGCTGCGCGCGCAGCGCAACGGCCGGCACCGCGGCTGCGTGAGGATGGCCGGTGTCGATGGTCGCCATAGGATGGCGTGCGTCCTCTGCGAGCTGCTGCCAACGCGCATCCACGATCGTCGCCAACCCCGCCGGACGCTGGTCGAAATGGTGGCCGCCGTGCAGCGCGACGATCTGCGCGCCGCTGTCGCGCAGCTCCGGGCACAGCGTGTCCTTTTCCTGGTCGCCGTACACGCACAGCAGCTGCGCTGGGGCGATGCGCGCGATCTCCGGCAGCACCGGTTGGGCGTCGTCGGCATCGCCCAGGTCCAGCCAGTTGCGCACGCGGATCTGGAAATCGGCCTTGTGGTCGACGCCGAACAACGCCAGCAACCCGACCTGCGCGCGCTGCGCCGGCGGCAGCCGGTTGTACATGAACGGCAGCGCGGTGGCGCCGAAGGAATAGCCGACCAGCAGGATCTTTTGCGGGTGCCAGCGTTGCTGGTAGTAGTCGATGACCCGCCGCAGATCGGCGCTGGACTGCGCCGGCGGCTTGGCATGCCAGAAATAGCGCAGGCTGTCCCAGCCCACCACCGCGATCCCGCGTTGCTGCAGGGCCTCGGCCATGCCCTTGTCGATATCGCGCCAGCCCCCGTCGCCGGACAGCACGATGGCCAGCGGCGCGTCCGGCGTGCGCACCGGCAGCTCGGTCAACGGCAGGTCCTCGAGCGCGCCGCCGCTGGCCGGGGCGTGCAGGTGCGCGGCCACGCGCGCGGCCAGCGCCGCGTCCACGGCGGCGGCGGGTGCCGGCGCGATATCGACGAAGCCTTGCGCGGCGTTGGCTTGCGCGGTGCCGGCGCAGACCTCGGTCGGCGCCGGCGCCACGCCGATCGCGCCGCCCAGGGTCGCCGCCGGCGCGGCGCCGACGATGCGCTCGGCCAGCGTCGCCGCGCGTCCGCTGCCGGCCAGCATCGGCAGGAAATAGCGCTCCCCGTGCAGGTCGCGCTGCAGGCGCCGGCTCAGCTGCTCGGCATCGTGCCAGGCATGGCTGCAACCGCGGCCGGCGCGTTGCAGCCGGGCCTGGTAACGATCGCCGTTGACCGTCGCCACCAGCGCGCCGGTGGCGGCGATGCGCGCGGTCGCCGCCCGGCGCTGCGCCGGCGTGCCGCTGGCGAGCAGGATCACCATGCCCTGCACCGGCCCCGGCGGCTTGGTCAGGACGATGCGGCCATAGCCGCAGCAATGCACGATGCCGGGCGCGAAATAGGCACGCGCGACGGCATAGCCGGCCAGGCCCAGCAGCACGCTGCCCAGCAACCACAACCGCGGGAATTTCATCGACGCACATCCATGTCGGCACAGCCGAACGGGCAGGAATCACGGGAAGGACGAGCGAGGGACTACCGCACACGAACGGACGCAGGTGAGCGACACGGGCCAGGCCCGGATCGACGTTGCGCGGTGCTGGCTCCCTCGGTGGACGCGGGTCGGCTGGGCGGCGTCGACGCCGCGCATGGCTCACCCGGAACGGATCCTGCGCTCGCGACGGGCCGCAAGCAGCGGCACCGCGACGTGGCATCGATGCGGATTGTGCGCAGCGCCGACACACGCCGCAATCGGTTGCCACCTTGATGCTTGCTTGCGGTTAAGCCAATGCGCACCGGTTGCCGGCACCGGCATTCGAGCGGGCCGCGCGCCGCGTTCGCGCAGGCGCGGATGGCTGGGCGCAGTCGCTAGTAGCCGTGCACCGGACGGTGCGCCTTGACCGCCATCACCAGGCCCAGGCCGGCCAGCAGCGACACCGCGGAGGTGCCGCCGTAGCTCATCAGCGGCATCGGTACCCCGACCACCGGCAGCAGCCCGGAGATCATGCCGCCGTTGACCAGCACGTAGACGAAGAACGCCAGCCCGGTGGCGCCGGCGAGCAACCGCGAGAACGTATCGCGCGCCTGCACCGCGATCCACAGGCAGCGCCCGATCACCACCAGGTACAGGGTCAGCACCGTGGCCACGCCGATCCAGCCGAATTCCTCGCTGAGCACGGAGAACGCGAAGTCGGTGGTCTGCTCGGGGATGAAGTTCAGGTGCGACTGCGAGCCCAGGCCCCAGCCCTTGCCGTGCAGGCCGCCGGAGCCGATCGCGATCTTGGATTGGATGATGTTCCAGCCCGCGCCGAGCGCATCGTTCTCCGGATTGAGGAACATCATGATCCGGTCCTTCTGGTAGGGCCGCAGCAGCCACAGCCAGGCCACCGGCGCGGCCGCGGCGACGCCGCCCACCGCGATGCCCACCCACCACCACGGCAGCCCGGCCAGCAGCAGCACGAAACCGCCGCTGGCGGCGATCAGCACGCCGGTGCCGAAGTCCGGCTGCAGCATGATCAGCGCGGTCGGCAGGCCGATGATCACCGCGCTGACCAGCACCGTGGGCAGGCGCGGCGGCAGCGGCACGCGGTGCAGGTACCAGGCCACCATCATCGGCATGCTGATCTTCAGCAACTCGGCCGGCTGCAGGTAGAACACCTTCAGGTCCAGCCACTGCCGGCCGTACTTGCCGGTGCCCAGCGCGAACACCGCCAGCAGCGGCAGCATCGACAGCGCGTAGATCAGCGGCGTCCACGCGCGCAAGCGCAGCGCCGAGACCCGCGACAGGCCCCACATCGCCGCCGCGCCGATCGCGAAGCGGATGCCCTGCGCCAGCATCAGGTGGTTGCCGCCGGACTGGCCGCCGGCGCTCTTGAGCACCGCCAGGCCGATCACCATCAGCGCGCCCAGGGCCAGGCACAGCGGCCAGTCCAGGGTGCGGGCGAAGCGGCCGCCGAGATCGGTCAGCCAGCGCAGGAAATCCTTCATCGTTCGTCCGGAATCTCGTCGGGGATCGGCGGCGGCGCGGCCGGCACCGCCACGCTGGCGGCATCCACCGCGACCGGGCCGACCAGCACCGGCAGCTCGCCGGCGGCCAGCGCCACCGCGTCGGCGGCGGCGCGCGAGCCCGGGTCCTCGGCGTAGTACAGCTCGCTGCCGAACGCGGTGGCGCCGCGCAGGCTGTCCAGCGGCTCGATGCCGGCCGGCAGGCGGCCGAGCAGCCAGGCATCGAAGATCTTGCGCGCGATCGGCGCGGCGGTGCTGGCGCCGTAGCCGCCGCCCTCCACCGCGATGGCCAGCGCGATGGTCGGCTGCTCGGCCGGGGCGAAGCCTTCGAACAGCGAGCGGTGGCGCAGGTGCATCGGCAGGCTGCGCGGATCCACCGCGGCGTTGCCCTTGCGGCTGACCACCTGCGCGGTGCCGGTCTTGCCGGCCATCTGGTACGGCGCGCTCACCGCGATCGCATGGCCGCTGCCGCCCGGACGCATGGTGTCCATCATCCCTTCGCGCACCGCCTGCAGGTTGCCGGGGTTGTCGCTGATCGGCTTGCCTGTGCCGAGCGGCACCGGCGTCCACGGCTGGTCGAACGCGCCGCGCCGCGCCATCACCAGGTGCGGCGTGCGCAGCTGGCCGTCGGCGATGCCCGCCACCGCGCGCACCAGTTGCAGCGGCGTCACCTTCCAGTCGCCCTGGCCGATGGCGATGTTGACCGTGTCGCCGGGGTACCACGCTTCCTTGCGGCTCTTCGCCTTGTACGCCGGCGACGGCACGATGCCGCCGCTCTCGCCGATCAGGTCGATGCCGGTGGGCGCGCCGAAGCCGTAGCGGGTCATGTACTGGTCGACCTTGCCGATGCCCATGTCGATGGCCAGCTTGTAGTAGTAGGTGTTGACCGACTGCGAGATCGACTTGCGCAGGTCGGTCCAGCCGTGCCCGCCGCGGTGCGAGTCGCCCCAGCCGCGGCTGACCCCGGGCAGGTAGAACATGCCGGTGGACAGAATCTTGTCTTCCGGGCGGCGGGTGCCGCTGTCCAGCCCGGCCAGGCCCATGAACGGTTTGATGGTCGAGCCGGGCGCCACCCCGCCCAGCACCAGCCGGTTGAACTGCGGCCGCGACAGGTCGCTGTTGAGCGCCTGGAAATCGGCATGCGAGATGCCGTTGACGAACAGGTTGGGGTCGTAGGACGGCAGGCTGACCATCGCCAGGATCTCGCCGGTGCGCGGGTCGATCGCCACCGCCGAGCCCTGGTAGTCGCCGAACGCGGCGACCATCGCACGCTGCAGATCGGCGTCGATGGACAGGCGCAGGTCGGCGCCGGACTGCGCCGGCACCCGGCCGACGGTGCGGATCGCGCGGCCCTGCACGTTGGTCTCGACCTGCTCGTAGCCGACCTTGCCGCGCAGCGCCTCTTCGTAATAGCGCTCCAGCCCGGACTTGCCGATGTGGGTCAGCGCCGCGTTGCCCTCGCCCAGCGTCTCCAGGTCCTTCTCGTCGATGCGGCCGACGTAGCCGATGATGTGCGCGAACAGCTCGCCGTAGGGGTAGTGCCGGGTCAGGTACGGCTCCAGCTCCACGCCCGGGAAGCGCCAGCGGTCGACCGCGAAGCGCGCGCGCTCCTCCTCGCTGACCCGCAGCTTCAGGGTGATCGGGCGGAAGCTGCGGCTGGCCTTGCGCGCGGCCTGGAAGCGTTCGACGTCCTCCGGCGCCAGCGCGATCACCTTGCCCAGCTCGGCCAGCAGCGCGTCCATGTCGTCGACCTTGTCCGGGGTCACGTCGAGCCGGAACGCGGGCACGTTCTCGGCCAGCAGGCGGCCGTTGCGGTCGTAGATCATGCCGCGCCCCGGCACCACCGGCCGCGGCTTGATCCGGTTGGCGTCCGAGCGCGTGGCGTAGACGTCGTGGTCCAGCACCTGCAGCTTGAAGTACCAGGCGCCCAGCCCGACCAGCGCGATCAGCACGCCGAGGAAGCCCAGCGCCGCGCGGCGCCGGAACTGCTCGGCCTCGGCGTGCGGGTTCTTCTGCGTGCGGCGGGTGGTCAGGGCCACGCTACTTCTTGCTCCGCCGGCCCAGCCGCAGCGCGTCCAGCAGCACGAACAGCGGCGGCCACAGCGCCATGCCCAGCAGCGGCGCCCACCAGTAGTTCCACGGCAACGGCGGCTCGCCCACCGCCAGGTGCACGGCCGCGGCGACGATGCGGTCGTTGACCAGCAGCCCGCCGATCGCCAGCGCCTGCTGCGACATCGGGAAGAAGCGGATGCGCGCGCGGAAGCGCTGCAGGATGAAGCCCAGGATCACCAGCCGCAGCGCCTGTTCGCCCAGCACCCCGCCGTACAGCAGGTCGGCGACCACGCCGATGGCGAAGGCGAAACCGAGCCCGACCGTGTCCGGCGTCTCGATCACCCAGTACGCCACCACCAGCGCCAGGAAATACGGGCGCAGCGGCTGCAGCACCAGCGGCAACGGCAGCAGGCCCAGCACCAGCGCCAGGACCACACTGGCCGGGAGCACCCAGCCTTTGCTGCGGGGGCGGCTCATTGCTGCGTCTCCTGCGGAGACGCCGGGATTGGGGATTCGGGATTCGGGATTGGGGAAGAGCGCGGCTCCTGCGCAGCCGCCGGGACCGGGGACCGGGGACCGGGGACCCGGTCAGGAGCGGAGGTCCGATCGGGTACCGAGCCGGCCGTCGGCGCAGCAGCGGGCGCAGAACCGTGCCCTTGAGCCGGTCCATGCGTCGCATTGCTGTCGCCGTTGCTGCTACCGGGTCCCCGGTCCCCGGTCCCTGGTCCCGATTCTCCCGGCTGCCCCGGTCCCGCTGCCGCGACCGAAGGTCGCAGCAGCAAAACGTCCCGCCCGCGATCCAGCTTCGCCGCCGGCTTCAGGTCGCCGACCAGGAAGGCGTGGGTGTCGTCCGGGCGCAGCGCCGACACGGTGCCGACCGGGAAGCCGGCCGGGAAGCGGCCGCCCAGGCCGGAGGTGACGATCTCGTCGCCGACCTCGACCCCGGCGCTAAGTGGCACGTCGCGCAGTTGCAGGGTGTCGCCGCGGCCGTAGACGATCAGGCGCACGCCGTTGCGCGCCACGGTCACCGGCACCGCGTGGTCGGGGTCGGTCAGCAGCAGCACGGTGGAATGCAGCGGGGTCACCTCGATCACCTGGCCCATCAGGCCGCCGGCGTCGATCACCGCCTGGCCGACGTGCACGCCGTCGCGGCCGCCGGCGTCGAGCACCAGGCGCTGCCGGGTCGGGTCCAGGTCGATGTCCAGGATCGGCGCCAGCTGCACGTCCAGGCCGCGGCGCTCGGCCACGCCGAGCAGCTCGCGCAGCTGCGCGTTGTCCAGCGCCGCGGTCTGCAGCCGGGTCAGGCGCGCCTTGGCGATCAGCAGCTCGTTGCGCAGCGCGCGGTTTTCCCTGACCAGTTGCGCATGGCTGGCGGCGTTCTCCTGCACCTGCGAGCCGAGCCGGCCCGGCAGCCCGGCCAGCGCCCACAGCGGCTGCACCAGCAGGTTGGTCTGGCTGCGCACCTGCTTCAGCCAGCCCGCCTGCGCATCGAGCACGATCAGCACCACCGCCAGGGCCAGGTACGCAAGCAGGCGCGGCGTGCTGGCGGCTTCGCCCGGGCGGGCAGTGACGGGAGGACCGGCGTAGGGAGGCACGGGCTAGAGCCGGGAAGAGAGAAGCGGGAAAAGGGAATCGGAAAACGACAGCGCGCTCCCGGGTCGATCAGGCCGGGGCGCAGGCACGGCAACGGACGGGGAACCGGCAAGGGGATCGGCCCGGACCGGCGCTTCGATTCTCCCCCCACGGTTCCCGGCGCCGGCCATCACTCCGGCGCGAAGAACTCGTTGCCGTGCATGTCCACCAGCTCCAGCGCACGGCCGCCGCCGCGGGCCACGCAGGTCAGCGGGTCGTCGGCGACCTGCACGTGCAGGCCGGTCTCCTCGGAGATCAGCCGGTCCAGGTCGCGCAGCAGCGCGCCGCCGCCGGTCAGCACGATGCCGCGCTCGGCGACGTCGGCGCACAGTTCCGGCGGGGTCTGCTCCAGCGCCAGCTTGACCGCCGAGACGATGCCCGACAGCGGCTCGTGCAGCGCCTCGAGCACCTCGTTGGAGTTGATCTTGATCATCTTCGGCACGCCCTCGGCGAGGTTGCGGCCGGAGATCTCCATCTCCTGCACCTCTTCCTGCGGATAGGCGCAGCCGATCTGCAGCTTGATGCGTTCGGCGGTGGCCTCGCCGATCAGCATGCCGTGGTTGCGGCGCACGTAGTTGGTGATCGACTCGTCGAAGCGGTCGCCGCCGATGCGCACCGACTGCGAGTAGACGATGCCGTTCAGCGAGATCACCGCCACCTCGGTGGTGCCGCCGCCGATGTCGATGACCATCGAGCCGCGCGCCTCGGTGACCGGCATGCCGGCGCCGATCGCCGCGGCCATCGGTTCCTCGATCAGGTACACGTCGCGCGCGCCGGCCTCTTCGGCCGACTCCTTGATCGCGCGGCGCTCGACCTGGGTCGAGCCGGCCGGCACGCACACCAGCACGCGCGGACTCGGGCGCAGGAAGCGCGACTTGTGCACCTTCTTGATGAAGTGCTTCAGCATCGCCTCGGTGTAGGTGAAGTCGGCGATGACGCCGTCCTTCATCGGGCGGATGGTGGTGATGTGGCCCGGGGTGCGGCCGAGCATCTGCTTGGCCTCGGCGCCGACCGCGGCCACCGAACGGGTGCCGCCGATCGCCCGGTCCTGGCGCACCGCGACCACCGACGGTTCGTTCAGCACGATGCCCTGGCCACGCACGTAGATGAGGGTGTTGGCCGTGCCCAGATCGATGGACAGGTCGTTGGAGAACATGCCGCGGAGTTTCTTGAACATCGGGGAATTGAGTCCTGGGGAGTCGCGTGCCGTCGCCGAATGGCGAAAAAATGGGCAGAAACGAAGTCTGCTAGCGTAACAACCCACCTGGGTGCGGGCAAGGAAAATTCTCGCTAAAACCGCGCCTTGCGCGCCCCTCGCAGAGGCGCCGTGCATCGTGCTTCTGGCCCTGCCCGGCCGCAGCCGTTACCCTTTGCGCCGCGGCGACCCCGCACGTCGCCCGCCTGAATGCGGGCTCATCCCTCCGCCAAGGCCTGCCCGATGTCCGTACTGATCTGTGGTTCCCTCGCTTTCGACACCATCATGGTGTTCCCGGACCAGTTCAAGAACCACATCCTGCCGGACAAGGTGCACATCCTGAACGTGTCGTTCCTGGTGCCGCGGATGCGCCGCGAGTTCGGCGGCTGCGCCGGCAACATCGCCTACAACCTGCACCTGCTGGGCGGCGACCCGATCCCGATGGGCACGGTGGGCCAGGACTTCGGCCCGTACCGCGAGCATTTCGAGACGCTGGGCATCGACCTGTCGCGGGTCAAGGTGATCGAGGACCTGTTCACCCCGCAGGCATTCATCACCACCGACCACGACAACAACCAGATCACCGCGTTCCATCCGGGCGCGATGATGCGCAGCTACGAGAACCACGTGCGCGACGTGCCGGGCGTAACCCTGGGCCTGGTCGGCCCGGACGGGCGCGAGGGCATGATCCAGAACGCCGAGGAATTCGCCGCCGCCGGCATCCCGTTCATCTTCGACCCCGGCCAGGCGATGCCGCTGTTCAGCGGCCCGGAACTGCGCACCTTCATCGAGCAGGCCGACTACGTGGTGGTCAACGACTACGAGTCCAACCTGCTGCAGGAGCGCACCGGCTGGAACGAGCAGGACATCGTCTCGCGGGTGCAGGCCTACATCACCACCCAGGGCCCGAAGGGCGCGCTGGTCTATACCCCCGAGAAGACCTACGACATCCCGCCGGCGCACGAGCGCCGCGTGGTCGACCCGACCGGCTGCGGCGACGCGTTCCGCGCCGGCCTGATCTTCGGTATCCAGCGCGGCTGCGACTGGCTGACGATCGGGCGGATGGGCAACCTGATGGGCGCGCTGAAGGTGGAGCACCCGGGCACCCAGAACCAGCGCTTCGATTTCGACGAGTTCAACGACCAGTTCAAGCAGCAGTTCGGGTATGCGTTGTAAGGCCGGGATTGGGGATTCGGGATTGGGGATTCGTTGAGAAGCCGGGATTGGGGATTGGGGATTCGTAAAAGCCGGTCCTGGCGCTTGATTTTCACTAGAACCGCGCATTTGCGCGGTTTTTTTGTTTGGATGGCCGGACCGACCCGCCGCGGGCCACCCGCCCTTGCCAATCCCCAATCCCGAATCCCCAATCCCGGCTTTTGCTGCACTGCGGTTTGAGCATGGGACGGGTTTGTGCGTCACTGGCCGCCTGATCCGGGGTCGGATCGAGGGGCGCACGTGTCGGAGTTGACTGTAGCCAACCTCCTGCAGGCCGCAGCCAAGGCGTCGTCTGTCGCCGAGGCGGAGCCGGCATTGCTGGCGCGGATGCGCCATTTCCGCCAGATCGAACCGCTGCCGCCGGCACTGGCGCGGTCCTGGCAACGCTGCCTGGACGAGTACGGGCTGAACCCGGACGCCACGCCTTCGCCGATGGTCCACGACGGCAGCGGGCTGCGCGAGCGCCAGCAACGGCTGGAGGAAGTGCTGCGCATCGCCAAGGTGGAGATGGAGAACCTCTACGAGCAGATCGCCGGCGGCGGCTACGCGGTGGTGGTCGCCGACGCCGAGGCCACCGTGCTGCACAGCGTGCAGGACCCGGCGCTGCTGCGCGAGTTCCGCCAGACCGGGCTGTTCTGCGGCGCCAGCTGGGCCGAGCGCTACCAGGGCACCAACGGCATTGGCACCTGCGCGGTGGAACGCAGCGCGCTGGGCGTGCACCGCGGCGAGCACTACCTGGTCCGGCACCTGCCGCTGTCGTGCAGCGGCGCGCCGATCCTGGACCCGCACGGCGACCTGCTGGCGGTGCTGGACGCCTCCACCCCCGACGCGCGCGACACCAAGCTGGTGCAGCGCCATACCAGCGCGCTGGTGCGCATGTCGGCGGCGCAGATCGCGCGTTCGTATTTCCTGGAGCAGTACCGGCACGCGTGGATCCTGCGCTTCCACAGCCGCCCGGAATTCGCCGGCCTGCTGCACGAGGCGCTGATGGCGATCGGCGAGGACGGCCGCGTGCTGGCGGTCAACGAAGCGGCGCTGGAACAGCTCGGCAAGGGCGAGCGCGGGCTGCTGGTCGGGCGCGACATTTCGCAGGTGATGCAGCTGGACTTCGACACGGTGGAGCAGCGCGCGCGCAACGAGGCCAGCACGCTGTGGTCGATCCGCTGCGCCTGCCACGGGCGCCGCTTCTTCGCCCTGGCGCAGCCGCCGCGCCGCGACGCGGCCGCTGGCCGCGCGCACGCCGCCAGCGCCGACAGCGGCGAGGCCGTGTATGCGCGCGAGCACGTCGGCTCCGATCCGCGCATGCGCCACAACCTGGACAACGCGCTGAAGCTGGCCGCGCATCGCGTGTCGATCCTGCTGTGCGGCGCCACCGGCACCGGCAAGGAAGAATTCGCCAAGGCGGTGCACCGCAGCTCGCCGTGGGCGGCGCGGCCGTTCGTGGCGGTGAACTGCGCGGCGATCCCGGAAGCGCTGATCGAGAGCGAGCTGTTCGGCTACGCACGCGGCGCCTTCACCGATGCCGCGCGCGAGGGCCGCCACGGCAAGCTGCTGCAGGCCAGTGGCGGCACCCTGTTCCTGGACGAGATCGGCGACATGCCGCTGCCGCTGCAGACGCGGCTGCTGCGCGTGCTGGAAGAACAGAGCGTGACCCCGCTGGGCAGCGACCGGGCGATGCCGCTGGAACTGCACGTGATCAGCGCCAGCCACCGCGACCTGGGGCAGATGGTGGCCGTCGGCGAGTTCCGCGAGGACCTGTACTACCGCCTCAACGGCGTGGTGCTGCACCTGCCGCCGTTGCGCGAACGCAGCGACAAGGCCGAACTGATCCGCACCCTGCTGCGCGAGGAGAGCGGCGAGCGCCACGTGCGGATCAGCGAGGACGCGCTGCACAAGCTGCTCAGCTACGCCTGGCCGGGCAACCTGCGGCAGCTGCGCAACGTGCTGCGCACCGCCGCGGTGCTGTGCGCCGACGGCATGATCCGCATCTCCAACCTGCCGCAGGAAATCGTCGACGCCGACAGCGGCCCGTGCCTGGTCAACGGCGACGCGGTCGCCGCCGACGACATGCCCGGCCGCGCCGCCCTGGACAGCGCCGAACGCAGCGTGCTGCAGCAGCAATTGGAACGGCACCGCTGGAACGTCAGCCGCACCGCCGACGCGCTCGGCATCAGCCGCAACACCCTGTACCGCAAGCTGCGCAAGCATGGGTTGGCGACGGTCTGAGTTCCAAGCGCAACAGCCGATCGGTCATGCCATCCCTGTAGGAGCGGCTTCAGCCGCGACCCCGAAGTCGGATGCCCTCCAGCTTCGGGGTCGCGGCTGAAGCCGCTCCTACAGAAAAGCCGTCGCCCGATGCAGGAATGAAAGAGCCAGCGCTTTGTACGGCGATGTCCATCCGCCGTTTGCGACACCCCACCCGCACCGTTTTTTTTAGGAGGGCTTCAGTCCCGACTGTCACCGAAGCCGAAGGCTATCCGGCTTCGATGTCGCGACTGAAGTCGCTCCCACAACAGCCGTGGCCTGGCGATGCGCGTCCGCGGTCAGCGGAATCGCCCGTCCCGTCCTAGAGAACCGCCAGCGCAAGCCAACTTAGCATCGGCGATCAAAGAGCCGGCGCTCGCCGATGCGATGTCATTCGAACCGTTGGCAATCTCTATCCGCACTCCGCTTTTTGTGGGAGGGACTTCAGTCCCGACGACCACCGAAGCCGGAGGCTGTCCGGCTTCGGTGTCGCGGCTGAAGCCGCTCCTACAATAATGCGGGGCCTGGCGGGTAGCAGTCAGCGTGGCGGGCCACCAGTGGCGGCTTCGCTCGCGTGTTCCACAGCGCCGAGCACCGCGGCAGGCAGCGCGCGCCTCCTAGAACCGCCAGCGCAAGCCCACCTGGTACTGGCGTGGCGCGCCGGGGGCGACGAAGCGCGAGGGGCCGTCCTCGACCGCGGCGTCCTGCGGGCGCGCCAGCGCGCCGTCGGGAAACAGGTCCTCGGCGATCGCCGCATAGGTCTCGTAGCGGCGGTCGAACAGGTTGTTGACCCGCAGGTACAGCGACAGGCCCTCGGCGATCTGCCAGGTCCCGTGCACGTCGATCAACGCGTAGCCGCCGGTGGACAGGTCGTGGCGCGCCGCATCCTCACCGTCCTCGGCATTCTCTGCCAGCCCGTCCTCGTTGCCGCTGGCCACGCGCCGCGAGAACGCGCGCAGATCCGCGCCCAGTGCCAGTTGCGCCAGCGCCTGCCATTCCAGGCCCAGCTTCAGCGTGTTGCGCGGCAGGCCGGCGATGCGCATGCCCGGATGCAGGTCGATGGTGCGTTCGCCCGATTGCAGCTCGCCGTCGCTGCGGTAGGTCGCATCCAGGTAGCTGTAGCCGGCGAACCAGCGCAGCGCGCCGCTGCTGGCGCGGTAGCTCAGGTCCGCGCCCTGGTAGCGGGTGCGGTCGACGTTGTCGAAGTAGCCAAGCTGGGTGTTCGGCGCGCGCAGGAACAGGATGTCGTCGCGGTTGTCGGCGCGGTACAGCGAGGCGTTGAAGGCCTGGTCCGGCGACGGGTTCCAGCGCAGTCCCACTTCGTAGGTGCGCGAGACGATCTGCTCCAGGCGCGGATCGGCCTGCAGCCCGGTCGGCAGCCGGCAGGGTCGTGCCGGATCGGCGCAGCCCAGTTCGATCGCGGTCGGCGCGCGGCTGTTCTGCGAGGCCGAGGCGAAGGCGGTGAAGCCGCCGCCCAGGCGCTGGGTGATGCCCAGCGACGGGTTGGCCTTGGCGAACACGAAGCGCTCGCGCGGCAGCGCGCCATCCTCGGCGGTGGACAGCACGTTGCTGACCTCGACCCGGTTCCAGCGCAACGCCGCGGTCACGTGCGTGGCCTCGGCGACTTCCCAGGTATCGGCGGCGAACACGCCCAGCGTGCTGCTGCGGCCGCTGACCCCGGAAAAGAATTCGCGCTCCTCGTCGGGATCGGCGGCGACGGAGCGGTCGTCCTGCACGAAACCCTCCTGTTCGTACTGCCGGTAACGCACCCGGTTGCGGTCGTAGGTGGCGCCGACGCTGAGCGCATGCGCGCCGGCCTGGTGGCTGAAGTTCAGCGCCACGCCTTCGGCGCGCTGGCGCATCTGCGTGGTGTTGAGCACGCCGCTGTGCAGCGCATCGGCCTCGGCGCGCGGCACCTCGCAGTCGTCGTCCAGCGGCGTGCCGTCGGCGGCGTAGCCGTCGGCGCATTCCTCGACGAATTCCTCGTAGTCCTCGTTGATGTCGCCGTTGACCGTGTTGCGGCGGCCTTCGCGGTAATACGCCAGCAGGTGCAGCGCGGTGTCCGCGTCGAAGCGATGGTCCATCTGCGCGGTCAGCAGCGTGTTGCGATTGCGGGTCAGGTCCGGCGAGGTGTAGACCGCCTCGCGGTCGGCTTCGTACAGCCCCGGCTCGACACCCTCGTCGGTGTAGCGGCCGCTGGGCAGCAGGCCGTTTCCGATCAGGCGGCTGCGCCCGTGCAGCAGCGACACGTCCCAGTCGGTGCGCTCGCCCTGCCGCCCCACTTTGCCGAACACGGTGCCCAGGCGGCCTTCGGAGGCGTCGCGCCAGCCGTCCTCGTCGAAGCCGGTGACCGCGACGAAGGCATGCAGGCCGTCGCGGCCGGCGTAGCCGTAGGAGGCATCCAGGCGCTTGCGCGCGCCGCTGCCGAACGACAGGTCGGCGCGCAGGCCGGGCGCGGTCAGGCCCGACTGGGTGGTGAACGCCAGCGCGCCGCCGAGCGTGTTCGGCCCGAACAACGGATTGGAACCGGGCATCAGCGCGACGCTGCGGATCGCCGCCTCCGGCATCATGTCCCAGCTGACGATGTCGGCAAACGGCTCGTTCATGCGCACCCCGTCCAGGTACACCGACACGCCCTGCGAGGCGCCCGGCAGCGCAGAGGCGCGGAAGCCGCGGAAGGTGAGATCGGTCTGGAACGGACTGCCCTGCACTTCGTTGGTGTCCACGCCGTTCATCTGCCGCAGCATGAAATCGGTGAGGTTGCCGGCCTGGCTGCGCGCGATGTCGTCGGCGTTGGCGGTCTGCACCGTGTACGGCAGGTGGTCGGCGTCGATCAGCGTGCCGGGGATCGGCGTGGCGGTGACCTCGACCCGGTCCAGCGCGGTGATCTGCGCATCGCCGGCGTTGACCGTGGTCTGCGCGCCGGCCGGCGCGGTGGCCAGGGCGACCGCGGCGGCGACGGCCAATGCGAGCGCGCTCGCCTGCGGGGTGGTGCGTCCGTTGTGTCTGCGCATGCCTGCTCCTTGGTTTCAGTAAAGTACGACCGACTTGATGCCCCGGCCCTCGCGGATCGCATCGAAGGCGCGGTTGATGTCCTGCAGCGGCAGCGTCTCGCTGATCAGCTCGTCGATGCGGATCTCGCCGGCCAGGTAGCGCTCGACGTAGGCCGGCAGTTCGCTGCGGCCCTTGACCCCGCCGAACGCGCTGCCGCGCCAGGCGCGGCCGGTGACCAGCTGCAGCGGCCGCGTGCTGATCTCCTGCGCGCTCGGCGCCACCCCCAGGATGATGCTCTCGCCCCAGCCCTTGTGGCAGCACTCCAGCGCCGCGCGCATCGCGCGCACGTCGCCCACGCATTCGAAACTGTGATCAGCGCCGCCGTCGGTGAGGTCGACGATCACCTGCTGCACCGGCGCGCCGAAATCCTTCGGGTCCAGGCAATCGGTGGCGCCCAGCGCGCGCGCCAGCTCGAACTTGTCGCGGTTGATGTCGACCACGATGATGCGCCCGGCGCGCGCCATCACCGCGCCCTGCACCACCGACAGGCCGATGCCGCCGAGCCCGAACACCGCCACGCTGTCGCCGGGCCGCACCCGCGCGGTGTTGAGCACCGCGCCGATGCCGGTGGTGACCGTGCAGCCGAGCAGGCACACCTTGTCCAGCGGCGCGGACGGATGGATCTTGGCCACCGCGATTTCCGGCAGCACGGTGTACTCGGCGAAGGTGCTGGTGCCCATGTAGTGCAGGATCGGCCGCCCGCGATGCGAGAAGCGGCTGCTGCCGTCGGGCATCAGCCCGCGGTCCTGGCTGGCGCGGATCGCCTGGCACAGGTTGGTGCGGCCGGAACGGCAGAACTTGCACACCCCGCATTCGGGCATGTACAGCGGGATCACGTGATCGCCGGGGCGCACGCTGCTCACGCCGATGCCGACTTCCTCGACCACGCCGGCGCCTTCCTGGCCCAGGATCACCGGGAACGCGGCATCGGGATCGGCGCCGGACAGGGTGCTGGCGTCGCTGTGGCACACGCCGCTGGCGACCATGCGCACCAGCACCTCGCCGGCCTTGGGCGGCTGCAGGTCCACCTCCTCGATGGCCAGCGGCTGGTTCGCCGCCCAGGCGACCGCGGCTCGCGTCTTCATTCAGCTCTCCCCGACATCCTGCTGCCGCGCCGCATGCGTCCCTCGCCTCACCGCGCGATGACCACACCCCAGGGCATCTCGCCCACTGCGATCTGCTTGATCTCCTTCATCGTCGTCGTGTCGATGACGCTCACGCTGTTGGAGCGGCCATTGGCCACGTACAGCTTCTTGCCGTCGGCGGTGAGCGCCGGATTCCACGGCCGCTGCCCGACCGGGATCTCGGCCAGGGTGCTGCGCGCCGCCGGATCGATCACGCTGACCGTGCCGGCGCCGCCGTTGGACGCGTAGACGCGGCTGCCGTCGTGCGAGATGGTCACCCCGGCGGTGCGCTGCCCGGCCGGAATGCTGGCCACGCGCCGCCGCGCGACCAGGTCGACCACGTCGACCACGTGGGCCGACTCCTGCGCCACGTACACGGTGTTGCCGTCCGGCGCGAACGCCATGCCGCGCGGATGGCCGCTGGTGGCGATGACGCCGGTGGACTTGCCGGCCTTCAGGTCGATCACGTCGAGGTCGTCGGAGCCTTCGTTGCTGGTCAGCAACAGCGCGCCGTCGGGGCTGTACACGCAATGTTCCGGCGCCTGCCCCTGGGTGGCGATGCGCGCGCCGATCGCGAAACTGGCCGGATCGATCAGCATCACCTGATTCTGCCCTTCCACGCACACCGCGAACTGCTCGCCGTTCGGCGACACGGCGATGCCCTCGGCGTTCTCGCCGATGTCCACGCTGCGCAGTATGCGGTCCTGCGCGGTATCCAGTTCCAGCAACCGGTGGCCCTGCGCGTCGATCACGTACAGGTGCCCGGCCGGCCCGGGCAGGATCTGCTGCAGGCGCTTGCCGAGCTGGCCCTGCGCGGACAGCGTGCGCAGCACCACGTCGGTGCCGGTGTCGATCACCGAGATGGTGCCGGCGCGCTGGTTCGGCACGTAGGCCAGCGCGGCCGCCGGCGGTGCGGGCGGCTTGGCCGCGGCGCTGTCGGCGGCGGGCGCCGGCGCGCGCTGGCAGGCCGCACCGGCCGACAGCAGCGCCAGCGCAGCGATGCCCAGCATGCGTCGTGCCGCTGACCTCATGGAGCCGCGCCCGCGGTCTTGTTGATCGAGTGGATGAAGGCCAGCAGCTTTTCGGTGTCGCCCTCTTTGAGCACCGGCGCGAACGGCGGCATCTGCCCGACCACCTTCTCATGGCCGACCCGGACCTTGCCGTGCGCGGTCATGCCGGCGGTGCCTTCGTCGATCAGCGCGCGCAGCGTGTCGTCGTCGTGGCCGTAGACCCACACGTCGTTGGTCAGCGGCGGGCACATGCCGCCGCCGCCGGTGCCGCCGTGGCAGGCGCTGCAGCCGGCCGACATGAAGATCTTCTTGCCTTCGGCGGCCAGCTCCGGGGTCACCTTCACCGGCGGGCCCTTCGGAATCGGGGTGACTGCCGCCGGCGGCGGGGTCGCGGCGGCGGCCGCCGGCGCAGCGGCCGGGGCGGTGTTGGACGCAGGTGCGGCCGCGGGGGCGGCCGACGCGGCGGCAGGCGCAGCGGCGGCGGGCGCGGAAGGCGGGGCATCCTTGCCGCAGGCGGCCAGGACCAGGGTCAACGCGAACAGGGACAGGGACAGCAGCTTCGGCACGACGGAACGGCGGACGACGGCATTGCGCATGGGGAAAGAACCTTTGCGGGACGGACTGTGGGGACGTAAACGCCGCGGCTGCGGCGCGAGCAGGAAGAGCGTGGCGATCATTGCGTGCGTCGGTGTTCGGCCTCCGTCAGCAATTGCGCCAGCGACGCATCGCCGCGCTGCTGCGCCAGCGCCGCCGGGGTCTTGCCGTCGGCGTCGCGGGTCGCGGCATTGGCGCCGGCGGCGAGCAGGCGGCGGGTGGCGTCCTCGCGGCCGGCGGCGGCGGCCAGCATCAACGGGGTGACGCCGGCGCGGTTGGCCCGGTCGGCCTCGGCGCCGCGCGCCAGCAGGGCGTCGAGCATCTTGGGGTCGTTGCGCGCCACCGCGAACATCACCGGGGTGAACCCGGCCGGATTGCTGCGGCGCACGTTGGCGCCGGCGCCGAGCAAGGCCTGCACCAGTTCGACATCGGCGTAGGAGATCGCCAGGTCGAGCGCGGTCCAGCCGTCCTTGGACACCACGTCGACCTTGGCCCGGCGCGCCAGCAACTGTTCGGTGCTCTGCGCATCGTTGGACCAGGCCGCCTTCATCAACGGCGTCCACCCGTTGCCGTCGCGGGTCTCCACATTGGCGCCCGCGGCCAGCAACTCGCCGACCAGCGCCGGCGCCTGGTTGCGGATCGCCTGGTGCAGCGGCGGCTCGCCCAGCAGGTTGGGCCGGTCGGCGCTGGCGCCGTGGCGCAGCAGCCAGGCCACGCGCACGCCATCGCCGGCGTCGAGCGCATGCGCCAGTTCCTGATTGGGATCGGCGCCGTCGGCGATGCGCAGCTGCAGTTGCGCCAGCATCGCCGAGGAGGTCTGCGGGCTCGGTGCCGGGGCATCGGTGGCAGGCGTGGCGTAGCTGCCGTGCGAGCGCAGGTCGCCGTTGACGACGCACTCGGCGCAGGCCACCAGCGGCACGTGGTACTCGCGCAGGATCGCGTCGATCTTGCCGGCGCTGCGTTGCATCGCCTCGTTCAGCGCGTCGCGCAGCGCCGCGTTCTTGCGCGACACCGCCCACGCCATCGAATACTCGAGCACTTCGTCGTCGATGACGTTCAGCGGCACCATGCCCAGGCCGCCGCGCGCGGCGTAGTAGCCGGCGACCGGGCCCCAGGATTCGGCGGCGTCGAGTTGCCCGCCGGCGACGCGTTCGGCCAGCTTGCCGGGATGCTCTTCCGGCGCCGTCGACGAATCGTAGAACAGGTACTGCACGTCGCCGGTCACGCCGTGGTCGTACAGCGCCTGCCGCGCCGGCGAACTCTGGAACACGCCGATCTTCAGTTTCTTCAGCGCCGGATCGTCCAGCGACGTCGGCTGCAGCGCCAGGCCCTTGCGGGTCACCAGCACATAGGTGGAGCGGTACAGCGGACGCGTGGGCAGGCCCATCTCGAAGTCGCTGTTCATGTCCATCAGCACGTCGCAACGCCCGGCGTTGATCGTGCTGCGCGCCAACCCACGTTGATAGTAGGTGCGCCACTCGTATTGCAGGCGTCGGCCCATCGCCTCGGCGAGGACCTGCGCGATCTTGTTCTGGAAGCCTTCGCCTGCGCGATTGGACAACGGCATGTTGCCCGGATCGGCACAGACCCGCAGCACCGCCGCATCGGCGGCGATCGCGGTGGCGGGCGTTTCCGCCGCCGGCTTGGCGGCCGCGGTGGAGGCGGCCTCAGGAACGCGAGCCGTCGCGGACGACGGCTCGCGCGTGCAACCTGCGGCGACGAGTCCGAGGCTGCAAAGCAGCAACACGGCGCGCGCGCCCTGGTGCAGGTGCCGCGAGACGCGTGCCTTGCGGCACGCGTTCGCAGCATGGGCGCGTGGCCGCCGACTCATCGCGCGGTCTTGGCCGCGGCGGCCGGCGCTCCGCCCGCCGCCGCGGTGGCGGGAGCGGTCGGGGTGATGGTCTTGCCGGTGCCGTCGATGCGGAAGGTATGCACCATGCCGCCCAACGGGATCTTGTCGAAGCCGTTGCTGAAGGCCAGCCCGGCCGCGCCCAGCGCACCGTACGGATCGCCCGGGTCCAGGCCGCCGGCGATCGGCAGACCGATCCAGCCGCCGATGCCGGAGAACACCGCCACGTACTGGTGGCCATTGGCCTTGTAGGCGATCGGGTTGCCGATGATGCCGGAAGGCAACTTCATCTCCCACAGCTTCTTGCCGGTGTCCTTGTCCACCGCGCGGAACCAGCCGTCGAGCGTGCCGTAGAACACCAGCCCGCCGTCGGTGACCAGGGTGCCGCTCCACACCGGGAACTTCTCCTTGATCTCCCACTTGGACTTGCCGTTGACCACGTCGAACGCCTTGACGATGCCCAGCGCGCCGGGCTCGTTCGGCTTCATCATCACGTTGGCGAACACGTACGGCAGGCCCATCATGGTGTTGCCGCGCTCCTGCGGCTCCAGCTCCATGTGCCAGTTGTTGGTGCCGCAGAAGAACACCGCCGAATCGGCCGGATCCACCGAGCAAGGCTGCTGGTCCTTGCCGCCCATCGCCGACGGGAACGCCTGCACCTTCTTGCCGCGTTCCAGCGGCGAATGCGCGGCGACCTTGATCGGACGCCCGGTCTTCATGTCGATGCTCTCGGCCCAGTTGGCCGGCACGAACTTGTGCGCGCGCAGCAGGGTGCCGTCGCGGCGGTCGAGCACGTAGGCGAAGCCGTTGCGGTCGAACTGCACCACCGAGGGGACCTGCTTGCCGTCGATGGTCAGGTCGACCAGGATCGGCTCGTTGATGCCGTCGTAGTCCCACTGGTCGAACGGCGTCTTCTGATAGCCCCACACCGCCTCGCCGGTATCGATCTTGCGCGCGAACAGGGTCATCGACCACTTGTTGTCGTGTTCGCCGTTGTTGCACTCTTCCTGCGTGGTCTTGCCGCAGCGGTACGACGGGCTCCACAGGCCGGGATTACCGGTGCCGTAATAGACCAGCTTCAGCTTCGGATCGTAGCTGTACCAGCCCCACGCCGCGCCGCCGCCGCGCTTCCATTCCTCGTTGGGGAAGGTCTTGATGCCCAGGTCGCCGAGCTGGCCGTGCTGCGGATTGGCCTTGTTGAAGTCCGCGCCCAGGCAGATCGCCTTGTCGCTGCCGGCGGCGTCGCACGACCACACCTGCTTGCCATCGGCCAGCGAGTACGCGGCGACGCGGCCGAGCACGCCGAACTCGTTGCCGCTGATGCCGGCGACGACCTTACCGTCGGCGATGATCGGCGCCATGGTGATGGTCTCGCCCTTGTCCGGGTGCGCCATCTTCTGCTTCCACACTTCCTTGCCGGTCTTGGCATCGAGCGCGATCACGTCGCCGCTGAGGCTGCCGAACACCAGCTTGCCGTCGGCATAGGACGCGCCGCGGTTGACCGTGTCGCAGCACGCCACCGCCACCGAGCGCTCGTCCTGTTGCGGGGTGTATTTCCACAGCACCTTGCCGCCGTCTTCCTGCGCCGCCAGGTCGATCGCGAACACGTTGTTCGGATACGCGCTGACCATGTACATGATGTTGCCGATCACCAGCGGCTGGCCTTCGTGGCCGCGGGTGGCGTCGGTCTTCATTTCCCACGACATCTTCAGGTTCTTGACGTTGTCGCGGTTGATCTCGGCCAGCGGGCTGTGCCGGGTCAGCGCGAAATCGCGACCGATGCCGCCCCAGTTGTCGGGATTGCTGACGTTGTTGGCGAACTCGGTGTCGGTGTCGGCCACCGCAGCGGGCGCGGCAGCGGCCGGTTGCTGTGCTGCGGGCGCGGCAGGCGCCGCAGCCTCTTCCTGCTTCTTGCAACCGGCCAGCACCAGCGCGGTGGCCAGCGCGAGCAGCGTCCAGGTGCGGGTACGACATGGATGACTGTGCATCGTTCTACTCCCCTCGTTGAAGTGCCGTGGCGCTTGCCGTCAAACGGCTGGCGCGGCGGGATGCGGAAACATCGCGAGAAAGAGAGCAATCGACGTGCCAGCGCGCTGCTGCACTGCGGCATCCTTACGCCTCAAGCATCGGCTGTGGCGTCAACGCAGGCGCACTCTTGCCCCGCGCCCGCGCTGTATCAGGAACGGCACACTCTGTGCCACGCGCTTGTATCGCCGTTGGCGCAACCGGGTGCGGAGCGTCCGCCAAAGCGACAGCGACCGGCGCGACTGGAAGAAGGCAGGCCGGGCTCCGCCCCGATCGGTGACCGGGCTACCGGTGCGCATGGCGCGACGGCTATTTGCTGTCCGAGGTGCCGTTCAACCAGCACAGCGGCCATGGCGGCAACAGCGAGTCCGAGTATCCAGCGCTGGAGGCGCAGTACCTGGCCGACCTCGGCCCACACTCGCAACCGCTGGCGGCGAGCCAGCATCCGTTCCGGTGGCGCACGTGCGCCGCTACACGCAACTGGTGTTCAACATCAGCGCCTATGCACGGTACCGATGCGCCTCTGGCTCCATGCAGGATTTGAGCAACACTATTGCACCACGAGGATTGCTGGATCTGCAGCGTCGCAGAATCCCAGCGCAGGACGGCAACCGCCGCGTCCGCAGCCGCATGCTCTTGCTCTTGCTGTTGCTGTTGCTGTTGCTGTTGCTGTTGCTCTTGCTGTTGCTCTTGCTGTTGCTTTGGACTTTCGGGGTCCCTTACGCAGCGGCGAATAGGCCGGGAAAAACCCCGAAGGGGCGGCGCACATGGATGTGCGCCGTTCGCGGCAGGGGCAGGATGCCCCTTCCGCGAATCCCGGCCTATTCGCGGACCCGGAGCGCGCAGCGCGGAGGGCGCGGAGGCGGGGTGTGCTTTCTTTTGGTTACTTTTCTTTGCACAAGCAAAGAAAAGTAACTCGCCGTAAGGCGAAAAGCTTTGCTTTGCCTTTTGCTTTTGCCTCCCACTACGGCGGTGGTGGCAGTAGAACCAGAAGATTCAGAGATAGCGATTCGCCAAGCGACGCATGCGCACAGGAAACCGGATCTGTATGGCAGAGGCAACAACCGCAACTGGCAAGCTTTCACTGTGTGGGAGGGACTTCAGTCCCGACGGGGCTTCACCGATAAAGCGTCGGGACTGAAGTCCCTCCCACAGAGAGACGCCCTACGCGGCAGCGTCCTGCCACCACGCCAGCAGCGCAGCGCAATCGGCGAAATGCAGATCGGCCAGCGCCGGCCACGGATTGTCCGGATGCAACAGCACCGTCGTCGCCCCCGCGGCGCGACCGCACTGCAGGTCGTACGCATGATCGCCGACCATCGCCAGCGTGTGCGGCGCCACACCCCAGTGCGCGGCCAGCTGCTGCAGGCCGCCCGGATGCGGCTTGGGCGGCGCTTCGTCGCGGCCCAGGACGGCTACGTCCTCGAACAGGTGGTCGACCCCGATTTCCTGAAGGGTCAGGTGCGCCAGTTCCTGCGCGTTGCGGGTCAGCACCGCCAGTCGGCATCCGGCAGCGTGCAGCGCCTGCAGCAACGCCGGCGCGCCGGGTGCGGCGATCGCGGCAGTGGCCAGCGCGCGCTCGTGCTCCAGCAGCCAAGCGTGCTTGGACGCGCGCTGCGTGGCCGGCAATGCCTCCAGGTGCTGCAGGATGTCGGCTTGCGCCGGGATCTGCAGCTCGCGGCGGATCAGCGCGAAATCGTGCACGGCCAGCGTCAGCGTGCCGTCCATGTCGAACACCCAGTGCCGCACCTGGCGCAGCGCCGCAGCGTGCGCGGCGGCACCCTCGCCCATCGCGCTCAGTCCCATCCCGGCATCTGCGATCCGTCCAGGCCGCCGGTCTCGAACACCGCGGTGCGGGTGCCGCCGGCCTTCACCGGGAATTCGATCTGCAGCACCGTGGTCTTGCGCGCCAGCTTCCACAGCGCCTTGTGGTCGGTGATGAACATCGCGATCGCCTCGTCGGTGTTCGGGCGCCACGCCGCGGCCGCGCGCGGCGCCGCGTCGTCGGCCTTCAGCTGCACCTTGCAGCCGCCGGCGCAGCGGAAATCGCCGGCCTGCAGCACCAGGTAGGCGCTGCGCTTCCACTCCGGATGATCGCGGAACACCAGTTGCACCGGCTTGGGGCCGCTGCCGTCCACGTCGACCTTGTCGCGGCTGTACAGCATCGCCGAGCGCTGCGTGCCCTTGCCGGCCGGCACCTGCGAATATTCCCAGGCGGCCTGCATGCGCCGCAGTTCGCGCGCCGCCTCGCCCTTGGCCTTGACCTCGGCATAGTCGGGTTGGATGCGCTCTGCCGCGTCCGAACCGGGATACTGCTCCAGCAGCGCCGCACCATGGATCCGCGCCAGGTCCCAGTTGCCGGATTTCACCGCGGCGTCGTACTGCTTGGCCAGGTCGTCGGCGGCCTGTTGCTTGGCCTGCGCCTCGGCCGCGGCCTGCGCCTTGCGCTCGGCCTCGTGGTCGCCGCAACCGGCCAGGGCGACGGCGCACAGCGCGCCGAGCAGAATGCGTTTCATCGGGGAACTCCTCGTTGGATCAAGTCATCGATCGCCTGTGCGACCTCGGCCGGTTTCTCGACGATGGACATGTGGCCGCTGCCGTCGAGCAACACCTGCAGCGCCTGCGGCACGCGCTCGGCGTACAGCGCCAGCGCGCTTGCATCGATCACCGCATCCTGCACGCAGTTCAGCAGCAGCGCCGGCTGGCGGATCTGCGCCGCTTCGTCGAACGGCAGGAAGGCTTCGTCGCTGCGGCCGATCCGCGCCAGCACCTGCTGTTCGAAGTCGGCCTCGCTGCGCCGCCAGGCGACGATCGAGGACACCGCCCAGGACGGGATGCGCGGCTTGCTCGGCTCCAGCAGGAACACCGTGTCGATGTAGCGGCGCAGCGAGTCGGCGTCGTACACCGCGAACGGATTGTCGCCGTCCAGCACCGCCTGGCCGAAGGCGTTGTCGGAAAAGCGCACGCCGGCGGCATTGAGCAATCCGACGCGGTCGAACAGCGCGGGATGGCGCGCGGCGGCGAGCGCGGCGATGCCGCCGCCCATCGAGTGCCCGACCAGCACGCAGTCGCTGCCCGCACGGCGCACGCACTGCGCGGCGAACGCGGCCACGCGCTCGGCCTGCGCGGCGAAGCCGTAGTCCTCGCCGTCGATGCGCTGGCTCTCGGCCCAGCCGGGCAGATCGGGAATGAACAGGTGATAGCGCGTGCCGAGCGCGCGCGCCAGCGGCAGCCAGTTCTCCTTGCTGCCGGTGAAGCCGTGCACCAGCAGCAGCGTCGGCGCGGCGGGATCGGCCGCGGCGCGGTGCAGATAGGTCCAACGATGCCCGGCGACCTGCGCCTGGTGGCGCTGCAGGCCGCTGCCGCTGCGCAGGCGCAGGCTTTCCAGGCGCACCAGCAGGAACGGCTTGCGGCGCACCGCGAACAGCGCGCACAGCAGCAACGCCAGCAGCACGGTCGCGGCGAGCGCCAGCAACAGCAGCAACACCATCATCAGCAACATGCAGGAGCCGGGAACCGTAAACGTGCCATGCGCCTACCTTCGCATGCGACCCGGCCTGCGCCAAGTCCTGCATGGGACAACATGTTAGGCGGACCTCCGGGCGCCTCTAACAAATGTGGGAGCGACTTCAGTCGCGACGGGCTTTACCGGTAAAGCCCGTCGCGACTGAAGTCGCTCCCACAGATACTGCCTCTATGGCGTGTGCCTCAGTGCGCGGCAGCGCCCTTGTCGGCCTTGGTCAGCATGTCTTCCACCGACACCGTGGTGATCGGGTGGTAGCCGGGCTTGGCCTGGGCGAAGACCTGCTTGGCGAAGGCCAGGCCGTCCGGGGTCTTCACCAGTTCGGCGTAGATCGGCAGGATCAGCTTGCGGCGGCCGACGCGGGCGATGAACTCGCCGGCGGCCGGACGCGCCTCGGCGTAGCCGCTGCGGATCGCCAGCGGATACCAGCGCATGGCGATCTCGCCGTTGGCGGTGCCGGTGAAATGATAGGCGGCGTCGAGCTGCTTGAGCTGCTCGGGCTTCAGCGTGGCGCCCAGGCCGCTGAGGAAGCGCGTCCACTCCTGCGTGCTCCAGGCATCGGTGACCTGCTTGCCCGGCAGGGTGCCGCTGCCGGCCCAGGCGATGCGCGCGGTATCGACCATCGCGAAGTTGCGCGAACGCGCCTTCTGCGCGAACGCCGGGATGCCCGGCTCGTCCAGCCACGCGTGCAGTTCGGCCTCGCTGACCGCGTCGGGCTTCTTGGCCAGCAGGTTCTTCTTCAGGTACTCGACGAACTGGTCGGTGTTGGCGCTCTGGAACGCGTGGTCGTCGAACCAGCCGCGCAGGAACGGATCGAAGGTGGCGCGGCCGAAACGCTGCTCCAGGAACTGCAGGAACCAGGCGCCCTTGACGTAGGCGACCTGGCTCAGCGCATCGTCCGGATCGCGCTCGGTCAGCGCCGGCAGCGCCAGCGCCTGGTCGGCCGGGCTCATGTCCTTGACCTCGGCGAGCAGGTCGGTCTGGTCGATCTCACGCTCCATCTCCGCCGCTTCGGCGCCGTATAGCGCTTCGGTAATGCGCGCCTGCACGTAGGTGGTGAAGCCTTCGTTGAGCCAGATGTCCTTCCAGCTGGCGTTGGTCACCAGGTTGCCGGACCAGCTGTGCGCCAGCTCGTGCGCGATCAGCGACACCAGCGACTTGTCGCCGACGATCACGGTCGGCGTGGCGAAGGTCAGGCGCGGATTTTCCATGCCGCCGAACGGGAACGACGGCGGCAGCACCAGCATGTCGTAGCGGCCCCAGCGGTACGGGCCGTACAGCGTCTCGGCGGCGACGATCATCTTCTCGGTGTCCTCGAACTCCTTGGCCGCCTTGTCGGCCATGGACGGTTCGGCCCAGATGCCCGAGCGCGCCGAGATCGGCTTGAACACCAGGTCGCCGGCGGCGATGGCCAGCAGGTAGGACGGGATCGGCTGCGGCATCTTGAACGTGTAGTCGGCGTCGCGCGCCGCCTTCGGGTCGTTGTCGGCGCTCATCAGCACCATCACGTCCGGACGCGAGGTCACGTGCGCGCTATAGGTGAAGCGCACGCTCGGCGTGTCCTGCAGCGGCACCCAGCTGCGCGCATGGATCGCCTGCGACTGGCTGAACATGAAGGGCAACTGCTTGCCCTCGGTCATCGACGGTTCCAGCCACTGCAGGCCCGAGGCGGTCGGCGCGGTGTGGTAGGCGATAGTGATCTTCTGCGGCTGGTTCGGCGCCTCGATGGTCAGCTTGCTGCCGTAGATCTTGTCGACCGGCGCCAGCGCGTACTGCAGCGGCGCCAGGTTGCCCTTGCCGTCGTCGCCCTGCACCTGCTCGATGGTCAGCTCGCGCGTGTCCAGCAGCAACTGCTTGGCGCCCTTGTCCTTCCATTCCAGCGTATAGGTGGCGGTGCCGCCGATCTGCTTGCTGTCGAAATCCAGCTTCAGGTCCAGCGCCAGGTCCTTGATCACGACCTTGCCCGGCTCGGCGTAGGAGCTTTCATCGTGGCTGCGGTCGGCGGATTTCACGGCGGCGGCGGCGGGCGCGGGCTTGGCGGCGGGAGCGGCGGCTTCGCTAGGAGCCTCGCGGGAACAACCGGTCGCGATGACCGCGGCCAGGGACAGCAACAGGAACGGGGAACGCATGGCGGACAGCACCGGTTCGGGGAAACCGGAAGTTTACCTTGACGGCCGGGATTGGGGATTGGGGATTCGCAACAGCGAAGCGGCGTGCGCTCTTTACGAATCCCCAATCCCGAATCCCCAATCCGGCACTTCGACTAGATCCTGTAACCCGAATGGATCGCCACGATCCCGCCGGTCAGGTTCTTGTAGTGACTGCGCTCGAACCCGGCCTCGGCCATCATGTCCTTCAGCGCGTCCTGCGGCGGATGCTTGCGGATGCTCTCGGCCAGGTACTGGTAGCTGTCGGCGTCCTTGGCGAACAGCTGGCCCAGCCGCGGCAGGATCTTGAACGAATGGAAGTCGTAGATCGGCTTGAACCAGTCGGCGGTGACCGCGGAGAACTCCAGCACCCGCGCCTGCCCGCCGACCTTCAGCACCCGGTACATCTCGCGCAGCGCGGCGTCCTTGTCGGTGACGTTGCGCAGGCCGAAGGCGATGGTCACCAGGTCGAAGCTGCGGTCCGGGAACGGCAGCGCCTCGGCGTTGCACTGCACGTAGTCCAGGCCCGCGACCAAGCCGCGGTTGGTCAGCCGGTCGCGGCCCACCGACAGCATGCCGGCGTTGATGTCGCCCAGCACCACCGCGCCCTCGTCGCCGACCCGCTCCTTGAGCAGCGCGGCGATGTCGCCGGTGCCGCCGGCCAGGTCGAGCACGCGGTCGCCCGGCTTGACCTGCGCGGTGGCCACGAAATAGCGCTTCCAGGCCCGATGGATGCCCAGGCTCATCAGGTCGTTCATCAGGTCGTAGTTGCCGGCGACCGAGGTGAACACCTCGCCGACCAGCTTCTGCTTGTCCTTGGCATCGACGTCGCGGAAGCCGAAATGGGTGGTGCCGGTCTTGTAGGGGGATTCGCTCATGGCGGGATTATCGCACTGCTGGCGCCGCCGTGGCCCGCGGCGCTCTGTCGCAGCCGCCGCTGAGCCGGCCGGCGCCCGACGGCCCCGCACGCTCCGACGATCTACGCCAGCGTCCATGCCGCGCGCGGCGAGGCGTGCGCGGCCGCTGGCGCGATCAGAACTTCAGCACCAGTCCGAAGTCCACGCCCTCGATGCCGTAGCCGCCGGCATCGCCCTGGCCGAGGTCGGCCGAGGTCTGCTCGTTGCTGTAGGCGATCGTGCAGGTGCCGCCGGCGTCGTTGTGGATGCGCGCGTAGTCGGCGTAGAGATAGGCCTTGGCCGACAGCGCGTGCTGGTAGCCCACGCCCCACTTGTCGCAGGTGTTGTCCACGTAGGACGAATCGCGCCGGCTCCATGCCGCCTTCCACAGGCCGTTGGCGCCCATCGGCGCGGTGAACCCCAGCAGATAGCCCTTGTGCTCGTGGTAGAAGCCCAGCGCGGTGACGTCGAACGGCTGCTGGATGTCGATGCGCTCGTAGAACCCGTACAGCTTGAGCGGACCGAAGTCGTAGCTGGCGCCGAACAGATTGATCTTGAGCCGGGTCAGGCCGGGCACGTCCTCCCACCACTCTTCCTCGTGGTCGTAGCCGATGCTCAGCGGGCCCTTGTTGTAGGCCAGGATCACCGCATACAGCGGGCTGCGGCTGTCGCGGTCGCTGACGCCGAGCAGGTTGGGCGTGTAGGCGACGGTGGCGTTGAAGCCTTGCCAGGTGGGCGTGACGTAGACCACCGCGTCCTTGGCCCGCGACACCACCACCTGCAGCGAACCGGCGCTGGCGACGGAGCGGCCCTTGAACGGATCGTACTGCTTGAGCACCGCGGCGCGCCCGCCATCGACGGTGCCGCCGAGCAGCGTGCCCCACTTGCCGGTCGCGCCCAGCCAGGCATGGCGGGTGTAGAACGTATCGCCGCCGCTGCCGGCGTCCTCGTCGCCGGCCAGGTTGACGCCGACCTCAACCTCGCCGATCAGGCGGGTGCCGCCGCCCAGCGCGTAGCCGAGCTTGAGGCCGACGTTGCTGCCGTCCGAGCCGGCCGCGCTCTGCAGGTCGTTGTCGGTGCCGGTATCGGCGACCGCGCCGTTGCCGCCGCGGCGGCCGACATAGCCGATGTCCAGCGTGCCGTACAGCGAAGCGCTGGCCGCGCCGTCGCTCCACTGCAGTCCCTGCGCCTTTTCCTGGTCCTGCGCCTGCGCGCCGGTCGCCATCCCTGCGGCCACGGCCAGCCCGCCAATCCCTTTCCACATCGTGGTGCGCATCGCGTGTCTCCTGCAATCGGACAACAGCGTTTCTGCAGCAAGGCCTGCGCCGAGCCGGCGATGTGGGGGGTGGGGTAGAGCGTTCATAGCCCTATTTGCGCGGTAAGTAAAGCCACACGCGCGATGGCCGGCATGCCGATGCGGCACGCACCGGGCCGGCGTGCGCGCAGGCGGCACCGCGCCTGGGCTGGCGGTGGTGACAGCCCGCGCCGCCATGCGCACTATGGCCCTCTCCCGCCACGGAACCCATTCGATGATCGCCACGCCCGACTACCGCGCCCTGCTCGACACCGCCATCGCCGAAGCCCGCCAGGGCCTGGCCGAAGGCGGCATCCCGATCGGCGCGGCGCTGTACCACAACGACGGCCGCCTGCTCGGCTGCGGCCACAACCGCCGCGTGCAGGAGGGCGATCCTTCCGTACACGGCGAGACCGACGCATTCCGCAAGGCCGGCCGCCAGCGCCGCTACAAGGACACCATCATGGTCACCACGCTGGCGCCGTGCTGGTACTGCAGCGGCCTGGTGCGCCAGTTCAACATCGGCACCGTGGTGGTCGGCGAATCGGTGACCTTCCAGGGCGGCATCGACTGGCTGCGCGACAGCGGGGTCGAGGTGATCGACCTGCACAGCCAGGAATGCATCGACCTGCTCGGCGGCTACATCGCCGCCAACCCGGACGTGTGGAACGAGGACATCGGCGAGGACTGAGCGCGGCAGCGCCAGCTGCCGCCCCGCAGGCGCTGTGCGGCGATGCGCCGCGGCCCGACAGCGGCGACAAGGGAAGGAATGCTGCGAGGTGCGGGATGGAGAGGCACCTGGAAAGCGATGTTATATTATTTCAATATCGCCACGACCGCACCGCATGTCTTCCGCTTCCCCTGTCTCCCTCGCTTCTCCCACGCTCTCCTCGCGCCTGGCCTCGATCGATCTGCTGCGCGGCACGGTGATGCTGCTGATGCTGCTCGACCACGTGCGCGAGACGCTCTACCTGCACCACCAGATCGGCGATCCGGTGGACGTGGAGCGCACCGCGCCGGCGCTGTTCGTGGCGCGCGCGTTGGCGCACCTGTGCGCGCCGGTGTTCGTGTTCCTGACCGGGCTGTCGGCGTGGCTGTACGCGGCGCGGCAGCCGCATGGCCGCGCCGCGGCGGCGGCGTTCCTGCTCAAGCGCGGGCTGTTCCTGATCGTGCTGGAACTGACCCTGGTCAACGTCGCCTGGACCTTCGCCTTCCCGCCGCAGGTGATCTACCTGCAGGTGATCTGGGCGATCGGGCTGAGCATGCTGGCGCTGGCGGCATTGCTGTGGCTGCCGCGGCCACTGTTGGCGCTGCTCGGCGCGGTGCTGGTGGCCGGGCACAACCTGCTCGATGGCGTGCACGTGGCCGGCGACGGCCCGTGGGCCGCGGCCTGGGCGGTGCTGCACGACCGCAGCTGGCTGCAACTGGGCGAACTGCGCCTGCGCACCTCGTATCCGCTGCTGCCATGGATCGGGGTGATCGCGCTGGGCTATGCGACCGGCCCCTGGTACGGCGCCGCCGCCGCGCCGCCGCAACGGCAGCGGCGGCTGCTGGCCTGCGGAATCGGCGCGCTGGCGCTGTTCCATCTGCTGCGCTGGCACAACGGCTACGGCGATGCGCCGTGGCGCGAACACGCCGACCTCGCGCGCACCGCGATGAGCTTCTTCAACGTGACCAAGTACCCGCCATCGCTGCTGTTCCTGCTGCTGACGCTGGGCGTGGGCCTGCTGTTGCTGCGCCTGTACGAGCACCCGCCGCTGGCCAGGGCGCTGGCGCCGCTGGCCACGATCGGCGCGGCGCCGATGTTCTTCTACCTGCTGCACCTGTACGTGCTGCGGCTGCTGTACCTGGCGGCGCTGGCGTCCTGGGGGCCGAACCACGGCACGCTGTTCGGCGTGGACAGCGTCGCCGCGCTGTGGGCGATCGCCGCGGTGCTGGGGCTGGCGCTGTACTGGCCGGTCGCCGCGTTCGCGCGACTGAAGGCGCGGCGCCGCGACCTGGCCTGGCTGCGCTATCTCTAGCGGGAACGCGGCGCGGCGGCCGGAATTCATCGCCGTGCAATGCCGGCATGCTCGACTGGTGTCCCTGTCCGCGCCTGGAGACCTGCGATGCCCATCCGCCTGCCGCGCCTGCTGCTGATCGGCCTGATCCTGGCCGCCACCGCCGGCTGCGCCACCGCCGCCAGCCAGCGCGACGCCTGGGTGGTGCAGCAGATCCGCGACTACAACCATCCCTATGCCACGCAACAGGCCGAGCTGGACACCAAGATGGCGACGATGGCCGGCAGCGCCTACGCGTTCTATCGCGGCACCGACCATCTGTTCTACCAGGACATGAAGACCTGGCCGGCCTCGCTGTGGACCACGCCGCAGACCGGCGATACCTGGCTCGGCGGCGACACCCACATCGGCAACTTCGACGCCGCGCGCGACAGCAGCGGCAAGCCGGTGTTCCACGTCGCCGACTTCGACGAGGGCCATCTCGGCCAGTACGTGTGGGACCTGCGTCGGCTGGCGGCGAGCATGGTCCTGGCCGGGCGCGACAACGGCCTGTCCGACAGCGACATCGGCAGCGCGATCGACACGATGGTCGGCGCCTACCTGGACAAGATCGGCGCCTTCAAGGGCAACGACGCCGAAAAGAGTTTCCAGCTCGGCAAGAGCAACACCAGCGGCGTGGTGGCCAAGGCCATCGACAGCGCCGACGGCAAGAGCCGCAGCAGCCTGCTGGCCAAATACACCGCGGTCGGCGGCGGCAGGCGCACGTTCCAGAACCTGGACAATCTGGTCCCGGTGGACAGCACGACGTCCGCGTCGGTCGCCAGCGCGATGAACGGCTATGTGACCTCGATCGCGGCATCCAAGCGCTATGCCACGAGCTACTACGCGATCAAGGATGTGCGCCAGAAACTCGGCTCGGGCACCGGCAGCCTCGGCCGCCAGCGCCTGTACGTGCTGATCGAAGGCGCGAGCAGTTCGACCGGCGACGATGTGATCCTGGAATGGAAACAGGAAGCGGCCAGCGTGGTCGCCGTCGCCGCGCCGTCGCAGATGCCGGCCTCCAGCTACGACGGTCACGAAGGCGAGCGCGTGGCGCGCACCGCCAAGGCGCAGACCCTGGATGCCGACGTGCTGATCGGCTACGCCAGCGTCGCCGGCGTGCCGTTCTACGTGCACGAGAAATCGCCGTTCCAGGAAGACCTGGACCCGGCCGCGCTGAGCAGCGCGGGCAAGCTGGCCACCGCCGCCACCTACCTGGGACAGGCGCTGGCCTCGGCGCATGCGCTGGCCGACCAGGACTACGACCCGGCGGTGGTGAGCTACAGCATCGACAAGCAGATCGATGCGGCGGCCAGCAGCAAGAGCGGGCTGAAAACGGAACTGCGCCAGTTCGCGTTCGACTACGCCGCGCAGGTGCAGTTGGACTGGCAGGCGTTCTCGGCCGCGTATCAGGCGGGGACGCCGTTGTACTGAGCGCCGGATTCACCGCCATGAACCCTGTAGGAGCGGCTTCAGCCGCGACCGGGCGTTACCGGTAATGCCCGGTCGCGGCTGAAGCCGCTCCTACAGGGTTGCGGCGACCGGCGCCTGACGAGCATTCGTGCCGCGCACCCGCCGGTAGCGCGGCGGCACTTGCGTGCCGCGCAAGCGTGCGTTCTTCCATATCCGGTTCGCAGATGGAACTTTTGGGGGAGCGACTTCAGTCGCGACGGGATCTACCGGTAGAGCCCGTCGCGACTGAAGTCGCTCCCACAAGGTGCCGGCTCGCCCGCTGTGTGCCGGTACGCAAGCAGTCACAGCAAGCAACGCAACTACAGAATGTAGCGACTCAGATCCGGATCCTGCACCAACTCGCCCAAATGCGCGTTGACGTACGCCGCATCGACATTGACGCTCTGCCCGTCGCGGTCGGGGGCTTCGTAGCTCAGCGTATCGAGCAGGCGCTCGAGCACCGTATGCAGGCGCCGCGCACCGATGTTCTCCTGGCGTTCGTTGACCAGGAACGCGATCTCGGCGAGGCGGTCGATCGCATCGTCGGTGAACGTCAGGGTCACCCCCTCGGTCAGCAGCAGCGCTTCGTACTGCTTGGTCAGCGCCGCCTTCGGCTCGGTGAGGATGCGGATGAAATCGTCCTTGGACAGCGCCGACAGTTCCACCCGGATCGGAAAGCGGCCCTGCAGCTCCGGGATCAGGTCGCTGGGCTTGGCCAGGTGGAACGCGCCGGAGGCGATGAACAGGATGTGGTCGGTCTTGACCGTACCGTACTTGGTGCTGACGTTGGAGCCTTCGACCAGCGGCAGCAGGTCGCGCTGCACGCCTTCGCGCGACACGTCGCCGCCGGACGATCCCGCCTCGCCGCGCTTGGCGACCTTGTCGATCTCGTCGATGAACACGATGCCGTGCTGCTCGCAGGCCTCGATCGCCGCGGCGCGCACGTCTTCCTCGTTGACCAGCTTGCCGGCCTCCTCCTCGATCAGCAGCGGCCGCGCCGCCTTGATCGTCAGCTTGCGCGACTGCGACTTGCTGCCGCCCAGGTTGGAGAACATCTGCCGCAGCTGCTGGCCCATTTCCTCCATGCCCGGCGGGGTCATGATGTCCATGCTGACGTTGACCGCCACGTCCAGCTCGATCTCGCGCTCGTCCAGTTCGCCGGCGCGCAGCATGCGCCGGAACTTGCTGCGGGTGTCGTTGTCCTGCGCCGAGGGCTCGTTGCGCGCGGCCTCCGGATCGAAGCCGATGCCGGCGCTGCGGCGCGGCAGCAGCGCGTCGAGGATGCGGTCCTCGGCGCGGTCCTCGGCCTGGGTGCGCACGCGCACCTTGGCCTGCTCGCGGTACAGCTTGACCGCGGTGTCGGCCAGGTCGCGCACGATCTGCTCCACGTCCTTGCCGACGTAGCCGACCTCGGTGAAACGCGTCGCCTCGACCTTGACGAACGGCGCGTTGGCCAGCGTCGCCAGGCGCCGCGCGATCTCGGTCTTGCCGACGCCGGTGGGGCCGATCATCAGGATGTTCTTGGGCATCACTTCGTTGCGCAGCGCATCGGGCAGCTGCATGCGCCGCCAGCGGTTGCGCAGCGCGATCGCCACCGCGCGCTTGGCGTCGTGCTGGCCGACGATGTGACGGTCCAGTTCCTGCACGATCTCGCGCGGGGTCATGGTTGAGGTGTCGTGATTGGGCATTGGGGATTCGGGATTGGTAGAAGCGGAATGGGAACGATCGATGCGTGTCCGGACACAGGGAAAGGAGCGCTCTTGCGAATCCCCAATCCCGACTCCCGAATCACAGCTCTTCGACCACCACGTTGCGATTGGTGTAGATGCAGATGTCGCCGGCGATGTTCAGCGCTTCGACCGCGATGGTCTTGGCATCGAGTTCGGTGTGGCCGAGCAGCGCGCGCGCCGCCGACAGCGCGTAGGAACCGCCGGAGCCGATGGCGATGATGCCGTCCTCCGGCTCGATCACGTCGCCGGTGCCGCTGATGATCAGCGAGGTTTCCTTGTCGGCCACCGCCAGCAGCGCCTCGAGCTTGCCGAGGCGGCGCTCGGTGCGCCAATCCTTGGCCAGTTCCACCGCCGCGCGGGTCAACTGGCCGTGCTTCTCGAGCTTGGCCTCGAACAGTTCGAACAGGGTGAAGGCATCGGCGGCGGCGCCGGCGAAACCGGCCAGCACCTGGCCGTCGCGGCCGAGCCGGCGCACCTTGCGCGCATTGCCCTTCATCACGGTATGGCCCAGCGTCACCTGGCCATCGCCGGCCACCGCGACATGGCCGTTGCGGCGCACCGACAGGATCGTGGTGGCGTGGAAAACGTTGGGGTTCTGACTGGGGTCCATGCGGCCTCCTGAGCGATTCTTCAGGTGTGGGGTCACGTCGCCGCCCGTTCAAGCGTCCGCAGCTCGGCCGCTTGCGATCCTGGCGCGGCCCGGATGCTCGGGCTCCGGTTCGATGCCCCACAGCAGATACCAATCCTCGCCCTGCATCTCGATCGGGTGCATGACGCGCCCGGACCCGTTGCCGCAGGCCAGATCGTCCGCCGCGCAATAGCGGTCGCAGCCCCAGCAGATCCGCTCGGGATGCCCGGGTTTCAATGGAAAGGGCTTGGCCATCGGATGCCTCTTCACTGCGTTGGAGCTGGCAGTGTCCGCAGCGCGGGCGTGCTGCGCCTTGATCGAGAACAACCGGGCGAGCGATCGCGTCGGCTTGGGATCAGGACTTGCGCTTGGCGCGCGGATGCGCGGCGTCGTAGACCTTGGCCAGATGCTGGAAATCCAGGTGGGTGTAGATCTGCGTGGTGGCGATGTCGGCATGGCCGAGCAGCTCCTGCACGCCGCGCAGGTCGCCGGAGGATTCGAGGATGTGGCTGGCGAAACTGTGCCGCAGCATGTGCGGGTGCACGTGCTTGAACAGGCCCTGGCGCCCGGCCAGCTGCTTGATCCGGATCTGCACCGCGCGCGCGCCGATCGGTGCGCCGCCGCGGCCCGGGAACACCGGCGCCTCTGCGGCCGCCTTGGTCTCCGCCTGCCATTCCAGCAACGCCTTGCGCGCATGCGAGCCGACCGGCACCAGCCGCTGGCGGTTGCCCTTGCCGAGCACGCGGACCAGGCCGCTGGCGAAATCCAGGTCGCGCCAGCGCAGCGCGCACAGCTCGCTCAGGCGCAGCCCGGAGGAATAGAACAGCTCCAGCAGCGCGCGGTCGCGCAGGCCCAGCGGCACGTCGGTCGGCACCTCGACCAGGCGCACCGCCTCGTCGGCGTCCAGCACCTGCGGCAGCTTGCGCGGCGCCTTCGGCGCACGCAGCGCGGCGGCCGGACTGGCCGCGATCTGGCCATGCTTGAGCAACCACGCGTAGAAACTGCGGCACGCCGACAGGCGCCGCTGCAGGCTCTTCGGCGACAGCCCGCGGCGGTGCTCGGCGGCGATGAAATGGCGCAACTGCTCGGCGCCGAGCGCGACGATGTCGCCGCCGGCATTGTCCGCCGTCCACGCCGCCAGCGCGGCCAGGTCGCGGCGGTAGGCATCCAGGGTGTGCGCGGACATGCGCCGTTCGACTTGCAGGTAGGCGAGGAACCGGGACTCGGGACTCGGGACTCGGGTCTCGGTTTCAACCGCGGCAGCATTGGCCGGCGCGCCGGACCGCGCCTTTCGAGTCCCGAGTCCCGAGTCCCGAGTCCCGCCGCTCATGCGAAGCGCTGCAGCGCCACCGTCAGCGACTCGCCCATCATGCGCAGGAACAAGGTGCCCATGCCGGGATAGAAGCGGTTCGGGTCGCGGCTGCCGACCGCGAGCAGGCCCACGCCGGGCAGCGGCAGCAGCGCGGTGGACTGCACGTCCTCGATGCGCTCGGCGTACAGCAGCGCCTGCTTCTCCGGCTGCAGGCGGCCGCAGATCGGCTCACCGTCCTTCAGGCAGTCGCGGAACGGCGCCAACCGCGGATCGTCCTGCGCCAGGATCTGCAGCCACGGCGCCTGCTCCAGCCCGGGCAGCGGGTGCAGCAGCACGATGCTGACCAGGTCGCCCTGGAAATCCTCCTGCAGCGAGGCGGCCATCGCGCGCACGCTGTCGGCGGCGCTGGTCTGGCGCATCAGCGCCAGGGTCAGCTGGTGGGTCCGCACCGCCAGACGCTCGTTGACCTGGGCGTTGGCGGCCAGCTCGGACAGGCGCCGCGACAGCTCGCGGTTCTTGTCGCGCAGCACTTCCAGCTGGTAGCTGGCCAGCGACGCGGTCGGGCCGTCGTCGCGCGGCACCACCAGGGTCAGCGCCAGGTCGGGGAACTGTTTCAGGAACGCCGGGTGGCGGCGCAGCCATGCGGCGATCTCGTGCGCGCCGATCTTGTCCTGGGTCTCGCTCATCGGATCCACTCCCCATCGAAAACGAAGGCGGCCGGCCCGGACATCACCACCGGCGCCGCGTCGTGCGGCCAGCGGATGCGCAGCTCGCCGCCGGGCAGCACCACGCGCACGTCGCGCTCCACGCGGCCGCGCTGGATCAGCACCGCCGCAGCCGCGCAGGCGCCGCTGCCGCAGGCCAGGGTCTCGCCGACGCCGCGCTCGTACACGCGCAGGCGCACATGGCCGCGGTCGATCACCTGGGCGAAGCCGACATTGACCGAATCGGGAAACGACGCGTGCTGCTGCAGCAACGGCCCCAGCCGTTCGACCGGCGCCGCGTCGACCAGGCCCACTTCCAGCACCGCATGCGGATTGCCCATCGACACCGCGCCGAAGCGCACGCTGCCGCCTTGCAATGGCAACACGTATTCCTCGCGTATGCGCGGGAAGCCGATCAGCGGCACGTCCTCCGGGGCGAAGCGCGGCACGCCCATCTCGACCGCGAACTGGCCGTCGTCGCCGCGCTCGATGCGATGCGAGGCGAACGGACTGTCGATGACGAACGCATCGCTGCCGGCGGCGCCGTCGCGCACCAGCCAGGCGGCGACGCAGCGCGCGCCGTTGCCGCACTGCCCGGCCAGGCTGCCGTCGGTGTTCCAGATGCGGTAGCTGGCCACCGCGTCGGCGCTGCGCGGCGCCTCGATGGTCAGGAGTTGGTCGCAGCCGACGCCGAAATGGCGGTCGGCCAGGCGCACCGCCAGCGCGGCGTCCGGCGCCGGGGCGCCGTCGCGCAGGTCGAGCACCACGAAATCGTTGCCCGCGCCCTGCATCTTGGAAAAGCGCAGGCGCGCCGCGGGAATGGCCTCACTCATTCCCATCGGTGGGCGTGGTGGTGGTGTCGTCGACCGGCTGCTGCTGGCCATCGACCGGCTGCGCCTGGCCGGCGGGATCGGTCGTGGCCGGCGGCGTCGCGTCGGGCGCGGTGGCTGGCGCGGTTTCCACCGGGACCGGCTTCTGCGGCATCACCAGCGGGCCTTTGTTGCCGCACCCGGACAGCGCCAGCAAGGCGGCACCGAACAGGGCGATACGGATCGGATGACGGAACGATGTGCTCATGCGCCGAGTATAGCCAGAAGGGCCTGAATCGGCTGTGCCGCATGCGGCCGCCCGCCCGTCAGCCGCGCGGCGGCGGCTCCGGGCGCAGCCACAGCCACAGCGCCACGCAGCTCATGCAGCCGATCGCCAGCACCTGCACCCAGAGCCTGTGCACGAACAGCAGCAGCACCAGCGCGCACACCGCCATGGTCAGCGTCGCCATCCACTTGCCGCGGCGACTGACCGCGCCGTGCGTTTCCCAGTCGCGGATGCTGGGGCCGAAGCGCGGATCCTCCAGCAGCCGGCGGCGCAGCCGCTCGGAGCCGCGCGACGCGGCGTAGGCCGAGATCAGCACGAACACCGTGGTCGGCAAGCCCGGCACGAAGATGCCGACGATGCCCGTCGCCAGGCTGACATAGGCCAGCAGCCACCATGCCCAGCGGAAACGGGAGGGGGATTCCATTGGCGCATGATAAAGCCGCGACCGGATGACGATGCGGGATATGCGTTCCCGCGCCCGCACTTGGCGAGGACGCTCCAGGCGCGCCCGGCCATCCTCGCGACTGGCGAAACGGCGATCTTTCCGGCCGCGAACGCAGCGAAGCGGCAAGCTTGCCCGCCTTCATGCAGTCGGGACTGAAGTCCCTCCCACAGTGCACCCGGCCGGCACTCGGCGCGGCCGGCCCTTGTGGGAGCGACTTCAGTCGCGACGAGCGAAGCAGTGCGCTTGCCCAGAACCTCGGTGTAGTCGGGACTGAAGTCCCTCCCACAATCATCCGACCTGCACTCGGCGTGGCCAGTCATTGTGGGAGCGACTTCAGTCGCGGATCTGTCAGCCCGCGGCTGCGGGACCCGTCGCGGCTGAAGCCGCTCCTACAGAGCGCGGGCGCGCGCCGGCAGGGCGCACTGTAGGAGCGGCTTCAGCCGCGACAGAACGCCGCGCCGGCCCGCCCTACTTCGCCGCGTGCTGCACGCCCAGCTGATCGAGCATGAACGCGTACGACTCGGCCTGCTCGCGATAGCGGCGGAAGCGCCCGGACTTGCCGCCGTGGCCGGCTTCCATGTTGACCCGGAACACGATCGGCCGGGTGCCGGTGTTGTCGTCGCGCAGCTTGGCCACCCATTTCGCCGGCTCCCAGTACTGCACCTGCGAATCCCACAGCCCGGTGCCGACGAACAGCGCCGGATACGCCTGGCGCGCGACGTTGTCGTACGGCGAATAGGCGAGCATGTAGTCGTAGTACTTCTTCTTCTCCGGATTGCCCCACTCGTCGTATTCGTTAGTGGTCAGCGGAATGCTCGGGTCGAGCATGGTGGTGACCACGTCGACGAACGGCACCTGCGCCACCAGCACCCGGTAGTCCTGCGGCGCCATGTTCGCCACCGCGCCCATCAGCAATCCGCCGGCGCTGCCGCCGGCCGCGGCGACGCGGTCCGGCGCCGCATAGCCCAGCTTGACCAAGCCGCGGGTCACGTCGATGAAGTCGGTGAAGGTGTTCTTCTTGTTGAGCAGCTTGCCCTGGTCGTACCAGTCGCGGCCCATCTCCTGGCCGCCACGGATGTGCGCGATGGCATAGACCACGCCGCGATCGAGCAGGCTCACCACCGGCAGGTTGAAGTTGGGGTCGGTGGACATGCCGTAGCTGCCGTAGGCGTATTGATACAACGCCGCGGTGCCGTCCTTCTTGAAGCCCTTCCTGTACACCAGCGACACCGGCACCTTGACCCCATCGCGCGCGGTCACCCACACGCGTTCGGTCTGGTACTTGTCCGCGTCGTAGCCGATCACCGGCTGCTGCTTGAGCAGCTTGCGCTCGCCGGTGCGGGTGTTGAGTTCGTAGGTGGTGGCCGGAGTGGTCAGCGAGGTATAGCTGTAGCGCAGCCACGGCGTGTCCGGCTCGGGATTGACCGACAGGCCCATCGAATAGGCCGGCTCGTCGGCCTTGACGTAGTCCTCCTTGCCATCGGCGAAGTGCAGGCGGATCCGCTCCAGGCCGTCGGACCGCTCGGCGATCGCGGTGAAGCCGTCGAACAGTTCGAAGCTGTCGATGAACACCTTCTCGTCGTAGGGCAGCCAGGTCTGCCACTGCGTGCGCGCGGTGGCGCCGTCGGGCGCGGTCATCAGCGCGTAGTTCTTGGCCTTCCAGTTGGTGCGGATCACCCAGCGCCCGTCGAAATGGTCGGCGCTGTACTCGACGTCGCGCTCGCGCGGCGCCAGCACGGTGAAGCGCTGCGGATCGGCGGCCGGCGCGTAGCGCTGCTCGGAGGACACCGTGCTTTCCACGCCGATGACGATGTACTTGTCGTCGCGGGTGCGGCCCAGGCCCATGTAGAAACTGTCGTCCTTCTCCTCGTAGACCAGCGCGTCCTGCGTGGCCGGCGTGCCCAGCACATGCTTCCTGACGCGCACGGTGAGCAGCGTTTCCGGATCGTTCTCGACGTAGAACAGGGTCTTGTTGTCATCGGCCCAGACCAGGTCCGGCGACACGCCGGGCACGCGGTCGGCGTAGACCTCACCGGTCTCCAGGTTCTTGAAGCGCACCACGTACTGGCGGCGGCCGACGTCGTCCTCGGTCCAGGCCAGGATGCGGTTGTCCTGGCTGACCACCGCATCGCCGACGCTGAAATAGCCCTTGTCGGCGGCCATCGCGTTGACGTCGAGCAGAATCTGCTCCGGTGCGTCCATGCTGCCCTTGCGCCGCGCGTGCACCGGATAGTCCTTGCCGCTTTCGTAGCGCGTGTAGTACCAGTAGCCGCGCTCGCGGTACGGCACGCTGCTGTCGTCCTGCTTGATGCGGCCGACGATTTCGGTGTACAGCGTGTCCTCCAGCGGCTTGAGCGGCTTCAGCAGCTGATCGGCGTAGGCGTTCTCGGCGTTGAGATAGGCCAGCATCTGCGGGTTTTCGCGCTTGTCGTCGCGCAGCCAGTAATAGTCGTCCTGGCGGGTGGCGCCGAACGGCGCCTTGACCGTATGCGGCTGCTTGGCCGGGTGCGGCGGCGTGGCATCGGTGGCGAGGGCGGAAGCGAAGGGCGCGGTCATGAGCAGGAGGAAGCTCGCTAGCAAGGGACGGGGATGCATCTAATGGGGCTCCGGCGGCGGCAACGCAACGAAGGACGCGCCGCCCGGGCCGGGAGGCGGCAGGCATGCGGCGGCGCATGGTGCCGAGCGAGTCTCCGCGCAACGCCGCATCCTGGCAAGCGCGCGCAACGATTTGTTGCCGCATGCTCCTCTATGATCGGACCATGGATTCCCTTCCACCCCCCTCTTCCGCCGCGGCGCACGCGCCGACCACCTACAGCCAGCGCAGCCGCGACATCGAACCGTTCCACGTGATGGCGCTGCTGGCCCGCGCCAACGAACTGGAACATGCCGGCCACGACGTGATCCACCTGGAAATCGGCGAGCCGGACTTCACCACCGCCGCGCCGATCGTCGCCGCGGGCCAGGCCGCATTGGCCGCCGGCCACACCCGCTACACCGCCGCGCGCGGGCTGCCGGCGCTGCGCGAGGCGCTGGCCGGCTTCTATCGGCAACGCCACGACGTGGACCTGGACCCGGCGCGGATCATGATCACGCCCGGCGGATCCGGCGCGTTGCTGCTGGCCAGCGCGCTGCTGGTGGATCCGGGCAAGCGCTGGCTGCTGGCCGACCCCGGTTATCCGTGCAACCGGCACTTCCTGCGCCTGGTCGAAGGTGCGGCGCAATTGGTGCCGGTCGGCCCGGACAGCCGCTACCAGCTGACCCCGGCCCTGCTGGACGCGCACTGGAACGCCGACAGCGTCGGCGCGCTGGTGGCCTCGCCGGCCAACCCGACCGGCACGCTGTTGGACCGCGCCGAACTGGCCGCGCTGGCGCAGGCGCTGCGCGCGCGCGGCGGCCACCTGGTGGTCGACGAGATCTACCACGGCCTCAGCTACGGCATCGACGCGCCCAGCGTGCTCGAGGTCGACGACGAGGCCTATGTGCTGAACAGCTTCTCCAAGTATTTCGGCATGACCGGCTGGCGCCTGGGCTGGCTGGTGGCGCCGCGCGCGGCGGTGCCGTCGCTGGAGAAGCTGGCGCAGAACCTGTACATCAGCGCGTCCAGCATCGCCCAGCATGCGGCGCTAGCCTGTTTTCTGCCGGAAACCCTGCAGATCCTGGAGGCGCGCCGCGCCGAGTTCGGCCAACGCCGCGACTACCTGCTACCGGCGCTGCGCGCGCTCGGCTTGCGCATCGAAGTCGAACCGCAGGGCGCGTTCTATCTCTATGCCGACGTGAGCGCGTTCACCGACGACGCGCAGGCGTTCTGCGCGCATTTCCTGGAGACCGAGCACGTGGCGTTCACCCCGGGCGTGGACTTCGGCCGGCACCGCGCACGCCAGCACGTGCGCATCGCCTACACGCAGAGCCTGCCGCGACTGCAGGAAGCGGTGGCACGGATCGCGCGCGGACTGGAGCGTTGGGATCGCCACGCTGGACCGTAAGCACCTTCAGGCGCTGCCGATCGCAATGACGTTGCAGACCGAAACCAAGCCCAAGATCGCCAGCGGCCACATCGCGTAGCCAACGCCGTTGTGTCTTGGTCTTGGCTTTCGTTTTGGCTTAGCTGTGGCTGTGGCTTTTGATTGTCTTCGCCTTAAAGCGAGCCGAGCACCGCAGGCGCAAGCGGCCGAAGAGGCGCCCTTGTTTGAGCGAAGCGAGTTTGGGCGCCGTGCCGCTTGCGCCGAGGAGCGCAGGGAACCGATGCGGCTTTATCGCATCGGCTCGCGTCGGCGACAGCGGTTTTGGTTACTTTTGCCAAGACAAAAGTAACTCGCGCCAAGGGCGCGAAAGCCTTTGCCCTTGCTCCAGCCTTTGCCGTTGCTCCGGCCCGGGTTACGCACCTTGCCAGAACTCCAAACGCCCGCACCAAGCGCACGGGCATCCGCTAAGACCGGCGGCTACAGCGCCTTCAATCCTTCAACCGCTCCCACAGGAACCCGTACGCCAGCGCCTGCATATGCGCGGCCTGCGCGTTGTTGGCCGCGCCACCGTGGCCCCCTTCGATGTTCTCGTAGTAGGTCACGTCCTTGCCGGCCTCGATCATCTTTGCCGCCATCTTGCGCGCATGGCCCGGGTGCACCCGGTCGTCGCGCGTGGAGGTCAGGAAGATCACCGGCGGATAGGTCTTCTTCGGGTCGAACAGGTGGTACGGCGAGAAGCTCTGGATGTACTTCCAGTCGTTGGTGTCCGGATTGCCGTACTCGGCCATCCACGAGGCGCCGGCCAGCAGGTGGCTGTAGCGCTTCATGTCCAGCAGCGGCACCTGCACCACCACCGCGCCGAACAGCTGCGGGTACTGCACCAGCATGTTGCCGGCCATCAGCCCGCCGTTGCTGCCGCCCTGCACGCCCAGGTGCTTGGCCGAGGTGATCTTGCGCGCGGCCAGGTCCTGCGCCACCGCCGCCATGTCTTCGTAGGCCTTGTGCCGGTTCTGCTTCAGCGCCGCCTGGTGCCAGCGCGGGCCGTACTCGCCGCCGCCACGGATGTTGGCCAGCGCGTACACGCCGCCCTGGTCAAGCCAGGCGCGGCCGAGGCCGCCGGAGTAGAACGGGGTCATCGAGATCTCGAAGCCGCCGTAGGCGTACAGCAGGGTCGGATTGCTGCCGTCCAGCTTGAGCTGCTTCGGCCGGACCAGGAAGTACGGCACCTTGGTGCCGTCCTTGGACACCGCGAAGTGCTGCTCGATCGCGTCCTTGGACGCGTCGAAGAAGCTCGGCATCGCCTTCAGCGTCTCGATGCTCTGCGCGCCGCGCTGCACGTCGGCCAGCATCAGCGTGGTCGGGGTCAGGAAATCGGTGGAGGTCAGCCACACCTGGTCGTTCTCGTCGGCATCGACCGCCTCGACGCTGGTGCTGCCGAAGGCCAGGTCGCCGACCGGGAACGGCGCGCGCGCCCACTCGCCTTCGCCCGGAGTCAGCACCCACAACCGGCTCTTGACGTCGTCGAGCACGTTCAGCACCAGGCGCGACTTGGTCCAGGCGAACGAGGCCAGCGAGGTGGTCTCGGTCGGAGTGAACACCACCTGGAACGCGCGCTTGCCGGCCATGAAGTCGTCGAACTTGGCCACCAGCAGCGCGCCGGCCGGATAGGTGGTGCCGTCCACGGTCCACGCATCGCGCAATTCCAGGGTCAGCCACTGCCGGTGCACGCGCTTGTTGGCCGAGTTGGGCACGTCGATCTTGGTCAGGCGGCCGTCGGCGCCCCGCAGGTACAGCTCATCGTTGTAGAAGGCCAGCGTGCGGCTGACGAAATCGCGCTCGTAGCCGGGCGTGTCGTCATGCATCGCGGCGATGTACATGTCCTCCGGCTTGCCTTCGTAGACCGGCGTCGCGCTCTGCAGCGCCGTGCCGCGCTTCCACTGCTTGACCACCCGCGGGTAGCCGGAGCTGGTCATCGAACCGGCGCCGAAATCGGTGTAGAGGTAGACGGTGTCGGCGTCGATCCAGCCCAGGCCGCCCTTGGCCTCGGGACGGAAGAAGCCGTCCTTGACCCACTGCTTGCTGCCCAGGTCGAACTCGCGGGTGACGTCGGCGTCGGCGCCGCCGCGCGACAGCGCGATCAGGCAGCGGCGGTAGTCCGGGCGCAGGCAATCGGCGCCGTGCCACACCCAGTTCTCGCCCTCGGCCTTGTTCAGCGCGTCCAGGTCCAGCACCGTCTCCCATTTCGGCTCGGGCTTGCGGTACTCCTCCAGGGTGGTGCGCCGCCACAGACCACGCTCGTGCTCGCGGTCCTTCCACAGGTTGTAGTAGTACGGGCCGATCTTCTGCACCGCCGGGATCTTCGCGTCCGAATCCAGCACTTCGCGGATGCCGGCCTCGCGCGCCTGGAAGCCCGGCTGCGCGGTCAGCCGCGCCTCGGTCTTGGCGTTCTGCGCCTTGACCCAGTCCAGCGGCTTGGCGCCGGTGACGTCTTCGAGCCAGGCATAGGGATCTTGGGGCATTGCGGTTTCCTTCGCCGCGGCGGTCCCGGAGGCAATCAGTCCGGCAAGCAGGCAGGCATGGGCAAGAGAGGGCATGGGACAGGTCCAGGAGAACAGCCCCGAACCGTAGCATGCGGGGACGCGGCCCTCCCCTGCCGAAGGTCAGGCTGCGCGGGTGACCCGCCACGCCGGCGCGCGCCGCCGCGCCTGGACCCGCGGCCGCAGCCGCGCCAACCCCCGGCGCAACGGCCGCAGCGGCAGCGGGAAGCGGTGCAGCGCCCACCACGCGCTCAGCGGCATGCCCAGCAGCCACAGCGGCCGCCAGCCCAGCCATTCGCTGTAGCCGCGCGCGGCCGGCCACACCAGGACCAAGGCCAGCCCGGCGAGCAGCGCCTGCAGCACCAGGCGGCGCAGGCCGGGATGCGGCGCGCGGGCGGAACGGGACGAAGGGGCGATCGGCATGGCGGCGACTCCGGAACGGTGATGAGGCGCGCAGCGTGCCGCGCGCGCATCTCAACGGCTGCGACCCACTATTGACATGGCTTTCGCCCGATACTCACTAGCTTGTCCCTTCAAGCCTCCGGATTCCTGTCTTATGCGCCTGCTCTCCCTGTTCGCCTCCATGCTGCTGCTCGGCATGGCCGTCCCCCTGCCGGCGGCGCGGGCGACATCCCCAGAGGAGCATGCGCCCCAGCAGCCGCCGATCGACCTGAAGCGCTTCATGGGCCGCTGGTACGTGATCGCGCACGTGCCCTACTTCGCCGAGCGCGGCCATGTCGCCAGCAGCGACGAGTACACGCTCAAGGAGGACGGCAAGATCGCCGTGCGCTACCGGTACCGCGAGGGCTTCGACGCGCCGGTCAAGGAAATCACTTCGCGCGCCACGGTCAAAGAGGGCACCGGCGACCGCCGCTGGACCACCTGGCTGTTCGCCGTGGTGCCGACCAAGTACCGCATCCTTGAGGTCGCGCCGGACTATTCCTGGGCGCTGATCGACTATCCCGGCCGCGACCTGGCCTGGATATTCGCGCGCGAGCCGGACATGGACCACAAGCAATACCGCGAACTGGCGGGCAAGCTGGACCGCGACTACGGGATCAACGTCGACAAGCTCAAGCGCGTGCCGCAGCGCCGCGACCAGGTCGGCAGGCTCGGTTTCGAAGTGCCGAGCGAGCCCTGAGACGTGTCGCCGCTCCCCAAATAGGTTGCACCGCCATCGCCTGCCACTCAGCGAGGCGCCAGCCGACCTCCGTATGATCAGGCCGGTCCGTCCCCCAGACAGGTGCACCGCTTGGCCAGCGTTCTTTCCGAGACCCTCTGCGATTCGCCGCGCCCGCCCGCCGCGGACGCCACGCGCGGCCAGGTGTTCGCGCAACACTGCCCCTCGCGCGCCGTGCTCAGCCATGTGACCAGCCGCTGGGGCGTGCTGGTGCTGGTGGCGCTGCGCAAGGGCACGCATCGCTTCGGCGACCTGCGCCGCAGCCTGGAAGGGGTCAGCGAGAAGATGCTGGCGCAGACCCTGCAGGCGCTGGAAGCGGACGGGTTCGTGCAGCGCACCGCGCACCCGGTGGTGCCGCCGCACGTGGACTACGCGCTGACCCCGCTGGGCAAGGACGCGGCCGCGCACGTGCACGCGCTGGTGGACTGGATCGAGACCAACATCGGCACCATCCTGAGCAACGGCAACCCGCCGGCGGGCACACTGTAGGAGCGGCTCTGGTTGGCCTCGGGCCATCAGCCGCGACAGACGGCACCGTGGCTGATGCTGCCTGTCGCGGCTGAAGCCGCTCCTACAGTGGCAGCGACACGCTAGTCGTCGCTGTAGTTGCTCAGCGCCAGCGACAGCAGCGCCTTGGCCTGTTCGCGCAGCGAGCGCGGCTCGACGATTTCCGCATCCGAGCCGTAATGCAGCACGTCCATCAACAGCTCGCGCGAGACGCTGTACGGCACCTTCAGTTCGTAGCGGCCGTCGGCCAGGAAGCGCCCCTGCTGCTTGGAATGCCAGTGCTCGTCGGCGACCCAGCGCGCCGCCTTGGGGCTGAACACGATCGTCGCCCAGCCCTTGGGCGCGCCGGAGAAGATCCCGTAGCTGGACGCCAGTTGCGAGTCCAGTTCCTCGTCGGCCACGTCCTGCGCCGGCTGGTCGAGCAGGCGCGCGTGGTTGATGCGGTCCACCGCGAAGCTGCGCACCGCGTCGCGGCCGTGGTCCCAGGCGTCCAGGTACCAGTTGTCGCGGTAGTGGGTGATGCGCTGCGGCGACACCGTGCGCTTGGTCGATTCGTCGGTGGAGCGGGCGCGGTAGTCGAACGACAGCCGCTTGCGCTCCAGCACCGCCGAGGCGACGGTGCGGAAACTGGCTTCGTCGAGCTTGCGGCCGCGGTGCGGGATCACCCGCACCCGCTCCACCGGCCAGTGGGTGGCCCCGGCCTGCGCCGCCAGCAGGCTCTCGATGCGCTGCTGCAGCGGCGCCAGCACCGAGGACAACACCCCGCCGCCGGTGCGCGCCAGCAGCTGCTGCGAGGCCAGCAGCGCGTGCAGCTCCTCGGAGCTGAGCCACAGCCCCGGCAGTTCGAAGCGGTCGCTCTCCCCGGACTCGTAGCGGAACCCGGCCTCGCCGTCGCCCTCGACCGGGGCCATCAGCGCGTCGCGCAGGAACGCCAGGTCGCGGTAGACGGTGGCGCGGGAGCAGCCCAGTTCGTCCTGCAGCCGCGCCACCGTCACCGGGTAGCGGGCGGACTTGAGCAGCCGGTGCAATGCATTGATGCGTTCGTAGCGGTCCATGGCACCGATTATGTCTGAGTCCGTGGCGGAAATACGCCTGGCGGCCGGCCCCGCGCCCAAACCGCCGATGAAGCCGTGGCCGGGCGGCGGCCGGGGTGTCATGTGGATCCGGTATGATGAAATCGTTTCCATTTCGTTAGCCGAAGGCTGCGTCCCCAAACCAGGAGAGAAGAGCCAATGCCCCGCCGCGCTGCCGTAGTAACCGCGATCACCTTGATGCTGCTGGGTACGTCCCCAGCCTGGGCCGCCGACGTGGCCGCGCCACCGGAACCGGGCAGTTCGCCGTGGAGCGGCTCCGGCGAGCTGGGCTTCGCCTCCTCGCGCGGCAACAGCTCCAACGAGAGCTTCAACGGCCGGCTCAAGGGCCAGTACCTGGACGGCGACTGGATCCACAGCATCGACCTGTTCGGGTTGCGCGCCAGCGCCGAGTACACCAACACCAACGACGACGGCAGCACCGAGCGCGTGCGCCAGACCACCTCCAACCGCTATACCGGCAGCGCCGGCAGCGCGCTGCAGTTGGGCGAACACCGCCAGCTGACCGCCTCGCTGCGCTACGAGCGCGACGATTTCGCCACCTACGACCGCCTGGCCACGATCGGCATCGGCTACGGCACGCGGATCATGGACGGCGACCACAGGAGCCTGGACGTGCAGATCGGCCCCGGCGTGCGCCGCGCCCACGACGTGGAAGAGGATCGCACCGAGACCGGGCTGATCGGCCGCGGCCTGGTCGACTTCAAGTACGGCCTGACCGCCAACACCGAACTGGCCAATACCCTGCTGGTCGAGTCGGGGTCGTACAACACCTTCGCGCAGAACGACCTGGGCATCTCGGTCAGCATGAACTCGCGGCTGGCGCTGAAGGCCGGCTGGCAGGCGCGCCACAACAGCGACGTCAGCGACGACAAGAAGAAGACCGATACGTTGACCACGATGAATGTGGTCTACAAGTTCAGGTAGGGCCGGGACTCGGGACTCGGGACTCGGGACTCGGAACAGCATGCGGCGCGGCCTCACTGATCGGGGCTGCCGCTCTGGGTCATTCGACCGGCCGTTTCGGCTGACGATGGTTTTTGTTTTTTGTAGGAGCGGCTTCAGCCGCGACAGGCGTTACCGGTAACGCCTGTCGCGGCTGAAGCCGCTCCTACAGGGTTCACTGCCCGCAGACGGGCTCGCTGCACGCATAGACCCAATTGTCCGGATGCAACGGGCGCCTGGGCCGGACCTCTCAGCCCGGTAGCGCGGCATCCAGCAGCTCGCGCGCGCCGGCGCCCAGCAGCGCTTCGGCCACCGCTTCGCCCAGCGCCTCCGGGTCCTGCGCGGTGCGCTGCAGTTCGGCACGCACCAGGCGCCCGTCGGCGACGCCGCCGACCAGGCCCTGCAGCAGCAGGTCCTCGCCGCGCCATTGCGCAAAGGCGGCCACCGGCACATGGCAGCTGCCGTGCAGCGCGCGGTTCATCGCCCGCTCGGCCTCCACGCAGGTGCGGGTGGGCGCATGGTCCAGTGCGGCGAACAGGTCCAGCGCGACCGCGGCGTCGCCGCGGCATTCCACCGCGATGGCGCCCTGCGCCGGCGCCGGCAGCCAGTCCGGCGCCTGCAGGCGCTGGGTGATGCGCGCCTCCAGGCCGAGCCGCTGCAGGCCGGCGCAGGCCAGCACGATCCCGTCGTAGCCGCCGTTGTCGAGCTTGGCCAGGCGCGTGTTGACGTTGCCGCGCAGGTCCTGCAGCTGCAGGTCCGGGCGCCGCGCGCGCAGCTGCGCCTGGCGGCGCAGCGAGGAGGTGCCCACCCGCGCGCCCAGCGGCAGCGCGTCCAGCGACGCGTACAGGTTGGAAATCAGCGCATCGGCCGGGTCGGCGCGCGCCAGGATCGCCGGCAGCACGAACGGCGGATCCAGTTCCATCGGCACGTCCTTGAGCGAATGCACCGCGCAATCGGCCTCGCCGCGCAGCATCGCCAATTCCAGCTCCTTCAGGAACAGGCCCTTGCCGCCGATCGCCGCCAGCGAGCGGTCCAGCACCTCGTCGCCACGGGTACTCATCGGCACCAGCACCACTTCCAGCTGCGGATGCGCCTGGCGCAGGCACGCGGCGACGTGTTCGCTCTGCCACAGGGCGAGCGGGCTTTTGCGGGTGGCGATGCGCAGGATCTTCATCGGCCCATTATCGCGGAAAGCGCCTCCATCCATCCCGGCCTTCGCAGCCGAATGCCCGCTCATCCGCTCCCGATCCCGAACCCCGCTTGCCGCAACCACTCCACCGGCCATCCCGAATCCCCACTCCCGGCCCCCTCACAGATAACGGATCTCCTGCCGCAACTGCGCCACGCAGCGCCGGCTCACTTCCAGCGGCTGCTTGCCATGGCGCAGCACCGCATGCACCTGGCCCTCGCCCAGGCGTCGCAGCTCGACCAGTTCGTGGCGCGCGACCAGGCAGTTGCGGTGGATGCGCACGAAGCGCTCGGCGAATTCCTCTTCCAGCGACTTCAGCGATTCCTCGATCAGGTCCTCGCCGCGCGCATGGTGCACCACCACGTACTTTTCCTCGGCCTGCAGGTAGTGGATGTCGTCGACCGGGATCAAGCGCAGGCTGCCGCGCAGCCGCGCGCACAGGTGGGTGCGGCGCTGTTCCAGCGGCGTGGCGCCGACGCTGCCGCGACGACCGGCCATGAACGTGCGCGCGCGCTCCAACGCCGCCGCCAGCCGCTCGGCGCGCACCGGTTTCATCAGGTAGTCGATGGCCGCGGCCTCGAACGCGGACAGCGCGTGCGCATCGTAGGCGGTGCAGAACACCACCGCCGGACGCGGCTCGAAGCTGGCCAGGTGGCGCGCGGTCTCCAGCCCGTCGACGCCGGGCATGGCGATATCCAGCAGCACCAGATCCGGGCGCAATTCGGCGCAGGCGTGCAGCGCTTCCAGGCCATTGCCGGCCTCGGCCACCACCTCGACGCCGGCATGCTCTGCCAGCAGCGCGCGCAAGCGCTCGCGCGCCAGGGGTTCGTCGTCGGCGATCACCACCTTCACGTACGTCACCTCAGTGGGCTGGAGCGCGGTCTCGCCGCATAGTAGCCCCGCCGCCGCCGGGCCGTCATCCGCGCCTCAGCGGCAGGGGCTCGCCCCGGCGCCCCGCGCCGCGCGCCGTGGCCGCGCCTCAGCCGGCGGCGAAGCGCGCGCTCATCCAGTCGCGCAGATCGGCGATCTCCTCGGCGCAGACCTGGTGCGCCATCGGATAGCGCCGCCACTGCACCGGCATGCCCAGCGCCTGCAGCGCCTGCGCGGTCTGCTCGGCATAGGGTTGCGGGATCACCGGATCGCCCTGGCCGTGGGCCATGAACAGCGGCTGCGACAGCGCGGCCGGCGCATGCCAGCGGGCGACGTCGGCCACGTCCGGCAGGTAGGTGGACAGCGCGATCAAGCCGGCCAGCGGCCGTTCGCGGCGCAGCCCGGCGGCCAGGGTGATGGCGCCGCCCTGCGAGAAACCGGCCAGCAACAGGCGCTCGGCGGGCACCCCGCGTTCGTGCTCGCGCGCGATCAGTTCCTCGACCTGCGCGACCGAGGCGGTCACGCCGGCGCTGTCGGCGCGGTTGGAAAAATCGGGACTGACGATGTCGTACCAGGCGCGCATGCGCACGCCGTTGTTGATCGTCACCGCGCGCACCGGCGCGTGCGGGAACACGAAGCGCAGCGCCGGCCAGCCCGGCCGCAGCAGTTCCGGCACCAGCGGCGCGAAGTCGTTGCCGTCGGCACCGAGCCCGTGCAACCACAGCACGGTCCATGCCGGCGAAGCGGCGGTTTCGTGTTCCACTGTTTCCAGCATGCGCGCGGTCCCCATCGAGATGGGGCGCATTATGCCTGCCGCGTCGGCCGCCCGGGTCAGCCGGCGATGCGCCGCGCGGCCGCGGCGCGGCGCAATTCGCCGGCGCGCAGCAGCACCGCCGGCGGCTGCCGCTCTTCGGGAATGGCCAGGATGCGCAGCTGGCGCAGCCACAATCCGGCCGCGCGCGAGGAGCTCACCGCGACCACCGGGATCGCCAGCGCCATGCCGATCACCACCGGCGCCATCCACATCGCCAGCGACGGCGACACCACGTAGGCCATCGCGCCCATCAGCAGCCCGAACGCGCTGAGGCCGCCATAGCTGCGCGCCAGCGCCAGCCACGACAGGCGGCCGTCGTCGCGCTGCTGCGCGTCCCAGCCCGAATCCTTGCCGGCCAGCACTTCGGCCACGCCGCGCGACTGCACGTACATCACCACCGGCGCCATCAGCGCCGCCAGCACGGTCTCCAGCAGCATGCTCAGCAGCGCGCGCAGCGCCCCGCCGCAGCCGCGGCGCTCCTCGGGTTTGAGCAGCATGGCGAAGTAGCCCAGCACCTTCGGCGCCAGCAGCACGAACATGGTCACCGCGAACACCCAGAACACCCGGGTCGAATCCTGCTGGTGCCAGTAGCGCGCCGGCGAGAACGGGGACACCACCGTGGCGACCAGGTCGAAGCCGTCGCTCTGCAGCGGGATGGCGATGCCGATCAGCATCAGCAGGCCCCACATCGGCGCGGTGAAGTAATGGCCGATGCCGATCATCATGTGCATGCGGCTGATCCAGTGCAGGCCGCGCGCGAAGACCACCTTGGAATGCTGCAGGTTGCCCTGACACCAGCGGCGGTCGCGCACCAGCAGGTCGGTCAGCGTCGGCGGGCCTTCCTCGTAGCTGCCCTGCAGGTACGGCACCATGTGCGTGGCCCAGCCGCCGCGGCGCATCAGCGCGGCCTCGACGAAATCGTGGCTGAGCACGTGACCGCCGAACGGCTTGCGCCCGGGCAGCGCCGGCAGGCCGGCCTGTTCGGCGAAGGCCTGGGTGCGGATCACCGCGTTGTGGCCCCAGTAGTTGCTCTCCGCGCCGTGCCACCAGGCCACGCCGTAGGCGATCACCGGGCCGTAGACGCGGCCGCCGAACTGCTGCATGCGCGCGAACAAGCTGTTGCCGTTGACCACTTCCGGCAGGGTCTGGATCAGGCCGACGTCGGGATGGTCTTCCATGCCCGCGACCAGGCGCACGATGGTCTCGCCGGTCATCAGGCTGTCGGCGTCCAGGATCAGCATCTGCGGGTAGGCGCCGCCGAATCGGCGCACCCAGTCGGCGATGTTGCCGGCCTTGCGCTCGGCGTTGTCGGCGCGGCGCCGGTAGTAGATGCGGCCGTGGCCGCCGGTGCGCGCGACCAGGTCGGCGTAGACCTCTTCTTCCTCGGTCCCGACCGCGGCGCGGGTGGTGTCGCTGAGGATGAAGAAATCGAAGTGCGCGATCTGGCCGGTGGCCTCGACCGATTCGTAGATCGCCTGCAACCCGGCCATCAGCCGGTGCGGATCCTCGTTGTAGGTCGGCATCAGCAACGCGGTGCGGCTGCGCACGCTCGGCAGCGGCGCGTCCGGATCGATGCCGAGCTTGCGCCCGCCGCCGAACACCAGGGTCACGAACCCGGCCAGCGCGCTGACGAACGAAAACGCGATCCACGCGAACAGCGGGATGAACAGCGCCATCAGGCAGGCTTCGAGCACGCTGACGCCACCGATCAACAGCACCTTGGCGATCAGCACGCTGGCGTAGGCGGTCATCAAGGCGGTGCTGCCGAACACGTACAGCCGCCGCCAGAACATGCCGACCGGCGTGGTGGGCAGGCGCTTGTTGCGCAGCTTGCCCTCGCGTAGGGTCTGCACCGGCATCGGCAATGGCGCCTCGGGCGGCAGCACCGCGTGGCCGGCATCGAGGGAAACGGCGTCGGGCAGGGTCGGTGGGGGGACGACCATGCTCATGCGTTCCGCCAGCCTCGTCGGGCAGCGCAGCGCCGCGATCCGGACCTGGCCGCAGCGTGCCCTGGCACCGCGAACGGCGCCGTGTTGCTGTGATTGCCACTCGTACCCACGTTCTCTCCTGTCGGGCGGGCAAAATACGGCCGCCACTGTAAACCTTAAATAGTAAGCTTTCGCGAAGATCGCCGAGAACGCGACCGCGGCGCCGCCTGCGGTCCGTTCAGCCATCCGCCGCGCTCACTCGCGTTTCACCGCGCGCGGAGAACATGGCAAGCGGTCCCGCAAAGGAGGCAGCGCAGATGCGCCAACCGTCCCAGGCAGTGGCGCCAGGCGTCCATCCGGCCGCCGCGCCACGCATCGATCGCATCGACAATATCGTCCCACCGACGCAGGCGCGCTGCGTGCCGCGCGGCAACGCTACGCGGTCGCGAAGGAGGAGCCGATGAAGCCGCTGGATCTCGTCGGCTGGGCGGCGACGCTGATCCTGGTGGCGACGCTGCTGCGGCAGATCCACAAGCAGTGGCGCGCGCCCGACGTGCAAGCGGTGTCGGCCTGGCTGTTCGTCGGCCAGATCAGTGCCTCGCTGCTGTTCATCGTGTACAGCGCGGCCCTGCGCAACTACGTGTTCGTGGCGACCAACACGCTGGTGCTGCTGACCGCCGTGGCCGGGCAACTGCTGCAGACGCTGAAACGGCGGCGCCTGCGCGAACACCGTGAGCGGACGTCATGAGCCGGCCGGCGCTGCTGATCGTGGACATGGTCAGCCGCTTCGATTTCCCCGACGGCGCGCGCCTGGCCAAGGCGGCGCTGCCGGTGGCCGAACGCATCGCGCAGCTGCGGGCGCGCTTCCACCGCCGCGACTGGCCGGTGGTGTTCGCCAACGACAACTTCGCCGACTGGCAGACCGATTTCGAAGGCCTGTGGACGCTGTGCGCCGACCCGGCGCAGCGCGGCGCGCAGATCGCCAAGCTGCTGGCGCCGCAGCCGCAGGACTACTACGTGCTCAAGCCGAAGCATTCGGCCTTCCTGGATTCGGCGCTGCAGATCCTGTTGTCGCGATTGCAGGCTACGCGCCTGCTGGTCACCGGCGTGGCCACCGACGCCTGCGTACTGGCCACCGCGATCGATGCGCGGATGCGCGATTTCCAGGTGCAGGTGCCGCCGTCGTGCTGCGCCACGTTCGGCGCGGCGCGCCAGCAGCGCGCGTTGCGGCTGCTGCACGACGCGTTCGCGGTCAGCGTGAGCGAGCGGCTGCCGGCACGCTGAGCCGGTGGCTCAAGTCGGTCAGCTCAGGCCAGTGCCGGCAGCGTCGCGCCGTCGTCGCGCTCGCCCGGCGGCGCGGCGGCGACATACGGGAACGCCAGGGTGATGATGGTACCGCGGCCCAGTTCGGAATCCACGTCGACGAAGCCGCCGGCCTGGCGCACCAGGCCGTAGACCTGGGCCAGGCCCAGGCCGGTACCCTTGCCCTCGGGCTTGGTGGTGAAGTACGCCTCGAACAGCCGCGACTTGGTCTCCTCGGACATGCCCTCGCCCTGGTCGCTGACCGCCAGGGTCACGTAGCGGCCGGGCTGGCGCAGCGCCGCCGCCTCGTGCGTGGCCGGCACGTGCAAGGTGCCGCAGCGGATCGACACCACGTCGCCCGGCTGGCAGGCGTCGCGCGCGTTCAGGGCCAGGTTCATCACCGCCTGCTCCACCGAGCCGCGGTCGGCATAGGTCGTCGCGGCGCCGTCGGCAGTTGCCAGCTGCAGCTGCATTTCCCCGCCCAGCGCCTGCGCCAGCAGCGGCTGCATCTGCACGACCACCTCGCACAGGTCCAGCCACTCCGGCTTGACCGGGTGCGCGCGAGCGAAGCCGAGCAGGCGCCGGGTCATCCGCGCGCCATGCTGCAGCGCCTCGCCGGCGATGCCGAGCAGCTTGCGCTGGTCCGGCTGCAACCGCTGCGGATGTTCGGCGACCATGCTCACCGAGGTCATCGCGGTCTGCAGCATGTTGTTGAAGTCGTGGACGATGCCGGCAAGCATCTGCCCGATCGCCTCGCCCTTCTGCGCCTGGGTCATCGCCCGCTCGGCGACGCGCTGCGCGGCCAGGGCGATGTCCAGTTGCCCGCGCAGCTGGGTATGTTCGGCCTGCAGTTGCTGCCGCCCCAGCGCCTCGCTGACCGCCGGCGGCGGCGCGGCGCCGGCCTGCGGCAGGTCGCCGAGGGTGCGCAGGGCCTGCTCGATCTGGCGGTGCTCGGTGATGTCGCGGCTGATCACCAGCACGCTTTCCACTTCGGCCTGCGCGTTGGTCAGCGGGCTGGCCAGCACGTGCCACCAGCGCGGGCGGCCGTCCAGGGTCGGGCGCTGCGCCCAGAATTCGTACTGTTCGTTGCGCAGCGCCGTGGCGAGCGCGGTTTCCGCGAGCGGCCGCATCTCCTCCGGCCACAGCCCCACCCATTCGTGGCCGACGATGCGCTTGGGCTCCGCCGCGCCCAGCAGGCCCAGGCCGTGCGTGTTGATCGAGCGCACGACGCCGTCGCGGCCGATCTCCTTGATGCAGTCGTGCGAGAGTTCGACGATCTGTCGATAGCGGGCGTGAGTGGGCAAGCGACGTCTCGCGATTGGGAGGCCGAGGATATCGGCATCATCGTGGCGTCACCAGCGCTTCACCCCTCAGTGGTGAAGCTGCGGACAACGAAGCCGATGGCATCAGCATTATGCGCGGGACTTGCGCCCTCACCACAATTCTTTTGGTGGAGGACGACCAGACGATCCGGGAATTGGCTGCGATGATGCTCGACGCCGATGGCTATCGCGTGCTGAGCGCCGGCACCGCGAACGAGGCGCTCCAGCTGCTGGAGCAGCATCCGGACGTGGACCTGATCTTCAGCGACGTGCAGATGCCCGGCTGCGACGGCGTGACCATGGTGCGCGAACTGCGCCGGCGCGCGGTCACCATCCCCGCCCTGCTCACCTCCGGCATGAAGAACCCCGAGACCGCGACGCTGCCCGCGCATACCGGCTTCCTGTCCAAGCCGTACAGCCATTCTGGCCTGCTGGCGGCGCTGCAGCGCCTGCAGCCCGCCCACTAGCCGGCGCGCGGCTCGTTCAGCCGAACACCAGCTTGCCGTACTGCGCCGAACGGATCGCCGCCAACCGTTCGGCGACGAAGTGCTCGCCGGCACGGACATCGCCGAAGTAGACGCCGTCGAATTCATGCCGGCCGAGGAGCGCGCCGTCGTCGGACGAGATCCGGATCTGCGGCAGCAGCACCCCATCCGGCCCCGCGGCGAGGACGGCGTCCAGCACGAAGCCATCGAGTTCGCGACGCATGCGTTGATCAGGTAGGTTCATGCCGGCATTGCAGCACAGCCCGGATGAAGCCCCCGATACCCGCGCGTTGACGCCGCCTGGCGCGAGTGGCCGCGGCGCGGAAAACGAAGCTAAACGATTCATGGCTGTCTGCCCGTACTGCCGCCTGCATTGCGGCCGCTTCACTATGCGGTAGCAGGCCGGCTGTAGCGTAGACAACACGCGCACTTCACACCCCTTTTATCGCCGCATTCGTACATTGCTGAAGAAGCGCTGACCCGCTTGTCCGCTGTACCTCATTCCATCTTTGGTTTTACGCCGCGCGCCTGTCCGGGCATGCGGCGGCAGTTGCTTTCCGTGTCCCCCGTCTCCCCCTCTTCGACGGAACTGCCATGTCGCCCCCTACGCTCGCCGATCTGCCCGATAGACAACGCGATACCCATCCGGTCCTGCGCGCCCCCCGGCGCCGCCATCGCGACGCGCGCGGCCGCTTCATCCGCGCCGCCGAGGTCACCGTCAAGCTGCAGCCGGCCGCGCGCCGCGCCAGCCTGTTCGTGACCTCGGAGATGGCCGACTTCATCAAGGCCGGCGGGCTCGGCGACGTGGCCGCGGCGTTGCCGCGCGCGCTGCGCGGCAGCTGCGACATCCGCGTGTTGATTCCGGGCTATCCGGCGGTGCTGCGCAAGACCGGCCCGCTGCAGATCGTCGGCCAGATCGCCGCCCATGCCGGCCTGCCGGCTTGCGCGCTGGGCCGCGCGGACCGCCCCGACGGCCTGTGCGTGTACGTGCTGCTGTGCCCGCAGCTGTTCGAGCGCCAGGGTTCGCCGTACGTGTCCAGCGAGGGCCGCGACTGGGAAGACAACGCGCTGCGCTTCGCCACGCTGTCGCACGCCGCCGCGCAGATCGCCGGCGGCCGCGCCGGGCTGGACTGGAGCCCGGACCTGCTGCACCTCAACGACTGGCCGTGCGCGCTGGCCGCCGCCTACGTGCGCTGGTCCGGCGGCCGCACACCGTGCCTGCTGACCATCCACAACCTGGCCTACCAGGGCCTGTTCCCATATTCAATGGCCGCGGCCCTGGGCATTCCGAACGAGGGCCTGCAGGACCTGGAGTTCTACGGGCAGATGTCGTTCCTGCGCGCCGGCATCGTCCACGCCGAGCACGTCAACACGGTCAGCGTCAGCTACGCCGCGCAGATCACCGGCCCGGCGCAGGGCTGCGGCCTGGACTCGCTGCTGGCCCGGCGTGCCGCCAGCGGCCGCCTCAGCGGCATCGTCAACGGCATCGACGCCAGCTGGGACCCGCGCACCGACGACCACCTGCATGCCCATTTCGGCATCGACCAGTTCCAGGGCAAGCGCGAGAACGCCGCCCATGTGCGCCGCGCGTTCGGCCTGATCGACAGCGACGGGCCGCTGTTCGCGGTGGTGTCGCGGCTTGTGCACCAGAAGGGCCTGGACCTGATCTGCGAGGTGGCGCCGCAGATCGTCGCCGCCGGCGGCCAGATCGTGGTGATCGGCGGCGGCGAGCCGCAGATCGAGCAGGCGGTGGCGGCACTGGCGCGGCGCTTCCCCGGCCAGGTCGGCGCCCACATCGGCTTCGAGGAACGCCTGGCGCGGCGCATGTTCGCCGGCTCGGACTTCCTGCTGATGCCGTCGCGCTTCGAGCCGTGCGGGCTGAGCCAGATGTACGCGCAGCGCTTCGGCAGCCTGCCGATCGCGCACGCCACCGGCGGTCTGATCGATACCGTGGACGACGGGGTGACCGGCTTCCTGTTCGAGGACCCGTCCGCCGACGGCCTGCGCCGCTGCCTGCAGCGCGCGTTCCGCACCTTCCGCCTGCCGCGCCTGCTGCAGGCGATGCGCCGCGCGGCGATGCTGCGGCCCAGCGGTTGGGACCTGGCCGGCCGCAAGTACATGGCCCTGTACGACCGTACTGCGGCTCCGACGTCGGCGACGGCGGTGGCATGAGCGAGCGGGAACGGTCGGCGGACACGACGCCGGTGTGGGACGCGCCGCTGGAAGCGGCGGACGACGAGCAGGAACGGCTGGCGCTGCAGGCGCTGGCGCGCGGCGAGGCGGTGGACGCGTTCGCCTGGCTGGGTCCGCACGCGGCCGCAGACGGCACGGTGCGGGTGCGCGCGCTGGTGCCGGGCGCCGACGCGCTCGGCCTGCTCGACGGGTCCGGCAAGCTGGTGGCGCGGATGCGCGCGCATCCGCAGGCCAAGGGCCTGTTCGAAGGCGAATTGAAGACCGCGATGCCGTACCGGCTGCGCATCGTGTGGCCGGACGCGGTGCAGGAAAGCGACGACCCGTACGCGTTCGGCCCGGTGCTGGACGCGGCGTGGCTGCAGGGCATGGCCGCCGGCGACGGCGCCGCGCTGCGCACCGCGCTGGGCGCGCACCATACCCGCGTCGGCACGGTGGACGGGGTGCGCTTCGCGGTGTGGGCGCCGCAGGCGCGCCGGGTCGCGCTGGTCGGCGACTTCAACGGCTGGGACGGGCGCCGCCATCCGATGCGGCTGCGCCGCGAGGCCGGGGTCTGGGAGCTGTTCGTGCCCGGGCTGCGCGGCGGCGAGCACTACCAGTACGAGATCCTGGCCGCCGACGGCATGCCGCTGCCGCGCAAGGCCGATCCGGTCGCGCGGCACAGCACGCGCGCGCCGGACACCGCTTCGGTGGTGCCGAGTCCCGCCGGCTTCGCCTGGCACGACACGGAATGGCTGGCGCAGCGCCAGGCGCGCGCCGGCGCCGCACAGCCGATGAGCATCTACGAGCTGCACGCCGGCTCCTGGCGCCACGACGCACAGGGCCAGCCGCTGCAGTGGGATGCGCTGGCCGCGCAACTGATCCCGTACGTGCAGGAGCTGGGCTTCACCCATATCGAACTGCTGCCGATCACCGAATATCCGTTCGGCGGCTCCTGGGGCTACCAGCCGCTGGGCCTGTACGCGCCAACCGCGCGGCACGGCGACGCCGACGGCTTCGCGCGCTTCGTCGATGCCTGCCACCAGGCCGGGATCGGCGTGATCCTGGACTGGGTCAGCGCGCATTTCCCCGACGACGCGCACGGCCTGCAGCGCTTCGACGGCACCGCGCTGTACGAGCACGCCGATCCGCGCGAAGGCGTGCACCGCGAGTGGAACACCCTGATCTACAACTACGGCCGCGCCGAAGTCGTCGCCTACCTGATCGGCAGCGCGCTGGAGTGGATCGAACGCTTCCACGTCGACGGCCTGCGTGTGGATGCGGTGGCGGCGATGCTGTACCGCGACTACGGCCGCAACGAGGGCGAGTGGGTGCCCAACGCCGAAGGCGGGCGCGAGAACCTGGAGGCGATCGCGTTCCTGCGCCAGCTCAACGCCGAGATCGCGCAGCGCTTCCCCGGGGTGCGGGTGATGGCCGAGGAATCCACCGCCTGGCCGGGCGTGACCGCGCCGCTGCAGCAGGGCGGGCTGGGTTTCAGCCACAAGTGGAACATGGGCTGGATGCACGACACGCTGAGCTACATGCGGCGCGACCCGATCCACCGCCCGCACCACCACAGCGAGATGACCTTCGGCCTGGTGTACGCGTTCTCCGAGCACTTCGTGCTGCCGCTGTCGCACGACGAAGTGGCGCCCGGCAAGGGATCGCTGCTGGCCAAGATGCCCGGCGACAACTGGCAGCGCTTCGCCAACCTGCGCGCCTACCTGGCCTTCATGTGGGCCCACCCGGGGCGCAAGCTGCTGTTCATGGGTGGCGAGTTCGGACAATGGCAGGAATGGGACCACGACCGCGCGCTGGACTGGGCGCAGGCGCAGCGCCCGGAGCATCGCGGCGTGGCGCGGCTGGTCGCCGACCTCAACCGGCAGCTGCGCGCGCTGCCGGCGCTGTACCGCAGCGACCGCAGCGCCGACGGCTTCGAATGGAGCGTGGCCGACGACCACCGCAACAGCGTATTCGCCTTCGTGCGCCACGATCGCGATGGCGGCGCGCCGCCGCTGCTGGCGGTAAGCAACTTCACCCCGAGCGTGCACCACGGCTACTGCCTCGGCGTGCCGCGCAGCGGGCAGTGGCGCGAAATCCTCAACAGCGACAGCGGCTACTACGGCGGTTCCAACCAGGGTAACGGCGGCGTCCTGCGCACCGTGGCGCAGCCGATGCATGGGCATGCGCAATCGCTGGCGCTGACCCTGCCGCCGCTGTCCACCCTCTGGTTGCAAGCGGAGCACTGACGTGAACATCGCAACGAACGCATCATCGACCGGCTCCGCTGCAGCGGCGCCGCCCGCCGCGCTGCGCCAGGGCGCCTGGCCGACCGCGACCGGCGAAGTCGCGTTCGCGCTGTGGGCGCCGGACGCCACCGCCGTGGAGCTGGTGTTCGACGACGGCAGCCGACAAGCGCTGGCCGCCGCCGCGGACGGCTACTTCAGCGCCACCCTCGCCTGCCCCGCCGGCACCCGCTACCGCTACGCGATCGACGGCGGCGAGCCGGTGCCGGATCCGGCCTCGCGCTGGCAGCCCGACGGCGTGCATGGCGCCAGCGCGGTGCTGGCCAGCGACGGCTACCGCTGGAAGCACGACGCCTGGCGCGGCCGGCCGTGGGCGGAAACGGTGTTCTACGAACTGCACGTCGGCGCCTGCGGCGGCTACGCCGGGCTGCGCGCGCAATTGCAGACGCTGGCGGCACTGGGCGTCACCGCGATCGAACTGATGCCGCTGGCCGCATTCCCCGGCCGCCACAACTGGGGCTACGACGGCGTGCTGCCGTATGCGCCGGCGGCCGCCTACGGCCATCCGGACGAACTCAAGGCGCTGATCGACGAGGCGCACGGGCTGGGCCTGAGCGTGTTCCTGGACGTGGTCTACAACCACTTCGGCCCGGACGGCAATTACCTGGGCCAGTACGCCTCGCCGTTCTTCCGCGAAGACGCGCCGACCCCGTGGGGCGCAGCGATCGACTTCCGGCTGGCGCCGGTGCAGCGCTACTTCATCGACAACGCGCTGATGTGGCTGCACGAGTACCGCTTCGACGGCCTACGCCTGGACGCGGTGCACGCGATCGTGCCCAACGCGTTCCTGGACACCTTGCGCGAGGCGATCATGGCCAGCGTGCCGGCCGGGCGCCACGTGCATCTGGTGCTGGAGAACGAAGCCAACCAGGCCGGCGTGCTGGAGCGCGGCTACAGCGCGCAATGGGACGACGATTTCCACAACAGTCTGCACGTGCTGCTGACCGGCGAGGACGAGGGCTACTACGCCGGCTTCGCCGATGCGCCGGCGCAGCACCTGGCGCGGGTGCTCGGCGAAGGCTTCGCCTACCAGGGCCAGGCCGATCACCGCGGGCATGCGCGCGGCGAACCGAGCGCGCAGCTGCCGCCGCACAAGTTCGTGATCTTCGCGCAGAACCACGACCAGATCGGCAACCGCGCGCGCGGCGACCGGCTGATCACCCAGGTCTCCGAGCCGGCGCTGCGCGCGGCGCTGGCGCTGACCGCACTGACCCCGATGATCCCGCTGTTCTTCATGGGCGAACCGTGGGGCAGCCGCACCCCGTTCCTGTTCTTCACCGATTTCGCGCCGCCGCTGGACGAAGCGGTGCGCGAAGGCCGGCGCCGCGAGTTCGCGCATTTCGCCGCGTTCGCCGATCCGCAGCAGCGCGCGACCATTCCCGACCCGAACGCGCCGAGCACGTTCCAGGCGTCCATTCCCGACATCAGCGATGCCACCCACGGCGACGGCGCGCGCTGGCGCGACTGGTTCGTGGCGCTGATGGCCCTGCGCCGCCAGCACCTGGTGCCGGCGCTGGCGCAGGCACGCGCGCTGGGCGCACGCACGCTGGGGCCGAAGGCGGTGGCTGCAGGCTGGACGCTGGGCGACGGCGAGTGGCACGTGGCCGCGAACTTCGGACAGGCGCCGGTGGCGCTGGACCTGCCCGGCGCCACCGTGCATGCCGAAAACGCCGGCGACGATCCAGCGCAGCTGCCGCCCAACGCCTTCGTCGCGCGCTACCGTCCCGGTTCCACACCGTGACCGCACGCTGTCGCGACGCCATCGCGACAGCGTCCCCGGCAAGCTGGCCGTTCCGTTGGTCGCCGACCGACGCGCAGGCCTTGCCGTGCGCGGCACCGGCGACGGCGGGTGCACGTCCTCCCTCCATCACTGCCGCGGCTCCGACTTGCCCATGACCGACACCCCCCTGCACACCCTGGCCTCCGCCGCCGGCCTGCTGGTCGACTGGATCGACGCATCCGACACGCCGCGCAGCGTCGGCCCGGACACGCTGCGCAGCGTGCTCGGCGCGCTCGGCCTGGACGCGCGCGACGATGCCGCCTGCCGCGACAGCCTGCGCCGGCTGCAGGCCAGCGCCACCACCGCACCGTTGCTGACCGCCGACGTCGGCACGCCGATCGATGCTGGCGGCACCCCCGGCGCGGCATACCGGCTCGAACACGAAGACGGCAGCCAACGCGACGGCCGCTTCGATGCGCAGGGCCGCGTCGCGGCGCTGGACACGCACGGCTACTGGACCCTGCAGCACGGCGACCAGCACACCACGCTGGCGCTGGCGCCGACGCGCTGCTACGGCGTCGCCGAGGCGGTCGGCGAGGACGCGCCGCGGCGTTGGGGTCTGTCGCTGCAGGTGTATTCGGCACAAGGTCCGCGCGACGCCGGCATCGGCGACGCGGACGGCGTCGCCGCCTGGGCCGATCGCATCGCCGCGGCCGGTGGCGATGCGATCGCGCTGAGCCCGGTGCACGCGGCGCGGCCGGTCGGCAGCCACTACAGCCCGTATTCGCCCGGCGACCGCCGCTTCCTCGACCCGTTGCAGGCCGCCCCGGCGCGCGTGCTCGGCGCCGCCGCGGCGCAGCGCGCCCTGCAGGCGGCCGGGCTGGAGCAGGCCTTCGCCGAGGCGCAGGCGCGCGAGCTGATCGACTGGCCGGCCTCGGCCGCGGCGAAGTGGCAGTGGCTGCGCCAGCTGCATGCCGACTTCGCCCAGGCCGACGCCGCCTTGCATGCGGATTTCGCCGCATTCGAGCAAGAACGCGGCGCCGCCTTGCGCGACTACGCCGCGTTCGCCGCACGCGATTTCGGCGATGCCGATCCGGCCCTGCACCGCTTCGCGCAATGGCTGGCCGCGCGCAGCTGGGCCGGCGTGCAGCGACAGGCGCGCGATGCCGGCATGGGCATCGGCCTGATCGCCGACCTGGCGGTGGGCTTCGATCCCGGCGGCGCCGAAGCCGCGGCCTGGCCGCAGGCGGTGTTGGCCGGGCTGGAACTGGGCGCACCGCCGGACGCGTTCAACGGCGACGGCCAAGCCTGGGGCATCGGCGGCTACTCGCCGACCGGGCTGCGTGCCACCGGCTACGCGCCGTTCCTCGAGCTGCTGCGCGCGGTGCTGCGCGACCGCGGCGGCGTGCGCATCGACCACATCCTCGGCCTGCTGCGGCTGTGGACGATTCCGCGCGGCGCCAGTTCCGCCGACGGCGTGTACCTGCGCTATCCGCTGCACGACCTGTTGCGCCTGCTGGCGCTGGAATCGTGGCGGCACCGCGCGATCGTGATCGGCGAAGACCTGGGCGTGGTGCCGGACGGCATCCGCGCCGAGCTGTCGCAGCGCGGAGTGATGGGCATCGACGTGCTGCTGTTCACCCGCGACGCCAAGGGCGCCTTCCTGCCGCCGGCGCGCTGGCGCGGCGATGCGATCGCCACCACCACCACCCACGACCTGCCGACCCTGCGCGGCTGGCGCCGCGGCGAGGACATCGACTGGCGCCGGCGCCTGCAGCTGTCCGATGCCACGCAGCAACGCGCCGACCACCTGACCCGCGCCGCCGACGTCGCCAGCATGGACGGCGCGGTCGCCGCGGCGCTGCCGCAGGCGCAGGCGCGCGACCCCGAACTGGACGCGCTGCGCTTCGTCGCCGCCACGCCCTCGCCACTGGCGCTGCTGCCGGCCGAGGACGCGCTGGGGCTGGACCAGCAACCCAATCTGCCGGGCACCGTCGACGGCCATCCGAACTGGCGCCGGCGCCTGCCGCCGCCGGACGCGACGGACGCCAGCGCGCTGCTCGACGCCCGCCTGGACGCGTTCGCGCAAGCCCGCCGCATCGCCTCCGCCGCGCAAGGAACCGACCGATGAGCCTGATCCCGCTGCGCGCCACCGCCCGCCTGCAATTGCACGCCGGGTTCACCCTGCTCGACGCCGCCGCGCAGGTGCCGTACTACGCCGGCCTGGGCATCAGCCACCTGTACCTGTCGCCGATCGGCACCGCGGTGCCCGGCTCCACGCATGGCTACGACGTCACCGATCCGCGCCAGGTCAACCCCGAACTCGGCGGCGAACCGGCGCTGCTGCAGCTGTCCGAGCGCGTGCGCGCGCACGGCATGGGCCTGATCCTGGACATCGTGCCCAACCACATGGCCGCGCACGCGGCCAATCCGTGGTGGTGGGACGTGCTCAAGCACGGCCGGCAGAGCCGCCACGCCGGCTGGTTCGACATCGATTGGCGCGCGCCCGGGCGCGACGGCAAGCTGTGGCTGCCGGTGCTGGACCGGCCGTACGCGCAGGCGCTGAGCGAAGGCGTGTTGCAGCTGCGGGTCGACGAAGACGGCGAGGCGCGACTGGAGCACCACGACCAGCGCTTCCCGATCCGCCTGGAAGGTCCCGTCGCGCAGGATCCGCCGGCCACGCGCCAGGCCTGGGCGGCCCGGCTCAACGATGCCGCGCGGCTCGGCGACGACACCCTGCATCGCTTGATCGAGCGCCAGTGCTACCGCCTGGCGTGGTGGCGGGTCGGCAACGACATGCTCAACTACCGCCGCTTCTTCGACATCACCTCGCTGACCGCGTTGCGCGTGGAGCAGAGCGAGGTGTTCGCCGCGGTGCACGAGCTGCCGCTGCGGCTGGTCGCCGACGGCCATCTGGACGGCGTGCGCGTGGACCATGTCGACGGCCTGGCCGATCCCACCGGCTACGTGCAGCGGCTGCGTGCGCAACTGGACCGCGCCGGGCGCCGTCGCGGCATCGGCGCGGGCGGCATCGCGCTGTACATCGAGAAGATCCTGGCGCCGCAGGAAACCCTGCGCGCCGACTGGCCGTGCGACGGCAGCACCGGCTACGACTTCATGGACCAGGTCGCCGGGGTGCTGCATGACCCCGCCGGCGCCGCGCCGCTGACCGCACTGTGGCGCCGCTACAGCGGCCGCAGCGGCGATTTCGGCCAGGAACAGCGCGCCGCGCGCGATGAGATCCTGCAGGGGTCGCTGCAGACCGAGTTCGTGCGCACCGTGCAGGCGCTGGCCGCCACCGCGCATCTGGAACCGGCAACCCGCGAGTTCAGCCCGCAGATGCTGGCGCAGGGCCTGATGGCGCTGCTGCGGCAGTTCGAGGTGTACCGCACCTACGCCGGCCCCGACGGCCTGGACGAAGCCGATGCGGCGCGCCTGGCGCATGCCGCGCAGCGCGCGCGCGCCGGCGCCGAGCCGCGGGTGGTCGCGGCGATCGACGCGATCGAACGCTGGAGCCGCGACGGTCGCGGCACCGGCAAGGCGCAGATCGCACTGCGGCGCATCGTGCGCCGGCGCATCGAACAGCTGTCGGCGCCGCTCAACGCCAAGTCGGTCGAGGACACCGCGTTCTACCGCCATGGCGTGCTGCTGTCGCGCAACGAGGTCGGCAGCGATCCGGACGTGTTCGCGCTGGCGCCGGACGCGTTCCACGCCGCCAACGCGGCGCGTGCGCAGCGGCATCCGCGCGCGCTGCTGGCCACCGCCACCCACGACCACAAGCGCGGCGAAGATGTGCGCATGCGCCTGGCCGCGCTCAGTGCGCAGGCGCCGTGGTGGGACGCACAGGTCGCGCGCTTCCAGTCGCTGGCCGCCGACCTGCTGCCGGCGGACAGCGCCGCACCGCTGCCTGGCGACGTGCTGATGCTGTGGCAGATGCTGGTCGCCGCCTGGCCGCTGGAACTGGCCGCCGACGATGCCGCCGGCCTGCGCGACTACGCCGAGCGCATCGCCGCCTGGCAGCTGAAGGCGGCACGCGAGGCCAAGCTGCGCACCTACTGGACCTGGCCGGACGAAGCCTACGAAACCGGCGCCCGCGCGTTCCTGGACGTGGCGCTGCTGGCGCCGGCCGGCGCGCCGTTGCGCGAGGCGCTGGCGCAGGCCGCGGCGGCGCTGGCCCCGGCCGGCGCGCTCAACAGCCTGGTGCAGACCACGCTGCGCCTGACCGTGCCCGGCGTGCCCGATCTGTACCAGGGCAGCGAAGGCTGGGACCTGTCGCTGGTCGATCCGGACAACCGCCGCCCGGTCGACTACGCGCTACGCCAGGCCTGGCTGCGCGACGCCACCGCGCCGGCGGACCTGCTGCGCGACTGGCACAGCGGCCACATCAAGGCCTGGCTGAGCGCGCAGCTGCTGCAGCTGCGCGCCGCCCATCCGGCGTTGTTCGCGCACGGCGACTATCGTCCGCTGTACGCGCAAGGCGCGCACGCCGACCACGTGCTCGGTTTCCTGCGCGAGCACGCCGGCCAGACCCTGGCGGTGCTGGTGCCGCGCCTGACCGCAGCGCGGCAGGCGCTGGATCCGGCCGCGCCGCTGCGCGCGCCGCAGGACTGGCATAACACCGTTCTGACACTGCCCGCGGCACAGTACCGGCATGTGTTGAGCGGGCGCACGCTCGCGGCATCGGCCACGACGCCGGTGTCCGAGCTGCTCGCCGACTTCCCGGTCGCCGTACTGGCCACCTTCCCCTGACAAGATCGCCATGGACGCAGACACACGCAAGCGCCGCATCGAACAACTCGCACACGAAATCTGGGAGGCCGAGGGCCGGCCCGACGGCCGCGCCGCCCGCCACTGGGCCATGGCCGAACGCCTGGTCGACGCCGAAGCCCACGCCCCTGCGCAAGACCACTCGCTTTCTCCGGCCGGCAACGGCCCCGCCACGTCGTAAGGATTCCGCATGCCGCTTCGCAAGCTCGCCCGCCGCTCTCGCATCCGCGAAGGCCGCTCGTATCCGCTGGGTGCCACCTGGGACGGCCTGGGCGTCAATTTCGCGTTGTATTCGAGCAACGCCACCAAGGTCGAGCTGTGCCTGTTCGACGAGCGCGGCCGCGAGGTCGAGCGCATCGTCCTGCCCGAGTACACCGATGAGATCTGGCACGGCTACCTGCCCGATGCGCGGCCCGGCCAGCTGTACGGCTACCGCGTATACGGCCCGTACGCGCCCGACGCCGGACACCGCTTTAATCCCAACAAACTGTTGCTCGATCCCTACGCCAAGCAGTTGGTCGGCGAGCTGAAATGGGCCCCGGCCCTGTTCGGCTACACCATCGGCCACAAGGACGCGGACCTGAGCTTCGACCGCCGCGACAGCGCCGCCTACGTGCCCAAGTGCGCGGTGATCGATCCGGCCTTCACCTGGGGCAAGGACCAGCGCCTGCAGACGCCGTGGGACCGCACGGTGATCTACGAGACCCATGTGCGCGGCACCACCATGCGCCATCCGTCGGTACCCGAGGCCTGGCGCGGCACCTTCTCCGGGCTCAAGGTCGACGAGGTGGTGGAACACATCAAGCGGCTCGGCATGACCGCGGTGGAACTGCTGCCGGTGCATGCCTTCGTCGACGACGAATACCTGCTCAAGCAGGGCCTGCGCAACTACTGGGGCTACAACACCATCGGCTTCTTCGCGCCGCAGCCGCGCTACATGGCCACGCGCACCGTGGCCGAGTTCAAGCAGATGGTGGCGCGATTGCACCATGCCGGGCTGGAAGTGATCCTGGACGTGGTCTACAACCACACCGCTGAAGGCAACGAACTGGGGCCGACGCTGTCGTTCAAGGGCATCGACAACGCCAGCTACTACCGCCTGGCGCAGGACCGCCGCTTCTACATCAACGACACCGGCACCGGCAACACCTTCGACCTGACCAATGCCGGCGCGCTGCGCATGGTCAACGACTCGCTGCGCTACTGGGTGTCGGAGATGCACGTGGACGGGTTCCGCTTCGACCTTGCCACCATCCTCGGCCGCGAGCACCACGGCTTCGATCCCAAGGGCGGCTTCCTCGACGCCTGCCGCCAGGATCCGCTGCTGAGCCAGGTCAAGCTGATCGCCGAACCGTGGGACGTGGGTCCCGGCGGCTACCAGGTCGGCGGCTTCCCGCCGGGCTGGTCGGAATGGAACGACAAGTTCCGCGACAACGTGCGCGCGTTCTGGCGCGGCGACGAAGGCCAGCTGGCCGAACTGGCCACGCGCCTGACCGGCTCGGCCGACCTGTTCAACCACCGCGGTCGCCGCCCCACCGCCTCGGTCAACTTCGTCACCGCCCACGACGGCTTCACCCTGCACGACTTGGTCAGCTACGAGCACAAACACAACGACGCCAACGGCGAGGAAAACCGCGACGGTTCGGACAACAACATCTCGGCCAACTATGGGGTGGAGGGCGAGACCGACGACGAGCAGATCAACGCGCTGCGCCAGCGGCAGATGCGCAACATCCTGGCCACGCTGCTGCTGTCGCAGGGCACGCCGATGCTGCTGGCCGGCGACGAGTTCGGGCGCAGCAAGGGCGGCAACAACAACACCTACTGCCAGGACAACGAGCTGACCTGGCTGAACTGGGACAGCGACGAGCGCGCGCAGCGGCTGACCGCGTTCGTGGCGCGCCTGACCCACCTGCGCGCGCACTACCCGCTGTTGCATCGTGCGCGCTTCTTCGACGGCGTCTACGACGAAGAGCTGGGGATCAAGGACGTCAGCTGGCTGGCGCCCGATGGCGAGGAGATGACCGAGGCGTCCTGGCACGACCCGCATGCGCGGGCGATGATGATGCGCCTGGACGGCCGGGCGCCGTCCAGCGGCCTGCGCCAGGCGGCGTCGAACGTGACCTTGCTGATGATCGTCAACGGTGCCGTCGAGGACGTGACCTTCACCCTGCCGCTGGTCGAGGGCGAGCATTGGCGCGTCCTGATCGACACCGCCGAGCGCGAGCACGAGCACGGCCTGCCGGGCGGCTCGCAATGGCACGGCATCGGCCGTTCGCTGACCCTGCTGGCGGCCGAGCGCGACAGCAAGGCCGCCGCGGCCCAGCACCAGAACGCGGCGCCGTCGCCGACGCCGGCGGCCTGAGCGCGGCGCAGGAAAGCGCAGCCGCTTAGAGCGGCCTTGCCGATCGCGCAATGCGGCTGGGCGTCGCTTCACACAGGCAGATGGCTGCGTGTGGAGCGATGCCAGTGGCTTCGGGCCAAGTCGGTTACGGGATGCGAGAATTTAGATCGCGTGCGTCGCGGATGCGGTCGCCCTTGATCTGCAAGGGCCTCGTGAGTTGCGTCGGCGTTGGTGATGTCTAGCGTGATCGGCTCGACAGGCAAGCCGTCGGTGCTCGTTTGTCGGCGGCGGCTCAGGTACATGCGGGATCGCGGCCGAACACAAGCTGCTGCTGGCCCCAGTGCAATCGCAAGCGTTGCAACCATGCCTACGAACTTGCGTCCGCTGGGCAGCCTTACCCGACACCTGTGGGTCTCAGCACGCAAGGTGGCGACGCCGGCTTCGGCGAGCTTGCGGACCGTTTCATGGCAGATGCCGCGGATGGCGCCAGTGGCGCGGGCAGCTTTCCGCGAGGCGCTCATTTCAGGGCCTTCACCGGCGGGTCGGCGATAGCGCCGGTCCGACAAGTGGATTGCATGGTGAATCCGGCGCCCCGTCGGTCGGATATCCGATCCTACATAGCCAACTTCATTCGCGTAAGTAATAGGTCACAGAGTTGGCCTCCGGGATCGACAGCGAGATGCCGCGCACCTTTCCCCACGCATCGCGCCGGAACTCGAACACGAACGCGTACATCCCCGCCAGAACGAATTGTGCCGGTCCAAGGGAGTGCAACGGCTGCGGCGCGTCCTGGCCTGGCAACAGCACTTCCACCTTGTCGCCCGCGACCTTCACCTGCAGGGAGTCGTGGTCGAAGCTGTCGGCCGAGGCACGGCGCAGGTCCATCGGCACACTGGTGTCCAGCCGGTAACGGCCGGCATAGTCCGGCGGAGGCGGCAGCCGCGGGGCCACGCCGCGGATCGGCGGATGCGCGCCCTGGCCGATCGCATCCGCCAACGCGTTGCGGATCTCGAAGGACAGTTCGGTGCCGTTGCTTCCGTTGGTGAGGATCACGAAGCCGTCGCCGGTTTCCGGATACCCCTCGAAAAACGCCCGATAACTGTCGTTGGCGCCCATGTGGAAGAAGTGGCGTCCCGGACCGGCGCCACCCAGACGCGGCCCCAGCCCGAAAGGCCCCGGGGAGACCTCGGTCATCATCGCCGTCGCCAACGGCTGCGGCAGAAAATCGCCTCGGCCCTGGTAGCTGTCGATCAATCCGCCGACCAGCCGCCCGAGATCGTTTGCCGTCGTCCACAAGCCCGATGCTCCGGCCTCGGCGAAGCTTTCCCAGCCGCGCGGCAATGCCGTCGGCGCGCCGCTCGCGTCATGCGCCTTGGCGATGTTGCCGTGTTCGGCCGAGAGCGGGCTTTCGAAAGTGCTGCGACGCATCCCCAGCGGCGCGAACACCAGGTCCTGGGCCACCTGCTGGAGCGGGCGGCCGGTCGCATCTTCGATGACGGCCTGTTCCACGGTGACGCCGCCGCCGGAATAGTCATTGACCTGCCCTGGCGGGTGCTTGAACGCGACCGCTTCGCCGTTGGCCGGTGTCTGCCCTTCGAGCACCTGCACGAGGGTCGGCAGCGGAGCCTCGGGGCGATAGTCCGCGAAACCGTGCACGCCCAGGCCGGAGGTATGCGACATCAGCATTCGCAGGCTGACGTTCGGGCGAGGAACGTTCGGGGAGGTCGGCAGCTTCCAGCGCTTGAGGTAGTCGTCGACGTTCCGGTCCAGGTCAAGTTCGCCGTGCGCGACCAAGCGCAAGGCGGTGGTCGCGGTAGCGACCTTGCTGATCGAACCGACCGAAAACAGCGTATCGCCGTCGACCTTGTCCTGCGTATGCGCTTGCCGCACGCCGTAGCCCGACACCGCTACCACTTCGCCATGTTTCAGTATCGCCACGGCGACGCCGGGCACCTTGTAGTGGCGCATGCGTTGGTCGATCGACCATCGTGGCAAAGCCTGGCCGGGCGCGAGCACGCTCGGGCGCAGCCCGTGGTCCAGCACGGCGAGCGGATCCTGCGCGGGTGCCGACTGCGCTTGCGCGGTGGCTGCGGCGGCGAGTGCGAGGACCAGCAGCCAACGGCGGTGCGAGGGGCTTGCCCAAGGTGCCAGAAGGCGGGGCATTCTGGCATCCGACGTGCTTTTCATTGCATCTCCTTCGACCCCGGGAGGGTCAGGCAGTCGGGTAGCGGCAGCGCCCCTTCGGCATCGTCGCATGTTGCCGCAGGAAAATCGCGATGCGCCATCTGCGCAGGAAGGCAAAGGCCTGGCGGCATCCCAAGGTTTGCGGGCGACCGCGACGGCCCGGGCGACATTGGCGAACAAGGCGTTCCTAGCCCGTGCATCAGCGGCTCACCAGATGTCGGATATCGCGATGGCCTCGGAGCATCGGCGCGGCGCGTTACATGACGCTGCAACGCCTTTCGCTTCGTTCGTCGCGGCTGAAGCCGCTCCTACAGGGGGATCGAGCGCACTGCACGCATGCACTGTAGGAGCGGCTTCAGCCGCGACCGTATGTATCCGCAGCCGGCACCATCAGGATTCAAGATGTCACGCTGCTCGGGGCCGACTTCGAGGCGTTATTCCATGACGAAACATTCGACTCCGCTCGTCGCGACCGAAGTCGCTCCCACAAGGCACCACGCCATTGCCTGCAGCGTCTGCCGCTGCACGGCCTGCATATGCGCCTCCCACAGCGTTCGTCGCGGCTGAAGCCGCTCCTACAGGGGATTGCGGCGCGCTGCATGCGTGCACTGTAGGAGCGGCTTCAGCCGCGACGGTATGTATCCGCAGCCGGCACCGTCAGGATTCAAGATGTCGCGCTGCTCGGGGCCGACTTCGAGGCGTTATGCGATGACGAGGCGTTCGACTCCGCCCGTCGCGACTGAAGTCGCTCCCACAAGGGATCACGCGGTCGCCCGCAGTGCGTGCGACTGCGCGAACTGCTGCACTTGCGCCTCGCCCACCGCGCCGCCGATCAGGATCACGCCCGGGACGCCGATGCCCAGGCCTTCGACGTCCACGGCCAGGCGGTCGAGCGTGGTCAGCAGTTGCGCCTGCTGCGGCAGGCTCGCCGACTGCACCACCGCCGCCGGCGTGTCCCCGGGCAGGTGCCGCAGCAAGGCGGCGCTGAGCGCGGCGATGCGGCCCATGCCCATGTAGATCGCCAGCGTGGTGCGGGTGGCGCACAGTGCGGCCCAGTCCGGCTCGCCATGGTCCTGGGTGTGCGCGGTGACGAAGGTGATGCCGTGGCAGTGGTCGCGATGGGTCAGCGACATGCCCAGCCCGGCCGCCGCGGCGAACCCGGCGCTGACGCCGTTGACGATGCGCACCGCCACGCCCGACGCGCGCAGGAACGCGATCTCCTCGCCGGCGCGGCCGAACAACAGCGCCTCGCCGCCTTTGGCGCGCACCACGTTGGCACCCTGCAGCGCATAGCGCCGCATCAGCCGGCAGATGAAATCCTGCGGGGTGGAGCGGCAGCCACCGCGCTTGCCGACCCGGATCACCCGCGCCTGCGGCGCGAACTGCACGATGTCCGGGTTGACCAGGTCGTCGAGCAGCAGCACCTGCGCCGCGGCCAGCGCCTTGACCGCCTTCAGCGTCAGCAGCTCCAGGTCGCCGGGACCGGCCGACAGCAACACCACTTCGCCGCCACCACGCACGCCGGACATGCTTGCATCGTTCATCGCAGACTCCACCCAGGAAGAAGGAACCACACCCAAGACATCGCACCCGCCTGCGCTCCGCCGCGCGCATCCGCGCCGTGTTTCCCCTGCGCCCGCCACGCGCGCCATCGCCGCGCCCTACCGGCGGCGCCGCGTGGGTCGCGAGTGCACGCGGCGTTCGTCGCTGCGTCCCCAGCGGACACCAGGGCGGCGCGCGAGCCCCGACCACTCATGCGCAACGGGTCGTCGCGCACCGCAGCAGCTGCGGCGTGTGCGAAGCGGGATGATCTCGCCAGCGCCGGCACCACTGCGGCGTCCGCCCGCTGCACCTGCGACGAGCGCTCGTCACCAGCGCGTCGCTTCGCCTTGCCAGCCGAGTAGAACGCAAGGTGGATGCCTACAGCGTTTCCTGCGCACTCCGTGGCCGGCACAAGGGCAACCTGCAAGCCGAGGCCGCTCATGCGCTTGCCGCCGTCGCACACAGCCGCAGCACCTGCGGCATGCACGAGCCGCACACGCTGCCGCAGCCCAGCCGCGCACGGATCTCGGCCGGCGCCGCACCGCGCGCGGCTTCGCTGCGGATCGCCGATTCGCGGACCTGCGTGCATTGGCACACCACCGGATCGCGCGCACCGCCGCCGGCCTGCGCGAAGGCTGCCAGCCGCGCGCCGTACCAGACCTCGCCGCTCAGCGCGCGCTCCAGCAGCGCTTCGCCGCCGGCATCGCGCTGCGCGCCGGCCAGCAGCAAGCCGTCGAGGTGGCTGATCGGCGCGGCGCCGCGCCAGGCCACGCGCTTGAGCAGACCACGGCGCGCGTCGCGGTATTCGAGGGTGTCGGCGTCGCCGCCGGCCAAGGCCAGCGCTGCGGCCAGCGCCTCCAGTTGCGCGGCGGCCGGCGCCTGCTCGGCGGCGGCGCGCAATACCAGCCAGGCCTGCTCCTGCTCGCCGCTCTCGGCCTGCAGGCTCAGCGCGGCATAGCCGAAGTCGCGCAGCCACGGTTGCGCGGCGGCCTGCAGCGCGAGCGCATCGCCACGCCGCGCCAGCAGCAGGTGCCAGCCGAACTCGGCCTTCTCCACGCGCACCGCGGCATGCTTGAGCTCGGGCTGCTGCGAGCGCGCATCCACCGTCGCCAGGCTGAGCTCGTTGATGCCGCCGTTGTCCAGGAACTGCGCATTCCAGTGCATCGCCGCGAACACGTCGCCCGAACGCATCTCCTCGCACGGCTCCAGCGGCAGCACCAGGCTGCCGCGCTTGCTCACGATACGTACCAGATCGCCGGCGGCCAGACCGCGCCGCGCTGCGTCCTGCGGATGCATGCGCAGGCCCGGCTGCGGACTGTGCGCGAACAGCCCCGGCACCCTGCCGCTGCGCGACATGCCGTGCCACTGGTCGCGCAGGCGCCCGCTCAGCAGGCGCAGCGGGAAGCGCGCCGAGGTCGGTTCGGCCACCGGCTTGTACGGCGTGGGATGGAAGCGCGCGCGGCCATCGGCGGTGGCGAACACGCCATCGGTGTAGCGTCGCGCCTGGCCATGCGTGGCGCCGGCCGGCAGCGGCCATTGCTGCGGGCCTTGCGTCTCCAGCCGTGCGTAGTCGAGTCCACCGATGTCCAGGTCGCGGCCGACGCTCAGCGCGCGATGCTCGTCGAACACCGCCGCAGTGTCGGCGAAGCCGAAACGCGTGCCGGCGGCAGGCGCGTCCAGCCGCGCTTCCAGCCGCCGCGCCACCTCGTTGGCGATCCACCAGTCCGGCTTCGCCGCGCCTGGCGCCGGCAACGCCTGGCGCACGCGCGAGATGCGGCGCTCGGAATTGGTCACCGTGCCGTCCTTCTCGCCCCAACTCGCCGCCGGCAGCAGCACGTCGGCGAACGGCACCGTATCGGTCTGCACGAAGGCGTCCTGCACGATTACCAGTTCGGCCTGGCGCAACGCATCGCGCACCTGCGCGATGTCCGGCATCGAGTGCACGGGATTGGTGCAGGCGATCCACACCGCCTTGACCTCGCCGCGGCGCAGCGCATCGAACAGCGCCACCGCCGGCAGGCCGGGACGCGCCGACAGCCGCTCGGCCGGCAGCTGCCACAGCCGCTCCAGTTCGGCGCGATCGGTGGCGCTGGCGATCTCGCGGTGCGCGGCCAGCATCGTCGCCATGCCGCCGACCTCGCGCCCGCCCATCGCGTTCGGCTGTCCGGTCAGCGAGAACGGGCCGGCGCCGGGCTTGCCGATCTGCGCGGTGGCCAGGTGCAGGTGGATCAACGCCAGGTTCTTGTCGGTGCCGTGCGCGGACTGGTTCAGGCCCATGCAATACAGCGACAGCGCCGGCGCGTCGCGGCCGAACCATTCCGCCGCCCGCACCAGGTCGGCGACCGGAATGCCGCAGATGTCGGCGGCCATCGCCGGGGTGTACTCGCGCAATGTCTGCCGCAGTTCGGCGAAACCCTGCGTGTGTGCGGCGATGAACGCGCGATCGATGCGGTCTTCCCAGATCAGGTGATGCAGCATGCCGTTGAACAGCGCCACGTCGGTGCCGGGCTGGATCGGCAGGTGCAGGTCGGCCATCGCCGCGGTGTCGGTGCGGCGCGGATCGACCACGATCCAGCGCACGTCCGCATCGCGCGCGCGCGCCTCCTCGAGCCGGCGGAACAGCACCGGATGCGCATAGGCCATGTTGCTGCCGGCCAGCAGCACGGTCCTGGCCAGTTCCAGATCCTCGTAGCAGGTCGGCGGGCCGTCCGCGCCCAGCGCCAGCTTGTAGCCGGTGACCGCGCTGGACATGCACAGCCGCGAATTGGTGTCGATGTTGTTGGTGCCGATCAGGCCCTTGGCCAGCTTGTTGAAGACGTAGTAGTCCTCGGTCAGCAATTGCCCGGACAGGTAGAACGCCACCGCGTCCGGCCCGTGCCGTTCGACGATGCCGGCCAGGCGCTCGGCCACGCTGTCCAGCGCCACCGCCCAGTCCACCGCACGGCGTGGTGCGTCGCGATGCGTGCGCAGTTCCGGCTGCAGTGCGCGGCCGTGCAGGCTGCGCACGGTCTGCGGCAGCGTGCGGCCCTTGCTGCACAGCCGGCCGTAGTTGGCCGGGTGTTCCGGGTCGCCCTCGATGCCGATGATGCGCGCCGCGCCGTCGGCGGCGTGCTCGGTCTCGATCAGCACGCCGCAGCCGACCCCGCAGTAGCAGCAGGTGGAACGGGTCAGCGTGCGCCGCGCGGCGGTGTCCGCGGCCGCGCTCGCTGCGGGCACGTGCGCGCCGTCCATCACGCGGCGCCCTGCAACGACAGCCACACGTCGCCATCGTCCACCCGCACCGGATAGCGGCGCGCGCAGCCCACGTCCGGCGCGCAGGCCTGGCCGCTGTCCAGGGCGATGTTCCAGTTGTGCAGCGGGCAGGTAACGCTGTCGCCGGCGACGATGCCCTGCGACAGCGGCCCGCCCTTGTGCGGGCAGCGGTCGACCAGCGCGAACACGCGGTCGCCGGCGGTGCGGAACAGCGCGATCGGGTCGGCGCCGGCGATCTGCAGCACGCGCGCGCCGAGCGCGGGGATGTCGTCGATGCGGCAGATGCGGATCCAGTGGCGGGCGCTGGCGTCGGCGGCGTTGCTGTCGGACGCGATGAGGTCGGAAGCGGCTGCGTGCATCGTTCAGTCCTCCACCAGCGCCAGCGGCGCGGCCACGCGCAGCGGCTGGAACTCGCGCTGCTTGGCCCCGGCGATGCGCTCGGCCCACGGATCGGGCAGGCCTTCCAGCGCGTACAGCAGGCGCTCGTACAGCGCGCGGCGGTTGCCCGCGTCCTCGATCACGCGCTGGCGGATGTAGTCCATGCCCACGCGCTCGATGTAGTGCACGGTACGGTCCAGGTAGTAGGCCTCCTCGCGGTACAGCTGCAGGAACGCGCCGGTGTACTCCTTCACCTCCTCGGCGGTCTTGACCTTGACCAGGAACTTGGCGACCTCGGTCTTCATGCCGCCGTTGCCGCCGATGTGCAGCTCCCAGCCCGATTCCACCGCGATGATGCCCACGTCCTTGATCCCGGACTCGGCGCAGTTGCGCGGGCAGCCGGACACCGCCAGCTTCACCTTGTGCGGGCTCCACATGTTCGCCAGCATGGTCTCCAGGTCGATGCCCATCTGCGTGCTGTTCTGCGTGCCGAAGCGGCAGAACTCGCTGCCCACGCAGGTCTTCACCGTGCGGATCGACTTGCCGTAGGCATGCCCGGAATTCATCCCCAGGTCCTTCCACACGCCCACCAGGTCTTCCTTGCGGATGCCGAGCAGGTCGATGCGCTGGCCGCCGGTGACCTTGACCATCGGCACCGCGTACTTGTCGGCCACGTCGGCGATGCGGCGCAGCTCCGAGGCGTTGGTCACCCCGCCCTTCATCTGCGGGATCACCGAGAAGGTGCCGTCCTTCTGGATGTTGGCGTGGGCGCGTTCGTTGATGAAGCGCGACTGCGGATCGTCCACCGCCTCGCGCGGCCAGCTCGACAGCAGGTAGTAGTTGATCGCCGGGCGGCACGTCGCGCAGCCGTTGGGACTGCGCCACTGCAGCTGCGCGTACACCGCGCCATGCGTGAGCAGCTTGCCCTCGCGGATCGCCTGGCGCACCTCGCCGTGGCTGAGGTCGGTGCAGCCGCACACCGCCTTGGTCTTGGGCGTCTGCTGGAAGTTGGAGCCCAGGCAGTTCATCAGGATCTGCTCGACCAGGCCGGTGCACGAGCCGCAGGAACTGGCCGCCTTGGTCTGCTTCTTGACCTCGTCGACGGTGAACAAGCCTTGCGCGTTGATCGCCTTGACGATGGTGCCCTTGCACACGCCGTTGCAGCCGCACACCTCGTCGCTGTCGCGCATCGCGCTGGCACGGTCCTGGCCGGCGGTGCCGGCGTCGCCGAGCGCGCTCTCGCCGAACATCAGCCGCTCGCGGCGCTCGCCGATCGGGCTGGCATCCTTGAGCAGTTGGAAATACCAGGCGCCGTCGTTGGTATCGCCATATAGGCAGGCGCCGACCAGCTTGTCGTCCTTCAGCACCAGCTTCTTGTAGACGCCGCCGGCCGGGTCGGACAGCACGATCTCCTCGCTGCCGTCCCCGCCCATGAAATCGCCGGCCGAGAACAGGTCGATGCCGGTGACCTTGAGCTTGGTCGAGGCCACCGAGCCGCGGTAGATGCCGATGCCGAACCCGGCCAGATGGTTGGCGCAGATCTTGGCCTGCTCGAACAGCGGCGCGACCAGGCCGTAGGCGATGCCGCGGTGGCTGGCGCATTCGCCGACCGCGTACACGCGCGGGTCGAAGGTCTGCAGCGTGTCGTTGACCACGATGCCGCGCGTGCAGTGGATGCCGGCGGCCTGCGCCAGCGCGATGTTGGGGCGGATGCCGGCGGCCATCACCACCAGGTCGGCCGGCACCTCGCTGCCGTCGGAGAACTTCACCGCCACCACTTCGCCAGCGGCATTGCCGACCAGTTCGGTGGTGGAGGTGCCGAGGCGGAAGTCCAGGCCGCGTTCGCTGAGCGAGCGCTGCAGCAGCTGCCCGGCGACCGGGTCGAGCTGGCGCTCCAGCAGCCAGTCGGCCAGGTGCACCACGGTCACCTGCATGCCGCGCTGCTTGAGCCCGTTGGCCGCCTCCAGGCCGAGCAGGCCGCCACCGATCACCACCGCGTGGCGCTTGCGCGTGGCGGTGTCGATCATGGTCTGCGTGTCGTGCATGTCGCGGTAGCCGATCACGCCCTTCAGCTCCTTGCCCGGCACCGGCAGCACGATCGGCAGCGAGCCGGTGGCCAGCAGCAGGCGGTCGTACGGCGCCTCGGTGCCATCGGCGGCGATCACCTTGCGCTTGACCCGGTCGATGCGGGTCACTTCCTTGCCCACGTGCAGGCGGATGCCGTGCTCCGCATACCAGGCCAGCGGATTGAGCACGATCTCGTCGAACCGTTGTTCGCCGGCCAGCACCGGCGAGAGCAGGATGCGGTTGTAGTTCGGATGCGGCTCGGCGCCGAACACGGTGATGTCGTACATCCCCGGCATCAGCTTGAGCAGTTCTTCCACGGTGCGGATGCCGGCCATGCCGTTGCCCACCACCACCAGTCTTGGCTTGTTCATTCGCGTCTCGCTTCGGTGGAGAGGATCAGACCCGCGCCGCGCCGGCCGCGGCCCACTGGCTGCGCCAGTGCTGCTTGACGTTGGACAGCAGGCCCCAGGCCAGCAGCGCGCAGCCGGCGAACAGCCACAGCCCCAGCGCATAGCTGCCGGTGTGCTGCTTGACGATGCCCAGCCCCGCGGCGAGCAGGAAGCCGCCGATGCCGCCGGCCATGCCGATCAACCCGGTCATCAGCCCGATGTCGCGACCGAACCGCTGCGGCACCAGCTGGAACACCGCGCCGTTGCCGGTGCCCAGGCACAGCAGGGTCAGCACGAACAGCGCCACCGTCGCCGCCGGACCGCCGACCCCGACCGCCGCGGCGGCCACCAGCAGCGCCACCAGCAGATAGATCGACAGCAGCGTACGTGTGCCGCCGATGCGGTCGGCCAACGCGCCGCCCAGCGGACGCATCACCGAACCGGCCAGCACGCACGCTGCGGTGGCCCAGCCGGCGAGCTTGGGAGAAAAGTCGAACTGATCGTGGAAGTAGCCGGGCAAGGCGCTGGCGAACCCGGCGAAACCGCCGAAGGTGATCGCGTAGAACAGCATGAACCACCACGAATCGCGGTTGCCGACCAGCACCCGCGCGTAGTCGCCCAGGTGCTTGCGCGGCACCTCCACCGGCGCGTCCTTGGCGAACGCCGCGAACACCAGCAAGGTCAGCGCCAGCGGGATGCAGGCCAGCCCGAACACCGCCTGGTAGCCAAACGCCGTGGCCAGCACCGGCGCGAACAGCGCCGCGAACACCGTGCCGGAATTGCCGGCGCCGGCGATGCCCATCGCCGTGCCCTGATGCTGCGGCGGATACCAGCGCGAGGCCAGCGGCAGCGCCACCGCGAACGAGGCCCCGGCTACGCCCAGCATCAGCCCCAACAACAGCACCTGCGCGAAACTGTGCACGCCCAGCCGCCACGCCACCATCAGCGCCACGATCACCAGCACCTGCGCCAGCATGCCCGCGCGCTTGGCGCCGATCACGTCGGCGAGCATGCCCAGGAACAGCCGCAGCACCGCACCGCACAGGATCGGCACCGCCACCATCAACGCGCGCTGCTGCGTATCCAGCGACAGCGCCGCGGCGATCTGCACCTGCATCGGCCCGAGCAGGTACCAGACCATGAAGCTCAGATCGAAATACAGGAACGCCGACAACAGCGTGGGCGTATGCCCGGATTGCCAGAACGATCGATTCATCCGCGCCATCTCCGAGAAACGTTGGGCCGCAGCGCTGCACACCACCCGCAGCACGCGGTAGTCGAGGGGAGGAAAAAACAAAAAACGGCGCCGTCCGGTTCGCACCGGAAGACGCCGTTGTCTGGGCAGGCGGACCGCCGTTGGCCCGCCTGCCGAATCGAATTGGTGCGGACACCCCGTTGCATCCGCGCTGGAGCTATCGCAATCGGCGTGCCAAGTGTTCGCGGGGCCGGTAAAGCCGGAGAATTATCAGAGTATTCAAGGCACTGGCCGATCCGCCGGCAACCTGCCGCCTGCTTGCGCAGCCACTATGGCGAGCCTCAACGAACACAAGTGGTGCGCGGCGCACCTTTATTGTGCGCCGCGGCAACTGCGACGCCGGCCGCGTGCCTCATTGGCACGCACACGGCCGCGGCCTGGGCGACGTGGCGATGCGCACCTTGTACGGCGCCGGACCACCGCAAGCAGGCATCTCGCCCCTGCTTGCCGGACCGCATGGGAAGCGGCACGCTTTCCGCCGTCCTGTCGCCAGCCTTTACCCATCAGATGAAACGCGCCCTGCTCGCCCTCTGCCTGCTCAGCCCCACCACATGGGCGTGCGACCACCACCTCCCGCTGGCGGACGTGGTCAGCGTGACCACCTGTTCGCCGAGCGAGGATTCGGTCGACTGCGTCTATTCCGGGCGTGCGCTCCACGACTACATGGACGCCGTGCCGGACACCGATGCGGATTTCATCCTCGGCCTGCAGGCGAGCCCGTGGCGCATGTACGACGCGGAGTGGCGCATTCTCACTCCCGACGACATCGCCGCGTCCGTGCGCGCGCAACGCGACGCCAAGGTGAAGCGCGTCGAACTGCTGGGGTCGTGGACCGGCGTCTCGCCGGAGCCGGGCGTACCGTCGCTGGCCGATCGCGTGTCCAAGGCGCTGGACGGCTTTCCGGTGCACGGCGAAGCCGGCTTCCTGTGGCTGTCCAAGGACGGCTCCCGCCGCACCACGCGCCAGGCCTACACCTTGCGCGAAGGTGCCGGCGCCTACTACCTGCCCGAAGGCGCCGACGTGTTCGCTGCGTTGGCCGCGGGCTGGCCCACGTATGTGGAGGACGAGATTGCCGGCACCGATCTCACGCTGTTAACGCAGGCCGCGGCCGGCTGGGATGTCATGTTCCTGTGCCCGGACAAGGCCCTAGCAGGCTTTGAACGCGCCGCCGCCAAGGGCAGCGCCATCGCCGCCTACAACGCTGCGCTCATGCGCCTGGAACGTGGTGGCGACGCCGAGCGTACCGCCGCGCTGGCGTTACTGGAACGCGCCGCCGCGCTTGGGGACGACCCATCGCGCGAACGACTGACGTTGGAGCGCGCAAAGCGGTAACCGTGTCGGGTGGACTGATGCACGCTGAATTCGCTGTCGTCCCCGCCCCTACAAGCCCGCTCCGGCCAGAAGCGGATGAGGAACTTCCAGCGTACCCACCGCGATTGAACGAACGATAGTAGTTGAATACGCTTTTCGGGAGCAGCTAAACGCCTTCAACCCGTGCAGGAGTGTCTCAACGTCAATATTCATGTTGAAGAGGGTTCACCGTACGTGGCGACGTATCAAGCTCAGAGCAAATAGCCTGCCCTTCGGGCGAGATTAAGCCGACAGCACCCAGGGCCGTATCGCCCGTTCCTCGATATGGTGGCCTGTCCACTTCGATCTTCTTGCCACCTGAAACACCGACTACGAAACAGCATGGAAGCAGCAGCATGACCAAGTCCAAAAACTCCCCTGCCGATGAAGGCCGACTACCCAAACGACATGGCAAGCCTTGGAGTTCTGAGGAGCTCAGTAAACTCATTGAGGGCGTGAAAAGTGGTCTCAACCTGGATCAGCTAGCCAGTAGTCACCATCGCTCACGTTCTGGCATCAGCGGGGCCGCAACCCGACTGCTTCCCGAGCAGATGCGCCCAGCGACTCGAACTCATTCGGTCACCGTCCTGGCCCAGTACCTACTTAACCAGCAAGAGCATGATCACATCCTTCCAATCAACGGCACTCCCGCTGATTCCCCGTCCCAAGGCCACATTGAGCTGATTTGCCAGGAGCCTTCGTCCAATCAGGCCACAATACCGGACGAGGTAACAACAGATAGCGAGCCGTCGGTCGACCATAGTGACGTGCCCATGTTGGTCGCTGTCGCTGTTACAAGCCTGAGCAGCAAGCGCGATCGCGATGTTCTGGAGATGCGCCTCGGCCTAGATGGTCAGAGGATGACGCTCGCTCAGATCGGCAAGAGATGGAGCGTATCAAGAGAGCGTGTACGCCAGATCCAAGAACGCGCACTAAAAAGATTGGCTGCACGGGCACGTCGGGGCGGAACCGCTGGGGCCTCCCTTCGGCGACTGATGATCGATTCGCCAATTCATTCAAGCACATCAGCATCTTGGTTGACTGAGGTGGCTCGAAGTGGCTTCGATGTACCCCTTGCGCTTGCCTTGAAGTTCATCCTTCGGGCTGCGGGATTTCCCAAGCCGCAGGTTGAAAGCACCATAACTTTGCTTTGCGAAATGGAACAGTCGCGCCGGACTGAACTTCGCACCTTGGCATCCGGTCGCGAGACGGCAGACAGAGTCGCTCGAAAGGTGAGCCAGTGGCTGAGCCAATGCGACTGGCCTGACCAAAGGAGCGCACCGCCCCCTCGTGAGCACCTAACAGCGCAGCGAGACGTTGGTGATTCCGATATTGCCGGTAGCTATCACTCAGTCAAGTTGGGACGATCCGTTCAGTATGAGTCAGGCCTTGAGCTGGCGGTAATCTCACTCCTAGAAAAGAGCGAGCATGTAGCCTACTACCAAGAACAGCCGGCGGTCATTCGCTATGCCTTCCGCAAGAAACACTATATCTACTACCCCGATCTGCTAATCGCCACCACTGACGGGCGCTGCCTGCTCGCCGAAGTGAAGCCGACCGCCCACATGGCGTTGAGTATCAATCGGGCCAAAGCTGATGCAGCTCGTGCGTGGGCACACGCTCAGGGATGGGGTTGGCTAGTTTTGAACGAAAATCATACATTCCGTCAAATCGCCCAGCACGAGTTATCTGCCGAGCAGAGGGCAGTATTAGACAACGAGCTGCGGAAACACGGCTTCATCACGTGGAAAGATACGCCAGCCCTGCGTGCGCGACACGGCCTTACTGCTTTGGACCTGACTGCCTACATCATTCAGTCCGGCGCTGACCTCGACCTCTCGTATCGAATCACGGCACCGGGGACGAGAGTGCTCAAGGCAGGGAACTATTCCTGATGCGACGGAGACAGGACCTCCAAGTACAACTTGATCTCAAAGTTGCCCTTGCAAGCCAGTAACCCAACTAGAACCAGACCCAATCTGATGGGAAAGCCGTCCTTTTCTACCCAAGGGCCACAGCGTGACCTGCGCCCCAACAACAGCCCCGCTATCGCCAGCTACGGCGCACTCCGATCCACGTACGGTCGCGACTGCAGAATCACCACCTCGTCGCCGACCACGGCCCATTCGATGTCCTGGTCGGCGCCGCCCAGCGCCTGCTTGGTGGAGGCGCCGACCTTGGCCAGCCGCGCGATGAGCGCGTCGGTCAGCACCTGGCGCGAGCCGGTGATGGGTATTTCGCGGACGCCGCCAGCGGCGTTGGCCACGAGCTGGGTGTCTTCCGCCGAGCGGCTCAGCACCTGCACCGCCTTGGACCAGTTCGAATACATCACCTGTTCGGCTTGGCGCTTGCCTTCCACCACGCGGATGCCGAGCCCGCGCTTGGCCGAGATGTAGGTGATGTGGCGGCGGGCGGCGTCGAACGGGTCGCGGGTGATCATCACCCCCGAGCTGTCCGACGGCGCGGCCAGCTGCACCAGCACCGCCATCGCCACCGCGTCCTGGCCCAGCCCCGCCGCCGTGCGCGCCTCGTAGGCCTCGAAGTTGTAGACCGACGCCCACACCGTCTGCACGGCCTTGGCCAGGGCGTCGGCGCGGGTCACGTTGGGGACGGTGGTGTACAGGCCGGCACCGCTGAAGCCCGGCAGATCCTCGGAGTTGGACGAGCTGCGTACGAACACGGCACCGCCCTGCAGTTGGCTCCGCCATTGCGCGTCCAGCGCGCGCACGAAGGCGGGATCGGGCGCGGCGTCGGCGATCTCGGCGCGCAGCGCTGCCAGCGTGTCGCGACGGATGTTGGAGTCGGTCCCGAACCCTGGGCGGCGCTGCAGTTCCTGCAGACGCTGCGGAATCCGCAGCCGTTGCATCATCGCCTGGTAGTGCGAGAACGGGATGCAGAAGCCGTCCGGCACACGCGCGGCAGGCGGCAGCGCCGCCTTCAGCGTGCCGAGGTTGGCCGCCTTCACCCCGCAGTGGCTGCTGTCGCGCGCACGCAGCGCCGCCAGGGGCTTGAGCGCGACCACCGTCAGGTCTGGGCGCGGCAGGTTGCGCGCCGCCGGGCGGGCGGCCGTGGCCGATGGCGTCCTTGGCGGGCGCGCCAGTGGCGTCACCCGGTAGTCGTTGTGGGTGACCTCCAGCGCCACCCAGCGTCCGTCGTACTGGCGCAGGGCGTTCTGGGCATCGCGCACGTAGACATTGGGTATGCCCCACCCCTTGGCCAGCAGGTTGACGTGGGACAGCAGGGTGGACGGGCGCTGCGTCACCAGACCCGCGACCGGCGCCAAGGCGATGGGCACTTCGTCCAGGACCGGGATGTCGCGCGGCGACAGCGTGCGCAGCTGCGCCTCCGAGCGCACGATGCGCAGCCGCCCTTCGGCGCGGCCCGTGTTCAACGGCAGGAACCGCTGCTCGCGCAGCAGCGCCTCCTGGCTGACGTAGGCCAGCCCCATGGAACTGGCCAGCTGCTCGTGCTGGGTGGAGTTGGTCTTGAAGCGGATCGGGTCGCGGAACGAGGCGCGCACCACCTCGTCGGTCTGCCGCAGCAACGCAGCGGTGAGCTTGTCGCCCTCCCAGAACTCGTAGGTGTAGCCCGGCAGATCCCGCTGCCAGCTCAGCGTGCCGAACAGGAATCGCCGCTGCGGATCGCGGTACTGCGCGTTGAGCGTCGCCTTGTCCATGGCGCGCACCAGCCGCTGGCGCTGCACGAATTCCTCGTGCAGCGCGTGGCGGGGCGTGTTGATGTAGTAGATGCGCGCCGCATTCTGCCGGTCGATCACGAAGATCAGATGCGGCATCTCCAGCGCGGTCCCGGCGTTGTAGACCCGGGCGAGCTGCATGAACTGCGCACGGCTGTCGATGCGCGACAGATAGTCCGGTCCCTGCGTCGGCTGCACCGCGGCGTTGCTGCCCTGGCGGTATTCGTAGGGCGAAGGCTTGCGCGCGGTCTGCGCCAGCGCAGGCGCGGCGCACCACACCAGCAGCGCGAGCGTGGCGACCCACGCGAACAGGCGCTGGCGACGGGGAAGGCGCGTACGGGCTCGGTCCATGATGCCGGTGCGGGAGAGTTGAGAGGGCGGATCATAAGCCAGTCCAGGTGGCTTTGGATGCCCTGGAGGCAAGGCCGGCGCGCGGCAGGGGAGCCATCGGGTTTGGACAACCATCGCGGCAAACAGTGACCGCGGCATCCAGCGATCACCGGCCGCCACGCGAGTAGCCGCCTGCGAACCTTGGCGAATGTCCGCTTTCGGCCAGGAGCGGACATAGCAAGCCTTCCTTGTTCGTCGGTTCGATCTCCGTCAGCCTCCTTTCCCGCGTTCGCACTCGCCCATCTACCTCCGCGCCGCGTCCGCGACGTTGACGAACACCGGGTTGGAGTAGAACCATAGATCGTCCCAGGGATCTTCGCCGCGTTCGTCCACCAGCGCCTCGACGGCTCCAGTGCTGTTGCCCCGCGCTCGTACGAATGCCCCGCGCGAAGGCACCGGCAGTGACCAACGTGCCACGATCCAGTCGCCCTCACGCACCCACGTCGCCACGTCAAAGCCACGCCGCTGCATCTGCAGGGTGCCGTCCTCCCCCCTCCCGCCCACGATCAGTTCGATGTGCTTCAGCGCCGGGCGCAGCCCCTTCGCGTTCGCACGCGTCGGCTGCCGTACCCGCACTTCCACCTGCATCGTCTGTGTAACGGACAGCGTTACCGTGTCCCCCGGGGTCCCGGTGACATCACCACCCGCCACCCGAAGCTCCAGGGCGTCGATCAAGTCACCCGTCACCGTGAAGATGCGGCCGTACCGCAGTGCATCCAGGATGTCCCCGGCGTCCGGCCGTGCCCATGCATAGGTCTTGCTGTACTCACCGGGGTCATAGTCGCGTCCACCGTCGCGCAGGTTCACATGCGAGTCGGAGTTGGCCGTGATCCAGAATCGAATGCCGTCCGCCAGCATCTGGTCCCAGATGCCGCCCAGCTGCGCGGTCATCTGATCGTAGCCACCCAAGGTGGGGGCGTCCGCATTGCGGTACAGGCCGCGCTCGGTGCGGATGGCCTGATGCCCCGGTGCGCCTTCCATGCCGACCAGCACGTTCGGCGCGGCCGCATGCCAACCCCGGAGCTCCTCGGGCGTGACCGCCCCCCATTCGCCCATGCCGGTCGCCGTGCGCGACGGGTGATTGATGAACATCAGCGGCGCAGGACGCAGATCCCGCAGATAGGCCAGTGCCGCCTGCATCTGCTGTTCGGTATCGCGGCTGCCCTGCAGAGGCTCGCTGCGGCTGAAGTCGCGTTCCGCGGTGACCAACTGGTCCAGCTCCCCCGGGCCTGGCGCGATGATCAGCGATGCGTGCTCCCCCGCCGGTACATCGAATTCCATGCCATTGAACTGGATCACTTCCGGTACGTCGGCTCGTGCCTGCACAAGTGCCGGGTAGGCGTGATCGCGCATGACCGCAGAGTGGCCGGGGCCACCATGATCGGTGTGCACCATCCAGCGCAGGCCGAAGGCTTTGGCCTGCGCCGCGTTGCGGCTGCGGCTGTAGGGCGAATCTCCACCGCGCACCGGCGTGGGCGGCGTCGTGCTGCTGTCCCAGTCCACGCTCCATTCGCTGTGCACGTGGTGGTCGCCAGCCAGCCACTGACGGCCGGCATCGGCTGGAGCCGTGACGGGAGCGGACACCGCCGGAGCCGACGCTGCGAGCAGCGCCAACATTAGGCATTTCTTCATGACGTGATCCCTGAAAAGCGTACGGACGACGTACGGACCCTTTCCGATCCGCACGCCGCCCGCAGCTGAACCATCCCTTAGAAGTCCGCGCGCACGCCCAGGCTGATGCGACGGCCCGAGGTCTCGTCCATGGTCGGGAAGGAGGGATCCATGGTGTAGCCGCTGGTCCGCTCGTTGGTGAGGTTGATGCCCTTCAGGCTGATCTTGATGTAGTCGGTGATGCGGTAGCCGATCGAGACATCCATCTGGCCATAGGCATCGCGCCAGATCGGGTACAGGTTGTAGCCGATCGATTCGACGTACTCGTCCTTGTGGTTGTAGGACACGCGGGCGTCGAAGCGCTCGTTCTCGTAGTACGCGGTGAGGTTCCAGGTCTTCTCCGACAGACCCGGCATCGGCGTGCGGATGCCCAGGTCGGACTCACCGGCCAGCGAGCTGTCCAGCATGGTGTAGTTGGCATTGATGCCGAAGCCATCCAGCCAGGGGGTGACCATGTTCAGCGGCAGCTGCGCCACCAGCTCGATGCCGTCGACCTCGTAGGCCCCCTTGGCATTGACCGGCTGGTACACGTCGAAGTCGTAGATGCCGTTGAGGCTGCCGTTGGCGTTGTACACCGCCACGTCCTCGACCACGCCGGTCAGCGAATTGATCACCACGCCGTCGATGTTCTTGCGGAAGTAGCTGGCGGCGAACAGGGCACCGTTGTCCAGATACTTTTCCACGCCGATCTCCCACTGCTTGGCGTACGTCGGCTTGAGCGCCGGATTGCCGTCGGTGAAGCGGTAGGAGCTCCAGCTGGCGGTACGCTTGTAGGCGATGTCGGTCAGCGCCGGGCGCATCATCACCTTGGACGCGGCAGCACGCAGCAACAGGCCAGGCGAGAGTTCGGCGGTCATGTTGAAGCTGGGCAGCAGGTCGTCGTAGCTGCCGTCCTTCGACACCGGGGTATCGGTGTAGCCGGTGCTGCCGTTGGGACGCTGGATCGGGTGATAACCGAACGAATCGACCTGCGTATCCACGTAGCGCGCGCCGGCGTTGACGCTGAACGGCACGCTGCCGATGTCGAAGGCGAAATTGGTCATGGCGTAGAGGCTCATCACCTTCTCGTCGACCTGGTAGTACTGGCCCGGGTCGAAGGGGGTGTAGAAGCCATCGTAGCGGAACGCGCTGCGGGCGTACTCGTTGGAAATCTGCTGCCAGTTCAGCCCTTTGTTGGAGTAGCTACCGCCCGGGACGATGTCGCCGATGGACTGCAGCGGACTGTCGGCCATCGTGCGGGTATTGACCCAGGCGGCGCTGCCGGCGGTCGGACCGGTGATCTTCAGCTCCCCGTACTGGCGCTGCTTGGAGCGATCGGTGTAACGCGCGCCGAACTTGACCGTGTGCAGCGCCGGCAGGAAGGCCATATCCAGCAGACGGGTGACATTGACCTGGGCGGCGTACTTGTCGTCCTGCACCTTCTCCAGCGTGGTCTCATACGCTTCGAACAGGTACCGGCCCGGGGCGTTGTACATGTCGAAGCTGCCCGCCGCGGCAGTGGGGATCGTTTCGCCGCTGCGTCCGGTCCAGCGGGTGCGCGAGGGCGCATAGGCCACGTGCTTGAGGTTGGAGAAATCCGAGGTCTTCTCCGCACCGGAATAGCCCACCAGCGCATCCACGTACCAGCTGTCGCCCTTCCAGTCCATCGCCAGACTGTACTGGCTGTAGTCGGTCTTGTTGATCCGTTCCTTGCTCAGCATCTCGTGCTGGGTCGCGGTGTAGGACACATCGCGCAACACCACCATGCCGTATTCGGACAGCGTGGTGGCGTCGTACTCGTGGATGGTGTCGAAGGTGCTGCGGCTGGAGGCCGAATAGGCCGCCGCGTCGTACTCGTCCTCGGTGCTGTCGTAGCCACCCACCATCGCGTCGAAGGTCAGGCTGAAGTTGTTGCTCGGCTTGTACTGCAGCGAACCGGTCGCGCCCCATTTGTCCTGCTCGTTGAGGTAGACGCGGTCGCCAACCTTGTCCTGGAATACCACCAGGTTGGTCTGGTCGGCGTCATTGCGGTTGCTGATGTTGACACCCGCGTCGCGCAGCAGCACGGCCTGTGCCTGGGTGCCGCGGGTGCCCGAGGCGGTCAGGAAGCGCGAGGACGGGCGGAAGTTGATGCCCGAAGTCGAGTCGGTGCGGTTGGTGCGCTTGGACTGCGAGTACGACACAAGCGCACCCCAGTCGCCCCAGGTATCGGCGGCGAGGAAGGCCAAGCGCGGGTCCACCTCCTCCGAGATGCTGTTGTGCGCGCCCTCGGCGGAGAACACCAGCTTGCGTTCGTTGTAGTCGAACGGGCGCGCGGTGGAGATCTTCACCGAGCCGGCAATGCCGCCCTCTTCGTCCGCGGCCGTGGGGGACTTCTGCACGGTGACCTGCTGGATGATCTCCGAGGCGAACATGTCGAACTCCACGTCACGCCCGCCACTGCCCGAGGCCGTCGCCAGGTCGTTGATCGAAACGTGGGTGTACTCCGAAGGCAGGCCACGCACATTGACCTTGGTGCCCAGGCCCTTGCTGCGTTCGATGGTCACGCCCGGGACGCGCTGCAGGGCTTCGGCGAGGTTCTGTTCGGGAAAGTCGGCCACGTCGGTTGCGACGATCGAGTCGGAAAAGCCCACGGTGGTTCGCTTGATGTCCACGGCCTGTTCCAGGCTGCGGCTGTAGCTGCCAGTCACATGGATGGTTTCCAGGTTGGCGGCTTCCGCAACGGGGGCATCCACGCCGTCCTGGGCCGAAGCCGTGGCCGCCACCACCGCCGTACCCGCTGCTGCCAGCGCGGAGGTCGGGGCCGGCGAGGCACCGTCCTGCGCTTCGATGGTGACCGTGGTGGCATTGAGATAGCGGTAGCGCAGCCCGGTGCCGGCCAGCAGGCGGCTGAGCGCGGCATCCGCGCTCAACCCGGCGGGCACGCCCGGCGTGCGCGGATTGCCCGCACTCTGCGCGTTGTAGACGAACTGCAGGCCGGTCTGGCGCGACAAGGCATTGAGCGCCATGTCCAGCGGCTGCGAGGCGATGGCCTCGCTGGCCACGCGGGCCGGTTCTGCGGCGTTGGCACCCGCCGTGGCGGTGGCCTGCAGTGCAAGGGCGATGGAAAGGAACAGTGTGCGGCGCATCGTGGGATCCAGTGAGGAAATGGCGGTGGTCGCGGAACGGGTTTGTTCCTGCTTTCCCCAACTACGAGGGCGCAGCGCACTGATCGGGCACCACTTTTTCGATGAATTTTTTCTTACAGCGGCGGCGGCGCGGCGCGCATCCGCACGTGGATACCGTCCGCCCTGCGCTGCGTGACCAGCGTCGGCTGCTGGTCAAGGAACGCGCGCAGCGATGCCACGTCATCCGCACGCAGGTTGCCGGTGAGGCGCAGCGCGCCGGCGGCGTCGCTCACGTGCAGGCGCAGCATGTTGCGTCGGTTGAAGCGGTCGGCCACGTCCCGCAGCGGCTCGTCGCGGAACACCACCCGGCCCTTCCACCATGCGGTCATGCTGGCGGCGTCCTCCTCGCTCACCCGCACCTGCTGGTCGCGGTAGTCGACCTGCGCCGCCTGCCCCGCGCCCAGGTTGGCCAGCATGCGTCCGCGTCCGCCATCGCCGCGCACGTGCACGCGTCCCTCGCTCACGCCGATGCGGGCCTGCTCACGCAGCAGCGAGACATCGAACGTGGTGCCGATGTCGGTCACCTGCAGGCCTGCGGCGTGTACCGCGAAGGGGCGGCGGTCCCTGCCCACCACGAAGCTGGCCTGGCCGCGTTCGAGCTCGACGCGTCGCCCCAGCAGGGTCATGCGTACCGATATTTCGCTTTCCGCATCCAGGTGCACCACGGTGTTGTCCGCCAGGGTGATCTGTCGCGGTGCGCCGTGCGCGGCCACGTAGTGCCCGGTGCGAGGCCAGGCCACGGTGGTGAACACCCCCACGCCCAGCACCAGCGCCGCCGCCGCCGCGATGCGTGGCAGTCCTCGCATAGGGCGGGCCGTCCGCGCTGTCGGCGCAGCGGCCGGACGCGGTGAAAGACGCACCACGTTATGGTCGTTGCCGGCGGGCGCGGGGGCCTGCAGCAGCTTATCCACGTCGACGGGCATGGCGCGGAGCGCCTCCCCGAGCGCACCGGCCACCTCGCTGATGGCCATGTACTCGCGCAGATGTTCGGGCGAGACCAGCAGCCACTGCATGAAGGCGCGCTGCTGCGAAGGGCTCAGCTCGCCCTCGCGCTGCAGGGCGTGCCAGTGCGCGGCGGCATGGGTCAGCGCCGACGGATGTTCGACGGCCATGCTCAGGGCCTCCCTGCCGGTTCGGCCATCGCCCGGCGGCACACCGAAAGCCCGCGCACCACGTGCTTTTTCACCATGTGCGGCGACACGCCCATGCGCTCGGCGATCTGCTTGTAGCTCAATCCATCGCGGTACTGCATGACCAGGACGGCCCGCGTGTGCTCCGGAAGGGTGGCCAGCAACGTCTGCAGGCGCTGGCGGCGCTGTTCGCGTTCGGCGGCATCTTCCACGCATTCCCCGCTGGCCAGACTCTGGCCCAGGTCCTCGATCTCTTCGATGGGCAGCGTCGACCAGCGCCGGCGCGCGGCCTGCTCGCGCGCCAGGTTCTGCGCGACGGTGAACAGGTAGGCTTCCGGATTGGCGATCGGCTCGCCGTTGCCTTCATGCGCACGCAGCAGGCGTAGATAGGTTTCCTGCACCAGGTCCTCGGCATCCTGCCGCGCGCCGCGCCGCACGAAGAAGCCGCGCAGCAGCTGCGCGTGGTCCTCGAACATGCGCGCCAGGCGCCGTCTTGCCTGCTCGGCCACCTGTGTCGCCTTTCCCCCTGAAGTGCGCCGCAAGGTAGGCATCCCAGATGACGAGCGCATGACGGTTGCAGCCCGGCTACGGCCTCGCATCTTCATTTGAACGGTAAGTGGGCTACGCTCAGGTGAGTTCCAGCGTGCGCAGACGCGAGCCAGGCGTTGTAGCCCCTCCCTGTCCATGACCTGCAATCTGCACGGACTGCTGGTCACGTTGGGCTTCATGCTACCTGGCACACTGCCCACCTGGCTCGTAATCGCGCCGAGAACCGCGCGACACTCGGATGATCGTCGTACTTGGTGCGATGGATCCCTTTGTCGCCCATGAAGCGCAACGAGCATGCATCCAAGCCCGCGATGATCTTTTACAAGGCCCGGGGCGGATCTCAGCTGCATTCTGCAATTCCCCCTTCCACCGGGGCGATGCCAGTGCGCTTCTGTCCGCTATCGACCAGACGCGGCCATTCGCCACTTCCCGATGCCCCAGGCCTAACCGCGTTGCTCAGCCCGGGTGTCGCCGTGGACGATCGGCCGCTGCGGCTCGCAGTGCAGCATCAGCCTGCGCACCGCCGCATCGACGGCCATGAACCTATGCCTCTGCATGAGATAGCTTCCGCCTAGCAGCACTGCGACGATCAACACCGCGGCGGGCTTCACGGCAATGGCCGGGACCAGCGTCGCGGCGGCGAACAGCGCCGACCAATTGCACAAGCCGAGCACGCGGATCTCGCTGCGCCGCCGGTCGACCACGATCAGCCCGCGCATGATCGGCGGGTATCGCCAGCCGAAGTGGAGACCGACGCTTTCGCGGAACGCCCAGCTGCGTGTGGATAGCGGGCGGAATGCCAGTGTGGGCCACTTCTCCATCGCGACTTCGCCTTCCAGCCGATCGAAAGGAAAGCGCAGCAACGCCGCGGTCGGTACCGCGATGCGACGACTGAACACCGGAATCCCCCACGACCAATAGGCCCGGTTCCACAAAAACAGCAGCAAGCCCTCGAGCAGCACCAGGGTAATGAGTGCATTGGCCATTCGTCATCCATTGGCGAGCGTGTGCGTCGAGCCGCGTTGCGGGCGAGGTCGACTGCAGCGAGCGTACCGCGCAGCCCTCGTCCCATGCGACCTGGGCAAGAGTATCGAGTATCACCCAAGTGGCAACGTCACCGTCATGTCGTGGATGGGCGAGGCGGTGAAGCCATGCTTGAGATAGAACGCCCTCGCGGCTTCATCATCACGCGGCCAGCGGCTCCGCGACACCGCATGGACTCCGCTGAGAATGCCGAAGCCGCATCATTCCAGTTCGCGCAGGCGTTAGGCAGACACGCGTCCAGCACCCCAATCCGGCAGGCCGTCCTCGCGCTCGTCGCGCGCCGGAACCGCGATCTCCAGCTGCGCAGCGGCGGCTCGATACGTTTCCAGCCGATGCACCCGCGCCACGATCTGCGCATCGTGCACCTCATCCTGCTCGGCCCCCGCTTCGCTCGCCGGCAACCACCCCCAACGCCGGAACTGCTGCAGGAACCAGCGTCCATCCGACAGCCACGGCATGTTCGCCAAGCCGCCGGCATGGAAGCGCAGCCCCTGCGGGTCGGCGCCCGCATCGGCGGCGCCACCGGGCAACAGGCACGCGGCGATGCGCTCGGCCGGCAATCCGATCACCTCCGGCTCCGCCAGCCACGCCACCGCGTCGCGGCGGTGCGCAGCATCGTCGAGCCAGCGGCAGGCCTCCAGCAGCGTGGCGGTCAATGCGGTCGCCAGTTCCGGCTGCAGCGCGGCGAAGGCGCGGCGGCAGGCCAGCACTTTTTCCGGATGCCCGGGCCATAGCTGGCCACTGCGGATCACGCGCCGGCCCACGCCCATCGCTTCGGCCTGCGCCGCCCACGGTTCGCCGGCGCAGTAGCCGTCCAGTTCGCCGCGCGCCAGCGCACCGGGCATCTGCGGCGGCGGCAGGGTCACCGCCTGGATGTCGCCGAGCGGGTCCACGCCCTGCGCCGCCAGCCAGTAGTACAGCCACATCGCATGCGTACCGGTGGGGAAGGTCTGCGCGAACACCGGCGGGCGCCCCAGCGTGGCCAAGGCCTCGCGCAGCGGCGCGCCGCGCGCGAGCGCGTCGGCCAGCGCCGGCGCCAGGGTGATGGCTTGGCCGTTCTGGTTGAGCGTGAGCAGGATCGCCATGTCCGCTTGCGGGCCGCCGATGCCGCATTCCACGCCGTAGACCAGCCCGGCCAGCGCATGCGCCGCGTCCAGTTCGCCGGACAGCAGTTTGTCGCGCACGGCCGCCCACGAGGCCTGCCGCTGCAGCTCCAGGCGCAGGCCGTGGCGGCGGTCCAGGCCCAGCCGCACCGCGGCGATCAGCGGTGCGCAGTCGATCAGCGGCAGGTAGCCCAGGCGCAGGGTGCGCGGTTCGGGGTGCAGTGGTGCGTTCATCGCTTCCTCATCCCAGCAGGTCGGCCATCGCGAGGATGCGCTGGGCAACGTCGGCCAGCTTCAGTCCCTGCTTCATCGCCTGCTGCCGCAGCGCGGCGTAGGCCTCGTTCTCGCTCATGCCGCGCTTGTCCATCAGCAGGCGCTTGGCGCGGTCGATCTGTTCGCGGTCGCGCAGCTTGCCCTGCACTTCGTCCAGTTGCCGGCGCATGCCCGCTTCCTGTTCGAAGCGCGCCAGCGCCACCTGCACGATCGGCGCCAGCCGCGCCGGCGCCAGGCCGTCGACCACGTAGGTGGTGACGCCGGCGCTGACCGCGGCGCGGATCAGCTGGTCGTCGCCGTCGGCGGAGAACATCACCACCGGACGCGGCGCCTGGCGGTGGATCAGCGCCAGTTGCTCAAGGGTGTCGCGCGAGGGCGAATCGACGTCGATGATGACCACGTCCGGCTGCTGGGTGGACACCGCCTTGAGCAGCGCCGGCGCCGCGGCGACCTCGTCCAACACCTCGTAGCCGGCGTCGAGCAGCGCCTGGCGCAGCTGCCCGATCGGCTTTTCGGTATCGTTGACCAGCAGGACGCGCAGCATTCGGGCCTGGCTAACGGAAGTTGGCTGAGCCGCATGGTGCCATGCAACACGCGTCCGCAGCGAGCCGTCCCCCACCCCGCAGGAGTCCGCATGCCGCTGTATCCCTTGTTCGCCGATCTGGCCGGGCGCCGCGTGCTGGTGGTCGGCGGCGGCGAGGTGGCGATGCGCAAGATCGAAGCGCTGCTGCACGCCGGCGCGCAGGTGCTGGTGTACGCGCACGCGCTCAACGCCACGGTGGCGCAGTGGCTGGCGCAGGGCCGGCTGCAGCGAGTCGATGGCGCGTTCGATGCGCAGTGGCTGGACGACGCCTGGCTGGTGGTCGCGGCCACCGACGACAACGCCTTCAATCGCGAGCTCGCCGCGCAGGCCGGGCAGCGCCGCAAGCTGGTCAACGTGGTCGACGACGCCGAGCTGTCCACGTTCCAGGTGCCGGCGATCATCGACCGCGATCCGTTGCTGGTGGCGATTTCCTCCAGCGGCGCGGCGCCGATGCTGGCGCGGCGTCTGCGCGAGCGCTGGGAAACCGAACTGGACCATTCCTACGCGCAGCTGGCGCAGTTGTTCGCGCGCCACCGCGAGACGATCCGCGCGCGCCTGCCGCAGCTGGCGCAGCGCCGGCGCTGGTTCGAACAGGTGCTGGAAGGCCCGGTGCAGGTGCTGCTGCAGAGCGGGCAGACGCAGGCTGCCGAGCAGGCATTCCACGATGCCTTGCAACGCAGCGGGGAGGACGTGCCGCGCCGCGGCAGCGTGTGGCTGGTCGGCACCGGCAACGGCGATCCCGGTGCGTTGACGCTGAAGGCGCTGCGCGCGTTGAACCAGGCCGACCTGTTGCTGTGCGATCCCGCGGTGGGCGCCGCGGTGCTGAGCCTGGCGCGACGCGATGCGACGCGGCAGCCGCTGCCGGCCGACGCAGACGCGCACCTGGCGTTGCTGGTCGAGCAGGTGCAGGCCGGGCAGCGCGTGGTCAGCCTGAAACCGGGCGATGCGTTCCGGCAGGCGCCGCACGCGCAGTTGGCCACGCGACTGGCCGCGGCCGGGATCGCCTGCGACGTGGTGGCGGGCGTGACGGCGGACTGATTCAGTGCAGCGCGGTGCGATCGCGGCGGCGGTTCATGCCGGCGCTGGCGCTGCCGCAACGTCCGCCGCCGGCATCCCGGCCACCGGCAGCAACTGCTTGCGGAAGCCCACCCACAGCGCCAGCGACAGCAGCGAGACGCCGCCGAGCAGCAGGAACGCGGTACGGTAGCCGAAGTCCTGCGCGATCCAGCCGCCCAGCGCCGGGCTCAGCGCCGCGCCGATGCCTTGCACGGTCATCACCGCGCCCTGGCCGACGTTGACCCGGCCGGTGCCCTGCAGCAGCCGCGCCACCAGCGCCGGCACCACCACGCTCTGCAGGCCGGCGCCGATCCCGTCGAGGATCTGCACCGGGAACACGCCCCAGCTGTGGATCAGGCTGGCCGCGATCAGGCCGCGCAGCGGCAGCGCCAGGAAGGTCAGCAGCATCACCCACCAGTGCCCGCGCACGCGGATCAGGCGCATCGCCGGCAGCGAGGCCACCACCATCGTCGATTGCGCGACGATGATCGTGGTGGCCGTCAGCGCACTGGGATCGCCCTGGTGTGCGGCGACCACGGCCATGCCGTACAGCGGCAGCATCGCCGCATTGCCCAGGTGGAACAGCGCCAGCGCCGTCGCCAGCACCAGCAGCGGCTTGCAGGTCAGCAGCACCGACCAGCCGCTGGCGTGGTCCGCGCCGTGCACGCCGGCATCGGCCAGGCCGCGCGCGGCACGATGGTCGATCGCATCGCGCGGGATCAGCAGCACCGAGGCGATCGCCAGCACGCCGAAGCAACCGGTCAGCGCGAACACCGCGCCGAAGCCGAATTTCCAGCCGAGCAGGCCGGCCAGCGCTGCCGCAACCACGTTGCCGGCATGGCTGCCGACCTGGTTGCGCGCGATCTGGTGATCGAACCCGGCCTGTCGCACCAGCCCCAGGGTGATGCCCGACAGCGCCGGACCCAGCGCCGCGGCGGCGAGCGCGGTCATCACCTGCGCGGCCACCACACCGGCGAAGCTCGGCGCCCACCACAGCAGCGCCGAGGCCAGCAGGATCAGCGTGCAACCGACCACCACGATGCTGCGCTTGCGCCGGGTCGCATCGACCAGCGCGCCGCCGGGCGTGGTCGCGAGCATGCCGGCGATGCCGCCCACGCTCATCACCGAGCCGATCGCCGCCACCGACCAGCCCTTGGATTGCAGGAACACGCTCAGGAACGGGCCGAGCCCGTCCTGCACGTCGGCCAGGGTGAAGTTCAGCGCCTCCAGCGCACGCGTGCCGCGCGGGCGGACGCCGGACACTGCGGCCGGCAGCGCGCTCATCGCCGCACCGCGCTGCGAGCGGAAAGGAGCGGCAAAGCCGAGCGATGTGCGCAGTGGAAACGTGGCATGCGATGTCCTGGAAGTGCCGCCGCGAGGGCCAAGGAGGACTCGAAAACTTGCGCGACGCAGGCGAACGCGTTGCTGCGGCCGCGCTTGCGCTATCCGGCTCAGCGCCAGGGTTCGGGCTGGAGAAACACACGATGGCGCTCTGACGCGCCTGCGACGGCCGCGACGAATTCGAGAACGTTGCGCGATGCAGGCGGTCGCGTCGCCGCGACCGCCGCTGCGCTGCGCGGTTCAGTGCTTGGATTTGGGTTTTGGCTTGGGCTTGTCGGCATCGTGCGGCTTGGGCGGATGCGGCTTGGGCGCGATCGGCTGCAATGCCGCCGGCGTGGCGCCGACCGCCTGCGCGTGGATCACCGTGCCATGCGGCAACACCAGTGCGTGGCCTTCCACCGCCAGCGGCTGGCCCACGGCCAGCCAGTTCGCCAGCGCGTCGGCGGCGTGCGGGGGGAACCGCACGATGCAGTCGTCGTCGAGCAGCGCGCCGTGCACCTGTCCGTGCGGGCCGTGCAGCAGGCGCGCGACGACGCCGCTGTGCCGGGTCTTCGCCGGCTTCTCGTGCTTTTCCGGTTTCCTGGCCGGCGTGTGCTCGGCATGCGGCCCGCGGTCGGCGATGCGCTTGCCGCCGTCGGGATCGATCGCCAGCGCGACCAGCATGTCCGCGCCGTAGGGTTTGAGCCCGCGCACGCCGAGCGCGGCGCCGGGCTTGAGCGTCTTCAGCAGTTGCGCCGACAGGTGCGGCGCGGTGTGCACCTCGGTGCCGTCGTCGAGCAGCAGGCCATCGACCTCGGCCTTGGGATTGAGCAGGAAGCGGGCGAGCGTGCCGCGGGTTTCCGGCAGGAAATCGGGATCGACCCAATGCATGGCGTTACTCCAATGAAGGAAGGTGGGGACCGGCGTCACGCCGGTGGCGGCGCCCGCCGCGAGGCAGGGCGCCGCCATCGCACGACCAAGCGCAGGCGATCAGCGCGGCGCCGGCAGTGGCACCGGCGGCACTGCCGGCGCGGCGGGACCGGCCGGCGGCGGTGGCGCGGCCGGCGGCACCGGCGGTGCGGGCGGCGCGAACAGGGTGCGCTGCGTGGCGCGATCGCGGCCGAGCTGGGTCGCTTCCAGCGAGCGCCCCGCCGCGGTGGCCACGCCGAAGCCGCTGACGCTCAGCGGCGCACCAACGCGCAGCAGCGCATCGTTCTGCATGGCCACGTGCGGTGGCATCCGCACCACGGTGCCGTCGCTGAGCAACACGCCGGCGGTCTCGCCGCGCGGGCCGTAGACCAGGCGCTCGATGCGACCTTCGGCCTGCATCGGATTCAACGCAGGCGGGGTCGGCGGCGCCGGCGGGCCGGCCAGTGGATTCGGCGGGCGGTCCACCACCTGCTGGCCGCTGCGCCGCGTGCCGATCGCACTGGCCTGCAGCAACGGCAGCGTGCCCAGGCGATAGCCCTGCACGGTCACCGCATCGCCACGGCGTACCGCGGCCTGCAACTCGGCCGACAGGTGCGGCGGAAAGCCGACCTGGGTGCCGTCGCGCAGCCACAGCCCGTCGACATCGCCGTTGGGATTGAGCATGAAGCGCTCGACCGTGCCCTCGACGCGCACCGGTGCGGCCGCGACCGACGCGGCAGGCGGCGGTGGCGGTGCGGGCGCCGCAGGCGGGACCGGCGGCGGCGCAGCGGCGGCGACCGCGGGGGATGCCGGCACCTGCGCGACGGCAGTGGCGGCGGCAATGGCCAGCGAGAAAGCGAGTGCGCTGCGACGGATCATCGGAAGTCTCCAGGGCGGCAAAGGGTTGGCCGCCTGTGGAGCTAGGAACGCAGCATCCGTGCCAAGTTCCAAGCAGTTGATATGCAAGGAATCGCGCTTGCGGACGGGAACGCTGGGTGTCTGCGCTTCATCCACTGGCGTCCGCTTTACGGACAGGCGTGGTGCCTGGAATGGGACGTTTGCGCGTTGGTGTTCGTTCGTTTGCTGGTCCGCGTGCTGGTGGGAGTGCGCCTGGTGACTGGGCGCTTGGCTTGACAGGCTTGCGGAGGGTGTCTGTCGCGGCTGAAGCCGCTCCTACATGGGCGTGGCTGCTGTGGCTTGGGCCGGGCGTTTGGCCGCATTGGGCTTGCGCGTACCTGGGCATGACCGGTGCGACGTCATTGTCAGGATCGGCGTGCTGGAGGAAGAGTGCGCCTGGTGACTGGGCGCTTGGCTTGGCAGGCTTGCGGAGGGTGTCTGTCGCGGCTGAAGCCGCTCCTACATGGGCGTGGCTGCTGTGGCTTGGGTAGGGCGTCTGGCCGCGTTGGGCTTGGGCATACCTGGGCGTAAGTGTGCGGCGTCGTTGCCAGGAGACGGAGGCGCGTCCGCTTCATCGCGACGCGAGTGCGCTGCGCTCTCGCGGCAGCGACAGCGACAGCGACAGCGTGGCTAGCCCAGCCCGTAGTCGTCGAGCTTGCGGTACAGCAGTTGGCGGTGGATGCCGAGCCGGCGCGCGGCTTCGGCGCGATTGCCCTGCGCCTGCGCCAGCGCTGCCTGGATCATCCGCTTCTCCAGTTGCGCCACCGCGTCGGGCAGGGTCAGCGCCGGCGCATCCGCGGCGACCGCATCGCCGGCGCCATCGCCTGCCAACACCTCGTCCAGGTCGTGCGCCTCGATCGTCGGCGTGCGCACCAGCACCTGGCAGCGCTGCATCGCGTTGCGCAGCTCGCGCACGTTGCCCGGCCATGGATACGCGCGCAGCCGCGCCTGCGCCGCAGCCGACAGCGTGCGCGCCGCGCTGGCGCCGTCCTCGAGGAAATGCTGTGCCAGCAGCACGATGTCGTCGCCGCGCTCGCGCAGCGGCGGCAGTTCGATCGGCACCACGTTGAGCCGGTAGCGCAGGTCGCTGCGGAAGCGGCCGTCGGCGACCAGCTGCGCCAGTTCGCGATGGGTCGCGGCGACCACGCGCACGTCCACCTTCTGCGCGCCGCGCCCGCCCAATGGCGATACCTCGCCTTCCTGCAGGAAACGCAGCAGCTTGGCCTGCATCGGCAGCGGCATGTCGCCGATCTCGTCCAGGAACAGGGTGCCGCCGTCGGCCTCGCGGATCAGCCCGGGACGATCGGCGACGGCGCCGGAGAAGGCGCCCTTGCGGTAGCCGAACAGCTCGCTCTCCATCAGCTCGATCGGGATCGCCGCACAGTTGACCGCGACGAAGGAGCCCGTCCGCGCGCTGGCGTGATGCAGCGCGCGCGCCACCAGTTCCTTGCCGGTGCCGGTCTCGCCGCTGATCAGCACCGGCAGGTCGGAGGCCGCGGCGAGGCCGATGCGCTTGTGCACGGTGCGCATCGCCGCACTGTGCCCGAGCAGCGCGCCGGCGTCCTCGGCCGGCGCCTGCGGCGGCGCCGCGCTGCCTGCGTGCGCCTGCAGCGCGCGCTCCACCACCGCGACGATGTCGGCGCGCCCTACCGGCTTGACCAGGTGATCGAACGCGCCGAGTTTCATCGCCTCGATGGTGTTGCTGCTGGACGCGTAGGCGGTGAGCATCACCAGCGGCACCGCGGCGGCCTGCGCGTGCGCCTGGCGCGCGCGCATCAGCGCGATGCCGTCCATGCCGGGCATGCGGAAATCGACGAAGGCCAGGTCGATGCCGCCTTCGCGCAATCGCGCCAGCCCCGCTTCGCCATCGGCAGCGGCGATCACCTCGTGGCCGAACGAGCGCAGCGTGGCCTGCAGCGTACTCAGGAAGGCGGTGTCGTCGTCGACGATCAGGATGCGCGCCATGGCAGTTCCAGGATGAAGGAGGTGATGCCGTCGTGGTGCGCGTAGTGCGCCTGGCCGCCGTGCGCGCGGGCGATCTCGCGCACCAGCGCCAGGCCCAGGCCGTTGCCGTCGCTGCGGCCGCTGGCGAAGGGTTCGAACAGGTGCGCGGCGACCGGCGCGGGCACCGGTTCGCCGCGATTGGCCACCGTCAGCCGCAGCAGGTCGGCATCGGCCTCGACCATCAGCGTCACCGCGGTGCCGGGCGTGGCGTGCTGCAGCGCGTTGCGCAGCAGGTTGTGCAAGGCGCGCGCGGCCTGCTGCGGATCCAGCGTCCACTGCGCCGGCGCCGCCGCCAGTTGCAACGCGATCGGCGCCGCCAGCGGCGCCCATTCGGCCGGATCGAGCAGGTCCTGCAGCCAGGCCTGCAAGGCCACGGTCTGGCGTTGCAGGCGGATCGGCTGGACCATGCCGAGCAGGCTTTCCACCACCCCGTCCAGGCGCTGGATCTGCGCCAGCATCAGCTGCGCCTGCGCCTCGTCGAAGCCGCCCTCGCCCGCGGCGATCTGGTTTTCGAGCGCGAGGCGCAAGGTCGCGATCGGGTTGCGGATCTCGTGGGCGACGGTCGCGGTCATGCGTCCGAGCGCGGCCAGCCGCTCGTGCCGCGACAGTTCCTCGCCGAGCCGGCGCGCCTCGGCCAGGGCCTGCGCGCTGCGTTGCGCGTAATCGGTAACCGCCGCGCCCAGGCGGTCCAGCTCCGGCGCGCCGGTGGCCGGTATCGACGGCACCTCCGCCGGCGTCGCCAGCGCCTGCTGGATGCGTTGCAGGCGCTGGCTCCAGCGCCGTACCACCCAGCCCAGGGCCACCGCCGACACCACCGCCAGCGCCAGGATCAGCGCCATGCCCACCGCCAGCGGACGTCCGGCCGAGGCCTCGCCGGTCGCGGCGACCCGGGTCATGGTCCACGCCGCGCTGTCGCGATCCAGCGGACAGGCCGCGATCAGCAGCGTCTCGCGCTGGCCGTCGCGGCGGTAGTGCGCCGGTTGGCGGTCGGCCACGCTGCGTTGCGCGGTGGCGACGATGACGTTCTGTTCGGCGGTCGGTACGTCGGTCTTGTGTTCGCTGCCGTCGTAGGTGGGATAGGCGTAGGCGAGGAAGCCGCGCTGCCGCTCCCAGACCCCGCCTTCCACGCCCGCGGCGTCGGCCAGCACCAGTTGCAGCACCACCGCGGCCAGGCCGGCGCCATCGCTGCCGCGCGCCGCCGCGCTGGCGCCGTTGTAGCGCTGCACGATGCGCGTGCAGTCGCCCTGCAGCCGCGCCTGCGCCTCGCCCACGCGCACGCCCTCGCTGTGCCGGTACAGGCCGAACAGCACCACCGCCATGCCCACGCACGCGGCGAGGATGACGATCCAGATCAGCAGCAGTTGCCGCAGCAGCGAACGGGGCATGGTCCACCGGGGGCGCGAAAGTCGGAAAGATAGCAGCCCGCCCCACGCCGCCGCGCTGTGCGGGCGCGCTGCCGCCGTCCGCCGCTCAGCGCAGGTTGGTCTTGACCAGTTCGACGACCTCGTCGCCGCGCCCGCTCATCACCGCGCGCAGCAGGTACAGGCCCATGCCCTTGGCCTGCTCGAGCTTGATCGCCGGCGGGATCACCAGCTCCTGGGTGGCCACGCGCACGTCGACCAGCACCGGCCCGGGATGCGCGAAGGCCTGGCGCAGCGCCGGCTCCAGCTGCGCCGATTCGTCCACGCGCAGGCCGAGGATGCCCATCGCGTTGCTCATCGCCGCGAAGTCCGGGTTGCTCAGGTCGGTACCGGTGTCCAGGTAGCCGGCCGACTTCATCTCCATCGCGACGAAGCCGAGCGAGCCGTTGTTGTAGACCACCACCTTCACCGGCAGGCCCAGCTGCGCCAGGGTGATGAAGTCGCCCATCAGCATGGTGAAGCCGCCGTCGCCGGACAGCGAGATCACCTGCCGCCGCGGGAACTGCGCCTGCGCGCCCAGCGCCTGCGGCATCGCGTTGGCCATCGAGCCGTGGTTGAACGAGCCGAGCAGGCGGCGCTTGCCGTTCATGGTCAGGTAGCGCGCCGCCCACACCGTCGGCGTGCCGACGTCGCAGCTGAAGATCGCATCCTCGTCGGCCAGCGCATCGATCATCCGGGTCACGAACTGCGGGTGCAGCGGCTCGCCGGGCGCGGCGGCCACGGCCAGGTCGTCGAGGCCTGCGCGCGCCTTGCGGTAATGCGCCAGCGACTTGTCCAGGAAGCCGCGCTGTTCGCGCCGCTGCAGTTTCGGCAGCAACGCGGCGATGGTCTCGCGCACGTCGGCGGCGATGCCCAGTTGCAGCGGCGTGCGCCGGCCCAGCGCGGACGGGTCGCGGTCGACCTGCACGATGGCCGCGTCCTTCGGATAGAACTGGCGGTACGGGAAATCGGTGCCGAGCATCAGCAGCGTGTCGCAGTTGAGCATGGCCTGGTAGCCGGAGCTGAAACCGATCAGCCCGGTCATGCCGACGTCGAACGGGTTGTCCCATTCCACGTGTTCCTTGCCGCGCAACGCATGCACGATCGGCGCGCCGAGCAGGTCGGCCAGCGCCACCAGTTCATCGTGCGCGCCGGCGCAGCCGCTGCCGCACAGCAGCGTGGTCGCCTCGCTCGCCTGCAGCAGCTCGGCCAGGCGCTCCACGTCGGCGTCGGCCGGCAGGATCCGCGGCGGCGCCAGCGCCGGCCAGGCGGTCGGCGTGTCCTTGGGCACTTCCTGCAGCGCCACGTCGCCGGGAATCACCACCACCGCCACCCCCTGCTTCAGGATCGCGGTGCGCATCGCCCGGTGCAGCACCTCCGGCATCTGCGCCGGATTGGTGACCAGCTCGACGTAGTGGCTGCATTCGCGGAACAGTTCCTGCGGATGGGTTTCCTGGAAATAGCCCAGGCCGATCTCCGAGGACGGAATGTGCGCGGCGATCGCCAGCACCGGCTGGTGGCTGCGGTGGCAGTCGAACAGGCCATTGATCAGGTGCAGGTTGCCTGGGCCGCAGCTGCCGGCGCAGACCGCGAGCTTGCCGCTCAGCGCCGCCTCTGCGCCAGCGGCGAACGCGGCTACCTCCTCGTGGCGCACGTGCATCCACTCGATGCTGTCCATCTGCCGCAAGGCGTCGGTGAGCCCGTTGAGGCTGTCGCCGGTGACCCCCCAGATGCGCTCGACCCCGGCGCTGTGCAGGGTTTCGGCGAGCAGGCGGGCCATGGTCGGCTTGGACATGATCATCTCCACGAAAGAAGCGGAGATGCTGGCACGCGATCCGTTACACGCGCGTGCTCCCGAAACGCCCGGCCGGCGCACGTGGGCCGGCTAAGGACCGGCCGCGGCGGCGGCGCTCAGTCCTTGTCGCGATCCTCGGCGCGTTCGTCGCGGCCGCCACCGTCGCCGCTGGCGTCCTCGTGGTAGCCGCCAGTCGCGGGCTTGCCGTGCGCGCCGCCGGCGTGCTCGCCGGTGGCTGCATAGGTGCCGCCCTGGCCGAAGTTCGGTTGGGTGCGGCCGCTGCGGTCGGCGCCCGGATCGTCGGCGTCGGTGTCCGGGAGGCCCTGCGCGTCCTGCCGCGGCGCGGTGCGCGACGGCACGTCGCGTCCGCGTCCGCGCGGCACGCCGCTGTCCTCTGCAACGTCGGCGGTACCGCCGCGGTAGCCGGCCTGGCGGATATCGTGATCGCCCAGCGGGCGGGAATCATGGTCGCTCATGAAGGTCTCCTCGATGAATCGGATGCCGTGCCGCGGGAGGCGGCGTGCGACCAAGCCTAGGCATGCATGCGTTAGCGACGGCGCAAGGCGCGATGAAGACGGCGCGAGCGCGGGTTACGCGCCATGACGTCATCGCCGACACGGTGGGGGCAGCACCTTTGCATGCCCTATCGTGCATCCCGATCCGTGGACGCCTACGCACGCAGAAGACCCATGCACGGCGCGGTCGCATGCCTTCCACGCCGTGCTAACCGGCGGTCGCAGACGATCCGGATTCGTCATCCCGCAGGAGCCGAACATGAGTGGCCTACTTTGGAAACTGGCGGTCGCCGGAACCGTTGTCGCAGCGGCCAGGGCGTACCGTCGTCGCAGCACCGCGCAGAAACCCGCGGCGTTTTCGCAAGACGGCGCATACCGTGCCGTGCCGGACGACGGCACGTTCACGCCGCCGCACGGCGACGTGGTCTCCGCCACCGACGAGCAGCGTGGCGGAGAGAACGCGGCCGGCCTGTATACCGGACCAGCGCTGACATAAGGCAGGAGCCAGCACACGTTCGTGCATCGAGCGAGCGGCGCCTCTTCAACGCGTGGATCCCGGGCATGTGCGCGCATCCGATTGGCGGAATCGGAGCCCACATGCCCGCTTTGCCGTTGTGGCACGCAAGATGCCTTGCGTTCGCCACGACGCAGTCAGTCGCCGTCAGGATCGTCCGGGCCTTTCGCATCGACAGGGTCGCGACGATTCGAGCCACGCGAGCGCAACGCCTCTCCCGCCTTTTGCGCCAACGCCTCGTACTGCTTGCGGATCTCTTCCAGCCGCTTCTCGTCCAGCTCTTCCAGGTCGAGCAGTTCGTCGTTGGCCTTCGCGCTCACCCGGATCAGCTCGTCGAGCTTGATCTGCATCGCTGCGGTATCGGCGTTTTGGGTGTGCTGGATCAGGAACACCATCAGGAAGGTGATGATGGTGGTGCCGGTGTTGATCACCAACTGCCAGGTGTCGTTGAAGCCGAACACCGGGCCGCTGGCGCCCCACAGCACCACGATGCCGAGCGCGATGCAGAACGTCCACGGCGTGCCGGCCGCATACGACGCCTTCTTGGCGACGACGTTGAACAGGTTGGCTGGTTTCATCGCGGACCTCGCGCAGTCGAAGGAACCGACGCACCAGGCGAGGATGCGCGGGCAGTCAGGATGATCCGCAGCGCCGCGTGGATGAAGCGTCAATGATCCTGAATCCTGCAGCGGCGCATGAAAAAGGCGGGGGGTCCCCGCCTTTGGTTGCACGTCCTGCGCGTTGCGCTCAGCCGGTCTGTTGCGCGGCCTGCTGCCGCACTTGGCGCACCGGCCGCGGGCGGCTCGGGAAGGCGTGGCGCACGATCCGCCACATCACCTGGCCGAACTGGCGCGGCAGCGAGCCAGTGTTGTAGTGCTGGCCGTAGCGCGCGCAGATCGCCTTCACTTCCACCGCCAGCGCCGCGTATCGATTGGCCGGGATGTCCGGGTAGAAGTGGTGCTCGATCTGGTGGCTCAGGTTGCCCGACAGCACGTTCAGCAGCTTGCCGCCGGCCAGGTTGGAGGAACCGCGCAGCTGGCGCAGGTACCAGTGGCCGCGCGACTCGCCCTTGATCGACTCTTTCGGGAATGTTTCCGCGTCGGCGGTGAAATGGCCGCAGAAGATGATCACGAAGGTCCAGATGCTGCGCAGCACGTTGGCGGCCAGGTTGCCCAGCAGCACCGGCAGGAAAAACGGGCCGGCCAGCGCCGGGAAGATCACGTAGTCCTTCAGGATCTGCCGGCCCATCTTGCGCCCGACCGGCAGGAAGGTGCGGCGCAGCTCGCCGCGCTTCATCTTGCCGGCGAACCAGCGGCCCAGGCGCAGGTCCTGGATCGCCACGCCCCATTCGAACAGCAGCGCGAACACCACCGCGATGAACGGCTGCGCCAGGTAGAACGGGCGCCAGCGCTGCTCGGGGAAGATCCGCAGCAGGCCGTAGCCGATGTCGTCGTCCATGCCGCGCACGTTGGTGTAGGTGTGGTGTTTGAAGTTGTGCGTCTTGCGCCAGTTGTCGCCGGTGGCGACGATGTCCCACTCGTAGGTGTTGCCGTTGAGCTGCGCATCGCCCATCCAGTCGTACTGGCCGTGCATCACGTTATGGCCCAGCTCCATGTTCTCCAGGATCTTGGACAGGGTCAGCAGCGCCACGCCGGCGATCCACGCCGGCCACAACACGCTGTGCACGAACGCGCCCAGGAACAGCAGCGCGCGCCCGGCCAGGCCGGTGTAGCGCACCGCGGCGACGATGCGGCGGATGTAGCGCGCGTCGGCTTCGCCCAGAGTGGCCACGGTGCGCACGCGCAGCGCATCGAGTTCGTCGCCGAAGGCTTGCAGGTCGGCCGGGGTCAGTGCGCGGTTGCGGGGAGCAGCCATGGGGAAGTCCTTCAAAGGTCCAGGATCAGGTCGCTGCTGGCGCTGTTGATGCACAGCTTCAGCATCGAACCCGGTTCGGTGGCGTGTGCGCCGGTGAGCAGGTCGCGGGTCGCGCCGGACTGCTTGCCGCAGGCGCAGCTGTTGCAGATGCCCATGCGGCAGCCGTGCTTCGGGCGCAGGCCTTCGGCTTCCAGCGCGGTGAGCAGCGATTGCCCGCGCGGCAGCTGCAGCACGCGGCCGCTGCGCGCCAGGGTCACTGCGACCGTACCGTGTTCGGCATCGGCCAGCGGCGGCGTACTGAACGCCTCGGCCTGGAAGCGCGCGACGCTGCTCTCCAGGCGCGCACGTGCGGCCTGCACGAAGCCGCCCGGACCGCAGGCCAGCACCTGCGCCTGCTCCAGCCCGGCCAGGTGCGCCAGCGGCAGCGTGTCCACGCGCGGCGCCGGCGCAGCGCCTTCGCCGGTGACCGCCAGTTGCAGGCGGAACCGCGGGTGCGCGGCGGCCAGCGCCTGCAGTTCGTCGACGAAACACAACTGGTCGCGGCGCCGCGCCCAGTAGATCAGGTCCACGTCGGCCGGCATGCCGGCGTCGGCCAGTTGGCGCAGCAGCGCGCGCATCGGGGTGATGCCGCTGCCGGCGGCCAGCAGCAACCAGCGTCCCTGCGGCGCGGCGGGCAGCACCATGTCGCCGAACGCCTGGCCCAGTTCGAACACCTCGCCGATCCGCGCGCCGTCGGCCAGGTACTGGCTGACACGGCCGCCATCGATCGCCTTGACCGTGATCGCCAGGCGCCCGCCCGGCAGCGGCGTGGGGCTGTAGCTGCGGGTCAGGCGGCGCCCGTCGATCTCCACGCCCAGCTGTACGTGCTGGCCGGCGCGCAGGCCGCGCCAGTGGCGGTTGGCCTTGAGGATCAGGGTCACCGCGTCGCTGCTGGCGCGCTCGCGCTGCAGCAGTCGCGCGCGCGGGCGCTGCCAGGTCCACAGCGGATGGATCCGCGTGGACCAGAAATCGAATACCTCCGGCTGCACCCAGGCGCGCAGGGCGCGGGTGGCGGAGCGGGCGGAGGCAGGACGGCGGGCAGCGTTCATGGGCCCACTATACAGGCGCAGATACAGATGTCTATACAGTTGTATATTCAGGAAGGCGCTATGATTCCTCTCTTGTCTCGCCCAGCCCGTCCATGACTTCCACGCCCCTGCCCCTGCCCGAGGACGCGCTGCCCGCGCGCAAGAGCGCGATTTCGCGCGAAGACCTGCTGGCGGCGGCATTGAAGCTGATCGGGCCGCACCGCAGCGTGTCCACGCTGAGCCTGCGCGAGGTGACCCGCGAAGCCGGCATCGCCCCGAACAGCTTCTATCGCCAGTTCCGCGACATGGACGAACTGGCGGTGGCGCTGATCGACCTGGCCGGCAGTTCGCTGCGCACCATCATCGGCCAGGCGCGGCAGCGCGCGGCCGGCAGCAACCGCAGCGTCATCCTCAGCTCGGTGGAAACCTTCATGGAGCAGCTGCGCGCCGACGACAAGCTGCTGCACGTGCTGCTGCGCGAAGGCACGGTCGGCTCGGACGCGTTCAAGCGCGCGGTCGATCGCGAACTGAACTACTTCGAGGAAGAGCTGCGCGTGGACCTGATCCGCCTGGCCGCGCTCGACGGCACGCCGCTGCACGAGCCGGCGCTGGTGTCCAAGGCGATCACCCGGCTGGTGTTCGCGATGGGCGCCACCGCGATGGACCTGCCGCCGGAGAAGGACCCGGAACTGGTGCGGCAGATCAGCGCGATGCTGCGCATGATCATCCTCGGCTCGCGCACGATCGCCGCGTCGGCCTGACTCCGTCGCGCTGCGCCGCGGTCCGCGACCGCATCGCGGCAACGTTCGGCGTTTCATAGTCCCTCTGCGCGTGAAATCCAACGCTCGCGGGGCGTATTCGAGCATGCGCGCTTGGCCGAGCACCCGCGACAGCCGCACCGCGGTTGCATACGCGGCGACGACGCGGTCTTGGCCGGATCTTTACCCGCACGCTTGCAAGGTGGCGCTTCCCCCGAAGCAGGACACCGCCATGCCGATCCCGAACTATCCCTCTCCCCCGTTCAAGCCGCAGCAGCAGTCGTTCCCCGGCCTGACCGACAAGATGGACCCGAAGCCCGATCACGGCGAGGACAGCTACGTCGGCCATGGCCTGCTGCAGGGCAAGCGCACGCTGATCACCGGTGGCGACAGCGGCATCGGCGCCGCGGTGGCGATCGCCTATGCGCGTGAAGGCGCCGACGTCGCCATCGCCTATCTGCCCAGCGAGCAGCACGACGCCGAGCGGATCGGCCAACTGCTCGAGACCGCCGGCGTGCGCGTGCTGCTGCAGCCCTGCGACATCAGCGACCGCGCGCAGGCGCAAGCGCTGATCGAGACCGTGACCGGCACCTTCGGCGGGCTCGACGTGCTGGTCAACAACGCCGCCTACCAGCGCTATTTCCAGAGCTTCGACGAGATCACCTTGGACGAATGGGAAAAGACCTTCGCCACCAATGTGCACGCAGCCTTCAACCTGGTGCGGCTGGCGGTGCCGCACATGCCCGAGGGCGGGTCGATCATCAACACCGCCTCGGTCAACTCCAAGAAGCCCACGCCCAACATCCTCCCCTACTCCACCACCAAGGGCGCGGTGGCGAACATGACCATCGGCCTGGCCGGGCTGCTCGCCGACAAGAAGATCCGGGTCAACGCAGTGCTGCCGGGACCGATCTGGACGCCGTTCATCCCGGCCGGCATGGCGGCCGAGGAAGTGAAGGAATTCGGCTCGCAGACCGCGTTCGGCCGGCCCGGACAGCCGGTGGAACTGGCGTCGACCTACGTGCTGCTCGCCTCCGACACGTCCAGCTACACCTCCGGCGCCCTGATCACCATCGCGGGCGGCGCGGCGACGCTGTAGAGCGCGGGACTCGGGGACTCGTGGCTAGAACGCGGGGGTATTGAACAAACAGCACATGGGCAGGCGGCGTCGGATTTTCTGCGCCGCCCCGCTCGCGAAGCCCTACCGAGTTCTGTCCTTCAAGTTTCGAGTCCTCGGCCCGAGTCCGGGCCAGCGCTCAACAACAGCCGACATCGAAGTTTCGGCGCCGCCAAGCCCCGGGGCTCTACCGACTCCCGTTCTTCGAGTCCCGAGTCCCGGGTCCCGAGTCCCGGCTGAGCAAGCCAGGCACCTGCGCCGCGATCTCGCGCGCCAGCGGCCCCAGCGTGCCGATCCGCCGTGCCAGCAGTGCGCCGGCACGCGCATGCAGATGCACGCCCCATACCGCGGCCTGCGTGCTGTCGGCGCCGCGCGCCTGCAAGCCGCAGATGATGCCGGCGAGCACGTCGCCGGAGCCGGAGGTGCCCAGGCAGGGGCTGCCGCCGCGGTGCACCCAGTGCGTCCCGTCCGGCGCCGCGATGACCGTGGTGGCCGACTTCAGCACCACGATCGCGCCGCTGTGCCGCGCGTAGTCCAGCGCGATCGCGGTCGGATCGGCGGCGATGCGTTCGATCGCGATGCCGCTCAGCGCGGCCATCTCGCCATGATGCGGGGTCAGCACGATGCGGCCTGGATCGGCCATGCCGCGCGTCTCCACCAGCGCGCCGGCGTCCAGCACCACCCCGCAGCCGGTGGTCGCGAGCAGTTGCGCGATGCGCGCACGCAGCGCCGGCTTGCCGCGCATCCCGGGGCCGATCAGCAGCGCATCGGTGCGGGCGACGTCGCGCCGCAGCGCCGCGCCCTCCAGGCGCAGTTCGCCGTCGGCGGCGACCGGCAGTCCCACCACCCGCGCCTCGGGCAAGGCGATCGCCATCGCCGTGGCCACCGGCCGCGCGGTGGCGACCTGCAGCTTGCCGGCACCGGCGCGCAGTGCCGCCTCCGCCGCCAACAACGCCGCGCCGGGAATCTCGCAGCTGCCGCCGATCACCAGCACGCGCCCGCGCTGTTCCTTGCCGGTGACGCCGGCGGCGCTCGGCAACGGCCAGCGCCGCAGCAGTGCCGCCGTCACCGCGATCGCGCGCGTGCGGGTCATCGCGGTCCGCCCGGCTGGTCGGACGCGGTGGTCACCGGCACCTCGAACGGCACCGCATTGGCCTGGACCAGGCCGAAACGCGGTGCGCCCTCGCTGTCTCCGATGGCGTATTCGGTGACGCTGCAGTTGGGCACGTCGTTACCGCGGTCGATGTCCAGGATCGCCGCTTCGTCCAGACGTTCGAGCAGGTAGCGCATGCAGTTGACGATGACCTGGTGGGCCACGATCAGCACGCGCTCGCCGGCATGGTCGCGGCGCAGTTCCTCGACCACGCTGCGCAGGCGCAGGATCACGTCGCACCAGCTCTCGCCGCCGGGCGGCCGGAAATAGAACTTGCCGACCGAGGCGCGCTGTTCGGCCAGTTCCGGAAAGCGGCTGGCGATGCCGTGGCGGGTGTAGCGGTCGAGGATGCCGAATTCCTTCTCGCGCAAGCGCTCGTCCAGCACCGCAGCCGCCGGCGGCAACCGCAGCGCCTCGCCGATCGCCGCGCAGGTCTGTTGCGCACGCAGGAACGGCGAGGTCAGCAGGACGCTGGGCCGCTGGTCCGCCGGCAGCGCCGCGAACCAATGTCCGAGCTGTTGCGATTGCTGCAGGCCCAGTTCGGACAACGGCGTGTCGGCGTCGCGAGTGGCGATGTCGATCAGTTCCTGGCCGGAGGCCTCGGCAAGGTCGCGGGCGACGTTGCCCGCGCTCTGTCCATGCCGCACCAGCCACAGGCGCTGCGGCCAATCGGCGTGATCGAGTTTCGGCACATGGGTCTCCTGTGAGGGTGAGCCGCACGAGCCTGGCGTGGCGGCCGTGAACGCGCGGTCGCCACGCAGACGATGACGCGCGCATTCAGCGTGGGAGAACGCTGCGCTCCTCGCAAAGCGTTCACCCTTCATTGAATCCGCACTAACGCCAGGCGGTCTAGCTTGGCCTCCACGGGGACAAGACAGCGAGTGCGCAACGCCACGATGGCGTAGCGCCGAAGTTGGAACCCGCACTTCCTTTGGAGAAACATTCATGACGCGAAGCAATACCGAGCGCCTGCTGAAATGGCTGCAGGACGCCTATGCGATGGAGCAGGAGGCGAACACGATGCTGACCGCCACCGCCGGCCGCCTGGAGCACTATCCCGAACTCAAGGCGCGCATCGAGCAGCACATCACCGAAACCCGCGACCAGTCCGAACAGGTGAAGCGCTGCATCGAACTACTCGGCGGCTCCATCCCCGCCATCAAGGGCGCGGTCGCCAGCGTGATGGCCACCGTGCACGCCGCCGGCAACTCGATGATGAGCGACGAGGTGGCCAAGAGCCTGGGCATCAGCTACGCCTTCGAACACATGGAGGTCGCCAGCTATCGCGCGCTGGTCATTGCCGCCAAGGAGGCAGACCAACCGCAGATCGCCGAGATCTGCGCCGCCATCCTCGACCAGGAAATCGCCATGGCCGAGTGGCTGATCGAACACCAGGAGGCCACGATCCTGGCCTTCCTGAAACGCGAACGGACCGAAGGCCAGACGGCCAAGCACTAGCATCTGCCGAACACGCGTCCGCGCACTTCCCGCTCCACCCACCTACCAACCACGGAGATCCATCGACATGGCCATCAAGACCATCGACGAACTGTTCCTGCACGAGCTTTCCGACATCTACAGCGCCGAGAAGCAGCTGACCAAGGCGCTGCCGAAACTGGCCCGCGCCTCGACCAACCCCGATCTGCGCGCCGCCTTCGAGACCCACCTGGAGGAAACCCAGGGCCAGATCGAGCGCCTCGACAAGATCGTGGAGATCCTTGACCTGCGCCTGAAGCGCATCAAGTGCGCGGCGATGGAAGGCCTGGTGGAGGAAGGCAAGGAAGTGATCGAGTCGATCGAAGCCGGCCCGGTGCGCGACGCCGCGCTGATCGGCGGCGCGCAGAAGGTCGAGCACTACGAGATCGCGTCCTACGGCACGCTGGCGGCGATGGCCAAGCAACTCGGCAAGACCGATGCGCTGAAGCTGCTGCTGGAAACGCTGGAAGAAGAGAAGTCCACCGACGAGAAGCTGACCCTGCTCGCCGAGCAGGGCGGCAACGAAGCAGCCGCGCAGAAGCGCAAGGCGGCCTAAACCGCCCGATCGCGGCGCCGGCACCCGGCGCCGCGGTTTCTTTCCCAGACGCCCCATGCGTCACGACGCCTGCACTGGTCCGTTGTGGCTTTGCCCTGGGCGCACTCCAGGAGATTCCCCATGTTCATGCACAACAAGCGGCTGATGTACACGGTCCGCGTGGCGCAGCCGGATCCGGCGCTGGCCTCGCTGATGCTCGAGCAGTTCGGCGGGCCGCAAGGCGAGCTGGCCGCCGCCATGCGCTATTTCACCCAGGCCATCGGTGAGGTCGACCCGGGTCGCAAGGACCTGCTCTACGACATCGCCACCGAGGAACTGAGCCACCTGGAGATCATCGGTTCGATCATCGCCATGCTCAACCAGGGGCCCAAGGCGGTGCTGTCCGAAGGCATGGCCGAGGCGGAGGAGATGCGCAATCTCACCATGAACAACAGCACCAGCCAGACCCAGCAGATCCTGTATGGCGGCGGGCCGGCGCTGGTGAATTCCAGCGGCGTGCCGTGGACATCGGCCTATGTCGATTCGATCGGCGAACCGACCGCCGACCTGCGCTCCAACATCGCCGCCGAGGCGCGCGCCAAGATCGTCTACGAGCGGCTGATCAACGTCACCGACGATCCAGGCATCGTCGATGCGCTGAAGTTCCTGATGACCCGCGAAGTGGCGCACCAGAAGTCGTTCGAGAAGGCGCTGTACGCGATCGAGCCGAACTTCCCGCCGGGCAAGCTGCCGGGCGATCCGGCGTTCACCGACAAGTTCTACGACATGTCGCAGGGCGAAGGCGACTTGAACGGTCCGTGGAACAGCGGCAGCCAGTGGGAGAAGGTCTCCGACCGCAATCGCCAGGCCGCGGTGGACGGCGGCAGCGGCGTGCCCAGCGTCGGCCTCAGTCCCGCCGAGGAGAGCGCGCTGCAGGCGCTGGCGGCGCGCACGATGTCGCAGCCGGACAGCGATCCGACCACCGGCGCCGATCTCGGCGCAGGCCCCGGCGCCGGCTCCACCAAGGGCAACATCACGCTGCAACCGTAACCGCAGGGCCCGCAGCGGCGAACGCGTTTCGCCGCTGCACGCTGCTTTGCCTCAGGCGCGGCGCGGGCCATTGCGTCGCACCCGCGCGCGCAGGCACGACAACGTTTCCGCCAGCGCCGGCAGCACGGTCATCGCCAACGCCGGCACCAGCACCGCGATCCACAGCGGCGCTGGCAACGTCGGAGCGCGCCACGCCAGTCCCCAGCCGGCCTGCAGGGCCGCGCTCCCCTCATGCGTGGCGACCCATGCCAGTCCGATCCACGGCGCCATGTCCAGCACGCTGTGCACGTGCTGCTCCAGCGGTCCGATGGCGCGCACGCCGTAGGCCACGCGGGTGTCCCAGTAGCCGACCAAGGCGTGCACCACCACCAGCAACGCTATCGCCGACAGCTGCGCCAGGCCAGGCTGCAGACTCAGCCACGCGAGCACAGCCAAGCCGACGCACAGCAACTGCAGATGGTGCAGCAGCGACTCGCGCAACCCGGAGGTGTGCGGCAGATCGCTGCGCCGGTGCAGCAGGAAATCGCCCAGGCCGGCGCTCAGCCACAGCAGGTACGCGATGTAGGCGAAGGGCACGTTCGTCTGCATGGACCATCCTCCCGAATGGCGGCCCGGTCAGCTCCCGGTCTGCGTGTGCGGCGCAGGCACTGGCTTGGACTGCGGCGAATCCTTCTGCCGCAGCCAGATGGTCAACACCACCAGCGAGAACACCGCCAGGAACTCGCTCTGCCAGTTCTGCATCGACTCGAACCAGAACTGCGCGCTGCCCAGATGCTCGAGGAAGGAAATCGTCGGCAACCGCTGCATCGCGCGCTCGGCCAGTTCGTGCCGCCAGCTGCCCAGCGCGTGCAGCACGAAGCTGGTCAGGAACAGCAGGCCGAACGCCAGCGCCAGCGAGTGCTCGTACAACTTCAACCAGATGCCGCCGGCGCGTACCGGCCATGGCGTGGTGCCGGGCGCGATGGTTTCGTCTTCCTCGTCCGGCGGCAATGGCCGCGATTCCGCCGAGCCCCACTGGCGCAGCTTCACCGTGAGCAGCACGTACATGCCCATCTGCAGGAATTCGCTTTCCCAGTTCTCGAACAGCGCGCCGACGAAATGGCCGCTGCGCAGGTATTCCCAGAACATCAGCGGCGCAAGGCCCTGCTGGCGCAGTTCGTCGTTGTACGCGTGCTGGCCGCTGAGCGCCTGGCCGCCGATGAACAGCAGGGTCAGGCCCAACAACACCAGCGACAAGCCATTGCGTTTAAAGAACATGCGTGGACGTCTCCTCCTGCACCGCACCCGCGGCGGTCGCCTGGGTCGGCGGCGACTATGCCCGCGGCCGCGGGAAGACAGGATGAAGAAGAAGCTGGCGCAGCATCGCGCATCGCAGTCCGGCGGCGCGATGCGTTGCTGCGCAGGCAGCAGCGCACGCCCGTCTTCACCTGCGCTTGTCCGCCCCGCGCACTAAGGTGGTGGCATGGGCAACGCGAGGAACCGATGAGACGCTTCGTCCAGGCCTTCGGCATCGAGGACGACCTGCCCGCGCGGCTGGACCCGCCGCTGCGCGAGGCGCTAGCGGCATATCCGGATCACTACAACCTGGGCAAGGGCGACGTCGCGTCCGTGATCCTGTGCCGCGACGGCACGCCGCAGGTGGAGCGCCTGCAGTGGGGCATCGTGCCGCGCTGGTCCAAGACCCCGGACACGCCCTACACCACCGTCACCGCGCGGCTGGAACGCGCCGCGCGCAGCCGCATCTTCGCCGCGCCGTGGAAGAGCCAGCATTGCGTGATCCCCTTGTCCGGCTATTACAAATGGGACCGCAGCCGCAAGCCGGCGCAGCCCTATTACATCCACCATGCCGACGGCGAGGTGCTGCTGGCGGCAGGGCTGTGGGAACGCTGGGAACGCGGCGAACCGGTGCTGCTCAGCTTCAGCATGCTGACCCACGCCAATGCCGCCATTCCCGCGCCGCTGACTGCGGACGGACCGATCTTCCTGGATGGCGACCGCTGGCGCAGCTGGCTGCGCGGACCGCGGCTGTTTCCTGCCGCGTTCCTGGCGCGGGCGCCGCAACCGGCGCTGCTGGCCTATCCGGTGTCGCCGGCCTATCAGCGCCGCGAGCGCAACGACTACACCTTGCTGGAACCGGTGGATGCCGATGCCGCCCGGCTCGGCGATGCTGCCGACGCGGGCGCGGATGAGGACGAAGACGACGAAGACGAGTGACACGCCCCTCGGCGCGCTCGCGCCGCGCGCGCGAACGTCACCAATCGAAACCGGCGACGAACATCTTCTGGTCGGCCGCGCCGCGAGCGCAGCCGGCTGAGGCGATCACATGGCCGGCCTCCAGCTTGCCGCCGATCTCGCGCACGGCCTGCGCCTCGCGGATGCAGTCCGGCCCCACGCTGCCGCGCAGCGGCGGTCGCGGATCCGCGCGTATGTGCTCGACCAGGACGATGCGGCTGCCGCGATTGAACGGCTCGATGCGCACCTTGCCGTGGCGGTCCGGACTGAACCCGCACGGTGCCGGGATCGCCAGCGCCAGCAGTTCGGTCTCGCCGCGCAGCAGTGCGCAGTGGCCGCCGCGCTCGCCCAACTGCGCGTCGCCAGCGCCGAACGCAACCTGGGTGAGCAGCGGCGCGACCGCGGATGCGAGCGGATCCTGCGCAGCAGCGATGGAACTGGCCATGGCGAGCACGGCAGCGAGCACGGCACGAAGATGCATCAGGCGAGTCCTTGCTTGAACGGGGGCGGCACAGTGTGGCAGATGCGACCGCGGAGCGGCCTCGTGCACCTCGCAGCTGGATCGCCAACGCAAACGCCTGGACTGCAGAGGACCGCTGCCGCCGTTCCTGCAGTGCACCCGGACCGGCCTGGCGCCAACCATGTGGGAGCGACTTCAGTCGCGACGGGCTCTACCGGGAAGGCCCGTCGCGACTGAAGTCGCTCCCACACGTGGCGTCACCTTGCTCGGATTGCGTTGGATCGCCTTGCGTCGCGTGCGGCGTGGCATGACGCCGCGGTCGCCGACCGCGGCCAGCGCAGAAACGACGACGCCGATGCGCTAAGGCATCGGCGTCGTTGCCGGCAATGGCGTGCGTTGCCGGCGCCGTGGCGCAGGCTCAGAACTCTTCCCACTCCGAGCTTTCCGCAAATGCACCGCCGGCCTTGCTGCGCGCGAGCGGGCGCGCCGCCGGTGCCGGCGTCTTCTTCAGCGGCGTGCGCGCGGCGGCGACCGCGCGGACCGGTGCCTGCACGGCCACCGGCCGCGGCGCGGCCACGGCGGCGATCGGCTGGGCGCCGCCGGCGAGGCGGAACACCGCCACCGCGCGGGTCAGGTCCGAGGCCTGGTCTTCCAGGCTCTTCGCCGCCGCGGTGGCTTCCTCCACCAGCGCCGCGTTCTGCTGGGTGGTCTCGTCCAGCTGCATCACCGTCTTGCTGACCTGCTCGATGCCCGAGCTCTGCTCGGCGCTGGCCGCGGAGATCTCGGCCATGATGTCGGTGACCCGCTTCACCGAGGTCACCACCTCGGCCATGGTGGTGCCGGCCCGCGCGACCAGGGTCGACCCCTGCTCCACTTCCTGCACCGAATCGGAGATCAGCGTCTTGATCTCCTTGGCCGCCGCCGCCGAGCGCTGCGCCAGCGAGCGCACTTCCGAGGCGACCACGGCGAAGCCGCGGCCCTGCTCGCCGGCGCGCGCGGCTTCCACCGCCGCATTCAACGCCAGGATGTTGGTCTGGAAGGCGATGCCGTCGATGACCCCGATGATGTCGGCGATGCGCGCCGAGGCGGCGCTGATCGAGGCCATCGTGGTGACCACGTCCTCGACCACGCGGCCGCCGCTCTCGGCCACTTCGCCGGCGCCCAGCACCAGTTGGTTGGCCTGGCGCGCGCTGTCGGCGTTCTGCTTGACCGTGGAGGTCAGCTCTTCCATCGACGCGGCGGTCTCTTCCAGGCTCGCCGCCTGCTGCTCGGTGCGCACCGACAGATCGCTGTTGCCGCTGGCGATCTCGCCGGCCGCGGTGTTGATCGACTCGGCCGAGCGCTGGATGCCTTGCACGATCGAGGTCAATTGCTCTGCGGTGCGGTTGGCGGCCTCGGCCAGCTGGCCGAACGCGCCCTCGTAACTGGCGTCCACGCGCTGCGACAGGTCGCCGTCGGCGATCGCGCCCATGATCCGGCCGACGTCGGCCAGGCCGCTTTCGGCCTGCAGCATCAAGCGGTTCAGCGCTTCCACCATTTCCTTGAACGCGAACTGGTAGCGCGACTCGTCGCCGCGCGCGGAGAAATCGCCGCGCGCCGCCGCATCGGCCAGGCGCGCGATGTCGCCGTTGATCGCCGACAGGTTGGTCTTCACCGCGTCCAGCGCTTCGTGCAGCGCGGCGCGCTGGCCGGGCAGGCGGCGCATGTCGCGGCGCAGGTCGCCGCGGCCGTATTCGCCCATGATCGTCATCGCTTCGATGATCGCGTCCAGGTGTTCGAACAGGGCGGTGTTCATGCCGCGTGCCAAGGTGCCGTAGTCGCCGGGAAAATCCTCCGGCATGCGGTGGCTGATGTCCTCGCCCTGCTGCAGCCGCACCAGCGTCTGCATCTCGCCGTTGAAGCGCTGCAACTGGGTCTGCATCTGCTGCATGCTGGTCATCAGCTGCCCGGTCTCGTCGCGCGACTCCACCTTGATCGCATTGTCGAAGCGGCCCGAGGCGATGGCCTCGGCGGTGCGGGTGGCGGCGCGCAGCGGGGTGACGATGGCGCTGGCGATCAGCCAGCACAGTCCGACCACCAGGCCGACCAGGCCGGCGCCGATCACGGTCAGGATCTTGGTGAAGCCCAGCGCCTCGACCTGGATGTCCTCGGCATAGACGCCCATCACCAGCACCCAGTTCCACTGCGGGTACAGCTTGGCGTAGCTGATCTTCGGCAGCTGCTCTTTCTTGCCCGGCTTGGCCGCGCTGTAGTAGCTGAAGCCGTCGCCGCTGGTCACCGCGGTGCGGATGTCGCGGTACACGTATTCGCCGGCATCGCTCTTGTAGCCGCTCATGTCGGTGCCGACCTTGCGCTTGGGATGCATGACGATGCGCATCTGCGGGTCGAGCATGAAGAAGTAGTCCACGCCACCGTTGGTCTTCATGTCGGCCAGCGCGGCCTTCGCCGCCTCCTGCGCCTGCGGCTCGGTGAGCTCACCGCGCTTGGCCTTGGCGGCGTAGTGCTCGATCACGCTGATGCCCATGTCGACCTGCGTCTTCACGCTCTGCTTGCGCGCGGCGACCAGGTCCAGGTACTGCAGGCGCGCGGCGGCGACCGCGAGCAGGACCACGCCGATGGCGAGCAGGGTGCACAGCACGACGAACTTGCGCGACATCGGCAGGTTGGCGATGCGGCGGCGCAGGAAATGGATGGGATTCATGACGATCCTGATGGCGATGCGGTGAGGTATATCCACTGATATCGGCCACAGGCATTTCAAACTTGACGCCTGGTCGGCTGCCAGGCTGAAGCGTTGTGATCGGGCGCACCGTTTTGTGCGCTCGCTCACTTTCAGGCGACGTCTGCGAGCGTCACCCGTCCCTACAGGACAGGCTGCGGCGCGGGTTGGCGCTCGCGTCGGCGCTCAGCCGCGTCTTCGTCGGCATCGCCCTGCCATACCAGGCGATGGAAATCGAAGCCGGCCTGCAGGCGCGGCTTGACCACGTCGAAGTACGGCGAGACGTCGAAGTCGCGCGGCAGGTACAGGCTGTGATGGCGGTTGTGCAGGATCTCCGCATCCTGCGCGTCGGGCATCGGCGCGTGGCCGATCCCCGGCAGGATCGGGTAGCGGATGGCGCCGAATGCCTGCGCCAGCAGGGTCGAGCAGATCGCCTTGGTCGGCTCGCCGCTGCCCAGTTCCAGGAAACGGCGCTTCACCGACGAGGGCAGCGGCGGGGTGCGGATCAGGTAGCGCGCCAGGTCGAAGATGTTCTTCAGGTCGTAGCTGTTGCCGACCCGGCTGACCATGTAGTCGACCAGTGTCGCGATCTCCTCGGCGCGCAGCCCCACCGGGCGGCAGATGCGCGTGTGCAGGCCGGCGAACTCGCGCAGGCCGACCAGGCGCACGCCGACGTTGATGTCCACATCGCAGAAGGTCGGCGCGTCCGCGTCCGCCGCCGGCCCCAGGTGATCGCCGATGTACAGCGCGGCATGCGACCAGGTGGACTGGCTGAGGTACTTGATCGCGGTCGAGAAGCGGCTGTTGCCTTCCACCAGCAGCACGTCGCCCTTGCGCAGCGCCGCCTGCAGCAGCTGCGGCGGGCTGGTCGGCAGTTCCGAACGGTGCCGCCGCGGCTTGGACAGGAACTTGGCCAGGTGGCGCCCCAGCAGGCGTGGCAATGACAGCATGCGCGTGACCTCATGGACGGCCCGTTCCGGGCGGCGAAAGCGACTTCGCTTCTCCATGATGGCGGCGGCGGTGGGAGATTCTTGAGCGCAGCCGTGGCCGTGTTGCGGCTTGTGGCCCATCTGAGCGTTATTGGCGGCGCGATGCCTTCCCTTCTCCCATCGGGAGAAGGTGCCCCGAAGGGGCGGATGAGGGTACGGGCGAAGCCTGGTGCAGCCGAACATGCGAGGGCTTCGCCCCCGTACCCTCACCCCAACCCCTCTCCCGGGGGGAGAGGGGCTTGAAGCCTTATGCCTCGTGCTGCACAGGCGGCTGACGCGCTTCCCTTCTCCCATCGGGGCCATGGCCCTTTTCGGGGGAAGGTGCCCGAAGGGCGGATGAGGGTACGGGCGCAGCTCGGTGCAGCCGAACATCGCGAGGGCTTCGCCGCCGTACCCTCACCCCAACCCCTCTCCCGGGGGGAGAGGGGCTGAAGCCTGACACTGTGCGGCGCCGCTGCCTTCCCTTCTCCCTTCGGGACCATGGCCCCCTTTTTGGGGGAAGGTGCCCCGAAGGGGCGGATGAGGGTACGGGCGAAGCTCGGTGCGGCCGAACATCGCGAGGGCTTCGCCGCCGTACCCTCACCCCAACCCCTCTCCCGGGGGGAGAGGGGCTTTAACGCGTGCGGTCAGTCGCCGCGGCCGACCACCAGGCGCACTTCGACGCGGCGGTTCGGCAGCAGGCATTCCAGCAGCGCCGCGCGCGGCTTGACGCCGGCGCACTGCTGCACCTGCTGGCTGTCGCCGCGGTACTCGTAGCGGATGCGGTCTGCGGGAATGCCGCGGCCGATCAGCAGCTCGCGCACGGTGCGCGCACGGCGCTCGGACAGGCCCTGGTTGTAGTCGTGGCCGCGGCCGTCCATGCGGTCGGCATGGCCGACCAGCTCCACCTTCTGCAGGGTCAGCTTCTCTTCGGCGATGCGCGCCAAGGCGCGGTCCAGGCTTTCCAGCGAATGGGTGCGGATGTCCTTGTAGCCGTCGCGGTCGAACTCGAACAGCACGTTGGCCACCAGCGGGATCGGCGCGTCGACCGGCGTGTCCGGCCGCTCCGGTCCGCCGCACTGCCGCGCCAGCGCCTCGGCATCGTTGACCATGTCCTCGGCGATCTGGATGTAGGGCTTGGCATGGCGCCATTGCTGCTGGTTGAACTCGTTGCCGGCGTGCACCAGCTCGACTTCGCCGCAGGCCGCCGCCTGCTGCGCGCAGCTGAAGCCGGCGGTGCCGTGCAGCGCGCGCAGGCGCTGCCACAGGTCGTCGCGCAGGTACTTGGCGTCGTTGACCAGCGGGGTTTCGGTGGGGATCGTGGTGGCGCCCTGCTCCATCAGCTGCACCAGCTTCTCCGATTCGCTGAGCGCGCCCTGCGGGAACGCGCTGCGGTCGTTGCGGGTGTACTCGTGGAAGGACACGTCGAGCCAGCACTGCGCCTTGGACAAGGCGTAGTCGCGCACCGGGCGGCCGCCATCGTTGAGCGCCTGGATACGGTCCTGGACGGACTGGTAGCCGTGCAGATCGGCGGCGATGGCCTCGTCGCTGATGCGTTGCTGCTGCGGCAGCAACTGGGTCTGCGCGTTGCCGGCAGCACAGGCGCCGAGCAGCAAGGCGGCGGCGACGGTGCGGGACAGGACGAAGCGGGAGTGGGTCGTGGTCATCATGGATTCCTCAGCGCGCCGGGTCGCGGTAACGGACCGGATCCCGGCGGAACAGGTCTTCGTCGAATTTGAAGCGCAGGCGCAGGAACGCGCCCTGCTGCGTGTACTCGTAGCCGGACAGGTCGCGGTCGGCCTCGTAGCCGGACCAGTTGTAGCCGGCCGACAGCCACAGGTTCTGGCGCAGCAGCCGTCCCACTTCCAGGCCGTAGGCGTACTGGTTGGAACCCAGCTGGCCGCGGAAGGTGGAGCCGAGCACGCCGATGTCCCAGTTCTCGGTGATGTCGTAAACGACGCGTGCGGACACCAGCACCGCATGGAAGCGGCTGTCCACGCGGCCGCCGTCGGCATACGCGAAGCGGTCCTGCTGCCACTTGCCGGCCACGCGCCCGGTCAGCCACCACGGCCGCGACGGATGCCAGTCGGCATGGGTGGAGACGATGTGCGCGCGGCTGCTGATGTCCTGGCTGCTGCCGTCCACCGCCTGCCCGTCGAGCAGGGTCAGCCCGCTCTCGTCGCGCTCCAGCTTGTACTCGTAGCGGGCCAGCGCGTTGATCCGGTTGGTGTCGGTATCGCGGTAGGCCACGCCCAGCTGGAAGCGGTTCTGCAGCACGTCGCCGCGCGCGGCGTAGTTGGTCTGCAGCAGGTAGTTGCGGCCGAGCAGGGTCCAGTCGCGGCTGAGCTTGCGCGCCAGCATGAACTGCACCAGCGTGGTGTCGAAGGCCTCGTCGGTCTCGGTCTCGGCGACGTCGCCGCTGATGCGGTGTTCCACCCGCACCGAGCCGCGCCATAGCGGGTTGGCGCTGTAGTCCAGCGCCAGCGCCAGGCCGGTGGCATCGCCGGTGTTGCCGTCGTAGATCTTCACGTGCTCGGCGGAGCTGCTCAGGCGCAGGCCTTCGCGCACGTCCCAGGTGTTGCGGATGCCGGAGGCGGCCTGCACGTCGCGGCCGCTGATCGCATCGCGCATGCGGTACTCGGAGAACGCCTGGGTGTCGCGCACGTAGCTGCTGTCGATACCGAACACCAGCGCATCGGCCTCGCGGTCGACGGTGGTGATGCCGTAGGCGCTGGTCAGGCCGGTCTGCTTCTCGTAGCGGCCGTACAGGCGGCTGCGTTCCAGCACCTGGTAGTCGACGCCGGCGGCGACGCGGTTGCGGTCCTCGCCGGACACGCTCTGCTCGTACTCGGCGCCCAGCGACAGCTTCGCGCCGATGCGGTAGCCGGCGCCGATGCGGGCGCTGTCCGATTCCAGCCGGGTGCCGATCGGCAGGTCGCTGGCGGTGCCGGTGACGGCGCTGCTGGAACCGATCACCGGCAGGCCGGTCAGCGGATCCAGCGGCTGCTGGCCGTAGCCGAGCGCGCCGCCGCCGGAGCCGGTGGCGAAGCCGCCGGTGAGGCCGCCGCTGTTGCCGTAGCCGGTGTCGGTGGACCACGGCGAGTACGCGCCGACCGTCTCGCGGATCGAGCGCAGGCCGAAGTCCAGGGTCAGCTTCTCGGTGGCGCCCACGCGCACGCCAGCGCCGCCGGCGTCGCGCTTGCCGCCGTCCGGATTGCGGTCCTCGCTGCGCAGGCCTTCGACATACAGGTCCACGCGCTCGGTCAGGTGGTACTCGACCTTGGCGTTGTACTCGCCGCGCCCGCCAAACAGCGGCGAGGCCGGGTTGTTGAACGCCGGATCGGTGCGCGCGGCGAACAGGTTGGCGTCGAGCTTGGTGCCGTCGTGGCCGAACTCCACGCGCCAGGCGTCGCCTTCGACGCGGCCGCTGAGATCCTGCAGGCCCGGGGTGGCGATCTGGTTGATCGAGTTGGTGTTGATCTCGCTCTGGGTGCGCGCGAACTCCGCCACCAGCGCGGTGTTGGGCCCGAAGCGGTAACCGGCGTTGACGCTGCCCATGCGGAATTCGGCGAACGGGTTGCGGTCGTCCACCACCGCCGCGCCGACTTCCAGCGCATCGGTCAGCCGCAGCTGGCCGTCGGCGCCGTACACCCAGAAGCGCTCGGTGCCCTGGTCCAGTTCGTAGGTGATGCGCAGCGAGACCGGATTGAGGTTGCTGTCGTACGCGGACAGGAACTGGTTGAGCAGGATGCGCCCGGAGAACGGCTCGAAGCTGTAGTCCACCAACCGCGACAGCGGCTGCACCGAGACGATCCGCGAGGGCTGGTTGCGGTCGCGCACGACCACTTCCACCCGCTCGCTGCCTTCCAGCACGGCGTTGTTGCGCAGCGCGTACGGGCCGCTGCCCTGGCTGGCGAACTCCTCGATCACCTGGCGCAGCGAGTCCTGGATGGCGAACACGTTGGTGCGCACGCGCTCGTTCTCGTAGTGCCAGCCCAGGCCGGTAGCGGTGCGGTTGTAGGTGCCCAGGCTGCGCTGCGGCATGCTGCTGCGCGCGCCGATGCCGGTCGCGGTGGCCAGCGTGTCGCCGGTCTGGAAATCGCCGTACAGCAGGTAGCTGCGGCGGTTGTCCACCCGCACGTACAGGCGCTCGGCCGAGCGCGCATCGAAGCCACGCAGCGAGGAGTCGCCGTACACCGGGTAGTACTCTTCCGGCTGGATGTCGCGCAGCAGGCGCCCGCGCACTTGCTTGTCCGAATCGTAGGCGGCGGTGAGCAGGTACTCGCCCTTGATCCGGCCCTTGACGAAGAACGCGGTGCGCGCCGAGGCGTTGGCCTTGCCGTTGTTGAACTGCTTCTCCCAGCGGCGGATGTCGCGCTCGAACACGTCGTCGTGGTCGACCGGGGCGATCAGCCCGCTGTTGTCGCGGCGGCGGAAATTGACCACGCCTTCGATCAGGCCGGTGGCGATCATCTCGCGCATTTCCGGCACGAAGCCGATGGTGCCCTCGGCGCTGTGGGCGCCGGCGGTGACCCGCAGCACCACGTCCTGCGGTTGGTCCGGCGCCAGCAGGTCGAACTCGGCCACGCCGTCGCGCACCGGCAACTGCACGCCCGGCGTGACCTTGTCGGAGTCGGCCGCGCCCGGCCCCAGCTCGTCGGTGCGCGAGCCCGGCAGCAGGATGCGCCCGCCGGTGTGCTCGATGGTGGCGAAGTGCTCGCCCTGCAACGGCTTGCCGGCGTCGTCGAGCAGACGCACGGTCACGTGCACCGGGGTCTGGCCGTCGGCCGGCGCGCCATCGCGGTCGACCTCGACCTGCACCTGGTCCATGCCCTGCGCGGCGCGCGCGTCGAGCGAACCCGAACGCGGCGGCGCCAGGGTCTGCGCGGCGGCGTCAGCGCTGCCCGGCGTGCGCGGGTACAGCGTGCCGGCCTCGCCCAGCACCGGGGTGAAGCGGCTGCTGCCGACGGTCTGCTGGGCCATGGCCGGCAGCGTCGCCAGCGCGCAGGCCAGCAGGGTCAGCCGCGGCAGGCGGCGCGTCGTGACGGGCCGGCTCATGGCTGCACCTCCGCAGGAACGGTGACATCGGGCGGTGGCGTACCGCGTGGCTTGACGATCGGCGACTGCGCCGCCGAGTCGGTGGCCTGCTGCGGGGCGCGCGTGGGCTTGCTGCTGAAGCGCAGCGGCGCATTGCCGGTTTCGGTCTCCGGCGCGCGCACCTCGCCCTGCGTACGCCGCGCCTTGACCTGCTCCAGCACCGGGTTGGAACAGCTGCCTTCGATGAAGTCGGCGCGATGCAGCTCGCCGTTCTTGAGGTCGATGAACAGGCTGTCGGCGTCGCCCAGGTTGCGGTTGCTGCTGGTGGTCAGGCGCGCACCCTGCGGCAGCGTGCTGGCGTCGACCTTCAGCGTGTGGCTCTGCGGCGGCAGGCCGCAGTAGCTGTACTTGCCTTCCGAATCGCTGATCACCCAGGTGCCGTCCTCGAAGTACAGGCGCACGCCGGGAATGCCGATCTCCTCGCGGTCCTGCACATGGTTGACGTTGCAATCCACGAATACCTTGCCGAGCACACAGCCCTCCTCGGTGAACACGCCGCCGGTGACGCGCACGCGGTACTGCGCCTGGTTGGACGGCAGCGCGCCGGAACGCGGCTGCAGCGAGACCGGGTCGAGACAGCCGCCGGCGATCGAGCAGCCGTGCGCCTGGGCGCGGTTGATGCCGTCGCCCTGCTGCGCGCCGACGCCGATGCGCACGCGGTAGGTCAGCGCGATCTGCTGGCCGACCTGGATCGGGCCGGCGCTGAAGCCCAGCGTCGGACCGGGCTTGCCCAGCGGTTCGGGCACGGCCACACCGTTGGCACGCGCGGTGCCGTCGATGTAGGTGAAGCCGCGCGGCAGGCGGTCGACCACGTTGACCATCTGCAGCGGGCTGCCGGCGGTCTGGCGGATGGTGATGGTGTATTGCACGGTGTCGCCCACTTCGGCGGTCTGGCGATCGCCGGTCTTGGTGATGGCCAGGCCGGTGGCTACCGCGGTATCGAGCGGAATGTGGTTGTGCACGATGCCGGCGGTGGCCGACCCGGCGAACAGCCGCAGGTAGTATTGGGTCGCGGTGCCGACCGGACCGGTCGGCGCCAGCGCGTTGGGCTGCACCTGGTAGTTGCTGCCCACCGCGCCGGGCGGCGACAGCGAGTTGCCTTCGGCCGGGATCAGCGTGGAGACGAACACGTAGCCGCCCGGCGGGGTCACCGTCAGCTGGAATTCGCAGCGCGCCGGCGCCGCCGGGCCGAACAGGAACTGGTAGTAGCCATCGTTGCCGACGGTCATCGACACCGCGTTACCTTCGATGCGGTAGCCGCCGGCCTGAGTGTTGAGCAGGCTGGTGGCCGGGTCGTAGCCGGCGCAGACGCCGACCGGGGCCAGGGTGACGATCGCACCGGGCACCGGATCGCGGGTGACCGCGTCGTAGACCACGCCCGACGGATCCACCGGCAGGCTCTGCTGCGGCAGGTTCTCGCCGGCCTTGAGCACCACTTCCAGCTGGCTGATGCCGCCGTCGCTGACCCGGCACGAGCTGGTGCTGCCGTTGCTGATCGCCGCGTCGGCGGCGCACGGGGCGGCGGCGCCGGAAGCGGTCTCGCCGCTGACCGGGAACGCCCAGATCACCCCGGAGCTCGGATCGCGGAAGCGGATGTGCCACTTCTGTCCGGGGATCACGTCGCCGAAGCGGTAGCTGCCGTCGGCGGCGCTGAGCGTGGTCTTGACCACCTGGCCACTGGTCGGATCGACCAGTTCGACGATCCAGTTCGGCAGGCGGCGATCGCCGCCGTCGAGCAGGGTGTCGTCGTTGCCGACGTCGAACCAGACCGTGCCCGTCACCGAGGCCGCCAGCTGCACCTGCGTCGGCAGGCGGCAGGCATTCTGGGTGATCGCCGGATCGCACACCGGCAACTGGGTGACGTCGCCGTCGAACGCGCCGCGCTCGGTCGGGGTCGGGCTGTGCGCGGCATCTTCGCCGCCGCCCTGCACCAGCACCGCGTTGTTGACCGGGTTGCCGGTCGCCGCCGCGGCGCCGACCGCGACCTGCACCTGGATGCGGTCGCTGGCGGTCTGCCCGGGCGCGATCAGCGTGCTGGCGTCGCAGCTGAAGCGATCGGCACCGACCGCGCCGGCGCAGGTCCAGCCGCTGCCGGTGGGCAGCGCCGCCAGGGTCACGCCCGGCGGCAGGCGGTCCTGCACCTGGTACACGCCGGCGGTCGGACGCGGACCGATGTTGCGCACGCTGATGGTGTAGGTGGCGGTGTTGTTGACGGTGAACTTGACCGGGTCGGCGATCTTGCTGACGACCAGGTCCGGGGTGTTGGCGATCTCGCCGAAGTTGTTGTCGATCGACTGCGCGCCCGGGGCCAGGACCACCGCGGAAATCGCAGACGGCACGGTCTCGCGCGGCGTCGCCACGCCGCGGGTGGCGCCGCCGACGGTGCCGGCGGTGGTGATGCCGTTGCGGGTGTCGGCCGGCTGGTCCGGTTCGGTCACCGTGTAGGTGCCCGGACGCAGGTTCTCGAAGCGGTAGCGGCCCTGCGCGTCGGTCTGCACGGTCAGCTGCACCGCCGCGCCGAGGTCGTCGGTGCCGGTCAGCACCACGCGCACGTTGCCGATGCCGGTCTCGTCGCTGCCGACCACGCCGTTGTCGTCGTTGTCGTAGTACACGCGGCCGGACAGCGAGGCCGCCTGCACTTCGCCGAAGTCGTAGTGCTGGCCCAGCTGGTTCGCGCCGAGCACGATGGTGGCGATCGCCGACGGCGTGGTGACCACGTCGGTGGCGGTACCGCCCTTGTCGCCGGGCACGGTCTTGCCGTTGAGGGTGCCGGTCGGCTGGGTCGGCTCGGTCACCGTGTAGGTGCCCGGCAGCAGGCCGATGAAGCTGTAGTTGCCGGTCGCGTCGGTCTTGGTGGTCAGATTGACCGCCTGGCCGTTCTGGTCGGTGCCGGTCAGCACCACGTCCACGTCGGCCAGGCCGGTCTCGGTCGGGTCGATCACGCCGTCATTGTCGTCGTCGCGCCACACCTGTCCCTGGATCGCGCTGCCGCTCGGGTTCTCGCCGAAGTTGAACTCGGTGCCGTCCAGGCCCGCGCCCAGCTGGATCTGCGAGATGCGGTCGGTGGTGGCCGCATCCGGACCGCCCGGGGCGGCCACCGCGGTGCCGGCCACGCAGCTGCCCGGCGTGCACGCCGCGCCGCCGATCTGGCCGGGATTGATCGCGCTGGGACGGTTGCTGTACTGCCCGGCCGGCAGCGGCTCGCGCACGCTGTAGGTCAGGGTCGGATCCAGATCGTCGAAGCGGTAGGCGCCGTTGCCGTCGGTGCTGGTGGTGGCCAGCACGGCGCCGGTGGTGGCGTCGAGCAGTTCCACGGTGGCGCCGGCGATCGCCGGGTCGCCGCCGTCGCGCACGTTGTTGAAGTTCAGGTCGGCGTAGACCCGGCCGGACAGGCTGGGGCGACGCACTTCCGGGAAGTCGTAGCGCACCGCCGCGTCGGTCGCGCCGACCGGAACGGTGGTGTAGCTGGAGTTGGGACTGCCGGCGGCATAGGTGCCGCCCAGCGACGGCGCGCTGGCGCCGGCGACCGGCGGATCCACCGGCCCGTTGCGGTAGCCGGTGGGCTGGGTCTGGGTCAGCGTGTAGCCGCCCGCGCCGGCCGCCGACAGGTTATCGAAGCTATAGCTGCCGTCGGCCGCGGTGGTGGTGCTGCGGTTGACCGTGTTGCCGTAGGCATCGGTGCCGGTCAGCACGATGGTCACGCCGGCGATGCCGGGTTCGCCGTTCTGGCGCACGCCGCCGTTGCCGCCCGCGCGGTCGCGGTCCTCGAACACGGTGCCGGCCAGCGACGCCCGGGTGACCAGGATCGGCACGGTGGACGTGTTGTTCGGCGGGACGCGATCGACCTGCTCGGTGGTGATGGTCGCGGTGTTGTTGATCGCCGACGCGCCCGGATAGGTATCCCAGCGCACCGGCACCACGATGCGCAGCTTGCCGCCGACGGTGACGTCGCCGAGGTTGCAGGTCAGCGTGGCCGAGGCCTGAGTGCAGCTGCCGGTGCCGTTGGGCACTTCGCCGCCGCCGCCGCCCGGGATCGGGCCCTTCTTCTGCCAGGTCACCTGGCCGACGACCACCAGCCCGGCGGGCAGCGTGTCGCTGACCACGGTGCCGGTGCCGTTGAGCGGGCTGGTGCCGCTGCGGTCGCGCGACAGGCTCGCGCCGGGACCGTTGTTGATGCCGTCGATGACGTAGAAGAACGGCTGGCGCAGGCCCACCGAGGTGGCGTTGGCCGGCAGCGCCGCATCCGGATCGGCATCGGGCGCGGTGGTGATCACGTGCTTGCTCACGCCCACATCGGCGGAGGCGCGGATCGTGGTTTCCTGGCTGGCGTCGTTGTTGGCGGTGTTGCTGTCGGCCTCGGCGGACGTGGCCTGGGCCAGGTTGCTGACCGTGTCGCCGGCCGCGCCCGGCGGGGTGTCGTAGCGGTAGCGCAGGTACAGCGTGCTGGTCTGGCCGGAGGCGACCACACCGGCGACGTTGTTGCTGAAGCCGATGCCGGGCATCAGGCAGTTCAGCACCTGCACCGCGCCCACGGTCGGGTTGCTGCCGGAGGTCACCGAACAGGCGGCCGGGTCGAAGGTGCCGGTGGGCGTGGCCGAGGCGCCGATGAAGGTGACGGTGCGGCCGGACGGCGGAGTGAAGCTGTCGGCCAAGCGCACGTCGGTGGCGACCGACGGGCCGTTGTTGCGGATCGTGATCCGGTAGGTGATCAGGTTCGCGGTGGGGTTGGTCTCGTCGTAGCCGAGCGGATCCACGCCGCCGGTGAAGCCGGTGTCCACCTTGTTGGTGATCAGGTCGACCTGGCCGGCCTCGAACGGCAGCTGCGCGCTCTTGCTGTCGTCGCTGGTGTCGGTGTTGAAGTCGTAGGTGTTGCCGTCGCCATCGGTGCCCGCGGTCGCATCGCCGGTGCCGTCGCCATCGATGTCCACCACGAAGTCGGCGATGTTGTCGAACTGGCGGCCGGTGTTGCCGCTGTTGACGTTGGGCCGGATCACCACCTGCAGGGTTTCGGTCTGCTCGTTGGTGAGCGAGGGCAGCGCCGGGCACTGCACGGTGACCTGCGCCGGCGCGCCGGTCGGGTTGGCGTAGGAGGTGCCGCCGGCGTCGACGGTGACCGTCACCCCGGCGCCAGCGGTGGCGGTACAGGCGCGGGTACCGGCACCGGTGCGCTGCGCGGACACCAGCACGAAGCCGGAATCGTTGGCCGGCAGGGTGAACACGTCGCGGAAGATCACCCCGGGTACCGTCGATGGGCCACGGTTGATGTAGGACATCACATAGGTGGTGTTGACGCCGGCGCGGCCGGGCGTGCCCGAGGAAATGGTCTTGGCGGTGGTGGCGACGTTGGCCACGCGCGCGATGCGGATCCAGTCCGAGGCCTGGTTGTTGTTGCCGTTGAGCTCGCCCACCGAACCGGCCACGGCCGCATCGATGCCGACCCCGGCGGTGTTGCAGAACGCGCCGCTGATGGCGGTGCCGCCGCAGGTGCCGGCGGCCTGGTTGAAGCTGTCGAACAGCGCGCGCTGGACCTGGATGACGATCTGCGCGGTGGCGCCGTTGGCCAGCGCGGTGGTGCCGGAGCGGCAGACCACCGAGGCGCCGTTGATGGCGCAGTTCCAGCCGGCCGGGGTGGTGGTCACGGTGATCTGGGTGCGGCCGTTGACGAAGCCGGGCACGGTGTCGTTGACCACCACGCCGGTGGTGCTGTCCGGGCCGTTGTTGGTCACGGTCAGGGTGTAGCTGAGCGTGTCCTGGTTGGCCGCCAGCACGTTGTCGGCGGCGCCGACGCCATTGGTCTGCTTGGCGATGGCCAGGTCGGCGCGCTCGTCGGTGGTGCGGGTGCCCGCGCCGGAGCAGTCGTTGTCGGTTTCCGGGTCGCGGTCGATGCCGTTGCCGGTCAGCGGTTCGATCGAGCCGCCGGAGCCGCCGGTACAGGCGTTGTTGAGCAGGTTGGCCGAGGAGCTGCGCGCACGCGTCAGCAGCTGCAGGGTCGGCGCCTGCGCGCCCACCGCCAACGGCAGCGAACCGGCGCCGAGGTCGCAGGTCACGTGCTGCACGCTGGAGCCGCTGTAGGCCTGGTCTACGGAACAGGTCCACGCGCCGCTGGCGAACGGCACGCCCGGCTGCGCCACGCTGCCGTCCGGCTGCAACAGCTCTTCGCCGGTGGCCAGCGTATCCACCGTCTGCACCTGGCCGGTGGCCGGGCGCGGACCCATGTTACGCACGACGATGGTGCTGGTCATGCGGCTGTCCAGATCGCTGCCGATACCGCTCCACACCGGCACCAGCGCCGGGGTCTTGGTCTTCTGCATCGACAGGTCGGCACCGTCGGCGAGCACGGTGAAGGTGGTGCTGCCGGTGTTGTCGGCGCTGTTCGCATCCGGGGTGTCGGAGCTGGCGGTGGCGCTGTTGGTGACGTCGCCGCTGCTGTTGGTGCCGGACGCCGGCACCGTGCTCTCGATGGTGAAATCGGCCACGGCGCCGACCGCCAGGCTGCCGTTCAACGCGCAGGTGCGGGTGGCGTTGCCATTGCTGTTGGTGCAGGTCCAGCCGGCCGGCACGGTGCCGCCGGTGGCCAGGAAGCCGGTGGGCAGGTTGTCCACGAAGCGCGGATTGAGCGCGGCGCTCGGGCCCTGGTTACGGACCTGGATATTGAAGGTGACCGGCTGGCCGGAGATCGCCGGCGAGGGGTTGACGCTCTTGCTCAGCGCCAGGTCGGCGCCGGCGTTGACCGTGGTGGTCACGCTGCCGGTGTTGTTGTCGGGCAGCGGATCCGGCGTGGAGCCGGCCTCCACGCGCGCGGTGTTGACGATGTTGCCGCTGGCCGCGGTGACGCGGGCGCGGAAGGTGAAGCTGCTGCTGCCGCCGTTGGCCAGCGCACCGGCGTGGGTGGCGGTCATGGTGCCGCTATTGAAGGTCCAGCCGCTGCCGCTGAAGCTGTTGGCCACGTACTGCACCGCGGCCGGCAACGTGTCGACCACGGTGAAGCCGGCCGAGGCGCTGGGCCCGGCGTTGCGCACGGTGACGGTATAGGTGACCTCGGCGCCGGCGACGACCGGGTTCGGCGTGGCGGTCTTCTCCACGCTCAGGTCGCCCGCCGATTCCAGCGTGGTCGCTTCCAGGCGGCGGTTGTTGGCGGCATTGCTGTCGCCGGCGAAGAACGCGTCGCCATCGAGCAGCGAGGCGATCGGCGTGCTTGCCGCCGGCAGGCCGGGTTCAACGCCGATCGCGCCGCGGATCTCGATCGTGCCCGGGGCCAGGCCGACCGTGCTCACCGGCAGCTGGAAAGTCACCGGCGCGCCGTTGGAAGAGAAGGTGCCGACCAGGGTGCCGACCCGGCACTCGATGCGCTGCGGGTTGCCGGCGGCGACGCTGCAGGTGGCCGGCAGCGGTGCGCCGGCTTGGGCGCCGGCGGGCAGATCGAAGATCACCACCGCGTTGTTGACCGTATCGGCGGCGCTGTTCTCGACGGTGACGCTGTAGACCACGGTGCCGCCGGCCGGCGTCGGATCGTAACCGGTGTCGGACAGGTTGGTGATCTGCAGGTCCGCGGCCGCCGCCAGCGCAGGCGCGGCCAGCAGCAACACGGCCATCATCAGCCGCAGGCTTCGCCCCGGCAACGCCGGAACGCGGTGGTCGCCGCAGGCGACACGCGCCCACGCCCGCAATGCAGCCATGCGGCTGCCGCGCATCAGATAAGTCATGTGCCTCTCTCTCCCCAAGCATCCAAACCGGACCCACGAATCGGCGCCCCAGGCCTAAGCCGTGCGGGGCGCGCTGCGATCGGGATCGGAACCCACTCCGAAAGCGCAGGCTGGGCCTGCCGGTGTGGTGGCGCGGATTCTGCGCAGGCGGGTGCAGGCAGTCAGTAGCAGCGGTTCGCGTTCGCTCTCACTTCCTCACGCGCGCAACGAGACGGATGCCGCAACCGCAATGGGACGCCCTCGTTATTGGGCTGTGACGAAAGAATGGACGTCGGCGCAGCCGGCGAAACCCGCCAATCTGTCTACCGATCGCGCAAGCGTCGGATCCGCGGCCCATGCGCGAATGCGGGACATCTGGGAGACATCCTGGGGACATTGCGCGATTGGAGAGCGGCGCATCGGCGGTGCCAACGTGCGGGTGGTGGTGCGGTGGCGGCGCGGCAGGCGGCAGGCGGTCCAATGCGCGCAGCCGCCCGGATGCCGAACACGGCACTTCGAAGGGATACGCTCGGGCGCACCGGGCTGCGGCGGCTCGGCTCCCTGCGGGAGATAGCCCCAGTCCTTACCGGCCGCACACGCGCCCAGGCACGGCGCGGCCTATCCCGACCGGGCCGGCAGCCCTACGCCGCCTCGCCCAGCAGATACCCCTGCCCGCGCACGGCGCGCAGCGGCAGCGTCGCCGCGGTCGCGGCCGTCACCCGTGCGCGCAGCCGGTGCACCAGCACCTCCAGGCGGTGCGGATCAAAATCCCACGGCGCATCGGTGACCGCGGCGATCAGCGTGTCGCGGTCGACCGGCGCGCCGCGCTGCGCGAACAGCGTCTTCAACAGACCACGCTCGGCCTCGGTCAGCGCCAGCGTCCGCGCGCCCGGCGCGAACAGCGTCCAGCCGTCGTCGCTCAGCCGCCAGTCCTGCACGGTCGGCGCCGCAGACGGTGCCGCGGGCTGCAGGCGCCGACGCAGGTTGGCCAGCGCCGCGATCAGCAGCTCCACGTCCAGCGGCTTGACCAGGTACAGGTCCGCGCCCTGCATCAGGCCGCGGGTCATGTCGGTGTTCGCGCCGCGGCCGGTCAGCATCACGATGCCCGCCTGCGGCACGATCTGCCGCAGATAGCGCGCCACCGAATAGCCGTCTTCGCCCGGCAGCCCGACGTCCAGCACCACCAGATCGCAGACATCGCCCAGCAGGTGCCGGTACAACGCCTCGGCGCTGCCGAAGCCGAGCACCTGGGCGCCTTCGTGGCGCAGTTCGTCGACCACGATCGCGCGCAGTTCGGGATCGTCCTCGACCACCGCGATCCGCACCCCGGCCAGCACCAGCCCCGGCGACGCCGTCATCGCCGGCACGTCCCTGACGGCGCCAGCCACGCATACGCGGCGCCCTGCAAACGGCAAGCACACGCCACGCGCTAGCCCTCCACGCCTTTCGCGCCCGCCAGCGCGGGCGGCTGCGCCTGCCCATGCGGGAAGCTCAGCACGAACGCGGCACCGGCACCGGTCTCGGCGTCGACCCAGATGCGCGCGCCATGCCGCTGCATCAGCCCGTTGGCCATCGCCAGGCCGAGCCCGGTGCCATGGCCGACCGGCTTGGTGGTGAAGAACGGCTCGAAGATCTTTTCGCGCAGGGCCGCGGGAATGCCCGGGCCGGTATCGCGGCACTGCAGCCAGGCTTCGCCGCCGACGCGCCGGCCGTGCAGGGTCACGGTGCCGCCGTGTTCCATCGCATCGTCGGCATTGGCGACCAGGTTAAGCAGGATCAACTCCAGCTGCTGCCGGTCGAAATGCACCTGCAGCCCGGGCGGCACCTGCACCTCCAGCGCGATGCCGGGCTTGAGCGCCTGCTTCAGCAGCGGCCGCAACGTCGCCACCAGTTCGCCGAGATCCAGCGTCTCGGCCTGGGTCTCGTCCTGGCGGCTGAAGCTGAGCAACTTCGCGCTGAGCGCGGTGGCGCGCCTGGCCGCCGACTCGACCCCGTCGAACGCCGCGGCGATCGCCGGCGCGTCGCCGGCGCGGCGTCCCTGGCGCACGTAGCCCAGCACCAGGCTCAGCAGATGGTTGAAATCGTGGTTGAGGCCGGAGGCGAGCCGCGCCACCGCCTCCACCTTCTTCGCGTTCACCAGCTGGTCTTCGATCCGCTGCCGCTCCTCCACTTCGCGCCGCAGCGTGTCGTGCGCGAGACCGAGTTGCTCGGCGCGTACCTGCACCTCGCGCAGGCTCTGCCGCAACGCGGCCGAGGTGCGGTCCAGCACCACCGCGATCAGCAGGAAGATGACGCCGCTGATGACCGCATCGCCGATGACGTCCTGCGGCTCGCCATTGCCGATGTCCACATAGGTCCCGAGCGCGAACGACAGCGCGACGGCGGCGAACATCGTCCACAGCGCCGGCCGCCCCACCGCCAGCGCGGCGATCGCCATCGGCACCACCAGCACCGGCTGCTCGAAGCGTTGCCCACCGAATCCGCTGGCGGCGTGGCTGGCCAGGACCGAGATCGCGAACACGCCCAACATCTGGTAGGCGGCCCAGCGGAAGCGGCCGAAACGGATCAGCACCACGCCCAGCAGCGCGACCGCGCTGAACAGCGCGCTCAACGCCAGGCTGGTCAGTTCGCCGGGACGCCACGCCACCGGCACCGCGATCGCGCGATACAGCCACGCAGCGACAGGCAAGGTCCCGAACAGCAACAGCACCACCTGGAACATCGGCGCATTGCGCAGATCCACCGGGTCGGCGATCGGCACCGCACGCAGCCATCTGGCCGGGCCGTGCAGCACTCGTTTGAACGTCCCACCGCCTTGCATCAGCACCGCCAACCGCTCCTCCCTCGCACCCCTGCATGCCCAGTATGCGACGATTGCGTAGCGGACGCATCTTCGCGCTCATCGCACGCGCGCGATCGCCGTCATCTTGGCGACATGCGGCCGCATGCAGGCGCACGCGCCATGTCGCGGCGCAGGGCATGGTAACGGTATTGCGCAGCGTCAGCGGCCGGTGTGCGGCAACCCGCAGACGCATTTTCTGCCGTTGCGACGCGGCGACGTCGTGCGCTCGCCGCTCGGCCATGCGGCGCTGCTGGCACGACATCTCTTTCAGCTGATCAGCAGCCTCGGCAGCGCCGCCTTCGCTGCATCGCCGCGCTTGGTGCCCTTCGCCATGACCACCGAACGCCGACGTCCATCGGTGCCCATGACTTGTTGCACGCGGCGGGCGCGCAGCGTTGAGGTGCAATCGCACTCCTGCTGCAGGAGTCCGCCATGTCCCTTCGCCATCTTGCGCTGTGCGCGCTGCTGGGCCTGAGCGGCGCCGCCGCGGCGGCCGACGACGAAGCGGCGGTGCGCGCCGCCGATGCGCGCTACTGGCAGGCCTACAACGCCTGCGACATGCGCACGATGGGCGAACTGCTCACCGACGACGTGGAGTTCTACCACGACAAGACCGGCCTGACCGCATCGAAGGCGGCGGTGCTGCGATCCTTGCGCGATGGCCCCTGCGCCGACCCGGCGATGCACCTGCGTCGCGACGCGGCCGCCGGCGACGTGCAGTTCCATCCGCTGGCCGGCGGCTTCGCGCTGCTGGCGGGCACGCATCGCTTCCACGTGCAGCGCAACGGCGAGCCCGAGCGCCTGGACGGGCAGGCCGAATTCACCAATCTCTGGCAGTCGGTGGACGGACATTGGCGCATGCGCCGCATCTACAGCTACGCGCACGCCGCGGCGGCGTACGTGCCGCCCACCACGCAGCTGCGCCTGGCACCCGAGGTCCTGGCCGGCTACGCCGGCGACTATCGCGGCGCGCGCGTGGGCGACATCCGCGTCGCCGTGGAAGGCGACCACCTGAAGCTCAGCGCCGGCGCACTGGTGGTGACCCTGCACGCCGAATCGCCGACCCGCTTCTTTGCCATGGAACGCGACCTGCGCTTCGTGTTCGCGCCGGCGGCGGACACGGGCACACGCCGGTTGACCGTGTACGAGAACGGCGCCGTGGTCGAGACCGCGCAGGCGCGGTGACGCAGCCGCAGTAGCGCCGGGGCGCCGCTGCGCGAAGTCCAGCATCCGTTGACGACAACGAGATCGCCACGCAGGCGTAGCAGGCGCGCGCCGCCTTCGCCCGTCGCGGCCGTCATGGCCGATGCAGCACTGACACCTCGATGAAGTCGGCCGAGCTTCTTTTCAGGTAGACCTGATACGTGCCGTGTCCGGCAACCGGCACATCGAAATTGTCGCCCGGCGCCAGCCCTGCCCGCTCGACCGGCGCACCCTCGCGTGGCGTCGCCCGCAACCGCGTCCCCGCGCCGTCCTCGCCGCGCGTCGCGTTGGTCACCGTCAGCGCGCCATCCCAGAGGACGCGGCTGTCGCCCGGCAACAAGCCGAACGCGATCAATGGCGAACTGGGCGCCGGCTTGCAAGCGGCGGCCTGCGCTTCGGCCAGGCGCCGTTCCAGCGGCTTGACCTCCACGTACTGCACGAACCCGTAGGTGCCGCCGACCAGCACCAGCACCGCCGACACCTCGGCGGCGGCGCGCTTGAACGACAACGTCTGCCACCATTTCTGCGCAGGTGGTTGCGGCGCCTGTCGGTTGGTTCGGGCCATACGCCACGCTATCGGCGCCGCGCGGGGTTGTCTGCCAGCAACGCTTGCGCTGCCGATCGCGGAGCCGTTCGTCTACATGGCGATCCGCCACAGCGCGCACGCCGCTCGAAGCATTGGAATCGCACCGATCTCACATGGTGCCGCCGCCACGGCGAATCCAAGACGCGGCTCCAGCTACTTCGACAGGGCGCTACGTCTTGCGCCACGCACACGGCAATGCAGCCGGTTTGGAAATTGGGAATTCGATCCTGCGGCGCACGCTCGGCCGCCTGGAACCAGGCGCGGACCATGTCGCCGATCGCGCCGCGCACGATCACACGTCGCCGATGCTGCGCCGCAACTTGACGCGGCGAGAGCGCTTGGCGAACCTTGGCGTGTACTTTCGAAATAATTTTCGCAATCCGAAACACGCTTGTCAAGCGACACCATCCGGCCGGTTCGGCAAGCTGGCGACGTACGACGGCCACCAGGGATGTGCAGATGACCAAGACGATTTCCCCAAGTGCATTGGACCCCGCCGCCGCCGACGGCGACGAGGCCGCGGCGGACAAGAAGCTGCGCAGCACCGTGCAGTCACTGGCGAAGGGCTTCCGGGTGCTCGAGGCGTTTTCCTCCGAGCACGAGGAACTGTCGCTGAGCCAGATCGCGGCGCTGGCCAGGCTCGACCCGGGAACCACGTTCCGCATGCTCAACACGCTGGTCGAACTCGGCTACGTGAGCCGCATTCCCGAAAGCCGCCGCTTCCGGCTGACGCTGAAGGTGCTCGACCTCGGCTTCCACGCCATCGCCCGCCGCGACCTGCGCAGCGTGGTGCGCCCGTTGCTGCGCGCGCTGGTCAGCGATGTCAACGAAGCGGCCAGCTTCGCCGTGCTGCAGGGCCCGGACGTGCTCTACATCGAGCGGGTCCGCGCCGGCATCACCCGGCTGGGCGTGGATATCCGCATCGGCACCACCGTGCCCAGCACCCGCACCGCGATCGGCCTGGCCATGCTCGCGCACCTGTCGCCAGAGGAAGTGACCCGGGTGACGGGGGTGAACGTGCACGCACCGCACGCGCCGGAGATCGCCGCCATGCTCGGCACCTTCGAACGCATCCGCCGCGACCGCCACGTGATCCTCGACTCGATGCTGACCGAGGGACTGCGCGTGCTGGCGGTGCCGGTGCTGGATGCCGACGACTATCCGCTCGGCGCGATCAGCGTCGCCGCACCGTCGGTGCGCACCAGCCATGACGAACTGCTGCGCACCGCCCTGCAACCCACCCTGCTCGCGGCCAAGGACATCGCCTTCGCGATCCAGGCCAGCGGGAGTATCGCCGTGACCGCACCCAGCACCTGACCGCCCGGGCGCCCGCCCGGTTCCCCTGCAATCCGACCGCTTCGTGGACGCTCCGGCGCCCGCGCCGGGTTCTTCTTGTCCTGTGAGAGGCAGCAACGATGCTCATGCCCACCACCGCCGCCCCCGCCACTGCCGTACGTTCGCTGCCGCCCGCCGAGGCGCAGGCGCAGATCGGCGCCCGGCTCGAACGCCTTCCCGTCACCCGCCAGGTCTGGTGGGCACGCAACATCGTCGGCGCCGCCACCTTCTTCGACGGCTACACGGTGATCGCCATCGCCTACGCGATGCCGGTGCTGGCCAAGGAGTGGCAGCTGACGCCGGCGCAGATCGGCATGATCCTGTCGGCCGGCTACCTGGGCCAACTGCTCGGCGCGGTGTTCTTCGGCTGGCTGGCCGAGCGCGTCGGCCGCCTGCACGTGCTGCTGTTCACCATCCTGCTGTTCGTGTCGATGGACGTGGCCTGCCTGTTCGCCGGCAGCGCCGCGGCGATGATGGCGTTCCGCTTCATCCAGGGCATCGGCACCGGCGGCGAAGTGCCGGTGGCCAGCGCCTACATCAACGAACTGATCGGCTCCAAGAAGCGCGGCCGCTTCTTCCTGCTGTACGAGGTGATGTTCCTGCTGGGCCTGGTCGCCGCCGGCGGCATCGGCTACTTCCTGGTCCCGGCCTACGGCTGGAAGGCGATGTTCATGGTCGGGTTGATTCCCGCGGTGGTGATGATCCCGCTGCGCTTCTTCATGTTCGAGTCGCCGCGCTGGCTGGCCTCCAAGGGCCGCTACCACAAGGCCGATGCGATCGTGTCCGAACTGGAGCGCAGCGCCGAGCGCCGCCATGGCCCGCTGCCGGCGCCGGTGTTCGACCGCAACGCGCTGCCCAAGGCGCAACGTTCGGACTGGCGCGAACTGTTCGGCAGCGTCTACCTCAAGCGCACGCTGGTGATCTGGTGCCTGTGGTTCTGCTCCTACCTGGTGGCCAACGGCATCATCACCTGGCTGCCGACGCTGTATCGCCAGCATTTCGGCTTGCCGCTGCAGCAGAGCATCGCCTACGGCTTCCTCACCTCGCTGGCCGGCGTCGCCGCCGCGGTGGTGTGCGCGCTGTCGATCGACAAGGTCGGGCGCAAGCGCTGGTACGTCATCGCCTTCGCCGCCGGCAGCATTCCGCTGCTGGCGCTGGCGATGCTGGGCGGCACATCGGCGCTGCAGGTGCTGGTGTTCGCAGCGCTGGCCTACGCCGCGGTGCAGACCATCACCTTCTCGCTGTACCTGTATTCGGCCGAGCTCTACCCCACCCGCATCCGCGCCATCGGCACCGGCCTGGGCAGCGCCTGGCTGCGCCTGGGATCGGCCAGCGGACCGCTGGTGGTCGGCGCGGTCATCGCCGGCATCGGCCTGCGCTACGTGTTCGTCGCCTTCGCCGTCGTGCTGCTGGCCGGCGCGGCGGTGACGCTGCTGTGCGCGCTGGAAACCAAGGGCCGATCGCTGGAAGAACTCTCGCCCTGAGCGCATCGGCTGCAGTACCCGCCCACACCGCACGCATCCCTCCAGAGGCCCGCTTACTAGCGCCTCCACGCACCACCCCCACGTCGGACGCTGCGTTCGACTCCATCCCCCGTTGATCCGAAACAAGAGGAAAACAGCATGAGCAACATCGACCTGAAAGGCCTGGTTCCCGCGCCCGTCACCCCGTTCACCCGCGACGGCGCCGTCGACTATCCCGCCATCAAGCGCATCGGCAAGTGGCTGGGCGGCATCGAGGGCGTCAAGGGCCTGACCGTGCTCGGCCACGCCGGCGAAGGCACGTTCCTGGAGCGCGACGAGCAGGCCAAGGTGATCGAGGCGTTCCGCGATGCGGTCGACGCCCGCATCCCGATCATCGCCGGCATCACCCTGGAAGGCACCCGCGTCGCCGCCGACGAAGCCAAGCGCGCGGTCGCCGCCGGCGCCTCGGCCGGTCTGATCTATCCCTCGCACGGCTGGCTGCGCTTCGGCTACCAGAAGGGCGCGCCGCAGGATCGCTACAAGGCCATCCACGAGGCCAGCGGCCTGCCGATGATCCTGTTCCAGTACCCGGACGTGACCAAGGCCACTTACAACCTGGACACGCTGCTGGAGATCGCCGCGCTGCCGGGCGTGATCGCGATGAAGAACGGCGTGCGCAACATGAAGCGCTGGGACACCGAGATCCCGGTGTTCCGCAAGGAGCGGCCGCACGTGCCGGTGCTGACCTGCCACGACGAATACCTGCTGCACACCATGTTCGACGTAGACGGCGCACTGGTGGGCTACGGCTGCATCGCGCCGGAGCCGCTGATCGAGATGATCGCCGCCGGCAAGGCCAAGGACTACGCCAAGGCGCGCGCCCTGCACGACCGCCTGCTGCCGGTGACCAAGAGCGTCTATCACCGCGGTTCGCATATGGAAGGCTCGGTCGCGCTGAAGTGGGCGCTGGCCGCGCGCGGCCTGCTCGACCACGCCACGGTGCGTTCGCCGCTGCTGCCGCTGGCCGAAGGCGCCGACAAGGAAATCGCCGACGCGATGGCCGCCGCCGGCCTCGGCAAGGTGGCCTGACCCAGGCAGTCCGATCCAGTCCGATGGGCCGCGCCGCCGCGCGGCCCATCCGTGGCGACGATGGCGCGCGCTTCGGCGCCGCGCAACGTACGTGCCGCCGCGACTTTGCCGGTCCTCCCACGAGCCTGCGCAATGCCGTGTCCGCTTAGCGACGGACGCGACGCTGTCCTGCGGCTCCACGACCGGACGCTGTCTTCCCTTCGCGCACTGCCGCGACGCCGCGTCCCTGCCGCGCGCGTCCGCCGCGTGCATCGCCTCGTCCGTGGAGCGTCCCATGTCCCGATCGCGTTCTTTCGTTCCGTTCCTCGCGCTGGCGGCCTTGGCCACGCTGTCCGCCACCGCCGTTGCCGCCGATACCGACAGTTGGCTGGACGAACACGGCATCGCGCCGCGTTTCGTCTGGTCCAACGACTATGCGCGCAACGCCAGCGGCGGGCTGGCGCGCGGCGATCGCAACGCCGGCGGCGTGGTCGCCGGTGCCGACCTGGATCTGGAGCGGCTGTTCGGCATCCCCGGCGCCACCGTGCACGCGACCGGCGCCTGGTACTACGGCGACAGCCTGTCGCAGCGCCAGATCGGCAACGCGGTCAAGGTGCAGGGCTACTGGTATCCGCAACAACAGGCGCAACTGGCGCAGCTCACCTGGGAGCAGGCGTTCGCCGATGGCCGCTGGCAGCTGGTCGCCGGGCGCATGAACACCACCTGGCAGTTCGCGCGCAGCCGCTACGGTTGCCGCTTCGTCGGCGCCTCGGATTGCCCGTTCCAGCTGAGCCAGGCCGATGGCGGCTTCGTCGGTTTTCCCTACGTCAACTGGGGCGCGAAGCTGCGCTACAAGCCCGATGCGCGCTACGTCTCGGTCGGCGCGTTCGAACTCAATCCGCAACGCAAGAACACCAACGGCTTGGACTGGAGCACCGCCGACAGCAACGGCGTGCTCGGCACGCTGGAGGTCGGCTACGAACCCGATCCGGCGCGCGGCCAGGGCGCACCGCGCTACGTGGCCGGCGTCTGGTACAACTCTGCCGACTACGCCGACCTGCGCTACAACCAGGCCGGCGGATTGCGCGGCCTGTCCGGCGGACCGGCGCGCATGTACGACGGAGGGCGCTGGGGCGCCTACCTGATGGGCGAACGCGCGCTCTACCGGCCGCAGGGCATGGCCGGCAAACGCATGCTGGTCGCGTTCGGCAACATCGCCGCGCCGCTGGATGCGCGCCAGGTGTACGACCTGCAGCTCACCGCCGGCCTGTACTACGCCGGCCCGTTCGACTCGCGCCCGAACGACGGATTCGGCGCCATCGCCAACTACTACCGCTTCAGCGCCGACCAGCAGGGCTACATGAACGACCTGCTGCGCAAGCGCGGCGCCGCGCCGGGGATCTCGCGCAACGAGACGATCCTCGAACTCAACTACAGCTATCGCGTCGCACAGTTGCCGCTGTCCCTGGTCCCGAGCGTGCAGTACATCGTCAATCCCGACATCCTCGGCAACACCGCCGCACGCCGCGCGCCGGACAACGCGCTGGTGATCGGCCTGCGGGTGATGGTCAACATCGGCGGGCTGGGAACCCCGAAGTGAAGCGCCTGCGGGCTTGAGCGAAGAAGGCGGCGCAAGCAGCGACACGGCGCCGATCGCCCGTCTTCGCTACGCGCCGCCACCGGCGCCGCATTGGCTGGCACGCAGGCGCAGCGCGGCGTTGCCTGCAGTCCGTAGCAGCAAACGAACTACCCGCTGAACGGCCACCTTGAAGAAAACCGCGGCCGGCATTAAATGTACATCTGAACATTTATGCGGACGCACACCCGGACATGAGCGCCAAGCCACCCCCACGCCCCCGCGGCCGCCCGACCAGAGACCGGGCCGACGGCCGCCAGGCGCTGCTGTCGGCGGCGACCGGCATCTTTGCCCAGCATGGCTTCGACCGCGCCGACATCCGCACCATCGCCGCGGCCGCAGGAGTGAGCCCGAGCCTGGTGCGCGTGCATTTCGGCAGCAAGGCCCAGCTGTGGAGCGCCTGCGTGGAGCAGCTCTCGCATGCCCTGCGGCCCCGGCTTGCGGCAATGGCGCAACTGACCGAACACGACGGGCGCGCGCTGCTGCAGCGGCTGACCGACGCGATCCTGATCATGGCCGCCTTCTACGAGACCAACCCGGCAGTGCGCGACTTCGTCGCGCGCGTGGTCTCCGAAAGCCCCGAGCGGGCCGCCGTGGTCACCGAGCAGTTGCTGCGCCCCGCCTACGCGGCCGGGCATGCACTGGTGCTTGCAGGAATCGAGGCCGGCATCGTGAAGGCGACGCATCCGGCGCTGTTCTTCGTGCTGCTGAACAGCATGCTGAGCCAGCCGCCGGAGTTCCCGCAGTTGCTGGCGCGACTGGCCCCGGAAATCGGCGCCGCCACGGCGCGGACGCGGCTGGTCGAGACCGTCCTCGCCACCCTGCTGCATCCCCCGCACAGCGATGCCGGCGCCCCGCCGCTCACCACGCTGCGCTCCCCACAGGAAGGCACCCCATGACCGACGCAATCCCGCAACCGCGCTCGCTGCCGCTGCTCGGCAATTTCCACCACCTCGACGGCGATGCCCCCGTGCAGAGCCTGATGCGCCTGGCCAAGGTGCACGGCCCGATCTTCCGCCTGAACAGCGGCCCGCTGTCGCTGACCGTGCTGAGCGGGCAGCACCTGGTGGACGAGGTCTGCGACGAAACCCGCTTTGAGAAGAAGTTGCACCGCCCGCTCGAAGCGCTGCGCGACCTCGGCGGCGACGGCCTGTTCACCGCCTACAACGACGAACCCAACTGGGCCAAGGCGCACCGGCTGCTGATGCCCGCGTTCGGCCCGATCGGCGTGCGCGCGATGTTCGGGCGCATGGAGGACATCGCCGAACAGATGCTGCAGCGCTGGGAGCGGTTCGGCCCGGACGCGGCGATCGACGTGGCCGACAACATGACCCGGCTGACGCTGGATACGATCGCGCTGTGCGCCTTCGATTACCGCTTCAACAGCTTCTACCAGAACGAGATGCACCCCTTCGTCGCCGCGATGGTCGGCGCGTTGGCCGAGGCCGGAGCGCGCGCGCGCCGCCCCGACCTCGCCAATCGCCTGCTGGCGCCCGGCCGGCGCCGTTACGAGGCCGACCTGGCGATGATCCGCAGCGTCGCCGATACCTTGATCGCCGAGCGCAGGGCCGACCCGGGCGCGGCCTCGCGCGACGACCTGCTCAACCTGATGCTGTACGGACGCGACCAGGCCACGGGCGAGGCGCTGTCGGACGAGAACATCCGCTATCAGCTAGTGACCTTCCTGATCGCCGGCCACGAGACCACCAGCGGGCTGCTGTCGTTCGCGCTGTACCTGCTGCTGCGCAATCCGGCGGCGCTGGCACGCGCGCGCCAGGCGGTGGATACCGCGCTGGGCACGCAGCCACCGCAGGTCGAGGACCTGGCCAAGCTGCGCTACATCGAGCAGATCCTGCAGGAAACCCTGCGGCTGTGGCCCACCGCGCCGGCGTTCGCGGTCGCGGCGCGCGAAGCGACCACGCTGGCCGGCCGCTATGCGATCGCGCCGCAGGACACCCTGCTCGTGCTGATTCCCGGCCTGCATCGCGACCCGGCCGTGTGGGAGGACCCGGAAGCGTTCCGGCCGGAGCGCTTCGCGCCCGAGGCGGCCGAGCGGCTCCCGCCCAATGCCTGGAAACCGTTCGGCAACGGCGCGCGCGCCTGCATCGGGCGCGGCTTCGCGATGCAGGAAGCGCAGCTGGTGCTGAGCATGATCCTGCAGCGTTTCGACCTGGACCAGGCCGATCCGAACTATCAGCTCGAGGTGGCGGAAACGCTGACCTTGAAGCCGGACGGTTTCCGCATCCGCGCGCGCCGGCGCGACGCGGTCGCCCTGCGCCGCCGCAGCGCGGTGCCGTCCGCGCCGCAGAAACCCCTGGCGCCGGCCGCGATGCCGGCAGCCGACGGCACCGCACCGGGCACGCCGCTGCTGGTGCTGTACGGCGGCAATTCCGGCTCCTGCGAAGCGTTCGCGCAGCGCATCGGCGGCGATGCGGTGGCGCAAGGCTATGCGCCAGTGGTGGCGCCGCTGGACGACTACGCCGGCCACTTGCCCCGCGACGGCGCAGTGGTGGTGGTCGCCTCCTCCTACGAAGGCCAGCCGCCGGACAACGCGCGCCGCTTCGTGGACTGGATCGAGACGCTGCCCGCCGGCGAACTGGCCGGCGTGCGCTACACCGTGTTCGGGTGCGGCAACCGGCAGTGGGCGCGCACCTACCAGGCGATTCCGAAGCGGATCGATGCCGCATTCGAAGCGGCCGGCGCCGCGCGCTTCAAGCCCCGCGGCGAAACCGATGCCGGCGGCGATTTCTTCGGCGGTTTCGACGCCTGGTACGCCGGATTGTGGCCCGACCTCGGCCAGGCGCTGGGGAAGGCGACCACGGCGCAGACCGCGCACGCGCTGCAGGTGGACATCGTTCCCTCCGCGCGCCTGGGCGCGTTGCGGCTCACCGAGCTCGACCAGGGCCGCATCGTCGAGAACCGCGAACTGGTCGACATGGCCGCGCCGTTCGCGCGCTCCAAGCGCCACATCGAGATCGCCCTGCCCGAGGGCATGCGCTACCGCACCGGCGACTATCTCGCGGTGCTGCCACGCAACCCCGCCGCGCAGGTCGAGCGCGTGCTGCGGCGCTTCGGCCTGGCCAGCGACACCCAGGTGCTCATCGGCAAGCGGCCCGGCGCCGCATCCGCCCTGCCCAGCGGCTATCCGGTGGCGCTGGCCGAGGTGCTCACCGACTACGTGGAACTGGCGCAACCGGCGACCCGCGCGCAGGTGGCGCAACTGGCCGCCACCACGCGCTGCCCGCCCGATCGCGACGCGCTGCAGGCACTGGCCGCCGAGCCGGCCTACGCCGACGAGGTCCTCGCCAAGAAGACCAGCCTGCTCGATCTGCTGGAACGCTTCCCGGCCTGCGAGCTGTCGCTGGGCGCCTACCTCGACGCGCTGCCCGCCCTGCGCGCGCGCCAATATTCCATTTCCTCCTCGCCGCTGCGCGACCCTGCGCAGTGTTCGCTGACCGTGGCCGTGCTCGACGTGCCGGCACTGTCCGGGATCGGGCGCCGCCGCGGCGTGGCCTCCACCTACCTGGCCGGCCTGGGCGAAGGCGCGCCGGTCTCGGTCGCGGTGCGGCCGTCGCAGGCCAGCTTCCACCCGCCGGAGGATCCGGCCACACCGATCATCCTGGTCTGCGCCGGCAGCGGCATCGCGCCGTTCCACGGCTTCCTGCAGGAGCGCGCGATCCAGAAAGCGGGCGGCCGCGACGTCGGCGAGGCGTTGCTGTTCTTCGGCATCGACCATCCCGACGTCGACTATCTGTACAGGGAGGAATTGCAGCGCTGGCGCGACATGGGCGTGGTCGATGTGCGCCCGGCCTTCTCGCAAGCGCCGCAGGATGGCGTGGCCTATGTCCAGCACCGCCTGTGGCAGGACCGCGCGCAGGTGTCCGCGTTGTTCCGGCAAGGCGCCACCGTCTTCGTCTGCGGCGACGGCGAACGCATGGCACCGGCGGTACGCGATACCTTCGTGCGGATCTATCGCGAGGGCATGGACGTCAGCGCCGAGGAGGCCAACGCCTGGGCCGATCGCGTCGAACGCGAACACGGCCGCTATGTGGCGGATATATTCTCGTGACGGCTGCCGCGCCAAGGACGGCGCAGCGGGTAGGCGACACAGGCGCATCGCTGCAAGCGACGATCCTGCGCGGCGCCGGCAAGCCACCGTGCGCGCTGCGCGCTCGGGACCCATCGCAACGTGCACGTCGCACAGCCCGGCGCCCACGACATGACCGATTCGCCGCCGCGTCGCGCAGGTTACTTCCTCAACGAGGCATCGTCGCCGGCCTTGGTCGCGGCCGCGTCCTTGGCCGGGCGGTTGCGATTGTTCTTGGCCCGGGTGATCAGGTAGAAGGCCGCGCCGACGAACAAAATGAACAGTCCGGCGACCCATGGCATCAGCGTGGTGTCCATGCAAAGCTCCGTGGTTGTGCGATGTCCAACGACACCACATCGCAGGTGAAGAGCCCGCTAGCCCGGCCCCGCATCGGCGCTCGCCAGGCCCAGCCGCGTGCACCGACCGCGCCGCGCGCACGCGCTCCGGCTCGATCCGCAGCGCCAGCAGCGACGTAGAATCCGCCGTGCAACACGAGCGCACCGGATTGCGTTGCGTCGAACTGCACATGCCATTGCTGCACACGCGCCATGCACCTGCTCAGTTCTGGCACCTTGCGCACCGCTGTCTCTTTCTACCCAGGAGAGTCCAGATGATCAGCAAGAACACGATTTGCCTCTGGTTCGACGGCACCGCGCTGGAGGCCGCCACGTTCTATGCGCAGACGTTCCCCGACAGCGCGGTGCACGCCGTGCATCACGCCCCCGGCGACTACCCCTCCGGCAAGCAGGGCGACGTGCTGACGGTCCAGTTCAGCGTGCTGGGCATTCCCTGCCTGGGCCTCAACGGCGGCCCGGCGTTCAAGCACAGCGAGGCGTTCTCGTTCCAGGTGGCCACCGACGACCAGACCGAGACTGATCGCCTGTGGAACGCGATCGTCGGCAACGGCGGCCAGGAAAGCGCCTGCGGCTGGTGCAAGGACAAATGGGGCCTGTCGTGGCAGATCACCCCGCGCGCCCTGACCGACGCGATCGCCGACCCGGATCCGGCGGTGGCCAAGCGCGCATTCGAGGCGATGATGGGCATGACCAGGATCGACATCGCCGCGATCGAGGCCGCGCGACGCGGCTGAAACCGCCAAGCAGATCGCGCTTCCGTGCCAGCCGGCAGCGATTCGAGACCGAGCGCACCGAGGGGGCCGAGCGCCCCTTCACGTGCGTTCGTCCAGCGCCCTTACCAGCCCAGCCGCCATCTGCTCGGCCAGGGAGCGCTGCAGCGGCACGTAGTCGTCCGTCTCAGTGGCCGCCGCATACTCGCGCGACCACAGGATGCGCTGCGCGCGGGTGTCCACCAGAGTGAGCACAACCACGGTACGCTGCGGTGTCTGCCGCACACTGACGCGTGCGCGAAGATCGGCATGCTTATCGTCGGCAGCCACGCTATAGCCCACCGGCAAGTTGCCGCTGACTTGGGCGATCAAGCTTTCCCGCAGGCCTTGGTTGAATTTGGGAAACAGCACGTACTCGCATAACCCCTGCGCCGGCTCAATGGCAATGCGATGGTGCGGCGGGAACAGCGTGGCGTGCGCCCAGAGCCCAGCCGCGAGGACGCAGGTGCCGAGCAAGCTCAAGCCCAAGGCGGATCGGGTACGCCGACGCGAGGGTGGCGGCGAAACCGGTCCCGCCGCGCCCTCGGCCAACGTGCCGACAAAGCGATATCCCGCGCGTGGGCGCGTCTGGATGTAGCGCGGCGTGTCCGCGTCGTCCTCCAACAGCGTGCGGATGCGGCGAATACACGTGTTGAGGGCAGCGTCGCCGCCGGTGCCGGCACGCGGCCAGAATCGATCCAGCAATTCCTGCCGCGGAACGATGCGTCCACCACGTTCGACCAGGTAAGCCAGCACCTCCACCGCCTGCGGCGGAGCGTCCAGCGGTACATCGTGACGGAAGACACGCAGAGTGGCCGGGTCGAGTCGGAAATCGTCGAAGCGCAGCATCGCCCTCGTCCTTGCAATCGGCCGGATCCGTTGCCACCGCGGCATGTCAGCCGAAGTCACAACATGTCATTGGCCCATTCTCGCAGAACGCCCTAGCGTTGTCCGAGTCCGCCTAAGCCAGCCAGCCGCCCGGACCTGCGGCGCGCCCACCGGCAATCCATCGCTGATCGACCGTACCCGGCCGCTGTCACTCCGCCACCATCCCCAGGAAACTTCATGCGTTTTCCCATCATCGCGGCAACATGCATCCTTCCCCTTATGGTCGCGTCAATCGACCAGGCTCCGGCCGAACCGACCGACGTGGAGGTCAGGGTGATGGCTCGCGGCGCCAAGTTCCTCGGCGGCTATGCAGCGCCTGTCCGCGTGCTGTTGACCGATGCCGACACCGGCGAAATCCTGGCCCGCGGCCTGACCGCCGGCACTACCGGTGACACTGGCACGATCATGGCAGCTGGCAACGCAATGGCAGCGACCCTGTCCAGCAAGGACAGCGCGGTCTTTCGCACCACACTGGAGATCGACCGCCCGCGCCGGGTGACCCTGAGCGTGACCGGACCGCTCAGCCAGCCCCAGGCCACCACCACGGCGACCAGCACGCAGTGGATCCTGCCCGGCCATCCGCTGACCGCGGGCGACGGCTGGCGCATGGAACTTCCGGGCCTGATCGTCGATCTCGTCAGCCCCGCCGCGTACCGGCGGGCGAAAGCAGGCGCCGGGATATCCCTACTCGCCAGCGTCACCATGCTGTGCGGGTGCGCGATTTCCAGCAACGGGCCGTGGCGTGCAGACATGACAGAGGTGGAGGCCTACGTGACCGTGGATGGCGGCGCACCGCGCCGCTACCGGCTGGATTTCGATCCGGAGACGGCCTTGTTCGGCGCCGCTATCCGCACCGACACGTCCGGCCTGTACGAGGTTGACATCCGCGCCTGGATGGGCGAGAGCAACAACGCCGGCGTGGCGCATACCGCGTTCTTCGTCGACTGAGCAGCCGCGCATGCGGAAGGCCCCGACTACGCATCCAGGCCGCTCGCGGCAGGACCCAAGCCAACGGCCAAGGCGTTGCGCCCAAAGCGCACACAAGGACACACGATGAATCGCACCCCTTCCCTGGCACTCCTGCTCGGCGTCGCGCTGCTGCCATGCGTCGCCTCCGCCAATGATGCACTCGCGCCTGCGTTGACCAGGCAGATGGAGGTCAACCGGCAGCGCTACGGCATCGCCGGCCAGGCACTGCTGGTGACGCACGATGGCAAGGTCCTGTTCCGCGGTGCAGACGGCGAAGCCGACACGTCGACGCATACGCGCCTCGACGCCGATGCCGTCTTCGCCGGCTACTCGCTGAGCAAGCTCTTCGTCAGCACGCTGGTCATGCAACTGGTCGAGCAGGGTCAGCTGGATCTGCAAGCGCCTATCGGCACCTACGTCGCCGGTCTGCCAGTGCGCTGGCGTTCCATTGCCGTGCGCGACTTCCTGGACCACACCTCCGGCGTACCGGAATACTTCGACAACCGCAGTGGCGAAGCGGCCGCATCGGTCGCGGCACTGCCCGCCGACCGGGAAGCGGCATTCGCGTCGCTGACCAACGCACCGCTACTATTCGAACCGGGCACCGACATCCGCTACACCCAGACCAACTATCTGGTGCTGACCGCGCTGCTGGAGGCGCACTACGGCCAGCCCTACGCGCAGGTGGCCGGGGAACGCATCATCCGCAAGCTGCACCTGCGGCACACGTGGCTAGGCCCAGCGGCCATACCCGCGCGTGGCGTGGTGACCAGTTACGTCGGACGCCACGGCCGCCTGCAAAAAGAGCAGGACCTGGCGTGGCCCCGCTACGCCTACGGCCACGCCAGCCTGTACATTACGTTGGACGACCTTGGCCGCTTCCTGCAGGCCATGAGCTCCGGCGAGCTGGTAGACAAGGCCACGTTGCGGCGACTGTGGCAGCCAAGGATATTGGCCGGCGACCGTCGCGGCTGGTTCGCCAGCGGCTGGGAATACGGCGAAAGCGGTGCGTATCGCCAGGTCGGACACGATGGCGGCGCGCGGGTCAGGGTGCGCATGCTGTTTCGGGATACGCCCGATGCAGACGTCTATGTCTTCGCCTATCTGACCAACGGCAGCGCCAGCAACGTCTGGTCGCGCACCTTGGTGGACAGCGCGATGGCGACGGTGGCACCGGAGCGTTTTCCGATGGAAGCGCTATCGGAAACGCTGATGCGCTATGCGACGCAGATCCCATCGGCGATCGATGCACGCACGCAAGCCCACGCGATTCGTGCCAGCACCCAGATCGACGACGCCGCACTAGAGCGCGCCATCGACACCGCCGGTAACGGCATTCGCGAGAATCTCGGCCTCGAGCGGGCCCTGCGCGTCTTCGCGCTCAACACCGTGCTTTTTCCGCGTTCGGCCAACGCCTGGGACAGCCTGGCCGAGGCTTATGCGGCCAAGGGAGAACCGCACAAAGCAAAGCGGCTCCATGCGAAGGCACGCCTGCTCTCCCGGCAGCCTTGAGTCCGAGTGAACGTTTGAAGGCCGGACCTGGCGTGCAGACGGCCATCCTCATTCCAGTGTGCGGCGAGTCGGCCAGACAATTGCCACAGCAGCCAAAAAGTCAGACTTCTTTCGCATGCGGCAGTTCATGCACCCACGTCTGCGAGATGACAGCCAAGCCTGGGAGCGAGCGGCTTCAGCTTTCGCCGCGGGCGCCACTTTCGCTTGGCCCGCATCACGCTCCCGCGGCGCAGCCGCCGCCATGCACCGCGCAAACCAACGTTGGCGCTCACCTGTCGACCACACACGACAAGGCCCCACCGGAGCGGGGCCTCGTCCTGGGCGTCGATGCTGGCGGGACTTCAGAACTCCTGCCAGTCGCCGGCGTTGGCCGCGACCGCTTCGCGGATCGGCTCGCGGGCCGGTGCGCGGCGGGCCGGGGCGGCGGCCTTGGCCTTGCTCGGTGCACGCACCGCAACCGCCGCCGCGGCCACGCGCGGCGCGACCGCCGGCGCCAGCACCGCGGCGTGCGCGTCCAGCTTGAACAGCGCCACCGCATCGTTGAGGTGGCCGGTCTGCTCTTCCATCGAGCGCGCCGCCGCGGTGGCTTCTTCCACCAGCGCGGCGTTCTGCTGGGTGGCTTCGTCCATCTGGGTGACGGTCTGGTTGACCTGTTCGATGCCGGCGGACTGCTCCTGCGAGGCCGCGGCGATCTCGGCCATGATGTCGGTCACGCGCTGCACCGAGGCGACGATCTCGCCCATGGTGTCGCCGGCCTGGTTGACCAGCTGCGAGCCCACCGCGACCTTGCCGACCGACTCGTCGATCAGGCCTTTGATCTCCTTGGCGGCGCTGGCCGAGCGCTGCGCCAGGGTGCGCACTTCCGAGGCGACCACGGCGAAGCCGCGGCCCTGCTCGCCGGCACGCGCCGCTTCCACCGCCGCGTTCAACGCAAGGATGTTGGTCTGGAAGGCGATGCCGTCGATCACGGTGATGATGTCGGCGATGCGGCGCGAGGAGGCGTCGATCTCGTGCATGGTGGTGACCACGCGGCCGACCACCTCGCCGCCCTGCGAGGCGACCGAGGCCGCGCCGATCGCCAGCTGGTTGGCCTGGCGCGCGTGTTCGGCGTTCTGCTTGACGGTGGAGGTGAGCTCCTCCATCGACGCGGCGGTTTCTTCCAGGTTGGCGGCCTGCTGCTCGGTGCGCCGCGACAGGTCGTCGTTGCCCGAGGCGATCTCGCCGGCGGCGGTGCTGATGCTGGAAGAGGCCTGCTGGATGCGGCCGACGATCTGGGTCAGCTGCGCGACGGTGCTGTTGGCGTCGTCGCGCATGCCGGCGAACACGCCGTGGAAGTCGCCGTGCATGCGCGCGGTCAGGTCGCCGTTGGCGATCGCGCGCAGCAGCTGCGAGACCTGGCCCAGGTTGCCGTCGGCGACCTGCATCATGGTGTTGAGGTGTTCGATCATCGACCGGAAATCGTGATCGAAGCGCAGCGCGTCGCCGCGCTGGCTGAAATCGCCGACCGCCGCGGCCTGCGCCAGCGACTGGATCTGGGTGTTGATCGCCAGCAGGCTGGCCTTGGCCGCATCCATCGACTCGTGCAGGATCGCGCGGCTGCCGGGCAGGCGCCGCGCGTCCTGCGACAGGTCGCCGGCGGCGTACCGGTTGAGCACCGCGATGGCGTCCTTGATCGAGTCCAGATGCTCGAAGATCACCGTGTTGATGCCGACCGCGAGCTGGCCGTACACGCCCGGGAAATCTTCCGGGATGCGGTGGCCGATGTCCGGGCCGGCGTGCATCTCGACCATCTGCTGGGTCTCGCCGGAGAACCGGCGCAGCATCACCGTCATGTCGCGGGTGGCGGCCAGCATCTTGCCGGCCTCGTCGGCGCTGGTGGCCTGGATGTTCACCGACAGGTCGCCGCGCGCCACCGACTGGATCGCATGCACCGCCTTGCCCAACGGGCCGGTGACCGCGCGTGAGATCACCACCGCCAGCGCGGCGGCGATCAGCGACAGCAGCAGCATGCAGGCGACGATGGCGATCACGCTAGCACGATGCGTGGCATCGGCCTTGACGATCTTCGCCTGCATCTGCTCGGCGCTGTAGGCGCCCAGTTCCTTGAGCGACTCGAACAGCTTGCGCCGCGCCGGCCGCGACTTGTCGTCGGAGATCTGCTGCGCCAGCACGCCATCGCCGGCGGCGATGGCCGCGCGCATCTCGGCATTGGCGCCGAAGTACCCGTTCACGTTGGCCTCGACATTGCGGTACAGCCCCTGCTCCTTGTCGTCGGCGGGCAGCGCCGCATAGGCGGTCAGCTCTTCGCGCACCAGCTTGGTGGTCGCGTCCATGCGCTTGTTGTAGTCGGCGACCTTGTCGGGCTTGGCCAGCATGGTCAGCTGCGACAGCTCGAAGGTGCGGAACTCGCCGAGCTGCGCGCGCACTTCGCCCAGGTGCTGCACCGAAGGAATCTCGTTGCCGGCCATCGCCGCCAGTTCGGTATGCGCGCCGCCCAGGCGGACCAGGGCGAAGGTGCCGAGCATGATCGTCATCAGCGTCGTCAGGGTGAACCCCACCGCCAGCTTGCGGGCGATAGGCAGATCGTGGAACCACTTCATGAGTGCAACTCCAGGCAAGAGTGTCCGGGCTGTCGCTGGTGGACGGCCGGCGGCATCCAATTCCGCTATGCACGAGGGATTGGGGCGTTGTCTGGAGAGGTAACGGCGCCCACGGCGCAAACCTGAGAGCGCCATCCCGATTTCTTGCTGAACAACTCAGGGAACCGCCGAAACCGGGAACGTGTGCACCCGCCGCTTGACGGCAAAGCCGCGAGCTGATTTAAATGACCCACGGGTCATATAAGCGAGGTGCGGCATGAGCGAGGTGCTGATCGTGGGCGCGGGCCCCACCGGGCTCACGCTGGCGTTATGGCTGACCCGGCAAGGCGTCGCGGTACGCCTCATCGACAAGAGCGCCGGCCCGGGCGAGACCTCGCGCGCCATGGCGGTGCAGGCGCGCACCCTGGAGCTCTACCGGCAGGTGGGGATCGCCGAGGCCGTCGTCGCCGCCGGCCATCGCACCCCGGCCATGAACATCTGGGCCCGCGGCAAGCGCCGCGCGCGGATCGCGCTGCGCGATTCGGCCACGGGCCTGTCGCCCTACCCGTTCGTGCTGGTGTACCCGCAGGACCAGCACGAGCGCCTGTTGATCGCGCAGCTCGCGGCGCTGGGCGTGGCGGTCGAGCGCGACACCGAACTCGTCGCCTTCGACGACCACGGCGATCGCGTCGCCGCGCGCCTGCGCCTGCCCGACGGCCGCGAGCAGGCCGTCGAGGTGCGCTATCTGGCGGCCTGCGACGGCGCGCGCTCGACGGTGCGCCACCGGCTCGGCGTCGATTTCGAAGGCGGCACCTACCGGCAGGTGTTCTACGTCGCCGATGTCGAACTGAGCGGCCTGCAGTCGACCGACGAGGCGCACATCGCCCTGGGCGATGGCGACTTCATCCTGGTGCTGGCCTACAGCGCGGCGGGGAACTACCGGCTCATCGGCACCGTGCGCGACGCGCGTGCCGATCGCGCCGAGCAGCTGAGCTTCGCCGACGTCAGCGACGATGCCATCCGCAACCTCGGCGTCAGCATCGACCGGGTCAACTGGTTTTCCACCTACCGCGTGCACCACCGCGTCGCCGAGACGTTCCGCCATGGCCGCGCGTTCCTGCTCGGCGATGCGGCGCATGTCCACAGCCCGGTCGGCGGCCAGGGCATGAATACCGGCATCCTCGATGCCATCAATCTTTCCTGGAAGCTCGCCGACGTGCTCAAGGGCCGCGCGTCCGATGCCGTGCTCGACAGCTACGCGGCCGAGCGCCAGGCCTTCGCCCGCACCCTGGTCAACACCACCGACCGCGCCTTCACCCTGGTCACCGCCGCAGGCAGCGTCGCCAGCTTCATCAGGACCTACGTCGCCCCGGCCCTGGCCAGCCTGGCCTACCGCAGCCGCAACCTCAGCGAGCTGATGTTCCGCACCGTCTCGCAGACCATGCTGCACTATCGCGACAGCCCGTTGAGCGCCGGCAAGGCCGGCGACGTCGCCGGCGGCGATCGCCTGCCATGGGTGCAGACGCGCGACGCCGACAACTACACGCCGCTGCCGCAGATCGGCTGGCAGCTGCACGTCTACGGCAGCGCGCGGCCCGAGTTGCAGGGCTGGTGCGGCGCACGCGGCATCGCCCTGCGCGTGTTCGCATGGCAACCCGAGCACCAGCACGCCGGCTTCGCGCAGGACGCGGCGTACCTGGTGCGCCCTGATGGCTACGTCGCCTGCGCCGCGCCCGACGCCTCGCTCGCGGCGCTGGACGGGTATCGTGTGGCGCACGGATACGCCCCGCAGTGAGTACATCGACCGCATGACCGACGCGCCGCCGAAATGGAAACGCCGCAAGGAGGACCGCCCCGCGGAGATCCTCAGCGCCGCGCTCGATGCCTTCGTCGAGCACGGCTTCGCCGAGACCAAGCTGGCGGACGTGGCCAAGCGCGCGGGCATCGCCAAGGGCACGCTGTACCTGTACTTCGACAACAAGCAGGACCTGTTCGCCGCGGTGGTGCGGCACGGGCTGCTGACCAGCCTTGCGCCGCTCGAGCAAGCCGCCGCCACCTTCGACGGCGGACTTGCCGAACTGAGCAGCCTGTTGTTGGCGCGCGCCGCCGACGGCATGGGCGACCAGCGCCTGCCGGCGATCCTGCGCATGGTCATCGGCGAGAGCCGCGCGTTTCCGGAACTGGCCCGCATCTGGCACGCCGAAGCCATCGACCGGGTGATGTCCACCGTCGCCGGCCTCATCGAGAAGGCCCAGGCGCGCGGCACCGCCCCGGCCGGCGACCCGAAGCTCTACGTGCTGTCGATCATGGGCCCGATGCTGATGGCGATGCTGTTCCACCAGGTCTTCGGCCGCGACAGCGCGCACGCCCCGAACCTCGCCGCGCTGGCCGACCAGCACGGGCGCCTGCTGCTGCAAGGCATCGCGCCCAGGGCCGTCACCGGATGAGCCGACACCGCAGCTCGCCATTCCCATCGCCGCGGCGCACCCTGCGTCGTCGCCCGCCATCGCCCGGATCGCACGTCCGATGAAGAACCCCTACTACGACGGCCCCGCCAGCGACCACTTCGACGGAGTGCGTTTCTTCAACCCGGGCCAGCCGACCGTCGACAACTCGTTGGCACGCGTGCTGCGCTGGAAGGCGGCCATGGGCACGGTCCGCTGGCCCGACCGCGTGCCGGTGCGCCCGGCCGTTCCCGCCGAGCGGCACGATCGGCTGCGCATCACCATGGTCGGCCACGCCACCGTGCTGATCCAGGTCGCCGGCCTCAACCTGCTCACCGATCCGGTGTGGTCGCAGCGCGCCAGTCCCTCGCAAATCGCCGGTCCGAAGCGGGTCACGGCGCCAGGCGTGGCGTTCGCGGACCTGCCGCCGATCGATGCGGTGCTGCTGAGCCACAACCACTACGACCACTTCGACCTCACCACCTTGGGCAAGCTGCATCGGGCGCATCGCCCGCTGTTCGTGATGCCGCTGGGCAACGACCTCCTGTTGCGCAGGCACACGCCCGCTGCGCGGATCCATACCGGCGATTGGCACGACCGGGTGCCGCTCGGCGACACCGCGACGGTGACGCTCACCCGCGCCAACCACTGGTCGAGCCGCGGCGTGAGAGACCGCAGGATGGCCCTGTGGGCCGGCTTCTTCGTCGAGACCGCACGGGGCTCCGTCTGGTTCGCCGGCGACACCGGCTACGGCGATGGCGCGATCTTTCGTGAGATCCGCGACAGGGTCGGCGCACCCGACGTGGCCCTGATCCCCATCGGCGCCTACGCGCCGCGCTGGTTCATGGCGCCGCAACACGTCGACCCAGCGGAAGCGGTGCGGATCTTCCAGGACACCGGCGCCCGACAGGCGCTGGGCATCCACTGGGGCACCTTCCAGCTCACCGACGAAGGCCGCGAGGAGCCGCGCGAAAAGCTGGCCGAGGCATTGCAACTGGCAGGCGTTGCAGCCGACCGATTCGTTGCGGCCGAGCCTGGGCAGGTGTTCGACTTCAAGGATCCGTCCGCCTAGTTTTCCTGCACTGCGCCTGCGCACGTGCACGCCATCCCTCCGCAACCGGCCAGAGCATGCGCGCCTGCGTGGCGGACGCCGGCATGACCGATGCGCTGCAGCGCCTAGTCGAGCGCAACGCTGCCGGCGCGCTCGACCCACTGCAGCGCGGCGTACACCGGCAGGAAGGCCAGCAGGACCAGGGCCAGGTTCAGCGCGTACTTCAGCGCCATGTACAGGCTGCGATTGCGCGCCTTGAGCGCCAGCCCGCGCGTGCGCCAGGGCGCCAGCGTCGCGAACACGCCGGTGAGCAGGCCGCGCCGGTCCTCCGCCGTGTTGGGCACCGCCAGCGCGCGCGCCAGCAGCGCGTACACGCGGTTGAATGCGCGGCCGGCGACGTGCATCGGCCGCTCGACGTCGCACATCAGGATAAGCCGCAGCGCGTCCGTGTCGTTGCGGGCGTAGTGCGGGTAGGTTTCGTCGAAGACGAAATCCTGGCCATCGCGCCAGGACAGCGCGTGGCCGTCCACGTTGATGAAGCAGCCGTCGTCGTTGGGCGTGGCCAGGCCCAGGTGATAGCGCAACGAGCACGCCAGGGGGTCCGCGTGCAGGCTCAGCTCTGTGCCGGGCGGCAGCACCGAGAACATCGCGCCGCGGATGCCCGGCACCTGCGCCAGCAGCCGCAGCGTCTGCGGGCACAGGCGCTGTGCGGAGCGGTGCGGCGCGCCGTACCAGGTCAGGTAGAACTTCTTCCAGCCGCGCTTGTAGAACGTGCGGAAACCCAGGTCGTGGTAGCCCGCCGAACCGGGCTGGCTGGTGGCGTCCAGCTCGCCGCTGGCGTGCAGGGCCAGCGCCTCGGCGCGGATCTGCGGCCAGTGCGTGCGCAGCACCGAGATGCCCGCGAGGTAGCCGGCGTCGATCACCGGACGGCGCGCGAACCGGCGCGTGGCCATGTACAGCAGGCAGTTGAACGGCGCGAACAGCGGCCAGCTCTTGCGCAGGTACTGGCCGAAACCGGCGTAGCGCAGGCGGGCGCGCCATTTGTAGACGTAGGCGATGGCGGCCACGGCATAGAGGCCCATCGCGCAGAGGGCGAGCGTGCTGAACGGCATTGGAGGTCTCGCTGCTGGACGCGCGCGGGCGGCATCGCCATGGCGTCGGATGCGTCGGATGGTGGAGCGGGGATGTCGTCGGAATGTCGTGCGCGGCAGCGGCGACTCACGCGCTAGAGGCATCGCCACGTGCTGCGGTCATGACGCAAGGACAGCCGCGATGCCGTGCTTGCTCATGTCGCGAATTCACGGATGCAGCACCATCGCGCGCACGATCAATACGAGCGAGATCAGCACGAAGCACACCGTCACCCGCCATAGCCAGGCGTTGTGGCGGCGCGCGGCGAGGTTCTTCTTGAGCGACGGCAGTTCGGGAAGATCCCGCAGCGCGAGGAAACCTTCGCGCTTGCTCCAGTCTTTCTGCTTGGGGGTGTGGGCGTGCATCGTGATTCCTGGGGGAGGTGATGGATCGCGCGGATGGTCCCTGCTCTCGTTCCTGGCTGGCGATGCATGCGTCGGCATGCGGCTGGCACTGGCATCCGTTCAAGGCGCCGGCAGCGACGCCGGCGCGGACAGCTCGCCGCGCCAGCCGCCGCCCAGCGCACGGAACAGCGTGGACAGCGCGATCTGCCGCTGGGTCTGCACGTCCACCAGCGCCATCTGGCTGGCGAAGTCGCTGCGCTGCGCGTCCAGCAAGCGCAGGTGGTCGTCGACCCCGCTGCGGTAGCGCGCCTCGGACAAGCGCAACGCCTCCGCGGTCGCCTGCGCCACCGCCCGTTGCGCGGTTTCCTCGCGCGCCAGCGTGTCGGTGGCCGCCAGCGCGTCGGACACTTCCTGGAAGGCGACCTGGATGGCGTGTTCGTAGGCGGCGACGGCAACGTCCTTGCGCACGTGCGCCAGGTCGAGATCGCCGCGATTGCGGCCTGCATCGAAGATCGGCAGGGTGAGCTGGGGCGTAAACGACCACAGGCGCTGGCCCGACGACCCGAACAGATCCGACAACGCGGTGCTGCCGCGTCCGGACGTGCCGGTGAGCGCGATGCGCGGGAAGAACGCCGCGCGCGCCGCACCGATGCTCGCGTTGCGCGCCTTCAGCCGATGCTCCGCGGCGCGGATGTCCGGGCGCCGCATCAGCAGCGCCGACGGCGTTCCCGGCGCGATCTTCTGCACCAGCGTCGCGCCGGCGGCGGGCAGCGTGGGCAGGCGCTGGCCCGCATCGGCGACGCCGAGCAACAGCGTCAATGCGTTGGTCGCCTGGCGGAACTCGCGGTCGATCCGCTCCAGATCCACCTTGACCTGTTCCACCAGGCCGATGGCCTCCTGATGGTCGAGTTCGTTGGCGAAGCCCAGGTCACGCAGCTGCGCCGTCAACTGCAGCGAGGCCTCGCGCGCGGCGAGGATGTCGGTGCCGATCCGGTAGCGGTGCTGCGCGCCGTCGCGCACGAGGTAGGCCTGGACCACCTCGGCGACCAGGCTGACGCGCGCGCTGTGCGCGTCCCGCTCGGTGGCCAGATAGTCCTGCAGCGCCGCGGCGGAGAGGTTGCGCACGCGGCCGAACAGGTCCAGCTCGAACGCCGCCAGTCCCAGGCCGACCTCGTAACTGCGCTCCACCTCCGGCGTCCCCAGCGCGCGCTGGCGCACGCCGCTGGCGTCGAGCTGCAGCGTGGGCAGGCGATCGGCGCGTTGAATCCGGTACTCGGCGCGCGCGGCCTCCACGTTCAACAGCGTCTGCCGCAGGTCCCGGTTGTTGGCCAATGCCAGCGCGACGAGGTCGCGCAGCGTCGGATCGACCACGAATTCCTGCCAGTCCAGGTTGACAGCGGGAGGCGTGGACTCATTCGTCTCGTGCGCGGCGGTGCCATCCGACCACTGCTCCGGGACGGGCGCCGGCGGCCGCTGATAGGCAGGCGCCAGGGAGCACCCTGCCAGCAGCAGCGCAACGGCCAGGGACGCCACGGCCGAGCGCCGGGTGTGGAAGGTCGAACGCGGATGCATGCGTGGTCTCTCGCTGCTGCGCGGAACGCGCGATTCGGGCGCCGGCCGGGCGCCGCGCCCGACTGTCGTAGCGGTGCGATCGAAGCGGCGACCACGGCCAGCGCCGTGGCCGCCGAACGATCAGAAGCCGCGCGAGAAACCGATGAACATCGACGCGGTGCCGTCGGTGTCCGGCTCGATGAGCGGGCTGTCGCTGAGCTCGTCGGGCAGCACGCTGTACTTGACGAACGCCAGCACCGACCACTTCTCCCCGATCGGCCGCATGTAGGACGCGCCCACGTGCGCAATGGTCGCCGCGCCCGGCTTGTAGTCCACCACGCCGCGCGCGACCTCTTCGTCGAGCGTGCCGTAGTAGTAGTTGGCCATGTCCTTGGACAGCCAGGTGACGCCCACGTTCGGGGTCAGCCGGCCTTTGCCCAGCTGCAGCGGATAGCCGTACTGGAGCGAGACCTCCTGGCCGCCGCTGGCGTCGATCGCGTCGGCCAGGATCTCCGCTTCGATCTCGCCTGCCGCACCGCTCCACGTCGCCGCCAGCCCGAGATCCAGCCCGTCGTCGCGATCCTCGAGCAACCGATAGTCCAGGCCGTTCGCGGCGAGTTCCTTTTTGCCCAGGTCGTCGATGTCGAAACCGTCGAAACGGAACTTGGCGATCGCCGACAGCGCGAAGGCATCGCCGCCGATCAGCTTATAGCCGGCGGTCAGGCCCCTGAAAGAGAATCGCTCGCCCTGGAAGCTCACCAGCGGGAACGGCGTCACCCGGGTGCCCTCGCCGGCGTAGGGGCTGTCGCTGACCACGGCGGCGACCCCCAGCCCCCATCGCGGCGGCCCCTGCTCTGAAAATGCATCATCCGCATCCGCCGTTTGGGCCATCGCGTCGAGCGACAGGGCAGACAGCAACGCAAGCGACAGGAGTTTCTTCATGGGACGCCGAACCTCAGTGAGTGGTGGAGAGAGAGCGCGTCTGCGGCGAGCCGTGCGTTGGCAACGGGGCGCTGCAGACATCCACCTCAGAATGGACCGGCGGTGTCGCCGAAATGTCGCGTGCTGCGGCGAGCGACTGAACGATGCCTGTACTGGAAACTACAGGGCGATGACGCTCGCCGCGACGTCCAACGCGGCGCGCGTACCGCCACCGGCGGCCGGCTCGATCGAGAGCGACCAGCCGAAGCGGTCGCAGATCCGGCCGATCAGGAAAAGGCCCAGGCCCTGCCCACGGATGGGCGCCGATCGGCGCAGGTTCTCGCGGTAGCGCCGGGCCGCTTCGACGGGATTGAATCCGCTGCCCGAGTCGGCGACCGACACCACGCCGCCGCGCAGCGCGACTTCGACGTAGCCGTCGTCGGTGCTTTCGATCGCATTGCGGATCAGGTTGCTCACCGCGATGCGGACCATGGCTTCGGGTACCGCGATGAAGGTGGGCTCGATCTCCCCGACCCGCAGGTGCGCCGCCTTGTCGCCGAGCATGTGCTGGTGATCGGCCACCAGCCGCGGCAGCAGGTCGTGCAGCACCGTCACATCCATCGGCTCCTCGCCCGCGCCGGCTTCGCGGGCCAGGTGCAGCAGCGCCACCATGGTTTCCGACAGATCGCCGACCGCGCTTTCCATCCGCGCGAGCACCGGCGTGGCGACGTCGGGCAGCGCCATCTGCTTGAGCACGTCGACCGCGCCGGAGATCACCGCGATCGGCGTCCTGAACTCATGGCTGGCCTGCGCCAGCACGCTGCGCTCGCGCTCGATGAACTGCTCCACCCGTTCCAGGTGCGCATTGCTGGCGTGCGCGATCATCTGGATCTCTTCGCGCCGGTAGGTGGTGGGCAGCCGCTCGCCGGCGGTGCCGGGCACGATGGCCTGCATGCGCTGCGCCAGATCCCGCACCGGCCGCACGAGGTTGGCATGCAGCCAGACGATCACCCCGCCGATGAAGACGACGAAGAAGCAGCCCCAGACGGCGCTCTGCACGGAATTCCAGTTCTGCTGGTCCTCGAGCTGGGCGATATCGATGGTCGTGATCAGCCGGCCGGGCGGAAGATCGACGATCAGGGCGTGGAAACTCCTGTGTCCGCCCAGGCCCTCGAAGGCGACGTTGTCCTGGAACGTGCCATACGCGGCCTCGGTCGAGTACAGCCCGGGCGGCAGCGCCGCCAGATACACGGGCATGCGCGCAGCCGCGCGGCCGGGCGCGACATACCAGGAGCGCACGATGCCGCTCTGCGGCAGCGCATCGGCCTGGCCGGCGCGCACCCGGGCCGCGTGGTCGGCCGAGGTGGAGCGCAGCAGATCGACCCAGAACCTGTGCTCGATCAGTTGCTGGCTCCTGAAGCTCTGCACGCTCAGCGCGGTCAGCATCGCCAGGCCGGAGCCGATCAGGGCCGCGCTGATCCACCAGTGCACGCCGCGCGGCCGGCGGATCAGGCGCATCAGCCTACGCATCGTCGCAGAGCCGGTAGCCGTGGCCGGGCACGGTGTGCAGCAGCGGCGTGTCCGCCGGCGTCTCGATCGCCCGGCGCAGCACGTGCATATGCGAGCGCAGCAGATCGGTCCCGGGCACGATGTCGCCCCACGCGGCCCGCTCCAGCCGCGCGCGGCTGACGATGTTCGGGCTCTCGCGCATCAGCAGCTCCAGCAGGCGCCGCCCGATCCGGGTCAGCGCCACGGTCCTGCCGGCGCGCCGGACCTGCAACGTGCGCAGATCGAACTGCAGGTCGGCGATGGCCAGCACGTGGTCCGGCGCGGCCACCTGCTTGAGCCGCGCCACCAGCGAGCGCAAGCGCACCTCGATCTCCGGCAATGCCACCGGCTTCACCAGATAGTCGTCCAGGCCCGCTTCGAAGCCGTCGATCTTGTCCGCCAGCTGGTCGCGCGCGGTCAGCATGATCACCGGCACCTGCTTCCTGGCTTCCTGCCGCAGCCTGCGCAGCACGGTGAGGCCGTCGAGCCGGGGCAGGTTCCAGTCGAGCAGGATCGCGTCGTAGTCCTTGGACGAGGCCAGGTGCAAGCCCGACAGGCCATCGGGCGCGGCATCCAGACTGTGGCCGCACCCGGCCAGGTAGTCGTAGAGGTTCGCCGCCAGCTGCGCGTTGTCCTCGATGATCAGAATGGACAGATGCTCTTTGCTCATGGTCCTGCCCTGTGCGCTGCCGCCTGCGTCCACGTTACCAAACACATGGCGGCGCTCGCTGCGCGCCGTCGCCGGCCGCGGCCGGCACCGCCCGCACCGGGACCGCGCGCGCCGCTCATGCGCCGCTCCCGGCGGCGCCGCGCGCGGCAGCGTCCGCCCGCCCCTTCAGCCGCGCCTTGGCCGCTTCGATGGCGTCGTCCATGTAGCTGTAGGCGACCGGGATCACCAGCAGGCACAGCACGGTCGAGGTGATCAGCCCGCCGATGACGCCGATCGCCATCGGCGACCGGAAACTGGGATCGGCGCCGAGGCCGATGGCGATCGGCAGCATGCCCGCACCCATGGCGATGGTGGTCATGACGATCGGGCGGGCGCGCTTGCGGCAGGCGTCGACGATGGCGGCCAGCCGGTCCAGCCCGTGATCGCGGCGGGCGATGACGATGTAGTCCACCAGCAGGATGGAGTTCTTGGTGGTGATGCCCATCAGCATGATCAGGCCGATCATCGACGGCATCGACAGCGTGGAGCCGGTCGCCAGCAAGGCCACGAACGCCCCGGGCACCGACAGCACCAGCGCCACCAGCACGGTCAGCGGCTGCGCGAAGTCCTTCAGCAGCAGCACCAGCACCATGTAGACGCACAGCACCCCGGACAGCATCGCTATCGCGAAGCCAGTCGCCAGCTCGCCCATCGCCTCGGCATCGCCGGTCGCGGCCACCGACACGCCCTTGGGCAGGGTGCGCAGGCTCGGCAGCGCCGCCGCGGCGGCCTCGACCTCGCCCAACGGCAGGCCGTTGAGTTCCACGCTCAGATCGACGTTGCGGGTGCGGTCGTAACGCGTGAGTTCGGAAGGCCCGCTCAGGATCTGCAGGTCCGCCACGCTCTCCAGCGGCACCGGCCCGCGCGCGCCCGGCACCGGCAGCCGGCGCAGCGTGTCCAGATCGTCGCGGCCGCTGTTGGCCAGCCGCACCACGATCGGCACCTGGCGCTCGCTCAGGTTCAACTTCGCCAGCGCCTGGCTGTAGTCGCCCGCCGTCGCCACCCGCAGCGTTTCGGCGATCGCCGCCGAGGTCACGCCCAGGTCGGCGGCGCGGGCGAAATCGGGACGCACCACCAGCTCCGGCCGCACCAGGCTGGCCGATGAGGTCACCGCGCCGATCCCGGGGATGCTCCTGAGTTCGCGCTCCACGCGGCTCGCGTGCTGCGCGAGCAGTTGTCCATCCTCGGCCGCCAGCACCAAGGCGTAGCCTTCGCTGCTATCGCCACTGCCGACGCTGACGCGTGCGCCCGGCAACAGCACCAGGTCCTCGCGCAGCTGGCTTTCGATGGCTTGCCTGGTCGCACCGCCGCGGTCCTTGCGCGGCGTCAGGTTCGCGGTGAGCACGGCGGTGGTGACGCCTGCCGCAGGCCCGCCGCCCTCGTCCGGATCGGACGACGCGGCCGGCGCGCCGATGGCGGTGTACACGGAGACCACGTGCGGATGGGCAGCCAGCGTGCGCCGCGCCTGCTCGGCCAAGGCGCGGGTCTCGGCCAGCCTGCTGCCCGGCGGCAGCGACAGGGTGACCTGGGTCTGGTCGCCATCGTCGGCGGGGATGAATTCGCCGGGAAGCTGCAGCGCGATCGCCAGCCCGCCTAGCACCAGCAGCGCCGTCGCGCCCAGGGTGGCGGCGCGGTGCCGCAGGCAGGCGTGCACCCATTGCAGATAGACCGCGATCCACTTCGGGCTGGCGGGCGCATGCTTCGGCGCCTTGAGCAGATACGCGGCCATCGTCGGCGTCAGCATCCGCGCCACCACCAGCGAGAAGAACACCGCGATGGCCGCGGTCCAGCCGAACTGCACGAAGTACTTGCCCACCACGCCGCCCATCAGCGAAGTCGGCAGGAACACCGCGATCAGCGTGAAGGTGGTGGCCACCACGGCCAGGCCGATCTCGTCGGCGGCCTCGATCGCCGCGCGCATCGGCGGCTTGCCCATCAGCAGATGCCGCTCGATGTTCTCGATCTCCACGATGGCATCGTCCACCAGCACGCCGATCACCAGCGACAGCGACAGCAGCGAGACGATATTCAACGAAAACCCCAGCAGGTACATCACCGCGAAGGTCGGAATGGCCGATAGCGGCAGCGCCACCGCGGCGATCACGGTCGCGCGCCAATCGCGCAGGAAGAAGAACACCACCAGCACCGCCAGCACCGCGCCTTCCAGCAGCAGCGTCATCGATCCGCGGTAGTTGTCCACGACCGGATCGACCGAGTTCACCGCCTCGGTGAACTGCATTTCGGGATGCGCGGCTTTCAGCTCCTGCACGATGGCGCGCGCGGCATCGGCGACATCGATCTCGCCAGCGCCGCGCGCCCGCAACACGTCGAACCCCACCGCGGGGCGACCGTCGAACAGCGCCAGCGAGCGCGGTTCCGCGGCCGTGTCGGTGACCGTGGCGAGCTGGTCCAGGCGCACCCGGCGCCCATCGCCCAGCGACACGTCCAGCGCCGCGATGTCGTCGGCCGTGGCGACGGTGGCGATGGTGCGCACCGACTGCTCCGCGCCGCCCACTTCCACGCGCCCGCCGGACGCCTCCTGCTGCAGTTCGCGCACCTGCGCGGAGATATCGGCCGCGGTCGCGTTCAAGGCGAGCAGGCGGTCGGGATCCAGTTCCACGCGCACTTCCCGCGTCACCCCGCCCACGCGCGACACCGCACCGATCCCCGGCACCGCCAGCAGCCGCTTGCGGACCAGGTTGTCCACGAACCAGGACAGCGCTTCGCCGTCCAGCCGCGTGGAGGTCACCGTGTACGTCAGCACCGGCTTGCTCGCCAGGTCCACCTTGGTGATGACCGGGTCGCGCAGGTCCGCGGGCAGGTCGGCGCGCGTGCTCGACACCGCGTCGCGCACGTCGTCCATCGCCTCCTGCACCGGCTTGTCGAGATGGAACTCGGCGGTGACGGTCGCGGTGCCGTCGGTCAGCGTGCTGGTGATGTGCTTGATGCGCGGAATGTTCGCCAGCGCGTCCTCGATCTTCCGCGCCACGTCGCTTTCCAGCTGCGGCGGCGAGGCGCCGGGCAGTTCCGCGCTCACCGTGACGATCGGGAAATCGATGTCGGGGAAGCTCTGCACCTTCATCGCCAGGAATCCGCCGATCCCGGCGAGCGTCAACAGGATGAACAGCAGCGACGTGGCGACCGGATTGCGGATCGACCAGGTGGACACATTGAGGCTCATGGCGCGGCCCCGCGCGAGGCCGCCGCAGTCGGCCGCGCGGGATCGGCGGCGGCGCTGCGCCCGGCGCTGCCGGCGCCGCGCACCACCCTGACCGTGTCGCCCTCGCTCAGGAAACTCAGCCCCGACGCGACGATCGCCTCGGCAGCGGCCAGCCCGCCGACGATCTCGATGCGCTCGCCCACGCGCCGCCCGACCGCCACCTTGGTCAGCATGACGCTGGACTCGGGATCCAGGCGCATCACGTAGTGGAAGCCGTCGCGCAGCACCACCGCGCCCTGCGGCACGGTCAGCGCCTGGCTCGCGCCGACTTCGATGTGCCCGCGCGCGAACGCACCGGCCTGCAGCGCGCGGCCGGGCGGCAGATCCACATAGACCAGGCCGGTGTGCGTCTGCGCATCGATGGCCGGCGCGACGATCCGCAGCCGGCCCTCGATGGGCGGCTGCCCGTGCACGGCGATCACCGCGCGCTGCCCCGGGGCCAGCCTTGCGATGTCCGCCATCGCCACGGTCGCCCGCCATTCGAGCCGGCCGTCCTGGATCAGGCGGAACAGTTCCTGTCCCGCCGGCATCACCGCGCCGACCGTGGCCGAGCGCGAGGTGATGATTCCGTCGCCGGGCGCGAGCACCCGCGTCTGCGCCAGCCGCAGGCGGTGCCGCGTCTCGATCGCCTGCGCCACGTCCAGCCTGGCCAGCGCCGTCCTGGCCGCCACGACCAGCTGATCGACCTGCTGGGTCGACATGGCGCCCGATTTGTCCAGTTTCCGCGCGCGTTCGGCATTGGCCTGCGCCTCCCAGGATTGCGCCTTGGCCTGTGCCACCGACGCCTGCGCCTCGGCCAGGTCGGCGGCCACCATCTCCGGCGCGAACTGCGCCAGCAGCTGGCCGCGCCGCACCGTATCGCCCACGTTGACCTTCACCTCGGTGAGGCGCAGGCCATCCACTTCGGTGCCGACACTGGCTTCCTGCCACGCGGCGATGTTGCCGCTGGCCGGGATGCGCACGGGCAGCGTGGCCACCTGCGCCGTCGTCATGACCACGGACAGCACGGGCACCGGCGCTGCGGCGGTTGCGTCGGCCTGGCTGTCGCTTCCGGGTTTCACGGCCACCACCACCAGGGCAATGGCAATCATCAGGACCACCGCGCCGATGGGCACGATTCGGCGTTGCTTCATTGGGATTCCTTCGCTTGTGGCGCGCTTGCCGCTCGGCCCGAGAGGGGGCCTGCGCCGATCATCGGCCGCGAATGTCGCGGAAATGTCGCGCGCGGTCGCGGCCGGCGGTCGTCAGCAAAAGCTCAGAGCGATCGCAGTGCTCGATGGCGCAAGCGGTGGCGCCGCGCCTGCGCGAGAGTCGCGCAGCGGCATGCCAAATAAGCGGTGCTGGAATCGGCGATATCGCCATTCTTCTCCAGAGTGATCTCCAGGGTGACGATCAGCACGCTGCGCAGCACGTCGAGGCCGGAGAGGCGGCCGCGCTGCACGAAGGCACGCCGGCTGGCGCGCCGAACTACGCATGCGCAACGCGGCGGTACGCCCGACGCGTCCGCCGTGACGCCGCACCCGGCCCGCAGTTCCTGCGCGGTGGCGAGGCGGGTGCATTTCATCTTGCGCACGCGCGCCGCCACCGATGACGCAGGCGCTTACCTCACTTGAACACCGGGATCGTCCCGGACGCGGTGCTGCGGTCGCCCGCGGCCTTCAGCTTCCGGCCCAGGTCGCGGATGCGCTGCTCGCCGGCCGCGAGCGCCTGCGCCGAGGTGTGCACCGAGTAGTTGCCCATGTGCAGCGCATGCGGATGCGGCACCGCCGAGCCGAGCACGAACACCGCCGGCTCCTGCCCGCGCGCTTCCAGCGCGATCGGCGCGCCGTCGTCGGCGAAGATCACCATCTCGCCACGCGACACCGGCGCACCGGCATCGAGCGCGCCACTTGCGAGCGCCAGCCACGCCACCTGGTGGCCGGCCGGCGGCTGGTAGACCCAGCGCTCGCCCGGACGCAGCGTGACCAGCAGGTAGTTGATCCCGTCCGGCGCGTCGATCGGGCTGTGGATGCCGTCGTAGTGGCCGATCACCACGTGCGCGGGCCCGGCCGTGGCCATGTCCTGCGCTTCGACGTAACGGCTCTGCGGTTCCGAGGTCTCCAGCGCCGCCGGCAGCGCCAGCCACAGCTGGAAACCCTGGATGTGCGACGCGTCGGGCGGCGGGGTCATCTCCTTGCCGTGCCACACGCCGATCCCGGCGCGCATCCATTCCACGCCGCCGTAGCCGATCTCGCCGCGGCCGCTGCCCGGGTCGTCGTAGCGCATCGTGCCTTCGGTGAACACGGTGACCGTGGCGATGCCCGAATGCGGATGCAGCGGCATGCCGGCCATCGCCTGCAGGGTCGGGCCCTGCGCCTCGAAGATATCCAGGAACACGAACGGCTTCAGCGCCTGGCCGAGATCGGACGGGCTCATCAGCCGGGTGATGGGACCTGCGCCATGGCCGCGGGTGCGGTACACGATGGCACGCAGCGCCGCAGACGCAGGCGTGGCGAGGGGAAGAACCGGGGTGGACAGGGTCTGCATGGCGTGCGCTCCCGCGTTCATGCCGGACGCGCGGTGCGCAGCACCGTCGCGAAGTGGCCGCGATGCAACCAGGCGACCGTGGCGGTGACCAGCATCAGCACGATCGCCGGGATCGGGCTGCCGCCGATCACGAACAGGTGCACGCCGGCGGCCACGAACATCATCGCCGCCAGCCAGGCGCCGGAGAACGCGACGGTGGCCGGCAGCAGCAGCGCGATCGCGCCGATCACCTCGATCACGCCGGTGACGATGCGGAACCACTGGCCGAGGCCGATGTGGTCGAACACCTCGACCATCATCGGCACGCCGGCCAGCTTGGCGCCGCCGGCCGCCAGGAAGGCCGCGGCGGCGAAGACCCGCAGCGTCCAGGACAGGCCACGGGTGAAGCGCCCGGACGGCGCGTGGTTGGGAAAGGAAGAGGTGGTCATGGTGTGCGGTCTCGATGGAGTGTGAAGAGGAATAGCGATGCAGCGGGCGCTGCCGCCATGCCGATGCGGCGGTGCGTTGGCGCGCACCGCCGCAGGCATGCGCAGGCTCAGCGCGCGGCCAGCGCCTGCAGTTCCGGGACGTACCAGGCGAACAGTTCGCGCGCCTTGTCGGCCAGCGGGGATTTCCAGTCGCGGAACAGTTCGGTCCACAGCGCCAGCGCCGTGGTCGGCACCGCGCCGGCCGCGGTCAACCGCTCGATCGCGGTGCGGTGCGCCAGTTGCGACATGCCGCCGACCGCATCGACCACGAACATCGCCTCGTACCCGTCGCGCAGCGCGTCCACGACCGGGAACGCCAGGCAGATCTCGGTGTACAGCGCGCCGAACACCAGCCGCTTGCGGCCGGTGCGTTCGATCGCCGCGCGGAAGGCGCCGTCTTCCCATGCGTTCATCGAGCTGCGGTCGATGACTTCCACGCCCGGCAGTTCCTCCAGGATCGAGGCGCGGGTCGGCCCGTTGACGCCCATCTGCACGCCAACGGTGCTCAACACCACCGGGATGCCGAACGCCTTGGCCGCCTTGATCAACAGGCGCACGTTCAGATCGATCGTCGCCGCGTCGGTCTCCGAACGCACGTGCTCGAACATTTCCTTCTGGTAGTCGATCAGGACCAGGGCCACGTCTTCCGACCGCCACACGCCTTTGCTGTTGCTCATTGCCGTCTCCTCGGTGGCCGCCGGGATGGCGACCTTGGAGCAGACTTTGACGTTCCCCATTCCGGCATACTAGCCACACAAACCGGCATTCCGTGTCGCAGAAACAGGAACACTCATGGACATCGAGGATCTCCGCACCTTCGTCGAGGTGGCCGATGCCGGCGGCGTGTCGCCGGCCGCGCGCCGCCTGGGCCTGGCCAAGTCCATCGTCAGCCGCCGCCTGCTCCGGCTCGAGGAGGAACTGGGCACCCAGTTGCTCGCCCGCACCACCCGCGGCGCGGCCGTCACCGAGGCCGGCGCCACCTTCCGCGAACACGCCGCGCGCATCTGCGCCGAGATGGACGTGGCGCGCGAGACCATCTTCCCGGCCGGCGACCTGCGCGGACGCCTGCGCATCGCCGCGCCGCTGACCTTCGGCCCCACCCACCTGGCGCCGGTGCTCGCCGAACTGGCGCGCCGGCACCCCGCGCTGCACGTGCACACCTGCTACAGCGACCGCTACATCGACCTGGTCGCCGAGGGCTTCGACTGCGCCATCCGGCTCGGCTACCTGCCCGACTCCAGCCTGGTCGCGCGCCGCGTGGCGCCGATGCGCGGCAGCCTGGTGGCCACCCCCGGCTACCTGCGCGAGCACGGCGAACCGGACACGCCCGAGGCGCTGCTGGCGCACGAAGCGCTGATGCAGGGCACCGAGGCCTGGCGGCTGACGGACGGCGACAAGACGATCACCCTGCACCCGCGCGGGCGCTTCAAGGCCGACAACGGCGTCGCGCTGACCGCCGCCGCCCTGGCCGGGCTCGGCATCGCCGCATTGCCGGATTTCCTGATCGCCGACCACATCGCCTCCGGCGCGTTGGTGCGGGTGCTGACCGACTACCCCCCGTCCGCGGTCGGCCTGTACGTGGTCAGGCCGCCGGCCGCGCACCCTGCGCGCAAGATCCGCGTGCTGACCGACCTGCTGATCGAGCACTTCGGCTGAGGCGCATCCTGCGTCGGCGCGATTCGTGCAGGTGCACAGGTGCGCCCGAAGGCCGATGGCGAACTACGCGCAACCATCGATTCGCAAAGCTGCTGCACTGGATCGACGCCGCGAGCCCACGGTTGAACTGCCGACGCTACAACGTGAGCGGCGGCATGCTCGCGCAATCACAAGCCACATGGACACGCACCCTTTCGCAGCACAGGCGGTGCATCGCGCGCAGGTGCGATCGACAACGCTCCACCTAGTATCGCCTGCAGCGTTTGCCTGCGACAGCAAGCAACCATCCAGCCGATGGAGCCGGCTCCACCACCGTCAGGAAGGCGCGATAACGGCAGCGCAGATCGGCTAGGGTAAAACCGCGCGTTTGCTACGATGCGCCGACTTGGAACCGCACAAGCAACGATCATGGCGCCAATGAAGTTTCCCGAACCCGACCTGTTTTCCCCGGGTCGAGGCGAGCCATCCCTGCGCTGGGGCGTGCTCGGCCCGGGATCGATCGCGTCGGCGTTCGTCGACGCGCTGCGCAGCCACACCCGGCAGCGGCCATTCGCGGTCGCCTCGCGAAATCCCGAACGCGCCGACGCCTTTGCCAGGACCTGGGGGCTGCAGCGCGCGTACGACAGCTACGAGGCGTTGGTCGAGGATCCCGAAGTCGACATCGTCTACGTTGCCACGCCCCACAGCGAGCATCTGGCGAATGGATTGCTGGCCTTGCGCGCGGGCAAGCATGTGCTGATCGAAAAGCCGATCGCGATGCGCGCGGACGACGCGCGCCTGCTGGTTCGGGAAGCGCGCGAGCGCGGGCGTTTCCTGATGGAGGCCATGTGGAGCCGGTATCTTCCGCACACCTCGGTGCTGCGGAAGTTGCTGGCCGACGGCGCGATCGGCGACGTGCGCCATGTCTTTGCGGACTTGAGCCAATTGGGCCCCAGCGACCCCGCGCATCGCCTGCACAAACCGGAACTCGGCGGCGGCGCGCTGCTCGACCTCGGCGTGTATACCGTGCAGCTCTCGTCGATGATCCTGGGCGCGCCCACGGCCATCGCGGCGAACGGCGCACTGACGGACGCCGGCGTCGACGCGTTTTCCACCGTGGTGCTGGCTCATGGACGGCACGCGCAATCGACACTGATCAGTTCGATCGTGGCCCGCAGCAGCTCCACTGCCTATGTCACCGGGACGGGGGGACGCATCGACCTCGGCGGGTCGTTCCACAATCCCACGACGCTATGCCTTGCCGGCAACGACTACGCCAGCGAGCCCTCGGTGTGGAAGGATCCCACCGGCATCGAGGGCTACGGCGGCCTTGCGTGGCAAGCGACAGCGGCCGCACGCTACATCGGCGAAGGCCGCACCGAGTCGCCGCTTCATCCGCTCGACGAGGTCATCCGGATCATGGCCACGCTGGACGCGGCGCGGGCGCAACTGGGCGCCGGCAGCGGTGACTGACACGCCAGGCGGTCGCGTCCTGCAGCCATGGCAGCGTTGCGAAGTCTGGATCGCGGATGTGGTGGAAGGCCGATCCCGGCTCGCCTTTGCAACGCAGGAGATTCTGCTCGAAGCGCCGAACTGGCTTGCGCACGAAGACGCGCTGCTCCTGAACGGCAACGGCCGCCTGTTCCGGTTGTCGTTGTCCGACGCGCGCCTCGGCCCTGTCCCCATCTCGGGGATTCCGCCGATCAACAACGACCACGTGGTCGATCGCGCAGGGCGCCATGTCTATCTCTCGGCGGACGATGGCCACCTCTATCGTGCGCCAGTGGCCGGGGGCGCCGCCACGCGGATCTCGGAGGCCGCCGACATGATGCACTTCCTTCATGGCATCGACCCTGCCGGGGCGCAGTTGGCCTTCATCGGCGTGCACCGCGGCGGGACGCCTGGCGCGCAGCAGGCGCAGGTCCACACCATGTCCACAGCAGGTGGCGGCTACCGCCAGTTGACGCATGGCCTCGGTCCCGCGGACGGCTGCGAATACAGCCCGGACGGACAATGGCTCTACTTCAACACCGAAGCGTTCGACGGCCGCATGCAGATCGCACGCATGCGCGCGGATGGGAGCGAGATCGCGCAATTGACGTTCGACGATTGCGCGAACTGGTTTCCCCACATGTCGCCGGATGGAACCAAGCTCGTCTACCTGGCGTTTCCTCCCGGCACCCAGGGCCACCCGGGCGACGTCTGGGTGGAGATCAAACGGATCGACCTGCCCGAGTGGCGATCCGGCAAGACCCTCGCGCGCGTCTACGGCGGACAAGGCAGCATGAACGTCAATAGCTGGTCCGCGGACGGCAGGTTCTTCGCGTATGCCGCTTATCCGACCGCAGGCATGCAGGCGTAGCGCTTCGGCGCCGAGAACGGAAATGACGCGACGCTTCGAGCGCTGCGCGATGCAGTGCGCGGCGGCGCCCCCCTGCGCGAGGCGGCCTGCCTGGCGTTTTCCCGGTTCAGCGCAGGCATCCGCTGCGGCCATCCCTCTCCCGACTTTCGCCAACCGAGCCGATCCTGCATGCCCTGTTGAGCGTGTAGGCCTGTGCCGTTCCAGTTCGTGCGACTGGACGGACGCATCGTGGTCGCCCGCAACGGCGGCGTGCCGGCGCGTCTGCCCCGCGACACCATGTCGTCGGCGCCACGATGCGGGAGTCCGATGGTGCACGCGCCAGCTTCCGACAAACCGGCATACGCCCCGCCCCGCCCCGCACCGCACCCGCATCAGTCGATCCGACAAAGCGGTTTCTCATCGCACCGCAACGTCAGCACACGCACCCCTGTGCGCGTCACCGCCACCGTGTGTTCGAACTGCGCCGACAGCTTGCCGTCGCGGGTATGCACCGGCCACTGATCCGGCTCGGAGCGGATCGCCGCCCGGCCCTGGTTGAGCATCGGCTCGATGGTGAACACCATGCCTTCCTGCAGTTCCAGCCCGGTGCCGGCATGGCCGTAGTGCAGGATCTGCGGATCCTCGTGCATCTCGCGGCCGATGCCGTGCCCGCAATACTCCTTCACCACGCTGTAGCCGTGCTCGCGTGCATGGCGGGCGATGGCGTGGCCGATGTCGCCCAGCCGCGCGCCGGGGCGCACCGCGGCGATGCCTTTCCACATCGCCTGGTAGGCCGTCTGCACCAGCCGCCGCGCCGGATAGGCGACCTCGCCGACCAGATACGTGGTGCTGGAATCGGCGATGTAACCGTTCTTCTCCAGGGTGATGTCCAGGTTGACGATCTGCCCGCTGCGCAGCACGTCGTCGGCCGCGGGCACGCCGTGGCAGACCACGTCGTCGATCGAGGCGTTGAGCACGAACGGGAACCCGTACTGGCCCTTGCTGGCCGGCCGCGCACCCAGCTCCTCGACGATCATCCGTTCCACGAAGTCGTTGATCTGCAGCGTGCTGCGGCCTTCCAGCGGCAGCTGGTCCAACGCGTCGAACACCTGCGCCAGCAACCGGCCGGACGCGGCCATCAACGCGAGTTCGTCCGGCCGCTTGATCACGCCCGCCCCGGCTTCAACGCCTGCGGCTGCACCCCGGCCGCGCGCAGCTCGCGCGCCACCAGGTCCTGGAACGACAGCTCCGGGTGCATCTCGCACAGCATCCCGATCCTGATCCAGAAGGTGGCCTGCGCATTGATCGAGCGGCTGGTCACCGTGCAGGCGCGGCGCAATTGGTCGTGCAAGTCGTCGTCGATGTTGACGATGCCCATGTCGGCTCTCGAGGGAAGTTATGCATGGATCATATACGTTTCGTATATGCCCAGCAATCGGCCACCACGGCCGCGAGATCGCCTACCCTCTTCCAGCCAAGCGTTGCCGCACATGCCCGCGGCGCGGCGCCAAGGAGGCGCCGCCAATCGCGGCACAGGGATTGCAGTGCCTAGTCCATAGCCCCGAGCGGCAGGCGGACATGATTGCAGGCAAACACCGAAGGTACCTGGTCCAGCGCGTCGCGCTGCACCTGTTCGTCACCGCGGCGTGGGCGATGCTGGTCGCGTCCGAGTACTCGTCCCTGCGCGACGCCCGCACCACCGCATTGCGCACCGCGCAGACCAGTTCGCTGAATCTGGCCAGCTCCCTCGCCCAGCACACCAGCGACTCGTTCGCGATCGCCGAGACCGTGCTGTCGGGCATCGCCGCGCGCGTGGAAACCGGCAACACCGAGCCGAAGGCGCTGCACGCGTTCCTGGTGGAAGAAGCCAACCGCTCCGACCGCGTGCACGCCATCTTCGTCTACGACGCCGACGGCAAATGGGTGAACTCCTCGCTGCCGGGCGGGCCCAGGCACCACAACAATTCCGACCGCGCCTACTTCAAGCACCACCAGGCCCAGAACGACAGCCTGGTGTTCGTCGGCCACCCGATCCAGAGCCGCTCCGACGGCTCGTGGATCGTCACCTTGACCCGGCGCATCAACAATCCCGACGGCTCCTTCGGCGGCGTCGTGCTGGCCAGCATCCGCGTGGAGTACTTCAAGCGCTTTCACAGCACGTTCGATGTCGGGCAACGCGGATCCATCGCCATCATCCACGACGACGGCACCATCGTCTCGCGCCACCCGGGCGACGAGAGCCTGAGCGGCACCAGCATCGCCGGCACCCCGATCCACCGCACGATGCAGGAACTGCACCGCGGCTGGGTCATCAACGTGTCCCCGCTGGACGGCGTGGAGCGCATTTCCGGATTCGCCCAGGCCCGCCCGTATCCGCTGTCGGTGCTGGCCGGCGTCTCCTCCAACGAAGTGCTCGCGCCATGGCGCGCCCTGGCCGTGCGCCGCTCCATCATCACCCTCATCGGCTGCGTCCTGTTCGTCGGCCTCGGCATCTGGCTGGACCAGCAACTGCGGCGCATGCACGCCAGCGAAACCAAGCTCAGCACCGAGGCCTGGATCGACCCGCTCACCGGCATCTACAACCGCCGCGGCTTCGACCACAAGCTGCGCCGCGCGCTGCAGCAGAGCGAAGCCGGTCACCTGCCGGTCGCGCTGCTGATGATCGATATCGACCACTTCAAGCTCTACAACGACACCTACGGACACGTGAACGGCGACGCCTGCCTGCGCCAGGTGGGCCAGGCCCTGGCCTCCTGCGCCCTGCGCCTGCACGACGCCGCCGCCCGCTACGGCGGCGAGGAATTCGCCATCGTCCTGCCATTCACCGACCAGGCCGGCGCCGAGAAACTGGCCGAGCAGGTGCGCGCCGCGGTGCACGCACTGGACCTGCCGCATGCCTCCAGCCCGACCAGTTCCCAGGTGACGGTGAGCATCGGCGTCGCATGCGCGAGCATCGAGGACCAACGCTGGTCGGCCGCGGACCTGGTCGGCAAGGCAGATGCTGCGTTGTACCGGGCCAAGCAGGCGGGGCGGGATCGGGTTTCTGTGTAGGGCGGGCCCGACGAGCGGCGGTGGAAAATCTACCGAGCTGTGACGACAGAAAGCGATATGCCGAATACACGAACCCCAGCGACACCTGGGCTGGTGGACACGTCATTCCCTGCCTCCGACCAAGGCACTGGCAGCCAGGCATGCACGGCACAGCAGAACAAGCTGCCGTTGCAACCCACGCGCTGCCATCGGCGGCAAATTCCGTTCGAATGCGTTGCGGAACGGTGCCGAAGATGACGGTCGCCAACGCGAAGTCCCCCCGGCAAAGGTAGCGTCAGGTGCCGGTCGCACACGGACTCCACAAGCACGGAACGTCAGCTCCGTGCGTGCACGCAGACGTGCGGGGAACGCAGGCACGGTTCCGCCGCGGTTGATTCCTGCGTTGCATGCAGCATTTCCAGAAGAGAAGTGGATGCCACTGGACTCAGCAGGCAAATGGCGCCTCCGCCGTGGGTACTCGAGCGCGCTCCAGCCGCTCGTCAACCTCCTTGAGGACGGTGTGACGAGCGACTATGGTGGCGCTAGCACGCATCGCCATTCGACCAGGGAGCCTCTGCCTCGATGAACAGATCGCGCACGACACTGGGTGCCGCCCTCCTTTGCTGCCTGGCCTCTGCCACGGCATCCGCGCAGGGGCAGGCGCCCAGCCCCTACGTCGACGTGACGACCACGCACGTGCCGCAGGCGCCCGACCTGCATGCGGTGGACGCAACGATGATCGACGTAGACCGCGACGGCGACCTGGACGTGGTCGTCGCCGTCGAACACGGCGCCAACGTGCTCTACCTCAACGACGGCAACGGCAAGCTGACATGGAAGCCAGGCGTGTTCGGCGACACCCCGAACGACAACGAGCACGTGCGCGCCGCGGACTTCAATGGCGACGGCATCATGGACGTGATCTTCGTCGCCGAAGCCGACGAAGTGCACAACCTGTTCTTCGGCGACGGCAAGGGCGGCTTCGTGCCCATGAACCCGCGCCTGCCGCGCACCAGCCAGGGCAATGGATTGGCGGTAGGCGACGTCAACGGCGACGGCCTGCCGGACATCGTGGTCGGCAATACGCCCGAGGACAAGCCCGGCCCGGCCCGCAACTTCCTGTGGCTCAACGACAGCAAGCGCCCGGGGCACTTCATCGACGCCACCGCCACCCACCTGCCGGCCAGCGACGACCACACCCAGGGCATCGCGCTGGCCGACATGGACGGCGATGCCGACCTGGACATGGTGGTCGCCAACCAGTCGCCCCCCAATCGGCTCCTGCTCAACGACGGCAAGGGCCGGTTCGTCGATGCGAGCGACCGGCTCGAGCTGCCGGTGCCGCTGGAGACGCGCGAGGTGCACGTGTTCGATGCCAACCGCGACGGCCACCCGGACATCGTGTTCTTCAACCTCACCAGCAACAACGGCGGCTGGGACAAGGACCCGCAGACGCGCCTGCTGATCAACGACGGCAAGGGCCGCTTCAAGGACCAGACCGGCAAGCGGCTGCCCGCCCACCGTTTTTCCAGCTGGGGCGGCACCGTGGTCGACTTCAACCACGACGGCGCGCCCGACCTGCTCGTCAGCGCGATCCAGGTGCCGGGCTTCGTCCCGCTGCAGGTGCGCGCCTGGCAGAACGACGGCCGCGGCAACTTCGAGGACGTCACCCTGCAGGCGATGCCCAGCGCCACCGTGGGCCGCGGCTGGAGCATGGCCCAGGGCGACCTGGACGGCGACCGCAAGCCCGACATCTTCATCGGCGGCTGGCGCTCGCAGGCCCGCCTGCTGCTGACCGACCGCGCGAAAGTCGGCGCGCAGAAGCCTGCGGCGTCGCCGGGGCAGCCCTGCCAATCGTGCCCTCAGAAGTGAAGTGGGGGGTGCTGCGCCCGACGCGCGCATCGCGAAAAGCGAACGGACGCACGCGGTAGCATCGATGCGGCCACTGGCGGCGCGACCCTCATCCCTCACCGACCGTCATCACGATCTTGCCTTGGACGTGCCCTTGATCGGCGCGTTTCGTGCGCTTGCCGCGCCTGGGGCGACACGAAGAGCAGCTACTCCCTGTCCTCGACTCGATCGGAGACCGCTGCTTGGCTGCGCGTGCTGCCGCGACCGCTTGCGCGCGCGTACTGCGTCGGCGGCTGTCCGACGTGGCGCGCGAACGCGACGCTGAAGGTGCTCGCGGAGCTGTAGCCGACGCGCTCGGCGATGTCGGCGATGCCGAACTCGGTGCGGCGCAGCAGGTCCTTGGCCAATGCCATGCGCCAGGCGAGCAGGTATTCCATCGGTGCCATGCCCACGGTGCGGCCGAAGCGCTCGAAGAACGCCGAGCGCGACAACGCGGCTTCCTTCGCCAGCGCCACCACCGTCCATGCGCGCGTGGGCTGTTCGTGCATCGCGCGGATCGCCGCGGCAAGGCGCGCATCGGCCAGCCCGCGCGCCAGGCCCGGCGACGCCCCCGTGCCGGCGGCCGAGCGCAGCGCTTCGATGAGCAGCACTTCCAGCAGGCGCGCCAGCACCACCTCGCGCGCGGGCCGCGCCTCGCGCGACTCCTCGCTCACCAGGTGCACCAGCGTGGCGAGTCGTTGCTCGCCGCGCACGCAGACCAGTTGCGGCAGCAGCGAGACCAGCAGCGCCGCATCCGGCGAGCCGAAGCTGCAGTGGCCGGCCAGGATGCGCAGGTCGGTCGGGCCCTCTTGCGCGCCAATCCGGAACAGCCCGGGCCCTAGCGCGGTCGGCATGGTCTCGACCGCGCCCTCGTGCGGCACAAGGCTGGACATCGTGACCACGTAAGCCGCAGGGACGAGGACGAAATCGCCCGCCTGCAGCACGATCGGCTCGCCGCCATCGAGCGCCAGCCGGCAGCCGCCCTCCAGCACGGCGCAGTAGAAGGGCTGGCCGGCGTCCGAGCGCCGGATGCGCCAGGGACCTGCGCCGACCACATGCTTGGAGAACCGGGCGGTCGGCTGCAGCAGCGTGACCACCTCGGCAAGAGGATCCACCATCGCTGGACGCTCGCAAACGAATCAAGGACTCTGAATCGTAGCGAGTACGGCGGCGGCAATCTATCGTCGCTGCATCGTCCACCCATCGAAGGAATCCCCTTGAAGACCGTCCTGATCACCGGCTGCTCCTCCGGCTTCGGCCTGGAAACCGCACGCCACTTCCTCGCCCGCGATTGGCGCGTGCTCGCCACGATGCGTACGCCGCAAGAAGACCTGCTGCCGCCCTCGGAGCAGGTGCGCGTGCTGCCGTTGGACGTCACCGACGCGCAGAGCATCCGCGCGGCCGTCACGGCCGCCGGTCCGATCGACGTGCTGGTCAACAACGCCGGCTTCGGCGCGCCCGCGCCGTTCGAGTTGACGGACATGGAGACCGTGCGCGCCCTGTTCGAAACCAACACCTTCGGCACCATGGCGGTCACGCAAGCGGTGTTGCCGCAGATGCGCGCGCGCGGTGCCGGCGTCATCGTGAACGTCACCTCCAGCGTCACCTACAAGCCGCTGCCGCTGGTCGGCATCTACCGGGCGGCCAAGGCGGCCGTGAATGCGTTCTCCGAATCGCTGGCGGGCGAACTCGAGCCGTTCGGCGTGCGCGTGCGCATCGTGCTGCCCGGCTCTTCGGGCGAGACGCGTTTTCGCGACACCGCCCGCACCCGCCTGCGCGGCATGGACGATGCGATCTATGGCGACTTCATGCGCCGCACCATCGCGCGGATGGCCGAATCCACCGGCCCGGGAACGCACATGCAGGACGTCGCCGACGCCGTATGGCGCGCGGCGACCGATGCCTCGACACCGCTGTACCTGCCGGCCGGAGCGGATGCCCTGCAGTGGGCGGCAGAGGCACGCTGAGCCAGCGACCGCGCCGGGCGCGTCCGCACGACGCGCCTGGCGGTTCCCGTATTTTCTGGAGATTACCAAGCGGTGTCGTCGACATGCTGCGGGCGGTCAACGACATCGCTGGGAGGCAAAGGATCTGCCGGTCGGCAGGGAGCGGGGAACGCCTGCTGCGCCCCACATTGCTCCCCGGCACCTGTCACACCAGGGCCAGGCGGCTACAGCGCCGCAGTGGCGCCGCGCCGTGTCTTCGCCGCAGGCGGCGCCGCCGGCTCGGCCGTGATCAACAGGGCGCCATTGGCCATCGTGATCCGCACCTTGCCGCCCACCGCAAAGCCGATGCCTTCCAGCCACAGGCCATGCAAGCGCAGGCTGGGCACCTGCCGCCCGACCCGCATGCCATTGCGATCCACATCGTAGTAGCGATAGCCGATGGTGCATTGCCTCGGCCGGCGCGGGACCGAGCGCCTGGGCGCGGCGACCTTTCCGGTATCGGGGCACAACGGCGGCGCCGACGCCGCACCAGGCAGCGGCTCTGCGGCAATCGCATCCAAGGGGTCGGGGGATTCGAGCTTGAGCCAGCAGGCAGGCGCCTTGGTGGCGCGGTGGGTGGATGCGCTCTTCGAGCGGACGGAAGCGTTAGTGGGCATGACGTTCTCCTTTTGAGTAGGAGTCCGCCATCGCGAGACCAATCGGGGTGGCGGACGGTGCGGGTTGGTCTACCGGTCAAAAGGCAACCCGGCGGGCCCGAAGGCCCCCACGCACCGCCCGCCATTGAAGAGCGAGCAGGCCCGACGCAATGTCGAGGCAACAAAAAAGCGCCTGACATCGACGAAGGGCGCTGGTGCGCCATTTGATTTCGGGAGACCAATCCCGGCTGCGGAATTTGCCGCAACGGCTAATGATTTCTCGATCAAGGAAGGTTGTCAATACGAAAACGCGGCATATTCGTAGACACTTCCTGGGCTATTCCGGTTTAGACACAATGGATTCGCCCGCTCAGAATCGTCATCATCTATGCAGACGAGCCATTAGGTGTTGCTGCAGTTAATATGCGCTCGATGAGGATCGATTATTTCCGCGCGCTATGCGCTCACACCGGCGCATAGCCTTGCGCGGGGTGAAGAGTGGCATTTGTGCCTACGCGTGCAGCAGGTTCTCCTGCTATGCCAGAAGGCTTCGTCATCGCCTTTTTTGCAATCCCCGCACGGGATTGCGTGAGGCTCGCGGCGGTGGGCTTAAGTACCGCAACCAGCGAGGGGACGACGCCGCTGCGTAACATGCACACTGCCGCCGCGGCCTGAGCGGCCAACGAACTGGAACCGCTGCACGTGCGCACGCTCAAGCTTAGCTACTGCTCACAGTCGAGAGGTCCCTTCGTTCAAGCTGTATTGCGTTCCTATCGATGGACACTAGGGCATGTCGGTAGATGCACTCAGCCAATCTCCCGCTTGCACTGTGGATTTAATCATCATCACTACCTAGCGCCTGGCGAAGCCGTACCCTGGTCCGCCAGCGTCCAACCTCAATGCAGAGACGATCGAGCTTCACTCGAAACGCTGTCGCGTCTAGAAAGTAGTTTGGATAGGCAGTTCTGAGCGACCGTACGTCACCGCCGCGAACCAAGACAGTATCGAGCGGCTCTCCCGCTGCAGCTCGTGTCTCGTAGTATGCATAGAGCGCATTTACCCGACTCTGTTCGGAGTCAGAAAACGAATAGGTATTGAGCCTTCGCTCGGCGGTATTCAGCACCACAACGTGCCAAGCTGCGGCCGCGCGTCCGGTAGTATGGATCTGGTCCGCCGCGACCGTGTATCCACGAAGCCGAGCACGAACGCCCAGTGCCCGCTCCGCGTCGTATAAAGCCTCCATAATCGCGCGGCGGCTGACCCCCGAGTAGGCACTGGGCGGCGCGCGACCTTCCTCATGCGCGAAATATGCACTGGCGAGTGCAAAGAATTCCCCCCAGCCTGCCTGCGGTCGGCCGGCCTTGATCGCCTGTTGCATGAATGTATCCACTGTTTCGACCGCAGTTGCCCAGACGTGCTGGAGCTTCGTACGGATCTGCAGTTCGACGTGGAGGCCGTTGTAGGCGGATGCGTTCGATGACCGATATCTATATTTAAGGTGCAGGCTTCTATAGCCGTCGATTTTCGGATTAGCGATGTAGTCATCGACCCCGCGAAGCTCGTGCCGAAACCGCGAGGTCTCGTAGTTCTCGCGGATGGTGGCGATAGCGCGCGCGTCATGGACGACTGCCCGCAGGCCTGCGATGTCTTGCATCTGCTGCAAGTTCATATTCGGCTGGCGCTGCAGCTTGCCCAGGATCGAGGGAAGTCGTTTCAGCCGCTCGCCCACGACAGCATCAACATCCAATCGTCGCAATTTGTCGCGGAGTGTTGCCTGGAAGGTATTCAACGGGTAAGCATGCGCGGCCCGCCAGTTGTTCACCACAGCCAGAGCGTGTGTTCGCTCGACGGGCGCCTGCTCCTCGTCTGGGATTCGGGCGAGTAGCGCCCCAGCCCTCTGGACTTCTCCCCGTGTGTACTCAGGCCTGGCGAAGGTCATTCGTAGTCTCAGCAGCAGTCATAACGGAATCGCATCTGGCTTGAGGTCCGTCGCGGTCCTGGCCGGTCGGCATACGTAGGCACCTGTGGAACCCTGCCGATGCGGACTAAGTCAACCCAGCACCGATGTTTAGCATTTGACACGACTAACCGACCGGGACTAGTTGTTCCATTTTTGAACGGTATCGGTGAGCTCTCGCATGCGTACGATCCAATCAAAGCGCCCACGCATGATGGCCGTCGTGGTGTGCTCGCGAGAGACGAGGGCAAGCTCAACTTTATCGATATTGGCTCGATTGAGCTTGGCTTCGACGTAGGAAGTGCCCTTTTTCGACTTTGATGCGCTCGGGAAGAAGATCTCAAACTGCGCGGGATCGTCAGGAACAGCACTCAGCCGGAGCGCTGATCCAATGACTGAGCCAGGAAGGTAGGTCTCGATCTCTTTGCCAGCCGTTACCCACATGTATCCATCCCGGAGCTTTGCCACTTCTTCTTGAGCTTTCAGCACACGGGGTTTAAGCGCGCTACCCTTGGATGACTTATCGCTATCACATATCAACGCAGCGTTACGATTGAGCCGAATCAGCTGAATGAGCTCCTCGGGATTAGGCCCTGTTGGGTCGCCGAAGGTTGTCCGAGCTAAGAGTGAGCCCCCATAGAAGGCACAAGCATAGTCTCGGCCTTCCAGCAGCTTGCCTTCGGAGATCAAGTCGATCCAATGGTTGATATAGATGGCATCTGACGGCCCTTCAACCCAGATGATACCGTTCGCTTGCAAGATGTCCGACGCGCGCGCACCCAAGTCGCCGACCACCTGCGAGTGATCAAAGTGTGCCGAGATCGTCTGGGTCGTTGCAGCTGTTCCGTCATGTGAGACCCGAACGAACTGTGCGTGGTCCGAGCGACTGAACTGGTCCAGCGTTGCGCTTGAATGGGTGGTCAAGAAGATCGGGCATCGATTCGCATCTGCGAACGTATCGATAAATTTTAACAGGCGGCGCAGCAATGCGGGATGGAGGTTATTTTCCAACTCCTCGAACGCGAATACATAATCACTCGCACTTTTCTTCTCGAGCGTGGGAATCACTAGAAGATTGAGCAGTACAAGAATGACAGTCTTTAAGCCGCTTCCCGAGCTACTCAGCGGGACAAGCCCTTTCGAAGACTCTTCTAAAAAAATCTCCCATTCACCGTCACCATGCTGTTGCATCGAGATTGAAGAGAATGATCCATCGGGGCCAAAGATGTGGTTGAGCGCACCCCGCAAATCATTTTGGATGATGCGACGCGTCAACATGATGTTTTCCGCTCGGATGAGATGATCGCGGATAATGTTGGTCGCTCCTTGCCCATCGGATCGAAGCTCAAGTTTGGTGGCTGCTGGCTCGTTTCGAATATCACGATCGGCCAACATGTGACGGAAGAATTTGTCTACAAAAGGAGCCCTGAGCCGGCTAGCCGCCTTGTTGAGCTCTATTTCCGCTGATTCGTTAACTACATGGCGAAAAACACGCCCACGAGCGTTACTCTCTTTGGCGTTATGCGCGAGATCATCGACGAGCCCGTGCGCGTTCTCGATCCAGTTCACCGGAGTGTCGACAAACCTTTCTCCGTGGAATGACCAATCGGACTCGCCGCTTGGGACGCCAAGAGCGCCGGATCGCTGTGCGTTGACGAAGACTCCTTGCAGAGTCGCCTTGTCAAACGTCCCACTGAACTGATACGAGGCAGTAAGGCGTGACTTTGCTCGGTCCGGCGAGCAAAGACTCTGGACGACTTTCAATAGCTGCGACTTACCGGTGTTGTTTCGACCAATAATCACATTGATCAACTTGAATTCATCAAAGCCACAATATTCATCCGTGAAGCAGCTTAGACCTTTTATTTTAGCGCCAGTGATAGGCATAGCACTCCTTGCAAGGCTGTTAGAGACCCGCGTAGTGTGACCATTGAATCAGGTCAGGCTGACTTCTGATCCTCACTTCTTTCCATAGTAGACAACTTCCAATTGCCTTTGCGCATAAGCTCGTAGGCGATCATGGCAACGGCTCCCAAGCATTGACGACGGAAACTCCCGTGGGCTCGAAGTCAGAGACGTTGCGCGTAACCACCGCCATGCCATGCACCAGCGCCGTCGCCGCGATGAGCGCGTCGCGCTCGCCGCGCTTGTCGGGTACATGCAACCGGGCGCAGCGTTGCGCCACAGCGGTATCGATCGGCAATGTACGCCCGGAGAACTCGGGTAATACGTGCTGCTCCAGCCATGAGCGCAGCATGGCGCCCTGGATGGCGTCCTTGCGTTCGATCGACAACACGCCAAGCTCCAGCTCCATGACGGTGATGGCCGAGATGAATAGATCGGCGGCATCGACGCTTTCCGCCCATGCCGCCACATTCGCATCGGCTTTGCCGAGCCGCACCTTGCGCAACTCGGACAGCACGTTGGTGTCGAGTACGTACATCACGAAAGATCAGCCGGCCGGGCTCCAATCGTCACACGCGGCGGCTCGAACTCGATGTCTGCAACGCCCGGCATCGCCAGCGCATCGGCAATGTTGCGCCGCTGCCTGGTCAGCCGTTGGTAGTCCTCGAAGCTCAACAGCACGTGCGCAGGCTTGCCGCGATCCGTGATGAACACCGGGCCGCTCTTGGTGGCCTTCTTGGCCCGCGTCACGTCTTGGTTCAATTCCCGACTGGATAGGGTTGTGATGGCCATTGGGCACCTCCCGCGTTTTCTATGTAGTTACGTTACTACAATGCAGATTTGAGGCGCAAGCGAGCAGCCGGGCGGTTGGTAGCAGGCGACAGCGGAACGCTATGCGCACTTTCGGTCCCACAGCAAAATGCTCACCCCTCATCCCGCCCACCAGAAGCTCGACCCCGCGACCGCACCGCAAAATAGCGTGTCGGCGACAGCCCAAGCGCCTTCTTGAACATCGTGATGAACGCGGTGACCGATTCGTAGCCCAGGCTTTCGGACACGCGCTGGACCGGGGCGCCGCCGGCCAGGTCGCGGATGGCGATGAGCAGGTGCAGCTGTTGCCGCCAGCGGCCGAAGGACAGGCCGGTTTCGCGGGCGATCAGGCGCGTCAGCGTGCGCTCGCCCAGCGCCAGGCGTTTGGCCCAGTCGGTGATGGTGCTGCGGTCCGCCGGATGCGCGGCCAGCGCGTCGGCCAATGCCCGCACCTTGGGGTGGTGGCTGACCGGCAGGTACAGGCGTTCCGCCGGCATCTGCACCAGTTCGTCCAGCAGCACGCGCGCGAGCCGGTCGGTGTGCCCGTCGCGCGGGGCGTCGGGCGGTGCGTCGGCCAGGTGCAGGATCATCTCCCGCACCAGCGGCGAGATGGACAGGGTCACGCAGTGCTGCGGCAAGTCCACGAGGCCGGGCTCGACGAACAGGTAGCACAGGCGGGCATTGGCGGTGGCGCGGTTGCTGTGCGGCATGCCGCCGGGAATCCACACGCCGCACTGCGGCGGCACGATCCACAGGGCGCGTTCGACCTGGCAGGTCACGGCGCCGTGCAGGGCGAGGATCAACTGCCCCTTGCGGTGTTCGTGCACCGGGATCTCGGCATCGTGATCGGCCACCTGCAAGCGGCTGGCCAGCGCCGGCCGGTCTGTCGCGTCCGGGTCCAGATCGAAGCCGGGGAGCGTCACGCGCGTCATTCTGTTATTGACCGGATTTAGCGAAACGTTGTCATTGTAGCGAAATTCGGCGAGCGGGCCGCTGCCTACGATGTGCCCATGCATTCGCCGGCCCCCTCCCCTTTCCGCTCCTTCCTCGCCCGGCCGCTCGCGCTGCTGGCGGCGCCCGCGCTGCAGGCCGATCGGGAGGCCGCGCTGTTCTCGCTCAAATGCCTGGCCGCCGCGCTGCTCGGGCTGTACCTGTCGTTGCGGATCGGCCTGACGCGCCCGTTCTGGGTGATCGGCACGGTCTATCTGGTGTCGCAGCCGCTGTCCGGGGCCACGCTGAGCCGTGGCCTGTTCCGCCTGGTGGGCACGCTGGGCGGTGCGGTGGCCACGGTGGCGCTGGTGCCGCGCTTCGCCAACGCGCCGCTGGTGCTGAGCGTGGCGCTGGCCGGATGGATGGGGCTGTGCCTGTACCTGGCCATGCTCGACCGGACGCCGCGTTCCTACGCGTTCCTGCTGGCCGGGTACACGACCAGCCTGATCGGCTTCCCCAGCGTGATGGTGCCCGGTGAGGTCTTCAGCATCGCCATCACCCGCGTGCAGGAAATCGCCATCGGCATCCTGGCCGCCACGCTGGTGCATGGGCTGGTGCTGCCGCGCAAGGTGGCGCCGCGTGTGCAGGCGCGCGTGGCCGCGATCCTGTCCGATGCCGAGCGCTGGACGCAGGACATGCGCGCGGGTGCGAAGGACACGGTGCTGGCGGAGGATCGCGCGAAGGCGGCGGTGGACCTGCTCGAGCTGCACACGCTCTCCGTGCACCTGCGCTTCGATAGCGCGTATGGCCCTGCCCAGGTGGAGATGCTGCGGGCGCTGCACGATCGGATGCTCGACGTGCTGCTGCTGTCCAGTGCCGTGGACGATGCGATGGCCGAGTTGCGCGCAGCCGAGCGCGGTCCGCAGGCAGTGGTCGCCGCAGATCCGGACGGCTGGCGCGCATCGCTGCAGGCCAACCTGGCCCCGCGCCTTGCCGAACTGGACACAGCCCATCGCGATTGCCGCTTGCTGGAGGCGCAGTTGCGCGCCGCCAACCCGCACTGGCGCCGGCAGGTTCCCGCGCGGCTTGCGAAACAGGTGCGCGGCCACGTCCTGCACCGCGATCACCGCCTCGCCCTGCGCGCCGCGGTCGGTGCCTTCGTCGGCATCGTGCTGAGCTGCGGCCTGTGGATCGCCACGGCTTGGTCCGATGGCGCAACGGCGGTGTCCATCGTCGGCACGGCGTGCCTGCTGTTCGGCACCACCGAGGCGCCTGCCGGCCATGTCATGCGCTATCTGGCCGGGTCGGCCATCGGTGTCGTGGTCGGGCTGCTGTACGGCTTCGTGATCTTCCCGAGCCTGTCCGATTTCATCGGCCTGGCGGCCGCGCTCGCGCCGGCGCTGCTGCTGTGCGGCTCGTTCCTGGCGCGCCCGGCTTTCATCATGGGCGCGCTGGGCGTGGTGCTGACGTTCCCGCTCATCGCGGGCCTGGGCGCCACCAATGCCGCGAGCTTCGCGGGCGCGCTCAACGGCAGCGTGGCGCTGTTCGTGGGCACGGCGGCAGCACTGTGCAGCATGCTGCTGTTCCAGACCATGGACACGCAGCGCAGCCGCAAGCGGCTACTGGGTGCGATCGCACGCGCCATCGCACGCCGCGCCCGCGGACGTGGACGCACTACCGCCGACTGGACCAGCCGCATGGTGGACCGGCTCGGCCTGCTCGCGCCCCGCTTGCGCGGCCAGCCGGATGCCGCCCACACCCTGCGCACGCTGTTTGCGGACATGCGCGCGGCAGGTGCCGTGGCCGAGCTGCGTGCGATGGGCAAGGCGCTGAAGGGCCAAGACGTGCGCGCCTGCCATGCCGAGTTGCTCGACCGGGCGGCCGCCCATTTCCGGACCCGTGCCATGCCCGCATACGCACTGGACAAGCAACTACTGGATTCCCTCGACCGCATGCGCATGGCGGTCGTCGCGGACAAGGAACCCGCAGGCGAACGCGTGCTCTCGCTACTTTCGGATCTGCGCCGCGACCTGCTGGCGCCGCTGATCGTGCAACGGGACTGAGGCGATGTTTGCCGATCTTTCCATCGATGGCGTCTTCGTCCCCGGCCTGCTGGCGGTGGCGCTGGTCGCGCTGGCGCTGTCGTTGCTGGTGTCGCGGCTGCTGGCACGCCTCGGCCTGTACCGGGTGTTCGCCTATCGGCCGCTGGTGGGCCTGTCGCTGTTCGTGATCCTGGCGGAGCTGTTGATCCGGCTCGCGCCCCTGCTCGAGAAATGAAATGAAGCACATGCTTGTCGTCATCGGACGTTGGAGCGCCACGCTCGCCGTCTTCGCCATTGCCGTCGTCGCGGCGCTGTCCATCTGGAACCGCTACGAAACGCGGCCATGGACGCGCGATGGCCGGGTGCGCGCGGACGTGGTGCGCGTGGCATCGGACATGGGCGGGCTGGTCACGCAGGTGCTGGTGCACGACAACCAGCGGGTGAAGGCCGGCCAGCTGCTGCTGGTGCTGGACCAGCCGCGCGTCGCCGCCGCGCTGGAGCAGGCGGAGGCCAGCGTGCGCAGCGCGCAGGCCACGCTCGGCCTGGCCCGGCGCGAATCGAAACGGGACATGGCGCTGGGCGATCTGGTCGCCTCGGAGACGCGCGAGCGCAACGCCGCCAAGGTGGAGACGGAGCTGGCGAACCTGGCGCAGGCCCAGGCGCAGCGGCGGGTGGCGCTGCTGAACGTGCAGCGCACCGAGGTACGCGCCAGCACCGACGGCATCGTGACCAACCTCGACCTGCACACCGGCGATTTCCTGCAGCCGGGCGCGCAGGCGATGGCGCTGATCGATGCCGGCAGCGTCCGGGTCGAAGGCTATTTCGAGGAAACCAAGCTCGCCTGCATCCGCGAAGGCGACGCCGCCGTCGCCCGGCTGATGGGCGATGGCCGCGCGGTGCGCGGGCATGTGGAGAGCATCGCCGCCGGCATTGCCGACGACCAGCGCGCGAGCACCCACAACCTGCTGCCCGCCGTGGCGCCGACCTATTCGTGGGTGCGGCTGGCGCAACGCATTCCGGTCCGCATCCGGATCGACGACGCCGCGCCGCAGACCCGGCTCATCATCGGCAGGACCGCGAGCGTGACCGTGATCCCGGGCGCATCGGGTGCCTGCAAATGAGCGGCAAGGTTCGCCGCGCCGGCGCGATCGCGTTGGCGCTGTCGCTGGCCGGCTGCGTGTCCGGTCCGGACTACCGCGTTCCGGCCAACGCGGTTGCGGCCGCACCGCAGGCCCAACGCGCGTTCGTCTCGGGCCAGGACCCGGCGTTCGCACTGGCCGAGCCGCCGCAGCGCTGGTGGCAGCTCTACGACGATCCCAGGCTCGACGCCTACGTCGCCGAAGCGCTGCAGGCCAACACCGACCTGCGCACGGCGGACGCCAACCTGCGGCGCGCCTCGGCGACGGTGCTGCAGTCTCGCGCCCAAGGCGCGCTGCACACCGACGCGAATGCGTCGGCCACGCTGGCCCATGCGGGCGGATACACCTCGCCGTCGTCTTCGCCACAGGTGTACGCGCTCGGCATCGACCTGTCCTATCCGCTGGATCTGGCCGGCGGCATCCGCCGCGGCATCGAGGCGGCCAGCGCGGATGCGCAGGCCGTTGCGGCGGCACGCGATCACGTGCGGGTGGTCGTCGCCGCGGCCGTCACCCGCGCCTATCTCGGCACCTGCTCGGCCAACCTGACGCTGGCGGCCACGCAGCGCGTACTGGAGACGCAGCGCGCCACGCTGGATGCCACGCGCCGGCTTGCAGCGGGCGGGCGCGGCACGGAATTCGACGTGAGCCGGGCCCAGGCCGCGGTCGACCGCAGCGCGGCGGCGATCCCGCATCTGGTGGCCGAGCGCCAGGCGGCCTTGTTCGAGCTGGCCGCACTGATGGGCCGGCTGCCGGCGGACTACCCGCAGGACGCGCGCCGTTGCCAGCAGCCGCCGCGCCTGCAGCGCGCGATTCCGGTCGGCGACGGCTGGCAGCTGATCCAGCGCCGCCCGGACATCCGCGCGGCGGAGCGCAACCTGGCGGCCGCCACCGCGACGATCGGCGTGGAAACGGCGAACCTCTACCCGCAGGTGAGCATCGGCGCCTCCGCGGGCATGGCGAATTCGCTGGGGAAACTGCTGTCCGGCGACAGCTTCGGCGCCACCCTCGGTCCACTGCTGTCGTGGCGTTGGCCCAATCGCAGGGTGGCCAAGGCTCGTATCGATGCGGCCGGCGCCGACGCCGATGCCGCGCTGGCGTCGTTCGATGGCGCGGTACTGCAGGCCTTGCGGCAGACGGAAACCGCGCTGTCGGCCTATGCCCAGGAGATCGACCGCGAACGCAGCCTCGCCCACGCGCGCGACGCTGCCGCCCGCGCCAGCGGCCAGGCCGGGCAGCTGTATCGGTTCGGCAGGATCGGCTTCCTCGATGTCCTGTCCGCCGAGGCCGCGTTGGCGGACGCCGAATCGGCGCTGGCGTCCTCGCGCGCGCAGCTGGTCGATCGCCAGGTGGATCTGTTCCTGGCGCTCGGCGGTGGTTGGTCGGACGCAGGGCCGGAGGCTGGTCAGACGGGAACACGTCAATAGCGATTCATTGCCGACGCATGTCCCACGCCTGAGAGGAAGCCATGGCCGAGCGCCGTTCCATCCGCATAGGCCGTCGTTGGACACGCCCCGCTTGGGCCGAACTTCGCCAACAACACGGCTCCTTGAACCCACCATCGGCCAAGAACCGCCGATGGCGGAGAACGCGCACCGAATGCGAAACGCCAACACGTCAGTGCATGTGCTGCCCGTGGTCGTCTTCGCCAGGGCCATCGGCGCCCATCGGCTGCACGTCGAAATGGACCGTCACCGGCGGTGCGTGCTGGAATGTCAGCGTGGCCTCGACCGGCGTGCCCGCGACGAACGGCGCGCGTGGCTCGATGAACATCAAGTGGTTTCCGCTCGGTTGCAGCGCAACGGTTGCGTGCGGCGGCAGTTCCAGGCCTTCATCGAGCCGGCGCATCTTCATGACGTCGCCATCCATCCGCATCTCGTGGATTTCCACCCGCGCGCTGGCGGGCGACTCGATCGCGACCAGCTTGTCGGCGGTGTCGGCGTCGTTGCGCAAGGTGACGTAGCCGGCGCCCACGGCCGCGCCGGGCGGCGTGGCGCGCGCCCAGGCCTGGCCGATGTGCACGCTCGGCGACGCCGAGCGCGAGGGCGCGGCCGCGGCATCGGCGGCCGGAGCTGGCGCAGCCGTCGGCCCATCCTGCACTGCATGGTCGTTGGGCGGCTGGCAGGCTGCCAGGACGAGCATCGCGGCGACGAGTGTGGTGACGCGGGTTTTCATGGTGATTCCTCTTGGCTTGCTGGAGAAGACCGCCGCGATGCGACGGTCGGCGTGTTGTCGTGCGATGGATGGAAGCGGGTGCGATCAGTCGTACGCCAGCACCTGGCGAATATCCTCCACACACTCCTCCACGCTCTGCTTGTGCGCCAGGCCCACGCGCAGATCGCCCGCGGCGTCGAACACATAGCTGCGGGTGGAATGGTCGATGGTGTAGGTGTTGCCGATCGGCACCTTGGTGTAAGCCACGTTGAGTTGCGCGGTGGCGATCTTGATCTCGCTCTCCGTGCCGGTCAGGCCGACGAAGTCCGGATCGAAGGCCTGCACATAGGTGCGCAGGACCTTGGGGGTGTCGCGCTCCGGATCCAGCGTGGCGAACGCGAACTGCACGTGGCGTGCGTCCTCGCCGAGCTGCCGCTTGATCTGCGTGGCGCGCACCAGCGTGGTGGGACAGACGTCCGGGCAGCGGGTGAAGCCGAAGAACAGCACCAGCGCCTTGCCGCGGAAGCTCTGCAGCGGACGCGGGACGCCCTGCGTGTCGGTCAGGTAGAAGCTCACGCCGCGCCCGGCCGCGCTCAGGTCGGCACCGTGCAGCGGCGGGCGGCTGCAGCCGCACAGCAACAAGGCGAGCAGCAGGAACGCCGCATGGCGGGCGCGGTGCCGCGTTGGGCCGCCGTCTCGCGATTGGAATAGTGCGAATGTCGAAGTGTTCATGTGCGCGCCCTCAGTACTGGTACCGCATGCCCGCATACACCGAGCGCGGCGCGCCGGCCTGCAGGATCGCCGCGTCGGCGCTCGCCCGGTTGCGCACGCTCATGCTGCCCACGTAGCGTTTGTCGGCCAGGTTCCTGCCTTCGAGGAAGAACTGCCAGCGGTCGCGGGCGAAACCCGTGCGCAGGCCGACCAGGCCGTAGCGGCCGATGCGGTAGGTGTTGCTGAAGTCGGCATGGCGCGCGCCCACCAGGTCGAACGTCGGCCCGGCGTAGAAGCCGTTCTGATAGCGATACATCACCTCGCCCCGTATCGCGTAATCCGGCGCGGCCGGCAGGGCGTTGTTGCCGTAATGCGGATCGCCATCGAACGCGAAGCGGTTGTAGCTGGCGCTGAGCAGCGGTTCGATGCGATGCACGCCGTCGCCTAGCGGAATACTGGCGCCGACCAGCGCCTCGACGCCGGCATGCACGGTGCGATCCATGTTCGCGGACAGGCTGGTGCCCGGTGCGGCGGGGTCGTCGACGGAGAGGATCTCGTCGCGGATCTGCGCGTAGTACACGTCCACGTCCCACTGCCAGCTCACCGACTGCGAAGCGGGCGGCGTGCTGCCGCGCACGCCCAGTTCGTAGACGATGCCGTGCATGGCATCGAGGGTGGAGCCGTCGCCGCGCACGTCGTCTTCCAGATCGAACGTGGTCGGCGCTTCGTAGAGGCGGCTGATGCTGGCGTAGGCTTCGCTGCCCTGGGCGATGGCGTAGATCGCACCGACGCGGGGATTGAAGGCGCGGTAGTCGGCCTTCGGATTGCGCAGCGTGCCGCTGGCCAAGTCGGTGTTGCGCACGTCGCGGCCGGTGAACACGCCCTGCGCGCCGTAGACCAGCGTCCAGTCCTGGGCGAGCTTCCAGCGGTCCACGACGAACACCTCGGTGCTGTCGGAGCGGTTGTCGATGATGCCGGTGCGGCCATTGCGCTGGCCGTGGTCGTTGCGGTAGTTGCCGCCGGTCTCGCGCGTGTCGGCCAGGTTGAGGCCCACGAGCAGGTCGTGATCGCCGCGCTTGACGTTGTAGCGCGCCATGCCGGCCCAGGTGCGCTGGTCGGTGTTCTTGAGCAGGCTGAAGACTTCCACCGGCGCAGCGGGACCGCTGCCATCGAAGTCGACCATGACCTTGTCGACGATGGGATGATAGAGATCCTGGTTCTCGTAGGACAGGCCGAACTCCAGCCGGCTGTCCGCATCCGGCGTCCAGTCGCCCTTCAGCGCCAGGCGATCGGTGGTGGTGTTCCACTGGAAGTTGCCGCTGATCGCCGACGGATTGGCCTGATACGCGTCCTGGTCGAACTGCGCCTTGCTGAGCGCGCCGGCCAACTGCTCGCGGTTGTCCACGTGCATGGCGTAGACGCGCAGGTCCAGATCCTGCGACGCCTGCCAACCGCCATTGGCGTAGACGCCGCTGCGGTTCTGCCGGCCGTGCTCGCGATAGCCGTCCGAATGCTTGCCTTCCACCATCACCTGCCCATCCAGGTCGCCGGAGACGCCGCCGGCGGTGAAGCGGCCGCTGCGCAGGCCGTGGCTGCCGCCGCTGATGGCGGCCTGCCAGGGCGCGCTGTTGCGCGCGGTGTAGCTCACGAAGTCGATGGCGCCGCCCAGGTTGCTGGCGCCGTAGGTCAACGCATTGGCGCCGCGGGCGACGATCGCGTGGCGCGCAGCCAGCGGGTCCATGAAGCGGTTGTGGTTGTTGCCGTCGGCGGTGGTGACCGGTAGGCCGTCCTGGAACAACTTGACGCCGTTGTTGTCGTAGTCGGTGGCATCGAGGTTGGAACCGCGGCTGGAGAGGAACATGGCATCGCCGCCGGTGCCGCTCTCGGCCCAGACGCCGGGCACATAGCGCAGCGAATCGGCCATGTTGGCGACCGCGCGTTCGTGGAACGCATCGCCATCGAGCACGCTGACGCCGCCCGGCGTCAGTGCCTGTTCGGCGTAGATGCGCTCGAGCGCCGCCGAACGGACCTGGACGGCATCAAGCGTGGTGGGCGTGGTGGGCTCGGCGGCGCGCAGTGCGGCGGCCGGCACAAGAATGGCGAACACAGCCATGGCCAAGCGCGACGCACGCGGCGCCGCGATGGAAAGAATCGACATGAGGAACTCCCGAAATGAAGTGACGCGCGTACGCGGCGCGCGGAGGATCGACTTCAGGCCGGAAGCGGGGGCCCTCGGGAGCCCAGTCCGTTGGGATGCAGGAACGCGCGCGCGACATCGAACCGTCGGGTCCATGCGCTGCGGCGCGGTGTGGCGTGCAGGGCCAGCAGCAGGCACAACAGCAGCACCATGCCCGCGGCGAGCGGGCAATACGGGCAGTCGTCGTGCATGTGATCCATGGCCGGCGCCGCCGGCGCCTCGCCGTCAGGCACGACGGACGGGGCGCCGATCTTGACCAGCTTCATGCCGCTGGCCGTGCACAGTTGGGCCCACGTGCCGTTCGCATCGCCGACGGCGGACGCGACCAGCCGCGACGCGATCGGCATGGCGAACAACAACGCCACGGCGAGCATCGCCAACAAGATCATCCTGCGCTGGAAGGCCGCGTGTCGCATCCGGACGCATTGTAGCCATGGCGCGCGCATCGCCGGCAAGCCGCGGTGCAGCGCTAGCGCAGCGTGCAAGCGAGAACTATGGATGCCCGCTTGGCGTTCGCGAACGCGATCACACGCTCCCGGGACAGCAGCCGACAAGCGATGGCGGCGACGACGGCGGATGCGTGTCGTGCGGCTGCTCGCTGCCTGAAAAACGGGCATGGCCAGATCTCGCCGGCTGCAAAAAAAGCAGCCGTCGGCGGCCGATTCCATGCGCCGAGCACCCCTGTCCACGACCCTGGCAAATGTAATGTTATTACATGTTAGCATGCGGGCCGATTTCGACCGGGGCCTTTGCTCGGCGCCTCTCTCCCGGTCGCTATCCGCCGCTCCTCCCTTTGACGCCGGCCCATCGGCAGACGCCCGCACGAGCATCCCTCCCCATGAAGATCCGCCTCATCGCCGCCGTCCTTGCGGCCCAATCCAGCACCGCCGCCTACGCGGAAGCCCAAGGCACCGCCACCACCATGGGCGCCGTGCAGGTGCGCAACGGCCAGGCTCAGCTGACCGCCAACGAGGTGCTGACCTCGGTCGATGTCCTGGGCGCCGAGCGGATCGAGGACAAGACGGTCATGCAGAGCTGGGAACTGCTGGGCCAGATGCCGGGCATGCAGCTGACCGAGACGCGCCAGGGCGCCGAGTCGGGCAAGGTGACCTTCCGCGCGTTCAACGGCGAAGGCTACCTCAACGGCATCAAGACCCTGATCGACGGCATTCCAAGCAACGTCAACAGCGGCAACCAGCGCTTCATCGACATGCTGTTCCCGCTGGAGATCGACTACATCGAGGTCGTCCGCGGCACCAACGACCCGCGCTACGGCCTGCACAACATCGGCGGCAACATCAACTTCGGCACCCGCCAGGGCGGCGACTACTCCGATGCGCGGCTGACCTACGGCAGCTTCAACACCCGCGAGGCGCAACTCGCGCTGGGCCGCGAAGCCGACGGCTTCGCGCAGAACTATTTCCTCGGCGCGCAGGCGTCCGATGGCTACCGCGCGCACGACGGCTCGAAGAAGATCAGCGTCGGCGGCAAATGGTTCTTCGGCAGCGACGCGGACGTGGCGAAGTTCGGCGTGACCGCCCGCCTGTACCACCATGAGGCCGACGAGTCGGGATTCATGACCGCCGAGGAGCTCGCCGCCGACCGCCGCGCATCCGATCCGCGCAATGCCAACGACTTTGACGATCGCGACATGCGGCACCTGAGCACCCATCTGGATCTGCGGCTTTCCGACAGCGTGCACCTGAGCAGCAAGCTGTACTACAACGGGTACGACGACGATCGCTACGTCACCTTCAGCGACTACCCCGTGGGCGACGCGCCGCGCCAGCGCCGCGAATGGAACGAGCGCCAGACCGGCCTGCTGTCGACGCTGACCTGGGTGGCCGGCGACACGCTCACCCTCGAAGGCGGGGTGAACCGCGAGCACCAGGACAACCGCTACCGGCGCAGCCGTTTCCGCTTCGGCATCCCGACCGACTTCGATGCCGCGCCGACGCGCATCCAGAACGACGACCGCTACACGCTCGACAACACCGGCGCCTACGTCCAGGCGATCTACGCGCCCGTGGCCGCGCTGCGGATCGTGCCGGCATTCCGCGTCGACCGCTTCGATGGCCACACCCGGCTGCCCGGCGGCATCGAGGCGCCGCTGCAACGCTACGGCACCATCGAGCAGCCCAAGCTCAGCGTGATGTACGCGCTCACCCCGGCGCTGAACGTCTACGCCAACTGGGGCCGCACGTTCCAGATCCTCACCGGCTCCACCGCGCCCGCCTACCTCACCGCCGGCCAGAAAGCCTTCGCGCCGTCGGTCAACACCGGCAAGGAAGCGGGCATCAAGTTCAGCGGGGCCAACGGCACCGACGTCCGGCTGGCCATCTGGCAGCAGGACGCCACCGACGAGGTGGCCAACATGCCGGCCACTGGCACCACCGTCGGCCTGGGACAGACGCGCCGGCGCGGCGTCGACCTGCAGGCCAGCGCGCGCATCGGCGAGCGCTGGTCGCTGTGGGGTTCGCACGCCTACCAGGAAGCCAAGGTGGTCAGCGCGTTCGCCGACGACGGCACCTCGCTCGCCGGCAACGAAGTCCTGGCGACGCCGCGCTTCATCTCCAACATCGGCGTGGATTTCGATGCTTCCGACCGCCTGCGCTTCGGCGCGCAGGCACGTGCGCAGGGCGACTACTACCTGGAAGCGCGCAACACCGAAGGCAAGTTCGGTGGCTTCGCGGTGCTCGACCTGAGCGCCGGCTACCGGCTCTCCGAACGCGCGCGCATCGACCTGCAGCTCAAGAACGTGACCGGCCGCGAATACGCCTACGCCTGGTACGACAGCTTCTTCTGGGGCAGCGACGCGCGCCCGATGTTCTCGCCCGCCCCCACGCGATCGGCGTTCGTGTCGTTGAGCTTGAAGCTCTGAGCAGCGGCGATGCGCCCGTGGATTTCCGTCGACCCGAATGCCTGCCGCGCAAACGGCAGTATTCCGATGCCACGGATTTCCGACCAATCACTCGGCCCCAAGAACTAAATAGGCACCTCTGGACTGCTTGCTGGTGGCCCACCAACGACCGAGCCACGCTCTAAAATATTTTCAGTATTTATATATTCATGCACCCACTAGCGATCCGGACGCACAATTTGGATCCCTTTTGAACTGCTGAATAGCCTGCTTCGGACGGCCTCAGACTTCCGGCACTGAGACCGAATCCCAACGACCAACCAGCGGCGCACCTGCAGCCATGTCGGACGGCATGAAGATCACTTCGTCTTCCGTCCCGCGGTATTGGCTTTACGCCCGCGTGCGGCCGGCTTCGCCGGCACGCTGCCTCCGTGCTCGTTCCACCAGACCGTCAACGCTTCCATGGTCGGCCCGAGGCCACGCGCCTTGGTCGTGATCGCGTACTCGACACGGGGCGGCACCTCCGGAAACACCGTACGCGACACGAGTCCGTCGGCCTCCAGCTCGCGCAGCTGTGCCGTCAGCATGTGTTGAGTGATGCCAGCAATCGCCTTGCGTAGCTCCCCAAAGCGGTAGACCCGCTGGTTGAGCAACCACATGATTTCCAGCTTCCATTTACCCGAGAGCAGTGCGAACGCGCGACGCATTTCCTCGTGCATGTTCACAGCGGAATTGCCATTCGTCATGTTTTCCATACTAAGTACCACTTATTCATCCTACTTGTTGCGTTTCATCTTAGACGACATTCTTGGAGGAAGTCGATCTTAACCGAATTTAGGAATCCGTTATGGTTGCGCAATATGTCTACTGGGTCAGCACCACATTACTGACATTTCTATATATCGCTTCCGCTACGCTCTATCTCGTCAGGAAGGACTGGGTACGCCAAGCGCTGGTCGAATTGAACTATCCCGCTTCCTACCTTGTGCCGCTCATGATCGCGATCAAGCTGCTCGGGCCGCTGGCCATCCTGTCGCGCGTCAGCGTGCCCCTGAGCGACCTGGCCTATGCCGGCATGTTCTTTCACCTGCTGCTGTCCGGCTCCGCGCACCTCGGCGTGCGCAAGCCCAAGGGCGCGCTGCCGGCGCTCCTGGGCCTCGTGCTGCTGGTCGTCTCGTTCTCCACCCAAAATTTCGCTCGCGACGTCCCTTCGCCATATGGCGCGGTCATCGCGGCGCAACAGAGCAATCCTTAGCCCTCACAGGAGAAAACCATGTCCCGCCTCAACGGAAAAGTAGCCATCGTCACGGGTGCCGGCCGCGGCATCGGCCGCGCCACCGCCAAGCTGTTCGCAGCACAAGGCGCCAAGGTTGCCGTCCTCTCTCTCACCCCGGCGAACGTGGATGCCGTCGTAGCCGACATAGCCGCCGCCGGCGGCACGGCGATTGGCATACCTTGCGACATCGGCAATGCCGACCAACTCAAGGAGGCGATCGCCAAGGTGGCGGCCACCTATGGCGGCATCGACATCTTGGTGAACAACGCCTTCGATCCCACCGCGCCGTTCTCGTCCGTCCTCGATCTGTCGACGGAGCAGTTGCAACGCAATTTCGACCTCGGTCCCATCGCTTATCTGCGCGCGATGCAGGCGGCCTATCCCCACCTGAAGGCAAGCGGCGAGGGACGCATCATCAATTTCGGCTCGATGGCCGGCGTTGTCGGACTAGCCGGCTATGCACCCTACAACATGGCAAAAGAGGCTGTGCGTGCCTTGACCCGTACCGCCGCACGCGAGTGGGCGGCCGACAAGATCACCGTGAACAACGTGCTGCCGGTCGCTGAAACTTGGGGAGCGGATGCCAACGTGCCGGCACCAACCAATCCGCTGGGCCGCTATGGCTCGCCAGAAGACGACATTGCCCCGGTCGTGCTGTTCCTGGCCAGCAAGGACAGCCAGTTCATCACCGGGTCGAGCCTCACCCCCGACGGCGGCTCCATCATCGACAGCGCGCGCTGATTCGCTATCCATCGACAAGGAAAGAACACGAAATTCACGCTTTCACCATCGACACGGCGGATCCGCAGGAGCTCGCCACGTGGTGGTCGCAGGCCCTGGGGATTGCCGCTGCCAAAGTGCTTGGCCGACGATGCCGACCTGACGGCTCAACGCGCCATCAGGTCGGCGAAGCGCGCCAGCGAGGCCAGGTGGAAATGCACCAGCGACAGCCATCCGTTGCGGTGCCACTGGACGATGACCTCCTCGGATAGCGTGGCGAATTTTTCCGCATCCACCACATGGAAGCCGTCGATGCTGGCCTTGCGGCCATCGGGGAAGGTGATGTTGGCGGTGCGCTCCAGCAGCAGGCCCTGTGCGGCCAGTTGCGCGGTGAACTGCCGGGTCGCCCGGTCTTCGCGGGTGAAGGCTTCGCAGAACTGCAGCGCCTGCCGGGTCAGCTCGCTGGGCTGGCCGCCTTCGAACAAGGCGAGTCCCTCCTCACCGGACGCGACCACCATGTCGGCCTCGGCGTCGATCGCCAGCGCATAGCCTTCCGGTTCGTCCATCTGCACGAACACGAACGGATAGCGGCGCACGTAGGCGGGAACATAGCTGCCGGCCGCCCAGGCGTCCCCGTCGACGAAGCGGTTGCTGTCCGCCTGCAGCCCCAGCAGCGCCATCGGCATGTAGTCGTTGCCGGCGAAGACCAGCGGGTAGCAACGCGACGCCGCGGCGAACTCGCCGGCCAGCACCGGCACCGAGTGGCTGCGCGCGGCGAAGCCCACGCCGGCCGGGCGCACGCGCCAATCCGCGTGGTCGTGCGAGGAAAGCAGCACCGGCCGGCGATAGAACATCGGCCATGGCGAGGTCGCCGGCTGCGGCGGCGTGCCGGCGTGAGGCGGCACGCCGGCGGCGTGGTCCGTCGGCGATGTGGCTGCGTCGTCCATTGTTTCGGAAGTCATGTCGTGTCCCTCTGGTTCGATGTCGTTGGTGCAACAAGGGGTATTGGCATTGCCGTACGTATCGACGCACGGCGTTCCGGGCCGCCGGATACGTCAGAAGCCCGCGTTCACTTCCAACTGGAACAGGTCGATCGACAACGGCGCGCCCGTCACTTCCTTGGCCGCCATCCAGCGCCCGCTCAACCACACGTTCTTGTCGAACATGTAGGAGGCGCCGAGGTAGTAGCCCTTGGCATTGGTTCCGCCCAGATGGAAGTTGGAGTCGTTGAAGCCGTCGGGCAGTGCATCGGCCTCGATCCGCTTGTAGCCCAGCCAGGCGTTCCAGTCCCCGGATTGGGTGAGCGCCAGGTTGCCGAACGTGGCCTGCGCCAAGTAGGCGGTATCGCCGCTGCGGATATCCTGCGGCCCGGCGACGGCGCCGGCCGCTGCGCCCAGGTTGGTGACGATGCCGCCGTTGGCGCGCTTCCACATTTCGGCCGGGTCGTAGGCCAGGTTCTGCAGCCAGTTCGCTTCCAGGCGCACGCCGTAGCCGGCGAACGCCGGCGCTTCCCATTTCAGGTTGACATCCAGCAGTTCGAACTCCGACGCCAGGCCCACGTACTGCGGCAGCGGCGTGTTGGCCGGGTCCAGCGGATCCAGCGCGATATCGCGCAGCAGCATCAGCGTATTGCCCTTCTGCATGAACGCCGGACGCGACCAATCGGTGCTGCAATGGTCGGCGCCGGCATACAGCGCGCAGGGCTGCGACAACTCGCCGGCGACGTTGCGGAAGTCGTAGTAGGCCACCGCCGCACGCAGCTTCTGCGCGTTGCCGAACTCCCAGCCCGCGCCCACCTGCAGGCCGTTGAGCCACTTGTTCTCGCTCTGCATCTTGTTCTGGCTGGTGCTGGGGAAACCGTCGGACGAATACTCCAGCGGGGTCATGCCCAGCGTGGCGAACAGCGACAGGCCGTCGGGCCCCACTTCGTCGGCGTACTTGAACGCGATGCCGTCGAAGTTCAGGTCGTTGGAGAACAGCGTGTCGGTGGACCAGTAGGGATTGCCGAAGCGGCCGCCGACGATCTCCATCCAGTCGACCGGCGACCAGGACAGCCACGCTTGATCCAGCCATGCGTCCTTCTTGGCCAGGCCGCCACCCAGGGTCTGCGTGGTGGAGACCGGGCCGTCGTCGCTGCCCGACGCCAGGCGCACGCCGGCGCGGGTGTGTTCGCCCAGGTCGGCGACCACTCCGATGCGCGCGCGGATGCGCCAGGAATTGTTGCGGTCCTCGCGGGTGTTGCGCAGCGGCGGCAGGTTGAGATTGGTGTTCTCGTTGATGTCGTAGCCGGACCCTGCGTTGATGCGGCTCCAGTCGACCTCGATGTCGCTGTTGCGCTCCGAATACAGGCGCGATTCGTTGCGCACGCGCACGTCGCCCTGCACGCGCAGGCGCTGCGTCCACTCCGGCACCTGCTCCGGCGCGGCCCAGCGCTCGGCCTTGGCCTGTGCCATGACTTGCGCCTTGACTTCGTCGCGGATGCCGTCGCGCACGGTGTCCGGGATGTACGGCACCCGCACGTCGCCCGGCTGCGCGGCGATCGCCGACGCCGCTGCGGCCGGCGCGGCCTCGCGCTGGGCTTCCTCCAGCAATGCCTGCCCCACTTCCGGCTTCAGTGCGCCGCTGTCGATCAGGCCGCGGATCAGCTTGATCATCGTGCTTTCGCTGCGCGCGCCCTGCGCCTGTGCGCCGGTGGCGAAAAGGGCCAGGCCGATGCCGGCGGCGACGGCGGTGGTGCGCAGTCCGCGCAAGGCGGAGCGTATGGTCGAACGAGTCATCTGCTTGCTCACAAGGTTTGGAAGTCTTCGAAAGGATTGGTTCGAGCGCGTGCTCATCCGGCCGGACGCCGTCCCTGCACCAGCACGCGCGCGGGAAATTTCAACGAGGCCGGCGGAATCTCGTCCACGCGCCCGACGGCGCGGATGACCGCGAGCACCGCTTCGTCGGCCTCGTGGTTGCCGCTGCCGCGCAACAGCTCCACGCGGGTCAGCTGGCCCGAACCGTCCAGCCACACGTGCACGGTCAGCTGGAAGGCCAGCTTGCGGATGCGTTCGTCGCGGGACACCGCCTGCTGCAGCACGTAGCCCAGGTAGCGGCCGTAGGACGCGTTGCCGCCGCCCCCACCGGCGCCCGCGCCGGTGCTGCCGCCGCCGCTGCCGGACTGGATGCCGAAGTTGTCGGTGCCGGCCTGCGCGTCGGCATCCATGGTCACCGGATCCGCTGCGTCGGGCGTGGGCGCTTCCTCGGCCGGCTTGGGCGCTTCGTCCAGCGGCTCCGGTTCGGGCATCGTTTCCTCCGGCTCCTGCTCCGGTTCCGGTTCGGGCTCCGGTTCTGGCGGCGGCGGTGGCGGCGGTGGCGGCAACATCACCATCGGCGTGTCCGCCACCGGGCGCCGCGTGCTCGCCGCGTCCTTGAAGAGCAGGTACCAGGCCAGAAAGCCCAGCGCCGCGATCAGGCCGATGGAGGCGAGGACCGCCGGCAGCCAGCGTGGCCATGGGCGCGTGGGTCCGCCCCGATCGGGATGGGAGGAAGTCACGCCATCACCCCTGTGGCTTGCCGGTGACCAGCCCGACCTGGCTGATCTCGACCTTGCGCAGCAGGTCCAGCACCTCGACCACGCGCGCGTACTGCACCTGCGCATCGCCGCGCACGATCACCGGGAAGTCGGGGTTGACCGCCTTCTCGCTGCGCAGCCGGTCTTCCAGTTCGGACAGGCTGACCGGAAAGGCGTCCAGGAAGATCTGGCCGGCGTTGTCGACGGTGATCGCCTTGGTCTTCGGCTTCTCCAGCGCCATGCTCGAGCTGGCCTTGGGCAGGTTCACCTGGATGCCGGGAATGGTCGCGTTGCTGGTCAGGATGAAGATCACCAGCACCACCAGCAGCACATCGACGAACGGGGTGACGTTGATCCCCTTCTCGCGTTTCTTGATACCGAATCTCTTGGGCCTGGCCATGACGCGCCTCCTCAGGCCTGCACGGACGCAAGCGGCGCCGGCGAGCCGGGACGGTCGAACTCTTCGGCCAGGCGCGCGGTGAACTCGTCGACGAACACCGCCATGTCGGCGGCGATGGATTCTGCGCGCGACGCCAGCCAGTTGTAGCCGAACAACGCCGGGATCGCGACGCCCAGGCCCGCGGCCGTGCACAGCAGCGCGGCGGCCATGCCGGGCGCCACCGAGTTGATGTCGACCGCGCCGGCCATCGCCGCGACCGCGAACACCAGCATGATGCCGATGACGGTGCCGAACAGCCCGATGTAGGGCGCGCCCTCGATGGTGGTGGACAACCAGTTCATGCGCTTGGTCATGCGCTCGGCTTCGCGGGTGACCTCCGCATCCATCGACGCGCGGATCGAGGTGATGGCCGCCGCCGACAGCCCGTGCGCGCCGCGCGCCTGGCGGCCGTGCAGTTCGTCCATGGCGATCCGGTAGAGCCGCCACAGCGTGGAGGTATCGCGGATCTGCGCGCCGATCGCGCCCTGCTTCTCCAGGTCCTGCAGCGTCGCCACCGGCGCGCCCACGACCTTCTTGTACTGCTGGGTGAAGGCGGCGTTGGCCTTGGCCACCGCACCGAAGTAGCGGCTCTTGGCGACCATGATCGCCCACGACAGCAACAGCATGATGCCCAGCACGATCACCACCACCCAGGCATCGACCGGCATCGCCTTGAGGATGAAGCCGAAGTGGCTCACGCCGGCGGTCTGCTCGTCCTCGCCGAACGCGGTCAGGCGCGACTCGGCACCCTGCGCGCTGGCATCGGCCAGCAGCACGGCGGCGGGACGGGCGACCTTGGACACGCGCACTTCGTCGATCGCGCCGGCGAACGGGTTGGCCGGCGGAATCGCCGCGGCGGGCGCGGCCGGATCGGTCGGCGCCGCGGCGGCAGCAGCGGCGTCGCCGCCGATCAGCGCTTCGCCGCCGAAGGCCGGCAACGCGGCGTCGATGCGCGCGGCCTCGCGTCCGCCCACGTACAGGATCGCCGCGCCTTCGCTGGCGACCAGCGCAACGTGCGCCCATTGGCCCGCCTTCAGCGGCGGCACGGCGGCGCTGCGGCTCTGCCCGATCTGGATGTAGGGCACGCCGTTATCGAGACCGACGAGCAGCGTATTGCCCGCTTCGCGCCGCGCGTAGATGGCCTGGTTGGCGCCCAGCTGTTCCGGCTTGATCCAGGCGGAGAAGGTCATCGCGCCGCCGGCGGTGGTCGCCAGCGACGGCGATCCCGGCAGGCGCATCGGCTGTCCGGCTAGCAGCGCGCCGCGCCCGATCACCGCGCCTTCGGCAGCGGCCAGCTTGCCGGCCGCGTGGTTGGCGTAGGCGGTGGTGTCGCGCGGCTCGGCGCCCGCTTCGGCGAAGTGGTAGACCGCGGTGTAGTCCGGGTCGAACGCCAGCTGGCCGTTGCCCGCGGCCGGCGCGTTCGGATTGCCGTAGTACATCCAGATCGTCTGCGCGGCGGTGCCGTTGACGGCGGGCACGTCCACCCAGATCAGCGCCATGGCCAGGTTGGCGTCGTACTGCTCGATCTGGTGGTTGAGGATGGTGCGGCCGTCGCTGCCGACGAAGCGGATGTCCTTGCCGCCATCGGCCAGGCCGTCGAAGGCGAAGTTGCCGCTATGCAGGCGGATCAGCACCGGCACCCGGCCGACGTTGCCGCCCAGCGCCGCGCCCTGCGGGCCGGCGTCGATGGTGATCGGCTTGCGGTACTTCCAGTCCGCCTGCCACCACGGGGTTTCGGCATGGGCCGCGCCGAGCATCGACATGCCCAGGAGGAACAACAACAGGGTGATGAGGCGTTGCATTTGATGGAATCTCCGAGGTGTCGCGTTGGAAGGCGTGTTCAGTAGTTGGCGCCGACGCTGATGTGCAGGCGGTCGGCGTCCTTGGTCGTGGTCGGCCCGTCGGTCAGCGTGTGGCCGTAGTCGAGGCGGACGTTGAAGTGTTCGGTGACACGGAAGCTGGTGCCCACGCCGATCGCCGCCATCGACGATGCGTCGTCCTGCTCGGCCAGCGGCCTGCGCAACCCCAGCCAGGCGCCGTCGAGGAAGCTGTAGACGCGCCAGTCCTGCAGGTTCCACAGCGCAAGCGGGCGGCTGCGCCACTCGATGGTGGCCAGGCCGCCGTAGTCGCCGATGCCTTCGGCAGAGCGGTAGCCGCGGGTCGTGTACATGCCGCCGGCGGCGAACTGTTCGCCCGACACCAGCGGCTGGTCGGTCAGCTGCGCGGAGATCCGGGCGAACCATTGCGCGCCGTTCTGCATCGTGTAGGTGTCGCTGATGTCGGCCTTGACCGCGAAGAAGCTGCCGTCGGCATGCGCGCGTTTCCAGTCGAACTCGTCGTCGCTGCTGCCATAGCCGAGCAGGCTGCGCGTGCCGAACACGGTCTGCAGGCCGACGCTGAGATGGTGCTTGTCGCCCTGCCGGAAGCCGCTGTAGGCGAACGTCACCGGCGCGTATTTCAGCGGGGCGAAGTCCGACGGCATGCCGACCATCGCCACCGACTCGTCCAGGTCCTTGAACTCCACGCCGATCGACAGCTGGTGCCACCACGCGCCGGCCATCGGCAGCGTGCGCACCAGCTTGGCGCCCAGGGCGTGGCCCTTGCCGGTGACATTGGTCTGGCCGGTGGACACCACGTTGCTGTCGGACGTGTAGCCGGAGAACTCCAGCGTCCAGTCCGGGCTGCCCAACGGCATGGCATAGGAGCCGGACCACACGTTCGCCTGGTCCAGGTCCTGCGGCGCGGCGAAGAACGTCAGCGACGCCACGTGCTCCTTCTGCCACAGGTTGTCGTGGCCGATGGTGAGGATCGAGCGCAGCGGCTCGGTATCGGCGCTGTGGTCGTTGTTGAGCGTGGCGCCGAAACGCCACGGCGACTTGTCCTGCACCTTCAGGTCCACGTCCATGGTGCCGTCGGCCTTGCCTTGCTTGACCAGCGGCACCACCTGGCGCTTGGCGGTGCGGTTCAACGCCGCCAGCTGCTCCTGCGCCAGGTCGAAATCGGGCACGCTGCCTGCGCGCAAAGCAGGCACGCGCTCGCGCAGCGCGTCGCTGTCGTTGTGCTCGGCGCCGCTCACGCTGACCTGGCCGATGCGCGTTTCGGTCACCTGCAGGATCACCACGCCGCCGCTGACCTGCTGTTCCGGCAGGTCCACGTACACCGACTGGTAACCGTTGCGCTGGTAGGCCGCGTGCAGCGCGGCGCGCGCGGCTTCCACGTCCTGCAAGGTCCGTCCCGGGCCCAGGTAGGCCGAGACCGCTTTTTCGATGTCGCGGGCCGCCAGCACCGTATTGCCGCGCACCAGGTACTCGTTGATGTTGACGCGCTGCGCCGGCGGCGTCGGCGCAGCGGCTTGCGCCGCCACGGCGTCCGGCGCTGTCGGCGGCGCTGCGTTTTCCGGCGGCGCCGACTGCGCGCTGGCCACGTTCAGGCCGGCCAGGATGCACAGGGTCAATGGCGCGAACGCAAGCGCCTTGTTCGATTGGAACATCGGTGGATTCTCGAAACGGAAAAGGGTGAAGAAGCCGTCGCGGCTCCACTCATCTAGGTGTCGATGCGGGCGCGCGGAAACGGATTCCCCTGCGTGTTTCCTGCGGCCCAGACATCATGGCGTGCGCATGTATCGCCGACGTTGCAAAGGGCCGCGCTTGCGGTCCTGTCTCGTGGCGAAGGCGCTCGCTGGGCGCCTTCGCCACGAGCGCCATGACGATTGCGGTCATTGCGTGTCCGGCGCCAAGCGCGCGCGTTGCTCGGGCGTCAGCTCTCCCATGCCGACCACCTGCACCACGCTGTTGCTGTCGTAGCCCTCGTCCTTGCGCGGGGGCTCGACGCTGCTGGAATCCTCGCCGAATCCCAGCACCTGCACGCTGATCACCGAGGGCCGCGACTGCTGCGTCTGCCGCTTCACCATGTCCTGCGCGGCCTGCACCGCGCTGTTGGCCGCCGCGCTGGCCGAGGTCAACGCGCTGACGTTCACCGCCGCCACCACCGGAATGCCGGTGGCTTCGCCCTGGGTCTGGATGTTCTCGGCGTTGAGCACCTGCAAGGCCGCAAGGTTCACGTTGCCGGACACGCGGATGCCGGCCTCGCCCGCATCGATGGTGCCCAGCGGCGCGATCAGGTCGATGTCGCCCGGCGGCACTTCGGGTACGGGATTGAGCGTGGCGATGCCCGCACCGGTGTTCGGCGCGCTCGGCGACAGGCTGACGTTGCCGACGTCGTCGTAGGCGCGGCGTTGCGGGGTGTACACCACCGTGGTCTTGCTGCCGCGGCCGGCGTTGATGTCGCCCTGCGCGGACCAGGCCAGGATGTTGCCGCCGAAGGTGGTGAAGATGCGGCTCTGGCCCATGAGGATGTCGTCGAGCGCGTACAGGTTGATGTCGCCCTCGCCCTGGGTCATCACGCCCGATCCGGCACCCGGAACGAATCCGCCGTCCACGCCCACCAACGTGCGTCCGCCCGGCGTCATGATGCTGATGTCGCCGCCGAAGTTGGTGTGGATGCCGGCATCGAGCACGTCGTAGAACGCCACGTCGTAGCCCGGGCTGCCCAACGCCTCCCATTCGGCCTTGGTGATGTAGGTCTTGCCGGGGGTCGGGCGGTCCTTGCCGATGCCGTTCGAGAGCACCCAGCTGTCGTAGTAGAGCGCGCTGCTGAACAGGGTCAGGTCCCCTTCGTAGACGCGCTTGTGGCCCGCGGCGTCGCGCTCCGGCAACAGCGTGGCGATGGCCTCGCGGCCGCGCAGGTAGCTGCCGAAGCGTTGGCCGTCCTGGTCGTTGTATTCGCGTCCTGCGATCTTGAGTTCGGCGTAGTACACGTTGCGCAGGAAGGCGCGCTGCTGTTCCGGCGGCAGGCCGTCGAAGAACGCACGCGCATCCATCGTCGCCGCGTCGAAATGCAGGCCCAGGCCATTGCCGCTGCCGTTGCCGTTGCCGAAGCGCTCGCTCAGCCAGTTCACCAGGTGCAGTCGGCTCTCGACCTTGTATTCGCGGGAAAGCGAGCGATTGCTGGCGGCCTGTCCCTGCGCCACGGCGTCGTTGCGCCGCTGGTCCAGCTCGGCCTGCTTGCCGGCCAGGAACGCCGCGGCGCCGGCGTCATCGCCGCTGTAGCCGAACTCGCGCTGTAGCCATTGCGCCAAGGTCAGCTCGCCGCTGTAGATGGTCAAGGCCTTGCCGGGCTGATCGGCGAACGGCCGTTCGGAATCGGCCTGGTTGCCGGGATCCAGGTAACGCTCCGCAAAGCCGGACCAGTTCGCGCCATCGCCCATGCCGGCGGCAACGGCGATGCTCGCGCCGCTGCTGCGATCGTCCGGGGAGACGTTCACGACCGCCCCCAGGCTCTTCAATTCGCCCTTGTCCGCGAAGTAGAGGTGGCGCCCGGCGGTCACTTCCAGCAGGCCGGGACCGGTGATGTAGAAGCTGCTGTGGCGGATATCGCGGCCCGCTTCCACCACCGAGATGTCGTCCGCATGCGTGTGCGAGATCAGGTTGCCCTTGCCGGCGACGACGGTGTCGTTCTTGCCCAGGGGCGTGCCGGAATCGGTAATGTCGCGGCCGGCGCGGATGGCCACCGGAATGGAGCCTTCGTAGCGCACGCCGTCGCGGCCCTGGTAGCCCAGCGAGGCGATGTTGCCGGTACGCAGCCCCACGATGTCGCCCTGCACCGCGTAGTACTGCGCCGGCTGCTGCGCCTGCGGCGCGTAGGCGGACGTGGCCGCACTGGCGAAGGTGAACAGCGCGGCGCCGTTATAGCGTCCGCCCTCCAGCGCCCAGTCGCTATAGGCCGCCGCTTCCGGGGCCACGTTGTGCACGCGCACCGGATCGAAGCCCCACTGGCCGCCGCCGGTGTAGGACAGCAGGCCGGAGAAGCCGGGACGGAACGGACTGGTCAGCGCAAGCGGGTCGGCGGTCGAGGCGGTGATCGGATAGCCGCTGGCGTAGATCGAGTCCATCGCCAGCAATTGCAGTTCGCCCTTGCCGGTGACGTTGACGAACTGCTCGCCGTGCGGCGACGGCGCCAGGGTCAGGCCCATCGACACCCGCAATGGCGACTGGGGGGCCATCGGGTTGAGCAGCGGGGTGGTACCCACGCCGTAGTACATGCTGCCGTTGGCCGCGACCGCGCGCAGGATCGAGGGATAGAAATGGCCGTCCAGGGTGGCCGACTGGTTGCGGCCGTGGGAGGGGCTGACCACGTCTTCCGACACGCCGCTCTCGGCCCACGCCGTGGTCGGGGTCAGATTTCCGCCGGCGCTGAACAGATCCACCGCACTGGCCGGCGTCCACAGCGAGAACCAGCTCCAGCCCTCGCCCTCGTGTGCGACGCCTTGGTAGGAGAACGGCGTGGCGTTGTACTGCAGGCTGCGGCCGGGGTCGACCACGCCGCCCAGAACCAGATCGCCGCGGCTGTCCAGGCGTGCGGTCGCATCACCGACCACCAGCACCGGTCCGCCGCCCGACAGCGAACGTCCGGCGGCGAAGGGATCGCCGCCGCGCGAGTCCATCTGGTCGAGCACGCCATAGCGCAGCTGCACGCCGCCGACGGCGCCGGCCTGCAGGTTCAGCGCGCCGCGCAGGTTGACGAAGGTGCTGTTGAGATCGTGCTCGTTGCGCTGCAGGCCCGGGTTGGGATTGAGCGCGCCGCCGATGCGGATGTCCAGATCGCCACCGCCGGTCTGTACCAGCTCGCCGGCCGCTGTCATCCGCCCTGTGCTGGCGACCGCCAGGTGCAGACCCTGGCTGCGCGGCGCATAGGAGCGGGTATTTCCCGTCTGTCCGGTGAGCGCGGCATCGCCGCGCGCGCCGATCATGCCGGCGTCGCCATCCGCTTCCACCCTGAGGTTGCCGCCGCCCAGCGTGCCGATCCCGGTGAATCCGGTGAGGAACGGCGTATTGGCGAACAACGACTGGCCGGTCTCGTCCCGCTGGCCATTGGCCGGCCCGGCCACATACGTGCCGAAGTTGATCCACCAGGCCGCCGGCACGGCGTCCGCGCCGGTGTCCACGCTGCCGGTGCCCTGGCGCCAGAGCCAGCTGCCCACCGCGGTGGTGCCGATATGTTCGCGAATGTTGCCCAGCGTCACGTTGAACCGGTACTGCCCGGCGTTGTGACCGATGAGATCGCCGATGGCGTCGCCCTGCGCGCGCAGCAGCAGGTTGCCGCCATGCTCCGGGTACCACGCCTGGTACAGGCTGCCTTGGCCACCGTCGACCCAGGCCTCGTACTCCGTGCCTTCGCTGCCGAGCACGCTGCCATCGGCCAGTCGGCCCCGGCGCTGGTCGTACGCCAAGCCCAGCGATGCCGACGCGGTGCCTGCGGTGTAGATGCCATAGGGCGAACTCATCTGGAAATCGCCGCCGGAGATCAGGTCCAGATCGCCGGTGCCGGTGCGCAGCACGCTGAACAGTTGCTGGCGTGCCGGCCGGCCTTCCACGCGTGTTTCGGCGGGCTTGCCTGGATCCAGGACCCCGGCCACCGCGCCAAGCCCCCAGTCGTTGAGTTCCAATGGCGTTTCGGAGATCAAGCCCATGTTGCGCAGCATCTGCATCATGTCCGCCGAAATCTCTTCGCCAGGCACGATGCCGACAACACCAATCGATTCCCACGTCGCCACGTCGACATCCGGCGCCCAGTGATAGGTCGCCGGCCTGCCGCTGCCGGGAATCTCCACTTCCATGAAGCCCAGGCCGAAGTGCGTATCGGCCAAGTGCAGGCGGGCATCGCTGCCGTGCCGGACCAGCCGGGTGTCCGCCGCCGCCGTGTCCGCAGCGGCGACCAGGCGCAGATCCCACGATTGCGACCCTTGCGGCAACATCGGCGCCAACGCCCAGGTCCTGCCCTGGTTGCCGTCGGCATCGACCGCCGGACGCAGGTTGACCATGACCGCGTCGCCGGGAAGCTTGACGTCGGTCTCGCCGGGCACGATCGCGCCCTTGGCCAATGCCAGCGGCCGCTCCAGGGTCATGTTCGCCGGCAGCGGCACGCCGCCCGGCCACACGAACGCGGCCATCTGCGTTTCCGACGGCAGGCGGAACCCGGCGCCTAGTTGCATGCCCGGCTGCAGTTCGACCGGCTGCTGCAGCACCGTGCCCGCCGCATGGACGACGTTGCCGCCGGCATCGCGCACCGCCGCGCCGAGCACGCTGCCTGCCGGCAGCGTGAGCGCCTGCTCCAGCGGCATCGCGACGGGCAGCACCGTGCCTGTCGGCAGCGTCATGGCCTGGGTGGGCAGGTCGTAATTGAGCGTGCGCCCGGCCGCGAACTGCGTGCCTTCGGCCAGGGTGACCAGGCCGCCATGCGGAATGATCAGGTCCCCGCCCCAGGGCATGCGCCCGGCCGGCAGCACCCAGCCCTTGTCGTCCGGCGAGACCGGCAGTTTCGATCCGTCGAAGCCGTCGCTCAGGCTGCCGAAGATTTCCAGGTCGCCGCCCGCGCGGATCAGCAGTGCGCCCGCTTCGCCCGAGCCGTACGCGCCGGTCAGCTGCGCATGCGGATTGACGCTGGCGTAGCGATGGCCGGACAGATCGATGTCGCCATCGATGTGCAGATCGCCATCGGCCGTGCTGCTGACGATCTCGATCCCCGGGCGGAGATGGAACTGGTTGCCGTAGGCGCGCAGTCCGCCCAGCTTGCCGTTCATCAGGCCGCCGTTCGCCAGCGCGTTGGCGACGAACTGCTGGCTGTCGGCATGCTTGCGGTCCAGGTAGGCCTGGTCGATGGTCTGGTAGTCGCGGCCGTCCACGCCGATATCCGTCCCGGCAGCGGCGTCGTCGTAGCGGTGGAAGGCATTGACGGTGACCGCACGGGCGCCGGCGATCCGCACCGTGCCCGACGCGTCGATGTCCACGTCGTTGCCGGTGGCGCCACCCAGGCGCGGCGCGTTGAGCGTGACGGTGCCGTAGTCGGCGCTCGCGCCAGCCACGCCCAGGTCCATGCGCGCCCCGCTGCCGATCGCCAGGCGGCCGTCGCCGGAATCTATTTCGATCGTCGCGCGGTTCGGCGCCTCGATCGCCTTGCCGTAGCTGTCCGTGCGCAACACGCTGCCGCTGGCGTCGAGCACCGCGCTGCCGGCCAGGGTGACGCCCGCGTTCGCCGCCAGGCGGATGCTGCCCACCTGCTCGCCGCTGGCATCGACCGTGCCGTTGACGGTCAGGCTGCCGTTGTCGACGGAGACGTTGATCTCGCGCGCCTTGAGTTCGTCGCCGACGGCCAGGTCGCCCTGCCCGAGCTGGAAGCTGCGGCCGCCGAACGCTTCGCCTGCGGTCAGCCTGGCGTTGAGGCCGCTGAAGTCGGCGATGCGCTGGCCGCGCACGTCGATGTAGCCGGAAGCGAACGGCACCGCGGTGCCGCCGGCGTCGTAGTGCCCGCTGCTGCCGGCGGCTATCGCGCCGGCCAGGTCGACGCCGCCTTCCAGCGCCATCGCCGTCAGCTTGCCGGCGCGGTTGAAGTCGGCGGAGATATCGATGCGCGACGCCGCCGACTGGAGGACATCGCCCTGGCGGCTGTCGAGGACGACGTCGCCGCCCCAGCTGTATTTGCTGACATCGTAGAAATCGATCTTCCTGCCGGCCAGATCCAGCCATGCGCGATCGGCCAGCGCCACGTCGCCGTCCGCCGCCAGTGTCAGCCTGCCGCTGGGCAGCAGGACGGCGGTGTCGAGCGTCAGCGCGCCGCGCGCGTCCAGGACCAGTTCGGCACCCAGCGCATCGGCCAGCGCGGCGTTGTCCGGCGAGGGCCGACCGGTGCCCGCGGGTGCCGTGGCGGTGATGTTGCCGCCGGCCTTGATCGTGTTCACCGAACCGGCATGGCCGGTCAGCAAGGGCGTGGAGATGCTGAGATCGCCACCGCTGTAGCGGAACGACTTGCTGGCGTCGTCCCAGCCATCGCGGGACTGGTAAACCGACAGGCTGCCCTTGTGGTTGGCGGTGATCCGTTCGCTGGCATTGAGCGCGACGCTGGCGAATCCCAGGGCCAGGCGGTCGTGCGTGGCCAGCGTGTCCGCTTGGCTGCGCGGCCCGTAGCCGAACTCGATCTGGCGCGCATCGACGACCAGTTGGCCGCTGCCGGAACCCGGGCCGCCGGCGACCAGGCTGCCGGCGGCGCCCTTGGCGCCGTTCCAGACCAGCGTGTCGGTTTCGATGCGCGCCACGTCCGCCGCATCGCCATGGCCGTAGAGCGCGGGGGTGCCCAACACCAACTGCTTCAACGACGACTTGCCGGTGAGCGCGTCGAACGTGGACAACTCCACCGAGTCGAAGAAGTTCACCGAATCGCGCGCGGTGAGCACCAGGTTCTCCAACGCCGGCGCGCCGGTGCTGGTGTCGCCCGCCAACAACCGGTCGAGCACCTGCTGGTTCAGGGTCAGGCCATTGGGCAGGACGCCGCGCGCGGCGGCATCGGCCAGCGCCTGTTCGCTGCCGATGTTGACGCCGCCCACCGCCAACACCAGGTTGCGGGTGCCGTAGCGCACCGAGTCGTCCAGCAGGAACGCCTTCTCGGTCGCGGCGGTGATCGTGCCCTCGGCGTAGAGCCGCGTGCTGCCCGTGCAGCTGGCGCCCTCGGCGCAGGCGCCGATATCGATCCTGCCGGAACCGTAGAGACCATCGCTGGCTTTCGGTGCCAGCATGTCCAGCCAACCATTGGACAGCGCCAACACACCATTGAGGCCCGGGTCGAACACGTAGCCCAGCTTCGAGTCCCAGGCCGCCGCGCCGCGGCCCAGCGTGTCGATGGAGGCGCCCTGCTCCACGGTGATGCCGCCCGCGGGCTGCCCGCTGATCAGGAATACCTGGGCCGCGGACAGCACGGCGCCTTCGCGCAGCGTGATCGAACGCGCGCTGGTGTAGACGTTGCCGAGACTGACCAGGTGCGCGTCCTGCGTCCTGCGCTGCACGTCTGTGAACTGCGATATCAACTCATTGCCGATGCTGAGGGTCGAAGCACCCACTCCGTTGAGCACATCGGCATGCAGCGAGACGCCGTCGAATCCTTCGGTCGCGGCAGCGCCTTCGCCCAGGATCTCGATGTCCCGGCCACGCACCACCAAGGTGCCGCCGTAACCGCCTTCGGCCGCCGCGAAGCGCACCGTGCCGTCGGCCATCTGCAGGCCGTGGCGATCGTCCAGGCCATTGCCCGGCGCCAGGTGCAGGGTCTTGGCGTCGCGCTCGAGCAGCGGCCGCGGCACGCCGTCGCGCTCGGCCCAGGCCAGGCCGAACTCGGCAAAGCTGGTTTCGTTGTACTGCGAATAGGCGCGCAGCGTGTCGGCCGAGGTGAGGATCGCCTGGGTCGGCAAGGCGTCCGCGATATCGGTACCGGCGACGCTCAGCCGCGCGGATGCGCCGTAGGAGCCGTTGCGCATCGGGCTGACCGCGCCGGCGGCCGCCACGCTGTTGGCCAGGCCGTTGAGCTCGACGCGGAACGCGCCGGGCAGCAAGGCGTACGAGGACGGCAGCAGCGTGTAGGTGCCGGCGGGCAGGCCGGGCACGCCTTCGCCCAGGGTGATCTGCCGACCGATCGCGGGATCGCCGGCGCCGTGTTCCTGCGCTACCGGCGCGTAGCCCGGCTGCGTGCCCGGGACGATCGCATAGACCGGATTGGTCGACAGGCCCGGCAGCACGAAGCCACCGCCATCGGCCGCCATCTGCACCAGCGGATTCAGGCGCGCATCGGTGGAGCCGCCGCGCCCGGACAGGAACGCCGCACCGGCCAGTTTTCCGCCACCGGACAGATCGATCGATGCGCCGTCCTGCACCTCGATCCTGCCGCCGTCCAACTGCACCGAACCCATCAGGCTGCCGAGGCCCTGATAGGTCACGTCGCGGCCATCGTAGGTGTAGGTCAGGCCGTCGACGGTGCCGCCGTAGGGCATGGTCAATCCGGCGGCGCTGGCCGAGGTGATGCTGCCGGGACGAAGGACCACGTTGCTCGGCTGGCCGACGTCGTGTTCGTCCGGATCCACCAACGTGTTGCCACTGCCCATGACGATCGTGCCCAGCGGCGCGCGCAGCACGCCGCCCTGGTCGATCGCGCCGGAGCGCAGATACAGGCTGCCGAAGACGGAGAACGGCACGCGCGGCTCGGCGCTGCCGGTGCGCTCGATGCGCTCGATGCGCTCGATGCGCAGGCTGCGCTCGCCGTCGAACGCCACGGCTTCGCCGCCCCACTGGTTCAAGTAGGGATAGCGGCCGACGTTCACCTCGGCCAGCGCGCCGGTCGCCGGATAGATCTGGCTGGCCGCAAGCACCAGGTCGCCGCCGGTGTCCAGCGACGTCCGATCCTTGGCGGTGGCCTTGAGGAAGCGCAGATCGCCCTGGCTGCGCAGCTCCACGGTTTCGAAGCCGGCGCGTTGCACGTCCAGCGGCGTGCCGCTGGCCTGGGCCGCGATGCCGGCGGTGCCGAAGGCCACGTCTTCGATGACATCCAGCAGGCTGCTGTCGATCGTCAGGCGCGAGCCTTCGAGAACGTCCGGCAAGCCCGAAGGCACCGGGTAGGGCATGGCGTGGTGGTCTTTCTGCGAGCGGGTGGCGCCGGCCAGCCGCACGTAGGGGGCCGCCAGCGCGATGTCGGCGCCTTGTGAACCCGGCGCAAGACTGATGCTGCCGGCGGTCAGGCGCAGGCTCTGGCCCAGCTGCAGGTCCACGCCATCGCCGATGCCGAGAACGCCGTTGACCAGCAGCGAGAGATTGTCGAAGCCGCCGGCCTGGATCCGGTCCACGCCGATGCGCGCATGGCCGTAGTCCAACCCGGTCCCCGCGTACCCCGGTTGCAGCTGTTCCGGCAGCGCTTCGCGCTCCTGCTCGGCCACCAGGTGCATTTCACGCACGCTGCGCACGCGCGGATCCGGCCTGTCGACGAGCGGATAGTTCGGCGTTTCCAGCGCCAGCGCCAGGGTGCCGCCCGCCGCGCCGGCGCCGCCTGCCGCCGCGCGCAGGTCGCCATCGACGAACAGGCCATTGGAGCTGGCCAGATGGATCAGCCCGCCATCGGAGGCGATCGGGGCCGCCTGCCCTTGCGGAACGTCGAGCGTGGCCGCCGCGCCGGACGCCTCCAGCCGCGCACCGGGACGCACCACCACGAACGCGTCGGCTGCGCCGACCTCGGTGGCATCGGCCTGGTACGTGCCGCCGATCTGGATGCGGCCGCCATCGGTCACCTGTCCATAGCGGCGGCCCTGCGCGTCCAGCGCGACATGCGCGAGACCGGCGACATCCAGCAGCGCGGTTTCGCCGATCCACAGCGAGCGGTCATGCGACTGGCCCGTGTTCAGCGCGGGATCGAAGTCGTCGATGTGCAGATCGATGTGGCCGCCTGCAGCGCGCAGCGTGCCTTCCACGGTGATTTGCCCATTGCCGGTCAAGCCGATGCTGCGCCCGGGATCGACGCCGATGCGCGCGCCCTGTCCGATCGACAGGGTCGACGGCGCGCCGAAACGGCTGCCCGCGTACAGTTGCAGGTCGGCGCCATCGCGGAGGGATAGCCGCGCCGCGGTCACGTCTTCCTGGAACTGCGGCGGCTGCCACAGCGTCAATGCCGCGCTCGGATCGGCCCCGGTCTCGACCAACCGCGCGCTGGACCGGTCCCATTGCAGCACCGGCATGCGCACGTCGATCGTGGCGCCCTCGGCGACCGCCAGGCTCTGCTGCCCGTGGATCTCGTAGGAAGAAAAACCCTGCGCGAACAGGTCCGCATCCAGATGCAGCGGCGCGGCCACCGCGACGTCCTGCTGGAGCACCCTGCCCGCGGCGATGCGGGTTCCCGCCTCGAACACCACCGCGACCGGTGCCCGATCGCCGGCCTTCACCACCGCCGTCGCCGGCTTGACCGCCAGGCCATTGGGGAACACCTTGCCCTGTACCACATAGCCGGTGGGAAACGTGCCATCGATGTTGGTGATGACGGTGCCGGCCGGCAACTGCGGCGGCGGGTTGTACGAGTACACGAAGATCTGCTCGCCGGCGGACGTGTTGACCCAATAGCTGGCGCCGGAATCGGGCAACGGCAGCGTCCAGGCGGCAGCGAGCGTCAGGTGGGTTTCCGGCCGGTTCATCGCGACCACCGGGGCCGAACCCACCGCCTCGCCCGGTTTGGCGTGGCTGCGCGTGTAGCGATAGTCCGACGGCAGCACGGCGCCCTCGGCCACGCTGAAATCCGATTCGGTGATCAGATCGATCAGCGAGGCCTCGCCTTGCCTCAGCACGCCATCGCTGCCCGGCACCTGACCGCCGATCACCACCGAACCGCCGGACTGCAAGGTCAGCCGGCCGCCGCCCTTGACGCCCTGGCTGCGCACTTCGCCTGCCAGCGTCAACCATCCCGGCTTGGCGTCGTCGACGGTCTCGCTGGTCAACAGGTCGCTGGCGATCAGCGCGATGTCGCCGCCGCGTCCGCCGCGCAGGGTGTCGTCGGCCATCAGCACCGCGCCCGCCGAGGCGTCCAGCAGCGCGCCTTTGCCCACGCTCACGCTGCCGCTGCTGCGCACGTCGATGTCGCCGCCGCCCGCATAGGGCATGCCGCCGATGTCGCCGCCGTCCCGCGCCAGGTTGGTCCACAGGCCGCGCGTATCGAGCACCACACCTTCATCGATCGCCGTGCGCGCGGACATGCCGTCCGGCACGGGCGCCACCGCCGTTTCGATCCATCCCAGGTTGCCGGTCCATTTCTCGACCACGTTGCCCAGGGCAATGCGGCCACCGCGCGCGGTGAGATCGGCGCCAACGTCCACCTGCGTGGCGTGCAAAGCGATCTGCCCACCGGCCGCCACCGCGACCGCCTCGTTCACCTCCACGGCGTCCGTCGCGTAGGCCTGCAGCGAACCCAGCTGCTGCCGGTTGAGCCAGCCCGCGTCCAGCACGATGCGCCGCGCGTCGGCATCGGCCGGGTCCGAGGCGGCGCCGTCATCGCCCGCATCGACGTCGGCATCGGCATCGCCGGCCGCCTGGCCGATGACGATGTCCTTGGCGACCGCGCCGGCGCTGTAGCGCAGATCCTGCACATCCTTGTCGTACACCGTGGCGTAGCTGCCGACGATCAGCTCGCCGTTGCGGGCCGCGGCGGTCTGGCTTTGGCGATACCCGTCGAGGTCCTGCTCGCGCGCCTGGGTCTGCCGGTCGCCCTGGAACGTGGCGGTCTCGATGTCGCCTTCCAGCGTGGCGGCGCGGGTGGCGACGACCAGCCTGCCGGCGTCGCGGCCGACGGTGTAGCCGTTCTCCAGCCGCTTCTGCCTGCCGATCAAGGGACTGTAGTAGTACGCGTTGGCGGCACTGCCCCAACGTTCGTGGGTATCTTCGAAACCGCGGTACAGGCCGGTGTACAGCAGGTCGCCCGGCGCGGTCGACGCGTTGTAGAGCTTGCCGTCGGCGCCCTTGAGGTGGGTCTGGTTGACATAGCCGGTCTGCACGTCGAGGGTGCCGCCGGACAGGTTGATGCGGGAACCGCGTTGGCTGACCAGTTCGCCGCCGCCGAACTGCACGGTGCCGCCCTGCGCCGACCATTCGCCGATGCCATGGCCGGTGATGCCCAGGTAGCCGCCCACTTCCAGCAGCCCGCCGGCGGTGTACCAGCGATCGGCTTCGTAGCCGTTGGTGCCCGCCGGGACCAGCACCAGGTCGCGCCGGTCCAGCCAGATGTTGTTGTTGTTGAGCGCCTTGCCGTCGCGGTTGACCGGGGCGTCGCGCTGCTCGTTGCCCTGCACGTTGATCTGGACGTTGTTCGCTTCCATCGCGATCTTCACGCCCACGTGGCCGGACACGTCGATGCGCGCGCCTTCCTGCACCCGGCTGGTGCCGGCGGCGTCGACCAGCACCTGGCCGCTGGTGGCCAGCGTCAGGCTGCCGCCGTCGAAGGTCACGTCGCCGCCGCTGGCGATCTGCACCAGCGACTGGTCGCGGCGATGCTGGACGCCGTCGCCCGGCTTGTCCGCGTCCTTGACCAGGGTCTCGCGCTGCACGTCCAGCGCGGTGGTCGCGCTGTCGTCGAGCACGATCGCGGTCAGGCTGCCTTCGCCCAGGCGAACCTGGCCGTCCGCGTCGCCTGCGTCGTTGCTCAGGTGGATGGTGCCGCGGGTATGCACCGACGTGGTCGACAGCAGCGTTCCCTGCTGGCGCACGTCGCGTCCGGCCAAGGTGATGTCGCCGGTGCTGGCCTGGATCAGGCCGGTATTGCTCACTACGCCGCCGGCACGCGGCGCCGCGTCTGCGGCCTGGCTCGCGCCGGGTCCGGAACGCAACGCGGTCACCACATTGCCGCGCGTGGTCGAGGTCTGGTTCTGCTCGGTGCCCATGCCCTTGCGGATCACGAAGGCATCGCCGGCGGCCAGCGTGGCCTGGCCGTTGGCCGCGCTGATCTGGCCATGGTTATGGACCTCGGCGCCGAGCAGCATCACGTAGCCGCCGCCTTCGGTGACCGTCGACGGGGTGTGCGTAGTGATCTGGGCGCCGCGCTCGACGACGACGCTGCCGCTGGCCTGGCCGAAGCCGTTCGTGGCGCTGGCGAGATCGTTGGCGAAGGTGGGAACGAACCCGCTGCCCTTGGCGTCGCTGTAGAGCCCCTTGGCGAACTGCTGATCGCTGATGTCCACGGCCGCTGCGGCCAGGTTCTTGACGTTGACCTGGCTGCTGCCGCCGAACACCACGCCGTTGCGATTGACCAGAAACACCGTGCCGGGCGCGTTGATCTGGCCCTGGATCTGCGAGGGCCGCGCCAGCGGATCGTTGATGCGGTTGAGCACCGACCAGCTCGCGTCCTGGCGGAAATCCACCAGCGTGTCGCGGCCGACGTTGAACGTCTCCCAGTTGAGCACCGCCTTGTCGCCGGTCTGTTCGATGGTGACGGTGGTCTTGCCGCCGGCGACCGCCTGGGTGGGGTCCTTCGCGTTATGCCAACCGCTGGTCAGCGCGTTGTCGTCGATCTTCAGGCCGCCTTCGCCCAATCCGTCGGGCACGCTGGCCGGGCGCACCCGCGCCGCGTCGCGCGCCGCCTGCTGCATGCGCTGCTGCACGGCGATGGCCTGCGCCGCCGTGCCCAGGTTCTCCAGCGAGGTCTTGAGCTTGTCGCGCGCTTCCTGGGTCTGCTGCTGGGGACGCGGCAGGTTGGCCGGCATGCCGTTGGGCAACTGCCCTGTCTGGGCCGCGGCCTGCTGCTGCGCGCCCTTGGTGGCGAACCAGCCGGCACTGAACGCTTGCTGCGCATGCACGCCGCCGGCCATGCCGCCGGCCACCAGCAGCGCGGTGATCGCATGTGCCAGCGGCTTGATCCGCAAGCCGCGGTTCGCGGAAGTGCGGCCAGCCTGGTTCGCCTGTTTCACCATTGCATCCACCCGTCGGAATATCGTTCGCTGATATGGACGAGCGCTTTCGATCCATGCCGATCATGGCCGCGCATCGCGGGCCACGATCGTCGCAATGCACCGCGTTGCGCTCGTTACGAGGGATAAGACCGGCGCTTGCGGCGCGGACTGAACCGCTGCAACAAAAATTTCATGAGCGCCGCGAAACAGCCGCAAATCGCCTGGCGCGTTTCATGCCGATGTCATGTGGACGCGCTACAACACGCGCGCCCGACGCGCCTGCGGCATCCGCGGCACGCGGCGACCGCTCCCCTGCGATCGTCCGGCACCGCCTGAAGACCGCCTCAGCTCATCACGACCACGCCGCCCGGCATCGACAGGATCCTTGCGCCATAGGCATCGCGCACCAGGTCGACGAAGGTGTCCAGGCGATCGAGCGGGATCCGCGCCTGCACCAGCCGCTCGGCCAGGGCGCCGTTGGTCACCACGATCCGGCCGCTGCGATGGCGATTGATCTCGTCCACGACCGCCGCCAGCGGCTCGTTATTGAAGATCAGCAGGCCGTGCCGCCAACCGTCGATGCGCTCGGCATCGACCTGCGCCACCGATGCGATCCGGTCCGGCGCCAACCGCGCCTGCCAGGCCGGCTGCAGCACCACGTTGCGTCCGTTGCGGCTGACCCGCGCCTCGCCCTGCAGGCAGGTCACGCGGATGTCCTCGTCCACGCAACGCACGTTGATGCGCGAGCCGGGCGCGGCGATGACCTCGGCTCCCGCGACCAGGATCGACACACCTGCCGCCGCGGCGCGCGGCAATTCGAACTGCGCTTCGCCTTCCAGCAGTTCCATAGCGACCGATCGGCCTGCGCCGGACTGGCGCTTGAGCGCGGTCCGGGTGGCCATCGCGATGCTCAATCCCTGCACATCGAATTGGACGCTTTCGCCGGTGGCGGTGCGGTAGTCGGCCGACAGTTCCTGCCAGTCCGGCCATAGACCTAACGGCGACTTGACGACCATCCAGCCCGTGGCGGCCGCCACCGCGCCGCCGAGGAACGCGCGACGTCCCATGCGCCGCTCGCGCCCATGCCCGCGCCCGGCGCTGACGCACGGACGTGGCGCAAGCGGCGTGGCGACAGTGCCGGGCGCCGGAGCGGCGTCGGCACGCTCGCGCTCGGCAACCACCGCCAGCCGGTGCGCCGGCTCCAGCGCCCGCCACACCTGCCGGACTTCGGCAAAGGCGCGCGCATGCAGCGGATCGGCCTGGCGCCAACGGCGGAACGCCTCCGCATCGTCCGCGGTGACGCGACCGGACGTCAGCCGCAGCAGCCAGTGCTGCGCCTGCTCCCTGACGGACGCACCGATGTGCATCGGTTCTGTGGTCTTCATATTCATCAGGACGGTTTTCCCGCGCCCGGACCGAACCGCTGCACGACTTGCCGGTCCAGGCGCATCGCGCAGTGCTGCAGCGCCTTCTTCAGTTCCTTGCCGATCATCCGCAGCGACACGCCATGTTGCTGGGCGATGAGGTCCAACGGCCGCTGTTCGATCCGCGCCGCCACCAGGATCGCGCGCTGCCGCGGACTGAGTTCCTGCAGCGCCTGCGCGAGCAGCAGCAGTTCCGACTGGCCGAAGGCGACCACCGCCGGATCGATGCCGCCGGTGTCCTCGTCCATCAGCGCCTCGATTTCTTCGCCGGTCAGCACCCGCGCCTGGCTGGCGCGCTGGTCCGAGGCGACGTTCACCGCCATCCGGAACAGGTAGGCGACCGGATTGCGCTGCGGTTGGGTGGCAGCGCCCATGCGCTCCACCCGCAGCCAGGTTTCCTGCAACGCGTCCAGCGCCAGATCGTCCGAGCCCAACCGCCGCCTCAGGCGCTTGCGGAAGGCCTCGTAGTTGTCGAGGAACAGGCTGCGCAGGCCGGCGCTCATCGCGAGCGCTTGCACGGTGGCGTGGACGTGTCCGATTCCGGCAGCAACAACAGCATCACCGGTTGCGGCACCTCGCTCGGCAGGCCGCGCAGCGGCAAGCCGGCCAGGCGCCGCACGATCTCCGCATCGCGTTGCGCATCGCCGCTGGATTCGAACAGTTCCGGCTGCCGGATCCGGTCGCGCTCGTCCAGCCAGAAGCGCACCCCGGCGCGATAACGCCCCGGGCGCGCCAGCGTCGACGCGCACAAGGCCTGTTCCAGCGAGCGCTGGATGACGCGCGCGCTGCCCGCGCGCGCAGCCGCGCTTCCTGCCCCCGTCGCGGGCGCCGCATACGTGTTTTCGGTGCCGGGCGAGACGGTGCCAGTCGCCACCAGCGTGAACGCCCCGTCCTCTACGTACCTGGGCGCGAGCCCTGTGCCGACCAACATCAACTGCAGTGCCTCCCTCTGCCGATAGCGTCCCGCGACCGGCGACGACTCCAGCCCGACCAGCAGGCGCGAATCGATCAGCACGGCCAATCCGGTCGTCTCCCCGAACGCCTGCAACGCATCGGCTAAGGGCTGCGAAGGAATGTCGAACGCGCGCACCGCCTCCACGCGCGCCTGCGCGCTGTCGCCCGATCGAGGCGTGTCCGCGAACGCTGGCGGCGGATGCAGCCAGGCGAGCGCCAACACGGCGAGCGAACACCACCTGCCCCTGGATGATCCGAACGCATGCCACGGCGTGTGGCTACCGATGGCGTCGCGTCCAGGTGTCATCAAACTGCATGCAAGACGCGCCACCATCGCAACGCGGAATCCATCACACTAATCGGGCTCGATTTCAATCCAGTGACAGCCATGCCCCGACCTCGAACGTCGCGTCCCCGCCTGTCCATCCTGCCGATCGCCCTGGCGCTGTTTGCGGCCGATGCGCACGCGACCGATCCGCAACCGCCGGATGCCGACGACGCAGCACTGCATTGCATCGAAGTCGAAGTGAACGGCGAACGCATCCCGGACTACGACTGCTTCAGCCAGATGCTCGCCGGCCAAGACACAACTGCCGACGTCCGGCCCGCCGCCATGACCGCATCCGAGCGCATCGCCCGGCGCCCGCCGGCCGCACTGGGACTGGCGGATCGCGCCGCCACCAGCCAGCGGATGGGCAACGCCTTCGGCAAGTCCACCACGCCGCAACGGCCGCCGCCGCCCGCGCCACGCCCGGTCGTCCCCAACCGTTGAAGCGGCGAAGGAGCGGCTGCACGAAAATGGAACCTCGCGCGGCCGGCGCCTCAGTGCTGCGAGCCAGGCGGCGCGTCATCCGGATTCGCGCGCAGCGACAGTCCCAGCACCAGCGGTTGCCGCATATCGGCCGGCGGCGGCGCCGACAGCGGCTTGGCGGCCAACAGCGCGCGCAGATCGGCATCGGCCTGGGGGCTGCCGAGCGTCTGGAACTCGGCGCGCTCGATGCCGCCCTGCGCCGAGATCCAGATGCGCACCACCCACGGCCCGGCCTGTGCGGCCGCCACCTGCGGCTGCTCCAGCCACGCATGCAATCGCGTCACCAGTTCGCCGCCTCCGTCGCTGAGGCGGTGCTGCAATTCGCCGCTGGCGAGCGCGGCGTAGCGCGCCCAGTGCGCGGGCACAGGTGCCTGCACCGACGTTGCCGTCGCCCCGGCGCCAGCGGCCAGCATCGCGCCGCCCAAGGCGAAGCCGAATGTTTTTGCCAGCGATAGCGTGCGCAAGCGATACCGCCAGCCGGATCGACGGCTTCCCGTCTTGTCGTGTTGCATCTCTTCCGTCCTCGCAAAGTTTCGCCCGTGGTGCCGTACGCAAGCGTGGGCGCGGCGAAGCGGCCAACTGCGCCGCGCCCTTACGCTGCCGAACGCTACCGCCACCGCGATGAATGGCGGCGCTGGCAATGACGCCCAGGATGCCGCGTCCGCTAGCGGGCGGCGCGCCGTTCGCTTGCGGCCACCAGCGGCGCAGGCTCCAGGTAGATCGCCTGCAGGCGCTTGCGGTCTTCGCGGCTCACGCCCAGTTCCTTCTCGAAGTAGGCGTCGAGCGAGCCGTAGTCGTTGCGGATCTGGTCGAACGCGGCCGCGATCAGCGAGGCGTCGGTTCCCGACAACACCTTCAGCGCTTCCGGCGGCAGCTTGCCCATCGCTTCCATCGTCGCGCTGTGCGGCCCGTCGGCCTTGGGCGCGCCCTTGGCCTTGGACGCGGCATGCTTGGCCTTGCGTGCGGCTTCCTGCTTCGGATAGACCAGCGCGCTCAGCGCGTAGTCGGCGCTGACCGTGTCCGGGGCCACGCCCAGCGCGGTGAGCACCAGCGCGCCCAGCACGCCGGTGCGGTCCTTGCCGGCGCTGCAGTTGAACAGCAGGCCGTTGCCTTCCTGCAGGTCGGCGAAGGCCTGCTTGAACTGCGCCGCGTACATCTTGGGCATCGTCCGGTAGAAACTGCCGAACACGCGTAGCGCGGCCATTTCCGGGTTGGCCGACGGCGTGGAGAACGCCTTGGCGAAGGCGCCCGGGTCGAAATCCAGCTTGTAATCCAGGCTGTAGTAGTCGCCACCTTGGGTGATGCGCTGCGCATCGGTCGGCTCGACCTTTCGCTCTTCCTGCGAACGCAGGTCGCAGATGGTCTTGATGCCGAGCTTCTGCAGGTAGGCGTAGTCGGCATCGGTCAGGTCGCTCATCACGCCGGAACGGTAGAGCCTGCCCCACTTGACGCTGCGGCCATCGGTGGTGCGGTAGCCGCCGAGGTCGCGGAAATTGACTCCGCCTTCCAGCGGCAGCACGCGTTCGGCGACGACTTCCTTGTGGCCCTCGTTGTCGTCGACCAGCACGTACGGACGCGTGCCGGCGGCATGTTCGAGTTCCACGCGGCCGGTGGCGCCGGGCGCATCGTCGATCCGCTTGGCGTTGCCGGAGACCTTGCCCTGGGCATCGCTGAGCACGAGGTCGAGTTTTTCGCCGGCGGCCAGCGCGCCGGTCCAGACCACGGCGATCCTAGTCGGCGAAACGCGCTCGACGGCGATGTCGGTCGGCAGCTGCGCCTGCGCGTCGAACGCGAGGGCGGCAATGGCGATGGCCAACAGTGGCTTGCTGTTCTTCATGTGATGGTTCCTCAGAAGCGGATGGCGACGTCGAGCCCGAAGGTGCGCGGGTCGTTGAAGATGCCGTAGGTGCCCAGGCTGGCGGTATTGCTGGTGTAGAACAGGTGCTCCTCGTCCAGCAGGTTGCGCGACCACAGCGAGAACTCCGCCGTGGCCCCGCTGCTGCCCAGCGGCACGTCGATCAGGGCCACGCGCGCGTTGACCACGAAGGAGCTGTCGGTGAGGGTCTGCTCGACCTCGCTGGTGTAGTAGCCGTCGGACCAGTTGCCGTCGAGGTGGAACTTCAGCGCCGAAGCGCCCAGCGGCACCAGGTAGTCGATGCCGACGCTACCGGCGTTTTCCGGTGCGTACAGCGGCAGCACGGTGACCAGCGGGTTGCCGGCCACGTACGGATTTGGCGCGCTCAGCGGGTCGGCCTTGGTGTAGGCGTAGTCCACGCTCAGGGTCAGGCCATCCAGCGGCATGATGCTGAACTCCAGTTCCGCACCCTTGGACTTGCCGTCGGTGCTGGCATTGGTGGTATCGGACACGGTACGGGTCTGGCCCGGCGCCAGCGGCAGGAAGAAGTCCATCTGCCGGTCCTTGACCGTGGCGGAGAACAGCGCCAGGTTCAACCGCGCGCGGTCGTCCCAGAACTGGGTCTTGGCGCCGAGTTCGATCGCTTCGACCTCTTCCGGCGCGAACGCGCGATAGCTGATCGAACGCGAGTTGGCGCCGCCGGCCTTGAAGCCGGTGCTCCACTTGGCATAGACCATCGTGTCGTCGCCGAGATCGTAGGCCACGTTGAGCATCGGGTCGAAGCGGCTCCACGAGCCTTCGAATGCCAGGTTGGACGCCGCCCCGTTCAAGGTGTGCAGCCGCCCTTCCTTGTCGTCCTTGGTCCAGCGCCCGCCGGCGGTCAGGTGCAGGTTTTCGATCGAGGCCGGCGTCCAGGTGGCCTGGCCGAAGACGCCGAGGCTGTCGGCCTTGGCCTTGCTGGCGCGGTCGATGCGCACCTTGCCCAGGTCCAGCGGCTGGTTGATCGTGGTGTAGGCGCTGCCGTCGGCGTTCCAGCGCAGGGTGTTCGGGGTCTGCGCGTTGTCGCCCACGGTCTCGTGGTAGTAGAACGCGCCGGCGACGTATTCCACCTGCGCGGTGTTGCCGATCAGCTGGAATTCCTGGCTGTACTGGTGCTGGTAGAACTTGGCCAGGCTGTAGCGGCCGAACTCGCCGTTCGGCGCGAACGAGGAGATCGCATCGTTCAGGCCGTTGTCGAACTGGCCCTGCTCAAGCTGTCGGTACGAGCTGATCGACTTCAGCTGCAGATCGTCCGACAGCGTCCAGGTCAGGTTCAACAGGTGGCCATCGGTCTTGCCGACGTTCTCTTCCTGCGGCACGCCGATGATGGCCGCGTCGCGCCGATCGCGCTGCGCGCCGGCGCTCAGCAGCGGGCCACGCCGCGCGCTGCCGCCGCCCAGGTACTGCGCATGGTAGGGCGTGGTCGCGTCGTAGGAATGATCGAGCGCGTACAGGGCCTCGAAGCTGTCGCTCGGCTGCCACAGCGCGCTGAGGCGGGCGCCGCGCTTGTCGTAGCCGTTGAAATCCTCCTGGCCGCGCATCGGATTGTCGGTGGTGCCGCCGCGATGCGCCTGCACCGCGTCGATCTTGAAGCTGACGTCGCCCACGCGCGGCAGATCCAGGTGCATGCCGCTGCTGTAGCCGTCGTAATTGGAGACGCCGACGTTGGCCCTCAGCCCGAACTCGCCGGTCGGCGCCTTGGTCACGATGCTGATGGCGCCGCCTTCGGTGTTGCGGCCGAACAGCGTGCCTTGCGGCCCCTTCAGCACCTCGATGCGTTCCACGTCGTACAGCGCGGTCCCCAGTCCCTGGGCGCGGCCGAGGAATACCCCGTCGACGTACACGCCCACGCCCTGGTCGCGCGCCGGCTGGTTGGCATCGCCGCTGGCGCCGATGCCGCGGATGCCGATGTTCAGCGCCGAGCTGCGGGTGGCGAACGGCGCGATACGCAGCGAGGGAATCGAACCGTCGGCCAGGCTGCCGAGGGAAATCGCGCTGCGATCCTTCAGTTCCTCGTCGTTGAGCACCGACACCGAGATCGGCGTTTCCTGCAGGTTGGTCACGCGCTTCTGCGCGCTCACCACGACCTGGTCGAGCGTGACCGGATCGGACGCCTGCCGGGTCGCGGTTTCCTGCGGGGCTTCCTGCGCGAACACCGGCCCGGCGACCAACGCGGCCAGCGCCAGGGCGACGGCGCGGGAAAGAGGATGACGCATCGTGGTGGTTCCTGAAGGGGGTGGGAATAGCCGGCAATCTTGCGAGCCGCCGTTGACAGTTGAATGACCGTTCAACGCACTTCCCTGGGCTACCATCGGCGTCACTCCCACGTGCGAGCGAATCCATGCCTTCATTCGCCAGCAGCGACGCCGCTTCGGAAAACGACTACGCCAGACAGAAGCGCCAGCGCATCCTCGACGCCGCGCGCGAGTGCTTCATCGAAGACGGTTTCGAGGCCGCGTCGATGGCCAAGATCGCAGCGCGCGCGGGCCTGAGTACCGGCCTGCCCTACCACTACTTCCAGAACAAACGCGCGATCGTATTGGCGCTGATCGAGCAGCACCTGGAGGAAAGTCGCCAGGGCCTGGCGCGGATCCAGGCCGCGGACGACCTGGCCGACACGCTGCAATCGGCCTTCGAACTGTGGCGCAGCCGCAAGGTCAGCGCGTTCCATGTCGGCCTGCAGAGCGAGATCACCGCGCTGGGCATGCGCGATGTCCACGTCGCGCGCGACCTGCAGCGCAACGGCCGGGACATGCGCCAGATGGTCGTGGGCTGGCTGCAGCAGCGCGACGCCAAGCAGGGACGAAGCCGTGCTGCGGACCAACTGGAGCTGGCCGCGGCCATGATCCAGTGCTTTTCCGACGGCCTGGCCCTGATGGCTGCGCGCGAGCCGGACTTCGACCCGGCCCTGGTCGAAGCCCTGCTGCAGCGCGTGGTGCCACTGGCGCTGGAAGGCTGAGACAGAGCCGCGCAACGAAGTCGGGCCACGTCAAACGCAGCCCTCACGTCTGCTCCAGTGTTCTTCGTGCGCCCCGGCCGCCAAGCAGATTTGCGTGATCGGCTGGCAGGCTCGGCAGGAGATCGTGCAGCACCGTAACCAGGCGTCCGTGGGACCGCTTGTTGGTGGCCCACCAGCAACCGAATTAACCCTACAAGCCATTGTAAGAATTAAAAATTCATCAGGAAGGCCCACCACTTTGACTCGCAATTTGACTCACTAACGACGCAGTCGCGAGCGCCTCCTACCGGACGCCGCCAGGTATCGCGGCGGCGCCTGACCAAGGTCAAGGACACGCACGGGTCGCGACCGGAAACTAGCGGCCATGCCTAACCTACCCGCGTCCCATGAGCATCCTTCTCCGGCCATGCTGGCGCGCGCGCCGCATCGACTGCTGTTCTTCGTCGGCGCAGGCAACCTGTTGCTGCTGATGGCTTGGTGGGCCCTATGGCTGGCCGGCCTGCACGGCGGCTGGGCGCTGCCGCAACCGCCGTTGCCGGCCGGTTGGCTGCATGCATTGGCGATGCAGTACCTGGTGCTGCCCAGTTTCGTTTTCGGCTTCCTGCTGACCGTGTTCCCGCGCTGGATGGGACTGCCGGAACTGCCGCGCCGACACTATGTGCCGATCGGCGCCGGGCTGTTCGGCGGACAGGCGGCGCTGCTGCTGGCGATGCTGGGCTGGGCGCCGGGCCTGTGGTTGGGACTGGCGCTGGCCATCGCCGGCTGGAGCGGTGCGCTGGTCGTGCTGGGCGGGCTGCTGAAGGCCGAGCGCGGCCGCACCTGGCACGCATACTCGTGCTACGCGGCGTTGCTGCTGGGCTGGCTGGGCCTGCTGGCGTTCGCGGGCGTGGCCGCCGGCGAGAGCAGGCTGATGGCCGCCAACATCGCGTTGGGCAGCTTCGGCCTGCTGCTGCCGCTGTACCTGAGCGTCGCCCATCGCATGTTCCCGTTCTTCGCCGGCAACGCGGTGCCGGGTTACGTGGCGTGGCGCCCACTGTGGTGGCTGGCTGCGATGTGGGCAACGCTGCTCGCGCACCTGGCGCTGGCCCTGGCCGGCGCCGACGCCTGGCTATGGCTGGCCGACGCGCCTGCGCTCGCGCTCGCCGCGTACGCGCTATGGCGCTGGTGGCCGCGCGGCTGCATGCCCGGTCTGCTGGCCGCGCTGTTCATCGGCATGGCCTGGTTGCCGGTCACCTACGCGCTATACGTGGTCCAGAGCGTGGGCTGTCTGCTCACCGGGCAGTTGTTGCTGGGCCGTGGGCCGATCCACGCCTTGTCCATCGGCCTGTTCGGCAGCCTGCTGGTGGCGATGGTGACGCGGGTGACGCAGGGCCATTCCGGCCGCCCGCTGACGATGCCGCCGGTGGCCTGGTTCGCGTTCGCCGCGATCCAGGGTGTGGCCACGATGCGGGTCGTCGCCGAACTGACACCGGACCCGTTGCGCTGGCAGGTGGCGGCCGCCGTCGGCTGGCTGCTGGCGCTGGCTCCCTGGGTAGCCCGGATCGGCCGCATCTACCTGAGTCCGCGCCCCGACGGCAAGGGCGGCTGAGCGCACCATCGCGGGCGGGACGCGCCACTGGCATGCTTCGCAAATCCCACGTCGCCAAAGGCCAACCGGCGCTCCATGGCACACTATGGCGCGTCAGGCCGGCAGCAGTGCGCCACCCATCTGATGCAACGCCGCCAGGTCGAGCAGTTGCAGCTCGCGCCTGCTCACCTCGATCAGCCGCCGCAACTGCAAGCGCCGGAATGTGCGGCTCACGGTTTCCGGAGTGAGCCGCAGGTAGTTGGCGATGTCCGTGCGCGGCATTCCCAGGTGCAGCCGCTGCGCGGACAGCCCGCGCCGTTGCGCATGCTGCGACAGCAGCATGAGGAAGGCGGCCAGGCGCTGGTCTGCCTCGTAGCGCCCGATCAGCAGGCGGGTACTCCGATCGAGGCGGCGGCTGAGCAGGTCCAACAGGTTGCGCTGCAGGCCGGGAACGGTCTCGGTCAACCGCGTGACCGTGGCCAGCGGCAGGCGGCACAGCGATGTGGCCTCGAGCACGCGCGCGCTGCAGCCGTGGCGTTCGGCGTGGATGGCGTCCAGCCCGATCACGTCTCCGGGCATCGCGAAACCGAGGATCTGTTCCTCGCTCGACGGCGCGCCGACGACCAGCTTGACCGTGCCGCTGCGCACCACCAGCAACGCCAACATCGGATCGCCTTCGTGGAACAGGCACGCGCCCGCCGGGTACGGGCCGCTGTGCACGACGTGCAGGTGCATGTCGTGCACACGCTGCTCGTGACCACGCGCCAGGCAGAGCGCGCCGACATCGCAGATCAGGCATTGCCGCATGGCGCTGCCGTTGCGGTTGGGACAGATCGGCAGCCGGCGCGGTACCGGCGGGTGGAGTGCGCTCGTGTGCCTAGGTGGTGACGCAACCGACGTGGCGGTGGCGCGCGCGGATGCAGCGTGCCGCCGCGCGTTCATCCGCCACAGCACCCGCAGCAGCCGCCACCGTCCGCTGGCGCATCGCCATCGGCGACCAGTTCGGGCTTCGCGCCGAAGCTGCCGAGCACCGCCAGCACCTCGTGCGCCGGCAGCGAGGTCACGATGTCGAGCTGGCCGCTGGCCCGATCGATGCTGAGTTCGGCGCCAGGATCGGTGGTTCGCAACGCGGCCTGCATCAGTGCGATACGTTCCGCCGTCAGCGGCGTTTCGGAATGGATGGACATGGCGGTCTCTCGTGCATGCACCGTCGCGCCGCGCAACTGCGGTCGCATCCGGGACACCGACACTGTAGGCCGCGGTACGCGGCACCGCCTTGACCGCAGTCAAGCGGACCGGGGCTCACATTCGTGCATTGCAGGAGCGCACAGGACAGCGCATGCGGCACGTGTCGCTGGCCGCGCCGCGAGCGACGCGATCTAGGAGCATCCGGCTACGGGCTCCCCCCGCCGGATGCGAACGCCTCCAGCCGCGCCGGATCGCGCAACACCACTTCGCGCTGCTTGATCGCGATGATGCCGTCGTCGCCGAGCCGGCGCAGCACGCGGCTGACCGTTTCCGGCGCCATGCGCAGGTAGTTGGCGATCTCGGTGCACGCCATGGTCAGGTTGAAACGCGTGGCCGAGAAGCCCCGCTGCGCGTAGCGCCGCGACAGGTCGAGCAGGAATGCGGCCATGCGCTCTTCGGTGCGGTAGTCGGCGGCCAGCATCGACGCCTTGCCGATCTCCGCGCTGAGCAGGCTGAACAGCTTGGCCTGCAGGCCGGGCATGCGCGAGGCCAGCAGGGTCATCTTGGGAAAGGAGAACTGGCACAGCAGCACCGTGTCCAGCGCCACAGCGTTGCAGGGAAAGCGCGAGGAATGGATCGCGTTGAGCCCGATCACTTCGCCCGGCAGGCTGAAGCCCAGTACCTGCTCGTTGCCGTTGCTGTCGTTGACGAAGGTCTTGACCATGCCGGCCCGGACCGCGGCGATGGCGCGGAATTCCTCGCCGGTGCGGAAGATGTAGTCGCCGGCATGGAACGGGCCGACATGATCCACCAGCACATGCAGTTCGGAAAGCATCGACTTGTCGTAGCCCTGCGAGATGCAGGCATCGGAGAACGCGCAGGTCGAGCAGAAGCGCAGCTCGTCGCCATCGCTCGACGCGGCCGGATTGAGCGGGGGAGCGGACGACGTCATCGGCCGCACCTGGACACGCGAACGGGGCTGCCGCAATGCGGCGACGGGTTACCGGCTAGGGAGCCGACGCTGGATGCTGAAAACATGCGGCAACGATACGCCATAGCAGCGCGCCGGTGAATGACAGCGACAGCACCTGGTCGTTCCAGCTGACCAGCCCCTGCTCCTCCAGCGGTCGCAGCCGCGCCAGCGCCAGCGCGAATTCGTCGTGGAACGGCATGGCATCGGTGCGTTGCGTCGCCCGCGCATCCAGCCGGTAGTCGCAGGCCAGCGACTGCATGATCTCCGCGCGCATGGCCTCGTCCTGCGACTGCACCAGCCCGCGCTCGATGCCCAGCCGCCCGGCGGCGACGGCCGCGCACCAGCGCGCCGGATCGCCGATCGCCTGGCAGAACACCTCGCCCAGCTGGCTCTCCGCCCCCGCACCGATGCCGATCAGGTCGGTGCGCTCGGCGCGCACCGTTCCGGTCAGGTCGCAATACTGCGCACGGCTGCCGCGGCGCCAGGGCGGGCTGGACGCCACGGCGAAGGTGTCCGCCCCGGCAGGCGCATAGCCGGCCTCGCCGAGCCGTTGCACCGCATCGGCCAGCAGGCGCGGCAGCGTGGGACCGACCGCCGCCAGCCAGGCCAGTCCCACCCGATCCGGTCGCCACGACAATACCTCCTCCAGCCGCAAGGCATCCGGGTATCCGGCCAGCACGTGACCGGTGGCGGCAAAGCCGGCGCCGGCGATTGCCTCGCGCGCGGCCAGCCGCGACGCCGCGGACGCGGTGCCGTCGTCGAGCAGTACCCCGCGGGTACAGCCCGCGGCCACCAGCGAACGCGCCGCCACCGAATTGCCTGGCCGCAACAGCACGGCCACGTCCGCGCGTGCGACCGTGCGCAGCGACTGCGGGATCGCATTGAGCAAGCGCGCCACGCCGCCGCAGCCGATCAGCTCGGGCAAGCCTTCGCCCAGCACGATGTACAGCACTTCGCGATCCTCGTCGAACAGCGCCGCGCTCCGCGCCAGCGCGCGCAACAGGCAGTGCAGGTACTCGCCCGGCGCGATCGGCGACCCGCCCCGCGGAGCGCCGAAGCACAACGTCAGCGAGCGCGGGATCAGGTGGTCGTTGCCGACCCGCACCGTCTTGGCGAAATCGGCATCGCCGAAGCCGCAGACGTAGTGCGCGCAAGGCGGATGCAACGGCCAGTGCGGTGCTGCAGGCAGGTAGCGTGCCAGAGCAGCCCGGTCGATCGCGAACGGGGAGCATTCCATGCCGGACACGTTAGCGGCCACTTGCCAGCCAGGCCCTGATCAAGATCAAGTCGGCGCTCGAACGCGACGATCGCGATCGGGTGGCGACCGTGCGCCGGGGCGAGCGGTGTTGCGAATGGCTGCGCCGACGTCTCGGATGCGCAGCAGACCGAGCGGCTCGCCCCGCAACCGTGGGCGCCGTCCTGTCTCAGGCGTCGCTGCAGGCGGTTCAGGCCAGAGGTGCGTTCGCTGCGGCGGCGGCCTCGGCGATCTCCGGCAGGTCGGTCTGCGCGCGCAGGCCGGGATGCTGGCGATGCTCCATGCGCCGGACCGCGAAGTGCATCCACGCCAGGGCGATGCTCACCAGCACGAACAACAGCATGAAACAGCTGGTCCACACCCCGATCAGGTCGTTCATCGCACCGAAGGCGATTGGCAGCACGAAGCCCCCCAACCCGCCGATCATGCCGACCACGCCGCCGACCGCGCCGACGTGCTGCGGGTAGTAGGCCGGAATGTGCTTGAACACCGCGGCCTTGCCCAGCGACATGAAGAAGCCGAGCACGAACACCAGCACGGTGAATGGGACCACGCCAACCGCCAGGTGGAAGGCGATGTCGCCGTCGATGCCCTTGATCACGTAACGGGTATCCGGGTACGCCAGCAGGAAGGTGCACACTACCGATACGCTCAGCGTCCAGTACATCACCCGGCGCGCGCCATAGCGGTCCGACAGCAGGCCGCCAGCGATGCGGAACAGGCTCGCCGGGATCGAATAGCAGGCCGCGACCAGGCCGGCCTGGCGGATGTCCATGCCGTAGGCGCCGATCAGGTAGCGCGGCAACCACAACGCCAACGCCACGAACGCGCCGAACACGAAGAAGTAGTAGAGCGAGAAGCGCCACACCTGCAGCTTCGCCAGCGGCCGCATCTGCTCGCGGAACGACATCGGCTTGACGCCCGAGCGCTTGCGTTCGGCCTGCGAGGGATCTTCCTGGGTGCACAGGTAGAAGATCACCGCCATCACCGCCAGCGCCACGGCCCATACCTTCGCCACCGTGGTCCAGCCGGCCGCCACCATCAGCATTGGCGCCAGAAGCTTGGTCACGGCCGCACCGATGTTGCCGGCGCCGAATACGCCCAGCGCGGTGCCCTGCTTCGCCGCCGGGAACCACTTGGAGACGTAGGCGACGCCGACCGAGAACGCGCCGCCGGCGATGCCGACGAACAGCGCCGCCAACAGGAACTGCGGGTAGCTGCGCGCATAGGTCAGCAGCCAGGTGGACGCCGCCGCGCACAACATCACCGCGGTCAGCAGGCGTCGGCCGCCGATCTGGTCGGTCAGCACGCCCAGGTTCACCCGGATCAGCGAACCGCTCAGTACCGGCGTGGCGATGAGCAGGCCGAACTGGGTGTCGTTGAGTCCCAGTTGCTGCTTGATCTGGATGCCGACGATCGAGAAGATCATCCATACCGCGAAGCACGTGGTGAAGGCGAAGGTACTGAGCCACAAGGCGCGCTGCTGGGCAGCGGAGGGAAGGACGGCGTTCATCGCATGGTCTGCATTCGTAGTGAAAGGCACAGGCGCGCCTGCCTGCATCTTGGGCGGTTGGAGGGATGGCGGGAGGCCATGCCGGCTCAGGCCTCCGCTTCCGCCTCGATGGCATCCAGGCCGCTCACCCCGTAGTGTTCCTGCAACAGCTGCAGGTAGCGTTGCAGATCGCGTTGCCGCGACTGCAGTTCGAGGTAGTCGGCGATCCGCCGATGCACCTGCTCGAAGGTCTGCGGCAGGCCCGGCTCGATGTCGTCGACGACGACGACGTGATAGCCCCAGCGCGATTCCATCGGGAACCCGGCCAGGCCCTGGCGCAGGCGGAACAGTTGGCGGTCGAACTCCGGCGTGGTCTGCCCGCGCTGCAGCCAGCCCAGCTCGCCGCCCTGCTCGCGCGATGGGCAGTCGGAATGGCGCATGGCGAAATCGGCGAACAACTCCGGGCGCTGCTGCAGTTCGACAATCAGGCTCTCGCCGCGGCGGCGCGCCTCGTGGCGCCCGCCCACATCGTCGGCCGGCGCCGCGAACAGGATATGTCTGGCCTTGACCCGGTCCGGCGAGCGGAAGCGCTCGGCGTTCTGCGCGTAGTACCGCGCGCAGGCCTGCTCGTCCGGCACCCGCTGCTCGATCTCGCCCTCGAGCAGCATGCGTATCGTGGCCTCCTCGGCTGATTCGCGCCCGTCGGCAGGCAGTTGCGCCGCCAATCCCAGGCGCTCGCACTCGCGGCGCAGCAGTTCGCGCACCACCAGCGCGCGCGCCGCGGCCGCGCGCGACACCTGCGGCCGCATCGCGCGGTGGAACTGCATCTCCTGCGCGATATCCGCCTCGCTGATCGGCGTGTCGCCGACGAACAGCAGGCACGGCGCCGGCGCGCCCAGCGTGCGCGGGCCAGCATCCGCATCGTCGTGGTGCGCGTGCGCCTCCTCCGCCACCGGCTGCTGCGAATCGATCACGGTGAGCGGCAGGCGCCGCGGCACGGACAAGGTGGCGGCCATGTTCAGCGCCTCCTGTCGTAGTTCAGCGGCGCCTGACGCCGCCGCACCACCTGGTACGGACGCCACAGGTAGCTCAGCGGAATGCTCCAGACGTGCACCAGGCGGGTGAACGGGGCGATCAGGAACAGGGTCATCCCCAGAAACACGTGGGTCTTGTACACCCAGGAAACGTCGCTGATGTAGTCGGCCGCGCCCCAGCGGAAAGTGACGATGTGCTGCGCCCATTCGCCGAGCCGGATCATCACTGCGCCGTCCATGTGTTGCGTCGAGTAGCCGATACTGATCATGCCCAGCACCAACTGTGCGAACAGCAGCACCAGTACCAGCGTATCGCCGAAGGTACCGGTGGCGCGCACGCGCGGATTGGTCAGCCGGCGCACCAGCAAGATGGCGATGCCGACGAAGCAGAGCGCGCCGAACACGCCGCCGACGACCATCGCCAGCAATTGCTTCTGCGGAGCAGTGATGAAGTGCTCGTACAGCGCGTGTGGCGTCAACAATCCGACCAGGTGTCCGCCCAGGATCGCCAGCACGCCGACATGGAAGCAGTTGCTGCCGATGCGCATGCCGCGGTCGGACAGCAGTTGGCTGGAGCCGGTGCGCCAGGTGTACATGGACTTGTCGAAGCGCACCCAGCTGCCGACGAAGAACACCGCCAGCGCGATGTACGGATAGATCTGGAATGCGAACTGATGCAAGTGGTTCATGGCTTCACCTCGTTGATGGCCTGGATGCCTGCGACGGGCCGCGGGACCGGCTTGCAGTCTTCGCCCGGCGCCTGCGCGCCGAAGCGCACCGCTTCTTCTTCCCACAACCGGTCCATCGCCTCGGGCGAGTCGTCGCGCGCCTCGCCGCTGGCACGTTTGCGCAGCAGCGCCAGGTTCACTTCGCCATCGGCGTATTCCAGCAGCAACTCGAACAGCAGCGCGTAGCCGCTCTCGCGCTCGGCGGCGCGCGCCGCCAGCAGGCCGACGATATGGCCGACATGGCCCAGCCAGTCGCGCGCCTCCGCGTCGGGCCGCTGGTCCAAGTATTCCAGCAGCAGCGGCAGGTAGTCCGGCAGCTCCCGCGCGGACAGCTCGAAACCGTTGCTGCGGTAGGCTTCGATCAGGTCGACCATCGCCTGGCCGCGATCGCGGGACTCGCCGTGGATGTGCTCGAACAGCAGCAGGCTCATCGCCCGGCCGCGGTCGAACATGGACAGCCAGCGGTCCTGGACCGCGAGCGGGTCCTCGGCCAGCAGCTCCTGCACGAAGCCGCACAGCGCGGCGCGGCGCGGCGCCGACAAGGCCGGATCGTCGGCCGCCTGCAGCAGTTCCTCGCCGTGTTGCCAGAGAGCGTCCTGCGGATAATCCATCAGCACGCCGATCAGCTTGAGCAGGCTCATCGCACCACCTCCTCGGTTCCGCGCCGATTGGGCGACGGCACCGTGTGGCCGGTGGGCTTGCGGTTGCCGAACAGGTCCGCCGCGCTGTCGCCATTGCAGCCATTGCCGAAGGTGAAGCCGCAACCGCCGCGCTCGCCGAAGGCGTCGTTGGCGTACTCGCGATGTGCGGTGGGGATCACGAAGCGGTCCTCGTAGTTGGCGATCGCCAGGTACCGGTACATCGACTCGGCCTGCGCCACGCTGAGTCCGGCCTGCTGCAGCACCGCGAGGTCTTCCACGCCGTCCACGTTCTTGGCGCGGCGCCACGCGCGCATCGCCATCAACCGCTCCAGCGCGCGCACCACCGGCGCCTCGTCGCCGGCCGACAGCAGGTTGGCCAGATAGCGCACCGGAATGCGCAGCGATGCGATGTCCGGCAGCTCGCCGTTCATGCCGATGTGGCCGCGCTCGGCCGCCGACTGGATCGGCGACAGCGGCGGCACGTACCACACCATCGGCAGCGTGCGGTATTCCGGATGCAGCGGCAGCGCCAGCTTCCAGTCGATCGCCAGTTTGTACACCGGCGAGGCCTTGGCCGCCTGCAGCCAGCTATCCGGGATGCCCTCGGCGCGTGCGGCGGCGATCACCTGCGGGTCTTCCGGGTCCAGGAAGATGTCCAGGTGCGCCTGGTACAGATCCTTTTCGGCCGGCACCGCGGCGGCGCTCTGGATGCGGTCGGCGTCGTACAGCATCACCCCCAGGTAGCGGATGCGGCCGACGCAGGTTTCCGAACACACGGTCGGTTCGCCCATCTCGATGCGTGGGTAGCAGAAGATGCACTTCTCCGACTTGCCGCTCTTCCAGTTGTAGTAGATCTTCTTGTATGGGCAGGCCGACACGCACATGCGCCAGCCGCGGCACTTGTCCTGGTCGATCAGCACGATGCCGTCCTCCTCGCGCTTGTAGATCGCGCCCGATGGACACGCCGACACGCAGGCAGGATTCAGGCAGTGTTCGCACAGCCTCGGCAGGTACATCATGAAGGTCTTCTCGAACGCGCCGTAGATCTCCTTCTGTACGTTGTCGAAATTGCGGTCCTTGGATCGCTTGGCGAACTCGGTGCCGAGGATTTCCTCCCAGTTCGGCCCCCACTCGATCTTCTCCATGCGCTGGCCGCTGATCAGCGAGCGCGGGCGCGCGGTGGGCTGGTGCTTGACGTCCGGGGCGGTATGCAGGTGCTGGTAGTCGAACTCGAACGGCTCGTAGTAGTCGTCGATCTGCGGAAGGTCGGGGTTGGCGAAGATCTTCGCCAGCATCCGGAAACGTCCGCCGGCGCGTGGGATCAGCTTGCCGGCGGCGGTCCGCACCCAGCCGCCGTTCCACTTGTCCTGGTTCTCCCATTCCTTGGGATAGCCCACGCCGGGCTTGGTTTCGACGTTGTTGAACCAGGCGTATTCCACGCCCTCGCGCGAGGTCCATACGTTCTTGCAGGTGATCGAGCAGGTATGGCAGCCGATGCACTTGTCCAGGTTCAACACCATCGCGATTTGCGCACGAACTTTCATCACGCCACCTCCCCTGCCGCGACCTTCGCGGATTCGCCATCCAGCCAATCGACCTTGTCCATCTTGCGCACCACCACGAACTCGTCGCGGTTGGTGCCACAGGTGCCGTAGTAGTTGAAGCCGTAGGACAGCTGCGCGTAGCCGCCGATCATGTGGGTGGGCTTGAGTACCACTCGTGTGACCGAGTTGTGGATGCCGCCGCGGGTGCCGGTGACCTCCGACCCGGGCGTGTTGATGATGCGTTCCTGCGCGTGGTACATCATCGCCATGCCGGACATCACCCGTTGGCTGACCACCGCGCGCGCGGCGATCGCGCCGTTGACGTTGAACAGCTCGATCCAGTCGTTGTCGACGATGCCGGCGCTGCGCGCGTCGTCCTCGCTGAGCCACACGATCGGGCCGCCGCGCGAGAGCGTCTGCATGATCAGGTTGTCGCTGTAGGTGCTGTGGATGCCCCACTTCTGGTGCGGGGTGATCCAGTTCAGCACGATCTCCTTGTTGCCGTTCGGCTTGCGCCCGAGCATCGGCGCGGCGGCCTTGGTGTCCACAGGCGGGCGATAGCCCATGAAGCCTTCGCCAAAGGCGATCATCCACTCGTGATCCTGGTAGAACTGCTGGCGCCCGGTCAGGGTGCGCCACGGGATCAGCTCGTGGACGTTGGTGTAGCCGGCGTTGTAGCTGACGTGGTCGTCCTCCAGCCCCGACCAGATCGGCGAGGAGATGATCTTGCGCGGCTGCGCCTGGATGTCGCGGAAGCGGATCGCCTCGTGCTCCTTGCCCACCGCAAGATGGGTGTGCTCGCGGCCGGTGAACTTGCCCAGCGATTCCCATGCCTTCACCGCGACGTGGCCATTGGTTTCCGGCGCCAGGTGCAGGATCACCTCGCAGGCGTCGATCGCCGACTCGATCGCCGGACGTCCGTGGCTGACGCCGTCCTCCAGCACGGTATGGTTGAGCTTGCCGAGGAAGGCCACCTCGTCGCGGGTATCCCAGTTCATGCCCTTGCCGCCGTTGCCGTGCTTGTCCAGCAGCGGGCCGAGCGAGGCGAACTTCTTGTACAGGTTCGGATAGTCACGCTCGACCACCGTCATCGACGGCATGGTTCTGCCCGGCACCGCCTCGCACTCGCCCCTGGTCCAGTCGGTCACGCCCATCGGCATCGCCAGTTCGTTGGGGGTGTCGTGCAGGATCGGCACCAGCACCAGGTCCTGCTCCACGCCCAGCACGCCGGGCGCCATCGCGCTCAGCGTCCTGGCCACGCCCTTGAAGATGTCCCAGTCGCTGCGCGATTCCCAGGCCGGGTCCACCGCCTTGGACAGCGGGTGGATGAACGGGTGCATGTCCGAGGTATTGAGATCGTCCTTCTCGTACCAGGTGGCGGTTGGCAGCACGATGTCCGAGTACAGCGCGGTCGTGCACATGCGGAAGTCCAGCGTCACCAGCAGGTCGAGCTTGCCCTCGGCCGGCGCGTCGTGCCACTTCACCTCGTCCGGCTTGCGCGCGCCCTCCTCGCCAAGGTCCTTGCCCTGCACGCCGTGGCGGGTGCCCAGGAAGTGACGGAGCATGTACTCGTGGCCCTTGCCGGAGGAACCGAGCAGGTTGGAGCGCCAGATGAACATCACCCGCGGGAAGTTCTGCGGCGAATCCGGATCGGCGTAGGCGAAATCCAACGTGCCATCCTTCAGCTTCGTCAGCGCGTACTCGGCCGGCGCCACGCCGGCGCGCTCGGCCTCGCGGGTCAGCTGCAACGGATTGCGGTCCAGCTGCGGCGCGCTCGGCAACCAACCCATGCGGATCGCGCGCAGGTTGAGGTCGGCGATGGTGCCGGTGAACTTGCTCGGGTCCGCCAGCGGCGACAGGATTTCCTTCACCTCCAGCTTCTCGTAGCGCCACTGGTCCGAATTGAAATAGAAGAACGAGGTCCCGTTCATGTGCCGCGGCGGACGACTCCAGTCCAGTCCGAACGCCAGCGGCTGCCAGCCGGTCTGCGGGCGCAGCTTCTCCTGACCGACGTAATGCGACCAGCCGCCGCCGGTCTGGCCGATGCAGCCGCACATGACCAGCATGTTGATCAGGCCGCGATAGTTCATGTCGTTGTGGTACCAGTGGTTCACCGCCGCACCGACGATGATCATGCTGCGCCCGCGGGTCTTGTCGGCGGTACGCGCGAATTCGCGCGCGATCTCGATCACGTCGGCACGCGGCACCCCGGTGATGCGTTCCTGCCAGGCCGGCGTACCGGGCACGTCCTCGTCAAAGCTGGTGGCCACGTTGCCGCCGCCGAAGCCGCGATCCACGCCGTACTGCGCCAGCAGCAGGTCGTACACCGTGGTCACCTCGATCGTGCCGTCGGCGCCTTGCAGGCGGCGCACCGGCACATTGCGTTCGAGCACGTCCTGGAACGTGGACGCTGTCCACGGTGCACTCTCGATGCCGCCGAAATACGGAAAGCTGACCGCCTCGATCGCCTCGTGATCGTCCTTCAGGCTCAGCCGCAAGCGGGTCGCAGCGCCGGCGCTGTCCTGCTGTTCGATGTTCCACTTGCCCTGCTCGCCCCAGCGGAAGCCGATCGAGCCTTTCGGCACCACGATGCGGCCGCTGGCTTCGTCCCACGCCAGCGTCTTCCATTCCGGGTTGTTGTCCTCGCCCAGGCCGCCCAGGTCGCTGGCGCGCAGGTAGCGCCCCGCCACCAGGCGTCCATCCGCGCGACGCTCCAGCCGCACCAGCAGCGGCATGTCCGAATACTGCCGGCAATAGTCGGTGAAGTACTGCGAGGGGCTGTCGACGTGGAACTCGCGCAGAATCACATGGCCGAACGCCATCGCCAGCGCCGCGTCGGTGCCCTGCTTGGGGTGCAGCCAGTGGTCGGTGAGCTTGGCCACTTCCGAGTAATCGGGCGTGACTGCCACGGTCTTGGTGCCGTTGTAGCGCGCCTCGGTGAAGAAGTGCGCGTCCGGGGTGCGCGTCTGCGGCACGTTCGAACCCCAGGCGATGATGTAGCGGCTGTTGTACCAATCGGCCGATTCCGGCACGTCGGTCTGCTCGCCCCAGACCTGCGGCGAGGCCGGCGGCAGGTCGCAGTACCAGTCGTAGAACGACAGGCAGGCGCCGCCCAGCAGCGACAGGTAACGCGCGCCGGCGGCATAGGACACCATCGACATCGCCGGGATCGGCGAGAAGCCGATCACCCGGTCCGGGCCGTACTCCTTGACCGTGTACAGATTGGACGCGGCGATGATCTCGTTGGCCTCGTCCCACTGCACGCGCACGAAGCCGCCCATGCCGCGCCGCGACTTGTACGCGATGGCCTTGGCCGGATCCTCGACGATGCTGGCCCACGCGTCCACGGGCGAGAGCGTCTTGCGCGCCTGCCGCCACATGCGCAGCAACGCGCCGCGCACCAGCGGGTACTTCAGCCGGTTGGCGCTGTACAGGTACCAGGAGTAGCTGGCGCCGCGCGGGCAGCCGCGCGGCTCGTGGTTGGGCAGGTCCGGGCGCGTGCGCGGGTAGTCAGTCTGCTGCGTCTCCCAGGTCACCAGCCCATTCTTGACGTAGATCTTCCAGCTGCACGAGCCGGTGCAGTTCACGCCGTGGGTGGACCGCACGATCTTGTCGTACTGCCAACGGGCGCGGTAACCGTTCTCCCACTCGCGGCTCTCGCTCTTGGTGACCCCGTGTCCGTCGGCGAAGCGCTCTGGCGCTCGCTTGAAGAACTGCAGCCGGTCCAGGAAATAACTCATCGTGCCTCTCCCATCGCTAATGTGTGCATCGTGGCTTGGGTGTTTCCAATCGTTGCGCGGCCAGGCGGCCGGATCAGCACGGAACCTCGGCACCGCGCCGGTAGTACCACCACCAAGTCACCGCCAGGCAGGTGCAATAGAAGGCGACGAACACGTACAGCGCCGCCTCCGGACCGCCGGTCAGGGCGATCGACGAGCCATAGCTCTTGGGAATGAAGAATCCGCCATAGGCGCCGATCGCGCCGGAGAACCCGACCACCGCGGCCGATTCGATGCCCGCCTGCCGTGTCGCCGCGGCCTTGCCCTGCGCATCGGCGCGCGACGACCAGCGCTCGTGCAGCGTGCGGAAGATCACCGGGATCATCCGGAACGTGCTGCCGTTGCCGATGCCGGTGAGCACGAACAGCGCCAGGAACGAGGCCAGGAAACCGAAGAAGTTGCCTGCGCCGTGCGCGCCGGGCAGGAAGTGCAGTACCGCGAACACCGCCGCAGCCATCAGCGCGAACACCCAGAAGGTGATCCGCGCCCCGCCCAGGCGGTCGGCCAGCATGCCGCCCAGCGGACGCGTCAGTGCGCCGACCAGCGGGCCGAGGAACGCATAGGCCAGCGCGTTGACCTCGGGGAACTGGGTCTTCATCAGCATCGGGAACCCGGCCGAGAAGCCGATGAACGAACCGAAGGTGCCGACGTACAGCCAGCACATCAGCCAGTTGTGCTTGCGCCGGAAGATCAGCGCCTGCTGAGCGAAGGACGAGCGCACGCTGGCGATGTCGTTCATGCCGAACCACGCCGCGACGACGCAGGCCAGCAACAGCGGCACCCACAGGAAGCCGGCGTTCTGCAGGAACAGTGCCGTGCCGTCCTTGACCTGTTGCGGCGCGCCAGACAACGCGCCGAAGATGCCGAAGGCAATCACCTGCGGCACCACGAACTGCGTCACCGACACGCCCAGGTTGCCCAGCCCGGCGTTCATGCCCAGCGCGAAGCCCTGTCGCGCCTTCGGATAGAAGAACGAGATGTTGGACATCGAGGACGAGAAGTTCGCGCCACCCAGGCCGCAGCAGATGGCGATGGCCACGAACACCCAGTACGGCGTGTTCGGATTCTGCACCGCGAAGCCCAGCCACAGCGCTGGGATCAGCAACAGGGCGGTGGACAGCGCTGTCCAGCGGCGCCCGCCGAACAACGGAATCACGAACGAATAGAAGATCCGCAGCGTCGCCCCCGACAGGCTCGGCAGCGCCACCAGCAGGAACAGCTGGTTGGTGTCGAAGGCGAAGCCCGCGCGCGGCAGGTTCACGCTCACCACCGAGAACAGCATCCAGATCGAGAACGCCAGCAGCAGCGAAGGGACGGAGATCGCCAGGTTGCGCGTGGCGATGCGCCGGCCGGTGCTTGCCCAATAGGCCGGGTCCTCGGGACGCCAGTCCTGGATGATGCGGCCGCGGCCGCCGCCGGGATTGTGAGTTGCGACATCTGCTTGAACAGTCATGGCCGTCACCTGATGAATTGGACTTGCGGCAGATGCGGAGATACAGCTCCCATCGCCCCACGGCCATTGAGCCATCACCGCGGCACCAGGCCGTTGATCGAAATCAATCCCGCCGCCTCCAATCGGATATCCATGACAAATGTCAAACGGCGCCGTCGCCGGAAAAGCCGATCTGGATGCCGGTCACGGCCTGCGCTTCGGCATTGCGTCCGCGTGCGGTGCCGGTCCGCGTCCGCGCGCTGTCGCGCACATCCACTTCGAACACCATCCGCAGCGCGCTTTGGCCGTTTTGCTGCGCCGCCGCCTGGAACTGGAGCCCGTCGCGGCACGGCAATCGCCCGCAGTAGGCCTCCACCGCCGCGCGTGGCAGCGCCACCCGCCAGTGGGTCGGCGTGCCACCCATCGCCGCCGTTTCCAGTTCGGCCAATACCAGCGTCTGGCACAACGAAGGCCCGCCGGGGATGCACAACCGGTTCGCCACTTCTCCGCCCCCCAGCAGCACGGCCAGCTCCGCCTCGTCCACCCGGAACCGCAAGGTCTGTGCCTGGTGTTGCAGCTTCATGGATCGCTTCTCCACGTCAGTGATAGCGCAGCCGGGCGCATCGGCTCAGCGGTTGCGAAGGGATGGCCCCACAATCGACGCTCACTGCATCGCGCGCCGCAGCACATGGCGCCGTCAGACATCGGTCAACGCCATGCCGTCCGCGGCGACATCCCGGTCGTGGCGATGCGCATGCACGGACTCGCGCTCGGTGTCCGCCGTTGAGGCGGGAACCAGCGCCGATTCGCACAAGGTGCAGCCTTCGCTCCACTCGCTGCTGCCGTCCTGGTAGTGTTCCCGCTTCCAGATCGGGCTGGTGTGCTTGACCGCCTCGATCACCCGCCGGCACGCGCGGAACGCTTCGTCGCGATGCGGCGAGCCGGCCGCCACCACCACCGCCAGTTCGCCGATGGCCAGCCGCCCCCTGGCGTGCGCCACGTACAGTTTCAGCTTTGGCCCGATGTCGGCCAGCGCCTGCTGCATGATGCGCTCGAAGCCATTGAGCGCCAGCGCATCGAACATGTCGTAGCTGATGCCGGTCACGACGCGGCCATGATTGAAGTCGCGCACGCGGCCGATGAAGACGGCCAGCCCGCCGAAGCCGGGGTCGGATACGAAATCGATCGCTGCGGCCGGATCCAGCGCCGCCAGCGCGCGATCGACGACCTGCGCATGAAGGATGCCTGCATGTGCGTTCATCCCGCTCAACCTCCGCTCACCGGCGGCAGCACCGCCACTTCGCCATCGGCTGGCAGCGGATCGCGCTCGTGCAGGATCTGCCGGCTGTCGGCGAACGCCGAACAGCGCAGCAGCGCCGGGCGGAAGCCCGGAACCGTGGCCTCCAGGCGCTCTTGCAGCACCGCGCGCAGATCGGCCATGCATTGCCCGGCCGCAAGTTCGAATTCCAGCGGCTGGCCGGCGGCGTAATCGGAAAGCGCGCCGAACAGGCGCACCGAAATCTTCATGACTGTTTCTCCCAGGATAGTTGCACGGGCTGCCAATGGCCCAGGCCATACACTTGCACCGGTTCGTCCGCGGCCACGTCGGCCACGCCTTCCGGCACCACCAGCCACGCATTGGCCGCCAGCAGCGGCCGCAGCCGGAACGAGTGCTGCTGCGGCAGGATCGCAGCGCGCAATTGCCCGCTGCGATCGCACGCCACCACGCCGCTGCCATGGAAGCGCAGCGCTGCCGGCTTGGCGATCGGCATGCCCGCCGGCAACCACAGCGGCTTTTCCGCAGCCAGGCCAAGCATCGCGCGCAGCGCCGGTTCGACGAAGAAGCGCAGGCCTACCGCGCTGGACACTGGATTGCCGGGAAGGCCGAAGTACAGCGGCCCCTCCGCCAGGGTGGCGAACAGCAGTGGCTTCCCTGGGCGGATCGCCACCTTGTGGAACCCGATCCGCGCGCCGCGCTGGCGCAGCGCCTCGGGCACGAAGTCGTAGCGTCCCTGCGACACCGCGCCGCTGCTGAGTACCGCATCGGCGCCCGCTGCCAGCGCAGCGTCGAGGGCGGCATGGAACTGCGCAGGTTCGTCGCCGACGATGCCCTGCCAGACCACCTCGGCACCCGCCGCGCGCAGTTGCGCGGCCAGGAATGGACGGTTGCTGTCGCGGATCTGGCCCGAGGCCAACGGCTGTGCCGGATCGCCCACCAGTTCGCGCCCGGTGGCGATCACCGCCACCCGTGGACGCCGCCGCACCAGCACCTGCGCCACGCCCAGCGCTGCCAGCATGGTGGTCTGCGGCGCACCCAGGCGCTCGCCGGCGGGCAGCACCGGTTCGCCCACGCAGACGTCCTCGCCACTGCGGCGCACGTGCTGGCCCGGCTGCACCGCGGCCAGCAGGCGGATCGCCAGCGGCCGGCCCTCGGCCCGTGCAAGCACCTCCACCTGCTCCACCGGAATCACCGCATCCAGCCCGGCAGGCACGGGCGCGCCGGTCATCATTTCCCAGGCGCCATCGCCGGCGCGGCATTGCGTATCGCCGGCCGCCTGCCAGCCGCGCACGGCGAGTTCCACACCGGCAGCCAGTCCCGCGCTACTGGCATGCACGCCGAACCCGTCCATCGCCGAGTTGTCGAACGGCGGCAGCGCAGCGGCGCTGACCAGCGGCTCGGCCAGCACCCGGTCTTCGGCCGCAATCGCCGGCACGGCCTCCATCCCCAGCAACGGAACCGCCTCGCGCACCATCGACAGCGCCTGCGCATAGCCGATCATGGATGCCGCCCTCCATCGAGCATGCGCAGCGCGTGGCCGAGCACCGGCGCAAGGATGTCCATGCATTGCGCCGCCGCGCGCGGGCTTCCGGGCAACGCGAACGCCAGCATCCGGCCTACCTGCACGACCTCGGCACGGCTGAGCCAGGCCAGCGGCGTATGTTGCGCGCCGAGCGTGCGCAGCATCTGCGCCAGCGCCTCGACACGGCGGTCGGCGACGCATGCGAAGGCCTCCGGGGTCAGATCGCGCGGACCCAGCCCGGTACCGCCGGTGCAAAGGCACAGCCGCACGCCCGCGTCCGCCAATGCGCGCAGGCGCGTGGCCAGCGGCTCGATGCCGTCGGGCAGCACCTCGCTCGCGGACACCTGCGCGCCCAAATGCCGCAGCCCATCCACCAGTACCGGGCCGGACGCATCCGCATAGAGGCCGCCGGCGGCACGGTCGCTGAGCGTGAGCACTGCGCACGGCACGCCGTCCAGCGCCAGCGGCGCGCGCGGCCGGAAGCGCGCCTGCTCGGACTCGCTCATGCCATCCGGATGCCGCCACAGTCCGCGCTTGCCGCCCTCCTTGAACAACAGGCGGACGCCGCCAAAGGTCAGCGCCGGTTCGACCGGCTTGCTCAGGTCGTACAGCGTCAGCAACGCCGCGCTGACGCCGGCCAGCGCCTCCATTTCCACGCCGGTACGCGCCTGGCTGGCGCACTCGCAGTACACGCGGATCGCATACCGCTCCGGAACCGGCACGCACAACGTGCGTACCAGCTCCAGCGGCAACGGATGGCACAGCGGCATCAGCGTCGAAGCCGACTTGGCGCCCTGCAGGCCGGCGACTTCCGCCAACGCCAGTGCGTCGCCCTTGGGCAGGCGCCGTGCGACGATCATCGGGTACGCCAGTGGCCCGGCCATCAGCTCGCCGACCGCCACCGCACGGCGCGCGGTCGGACGCTTGTCGCGGATGTCGGCCATGTGGAAGGCCGCTGCGGAATCGCCGTTCATGGTTTCAACCTCCGATCGATGCCAGGTGCGGGGTCAGGCCCGTATGTCCCTGGTGCAGGCCGTGTCCGGCCGCCTTGAGCCCCAACTGCGTGGCGATACGCATCACCAGCGCATCGTGGTCCGCATCGGACTGCAGCAACGGCCGCAGCGCGATGCCGAAGTCGCCGAACAGGCACAGCCGCAGATCGCCGCGCGCAGTGACCCGCAAGCGGTTGCAACCGGTGCAGAAATCCCTCGAGTACGGTGCGATCACGCCGATGGTGCCGCGGAACTGGGGATGCGCGTACTCCCGCGCCGGCCCGGCGTCGGCGGCGCGCACGCGCAGGCGCCACCCCGCCGCCTGCAAGCGCAGCTCGAGCTCCTCCGCACGCAGATGGTGACGCTCGAAATACGCCAGATTGTCGCCGGTGCGCATCAGTTCGATGAAGCGCACGCTCAGCGCGCGCTCGCGCAGATAATCCAGCCAACACGGCAGCTCATCGTCGTTGCAGCCGCGCAGCAGCACCGCGTTGACCTTGACCGACTCCAATCCCAGCGTCAGCGCCTGTTCGATGCCTTCGTAGACCTCGGCAAAGCGATCGTGGCCGGTGATGGCGTGGAAGCGTCCAGCATCCAGGCTGTCCATGCTGACGTTGAGCGCGGTCAGCCCGGCCTCGCGCCATGTGCGCACGTGCCGCGGCAGCAGGCAACCATTCGTGGTCAAGGCGATCTTGCGGACACCGCGCACCGCCGACACCGCAGCGATCACCGCCGGCAGGTCCTTGCGCAGGCTGGGTTCGCCGCCGGTCAGGCGGATCTTGTGCATTCCCAGCGCGGCAAAACCGCCTACCAGCCGCCGGATTTCCGCGATCCCGAGAAAGCGGGATGCGCCGTCGGCGCGGTAGCCGTCCGGCAGGCAGTAGCTGCAGCGGTAGTTGCAGGCTTCGGTCAGCGACAGGCGCAGATAGGGAAAGCTGCGCCCGTAGCCGTCGGTGAGGCTGCCCATCATCTGTGCTCGCTCGTCTGATTCACTGGCTGGCCGCGCGGCGACGAGATCCCTCCGCCTTCCGCCCCTGTTCCCACTGCGCATAGCTTTGGGCATGCGACCGGCGTGCACCATGATCTTGATCAAGAAACCCTGTGGTTGCCGCGTGCATGCTGTAGGCGACCGCCATCACCCACGAGCACACCATGCTGACCAGTTTTTCCGACCTGTTGCGGGCCGCCGGCGCTCAGCAGGAGCCGCAACGCCTGTTGTTGGTCTTCGTTCGCACCGACCTGCCTGCCTCGGCGACCGAGGTGCAGCGGCAGCAACACCGATCGGGGCAGGGCGGCACTCTTGCACCCGTGCTGTGCGTGGACAAACTGCCTGCGGAGATCGCGTCGTTCCAGGCATTGCTCGCCGAATCGGAACGGACCGGCATCGCGTGGGATCTGCTGTTCGTCGGCGGCCTGGCTGGACGCGCAGGCGTGACGCCCTCGGCCGACGAGGCCATGCAGCCGCTGCGCTTCATGGTCAATGCGATCAACGAAGGCCGCATCGACCGTTTCGCCGCATTCGACCGCCAGGGCGTGCCGGTCCGCTTCGGCTGACGCCGCGCCATGCGGCGGCCGCCCTGCCGGCCGCGTGCGAAGACTAATACAGCTCGCGGTGCAGCCGCCCTTGCCCTGACAGCGCATGCCAGGGAGCCTGCTGCGATGCGTCCGCATCTATCAGCCCACCTACGGCCTGCTCCACCACGCCCTCAAGGTGTCGCTTGTTTCCGCACAGATAGATGTGCGCGTCGCGCCGCAGCAGCCCGGCGAGATAGTCGCCGTGTTCGGCCATGGCGTCCTGCACGTAGTACTTCGCGTCGGTGTCGCGCGAGAAGGCGGTGATCAGACGGTCCAGCACCTTGCCGTCGCGCAGCGCCTCGAGTTCGTCGCGATAGAGGAAATCCTGCTCGCGGCGCTTCTCGCCGAAGATCAGGCAGATCTCGCGGCGCCCGTCGCTGGCGGCGGCTTCGCGCATCAAACCCATCAGCGGCGCGACGCCGGTCCCGGTGCCGATCAGGATCAGCGGGCAACCCGGATCGGGCGGCAGGTGGAAGCCCGGATTGGCCCGGCTGAAGATACGTACCCGTTCGGCGCGATCGCTCAACAGCCAGCCGGTGCAGACGCCACTGCGAACACGGCCGCCGCGCGTATAGCGCACTTCGCGCACGCACAGGTCCAGGCTGTCCGGATCTGCCCGCGACGCGATCGAATAGGCGCGCGGCAGGCATCCAGGCAACAGGTCGGCCAGGCTCGCCAGCGGAACCGTGTCGGGCGTGCAGTGATCCTCGAGCACGTCGAGCAGGTCCGCCCCGTACAGATACGCTTCCAGCGCGGCGCGCTGGCTGATCTTGGTCAGGCCCTTGAGGATCTCGCTCCCGCCCAGCCGCGCCAGCTCGCGCAACAGCGGCTTGCCGATCTGGCGCAACTCCTTGCCGCGCAGAGTCGGTACTGCCTCGGGTTGCCCGTACCAGGACGCCAAACGTCCGAGCAGGTCCTCGTCGTTCTCCGGCACCACATGCAACGTGTCACCGGCCCGGTAGACGATGCCGCTGCCGGCGATATCCAGGCGCACATGCCAGGCCGCCGGATCGCTGGCGCTGAGCCTGCGTCGCTCCATCACCGTGGCCGCGAACGCGTTGGCCTCGCCATAGGCCTTGACCTGAAGGTGCAGGTCGCGGCCTGCCTGCAGGTCGCCATGCAACACCCGCTCGAGCACGGGCAGCCAGCGCTCGAAGAAGGCAGCGTAGTTGGCATCGGCATCGACCCTGTTGACCAGGGCGGTCGCCAGCCGCTCGGCGAGCAGCGCGTCGAGCGTCTTGCTGAAGCCGCAAAAGCGCGGATAGGCGGTGTCGCCCAGGCCGAAGACCGCATAGCGCAGGTCCGGCAACGTCCGTGTCTGCCTGAGCGCGTCCAGGAAGCGTTCGGCGTTGCCCGGCGGCTCACCGTCGCCGAACGAACTGCAGACGATCAGCAGGGCATCGTGCGGCCCCAGGCTGGCGAGATCGATCTCGTCCAGCGCCAACACCACGGGACCGTGCGGCTGCAGGAACGCTTGCGTGCCCAGGCGTTGCGCGAGTGCGCGCGCATTGCCCGATTCGGAGCCGTAGCCGACCAGCACGCGCGCGATGGGGGGCGCAGCGCTCACTTGCCGGCGTAGTAGTCGTCGAAGTATTCCTTCGCCGCTTCCACCGCCTCGAAGTTCGTCATCAGATCGTTGACCACGCGGCGGATGCTGATGTAAGCGTTGATATTTCCCTGCTCGTCGTACAACGGCTGCACGGTGGTATCGACCACGTAGAGCACGCCGCCCTTGCCCAGATTCGGCACGATGCCGGTCCAGACCTTGCCGGCCTTGATCGTGTCCCACATGTCCTTGTAGACCGCCTTGGGCACGTCCGGGTGACGCACGATGCTGTGCGGCTGCCCGATCAACTCTTCGCGCGCGAAGCCGGTCAGCTGGCAAAACAGGTCGTTGGCATAGGTGATGGTGCCCTGCAGGTCGGTGGTGGAGATCACCATCACCTTCTCGAGGGAAGACAGCAATTGTTCTGGAGCGAGCGCGATGCCCATGAGCGATTCCTTGGGAATGGAGTTCGGAAGAGCCGGCGTCCGGATGGCGGATCCTCGCCATGTTGCGGGGATCCGCATGCCCGACGCTGCCGGACTCTTGCTGAGAATCTTTATAGGCTGCCGGCTCAGGCGATGCGTTGATCTAGATCAAGCCCGAGCCGCTTGAGCCGCCGTTCGCCCGGCAGCGGCGGCGCGGCACGGGCAACGCATGCCGGCAGCGACGCGTAGCCGTTCATGCGATCACGCTGCCGGCTGCCGCTGCACAGCAAGCGCATTGCGCCAGTGGCCCCTCCGCATGACGCGAGCACCCTGGATGGCGTTGCGCGCGCCACGGCTTATTGGTGGGCCCACCAGGATTCGAACCTGGAACCAAAGGATTATGAGTCCTCTGCTCTAACCGTTGAGCTATAGGCCCGGAAGCGTCCGGAGCGGGCGGGCGATGCGTCGGCCGCCGGCTTGGCGCCTCTGGCGTGCATGCAGAGGAAGGCGCCGAGGCGGGCGTGAGTTTAACGTCCGCGGTGGCGCGCTGTCTGCCCGCCGCGGTAGACGCGGCGGACGACGCCTTTGCTGATGGGACGGCGACGGAGGGTCGGACGGCTCCGCGCCGTCACTTGTCGTCCGGACCTGGCTCCCCTTCCCCGCCCTCAATCCATCCTCAGTCTTCCAACCCCAACACCAACACCCCCAACGGCGGGATGGTCAGCGACAGCGAGGCCGGATGACCATGCGCGCCGATGTTTTCGGTGCGCACGCTGCCGCCGTTGCCGGTGTTGCTGCCGCCGTAGATCTCGGCGTCGGAGTTCAGCAGTTCGCGCCAGCGGCCGCCGCGGGGAACCCCGATGCGGTAGCCGTGGTGCACCAGTGGGGTGAGGTTGGCGACCACCAGCAGCGGGGTATCGCTGCCCTGGGCGGTGCGCAGGTAGGCGAACAGGCTGTTGTTGGCGTCGTCGCCGATGACCCAGGCGAAGCCGTCGGGGGTGTCGTCGCGCGCGTGCAGCGCGGGGTGTTCGGCGTACAGGCGGTTGAGGTCGCGGACCAGGCGCTGGATGCCGCGGTGGCGCGGATCGTCGAGCAGGTGCCAGGGCAGCGCGGCGTCGTGGTTCCACTCGGTGGGCTGGGCGATTTCGCAGCCCATGAACAGCAGTTTGCGCCCGGGGTGGGTGTACATGTAGCCCAGATAGGCGCGCAGGTTGGCGAAGCGCTGCCAGTCGTCGCCGGGCATGCGCCCGAGCAGCGAGCGCTTGCCGTGCACCACTTCGTCGTGCGAGATCGGCAGCATGAAGCGCTCGGAATACGCGTAGACCATGCTGAAGGTCAGTTCGCCGTGGTGGTAGCGGCGATAGATCGGGTCCAGTTCGATGTAGTGCAGGCTGTCGTGCATCCAGCCCATGTTCCACTTGTAGTTGAAACCCAGCCCGCCATGCGCCAGGTCGGCGGTGACGCCGGGCCAGGCGGTGGATTCTTCGGCGATGGTGATGGCGCCAGGCGCGTGTTCGGCGACGACCTGGTTGAGCCGGCGCAGGAACGCGATGGTCTCGTAGTTCTCGCGGCCGCCGTGGATGTTGGGCACCCATTCGCCGGCATTGCGGCTGTAGTCGCGATACAGCATCGAGGCGACCGCGTCCACGCGCAGGCCGTCGACGTGGTAGCGCTGCAGGAACTCCAGCGCGCTGGCGATCAGAAAGCCGGAGACTTCGCGGCGCCCGTGGTTGTAGATGAGCGTGTTCCAGTCGCGGTGGAAGCCTTCGCGCGGGTCGGCGTGTTCGTACAGCGAGGTGCCGTCGAAATGGGCCAGGCCATGGGCGTCGGTGGGGAAATGCGCCGGCACCCAGTCGACGATGACGCCGATGTCCTCGCGGTGGCAGCGGTCGACGAAGCGGGCGAAGCCGTCGGGCGAACCGAAGCGCGCGGTGGGCGCGAACAGGCCCAGCGGCTGGTAGCCCCAGGAACCGCCGAACGGATGCTCGGTGACCGGCATCAGTTCGATGTGGGTGAAGCCCATGTCGGCGACGTACGGAATCAGGCGCTCGGCTAGCGCGTCCCAGTCGAGCATGCTGCCGTCGTCGGCGTGCATCCACGAGCCGGCGTGGATCTCGTACACGCTCAGCGGTGCGTTCGGGCCGTGGCGGCGCGCGCGCGAGGCCATCCAGGCGTCGTCGCGCCACTGGAACGGGGCGGGATCGGGCACGATCGAGGCGGTGCCCGGCGCCAGTTCGGCGCGGCGCGCGACCGGGTCGGCCTTGGCCGGCAGGTCTTCGCCGCGCGGGCCGCGCAAGGCGTACTTGTAGTGCGCGCCGGCCTCGACGCCAGGCACAAACAGCTCCCATACGCCGGCCTGGTGACGCAGGCGCATCGGGTGGCGGCGCGCGTCCCAGCTGTTGAAATCGCCGATCACCGCCACGCGGGTGGCGTTGGGCGCCCACACCGCGAAGCGGGTGCCGCGCACGCCGTCGACCTCGACCACGTTGGCGCCCAGCGCGTCGGCCAGGTGCAGGTGATGGCCTTCGGAAATCAGGTGCAGGTCGAAATCGCTCAGCTGCGGGCCGAACGCGTAGGCGTCCTCGGTCTCCTGTTCGCCGCCGGGCCAGCGGATGCGCAGCCGATAGCGGCCGTCGTCGGGCAGCGTGGCGGCGAAGAAGCCCGGGCTGGGGCCTTCCTGCAGCGGCACCTCGCGGCCGTCTTCGAGTACCGCGGTCACCGCTTCGGCGCCGGGCAGGTGGCTGCGCAGCACGCGCGCGTCGCCGATGCGGTGCGCACCGAGCACGGCGAACGGATCGCCGTGGCGGGCATTGGCGAACGCACGCAGCGTTGCTTCGTCCCAGGTGTGGCCGACATCACTCATCGAATCGCCTCCTCAGGCGCAGGAAAGCGTTCGAGTATGCGCAACAGTCCCTGTATCGGCACCATGATCCAGGCCGGGCGGTTGGCAGCCTCGTAGCGAATTTCATAGCTGGCTTTCTCGATCAGGAACAACAAGGTGGTGGCCTCGAAGGCGGCCGGTGCCACCCACGGGTGCGGGCTGGCGTCGAGCACCTTGCGGTAGGCGGACAGGAAGGTGGCGCTGGCGCGGCTACGGAATGCGGACAGGAACGCGTCCAGCGCGCTGTCCAGGCCGACGCCGGCACGCGCGGCGGTACCTTCTTCGCCGCGGGCGGAGACTTCGCTGGCATAGTCCAGCGAGCGCAGGAAGCCGGCCACGTCGTGCAGCGGGCTGGCCTTGGCGCGGCGTTCGTCCAGCGACTTGGCCGGCTCGCCTTCGAAGTCGATCAGCACTACGTCGTCGAACGCGACCAGGATCTGGCCGAGATGGAAATCGCCGTGCACGCGGGTCAGCAACGCGCCGTCGAGCAAGGCCGGCGCCTGCTGTAGCCACGCGTCCAGGCGCGGCCGTTCCGCCAGCAGCGCGTCCACGGCGGCGCGCTCGCCGTCGTCGCTGACGTCGCGATGCGCGACCAGCGTGTCCCACATCGCCTGCACCTCGTGCGCCACGCCCGCAACCACCCGCTGCGCCGCGGCGACGTCCACCGCCTGCGGCGCGAACGCAGCGGCGTCGGTGGGCTGGGCCAGCACGTCGTGCAATTCCGCCAGGCGCCGGCCGACCACCTCGGCGAAGGCGTCGTAGCCGGCCACGCTTTCGTGCCGCGCGGCATCGTCCTGCGCGGCGGCGTACTCTTCGGCGCCGCGCGCCAGGTGATCCAGGGTCCAGCGCCAGGCATCGCCCTGGTTGCGCACGAAGCCCTGCAGCAGCGCCAGCGTGGTCTCCCCGCCCTGCACGTCAACGCGGGTGACGTGGCCGAGCAGCGGGGCGGCGTTGGCATAACCGATGCTGGTCAGGCGCTCGCCAATCTCGATCTCCGGATTGATGCCGGCGGAGACGCGGCGCAGCAGCTTGAACACCGCCTTGTCGCCGACGATCAGCGAGCTGTTGCTCTGCTCGGCCGACAGCCAGCGGATCTCGGCATCGTCCGCAATCGCGACGGCGGCCAGCGCCTGCGTGGCGCAGAAGCGGATCTGCTCGGGCGCGGCATCGGCGCCGGCATGGCTCTCGCCGTCGATCGACAGCACGGTGCGCTCGCGCAAGGCGCCGAGCATGGTGCGGGTCAGCGACTTCAGCGCGAAGCCGTCGGTGAGATAACCGACTTCGCGACCGTGGCGCACCCGCGCCAGCGCCAATTGCTCGGCCAGCACGCTTGGCTGTTCGCGGTCCCAGACGATGCCCAGCGGCAGGATGTAGCGCTCGTGTTCGCCGTGCTCCAGCTCCGCCTCGATCTCCAGCAGGGTCAGCCCGTCGGGACCGGGCAGCGGCGTGCGCCGCGCGATGCGCACGCCGCGCAGCGCGCGGTCCTTGGCCGCGAACCAGCGCCGCGTGGACAGCCAGGTCGGCAGGACGTCGCGTTCGAGCGTGCCCAGGTGCGGCAGCAGCGCATTGGCGTCGACCGCGCCGCGCAGCACCAGGGTCTGGTAGTCGGGCAGCGGCATCGGCGCGGGCACGTGCCAGTCCGGCAGCGTGGCGTTGCCGACCAACTGGAACGCATAGAAGCCGAACGCCGGCACGGTGAGCAGGTAGGTCAGCCGTCCGATCGGCGGGAAGCTGCCGCCGCCGATGATGTCCACCGGCACGCGGCCTTCGAATTCGGACAGGTCCAGCTCCACCGCCTGCAGCGTGTGCGACAGGTTGGCCACGCACAGCACGGTCTCGTCCTCGTGGCAGCGCAGGTAGGCGAGCAGGCGGCGGTTGCCCGGGTACAGGAAGCGCAGCTGGCCACGACCGAAGGCGCGGTAGCGCTTGCGCACCGACAGGATGCGCCGGGTCCAGGTCAGCAACGAATGCTGGTCGCGCTGCTGCGCTTCGACGTTGACCGCCTGGAAGCCATACAGCGGATCCATGATCGGCGGCAGCACCAGCGCGGCCGGGTCGGCGCGCGAGAAGCCGCCGTTGCGGTCGATCGACCACTGCATCGGCGTGCGCACGCCGTCGCGGTCGCCGAGGTGGATGTTGTCGCCCATGCCGATCTCGTCGCCGTAGTACAGCACCGGGGTGCCGGGCATGGTCAGCAGCAGCGAGGTCATCAGTTCGATGCGGCGGCGGTCGCGCTCCAGCAGCGGCGCCAGGCGCCGGCGAATCCCCAGGTTGATGCGCGCGCGACGGTCGGCGGCGTAGGTCTGCCACAGGTAGTCGCGCTCCGAATCAGTGACCATCTCCAGGGTCAGCTCGTCGTGGTTGCGCAGGAAGATCGCCCACTGGCAGGTCTCCGGGATTTCCGGGGTCTGGCGCATGATGTCGGTGATCGGGAAACGGTCCTCGCGCGCGATGGCCATGTACATGCGCGGCATCAGCGGGAAGTGGAACGCCATGTGGCATTCGTCGGCGTTCTCGCCGAAGTATTGCTGGGTGTCTTCCGGCCACATGTTGGCCTCGGCCAACAGCATGCGGTCGGGGTATTCGGCATCCAGCGTGGCGCGGATGCGGCGCAGGATGGCGTGGGTCTCGGGCAGGTTCTCGTTGGAGGTGCCGTCACGCTCGATCAGGTACGGCACCGCGTCCAGGCGCAGCCCGTCCACGCCCAGGTCGAGCCAGAAGCGCATCACTTCCAGCACCGCCTCCAGCACCGCCGGGTTGTCGAAGTTCAGGTCCGGCTGGTGCGAGTAGAAACGGTGCCAGAAGTATTGCCCGGCGACCGGATCCCAGGTCCAGTTGGAGTTCTCGGTGTCGCAGAAGATGATGCGGGTGCCGGCGTAGTCCTGGTCGCTGTCGGACCACACGTAGAAGTCGCGTTCCGGCGAGCCGGCGGGCGCGTTGCGCGCGCGCTGGAACCACGGATGCTGGTCGGAGGTGTGGTTGATCACCAGTTCGGTGACGATGCGGATGCCGCGCGCGTGCGCCTGCGCCACCAATCGTTCGAAGTCGGCGATGCTGCCGTAGTCCGGGTGCACGGCCATGTATTCGGCGATGTCGTAGCCGTCGTCACGGCGCGGGCTGGGATAGAACGGCAGCAGCCAGATGGTGTCTACGCCGAGGTCGGCGATGTAGTCGAGCTTGGAGATCAGGCCGGGGAAATCGCCGATGCCGTCGTCGTTGGAATCGAAGAACGACTTGACGTGCACCTGGTAGATGATCGCGTCCTTGTACCAGAGTGCATCGTGCGCGAGCGGGCTTGCCTCGCTGTCGGCGGACAAGGGAACTGCAGCATTCATGAAGTGGCTCCGGCGCGGATACGCCATAGGGAAAACGGCCGCGACGGATCGAGGCGAATGGTTTGCTGCTTGCCGTGCCAGGCGAAGGCGTGGCCGTCCCACAGGTCCTGCATGGCGACGCTGGCGTGGTCGGGCAGGCCCAGTTCCCACAGCGGCACTTCGATCTGCGCCTCCTGCGCCGCGTGCGGGTCCAGGCTGATCGCCACCAGCACCAGGCTGCGGCTGCGCGCCAGATGCGCTTCGTCGAGGAACTTGCCGAAGTACAGCACCTGGTCGTTGTGCGCCACGTAGAAACGCGTGCCCAGGTGCGACTGCAGTTCCGGGTGCTGGCGCCGCAGCAGGTTCAGGCGGGTGATCTCGTCGACGATGTCGCCGGGCGCACGCTCGGGCCACACGCGCAGTTGGTACTTCTCCGAATCCAGGTATTCCTCCTTGCCCGGCGCCAGCGGCGTGGCCTCGCAAAGTTCGAAGCCCTGGTACATGCCCCACAGGCCCGACAGCGTGGTCGCCAGCGCGGCGCGGATCAGGTGGCCGCCGCGGCCGCTGCGCTGCAGGAACACCGGGTTGATGTCCGGCGTGTTGACGAAGAAGTGCGGGCGGAAGCATTCGCGCGGCGTGCCGGCATTGAGCTCTTCGATGTAGGCCTGCAGTTCGGCCTTGTGCTGGCGCCAGGTGAAGTAGGTGTACGACTGCGAGAAACCGACCTTGGCCAGCCGATACATCGGCTTGGGCCGGGTGAAGGCTTCGGACAGGAACACCACCTGCGGGTGGCGGCCGCGCACTTCGGCGATCAGCCATTCCCAGAATGGGAACGGCTTGGTGTGCGGGTTGTCGACGCGGAACAGGTTGACGCCTTCGTTGACCCAGAACAGCACCGCGTCGCGCAGCGCGTTCCACAGCTCCGGCACCGCGCCGCTGGCGTAGAAATCGACGTTGACGATGTCCTGGTACTTCTTCGGCGGATTCTCCGCGTACGGGATCGAGCCGTCGGCGCGCCAGGTGAACCAGTCCGGATGCTCGCGCAGCCACGGGTGGTCCGGCGCGCACTGGATCGCGAAATCCAGCGCCAGTTCCAGGCCTTGCGCGGCGGCGGCGGCGCGCAGCCGGCGGAAGCCTTCCAGCCCGCCCAGTTCGGCGTGGACCGCGGTGTGCCCGCCTTCGGCCGAGCCGATCGCGTACGGACTGCCGGGCTCGCCAGGTTGCGCGGTGACCGCGTTGTTGCGGCCCTTGCGGTTCTTCTCGCCGATCGGGTGGATCGGCGGCATGTACAGCACGTCGAAGCCCATCGCGCGGATATGCGGCAGGCGCGCGATCACGTCGTCGAAAGTTCCGTGGCGCGCCAGGTCGCCGCTCTGCGAACGCGGGAACAGTTCGTACCAGCTGGAGAAGTGCGCGCCGCGGCGCTCGGCCTCGACGCGGAAGGTCATCGGGTATTCGGTGCGGAACGGCTTGTCGTCGGCGCGCGCCATCGCCTCGGCGGTGCCGGGCTCCAGCAGGATCTCCGCGCGTGCGGCCGGATCGTCGCTGCGGGTGATGCGCGCAACGATTGCCTTCAGCCGTGCCGCCAGCGCGCCACGGCTGCGCGCGCGCGCCGCCTCGACCTGGGCCAGCGCTTCCTGCACGTCCACCGGCAGCAGCGTGCCGGCGGCGCGCTTCTTTTCCAGGTCGGCGTGGGTGGTGGCGAACACGTCGCGCCAGGCCTCGATGCGGAACTCGTAGCGGCCCAGCCGCTCCAGCGGAAACTCGCCGCGCCAGCGGTCGTTGCCCAGCGCGCGCATCGGCGCGCTGGACCAGGTGCGCGCATCGGCGGCGCGCCACAGCAGCGCCACCGCGATGCGGTCGTGGCCGTCGCAGAACGCGTCGGCCTCCACGCAGATGCGGTCGCCGACGGTGCGCTTGACCGGAAAGCGGCCGTCGTCCACCGAGGGCGTCACCGCCTCGATACACACACGCGCCGCGCCGGCGGCGACATCGGCTGGCGTGCGGGCGCGCGCGGCGGCCAGCACCGGGCGCGCCGGCACGCTGCGGTAGACCCGCACTTCGCCCGCTTCCAGGGTGCCCCCCTGGTCGCCCTGGATCGGCTCGCCCTGGTCGCTGAGCAGCGCCTCGCTGTCGCCGAGCAGGCGCAGCAGCGCCGAGCCGGGCACCGGCAGCAGGTGGTCGCGGTCGCTGTTGAGCAGCACCAGCCACGGCGCGGCGCCGCGCGGTTCCACCGCCACGGCGGTCAGCGCGCCATCGCGCAGCAGCGGGCGCAGATGCAGATCGGCCATGGCCTCGGTCGGCGCCACCGGGGTGGCATCGGCGGCATCGTCGGCGTCGGCCGGCACCGGGAGTTCAGTCGGCGCGGCGATCGCCCAGGCATCGCCAAACGCGGCGGCCAGCTTGGCGCGTTGCGCGCGCTGCAGCGGCGGCGGCGCGTCGGACGGCGCATCGGGATCGATGGTAGCGACGACCCGGCGCGCCAGGCTGCGCAGTGCCACGTCCTCGTCGAAGAACCAGCTGCCGCGTCCGTCCCACCAGGCCAGCGACGAGAACGCCGCATCGAAGCCTGCGCCGTGCAACCCACGCAGGGCCTCCAGGCCCAGGCCCGGGGTCCAGGCCAGGAACGTCGTCGCCGGCAGCTGCGCGTGCACGTCCTCGATCAGGCTGCGCCACAGCGTGGCCGGCGCGCGCTGCGGCTGCAGCACCCGGAACCCGGCCAGGCCGCCGCGCAGCCAATCGCGCAGGCGCACGCTCCACCACTGCGCCAGGCCCGCGCCTTCTTCGGCATAGGCGAAGCGGCCCTGGGCGATCTCCGGCGTGCCGCGCTGGGCGCGCGGATCGGGCAGCGCCGAGGTGCGCGCGCGGAACCAGTGCGGATGCTCCTGCAGCAGGCGGCTGCCGCCGCCGATCTCGTCGATGCGCAGGTCGACCAGCAGCTTCAAGCCGTGCTTCTGCGCCAGCGCCAGCCACTGCTGCAGCCGCGCGTCGCCGGCGGCATCGTCGGCGGCCGGATCGGCCAGCCGGCCTTGCGGGTCCTGCGCGAACGGGTTGGGCAGCACCACGTGGTCGCAGCCATTGGCCTGTGCGGCCGCCATGGCCGCCTCCAGCGCGGCCGCATCGTGGTGGGTCAAGGGGGACAGCAGGCAGACATGCATTCGGAGATCCCGTTCGCGTGATGGGGAGTGCACGATCCAGACAGCGGCGCTTGCCATCGGCAGCCGGATCGGCCGTCGCACAGGACGGAGACGGAATGCATCTGCACGATGTGCCGCATCCGCAAATCGGATTCGGTGCCGGGCGCCGATGCCGCTCGATGCGATGCGACGGCGCCACAAGACCACAGGCGATGCCAATGAAATGTGTTCATGGCATTAAGCAGACGCATACGCGGCGCCCGATGCATGCGCCACCGTCACGCAGCGGCATCGGCGCCGGAACACCGCTGTCCGGACGTCTGCGAAGGAAGCGAGGCGCGCCCGCAACGGCGTCCACGTCTTAACGTCACCGCACGTTCACGCGCTCGCCACGGGATTGCGCACCGCGGCGTCACTGCCGTCGCGCTATGGGGCGCGCATACCACGGCGCCGGCGTGGCGGCAGGATGGCGCGACCGCTGTAGGGATGCACGTCTTCAGGCCCTGGCGATCACCAAGCGCTTGCCGTTGATCAGCGCCGGGGCGGGTACGCGGCGGGAAGAAGCGCTGCCAGAGACGAGGCCGATGACGAATGCGGCACTCATGGCTGATTCGGCAGCCGGCTGATCCGACGCTACCGCCATCCGCGTTCGATCATGCTCCCGCCTGGCCCAGGTCCCGATCGAGCAGGCAATCTATGAACGCGCGCAATGCAGGGAGCATGTAGCGGCGGCTGGAGTAGTAGAGATACAAGCCGGGCACCGTCGGCGACCAATCCGCCAGCACGCGTTTCAGCCGGCCGTCCCGCAAGGCCTCGGCGATGCCGTCGTCGTTGTAGGCGTAGGTGATGCCCAGCCCCTGCAGGGCGGCGGGGACGACGATGTCCTGGTGATTGGCGATCACCTGGCCTTCGCCGACCACCTCCGTACTCCTGCCCTTCTTCCTGAACTCCCAGCCCGCGATCCTGCCGCTGCCGGGAAAGCGCCAGTTGATGCAGGCGTGACGCGCCAGCTCGGCCGGGGTCTTCGGCTCGCCATGCCGCGCGAGGTAGTCGGGCGAGGCCACCGCGAGCAGCGCGACGTCCGGGGTGAGGCGGACCGCCACCATGTCCTTCTGCAGGCGTCCGCCCACGCGGATGCCGGCGTCGAAGCCCTCGCCGGCGATATCGCTCAGGCCGTCGTCGATCACGATGTCCAGCACCACCTGCGGATGCGCGCGCGCAAAGCGGCCCAGGCGCGGCGCGATCACGTTCTTCGCCGCCATGCTGAGCGTGTTGATCCGCAAGGTGCCGGCAGCGCGCGCGTTGCTGCCGACCGCCTGCGCGACGGCGTCGTCCATCTCGCGCAGCATCGGCGCGATCCGTTCATGCAGGCGTTGTCCCGGTTCCGTCGGCGAGACGCTACGCGTGGTCCGGTTCAACAGGCGCACGCCCAACCGCGATTCCAGTTGCCGGATGACCTGCGAGAGGGCGGACCGCGACAAGCCCAGATGATCGGCCGCGCGGGCGAAACTGCCGCGTTCCACCACGGCCACGAATGCCTTCAGTTCCGCAAACTCCGCCCCGCGCATTGTGCATCCATTTCTACATGGCCTGATCGGATAGTAGGCGATTCTCTTACCGATGCGGTCGCGCCACTCTGCGTCCATGGACCCAGAGGGAGCACAACCGATGAACGCACTGAACCTGCCCGAGCCGATCGCCGCCTACTTCCAGGCGGACACCCAGGACGGCCAAGCCGTCGCCCGCTGCTTCACCCCGAACGGCAGCGTGCGCGACGAGGGCAAGACCCACCAGGGGCAAGCGGCGATCGAGGCCTGGAAAGCGGACACCTCCACCCGCTACACCTACACCACCGAACCGCGCACGCTGCAGCGGGACGGCGGGCGCTACATCGTGACCGGACACGTCGCCGGCGATTTCCCCGGCAGCCCGATAGACCTGCGCTACGTCTTCACGCTCGAGCGCGGCAGGATCGGCTCGCTGGAGATCGCGCCGTGAGCTTCGATCTGCGCCTCGCCGGCCGGCGCGCCCTGGTCACCGGCGGCACGCGCGGGGCCGGCGCCGCCGTGGTCCGCGCGCTGACCCAGGCCGATGCCCACGTGGTCGCGACGGCGCTCTCGCCGCCGGCGCAGCCGGTCACCGGCGTCCATTATCTCGCCGCCGATCTGGCCACGGCCGACGGCGCCCGCCGGGCCGCCGATGCGGCGCTCCAGCATCTCGGCGGGATCGACATCCTGGTCAACGTGGTGGGTGGTTCATCCGCGCCGGCGGGCGGCTTCGCCGCACTGGACGACACGCAATGGACGCGGGCGCTCGATCTGAACCTGATGTCGGCCGTGCGGCTGGACCGCGCGTTGCTGCCGGCGATGCTGGCGCAGGGCGCCGGCGTGATCCTCCACGTCGCCTCGATCCAGCGCCTGTTGCCGCTGCCGGAAGCGACCATGGCGTACGCGGCGGCGAAGGCGGCGCTGTCGACCTACAGCAAGGCGCTGTCCAAGGAGGTCACGCCCAAGGGCGTGCGCGTCGTACGCGTATCACCGGGCTGGATCGACACGGAAGCCTCCGCCGCGCTGGTCGAACGCGTCGCGGCCCAGGCGGGCACGGATCGCGACGGCGGCAGGCAACTGGTCATGGATTCACTGGGCGGCATTCCGCTGGGGCGCCCCGCCACGCCGGACGAAGTCGCCGACCTGATCGCCTTCCTGGTCTCGCCGCGCGCGGCCTCCATCTCGGGCGCCGAATACATCATCGATGGCGGCACCGTGCCGACCGTCTGACGCGTACGGGCAACGTCGCAGGACGGCCCACACCCACTCGAGAGGAAACGCCCATGTTCAAGGTCGTCCGTTCCATGCTGGCCGCCGCCCTCGCCGTCGCCAGCCTTGCCTCGGCCCACGCTGCCGATCACGCGACCGCGCCGCTGCGCGGAGGCGTGCACAACGTCGTCCTGGTACACGGCGCGTTCGCCGACGGTGCCGGCTGGCGCGCGGTGCACGACGACCTGACCGCGCGCGGCTACCGCGTCTCCATCGTGCAGAACCCGCTGACCTCGCTGGCCGACGACGTCCAGGCCACGCGTCGCGTGCTCGACCGCCAGGACGGTCCCGCCATCCTCGTCGGCCACTCCTGGGGCGGCACGGTGATCACCGAGGCCGGCGTCCATGCCAACGTGGCCGGCCTGGTCTACGTCTCGGCCCTGGCGCCGGACGCGGGCGAAACCACGGCGCAGCAGTACGCCGGTTTCGCGCCCACGCCCGAGTTCGTCATCGAGACCGGTCGCGACGGCTACGGCTTCATCAGCCCGAAGACGTTCAAGGCCGGCTTCGCCCACGACACGACCGATGCCGATGCGGCCTTCCTCCGCGCCGCGCAGGTGCCGATCAACATGACGGCCTTCCAGACCCCGCTCGCGCACGCCGCATGGCGCAGCAAGCCCAGCTGGGCGGTGATCGCCACCGAGGACAAGGCGTTCGACCAGGCCATGCTGGTGCACATGGCGGAACGCATCGACGCGACCATCATCCGCGTCGCCGCCAGCCACGCCGTGTTCATGACCCAGCCGAAGGTGGTGGCCGACATCATCGATCGCGCGGCGAAGGACGTCGCGCTGAAGGCGAAGTAGCGTCCGTGCCCGGCGTGCGCCTGCCGGCGTCGGCGCATACGCTTTCCAGTGGGGCATCGTCCGCATCCGCAGGCGGGACAGACGACGCCGGTACCAGTCAGGGAATCTGGACGTTGGCTTTCAACCAGCCCTCGACATTTTCCAGCTCGGCGCCGATCTTGAAGTTGAAGGTGCGCTCCATGTCCCACGAGACGCCCTTCCCCTGCGCAAAGGCCGCGCGGTACTTCTTGATCATGTTCGCCGGATCTTCCGCCAGTTCCTGCATGAGCTGAGGAACGCTCCATACCGCGAGCTCGAACGGTGCGCCGAACGTCTTCTCGAGAATTCCCGGAAGTTCGCCATAGCCGATCGTATCGCCCGCGAGGTACACGATCTCGTTACGCATCATGGGCGAGTGGAAGACGATGCGCGCGGTCATTGCGCCGATGTCCTCCGGCGTGGTCAGCGTAACGGCATTGGTCGCCGAGCCCAACGCGTTGACCTTCCGCCCAGGGAGATCGACCACGCCGAATGCCGGCTCGAACAGATAGCTGGTGAACATTCCGGTGGAAACGATGACCCATTCCATCGCGGTCTGTGCGCGCAGATAGTCGCGTACGTCCAGTTGCGCGTCGAATAGATCCTGAGGGCCACCGCGTCCGATGGCATCGAAATCGACACCGAACTGCCATGGGAAGTACCTGGGGGCGCCGGACTTCACGGCGGCGCGCGCGACCTTCATCGGCGTATCGCGACCGGCAGCGTAGCCGGTGCATCCAATGACCGTCTCGAATCCGGAGAAGGCATCGGCCAACTCGTCCGCGCTCGCCATGACAAGATCACCGGCGACGATATCCACTCCCAGCGAACGGATCTCCTCCACCACGCGCCGCTTTTCGGGCAGTTTCGATGCGATGGACGCGGGACGCAGCATGACGCTGATGCGCGCCGCGTCATGTTCCTTCGCGAGCCGTGACAGGTTGCGGATGACGGGCATCCCAAGCTCTCCTGCTCCCAAGACCAGGATCGACTGGGAAGACGTGTTGCTGGCGCGAGAAGCCATTGAATCACCATGTGTGTGTACGATGGCGGCGATTCTGCCTGCCGCACAGACCACACAGAAGAAGGCACACCCGTGATACCGACCGCTCCATTCATGAGTTCCGATGAACTCCTGCAGCATTCCCAACTGATATGCGACGGGATGAGCGCCGACGACGATGGGCTACGCCGCGAGGTTCTGGCGCACGCAGGCAATCGCTGGTCCCTGGGCATCATCCACGCGCTTGGCGTTTACGGAACGCTGCGGCATGCGGATCTCGCGCGCAGGATGACCGGGATCACGCAGCGCATGCTCACGCGCACCCTCCGGCAACTCGAACGGGATGGCCTGATCGGCAGGCACGATTTCAATGAGGTGCCTCCTCGCGTCGAGTACAGCATCACCCCATTGGGCAAGAACCTGCTGGTTTTGATGATTCCCATGTGGACGTGGGTGGTGGAACGCGCCGAAGATTTCCGCCAATGCCGGCAGCACTTCGATGCCCAACGCAGTGCGTGACGGTCTCAGCGGCCGTTGCCGACAGTGCCGGCCGTGCATGAGAGCCGTGACGACAGCAGGACGCAGCCGGGCATCGGCTGCCGCCTAGGACGGGCGCGGCAATCGCGCGGCGTGCCAGTCGTGAAATCACTTCGCGCGCGCCGAGTTTCCGGCACTTCTCCGATGGCACAAAAGGCACTGGGCGGACGCCAAAGCGCCTGGCTTGTGGTGGCTCTGGCGGGATTCGCACCTGAGGACTACGAGCCCTCTGTTTTAACCGTTGCGCCATAGGCACGCTGCGGCCACACGCACGGGGCGGGCGGCCTCGGCACGGGGCACTCGCCGGGGCGCTACTGCCCCCGCTGCGCGCCCTCCCCGCCTTCGCTCATCGAAAACGCGCGCTGCGCGCCCTCGCCCGCAGCCCAGGCGGTGTTCGGCTCGGCCTGCAGAGTGAAGCGCAGTTCACCGCCGGCCATGATCTCCTCGTGGCGCAGGAAGGCGCGGTCCAGCGGACGGCCGTTGAGGGTGACGCTGCCGATGTAGGGATGCGCGTCGTCCAGGCCCTCGGCCACCACGCTGAAACGCTTGCCGTTGGGCAGGACCAAGGTGGCGTGCGGCAGGAACGGGCGGCCGATGATGTACTGGTTGCTGGCCGGCGCCACCGGATAGAAGCCCAGCGCGGTGAACACGTACCACGCCGACATCTGCCCCAGGTCGTCGTTGCCGGCCAGGCCATCGGGACGCGCCGCGTACTGGCTGCGCATGATCTGCTGCAGCCGCGCCTGGGTGCGCCAGGGCTGCCCGGCGTACGCATACAGATATGCGACGTGGTGGCTGGGCTCGTTGCCATGCGCATACCAGCCGATCAAGCCGGTGATGTCTTCCATGTGTTCGAACACCTTGGGATCGACCTTGGCCTCGAACACCTGGTCCAGCCGCGCCAGCAGCTTGTCTTCGCCACCGTGCGCGCGGGCCAGGCCCGCCACGTCCTGCGGCACGTACCAGGAGTATTGCCAGGCATTGCCTTCGGTGTAGTCGCTGCCGTAGCCGCTGGCGCTGGGTTCGAACGGCTCGCGGAAACTGCCGTCGCGCTTGCGCGCGCGCATGAAGCCGGTCTTGGCGTCGAAGGCATGGCGCCAGTTGCCGGCGCGCTTTTCGAAAGTGCCGGCGATCTCGGTGCGGCCCATCGCCTGCGCCATGCGCGCGATGGTCCAGTCGTCGAACGCGTATTCCAGGGTCTTGGACGCGGCCTCGCCTTCCTCGTCGATCGGTACGTAGCCCAGTTCGCGGTATTGGGCGATGCCGTCGTAGGGGCCGTAGTCGGCGCTGGCGACCATCGCCTCGAGCGCGGCGTCGGTGTCGTAGCCGCGGATGCCCTTCATGTAGGCGTCGGCGATCACCGGCACGGCGTGGTAGCCGATCATGCACCAGGTCTCCAGGCCCTGGAACGACCACACCGGCAGCACCCCGTACGGGCTGTGCTGGCGATGCGCGAGCAACGAGTTGACGATGTCGTTGGTGCGCTGCGGCGGCTGCACCAGGGTCAGCAGCGGGTGCAGCGCGCGGTAGGTGTCCCACAGCGAGAACGTGGAGTAGTTGGTATAGCCCTGCGCTTGGTGCACGGCGTTGTCCGGCCCGCGGTAGCGGCCGTCGCTGTCCATGAACAGGGTGGGACCGAGCAGGCTGTGGTACAGCGCGGTGTAGAACTGGGTGCGCTGTTGCGGCGGCGCATCCACTTCCACCGCGCCCAGGGCCTGCGCCCACTGCGCGCGTGCGGCGCGGCGCACGCCGTCGAAATCCCAGCCCGGCACCTCGGCTTCGAGGTTGGCGACGGCGCTGTCCTCGCTGACCGGCGAGATCGACACCTTCACCAGCAGCGGTTCGCGGCCGGCGTCGCCGAAATCGAAGCTGCCCACCAGTTGGCGGCCTTCGATCTGCGCGCGCTGCGCCGGGTCGTTGTCGCCCGGCGGCGGGAAACCCCTGTACGCAACGTCCTGCTCGGTGTTGTGGAAGGCGTGGCCGCGCAGCGGTTGCGAGAAGCGCATGGCGAAGTACAGCTGCCGGCCCGGCGCCCAGCCGCGGGTTTCGCGGAAGCCGGTGACGGTGCCGTCGGCGCGCAGGCGCAGCCGCGACCAGCTGATCTTGCCGGGGTAGTCGTACATGCTGGTGCGCAAGTCCAGCAGCACGTGCGCCGGCTGGCCCTTGGGGAAGGTGTAGCGGTGCACGCCGGCGCGAGCGCTGGCGGTGAGTTCGGCGCGCACCTTGTAGTCGTCCAGGGTCACCGCGTAGTAGCCGGGTTCGGCGCGCTCGTCGTCGTGGCGGAAGCGCGAGCTGTAGCCGCTGCCGGGCTTGTCCGGGTCGCCGCGCTCCAGCCGCACCGCGCCGCTGATCGGCATCAGCAGCACGTCGCCCAGGTCGGAATGGCCGGTGCCGGAGAAGTGGGTGTGGGAGAAGCCGACCAGGCTGCGGTCGTCGTAGCGGTAGCCGGCGGCCCAGCCGTAGGCCTCCTTGCGCGGCTGGATGCGGGTGTCCGGACTCAGCTGGACCATGCCGAACGGCACCGTGGCACCGGGGTAGGTATGGCCTTCCCCGCCGGTGCCGATGAACGGGTCCACCGCGGCGACCGCGCGCTCGCCCGGGTCGGTGGCGGCCTGCCGGGTGGCGGCGTTCGCCGCCGGCCACAGCGCGGCCAGCAGCAGCGCGGCGACGGCGCGCTTGGTCAAGGTGCTACGCATGGAGTCCTCCCCGGATCGAATCGGTCCAAAACGGATACCACAAAAGCCGCCGCGCCTTTTGCTGCACTGCAAAATGCGCGGTGGGTCACGACGGCGCAGGATGGGCGGCCTTTTGAACCGGTCTAATCGCCGTGCCGTCGTCCCCCGCCGACAAACGCGTCACCGTGTCCGACATCGCCGCCGCCTGCGGCGTGTCGCGGGCGACCGTGTCGCTGGTGCTGCGCAACAGCCCGCTGGTGCACGCGGACACGCGCGCGCGGGTGGCGGCGGAGATCGCGCGGCAAGGCTACGTCTACCACCGCGGCGCGGCCAGCCTGCGCGGGCGCGCCTCCAACGCGGTGGCGCTGGTGGTCAACGACCTGGCCAATCCGTTCTTCGCCGAGTTCGCCGGCGGCGTGGACGCGGCGCTGGCCGAGGCCGGCTACGTGATGCTGATGGGCAGTACCGGCGAATCGCCGGAGCGCCAGCACACCGTACTGGCCTCGCTGATCGAGCACCAGCCGGCGGCGCTGATCCTGTCGCCGACCGAGAACACCGACGCGGCGCGGCTGCGCCAGCTGCTGGGCACGCGGCTGCCGGTGCTGCTGTTCAACCGCGCGCTGGACGGCGACTGGCCGCTGCTGGCGCTGGACAACCGCCGCGGCGCACGCCTGGCCACCGAGCACCTGCTGGCGCTGGGCCACCGCGCGATCGCGTTCTTCGGCGGCCACCGCCAGTCCAGTTCCTGCGCCGAACGCCGCGCCGGCTACCGCGACGCGCTCGCCGCCGCCGGCGTCGCCGCCGATCCGGACTGGCTGATCGAATGCGCGCCGACCCGGCTGGAAGCCGCGCGCCAGGCCGGCGCGCTGTGCGCACGCGATCCGCTGCCGACCGCGCTGGTCTGCTACAACGACGTGGTCGCGCTGGGCCTGGCCAGCGGCCTGGCCGAACGCGGCCGCCACGCCGGTCGCGACTACGCGCTGATGGGCTTCGACGACATCGCCGAAGCCGCCGTCGCCACCCCGCCGCTGTCCACCGTCGCCGTCGCCCCGCGCGAATGCGGCATGCAGGCCGCACGACTGGTGCTGGATGCACTGCGCCAGCAACAGGCGCTGCCTGCGCTTACCATCGCCCCGTCCCGGTTGTGCCTGCGTGCCAGCAGCCGTGTCGCCCTATCGCCCGTTCCCGGAGTCGCTGCATGAGCCGTCGTCCGCTGTCCAACACTGCCGCCATCGCGGTGGTCAGCATGATCTTCTTCACCTGGGGCGGCCTGACCAGCCTCAACGATGTGCTGATCCCGCATCTGAAAGCCGTGTTCCAGATGAACTACGCGCAGTCGATGCTGATCCAGTTCACCTTCTTCGGCGCGTACTTCCTGATGTCGCTGCCGGCCGGTGCGGTGGTGGCGCGGGTGGGCTACAAGAGCAGCATCGTCATCGGCCTGGTGGTCGCGGCGATCGGCGCGGCGATGTTCTACCCGGCCGCGCGGCTGCCGTCGTATCCGCTGTTCCTGACCGCGCTGTTCGTGCTGGCCAGCGGCATCACCCTGCTGCAGGTGGCGGCCAATCCGTACATCAGCCTGATCGGCAATCCGGACAAGGCGCCGAGCCGGCTCAACTTCGCGCAGGCGCTGAACTCGCTGGGCACCACCATCTTCCCGCTGCTGATCGGCCCGCTGATCCTGGCCGGCGCGGTGCTGTCGGCCGACAAGATCGCGGCGATGAGCGCGCTCGAGCAGGCCGCCTACCGCGGCGCGCAGGCACAATCGGTGCAGGTGCCGTACCTGCTGCTGGCCGGCGGCCTGTTGCTGCTGGCGGTGTTCGTGCTGGTGATGCGGATCCCGTCGCTGCGCGAGGACGATGCCGGCAGCGTCGAGTCGCATCACAGCTTCGGCGACGCATTGCGCCAGTCGCACCTGCTGTGGGGCGTGGTGGCGATCTTCATGTACGTCGGCGCGGAAGTGTCGATCGGCAGCTTCCTGATCAACTACATCTCCGGCCCGACCACCGGCGGCCTCAGCGAGGCCACCGCCAGCCGTTACCTGGCGTTCTACTGGGGCGGCGCGATGGTCGGCCGCTTCGCCGGCGCCGCGCTGCTGCAGGTGATCCCGGCGCGCAGACTGCTGGCCGCGTTCGCCGGCGTCGCTTCGCTGCTACTGATCGTGACCATGATCAGCACCGGCCACGTGGCGATGTGGAGCGTGATCGCGATCGGCCTGTTCAACTCGATCATGTTCCCGACCATCTTCACCGTGGCCATCGAACGCCTCGGCCCGCTGACCAGCAAGGCCTCGAGCCTGCTGATCATGGGCATCGTCGGCGGCGCGCTGGTGCCGCTGGCGCAGGGCGCGCTGGCCGACGTGGTCGGCATCCAGCACGCCTTCGTGATCCCGCTGCTGTGCTACGCCTACATCCTCTGGTACGGCCTGCGCGGCTCGCGGCTGTCGGCCAACCTGCCAGCCGAGGCGCCGGGCGCCACGCCGGTGGCGCGCGCGATGCATTGACGCGCGAAACGGTGCGGCGGCGCGTTGCCGCCGCGCCTGCGCGTAGCTGTTCTCCCCTTCCCCCACCCACATGACTCCCAGCGACCGCATGAATCTGCCCGCCACGCCCCTGCCCGACTTCGCCGACGCCGCCGTGCTGCGCGCGCATATCGCCGACACCATGGCCTTCTACCACCCGCGCGCGATCGATCCGGCCGGCGGCTTCTTCCACTACTTCCGCGACGACGGCAGCGTGTACGACGCCGGCCATCGCCACCTGGTCAGCAGTACCCGCTTCGTCTTCAACTACGCGATGGCGGCCAACGAGTTCGCCGATTCGGCGCTGGCCGCCGAGTACCTGGACGCCGCGCGCCACGGCCTGCACTACCTGCGCGAGGTGCACCGCGACGCCGCCAGCGGCGGCTACGTGTGGACCCTGCGCGACGGCGTGGCCGAGGACCGCACCCAGCACGCCTACGGCGCCGCCTTCGTGCTGCTGGCCTATGCCACCGCCAAGAAGGCCGGCCTGGATACCGAGGCGTGGATGGACGAGACCTGGCAGTTGCTGGAAACCCGCTACTGGGACGCGGCCGCCGGCCTGTACCGCGACGAGGCCACGCCCGACTGGCAGTTCTCCGGCTACCGCGGGCAGAACGCCAACATGCACCTGTGCGAGGCGCTGATCGCCGCCTACGAAGCCAGCGGCCAGGCGCGCTACCTGCAGCGCGCACTGTTGCTCGCCGACCACATCACCCGCCGCCAAGCGGCGCTGGCCGGCGGCCTGGTGTGGGAGCACTACGACGCCAACTGGCAGGTGGACTGGGACTACAACCGCGACAACCCCAAGGACCTGTTCCGGCCATGGGGTTTCCAGCCCGGTCACCAGGTGGAATGGTCGAAGCTGCTGGTGCTGTTGCACGGGCATCTGCAGGCGGCCGATGGCGCTGCGCCGGAGTGGCTGCTGCCGACCGCCCGGCACCTGTTCGACACCGCATTGGCGCACGGCTGGGACGCGCAGCATGGCGGCATCGTCTACGGCTTCGCCTCCGGCGCCGAAGCCGAGCCGGTGGTCGGCGTGTCCGACGTGGCGCAGGGCCCGACCTACTTCTGCGACGACGACAAGTACTTCTGGGTGCAGGCCGAAGCGATCGCAGCCGCCGCGCGGCTGCTGGCCGCGAGCGGCGACGCGGGCTACCGCGCCGCCTACGACAAGCTGTGGGCGTATTCGTGGGAACACCTGGTCGACCACCGCTACGGCGCCTGGTTCCGCATCCTCAGCCGCGACAACCGCAGCTACAGCGACGAGAAGAGCCCGGCCGGCAAGACCGATTACCACACGATGGGCGCCTGCCACGATGTGCTGGCGGTGATGCGCGGCAGCCGGGCGTTCGCGTAGGCGGACCACGCGAGGCGCCGTCGATCCGGCGCCTCTCTGCTGCTGCCTGTAGGAGCGGCTTCAGCCGCGACCGGGCGTTACCGGTGAGATCCGGTCGCGGCTGAAGCCGCTCCTACAGGGATGCTGCGCACCGCTTGATTCGGCACCTTCGCCCACAAAAAAGCCCCGCACATGCGGGGCTTTTTCGTTGCCGCGAACCGCGCTCGATCAGTCGATATCGAGGAAGCTGCGCAGTTGCTCGGAGCGGCTGGGGTGACGCAGCTTGCGCAGCGCCTTGGCCTCTATCTGCCGGATCCGCTCGCGGGTGACGTCGAACTGCTTGCCGACTTCCTCGAGGGTGTGGTCGGTGTTCATGTCGATGCCGAAGCGCATGCGCAGCACCTTGGCTTCCCGCGGGGTGAGGCCGGCCAACACGTCGCGCACGGTTTCGGACAGGTTGATGTTGGTAGTGTTCTCGATCGGGGACTCCACGTTGGTGTCCTCGATGAAGTCGCCCAGATGCGAATCCTCGTCGTCGCCGATCGGGGTTTCCATCGAGATCGGCTCCTTGGCGATCTTCATCACCTTGCGGATCTTGTCCTCCGGCATGTCCATTTCCTTGGCCAGCTCCTCCGGCGTGGCCTCGCGGCCGTACTGCTGGAGCATCTGCCGGGAAATGCGGTTCAACTTGTTGATCGTCTCGATCATGTGCACCGGGATACGGATGGTGCGCGCCTGATCGGCGATCGAACGGGTGATGGCCTGACGGATCCACCAGGTCGCATACGTGGAGAACTTGTAGCCGCGGCGGTATTCGAACTTGTCCACGGCCTTCATCAGGCCGATGTTGCCTTCCTGGATCAGGTCGAGGAACTGCAGGCCGCGGTTGGTGTACTTCTTGGCGATCGAGATCACCAGGCGCAGGTTGGCCTCGACCATTTCCTTCTTGGCCTTGCGCGCCTTGGCTTCGCCATAGGCCATCGCCCGGCTGATTTCCTTCAGCTCGGTCAGGCTCAGGTAGGTCGCCTGCTCCACCGCCACGGTGGCTTCCTGCTCGGCGACGATCTGGTCCTTGACGTCGCGCAGCGCCGAAGACCACTTCTGCTTGCGCTTCAGTGCGTCGTCGACCCAGGCCACGTTGGTCTGGTTGCCTTCCCAGGAGCGGATGAAATCCTTGCGCGGCATCCGCGCCACGTGCGTGGCCAGGTGCAGCACGCGACGCTCGTGGTCCTTGACCTGGGCCATGGTGTCGCGCAGCTTGCGCACCAGCACGTCGGTCAGCGGCAGCGGCAGCTTCAAGGTGACGAACACCTCGGCGATGTCGGTGCGCAGCTTGGTGACCAGCTTGTGCTCGGCGCCGTTCTTGGCGTGCGCCTTCTTGAACTTGGCGTACTCGGTGGCCAGCACTTCCATGCGCCGCGCGACCTCGGCCGGATCCGGACCGGTCGGGCCGGCCTCTTCCTCGGCGGCTTCGACTTCCTCGTCGTCGTCGTCGGCATCGGCATCGGCGGCATCGTCGTCGCTGGCGACCACCGCCGGCGGCGCCGGCTCTTCCTCGATCAGGTCGTTGAAGCCGACCACGATCTCGGCCAGGCGCTTCTTGCCTTCCTTGTGCTGCTCGTAGTCCTCGAGCAGGGTCTCCACCGCCAGCGGGAACGCGCCCAGCGCGGCCTGGACCTGGCTGAGGCCTTCCTCGATGCGCTTGGCGATGGCGATTTCGCCTTCGCGGGTCAGCAACTCGACCGTGCCCATCTCGCGCATGTACATGCGCACCGGGTCGGTGGTGCGACCACCTTCGGTGTCGAGCGCGGTCAGCGCCGCGGCGGCTTCTTCGGCCGCGGTGTCGTCGACTTCACGGTTGCCGGTGTTGCCGTCGTTGAGCAGCAGGGTCTCGGCGTCGGGGGCGACTTCATGGACGTCGATGCCCATGCCGTTGATCATGCTGATGATGTCTTCGATCTGCTCCGGATCGACCAGGTCGTCGGGCAGATGGTCATTGACTTCGGCGTAGGTCAGATAGCCCTGTTCCAGGCCCTTGCTGATCAGTAGCTTGATGTCGGATTGCTGGGCAGGACGTTCGTTGGCCATGAGTGCTCGCGCCACCGGCAGGTAGATGAATGAGTGAACCTAGCATTATAACAGCCCGGACCGCCGCTTGCCGGACGAGGAGCGAATCGCTCCGCCAGGAGCGCCCCGGATTAAGGCCGGAGCAGGAAGGTGACCGGGCCGTCGTTGACCAGGCTGACGATCATATGGGCACCGAAGCGCCCGCTTTCCACCCCCGGCGGATGCCGTTCCCGACAAATTTCCAGCAATCGGTTGAAGCCGCGTTCAGCCTCGGCCGGCGGCGCGGCGGTAGTGAAGCTGGGGCGCATCCCCGAGCCGGTGTCCGCGGCCAGGGTGAACTGGCTGACCAGCAGCAAACCGCCGCCGGTGTCGCGCAGCGAGCGGTTCATGCGCCCGCTGGCGTCGGCGAACACGCGGTAGCCGAGCAGGCGCTCGGCCATGCGCTGCAACTTGGCCTCGTCGTCGCCCGGCTCCACCGCGACCAGCGCCAGCAGGCCGGGACCGATCTGGCCGATGAGGTGGCCATCGACGCTGACCGAGGCCTGGGTGACGCGTTGGATCAGGGAGAGCATGAGCGGGACTCGGGACTCGGGACTCGGGACTCGGAAGCATCCGGGTTCGGCGGACTGCTGTCATCCCGCCGCATGATGGCCGAGCCGCGGCGGCTGGCGGAAGCGGTCGCGATCCGTGACCACGATTAGGTCCCGTGATCGCGCGGGCCTGGCGCGACCGGCGCAGCGGATAAACTGGGGCGATGAAACCTGCAACGCTCGCGACCCTGCTGTACCGCTGCGCCGCCGCCGTGGCGCGCCTGCCCTGGCCGTGGCTGCGCCGCCTGGCCGACGGTCTGGCCTGGCTGTGGCTGCGCCAGGACGCGCGCGAGAGCCGGGTCACCCGCCGCAACCTGGAGCTGGCCTATCCGGACCTGCTGCCCAGCGAGCGCATCGCGCTGCACCACGACGTGCTGCGCTCCACCGCGCGGCAGGCGTTCGAGACGCTGGTGCTGTGGACCCGGCCGCCGGCGCAGAACCTGGCACGGCTGCGCCAGCGCTACGGCCAGGAGCTGTACGACGCGGCGCTGGCCTCCGGGCGCGGGGTGATCGTGGCCGCGCCGCACTTCGGCAACTGGGAACTGCTCAACCAGTGGCTGGCCTCGCGCGGGGACATCGCCATCGTCTACCGCGCGCCGGCCTCCGACGTCGGCGACGCCTTCCTGCAGAAGGTGCGCAGCGGCGACAACGTGCGCCAGGTGCGCGCCGAAGGCCCGGCGGTGCGGCAGCTGTTCAAGGTGCTCAAGGACGGCGGCGCGGTCGGCATCCTGCCGGACCAGCAGCCCAAGGCCGGCGACGGCGTGTTCGCGCCGTTCTTCGGCGTGCCGGCGCTGACCATGACCCTGGTCAACCGGCTGGCCGAGCGCACCGGCGCGATCGTGCTGTTCGCCTGGTGCGAACGGGTCGGCAACGACCTGGAATTCGCGCTGCAGGTGCAGCCGGCGCCGGAGGCGATCGCCGACCCGGACCCGCTGCGCGCCGCGACCGCGCTGAACGAGGGCGTGGAGCGGGTGGCGCGCCGCGACCCGGCGCAATACCAGTGGACCTACAAGCGCTACACGCTGCGCCCGGATCCGGCCGAACCCAATCCCTACGCCACGGCCAAACATCCGCACTAGCCGCAGCCGCTAATCGTCGTGCGGCTCGGCCGGGCTGGCGAGAATGCGCTGGTAGAACGCGAGGTCCAGCCAGCGCCCGAACTTGAAGCCGGCCTCGCGCACCGTGCCGGCGTGCACGAAGCCCAGTTGCTCGTGCAGCGCGATGCTGCCGACGTTGCTGGCGTCTATGCCGCCCACCAGCACGTGCACGCCGCGTTCCTGCGCCGCCTCGACCAGCGCCAGCAGCAGGCGCCGCCCCAGGCCCTTGCCGCGATGGTCGCGATGCACGTAGACCGAATGCTCGACGCTGTACTTGAACGCCGGCCAGGCGCGGAAGGTGCCATAGCTGGCGAAGCCGAGCAGAGTGTCGGCCGCATCCTCGACCCCGATCACCGGGAAGCCGCCAGCACGCTTGGCCGCGAACCAGCCGGCCATGCTCTCCGGCGGCCGCGGCCGGTAGTCGTACAGGGCGGTGGAATGGACGATGGCCTCGTTGAAGATGTCCAGGATCGCGCCGGCGTGGCGCTGTTCGGTGCATTCGACGAGGTGCATGCGCAGGTCCTGGAGAACGGGTCCGGCGTAGTAGAAAACAATCGACCGCGCTTGAACATGCCCGCCCCCTCCTGCCGGCGATCGCGGCCACGATCCAGTGAGTGACCGCGCGCCGGCCAGCGGTTGCATGCGATGCGTGGCGGCGCGGCGCACAGTGCGTTCCATCCTGCGCATGCTGGCGGCACGGCCAAACCACGCGACAATGGCCGGCCGGAACCGCCGCCGCGCCGGGCCCACAGCCGCGCGTGCCGGGCGCTGCGGCGCCGGCACGCCTTGAAGCGGCGCCGGAGATCCCCATTTGGAGTCGTGCATGACCAGCCCCGCCCCCACCTCCGTGCACGCCTTCGGCGACCCCGCCGCGATCCGCAGCGAGCGCGCGGCCTCGGAACTGCGTGCCGGGCGTCCGGTGGTCATCGAGGACCGCCACGGCCATGCGCGGGCGGTGCTGGCGCTGGACAGCAGCACCGCGCAGTCCTACCAGAGCTTCGCGCAGGCGGCGGCGCAGCGCCACTACCTGTTCCTGACCCCACCGCGCGCGCAGGTGCTGGGCCTGGCCGCGCCGCAGGGCGCGCGCGTCGCCCTCGCCGGCCAGTCCTACGACGCGCTGGCGGCGCTGGCCTACCTGCGCGACGGCCCGGTGCCGGCGCACTGGGTGCCGGGCGATGCGCTGGACGCCGGCGCGGTGGAGATCGCGCGCCTGGGCCTGCTGCTGCCGGCGATGATCGCAGTGGACCTGGGCGCGGACACCAGCGCCTTCCAGGGCTGCCAGTCGCTGCAGCTGGACGACCTGGAGCACGGCTGCGCGCTGAGCGCCGCCGGCAACTACGAACTGGTGACCCGCACCCGGGTGCCGTTGCGCGACCTGGGCAACAGCGAGTTCGCGGTGTTCCGCGGCGGCGTGGCGCAGCGCGACCAGGTCGCGATCCTGATCGGCGAGCCCGACCTGTCCGCACCGGTGCCGGTGCGGGTGCACTCCTCCTGCCTCACCGGCGACCTGTTCGGCTCGCTGAAGTGCGACTGCGGCGACCAACTGCGGCATGGCCTGGCCAAGCTCAAGGAACTCGGCGGCGGCGTGCTGCTGTACCTGGACCAGGAAGGCCGCGGCACCGGCATCGCCACCAAGATGCGCGCCTACGGCTACCAGCACGACGGACTGGACACCATCGACGCCGACGCGCAACTGGGCTTCGGCGCCGACGAGCGCCGCTATGGCAGCGCGGTGGCGATGCTGCGCGGACTCGGCATCCAGCGCGTGCGCCTGCTGACCAACAACCCCTCCAAGGCCGAGCGCCTGCGCGCGGCCGGCATCGAGGTGGTCGAACGCATCCCGATCACCGGCACGATCACCGCCGAGAACGAAGGCTATCTGCGCACCAAGGCGGCCCGCGCCGGGCATGCGCTGGACGTGGACGCGTTGATCCGCGCCGTGCGCTGATCTGCGGCCGTGGGACCTGCGCGACGGCGGGGATTCCGACCGGCGAGGCGCGTTCCATGCCTGTACCTGCGCGCTTCGTGCCCGGCGACAACGCAGCCGGGCGTCGCCCGCGTTACGATCGGACCCTGCCGGCGCGCATGCTGTGCCGTCCACCGCTTCGAGAACCCGCCGTGACCGCACCGCCGTCCCTGGATCCCCCCGCCGCCGCGCTTGGCGCCGATGCGCCGTCGGTCGACGCGGGCCCGGCCGACGACGGCTGGCAGCCGCTGCCGGTGCGTGGCGCCTGGCTGGCCGCGCTCGGCGGCGGCAGCATGCTCGGCTGCAGCATCCTGATCGGCGCGGCCATCTTCGGCCTTGGCCTGCACAGCGCGCAGGCGCTGCCGATCGGCGCCGCGGCGGCGGCACTGGGCGCGCTCGGCGGTGCCTGGGTGGGGTTCAAGCGCCATCGCCTGATCCGCTGGCGGCTCGATGCGCAGGGCCTGGCGCTGCGCCGCGGGCGCTGGTGGCAGAGCGAGGCGCACATCCCGATCTCGCGGGTGCAGCACCTGGACCTGCGCCACGGCCCGCTGCAGCGCGCCGCGCGCCTGTCCACGCTGGTGGTGCATACCGCCGGCACCCGCCACAACGCGGTGGCGGTACCCGGCCTGGACCAGGCCGATGCCGAGCGCCTGCGCGAACGCCTGGCGCACCAGCTCGACCACGACGACGACGCGCTGTGAGCGCGGCCCTGGACGCCGAGGACATCGCGGTCCGGCGCCTGCATCCGTGGTCGTGGCTGTTCGTGCTGCTGCAGCACCTCAAGCAGTTCCTGCTGCCGCTGCTGGTGCTGGCGGTGTTCGGCGGCCGCGACGGGCGCAACGACCACATCGACCAACTTGTGATGCTGGCGGTGGGCAGCGCGCTGATCGCCGTCTCGCTGCTGCGCTACCTCACCTACCACTACCGGATCGGCCGCGACAGCCTGAGCATCCGCAGCGGCTGGCTGCAGCGCAGCCTGCGCGAGATCCCGTTCGCGCGCATCCACAACGTGGTCGTGCACCAGTCGCTGCTGCACCGCCTGTTCGGCGTGGCCGAGGTCCGTCTGGAATCGGCCGGCGGGGCCAAGCCGGAAGCGGAGATGCGGGTGCTGCGGCTGGACCAAGCGCTGGCGCTGGAACGGCAGATCCGCCATCGCGCACAGGCCGACCCGGCCAGCGCCGATGCCGCCTCGGCCAGCGACGTGCTGCTGGCGCTGCCCACTTCGGAAGTGCTGCGCCAGGGACTGATCTCCAACCGCGGCATGGTGGTGGTGGCGGCCGCATTCGGCGCCACCTACCAACTGTTCCCCGAGCGCATGGTCTCCAACGCGATCGAGCACTACGGGCGGCAGTTGTTCGGCTACGCCAGCCACCTGCACCTGGGCTGGATGGCCGGCGTGGTGACCCTGGCGCTGATGCTGGCGACGCTGCTGCTGATCATGCGCGTGCTGTCGATGGCGCTGGCGCTGCTGCAGTACCACGGTTTCCGGCTCAGCGAGAGCGAACGCCGCCTGACCGTGGAGCGCGGTCTGCTGGCGCGGCTGCGCACCAGCGTGGCACGGCGCCGCATCCAGGCCTGGACCCTGCACGAAGGTGTGCTGCACCGCCTGCTGCGGCGGCGCAGCCTGCACATCGACACCGCGGTGATGGACGGGCATGGCGAGCAGGGCCGTGCGCTGAAGGAACTGGCGCCGCTGGCGACCCCGGCCGCCTGCGATGCGCTGCTGCATCGGTTGCTGCCGCAGATCGCGTGGCCGCCGCCGCAGTGGCATGCGATCGCCACGCGCTGCTGGTGGCGGCTGTGCCTACCGGCAGCGTGCCTGGTGCCGCTGGCCTGCGCCGCGCTGTGGCGCCCGTTCGGCGCCTGGGCCGCACTGTCGCTGCTGTGGCTGCCGTGGTCGGCGTTCAAGGCCTGGCGCCAGGCGCAACGCATGGGCTATGCCGTGGACGCGCGCTACGTGGCGGTGCGCGGCGGCTGGTGGACGCGCTGGTGGCGGCTGGCCGAGATCGACAAGCTGCAGGCGCTGCAGCTGACCCGCTCGCCGCTGGACCGCTGCTGCGGCACCGCGACGCTGTGGCTGGATACCGCCGGCGCCCGCCATGGCGAGCCGCCGTTGCGGGTGCGTCTGGTGCCCGAGACCGAAGCGCAGGCGCTGTACCTGCAACTGAGCCGCGCGCTGGCGCGGCGCCGGCTGCGCTGGTAGCGGCGCGCGCCGCACCCGGCCACGCGCCGGCTCAACGCGCGCCGCGGCCCCAGTAGCCGATGCGCCGGCGGATCTTCAGCTTGCGCCAGAAATTCCACGGCTTGCGCCGCGGGTTGCGCGCGCCCTCGGCGACGAAATCGTCGATCGCGCGCAGCACGCGCTCGCTGGACTGGCCGTCGCGGTAGGGATGCAGGCCGTCGGCGAACGCGCGGATCGCCGCCATCAGTTCCGGCGGCCGCGCCAGCGCGCGGCGGATGGCCGGCTCGAACTGCGCCGGATCGTCGATGTCGATCAGCTGCGGGCCGGGGCGCCGGTTCTTGAACGTCACCACCGGCTTGTAGGTGAGCAGGAATTCGTTGAGCGCCGAGGAGGTGTCCGAACACATCAGGTCCACCTGCGGGAACAGCTCCAGGATGTTGTCGTTGTCGGCAAAATGCACGTATTCGCTCTCCAGCGCCCGGTAGCGCGCGACCACGTCCGGATCCATCTTCGGATGGAAGGTCACGATCCAGCGCCATTCGCCGCTGCGCGACAGCCGCGCGACCTCGTCGTAGAGGATGCCGGCCGCGCTCCACGACGGCGAGAACGTGGAGTGATACAGGATCACCGGCGGTTGCCGCACCGGCGCCAGCTCGCCGCCGATCTCGCGCATGAACGGATCGATCTTGGGAAAGCCGGTTTCCTTCACCGCGAAGTGGCCGAGCTTGCGCGCCAGCGCGCCGAACGCGGCGGTGTCGCGCGGGCCGGTGGTGCAATACAGGTCGAAGAAGCCGCGCACGTAAATGTGCCGCGGCTTGCCGGCGTCGAAGCCGTGGAAGGTCTCGACCTTTACCCCGGGGAAGAAATGCGGCACCGCGTTGCTGGAGGTGATCACCGCGTACGGATTCCACGCCAGCACCTCCTCGACCGTGGCCAGGTGGCGCTCGTCGGCGCTCAGGTCGGCGGCGCCGGGGCCGTCGAAGAACCAGGCCGCCTGGTCGCCGCGCGCGCGGATCGCCGCCTGCAGCGGGCGCAGGATCGCCAGCGCATAACGCTCCGATCCGTACAGCAGGTAGTGCTTGCTCATCAGTGCTCCAGATCGTGGCGTTGCAGTTGCGCCCGCGCCTGCTCCACCGAGGCCGGGTTGTACTGCATCTCGTAGTAGCGCAGGCGCTTGTACAGCGCGTAGCTGGCCGCGGTCTGCGCCACCACGAAGCCGCGCCAGCCGTCGAGCACCGCCAGGCGCAGCAGGTAGTCCTTGAGGAAGGCGCCGACGAAGACGAACGGGCTCTGCCACATTCTCACCGGCTTGCGCTTGTCGCGCCAGCCGAGCGCCTTCAGTTCGGCGTAGCGCAGCACCTTCAGCTGCTTGTGCACCAGGGTCGGGTTGTGCAGGTGGTTGAACGGCGGCGCGAACTCGGCGCTGGCACCGTCGAAGCGCAGCGATTCGTGCACCCGCGCATCGCTCCAGCGCGCGCGGCCGCGGTGGTACAGCCGCGCCAGGCGTTCGCCGACCATCGGCCGGTACCAGCGCATCGGCGCGCCCATGTACCAGGTGCTGCGGCGCAGCCACACCGCGTCCAGCCGGTCCTCGGCCAGCACCTGCGGCAGCCGCGCCAGGCATTCGGCGCGCAGCGCATCGGACAGGAACTCGTCCGCGTCCAGCACCAGGATCCAGTCGTGCGCGGCCTGGGTGGAAGCGAAGTTGCGCTGCGCGCCGAAGCCCAGCCAGGCCTGCTCGACCACGCGCGCGCCATGCGCGCGCGCGATCGCCACGGTGTCGTCGCTGCTGCCGCAGTCCACCACCAGCTTGTCGGCGGCGAACGGCACGCTGTCCAGGCAGCGCGCGATGTTGGCGGCTTCGTTGTAGGTCATCACCACCAGGCTGAGCGGCAGGGTGGTCGCGGCGGCGTCGGCCATGGCGCTCGGTATCCGAAAGGAGCGGTGCAAGCTGCGGTCGCGGCGCGGACGGCGCCGCACCGCTCGGCGATGCGGGACCGGCAGTCTACCGGCTTCCGGCAACCCGTTCAGCGGCGCCGTCGCGTATGCGCGGCGCGGCAGCATCGCAGGCCGCCAGCCCGATCAGCACGCCGACCAGCGACACGTAGAAGCCGGTGGTCACCTGGTGCGCGAACATCGACTGGGTCATGCCGCACAGGATGTAGGCCGCGACCACCATGATCCCGGTCGCGGCCGGACCATGGAACTCGCGGTGCGGGCGGCGCCGGTACAGGCGCACCAGCAGCCACAGCGGCACGCCGTAGACCAGCACGATCAGCAGCGTGCCGGGCAGGCCCTGGGTCGCGCTCCATTCGGCCAGGTCGTTGTGCGCATGGCCCAGGTGGCAACGCTCCACCCATGTGCTGCCGCGGCAATCCGGCAGGCGCAGCATCGCGTTGTCGAAGCGGCCCACGCCGACCCCGACCAGCGGATGCTCGACGAAGGTCGCGGCCGCCACCTGCAGGCGCTCGATGCGCGCGCCGGCCGAGGAATCGCTGTCGCCGCGCTCGTAGCGCTGCACGTCGTGATGCAGCTCGGCCAGGCGGGTCTGCCGGGTCAGCGCCGGGACGCTCAGCACCAGGGTCGCCGCCAGCGCGGTGAGCATGCCCAGGATCACCAGCCGCGCGCCGCCGCTGCGCCAGCGCACGCACAGCGAGGTGGCCACCAGCAGCAGCAACATGCCCAGCCACACGCCGCGGCTGCCGCTGAGCAGGATGGTCGCGCAACCGGCGGCGATCGCGACGATGGTCCACGGCCAGTGTCCGTGCGGCCGGCAGAACACCGCCACCACCATCAGCATCAGCACCACGTCGGCCAGCACAATCGCGTTGGTCCAGCCTTCGGCACGCGGCGCGCCGTGCAGCACCTGCACGACCGCCACCGCCAGCGTGGCGAAGATGCCCAGCAGCGCGCCCCACCACAGCAGTTGCCGCGGCGGGCGCAGCGCGTAGACCCACAGCGCGGCCCATGGCAGCACCAGGAAGCGGGTGCGGTTGTCGATGTCCTTCAGCGGCTGGCCGAAGTACAGCAGCGAGACCACCGACAGCCCGATCACCAGCAGCGCCAGCACGCCGAGCCAGCGCAGCGACGGCTGCAGCCCGGCCGCGGCGCGGCGCATGCGGCCCAGCGCCAGCAGGCTGGTCGCCAGCAGCAGCAGGCCGAACGGCAGCAGCCCGCCCGGCATGCTGACCACCAGCGCCGGCAGGCACAGCATGCCCAGCGCCGCCGCCCGCTCGACCAGCACATGGCGAGAGGAGGAGGACGCGGCCAGCGGCGATGCGGCGCGATGCGGTGCGGCTTCTTCGGTCATCTGGAAAGCAGACGGAAAGACGGTGGTGGGCGATGATCCAAGCGCGACCCCTAACCCGACCTGACCTGCACGCGGCCGCTGCCGGCCGTCGCCGACGTGGCCGGCGGCGGCGCATCGCCGAGCAGATCGGCCACCGCCGCCTGCAGCCGCTCGCCGAACTCGCGCTGGCGCGATTCGAAGAAGCTGCGCGCCGCGGTGCCCAGTGCATCGCACTGCATCGGCGCCAGCGCCAGTGCCTGCGCCATCGCCCGCTCGATGCCGGCCGCGTCGATCTGGTAGCGCACGCCGAAATTGTCCGCGCGCTCGCCGACCGGCGCGATCAAGATGCCGCGTTCGGCGCCCACCAGTTCGTTCATCGGCGCGCCATCGGTGGTGATCACCACCGCGCCGACGCTCAGCGCTTCCATGATGTAGTGGCCGAAACCCTCGACCTCGGACGGGCACAGGTGGAAGCGGTGCGCGTTCTGCAGCCGGCGCAGCTCGCGCTGGTCCAGGTAGCCGGTCAGGTAGTCGATGTTCGCGGCTTCGATCGGACGCGACTTCTTGGCGCTCTGCACCACGGTCAGCCGCGGCCATTCCGGGTGGCGCGCCCAGGTCTGCAGCAGCACCGCGGTGCCCTTGGCCGAACTGCGCCCGGCCACGTGCAGGCAGGCGCGCTCGCGCGGCACCTCCGGGCGGTAGCAGTCGTCGCTGCAGAAACCGATGAACGCGGTCGCCGGACCCAGCGTGGAAAAGCGCTGCTCGGCCTGCCGGGTCTTGCACAGCACCCGCTCGAAGCGCGGCAGCCAGCGCAGCCACTTGCGGCGGAACCATTCCGGATTGGGCACCAGCACGTTGCGGCGGCCGGCGCCCAGGCAGCGCGGATAGACCCGCTCCAGGAAGATCTGCAGGTCGGCGCGACCGCGCAGCAGGCTGCGCAGGGCCAGGCGCAGTTCGCGCAGGTGGTTGGCGAAGCGCACCGTGCCGAAGCCGAGCACCTCCACCCGATAGCGGCCGCTGTTGCGCAGCGTCTCGGCGACCACCTGCAGGTCGCGGCTCAGGCCGCCGCCGTTGTCGCGGCTGATGACCCGGATCAAGCGCATCGGCACGCTCGCCCTCCTGCGCGCATGGCGCCTGCGTTGCGAGCGAAGCAGGCGCGGCCGCGACTCACTCGAAGCGGTCCTTGTCCTGCTCGCGCAGGCGATCGCGGTCGCTGCCGGTGACCACGCATTGCCCGTGCACGGCGCCGGCCGGCACCAGCCACCAGTTGCGGCGGTTGGACACGCCGGCCAGAGTGCTGGCGCCACGATCGATGCAGCCGAGCATCGCCGCTTCCTGCACCAGCAGCCAGCGGCGCTGCGGCGCCTGCGCCTGCCAGGCCACGCCGCGGCGCAACTGCTGGTCCCATGGCACCACGAAACCGAACGTGGTCGCGGCGCGGTCGGCCATCAGCAGGTTCTGCTCCTTCCATGCGACCAGGCCCAGCTCGGCATCCGGGCCGATGCGGCGGCCGGCCGCTTCCATCACTCCGCGTGCGGAGCTGGAGAGATTGATCAACGGATACACCATCAGCCCGACCAGCACCCACAGCATGCTCAGCGTCGACACCATCGCCAGGTGCGGGCGGCGCCGCGCGAACACCGCCAGGCTGGCCACGCCCCACAGGCCGATCGCCAGCAGGATCCAGCCCAGCGCCTGCACGGTCGGCAGGTCCACGCCGCGCTCCTGCATCATCTGCGCGCGGAAGCCGTGCCCGGCCAGGACCGCCGCGCCGACGGCGCCCAGCGCCACGGTCAGCAGCACGGTGAACGCCAGCAGCAGGCGCTTGACCCCGGTCCTGCGCAGCAGCCCGGGGATCAGCGGCGCCATCGCCAGGCACAGCATCGGCAGCGCCGGCAGGATGTAGACGTCGCGCTTGCCGGTCGGGATCGAGAAGAACAGCACGATCAGCGCCCACCACGCCAGCGGCAGCAGATAGCGCGGATCGCGCCGGCGCAGGCGCCGCGCCCAGGCCGGGATCGCCCACGGCAGGGCCAGCAGCAGCGGCAGCCACATGCTCGGCATCACCCCGAGGAAGTACAACGGCCCGTGCGGGTGGTCCCAGGACTTGGTGTAGCGCCCGGCGGTCTGCCGGAACAGGATGTCGTCGAGGTAGGCGCGGTATTCGGGCTCGTGCGCCGACAGCGCCGTGGCCACCATCGGCACCAGCCAGATCGACACCGCGCCCAGGAACGCCAGCGGCCCCAGCCAGAAGCGCGGATCGCGCGCACCGACCCTGACTCCGCGCCACTGCGCCAGCGACGCGGCCGCGGCCGGCAGCAGCATCAGCAGCGCCAGCGCGCCCACGCCCTTGGTGATCGTGCCCAGGCCGGCGGCGAACCAGCCCAGCGCCCACATCCGCCAGTCCGGTCCGCGCAGCACGTGGCGCAACAGGCCGTAGTTGGCCAGGGTGATGTAGAACACCACCAGCGGATCGATCTGCGCCTTCTTCGCCTGGTAGGTGAAGTGGAACGCGAACAGCAGCGCGTACGCCGCATACATGCCGACCCGGCGCATCCACAGCCGCCGGCCCAGGTCGTAGACGCAGGCCAGCGTGCCCAGCCCGGCCAGCAGCGACGGCAGCAGGAACGCCACCCGCCAGTTGCCGAACAACTCATAGAACGAGGCCTGCAGCCACATCAGCATCGGCGGCTTGTCCGAGTACAGCTCGGTGCCGCGGTGCGGGAACAGCCAGTTGCCGCTGTCCACCATCTGCTTGGCGACCAGCGCGAAGCGCGGTTCGTCGGCCGGGTGCGGGTCGCGCAGGCCGAGCCCGGCGCCGAGCACCAGCAGCGCGAGCAGGGCCAGCAACCAGAATTCTCGGGACGCGCGGGTCTTCAGCATGGGACGGGATGATACCGGGGCCGCTTCACGCCGTCTTGCGCAGCCGCGCATAGAAGAAACCGTCGCGGTCCTGCTCGCCGGGCAGGCGCTGGCGGCCGCCGCCATCCGCGTGGCCGCAGGCGGCGCCGGGATCCTCGGCCACGGCATCGGCGGTGCGTGCCAGGAACGCCTGCAGCTGCCGCGCGTTCTCGTCCTTGAGCAGCGAACAGGTCGCGTAGACCAGCACCCCGCCCGGCCGCAGCACCTGCCAGCCGGCGTCCAGCAGCCGCGCCTGCAAGGCCTGCAGCGCGACGACGTCCTCGCGCCGCCGGTGCAGCAGCACGTCGGGCTGGCGGCGCACGATGCCGGTGGCCGAGCACGGCGCGTCGAGCAGCACCGCATCGAACGCCACGCCATCCCACCAGGCGTCGGGCTGCGCCGCATCGGCCGCCTGCAGCACGGCCAGCGCCCCGGCGCCGGTGCGTTCGAAGGTCTCGCGTACCCGCGCCAGGCGCCGCGCGTCCACGTCCAGCGCGGTCAGGCGCAGCGTCGGATCGCGCTCGAGCAGGTGCGCGGACTTGCCGCCGGGCGCGGCGCAGGCGTCCAGCACGCGTGCGCCCGGCGCCGGCGCCAGCACGTCAGCGACCTGCTGCGCCGAGCCGTCCTGCACCGAGACCCAGCCGTCGGCGAAGCCGGGCAAGGCGCTCATCGCCACCGATTCGGCCAGGCGGATCGCATCGGCCAGGTCCGGCACCGCCTGCGCGCCGATGCCCGCCTCGGCCAGCTGCTGCAGATAGGCCTCGCGGGTGCCGCGCTGGCGGTTCACCCGCAGCCACAGCGGCGCCGCCTGCTGGCTGGCGGCGAAGATCGCCTCGGCCTGTTGCGGCCAGTCGGCATGCAGCGCATCGCGCAGCCACAGCGGCCAGCCGGCGTCGGCGGCCACCGCCGGCAACCCGTCGCGCAGCGCGCGGCGCAGCAAGGCGTTGACCATGCCGGCCTGGCGCGGCCGGTCCAGCGCCCGCGCCGCCTCCACCGTCGCCGACAGCGCCGCGTGCGGCGCCAGGCCGAGCACGTCGAGCTGGGCGAACCCGGCCATCAGCAGCGTGCGCAGTTCGGCGTCGCGCTGCGGCAGCTGCTTCTGCAGCCACAGCCGCAGCGCCGCCTCGTAGGCCGGGCGCCGGCGCAGCACGGCGAAGCAGATCGCTTCGACCAGGGCGCGATCACGCGGATCGGGCAGCGCCGGCAACGCCGTGGCCAGTTCGGCCTTCAGCGAACGGCCGCGATCGATCACCGCGGCCAGCACGCGCGCGGCGGCGACGCGTGGCGCGACGCCGGGCGGCAGGGCGGCGGCAGGCGCCTGGGTCATGGCCGGTGGCGCCGGTTCAGGCCAGCACCGGCAGATCGCGCCGGGCGTTGAGGTAGTCGGCGGCGGTGATCGCCTTGCCGCCGTCGCGCTGCAGCACGCGCAGGCGCAGCGCGCCCTGGCCGCAGGCGATGTCGATGCCCTGCTTGGAGGCGGCCAGTACCGTGCCCGGCGGCTGCGCGTGGGCCAGGTCCAGCGCGATCGCGCCGTGCACGCGCACCCGCTCGCCGGCCAGCACCGCTTCGGTGATCGGCCATGGATTGAACGCGCGCACCCGCAGCGCCAGCTGCGCCGCCGGCTGCTGCCAGTCCAGCCGCGCCTGCGCCTTGTCCAGCTTGTGCGCATAGGTGACGCCGGCCTCGGGCTGCGGCTGCGGCACCGGGCGGATGCCGGCGCGCAGCAGACCCAGGCCGTCGGCCAGCACCTGCGCGCCGAGCGCGGCCAGGCGGTCGTGCAACTGCCCGCCGGTCTCGCTGTCGCCGATCGGCGTGCGCTGCGACATCAGCACCGGGCCGGTGTCCAGGCCCGCTTCCATCTGCATCAGGCACACGCCGGTTTCGCTGTCGCCGGCCTCGATCGCGCGCTGGATCGGCGCGGCGCCGCGCCAACGCGGCAGCAGCGAGGCATGCACGTTCCAGCAGCCATGGGTCGGGATCGCCAGCACCGCCTTGGGCAGGATCAGGCCGTAGGCCACCACCACCAGCAAGTCCGGCTGCAGCGCGCGCAGGGTCTGCAGCGCGTCCGGCGAACGCAGCGTATCCGGCTGCAGCACCGGGATGCCGCGCGCCACCGCCTCCAGCTTGACCGGCGACGGAGTCAGCCCGCGGCCACGCCCGGCCGGCCGGTCCGGCTGGGTATAGACCGCAACCACCTCATGGCGCTGCGCGGCCGCGCGCAACGACGGCACGGCGAAGTCCGGCGTACCGGCGAAGACGATTTTCATTGGGCGGGGATTCGGGAGTGGGGATTAGGGATTGGCAACGGCGGGGTTCGGCGACCGGAAGGGAATCCGACTCGCACTTACGAATCCCCAATCCCCAGTCCCGAATCCCGGCCTTCAAGCCACGTGCTTGCGCGCCTTGGCCAGCTTCTTGCGCACCATCTCGCGCTTGAGCGGGGACAGATAGTCGACGAACAGCTTGCCGTCCAGGTGGTCCATCTCGTGCTGCACGCACACCGCCAGCAGGCCGTCGCTGGACAGTTCCTGCGGCTGGCCCTGGCGGTCCAGGTAGCGCACCACGATGGCGTCGGCGCGGGCCACGTCGGCATAAATGCCGGGCACCGACAGGCAGCCTTCCTGGTACACCTGCTCGCCGTCGCGCTGCACGATCTGCGGGTTGATGAACACCTGCGGGGTGTTCTTCTCCTCGCTGACGTCGATGACCATGAAGCGCTTGTGCACGTCCACCTGGCTGGCCGCCAGGCCGATGCCGGGGGCCTCGTACATGGTCTCGAACATGTCGTCGAGCAGGCGCTGGAACGCCGGGGTGGTCACTTCGGCAGGGTCGACCGGCACCGCCTTGGTGCGCAGGCGGGGATCGGGGAATTCGAGGATGGGGAGCAGGGCCATAGCGGTACCCAGTTGGGGGCGCCGGACAATTCGGCAAGGCCGGCCAATTCTACTCCGTTCTCGCCGGCGCTTGCGCCGCGCCCTGGGTTCTGGACTATAGTGCGCGGACCTGTTGGGGAATCAGGCTTCGCACTCATGTTCAATCGACTCCGTACGGTCGTCGCCGTGGCGATGCTTACCGTGGCGACCTATGCCGCTTCCGCGAGCATGGCTGCCGAACACCCTGACACCTACGTGGTGCGCAAGGGCGACACGCTGTGGGACATCGCCGGGCGCTTCCTCGGCAAGCCGTGGCTGTGGCCGGAAATCTGGCAGGCCAACCCGCAGGTGCAGAACCCGCATCTGATCTACCCCGGCGACGTGCTCAGCCTGGCCTACCTGGACCGCGTGGCCCGCGGCACGGTCAAGCCCGGCCCGCGCCAGGACGCGCCGATCGACGCGATCCCGCTGTCCGACGTCGAGCCGTTCCTGAAGAACCTGCGCGTGGCCGACAGCATCGACGAGCTGCCCTACGTGGTCGGCGTCGAGGACAACCGCCTGCGCGCCACCATCGGCCAAACGGTCTACGCGACCGGGCTCGACGACGCACAGGCCGGGCAGCGCTACGCGGTGGTCCGCCCGACCGTCCGCTACGAACTGCCCCGGCTCAGCGACGACCTGAACAACGAAGGCCGCAGCACCCCGGGCACCGGCAACCTGTGGCAGACCTTCGTGGCGCCGGACAACAAACGCCGCGAGACCCTCGGCTACGAACTGGCCCAGGTCAATATCGGCACCGTCACCCGCGTCTCCGCCGACGGCAGCCAGGCCACGTCCCTGCTGCTGCAGGACAGCGCCCGCGAAGTGCGCGCCGGCGACCGCCTGATCGCGGTCGAGGCGCAGCCTTACGACCTGCAGTTCGTGCCGCATCCGCCCTCGGCGCAGGCGCTCGAGGCCGGGCTGCGGGTGCTGGCGGTGGCCGACGCGTTCAGCGCCGCCGGCCCGCACGACGTGATCGCGCTCTCCGGCGGCAGCCGCGAAGGGATCGACAATGGCACCGTGGTCTCGCTGTGGCGCCACGGCACCCGGGTCAACGACCGCGTGCACCGCCCGAACACCTCGCGTGCCGACGACGGCTTCACCGGCGGCCGCGGCACCGTGGCCCTGCCCGACGAGTACGCCGCGCACGCGATGGTGTTCCGCACCTTCGACAAGGTCAGCTACGCGCTGGTGATGGATGGGATCAAGCCGATCCGGATCGGCTACGACGCCAAACACCCGGACGCGCGCTGACCCGCGCACGCGGGCAAGTCCTACATCCGCAACAGACGGCGCCTGAGGGCGCCGTCTGCGTTTGCGGCCTAGCCTGGGGACGTCGCCGCCCCGGGAACCGGTCCATGTCCGCCCTGCCCAGCCACGCCCCCTCCACCGGTGCCGACCCGGCGCTGCTGGCGCTGTCGCTGGCCGGCGGCGCCAGCGCCCCACGCCGGCGCCTGCTCGAACGCTGCGGCAGCCCGGCCGCCGCATTGGAGGCCGGCGCGGCCACCTGGCGCGACGCCGGGCTGGATGCGGCGCAGATCGCGGCGCTGCGCCATCCCGACCGCGCCGCGATGGACACCGCACTGGCCTGGCTGACGCAGCCGCGCCGGCACCTGCTCGGCTGCCACGATCCGGACTACCCGGCGCTGCTGCTGCGCGCGCCCAACCCGCCGCTGGCGCTGTACCTGGAAGGCGACCCGGCGGCGCTGTGGCATCCGGCGGTGGCCGTGGTCGGCAGCCGTGCGCCCAGCGCCGGCGGCCGCGACAACGCATCCCGCTTCGCCCTGGCGCTGGCCACGGCCGGGCTCGCGGTGACCAGCGGCATGGCCGCCGGGGTCGACGCCGCCGCGCACACGGCCGCGCTGTCGCGCCAGGACGGGCTCACCGTGGCGGTGGTCGGCACCGGCGCCGACCTGGCCTATCCGCGCCAGCACGCCGCCCTGCGCGAACGCATCGCCGCGCACGGCGCGGTGGTCAGCGAGCATCCGCCGGGTACGCCGCCACGGCCCAGCCACTTCCCGGCGCGCAACCGGATCATCGCCGGGCTGGCGTTGGCCACGCTGGTGATCGAGGCCGCCGCCCGTTCCGGCGCGCTGATCACCGCACGCCTGGCCGCCGAGGCCGGGCGCGAGGTGTTCGCGGTGCCCGGCTCGATCCACAACCCGCTGGCACGCGGCTGCCATCGCCTGATCCGCGACGGTGCCGGCCTGGTCGAGAGCGCCGAGGAGGTCCTGGCCGGGGTCGCGCCGCTGGCCGCCGAACTGGCCGACGCCTTGCGCGGACGCCTTGCCGCCCCCACTGAGAGGATCGCCGACGACCCCGGCGTCACGCCGTCCTTCCCAGATCCCGACTACCAGCGCTTGTGGCAGGCGCTGGGTCACGACCCCACCTGTATGGATTCAGTGATCGCGCGCACCGGATTGACGGCCGCGGCGGCCTCCTCCATGCTGCTGGCCATGGAACTGGATGGCTACGTGGCGGTCGAACGAGGTCGTTACACCCGCAAACCCTAGTTTCTTCACCTCCACAGCGTCTAGCGACGCAGGCCGAGGGGCAATGAAAGAGAGCATTCTGGATGTCCTGCTGTACCTGTTCGAACACTATTTCAGCGAGGATGCGGACCCGGTCCGCGATCGCGACTCCCTCCAGAATGGCCTGATCCAGGCCGGCTTCAGCCCCACCGAGATCAGCAAGGCGTTCGATTGGCTCGATGCCCTGGCCGACCAGCGGCCGGCGGTGGCGCAGCCGCGCGTGGACGGCCCGATCCGCATCTTCCACGGCCCCGAGCTGGACAAGCTCGACGTGGAATGCCGCGGCTTTCTGCTGTTCCTGGAACAACACGGCATCCTCGACAGCGACCAGCGCGAGCTGGTGCTGGACCGGGCGATGGCGCTGGACCAGGACGAACTGGACCTGGACGACCTGAAATGGGTGGTGCTGATGGTGCTGTTCAACCAGCCCGGCGCCGAGGCGGCCTACGCGTGGATGGAAACGCAGATGTTCGTCGACGAGCCGGAGCCGGTGCACTGAGCCACTGACCGGCCATGCACGGATGCACGAGGACCCTGCCCTGAGCGCGTGGTATTACGCCGACGCGGCACGCCACCGGCACGGCCCGTTGAGCACGGCCGAGCTGCGCGAGCGGGTGCGCGATGGGCTGCTGGAACGCACCACCCTGGTGTGGCGCGAGGGCATGCCGGAATGGCAGCCGCTGCAGGCGCTCGCCGCGGAACTGGGCCTGCCTGCGGTGGCCACGCCGCCTCCGCTGCCCCCGCCGCCGCCCGTAGCGACCGCCACGGCGGTCGCCGCGCCGCGCGCCGGCCTGTCCGGCTGCGGCATCGGCGCGATCGTCGCCATCGTGCTGGGCCTGGTGCTGGTGGCGGTCCTCGGCATCCTCGCCGCCATCGCCATGCCGGCATACCGCGACTACACGCTGCGCGCCCATGCCAGGACCGCGATCGACGGCCTGGACCTGCTGAAGGGCGAGGTCGTCGCGTTTGCGGCGCAGCAGGGCCGCTGCCCGGTGAACGGCGATCCCGGCTTCGACGCCGCGCAGGACTACGCCAGCGAGTTCGTCAAACAGGTACGCATCGGCCGTTTCGACAACGGCCATTGCGGCCTGGAAGCCACGTTGCACGCGCCCGGCAAGGACAAGCTGGATGGCAAGGCGCTGTGGCTGGATTACGATGCGCAGGCTGCGGCCTGGAACTGCAGTTCCGAGCTGGACGACCGCTACCTGCCCGCGCATTGCCGCGGCGGCTGAGCGGAAACGGATTTTTCGATCGCAACCTGGGGAACAGGAATGAGTGAGTGGTACTACGCCGACGCTGCGCAGCAGCGCCATGGACCGATGCCGGCCGACGAACTGCAGCAGCGCTTCCAGCGCGGCGAAGTGGGCCTGACCACGCTGGTCTGGCGCGACGGCCTCAGCGAATGGCATCCGCTGGCCGATTTCGTCGACGAGCTGGGCCTGACCCAGGCACCGGCCGCGCTGCCGCCCAGCGACCCCGCCGAAGCGCCGCCCGCGCCGCCCGCGCAGGCCTTGCCGGCGGCCTGGACCTCGCCCGACACCGGTGCCGCGGTCCATTCGCCATACGCCGCTCCCGCCGCCACGCTCGGCGAAGAACCGCGCTTCGTCGCCGGCGGCGAAGTGGTGCAGGCCGGCTTCTGGAAGCGCACCGCCGCCTACCTGATCGACGGCATGCTGGTCGGCATGGTCGCGCAGGTGATCCAGTTCGCGATCATGCTGGCCTTCTTCGGCTTCAGCAGCCTGGGCGGCAGCCCGGACTTCAGCACGCCCGGCGGCATCATCATGCTGGTACTGGTGTACCTGGTGCCGCTGGCGATGTCGGCGCTGTACTTCGGCCTGTTCCATGCCTCGACCAAGCAGGCCACGCTGGGCAAGATGGCGGTCGGCATCAAGGTGGTGCGCACCGACGGCAGCCGGATCAGCGTCGGCCGCGGCATCGGCCGCTACTTCGGCTTCCTGCTGAGCAGCCTGACCATCTTCATCGGCTTCCTGATGGCCGCCTTCACCGAGCGCAAGCAGGCCCTGCACGACATGCTCTGCGACACCCTGGTGGTGGACAAGTGGGCCTATACCGACCACCCGGAATGGCAGCAACGCAAGCTCGGCACGGTCACCGTGGTGATCCTGTCGCTGTTCGGCGTGCTGATGGTCGGGGTCCTGCTGGTGGTGCTGTTGCTGATTGGGGTGGCTGCCAGCGGCGATTGGCACTGACGGACGGCCGGGACTGGGGACTCGGGACTCGGGACCGGAAGAACGGAAGTCGGTAGAGCCCCCGGGAGCTTGGCAATTCCGGCGTGGCGGGGAGGGGGCGCTTGACAGCCGCCGCCGGACATGTCCACTAATAAAAAGAGACGCAGCTGAACGCCCGGGGTATCCGCCCCGGGCGTCGGCCGCTCTGAACCACCGCAACGCTTCACTAACCGGAGCAATTGCGCCACCCTACCGCCCCCAGGGCGCCCGCCCCGCCCATTCGAAGCCCACCTCATCATGTCCAAGCACCTGCTCATCGTCGAATCGCCCGCCAAGGCCAAGACGATCAACAAATACCTCGGCAAGGACTTCCACGTCCTGGCCTCGTATGGGCACGTGCGCGACCTGATCCCGAAAGAGGGCGCGGTGGATCCGGACGACGGCTTCGCGATGCGCTACGCGCTGATCGAGAAGAACGAAAAGCACGTCGAGGCCATCGCCAAGGCCGCCAAGGTCGCCGAAGACATCTATCTGGCGACCGACCCGGATCGCGAGGGCGAGGCGATCAGCTGGCACATCGCGGAGATTCTGAAGGAGCGCGGGCTGCTCAAGGACAAGCCGCTGCACCGGGTGGTATTCACCGAAATCACCCCGCGCGCGATCAAGGAAGCGATGGCCAACCCGCGGCAGATCGCCGTGGACCTGGTCGATGCGCAGCAGGCGCGGCGCGCGCTGGATTACTTGGTCGGCTTCAACCTGTCGCCGGTGCTGTGGCGCAAGGTGCAGCGCGGCCTGTCCGCCGGCCGCGTGCAGTCGCCGGCGCTGCGCATGATCGTCGAGCGCGAGGAAGAGATCGAAGCCTTCGTCGCCCGCGAATACTGGAGCATCGGCGCCGACTGCCTGCATCCCTCGCAGCCGTTCGCGGCCAAGCTGGTCAAGCTCGACGGGCAGAAGTTCGAGCAGTTCACCATCACCGACGGCGACACCGCCGAAGACGCGCGGATGCGCCTGCAGAAGGCCGCACAGGGCGCGCTGCACGTCACCGACGTGGCCAGCAAGGAGCGCAAGCGCCGCCCGGCGCCGCCGTTCACCACCTCCACGCTGCAGCAGGAAGCCTCGCGCAAGCTCGGCTTCACCACCAGCCGCACCATGCGCGTGGCGCAGAAGCTGTACGAAGGCGTGACCCTGGGCGACGAAGGCACGGTCGGCCTGATCAGCTACATGCGTACCGACTCGGTGAACCTGTCGCAGGACGCGCTGGCCGAGATCCGCGACGTGATCGCGCGCGACTTCGGCACCGGCGCGCTGCCGGACAAGCCGAACATGTACCAGACCAAGTCCAAGAACGCGCAGGAAGCGCACGAGGCGATCCGACCGACCGCCGCGCTGCGCACGCCGACGCAGATGGCCAAGTACCTGGACGACGACGGCCGCCGCCTGTACGAGCTGATCTGGAAACGCGCGGTGGCCTGCCAGATGGTGCCGGCGACGATGAACACCGTCACCGTGGAACTGGCGGCCGGCAACGAACATAGCTTCCGCGCCAGCGGCACCACGGTGATCGACCCGGGCTTTTTGGCCGTGTACGAGGAAGGCAAGGACCAGAAGGCCGCCGAGGACGAGGACGAAGGCCGCAAGCTGCCGGCGATGAAACCCGGCGACCGCATCCCGCTCGACCGCATCCATGCCGACCAGCATTTCACCGAGCCGCCGCCGCGCTACTCGGAAGCCTCGCTGGTCAAGACGCTCGAGGAATACGGCATCGGCCGTCCCTCGACCTACGCCTCGATCATCCAGACCCTGCTGTTCCGCAAGTACGTGGAACTGGACGCACGCCGCTTCCGTCCGTCGGACGTGGGCCGCGCGGTCAGCAAGTTCCTGTCCGGCCACTTCACCCGCTACGTCGACTACGACTTCACCGCCAAGCTCGAGGACGAACTGGACGCGGTGTCGCGCGGCGAGGAGGAATGGCGGCCGTTGATGGAGAAGTTCTGGGGCCCGTTCAAGGAACTGGTCGAGGAGAAGAAGGAATCGGTGGACCGCTCCGAGGCCACCGGCGCGCGCGAGCTCGGCACCGACCCCAAGACCGGCAAGCCGGTCAGCGTGCGGCTGGGCCGGTTCGGGCCGTACGCGGCGATCGGCAGCACCGCTGAGGACGCCGAGGACAAGCCCAAGTTCGCCTCGCTGCGGCCGGGCCAGAGCATGCACACCATCACCCTGGAAGACGCGCTGGAGCTGTTCCTGATGCCGCGCGCGCTGGGTGAGGACAAGGGTGAGGACGTGAGCGTCGGCATCGGCCGCTTCGGGCCGTTCGCCAAGCGCGGCAGCGTCTACGCCTCGCTGAAGAAGGAAGACGATCCGTACACCATCGACCTGGCGCGTGCGGTGTTCCTGATCGAAGAGAAGGAAGAGATCGCGCGCAACCGCATCATCAAGGAATTCGACGGCAGCGACATCCAGGTGCTCAACGGCCGCTTCGGCCCGTACATCAGCGACGGCAAGCTCAACGGCAAGATCCCCAAGGATCGCGAACCGGCTACGCTGACCCTGGAAGAAGTGCAGAAGCTGCTGGAAGAGACCGGCAAGCCGGCACGGCGCGGTTTCGGCGCGAAGAAGGCCGCAGCCAAGAAGGAAGCCGCACCGAAGAAGAGCGCGGCCAAGAAGGCCGCGGCCGACGCCCCGGCCAAGCCCGCGGCGAAGAAGGCGGTCAAGAAAGCAGCGAAGAAGACCGCGAAGAAAGCCGTCAAGAAAGTGGTCAAGAAGGCGGCGGCCAAGCCGGCCTGATCCGGCCACGCTCCCGCCGGATGCGACATCCGCGGGAGCGACGCAACGCCAGGGCGACCTGGCGAAACCCGATCCCGACAACGCCCCTTGTGGGAGCGACTTCAGTCGCGACGGGCGTTCCCGGAAAGGCCCGTCGCGACTGAAGTCGCTCCCACATGGCGAAGGCGCATGTGCGTGCCATCGCGGCAGCGCGCTACTGCCATGCGGGATGACCCCATGCCACGCTGCGAACGACGCCAGGCGATCTGGCGCAACCGATCCAGGCGACGCACCTGCACGAGCGACTTCAGTAGCGACGGGCCTTCGGATGGCCTCATGGGCGATCCGTCACGGCAAGAGCTCCAATAGCGCCGCAATCGGCCCCCGGACGCCCTGCACTTGCACCGCGGCAGATACAGAAAGCCCTCGATCGCTGCAGCTACGCGGCAAGCAACCCCCGCCTGCCCGCATCGCGCCACAAAGCTCGAACCACCAGAAAGACGTGCTTCGCTCTTCGCTCTTCGCTCTTCGCTCTTCGCTCTTCGCTCTTCGCGAATCCCGAATCCCGAATCCCGAATCCCGAGTCCCGAGTCCCGAGTCCCCACCCCATCATTGCCCCCCAACAACCGCCTGCCGCATCATGCGCACATGACCGATCTGTCGCTCAGCCAAGCCGTCGCCGTCCTGCAGCAGGGCGGAGTGATCGCCTATCCGACCGAAGCGGTGTGGGGCCTGGGTTGCGATCCGCACGACGAAGCGGCGGTGATCCGGCTGCTGCGGATCAAGCAGCGCCCGGTGGAGAAGGGCCTGATCGTGGTCGCCGCCGAACTGGAACCGTTGCGCCCGCTGCTCGACCTGGCGGCGCTGCCACCGGCGCGCCTGGCCGCGGTGCTGGGCAGCTGGCCCGGAGCGCATACCTGGGTGCTGCCGGCCGCGGCGCAGGCGCCACGCTGGGTCACCGGCGCGCACCGCAGCATCGCGGTGCGGATCAGCGCGCATCCGCAGGTGGCCGCGCTGTGCCGCGCCTGGGGCGGTGCCCTGGTCTCGACCAGCGCCAACCGCGGCGGCGAGCCGCCGGCGCGGCAGCGCGCCGACCTGGACCCACAGCTGCTGGCCGCGCTCGATGGCGTGGTCGATGGGCAGACCGGCGACCTGGCCCAGCCGACGCCGATCCGCGACGCGATCAGCGGCGAGATCCTGCGCGCCTGAGCGCGTCACGAGGGCCTGCCCGCCCCTGCTTTCCATGGCCAGCGAAGGCGCGCAAGATGCGCGCATGCCTGCCATCGTCCGCCCCGCCCTGCTCCTGACCGCGCTGTTGCCGCTGGCCGCTGCCGCCTGGGCGCAGAGCAAGCAGACCACCAGCAGCGACGGCGCCCAGGGATCGGTGCGCATCTACCGCTGCGTCGGCAACGCCGGCGCGGTCAGCCTGCAGAACGCGCCCTGCGAGAACGCGCGCCAGCAACAGGTGCTGGACATGCAGCGTCCACGCGATCCGCCGCCGCGCCCGACCACCACGCTCAGCACCGATCCGGCGCGCGCCGCTGCGGCACCGGCGCCGCTGCCGCAGCGCGAGATCCGCATCATCACCGTGCAGCCGCCGCAGCCCATGTACGAATGCGTCACCAGCGAGGGCGAGCGCTATACCAGCGACGACAACGAGGGCAATCCGCGCTGGGTGCCGCTGTGGGCGATCGGCTATGTCGGCGGCTACGGCAGCGGTCCTCGCCATGGACACGGTGGTGGCCACGGCGGTGGCGGTGGTGGTGGCCCGCGGCCGCCGCGGCCGGAGTATCCAGTCGGCGGCAGCGTGGTGGTGCCGGCCGGCAGCACCCTGGTCCGCGACACCTGCAACGCCTTGCCGCCGCAGGAAGTGTGCGCGCGCCTGGCCGACCGCCGCTGGGAACTGATCCGTCGCTACAACAGCGCGCTGCAGAGCGAGCGCCGCGCACTGGAAACCGAACAGCGCGGCATCGATGCGCGCCTCGACCGCGACTGCGGCGGCAGCTGAGATGCGCAGCGTCGCCTGCCTCGCGGCGCTGCTGGCCTGCGCCGGCGTCGCGCATGCCGAGGACGTGGTGTTCTATCGCTGCACCGATGCGCACGGCGGCCTGACCCTGCAGAACCAGCCCTGCCCCAAGGGCATGCGCCAGGAAAAGAAGATCATGCAGGGCGTCGGCCGTGCGCCCGCCTATGTGCCGAGCGCTGCGCCCGCCGCGGCGACACCCTCGCCGGCACCGGGAGCCGCATCTGCAACAACGGCTGCTCCCGCAGCGACGGCCGCAGCCGCATCCGCTGCCGTCGCCCCATCCGATCCTCCACCAACGCCGCCCACGCCGCCAGCAGACGCCGCACCGCGCCTGCCGCCGCCTCCGCTGTATGCATGCGTCACCCGTGAGCAACAGCGCTATGTCGGCGAAGTCGCCGAGCCGACCCCGCGCTGCGTGCCGTTGCGCACCGTCGGCCTGGACGGCAGCCCCGACAAGGCCGGCGGCAGCGCCTGCGAAGTGATCCGCGACCGCTGCGAAGCGCTGCCCGAGGCCGGCGCCTGCGATGCCTGGACGAGCTACGTGGCCGAAGCCGAAACGCACTGGCGCTTCGCCGTCCCCGACCACGCCGAGCAACTGCGGCAGGAATTCCTGCGCCGCCAGCAACTGTTCGACGCGAGCAGTTGCGGCGCGCCGAAGTAGCGCGCGCGCACGCACCTTCGATCCCGACGAGGCTCCCTGTAGGAGCGGCTTCAGCCGCGACCGGGCATTGCCGAGAAAGCCCCGGTCGCGGCTGAAGCCGCTCCTACAGGGTTACCGCGCGCGGCCGGAACCGGGTTGAAGCACTGCTGCAGCGATGAGCGGGCAAGAGAAATCCTAGAACCCGTAGCGCAAGAACCCGCCGTCCACCGCGATGCATTCGCCGGTGATGTAGCTGGCCGCCGGCAGGCACAGGAAGCCGACCGCGGCCGCCACTTCCTCCGGTTCGCCGATGCGGCGCATCGGCGTGCGCTCAATCACCTGTTCGTAGTAGTCCGGATCCGACAGCGGGCCTGACGTGCGGCGGGTGCGGATGTACCACGGCGCCACCGCATTGACCCGGATCCCGTCCTCGGCCCATTCGGCGGCAAGGTTGCGGGTCAGCTGGTGCAGCGCGGCCTTGGTCATGCCGTACGGCGCGCCACTGCGCACGTGGGTCAGCCCGGACACGCTGCCGACGTTGACGATCGCCGCGGCCGCATGCTGCGCCAGCAGCGGATGCGCATAGCGCGACAGCTCGAACGCGGAGAACAGGTTGGTCTCGAAGATGCCGCGCCACTCGTCCTCGGTGTAGTCCACCGCCGCCTTGCTGAGGTTGCCGCCGGCATTGTTGACCAGCAGGTGCAGGCCGTCGGCATGGTCCTCGACCCAGTCCAGGATCTCGCGGCGGTCCTCGTCGTCGGCCACGTCCGCGGCCAGCGCCAGGATGCGGCGCTCGGGAAAGGCGTCGGCCAGCTCGTCGCGCGCCGCTTCCAGCGCGTCGATGTCGCGCGCCACCAGCATCAGCTCGGCGCCGAAGCCGAGCAGTTCGCGCGCGATCGCCAGGCCGATGCCGGCGCTGGCGCCGGTGATCAATGCGGTCTGTCCGTCCAGCCGCCAACGTTGCTGCATCGCCTTGCCTGTCTGCGCCGGGGTGGGCGTAGGATAACGCCCACGCTCAACGAGGTCGCCCCTATGCACGGATCATTGCGCTTGCTGACGTTGACACTCTCGCTGCTGGTCGCGCTGGCCGCGTGCAAGCCGGCGCCGCCGAAACCGGCGGACAAGCCGCCCGAGCCGCAGGCCGGCGCGCTGCGCGCGGCGATCGCGCAGCCGCTGGACCGCGCCAAACAGGCGCAGGCCGGCACCGAGCAGGCCGCGGCCGCACAGAACGCGGCGATCGACGCCGCCACCGGGCAATAAAAAAACGCCGGCATCGGCCGGCGTTCTTGGTCGCTCGCAGCGCGCCCGCCAGCGGGCGGACGCGCTTGCCTCATGCCTGGCTCACAAGCCGCAGAAGCAGTAGGCCAGCGCCTTGACCGGTGCGCCGTTGCGCTTGTCGGTGGCGTCCTGCACGAAGCGCAACTGCGTATCCAGCTCCGGCATGTTGCGCGCCAGTACCGCGTGCGCCAGCGCCGAATCGCCCAGCATCCAGGCGCCCATGCGGCTGCTGGCGAAGCCGCTGACGAACTGCGCGAACGGCGTGGCCGGCTTCTCGATGTAGCGCACGCGGTACTTGTCGCGCTCGCCCAGCTTGGCCCGCGCGGCGGCATCGGCCACCGCGTCCTTGAAGCCGCCGAACGCGTCCACCAGGCCGCGTTCCTTGGCCTGCGCACCGCTCCACACGCGGCCGCGCGCGACCTGGTCGATCGCCTCGACCGGCTTGCTGCGCGCCTGCGCGACCTTGCCGGTGAAATCGGCGTAGCCCTTGTTGATCACCGACTGGATCACCTGCCCCACCGCCGGGTCCATCGGCCGGGTGACGTCGAACGCCCCGGCGAACCGGGTGGTGCCCACGCCGTCGGTGTGCACGCCGATCTTGTCCAGGCTGCGGGTCAGGTTGGGGATCATGCCGAAGATGCCGATCGAGCCGGTGATCGTCGACGGATCGGCGTAGATGCGGTCGGCGTTCATGCTGATCCAGTAACCGCCGGACGCGGCCAGGTCGCCCATCGACACCACCACCGGCTTGCCGGCCGCCTTCAGCGCCACCACCTCGCGGCGGATCTGCTCGGAGGCGAACACTTCGCCGCCCGGCGAATCCACCCGCAGCACCACCGCCTTGACCGCCTCGTCGTCGCGCGCTTGGCGCAGCAGTTCCGCGGTCGACTCGCCGCCGATACGCCCGGCCGGCTGCTCGCCGCCGCTGATCTCGCCCGCCGCGACCACCACCGCCACCTGCGGCCGCGAATCCACCGGCGAACGGCGCAGGTCCAACTGCTGCAGATAGGCGTCCAGATTGACGTTGCGGAAGCCGCTGTCGGCATCGTCGTCAGCGACGCCGCGCTTGGTCAGCAGTTCCTCGACCTCCTCGCGGGTCTTCAGGCCGTCCACCAGCTTCTGCTGCAGCGCGAACTTGGCCATGTCGCCGCCGGCCGCGGCGATACCCTCGGGCATCGTGTCGATGCCGGCGGATATCTGCTCGGGCGCCAGCTTGCGCGCCTTGGCGATGTCGGCAACATAGCGCTGCCACACGTCGTTCATCCAGAACAGGTCCGCTTCCTTGGACGCCGGCGACGCCGCGTCGAGCACGTAAGGCTCGGCGGCGGACTTGTACTCGCCGACCTTGAACAGGTGCACGTCGACGCCGAGCTTGTCCTGCAGGCCTTCGCGGAAGTACTGGCGATAGCGGCCCAGGCCTTCCAGCACCACCGAGCCCATCGGGTCCAGGTAGACCTCGTTGGCCTGCGCGGCCAGCAGGTACTGCGACTGGCTCAGGCTGTCGCTGTAGGCCACGACCTGCTTGCCGGAAGCGCGCAGGTCCTGCAGCGCCGCGGCCACTTCGCGCACCGAGGCGAAGCCGCCCGGCTGCAGCTTGTCCAGGCGCAGCGCCACGCGCTCGATCTTCGGATCGGTCTTGGCCGCTTCCAGCGCGCGCAGCAGGTCGCGCAGCTGGATCTCCTCGGCGCCCTTGTCGCCCATCGCCTTGGTCAGCGCGCGGCTGACCGGATCGGCGCTGAACTGCTCGACCACGGTGCCTTCCGGCGCGATCAGCAGCGTCGTACGGTCGTGCAGCGTCTTGGCGCCGTCGCCGCGCCCCATCGCGAACACGATCAGCAGCAGGAGCAGCAGCAGGAAGCCGAAGAACACCAGGTTCAGGATCAGCCGACGGGTGAAGTTCATCACATCCCATAGGCCAACGAAGAAGTTGGCGATGGGGCTGCGACGCACGGGTTGGTTCATGGAAAACTCCGGAAGGGAAGCGTCTTGCGCGTGTGCAGCATACCGGCTGCGCCGGCGCCGCACATGCGCCTGAAGTCAGGGTGCCGTGGCGGCGAGCAGGCGCCCGCTGCTCAGCCGGAAGCGCGCGGCCATCATCACCGCCGCCGCGCTCAGGCCCAGGATCAGCCCGATCCACATGCCCTGCGGCCCCCAGCCCAGCCACAGGCCGAGCCCGGCGCCCAGCGGCATGCCCAGGCCCCAGTAGGAGCACAGGGCGAGCAGCATCGGCACGCGGGTGTCCTTGAGCCCGCGCAGCGCGCCGGCCGACAGCACCTGCACCCCGTCGGGGAACTGGAACGCGGCCGCGTACAGCAGCAGCGTGGAGGCCAGCCCGGCCACCGCGATGTCGCGGGTGTAGACGCCGACGATGGCGTCGTGGCCGAACAGCAGCACCAGCGCCGACAGCGCCTGGGTGGCGAGCACGATGGTGTAGCCGGCCCAGGCCGCGCCGCGCACGCCCACCGCATCGCCGCCGCCGGCGGCGCGGCCGACCCGCACCGTGGTCGCCTCGGCCACGCCCATCGGCACCATGAAGCACAGCTGCGCCACGTTGATCGCGATCTGGTGCGCGGCCGCCGGCACTTCGCCGAGCCGCGCGATCAGCAGCGCGGTGACGATGAACAGGCCGCCTTCCATCAGGATGGTGATGCCGATCGGCAACCCGGTCTTCAGCAGCCCGCCGATCGCGCGCAGGTCCGGCGCCTCGAAGGTCGCGAACAGGCGCAGCGGCGCGAACCGCTTGGAACGCGCCAGGTAGACCGCGAAGCACAGCGCCTGCAGCCACATCATGATCGCCGAGGCCACGCCCAGCCCGCCGGCGCCGCGCTCGCGCAGCCCGAACAGGCCGAAGGTCAGCACGTAGCCCAGCGGCGCCAGCACCAGCAGCCCGCCGAAGCCGAGCAGCATGGTCGGCAACGTCCAGTGCATGCCCTCGCTCAGATAGCGCATGCAGAAGTACAGCACCATCGCCGGCACGCCCCAGCGGATCGCATGCAGGAAATCGCGCGCGCCGGGCACGATCTCCGGCGCGATGCCCAGTTGCGGCAGCACCATCGGGGTCACGCTCAGGAACGCGAACATCAGCAGGCCCAGGCCCAGCGACAGCCACAGCGCCTGGCGGAACATCGGCCCGATCTGCGCGTGGCGCTTGCCGCCGTCGAGCTGCGAGACCGACGCGGTCAGCGCGATCAGGGTGCCGATCGGGATCATCATCGGCAGCCACAGCAGCGCGGTGCCGACCGTCACCGAGGCCAGCGTGCGGGTGCCGTGGTGCCCGGCGATGACGTTGTCGACGAAGCTGATCAGGCCGGCGGAGATGTGCCCCAGGACCAGCGGCAGGGCGAGCTGCGCGGTGCTGCGCAGTTCGCGGCCCCGGACCGAGGCCGGGGTGGAGGACGAAGACATTGCAAGACTCTAGCGATCCCGCCGACTGCGGCCGCGCAGGAAAGCGCCGGCGCCGGGTGGCGGAGGGCCGGCATTTTACCCTGTGATGCAGGGATTAGGGATTAGGGATTAGGGATTAGGGATTAGGGATTAGGGATTAGGGATTGGGGATTGGGGATTGGGGATTGGGGATTGGGGATTGGGATTGGGATTCGGAGCGCGGAGCGGCAGGACGCCGCCGACGCCAGTTCAGCGGGCGCTGCGTTGGCGCAGCCAGGCCGCGCGCGTCTCCGCCGCTTGCGCCAGCAGTTCGTGGCGCAGCGCCGCGCGCTCCTGCGGCGGGGTGCGCTGCGACAACAGCGCCAGGTGCTCGCGCTGCTCGGCCGGCAGCGTGCGCAGCAGGTCCAGCAGCGGCTGCCGCTGGGCGTCGGGCACGTAGCCGAACAGCGGCTGCAGCGCCCAGTATTCGCTGCCCAGTTCCGGCCCCAGCAGCCAGCCATTGCGCTCCAACGCATCCAGCGCCGCGAACTGCGCGCGCAGCGCGTGCTGCTGCTCCACCGGGAGGCCGGCGAAGGCGCTGGCCACCTGCCGCAGGCGCGCCTGCACCGTGGCGTGCAGCGCGTCCCAGGCGGCCTGGCGCTCGCGCAACTGCGCCGGGGTCAGCGCCGGCGGCGTGGCGGCAGCGGTGGTGGCCGGCGCGGTCGCCACGCCCGTGGCCGGGTTGGTCGGGTTGGTCGGGTTGGTCGGGTTGGCAGCGGCGGCTTCGGCGGCCTCTTCCGCGCTGGGTGCGCTGCGCTCGATCCGTGCCGGCGGCGCGCCGGCGGCGTACCACGCGAAGAAGTCCAGGTCGTAAACCGCCGGTTCCGGCAGCGGCGCCGGCGGCGCGGCCGGCACCGGCGGCGCCGTGGCCACGTCGGACTCGGCCGGCAGTTCCTCGACCTGCACCGGCCCGGTATCGCCCAGCGCCAGCCCCGAATCCGTGCCGGCGCCATCGGCCGCGCGCCGCGACGGCGACCGGTCCCACCACAGGGTGCCGACCAGCGCCAGGGCGACGACCACGATCACCGCCCCCGCCAAGCGTGCCCGGGTGGGGCTGCGCCTGCCTGCACCGCGACGCGTGGGGGCCTGCGCGGGTGGCGCGGGCCTAGGCGCCGCCGTCGGCGCGCTCGGCGCCGCGCTGGCGATGGCCGCGTCGCGCAGCTGGGCCAAGGCCTGCAGCCGTGCCGGCGGCAGCTCGCGCAGGTGCTGCTGGGCGGCCTCGGCCAGCGCGCGCCAGCCGGCGGCGTCCGGGCGGCCGGCGGCATCGCGCGGACAGGCCCGTGCCAGCGCCTGCTGGTAGTCCTGGGTGGACTGGTGCAACACCTGCGCCGCGACCGGCTCGTCCAGGCCGGCCACGATCCGCAGCAGCAGCGCCAGGCGATCGGCCGCCTCCACCTCGCCCAGGTGCGCCAGCGGCGCCGGCCAGCCGCTGCCGGCCGCGGTGGCGGCCTGGCGCAGGGACGGCACGGCGGCGAGCAGCTTCCAGAAGCGCAGCGGCCAGTCGGCCATCGGCAGGGTCGCGGCATGGCTGCGGAACGCGCGCATCGCCGCGGCCAGCGCCGGCGCGCCGCGCTCGACGCTGCCGCTCTGCAGCTCGGCCAGCACCGCGGCACGGCGTTCGATGCCGCGCAGGAAGGCGGCCAGGGCGGGCGCGGCGACCGCGCCATCGGAGGGGGGCGCGGCGGTCATCGGAACTCCATCATCGGCGCGATGATAGCGATGCCGCCGCCGCACCGCGCGCTTGACAAGGGCGCGCCGATCGGCTGCTTCAGGCGCCAGCGGGGCGGATCGCAGCGGCGGGTTGTGCACAGCGTGCCGGGAGCACGCCCACAGCCCCTGTCAAGCCCGGCGTGAAATCATGTTGCAGCCATGTTTCACGGCCAAGCCATTGTTATTTATGGTGATTATTCGATTGGCGCTTTTTTGTCCAACTTGTGGCAGAAGCTTGTGAATCCTTCTTCACGGCGTGGAGCATCCCCTTCATGCACAGCTTTATCCACAGCACGTGTGGATAAATTCGATTCTCCAAGCGGGGCAACGATTTACGACTTGTTTATCACTTTGGCGGCAGCTGTCGCGCCCAACTGGCGGCGCCGCCGATCACGGCGAGAGACCGCGGGCTCCGGTTCCCCGGCCGCTAAACTAGGGTCGATGTCGCCCCCCGTCGCCACCCTCCGCGTCGCCCTGCCGCTGCCGCTGCCGCAGCTGTTCGACTACCTGCCGCCGCCCGGCAGCGCCGCCGTGGCCGGCGACGTCGGCCGCCGGCTGCGGGTGCCATTCGGCAACCGCGAGCTGAGCGGGGTGGTGGCCGCGCTCGGCCAGGTCGAGGACGGCGAGGGCCTGCGCGAGGCGCTGGCCTGGCTGGACCCGGTGCCGCTGCTGCACGGCGAACTGGCCGACTCGCTGCACTGGCTTGCGCGCTACAGCCACGCCCCGCTGGGCGAAGTGCTGGCGACCGCGCTGCCGGTGACCCTGCGCCGTGGCGAGGCGCTGCCCGACACCCACGCCTGGGCCTGGCGCCTGACCGAGGCCGGCGCCAGCCATCGCGCCCGCCCGGGAACCCGTCCGCACCGCTTCGCCGAACTGCTGGCGGCCGGAGCGGTGGACGAAGACCGGCTCGACCAGGCCATGGACGACTGGCGCAGTGCCGCGCGCAGCCTGGCCAAGCGCGCCTTCGCCGAACGCATCGCGGTGCCGGCCAGCGCTGCGGCGCCGCAGCCGCAGCCCGGCCCCACCCCGAACGCGGAACAGCAGGCGGCGATCGACGCGGTCGTCGCCGCGCCCGGTTTCGCCCCGTTCCTGCTCGACGGGGTCACCGGCAGCGGCAAGACCGAGGTCTACCTGCAGGCCATCGCCGCCTGCCTGGCGCGCGGCCGCCAGGCGCTGGTGCTGGTGCCGGAAATCGGCCTGACCCCGCAGACCCTGGCGCGGTTCCGCGCGCGCCTGGGCGTGCCGGTGCACGCGCTGCATTCCGGGCTTACCGACAACGAGCGCGCGCGGGTCTGGGCCGCGGCCTGGCGCGGCGAGGCGCGGGTGGTGGTCGGCACCCGCTCGGCGGTGTTCGTGCCGCTGCCGCAGGCCGGGCTGATCGTGGTCGACGAGGAACACGACGGCAGCTATAAGCAGCAGGACGGGATCCGCTACCACGCCCGCGATTTCGCCCTGGTGCGCGGCAAGGCGCTGGACGTGCCGGTGCTGCTGGGCAGCGCCACACCGTCGCTGGAAAGCCTGCACAACGCCGCCGGCGGCCGCTACGCGCACCTGCGCCTGACCCGCCGCGCCGGCGATGCGCGGCCGCCCACGGTGCGCGTGCTCGACGTGCGCAAGCGCCCGCTGCAGGACGGCCTGTCGCCGGAGGTGCTGGCCGGCATCGGCAGCGCACTGGCCGACGGCGGCCAGGTGCTGGTGTTCAAGAACCGCCGCGGCTACGCGCCGGTGCTGCTGTGCCACGACTGCGGCTGGACCGCGCCGTGCCAGCGCTGCAGCACCCCGCTGCACGCCACGCCGATGACCGTGCATGCCGGCGGCCGGCGCCTGCAGTGCCACCACTGCGGCGCGCGGCAACCGGCGCCGCTGGCCTGCCCGGATTGCGGCAGCCTGGCGCTGCAGCCGCAGGGCATCGGCACCGAACGCCTGGAAGAACGCCTGCTGCAGGCCTTCCCCGATGTGCCGGTGCTGCGCATCGATCGTGGCACCACCCAGCGCCGCGATGCGCTGGAGACGCAACTGGCCACGCTCGGCACGCAGCCCGGGATCCTGGTCGGCACGCAGATCCTGGCCAAGGGCCACGACCTGCCGCAGCTGACCCGGGTGGTGGTGGTCGGCATCGACGAAGGCCTGTTCTCGGCCGACTTCCGCGCCAGCGAGAAACTGGCACAGCAGCTGATCCAGGTCGCCGGCCGCGCCGGCCGCGCCGCGCGCCCGGGCGAGGTCTGGCTGCAGACTCACCATCCCGGCCATGCGCTGCTGGAGACCCTGGTGCACGGCGGCTACCACGCCTTCGCCGAGGCCGAACTGGCGCAGCGCGAAGCGGCCGGCTTCCCGCCGTTCGCACACCTGGCGCTGCTGCGCGCCGAGGCCAAGCAGGTCGAACACGCCAATGCCTTCCTCAGCGCGGTGCGCGCGCTGCTGCCGGAGCAGGCCGACGTGCAACGTTTCGGGCCGATGCCGGCGCCGATGCCGCGCCGCGCCGGTTTCCAGCGTACCCAGTTGCTGCTATCGGCACCGACTCGGCGCGCGCTGCATGCGGTGCTGGACGCGGCGATGCCGGCGATCTACGCGCTGCCGCAGGCGCGGCGCGTGCGCTGGTCGCTGGATGTGGATCCGCAGGATCTGTACTGAGGCGCGCGCGGCGTCCGCGACACGCTCGCCTCAGCCCGGCAAGCCCAGCACGGCGACCAGGTGCGCGCGCAGCGCGGCGCTGTCGCCGGCGTCCACGCAACGCCACGTGCCGGCGTCTGCGCCCAGGCCGCAGGCGGCGGTGGCGATCACCGGCTTGCCCAGCGCCAGCGCCAGCAGCGCGCCGCGCGGCTGCTGTTCGATCCACGCCGGCAGCACCACCACCGCGGCCGCCTGCACGCCGTCGGCCATCGAGGCGACCCGGCGCACGTCGATGCCGCTCCAGAACTGCGGCGTCTCCTGCGCGCCGGGCGGCAACAGCAGTTGCACCGGCAAACCGCGCAGCGCCTCGCGCAGTTCGAACGCGCCCTTGCGCGCCAGCGCCGACGCCGCCAGCAGGACCTGCGCCGCGCCGCCGTTGCCACTGGATGGCGCAGGATCGGACGGCGGCTGTCGCCATTCCAACGCGATGCCGCGACTGCCGGCCAAGGCCAGCAATTCGCGATGCGGGGTGATCCAGTGCCGCGCCTGCGCCAGCGCCGCGCGCTCGGCCTCGACCAGCAGCGGATCGGCACGGAAATCGCGCAGCGTGGCGCTGTCGGGATGGCGTTGCGCCGCCACGTCCAGCCGCGCCTGCAACAGATGCATCGGCAACGCGGTCATGCACACGTCCCAGCGCCGGCCCTGCAGTTCGCCGGCCAGCCACAGGCCCGGCAACAGGCTCTGCGGCACCACCAGCTCGACATCCTGCGCGCCGAGCCTGCGCTGCAGCGCGCGCAGGCGGATGCGTTGCGCGCGCTGCCGCACCTGCGGCAACGGCAGCCCGCGGCGCAGCCACCAGCGTTGCAGCAGGGCCGCCTGCACGGCGGCGAGGCTGCTCCGGCGCAGCGCCAGCACCCGATCGCCGGGCTGCATGCGGCGCCGGCGGTCCGCGGTGAATTCCGGCCAGTCCTCGTCGATCAGCCAGGTGCGGCGCACGCCGGCGGCGGCGGCGGCCGGCACGTGCCGATGGCATGCCTCGCGGCCGCAGCGGGTGCAGTCATTCGCCGCGGTCGCTGCCGGCGTGCGCCGCAGCGGCGACAACGGCAGCGCAGCGGCCGCCGGCGCACCGCCGAGGATGCGCACGTGCAGGTCCCCGCCATCCAGCCACACTTCCAGGCGCCACGCCGAGGCCGCGCGCAGGCGCAGGTCGACGTAGTTCCAGAACACCACCGCATCGCGATCGCGCTCGGCCAGCGAACCGGCGATCACCTGCGTGTGCCGATGCCGCTCGACGATCTCCAGGCCCTGGCGCAACGCCGCGTCGTAGATCGCATTGGACAGCTGGCACAGGCCACCGCCGATCGACGGCACCAGGCAGCCTTCGCGCAGTTCGCGGCCGGCGGCGAAGCCGCGCCGGCGCGTGGCCCGGCCCAGTTGTCGCCAGAAACCGAAGGTCGCCCCGGCCGGCACCTCGACCCCGTGCAGCAGGCGTGCGGCCACGCGCAGGTTGTGGATCTTGCCGGCGACCAGCAGCGGCGACGTCTCCTCGGTGTCCGGCCATAGCACGGTGACCGATTCGGAGACCGCCGCCGCGGCGATCGGCAACCCCGTGTCGCGGCGATGCCGGCGCGGTCCGCCGCGCAGGTCGCGCAGCGCGCGGCGCAGTTGCAGCACCCGGGTCTTCGCCGCGAACAGCAGCGCATCCAAGCGCGACGGCACCGCGCCGGGCGATGCGAGAGGTCGATCCGTCGCTGTTGCTGTCGCTCGCACTACCATGCGCCCCCCGCATCCCTGCCTGCGCCTGCCATCGCGCTACTATAGGGGCATGCGGTTCCAACCCCCAGTTCCTGCATGCAGCGTCGGCCGCCGCGAACGTGCCGCTCGCCCGGCGCGCGCCGCGCATGCCGCCGTCGCTGTCGCCTCGCCGGCAGCATGCGTTTCGCCTTCCCGTCCGCCTGGAATCCCGCATGGCTAGCGCGCCCGTGCCGCACCTGATCGTGGTCGGCGGTGGTTTCGCCGGGTTGTGGGCCACCCGCGCACTGGCCAAGGCGCCGCTGCGCATCACCCTGATCGACCGCCGCAACCACCACCTGTTCCAGCCGCTGCTGTACCAGGTCGCCACCGCCGGGCTGTCCTCGCCGGACATCGCCGCGCCGCTGCGGCAGATCCTGCGCAGCCAGTACAACGTGGAAGTGCGACTAGGCGAAGTAGTGCGCCTGGACAAGCAGGCCCGGCAGGTGCAGCTGGCCGGCGGCGAAGCGCTGGACTACGACTACCTGCTAGTCGCCACCGGCGCCACCCATGCCTATTTCGGCCACGACGAGTGGGCCGCGCACGCGCCCGGGCTGAAGACCCTGGACGATGCGCTGCATCTGCGCCGCCACCTGCTGCTGGCGTTCGAGCGCGCCGAAGCCGAAACCGACCCCGCCGCGCGCGCGGCCTGGCTCAGCTTCGCCATCGTCGGCGGCGGCCCGACCGGGGTGGAACTGGCCGGCACCCTGGCCGAGATCGCGCGGCATACGCTGAAGCACGAGTTCCGCCGCATCGATCCGGCCGAGGCCAGGGTGCGGCTGATCGAGGCCGGCCCGCGCGTGCTCGCCTCGTTCCCGGAGCGGCTGTCGGCCAAGGCGCAAAAGCAGCTGGAAAAGCTCGGCGTGGAGGTGCTGACCGGCGTGCCGGTCGCCGACATCGACGCCAGCGGCTACCGGCTGGGCAGCACCTTCGTGCCCGCGCGCACCGTGGTCTGGGCCGCCGGCGTGGCCGCCTCGCCGCTGGCGCGGACGCTGGAGGTGCCGCTGGACCGCAGCGGCCGCGTGCAGGTACAGCCGGACCTGAGCGTTCCCGGGCATCCGGAGGTGTTCGTCGCCGGCGACCTGGCCGCCTTGCAGCAGGCCGACGGCAAGCCGGTACCCGGGGTAGCGCCTGCGGCCAAGCAGATGGGCCGGCACGTGGCCGAGAACCTGTCGAAGCGGCTGCGCGGCTTGCCCGGCGATGCGCCGTTCCGCTACGCCGACTACGGCAACCTGGCGACCATCGGACGCATGGCCGCGATCGTGCATCTCGGCCGCCTGCAGCTGTCGGGCCTGCTGGCCTGGTGGTTCTGGCTGGCCGCGCACGTGTTCTTCCTGATCGGCTTCCGCAACCGCCTGGTGGTGCTGCTCAACTGGGCCTGGGCGTACTGGAGCTACCAGCGCGCGGCGCGGATCATCCTCGGCGACGACGCGCGCGATTCCGAGCCGGCGCCGACTGCGCCCAAGCCGCCGCCGGCTGCGTGACACCCCGCGGCGCGGCTGCGATCCTAGCCGCCCCTTTCCGCTGCGCAGTGCCGTCTTGGCGACCTTCCTGTTCCTGCTCGACCTGCTCGGCACCTTCGTGTTCGCGATCAGCGGCGCCACCGTCGGCGTGCGCCACCGCCTGGACCTGTTCGGCGTGCTGGTGCTGTCGTGCGCGGCCGCGGCCTCCGGCGGCATCGCCCGCGACGTGCTGATCGGCGCCACCCCGCCGGCCGCGCTCGGCGATGCGCGCTATCTCGGCGTCGCCTGCCTGGCCGGGCTGCTGACCTTCTACAGCCACAACACGGTCGAACGCCTGCGCAATCCTGTGCAGATCTTCGACGCGCTTGGCCTGGCGCTGTTCGCGGTGTACGGCACCAGCAAGGCGCTGGCGTTCGGCCTGGGTCCGCTCAGCGCGACCCTGCTCGGCATGCTCAGCAGCATCGGCGGCGGCATCGTCCGCGACCTGCTGGTGGCGCGTACGCCGGTGGTGCTGCAGGCCGAGCTGTACGCGGTGGCGGCGCTGCTCGGCGGCGGCGTGGTCGCCGCGGCGCATGTCCTGCAGCTGCCGCAGCCGTGGGGACTGGCGGTCGGCGCCACGCTCTGCTTCGGCCTGCGCTTCATGGCGATCCGCTACGGCTGGCACCTGCCGGTGGCGCGGCCGCCGCCGGAGCCGTAACCGGCAGCGCGCGCGTTCGCACGGCGGGTCTTCAGTCCGGTCTGCGCCACGTAGCGGCGCAACGAAAAAGGCCCGGAAAACCGGGCCTTTTTGCTTGGCGGATCGATCATCCGCCCATGCGCGCCATACCGACGATCACGCCACGAACAACGCCTTCATCTTCTTCAGCGCATTGGCCTCGATCTGGCGGATGCGCTCGGCCGACACGCCGTACTCGTCGGCCAGCTCCTGCAGCGTGATCTTGCTGTCGGCATCCAGCCAGCGACGCTTGATGATGTCGCGCGAACGCGCATCCAGTTCGGCCAGGCCCTCGCGCAGCAGCTGCAGCTGGTTGTGTTCGCTGTCGGCGCGCTCGTAGGCCTGCGAGGGATCTTCCTCGGCGGCCATCAGGTAGGCGGCCGGCGACGGCGGCGCGTGGTCGTCGTCGTCGTCGGACGGCGCATCGAAACCGATGTCGCGACCGGACAGGCGCGACTCCATCTCCAGCACCTCGCGCTCGGACACGTTGAGGTCCTTGGCGACCGCGGTCACTTCCGCCGCGTTCATCCAGCCCAGGCGGGTCTTGGACTTGCGCAGGTTGAAGAACAGCTTGCGCTGCGCCTTGGTCGTGGCGACCTTGACGATGCGCCAGTTCTTCAGGATGTACTCGTGCATCTCGGCACGGATCCAGTGCACCGCGAAGCTGACCAGGCGCACGCCCATTTCCGGGTCGAAGCGCTTGACCGCCTTCATCAGGCCGATGTTGCCTTCCTGGATCAGGTCGCCCAGCGGCAGGCCGTAGCCGTTGTAGCCGCGGGCCACGTGGACCACGAAGCGCAGATGCGAATGGACCAGTTCGCGCGCCGCATCCAGGTCTTCCTGGTCACGGTAGCGCACCGCCAGCGCGCGTTCCTCTTCGGACGTCAGCACCGGGATCTGGTGCACGGCGCCGATATAGGCATCCAGCGAACCGAGCGGACTGGGGATCGGGAGGTTGTTGGCCACCAGCGCGGTGGCAGGCATGGTCTGGTTCATAGGGGCTCATCTTAGCAGTCAAGTAATTGGACTGCTGGGTACAGTAAAAAGTTCCTGCGTTCCGCTGGTGGAACACTCGATCAGGAATGAGACTGTGACAGAGACCACTGGAACGCTGTGGGGAGGCAGCCGTAACCGGTTACGAGGGGCAAACCTAGCACCTGTCCTGCGAAATTTCCGTACATCCGGCGGGTGTCGCGCGCCTCCGGCGAACCGCGGTTCAGGCGCCGGCCAGCGCCGCGTCCAGCGCCGCGCGCGGTGGCAGGCTCCAGTCGATCGGCTGGGCGCCGCGGCGGCGCAGGTACTCGTTGGCCGCGGAGAAATGCTTGCAGCCCAGGAAGCCGCGGTGCGCCGACAGCGGTGAGGGATGCGGCGCCTTCAGCACGCGGTGGCGGCGGGTGTCGATGACCTTGCCCTTGGCCTGGGCGTAGCTGCCCCACAGCAGGAACACCAGGCCTTCGCGCTCGCGGTTCAGGGTCTCCACGACGTGGTCGGTGAAGCCCTCCCAGCCCTTGCCCTGGTGCGCGCCGGCGCGGCCCTCCTCCACCGTCAGCACCGCGTTGAGCAGCAGCACGCCGCGCTGCGCCCACGGCAGCAGGCAGCCGTGGTCGGGACGGCGGATGCCCAGGTCGTCCTCGATCTCCTTGTAGATGTTCAGCAGCGACGGCGGTACCGGCACCCCGGGCAGCACCGAGAAGCACAGCCCGTGCGCCTGACCGTAGCCGTGGTACGGATCCTGGCCGAGGATCACCACCTCGACCCGGTCGAACGGGGTCGCCTCGAACGCGGCGAAGATCTGACGCCCGGGCGGGAACACGCGCGCGCCGGCCGCCTTGCGCTGGCGCAGGAACACGGCCAGCTCGCGCATCTCCGGGCGCAGCAGCCAGTCGCCGACCTGCGCCTTCCATGAAGGTTCCAACTGGATCCGGGTGTCGTCTTCGCTACTCATGCAGGGTCCGGCAGTCGATCGATCAGAACGTCACGGCGTTGTCGCTGAGCTTGGCCAGGCGCAGCTGGAACAGCACCTTGGTGACCAGCAGGCGCTCCTCGATCGGCTTTTGCACCAGATCGTTGGCGCCGGCGCGCAGCAGCTCGGACTGGTTGTGCGGGTTGCTGTCGCCGGTCATCACCAGCACCGGCATGCGCCGCTTGCCGTAGGCGAAGTCGATGCGGATGCGCTGCACCACGTCGCGGCCGTTGAGTTCGCCCTTCAGGGTGACGTCGGTCAGCACCAGGTCGATGCGGCGGGTGGTACGGCCCAGCGATTCGGCGGTCAGCAGCGCGAACGCGTCCTCGGCGGTCAGCACGTGCACCACGTGCAGCTCCTGGCGCTCGAGCATGCGCTTGGTCGCCTCGGCCACCACGCGGCTGTCCTCGACGTAGAGGATGGTGGCGCCGGCCACCGGCTGCGGCTGCACGTAGCCGCGGATGAAGGTCGCCAGCGCCTCGTGGCCCAACGCCTTGTCGAAGTAGTCGGTGACGTATTCGGTGAAGCGGCGCTCGACCAGGTGCTGCTGGGCATCGCCGGAAACCACGATCACCGGCACGTAGGCCTGGCCGGCGGCCTCGCGCACGCTGCGCGCCAACGCCAGGCCATCGCCGTCGGGCAGCGCCAGCGAGGTGGTAACCAGGTTCACCGGGCCGGCCTCCAGCGCGGCGCGCGCTTCGGCGATGCTGGCGCAGCCGACCACTTCCACGTCCGGCAGTTCGCGGTGCAGCACGTCGGCGATCAGCTTGCGCACCAGCTTGGAGCCGTCCACGACCATCACCCGCGGGGCGTCGCTGATCAGGTGCTTGAGATCGTGCCGGGACATGCGCGCCTCAGGTGTCGGTGGGACGCGTCTGGCGCAGGAAGTGCCCGGTCACCAGCCAGGCGCCGAGCCAGCCCAGCAGCAGGGTGCCGAGCAGCACGAACGCCGAGTGCAGGGCATCCAGGCCGTGCAAGACGAAATGGCTGCCGTAGCTGTCGGCCAGTTCCGCCAGCGGCGGCCCCAGCGCCAGCCCGGAGGCGGCGATCAGGCCCAGCGCCATCACCCCGGCGCCGAAGCCGTACCACGCGCCCAGGTACAGGAACGGGCGGCGGATGAAGCCGTCGCTGGCGCCGAGCAACTGCAGCACGCCGATCTCCTCGCGCCGCGACTGGATGTCCAGGCGCACTGTGTTGCCGACCACCAGCGCCGCGCCGGCGCCGAGCAGCACCGACAGCACCTGCACCAGGCGCTCGCCGAAACGCAGCCAGCCGTCCAGGCGCTTACGCCACAGCGCGTCGTGCTGCACCAGGTCGGCCTGCGGCAGCGCGCTCAGCGACGCCGCCAGCGGCGCGTCGTCGGCCGCGGCCGGGGTGACGATCAGCAGCGTCGGCAGCGGATTGTCGTCGAGCGCGTCCAGCGCCTCGCCGAGCCCGGCGCTGTCGCGCAGCTCGGCCATGCCCTGCTCGGGGGTGCGCAGCGCTACCGCGGCGACGTCGGCCCGGCCGCGCAGGCTCGCCGCCAGCGTGTCCGCCGCAGCGGCGTCGACGCCGGTCTTCAGGAACACGTTGATGTCGCGCGACTGCTGCACGCTGCCGGCGAAATGCTTGAGGTTGTCCAGCGCGATCGACAGCCCCAGCGGCAACGCCAGGGCCAGGGCCATCACCGCCATCGTCAGCAGCGTCGCCCACGGCTTGCGCATGGCGCGGCCGAGGCTGTAGACGATGCTGTGCAGGTGGTGGTCCCACCACACGCCCAGGCGCGAGGGCGCGGCGGCGCCGGCGGCATTGCGTGCGCTCATTCGGCCAGGTCCTGCGGGGAGATGTCGTCGACCAGGCGGCCGTGGTCCAGGATCAGTACGCGCTTGCGCATCTGCTTGAGCAGCGCCAGGTCGTGGCTGACCACCAGCACGCTGGTGCCGCGCGCCGGCAGTTCGGCGAACAGCTGCATGATCTCCGCGGCCAGGGTCGGGTCGAGATTGCCGGTCGGCTCGTCGGCGACCAGCAGGCGCGGTTCGCCGACCATCGCCCGGGCGATGCCAACGCGCTGCTGCTCGCCGGCCGACAGCTGCGACGGCAGCGCCTTCTCGCGATGGCCCAGGCCCATCCGCTCCAGCACCGAGCGCACCCGCTTGCCGATCTCGGCGCGGCGGGTGCCGCGCAGGATCAGCGGCAGCGCCACGTTCTCGGCGATGCTGCGGTCCATCAGCAGGCGGTGGTCCTGGTACACGGCGCCGACCTCGCGCCGATGCAGCGGCACGCGCCGCCCGCGCACCTTCAACAGGTTGCGCTCGCCGAACAGCACCGCGCCGCGCGACGGACGCTCGCTGAGGTGGATCAACTTGAGCAAGGTACTCTTGCCCGCACCGGAATGGCCGGTGACGAACAGCATCTCGCCCTCCTCCACCTGGAAGCTGACGTCCACCAGCGCCTCGTGGCCACCGGCGTACTGTTTGCTGACATTGTCGAACCGCAGGACGCTCATCCGGCGATTATGCCGGAGCGGCCCGGGTTTTCGTCCACCGTGCGCACGCCGCGAACGGTGGAGCGCCGGTTCATCAGGAGCTGGAGACCAGCGAACGCAGCTTGCGGCCGAGGCGGGTCAGGAACGAATCGTTCGCCGCCGCGGCCGGCGCGGCGGCACGCTCGCCCTGGCGCGCAGCCCTGACCTGCACCGGCTTGGCCGGCGCGTCGGTCGGCACGGACGCTGCCGCGCCTTCGGCGCCTTCCAGCGGACGGCCGCCACGGCGGCGCCGGCGCTTGCGCGGCGGACGCTCGCCATCGACGGCGGCCGCGCCCTCGGCGGCCGCGCGCACCGGCTTCGGCGCGGGTGCGGCGACCGGGACCGCGACGGCTTCGGCCTCGGCAGCGACGGGCGCCGCCGTGACCGCCGCGGCTGCGGCATCGCCCTCGGCCGGACGCGGGGTGCGCGGGCGCCGCGGCTTGCCGTCGGCGCTGCGCGTTTCGCCGCTGCGGCCAGCACCGCCCGGACCGCTACGGCCGGCGCCGGGCTTGCCGCGGCTGCTGCCGCCGCCGCGCCGCTGCTCGTCGGCCTCGCGCTGCGCACGCGCCTCGCGGAAGATGTCGCCGATGCTCTCGTCGGCATCCGGGTCGACCTCGACCGCTTCGCCTTCGACCACTGCGCGCGGGGTCCGCGGCAGCGCCACCAGCAGTTCGGCGGTGACCGGCTCGACCGGGATCTTCTGCTCGATGTAGGCCTCGATGTCCGGCAGGCTCATCGCGTAGCGCTCGCAGGCGAAGCTGATCGCGTCGCCTTCCTCGCCCAGCCGCGCGGTGCGGCCGATGCGGTGCACGTAGTCTTCCGCGTCGAACGGCAGGTCGTAGTTGTAGACGTACTTGACGCCATCGATGTGCAGGCCGCGCGCGGCCACGTCGGTGGCGACCAGGATCTCCAGCTGGCCCTTCTGGAAGCGGTTGAGCAGGGTCTCGCGCTTCTTCTGCGGCACGTCGCCGGACAGCACGCCGACCCGGTAGCCGTTGCGCTCCAGCGAACGCGCCACGCGCTCGACGAAGGCCTTGGTGTTGACGAACACCATGGTGCGCGCGCCCTCGCTGCGCGACAGCAGGCCCAGCAGCAGGGTCAGCTTCTCCTCGTCGGAGGGGAAGTAGATGCGCTGGCGCACGCGCGCGGCGGTGATGCTCTCGGTCTCGACCACGAGCTTTTCCGGCTCGTTCATGTGCTCGTAGGCCAGTTCCAGCACGCGGTGGCTGAGCGTGGCCGAGAACAGCAGGGTCTGCCGGGTGCCGCGCTCGGGCATGCGCCGCAGCAGGAAGCGGATGTCCTTGATGAAGCCCAGGTCGAACATGCGGTCGGCTTCGTCGAGCACGCAGATCTCGCAGGCGTGCAGCGACACCACTTTATGCTGCTTGACGTAGTCGATCAGCCGGCCGGGGGTGGCGATGATCACGTCCACGCCCTGCTGCAGCAGTTCGCGCTGCTTGTCGTAGTCCACGCCGCCGTAGACGAGCGCGAAGCGCAGGCCCAGGTCGGCGCCGAACTTCACCGCATCCTTGTGGATCTGGATCGCCAGTTCGCGGGTCGGGGCCAGGATCAGCGCGCGCGGATCCTCGGGCTTGCGGTCGGCCAGCGCCGGGCGGCTGAGCAGGCGGTTCATCACTGTCACCAGGAACGCCAGGGTCTTGCCGGTGCCGGTCTGGGCCTGGCCGGCCACGTCGCGGCCTGGCAGGGCCACCGGCAGGGTCAGCGCCTGGATCGGCGTGCAGCGGGTGAAGCCGGCGCCTTCGAGGCCGGCGAGCAGCGCCGGTTGCAGCTCGAACGCGGAAAAAGTCACATCGGTCAGCGGTTTGTCGCTCATCATTCCATCTTCGTCAGGCCACCCCGCCCGAAGCGTAAGGTCGCGGCTTGCATCGGCCCCGGCAGCGTCGCACACTGGCTACTTCCATGCCGGGTCGCGCGACAGGGGGAATCCCTTGATTTCGCCGCGCAATGCCCCAGTTTACCGCAATAGCGGCGGCCACCCGGTCCGGCCCGTCGCATTGCCCCAGGAGATACCCTAGTGAGCGACAAGGTCCTACACGTCGGCGACGCCGATTTCGATACCGCCGTGCTGCAATCCGGCGAGCCGGTCCTGGTGGACTTCTGGGCGGAATGGTGCGGCCCGTGCAAGATGATCGCCCCGGTCCTGGACGATCTGGCCGACACCTACGACGGCAAGCTCAAGGTGGCCAAGGTCAACGTCGACGAGAACCGCGCCACCGCGATCAAGTACCACGTGCGCTCGATCCCGATGCTGCTGCTGTTCAAGGACGGCCAGGTCCAGGCCACCCAGATCGGCGCCGTCGGCAAGGGCCAGCTGACCCAGATGATCGACAAGACCCTGGGCGGCGCGGCCGCCTGAGGCGCCGGCACGCGGCCGCTCCGGATCGGAGCGGGCCGCTGCCATACCGGCCCGCAGCGCCGCTGCCGGCCGGCTGAATCGCCCGGTAACGCCTGCTTGCCGTGGTTGCGCGGCGATGATAGTGTCGGCGTATCCGGTGGCATTCGCGCACCGCACCCCCTCTGGAAGATTCTCTTCTAGACCCCTTCCCAACCCGTTTGCCCCCACGCTGGGCGCTCGCACTCATAGCGAGGAATCACCACTTGTCCGATAACACCACCACCGAACCCGGGAGCGTCGACGCCCCCGCCGAAAAGCGCGCGCGCAAGCCGCGTGTCAGCAAGGCCGCCTCCGGCGCTGACGGCGGAGCCGAGCACGGCGCGCCGGCGCAGCCGAACCTGCCGCTGAACCAGGCGCCGGCCCAGGCCGACGCGCCCCGCCCCGCTCCGCAGGAACGCCAGGAACGTCAGGAACGCGCCGCGCCGCAGGAACACGCGCAGGCTCCTTCCTCGTCGTCCCAGCCCCAGCCCGCTCCCGCCTCCGGCGGCGATGCCCAGGGCCAGGGCGGCGGCAACCAGAATGACGGCGGCGAAGCGCGCGAAGGCGGCAATGCGCGCTTCAACAACCAGAATCCGCAGAACCAGAACAACCCGCAGAACAACCAGAACCAGCAGGGCAATCGCCGCGACCGCTTCCGCAATCGCCGCGATCGCGGTGGTGGTGGTGGTGGTGGTGGTGGCAATGGCGGTGGTCGTGAGCGCTACCCGGACAACGGCCTGCCCAACGACACCGGCGCCAACGAAGTGTTCGTGCCGCGGCCGCACGCCAACGTGCCGGAAGGCTTCCCGATCTACTCGCTGAGCGACCTGAAGCGGATGCCGGCGCAGAAGCTGCTGGACATCGCCGAGCAGCTCAACATCCAGGACGGCGTGGCCCGCGCGCGCAAGCAGGACGTGATCTTCGCGCTGCTCAAGGTGCTGACCCGCCACGGCGAAGGCGTCGCCGCCGACGGCGTGCTGGAGATCCTGCCGGACGGCTTCGGCTTCCTGCGCGCGGCCGAGGCCAGCTACCTGGCCGGCCCGGACGACACCTACATCTCGCCCAGCCAGATCCGCCGCTTCAACCTGCGCACCGGCGACCACCTGTCCGGCCGCATCCGCTTCCCGAAGGACGGCGAACGCTACTTCGCGCTGTCGATCGTCGACACGATCAACGGCGAGCCGCTGGAAGCGAGCAAGAACAAGGTGCTGTTCGAGAACCTGACCGCGCTGTTCCCGCGCAAGCGCTTCACCCTGGAACGCGGCAACGGTTCCTCGGAAGACATCTCCGGGCGCATCCTCGATCTGATGGCGCCGCAGGGCAAGGGCCAGCGCGCGCTGATCGTGTCCCCGCCCAAGGCCGGCAAGACCATGCTGATGCAGCAGGTGGCCACGGCGATCACCACCAACCATCCCGACGTGCACATGATCGTGCTGCTGATCGACGAGCGGCCGGAAGAAGTGACCGAAATGCAGCGCACCGTGCGCGGCGAGGTCATCTCCTCCACCTTCGACGAGCCGGCCGCGCGCCACGTGCAGGTCGCCGAGATGGTGATCGAGCGCGCCAAGCGCCTGGTCGAGCACAAGAAGGACGTGGTGATCCTGCTCGACTCGATCACCCGCCTGGCCCGCGCCTACAACAACGTGGTGCCGTCCTCCGGCAAGGTGCTCAGCGGCGGCGTCGACGCCAATGCGCTGCACCGCCCGAAGCGCTTCTTCGGCGCGGCGCGCAACGTCGAGGAAGGCGGCTCGCTGACCATCATCGCCACCGCGCTGGTGGAGACCGGCAGCAAGATGGACGAGGTGATCTACGAGGAGTTCAAGGGCACCGGCAACAGCGAAGTGCACCTGAACCGCCGTATCGCCGAAAAGCGCGTGTACCCGGCGATCGACATCAACCGTTCCGGCACCCGCCGCGAAGACCTGCTGATCGAGCCGGAGCTGCTGCAGAAGATCTGGATCCTGCGCAAGCTGCTGCATCCGATGGACGAGATCGCGGCAATGGAATTCCTGCTGGACAAGATGAAGAACACCAAGTCCAACGACGAGTTCTTCGGTTCGATGAAGCGCTGAGTCCGGCGCGGCCTCGAACGCGAAACGCCCCGCTTCGGCGGGGCGTTTTCGTTTGCGCGTCCCGGTGGGCGGCGCCATCGCCGCATGCCTGGGCGATGCTCAGTCCGGATGGAAGCGCATGCCCGCATAGGGCTGCAACCGGCACTGCGCCAGGCGCGAGGCAAGGTCGCCCACGTGCGCTTCCAGCCGATGGCCATCGGGGTCGAGGAAGTAGAACGAATCTCCTTCGCTGCGGTTGCGCTGCCACTCCACCACCGCGTGCGCGCGCAGCCGCTCGACGAAGCCGGCGAACGCGTGCTGCGTGATGGAGAACGCATAGTGGGTGTAGTCGGCCGCCGGGCGCGGCCGTCCGGGTGCAGCCGCCACGGCCAGGCATAGCCACAATGGCCCGCACTCCAAGTACGCGCCGTTGTCCCAACGTGCGGCCAGGCGCATTCCCAGCAGGTCGCGGTAGAAACCCACGCTCCGCTCCAGGTCGGCGACCGCCAGCGTCAGATGGCTCAGACCGGCAAGCACCGGATGCCTCAGCCGCCTTCCAGCGCAGTCAGCAGCCGCGGACCAGCGTTGCGCCCGGCCATGTACACGCCGCTGCCGGGCAGCGCATCGGGCGAAAACTGCGCGCGGTCCTGCGGAACCGGCCACGGCGCCGGTTGCCGCGGCCCGGGCACGTAGCTGACCCAGCGGCCATAGTCGTCGGGATTGCCTTCGTTGGGATTGCCCTCGAGCGAGTAGCTCACCGGCACGCGCACGATCCAGTAGGGCTCGGCGGCCGCCTCACCTTGCGTCGGCGGGCGGAACGTCCACTTCTTGGCCGCCGCCAGCGCGCTCCTGGTGAAGATGTCGCGCAGCCGCTGCATTTCGTTCCCCGACGCCACCACCTGCAGGTTGACCTGCTCGGCGAAGGCCTGTTCGGGCTTGCCGTCGCGGCCGACCTTGACGATCAGGTAGACCATGCCGCCGGCGCCGGCGCGGAACGCCGCTTCGGGGTAGGCCGGCGGGGCCATCTGCAGCATGGCCACCGCGGCCGGGTCGCGTTCGTCGTAGGTGGCGAAGCTGACGTTGCGAATGGCGATCTGGTAGCTGTCGCCCTCCTGGCGCTTGGCCACCACGCGCACGCTCATCGGCGCACGCGCGGCCACCGGCTTGCCGTCGCGGGTGACCGGTTCGAACGTCCACTGCAGCGCCGAGCTGCGCACGAAATTCACGACGCCGGACGGCAGCCTCTCCTCCTTGTCCAGGACGACCCGGCTGACCGAGCCGTCCACCTCGATGTCGACCTTGCCCTGCAGCAACAGGCTGCTTTCGATCTGCTTGCGCACCGCGCCCGGTCCTGCGGCGAGCGCGCTGCCGGCGAACAGTGCCAGCGCCAGCAACAGCCACCCGCGCAGTGCCATACCCTGCATGTTCCTTTGCATCCGTCATTCCTTTGCGAGAAGTCGTAGCCGTCAATTACAGCGCAGCGGCATGGCGCCGGGCAAGTCAGGCCAGGCGCAGCGACTCCGGGTACGGCGGCGCGTCCGGGTAGTCGTCCTCGCGCAGCCGCGCCTGCAGGTCACGCCACCATTGTGGGTCGAACAGTTCGCCATGGGCGCGCCTGACCGCATCCAGCGAGGCGGCGGGCAGGCCCATGAACAGCGCGAAGCGCTCCGGGAACACGTCGCGCGCGGCGACGTGGAACCAGGGCTCGGCGGACATCGCTTCCTCGTCGTTGCGTGGCTGCGGCCAGTCGCGGAACGTGCAGTCGGTGACCAGGCACAGTTCGTCGTAGTCGTAGAACACCGCGCGCCCCTGCCGCGACACGCCGAAGTTCTTCAGCAGCATGTCGCCGGGGAAGATGTTGTTGCGCGCCATGTCCTTGATCGCCTGCGCGTAGTCCAGTGCCGCCTCGCGCGCCGCTTCGGCGGTCTGCTCGCGCAGGTACAGGTTCAGCGGGCGCAGCCGCCGTTGCACGTAGCACAGCTCGAAGATCAGGTCATCGCCGTCCTCGCGCAGGCTGCGCGCGCAGCCCTGCAGCAGTTCGGCGAGCAGCGCCGGGGCGAAGCGCGCGCGCGGGAAGCGCAGCGAACGGTACGGCTGCGCGTCGAGCAGGCGGCCGACCCGGTCCAGGTTGAACACCAGCGCGTACTTGTCCTCGACCTGCTCGCGACTCATCGTCTTCGGATAGGCGAAGCGGTCGCGGATCAGCTTGAACACCAGCGGGTAGCTGGGCAGGGTGAACACCGCCATGACCATTCCGGGCGTGCCCTCGGCGTGCACCAGCTGCTCGTTGGGCTGGGCCTGGAAATGGCGGAAGAAGGTGCGGAAGCGCTCGGTCTTGCCCTGCTTGGCGCGGCCGAGCATGGTGTACAGCTCGTCGATCGGCTTGTGCGGCAGCAGGCTGCGCAGGAACACCACCGCATCGCCGACGGTGGGCAGGTCGGCCTGGAAGTAGCTGCGCGAGATGCCGAACAGCTGCGCCACGTCGTTGCGCTTGGTCAGCACCGCTTCGGCGCGCAGGCCGTCGGCGTCGTTGACCAGCGCGATCACGCACGGCGAGAAACGATGCTCGCCGAACACGCGGCCGACCAGGTAGGCGCGGCGCTCGCGGTAGAACACCGTCTCCAGCAATTCGATGCCGCGCACCGGATGTTCGCCCCAGTGCGCCAGGTCGTCCTGCAGGCGCACCGCGATGGCCGCGGCGCAGCGCGTGCGGTGCGCGTACGGCACGTCGAACGGGTAGTCGCCGAGCACGCGCACGAACGCATCCACCGGCCGCGTCTCGGAGACCACGTAGTTGTGCCGCGCCACCGGATGGGTGATCGCATCGGTCGGCTCGATGTCCAGCGCGACGAACTCGATCCGCGTATCCACGCCCTGGGTGCGGAAGAAGCGCCGGGTCAGCGTGTTGTAGAAGGTCTTGTACAGCTCCTGGTCGATCAGCCCGCGCAGTTGCGCGGCGTAGCTGTCGCGCACCTGCGCCCACAGCACGCGGTCGTGGGCCTGGCCGAGCAGCAGCGCGCGCAGGCGCAGCATGCACTCGCCGATGCACTGGTCGTACAGCGCGATGCGCTCGACCGCGTCGTTGCGCGCGGCGTTCCAGTCGCGGGTCTCGAAGCGGCGGCGGGCGCGGGCGCTGATCTGCGCGAAGCGCGCATGGTAGTCCTCGAACGCGTCGCGGATGCTGCGCGCGACGGCGTCGGCGCGGGGTTCGGTGGGCACGGGCGGAGCGGGCGCGATGGTCATGGCCGCAGTCTACCCGCGCGCGCGGCGGCGCCTGGGCGCGGCCGCCGCCTCGGGGGCCTGGGTGTGCTGCCGGTGCTCGTCGGCCTGTGCGCGCAGCCAGTCGCGGAACGCCAGGAAACCGCCATGCGCGGCCGAGCGCGGCGGATACACCAGATAGTGCGACCAGGTCGCCTTCACCCGGTGCGGCGACAGCGACACCAGCTGGCCGGCGTCGAGCATCAGCCGCGCGCGGGTGATGCGGCCCAGGGCCACGCCGACGCCATCCAGCGCCGCGCGATGGTGCGACTCGGAATCGTCGAACACCGCCACATAGCGCGCAGGCGCGGTTTCGCCGGCGGCGGCGAACCAACGCTCCCATTCGCCGTCCGGATCGCCGATCAGCGGCCACTGCGCCAGCGGCGTGCGCTTGCGTGCGCCCATCCGCGCGATCAGCGCCGGGCTGGCCATCGGCACCAGCCACTCGTCGAACAACGCCTCGACCGCCAGCCCCGGCCACTGGCCGTTGCCGATCCGCAACGACGCGTCGATCTGCGGCTGGCGCTCGAAATCGACCAGCCGCTGGTCGGACAGCAGATTGATCTCGATGTGCGGATGCCGCGCCAGGAAATCGCCCAGGCGCGGCACCAGCCAGGCTGACGCCATCGACGGGGTCAGGCTGATCGTCAGCACGTCGTCGCGGCGCGCGGCGAACGGCTGCAGCGCCTCGCCGATCGCGTCCAGGTGCGGGCCGATGCGTTCGAGCAGGCGCCGCCCGTCGGCGGTCAGCGTCACCCCGCGCGCGTGCCGGTCGAGCAGCCGATAGCCCAGGCGCTGTTCCAGCGCGCGCATCTGATGGCTCAGCGCACTGACGGTGAGGTGCATTGCGGCCGCCGCGCGCGACAGGTTGCCGAGCCGGGCGACGCTGACGAAACCTTGCAGAGCGTGCAGCGGCGGACGCGCCATGTTGAATCCAATTCAAGTCTGACTTGCGGAATGGTCGCTTTTTCAAGGCTCAGCTTGCGCCTATCGTCGATTCCACTCAAGCCAGGAGCACCACGATGAGCATCTACAGCGATCTGTTGTTCCACCACGGGCACATCGCCAATGCCGAGCTGGCGCGTTCGCTGGCGACAGCGCAGGCCGCACCGGCAGGACCCGGACCGGCAGCGCCGGCGCCTGCCGCCGACGCAGCGCAGGCCACGCCCGGCGAGCCGGCCCCGGCAGCGGGCGCGCGCCGTCGTTCGGCGCTGCTGCGGGCGATGACCGCGCTCTCGCCGTTCCGCTGACCCCCACAGGCACGCGCCTGCGCGGCGCCTGCACACGCGTGGCAGATGCATCGCCGACCGGTCTGCGCCACGCACTGGCAGCCGCGCGCGACCGCGCGGCAAACCGTCTCAGGTCAATCGGCGGCGGCGCTCCAGTTCGGCGTCGGTCGGCTGCTCGAATTCGAACGAACCGGTGACGATGTCGCCGGCGCGGACGTACCGGTTGACGACGACGCCGGACGCGGACGCCGTCGACGCGAGCAGCTGGAAGGCGCCGTGGAAGGCACCGCCGAACAGCCGCTTGCCGGTGCCGAGCACCAGCGGGAAGAACGATACGTTGAGTTCGTCGACCAGGTCGTTGTCGAACAGCGTCTTCAGGAAGTCGGTCGAGCCCTGGGTCAGCAGGTCCGGGCCGTCCTCGCGCTTCAGCTGGCGGACCGCGGCCACCGCGTCGGGACGCAGCGCGTGGCTGTTCTGCCAGGTGAGGTCCAGCGCCGGGTTGCGGGTCGCGACGTACTTGTTGATCCGGTCGAACATCGGGCCGATCGGATCGTCCGCGCCGACATACGGCCAATGCGCGGCGAAGATGTCGTAGGTCTTGCGCCCGAGCAGCAGGTCGAACGGCTTGGCGAACATCTCGCCCACCGAGCCTTCCAGCGTCGGGTCGAAATACGGGGCGGCCCAGCCGCCGTGCCTGAAACCGCCGATGGGATCCTCGTCCGGCCCGCCCGGGGCCTGCATGACGCCATCGAGGCTGACGAACGCTCCCACAATGATCTTTCTCATCCCGCGCTCCTTCGGTGCGTGGCCACGCTCGGCCAACGTTACCCAATCACGACGTCCCAGGACGCCGCGTCTCGACAAGCACGCACGATGTTTTTTCGGGATTGCGGCGCTCGGCGCGCCGTCGCCAGCGGGGACAGGCCGGCGGCCCGTCCCCGTGGCACGCGTCCGCGTCAGGCCGTCAGCGTCGCCAGCGCGGCGTTGAACGTCGCGCTCGGCCGCATCGCCTGGCTGACCAGTTCCAGGTTCGGGCGGTAGTAGCCCTGGATGTCGACCGGCTTGCCCTGCACGCCGTTGAGCTCGGCCACGATCGCGGCCTCGTTCTCGGTCAGCTGCTTGGCCAGCGGCGCGAAACGTGCGTTCAGCGCGGCATCCTCGTCCTGCGCGGCCAGCGCCTGCGCCCAATACATCGCCAGATAGAAATGGCTACCGCGGTTGTCCAGTTCGCCGACCTTGCGCGAGGGCGACTTGTCGTTGTCCAGGAACTGGCCGTTGGCCTGGTCCAGGGTCCGCGCCAGCACGCCGATGCGCGCGCTGCGTTCGCGCTGGCCCAGATGCTCCAGCGACGCGGCCAGGGCCAGGAACTCGCCCAGCGAATCCCAGCGCAGGTAGTTCTCTTCGACGAACTGCTGCACGTGCTTGGGCGCCGAACCGCCGGCGCCGGTCTCGAACAGGCCGCCGCCGGCCATCAGCGGCACGATCGACAGCATCTTGGCGCTGGTGCCCAGCTCCATGATCGGGAACAGGTCGGTGAGGTAGTCGCGCAGCACGTTGCCGGTGACCGAGATGGTGTCCTCGCCCTTGCGGATGCGCTGCAGCGAGAACGCGGTCGCCTCCACCGGCGACAGGATGCGGATGTCCAGGCCCTTGGTGTCGTGGTCCTGCAGGTAGCGCTCCACCTTCTGGATCATCAGCGCATCGTGCGCGCGCTGCGGATCCAGCCAGAACACCGCCGGGGTGTCGCTCAGGCGCGCACGGCTGACCGCCAGCTTGACCCAGTCCTGGATCGGCGCGTCCTTGACCTGGCACATGCGCCAGATGTCGCCCGCCTCGACCGGATGCTCGAGCAGCACGTTGCCGCCGGCATCGCTGACCCGCACCGTGCCGGCGGCGGCGATCTGGAAGGTCTTGTCGTGCGAACCGTATTCCTCGGCCTTCTGCGCCATCAGGCCGACATTGGGAACGCTGCCCATCGTCGCCGGATCGAACGCGCCATGCTGCTTGCAGTCCTCGATCACCGCCTGGTACACGCCGGCATAGCAGCGGTCCGGGATCAGCGCCTTGGTGTCCTGCAGCTTGCCCTCGGCGTTCCACATCTTGCCCGAGTCGCGGATCATCGCCGGCATCGACGCATCGACGATCACGTCGCTGGGCACGTGCAGGTTGGTGATGCCCTTGTCGGAATTGACCATCGCCAGCGCCGGGCGCTGCGCGTACACCGCCTGCAGGTCGGCCTCGATCTGCTTGCGCTGCGCCTCCGGCAGCGTGCCGATGCGCGCGTACAGGTCGCCGATGCCGTTGTTCGGATCGAAGCCGACCTGCTTCAGCGCCTCGGCGTGCTTGTCCAGCACCTCCTGGTAGAACGCGCCGACCACCACGCCGAACATGATCGGGTCGGAGACCTTCATCATCGTCGCCTTCAGGTGCAGCGAGAACAGCACACCCTGCTGCTTGGCATCGGCGATCTGCGCCTGCACGAAGCTGGCCAGCGCGCGCTTGCTCATCACCGCCGCGTCGATGATCTCGCCGGCCTGCACCGCGGTCTTTTCCTTCAGCACGGTGGTGGTGCCGTCGTTGCCGACCAGTTCGATCCTGACGCTGCCGGCCTGCTCGATCAGCACCGAACGCTCGCTGCCGTAGAAATCGCCGGCGTCCATGTGCGCCACGTGCGACTTGGACTCCGCGCTCCACGCGCCCATGCGGTGCGGATGCTTGCGCGCGTAGTTCTTCACCGACAACGGCGCGCGGCGATCGGAATTGCCTTCGCGCAGCACCGGGTTGACCGCGCTGCCCTTGACCCGGTCGTAGCGGGCCTTGGCCTCTTTCTGCTTGTCGTCCTGCGGCTCGTCCAGGTAGTCCGGCAGCGCGTAGCCCTGCTGCTGCAGTTCCTTGATCGCGGCCTTGAGCTGCGGCACCGAGGCGCTGATGTTGGGCAGCTTGATGATGTTGGCTTCCGGCGTGGTCGCCAGCTGGCCCAGCTCGGCCAGGTCGTCGGCGATGCGCTGGTCCTCGCGCAGGTATTCGGGGAACTGCGAGATCAGCCGGCCGGCCAGCGAGATGTCGCGGGTTTCCACGGCGATGCCGGCAGTGCCGGCGAAGGCGGCGACGATCGGCAGCAGCGACTGCGTCGCCAGGTACGGTGCTTCATCGGTGAGCGTGTACAGGATCTTGGGCGTATTCGACATGAGTGACGTAGGCTCTCTTGCGATTCGGGAAGGACACGGTGCCGCGGAAAAGACTGCGGGTGGCACGGCGCGGACGGCGTGCGGATCGCAGCGCTTCCGGCGTAGGGAAATCCTGCGACGGCGATGGCATGACGGCCGCCGATTGTCGCGTTTTCCGCGGGCCGGAGAAAGCGTTTGCATGGAACGGTGGAGACCGCCGGCAGCGCACGAACCGGTGCATGCGCATTGCGTGCGACGCGGCATGGCCGCAATGGCTTGCGCTGGCGTCCGGGACAAATTCCGTCATCGCTTGCGGCGCAAGGCGGCGCGCGCTCCCTGCGCATGCGTATGGAACGCACTGCGGCGCACGGCGTTGCGGGCCCTGCCGGCACCATCAAGGGCAAGCGCAGCGGGGACGCCATGCGCCGGCGCATGGCCGACGCCGGTGCGCGCGGCTGCGGTGTTGCGCAGCGCGGTCTGGGTCGAGTGCGATCGCGCCACGCGACCGCAGCAACGCTGCAGGTGCGCTGGCGATGTCGAGCCGGCACACAGCGCGCAATAAAAAAGGGCGCAGCCTCGCGGCTGCGCCCAGCGTGCCGCGCCGGCCGGGAGAGAGTCGGCAGGCGCGATCCGTGACCGTGTGACTTAGCGATGCACGGTGCGCATCACTTGACTTCGAATTCCTGCGGCGTGCCGGCCGGCTGGCCGTTCACGGTGACTTCGGCCTTGTACTTGCCGGCCGGCCAGCCGTTGCCGTTGGTGAATTCGAAATTGGTGGTTTCCGCGCCGGCGGTGGTCAGCGTTTCGTTGTGTTCGCCGGCGGTCTGGCCGTCCTGGAACAACAGCCGGGCGCCGACGCTGGTGTTGGTGGAAGACCCTTCGGTCTTCACCGAGACGATGATCTTGTCCTTGCTGCCCAGCGTGGTCAGCGGCGCGACGGCCTTGTCGGCGCCGGCGGTGTTGCCCACGGTCACCGCGGACACGGTCACCGTTCCGGCGTTCGCCGCGGCGGGCGCGGTCTGCTCGGGGGTCTTGGCGACGTCGGACGGGCCCGGCATCTCCTCGGTCGGCGCGGAGGAAGTGGGATCCTGCGATACGTTCTGGTCTTGATCCTGTTTCTTGCAACCGGCCAGGGCCAGCGTGCCGACCAGGGCCAGCAGCAGCGGCGACGTCAACGTCTTCGAATGGATCTTCATGTAGGTGGCGCTCCTTGATGGAATGACTGGAAGGCGAATGCGTTTGGCCATGCCCACGCTAGGCGCGCGGCGGCAGCTTGAGGGTCTGGCCCGGATAGATCTTGTCCGGGTCGTCGAGCACGTCGCGGTTGGCTTCGAAGATGCGGGTCCAGGCGTTGCCGTCGCCGTAGTGCAGCTTGGCGATCTTGGACAACGAGTCGCCCGGCTTGACCACGTAGACCTGCTGCACCTGTTCGGCGGTGGTGTCCACGTGCGACTGCACCGCGGAGAAATCCGCCTTCGGCGTGACCTCCGCGGTAGTGTCCACCTTGGCGGTGACTGCCGAGAAATCGGCGCGCTTGTCGCTGTTCATCGCGTGTGGCTCCGTGCATGTGCGTGGATGGGATGCGGCCACGGTTGCACAGGATTTGTTAAAAGCGGATCGCGCAGCCGTGAATGGCGCCGGCGCTATTCAGCCTGCGCGCTACTGGCGCGGATCGCGGTGGAAGGCGATCGGCTCGGCCACGTCGAGCGTGGCGCGCCAGGGATTGATGTCCAGGCCGCCGCGGCGGGTGTAGCGCGCCTCGACCTGCAGCGACTGCGGGCGGCAGCGGGTCATCAGGTCGTGGAAGATCTGCTCCACGCACTGCTCGTGGAAGCCGGCATGCTCGCGGAAGCTGATCAGGTAGCGCAGCAGGCCTTCGCGGTCGATGCGGCCGCCGCGATAGCGCACGCTCAGCGTGGCCCAGTCCGGTTGCCCGGTGACCGGGCAATTGGACTTGAGCAGCTCGCTGCTGAGCGTCTCCTCGACGATGTCGTCGGCCGCGGCGAGCAGGTACTGCGGACGTGGCGGACCGTAGCAGTCGATGGCGATGTCCAACACATCCAGCGACTCGCCGTCGCCCAGCGGGTCCACCGGCGGCAGCCCGAACTCCATGGTCACGTCGGCGCCGGCGCGCGCCGACAGGTCGGTGACGATGCAGGCGCGCACCGCTTCGGCGCTGTTGAAGCGCATCGCGTTGAGCGAGTTGAGGTAGAGCTTGAGCGACTTGGATTCGATCAGCTGCGGCGAGGTGCATGGCACCTGCAAGGTGGCGGTGGCCACGCAGGGCTTGCCGTGCGCGTCCAGCCAGCCCAGTTCGTAGGCATGCCAGCGGTCGAGGCCGTAGAACGGCAGCGGCGCGGCGTCCAGGCCGATCTCGGCGCGGCCGCCGGCGCGGGGGATCGGGAACAGCAGCGCGGGATCGTACTGCGAGGGATACGCGACCTCGCGGCCGAGACTGGAATCCTGGGGGGTGTTCATGCCCGTCAGTCTAGCGGGGGCGGTCTGGCTGGAAGGTGTATGGAGGGCCGAGATTGGGGAATCGGGATTCGGGATTGGTAAAAGCGCACCGCGCGAGCTGCGGCTTGGCCAATCCATCCAGATCCAGAAATGCGAGGGCGTGCGGCGCTATCTCCGCACCTGGCAACCGCGTTGACGAATCCCCAATCCCGACTCCCGAATCACCGCTTCATCCCCAGATAGTCCAGGGACACCTGCAGCAGCGCGCGCAGGCCCACGTCCAGCGCCGATTCGTCGAGCAGGAACTGCGGCGAGTGGTTGCTCGGCGCGGTCGCCGGATCGATGCCGGGGCCGGTGGCGCCGACGAAGAAGAACATCGACGGCACCTGCTGCGAGTAGAACGAGAAATCTTCCGCGCCCATCTGCAGCGGCGGTTCGTAGACGTTGCCGGCGCCGACCACCGCCTGCAGGCTGGGCAGCATCTTCGCGGTCAGCGCCGGATCGTTGACCGTGGCCGGGTTGCCGTCCTGGTCGGGCACGTGCGCCTCGGCCTTGGCCCCGTGCGCGGCGGCGGTGTGCTCGGCGACGGTCTTCAGGTCGGCGAAGATCTGCTGGCGCATGCCCTCGTCGAAGGTACGGATGGTGCCGACCATCTCCACCTCGTCGGGAATGATGTTGTAGCGGATGCCGCCCTTGATCGCGCCGAAGCTGACCACCGCCGGCTGCCGGGAAATGTTGGCGCGGCGGCTGACCACGGTCTGCGCCGCGCCGATCAGGTCGGCGCTGGCGACGATCGGGTCGATCCCGTTCCACGGCGCCGAGCCATGGGTCTGGCGGCCGATCACCTTGATGCTGAAGCGGTCCGAGGCGGCCATCAGCGGGCCGCCGCGCACCGCGATCTTGCCCGCCTGCACGCTGGAGAACACGTGCAGGCCGAACATCGCGTCGGGCTTGAAGTCGCGGAACAGGCCTTCCTTGAGCATCAGCGAGGCACCGCCCTCTTCGTTGCCCGGCGCGCCTTCCTCGGAGGGCTGGAACACCAGCATCACCTCGCCCGGCAGCTGCGCGCGCATCGCCACCAGCGCCTCGGCCACGCCCAGCAGGATGCTGGTGTGGGCGTCGTGGCCGCAGGCGTGCATGACCCCGACGGTCTCGCCGCGGTACTCGGCGGTGGCCTTGGAGGCGAACGCCAAGCCGGTCTGCTCGGTCACCGGCAGCGCGTCCATGTCCGCGCGCAGGGCGACCTTCGGCCCCGGCAAGCCGCCCTTGATGATCGCCACCACGCCGTGGTGGGCGATGCCGGTCTGCGGCTTCAGGCCCAGCGCGCGCAGCCGCTCGGCGACCTTGGCCGCGGTGCGCTGTTCGCGGTTGGACAGCTCCGGGTGCTGGTGGAAGTCGCGTCGCCAGTCCACCACCTTGGCCTGCAGCTTGGCGGCGGCGGCCGCCACTTCCGGGCGTTCGGCGGACTGGGCGCAGGCCAGCGCGGGGACGGCGAGCAGCATCGCGGACAGCAGGCAGGACAGGCGCGGCATGGACGATCTCCGGTGGGTTGGTCGCAGGGCGTTCAGTCAATGTATTGCATTGGCGGCGGACATACACCGGCCGGCGCCCGGCCGCGGCGGAAAAACCCCTTAGAAATCCGTGTCAACCGAGACCGCGCCGGTGCGTTGCCGTTGCCAGTACCCGTTGCCGCCGACGGGCGCGCCCATCCCTTCAGTCATGGTCCAATCGCGGTGCGCCAGCGATATGCTGCACCGCTCGTCGCACCAGCCACTGCGGGAGGGTCCCCCACCCCGCCTCGCCACAGGAGTTCCCCCGGATGTCGCGTTTCTGGAAGATTGCGCTGCTGATCGTCGCAGCGGTGCTCGTCGTGGGCGTGGGCGCGCATTTCCTGCGCGGCGGCACTGGCCAGGGTGAGGGCCGGGGCGGGGCGGGCATGGCCGGCGATGGCGACGACGCCGCGCCGGTCCCGGTCACCGTGGTCGCCGCCAGCAGCCAGGCGGTGCCGATCTACGCCACCGCCAACGGCACGGTGACCGCGCTCAACACGGTCACCATCAACCCGCAGGTCGGCGGCCAGCTGATGAGCCTGAACTTCCGCGAGGGCCAGGAAGTGAAGAAGGGCGACCTGCTGGCGCAGATCGACCCGCGCTCGCTGCAGGCCAGCTACGACCAGGCCGCGGCGAGCAAGCGCCAGAACCAGGCGCTGCTGGCGACCGCCCGCTCCACCTTCCAGCGCTCCGATTCGCCGGCCTACCGCCAGTACGTGGCCAAGACCGACCTGGACACGCAGCGCAACCAGGTGGCGCAGTACGAGGCGGCGGTGTCCGCCAACGACGCGGCGATGCGCGCGGCGCAGGTGCAGCTGCAGTACACCCGCATCCTGTCCCCGATCGACGGCATCACCGGCCTGCGCGGCGTGGACGTGGGCAACATCGTCAGCACCAGCAGCAGCATCGTCACCATCACCCAGATCCATCCGATCTACGTGGTGTTCAACCTGGCCGAACGCGAGCTGCAGGGCCTGCGCGAGGCGCAGGCGGCCGGACCGTTGACGGTGGCGGCGCTGGACCGCACCGACGCGCACGTGATCGCCGGCGACGGCCGCGTCGACGTGGTCGACAACCAGATCAGCAGCGACACCGGCACCTTCAAGGTCCGCGCCGAGTTCCCCAATGGCGACAACGCGCTGTGGCCGGGCCAGTTCGTCAACGTGCGGCTGACCCTGCGCACGCTGGCCAACGGCGTGGTGGTGCCGACCCAGGCGGTGCAGCGCGGCCCGGACGGCGACTATGTGTACGTGGTGCAGGGCGACAACACGGTCAAGATGCAGACGGTCAAGCAGGGCGTGGAAGTGGGCGACAGCCAGGTGCAACTGGTGCAGGGCCTGAAGGCCGGCGAGCGGGTGGTCACCGAAGGCCAGTTCCGGCTCAAGCCGGGCGCCAAGGTCACCGCGCTGAAGCCGGGCCAGGCGCCGCCGCAGCCGACCGAGGCCGAGCTGAAGGCGGCCGAACACAAGCAGCAGCGCAAGGACGGCGGCGGCCGTCGCGGCGGCGGACCGCGCTGAGCCACGGCGCGGGGCCTGGCGCCCCGCGTCCGCTTGCGCGCACGCACGCCGCGCGGCTGCACCGCCGCCGCAGGCAGCGCGCGCCGCGCACCCGCCGCAGATCGACCCGCTCCCTCCCGACTTCCGAGCAAGGACACCCCCGTGGGCTTTTCGACGATCTTCATCCGCCGCCCGATCGCCACCACCTTGCTGATGGCCGGTGTGCTGCTGCTCGGCATCCTCGGCTACCGGCAGCTGCCGGTGTCGGCGCTGCCGGAGATCGACGCGCCCAGCCTGGTGGTGACCACCCAGTATCCCGGCGCCAACGCCAGCACCATGGCCTCGCTGGTGACCACGCCGCTGGAACGGCAGCTGGGGCAGATTTCCGGCCTGCAGATGATGACCTCCGACTCGTCGGCGGGCCTGTCCACGATCATCCTGCAGTTCGCGATGGACCGCGACATCGACATCGCCGCGCAGGACGTGCAGGCGGCGATCCGCCAATCCACCCTGCCCTCGTCGCTGCCCTACCAGCCGGTCTACAACCGGGTGAACCCGGCCGATGCGGCGATCCTGACCCTCAAGCTCAGTTCCGACACGCTGCCGCTGCGCGAGGTCAACAACTACGCCGACTCGATCCTGGCGCAGCGCCTGTCGCAGGTGCCGGGCGTGGGCCTGGTGTCGATCGCCGGCAACGTGCGCCCGGCGGTGCGCATCCAAGTCAACCCGGCGCAGCTGTCGAACATGGGCCTGACCATGGAGGCGCTGCGCAGCGCGCTGACCGAGACCAACGTCAACGCGCCGAAGGGCTCGCTCAACGGCAAGACCCAGTCCTACAGCATCGGCACCAACGACCAGCTGTCCAGCGCCGCCGACTACCGCGACACCATCATCAGCTACACGAACGGCGCGCCGGTGCGGCTGTCGGACGTGGCGCAGGTGGTGGACGGGGTGGAGAACGACCAGCTCGCCGCCTGGGCCGACGGCAAGCCGGCGGTGCTGCTGGAAGTGCGCCGCCAGCCCGGCGCCAACATCGTGCAGACGGTGGAGCAGATCCGCGCGATCCTGCCGCAGCTGCAGGCGGTGCTGCCCAGCGGCGTGCACCTGGACGTGTTCTCCGACCGCACCGAAACCATCCGCGCCTCGGTGCACGAGGTCAAGTTCACCCTGATCCTGACCATCGGCCTGGTGGTGGCGGTGATCTTCGTGTTCCTGCGCCGGTTGTGGGCCACGATCATCCCGTCGGTGGCGGTGCCGCTGTCGCTGGCCGGCACCTTCGCGGTGATGGCCTTCGCCGGCATGTCGCTGGACAACCTGTCGCTGATGGCGCTGGTGGTGGCCACCGGCTTCGTGGTCGACGATGCGATCGTGATGATCGAGAACATCGTGCGCTACATCGAACAGGGCAAGAGCGGACGCGAGGCGGCGGAGATCGGCGCCAAGCAGATCGGCTTCACCGTGCTGTCGCTGACCGTGTCGCTGGTGGCGGTGTTCCTGCCGCTGCTGCTGATGCCGGGCGTGACCGGGCGCCTGTTCCACGAGTTCGCCTGGGTGCTGTCGATCGCGGTGGTGATCTCGATGCTGGTGTCGCTGACGCTGACGCCGATGATGTGCGCCTACCTGCTCAAGCCCGACGCGCTGCCCGAAGGCGAGGACGCGCACGAGCGCGCGGCCGCGGCCGGCAAGACCACCGTGTGGACGCGCACCGTGGCGCTGTACGAGCGCACCCTGGACTGGGTGCTCGGGCACCAGCCGCTGACCCTGATGATCGCGCTGGCGACGATGGTGCTGACCGTGGTGCTGTACGTGGTGATCCCCAAGGGCCTGCTGCCCGAGCAGGACACCGGGCTGATCACCGGCGTGGTCCAGGCCGACCAGAACGTGGCCTTCCCGCAGATGCAGCAGCGCACCCAGGCGGTGGCCGAGGCGCTGCGCCGCGATCCGGCGGTGACCGGCGTGGCCGCGTTCATCGGCGCCGGCTCGATGAACCCCACCCTCAACCAGGGCCAGCTGAGCATCGTGCTGAAGACCCGCGGCGACCGCGACAGCCTGGACGAGGTGCTGCCGCGGCTGCAGAAAGCCGTGGCCGGACTGCCGGGCGTGGCGCTGTACCTGAAGCCGGTGCAGGACGTGACCCTGGACACGCGCGTGGCCGCGACCGAATACCAGTATTCGCTGTCGGACGTGGACAGCGCCGAGCTGGCGACCCAGGCCGCGCGCCTGACCGAGGCGCTGCGCAAGCGTCCGGAACTGGCCGACGTGGACAACAACCTGGCCAACCAGGGCCGCGCGCTGGAACTGACCGTGGACCGGGACAAGGCCAGCGCGCTCGGCGTGCCGATGCAGACCATCGACGACACCTTGTACGACGCCTTCGGCCAGCGCCAGATCTCCACCATCTTCACCCAGCTCAACCAGTACCGCGTGGTGCTGGAAGTGGCGCCGCAGTTCCGCACCAGCACCGCACTGCTGCAGCAGCTGGCGGTGGCCAGCAACGGCAGCGGCGCGCTGACCGCCAGCAACGCCACCAACTTCGGCCAGACCACCTCCAGCAACTCGTCCACCGCCACCGGCATCGGCAACCAGAACACCGGCATCGCCGTCGGCAGCGGCGGCACCGTGCCGCTGTCCGCGCTGGCCGAGGCCAAGCTCACCACCACACCGCTGGTGGTCAGCCACCAACAGCAGCTGCCGGCGGTGACGGTGTCGTTCAACCTGGCGCCGGGCTACTCGCTGTCGCAGGCGGTGGCGGCGATCGAAGAGACCAATGCGCAGCTGCAGCTGCCGCCGCAGCTGCATGCCGAGTTCATCGGCAAGGCCGCCGAATTCACCGGCAGCCAGACCGACATCGTGTGGCTGCTGCTGGCCTCGGTGGTGCTGATCTACATCGTGCTCGGCGTGCTCTACGAGAGCTACATCCATCCGCTGACCATCATCTCCACGCTGCCGCCGGCCGGCGTCGGCGCGTTGCTGGCGCTGATGCTGTGCGGGCTGAGCCTGTCGGTGGACGGCATCGTCGGCATCGTGCTGCTGATCGGCATCGTCAAGAAGAACGCGATCATGATGATCGACTTCGCGATCGACGCGCGCCGCGAAGGCGCCAACGCGCACGACGCGATCCGCCGCGCCTGCCTGCTGCGCTTCCGCCCGATCATGATGACCACCGCCGCGGCGATGCTGGGCGCGCTGCCGCTGGCGCTGGGCGACGGCATCGGCTCGGAACTGAGGCGCCCGCTGGGCATCGCCATCGTCGGCGGCCTGCTGCTGTCGCAGCTGGTCACGCTGTACACCACACCGGTGATCTACCTGTACATGGAGCGCGCATCGGAGCGGCTGCGGGCGTATCGGGAGCGGCGGGCGGTGGCGGCGGGGCAGCAGGCATGAGCATGGTCGTTGTCGCGGCTGCCGCCATCGGGACCGGGGACCGGGGACCGGGGACCCGGAAAAGCGCGCTATCGCGATCCGAGGCTCTACCGACTTCCGTTCTTCGGGTCCCTGGTCCCCGGTCCCCGGTCCCGGCAACCCGGTCCCCGGTCCCGACAGAATGAACCTCTCCGCCCCCTTCATCCGCCGCCCGATCGGCACCGCGCTGATGGCCATCGGCCTGTTCGTGATCGGCATGATGTGCTACCTGCGCCTGGGCGTGGCGGCGTTGCCGAACATCTCCATCCCGGTGATCTTCGTGCAGGCCAGCCAGGCCGGCGCCGACGCCTCGACCATGGCCGCCACGGTCACCGCGCCGCTGGAACGGCACCTGGGCCAGCTGCCCGGCATCGACACCATGCGCTCCTCCAGTTCGGAGGGGAACAGCCAGGTGTTCATGGTGTTCCAGAACGACCGCAACATCGATTCGGCCGCGCAGGACGTGCAGACCGCGATCAACGCCGCGCAGGCCGACCTGCCCTCGGGCCTGTCCACGCCGCGCTACCAGAAGGCCAATCCCAACGACGATCCGGTCATCGCCATCGCGCTGACCTCGGACACGCAGTCGGCCGACGAGCTGTACAACGTCGCCGACTCGCTGCTGGCGCAGCGCCTGCGCCAGATCAGCGGCGTGGCCTCGGTCGACATCGGCGGCGCCTCCACCCCCGCGGTGCGGGTGGACGTGAACCTGCGCGCGCTCAACGCGATGGGGCTGACCCCCGACGACCTGCGCAATGCGGTGCGCGCGGCCAACGTGACCTCGCCCACCGGCTTCCTCAGCGACGGCAGCTCCACCACCGCGATCGTGGCCAACGATTCGGTGGCCAAGGCCGCCGACTTCGGCCAGTTGGTGATCTCGCAGCAGGAGGGCCGCACCGTGCGCCTGCGCGACGTGGCCAACGTCTACGACGGCCAGCAGGACGCCTACCAGGCCGCCTGGTTCGGCGGCAGGCCGGCGGTGGTGATGTACGTGTTCACCCGCGCCGGCGCCAACATCGTGGAGACGGTGGACCGGGTCAAGGCGCAGATTCCGATGCTGCGCGGCTACCTGCAGCCGGGCACCAGGATGTCCGCCTACTTCGACCGCACGCCGACCATCCGCGCCTCGTTGAACGAAGTCCAGGCCACGCTGCTGATCAGCCTGGCGATGGTGGTGCTGACCATGGCGCTGTTCCTGCGCCGGCTGGCGCCGACGCTGATCGCCGCGGCCACCGTGCCGCTGTCGCTGGCCGGCGCGGCGCTGGCGATGTACGTGATGGGCTTCACCCTGAACAACCTGAGCCTGCTGGCGCTGGTGATCGCGATCGGCTTCGTCGTCGACGATGCGATCGTGGTGATCGAGAACATCATGCGCCACCTCGACGAGGGCATGTCGCGGCTGGACGCGGCGCTGGCCGGCGCGCGCGAGATCGGCTTCACCATCGTCTCGATCACCGCCTCGCTGGTGGCGGTGTTCATCCCGCTCCTGTTCGCCAGCGGCATGATCGGCGCGTTCTTCCGCGAGTTCACCGTGACCCTGGTCGCGGCGATCTGCGTCTCGGCGGTGGTCTCGCTGACCCTGACCCCGGCGCTGTGCAGCCGCTTCCTGTCCGCGCACGCCGAACCGGAACGGCCGAGCCGCTTCGGCGCCTGGCTGGACCGCGTGCACGCCGGCATGCTGCGCGTGTACACCCGCGCGCTGGACTTCTCGCTGCGCCACGCGCTGCTGCTGGCGCTGACCCCGCTGCTGCTGATCGCCGCCACGGTGTTCCTGGCCGGCGCGGTGAAGAAGGGGTCGTTTCCCGCGCAGGACACCGGCCTGATCTGGGGCCGCGCCAGTTCCAGCGCCACCGTGTCCTTCGCCGACATGGTCAACCGCCAGCGCCGCATCACCGACATGCTGATGTCCGATCCGGCGGTGAAGATCGTCGGCGCGCGCCTGGGCAGCGGCCGCCAGGGTTCCAGCGCCAGCTTCAACATCGAGCTCAAGACCCGCGACGAGGGCCGCACCGAGACCACCGCGCAGGTACTGTCGCGGCTCAGCGCCAAGGCCGACCGCTACCCGGACCTGCAGTTGCGCCTGCGCGCGATCCAGGACCTGCCCAGCGACGGCGGCGGCGGCACCAGCCAGGGCGCGCAGTACCGCGTCTCGCTGCAGGGCAACGACAACGCGCAATTGCAGGAGTGGCTGCCCAAGCTGCAGGCGGCGCTGAAGCAGAACCCGAAGCTGCGTGATGTCGGCACCGATGTGGATACCGCCGGCCTGCGCCAGAACATCGTCATCAACCGTGCCCAGGCCGCGCGCCTGGGCGTGTCGATCGGCGCGATCGACGGTGCGCTGTACGGCGCGTTCGGCCAGCGCCAGATCTCCACCATCTATTCGGACCTCAACCAGTACAGCGTGGTGGTCAACGCGCTGCCCGAGCAGACCGCCACGCCGGCGGCGCTGGACCGGATCTACGTGCCCACGCGCAGCGGCGCGATGGTGCCGCTGACCGCGGTGGCGCACCAGGTGCCGGGCCTGGCGCCGCCGCAGATCACCCATCAGAACCAGTACACGACGATGGACCTGAGCTACAACCTGGCGCCTGGGGTGAGCACCGGCGAAGGCGACGCGATCATCAAGGCCACCGTCGACGGCCTGCGCATGCCCGGCGACATCCGCATCGCCGACGGCGGCGGCTTCGGCGTGCAGCTGCAGCCGAACTCGATGCTGGTCCTGGTGCTGGCGGCGATCGTGGTGGTCTACATCGTGCTGGGCATGCTCTACGAGAGCCTGGTGCATCCGGTGACGATCCTGTCCACGCTGCCGGCCGCGGGCATGGGCGCGCTGCTGGCGCTGTGGGTCACCAACACCGAACTGTCGGTGATCTCGATGATCGCGCTGGTGCTGCTGATCGGCATCGTCAAGAAGAACGCGATCATGATGATCGACTTCGCCGTGGTCGCCGAGCGCGAGCACGGCAAGTCGCCGCTGGACGCGGTGCGCGAGGCCTGCGTGGTGCGCTTCCGCCCGATCATGATGACCACGATGGTGGCGATCCTGGCCGCGGTGCCGCTGGCGGTCGGGCTGGGCGAAGGCTCGGAGCTGCGCCGCCCGCTGGGCATCGCGATGATCGGCGGGTTGTTGATCTCGCAGAGCCTGACCCTGCTCAGCACGCCGGCGCTGTACGTGATCTTCTCCTGCCTGCGCGAACGCTGGCGGGCGCGCCGCGCCCGGCGCCGTGCGCGACGCCTGACGCGTGCGGCGGGGCAACCGGCCGCATCGCACTAGTCGCCGCGAGGTATCGGCGCGGCGCTTGCGCCGGACCCTCACCCCAACCCCTCTCCCGGCGGGAGAGGGGCTAGGCTGCGACCCTTCTCCTCTCGGGAGAAGGTGCCCCGCAGGGGCGGATGAGGGTACGGGCGCAGCCTCGTGCTCCAGAACTCCGCGAGACGCTTCGCGCCGTACCCTCACCCCAACCCCTCTCCCGGCGGGAGAGGGACTAGGGTGCGCCCCTTCTCCCCTCGGGAGAAGGTGCCCCGTAGGGGCGGATGAGGGTACGGGCGAAGCCTCGTTTACCCAAACTCAGCGAGACGCTTCGCGCCGTACCCTCACCCCAACCCCTCTCCCGGCGGGAGAGGGGCTAGGTTGCGCCCCCTTCTCCCCTCGGGAGAAGGTGCCCCGTAGGGGCGGATGAGGGTACGGGCGAAGCCTCGTGCGCCCTAACTCCGCGAGACGCTTCGCGCCGTACCCTCACCCCAAGCCCTCTCCCGGCGGGAGAGGGGCTAGGTTGCGCCCTTCTCCCCTCGGGAGAAGGTGCCCCGTAGGGGCGGATGAGGGTACGGGCGCAGCCTCGTGTACCCAAACCCAGCGAGACGCTTCGCGCCGTACCCTCACCCCAACCCCTCTCCCAATGGGAGAGGGGCTTTGTGCTTAGCTCTGCAAGGCGTCCAGCGAGGCGCGCTCGATGCCGGCATAGATCGCGAACTCGTCGTGCACTGCGGCGCCCAGCGCCTGCTCGAATGCGGCGCGGTTGGCGTGCGCGGCATAGGCGCGCTGCTCGCCGCCGCCGAGGTTGGACTGGAAAATGCCTGCGGCGCTGACCGGCAGGAAGTCCTCGTAGACGATCGGGTCGGCGCTGGCCAGGCCGTCGGCGATCAGCGCTTCGGCGGGCTTGCCGGCCAACGCCGCGGCACCGGCGGCGCGGCCGGCATCGGTCAGCGCGTAGCGGAAATAGCCCAGGCCTTCGCGGCGCAGCGTGGCGTAGTCGTCGGGAAAATCGGCGAACGCGGCCTGCAGCCGCGCCGCGTAGTCGCCGCCGGCACTGCCATCGGCGGCGCGGGCGCGCTCCAGCAGGGCGTCGTACAGCGCGCGGCCCTTCGCGGTCAGGGCCAGCCCGCGCTGTTCGATCTCGCCGAAGCGCGCGGTGTGGGTGCCTGCCTCGGCGGCGCCATCGCCGGCCGGGAAGCGCACCGTTTCCTCCAGCGCCTTGAAGCTGGTCTGGCGCAACAGGATCGGGCAGCGCCGCCGCGGCGGGCCTTCGATCACCGCCTTGGCGTCGATGCCCCGGCGCAGCATCTCCGCCTGCGCCGCATCGATGTCCAGCGTGCGCGGGGTCAGGTGGTTGATGTGCGGGCCGTGGAAACTGACCACGTCGGCGATCAGCTTGTGCGCATCGCTCAGCGCGCGATAGGTCGGCAGCGGCACGGTCGCATCGCCATGCCAGCGGAAGGTCTCCAGCGCCTCGGCAACGAAGCGCTGCGCATCGGCCTCGCCCAGGCCGCCGTCGCGCTCGCAGCGTTCGATCAGCTGCAACGCGGCATCGGTGAAGATGCGCCGCTGCGCGAGGATCTGCGCCGCCTGTGCGCGCAGCGCCGGATCCTCGATCAGCTCCAGCCGCAGCAGCGAGGTGAACACGCGGAACGGATTGCGCGCCAGCGCCGCCGCGTCGAGCGGGCGGAATGCAGTGGAGTGCACCGGCACGCCGGCCACCGACAGGTCGTAGTACCCAACCGGATGCATGCCCATCACCGCGAACAGCCGGCGCAGCGTGGCCAGCTCCTCGGCGCTGCCGACGCGGATCGCGCCATGCCGTTCCTGGTCCAGCCGCGCGCGCTCGTCGTTACGCTGCAGTTGCGCGTCCAGCGCCGGGTCGGCGGCCAGGGTCGCCGCGTTGACCTGCGCCACCAACTCCATCAGCGTGCCGTACAGCGGCACCTCGGCGCGGTACATGTCGGACATGGCCTGCGCGAACAGGCTGCGGATGGCATCGGGCGAAACGAAGGCAGTGGTCATCGGGCGGTCCGGAGCGGCGGTAGCGCCGGACACGGGTCCGGCAGAACGCCTATTCTCGCGCCGCGGCGACGGCGCGGCCAGTCGTGCGGGGATTGACGCCATGTTGGCCGCATCCAGGGCGGAATGCGGAGCATGCACGCACGGAAGTCCAGGCAAGGTGCCGGATCGGAAAATCGGGCCGGAGAGCGCGGAACGCGGAGCATGCTCGGCGCGCAAGTCCAAGCAGGCACCGGCTCGGGAAAAATCGGAACGGAGGCGGTATCGGAAAGGCAGCATCTGCCGCCCGGCCATGACCGCTCACAGACCGGCTGCGACACCCCTGTGGGAGCGACTTCAGTCGCGACGAGCGAAGCAACAAGCTCGCGGGGTTTCCCATGCCATTCGGACATCCGTTCGGCCAGGTGGGTGTGTGCCAAGATCGCCGCGTCGCGACTGAAGTCGCTCCCACAAGGGATTTCGCTGGTTGCGTCCGCGCTGCGAAGGCATTGCGCGACGGTTCGCGTCCACCGACCATCCAGGGCGCTCCCTGCGGCGTCGCCGCCTACTGCGCCGCCGCCTGATCGCGCTGCGCGCGATCGCCGAGCTGGCGGCGCAGCAGCGCGTCCAGCACGATCGGGCGGTCCCAGTGGTCGTAGCTGGCGACGATGGCGTGGCGCAGCGTGCGGTAGGTCAGCGAGCCCGGCTCGACCTGCAGCGCGCGCGCCACGCCGGCCCAGTTCGCTGACGGGCCGGCGGCCGTTCGCGCACGCACCACCTCGCGGTACGGCACCCCCGCGGCCTTGGCCAGGAAGCCGGCAAAATAGATATCGCGCGGCGGCCAGCGACGCTCGCGCAGCAGCGCCTCGGCGTAGCCGCGCGGCAGCTGCGCATAGCGCGCGACCTCGTCGAGAAAGCTGTCCTGATAACGCGCGGCGTAGCGGTCGATGTCCAGCAACTGCCGGTCGATCCAGGGGTCGCCGCTGCCGGGTGCGTCGGTTGCAGCTGCGGTGGCGCTCGGCGCCGGCGCGTCCTGGGCCACGGCCGCGCCGGCCATGCATAGCGCCAGCGGCAGGATCAGACAGGCGGAGCGCAGGCGGGACGGCATGCGCCGATTCTGCCGGATGCCGGCATCGCTGTCAGGGTTTTGCGGGCGTCATGGAAGCCGCCACATCCGTCAATCTGGTGCAGCGCACGGCTGGCGCCAGCCTAAGAGCGGCTTGAATGGAAGATCGACGCCGACGGTGCGAGGCCACTACGACGAGAAGGAGTTGCAGCTGACGGTCCGACACCGCTGCCAGGCACCGAACCCGCCATGGACGTCGTCGTGCCTGCCAATCCGGCGGAACGCTTGGCTGGCGCGCGGCGCAAGATCGCCCTGGATGGAAAATCGACGCCGACAGCGCAGCGCCGTTGCGGCAAGAACAAACTGGACCGGCGGTCAGGCCAGCGCGGTTCCCGAGCCTGCTGGCCAACCGTTCGATCGGCATTGCGGCGGATGTGGCGACCCAGTTCTACACCCTGCTCGACGAAGCGGCGCAGGTCGCCTACCACAGCCCAAGACGCTGCATTCGATGCCGCGCGGGTCGGACGGCAGCACCTGCTTCTTCGCGCTACCTGCTGACCGCGACCAACAGCGCTGGCCGCGCAAGCGAGTGCTAGCCCCCATCGCGCCGCTGCCGTCGACGACGCAGCGCTCGGCAGCGACACGGCACCGGGGGCCGCTGCTGCGACCGCTCTCACGCCAGCGGCAACGCTCCCTGCGCAGCCGCATGCCGGTTCAGGTCGGCCACCGCCTGCGGCCAGTCCGCGGCCAGGGCCACCTCGCGCAGGCGCGGCTCATCGGCGGACAGCCCATGCTCGGCCTCGTGCGCCCAGGTGGTGGCATAGGGCGTGTGGATGCCCCAGCCGCCGAGCGCGATCACCGGCTCCACGTCCGAGCGCAGCGAATTGCCGATCATCACGAAGCGCTCGGCGCCGATGCCGAATTCGGCCAGCACCTTGGCGTAGGTTGTCGGGTCCTTCTCCGAGACGATCTCGATGCGCGGGAACAGCGCGCCAAGCCCGGACTGCGCGATCTTCGCTTCCTGATGGAACAGATCGCCCTTGGTGATCAGCACCACCTCGAAATCGGCGGCGATCGCAGCCACCGCCTCGCGCACGCCGGCGATCACCTCCACCGGATGCTGCAGCGTGGCACGGCCGATCTCGACGATGCGCTGCACATCGCGCGCGGAAATGCGCGCCTCGGTCAGCTCGATCGCCGCTTCGATCATCGACAGGGTCATGCCCTTGGCGCCGTACCCGAATACCTTCAGGTTGCGCCGCTCCACCGTCAGCAGATGCTGCAGCGTGCCGGCGTCGCGCAGGTCCAGGTACTGGCCGAGGATGGCTTCGAACGCCGCTTCGGCGTCGCGGTAGTAGTCCTCGCTCTTCCACAGGGTGTCGTCGCCGTCGAAGCCGACCAGGGCGATGGCGGAGGAGCGCAGAGCGGTAGGCGTAGGCATCGCGAAAGCATAGCAGCGCGGCTCATTGCGCTACAGGGTCGCCGGGGCCGGGCTGGTAATGCGCGTACTCCTCGCGCGACAGCGCGCCGTCGGCATCGGCATCGAACGTGTCGAAGGTCTCGCGCAGGACCGGGTCCGCCACGGCTTCGGCGCGGCCGATACGGCCGTCGCGGTCCAGGTCCAGCGCGGCGAAGCTGCGCGCGCCGGCGGCGGCGCCGGCATCGCTGGCGGGCGCGGGCGGCACCGGCAGGGTCGAGGCTGGCGGTGCGGGCAACGGCGGCAGCGGTGCCGGCGTCGGAACGGACGCGGGCGTCGGGACCGGCAGCGGCAGCACCGGCGCGGCCGGGTCCTGCTGCGCCGCAGCCACGCCGGCGGCGGCGAGACTCATCGACAACGGCGCCAGGCATAGGCGCAGCGAACAGCGGAACAGGGCCATGGCAGCCTCGGCGGTCGGCGGACCGCTACCCTACACCTTGTGCTGTGCCGAGGCTGACGGGCGCGTTGTTCCGTGTCCTGGCAAGGTGCGCACAGCAGAAGGGCGGCACCCAGGCCGCCCTTCCTTGCGCATGTTCCTCACGCATGCGCCTCGCTTGGAACTGCGCGGCGACCGGTGTCGCCGCAGCCACCCGCCGCAGCCGGCACGCGCCCTCGTCATGCGCGTGCCGTCGTCAGCGCGTTGCCGGATGACGCGTTATTTGCCGTCGCTGCCGGCCGCGCCGCCCTGCTGCTTGGCGACATAGGCCTTGTATTCGTCGGGCGTCAGCTTGTCGTTGTGGTCCGCATCGGCCTGCGAAAAGATCTGGCTGAGACCTGCGTTGACCTGCGCCTCCTGCTTGCTGATGGCGCCATCGCTGTCGGTATCCACGTCCGCCCAGGTCTGGCCGCCGCCCGAGGCGCCGGACTGTGCGGACTGGCCGGTCGCGCTGGTAGGCGACTGCGCCTGGGTGGCGGCATCGCTCTGCGCATCCTGGGCGAAGGCCGGCAGGGCCAGTGCGGCGGCGAGAATGGCGGCGGTACCGATCAGCGGCGTGCGGTTGCGAATGTTCATGGGTGGTCTCCTTTGCTCTCTCGGTTGTGGCATGCCCGGTCGAATCCGGTGCATGGCCACACCGTGCCGGTGCCAGGCTGAATCCATTCCCCTGCAAAAAATCGCAGGCAACGCTTCGTTAACCACTGCGCCGAACACACGCGCTACCGGCTTGGTTAGCGGCCGGTGAGCATGCGGTAAGCCGTTCGTTCGAGCCGTTTGCAAACTGGAAAAAAAGCGTGTTTTTCACACGGTTTCGCGATCGCCGTCGTCGGATTTTTCGCTTGAACGCGAACTGAACGCGACCCAGCCGGCGGCCACGCCGGCGAGCGCCCCGGACACTTCCAGCACCACGCGGGTGCCCAGTTCGTTCGGATCGTGGATGCTGGCCAGCGCCAGCCGCGCGTACAACGGCGACTCCAGGCGCACGATGCCGGTGTAGAACAGGTTCCAGCAATCGATCCCGGCGGACGCGACGACCGCGATCAGACACGACCAGCCCAGCGCATGGCCGTCGGTCCACTGCAGCCAGCGGCACAGGCGATGCCACAGTGCATAGATCAGGAACCCGACCGCGAGCGCGATCAGCCCGGCTTCGAGCGAGCCCAGCAGGCCGAAGTGCAGCGGCAGGTTCATTGCGGTGCTTCCAGTGGTCGAGAGCGCCAGTCTAGGCGGTGTCGCTGGCGATGTGCGGGAACGATGCCGCGTGCCGCGGCTGCGCATGGACGCATTGAGCCCGTACGCAGGCATTGGCTCCATGGAACCGACTCCCCGCGCTGCCGTCTTTCTCTGTGCAGCGCTTACAGGCCGGCATCGGCTAGAACGAATACGCTAGCCATCGTTCTCGGCGCTGGCGCTCACCACCGGCGCGCCGTCCTCGTCCCAGCGCACCGTCACCAGCATCGGCCGGCAACAGACCTGGCAATCCTCCACGTACTGCTGCGCCTCGACCGACGGGTCCAGGGCCAGGTCGATCCATTCGCCGCAATACGGGCATTGCAGGTCGATGAAGCTTTGCATGCCGGACATGATCTTGGCCTGTGCAGCGAAACGGGACGCCTAGCGTACCGGCACGTCGTAGGCGGTGCCGGGGCTGGGCTCGGGCTGGAAGGTGTAGTGCCACCATTCCAGCGGATAGTTGGCGAAGCCCTGCGCCGCCATCGCGCGCAGCAGGCGCTGGCGGTTCGCGCGCTGTGCGGCATCGATGCCGGGCGCGTCGGTATGCGCGGATGGATCGAAGAAGTCGAAGCCGGTGCCCATGTCCAGCGGCGCGCACTGGCCGCTGCGGCAGTCGAGCAGGCCCAGGTCGACGGTGGCGCCGCGGCTGTGGCCGGAGCTTTCGGCGATGTAGTCGCCGAGCAGCACCCGCTTGTCCAGGTGTGGGTAGTAGCGCGCCTTGCCGATCTGGTCGCCGAGGTCGCCGGCCCAGGCCACGAACGCGCGCACCGAGCGATGCGGCCGGTAGCAGTCGAACACCTGCAGGCGGTAGCCCTCGGCGTGCACCGCCTGCTGTACCCGCACCAACGCCTGCACGACCGGGGCCAGCAGGTAGCACTTCGGCGCGTCGTAGCCGGGCACCGGACGGCCGGTGAAGTTGTCGTGGCCGGCATAGCGGATGTCCAGCGCGATCTCCGGCGCGACGTCATGCACATCCACCAGCCCGGCCTGCGCGGGCGTGGTCGCTGGCGACAGAACTGGAGCGGCCGCCGCATTCATCGCGGCGCTCGCCATGACGATGGCGCACGCGCCGAACAAGGCGGACATGCAGCGTCGCGCAGGCGGCACCGAAGGGATGCGACACGGCAGGAAACGTGAAGCGGTGGCGGCGCGAGGCGGCATCCGCGCAGCATAGGCCATCGCCGCGCAGGGCGGTCGGCATGCGCCGTGGATTCGAGAGGGCGCGCGCCAGTCGCTGTGGCGGCTGGCACGCGGTGCGCGTCGGCAGGCAATAGAGGTCGCGATCGACCCTGTGCCCGCGAGCGAGCCGACACCGGCGGCCGTCCGACATTCCTGTCGGCGGCCGCCGGTGTCGGGCGACGCAGATCAGCGCGTCGGCGAGGGCGTGGACTGCGCCTGGTTGCGCTGCTGGTCCTGGGACTGCTCCTGCGCCTGGCGCTGGGTCTCGGCCGCCAACTGCTGCTGGCTCTGCTCCAGCGGCACCGCCGCGGCTTGCTGCCGGTCCACGTAGGCGCGGTTCACGTCGTGCGGATTGTTCGGGTTGCGCTCCACCGCGATCATGCCCTTACCGTCGGTGCTGTGCACCAGATCGTCGATGCGCGACATGCCGCTCAGCTTGGCCTCGAACGCCACCTGCCCGGCCGCGCGCTGCATCTCCTCACGGCTGCCGAAACCGCCATTCGGTCCCTGCTTCTCCATCTGCTTGACCGCTTGGTCGAACATCGGATTGTCGCGGCGCAACTGCTCCACGCCCTGTTGCTGTTGCAGATTCTTGTCGATGGAGGCGAGCGTTTCCGGGCCGGCCTTGCCGTCTACGCCCTTGAGCCGGTGGTCCTGCTGGAATTTCTCCACCGCCGCCTCGGTCTTCGGACCGTAGGTGCCGATGGCGTCCTTCGCGTCCAGGTACCCGAGCTTGGACAGCTTTTCCTGCATGTCCTTCACCGCGGCGCCCTGCTCGTTGCGCTTGAGCACGCCGTCGCCGTTGTCGGCATGCGGGCTGTTGCCGCCGTGGGACTTGTCCGGCTGCGACGTCCGCTCATGCTTGGCCGGCTGCTCGCCGGTCCGGGTGACCGTCTTGTCCTGGTCCGCCAGCTTGAGCAGGTCGGCCTTTTCGTTCTCGGCGCGGTTCTGCAGCGAATCCAGGGTCCTCTGCCTCTCCACCTTTGGGAACAGTCCCTTGACGTGGTCGGCCTTGTAATCCTGCACCGCGCCGACGATGTCCTTGTCCGAGAGCTTGGACAGGTCGTAGTCCTTGCCGAACTTCTCTTCCAATCCATTCAGGAACACGCCCGAGCCGCCCGGCTTCTTGTCGCTGCCGGGACCGTACTGGACCGCCGTGCTCCACAGCGCATCCTGCACCGCCGGACCGCGGTCGGACAGGTCCACGCCCTTGTCCTGCAACCGGTCGACCAGCCTGTCGTAGTGCGTGCGCTTGATGTAGTCGTGCTGCTCCTGCGCGAAGGTGTCATCGGTCCTGGCCAGGTCCTTCCACTTTGCGCTGAACTCGGCCGAGCCGGGCTTCAGGCCGGCGAAGTCGTCGGCGTACTTGCTGTCCTTGACGAAGGCCGCGACGGTGCCGCCCACGATGACGGTGCCTTCCTTGGTCTTGACCTGCGAGGTCATCTGATAGGAGCCATAGGACACGCCGCCGGGATCGTCGATGCCCGAAGACACCGTGCTCGCCCCGCGACCGCCGGTCTCGTAGTGCTTGGAGGTCTGCCCCAGTTCCCAATCCTTGTCGCTCATCGTCCATCTCCTTGTCTAAAAAGTTGCATTGCAAAAAACCACTGAAGGAATCAGCGCGCTTCCAGTTCGTCCGCGCGCTTGGCCGTCATGTCCAGACGGCATTCGGCGGCGTCCACGCGCCCCGCCTGCCCGCTGTCGGGATCATAGAAACACTGTTCGTCGCGATCGGCGACCCACTTGCGCTGCTGCTCGCGCAGCGCGTTCTTTTCCGCATCGCCCAGCTTGACCATCAGCGCCTTGTAGACGGTGTTCAGGCGGCCATCCTGGTATTGGTATTCGGTATCGATGCAGTCCTGCATCGTCGGCGTCACGCCAGCGGCGGCGCTGATGCATGCGTCATAGGAAGGTCGCAGCACGACGGTCTCTCCTGAGGGTTTCGATGGTGCGGCGGCGGCATCCGCCTGGGTGGACGTCGCGCTCGCCGCTTGCGGATCGGCCGCTTGCGGATCGGCCGCGGGCGCATCGCCTGCGGGCGCCGCCGATGCGGTTGCCGGCGCACTGGCGGCGGGTGCCGACGCAGAAGCCGATGCCGGCGCCGGCGCGGAAGATCCGCCGTTGCACGCAGCGGTCAGGCCGCAGAGCGCCAGCACGCAGGAAACATGAAAAATCTTGACGATGGCCACTGTCGGAATTCGCCTTGTGGTGATGCGGATGAGGGAGGGCAGTTCTAAACGATCGTCGAAACCATGTCCAACGCGGCGTCGCGTTGCGACGTCACGCGACGCGATGTTCGAACGACGCCACGATGCTGCAGGCAGCGCGAAGATCGGTGGAGCGTCTTGCCTCGGACGTCCACTTCAACCACGCGATTTGCAGCCCTGCGCACAGCAATCCCAATCGCTGCGCAGGCGTTGCCTGGCAGGCCACCACGCGGCTTGCAGCACGCTCGCCGGCAGCCAGCGCGATCGGCAACCGCAGCGGCCTCGGCTGCCGTCCGACACTTGTCGGCGGCAGCCGCTGCCGGCGTGCGGATCAGCGCGTCGGCGACTGCGTCTGGGTACGCTGGTCCTGGGTCTGCTGCTCCTGCGCCTGACGCTGGGTCTCGGCCACCAATTGCTGCTGGCTCTGTTCCAGCGGCACCGTCGCGGCATGCTGCTTGTCCACGTAGGCGCGGTTCACGTCGTGCGGATTGTTCGGGTTGCGCTCCACCGCGATCAGGCCCTTGCCGTCGGTGCTGTGCACCACGTCGTCGATACGCGACATGCCGCCCACCTTGGCCTCGAACGCCACCTGCCCGGCCGCGCGCTGCAGTTCCTCGCGGCTGTTGAAACCGCCGTTGGGCCCCTGCTTCTGCAGCTTCTCCAGCGCCTGGGTGAACAGCGGATTGTCGGCGCGCTGCGCCTCGGCGGCCGCCGGGTTGAGCTTGGCCTCCTTGCCCTGCGCCTGCAGCTTGCTCAGCGCATCGAGCGTGACCTTGTCGGCGATGCCGGTCGGCTCGATGCCCTTCTCGCGCTGCAGGTTGGCCACCACTTCCTTGGTCTTGTCGCCGTAGTAGCCGGTGCCGGTCAGCAGCTTGCCGCTGTTGTCCTTGATCCCGAGCTCGATCAGGCTCTGCTGCATCGCCTTCACGTCGGGGCCCTGCTCGCCCGGCTTCAGCCCGGTACGCGCATCGCCGCCCTGGTGCTGCGACTGGGTCTGCTGCCTGTCCTGCAGCAGGTCGCGCGCCTTGGCCAGCGGGTCGGACGCGAACAGCTTGGCGTTCTTGTGGCCGGCCAGGTAATCGTCCAGCGGCATGGTGTTCACGCCCTTGCTGCCGCTGGACTGGCTGACCTGCAGTTCGCCGCTCTTCGGATCGCGCACTACCATCAGGATGTGGTCGATGCCCTTCCAGTGCTCGTGCTTGGTGTTGCCGGCATCCACGCCGATCACCATGCCTTCCTTCAGCGCGCCCGGCTTGAACACGTCCTGGCCCTGCAGCAGCACGCCGGAATTGTCGAACGCTTTCTTGACGATGCCGCCGGAACCGTTCATGCCCTGCGCCAGCATGTCCTGGCGGCCGAAGACGGTGTGGCCGGCCTTCTGGTTGATCTCGCGCATCGTGGCGTTCTGCAGCTCGGACACCCAGCCGGAGCAATCGATGTAGCCCTGCTCCAGGTGCTTGCCGTCCGCGCCGGGGTGGTAGAGCTTGTGGCCCTTGATGTTGATCGCGTACTGCACGTCGTCGTACTTGATGCCCATCGCGTGCGCGGCGGTGAGCTGGATGCCGCCGTCGCCCTGCTGCTTGGCGGCGGCCGGCGTGGTCTGCGCGGCAGCCTGCGGCGTCTGCGCGCGCTGCTCGGCGTGCTGGCCCGGCGTGGCCTGGGCCTGGCCCTCGGCGACCGGCTTGATGCCCTTTTCCGGAATCGCGATGTGGTCGAACTTGGTGTCCCAGTACTTCAGGAAGGTCTTGGCCATGTCCTGGTCGGACATCTTCTTGAACTCGGCCAGCGAGGCGCCAGTGTAGGCCTCGAACTGCCTCGCGCCGGCCGCATCCCGTTCGCGCGGCACGTTGTTGAGGATGTTCGAGCGCGTGTCTTCGCGTGCGAAGTTGCCGGTGGCGACCGCGGCCTGGATCGAACGGTAGCCGCCGGCGCCCTGCTGGTGCGCCATGTACATGTCCAGGCCATCGGGCTGCGGCTTGCCGGACAGGTACGGGCGGTGGTCGCGGTCGTGCTGGCGCGTCAGCGAATGCTGGTTGTCCTGGTACAGGCGCGCCGCGGCGTCGGTGTTGGCGACCGCATCCAGTTCGCGGCCGCTGATCCCGTAGGCCGCTGCGGTGCCGGGGGTGAACTGGAACAGGCCCTTGGCGCTGTTCGGGCCGCGGCTGGCCTGCTCGTCGAACCTGCCGCCGGTTTCGATATAGGCGAAACGCATGAAATCGTCGACCGGAATGTGGCGTTCCTTGGCCTCACGCTCGATGATGTCGAGGTTCTCGGCCTTCGTGTAATCGCGTGCCATCTCGTGTTACTCCTTGAGGTTGATATACGGCGGCGTGCGCCGACAAGGTCAACCGAGCTCGTCCGTGAGCTTGTTAGTGCGCGGTCAACAAAACAATTCGGGTACTGCGGGTAGTGCGTTCTTGCTGCCGCCGTGCGCCGATCCGTGGATCGGCGCACGGCGGATTCATGCGCTTGCTTTCGGCAGGTACTGTCCGCTCGCCTGGTCGTACGTGTAGGCCACCGCATCGGATGCATCGAGCATCCGCGCCCGGCCGGGGCCGGCGATTGCGGTGCCGCGCAGCGCCACCTGCAGGGCCGGCATCGGCTCGCCGGGCACCGCCTGGAAGCTCAGCGTGCCGACGCTGGAGACGTGCGGGACAGTGCCCTCTTCGTCGCTGCTGGCCTCGTTGTCTTCGCCGGCGGCAACCGTTCCGCGATACACCCAGCCCTGATAGTCGCCCAGGTCGTTCTTGTCCGGATCGAAGGTGAACAGCGCGAAGCCGAGGCTGGTAATGCCATTGCCGAAGCTGGAGGTGGGCACCGCCAGCAGCAGCTGACCGTTGTCCAGCACGTGCTGCTGCGGCTTGCGCTTTTCGTCGACCGCGTCGGCGCGCTCGTAGCCGCCGAAGCTGCCCACGTACTGCTGCGCGTGGAACAGCATCCACGGCCGCTCGCTGCCCGGCGCGGTCAGCAGGAACGTGGCCTGGCTGATCGACACGCCTTCGCCGGGATCCGGGAAGGTCTCGGCGTCGTCGTTGCCGTACTTGTTCGGCGTAGCGTAGGCGAAGCCGGTGTAGTAATGCTTGCCGCCCAGATCGAAATGCTGGCCGTGCCAGAAGCTGGCCACGGCGCCGTTGTCGATCTCGTACGACAGCGCGCCGTCCCCGTCCATGCCGTAGATCAGATACAGCACGCTGCCCGGATAGGGCGGCGCTTCGGTGGCGACGGCAAGCTTGTTGTCATTGGACATGTGCAGAACATCCTGTATTCGTTGAAGAAGCCGGAAACACACCCGCAAATCCCGACACGCCACGCCGCAGTGTCCAGAATGCCGCCATCTTGCGCATCGCGGACACAGCGCGACCCGCGGAGACGACAGCTCCCGCAGGCGCGGCTTCGGACAGAGAACGGTGGATTGCAATCCGGCCCCAAAGCAGGGGCGGTGATGGCGATTCGCGCATGGCGAACCGCAAGCCGGCGATCCACTCCGGCATTTCGGGCGAGTGCAGCATCCATTGCCGCTCGCGAATGACTCGCCTGATCATCAGGCCCCGTGGCGGCATCTTAACCAGTTCCGTTGCCGGCGACTAGCGGGCAGCCCCCCTCCACGAATGCCTGCGGCCGGCCCGGGCGCGGCCGGTCGGCCGGTGTTCAGCGATCCAGCGGCGGCACGTATTTGCCGCTGGCCTGGTCGTAGGTGTAGGTCGCCACGTCGGCGGCGCCCAGGGTGCGGACCTTGCCGGGGCCGGCGATGGCGGTGCCGCTCATGGTCACGCGCAGGCTCGGCACTGGTCCGCTGCCGGGCTCGAAGCTCAGCGTGCCGGTGCTGGCGGCGCACTTCATGGTGCCCTGGTCGTCGCAGGCCGCGCCGTTGTCTTCACCGGTGGCCACGGTGCCCAGGTAGACCCAGCCCTTGTAGTCGCCCAGGTCGTTCTTGTTCGGGTCGAAGGTGAACACCGCGAAGCCCGAACTGGTGATGCCGTCGGCGAAGCGCGTGGTCGGCAGCGCCAGCAGCAGGTGGCCGTCCTTGGTTTCGGTACGCTGCGGCGCGCGCTTCTGGTCCAGGCCGTCGGCCTTCTCGTTGCCACCGAAATCCCCGGCCCATTGCTGCGCATGGAACAGCGTCCACGCCGGCTTGCCGTCCGCCTCGTCGAGCACGTAGGTCGCCTGGCTGATGCTGACGCCGACGGCGGGATCCGGCGTGTTCTCTTCCTCGGATTTGCCGTATTTCTCCGGGCCCGCGTTGGCGAAGCCGGTGTAGTAGTGCTTGCCGCCCAGGTCGAAGCGGTAGCCGTACCAGAAGCTGGCCAGGGCGCCGTTGTCGATGGTGTAGGACGCCGATCCGTCGCCCTTCATGCCATAGATGTCGGCGAGCACCTGCCCGGGCGCCGGCACCTCGACGCCGACCGGCTCGGGCTGTGCGGAAGCGGGCGCAGGCGCAGGCGCGGCGGTGGCGGTCGCCGCGGGTGGCGCCTGCGTGCCTGCCGGCGCGGGGTCGGCGGCCTTGTCCGTGCAACCGCCGATCAGCAGCAACGCTGCCGCCCACAGGGCTGTCTTTGCGAGCCTCATAACACTGCGTCCTTTGGAGTTCTTGGCGCGCTCATGCTACCAAGAACGTGCGTCGATCCAGCGGATGCCGCGCACCGGGCACGCGTGTCGGTACAGGCGCCGGCGGACCGACCGGCGCCGCTAGGGCGCGTCCGATTCGATCGCCGCGGCCGGTTGCGGTTGCGGCCGTGCCAGCGCCGGCTGGGTCAGCGCGTAGAGGATGCGCAGGTCTTCGGCGTCGAGCGCAGTGGCGTCGTTGCCGCGGTAATGGTGGTGGAAGGCGCGCAACGTGGCGGCGCGATCGTCGAGCGGGTAGCCGATCAACGCCAATGCCTGCCATGGGTCGAAGCCGGGCGGCGCCGGTGGCGTATCCGCCGCCGGCCAGCGGCCGAAACCGGCGTCGGCCAGGCGCTTCCATGGAAACAGCGGACCCGGATCGACCTTGCGCGTGGGCGCGAAGTCCTGGTGCCCGACCACCTGCGTGCGCGGGATGCGCAGCCGCGTGCACAGGTCCTCCAGCAACAGCAGCAGGCTGTCGATCTGCGCCTGCGCGAACGGGGTCTTGCCGTCGTTGTCCAGTTCGATGCCGATGGACGCGGAATTGATATCGGTGATCGTGCCCCAGCGCCCGGCGCCGCCGTGCCAGGCGCGGCGTTCGTCGCTGACCAGCTGGTAGCGCTTGCCGTCGCGGCCGATCAGGTAGTGCGCGCTGACCTTGCCCTTGCTGTTGTGCGAACGCAGCGTGTCCAGGCTGCGCTGCACCGAGTCCTGATCGGTGTAGTGGATCACGATCAGGATCGGCCGGCGCAGGTCCTGGTTCGGCGACGGCACCCATTCGGCCAACGGATTGCGTTGCGGCGCGTGCGCGCAGGCGGCGAGCAGGGCGACGAGCGCGAGCGGTGCCAGCCAGCGGGTGCGGTGCGATGCAGAAGAGGGAAAGAGTCGGGTCATGAAGAATTCCGGAATATCTGACAGTGAGCAGCGAGCGCAAGCAACAGCAGTATCTAGAAACCTGGTGAACGAGATGGTGGTTGCGGGTGGGACTTCAGTCCCGACGGGCTTTATGGCTGAAGCGTCGGGACTGGAGTCCCTCCCAAGGCATCAGGGCACGGCCCCACCCGCACGAAGTCCAGATCGGCATAGTCGTAGCTGAAATCCGCGGCCGGATCGACATGCGCCAGACGCATCCGCGGCGTGCCGTCGGCATCGGCGACGAAGTCCAGCCACGGCTCGGCATCGACGCTGGCCTCGTCCCAGTCCACCAGCCAGCGCGCGCCGACCTGCATGACCCGGCCGCGCAGCAGCGGCGACTTGCGCGACTGGAAGCGCAGCGCGCCGTGCTGCGGGCACAGCACGACCTCGCCGAACCACGGATCGCGCCACACGCCTTGCCGATCGCGCGATGCTGCACTGGCTACCGGCACGCGCGCAGGCGTCTCGCCCGCGGCAGGCGCCGCCTTGTCGGCCTGCGCACGCGTGCGCTCGAGCAGCGTCGCGTAGTGTTCGACGTCCAGCCCGCGCTGCTGCGGACGGGTGAAGCGCTTGAGCAGCGCCTCGCCCAGGGTGGTGCGCATCTCGCCGCCCTCGCCGTTGCTGAGGATGACGAAGCCGCTGCGCCGGTCCGGCAGAAGCACCAGCGACGAATACATGCCCATCAAGGTGCCGGTATGCGCGACCTGCCACTGCCCGTCCACGTCGGAGAGGCGCCAGCCGTAGCCATAGCCGTACAGGCGCGAGCCGTCCCACTCGCGCATCTGCGCGGTGATCGGCATCGGCGTGTGCAGCGTCCACAGCGCCTGGCGCTGCGCCGGCGACAGCCACGCCGCGGTGCCGCTGTCGGGCGCCAGCCAGGCGCGCATCCAGGCCAGCATGTCGTCCAGGCTGCAGCGCACGCCGCCGGCCGCCATCGATGGCGTATCCGCAATCTGTGCCGGGTCCGCGCGCACCACGACGTTGGCCCCGCCCTGGCGCATATGCGGCTGGGCGACGTTGCCGACCGCATCGCGCTCCCAGGCGCCGACCTGGCAGCGACGCATACCCAGCGGCGCGAACACCTGCTCGCGCAGCAACTGCTCGTAGGGCTTGCCGCCGGCGCGCGCGGCCGCCTCGCCGGCGACCACGTACAGCAGGTTGTCGTAGGCGTAGTGCGAACGGAAGCTGTGGGTCGGCTTGAGATGGGCGAGCCCGGCGACGATGTCGGCACGCGTGAAATCGTTGGGTTCCGGCCACAGCATCAGATCGCCGGCGCCCAGGCCCAGGCCGCTGTTGTGGATCAGCAGGTCGCGCACCTGGATGTGGCGCGTGACCCACGGGTCGTACATGCGGAACTCCGGCAGGTAGCTGATCACCGGATCGTCCCAGCGCAGCTTGCCGGCATCGACCAGCCGCGCCAATAGCGCGGTGGTCATGGCCTTGCTGTTGGAGGCGATCTTGAACAGCGTTTGGCCATCGATGCGCTCGCCGCTGCCGGCGCGCAGCTCGCCGGCGCTGCGCGCATACACCACCTCGCCGTTCTCGATCACGCCGACCGCCAGCCCCGGCAACCGGTAGCGGGTCAGCGCCTGCTCGAACAGGCGGTCGAGCTCGGCGCGCGGCGGCGCGGCGACGGTGTCCGGCGCCGCCGAGGCGAGTGCCGGCAGCATCGCGCAGGCGGCGAGCAGCCATCCGCGCAAGCGCGCCGCGGCGCTGCGCCGTGATGCATCCGGTCTCATCGTTGCCGCTGTGGCGACGTCGTCCCGCACGCCTGCTCAGAAGGTGTAGGTGAAATTGGCATACAGCTGGCGCCCGATCGCGCCGTACACGCGCGGGAAGTACGGCCAGGCCGTGTAGCTGTCGTCGCGCGGGTGAATCTTGTCGAACACGTTCAGCACGCTGATGCCGAGCGTGGCCTTGTCGGTGATCTGCTTGGCGATGTCCGCGTTCCACACCACGTACGGCGCCACGCGCCCGGTCTCGGCGTAGTTGGGACGCGAGCCGTAGCGGTAGCCGTACAGGCTGGTCGACCAGTCGCCGATGCTCCAGTTCAGGCGCCAGTTGGTGCGGGTGCGGAACGCCAGGTAATCGACGTCGTTCATCACGTCCACCGGCTTGGCTCCGGCGAACTGCGCCACTTCCATCTTCAGCACGTGCGTGTAGCCGGCCTGCAGGCCGAACGCGCCCCAGTCGCCGAGATCGACGCTGTAGCGCAGGTTGGCGTCCACGCCGTCGGTACGCATCAGCGACTGGTTGATCGGGAAGGTCTCGAACGCGGTGATCTGGCCTTCGGCGGTGAGGTCGGTGCCGGGGCTGCGGGTCACCGACTGGATGTAGAACTGGCAGGCGGCCGAAGCGGTATCGATCGCATTGCCGGCGCGGTCGCTGCCGAGCAGGCAGTTGGCGTTGTTCTCCAGCAGGCTCTCGCTGGAGATCGATTCGACCCGGCCTTCCAGTTCGATCCGGTAGTAGTCCGCGCTCAGCGACAGCGTTGGCAGCACGTCCCAGACGAAGCCCAGCGTGGTCGATTTCCCCTTCTCCTCCTCCAGCAACGGATTGGACGACTGGGTGGAGAAGGTCTGGTATTCGTGCGCGCTCGAACACGCCGCCGACAGCGGATCCAGGCCGTCGCGGCGGCATAGGTATTCGTCGGTGACGGTGGGATTGTTGGCGCTGGTGCCGGCGTAGATCCACAGCAGGTCCGGCGCGCGGAAACTGGTGGCGTGGCTGCCGCGCAGCAGCAGGCTGTCGAACGGCCGCCATTCCAGCCCGGCCTGCCAGGTGGTGGCGTCGTCGACCGAGGTGATGTCGTCGTACTTGTCGTAGCGGCCGGCCAGCGTGGCGCTGAGCCGGCTGAAGATCGGCACGCGCAGCTCCAGGCCGGCGGCGTAGCGGTCGCGCGGGCCGCCGCCCGGGGTCTGGGTCAGGTTGTAGATGCGCTCGCTGCCGGTGTAATCCACGGTGGTGCGCGGATCCGGCGCGAGATCGTACTTCTGCCGCGCCGCCTCCAGCACGGTGGCGATCTGCAGCATCCCGGCCGGCAGCTCGAACAGGTCGCCGCTGAACACGAACTGCGCCTGGTCGGTGCTGGATTCGCCGCGGCTCACCACGTCGGTGGTGAGTTGGTCGTACAGCGCCGCGCTGCCCGGCGCGAACAGCTTGTCGGCGTAGAACTCGCGGATCTCGGTGCCGTCGGGCCGATAACCGAGCACCGGCCCCATGTAGTAGTCGCGCACCGCATTGGTCAGGAAGCGCGGGCGCCGGGTGGTGATGTCGTAGCGCGACATCGACACGCTCGCGTCCCAGTCGAAGCGGCCGTCGAACAGCTTGCCGCGCACGCCGGCGTTGAGGTTCCAGGATTTCTCGTCGTACTCGATGTTCTTGATCCCGCCCACTTCCGACGGCAGGAAGATGCGCTGTGCGGTGACCAGGCCCAGGTCCGGATCGTAGACGGTGAAGGCGCCTTCGCCGATGTAGTAGTGGGTCTGGCTGGAGCTTTCGTCCTTGGAACGGTTGGCCAGCACCTGCGCATAGCCGGTGACGTCGTCGCTGAAATCGAAGGTGCCGGACAGATAGGCCGAGGTCTTGCCGTAGCCGTTCTGCACCGAGCGGCCTTCGTAGTAGCCGAACGCGCCGCAGCGGTTGGGCGCGGCCAGGTTGTCGGCGGTCTTGTAGGGCGCGAACGCCGGATTGGTCGCCGCGCAGGCGCTGTCCAGCGCGCTGGCCGAGGTCGACAGCGCGCCGCCGCTCGGCCACAGATAGGTGTTGCCGCGGCGCAGATAGACGCCGGAGATCGACGCATTGGGACTGGACGGGTCGGCCTTGTTGGCCGGATGGTCGTCGTAGGAATCCATGAAGTCGCGCTGGCTGGCGACGATCGCCTCGCGGTCCATCCGCTCGAACGCGTAGGTCAGGCTCCAGCGGTCGCCGGTGCGGCCGCCGCTCCATTGCAGCTGGCCGCTGTCGCCGCCGCCGCGCGTGGTGGTGCCGCCGCGCAGGCGCAGCGTGTCGCCGCTGAAATTGCGCTTGGTGATGATGTTGACCACGCCGGCCACCGCGTCGGAACCGTAGATCGCCGAGGCGCCGCCGCTCATCACCTCGATGCGCTCTACCGCCGCGGCGGGAATGCTGCCCAGGCTGACCGCGGTGCCGTTGGCGCCGTAGGACTGCGGGTAGTCGGCCATGCGCTTGCCGTTGAGCAGGATCAGCTGATAGCCCGGACCCAGGCCGCGCAGGTTGAGGAACTGGCCGTTGGGCGAACTGCCGGTCTGGTCGCTTTCGTTGAAGGCGCTGCCGCTGAACTGGGTCAGCGTGCCGAGCGACTCCCACACCGTGCTGAAGCCCTGCTTCTGGATCTCCTGCGCGGTGATCACGGTCACCGGCGCCGGGCCTTCCACCTGCGAGCGTGCGATGCGCGAGCCGGTGACGTTGACCTTGTCCAGGTCGCGCGTGGCGGTGGGCGCGTCCTGCGCGGCGGCGAGTGGCGGCAATGCCAGCACGGCCAGCAACGCGAGGGCCAGACCGGATGGACGCAGACGGGGACGGGAAACATGGATTGGATCGGACACGCGGCTCTCTCCTGCAAGCGACGACGCTGACGACGATGACCGAGCCGACGCAGGCCAACAGCCGGCCGCCTTCCTGGGCACCCACGCGGACAACACGACGCACGGCCGCAGCACGGCGCCCTCCTTCTATTCCTCGACTTCCCCCAGGTGCGCATACCGAACGGCGACCCCTGCGACGTGCACCCGTAGTTCCAGGCCCTCGTCTCGCTGCTGGCGGAACCAGCGCTTGTCGGCGTCGGCCCCTCGCTCCTGTCTTTCGGGTGTAACACGGCGCAAAACGGCCTGTCAATCAACTCTTCTTGACAAGCCGAATCGAGGAAAAGACTATTCCGGAGCGACGCGCAGCCGTCGATACGCTTTCCATCTCGCGGGGTCCGATGAACACGATGCGTGGCCTGTGCTTGCTGCTGGCCGCAGCGCTGAGCGGCCCGGTGCTGGCGGCAAGCGCCGACGACACGGTGCCGTTCCAGTTGCACGCCAGCCAGTTGCAGGCGGACTACTGGATCGCGCGCCTGCCCGCGGCGCAACGCCCGCTACTCGACGCGGCGCAGGTGCAGGCCTTCAACGCGCATCTGCTGCGCCACGATGCGTCGATGCACGACCTGCAGGCGCTGCCCGACCGCTACAGCGCAGAACAGGTGCGCGCGCAGGTGCTGGCGCTGTCGGCATCGCCGACGCGCACGCTCTTCGACGCGAGCGGCACCGCGCTCGACGCCGCGCAGCTGGCGGCCTTGCACTCCGCGCTCGCCCTGGACGCGGTCCCCGCGCAAGTCGCGCCGCGTTACGCGCTGGTGGTGCGCCGCGCCGACCTGCGCACCTTCCCCACCCGGCAACGCGCGTTCAGCGGCCGCGACGACCACGACATCGACCGCTTTCAGGAATCGGCGCTGTATCCCGGCACCGCGGTGGCGATCCTGCACGCCAGCGGCGACGGTCAATGGCTGTTCGTGCTGGCGCCGAACTATGCAGCGTGGATCGAACGCGATCGCGTCGCCGAAGGCGAACGCGCCGCGGTGCTGGACTACGCGCGGCGCACGCCGCGGCTGGTGGTGACAGGCGCCCGCGCGCTGACCGCGTTCACCCCGGAACTGCAGGCCGCGTCGCAGGTAGCGCTGGACATGGGCAGCATGCTGCCGCTGCGCGAAGACTGGCCGGCGCAACAGCTGGTCAACGGCCAGTCGCCATTGGCCGCGTACGTGGTGCAACTGCCGTTGCGCGGCGACGACGGCCGGCTGCGGCTGGCGCCCGCGCTGGTGCCGCGCGGCGCCGATGTCGCCACCGCGCCGCTGCCGGCCACCCAACGCAACCTGCTGCGGCAAGCGTTCAAGTTTCTCGGCGAGCGCTACGGCTGGGGCAACGACTACGATGCGCGCGACTGCAGCGGCTTCGTCTCCGACGTCTACCGCAGCCTGGGCATCGCCCTGCCGCGCAATACCGGCGACCAGGCGCGCAGCCCCAGCCTCGCCGCCGTGCCCTACGCCGCTGCCGCGCCGCTGGCGCAACGGCAGCGGGCGCTGGCGCAGCTGCAGGTCGGCGACCTGGTCTACATCCCCGGCCACGTGATGATGGTGATCGGCCACGACCGCGGCCACACCTGGATGATCCACGACGTGGCCGGCGCCAGCTACCGCGACGCGAGCGGCCAATTGCAGCGCGTGCGCCTCAACGGCGTCTCGGTGACCCCGCTGGAGCCGATGCTGCTGGGCGACGGCACGCCCTTCATCGACCGCATCACCCGCATCCAACGCGTCCGCCCGGTCGCCACCGAATGAAGATCACCGATATCCGCCTGGGCATGCTGCGCGTGCCGCTGAAGACCCCGTTCAAGACCGCGCTGCGCACCGTGGAAACGGTCGAGGACGTGATCGTGCTGGTCCACACCGACAGCGGCCACATCGGCTATGGCGAAGCGCCGGCGACCGCACCGATCACCGGCGACACCCACGGCTCGATCGTCGCGGCGATCGACGGCTTCATCAAGCCGCGCCTGCTCGGCGAGGACGTCGCCAACCTCAACCGGTTGACCGGGCTGATCCAGGGCGCGCTGGAGCGCAACGGCAGCGCCAAGGCCGCGGTGGAGATCGCGGTCTACGACCTGTGGGCGCAGCTGTACGGCGCGCCGCTGTACAAGATGCTCGGCGGCGGCACGCCGGCCATCGCCACCGACATCACCATCAGCGTGGACGCCGTCGACAAGATGGTGAGCGATGCGCTGTCGGCGCTCGCGCGCGGCTTCACTGCGCTGAAGATCAAGGTCGGCAAGGACATCGACGTGGACATCGAGCGGGTCAAGGCGATCCACGCCGCAGTCGACGGCCGCGCGCTGCTGCGCCTGGATGCCAACCAGGGCTGGACGCCGAAGCAGGCGGTGTACGCGATGCGCACGCTGGAAGACGCCGGGGTGGCGCTGGAGCTGCTGGAGCAGCCGGTCAAAGCCTCGGACATCGATGGCCTGAAGTACGTGACCGAGCGGGTGAACACGCCGGTGATGGCCGACGAGAGCGTATTCGCGCCGGCGCAGGTCTTCGACCTGATCCAGCGCCGCGCGGCGGACATCATCAACATCAAGCTGATGAAGGCCGGCGGGCTGTCCAACGCGATCCGCATCGCCGACATCGCGGCGCTGTACGGGGTGCAATGCATGATCGGCTGCATGCTCGAGTCGAGCATCAGCGTGGCGGCGGCGGTGCACTTGGCGGTGGCCAAGGCGGACGTCATCACCAAGGTGGACCTGGACGGCCCATCACTGGGCCTGTTCAACCCGGTGGAGGGTGGGGTGATCTTCAACGACTCGCAGATCACCATCACCGACGCGCCTGGCCTGGGCATCCGCGAGATCCGCGGCCTGGAGCTGCTGCCCCCGCGAGGGTGATCTGGGTACGTTGGCGCATGCGCTGCAATGCGCACGACCGACACATGCGGCTGTTTCCATCGCGATCGCGCTTGCCATCACTACGTATGGCGGTCGACGCTGGTGTGCATCTGTGCTGACGGCCACCGTGACGTCGGCAGGCATCACCTGGAACGCCAAGCCGATCCTATTTGCCCACTGCTTCCGCTTTGCCCTGCTCTTCTTGGCTTGAGCTTGGGGTTGGGCCTGGCTCTGCTGTGCTTCTGCTCTGCTGTTGCTTCTGCTGTTGCTTTTACCGGGTTCCCTTCCGCAGCGGCGGATGGACCGGGGAAAAACCCGAAGGGCGGCGCACAGGGATGTGCGCCGTTCGCGGCAGGGGCAGGATGCCCCTTCCGCGAATCCCCGGTGCATCCGCGGACCCGTAGCGCGCAGCGCGGAGGGCGCAAGGCAGGGCGTGCTTTCTTTTGGTTACTTTTCTTTGCACGAGCAAAGAAAAGTGACCCGCCAAGGGCGGAAGCTTTTGCTTTGCTGTTTGCTTGGGCATTTGCTTTTGTAGGAGCGGCTTCAGCCGCGACACCTTCCTGACAGGATCAGTCGCGGCTGAAGCCGCTCCTACAATGATTCCTCCATCCATCACCATCACCATCACCGTCGCGTAAGCAAAGGCAAAGGCAAAGGCAACAGCTTTCGCCTTTGGCGAGTTACTTTTCTTTGCTTGTGCAAAGAAAAGTAACCAAAAGAAAGCACACCCTGCCTCCGCGCCCTCCGCGCTACGCGCTCCGGGTCCGCGAATAGGACGGGATTCGCGGAAGGGGCATCCTGCCCCTGCCGCGAACGGCGCACATCCCTGTGCGCCGCCCCTTCGGGGTTTTTCCCGCCCTATTCGCCGCTACGTAAGGGGCCCGGTAAAGCAAAACAGCAACAGCAACAACCACAGCAACAGCCACTACCACGGCACTGCGCGGCATGGCCACGGCGACAATGGCGGTACGGCGGCAGCACGGCTGCACGGCTGCACGGCCGCGGAAGATACATAGGCAACAGTGGCGACCAACACGTAAAGGCCACGGCCGACGCCAGCCCGATCAACTCGCGACCAACCCGCCTGACTTGCTGTACCACGCACTGCCACACCTGCCTGGATCGACCCACTGCCAGCGCATCACACGCACGACCGCCACGCACCGAACAACTACGGTAACGTGCACTATTGCAGAGCGCCCACCCGACATCGTGCGAGTGCCGTTGTGCCGCCACCCTGACCGCCGCCGGCAACGCGCGGCTACCCTGGGTCCAGTACCTGTTCGATGCCCGATCGCGACCGGAGATGCGCATGCCGAAGTTCCCGTGGTTGTCCGCCCTGACGCAGCCCGGCGCCGCCCGCCGCACATGGCGCGCAGCGCTGATGCTGCTGTGCGCCGCCGTCGCCGGCCCCGGCCTGGCCGGTACCGCCACCGCCGACACCGCACCGCCGGCACTGCAGCAGGCGCGCCAGCTGGTGCTGGTGGTGGCGCCGGACTGGGACAGCCCGCGCGGCCAGCTGCAGGCGTTCGAACGCACCGCGCAGGGCTGGCGCGCGCACGGCCAGCGCTTCGACGTGGCGCTCGGCCGCAACGGCAGCGCCTGGGGCCTGGGCCTGCATCCGGCGCAGGCCGACGGCCCGCAGAAGCGCGAAGGCGACGGCCGCAGCCCGGCCGGGATCTTCACCGTCGGCGAGGCCTTCGGCTACGCGCAGCGTATCGACAGCGCGCTGCCCTACCAACCGATGCGGCAGAGCAGCTATTGCATCGACGTGCCCGATTCGCCGCTGTACAACCGCATCGTCGACGCCGACCGGGTCGGCGCCGAGGCGGTCGCCGGCTCGACCGAACCGATGCGCCTGGACCTGCACCACGACGGCGATCGCCGCTACGAGGAAGGCTTCGTGATCGGCCACAACCCGCAGGCACGGCCCGGCGCCGGCAGCTGCATCTTCGCCCACCTGTGGCGCGCGCCGGGCGAAGCCACCGCCGGCTGCACCGCGATGGAACCGGCCGACATGCAGCGCCTGCTGGCCTGGCTGCGGCCGGACGCCGCGCCGCTGTTCGTGCTGCTACCTCGCAAGGACTACGCGCGGCTGCGCACCGCCTGGACGCTGCCCGCGGCGGAGCCGGCACCGTGAGCAACGCGCCCGAACCGAGTCTGGTCCGCGCGGTCAGCCGCTGGCAGATCGTCGGCCTGTCGATCAACGACGTGATCGGCAGCGGCATCTACCTGCTGCCCGCCGCCACCGCTGCGCTGCTCGGGCCGATGAGCCTGTGGGCGGTGCTGCTGGCCGGGCTGGCGGTGGGCTTGCTGGTGCTGTGCTACGCGCAGGCCGCCAGCTATTTCGACGAACCCGGCGGCAGTTATCTGTATGCGCGCGAGGCATTCGGCCGCTTCGCCGGTTTCGAGATCGGCTGGATGATCTGGCTGACCCGGATCAGTTCGGCCGCCGCGCTCGGCAACGGCCTGGCCGATGCGGTGGTGCGCTTTTGGCCGGCCGCGGCCGGCGGCGGCGCACGCCTGGCGATCGTGGTCGGCTCGCTCGGCCTGCTCACCGCGATCAACGTGATCGGAGTGAAATCGGCCGCGCGCACCGGCGTGGCGCTGGTGATCGGCAAGCTGGTGCCGCTGCTGCTGTTCGTGGCGATCGGCCTGTTCTACGTGGACTGGTCGTGGGCGTTCTCCGGCCAGGCGCCGGATGCGCGCGACTTCGGCAACATGGGCGAGGCGGCGTTGCTGCTGCTGTTCGCCTACGCCGGCTTCGAGAACATCCCCGCCGCCGCCGGCGAATACCGCAATCCGCGCCGCGACGTACCGTTCGCGCTGATCACCATGATCGTCACCGTCACCCTGATCTACGCCGCGGTGCAGGTGGTCGCGCAGGGCACGCTGGCGAACGTGGCGCAGTCGGCGACGCCGTTGGCCGATGCCGCCAGCGGCTTCGGCGGCGAAGCGCTGGCGCTGATCCTCACCGTCGGCGCCACCATCTCCATCCTCGGCACCACCAGCAACACGGTGATGCTGGGGCCGCGCTTCCTGTTCGCGCTCGCGCAGGACGGCTACGGACCGGCGTTCCTGGCCCGCGTGCATCCGCGCTTCCGCACCCCGGCCGCGGCGATCCTGCTGCAGGGCGTGCTGTCGCTGGCGTTGGCGCTGTCCGGCTCGTTCGTGCAGCTGGCGCTGCTGTCGATGGTCACCCGCCTGTTCGCCTACATCGGCACCGCCGCGGCGGTGCTGGTGCTGGCACGGCGCTACGGCGACCGTCCCGGCGCGCTGCATCTGCCGGGCGGCCCGCTGATCCCGCTGGCGGCGCTGCTGCTGGCATTGGCGCTGCTGCTCAGCGCCAGCTGGCAGAACCTGGCCGCGGCCGGCGTGGCGCTGCTGGTCGGCGCGCTGTTCTACTGCTTCCCGCGCAAGGGCGCGGCGTAAGGCCTTCACGCGGCCTTGCGCGATTGTCACGCGCGGGTAACCGCATCGCTTCGACCCTGGGCGCCCGCCTCGATCGATGCCGGAGTCCGCGATGAAACTACGCCGTGTCTACAGCGCCCCCGACGTGGCCACCGCCACCCGCGCCCTGCAAGCGGCGCGCAGCGCCGGCATCGACAACGACGACCTGTCGCTGATCGCGCGCGGCGACATCGAACTGGACGCGATTCCCGATGAACGCAAGGACGTCAAGACCGACACCTTGCCAGCGGCCGCGCGCGGCGCGATGGGCGGCGGCGCGGCCGGCCTGCTCGCCGGGCTGGCGGCGATCGCGGTGCCGCCGCTGGGCATCACCCTGGCCGGCGCCGGGGTGATGGCCATCGCCGGTGCGCTGGTCGGCAGTTGGTCCTCGGCGCTGGTCGGCGCCACCGTGCCGGATCCGGTGCGGCGCAACTTCGAAGAGGAAATCGAGGCCGGCCGCGTCCTGGTCGTGATCGAAGGCGAGTCGCCGCAGCTCGACGCCGCCGATGCCGCACTCCGCGACGCCGGCACCACCGCGCTGCCCTACGAGTCCGCCGCTGCCGCGCAGTGAGCGCAGGCCGCCGCCGCGCGTCCCATAGTGGCGGCAGCGCTAAGAATGCGGCGGCGGCGCCAGCGCGCGCATGCGCAGCAGCAAGCCGCCGGTGTGCACCAGCGAGTAGCCGATCAGCGCCGCGGCGATCGCCAGGGTCAGCGGGCTGGCGTTCTGCAGCGATTGCGCGCCGCCGGAAAACGCACCGCTGGCCCAGCGCCAGGCCAGGCGCCCGATCAGCAGCACGCTGAGCCCGGCCCCGATCCACGGATTTGGCGTATAGAAACGCGCGCCATCGCGCAGTTCGATGCGGGTGTGGTGCAAGGCGAAGGCCCCCAGCGCCGCACCGGCCACGACACCCAGCGCCATGCCGAGACGGACCGGCGGCAACACCGCTGCCAGGTAGGTCAGCCCTGCGGTCGCCAGCGCCAGCACCAGCATCCGCGCCACGGTCCGCCGTGGCTGCCAGGGCTGGCGACCGAAATAGCGGCGGAGGCGCCGGTAATACAGCCAGCCGATGCCGGCAGTGGCCAGATAGGGCGTGAACAAGGCGAGACCGGTGGCGGCCATGGAATCCTGCGGGGCGATGAGCGGCGTTGCCGCGGATCGTAAGCCATCGGCGGGGGGCACGCAGCCGGCGCCTGGGCCGCGGCCGAGCCGGTGTCCTCCCGGGGTGTGCCCGCATCGCCGTTATCGAACCTTTGAATCAGCCAACGATGCCTGCAAAGGTGGCTGCCTGCGCGCACGCGGCGGTGGGTGGTTTGCTACCCCAGCACCGACATGCGCCGACTCGATTCTTCGCACGTGGCATCGCGATGTCCAGCTCAACGCCGTCGCCAACGCGAGCCACGTCCGGGACCGACTCCACGAGCTTGCCAGATGTCGGGCTCCAAATTGCTACGCGCCCTTAGCACGCATCACTTCATTATCGTTTGCCAGCGATCATCGCGGATCAATCCAATCGTTCTGTCCGCAAAGGACAACACCCCTTCGGCGCTGCTTCGAAGCACTGTGAATTGGAGGTCTGCTTCTTCTATATCCAAGGCAATCAACGTCTGTCCGGCGACTTTGTCCACGCCAGGCAAATGCGCCGCATATATTTCATCGTCATATGTCGCAACCCCCCAGTAACTTCTCCTCGTGTCGATCGGCTGAACAATGGACCATTGATCTGCAACGCCGATCAGTACAGTCCCATTCTTGCCGACAATGGCATAGTGACCGTTGTCCAGCCGGCAGATACTGGTAAGACCTGCCTTGGTTGGCAGATCAAGCACGGTCCAATTTTTACCGTCGAAATGCGCGGCGTAACCTTCGGAAGTTACAGCGACAACATCGCTGCGACTGCTTCCGGCGATATCCTCGATTGTCGCATCCTGATAGCCAACACTTAACTTCGGCAGCGTCTCGAACCGATCGCCAAGTAAGCGATAGACCTGGCCGACAGATCCTGCGCAGATCACATCGCCACCTATGATACGAAGTCTCCGCAGTGGGCCGATGTTACCGACGGCAGGGTTTGCGTAGGCCTTCCGCGAGGCTTTGAGCTCCTCTCTTGTCGGCGATTTCCAGTCGAAACGCACGACTGAACCGTTCTCTCCCAAGATGTAAGCAGAGCCGTCGGTAGCGGCATCAATCGAGAGAATAGCTTCTGCAGACAACCCGAACTCAAGCCAGACATCCTGCCTCCTAACGCCGATCCTGTTCTTTGGGTTGTCACGATCGTCGCCAAGCGTACAGGCAGCGATGATGATACCCGCGACCGGACTCACGCCCTCCTGAATAAAGGCCCCTTCAATAAACTCCGCATCCGATATTCCGCTCACCTTCATTAGATCCCGTTTGTTAATCGTCCGATATTATGACGGCTGGCGGCTGTTTCGCTTTGGTTGGACGATGCATGCCTGGTGCCAGCGCTGGGTGCCAGCCTGGTGTTAGATCCTCCATCCGACAGATCTGGTGTTAGATCCTCCATCCGACAGATGGCGCCATGCAACGTTCTTCTCTGGGTCTGGCTTGCAATCTTGCCTTGGATCTGGCGGTCTCGCGGCACAGGCCGCGGCACCGCCGAAAGTCAGCGGGCGGCGTTGGCGACGTGCTGCCGCACCCGGGCTTCGCTCAGAACGGCTGGGTCTACCTGAGCTATGCCGAGGTCGGCAAAGGCGATACCCGCGGTGGCGCGGACCAGGCTCAAGTTGAATGCCCACGGCAGCGGCGCGCTGTCGGAGCTGCAGGTCGCGCCGGTGTGCAGCAACGGCGTGCACGACGCTTCATGCACCGATCACGCGGCGCTGGAACCGCATTAACGGCGCCGTCGCTAACGTCGCTGCCACATCCGCACAGGAGACGACGATGAGCGTTCCCTATCAGATCCCCGGCCGCGAACCCAACGACGACGACCGCAGCCTGGTCTCGCAATATTGGCGCGAGCGCTTCGCCGAGGAGCCGTATTACAGCGAAGGCGAGCGTTTCGAGGACTACGAGCCGGCGTATCACGCCGGACACGAGGCGCGCGTGCGCAACTTCAATCGCGCCTACGAGCAGGTGGAAGCCGAACTGCATCGCGACTGGGACAGCACCAAGGGCTCGCAGACGCTGAGCTGGAGCAAGGCGCGGCATGCGGTGCGCCGTGCCTGGGAGCGGGCGGGCCAGGATTGAGTCGCTACGACAGACGAACAAGCCTCATGCAGGAGCGGCTGCAGCCGCGTCCCGCAGCCTCGGCAAGCCCATAGGCGTTGCCGCTTGCAAGACCGCCGGCGCGCCCTGCACGAGGCGCGCCGGCCACGCTCACCGATCAACTCTCCAGCGGCTGCAGCTTCAACAAACGCCCACCGCTGCCATCTTCCAAGAGCCACAGCGCGCCGTCCGGCCCCTGCTCCACCTCGCGGATGCGCTTGCCCATGTCGTAGCGCGCCGCTTCGCGCGCGTTCTCGCCGTTGAACTCGATCCGCACCAGCGACTGCGAGGACAGCCCGCCGATGAAGCCGTTGCCGCGCCATTGTGGGAACACGCTGCCGCTGTAGATGACGAAGCCGGCCGGCGAGATCACCGGGGTCCAGCTGACCTTCGGCGCGGCGAACTCCGGGCGCGTGTTGTGATCGGGGATCGGCCGGCCGTCGTAATGGTCGCCGTTGGAGACGATCGGATAGCCGTAATTGGCGCCGCGCTGGATCAGGTTCAGTTCGTCGCCGCCGGCCGGGCCCATCTCGTGTTCCCACAGCTGGCCCTTGGCGTCGAAGGCGAGGCCGAGCACGTTGCGGTGGCCGAGCGACCACACCTGCGCCGCGACGCCGCCGCGGCGCGCGAACGGGTTGTCGGCCGGCACGCTGCCGTCGTCGTTGAGGCGCACGATCTTGCCCAGGTTGCCGCTCATGTCCTGCGCCGGATCGAACTTCTGCCGCTCGCTGGAGCTGATCCACAGCTTGCCGTCCGGCCCGAACGCCAGGCGATGGCCATAGTGGCCCTGGCCGGACACCTTGGGCTGCTGGCGCCAGATCACCTTCAGCTGCGACAGCGCGCCGCCGCCATTGCCGTCCAGGGTCAGCTTCGCGCGCGCCACCGCGCCGCCGCGGGTGTCGCCGCTGCCGGCCTCGGCGTAGCTCAGATAGACCCAGCCGTTCTGGGCGAAGCCCGGGTGCGGCAGCACGTCGCCGAATCCGCCCTGGCCGCCGTAGGCGACCGCGGGCACGCCGCTGACCGTGCCGGTGCGGCCGCTGGCCGGATCGAAGCGCTTCAGCGTGCCGCGCTTCTCGCTGACCAGGGCGCTGCCGTCGGGCAGGAAGCTCATCGCCCAAGGCTCGTTGAAGGTGGCGAACGGCGTGGCCGAGAACGGCCAGTCGCCGCGCCGTTCCGCCGTCTTGGTCGCCGGCGCCGCGTGCGCCGCGGACACGGCCAGACTCACTGCCAACGCACAGGCCAGGCCCAGGAGAGAACGTTGCATGACGTGCACCTATCGGATGGGGTCGAACGCCGAACCTAGCAAACCGGGCGTGGACGGCAAGCATGCAGCGGCCAAGCCGTGGCCGCGGTCACGCGACGCGCCCGCGCGCGGTAGACAGGAACCCGCCACGGGCCGCGCAGGGGTTGGCCGCGCGGCATGCCGCCGGGCGCCCCGCCTGCACGGAAGCCCGTGAGGCCTTACGCCTGCGCCAGCAGTTCGAAGCCGACCGGTTCGCCGCTGGCCGAGGAGGCGCACACCCACAGGTCGAACAGCCCCGGCTCGGCCTCGAAGCGGCCGTCGCGGCCGCTGAAGGCCAGCGCGCGGCGGTCCAGGGTGAACACCACCTCCACGCTCTGCCCCGGCGCCAGCTGCACCTTGCGGAAGCCCTTCAGCTCGCGCACCGGGCGCACCCGGCTGGCGACGCGGTCGTGCACGTACAGCTGCACCACTTCCTCGCCGGCGCGCTCGCCGACGTTGTCGATGCGGGTGGTCACGGTCAGCGTGTCGTCCCAACCCAACTGCACGCGATCCAGCTGCGGCGTGCCGTAGGCGAAGCGGGTGTAGCCGATGCCGTGGCCGAACGGATACAGCGGCGCGTTCGGGATCTCGCGCCAGCGCGCCTTGAACTCGCTCATCGTCGGCAGTTCCGGCCGGCCGGTGCGCGCATGGTTGTAGAAGTACGGCTGCTGGCCCGGATCGAGCGGGAAGCTGACCGGCAGGCGTGCCGACGGGTTGTAGTCGCCGAACAGCACGTCGGCCACCGCCGGGCCGGTCTGCGTGCCCAGGTACCAGGTCACCGCGATCGCCGCCGCGTCGCGCACCGCGCCCTGCAGCGCCAGCGCGCGGCCATTGCGCAGCAGCACCACCAGCGGCGTGCCGGTGGCGGCCACTGCCTCGGCCAGCGCCTGCTGCGCCGGCGGCAGCACGATCTGCGTGCGCGACTGCGCCTCGCCGCTGTAGCGCTGCGGCTCGCCCAGCGCCAGCACCACCACGTCGGCGGCGCGCGCGGCGGCCACCGCCGCCTCGATGCCGCCGTCCAGCGGCGCTTCCAGGTCGCAGCCCGGCAGCACGCTCAGCGCGTCGGCGTCTTCGAGCGCCGCGCGCACGCCGGCTTCCAGGGTCACGTAGCGGGTCTTGTCGCCGAACAGCGTCCAGCAGCCCTCGATGTTCTCGCGGTCCTGCACGAACGGCCCGATCAGCGCGATCTTCTGCCCGCGCTTGCGCAGCGGCAGCACGTCGCCATCGTTCTTCAGCAGCACGATCGAGCGCCGCGCCGCCTCGCGCGACAACGCATCGTGCGCGGCGATGTGCGACTGGTCGGCCTCGCGCGCCGGGTCCAGCGAGCGGTACGGATCGTCGAACAGGCCGATCGCCTCCTTCAGCGCCAGCACCCGCCGCACCGCCGCGTCCAGCGCGGCCATCGGCACTTCGCCGTCCTCAACCAGCGACGGCAGATGCGCGGCGTAGAAACCGCTCTGCATGCTCATGTCCATGCCGGCCAGGAACGCCTTCTTGGTCGCGTCGCGCTCGTCGGCGGCATAGCCGTGCGCGATCAGCTCCATGTCGGCGGTGTAGTCGGAGATGACCACGCCGGGGAAGTTCCACTCGCCGCGCAGGATCTCGGTCAGCAGCTCGTGGTTGGCACTGGCCGGCACGCCGTTGATGTCGTTGAACGAGGTCATCACGCTCAGCGCGCCGGCGCCGAACGCGGCCTGGAACGGCGGCAGGTGCACGTCGCGCAGGGTCTGCGGGGCGATGTCCACGCTGTTGTAGTCCATGCCCGCGGCGACCGCGCCGTAGGCGGCGAAATGCTTGGGCGTGGCCAGCAGCGCGTCGTGCGCGCGCAGGTCCGGGCCCTGGAAGCCGCGCACGCGCGCGGCGGCGAACGCGCAGCCCAGCACCACGTCCTCGCCGGCGCCCTCGGCGCCACGGCCCCAGCGCTGGTCGCGGGCGATGTCCACCGCCGGCGCATAGGTCCAGTGGATGCCGGCGGCGGTGGCCTCGATCGCGGTGGCGCGCGCAGTGCGCTCGGCGAGGTCTGGCTCGAAGCTGGCGGCCTCGCCCAGCGGGATCGGGAACACGGTGCGCATGCCGTGGATCACGTCCGCGGCCAGGATCACCGGAATGCCCAGGCGGCTCTCTTCCAGCGCCGTCTGCTGGATCCGCCGCCCCAGTTCGGCGCCCACGCCATTGAACAGCGAGCCGACCCGGCCGGCGCGCACCTGCTGCAGCACCTCGTCGGCATTGCTGACGTTCGCTTCCGGATTCACGTCCGGCGCGAACGGGCGCACCATGTCGGCGAAGACGCCGAGCTGGCCGACCTTCTCTTCGACGGTCATGCGGGCGATGAGCGATTCGATACGATCCGAAGCCATGGGGTCCTTTGAGAAAACGTTTACATAGCCGTCAATTCTAGCTCTCCGGCCAGTCGAAAGAGCAAATTGTGCGGCCGGATTCGCCTATTCAGCAAACTGTCTACCGCCGCGCCCGTCCTGCCCGCTGGCGGCTCCATACGCCTCCGGATCCCGCAATCCCGCCGTTTGCGGCACGAGACCGCCATGCGCGGCGGTCAAGCCAGGCACACACGACACCTGCCGGGCGCAGCCGTGATCGCGCCGCTCGCTGTCCCTGGCGCGGCCCCGACTGCGTCTCACCAGCCTTGCGACACCCACCGGCAAATCCTCGCCGCCGCAGCGCGGACGGCGTAACGGCGACGGGCGCTCAGGAACTGAAGTAGGCCTCGGCGATCGCCGTATGCAGATGGCCCAGATGGGTCTGGATCTCGTCCATGAACTCGGCCGGATTGTGCCGCGCCAGGTAGGCCGGGTCGGCGTTGCGCACCAGCCCGTTGATCCGCATCAGCGCGCGCTCCACGTTCGGCCGCGGCGGCATCGTCGGCAAGATGTGCTGGGCGCGGGTGAGACAGAAATGCACGCTGCGCGGGAAATCGTTGTTCTGCAGCAGGAAGCGCAGCGCATGCTCGCCGGTGACGCGCTGGCGCACGTGGCGCCGGTACATCTGGTAGGCGGCCAGCGAGCGCAGCACGCTCATCCACTGCATGTTCTGGTAGGCCTCCAGGTCGTCGGCCTTGCGCGGGGTGATCAGGCCCGAGGCGCCGGCATCGATGATCCGTGTAGTCATGTCGGCCTGTTCGATCGCCGTGCCCAGGCGCAGGAACTGGAAGCCGATGTCGCGGCTGACGTTGGCGGTGAGCAGGCCGGACACCTTCAGGCAGGCGTCGGTGACGTGGCCGAGGAACTCCATCCGGTAGCGGCGGCCGACGCTGCGCTCGCCGTTGGCGTCGATGTACAGGTGCAGGTCGTTGACCGCCTCCCACACTTCCTGCGGCAGCGTGTCGCGGATGCCGCGCAGCAGCTCGCGCGCCTGCCGCGCCGAAGTGCGCAGCGACGACGGATTGCGCTCGTCCAGCAGCAGGAAACGCACCACGTCGGCATCGCCGACATCGTCGCCGGCCTGCGGGAACCACACGTTGAAGATCTCGCCGGCGCCGACCGTGTCGATCATCGGCCGCCAGGCGAAGCGCACCGAGCGCGGCAGGTCCAGCTGCAGCAGACTGCCCACGCCGACCAGGCGCGCGGTGGTCTCGGCACGGCGCACGTAGCGGCTGAACCAGTAGAGGTTGTCGGCGACGCGCGAGAGCATCAGTCCGTCTCCTCGTCCAGATCCACCACCCAGGTGTCCTTGGCGCCGCCGCCCTGCGAGGAATTGACCACCAGCGAGCCCTCTTCCATCGCCACCCGGGTCAGCCCGCCGGTGGTGACGTAGACGTCCTCGCGCGACAGGATGAACGGGCGCAGGTCCAGGTGCCGCGCCGACGGGCCGACCTCGGTCACGATCGGCGCGGTGGACAGGCCCAGCGTCGGCTGCGCCATGTAGTTGCGCGGGTCGGCCTGAATCAGCCTGCGGAACTCGTCGCGCTGGCGCTTGGTCGAGCGCGGCCCGATCAGCATGCCGTAGCCGCCCGATTCGTTGGCCGGCTTCACCACCAGCTGGTCGAGATGCTCGAGCACGTATTGGCGATCCTTGTCGTCGTGGCACAGGTAGCTGGGCACGTTGGGCAGGATCGGCTCCTCGTCCAGGTAGTAGCGGATCATCTTCGGCACGTAGGCGAACACCACCTTGTCGTCGGCCACGCCGGCGCCGGGCGCGTTGGCCAGCGCCACCTTGCCGGCGCGCCAGCTGCGGATCAGCCCGGGCACGCCTAGCACCGAATCGGGGTGGAACACCTCCGGATCGATGAACAGGTCGTCGACCCGGCGATAGATCACATCGACCCGGCGCGGCCCGTAGATGGTGCGCATGTAGGTGCAGTCGTCGTCGGCGACGAACAGGTCGTCGCCCTCGACCAGCTCGATGCCCATCGCCTGCGCCAGGTAGGCATGCTCGAAATAGGCGCTATTGAAGATGCCCGGGGTCAGCAGCGCGATCACCGGCTGGTCGCCGGGCCGCGGCGACAGCGCGGCCAGGGTGTCGTACAGCTGCGAGGGATACTCGTCCACCGGCAGGATCGCGCTGGTCTCGAACAGTTCGGGAAACACGCGCTTGGCGACCATGCGGTTTTCCAGCATGTACGACACGCCGCTGGGAATGCGCAGGTTGTCCTCCAGCGCGTACAGCGTGCCGTCGGCATCGCGCACCAGGTCCGAGCCGCAGATGTGCGCCCACACGCCCAGCGCCGGCGTGATGCCCACGCACTGCGGGCGGAAGTTCACCGAGTGCTCCAGCAGCATCGCCGGGAATACCTTGTCCTTGACGATGCGCTGCGCGCCGTAGACGTCGCCGATGAACAGATTGAGCGCGCGCATGCGCTGCTTCAGCCCGGCCTCGGTGCGCTCCCATTCGCGCAGCGGGATCACCCGCGGGATCAGGTCGAACGGCAGCGTGCGGTCGACGTTGCGGCCATCGGAATAGACGGTGAAGGTGATGCCCATGACCCGCGCGGCGACATCGGCGGCGAGCTGGCGTTCGGACAATTCGCGCCCCGAAAGGCTGGACAGGTATTCGATGACCCGGCGGGCGGCGGGACGCGGCTGGCCATCGGCCTGGATCAGCTCGTCGTAGGTGGCCGTGCGGTACTTGCTCCAGTCCATCGTGCCCCGTCGTTGTACGCCACCGAGCGCGATCGGCCAGATGTTGCGTTGCACAGCAACATGCACGGAACCGGAATGAGCGTCAAGCGGCGCCGACGCAGGCCACGCTCAGCCGTCGCGGCTGCGCTCGATGATCACGCCCACCGCCTGCGCACCGCGCACCGCGCCCGGCTTGCTCAGCTTCAGGCGCAGCCAGCGCACGTCGAACTCGGCCAGCACCGCGGCCGCGCAACGCTCGGCCAGCGTCTCCACCAGACCGCAGTCGGACTGCTCGACCAGTTCCACCAAGCGCTTGCTGACCGCTTTGTAGTTGAGCGTATCGGCGATGTCGTCGCTGGCCGCCGGCACGCGGTTGTCGAAGCCCATCTCCAGATCGAAGCGCAACGTCTGCCGGATCCGCCGCTCCCAATCGTAGATGCCGATCAGCGCGTCGATTTCCAGACCTTCGATGAAGACCTTATCCATTTTGGGGACCAGGGACCGGGGACCAGGGACCGGGAAAAGCAGAAGCGGGAAGCGGAGGCTCTACCGGGTCCCCGGTCCCCGGTCCCCGGTCCCCATGAGCGGCCGCCAACGGCGGCAGCGAAGCCATGTCCCAGCGCGGCGTCACCCGCACCGCCGCGTCGCTGGACTGGCCGGCCTGCAGGCGCAGGGCGCCGGCGAAGGCGATCATCGCGCCGTTGTCCGTGCACAGCGCCGGGCGCGGGAAGCAGGCGCGGCCGCCGCGCGCCTGCGCCATCGCCTGCAGCTTGGCGCGCAGGCGCACATTGGCGCCGACGCCACCGGCGACCACGATGGTGTCGCTGCCGGCCGCCTGCAGCGCGCGCTCGCACTTGATCGCCAGCGTGTCCACCACCGCATCCTCGAAGCCGCGGGCGATGTCGGCGCGGGTGGCCTCGCTCTGGTCGCTGCCGCGCCAGGCCAGCAGCACCTGGGTCTTGAGCCCGGAGAAGCTGAAATCCAGGCCCGGGCGGTCGGTCATCGGCCGCGCGAAGCGGAACCGGCCCGGCGTGCCCTGCGCGGCCAGCGCGGCCAGCTGCGGGCCGCCCGGGTACGGCAGGCCCATCATCTTGGCGGTCTTGTCGAAGGCTTCGCCGGCCGCATCGTCCAGGGTCTCGCCGAGCAGCCGGTACTGGCCGATCGCCTCCACCGCGATCAGCTGGGTATGCCCGCCGGACACCAGCAGCGCCACGAACGGCGGCGCCGGCACGCCGTGCACCGGGTCCGGGTCCTCCATCAGCGGCGCCAGCAGGTGGCCTTCCATATGGTGGACGCCGATCGCCGGCACCTCCAGCGCCCAGGCCAGCGCGCGGGCGACGCCGGCGCCGACCAGCAGCGCGCCGACCAGGCCCGGGCCGGCGGTATAGGCCACCCCGTCCAGATCGCGCACGCCCAGCCCGGCCTCGGCCAGGGTCTGGCGGATCAGCGGCAGCAGCTTGCGCACGTGGTCGCGGCTGGCCAGTTCCGGCACCACGCCGCCGTATTCGGCGTGCAGCGCGATCTGGCTGTACAGCCCGTGTGCGCGCAGCGCGGCCGCGCCGGACAGGGCGGTGTCGTAGACGGCGACGCCGGTTTCGTCGCAGCTGGATTCGATGCCGAGGACTCTCATGGATGCCATTGTGGGGCCGAATCGGCGGCAGGCAAACGCCCCGCTTGCAGCCAGGAAATCAGTCGCTATAATGTGCGGCTCGCCGGGCGTGACCCGGTCACCATTGTGTCCCGGAGATTCCATGCCCAGCGTCAAAGTCCGCGAGAACGAGCCCTTCGAGTTTGCGCTCCGTCGCTTCAAGCGCACCTGCGAAAAGGCCGGCGTGCTGGCCGAAACCCGCAAGCGCGAGTTCTACGAAAAGCCGACCCAGGAACGCAAGCGCAAGGCCGCAGCCGCGGTGAAGCGTCAGCTGCGCCGGACGTCTCGCGACGTCACCAAGCGTCAGCGTCTGTACTGAGGATCGCGGTTTGCGGTAGCGGGTTGTGCCGGTTTCGGCATCCGCTACGGTAAACCCACGAAGCCGGCACGCGCAAGCGTCGCCGGCTTTTTGTGTGGCCCGGAATCTTCGCCGGCCGCACCGGTGCAGCGATCTCCTGGCCCCGGCAGCCTTATTGGCCGCCGTGCGGCCTTGCCAGCCGCAGGCGCACCCGTCCTGCTCCGCTCGCGCCCCCGCATCCGCCCGGCGCGGCGCCGACGTGCGCAGCGCCTAGAATGAACGCCCTTCTTTTCCCTTCCCCCTGGAGCCCCTCATGACCCTCAAGCAGCAGCTCATCGACGACATGAAGGCCGCGATGAAGGCCCGCGACACGCACAGCCTGGGCGTGATCCGGCTGATCAACGCCGCGATCAAGCAGAAGGAAGTGGACGAGCGCAAGGACGTGGACGACGCCGCGGTGCTGGCGTTGATGGACAAGATGGTCAAGCAGCGCAAGGACTCGGTGAGCCAGTACGCCGCGGCCGGCCGCGAGGACCTGGCATCGATCGAGCGCGAGGAGATCGTGGTGATCGAGCGCTACCTGCCGGCCAAGCTCGGCGAGGCCGAGATCGTCGCCGCGATCCAGGCCGCGATCGCGCAGACCGGCGCCAGCGGCGCGGCCGACATGGGCAAGCTGATGGCCGTGCTGAAGCCGGCGCTGGCCGGCAAGGCCGACATGGGCCTGGTCTCGGTGCTGGTCAAGCAGCAACTGGCCGGCTGATCCGGCGGCGGGCTTCACCCGCCTTTCGGCGACCGACTGCTACAACGCCGGCGACCCGCGACACTTTTCCGCGCAGCGCGGGCCCGGCATCGCGATGCCGCGCGCCCGCCGAAGGCCGTGCCCGCCCCATGTCCCTGTCGCTGTCACCCACCCGCCTGCAAAAACACCTCGAACGCCTGCAGCAGAGCCTGCCGGCGGCGCTGCTGCGGCGCTTCGTCGAGATCGACGTGATGACCCAGGCCGCGTCGCTGTCGTTCTATGCGCTGCTGTCGCTGGCGCCGCTGCTGGTGTTGCTGCTGTGGCTGACCGCCTCGTTGTACCCGCAGGCGCAGCAGGCCTTCATCGAGCAGATCGGGCAGCTGGCCGGGCACGGCGCGCGCGAAGTGGCGCAGACCATCATCGACAACGCCAAGAACCAGCCCAGCGTCGGTTCGCTGGCCGGGCTGTGGAGCACGCTGCTGCTGTTCGTCGGCGCCACCGCGGTGTTCGCGCAGCTGCAGAACGCGCTGAACCTGATCTTCCGCACCGACAAGCAGCGCCTGGAAGGCGTCATGGCGTGGCTGAAGAAGCGCGTGTTCTCCTTCGGCGTGGTGCTGGGACTGGGCTTTCTGCTGCTGATCTCGATGATCCTGACCACGGTGGTGCAGGTGCTGTTCGCGCGCCTGCCGTCGCTGCTGCCCGCGGTGGGCTACGTCTCGACGCTGGCGATCTACATCCTGGCCTTCGCCGTGCTCTACCACTACCTGCCGGACCGGCGCGTGGAGTGGCGGCAGGCGGTGATCGGCGGCGCCATCACCGCCTGCCTGTTCGTGGCCGGGCGCTATGCGATCGGCCTTTACATCGCCACCGCCGCGCCGGGCAGCGCCTACGGCTCGATGGGCGCGCTGGTGATCCTGCTGGTGTGGATCTACTACGCCACCGTGGTGTTCTTCGTCGGCGCGCTGATCACCGCGGTGATCGACGAACGCCTGCGCTCGCGGCGCAAGCTCGCCGCCGCCGGGATCGACGCCAGCGCGATCACGGCGATTCCGCCGCAGCTGTAGCACCGCAACGCCAGGGTTTGCGGCCCGATCCGTGGCCGCGGCGCGGACGCATGGCATCCTATCGCCCATGGCCCGCATCCCCGACGCATTCATCGACGACCTGCTCGCCCGCACCGACATCGTCGAGGTGGTCGGCACGCGCGTGCCGCTGAAGCGCCAGGGCAAGGAATACGCGGCGCGCTGCCCGTTCCACGACGAGCGCTCGGCCTCGTTCACGGTGTCGCCGACCAAGCAGTTCTATCACTGCTTCGGCTGCGGCGCGCACGGCACCGCGATCAGCTTCCTGATGAACTACGACCGCCTCGAGTTCCTCGACGCGGTCGACGAACTGGCCAAGCGCGCCGGCATGGAAGTGCCGCGCGACGCGCAGCAGCGCGGCGCCGCGCAGGCCGCCGGCGACGACCATCGCGACCTGTACTCGGCGCTGGACGCGGCGACCAAGTTCTTCCAGCGCCAGCTCGAATCCAGCGACAAGGCGCGCAGCTACCTCGACGGCCGCGGCGTGGACGCGGACAACCGCACGCGCTTCCAGATTGGCTACGCGCCGGACGGCTTCAGCGCGCTGAAGGACGCACTGGGCACCGACGAGCGCCGCCACAAGCTGCTCGAACGCGCCGGGCTGTTCTCCAAGAACGAGCGCGGCCACGTCTACGACAAGTTCCGCGACCGGGTCATGTTCCCGATCTTCGACCGCCGCGGCCGGGTCATCGCCTTCGGCGGCCGGGTCATGGACAAGGATGACGGCCCCAAGTACCTGAACTCGCCGGAGACCGCGCTGTTCCACAAGGGCCGCGAGCTGTATGGCCTGTGGCAGGTGCGCCAGGCCAACCAGAAGATCGAGCGGCTGATCGTGGTCGAGGGCTACATGGACGTGGTCTCGCTGTTCCAGTTCGGGGTCACCCAGGCGGTGGCGACGCTGGGCACGGCGACCACCTCCGAGCACGCCGAGCTGCTGTTCCGCAACGCGCCGGACGTGTTCTTCTGCTTCGACGGCGATGCCGCCGGCCGCCGCGCCGGCTGGAAGGCGCTGGAATCGGTGCTGCCGCGGATGAAGGACGGACGCCAGGCGTTCTTCCTGTTCCTGCCCGACGGCGAGGACCCGGACAGCATCGTGCGCAAGGAAGGCGCCGACGGCTTCGCCGCGCGGCTGCAGCAGGCCACGCCGCTGTCGCAGTTCTTCTTCGACGAACTCTCGCGCGAGGTCAACCTGGCTACGCTCGACGGCAAGGCGCGGCTGGCCGAACGCGCACGGCCGATGCTGGCGCAGATCCCCGATGGCGCCTTCGGCGACCTGATGCGCCAGCGCCTGGCCGAGATCACCGGCATCGGCGGCCCCGCGCCCGCCGCCGCGCAGCCGGCCAAGCCGCCGCCGCGCGCGGCGGTACGGCCGACGCAAAAGCGCAGCCTGGTGCGCGAGGCGATCGTGCGCCTGCTGCATACGCCTTCGCTGGCGCTGGACCTGCCGCCGCCCTACCCGTTCGCCGGCCTGCGCCTGCCCGGCATCGAACTGATGATCGAGTTGTTGGAGATCGTGCACACGCGCCCGGAGATCACCACCGGCGCGCTGCTCGAACACTTCCACGAACGCGAGGAACTGGCCGCGCTGCAGAAACTGGCGGTGCAGGAGATTCCCGGCGAGACCGCCAGCTGGCGCCAGGAACTGCACGACGTGGTGGTGCAACTGGAGCGGCAGACCCTGCAGCAGCGGCTGGAGGAACTGCAGGCCAAGCAACGCGCGCAAGGCCTGGACGAGACCGACAAGTACGAACTGCGCGAGCTGTTCAAGGCGCGCGCCGCGCTGCACTGAGGGACAACCGGCAGTCCGGCTAACTCAGCGGGATGTAGCGATACTGCGGAACCTGTTTTCCCTGCAAATGCGCATTGGCGAGGAACTCGTAGATCCACGTGCGCGACGACGCCAGCGCGCACTCGGCGGCAAAATTGAAGATGTGCACTGCGTCGTCGCTGGCTGGAAGCCAGCGCCAGCCGCAATCGGTTTCGTCGCGACGCGGGAATGGATAAGGCAACGGGCCCAGTTCGCCGTCACCGGTGTAGTAGGACAGAAACCCGTCTTCCAAGCTCAGCAGCATGTTGTGCCGCAAATGGTACGCATCGGCCGAACGCGGATAGAGTTCGGCGAGCGCCTTGTAGAACCCGCTCGTCCCGGGCTGGGCTCCGCTTGGCCACTCGATCTTCTCGCACACCAGGAACGTCACCAGGTTCTGCTGCTCGATCCGGGATGGCTGAAACAGGGACGTACGATGGGCGTCGAGAAGGCCCGGAGTCGCCTCCTCCAGCGCGAGCTGGTTCCACATGTGGAATACCGCATCGTTCGGCGCGACCGGCAAGCCGGGCGGGCAGTGCTCCGAACGCAACCGCTTGGTGCAGGCCAGCTTGTGCAAGGCCTCCTTCAGTGCAGCGAACGTCAGGGTCGATTTGACTTCACCGACCGCGGCGCAGGTCTCCGTCGGATAGAACACTCTTCCGCCGGACAGATCCAGGCTGGGCGTGGCATCGCGGTCGTAGATGACGACATCGCACTGCGTGCTGTGGTGCTGCAGCGGCGTGGCCAGGAAACCGCTGCCGATCGACAGGCGCGCCGGCAGATACGACGCCAGCAGGGTTCTCAACAACTGCTCACGGTAGCCCCCGAATTCCCCGGAATGCAGCAGATGATTGTTCTGGTCCGCATCCCAGAACGCCTCCCGGCTCATCACCAGATAGTCGCCGCGAAACTTTCTCGCCGCGTTCAACGCCAACGTCTGCATGGCACTGGCGACAGTGGGCTGCATTCGAACTCACCTTCAGGACCGGCGTGTGAGAATACCAACCAGATCCGAGGCTTTTTATTCCAGGCATCACATCATGAAGAACCTCCTCGCCCGCATGCGCATCGAGCCCTTCACCCTGGCCCTGCTCGGCACCGTGCTGCTGGCCTCGTTGCTGCCGGTGCAGGGCCGCGCTGCGGCGGTGATGGACGACGCCACCGACATCGCCATCGCCGCGCTGTTCTTCCTGCACGGCGCGCGGCTGTCGCGCGAGGCGATCGTCGCCGGCGCGCTGCACTGGCGCCTGCACCTGACCATCCTCGCCGCCACCTTCGTGCTGTTCCCGCTGCTCGGCCTGTTGCTCAAGCCGCTGTCGCACTGGCTGCTGACCCCGGAGCTGTACATCGGCGTGCTGTTCCTGTGCGCGCTGCCGTCCACCGTGCAGTCGTCGATCGCGTTCACCTCGATGGCCGGCGGCAATGTGCCGGCGGCGGTGTGCAGCGCCTCGCTGTCGAGCCTGCTCGGGGTGTTCCTGACGCCGTTGCTGATGGGCCTGCTGGCCGGTGCGCAGAGCGCGATGGCCAACCCGCTGGAGGCGATGGGCAAGATCATGCTGCAGCTGCTGGTGCCGTTCGTGGTCGGCCACCTGCTGCGGCGCTGGATCGGCGGCTGGGTCGAACGGCGCCGCGCGGTGCTGCGCTACACCGACCAGGGCGTGATCCTGCTGGTGGTGTACACCGCCTTCAGCGCCGCGGTGATCGAAGGCCTGTGGCGCAAGACGCCGCTGCCGGCGCTGCTCGGGGTGGCGCTGGTCGCCGCGCTGCTGCTGGCGCTGGCGATGGGACTGATCACCTTCGCCGCGCGGCGGCTGGGCTTCGCCCGCCAGGACGAGATCCCGATCGTGTTCTGCGGCTCGAAGAAGAGCCTGGCCACGGGCGTGCCGATGGCCAAGGTGCTGTTCGCCAGCGGCAGCCTCGGCGCGATCGTGCTGCCGGTGATGATCTACCACCAGATCCAGCTGATCGTCTGCGCCTTCGTCGCGCAGCGCTACGCGCGCGATACGAAGACGGCGACACAGGACTAGCGAGCGCGGCACGGCGACGGATCGGCGCGGCCTGCCCGAGAAGGCGCGGCCGACGCCTGCGTGCGTGCGCAACACGCCGATCGCCGCGAGCCGCCGTGGCAAAACAGCAACGTTGCGCCATGACGGCCCGCCACGCGCCGTCGTTCGCGCCGTGTGGCAAACGCGCGCCGGCCGCCGCCGCTGAATCGCGGCATATGCAAATGCGCAAACGACATGTCCGCCGGGTACCCGCGGCACGATCGGCTAGGTAGAGTGCGCGATTGGCGCCATGGCCTGCACGGCATCCGCTGTTGCCGCTCCTCCCCTCTCGCCCGGTGACCGACGTATGCGCCGTACGCTCCGCCTTTCCGTGATGACGGCCGCCAGCCTTGCCGCAGTGCTGGCGCTGGGCGGCTGCGACAAGCCGCCCGCCGCCTCCAAGCCACAGACCGCTGCGCCGGCCAAGACGCCCGACAGCGCCGGCATCGCCTGGCGCGAGGGCGACGTGGATGACGCCTTCGCCGAAGCGCGCGAACACAACAAGCCGGTGCTGCTGTACTGGGGCGCGGCCTGGTGCCCGCCGTGCAACCGGCTCAAGGCTACGCTGTTCAAGGACCCGGCCTTCATCGCCCGCACCCGCGCCTTCGTCGCGGTGCACCTGGATGGCGATTCGGAAGGCGCGCAGGCCTGGGGCGAACGCTTCGGCATCAAGGGCTACCCGACCATCATCGTACTGCGCCCCGATCGCAGCGAGGTCACCCGCCTGGCCGGCGACAGCGACACCGGCCGGCTGGCCGAAGCGTTGCGCGTGGCGGCGACCCGCACCACCAGCTCGACGCAACTGCTGCAACAGGCGCTGAAAGCGCCCACCACGCTCGGCGCCGACGACTGGACTCTGCTCGGCGAATACGGCTGGGCGGTGGATGCGAGCCAGTTGGTCAAGCCGGAGCAGGCCGCCGGCGTGCTCGCGCAACTGGCCGCCGCCGCGCCGCAGCCGGCACTGCAGCGCCGCTTCGCGCTGCTGGCGCTGGCCGCCCAGGATCCGGACAAGGCCGGCACCACGCACGCCAAGCGCCGCGCCGCTGATCGCCGCCTGCTGCAGGCGGTGCTGGCCGATCCGGCTGAGGTCCGCGCCAACCGCAGCACCCTGACTTACTCGGCGCGCGAGCTGGTGCAGGCCGCGGCCGCCGATGCCACCGAACGGACCACGCTGTCGAGCGCGCTGAGTCACGCGCTGGACCAGGTCTACGCCGACGCGAGCCTACCGATCAGCGATCGCCTGGACACCGCCTATGCCGACATCCAGCTGGCGCGGCTGGCGCAGGGCCAGCCGGCCGACGCCGGCGACGCGCCGCATCCGCCGTTGCCGGCCGCGGTGACCGACAAGGTGCAGCAGCGCGTGCGCTGGGCCGAACAGGCCGCCAAGACCGACTACGAACGCCAGTCCACGATCAGCAACGCCGCCGGCCTGCTCGACGATGCCGGTGACAGCGCCGGCGCCGAACAGCTGCTGCTGGCCGAACTGGGGCGCAGCAAGACGCCGTACTACTACATGCCGGAACTGTCCGGCCTGGCCGAGGCGCGCGGCGACAAGCAGACCGCGCTGTACTGGCTGAAGAAGGCCTACGAGAGCGCCGAAGGCCCCGCCACCCGGGTGCAGTGGGGCGTGCTCTATGTCGATGGCCTGATCCGGCTGCAGCCGGACAATGCGGCCGCGATCGAGGCCGCCGCAGGCCAGGTCATCGGCGAACTGGCCGGGCAGCCCGGCGGCTACCACCAGCGCACCAAGCAGCGCTTCGACACCCTGGCCAAGACCCTGCAGGGCTGGAGCAAGGGCCATGACGGCAGCGCCGTGCTCGCACGCCTGCAGCACAAGATGCAGCAAAGCTGCGGCAGCCAGGAACGCGACAGCTGCCAGCACTGGCTGAGCTGAGCGCCCGGGTCATCGCGGCATGCGCCCGTGCTGGCGCACGCGCCTGCCTAGGCAGCGCGCGCGCCGGGCGCCATCGAACGAAAGGCATCGCACAAACATATTCGAGGCGGCACGCCGCAGATGCCGCTTGGTGCGCGGCGTGTCCAGCGGCCGGCGCGGCGTCGAGCGACGCCGCCCACCGCCGCGCCAGCGGCTTCGCTGCGTACCGCTCAGGCCACCGCGCGCACCGGTTCGGCGGCATGGCCGCTGCCTGGGCGGCGGCCGCTGGTGGTGTGCGCGGTCAGACCCTGCGCCTGGCCCTCCAGACCGCGCGCGGCATCGGCCATCTTCTCGACCAGGGCCGCGTTCTTCTGCGTCGCGGTATCCATCTGCACCACGATCTGGTTGACCTGGACGATGCCGGCGCTCTGCTCGCGGCTGGCGTTGGCGATCTCGCCCATGATCCCTTGCACCTCGCGCACCGCAGTGAACAGCTCGCCCATGGTGGTCCCGGCCCGCGCCACCAGCGCCGACCCGCGTTCGACCTGCTCGCTGGAGCTGGCGATGAGGCCGCGCACTTCCCTGGCGGCATCGGTGCAGCGCTGGGCCAGGCTGCGCACCTCGGTGGCCACCACCGCGAAACCGCGGCCCTGTTCGCCGGCGCGTGCCGCTTCCACCGCGGCGTTCAAGGCCAGGATGTTGGTCTGGAAGGCGATGCCGTCGATGACGCTGATGATGTCGGAGATCTTGCGCGATGCGGTTTCGATGCCGGCCATCGTCGCGACCACGTCGTTCACCACCGTACCGCCGCGCTGGGCCACGTCGCTGGCGCCGTCCACCAGCCGATTGGCGTGGCCCACGTGGTCCACGTTGCTCTGCACGGTGCTGGTGATCTCTTCCATCGAACTGGCCGCTTCCTCCAGCGCCGCCGCCTGCTGCTCGGTGCGCCGAGCCAGGTCGGTGTTGTCCTCGACCATCTCGGCCGCCGCGACCTGCAGCGTCCGGGCCGCGTCGCCGAGCTGACGCGCGGCATGGATGTCCAGCAACGCACCGACCGCACGCAGCGGCGTGCCATCGGCCGCGCGCTTGGTCAGCCCGCGCGCGCGGAACCAGCGGTACTGGCCGCTCTTCTGCTGCAAGCGGTATTCGATGTCGAAGGAAGTGCGGCCGCTGCGGTCGTTGAGATGCGCGGCGAACGCGTTCAGCGCGGCCTGCTTGTCTTCCGGGTGCAGGCGCGAGGCCCAGCTGTCGAGCACGTTGGGGAATTCGGCCTCCGAGGCGAACCCGAGCAGCGCGCGGAACTGCGGCGACCACCAGAACTCGTTGGCCGGATTGATCGGGTCGCCGGCGATCACGCTCATGTCCCACAGGCCGTCGTTGAGCATCTCCGCGCCCAGTTCGAAGCGGGTCAGGATCACGTCGAGGAAGGCATCGCGCTCGCGGCGCTCGCCGATGTCGGTGAGCGAGCCGGCCACCCGCAGCGGTGCGCCGTTGGCGTCGCGCTGGGTGGTTCCCAGCGCGCGGAACCAGCGGTATTGGCCGTTCTTCAGCTGCAGCCGGTATTCCACATCGTACGCGGTACGGCCGCTGCGATCGGCCAGGTGCGCGGCGAACGCGTCCAGTGTGGCCTGCTTGTCCTGCGGATGCAGGCGCGAAGCCCAGCTGTCGAGAACGTTGGGGAACTCCGCCTCCGAGGCGAAGCCGAGCAGCGCACGGAACTGCGTCGACCACCAGAACTCGTTGGCCGGATTGATCGGATCGCCGGCCACCACGCTCATGTCCCACAGGCCGTCGCTGGTGCCGCCGGTGACCAGGTCGAAGCGGCCGCGCAGATAGCTGAGCTCGGTTCTGGCGTGTTCGGCCTCGGCGTGGGCACGGTCGCGCTCGGTCTCGACCTCACGCAGACGTGCGGTCATGCCCTGCAGCGCCATCGCCGCATCGCGCTTGCTCTTTCCCCACATACGCCCTCCCAACGGTCTCGCCGCCTACGGTCAATCCATCGGTAGCGGCCTGGGCGGCCGTCCCTTGAGTGCCGCGAACGGGAACGGGCGGCTCAGCCGATCCAGTGATCCACCAGCAGGAAGGCGAACAACGCCATCAGATACACGATCGAATAGCCGAACATGCGCATCGAGAACATCTCGTCCGGCGGGTCGAGCATGCGCCAGGCGAACCAGACGAACACCGCATCGAGCACCAGCGTGCCGCCGAGGTAGAACACGCCACTCATGCCCACCGCCACCGGCAGCAGGGTCACCACCACCAGCAGCAGCGTGTACACCAGGATCTGCCTGCGCGTATGCACCACGCCGTGAGTGACCGGCAGCATCGGGATCGACGCCTTGGCATAGTCGGCGCGGCGGAAGATCGCCAGCGCCCAGAAGTGCGGCGGCGTCCACACGAAGATGATCAGCACCAGCAGCGACGCGTAGGCCCAGTCCCACTGGCCCTGCATGCCGGTGATCGCGGCCCAGCCCAGCAACGGCGGCGCGGCGCCGGCCAGGCCGCCGATGACGATGTTCTGCGGCGTGGTGCGCTTGAGGAACACGGTGTAGATCACCGCATAGCCGATCAGCGAGGCGAAGGTCAGCACCGCGGTGATGGTGTTGACCCAGATCACCAGGATCGCCATCGACAGCGCGGTCAGCGCCGTAGCGAACAGCAGCACCTGCCACGGCAGCACCTTGCCCACCACCAGCGGCCGCCACGAGGTGCGCGCCATCTGCGCGTCGATGCGCGCGTCCAGCAGCTGGTTGATCGCCGCCGCGGCCGAGGCCGCCAGCCAGATGCCGAAGAAGCCGATCAGGCCGGTGCGCACCTGCGCCCAGGTCGGCACGCCGGGAATCGCCAGGCACATGCCGACCAGCGCGGTGAACACGATCAGCGCCACCACCTTGGGCTTGGTCAGGTCCCAGTAGTCGCGCCAGTGGATGCCCGTCGCGCTCATTGCGGCGCCCGCAAGCGCGCCAGCAGCGACACCAGCACGAACAGCAGCGCCACCGCGCCTGCGTTGTGCAGCACCGCCACCGGCAGCGGCAGCGCCAGCTTGACGTTGAGGATGCCCAGGCTAACCTGCGCCAGCAGCAGCACCACCAGCGCCGCCGCCCAGCCGCGCATGCCCGGCGAGCGGCTCAGCCGCCAGCCCAGCCACAGCAGGTAGGCCGCCACGACCAGCGCCATCATCCGGTGCGCCATCTGGATCGCGATGCGCGCCGCGCCGTCGAGCACGCCGCCTTCGTAGTCCACGCCGATGCCGCGCCACAGGGTGAAGCCTTCGCGGAAATCGTGCGGCGGCCACCACTGGCTGACGCAGCGCGGGAAGTTGTCGGCCGACCAGCTGCCGCCGCCGCAGGCCAGCGCCGCGTAGTTGGCGCTGACCCAGCCGCCGAGCGCGATCTGCAGCGCCAGCAGCGCCACGCCCAGGCGCAGCAGCCACTTCAGCCGCGACGCGTCGGCCAGGGTGATCGGCAGGTGGGTGGCGCGCCAGGCCATCCACACCAGCAGCGAGAACATCAGCAGGCCGCCGAGCAGATGCCCCATCACCACGATCGGCTTGAGCAGCAGGGTCACCGTCCACATGCCCAGCAGGGCCTGGAAGATCACCACCGCCAGGGTCAGCGCCGCCGCACGCGCCAGGTCGCTGTTGGACCAGCGCAGCGCCGCCAGCAGCAGGATCGCTTCGCCGGTGCCGGCCAACGCCATCGCCCACGTCGGCCAGCCGGACATGTACAGCGGGATCGACAGCGCCACCAGCGCCGCGGCGCCGACGATCTGCGCGATGCCGAGCCGGCGCCGGCGCGCGGCCAGCAACGACAGCACCAGCACTTCCACGCCCAGCGCCCCGGCCAGGAACCGGTGCACCTGCTCGCGCCAGGCCTTGTGCGTCTCCAGCGGACGAATCTTGCTCGCGGCGTGCGCGTTGGCCTCGTCGCTGCTCTGCGGCCAGGTCACCCGGCCATAGCAGGTCGGCCAGTCCGGGCAACTCATGCCCGCGTCGGACAGGCGCACGAACGATCCGAACATGATCGTGCTGGCGGTGAACAACGCCGCCAGCCAGGCCATGCGGTGGAAGTGCCGAAACAGCGCCGGCGGCGCGAACAGGTTCATAGGGGGTGACTCACAGGAGTTTCAGCAGCTTCGACACATCCGCGCGCAGTCCGGCCGGGTCGAAGCCCGGCGCGTAGCGCAGCACCACGAAGCCGTTCGGATCGATCACGTAGACCGGCACGCCTGCGGCATCGTGCACGCGCGGCAGGCCGGCCAGCAGCGCCGGGTCGGCGCGCAGCACGCGCACCTGCGGCAGCGCGCGCACCGCCGCCGGCGGCGTGCCGATCCACAGGATCTGCACGTGGTCGGCGTCGTGGCCGAACAGCTGCCAGACCTTGTTCAGATCGCGCGCCAGCGCTTCGCAGGCGCTGGCGCAGTCGCGCGGCGGCGCCAGTGCGATGCGCCACACGCGCTGCTGCGGCTGCCAGGCGTAGACGCTGCCGTCGTCCAGCCGCGGCTGCAGCGCGCGCAGGTCGGCCGGCGGCTGCAGCAGTTCGCCGTGGTTGCGGTTGCCCGGCGGTTGCCAGCCGGAAAAACGCAGCGCGCCGGCGACCAGCATCGAGCCGAAGAACAGGACGAACAGCGCGATCAACGTCCAGCGGCCGCGCGCGGTCGCCTGGCGTGGAGCCGAGGGGGAGGCATTCATGCCGGGGATTTTCTCATGCGCGCGCGCTCAGCGCCCGCCCCGTCCCTTGCGCGCGCGCCAGCTCAGCAGCGCTGCGGTGATCAGCACGGCCAGCGCCAGGCCGAACCATTGCACCGCGTAACCCAAGTGGCGCTCGGGCGGCAGGGTGTTCGGCAGCATCTCCAGGTCGCGCGGATAGCCCAGCGGCAACGCCGGATCGAGGCGCAGCACCTGCGACAAAATGTCGCGGCGTCCGAGCGCCTCGCCGATCGCCGCCGGCTCGATGCGCATCGCCAGCCACAGCTGCGGCGCCGGCGCGGCGACCAGCGCCGGCCCCAGCGCCAGCCCATGCGACGGCGCCGGGCCGAGCAGGCCGGCCAGCGCGTACTGCCCCTGCAGCGGTACCGGTGTGGGCAGCGCGCGATCGGCAGGCAACGGCAGCCAGCCCAGTTCGACCAGCAGCGGCGCGGACGCGCCGTCGGCCAGGAACGGTTGATAGACCTTGACCCCGCTGCGGCCCTCGCGCAATTGGTTGTCGAGCAGGATCTGCCCGGGCAGGAAACGGCCGCTGCCGTGCACCCAGGCCAGTTGCGCCGGGCGCAGCGTGCGCAGCGCATCGGCCAGCGCCTGCGGACGGTCGCGCACGTGCGCGGCCTGCGCGAGCAGCGCCTGTTTCTCGTGCATGCGCAGCAATTGCCAGCGGCCCAGCGCGCAGAATCCCAGCGCCACCGCCAGCGCGAGCCCCCAGCCCAGCCACAGCGGCATGCGCGCGCGCGCGGCGACGCGCGAGGACGCGGCGAGGGTCATAATGCAGCGATACCGTGCACCGAGACGCCCATGAACGACTCGCTGAAAACCCTGCTGATCGTCGCCTTCCTGCTGGTCATTCTGTGGAACCTCGGCGCCGGCCTGTACTACCTGTTGGTGGACCGCGGCCAGAGCAAGCGCACGGTGAACGCACTGACCTGGCGCATCGGCCTATCGGTCTGCCTGATCCTGCTGGTGATCCTGGGCATCTATACCGGGGTGATCAAGCCGCATGGGTTGGGCCGCTGACTCGGGACTCGGGACTCGGGACTCGGGACTCGGGACTCGGGACTCGGGACTCGGGACTCGGGACGGCAGGATGGTGTCCCGGGCCAAATCGCTGTCAAGCGAATTGGTGAAAAAAGCGCCAATTTCTTGAAGAACAAAGCGGCTTTTCCCCGCTCCAGCCCAGCCGCTTTTCTGTAGGAGGGACTTCAGCCCCGACGCCTTACCGATAACGCGTCGGGGCTGAAGCCCCTCCTACAAAAAAACACAAATGCAGCGCACTCGCGCGCATCCTCCGAGTCCCCGGTCCCGAGTCCCGGGTCCCGCCCTCACAACACATAAACGAACAAGAACAACGCCAGCCACACCACGTCGACGAAGTGCCAGTACCACGCCGCCGCTTCGAAGGCGAAATGGTTGTCGCGGCTGAAATGCCCGCGTGCCGAGCGCAGCCACATCACCAGCAACATGACCGTGCCCAGCAGCACGTGCACGCCGTGGAAGCCGGTGAGCATGAAGAAGGTCGAGCCGTAGATGCCCGAGCCCAGGGTCAGGTTGAGTTCCTTGTAGGCGTGGATGTATTCCTCGGCCTGGAAGAACAGGAAGACGCAGCCCAGCAGCACGGTCAGCCCCTGGAACACCAGCAGGCGCGCGCGATGGCCGGCCTTCAGCGCGTGGTGGGCGATGGTCAGGGTCACGCCGGAGCTGAGCAGGATCAGCGTATTGATCAGCGGCAGGCCCCATGCCGGGATGGTCTGGAACTGGCCGCCGACCGCGCCCGGGCCGTTGGTCGGCCACGCCGCCGAATAGCCGTCCCACAGCAGCGCATTGGTCATCACCCCGTCGCCCTCGCCGCCCAGCCACGGCAGGATGAAGGTGCGGGTGTAGAACAGCGCGCCGAAGAACGCGCCGAAGAACATCACTTCGGAAAAGATGAACCAGACCATGCCCATGCGGAAGGACACGTCGACCTGGCGGTTGTAGTGGCCGGCGATGGACTCGCGGATCACGTCGCCGAACCACATGAACAAGGTCGCCACCAGCATCGCGATGCCGGCGAAGAAGCTCCACTTGCCCCAGGCCGCGTCGTTGAGCCAACTGGCCACGCCGATCATGGTCACGAACATCGCGATCGAGCCGATGAACGGCCAGCGGCTGTGACTGGGCACGTAATAGGCAGTGGCGTCGGTGCTGGGCTGGGCCATGGCGGGCGTTCCGGGTCGGGTCAAGGGGCTGCGTGCACGGAACCGGCCAGTTTCGGCGATCCCAGTTCGGCGCTCAGCGCATCGTTCTTGAAGAAGGTATACGACAGGGTGATGGTGGTGATGTCGCTCGGCAGGTTCGGGTCGACGATGAAGCGCACCGGCATGTCGCGCTTCTCGCCGGCCTGCAGGGTCTGCGCGGTGAAGCAGAAGCACTCGGTCTTGGTGAAGTAGCCGGACGCGCGCGACGGCGCCACCGATGGCACCGCGCTGCCGACGATCGCGCCTGCGCCGTCGTTGCGCGCGTAGTACAGCGCCTCGTTGAGCTCGCCAGGCACCACGTCCATGGTCAGCTGCTCCGGGTGGAACGACCAGGGCAGCTTGGAGTTCACCCCGCCGTCGAATTCGACCTTGACCGTGCGCTTGCCGAGCAACGGCTTGCCCGCCTGCGGGCCTTCGCCCGGACCGCGTTCCAGGCGCACGCCGAACACCTTCTCGCAGGCGATGCGGTACAGCGGCACCAGCGAGAAGGTCAGCACGAACACCGCCAGCGCCACGCCGACCAGCTTGAACAGGCCGGCGCTGCTGTGCACGCGGGGCGCCGGCGCGTTCATCGGCCGAGCACCCCGGACAGGATGAAGCCGGCATAGATCAGCAACGCGATCGCGCCGACCACCAGCGCGGTGCGCACGGCGCGCTTGCGGCGCAGCACCAGATCGTCGAGCGGCGGTTGTTGCGCGGTCATCAGTGGCTGATGTCGTCGTGGGCCAGGTCGCCGGGCTTGAGCACCGGCGGCAGGGTGAAGGTATGCGCCGGCGCCGGCGACGGCACGGTCCACTCCAGGCCGCGCGCGCCTTCCCACGAACGCGCCTCGGCGCGCGCGCCGCTGCGCAGCGACGCCAGCAGGATGCCGGCCATCAGGAACGGAGTGACGAACATGCCGAACGCGCCGATCGAGCTGATCAGGTTCCAGTCGGCGAACACCACGTTGTAGTCGGGAATGCGCCGCGGCATGCCGGCCAGGCCGAGGAAGTGCTGCGGGAAGAACAGCAGGTTGACGAACAGCATCGTCCACCAGAAATGGAACTTGGCCCAGCCCTCGTTGTACATGCGCCCGGTCCACTTCGGCCACCAGTAGTACACCGCGGCGATCAGCGCGAACACTGCGCCGGTGACCAGCACGTAGTGGAAGTGCGCGACCACGAAATAGGTGTCGTGGTACTGGAAGTCGGCCGGCACGATCGCCAGCATCAGCCCGGAGAAGCCGCCGATGCTGAACAGGATCACGAACGACACCGCCCACAGCATCGGCGATTCGAACGTCAGCGAGCCCTGCCACATGGTGCTGACCCAGTTGAACACCTTCACCCCGGTGGGGATGGAGATCAGCATCGTGGCGAACATGAAGTAGATCTCGCCGCCCAGCGGCATGCCCACGGTGAACATGTGGTGGGCCCAGACGATGAAGCTCAGGAACGCGATCGCCGCGATCGCGTAGACCATCGCCTGGTAGCCGAACAGCGGCTTGCGGCTGAAGGTCGGGATGATCTCGCTGATCACGCCGAACGCCGGCAGGATCATGATGTAGACCTCGGGGTGGCCGAAGAACCAGAAGATGTGCTGGTACATCACCGGGTCGCCGCCGCCGGCGGCGTTGAAGAACGAGGTGCCGAAGAACTTGTCGGTCAGCAGCATGGTCACCGCGCCGGCCAGCACCGGCATCACCGCGATCAGCAGGAACGCGGTGATCAGCCAGGCCCAGCAGAAGATCGGCATCTTCAGCAGGTCGATGCCCGGCGCGCGCATGTTCAGCACGGTGGCGATGATGTTGATCGCGCCCATGATCGAGCTGATGCCGGCGACGTGGATCGCGAACACGCTGAAGGCCACGTTGTAGCCGCCCTGCAGCGACAGCGGCGGATACAGCGTCCAGCCGCCGGCGGGTGCGCCGCCGGGAATGAACAGGGTCAGCAGCAGCAGGGTGAAGGCCACCGGCAGCAGCCAGAACGACCAGTTGTTCATGCGCGGCAGCGCCATGTCCGGCGCGCCGATCTGCAGCGGGATCATCCAGTTGGCCAGGCCGACGAAGGCCGGCATGACGCCGCCGAAGATCATCACCAGCGCATGCACGGTGGTCATCTGGTTGAAGAACTCGGGCTTGACGAACTGCAGGCCCGGTTGCGCCAGCTCGGCACGGATGATCACGCTCATCGCCGCGCCGATGATGAACATCGTGAAGCTGAAAAGCAGGTACAGCGTGCCGATGTCCTTGTGGTTGGTGGAGAAGAACCACCGTTCCACGAAGCTCTGCTGATGCCCGTGCTCGTCGTGGTGATCGACTGCGGAATGGGCCATGGCGGCTACCTCAAAAAAGAATGCAGGAGATCAGGCGGCTTGCACGGTCAGGTGCGAACCGGAACGAAGGCGAGGCAGCACGGCCTGCGGCGGCGCGGCCGGCGCGGCCGGCGCGGTGGCGTCGGGCGCGGGCGCATCCGGGGCCGCCGGCGTGGCCGGCGCGGGCGCAGCGGCAGGCGCGGGCGCGGCCGGCGCGGCGGCGGGAGCCGGCTTGCGCGAGGCCAGCCACTTCTGGAAATCCTGTTTGGACACGGCCTCGACCACGATCGGCATGAAGCCGTGGTCCTTGCCGCACAGCTCGGCGCACTGGCCGCGGTACACGCCGGGCGTCTCGATGCTGGTCCAGGCCTCGTTGATGATCCCGGGGATGGCATCCTGCTTCCAGCCCAGCGCCGGCACCCACCAGGCATGGATCACGTCGTCGGCGGTGATCACGAAGCGCACCTTGGTGTTCACCGGCAGCACCAGCCGGTTGTCCACGTCCAGCAGGTAGTGCGGGTCGCTTTCCAGGGTCGGCACCTTGCCGCTCTGGCGCATGCGGTCGGAACCGCGCTCCAGGCGGCTGGTGAACGCCACGTTCTCGCCCAGGTATTCGTAGCGCCACATCCACTGGTAGCCGGTGACCTTGACCGTCATCTCGGCATCGCGGGTGTCGTACATCGCGATCAGCTTGGCCGTGGCCGGCCACGCCATCACGATCAGGATCAGCACCGGGATCACCGTCCACACGATCTCGGCCTTGGTGTTATGGCTGAACTGCGCGGCGACCGCGCCCTTGGACTTGCGGAACTTGAACATCGCATAGCCCATCGCGCCGAACACCAGCACGCCGATGACCACGCACACCCACAACGCGACCATGTGCGCGTCGTAGGCATTGCGGGCGCTCTGGGTGACGCCGCGGCCCATGTTCAATTGCCACGGCTTGGGGTCGGCCGACTGCGCCCACGCCATCGGTGCGGCCAGCGCCGCCGCCAATGCCATCCCACCCCTGACCGCCTGTTGCTTCCATCTGCCGCTTTGCTTCATTGCCTAGACCCCTTGGAGCGTCATCGGTTGCGGCCGGTCGCGGCCGCCAGCAAGCCTTCCAGGGTCTGCGCCAGCTCGCGGCGCTCGCCCGGGCCGAGAAACTCGCCGACCCGGACCTGCTTGCCGCTGGACGCCAGCACCACCCTGTCGTCGCCTTCGATCCGCAACCGCACCCAATGCGGGTGGGCGCGGAACGCCGGCGTTCCTGCATTCGTGCGGGTCACTTCCACGCAGCCCGGACCCACCCGGATGTCCTCTTCGCGTTCGCCGCTGCGCCATGACCAGCGCAGCGCGAGCGCCACCACGGTGCTGTGCAACAGGGCGAACGCAGGCGCAAACACGTTGCCGGCGAACCACCCCAACACCGCCACCACCCACATCGCCCCGGCCAGTGCCGCGAACAGCACGACGAATTGCCGGGCGCTGAGCGCCCGTGGCGGTCGCAGCCGCAGCTGCGTACCCGGCCCCTCCGACGTAAACGGAAACATTTCGATCATGTCGAACCGCGCTTCCGGGCTGCCGCGCTGTCCGAGCCGCGGGTAACGCATCGATGGTAGCCCCGGGCCTGCGCGGCGGCAAGCGCGCGTTCATCATAAAAAATGCTGCATTGCAACCAGATTCTCGCCGCGGCCGTTCAGACCCGCGTCGACATGCGGGAGCGGGCACAGTCGCCGACGCGCTGCGCGAGCGGGCGCTGACATAAAATGGGCGCATCTTCCCTGGTCCTCCCCGCATGAACGCTCTGTCTGGCGCCGGATCCTCCCCGGCGATGCCGTCCGCGTCTCCCTCGCCGCTGCTTGCCCCCGAACTGCCGCCCGCCTCCCACGCACTGCGCGCCGCGATCACCGCCGCCTGGCTGAAGGATGAGGCCGAACACGTGCGCGAACTGCTCGAGCAGGCGCGCCTGCCCGCCGCCGACCAGGCCAAGGTGCAGGCGCTGGCCGCCGACCTGGTCACCCGCGTGCGCGCCCGCGCCCAGGACCAGGGCGCGATCGAGGCCTTCATGCGCCAGTACGACCTGGGCAGCGAGGAAGGCGTGCTGCTGATGTGCGTGGCCGAGGCGCTGCTGCGCATCCCCGACCAGGAAACCGCCGACAAGCTGATCCGCGACAAGCTTGGCGATGCGGACTGGAAGAAGCACATGGGCGAGAGCGACTCGGTGCTGGTCAACGCCTCCACCTGGGGCCTGATGCTCACCGGCAAGCTGGTGCAGATCAACGACCTGACCCGCGCCGACGTGGCCGGCGCGTTCAAGCGCCTGATCGGCCGCGTCGGCGAGCCGGTGATCCGTCTGGCGGTGCGCCAGGCGATGAAGATCATGGGCCACCAGTTCGTGATGGGCCGGACCATCGGCGAGGCGCTGTCGCGCTCCAAGAAGGGCGACAACGCGCTGTACCGCTACTCGTTCGACATGCTCGGCGAAGGCGCGCTGACCATGAAGGACGCGCACCGCTACCTCGACGCCTACCGCCAGGCGATCCACGCGATCGGACGCAGCGGCCCGAACGGCTCGTACAAGGGCAGCGAGGTGTTCGCCGCGCCCAGCATCTCGATCAAGCTGTCGGCGCTGTACCCGCGCTACGAGCACGCCAAGCGCGCGCGGGTGATGGCCGAGCTGGTGCCGGGCGTGCTGGAACTGGCGCAGCTGGCCAAGTCCTACGGCATCGGCTACACGGTGGACGCCGAAGAGGCTGACCGGCTGGAGCTGTCGCTGGACATCATCGAGGCCACCTTCTCCGATCCGTCGCTGGACGGCTGGGAAGGTTACGGCCTGGCGGTGCAGGCGTACCAGAAGCGGACCCCGTACACGATCGACTTCCTCGCCGACCTGGCGCGCCGCGTCGGCCGCCGCATCCCGGTGCGGCTGGTCAAGGGCGCGTACTGGGATGCGGAGATCAAGCGCGCGCAGGTCGAGGGCCATCCGGGCTACCCGGTGTTCACCCGCAAGCAGAACACCGACGTGTCCTACCTGGCCTGCGCCAAGCGCATGTTCGCGCACAGCGACGCGCTGTACCCGATGTTCGCCACCCACAACGCGCAGACCATCGCCGCGGTGCGCGCCATCGCCGCCGGCAAGGACTACGAACACCAGAAGCTGCACGGCATGGGCGACGACCTGTACGCCGAGGTGATCCCCGCCGACCGCCTGGGCGTACCGTGCCGCGTGTACGCGCCGGTCGGTTCGCACGAGGACCTGCTGCCGTACCTGGTGCGGCGCCTGCTCGAGAACGGCGCCAACTCCAGCTTCGTCAATCGCATCACCGACGAGGACGTGGCCATCGAGGACCTGATCCGCGATCCGGTCGACGCCGTGTCCGCGTTCGCCTCCATCCCGCATCCGAAGATTCCGCTGCCGGCCGACCTGCTGCGCAGCCAGAACCACAACAGGAAGAATTCCATGGGCGCCAACCTCGCCAACGACAACGACCTGCGCGCGCTGGCCGACCAGCTCAACGCCGCGATCAAGCCCTGGCAGGCCGCGCCGCTGGTGCCGGGCGCGGTGCTCGCCAGCGAGCCGCTGCCAGTGGTCAATCCCGCCGACCGCCGCCAGACCGTGGGCCGCTGGCAGCCGGCCGACGCCGCCACGGTGGAGAAGGCGCTGGCCAATGCGGTCGCCGCGCAGCCGGGCTGGAACCGCACCCCGGCCGCCAGCCGCGCCACCATCCTCGAGCACGCCGCCGACCTGCTGGAAGCGCGCCTGCCCGAGTTCATCGCGCTGTGCGTCAAGGAGGCCGGCAAGACCCTGCCCGACGGCGTCGCCGAAGTGCGCGAGGCGGTGGATTTCCTGCGCTACTACGCCGGCCAGGCGCGCGCCCAGTTCGGCGCGCCCGAGCGCCTTCCCGGGCCGACCGGCGAATCCAACGAACTGCAGCTGCATGGCCGCGGCGTGTTCGTGTGCATCAGCCCGTGGAATTTCCCGCTGGCGATCTTCCTCGGCCAGGTCGCCGCAGCGCTGGCCGCCGGCAACAGCGTCATCGCCAAGCCGGCCGAGCAGACCAACCTGGTCGGCCATGCCGCGGTGAAGCTGCTGCACGAAGCCGGCGTGCCGGAAGCGGCGGTGCAGTTCCTGCCCGGCGACGGCGCCACCGTCGGCGCCGCGCTGACCCGCGATCCGCGCGTGGCCGGCGTCGCCTTCACCGGCTCCACCGAGACCGCGCGCGCGATCAACCGCGCCATGGCCGCGCGCGACGCCGCGATCGGCGTGCTGATCGCCGAGACCGGCGGCCAGAACGCGTTCATCGCCGACTCCTCGTCGCTGCCCGAGGCGGTGGTCAAGGATGCGATCTCCAGCGCCTTCATCTCCGCCGGCCAGCGCTGCTCGGCGGCGCGCGTGCTGTTCGTGCAGGACGACATCGCCGACAAGGTGATGACCATGCTGGCCGGCGCGATGGCCGAACTGAAGATCGGCGACCCGGGCCTGCTGTCCACCGACGTCGGTCCGGTGATCGATGCCGACGCGCTGCAGATCCTCACCGAGCATGCCGCGCGCATGGACCGCGAAGCGCGGCTGATCGCCGTCGCCGCCACCGACGACGGCACCGCGCACGGCAGCTTCTTCGCCCCGCGCGCCTACGAACTGCAGTCGCTGGCGCAGCTGCAGCGCGAGATCTTCGGCCCGGTGCTGCACGTGATCCGCTGGAAGGCCGACCAGCTCGATGCGGTGATCGACCAGATCAACGCCACCGGCTACGGCCTGACCCTGGGCGTGCATTCGCGCATCGACGAGACCATCGAGCGCATCGCCGCACGCGTGCAGGTCGGCAACGTTTACGTCAACCGCAACCAGATCGGCGCGGTGGTCGGCGTGCAGCCGTTCGGCGGCCAGGGCCTGTCCGGCACCGGCCCCAAGGCCGGCGGCCCGCACTACCTGCTGCGCTTCGCCACCGAGAAGGTGGTGACGGTCAACACCACCGCGGCCGGCGGCAATGCGTCGCTGCTGACCTTGGGCGACTGATAGGCGCAAGGATTCTCTGCAGTATTTCTGTAGGAGCGGCTTCAGCCGCGACAGGCACTCTCCGGTGAGGCCATGTCGCGGCTGAAGCCGCTCCTACAAAAAATCACACAAGAACTCGGCACACGCGGCGACGGATCCATCCCCGCCGCCGCGCACGCATGCCGATCAGCCATGCCAATGCATCGGCCCCTGGCACAGGCACTGGCCGTCGTCGCTGAGATGCCCGAACAGGCTCTCCAGCAGATCGTGCGACGGCGTCCATTCGCCGATCGCCGGATGGATCAGCATCGCCTTGCGCGCGGTCAGGCGGCTGCCCGACAGCACCGCCTCGATCGCCGCGCGCTCGTAGGCCTTCACCGCGCGGATCAGGCCATGCACCGCGTCCGGCAGCGGCGCGGTCGGGCACGGCACGATGCGGTCGCGGTCGATCTGCGAGGTGATCTCCACGATGTCGTCGTCGGGCAGATCGGCGATCGCGCCCTGGTTGCGCACGTTGACCACGATCTTCGCCGGCACCGCGCCGGTCAGCGCGCTCATCACGTCGATGGCGATGCGGTGGTAGCCGGTGCTGACCCGGAACGGGTCGGACTGCAGGCTGGTGCCGGGATCGAACGCCGAACCGCCTTCGGCCTCGAGCTTCATGTACGAACCCGAGCGCTGGTTCAGATACGCCGCATAGGCCTGTACCGCGCCGTGGCCGTCGCCGGCCTGCAGGCGGCTGCCGAGCGTGGCGATCAGCGCGTGGTTCAAGGTCTCGATCTCGGCGCCGCGGCTGCCGCCCTGGGTGCGCTGGTTGGCCAGCGCGCGGCGCCGTTCGTAGTAGAAGAACAGGTATTCGGTGGGAATCAGCCGCAGCGCGCGGATCATGTCGAAGTCGAACAGCGGCGCCAGGTACAGCTGGCGCAACAGCGCGTCGTCCTGCAACAGCCGGTCGATGACCTCCTCGCCGTGCAGGCGCACGCCGCGCACCCAGCCCAGGTGGTTGAGGCCGACGTAGTCGCAGTCCACCGCCGCGTGGTGCGCGCCCAGCGCATGCGCGATGTTGTGGAACAGCTCGGTCGGGGTATCGCAGATGCCGACGATCTTGGCGCGGGTATGCGTGGTCACCGCCTGGGTGATCAACCCGGCCGGGTTGGTGAAATTGACCAGCCACGCATCCGGGCTCAAGCGCTCCACCAGCCGCGCCTGCGCGATCGACACCGGCACGGTGCGCAAGGCCATGGCCACACCCGCCGGGCCGGTGGTCTCCTGGCCCGGATAGCCCTGGTCGATGCTCACCCGCTCGTCGGCGGCGCGCTGCGCGATGCCGCCGATGCGGATGCTGTTGAGCACGAAGTCCGCGCCTTCGATCGCGTCCTCCAGCGAATCGGCGGCGCGCAGGCGCAAGTCGCCGCCGAACTCGGTCACCACCGCACGGCCCATCGCCACCATCAGCCGTACGCGCTCCGGATCCGGGTCGTACAGCACCATCTCTTCCACGCCCAGTGCCGCGGCCGCCTCGTTGACCCCGTACACGACCAGCGGCGAGCGTACCCCGCCGCCGCCGATCAAGGCGATCTTACGATTCGTTGCTGTCATTGCTGTCCCTCAGTTGGTCGGAATCGGGGAGGCCGTCCAGCGCGCCGAGCGCGGCGCAGCAGGACGCGCCGCAGAAGCAGGCGCGGCGCAGGCATTCGTCGAGCCCTGCGCCATCGAGCAGCGCATCGATGAAGCCTGCGTCGAAGGCGTCGCCGGCGCCGGTGGTGTCGCGCACCTGCACCGCGGGCGCGGCCACGCGGCGCGCGCCGGCCGCATCGACCGCCATCGCGCCGGCGCCGCCGAGCTTGATCGCCGCATGCCGCAGCCCCAGCGAGGCGGCCCACTGGCGGCATGCCTCGGCGCCGTCGCCGCAGCCGAGCAGCGCGGCCTCTTTCTGGTTCGGCAGGAAATAGTCGACCTCGCGGCAGGTCGCGAGGTTGTGCGGCGCGGCCAGCCACTCCGGGCTGAAGCCCACGTCCAGCGACGTCGTGCAGCCGGCTGCGGCCAGCGCCGGCAACAGCGTCTGCGCCAGCGCGCGCGACAGCGGCATCGCGAAATGCACATGGCGCGCCGCGCACAGTTCGTCCAGCACCTCGGCGCGCGCGAGCAACGCATCGAGCTGGGCATTGGCGCCCAGGTAGGTGAAGAACGCACGGTCGTCGGGCATCGACACGCTGACCGTGATTCCGGTTCCCGCCGGGTCGCTGCGCAGCCCATCGCTGCGCACCTGGAACTGGCCCAGGCGCTGCGCGAACCAGGGCCGGTCGCTTTCGCCGATCAGGCCGATCAGCCGCGTCGTGCGTCCCAGCCGCGCCAACCCGCAGGCGGTGTTGACGCTGCCGCCGCCGAGTTCGCGCAGATAGGCACTGGCCAGTGCTTCTTCGCCCGGCTGCGGCCAGCGCTGGAAGCCGCTGAGGATGTGATCGGCATAGATCTCGCCGACCACGGCAACGTCGCACGCACTCATCGTGCTGCCCAAGGCCATGTGCCCTGTCTCCTGGCCTGAATGAAGAACAGCGCCGTGCCCAGACACAGCGCCACGACCGCGGCGAGCAGGTGGCGGCCCTGGCTGGTCGCCAGGATGTACAGCCAGCCGGCCACGCTCACCCACAGCGGCCACGGATACAACGGCATCGAGAACGCATCGCGCGGACGCTGCGGCTGGCGCCGCAACAACACCACCGCCAGACACTGCGCCATGAACTGGAACATGATCTGGATGACCATCAGCGTGGCGATCAGGTCGTCCAGCGACAGCAGGCAGGCCAGCGCCGAGGTCGCGCCGACGAACAGCAGCGACACCGTCGGAAAGCGCCCGCGCGGATGCAGCCGCGCGAACACGCGGAAGAACTGCCCTTCGGCGGCCGCCGCGTACGGCACCCGCGAATAGCCCAGCAGCACCACCAGCGCCGAGCCCCAGCTGGCGAGCATGATCAACGCCACGGCGATGGTGCTGCCGACATGCCCGTAGATCGCCTGCATGAAATCGGCCACCACCGCCTTGGATTGCGCCGCCTGCTGCCACGGCAGCACGCCGAGGATGGCCACGTTCAGGCCCAGGTACAGCGCCGCCACGATCGGGATCGAACACAGCACCGCCAGCGGGATGTTGCGCCGCGGCTGACGGATCTCGCCGCCGAGCATGCACACGTTGTTGTAGCCGCCGTAGTCGTACACCGCGATCAGCGCCACCGCGCCGAAACCGAGCCAGAAGCCGTGCGGCGAGGCCGTGCCGGCCTGCAGGAAACGCCGCGCGATGGCCATGTCGAAATGCAGCGCGCCGCTGGCGACGATCCACACCACCGCCGCCACCACCGCGGCGCTGACCAGCAGCGACAGCAGCTGCACCGAGCGCACCTCGCGGTACAGCAAGGCGGTGTTGAACAGGCACAGCGCCGCGGCGATCGCGGTCAGCTGCCACGGCACCAGGCTCGGCGCCAGGAAGGCCAGGTACTGGGTGAAACCGACCGCCGCCGCGCCGATCGACAACGGCGCGGTCAGCAGCGTCTGCCACAGGTACAGGAAGCCGAACAGGCTGCCCAGACGCTCGCGGCCATAGGCCTCGCGCAGGTAGTGGTACGGCCCGCCGGATTTGGGGATCGCCGATCCCAGTTCGGCCCACACCAGGCCGTCGCACAGGCACAGCAATGCGCCGGCCACCCAGCCCAGCAGCACCATCGGCCCGGCCAGCGCCGACAGCGCCAACGGAATGGTGATGAACGGGCCGATCCCGATCATGTTCAGCAGGTTCGCGGACAGGCCACCCCAGAATCCGATCGCGCGCGGCGGCGCGTGGTCGGCATCGGGGCGCGCAGTCGTATCGGGCGTGGTCAGCAGCATGCAGACTCCCTCGTCGCCGGCGCGACGCAGTGGATCGGACGGAGACGATCGGTGCGGATGCGGCGCAGGCTCATGCGCGCTCGCCCCGCAACGACTTCGCGCAGCGGATCGTTGCGGCGCGGGTGCGGTGCAGATCGAGCACCAGCACCTCGTTGCGGCCTTGCCGCAGCCATGGTCCCGGGCAGTACAGGCATTGCTGCGGTCCGATGCGCCAGTAGCGGCCGAGCAACTGGCCGTTGACCCATAGATAACCCTTGTCCCACTCGCGCATGTCCAGGTAGACGTCGCCGGGTGTCTCGACCACGATCTGCGCGCGGAAGAACAGCCCCGGCCGCGACGACGGCGCGCGCAGCGGCTGCAGCGTCTGGATCCAGGCGTCGTCCAGCGCGATCGGATACGCCTGCCAGTCCTGCAGCGGCGCGCCTTGCAGTTGCACCGCACCGACCAGGCCCTTGGCATCGCCCAGCGCCGGGCCGAAGTTCACATGGCCGAAGCTGTCGACCAGGATTTCCAGCGTACGGTCCGCTTGCTGCGCCCGCGGCAGGGTCAGCTGCGGCGAAGAACGCAATGCACGGTGGCGCACCCGCGACACGTGCCCCACTTCCTCGCCATCCACCTGCACCACGGCGTAGTCGTGCACGCCGTCCATGCGCAGCTGCGCACCGGGACCGATGCGGCGGCGATACAGCACCAGTCCCTGGTCCTGGCCGAACAGCAGCTCGTTGCCGGCCGGCGCCACGGTGGCCACCGGCGCCGCCGGCAGGTTGTCCCACAAGGCCGCATACGGAAGCGCCAGCGTCGCGGCGAAGCGCGCGCGTGGCGGCGCCGGCGGCAACGCCGGCAAACGCTGCGGCAGGGACGCGGCGATCGCTTCGCGCAGCGCGAAATAGGCCGGCGTCGCCGCGCCGCGCTCGTCGATCGGCGCGGCGTAGTCGTAGCTGGTCAATGCCGGCTGGAAGTTGGAGCCGTCGTCGTCGGCATTGGCGCCGGCGCTCAAGCCGAAGTTGCTGCCGCCATGCACCACGTACAGGTTGAACGAATAACCGTGCGCCAGCAGCCGGCGCAGCGTCGGCAGGTAGTCGCGACGCGCGAAATCGGCTTCGCCCCAATGCGTCAGCCAGCCGGGATAGCCCTCGGCCACCCACACCGGCGCCTCGTCGGCGAACGCGCGGCCGTGCTGCAGATCGGCCAGGTCGGCGCCGTCCAGGCCCAGCGCCGCACCCGGCAAGTAGGCCTTGCGCCGGCGCAGATCCTTCATCCCATCGGCGAGCGCGAACGGCCCGTCGATGCCGTGTTCCTGCCACAGCGCGCGCAGCGCCTGCAGGTAGCCGACGTCATCGCCGAACATCGAATATTCGTTCTCGATCTGCAGCATCAGCACCGGCCCGCCGGCCGACGCCAGCAGCGGTGCGATCCGCGGCGCCACCGCGGCGATGTAGCGCCGCACCGCCGCCATGTAGCGCGCATCGCCGGCATCGCGCAGGCGCATGCCCGGTTCGCGCAACAGATAGGCGGGCAGGCCGCCGAGCGTCCATTCGGCGCAGACGTAGGGGCCGGGCCGCAGGTACACCCACATGCCTTCCTGCGCGCACAGGCGAATGAAAGCGGCGAAATCGCGGCGCCCGCTGTCCAGGTCGAACACGCCGGGTTCCGTTTCCAATGCATTCCACATCAGGTACAGGGCGATGGTGTTCAGGCCCATCGCCTTGGCCATGCGGATCCGGTGCAGCCAGTCCTCGCGCGGGATGCGCAGCGGATGCATCTCGCCGCTGCGGATCTGCCACGGCTGGCCATCCAGCACGAACTGCGCGTGCGCGAAGCCGAACGTGTGCGGGCGTCCATCCGGCACCGGCGCGGCAAGCGTGGCGGCCGCGCCCGTGGGCACCATAGCGGCCATCCCGAGTGGCGCGAGCACACTGAGCAGGCAAAAATTGCGACGTTTCATCGAGGTCTCCGAAGGCGGCGCGCGCAAGAGGGCGGTGCAGGCGCACCGCCCCGATCCTGCGGAGAGCTGGCTAGAACGTGTACTTGGCGGTCAGCAACGTGGTCATGCCGGCATCGACGATGTCCGAGATCGCCAGGTCGCTGCGGCCCACGTGCGCCCAGTAGCTGTACTCCTTGGTCAGGTTGGAGATCGACAGGTCCAGGCTCAGGCCGTTGTCGAAGTGGTAGCCGGCGTGCAGGTCCACGCGCCGGGTCGGGCGCGCCCACAGGTCGTCCCACGGCGCGCCCTGGTGCAGATAGTCGTAGCCGAGCAGATACGAACTGCTGAAGTGGTAGCTCAGGTTCACCGAGAAGCGCTCGCGTTCGTAGAACAGCTCGACGTTGGCCATGGCATTGGGCGCCGACTGCATGTGCTCGTTCTCGAAGCCGTCCATGCCCAGGTCGGCGCGCGCATGCTGGCGGGTGGCGTTGAAACTCACGCCCAGGCCGTTCAGCGGTTCCGGCAGGTCCTGGAAGCGCTGGCGCGCGCTGAGCTCGAGGCCGTAGACGCGACCGTCGCCGCCGTTGGTCGGCATCGAATAGAACACCGTACCGCTGCCGCTGGTACCCGGATTGGCCTGGCCGGAGCCGGCGTCGTAGATGTAGTTGCGCAGGCGCTTGTAGAAGCCGGCCACCGAGAAGAAGCCGCCGTGCTCGGTCGACCATTCGCCGGACAGGTCCAGGTTGGTGGATTCGATCGGCTTCAGGTCCGGATTGCCCTGGGTGATCGTGGTGTTTCCATTGGAGACGCTGATATTGCTGCCACCACCCAGCTGCACGAATGCGGGCCGGGTATAGCTGGTCCACAGCGAGGCGCGGTAGGCGGTGCGTGCGTCGGGACGCCAGGTCAGGAACACGCTCGGCAGCGGTTCGTCGTAGGCGGTGTGGTTGCTGTCGAAGTAGCCGACCGTCTGGTTGCCGTCGGCGTCGGACGGCGTCACCCAGAACGTGTTGTGGATGCTGCTGTGCTCGAAGCGCACGCCCGGCACGATTTCCAGATTGCCGAGCGAGAAGGTCGCCATCGCATAGGCCGCGGCGACGGCCTCGGTGCCGCGCATCGTGTTGCAGTTCCAGTTATTGACGTAGTACGCACTGCCGCAGCTGTCCAGGTCGTCGTCGCGCAGATGGCTGTAGATGACGTTGGCGACCGCGGTCTCGCTGACCCTGGGCGTGACCCAGGAATACTTGCCGGGGAAGATCGCGCTGTAGTTGCCGTTGAAGATGCCCAGGTCGCCCAGCGTGCTGGTGTCGTCCACGCCACCGGTCCACCAGTCGCGGTTGCTGAAATTGCGCGAGCTCTTGCTGTACTTCACCCCGAACTGCAGCGACGCCAGCGCGCCGTCGTCGAAGTCGTAGCGGACATCGAACTTGGCGCCGCCCTTCTTCTGTCCGGAATAGATCTTGGTCAGCTCGCCGTAGCTGCTGGCGTACAGCGACGGGATGGCGTTGACCTGCGCCAGCAACGCCGGGGTCAGCTGCGGATACGGAAAGGCGCCGCCGCCGTAGCCGACCAGCGAACTGCCGGAGTAGGCGTAGTTGGCCTGCGAGAACTTATCCTCGCGCCCGTCGATCTCGACGTGGTCGGGCCGGTCGTTGTCGCCGAAGCTGTAGAACAGGTTCGGCATGAAGGTCCAGCCGCCGGAGGTCTTGCGTGCGCCGATCTGGAACGTCGCCAGGTCGGCGATCTCCGGATTGGTCTCGTACCAGAAGCGTGAGGCGATGCGGCCGATGTCGGGCGTGTAGACCCCTGCCGTCGAACTCGGCACGTAGGTGACGTTCTGCGGCAGCAACTGGGTGAAGGTCGTGCCCTGCTCGGTCTGGGCGTAGGCGTAGGTGGCGCGTGCATACAGCGACAGGCTGTCGTCGACCTGCCAGTCGAACGCGGCGTTGCCGCCGTAGCGGCGTTCCCAGCCGGCGACCACGCCGACGTTCATGCCGGTGCTGGTCAGGTTGTGCTGCGGATCGTAGCCGGCGGCGTTGCCGCCGGCGGCATCGGTGTGCAGGAATTCCCAGGAGCCGTCGCCGAGCGCGCTGGTCGCTGCGGCCACTTCGCTGTTGGTCGAGGTGCGGTAGTCGTAATAGGCGCTGGCGTAGAAGCCGAACTGCTGCTCGTCGCCGAACTTGTGCTGGAACTCGCCGGCCAGGCCGCCGCCCAGGCCGTCGCCGCCGTAGTCGCGCGCGCGGCTCTCCAGGCGGCCGCTGCCGGTCACGCTGCCGCTGGTGGTCTGCTTGAAGTCGAACGCGGTGGGCGTGCGGAAATCGATGGTACCGCCGATCGCATCGCCGTCCATGTCGGCGGTGGAGGTCTTGTTGACCACGATGGTCTGCAGCCCCGACGGCGGCAGCAGGCTGAGCTGGACGCTGCGGCTGTAGGGCATGCCCTGCGCGACGGTGACCCCGTCGATCAGGTTGACGTTGTACTCCGACGGCAAGCCGCGCACCGAGGCGAACATGCCCTCGCCGCGCGCCGCGCCGTCCACGCCGCCGAAATAGCCCGAACCGGTGGTGGTGATGTTGATGCCCGAAATCAGCCCCAGCGCCTCGGCGACGTTGTGCACCGCGGTGTGCTGCAAGTCGTTGGCGGAGAGCACGTCCACCGTGTTCGCCGCGTTCATCTTGAGGTTGCTGGCGTCGTAGCGATTGGCGACGACGGTGACGTTCTTCAGCTGCTTGACCTCGTCCAGCGCGATGTTGAGCGCGGTGGTGCCGGTGTCGCTGACGTCGAAGCGGGTCTGCGCCGCGCTGAAACCCGGATAGCTCGACTCCAGCGCGTATTGCCCGGCCGGTACGTCGGCAATCGCGAAGCGCCCATTGGCATCGGTCACCGCCGCATACGCGGTTCCGGCGATGCTGACCCGCGCGTTCGCGGCAGGTTTGCCGCCGTCGTGCACGCTGACCTGGCCGGTCACCGTCCCCGCCACCGCCGTCAATGCGGCGCTCGCCCCCAGTACCGCCACAATCGCCTCAACCAGAACCTTGCTGTTCGAACGAACACGAATGCCCATGTGCTTCCCCTCGCCAAAAGTGCCAGGCACCGGGCGCGACGCAGGTCGGCACCCGGATGTCATCGGTAGTGACCGGACGCGGGGCGGATGCATGGCGCGCACGCTGCGGCGCTGCGCGCAGGACATGCGCGCACGGGCAACGGAACACGGGAAACAAACGCGACGCGTCGGTCAGATCAGACCGCGATGCACGATTAGCGTCGAGGCGGCGAGTAGCCGGCGACGCACTTGTCGCGTGAGCGCAGGGCGCTCAGTTTGTGGCGAACGGTCACGCCGGCAGGCCTTGGCAAACGCGCACGGCAACCGAGGCCGACGCTACGGCGGAGGACCGCAGCGGCGCTGCAGCACAGGACGAAGGGTTCGATGCGCGGTGGTGCATTACCAACCTCTCCCATTCGACGGCCGCAGGGCGATGGCGACGGCATGACTGCCGTGGCCGCATGCCGATGTCATCTCCCCATCGGCTTCACAAGCCTTCTACGCCCGGGTGCGACACCTGTCAAGCATTTGCCGGGATATACGCAGAGCCGCATCAGCGACAGGGAAACGCGCATAAAAAAGCCCCGCCGAAGCGGGGCTTTGGTGGCGCGCGGCCTGCGCCGCGCACTGTCGCGCAAGCGATCGATCAGAACTTGTAGTTGACCGACGCCGCCAGCACGTTGCCGCTCACGTCGTAGCTACCGACCAGCGAGTTGCCGGTGGCGCTGGTGGTGGCGATGTGCGGATCGCTGGTGAACAGGTGGGTATAACCGAAGTTGTACTCGGCCTGCTCGGACGGACGCCAGCTCAGACCCATCGAGACCCACTTGCGGCTCGCGTCGGGCACGCGCACGTCGCGGTGATCGTCGGTGGTCGGGGTCTGGTCGTAGGCCAGGCCGCCACGCAGCGTCAGCGTGTCGCTCATGCGGTAATCGGCACCGATCGAGACGAAAGTGGTGTCGCGGTAGGAGAAGTCCAGCACGCTGTCGGGCTGGTTGGAGGCGAAGTCCACCGTGACCCGGTCGAACTTGCTCCAGGCGGTACGGGTGACGTCGGCCATCACCGACCACTGCTCGTTGATGTTGTGGGTGAAGCTGGCGGTCGCGCTGGCCGGCAGCTTGACCGTGGCGCGGCCCTTGGTGTCGATGAACGTACCCGGCGCGGCGACGCCCAGCACCGTCGCGGCATTGGCCGGGGTGGTGAAGTTGGCGTCGCCGTCGGTGATCTTGTGCTCGACCTGCGAACGGTAGCTCAGGCCGATGTGGGTGTTCTCATCGATGCTGAACAGGCCGCCCAGGGTGAAGCCGACCTCGGTGCTGTCGCCCTTGATGTTGGAGTAGCCGTCGGCGCTGCCCGGCGCGAAGCCCGGCACGCGGCGCGCAGCCAGGATGCTGCCGAAATCGACCGCGTTGGTCAGTTCGATGTCCAGGCGCTCGGCGAACACCGACGCGCCGAACGACACGTACGGGTTCACGTCGTACGAGAACGCCACGTTGAAGTCGATCGCCTGCAGCTCGGTCTTGACGCCGTTGTAGCGGCCGACCCAGTCGCGGTCGTATTCGGTCTTGAAGCCGAACGGCACCGTCACCGAGGTGCCGAGGTGCATGTTGTTGTTCTCGCCGAACGGCACGTGGAAGTACATCGCCGGGACCGGGGCGATCATGCCGGCGTCACCGCCGTCGCCGCCGGAGATCGGCGCGCCGGTGGCGTAGGTGCCGCTCTCGCCCTTGTACTTGGCCGAGAAGTGGATCGCGCTGACGTCGGCCTGGAACAGGCGGCCGTCGAGCTGGCGCATGCCGGCGGGGTTGTTGGCGATGATCGAGGCATCGTCCGGGGCGCTGCCGGAGCCAGCGAAGGCGCGGCCCAGGCCCTTGGCGCTGTTTTCCTTGAGCTGGAACGCGGCGCCGTGCGCCTGACCGATGGTCAGGGCGCCGATGATGCCGACGGCCAGGGCGGTGAAACGGACGAACTGGGTTGCGTTTTGCATGGCTTGTCACTCTCCGGAAGACGAAAATGTCTGTGTTCGCGCCTGCGCACCCCCAGCTGAGCAGCCGGGAACGCGCGCCGGATTCCCCTCCCGACATACGACGCCGTATGCAGTATACCCCGCCGCGTTAACCGAACAATAACAATAGCCCCCGTTCAGCTTCGCGCGGAGTAGGCGTGCGTTCAGCCGAATGGAGCCGGTATCGTTACGGGCCGCCTTCCCCGGTACAGGCATGTTCGTCTCCATTCCCTCCCGCGACCGGACCACGCTGCGCTGGGCCACGCCGTTGCTGTTCGCGGCGATGTGGCTGGCGTTCCTGTGGTCGATCAGCCGCCCCAACCAGGCGCGCGCGACCCTGTGGCTGGACTGGGGCGCGCTCTCGGCCGGCGTCGCCAGCCCGCGCGACTGGCTGGCGACGGTGCAGGACGGCAGCGTGCTGCGCCTGTTCACCGCCCTGTTCCTGCATGCGGACTGGTCGCACCTGCTCGGCAACCTGGTGTTCCTGCTGATCTTCGGCCTGCCGGCCGAACGCGTGCTCGGGCCGTGGCGTTTCCTGCTGCTGTTCCTCGGCGGCGGCGCCATCTCCAACCTGGCCGCGGTGTTCGCGATCGGCACCCCGGACCGCGTCATCATCGGCGCCAGCGGCGCGGTCTCGGCATTGATCGGCACCTACCTGGCGCTGTTCCCGCGCGCCAAGCTCGGCGTGGTGCTGCCGCTGGGGCTGTTCCTGGAATTCGTGCGCGCGCCGGCCTCGCTGCTGATCGGCACCTGGGCGGCGCTGCAGGTGGTGTTCGCCTACATCGGCCCGGCGTTCGGCATGGTCGCCTGGTCGGCGCACCTGACCGGCTTCGCCTTCGGCATGGCGTACGGGCTGTACGTGCGCGCGGCGATCGCGCGGCGCCTGCGCAAGCGCAAGGGCTTCTGATCCGCCGCGCCGCGGCGGTACCGCGCTCTATACTTCGGGCATGGCCAAACCCCTGTACAAAGTGACGTTCCTCAACCACGGCAAGGTATACGAGCTGTACGCGCAGCACGTGGGCAGCAGCCACCTGTGGGGCTTCAGCGAGATCGGCGCGCTGGTGTTCGACCTGCACGACGGCCTGGTCGTCGATCCGACCGAGGAACGCCTGCGCGAGGAATTCGGCGACACCAAGATGCTGCACCTGCCGATGCAGAGCATCGTGCGCATCGAGGAAGTGGAGAAGAAAGGCCAGTCGGCGATCCGCGACGCGACCACCGGCGAAAAGGTGATCACCCCGTTCCCGATGCCGGGCAAGCCGCGCTGAGCCGAGGCGGTCGCTGATCGCGAGCGAGCAGCGCATCTCTCTGTCCGCGCTTTGCTTCCTGTAGGAGCGGCTTCAGCCGCGCCCGGGCGCTATCGGTAGCGCCCGGTCGCGGCTGAAGCCGCTCCTACAAGGGCGTTGCCGGATTGATGGACTGCGTCGCGTAGGCGCAGCCGCGCCGTGACCGGCGCGGCACACTGCGACCGCAGCGTCAGCTGCCCGAAGGCGGCGCCGGCGTATCGGTCTTGGGTGCGTCGGTCCTGGGCGGATCGACCTTCGGTGTTTCGGCTTGCGGCGTATCGGCCTTCGGCGCGTCGCTCTTCGGCGCCACCGTCTTGGGCGCGAGCGTCGCCGGCTTCGCTGCCGTCGGCGCGGCCGCCTTCGGCTTGGCCTTGGCCGGCTTGGCCGCGGCGGCCCTGGCCACCGCGCCCGGCTGCTTCAACTCGGCCAGCGCCTGCGCGATCGGCGCGTCGCCGGGCAGCACGTCGCCGGCGCTGTAGCCTTCGGCGCCTTCGTCGTCGCCGTGCAGGTGGCCGGGCAGCGTCGCTTCGCTGTAGTCGGCCAGCACCGCCGGCGTGTCCGCGTCGTCCTTGCCCTCTTCCGGGCGCAGCACCACGTCCGGCACGATGCCGCTGGCCTGGATCGACTTGCCGCTGGGCGTGTAGTAGCGCGCCGTGGTCAGCTTGACCGAGTCGCCGTTGTCCAGCGGCAGCACGGTCTGCACCGAGCCCTTGCCGAAGGTGCGGCTGCCGACGATGCGCGCGCGCTTGTTGTCGCGCAGCGCGCCGGCCAGCACCTCCGAGGCGCTGGCCGACCCGGCATCGACCAGCGCCACCATCGGCGCGCCGTTGAGCACGTCGCCGGGCGTGGCGTCGAACTTGGAATCGCTGACCGAGATGCGTCCGCGCGTGGTCACGATGGTGCCCTTGTCGAGCACGTCATCGGCGACCTGCACCGCCGCAGTCAGCAGACCGCCGGGGTTGCTGCGCAGGTCCAGCACCAGGCCGCGCAGCTTGCCGCCGGCCTGCGTCTGCAGCTGCTGCAGCTGCTTGTGGAAGTCCGCGCCGGTATCGGCCTGGAAGGTGCTGATGCGGATGTAGCCGTAGCCCGGCTCGAGCATGCGGCTGCGCACGCTGGCCACGCGGATGGTCTGCCGGGTCAGGGTCACGTCGAACGGCTTGTCCAGCTTCTCGCGGACGATGGTCAGCACCACCTTGCTGCCGGATTCGCCGCGCAACGGCTCCATCGCCTTGACCGCGCTGATCGGCTTGCCGTCGATGGCGACGATGATGTCGCCCGAGCGCACGCCGGCGCGCGCGGCCGGAGTGTCGTCGATCGGCGAGACCACCTTGAGCGTGTTGTCCGGCAGCTGCAGCAATTCCACGCCGATGCCGTCGTAGGCGCCGGTGGCCTGTTCGTCGAAGGCCTCGGCGTCTTCCTTGCTGAAATAGGTGCTGTGCGGATCCAGGTCCAGCAGCAGGCCGCGGATCGCCGACTGCATCAATTTTTTGTCGTCGACCGGATCGACGTAGGCTTCCTTCACCGCGTTGTACACCGCCACGTAGCGGCGGATCTCGTCCAGCGGCACGCGCGAGGTGGCCGATTCGGTGGCGTCCGGATCGTCGGCGCTGGCCGTGGGGGCCGTAGGCGTCTGCTCGCCGGCGCTCTGCGCCATCGACGGTAGCGGCGCCAGGGCAAGCAACAAGGCAGCGGACAGGACTACGCGCATGAAGCACTCCGATTCGGGGATGGCCTGCGCGCGCACGGCGCAGCTGTCCGGATTATGCGCGAAGCCAGGCTAAATTCGCGTTGAACGGATCGTCGCGGCGGCACTCAGCGGCGCTCAGCGGCGCTGCAGCCACGACGACGGATCCACCGGCTGGCCGTTCCGGCGCAATTCGAAATACAGCGCCGGACGCCCCTGGCCGCCGGAATTGCCGACCTTGGCCACCGCGTCGCCGCGCTTGACCCGCTCGCCGGGATCGCGCAGCAGCGCGTCGTTGTGGGCGTACAGGCTCATGTAGCCGTTACCGTGGTCCACGATCAGGATCATGCCGTAACCGGTCATCCAGTCGGAGAACACCACCGTGCCGTCGGCCACCGCGGTGATCGTGCTGCCGGCCGGTGCGGCGATCAACACACCGTTGCTGGTGCGCCCGTCGGGCAGCTTGCCACCATAGCGCGCGATCAGATCGCCGGACAGCGGCCAGCCCAGGCCGCCAACCTTCAGCGCCGGCGCCGACGCCACCACCTTGGGCGGCACCTTGCTGCCGCCGCGCGAGGGATTCTTCGCTGCGGCCTTGGCCTGCGCGGCCTGCTCGGCCGCGGCGCGCTTGGCCGCCGCACGGCGCTCGGCCTCGGCCCGCGCGGCCGCCGCGCGCAGGTTGGCCAGCAGCGTTTCCAGCGCCTTGGCGTCCTGGCCCAGCGCCTTTTCGCGCTCGCTGCGGTCCTGGTAGCGCTGGTCCAGTTCCGAGACCAGGCTGGCGCGCTGCTTGCGGTCGCGCTGCAGCGTCGCCGCCTGTTCCTGCTGCTGGCGCTGCGCGGCGCTGAGCTGTTGCCGCTGCGCCGCCACGTCACGCTGGACCTGTTCCAGCGCCTGCAGCTCCTGGGTCAGGGTGGCGATGCGCTGCGCGCGCTCGCGCTGCAGATAGCGGTGATAGGCCAGCAGCCGGTTGGCGTCGGCCACCCGGTCCTGCGCCAGCAGCAGCTTCAGCGGCGCATTGCCGCCGATCGCGTAGGCCGCGCGCAGCAACTGCGCCAGTTCGGCACGCTGCCGCACCAGGCCGGCGCGCAGGGTGTCGCGCTTGCGCTCCAGTTCGGCCAGGGTCTGCTGGTGCTGGCGCAGCGCCTGCTGGGTCTGCGCCAGGCTGCGTCCGGTCGTGGCCACCTTTTCGTCGGCCTCGCGCAACTGGCGTGCGGCGTCGCCACGCTTGCCTTCCAGCTCGCGCCGCTCCTCAGCCACGCTCTTCAGTTCGCCGCGCACCTTCTCCAACCGGCGTTCGGCCTCGCGCGGGTTCTGCGCCAGCGCCTGTGCCGCGACCAGCAGCAATGCGACCGCCGCCAACCGGCACAGCGCAGCGCGCCAGGGCCCGCGCAGGCGCCGCCCTGCGATGCCGGGCGAGGCGGGGCGCGGAGCGAAGACGGTTGCGGGCAAGGGCTGGTCCAATGACTTCAGGCAGGTGCGGATTGTAGCGAAGCGTGTTGTGATCGCCCCACGATTGATGCCGCGACTGGCCGGCGTTCTGGAGGTGGGTGATGAAGCGTACGCATTTATCGGTCCTGTTGGCGCTGGCCCTGATCGCCGGTCCCGCCGTGGCCGCCGAAGGCATCAGCAAGGTCAACGGCAGCATCACCGCCGAGTCCGGCAAGCAATACGGCGACCTGGAGACGGTGAACGGCGGCATCGAGGTCGAGGCGGGCGCCACCGTCGGCGACGTGGAAACCGTCAATGGCGGCATCAAGATCGCCGACAACGCGCAGACCAAGGGCCTGTCCACGGTCAACGGCGGCATCCGCGTCGGCCAGCAGGTGCAGATCTCCGGTTCCATCGAGACGGTCAACGGAGGCATCTTCGTCGATCGCGGCGGCCGTATCGACAGCGGCGTGGAGAGCGTCAACGGCAGCATCGGCCTGGTCGCCACGCAGCTGCAAGGCGGCATCGAGACGGTCAACGGCGACGTCACCGTGGGCCACGACTCGCACATCAGCGGCGGGATCGAGATCACCAAGCCGAGCTTCAGCATGTCGTTCAAGCCGGCGCGCAAGCCGCGCGTCATCATCGGTCCGCGCGCGGTGATCGACGGCCCGCTGCGTTTCGAACGCGAGGTGACGCTGTACGTGCACCGCAGCGCCAAGACCGGGCCGATCACCGGCGCCACCGCCCAGGCGTTCGACGGCGAGACCGCACCGGACAACTGATCCGACCGCGCCGGCCTGCGCTGCCGGCGGCGCGCGCGCGGGACTTGCCTATAGAATCGGGATTCCTCAGACCCCAGGAGCCCCCATGTCCCGCAAGCTTGTGCTGTGCCTGGCCGCGGCCGCTGCGCTGACCGCCTGCAAACGCGAAACGCCGGCCCCAGCCGCCGATGCCGCACCGCCGCCGCCCGCTCCTGTGGCCGCGGCGGCCCACGCCTTCACTCCCGAGATCACCCCGGCCGACTTCGGCGAACTGGTCAAGACCCTGTCCTCGGATGAATTCGAAGGCCGCGGTCCGGGTACCGCCGGCGAGGACAAGACCGTCGCCTACATCCGCGACCAGATGCAGCGCATCGGCCTGCAGCCGGGCAACGGCGACAGCTGGTTCCAGGACGTGGCGATGACCGAGACCACAGCCGACCCGCACACCACGTTGAAGCTGGAGCAGAACGGCAAGCCGCGCGAGCTGGCATTCGGCACCGACATGGTGATCGGCACCCGCACCGGCCAGACCGAGGTCAAGATCGACGCCAGCGACATGGTGTTCGTCGGCTACGGCGTGGACGCGCCGGAGCAGAAGTGGAACGACTACGCCGACCAGGACTGGAAGGGCAAGACGGTGGTGATGTTCGTCAACGACCCCGGCTTCCACACCGAGGACGGCTCGTTGTTCGAAGGCAAGCGCATGACCTATTACGGGCGCTGGACCTACAAGTTCGAGGAAGCAGCGCGCAAGGGCGCGGCTGCCGCGCTGATCGTGCACGACACCCCCGGCGCCAGTTACGGCTGGGACGTGGTGAAGAACTCCTGGTCCGGCGCGCAGTACGACCTGCCGGCCAAGGACGATCCGGAACCGCGCATTCCCGCGCAGGGCTGGATCACCACCGAAACCGCCAAGCAGCTGTTCGCCGATGCCGGGCTGGATCTGGCGCAGGCGTACAAGGACGCGAGCAAGCGCGGCTTCAAGCCGGTGCCGCTGAAGGCCAAGCTGTCGGTGGACCTGAAGAGCACGATCTCCGAGAAGAAGTCGCGCAACGTGGTCGGCGTGCTGCCCGGCGGCAGCCGTGCCGACGAGGCGGTGCTGTACATGGCGCACTGGGATCACCTCGGCAAGCACGAAGGCGAGCCCGGCGACAACATCTACAACGGTGCGGTCGACAACGCGACCGGCGTCGCCGGCATCCTCGAGGTCGCCGACGCGTTCGCGCACCAGCAGCCCAAGCCGGAGCGCTCGGTGGTGTTCCTGGCGGTGACGCTGGAAGAGTCGGGCCTGCTCGGTTCCAAGTATTACGTCGCCCACCCGACCTTCCCGCTGAACAAGATCGCCGGCGTCATCAACCTCGACGCCATGCCGGTCGCCGGTCGCGCCAAGGACCTGGTGGTCAACGGTTTCGGCAGTTCCGAACTGGAGGACCTGCTCAAGCCGATCGCCGCTGCGCAAGGCCGCGTGCTGCATGCCGAATCCTCGCCGCAGGGCGGCTTCTACTTCCGCTCCGATCACTTCAACTTCGCCAAGGCCGGCGTGCCGGCGCTGTACATCGACGGCGGCGAAGACCTGATCGACGGCGGCATCGATGCCGGCAAGCGCGCCGCCGAGGACTACGGCAAGCACCGTTACCACACGGCAGCCGACCAGTACGATCCGGCCACCTGGAAGCTCGAAGGGGTGATGGACGACCTGCAGGCCGTCTACGGCGTCGGCAAGGAACTCGCCGCAGGCGATGCTTGGCCGAACTGGTATCCGGACAACCCGTTCAAGGCGGCCCGCGACAGCATGATGGGCGGCGCCAAGCCGGCGCCGGCCGCACCGGGCAAATGATCGGCTGACGCCTCTCGGCAACGGTCACGACAACGGCGCTGCGGCGCCGTTGTCGTTTCAACCCACCCTGCACGGTTTCCGCATGATGCTGCCAGCTATTGTGTCGCCGACGTGTGGCGAGCTGCTATTTCTGTCGCGACCGGCGGTACCGACAAGCCCGCCGCGACTGCGCCTGCATGCAGGTGCAAATGCGCCGCGGCAACGTGCGCTTCCTGCACGCCAATCCCGGCGCCTCGCTGGCCAACTTCGCCAGCCCGACGCGATCTGCGTGCGCAACGTGACGATCCACTTCGAGTGTCAGAGCAAATCGCCAGCGCGGTGTCGCTCCGCATCGCACGCATAAAGCAAAAAGCGCCCGGGCTTGTGTGCCCGGGCGCTTCGTCGAACTTCGGCATCGTCATCGCATGGCGGGCCGCGCGTTCGGCGGGCGCCATGCGATGGGGTCAGGCCGCCTGCTTGGCTTTCTCCAGGCTGGCCATGTCGATGACGAAACGGTACTTCACGTCGCCCTTGAGCATGCGCTCGTAGGCTTCGTTGATCTGCGCCATCTCGATCGTCTCGATGTCGGACACGATGCCGTGCTTCGCGCAGAAGTCGAGCATCTCCTGGGTCTCGCGGATGCCGCCGATCAACGAGCCTGCCAGCTGCCGACGCTTCATGATCAGGTTGAACACGGTCGGCGACGGATGCGGCTCGGCGGGTGCACCGACTAGGGTCATGGTGCCGTCGCGCTTGAGCAGGGTCAGGAAGGCATCCAGATCGTGCGACGCGGCGACGGTATTGAGGATGAAGTCGAAGCTGTTGTTGTGCGCCGCCATCTCCTCCGGCAGCTTGGACACCACCACTTCGTCGGCGCCAAGGCGCAGCGCGTCTTCCTTCTTGCTCGCCGACGTCGTGAACAGCACCACATGCGCGCCCATCGCGTGCGCGATCTTCACGCCCATGTGGCCAAGACCGCCCAGCCCGACGATGCCGACCTTCTTGCCCGGTCCCACCTTCCAGTGGTTCAACGGGGAATAGGTGGTGATGCCGGCGCACAGCAGCGGTGCCACCGCGGCGAGGTCCTTTTCGGCATGACGGATCTGCAGCACGTATTTCTGGTCGACCACGATATGGTCGGAGTAACCGCCATAGGTGTTCTCGCCACCGAACATCGGGCCGTTGTAGGTACCGACGAAGCCGTTCTCGCAATACTGCTCTTCGCCGTCCGCGCAGGACGCGCAATGCCGGCAGCTATCGACCATGCACCCGACGCCGGCCAGGTCGCCGACCTTGAAGGCCTCGACCTGGTCGCCGACCGCGGTCACGCGTCCGACGATTTCATGTCCCGGCACGGACGGGTATTGGGTGTTCTGCCATTCGTTGCGTGCCGTATGCAGGTCGGAATGGCAGACGCCGCAGTAGAGGATCTCAATGCTGACATCCTGCGGCCCGGTCGCACGGCGTTCGAACGCGTAAGGGGTCAGCGGCTGATCGGACGCCCGTGCGGCGTATCCATTGGCTTGGCTCATGAGGGTTCTCTCGTAACGGGGGGAAAGGAGGATGCGGCCTGGTAGGCCCAGGTGCGGTCGGAGCGACAACGCACGTCAAAGCTGGATGGCAGGCGGAAAGTCTAAGTCGCCGCGCATGAAAAGCACGCATCGTCAGTGGAACGGAGCGAATCATCCTGGCCGGTAGGCCAACGAACTAAAGGACGCTGGCGCACGATCGCCCAGAGCGGCGTGGCGCTCCGCCACGCCGGCAACGGCCGCTGGCCGGCAGCGCCTACGCGCAAGCGCCGGCGGCGGCGCAGGGCAGCGCCCCCCCCTGACGCAGGCGCAGGTCCGCGCGCTGCTGAGCGAGCAGGGTTACACCAAGCTGGACCGGCTCAAGTTCGAAGACGGGCTGTGGAAGACGGAAGCGACGAGCGGCGACGGCCAGCGCGGCGACGTGCGGGTGGGCGCGCGCGGTGGCCGGGTGTATGCGGAAGGGGTGCCGTCGAAGCTGAGCGAGGCGGAGGTACGCGCGGCGCTGACGGCGTCGGGGTACTCGCAGGTACACGACCTCAAGTACGACGACGGGTTGTGGGAAGCGCAGGCGCAGACGTCGACGGGTCAGCGGGTGGAGGTGTACGCGGACCCGACGGACGGCAGCGTGGTGAGCGCGCAGAACGACTGAGGTGTTGCTGCTTTCTCGCAGGCAATAAAAAATCCCCGTCCTTGCGGACGGGGATTTGGGGTAAAGCCCCTGGCGATGACCTACTCTCGCATGGCTTGAGCCACACTACCATCGGCGCAGCTGCGTTTCACTTCCGAGTTCGGGATGGGATCGGGTGGTTCCACAGCGCTAATTTCACCAGGGAGACGGTTGGAGTGTCGCCGGGTTGCTAGCTTCGGACGTGGCACGGATGTGCGGTGTCGAAGACGGCAACTGGCGCCAGCCTCTCATAGGGTGTGACGTAGCGAGCGATTGGATAGCTATCGACGTGTGTCGTGCTAAGGGATGCTTGGAAGCACCTTGAGGTTATATGGTCAAGCCGCACGGATCATTAGTATCAGTTAGCTCAATGCATTGCTGCACTTACACACCTGACCTATCAACCACGTAGTCTACATGGTTCCTTAAGGGGGCTTGTGCCCCGGGAAGTCTCATCTTGAGGCGCGCTTCCCGCTTAGATGCTTTCAGCGGTTATCGCTTCCGAACATAGCTACCCGGCAATGCCACTGGCGTGACAACCGGAACACCAGAGGTTCGTCCACTCCGGTCCTCTCGTACTAGGAGCAGCCCCTCTCAAACTTCCAACGCCCATGGCAGATAGGGACCGAACTGTCTCACGACGTTCTGAACCCAGCTCGCGTACCACTTTAAATGGCGAACAGCCATACCCTTGGGACCGACTACAGCCCCAGGATGTGATGAGCCGACATCGAGGTGCCAAACACCGCCGTCGATATGAACTCTTGGGCGGTATCAGCCTGTTATCCCCGGAGTACCTTTTATCCGTTGAGCGATGGCCCTTCCATACAGAACCACCGGATCACTAAGACCTACTTTCGTACCTGCTTGATCCGTCGATCTTGCAGTCAAGCACGCTTATGCCTTTGCACACAGTGCGCGATGTCCGACCGCGCTGAGCGTACCTTCGTGCTCCTCCGTTACTCTTTAGGAGGAGACCGCCCCAGTCAAACTACCCACCATACACGGTCCCCGATCCGGATTACGGACCTAGGTTAGAACGTCAAGCACGACAGGGTGGTATTTCAAGGTTGGCTCCACTGCAGCTAGCGCCACAGTTTCATAGCCTCCCACCTATCCTACACAGACGAACTCAACGTTCAGTGTAAAGCTATAGTAAAGGTTCACGGGGTCTTTCCGTCTTGCCACGGGAACGCTGCATCTTCACAGCGATTTCAATTTCACTGAGTCTCGGGTGGAGACAGCGCCGCTGTCGTTACGCCATTCGTGCAGGTCGGAACTTACCCGACAAGGAATTTCGCTACCTTAGGACCGTTATAGTTACGGCCGCCGTTTACTGGGGCTTCGATCAAGAGCTTCGCCTTGCGGCTGACCCCATCAATTAACCTTCCAGCACCGGGCAGGCGTCACACCCTATACGTCCACTTTCGTGTTTGCAGAGTGCTGTGTTTTTGATAAACAGTCGCAGCGGCCTGGTTTCTGCGACCCTCTTCAGCTATAGCTCGCATGAGCCACCAAAAAGGGTGCACCTTCTCCCGAAGTTACGGTGCCATGTTGCCTAGTTCCTTCACCCGAGTTCTCTCAAGCGCCTGAGAATTCTCATCCTACCCACCTGTGTCGGTTTACGGTACGGTCTGCGTAAGCTGAAGCTTAGGAGCTTTTCCTGGAAGCGTGGTATCAGTGACTTCGTCTAAAAGACTCGTCTCGGTGCTCGGTCTTAAAGGATCCCGGATTTGCCAAAGATCCAAACCTACCGCCTTTCCCCGGGACAACCAACGCCCGGTACACCTAACCTTCTCCGTCCCTCCATCGCACTTACGCGAGGTGCAGGAATATTAACCTGCTTCCCATCGACTACGGCTTTCGCCCTCGCCTTAGGGGCCGACTCACCCTGCGCCGATTAACGTTGCGCAAGGAAACCTTGGGCTTTCGGCGTGCGGGTTTTTCACCCGCATTATCGTTACTCATGTCAGCATTCGCACTTCCGATACCTCCAGCGGACTTCTCAATCCACCTTCAACGGCTTACGGAACGCTCCTCTACCGCGCATCGCTTATCGCGATGCACCCCAAGCTTCGGTTCACTGCTTAGCCCCGTTAAATCTTCCGCGCAGACCGACTCGACCAGTGAGCTATTACGCTTTCTTTAAAGGGTGGCTGCTTCTAAGCCAACCTCCTGGCTGTCTGTGCCTTTCCACATCGTTTTCCACTTAGCAGTGAATTTGGGACCTTAGCTGTGGGTCTGGGTTGTTTCCCTTTTCACGACGGACGTTAGCACCCGCCGTGTGTCTCCCGGATAGTACGTACTGGTATTCGGAGTTTGCAATGGTTTGGTAAGTCGCGATGACCCCCTAGCCATAACAGTGCTCTACCCCCAGCAGTATTCGTCCGAGGCGCTACCTAAATAGCTTTCGAGGAGAACCAGCTATCTCCGGGTTCGATTAGCTTTTCACTCCTAATCACACCTCATCCCCTACCTTTGCAACGGGAGTGGGTTCGGGCCTCCAGTCAGTGTTACCTGACCTTCACCCTGGGCATGACTAGATCACCCGGTTTCGGGTCTACTGCCCGCGACTATGCGCCCTTATCAGACTCGGTTTCCCTTCGCCTCCCCTATACGGTTAAGCTTGCCACGAACAGTAAGTCGCTGACCCATTATACAAAAGGTACGCAGTCACTCTTGCGAGCTCCTACTGCTTGTACGCACACGGTTTCAGGATCTATTTCACTCCCCTCTCCGGGGTTCTTTTCGCCTTTCCCTCACGGTACTGGTTCACTATCGGTCGGTCAGGAGTATTTAGCCTTGGAGGATGGTCCCCCCATATTCAGACAGGGTTTCACGTGCCCCGCCCTACTCGTCTTCACTGGAATGGCCCTTTTAAATACAGGGCTATCACCTTCTATGGCCAACCTTTCCAGGTTGTTTTTCTAGAACCATACCAGCTTAAGGGCTAGTCCCCGTTCGCTCGTCACTACTTAGGGAATCTCGGTTGATTTCTTTTCCTCCGGTTACTTAGATATTTCAGTTCACCGGGTTCGCTTCCAGCAGCTATGTATTCACTGCAGGATACTGCCGAAGCAGTGGGTTTCCCCATTCGGACATTGCCGGATCAAAGCTTGTTGCCAGCTCCCCGACACTTTTCGCAGGCTGCCACGTCCTTCATCGCCTCTGACCGCCAAGGCATCCACCGTGTGCGCTTATTCGCTTGACCATATAACCTCAAGTTGCCTCAAGGTCATGCTGAGTCCGGGGGTACAAAGCCCGGACGCGAACTATAACGACTCAATTTCTAGGGACTCGAGGTCCCCGCCTTAGCCACAACGACACGTCAAGATAGTTTGATCTCAAACGCTCGCTACGTCACAAATTTTAAAAGAACATACCCCAGCCTCAGTGCTGGCGCATCTTAAATTCTTAGTGTGCTTATTACATTCAGAGTGGTGGGTCTGGGAGGACTCGAACCACCGACCTCACCCTTATCAGGGGTGCGCTCTAACCACCTGAGCTACAGACCCAAAGTCTTTGCTCCTGCAGTTCCCCTAGACAGTCCGCACATGGATGCGCGGGCTCTTGCAGAGGGATCTGCAAATCTGGTGGAGCCAGTCGGGATCGAACCGACGACCCCCTGCTTGCAAAGCAGGTGCTCTCCCAGCTGAGCTATGGCCCCGAAATCGGGGTGCCCCGCCCTGTGGCGGAACTCTCTGAATGCAGGTTACTTGTGAGGACGCCTGTAGGCGTAGTTGTCTTGCTCAAAAGGAGGTGATCCAGCCGCACCTTCCGATACGGCTACCTTGTTACGACTTCACCCCAGTCATCGGCCACACCGTGGCAAGCGCCCTCCCGAAGGTTAAGCTACCTGCTTCTGGTGCAACAAACTCCCATGGTGTGACGGGCGGTGTGTACAAGGCCCGGGAACGTATTCACCGCAGCAATGCTGATCTGCGATTACTAGCGATTCCGACTTCATGGAGTCGAGTTGCAGACTCCAATCCGGACTGAGATGAGGTTTCTGGGATTGGCTTACTCTCGCGAGCTTGCAGCCCTCTGTCCTCACCATTGTAGTACGTGTGTAGCCCTGGTCGTAAGGGCCATGATGACTTGACGTCATCCCCACCTTCCTCCGGTTTGTCACCGGCGGTCTCCTTAGAGTTCCCACCATTACGTGCTGGCAACTAAGGACAAGGGTTGCGCTCGTTGCGGGACTTAACCCAACATCTCACGACACGAGCTGACGACAGCCATGCAGCACCTGTCTCACGGTTCCCGAAGGCACCAATCCATCTCTGGAAAGTTCCGTGGATGTCAAGACCAGGTAAGGTTCTTCGCGTTGCATCGAATTAAACCACATACTCCACCGCTTGTGCGGGCCCCCGTCAATTCCTTTGAGTTTCAGTCTTGCGACCGTACTCCCCAGGCGGCGAACTTAACGCGTTAGCTTCGATACTGCGTGCCAAGTTGCACCCAACATCCAGTTCGCATCGTTTAGGGCGTGGACTACCAGGGTATCTAATCCTGTTTGCTCCCCACGCTTTCGTGCCTCAGTGTCAGTGTTGGTCCAGATGGCCGCCTTCGCCACAGATGTTCCTCCCGATCTCTACGCATTTCACTGCTACACCGGGAATTCCGCCATCCTCTACCACACTCTAGTTGCCCAGTATCCACTGCAATTCCCAGGTTGAGCCCAGGGCTTTCACAACGGACTTAAACAACCACCTACGCACGCTTTACGCCCAGTAATTCCGAGTAACGCTTGCACCCTTCGTATTACCGCGGCTGCTGGCACGAAGTTAGCCGGTGCTTATTCTTTGGGTACCGTCAGAACAATCGGGTATTAACCGACTGCTTTTCTTTCCCAACAAAAGGGCTTTACAACCCGAAGGCCTTCTTCACCCACGCGGCATGGCTGGATCAGGCTTGCGCCCATTGTCCAATATTCCCCACTGCTGCCTCCCGTAGGAGTCTGGACCGTGTCTCAGTTCCAGTGTGGCTGATCATCCTCTCAGACCAGCTACGGATCGTCGCCTTGGTGGGCCTTTACCCCGCCAACTAGCTAATCCGACATCGGCTCATCTATCCGCGCGAAGCCCGAAGGTCCTCCGCTTTCACCCTAAGGTCGTATGCGGTATTAGCGTAAGTTTCCCTACGTTATCCCCCACGAAAAGGTAGATTCCGATGTATTCCTCACCCGTCCGCCACTCGCCACCCATGGTATTGCTACCACTGTGCTGCCGTTCGACTTGCATGTGTTAGGCCTGCCGCCAGCGTTCACTCTGAGCCAGGATCAAACTCTTCACTTAAAATTACAGGCCCGAAGGCCAATACTTTGATATGCAGAGTTCAAACCAAGCTTACGTATCGCTTGCTTAGCAATTGATTTGTTGCTCTTGATTCGAACGTCTGCAAGATGGACATACTTCCACCTGCAGGCGCCCTCACAAGTTACCTGCGCACACTGTCAAAGAACTTTGGGGCCGGCCTCAGCGCCTTTCCCTTGTCACTGCGACGTTTCCGTCGTAGCGAGCCGCCCATTATAGCGGACTTTTTCTTTCCGTCAACACCTCGTTTCCGAGATCTTGCCGCCGGTTCAACCCAAACCCGAAGGCTTTCCGCTGAACCGAGCCGCCCATCATAGCGGCTTTTTTGTTGCCGTCAATACCTTTTTGAGGAGGTTTCTGACGTCCCTTCCGCGTTGCTGTTGCGCTGCCGCAAGGCATTGCGTCGGGGGAGGGAAAGTATGGCTGCAAACGCGGCGCTTGGGAAGGGGGTGTGAAAGATTTTTTCACTGCGCCGTCGCCAGACGCGCTTTATGCGATCCACTCCACGCAGTAGATCGCATCGCATACCGCAGATCCCGCTTGGAAGCCACTCGGCAGCGCCTCCGACAGCCGGCGCTTGGCCGCGTATTTAAGCCGAGACCAGGCTCACGCGGGCGAAGGTCCGCTTGCCCACCTGCAGAACACCTTCGAATCCGGGCGCGAAGTTCTGCTGCGGATCCTCGACCACTTCACCGGCGACGCGCACTGCGCGTTCCTTCAGCTTGCGGCTGGCCTCGGAGTTGCTGGCAGTCAGCCCAGCGGCGGTCAGCAACGCGGCGATCCGCAGCCCTTCTGCCGGCACCGTCACTTGCTGCAGCGGCAGTGCGCTGGTGTCGCCCTGCCCGGTCACCACCGCGTGCCAGCCGACGATGGCCTGTTCGGCCGCTGCCGCGTCGTGGAAGCGCGTGGTCAGTTCGCGCGCCAGGCGCAGCTTCACTTCGCGCGGGTGCAGGCTGCCGGCCTGCACCTGCTGTTGCAGCTCCTGCGCCTCGTTCAGGCCGATCTCGAAGGACAGCAGTTCGATCCAGCGCCACATCAGCTCGTCGCCGATCTTCATGGTCTTGGTGACGATGTCGATCGGCGGTTCGCTGATGCCGATGTAGTTGCCCAGCGACTTGGACATCTTGTTGACCCCGTCCAAGCCCTCCAGCAGCGGCATGGTCAGCACGATCTGCGCCGGCTGCCCGTAGTGCTCCTGCAGGCCGCGCCCCATCAGCAGGTTGAACTTCTGGTCGGTGCCGCCCAACTCGACGTCGGCCTTCAGGGCTACCGAGTCGTAGCCCTGCACCAGCGGATACAGGAATTCGTGGATGGCGATGGATTGCTGCGCGGCGTAGCGCTTGGCGAAGTCGTCGCGCTCGAGCATGCGCGCCACCGTGTGCTGGCCGGCCAAGCGGATCATGTCGGCGGCGCTCATCTGCCCGAACCATTCGGAATTGAAGCGCACTTCGGTGCGCTCGCGGTCCAGCACCTTGAACACCTGCTCCTCGTAGGTGCGCGCGTTGGCGAGCACGTCCTCGCGGGTGAGCGGTTTGCGGGTGACGTTCTTGCCGGTGGGGTCGCCGATCATCCCGGTGAAGTCGCCGATCAGGAAGATCACCTGATGGCCGAGCTGCTGAAACTGGCGCATCTTGTTCAGCAATACGGTGTGGCCGATGTGCAGGTCCGGCGCGGTCGGGTCGAAACCGGCCTTCACGCGCAGCGGGCGGCCGGTGCGCAAACGCGCTTCCAGCTCTTCGCGCTTGAGGATTTCGTCGGCACCGCGGCCGATCAGGGCAAGAGACTCTTCAATCGTGGACAAAACGGAACTCCGACGGGTTGCATCCGGACAAACATGAATGGCGTTAAGTGCGAGTTAACCGCGCGGCCGGCGAAAACTTGAGCCGGCTCAATGGTTTGACGCGCTGTTGATCGATGTTTATGGTAGCCGAGTTTTGAGCTCGCGCTTCGGGCTCACGAGGATGCCTTGATGCAGAACAGCGAAAGCGATCAGGAACGCGCGCGCAAGCAGCGCTTCCAGCAACGTCTCCATGTCCTCCACGACACCGCACTGCATCGGCAGCTGACCCAGCACTTCCCCACCGGCCGCTGGACGCGCCGCCACTGGATCCACGCCAGCCTGTTCGCCACCATCGGCGCGCTGGTGGCCACGATCGTGCCCGGCTTCTCCAATGCCATCGACGTGCCGCTGCAGACCACGCACGCGACGCTGCCGCTGCCGTTGCCGCCGATCTCGCTGGCCCAGCAGCAGGGCGTGGCCGGCGACAGCTGGCAGGTGGTGCGCATCCAGCCCGGGCAGACCCTGGGCGCGGTATTCGAGCAGCTCGACATCCCGGCCACGGTGATGCACCAGGTGCTGGATCACCCGGGCACCCGCGAGGCGCTGACCAAGCTGCGCCCGGGCGCCGAGATCGGCTTCGACCTGCCGGTGGCCGGCAGCCTGCGCGGCATCCGCTTCGACCGCGACGCCACTCACCGGGTGGAACTGTCGCTGCTCGGCGATGACATCCGCGAGAAGGTGACCGAGCGCGAGACCAGCACTCGCACTGCGGTCATCAGCGGCGAAATCACCAGTTCGCTGTATGTGGCCGCGCGCAGGGCCGGGCTGTCGCCGTCGGCGATCGCGACGATGACCGACGAGATCTTCAAGTACGACATCGACTTCGACAAGGACCTGCAGCCGGGCGACCGCTTCAGCGTGGTGATGGACGAGACCTGGCGCGAAGGCGAGCGGATCGACACCAGCAAGATCCTCGCTGCGACCTTCACCACCCGCGGCAAGACCTACAGCGGCTTCCGCTTCGAGCAGAACGGCAAGCCGGCCGAATACTTCGACGTCACCGGGCGGCCGCTGAAGAAGAGCTTCATCCGCATGCCGGTGTCCTACAGCCGCATCAGCTCGACCTTCGGCGCGCGCAAGCATCCGGTGCTGGGCACCATGCGCATGCACAAGGGCATCGACTACGCAGCGCCGTCCGGCACCCCGATCATGGCCGCCGGCGATGCCAAGGTGCAGTACGTCGGCACCCAGCGCGGCTACGGCAACGTGGTGATCCTGGACCACGGCAAGGGCTACAGCACGCTGTACGGGCACATGTCGCGCTTCGGCGGCATCAGGGCCGGCCAGCGCATCAACCAAGGCACGGTGATCGGCTTCGTCGGCATGACCGGCATGGCCACCGGTCCGCACCTGCACTACGAATTCCGCGTGGACGGGGTGCAGCGCAACCCGGCGTCGGTGACGATGCCGCCGCCCACGCCGCTGGCCGGTGCGGAGCTGGCCGCGTTCCGTGCGCAAACCTCGCCGGCGCTGGCCCGCATCCAGCGCGTGGAGAAGCTGATCTACGCCGACGCGACGCCGGCGAAGAACGATGCATCGCCGAAGAAGAAGAAAACCGTCGCCTCGGCCAAGCCGGCGTCCAACGACGCCGGCTGAGCCGCACGTCGCGTCCGGGGCCGGCGCCGATTGACGCGCCGCCGCCCCTCGCCCACGCTGCGGCGCTGACCGCTGCCCAGGCCCTGCCATGCCCGAACCGACCGCCATCGACGACGACGCCCTGTTCCTGGGCCTGATGTCCGGCACCAGTGCCGATGGCATCGACGCCGCGCTGGTGCACTTCGGTGCCGATGGCCGAACGCAGCTGCGCCTGGGCCGCACCTATGCCTGGACGCCGCGCCAGCGCGAGGCGTTGATCGCGCTGGGCGAAGGCGGCGACATCGATTCGCTGGACACGCTGGGCCGGCTCGATGCCGAAGTGGCGATCGCCTTCGCCGAGGCCGCGCTGCGCCTGCTCGAGGAAGCAGGGATCGCGCCCGCCGCGGTCCGTGCGATCGGCTCGCATGGGCAGACCGTGCGCCACCGGCCGCTGGCCGATCCTGCTTTCACCTGGCAACTGGGCGACGGCAACCGCATCGCCGAGCTGACCGGCATCGCCACGGTGTGCGATTTCCGCCGCCGCGACGTCGCCGCCGGCGGCCATGGCGCGCCGCTGATGCCGGCCTTCCATGCGGCGATGCTCGGCGCGGCGCACGAGGACCGGGCGGTGCTGAACCTGGGCGGCATCGGCAACCTGACCCTGTTGCCGGCGCACGGCGACGTCCGCGGCTTCGACACCGGCCCGGCCAACGCGCTGCTCGACGCGTGGTGCCAGCGCCACCTGGGCCAGCCCTACGACGCCGGCGGCGCCTTCGCCGCCAGCGGCCAGGTCGACGAGGGCCTGTTGCAGCGCTTGCTGGGCGATCCCTGGTTCGCGCTGGCCCCGCCCAAGAGCACCGGGCGCGAGCAGTTCCACCTGCGCTGGGTGGACGCGCAGCTGGCGCCGGCCGCGCACCCGGCCGCGGCGGTGCAGGCGACCCTGCTGGAACTGACCGCGGCCACCGTCGCCGATGCGCTGCTGGCGCAACAGCCGGCGACCCGGCAGCTGCTGGTGTGCGGCGGCGGCGTGCACAACCCGCTGTTGCTGGCGCGGCTGCAGGCGCGGCTGCCCGGCGTGCAGGTGCTGTCGACCCAGGCGATGGGCCTGGATCCTGACTACGTGGAGGCGATGGGCTTCGCCTGGCTGGCGCGGCAGACCCTGGCCGGGCGGCCCGGCAACCTGCCGTCGGTCAGCGGCGCGCGCGGGCCGCGCATCCTGGGCGCCATCCACCTGGCGTGAGCGGGGCGCTGCGCGGCAGCGGCTCGGTCTGCGCCGATGGCCGCGGCGCGCGGCTCAGAATCCGCTGCCCGCCGGCAGCTCGCGCAGCGCGGCGATGGCCTCGGACAGCACATCCACTTCGGGGTTCTCGAAGCCGCTGCGCACTTCGTGCTCGCTGGCGAACAGGCCCTGCTCGATCAGGCTGAGCACGGTCTGGTGCTGGGTCCAGCCACGGGCCACGGCGATGCGGCGGATCCGATCGACCAGGATGGGGTCGATGTCGCGCAACAGCAGATCGGTCATGCGGACTCCCCAGCGGACGGCGGCGCACCCCATGCGCCGCGCCCATCATCCGCAACTCGCTGGAGGCTTTCAATCACCGGCGTGCCGATGCCTGCCTCGGGGACGCTGCAGCGTTCCCGGGCAGCGCCGACCATCTGCAAGCGTCAGGAAGGCGCAGCGGCCGCGCGGCGGCGCTGCTGGAATATCAGCACCGTGCACAGGATCACCACGGGAATCGCCATCAGCGCGGTCCCGATGAAGAACAGCGCGTACCCTTCCAGCAGCGTGCGCCCTTGCGCCAGCGTCTGCACCGACCAGCCGGAGAAGCCTTTCAGGGCCTTGCCGGGCATGGCGTAGAACGAGCTGAGCAATGCGTACTGAGTGGCGGTGTAGCCAATGCTGGTCAGGCTGGACATGTAGGCGATCAACGCCGTGCCGGCGAAACCATTGGCGAAATTGTCGATCGCCATCGCCGTCGCGAAGCGGGGCAGGTCCGCCCCGTCGTAGGCCAGCCAGGCAAAGGCCAGGTTCGAACACGGGCCCAGGACGGCACCAGCCAGCAACGCGGCCAGCACGCCCCAGCGGACCGAGACCAGGCCGGCAGCGGCGATGCCGAAGAACGTCGCCACCAGGCCCACCGAGCCACGCACGGCGCCGACGGTGTCTTCGGACAGGCCGAGGTCGACGTAGAACGGATTGGCCATAGGGCCCATCACAAAGTCCGCCAGGCGATAAACACTGATCGATAGCAGGATCAGGATAGCGGCGCTGCGGTGTTCCCGGAAAAAGGCAACAAACGGACCGAGCACCGCGTCGAACAAGCCCCGCGGCGTCCACAGCCGCGCCGTTTGCGCCTGCACGGCGGCAACCTCGCGCGCCGGCTCGCGCGCCATCAACACGGCGGCCACGCCCACCGCCATCAGCGCCGCCATGACCTCGTAGGACACCTGCCAGCCTACCCGCGCTGCGATCATCAGGATCAGCGCGTCGGTGACCAGCAGCGCGGTGCGATAGCCCAGCGCCGATGAAGAGGTCAGCAGGCCGAGCTGTTCGCTGTTGTCGGCGATCTCGATACGCCAGGCATCGATCACGATGTCCTGGGTCGAGGCAGCGAAGGCGACCAGGATCGCCATCACGCCGAACACGACGATGTGCTCCCAGGCAAGCCCCAGGAACAGCAGATTCCCGCCCTTGGGCTGGATCAGCGCCATGCCGACCAGACCCACCGCCACCACGATCTGCGACAGCAACATCCAGCCGCGCCGGCGACCGAGCCTGCCGAGCATGGGCACGTCGGTCTTGTCTACGATCGGTGCCCACAGGAATTTCAGCGAATAGGCCAGCCCGACCCAGGAGAGGAAGCCGATCGTGCTCAGGTCCGCGCCTTCCTTCCGCATCCAGAAGCCAAGCGTGTTGCCGACCAGGTACAGCGGCAATCCGGAACTGAAGCCCAGCAGCAGCATCGCCAGTACCTTGCGCTGACGAAGATTGGTCAGCACCTGCTTCCAGGACTGGCGGGGCTTGGCGGCGACGCTCATTCGCGGTAGTCCACCACGAACGGCGCATGGTCGGAGAAGCGCTGCGCGGTGTAGATCGAGCAGCCCTGCAGGCGCTCGCGCAGCGACGGGGTCACGAACTGGTAGTCGATGCGCCAACCGACGTCGTTGGCGCGCGCGGCGCCGCGGTTGCTCCACCAGGTGTAGTCCTGGCCGTCCGGGTGCAGCGCGCGGTAGGCGTCGACCCAGCCGCGGCCGCCGGCCGGGTCGGCCTCCTCGGCACGGTCGGCGCACAGGCCGTTGAGCCAGTCGCGCTCCGGCGGCAGGCAGCCGGAATTCTTCTGGTTGGACTTCCAGTTCTTGATGTCCAGCGCCGAGCGCACGATGTTCCAGTCGCCGCACAGCACGTAGTCGCGGCCGCTGTTCAGCCACTCCACGAGGATCGGCCGCAGCCAGTCCATGACCTGGAACTTGTAGCCCTGGCGCAGTTCGCCCGACGAGCCGGAGGGGATGTAGAACGAGACCACGCTCAGGTTGCCGAAGCGCGCCTCCAGGTAGCGACCCTCCTCGTCGAACTCCGGCCAGCCCAGCGCGGTGCGCACCTCGTCGGGCTCGCGCTTGCTGTAGATGGCCACGCCGCTGTAGCCCTTCTTGGTGCTGGCATCGCGGAACCAGGCCCGGTAACCGTCCGGCAGGAACGCCGGCCCGGCCAGCTGATGCTCCTGCGCCTTGGTCTCCTGCACGCACAGCACGTCGGCGTGCTGGCCGGAGAACCACTCGAAGAAGCCCTTGGTGGCGGCCGAGCGCAGGCCGTTGGCGTTGAAGCTGATGATGCGCATGGAAGAACCAGGATTCGGGATGGGGGGATTGGGGATTCGTGAAAGCGTACCCCATGCGTGGACGCTGCACGGCCGCGACCAGCTATGCTTTCACGAATCCCGTCATCCCCAATCGCGAATCCCTGCACTCCAATGACCGACTACCGGCAACGCTTCCTGCAACTGGCCCTGGACGCGCAAGCGCTGCGCTTCGGCGAGTTCACGCTGAAGTCCGGGCGCCTGAGCCCCTATTTCTTCAATGCCGGGCGCTTCGATTCCGGCGCCACGATGGTGCGCCTGACGGCGTGCTACGCCGATGCGGCCGACGCGGCCGGACTCGATTTCGACCTGCTGTTCGGCCCGGCCTACAAGGGCATCCCGCTGGCGACCGCGCTGGCCTGCGAGTACGCGCAGCGCGACCGCAACCTGCCGCTGGCGTTCAACCGCAAGGAAGCCAAGGCGCATGGCGAGGGCGGCAGCCTGATCGGCGCGCCGCTGGCCGGGCGCCGGGTGCTGATCGTCGACGACGTGATCACCGCCGGCACCGCGATCCGCGAGGCGCTGGCCATCATCCGCGAAGCGGGCGGCATCCCGGCGGGAATTCTGGTCGCGCTGGACCGGCAGGAGATCGCCGGCGAGCACGACCGGCGCTCGGCGGCGCAGGCGGTGGCGGCCGAGGCCGGCATTCCTGTGGTGTCGGTCGCGCACCTGGGCGACCTGCTTGCATTCATCGATGGAAACGCGGACCTTGTCGGCTTCCGCGAACCGCTGCTGGCCTACCGGGCACGCTACGGCTGCGATCCGTCAGGCTGACAGCAGGGGGCTGCCACGATGCCGATCCAACAACGCTGGGGCCGCGCCTTGCCGGCCCTGCTCGTGCTGCTTGCGCTGCCGGCCGCGGCGCAGCCGGCGCCGTCCAAGAAACTGTACTGCTGGAACCAGGGCGGGCAGCGCGTGTGCAGCGATGCGCTGCCGCCGGAAGCGGTGAACCAGGCGCGCGACGAATTCAACGCCAAGAGCGGGCTGCGCAGCGGCGCGGTCGGTCGCGCGCTGAGCGCCGAGGAACGCGCCGCGGCCGCCGCCGATGCCGCGCAGCAGCGCGCCGACCAGGCGGCGCTGGAGACGCGCAAGCGCACCGACCAGGCGATGCTGCTGTCGTTCCAGACCGAGGAGGAACTGCGCCGGGTGTTCTCCGAGCGCATCGGCATCGTCGACAACAACATCAACACCGCGCGCTACAACGTCAACAGCCTGCGCGAGGGCCTGGTCGGCGTGCTCGCCAACGCCGGCACGCGCGAGCTGGCCGGGCAGAAAGTGGCCGGCAAGATTGCCGAGGACGTGCAGCAGCGGCATCGTGCGCTGCTGTGGCAGCTGCGCATGCAGAAGAACTTCGAGCAGCAGCGGCTCGGCCTGGACCAGGAAATCGACGACACGCTGCAACGCTATCGCGCGGCAAAGCGGCCGGGCACGGCCGCGACGACGACCGGCGGCTGAGCGCAGCGCCCGGCCGGAGGCAGCCGGGCGACTACGCATTGCCGCGGCGGCAGGAATGTCGGGCGCTGAAGCCCCAAGTGCAACTGGCCCGCTGCTCACGCGTCTTGTGGGAGCGACTTCAGTCGCGACGAACGAAGCCCACAGGCTTGGGCAGCCCACAGGATGCAGTCGGGGCTAAAGCCCCTCCCACATGCACCCAGCCCGCTGCTCACGCGTCTTGTGGGAGCGACTTCGGTCGCGACGAATGAATCCAGCAAACTTGGAGCGACGCCCAGATGCAGTCGGAGCTGAAGCCCCTCCCACAGTGCACCAGCGGCTGCTCACGCGCCTGTGGGAGCGACTTCAGTCGCGACGAAATGAAGCCAGGAGGCTTGGGGCGGCCCCCGGGATGCAGTCGGGGCTGAAGCCCCTTTCACAGTCCACCCAGCCGGCTGCTCACGCGTCTTGTGGGAGCGACTTCAGTCGCGACGAATGAAGCCCGCCGGCCCCGGCGGCTCTGAATGCAGTCGGGGCCGAAAGCCCCTTCTACAGGAACTACGCGTGGCTGCCGTCACTCGTCGCCGCCGCGGGCGGCGGCACGCCGGGCCGGACGCGCCTCAGAATCCCGGCGCCAGCGACGGCAGCAGCGCCTGCAGTTGGCTGCGGAACAGGTCCTTGATCCGCTCCAGCGCGGCGCTGCTGTCGGCCTCGAACCGCAGCACCAGCACCGGGGTGGTGTTGGACGCGCGCACCAGGCCCCAGCCGTCGGGGAAGTCCGCACGCAGGCCGTCGATGGTGAGCAGCCGCGCGCCCGCGAACGGCGAGTCGTCCTGCTGCGCCGCGACGACCAGCTGCGCGACCAGCGCATGCGCGTCGTGCCCGTCCAGCGGCAGCTTGATCTCCGGCGTGGACACGCTGTCGGGCAGCTCGGCCAGCACCTCGGACGGGCTCTCCTCGCGCTGCGCCAGGATCTCCAGCAGCCGCGCCGCCGCGTACAGGCCGTCGTCGAAACCGTACCAGCGCTCCTTGAAGAAGAAGTGCCCGCTCATCTCGCCGGCCAGCTCGGCATCGGTCTCGCGCATCTTCGCCTTGATCAGCGAATGCCCGGTCTTCCACACCATCGGGCTGCCGCCGTTGCGCAGCACGTAGTCCGACAGCTTGCCGGTGCACTTGACGTCGTAGATCACCAGCGCGCCGGGGTTGCGCTGCAGCACGTCGGCGGCGAACAGCATCAGCAGGCGGTCGGGATAGATCACCGTGCCTTCCTTGGTGACCACGCCGAGCCGGTCGGCATCGCCGTCGAAGGCGATGCCCAGGTCGGCGTCGAAGCGCTTCACCGTCTGGATCAGGTCTTCCAGGTTGTGCGGCTCGCTGGGATCGGGGTGGTGGTTGGGGAAGGTGCCGTCGACATCGCAATACAGCGGGATCACTTCCGCGCCGATCGCCTCCAGCAGCCGCGGCGCCAGTTCGCCGCCCACGCCGTTGCCGGCATCGGCCACCACCTTGAGCGGGCGGTCCAGTTGCACATCGTCGGCGATGCGCTGGATGTAGTCGTCGCCGACGTCGCGCTGCTCCAGCCGCCCCGGTTCGGCGGCGGTCGGCAGGCGGCCTTCGCTGATCCGCGCGTACAGGTCGGTGATCGCCGCGCCGGACAGGGTCTCGCCGCCGACCACGATCTTGAAGCCGTTGTAGTCCGGCGGGTTGTGGCTGCCGGTCACCGCCACGCAGCTGCCGGCGCGCAGATGGAAGCTGGCGAAGTACACCACCGGGGTCGGCGCCAGGCCGATGTCGGTGACGTGGCAGCCGGCGCGGCGCAGGCCTTCGATCAGCGCCGCCGACAGTTCCGGGCCGGACAGGCGGCCGTCGCGGCCGACCACCACCTCGTTCAGCCCCTGCTCCTGCATCACTGCGCCGATCGCCTGGCCGATCAGCGCGGCGACCTGCGGGCTGAGATCGCGGCCGACCACGCCGCGGATGTCGTAGGCGCGGAAGATGGCGGCCGGCACCGTCTGCGCCGGGGCCAGCCTCGCCGGCGCGGCCTCGCCCTCGGGCAACGGCGGTGCCGGCGGCGGCTCCTGCTGCTGCAGGCTCTGGCGCAGGGTGGGCTCCTGCGCGGCGCCCGCGGCGTCGGCCTTGGCGCGGCTGGGCCGCGGCAGGCGGCCGCGCGCGGCCAGCAGCACCGCCAGGGTCAGAAAGCCGAGCAGGCCGGCGACGATCAAGCATGGCAGCGCGTCCAGGCCGAGCGGGCCGGCCTCGGCGTCGGGCAATGCCGCGACCACCCGCAGCCCGGTCTTGCCGATCGGGCGCGACAACGCGTCGCCGTGGTCGGCCAGGCCGCTATCGCCGGCGCCGATCACGTCGTAGCTGCCCTGGCGCAACGCCAGGTAGCCGCTGGCCGGGACCGTGGCCTGCGCCACCGGCGCGGTCAGCACGTGCAGCGGCAGGCGCAGGTAGGCCACGCCTGGGCCCGTGTCCAGGGTCACCGGCGCCGCCAGTCCCAACCGCGCCCCGCCGCCGTCGCGCACCACCGCGCTGGCGACCGCGTCGGTCAGCAGCGCCTTCTCCAGCAGCGCCAGGCGGCCGTAGCCGAAGCGTTCCACGTCGGCGTAGCCGGCGCTCAGGTCGCCGGCCAGCACCTGCGCGTCTTCCGCTTCCTTCCAGCCTTCGCGCAGCGCTTGCGCCGCCGCGGCCGCGTCGCCGCGCGCCAGGGCGGCCTGCGCCGCGGGCTGCCGCAGTTGCTCAGAGAAGCGCTTGCCGGCCGCCGCCAGCGCCTGCGACGTCTGCGCCAGCACCGCGTCGCGCGCCTGCTCCAGCGCTGTGGCGCTATGCGCTTGGCGCCATTGCTGGGCGCCGCTCCAGCCGAACCACGCGGCCAGGATGGCCAGCAGCAGCGCCAGCAGCGGTGCCGCCTTGCGCAAACCGTCCGGCGCCGGCCGCCGTTGTGTTGCCTCGCTCATGCAGACGATCCCCTGTCAGCGCACTCCGGTATGGCCGAATCCACCCGTTCCCCTGGCGCTGTCGGCGAAAGTATCCACCACCTGCAGGGCTACGCGCACGACCGGCATCACCACCAGCTGTGCGATGCGGTCGCCGGGGGCGATGGTGAACGGCTCGCGGCCGCGGTTCCAGACGCTGATCAGCAGCGGTCCCTGGTAGTCGGCGTCGATCAGGCCGGTGCCGTTGCCGAGCACGATGCCGTGGCGATGGCCCAGCCCGGACCGCGGCAGGACCACCGCGCACAGCTGCGGATCGGCGATGTAGATGGACAGTCCGCTGGGGATCAGCGCGGTATCGCCCGGCGCCAGGGTCAGCGGCGCCTCGGTGGCCGCGCGCAGGTCGAGCCCGGCGCTGGCTTCGGTGGCGTAGTCCGGCAGCGGCCAGCTGTCGCCGAAGCGCGGGTCGAGCAGTTTGACCTGCAGCGGGTGCGGCGTCGGGGTGGTCATGCGTGCAGTCGCTCCGCGATCAGGGCCAGCAATTGTTCGGCCAGTTGCGCCTTGGACACGGCCGGGAAGCTCCGTGCGCCCTCCTGCCAATAGGCGGTGGCGGCATTCTGGTCGCTCTCGAAGCCGTTGCCGGCCACGCCCACCTGGTTGGCGATGATCAGGTCCAGGTGCTTGTCAGTGAGTTTGCCACGCGCGTAGCGCTCGATGTCGTGGGTCTCGGCGGCGAAGCCGACCACCAGTTTCAGCGCCTGGGTCTGCGCGGCGACCTCGGCCAGGATGTCCGGGGTGCGCACCAGTTCCAGGGTCAGCATCTCGCCGCTCTTCTTGATCTTCTGCGCGGCGACCTGCTTGGGCGTGTAGTCGGCGACCGCGGCGGTGCCGATGTAGATGTCGGCCGGCAGCGCGCCCAGCACCGCTTCGCGCATCTGCGCGGCCGAGCGCACGTCGACGCGCTGCACGCCGTCGGGCGTGGGCAGGTGCACCGGGCCGCTGACCAGGACCACCGTGGCGCCCTGACGCGCGGCGGCGGCGGCCAGGGCATAGCCCATCTTGCCGCTGCTGCGATTGCCGAGGTAACGCACCGGGTCCAGGTCCTCGTAGGTGGGGCCGGCGCTGATCAGCAGGCGCAGGCCGTGCAGCGCGCCGGAAGCGGCCGTCGCGGGCACCGCAGCGGCCGCGGGGGCATGCGCGGGCGCGGCGCGGCCGCCGGCCAGCGCGGCGACGATCTGCTCCGGCTCGGCCAGGCGCCCAGGACCGGACTCGCCTTCGGCCAGCGGGCCGTCGTTCGGTCCGATCACGCCGGCGCCGCGCTGGCGCAGCGTGGCGACATTGGCCTGGGTGGCCGGATGCAGCCACATGCGGTGGTTCATCGCCGGGCACACGGTCAGCGGCGCGGCGCTGGCCAGGCACAGCGTGGTCACCAGATCGTCGGCCAGGCCGTGGGCGAGCCGCGCCAGCAGGTCGGCGGTGGCCGGCGCCACCAGCACGTGGTCGGCCCAGCGCGCCAGCTCCAGGTGGCCCATCGCCTGCTCGGCGGCGCTGTCCCACAGGCTGGTGCGGGTCGGCTGCGCGGACAGTGCCTGGAAGCTCAGCGGCGTCACGAACTGCTGCGCGCCGGCGGTCATCGCCACCTGCACCTCGGCACCCGCCTCGCGCAGCCGCCGCACCAGTTCCAGCGCCTTGTAGGCGGCGATGCCGCCGCCCACGCACAACAGCACACGCCGCCCCTGCAGGGGCCCCTCGAAAGTACCGGTCACGTCGGGAATGTCCTACCCATGCAAGAACGATTAGCTTACCCGATGGCCCTTTGCGGCCCTGATACCGTTGCGCCATATCGCCCGCCAATCTGGCGATATGCACATATCCGACTGGCCCTGCGACGAACGCCCCCGGGAGAAGCTGCTGGCACGCGGCACCCGGGCCCTCTCCGACGCCGAACTGCTGGCGATCTTCCTCGGCTCCGGCCTGGCCGGCAGCGACGCGGTCCGCACCTCGCGCGACCTGCTGCAGCGGCACGGCCCGCTGCGCGCGCTGCTCGATCGTCCGCCCGGCGAACTGGTCAGGCTGCCGGGACTGGGCCCGGCGCGGGCCTGCCAGCTGGCGGCCGCGCTGGAACTCGGCCAGCGCCACCTGGCCGCCGAACTGGAACGCGGCACCACCCTGACCGACCCGGCCACGGCCGGCCGCTACTTCGCGCAGCGGTTGCGTGCGTGGCCGCACGAGGTGTTCGCGGTGCTGTTCCTGGACACGCAGCACCGCTCGCTGGCGTTCGAGGAGCTGTTCCACGGCACCCTGGACGGCGCCGAGGTGCATCCGCGCGAAGTGGTGCGGCGCGCGCTGACGCACAACGCGGCAGCGGTGATCATCGGCCACAACCATCCCTCCGGGAACCGGGAACCCTCGCCCGCCGACTACGCCGTCACCCAGCGCCTGAAGCAGGCGCTGGGGCTGGTGGACATCCGCCTGCTGGACCACTTCATCGTCGGCGACGGCGCGCCGGTGTCGATGGCGGCGCGCGGCTGGGCCTGAGCCGGGCCTGGAAGTCGCCAAAGCGCTGCGGCCGTCGGGCTCCAGGGCCCGAACACCCGGTCCCGAATCCCGCCGTCGCCGGACGGCCTGAGGTCGGGCTGAACCCGGCGCGGCCCGGGAGGCGGCGGGTCGGGTAAAATCGCCGGTTCCGCGCTTCAAGCAGAGATCACGTGAAATCCCAACTCCGCGCCCTGATCGGTCAAGGCATCGAAGCCTTGCGCGCCAATGGCACCCTGCCGGCCGACACCTTGCCGCCGGACTTCGTGGTCGAGCGGCCCAAGACCCGCGAGCACGGCGACTTCGCCACCAACGTCGCGATGCTGCTGGCCAAGGCCGCGCGCGGCAATCCGCGCGCGCTGGCCCAGCAGCTGGTCGCCGCGTTGCCGGCCAACGACGACGTGACCCGGGTCGAGATCGCCGGCCCTGGCTTCATCAATTTCCACCTCGGGCCCGGCGCCTACCAGCGCGAAGTGCTGGCGGTGATCAAGCAGGGCGAGGACTACGGCCGCAGCCTGGTCGGCAACGGCCGCACCGTGGGCGTGGAATACGTCTCGGCCAACCCGACCGGCCCGCTGCACGTGGGCCACGGCCGCGCCGCGGCGATCGGCGACTGCCTGGCGCGGCTGCTCGACGCCAACGGCTGGAACGCCAAGCGCGAGTTCTACTACAACGACGGCGGCGGCCAGATCGAGAACCTGGCGCGCTCGGTGCAGGCGCGCGCGCAGGGCAAGACCCCCGACAGCCCCGACTGGCCGGAAGAAGGCTACCGCGGCGACTACATCCAGGACGTGGCCAACGCCTACCTGGCCGGCGATTCGGTGGACCTGGAAGGCCATCTGGTCACCGGTGCCAAGGACCCGGACGATCTGGAGGCGATCCGCCGCTTCGCCGTGGCCTATCTGCGCAACGAGCAGAACCACGACCTGGCCGCGTTCGGCGTCGATTTCGACATCTACTTCCTGGAAAGCTCGCTGTACCGCGACGGCAAGGTCGAGGAGGCGGTGCAGAAGCTGATCGCCTCCGGCCACACCTACGAGGAAGGCGGCGCGCTGTGGCTGAAATCGACCGATTTCGGCGACGACAAGGACCGGGTGATGCGCAAGTCCGACGGCAGCTACACCTACTTCGTGCCGGACGTGGCCTATCACCTGACCAAGTGGCAGCGCGGCTACGTGCGCGCGATCACCGAGCTGGGCGCCGACCACCACGGCTCGCTGGCGCGGGTGCGCGCCGGCCTGCAGGCGATGGACCTGGGCATCCCCAAGGGTTGGCCGGAATACGTGCTGCACCAGATGGTCACGGTGATGCGCGGCGGCGAGGAAGTGAAGCTGTCCAAGCGCGCCGGCAGCTACCTGACCCTGCGCGACCTGATCGAGGAAGCCGGCCGCGACGCCACGCGCTGGTTCCTGATCGCGCGCAAGCCCGATTCGCAGCTGACCTTCGACATCGACCTGGCGCGCCAGCAGAGCAACGACAATCCGGTGTTCTACGTGCAGTACGCGCATGCCCGCGTGTGCAGCCTGCTGCGCCAGGCGCAGGAGAAGAAGCTGGACTACGACCAGGCCGACGGCCTGGGCCAGCTGAACCGGCTGAACGATGCGACCTCGCTGGAATTGATGCTGGAACTCTCGCGCTACCCGGAAGTGGTGGAGAATGCGGGGCATGTGCTGGAGCCGCACCTGATCGCGCAATACCTGCGCGAACTGGCGACCGCGTTCCACACCTGGTACCACGGCACCCCGGTGCTGGTGGACGATGCGAGCGAGCGCAACGCCAAGTTGACCCTGGCGGTGGCGGCGCAGCAAGTACTGGCGAATGGCCTGAACCTCCTGGGCGTGTCGGCCCCGGAAAAAATGTGAGTGGAGAAGCGGTAGATGGCAGCACGACGCGGTAAGACGCAGGCGCGACGCAACAGCGGCAACGGCACGCCTGGATGGGTGTGGCTGATCGCCGGCGTGGCGATCGCGGCAGTGGTGTTCCTGGCCGCGCCCGGCCTGTTCAAGAAGGACGGCGACGGCTTCCTGCGCGTGGGCGGCCCGCGCGCCAACCCGGACGCGCAGCCGGCGCCGGTGGCCGATGCCGACGTCGACGCGGCACCGGAACTGCCCAAGCCGGCGGCGACGGCGGCCGGCAGCACCAAGCCCGACGCCAAGAAGGACGCGCAGACCCAGTACGACTTCTACACCCTGTTGCCCGGCAAGGAAGTGCAGATGTCCGACGCCGAACTGGCGGCCAGCGCACGCGCCGAAGCCAACCGCAAGGCCCGCGCGCCGCAGGCGGCCGCCACGCCGGCGACGGCAACCGCGGCGACCGCCACGGCACCGGCGAGCACGGCAGCACTGGCCAATCCGACCCCGCTGCCGGAAACCGCAGCGGCGAGCGCGCCGGCCAGCACCGCCGCCACGTCGGCCAAGCCGTCCGCGGCCGCCACGGCGCCCGCCGCAACCGCTGTCGCCGCGGCGCCGGACAACACCCGCTACATCCTGCAGGCCGGCTCGTTCGGCGCCTCCGGCGATGCCGAATCGACCAAGGCCAAGCTGGCGATGCTGGGCCTGTCGGCGCGCGTGGAGTCGGCGCAGATCAGCGGCAAGACCGTCTACCGCGTGCGCATGGGCCCGTACGGCACCGCCAGCGAACTGGCCGAGGCCAAGCAGAAGCTGACCGGCAGCGGCCTGCCGGCGATCGCGATCAAGGCGCAGTAAAGCCGGGATTGGGGATTCGGGATTCGGGAGAAGCAACGTCTCCCACATTCCTTGCGACTCGTTGGCTTACGACATCCGTGAATTGCCTCGCCTGTCGCGAGCGCAACTGACGGCCGCCTGGCTGCGACGGCCGTCGGCAGGCGCACGCATCGGCGCCGCTTTCGCTTTTTCTAATCCCTAATCCCTAATCCCTAATCCCTAATCCCGGCTCCTAGCCACCTGGTAGCCGGCGAAGGACTGCGTCACCGGCATGATTTCCAGCCGATTGATGTTCAGGTGCGGCGGCAGCGTGGCGACCCAGAAGATCTGCTCGGCGATGTCCTCGGCGGTCATCGGCTGCGCGCCGTGGTACAGCTTGTCCGACGCGCCCTGGTCGCCATGGGTGCGGACCAGGGTGAACTCGGTCTCGGCCATGCCCGGCTCGATCGCGGTCACGCGCACGCCGGTGCCGTGCAGGTCCGAGCGCAGGCCCAGCGAGAACTGGCTGACGAAGGCCTTGGTGCCGCCATAGGCATTGCCGCCCGGATACGGGTACAGCGCGGCCACCGAACTGATGTTGATGATCGCGCCGCGGCGCTGGATCAGCGTCGGCAGCAGGCGATGGGTCAGGGTCACCAGCGCGGTGATGTTGGTGTCGATCATCGTGCGCCAGTCGTCCAGCAGCGCCGCCTGCGCCGGCGCGGTGCCCTGCGCCAGGCCTGCGTTGTTGACCAGCAGGTCGATGCCGCGAAACGCGTCCGGCAACTCGGCGAGCATCGCGTCGAGCGCGGCTTCGTCGCGGATGTCGAACGCCGCCACGTGCACGCGCTCGGCGCCGAACTCGGCGAGCAGCGGCTGCAGGCGCTCGGCGCGGCGGCCGGTGGCGATCACGCGCCAGCCGGCGGCGACGAAGCGGCGCACGGCGGCGGCGCCGAAACCGGAGGTGGCACCGGTGATCAGGGCGGTCTGGGTCATTGGGGGCCGGGAATGGGAAGTGGGGGGAATCGGGAATGGTAAAAGCAAACAGGCAAAGCGGGGTGCTGTTAGCTCAATCGCCGCTTGCCGGCATGGACACGTGGCCCACGGCATAGGCTTGACCGACGTCCGGCGACGGCGGCGGCAGATCGCGCCAAAGCCGCAGGCGCAGCAGGTTCCAGCCGTGCGGCTCGTAGGCGCTCACCGTGGCCAGCGCGCCTGCGGCAAGATCGCCCCTCGCCCGCTCTGACTCGCGTTCGCCCAGCGTTTCGAGCGCGTCGGCCTCGGAGATCGCGGCGATCTCGCGCCGGGCGTAGCGGGCGCCGCGCAGGTCTGCGTGCAGATGCGCAGCGCACACCGTCCACAGTTGTACCGCAGGCCGTCCGAACGACGCGGTCAGCGCGCGGAACGCGGCGCCGGCGAGGAAATCGCGCATCGCCTCGGCATCGCGCCACAGATAGAACGGCGCATACAGGTTGCTGTAGCTGGACAGCGCGCGATCGCCGCGATCGGCACTGAGGTAGGCCTTGAACGCCAGTCCCGGCAGGCCGTCCAGCAGCGGTCCCTTGTCGGCGATGCGGCGCTGGATGATGGCCATGTCGTAGTCGGCCGGCAACGCGATGCTGTACTGCATGGCGATCATGCGTCGTTCTCCGCTGCCACGATCCCGGCACGGCCGCCGCCGAAGGACCAGTCCTGCGCTTCGGTGGTGACGATGTTCACCATCACGTCTTCCGCTGCGATGCCCGGCGCGATCGCCAGCAGCTCCACCAGGCGCCGGTAGAACGCGCGCTTGCAGGCGTCGCTGCGCGGCCGCCCTGCGGTGATCGCGATCAGCACGAAGGCATCCGAGCGCGGTCCGCCCAGGTAATGGCGGTCGAACACAAGTTCCCCCGGATCGTGCTGGTGGATGACCTGGAAGCAATCGCCGGCGGGCACGTCGAACGCCTCGTGCATGGCCTGGTAGACGCTGGCGGAGAGGGCGCGCAGATAGTCGGGCGAAGTTCCGCGATGCAGCGAGATGCGGGCGTAGGGCATGGGATGTCTCCTGTTTGGGGAATCAGGCGGCCGGCGCTGCCGACGCGGTCGCGGCACGCAGCAGCGGCAGCGCCGCGGCGGCGCACGGCCAGCCGGCGTAGAACGCCAGATGGGTGATCGCTTCGGCCAGTTCGTCGCGGCGCAGGCCGTTGTCCAGCGCGCGGCTCAAGTGGAACGGCAACTGCTGCGGCCGGTACAGCGCGACCAGCGCCGCCACCGTGACCAGGCTGCGTTCGCGCGGCGACAGCGCGGGGCGCTGCCACAGGTCGGCGAACAGCACCTCGTCGGTCAGCTGCGCGAACTTCGGCGCGATGTCGCCGAACAGGGCCTGGCTGGAGGTAGGAAGATCGGACATGGGCGCCTCGCGCTCGGATTGACTGCGGACAGGCTAGCGGCCGAAGATGGTCCTGAAAATCGGGAAATTCAGCAGTAACAATTCGATAAAACAGGATCGACACCATGCGCCGCATCACCTTCGATCTCGATGCGCTGCGCAGCTTCGTCGCCGGCATCGAACTGGGCAGCTTCGCCAAGGCGGCGGATCGGCAAGGGCGCTCCACGTCCGCGATCAGCGCGCAGTTGAAGAAGCTGGAAGAACAGGCCGGCCAGGCGCTGCTGCGCCGCAGTGGCCGCGGGCTGGCGCTGACCGACGCCGGCGAGATCCTGCTGGGCTATGCACGGCGCCTGCTGGATCTCAACGACGAGGCCGCCGCTGCGCTGCACGGCTCCGTCCTGCAGGGCTGGGTCCGGCTCGGACTGCAGGAGGATTTCGGCGAACGCATGTTGCCCGACGTGCTGGGCCGTTTCGCCCGCGCCCACCCCAAGGTGCGCATCGAAGCGCGCATCGCGCGCCATCAGGAACTGCTGGCCCGGATCGAATCCGGCCAGTTGGACCTCGCATTGGTCTGGGACGCGGGAACGGCGTCGGCGCATCGCCAGCCGCAGGCCGCCTGGCCGATGCGCTGGATCGCGGCGGCGGATGCCCCGCCCCCGGATGCGGCCGGCTGGAACAGCGACACGCCGTTGCCGCTGGTGATGCTGGACGCGCCGTGCCTGCTGCGCACGGCCGCGACCACGGCGCTGGACCGGGCCGGCATCCCGTGGCGCATCGCCTTCACCAGCGCGAGTCTGGGCGGCGTGTGGGCCGCGGTCCGCGCCGGGCTGGGACTGACCTTGCGCACGCCGGCCGGCCTGCCCGAATCGCTGACGCTACTGCCGCCGGGGGCAGGCGGCCTGCCGCTGATGCCGGTGCTGGGCCTGAACCTGCATCGCGCCGACGCAGAGCCGGCACCGGCGGTGGCGCGCCTGGCGGAGATCCTGCAGCAGCGCCTGCACGAGGCGCGCGTGGCGCACGCCGATCCGGGGTGAGCCCGTACCGCAGTACGGCGCACGAGCGGCCAGCACCGCGCCTGCGCGCAAACGACAATGCGGCCTAAGCAGCCACCGGCACCTCGGCAGGCCTGCGCTGCAGGCGTTCGCGCAGGCGCAGGAACGGCTGCTCCACCGCGTAGTGCAGCAGCGCGGCGGCCAGCAGCGCCATGCCCGCATACGTTGCGAACGCGAGCAACCCGCGCCCGTCGAGCACGGCGCCGAACCAGACCTGGGTGAGATGGAACACGGCCTTGTGGGTCAGGTACAGGCTGTAGGAGATCGCCGCCAGCCAGGCCGCGCCCGGCACCGCGCGGCGGCCGAGCACGCCGTGCAGCGAGGCGCCGGCGCAGACCAGCAGCGCCAGCCCCAGCGACAGCAGCGGCCAGCCGATCGCGTTGCCGAGCAGGCCGGTGCGTTCGCGGAACAGCCACATCGCCGACGCGCAGACCACCAACCCGGCCAGCGCCACCGCGTTCGCGTGGCGCTGCAGCCGCTGCCAGTGCTGCGGCCGGAACACCTTGAGCACGGCCAGCACCACACCGGCCAGCAGGCCGTCGAGCCGGTTCCAGGTCGGGTAGTAGAGGTCCTCGATGAACCAGTTGCGTTGCAGCCCGTCGCCGACGCGGTCCAGCGCGCTGTCGTGCAGCCAGGTCGCCGTGCGCAGCGCGATGCCGGCCAGCACCACGGCGCTGCACAGCGCGACGAAGCGCGGCGCCGACGGCCGCCGCATCGACAGCGCCGCCAGCAGCGGGAACACCAGGTAGAAATGCTCCTCCACGCACAGCGACCAGGCGTGCGAGAACGCCTGCTGGTTGCCGTAGTCGATGCCGAGATTCAAGGTGAAACTGGCGAACATCCACCACGGCGCGATGCCCGGCGCTTCGCGGAACCCGGGCCAGGCCAGGTACAGCGCCAGCACCACGGCGAAGGCCGGCAGGATGCGGAACGCGCGGCGCAGGTAGAAATCGCCGTAGCGCAGCGGCGCGCCACGCGCCAGCGGCGCCAGCACCTGGCCGCCGATCAGGAAGCCGCTGAGCACGAAGAACAGGTCCACGCCCATCCAGCCGTAACGCGACAACCAGGCCCAGTCCGGCCCCAGGCCGCCGACCACGAACGAGTGGAACAGCATCACCCACACGATCGCCAGCGCGCGCAACAGATCCAGTCCGGGATAGCGCATCGCGTCGCGGGGTGATGAAAGGGGCGCTCAGCTTACGGGCGCGTGCCGACCCCCGTCCATCGGCGGCGCGTCGTCGGCCGGCATCGGTCGGGAGCATGGCGACGGGTCAGGCGGCTGCGGCAACGGTTCGCAGCCACGAGAGGCCGAAACGGGCGGCGACTGCAATGAAGATCGGGAGCGTCGCGCCCGCGCGCTGCACTCCGGCCACATGGTTGTGCCCGATGCGTTCGTGCGTGCGTTCGGATAACGCGGCGAGCGCGCCACCGCATCGCGCTCGCCTCGCCCATGGGCGAGGGAGCGCGTGCCGGGGCTCAGCCCAGCGGCTCGTCCGACAGGTAGGTGTAGCCGGTCAGTCCCGCTTCCAGCGCCGCCGACAAGGCCTGCGCCTGCTCCGCCGGCAACTGCGCGGCAGCCACGCGCTCGGCGTAGGTGGCGCGCAGGTCGTCCAGGCCATAGCCGACGTAGTCCAGCATCACGTCGGTGGTGTCGCCGCGGCGCTGCTGGGCGATGCGGTAGCCGTCGCCGTCGGCGCTGACTTCGATCGCGTCGGTGTCGCCGAACAGGTTGTGGATGTCGCCGAGGATCTCCTGGTAGGCGCCGACCAGGAAGAAGCCGAGCCGGTAGCTCTCGCCCGCGCGCAGTTCGTGCAGCGGAAGCGAGCTGTCCAGGCTCTCGTTTTCGACGTAGGTCTTGACCATGCCGTCCGAATCGCAGGTCATGTCGCAGATCACGCCGCGCCGCGCCGGCGCCTCGTTCAGCCGCTCGATCGGCAGGATCGGGAACACCTGGTCGATCGCCCACACGTCGGGGATCGATTCGAACACGCTGAAATTGACGAAGTACTTGTCCACCAGCCGCTCGTTGAGTTCGTCCAGCACCGGACGGTGGCTCTTTTCCTCGCTGCTCAGGCGCTGCCGCACCGCGTGGGCGATCGCATAAAACAGATCATCGATGCGCGCGCGCTGCGGCAGGTCGATCTGGCCCAGCGCGTAGCTGGACAGGCCTTCGGCATGGAAGTGCTGCGCTTCCTGGAACAGCTCCACCGCCGGGCGCACGTCCAGTTCGTCGTGGATCTCGCGCAGGTGGCGGATCGCCGCCGGCTCGTCGGCGTGCGCGTCGGGCACGCGCCCTTCCGGCGCCTGCTCCACTTCCGAGACGTTGGCGATCAGCACCGCATGGTGCGCGGTCATCGCGCGGCCGCATTCGGTGACGATGCGCGGCGGCGCAAGGCCGTACTGCTCGCAGGCCTCGGCCAGCGGCTGCACGATGTTGCTGGCGTACGAATGCAGGCCGTAGTTGATCGAGCAGTAGCTGCGCGAACGGGTGCCCTCGTAGTCGATGCCCAGGCCGCCGCCGACGTCGACGTGGCTGATCTTCGCGCCCAGCTTGGACAGCTCGACGAAATAGCGCGTGGCCTCGCGCATGCCGTTGGCGATGTCGCGCACGTTGGAGATCTGCGAGCCCATGTGGAAGTGCAGCAGGTTCAGCGCATCGGCGTACTCGCTGTCGCGCAGCTGCTTCCACAGATCCAGCACCTGCCGTGGCGAGAGCCCGAACTTGGCCTTGTCGCCGCCGCTGTTCTGCCACTTGCCGGCGCCCAGCGAGGCCAGGCGCATGCGCACGCCCAGGCCTGGCTTGACCCCCAGCGCCTTGGCCTCCTCGATCACCAGGCCCAGCTCGGACGGCTTCTCGATGACGATGAAGGTCTGCAGCCCGAGCTTGCGCCCGATCAGCGCCAGGCGGATGTATTCGCGGTCCTTGTAGCCGTTGCAGACGATCAGCCCGCCGGGCCGCGACAACGCCAGCACCGCCATCAGTTCCGGCTTGCTGCCCGCTTCCAGGCCGAACCCCTCGCCCTTGTGGCTGGCCAGGGTGCCGGCCACGCCGCGGTGCTGGTTGACCTTGATCGGGTACACCGCGGTGTAGCCGCCGGCGTAGTCCCAGTCGGCCTGGGCCTGGGCGAAGGCGGCCTGCAGCTTGCCCAGGCGCTCGCCGAGGATGTCCGGGAAGCGCACCAGCATCGGCAGCTTGGCGCCGGCCGCGCGCGCGGCGTCCACCACCTCGGGCAGCGCGATCGCCACGCCGTCGGCGCCTTGCGGGCGCACGATCACCCGCCCGGCCGGATCCACGTCGAAATACCCATCGGCCCAGTGCGGGATCGAATAGGTCTTGCGGGCTTGGTCGAGGGACCAATCGCTCATCGTGGCGGCTCGGCGGGGAAAAGGGCGTGGATTGTAACGCCTGCTACGCGTGGGCTCCGTTACAATCCGCGCCGACCTGACGCGCCTCTCCCCGGCGGAGCAGGGTTGGATGGGGGTTTGGGCGCCGTGCCGCGCGGTTCGGGCGCGCGAGGCTCGCCTACCCTCATTCCGCGAAGGATTTGGGTCTGGCAACGTGCGGTCTGACTGCACGAGGCTGCGCCCCACCCTCATCCGGCGCTTCGCGCCACCTTCTCCCGGTGGGAGAAGGATGAGTCCGTCTTCTTTCTTGATTTCCTAGGAATCTCCTGCATGAGCGCCAACGACAACTGGTACATCGAACACTTCCAGCCCACCGGCTCGGCCATCGGCTACCGCATCACCGGCAAGCTGGACGAGGTGCAGTCGCCGTTCCAGAAGATCGAGATCTACGACACCACCGACTGGGGCAAGTTGATGGTGATCGACGGCGCCGTGATGTTGACCACGCGCGACAACTTCTTCTATCACGAGATGATCAGCCACCCGGCGCTGTTCACCCACGCCGCGCCCAAGCGCGTGGTGATCATCGGTGGCGGCGACTGCGGCACGCTGCGCGAGGTGCTCAAGCACCCGGGCGTGGAAAGCGCCACCCAGTGCGACATCGACGAGCAGGTCACGCGCATGGCCGAGAAGTACTTCCCGGAACTGTGCGAATCCAACGCCGACCCGCGCGCCGAGCTGCTGTTCGACGACGGCATCGCCTACATGGCCAATTGCCCGGCCGGCAGCGTGGACATCGTCATCGTCGACTCCACCGATCCGGTCGGCCCAGCTGAAGGCCTGTTCAACAAGGCGTTCTACGCCAGCTGCTTCAAGGCGCTGAAGGACGACGGCATCCTGGTGCAGCAGTCCGAATCGCCGTTGGCGCTGCTGGACCTGATCAAGGAAATGCGCGCGGAGATGGGCAAGGCCGGCTTCGCCAGCTTCCACACCGTGCCGTTCCCGCAGCCGTGCTACCCGACCGGCTGGTGGAGCGTGACCCTGGCGCGCAAGCACGGCGGCTTCGAGTTCCGCGAAGCCGACGCGGCGGCCAAGCCGTTCGCCACCCGCTACTACAGCGCGCACCTGCACACCGGCACCCAGGTGCTGCCGCCGTTCGTGGCCGAAGCGCTGGGCGGATGAGTCCCTGGCGGGAGCGCAGCGCGCTCCCGCCGACCGGAGTCGGTGTGGGCAACGCCTCGCCCCGGGCGTGCGGTGCCGGCATGGGCGATGCGCTTCAGGCGGAGTGCGGCATCGATCCGCGCTAAAGGCAACGTGTCTCCGCCGGCGTCGCAGGCCGCGCCGAAACCGCAGTGGCGCCATTCGCGATGCAGGCAGCTTCGCGGATGGCGGGCTGCGGCACCCAGCCCGCGCTACAGCGCGTCGGCATCCAGTTCGCCGGTGCGGATCCGCACCACCGTGCCCAGGTCGTAGACGAACACCTTGCCGTCGCCGATCTTGCCGGTGCCGGCGGCCTTGACGATCGCCTCGAGCACGCGCTCGACTTGGTCCTCGCTGACCGCCACTTCCAGCTTCACCTTGGGCAGGAAATCGACCACGTACTCGGCGCCGCGGTACAGCTCGGTGTGGCCCTTCTGCCGGCCGAAGCCCTTGACCTCGGTGACGGTGATGCCGGCCACGCCCTGCGCGGCGAGCGCCTCGCGCACGTCGTCGAGCTTGAACGGCTTGATGACGGCCATGATCATCTTCATGCGGCTTTCTCCAATCACAATGGCGTCAGGATAACGCGGTTGCGCGATGCCCGGCCGCCGGGTTCAAATGGCCGTGCGCCCCATCGCCGGAATTTTCCGACAGCGCGCCGCGCCGGACACCGATGGCCCCGAACCGCAGGGTGCCGCAGTCTGGCGCTACCTGCCGGAGCACAGCCATGATCGACCTCAACCACCTCGACGACCTCGCCCGCCGCCTCAGCGATCTGGTGCCGCCGGGCCTGCGCGAATCCCGCGACGAACTGCAGAGCACCTTCAAGAGCGCGCTGCAGGCCGGGCTGGGCAAGCTCGACCTGGTCACCCGCGAAGAATTCGAAGTCCAGCGCGCGGTGCTGTTGCGCACCCGCGAGAAGCTGGAAACGCTGGAACGCAGCGTCGCCGTGCTGGAAGCCGCGCGCAGCGGCGACGCGCCCTCCACGCAAGCCTGAACCACCCGCCACCATGAGCCTGGCGCTGGTGCACAGCCGTGCCCGCGCGGGGGTGCTTGCGCCTCCGGTTCGGGTCGAGGTCCATCTATCCGGCGGGCTGCCGGCGACGCAGATCGTCGGCCTGCCCGAGGCTGCGGTGCGCGAATCGCGCGACCGCGTACGCGCCGCCATCCTGTGCGCGCAGTACGAGTTCCCGGCACGGCGCATCACCGTCAACCTGGCCCCTGCCGACCTGCCCAAGGAAGGCGGCCGCTTCGACCTGCCGATCGCCCTGGGCATCCTTGCCGCCGCCGGGCAACTGGACCCGCAGGTGCTGGGCACCTACGAGTTTCTGGGCGAACTGGCGCTGACCGGCGAACTGCGCCCGGTCGACGGCGTGCTGCCGGCGGCGCTGGCCGCCGCGCAGGCCGGGCGCATCCTGATCGTGCCGGCCGGCAATGGCCCCGAGGCGGCGCTGGCGCAGCACGTGCAGGCGTTCACCGCGCGTACCCTGCTTGAAGTGTGCGCCCTGTTGAACGGCACCAAGACATTGCCGGCGGCCGAAGCCCTGCCGGCCGCGGCCACGCCGTTCCCCGACCTGAGCGACGTGCGCGGGCAAGCGCAGGCGCGGCGGGCGCTGGAGATCGCCGCCGCCGGCCATCACCACCTGCTGCTGATCGGCAGCCCGGGCTGCGGCAAGACCCTGCTGGCCTCGCGCCTGCCCGGGATCCTGCCCGAAACCAGCGAGGCCGAGGCGCTGGAAGCGGCGGCGATCGCCTCGGTCAGCGGCCGCGGCCTGGATCCGGCGCGCTGGCGGCAACGTCCATACCGGTCTCCGCACCACACCGCCAGCGCGGTGTCGCTGGTCGGCGGCGGCACGCATCCGCGCCCGGGCGAGATTTCACTGGCGCACCATGGCGTGCTGTTCCTGGACGAGCTGCCCGAATGGAACCGGCACGCGCTGGAGGTGCTGCGCGAGCCGCTGGAATCGGGAACGGTCACGGTGTCGCGCGCCGCACGCAGCGCCGAATTCCCAGCGCGCTTCCAGCTGGTCGCGGCGATGAACCCCTGCCCCTGCGGCTGGGCCGGCGATGCCAGCGGCCGTTGCCGCTGCAGCGACGACGGCATCCGCCGCTACCGCGCGCGCATCTCCGGCCCCTTGCTAGACCGCATCGACCTGCACGTGGACGTGCCGCGGCTACCGCCGCAGGCGCTGCGGGCCGATGCCGCACCAGGCGAAAGCAGCGCCGCCGTGCGTGCGCGGGTGGAGCAGGCACGACAACGCCAGCTGGCGCGCGCTGGCCGCGCCAACGGCCATCTCGGCCACAGCGAGACCTTGCGCGACTGCCGCCTGCAACCGCGCGATGAAGCGCTGCTGGAACACGCCATCGACCGCCTGCGGCTGTCGGCACGCTCGCTGCACCGCATCCTGCGCGTGGCGCGCACCATCGCCGACCTGGACGGAAGCGACACCATCGTCACCGCGCACCTGACCGAAGCGATCAGCTATCGGCAACTGGATCGGGGTGCAAATGCCCAAGCTGCCGTTGCAGCAGGCTAGAGCCTCGTGACGCGTTATCGCTTGCAGGGTGCTGTCGCCGAAGACGCGCGCTTCACCTGACGGGCCACGCGCGCGCTCGGCTTCAATTTCAAGCCACGAAAATGCTGCATTTCCATTTGCTGCAACTCCGTGATCAATTCCACTTAGATGGCTTCGATCGCTCTTCTTATCCAAACTTGCTGCCAGAAAGACCGCCGTGCGATGGGAGAAATCGCCTGGGTCTTCCATCGATACGACTCAGCCCAACGCCGACTCCACGAACTCGGCCAGCAACGCGTTGCAACGTCGTGCGTGGGTGAAGGTCATGCCGTGCGAGGCGCCGGCGAGTACGTGGTGGCGCGCGTCGGGCAGCCATCCGGCCAGCGCCGCAGCATTGTCGCGGTATTGGGCGGGACTCAGTTCGCCTGCGACCAGCAGTACCGGCATCGACAGGCGCGCGGCCTGCTCCGCCTGGTAGGCCGGCAGCGCGTCGCCGATCTGCGGCACCAGGGTCTGCGCGTTGTCGCGCACCATCTGCCGGAACGACGCGCTGCTGCGTGCCCAGGCGCCCGGCTGGCTGACCGAATCGACGAAGCATTCCAGTCCCGCGTCGACCTGCCCGTCGCGCAGCAGCGCGATCGCCCGCGCGCGGATCGCCACCACGTCTTCGGGCAGGCCCTGCGGCTGCGGGCCGCCCGGGTCGAACAGGCTCAGGCTGGCAACCGCGGCCGGCTGCTGCAGTGCGGCCTGCCAGGCCACCGCAGCACCGCGCGAGTGACCGACCAGATGCACCGGCCGGCCGTAGCCGGCGATGAACGCGGCGACCTGTTGCGCATGCCAACGCCAGCCGAAGCGATGCCGCAGCGACGATGGCAACTGCGGGAAATACTGGCCCAGGCTCAGCGCGGCGAGCTCGAAGCGCTCGGACAAGCCGCGTAGCTGCGGCACCCAGTAGCGGTAGTCGCACAGCGCGCCGTGCACCAGCACCACCGGAGCACCGTCGCCGAGCCGCAGGTAGGCCAGCGCATCGTCGTCGCCCAGCAAGTGGACCGCAGGCTTGCCGAGCGGGGTGCGCGGATCGATCACCGGCGGCCTCCGGCAAGGCGCCGCCGTAACGAAGCCCGCACCACGCCATTCATCGCGACCTCGATGACACGGCACCGGAGAGGATGCCAAAGTTGCCCGTCACTGGAGCGCCGCGAGCGCAGAAACCACGGCCGCCAGTCCCAGCGGTGGCGCCGGCATGAAGGAGGCCGCCTTGCTGCGCGCGCCGCATGCTCTGGCGATGCAGCCCAGCGAATCCAGCCCGCCATCCCAGGGGAGCGGCGGCGGCACGCGCCCCACCCACCGCCGGTCGTCGCCGCAACGCCAAAGGCGATGCAGGCCAGCGGCGGGAAGGAATTCTAGGCACGACGGACGATGATGCGGTGCGCGCGGAGAGACGCGCGGTACGCGCCAGCCTTTCAACGCAGAGGGTGCCAGTTCGGCATCCCGAGCAGTACGAGTACGGGCAGCGGCGTCATACGCCACAGGCCGTCGATCGCCGCAACGCCGAAGGCGGTGTCCACCAGCGGCAGGATTCGCGGTCGAAGAGGCCATGCAGGCTGGGGAGGATGTGGTGCGCCCGGAGGGATTCGAACCCCCGACCAATGGCTTCGGAAGCCACTACTCTATCCGGCTGAGCTACGGGCGCAACGGACGCGCATTCTAACGGCAAACCGCGCGCCGCGTCTCCCCCATGCCGATCGCATGCCGCCGCGGTCGGTCCGGCATTCGTATACCGCCTGCGCTGCTGCCACTGCGGCGACCGGCCTCGGCTTCGGCTTCGGCTTCGGCGTGGCGGTGGCGGTGGCGGTGGCGGTGGCGATGCGGTGGCGGTGGCGATGCGGTGCGGTGGCGGGAGGGCGGGGGATCGGCAGTCGGCGTCGGACTCCACTCTACAAGTCCGCTTAACCGGCCCCTGCGCCCGAATCCGTCCGTCACAACGCAAATACGCAGGCCCTCACGGCCGTCGCGGGCGGCGCCTGCTGCCGCCGAGCAAGCCCGGCTGCTACCCTTGTGCGATGGGTTACGAACGCTACGAAACGCCCGCCGCGCTGCCGCCGCGCGCGCGCCTGGGCCAGTACTGGAAACTGCTGCGCGGCGACCGTCCGATCGGCGCGCTGCTGCTGCTGTGGCCGACCTGGTGGGCGCTGTGGCTGGCCGCCGACGGGATGCCGCCGCTGTGGACGCTGTTCGTATTCACCGCCGGGGTCTGGCTGACCCGCTCGGCCGGCTGCGTGATCAACGACTACGCCGACCGCTGGCTGGATCCGCAGGTCGAACGGACCCGCATGCGCCCGCTGGCCACCGGTGCGGTCAGCGGACGCGAGGCGCTGGCGGTGTTCGCGCTGCTGATGCTCGCCGCCTTCGCGCTGGTGCTGACGATGAACGCGCTGACCATCGGCCTGAGCGTGGTCGGGCTGTTCCTGGCCGCCAGCTATCCCTACCTGAAGCGCTATACCTACCTGCCGCAGGTCTATCTTGGCATGGCTTTCGGCTGGGGCATCCCGATGGCGTTCGCGGCGATCCGCGGCGAGGTGCCGGCGCTGGGCTGGCTGCTGTACGCGGCCAACATCCTGTGGGCCACCGCCTACGACACCTGGTACGCGATGGTCGACCGCGAGGACGACCTGCGCGCCGGTTCCAAGTCCACCGCGATCCTGTTCGGCGATCTGGACCTGGTCGCGCAGGGCATCCTGTATGCGCTGATGTTCGTCGCGCTGGCCTTCGTCGGCACCCGCGGCGCGCTGGGGATCTGGTACTGGGCCGGCCTGGGCGTGGCCGCGCTGTTGGTCGCCGACGAATTCCGCATCGCGCGAACCCGCGAACGCGCGCCCTGCTTCCGCGCCTTCATGCACAACAACTGGGTCGGCCTGGCGATCTTCGCCGGCATCGTCGCGGCGTTGGCGCTGCGCGCGCCGTAGCGCCGAGGCGAGACGCGCGCCCAGCGCCGACCTCAAGGCCGTCGTCGCGCCGCAGCCGATCCCGGTCGCGCGGGCAAGCCCTAGGGCTTGCCGCTGCCGGCGGGCGTTTCCGCCGCCGGCGCATGCGTCAACAGCGCGAACACCCGCTGCTGCTCCTGCACGTTTTCCAGCCCGCTGATCCGCAGGCTGTCGCCAGGAAGCGGCGACATCACCGTCGCCACCGTGAGCACCTGACCATCGGCGAGCAGCGCGATCGGCTTGCCGATGTTCTGCTCGGTCGCCTGGGTCAGGCGCCCGTCGTGCCCGGGGAACTTCAGATCGAGCGCAGGCCGGCCATCGTCGCCGTCCACGCGCGCGACAGTGGCGGCGCCATCGACCGCCAGCAATGCCTGCGGCGCCAGATACACCGGCCGCCCCTGATACGCGGCCTCGGCATAGCCGGCCTGCGGCGCATGGCTGGCCAGGCGCCATTCGATCTTCGCCTTCACCGCACTCGCGCTCGCATTCGCGTCGGCGCTATCGGGCGAAGGCGCGTAGCTGCACCCGCTCGCGCCGAACACGCACAACGCCAACGACAGTCCCAAAGTTCTCAAGCGCATCGCCATCTCCCGCAGTTCGTTTGGCGACATCATAGAAGAACAAGCCGTTGTGGCCTGGCGCAGACCGCTGCCCCAGCCGCGTCACGCAGAAGAACGTGCCATGTATCGCGCTGCGGAACCCGTGCGCCAGCGGCCGATTGCGTCGGGTCGTGGCATCTGCGCGGCACGGCCAGGCGCAAAGTCCGCTGGACACCCGATCAGCCATGTCCTCGCTGCCGCTGCCTGATCCGGGCAACCACAACAGCAACTGCCCCTGCATGCGTTACAGATCGCGCGACCACGGCCAGCGCCAGACACGCATGTCCATACGCATGCCCAGATGAGCTACCACGCCGTTGCCGTCGCAGTGCCCATCGCCGCCGCGGCACGCAAGCCACCAGCGCGCTCACGGCACCCGCGCCACCACCCACGCATCGACCCTGGTCACGCCAGCCCGGCGCAGCGCCTGCGCCGCGGCGTGCAGGGTCGCGCCGGTGGTCATCACGTCGTCGATCAGCGCCACGTGCGCCGGCAATGGCGCCCGCACCGCAAACGCATGGCGCAGGTTGCGGCGGCGCGCGCGGGCATCGAGCTCGGACTGCGGCGCCGTCGCGCGCACGCGCTGCAGGCCGTCGCACAGCGGCAGGCCCAGCGCGCGCGCCAGTGGCCGTGCCAGTTCCAGGGCCTGGTCGTAGCCGCGCTGGCGCAGCCGCGCCGCATGCAGCGGCACCGGCAACAGCGCCTGCGGGCGCGGCAACCCGGCACAGCGCGCCTGCAGCAGCGCCGCCAGCAGGCGCCCGGCGGCCAGGTCCTGGTGGAACTTGAAGCGGCGCAGCAGGCCATCGACCGGTGCGGCGTAGACGCAGGCGCTGGCGACCAGGGCCAGCGGCGACGGCTTGCGTTGGCAGGCGCCGCAGCGCTGGGCGGCGTCCAGCGCCGGCAGCGGCAGCGCGCAGGCTTGGCAGGCGCTGGCGTTCCAGGGCAGCGCGTCGCGGCAGGCCGGGCACAGGTCCAGGCCGGCGATGCCGGGCTCGGCACAGATCAGGCAACGCTCCGGCAGCATGCAGCGCTGCAATCGCCGCCACCATCCGTCAACCTTGTCAGAGCCATGAAAGTTGACAGCAATGTCCATGCTTACCAGACTGCCCGCTTTCCCAGCCGCTTACCGTCAGGAAACTCCCATGTCCGCTGTCGTCCGACACGACTGGCAACGCCAGGAATTGCTCGCCCTGTTCGATCTGCCGTTCCCGGAGCTGCTGCACCGTGCCGCGGCGGTCCATCGCGAGCATTTCGACCCGGCGCAGGTGCAGGTCTCCACGCTGCTGTCGGTGAAGACCGGCGGCTGCCCGGAGGACTGCGCCTATTGCCCGCAGGCGCAGCGCTACGACACCGGCGTGGACGCGCAGAAACTGATGAGCACCGAGGCAGTGCTGGCCAAGGCACGCCAGGCCAAGGCCGCCGGCGCGTCGCGCTTCTGCATGGGCGCGGCGTGGCGCTCGCCGAAGGACCGCGACATCCCCAAGGTCGCGGCGATGATCCGCGAAGTGAAGGCGCTGGGCCTGGAGACCTGCGCCACCCTGGGCATGCTCGACGGCAAGCAGGCGCAGGCGCTGAAGTCGGCCGGGCTGGACTACTACAACCACAATCTGGACACCGCGCCGGACTTCTACGACACGATCATCCACACCCGCCAGTACCAGGACCGCCTGGACACGCTCGCCCACGTGCGCGATGCCGGCATGAAGACCTGCTGCGGCGGCATCGTCGGCATGGGCGAATCGCGCGAGCAGCGTGCCGGCCTGCTGCAGGCGCTGGCCAACCTGCCGGTGCACCCGGACTCGGTGCCGATCAACCGCCTGGTCCAGGTCGCCGGTACCCCGCTGCACGGCACCGTCGAACTGGATCCGTTCGAGTTCGTGCGCACCATCGCCGTGGCACGCATCGCCATGCCGCAGGCGATGGTGCGGCTGTCGGCCGGCCGCGAGAGCATGAGCGACGAACTGCAGGCGCTGTGCTTCTGCGCCGGCGCCAACTCGATCTTCTACGGCGAAAAACTGCTGACCACCGGCAACCCTGACACCGCGCGCGACCAGGCCTTGTTCGCGCGGCTCGGGCTGTCGCCGATGCAGGTGACGGTGGACGCCAACGCGCACGACCATCCCGGCACCGTGCATGCGGACATCACCGCACCGGCGCCGGGCAGGCCGGCGATCGCCGCGGCGCTGGTCTGAGCTCGGCCCGACCTGCAGCGTCTCGCGCCGCGCCGACCCGCGCGTCCATCCGCCGATCCGGCCGTCCATCGCCCGCACCCCCGGCGCGGCCGGGGACGCGCTACGCTAGCCGGCCAGACCCCCCATGCCCTCGCCGCCCATGGCCCGTCCCGATCTGCACGACCGCATCCAGTCCTTGCGCAAGCTGCGCGAGGCGCAGGGCCGCATCCGCGTGCGCCGCAGCGTCGGCCGCCGCGACGGCGTCCGCGTGGAACTCGACGGACGCTGGCTGACCGGCTTCTGCAGCAACGACTACCTGGGCCTGGCGCAGCAGTTCGAAGTGCTGGCCGCGCTGCAGGACGCGGCCGCGCGCGAGGGCGTCGGCGCCACCGCCTCGCATCTGGTCTGCGGCCACCATGCGCTGCACGACAGCCTGGAGCGCGAGGTCGCCGACTGGCTCGGCTACCCGCGCGCGCTGCTGTTCGGCAGCGGCTTCCTCGCCAACCTGGCGGTGCAGCAGGCGCTGCTGAGCGAAGAGGACGACGTGTGCGTGCAGGACCGGCTCAACCACGCCAGCCTGCTCGACGCCACCCGCCTGGCCGGCTGCCGCCTGCGCCGCTATCCGCACCTGGATGCGGAGGGCGCGATGCGCCAGCTCAAGCACGCCGCCGAAGGCGCGGCGATGCTGGCCACCGACGGCGTGTTCAGCATGGACGGCGACATCGCCCCGCTGCGCTCGCTGACCCTGGTCGCACGCATGCAGCAGGCGCTGATGTACGTGGACGATGCGCACGGCGTCGGCGTGGTCGGCCCGCATGGCCGCGGTTGCGTGGCCGAGGCCGGCCTCGGCGTGGCCGACGTGCCGCTGCAGCTGGTGACCCTGGGCAAGGCGCTGGGCGGCTACGGCGCGCTGGTGGTGGGCGACGAGGCGTTGATCCGGCATCTCGCCGAAACCGCGCGGCCGTATCTGTACACCACCGCGCTGCCGCCGGCGCAGGCCGCCGCCTCGCTGGCCGCGGTGAAGCTGGCGCGGCGCGACCAGTGGCGGCGCGAGCGCCTGGCCGAGACCATCGCAGTGTTCCGCGGCGGCGCGCGCCGCCACGGATTGGAACTGATGGCTTCGGACACGCCGATCCAGCCGCTGCTGTGCGGCGACGAGGCCAGCGCCCTGGCGCTGTCGGCGGCATTGGAGCAGGCCGGTTTCCTGGTCTCGGCGATCCGTCCGCCGACCGTCCCGGAAGGCAAGTCGCGGCTGCGGGTGACGCTGTCGGCGCTGCACACGCCGGCACAGGTGCAGGCATTGCTGGACGCGCTGGCGCTGGCCCGCGACCGCCTGGCCGTGCATCCGGTCGGCCTGCCGGCGTGAGCGGCCCGGCGTGAGCGACGGCGACCTTGCGGCACGCCGCGAGGTGCGGGACGCACTGTCGGAGCTGTATCTGGACGACGACGTCGCCGCGCGGCACGCGCATATCGCCGCCGTGCTTGCCGCCTCGCCCTTTCCGCCGGACACGTTGCAACGGATGCTGCTGCACGACGTGCATCCGCGCCTGGCGCCGAACCTGCTGAGCGTGGCCGGTGTCTGGCAGGGGTTCGACAGCGACGGATTGAGCACGGCGATCCAGCGGCGCGAAGGTGTGCAGCGCTGGCCAGCCTGGCGCACGCGCGGGTATCCGCGGCAGCAGTGGCGGTTGCTGCTGCCGCAGCTGCTGGCGCTGCGCGCGGCACGCTGACCGCGGCAGCGCGATTTTCTTTCCTTTCGGCACACGATCGACGATGCATATCGAGACGCTGGGGCACGGCCCCGATCTGGTTCTGATCCACGGCTGGGCGCTGCATGGCGGCATCTTCGCGCCGCTGGTCGAACGCCTGTCGGCGCAGTTCCGCATGCACCTGGTGGACCTGCCGGGCCACGGCCACAGCCGCGGCGACGACACCCCGCTGGCGCTGCCGCACGTGGTCAACGCGATCGCCGCGGCGACGCCGCCGGCGGCATGGCTGGGCTGGTCGCTGGGCGGGCTGTTCGCGCTGCACGCCGCAGCCACCCAGCCGCAGGTGCGCGGCCTGGCGATGCTCGCGGCGACGCCGCGTTTCGTGCGCGGCAGCGACTGGCCGCATGCGGTGGAACCGCAGGTGTTCGCGCAGTTCGGCCGCGACCTGGCCGAAGACTACCGCGGCACGTTGGACCGCTTCCTGGCGCTGGACACACTGGGCTCGGCGCACGCGCGCGCCGAACTGCGCACGCTGCGCGAGACGCTCGCCGCACGCGGCGAACCCGATGCGCAGGCATTGCAGGCCGGGCTGACGCTGCTCGAGCGCACCGACCTGCGCCGCGCGCTGCCGGGCCTGCGCGTGCCCAGCCTGTGGATCAGCGGCCAGCGCGACCGGCTGGTCTCGCCCGCCGGCATGGACGACGCCGCGGCGCTGGCGCCGCATGCGCAGACGTTGCACATCGCCGGCGGCGGCCACGCGCCGTTCCTGGGCCATGCCGACGAAGTCGCCACCGCGTTGCGCGAGTTCCTCGCCGCGCTGCCTTAGGCAGTACGCATCCAACTTGGCTTCAGCGGATGACTGCGGAGCCACGCGATGCACCCCGACCGGCGAGTGCTACTCCATCCGGAGCGCAGGCCATCAGGAGCCGCGCGACCGACCGGGCGGCTCGATAACGATCGAAGTCGCCGCGCCGGGATCCGGTTCATCGCGAGAAGCCCCATCGCCGCCACTGCGTGGCCGCACGCGATCGATCTGAGCGCTGCCATTCGCCGCGCCCAAGCAGAGTCCGCATTCGAATGTATGGGCTGCCACGTCTCGCGCTTGGTCGACGACGCTTGTACGCCTGAGCGCTTGCAGACGGCAGGCAGTTTTGGAACACCGCGCGTATCGCGATCGAAGCGAAGGTTATAAACTTGTACGCACGCGTGCATGGAAGGCCCAGTTGCACTGGCGTCACAACAAAGCAAAGGACGTTGCAAGCACTAACCGATCAACGCCGACATGTCCATGACCGGCGATCCACATCAGCGCGGAAGGCTGTGGCCGATACGTTCGCTAGCGCGTGCGGCCGTTATTTTTCACACAAGGAGAGCCGCATGGACCCTCGAGACCCACGATTCAGCGGGCTCAGCATTGCTACTGGCGTCGTTCGCTATTCGGACCTCAGCTATTTGATCACCACGAACGACCTCTCCATCAGCGAGGGTTACACAGGGTCGATACTGTTCGGCCTGGATCGTGGCACTTGGGGCGCCGGTACGGTGCCATGGCTTGCCTGTTCCGGAACCGTGTGCCATGTGCCGGCCGAACGTTACCTGACGCTGGGCACCCATGGGTCCGTACGAGCCGTTGGCGGCGGCGTCATAAAGGAAGAAGCGCCCATCGCAAGCTGCGGCGTCGACCCGAAGAAACGCGGGCCGCTTCGCGAAATCCGTGGCATCGCCAAAGGCCGGGCCTACGCCGTAGGAACCTGCCGGCAAGCCTACGTTCGCGATGGCGAAGACCAGTGGCGATGCATCGACCACAGCGCCCAGGTCGGCAACACACCGATCACCGACACGAGTTTCGAGTCGATCGACGGGTTCAGCGAGCACGAAATCTATACCGTCGGCTGGGAGGGCGAGATCTGGAAGTACGACGGCTCGGTCTTCACCCAGCAGAAGAGCCCGACCGAGCTGGCGCTGTACAAGGTCCGCTGCGCACCGGACGGTTTCGCCTATGCATGCGGCCAACTCGGCAGGTTGCTCCGGGGGCACGATGACCAGTGGGAAGCGATCGACCACGGAAGCACCAAAGAAGACCTCTGGGGCATGGAAGTGTTCGATGGGCAGCTGTATGTGTCTTCCAGCCACCTCGTCTATCGACTCGAGGACGGCAAGCTCATCCCCGTCGATTTCGGCGACGACGCGCCGCGGACCTGCTATCACCTGAGCGCGGCCGACGGGATCATGTGGTCCATCGGGCCCAAGGACGTCATGGAGTTCGACGGCGCCAGCTGGACGCGGCGCTTGCGAATCGACTGATCCACTGCCTGGCGGCGCATCAGGATCGACGACTGACGACACGGCGGCCGCAGCCCCTGCTTCGGGCCGCGGTCGTCGTGCAATCCGCTATAGGCCAAGCACTTACGCGCCGCGTGCAACAGCGGGCCTAGTCTTCGGCACACCACCGCGCTGGCCGCCGCCACGCCGATGCCCGATCATCGTGGTTTCCTTCGATTGGAGCGTCTGCATGGACCTCGGCATCGCCGGCAAATGGGCGCTGGTCTGCGCCGCGAGCAAGGGCCTGGGCCTGGGGTGCGCGCGGGCGCTGGCTGGCGAAGGCGTCAACGTGGTCATCGTGGCGCGTGGGCAGGCCGCGCTGGATGCGGCGGCAGCCGGCCTGCGCGCGCTGCCCGGCGCTGGCGAGGTGATCGCGGTGGCCGCGGATATCGCCACCGAGCGCGGCCGCGCCGCCGCACTGGCGGCGTGCCCGCAGGTCGACATCCTGGTCAACAATGCCGGCGGCCCGCCGCCCGGCGACTTCCGCGACTGGGAACGCGAGGACTGGCTGCGTGCGCTGGACGCCAACATGCTGGCGCCGATCGCGCTGATCCGCGCCACCGTCGATGCGATGCAGGCGCGCGGCTTCGGCCGCATCGTCAACATCACGTCTTCGGCGGTGAAGGCGCCGATCGACAGCCTGGGCCTGTCCAACGGCGCGCGCGCCGGGCTCACCGGCTTCGTCGCCGGCTTGGCGCGGCGCACCGTCTCGCACAACGTCACCATCAACAACCTGTTGCCGGGGCAGTTCGACACCGACCGGCTGCGCGGCAACTTCGCCCATGCCGCGCAACAGAGCGGCACCGACGTGGACACGCTGGCCGCGCAGAAACGCCAGCAGATCCCGGCCGGGCGCTTCGGCACCGCGGACGAGTTCGGCGCGGCCTGCGCGTTCCTGTGCAGCGCGCAGGCCGGCTACCTCAGCGGGCAGAACCTGTTGCTCGACGGCGGCGCCTATCCGGGGACGTTCTGAGGGCCAGGACTCGGGACTTGGGACTCGGGACTTAGTCGTTCGCGATCGGCGGATTGGTCGCAATGCCGGCATGGAGCCGATGACTGCGCAGGGTGCGGCAATGCGACTGGCCGCTGCGCGCTGCGGCCGGCGATAATGCGCCGATGGATTCCTCTTCGTTCGACGCCCACCACATCCGCCGCGCGTTCTCGCGCGCCGCCGCCAGCTACGACGCCGCCGCGGCCCTGCAGCACGAGGTCGAGAAGCGCCTGCTGGAATCGCTGGACTACCTCGGCGATCGCGTCCCGCAGGTGGTGCTGGACGTGGGCAGCGGTCCGGCGCATGCCTCCGCGACGATGAAGAAGCGCTGGCCGCGCGCGCAGGTGATCGCGCTCGACCAGGCGCTGCCGATGCTGCACCAGGCCAAGCGCCAGGCCGGCTGGTGGAAGCCGTTCGGCAGGATCTGCGCCGATGCGCGCGCGCTGCCGCTGGCCGAGCACAGCGTCGACGTGATCTTCAGCAACCTGTGTCTGCAGTGGGTCGAGGACCTGCCGGCGGTGTTCGCCGGGTTCCGCCGCGTGCTCAAGCCCGGCGGCCTGCTGCTGTGCTCCAGCTTCGGCCCGGACACGCTGATCGAACTGCGCGAGGCGTTCGCCCAGGCCGACCGCGAAGCGCCGCACGTGAGCCGCTTCGCGCCGATCGCGCAGTTCGGCGATGCGCTGATGCTGTCCGGCTTCCGCGATCCGGTGCTGGACCGCGACCTGTTCACCCTCACCTATCCCGACCTCGGCGCGCTGATGCGCGAACTGCGCGCGATCGGGGCGACCAACGCCCTGCACGCGCGCCGCCACACGCTGACCGGCCGCGGCCGCTTCGCCGCTGCCAGCGCCGCCTACGAGGCGCTGCGCAACGCCGACGGCAAGCTGCCGAGCAGTTGGGAAGTGATCTATGCCCACGCCTGGGCGCCGCCGCCGGGCGCGCCGATCCGCGAGGGCGGCAGCGAGATCGCCGCGGTGCCGGTGTCGGCGATCCCGATCCGCCGCCGCGGCGATTGAGGCGACGTATCGCTGCGGGACTCGGGACTCGGGACTGGGGACTCGGGACTCGGAAGAGCCGAGAACCGGATGCGCTACCTGTAGTAGCGGCTTTAGCCGCGACGGGCGTTACCAGTAATGCCTGTCGCGGCTGAAGCCGCTCCTACAACAGCCAGGCGGCCGTAGCTTGGCTGCAGCATGCGCTCGCGCGTGCGACCGCTTAGGCCGAAACCTGCTCGATCCAGTCCTGCAGGTTGTAGTAGTTGCTGACCCGGGCGATCTTGCCGTCGCGGATGTCGAAGAACGCGCCGCCCGGCAGCACGTAGGTCTGCCCGCGCGCCGGCGGCAGGCCTTCGTCGGTGTGGTGGTATTCGCCGTGCACCACGTACTCGGCGGCGGCGCGGCGGCCGTCCTGCCCGCCCAGCACCACGATGTCGCGCAGCTGTTCACGGTAGCTGGCGTTCATCCGCTGCAGGAACGCGGCGAAGGTGTCCTTACCGATCTCGCGTGCACCCTGGTTGAGGTCGTGCGCGACGTCGTCAGTCAGCTTGTCGAGCATGGCCGCCCAGTCGCCGCGGTTGAACGCATCGTAGTAGGACAGCACCAGTTCGATGGCGCGGTCTTGTTCACGGGTCCCGTCGATCTTCATCGCCACCACCTTCTGCCATGCGGAAGGCCCATGATACGGCGGCCGGGCGTGCTCAGGCGCCCGGTGCCACCAGGTCGCGGTGGAAGAAGTAGACCTCCTGCACCAGGAAACGCCAGCGGGTCTGGAAGCTGCGGAAGCGGGTGCTCGGCGTCGAGGACGCCAGCGCGTCGATCTGCAGCTCCCGGCACAGGCGCAGCGCGCGCGCCATGTGCAGCGGGTCGCTGACCACGATCGCCCGGTGCAGGCCGTGGGCGCGCATCAGTTCGCGCGCCTGGATCAGGTTCTGGCGGGTGGTGCGCGAGACGGTCTCGATCAGGATCGCGTCGTCCGGCACGTCGTGGCGCAGCGCGTAGCGGCGCGCCACCTGTGATTCGGCGAAGCGCGCGCCGTTGCCGCCGAAGCCGCCGGTGAAGATCAGGGTCGGCGCGTAGCCGCGCTGGTACAGGTCCAGGCCGTGGCGGATGCGCTCTTCGAACACCGGCGAGGGCTTGGCGTCGTAGGCGGCCGCGCCGAGCACGATGATCGCGTCGGCCGGCGCCGCCTGGTCGCGGTCGCCGACCCACACGATGTAGATCGCCACACCCAGCAGCCACAGGCTCAGCACGGCGCCGAGCCGTCCGATCCAGCCCAGCCAGCCGCGCCGTCGCCGCGGCTTCAAGCCGTCCCCCACGGCAAGGCGTCCAGGTCGACGTTGCCGCCGGACAGGATCACCCCGACCCGGCGCCCGGCGAAGCGCTCCGGCTGCGCCAGCACCGCCGCCAGCGCGATCGCCGAGGAAGGCTCCACCACCTGCTTGAGCACCTGCCACAGCAACCGCATCGCCGCCACCGTCGCGGCGTCCTCGACCACGATCGCCTCGGCGTGGCCGTGCAGCAGCGCGAAGTTGGGCGCGCCCAGGGTGCCGCGCAGGCCGTCGCAGAGAGTGTCGGGGACGAAATCCACGTGACGTTCGCCGGCCGCCAGCGAACGCGCGGTGTCGGCGGCGCCGGCCGGCTCGGCCAACAGCAGCTGCGCCTGCGGCGCCAGTGCCGACAGCGCCAGGCGGCTGCCGGCGGCCAGGCCGCCGCCACCGACCGGCACCACCAGCAGGTCCAGCGGGCCGCTGGCACCGAGCAGTTCCAGCGCCGCCGTGCCCTGGCCGGCGATCACCGCGGGGTCGGTATAGGGATGCACCAGGGTCGCGCCGGTCTGCTGCTGCACCTGCGCGCACAGTGCCTCGCGCGCGGCGATCGTGGCCTCGCACTGCCACAGGGTGGCGCCGTGCCGGGCGATATTGGCCAGCTTGGTCGCGACCGCGCCCTCCGGCACCACCACATGGCAGCCGATGCCGCGGGTGCGCGCGGCCTGCGCCAGCGCCGCGCCGTGATTGCCGGAGGAATGGGTGACTACGCCGCGCGCGGCCTGCGCCTCGCTCAATGCCCATACCGCGTTGCAGGCGCCGCGGAACTTGAACGCGCCGCCGCGCTGCAGGTGCTCGGCCTTGAAGTGCAGGGTCGCGCCGGTCAGGGCGTCCAGCGCTTGCGAACGCAGGACCGGGGTCACCCGGGCATGCGGCGCCAGACGCGCGGCCGCGGCCGTCACATCGGCGAAAACGGGCAGTGAAGATGAGAACATGCGTGAAAGGTTAACGTATCGGCATAGGCTCGCGCCGCCACATCTACCGGCGCAGCGCAGCCGTTGCGCGCGACTTAAGCGTTCAATCAACGACGAAGCGGGTTAAGGGGGCATTCAATGCAACGCGCAGAACCTGTCAGTCAGCCTCTGGGAGAGGAATCGCCATGAACATGCGCCTGATCTGGGCCGCTGGACTGCTGGCCACGCTGGGCGGCTGCGCCACCTACGACTACGCCGGCAGCGACCAGGGCGGCTATTACCGCGGCTCGCCTTCGGTCGAGTACCGGTATCCGGCCGGCTATTCCAACGGTTACTACCCCTACGGCGCCGTGCCCTACGGCTACGGTGCCGGCTACTACGGCTATGGCTACTACGGCTATGGCGGCCCGTACTACTACCGCGACCGCGACTACTACGGCCCGCCGCGCCACCGTCCGCCGCCGCGCCCGCGGCCCGACGACAATGGCCGCCCGCCGGACCGTCCGCCGCCGCCCGTCATCGGCGGGCGCGACCGGGGCAAGGCGCCGTGGCGCGACATGGACCGGCTGCGCCGTCCGGACGCGGCCAGTGCCGCTCCGCGCCCGCAGTCGATGCAGCCCCGCCCGGCGGCCGCGCCGCGCCCGGCCGCGGCACCACGTCCGGCTGCGCCGCGACCCGGCAATCTGGGTCGCAGCAATGGGACGCGGCGCACATTAGAGCCCTAAGAAAGTGCTTGATTTCACGCAGGCACAAGACGCACTCTACGTCGTACGGGGTGACCGCCTGCGTCGCTTTATGACCCGCTAGGGATCGCCCCACCGTCTATGTCGATGTCCGACAGGGAAATCTGGATCCCCCCTGTTCCGGCCCTGTCGGGCGTCGGCGCCTAAAACGAAAAGCCCCGGTTCGCCGGGGCTTTTCGCGTTCGGGCCTTGCGGTTGCTGGCTTCGGGGCCGAATCGCGGACATAAAAAAGGGCCGGCAGTCCCCCGACTACCGGCCCCCAGCTCCCCCAACGTGCGCGTGACTGGCCCCTGTTCCAATTCCAGTCGTACGCCCCTGACGCAATGCCACGTTGGGTGCAGTAGGGTTATCTGCAGATGCCGTGCCAACTTTAGGGCCGAATCCGCAAACTGTGATGCAACCGCTAAAATTCCCGCTTTCCGGCGTTCGCGATCCTGCGAGCGCCCCCATTCCGGCCACCGCGGCCCGGCTGACGAGTTCCCGATGAGCGATTCCTTCTACCGCTACGACGTCATCGTGATCGGCGGCGGCCACGCCGGCACCGAGGCGGCGCTGGCAGCCGCGCGCGCCGGCGCGCGCACCCTGTTGCTGACCCATAACGTGGAAACGGTGGGCGCGATGAGCTGCAACCCGGCCATCGGCGGCATCGGCAAGGGCCATCTGGTCAAGGAGATCGACGCGCTCGGCGGGGCGATGGCGCATGCCGCCGATCTGGCCGGCATCCAGTGGCGCACGCTCAATGCATCCAAGGGTCCGGCGGTGCGCGCCACCCGCTGCCAGGCCGACCGCAACCTGTACCGCGGCGCGATCCGGCGCCTGGTCGAGGCGCAGCCGAACCTGACCCTGTTCCAGGCCGCCGTGGACGAGCTGATCGTGGCCGGCGAGCGCGTGCGCGGCGTGGTCACCCAGACCGGCCTGCGCTTCGAGGCGGCGGCGGTGGTGCTGACCGCCGGCACCTTCCTGGCCGGCAAGATCCACATCGGCCAGACCCAGTACGCCGGCGGCCGCGCCGGCGACCCGCCGGCCACCGCGCTGGCGCAGGCGCTGCGCGACGGCCGCTTCGGCGTGGACCGGCTCAAGACCGGCACCCCGCCGCGCATCGACGGGCGCAGCCTGGACTACGCGGCGATGGAGGAGCAGCCCGGCGACGATCCGCTGCCGGTGATGTCCTTCGTCGGCGACGTCGCCCAGCATCCGCGCCAGGTCTCGTGCTGGATCACCCACACCACCGAGCGCACCCACGCCATCATCCGCGGCGCGCTGGACCGCTCGCCGCTGTACACCGGCCAGATCGAGGGCATCGGCCCGCGCTACTGCCCGTCGATCGAGGACAAGGTGGTGCGCTTCGCCGAGAAGGCCAGCCACCAGATCTTCGTCGAGCCCGAAGGCCTGGACGTGGCCGAGATCTATCCCAACGGCATCTCCACCTCGCTGCCGTTCGACGTGCAGCTGGAACTGGTGCGCTCGATCCGCGGCTTCGAGCGTGCGCACATCACTCGCCCCGGCTATGCGATCGAATACGACTTCTTCGACCCGCGCGGGCTGAAGGCCTCGCTGGAGACCAAGGCGATGCCCGGGCTGTTCTTCGCCGGCCAGATCAACGGCACCACCGGCTACGAGGAAGCCGCCGCGCAGGGACTGATCGCCGGGCTCAACGCCGCACGCCAGGTGCGCGGGCTGGAGCCGTGGTCGCCGCGCCGCGACCAGGCCTACATCGGCGTGCTGATCGACGACCTGATCACCCACGGCACCACCGAGCCGTACCGCATGTTCACCAGCCGCGCCGAGTACCGGCTGCAGCTGCGCGAGGACAACGCCGATGCGCGCCTGACCGGCATCGGCCGCGAGCTGGGCCTGGTCGGAGAGACGCGCTGGGTGCGCTTCCAGGCCAAGCAGGAGGCAGTGGCGCGCGAGAATGAACGGCTGCGCGCGCTGTGGGCCACGCCGGGCAACGCGCTGGGCCGCGAGGTCGCGGCGACGCTGGGGGTGGCGGTCAGCCGCGAGACCACCGTGCTGGACCTGATCAAGCGCCCGGAATTGGACTATGCCGCGCTGATGCGGGTGCCGTCGCTGGGCCCGGGCGTGGACGACGCGCAGGTCGCCGAACAGGTCGAGATCGGCATCAAGTACGCCGGCTACCTGGACCGCCAGCGCGATGAGATCGCGCGCCAGCAACGCCACGAGGACACGCCGATCCCCGAGACCTTCGACTACGCGCAGGTGCGCGGGCTGTCGGCCGAGGTGCAGCAGAAGCTCGAGCGCGTGCGCCCGCAGAGCGTGGGCCAGGCGCAGCGCATCCCCGGCATGACCCCGGCGGCGATCTCGCTGCTGCTGGTGCACCTGGAGCGCGCGCGGCGCAGCCGAGTGGCGTAAGCGGCGGCTGCGCGGCATCCTGTCCCGCCCCTACAAGGACGACAGGCCATGGAGATCCACCCGCTCGCGCCGGACAAGCGCGCCGCCGTGCTGGACGCCCTCGACGGCATTGAGCGAATTCACGATGTACGCATCCTGCTGGCCTGCGAGTCCGGCAGCCGCAGCTGGGGGTTTTCCTCGCCCGACAGCGACTACGACGCGCGCTTCGTCTATGTGCATCGGCCGAAGTGGTATCTGACCGTCAACGAACGCACCGGACCGGGCGAGCCGCAGCGCGACGTGATCGAACTGCCGATCGACGCCGACCTGGACGTCAGCGGCTGGGACCTGCGCAAGGCGCTGCGGCTGGTGTCCAAGTCCAATCCGACGCTGCTGGAATGGCTGCAGTCGCCGCTGGTCTACCGTCAGGATCCCGTCGCCGTCGCCGGGCTGTTGCAGATGGCGCACGCGTTCTATTCGCCGCTGGGTACCTGGTGGCACTACTTCAACATGGCCAAGAGCAACTACCGCGGCTATCTGCGCGGCGAACGCATCCGCACCAAGAAATATCTGTACGTGCTGCGCCCGGTGCTGGCCTGCCAATGGATCGAACGCGGGCACGGAATGCCGCCGATGGCCTTCGAGCTGCTGCTGGAGGCGCTGCTGCCGTCGGGGTCGCTGCGCGAAGCGATCGATGCCTTGCTGGAGAAGAAACGCGCCGCCGCGGAGATCGAGGACGGTCCGCGGGTCCCGGCGATCAGCGACTTTCTGGACGCCGAGCTGGCGCGCATGGGCGGCGCCGCGCCGCGCCTGGCGGCTGGCAGCGGCGATCCGCGGGCGCTGGATGCGCTGTTCCGCCAACTGATCCGCGCCGATGCCTCCGCTTAGCGTCGGGTACATCGCATGCCCCTGTAGGAGCGGCTTCAGCCGCGACGGGCGAAGTGGTGGGTTTGCGGCAACTGGAACGTGTCGGGACTGAAACCCCTCCCACAGTGCACGCGGTTAATTGACCGCAAGCTCCTGTAGGAGCGGCTTCAGCCGCGACGAGCGAAGTGGTGGATTTGCGGCAACGAAGCGCGTCGGGGCTGAAACCCCTCCCGCATTACACCGAACGCGTTGCCGCAAGCCCTTGTGGAAACGACTTCAGCTACGACCAACGAAGCGGAGGAGCTGCCGCACTTGAAAGCGCCAAGGCCGAAGTCTCTCCTGTCGATCACGATCAGCAACATGAGGCGAAAAGTGCGCCACCAACCGCACCGCTTGCACGCCGGCCGTGCCATCCAGCTGCCGGAGATGGCATACATGTGATGACCATCGTCATCGGCCACCGCTGCGCCAGGCAGCGCACGGTGGCGAGCGGCGCGCTTTGGCGAGAACACGTTCTCTGCAGCGCGCCCTGTCATGGCGCACCGCCGCGTGCGCTCAGTCCTCGTCCGCCGCGGCCTCGCGGCCCTGCTGGCGGATGATCGCTTCCTGGCGCGCGTCCTCGATCGAATCGCGCACCGCACGCACGTCGGCGCGGCGGGTGTCGAACACGAAGCGGCCGGTGAGCGCGCTGTCCGGACGTAGCTCGCCCTTCTCGTACAGCGCCCACATCTCCTCGCCGTAATGGGTTTCGTTGAGCTCGGGGGCGAAGCGGCCCAGGCAGTCGCGCAGGTTGTGCACGTCGCGCAGCAGCATGTCGCGCGCGGCGTTGTTGCCGGCGGCGCTGACCACCTGCGGGAAATCGATCACGATCGGGCCGTCGGCGGCGACCAGCACGTTGTATTCGGACAGGTCGCCGTGCACCAGGCCCAGGCACAGCATCTTCACCACGTCGCCGATCAGCTGCGCATGGAACGCGCGCGCCTGCTCCGGCTCCAGCTCCACCTCGCCCAGCCGCGGCGCGCTCTGCCCGTCGGCATCGGTGACCAGGTCCATCAGCAGCACGCCGTGGAAATACCCGCGCGGTTGCGGCACGTGCACGCCGGCGTCCACCAGCTGGTACAGGGTGTTGGCCTCGGTGTCCTTCCACGCCGCCTCCTGCTCGCGGCGGCCGAACTTGGTCGCCTTGCCCATCGCCCGCGCCTGGCGGCTGCCGCGCACCTTGCGGCCCTCCTGGTACTGCACGCGCGCCTGGAAGCTGCGCTGCGCCATGTCCTTGTAGACCTTGGCGCACAGCACCTCGTCGCCGGCCTGGACCACGTACACGGCGGCCTCCTTGCCACTCTTGAGCGGACGCAGCACGCTGTCGATGACGCCATCCTCGATCAGCGGCTGCAGGCCCTGGGGGGTTTTCATCGGACGCGGGGCACCTTGGGGGGAAAACCGGATTATGGCGCAACCGCGCCTCGGCGCCCGGCCGCCGCCGCGCCGCTGTCTACGCTGGCGGAGTAAAGTAGCGGCGCCGCACCCGCCGATGGCGGCCGTCGCGGCCGTATTCCACGTATCAACACGGCAGAGGGTGTCATGAGCAAGGGCCTGGACCAGAAAAAGAGCGACAAGAAGCAGCCGACCAAGACGCTGAAGGAAAAGCGGGCGGCCAAGAAGGAAAAGAAGAAGTAGCCACGGCCGCCTGCGGGCGGTCGCGCAGCACCCGGGGCGGCGGCGAGGCCGCGCACGCTATCATCGGCGCGCGCGACATCGCCGTCGCTTTTTCCGTCTGGAGGCCCTCGTGAATCCCTTGCGTCCGTTCCTGGACAAGACGCCGCAGCTCGGCGCCCGCGTCTACGTGGACCCGGCCTGCACCATCATCGGCGACGTGGTCCTGGACGAGGACGTGTCGGTGTGGCCGGGCACGGTGATCCGCGGCGACGTCAACCACGTGCGCATCGGCGCGCGCAGCAACATCCAGGACGGCACCATCATCCACGTCAGCCACCACAGCCCGTTCAACAAGGCCGGCCATCCGACCCTGATCGGCGCCGACGTGACCGTGGGCCACGGCACCATCATCCATGCCTGCACCATCGAGGACCTGTGCCTGATCGGCATGGGCGCGTGCATCCTCGACGGCGCCACGGTGAAGAAATACGGCTTCGTCGGCGCCGGCGCGGTGGTCGGGCCGGGCAAGACCGTCGGCGAGCGCGAACTGTGGCTGGGCAACCCGGCGCGGCTGGCGCGCACGCTCAGCGACAAGGAGGTCGAGAGCCTGCACTACTCCGCCCAGCACTACGTGCGGCTGAAGGACCGCTACCTGGGCAGCGCCGCCGGCTAGAGGGCGATTGTCGGACGCGGCGCTTTGCGCGACACTGCGCGCCTGGGGCGTGGGGACGCCACCGAACGGATTCGACGATGACCAAGACGCTTTCGCTGCGCGGCCTGCTGGCCGCTTTCCTGCTTGCGCTCGGCGCCGGCGCCGGGCCGGCCATGGCCGAGGACGGCGAGGACGGCATGACCGCCGAGCAGTTCGTCGCCTCGCTGCAGTTCCAGGACGGCCACATCGAAGTGCCGCAGGCCAAGGTCCATTTCGACCTGAACCACGACTTCCGCTATCTCGGCAAGGACGACGCGCGCCGGGTGCTGGAGACGTACTGGGGCAATCCGCCCGACGACACCGTGCTGGGCCTGATCGTGCCGCGCCAGCCCGCGCTCGACGAGCAGGGCAGCTGGGCGGTGGCGGTCACCTATGCCGACGACGGCTACGTGTCCGACGAGGACGCCAGCAAGATCGACTACAAGGACATGCTCGCGGACATGCAGAAGGAAACCCGCGAGGAGAACACGCAGCGCAAGGAAGCCGGCTACGAGACCGTGGACCTGGTGGGCTGGGCGGTGCCGCCGCGCTACGACGCGGCCAACAAGAAGCTGTACTGGGCGCGCGAACTGGCGTTCCAGGGCAACGAGGGTCACACCCTCAACTACGACATCCGCGTGCTCGGCCGCCACGGCTACCTGAGCCTCAACGCGATCGCCGGCATGGACGAACTGGCGCAGGTGCGCGAGGGCATGCAGCAGCTGCTGCCGATGGCCGAGTTCGACAGCGGCGCGCGCTACGCCGACCACAATCCGTCCACCGACAAGATCGCCAGCTACGGCCTGGCCACGCTGATCGGCGGCGGCCTGGCGGCCAAGGCCGGCCTGTTCGCCAAGCTCGGTCTGGTGCTGGCCAAGGCCTGGAAGCTGGTGGCGCTGGCGCTGATCGCGCTGGCCGGCGGGATCGGCAAGCTGTTCTCCGGGCGCAAGCGCGACGGCGGCACGGTGCGCTGAGCCGGCCGCGCAGCGCCGATCGCCCGACCAGTGCCGCGTCCTGCGCCAGCGCCACGCCGTCGCGCCGGCAGCAGCGCGACAACGGCGCGCCGGCTGGGCAATTGGCGCCGCGCCGGCTAAAGTCTCGGTTCGGAGCAGGACGCAGTCGAGATCACGCATGCCGCCACAGGCAGCCGGCCGGACGGAAGAACGGCCACCCTACATCGCAGGCGCGCACACGCGCCGCGCCGCGACCCGGCGATGAGCGGCATGCTCGACACCTACCGTGAAGTGATCACGCCCGAAGGCGTGCCGCTGCACCTGCCGGCCGCCGGCGCGGTGCCGCGCGCGCTGGCCTGGCTGATCGACCTGGCGGTGCGGTTCGGCGTGCTGACCCTGATGGGCATGCTGCTCGGCGCGCTCGGCGGCTTCGGCCAGGGCCTGTACCTGGTGGCGATGTTCCTGGTGTTCTGGGCCTACCCGATCGTGCTCGAAGGCTGGCTGGGGCAGACCCTGGGCAAGAAGGCGCTCGGCCTGCGCGTGGTCTCGCGCGACGGCGCGCCGGCCGGATGGATGGCGGCGATCACCCGCAACCTGCTGCGCACCGTGGACATGCTGCCGTTCGGCTACGCCATCGGCCTGATCGCCTGCCTGTTCGACGTGCATGCGCGGCGCCTGGGCGACATGGTCGCCGGCACCCTGGTGATCCACCAGCCGCCGCGCCACGAAGCGGCCTTGCCGCCGATCGCCAGCGCGGTCGCGCCGCCGCGCAGCCTGCTGCCGGCCGAGCAGGCGGCGTTGATCGCCTTCGCCGAACGCGCGCCGCGGCTGGCGCCGGCGCGGCAGCTGGAACTGGCGACGCTGGCGCTGCCGCTGACCGAGACCCCCGGCCAGGCCGGCGTGCTGCGCCTGTACGCGATGGCCAACTGGTTGCTGGGGCGGCGATGAGGCAGGAGCAGTTCATCGCCCGCCACCAGCACGAGTGGGAGGCCTTCGAGACCTGGCTGCAGACGCATGGGCGCAAGCGCGCCGCGGATGCGCCCGACCACGCCGCGGACGCGGCGCGGCTCGCCGACGAGGACGTGCCGGCGCGCTACCGTCGGCTGTGCCAGCAGCTGGCGCTGGCCCGCAAGCGCGGCTACAGCCCGCTGGTCACCGCGCGCCTGCAGCAGCTGATGCAGCAGGGCCACACCGAACTGTACCGGCCGCCGCGGCCGCGCTGGCGGCGCGCGGCCGAGTTCCTGTTCGCCGATTTCCCGCAGCTGGTGCGCAGCCAGGCCGGCTACATGGCCGCGGCCACCGCGCTGTTCGTGGTGCCGCTGGTCACCATCTTCGTGCTGCTGCAGTACCGGCCGGAACTGATCCACGGGCTGATGGATCCGATGCAGGTCGCGCAGATGGAGCGGATGTACGACCCGGCCGCGGCCGCGCACAAGCTCGGCCGTGACAGCGGCGACGACTGGCAGATGTTCGGCCACTACATCATGAACAACATCAGCATCGGCCTGCGCACCTTCGCCAGCGGCCTGCTGGCCGGGCTGGGCACGGTACTGGTGCTGCTGTTCAACGGCATCACCATCGGCGCGGTGGCCGGGCACCTGCACCAGATCGGCTATGGGGTCACGTTCTGGCGCTTCGTCGCCGGGCATGCGCCGTTCGAGCTGACCGCGATCGTGATCGCCGGCGGCGCCGGCCTGCAGTTGGGCCTGAAACTGCTGGCGCCGGGCCGGCGCCGGCGCATCGACGCGCTGGTCGAAGGTGGCGTGATCGGCGCCAGGCTATGCCTGGGCGTGGCGTTCATGCTGCTGGTCGCCGCCTTCATCGAAGCGTTCTGGTCCTCGATCGGGTCGTTGCCGGCGGCGGTGAAATACAGCGTATCCGGCGCATTGTGGACGCTGGTGCTGGTGTGGCTGTGGCGCGGCGGACGCGGCATCGCGGAGGCCGGCGATGCGGATTGAGCGCCTGGACGTGGTGCTGCGCGCGCGCTCGGCCTGGGAGGCGATGGAGCTGGGCAGCGCGCTGGTGCGCCGCCATGCCGGCGCGATCTGGAAGCCGTGGCTGCTGTTCACCCTGCCGTTGTTCGCGCTGCTCAATCTCGGCGCCTGGGCGATCGACCAGATCTGGCTGGCCGGGCTGCTGCTGTGGTGGCTGAAACCGGTGCTGGACCGGATCCCGCTGTTCGTGATCTCGCGCGGCGTGTTCGGCGACGTGCCGCGCGTGCGCGACACGCTGCGCGCGCAATGGCGTTGGGGCTGGGGTCCGATGTTCGGCTACCTGACCTGGCGCCGGCTGAGTCCGGCGCGCACCGTGTTCCTGCCGCTGGAACTGCTCGAAGGAGCCAGTCCCGAACAGCAGCGGCAGCGGCGCCGCACCCTGGGCGGCGCGGTCTACGGGCATGCGCTGCTGCTGGCCAGCGTGTGCTGGCATTTCGAACTGATGCTGTGCCTGGCCTGCATCGCCGCGATCCTGATGTTCGTGCCGGTGGACCTGCTGCCGGAAACGCTGCGCGCGGCCTGGGCGCTGATCGGCGAAGAGAACCCGGCCTGGGCCGACATCGGCCTGAACCTGTTCGGCTGGCTGGCGATGACGCTGATCGAGCCGTTCTTCGTCGGCGCCGGCTTCGGCCTGTACCTCAACCGCCGCACCGAGCTGGAGGCCTGGGACGTGGAGATGGCGCTGCGCCGGCTGCGCGAGCGGCTCAGCGGCGCCGCGCCGCTGCTCCTGCTGGCCGTGGTCCTGCTCGCTGCGCCGGGTGCCGCGCTGCGCGCGCAAACCGCAGCGCCGGGCAGCGACGCTCCGGTCGCGGCCGACCCGCATGCGCCGTCCTCCGACCCTGCGACGGAAGCCCCGCACGACGCCGCCGACGCCGCGGACGACGGCACCGCGATGGGCGATCCGGCCAAGACCCAGGACGATAGCGATGACGAAGACGAAGACGCCGCCGAGCCGGTGGCGCTCGACGACATCTTCGACACCGTCCCCGCCGCCGACGCGCGCTTCGATCGCGCCGCCGACCGCGCCTACGAGGATGCGCTGCTGTCCGGCAAGCGCAGCATCGGTTACTGGAAGAAGCGCGACCGCGACGAGGAACAGAAGGAAAAGAAGCCCGACGCCAAGGCCAACCCCGGCGCGATCGCGGCCTTGGCCGCCAGCGTGGGCCGGGTGTTCGCGTTCATCGGCGAATGGGGCATGTGGCTGCTGGCCGGCGTCCTGGTGCTGGTGCTGCTGCTGACCGTCAAGCACTGGCTGCCGTGGATGCGCGGCGGCGTGCGCCGGCGTGCGCCGGCCGAGGCGCCGGTAGCGCATGCGCCGGTGCTGGCGCCGGAGCCGCTGCCCGACGACGTGCCGACCCGCGCGCGCCGCCTGTGGCGCGAAGGCCAGCAACGCAACGCGCTGGCGCTGCTGTACCGGGCCAGCGTGCAGACCGTGTGCGAACGCGCCAACCTGGTGTTGCCGCCGGGCGCCACCGAGGCGCAGTGCCTGCGCGCATCCAGGCGCCTGCCCGAGGAAGCGGACCGCGGCCTGTTCGCGCGCATGGTCCGCACCTGGCAGTACGCCGCCTACGCCGGCCGCCTGCCCGACGATGCCGCCTTCGACGCGCTGCTCGACGAACTGCAGCAGCAATACCGGTGGCGCGCATGAACAGCGGCACGCGCAATGCGCTGATCTTCCTGCTCGGCCTGATCGTGGTCGGGGTGCTCAGCGCCTGGTTCCTGGGCCGCTACGAACGCGCCGAGCGCCAGCTCGTGCTGCCGCCGCGCGGCGAGGCCGCGTACAACCCGCTGTACGCGTTGCGCCAGACCTTGCGCGCCGACGGCGTGCGCGCCGAGTCGCGGCAGCGCCTGGACCTGGCGGCGATGCAACTGCAGCCGCACGACAGCGTGCTGCTGCTCGGCGACCCGCGCACCTTGAGCAAGGCCGACAGCGATGCGCTGCTGGCCTGGGTCGAGCGCGGCGGGCACCTGATCCTGCGCACGCCGTCGGCCGATGACGAAGCGAGCAAGCCGCCGATCCTCGACGCGCTGGGCGTCGAGCTCGAAGAGGGCGAGCCGGGCGGCTGCCTGCATCTGGCCATCCCCGGCCAGCCGCAGCACGACGAGTTCTGCAACGGCCGGCGCTTCCAGATCGATGAGGATGCGGCGATCAACTGGTGGGGCGGCAGCGAGGACTATGCCTACGCGCGCCTGCCGCACGGCGACGGCAGCGTCGACGTGCTGGCGGAAATGGATTTCCTGCAGAACGGCAGCAATGGCGACAACCGCCTGGACGACGACGCAGCGGACGCGGCGCCGACCCCGCCGCGCGGCGGCCTGCGCGACGTGCCGCATCGCCTGCTGGCCCGGCAGATCCTGGCGCCGAACTATGGCCTGGGCACCGTGCACCTGGTCTACGCGGCGGAACTGCCGTCGCTGTGGGCCACCTTGTTCACCCGCGGCTGGCCGGCCTGGCTGCCGGCGCTGCTGATGCTGCTGGCCTGGCTGTGGTCGCGCACGCAACGCTTCGGCCCGCTGCGGGCAGCGCCCGCCGGCGACCGCCGCTCGCTGCTGGAACACGTCCGCGCCAGCGGCGAGCACCTGTTCCGCTACGGCAAGGCATCGCTGCTGTACGCGGCGATGCGCCAGGCGTTCCTGGCGCGGCTGCGCCGGCGCGCGCCGCTCGCCGCCGCGCTGGAGGGCCCGGCCCAGGCCGCCGCCATCGCCGAGCGCCTGCAGCTGTCGCCGGCCCAGGTCGAACAGGCGTTGCAGCCGCCCGCGCCCAAACAACACGCCGCCTTCCGCGATCGCATTCGCCTCCTCGTCCAGATGAGAAACCAGTTATGACCACCGCCCCCGCCGAATCCGTCGCCCCCCTCACCGGCCCCGCCCTGATCGAACGCGTCGAGGCGATCCGCGACGCGGTCGGCCAGGCCTTCATCGGCCAGCCGGAGGTGCTCGAGCAGATCCTGATCGCGCTGCTGGCCGGCGGCCACGTGCTGATCGAAGGCGTGCCCGGGCTGGGCAAGACCCTGCTGGTGCGCGCGCTGGCGCAGGCGCTGGAACTGAACTACGCGCGCGTGCAGTTCACCCCCGACCTGATGCCCAGCGACGTCAGCGGCCATGCCGTGTACGACCCCAAGACCGAGAGCTTCAAGATCCGCCGCGGCCCGGTGTTCACTCACCTGCTGCTCGCCGACGAGATCAACCGCGCCCCGGCCAAGACCCAGTCGGCGCTGCTGGAAGTGATGCAGGAAGGCCAGGTCACCATCGAGGGCAAGGCCTTCCCGCTGGCGCCGCCGTTCCTGGCCCTGGCCACGCAGAACCCGGTCGAGCAGGAAGGCACCTATCCGCTGCCGGAAGCGCAGCTGGACCGCTTCCTGCTGAAGATCCTGATCGACTATCCGCAACTGGAGGACGAGAAGCGGATGGTGGAAGCGGTCACCACCGGGCGCAGCGCCGGCGACTTCGACCTGTCGCAGGTGCCGCGCGTGCTCAGCGCCGACGACGTGGTGGCGATGCAGCTGGGCACCGCGGCGATCGCGGTGGACCCGCAGGTGATCGACTACGCGGTGCGCATCGTTGCCGCCACCCGCAGCTGGCCGGGCATCGCGCTCGGCGCCGGCCCGCGCGGCAGCATCGCCCTGATCCGCGCCGCGCGCGCACAGGCGGTGCTGTCCGGCCGCGACTTCGTCACCCCCGACGACATCCGCGACATCGCCAAGCCGGCGCTGCGCCACCGCATCGCCCTGGCCCCGGAACTGCAGATCGAAGGCCAGAGCGCCGACGACGCGCTGGGCGCGTTGCTGGCGAAGGTGGAGGCGCCGCGGAAATGAGGCTGCTTGGGAAGCGGGACCGGGGACCGGGGACCGGGGACCCGGACAAGCGCGGCATCGGCGCTGCGGATACCTGGATCCTGGCTTGCAGCCACCGCAGCCCGACCCCGCGTCCGCCCCATGACCACCGGGTCCCCGGTCCCCGGTCCCTGGTCCCGACGTCCCCATGAGACCCGCCCCGCCCCTGCTGGTCCTGCTCGGCCTGTGGGCGCTGTGCGGCCTGGCCGCGGCGCTGCAGTTCCTGCCGCTGTGGCCGTGGCAGGCGCTGGGCGCGGCGATCGGCGTGATCGCGGCGATCGATGCGTGGCGGCTGTGGCGCCGGCCGACCCCGCAGCTGCGCCGCACGCTGCCCGAGGCCTTGCCGCTGGGCGTGGAGCGCAAGGCCGGGCTGCGCATCGACAGCGCGCAGCGGCAGACGCTGGACGTGTTCGACCTGGTGCCCGGCGGCTGGTGGATGCAGGGCATGCCGCGGCGGGTGCGCGTGCCCGCCGCCAGCGAAACCCACCTCACCTACCGGCTGCGCCCCACCGCGCGCGGCCGCTTCGAGTTCCCCGGCACGCACCTGCGCCTGCACTCGGCCTGGCGCCTGTGGCGGCAGCGGCGCGTCGCCGGCGCGGTGCAGACGGTGCGCGTGTACCCGAACTTCGCGCCGCTGACCCGTTTCGCCCTGTTCAGCGCCGAACAGGCGTCGCGGCTGGTCGGCGCGCACCTGAAACGGCGCCGCGGCGAAGGCACCGACTTCCACCAGATGCGCGAATACCGCGTCGGCGACAGCCTGCGCCAGATCGACTGGAAGGCCACCTCGCGCGCGCGCAAGCTGATCTCGCGCGAATACCAGGACGAGAAGAACCAGCAGCTGCTGATGCTGATCGACACCGGGCGGCGGATGATGGCCAGCGAAAGCGGCCTGTCGCATTTCGACCACGTGCTCAACGCCGCGCTGGTGGTGTCGTACCTGGCGCTGCGCCAGGGCGATGCGGTGGGGCTGATGGCCAGCGGCGGCGACGCGCGCTGGGTCGCGCCGCAGCGCGGCATGGGCACCGTCGATGCGCTGCTGCGCGCCAGCTACGACCTGCAGCCGCAGGCGGTGGCCACCGACTACCTGGCCGCGGCCACCGAACTGTCGCTGCGCCAGCGCCGGCGTTCGCTGGTGATGCTGGTCAGCAACGTGCGCGACGAGGACATCGAAGACCTGCTCGCCGCGGTGCGGCTGCTGCAGCGCCGCCACCTGGTGTGCGTGGCCAGCCTGCGCGAGCGCGAGCTGGACCAGGCGCTGGCGCAGGAGGTCGGCGACCTGCAGCAGGCGGTGCAGGCCGGCGCGGTGGCGCGCTACCTGCAGCAACGCGGCGACGCCCACGAGGCGCTGCGCAGCCACGGCGTGATGGTGCTCGACGTCACCGGCGAGGAACTGCCGGGCGCGCTGGTGGAGCGCTATCTCGCGGTCAAGCGCGACGGATTGCTGTAGTCCCGCGCTCGCCGCGCGGACGATCCCGTAGACAAGTCTGCGCGGCGCCGCAACAGCGCTGCGCTGCCGGCTGAGGCGTTTATGACCGGATGAAACAGGCGCTCGGCCATGCCGCGCTTCGCGCTGCGTGGTCCGCGCGTTGATGCACTGCGCATTTATATTTCACGCGTCGCCATTTTCTTGGCAGTTGTGGCAGAAACTTTACAGCCGCCGTCATAAAAGCGTTCGCGGATAGTCATTTATCGCTCCTAAGGTCCTCGCCGCATTGCAGCGGTCTTCATAAGCGGCAGCACGCCGCGCGCCGAAGTCAGGGGATATTTTCAGATGGAGTTGCGAATCTTCGCAGCGCTCGGCTTGGCCGTGTGCGGCGCGCCGTGCGCCTTCGCCGCGGACGTGCCGGCGGCGCGTTTCGACGTGATGGCCTACCAGGTCGTCGGCAATACCGAACTGAGCGCGGCGGACATCGAGCGCGTGGTGTATCCGTTCCTCGGCCCGCAGCGCAGCGAGGCCGACGTGGAGGCGGCGCGCGCCGCGTTGCAGACGCTGTACGCCAACAAGGGGCTGGCCACGGTCGCGGTGAGCGTGCCCGAACAGGATGCGGGCAACGGCCTGGTCACCCTGCAGGTGAGCGAGCAGCGCATCGGCCGGCTGCGCGTGAACGGCGCCAGCTATTTTTCTCCGGATGCGGTCGAGCGTGGCGCGCCGTCGTTGAAGGAAGGCACGGTGCCCAACTTCAAGGACGTGCAACGCGACATCGTCGCGCTGAACCAGTTGCCCGATCGGCGGGTGACGCCGGACATCAAGCCCGGCGTCGGGCCGAACACGGTGGACGTCGATCTGAAGGTGGACGACAACCTGCCCCTGCATGGCTCGGTGGAACTGAACAATCGCAGCAGCGCCAACACCAGCGACCTGCGCCTGAACGCCACGCTGCGCTACGACAACCTGTGGCAGCGCGGCCACAGCGTCAGCCTCTCGGCGCAGACGGCGCCGGAGCGCACCTCCGACGCCAAGGTGCTGTCGCTGTCCTACCTGGCGCGCCTCACCGATTCGCCGTGGTCGCTGCTCGCCTATGCGGTGCGCAGCGACAGCGACATCGCGGTGATCAGCGATTTCAACGTGATCGGCAACGGCACCCTGGCCGGCCTGCGCGCGATCCGGGCACTGCCGGCGCAAGCCGGGTTCTTCCACTCGCTGAGCCTGGGCATCGACTACAAGGACTTCAAGGAAGAGTCCAATTTCGGCGCGAGCGTGGACTCCTCGCCGATCAAGTACTACCCGCTCAATCTCGCCTACAACGCCGACTGGGCGGGCGAGCGCACGCACAGCAGTTTCGGCGCCACCTTGACCGCCAATCCCGGCGGTCTCGGCGCCGGTGCCGACCGCTGCGGCAACGACCATTGCAATCCTTCCGCGCCGGGCAGCTTCGACTACAAGCGCTACAACGCGCGCCCGAACTTCTTCCACGTGCGCCTGGAAGGCTCGCATACGCGCACGTTGGGCAAGGACGTCCAGCTGTTCGGCCGCGCGCAGACGCAGCTGGCCGCCGAACCGTTGATCAGCAACGAGGAAATGAGCATCGGCGGCATGGACACGGTGCGCGGCTATAAGGAAAGCGAAGCGCTGGGCGACTACGGCGTGACCGCACAGCTGGAACTGCGCAGCCCCTCGTTCGCCAGCTGGTTTGGTGCCGCCGCGCAGGAGGCGCGCGCGCGCGCCTTCGTCGACGGCGGATACGTGCGCATCCACAAGCCGCTGCCCGAGCAGACCCCGAGCGAGACGCTGGTGAGCGTCGGCATCGGCGCGACCGCGCAATTCTTCGATCACTTCAACGGCTCGGTCGATCTCGCCGCGCCGCTGTCGCGGCCTGGCGGCGACAACGCGCCGAAACAGGACGATCTGAACGTGCTGTTCCGGGTGTGGGGCGAGTTCTGAATCCGGCTTCTCTGCCAAGGAAATTTAGTTATGAAGACCTCCGCAATTTCCCGCTCGATCGTCGGCAACGCGCGCTACGGCGCCACGCTCGGCAGCCGGTTCGGTGTCGTCATGGGCAGGCCGCACGCGGGCACCGCCATCGACGTCAAGCACCACGGTCCGGGACGCGCGCCGATCGGGACGCAGTACGCCGGCGTGGCCGGATCCACCGGTTCCAACTAATCCACCACTCATGACGGATGCAGCGATGCATTCGGGTCGACGCTCGGAGAACGAAAGATGGCGGTATATGGATTGCGCTTCATGCTGGCGGCCGCGTTGCTGCTGTCGGCGCTCCCGGCTTCGGCCGCGACCTGGTGGGACGGCAAGTGGAACTACCGGGCCAAGCTGACCCTGGACACCACCTCCACCGGCGCGGCGCTGAGCCAGCCGTCCGGGCGCGCGCAGGTGCTGGTGCGCCTGCATTCGGGCAACTTCAACTTCGCCGACGCCAAGGCCGACGGCAGCGACGTGCGCTTCGTCGCCGGCGACGACCGCACGCCGCTGAAGTACCACTTCGAGAAGTACGACGGGCTGGTCGACCAGGTGGCGCTGGCCTGGGTCGACCTGCCCGAGTTGCCGGCCAACGCCAGCACGCCGCTGTACGTCTACTTCGGCAATCCCGAGGCCAGCGGCGGCGGCGATGCGAAGGGCAGCTACGACGCCGATACGGTCGCGGTCTACCACTTCGCCAACGCGCAGGCGGCCGCCGCCGACAGCACCGCCTACGCCAACAACGCCGCGCCGCCGCTGGACCTGGCCGACGCCGCGCTGATCGGCGCCGGCCTGCGCCTGGACGGACGCGCGCCGGTGACGGTGCCGGCCTCGGCATCGCTGAACTGGCCGGCGGCGCAGCCGACCACCGTGTCGCTGTGGGCCAAGCCGGCCAGCGCCAACGCCTCCGGCGTGCTGCTGACGCTGCCCGGCGCGCTGACCCTGCGCCTGCAGGAAGGCCGCGTGCTGGCCGAGTTCGGCGCGGCGGCGCCGGCCGCGCAGATCGCCGCCACCACCGCGCTGCCGGCCGACGCCTGGGCGCATGTGGCGCTGCGCAGCGACGGCAAGACCGCCACCCTGTTCGTCAACGGCCAGCCCGCCGGCGAGACCGCGGTGGCGTTGCCGGCCAGCAACGGCGGCCTGCTGCTCGGCGGCGAGCCGGGCGCGGCGCGGCCGAACTTCATCGGCCTGCTGGACGAAGTCGAAGTGGCCAAGAACGCGCGCCCGGTCGGCGCGATCGAAGCGGCGGCGCGCAGCCAGGGCGTGGATGCGCGGTTGGCGCGCTTCGATCCGGTCGAACAGCAGTCGGGCGATGGCGGCCACAACTACTTCGGCATCCTGATCGCCGCGCTGACCCCGGATGCATGGGCGGTAATCGGGATCCTGGCGGTGATGGCGCTGATCAGCTGGTGGGTGATGGTGCGCAAGGGCCTGTACCTCAACGCCACTGCCGGTGCCAATGCGCGCTTCCTCCACGCCTACCGCCAGCAGGTGGCCGCGCATCCGCTGCACGCGCCGCACTGGCAGCAGCTCGGCACGTCGGCCGGCGTGCGTTCCAACCTGGCGCGGCTGCTGCAGGTCGGCCAGCAGGAACTGCGCGAGCGTCTGCAGGCCAGCGGGACCAACGTGGTGCGCACGCAATCGATCGCGGCGATCCGCTCGGCGCTGGATGCGGCCGCGGTGCGCGAAGGCCAGCGCATCCACAAGGGCATGGTGCTGCTGACCATCGCCATCTCCGGCGGCCCGTTCCTGGGCCTGCTCGGCACCGTGGTCGGGGTCATGATCACCTTCGCCGCGGTGGCCGCCGCCGGCGACGTCAACATCAACGCGATCGCCCCCGGCATCGCCGCCGCGCTGCTGGCCACGGTGGCCGGCCTGGCCGTCGCGATCCCGGCGCTGTTCGGCTACAACTACCTGCTCAGCCAGGCCGAAGCGGTCTCGGCGGACATGCAGGTGTTCGTCGACGAACTGGAAAAACGCATCGCCGAAGACTATGCCGGCGACGCGCCGGCGCGCGCGGGAGGCTGAGCCGATGAAGGTCCAAGGCAAGAAGCCCTACGACGACATCAACATCACGCCGATGCTGGACCTGGCGTACGTGCTGCTGGTGATCTTCATCATCATGACCACCGCCGCGGTGCAGGGCATCAAGGTGGAACTGCCCAAGGCCAGCGCGGCCAAGCCGTTGTCCGAGCCCAAGACCAAGGTCATCGCGATCGACAACAACGGCCAGGTCAGCCTGGACGCGGTGCCGGTGAGCATGAGCGAACTGGAACAGCAGCTGCGCAACGCGCTGGCCAGCGACGCCGAGTTGCCGGTGATGCTGCGCGGCGATCGCACCGTGCAGTACGAGAAGGTGATGGCGGTGCTGGACCTGTGCAGCCGGCTCGGCATCGCCTCGATCGGCCTGGCCACACAACGCCAGGCGGCCGGCTGAGTGGACGCGATGGATCCCCTGCAATACGCCGAACCGCCGCGACGCTGGCTGAAAGCCGGCGCCGCGGTGCTGGCGCTGCTGGTGCTCGGCTGGCTGGCCACGCTGCTGCTGCGCCCGCAGCAGGCGACGCCGGCGCGCGCGCAGCCGCCGCGCATCACCCAGGTGATGCTGCCGCCGCCACCGCCTCCGCCGCCGCCCAAGCCCGATCCGCAGCCGCCCAAGCCGCAGGAACAGCCGCAGCCGATGCAGGCGGCCGAGCCGACCCCGCAACCGAAGCCGGACGCCGAAGCGACGCCGCCGGGCGATCCGCTGACCGCGCCGGCCGGCCCCGGCGACAACGCCTTCGGCCTGCAGGCCGGCGATGGCGGCGGCACCCGCATCGGCGGCAAGGGCGGTGGCGGCAGCCCGTTCGGCGGCTATGCGGCCAGCGTGCAGCGCGCGGTGCAGCAGCTGTTGCAGCGCGACGAGCGCACCCGCAAGGGCCGCTACAGCGCGACCGTGGCGCTGTGGCTGAACCCGGACGGCAGCATCGGCCGCCTGCAGATCCTGAGCTCGGCCGGCAAGCCGGAACTGGACGCGGCGATCGTGCGCGCGCTGCAGGACCAACCGCTGCCGCAACCGCCGCCCGCCTCCCTTCCCCAACCCATCCAGTTGCGCATCGGCGCCCTGGCGCCGGGCTGACGCCGCGTTTCGTACCAAGGACCCCAGCATGACCACTCCGTTTCCTCTCCACCGTCCGTCCCGGTTGCGCCTGGCCCTGCTGGCGCTGCTGCTGGCGCCGGGCGCGGCCATGGCCCAGTCCGCCGCGACCGCGATCGATCCGGCGCAGATCAACCCGCAGGTGACGCTGCGGCTGATCGACCTGCTGGTCGCCAAGGGCGTGATGACCCGCGCCCAGGCCGACGACCTGATCCGCGAAGCCTCCGCCACGGCCGCTGCTGCGCCGGCCCCGGCGGCGGCCGGCGCGGCGCCGTACCAGACCCAGCCCGGCGCGGTGGTGGTGCAGTACGTGCCCGAACCGGTGCGCCAGCAGATCAAGGACGAACTGCGCGCCGAAGTCACCGCGCAGGCCAAGTCCGAAGGCTGGGCCACGCCCGGCGCGCTGCCGGAATGGACCCAGCGCGTGCGCGTGTACGGCGATCTGCGCGTGCGCGGCGAAGGCGTGTTCAACGCCGACGACAACTACGCGTTCTTCCCCGACTTCGGCGACATCAACGCCGGCTCCGGCTTCGACGTGGTCGGCGCCAACAACGCGCCGTTCGTCAACACCACGCGCAACCGCAGCCGCATGCGCGTGCGTGCGCGGCTCGGGGTGAGCGCGCAGATCGCCGACTGGGTGCAGGCCGACTTGCGCCTAGCCACCGGCAGCGACCGCAGCCCGGTGTCCACCAACCAGACCCTGGGCGGCGGCGGCAACCTGTCCAAGTACTCGCTGTGGCTGGACCGCGCCGCGCTGCAGCTGACCCCGATCGACGCGTTGACCCTGACCTTCGGCCGCTTCGCCAATCCGTTCTGGAGCAGCGAACTGGTGTTCGACAACGACCTGAACTTCGACGGCGTGGCCGCGCGCTACGACTTGGCCGCCGACGACGACGATGCCGACTTCGCGCCGTGGATCAGCGCCGGCCTGTTCCCGGTCTACAACACCGAGTTCGATTTCGGCTCCACCAGCACCAGCAAGACCCGCAGCCGCGACAAGTGGATGTACGGCGCGCAGCTGGGCGCGCGCTGGCGCTTCGCCGACGACATGGCGCTGCGCGTGGGCCTGGGCTACTTCCAGTACGACCAGTTCGAGGGCAAGCGCTCGTCGCCGTGCCTGGCGCCGACCTCGGCCGACAGCTGCGACACCGATGGTTCGCGGCCGCAGTTCCAGCAGTTCGGCAATACCTTGTTCGCGCTGCGCGACATCGTCGCCGATCCGGCCAATCCCAATGGCCCGCAGCTGCAGTACTACGGCTACGCCAGCAAGTTCGGCGTCGCCGACCTGCACGCGCAGCTGCAGCTGGACCAGTTCGCGCCGGTGACACTGCTGCTCGAGGCCGACGTGGTCAAGAACACCCGCTACAACGCCACACGCGTGCGCTCGCTGGGCCCGGTCAACAACCTCGGCGACCAGGGCGTGTTCGACGGCGGCGACATGGGCTACTACCTCAATTTCACCGTCGGCCAGCCCAAGCCGGTGCAGCCGGGCGACTGGAACGTCAGCGTCGGCTACAAGTACCTGGAATCGGATGCGGTGCCGGACGGCTTCACCGATTCGGATTTCCATCTCGGCGGCACCAATGCGCGCGGCTTCATCGTCGGCGGCAACTACGCGCTGGCGCGCAACACCTGGGTCGGCCTGCGCTGGCTCAGCGCCAACGAGATCTCCGGCGCGCCGTTCGCGGTGGACCTGCTGCAGCTCGACCTCGGCACGGAGTTCTGAGCATGCGCCGCCTTCCCTCCCGCCTGGCCTGCGGCATGCTCGCCGCGACGCTGCTCGCCATCGCCCCGCTGCACGCGCAGGACAGCACCGAGACGCGGCTGCGCGAAGCGCTGCGCGACACCGGCGCGCGGCTGCGACAGGCCGAGGCCGCGCTGGTCCAGCAGCAGCTGGCGACCGCCGCCGCCGAACGCGAGCGCGACGCGCTGCGTGCCGCGCCAGCGCCGCGTGCCGCAACTGCCGACCCCGGCCGCGAGGCCGCGTTGCAGCGGCAGCTGCTGCAGGCGCAGCGCGAACGCGATGCCGCGCTCGCGCAGCGACGCGAACAGCAGCAGGCGCAGGTCAACGCCGCGCAGGCCGCAACCCAGCAGGCGCAGGCACGGGCGACGCTGGACGCGGAACTGCAGCGCCAGCGCGCGCGGATGGCGCAATGCGCCACCGGCAGCGACGCGTTGTACGCCACCGCGCGCGAACTGGCCGCGCTGTACCGCGATCCGGCCTTCGTGCGCTTCGTGCGCAGCCACGGCCGCGAGCTGTTCGGCATGGCCAGGGTGACGCGCGAGAACCGCGTGCGTGCGCTGGAAGACCGCCTGGCCGAGCAGCACGCGCAGACCCAGGCCTGCTCCACCACCGCGGCTGTGGCCACCACGCCGCAGGACGCTGCGCAATGAGCCGCGCCAGCGTCGCGCTGGCGTGGCTGGCGCTGGCCGCGCCGACCGTCGGCACTGACACCGCGCTCGCCACGCCGCCGGCGATCGCGCCGTGCGTGCAGGTGCGGGTCGGCGAGGACGTCGCCGGCCACCTGGACTGCCTCAACCAGGCGTTGCGCGAAGCCGCCGCCAACGCCCGCCCGAGCGCCCCGCCGCTGGCCGCCGCCGCGACCGCGCTGGATCCGCTGCAACGCGGGCAGCCCACGCCGGCCGCGCTGCGCCAGCGCTACGGCAACGCCTACGGGCGTTCGCTGACCCCGCAGCGGCCGCAGCCGCACTACCTCCCCACTCCGTTCGCTCCGGCGCGCTGACGCGCCGCTACCGAGATCGCCGCCATGCCCCGCAACCGTCGCCGCCGTCGCAACCGCCTCCGCCGTCCCCTTCGCCTGCTGGTGCTGAGCCTGGCGATCTCGGCCGCCCTGGTCGGCCGCAGCCAGGCGCAGACCAGTCCGTTCGTGCGCCGTGGCGCCGATCCGGGCGCGCAGGCAGCGGCGGCCGCGCAGCAACAGGGATTGCAGTCGGCGGCGGCCAGCGCCCTGGCGCAGAAATCGCTGCAGGCCTTCCAGCGCGCCGCGCAGGCCCGGCAGAGCCTGGACGCGATGCAGGCCGCCGCGCGCGCCGCGGCGCAGGCATCGCAGGCCGGCATGGTGCCGGACGGCCTCGGCAAGGGCGGCCTGCAACTGCCTGACGGCGCGATCATCGATCCGGGCGCGGTGCGCAGCGACGACCCGCGCCTTGGCCAGCGCAACGTCTGGCTGGGCGCACGCGCGCCGACCCAGCAGGTGGTCGGCGGCGACACCCAGGTCACCATCCAGCAGACCCAGAAGAAGGCGATCCTCAACTGGGAAACGTTCAACGTCGGCAGCCGCACCCGCCTGCAGTTCGACCAGTCCGCCGGCGGCAGCGACGCGGCGCAGTGGATCGCGCTGAACCGGGTCAACGACCCGAGCGCGGCGCCGAGCAAGATCCTGGGTAGCATCCAGGCGCCGGGCCAGGTGTATCTGCTCAACCGCAACGGCGTGCTGTTCGGCGGCGCCAGCCAAGTCAACGCGCATTCGCTGCTGGTGTCCTCGCTGGACCTGTTCGACGCCAACCGCGCGCTCAGCGACCAGACCTTCCTCGCCCGCGGCCTGTTCGGCGTCGCCGGCCAGAGCGGCGTGGTGCTGACCGGACTGGACGGCATGGCCGCCGGGCAACCGCCTGGCGACATCCAGATCGACAGCGGCGCGCGCATCGCCAGCGGCAGCCAGGGCTACACCCTGATCGCCGCGCCGAACGTCGGCAACGCCGGCACGGTGACCGCGCAGGACGGGCAGGTGATGCTGGCGGCGGTGCTGGGGCTGCGGCAGAGCACGGCGTTGCCCAGCGCCGCCGGCAACGTGCTGCCGGTGGGCTTCAGCGGTTTCTCGCTGCCCGGCGCGGCAATGGGCCAGATCGGCTCACTGGACAACAGCGGCGTGGTCGCCGCAAGCCGCGGCGATGCGACCCTGGTCGGCTACGACGTGCGCCAGCGCGGCGTGGTCAGCGCCACCACCAGCATCAGCCGTCCGGGCAACGTATCGCTGCTGGCGATCGACCAGAACGGCAACTACACCGGCAACGACGGCGCGATGCCCTATCTGGGCGGGCGCCTGGAGCTGGCGGCCGGCGCGCTCACCGCGGTGCTGCCCGAACGCGACGGCGAGACCACCACCTCCGGCGCCAGCGCCGACCAGGCCTTCGTCGCGCCATCGCTGACCCTGGCCGGCGCGCAGGTGCGGATCGGCACCGATACGCAGGTGCTGGCGCCGGGCGCGACGATGAACGTGACCGGGCTGAGCCGTAACGATGCGCCCGACCGTGGCCGCACGCTGCTCAACGACCGCATCCTGGTGGAAAACGGCGCGCAGTTGAGCGTATCCGGCCTGGCCGACGTGCAGCGCGACATGTCCAGCAACCTGGTCAAGATCCCGCGCGTGGGCCAGAACGAACTGGCCGACTCGCCGCTGCAGCGCGACGGCGCATTGGCCCGCCAGGCGCTGCAGTTCGACCGTCGCGCCAGCGGCATCCGCGCCGACGGCGTGGCCTGGGTGGGCAGCCCGCTGCTCAACGCGCAGGGCTATGTCGACCAGGTGCCGCGCACCATCGACGACATGCTGCTGGACGGCGGCACGATCAACCTCAGCGGTAGCGACGTGGTGCTCAATCCGGGTGCACGGCTGGACCTGGACGGCGGCTACCTGCACGTGCGCGGCGGCATGGTGGAGACGCCGCGGCTGCTCGGCAGCAACGGCCGTCTGTACGACCTGGCCAGCGCCGATCCGTCGCTGACCTACGTGGGCATCGCCGGCGATCAAACCCACCACCATGCGCGCTGGGGCGTGACCGAGCGCTACAGCAATCCCCTGCTCGGCAGCCGCCGCTACTACGAGAGCGACTACCTGGAAGGCGGTGACGCGGGCAGCCTGAACATCACGCTGGACCGCCACTACGACAACGTGCAGGGCCGCGAGACGCTGGGCGCGCTGGTGCTCGGCGGCGCGCTGTCGGCGCAGGCGGTGTCCGGCCGCTACCAGGTGTCGTCCGCCGCGCCGGCGCGTGGCGGCGCGTTGCACCTCGACGGCGGCGATGGGCGCAGCTGGCAGATCGTTGCCGATACCCCGGTGACGGCCGGGCCGGACCTGGACACGTCGGTGGAGGAATTGGCCGACGCCGGCCTGGCGCCGCAGGATCCGCGCCATCCCGGTTACTGGTCGCAGTTGTCCGCGCGCTGGGTGCAGGAGGCCGGCCTGGCCTCGGTCGGCGTAAAGACCGCCAACGGCGTCATCGAGGTCGCCGCGGACGCGCGCCTGCAGGTCGCCGACGGCGGCAGCATCGCGCTCGATGGCGGACGCGTCGACGTGCAAGGCACGCTGATCGCGCGCGCTGGCGATATCGCGTTGGACAGCAGGGGAGGCGACCTGCGGATAGCCGCTCCCGGCCAGGACGCGCTGCTGGCGTTCGGTCGCGGCGACCTGCTGGTCGGCGGCGGCGCGCTGCTGGACGTAAGCGGACGGTGGGTCAACGACGACCGCCGCCTGACCCAGACCCCGCAAGGCCAAGCCTTCATCGACGGCGGCACGCTGTCGCTGCGCACGCAGCAACGCGTGGACACCGATGCCGACGGCATCCGCCACGACAACACCGGTTCGATCCTGATCGCAGCGGGTGCGTCGCTGCGCGCCAACAGCGGCGGCTACGTCGATGCCGACGGCGAACTGGCGATGCGCGACGGGCGCCCGCTGGGCCGCGGTGGCGACATCGGCCTGCAGACCTACCTGCGCCCATCCAATGACAGCACCGCCGACCCGACCTACGTAGTGGATCTGACGCCGGCCGAGGGCGCCGGACGCCTTCAGTTCGATCCGGCCAGCCTGCAGGCCGACAGCTTTGCCGGCGGCGGCACGCTGACGCTGCGCGCGCTGGGCGTGCAGATCGGCGGCGACGCGCCGGCCGATGCGCGCATCCTGCAACTGGACCCGGCGTTCTTCGCCGCGCACGGATTCGGCAGCTACGACCTGGCCGCCGAACGCGACGCCGGCATCGCCGCCGGCACCCAAGTGCGCGTCAGCCAGCGCAACCTGCTGCCCGACGTGCAGGCGCTGCGCGCCGCGTCCAGCGGCACCGACGTGCTGGCTGGACTGCGCGATGGCGGCAACGGCTACGTGCGCCTGGGCCAGCTGGATCCGTTCTATCGACCGGCCACCGACTTCGCCCTGCGCGCCGGCGACTATCTCGGCCGCGTTGCCGGCAATCCCGTCCACAGCGCCGCCTCGGGCACGCTGGAACTGGCGCAAGGCGCGCAGCTGACGCTGGATCCGGGTGCGGCGGTACGGCTGGGCTCGCGCGGGCAGGTCAACGTCTTCGGCCAGATCAGCGCGCGCGGCGGCGAGGTCGTGCTGTCCGGCGATACCACCCAGCAGTCGGGGCTGGCCCCGCCACCCGGCGGGGACAACGGCCGCGCCTACGCCGATGCCGGCAAGTCGGTATGGCTGGGCGCGGACAGCCGCGTGGACGTGTCCGGTATCGTCCTGTCCGATCCAGCGCCCACGCTGCAGCCCAGCGAACGCGGACCGGTGATGCCGCGCGGCGGGCGCGTGCTCGACGGCGGCACCGTCACCCTCAGCAACGACGGCGGCTACGTGGTCGTGGAGGCCGGCGCGCAACTGGATCTTTCCGGCGCCTCGGCGGTGTTCGACCTGCCCACCGGCGCCGGCCTGTTCGGCGGCGCCACGCCGAGCCTGCAAGCACAGACCGTGTGGAGCGACGGCGGGCGCCTGACCCTGGCGGCCAGCGCCGGGCTGTTCTTCGACGGCCGCATCCAGGCCCACGGCGGTGCCGCGCAGGCGCAGGGCGGCACCCTCGCGCTGCTGCCCCTCAGCCAGGTCGGCAGTCGCACTCCGAACGGATTCGCCGCCAAGGGCCTGATCTTCACCCAGAGCGACAGCCATCTGCCGGCCGGCGCACAGCCGGGCCAGGCGCTGGAACCGGCGTTGGCCGCGCCGTCGGGGCTGCTGTACTTCGCCGCCGACCGGCTGGCCGACAGCGGCGTCCAGACCCTCTACGCCGGCGTGCAGAACCCCAGCGGCAGCGACGCCACCCCGCCGCTGGTCCCGATCGGCTTCAGCGGCGATGTGGACCTGTCGCTGGCGCGTGCGCTGGTGTTCAACGCCCCGTCCTATGCGCTGCTGGCGCCGCAGGCCGGCAGCTTCGGCGCGCTCGCCGACAGCGGTCAGGTGACGCTGTCGGCCGCCTATGTCGGCCTCAACGGCTGGCGTCCGGCCACCGCCGATGCGAGCCTGGTCGAACCGCCGGCGCCCGGCGCCGCCAGGTTGACGGTGCAGGCCCAGCACATCGACCTGGGCGGCCAGTTCGCGCTGAATGGCGTGGGCCTGGCGCAATTCCACAGCCAGGGCGACCTGCGCCTGCATACGCCCGCGGCCTACGCCTTCCAAGGCACCACCACGCCACTGCCGCGCGCCGGCGAACTGCTCACTGCCGGCGACCTGGAATTCCGCGCCGCGCAGTTGTACCCGGCCAGCGGCGAGACCTTCCTGATCCGCGCACTGGGCGCGCTCGATCCGCAGACCGGGGTGCGTGCCGACACCCGCATCGACATCGCCGACCACGGCGGCGATGCGGCGCTGCCGCTGTCGGCGGGCGGCACGCTGGCGCTGGACGCCACCGAGATCGAACAGCACGGCACCGTGCGCGCCCCAGGCGGACGCCTGCTGCTCGGCGTCGGCGCCGCCGGCGAGGACGCCACCGCACGCGCGCTGTTCGGCACGCGCACCCTGACGCCCACGCGCCGCGTGAGCCTGGGCGCGGGCAGCGTCACCTCGGTGTCGCTGCAAGGTGCAGTGCTGCCCTACGGCAGCACCGTCGACGGCAGCCAGTGGCGCTACGACGTCAACCCACAAGCCAGCAACGCCGACCTCGCCGCGCCGCCGCAGAAGCAGATCCGGCTGCAGGCCGCGGACGTGGAACTGGGCGCGGGCGCGCAGATCGACCTGTCCGGTGGCGGCGACCTGCAGGCGGTCGAATGGGTCCCCGGCACCGGCGGCAGCCGCGACGTGCTGTCGCGCTACAACACCAGCTACGCCAGCGGCAGCGCACAGCAGGTGCCGCTGTATGCGGACGCACGCGAGGTCTATGCGATCGTTCCCGGCCTGCAGACGCCGGTCGCAGCGACCGACGCGCTGTTCGAGCAGGGCGACGCGGCGCCGGCGCTGGGACGCGCGGTGCAGCTGAGCGGCGTGCCGGGCCTCGCCGACGGCGTCTACACGCTGCTGCCGGCCAAGTACGCCACCCTGCCCGGCGCCTATCGCGTCGTGGCGCGCAGCGGCAGCCAGGACGCGACCGCGGCGCAGAACCAGATCGCGCCCGACGGCACCGCGATGGTCGCCGGCCACTACGTCGATACCCTCAGCGGCGCACGCGACGCGCGCAGCAGCCTGTTCGAGGTGCAATCGCGGGCGACCTGGGGCCAGTACTCCGAATACACCCTGACCGGCGCCAACAGCTTCTTCGCCGGCCTGGCCACGCGCCAGGGCAACGCCACGCCGCAGCTGCCGCGCGACGGCGGGCAACTGGTGCTGTCGGCGGACCAGCGCCTGCAGCTGGGCGCCACCCTCGCCACCGCCGCGGCCAACGGCGGCGCCGCCGCACAGGTCGACATCACCGCACGCGCGCTGCAGGTCCGCGGCCAGGGCCAGGCGGCGCTGGACGGCTACGTCAGCGTCGATGTCGCCGCGCTCAATACGCTCAACGCCGGCAGCCTGCTGCTGGGCGGCACCCGCGAGCAGACCGCCGCCGGCACACTGCTGCACGTCGGCGCCGAACACGTGCTGGTGAACAACGATGCGCGCGATCCGCTGCGCGCGCCGGAACTGATTCTGGTGGCCGGGGCCAATGCGGATGGCGGCGTACAGGTCGCCGACGGTGGCGTGCTGCAGGCCCAGGGCGGCAGCGGCACGCGCAGCTCCAGCACGCTGCTGATCGGCGACAGCGATCCAGCCGGGACCAGCGGCGACGGCGCGCTGCTGCGCCTGTCCAGCTACGGCGATGCGGCCCTGCAACGCCGCAACGTTCCCGGCGCAGCGCTGGCGCAGGGCCGGCTGCGTGTCGGCGACGGGGCGCAGCTGCTCGGCGGCGCCTCGCTGAACCTGGATTCCACCGGCGACACCGAGGTCGCCGCCGGCGCCCGCCTGCAGGCCGATGCGATCACCGCCAGCGCCGGCCAGGTACGCCTGGACGCGGGCGCGGCGGCGACCGATGCCGACGGCCTGGTGATCGGCGCGGCCAGCCTGGCGCAGTTCGCCGACGCCAAGCGGGTCAGCCTGCGCAGCTACGGCGACATGAGCTTCGCCAGCGGCCTGGAATTGAGCGTGGACAACGCGCTGACCTTGAGCGCCGCGCGCTTCGTCGGCGACGGCAGCACGGTGCGGCTGCGCGCCGACCAGCTGACCCTGTCCAACGAGATCGGCACCAGCGCCGCTGCCGACAGCGGCAGCGGCAGCGGACTGCTGCAACTGCAGGGACGCGAGGTGGCGTTCGGCAGCGGCGACAAGCAGCTGGCCGGCTTCGGTGCAGTCGCGGTCGATGCCGAGCAGGCGCTGTTCGTGCGCGGGCATGGCCAGTTCGACTTCGGTACGCGCGAGGTGACGCTGCGTGCGCCCGTGCTGGTGGCCGACGCTGGTGCCGACAATCGCCTGGTCACCCAGGGCGCGCTGCACCTGCAGCGCAACGGCGGCACCGCGAGCACGGCCACACCGCTTGGCGGCAGCATCGGCCTGGTCGGCGGCAGCATCGACGGCAACGGCGCGATCCGCGCGCGCTCCGGCAGCGTCGACGTGCATGCCACCAGCGGCGACCTGCGTCTGGATTCCGGCGCCAGCATCGACGTGTCCGGCACCACCCAGGTCTTCTTCGATACGCCGACCTACACCGCCGGCGGCGATATCGCACTGCGCGCCGACCGCGGCGGAGTGAATGCCGCCACGTCCACCCTGCTGGATTTCTCCGCCGCCGGCAGCGCCGATGCCGGTTCGCTCGACATCGCCACGCCATTGGGCGCCGCGCGCCTGCTGGGCACGCTCGACGGCGCCGCCGGCAGCGGCCGCGGCGGCCGTTTCGCGCTGGATTCGGGCGCCGCGGTCGACCTCGACGCATTGGCGCCGCAACTGGCCGCCAGCGGCATCGACGGCGCTATCGACATCCATGCGCGCAGCGGCAATCTGACCCTGTCCGCCGGCCGTTCGCTGCAGGCGCAGCGCGTCAGCCTGACCGCCGATGGCGGCGCCGATGCGCTGCTGCGCGACGCCGGCAACGGCAACGTGCGCATCGACGGACTGATCGACGCCTCCGGTACCCAGGGCGGCGACATCGCGCTGTGGGGCCGCCACGGCGTGGCGGTCAACGGCCGGTTGCTGGCGCGCGGCAGCGCCGCCGATCGGCGCGGCGGCACCATCGTGCTCGGCAGCAGCGGCCGCGAGGATGGCACGCTCAACGCCGACTACGGCTACCAGAACGTGCAGGCCGCGGCGGCCGGCACGATCGCGATCGGCGCCGGCGCGCTGCTCGACGTCTCCGGCGGCAGCGCCGGCGGTCTGTCCGGCGGCAGCGTGCAATTGCGCGCACCGCTGCTGGCCGACGGCGAAGTCAACGTGACCATCGCCGACGGCGCGCGCATCGCCGGCGCCCGCGAAGTGGGCCTGGAAGCCTATGCGGTGTGGAGCACCACCGATGCCAGCAGCGACCCGACGCAGCATTTCGACGGCATCGTCGATCCGGCCGGCTGGTACGACGCGCAGGGCCAGCTGCTGCCCGGCAGCTGGACCGACGCTACCGGCAACGCCTTGACCGCACCCTCCACGCCGGCACAGTTGGCCGACTATCTGAGCCGCCACCTGTTCACGCCAGACGCGGCCAACGCCGCGCATCGCCAGTTCTACGGTTACCGCGAAGACGCCAGCGCCGCCCCGGGCACGCTGATGGGCTTCGTGCAGCAACCCGGCTTCGCCTTCGCCGGACGCTTCGCCGGCATCGCCAACTTCCGCGCACGGCCGGGCATCGAGCTGCGCAACCCGGACCCGGCGATCAACGGCGGCGCGATCAGCGTGCTGACCAGCTGGAACCTGGGTTCGGGCGCCACGCGCGATGCGCTGGATTTCCGCTACAACGGCGCGGCGCCGGTGCTGACCCTGCGTGCGGCACAGGAAGTGACGATCAAGGCCAGCCTCAGCGACGGCTTCTATCAGCTGCGCAATCCGTTCGGCAGCGGCGGCCCGCAGGCCAGCTACGACGATGCCGCCGGCCAGTACCAGGGGCTGAGCGAACTGTATTTGGGATTCGGCGTGAGCATCGACACGCTCGTCCCCATGCCGTCTGCGCAGAGCGGCGACGACGCGCAAGCCCAGCAGTACTACGGGCAGTACCTGCAGCTGCTGGCGATGTTCCAGAAGACGCAGCCGGACATGGGCGCCACGCCGGAAACCCCGATCAACATGCTCGACGGCTTCCTGTTGCAGTACGCGCCGGAACTCGGCAGCGTGGTGGAACAATTCCCCGGCCAGCCAGCGCCGCCGCCGTCGCCCACTGCGCCGGCCGACTATCCCGGCTACCTGGCCAGCTATGAGCGCTACGTGCTGGACCTGTACGCGTTCTGGGGCCAGACCGGCTTCGGCGCGCTGCCGGCCTATGTCGCCCCGTCGCTGCCCGTGGTCGGCGCGCTGCTGCCTGCCGACACCCACAACACCCCATCCTCGCTGCAGGCTAGCCGCAGCAACCCGCTGCCGCTGGCCACCGCCAGCCTGATCGGCGGCGACAGCAGCCGCTACCGCATCGTCGCCGGCGCCGATTTCGCCAGCATCCGTCCCGATGCGCTGCGCCAGGACGCCGACGCGGACGTGGTGCTCGACGGTCACCAGCGCTACCAGCAGGAAGGGCAGAAGGACGTGTTGCTGCCGACCGTGCTGCGCACCGGCACCGGCAGCATCCAGATCGCCGCCGCACGCGACCTGCACTTCGCCGATGCCGATGCACCGGCCAGCATCTACACCGCTGGGCGCCCGGTGGACGGCAGCGCGATCGGCACCGACACCTACGTGGCGCGCAGCAGCGTGGGCAGCCGCGCCGCCGACGTGGTGATCGGCGCCCAGGCCAACGCCGAGGCCGGCGGCGACCTGAGCCTGCAGGCCAACCGCGACATCGTCGGCAACCGGCAGATCGTGGACACCGACGGCAGCCGCAGCGGCGTGGCCGGCAACTACGTCGGCCAATACTGGTGGCCGTGGATGCAGCTGGGCAATCCGCTTGGGGCCGACGGCCTTACCTCGATCGCCGCGCAGATCAACTACGGCGGCTTCGCCCAGGGCGTGATGAGCAGCGGCGGCGACGTCGCCGTGGATGCCGGACGCGATATCCGCGAACTGTCGGTATCGCTGCCGACCAACTACATCGAAGGCGAGCAGGGCCGCCGCGTCTTCGGCGGCGGCAACCTGAGCGTGAATGCCGGACGCGATGTGCTTGGCGGCGACTATTTCGTCGCCGCCGGCGAAGGCCATCTGCGCGCCGGCGGGCGCCTCGGCAGCGCCTTCGATCTGCAGGCGCAGGGCTACGACGGTGGCGGCCAACTGCGTCAGGTCGAAAGCGCGGTGGACCCGGTCTTCGCGTTGCAGGATGCGCAGTGGTCGATCCAGACGCGCGGTGACGCGGCGATCGGCGCGATCGTCAACCCGACCTACGTGATTCCCAACGAAGGCGGCATTCCCGCGCTTCTGGCAACCGACCGCATCAGCCAGGACTACAGCACCGACTCCAGTGTGCAGATCGCCGCGCTGGACGGCGACATCCGGCTGAAGACGCTGAAATTGCCGGGCCTGCTGTTCGGCTTCGGCGAGCGCGACAACAACCGTCCGTTGCCCGACAGCGTCTCGCTGAGCCAGCAGGTGTTCGACAACGTGCTGCCGGCGCGGCTGGAAGCGATCGCGCAGCATGGCGCCGTCCAGATCGAAGGCGCCGCGCGCCTGTTCCCGTCGGCCAGCGGGCAGTTGGCGTTGCTCGCACGCGACGACATCGCGCTGTTCAACGACAGCGTGCTGCCCGGCACCTCGCTGTGGATGCTCGATGCACCCGGCGCCTATGCAGGCAACGACCTGAGCGTGCCCGACCGCAACCAGTTGTTGAACCTGCATCGCAACGACAGTGCACCGGCGTTGCTGTACAGCCTGGACGGCGACATCGTCAGCGGCTTCGCCGCCGATGGCTATCGGCTCAATCCGCTGACGCTCGATCTGCCCAAGCCGGCACGCATCCGCGCCGGGCGCGATATCGTCAACCTCGACCTGCGTGCGCAGAACTACCGGGCCGGCGACGTCACCCGGGTGGTGGCCGGACGCGACCTGTACTACACGCCAATCCAGGGCGCACCGCTGGATCCCGGCTACGTCGCGCGCTGGGGATGGCTGGAACTGGGCGGGCCAGGCACGTTCGAAGTGCAGGCCGGTCGCAACCTGGGGCCGCTGACCTCGGCCAACGAGGCGTTGGCCGCCACACGAGGAAGGAACATCGATGCCCTGGACGGCGGCATCCGCACCATCGGCAACAGCAACAATCCCGGCTTGCCCACGACCGGCGCCACGCTGGTCGCACGCTTCGGCGTGGCCCCTGGCGACGCCGCCGATGCGTTCGCGGCGCTGTACCTGGATCCGGCCGGCGCGCAAAGCCAGGACGCTTACCGCCGCTGGTTGGCGGAGTTCGTGCTGCAGCGGAGCAACGACGCACGCGAGCGGGCCGGCCTGGCACCCCTGAGCGAACTGCCGGTCGCACAGGCATGGGCCGCGTTCCAGCAACTGCCTGGCGAGGATCGGCGCCTGCTGGTTGAACGCGTGTTCCTGGACGTGCTCAAGCAGGTCGGCGAAGGCTACGCCGACCCCGCCAGTGCCGACTACCAGCAATACGCACGCGGCTACCAGGCGATCGAAACCCTGTATCCGGCGCGACTGGGCTATACCGCCAACAACCTGCAAGGCGGTGCCAACGGCGCGGCGACGCGGGTGAGCACCGGCGCCCTGGACATGCGCGGCTCGACCCTGCAGACCGGGAACGGTGGCGATATCCGCGTGCTCGGGCCGGGCGGCGGCATGCAGGTGGGCAGCGCGCTGGCGCCGCCAGCGGTGTTCGATACGCAGGGCAACGTGCTGATCGGCCCGGCCCAGCAGGGCATCCTGGCGCTGGGCCAAGGCGACATCGGCGTGTTCACCGATGCCAGCGTGCTGCTCGCGCAGAGCCGCATCTTCACCCAGCGCGGCGGCGACCTGGCGATGTGGAGCTCCAACGGCGACATCAACGCCGGCAAGGGCGCCAAGACCAGTTCGGAGAAGTCGCGAGTCAGCTATCAGTGCGACCTGGACTACTACTGCACCCTCAACGCGCGCGGCCAGGTCAGCGGCGCCGGCATCGCCACCTTGCGCGTGGACGCGGCCGATCCGCAGGGCGACGTGGTGCTGGTCGCGCCACGCGGCACGGTGGATGCGGGCGACGCCGGCATCCGCGTCAGCGGCAACCTGATCGTGGCGTCGCAGTTCGTGGCCAATGCCGACAACATCCAGGTGCAGGGCGATACGGTCGGCGTCGGCAGCGCACGCAGCGTCGATGGCGGCGCGCTGAGCGCGGCATCCAACGCCGCGGCCGCGGTATCCGACGCGGTCGGCGACATGGCCTCGCGCGGCAACACCCCGCCGCGCGAGGCGCCGTCGGTCATCACCGTGCAGGTCATCGGTCTCGGCGATTGCGCCATGGACGACCCGCGCTGCCAGCCCGGCCCATGACATTGCGACGACATGGGCCGGATCCGCAGCCGACCCATGTCCGAACCGATAATCTCCGTCGCATTATGTAGACAACGGAAATACGGCCTGCGGAAATTCAGCTAGAACGTTATTTTGCCGTGCACGCATTATGTCAACGGCCACCAAAATCAATTTGTTTCAAGCTACGCATCACAGGTAAAGAAAAGTACCTGCGAATGTCTCTTCAATATCATTGTTCGAGCGCAACCTTTCTCCTGCGCCACCACTGTGGCGCAAGCACGCTACAGGTCAAGAAATTCCCCGGATCCTATCCGTCGTTTTCTCACCAAGGAGAGAAGCAAGTGCTCAACCTCAACATTTCCCGTTTCAGCGCGATCGCCGTTGCGGTCGCGGCCCTGTCCAGCGGTTCGGCCATGGCGGCCGAGAACCTGTACGGCGGCGGCGCCACCTTCCCGGCGCAGCCGTACGTCGGCACCGGCTACCTGACCCCGAACCCGGACGCGCGCCTGTCCACCAATGCCGGCAACACCCCCGGCACCGGCTTCACCGTCTCCGGCATCGCCGCCGGCTCGGTGTTCGGCACCTACAAGACCAACACCACCAACAACGTGTCGTACTGCCAGACCGGCAGCGGCCTGGGCAAGACCGCGCTCAACGGCGCGATCGCCAACCAGAGCTGCCGCGACTTCAGCGCCACCCCGGTGGGCTTCAGCGCGCCGACCAGCACCAGCAACACCCCGGACTTCATCGGCACCGACTCGCCGCTGAGCACCAACGACTACAGCACGTTCCTGGGCGGCGCCAACGCCGCGGCGCGCGTGGGCCTGGTGCAGATCCCGACCATCGCCGGCGCCATCGCCCTGCCGCACAACGACTCGGTCGACAACGTCGCGCTGACCACCGCTCAGGTCTGCCAGATCTATTCCGGCCAGGTCAGCAACTGGTCGTCGATCCCGGGCGTGACCGGCTCCGCCGGTCCGATCAAGATCGTCTACCGCACCGATGGCAGCGGCACCAGCTTCGCCTTCACCAGCTTCCTGGCCGCGCGCTGCAACGGCACCGCCAACGTCCCGTCCGGCTTCGTCTTCACCCCGAACCAGAGCTTCACGGCTGCCCTGCCCGGCGGCGCGAGCGCCGTCTATGGCACGCGCGGCGTCAGCGCCAGCGGCAACGCCGGCGTGGTCGCGGCGGTACTGAGCACCGCCAACGCCGATGCGCTGGGCTATGCCGATATCGGCGAAGTGGTCGCCCAGGCAGCCGACTACGCCACAGTCAACGGTTTCGACCCGGCGCTGTTCGGCAAGAACGCGTCCGGCGTGCCGACCCCGATCAGCATCAACCCGACCACCGGGTTGCTGGCCGGTCGCGTGCTCGACGGCGCCACCGTCAACCTGGTTCCGGGCAGCGGCTCGACCGCGGTCAAGAACTGCGTGCGCCTGGTCAGCCCCTCGGCAGCGATCGCCAATGCGTACCCGATCGCCGCGATCACCTACCTGGCCGGCTACGTCAACGGCAACGGCAGCGCCGCGCACATCCAGGCGCTGAAGGACCTGTACGGCCAGTTCTACAACACCACCACGCGCCCGGTGCTGCCGAACGGCTTCGCTTACCTGGACGGCGTCGCCACGTTCCGTACCTCGGTGCAGTCGACGATCACCAACTGCGTGCAGTAAGGCTTCACGCCAGGATGGCAACGGACCGGCGGGCAGCGATGCCCGCCGGTCTTTTTTTGCCTGGACGCCACATTCGATGCAGCGATCGGCACGGCGCGATGCGATCCGCATCCCGGAACACGCGACCGTCGCACGCACGCACGCACGCGCACAGCGCCGCGCGCCTCGCCGGGAGAGATCGGCACCCCTTCGCCGAAGGCCGCTACGCCGAAGCCGGCGGCTCTTCCTGCTCGCGCAAAAGCTCCTCCAGCATCTGGATCGCGCCATCGATCCGCGTCAGCGTCTCCTGCAGATCGCTCCTGCGGGCATCCAGCTGCTGCAGCTGCACACCACCCGCGCGGCGCTCGTCCTTCAACTCCTGCAACCGTTGCGCGATCGAATTGCGATCCATGGCGTGGCACCTGCGTGGATGGGATCGCTAGAGTAAGCCAGCGTGCCCGGCTGCTGCGCAGCGGGCGCTCGGCCCATGATCGCCATCAGCGTGGTCGCGTCGTTCGCCGATGGCGATGGCCGTGCGGGTTGCCGGACGCACCTGTGCGGCGGCGTCCCAGGCTCAGGCGTACAACACGCCCGGCCGTCCTTCCTCGACGATCGCATGCGGCACGAAGCGCGCGCTGTCGCGGGTGATCGGGCCATCGTCCTCGCGGATGCCGATGCCGCACGCGGTGTCGCCGACGATCCAGCTGCCGACCATCGGATAGCGGCCGTCGAACACCGGCAACGGATGCGCCTGCTGGCGGATGCATGGCCCCTGGTAGGGGCCGTCGCTCTGCAGCATGCGGCCGTCGGCCAGGTGCAGGGCGATGTTGGCGCCCTCGCGCGAATGCAGCGGCTTGCGCACCCAGCCCGGCGGCAAGGCGGCACCGTCGTCGAACGCGGCCGGCAGCAGGTTGGGATGGCCATGATGGCGCTCCCACAGCAGCGGCAGGATGCCCTTGTTGCTGAGCAGCGCCTTCCACGGCGGCTCCAGCAGGCGCAGCCCCGACCCCGGCAAGGCCTGGCCGAAGCGCTCAGCGAACAGGTCCTCCAGCGGATACAGCTTGAACAGCGCGCCGATCACCACGTCGTCCAGGTCGGTATAGCGACCGTCCTCGGACAGGCCGATGTCCTCGATCGCGATCGCCTCGCCGAACAGTCCGGCCTGCGCCGCGCAGTCGCGCAGGTAGGCGACCGTGCCCTGGTCCTCTTCCGAGTCGCGCACCGCGGCGAAATACAGCGGCGGCGGCAACTGCGCCGCCAGCTCGGCGAAACGCGCCACCAGGGCCTCGTGGATCGAGTTGAACTGGTCGGCGTCGCGCGCCAGGCGGCCCTGCGCGCGCTGGTCTTCCAACCACTGCCACTGGAAGAACGCCGATTCGAACAGCGAGGTCGGCGTGTCGTAGTTCAGTTCGTACAGCTTGGCCGGGCCGGTGCCGTCGTAAGCCAGGTCCAGGCGCCCGTACAGGTGCGGATCGCGGCGCCGCCAGCTCTCGGCGATCCAGTCGCGGAATACCGGCGGAATCGCCAGCCGCTGCATCAGCGCCTCGCTGGCGACGATCTCGTCCACCAGCCCCATCGCCATCTGGTGCAGCTCGGCGCTGGGATCCTCCAGATCGCGCTCGATCTGGCGCAGGGTGAACGCGTAGTAGGCGCGTTCGTCCCAATAGCGCTCCCCGCCGATGGTGTGGAAACGGAAGCCGCACTCGGCGGCCTGCGCGCGCCAGTCGCCGCGTTCGACGATCGCGATGCGTTGCATGTGCTTCCTTGGCTGGTGCGACGTGAGCGCGGCGATCAGCCGCCGAAACTGCCGCGCGCGCCGCTGGAGCTGCCGAAGCCGCCGCGGCTGACGGTGACCGCGCGGTTCGGCGTGGCGCCGATATGGGTCATGGTCTGGTTGCCGCGCAGGCTGGTCGCCGCACCGGCACCGGCGCCGGTCGCCGGGCGCTGCCACTGGCTCTGCCGGTCCTGGTACGCGGGCGCGGCGTTGAAGCCGGCCATGCGGTTGCCGTTGAGCATCTGCGACAGGAAGAAGCCAGTCATCAGCGGGCCGATGAACGAATGCCCCTGATGGTCGCGCTGTTCCACGCAACGCTCGGCCGAATACTCCTGCGCGCACTGCTCGCGGCTGGCGTACTTGGGTCCCTGCTCGGCCGACTGCTGCTGCGCCTGCTTGAACGCCTCGCGGCAGGTGGTGATGTCGTGGGTCTGCGCCGCGCAGGCTTCCACCGAGGTATACAGCCCCTCCTGGGTCTTGGCCTCGCGCTCGCAGGCGGTGAACAGCAGCGGCGCGGTGCCCATCAGCAACAGCGCGGCCTTCTTGGATCGTTTCATCGTCTCCTCCCGGACCTCAGAATGCGATGATGCCTGCTTCCGGCCGAAGACGGAAATCGCCGGCACCGCGCATGCCCATTCATCCGCATCGCCTCACCGTCGGCCAGGTGCCGTGGCGTCTTCCACACGATGTAGCACCATGCCGGTTCAGCGCCGGCAAGGCAGCCGTGCAGACCGCGTGATAACGTGGCCAATGGCCTTGCGCCCGGCGCAAAAGGTTGCGAATGCAACCCTTTGCGCCCTGCCGGGCCGACCACTTCCGCCAGCATTCCGCCCGCCTTCCGACCGCACGACACCCCCACATGCCCGACTATCGCTCCAAGACCTCCACCCACGGCCGCAACATGGCCGGCGCGCGCGCGCTGTGGCGCGCCACCGGCATGCAGGACGCCGACTTCCACAAGCCGATCATCGCCATCGCCAACTCCTTCACCCAGTTCGTGCCCGGCCACGTGCACCTGAAGGATCTCGGCCAACTGGTCGCGCGCGAGATCGAACGCGTCGGCGGCGTGGCCAAGGAATTCGACACCATCGCCGTGGACGACGGCATCGCCATGGGCCACGACGGCATGCTGTACTCGCTGCCCAGCCGCGAGATCATCGCCGACTCGGTGGAGTACATGGTCAACGCGCACTGCGCCGACGCGCTGGTGTGCATCTCCAACTGCGACAAGATCACCCCCGGCATGCTGATGGCCGCGCTGCGCCTCAACATCCCCACCGTGTTCGTGTCCGGCGGGCCGATGGAGGCCGGCAAGACCAAGCTCGCCGACCACAACCTGGACCTGATCGACGCGATGGTGATCGCCGCCGATCCCAACGCCTCCGACGAAAAGGTCGCCGCGTTCGAACGCAGCGCCTGCCCCACCTGCGGCTCGTGCTCGGGCATGTTCACCGCCAACTCGATGAACTGCCTGACCGAAGCGCTGGGCCTGGCGCTGCCCGGCAACGGCACCGTGGTCGCCACCCATGCCGACCGCGAGCAGCTGTTCCTGAAGGCCGGGCGCACCGCGGTCGAACTGTGCCACCGCTGGTACGGCGCCGAAGACCCGACCGCGCTGCCGCGCGGCATCGCCACCTTCGCCGCGTTCGAGAACGCGATGACCCTGGACATCGCGATGGGCGGCTCCACCAACACCATCCTGCACCTGCTCGCCGCCGCGCAGGAAGGCGAAGTGCCGTTCACCCTGCGCGACATCGATCGCCTGTCGCGGCACGTGCCGCAGCTGTGCAAGGTCGCGCCGAACATCCAGAAGTACCACATCGAAGACGTGCACCGCGCCGGCGGCATCCTCTCCATCCTCGGCGAACTGGCGCGCGGCGGCCTGCTGCACACCGACCAGGCCACCGTGCACAGCCGCACCCTCGGCGACGCCATCGCGCAATGGGACATTACCCAGACCGACGACGACGCCGTGCACACCTTCTACAAGGCCGGCCCGGCCGGCATCCCGACCCAGATCGCCTTCAGCCAGGCCACGCGCTGGCCGACGCTGGACGCCGACCGCCAAGCCGGCTGCATCCGCGACGTCGCCCATGCCTACTCGCAGGAAGGCGGACTGGCGGTGCTGTACGGCAACATCGCCCTCGACGGCTGCGTGGTCAAGACCGCCGGCGTGGACGAATCGATCCACGTGTTCGAAGGCAACGCCAAGGTGTTCGAGAGCCAGGATTCGGCGGTCAAGGGCATCCTCGCCGACGAAGTGAAGGCCGGCGACGTGGTGGTGATCCGCTACGAAGGCCCCAAGGGCGGCCCCGGCATGCAGGAGATGCTGTATCCGACCTCGTACCTGAAATCCAAGGGCCTGGGCAAGCAATGCGCCCTGCTCACCGACGGCCGCTTTTCCGGCGGCACCTCCGGCCTGTCGATCGGCCACGCCTCCCCGGAAGCCGCCGCCGGCGGCGCCATCGGCCTGGTCCGCGACGGCGACAAGATCCTGATCGACATCCCCAACCGCAGCATCAACCTGCTGGTCGACGATGCCGAACTGGCCGCCCGCCGCGCCGCACAGGACGCCCAAGGCTGGAAGCCGGTCGAAGTGCGCCCACGCAAGGTCACCACCGCACTGAAGGCGTACGCGCTGCTGGCCACCAGCGCGGACAAGGGCGCGGTGCGCGACAAGGCAATGCTGGACGGCTGAGGCGTTGCCATGAAGGCCGCGGATTTCGCGGTCTTCATAATGTCCTGGCATTGCGCTGCGGGAGGGACTCTGGGTGGCCTCGGGCCATCAGCCCCGACGCCTGACCACAAACGCCCACAGCCGGGTTGCTTTTCTTGGCGGCAGCGTCACTCACCGCCGACGCCCAGCCCATCCAGCGGGCTGCGCACCGCCGAGGCCCGCGCCCAAGCACATGCGTGTAGATCTGCGTGGTGGCCACATCCTTGTGGCTCAGCAGCTCCTGCACGGTGCGGATATCGTGGCCGGCCACCAGCAGGTGCGTGGCGAACGAATGCCGCAGGGTGTGGCAGCTGGCGGGCTTGGTCAGCCCCGCCGCGCGACACGCGGCCTTGACCGCACGCTGCAGCCCTTTCTCGTCCATATGATGGCGCCGGATCGCGCCGCTACGCGGGTCACGCTGCATCGCGGCGCGGAAACAGAGACTGACTGCCGCCGACCTCCCGCGACGCGTTCGGGAACTTGCGTGCCAGCGCATCCGGCAGCCACACCTCACCGCCGCCGCCGCCGCCGCCGCAACATCGCGCGTGTGCACCCGGCGCGCGCGCTCCAGCTGCGCCAGCAATGCCTCGCGCAAGGACAGCGGCAGCGTCGTGCGCCGATCCTTGCCGCCCTTGCCATCGCGCACGACGATATCACCCCTGGCGAAGTCCATGTCCTTGATGCGCAGGCGTACGCATTCCATCAATCGCATCCCGGTGCCGTACAGCAACGACGCCATCAGGCCATGGCGTTCATGCATCTGCGCCAGCACGCCCGCCACTTCATCCCGCGTCAGCACGGTAGGCAGCCGCTGCGGACGCTTGGCCCGCTGGATCCGCTCCATCCACTGCAGCTCCTGCCCCAGCACCTCGCGATACAGGAACAACAACGCCGCCAGCGCCTGGTTCTGAGTGGACGGCGCCACGCGATCGCGTACCGCCAGCGCGGTCAGGAACCGCTCCACGTCCTGCTCGCCCAAGACATCGGGATGGCGCTTGCCGTTGGCCAGAATGAAACGGCGCACCCAACCGACGTACGCCTCCTCGGTGCGCTTGGCCATCCCCAGGCGCCGGATACGCGCACGCAGCCGGTCGAGGAGGCGTGGCGCCCGAGGGTCCGGGAATGCCGCCCCCTCAGGCCCATCGACCGCACGCCGGCACGATGCCGCGCCTCGCGTTGAAAGCGCCCCGTCGGAGTGATAGCGTCCCATACCATGGCTCCCGCAACTGGAATGCGGCATGGTTACGCACAGGAATACACCCCACCATCGGGGAAGATCGTTGCTACAAGGGGGCCTCTCGGCCATATCGCTATCGGAAATCCCGGACTACACACCGGGATTACGCGACGTTTTGTCTTCGAATAGTAGTTAGGCCTCGCACTCGCTACTCTTTGCCCACCCCGTCAATACCCTTTCCTATCAACCTGGGAGAAACCATGCGCGCGCTACTTCTTGCCCTTACGCTGCTGACCCTTGCAACCGCCCAAGCAAATGCCGGGGAGCAGACTGGCACGGTCAGAATCGATCACGGCCAATTTGGATCCAGCGCCACATCAGCCGGACTCATGTTCTTCGTTTTGCAAGGAGGTACCAAGACAGGGAAGCCTTCCTGCAACACATACATTGATCGGTGGGTAATCAATAACGCCTGGCCGGCGGCAAAGATCCAGACAGCAGTACTTCTCGCGGCAATCACATCAGGCAAGACGGTCACAGTCCGGGGCAGTAACGACTGCACTCAATGGCTTGACTCAGAAACTGCCATAGATATTCAGCTGAACAACTAAAGTCGACGCCTAACCAGTCGGTCAAGCGGACCCGCAGCGGCGTGCCACCAGGGCCCGGTGGGCGGTACACTGTATTTGGCGTTTTACCCGCCCTTTTGGCCAGTTCGTCGCACGCCAGTCGCCCCACTGCCATGGGACTGCAATCCTTGCGATTCCGCTCACCGGCCAAGGAGCCGCGTCGTGAAAGCGCTAATTGCCATCGTTGTCTGGTGCCTTCTGTTTGTGCTGTGCTGGCCGCTGGCCTTGCTGGCCTTGGTCCTGTGGCCCATCGTGTGGTTGCTCACCCTGCCGTTCCGCCTTGTGGGGATCACGTTCTCTGCCATGTTCGCGTTCCTACAGGCCATCCTGTTCTTGCCTGCCCGCCTCCTTGGTTGGCGGCCAGGACGCGTAGCGACGGCCTAAGCCATTTGTTCAAGCAAAGCCGTTTCGCGGCTCGGCTTAGTTCAGACGTGGCCACTCCAAAGGAATCGCATATGTCCCGGCTCTTGGTGCTGACGCTGCTCGTCGTGTCATTCAATGCAGGCGCAATCGTCATTCGAGATGATGTTGATGACGCGAACCTCTCCGACCAACGCCTCCGAAGTCCGCGCCTGGGATACTTCAGCGCGGAAGTTCTCCGAGACGTTGTGCATTCCGCTCCCATCCCGGGCCATACACTACCTGCACGATGCGGACATCCGCATCAAAGACCCGGAGTACCGGAAGTTCCAAGATGAAATGCTCTCCCGTATCATCTCGGAGCTCGAGTCAGGCATCCTTCCAGCATCCACTACCACGACCTTGTCCTTTCATCCACGCTGGTTGGGGGCAATTGCTTTGTGTGTTGCCGCAGTTATCTGCTGGTTCGTATTTTGATGATGTGGCCCAGGAACTCGTTCAAGTCGAAAACGCTTTGGATCAAGAATTGAACACCGTGATCATCTCCTTCGAGGGCCCGACATTCTTCGCTCCTGAGGACGAGGAGCAGTTCTTTGGATGGCTAGGCTCGCTACCTGAGTACAAGGATATTCGGGGCAAAGGCACCACCTTGGACTTGGAATTGGCGCATCCGATAAGTGCCGATACCGTTCGGCAACTCCTGGTTCTATTTCGCCGCTGGTGCGTTGACCCGGACCCACTGCGCCCTTTGTGGTCTCCTGAGACCGCTGGCTTCGTACTTTGGGAGACCTCTCTTCGAGAGGCCTCCATTGCTGTGGGCCTGCAGATTGAGGCCTAACGACTCGTTCCAGCTGGCGCCGCTTCACGGTGCAGCCGATTCGGCCTTGGCGCCAGGAGGATTCATGGAAGTCTTGATCGCGATAGTGATTGTTGCCGGCCTGGCTAGCGGACTGGCCGTCTTGCTGCTCGGCTTATTGCTACCTCGCAAGTTCTGCCCTAGATGCAACACGGCGTTGCCTCGCTTCCGCAAGCCTTCAAGCACCCGGGAAGCGATGCTCGGGGGCTGGTCGTGTCCGTCTTGTGGTGCAAAGATCGCCCGCAATGGCGCGCTCCTGCCGGACTAGCGGCTTTTTTGTGCCCCTGGCACGTCGTTCGACCCGAGCCCGCAGCCGAGAACTTGCCGAGCAGGTGTGGCTGCCCAAGACCTGGACCTGGCATTCGACTGCGTCACGCCGGCACCGTTCGCGGCGCGCCTCACGTGGCGAGACTTCATGACGAACTCGCAACGCCCGGACAGCTACTGTGCGAGCACCTGGCAGACGAGGGAACCTGCACAAACAGACGCTGGAGAAGGCCAACGAAGCCATTTCCCGCGGCGATTTCGAAGGCTTCCTGCGCCACTGCACGGAAGACACGGTATGGAACTTCATCGGCGACCGGACGCTCAGGGGCAAGAACGCCGTGCGCCAATGGATGGCAGAGGCCTATAAGCAACCGCCCGTGTTCCGGGTTCATCGGATGATCGCGGAAGGTCAGTTCCTTGCGGCGATCGGCGTGATCGCCTTGAAGGGATCGAGCGGGCAAGAAGTCGAGCATGCGTACTGCGACGTGTGGCGCTTCGAGGACGGCCTGATGGCCGAGTTGAACGCCTACGTGGTCGAGTCCTGATCGATCCTGGATCACCCCAAGCAGTGGGAGTTGCAGCCAGCCACCGACCGGGCGACAGAGGGCGCTCTTCGATCGCCCTCGAGGACGTTACGATCGCATGGATCTTCCCCCGGTCGCAGCGTCTTGGCTCATGGCCGCCTTGCTCGCGAACAACGACTCATTCAAGCCGATCCCACTTCGCGGGTCGGCTCCATACAGATCGGATATTCATGCGAACGCTTCAAGAACTGCTCGATGGCGACGACGCAGCGATGCCGCTGGTCAGGCAATGGCTTTCCGAAGCTAGCCGTCCGTTCGAGGTCCTTCCGCCTTCGCAGCAGCGCGGCGAGGCCCTGGTCGGCCTCCAGGTCACCACGCGCTCGCCCATGGGCGCCATCGCGTACGAGACCGGCGGGCTGTTGATCGATCACGGTTGGCTGCGCATCCTCGGTTCGGGACATCCGAAATTGCCGCGCGACATCGTCGGGTGGAACGCCGACCGGTCTTCGGGTCACCTGCTGGTCGCGGACGACGTGGTGGGCGGCTTCTTCTCGTTGAACGGCGGCAGCCTCGGGAGCGATCTGGGCGCGATGTACTACCTTGCGCCCGATACGCTGCGATGGGAGGCCATGGACATCGGCTACAGCGACTTCCTCTGCTGGGCGCTCAGCGACCGCCTGGACCTGTTCTACGAAGGCTTGCGCTGGCACGGCTGGGAAGCCGACGTGAAGCAAGCCGATGGAGCCCAATGCTTCAACTTCTTTCCGTTTCTTTCGACCGAGGAAGGGTCCGTCGAATCCAGCTCCCGTAGACTGATCGATGTCGCGGAGCAATTCGCTTTCAATACGACGCTGGCCGGCTGCGCGGAATGAGCCGCAATCCAGGCGCCTTCGCCGGCGCCATGGCCGGCGCAGAGCCAGGTCGTCCGGCCGGCCCTCCCAATCGCCCAGTCCTCGAGAGACATCCATCCCTATGCTCCACCACATTTCCCTTGGCGTTTCCGACATCGAGCGCTCGGCGCGCTTCTACGACGCGGCGCTTCTGCCGCTCGGCTACGTGCGCGTGTGGGAAGACCTGACCCCGGGAGACGACGATCAAGCGGTGGGCTACGGCCTGCCCGGCGGCGGCGACCGGTTGGCGATCAAGCTCAGGGGCGCGAACGCGTGCGCACCCGGCCCTGGATTCCATCTCGCCTTCGCTGCCGCCAGCCATGCTGCCGTCGACGCCTTTCATGCGGCGGCGCTGCAAAACGGCGGCCAGGACAATGGCGCTCCCGGGCTGCGTCCGGACTACGGGGACAGCTACTACGCCGCGTTCGTCGTCGATCCCGACGGCCATCGTCTTGAGGCCGTCCTCAATTCGACGCCCTGACACCCGCATACCGCTCAGCGGCGCTTTGAAGCGAGTGCGAGAATCGGTGCATCGCTCGGGTTGTCGGGCAGCTTCCTGGATTCGTTCGCTCCACAATCGAACGCCATTCGGCAGCGTTTCACAATGATGGTCGGAGCGATAGCGCTCCCGGCTGCCTGGTCGAAGGAACGACTCGAGGTGGCGTCGGGAATGCGCCAGCGAGGCTTCTTCGTTATCCTGCCCGCCCTTCTTCATGGACGAACACCGAACCCATGTCCGACGACGCCGCGTCCCGTATCGGGAACATATTGCTGGGCCTGCTGTTCGCGCTGCTCGGGCTCGTCTTACTGGGTGTTGCGGCCGGTCTCGCGCTTGACCGGCACGAATTCCTCGCTCGCGCACAGACCGCCGATGGCGTCGTCAGCCGCTTGAACGCCGGCGGCGCGCATCCTGAGATCGCCTTCACGACAGGTGCTGGCGAAAAAATATCCTATCCCCAGGGCGGCTTCATCTCCATCCATCGGCCAGGTCAGACGGTGCGGGTGCGTTACCTGCCCGAGTGGCCGTCGGGCAGCGCCGTGATCGATGATCCGGGTGCGCTGTGGGGCGTGCCCGTGGTCATGGGAGGCATGGGCCTGATATTCGCCATCGCCGGCGTGGCAAGAGTCGTTCGTCGCAGCCGCGGTGCAGTCCGTCCGCAGCAACAGCGTTGAACGCAGGCGCCACCCAGCCGATGCGGATCGGAAGGTCGCTCGCAACGATTCGACCGTGCGCCTACGCTTGAGCAGCAGCTGTCGAAAGCGATCTTCTGACGACATGCCTTTATGCACTGCCCGGTTAGGCTAATGACACCTCTCCGTTACGGACAGCGCCCATGCACCCAACCCAGCCATTGCGGATCGGCCTGATCTCCGACACCCACGGCCTGCTGCGGCCACAGGCGCTGGCGGCGATGCAGGGCTGCGACGCGATCGTGCACGCCGGCGACGTCGGCAAGCCGGACATCCTCGACGCCTTGCGCGCGATCGCGCCGCTACACGCAATCCGCGGCAACATCGATACCGCGCCATGGGCACAGGCGCTGCCCGACGTCCTGGACGTCGAGATCGCAGGCGTGCGCCTGCACGTGCTGCACGACCTGAAGACGCTGGCGCGCGAACCGGCGGGCGTGGACGTGGTGGTCAGCGGGCATTCGCACAAACCCTTGCTGCGGACCCGCGACGGCGTGCTGTACATCAATCCCGGCAGCGCTGGCCCGCGCCGTTTCAGTCTGCCGATCAGCGTCGGCTATCTGCATCTGCAGGCCGACGGCGTCCGCGGCGAGCTGTTGAACTTGGTGTGAGACGGCTGCAGGCGTCATGCAAGCATGGAACTGGCATGTAAGCGCTGGACCGCGCTGCAGCGCGCAGAGGACACGGCAGCCACGGCCGCAGTGGTTGGTGACGCGTTGCCACTTTCGCGGATACCCGGCGCCCAGATCGGGCGCTCACCGGCGATCACGCGATCCGCACGATGCGACAGCCGATCGCGGCTTTGGCGATGGCCAAGAACGTCTGGCGCCATCTCGCTCCACGGCCGCGCTCGCGCCCGCCGATGCATGGCGCCATGCCGCCCCCAATTGCGCCGGCGGCGATCGCTGCTGCCGGCATCGCCAATCTCCGCTAGAGTTGGTCGCGGGCCATGGGCTTGACCGGCGCTACGGGGACGGGAAACAGGGCAGAGGCCGCGCGGGGGCGCAAGGCACTACCAAGGCGCCCGATGCAATGGGAATGGACGACGTACATCGCGCGGAAAAACGGGGATGCCTTATGTGGAAAAAGTTCGGCGGTAGCTTCGGCAAGATGGGCCTTGGAAAAATGTCCAAGGACGAATATCAGGCAAACCTCAACGGCATGAACATGTTCTTCGGGGCCGTGCTGGGGTTGGTCCTCGCCGGTACCGAGAAGCTCAACGACTGGCAGTTCGGCGTGGTGCTGACCATGCTCGCCGGCATCGTCATTTCCATTCTCTTCATCTCCAGCAGCCGGCACAGGGTGGTCTATGCGATCTATACGGTCGTGCTCGTGCTGACGCTTCCCCGGATGGCCGACCTCATGCTCAGAGGGCACGATGTCATCCCCGGCAAGGTCCAACCCACGCTGATCGTGTGGACCGCCATGACCATCATGGTGGAATTCTGGGGCCGCGAACGCGACCAGGCCGCCTCCACGGTCGGCTCCGACCAATCCGGTTGAGGCGCAGATGGCCATTCTCAAGCGCATCGTCCAATCCTTGTGGTGGCTCGCGCTGGCCTACGTTCCGTTGGCGCTCTCCGACAGGATCGAGCGCTTGTACGCGGAGTTGGGCTGCCCGCCTCGCGGGGATTGCTACGTGGCCGGCACGATCACGGCATTCGATCTCTGGCTGTTGACGCTCGCGATCACCGTGCTGGTGTGGCCTGCCTGCCTCTGGTTTCTCGGTCTGCGCTGGATGACCGGCCGGCTGGCCACCTGGCTTGGAACCCTGTTCAAGGCACACCGGCTGCGCCGGCAGGGCTGATTCGCGCAGCGGTTTCCAGCGGTTTCCAGCGGGGCCGGCGACGCATGGCCTCCCCGCCCACTCACCAATCCGTCGGCGCGTAGTCCTTCAGGAACTGCCCCCACACGTGCTCGCCGGTGTTGAAGCCGTGGATGATCGGGTCGACGATGCGCGCGGCGCCGTCGACGATGTCCAGCGGCGGATGGAAGCGCTCTTCCTGCACCTTGCGCGCGGCGATCTCGGCCGGATCCTCGTCGGTCACCCAGCCGGTGTCCACGCTGTTCATGTGGATGCCGTCGTTCTGGTAATCGGCTGCCGAGGTCCGGGTCATCATGTTCAACGCGGCCTTGGCCATGTTGGTGTGCGGATGCCGGGTGGTCTTGAAGTTGCGGTAGAACTGCCCTTCCATCGCCGACACGTTGACGATGTGCTTGTCGCGTTCGGGCGTGCGCAGCATCAGCGGCTTGAGCCGCGCGTTGATGATGAACGGCGCGATGGCGTTGACCAGCTGCGTCTCCAGCAGCTCCACCGACGGCACTTCGGCCATCAGCAGGCGCCACGAGTTGCGCCCGCGCAGGTCCACCTGCTGCAGGTCTTGGTCCAGCCGGCCTTCCGGGAACAGATGCTGCTGGCCGAGCAGCTCGTCGGCCAGCAGCGGCACTTGCGACAGTTCGGCGGCGCGAGTCAGGCCATCGGCACCGCTGATGCCGTGGCCCTGACCCGCCGCCAACGTGGTCGCCGACGCCGCAGGCAGCAGTTCCGGGCTGCGCAAGCCCTCGTAGTGGCCGACCAGGCGGCGCACGTGCTCGGGCAGTTCGTGCAGCGCGGCGGTTTCGCCGGCCATCATGTGCGCGTAGAACTGCGGCGGCCGGCGCACGGTCTGGCAGGCGTTGTTGACGATGAAGTCCAGCCGCTCGCGCGTGGCCAGCAGCTGGCTGCAGAACGCCTCGACGCTGGGCGTGTGGCGCAGGTCCAGGCCGAACACCTGCAGGCGGTGGCCCCATTCGGCGAAGTCCGGCTCCTGCGCGTAGCGCGCGGCCGAATCGCGCGGGAAGCGCGTGGTCACGATCAACTCGGCGCCGGCGCGCAACAGCTTCAGTCCGGCCTGGTAGCCGATCTTGACCCGGCCGCCGGTCAGCAGCGCCACGCGCCCGCGCAGATCGGCGGTCTCGGTACGCTTGAAGTAGTTCAGCTCGGCGCAGGCCGGGCACATCTGGTCGTAGAAATGGTGCAACTTGGTGAACTTCTGCTTGCACACGTAGCAGTGGCGCAACTCGGGCGAATGCGGCGCCGCAGGTTCTTCGGCCGCAGCGTTGCCGGCGTCGTGCAGGCCGGCGGCATGCGGCGGGAAGTAGTTCGGCGTACTGAACACCGGCTTGCGCCGCAGCGCGCGGATGCCGGTCTGCTCGAGCAGCGCCTCGGCCTTGCGCACCTTTTCCTGGTGGCGTTCGCGCGCCTGCTGCTTGAGCAACTGCCGGCGCGCCTTGGGTTCCGGGTGATAGACCTTCGCCACCACCTGGTGCAGGCGCACGCGGTCGGCCTCGGGCAATGCATCGAGCACGCTGCGGTCGGCGTCGATGGCTTCGAGCAGGTCCAGGGCGACGCGCAGGCGTTCGGTCAGGGGCAGGTCGTCGGTGGCGGGGGGCGAGGCGGTGGTGTTCAAGACGGATCCGGGATGAGCGGCGGCGAGCCGTGGCGAAAGGCGCGGCAGAACGCCGACGAAAGACAGCGGTAGAAACAGCGATGCGGCGCGCCGGGCGCTTGCGGCGAACGGGAGGCGGCAGCGCTAGGGACGTTGCGACCGACCGGGATGGGCGGGCCAGGCGACATTTTCGCCGATCAGGGGTGCCGGCGCCATGTCGGCGCGGATTGCGCCTCGATCCTGTCCTCACGCTCCACGCGCCAGGCGCCGGCGCCGCGCTCATGCGCCGTCGGCGGGCGCGTCGACCTTGCGTACCGTCGTCTGCCGCGGCTTGAGCGCGCGGCCGGCGGCATCGCGCGGCAGCATCGCCGGCAGCGGCTTGCCGGTACGCCGATCGAGCAGGCGCGAATGCGCCTCGCCCGACGCGAACAGATGCCGCTCGCCCCATTGCCGCAACGCCAGCAGCAGCGGGAACAGCTGCTCGCCTTTCTCGGTGAGCGCGTATTCCTGGTAGGCGCTGCCGTCGGCGGCCGGCCGCAGCGCCAGGATCTGCGCCTCGACCAGCAGTCGCAGGCGATCGGCCAGGATGTTGCGCGCCATGCCCAGACTGCGCTGGAAATCGCCGAAGCGGCTGATCCCGTCGAAGGCATCGCGCAGGATCAGCAGCGCCCAGCGCTCGCCGATCAGATCCACCGAACGCGCCACCGGGCACGGCTGGGTGGAGTGCTTGCTGCGTCTGGCCATGCCGTCTCTCCTTCGCCGAGTGCGCTATCGGTTGCATTTTAAAACCAAAGGCGACACGCTGTTACTGGTTTTTAATCGAAACTAGTTAGCGACGCACGAGCCATGCCGACCGTATCCGATTCCGAGCTCAAGCCCGAGCCGCCCAGGCTGAGCCGCGCGCAAGTGGCGCTGTTCGCCTGCGCCAGCGGCGCCAGCGTGGCCAACGTCTATTTCGCGCAGCCGCTGCTCGATGCGCTGGCGGCGGAATTCGGCATCGGCCAGGGCGCTGCCGGCGGCGTGATCGGCGCGACCCAGGCCGGTTGCGCACTGGCGCTGTTGCTGGTGGTGCCGCTGGGCGATCGCCACGCGCGGCGCCCGCTGATGCTGTGGCAAGGCGGCGCATTGCTGGCCGCGCTGCTGGCGGTGGCCGCGGCGCCGACGCTACCGGCACTGCTGGCAGGAATGCTCGCCCTGGGCTTGCTGGGCACGGCGATGACCCAGGGCCTGATCGCCTATGCCGCGGCCAGCGCCGCGGCGGCCGAACGTGGCCGGGTGGTCGGCGCCGCCCAGGCCGGCGTGGTGATCGGGCTGCTGTTGGCGCGGGTGCTGGCTGGCGTGATCGCCGATCTGGCCGGCTGGCGCGGCGTCTATGCCGCATCCGCCGCGCTGACCCTGGTGCTGCTGTTGTGGTTGCGGCATGCGTTGCCCGCCCTGCCCGCGCCGCAACGGCCGCCCGGCTATGCGGCCCTGCTGCGCTCGATGCTGCGCATGCTGGCGCACGAACGGGTGCTGCAGATCCGCGGCGGCATCGCGCTGCTGATGTTCGCCAGCTTCTCGATCTTCTGGACCGCACTGGTGCTGCCGCTGAGCGCAGCGCCGTATGCCTACTCGCATGCCACGATCGGCGCATTCGGCCTGGTCGGGGCGGTCGGCGCGCTCGCCGCAGCGCGTGCCGGGCGCTGGGCCGACCGTGGCTGGGCGCAGCGCTGCAGCGGGCTGATGCTGGCGCTGCTGCTGGCGTCGTGGCTGCCGCTGGCGCTGGGCATGCGCTCGCTGGCGGCGCTGGTGCTCGGCATCGTAGTGTTGGACATGGCCGGCCAGGCGATCCACGTCATCAACCAGAGCCTGATCTTCCGCGGCGACACGTCGGCGCACAGCCGGCGCGTCGCCGGCTACATGCTGTTCTACGCGCTGGGCAGCGGCCTGGGCGCGATCGCCGCCACCGCCACCTATGCGCATGCCGGATGGACGGGCGTGTGCATACTGGGAGCGGCGACCAGCGCGGCGGCGCTGCTGTTCTGGGCGACCACGCTGCGCTGGATGCCGGCGACATCCGCGCGTTAGCCAGCTTCATCGCAGGCATCCGCCGTTGGCGACGTGGCTGGGAAGGACACCGGCTGGCCTCGACCAGCGCTTGCCACAGGCGCCGCCGGTAACGCCTGGCGCGACTGGCGCTCACCTACGTTCGTTGCAGCCTCCTGCAGCGGTCGCACGCTTGCGCGGCCGAGCGCCTGAACAGTAGCCTGCGGTACGTGCATCCCCACATCGAGCGACCGACATCGGCCCATGTCCCTGACCTTGCGTCTCTCGTGGAAGTTCTTCAGCGCGCGCGGATTGCCCATTGCTGTGGCATTGGCGCTCGTCTTCGCCGCGATGCGTGCGGCAGGAACGCTGGCGCCGGCGCACTGGCGCTGGCTGCTGCCGCTCAGCTTCGTATGCATGGCGGCGAGTCCGTGGCTGCTGCTCTCCCGTCTGGGACGCCAGCAGATCGGATTGGTGCGGCCGATACGGCATGTCTGGTTCGCAACGTCGATCGCGCTGGGCGCGCTGGCGGCCTTGGCATGCTTCGCGCTCGGCACGATCGCGTTCGGCAGCAGCGAGGACAACTGGTTCGTCAGCATTGCGCGCAACTATCGCGACACGATTCCCCACCAGGGCCTCACCACGGCGCAGCTGTTCCTCGTGGCCACCGTGCCGGCGCTGGTGTTCAGCCCGATCGGCGAAGAGATCTTCTTTCGCGGCCTGCTGCAACGCGCGCTGGAGGAGCGGTTCTCGCTCCGTGCCAGCACCTGGATCGAAGCTTCGCTGTTCGGCCTGGTGCACCTTTGCCATCACGGATTGCTGGCGACCGCCACCGGCATCCGCCTGCTGCCGATGTCCGGTGCGCTATGGGTGGCGCTGATGTTCTGCGTGGCGCTGATGTTCGCCCGGCTGCGCCATCGCAGCGGTTCGCTATTGCCGGCGATGGCGGCGCATGCGAGCTTCAATCTGGCGATGAACGTGTGCATCTTCGCTGCGCTGTGGCCAGCAGGTTGAGCTAGACCATATTGCAGCGCCATCGGTGCGGCCACACGCTCAGCGCAGCGGCGCCTGCGCGAATTCGCCGCGTTGCAGCTTGGCCACGTCGTTGCCCTGCGCGTCCTTGGCCTGCAAATCGGCGCCCTTGGCGGCGAGGTCTTTCAGCACTTCGGTACGCTGGAACAACGCCGCGTACATCGCCGCGGTCTGGCCGGCGTTGTTGCGTTGGTCGGGCGCGCAATCGGCCTGCATCAGCCGCTTGGCGATTGCCAGTTCGCCCTTGAAGATCGCGCCCATCAGTGCGGTGTTGCCGCGCTTGTCCTGTGCGCACGGATCGGCGCCCGCGCGCAGCAATTGCTCCACCGCCGGCTGCTGGCCGTGGTAGGCAGCCAGGATCAGCGCGGTATAGCCCTTGTCGTCGCGGGCATTGAGGTCGTAGTGCGCCTGGATGAACTCGGCCAGCATGTCCTGGCGGCCTTCGCGCGCGGCATCGAAGAAGTAGTCGCGTAGTTGCGCCTGGATCTTGGCCGGATCAGCGGGCGCGGCGGTCGCCGAGGCGGCGGCCAGGCTCAGGACGAGAAGAAAGAAGCGACGCATGCTCGGTCTCCGGAAAGAAGGCGCAGCGCGGCGTGGGGGAGGCGCCGCCGCGCTGCGCAGTGAACGGTCAATCCCGCAGTTGCGCGGCCAGCTGCTTGACCCGCGCCAGGTCGCCCTTGGCGACGCGGGCGACGCCGCTGCCGTAGGCCGGATCGGCTTTGTACAGGAACGACAGCATGATGTGCTTGCTGGCGTCGTCGGTGCCGGCCAGCGATTCGCCGAAGCTCTGGATCAGGTCCTGCTGCTCCTTCTTGCTGTAGCTGCGGAACAGTTCGCCGGCCTGCTTGAAGTTCTGCTCGCGGGTGATCTTCGCCTGCTGCGTGGTGCCGGACAGCGGCAGCTGGCTGTAGCGCGCGTTCGGATCCTGCGGGCGCGGGGCGAGCCGGCTGGGCTCGTAGTTGACGCCGCTCGCGGTGGCGCCGGAGTTCATCGCGCCGTCCTGATTGCCGTTGTTGACCGTCACCAGTGGCCGGTTCACCGGCAGACTCAGGCCATTGGTACCGACCCGGTACAACTGGGTATCGGCATAGGAGAAGATGCGCCCCTGCAGCAGGCGGTCTTCCGAGGGTTCGATGCCCGGCACCAGGTTGGCCGGCGCCATCGCCACCTGCTCGGTCTCCTGGAAGAAGTTGTCCACGTTCTTGTTCAGCACCATCTGTCCGATCTTGCGCTCGGGCACGTCCGGCCAGATCTTGGTCGCATCCAGCGGATCGAAGTCGAACTTGGCCAGGTCTTCCGGCTTCAGCACCTGGATGTACAGGTCCCACTTCGGATAGTCGCCCTGCTTGATCGCGCCGACCAGATCGTTGGTCAGGTGGCTATAGTCCTTGCCCTGCACCTGCGCCACCTGCTTCGGGTCCAGGTTCTTCAGGCCTTGCAGCGACTTCCAATGGAACTTGACGTAGTGCACCTCGCCTTGCGCGTTGACCAGTTTGTAGGCGTGCACGCCGTTGCCGTCCATGAAGCGGTAGCCGGCCGGCGTGCCTTCGTTGGAGTACAGCAGGGTCAGCGTGCGCGTGGCTTCGGGCACGTGCGAGAAGAAATCGAAGCGGCGCGCATCGTCGTCGAGATTGGTCCGCGGATCCGGCTTGAACGCATGCACCATGTCGGGGAACTTGATCGCATCGCGGATGAAGAAGGTCGGGAAGTTGTTGCCGACCAGGTCCCAGTTGCCTTCGCTGGTGTAGAACTTGGTGGCGAAGCCGTGCGGATCGCGCAGCGTCTCCGGCGAATGGTTGCCGTGCACCACCGAGGAGAACCGCACGAACACCGGCGTCTTCGCGCCGGCAGTGAACACCTTGGCCTTGGTCAGGTCGGAGATGTCGGCGCTGGCGGTGAACGCGCCATGCACGCCGGTGCCGCGCGCGTGCACCACGCGCTCGGGGATGCGCTCGCGATCGAAGCGCTGCAGCTTCTGGATCAGCTGCACATCCTGCAGCAGGGTCGGACCGGTGGCGCCGGCGGTCTGCGAGTTCTGGTTGTCGCCCACCGGCGCACCGTTGTCGCGCGTGAGCGTGGACTGCGCGAACCCGGCGGGAACGATCAGGGTCTGCGACAGCAGGGCGAGCACCAACAGTGTTCCAGGGCGCATGGCGTCAGCTCGTGTTGAGGGAGCTGAAGCATGGCGGTGGCGCTGCAGGCTGAGAATTCGTTAGTTGCTATGGCTGCGATAGGCGCGACGGATGCCTGCATGCTGTTGTGACTGCGGTCCTCGCACATGTGCGTTGCGCTTTGCACTTCGTGCCATGAGCGCCTCGCACAAGCGGCGCGAGGCGAGGCAAGCGACATCAAAATGTAGACAGCGTGGCGCTAGCCGATCACCCGCTTGAACGGCGGCAACGCATCGATGATGCGCTTGCCGTAGCGTTTGGTCAGCAAGCGCGAGTCGAGGATGATGACCCGGCCGTGGTCGCTGGAGCTGCGGATCAGGCGGCCGGCGAACTGGGTCAGGGTACGCAGCGCGTGCGGTACCGCGATCAGGTTGAAGGCGTTGAGGCCGCGGCTTTCGAACCACTCGCCGAGCGTGGCGGTCTGCGGGTCGGTCGGCACCGCGAACGGCACCTGGGTGATGACCACGGTGGTGCAGGCGTCGCCCGGCAGGTCCAGGCCTTCGCCGAACGAATTCAACCCGAACAGCACCGAGCCCTCGCCGGCACCGATGCGGCGCATATGCTCGCCGATCATCTGCGACTTGGAACCCTCGCCCTGCACCAGCACCCGGTTGCGCTGCGCAACCGGCAGCAGGTCGGCGACCTTGAGCATCTTCCAGCGCGAAGTGAACAGCACGATTGAGCCCTTGCCCCAGTCCAGTTCCTTGACCAGATAGCGCGCGACCTCGCGTGGATGGCCCTCGCGGTCGTCCGGCGCGACCGGGAATTTCGGCACGATCAGTTCGGCCTGGTTGGGCAGGTCGAACGGCGAGGACAGCGACACCATCTCGGCATGCGCGGGCAGGCCGTTGTCGATCGCCAGCGCCTGGAAATCGCCGCCGCCGGTCAGCGTGGCCGAGGTCAGCACCGCCGAGTCCACTTCGCTCCACAGCAGCGCGCGCAGCACCTGCGCGGCCGACACCGGCGAGCAATGGCAGACCAGGTCGGCATCGCGCGAGGCGGTGATCCAGCGCGCCATCGGCGCCTGCCCATCCTGGTCCTCGCGGCGCCAGCCCAGCCACAGTGCGTACTGCTGCTCGACCATCTCCAGGGCCATGCCCAGGCTGCGCTGCAGGCGCTCCTTGGCCGCGTCCTCCTGTTTGGATTTGGCCACCAGCTGATGCGCGGCCTGCACCCAGTTGAGCAGTGCGGCGGTGTCCTGCGCCTGCGCGTCGATGAACGGCTTCCAGTCCTCGGGCAGGCGCCCGTTGGGCGCGCGCCACATCGGTTCCTCCTGGCCTGGATCCGGCACCCAGGCGCGTTCGATCTCGGCGCGGAATGCCTTCAAGCCCTTGCTGACCTGGGTGGCCAGTTCGATCGCCTCGTTCGGCAACTGGTTGCCGATGGTGTCCTTGTCGGCCAGCCGGTAGGCCGCGCCGACCAGCGACTGCAGGCGGCCGGTGCGCCGCGCCATGTCGTCCAAGGCCAGGTTGGCCGCGCCCTGGTCGATGGCGACGCCGGCGATGTGGTGGCCCTCGTCGAGCACCAGCAGCATGTCCGCCGGCGGCGCGATCAGCGGCTGGCCGTTGTCGCTGTCGCCCAGCGCCAGCGCAGATAGCAGCAAGGCGTGGTTGGTGACCACGATCTGCGCGTCGCGCACGTCGCTGCGCGCTTTCAGCACCGGGCATTGCACCGCGAACGAGCAGCGGCGTCCGGCGCAGCCGGCGGCATTGGTGGTGATGCGCGCGCGCAGCGACGGCGGGATCGGCTCCGGCGCGGTGTCCAGGTCGCCGTTCCAGGTCTTGTCGGCGTAGGCCTTGGCCAGGCCGCGCGCCTGCTCGGCCTCGGCCGGGCTCAGCGGGCGATCGTACAGCGGCGCCTCGTCCTCGAACATGCTGTCCTGCGCGGCTTCGCCATGCAGCTCGGCCACGTTGCGCGCGCACAGGTAGCGGGTGCGGCCCTTGGCCAGCGCCACCGTCGCCTCGATGCCGGTGGCCTTGAGGAAGGCGGGAATGTCGCGTTCCACCAATTGCGATTGCAGCGCCACGGTGCCGGTGCTGATCACCAGCTTCTTCTTGCTGGCCAGCGCGATCGGTACGCCGGCGGTGAGGTAGCCCAGGCTCTTGCCGACGCCGGTGGGCGCCTCGGCCACGCCGACGCCGCCGCTGGTGCCCAGCGCGCGCGACACCACCCCGATCATCTGGCTCTGCGCGCGGCGCACGCGGAACCCGGGGGTGTTGGCCTGCAGCTTGGTGTAGGCGTCGCGGATGGCGAGCTTCAGCGGCTCGGTCAGCTCGCGCTGGGGCTTGCCGGGCGCGGACTGCGCGGCCGGCGTGGAGGTGTCGTTCATCCGCGCATTTTCTCACGTCCGGTCGCACGGATTGACACCGGCGCGGGCGCGGACCTTAACGCGGCGCGGAAGGCTTGTGCGGCAACGCGCGCCGCAAGGCCTGCAACAACAGCGCCACGCCGAGCACGTACAGCGCATCTTCCAGCAGGCGGATCGACGCGTAGGTCCATGCGTACGGCTCGGTGAGCCGATCGGACATCAGTTGCGTCCAGCCCACCGCCGCGTTCAGCGCGCGCGGCAGCACCGCGTTCGCCATCAGCACCGCCAATCCGGCCTGCGCCAGCGTGCGTGCGCGGCCAGGCGCCAGGCGCGCGAGCAGCAGCAGGCCGATCAGCGGCAGCAGGAAGCGCGCCAGCAGGCCGATCCCGCCGGTCACCATCTTGACCTCCAGCAGCGGCTGGATCGCAGTCGCCAGCATTGCCGTCTCCTTCGGTTGCGCCGCGTCGGCACCGGCGCGGCGGGTGCCGGACGACACCGCGCCCGGACCCGCCAGCCGGCGCGGAATAGGTTCTAGCGCGGCAGAGCGAACCGCAGCGCCAGCACCACCAGCAGCATCGCCACTGCGTGCAGGATGGTGAACACGGCCTGCAGGATGCCGTACCAGGCCGCGTAGCTGGTGAACGTTCCGCCCTGGGACACGATCCATATCGGCAACAGCGAGGTCACCGAGCCGCATAGCCCGCCGACCAGCAGCAGGCTCAAGCCCCACAGGCCGAGCGTGCGTGCACGGCCGGGGCGGCGCGTGGACAACAGCACCACTCCGACGCCGAGCACGATCAGGATCGGCAGCTGGAAGCCCACCGTGGTCAACAACTGAAGCAGGAATCCATTGTCCATGCGATCTCCGTGGAAGCTGAAAGAAAGCGCCGGAGCGCTCGGGTCAGTCGGCGCTCACCAGCACCGCATCGCGCGCGCGCAGCGCGGCGTAGACCGGATCGGTGTCCGGACGCACGCCGTGCCAGCGCTCGAAGCTCTCGGCCGCCTGCTCGACCAGCATGCCCAGGCCGTCGACGGTATCGCGGCAGTTGGCCGCGCGCGCCCACGCCAGGAACGGGATCGCGATCTCGCCGTAGTTCAGGTCCACCGCCAGGGTCATGCTGTTGACCAGCGACAGCGGCAGCGAGAATCCCGCCGCCTCGTCGCGGCCGGCGGCGGTGGCGTTGACGATCAGTTCGAAGTCGCCCAGTTCGCGCAGGTCTTCCCAGTAGCGGGACATGGCGCGCGCCGGTTCGCCCAGCGCATCGACCAGCGCATCGGCACGTTCGGGCGAGCGGTTGACGATCATCAGCTGCTGCACGCCGGCGTCCAGCAGCGCCGGCGCCACCCCGCGCGCGGCGCCGCCGGCGCCGAGCAGCAGCGCGCGGCGACCGCGCAGGTCCAGGCCGTTGCGCCCGGTCAGGTCGCGCACCAGGCCGGCGCCGTCGGTGTTGTCGCCGTGCCACTGCCCGTCGCGGTAGCTGAGCGTGTTGACCGCCCCGGCGCGCTGCGCACGTTCGCTGTGGATCACGCTGTGCGCGTAGGCGGCTTCCTTCAGCGGCAAGGTCACGTTGGCGCCCACCCCGCCCTCCGCGGCAAACGCCGCCAGCGCCGCCGCAAAGCCGTCCGGCATGGCGTCGATCGCGTCGTACTGCAGGGCGATACCGGCCTGCTTGGCGAAGTCGGCATGGATGCGCGGCGACAGCGAATGGGTGACGGGATGGCCGAACACGGCATAACGGGATGTGGGCATGGAACGCTCGTTGGTTGTTTTAGACTGGTCGCGACATCCGAAGGAATCCGACATGCGGACCCCCGCCCTGCCGCTCGCGCTGGCCGCGAGTTTACTCTGCGCGCCGTCGGCGTTCGCGCTTTCCGAGTTCGGCATCGAGGGCATGGGCGTGGTCTCGACCAAGGCCGACGAGACCCGTGCCAGCGTTTCCGTGGATGGCCAGCGCATCGTCTGGGCCAGTGCCGACCGCGCCGGCGGGCCCAGTGGCGGCGACCTGTGGCAGGCCACGCTGCGCGACGGGCGCTGGGCCGACGCGCAGCCGCTGCCGGCGCCGCTGAACACGCCCGGCGCCGACACCGACCCGTTCTTCAGCGCCGACGGGCGCTGGCTGTATTTCGCCTCCGACCGCGCCGGCGGCCATGGCGGCGGCGATCTGTACCGCGCGCCGGTGCTGGCCGACGGCCGCTACGGCCCGCCGCAGAACCTGGGCGCGGCGGTGAATTCACGCGGCGACGAACGCACGCCGGCGCTGTCGCTGGACGGCACCCGGCTGCTGTTCGCCAGCGACGGGCATGGCGGTGCCGGCGGCATGGACCTGTTCGTGGCGCGGCTGCAAGGCCAGGTCTTCGGCCAGTTGCAGGCGCTGGATGGGATCGACAGCGCCGACGACGAAACCGATGCCGCCTGGCTGGGCGACGGCCGCGCGCTGGTGTTCGCGCGGGCGCGCAAAGCGCAAGGCGCGCAGGTGTGGCTGGCGCAGTGCGCCGCTGGGCGCTACGTGCAGCCGCAGCCGCTGGCGCTGTCGTTCAACGGTGCCGACGGCGACACGCGCGGCGCGGTACTGGACGCCTCCAAACCGAGCGAGTTGCTGGTCGTCGGCAGTGCGCGCGCACCGAAGGCCGGCCAGCGCGACGTGTACCGGATGAAGGCCCCGGCGGCGAGCGGCAGCGACGATTGTGCGGGTGCGCGCTGACGGCGACGGCTGCGCTGCCGGACGTGCGAATGCCGAAGATCGGTGACGCATGCCTGTCTGCAAGCGCTGCTGGAACGGTCGCTGCAATGATCGTTGATGCAGTTGGTCGCGGCTGAAGCCGCTCCTACAAAAAAGCGAGCTGCGCCTTCTGCCCTTGTAGGAGCGGCTTCAGCCGCGACAGACGCAGCGATGAAGACAACGCCACCGGATTCGATCCGGGGCCGATAACTCTCCCCGAATCGCTCCACCCGCATCAGACCTCAATACACATCGCGCCGATAACGCCCGGCCGCGCTGAGCGTATCCAGCGCATCCTCGCCGAGGATGTCGCGCAAGGCCGTATCCACGCCGCGCGCCATGCTGTCCAGGCTGCCGCAGACGTGCAGCGTGGCGCCGCGCGCGATCCAGGCGCGCACCTCGTCGGCGGCGTCGCGCAGGCGATCCTGCACGTAGACCTTGCCCGGCTGGTCGCGCGAGAACGCCAGGTCCAGGCGCTGCAGATGACCACTGTCGTGCCAGGCGCGCAGTTCCGCGCCGAACAGCGCATCGTGCGCGGCGTTGCGCTCGCCGAACAGCAACCAATGCCCATGCGCGCCGGCAACCTCGGCTTCGCGCAGCAGGCTGCGCAGGCCGGCGATGCCGGTGCCGTTGCCGATCAGCAGCAGCGGCGCATCGCCGTGCCGGCGGAAACCGGGATTGGCGCGCACCCGTGCCTGCACCGCGGTGCCCAGCGGCGCATGCAGACACAGCCAACCCGAGCCCAGGCCGGCGCTGCCGTCGTCGCGCCGGGTCAGGCGCACCACCAGTTGCAGCAGGCCGTCGGCCGGCACCGAGGCGATCGAGTATTCGCGCAGCGGCAGCTGCGGCAGCGCATCGAGCCAGGCCTGCAGATCGTGCGCGTCCCCAGGGGGCGCCAGGTCGCGATCGGCCAGCGCCGCCTGCAACGGCAGCGACACGCCACCGGCGCGCAGCGGCGTGTCCGCCGCCAGGCCATGCGCGTCCAGCCAGGTGCGCACGGCGTCCGCGGCATGGCATGGCTGCACTTCCAGAATGTCGCCCGCCTGCCATTGCGCCTGCGCCGGCGGCGCCAGATCGATGCGCCACACCGGCGCGCCGGCGCTGCCGGGATTGAGCAGCGCGCGCCCGGCCAATCGCCACTCCAGCGACGGCGGCGCCTGCAGTTCCGGCGCCGCCGCGGCCACGCCGGTGACCGCGGACAACTGCCGCTGCCATTGCGCCAGCGCCTGCGGGTCGGCGTTGTCCACCTCCACCGCCGGGAACAGCGCCTGCGCGCCCTGCGCGGCCAGCCACTGCTCCAGCCGCCGCGAAAATCCGCAGAAGCGCGCGTACTGGCGATCGCCCAGCGCCAGCAGCGCATAGCCGAGCTCGGGCAGCGCCTGCGCCTGGCGCAGCACCTTCTTCTCGAACGCGCGCGCCGGGTCCGGCGCCTCGCCGTCGCCGAAGGTGCTGACCACGAACAGCGCACGCCGCGCGCGCAGCAGTTGCGCCGTATCCAGTTGCGCCAGCGATTGCACCTGCACCGGTACGCCGGCCGCCTGCAGCTGTCCGGCGGCCTGCCAGGCCAGGCGCTCGGCGAATCCGCTCTGGCTGGCGAATCCGACCAGCCACGGCTCGGCGGCCGCCGGCGCAGTCGGCCCCAGGCCGCTCCGCGCACTGCGCAGCGCGCGCTTCTTGCGCCGCCGGTCCAGGTACAGCAACCAGCCGGTGACGAAAAACAGCGGCATGCACAGGCTGGCCAGCAGCACCAGCACGCGCCCGGGCAGGCCGAAGAAGCTGCCGCTGTGCAGGGCGAAGACGCTGCTCAGCAACTGTCGACCCAGCGGCTGCTGTCGATAGTCCAGGCGGCGCACGACGCGCCCGCTGCGCGGATCGATCTCCACGCCGTCGAAGGCGCGGCTGTGCACCGGATCTTCCGCCAGGTAGCGCGCGATCGCCGGCTGGCCGGGACGCCCGGGCAGGCGCAGGTCCAGGTAGGCGCGGCGCACGCCGGGCAGCGCATCGAGCGCGGCCTGCAGCCGCGCATAGTCCACCGCCGGCGGCTTGCCGCCACGGCCGCCGCCGCTTTCCGCGCGCTCGCCGCCGAGCACCGCCACCAGCCCTTGCCGGTACCAGTCGTAGGACCAGTACAACCCGGTCAGCGCGATCAGCAGGTAGATGGCCAGGCACCAGGTGCCGATCACCGAATGCAGGCTCCACAGGAAGCCGCGTCCCTGCCGCTTCCATTCCACCGCCCACCACGCGCGCCAGCTCCACCATTGCCGCGGCCAGCGCAGGTACAGCCCGGACAGGCAGAAGAACAGCAGCACGATCGCGCAGGCGCCGGTGACGGCCTTGCCGCGCTCGCCGGCGGCCAAACGCCGATGCAGGTCCTCGACGAAGGCGAAGAAGCCGGTCAAGCGCGGCTCCGCCACGGTCTGCCCGGTATAGGGATCGAAATACAGGCGCCCGCCGTCGCCGCCGGCCAGGCGTACGTTGGACGGGCGCGTGCCGGTCGGGTCGATCAGCAGGCGCGTGGTGCGGTGCGCACCGCCCAGGTCCAGCCGCCGCGCCAGTTCGGCCAGCGGCAGCGGCGATTCGCCGGCGGCGTGGCGCGCGGCCGCCTCGGCCAGCGGCGGGTTGGCCCAGCGCACGATCTCGTCCTCGAACGCCAGCGTGGCCCCGCTCAGGCCCATCACCGACAGCACCAGTCCGGCGCTGATGCCGAGCAGCCAGTGCAGCTGGAACAACAGCTTCTTGGTCACGGAACAGGCACGGTCGAAGGCGGCCGCGCATTGTAGATGAGAACGCTTATCGAATCGAATTGCGCCGGTGCCTCGCCGGACCCTCCACAAACGTGACTGCCAGCCCTGGGTGACATGCGCGCCACATCCAGCGGTCACCGCAGCGACATGGCCCTTCGCCACTTTCTTCGCTCCCCCCTGGCTAGCGAGGTACGCGATGTCCTTCTCCCTGCGAGGTTGTCTGGTGCTGCTTGCGTTGTTCACGGCCCAGACGGCGATGGCCGCCACTAGTTGCGCCACGCTGTACGCCGGCGGCAAGCCACCGAGCGTGGACACCCCGCTGAGCGCGCGCACCACCGAGGTCTGCCATACCGAATACGCGATCCTGGCCTCGGGCGTGACCAAGGGTCCGCTGTACTCGGCCGAGCACCTGACCGACCAGCAGGTCGCCGGCGCCGAGGCGATCGGCCGGGTCGGTTCGTTCCACGAGGAAACCGCCATCCCCGCCGCCGACCGCTCCAAGAGCTCGGACTACACCAACACCGGCTTCGACCGTGGCCACATGACCCCGGCCGGCGACGCCTCGACCGAAAGTTCGGAGAAGGAGACCTTCTCGATGGCCAACGTGGTCCCGCAGGACCACAAGCTCAACACCGGCGAGTGGGCGCGTATCGAGGAGCAGGTGCGGCAACTGGCCAAGCAGCGCGGCGAGATCTACGTGGTGACCGGCCCGGCCTTCGACGACAACGTGACGACGATCGGCACCGACAAGGTGGAAGTGGCGGACTACGTATGGAAGGCGGTGTACGAGCCGGGCGTGGGCGCGGCCGCGTACCTGTGCGTGAACGACGACAGCATCACCTGCGACGTGGTGTCGATCGACGACGTGATCACGATGGCCAGCGTCGACCCGTTCCCGGCGATCGCCGCGGCGATGAAGTCCACGCCGATCGCGTTGACGTTGCCTTGAAAGCCGGGATTCGGGATTCGGGATTCGGGATTCGGCAATAGCATCGTGATCGGCTGAGCGGTTATCGATGCTGCCGCGATATCTGCGGCGGCACCGTCGATCGAACATCCGAAGATGACCGCGTACGTCGCTCAACTCACGTGCGCGGTCATGGCGTCCGCCAGCGCCGCGAACACCGCGCTGCAGGCGGCGCTCCCGCGCAGGTCCTGGTGCATGGTGATCCAGGTCTCCAGGCCCAGGCGCACCTGCTGCGGCAGCACCGGCACCAGGCTCGGCGTGCGCCGCGCCAGGGGCATCTGGAAGAAGCCGATGCCGCAGCCGGCGCGGATCAAGGCCAGCTGCGCCAGGTCGCTGTCGGCACGCAGCGCGAACGCCTCGCGGCGCCACAGCGGCAGCGCCGCGCGCGCCGCGCGCAGGAACGGCGTCTCCGCATCGAAGCCGACCAGCGCGTGCTGCACGAGTTCGTCCAGGCCTTGCGGCGTTCCGTGCCGGGCCAGGTAGTCCCGATGGGCGTACAGGCCGAGCGCTACCTCGCCGATGCGGCGGGCGACCAGCAGATCCTGTTGCGGCCGGGTCATGCGCACCGCCACGTCGGCTTCGCGATGCAGCAGGTCCTGTACGCGGTTGCTCAGCACCAGCTCGAGCCGCAACTGCGGATGCGCGCGGCGCAAGCCGGCCAATACCGGCGGCAGCACTTCCGCGCCGATCACCTCGCTGGCGGCGATCCGCACCGTGCCCTGCACCGCCTCGCCATGACGGCCCGCCGCACGCTGCAGCGACGCGGCGATGCTGGCCATCGACTGCGCATGGCCGCGCAGCGCCAGCGCCGCATCGGTCGGCAGCAGCCCGGTCTGCGAGCGCACGAACAACGGCACGGCCAACGCCTTCTCCAGCGCCGCCACATGCCGGCCGACCGTGGGCTGGGTCAGCGCCAGCGCACGCGCCGCCGCCGACAGCGACCCCTCCTCCAGCACCGCGAGGAACGTCCGATACAACTCCCAACCGATTGCGCTATCCATACATAAATGTATAGCCGATCGACCATGTTCGCCAATTCCTTTGCAACGCGGCCGCGGCCAGACTGGCCGCCATCCCTGCAATGGAGCATCCGCATGACAACGACCTCCACCGCCCTGGTCTTGGGCGCCACCGGCGGCATCGGCGGCGAACTGGCGCGCCAACTGCGCGACGCCGGCTGGCAGGTGCGCGCCCTGCAGCGCGCGGTCCCGGCCGCCGGCGAAACCCGCGACGGCATCCACTGGCTGCGCGGCGACGCGATGTGCCGCGAGGACGTGCTGCAGGCCGCGCGCGGCTGCGCCGCGATCGTGCACGCGGTCAATCCGCCCGGCTACCGGCGCTGGGCCGAACTGGTGTTGCCGATGATCGACAACACCATCGCCGCGGCCTGCGCCGAAGGCGCGACCATCGTGCTGCCGGGCACGGTCTACAACTACGGCCTGGACGCCTACCCGGCGCCGGACGAAGACGCGCCGCAGACGCCGGCCACGCGCAAGGGCGCGATCCGGGTCGAGCTGGAGCGGCGCCTGCAGGCCGCGACCGCGCACGGCGCGCGGGTCATCGTGGTGCGCGCGGGCGACTTCTTCGGCCCGCGCGTGGGCAACAGTTGGCTCGCGCAGGGACTGGTGAAACCGGGCTGCCCGATCGCCATGGTGACGCTGCCGGGAGATCCCGGTGTCGGCCACCAATGGGCCTACGTGCCGGACGTGGCGCGGACCATGCTCCGGCTGTTGCAGCAGCGCGACGCGCTCCCGGCATTCGCGCGCCTGCACATGGACGGACACTGGGACGCCGACGGCACCCAGATGGCCGCGGCGATCGCGCGTGTGGTGCGCCGCCACGGCATGCCGCAACCGAAGACCCGCCGCTTTCCGTGGTGGCTGCTGACCCTGGCCGCGCCCTTCTGGCCGCTGGCGCGTGAACTGCGCGAGATGCGCCCGCTGTGGCGCCATCCGCTGCGCATGCGCAACGCGCGCCTGCTGCAGGCGCTCGGCGAAGAGCCGCACACGCCGCTGGACGAAGCGATGGAAGCGACGCTGATCGGTTTGGGCTGCCTGCCGGCAGCGACATCCATGCCGCTGGCGCAGTCAGCGTCCACGTCATAAGTGCAGCGCCTATGCCTGCAGGTCTTTCCCTGCGCGCATCCTGCCTTTGTAGGAGCGGCTTCAGCCGCGACAGAATGCTACCGGTAGCGTCCTGTCGCGGCTGAAGCCGCTCCTACAACAAAGCGGCATCCTCTGAATCGCAAGACGCGAACGCTTCAGCGCGCCTCGCGCAGCCAGCGCGCCACCTGCGGCGCGAAATAGGTCAACACGCCGTCGGCGCCGGCGCGCTTGAACGCCATCAGCGATTCCAGCACGCACTTGCGCTCGTCCAGCCAACCGTTGGCGGCGGCGGCCTTGAGCATCGCGTACTCGCCGCTGACCTGGTAGGCGAAGGTCGGCACGCGGAACTCGTCCTTCACCCGCCGCACCACGTCTAGGTACGGCATGCCGGGCTTGACCATGACCATGTCCGCGCCTTCCTCCAGGTCCAGCGCGATCTCGCGCAGGGCCTCCTCGCCGTTGGCCGGGTCCATCTGGTAGGTGCTCTTGTCGGCCTTGCCCAGATTGCCGGCGCTGCCGACCGCGTCGCGGAACGGGCCATAGAACGCCGAAGCGTACTTGGCCGAGTAGGCCATGATGCGCACGTGCAGGTGCTCGTCGGCATCCAGCGCGCGGCGGATCGCGCCGATGCGCCCATCCATCATGTCCGAAGGCGAGACGATGTCCACGCCGGCCTGCGCATGCGACAACGACTGCTTGACCAGCGCCTCGACGGTGATGTCGTTGAGCACGTAGCCGTGCGCGTCGATGATGCCGTCCTGGCCGTGGGTGGTGTACGGGTCCAGCGCCACGTCGGTCATCACCCCCAGCTCGGGGAAGCGCGCCTTCAGCGCACGCACCGCGCGCTGCGCCAGGCCGTTCTCGTTCCAGGCCTCGGCCGCGTCCAGGCTCTTGCCGGACGGGTCGATCACCGGGAACAGGTCGATCACCGGAATGCCCAGTTCCAGCGCGCTCTCGGCATCCTTCAGCAACTCGTCCAGCGACAGCCGCTCCACCCCGGGCATCGACGCGATCGGCGCGCGCCCGGACAGCTCGTGCACGAACACCGGCCAGATCAGGTCGTCGGCGGTCAGGGTGTTCTCGCGCATCAGCCGGCGCGAGAAGTCGTCGCGGCGCATGCGCCGGGGGCGGTAGTGGGGATGGGGCATAACGGTTCCTCTGCAAGGAGACAGGCGCCGCGGCCAGCCGGCGACCGGATGCGCCGCCTCGGCCGGGACGGACGCTGGCGGCCGCCTTTCGGCGATGTCGTGCGCCACATCGACAGCGCGTCATTCTACGCCCGGTGCCGACGCCCCGTAGCCGGCGGCACGGGACGCAGCGTCCGCCGGAACCGCTTGCGCGCCGCAGTGGCTCGGCGTTCTCGAACACATAGCGCGCCCGGGACGTCGTCGTCATTTGGCCGCGCAGTTGCCGGCATCGCAGCACAGCACTAGGTCGGCGCGGCTGCGAAGCCGCACAGGCGGCATGGCGCGGCAACACACGCCGCATCTCGGCATCTCGGCGCGGTGGAATCGGCGCAGGTGCTTCGAACCGATGCCGGATCCGCCGGGTAGCCCGTCAGTCGCGCCGCTCAGTCCTGCAGCATCGTGCGCGCCGGCTCGCGCGCCAGCGCTTCGCGCAGTTCCTGCGCGCCCGGCGTGCCCCGCTGCAAGGCCTGCTGCAGGTGCTGCACGTACTGCTCCACGCGCTTGGGCGGCAGCAGCGGCTCGTTGGGATCCACGGATGCCTCGATCAACGCGGGCCCGGGCGCGGCCAGCGCCGCCTGCACCACCTCGGCGCACTGCGCCGGATCCTCGACCCGCCAGCTGGCGATGCCGCAGGCCTGCGCCACCAGCGCGAAGTCGATCGGGGTGAGGTCGCACTCCGTCTCCGGATTGCCCAGGAACATCATCTGCTCCCATTTGATCTGGCCCAGCGTGTTGTTCTTGATCACCACCAGCTTGATCGGCAGGCGGTAGCGGACGATGGTGACCAGTTCGCCCATCAGCATGCTCAGGCCGCCATCGCCGGTGAAGGCGACCACCTGCCGGCCCGGATGCGCCAGCGCCGCGGCGATCGCGTAGGGCACGGCGCAGGCCATCGACGCCAGCAGCCCGGAACCGATGTAGGTCTGGCGCGCCTTCGCCTGCACGTAGCGCGCCATCAGCCCGGTGTTGTGGCCGCAGTCCCACACCACGATGGCGTCCTCGTCCAGGCGGTCGCCCATCTCGCGCACGATCCGGCCCGGCGGCATCGGGATCGCCTGGCGTTCGACGCTGCTGCGCAACAGGTCCCACCATTGCCGCGCGCCGTCCTGCGCCTGCTGCAGGAAGCGGCGGTCCTGCTTGCGCCGCAGGTGCGCGTTGAGCGCCTGCAGGGTGCTGCGCGCATCGCCGACCAGGCCCACCTCGGCCGGGAAGCGCAGGCCGATGCGGGTGGCGTCGCAATCCAGTTGCACACCGCGCGCCTGGCCGGGCTTGGGGTAGTACTCGATGTAGGGAAAGGTCGAGCCGACGATCAGCAGCGCATCGCAGCCCTCCATCGCCTCCTGGCTGGGCCGGGTCCCGAGCAGGCCGATGCCGCCGGTGGTGAGCGGGTGGTCGTCGGCCAGCAGACCCTTGCCGAGCAGCGCCTTGACGATCGGCGCGCCGAGCAGCTCGGCGGTCTCGGTCAACGCCTCGACCGCGCCCAGCGCGCCTTGCCCGGCCAGAATGGTCACCCGTTGCGCCGCGTTCAACAGCGCCGCGGCGCGCGCGATGGCGTCCGCATCGGCGCAGCCGTGGCCGGCCGCCGGCAGCAGCGAGGCGTGGTGCGGCAGGTTGCGGCTGGAGGCGACGTCGGCCGATTCCGGCTCGTCCTGCACGTCGATCGGCATCGCCAGGTGGGCGACGCCGCGCAGCGCCAGCGCATGCCGGCAGGCCAGGCTGGCCACGTTCTCGACCTGCCCGGCGCCCATCACCCGGGCCGAGTACGCCGCCACGTCCATGAACAGCTTGCTGTGGTCCACGTCCTGCTGGGTGAAGGTGTCGGCCAAGTCGTGGTACGGCGACCCGGTGATCGCGATCACCGGCGCGCGGTCGAGCTTGGCGTCGTAGAGTCCGTTCAGCAGGTGTATCCCGCCCGGGCCGGTGGTGGCCAGGCAGCAGCCCAGCCTGCCGCTGACCTTGGCATGGGCGGTGGCCGCGAAGGCCGCCGATTCCTCATGGCGCATCTGCACGAAACGCACCCGCGACGCGCGCACCCGGATCGCTTCCATCAGTGCATTGATGCCGTCGCCCGGCATGCCGAAGATCGTGTCCACGCCGAAGCCGATCAGCGTGTCGATCAGGATGTCCGCCCCGTTGCGCGCCATGCTCCGCTCCTGCTCAAGACTGGGTCGTAGCGAGCACAGCACGGCGCCGGTACGGTGCCTGTCAGGACACGGTCAAGGGCATGCGAAAATGCGGCGGCGGCACGCGTGCCGGCACGCCGGTTGGGTCAGATGACCCCGCCGCCCAGGCTCAAGCGGATCACCCCGACCACGATCACCAGGCCGTTGAGGATCAGCCCGGTCTTGGCCCGGCCGCGCTTCGGCGCCGAGGTGAACAGCAGGCCGATCGCGGCGATGATCGCCCCGACCGCGGCGAACGGGATCACGAACCAGTTGCCCCACCCCAGCAGCGGGATGAAGGCCAGGATCATCCACAGCAACGCCACGATGCCCCACAACAGACTGATCAAGCCCATGCCGTCGCCCTTCGCTGAATGCCAGTGCGCACCATAGCGCGCACCCCTGTCGGCGCAAGCCAACTCTTGGCATGGGGCTCACGGCAGGCGTGCCACGGTGGCATGGCGACGGCGGGTACGTCGCGGTTCACCGATCCCGCCTATCATCGCCTCGTATCCGATCCGCGGGGGTAATGCCATGAACGTCCGACCGCTGTTGCCGCTGGCGCTGCTGTTCGCGCTGGCCGGCTGCGCCAGTTCCTCCAAGGTGATGGTCGGCGCGCCGCGTCCGCCGATCGACCCGGCCCTGGTCCAGATCTATTCGACCCCGCCCGTCGGCGCGGTCGACATCGCCCAGCTCGAATCCTCCAGCGCGGCCGGGTTCGGCACCCAGGGCCAGACCGACGCCGCCATGGCGCGGCTCAAGCGCGAAGCGGCCAAGCTCGGCGCCAACGGCGTGGTGCTGATGGGCGTGGCCTCGCAACGCTCGGGCGGCGGCATGTCGGTCGGCGCCGGCAGCTACGGCGGCCACGTCGGTGGCGGCCTGGGCATCGGCATCCCGACCACCCAGAAGCGCGCCGCCGGCATGGCGATTTGGGTGCCGCCGGGCGCGCAGGTGCCGGCTGCGCCGCCGCAGCAGCCATTGCCCCCGCAGGAACACTGATCGCCCCGGCAGGCAGACGCCGGCACGGCGTCGCTACGGCCTGGCCCCACCACGGTCGGCAATGCCAGAAGCCGACACCCCTCCGGCAAAGCCGGCGAGTGGCCTGATCGCGCTCTGGCCGAGCCAGGGGGCACCAAACGACCAACGGTGGCCACCGGGACCTTGCAAGCCATTGGCCGGGTTATAGTATTCCGACTCCGGGGAGTTGAGGGACCGGGTCTGCCTTGGCGGCGGACCCGCAAGGGTAATGCCACGTCATTAGTCTGAGCGCCCGGATTGGACCGTCTTTGACAGAAGGACTCGTTATGAAGCGCTGGATATGGATATTGGTCGCATTCTTCGGGCTGCAGGGCGTTGCCAGCGCAGTCCCTGTATACGAAGAGCTGTCGTGCCGGGACAACGACCCGTTCGTGTTCTGCACGCAGGGCTGCAAGGGCAGGGACAAGAACTGGATTCCTGTCACTCCAAGGGCTGGGATATGGATGGCTGTGCCTGGCTATTGCCCCTGGCCAACCTCGACCGGCCCGTGCTGCGTTGGCAATGTGTGTTTCCAAGTATGGACACAGACTGCCGTCGACGCCGTCGGCGAGTACATGCGCATCTGCCCCATTGGCGGCGGCAAGGCGAGCGACTGGATGGGGAATGGGCGCCCGGAAAGCACCCCGTACGATCACTGATCCGCTTGCATCATGCGTGCCGCTGCGGTCGCCGCAGCGGCACGCCCTGATCACGTGATCACTTCCGCTGCGCCGGCACGAACACCTCGTCCACCGCCGTCGCCAGTTGGTCCGGCGGCAGCAGGCCCTGGTCGAGCAGGAAGTTGTTGAACTTGAGCCGGTCGAACTTCGCGCCCAGCGCCAGTTCGGTGCGCATGCGCAGTTCCATGATGCGGCTGTAGCCGTAGAAGTAGCTGCCGGCCTGGCCGGGCGCGCGCATCATGTAGCGGTCCAGTTCCTGCCGCGCCATCGCCGGCGACAGGCCGACGTCGTTCTCCAGCACCAGGCGCGCGCGCTCGCGGTCGATCAGGCCCAGGTTGAGCATCGGATCGAGCATCGCGCGGGCGGCGCGCAGCAGGCGGAACTGCAGGGCGATCAGCTGGCCGTCCAGCGGTTCGTACGGCACCAGTTCGGCCTCGGCGTACAGCGCCCAACCTTCGACGTTGACCGAATTGAACGCGAACATGCTGCGCGCCAGCGACACGCCGCGCTCGACCATCGCGGTGAACTGCAGTTCGTGGCCGGGCCGGCCTTCGTGCGCGCTCAGCGTCCACGCCGCCGAGCCGAAGTTGAAGTCGTCGTAGTGCTCGCCCTTGCCGGCGCTATCCGGATTGCCCAGCGGCAGCACGAAGGTGCCCTGCTCGCCGGTGTTGCCGACCAGCGGCGCCGGGCGGAAATGCGGCGCCGGCTGCGCCGCACTCTCGGCGGCCGAACCCAGCCGCATCTGCATCGGCCGCTGTGGCACGTCGACGATGCGCTGCTGGCGGATGATCGGGTCGATCTTTTCGATGACGCCGCGGTAGTGGGTCTCCAGCTCGTCGTTGGCGATGGTGTCGCGCTTGAGCGCGCGAATCACCGCGCGGTAGTCGCTGGCATCGTCGACCTTCAGGCCCTTGGCCTTGGCCACCAGCGGCGCCAACTGCTGCATCGCCGCGCGGGTCTCCATGAATTCCAGCTGCGCGCGCTGCATCAGCAGCTGCGGCGCGATGTCGATGCCGACCTGCTTGAGCTGGAAGGCGTACAGCTCCGGCGGCAGGCGCGCGTCCTCGCGCGCCTTCGGCAGCACCACCTTGCGCGTCCACGCGGCGTAGTCCTTGAACTGTTTGTCCATCGCCGCGAGCGCCGGTTCGGCGCCGTCGATCTTGTAGGTCGCGAACAGTTCGCGGATGCCCTTGGCGTAGGTGTCCACGTTGCTCAGCGCCTGCTCGACCTCGCGCCGGGTCGGCGGCAACAGTGCGCCGTCGGCGCGCTTTTCCTCGTAGCGCTGGCGCGCCAGCAGCAGCGAGGAGGTGCTGCCGGGCAGCAGGCCGACGTAGCGCTGCAACCGGTCCAGGGCCTTGGCCCGGCGCGCCGCCGGCACCTGCTCGGACAGCAGGTTGTTGATCCCGCCGAACACCATCTGCGGCGCATCGTTCCATGGCAGCAGCAGCCGCTCGTTCAACGCGCTGCCCTCGATGGCCTGGTCGGCGGCGTGGAGCATGATCGCCAGGTCCTGGCGCACGTTGGGATCGCGCTCGAGCTCCAGTTTCTCCTGCAGCGCGCGCCGGGCCTGGGCGATCGCGTCGCGATAGCGGCGGGCGTTGTCCGGACCGAGGTCGGCGACCTTGTCGTCGTAGCCGGGCACGCCGAAGAAGCTCACTTCCTCCGGCTGGAACGGGGCCTGCGCCTGCAGCAGGATCTGCGCGAAGTCGTTGCTGCGCGTCACCCATGCCGGGCTGGCGGCCTGGGCCTTTGCCGGGGCGGTCTGCGCCAGCACGGGCAGCGGCGCGGCCAGGGCCAGCGCGATGGCGAGGACGAGTGGCTTCATCGGGTGCTTCTCCAACGGGACGATGCGGCGACCGTACGCGGCGCACGCTCGGCCAGCAACCTGCCGTAGGTCATGGCGGTGCCGATCCGGGACGAGGCACTCGCAAACGGACGCGGCGGGCGCCGTTCCAGGACATCGAGATCGGCGCCAGCTCGGTGGCCGACTCCGCTCCCGAGCTGGGCGGCCCGATCGATGAGCACCGCAGCGCAGCGGTTCGACGCGCCGCTTGCGCTACTGCGACGCAGCAATGCGCCAAGGTTCGTGCTGGTACCTAGCGCTATTGTCCGACCGCTTCGGCAGGCGACTTCGCGGCGCCTGCCGCTGCACGCACCGAAGTGGGCGACATCGTGCAATACACCACCGCCATCAGCCAGACTGCCGGCAATCCGCGGTGCATTCCCCCGCATGCCTACTGCGTGCTGTCGGCCTCCGCCGGGACAACCGGGTCGGCCTCGGCCTGCGTTTCGTCGGCGGCGTCCATCTCCGGGTCGGACTCGACGCCGGTCTCGCCGGGCTCGTCCATGTCCGACTCGTCGAGCAGCGGAATCGCTTCGCCGGCATCGGGCAGCACCTGCAGCGTGGTGTAGTGCCATTCGCCGGCATGGCGCTCGGCCTCGATGTACAGGGTGCCGTTGCCGCGCGCGCCGTGCAGCGAAACGCTGAAGTTGGCGCTGCCGGTGCCGTTGCTGGTGGAAATGCTGCCGCTGGGCATGATGCCGTCCTCGACCGGCGCGCCCAACGCCTCGATCACCCGCGGATCGTGCTGCGCCGCCTTCAGGCCGACCTGGTAGGGCTCGGACGATTTGGTGACGCTCGCGATGCCGGCCACGAACATGGCGATCGAGCCCAGCAGCATCGCGCCGAGCAGCAACGCCAGCAAGGGCACCGCCCATTTCCAGTGCCGCGCCCACCAACCGCGCTTGGCCGGTAGCTGCTGCGGCTGCGGCTGCGGCTGCGACGGTGGCGGTGGCGGCGCGGAGGACGTCTCGGGAAGCGGCGGAGGCGTGGACATGCGGGGAATTCCTTTTCGGAGAGAGGCGACGTGAGGTGTGCGATCAGGGCTTCAGGCAACGCGCCAGGAACGCTTCGGTGGTGCGGTAGCGGTGCAGCGCATTGCTGCCGGACAGGCTGTGCTTGGCCCCAGGATAGGTCATCAGTTCGAACAGCTTGCCGCGCTTCTGCAGCTCGCTCATCAGCGAGGTGGAGTTGGTGAACAGCACGTTGTCGTCGGCCATGCCGTGGACCAGCAGCAGAGGCGAGTTCAGGCCGTCCAGGTGCGCGGCCACGCGGCCGTCGCGGTAGCCGACGGGATTGGCCGCGGGCAGGTTCATGTAGCGCTCGGTGTAGTGGCTGTCGTACAGGCCCCAGTCGGTGACCGGTGCGCCGGCCACGCCGCAGGCATAGGCCTCGCTGTGCTTGGCCAGCAGCATCAGGGTCATGTAGCCGCCGTTGGACCAGCCGTACACGCCGATGCGCGCGCCATCCACCCACGGCTGCGCCTTCAGCCAGGCGACGCCGCGCAGCTGGTCGTCCACTTCCACCGTGCCCTGGCGCTGGTACAGCGCGCCGCCGAAGTCGCGGCCGCGGCGCGGGGTGCCGCGGTTGTCGACCGAGAACACGACGTAGCCGTGCTGGGCCAGGTACTGGTCGAACAGCGCATCGCCGCGGCTGGGCCAGCCATCGACCACGGTCTGCGCGGCCGGGCCGCCGTAGACGTAGACCACCACCGGATAGCGCTTGCCCGGGTCGAACCCGGCGGGCTTGGTCAGCCGGTAGTGCAGCGGCGTCTTGCCGTCGGCCGCGGTCAGGCTGCCGAATTCCACCGGGCGCTGCGCATCGCGGTATTTCGCGTAGGGATGCTGCGGATCGGCCAGGTCGTTGGCCAGCAGCGTGGCGATCTTTTCGCCATTGGCGCGGAACAGCTCGATCTGCGGCGGGGTGGCGGTGTTGGACCAGCTGTCGACGTAGACGCTGGCGTTCTTGGCGAAGCTGGCCGCATGCGTGCCGTTGGGCTTGGACAGCCTCTCGATCGCGCCGCCGGTCAACGGCACCGCGTAGATGTGGGTCTGGGTCGGCGACTCCTTGGTCGCGGAGAAGTAGACCTTGCCGGCGCCCTCGTCCACCGCCAGCAGCTCGTCGACGATCCAGTCGCCGTGGGTCAGCGGAAGCAGCTTGCGGCCGTCTTCCGAGGCCAGGTACAGGTGCTCGTAGCCGCTGCGCTCCGAGCCCCAGACGAAGCGGCCGTCCTTGAGGAAATGCAGGTCGTTGTTGAGCGGCACCCAGGTCTTGCTGGTCTCGGTGACCAGCACGCGCTGCTTGCCGCCGGCCAGCGTCGCTTCGACCAGTTCGAGCCGCTTCTGGTCGCGCGACTGGCGCTGGAAGGTCAGCCGCTGCGCATCGCGCCAGTCCACCCGCGCCAGGTAGATGTCCGGATTCTTGCCCAGGTCGATCCACTGCGGTTGCGCGTCGGCGCGCGGCGCGATCGTGCCCAGCTGGATCCTGACGTTGGGCTGCCCGGCCTGCGGATAGCGCTGGTCGATCACCTCGGTGTGGTCGGCATACACCTCCGGACGCTTCTGCACCGGCACGCCGGACTCGTCGATGCGGGCGAAGGCGATCGCCGAATCGTCCGGCGCCCACCAGTAGCCGGTGTGGCGGTCCATCTCCTCGTCGGCGACGAACTCGGCCACGCCGTTGCCGATGGTGTCGCTGCCGTCGCGGGTCAGCTGATGCTGCTGGCCGCTGGCCAGCTCGATCACCCACAGGTTGCGCGCGCGCACGAAGCTCACGTAGCCGCCCTTCGGCGAGATCTTCGGGTCGGTGGCGAAGCCCTCGCCATCGGTCAGCTTGCGCACCGCGGCGCGGCCGCTCTTGCGCAGGTCGTACAGGTACAGCTCGCCGCCGAGCGGGAACAGCAGCGCCTGCGCATCCGGCGCCCACTGATAGTCGACGATGCCCGAATAGGCAGAAATGCGCTGGCGTTCGCGCCGCGCCTTCTCTTCGTCGCTCAGCGTCTCGGTGCCCGGCAGCACCACCTTCGAATCCACCAGCAGCCGGGTCTGGCCGCTGGCGATGTCGTATTCCCACAGGTCCAGCTGGTTGCGGTCGCTGTCCTTGCCGCGCAGGAAGGTCACCCGCGAGCCGTCGGGCGCGACCTTCGGCTTCATCAAGGTGGGGCCGGACAACGGCTTGCTGCCGGTGATGGCCTCCAGGGTCAGTTTTTCGGCGTGCGCGGGAACGAGGGGAGTGGCGAGCATGAGGGCGAGAGCGGCGAACAGAGAGCGCATGAAGGTTCCTGGCGGAGCACCGGGCGCAGGAGGATGCGCGCCCGGGGTTGAGAGACGTGACGCGGGCCGGCTCAGCGCTGCCCGAACAGCTGCTTGCGCTCTTCGTCGCTGAGCGGCTTGCCGGCGTCCGGGTTGACCTGGTCCTTCAGCGCGTAGGCGCGTTGCGTGGCCGGGCGCGCGCCGATCGCGTCGTGCCAGCGCTTGAGGTGCGGGAACGCGGCGTAGTCGGGCTTGAGCCCGTTGTACACCTCGATCCACGGATAGCTGGCCATGTCGGCGATGCCGTAGTCGGCGCCGGCCAGGTATTCGCTGCGCGCCAGGCGCTTGTCGAGCACGCCGTGCAGGCGCCGCACTTCATTGCTGTAGCGGTCGATGGCATAGCCGATCTTTTCCGGCGCATAGACGCTGAAGTGGCCCATCTGCCCGCTCATCGGGCCGAGCCCGGCCATCTGCCAGAACAGCCATTCCAGCGCGACGATGCGCCCGCGCGGATCGGCCGGCAGGAAACGCCCGGTCTTCTCGGCCAGGTACAGCAGGATCGCGCCGGACTCGAACACGCTCTGCGGCGCACCGCCGTCGGCCGGCGCGTGGTCGACGATCGCCGGCATCTTGTTGTTCGGCGAGATCGCCAGGAACTCCGGCTTGAACTGGTCGCCGGCGCCGATGTTGACCGGCTTGACGGTGTAGTCCAGCCCGGCCTCCTCGAGCAGCAAGGTGACCTTGTGGCCGTTGGGCGTGGGCCAGTAGTACAGATCGATCATGGCGGCGGTCCGGGAACGGGGCGCCCAGTGTAGCCGCGCCCTGCGCTTGGCAGCATCCCGGCGGGCCGGTACCCTGCGCCCTTCCTGCAACGCAGCATCCGATATCACGCCATGAGCCCGCCGCCCCGCCTCAATCCGCTGTCCAGCCTGATCTTCGCCTCGCGCTGGCTGCAGCTGCCGCTGTACCTGGGCCTGATCGTCGCCCAGGGCGTGTACGTGTTCCTGTTCGGCAAGGAGCTGTGGCACCTGATCCACGAGGCGCCGAGCCTGGGCGAGCAGCAGATCATGCTGATCGTGCTCGGCCTGATCGACGTGGTGATGATCTCCAACCTGCTGGTGATGGTGATCGTCGGCGGCTACGAGACCTTCGTCTCGCGACTGGGCCTGGAGGGCCATCCGGACCAGCCGGAGTGGCTGAGCCACGTCAACGCGAGTGTGCTGAAGGTGAAGCTGGCGCTGTCGATCATCGGCATTTCCTCGATCCACCTGCTCAAGACCTTCATCGCGGTCGGCGCGCTGGACGGCATGCCGATGTGCTCGCCGGAGCAGCTGGCCAGCGCCGCCACCGCCACCGTGGGCCTGAAGACCTGCGCCACACTGACCGCGACCGGCGTGCTGTGGCAGACCATCATCCACGGCATCTTCATCCTGTCGGCGATCGGCATCGCCTGGACCGACCGGCTGATGTCGGCGCCGGCGAAACCGGCGCACTGACGCACGCCGGTCCGGCCGCCGGCACGGGGCCGTCAAGCACGCGGCGGACGTGGATGCTAGATTGGGGGATGGGTGCACTGGCAGGGACGGGGGGAGCCGGTCCGGCCGCGCGGGAAGCACCATCGCTGCGTATTCATTGCCATCACCGGGGACTAGGGGGAAGCATGTTGCATGTAACGACATTCGCAAAGGCGCGCCGCGTGGCGCCGGTCCTGCTGCTTGCCGCACTGGCGGCGGCCTGTTCCAAGCAGGAAGAGACCACCCCGACCGCCGCGCCGGCGGCCGCACCCGCCACGGTGGCGCCGGCCGCGCCGCCGGTCTCGGCCAAGGTGCAGTCGATGGGCACCGAGCAGCTGCACGAGTCGGCCAGCCAGGCGCTGCGCGAGAACCGCATGTACGCGCCGGCCGGCAACAATGCCGTCGAGTACTACCTGGCGCTGCGCGACAAGCAGCCGGACGACGCCGGGGTGAAGAGCGCGCTGACCGACCTGATGCCGTACACGCTGATCGCCGCCGAGCAGAGCATCAACCGCGAGGACTTCCCGGAAGCGCAGCGGCTGGTCGCGCTGATCGAGAAGATGGACAGCCAGGCGCCGGCATTGCCGCGGCTGAAGCAGGGCGTGAGCAACGGCGTGCAGTCGGTGGCGCAGCGCACCCAGGAAGAGAGCGACAAGGTCAAGAAGGACGCCGAGCAGAAGGCCAAGCTCCTGGCCGAGCAGCAGAAGCAGGCGCAGCAGCAGGCCAGCGAGGCGCAGGCCGCGCAGCAGATCGCCGCGCAACAGGAAGCCGCGCGCCGCGAGACGGCGCGCCAGGAGGCCGAGCGCCAGGCCGCTGCGGCGCGCAGTGCGCCGACGCCGGCACCCGCCGCGGCCGCGCAACCTGCCGCGACGCCACCGGCCGCCGCGGCCAGCACGCAATCGTTGCGCGCGATCAGCACGCCGGCGCCGCGCTACCCGCCGGAAGCCTTGCGCTCGGGCACCGCCGGCGAAGTGCTGGTGGAGATCACCGTCGGCACCGACGGCTCGGTCACCAACGCGCGCGTGCTGCGCGCCACCCCGCCGCGGGTGTTCGACCGCGAGGCGTTGAACGCGACCAAGCGCTGGCGCTTCGAACCGGTCAGCGCGCCGGTCACCACGCGGCGGACGCTGGCGTTCAATCCGGGCGGCTGACGGACACGCATGCGGCACCAGGAAAGCCCGGCGCGATCCGGGCTTTTTTGTGGGCGCGGACACGGCTGCCGCGGGCGACGTCGGTCAGTAGGCCGAGTGGCCTATGACAGGCGCGCGGCCGCCTTCTAGGATCGGCCTTCCATCGCCAATCGGAGATCGCCATGCGCCCGCGCGTCCTGTTGCCGTTGTGCTTGCTTGTCGCCGCCGCCGCCCAGGCGGGCACGCCGCCGCCGGAGGACCGCTATGCGCCGGCACGCGAGATCGTCGCCGACATCGGCAGGATCGTGACCCCGGACGGCGTGCAGGAAACCTTCGAGGTCGAACTCGGCGGCACCCGCCAGGTGGTCAACGTGCGCGGCGCCGATCGGGCCAACCCGCTGCTGCTGTTCATCCATGGCGGCCCGGGCGCGGTCGAGATGCCGGTGGCATGGTCGTTCCAGCGGCCGTGGGAGGATTTCTTCACCGTCGTGCAGTGGGACCAGCGCGGCGCCGGGCGCTCCTACCCGCTCAACGATCCCAAGACGCTGGCGCCGACCCTGACCCCGGCGCGCTACCGCGACGATGCGATCGCGCTGATCGAACAGTTGCGCCGGCGCTACGGCAAGGCGAAGGTGTTCGTGCTCGGCCACAGCTGGGGCTCGATCGTCGGGCTGGAGGTGGCGGCGCAGCGCCCGGACCTGCTGTACGCCTACATCGGCATGGGCCAGGTGATCGACTTCCGCGCCAACGAACGCGCCGGCTACGACTGGGTGCTGGAGCAGGCGCGCCGCGACGGCAACGCCGCCGCGGTGGCCGAACTGGAAGCGCTGCATCCCTACCCCGGCGATGGCGCGTTCGACATCGACAAGATGAGCACGCAACGCAAGTGGTCGATCCACTACGGCGGCCTGGCGGCCGGGCGCCGGGATGCGGATTTCTATTTCCGCGCCCCGCGCCTGTCGCCCGAATACACCCCGGCCGACATCCAGGCGTGGGACCAGGGCAGCGCGTTCACCATCGCCACGCTGTTCCCGCAGTTGTCCGACGTCAGCTTCGCCTCGCTGCACACGCTGCAGGTGCCGGTGATCATGCTGCTCGGGCGGCAGGACTACACCACCCCGTCGGCGTTGACCGCGCGCTGGTTGCAGCAGGTGCAGGCACCGCGCAAGCGTGCGGTCTGGCTCGAGCACTCGGCGCACCTGCCGATGGTGGAAGAACCCGGCCGCGTGCTGCAGGCCCTGCTCACCGAGGCGCTGCCGCTGGCCGAACCGGCCCCGCGCTAGCCGGCCTGCACGGCATGCGCTGCCGCGTTCGGTAGCAGGGCGTGCAGCGCCGCGCAGGTTCCGGCCAGCATGCGCCCCGGCCAGGCCGATCCGCATTGCGCACCCGCACGCCGCGGGCGCGGACACGCGGCGATCTCAGCCCGAGATCGCCAGGCGCTCCTGCCGGTAGCGGCGCACCGCGGCCAGCCACAACACCGCGGCCAGGCCGAAGCCTGCGGCCAGGTACACCGCCCAGATCTGCAGGTCGATCGGTTCGCGGCGGATGATCTTCAGCAGCATCTGGTTCTGCGCCAGGAACGGCACCGCGAACTGCCACAGGGTGGTCTTCAGCGGATACACCATCAACGCGTAGCCGGGCAGCATCGGCAGCAGCATCAGCCAGGTCATGTGGCTCTGCGCCTCCTTCATGCTCTTGGCCGCCGCCGCCAGCACGGTCAGCAGCGAAGTGCCGATGAACAGCATCGGCAGCAGCACGAACAGCATCTGCAGCATCGCCACGAAGCTGACGTTGAGCTGGCGGCCGATGCCGCTGGCGAACTGCGCGCTGAGCTTGAACGCGAGCAGGGTCAGCAGCAGCGAGGCCAGCCCGACCACGCAGGCGGCGGCGATCTTGCCGCTGACGATGGCCCCGCGCGACGCCGGCGTGGCCAGCAGCGGTTCCAGCGATTGCCGCTCGCGTTCGCCGGCGGTGGCGTCGAGGATCAGGTAGGCGCCGCCGATGAACGAGGTGATGGTCAGCAGCACCGGCAGCAGGATCGACAGCAGCGCGCCACGCTTGGCCTCGGCCGTGGCCAGGTCCTGGGTGGCGATGTCCAGCGGCCGCGCCACCTGCGCGTCGACGCCGCGCGCCAGCAGGCGCAGCGCACCGACCTGCTGGCTGTACATGCTCAGCGCCGCCTGCACCCGCGTGGCCGGAATATCCGCATCGCGGCGGGTGCTGTCCTTCACGATCTCCACCAGCGCCGGGCGGCCCTCGCGCCAAGCCTGTGCGTAGTCGTCGCCGATGCGCAGCGCCAGGTCGATGTCCTGGTTGCGGATCGCCGCGGTCAGATCCTTGGGCGGGGCGACCGCGTTTAGGCCCTGCGCGGCGAGGAACGCGACCAGGTTCGGTGCGTGCTCGCGGCCGATCACCGGAATGTCCAGCGGCTTGTCGATCTGGGTCCTGACCCGGCTCTCGGCCAGCGCGCCCATGCCCAGGATCAGCGCCGGGTACAGCAGCGGGCCGAGCAGCAAGGCCAGCGCCAGGGTGCGGCGGTCGCGCCCGAGGTCGCGTAATTCCTTGCGCATCACGGTGAAAACGGTTCGAAACAGGCTCATGCGTGCAGTCCCTCGTCGCTGCCGATCGCCTTGACGAAGGCGTCTTCCAGGTTGTCCTCGCCGGTCAGGGCGCGCAGTTCGTCGGCGGTGCCGGCCGCCACCACCGTGCCCTTGGCGACGATGACGATGCGATCGCACAGCGCCGCCACCTCCTGCATGATGTGGCTGGAGAAGATCACGCAGCGCCCTTCGGCGCGCAGCCCGCGCAGGAAGCCGCGCATCGCGCGGGTGGTCATCACGTCCAGGCCGTTTGTCGGCTCGTCGAGGATCACATTGCGCGGGTCGTGGACCAGCGCGCGCGCGATCGCGGTCTTGGTGCGCTGGCCCTGGCTGAAGCCCTCGGTCTGGCGATCGAGAATGTCGTCCATGTCCAGCGCCGTGGCCAGCACCCGGGTGCGTTCGGCGATGCGCGCCGCCGACAGCCCGTGCAGTTCGCCGAAGTAGGCGATGTTCTCGCGCGCGGTCAGCCGCTTGTACACGCCACGCGCGTCGGGCAGCACGCCCAGCGCGCGGCGCACCGCCAACGGATCGGCGCCGACGTCGATGCCGTCCACCCGCACCTGGCCCTGGTCGGGCGTCATCAGCGTGTACAGCATGCGCAAGGTGGTGGTCTTGCCGGCGCCGTTGGGACCGAGCAGGCCGGTGATCTGGCCGTCGGCCGCTTCGAAGCTGACCCCTTGCACCGCCTGCACGGTGCCGGTCTTGGTCTTGAACGCCTTGTGCAGATTGTCGGCGACGATCATGCGCGGTCCTCCCTGCGAAACGCTGCGCGGCTCATGGTTCCCATCCGTTGAATGAAGTGAAGGCCGGCACGCCGCTCATCGCGTCCAGGCAGGTGGCATCGAGTTGCTTGGCATCGGCGTTCTCGAAGAACTGGCCCAGCAGCTTGGGCATGCAGCCCAGGGTCATGGTGCCGTGGCCCTGCCCGCGCACCACCAGGTGGCGGCCGTTGGGCAGCCCCTGCAGCACGCGCGCGGCGTAGCGCGGCGGGGTCACCGGATCCAGTTCCCCGGAGGTCAGCAGCACCGGCAAGCTGGACTTGAACGGCGCGGTGAAATCGGTCGGACGCGTGCCGGTCGGCCACACCGGGCAGGCGGCGAAGAACATCTGCGCCACCTCCGGGCCGAGCAGGGTATCGCCGCCGGCGGCAGGCGCGCTGTAGCGGTCGGCGTCCTCGGCGCAGATCACCGACCATTGCATGCCGCGATTCATTTGCCCGTCCATCTGCTTGCCCATCATCTGCGCCAGCGACATCAGCGGCGCGTAGCGTTCGTGCGCGGCCTCGTCCAGCACCAGCGGCAGCAGCGAGGCGGTCTGCGGCGCATACGAGAACGAGAACGCGAGGCTGGTGACGGTGTCGGCGGTGACCCGGTCGTGCTTGCTCTCGCCGCTGGCCGGGTCGCGATAGTCCACCTCCACCGGCGCCTGCCGCAGCCGTTCCACCACCGTGCGCAACTGCGCGCGGGTATCGGCAGGAAAGCGCTTGGCGCAGGCCGGAGTGGCCTTGCACTGCTCGGACTGCAGCTTGATCGCGTCCTCGAAGGTGGTGGCGAACTCGCCGCCGACCACCAGGTCGTTCGGCGCCACGCCGTCGATCACCACGCTGCGGGTGTGCGCCGCATAACGCGTCGCATACTGCTGGGCCACGCGGGTGCCGTAGGAGCCGCCGATCAGGTTGAGCTTGTCCGCGCCGAGCGCGGCGCGCACCGCATCCAGGTCGGCGATGGCCTGGGTGGTGGTGTAGTAGCGCGGATCGGCGCGGCCCTGCAGCGACTGCGCGCAACGCCTGGCGTAATCGGCCAGCTCCGCCGCGGTGGGCACACCGGTCAGGTCGGCCAGCTGCATTTCCTTGCCGTCCGCGCCCAGGCAGGTCAACGGATTGGATTGGCCGGTGCCGCGCTGGTCGATCAGGAACACGTCGCGGCGCTTGCGGGTATCGCGCAAGGCCAGGTCGACGATGCTGGCCACGTCGGTCGCCGCCTGGCCCGGGCCGCCGGCGAGGAAGAACACCGGGTCCGGCTCGCTGCTGCCCTGGCCGCCGACCGGCAGCCAGGCGATGTTGAGTTCGATCTTGCGCCCGCCGGGCGCCGCCGGATTCTCCGGCACCGGCATGCGCGTGCATTGCGCTTCGACGTTGTTGGCCGCGACCGGACTGGTCAGCGTGCAGGGATGGAAGCGCAACGTGCCGTAGCTGCGCCCCGCATTCTGTGGCGCCGGTCCTTGTCCGGCCTGGCAGGCGGCGAGCAGCAAGGTCGTCGCAACGACGGCAAGCGCTCTGCATGGGTGTGGCATGGTTCGCATCCTTGAGTTCATGGGGTGCAGGATGCCATGCCGGAGCATGGCGTCGTAGGTGACCGATGGCAGGTCGGAGGGACTACTCGGGATCGTCGAACAGGAACACCTGCTCGATGCTGTGCGCGAACAATCGCGCGATACGAAACGCCAGCGGCAGGCTCGGATCGTACTTGCCGGTTTCCAGCGCGTTGATGGTCTGCCGCGACACGCCCAGCCGCTCGCCCAGTTCGCCTTGCGACCATCCCTGCGCTTCGCGCAGCTCGCGGATGCGGCTGTTCATTGGTAGCGGCGCGCATTCACGCCTTTGGCGATGCCGTAGGTCGCGCACAGCAGCGGGAACACCCACATCATCGCCACCGTTGCCGGCACCGCGATCGTGCCCGCCGCCTGCAGGAATCCGGCGGTCATGTAGCCGCCACTGACCAGCGCGGCGGCGATGGCGATGGACTCCAGTTCGATGCGCCGTTGCATCTCGTCGGAGTCGCGCACGAAGCGCGTCACCGCGCGGATCACCAGCGCCACCAGCAGCGCCGGCAGCAGCGCGATCAACACCCGCGCCCAGTCGGTCTCCACGCTGCTGAGCAGGCGCCTCCAGCACAGCATCACCGCGACGTAGATCAGCATCGGCGGACCCAGTTCACGGTAGTAGCGGCGCGCCAGCGCCGGCACCGCGCTGTCGCGCATGCTGCCCGACGACCACCACAGCATCAGCGCCAGGAAGATGCCGCCGATGCACAGACCGAGCCACAACCCGCGAAAGTAATCGTCGCCGCGCAACAGCCGCAGCGACGACGTGGCCGCGAGCATCACCACGCTCACGCACAGCACGATGATCGCGCTGCGCTTGCAGCGGTTCATGCCCGCACCCCGACTGCAACCCGAGCCGGCCCCCGGCGGTAGCGATCCACCACCACCCCGCTGTTCTCCATGACAACCCCTGTCAAGCACGCTTTACAGGAGGATGCGCGCAGCCTGAGGGGATGTCAAGCATCCTTTACAGGCTGGAGCGCATCGACGCGCTCGGGTTCTCCGCATCGCCTTTCAGGCAGATGTACCTGCCAGTACGCCGTTCGCCGATTTGCCCACTCGACTCGAAAGTCCGCCCGGCAGCCACCGCAGATCCCCGCATTCTCCAATCATGCTCGGCCGTACTGGTCGCCCGACCTGCCAGATGGCGACACAAGCTCTCCCGCAACTCCGTCCCTCTTTGAAAGGTCGATAGTTCCTCAACTGCACCTGATCTAGCGCACCACCGCACGCTGGGTTAGTCTTGGGACGGGGCAAATTGCACTTCAGATCGAAGAAAATATCTTCTCCGGGCTCGCTTTTGTGCGAAGCGCAACGAGTATCGAGATTTCCGGCAATATGCAAAAGGGGATCGAAATTTGAGATATCTTCAAAGGCTTTTGGATGGCCTCTGAAGTTGCGAATGCGCAATATGCCAGCATCGAGACGGCCTACGGTGAACGACTGCTGGGAATGGGCATCAAGGCGCTTGTCAGCGACCTTTGCGGCGACGCCTCTAGCCGGAAAGATGGCCAATTGCGTGGGCGCAGACCGCTATGACTTGTTGACGAACAGCGACCTACGGAGTTCATTCGAAGCGTCAGGCATAGAGCAGCGACTCGGCATAACCGCAGCATTGCCAACAATCCAGGTTGCTGTGAGCACGCAGTCCATCTGGGGATGAACTTCCAATGATCACAGGGAGAAATACATGAAACGATTCTTTATCGGCACGCTGCTCTGCGCCTTATCGATATCGGCGTCCGCGGCGGTATGCAATGTCGAAGGGAAGGCAGGGACATTAATTCCTTCGCAAGGAGTTGCGGGCCTGTACATGACCGGCGCCATCTCCGGCTGCTCCTGCGATTATAATATGATCTGGATCGACACCACAGCGGATGGCGGCAAGGCGATGTATGCCGCAGTCCTGGCAGCGAAGCTCAACAACCTGCAGGTCAAAGCCACCATACAAGACGGACAAGGCAGTACTTCCCCAGGTTACCAAGCAATCACGTATCGGTACAACGCGACGTGCAAGCTCATGGCTTTCGAGCTCATGTAGACCCACAGCGTCGGTGCCGTCGCGGAACTGCCACAGCTCATTTCAATGGGGCTACGCTGGTCGAGCAATAGGGCCGTCGCCATCGGATGCAGCAACGACAGCATCCGCGCTAGACGAGACCTCGCAATGGGAACACGCTGAATTCCACGCAATCGATCACCCGGATCGAGCACCGGCTCCATCTCGGCAAGCCTATGAAATGCGGGCGAGCCCAAGCAAGGCATCTGAAGAACAGCGAAGACGTCATAGCGCGCGCTGCGCTGAAGCCGCTATGCCTTGCCGGCCGACGCCCGCCTTGGCGCGCCTGCGCACAGTCCCTCCATGACCGTATCCATGAGCCAGGTCAGACGTGGCTGCCAGTCCTCGGCAGGGTCGATCTGCCAGATACCCGCGATCGCCAGGAAAAACTTGTCCGCGGTGATTCCCGGCCGGATCGTTCCGGCTTCCTCGTTCGCATCGAGCAGCATCTGAGCGGCAGCGATCACGGGAGCATAGCCCTCGTTGCCCGCGCACTCCTTCGTATTCGCAACGTCGCGCAGTGCGCCAGCCAGGCCTGCCTTGGTGATCGCGTACTCGGCCAGGCGGTTCATCCACTCGCGTAGCGCCCGCTCAGCGGGGAGCGTCTTCAGCAAGTGCTCGGCGAACCCGGTGACCTGCAGCATTTCATGGCGATAGACCTCGATCACCAATGCCTCCCGCGTGGGGAAGTGGCGGTAGAAGGTCCCCTGCCCGACGCCCGCCTTCTTGGCGATCGTGCTGAGGGGAACATCGGCCGAACGGACCAATTCCGCGAGCGCGACCGACAGGATGCGCTCCCGATTCTGCATTGCATCAGACCGCTTTGGCTTTTCCACACCTGTTCCCTTCACGATTCCGTTGACAAACGGACAACTGTCCGCCAACGTATCTGGAAACGGATTGCTGTCCGTTTTTGATTCTACCCCTTCCGCAACCAGGACACGTCCGTGAAGAACACAGGCAATACGATTCTCATCACCGGCTCCACCTCTGGAATCGGGCTCGGGCTGGCACTGCGACTGCAACAGGCCGGAAACACCGTCATCGTCTCGGGGCGCAAGAAGGCGCTGCTGGACCAGATCACCGCCGAGCATCCGGGCATCGAGGCGATCGAACTCGACGTTGCGGACGCGGCGTCCGTCGTGGCAGCGAGCCGCCTGGCGGCCGAACGCTATCCCGGCCTCAATGTCGTCATCAACAATGCCGGCATCATGCCGAGCGAGAACGTCTTCAAGGCGGAGTCCCTGAAGGCCGCCGAAGAGGCGATCGCCATCAACCTTCTCGGCACCATCCGCATGACCTATGCGTTCTTGCCGCAACTTGCCAGCAACAACGACAGCGTCATCATCAACGTCAGCTCCGCACTGGCGTTCGTTCCGTTCCCGGCAGCCATGACGTACAGTGCCACCAAAGCCGCCGTGCATTCGTTTACCGAGAGTCTGCGTGTTCAATTGGCCGGCACCAAGGTGCAGGTCGTCGAGCTGGCGCCTCCCGGCGTGCGCACCAAGCTGTTTGGCCAGGGCAACGACGAGCACGCCATGCCCCTGGACGAATTCCTCGATGAGGCTCTGGCGCTTCTGCATGCAGAACCCACGCCCAAGGAGATCATCGTGGAGCGCGCGAAGTTTCTTCGGCAGGCCGAGGCGAACGGCAGCTACGACGAGGTTCTGGGAATGCTCTCCTCCGTAAAGGTTCCGGATTAGGCAGCACGTCCGGGTCGTCGGCACGATGGCGCCGCCGTGCCGAGCTGGGCGCAACGAACCATCCCTGGCATACCAGCGGTTCGTTCGCCAGCCACCAGCTGCGCCGCTGCCACGAAGTGACTAGTTGCTGCCGCCCAGGTCGACCCCGCAGGTCAGATGGCCTGCCCGCCGGAGACCTCGATCCGTTGCGCGTTGACCCAGCGGTTGTCCGAGCTCAACAGGCTGGCGACCATCGGACCGATGTCGTCGGGCACGCCCACGCGCCCCAGGGCGGTCATGGCGGCGAACTGCTTGTTCAGATCGGGCAGGTCGCGCACGGCGCCGCCCAGGAAGTCGGTTTCGATCGCGCCCGGGGCCACGGTGTTCACCGCGATGCCGCGGCCGCCGAGTTCCTTGGCCATGTAGACCGACAGGATCTCGACGGCGCCCTTGGCGGCGGCATAGGCGGAGAAGCCCGGCATCGATACACGGGTCAGGCCGGAGGAGAAGTTCACGATGCGGCCGCCATCGGCGATCAACGGCAGCAGCGCCTGGGTCAGGAAGTACACACCCTTGACGTGGGTCGCGAACAGCGCGTCGAACTGGGCTTCGGTCGTCTCTGCGAGCATGGCCATCTCGCCATGACCGGCATTGTTGAGCAGGTGGTCGAAGCCGGTGCGGGACCAGGTGATGGACAGGGCGCTGCGCACGGCGTCGGCGAAGGCGCCGAAGGACGCCACGTCGCTCACGTCCAGCGGCAAGGCCACCGCCTTGCGGCCCATCGCTTCGATCTCGGCGACGACGGCCTTGGCCTGGTCGGCGCCGTTGCGGTAGGTGAGCAGGACATCGCCGCCACGGCGGGCGATGCTGAGGGCGGTATTGCGGCCGAGGCCGCGGTTGGCACCAGTGATGAGCGAGATCGAGGGCATGGGAGTCTCCAGCGGGGTGGATATTGCGGGTGGAGAGACGATCGCTCGGAACGCCCCCGTGCGGTTTCCCGATCCTGCCCATCTCTTGCCTATTCATCCCGATTTCTGCCCAGCGCATTCCATGTGGCCAGTTTTGTCTGGTCTGACGCGGCAGATTTCCGCCTATTCGTCCGACTCTCTTGCCAAATCATCCAACCCGACTGTGACCACCACGGCTACGCGCTAGGATCCGCGCATGCCTGCGAATCTTTTGGAAACCGCGCGTCGCTACGCCGATGCGAACGTCGACGCGACCGGAGTCGCGCGCACGCCCCTGCCTGGGCTTGCGATCCTGCGCGAGACCCGGCCGACGCCATTGCAGTACGCCATCTGCAGGCCGCTGGTGGCGCTGGTGCTGCAGGGCAGGAAGCAGGTCGCGATGGGCAGCAGCAGCTACGACTTCGGTGCCGGCGAATCCCTGCTGATCACCGCGGAAGTGCCCACGGTCAGCCAGATCACCCGCGCTTCGCTCGCCGCGCCCTACTACGCTTGCGTGGTCGAGCTGGATCCGGCCACGATCGCCTCGCTGGTGGCCGAGATGGGCGCGGCTCCCTTCGCGATAGGAGCGCCGGTGCGGGTCGACCCGACCGAGGCGGAAGTCGCCGATACCGCGGACCGGCTCATCCGCCTGCTGGACCGCCCCATGTCGGTTCCCGTGCTGGGCCCGCAGCTGCTGCGCGAGCTGCACTACTGGCTGCTGTCGGGCCGGCACGGCGGCGCGATGCGCGCGCTGGGCGTCACCGACAGCCATGCCCGGCGGGTGGGCCGCGCGGTGGCCAGGATCCGCTCGGACTTCGCCAGGCCGTTGCGCGTCGAGCAGCTGGCGGACGCGGCGGGGATGAGCCTTTCCACGTTCCATGTGCACTTCCGCGCGATCACCTCGCTGACCCCGCTGCAGTTCCAGAAACAGCTGCGCCTGATCGAGGCCAGGCGCCTGCTGTTGGCGGAAGGCGCGACGATCGGCCGGGCGGCCTCGGCGGTGGGATACGAAAGCGTTCCCCAGTTCACCCGCGAATACGGCCGCATGTTCGGCATGCCGCCGGGCAAGGACCTGAAGGAGACCCGGCAGCGCCTGACCTCGGCCGCGTAGCCGGGGTGCAGGCCCCCATGCCGGGCGAGCGATGCAGCGCCCGGGGCGATGCCGGGCGCGGGCCGGAAGCGAGCAGCCGAGCGCCGGCGCACGGCCGGCGACGGCGGGTTCGGCGCTACTTGCTGCTGACGTACTTCTCGCGGCGGATGTGCTGTACCGGCAGGCCGGCCTCCTTCAGCGCATCGAAGCAGGCGTCGACCATGTTCGGGTTGCCGCACAGGTAGGCGACGTCGCCGTCGGCCTGCGGCGCGAACTCGCCCAGGAACTGCTGCACGTAGCCGTGGCGCACGTCCGCATGCGGCGCCTCCGGCAGCTCGCGCGAGAAGCACGGCACGAAGCGGAACCCCGGATGCGCGTCGGCGAAGGCGCGGAATTCGTCGCCGTAGAGCAGCTCGGCGGGCGTGCGCGCGCCCAGCAGCAGCACCACTTCCACGCCGCGCTCGGCCATCGCCGCTTCCAGCAACGGCAGCATCGACCGGTACGGGGTGACGCCGGTGCCGGTGGCGATCAGCAGGTAGCGGCGGTTGCTGTCGCCGTGGTTCAGACAGAAGCGGCCGTACGGGCCGCTGGCGCAGACCTGCCCGCCGATCTCCAGGCCTTCGAACAGCGCCGTGGCCGCGCCGCCGGCGACGAAGCTGACCGCGATCTCAACCGTCGCGTCGGCCGGCTGCGCCGGGTCGTGGCGGGTGGCCAGCGAGTAGCTGCGCTTGGTCGCGGTGCCGTCGGCGTAGTGGAAATGCACCTGCACGAACTGGCCGGGCACGAACGGCAGCGGCTGGCCGTCGTCGCGGACGAAGCGGTAATGGCCCACGGCCGGGGCCAGCATGTAGCGGTCGACCAGTTTCAGCGGGAATTGGACAGGCACGGAGATGCAACAGTCTATGGCCGGGGCCGGGCCCACGAGGTCTTCTATAATAGCGGCTGCATTTCTCCAGCGCCGTCGACAGGGCGCGAAAGGTCCGCCTTGAATCCCGCCTCCCCGCTCCCTTCCCCCATGCCGGTGCCCGCGCTGCGCGTGCGCGAACTGCGCAAGACCTACGACAACGGCGTGCAGGCGCTGCACGGCGTGTCGCTGGACGTGCTGCCCGGCGACTTCTTCGCCCTGCTCGGGCCCAACGGCGCCGGCAAGTCCACTCTGATCGGCATCATCAGCTCACTGGTGAACCTCAGCGCCGGCCAGGTCGAGGTGTTCGGCACCGACCTGAGCACCCAGCGCAGCGCGGCGATGCGGCTGCTCGGCCTGGTCCCGCAGGAGATCAACTTCAACCTGTTCGAGAAGCCCTTCGACATCCTGGTCAACTACGCCGGCTTCTACGGCATGCCGCGCGCCCAGGCCGAGCGCCAGGCCGAAGTGGAGCTCAAGCGTGCGCACCTGTGGGAGAAGGCGCAGGTGATGAGCCGCACCCTGTCCGGCGGCATGAAGCGGCGGCTGATGATCGCCCGCGCGATGATGACCCAGCCGCGCCTGCTGATCCTGGACGAGCCCACCGCCGGCGTGGACATCGAGATCCGCCGCGACATGTGGCGCGTGCTGCGCGAGATCAACGCCGCCGGCACCACCATCATCCTCACCACGCACTACCTGGAGGAAGCGGAGAGCCTGTGCCGCAACCTGGCGATCATCGACCGCGGCCGCATCGTCGAGCAGGGCCCGATGCGCGAACTGCTGGCCAAACTCGACGTGGAAGGCTTCCTGCTGGACATCGACGGCGCACTGCCGGCGCAGCTGCCGGCGATCGAAGGCACCATCCTGCTGGCGCAGGACGCGCACACGCTGGACCTGGACATGCCGCGGGCGATGGACCTCAACCGCGTGTTCGCCGCGCTCGGCGCCGCCGGCATCCGCGTGCGTTCGATGCGCACCAAGAGCAACCGCCTGGAGGAACTGTTCGTGCGCCTCACCGGCGACAACCGGGACGGCCAGCCTGCGGCGGCCGCACGCCCTGCGGACCCGGCGGATGCAGATTCGCCGAAGCAGCCCCCCGCCGCCTGACCCCTCTTTCGCTGGACGACGATGAACACCACAAGCACTCCGCAACCGCTCCCCCCCGAGGCCACGCCGACCCAGCGCAACTGGGTCGCGCTGGGCACCGTCGTGCGCCGCGAGGTCAAGCGCATCCTGCGCATCTGGGGCCAGACCCTGGTGCCGCCGGCGATCACCATGACCCTGTACTTCCTGATCTTCGGCGGGCTGATCGGCTCGCGCGTGGGCGACATGGGCGGCTACAGCTACATGCAGTTCATCGTCCCCGGCCTGGTGATGATGAGCGTGATCCAGAACAGCTACGGCAACATCAGCTCCAGCTTCTTCGGCGCCAAGTTCGGCCGCCACGTCGAGGAACTGCTGGTCAGCCCGATGCCGAACTGGGTGATCCTGTGGGGCTACGTCGCCGGCGCGGTGCTGCGCGGGCTGATGGTCGGCGTGCTGGTGCTGATCATCGCCATGTTCTTCACCCCGGTGCGCATCCCGCACCCGCTGGTGACGCTGACCACGGTCCTGCTGGGCGCCACGATCTTCTCGCTGGCCGGCTTCATCAACGCGGTGTACGCGAAGAAGTTCGACGACGTCGCCATCGTGCCGACCTTCATTCTGACCCCTCTGACCTACCTGGGCGGCGTGTTCTATTCGGTGAAGCTGCTGCCCGGCTGGGCCGAGGCCGCCACCCACGCCAACCCGATCTTCTACATGGTCAACGCCTTCCGCTACGGCCTGCTCGGCAGCAGCGACGTGCCGGTGTGGGTGGCCTACGCGCTGATGCTGGGCTTCGTCGCAGTGCTCAGCGCACTGGCGCTGTGGCTGCTGAAGCGCGGGGTGGGATTGCGCAGTTGAGCATGCGCCGCGCCCTCGTGCTGCTGTGGCTGCTGTACAGCGCGACCGCGATGGTGGCGCCCGCCGATGCCAGCGAGGAACCGGCGCTGCCAGCGGTCACCGCGCTGTACCAGCAGGGCCAGGCGGACGGCGTGCAACTCGCACAGTCACTGTATTGCGACCTGCCACAGGACGGAATCGTGCGCCTCGTCGATGCCCTGCAACGCGCCGCGCGCGAGCGCGCGCTGGCGGCCGGCGTGGACTTCGACGCGGCCCGGCACGAGGCCGCGATGCAGACAGGCTTCGACGATTTCAGCCAGCTGATGGCCAACCTCGACGCGCGGGGCGACGCGCAGGACCTGGCACAGCGCCAGGCGCACTACCTCGCGCAATGCGCCGAAGTGCGCGTGGAGATCGAGGCGTTGATCGGCCCGTTGCCCAAGCAGGCAGCCAAGGACTGACGCCGCCCGCCAGCCGATTCCCCCTCCAGCAGAAGGCATTTCCAGATGCGCATCCTGATCCTCGGCGCCGGCGCGACCGGCGGTTACTTCGGCGGACGCCTGGCCCAGGCCGGCGTCGATGTAAGTTTCCTGGTGCGCCCGGCGCGCGCCGAGCGGCTGCGGCGCGACGGACTGCGCATCCGCAGCCCGCGTGGCGATGCAGACATCGCGGTGGCCACCCTGACCGCCGACACGCTGCCCGCCGCGCAGCCGTTCGACCTGGTGGTGCTCAGCTGCAAGGCCTACGACCTGGACAGCGCGCTGGACGCGGTGGCGCCGGCGATGGGCGCGGCCACCACGCTGCTGCCGATCCTCAACGGGCTGCGCCATTACCCCGTGCTGGACGCGCGCTTCGGTGGCGAGCGCGTGCTCGGCGGGCTGTGCTTCATCAGCGCCACGCTGGACGCGGACGGCGTGGTCCAGCACCTGGGCAAGCCAGCCTCGCTGACCTTCGGCGAACGCGACGGACGCGGCGCAGACAGCGCGCGGGTGCGCGCGCTCGCCGCTGCCTGCGCGGCGGCCGGCATCGAACATGTCGCCGCGCCGCGGATCGCGCAGGAGCAATGGGTCAAGTACACCTTCCTGACTGCGCTGGCCGCCGGCACCTGCCTGATGCGCGCGCCGGTCGGCAGGATCGTCGCCGGCGACGACGGCCAGGCGCTGATGCGCGGGCTGTACGCCGAATGCCTGGCGGTGGCGGCCGCGGCGGGCGAGCCGATTCCCGACACGGCCCAGGCCAGCGCGCTGCAGTTGCTGACCCAACCCGGCTCGCCGACGAAGGCCTCGATGCTGCGCGACCTGGAAGCCGGGCAGCAGGTGGAAGCGCAGCACATCGTCGGCGACATGCTGGCGCGCGCTCGCGCCGCCGGCCATGCGGCGCCGTGGCTGACGGCCGCATACTGCCATCTGCAGGCCTACCAGGCCGGGCTGGCGGAGCGCTGATGCGCCTCGGGTGACCGCTCCCTTGTGGGAGCGACTTCAGTCGCGACGAACGAAGCGACGAACCTCCCGCCACCAGACCGCGTCGGCACCGATGGCTCCGGCCAGCCAGAACCTCCTGCACGGCGCTACCGGCGCGCCCAAGACGCCATCCCCGCCGCAACATCTTCGCGCGCCGCTGACGCCCGGCCCGCCTATGCTCGGCGACCTCACCACGGCCTAGCGCATGAAATTCATGGAAAAGATATTCCGCGGCGGCCACATCGTGATCATCCTGCTGTTCCTGCTGTGCGCCACCGGGCTGGTGTCGATGGCGGTGCTGGAGCTCTGGCACGGCCTCACCCCCGGCGGCGACCTGGTGGTGCGCGACCGCTTCAACGTGGTGCTGGAGGCGATCGGCCTGCTGACCGTGGCGCTGGTGACGCTGGAACTGGGCCAGACCATCTTCGAGGAAGAAGTGCAGCGCGACGTCAAGGTCAGCGGGCCGACCCGGGTCCGACGCTACCTGTCGCGGTTCTTCGTGGTCATCGTCATCGCCCTGGCGATCGAGACGCTGGTATCGATCTTCGAACTGATGCACGACGACCCGGCCAAGCTGCCCTATGCCACCGCGGTCGGCCTATGCGCGGCGTTGCTGCTGATCGCCTGGGGCGTGTTCGTCAAGCTCAACCGCAGCGCCGAGGAGCTGGAGCCGGAAGCGATGGCCGAGGCCAAGCGCGAGGACAAGCAGGTCGAGTGAGCGGCGCGGCGCGCTAGTCGGCCGGCGCCGGCGTGCGGCGCAGGCGCCGCGTCATCCATTCGCCCAGGTCGTCGAGCACCGTGAACGCGGCCGGGATCACGATCAGGCTCAGCAGCGTGGAGGTGATCAGCCCGCCGATCACCGCGATCGCCATCGGCGCGCGGAAGCTGGAATCGCCGGCCCAGCCCAGCGCGATCGGCATCATGCCCGCGCCCATCGCCAGCGTGGTCATGATCACCGGCTGGGCGCGCTTGCGGCAGGCGTCGATCAGCGCGTCGTGCTGGCTCAGGCCGTGTTCGTCCTCGGCAATCACCGCGTAGTCCACCAGCAGGATCGAATTCTTGCTGGCGATGCCGATCAGCATCAGCAGGCCGATTAGCGCCGGCAGCGACAGCAGATTCTGGGTCAGCAGCAGCGCGCCGAACGCGCCGCCTGCGCACAGCGGCACCGCGGTGAGGATGGTCAGCGGCATCAGCGCGTGGTTGAACAGCAACAGCAGCACCATGTAGATGCACACCAGGCCCGCGGCCATCGCCAGCAGGAAGCCGACGAACAGTTCGACGAACACCTCGGCATCGCCGGTGTTGAGGAAGCTGACCCCGTCGGGCAGCTTCTGCACGCTGGGCAGCCCCTGCACTTCGTCCATCACCTCGCCCAGCGGACGGCCGTTGAGCTCGGCGCTGAGGGTGACGTTGCGCTGCCGCTGGTAGCGCGAGATCTGCGCAGGACCGCTGCCGGCGCTGATGTCGGCCACCGCCGCCAGCGGCACCGGGCCATAGCGGCCGTTCACGCGCAACTGGCCGATCAGCGCTGGATTGGCCAGCTGCGCCTCGGCGAAGCCGACCCGGATCGGCACCTGCCGCTCGGGCAGGTTGAGCTTGGCCAGGCGCTGTTCGTAGTCGCCGGCGGTGGCGATGCGCGCGGCCTCGGCGATGGCGGCGGTGGCCACGCCCAGGTCGGCCGCGCGCGCGGAGTCCGGCGCGATCACAATTTCCGGGCGCAGCAGCGACGCCGAGGAGGTCACGCTGCCGAGCCCGCGGATCGTGCGCAGGTCACGCTCCAGCGCGATCGACGCGTCCTGCAGGCGCTGCGGATCGTCGCCGGCCAGCACCAGCTGCATCATTTCGCCGGCTTCGGAGCTGAGGTAGCTCACCCGCACCCCGGCCAGGTTCGCCAGCTGCGTGCGCACCAGCCGTTCGAGCGTCTTCTGGTCGCGGTCGCGGTCCTCGGCCGGACCCCAGTCGAGGATCAGCATGGCCTTGCGCGGCTCGCCGACGCCGGACTTGGACGGATCGCCCACGTCCAGCACCGCGCCCACCGAGGTGTACACCTGCTTGAGCTCCGGAATGCCGCGCAGCTGCGCGCGGGCGCGTTCGGCCACCGCCAAGGTCTGCTGCAGCGTGGTACCCGGCGGCAGTTCCAGGCTCAGGTTGCTGCGGCCCAGGTCGGAGGTGGGGATGAAGGTGGTGGGGATCAGTGGCACGATCGCCAGCGACGCCATGAACAGCCCGGTGGCGATCCACAGCGTGCGCGCGCGATGGCGCAGCGCCGCGTCCACCCAGCCCAGGTACCAGGTCATCAGCCGCGACTCGCGGTGCGTTTCCGGATGCGCCTTGAGCGTGTAGGCGGCCATCATCGGCGTCAGCAGGCGCGCCACCAGCAGCGAGAACAGCACCGCGGTGGCCGCGGTCCAGCCGAACTCGCGGAAGAACTTGCCGGCGATGCCGGGCATGAACGCCACCGGCACGAACACCGCCGCCAGCGTCAGCGAGGTGGCGATCACCGCGGTGCCGATCTCGGCGGCGGCGTCGCGCGCGGCTTCCAGCGGCGGCTTGCCCATGCGCAGGTGGCGCACGATGTTCTCGATCTCCACGATCGCATCGTCGACCAGGATGCCGACCACCACGCTCAGCGCCAGCAGCGTGATCAGGTTGAGGCTGAAGCCGAACCAGTACATCACCGCGAAGGTGGGAATGATCGACAGCGGCAACGCCACCGCCGACACCCAGGTCGCGCGCCAGTCGCGCAGGAACAGCCACACCACCAGCAGCGCCAGCAGCGCGCCTTCCCACAGCATCGTCATCGACGAGTCGTACGAGCGCAGGGTCTCGTCGATCACCGTGGTGACCAGCTTGAAGCCCACGCCCGGATGCGCCGCCTTGAGCGTCTCCAGCGCCGCCTCCACGCCCTTGGCCACGTCGACCTCGCTGGAGCCGCGGGTGCGCGACATCGAGAACGCCACCACCGGCTTGCCGTCCAGCAGCGCGGCCTGGGTCGGGTCGGCGGCGGCATCGCTGATCCTGGCCAGCGCCGACAGGCGCACCGCGCGGCCGTCGGCCACGCTGATGCTGTAGTCGCGCAGCGCCGCGGCGTCGGCGATGGTGCCCACGGTGCGGATCACCTGCTGGCTGCCGTCCAGTTCGGCCTTGCCGCCGGCGCGTTCGACCTGGATCCGCGCCAGCTGCTGCGACACGTCGCCGGCGGTGACGCCGAAGGCCTGCAGCGCGTTGGGGTCCAGGTCCACCCGCACCTGCCGCTCGACGCCGCCGACGCGGGTCACCTGGGCCACGCCCGGCACGCCGTACATCGCCTTGCTGACCTCGCGGTCGACGAACCAGCTGAGCTCGTCGGGCGTCATCGCCGGCGCGACCACCGCATAGGTCATCAGCGAGCCGCCGATATCGACCTTGGACACCACTGGTTCCTGGATGTCCTGCGGCAGGTCGGTGCGGATCTTGGTGACCGCGTCGCGGGTGTCGTCCAGCGCGGTGGCCAGGTCGGCGCTGAGGAAGAACTCGATGGTGGTGACGCTGACGCCTTCGTTGACGGTGGACATCACCCGCTTGACGTTGGGGATGGTCGCCACCGAATCCTCGATCCGGCGCGTGACCTCGGTCTCCAGCTGGCTCGGCGATGCGCCGGGCTGGGTGATGGTCACCGTGGTCATCGGGAAGGCGATGTCCGGGAAGCGCGCCACCGGCAGCTTGTGGAACCCCCACAGGCCGGCCACGCACAGCACCAGGAACACCATCAGCGCCGGCAGCGGGCGCTTGATCGCCCAGGCGGAGAAGTTCATGGCGCCGGCTTCGCCGCGGCCGCGGCCGCGTTCGCCACCACCCGCACCCGGTCGCCGTCGCCGAGGAAGCCGGCGCCCTGCTCGACCACCGCGTCGCCGGCCTTGAGCCCTTCGACGATCTCGATGCGGCCATCGACGGTGGCGCCGGTGCGCACGCGCAGGCGGCGCGCGATCTGCTTGTCGACCGCGAACACGTACGGATGGCCGTCGCGCTGCACCACCGCGGCGGCCGGCACCATCAGCGCCGGACCGGCGCCGACCACGATGCGGCCCTCGACGTAGGTCCCGGGCTTGAGCGGCCCGGGCTCGGGCAGGTCGGCATAGATGGTGCCGGTGCGGGTCTGGCTGTCCACGCCCGGGCTGACCGCGCGGATGCGCCCGGCGACGCTGCCGGCGGCGGCCGGCAGGGTCACGCTGGCGCCCGGCGCGACCAGCGCCAGCTCGGCCTCGGGCAGTTCGGCGCGCCATTCCAGGCGCCCGTCGCGGATCAGGCGCAGCAGTTCGGTCCCGGACGCGACCACCTGCCCGGGCTGCACCAGCCGCTTGGAGACGATGCCGTCGGCGGGCGCGCGCAGTTCGGCGAAGTCGCGACGCAGCTGCGCCGCATCGCGCGCGGCGCGCGCGGTGTTGCGCTGCGCCTCGGCCTGGGTGCGCGCGGCGCGCAGCTCGTCCAGCTGCGAGGCGCTGATGTACTTGCCCTTGACCAGCTTCTCCGCGCGCGACAGGTTGGCCTGCGCCAGCGCCACGCTGGCGTCGGCCTCGGCCAGGCCGGCGCGGGCCTGCTGCAGGTCGCTGTCCAGGGTGCGATGGTCCAGTTCCAGCAGCACCTGGCCGCGGCGCACCGCCTGGCCGACGTCGACGTTGAGCGCGGTCACGCGCGCGCCGCTGATCTCCACGCCCAGCTGCATTTCCTCGTACGCCGAGACCGGGCCGGACACCAGCACGGTGCGCTGGATCGAACGCGGCTCGGCGCGCACCAGGGTGACCGCCAGCGCCGAGGCGTCTGCATCGGGCTCCGGTTCGGCGGGCTTGCCGCAGCCGGCCAGGGCCAGCAACGCGCCGGAACAGAGCACCACGATCGAGAACGGGCGAACAGGCATGCAGGGCTTTCCGTAGACGGTGCAGCCGGATCGGTGCCGGGCGATTGTACTAACAAGTCCAGCGTGGGACGGCCGGCACCGCCACCGGCGTCAGGCGGCGGCGGGCAGGGCGAAGAACGCGCGGGCGGTGGCGGTGCTCGCCGCGGCGGTCGTGGCCAGGGCCTCGCCGCGGTCGCGCGCCAGTTCCTCGACGATGTGGGCCAGGAACGCCGGCTCGTTGCGGCGGTCCTTGGGCAGCGGCTTGAGCGTGCGCGGCAGCAGATACGGCGCGTCGGTCTCGATCATCAGCCGCGAGGCCGGGATGTTGCCGACCAGCTCGCGCAGGTGCGCGCCGCGGCGCTCGTCGCACAGCCAGCCGGTGATGCCGATGTGCCAGTCGCGGTCCAGGTAGTCGAACAGTTCCTCGCGGGTACCGGTGAAGCAGTGCACCACCGCCGGGCCGAGCTTGCCGTCGAACTGACGCATCAGCGCCAGGAAGTCGGCGTGCGCGTCGCGCTGGTGCAGGAACAGCGGCTTGCCGGTCTCGGCGGCCAGCTGCAGCTGGCGTTCGAACGCGCGGTGCTGCGCCGGGCGCGGAGCGAGATCGCGGAAATAGTCCAGCCCGCATTCGCCCACCGCCACCACCTGCGGATGCGCATGCAGCGCGCGCATCTCCGCATCGCATTCGGCGGTGTATTCCAACGCATGGTGCGGGTGCACGCCGGCGGTGGCGTACAGGAAGCCGGGGTGCCGCTGCGCCAACTGCAGCGCCAGCGGCGAGTGCTCGCGGCTGGCGCCGGTGACCACCATCTGCGTCACGCCGGCATCGCGGGCGCGCTGCAGCACCGCGTCGCGGTCGCGATCGAAGGAGTCGTGGGTGAGGTTGGCGCCGATATCGATCAGGGACATGGAGCGGCAGGCGGTGGGGACGGCCGCCGATTGTAAGCGGCACTGCACTCTACACGCGGCGGGCCGATCCGTATCCTTGGCCGATGGCCTCTCCCGTTTTTCCGATCGATCCGCTGCTGCCGCAGATCCGCGACAGCCTCGCCGCGCATCCGCGGCTGGTGCTGGAGGCCCCGCCCGGCGCCGGCAAGACCACCCAGGTGCCGCCGGCGCTGCTGGAGGCGCCGTGGCTGCAGGGCCGCCGCATCGTGATGCTGGAGCCGCGCCGGGTCGCCGCGCGCAGCGCCGCCACGTTCATGGCCCGGCAGCGCGGCGAGGCGCCGGGCGAGACCGTGGGCTACCGCATCCGCTTCGAGAACAAGGTGTCCGCGCGCACCCGCATCGAGGTGGTCACCGAAGGCATCCTGACCCGGATGATCCAGGACGACCCGATGCTCGACGGCGTCGGCGCGCTGCTGTTCGACGAATTCCACGAACGCCACCTGGCCGCCGACCTGGGCCTGGCGCTGGCGCTGGACGTGCAGGCGCAGGTGCGCGAGGACCTGCGCATCGTGGTGATGTCGGCGACGCTGGACGGCGAACGCCTGGCGCAGTTTCTGGAGGCGCCCAGGTTGTCCAGCGCCGGCCGCAGCTATCCGGTGGAGATCGCGCATTTTCCGGCGCGGCGCGAGGAATCGCTGGAGGCGCAGAGCCGCCGCGCGGTGGAACACGCGCTGCAGCAGCATCCCGGCGACGTGCTGGTGTTTCTGCCCGGGCAGCGCGAGATCGCGCGGGTGCAGGCGGCGCTGGAGGGGTCTGGGATGGGTTTGGGGGTGCCCTCAAGCACCGCCTCTGCCGTACCCTCATCCGGCGCTGCGCGCCACCTTCTCCCGGGGGGAGAAGGGAGTGGCGGCGTGGACATCTTGCCGTTGCATGGCGAGTTGCCGGTCGAGCAGCAGGCCAAGGTGCTGCAGCCCGATCCGCAGGGCCGCCGCCGCGTGGTGCTGACCACCAACGTGGCCGAATCCTCGGTCACCCTGCCCGGCGTGCGCGTGGTGATCGACGCCGGGCTGGCGCGCGAGCCGCACTACGACCCCAACAGCGGTTTCTCGCGTCTGGACGTGACCGCCATCGCCCAGGCCTCGGCCGACCAGCGTGCCGGCCGCGCCGGCCGCGTCGCTTCGGGCTGGGCGTACCGGCTGTGGCCGCAGTCGCAGCGCCTGGAGGCGCAGCGACGCGCGGAAATGCTGCAGGTGGAACTGGCCGGATTGGCGCTGGAACTGGCGGCCTGGGGCAGCGACGCGCTGCGCTTCGTCGATCCGCCGCCGGCCGGCGCGCTGGCCGCCGCGCGCGAACTGCTGCACCGGCTCGGCGCCTTGAGCGAGAACCATGCGATCACCGCGAGCGGCCGGCGCATGCTTGCGCTGGGCACGCATCCGCGCCTGGCGGCGATGCTGCTGGCCGCGCCGGACGCGCGCGCGCAGGCACTGGCCTGCGACCTGGCCGCGCTGGTCGAGGCGCGCGATCCGCTGCGCCAGGGCGGCGACGCGCTGGCGGCGCGCTGGCGCGCACTGGCCGCGTTCCGCCGCGGCCGCGCCCCGCACGACGCCAACCGCGGCGGCCTGGCCGCGATCGATGCGGCCGCCAAACAATGGCGGCGGCGCCTGCGCAACGACACCGCGCCGCCGGACAGCGTGGAAGCGCACGCGCTCGGCGACCTGCTCGCCCACGCCTTCCCCGACCGCATCGCCACCCGCCATCCCGCCGATCCCCTGCGCTACCTGCTGGCCAACGGCCGCAGCGCGCGCCTGTTCGACAACAGCGACCTGCGCGGCGAGCCGTGGCTGGTCGCCACCGAACTGCGCTACGAGGCCAAGGACGCGCTGCTGCTGCGTGCCGCGCCGGTGGACGAGACGCGGCTGCGCGCCGATTTCCCGCAGCGCTTCGTGCAGCAGGACGTGGTGCGCTGGGACGCCGAGCGGCGCGCGCTGAGCGCGCTGCGCGAAACCCGCTTCGACCGCATCGTGCTCGACAGCCGCCCCGCCGGCCGCGTCGATCCGGCGCATGCGGCGGCGGCGCTGACCGAGGCGGTGCGCGAACTCGGGCTGGCGGCGCTGCCCTGGAGCGAGGCGCTGACGCAGTGGCGCGCACGCGCAACCGGACTGCGCGTGTGGATGCCCGAGCTGGCCCTGCCCGATCTCGGCGACGCGGCGCTGCTGGACGACCTGGACCGTTGGCTGCGCCCGGCCTTCGCCGGCAAGACCCGGCTCGACGCGCTCGGCGAGGACGAGCTGGGCGAAGCGCTCAAATCGCTGCTGCCATGGGACCGGCGGCAGGCGCTCGATCGGCATGCGCCGACCCGGATCACGGTGCCCTCGGGCATGGAACGGCGCATCGACTACGCGCTCGACCACGACGGCCAGCCGTTGCCGCCGGTGCTGGCGGTGAAGCTGCAGGAACTGTTCGGCCTGGCCGACACCCCGCGCATCGCCGACGGCCGCGTGCCGCTGGTGCTGCACCTGCTCTCGCCCGGCGGGCGCCCGCTGCAGGTCACTCAGGACCTGCGCAACTTCTGGTCCAGCACCTATCCGGAAGTGAAGAAGGAGATGAAGGGCCGCTACCCGCGCCATCCGTGGCCGGACGACCCATGGACCGCCACCGCCAGCCATCGCGCCAAACCGCGCGGCACCTGAGGCGGCGCTGCGCACGGGATTGGCGGCTGCGCCGAACGTGGACGACGGCCGGACCGGCACGCCTGGCCTGCGGCGGGCGAACACGCGCGTCATCCAGACGGGGTGCGTGACACGCGACCAGCATCATCGTGCCCGTCACCGGCCGCCCTCGGCACCTGCCCGGGCTGGCCACTTCGGACGCCGCCCGCCAGCGCGGCGCGCCCGCTCCCGCCGTCCTGCACCGGCCATGTTCAGCCGCCAGACGATTCCGCGGCGATGCGCTAACGCCATCTATACGGGGCGCAAGGGACACTGCAGTCCTTATTCCTGCCAGTAGGGACGCCCATGAGCAAGCTGACCATCATTACCGACCGCGCACTCGATCTCGCCAGCCATGCCGGCGACAGCCTGCGCCACATCGGCCCGCAGGCGAACAGGTGGCTGCAGTCCGGCGCCGCGATGGGCGCGCTCAAGACCGGCGCGGCGATGGGTGCGGTGAAGACCGGCACCAAGGTCGCGCGCACCGTGGTGCGGCGCAACCCGGTCATCGCGATCGCCGCCGCGGCGCTGGGCGCCGGCCTGCTCGGCTACGCGATCTACCGCAAGCGCCAGCGCGACCGCAACGGCGCGATCGAAGGCGATTCGCAGCGCATCGAAGCCAGCAAGCGCGGCAATGCCGGCGCACGCCGTACGGCGGCGAGCCGGGTGTCGCGTCGCGCCGCGGCCGCACAGGAAGGCAGCGAAGACTAGATTCTGCGGTATCGCCGTAGCGCGATAACGAACATGGCGACCGGGCGAAAACCCGGTCGCTTTTTTTATGCGCGTTCCCAGGCAGCCCAGCATGCGAGCGGCCCGCAGAAAGCTGCGTACAGCAGACCGCACCGTGCACCTGTAGGAGCGGCTTCAGCCGCGACCAGTTCCGTCCGGCAGCCCCATCGCGTCACCGGTCGCGGCCGATGGCCGAGCCACCCACAACCGCGCAACACCGGCGCAGCCGATGCGTCGACTCCACCGGTCACGGCACCGCTCGTCGATCCGGACAAAGCGCTTCGCCCGTCGCAACCGATAGTCCAACGCCATCCAGAGCGGCTGCTACGCCAACATTCCGCATGCATTGCGCATGCGGCGGGCCACCATGGCGTTCACCCAACAGTACGCGGCAACCGGCAGCGCTACAGCCTGCGCCATGCACCCGGCGCCAGCCCATCCAGCCGGTGCGTGCCGATCGCCGCGCGCACCAGGCGCAGGGTCGGCAAACCGACGGCCGCGGTCATGCGCCGGACCTGGCGGTTGCGCCCTTCGCGCAGCACGATCTGCAGCCATGCGTCTGGCACCGTCTTGCGGAACCGCACCGGCGGGTCGCGCGGCCACAGTTCCGGCGCCGTCTCCAGCACGCTGGCCTGGGCCGGCGCGGTCGGCCCGTCGTTCAACACCACGCCGTCGCGCAGGCGCTGCAGCTGCTCGGGCTGCGGCGCGCCTTCCACCTGCACCCAATACGTTTTCGGTTGCTTGTGCCGCGGATCGGTGTAGCGGTGCGCCAACGCGCCGTCGTCGGTCAGCAGCAGCAGGCCCTCGCTGTCGTAGTCCAGCCTGCCCGCCGCGTACACGTCGGCGGGCAGGCCGAACCCGGCCAGCGTGCGCCGCGGCGGTTCGCTGCGGTCGGTGAACTGGCACAGCACATTGAACGGCTTGTTGAACGCGATCAGCATTAAAGCGAGGATTGCGGATGAAGGGATTCGGGATTGGCCGCACATCGACGGCACATGCGGCGCGGGGACATTCTCCCACGCCGGATCCCTTTTCCCGCCGACCGCGGCCGTCGCTCAGGACTTGACGAACTTCAGCGTCATCCGGTCGCTCTCGCCGATCGCCTTGTACTTGGCCTCGTCGGCGGCCTCGTGGCTGTTGCTCGGCGGCAGCGTCCACACGCCGCCCGGATAGTCCTTGGTGTCGCGCGGGTTGGCGTTGACCTCGCTCTTGCCGGCCAGCTTGAAGCCGGCCGCCTCGGCCATCGCGATCACCTGCGCCTGGCCGACGTAGCCGCTCTTGTCGTCAGCCGGCACGTCGGCCTTGGCGCGGTGTTCGACCACGCCGAGCACGCCGCCGGGCTTGAGCACCTGGTAGAAGCCCTTGAACATGCCTTCCGCCTGGCCGGAGGTGCGCCAGTTGTGCACGTTGCGGAAGGTCAGCACCAGGTCGGCCGATGCGGCCGGGCCGAACACCGGCGCGGTCGGCGAATAGCCGACCAGCTTGGCCTTGCCGTACTGCGCCGGCGCGGCGGCGAACTTCTGTTCCAGCCCCGTGCGCGCCTTCTGCTGGTAGTCGCGGCCGCGGCCTTCGGGCACCGCCGCCGGATCCACCACCGCGGCGATGTACTGGCCGCGTTCGCGCAGGTACGGCGCCAGGATTTCCGAATACCAGCCGCCGCCGGGAGTGATCTCGATCACCGTCTGCGTCGGCTTGATGCCGAAGAACGCCAGGGTCTGCCCCGGATGCCGGTAGGCGTCGCGCGCGACATAGGTGCGGTCGCGCCAGCTGCCATTGATCGCCGCCTGCAGCGCGGCATCCGGCGCCGGCAGGGTGGCGCTGTCGGCAGGCTTGATCGCCTGCGCGGCCGGGATCGCCAGCGCCGCGGCAATGGCCAGGGTACAAGCACAGGCAAGCGTCGTTCGAAGAGTCATGGGCGTGCGTCCGCTGGAGATGTGGCGCGAGCCTAGCACGCATGCGCGCATGCCTGAATGTTGCCTTCGCGTTAGCGCGAATCACGCCAGCGGAACGCTGTTTTCGCCACCATCGCCCCGATCCCGAAACCTTGGGCGACTATCCTGTCGCTCTTCCTCACAGCGGAGCATCCCCCCATGCTGCACACGCGCGAACTCGGCCGTTCCGGCCTGCACGCGGCACCGCTCGCCTTCGGCGGCAATGTGTTCGGCTGGAGCGCCGACGCCAAGACCTCCTTCGCGCTGCTCGATGCCTTCGTCGAGGCGGGCTGCAACCTGATCGACACCGCCGATGCGTATGCGGCGTGGGTGCCCGGCAACCGCGGCGGCGAATCGGAAACCATCATCGGCCAGTGGCTCAAGCGCAGCGGCAAGCGCGACAAGGTGCTGATCGCGACCAAGGTCGGCAAGTGGGCCGAGCGCCCGGGCCTGGCCGCCGACAACATCGCCGCGGCGGTGGAGGAGTCGCTGCAACGCCTGCAGACCGACGTGATCGACCTGTACCAGGCGCACGAGGACGACGAATCGGTGCCGCTGGAAGCCTCACTGGCCGCGTTCGGACGGCTGATCGAGCAAGGCAAGGTGCGCGCGATCGGCGCCTCCAACTACAGCGCCGACCGCCTGGCCGAGGCGCTGAAGGTCTCGGCGCAGTACGGACTGCCGCGCTACGAGACGCTGCAGCCCGAGTACAACCTGTACGACCGCGGCGGCTACGAAAACGGCCTGGAGCCGCTGGTGCGCGAACAGGGCCTGGGCGTGATCTGCTACTACGCGCTGGCCCGCGGTTTCCTCAGTGGCAAGTACCGCAGTTCCGCCGATGCCGCCAAGAGCCCGGCGCGCGGCGACAGCGTGATCGCGCGCTACCTCAACGCACGCGGCCTGCGCATCCTGGTCGCGCTCGACGACGTCGCCGGCAAGCATTCGGCCACGCCGACCCAGGTGGCCCTGGCGTGGCTGATCGCGCGTCCCGGCATCACCGCGCCGATCGCCAGCGCGACCAGTGTCGAGCAGTTGCAGCAACTGCTGGCCGCCGCCCGCCTGCAGCTGTCGGCCGACGACGTCGCGCAACTGGATGCCGCCAGCAAGGAAACCCCATGAGTTCCGTTTCCCACACCACCCGCGTAGTGCTCGCCTCGCGTCCGCAGGGTGCGCCGAGCGCGCAGAATTTCCGTCTCGAACAGGCGCCGCTGGCCGTGCCCGGCCCTGGCCAGGTGCTGCTGCGCAACCGCTGGCTGTCGCTGGATCCGTACATGCGCGGGCGCATGAGCGATGCGCCGTCCTACGCGCCGCCCGTGCAGCTGGACCAGGTGATGGTCGGCAGCACCGTCGCCGAAGTGCTGGAATCGCACCATCCCGACCTCAAGCCCGGCGACCTGGTGCTGGTGCAGAGCGGCGGCTGGCAGACGCACCTGGTGGCCGACGGCGCCGGTCTGAGGCGCAAGCTCGATCCGCAGTCGCCGCTGCCGCCGAGCACCGCGCTCGGTGTCTACGGCATGCCCGGCTTCACCGCCTACGCCGGCCTGCACGAGATCGGCAAGCCGCAGAGCGGCGAGACCGTGGCGGTCGCCGCCGCCACCGGCCCGGTCGGCGCCACCGTGGCGCAGATCGCCAGGTTGCGCGGCGCGAAGGTGATCGCCATCGCCGGCGGCGCCGAAAAATGCCGCTACCTGCGCGAGGAACTGGGCCTGGACGTAGCGTTGGACCATCGCGCCCCGGATTTCGCCGAGCAGCTGCGTGGCGCCGCGAAGGATGGCATCGACGTCTACTTCGAGAACGTCGGCGGGCACGTGTTCGATGCGGTGCTGCCGTTGCTCAACGACTTCGCGCGGGTGCCGGTGTGCGGCACCATCGCCACCTACAACACGCGCGGCGAATTGCCGGCGGCACCGGACCGCGTGCCGGCGCTGATGAACCAGGTGCTGCGCCAGCGGCTGACCGTGCGCGGCTTCATCGTCGGCGATTTCGTCAAGCTCTACCCGGAGTTCCTGCGCGAGATGGGCGCGTGGCTGGCCGACGGCCGCGTGCGCTACCGCGAACACGTCGTGCATGGGCTGGAGAACGCGCCGCAGGCCTTCATCGACATGCTCGGCGGCGGCAACTTCGGCAAGCTGGTGGTGCAGCTGGACGAGAGCCGGGATTAGGGATTAGGGATTAGGGATTAGGGATTAGGGATTTGAGAAGCTGTGCTGCGGGGTCACGACCATGCGGCGACTGTCTCTGCAGCCCGAGCCCGTTATTGCAGCAGGAAGCGCAGCAACGCGTCGTTGAAGGCGTGCGGCGACTCCAGGTTGCACAGGTGCCGGCCGTGCACCTGGGCGAGGCTTCCGCGCATCGCCTGCGTGGCGATCGCCTGCAGGCCGTCGGGCGGGCACACCGGATCGTCGTGCCCGGCCAGCGCCAGCAGCGGCGTGGCGATCCCGCCCAGCGCACCGCGGAAATCGGCGCCGGCCACCGCCTCGCAGCAGGCCAGGTAGGCCTGCGCATCGGTACCCAGGAACGTCGCCAGGATCGCCTCGACCGCCGCCGGCTGCATGGCGGCGAAGGCCGGCGTGAACCAGCGCTCGCGGGTGCCGTCCAGCAGCCCCGCCAGTCCCTCGGCGCGAACTTGCGCGATGCGCGCCCGCCAGCTGTCCTCGGTACCGATCCTGGCCGCGGTCGCGCATACGGTCAGCGTCTGCAGGCGCTCGCCGGCATGCAATCCCAGCCATTGCCCGGTCAACCCGCCGATCGACAGGCCGCAGAAGTGCGTGCGCTCGACCGACAGCGCATCGAGCAACGCCAGCACATCCCCGGCCAGGTCCTCGACCCGGTACGGTCCCGGCACCGCGCTCGAGGCGCCATGGCCGCGGCGGTCGTAGCGCAGCACCCGGTAGTACGGCGCCAACGCATCGATCTGCCCGTCCCACATGTGCAGATCGGTGCCCAGCGAGTTGCAGAAGGTCAGCCAGGGACGGCCTTCGCTGCCGTCGACGCGGTAGTGCAGGCGGTGCGTGGGAAGTTCGAGGAAGGGCATGGCGGCGATGTCGAATGAGGGGGCGCGCCTGTCGGCCGCCAGCGGAGTCTAGCGCTCTTGCCGCAGGGGGAATGCGCAAGGCCCGCAGCATGCAACCTCCACCACAACGGGGCGTGCGGCGTGAGCGCATTGCACGGGTTTCGCGTCGGGCCGGCACGTCGCCGCGCCGACGCACGGCCAACATCGCCAAGCGCCGTTGCCTAGTGCAGCAGCGCCAGCACGAAATCGAGGAAGGCGCGTACCTTCGCCGGCAGGTGCTGGCGCGATGCGTACAGCGCATACAGCGGGAATCGCTCGTCGGGCCAGTCGGGGAACAGGTCGATCAGCCGGCCGTCGTCGAGCATCGGCCGCAGGCCCAGATCGAACACCTGCGCCACGCCGTAGCCGGCAAGGCACACGCTGTAGAGCGAGCCGGCATCGTTGACGGTCAGCTGCCCCGCCATGTCCAGTTCGATGCGTTTCCTGCCGCGCACGAACTCCCAGGTGAAGGGCCGCCCGGTGTGCGCGTCGCGGAACAGGATGCAGGTGTGGCGCCGATCCTGCAGTTCCTGCGGCGATGCCGGCCGGCCATGGCGCTGAATATAAGCGGGTGCGGCGATGGTGACGACGCGGCAGTCCATCAGCTTGCGCGCCACCAGCGTCGACGGCGGCGGATGGCCGAAGCGCAGCACCAGGTCGTAGCCGTCGGCCACCATGTCGCCGGGTTCGTCGCGCGTGATCAGCTCCAGTTTCAGGTCCGGATGCGCCTGCAGGAAGGTGCCAAGCCGCGGGCCCAGCACCAGGCGCGAGAAGAACGGATCGACGTTGACCCGCAATCGGCCGCGCACGACGTTCGCTCCTTGCTGCGCCGAGGCGGCCGCCTCTTCCAGCGCCGCCAGCAAGGGCGCCACTTCGCCGTGGAAGCGACGGCCCTCGTCGGTGAGCGCGATCGCGCGCGTGGTGCGATCGAACAAGCGGATGCCCAGCCGTGCCTCCAGCCGCGCAACCGCACGACTGACCCCGGAAGGCGTCATGTCCAGCCGCTCGGATGCGGCGGCGAAGCTGCCGCTGTCGACGATGGCGCACAGCACGCCGATGCCGTTGGCCAGGCGTTCGTCAAAGGTCATGCCAGATTCCGCTCATGGGATTACTGACCCTGCGTCATCAATGAACTGACACCGATGATATCGGAAGCGGCGCCGACGACGCCCAGAATGCGTGCCACGTCTGCTACCGCGGCGGGCACCCACGAAAGGAACGCACATGTACGCAATCACCGGAATCACCGGGCAGGTCGGTGGCACGCTGGCACGCAGCCTATTAGCGGCGGGCCACCAAGTGCGTGCCGTGTTGCGCGATGCCGCAAAGGGCGAGCGATGGGCCGCACAAGGCTGCACGGTGGCACTGGCCGAACTGACCGACGTGCCGGCCCTGGTCCGCGCCTTCAGCGGCACCGAAGGCGTCTTCATCCTGCTGCCGCCGGCCTTCGACCCCGAACCGGGGTTTCCGGCCGCGCGCCGCATCATCGCCGCGCTGCGCGAAGCGCTGGAACAGGCACGACCGGAAAAGGTGGTGGCACTGTCCACCGTCGGTGCCGACGCAGAGCGCCCCAACCTGCTCAACCAGCTGCGCATCATGGAGCAACAGTTCGCCACGCTGCAGATGCCGACGGCCTTCCTGCGCGCGGCCTGGTTCATGGAGAACGCACGCTGGGACATCGACGCCGCCCGCAGCGGCGCCATCGCCAGCTATCTGCAGCCGGCGTCGCGCGCCATCGCGATGGTCTCGATCCATGACGTGGGCCGCACCGCCGCCGTCATGCTGCAGGAGCAATGGGAAGGGCATCGCATCGTGCAACTGGAAGGCCCGCAGCGGACCAGCCCGGACGACATCGCCACCGCATTCGGCCGCCTGCTCGGCCGCGACGTGACCGCCCAGACCGTGCCGCGCGACACCTGGGAAGACCTGTTCCGTGCCCAGGGCATGCAGCATCCGTTGCCGCGCATGCAGATGCTGGACGGCTTCAACGCCGGCTGGATCGATTTCGCGCAGGGCGGCGACACGCATGCGGAGTCGCGCGAGGGCGAGATCGGCATCGAAGCGGCGCTGCGCGCGATGCTCGAGGAGCAGGCCGGCGTGGAGTGAGCATGCGGCGGTTCGCGACCGCCGCGTTGTCTTTCGAGGCGACATCTTCATCGGCAGGGCGAGCGCATCGCAGCGAGCGATTCGCCATGGTCGGGCGCATTTCCGAGTGACGTCTTATCCCGCAGGCGCGGCGACACGACGGCGCACGCCACAACGGCCCCAGTCGATCGATCCAGCCAGTCTGGATGCTGGCCATGCCACCCAGCCTCCTGCGTGCAGAGCCCACGCTGACGATGCACGCAAGCGGCAACATGTCGCCGCTTGCGTCATTGGACGTTTACCATCGCGTATCCCAGCATCGCGGCGCAGGCCATGTCGCCCATCCGCAACGTCCTGTTCGTGTGCGCCCGCAACCGGCTGCGCAGCCCAACCGCCGAGCAGGTGTTCGCCGATTGGCCGGGCATCGAGACCGCATCGGCCGGCATCCAGGCCGACGCCGACACGCCACTGACGCCCGAACTGCTCGCCTGGGCCGATCTGATCTTTGTGATGGAACGCCGGCACCGCAGCAAGCTGTCGGCGACGTTCAAGCGCCACCTGCGCGGCAAGCGCGTGGTGTGTCTCGGGATTCCCGACGACTACGCGTTCATGGCGCCGGCGTTGGTGGAACGCTTGCTGCGCACGGTGCCGGCATATCTGCCGCGACGTTGATCGATCGCGATGGCATCGCTTCGGCACGTCCGCCGGTGCGATGCCGAGATAATGAAAATAATTGCAGAAACCTCTTGCGCAATGAAAATAACGCAGGTAATGTGCGCGCCCATCAGCCGACGTGTTCGGCAACAACCCAACCGACGACCATGAATCCCCGCCACTTCAACGCCCTTGTGCCCAACCTGCAGCGCGAAACGCGCGCAGCGTCGCCACGTGCGCTGTGCGGCGACGCGCTGCGGCTGGGCCATACCCCCTGATCGACTGATCTTCCCCTGCGGAGATCGGTTGCATCGATCTCCGAGGAACGCGAACGCCCTCGGACACCGCACCGGGGGCGTTTGCTTTGTGCGTTCGCAACGTATTTTGTCGATCCCAAACCCAGGCACCCGGGCATGGACTGCCCGGAAACAGGGAAGTTTCGCTCGCGAGGCGCGCAAGCGCTGCGTCCAGGTGCCGGACGCGGGCGGCGGGGAAAGGATCGACGCAGGAATTGCCGCTTCGAAAGAGGCGTCAATCGGGAAACTGTACTTAATGGTCGCTAGCGGTACGGGATGCGATTCCCGTCCGGTGCGCACGGCACTGCCGTCGCGTATGCCTGCGGCCGGGATGTGCAGTTTCCACCAGACGTTAGCTCAGAGGTAGAGCGGTGGCGCGTCCACTGGTCGCCGGTTCGACTCCGGCACGTCGCTTTGGATAGCTCAGCTGGTAGAGCATCGGAACCTTAATCCGACTGTCGCGGGTTCGATTCCCGCTCCGAGAACCATGACCTTTCACGTCATGTGCAATACCGGGCGCAAGCCCAGCAAGTCGCGCCGCGCGGGACGCGCTGCACGCATCGCCACCGGCGCTGCGTACCGCGTGCACCGCAGCGTCGCTGCCGCCGCCGCGCCGCCCTGGACGTGCGTGCCGGCGCAAACGATCGCATCGCAATGCAACGCGATGCGCTCGCCTGCGCCGGCCTCCGCACCGACAGCGCCCGTCGGCCGCCGCAGCGACGCCGTGCGCGCACTTGCATCCATTCCAGCGTTGCGTCGCCGACGGCGTGCGCAACGCGACGTCCTCGCGCTCGTCGGTCCGGCGCGGCGACTTCATTCACAGGACCGGATCACCAGAGCCACACACAAGGAGAACGTGCCATGTTCTGGATCAAGCGGGTCGTGATCGGCGATAGCGAGCGCGGCCTGATGTATCGCAACCGGCGTTTCGAGCGCGTGCTCGCGCCCGGCGTCTACCGCCTGTTCGACCCAGCGCGGCGTATCGAGGTGAAGACCTTCAATATCGCCGTACCCGACTACGCCGGCAACGACGTCGACGCGCTGATCGCGCGCCTGGGAGCACAGTTGCACGAACTGTTCGTGCTGGCCGACCTGGGCAGCGACGAGGTGGGCCTGGTGTTCAAGCAGGGCAAGCTCGAGGACGTGCTGCCGCCCGGCACGCGCCGGCTGTACTGGCGTGGGCTGGTTTCGGTGGACGTGATGCGCCTGCCGCTGGGCGAGAGCCTGGCGGTGCCGTCGGATGTCGCCCAGCGCCTGCGCCAGCTCGGCATGCTGTCGCGCTTTGCGGTCGCGCTGGACGTTCCGGCCGAGTCGGCGGGACTGGTGTTCGTCGATGGACGCCTGCAGCAGACGTTGACGCCGGGCCACTACGCGTTCTGGAACTTCCGCAAGAACATCGTTGCGGAGGTGATCGAGCTGCGAATCCAGTCGGTGGAGGTTTCCGGGCAGGAGCTGTTGACCCGCGACAAGGTCAGCCTGCGCGTCAACCTTGCCGCGAGCATGCGCGTCGCCGACCCGGTTGCGGCGCGGACGCGGGTGGCCAAGTACGGCGACCAGCTGTATCGCGAGCTGCAGTACGGTTTGCGCCGCGCGGTTTCGGCCAAGACGCTGGACGAGCTGCTTGGCGACAAGGCCTCGCTGGACGCGGACATCTTCGGCTACGTGCGCGAGCAGGTCGCCGGCTTCGGCATCGAGGTGCTGGGCGTGGGCGTCAAGGATGTGATCCTGCCCGGCGAGATGAAGGAGATCCTCAACGCGGTGGTGCAGGCGGAGAAGTCGGCGCAGGCCAACGTGATCCGCCGGCGCGAGGAGGCCAACGCCACGCGTTCGCTGCTCAACACCGCCAAGCTGATCGAGGACAACCCGGTGCTGATGCGGCTGAAGGAGCTGGAGGCGCTGGAGAAGGTCACCGAGAAGATCGACAAGCTCACCGTGTTCGGCGGCCTGGATGGCGTGCTGAAGCAGTTGGTGACGATGAAGTGACACCGCCTTGCGCGGCGGAGGGAATCGCCGCGCACGGCTTCGAAGGAATGACACCATGAGTACGCAAAACTACGAATTGCTGCATGCCGAGGGCACCACCCCGATCAAGGGCTGGGTGCGCGGCGTGCCGCTGGAAGCGCAGGCCCACGAACAGCTGCGCAACATCGCCGCGATCCCGTTCGTCGGGCCGTGGGTGGCGGTGATGCCCGACGTGCACCTGGGCAAGGGCGCGACCGTGGGCTCGGTGATCCCGACCCGAGGCGCGATCATCCCGGCGGCGGTCGGCGTGGACATCGGCTGCGGCATGGCCGCGGTGCGTACCACGCTGCGCGCATCCGACCTGCCCGACAACCTGGCGCAGTTGCGCTCGAGCATCGAGCGCAGCGTGCCGGTCGGCAACGGCCGCGGCGGCGAGCACCGCAAGCTGCCCGACAGCATCGCCACGCGCATCGCGCAGTCGGGGTTGGTCGAGCGCCTGGACATGATCAAGGCCAGGCATCGCCGGATCCGCACCGACAAGCTGAATTGCCAGATCGGCACGCTCGGCGGCGGCAACCACTTCATCGAGGTGTGCCTGGACGAAAGCGATGCGGTGTGGGTGATGCTGCACAGCGGCTCGCGCGGCACCGGTAACCTGATCGGCAGCTACTTCATCGAACAGGCGCGCGAGCAGCTGGCGCACCGCGTGCTCGGCTTCCACCTGCCGGACAAGGACCTGGCGTTCTTCATGCAAGGCGAGCCGTTGTTCGACGACTACGTGGAAGCGGTGTCGTGGGCGCAGGACTACGCCCGCGAGAACCGCGAGGCGATGATGGCGCGGGTGCTGGCGGAGATGCGCCACCGCTTGCCGAAGTTCCAGCTGGAAAAGCTGGCAGTGAACTGCCACCACAACTACGTGCAGAAGGAGACGCACGCCGGCGAGGAACTGCTGGTCACGCGCAAGGGTGCGGTCAGCGCACGTGCCGGCGAGTTGGGCATCATCCCCGGAAGCATGGGCGCGAAGAGCTTCATCGTGCGCGGGCTAGGCAATGGCGACAGCTTCCACAGCTGCAGCCACGGCGCCGGCCGGGTGCTGAGCCGTACCGCCGCACGCCAGCAGATCACCCTGGCCCAGCACCGCGAGGCCACCGCGCACGTGGAGTGCCGCAAGGACGCGGCGGTCATCGACGAATCGCCGGCGGCCTACAAGTCGATCGATGCGGTGATGGCCGCGCAGCGCGACCTGGTGGAAGTGGTGCACACGCTGCGCCAGGTGCTGTGCGTGAAGGGCTGAGGCCGTCGCGGCGATCGCGGCGGCACCGGCAGGCGCAGGCCGTCCGTTCGCGGACGGCCTTTTTTTATCCGCTGCTCGCCGTATCCAACTGGCTGTCTTCGGCGATCAGCGTGTGATGCAGACCGATGCCGGCGAGCACGCCGTCGGCCGAGGCCAGGGTCGCGTTGCCGAACATGCGCGCGGCGTCGCCGGCCGCATACACCCGCGGCAGGCTGGTCGACTTTTTCTCGTCCACGCGCAGATACGGCCCGAGCGGCCCGTCGTCGAAGGCGCAACCCAGGCGCTCGGCCAGCGGCGTGGCCATGGCCATCGGTGCGGCCAGGAACAGCGCCTGGATCGCCACGCGCTCGCCATCGGCCACGCGCATGCCGTCGATCGCGGTGCCCTCGCCTTCCAGTGCGACCGCCTGGCGCGTCTCCACCTGCACGCCACGCCTGGCCAGCTTGGCCATCAGCTCGGCGTCGTCCAGCGGCATGCCCTGCGCGAACAGCGTCACCTGGCCCCAGTCGGCCAGCATCAGCGCCTGCTCCGCCGAGCCCGTGGTGCCGTTGCCGAGCACGCCGATGCGCGCCTGCCGGCCCAGTTCGTAGCCGTGGCAGTACGGGCAGTGCATGACGCTATGCCCCCAGCGCTCCGCCACGCCAGGCAGTTCCGGCAACTGATCGGCGACGCCGGTCGCCAGCACCAGACCGCGCGCGTGCGCCTGCCGGCCATCTGCCAAGGCCACCTCCCAGCCGCCGGGCAGCGCCTTCGCATCTTCGACCTGGCCTTCCCACCATTCGACGGTCGGATAGGCCAGCAGCTGTGCCCTGGCCTGCGCCAGCACCGCGCTGCCCGGCATGCCGTCCAGCGCCAGCAGGCCATGCGAGTGCGGGGCGTAGCGGTTGCGCGGCAAGCCCGCATCGACCACCAGCACCTTGCGATGCCCACGCGCCAGCATCAGTGCGGCAGACAGGCCGGCGAAACTGCCCCCGACGATCACGGCATCATGCTGCATGGGTCTTCTGCTCCTGTTTGAGTTTGCGTTGCACGCGCTGGCCCAGCTTGCGCAGCGTCAATGCCTGCAGCTGCGCGGCCAGCGCCGCCTGTGCCTGCCGATAGCCGTCGTCGAGCGCGTCGTTGACCGCGCGCTCGATCGCGCACCCCGGATGCGGGCCGCGCACGCCGTGGCCGAGCAAGAGCGGCTCGCCCAAGGCGACATACACGTCGTAAAGGCTGATCGCCTCCGGCGTGCGCGCTAGCTGCCAGCCGCCGCCATGGCCGCGGCTGGAGTCGACCAGTTGCGCGTCGCGCAGCCGCGCCAGCAAGCGCCGCACCACCACCGCGTGGCTTTGCAGGCAGGCCGCCATCTGCTCGGACGTCATCGGCTCGCCGTGCTGGGCCATGTGGACCAGCAGGTGCAGCACATCGGAAAGCTGTGTGTTTCGTTTCATGTAACAATCATAGTTACATATACAAACGGATGTCCAGTGCCGGTGCTCGGCACGGCGGCGAACCGCGGCCGCGGTTTCGCGCATGGGCGCGGCACACGGCGTCGTTCGGATGTAGTCAGGTTATTGGCGGCGGCGTCTGCACGATGTGCATGCGTGACCGATTCCGGCTGCGCATCTTCACGGCATCGTGGCACACGCTGCCAACGAACCCCGCATCGGCGATCGTCTCGCCCCGCTCACCGATGCGCGCGCGCGCACGCATGCGTCACGCAGCGAACGGCGTCGGCCCCAGCGCGTCGGCCAGATGGTCCAGGAACGATGCGATGCGCCGGGACCGCGGTGTTGCGGTAGTAGACGCCGTGGACCGGCTGGCGCATGTCCAGCGTGTGCTGCCGTCGCAACCCGGGCGCTGCATCGTTGCCGGAATCACCGCGGCGGTGCAGCGCGCAGTTCCAGGCGCACGCCTCCGCAGCGCCTGGCCAGCCAGCGCATGGCGGCGAATCGGATATATGCAGGGCGTGCGACGCCAGTGCGCGTCGCATCCGGCATGGAAGCCACAGCGCAATGCGCCAGGACGGTCGCTGCGCGCTGCGTATCGCCGCACTGCAAACGCTTCCAAAGCGTTGCTGGCGCTCACCAGCCTGATCGATTCAGCGATTCGTCCGCAATCTGCCGCCGTGTTGCGGAATCTGCCGGAAATATCCGCTAGGATCGGACCGACAGGGGGTAGTACCCGAGAGGAGCCCTACCCATGCAGACCGCTTCCGCTCTCGCTCGTCCTGCCCGCACGCGTCCCGCCATCGATCTGAATGCCGAAATGGCCTACTGGCAGGATGCCCATGCCAGTGGACGTCTCGGCCAGCATGGCTTTTCCGATTATTCGTTGCTGCTGAAGATGGGCTACGACGTCTATCTGGCGTATCCGCGCGCCACCGAGGCGCAGCTGTATCGCGTGCTGCAGGAGTCCTACCACCTGTTGGCGCCATCGCTGTCGGTGCCGTGGGACGAAGCGCGCTGGCTGGTACGCCACGCCTGGCACCACCTGGAGCAATCCGCCAGCAGCCACTGACGGCGGCGGACGGCCTGGAGGTGGCGGTAGCGCGCTGCGGGCAGCAACGCCTGCACGTTGCTGTCGCGTATCCGTTACGGCGCCACTGCGCCGCGCCTGCGCTCGTTATCGCGATGGCGTCGCGTCGGACGTGCGCTCCTTGGCCTCGATCTGGCCGTGGAACTCCTTCGAACCCTGTCCGGGCGAGGTCGCCGCATCGCCCTGGGTGTGCTTGAGGCTCTGCTTGCGCCGCTCGACCACGTTCTTGGCCAGCGCCACGCGGCGCCCGACCACCATCTCGGTCAGCCAGTCGATCAGGTAACGGGTGTATTCGAGCTGGTGCTCCTTTTGGGTCAGCGCATGATCGGCGCCCTTGATCACCCGCGAGGTCAGCGAACGCGCATTGGAAAACGCCGCGGCGTAGTTCTTGAGCACCTGGCCGGGCACGATCACGTCCTGCTCGGCCTCCACCAGCAGCACGTCGCCACGGAAGCGCTGGCACGCGGCCAGGGCGATGTTGTCCGCCGGCACCACCGTGCGGCGCCGGTACGGCATCAGGTCCGGATCCTGGTTCAGCGCCACCTTCGGTCCGTCCCAGTGCGCGTCCTTGTACAGCGCCGGCGACCGCAGCGCCAGCCATTCCACCGGCCGCTCCAGGGTCAGCAGCGAGGCGAGGTAGCCGCCGTAGCTCAGGCCCACCACCGCGATCGACTCCGGGTCCACCTGCGGCGACGCCACCAGGCGGTCGTAGGCGGCCTTGATGTCGTCCAGATTCTGCGCGCGTGTCACCGTCTCGCGCATCGACGCCATGCCTTCGTGGCCGCGCAGATCGAAGGTCAGGCAGACGCAACCCAGGCCGACCGCTTCGCGTGCGCGTACCAGGTTGTGATGCTGGTTGCCGCCCCAGCCGTGCACGAACAGCACCCCGGGCATGCCGTTGGTCGGGGTCAACAGCGTGCCGCTCAATGCGTCGCCATCCACCGCGATATCGATGCTGGAGAGTTTGGTTTCCATCGTCAGTCTGCAACGTTCACGTAGCGGTACTTGGTCAGCCGGCCGACACGCGGATCCTCGCCCGCGTAATACGCCTGCGCGCCGGCCGGCAGCGCGGCGTCGCCATAGCGTTCGACGGTGGTCGCAATCACCGCGTGCAGCGCCGGTTCGCGCTGGAATGCATCGACCGCGGCCAGTTCCGCCGGCGTCGCGCCGCCGATGCGCCAGGACTGCTCGAGCACGCCGCACATGCGGGTGCCGTCCTGCGCGACGCCATCGATCACGTCGTAGTTGCGGCGCGATGCGTAGAAATCGGGATAGGCCTCGGCAACGCAGCGGTCGTAGTGGCGCGCCTTCAAGACCGCCTCGCGCTGCGGTGGCGGCAGCTCGCGTTCGAGCAGGGCGTCCAGCGTGCCGCGGATCACGAACAGCTGCGAACCGCCATAGGTCTCGCGACCGGCACCGTCGCGGGTGACGGACTGGGTGCCGTAGTAGGCGATGGTCATTCCGGCGCACTCCACCTCGCCGACGCTGAAGGTGGTCGAGCGGTCCAGTTGCCGCTCCAGCACGACGCCCTGCTGCACCAGATCCGCGGGCGCCACCGCCTCCAGGGCCGTATCCAGCGCGTGCGCATCGTGCAGCAGCGATTGGCCCTGTCCGCCGATGCCATGGGGCAGCTTCAATCGCACCTGGCCGCCGCGGCGCAGGCGCGCATACGCCTCGCGCGCGTCGGCAACGGCGAACGCGGTATAGCCGGGCACCGTCGCCTCGCCCAGTGCGGCGCCGAGCGCGCGGCTCCAGCCCTGCGGCGCGGCCGCGTCGGGCGCGACCAGCGGATGGCTGATCGCCTTGGTGGCGACGAACGCATGCGGCACCACGCCGCCGAGCAGGCCGCTGGCATCGCGCACGCCCAGTTGCAGCGCCTGTTCGGCGGTCAAGGTGTCGTCGGGCACGTAGAAGCCGCGGCCCATCGTTGTCTCGCCTAGCGGCAAGCGCATCAGCCGCGCGACCTCGGCGGCGACCCAGGCATGCGTCGCGGCCTCGTGCCCGCCTGGTGGATGCGTCCGCACACTGTGGAGGCGCACGTGGTCACGGACGACGAAAAAGGCCATGGGCGACACTCCGCGGGAGCAGGAAGGGGCGCGATCAAGCATGCGCATGCCAGACCAGCAGGGCAGCGATCAGCAATGCCGCCAGCAGCAGGGCGCCCAACACGCGCAATGCCCTGCTGGCGCGCAATTGCCGCCACCAGGCTCCTGCCTCGGAGATGCCTGGCGCATCGGCGGGAGTGGCGCCTGGCGCCTGCGGCGTCTGCTGCGCGGGATGCGATTGCGGAGACGGATGGCGGTGGGGGTCGGCCATGCGCACAAGGCTGTCGGCGGCGGCGTTGCCGCAGGGTGAACGCGACGTGTCCAGTGCGTTAGCGATGCATCGAGCACGGGTTGGGAGCGGCTGATGGTGCAACCTGCTGGTGGCGACCACGACTGGCTGTGCGCCGCGTCGGCGCGCGGCACCACTAGGCTGGCGACAACTGCGCCGCGACCTGCGCATCGATCCGATGCTTGCCCGCCAACGCCTGCATGCCCTGCAGCGTGGCCTGCACCGCGCTGGCGTAGCCGCTGCGCCACAACGCGGCGCGCGACTGCCGCGAGGACGCCTCGCCCAGCGCCAACGCGAACGCCTGCACGCGCGGGTCGGCCAGCGTGGCGCGATCCAGGAACGGCTGTTCCAGCGCGATCACGTCCACCGGCGCCAACCAGGCGTCGGCGACCAGTTCGGCCACGCCGACCCGGTGCGACAACTGATGCATCGCGCTCAGGGTTTCGTGCAGCATCTCCAGATACGCCCACTGCCACAGGGCCGCCTTGAGGTGCGGGTCGGCCTGGTCCAGCGCGGACAAGGCGCCGTCGATCTGGTCGATGCGTAAATCGTTCATCCGCCGGCGCTCCACGTCGTGCAATCCGATTGCCACATTCTGCGCGCAAATAGTGAGGAGATTGTGAGCCGCGCCATCGCCGCGCCGGGCGATGACGCGACCGCGACACGGCCTGGTTAGCATGCTCGTGGCGTTCAGCGCCGCTGCGCCGTTGTTGCATGCCGCGAGGATCCGACGATGCACCTGGAACACTGGCTTCTGCCGCCGCACGACTGGGTACCCAATCATCCGTCCCTGCCGGTGCTGCTGTACCGCGAGGTCGATCCCGACGGCGGTGCCGAGGGCTTCGAACGCCGCTTCGCCGAGCACGGCTGGCCGCCGCAATGGCGCGACGGCATCTACGACTATCACCACTATCACTCCACCGCGCATGAGGTCCTGGGCGTCGCCCGCGGCAGCGCGCGGCTTGTCGTCGGCGGCCCGGGCGGGCCGGAGACCACGCTGGCGGCCGGCGACGCCTTGCTGCTGCCGGCGGGCACCGGCCATTGCTGCATCGCCTCCAGCGCCGATTTCCTGGTCGTCGGCGCGTATCCCGACGGCCAGGACTGGGACATCTGCCGGCAGCCGCCCACGCCCGAGATGATCCGCCGCATCGCGCAACTGCCATTGCCGCCTCGCGATCCGGTCGCTGGCCGGGATGGTCCGCTGCACGCGCAATGGCGGATGCCCGCAGCATCGGGCTGATTCCACGCGCTCCTTGCAGGCACGGCGCGCCGGGCAGGCATGACTTCCCGCACCCTGACTTCCCGCAGACGACACGGCACGGCCCAGCGCCGATGCTGCTGCCACGTTCAAAGGAACCGCCGCCATGCGTCTATTGCCCTCCGTGTGCACGCTCTGCCTGCTCGGCGCCGCCGCGAGCGCCGCCGCCGGCCCGCAGTTCTCTTCGCAGCAATGCGGCTTCTCCACGCCCTACGACGTCATCGTCGACCGTACCGGCGTCATGCTGACCCGTAGCGACGGCATGCCGAAGACGGTGTTCCTGCACGACGGACGGCTGCAGGTGGACGGCGTCGCGCAAGCGCTCGGCAACGCCGATGCGCAACGCCTGCGGCAGATGGAACGCGGCGCGCAGGCGCTGATGCCCGAGGTCGCCGGCATCGCCCGCGAGACGGTCGGCATCACCTTCGACGCCTTCGGCGGCGTGGTCGAAGCCATCACCGGCAGCCGCAGCAAGGCGCGCAAGCTGGAGGTGCATCGCGACGCCGCCCTCGCCCATCTGGACCGCACGCTCGGCCGGGGCCGTTGGCAGCAGGAGTTGTTCGACAAGGCGTTCGAAGCCGACGTCAGTGCCGCCGCCGAGGAAATGGCCAGCGCGCTGACCCGCGGGGTGATGTTCGCGGTATTCACCGGTCGCGCCGACGCCATCGAAAAACGCACCGCGGCGATGGAGAAGGACCTGGAGCGGCGCATGGACGCCCGCGGCAAGGCGCTGGAAGCCAGGGCCGACGCGCTCTGCGTGCAGGTCGCCGCGCTGGATGCGTTGGAGCAGCAGCTGGACTATCGGCTGCCCGGCGGCAAGCGATTGGATTTGCTCGAGCATCGCGATAAGCCGGCAACATCGACCGCGCCCGACGAGGCGACGGTGGCCGCGACCGGAGCGCCGCGCAGCGAGGCGCACTGAGCGCGAGGCGACAGGCGACAGGCGACAGGCGACAGGCGACAGGCAAGAGTCGCCTAGGCACGGCGGCAGCAGTGCGACCGCCATGTCATTCGCACTCGCAGCAACATCCCCATGTCGCCGTCCGCCACACGCGGACCCGTATCAGGCGCTCGCCTGCCAGACCGCGCCGGCCGGATCGAACTCGGCGGTGGTCAACGCCGGCGCGCGCCAACCGAAGCCGCAGACCGCAAGCGGCCCTTCGCGCAACGGGTCCATGCCGAACGCGCGCTCGATATCCACCTCGTTGATCGCCGAGGTCACGAACGCGCCCCACTGCGCCTGCGTCGCGCACAGGTACAGCAGCTGCGACAGGTGCCCGATATCCAGCAGCAAGGCGCGGTAGGCCTTGGGATGGTGGCGATACTTCCAGTTCATGCGCGCGTAACGCGGCGCCATCACCACCAGCACCGGCGCATCGGCGAACCAGTGCTGGCCGGCCACTGCGGTCCGTGCCAACGCATCCAATGCGGTATCCGGGGCGGGCAACGGCTCCAAGGCATGATCGACCGGATGATAGTGATACAGGCCCGGCGCGAGACCCTCCACGCGCTGCACGATCAGATAGGCCTCGGTGGCATGCAGGCCGCCGCCAGAGGGCACGTTCTTCTTCAGGAACGCGGCCATGCCGTCGGCCTCCACTCTGGTGCGTGCCGCGAACACGCGCTGCATCAGCTGCGCGAACGCGGCCAGCGGCAACGGCCGTGCGGTATCGAAATTGCGGCAGGTGGCGCGCCGTGCGAGCAGCGCATCGAAGTCATCTTCCTGCTCGCGCGGCAGCGGCAGGCGCGCGGCCGGCGCGCAGCGCGCGCCCACCTCCGCAGGCGGCGGGCCGAGCTTTTCGCACAGGCCGGCGATCGTGGTCAGCCCATTGGCCTCCATCGCCACGACGCTGTCGCTGCCCTGCCAACGCCCGAACCGGTGCGCCAGCGCGGCGGGACCCCACCAATAGGCGTCGCGCATGGCGGCATCGCGCTCGCCGAAACCACCTGGCGCATCGTCGTCGCGCAGCAGCAGGCCGACCTCGAGCAGGCGCGCGCTGGCGCCGGCGCAATGCGGCGGCAAGGCCTGCACGTCAGTCCAATCGCCTGCACTGAGCGCGCCCAGCAGCTCGCGCTCCAGTGCATCGACTTCCAATTCCTGCTCCAGATGCGGGGCCAGGGCCACCCATTGGCGTTCGCGCGCCAGGCCATTGCCTCCGGCCAGCAGCGAAGCCATATCGAAGCGGCTGACCTCGCGCGGCTCGAGGAACAGATGAAAACAGCGGCGCACGCGCATGCGGAAAGACCTACTCAACCTGGCAGGGGATTATGCCGATAGATATAGTGGCTGCGCCTGACGCGCTACGCCGAACACCCCCCTTCCCTGCGAGATGACATTGCCATGACTAGCGCCCCTCACGACCCGTTGCCCGCCGACATCGCCGATCGCCTGCTGGAGCTGCTCAGCACCGACGACGCTTTCCGCGCCAGCTTCCAGGACAATCCGGTCGCCGCGCTGGCCAGCCTCGGCTACGAGCCGGCCGACCATGCCCTGGCTGCGGACCCGGCGCCGCCCAAGCAGGGCGCGCCGTTCTTCTGCATGACCTCGCAGGAGCTGGCGTCGAAGGAAGAAATCGCCAAGGCGCGCAAGGAGCTGGTCAGCCACCTGACGGTGGACGGCAACCATCACGTCATTTTCTGTTTCGAAGCCGGCAAGGTCGCCTCGACCGTCTCCCTCAAGTAAGCCGGCATCGCGGCGCTGGGCCAGGCGGCGAACAGCGCGTCGAGCCGTCGCCGCGCATCCGGGGTCCTGTCCAGATCCGACAGGGCTTGCGCCGCCCAGCGATCGGCCATGCGCGTGTCGGCGACATTCAAGGTCTGCAAGGACTGCGACACCGAGGCCTCGCCATAGGCAAGGCCTCGATGCGCGCCGATCCAATCCGCCTGCGCCAGCGCCTGGCGATGCTCGCCGGCCGCCCGCAGGGTGTGATACAGCGCCACCCGTGCCTGCAGCAGGTCGTCCTCGCGCGGCGCCAGCAAGGCGAGCGCCTGCGCGTAGTCGCCGCGCAAGCGGTACTGCCCGGCCTGCACGATGCGCAGCAGCTTGCCCAGGGCAGGATCCGCCGAGACCTCCACCCACGGGCCAGCGACCTTCAGCGCACGCACCGACAACGCGTCATCGCCGAGGCGCTGCGCCAGATAGGCGGCGGCAAGGATCAGCGCGGCGCGATCGCTGGCATACGGCTCGCCAGGAAGCGCCCGCTCCTGTCTTTGCAGTTGGGCGTTCTGCCATTGCCGCAGCCGCGGCAGCACCTTGCCGGACTGCTGCGTCAACGCCTGGATCGATAGCTGCAAGAAGCCGAACTGGGCCTGGGTGAAATCGTTGGCCGCGCGGCTGGCCTTGAGCGCATCGTCCAGCTCGGCGGCGACCTCGTCCCACTTGCCCTGGTCCACCTTCAGCGCGATCAGGTCCAGGCGCGGCACCATGTCGTCGTTGGCATAGTCGCTCTTGGGAATGGCGCGCAGCCGCGCCTCGGCCTCGGCGTAGTTGCCCTGCAGCGCCAGCACGTTGGCCAGGCGCCGGCCGGGACCGCTCTTGTCCTGCAGTGCGATCTGGGTGAACTGGGCCTTGGCCTGCTCCAGCTTTCCCTGCACCAGATAGATGCGGCCGATGTCGTCGATGGCGATCGACCGATACGGATCCTGCGCGGTGTCGGCGGCAACGGCATGCGGCAATGCGTCGGCAAAGCGGTTGGCCTGGAACAGGTGCCAGAACGCATTGCCGTGCCCGGCGAAGCTGTCGGGATACAGATGCACCAACTGCTGCCACCCGCCCAGTGCAGCTGGACTGTCCTTGAGTTCGTCTGCCCATGCCGCAAGATAGAGCCGGTCGCGCGCCGGCAACCGGGCCGCGTACTCCTGTGCCTTCTGCAGATACGGCACCGCCGCGGCGCGGTCGGACGTCGCCGCAAGCACGCGGGCGATACCGATATAGGCCAGCGCAAACTGCGGATCCAGCTCGATCGCCACGCGGAAATTCTGCTCCGCCTGTTTCCAGCTGCCCGTCGCGGTCGCCTCCATGCCCAATGCATAGGAACGCAACGCGTCCAGGTTGGACGTCGTCACCTGCGGCAACGGCTTGGACGCCTGATCGACCGATTGGATGGCTTCGCCGAGTTGGCGCCGCAACTGGCCGCTGACCGTGTCCACCGACGCCAGCACCGATTCGAGCCCGCGCCCGGTCTGGGTCTCGGTATACACCGTCGCCTGCGTCGCCGGATCGACCACTTCCACGGTGACGCGGATGCGCCCGCCCACTTCGGCGACGGTCGGCAGGATCACCGCGCGCGCGCCGTCGCGCAGCGCGATCTCCGAGGCGAGCGCGCGGTCGATCTTGCTGTCGGGGCTGCGCTTCATCCGGCCCAGGGTGTCGCGCACCTTGAGATCGCTGAGCAGGTTGACGTAGCGCGATTGCTCCAGGCTGATCCGGAACGCCTGGTCGAGCGAGGCGTCGAGCGTCGCGTTGCCGGTGAGGTTGCGCAGGTCGCCGACCACGATCCAGTCGCGTTCGGCGAACGCGATCGCCGGCTCCGGACGGCCGAAGAACAGCAGCGCGGCGACCACCGTCAGGGTCAGCATCGCCTCCGCCACCAGCGCCGCCGGGCGGCGCCACAGCGGGATGTCGCGCCACGCCTTCGGCGTCGGCTTCGGCGCGCGCAGGGGGGTGTTGCCGATTTCGCCGACTTCGTAGATCTCCTGCGGCGTCGGCACGCCCTTGAAGCGCCAGCGGCCGTGCGACTTCCACAGCAGGCGTTCGCCGCGCTCGCCCAGTTCGCGCGCGGCGCGGTGGGTCAGCGACTCGGCCACCGCCGACAGCAGGATCTGCCCGGGCCGCGCCAGGGTCATCAGCCGCGCCGCGGTCGGCTTGGCCAGGCCCTCCACTTCCAGCGGCTTGGCGCCGACCTGCACGGCGGCATCGCTGTTGCGCCAGGTCAGCACCTCGCCGACGTGCAGGCCGGCGCGCACCTTCAGCTCCAGCTTGCGCTGCGCGCCCAGCGCGTGCAGGCCGCGGCTGTAGTCCAGGGCGAAGCCGAGGCCGTCGATCGGGCGTTCGAACAGCAGCAGCAGGCCGTCGGAGCGGTCGATCAGGCGCCCGCGCCAACGCTGCTGCAGTTCCAGCACCAGCGAGTCGTGCAGCTTGAACAGTTCGGCGGCGTTGGCGTCGCCGAGCCGCTCCACCAGCGCCACCGAATCGCACAGGTCGGTCAGCAGCAGGGTGCGGAGCTGCGGGACCTCGGGCTGGGGCTGGTGGGCGTCGTTCATGGCGGCTCGAGGACGCGCGCGCGTCAGTAGGGGGCGGAGGCGACGTCGTGCCAGTACAGCCGGTTGCCGCCGAGACGCTTGGCCTCGTACAACGCGGCGTCGGCATTGGCGTACCAGTCGTTCCAGTCGGACTGCGGATCGACCCGGCTGATGCCGATGCTGACCGGACAGATATGCGGCGAGGGATGCGGCACGCCGAGCAGGTTCTGCACCGTGGCGATCACGAACTCGCCGATGCGGCGCAGGTCTTCCGCGTTGCCGGTCGCCACCAGCAGGCAGAACTCGTCGCCGCCCAGACGGCAGGCGATGTCGTCCTCGCCGGCGACGGAACGCAGGATGTTGGCGACGTTCTGCAGCACGCGGTCGCCGACCAGGTGGCCGTGTTCGTCGTTGATGTGCTTGAAGCGGTCGCAGTCGATCAGCAGCAGGCCCGGTCCCGGCGAGCGGCCGTCGCGGCGGCACTCCTGCAGGCGCAGGATCAGGCCGCGGCGGTTGTGCAGGCCGGTCAGCTCGTCGGTGCGCACCAGTTCTTCGGTCTGGCTGAGCTGGTGGGTGGTGGCGTAGAGATTGTCCAGCGCCGCTTCCAGATCGTGGTTGCGGCGGCGCAACTGGCGGATCAGGGTCTGCTCGTTCATCACCACGCGCATGATGGTACGGCGCAGGAAGTAGGCGACCAGGCCCGGGTCGCGCTCCACCAGGCGCTGGAAGTCGTCGTGGTCCAGTTCCACCAGCACGCCGTCGCTGGCGGCGATCGCATCGGCGCTGCGCATGTGGCTGCCGATCAACAGCCCGAGTTCGCCGAAGAACTCGCCATGTCCGAGATGCTTGACCACCAGGTCCTCGCCGAAATCCAGATCGATCACGCCGCTGCTGATCACGAACATGGCGCTGCCGCCGTCGCCGCGCCGGAACAGCACGTCGCCGGCACGCACCGTCCGCGTGCGGCCGAACTCGGAGAACAGGCGCAGCTCCGCCGCAGTCAGCACCGCCAGCTCGCTAGGCTTGGGGGCGACCACACCAACCATCGGAATTGTCCCGCGTACGTTGGATGCGGCGCTGTCGCAACTCATCCGGGCCCCCACTGGCTCCTGGCGTCGCTCGCCATCGTGCACAAAGCATAGCATCTGCACGACGCACCGACGGCCAGGTCACAGGCGATCTCGCGGAAGCGGAGATGGGCAAACAAACGCACGCCAGGCTGGCGACGCGCGCCTTGGGCGCATCCGATCTGGCGCATCTCGTAGACACCGCACTGCGGGCGACGCGCGCACTGCGGCAGGCATAAAAAATGTCCGCTGTCAAGCCTTTGATGAGAGCACGCGGCGGTGCGAAAGGTCTTACGGAGCAACAAGTTAGGCCAGATTTCGGCCATCGAGTGCTCTTGATGCTTTTCTGGTTAGGTGCCGCATAGGCGCTTCGCGGTAGCAAGCCCAAGGGCGGCGCAGCGGGCAAGGTCGCACTGTCATCAGTGCCGTGGCTTGTCGCATGCGGCCTCTCAAAACGAAAGCGCAGCCGGTGGGCTGCGCTTTCGCTTGTGAGCTGATGGTGGATGCGCCCGCATCGTCAACTCGGCTTCGGCAGCGGCGCCTTGTTCGTCCCTCCTTTCCTGAATCCCCGATCGCCCGCGATGAACGCCTCCAGCATGTGCGGGATCAGCGTCACGGCATCGACCGCCTCGCCATACGCCTGCGCGTGTACTGCGGCGTAGCGGTCGAGGTCTGCTTTCAGGCTGGCCGGGCAGGCAAAGGTCAGCTTCGTGGATTCCGTTTTTGGGAGCGGCCCGAGCCGCAGGTTGCGCGTCGTCATCGTGAAATCCCCTTGTTGAAGAACAACGGCTGATAAGGCCGCAGCACCAGATCGCGGTTGGCGATGACGCGAACCGGTAGGCCCGGCCGCTCGGTCAGCGTCGGCTGGATGTTCATGTTGCGCCGGGTCATCTCCTGGCCGACCTGATTGATGCTGTCCTGCGCGCTGTCGCGCCCGGCGATGATGATGCGGTCGCCGTCCTGGCGGTTCTCGGGCGCGGCCAGCTCGGCGCCGACGCCCAGCAGAGTGGTCAGCGCCGCGCCAGCGAAGATGCGGCCCCAATGGTAGTCCACGTCATCTTCCAGCCCGGCATAGCCAGCTGGGTCGGCTCCGACCAGGTTGTCGAGCGTCAGCGAAGACGTGTCGGGCAGGATGATCCGGTTCCACACCACCTGCACGCGGCTTTGTCCGTAGCTGACCTGGCTGTTGTAGCGGCCCAGGATGCGCGAACCTTGCGGGATCAGCAGGAAGCGCCCGGTGGCCGTGTCATAGACAGGCTCCGTCACCGTAGCGATCACATCGCCCGGCAAGTCGGACTTGATACCCGTCACCAGCGCACCGGCGATGACCGTTCCGGCCATGACCTGATACGGCGAAGCCGGCAGGGTCAGGTTGCCGGAATTACGGGTTTCCGTGGTTCCAGCTTTTTGGAACGCCTCTTTCTGGTCTTGCCGGTTCTGTACCGTCGTCGGGTCGGCGGGCTGCGCCGCCGCGGAGGCCGGCCCGGCCGCCATCGGGTCGAACGCCGCATTAGCGGCGAAGCCCAGCGCAGCGGTAGCCTGCGACTGCGCCACCGGCGCGGCCTTGTGCGTGCCAGAGCGGAAGAACACGGACGATGCCGCAGCCGCTTCGGCTTCCTTGCGCAGCGCATCGTTCGGGTCGTTGCCAGGGGCCGCATAGGTGGCCGTCACCGGCTGCTGCGACTTGACGATGGCCGGGCCAAGATCACCCGGCAGCGGCGGCCCCAGTTCGGGCACCGTGGGCGGCAAGGCCCGCGGCAGCTTGGAGTAGTCCGCCGGCAGCGCATCCAGCCCTTCGGACTTGGAGACCCGATCGACGTTGTAAAGCTCGGTCTGCTCGCCAGCACCGCGCCGCTGCGGTTGCAGCGACCACATCAATGCGCCGAGCACGGCGACCGACAGGCCGCCGGCGATGATGGCCAGCGTGCGCCGGTTCAGGCGCGTGACCGGGCGCGGCTGGGCGCGCAGCGCCACCGCTTCGGGTGTGATCTTGCCCGCCGCCTGTGGCGCGGCGAGGTCGGGAGTGTCGTCCTGGCTCATGGTCAGTTCCTCCGCGCAACGCCGTCGGTGCGCTCGATCCGCACCACGTCACCACCATCGCCGCCCAGGCGCAGTTCGGCCGCGCCAAAGAGTCGATCCACGATGTAGTACGGCGAGCGGAAGCGGTAGTTGACGAGCTGGCCGTCACCCTGCGCGCCGATGACGAACAGCGGCGGCAGTTCGCCTTGGGCGATACCCGGCGGGAACTGGATATAGACTTTCTCGCCATCGTCGAAGGCTCGCTGCGGCTTCCACGGCGGATTGCTGCCGCTGATCGCGTAGCGGAAACGGATCTTCTCCAGCGCTAGGCCGGTATCGACCGGCGCGGCGGCACTGGCCGCCTGCGACTGGCGCTGCAAGGCCAGCATCCGGTCTTTCGGGTAGTCCCATGACACCGACGCCATCCATGCCTTTTCCGTGGAAGTCAGTTCCAGCAGGTACGTCCTGCGGCTGGTGGTGATGACCAGATTGGTCTTCAGGCCCGAGCGAGTGGGCTTGAGCAGCACATTGACGCGCAGCGCCTCGCCGCTGCCGCTGGACGTGTCGCCGACAATCCAGCGCACGGTGTCGCCAGCGGCGACCGTCACCAGTTCCTCGCCAGGCTGGAGCGAAACCACGGTGACGCGCCCCGGTGCCGCATAGACCTGATACAACGCTCCGTCGCTGTACGGCCACACTTGGATCGCATTGACGTAGCCCTCGCGGGTCGGCGCGATGCGCGCTTCTGCATTGGCGCGCGAGACGCGCACCTTCTCGTCGGTCGGCTCCGGCACGGTCGCTGCCTCGTCCACCTCCGGCAGCGGCTTCAACTGTGCCGGCAGCGCCAGCGGCTCGGGCACGGCGACGACTTCGACCGGCTTGGGCGGCTCAGGCAGCGGCTGCGCCTGCACCGGCTCATCGAGCGAGATGGTCGGCGGCGGCTTGCCCTGCGAGGCGCAGCCCGACAGGGCCGCAAGCATCAGCGCGAAAGCGTAAAAGCGTAAAGGCAGGTTCATGGCTTGGCTCCTTCGGAAGAATCCAGTTCGCGGCTCCACGATAGGCCGTTGACGTAGATCCCCAGCGGGTTCTTGCGCAGGCGCTGTTCGGTGCGCGGGGTTTGCAAAACGGTTGAAAGCACGGCGTTCCAGCGTTCGGTGCCGGCGGGTGCGCCGTTGACGAACCGCTGTTCCGTCCAACGGACGTTGAACGAGGCATCGCTGGCGCGGGTAACACTGGTGATCTGCACCGTCACCGACTCGCGGCCGACACGGGCGAATGGATCGTTCTTACTCGCGTAGTCGTTGAGCACGGCTGCGCCCCTGTCGGTGGTGTAGTCATAGGCATCGAGCCAGTTCTGCCGCACCACGATGGGATCGATGGACAGCGAGCGCACCAGCGTCACGAAGCGCGCCAGGTGATGCGCGATCTGCGCATCGGCAGGCCGGTACGGCGTGGCGGCCTCGCCCACGGTACGCACCTGGCCGGACTGATCGACTTCGATGACGTATGGGGTCACGATGGACTGCGCCGAGCGCCACACCAAACCGCCGGCCATCAGCAGCGCGAGCGTGAGGCAGCCGAAGGCCATCAGCCGCCAGTTCTTGGCCTGTACGCGCGATGAGCCGATGCGCTCGTCCCACACCTGGGCGGCGGCTTGATACGGAGTGGCAGGCTGCGGCGTATCGGCATAGCGCACCTGCGGTCGTTTGAATCGCATGGTCAGTTCTCCTTGTGAATCGCTTTAGTCGTCGGAGCCGCGCAGGCTCGGGCCTTGCCCGGAGCCGCCGCCATCGCCACCGCGCAGCGTGTGGGCGGCAGTGGTCGCGGCATGGGTGATCTGCTGGCGGCGGTGCATCCGCTTGGCCCATGCGGGCTGCTCTTGCTTCTGCGAGCTGGCGGCATCGCCAGCGGACGCCTGGCCGGAGCCAGCCGTACCGGGCGCAGCGCCGCCACCGGCCTCTGTGCCGTTCCATCCAGCGCGGAAAGAGCTAGTCATCTTCTGCGCAGCGCCGGACGCACCGGATGCGGCGCTACGCCCGGCAGCCTGCGCGCCGGTCTTGGCGACATTGCCCAAGCCGGCCATCGCGCCCTTGGCCCCGCCGCCTGCAGCGGCGGAACCGGCCTGGAATGCCGAGCGTGCGCTGCCGGCGGCCGAAGTGGCGGCACGCGCACCGGCCCCGGCCAGCTTGGCGGCCGCAGGCGCCATGCGTGCGCCGGCGACCACGGCACCGCCCACGCCGGTTGCGGCGGCACCGATGGCAACGGCCGTGCCGGCGGCACCGACAGCGGCACCGGCCATCGCGCCTGCGCCAAGCTGCGGCGCACCGGACACCAGACCCGTGGCGATGCCGGGGCCGAAGATGCCCAGCGCCAGCAACGCGAGCGAGGCCAGCATCACGACAAGGGCGTGGTCGATGGAAGGCTCGTCGGGATGAACCTGGAACTCCGCGAACAGGCCCGAGCCAATGCCGACGATGACGGCCAGCACCAAGACCTTGATGCCCGACGACACCACGTTGCCGAGCACCTTTTCGGCAAGAAACGAGGTCTTGTTCCACAAGGCGAACGGCACCAGCACGAAGCCCGCGAGCGTGGTCAGCTTGAACTCGATCAGCGTGATGAAAAGCTGGATCGCCAGCACGAAGAAACACAGGATGACGGTGAGCCAGGCGAGGAACATCACCACGATGGGGTCGATGTTCACGAACACTTCGGGGAAGCCCGCCATGTCGCCAATCTGGTCGAGGATCGGCGCACCGGCGTCGATGCCGGTCTTGGCCAGCCGCCCCGGTTGCAGGAAGTTGTCCATCGTCATGGTCGAGCCGGTGGCCGTCAGGCCAAGCCCGGCGAACGAGCGAAAGACGATGCCAGCCAGCCAGTTGAAGTTGCCGATGATGTAGGCGAAGGCACCGACGTAGAGCACCTTGCGCAGCAGCTTGGCGATCACGTCCTCGCCCTGGCCGGTGGCGTGGCTCATGGCCCAATACAGGCCCGCGATCGTCATGTCGATGACGATCAGCGTGGCGGTGAGAAACGCCACTTCGCCTTGCAGCAGGCCGAACCCCGAGTCGATGTAACGCGAGAACGTATCGAGGAAGCGGTCGATGATGGTCACGTCGTTCATGGGGTGTCCTCTTCAATGGGTTCATCGAAGCTCGCCGGAATCGGCGGCAGCTCGGCCAGCGTCCGGTATTCGTCAGGCCCGGCCTGGCCGGAGAAGAAGCGCCGCCGGAAGGCTTCCGCGGCGGCGCGGCAGTCGTCTTCACCCACGGCCTGACGGCCATCCGCGCACTGCGTACGCAACGCCTTGAGCCGCGCAGGATCTACGGTCAAAGCGTCGGCCAGGTTCTCGGCCGAGTGCTGGCCGCAAGCGGTCAGCAGCAGGGCCAGCAGCGAAACCGACAGGACGGGAGCGCATCGCATGGCCGCCTCCGTCAGTTGTTGTAGAAATTGATGGACTGCGGCGTGTACGGCGTGCCGCTGCCGAGGAAGCGCCGCCGCACTTCGCGGGCGCGCTCGGTGGCCGCCGCCTGCCGCGCCAGTTCCAGCGACGCCGCGCGGTCTTGCGTGATCTGGAGCTGCTGGGACTGGATGGACTGCTTGGCCTGCAAGGCAAGAAGCTGGTTGGTCGCCTGTTGCGCCTGCAAGGCGCCGGTGGCCGACTGGCTCTGGCTCACGAGGTCGGCCAGTGCGCTTTCGTCTTGCGTCAGGTTCTGCGATACCTGCGCCTGCATCCGCATCGCGGTGTGCAGGCCGTCGAGGGTGTTCTTCCAACGCTCGCGGGCGTCCTGCGCCATGCGGTCGCCGCTGACGGTGGCGGCGTACTGCTCCGGGTACAGACGGGCAAACGTGGCATCCATGCTCTGCACGTCGTAGGCCAGTCCCTGCGCCTCGGCGATCAGGCGTTCGGTGGTAGCGAGCGTGGAGCGCAGGCGGTTGACGATGTTGAAATCGAGGCTCGTCAGATTGCGGGCCTGGTTTATCAACATCTGCGCTTCGTTCTGCAGCTGATTGATCTGGTTGTTGATCTGCTCCATCGTGCGGATTGCCGTCAGCGTGTTCTGCACAAGGTTGGCGGGGTCGATGAACGTGACCGCCGATGCGGGCTGCGCGGTCAGCAGTGTCACCGACAGCACAGCGGCCAGGGATACGGAAAGGGCACGGGTCTTCATGGCGAAACCTCCAGCGGTTGAGAAGCGAGGAAAGAAGTCGCCGCCGGTGAGGACGGCAGCAGGTCGGCGGCCCAATCGAGGCCGCGATGGCGCAGCCACGCGCCGGCGAAGCCGGGAGCGCCGGCCTGCGTCAGCACGCGATCCATGTCGCGTTGGTCTTGCGGAGTGGATGCGCCCGCGAAGGCGAGCGCGACCGGCCCCAGGTCGAGGTCGAACAGGCGATTGCCCAGGCGCGATTGGTAGTAGTAGTCGCGCTTGGGCTGGGCGGTGGCGACGATTTCGATTTGCCGGCTGTTGAGGCCGAAGCCCTCGTAGATCGTGCGAATCTGCGGCTCAGTGGCCTGCGGATTGGGTAAGAAAATCCGGCTGGCGCAGCTTTCGATGATCGCGGGCGCGATGGTCGAGTCCTTAATGTCTGCCAGACTCTGCGTGGCGAAGATCACGGACACGTTTTTCTTGCGCAGCGTCTTCAACCATTGGCGAATGCGCGCGGCGAAAGACGGCTCATCGAGGAACAGCCACGCCTCATCCAGAATCAGCAGCGTCGGCGCACCGTCGAAACGCTCATCGAAGCGGGCGAACAGGTAGCGCAGCACCGCTTGCACGGCGGCGGGGCTGTGCATCAGTTCTTCCATCTCGAAGCCCTGCACGTCCCCGAGGCCGAGGCGATCGGTGTCCGCGTCCAGCAGCTTGCCGTGCGCGCCGCCGAGCACGTAGGGCGCGAGTGCCTGCCGCAGCGCGTTCGATTGCAGCAGCACGGACAGCCCGGTGAGCGTGCGTTGTTCCACCGGTGCGCCGGCCAGGCTCCCCAGAGCCGACCAGATGACCGCCTTCTCGTCGGGGCCGACCGTGACACCTTCGTGCAGCAGGCGGCCCTCCACCCATTCCGCCGCCCAGGAGCGATAGCTTTCCCGGTCGATACGCGCGAGCGGCTGGAAGGCAATGCCGCCATCGGCACCCAGGTCGTAGTGCTCGCCGCCCAGGCCCAGGATGGTGGCGCGCATCGAGCGGCCCATATCGAAGGCGAACACGCGCGAGCCGCGATAGCGGCGGAATTGCTGCACCAGAATGGCAAGCAACACCGACTTGCCCATGCCGGTCGGCCCAGCGACCAACGTGTGCCCCACGTCGCCGATGTGCGTCACCAGCCGGAACGGCGTGGCGCCATCGGTGCGGGTGACGATCAACGGCGGGCCGTCCAGATGGTCGTTCTTCTCCGGCCCGGCCCATACGGCGGACAGCGGCATCATGTGCGCCAGATTCAGCGTCGAGACGATGGGCTGGCGCACGTTCGCGTAGGCGTTGCCGGGGATGGACGACAGCCACGCATCCACGGCGTTCAAAGTCTCGGGGATGGTCACGAAACCCCGGCCCTGGATGACGCGCTCCACCATGCGCAGCTTTTCGTCGGCCGCGGCCGGGTCGGCGTCGAGTACCGTCACCGTTGCAGTGAAGTGACCGAAGGCCACCTGATCGCCACCCAGCTCCTGCATGGCGGCATCTGCGTCGGCAGCCTTGTTGCTGGCGTCGGTATCCACCAGGGGCGATTCCTGCTGAAAGATCGTCTCGCGCAGCAGCGCGATGACGTTCTTGCGCTTGGCGAACCATTGGCGGCGCAGGCGGCCGAGTTCCTTTTCCGCTTCGGCTTTGTCGAGGCAGAGAAAGCGCGTGCTCCAGCGGTAGGCGAAGCCCAGGCGGTTGAGGTCGTCCAGCAGGCCCGGCCAGGTGGAAGTCGGAAAGCCCCGCACCGACACCACGCGCAGGTGTTGGTCACCCAGCGTCGGCGCCAGGCCACCGACCAGCGCGGAGTCGGCCAGCAGTGCGTCGATATGGAACGGTACTTCGGGTACGCCCACGCGGTAGCGCCGCGTGGACACCGTGGCGTGCAGGTAGGTCAGCGTCTCGGCGTCATCGAGCCAGGCGATTTCCGGCATCACGCCATCGAGCAAGTCGAAGACACGATCGGTTTCCGCTACGAAGGCATCGAGCCGGCCGCGCCAGTCCACGCCGTCGCCCGGCGAGTTCTCATAGAGCAGCTTGGCCGCGCGGGCGCGGGATTCCTCGGGCGGCAGGTAAGCCAGCGTCAGGTGATAGGCGCTCTCGAAGTGATGCCCCAATTCCTCGAAGGCGGCGCGGCGTTCCTCGTCCACGAGCCAGGACAGCGGTTCGGGAAAGTCGGAGTGTGGGTAGTCCGCCGCCGGTCGGCGCTCGGCCTCAATGAACAAGGCCCAGCCCGAACCTAGCCGGCGCAGCGCGTTGTTGAGCCGCGCCGACGTGGCGATCAGTTCGCCCTGCGTCGCGCTGTCCAGATCAGGCCCACGAAAGCGCGCCGTGCGCTGGAAACTGCCGTCCTTGTTCAAGACGATGCCCGGCGCGATCAGGCCGGCCCAAGGCAGCCAGTCGGCAAGCAAGGCTGGGCGCTGGCGGTATTCGGCAAGGTTCAGCATGGCGGCGTCCCCCTACACGTCCAGCAGCGGTTTGTGCTTGATGTGCCGGGCGAAGACCTGCATGAACTGCGGATCGACGCGCGCCCCCCAGACCGCCAGCGAATGGCCGACGATCCAGAGCACTACACCGGGAATCCACAGTTGCAGGCCCAGCCCGACGGCGGCAGCCAGCGTGCCGTTGGCGATCGCCACCGTGCGCGGCGCACCGCCCAGCAGGATCGGCTCGGTCAGCGAGCGATGCAGCGGGATCTCGAAGCCAGACGCGAAGCCCGGCGCCCCTTCATTGGCGGTGCTCATACGACCGCCCCGCCGGAGAACGAGAAGAACGACAAGAAAAACGAGGACGCCGCGAACGCGATGGACAGACCGAACACGATCTGGATCAGCTTGCGGAACCCGCCGCTGGTATCGCCGAAGGCCAGCGCCAGGCCGGTGGAAATGATGATGATGACCGCGACGATGCGTGCCACCGGCCCCTGGATGGATTCGAGGATGGAGGTCAGTGGCCCCTCCCAGGGCATCGATGAACCGGCGGCCTGCGCGGTGCCAGCTGTCATCAGCATGACGGCGGCCAGCAGCAGGCCGTGCTGCGCCGGCGCGGCCAGGCGCCGCAGGCGTGCGAAGGCCGAAGCCGGATTTACCGAAATGCGGAAAGCATGAATGTGCATCTGCGTCATGGCAGTTCTCCAGAGGGTTCAGGGGACGGGGAAGGAACTGGCGGCAGCTCGGGAAACGGCGTTTCCAGCGCATCCGCCATGCGATAGCCCGCGCCGTCGAAACCGACGACACGTGCGATGCTTTCGACGTGGCGCTTACGGCCACGCCCGGCGATGTGGATGACGACGTTGATGGCCTCGACGATCAACGCGCGCGGCGGATTCACCGCCACTTCGAGAATCAGTTGCTCCAGGCGCAGCAGCGCGCCCAAGGCGGAACCGGCGTGAATCGTGGCGATGCCGCCGGGGTGGCCGGTGCCCCACACCTTGATGAGATCAAGCGCCTCGCCGCCGCGCACCTCGCCGACGATCACGCGGTCGGGGCGCAGGCGCATCGTGGCGCGCACCAGCTCCTGCATCGACACCACGCCTGCGCGCGTGCGCAGCGGCACATGGTCGCGGGCGGCGCATTGCAGCTCGATGGTGTCTTCGAGCACCAGCACGCGGTCGCCCGTGGCGGCGATCTCGGCCAGCAGCGCGTTGGCGAGCGTGGTCTTGCCAGTGCTGGTGCCGCCGGCGATCAGGATGTTCTGGCGCTCGCGCACGGCGCGGCGCAGGAAGTCCGCCTGGCCGGCAGTCAGGATGCCGTCGGCCACATAGCGATTCAAGCCGATGATGCTCACGGCCCGCTTGCGCAGCGCGAACGCCGGCCCCGGCGCTGCCGGCGGCAAGATGCCCTCGAAGCGTTCGCCCGTCTCGGGCAATTCGGCGGTCAAGAGCGGCTGACCGCGATGGACTTCCGCGCCGACGTGGGCCGCGACAAGACGAATGATGCGTTCGCCATCGGCCTCGGACAGTTCCACGCCTAGCGGTGCGCGGCCTGACGACAGCCGATCGACCCATAGGGTGTGATCGGGGTTGAGCATGATTTCCACCACGTCAGGGTCTTCCAGCGCGGCGGCGATCAACGGCCCCATTGCCGTGCGCAGCATCTGGATGCGGCGATCCTGTGAAGTGGTGGCCGACGAGCGTGGTTCGGGTGGGATCTGTGGAATGGCGCTCATGAGGCACGCTCCGCAGCACGTTCATGGGCTTCGGCCAGCGCCGCCGCGTCATCCATGCGCGCGGTGTCCGGGTGCAGTTCTTCCACCACGTCGCGCACCAGACTGCGGCCGCGCAGCAGGTGCCTGCCGAGTTGCTCGATGAACTGCTCGAAACGCGCCTTGCCGTGGGCACGGGCCGCGTCCTGATGCGCCTCGGGCACCGGCGTGCTGACGGTCAGGAAGTAGCGGATGAACAGCGCCAGCGTTTCGATCTGGATGTTCTGGTCGCGCTCCAGGCGTTCGGCCTGCCGCGACAGGCGATCCAGCCGCTTGGCAATGGCGGCTTCGCGCTGGTCGCTCGCGTCCGGCGACAGCCAGGACGCGAGCGCCGCCGCGACGATGCTGGATTTCGAGACGCCTTTCTTGGTGGCCAGTTCTTCCAGCCGCTTGGCGTGCTCGTGTTGGATAAAAAGATTGAGGCGGTATTGGCTCATAAGTCGATTCCGTCGTTGGGGTCGAGGGAGGCCAGCCGCGCCGTGCGCTGCATGGCCGGGTCAAGCTGGCCTGGAAGCGGCAGCGGCAGGTCGTCGTCGTCATCGAGCAGCGCCAGGTCATCGGGCGCATCCAGCTCGGGGGCGTAGGCGAAGGATTCGGAGAGTTCGGGTTGGCGGCGCGGACCGCCGTCGTCGGTGCCGCCCAGGTCATCGGCGGAGGCCGTGGCTGATGCGGCGGGCACGGCCGGGATCGCCAGGCCGCTCCAGTCGTCGGCGCGGGCCGGTGGCAGGTCGGCGTACTGCCCGGCCGCCAGCGCGGGCGGCGGCAACTCGCGCTGCTTGAAATTGGCGTCGGCGTAGTAGCGCAGCTTCTTGGCCTTGATCGGCGCGACGCTGGACACCATCACCACCGATTCATCGGGTGGGAGTTGCATCACTTCGCCCGGCGTCAGCAGCGGTCGGGCCGTCTCCTGCCGCGACACCATGAGATGCCCGAGCCACGGCGCGAGCCGGTGGCCGGCGTAGTTGCGCTGCGCGCGCAGTTCGGTGGCGGTGCCCAGCGTTTCGGAAATGCGTTTGGCCGTGCGTTCGTCGTTGGTAGCGAACGTCACCCGGACATGGCAGTTGTCCAGAATCGAATGGTTCTGCCCATACGCTTTGTCGATCTGGTTGAGCGACTGCGCGATGAGGAAGCTGCGGATGCCGTAGCCCGCCATGAAGGCCAGGGCCGTCTCGAAGAAGTCCAGACGGCCCAGCGCCGGAAACTCATCAAGCATCAACAACAGCTTGTGACGGCGTTCGATGCCATCGCTGCCATCGAGCGATTCGGTGAGGCGTCGCCCGATCTGGTTCAAGATGAGCCGGATCAACGGCTTGGTGCGGCTTATGTCCGAAGGCGGCACCATCAGGTACAGCGAAACGGGATGCTCGGACGCAATCAGGTCGGCGATACGCCAGTCGCAGCGTGAAGTGACTTCGGCCACCGTGGGGTCGCGGTACAAGCCCAGGAAGCTCATCGCGGTGGAGAGCACGCCAGACCGCTCGTTGTCGCTCTTGTTGAGCACTTCACGCGCGGCGGACGCGACAACCGGGTGCGGTGCATCGCCCAGGTGCTTCGTCGTCATCATCCGATGCAGCGTCAGCTCGAACGGGCACGCCGGGTCGCTGAGGAAGTTGGCGACGCCACGCAGCGTCTTGTCCTCGCCCGCGTAGAGCACATGCAGAATGGCGCCGACCAGCAGCGCGTGCGAAGTCTTCTCCCAGTGATTGCGCTTCTCCAGTGCGCCTTCGGGGTCAACGAGAATGTCGGCGATGTTCTGCACGTCGCGCACTTCATGCGCGCCGCGCCGCACTTCCAGCAGCGGGTTGTACGCGGCCGAACTAGCATCGGTGGGGTTGAACAGCAGGCAATGCGAGAAGCGCGAGCGCCAGCCGGCGGTGATCTGCCAGTTCTCACCCTTGATGTCGTGGATCACTGCCGATGCAGGCCAGGACAGCAAGGTCGGCACCACCAGGCCCACGCCTTTGCCCGAGCGCGTGGGCGCGAACGTCAGGACGTGTTCCGGGCCTTCATGACGCAGGTACTGTCCGTCATGCAGACCGAGAAAGACGCCGACCGACTGCATCAGCCCGGCCTTGCGAATGTCGGCGGTGTTGGCCCATCGTGCCGAGCCGTAGGTCGTCACCAGCCGCGATTGCCGCGAGCGCCACACCGACATGGCGATGGCGACCACTACGGCGACCAGGCCGCTGCCGCCCGCAATGGCGCCGCCTACGTCGAAGACGTGCGGCGCGTAGGCATCGAAGAAGAACCACCACTCGAACAGCCGCCACGGGTGATAGACCGGCGTACCGAAGAAATCGAACCAGGGCGAGCCAAGGCGTAGTTGGTAGGCCAGCGCGGCGGCTGTCCATTGCGTTGCACTCCACACACCGGCGATCACGATGCTGAAAACAACCGCGATCTGTCCGAACAACACGCCCTGAGCTTGCATTGACTGGCCTCCGATTTCCTCTGCGCTGATTCCTCGTTCACACGCGGCACAAGGACGTGCCGCATGACGCGAGAATCGGTGCTGGGTCGGTGCCGGTCAAAGACCGTTATCGGGAGAAAGGTCGATAAAAAAGTGAGATTTCGCGCACGAGCGCAGGCAGTAAAAACGCCGCAAGCGATGGCGCGTTGCGGCGTGTCGAGCAAGAAATCGGAAGAGTCGTAGTGAAGTGCCTACGATCAAAACTTGGGCGGACTCTCCGGCGGCGTATAGGGCACCGTGCCATCGCCATAGAACCGCTTGCGTGTGGCCTCGGCTACCCGGTTGCACAACACGTCGCCCAGTCTGGCGCGATCGGCCTTGCACTGCTGGCGCAACTCTTTTAACCGTGCCGGATCGGCAGCCAGTTCCTCCACGGTCGGCACGTCAGCCTGCTTGGGCGTCTCCGATTGACCGCAGGCGGTCAGCACCGCGACCAGCAGGAAGGGGATGCTCTTCATCATGGCTCGGGTTCCTCCGGGGTGTCGGCATCAAGGCCCGGCAGGGGCCTGCTGCCTTCGGGCGATTCGATGGCCTGCACACGGTCGATGAAGCGAGCCAGGGTTTCCGAGGGATCGCCTGCCGGGCGCAGCAGATATGTCGTCAACGGTGGAACGCGAGATGCTAGCGGACGGGCCACGACGCCCGATTCGCGGCTGGTAGCGATCTGCGAAGCCCCAGCCAGGCCCAAGGCGAAACCCGCCGCCACCAGCGCCATCATCAGGTCAATGGATGCAACCCGTTCAGCAATCAATGGCTCTTGATCAACTTTCCGCAGCACCCGTTCAATCTGCCGCGAGCAGCCTTCGCACGCATGAAGATCGCCAAGTACCAGCGGATAACGCAGTATTTCTTCCAATGGAATGCGCTTGTACGTTAGCAGAGGATGACGGGCAGGCACTGCCACCATCAAGGGATCCTTCCAGATTGCTTCGGCGATGATTCCGTCGCCGACTTCATCTGATCTCGCGAAACCTACGTCATACAAATCGTCGTGCAGCCCTTTGATCTGCTGTGCCAGTGGAACCTCGGATAGACGTATCTCGATCTCCGGTTCTTCCTGGCGGCACAACGCCAGGAAGGTCGAAAACCGAGACGGTGGAATGCCATCCGAAAGCGCTACCCGCAACTGACTGTGAAAACCATTGACAGCGGCTCGCACACTGCCGCGCGCCTGCTCCAAGGCAGCGAAGACACGGGGGACGTGCTCCAAAAACAGCATGCCGGCGCGGGTGAGACGGGTTCTGCGCGTCGTGCGAACAAAGAGCTGTGCGCCCAAGTCCTCCTCTAGCTCCTTGATGGCTCGTGAAAGGGGTGATTGCTCAATGTGCAGTCGCTCCGCAGCACGGGCGAAGTGGAGCTCTTCGGCGACAGCCAGGAAACAGCGAAGGTGTCGTATTTCCATATCGCCGATTCACCTTTTATCCAATTTACGAAAATGGCTCCAACCACTGTCGCAAAGTTCCACTCAGCCAGCAGTCGATTGTGACGCTTTCGATGCTCTGGCAGTGCATCCCGATTTAATGCAAAATCTCACCAATTGGATTGAACGAGGAGGCTATTTCTCTCAGCCCCTTGGAAATCGAGCATCCATCTGGGGTAATTGGCGGGCAAGCCGCTAACTCTAGCGATTAAATTCAACTCATGTTGCGTCAACTGCAACTCAGCTGCTTTGAGGTTATCTTCCAATTGATCCATGCGTTTTGCCCCGATCAGAACAGACGAAACCGCCCTCTGGCTTAGCAGCCATGCAAGTGAAATCTGGGCTACTGACGCGTCATGTGCGTCGGCAATAGAACGAAGCACGTCCAGCGTTTCAAAACCACGCGTCCCATCTATCGGGGGAAATTGCATTGCTGATCGGCGGCTACCTTCGGGTTCAGGCATGTCCCGCTGCCTTTTCCCACTGAGGAACCCGCCCGCGAGCGGACTCCACACGATCAGCCCGACGCCTTCACTCAGCAACATGGGAGCAATTTCCTGCTCTAAATCTCGCCCGACTACCGAGTAGTAGGCTTGAAGCGATGAGAAGCGAGTGAGTCCTAAACGCTCCGAAATTCCAAGTGCTTTAGCAATTTGCCATGCAGCCCAATTCGATACGCCCACATAGCGGACAAGGCCTTGACGGACGAGATCATCAATCGCTCGCAATGATTCTTCGATCGGTGTGGCCGGATCAAATCCATGCAGTTGATAAATGTCAATATAGTCAACCCCCAGCCGTTTAAGGCTTCCTTTTGCAGCATTGAGCAGATGGCCCCGCGAAGAACCTGCATCGTTTGGCCCACTACCCATCGCCAAAAATGCTTTGGTAGCGATCAGATAGCTTTCGCGTTGCACGCCAGAATTGCGAAGAGCTTTCCCAAGGATTTGCTCAGAACTTCCGAGGGAATACCCATCGGCTGTATCAAAGAGATTAACTCCGCTCTCAAGGGCGTGCGAAACAAACGCGTTGGCTTCCTGTTGCCCCACTCCACCGAGCAGCGGGTAGTCCCGGTTTTCGCCGAATGTCATAGTGCCAAGGCCAAGCTCTGATACGAACAATCCGGTATTTCCTAAACGATTGAACTTCATGATGCGCTCCTGAAATATTGACTCGATATTGCTTCTGTTAACTCAATTCCCAAAGGGAGCCCTGAGACACATGACTACTTAGTCCAGGCGTATCGGAGCGCGCAGACGGGCATTTAATCTATCAACGAACCATAGAAGGCTACCGCGCAGGATTCCGTGGAGCCGCGCTTGATGGCTCCGGTACAACATGACGTGGCCGAACTGAGCTAGTCGTCCGCGTATAGTCGTCCCCTTGAAGAAGCCGAACTTCCCCAAAGACCCGAAAGCTCCGTATTCTCCTAGCGAAACTAGAGAGCCAAGGACTTGGGGCTGGAATGGTGGAATACTGGCCTTATGCAGAATTGCAATAGGGAGATAGCGAATCAAGTGCAAGGCCTGCTGATGGGCGATCTGAGCCGTAGGTGGCAAGGCACGAATGGCACCGGTAAGCGTCAAACTTGCACAATCGCCGAGCGCATAGATATTGGAATCCACAGTAGATTGCAGCGATGGCTCGACTAGAACTTGGTTGGCTCGATTGGATTCAAGTCCACCTAAACCCCACAGAAAATCCGGAGCTTTTACTCCTGCCGCCCACACTTTCAGAGAAGCTTCCAGTCTTGTCCCGTCATCCATTGCAAAGCCTTGGTCATCGACAGACTTGACATGCGCATTAGTCACGACACGAACCCCGAGTGCTTCCAGACGCGCACGAGTGGAGACGGAAATGTCTTCGGGAAATGCGGGCAAGAGACGTGGCCCGCTTTCTATCAGCGTGATCGCTAGTCGTGATGCCAGATCGCTTGCGCCGTATGCGACGGAGGATTCGGTGAGCTGTACTAATTCTGCTGCCAGTTCTACGCCAGTTGCGCCGCCCCCTACGATGCCAATTGACAGTTGCAAGTCTTGCGCGAGGCATTGGAGGATGCGAAATCTGATTTCCTGATTGAAAGCCTCTGCCTGCTGACGGGAATCTATCTTGCGGCAGTGGGCTTCCACTCCTGGCGTACCAAAGTCGTTGGCTTGACTGCCAAGTGATAACACTAAGGTGTCGTAAGCCAATCCACGTTCAGGGATCAATAGTCGTCCGTCAGGCGCATAGAGTGCAGCGAGCCGGATCGCGCGCGCTTCGCGATCGATTCCAAGCAAATCTCCCGGCTCAAAGGAGAATCCAACGTAACTGCCATGAGCGATATACGGCGTTTGCTGTTGTGAAATGTCGCGCGTGCCAGCTGCAATCGTGTGTAGCATCGGCTTCCATACATGTGCCCACTCACGATCCACGAGCGTGACTGAGGGAAAATTTCTGCGATTCTTTCCCTTTCGAGCCAGTGCAGTGGCAATTTCCATACCAGCAACGCCACCGCCCACAATAACGATACGGTGCCTGATTTCGTTTTCTTTCATCTACATTCCTAACGGCAGGTGCAAACCTGCAGGCCGATACGTTATTTCGGGTTGACTCTCTAAAACAGGAAACCTCGCTTAGGATTCGCTGCAATCTATACACCGATCTCAGCGGATGCATAGCTGCAATGGGGCCTTAAGAGGAGCCAATCAGATTTAGGGAGTCGCAAACCATCATCCCTGCGCCGAAACGGCATTCAGGACGCGATTTTGTTCGCGATATTGATGATTTTCACCTGGGTAAAAGCTTCAATCCCTTCAATTCCCGATTCGAGGCCGATACCCGATTCCTTGGCGCCCCCATACGGAACGTCGAGCGGGATGTCAAAGTGCTTGTTTACCCAAACCGTGCCCGACTCAACACGCAAGGCGAGTCGGGCGCCTCGTTCCGCATTGCTGGTCCAGATCGTGCACCCCAAGCCATACTCCGAATCGTTGACGCGCCGGACGACCTCATCTTCCGTTTCATAGGACAGGATGGGGATGACAGGGCCAAACTGTTCTTCCCGCACCAAGCGGACATCGTCGTGAAGATCGCGCACTACAGTGGGTTGAATGAAAAATCCATCCCGCGGCAAGGCCGCGCCTCCCGCAATCACCGTTCCGTGGCTACGCGCATCTTCAATGAGCGCCAGAACCTTCTCGAATTGCTGCCGATTTTGCAGTGGGCCAATCTGCGTGTCCGGATTGAACCCGTCGCCGACGACGGCCTCATTAGCCAACTTGGCAAGCTCGCTGCACAGCGCATCATGCAGCGAACGAGGGGCATAGATGCGCTTGGCGGCCAAGCAAACTTGACCAGCGTTGAGCATCGCTGCGTTGAAGACCTTGGGGGCAACTTCCTTCACGTCGGCATCATCGAGAATGATGGCCGCATCGTTACCGCCCAGCTCCAACGTTAATCGCTTCACCGTCGCCGCGGCGCTTTCCATTACTCGCTTGCCCGTCGCGGTCGAGCCGGTGAAAGCGACCTTTGCCACGTCCGGGTGACTGGTGAGCAGGCTGCCAAGATCATTGGCATCCACAATTACATTCAGCACCCCAGGAGGAAGGATGTTGGCGGCGATCTCACCCAACAACGCCGTAGTCAACGGTGTAGTCGGGGCAGGCTTTGCGACCATTGTATTGCCTGCGCTGAGCGCCGGTCCGATTTTGATGAAAAGCAGTGCCAGGGGGAAATTCCAAGGCGTTATGGCCGCAACAACGCCCAAGGGGATCCGCTGCTCAAGAATCCTGCCGTCTTCGGCTTCTTTGCGGATATGGAGGGGCAAGTCGAAGCTCGCATAGAAGCGCAGAATCGCTATCGACCCTGCGACTTCGTAGCCGGCTTGAGAAAGGGGCTTGCCCTGTTCGCGTGTGAGTAGTTCCGTGAGCTCTTGTTGACGCGCTTGCAGCGCATCAGCCAGCTTGTTCAAGTAGATCTTCCTTTCCTCCTGTTTCAACGTCGACCAGCTCGAAAAGGCCCGTTTGGCTGCACTTACAGCCTGATTGAGTAGCTGTTCATCCGCGCGTGCACAAGTTGCGAAAACTTTTCCACTCGCCGGATTAATCACGTCGATACTGGATGGTCCATCCACAAGCTTTCCATCGACTAGGATTTTGTATTTGTTAGTCATGGCATTTCTTCTCAAAGGAAAGTTGGTATCAAAAACGAGTGATAACACTGCGTGCAACGACGCCGCGCTTTAACTCTTGATAAGCATCATTGATTTCATTGATGCTTATTTCTCGGGAAATCAGGTCGTCGAGATTGAATCGTCCTTGCAAATAGAGAGAGGCATACATTGGGATGTCGCGCTTGATGTTTGTTGATCCCATATACACGCCCTGGATGGACACTTGATTGACCAAGAGATCCATCAAGGCATCAACATTGATTGGCGAGTTGGGCTTGTGCATTCCGATCAAGTAGGCACCGCCGCCTTTGCGGAGCATCTTGATGGATTGCTCGGTGGTCGACTTGAGTCCAATCACCTCGAACGCGTGATCGACCCCACCATTGGTCAGTGCGCGCACTGTTTCAACGGGATCGCCATCGGTTGCGAGAACGAAATCTGTTGCGCCGAACTGGCGCGCAAGCGATTCTTTAAGAGGCTGGGTGTCAATAGCAATGATTCGCTCCGCGCCGGCCAGCTTTGCGCCTGATATGACATTCAGGCCGACGCCCCCGACGCCGATCACAGCCACGGTGTCGCCCGGTTTGACTGCCGCCGTATTGATGGCGGCACCTGCACCAGTCACGCAGGCACAACCGAGAATTGACGCCTGCGGGAACGGCAGTTCCTTCGGAACTTTTGCCAATTGGTTCTCGTGAACCAACGAGTATTCCGCGAAGGCCGCCGTGCCAAACATCGGAGTAACCGGCTTTCCATCGCGGGTAAGGCGCTGTTCCTCGTTGATGCCGCGCAAGGTCTCTTCCGGGTGCGCACACTGATAGGTACGACCATCGAGGCAAGCCTCACAATGCCCGCAATACTGAATCAACGATCCAACAACGTGATCGCCGACTGCGAACTCCCTGACATCAGGGCCAATTTCTTTGACGACTCCTGCAAGCTCGTGACCGAGGACTGCCGGCAAGGGATAGCCATAATCATGTTCTGCCAAGTGCAGATCCGAGTGGCATAGGCCAGAGGCCTTGACTTCCACCAACACTTCGCGCCCCTTAGGGTGGTCTATCTCTATGTCCTCGACGGAAAACACCCCATCGTTAGCGTTGAGTACGGCAGCCTTCATGATGATTTCTCCGGTAATTTTGATGGACATAAATTCCAACTTTCTTTTCGATGTCACGAAAGCGAACCTTCCCAGTACCAAGAGGGGTACAGTGCTTCGATAAGGAAGATGAATTTTTCGGCGTCGCGGGGAGACGGCTGTTTTAGCCAGGAGTCAAAGGCTCCAGCGACACCATGAGCGAGGAACGCTGCGTAAATTGAAAGCGCTTCGCGGCTCTTGTCAGGAGGATTGCCAACTCCCCCCTGCAATATGACATGCACGGATTTCTCGACGTGCTCCGCAAGGACTACGCGAAGTGCGTATGTAGAGGATGCGTGCCCTTCTCCATATACATTCTCGTAACGAAGGACGTGATCGATCATCTTGCGAAGAACTCGACGACTGCGATCGCGCACAAGAGAGATTGGTGCAATCTCCATTGCTTCATCACGCAGATCATCGAGATCAGCGGACAGCACACCAGTCAGGAACTCGACTGGTGAACTTGCGTGATCGTAGAACGTCGCTCTATTGATGCCTGCTCGACGGGTCAGTTCGGCGACCGAAGCTGTCGTGATATCGCGTTCGCTGGCAAGGGCAAGCACTGCTTCCGTTAGCTGCGTTCGAGTGCGCTCGATTCGAGCATCCTCGGACAGTGCTTTCCCTGCGCCCTTGGTGGTGCAAGTAGAGTTTTTTTTCATGGTGTCCTAGGGCCTAGCCAAGATAAACAACAGGTGTCGTCTAAGTAGGCATTATCGCACCGGGGCGTCTCGTGTCAACTAGCGATGCGCCGAAGGTATGAGCCTCCCTAGCTACAAGGGGGTCGCCATGGTTTAGGGCATAGCGGCGCACGAAGGCGCCTACACTACATTTGTAGCCCTTGCAGCCTTCCAATTTCCCACGACACGGCGCCGCCGCGCACCGTCGCGGCGAGCTGCAGCCCAAGCCGCTGTTCGATCACCGGCTTCCACGGCACCAAGCTGAATCCCATGCCATCGTCCAACATCGCATAGCGCCCGCTGGCGAGCATGATGGGGCGCCGGTAGATGCCAGCCACGCGCTGCCCGTCCGTCACAGAGCGATGCTCCAAGCCGGTTTCTGCGGCAATGTCCTTGGCGGCCTGCGCAAGTTCCCGATTACGCAGCGTCCCCAGCAGGTTGCGGGCGAGGATTACGCGCTGCCCCCGCCGCTGGACTAGCCCCTGTTCTTTGAGGAAGTCGGCGCGCTTGCGCAACGCGTCCTTGACCTCGGCCCCAAAACCCAGGTGTCCCAGCCCCCTGCCTCCACCGATCAACTGCTGATCGAGCCAGGTAGCCCCGATCACGCGGGCCTGTCGCTCGATGGGTAGGTGCGATTTCAGCTCCACCGCCAGGCCGCCCAGGCGTTGCGCGTCGTACTGGCGGCCACGCTCGGCCAGGTCGTCCGGCACCTTCCATAGCCCTTCGGCCACGCGCTCCACGATGCCGGCGCGGCGCAGGGCTTCCAGCCGGCGGATATGGGCCGCGACGACTTCCTGTGGATCGCGGCCGGCCTTGGCCCGACCCTGTTCGATCGCCAGGTGATGATCGGTGCGGTACAGGCCATCGCTCGCTAGCGCGGCAATGTTCTTGTCGGCCGCCCGCACCTCGGCAGAACCGCGTACCTCCATCACGGCTCCGGTGGGATAGTTCGCCAACTCGTCGCGGGCGCTCAAGGCAACGTAGTGGGCCTTGCCGTCCACGCCATCAATGACCAGATAGCCACGGTCGTGCAGCTCGTCGACCAGCCCTTTCGCCGCAACGCGGCCGATGATGGTGCGGCTATCGCCCGGCTCGAACACCGCCAGTTCTCGCGGCTGGCCGCTCATCGCCCGCTGCATGCTACGGATGATGTCGCCACGCTCGCCCAAGGCGTGCAAGGTCTTCTCCGCGTCCGCATGCACGGCCCAGATGCCGGGCTGCACCTCGTCGGCCAGGCCAAGCCGCTGCAAGCGTTGCAGCCGGCCGATCAGCAGCAGGCGTTGGCGTTGCAGCCGGGGTTCGTTGAAGCGTTCGATCTGCACCCAACCATCCTCGCCGGCCTCGCGTTGCAACGTGCGGTCGAGGCTCGTCCACCGCTCCTGTTCCACTTCGCGCTGCAAGGTCTGCTGGATCTCCAGTTCGGTGCGCGGCCCCAGCCATTCGGTCGCCAGTTCGGCGGCCCGATGCCGGAAGCCGTGGGCGATGTAGTCGCCCGCGATGATGAGGTCTTTGCCCGTGTCGTCACGCCCGCGGACGATCAAATGCGTGTGCGGGTTGTCGGTGTTCCAGTGATCGACTGCCACCCAATCCAGCCGTGTGCCCAGGTCGGCTTCCATGCGGTTCACAAAATGCCGGGTGTAGGTGCGCAGGTCGTCCAGCTCGGCGCCGTCTTCCGGTGAGACGATGAAGCGGAAATGATGCCGGTCGTCGGCGGCCCTCTCTTTGAAAGCGTCAAGGTCGGCTTCGTCGGTCTGCGGCCCGTAGGCCCGCCCAGGATCGCCATCGCGGCCGGCGCCGTCGCGCTCGATGTAGCGCAGATGCTTGGCGAGCGATTGCGGGCTGGCATTGCGTTGATTGACCAGCAGGGTCTTGATCGTCACGCGCCGAGACATGGGCGTCAGCTTCGCCCCAGCGAAGCGCGCCGCCGTATGGCCGCGCCCCAGGCGCGAGCCGGGACGCTGGCCAGCGCGTGCGCCGCTGGCCCCGGCTACGGAATGGCGCATCGAGGACTTGCCGCCGCTGGCCTTGCCAGCCTGCTTGAGCACCTTGGAAACGAAGCTCTGGCCCTGGCCTTTGCCCCGGTTCTTCGGGGCACTGGGGCGCACCCGGAAATCGTCGTCGCGGCGGTCGGTCATGGCTGCGCTCCCCGCAAGCTCTGGCGTGTCCTGTCGTGCGAAGCACGCGGGCATGCCTGCATTGGCGCGGGCCTCGCGCCCCACGCGGCACGACGGCGAAGCCGCTCCGTGCCGCGCCACCCCCATGTGCAGACTGGCTTTGCGGGCGGCAGAGTGCCGAACCCTTTTGTCTTGCCTTCCGCCTTCGCCCCTCGCTGTCGCTCCGGGCGTCGGCGGCCTGGCGGCGCTGCTGCACCCGCAGCCAGCCCGCCGGCGAACGCGGCGACGGCCATAGGCCGGGCGTGTTCAAGGCAAGACGCCTGCACGTTGGATGGCTGCGCCGGGTGTTGCGCGAAGTGCAGCGCAGATGCGCTCGCACTGCACGCGCGACGACACGGCAGCAGCAGTCGGAACGACACGCCCGATGGCACGATGGGTTGCGCGACAACGTGCAGCGAATCAGCGGCCATTATGGGCGTGCCTCCAGCCAGACCGGATGCGCGACGCCGATCACGGTGGATGCGCTGACCGGCCCGAAATAGCGGCTGTCGAACGATGCCGGATTCGTCACGCTCAACAGGAACAGTTCGCCAGGCGCAAGGCGGCGGCATTGCGGCCAGGATGGCAGCGGCCGGCCCAGCCGGTCGGCAGCCAGCACGGCGGCCGAAGGCACGCCGTCGATGCGTACCTGACCAGCGACGATGCAAACGTGTTGCGGTGCGACTGCGCCTACACGTTTGAGCAGCAGAACGCGCGTCGGCAGGTAGCCGCGCTGCGCAGCCAGTGCGGCAGCCTCGGCTGGCAGCGGCACCAGCACGATGCTGTCCACGGACAACGGACGTGGCAGCGAGGCGGTGCGCGGGTCGAACGGTTCGATGCGATACCAGCCGACCGCCACGCTGTCGGATGGGTTGTACGTCAGGCGCGGCAGCGGCGACACGAAAGCCGCCCAGGCCAGCGCAGCGAGGCCGCAGGCGGTCAGGCCCGCGAGCACGATGCGAGCGCGCAGGCGCGAGCGAGGACGCGGCGACGCGGACGAAGTGGAAACGGTCGTCATGGCAGCACCTTCCCGGCGAGCCAGGCGGCGTGCCGCTCGGCGGTGTATTCGGGCAGCGGCAGGCGCGCCGCGAGCCGGTTGCCCAGCGTGCGCCAGTGCGCGGGCGAGACGGCAGACGGGGCGATGCCCAGCGCCTCGATGGCGTCGATGCGTTCCAGCACGGCGCGCACCGAGTTCTCGCCTTCAGCATGCAGCAGCAGGCGCGCGCTAGGCCGCACGCCGGGGATGCGCTGCAAGGCATCCAGCGGCGTGCCAGCCTGCATCACCATGAGCTGCCAGCGGATCGTGCCGTAGTCGTTGGCCTGCCAGCGCACGCGGCAGAACATCGCACGTGGCAGGAACACCGCGCAGCGCCGCCAGCGGTCGAGCTGCAGCGTGCGCGCCGGTTCGCCGAAGCGCAGGTAAAGCTTGAAGCGCAGTTCGATGTAGGCCAGCGATACGCGCGTCAGCGGCACGTTGCCGTCCTGGCCGGCGAGTACCGCGAGCGACGGCGCGGCCGGAGGCGATGCGGCAGCCGTGGCCGCGTTCGCGGTGGGTGCAGTGGATGCGTTCATGGTGTGTTCTCCATGCGGTGCTCGGGAAACTCCCGCTCCAGCAAAGCGCGCAGCAGTTCGGCCACCGTCACGCCTCGCGTGAAGGCCGACACCTTGATGCGAGCACGCATCGCGGGCGTCACATCGAGCGTGAGGCGTGCGGTGTAGAGGTCGCCCTTGTTGAGCGCATCGGCGGCGCCCTGGCGAATCCACGCTTCGGCGTGCGGATTCGCAGGCGGACGTGCGCCGATGCCGACGCGCTTGCTGCGTGGTGGCTTCGCTGTCATGTCGGCCACCGCAGCAGCTCGTCCACCAGTGCGGCGATCTCGCGCGCGGCGGCGCTGTCGGGCGCCGTCTCGCGTGCGAGCCGGCCAGCGGCCACGCTGTCGGCGAACACGATGCGCTGACGCACTTCCGAGCGCAGCGCCGGCAGCGGCTGTTCGGCCAGCGACTGCCGCGCCTCCCGGCCGATCACCGTGGTGCTGACGCGGCGGTTGATGACGAAGGCCGCGCGCAGCGCAGGCCGGAACACCTGTGCTTCACGGATCAGCGCCACCATCTCGGCACTGGCCCAGAGGTCGTAGGGGCTGGGCTGCACCGGGATCAGCACGCGCTCGGCCGCCAGCAGCGCGGAGCGCGCCAAGGCGGCGATCCTGGGCGGCCCGTCGATGATGACGTGATCTGCGCGGCGGGCGAGTTCTGGCGCTTCCTGATGCAGCGTTTCTCGGGCCAGGCCCACGGCGCTGAACAGCCGTGGCAAGCCTTGCTGGCTTCTGCGTTGCGTCCAGTCCAGCGATGAACCCTGCGGGTCGGCATCCAGCAGGATGACCGACTGCCCGCGCATCGCCAGTTCGCCGGCGATGTGCGTGGCGAGCGTGGTCTTGCCGACGCCGCCTTTTTGGTTGAGCAGCGCGACGATCATTGCGTGGCCCTCCATGCTGGAAAGCCAGGCTTTGCCTGCCGTGCGAAACGCTGTTCGCCGTGCCGTTCGGTGGTTGTCCACCGAATCGGCGCGCTTCTACTAAAAGTTAGAGATTTATAGTTAGGTAAGTTAGAGAGGGCGCAAACCCGCGCCGTTATTGGCTTTCCGGCGTTTTCGTACTCCTGATAGCACGATAGGCGTACTCCTGATAGCACGATACCCGGTACTCCTGATAGCACGAGGCCGTCCACAGGCTTTGCCGCAGTTATCCCCGTGCCGTATGCAGCACGGGCCGAAAGGTCAGCAGTTCCAATCCTTCCTCCGGCATCGCATCGATGCCGAGGACGTAGCCGGGCAGCGACTGCCGCGCCACCAGGACGCGCAGGTCGTAGGCGAAGTCCGAGAAGCGCGCCGCGCTGCCCGACTTGCGGTGCAGGTGCCGGAAGTCGAACTGCCAGCCGTCCGGCTGCTTGCCGCCGTGCTTGCGCACGAGGCGGTACAGCCAGCGTTCGATGCCGCCTTTGAGGCGGAAGTACGCGGGGTCGATGGTCAGCACCAAAGCGGCGTCCACCACGCCGGCATAGAACCAATCCGGCAGGATCAATTCGAGGCCCAGCGGCACGCCGCTGGCGTCGGCCAGTTCCTTCCACTCGTTGATCCACGAGAAGCGATGCAAGCGCCTTCCTGTGGTTTCGCGGATGGACGTGGCCACGCTGGTCGATTGCAGGCGATCCAGCGCGGCTTTCAGGCGCAGGTAGTCGTTGAGAGATGTCCCTCGTCCAATAAAGCGCAGGATCTCGTAGGGCGTGGCGCGTATCCAGCGCGACGGGCGAATGCCCGCGTCGCGCGCTTCCACGATCTGCGAGGCGGCCCAAATCAACACGTCGGCATCCCAGATGGTGGCGATGCCATGTTCGGCGGTGCCCTCCACCCGGATGGTGATGCCGCCCGCTCGGAAGTCGATCGGCGCGGTGCGCCGCGACTTGGCGAGCGAGAAGAACGGAAAGGCCATCAAGTCCTGGCTGTCGCGCGGCGCCATGTCGCCCGGCAGCGCGCGGAACAGGTCGAGCTGTTCGCGCTGCGGCAAGGCTTGCCCTGGCGGGCTGGACATGGCGATGGCCACCGGCGATGCGCCGATCAGCGCGCACGGCTGTCGGCCGAATGGTTCTCGGCGTATTCAGGATCGGACGTGGCCTCGTAGCTGCGCGAATCGGCCCAGGCATCGAGGTCGGCCACCGCATACATGACGCGCCGGCCGAACTTGCGGAACTTCGGTCCGCCGCCGATCACGCGCTGCTTCTCCAGCGTGCGAGGGCTGAGGCGCAGATACTCGGCGGCCTCGTCGTTGGTCAGGTAGCGTTGGGGCTGCACGGGTGCAGCGACGGCGGCGGCAGCAGGCCGCAAGGGAGCAGGTCGCATGGGGTGGTCCTCCATCAAGCCCGGCCACACCACGCGGCCGGATGGAGGCACTTTCAAGAAAGCTAGGCTTCTTGCTAAGGGACGTTCTGCAAGGGACGCGAAACGTCCCCCTTCTTATCTCCGCTAGTGCAGCGGGAACGGCGGAAGCTGTGCCAGGCGGCGGTAGCCGCCGCGCATCAGCGCATCGCCACGGCGCACCAGCCGCCGCACGCGAGCGCGCAAGGCGCTGTCCTTGTGCCAGTCGGCCGCGATGGCCTCCGCGCCGAACAACCCTTCGGCCACCTTGCGCAAGGACGCGCCCGCCAGGGTCGCGTCGAGCGCCTGAAGCGTGTGCAGTTCCAACAGCGCGGCGGGCGTGGGCCGGGAGCGGGCCGCCGCAGCAGGCGCGGCAGCTGTCGCCACGGCCAGGGCGTCCAGTCCGGCCGCAAGCGCTCGATAGCGTGCGCAGGGCGTGGTGCAAGCGCGCGTGGCGTAGAGGTAGGCCATGCCGTCTTCCAGGCCTGGCACCAGCGCGAGCCGCATGTAGCGGCCGGGCCAGCGCGACACCAGCACCAGGCGCTTGCCATCGTGGATCAGTTGCTTGCGGCCGGGGATGCGCCAGAACTCGAAGGCACAGGCATCGGGCGGCGGGTCGGTATCGGGATAAAGCTGCACCACCGCATCGTGGTCGGGAAACCAGGCGGGGTGCGCGTCGCGCGCGTCCAGTGCCGGGTCTTCCAGCAGGCGCAGGCCCCAGCGGTGCGCCACATCCGGTCGGCGGCGCCAGCGCAGCCAGTCACGCCGGTAGTCGGGATGGCGGCGCAGGTACTCCCAGGCCAGCGCGGGGTCATCAAGGTGCAGCGTGTAGAGATACGCGGCAGTCGGATACCAGTGTTCAACGCTCGGCTCGGCCATGACGGTGCCTCCTGAAGGTCAGCAGGAACGTCGACACGGTTTTCGATGTACGGGGAGCTATCGTTTCAACATCAAAGCGTCATCATGGTCGGATAAGGTGTTGCTGCTAGCGTCAAGACTGATCGGCTCCGGTGCATTGCGAAAATCGTCTTAATACGACGGCTGCACCGCCAGGAATTGACGGTCAGCATCAGACACCGTGCCGAAGTCCGCGCCGAAGACCATGACTGTTTCCAACACAGTCGCACCGCTTCGGTGCAAGAGTGCGGAATCAGACCCGCACGGTCTCGACTAAGACCGAAATAGTCACAATGCGCCCCGGCTGGACGGGCTGCGCCGACCTGTCGCGGCAGGCCGCGCATGGTTCGCTCAGTCCGTGATCGAGCCGTTCTCCTGGGCCAGCCGGACGTACTCCGACAGCGGGCGTGCTGCTTGGAAATACCGATCCCGCCGCACCGGCAGCTTGCGCGGGCCGACGATGCCGGCCAGGTCCGACAGCTTGATCGTGCCCAGCGCCGGCATCCCGATGCCGAGGTCGATCAGACCGTAAGCCGTGTCGCCATCCGCAGGATCGAGCGACACCAGCAGCCATGTCGCGTGCGCGTCCGGGGTGAATAGCCGCACCACGGGCAGCGGGTCGAGGTGCTGGCCGGCAGCGCGCGCCGCGCCGTGGGCCAGCAGCCGGGCGTGTTCATCGGCGGTGACAAGCGGCAGAGTCATGGTCGGAATCCCCACGAAACCGAGGACGCGCAGATGCGCTTTTGTGCCGAAACGCAGAACCGCCGAACCGTGTCCGTGCATCCGTGTGCAAGCACCGATACGCAATCCATCGCATCCGTAGAAGAACGGAAGCGCACAAGCGGAATTGTAGAAAGCGGGAAAGACACGGATCCGATTCCCTGAATTTGGAGCCATCCGCAGATGCGGATTTCCGTAAAGGCACGAAAGCGTAGGATGGCACAAAATGCGCACTATAGTTTGTAGCCCTATAGTGCGCAATCGGATGTCATCTTGGTTTTCTAAGGAAAACCATAGGTGGCAGCGAAACACTCATTGGCAACGGCAATACGGACGGTCAGGAAAGCGCGCGGCTTGAGCCAGGAAGCGTTCTCCGACGTCTCCAGCCGTACCTACCTGAGTTTGCTGGAGCGCGACCTGAAAAGCCCGACCATGCACAAGCTGACCGAGCTGTGCGAGGTCATGGACGTGCATCCGCTCACGCTGCTGACGCTGGCCTATGCCGGCGACAGCACGCGCAAGACCGATCAGCTTCTGGCGCAGGTGCGGCAGGAACTGGAGGCTGTATTGAAGGAGCGCGACGCGCCGTAGGCGTATCGCGCGGATTGCCCTGCAAGCGGCGGCGCGCAGCGCCGCAGGCGCGAAGGCGTGAGGGATTGACGCCGCATGGCCGTGACGGCGTGCCGGCACGGGGCGCAGCCCGAAAGCCCGGCGGCGCGTGCAGCGCCGACACGCCATCCTGTGCATGCTGTCACGGGCTTCGAGCCATCCGGCTGTCACCGATGCAATACCGGCCCTGGACGTACCAGGCGCGGAGTGATTGCCGACGCCCGTGCGTGCGGCGCTGCGAGCGGCCGTCAGGCCGCCTGGGGCTTGCTGCGCGACCAGATCAGGTCGTGCGTGCCGTCCTCGCCTTCGATCAGGCGGGCATAGACCGTCGCCGGGAACGAAGGATCGTCCAGGGTCACGGACACGTAGGGCCGTTCGGCCTTGCTGACCTTGCGCCACCCCGCGCCGATGTCGTGGCCCGCCGTCTGTACGCGGAAGTCGGGGCGCTTTCGTTGTCACCCTTGTCGTTGGGAACCAGCTTGACCTTGACGTTCAAGGTCAGGGTGCGGAGCGTGCCGGTGAAGCCGTCTTTCTCTGCGGTGAAGGTGCCGATGTTTGCCATGATGATTTCTCCTGCGGGTTAACCAAGGTCGCGCCCATCGCGTCCTTGTTGTGATCCGTCCGGCGGGGGATGGGCTGGCCGCACCGCTTGCGGCCGCAACAACGTGGAGGGCCTGGAAGCGAAAAGAATTTGTCCCGCGAGGAATGCGCGCAGCGCAGGGGAAATTGTTTTCGCTGGAAGGTTGCGGCCATGAAGCCCAAGGCACAGCCGTGCCATCGCCAGGATTCACAACGAGACAAGGACGCAGGGGCCGACCGTCCCGCCAAGGAGAGATGGCCGACTCGGCATCCCCGCATGACGGCTGCACCGGCTCGCGCCCTGACGCGGCCCAGGTCAATATGACCAGGCGGAAGCGCCCCTGCCGCAGCCTTGGACGGCGAGCTTGAGGCGTGGTGTGGAAGCTCCATAGCAAGGCCGGTCGGTGTGTCCGTGAACCGTCCTTCGTGACGTGGTTGTGCTGAACCGCCAGCATCGAGGACGGCACGCTTTCGTGCAACCTGTCGCAGCAGGCCACGGCGTAGCAGTCCCGCGTCCCGCCATTGCGGCGGGGCGCTTCCTGCATATCGCGGCGCGCAGCGCCACCGCATTGCTGGCCTTGGTCGTTCCTCGCGGACAAGTAGACTTGCACGCGGCCACGCCGCCGCCTAGTCGAAGGCGGCGGCGTGGCGATTTTGGCTCTTGGGCTTTGACACCGGGCGCGGCCACCGCCGCGCCCGGATTTTTGACCACCAGCCCCAGGCCGGAACGGTCTGGGGCTGGCGCGAATTGGGGGTTATTCCTTCGTCTCGATGATCCACCACACGGCATACGGTAAGGCGCGGCCTGTGATGGGGTGCAAGTCGGTCAGGTCGGCGCGGGCCGTCCAGCCGCGAGGCGCGCGGTAGCCGCGCACGTCGCCATCGCCATGCCAGCGGCGGGCGCGCACCGTGTCGGGGGCATAGGTCGCCGCCATGCGTGGGCGGCTCGTGATGTTGCGGCTCATGGTGGAATCCTCGGAACGAAGCGCCCCGGCCGGAACCGGGGCGCTATCTTCGGTGCAGGGTCACGCGGCCAATGGCTCGGCCTGCGGCTGCTCATCCGCCACGGCGGCGGCGTCCTCTGGCGCTTCGTCTTCTTTATCCGCCACCACGTCCTGCGCGTCCTGCTGCGGGGCATTGGCCCGGAAGATGGCGGGCATCCAGCCAGTGCCATCGGAAAGCCGTTCGGCTTCGCTGGCAATGTCGCCCTTCTTCAACTTCGCCAGCCGGGTGACGTGGGCCGGGGCGAACGCGCCCACGGCGTCCAGAATCGCGGCCTTCGGCACATGCTGGAAATAGCCCTCGGCGGTCGGCTGCCACCATGCCGCCATATCCAGCCCCACGGCCTGCGCCAGTTCCGCGCCGGGCTGGTGCTGCGTGGCGCGAGGGGTTACCACGTCCACCGTCGAAGCCACGCACACGGCCAGCAGCCGCACCAGTTCATCTTGCGACTTCGCCAGCAGCACGGCGAACAGTTCGGCGCTGTCCTGCGGCAAGACTTCACCCGCCACCTGTTGCAGTTCGCGCAGCGCCACAGCGGCGGGCGATTCGGGCCAGTCCGGGGCCATGCCTTCCAGCCGGTCTTGCACTTTCAGGCTCACGCCCAGCGGCAGGTCGTGGCCGTAACGGTGTTCCTGCAAAACGCTCTGCACCATGCCATGCACCACGGCAGCCAGCGCGGCTTGCGGATGCCGGGCGACTTCGATTTGCAGCGCCGCCGTGCGGTGGGCGCTCAACCGCTGCGCCAGCCGGTCGGACATGGCGGCAGTCTTGGGCGCATCGTCGGCTTCCTCGTCTTCGTCGTCGTTCCCGGCTTCGCCTTCGCTGCCAAAACCCTGCCGCAGCCGTTCCAGCGTGCGCAGTGCCTTGGCTTCGGCTTCACGCATCAGGCCGCGATGAATGATGGCCTCGCCATTGCGGTCGATGGTGACGATGGCCCCGGCTGCGGCCTTCACGTTCGCGCCGTAGTCCAGCAAGCCATCTTCCAGTGCCTGCAACTGCTCGCCCAGGCGTTCGCCTTCCTCCTGCAGGGAATCGACCTTTTCCTCGTCTTCGGCGTCCAGCGCGGCATCCACGGCTTCGGCCAGTTCGTGCAGCTTGGCTTGCAGCTTCTCGATGCGTGCGGCTTCGCGCTTGTGCGCTTCGCGTCGTTCCCTCGGGGCGCGTTGGAAGGTGTGCAGGTCGGCATGGGTCATACCGGGCGAGCCATCAACCCATGCCCATCCCTCGGCCTTTACCTCGGCGGCGATGCCTGCCAGCTTGTCTTGCGCCAGCCGTTCCAGCAGCGCGGCATCGGTCAGATACACGCCCGCATCGCCTTCTGCGAACAGGTCGCGGCGAATGCCTCCGCCTGCGGCGTCGTAGGTGTCCAGCCCGACGAAGCGCACCAGCGGATGCCGATGGGCGTCGATTTCACGCTCGGTCAGACGGTCGCGTAGCGCGGACGGCTGGCGCTGCCATGTCGGCGCGTCGTAGAAGGCGCTTTCCTGTGCGGCGTGGTCGTCGGTGATGGCAAGGGCCATCAACTGATCGAGCGCGACGGCATCGGCGCGGTAGTCCGCCAGCAGGCGCGGCGAGACGTTGGCCAGCTTCAAGCGGCGCTGCACCACCAGCGGCGTGACGCTGAAATCCGCTGCAATGTCCTCGATGCTGCGGCCCTCCATCACCAGCGCGGCGAATGCCTCGAACTGGTCGGCGGGGTGCATGGCTTCACGCTGCACGTTCTCGGTGAGACTGGCGGTGCGAGCGGTGCCATCGGCCACCAGCAGGCAAGGCACTTCCCATTCCCTGCTGATGCGGTGTTTCTTCGCCAGCAGCTTCAACGCAGCGAGGCGACGGCCACCTGCCACGACTTCGTAATGCTCACCGTCAGCGGCGGCAATCACGATGAGGTTTTGCAGCAGGCCGACACGCTGGACGCTGGCAGCGAGTTCGGGAATCGACATGCGCGGGGTCTTGCGCACGTTGCGGCCAGTGGGACGCAACACCAGCCGCGACAGCGGAACCAGAATCAGGTTCTTGGTCGGGTCGGCGGTTTCCAGCGCGGGGGCTTGGATGGCGCGGGCTTCGGAAGTGGTAACGGCGTTCATGGTGAATCTCCAATCGAGTGAAACAAGGGAATGGAGGGGAACCGCCCCTCCGGCGGGGGGAACGGTCAGGCTTTCAACTGGCGCAGGCCATCGGCCAGCATCCAGAGGGCGCGATTCAGGCGCACATCGGAATCAATGCCCTGCACCGGGCGCGTTTGCTGGCGGCGTCCGTTGGCGCTGCGGCCATGCAATCCGCCTTTGGTCAAGTTTTCTTGCGTGCGGTTGAACACGCTCCACAAGTCCGGGCGGCGGTCGTCGAACCGGCGCGGCATCAGGATTTGAGATTCAGTGATGGGCGCGGGCTTGTTGTCGGTAGGGTCATACTTGAGGGCCAGCGCGGAACGGGCGAACACTTCGGCTTCGCCTTCGTCCAGCGTGATAGCGCGCATGGCATCGCGGGAATCCTTCACCCGGTCGAAGCCGCGCAAGACTTCGTAAGCACCTTCAATGACGTGCCCGGAAACGTCGCCTTTGTGGGGGACGCGCACATCGGCCACGGTGTCGCCGCAAACGAGGCCATTGCTGCAAACGAAGCGGAACATTCCGGCCAGCATCTGATAGCTGCTCGTGCCATCGTGCGAATTCAGCAACACGATTTCATTGGCTTCCGTGCCGTTGATCTGGCTGGCGTGCCGCAGGCGCAGCATGTGTTTGGTGTGCTCGCGCTTGCCTTCGTCGCGCACGCGGGTTTGCGTCACCATGAAAGGCTGGAAACCTTCTTTGCGAAGCTCGGCCAGCACGGCGGCGGTGGGGATGTAGGCGTACCGCTGCGAACGGCTTTCGTGGGGCGCGTCCGCGAAGATGGACGGGGCCACGCGATGAATTTGGTCATCGGTCAGCGGGTAATCGCTGCGCAGCGAAGGGGAACGGGAAGCGAAACGGGATGCGAGTTGCATGGTCTTTCTCCTGACAAAAAAAGGTTTTCTGTTCAAACCGCACACCGGATTCCTAGATTCGGAGCCCAGCCTTTCGGCTGTTCGGTGCGGTTGGCACGAGGAACCCGGTTGGCCCTGTTGCCACCGTCTTTCCTGAGTTCATCGCCCGCGACGGTCAGGAGCCCACGGACGTGGGCCGTCAAGGAGACAAGCGTCAGGTAGGTGCGGCCCGCAGGCGTAGCCGAGGACACGGCCTGGCGCGCCTTGATGGCACGCGGCCACGGGCTACAGTCGCGAGCAAGGTGATGGAGTCAGGAGAGACGGCTGGACACGGCAACGGCCGCAGCGATGTGCAGACCGCACGCAAGCGCAAGCGCGCAGGCCCGGATCTAGCAATCCGGGCCGAAGGCGTCAGCCGAGCGGAGCGAGGGAACGATGGAAGCCCGTCAGGGGCGAGACTCGCGCAGCTAGGCTCGATGCGCAGCACGACAGCGCGACCGGCCATGCTTCTGGGCCGGAGACGCCATGAATCAACGGATCAGCAGGCCATTTGGCACACTGTGATCAAAGAGTCGTTCTTCCAACTGCTACGGGACATTGACGTTCTGCAGAAGTGGCAGGAAGACACCAAAGGCCGCCAGCCCCAGGAAAGGCGCAAACGCGCCCGCCCCTTAACATTAGGTCGAGCGCGCGCTCAGAATGCGCTATACATTCGAAGATGAATCATTCCAGGGATAGCATCGAAAAATGACCACCGTCTATATCGATGAAAGCGGCCACAGCGGGGACATGATCAACAGCGGCAATGCTTACGATTTCAAGGGCCAGCCTTACTTTGCCCTAGCCGGCATTAGTCTTGAGGACGGTCATGACTGGGAAGATCGCATCAATGAGCTGCGAGGCCGTCACCGCATTCCTGCTGGCGAACTCAAGTCCAAGTCGCTGACAGCCAAGCCAAGATTCTCGGCCGAAGTCATCAATGGATTGCTCGATCAACGCGCTCCGCTTTTCATCGAGGTGGTCGACAAGCGCTTCTTTATCTGCACCAGCATCACCTCGTTCCAACTCTTGCCAGCATGCCTTGGCTATACCGAGTCGGTGAAGTTCCACTTCATCAAGAACACGGTGGCAGACTTCCTGTACTTTCACGCGTCCGAACGCGTCCTCGATACGTTCGTCGCCTCGTGCCTGGCGCCGGGTGACGGGACGCTCCGCGCCTCATTCGCCGTGCTGCGCGACATGGCCACAGATCTGGGCTATACCGGATCGGCCGTGCAAATCGCGGAAGGCATTGCCCACATGGTGCAGGAGGCTGAAGCCGAATACGACGAGCAACGTGTTAACGGTGGCGAGGCTTGGTCGCGGTTTCTTCCGCCCCCCGACCTTAACAAACATGCGAAACAGGTCTGGATGTTGCCGAACCTGACGTCATTCACGAGCATCTACGCCAGGATGAATCGCTATTACAGCAGGCGCTTGGCCGGCATCCGCTTGGTACACGACCAGCAATTGGAGGTGGAGAACATTCTGCGCCAGGGAAAAATGACGGCCGAAAACCTGAGCCACTCCGTGGATCTGCCCTACACCCCGCAGTCTGACTACCGGTTCGAGGAGGAAGCCAGCATCGAGTTTGCGCAGTCGCATGAGGCCATCGGCGTGCAGCTGGCCGACATCGTCGCGGGCACTGTGATGCGCTACTTTCGCGACACGGACGTCGGCACACCTGTGTCGAGCGAACTGCGCGAAGCCATGATGCGGCTCATTGACGAGGGCGATGAACGAAGGGGCTATGGCCTTAATCAAGTCGTAGCCACTGCCAACGTCCGGCATGCCGAATAAGTGAGTCAGCCGCGATGACCGCCCCTGTGCGGCGAAGCGTCAAGGCAGCGAGGCGTCCAGCGCAGATTTGAAGGTGGACGCGTTGTCCCGCAGAACGTGATCCAGATTTCCGAATACATTACTAAGCTCCTGCCGGTAAGCGTCCTTTGTAGGCAAATCCGATCCAACGATCACGGCCTTCAGGAATGACGCTGCTACATCGGCCATCCTCGGATCGCTCTGTAGCTTTACATAGCTGCGAATGGCGATTTCCAGCAGATGTTTCTTGAATGACGCCGACAGCTTCTCACTCGGAATGATGCCTTGCAGCATCGCCCCGATTACCTTGGTGGCTTGCTTGGAGATGTAGTAGCGATCGAAATCAACGGCACAACGGGTTGCCTGTGGAATTTCGGAGTCATCTATGCGCGCGCACTGCTCAGCCCAATCCGTAGCGACGCCAACCAGGCGGCCGAGAAGGTAGTGAAACGGCGTTGGCCACTCCAGATAGGCCTCTTCGTCGGGGACGCCAGGCATCTGCTTGAGGATCTTCTCGGCGAAGTGCCCGAAGTAGTGCAGCCACATATGGTCTTGCAACCCTTGGTGGATGCCTTCGTGCACCATGATTTCAAAGAGAGTGATGCCTGAATTGATCGGACAGCGAAACCGCCCCACCTCTTGGTAGGAGCCCAGCGGTTCGTTGAGTTTTCTGGCCAAATGCTTGTCTTCGTCCAATCGGCGGCATACGGACTCGCCTATGGCAGCTTCCAGGCCGTTCGTCACCGCCGTCGCTGCATCTGCGAAGAAGAAGCGAAGCAGCCGATTGCTTTCCGGCAGGTAAAGACGGCTTCCGCCATTGAGATTCTGATTGTTCTTCAGCTCAACGTAGAGGCGGCTTCCCGTGGCGTCCAGCAGCGCGTCGATGTACTGCGCAATAAAGTCAGAACGTATCGCTTCGTCCGCTTCCAGAAGCTTGAGGCAGAAATGTGGGTGTGCCTGCGCCAGGTGAACGGTTAATTCAGGCGAGGTGACCAGATTCAACAGGATCTCCCGGGCTTGTAAGCTGGCCTGGTCTCGCTCTGCACATCTGGATTTCAATGTGTGCAGAGAACGGCGCCAATGCTTGCGCCATGCTGAAGAAGGTTTGGGGGGCTCCCCGCGCAAGAGTGCCGCCAGTTCATCCTTGGAATTACCCCCGTTGTCGATCCAGCGCACCAGCCAAGACTGTTGCCGGGTTAGGGAAATAAGAGTGGGCAGTTGGGGTTCGACCAGCAATACCAGTTCGTCATAGCGCTTGGTGAGGTGCAAGTTTTCGATCAATTCACGAAAGACGTGCACTCGCCCCCGGGCCAGCGTCGGAAAGCGTGTTCGCCAAAAGAAGTACAGGGCCACCGAGAGCAGCAGCAGATACACCGCACTCGAACTGTCGAGCCCCCATTTCCAAGGCCCTACGCTGTAGTACAGCCCAAGTTGCTCCAAGACCGGGGCGTACATCAGGTAGTGGACAAGAAAAAACACCGATCCACCCACGACCCAATCCACCCATGTCGTGCAGAAGCGAAGCCGGAGCCGGTTAGTGGGAGAGATAAGCGCCCACACGGCGGCGATGACTCCCAATATGGTGAGCAGGCCAGTAGTGTCTATAGGAGCGGAGGCCGTCATCGGAGCTATTGCATCCTTCCGTTGGTCGATGGGATCGCACCCAAGTGCAATTTGCGTCCATACCGGTGCAACGCATCAAGGTGAGAAAAACCGATGCTCGTTCCCAAACATCGGGCAATCAATCTACGCATCGAGCGTTCAGTGCTGCAGTAGTTAGCGATCCAGCCTGACCCTCAATCGACGTGCGCGTTCGCGGAAGGCCTCTTCGCCGCCCTCCAGGATGTCGCAAACCGCCTTGCGAATAGCAGTGTTCTCAAGGCCGCCAGATGTGTATTTGAGTGGGGGCAACCCACCAGCAGGATGAGGGCCAGCGTCGGCGACAATGATCTGGTCCGCATCGGTGTTGATGACGAGATTGGCATTGTGCGTGACCATGATCACCTGGCGTTTGGCCTTAGCCGCGACAAACAAAGCGACCAACTCCTCGAACACAGATTTGGGGTCCAAGTTCTCCTCTGGCTGATCGATGATAAGTGGCCGATCGTCAGCATCGTCCAGTGCCAAGTAGAGAAGAAGCAGTACGATGCCCCGTGTTCCAGGCGACAGCTTTCGGATATCCATTCCGTCATAGACTATTTCGTATCGCACCGAGATGTGGTCGGTGGCGAAAAGCCAGTGAGCGAACTGCTTCAACCAGCTACGAAACTCTGCTTGTTGATTCTGGCCAAAGGGGGCCTGGCTCAGAAGGTCGCGCATGTATTGCGAAATGAAATTCGTCATCGCTGCCTGCACGTCGGCAGCCGAACCTGTTTCCCAGGCTGATCGTAGGGTTGTGTCCGCCAGAGCGATTAACGCGCCGCGGCCTTGGAATGGCCCTGCCTTCCGTCGGTCGAGAAGGTCTTCTTCAGCTACAGTTCCCCAGGCGGCAACGTCAACGACGCGGCGAACCGAGAACCCGAGCTTGCGAAGTGTGCCGGTGGACGCATTCAAGCGCGCCATCAGGGGTCCATAAAGATCAGCTAGCGAATTCTGCTCGTTGATGATCGCCTGAAATACTCGGCCATAAGCCGCTTCCCGCTCGCTCTGGAGTTCCTTACGACGCGCGCCAGCACCTTGAGCGTCGGCTAGGCGTGTTTGAAGGCTAAGGAGCGCGGCGTTCTCTTGGGCGATGCGCTTTGACAGGGTGGAGTACTGACCACGAATGACATTGTCGGCGCTTACCAGCACCTCCAGCCGGGCCATTTCAGCCAACAGCGTATTGAGGGTTAATTTAGAGAGGTCAGCAGTGTCTGCGAACAGCGGCGTGTTTGGGTCGCTGGCCGAAATGGCCGGACCTGTGAGTGCAGCGATTTGCTGATCGGACCATGTGACATAGCTGGTCAAACTCGTATCGACATCGCCTTTGTAGATCAGCAGAAAATCATCCCATTGCTGCTGATTGAGGCCGCTGTGAACGTGTCGCTCCTTGGCTTGGCGCAGCAGCTCGGGGGCCTTGGTATTGCGAGTGCTTACGACCTCATCCTGCAGCGCAACGAATGTCCGGCGCTGATTGCCGTAGGCTTGGATCGTTCCGCGCAACGTCTGCACGGCCTGTCCGAGCTGGGTGTGGCGATTGGCCTGCGCCTCAGTTCCCTTTACGACAAGCTTGGCGAGATCTTCGTTGTAGCTTTTGATCTGGCCGGTCTTCTGCGTGACTTGCAGCGCTAGGCCTGTGGCAGCAGCTTCCTTTTCAATCTCCGTGGCAATGCGCTCGGATAAATCGGCGATTGCCTCAGCCTCGCGTTCTCGGGCCTGCTGGAAACGGGCGGTGCGAAAATCCCTCAATTCGGCAAAGTCGATAGCGCCGTCAAGATCATCTTGCGGGTGGGCATCAAAGATCACACGCTCTATCTCCGCGATGAGTCCATCGGAGACGCCAGCAGAGGAGCAAAGCTCCTCTACGAATTGCTGCGACAAGTAGCGCGCTCGGGGAAAGGCTAGATGACCGTTTGCATCGCGACCGTCGAGGAAGCGTGTGACTGAAGCACCTCCACCCCATGTCAGCGTTGCAGTCGCATGGCCAAGCAACTGGCGGGCACGGACGAGAAATGACGGGCTGATATTTGCGCTCGCACTCCAAGCGGCTGGTGTGATTGCGTCACAGCCTGCGGCAATCATGTCAGCAAGCGCGGTCTTGCCTGAGCCGCGCGCGCCGATGATTGCGACGAGCCCAGGATTAAGTGGTATGTCCGGAGTTGATGCCCAACTGGCATCTCCGATAACTATGTTCGAGATTACTTGGGAAGGCATGGCCGTGGACGGCGATTCGCTGCCGACATAAGCACGACCTTCGGGGTCGATACAAGCCTGGCGCAGGGCGTCGAACTCTAGACCGCCCTTGATCCACGAATAACGCTCTTCGACCGGCTGGCCTACGGTTTTCTGGTCGTGGGCATCGCTGCCGTGGAGACAGGGCTTGCAGCCGCCATAACGCTCCTTGAGTTGGTCGAGCGTCACGCCCTTACGGCCAGACCAGAATTCGCGCTGTGCTGTACTACTTGAGAAGATGATGTGGGCGAACTTTTCGATCTCCTGACGCATGGTTGCGTCTGCGGCTTGGCGTAACCCCGAAGTTCCGTCGCCCGTCGCGCCTGCAACCGCGATGAGGATGTTGGTCTTCGCCCAATCGCTCTCTCGCATAACGCGGCGAAGCTGGTCAAAATTCACCTTGAACTGCGTGGCGCCATGCGAAAGCGCAGCGCGATCATCGAGGATGCTAGTGTCGGCTTTTCTGCCGAGGGAAATCAGATCCAGGCGGGTGCAGTTGAAGGTATCGCCATGCGCCTGGAACTGAAGGCGCTGAAGGATGCGGTGCAGTTCTGCGACGTGGTTCGGATCTTCAGGGCTGACTAGGAGATGCACGTTGACGAAGCCAGACTTTGCAGCGACATCTAAACGCAATTCGACGTTGGGGAAAATGAGTTGTACATCTTGTAAACGGCCAGCCGCCTTTTGCCTTATTACCTCTTCGTAAGTGTCAGTAAGATAATAGTCGGTCACCGCCAACGCCTCAATTTTCGGCGTGACTGTCTCAAGTTTTTTGAGATAGGCATCCCAAGGGGAGTCGCCGCCGAACTGATTGTTTAGGACGGTTCCTGGCGCATGGATGTGCGGTTCCCAGCGACGCCATTCAGACCCACGACCAATCATTTGCTCATCCTTTGCGGCCATAGACCGTCCTTGTGACCATCTTGGAAGACTTGCTCGGCGGGACCGAAGCAAACGTGTTTGTAACACTTTATAAGATTTCTGGAGGTATGAGCACTCAACTACGCAAAGTAATGGCGGCTCTACACGAGCTAGAGCCTGTTATGAACTACTGGCAGAAGCCAGCAGTCGTGCGGCATTGGGCAGCATGCGCACGGCAAAGACGAGGAAGCGGCAGTCCGCTGAGCATCTCGGGCAGCCGTTCATAGTTCCGAGACAGTCGTCGAAAGCGCGCCGGCCAACCAAAGCTACGCTAGACCACCCAGCGCCTGGGCAGCAGTACGAAGCCTTTCTTCGCTTTAGGCAGCTTCACGATCTGCAGTGTGATGTCATGTTCCTTTGCGGCCTCTCGCGCTTTCTCTCCGGTGAGCTTCGGTCGGGCCATGCCAGCTCGACTGTGTGTCCCGTGGCCTGCTGCACTGCGGCGCAGAGGAGGTCGACTTGGGCACGCGCGTGCTCTTCGGCCGGCGTAAGTTGCACTGCCAGCAGGTGATAGCCAGCGAAGCCATTCTTCGCCGCTGACGTCCGTCGGGTAGGGCTTGCGGCGCAACACCGCACTCTAGCCTCACTGCTATTGCGGCGCTTAAAGTTCAGAAAACGCTCTAATTGGCTGATTGTATTGAACGCTTTAAGCATCGGAAAAGCCGCCAGCGAGAACCGTGGTGGCTGGGTATAGCACTTGGGAGATCAGGCTATTCGTGCGTAGGTTTTTCCATCCAAGACTCTTTTCACTTGGTCCACGTCTTTCGCCCCGATGCGCACGTAAATTTCCTCGGGCGTGTGGTTGTTGGCGAGCTCGCGTATTGCCTTGACTTGGACCACGGATAAGCGCCCGTCCCGCCCGCAAATCTGCGCTATCGCCCAGTCGTTGTCCTTCCACTTTTCGGCGACCCATGGCGCCGGTAATCCCAAGCGGGGATGGTCATTCAGCCACTTGCGCAGAATCTTGTCGCGGTCATCGGGCAGAGGAACGACGCCTTTTGAAAGCAATCCGTTTTCGCGCAGGTAGCGCAGGCCGCTCTTTCCGCCCGGCACCATGTTGAGCCGGCGTTCGTCATCCCAATGCCCTTCCACCAGGAACTCTTCCGCCTCGTAGAGCTGCTCCACATCGTCGGTGATAGCCATCACCTTGTGGTGCACGTACGTGAGACGCCCACCCTCTTGCTCTTCTCGAAATCGGCGATGGAAAAGCAATGGACTGCCCGTCTCAATCGCACGACGGTGCTCGGACCAGCGCTTTTGCCAGCTACGGGTGGACACACCCACATAAAAGGACCCGTCGTCGGGGTACGACGCACCAGCGCCGAAGATGTGCTGGTAGAGGACATATGCGCGTTCGGGGTAGTGCTTGGGCGACAGCAGGAAGTGCGCGGGCACCGAAAATACAAGGCTAGGGCTCCTGATGGTGCTTTCGTCAATCTGCGTAGCTCCGCGCATGGCCGCAGCCAGGTACGCAGGGTCAGTAACGACTTCCACCGAAATCGTAGGCTGAATAGCTAACTCGCCTTCGCCTAGGGCGCCGAGACCGTACTCTGGCTTGCGGTCCACGGTTCTGTGCCCATCCATGAGCTTCCGGAACGGAGAGATGAATCCCGGACGGTCGCCCATGAAAATCATGCGCACCACGGGTATCAGTTGGCCTGGCTTGAGCCTAAACACGCCGTGGGGATTCGCAGCCACCCGCGCCCATTCCCGCCCGTATTCGGAGGACCGCACGAAGTCTTCAAGCAGCTGCTCAACCTCGCGCCGCCGTCCAATCATCGACTTCGGCGCAAGATGCTCCCACCAAGCCTTATTTAGCTTCATCGCGTCACCGCCTATCCTTCAAAATCCGGCCGGCCAAGCCCATCGTTGGCGTGCCGTTTGAGAGCCAAGCTTGCACGTGTATGGCTCCTACTTCCAAACCAGCGCCCAACGCGGCATCGCCTTGCGGGGCATCACAGCACCCTAGCCTCATTAATATTGCGGCGCTCAAAGTTCAGAACACGCTCTAACGCGCACAAGCCATCACGTTGAATGCCAGGAGGATGCCCTGAATGATCACGTGAACCAATGAGGATTGAATTACCAACCTCTCATCTTGAAGATTCGGCCGTGATCCCCCTCATCATGTAGCGTGGCGACGATTTCACCCGCTGTAAAAACAGGGGCATCATCTTCTGCTCGTACTGGCAAATCGGAGTCAATCAGCGTGATGACCGGCTGCAACCCTAAATCTGCATAGCGACGCACAACTGTCAGCAAGTTCTCTTTCTTTCGGTCGTCCAGCGACTCCAACACTCCGTCGTGATAGACAAAGCGCGGAAACTTCTCGCCCAAGTGCGCTCGCAGCACGGCCATGTCGAAGGCAACGCACAGCAGCTTGCGGTATGTATGCCCCAAGTCAGCACTGGTGGCATTACCCGATCCATCGAGAATTTCCGCTTTGAAGTCCAGATGACCTGCTTGGTTGATCGCCACACTCAACAGCGCCTTGCGATCAATGACTTCTTCAACAATCTCGCTGAAGAAAACGCGGATCGTGGAGAACAGGCTTGCCTGATCGGAGTTTTGCTTGTCCACGTCGGCTTCAATCCGTGCCTGCAAATGGTCACGCTCTTCCGCTAGGGACCGAATTTCTGTACGCAACTCCTGAAGCCGATGCAAATGGCCTTTCTGGTGCTCCAATGATGTGATGTCCGCGCGTAACGTCACCATCTCATCCGATAGTTGTTTGTACTTGGTGAAAACATCCGTTCCGCTCAGAAAGGAGAGCATTTCCGAACGCTTCTTCCCCAGCACATTCAACTCTGCGTTCACCCGTTTCAACTCTCCTTCGATTTCCGCAAATTCTTCTTTGAGATAGCCACGGCGCTCATCTGTGATGGCCCTATTGAAAGCGATCAACTGCTGAAAATCCTTCTTGATCTGCCCTTGGAACAGCACGCCGGCTTCGCCAAACAACCTCTGCGCCTCATCGGGACTGAAAAGGATTTGATCTTCCTGCAACGATGCCTGCACCTTCTTCCTGTTTTGACTTAAGGAGTAGCGTTCCGAATTCAGCGCAGCGATTCGCTCATCGACTTCATCAACCACCTTCTTGGTGCGATCCTTGTCCTGGGCACGAAAATCGAAAGCATCCAGCAGCACCTGTTTCTTCTCTGCGTCCTTTTGCTTAAGCAGAAGAATGCCTTCAATTTTGCTGATGTCCTCGACCGAACCTCCCAGTTCATTTTTTATGGTTTGCGCTATCTCCTGCTTCTTGGCAAGTTCGTACTCTTTCGCATAATGGTCAGCGATAAGCTTGGCATCAAAGCCCAGAAGATGTGCAAGAAATGGCTTCCAGTCAGCATGTTTGGAGGCGAACTTTCGAAGCTGGAAAACTTCGCGGAAATCCTCTTGTGACCGCAACAGATAGCCAAGCGCTTTGCGGTACGACCACGGCTTGAGAGCACGCCAGTCGAGCAGGCCATCAAGCAATTCGCGTGCGCGTTCAAAAGGAACGTCCCGATGACCCCATTCCGCGAGCGCCAACGCCGACAAGTCCTGATGGCCTGCCTCATGCTGCTTGAAGGCGATCTTGGTCGCGTCTTCTACGCTGCGTCGGATCGTGATGAAGGAGCCGTCCTCCAGTTCAATTTCAAGGAAAAAGACGAAATCCTTGAACAATTCAAAATGCTTGAAGAGGAAGAACTTAGGGTCTTTGCCTGCCAGGAAGCCGAAATCCAAAAGACGCCCCAGCGTGGTCTTCCCAAGATTGTGGGTGTCCTTGTTCCGATTCTCCGGCAGACGAATTTCCGCCATGACGACATTCAGCCCAAGAGCAAAGTCCACGGGCTCGAACACATCCGGCTTGTTTGAATAGAGTTTAGATAGCTTCATTTGGCCCTACGTATTCGACTGCGTCCGTCTTAGGACGATATTCAATCAGGCCCATCAGATAGAGAAAATTGAGTGCAGGCAGGAAAAGCACGTCGCCGCCCACAACGTGCTTCTTTGCAAATTTTCGCAGGACATCGTATTCATCGATGCGACGATTTTTCAGCCGCGACAGGAGCAGAAGAGAAACATTAACTACTGTGCGATCAGGATGGGAGTGCTTGGTTGGTCGCAGCATCATCCACCTCCCCAATGTCACAGTTCCAATACATGTAGAAAAGAATGGCTCTCGTCAGTCGCTTGTGGACGTGTTGCCGAAGAACGGGGTCGCGAGTGAACAGCAGATCCACCAGATACTCCATGACTTCGTCGAAGGTCTGATAGTCCTTGCGCTTCGCAAGGATCTTGAGCTGAAACTCATCGACCACAGATTCGTACATGCGCAGCAATTCGATATTTTCTGGCGCAGCCAGAAAAGTGCGAATTTGCGCCGTTTCCTTCAGGTATTTACGCCGCTGCTCCTTTGCATATGCTGCCGTCATATTGTTGAGCGCGTTCTTCTCCTCATACGTCACGCGCACGGTCGGCGGGTCGTCGAGTAACGCTGTCAGGCCATCCTTTTGGCGCGCAAGCGCCTGAACAACCTCGGCAAGATCATCTGGACTGACAATCAGCGGCGAGTCCACCGCATCCAAATTCGCCTCCAGGGCCACTTCTGGGAAGCGTTTCAGCCAAAGTTCTAGTTGTTCCAGGCCGCAAAGATAGATAGAAGAAGCAGGGACGCCGCACTGGGCGGCGATGTGGTCACGGATTTCTGTCTCGGAATTGCCGGTCAGGCGGCGATTCGCAAACAGCATGTAGTGGTCGAGTTGCTTGGCCTCGCGCAGCTTCTTGATGCGTGGCAGTTCTTTGCCGACCACCGTGTTGCTGCTAGATGTACTGTGGAAATCCAGCTCCGAAAAGCTGCGGTTGTACCCGTTGGTATGCTTGGCCTGAACAATGACCGTGCCCACCCACGGGGCGGCCTTACTGGGGTGCAGTTCCGCCGTGCCGACAAATTTTGCGTCACGCCCGCCATCCGGCCCTTTTGCGAATCCCTGAACGGCGATACCGAGCAAGCGTTGGCACAAGAGCACGATCAGTACCTCGAACTGATCGTCGCTCAAATCTTCATAAGCAAACTTCATTCTCCCCATCTCCCTCTATGCAGACGCCACCGACTCATGCGGCAACCGTAATGCACGCCGAATGTGCACGCCGCGCTGGCTGCACCACAATCTCTACGCGCTGGTCCAGCGAAACCAGAGCCTGCATCAGCCGTTCCAGTGAAATGTTCTGGAGCTTGTAGCGGCGGACTTGGGACACTTTCGGTTGAGTCATGCCCGTGATCGCAGCAGTCTCCGTCTGGCTCAGGCCGCGATGGTCAATTAATTCATTGAGCTTGAGCGCGAGCGCTGCCTTTGCCGAAAGCTCTTCAGCATCGTCAAAGCCCAAATCTCGCAGCACGTTGTCAGTGCCTTGCGGATGGTCACTACGCTTCATCGTTTATCTCCCGCTCGTCTTATGACGGGCCAGTATGGCCTTCAACCGCTTCTCGATCAGTTTCACGTCCGGCTGCGGCGTGGCGACGCCGGACTTGGACTTCTTCTGGAACGCATGTAGTACATGTACCGCATCGCCCATCTTCACTGTATAGACTGCCCGGAAGGTGTCGCTCCGGTTGTCTTCCACCAATTCGTACACACCGGAGCCCAACCCTTTCCAGAGCTTGGCCGAAGGCGGCGTGCTGCCCAACTGGACGATGAACAACGCGACACCCATGTCCTTCTGTACGTCGATGGGAAACTCCTTGAAGTCCTTCTTCGAGGAGCCTTCCCAGTACAGCAGCTTGCGTTTCTGAACCATGATTATATCCGTTCGGGTATGAATCGCAAGAAGTTGGCTTAGGTAGCCGCTGTTTCCACCGGATCCGTTCGCCGCACCCCGGTGATGGCTTGGCGTCGGCTGGCCACCAGTTCGGCCGCCTCCCGTACCGGCTTGTCTTCGGTGTGGACGTAGCGCATGAACATCGCCACGGTCTTGTGCGCCGTCAGCGCCATGCCGACCTTGACCGGGATGCCCGAATTGGCAATGTCGGTAGCCGAGCGATGTCGGATGCCGTGCGTCCCCACATGGGTCACGCCGGCGCGCTTGAGGATGCGCGTCCAACCGCCGTAATACTCGCCCGTGGTCATGTGCTTCCCGGGATGGTTCGGGGACGGGAACACATACGGGCAACCGTCCTTCCGGGGCGCGGTAGACAGCAGCCGATGGCCTTCCTCGCTCAAGGGCTTGGACATGCAGCCGGTCTTACTGTCGGGCCAGACCACGCGCCGGTTCTCCAGATCAACCCAATCCCATTGCAGCGCGACGATTTCGGAGCGGCGGCCCGCGAACTCGAATTGCAGCCGGATCGCCAGCGGCAGGATCGCGTGATCCTGCCCCAGGCCGTCGGTTTCCAGAAACGCGAGACACCGGAACAGCTTGCCCATTTCCTCGTCGCTGATGAGGTGGGTGGCCTTGCCGTTGGGATACATCGGGACATGGCGGCACGGGTTGGTGCCGTCAGGCCGATATCCCCACACCTCGGCCAGATTGAACATCTTGCGCATGACGCTGAAAGTACGGTTCGCCTCGGCCGGCTTGTGGACCATCTTTTTCATCGCCGACGCCACGTCGGGCCGCTTCACGTCCTGCACCTTCATGCGGCCTAGCATCGGGACGATGCAACGGTCGATGACCGCCTGATACCCGCGCTGCGTGCTGGGCTTGTTACGCTGCTTGGAGTGGTCCTCCATGAACTTCTTGCACAGTTCCGCGACCGTGGGGGCGGATCGGGCGATTGCCTTATCGGCGCTGGGATCGCCGCCCCGGCGCACCTGCGCCAGCCACTCCTGCGCCAGCGAGCGAGCCTGCTCAACGGTCAACTCCCCGAACAAGCCCAAGGCGGGCTTGCGGCGCTCCCCGGCGTTCGTGCGGTACTGGAGCATGAAGACCTTGCGGCCCGCTGGTGTAATCTTGCACAGGAAGCCGGGCGCCAGCGTGTCCCGAAGTTCGACGGCCTGCGCCTGGGGTTTCGCCGCCTCCACGGCGGACTTGGTGAGCTTGATTCTTGCCACGATGACTCCTCGGAAAGACCCGATTCCCAGGAGCCTTCTAGGGGCCAGCAGAGGGGAAGCTAGGTCAGGTTTCGGAAAGCACCGGCATATGTTGGACTCACCTAAGTTATTGATAAACCTGCTGCATGGGGCTTCGGCGTAGTCCAGCGAAGTTCGGTGCGGGAGTCATGGTGAAATAAAAAAAGCCCGGGCGAACCCGGGCTCTCCCCTCCCGTGGGGATCGGCGAACAACGAACGCCCGGCTGCAGGTCAGGCGGCCTTTTCGCCGTGGAACTGCTCTTCCTCCGTCGAGCCCTTCAGTGCGGTGGTGGAGGACTGGCCCTGCTGGATCGCCTGGGTCACCGCATCGAAGTAGCCGGTACCGACCTCGCGCTGGTGCTTGACCGCGGTGAAGCCGCGATCGGCGGCGGCGAACTCGGCTTCCTGCAACTCGACGAAGGCGCTCATCTGGCGGCGCGCATAGCCGTGCGCCAGATTGAACATCGAGTAGTTCAGCGCATGGAACCCGGCCAGGGTGATGAACTGGAACTTGTAGCCGTAGCGCGCGATCTCCTTCTGGAATTTGGCGATCGTCGCGTCGTCCAGGTTCTTCTTCCAGTTGAAGCTCGGCGAGCAGTTGTAGGCCAGCAGCTTGCCCGGGAACTTGGCGTGGATCGCCTCGGCGAACTGGCGCGCGAACTCCAGGTCCGGCTTGCCGGTCTCGCACCAGATCAGGTCGGCGTACGGGGCGTAGGCCAGGCCGCGGCTGATCGCCTGGTCCAGGCCCTTGTTGGTCTTGAAGAAACCTTCGACGGTGCGCTCGCCGGTGGTGAACGGACGGTCGTTGGGGTCGATGTCGCTGGTCACCAGGTCGGCGGCCTCCGCGTCGGTGCGCGCGACCAGCAGCGTCGGCACGCCGAGCACGTCGGCGGCCAGGCGCGCGGCGTTCAACTTCTCGACTGCCTCGCGAGTCGGCACCAGCACCTTGCCGCCCATGTGCCCGCACTTCTTCACCGAGGCCAGCTGGTCCTCGAAGTGCACGCCGGCCGCGCCGGCCTCGATCATCGCCTTCATCAGTTCGAAGGCGTTGAGCACGCCGCCGAAGCCGGCCTCGGCATCGGCCACGATCGGCTGCAGGAAGTCGATCTCGTCCTTGCCCTCGGCGTGGTGCAACTGGTCGGCGCGCAGCAGCGTGTTGTTGATGCGCTTGACCACCGCCGGCACCGAGTCGGCCGGGTACAGCGACTGGTCGGGGTACATCTGCCCGGCCAGGTTGGCGTCGGCGGCGACCTGCCAGCCGGACAGGTAGATCGCGTTGAGCCCGGCCTTGACCTGCTGCATCGCCTGGTTGCCGGTCAGTGCACCCAGTGCGTTGACGAAGTCCTTTTCGTGCAGGTACTTCCACAACTTCTCGGCGCCGAGCCGGGCCAGCGAGTGCTCCACGTGCACGGTGCCGCGCAGGCGCACCACGTCGGCGGCGGTGTAGTTGCGGGTGATCCCGGCCCAGCGCGGATTGGTGTCCCAGTCGTGCTGGATCTGTTCGGCGGTCTGCAGCGTGGTGCTCATCTTGCGTTCTCCTCGGAATGGATACGGCGATGAAACGGTGGTGCGGTGGAGACGAGGACGTGGCGCAGGGTTCGGAAGACGCCGGATCCGCATTTGCGAATCCCCAATCTCCAATCCCTGCCGTCCAATCAATCGATCATCTGGTACGCCGGCAACGTCAGGAACTCGGCCAGATCGTCGCTGCGGGTCAGTCCGTCCAGCAGCGCGATGGCGTCGTCGAGGCGATTGCCGCCGGGCAGCAGCGCGCGCTCGCCCAGGCGCGCCGGCAGCTGGCGCATGCACGCGTCGAACAGCGCGAAGTCGATCGCGGTGCCGTCGTCCAGGTGCAGGCCGCCGACGTGCAGCCACTGCCACAGCTGACTGCGGCTGATCTCGGCGGTGGCGGCGTCCTCCATCAGGTGGTGGATCGGCACGCAGCCGTTGCCGTCCAGCCACGCCGCCAGGTAGCGCACGCAGACCTCGATGTTGCCCTCGAAGCCGGCGCGGGTGATGGTGCCGGCGGACGGCGCGATCAGCGTGTCGCGGTCGGCCTGCACGTCCTCGCGGCGAACGTCGTGCTGGTTCGGCGCGTGCATGTGCTCGTCGAAAATGGCGCGGGCGATCGGGATCAGCGCCGGATGCGCGACCCAGGTGCCGTCGTGGCCGGCGCTGACTTCGCGCAGCTTGTCCGCGCGCACCCGTGCCATCGCCTGCTCGTTGGCCGCCTCGTCGTGGCCGATCGGGATCTGCGCGGCCATGCCGCCCATCGCATGCGCGCCGCGGCGGTGGCAGGTGCGGATCAGCAGTTCCGAATACGCCTTCAGGAACGGCTGGGTCATGGTCACCTGGCCGCGCTCGGGCAGCACCCGGTCGCGGTGGCGGCGGAAGGTCTTCAGGTAGGAAAAAATGTAGTCCCAGCGGCCGCAGTTCAGGCCGACGATGCGCTCGCGCAGCGCATGCAGGATCTCGTCCATCTCGAACACCGCCGGCAGCGTCTCGATCAGCACGGTGACCTTGATCTGGCCCTGCGGCAGGCCCAGCATCGCCTCGATGTGCGACAGCGCGGCCTCCCACAGCGCGGCCTCTTCCATCGACTGCAGCTTGGGCAGGTACAGGTACGGGCCGCGGTCCTTGGCCAGCAGCGCGCGGCCGTTGTGGAAGGCGAACAGCGCCGCGTCGAACAGGCCGCCGGCCAGCGGCTGGCCATCGACCAGCACATGCTTCTCGTCCAGGTGCCAGCCGCGCGGACGCACGATCAGCACCGCCTGCTCGTCGTATGGCTTGAGCGTGTAGCGCTTGCCCTGGCTGCCGTCGCGCGCCGGCGGCGCGGTGAAGGTCAACGTACCGGCCACCGCTTCGGCCAGCGCGCGTTGCCCGGCGACCAGGTTGCGCCAGGTCGGGGCGGTCGAGTCCTCGAAGTCGGCCATGTACACCTTGGCGCCGGAGTTCAGCGCGTTGATGACCATCTTCGGATCGGTCGGGCCAGTGATCTCGACGCGGCGGTCCTGCAGCGCCGCCGGCAGCGGCGCCACGCGCCAGTCGCCGTCGCGGATCGCCTGGGTGTCGGCGCGGAAGTCCGGCAGGCCACCGCCGTCGAACCAGGCCTGGCGCTCGCGCCGCGCCGCCAGCCGCGCCTGGCGCTCGGGCTCGATCGCCCGGTGCAGCGACACCAGCAGGGCCAGCGCCGCCGGCGGCAGCAAGGCGTCCTGGCCGGCCAGCGAGGCGGTCAGGGTGATGCCCGGAGTGGAGCGGTCGGCGGAGGGGGATGAAGCGGCGAAGGCGGCGGCGGACATGGTGGGGTTCCTCGATGTTTCCGGGCTGCCACCGTGCGTCCGCCGCAAGTATTTGACAATACAGTTTTATCAATGCATTAAATAAGCTCACCTTATATCTATCACGCCATGCCTACGCGCGGCACCGCAACCCCTCGTTTTCCTTACAAATCCGACCGGTTGAAGCCGCTGCGCGCGTTCTGCCAGACGGTGCGGCTGGGCTCGGTCTCACGCGCCGCCGAGGCGCTGTTCGTCAGCCAGCCGGCGGTGACCCTGCAGCTGCAGGCATTGGAACGGGAGCTGGGCGTGGTGCTGTTCGAGCGCAGCGGGCGGCGCCTGATCCCCAGCCGCGAGGGCCAGCTGCTGTACGAAATGGCGCAGCCGCTGGTGGAGAGCCTGGACCGGCTGGAGGCCGATTTCCGCGAAAAGGCGCGCGGGCTGGACGCTGGCGAGCTGAACATCGCCGCCAACAGTTCCACCATCCTGTACCTGCTGCCGAAGATCGTGGAGAACTTCCGCGCCCGCCACCCGGAGGTGCGCCTGACCCTGCACAACGCGATCAGCGCCGATGGCACCGACCTGCTGCGCGAGGACGCGGTGGACCTGGCGGTGGGCTCGATGCTCGACGTGCCGGCCGACCTCAGCTACGCGCCGGTGTACCGCTTCGAGCAACTGCTGATCGCCCCGCGCGACCACCCGCTGGCGAACAAGCCCAAGCTCACCCTGGACGACCTGTCGCCGTATCCGCTGATCCTGCCGCCCAAGCGCCAGGTGACCTATCGCCTGGTCGACCTGGTGTTCCAGCAGGCGCGGGTGCCGTACACGGTGGCGCTGGAAGTGGGCGGTTGGGAAGTGATCAAGCAGTACGTGGCGATGGGCATGGGCATCTCCATCGTCAGTTCGATCTGCGTCACCGAGGCCGACCGCGGCAAGCTGGCCACGCGCTCGCTCGGCGACTATTTCCCCACCCGCAGCTATGGCGTGGTGGTGCGCAAGGGCAAGTTCCTGTCGCCGCAGGCGCGCGCCTTCATCGAGCTGATCCAGCCGGACCTGTTCACCCCGCGCGGCTACGACGAGAGCGGGCCGTCTGAGCGTTGAGCCAAGCTGCCGCCACGCCTGCATGGCGGTGCGTGCGGATCGCGTGGTCGCAACGGTGGCGCATCGGCCGCCGCCGCACGGCTGCCTGCGGGGTCCGGACCAATGGCCGGCGAGCTGGATGCCCGCACCGGCGGCGACTGCTTCGCGCGCTTTGGTCGGCATAGACTAGCCAGGACGCTGCACCGTCCGCGCGCGGCGCATTCGGCGGGTGGCGCCCGGGGACAGGACCGATGACCATGCACACCGCGGACGGCCTGCCGGTACGCGCCGCTCCGATCCAGTGGAAGGGCTGATGCGATGAATCCAACGACGCTGTTGCTGGTGCAACTGGCGGTGATCCTCGGCGTGGCGCGCCTGTGCGGAGCGTTGCTGCAACGCGTCGGCCAGCCGCCGGTGATCGGCGAGATGGCCGCCGGATTGCTGCTCGGGCCGATCGCGTTCGGCGCCTGGCTGCCGGAGCTGCACGGCGCGCTGTTCGCGCACGCCAGCCTGCCGCCGCTGTCCGGCTTGGCCAACATCGGCGTGGTGCTTTTCATGTTCGTCGTCGGCGTGGAACTGCGCGCGCCGGACGGGACCAAGGCGCAGGTGCGCGCGTCGATGACGGTCGGTTTGGCAGGCATCGTGCTGCCGTTGCTGCTCGGGCTGGCTGCCGCGCCATGGCTGTATCCGCGCTTCGCGCCGCACGGCATCGGCTTCTGGCCGTTCGCGCTGTTCATCGCCGCGGCGATGTCGGTCACCGCGTTTCCGGTGCTTGCGCGGATCCTCAAGGACCGCAACATGACGCGCACGCCGGCCGGCCGCCTGGCGCTGGGCGCGGCGGTGATCGACGACGCCACCGTGTGGATCTTCCTGGCGATCGTGCTGACCCTGACCGGCGGCAACACGCACGGCGGCGTCGGCTTCACCGCGGTGGGCGTGCTGGTGCTGGTCGCCGTGGTCTTCGGCGTCCTGCGCCCGCTCTACGCGCGCCTGCTGAGGCCGCGCGTCGGCGACGGCGGCTACGCGCCCACCGCGCTGGTGTGGGTGCTGATCGGCCTGCTGGCATGCGCGGCCGCGGCCGAATGGATCGGCCTGCACGCGATCTTCGGCGCGTTCCTGTTCGGCATCTGCCTGCCGCGCGAGGATCGCCTGCTGGAACACCTGGCCGGACGCATCGAACCGTTGGCGATCACCCTGCTGATGCCGGTGCTGTTCGCGGTCGCCGGCCAGGCCACCAGCCCCAGCGCGCTCGCCGGCGCGGGCATCGCCGGCTTCGTCCTGGTGATCGGCGTGGCGGTGCTCGGCAAGCTGCTCGGCTGCACGCTGGGCGCGCGCCTGAGCGGCCACGACTGGCGCGACAGCCTGACCGTGGGCTCGCTGATGAACGCGCGCGGCTTGATGGAACTGGTGGTGATCAAGATCGGCCTGGACAGCGGCCTGATCGGCCCGGACCTGTTCACCCTGCTGTTCGGGATGACCCTGGTGACCACGCTGATGGCCTCGCCGATGGTGGCCTGGTTCCACCGGCAGCGGCAGGCCGGCAGCGACGCGCTCGGCGCTGGCCGCTCCCATCGCTAAGCGCAGGAGGCCGAGCGGCGCCGCAGTGCCCTCGGCGAACCGGCAGCGCGCGCGGCTGGCGAACGCCGCGCGTGTCTGCCGAGCGCAGGCCATACTGTGCGACGCAACGCCGATCGCCCGATGACCACCGCCTTGCCCACGTCCTCCCGCTACGCCGAAACCGACGCACCGCCGGCATTGCGCGACCGCCTGCGCTGCAGCTGGCGTTTCCGCCAGGGCGATGCCGATCCGCTGCCGACGCAGGTGCTGCCCGACGGCTGCGTGGACCTGATCTGGGACGGGCGCGCGCTGTTCGTGGCCGGGCCGGACCGCGGCGCCAGCAGCGTGGCGCTGGCGCCGGGCAGCGTGCTGAGCGGCGTGCGCCTGGCCGCCGGCGCGGGCGCGAGCCTGCTCGGCGTCCCGCTGCATGCCATCGCCGACCAACGCATCGCGCTGGAGGCGCTGTGGGACGGCCGCGGCCGCGAGTGGCAGGCGCGGCTGCAGGACGGCGCCGATCCGCTACCGTTGCTGCACGCGCTGTGCGCCAGCCGCCCGCTCGCGGCGGACCTGCCGATGGCGTGGGTGTTCGCGCAGCTGGCCGGCGACACCGCGCCGCGGATGGCCGAACTGACCCGCAGCCTGGGCATCAGCGAACGCTCGCTGCGGCGCCGCTGCCAGGACGCGTTCGGTTACGGCGCCAAGACCCTGGAGCGCATCCTGCGCCTGCAACGCTTCCTGCGCCTGGCATCGGGCCACGCCACCCTGACCGCGGCGGCGCTGGAGGCCGGCTACGGCGACGCCCCGCACCTGGTCCGCGACAGCCGCCAGTTGACCGGGCTCAGCCCACGCGAGCTGGTCCGGCGGCACGCGCGCTGAGCTGGCCGTTTTCGCCAAGCCGGCGACGGCGTGGCGATGGATACTGGCCTCCCTTTTCACGGAGCCCGCCATGAGCCGCGCCGACCAGCAGCACCGCATCGACTACCTGGAATTCGCCGTCGCCTCGATCGCCGCGGCCAAGGCCTTCTACGGCCAGGCCTTCGACTGGACCTTCCAGGACTACGGCCCGGACTACTGCGAATTCCGCGACGGCCGCCTCAGCGGCGGCTTCTTCCACGGCACCGCGCAGCCCGGCGGCGCCCTGGTGGTGCTGTATTCCAACGACCTGGCCGACACCCAGGCGCGCATCGAAGCCGCCGGCGGCCGCATCGTCCGCCCGCTGTTCGAATTCCCCGGCGGCCGCCGCTTCCATTTCGCCGACCAGGACGGCTACGAGCTGGCGGTGTGGTCGGAGGGCTGAGACAACAAGCACGACACCTGCGCACGGGGCGGATCGATCACGACCGATGTCGGCCATCTGTTGCAATGGTCCATGCTCGCCAAAAAATTTGTCCACAACCTAGACCCAAGAACACGACAACTTGGGTCTAATATCCAAGCCTGAACAGGCCACGGATCCGATGCGAGCGCAACGGCTGCCGGCCCACAAGGGGTACATGGACGCACTGCCAGCTTCGGATCTGAAAACGATCCTGCATTCCAAACGGGCGAATCTCTACTATCTCCAGCATTGCCGTGTGCTGGTCAACGGCGGGCGCGTCGAGTATGTGACCGACGCGGGAAAGCGTTCGCTGTACTGGAACATTCCGATCGCGAACACCACAACGCTGTTACTAGGAACGGGCACGTCGATTACCCAGGCCGCCATGCGCGAGCTGGCCAAGGCAGGCGTGCTGGTGGGCTTCTGCGGCGGTGGCGGTACGCCGTTGTTCACGGCGAACGAAATGGACGTCGAGGTCACTTGGTTCTCTCCCCAGAGCGAATACCGGCCTACCGAATATCTACAGGCCTGGGTCAGGTTCTGGTTCGATGACGACCTGCGGTTGTGCGCGGCCAAAGCATTCCAACAAGCGCGCAACCGGCGCATCGGCGAGCAATGGCTGTTGCGCCCACTAAAGGATGCTGGTTTCGCCCCTCCCGCCGCCCGCCTGCAGGAGTTGTTGGAAAGAAGTTCCAGGAACATCGAACTGGCGCAGGACAACACGGCCCTGCTGACCGAAGAGGCACGCCTGACCAAGGCATTGTTCAAGCTGGCCGTGGACACCGTCGGCTACGGCGAGTTCACCCGCGCCAAACGCGGCGCCGGCAACGATCCGGCCAACCGTTTTCTCGATCACGGCAACTATCTCGCCTATGGGCTGGGGGCGACCGCGACATGGGTGCTGGGGCTGCCGCATGGCCTGGCAGTCCTGCACGGGAAAACCCGGCGCGGCGGGCTGGTGTTCGATGCCGCCGACCTGGTCAAGGATGCCAGCATCCTCCCGCAGGCGTTCTTGTCGGCCATGCGCGGGGACGACGAACAAGCGTTTCGGCAAAACTGTATCGAAGCGCTTGCCCGCAGCGAATCGCTGGATTTCATGATCGAGACACTCAAGGAGGTGGCGCTGGCGACGGCATCGCTGAAGCGCGACGGTGCAGCATGAACATCTTGCTGGTGTCCCAGTGCGACAAGCGCGCACTGACCGAGACCCGGCGCATCCTCGACCAGTTCGCCGAGCGCCGCGGCGACCGCACCTGGCAGACGCCGATTACCCAAACGGGCCTGGATACCCTGCGCAAGCTCCTGCGCCGCACCGCGCGCAAGAATACCGCCGTTGCTTGCCATTGGATCCGCGGTCTGGACCATAGCGAACTCTTGTGGATCGTCGGGGACGCCAGCCGCTTCAATGCGCAAGGTGCCGTGCCAACAGATACCACCACGCGCAACGTGCTACGTCGCGGCGACGAGAACGATTGGCATCGTGCGGAAGACATCCGGCTGCTCGCGCAACTGGCCGCGTTGCTGCACGACCTGGGCAAGATCAGTGTTGCCTTCCAGGCGCGGCTGCACGGGCACTTGCAGGAACGCAACCTCTATCGCCACGAATGGGTGTCGCTGCGCATGTTCCAGGCTTTCGTCGGCCAGGACGACGATACGGGCTGGCTGCACCGCCTGTCCGATCCGGATGGCAGCGACGTGCTGAGCTGGACAGCAGACGGACGCTACCGCCGCGATGGCCTGGATGCCGACCCTGGGCGTCCATTCGAACAATTGCCGCCCCTCGCTGCGGCGATAGCCTGGTTGGTCTTGACGCACCACCGCTTGCCGTTGATACCCGTCGCCAACGAGGACGGCACTCAGGGCTGGCTGGGCCGCCGTGCCCGCACCTTCAATCCTATGTGGCTGGAGGCGCCGCTATCGCTGGTCGGGCACGACTGGAACGAGATCCGCCAGCCCTTCGAACGCACCAGGATAGAGCCTTATTGGAATCCCGCAGGTCCATTGCCGGTCGCCACGGCGGCGTGGCGTGCACAGGCTGCGCGCCTGGCAAAGCGTCTGACTGAACTGCGCGGGCGTCGCGACGACGACTGGCTGGGCAATCCATACGTGATGCACCTGGCGCGACTCAGCCTGATGCTGGCTGATCATGCCTACTCCAGACTGGGACTGGACAAGAACGACCAGCCTGTCCCCGAGCGCAGGCCGCATCTGCAAGCGGATACATGGCTGATGGCCAATACGACCCGCAACCAGGCCGGTACCACGGTGCCCAACCAGTCCTTGGTGGAACACTTGCTGGGCGTGACCCATACCACCGGCCTGATCGCCCATGCCCTGCCCGGTTTCGAGCGCCACCTGCCTCGGTTGGCTCAGCACCGCGGCCTGCGCAAGCGCAGTGCCGATCCCCGCTTCGCCTGGCAGGACAAGGCGGCCGATGCGGCGACCGCGTTGCGCGAAGCGGCACGTGCGCAGGGTGCGTTCATTGTCAACATGGCATCCACCGGCTGCGGCAAGACCTTGGGCAATGCACGCATTCTCTATGCATTGGCCGATCCGCAACACGGCATGCGCGCGACCTATGCACTCGGATTGCGCTCGCTGACCTTGCAGACCGGCCGTAGCTACCGCACCGACCTGCACTTGAGCGACGACGAACTGGCCATTCGCGTAGGCGGCTCGGCCAGCCAAGCGCTGTTCGACTACTACCAACAGAAAGCCGAGTCCCACGGATCGGCTTCGGTTCAGTCGCTGCTGGAGGAGGACAGCCACATCCTGTACGACGGCACCACCGCCGACCACCCGCTACTATCCCGCGCGCTGCACGACCCGGAAATTCGCAAGCTGCTGTCCGCGCCGATGCTGGTCTGCACCGTGGATCATATGGTTCCGGCCACCGAATCGCTGCGCGCAGGACGCCAAATCGCGCCGATGCTGCGGCTGATGAGCGCCGACCTGATCCTCGACGAACTGGATGACTACGATCTGGACGACCTGCCCGCGTTAACCAGACTGGTGCATTGGGCCGGGATGCTGGGCACGCGTGTGCTGCTGTCCTCGGCAACGTTGCCGCCAGCGTTGCTCGAAGGAATGTATGCGGCCTATCGCGCCGGGCGCATGCACTACCAACGCAACCGCGGCGCCGACGGCGGCAACGCGGATGCGGCGGTGATGGTGCAATGCCTGTGGGCCGATGAATTCGGTGTGCAGACGGCCGCCTGTCCAGACGCGGCGTCCTTCGCGCAGCAGCACCTGCAATTCGTCGGCCGGCGTTCCACGCGGCTGCAGAAGGCCGAGCCGCTGCGGCGGGGCGCGCTGCTGCCGCTGCAACTTCAGTCGCGCCAGCGCGAGCAGATCCATGCCGAATTCGCGGGGCACGTCCGCACCGCCTGCTTGGACCTGCACGCCGCTCACGCGCAAGCCGATCCGGTCAGCGGCAAGCGCGTCAGCTTCGGCTTGGTGCGCATGGCCAATATCGATCCGCTGTTCGACGTGGCACAGGCGCTGTTCCGGCTTGGCGCCCCAGAGGGCACGCGCATCCACCTGTGCGTCTACCATGCGCGCTTCCCGTTGCTGCAATGCTCGGCGATCGAGCAGCAGCTCGACGCGGCGTTTGATCGTCGTGGCGACGGCTTGACGGTCTATCGCCTGCCCGCGATCCGCGCCGCGCTGGACGCCGGCCCCGAGCAGCAACAGGTGTTCATCGTACTCGCCAGCCCGGTGTGCGAAGTCGGCCGCGACTGGGATGCGGACTGGGCGGTGGCCGAACCGTCGTCAATGCGCTCGCTGATCCAGCTTGCCGGGCGCGTGCAGCGCCATCGCGGGACGCCGGGCACCGCGCCGAACGTGCTGATCTTCGACACCAATCTGCGCCATTTTCGACAGATAGGACAGGACGCACCAGCGTTCGTGCATCCTGGATTCGAGCAGGCCCACGGCGCACGCACGGAACGCTTCCGGCTGCAGACCCACCGGCTCGGCAAGTTGTTGCGGGCCGACGAGTACACCACGCTGACCGCGCTGCCACGTATCCAGCCATTGCCTCACGCCAAGCAGCAGCCCCAGCACAATCTGGTAGACCTGGAACACGCGCGCATGGCCGACAGCATGCTACCCAAGCCCCGCACCAGCGTATCCACTTCGGTCCGCAGTGCCGTCACATTTCCATTGGATGCCGCGTGCGCCTGGCAATACCCAAGGGCCGCACTGACCGGCGTACTGCCGCAACAACAGCCATTCCGCGACGATCCGCTGCCCTCGATCACGCTGGTCCTGCTACCCGACGATGAAGAAGAACAGCTTGTCCTGCACCGCATCGAGGAAAGCAACATCCGCCGCGACGAGAAGCTCTATACCGCCGTGGAGCGCAGCCAGCGCCATGACATCCAACTCGATCCCGGCCCGCGTATCGCGCCGTGGGGCGAGTTCGACCTCATAGCATTGCTCGCCGAGCAGGCTGAGCACCTCAACCTCTCCCTGCAGCATTGCGCCGAACGGCTGGCGACGGTGGAGGTTCCGGAGAGCAAGCAAGGATGGAGGTTCCACCCATGGCTAGGATTCGCCAAGCAGAAGTAAATATCCACTAGAAGAGGACAGACAGCAGGGTAGTAAAGATCGACAGCACTTTGGATCAATGGAACACGATCTTAGGGGAATAGAGGGAATGAAAGAACTGACCGATAGAGGCAAAAATTTCCGCTCCGCCATCGCCACATTCATCGACACCCGGCGCGAGGCCAAGCTGAAGGGCAAGGACGACGGTGCCGACACGGCATCCAAGTACGAATATGGCATCTGGCTGGCCGATGCGGCGCGCCGGGTCGGACAGATCCAGGCGGTGACCCATGTGCTCAAGGCCACACACCCAGATGCACGTGGCAGTAGCCTGCATGTCGCGCCTGCCGCACTACCGCGACACGTCGAAATCGGTAGCCACGTCCTTGGCGACGACTACGCCGAGGACGTGGTCGGCAATGCCGCTGCGCTGGACGTGTTCAAGTTCCTCAAACTGGACATCGAGGGGCGGCGCCTGCTCGACTGGATGCAGGCCGGCGACGACGACCTGCGCGACGCGCTGAACGCCGATGCCGCAGTGGCGACCGACTGGATGCGAGCATTTGGCAGCCTGGTGCGCAGCGACCAGCAGCCCAGCTCGCACGAGGCAGCTAAGCAGGTTTACTGGCTGGCCGGTGAGGAGCCGGCCGACGACACCCAGTACCACCTGCTGCAGCCGCTGTTCTCCAGCAGCCTGACACATGCCGTACATGCCGAGATCCGGGAGGCGCGCTTCGGCGAGGACAACAAAGCGGCACGACAGGCCTATCGCGACAAGCAGCCGTTCGACGAGATCTATCGCGACTACCGCCACCTGGTCGCACGCAAGCTGGGCGGCACCAAGCCACAGAACATCAGCCAGCTCAACAGCGATCGCGGCGGCGTGAACTATCTGCTGGCCTCACTGCCGCCGCGCTGGACCCAGGAGCGTCCGCGCAGCCTGCTTGATCTGGACTCGGCGCTGGAACGCTTCGCCTGGTTCGAGGGCGTGCGGCAACTGATCAAGACGCTGAGCGACTTCCTGTTGACTAATCCTCCCAAGAACGACGCCATCAGGAAAACGCGAGAAGCGATCGAGCAAGCACTAGGCCTGCAACTGGCCTACTTCGCCAGTACCATCCACGCCCGTTTCGAGCCTGGCTGGACGCGCGATCCCAACTGCCAACTGCCGTTGTGCGAGCGACTGTGGCTAGACCCGGCTCGGATCGATCTGCCGGACCGCGAAGACCCGCAACGCCCAGAATGGCAGCAAGACGATCGTGATTTCAGAGAAGCCTACGACTTCGGCGACTGGCCCGATGAGATCGCTGGGCGCTTCGCCAACTGGCTCAACGACCAATTACGCGAGGCGGGGATTGCGGGCCTCGGCGACGACCAGTTCCAGCATTGGGCCGCCCAAGCCATCGTCGATGCGGCGTGGCCTGTGCCGATGCGCCGCCGTGCGTCGGCAGGAGGTGCAGCATGAGCGCCTGCCCGGCATTCGATCATCTGCTGGTGCTGCCGCGCCTGCGGGTACAGAACGCCAACGCCGTCTCCAGCCCACTCACCCACGGCTTTCCATCGATGACCGCCTTCCTGGGCCTGATGTGGGCGCTGGAGCGTAAGACACGGGCCGCCGGACTGGACATCGCCTTCCATGCCGTCGGCGTGGTCTGCCACGACCACCAGGAGCAGGTCACCGAGGGCGGCTTCGTCAAGGCATTCCGGCTCACCCGCAACCCGGTGAGCAAGGACGGCGGCACCGCCGCCATCGTCGAGGAAGGCCGCATCCACTTGGAGCTGAGTTTGGTGTTCGCGGTGCAAGGCGAACGCTGGGTACGCGATCCGGCCACCCAGGCCTTGGACCTCGCCACCGTTGCCAACCTTCTGGCAGGCATGCGCGTGGCCGGAGGCAGCGTGCTGCCACCGCTGCAAGTCGGCCGCCATCGCCAACAGCCGCAAGCTATCGCCCTGACCGGCACCGAAGACGACCGGCACGCAGTCTTCCGCAAACTGCGCCTACGCCTGCTGCCCGGCTTCACGCTGGTGGCCCGCGACGACCTGCTCGACATGCGGCTGGCCGAGCTTCAGGCACACGCGCCCGGCAGCACCCGACTGGACGCATGGCTGTCGCTGGCACGCATCAACTGGCGCTACACGCAGGACCCAGATGACGGCAAAGGCGAATGGCGCAACGACCGTACCGGCCGAGGCTGGATCGTGCCGATCCCGGTGGGCTATGGCGCGCTAGGCGACCTGCATGCGCCCGGCAGCATCGCCAACGCACGCGACGCCAGCACGCCGTTCCGCTTCGTCGAGAGCCTGTACTCGGCCGGCGAATGGCTCAGCCCGCACCGACTGCACTCCCCGCAACAATTGCTCTGGTACGCCGACAGCCAGCCCGATGCCGGGCTGTATCGCTGCCGCAACGACTACCGCCCCGCCACCGACACCAACTTCGATTGATCGTCCATCACGACAAGGAATTCCATCATGGCCAACGACACCCTCAAGACCGCTTCCGTCCTCGCCTTCGAGCGCAAGCTCGATCCCTCCGATGCGTTGTTTTTCGCCGGCAGCTGGAACGGCCGCAGCGATGCCGGCAAATGGCAGCCAGTGAAGGTGCGCGAGAAATCCGTGCGCGGCACCATCTCCAACCGGCTCAAGGACAAGAGCAAGGAGCAGACCGACCCGGCCAAGCTCGATGCCGCCATCCAGAACCCCAACCTGCAGACCGTGGACGTGGCCGCGCTGCCGCTGGATGCCGATACGCTGAAAGTGCAGTTCACCCTGCGCATCCTGGGCGGTGCCGGCGAACCCTCGGCCTGCAACGACGCCGACTACCGCAAGAAGCTCCTCGCCACCGTCGGCGGCTATGCGCAGCAACACGGCTTCGACGAGCTGGCCCGGCGCTACGCCGCCAACCTGGCCAATGGCCGTTTCCTGTGGCGCAACCGGATCGGCGCTGAGCAGGTCGAAGTACAGGTGATCCACCTGCGCGACGGCAGCGCTGCCGCGCAATGGAGCTTCCAGGCACACGACCACGCGCTGCGCACCCTGACCCCACCGGCAGGCGAAACCGACGACCTGCGGACGCTGGCCGAATTGATCGCCGCCGGACTGGCCGGCCGCTCGCACGTGCTGTTGCAAGTCACGGCCTTCGTTCGCCTCGGCGCAGGCCAGGAGGTGTTCCCGTCGCAGGAGCTGATCCTGGACAAGGCCACAAGCAAGAAGAGCAAGACCCTCTACGCGGTCGGCGAAGGCGACAAGGCGGTGGCCGCCATTCATTCGCAGAAGATCGGCAATGCGCTGCGCACCATCGACACCTGGTACCCGGAGGCGGAGGAAAATGGCGCGATTGCGGTGGAACCGTACGGCTCGGTCACCACGCAAGGCAAGGCCTACCGTCAGCCGAAGGAGAAGCTGGACTTCTACAACCTGCTCGACGCCTGGGTGATCAAGGACAAGACGCCGGACCTGGAACAGCAGCATTTCGTCATCGCCACGCTGATCCGTGGCGGCGTATTCGGCGACGCAGGCTGAGGTGGCACGATGCAGCACTATCTCGACCTCCAGCTCAGGTCCGACCCGGACATCGCGCCCCATCACCTGTTGGGAGCCTTGTACGCACGCCTGCACCGTGGCTTGGTGGAACTGGGCACCTCGCACATAGGCGTCAGCTTCCCCGGCCACGACGACAAGGCGCCAAGCCTGGGTTCGCACCTGCGCCTGCACGGTACGGAGTCTGCGTTGCAGGAACTGATGGCAACGTCCTGGCTCAAGGGCATGGGCGACCATCTGTCGATTTCCGGCATTGCCCTGGTACCTGGCGGAACCTCGCACCGGCAGGTGACGCGCGTCCAGGCCAAGAGCAGCCCCGCACGCCTCCGACGCCGCGCTATGCGACGGCACGGCTGGGACGCCGATACCGCAATCGAACGCCTCCCCGATGCGGCAGCCGAGCGACTCCAGCTTCCCTTCGTCACACTTGGTAGCCGAAGCACCGGTCAGGCGGCTTTTCCCTTGTTCATTCGGCATGGGCCAATGCTGCAAGAAGCCAGGCAAGGTCTGTTCAACAGCTATGGCCTTAGCCATGAGGCCACCGTTCCCTGGTTCTGACCCTTTTTTAGCGCACCAGTAAAATACTCAAACAATCAACCACTTAGACGCCATCCTCTCGGAAGGGAGGATGGCTTTTTTGCGCTTGGTTACTATAGCTTTCAAGCACTTGGGTAAATTTTTGTCTTGTTCACTGCCGCGTAGGCAGCTCAGAAAATGGTAAACAGGATCGTCAGGCGCGCATCCGGGTTCACTGCCGCGTAGGCAGCTCAGAAAACGTCCCTGGAGTATCGCGCCGCGAGCTCGGCGTTCACTGCCGCGTAGGCAGCTCAGAAACGAAGTTGCTTGCTGCGCACCCGGAGCTCGAAGTTCACTGCCGCGTAGGCAGCTCAGAAAAAAGCGATGCTGGATCGCGCGCTGAACCCACAGTTCACTGCCGCGTAGGCAGCTCAGAAATTGTAGTCGCGCACCACTGGATCGGTGCTCTCGTTCACTGCCGCGTAGGCAGCTCAGAAAATCACGGCGGCTGGACGGTGGATTCGATGCAGGGTTCACTGCCGCGTAGGCAGCTCAGAAAAGCAGCTGCCGCGCCTGGATCACCATCCGGTCGTTCACTGCCGCGTAGGCAGCTCAGAAAATTGCTGGCTGTGCTCCGTCGGAGCTGAAGGGGTTCACTGCCGCGTAGGCAGCTCAGAAAGCGAAGCGGCTCGCGGTGGCCTGGGCGCAGCAGTTCACTGCCGCGTAGGCAGCTCAGAAATTGGTTACTTTTTGGTATTGACTGAGAGTTACGTTCACTGCCGCGTAGGCAGCTCAGAAATCGTTGATCGTGTCCACGCCGCGCGCGGTTCCGTTCACTGCCGCGTAGGCAGCTCAGAAAAGCACGATGTCGATGGCCTTCGGGTCGAACCAGTTCACTGCCGCGTAGGCAGCTCAGAAATTCTCCAAGTCGCCATAGATCAGCGTCACCGAGTTCACTGCCGCGTAGGCAGCTCAGAAAGCCAATGCCGGCGACCAACGACGGGGCGAGAAAGTTCACTGCCGCGTAGGCAGCTCAGAAAATCAGCGCGGCCGACTACGCCATGGACGCCGTGTTCACTGCCGCGTAGGCAGCTCAGAAAGGGCCGCATAGCACCCGTACGGGCGACAGCGCGTTCACTGCCGCGTAGGCAGCTCAGAAATGCTGCTGTGCCGGTGGATGGCGAGATCTTGGGTTCACTGCCGCGTAGGCAGCTCAGAAATGTTCAAGCAGTGGGGCGAGTGGCGGCCGGCAGTTCACTGCCGCGTAGGCAGCTCAGAAAAACTCCTCGACCAGCTGCTGGTCGGTGTAGGTGTTCACTGCCGCGTAGGCAGCTCAGAAAACTCGGAACTGGCCAACGCGAAGTCCTACAACAGTTCACTGCCGCGTAGGCAGCTCAGAAAAGTGGATCGGCGGCGACTTCCAGAACGGCCAGGTTCACTGCCGCGTAGGCAGCTCAGAAATCTCGAATGCGTACCCGTACAGGTCGATGTAGGTTCACTGCCGCGTAGGCAGCTCAGAAAATGTACGCGCCCGAGCGCGCGCCGGGGTAGCCGTTCACTGCCGCGTAGGCAGCTCAGAAACGTCCCGTGAGTTTCAGGGTGCACAGGAAGCGGTTCACTGCCGCGTAGGCAGCTCAGAAAAAGCAGGTCGGGCACTGGCGCTCGGTCAGCGTGTTCACTGCCGCGTAGGCAGCTCAGAAAAACGAGATGGCGCTGGAACAGGGCATCGAAGAGTTCACTGCCGCGTAGGCAGCTCAGAAATCGTGGCGGCGGCCTGGCCAGCTTCGATCAGGGTTCACTGCCGCGTAGGCAGCTCAGAAACTCGCGAGAGCGGAGCAAGCATCGGCGATCAAGTTCACTGCCGCGTAGGCAGCTCAGAAAACCACAGTTGCCGGCCTACTGGCGCCAGGGCGGTTCACTGCCGCGTAGGCAGCTCAGAAAAAGTCGTTGGTCATGGCCAAGTTCGCGAACAAGTTCACTGCCGCGTAGGCAGCTCAGAAAACCCTGATCCCCATCGCTGACGCCCGCCAGGAGTTCACTGCCGCGTAGGCAGCTCAGAAAAGGAATGCGGCCACCTGCAGCGCGCCGGCTTCGTTCACTGCCGCGTAGGCAGCTCAGAAACAGCACGTCCGCCGGCCGCTGCCCGGTGAGGTGTTCACTGCCGCGTAGGCAGCTCAGAAATCCAAGTACGTCATTTCCGACATGGACTTGGGGTTCACTGCCGCGTAGGCAGCTCAGAAAGCATCCAAAGCCTGCACCTGGGCGAAGAGGCCGTTCACTGCCGCGTAGGCAGCTCAGAAAGACAGGAACACGATGTGCGGCCGCTCTTGGCCGTTCACTGCCGCGTAGGCAGCTCAGAAAGCAACCCAGACCGACCGCTCCCCCTGCGCCAGGTTCACTGCCGCGTAGGCAGCTCAGAAACGCGCGGAACGGGCGGCCCAACTCCAGCGCGAGGTTCACTGCCGCGTAGGCAGCTCAGAAATGGTCGCTGCTGCTGATCATCCTGGAGCTCATGTTCACTGCCGCGTAGGCAGCTCAGAAATACATCATGCAAAACGCCACCGATCCGGTGAAGTTCACTGCCGCGTAGGCAGCTCAGAAATGGAAGATGATCGACGGCGACGGCGTTGACCCGTTCACTGCCGCGTAGGCAGCTCAGAAAAACGGTAGCCGCGCATGCACAGCGGGATGTTGGTTCACTGCCGCGTAGGCAGCTCAGAAATCGACCAGGAAGCCGCGCGGGTCCATCTCCGCGTTCACTGCCGCGTAGGCAGCTCAGAAAAAGACCGGGCCGGCGCCGGTGTTCTTCGAGATGTTCACTGCCGCGTAGGCAGCTCAGAAAAGGAGCTGGTGGGCGAAGAGATCCACAAGCACGTTCACTGCCGCGTAGGCAGCTCAGAAACGGCCCGTGTCGTGGGAGGGCGCGAACATGGCGTTCACTGCCGCGTAGGCAGCTCAGAAAAGGTCAGCGACGACGGCGCATTCACACCGATCGTTCACTGCCGCGTAGGCAGCTCAGAAATGGCAGTCCTTCACTGCGGCGTGCGCATCCGGGTTCACTGCCGCGTAGGCAGCTCAGAAAAGTACACCTTGCCCGGGGCCAGTTCGTCCGCGGTTCACTGCCGCGTAGGCAGCTCAGAAATTGCGCCGTTCGCCCCTCCACGTCACTCCGGGGTTCACTGCCGCGTAGGCAGCTCAGAAATGCAGCAGCAGTACGGCCCCGGCTCCGGTCAGGTTCACTGCCGCGTAGGCAGCTCAGAAACACTATTGCTCGACGTGGAAAAGCATCCCTGCGTTCACTGCCGCGTAGGCAGCTCAGAAGCGCATACACCGTTGGCACGCGTTCACTGCCGCGTAGGCAGCTCAGAAAAAGTCGCTGGTGGCCATGTAGAGGTCGCGCACGTTCACTGCCGCGTAGGCAGCTCAGAAAGCAACGACAGCTGGAATCGCGACCCGCAGCGCGTTCACTGCCGCGTAGGCAGCTCAGAAATGTTCCGGCGCGACCACAGCGGCCATTGCCACGTTCACTGCCGCGTAGGCAGCTCAGAAAATCGTCAGGGGCGGCAGGCTGCGCCGTCACGTGTTCACTGCCGCGTAGGCAGCTCAGAAATGTTGCTGCACCTCGACGCTATCGCGCGACAGGTTCACTGCCGCGTAGGCAGCTCAGAAACGGGATCGTCACCAGAGACAACTCGTAGATCTGTTCACTGCCGCGTAGGCAGCTCAGAAAAGCCGCGGCGTCGGCTGGATTCGTCAGTTCGTGTTCACTGCCGCGTAGGCAGCTCAGAAATCAACTACAGGACCACGTATCTATGACCACCCGTTCACTGCCGCGTAGGCAGCTCAGAAAACACGCGGATTTCGCCCTCGCTGTTGGCATTCGTTCACTGCCGCGTAGGCAGCTCAGAAAATCCACGCCAGGCCTTCCAGTAGGGTCATGCCGTTCACTGCCGCGTAGGCAGCTCAGAAACCCTATTCCCGAAACACCCGATGATGTAAAAGGTTCACTGCCGCGTAGGCAGCTCAGAAACCACTTCGGCGTCTCCAGCAGCTCGGGATGCTGTTCACTGCCGCGTAGGCAGCTCAGAAATTGCGCAGCGCGAGCATGCCGAAGGTCCAGACGTTCACTGCCGCGTAGGTGTAAGCAGCTCAGAAAACTACGGCAACTTCAGCGCCGTCGAGTTCGAGGTTCACTGCCGTGTAGGCAGCTCAGAAAGATGAAGGGCTTAGCGTAGGTCTCCAGGGTGTGTTCAATGCCGTGTAGGCAGCTCAGAAAGTTGTCGCCATGGGTGACTGGCACCACCAGGGGTTCACTGCCGTGTAGGCAGCTCAGAAATCAAGGGCAATCGGCGCTTCGACCAGATCGGCGTGTTCACTGCCGCGCAGGCAGCTCAGAAAGTACAAAATGCCCTTGACCGCGTCCAGCTGGTTCACTGCCGCGTAGGCAGCTCAACATCCAACCGCACTCACCCGCGCGTACTGCCGCAAAAACATGTCCACCGCCGACGCGGCCACCTGCGCCTGCTGCTCGGCGCTCAGCGCCGGCTGGCCCATGGCGATCTGCGGCCAGAACGCGAAGCCCTTGACCAGGGCTTCCAGTTGCTGCGACGCGAACTGCGGATCCAGCGGCTGCAGGCGGCCGTCGTCCAGGGCCGCGCGGATCCAGCGCGTGGCGCCCTCTTCCTTGCTGCCCAGTTGCGCGATCAGGTCGCGGGCGCGCTCGGGCGAGTGCACGCCGTGGGCGATGGCCACGCGCGACAGGTCGATGAAGGCCGGATCGTCGAGCAGCCGCAGCTTCTGCTGCAGCAACTGCAACAGCTGCTCGCGCAGCGGTTGGTCCGGCCGATACGGCACGCTGAGCATGTCCGCGCTGCGCTGCCACAACCCGCGCAGGATCTCGGCGAACAAGGCGTCCTTGCTGGGGAAGTGGTTGTAGACGGTGCGCTTGGACACGCCGGCGCTGGCGGCGACGCGGTCCATGCTGGTGGCGTCGAAGCCCTGGCTGCGGAACTCGGCGATCGCCGCCTCCAGGATGGCCTGGCGCTTGCGCTCGGTCAGGCGCGCCGGGGGCGGCGTAGGGGCGGGTGAACTGGGCATGCGGGCATTTTACACCGGGCGGTTTACTTTTCCGAAAAGGAAACTACACTGTGTAGTGTAATTTCCTGTCGACGCCTCCCAAGCGTCGATCTACCCTTGATGGAGTCCCGCCGTGCTCGCTGCCGTCTGCCAGATGTCCCGTTCGCCGTCGCATGCGGCCTCGCCGCAGTACCGCCACGGGCGCTTCCGCAATACCGTCCCCACCGCGACCAGCGCACTGGGCTTTTTCCCGACGCTGCGCCTGATGTGGGACTTCCTGTTCAACAAGCCGGCGCACACGGTGCCGGCGCGGCCGCTGCCGGTGCTGCCGCTGACCCGTGCGCAGCTGCTGGCCGCGCCGGACCACAGCCTGTTCCGGCTCGGCCACTCCACGGTGCTGATGAAGCTGCGCGGCGGTTTCTGGCTGACCGATCCGGTGTTCTCCGAGCGCGCCTCGCCGTTCGCGTTCGCCGGCCCCAAGCGCTTCCATGCGCCGCCGATCGCGCTGGACGACCTGCCGCCGATCGCCGGGGTGATCCTGTCGCACAACCACTACGACCATCTGGACCGCGCGACCGTCCGCCGCCTGGCCGACCGCGTCGGCGTGTTCGTCACGCCGCTGGGCGTGGGCGACCTGCTGCTGCGCTGGGGCGTGGACCCGGCCAAGGTGCGGCAACTGGACTGGTGGCAATCGACCACCGTGGACGGGGTGACGCTGACCGCGACGCCGTCGCAGCACTTCTCCGGCCGCGGGCTGTTCGACAGTGGGCGCTCGCTGTGGTGCTCGTGGGCGATCCAGGAGCGCGCGCTGAAGGTGTTCTTCAGCGGCGACAGCGGCTACTTCGACGGCTTCAAGGCGATCGGCCAGCGGTTGGGCCCGTTCGACCTGACCTTGATGGAAACCGGCGCCTACGATGCGCAATGGCCGCACGTGCACATGCAGCCGGAGCAGAGCCTGCAGGCGCACCTGGACGTGGGCGGGCGCACGCTGCTGCCGATCCACAACGGCACCTTCGACCTGGCCCTGCACGCCTGGCACGAACCGTTCGAGCGCATCGTCGCACTGGCCGCGGCCGCCGGCGTGCCGCTGGCAACGCCGCGCATGGGCGAGCGGGTGGACCTGGACGCGCCGGTCGCCGGCACGCGCTGGTGGCGCGCGTTGGCCGAGGTTCCTGCGGCGGCGCGCTGAAGCGCTGAAGCGGAAACATCACGCACGCCGGCGCCGGTCCGCGATCTGCGCCGGCACACCATGCGCAGACTGCGCGCGCCGGCCGCACAACGCGGCCGACACGCGCGCATCATCATTTACAGCCGCGTCCACTCCAGGCCTTCGCCGCGGCGGTAGTACACCGCCAGCGCCTTGCCGTAGACGCGGTCGGCATCGACGAAGCCGAAGTAGCGGCCGTCCAGGCTGTTGCCGCGGTGGTCGCCGATCGCCAGCAGCTTGCCGGGCGGCACGCGCACGTCGTACAGGTCCGGACCGCCGCCGACATCCAGGTCCAGCTGCGCGATGCGATCGCCGAACCGTTCCTCGTTGCCGGCGCTGCCGGTCCGCAGCGGCTGGCCGTTGATGCTCAGGTGGCCGTCGCGCAGGTCCACGCGATCGCCGGCCACCGCCACCACGCGCTTGATCAGGCGCGTGCCGTCGCGCGGCGAGTCGAATATGGCCACGTCGCCGCGCTGCGGCCGGCCGCGCTCGAGCACGCGCCATTCGGTGAACGGCACGCGCAGGCCGTAGGCGCTCATGTCCACCGCGACGCGGTCGCCGGGTTGCAGGGTCGGCTGCATCGAGCCGCTGGGCACCGTGTAGTGGTTGGCGAACGAGGAGCGCGCGGCGGTCAGCAACAGCAGCATCACCGCGATCGGCAGCAGTTCCTTGCGCGTCCAGCTCGCGGCACGGTGCAGGCGGGAGGCTTGCGGGTCGGTCGAAGTCATGGGGCACCTGTGGGATTCGGGCGGGAGGACATCGCGGCATTGCCATTGCGACAGTGCGCGCGACGCGGCACGGCGTGCCAGTGACGGAAGGCATGGGCGCGCTTGCACCATCGATAGCCGGGCGCGGATGCGTCCTCGACTTCGGAGGCTGTCGGGGCTGAAGCCCCTCCCACAGTGCACCCAGCAGGTAGCGCATGCTCTCCATGAGAGCGCGGCGTTAAGTGGCCAAGGCTATCGGTGCGGCACGAAGTCGGCGGTCGGCTCGGAAACCATGCCGCTCGAAACGCGCCTGCCGGCGCCGGATGTTGTCGGGGCTGAAGCCCCTCCTACAGGAGCCGCCGGAGGCTACCTGCGCCGCAACGAAAAACGGGATGGCCGCTGGCCATCCCGTTCTCGATCAGCGCATGGCGCGAGGCGAACCTCAGTCCTTCAGGCCGCGGCTTTCAAGCAGCGGTTCGACGCTGGGGTCCTTGCCGCGGAAATCGCGGTACAGGGTGGCCAGGTCGACGGTGTTGCCGCGCGAGAGGATCTTGGCGCGGAAGACGTCGCCGTTCTTGCGCGACAGGCCGCCGTTCTCCTTGAACCATTCGAACGCGTCGTCGTCGAGCACTTCCGACCAGAAGTAGGCGTAGTAGCCGGCCGAGTAGCCGCCGCCCCAGATGTGGTCGAAATAGGTGGTGCGGTAGCGCGGCGGCACTTCGGCCACGTCCACCTTGAACTTCTTCAGCGCGTCGGCTTCGAACTTGTCCACGTCCTGCAGCGGCGCGTCGGCCGGCTGGGTGTGCCAGGCCAGGTCGAGCAGCGCCGCCGACAGGTACTCGGTGGTCGCGTAGCCCTGGTTGAAGGTGCGCGCCTTCTTGATCTTCTCCACCAGTTCGGCCGGCATCGCCGCGCCGGTCTGGTAGTGCTTGGCGTAGTGCGCGAACACCTTCGGATCCGAGGCCCAGTGCTCGTTGAACTGCGACGGGAACTCGACGAAGTCGCGCGAGGTGCTGGTGCCGGCGATCGACGGGTACTTCACCTTGGAGAACATACCGTGCAGCGCGTGGCCGAACTCATGGAACATGGTGGTGACGTCGTCGAAGCTGAGCAGCGCCGGCTGCCCAGGCGCGGGCTTGGTGAAGTTGCAGACGTTGTACACCACCGGCTTGGCGCCGGTGAGGCCGTCCTGCTCGACGAACACATCCATCCACGCGCCGCCGGACTTGCTGTCGCGCTTGTAGTAGTCGGTGTAGAACAGCGCCATCGAGGTGCCATCCTGGTCGAACACTTCGTACACCTTCATGTCCGGGTGGTAGGTCGGAATGTCGGTGCGTTCCTTGAAGGTGATGCCGTACAGCTCGGTGGCGGCGTAGAACACGCCGTTCTTGAGCACGTTGTCCATCTCGAAGTACGGCTTGATCTGCGATTCGTCCAGGTCGTACTTGGCCTTGCGTACCTGCTCGGCGTAGAAGTCCCAATCCGACGCGGCGAGCTTGAAGCCGCCGTTCTGAGCGTCGATCACCTTCTGCATCTCGGCGATCTCGCTGCGCGCCTTGGCGGTGGCCGCCGGCACGGTGTCGGTGAGCAGCTTCAGCGCCGCGGTCGGGGTCTTGGCCATCTGGTCGCCCAGGCTGTAGGCGGCGTAGCTGTCGAAGCCGAGCAGCTTGGCCTTCTGCGCGCGCAGCTGGGCCAGGCGCTGGATGGTCTGGCGGGTGTCGTTGGCGTCGCCCTTCTCGGCGCGCGACTGCGAGGCGGCCATCACCTGGGTGCGCAGCTCGCGGTCCTTCAGCGAGGCCAGCACCGGCTGCTGGGTGGTGTTCTGCAGCGCGAGCAGGTACTTGCCGTCGAGCTTGCGCGCGGTGGCGTCCTGCGCGGCCGAGGCGATGTCGCCTTCGGACAGGCCATCGAGCTTGGCCTTGTCGTCCACCACCACCGCACCGGCGGCGGTGGCCGCGACCAGCTTGGTGTGGAACTGGGTGGCCAGCGTGGTTTCCTCGACGTTGAGCTTGCGCAGCGTCGCCTTGTCGGCATCGGACAGCTGCGCGCCGGCGCGCACGAATTCCTCGTAGTCGCGCTCGACCAGGCGCTTCTGTTCCGGCTCCAGGTTCAGCGTGTCGCGCTGGTCGTAGATCGCCTTGATCCGCGCGAACAGCTTCGGATCCAGGCTGATCTCGTCCTGGTGTTCGGCCAGCTTCGGCGCCACCGCTTCCTGGATCTTCTGGCGCTCGTCGTTGGTGTCGGCCTGGACCAGGCCGAAGAAGATGCGGTTGACCCGGTTCAGGGTCTCGCCGCTGCGCTCCATCGCCTCGATGGTGTTGGCGAAGGTGGCCGGCTCGGCGTTGTCGGCGATCGTGCGGATCTCGGCCAGGTGCTGCTTCATGCCCTCTTCGAACGCGGGCAGGTAGTCGGCGTCCTTGATCTTGTCGAACGGCGGCGCCTGGAACGGCAGCGTGCTGGCGCTCAACAGCGGGTTGGCGGCGGCGGGGGCGGGGCTTTGCGAGGCGGCGGGGGCGGCGGGCACGGGGGTGGACTCCTTACCGGAACAGGCCGCCAGCGCCAAGCTGATGGCGGCGGCCAGAACGACAGTACGCGACATGGGGTGGAACTCCTGACAGGGACATGATGGCGGGGCAGCCGCGCACGCTACGCGGTTTGCGTGGGGGCGGCATGTGCCATTGGATCTGGGGCGCGGCGCGCGCGGCGTGTAAACAGCGCCGATCGCCCTGGCGCATCGGCGCAGCGGGCGCTTTGCGGAAAGGTTGTGTCGCGGCTGAAGCCGCTCCTACAGTGCACCCCGCCAGCCTGGCGAAAAACGTTGTAGGAGCGGCTTCAGCCGCGACCGGACCCTACCCGGACCGCATCGGGTTTACAGCGCCCCCGGCAGCGGCAGTGCCTCGTCCTTGAAGATCGCCACGTGCGGCACGCCGTCGGCGCCGATCCAGCCGCGGTACATGCCTTCGGTGTTGAACGGGAAGGCGACGCTGCCGTCGGCGCCCAGCGCGATCGCGCCGCCGTCGCCGCCGGCCTTCGGGATCTGCTGGTCGATCACCGCCTCGGCCGCCTGCGTCAGGCTCTGCCCGGCGTACTTGACCCGCGCGCAGATGTCGTAGGCCGCCACCGCGCGAATGTAGTACTCGCCCCAGCCGGTGCCGGACACCGCGCAGCGGCTGTCGGCATAGGTGCCGGCGCCGATGATCGGCGAGTCGCCGACGCGGCCGTAGCGCTTGTTGGTCATGCCGCCGGTGGAGGTGCCCGCCGCCAGTCGGCCCTGCGTGTCCAGCGCCAACGCGCCGACCGTGCCGAAATGCTTGGCGGTTTCCAGGTCGGCGTGCGCCTGCTTGTTGGCCTCTTCCTTCAGCGCCTGCTGCAGCTGCTTCCAGCGCTTGTCGGTGCGGAAGTAGGACGGAGCGACCAGGGTCACGCCGTGCTGGCGCGCGAACGTCTCGGCGCCGTCGCCGACCAGCATCACGTGCTCGGACTGCTCCATCACCGCGCGCGCCAGCCGGATCGGATTCTTCACCCGGTGCACGCCGGCCACCGCGCCGGCCTTGCCGCTGGCGCCGTCCATGATCGCCGCGTCCAGTTCGTTGCGGCCGTCGTGGGTGAACACCGCACCCTTGCCGGCGTTGAACTGCGGCGAATCCTCCAGCACCGCGATCGCCGCGGCGACCGCGTCCACCGCCGGCTTGCCCTGCGCCAGCAGCGCCTGCCCGGTGCGCAGGGCGGTTTCCATCGCCGTGCGCGCCTCGGCCAGGTCGGCGGCGCTGCTGCTGGCGCGCTCGACCCCGGCGCCGCCGTGGATCACCAGAGTGGTGGCGGGAATCTCGCGCATGCGCCCGTCGCGCACCGCGTAGTAGCGGTGGAACGCCGGCGCATCGACCCGGCCGTCGGGCAGGTGCAGGGTCGAGCCGGGGCCGACGCCGACGGTCTCGATGCGCGCGGCCTGCAGCGGCTGCCCCGCCGGCGTGGCCGGCTGCAGCGGGCCGGCGACCACGGTGGCGCCGGCCTGCGGATCGGTGGCATAGACACGCGCGCTGCCGTCGCCCTCCACCGCCAGCGCCGCGCTCTCGTCCACGCCCAGGCCGATCAGCGGCTGACCGGCCGGGGCCAGCGTCGCCGCCTTGGCGCGGAACGCGAACAACCGGCCGAGCCGGTCGCGTTCCTTGAAGTGGGTGTCGGTGATGACCCGCTTGAGCAGGTCCAGGTGCAGGAAGTCGGTTTCGATGGTGGTGGCCGGCCCCAGCGGATCGGCCAGCGCCGGCGCGCTGGTCAGGCTGCCGCCGTCCATCGCGCCGTAGAGGTACTCGCCGAGCATCGCCAGCCCGGCGCTGGTGCCGCCAAGCGGCTTGCCGGCGCGCACGTGCGCATCCAGCGCCGCGGCCACCGGCGTGCCCTTCCAGTAGCGCACGTAGCGCGACTGGTCGCCGCCGGCGATGAAGATGCCGTCGGCGCGGGCCAGGCTGCGCAGCAGCGCCGGATCGCTGGACGCGCCGCGGCCCTTGAACACGAAGGTCTCCACCGACGCCACGCCGCCGACGTCGCGGTAGAACTCCTCGGCCACTTCGTTGCCCTGCGAGGCGCGCAGCACCACCACATGGCCATGCCCGGCCTTGGCCAGGAACCAGCGCAGCGCGTCGTAGTTGCGATCGCCGCCGCCCATCAGCAGCAGCCCCGGCGCGACCGGGCCGGGCGTGGGCAGGGCCGGGTCGCCGACCAGGTATTGGCGGTAGTCGCGCGCAGCGGCGGGCGCGGCCAGGCACAGGCCCAGCAGCGCCACCATCCAGGGCCGGAACGGGCCGACGAAACGGGTCATGCGGATCTCCTCGAGGGGCGGACGGGAACCGAACGGGTGGTTCGTTGCAGACAGGGGACGAACGGCGGCGCGGTTTCCCCCCTCGCAGTTGTACCGGTTCGTGGCGACGCGCGGGCGCTGCCACGCGGGCGGACGATCGGCTAATGTGGAATGCATGCCCGCTTCCCTCGACGATTGGTTCGTCCACGAGATCCTCGTCCACGAGCAGGCGCTGAGCGGCTACCTGCGGCGCTGCTGGCCGCACCGCGACGAGTGGCACGATCTGCGCCAGGAAATCTACGTGCGCGTCTACGAGGCCGCCGGCAAAGCGCGGCCGAGCCTGCCCAAATCGTTCCTGTTCGCCACCGCACGGCACCTGATCACCGACCGGCTGCGCCGCAGCCGGGTAGTCTCGATCGAGGCAGTGGGTGATTTGGAGTCGATGCACGTCTTGGTAGACGAGCTGTCGCCGGAACGCTGGTGCGGCGGACGGCAGGTACTGGGACGGCTGGCGGCCGCCTTCGACCGCCTGCCCGACCGCTGCCGCAGCGTGATCTGGCTGCGGCGGGTCGAGGAACTGTCGCAAAGGGAGGTGGCCGTGCGTCTGGGCATCAGCGAGAAGACCGTGGAAAAGCACGTGGCCAAGGGCATGCGCCTGCTGGCCGATCATTTTCATGGCGACGACGGCGCGCGTGCGCCGGCGGCGCCGCGGCGGGCACGGGCGCAGGATGGACAGCAGGCGGATTGAGCTGCGTGCGGCGGCCTGGCTGGCGCGGCGCGACCGCGGCGACTGGTCGCCGCGGCAGCAGGCGCGGTTGGACGCCTGGCTGTCGGCGGCCACCGCGCACCGGGTGGCGTTCGTGCGCCTGCAGGCGGCGTGGCAGCAGAGCGGGCGGCTGCAGGCGCTGGGCGCGGGCCGGCGCGACGGCAGCGTTCCGCCGCGCGGCAGCTGGCGCGGGCTGGCGGTGAGCGACACCGCGACGAACGACATCGAAGCGGGCGACAGCACGCCGGCAGCGGCCGCGCCCGGCGCACCGACCGACCTGGGCCGGCTGCGCTTCGCGCCGCGCCCGCCACCGCGCACGCGCCGGCGCTGGCCGCTGGCGCTGGCCGCGACGCTGCTGTTCGGCGCCGCGCTCGGCCTGGGCTGGAACCAGTCCACGACGGTGGCGCCGGTCGCCTACGCCAGCGCCACCGGCAGCCTGCGCCCGCTGGCGCTGGCGGACGGCTCGCGCGCCACGCTGAGCAGCGACAGCCGCATCGACGTAGCGCTGTCGCGCGCGCGGCGGCAGATCGACCTGCAACGCGGCGAAGCGTTCTTCGAGGTGAGCAAGGACCCGGCGCGGCCGTTCGTGGTCGCCAGCGGCGCGCGCCGGGTGATCGCGGTGGGCACGCGCTTCGCCGTGCGCCGCGATGCCGACGCGCTGCGCGTGGTGGTCACCGAAGGCACGGTGCGGCTGGAATCGGCGGCGCATCCGCAGGCGCCGCCGACCCTGCTGGCGGCCGGCAGCATCGCCCTGGCCGGCCCGCACGGGGTGCTGGTGCGCCGGGTCCCCCTGGCCGAGGCCGAGCGCGCCCTGGACTGGCGCAACGGCTACCTGACCTTCGACGACACCCCGCTGCAGGCCGCGGTCGCCGAGTTCAACCGCTACAACACGGTCAAGCTGCGCGTGGCCGACGCCGGCGCCGGCGCGCTGCGGGTCGGCGGCAATTTCCGCTGGTCCAACACCGAGGCGTTCGTGCGCCTGCTCGAGCAGGGCTTCCCGATCCGCGCCGAACGCCAAGGCGACCAGGTGCTGCTGCACAGCCGCTGAGGCGCCGCCCGCGGCGGCCATGCAGCATGGCAGGGGGGATTTGCGCAGCTCGTTCGTCCTGACTAACGGGGGCGTGGCCTTGCGCCTGTGTCAGGGGAGAAGACTCGATGCGATATCCGATGCGTGTGCTGCTGCTGAGCATGGCCTGTGCGACCGCCTGCGCGGCGCAGGCGCAACCGGTTGCCGGCGGCCAGGCCGCCGACAGCCAGCTGAACATTCCCGCCGGCCCGCTGCGCGCGGCGCTGGAGGCGCTGGCGCGGCAATCCGGCGCGCAGCTGATCTACCGTGCCGACCAGCTCGACGGCGCGCGAAGCGCCGGCGCGCAGGGCCGGCTGGACACCGCGCAGGCGCTGCAACGGATACTGCACGGCAGCGGTTTCGTCGCCCAGCGCGATGCCTCCGGCGCCTGGCTGGTGCGGCGCCAGGACCCGGCGGCGGCGCCGCGCGCGCAACCGGTGCGCGCCGTGCTGCCCGCCGCCGCGCCCGAGCAACCGATCGCCGACCTGCAGACGCTGCAGGTCACCGGCTCGCGCATCCCGCGCGCGCAGTTGGAAGGGCCGGCGCCGATCAGCGTGATCAGCGCCGAGCAGATCAAGGCCAACGGCTTCACCTCGGTGCCGGACGTGTTGCGCGCGATGACCCAGAACGGCGGCGAGACGCAGAGCCCGCAGTCGGCCAGCGGCGCGGATTTCTCGCCCGGCGCACAGCAGGTGGACCTGCGCGGGCTCGGCCCCAACCACACCCTGGTGCTGGTCAACGGCCGCCGCATTGCCGACTTCCCGATGCCGTTCAAGGGCCGCAGCAACTTCACCGACATCTCCAACATCCCGCTGGGCATGATCGACCGCATCGAGATCCTGACCGGCAGCGCCTCGGCGATCTACGGCTCGGACGCGATCTCCGGCGTGGTCAACTTCATCCTCAAGAAGCAAGCCGACGGCACCACCCTGGACTACCGCTTCGGCGACACCAGCGGCGGCGGCGGCGACAGCTTCAACCTCAGCATCAGCAGCGGTTTCTCGCGCGGCGCGTTCGATGCGGTGTTCGGCGCCGAAGCGGTGACCCAGACGCCGCTGTGGGCCTACCAGCGCAGCCGCCAGGACAGCACGCTGGACGGCCCAACCGAACGTTCGCAGGTGCCGCGGCGCACCTTCCTGCGCACCGACTACGACGACAACTATCTCGATCCGGGCGCGGCGACCTGCGAGGCGGTGTCCGGCCTCAACCGCGGCAGCACCGGCTACGCGTCGCGCCCGGGCTACGGCGAGTTCTGCGGCAGCAGCGCCTCGATCGGCTACGGCACCATCGGCAACAAGCGCCGCGGCGTCAACGCCTACGCGTCGCTGAACTATGCCTTCGACGGCGGCACGCAGTGGTTCGCCGACCTGCAGTTGGGCTACCACGAGCTGTCGCTGTTCCGCGACGTGACCCAGTGGGGCTACATGGCCCCGGATGGCAACGAAGAGGGCTATTTCTACAACCAGGCCACCGACCAGATCGAAGCCTGGGGCCGCCAGTTCAGCCCCGAGGAAATGGGCGGACTCAACACCGGCACCATCCGCACGCGGCAGAAGACCCTCAGCCTGACCACCGGCTTCAAGGGCAAGCTGGGCAGCGACTGGGACTACGAGGCCAGCCTCAGCCATTCGCAGTACCAGGCCACGATCAGCTGGCCGCAGATCGTCGCCGAACGCGCCAACGCGCTGTTCCTCGGCCCGCAGCTGGGCGTGGACGACGATTCGGGCCTGCCGATCTTCAACGCCGACCCCGAGCGCCTGTACACGCCGCTGAGCCGCGCCGAGTACGACGGCATCGCCCAGCGCAGCGTCTACCAGCCGCGCTCGCGCACCGACACCGCCGCCTTCACCGTGACCAACCCCAGCCTGTTCGCGCTGCCCGGCGGCGATGCGGGGCTGTCGGCCACCGCCGAGTTCGGCAACCAGGGTTACGACCTGCGCCCGGATCCGCTGGCCACCCAGTACTACTACTACAGCTGGAAGGACTCCGACGGCCACGGCAGCCGCAACCGCTGGGCGCTGGCCAGCGAGCTGCGCCTGCCGGTGCTGTCGACGGTGTCGCTGAGCCTGGCCGGACGCTACGACCAGTACCGCTTCTCCGGCCGTACCCTGGGCAAGTTCACCTACAGCGGCGGGCTGGAATGGCGCCCGCTGGACACGTTGCTGCTGCGCGGCTCCTACGGCACCGCGTTCCGCGCGCCGGACCTGCACTACGTCTATTCCGGCCCCGGCAACGACGAGACCTCCGGCGTGGACTACTACCGCTGCGCCGACGAAGAGCCCGGGGTGGCGATCGAGGACTGCAGCTACAACGACGAGGGCATCATCCGCGGCCGCAGCGGCAACCGGAATCTGGACCCGGAGACCAGCACCTCGTGGACCGCCGGCTTCGTCTGGTCGCCGCGCCCGGAACTGGACGTGTCGGTGGACTACTTCGACATCGACATGCGCGACCAGGTGCAGGACCTGCGCGTGGACCAGGTGCTGCGCGACGAATCCGAGTGCCGGCTGGGCAATCTGGATGCGGCCTCGACCACCTGCCAGCAAGCGCTGTCGCGGGTCACCCGCAGCGCCGACGGCGACCTGTACGGGGTCTTCGTCAACCCGATCAACATCGCCCGCGAGAGCACCAGCGGCATCGACTTCAGCACCCACTACCGGCTGGACACCGCGATCGGCACCTTCCGTTTCGGCGGCAGCTACACCTGGGTGCGCCGCCACGACATCCAGGTGTACGCCGGCGAGGCGATGGTGGACGAGTTCGCGGTCAACAGCGGCTACGACATCCCGCGGACCAAGGCCAGCGCCAGCGTGTCGTGGGAACGCAAGGCCTGGTCGGCGACACTGCACGGCGAACGCCTGGGCCGCCTGCCCAGCTCCGATTCCTACGACCAGGTGTTCGACCCGGAGAGCGGCGACAGCCCGTGGATCGGCGCCACCTACCGCTACAACGCCTCGGTGCAGTACCGCATCGGCGACCACGCGCAACTGTCGCTGGCGGTGACCAACCTGTTCGACAAGATGCCGCCGCACGACCGCACCTACACCTCGTATCCGTACTACGACGTGTCCTGGTTCGACACCGTAGGCCGCAGCGTGTATCTGCAGTACACGCACAAGTTCGGCGGCAGCGCGCTGTAGCGGCGCTGCGGCTGGCGACGCGGCAAGGGTTTTTTTTCGATCGTTTGCAGGCCGCAGCGATCTTGTGGGAGCGACTTCAGTCGCGACGGGCCTTACCGGTAGAGCCCGTCGCGACTGAAGTCGCTCCCACAACACTTCGCGAACTGTAAGAAACCGAGATCCTGCATGTCGTCGCAGGTGTGGAACAGCGGCCGCAGGCGCGATCCTGTAGGAGCGGCTTCAGCCGCGACAGGAGTGTTACCGGCAACGCCCTGTCGCGGCTGAAGCCGCTCCTACAGGAACTGCATCCGCATCGACGGCCAGCCTCACAACGTGTCGCGATGCTTCCCGCGCCACGGCCGGTACCAGGTGCGGATCGCGGCGATGTCGGCGTGCATGTCGGCGCTGGTGTGGAACAGCGGGCCGAGGCCGACGGTGCGGCTGGGATAGTCGAAGTACACCGGGAAGATCGGGATCTCCGCGCCGTGGGCGATCTTCCAGAAGCCGACCTTCCACTTCTCCACGCGCTTGCGCGTGCCTTCGGGGGTGATCACGTACCACATGCGCGGCGCCTCGCGGATCAGCGCCACCGCCTGCTCGACCACGCCGCGCGGCGACTTGCGGTCCAGCGGGATGCCGCCGAGCTTGCGCAGCAGCGGCCCCAGCGGCCACCAGAACAGCTGGGTCTTGCCGAGCACGCGCACCTCGAAACCGACCGCGAACTTGACCGCGAAGCCCAGGAACCCGTCCCAGTTGGATGAGTGCGGGGCGACGATCATCACCAGCTTCGGCACGTCCGGGAACTCGCCCACCACCCGCCAGCCGGTCAGGCGCAGCGCGGTGCGGCCGAGCCAGCGGCCGAACCGGCTGGGCTTGACCATCGGCATGTTCGGGGTCGCGGGCGGCAACGGAAAATCGCGTTCGGTCAAAAGTCACTCCCAGCGGCCGGGCGAGCGGCCGCGTTTGATCTGGCTGCGCTCGCGCTTGGCGTCCAGGCGCCGCAGCTTGGCGCCGTGCGAGGGTTTGGTGGCGATGCGCCGCTTCGGCACCGACAGCCCGGCGGCGATGAACTCGGCCAAGCGCTGGCGCGCATCGTCGCGGTTGCGGTCCTGGGTGCGGAAGCGCTGCGCGTCGATCACCAGCACGCCCTCGGCGGTGATGCGGCGATCGCGCCGCGCCAGCAAGCGTGCGCGCAGCGGCTCGGGCAACGACGGCGAGCCGGCCAGGTCGAAACGCAGCTCCACCGCGGTGGAGACCTTGTTGACGTTCTGCCCGCCGGCGCCGCTGGCGCGCACGAAGCGCTCGACGATTTCGCTTTCCGGAATCGCCAGGCTGCTCGAGATGTGGATGGCCCCGTTACCCATCGGCGAATTGTAGGGCATCCGCCAGACGGCTTGATTTCCGGCGGCCCACGGCCTGAATGGCCGGGCGCAGGCAGCATCGGCGACGGCAACCATCGCCTGGTTCGCTTCAAGCGGGCGCGCGCCTACCCGAACGTGCCGCCTGCCGCCGTCTCAGAGCCAGGTCCTGTGCAGCTTGGCGCGCCCATGCAGCAGATCGGCGACAAGCATCAACGCCGACCCATGGCACGCAGGCGAACACGCCGCCATTCGCCGGGCACAAGCAGTCCCTGGCGCGGGCCTTGCGCCGCTTTCGACAGCGCCGACCCGTTCCCGCACGAGGTCGCCGAGCTGCCGCGCCATCTCGAGCAGGTCCCCTCGCGCGTCGCCCGCAGGACCCGTCGAAGAGCCGGAAGGCCGGTTTGCCGCAAGCGCGCAGACGCCGAGGCCACGGCGATTCCCGTATCCTGGCCGCCGGTCATAGCCCTGCAGGACGCTCGATGAACCCGACCCCGTCGCTTTCCCGTTCCTGGCCGCAGCGCCTGCTGCTGGCCGCGCTGCTGGCCCTGGCCGCGTCGCCCGCGCTGGCCGAGCCGCCCAGCGACGGCGACGTCAACCGCCTGCTGTCCGCCTCGCGCGCGCAGAACATGCTCGACAGCATGCTGCCGCAGATCGAGGCGATGCAGCGCCAGCAGTTCGCGCAGCTGACCGCGCAGCGCCCGCTCGATGCGGCGCAGCAGCAGAAAGTGCAGCAGATCCAGGAGCGCACCCAGGCCACCGTGCGCAAGGCGCTGTCGTGGCAGGAAATGCGCCCGCTGTACGTGAGCCTGTACAAGCAGTCGTTCTCCAAGCAGGACGTGCTGGCGATGGCCGAGTTCTACGAGAGCCCGGCCGGCCAGAGCATGCTCGACAAGACCCCGCAGCTGATGCAGAACCTGATGGGCGCGATCCAGCAGAAGATCACCCCGCTGTTCGCCGACCTGCAGAAGGACCTGGAGCAGACGGTCGGCGCGCCGCCGCCGGCGGCGAAGCCCTAGCCTGCGGCGCACCGGCGCCGGCCTATCTCGCCGGCCGGCGCTGCGGTTGCGGTAGGAGCGTGCTGCTGCGCAAGGTGGCGCAGGCAGCGCCTGCGCCAGGCCACGCTGGCATCGCAGACGACGCGGTCCTGTAGGAGCGGCTTCAGCCGCGACGAATGCAGCGGCGCGCGTTCCGCTTGCAGCAAATCCGGAGCGAAAGATGCGCCGCCCGCACGTGACAGCCTAGGCCGCATGGACACCCTGTGGGAGCGACTTCAGTCGCGACGGGCATTGCCGGTAGAGCCCGTCGCGACTGAAGTCGCTCCCATGGGACGCTTCAACGGCTCTGGAAACCAGCTAAGTCGGTAGTGCCACTCCGCGCATCCACCATGTCGCGGCTGACGCCGCTCCTACAGGTAGGCTCCGCAACTGTAGGAACGCGCTAGCCGACAACGCCGCCCGACGCGTCCGCCACTCGTTCCGCACCACCCTGCCACGGTGCCGCCGACCAGCCGAACAACCCGAACGCGCGCACGAACTCCGCATCCAGCGGTGCGTTCACCTCGATCCGGCGCCCGTCCGGATGCGGGAACGCCAGGCGCTCGGCGTGCAGCAGCATGCGGTGCACGCCCTGCATGCGGAAGATGCGGTTGTGGCGGCCGTCGCCATGGCTGGTGTCGCCGATCAGGTGGTGCGACAGGTGCTTGAGATGGCGGCGGATCTGGCGGAACCGTCCGGTCACCGGGCTGCAGCGCAGCAGCGCGTAGCGCGAGGTGCCGAACTCGCCCGACGGCACCTGCAGCTCGCCGCAGGCCAGGCGCTGGAAACGGGTCTGTGCCGGTTTCTTCAGCGGCTTGCCGGGACCGCCGTCGAGGTCGTGGTCGACGTCGAAGCGCTCCTCGGCCGGCCAGCCGCGGCAGATCGCCAGATAGTCCTTGTCCACCTCCCCGCCCATCAGCGCCTTGCCCAGCGCGCTGGCGGTGTCGCGGTCGAACGCCAGCAGCAGGCAACCGCTGGTGGCGCGGTCGAGCCGGTGCACCAGAAAGATCGGCCGCCCCAGTTGCGCGCGCAGGCGATCGGCAAGGAAATCGTCCTCGCCGCGGGCGAGCTTGCTGTCGTGGACCATCAGCCTGGCCGGCTTGTCGACCACGGCCAGGAAGGGGTCCAGATAGAGGATCTGCAGGGAATCGGGGGAGGTGCTCACTACCGGATTATCCGTGCCCGGCGGCCCCGACCACAACGCATGCGTCACGCTGCGTCCCATGCCGGGCCGTTGACGCCGCCGTGCCGCGGTTCGACGATGGCCTTCCCCCACGTTGCGGAGTGCCTCCATGAAACGCTGGCTGCTGGTCTCGCTGCTGACCGTCGTTCCACTGGCGCATGCGCTGGAATTGCCCTACGACGCCGCCGCCGACGCCAAGGCGCAGGTGCGACAGGCGCTGGCCGCCGGCAAGAAGGCGCACAAGCCGACCCTGCTGATCTTCGGCGCCAACTGGTGCGGCGACTGCCGCGCGCTCGACGCCTCGCTGCACACGGCCAGGAACGCGGCCCTGGTCAACGCGCACTTCGAAGTGGTCAAGATCGATGTCGGCAACTTCGACCACAACCTGGAGCTGAGCCAGGCCTACGGCGATCCGATCCAGAAAGGGATCCCGGCCGCGGTGGTGATCGGCGCCGACGGCAAACCGGTCTACACCACCAAGGCCGGCGAACTGGCCAATGCGCGCAAGATGAGCGATCAGGGCATCTACGACTTCTTCGCCAAAGCGGCCGGGGTGCCGGCAGGGCACTGAGCCTCGCGGCCGCAGGGAGGCGATCAGGCCGCCTGTCAGCCCGGTCGCCTTGGCGCGGCCGACGTCGCTAGCGCCGCAGCCACGCCGAAAGCAGGCTGGCCGCGCCGAGGCCGCCGGCGATCCACGCCCAGATCGAGGCCCCGCCGAGCTGCGGGCCGCCGGCGTCGAGCGCGTACAGCAGCGCCGCGACGGTGAGCAGGCCCACGCCGCTGATCGCGGTGACCACGCGGCGCTGCATGCGCAGCAGGATCACGTTGAGTTCGAACAGGTCGCGCGAGCGCATCGACAGTTCGTGGCGGCCTTCCACCTGCTGGCGCAGCCAGCCGTGGATCAGGCGCGGCATGTCCGGCGCGTGGGTCATGATTTCCGGCAGCCGCTTGCGCAGTTCGTGCAGCGCGCGCTGCGGGCTGTAGCGCTCGATCAGGATGCGCTCAAGCACCGGCCGCGCCACCGCCCAGATGTCCAGTTCCGGATCCAGCTGGCGACCCACGCCTTCGATGTTGAGCAGGGTCTTCTGCAGCAGGATCAGCTGCGGCTGCAGGGTCAGCTGGTAGCGCTGGGCGACGCGGAACAGCTTGATCAGCACCTCGGCCAGCGAGATCTGCGACAGCGGCCGGGTGAAGTACGGTTCGCACACCGAACGCGCCGCCGCTTCCAGTTCGTCGATGCGCACGTTGGCCGGCATCCAGCCCGCCTCCACGTGCAGCTCGGCCATGCGCCGGTAATCCTTGTTGAAGATGGCCATGAAGTTCTCGGCCAGGTAGTACTGATCTTCCTGCGACAGCTGGCCCATGATGCCGAAGTCCAGCGCGATGAAGCGCGGGTTGATCCGCCGCGCCGGATCGCTGTCGACCCAGATGTTGCCGGCGTGCGCATCGGCGTGGAAGAAATTGTCGCGGAACACCTGCGTGTAGAACACGCGCACGCCCTTGGCCGCCAGCGCCTTGCGGTCGATGCCGGCGGCGTCGAGCGAGGCGATGTCGTCCGACGGGATGCCGCGCACCCGTTCCAGGGTCAGCGCGCGCTCGGCGGTGTGGCTCCAGATCACCTCCGGCACGTACAGGTCGTCCGAATGCAGCCAGAAGCGGCGCAGCACGCTGGCGTTGGCGCCTTCGCGCTGCAGGTCCAGTTCCGCGGCCAGGGTGGTCTCGATCTCGGCGACCACCTCGCGCGGGCGGATCTTGTCGGCGCGCGGATGCGCGCGGTCGACCAGCGCCGCGGCGGACTTGAGCAGCGCGATATCCGCGCCGATCTGCCGCTCGATGTCCGGGCGCAGCACCTTGACCACCACTTCGCGGCCGTCGTGCAGCGTCGCCGCATGCACCTGCGCGATCGAGGCCGAGGCCAGCGGCGTGGTATCGAAGCTGGCGAAGGCCACCGCGATCGGCTGCCCCAGCGCCTGCTCGACGATGCGCCGCGCCGCCTCGCCGTCGAACGGGCGCACCCGGTCCTGCAGCAGGGTCAGTTCCTCGGCCACGTCCGGCGGCATCAGGTCGCGGCGGGTGGACAGGATCTGCCCGAACTTGACGAAGATCGGGCCCAGGTCCTGCAGCGCCAGGCGCAGCCGCGCACCGCGCGACTGCGCGGCGATGTCCGGGCTGGCGCGCGGCACGAACGGTTTGGCCAGGCGCAGCCAGCGCTCGGCCGGCGTGCCGTCGAGCAGGTCGTCCAGGCGGTAGCGCAGGATCACCCGGCCGATGCGGCTGGCGCGGAACATCGCCTTCATGCGCCGCGCTCCGGCGACAGCCTGGCCACGCGCGCGGCCAGGCGCTCGATGTCGTCGCGCACCGCATCGACGTCGTCGTAGAACGCCTCCAGCTCCGCGCGCGCGACCACGTCGCGCGATTCCTCGGTGACGAACTCGGCCGCGCTCTGCGCCAGGTCCTGCGCGCCGCGCTGGGCCTGCTGCAACGCCGCGCGCGCCGCGTTGGCGAACTGCACGCCGAGCACGTCGCCGAACACCTGGGTGAACGGCCGCTGCCAGTCCGGATCGAAACGCCCCGCCAACTGCTGCAGGCGCCGCGCCAGTTCGGCGTCGCCGGACACCCGCACCCGTCCGCCGGGGCTGGCGCCGCGCCGCGCCTGGGCCAGGAACGGCAGCTGCGCGAACAGCCCGCCGAGGGTGCTGCGCACCGCCAGGTCGGGTTCCTGCGCCGTATCCACGGGGCCGACCTGCAGACGCGTGCCGTCCACGCGGATCTGCAGCGCCAGCGCCGGCGCCTCCAGGGTCAGCGCCACGCGCTGGCCGTCGAGGCCGCGCAGCGCTTCGCGGGTGTCCGGGTCCAGCGCCAGCGCGCGGTTGAGCGCCGCTTCCAGCGCGCGGCCGGCCAGGGGCTTGAGGGCATCGAAGGGAGATCCAGGCATGCCGCGCATTCTAGCGGCAGACACGTCGCAGGACCGTACGCGCGGCGGACGGCGATGCGCGCCGCGCTATTGCGCCTGCGCGCCGCCGAGGTGCTTGCTCAGGAACGCCAGCAGCTGGGTATAGTACGCGCGGCGGTGCGGCTCGGTGTAGAACCCATGGCCCTCGTTGGGGAAGTACAGCGACTCCACCGGCACGCCGGCGTTCTTCAGCGCCTTTTCCATGCGTTCAGTGTGCTGCACCGGCGCCCGCTCGTCCTTGCCGCCCGCGGCCAAGAACACCGGTGCGCGAATGCGGTCGGCGAGATTGACCGGCGAGCGCGCGGCCAGGGTGCCGCGTTCGCCGACCCAGTCGCCGGCCCAGTTCCTGGCCCAGCGCGCACGCCGCGACTGGTCGCGGTACATCGTCTCCAGGTCGTACACGCCGACATAGCCGGCGGCGCAGCGGTACAGGTCCGGTTCCCTGGCTGCGCCCATCAGCGCCGCGTAGGCGCCGTAGCTGGCGCCATAGATGCAGATGCGCGAGGCATCGGCGATGCCCTGTGCGGCGGCCCAGCGCGTGGCATCGGTCAGGTCGTCCTGCATGCGCCCGCCCCATTCCTTCGCCCCGGCCTGGGTGAAGGCCCGGCCGTAGTTGCCCGAACCGCGGTAATTGACCCGCAGCACCGCGTAGCCGGCCGCGGCGAGCAGTTGCGCGTCGTCGTCGAAATCCCAGGCGTCGAACACGCCGAACGGCCCGCCGTGCGGCAACAACACCATCGGCAAGGGCTTGCCGGCCGGGGCCTGCAGCGGCACGGTGAGGTATCCGTGCAGCGACACCCCGTCCCTGGCCTTGAAGCTGACCGCGCGACTGGGCGGCACCTGGCTTGGCTGGAACCATTCGCGCCGGCTGAACACGCGCTTGGCCGACTTGTCCACGGTATCGAACAGGAAGTAGTCGCCGTTGTTGCGGTCGCTCCAGACGTAGAGCAGCAGCAGCCGGCGATCGGTGGTTGCCGAGGTGATGAACACCGCATCGCCATCGAACGCCTTTTCCAGCGAGCGATACAGCCGCGAAGTCGGCGCGTTGTCGTCGAAGAAACGGTTGCGCACCCGATCGGTCATGAACGACACGCCGATCGGCGTCTTGCCGTCGAGGTCGCGCAACACCCGGTAGGGATCGACCTGCGGGTCGCGCAGCAAGGGCGCATAGCGATCGGTGGCCGGATCCCACGACACCACCGCGTCCGGGCCGCTGGCCTGCTCCACCTGCAGATAGGCGAGCTTGTCGTCGGCGGAGAACCCCAGCGGATAGGTGCGCTGGAAACTGCTGGTTTCGTCGTTGATCAGCCGCCACGGCGTGCCGCTGTCGTCGCGGTAGAAGAGCTTGCCGGCATTGGCGCTATCGGCGCCATTGGCGAAACGCACGCGTCCGCTGTGGTCGGCGACGAAGCTCGCGCGCGAGACCGGCGCGGTCGCCACCGGCACGCGCCGGTGGTTGTAGATATCCAGCTTGTCGATGCGGATGGTCGGATCGCTGCTGGGCGCCACCACCGACACCAGCACGTAGCGCGGATCCTGCGGCAGCGTGTCGAGCATGTACACCGACGGATCCAGGCCCGCCTTGAGCGTGGTCGCGTTGACCGCGTCGTTCATCCCATAGGGGCTGGCGAGCAGGCGCGGATTCTTGCCGTCGGCGTCGATGGCGTGCAGCTGGCCGATCGCCACCGGTTCGTCGCGCGCGCCGAGACGCTCGGCCATCGACACCACGATCCGCTCGTCGTTGGCCCACCAGAAATCGTCGACCACCGAATCGGCGCCGCCGATGACCCTGGCGGACAGCTGCTTGTCGCTGCGGCGCACCACCACCAGGCCGGTCCGGTCCTCCATCGGCTGGGTGACGGCATAGTAGGCGCCTGTCGGCGAGATCTTGACCCGTTCGAACTGGTCGCGCTTCAGATAGGGGGTCAGATCCAGCCGCGCCGGCTCGGCCTGCGCGCATGCCATGCCGGCCAGCACAAGGCCGGCCACGAACGTCCACTGTCGCATTGCGCTTCCCCTATCCCCTGAGTCGCCTATGGTGGCAAGCCGCGCGAACGGCGTCCATCCCTGCCGCCGCCGTCCGCGCGCCACCGCGCGATCCGGGCCCTTCCCTCGCCGCGCGGGCGATGGCCCAGGCTAGGGCCCTTCATCCGGCAATGGCGGGAGCGGCGGCGATGCGCGGACCCGGGTCGGCATCATCTTCGGCGACACGTCGGCCGCGCACGAGGTCTGGCTGCAGTCGGCGCGCACCATCGTCGATGCGCTGGACCCGCAGCGCGTCGAGGCCACCTGATCGGCATCGACAAGCAGGGCCGCCGGCATGCCAGCGAGCGCGAGGGGTTCCTGCTATATGCCGACGATCCGGCACGGATTGCGCCACGCGCAGGATGCGGCACTGTGCACGCGGTGGACACATCGCGGGGGAACACGGAACAGGCGCCGAAGCGCTGCCGCGGCGATGCTGCCGCGGCGCACATTTGCACGTACCGCACGCATCGACACATGCGTCGATGCCTGAATCAAACAAAAAGCGGCACGCGATTGCATGGCCTATTTGCCAAGGCGGCAATCACTTACCCGCAATGCAAAACGGCCCGCGGTCGCGGAGCATCGCTCCGTGACCGCGGGCCGTTCGCAGGTGCAGCGGAAGGACTAGACCTTGCCGCGACGGAACATCGAGATCACCGCCAGGATCAGGAACACCACGAACAGGATCCAGGCGATGTTGGTCGCCGCACCGGCGATGCCGCTGAAACCCAGTACGGCGGCGATGATGGCGATGACGAAGAAGATGATGGCGTAATGCAGCATGGCAAGGTCCGAAAGTTGTCGTGCCGAATTGGCGCGGAGCCATCTTCGGCAACTGCCGGTCGTCAGGAAGTGACGGAAGTGTCGCGGCGCCATGATGACGCCAGCCGCTGCAGGCCCTGCTCGATCGAAACCTGCGGCACATAGCCGAAATCGCGCCGCGCCGGTTCCATGCTGTACCAGTGCGGCGTGCACAGCTGCTCGGCCAGGAAGCGGGTCAGCGGCGGCTCGCCGCGCAGGCGCAGCAGCGGCCAAAGCGTTTCGCACGCAGCGCCGATGCGGTAGGCCGCCTTGAACGACAGGGTCTTGGTCACCGGCGGCGCGCCGACCGCGGCGAGCAGCTTGTTCAACAGTTCGCGCATCGGCAGTGGCTCGCCGTTGGAAATGAAGTACGCCTTGCCGGCGCAGGCCGCGCCGACGCGCAGGTGCTCGAACGCATCGAAGTGCGCCTGCGCGGCGTTGTCGATGAAGGTCGAATCGACCAGGTTGTCGCCGCTGCCGACCAGGCGCACGCGCCCGGCCTGCGCACGCGCGACCAGCTTGGGCAGGATCTGGTTGTCGCCCGGGCCCCAGATCAGCCGCGGTCGCAGCGCCACCACCGCCAGCTGCGCATCGTTGGCGGCCAGCACCGCGCGTTCGGCGATGGTCTTGGTCGCCGCGTACGGCGCCTGGAAGTTTTCGCCGTACGGCACCTGGTCCGCGCCCAGGCCTTCGACCGGATGGGTGGCGCGGTGGGTCACGCTCGGCGTGGAGGTATAGACCAGGCGTCCCACGCCGTGGGCGCGACAGGCGGCCAGCACGTTCTCGGTGCCGACCACGTTGGGCTGGTAATAGCTGTCGTAGCTGCCCCAGGCGCCGGCCTTGGCCGCGTTGTGGAACACCGCATCGGCGCCCGCGACCGCATGGTGCAGCGCCTGCGCGTCGGTCAGGTCGCCACGCACCTGGGCCACGCCCAATGCCTGCAGCTCCGGATAGTGGCCGCGGTTGTAGCTGATCACCTCGTGCCCGCGCGCGACCAGGCCGCGGCACAACGCCTGGCCCAGGAATCCACCACCGCCCGTCACCACAATCTTCATCGCGCCGCACCGATCGCACCAGGGCGCACACGATAGCCGGGGGCGCGCGGGAAGGCGATCCGGACGTTGCGCGGACGTCACCGCGGCGCACGCCAAGTCATTGATCCGCTGGAACTTCATAATTCTTCATGAGGACATCAGGCACTTCAGGCACGGCGCTGGCGCAGTGCGCGGACCGCATCCTTCCGGAGTTCCACCATGTCGCGCCTTTCGTTCCTGCCGTGTGTCCTGCTCGCCCTCGCCGTGCCTCTCGCCCACGCCGCTCCCGCCTCCCCGTCCCCGACCGCACCCGCCACCGCGCCGCCGGCGCTGGACGACGGCTGGCCGGCCGCCGATGCCAGGAGCACCGGCTGGAACATGGCCACGCTCGCGGCGCTGGAGCAGGCCATCGCCGACGGCAAGGCGCCGCACACCAGCAGTGTGCTGATCGTGCGCGACGGCGCGCTGGTCTACGAGCGCTACTTCGGCGACGCCGACCGCCAGACCCTGCACGACACCCGTTCGGCGACCAAGAGCATCACCGCGCTGCTGGTCGGCGCGGCGATCGACCGCGGCCGCCTGCCCAGCGCACAGGCCAAGGTCTACGATTACTTCGGTGATCGCCGTTGGCAGCAGCCGGATCCGCGCAAGCGCGCGACCACCGTCGAGGATCTGCTGACGATGAGTTCGCAACTGGAATGCGACGACGACAACGCGTTCTCCAGCGGCAACGAGGAACGCATGTACGTCAGCGCCGACTGGACCCAGTTCGCGCTGGACCTGCCGATCAAGGGCTATGCGCCGTGGATGCGCCGCCCCGAGGACAGCCCGCACGGCCGCGCCTTTTCCTACTGCACCGCCGGCAGCTTCCTGCTCGGCGCGCTGGTGGAAAAGGCCACCGGCCAGCGCCTGGAGGACTTCGCCGCGCAGGCACTGGAGCGGCCGCTCGGCATCACCAATGTCCGCTGGGGGCGCTCCGCCGAGGGCGTGGGCATGGGCGGCGGCGGCACCCGCTACCGCAGCCGCGACCTGGCCAAGTTCGGCCAGCTGCTGCTCGACCAGGGCCGCTGGCACGGCCGCCAGGTGCTGTCGGCGGACTGGGTGCGGGCGATGACCACGGTGCACGCGCAGGCGCGCGAGGACGCGGACTACGGCTACCTGCTGTGGCGCTTCCGCTTCCCGGTGCGCGGCACCGAACGCGGGGTGTGGGCGATGTCCGGCAACGGCGGCAACTACGTGTTCGTGTTGCCCGAGGAACGCCTGGTGGTGGTGATCACCCGCAGCGCCTACAACACGCCGAAGATGCATCCGCAGTCGCAGGCGCTGCTCGCCGACTACGTGCTCAAGGCGCTGCCGTAGCCGCGCCGGTCTCCTGCGGCAGCAGGCCGGCGCGGCGCACCTGCGCGCGCTCGGCGGCGATGTCGGCCTGGTTGCGCACCAGCAACGCGGCGAAGCCGGCCTGCGTGCGCAGTGGCGCCAGCAACGGCGACACCCGCAGGTAGGCCGCATCGCGGTAGCCGGCGGCCTGGGCGCGGCGCAACGCGTCCAGCGCCGCAGGCAAGTCGCCGGCCAGTTGCAGCAGCAGTGCCGCGTCCAGCCCATCCAGCGGATCGGCGCCATGCGCGACGCCCTGCAGCAGGTCCTGCGCCCGTGCGCGTAGCGCCGCCGCCGCGGGCCGTGGCTGTGCGTCCAGCGTCCACGCCACGGTCTGCGCCAGGCTGCCGTGCGGACGCAGCCGCAGCGCCTGCAGGCTGGCCTGGCGCGCACGCGCCGCATCGCCCTGCGCCAGCGCCAGTTCCGCCTGCAACAGGTACAGGCCGGCGTAGTCGGTGCCGCGCCCCAGCGCCTCGTCCAATGCCGCCTGCGCTTCGGCGCTGCGGCCATGCGCGAACAGGAATCCCGGCCAGGCCAGGTTGGAGAAGGCGCTGTCCGGATACAGCTGGAAGCTGTCGCGATAGCGCGCTTCGGCGGCGCTGACGTAGCCGAGCAGGTTGAGGTTGCTGGCGATCTGGATCGGCAGGAAGCGCACCCGCGCCGGATCGCGCACCTGCAGGTTGGCGGCCAGCGCCTGCGCCAGCCGGCCCTTGCGTTCGTACAGATAGGCGGCCGAGCCGCGCACCGCATCGGCGCCCGGATCCAGCTGCAGCGCGCGCTCGTAGGCGGCCAGGGCCGCCGCATAGTCGCCGCGGCAATCGTGCGCGTAACCGAGCGCGGCATGCGCGGCCGCCAACTGCGGCTGCGCGGCGATCACCTGCGCGGCCAGGCGCTGCGCGAGCGCGGCGTACTGCGCGTCGCCGCCGTACTGGCAGACCCGCGCGCTGTAGCCGCGGCTGAGTCCGAGCAGCGCGCGCGGCTCGTCCGGCGCCTGCTGCAGGCGCTGCCGGTACAGCGCGATCGCGCGTTCGTTGTCGTCGCGCTGACCGATGCCGGCGTAGTAGTCGGCGCGTTGCAGCAGCGGCGACGCCTCGGCTTTCTGCGGCGGTGTCCGCCACGGCCAGGCCAGCGCCGCCAGCGTACCGATGCCGAGCACGACGGCCGCCGCGATCGCCACGCGGCGCCAACGCCGTCTTGGCTGTGCCGCTGCGCTGTCGCCCTCGTCGTCTTCAAGGCGTACCGGCGCGCACAGCTGGTAGCCCTGGCCGCGCACCGAACGCAGGTAGCGCGGCTGCCGCGAGGCATCGCCCAGCGCCTGCCGCAGCAGGCGCACGCGCTGGGTCACGGTCTCCTCGTTGACCAGCGCCGGCGCCCACACCTGCGCGATCAGCTCGTCGAACCCGATCACGCGCTGGCCCTGCCGCAGCAGGTAATGCAGCAGGCGGAAACTCAGCCCGCCCAGCTCCAGCGCGATGCCGTCGCGCTCGACTCGCTGTCGCGCCACGTCGATGCGCAGGTCGTCCAGCCGATAGCGCTCGCCCATCGCCGCGGCCTCAGCGCACGCGGTCCTTGGCCCACAGCGCCAGTTTCTCGCGGCCGATCTTGGCGTTGTGGCGGATGTCCACCGGGAAGCCCGGATGGCACAGGAAATCGGCGATGCCGGCGGTGTGCGGATGCGCCTGCGCCAGCGCGCGCAACTCGGCCTGCGGCTGCGCCGGCGGCGCCACGCCCGGCTGCAGTTCGTAGCACAGCACCGGCCGCTGCGCGCCCGCCGCGCCGATCCCGACCAGCGCGCTGCGGCGCAGCCACGGCAAGGTGTTGAAGATCGGCTCGGCCTGCTCGGTGTACAGCGGCCCGTGCGCGGTCTCCACGCGCTGGGTCTTGCGCCCGCAGAACCACAGCCGGCCCTGCGCGTCGAAGTAGCCGACGTCGCCCATGCGGTGCACGATGCGCTCGCTGCCGTCGTCCAGGCGCTCGCGGATCTTGGCGATGCGGGTGGCCGCGTCGCGGTTGAAATAGGTATCGGTGGTGGTCGGCCCGGCCACGGTGATCTCGCCGACCGTGCCCGCCGGCAGCTCGCGCACGCCCGACCAGTCGGGGATCGCCGCGTCGTCGATGGCGATGATGCGCACCACGTTCGGCGCCACCACCGCACCGACGCAGGTGCCGGCGCCGGTTTCGGTGGCTGCGCGCGTGTCCTGCAGCTCGCGGCCCTCGATCGCCGCCACCGGCAGGCATTCGGTGGCGCCGTACGGCGTCCACAGCTTGCCGTCCTCCGGCAGCAGGCTGCAGATCCTGGCCACGATCTCCGGCGGCACCGGCGCGCCGGCCGAGGTCGCGCAGCGCACGCTCGGCAGCGGCCGGCCGTAGTCGGCCAGCACCCGCATCAGCGCCGGCGAACCGAACAGCTGGGTCACGCCGAAGCGGTCGATCGCATCGTGCAGCTTGCGCGGATCGGCGCTGGCCGGCCGCGTCGGGTCCATGTCCGGGATCACCGAGGTCAGCCCCAGCGCCGGGTCGAACAGGGCGAACGGCGGGAAGGTCGGCAGGTCGATGCCGCCGGGCTGCATGCCGAACGCGTTGCGCATCAGTTCGATCTGGCCGACGAAATGGCGATGCCGGTAGACCACGCCCTTGGGCACGCCGGTGGAGCCGCTGGTGAACAGGATCGCGGCCACGTCGTCGCCCGCGGTGTCGGCCAGCTGGCTGCCGGCGCCACGACCGGCATGTTCGATCTGCGCCAGCGTGGTGCCGCCCCAGGCCCAGCGCCGGCCCACGGTGACGATGCGCCGCGCCGAGCGCGCCCAGCCCAGCAAGCGCCGCGCCAGCTGCGCCAGCGGGATGCCGATGAACGCCTCCGGCTGCGCCTCGTCCAGGCATTGTTTGAGCGCGCGCTTGTCGATGCCCGGATCCACCAGCACCGGCACCGCGCCGGCCTTGAACAGCGCGAACATCAGCAGGAAGAACTCCGGCGACGGCCGCACCATCACCACCGTGCGCGTCCCGCGGCCGATGCCGTAGCCGCCCAGCCCGGCGGCGATCGCGTCGCTGCGCGCATCCAGCTGCGCGTAGCTCAGGGTCACGTCGTAGGCGGCCAGGCCGTTGGCGCTCCGGCGGCCCGGGCAGCGGATGGCGATCTGGTCGGGGCGCTCGCGCGCCAACGGCGGCAGCGTCGCGGCGATGTTGCAGGGGGTGGTCGTGGTCATCGTTGGATTATCGCCGATGCGCCGGCGCATGCCGTGGCAGGCCAGCGTTGGTCCAACACGCCGCATCCTGCGAGCGGATCGGCGTCGCGTCGGCTCGACGCTCGCGCGGCGACAGCGCACGGCTGAACGCCACCGCGCTTGCAGCGCGCGTCGGTTCGGTCAGAATGCCGCGCCCCCCACGCTCTTTGCCGCGCAAGGCCCGGCCTCCCATGGCACATCCCTGCCTCACCTGCGGCGCTTGCTGCGCCTACTTCCGCGTCAGTTTCCACTGGAGCGAAGCCGATCCCGAGCTGGGCGGCAGGGTCCCGTTCGATCTCACCGAGCCCCTGCGCACCCACGAACGGGTGATGCGCGGCACCTCGCAAGCACAGCCGCGCTGCGTGGCGCTGGACGCGGAAATCGGCCGCTACAGCCGCTGCACGATCCACGACCGGCGGCCGTCGGTGTGCGCCGCGGTACCGGCGTCGCTGGAGTTCGGCGAACGCAGCGCGCAGTGCGACAAGTCGCGACTGGCGCATGGGCTGCACATGCTGACTGCAAGCGACTGGAGCGGCGTCGGCGACGCCGAGCGCAATCCGCTACCGGACGACGCCTGAGCCGCCGGCACGCCGCCGCGGCCTAGAGCGGATGCGTGTCCAGGAACCGGCGGATCGCCGGCACCAGCACCTCGTGCTTGTCTTCGAGCACGTAATGGTTGGCATCCTCGAACGCCATGACCTCGGCCTGCGGCAGCGCCTGGCGGAAACCGGCGAGGAAGTGATGGTCGAAACAGATGTCGCGCAGGCCCCAGGCGATGAAGGCCGGGCAGTCGGCGAACGACGGCAGCGCCTGCGCCGAACGTTCCAGCAGCGACCACGCCTTGTCGGCGGGCGACAGCGGGATGTCCTGCATGAAGCGGATCGTGGAGATGCGATTGGCCCAGCTGTCGTACGGCGCCACGTAGGCGCGGCGTACGTCGGCAGGCATGCGCCGCGACACACCCAGCCACGAGGCCCCGGCGGAGAACGCGTTGAAGGTGCGGATGAACCACTCGCCGGGACGCCAGTGCCGGCCCATCGCGATCTGCCACGGCATCGGCTTGGCCGCCGGCAACGGGAACGCGGCGGTGTTGGTGATCACCAGCCGCTTGACCTGGGCATGGTGCGACAGTGCCCAGCCGAAGCCGATCATGCCACCCCAGTCGTGCACCGCCAGCGTCACCGGCCCGTCGATGCCCAGGTGGCGCAGCAGCGCGTCGAGATCGTCCACGCGCGACTGCAACGTGTAGTCGTAGCCCGGCTGCGCGCCCGGCACATCGTCCGGCTTGTCCGACAGGCCCATGCCGATATGGTCGGGCACGATGCAGCGGTAGCGGTCCGACAGGCCGGCCACCAGCGTGCGCCACAGATAGCTCCACGACGGATTGCCGTGCAGCATCACCACCACCTCGCCGTCGCGCGGGCCTTCGTCGAGATAGGACATGCTCAGCCCCGGACGCACCTGGAAGCGCTGCGGGGTGAAGGGGTAGCCGGGGTAGTTCATCTGCATCGACCGATCGAAAGTGGAAGTGGGGGCGACCGTAGGCGCGCTCGTGCGCCGTGGTCGTTGCATGGGGATGCCGCACACGTACTGGTTCGCGCACAGGCCGTCATAGCGGCTGCGCGCCTTCGCTCAGGATGTCCAGGTACGCCTGGTAGGCGAAGACGCGATGCCGCTGCTGACCGGTGAGTTCGTTGACGATCGCCAGCTCCTGCAGGGTACGGATGGCGGCGCGGATCGTCGGTGCGCTCAGCGGCAGATGCGGCTGCACCTGCGGTACACCGAGCAGCACCCTGCGTGCGAACTGCTCGAATACCAGTCCGACGTTGCCGGCACGCGTGCCCAGGCCAGCGATGCGCGCGCGGTCTGCGGCCAGCAATGCCAGCAGGCGCTGCGCGGTACTGACCGCCTGCTGCGCCGTATCCGCCACGCCGTCGAGGAAGAACCCCAGCCATCCTTCCCAATCGCCTTCGGTTCGCACGGCATTGAGGCGCTCGTAGTACTGCGCGCGATGGCGCTTGAAGAACAGGCTCAAATACAGGCAGGGTTCGCGCAGCACCCCTTCGTTGCACAGGATCAACGCGATCAGCAATCGCCCCAGCCGGCCGTTGCCGTCGCTGAAAGGATGGATCGTCTCGAACTGCACATGCGCCAACGCGGCCTTGACCAGCGGCGACACGTCGCTCGCCGGTGCATGCAGGAAGCGCTCGAATGCGCCCAACGCAGCCTCCAACGCTTCGGGCGGTGGCGGCACGAAATGCGCCAGCGCCGGCGAGGCGCCGCCGATCCATACCTGCCCCGAGCGGAATTCTCCAGGCCGCTTGCCGGCGCCACGCCCGCCCCGCAGCAGCAAGGTGTGCATTTCCCGGATCAAGCGCAAGGACAGCGGAAACTGGTCCTCGCGCAAGCGTTTGAGGCCATGGTTCAGCGCGGCGACGTAGTTGGACACTTCTTCCACGTCGTCCAGCGGCACGCCCGGCGCCTCGTCCAGCTCGAACAGCAGCAGGTCCGACAGCGACGACTGCGTGCCCTCGATCTGCGAGGACAGCAGCGCCTCCTTGCGCACGTATTGGTAGAGGAACCGTTCCGGATCCGGCAGCATCAAGGTGATGCCGTCCAGGCGTCCCAAGGCCTGATCCGCGCGCTCCTTGCGCGTGATCAGTTCCGGCGCGGCCAGATCCAACGGCGGCGACGGGGGCAGCGGATCTGGGACGAACGCCTGATAGCGACTCCCAGCCAGCGAACCGGAAACGTAGTGGCCGGTGGAACGGCGGGGAGGCATCGGGCTTTCCTTGCAGCCAGCAAACGCAGCCATTAGGAAAGAAAACTAGCAATAATTTTCCGGAAATGCCAGGAGGCACCCGATAAGGAAAATTTATCGACAGATTCGCCGCAATGGCCCGCCTTTGCGCAACCGCCTACCAGACCACCTCGGCCATCGAGCAGTTCAGGCCCGAACCAATGCCCATCAGCGCGATCCGGTCGCCCTTCTTCAGGCGCCCCAGTTCGCGCAGCTTGCTCAGCACGATCGGCACGCTGGCCGGGCCGATGTTGCCGTGCTCGCCGAAGATGGTCATCACCTTCTTCGGGTCGATGCCGAAGTTCTTGATGAAGGCCTGGGTGTGCGGCAGGCTGACCTGGTGGATCACGAACTGGTCCAGCTCGTCCACTGCCCAGCCCAGCGCCTGCCTGGCGGCGATGAAGGTCTTCTGCGCCAGCTTGATGCCCTCGATCAGCAGCATGCGGGTATCGGTGACCATGCGGTCCAGGTTGCCCCGGCACAGGGTGTTCCACTCGGTGGCCGAGCGGGTCACGCCGCCGCGGTAGCTCGGTGCGTCCGGGACCAGCTCGGCACGCGCCAGCACCATCGCCGCGGCGCCGCAGCCCAGGGTCAGCGTGGCCAGCTCGTCGCGGAACGCCTGCGCGGTCACGTCCGGGGAGGTCATCCGCTCCAGGGTCTTCTCGTACACCAGGTTGGCGGTCTCGCCATCCACCACCAGCGCGTAGTCGATCTCGCCGCGCTCGATCATCCGCGCCGCGATGTCCATGCCGTTGATGAAGGCCAGGCAGGCATTGGCGACGTCGAAGGTCATGCATTCCTCGCCCACGCCCAGGTTGCCGGAGACGATGCTGGCGGTGGACGGCTCCAGGAAGTCGCGGCTGACCGAGGTGTTGACCAGCAGCCCGACCTGGCCGGCGTCGATGCCCGCATCCGCCATCGCCTTGCGTGCCGCCAGCGTGGCCGCGTCGGACGCCTGCATGTCGTGGTCCCACATGCGCCGCGCATGGATGCCGGCGATGTCGCCGAGCACGTCGGTGCGGATGCCGAGGCGGTCGTAGGTGGGTTGCAGACGTTCGTTGATCTGCTTGGAGGTCAGCGTGTGCGGCGCATCGATGTGCGCCAGTCCCGCGATGGAGACATTGTTGAAGAGCATCGAGATGTACGCCGGGATAAGGCGAAGGGGCGCCAATTCTAGCGGCTGCCCGGTTTTACCGCATCTTTAACAAATTGGAACAGAGCGTATGGCTTAACCGGTTCAGCGAACGCTGCACTGGTAGGCGGCATAGCGCTGGTCGCCCTCGACCGGCTCGCCCATCGCCTGCACCGTGTTGGCACCGACGCCCGGCGCCTCGTTGCGGGCCAGGGTCTCCAGTTCCTCGCGCACCCGCAGCGGGTTGCGCTGGTAGAAGCCGACGTTGCTCTTCACCGACACCACCACCTCGCCGCGCTTGTCGCAGCCTGCCGCTGCCTGGCCTGGCGGCAGCACGCGCACGGTCTTGCCTTCCGGCGCCATCGGCACCCAGGTGCAGGCGGCGAGACTGGCGAGCAGCAACAACGCGATCGGTAGGCGCATGGACAGGGACCGCAGATGGAAGGAACCGGGATTGTGCCGCAGATCGCTGAATTGGCAATGACGCCGCCGGATCCGGCGGCCGCCAGGCAGGCAAGCCGACTCGCGTGGGGCTTCGCCCGTACCCCGTCCGGCGCTGCGGGCTACCTTCTCCCATGAGGGAAGGAATAGCCGCAATGCAAAGCCCCTCTCCCGGCGGGAGAGGGGTTGGGGTGAGGGTCGGCGAGAAGCGTCTCGTGGATTGGGAACACGAGGCTTCGCCCGTACCCTCATCCGCCCCTACGGGGCACCTTCTCCCGATGGGAGAAGGAACAGCCCTAGCCCCTCTCCCGCCGGGAGAGGGGTTGGGGTGAGGGTACGGCGCAAAGCGGCTCGCGGATATGGACCGCGCGAAGCTTCGCACGCACCTTCATCCGCCCCCCGGTTCATCCGCCCTCGCGCCGCCACCTCAGCGCTTGGGCGCCGCCGGCGCGGCCGCGGCCTGCGGCTTGCCGTCGGCGTCGATCACCGTCACCTCGCCCAGCTTCAGCGCGCGCACCGGGCGCTCGATCTGCTTCAGGTCGCCCACCACCACCCAGGTCAGCGCGTTGGCATCGAGCGTCGCCGCCGCCTCGCGCACCTGCGCCGGGGTCATCGTCTCGATCTCGGCCTTGCGCTTGAACACGTAGTCGTCAGGGCGCCCATTGCGGACGATGCCGACGATGGTGCCGAGCACCGACCCGGCGGTCTCGTAGGCGCCGGGCAGGCTCAGGGTCTGGATATTGCGGATGCGCGCCACTTCCTCGGTCGACGGCGGCGTCTTGCCGCTGGCGAAGGCGCTGATCTCCTTGTGCATCTCCTGCAGCGCCGGCGCGGTCTTGTCGATCTGCACCGGCGCCATCGCCGCCCACGGCCGCTGGCCGAGCGCGTTGGACGCACTGCTGCGCGCGCCGTAGGACCAATGCTTGTTCTCGCGCAGGTTCATGTTCAACCGCGAGGTGAAGTCGCCGCCGAGCACGCCGTTGGCGATGTCGAAACGGATCGAGGCCGGATCGGTGGACGGCGGCACCAGTTCGGCGGCGAACAGGTTGGCCTGCACCGCGCCCGGCTGGTCGATCAGGTACACGCGCGGCTTGGCCGGGCGCGGCACCTTGGCCAGCGTCGGCAGCGCCGGCGCCGCGCCCTCGCCCTTCCAGTCGCCGAACTGCGCGTCCAGCAGCGGCACGATCTCGGCCAGGGTGGTGTCGCCAACCACCACCAGGGTGGCCTGTTCGGGACGGATCCAGTCGCGCTGGAAACCGACCAGGTCCTCGCGCTGCAGCGCGGCGATCGCCGGCTCGGTGCCGCTGCCGCTGAACGGGATCGCATACGGATGGCCGTCGCCGTACAGCAGCGGCGGCAGCACCCGCATCGCCACCGCGTTGGGCTGCGCCTTTTCCTGGCGGATGGCGGCGATCCGGGTCGCCTTGATCCGCTCGATCTCCTTCGGCTCGAAACGCGGGCGCCGCAGCATGTCGGCATACAGCGCCAGCGACGGCGCCAGGTTCTCCTTCAATGCCGACAGCTGCGCGCTGCTGCCGTCCAGCGAGGCGCCGGCGCTGAGCGATGCGCCCAGCGTGTCGGCGGCATCGGCGAAGCCCAGCGAGTCGTAGTCGCCGGCGCCCTCGTCGAGCATGCCCATGGTGAAGTTGGCGGTGCCCGACTTGCGCCCCTGGTCGGCGCTGAAGCCGCCCGGGAATTCGTAGCTGAACTGCACCACCGGCACGTCGTGGCGCTCGGCCAGGATCAGGCGGGTGCCGTTCTTCAACGTGGCGCGCTGCAACGCCGGGAACTTCAGTTCCGGGAACTGCGCGGTCTTGGGCGGGCCGGCGCTGCGGTCGACGACGCTGGGCAGCGCGCGGTACTTCGGATCGACCGGCGGCGGGTTCAGCGGCGCCGGCTCCACGGCCGGTTCCTCGGCCAGCGCCACGCGCTCGCCCGGCTCCACCACCAGGGTATGGTCGCCCTTGCCCAGCCATTTGCGGCCCACCGCCTTCAGGTCGCGCGCGCGGGTGGACTCGATGGTGTCCAGCGAGGTGCGGAAGCAGCCCGGATCGCCGGTGAACACCGCGCACTCGGCCAGCGCGTCGGCCTTGCCGCCGAAACCGCCGATGCGTTCGATGCCGCGGATGAAGCCGGCGCGGAACGCGGTCTTGGCGCGCAGCAGTTCGTCCTTGTCCGGGCCCTTGTCGAGCAGCCGGCGCAGCTCTTCGTCGATCACCGCCTCGACCTTGGCCGGATCCACGCCCTGTTTCACCGTGGCGATGATGCCGAAGCCGGACCCCAGCTGCGACGGCCAGGCGCCGGCGCTGATCTGGTCGACCAGCTTGTCCTCGTGCACCAGGCGCCGGTCCAGCCGCGACGACTTGGCCCCGCCCAGCACCTGCGCCAGCAGCTGCAGGCGGTCGATGTCCTCGGTGCCGGTCTGGGCCACGTTCCAGACCCGGTAGATGCGCGCCTGCGGCACCTTGTCGGTCATCGTCTCGCGGGTGGACTGCGGGCGCTGGGCCACGTCGACCTGCGGCTGCGCCATGCTCGGCCCGGCCGGGATATCGCCGAAGTAGCGGGCCACCTTCTCTTTCGCGGTGGCCACGTCGATGTCGCCGGCCAGCACCAGCACCGCGTTGTTCGGGCCGTACCAGGTGCGGAACCACTGCTTCACGTCGGCCAGCGAGGCGGCGTTGAGGTCGTTCATCGAGCCGATCACACTGTGGTGATACGGATGGCCCTTCGGATACAGCGCACGGCTCAGCTTGTCCCAGGCCTGGCCGTAGGGCTGGTTCTCGCCCTGGCGCTTCTCGTTCTGGACCACGCCGCGCTGCTCGTCGAGCGCGGCCTGGTCGATGGCGCCGAGCAGGTGGCCCATGCGGTCGGACTCCATCCACAGCGCCATGTCCAACGCGGTGGTCGGCACGTTCTCGAAATAGTTGGTGCGGTCGCTGTTGGTGGTGCCGTTCTGGTCGGTCGCGCCGACCTGCTTGAACGGTTCGAAGAACTCGCCGCGGTGGTTCTCGCTGGCCTGGAACATCAGGTGCTCGAACAGGTGCGCGAAGCCGGTGCGCCCGGCCGGTTCGTCCTTGGCGCCGACGTGGTACCAGAGGTTGACCGCCACGATCGGCGCCTTGCGATCGGTGTGCACGATCACCCGCAGGCCATTGGGCAGGGTGAACTGCTCGTAGGCGATATCCACCTTCGCCGCGGCCGGTTGCTTCGCCGCGCTCGACGGCGGCGCATAGCTCAGCGCGCCGAGCGCGGTGGACAGGGCGATGGCCAGCAGGGCCCCACGCGGGCGGATCGATACGGTCATGCAAGTTCCTTTTAGCAATGGGTGGAAAGACGACGAGACCTGGATCGTAACGGGCCTCGCCGGCGCCCGCGTATGCCGTTCGGCCCGGTCGGGCCGTCGCCGGCACGCCCGATCCTGAACGTATTGCCTCAACGCCCGCCCTGCAGCGGGCAATCCCCGGACGACGGACGTACGCAGGCGACCGAGTGTCCGCCCGCGGACACTGGGCAATTCAAAAAATCATTCAAGAACAAAGGTTTGGACTTGGCACAGGACCTGCTCTGTAGTCCTGCACCAGGATCGGCCCAAGCAAATAATGAACAAATGCTTAATGAAAAGAAAAAACAGCAGAAAGTGCTTGTAGCCCCTGATTAGGTGTACTACATTACTACCACACCACTTCTCAACAACACCAACGAGGCCCGCCATGAAAACCGCTTCCTTCGCCCTGACCTTCGCCATCGCCGCCCTGCTCGCCGCTCCGGCCATCGCCGCTCCCACCACCACCACCCTGGGCAGCATGCAGGTGCGTCCGTCCGCCGAGCAGATCGCCCAGCGCACGTTCGAGCGCAACAGCGGCATCGCCACCCTGGCCGCGGTGCAGGTCCGCCCCTCCGCCGAGCAGCTGGCGCAGCGCGACGCCGAACTGTCCAGCCGCATCGCCACGCTGGCCTCGGTGCAGGTGCGTCCGTCCGCCGACCAGCTTGCCCTGCGCGATGCCGAGCAGGTCGCGAGCCAGCGCGTGGTTACCCTGGCGACGCTGCAGGTGCGCCCGAGCGCCGACACCCAGAGCATGTTCACGATCGGCAGCGCGGTCAGCGGCGCCCTGGACAGCGCGATGCTGCAGTTGCAGCCGAGCCTGCAGAACCTGAGCCAGGACCTGACCACCAGCCTGACCCGCTGAGCCTGCGCACGCTTCGCCGGCGCAGGCCGGAGCCGGCGCGTAAACTGCGCCGATGACCGCCACGCCCACGCTCCACGTCCTGCTGTTCCAACCCGAAATACCGCCCAACACGGGCAATGCGATCCGCCTTTGCGCCAATACCGGCGCGCAGTTGCACCTGATCGAGCCGCTCGGCTTCGACCTCGGCGACAAGCAGCTCAAACGCGCCGGCCTGGACTACCACGAGTACGCACGCCTGCAGGTGCATGCCTCGCTGGAGGCCGCGCTGCAGTCCATCGCCCCGCGCCGCCTGTTCGCCCTGAGTACCCGCAGCACGACCCGCTACGATGCGCCCACCTTCGCCGAAGGCGATGCGTTCCTGTTTGGCCCGGAGACCCGAGGCCTGCCCGCCGAGGTGCTGGAACAGGTGCCGCCGGCGCAACGCCTGCGCCTGCCGATGCGCCCGCACAACCGCAGCCTGAACCTGTCCAACGCGGTCGCGGTGGTGGTGTTCGAAGCCTGGCGGCAGCTGGGCTTCCCCGGCGCGGACTAAAGCGCACGGCGTGCGCTTGCGAGAGTAACCAATGGCATCGAGCACCCGCAAAACCACCAGCGACGACTGGGTCAGGATCCGCCGCGATCAGGAAACCGGCATCGAGAGCGTGCACGCGCATTTCCGCGGGCACGCCTACGACCCCCACGATCACGACGAAGTGCTGGTCGGCGTGACCCTGCAGGGCGTGCAGCGGTTCCACTGCCACCGTTCGCTCCATACCAGCACGCCCGGGCGCGCCATCCTCATCGAGCCCGGAGCGGTCCATGACGGGCATGCGCCCGCGGAAGACGGCTTCACCTATGCGATGCTCTACCTCCCGCAGTCCTGGGTGGCGGAGATGCTGCAGCGGCTCGGCCAATGGGACATCTGCGCGATCCAGCCGGCGTTCCGAAGTACCTTGACCGCAGACGCAGGGTTGAGCGCAGCGATACGGCAGGCGTTCCTTGCGGTCCACCACGGAGAAGGTCGCCTGGCGCGGGACCAGAGCCTGGACCGCATGATGGGCCTGCTGTCCCGGCATCTGTCGGCAGACGCGCAGGGCGCGTGCGATTCGGCGGCGAGGATGGCGCGCGCCAGGGACTTTCTTCACGACCAGATGGAACGCGACGTCGGCCTCGACGAACTCGCCGGCTACGCCGGCATGGACCGGTTTCGCCTCACCCGGCAATTCCAGCGCAGCTTCGGCCTGTCGCCGCATGCCTACCTCATCCGGCTGCGGCTGCGCGTCGCCCGCGCGCTGCTGGCCAATGGGCAGGAACCGGCAGACGTGGCGATCAAGGTCGGCTTTGCCGACCAGAGCCATCTGGGCCGCTGGTTCAAGCGCGCCTATCGGCTCACCCCGGCCGCCTACAAGCGGCTGTGCGCCGGCGACGCTGCACAAGCGTTCTAGATCCGATCCGCGGCAACTCCGAGGATGGCCGCAACGTCCAGACAGCGGAGTTCCCCGTGTTCGACACCAAAGTGGCCCTCATCGTCCGCAACGACCTGGCGACCTGGCAACGGTTGAACGTCGTCGCCTTCCTGGCGACCGGCATCGCCGCGGCCGCCCCCGACGCCATGGGCGACCCCTACGTCGATGCGAACGGCCACCGCTACGGCAACATGCTCGGGCAGCCGATGCTGGTGTTCGAAGCCGATCTCGCCGGGCTCCAGGCCGCGCACCGGGTGGGGCTGGCACGCGAGATCACCGTGCTGCCGTATGTGTTCGCCATGTTCTCCACCGGGCACGACGAGGCCAATCGCCAGGCATTCGCTGCCGAAGATCCCGATAACTTGGATCTGGTGGGAATCGGACTGCGCGGACCGAAGAAGGCCATCGAAAAGGCCACGAAGGGCCTGTCGCTGCATCGATGAGGCAGCGTGCAGCGGCGCGGACATGTGCCGCTGCGCGATCCCTCTCCGGCGTCGCCAGGAGAGCCGCATCATCGCCTCGACGATCCTGACCTCACGGTTCCAGGACCGGCGGCGATGTCTGCCCGTCATCGGCCACCCCCGCGAGAACCCGGTTGCCTTGCAGCAAGAGGACTCCAGTCGGCTGCGGCGGGCCTCTGGCGAAACAGCCTGCAGGCCAGAACCCTGTCTTGCGCGGATCGATACCGGCAAGCCGTCGGCCGAGCCGGCACTGCGGTCGTCTCGATCGATCCACCGCAGCGCATAGAGATGCTTCGAGACCGAATCGACGCGCCGCTTTTGCGAATCCCGAATCCCCAATCCCGCCCCCCGACGACCCGGGGCGACGAGCCGCTGGGTCGACGGTCTGGCGGAGCTGGTTGTTCCAGAGCCGCGACCTTCAGATACCACGCCTGAGCGTCTCAAATTCGATACGACTTGTCTATTTCTTGTGGATTTGTTTTGAATGTGGGACCACCTATCGTTTGGCCACACGCAGACCGAACCAGCGAAACACCGTCCCCAACCAGTTGCAGCAAACCCACCCCAACCAAGGAATCATCATGACCATTCTCGTTACCGGTGCCACCGGCACTGTCGGCCGCCAGGTCGTCGAACAACTCGTCAAGCGCGGCGCCGATGTCCGCGCGCTGGTCCGCGACCCCGCCAAGGCCAAGCTGCCGGCGAGCGTCGACGTCGTCCAGGGCGACTTGCTCGATGTCGACTCGCTGCGCAGCGCCTTCTCCGGCGTCTCCACCCTGTTTCTGCTCAATGCCGTGGTGGCCGACGAGTACACCCAGGCGCTGATCGCACTGAACGTCGCCCGCAGCGCCGGCATCGAGCGCATCGTCTACCTGTCGGTGATCCACAGCGACGTGTACGTCAACGTGCCGCACTTCGCCGGCAAGTACGGCGTGGAACGCATGATCGAGCAGATGGGCCTGCACGCCACGATCCTGCGCCCGGCCTATTTCATCGACAACGATCTGTCGATCAAGGATGTGGTGAGCGGATACGGCATCTATCCGATGCCGATCGGCAACAAAGGCCTGGCCATGGTCGACACGCGCGACATCGCCGAGGTGGCGGCCATCGAACTGATCCGCCGCGAACAGTCGGCCGTGCCGCTGCCGCTGGACCGGATCAACGTGGTCGGCCCCGACACCCTGACCGGAGCGGACGTCGCCGCGATCTGGACCGACGCGCTGGGCCGCCCGATCGCCTACCCGGGCGACGACACCGCCGGGTTCGAGCAGAACCTGCGCCAGTTCATGCCGAACTGGATGGCCTACGACATGCGCCTGATGAGCGAACGTTTCCTCAGCGACGGCATGATCCCCGCCGCCGGCGACGTCGAACGGCTGACCGCGCTGCTGGGTCGTCCGCTGTACTCGTATCGCGAGTTCGCCACCCGGGTCGCGACCTCCTCCTGACATCGCTCCCCACCCGCCCTTCGGCGCTCCGCGCTGAGCAGCGCGCCGCAGGGTTGGTCATCAGCTTCACAAAGGGCGGAAGGCTACATCGACTCCCGGCAATCGGCGCCGCTTGAAGTTCTTGCATGGGGCGCCGCCCTCCGGCATGGCGGACGGCACACCCCATTGCGCGCGGCGATCCGGCAACAGCGCCCCGCAACCTGCCAGCCAGGGGCATCCCTCGCTGATCCGTGGAATTCCATCCCAGGCGGCTTCTTCCAACAGGCGCCCGTCTTCCGAGGAACGCATCATGCAAACGCACGACATTGGCACTGCCGACCAACCGAAGATCCTGGTCCTCGGCGCGACCGGCGGGACCGGCCGGCACATCGTCCGCCAGGCGATCGCGCGGGGGTACGACGTCGCGGCGCTGGTGCGCTCGGCCGACGCGGCGCTTCATCTGACTGGCGCGCAGCTCATCGTGGGCGACGCCCGCGACGAGAAGATCCTGCGCCAGGCGCTCCACGACCGTGATGCCGTCATCAGCGCGCTGGGCACACCGGCCAGCCCACTACGCGAAGTCACCCTTCTCTCGTCCGCGACGCGTGCGCTCGTGGGCGCGATGAAGGCGCAGCAGGTCACGCGCTTGATCGGCATCACCGGCATCGGCGCCGGCGACAGCGCAGGCCATGGCGGATTCGTGTTCGACAAGCTGATCTTTCCGCTGCTTCTGCGCAACGTGTACGCCGACAAGAATCGGCAGGAAGCGCTGATCCGCGACAGCGGACTCGATTGGGTACTCGTTCGCCCATCCGTCCTCAACGACAAGCCTGGCCGCGGCGATATCCGCGCACTAACCGATCTCACCGACTTCCACGGCGGGACCATATCGCGGGCGGACGTCGCGACATTCATCGTGGACCAGGTGATCTCCAGCGACTGGACGCATCGTTCGCCGCTGATCACTTGGTGAGTACGTCCGAAGGAATGGCGTAAGCGGCGGAGCAGCGAGTTGGTCTGCATTGCGAAGCTTCATTGGCGCAACCGAGATTGCTATGCAATCACGCGGCGAAACGTGACTTCCAATTGCGCACAAGTTCCTGAACACGCCGTTTAATTTATGTACTGGTCAGTTTGATATTCAGGGCAAGTTCGGGTGGCTAACGGATAATTTACATATCGGCAGCGAACGGCCCCACGCCTCAGCGCCGACTAAACCAATAACAAGGGTATCCCGATCATGAAGACCTCTCTGCTCGCTCTTGGCCTCCTGGCCACCCTGCCGTTCGCTGCCTCTGCGGCCGAAGGCCTGTCCTACAACTACGTCGAAGGCGGTTACATCAAGACCGACGCCGACGGTGGCGACGCGGATGGCTGGGCCATCAAGGGCTCCTACGCGATCAACCCGAACTTCAGCGTGTTCGGCGACTTCAACCGCCAGAAGACCGATTTCGGCGACGTCGACGTCGACCAGTGGCGCATCGGTGCCGGCTACAACCACGAGATTTCGACCAGCACCGACCTGGTGACCCGCGTGGCGTACAACCGCTTCGATCCGGAATTCGGCACCAAGTTCAACGGCTACAGCGCCGAAGTCGGCATCCGCACCGCGTTCAATCCGTACCTCGAGGTGTATGCGCTGGGCGGTTACGAGGACTACACCAAGAAGGACGGCATCAACCCGGACGGCGAGTTCTATGGCCGCCTCGGTGCGCAGGCCAAGCTCAACCAGAACTGGGGCCTGAGCGCCGACCTGAAGATGAACCGCGATGGCGACAAGGAATGGTTCGTCGGCCCGCGTTTCAGCTGGTAAGCAGCACCGCGTAGCACTGCGCGCAGCGTCTCTCTCTCCCGCTGTGCGCGGTTCGAAGCCCGGTCCCAGGACCGGGCTTCTTTTTTGTGCGCCGCGCAGATCGACGCAGCCGCAGAGACCAAAAAAAAGCCCGGCCGAAGCCGGGCTTTTTCGTCTTTGGAACGGCACGCGATCAGCTGAACAGCGTGGTCGGGTACTCGGGCTTCTGCTCGCGCGCCAGCAACTGCTGCAGGCCGACCGCCGGGGTCAGTTCGCCGTGCAGTACCGCGCGCACCGCGTTGGAGATCGGCAGGTCGATGCCGTGGCGCTCGGCCTGGCGCATCACCTCGTCGGCGGTCTGCACCGACTCGACCACCTGGCCGATCGCGCGCACCGCGTCCTGCAGGGTCTGCCCGCGGCCCAGGGCCAGGCCCAGGCGCCGGTTGCGCGACAAGTCGCCGGTGCAGGTCAGCACCAGGTCGCCGAGCCCGGCCAGGCCCATCAGCGTTTCCGGCTTGCCGCCGATCGCCGCGGCCAACCGCAGCATCTCGTTGAGTCCGCGAGTGATCAGGCCGGCGCGGGCGTTCAGGCCCAGCTCCATGCCGTCGGCCACGCCGGTGGCCACCGCCAGCACGTTCTTCATCGCCCCGCCCAGCTCGGCGCCGACCATGTCGTCGCCGGTGTAGGCGCGGAAGGTGGGGCCGTGCATCGCATCGGCGACCTGCTGCGCGAACGCGGCATCGCCGTGCACGGTCACCGCGGTCGGCAGGTCCAACGCCACTTCCTTGGCGAACGACGGACCGGTCACCACCGCCAGCGGCACGTCCTCGCCCAGGATCTGCTGCGCGACTTCGTGCAGGAAGCGCCCGGAACCGGGTTCGAAGCCCTTGGTCGCCCAGGCCACGCCGGCCTGCGGCGGGCGCAGCGGCGCCAGCTGGTGCAGGGTCTCGGTGAACGCGTGCGACGGCACCACCACCAGGATCCAGTCGGCGCCGTGCACGGCCGCCGCCAGGTCGGTGGTGGCCTGCAGCGACGCCGGCAGCGGGATCTGCGGCAGGTAGCGCGGGTTCTCGTGGCGCTGACCGATCGCCTCGGCGATCACCGCATCGCGGCCCCACAGCACGGTTGGGAAACCGTGCCGGGCGACGAGCGCGGCCAGGGCGGTGCCCCAGGAACCGGCGCCGAGGACGGCGATCTTCTTCTTCGCGGCGTTATCGCCCATGTGCGACGGCGGACGCGCTCAGGCGTTGCCGGCCGGCTCCGAATCGGCCAGCGACTGGCCCTCGCCCTGCTGCGCGCGCTGGCGCAGGGTCTCGGCGTACAGCGCCTCGAAGTTGATCGGCTGCAGGAAGAACGGCGGGAAGCCGCCAGCCTGGATCAGGTCGCTGACCAGCGAGCGCACGTACGGGAACAGGATGTTCGGGCACTGCGTGCCGAGCAGCACGTCCACCGCCTGCGGGTCCAGGCCGACCAGGCCGAACACGCCGGCCTGCTGCACTTCGGCCACATACGCGGTCTTGCCGGCGGCGGTGCAGGTCAGGGTCACCGCGAGCACGACTTCGAAAGCCTGCTCGTTCAGGCGCTGCACGCGCTGGTTGAGGTTGAGCTGCAGCTCCGGCTGCACGTTGTCGTTGAACACCGCCGGCGAGTTCGGCGACTCGAAGGAAACGTCCTTGACGTAGATCTTCTCGATGGTGAAAGCGGGGCCAGCCGCAGCTTCGGCCGGCGCCGCGGCGCCGTTGTTGGTGACGTCGGACATTTCTTGACTCCGGTGGATTCAGGGAACAGAAAGAATCGGGATTATCACATGCCGGCCGCGGCGCTCGGCGCCGGGCCGGGAAGCGCGATCAGCGGCCCTTGACCAGCGGCAGATCGGCCTGCTGCCAGGCGGCGATGCCGCCGTCGAGCACGTAGACCTGCTCGAAGCCGGCCTTCTTCAGCTGCTTTGCGGCGGCGTCGGCCGTGTTACCGGTGCGGCACACCAGCACCACCGGCGAGGACTTGGCGTTGGCCACCAGCTTGTGCTCGGGGCCGAACTGGCTCGGCGTGGCGTTGCGGCTGCCGGCGATGTGGCCCTTCTCGAAATCGGCCGCGGCCGACAGGTCGACCAACACCGCGTTGCCGGCGTTGATCAGCAGGGTCAGTTCGGCCGGGCGCAGCGTCTTGAAGCCGCGGAACAGGCGCATGATTTCGGTGACGATCAGGGCGATGGTCAGGCCGACCAGGGCCAGGGCCAGCATCGGGTTGCGGCCGGCGAAGGCCAGCAGTTCTTCGAAGTTCACGGGAATAGGGGGCTGGAAGCGGGCGCCGATTGTCGCACAGCTGGCCGGCGGCGCTACTGGCCGTTCCACAAGTCCGGCAGGCCGTCCAGCAGCCACCAGGTCTTGGCCTGCGCATCCCAGCGCCAGCGTTCGCGGTAGCGCACGATGCGCTCGGCCTGGGTATTGCGGTTGATCACACCCAGTTCGATGTCGCGCACCACGTCGCCGTCCTGCGCGCCGACCCGGCCGACCTTGTAGGAGGACACCTGCACCTGGCGGTAGCGTTCCAGCTGCAGGTCGGTCAGCGGATGCGCCTGCCGGTAGGCCGGATCCACCACTTCCCACGCCGATTCGAACTCGCTCCAGCGGATCGCCCCGCCGTACGCGGTCTGCAGGTTGTCGAGCTTGTTCTGCTGGCTGCGGCTGCCGGCCAGGGCGGTGCCGGCGAAGCCGAGCGCCAGCAACAGCGCCAGGGCGCGGAACATCGAGTGCATGGCGGATCCCCGGATAGGCGCGAGCGGTTGCGCGCATCCTACCCTTTCGCGATGGCGACGAAGCGTCCGCTCAGGGTCGCCGCGGCGGCGGCATCGGCCGGCCCGACCTGCGCCTGGATGCCGATCCGGGCGCGGCCGCGTTGGCGGAAGGTCTGCACGAACGCGCCCCAGTCGGCGTCCGCATCGGCGCTGGCCTGCGCGTGCAGGTCGGCGTACAGCGGCGCCAGGTAGCGCACCTGGGTGTCGGCGACGTAGACGTCGGCCTGCAGACCGGCGCGATGCAGTTCGACGTTGACCAGCGCCCAGCCGGCCAGGGTCATCACCGAGCCGAGGCTGCCGCCGAAGGCGTTGCCCTTGTCGTTGATGTTGGCGGCCAGCGGCGCGGTCAGCTGTAGCCGCTGCGCGGCGTAGCCCTGCAGCGCGACCTGCAGCGCCGCCACCGGCGGCATCGCGTCGAACTGCCGCTGCAACTGCTGCAGGAACGCATCGAAAGGAAGATCCACTGCCATGGTGCGATTTGTGCTGCCGGTGGGGGCTCGCATAATGCCTGGCATGAGCGCATATGCAACCGCGGCCTGGACCCTGATCTCGCTGCGCCCGCAGGGCGAGCACGCGACGCTGCGGCGTGCCGCGGCGCGGGTCGGCGCGCGGCTGCTGGCGGTGTCGCCATGGCGGCTGCAGGCCTGTGTCGACGATGCCGCGCGCGCGGCGCTGGCGCTGGCGCTGGCCGCGCCGCGGGTGATCTTCAGCAGCCCCGCCGCGGTGCGCGCGGCCGCGGCGCTGCAGCCGCTGGCGGCGCGGCCCGGGCAATGCTGGCTGGCGGTGGGCGCCGGGACGGCGCGTGCGCTGCAGCGCCATGGCATCGCCGAAGTCGCCACGCCTGCGCAGATGGACAGCGACGGCCTGCTCGCGCTGCCGCAACTGGCCGCCGTCGACGGTGCCGTCGGCCTGGTCACCGCGCCCGGCGGTCGCGGCCTGATCGCCGCGCAGTTGCAGGCGCGCGGCACCGTGCTGCATCGGGCCGATGTCTACCGCCGGCTGCCATTGCCGGTGTCCGCGGCATGCATCGCGCGACTGCGTAGCGCGGCGCCAGGCGTGCTGGCGCTGAGCAGCGGCGAGGCATTGCAGCTGGTGCTGCCGCAGCTTCCCGGCGACGTGTTCGCGGCCTGGCGTGCGCAGCCGCTGGTCGCGGCCAGCGCGCGACTGGCCGCGCAGGCCGCCGACCTCGGCTTCGCCGACGTCGCCCGCGCGGCCGGTCCGCTGCCGCAGCAACTGGCCACGGCCGCCGCCGTGGCCATGACGCGCTCGCCATCTCGCTGAACGCGCGCCGCCCGCCGGCTTGCGGCCGCGGTGCCGCTCACGCCATGCTCCCGCGGTGCCGCGCGTCCGGCCGTCGCCATCGTCGCGACGGAACGCAGGCCGACAAGGATTGCTGCCGATGACCGAAATCCCGTCCACGCCTCGCCGCTCCACGCGCTGGATCTGGCTGCTGCTGGTGCTGGCCATGCTGGCCGCGCTGGCGCTGGCCGGCTGGCGCGGCTGGGAATGGTGGCAGGCGCGCAACGCGCGCGTGCTGGCCGAGCAATCGGAGATCCAGCTGCAGCTGCAGGCCCTGCAGCAGAACCTGGAAACGCTGCGCCGCGACCAGCGCGCCACCGTGCAGCGGGTGCAGGACGCGGCCAGCACCAACCGCGTGCTGCGCGACGAAATGCTCGGCCTGAGCCAGCGCAGCGCGCTGCTTGAGGACAACGTGGCCAAGCTCGCCGATTCCAATCGGCATGGCGCGCAGGCGCTGCGCCTGGACGAGGTGGAACTGCTGCTGAGCCAGGGCCAGCAGCGCCTGTACGTGGCGGGCGACGCGCAGGGCGCGCGCCGCGCCTATGCGCTGGCCAGCGGCGTGCTGGAAGACGTGGACGATCCGCGCTATCTCAACCTGCGCCAGGTGTTGCTGCAGGAACGCACTGCGCTGGACGCGCTCGGCGACGGGCCGCAGGCGCGCCTGTCGGCGCAGCTGGACGCCTTCGCCGACAGCCTGGACGCGCTGCCGGAGCAGTTGCCCGAACGCGCGCAGGCGCCGCTGTGGCAGCGGCTGCTGTCGCCGCTGGTCAAGATCCGCCCCGCGCAGGGCGGGGTGCTGGCCGCGCACTCGGAGCGGGTCGCCGCGCGCGACGCGCTGCAGCTGGACCTGAGTCTGGCCCGCGCCGCAGTGGAGCGTGGCGATGCGCGCGGCTACCGCAGCGCGCTGGCCCGCGCCGGCACCTGGCTGCAACGCCTGTGGCCCGATTCGGCACCGTTGCGCGAACGCCGCGCGACCCTGCAGACCCTGCGCAACGCCGCCCTGCGCCCGGCCATTCCCGAGCTGGGCACCACCCTGCAGCAGTTGCGCGGCATGCGCGACGCAAGGAGCCAACCATGAAATCGCTACGTTCCGTGATCGTGCTGCTGGTCGTGATCGCCCTGGGCGTGATCGGTGCGCAATGGCTGGCCCAGGACAAGCTGGGCGACCTCGGCGAAGTGATCGTGCGCGCCGGCGGCAACGACTACATCTCGCCGTTGCCGCAGGCGGCACTGCTGCTGGTGATCGCCTTCCTGGCGCTGTTGCTGCTGTGGAACCTGCTCAGCTTCCCGTTCCGCGCCTGGGGCCGGCATCGCCGCAAGCAGTCGCGCGTGCGCCTGATCGAAGGCCTGACCGCGCTGCACAACGGCCAGTGGACGCGCGCCGACAAGCAGCTCGCTGCCGCCGCGGAGGATCCGGAGGTCAGCGCCGTCGCCCTGGTCGCGGCGGTGCGTGCGGCCGATGCGCGCGCCGACGCGGAGGCGGCCAACCGCTACCTGCAGCGCCTGGCCGAGCGCGACGCGAGCGCGTACGCGCTGCTGCAGGCCGAGCGCCACCTGGCCCAGCAGCGTCCGGTCGAAGCGATCAACGCGCTGGACGTGGCCGCGGCGCAGCCGTTGCCGCCGCGCGGGCTGCTGCTGCGCACCGAGGCGCTGGCCAGCATCGGCCGCGCCGGCGAGGCCTACGGGCAGCTCGGCGCGATCCGCCAGCAGCAGGCCTTGCCGCTGGAGGCAGTGGGCGCGCTGGAGGCGCGGCTGGCCGCGGCGTCGCTGCAGCAGGCGGCCGACGCCAACGAGCTGGCCGCGCGCTGGGAAAGCCTGCCCAAGTCGCTGCGCAGCGAGCCGCCCGTGGTCGCGGCCTACGCGACCCGCGCCGCCGCGCTGCACTGGGACGACGCCGCGCTGCGCAGCGTGGAACAGGCGCTGGAGACGCGCTGGGACGAAGGCCTGGCCGCGCTGTACGGGCGCCTGCCGGTGGAGAAATACGATTCGCGCCGCGCCAGCGCGCAGCGCTGGCTGCAGAGCCATCCGGACAGCCCGGGCCTGCTGCTGACCCTGGCACGGCTGGCCCGTCACCAGCAGCAGTGGCCGCAGTCGGAGGAGTTCCTGCACCGCGCGCTGGCGCTGGGCGCCGGTGCCGAGGCCTGGGAAGCGTTCGGCGATGGCTACGCCGAGGCCGGCGACATGCCGATGGCCCAGCGCTGCTACGCCAATGCACTGCGCGTGCAGCGCGGCGAGCCCGTCGAACCGCTGCCCGGCCCCGCGCCCGTGCTGCCGATCGATCCGGATCCGGCCGCTACCGAACGCCGCGACGACCACGGTTTTCCGCGCCTGCAGGAGTGAGGCAAGCGGCAACCAGACCGGCCTTTCACCGCTGCTGGCCGGTGGACGACCGGCGCCGCGGGCCTATCGGCGCGTTGCAGGCCCTGAGAGCAACACCGGAGAACGGCGCGAATTCCCCGTCAGGTACGCTGGCGAATCGCCCGGCTCAGCCCCGCAACGCGGCCGGCAGTGTCGGCAGTCGCGCCAGGAACGCCGGCGCCACGCCCTTGTAGCGCGCATAGCGCTCGTCCATGCGCCGCGGCACCAGGATGCGCGCGCCGATCATGCCGGCGATCAGCATGACCAGGAACAGGCCCGCGCCCAGCCAGATTCCGGCGTCGTCGCCGATGGCGACGCCCAGCAGCGGCCCGGCGACGAACGCAGCGGCGGTGAGCAGCACGAACCCGTTGCGCCGGCGCCGATGCGCCGCGCACAGCCCGAGCACATGGCTGCTGCGCTTGCGCGCGATCAACGCCGCGATCGCGTAGATCAACACGCTCACCACGATCAGCACGTACCAGCCCGGTGCATGCCAGTAGAACGTGCGCTTCTTCAGCTCGTCGTTGCGCAGCGCCACGCCGCACTTCACGCAGTGCGCCGGGAACGGCGTATCGCGCAGGCACATCAGATCGTCGCCGTCGCGCCACAGCGTCTCGCCGGGCAGCGGCGGCATGGTGGCGGTCTGGCTAGCGGCGTCGGGCGCCTGGTACGGATTGAAGCTGTCCTGCTGTGTCATGGCATGCGCCCCCTGCGCCCCCTGCGCGCCGTCTCGCCCGCGTCATGCAGGCGAATGGCACGCATGGTAGCGCGACGGCGGCAAAGCGCTAAGCGCGCGCCGCCGGAAGCCAGTAGGGACACGCATCAGCGCAGGGCGGCAGCGTGCACGCAACCCGCGCTCGGCGCGCCTGGCCGGCGCGCGGAATCGCCGCTCAGCGCTCGACGATCGCCACCACGCCCATACCGCCGGCGGTGCAGATCGAGATCAGCGCCCGGCCGCCGCCGCGTTCCTGCAACTGCTTGGCGACGGTGGCGACGATGCGCGCGCCGGTCGCGGCGAACGGGTGGCCGGTGGCCAGCGACGAGCCCAGCGGATTGATCTTGGCCGGGTCGATCTGGCCCAGCGGCGCGTCCAGCCCGAGCCGGTTGCGGCAGTAGTCCTCGCTTTCCCAGGCGCGCAGCGTGCACAGCACCTGCGCGGCGAAGGCCTCGTGGATCTCGTAGATGTCGAAGTCCTGCAGGCTCAGGCCGTGGCGCTTGAGCATGTCCGGCACGGCGATGGTCGGCGCCATCAGCAGGCCTTCGCCATGCACGAAGTCCACCGCCGCGACCTGCGCATCGCGCAGATAGGCCATCGGCACGTGGCCATGCGCCTGCGCCCATTCCTCCGACGCCAGCAGCACCGCGGCGGCGCCATCGGTCAGCGGGGTGGAATTGGCGGCGGTCAGGGTGCCGCGGCCGCTGCTCTTGTCGAACGCCGGCTTCAGCGTGGCCAGCTTCTCCAGCGAGGTGTCGGCGCGCAGGATGTTGTCGCGCTCCACGCCGCGGAACGGGGCGATCAGGTCGGCGAAGAAGCCGCGCTCATAGGCCGCGGCCAGCTTGTGGTGCGAGGACACCGCCCAGGCGTCCTGCGAGTCGCGCGCGATGTTCCACTGCTTGGCCATGTCCTCGCAGTGGTCGCCCATGCTCTTGCCGGTGCGCGGTTCGGCCACGCCGGGGAACTCGGGCTTGAGTTCGGCGAACTTGAAGCTGCGGGTCAGCGCGCGGATCTTGTCGCCGGTGGTCTTGGCGCGGTTGGCCGCCAGCAGCCGCGCGCGCAGCTTCTTGCCATAGACGATCGGCACCTCGGAGGTGGTGTCCGAGCCGCCGCCGATGCCCGACTCGATCTGCCCCAGCGCGATCTTGTTGGCCACGGTGATGATGCTGTCCAGGCTGGTGCCGCAGGCGCGCTGCAGGGTGATGCCGGGCGTGAGCGGCGACAGGCCGGAGGACAGCGCGGCTTCGCGGCCCAGGTTCCAGTCGCTGGAATGCTTGATCACCGCCCCCATCGCCACCTCGCCCAGCTGCTGCCCGTGCAGGCCGTAGCGCTCGACCAGCGCACCCAGCGTCCGTACCGACATGCCGAGGTTCCCGACATCCGCGTATGCCGTGTTCTGGCGGCAAAACGGAATACGGACGCCGCCGAGAATGGCGACGGGACGGGCTGCTGGCATGGGATTACCTCGCGCGAGGAGAGTCGGGGACATGACCTGCACGTTAGCGCAGGCATAATGAAGCGAGTGTAGCTTTGCGCCCGCGATGGGCCAACCGCCAAGCCATGAGCCAAGCCATTGCCAGCATCAATGCCCACGGCGTGATCGCCCTGGAACTGTCCGCCGGGCTCGCCCCGGCCCACGCCGCGCTGCCGCACGCGCTGGCCGCGGAACTGGCCGAGAAGGTCGGCCGCGACCTGGCGCAACTGGTGCCGGCGGTGCGCGACCTGGAGCTGAGCCTGGCCGGCGCGCATTTCGACCCGGCCGAGGTGCTGCGCCCGGGCTGGCCGATGCACCGGCGCCTGGACGAGCTGCGCGCGCGCGCCCCCGGTCGCGAGACCGGCCCGCGGCTGCTGGCGTTCGGCGCCGACGCCGACGGCACCGTGCCGCTGCCGTTCCAGGCCGATGCGGCGCTGCTCGGCGGTGCGCTGCGGGTGGTGCCGTTCCTGCTCAGCGGACCGGCGCAGACGCTGCAGCCGGTCGCCGAGGCGCTGGAAGACCTGCTGCTGGCGCAGGGCATGGCGCAGCCGGACACCGCGCTGCTGGCGCAGCAGGCGTTCGGCGCGCAGATCGAGCACGCGCGCTACCTGACGGTCAACGACCTGGCCGCGATGATGTCGATGCAGTACGACAACCAGGGCCTGGCGCCGCTGTGGCCGCTGATCGAGACCGCATTGCTGGCGCCGGACCAGGAAGAATGGCTGGCGAGCCCGCCCGAACCGCTGCTGCGCTACCGCGGCGGCGAGGTGCGCATGGCCCTGTTCGACCCGGCCAGCTGGTGCGCGCACTACGCCCAGGACCGCCAGGACTGCGAACGCCTGCAACGGGTCTACGAACATTACCTGGCCCGGCAGCGGCAGCTGGCCGCGGTGCTGGAAGCGCATGGCCTGCCGGTGCTGTACGTGCATTGCGAGGCCGGGCAGGACGCGAAGCAGGCGCTGCTGGCGGCGTGAGGTGGGCTTGGTCGGCAGGCGGCCGCCTGACCGGCAATGACATCCTCGGTTGCTGCTCCTACAGAAAGCTAGGGCGCCGGAGCGCTGAACGCCTTGGTTCCGCTCGTCGCGACTGAAGTCGCTCCCACAGGAGGTGCGGCGTGCAGCAGGGTTGGTGACGGGAGGACTGCGGCCGCCACCGTTTGCGAAGGACGCTTGCCCGCTTCGCAATTCGCCGCCGTCGATCGCCCGCTCCATAAGGCGTTTGCGACTTGCGTCGCGCTACTCGTTCCGGGCCGGGCGCTTGCTGACTTCGTCTGTCGCGGCTGAAGCCGCTCCTACAGAAAGCCTGCGGCGCCGGAGCCGCTGAGCTTTTGGCTCGCTCGTCGCGACTGAAGTCGCTCCCACATAGGTGCGGCGTGCCGCTGGTGGTGACGGGAGGACTGTGACCATCACCGTTCCGAAGCCGCCGTCTTGCCGGCTTCGCAACCCGCTGCCGCCGCACGCCCGCTTCCACGGGCGTGCGGCGGTTTGCGTGCGCTTACTGCGCGGCAGGCGCTGCCGGTGCGCCAGACGGGGCCGGGGCCGCCGCGTTCGCGTTGCCCTTGATCACGCCGCAGGCCAGGCGGCCGCCGGCGTTGCCGGTGGGCTGGGTCTTGTAGTCGTCCGGGTCGGCGTGGACGATCACCGCGTGGTTGAGGATGTCGAAGCCGTCGCCCTTGCCGATGTTGACGTTGTTGGACACCGGCGCGTCGATCGTGGCCTTGCCCTCGGCGTCGGCCTTCAGGTTCGGCATGTCGCCGCCGTGGTGCGGGTCGGCACTGACCTGGCCGTGCTCGGACTTGGCCGGGTTGAAGTGGCCGCCGGCGCTGCTGCCGTCGGGCGCGCTGCAGTCGCCGAACTCGTGGATGTGGAAGCCGTGCTCGCTGTTGGGCTTGAGCCCGGTGATGGTGCCAGTGACGTGCACGGCGCCGTCGACCACGTTGAAGCTGACCTCGCCGGCCACTTGGTTGCCCTGGGTCGGGCTCAGCGCGGCGCTGGCGGCGGCCTGCGCGCTGGCGGCAGGCGCAGGTTCCGCGGCCGGTGCCGGGGGGGCGGCCGGCGGCGTCGCCGCGGCCGGCGCGTCGGTTGCGGGCGCTTCGCGCTTGCAGGCGCCGAGCGCGAGGGTGGTGGCCAGGAACAGGACGGTGGGAAGGGTACGCATGGAAGTTCTCCTTGAAGGGGCCGCGCAAGGCGGACGTTCGCCGCGGAGCCAGGCCCCGGACGGGTGTGCGATCAGCGCAGCACGCGGATCACGCCGCAGGCCACGCGCGCGCCGGCGTTGCCGGCCGGTTGGCTGCGGTAATCGTCGGCATCGGCGTGCGCGACCAGCGCGCGGCCGGCGATGTCGTTGGGCGCGCCGCCGCCGAGCACCACGCCGTGCAGCAACACGTCGACTTGGGCGATGCCGTCGGCGTTGGCGCCGAGGTTGTCCATGTCGCCGGCATGGTGCGGGCCGCTGCCGGCACGGCCGTGCGGGTCGCCGAGCGGATTGAAATGGCCGCCGGCGCTGCTGGCGTCGGCCGCGCTGCAATCGCCGCGCTCGTGCACATGGAACGCGAACGGGCGGTTCGGCTGCAGGCCGCCGAGCGTGCCGGTGATGCGCACCCCGCCCGGCGCCGCCACCAGCGACAACTTGCCGCTGACCAGGCTGCCCGAGGCCGGCGCGAGCACCGCCTGCGCTTGATGCGCGGTGCCGCTGGTCGGCAGCGGCGGCGCCTTCGGCGGTGGCGGCGCCGGCGGTGCGGGCGGCGTACTGCTGCAGCCGGCCAGTATCAGCAACGCGCTTCCCACGATGGCATGCAACTTGTGACGCATCGACATTGGCTCCTGTGTGCAGCGGAAACTAGAGGTGGGGCCGTTCATAGCTCATGAAGGCTGCTTTCGCGGCAAGTCTAACCGGGGCTGCATGCGTGCCGGGATTCGGGACTCGGGACTCGGGACTCGGGACTCGGAACAGCAGAGCGCGGCAGCTGTGGGTTCGCAATGCTGCGGAGCGATCAGAGCCCAGGCATCGCGCTTTTCGGTCGCGTGACTTACCGGCAGAGCGTGGCGCTTGCCGGTGCACGAGGTGCGGAGCGATAGAACAAGAGCATCTTTCCGAATCCACATTTACAACGACGGCGGCGGCCAGATCGAGAACCTGGCGTGCTCGGTGCAGGCGCGCGCGCAGGGCAAGACCCCCGACAGCCCCAGCCGGACGCAGCTCAGCATCGACGCCGGCCTGGGCCTGCGCGGAACTCGGAAACAGCAAAACGTGGCAATTGTCGGCTTACAGGCCTACGGAGTGATCACAGCCGGGCATTGCGCTTTTCCGGTCACAGAACGCAGGATCTGCAGCGCGTGGCGGTGGCCGCTGCAGGTGTATGGCCCGATCGGAGCGAGCATCTCGCCTTCCGAGTCCCCAGTCCCGCGTCCCGAGTCCCGCCCCGGCTCAGCGCCGCCGCCGCCCCGGCCCGAGCTTGCGCGTCACCGTGTTGCGGCCCACGCCCAGGCGCGCGGCGGCTTCGGCGCGGCGGCCCTGGGTGAAGCGCAGGGCCACTTCCAGCAGTGCCTTGTCGAAGCGGTCGCGCGCTTCGGCGTGCAGGCCTTCGGCGCCGTCGGCCAGGCGCTGCTGTGCCCAGGCCGACAACTGCACGTCCCATTCCCCGCCCTCGCCGCTGCGCTCGCGGCGGCTGCCGCGCAGCAGGGCGCTGTCCACGTCGTGCGCGTCGATGACCTCGGCCGGCGCCAGCGCGGCCAGCCGCCAGCACACGTTCTCCAGCTCGCGCACGTTGCCCGGCCAGGCGTAGCCGCGCAGTGCGTCCAGCGCCGCCGGCGACAGCCGCTTGGGCGGGGTGTCGAGCTTGCGCGCGGCCATCGCCAGGAAGTTCTCGGCCAGCTGCGGCACGTCGGCGCGGCGTTCGCGCAGCGGCGGCAGCTGCAGCCGCACCACGTCCAGCCGGTGCAGCAGGTCGGCGCGGAAACGGCCCTGTTCGACCAGCGCTTCCAGGTCCTGGTGGGTGGCGGCGATCACCCGCACGTCGACCCGGATCAACTCGCGGCCGCCGACGCGGAAGAATTCGTTCTCGGCCAGCACGCGCAGCAGCCGGGTCTGCAGCGGCAGCGGCATGTCGCCGATCTCGTCCAGAAACAGGGTGCCGCCGTCGGCCTGTTCGAAGCGGCCGATATGGCGCCGCTGCGCGCCGGTGAAGGCGCCGGCCTCGTGGCCGAACAGTTCGCTTTCCAGCAATTCGGCTGGGATCGCCGCTGTGTTGAGCGCGACGAACGGTTTGCGCGCGCGCGGCGACTCGGTGTGCAGCGCGTGCGCGACCAGTTCCTTGCCGGTGCCGGTCTCGCCGTTGATCAGCACCGACAGCGGCGCCTGCGCCAGGCGGCCGATGGCGCGGAACAGCGCGCGCATCGCCGGGGTGTCGCCGATCAGTTCGGCGCTGCCCTGGCTGGGGACCGGCAGCGCGGCCTCGGCCACGCCGCCGGCCTCCGGCAACGCGCGCGCGGCCAGCGCCACCGCGTCGTCCAGGTCGAACGGCTTGGACAGGAACTCGTGCGCGCCGCCGCGGAACGCGCCGGCGGTGCTGGCCACGTCGGTATAGGCCGACATCACGATCACCGGCAGCTGCGGGTGCGCGGCCTTGAGCTTGTCCAGCAGCACCAGGCCGTCGTCGCCGGGCATGCGCACGTCGGTGAACAGCAGGTCCGGCAGCGGCCGCTGCGCCAGCGCCTGCAGCGCCGAGGCGGCACTGTCGAAGCCGTCCACGCTGTAGCCGGCGTCGCGCAACGCGGTGGACAGCACGAAGCGGACCGAGCGGTCGTCGTCGACCACCCAGATGCGTTGCGATCCTTCCAGGGATTCGGTCATCGGACTGCTCCTATTCGGGGTCCGCTGCGGCCTGCGGCAGCAGCAGGGTGAAGACGGTATGCCCGGGGCGGGAGCGGAAGGTCAGCGAACCGGCGTGCTCGCGCGCCACCTGCTGCGCCAGCGCCAGGCCCAGGCCGCTGCCTTCGGCGCGGCCGCTGACCAGCGGCAGGAACAGGTGCTCGGCCAGTTCTTCGGGCACGCCGCGGCCGTCGTCGACGATCTCCAGGCGCACGCCGCGCGCATGCACGCGGTCGCGGATGCGCTGGGCGTGCTCGACGCGGGTGCGCAGGGTGACCTGCGCGGCACCGGCCTGGATCGCGTTGCGGACCAGGTTCCACACCGCCTGGGTCAGGCGGTCGGCGTCGCCGAGGAATTCGGGGATGCTGGGGTCGTAGTCGCGCTGCAGGCGCACCGACCAGCCGCCCTCGTTCTCGGCCAGGCGCAGCACCCGTTCCAGCACCGCGTGAATGTTGAGCATGGCGTGCGGCCGTGCCGGCGCCGGCGACAGCAGCTGGTCGAGCAGGCTGTTGAGACGCTCGATCTCCGCGCCGATCAGCTCGATCAGCTCGCGTTCGTCCTCGTCGCGGTGCTGCGCGCGCCGCGCCAGCAGCTGCGCGGCGCCCTTGAGCCCGGCCAGCGGATTGCGCAATTCGTGGGCCAGGCCCTTGAGCGCCGCGCCCAGCGCATTGGGCAGCGCCTGGGCCGGGTCCAGGGTGGGGAATTCGTCGACCGGGTGCGCTTCCAGCAGCCAACCGCCGTCGTCCATCCGCGCCAGCCAGCCTTCGGCGAAGCGCGGGGTCTCGCCGGGAATGGCCAGCGCCATGCGGTGCAGGCGCAGCACGTCGCGCTCGTCGTTGCGCAGGAACCGCGCCAGCGCGTCGCCCTGCACTTCCAGCGAGGCCAGCGGCTGGTCGAGCAGGCGCCGCACGCTGACCCCGAGCCAGCGCGCGAAGGCCGGATTGGCGCCGAGCAGGCGGCCGTCGGCGTCTGCCCAGACCACCGGGGTGCCGAGCACGTCGATCGGAGGTGGAGGCGCGGTCATGGACATTGCACCAATGTAGTGCAAAGGCGGCCGGAAGGCGCTGAACGCCTGGCAGTCCGGGGCACCGGCTGGAACCGGCCGGCGACGCGGGCCGCCGCCGAGGCGGTGCCTGTCGCTGCCGTCGCTGCAGGCGGGCACGTGGCGCCGCGGGCAACGGGGAAAGAAATGAGTGGGGGTCTGGCGAGGCTAGCGGCCACGCGGAATACCTCGATCGCTGGAAGAACTGCCGTCGTTCCGCCCCATGGAGCGCCGGCGATGGCCTCTGGCCGCCAGGACCGGTCGCGACCGGTCGCAGGCGGATTGCCGCAGCGGCCCGCGACGCGTGGTCGCGGGCCGGTCTTGCTCAGGACTCGTACGCGGACTCGCCGTGCGAGGTGATGTCCAGACCCTCGCGCTCGGCTTCTTCCGGCACGCGCAGGCCGAACACCAGCTTGGCGACCAGGAAGCCGACCACCGACACCACGCCGATCCACACCAGGGTGATCAGCACGCCTTCGGCCTGGATCAGCACCTGATGGCCGATGCTGTAGTCGCCGCCCTTCTGGCCGCCCAGCGAGGCGGCGGAGAACACGCCGGTCAGGATCGCGCCGATGATGCCGCCCAGGCCATGCACGCCGAACACGTCCAGGCTGTCGTCGGCGCCGAGCAGGCGCTTGAGGCCGGTGACGCCCCACACGCACAGCACGCCAGCGGCCAGGCCGATGGCGATCGCGCCGAACGGGCCGACGGTGCCGCAGGCCGGGGTGATGCCGACCAGGCCGGCGACCATGCCCGAGGCCACGCCCAGCGCCGAGGACTTGCCCTTGATGATCTTCTCGGTCAGCGACCAGCCCAGGATCGCCGCGGCGGTGGCCAGCAGCGTGTTGAGGAAGGCCAGCGCCGCGCCGGCGTTGGCTTCCAGGTTGGAGCCGGCGTTGAAGCCGAACCAGCCCACCCACAGCAGCGAGGCGCCGACGAAGGTCAGGGTCACGTTGTGCGGCTTGATCGCCTCGCGGCCGAAGCCGGTGCGCTTGCCGACGAAGTAGGCGCCGACCAGGCCGGCGATACCGGCGTTGATGTGCACCACCGTGCCGCCGGCGAAGTCCAGCGCGCCCTTGTCGAACAGGTAGCCGCCGGTGGCCCAGACCATGTGCGCCAGCGGCAGGTAGCCGAAGGTGAACCAGATCACCGAGAACAGCAGCACCGCGCCGAACTTCACCCGCTCGGCGAAGGCGCCGACGATCAGCGCGCCGGTGATGCCGGCGAAGGTCAGCTGGAAGACGACGAACACGTACTCCGGCAGGCTCACACCCTTGGTGAAGGTGGCCGCAAGCGTTTCGATCGTCACGCCCTTCAGCAGCGCCTTGTCGAGGTTGCCGATCCACGGGCCTTCGCCGGAGAACGCCAGGCTGTAGCCGTAGACCACCCACAGCACCGCGATCAGCGAGAACACCACCGCGACCTGGATCAGCACCGACAGCACGTTCTTGGCGCGCACCATGCCGCCGTAGAACAGCGCCAGGCCCGGCACCACCATCAGCAGCACCAGCAGCGTGGAGGTCAGCATCCAGGCCACGTCGCCCTTGTCCACGGTCGGCGCCGCTTCGGCAGGCGCGGCCGCGGCGGCCGGCGGCGCCGGCGGCGTCAGTTGTTCGGTGACCACGTCCGGCGTCGGCACCGGCGTCACTTCGGCCTGGGCGAAGGCCGTGCCCGGCACGCCGATGGCCATCGCGCTGAACAGCATCAGCATGCATACCGCGTAGAACCGGGCCTTCCACCCGGAGAAAAGACCTGTCTTCATGAACGGCTCCAGGGTGGGGTTAGAGCGCATCTGCGCCGATCTCGCCGGTGCGGATCCGGATGACCTGTTCGATCGCGGTGACGAAGATCTTGCCGTCGCCGATCTTGCCGGTCCCGGCGGCGGTCTGGATCGCCTCGACCACGGCCTCCAGGCGCTCGTCGGTCACCACGGTCTCGATCTTGATCTTGGGCAGGAAGTCGACGACGTACTCGGCACCGCGATACAGCTCGGTGTGTCCCTTCTGCCGACCGAAGCCCTTGACCTCGGTGACGGTGATGCCGGACACGCCCGCCTGCGACAAGGCCTCGCGGACCTCGTCGAGCTTGAACGGCCGGATGATGGCGGTGATCAGTTTCATGCGCATACCCCGTTGGTGGAAGGAGCCGGCTGCCGAACCCCGGCCGGCGGTTTGCATGTCATCGGCGCCGCGAACGGCGCCGTCCTGCTGCGCGGTGCGTCCCGCGGATCACGCCGTGGCGCGGCGCACGAGAGTGCGACGGCAACGGCGACGTGGGAGGGAGCGTGGCCCACGGCACGCAAGCGCTGTCTTTCGTGGTGCATCCCCCGGAAAACCGGCTGTTGCGACTGCTTCTGGCGCGGACCACCGGCACGGCTCCCCAGCCGAGTAGGTGGCGGCGATGACGAAGGAGGGAGGGGTAACCTTCGCCATCGCCGCGCGTGGAACTCAGTTGGCGTAGTACAGCTGGTATTCCAGCGGGTGCGTTGCGGCGCGGAACTTGGTCACTTCCTGCATCTTCAGCGCGATGTAGCCGTCGATGAAGTCGTCGCTGAACACGCCGCCGGCCTTGAGGAACTCGCGGTCGGCGTCGAGCGCTTCCAGCGCCTGGTCGAGGCTGGAGCACACCTGCGGGATCTGCTTCTCTTCTTCCGGCGGCAGGTCGTACAGGTCCTTGTCGCTGGGCGCGCCCGGGTCGATCTGGTTCTTGATGCCGTCCAGGCCGGCCATCATCAGCGCGGCGAAGGTCAGGTAGCCGGACTGCAGCGGATCCGGGAAGCGGATCTCGATGCGGCGCGCCTTCGGGTTGGACACCCACGGAATGCGGCACGAGGCCGAGCGGTTGCGCGCCGAGTAGGCCAGCATCACCGGCGCCTCGAAGCCCGGGACCAGGCGCTTGTAGCTGTTGGTGCCGGAGTTGGTGAAGGCGTTGATCGCCTTGGCGTGCTTGAAGATGCCGCCGATGTACCACAGCGCCATCTGCGACAGGCCGCCGTAGCCGTCGCCGGAGAACAGATTGGTGCCGCCCTTGGCCAGCGACTGGTGCACGTGCATGCCCGAGCCGTTGTCGCCGACGATCGGCTTGGGCATGAAGGTCGCGGTCTTGCCGTTGCGGTAGGCCACGTTCTTGATGATGTACTTCATCATCATCAGCTCGTCGGCCTTCTTCACCAGCGAGTTGAACTTGGTGCCGATCTCGCACTGGCCGGCGGTGGCCACCTCGTGGTGGTGCACCTCGACCTCGATGCCGACCTGCTCCAGGGTCTTGCACATTTCCGCGCGCAGGTCCTGCAGCGAGTCGGTCGGCGGCACCGGGAAGTAGCCGCCCTTGACCGCCGGACGGTAGCCGCTGTTGCCGCCTTCGATCTTGCTGCCGCTGCTCCAGGCCGCTTCTTCCGAATCGATCTTGAAGAAGGTGTGGCCCATCTCGTTGCCGAAACGCACGCCGTCGAAGATGAAGAATTCCGGCTCCGGGCCGAAGAACGCCTGGTCGGCGATGCCGCTGGACTTCAGGTAGGCCTCGGCGCGCTTGGCCACGCCGCGCGGGTCGCGGTCGTAGCTCTGCATGGTGGCCGGGTCGAGGATGTCGCAGGTCAGGACCAGGGTCGGATCGGCCATGAACGGATCGATGAATGCGGTGTCGGCGTCGGGCAGCAGGACCATGTCCGACTCGTTGATGCCCTTCCAACCCGAGATCGAGCTGCCGTCGAACATCTTGCCTTCTTCGAACAGCGCCGGCTCGATGATGCTCACGGGGAAGGTCACGTGCTGCTGCACGCCGCGCATATCGACGAACCGCAGGTCGACGAACTCGACCTTGTTGTCCTTGACCAGCTTCTCAATATTTTCCGCAGACATCGATGAAACCTCGGGTTGGTGAATGACTTGGCCCAGTGACAGCAATCGCCGTGCCAACTGTGACGGATTCACAAGTCCTTGATTTTGGTGAAGGGCGCACGCCAACAGGGCGGTGATCGCGCACCAAATGTGTGCATTGACTGTTTGACGCACTTAAATGGTGCATCAATCAATGCTCTATCCTTGCCCGGCTCCCCTCCCCCACGAGCCGAACTTCCCCCATGAGCGACATGTTCTCCGCCCTGCTGCTGGGCATCATCGAAGGCCTGACCGAGTTCCTGCCGATCTCCAGCACCGGCCACCTGCTGATCGCCGAGCAATGGCTGGGCCGCCGTTCCGACTTCTTCAACATCGTGATCCAGGCCGGCGCGATCCTGGCCACGACCCTGGTGTTCCGGCAGCGGCTGTGGACGCTGGCCACCGGGCTCGGCGACCGTGCCAACCGCGACTACGTGCTCAAGCTGGGCACCGCGTTCCTGGTCACCGCGGTGGTCGGCCTGGCGGTGCGCAAGGCCGGCTGGCAGCTGCCGGAAACCGTGCAGCCGGTGGCCTGGGCGCTGGTGATCGGCGGCGTTTGGATGCTGGTGGCCGAGCATTTCGCCGCACGCATGCCCGAGCGCGAACTGGTGACCTGGAAGGTGGCCATCGCGGTGGGCCTGGCGCAGGTGCTGGCCGGCGTGTTCCCCGGCACCTCGCGCTCGGCCGCGACGATCTTCCTGGCGATGCTGCTGGGCCTGAGCAAGCGCTCGGCCGCGGCCGACTTCGCGTTCCTGGTCGGCATCCCGACCATGTTCGCGGCCAGCGGCTATTCGTTCCTGGAGCTGTACAAGGACGGCGCGATCGGCAGCGAGGACTGGGGCGACGTGGCCATCGCCTTCGCCGCCGCGGTGGCGACCGGCTTCGTCGTGGTGAAGTGGCTGCTGGGCTACATCAAGTCGCACCGTTTCACCGCCTTCGCGGTGTACCGCATCGTGCTGGGCGCGGCGCTGCTGCTGTGGTTGCCGGCAGCTTGAGGGGTGTCCCCTTCTCCCATCGGGAGAAGGTGGCCCGCAGGGCCGGATGAGGGTATGGGCGCAGCCTCGTGCACCCAGATCAGCGAGACGCTTCACGCCGACCCTCACCCCAACCCCTCTCCCGACGGGAGAGGGGCTAGGCTGTTCCTTCTCCCACCGGGACCATGGCCCCCTTTTCGGGAGAAGGTGGCGCGCAGCGCCGGATGAGGGTACGGGCACAGCCTCGCGCACCCAACTCCACGAGACGCTTCGCGCCGGACCCTCACCCCAACCCCTCTCCCGAGGGGAGAGGGGCTAGGTAGCTCCTTCTCCCAGTGGGACCATGGCCCCCTTTTCGGGGGAAGGTGGCGCGCAGCGCCGGATGAGGGTTCGGGCGCAGCCTCGTGCACTCAAACTCCACGAGACGCTTCGCGCCGGACCCTCACCCCAACCCCTCTCCCGAGGGGAGAGGGGCTTAAAGCTTGGGATTCAGGCTGTACGTGCCGTAGAGGCTGGCCTCGGCCAGCACATGGCCTTGCATCGCGCGCAGCGCGTCGCCGGCGGTGAAGCGCGGCGGCAGGTCCAGCGTGGCCACGTCCAGCGCGAACAGGCGGAAGAAGTAGCGGTGCATGCGCAGGTCGTTGGCCGGCGGGTAAGGGCCGTCGTAACCGTAGTAGTCCCCACCCATCTCGGCATGGCCGGCGAACCAGTCGGTGTAGCTGTTCAGGCCCTGCCGCGCGCCGGGCAGGCCGGGCGGTTGCCGCTTGCCCTGGGCGACGATGCCGTCGCTGGCGCTGCCTTCGGCGATCTCGCGGACCTCGGCCGGAATCTCAACCGCAGCCCAATGCACGAAATTGGTGCGTGGCTGCTCGACCGGGATCTGCACGTCGTCGCGGCCGACCATCTCGGCCACGGTCGGCACGTCCGGATCGATGCACAGCAGCGCGAACGAGGCGGTGCCTGGCGGGACCTCGTCCCACGCCAGGTGCGGGTTGCGATTGGCGGCGAAGCCGTCGGCCTGGCCCATCGCGTAGGTCGCGGCGATCGGCTGGCCGGGCTGGATGCTGTCACTGCGAAGGCGCATGCGAAAAACTCCAGTGGGGGAATCAGCTTTCAGCGTACCCAAGGCGCACCGCGACCGGGGTGAGCAGCGCGAACGCGGGCGCCAGCGGCGCGGCGTAGGCGCGCCAGTGGCCGGCCGGCAGGCGCGGCGGGCCGAGCGTGGGCACGCTCGGGAACGGGATGCCGAAGGCCTGCTCCAGCGCCGCCGCCACCGCCGCCGGATCGGCCTCGATCCCGTCCAGGCGCAGCAGCCGGTGCGGATACAGGTCCTGCTCGTGCAGTTCGGCGACCTGGGTCAGCACCGACGCCAGCCACTGCGCGCCGGTCTCCGGCGAGGCCAGTCCCAGCGGCGTCGGCGCGCCGTTGGCCAGCCAGTCCAGCAGCATGTCGCGCGGATCGCGCAGCGCGATCAGCAGTCGCCCTTCCGGCAGCTGCGGGCGCAGCGCGCGCAGCAGCGCGTTGTCCCACCACAGCAGCCAGTCGACGATGTTGCCGTCGTCGATGCCGCGCGCCGGCAGCTGCGCGCGCCACTCGGCGATCAGCGCCGCGCCGTCGAGTTCGCCGCTGTCGAGCTGCGGGATGGTGCGGTAGCGCTGGAAGCCATCGGTCGGCGGCTGCGCGCCGAAGCGGTCGCTGCGCAGCACCTGGCTGGCCGCGCCCATCACCGCGATCAGCCGCTCCACGCCGCTGCCCGGCGCGCCCCAGACGAACAGCGGGCGGGCGCGCAGCTGCGGATCGACCTCGGCCAGCGCCGGCCATTGCGCCGGGGCCTGGCCCAGCGGCGGCAGCGGCAGCAGGTGCGGCAGCTGCACCTGCTGGAACGCCAGCCAGGTCGCCAGCGCTTCGGCCGGGCGCCCGGCGGCGTCCTGCACCGCCGCCAGCCACGGCTGGACCCGGCTCTGCTCGTTCTCGGGCAGGCGCAGCATCAGGCCGCGCACGTGGCCGATCGCCGCGTCGTGCTCGCCGCGCTCCAGCAGCGCCTCGACCAGGCGCTGCTCGCCGCTGATGCGGCCCGGTTCCATCGCCACGATGCGCTGCGCCACCGCTTCGGCCTGCTCGCTTTCGCCGGCCATGTCGTGCACCCGCAGTTGCGCTTCCAGGGCCGGCACATGGGTCGGCATCGCCGCCTGCCAGCGCGCGATCAGCGCGCGCGCCTCGGCGCCGCCGACCGGCTCCAGCGCCAGCCGCGCCAGCCACAGTTCGTGCGCGTCGGTGGTGGTGGCCAGCGCCGCCTCCAGGGTGGCGCGGGCATCGTCGACCGCGCCCAGCCGCTGCCAGGCGATCAGCGCCGCGTGCAGGGTGCGGCGGTCGGCCGGCGCGGCGCCCAGCGCGCGCCGCAGGTGCTCCAGCGCGTCGGCCGGGCGCCCGGCCTGCAGCGCGTATTCGCCGGCCAGCCGGCGCATGCCGGCGGTGTCGCTGACCGGGTCGGCCAGCACCGCATCCAGCGCCGCGATCGCATCGTCGAGACGGCCCTGGCGGTGCGCCAGCTGTGCGACCAGCGCCATCAGCGCACTGGTGCCGCTGGTCAGCGCGGCGACGCGGCGGAACGCGGTCTCGGCGAAGGCCAGGTGCTGCTTTTCCAGGTAGGCGAAGCCCAGCGCGTACAGCAGCCGCGGATCGTCGGGCAGCGCCTTGCTCGCGCGCGACAGCAGCGCCAGCGCGCGATCGGCGTCGCCGCGGCGCAGCGCCAGCATGCCGTCCAGGCCCAGCAACTGCGGATGCTCCGGGTCCAGCCGCGCGGCGGTGCGGCTGAGCCGCTCCACTTCGTCCAGGTCGCCGCGGCCCAGCGCCAGGTGGGCGCGCATCACGTAGGCCAGGAACTGGTTGGGATCCAGCGCGGCCGTGCGCGCCAGCGCGTCCTCGGCCTGGGCCAGGTCGTTGGCGCTGAGCAGCATGCCGGCGCGCAGCAGGTGCAGGCCGGCCTCTTCCGGCGCCAGCGCGATGGCCTGGTCGATGCTGGCCAGCGCGGCGGCGGTGGCGCCGTTCTGCTGCTGCGCCAGCGCCAGCCAGCGGTGCGCCTGCGCGTCGCTGGCGGCGTCGGCCACCCAGGCCTGGGCGATGCGCAACGCGTCGGCGTTGGCCTGGCGGCGCAGGGCGTCGAGAATTTGCTCTTGCATGAGGGTCCGGCTCGGGGCAAACCGGCATTGTAGCGGGACCACCCGGGCCTGCCCGCGCCAGGATCAGGCGGGCAGGCCGTCGATCAGGCGCTCGGCCACCCAGCGTTCGGCGAACCCGTCGCCGCGCGCGTTCTCGATGAAGCCGCAATGCCCGCCCCAGCGCGCGATCTCCAGCCGCGCCGGCGGCGGCAGGCGCCAGCTGCGGAAATCGTCCAGCGGGATCACCGGGTCGTCCTCGGCCATCAGGATGTCGGCCGGCACGCGCAGGCCCTGCAGGCGTTCGCCGGCGATCGAATAGCTGTCGAAGTAGGCGTCGAGGCTGGCGAAGCCGGCGTGGCGCTGCGCCAGCCAGCCCATCAGCTCGCGCATGTCCAGCGCCAGCGTGGCGTCGTCGTAGCCGTGCCGCTCGGGGAACAGTTCGCGCTTGCGCAGCAGCGATTCGCGCCACTTGCGGCGGAAGTACCAGTCGTAGAACTGCGGGCCGTTCTCGATCCGCTGCATGGTCTTGGCCGGGTCCAGCAGCGGGCACACCGCCGCCACGCGCTGCAGCGGCAGGCCGGCGGCCGGCGCGCGCAGCGCCAGGCGCAGCGCGAAATTGCCGCCCAGCGAATAGCCGGCGGCCAGCAGCGTCGGCGCCGGGAAGCGCCGCCACAGGTCGCCGGCGGCATTGACCACTTCGTCCAGGCGGTCGGAATGGAACAGGTCGACGTTGAGGTGGTGGGTGCCGCCGTGGTCGCGGAAGTTCAGCCGGAACACCTGGTAACCGCGCGCCAGCAGCTGCGCGGCGGTCAGGCGCATGTAGCTGGAGTCGGCGCTGCCTTCCCAGCCGTGCAGCAGCAGCACGGTGCCGCGCGGCTCCACGCCGGCCGGCACGCTCAGCCAGCCCTGCAGGCGCACGCCGTCGCCGCCGTCGAGGATGTGCGAGGTGGTGGTCGCGCCGCTGGCGGCCAGCAATTGTTCGCCGCGGCGCACGCGCAGCGCGCTGGAGCCCAGCACCGATTGCAGGTGCGGGTTGCGCAGCCAACGCGGGGGGAGGTAGTCGGCGGCATTCATCATCGGCAGCGAGCTTGCGCCGGGCGATTGGAGCAATCGGTCAAATCGCTCGGGCCGCAGTGTTCCATGATTCAGCGTTGCGCCATCGCGGCGATGATGCGCGCGCGCGAGATCTCGGCGATGCGCCGGCGCCCTTCCACGTCCTGCAGCCGGATCGGCTCCAGGAAATGCACCTCGGCCACGCGGCCCGGCTCGCCGAGCAGGCGCAGGAAGTTGGCGAAGAAGCTCTCGTGCGGACCGAACGCGACGACCGTCTGCGCCGAGCCGCCGGTGCCGTAGCGCAGCGCCACCGGCTGCACCGCCACTTCCGCCTGCACCGCCGCCTGGAAGATCCGCGCATGGAACGGGCCGACCTCGTGCCCGCCGCGGGTGCGCCCTTCCGGGAACACCCCGACCGAGCGCCCGGTGCGCAGCCGCTCCACCATCACCTGCAGCACGCCGCCGAGCGACTCGGTGCTGCCGCGCTGGTGGAAGATGGTCTGCCCGCGCGCGGCCAGCCAGCCGACCAGCGGCCAGCCGGCGATCTCGCGCTTGGCGACGAACCCCATCATGCGCTGGCTGTGCAGCAGGGTGATGTCGATCCAGCTGACGTGGTTGGCCACGAACAGCACCGGGTTGGGCAGCGGCGTGCCGACGCGGCGCACGCGCAGGCCGAAGATGCGCACCAGCCAGGTCGACCACCAGCGCACCACGTGGTCGCCGAACGACTCGCCGCCGGCGCGGCTGGGCGACAGCGCCATGCACACCAGCAGGAACGGCAGCGACACGAACACATGCAGCGCCAGCAGCGGCACACGGTAGCCGTAACGGACCCAGCGCAGCGCCCCACCGTGTTGGCGCGTGGCGGGTGGGGAGAACTCGCTCATTCGGGAAAGGGTACCGGAAGCCGGGGAGGAAGCACCCTATTGTGTCAGCATGAAGACGGTTGCGGCTGAGGGCGGGTTAACGGGCCGTCCGGGGCAGGTCGTCGCTGCATCGCGCGGAGCAGGTCGCGCTGGGCGGCGTTGGCCGCGAGCGGGCTGCGTGGCGCAGCGCCGCCTGGTATCGGCTCAAGCGCGTGGTGAGCCTGACAACCTGCCAGGCCGACTCGCCGGGCTACGTTTGCGTGTTGTCCAGGGTCGCGTCATCGCTGGGCATGCGCAGGTCCCACTTCCTCCCTCTTTCCTGCCCGTGCCTGCGCAAGCGTGGCGCGAACCTGCTCGGAGCGACCGCACGTCCTAGGTGCGGGCGATCACCGCCAGGGTCAGCCGCGACACGCACACCGGCTTGGCGGCCGCATCCTCGATGCGGATCTCCCAGACCTGGGTGGCGCGGCCCACGTGCAGCGGCCGCGCGGTGCCGGTGACCGTGCCGGCACGCGCGGCGCGCAGGTGGTTGGCGTTGATCTCCAGGCCCACGCAGATCCGGTCCGGCGCCACGCACAGGTTGCCGGCGCTGCTGCCCAGGGTCTCGGCCAGCACCACCGAGGCGCCGCCGTGCAGCAGCCCGTACGGCTGCAGCGTGCGCGCATCGACCGGCATGGTCGCGCGCAGCCAGTCCGGCCCGGCCTCGGTGAAGACGATCCCCAGGTGCGCGATCAGGGTGTCGCGCGCCGCAACGTTGAGGGCATCGAGATCGACGGGTTCGCGGAAGGCCATTGGGTGTGAGTCCGGGATTGGGGATTCGGGATTGGAGATTCGCCAAGCGGCGCCCCTCGCGCCGACATTATCGCTTTTGCCAATCCCGAATCCCCCCATCCCCAATCCCGGCTCTCAAAGAATCGGCACCAACCCCGAACCGAACGCGGTCAGCATCCGCACCAGCAGCCACTTCGGGCCGACGTTGACCTCGGGGAAGTCGCCGACCGCGCTGTAGCAGCGGTGGAAGCCGGGATCGCGCCGGGTCAGCGGCGCCGGGCAGTCCGGGCCGGGCTGGAATTCGTAGTTGGTGGCATAGCGCCATGGCCAGAAATCCAGCACCGGCAACGCCTCCGATGCCTTGCCGAGGCTGTAGTTCAGCCCCGACAGCACCGGCGGCTTGGCGCGCGACGCGACCGTCCACGAGTTCGACGGCTCGATGTCGCGCAGGATGCTGGCGGCCAGCGCCTGCGCGAAGGCCGGGTCGTCGATGATCACCGCGCCCTCGGTGTTGTAGTTCTCGCTGCGCGGGTCGAAGTTGTGGGTGCCGATCACCGCGATGTGCCGGTCCACCACCAGCGACTTGGCGTGCAGCCCCATGCGCGCGCCCTCGCGGGTCACCGGCAGCGGGCGGTTGGCCGCGCGGCGGCTGAGGAACGACGGGCGCGTCTCGGTGCGCAGCACGCGGCGGTCGACCTGGCTGCCGTCGGCGCGGCGTCCGCTGCCGCCCGGGCCACCGCTGCCGCTGCCGAGCGCGCTGGAACGGCCGGCCGCGCTGCCGCCGATCAGCGGATTGCGGCCACCGCCATCGGCCGCGTCGGCATCGGGCAGCAACGGCGACGGCAGCAGGTTGGCGTAGTTCACCGGCGCGTCCAGCGGGAACGGCTTGTATTCGTAGATGTCGAAGCCGAGCTCGCGCAAGTTGCGGCGCTTGTACTTGTACGACAGCGCGTACACCACCGGGTTGTCGGTGGAGGCCAGGCTGTTGGTGGCAACGATGATCTTGGGCGGCGTGGGCCGCTTGCGCAGGTTGCGGAAGATCTCCTGCGCCGGGTCGGACAGCACCAGGTAGGGCGTCTGCAGGATGATCTCGCGCTGCGCGCCGGTGATCAGGCTGACCCGCTTGGGCACGGCCACCGCCAGCGCCTGCTTGGATGCGGCATCGCGCCGGTGCTTCTGCGGCGGATCGGCGGCATAGCTGACATTGCTCACCGGCAGCGCCGGGCGCACGAACGCTTCCTCGACGAACGCCGGGTCGGCGGCTTCGTCGCTGACCCGCTGCACCCGCTCCGGGCGCAGGAAGCGGGCCGGCGGCATCGCCGGCACGCCGTCGCGCAGCAGCAGCTTGCCGACGTCGTTGAGCCGCGCCACCGGCACGCTGCGCCGCGCCGCCCAGTACGCATCGAAGCTGGCCGCCATCTCGCGCGCCACCGGACCGGCCACCAGCACGTCGCGGTCGCGGAAGTTGTACTCGGCGTCCCAGTCGTAATAGTCGTCCTGGTAGTTGCGTCCGCCGACCACGCCGACCGCGTCGTCCACCACCAGCATCTTGTTGTGCATGCGCTGGTTGAAGCGGCGGAAGCAGCACACCACGCTGGCGGCGTAGTGGAAGTAGTTGGGCTTGGCCAGGCCGAAGGTGGGGTTGTAGATGCGCAGCGAGAAGTTCTGGTGCGCGCCGGCCAGCGCGCCGAGGATCTGCAGGTCGGAGATCGCCGACAGCTGGTCGATCAGCACCCGCACCTGCACGCCGCGCCGCGCCGCGGCCAGCAGTTCGTCCATGACCAGCCGCGCGCTGTCGTCCTTGTCGAAGATGTAGGTCTGCAGGTCGATGCTGCGGCTGGCGCTGCGGATCAGGTTGACCCGCGCCACCAGCGCTTCCTCGCCATGGTCCAGGATCGTGGCGTAGTGCTGCGGGGTCTGCTCGCCGGAGGCGGCGAAGGCCTTGCCGGCCAGCCCGCGCAGCGGCGAGGCCAGCGCGCAGTGGTCGGCCTCGGTGCAGTCGACGCGACTGTCGCGCGCGGCCTCGGCGATCGCCACGGCACGGCCGTGCTGGGCCTGCGACAGGCTCGCGCAACCGCTGCCGAGCAGCATCGCCGCCAGCACCAGGACCCGCAGCAATGAGGTCACGGAGCGTCCGCCTCCGTCAACCGTGCGCGCAGCACAAAGGTGACCCGATCGCTCAAGGCCAGATCCCACTTATCCATTCCATAGCGTCCACGCAGAACCGTACCGCGGCTGATCACATCGCAATCATAGCCTGGGTGGGCGCAGGCGGTCGGCATCATGGTCAGCGTCTCGGTATGGCTGACCCCGCGGATGCTCAGCGTGCCGACCAACGCGCCGCCGCTGGTCAACAGCGTCGGGGAGAACGGTTGCGAGTCGAAGGACACGGTCGGGAAGCGTTCCGCATCGAAGAAGTCCTCCCCGCGCATCCAGCCGGTGTAGCGCGGCTTGCCGGGGATCTGCACGTAGCCGGTGAACAGGCGCAGGCGCACCTGGTGGCGGCCGTCGGGCAGCATCTCCACGGTGCCCTCGAAGCGCGGGAAGAAGCCCTCGATGCGCTGCCCGAAGCGGGTGCGGATCTCGAAGCCGAAGCGCGACTGCACCGGATCGAGCGCGTGCTCCCCCGGCGACAGCGGCGGCGCCTGCGCGCTGCCCCAGCCGGGCAGCAGGCAGGCCGACAGCAGCGCCATGCACAACGCCGGGCGCAGGCGCCGGCGCGGTGCGTTCAGGGCCACCAGAACGCGGTCAATCGGGCCACGCCCGGCTCGATCGCCGCCTCCTGCGGCACGGTCAGCACCACCACGCTGGCGGTGGGCATGCCGCGGTAGTCGCCGGACTGGCCGCTGTGCATCAGCGCCGCCAGCTGTTCCAGGCCCGGGTTGTGGCCGACCAGCAGCAGCCGCTCGACGTCGCGATGCTCGTCCAGCAGCGCGGCCAGGGTGCCGGAGGTGGCCTCGTAGGCCCGCGGCTCCAGGCGCTGCTCGACATAGCCGGTCAGCTCCAGCACCGCCTCCAGGGTTTCGCGCGCGCGCCGCGCCGGCGAGCACAGCACCCGGTCGGGCACCAGCCGCTGCTCCAGCAGCCAGCGCCCGGCGGCTTCGGCCTCGGCCAGGCCGTGCGGCGACAGCGGCCGGTCGACATCGGCCTGGCCGGTATCGGCCGGTTCGGCATGGGCATGGCGCAGCAGGATCACTTCACGCAGGACGATGGTCATCGGTCAGGCCTTCTTGAGCCACTTGAGCAAGGGTTCCCAGTCCTGCTGGTGATCGCGCACCTGGGCAGAACGGTAGTCGAACAGGCTGCGGCCGAGGCCGACCAGCACCACGTAGGCCTGGCTGTCGCGCAGCTGCGCCAGCACCGGGTACGGCCAGCCGCCGAGCATCTCCAGCGCCTGCTGCGCGGCGTGGGTCCACGGCTTGCTGCGGTTGATCACCAGCCCCACCGGCAACTTGCGCTGGTGCACCCGCGGCACCTTGGCCAGGGTGTTGAGGAAGCCGACGGTGGCCTCGATGTCCAGCGCCGAGGGCATCACCGGCACCACCACCGCGTCGGCCTCGTCCAGGAACTGGGCCAGATCCTCGGCCATGGCGCCGGCCGCGCCGTCGATAATCAGCCGTTGCGCGTCGTCCGGCAGCGCCGCGCGCCAGTTGCGTTTGCGGCTGGCGTCGATCGGCAGCACCGCGCTGTCCAGGCCGGCGCGGCGCTCGGCCCAGCGGGTCGAGGAGCCCTGGGGATCGGCATCGGCGAGCACCGTGCGCTTGCCGGCCAGCGCGTAGTACGCGGCCAGGTGCGTGGCAATCGTGGTCTTGCCCACGCCGCCCTTGGAGCCGGCCACCAGGATCGTCTTCATGCGCGCCTCGCTTCCGGAAGAAGAGGCCGCAGCGTACACCGCCCCTCCGTTGGCCGGTAGTCAATGCGTGGCAGCCGGGCCGGCGCGTTGCTATCGTGGCGGCCCCACGGCAACGGACCGGCCATGAACGAGCTGCAGGACCTGACCGCGCTGATCCGCGCCAACACCCCCCTGATCGTCATCGAGACCCAGGAGGAGGCGCGCATCGTGGCGCTGTTCCGGCAGGCGCTGATGCAGGTCTGGCGTGCGCTGTACCGCTGGTCGATCACCGAGGGCCTGCGCCGCATCGACCTGGACCGCGAGGACGAGCCGGTCGGCCCGCCCGACGCCAGCGCGGTGCTGCAGGCGATCAAGCAGGCCGACCAGCGCGGCATCTACCTGCTGCTGGACGTGGTGCCGTACCTGGGCTACGCCAGCCACCAGCGCCTGCTGCGCGACATCGTCGAGCGTCGCCACAGCCAGCCGCACGTGCTGGTGCTGATCGGCGCCAAGATCGAGCTGCCGCCCGAACTGGAAGCGCTGGCCACCCGCTTCAACCCGCGCCTGCCCGACGCCAACGCGCTGCTGAAGATGGTGCAGGAAGAGGCCGCCGGCTACGCGCGCGAGTTCAGCGGGCGCCGGGTCGAGGTCGACGGCGAGGCGGTCAAGCAGATCCTGCGCAACCTGCAGGGGCTGAGCCTGATCGACGCGCGGCGCATCGCCCGCCAGCTGATCTACGCCGACGGCGCGCTCAGCGCCTCCGACCTGCCGCAGCTGGCCAAGCTCAAGTTCGAACTGCTCAACCGCAGCGGCCACCTGCACTACGAATACGACGCCACCCGCTTCGCCGACGTGGCCGGCGCGCGCCGGCTCAAGCGCTGGATCGAGCAGCGCCGCGCGGTGTTCGCCGGCAACGCCCCGCCCGGGCTGGACCCGCCCAAGGGCGTGCTGCTGCTCGGCGTGCAGGGCTGCGGCAAGTCGATGCTGGCCAAGGCCACCGCCGCCGGTTTCGGCGTGCCGCTGCTGCGCCTGGACTTCGGCTCGCTGTACGACAAGTACCACGGCGAGACCGAGAAGAACCTGCGCGGCGCGCTGGCCGCGGCCGAACAGCTGGCGCCGTGCGTGCTGTGGATCGACGAGATCGAGAAGGGCCTGGCCAGCGGCGGCGAGGACGGCGGCGTGTCGCGACGCGTGCTCGGCTACCTGCTGACCTGGATGGCCGAGCGCGGCACCCAGGCCGGCGCCGGCGGCGTGTTCATCGTCGCCACCGCCAACCAGGTGCACGAACTGCCGGCCGAGCTGCTGCGCAAGGGCCGCTTCGACGAGATCTTCTTCGTCGACCTGCCCGACGCGGACACGCGGGTGGAGCTGCTGCGCCTGCACCTGGCGCGGCGCACGCTGCGCGAGGAGGACTTCGCCCTGCCCGCGCTGGCCGCCGCGGCGAACGGCTTTTCCGGCGCCGAGATCGAGCAGGCCATCGTCTCCGGCCTGTACGCCGCGCATGCCGAGAGCCGGCCGCTGGACACCGACCTGCTGATGCAGGAAATCCGCGGCACGCGGCCGCTGTCGGTGATGATGGCCGAGCAGGTGCAGGCGCTGCGCGAGTGGGCGCGCGAGCGCACGGTGCCGGCGGACTGAGCGGCCGAGCGGGTCCCCTCTCCCTGCGGAGAGGGTTTCAGCCTTGACCGTGGCTTTGCCGTTGGTGCCCGATCAGGGTCGAACTCTCTCCTAACGCCGCTTACGGCGCCCCGACGCGCGATCACGCGTGCCGAACGGCAAGCCTCAGCCCAGTGCCCCGAGCAGCCACGCCCACGCAGGCAGCGTGGCCAGCGACAGCAGGATGCCGTAGCCGACCAGCGCCGCCGCCAGCCGCGGCGCCAGCCGGTGCGAGATCGCCAGCGCTGCCGCGGTGATCATCGTCGGCATCGCCGATTCGAGCACATTGGCCTGCAGCAGCTGCCCGCGCAGGCCCAGCGCCCACGACAGCGGCCAGGCCAGCGCCGGCAACAGCAGCAGTTTCAGCAGCAGCCCGGCGGCGAGCGGCTTCAACTCCTCGCGCGGCAGCCGCAGCTGGATCGAGAAGCCCACCGCCAGCATCACCAGCGGCAGCATCGCATCGGCCAGGTGCTGCAGGCCCGAGGCGATCCACGCCGGCGGCTGCGCCGGCATCAGGGTCAGCGCCAAGGCCAGCGCCCACAGCGGCGGGAACCGGGCCATGCGCAGCAAGGTCTGCCGCGGCGACAGCGGGGTCTCGCCGCTGTAGCGGGCCAGCACGTACAGGCCGAAGCTGGACAGCAGGACGAAGGTGCCGAACTGGTCGTAGACCACCGCATACGGCAGCGCCGCCTCGCCCAGCAGCGCGCGCACCATCGGATAGCCGATGAAGCTGGAATTGCCCAACGCCACGCACAGCAGCAGCACCGCATGCTGGTCGCGGCGCAGCCGCAGCGGCCGGCGCAAGGCCAGCACCGCGAGCACCGTCGCGCCGGTCAGCAGCCACGGGGTCAGCATCACTCCGAGCAGGGCCAGATCCAAGTGCAGCCGCGGCACGTAGATCAGCACCGACGCCGGCAGGCACAGGTACAGCACCACGCCGTTGAGCACCTCGGTGGTGTTGACCGGCAGCGCGCGCAACCGCGCGAACAGCTTGCCGAGCGCCAGCATGGCCAGGATCAGGGCGAACGCGTCGAAAGCCATCGGCACAACAGGGATTTGGCGGGTACGCGAGCATCATCGCATGCGATGTGCGGTAGGCGGTCGAGGCCGATGCACCCGAGCGGCGGCACGCTGCATGGCCGCGCTGGCGCATGCGGCGTTTCCGCGTCGCGACTGAAGTCGCTCCCACAGTGCGCCCGGAACGCGCGCCGCAATGTCCCTGTGGGAGCGACTTCAGTCGCGACGAGCGGAGCCGGGAGGTCGCCCGGCTTCGGCAGCTGTCGGGGCTGAAGCGCCTCCTACAGTGCACCCAGCCGGCCGACCGCAAGTCTCTGCAGAAGAGGTTTCAAATCGCGACGGGGACCGACGGCTTCGGCTGCACCCCTACTACAGTGCAGCCAGCTGGCTTGCTGCAAGCCCTTGTAGGAGCGGCATCAGCCGCGACCGGCGAAACGATGGACCTGACGGCTTCGATACTGTCGGGGCTGGCTCTCCACAACGCACCGGCCCGCTCGCCGCAAGTCCCTGTGGGAGCGACTTCAGTCGCGACGCGCGGAGCCGGGAAGTCGGTCGGGCTTTGGCAGCTGTCGGGGCTGAAGCCCCTCCTAAAGTGCACCCAGTCGGCTGATCGCAAGTCTGTGTAGAAGAGGTTTCAAATCGTGACGAGGACCCGAAAGCTTCGGCTGCGGCCCCTACTGCAATGCAGCCAGCTGGCTTGCTGCAAGCTCAGGTGGGAGCGATATTGCGAGTCGCCTCGCGCATCCACCGCGCAGGCCGCAGTGGATTCCCGACACCCTGCACCATCCCGACCGATGGCGCGCTCCTCGCTACGCGAGCGCGGGGCGCCTCAGGGCCACGCAGGCGGCTTGGCCTGCCAGGCGGCCTGCACCTCGAGCAGGGTGGCGCGCTCGCCGTCGCGCCAGGCCGGCAGCAGCCTGGCGAAATCGGCGCCGGCGCCCCATTGGTCCGGCCAGGTGCGCACGGCGGCGGCGTACCACTTCACCGCTTCGTCCTTGCGATCCAGCCGCCACAGCACCAGCGCCAGCGTCGGCGGCACCCAGTCCGGCGCCGCCGGGCGGCCGTTGACCAGGCCGCTCCACTGGGTCAGCGCACGCGCCGGGTCGCCGGCACGCAACAGGTCCCAGCCGTAGTTCCATTCGACCTGGCGACGCTGTGCGCCGGCGGTCAGCGAACGCAGCGCCGCCTGGTACAGCTCTTCGCCCAGTTCGCGACGGCCGCCGGCCATGGCGATCGCCGCCAATTGCGCGCGCGCCTCGGCCGCGTTCGGATCGCGCTGCACGGCGCTGGCGAGACGGTCGACCAGCGCATCGCCGCTGCCGGAGAGCGCCGTCACCGGGCGCGTGGTGGCGCGGTCCTGGTCGAAGTAGAACTCTTTCGGCGCCGGCAAGGCCTGTGCCTGCGCGTCGATCGCGGCCGCGCTCACCCAGGCCAGCATCGCGGCCAGTGCGTATTTGTATGCATTCACTGCTGACAACCCCTTGGAGGTGGTCCCCTCCCCCAACCGCATCCTAACCGCGCCGGGCGCCGGGGGCGAGAGGCGGGCGCACAAAAGGCCGCTGATACAATCGGCGACCGTGCGTGGCCTGCCGCGCACGCGCCAGCCTTCCATCTCCGGGCAAGCCATGAACCGCATCGCCGATCCGCGTCCGCCGTCCTCCCTCGCCGTGCCGGCCACCGACGGCATGGATGCCGGCTACACCCTGGAGGACAAGTACACCCGTACCGACGGCCGCATCTATCTGTCCGGCGTGCAGGCGCTGGTGCGCCTGCCGCTGATGCAGCAGCTGCGCGACCGCGCCGCCGGACTCGATACCGGCGGCTTCGTCAGCGGCTACCGCGGCAGCCCGCTGGGCGGCTTCGACCTGGAGCTGTGGCGCGCGCGCAAGCATCTGGACGCGGCCAACGTGAAGTTCCAGCCCGGCCTCAACGAGGACCTGGGCGCGACCATGGTGTGGGGCACGCAGCAAACCAACCTGTTCCCCGGCGCGCGCGTGGATGGCGTGTACGCGATGTGGTACGGCAAGGGCCCGGGCGTGGACCGCTGCGGCGACGTGTTCAAGCACGCCAATGCCGCCGGCACCTCGCGCCACGGCGGCGTGCTGGCGCTGGCCGCCGACGACCACGCCTGCCGCAGCTCGACCCTGCCGCACGGCTCGGAAGAGGAATTCGTCAGCGCGATGATGCCGGTGCTCAATCCGGCCGGGGTGCAGGACATCCTCGACCTGGGCCTGGTCGGCTGGGCGATGAGCCGCTACACCGGGCGCTGGATCGGCTTCAAGACCATCGCCGAGACGGTGGAATCCTCGGCCTCGGTGGAAGTGGATCCGTTCGCGCGGCAGATCGTGCTGCCGGAGGATTTCGAACTGCCGCCGGGCGGGCTCAACATCCGCTGGCCGGATCCGCCGCTGGACCAGGAAATGCGCCTGCATCGCTACGCGGTGCGCGCCGCGCAGGCCTTCGCCCGCGCCAACGGCGTGGACCGCACGGTGATGGATTCGGCGCACGCGCGGCTGGGCATCGTCACCACCGGCAAGAGCTACCTGGACGTGCTGCAGGCACTGGAATACCTGGGCCTGGACGAGCGCGCCTGCCGCGACATCGGCATCCGCGTGTACAAGGTCGGCATGACCTGGCCGCTGGAGCCGATCGGCATCGCCGCGTTCGCGCAGGGCCTGGACGACATCGTGGTGGTGGAGGAGAAGAAGGCCTTCATCGAGCGGCAGATGAAGGAGCAGTTCTACAACTGGCCGGCCAGCGCCGGGCCGCGCCCGAGCATCGTCGGCAAGTACGACGAGGCCGGCGAGTGGATCCTGCCGTCCACCGGCGAGCTGACCCCGGCGACCATCGCCGCGGTGATCGGCAAGCGCATCCAGCGGTTCTTCAACACCGAGTCGATCGAGCAGCGGCTGCGCTGGATGGAGGCCAAGGAAGCGGAAATGGCCTTGCCGCGCGCCAATTTCCCGCGCGTGCCGCACTACTGCTCCGGCTGCCCGCACAACACCTCCACGGTGGTGCCGGAGGGCTCGCGCGCGCTCGGCGGGATCGGCTGCCACTACATGGTGACGTGGATGGACCGCGCCACCGATACCTTCACCCACATGGGCGGCGAAGGCGTCACCTGGGCCGGGCAGGCGCCGTTCACCGACACCCCGCACGTGTTCCAGAACCTGGGCGACGGCACCTATTTCCACAGCGGCTCGCTGGCGATCCGGCAATCGATCGCCGCCGGGGTCAACATCACCTACAAGATCCTCTACAACGACGCGGTGGCGATGACCGGCGGGCAGCCGGTGGACGGCACCCTGAGCGTGCCCGACATCGCCCGGCAGATGCGTGCCGAAGGCGTGCACACCATCGCCCTGGTCAGCGACGACATCGGCAAGTGGACGCGGCGCCGCGAGCAGTTCCCCAGCGACGTCGAGTTCCACGACCGCAGCGAGCTGGACGACGTGCAGAAGCGCCTGCGCGAGGTCAAGGGCACCAGCATCCTGATCTACGACCAGACCTGCGCCACCGAGAAGCGGCGCCGGCGCAAGCGCGGCAAGCTGCCGGATCCGGCCAAGCGCGTGCTGGTCAATTCGCTGGTCTGCGAAGGCTGCGGCGATTGCGGCGAGAAGAGCTTCTGCGTGTCGGTGCTGCCGAAGGAGACCGAGTTCGGGCGCAAGCGCCAGATCGACCAGTCCGGCTGCAACAAGGACTATTCCTGCGTCTCCGGCTTCTGCCCCAGCTTCGTCACCGTGCATGGCGGGCAGCTGCGCAAGGGCCGCAAGGCGGACGCGGCCACGCTGCTGCAGGACCTGCCGCCGCCGGCGTTCCGCAGCGACCTGGCGCAGCCCTGGAACATCCTGATCACCGGCGTCGGCGGCACCGGCGTGGTCACCATCGGCGCGCTGCTGGGCATGGCCGGGCACCTGGAGGGCAAGGGCGCCAGCGTGCTCGACCAGACCGGACTGGCGCAGAAGGGCGGCGCGGTCACCACTCATATCCGCCTGGCGCGCCAGCCCGAGGACCTGCATGCGGTGCGCATCGCTGCAGGCGAGGCCGACCTGGTGCTGGGTTGCGACATGGTCGTGGTCAACGACTACTGGGCGCTGTCCAAGGTGCGCGGCGACCGTTCGCAGGTGGTGCTCAACACCTACGAGGCGATGCCCGGCACCTTCACCACGCACCCGGACATGCAGTTCCCCGCCGCCGATATCGTCGCCGGCGTGCGGCTGGCGTTGGGCGGGCGCGAGCCCTTGCTGCTCGACGCCACGCAACTGGCCACCGCGCTGCTCGGCGACGCCATCGCCAGCAACCTGTTCATGCTCGGCTATGCCTGGCAGCAGGGGCTGGTGCCGCTGTCGCACGAGGCGCTGATGCGCGCGATCGAACTCAACGGCGCCGCCGTGGCGATGAACCAGCAGGCCTTCGCCTGGGGCCGGTTGGCGGCGCTGGACCTGCCCGCGGTGCAGCAGGCGGCCGGCATGGCCGGCAGCGTCGCGGCCGAGGCTGCACCGGCCACGCAGCGGCTGCAGCAGCTGCCGCCGGGCGAGTGGGAAGGTCACGAAGCCGGCGCCAGCGCCGCGCCGCGCAATCCGCACAACGCACGCCAGGCGCGCGACCTGCCCGCCGCTGGCGATGCCGCCGACAACGGCCACGCGCCGCTGGACGACACCCGCCTGTCGCGCTCGCTGCACGAACTGGTGACGCGCCGCCGCGCGTTCCTGGTCGACTACCAGGACGCCGCCTACGCCGCGCGCTACGCCGCGCTGGTGGAACGCGTGCGCGAGGCCGAGCAGCGCGTCGCCGCCGGTTCCACCGCACTGACCGAGGCGGTGGCGCGCTACGCCTTCAAGCTGATGGCGTACAAGGACGAATACGAAGTGGCGCGGCTGTACACCAGCGGCGATTTCCAGCGCCAGCTGCAGCAGCAGTTCGACGGTGCCTATTCGCTGCGCTTCCACCTGGCGCCGCCGCTGCTGGCCAAGAAGGACGCGCAGGGCCGTGCGCTCAAGCGCGAGTACGGGCCGTGGATGTTCACCGCGTTCAAGTGGCTGGCCAGGCTGCGCGTGCTGCGCGGCGGCGCGTTCGACATTTTCGGCTACAGCGCCGAACGCCGTGGCGAGCGCCAGCTGATCGCCGACTACGCGCGCACCGTGGGCGAACTGCTGGAACGGCTGGCGGCGGACAACCTGGGGCTGGCGGTGGAGATCGCCAGCGTGCCGGAACACATCCGCGGCTACGGCCACGTCAAGGAAGCGCACCTGCACGAAGCCAAGCAGCGCGAAACGCGATTGCTGGCGACCTGGCGCAATCCGAAGGCGTTGCACCTCGTGCAGGCGGCTTGAGCTGTGGGGTCGGTTGCGCGGTGCAGTAACGGCAGTCGGGGCTGACGCCCTCTCCGTCAGGTCCAGGCAGTCGCCGCACGCTCCTGTAGGAGCGGCTTCAGCCGCGACCTGCCTTGTCCGATGTGGCAAACGCCGCCGAAGGACAAAAAGCGGTCGCGGCTGAAGCCGCTCCTACAAGTGCAGCGGGCCGACCCTCCGGTTCGCCACAAAAAACGCTGCCGGCATGCATGCCGGCAGCGTTGTGGAGAACGGAGCGAGGATCGTCGAAGCAAGCAGAAGCAGGCACACGATGTTCGGCTACGCCCGCTCGATTCGACTACTCAGCTCATCAAAACCATCAGACCCGCGGGTCCGGCGGCGTGCCGCGACCCGAACCGTAGCGGTCCGAATGGAACGCCTCACGCACGGCCGCCTTGGCCTGCGCCCAGGTCAGCCGCGAACGGTCCTTGGCGCGCTCCCAGCCGCTTTCCAGATCCGCTTCCAGGCGATCGTCCCAGTCGCGATCCTGATAACGGCTGCGTGCCTGGACGCCGTAGCGGTAGGCCGGACGGTAGTCGTCGTAACCGGCGTCGGCATCGCGGTAATCCACGCTGTCGAAGCGCTCGGCGTAGTAGCGGTCGGTGTCCTCGTAGGTGCGATAGGTGGTGTCCGCGCGCTGCCAGGAATCGCGTGCCGCCAGGCGCGCATCCTCCCACTCCAGGCGCGACTCGCCGCGGCGCGTGCCCCAGTCGCGCGACAGCTCGGTTTCGTTTTCTTCCCAGCTGCGGGTCGGGTACTGCTCGCGCGCCTGCAGGCCGAGGCCGTAGGCGGCCGCGTAGTCGCGCTCGTAGTCGTAGTCGGACTTCACGTAGTCGCGGTTGCGGTACTCCTCGCGCCAGTACTCGGCTTCGCCGGTCGGGTCGATGCGTTCGGCCACGCCCTTGCCCGCCGCGGCACCGGCGACCACGCCGACCGCGGCGCCGATCAGCGTGCCGAGCGGCCCGAACACGGTGCCGGCGAGCGCGCCGGCGGCGACGCCACCGGCGGTACCGCCGATGCCGACGCCGACCGGGTGCGAGCCGGGCGTCCCGGAAATGGGGTCGCGATTGAGATCACGTGCTTCGTGGTTGCTGCTCATGGGTATGCTCCGTCGCGAGTTGAAAGGGTCACCGACCGCATGCACTGGTCCGTGGTGGCCCGCACAGTGTCAAGCGTCGGGTTAACCGCGCGTGCCACCGGAGTGATCGTGCGATGAGGCAACGCGTGGTTGTCCTCACGCATCGGCAACGTCTTTGCGCCAGGGCCGTGCTGCGCGGTCGATCCCGAGCGCCCGCACCCTGTGCAATCGCCGCTGACCGGGCGCCGCCGAACGCGATGCGGTCGCGGCACGCTTAGGAAGCGGTCCCAGAATCGGCACGCCGCGCGCTGAGCGGGGCGTGGGTGTTTCCGTGGAAGTGATGGATATCGCGGATTCGCGCGAGCGCCCCGGCCAGCATTTCCGGCGCAGGGGATATCAACGAGGACATGCGCATGAACAAGGCCGTTTCGACACTCGCCGCACTGCTGTTCGCCGCCACCGGCGCGCTGGCCATCGCGCCGGCGGCGCACGCGCAGAGCGTCACGCTCGACTGCACCGGGAGCAATCTCTGCTACGCCGACGTGACGCCTGGTGGCGCCTACAACTATGCGTGGTCGTTCAACTCCAACGGGTTGAGCGTCATCTATCCGGCGAACTGCACCAACCAGGTCTATTGCGGCTTCTATTGCCCGCGCAGCAGCGGCTACATCACCGCCAGCGTGCTGGTCACCGATGCGAACAACCAGCTGGTTGGGTCGGCGAGCACGCGCGCGTTGTGCACGGCGGAGCCGCTGTAACCGGGCGCGCGGCCGAGGGCGCGCCGGCACCACCGGCGCGCCTCATGCGTGCTTTTGAGCGTGCGTCTGCGCCGTGCCGGCGAGTGCGGCGCAACACCGGGCGCCCGTGACGATCCGCATCCAGCCGCAGCCGCATGGATGCCTCACGCGTTCGGACCGCGGCTGACCTCGTTCAAAACCGCGCCGTAGCCGCGATAGAGATTGGCCTGGGGCAATTGGCCCTGCTCGCGCATCCAGCGGTGCACCGCCGGCAGCCGGTAGAACGGCACGCGCACGTACTGGTGGTGCTCGATGTGATAGTGGATGGCGTGCGGTCCGCAGAAGAAGGTCTGCCAGCTGCGCCGCACGATGCTGCGGGCGTTGCGGCGCTGGTCGGCGCACGCGGGATAGCCGGCATGTTCGGTGATGGCGCGGATCCGCGCGAACAGCTGCAGGAAGGTCAGCGCCGGCAGCAGCCACAGGATCAGATACAGCCAGGCATGGCCGAGCGCGGCGAGCGTTCCCAGCAGCGCGCCGTTGCTGACCACGATCGAACCCAGCACCAGCGGCAGATGGCCGGCAGGCGCGGGCGCGACCTGCGCGGACGGACGCCGCCTCCGCCGTCGCAGCGCATCGCGCACGGCGAGCAGATAGCCGATGCCGGTGACATCGCGCAGCAACCGCGCCGCCAACCGGCGCCGCGAGACCGGGTAGTCGGCGATGCCGAACACGATGGCCACCGGATCGTCCTCGGCCATCGGTGCGCGGTGGTGCTGCAGATGGCCCTGGCGATAGGCGAACAGCGACAGGAACAGCGGCCCGGCCGCGCACAGTTGCGCCAGCAGATCGTTGTGCGTCTGGCGGCGCGCCAGCAGACCGTGCGCGCCTTCGTGCATCATCACCGCCAGCGCCAACTGCGTCCGCGCCACCAGCAGCGCCGCCAGCAGATACACCAGCGGATGCGGGTAGCGGATCGCCGCGGCGAAGCACAGTGCGATCAGCGCCCAGTCCAGGGCCAATGCCAGCGCGCTGCGCCACGGGCTCAGCCGCCGCAACGCCGGCGGCAACGCGGCGATCATGCGCCCTGCTCCTGCCGCACCGGTGCGGGAACGAGCGCATCGGCGATCGGCACGCGTTGCCCACGCGCCAGCGCCAGGATCAGTTGCACCCACAGCCGCAACCGCGAGGGCGCATCGAGCGCGGCCGGCTGCGGCGCGGGCGGCGGCGGTTCCGCCTGCAGCGCGCGGCAGGCCGCGGCCACCGCCTGCGCGAACGCGTCGCCATCGCCGCGCCACACCACGGTGCGGTGCTGCAGCCCGCAGGCGGCGGCACGGCGCGCATTGCGCTGCTGTTCGGGCTGGTCGGTGAGCACCAGCAGGATCGGCCGCCGATACACCTGCGCCACCGACAGCGCGGCCATGCCCGGCGCCGACACCAGCAGCGTGCTGGCGGCGGCGCTGGCGATCCACTGCGGATCCTCCGCGACCCAGCCGGGGCGGCCGGCATAGCCTTCACCGACGCGGTGGCTGTCCAGGCCGGCGCGCTGCAGGCCCTGTTCCAGCGCGTCCGCCAAGGCCGGATCGCGGAAGTGCGGATTCAGATACACCGCAGCGGCCGGGGCAGGCGGCAGTGCGCCTGCCGCAGCGGCCGCGGCCAGCGCGACCGGCGTGGGCAGGCGGAACCGGCGGCCGTGGGCATGCAGCCGCGGCTGCGCGAAATCGTGCTCCAGCTGCGCGGCCGCCGCGTCGATCTGCCAGCCGATCAATCGCGCGAACAAGGCCGCCGCCGGTCGCGGCAGGCGGCCGTCGAAATTCCCCTGCAACGCCGCGCGCAGGCTGATGCCATAGACGTGCACGATCCTGCGCCGCCAGCCGGGCAGCATGCCCATCACCAGCAATGCAGGATGGAACGAGTCGTTGAGGACCAGGTCGATGCCGCGCAGACGCCGCCGCAGCCGCACGATGTCGCGCAGCAGCCGCGCTGGGTGCAGCAGGTAGGCGGCGACATTGGCATCGGTCGCGGCCGCACGCATGTTCTGCCGCGCATCGAACTGCACGGCGTAGTGCGGCGACAGCAGGGTGGCGTCGATGCCGAAACGGCGCAGGAACTGCACGCCCGCCGCGGAGGTGGTCAGCACATCGACGTGCGCTCCCTGCGCGCGCAGCGCATGGGTCAGCAACTGCGCACGCATCAGGTGGCCGCGCGCATCGGCGGTGGCCAGGTACAGCAGGCGCGGCGGGTTCAGCGCCACAACACGCCGCGCACGCGCAGGCCCACGCCGGCCAGGTACATGCCCACGGCGCCGCTGACGCCGAAGGCGCGGTCGATCCGCCGCACCTCGGCCAGCAGCGCGCTCAATGCCGGCTGCTCCTGCGCAGTCACCAACCGCTGCAGGATCTGCCGGCACTGCCGCACGTGCCGCTGTTCGTCGCCCAGCACCCGGCTCAACAAGGGCTGCAGCGCATGCGCGGCGGGCAAGGTCGTGCAATGCCGTTGCAGCACCCGCGACGCCATCTGCTCGGCGCACAGCCCGATCGCGAACGCGGGCACCAGCAGGCCCTGCGCGAAGGCGCCGGCATGGCGTTCGGCCAGGCGATGCCACTGCGCGATCTTGCGCCGGCTCAGGCGGTCGGGCCGGCGTGTGGGCTGCAGATCACCGCGCGCGGCCAGCGCCGCGGCGAACGCCTGCGCATGCCACTGCTCCTCCTGCAGGTGCCGGTCCATCAGCGGCACCAGCCAGGCCGGCCGCTGCACCGGCACTTCGCGCTGCAACGCCAGTTCGGTGGCTTCCTCGCCGATCAGGTACATGCGCAGCAACAGGCGCTCGCCGGCGACGCTGGCATGCAGCTGGCGCAACGCGGCGCGCTTGATCCGGTCGACCAGCCATGCCTGCCAGCGCAGCCAGCCGCGCAGCGGCGGCGGCTCCAGGTCGCGCAGCGTGGCGATCGTGGCGCCCTCGCCCTCGGCCAGCGCCGTCACCGGCCGCCGCTCACGAGCGGTGATAGGACAACGCCTGCGCGTCGGCCTGACCGCCACGGCGCCAGCCCAGTCCGCGCGCCAGCGCGCCGGCCATGTCCACCGCGGAGAAGCCGAGGATCAGCAGCAGCCCCGCGCACCAGCGCAGGCCGCGCAGCGGCGGCAGGTCCTGCCGGTTCAATGCGCCCACGCTGAACCACAGGCGCGAGCCGAGCACGCACAGCGGCCCGAGCGGTCCGCTGCGGCCGAGCCACTGCAGCGCGTCGGGCAGGTAGGCGCGCACCAGGTGCGGGGTCAGCCCCAGCGTGTCCTGGCCGCGCCACCAGCGCAGTTGCAGCGCCTCGCGGCGGGTGTCGGGCAGCCGGTGCACGGTGTGCGCCTGCGCGGCGTAGTGCACCGCCACGCCGGCCGCCTGCAGGCGCAGGCCCAGCACCTGGCAGTGCGCGCGGTAGACGCCGTCGAGCGGCTGGTAGCCGTGGCGGGCGAACACCTCGCGCCGGAACGCCACGTTGTTGGCGTAGAAATTCCGCGTCGCCCGCGCCTGCAGCGGACTGGGGAAGTACATGAAGTCCAGCGTGGTCAGCGCGGTGCCGACCACGTCGGCACGGTAGCTGGTGCGCCCGGCCACCGCGGCCGGCGCGGGCTCCTGCGCGAACGGCTGCAGCAGCTCGGCCAACCAGTCGCGGTCCGGCAGGCAATCGGCGTCGGCGAACACCACGTAGTCGCAGGCGTGCGGATCGGTGGCGGCGAAGCCGGCGTTCTTGGCGTCGTAGTAGCCGGTGGCCGCATCGATGCGGACGAACCCGATCGGGCGTCCGGCGATCGCGACCAGCGCCGCGCACGCCGCTTCGCTCAGGCCATCGTGGGTCACGACCAGTTGGGCCAGCGCCTCCAGCGGCACGCTCTGCGTGGCCAGGGCGCGCATGACGCGCTGCAGGCTGGCCTCGGCGCGCGCCGCCGCCGCGTCGCCGCCACGCAGGTTGTTGGTCTCCAGGACCAGGGCGCTGCGCGCGGCAATGAGCATCGACATCGAACAAGTCCCGGTAGGCGTCCATGACCCGCGCCGTGCAAGGCGGCATGGCCTGCGCGCTCGAACGGGAGGGGACGGCAGCGTCCCTGAAATCGCAGCGCGACTATACCGGGGAACCGCCGGGCCCGCTGCGCGGGCGCCGCGCCGCGGCGGGAGCCGAACGCGCTACCGCGCGGCGCGGCGCAGGATTCAGCCGCGCCGCCATACCAGGCAGCGATTGTTGGCCGGCATCGCGACGTCCTCCTGCAGCACCAGGCCCTGCGCCTGCGCCAGCGCGGCGACCGCCTCGACGTCGCGGATGCCGCTGGCCGCATCGCGCGCCTTCAGCCAGGCGTCGAACTCGCGGTTGCTGTCGCTGCTGAACGCGCCGCCGTAGTTGAACGGTCCGTACACCGCCAGCGTGCCGCCGTCGCTGCCGGCCAGCAGCCTGCCGACGCCGGCGAACAACGCCTGTACCGCGGGCCAGCCCATGATGTGCAGCGTGTTGGCAGTGAACACCGCATCGTAGCCGGCGACCGGCCACGGCCCGGTCTGCACGTCCAGCGCCAGGGCCGGCGGCGTGTTCGGCAATGCCGCCGCCTCCAGCCATTGCGCGATGCCGGGCAGGTGCTCGGCACGCTCGCTGCATTGCCAGGTCAGCTGCGGCAAGGCCGCGGCGAAGTGAACTGCATGCTGGCCGGTGCCGCTGCCGATCTCCAGCGCGTGGCGGCGGTCGGCGAAATGCCGCCGCAGCACCTGCAGGATCGGCTCGCGATTGCGGTCGCAGGAGGGTGCGTAGGGTCTATCGGTCATCGCTCTTCCTCCGGCCGGTCGACACGCAGCGGCTCAACTGCGCGAGCGCACGAAGATGCGCTTGCTGCCGCCTTCGTTGCCGCGCTCCTCCAGTTCGAACTGCGCCGACAGCCGGCGCAGCAGGTCGCTGAGCTTCTTGTGCCCATACAGGCGCGGATCGAAATCCGGGCGCACCTTGTTGAGATAGCTGCCGACGCTGCCGAGCCCGGCCCAGCCTTGGTCGTCGGACGCTTCCTCGATCGCCTGGCGCAGCAGTTTCAGCGGCGCCGCCAGCGGCGCGGCCTTGGCATCGGCGGGCGCAGCGGGCACCGCCGCGGCCGGCGCCGCCGTGGCCTCGGGCTTGGCCGCCTGCGCGCCCTGCGCGGTCTGCGGCGTCTTGCGTCCCTTGGCCGCCGGCTTGGCCGCCGCGGCAACCGGCTTCGATGGCTCGGCGCTCGCCGCCTCGCTGCGCAGCACCTCGGTGTAGATGAACTTGTCGCAGGCCTGCACGAACGCGTCCGGCGTCTTGCGCTCGCCGAAGCCGTACACGGTCGGGCCTTCCTCGCGCAGGCGCTGCGCCAGGCGGGTGAAGTCGCTGTCGCTGGAGACCAGGCAGAAGCCGTCGAAACGGCCGGTGTACAGCAGATCCATCGCGTCGATGATCAGCGAGCTGTCGGTGGCGTTCTTGCCGCTGGTGTAGGCGAACTGCTGCACCGGGCTGATCGAGTGCTTGAGCAGGGCCTGCTTCCATTGGGTCATGCGCGTGCTGGTGAAATCGCCGTAGATGCGCTTGACGCTGGCCACGCCGTACTTGGCCACTTCGGCCAGCAAGCCTTCGATCACCGAGGGCTGCGCGTTGTCGGCATCGATCAGCACGGCCAGGCGCGGCTGGTCGTCGTCGGTCTCGGATCTGGAACGGGTTTTCATGGCGGGGACCTGCGTGGAGACGAAAGCGGCGGCGGAGCGTGCGCGTCTTGACGCTGCCGCGCTTCGGCGCCGGGCATCACTGTGCCACCCCGCGGCAGCGGCGACCAGTCCGGGAAAAAGCCGGCGAGCGCTTCGCCGGCGGCAACCCGCTGCCGCGTCCGCGCGTTAGATCGCCGGCTTCAGGGCGTCGCCGCGGGCGCCTGCGGCAGGTCCAGATGCTTGCGGAAGAAGCGCGCGATCACCCGCAAGGCCTGCTGGCTTTCGGGCAGCGCGTTGTTGAGATGGAACGCATGGCCCATGCCGTCCCACACGTGCAGGTCCGCCTCGCGGCCCAGGTCGACCAGGCGCGAATGGGTGTAGGCGACATTGCTCAGCTCGGCCGCACGCGTGCCGGTGACGAACAGCAGCGGCGGGAACTGCGCCAGCACCGCATCGGAAAACACCGGCGACACCAGCGGATCGTGGAAATCCACGTCGGGGCCGTAGTACAGGTCTTCCATGATCGGCAGCGCGCCCTGCGCATCGGGCAGCGGCGCATCGTTCACCGCCGCCACCACGTAACGCGAATCGCCGCGGTAGCGCGCATCGCCGCCGGCGCAGAACATGCCCGCCGCGGCTGGCATCGGCAGCTTCTCCTTGGCGAACCAGGCCAGCGATTCGCCGGTCAGCACGCCGCCGGCCGAGCAGCCGAACAGGCCGATATGCTGTGGCGCGTAGCGCTTGAGCGCTTCGCGGTAGACCTTGGCCACGTCCTCGCTGGCGGCGGGGAAGCGGTGTTCCGGGCCCATCCGGTAGTCGACGGCGACCACGGTGACGCCGGTCATCGCCGCCACCGGGATCGCCTCCATCATGCCGAACGAGGCCGCGCTGCCCATCACGAACGAGCCGCCGTGCAGTTCGATCAACAAGCGCTGGCGTTGCGCCGGCGACGCCTCGCGCGGCTGCACCAGCGTCACCGGCACGCCGTTCCAGGTCGCCGTGCTGATCTTCACCCCATAGCGTTCGCGCAGCGGCTCCACCACGCCCTTGGCCCACGCCTCGGTCTCGGCGCGGAGGCGCGGCAGTTCGCGCGCCAACGTGGCGTTGTCCATCTTCGCCAGTGGGTCGCCGCGGGCCATGTCCTCACGCGCCGCCGCCTGCGCTTGCGGGCTGAGGAACGGCGACAACGGCAGGTCGAATGCGGGCATGTGGCGGATGCCGTCGTGCGCAGGGGCGTCGGCTGCGCTCGCGCCCGATGCCGCCAGGCACGCGGCCAGCGCGAGTACCGCCCTTTTCATCCATTGCATGTCTGCGGTCACGTCCCTGTCTCCCCATGGCGATCTGGACGCAGAGGATACCGACGCCGCGCGTGCGCGGCTTTGCACGATCCCGCCAACCGCGCGTGCCGAACCCGCGGATGCAACATCGCCGCCGCCGCCGCGACTGCACCTGGCTGGGGAGCTGCGTGCATCGGCAACCCGACGCGACGCAACTCTCAGCGGCGCGCTGCCGCTCGGCGCAGGCCGCGCCTCATGCCGCATCCATCTCCGTGGACAGCGCGATCGCCTGCTGCGCGTCCAGTTCGGCCAGGCGCTGCTGCAGCGCCGTGCGCACCTGTGCGTACGCCTGCGCGCCGAGCAGCAGCCGCCGCGGCGCCGGGCTCACGTCGAGCGAAGCCAGCATCTCGCGCACCATCTTGCGCGCGTCGCCGAACACGAAGCGGCCTTCGTCCAGCGCGCGGCGCAGCGCATCGACCGGCGTGTCCGCATACACCGCGCTGGGCACGGTGCGGTCCAGGCCGCGGCCGAAGTCGGTCGCCGCCGGACCGGGTTCGACCAGGGTGAAGGCGATGCCGAACGGCGCCACCTCCTGCGCCACCGCCTCGACGAAGCCCTCGATGCCCCACTTGCTGGCGTGGTACAGGCTGAAACCCGGATAGGCGATCTGCCCGCCTTCCGACGACACCTGCACGATGCGCCCGCCGCCCTGCGCGCGCAGGTGCGGCAGCACCGCGCGGATCAGCTGGATCGAGCCGACCAGGTTGGTGTCCAGCTGCCCGCGCAGTTGTGCATCGCTGGCTTCCTCGGCGGCGCCGAACACCGCGTAGCCGGCATTGCTGACGACCACGTCGATACGCCCGAGGTCGGCGAAGGCGCGGTCCACCACGGCGCGCACCGCGGCGGCGTCGCTCACGTCCAGCGCCGCCACCCACAGGCGCTGGCCGTATTCGGCTTTCAGGTCGTCCAGCGCCTCGGGCCGGCGCAGCGTGGCGGCGACGCGGTCGCCGCGCGCCAGCAGCTGCTCGGTCAACAGGCGGCCGAAGCCGGACGAGGTCCCGGTAATGAAATGCGTGCGGTTCATGGGCTTGCCTCTCGCAAAGGCCACGGTGCGTGGCGGGTCTGGTTGCAGACTAGGCGCCACGCACCGCTGTTACTATCCGTTCAATCCCGCATGCGCCAGTGAAAATTCCCCATGAGTCAGCGGCCCGCTCTGACCGATCTCAGCGCCTTCGCCGCGATCGTGGCGCACCGCAGCTTCCGCAAGGCCGCCGACGAGCTGGGGCTGTCGCCGTCAACGCTCAGCCACATGATGCGCACGCTGGAAACGCGCATGGGCGTGCGCCTGCTGCACCGGACCACGCGCAGCGTCGCGCCCACCGAAGCCGGCGCGCGACTGGTCGCACGGCTGCAGCCGCTGCTGCGCGAACTGGACCAGGCGCTGGACGACGTTGGCAGCTTCGCGCACGGCCCCAGCGGCACGCTGCGCATCAACGCCAACGAGACCGCCGCGCGCCTGCTGCTGCAGCGCGTGGTGCCGGCGTTCCTGCAGCGCTATCCGGCGATGGCGCTGGACCTGGTCAGCGAGGGCCGCCTGGTCGACATCGTCGCCGCCGGCTTCGACGCCGGCATCCGCCTAGGCGAAGCGCTGCCGCAGGACATGATCGCGGTGCCGTTCGGCGGCCCGCAGCGCTTCATTGCCGCCGCTGCGCCGGCGTACCTGGCGCGCCACCCGCCGCCGCGCACGCCCGACGAACTCGCGCAACACACCTGCATCGGCTTCCGCCTGCCCAGCGGCAAGCCCTACCGCTGGGAATTCGCGCGCCACGACCAGGAACTGGCGGTGGAGGTCGGCGGCCCGCTCACCCTCGACCACCTCGGGCTGATGGCCGACGCCGCGGTCGCCGGCATGGGCATCGCCTACCTGTCCGAAGTGGCGGTGCAGGCGCAGCTGGACAGCGGCGCGCTGGTACGCGTGCTTGACGACTGGTGCCCGCCGCTGCCGGGATTGTTCCTGTACTACTCCGGCCACCGCCACGTGCCGGCGGGCTTGCAGGCCTTCATCGGGGTGCTGAAGGAACTGGGATAGGGCGCCTTCTCGGCACGGCCCGTGGTCCTCTCTGCCACTGCGCCGTGGCGCGCTTACTCCGCAGCCGGCAACGCCTCGTAGGCCTGGCGCACCGCGGCCTCGCCATAGCGCCGCTCCAGCCGGCGGATGATGAAGTGGCCGCGCGCCATCGCCTGGAAGTGCGCGATGAACAGCGTATTGAGCGCCGCGCCGCTGGCCGCGCCGACGAACGGCACCGCCTGCGCCGCCAGCTTCTCGCTGACCGTCACCGAGAACTTGGCGGCGATCCGCGCCACCATCGACACCAGCGCCGGCGCGCCCTTGCTGCCGAGTCCGTGCGCGGCGATGTACTGCGCCGCCGCGCTCAGCTGCTGCGCCATCGCCGTGCGCACCGCGAAATAGCCCGACTCGCTGCCGTCGTCGCGGCGGCTGCGTCCGCCGTGCGCGAGCACTTCCAGGCACGCCAGCGCGGTGGCCGGGTCCTCCAGCCGCTCGCCTTCGGCGCGGGCGATGTCGGCAATCGAGCGCAGCATCAAGGTGGTGGTCAGCGGCAGCTCCACCGCCAGCCCGGGCAGGCCGAAGAAACCGCCGGCCGCGCCGGTGGCCGCCACCGCCAGCCCGTGCAGGCGCGGCCGCGCCTTGCCTGGTGCGTCCTTGCGCAGGGTCAGCAGTGCCGAGCGCAGCGCCATATTCAACGCGTGGCGGCTGATCGCATCGATGCGCGAGGACACGAAGCGCGGCAGGCGCTTGCTCAGCAGATGCTCGATCGGCGCGCCGACCACGTTGGCCACCTTGGCGGCGAGCCCGGGATGTTCGAGCAGGCCGTGCGCCAGCACCAACTCGCGACGGTGGGTCGCGTCCATCGACGGCACGGGAAGCTGATCGGTCATTGCGGCTCCTGGGGGCAGTGCGGCGGCCGCCGGCGCCGAGGGCGGCCGGCCGTGCCGAAACGGTGGAACGGGAACACTAGCCTACCTGGCGCCGATGGCAGCCGGATCACGCCTCGGGTCGCGCCAGCGCCTCGAGCAACGGCAGCAGATCCTCGCGCTCGTGCGGCCGCACTGCACGCGCGACCTCCTGGCCATCGCGCAGCACCAGCACGGTGGGCCACAGCTTGACCGCGAAGGCACGGCCGAGCGGGCGGCCCTTGCCGTCCTCGACCTTGTGGTAGGGCACCTGTTCGAACGGCCCCAGCACCTTCTGCAGCAACGGCTGCGCGGCCTGGCAGTGCCCGCACCAGCCGGTGCCGAACTCCAGCAGTTGCAGCCCCGGTTGCGCGCGCACCTGCGCGGCCTGCGGGGCGTCGGTACGGTAGTCGCGCGGGAAGGCCATCGTAGCGCTCAGGACAGCGCGCGCTGGATGTCTTCCAGCGGCAGGTTGGTCAGGTCCTTGGCCACATCGCCGACCAGGCGCTGCTGCGTTTCCTTGTGCAGCAACGGACGGATGCGGCCCAGCGTGGTCGGGTCCGCCACTAGCACCAGATGGTCGTAGCGGTGTTTCAGCGCACCTTCGTTGAGCGCCTGCGCCACCTGCTTGGCGAAGGTGAACTCGTCCAGTTCCGATTCGGCGGTGCGCGGCGGCACCTTGCCAGCCGGGCCTTCGTCGTCCACGTTCTGTACTTCGGTGCGCGCGTGCTGGCGCAGCGTCACGCCGTCGCGGCCGCCGTCATTGGTGAACCATCGCGCCTCGGCGCCGTCGACCACCACCACCAGCGCATTCTCGGGAATCTGCAGTGACATCGCCCACTCCTCCAAAGCCGCTGCGGACGCAGCATGCCGGTCACCGTAGGACACGCGATGTAAGCGCCGCGCCAAGGCGGAGGATGCGCCGCGTCAGCGCCTGGCGCTGCCGCGGCCCAGCCCCTCGTTTCGCGCTGCGCTAGCGCAGGAACAGCACGTCCAGATCCTGCTTGGGCACGAAGTCCTTCTGCTGGAATTCGAAGGTCAGCGGATCGGTGCGCTTCAGCTCGCCGTCGAAGCACAGGCTGACGATGTCGGTCGGCGCGCGCTTCTTCAGGGTCAGGTGGAAGTCCTGGATCGGCCCCTTCCAGTTGTTGCCGGTCAGCAGGATGTAGCGCAGGTTGCTCCATTCCAGGCCGTACTCGTGCTGGCGGCGGCGCGCGCTCTGCTGCGCGCCGGCATCCAGGCAGGTGTCCTTGGCGAAGTCGCGGATCAGGTCGGCAGCCGGCATCGGCACGCCGCTCGCCAGGCTCGGCGCATAACTGTGGCGGATCGACACCGACTTGCCCGCAGCGAAGCGCTGCTGCCAGGTGAAATACTCGCTCAGCGTGAAACGCGGCTGTCCGTCCGCATCGAACCAGTTCTTGGGCAACGCCTTGCGGCCCTTGGGCATCTCGCCGGAGTCGATGTAGGCGGCCAGATCGTCGCTGCTCCAGCCGCTGGCCGCCCATGCGCGCGACACGTCGGCGCCGTCCAGCGACGCCACCAACTTGCGTTCGGTATGGACCGGCTTGCCGTCCACCCACAGCTTGAACTCGGTCAGCTCGCTGTGGTCGGCCTGCCCGAAGTACATCGGCGGCATCGGGAACGCGATCGGCACCAGCAGGTCGCGCGTGCTGGTGTTGGTGAACACGTAGTCCACCCGTACCAGCTCCTCGCTGATGAACAGCGCCTCCTTGCTCATGCGGATATCCGGCTGCTGCAGCAGCTGGATGGTGCCGTTGGCATCGCCGAAGCTGCTGTCGTTGGCATGGGCGGTGGCCGCGCACAGCGGCGCGAGGGCGAACAGGATGCGGACCAGCAGACGTCTGGGAGTCATGAGCGAGGCAAGTTGGAAAGGGAGGGAACGCAGCGCCGGATCGCGGTCGAGCGCGCACTATCTTACGCAGGGGACCGCGCCAAACCCGACCGACAGGCGCCGATCGTGGCACGCACTGGAATCGGGCATCGTCTGTCGGGGAAACCTCGGTAGCGCCGAAGCGGCGCTGTTCCGGCTACGTGGGCGCATCGACAAACTCGAACGCTCTCCACGTCTGACGCGGTCGGCATCGCCGAGACCACCCCGCACCCGTATCCTTAGCGAAACATTAACCGCATGCTTGTAAAGCTGCGCCTGTACATGGGAACGCGACAAGGGGAAGGACGCATGGAAACCAAGGCGAACAAGCGCCGCTGGCTGTTGTGGGTGATATTGCTGACCGCTGCGGCCGCCAGCGCCGCGGCCGGCGCGCAGGAACAGGAGCAGGAGCAGTTGCAAATGCAGCAACAGCAAATGCAACAGCAGCAGCTGATGCAACAGCAACTCCAACAAGTTCAGCAGATGCAGCAGCAGCAACCGGCGCCGGAAAACTCGGGCGCTCCCAGGGGCTTGTCGGCCACCTACCTGAACTGCCGCAGGCAGGCACGTGGCGGGGTCGATCAGGAGCGCTGCATCGAACGCGAGCAGACCTTGCAGGATGATCGCCTGGCCCGGATCTACGATCGGTTGCGCTACGAACTGGACGGCAGTGCGCGAGCGAGGCTGCTGGACGCGCAGTACGCCTGGGAGCAATCCAATGCCCAGGCCGGCGATCTGGACAATTCGCTCTATGGGGGGTCCCAGGCCGAGAGTTTGCAGCGCGCCGAAGCGGCGCTGTGGCGGATCTGCGCGCGCGCCGACGAACTCGAGAAGTATCTCGGCGCGGCCCGCTGAGTCAGCACGCGTACGCCGCGTTGTCGCGACGTCGATCCCTCGCAAGGGCAACTTGGAACTTGTGGCTGATGCTGCAACGTCGCACCCGCGTCCCCGCCCGCCACGGCCGACTCACCGCGGCCCGGCACACTCCGGGTTCTGCGCGTCGCAAAGCTCCGCCGCGCGGCGCAGTTGCGCCTCGCTCAACGGCGGCGGGCGGGCGATCGCCGGCTGCACCTGGTCCGGGGCGCCGGTGAGGGTGTGCAGGCCCTTGGCCGCCTTGCCTGCCACGTAGTAGATGCCGAGCGCGAGGTAGCCGCCGCCCTGGCTGACCTGCTCCACCGAGGGCGGTGGCCGCCAGTCCTTGTCGAAACGGTTGGGCTGGGCCCTGACCGGATTCTTGAAGCGGTACAGGTCCAGCGGCTGTTCCTCGTCCGGCGGCAGCGCGCGTACTTCGTCGAGGGTCTGGATGTCCTGCTGCGGCGGGCCGCTCGCTGCGGGCGCGGGCTCGACCTGCTGGGCATGCGCCTGCGCGGCCACGCCGAGCAGCGCTGCGGCAACGACGGAACGCACGGCATTGCACATCCAGATCGGTCCTTTTCCCACGCCAGACGGCGATGACAGGTGCCGAGCTTACGGTCGGCCGCTGAACGTCGCCATCGCGGCGGCAGTGCGCCTACAGATGCTCATACCGCCTGCGATGGCTGCAGGCACAGCCAGATGGCGCACCAGTGCGACAGCGCGCCGCCCACCACGTGGGCGTGCCAGATGGCGCGGTTATAGATCATCGACTTGCGCACGTAGAAGCCCACGCCCACCGTGTAGAACATGCCGCCGGCGGCGATAAACCACAGCACGGCGCTGTCCAGGCTGGCCATCAGCGGCTTGATCGCGACGATGCCGGCCCAGCCCAGCAGCAGGTAGATCGCCACCCAGAAGCCTTTGCTGATGCCGGGCAGGAACAGCTTGGCGAACACGCCGAACAGCGCCACGCCCCACACCGCCAGGGTCATCGACCAGACCCAGGCGCCGGACAGCGCCAGCACGAACAGCGGCGTGTAGGAGCCGGCAATCATCACGAAGATGCCGGCGTGGTCGAGCTTGCGCAGGATCGGCTGGCGCTGCGGCGGGGCGAAGTTGTAGGCCGCCGAGCAGGCGAACATCACCAGCATCCCCAGCGCGTAGACGCAGGTGGCCAGCAGCAGCGCCTGGTTGGCGTGGGGGCGCCAGATCAGCATGACGCCGCCGACGATGGACAGCAGCAGGCCGGCGGCATGCACGATCAGGTCGGCGCGGCGGGCGCCGATGGTTTTGTAGTGTGCGGTGATAGCGGGGGCAGGCACGGACAAGGCGAGTCTTCGGCACGTCGGGGGACGGCGCCGCTGCGCGAGGGGGGAGCACAGGATACGCGCTGGCTGTGCCGATCAGGTCAGCTTTCTCGAGCGGCGACCGCCGCCGCCCGGCACTGCGGCAACGGCCCAGGTGCTTGCCCGCGCCTACGCCGCGATGCGCTCGATCTTGCGCGCCTGCGCGCCCAATGCGCGCCGCGCCTGTTCCAGGTCGTAGTCCGCCTGCAGGCCGAGCCAGAAACGCTCGCTGGTTCCGAGCGCGGCGGCGAGCCGGATCGCGCTGTCGGCAGTGATGCTGCGCTTGCCGAGCACGATTTCGTTGATGCGCCGCGGCGGCACGCCGGCGGCGCGCGCCAGTGCGTTCTGGCTGATGCCAAGCGGGGTCAGGAATTCCTCCAGCAGGACTTCGCCGGGATGGATGTTGGGCAGGGTCTTCATGGCGGCTCGATGGGTCAGTGGTAGTCGACGATTTCCACGTCCAGCGCATCGCCGTCCTTCCATTGGAAGCACACGCGCCATGGATCGTTGATCCGGGTGCTGTGCTGGCCCTTGCGGTCTCCCTTTAAGGCCTCCAGACGGTTGGCCGGCGGAACCCGCAGATCGTCCAGCGTGGCCGCGCTGTTGAGCATGCGCAGCTTGCGCCGAGCCACGACCTGGATGTCGGCCGGCAATCGCCGGGAAGGCGTGCCCTGCCAGATCTTTTCGGCTTCCTTGTCGACGAAGTTCCGAATCACGCAGCAACCATAACGCAACTCGTCATATGACGCAATACGTCATGCATATCCTGCACCTGCCGCGCTGCTCTGGCTGAATCCGCTCAGCCAGCTGCCCTCGCCGGTTCGGCTGCTGTCTCATACCCTGAGACGCCTTTCCGCTTCCCTGTCCTGCTTTGAGAGCCGTGCCGATGCCTGCCCACGCCCTAGCCCGCCGCACCGAGGACGCCGAGCGCGCCCTGTCCACCACCGGCGGCGAGCCCTCGCGCGACGGCGCGCTGCTGACCGAGCGGCTGGAGCGGCGCTACCACGACCGCATCACCGGCAGCTTCATGATCCCCGGCCGCGCGGGCCGCTATGCGCCGATCCCGGAGGACGTACCGGCGGCGCTGGTCGCGGCGCTGAAGGCGCGCGGCATCGAGCAGCTCTACAGCCACCAAGCCGAGGCCTGGGACGCGGCGCAGCGCGGCGAGCACGTGGCCATCGTCACCCCCACCGCGTCGGGCAAATCGCTGTGCTACACGCTGCCGGTAGTGGCCGCGGCGATGACCGCGCAGGCCAAGGCGCTGTACCTGTTCCCGACCAAGGCGCTGGCACAGGACCAGGTGGCCGAGCTGCTGGAGCTCAACCGCGCCGGCGAGCTGGGGGTGAAGGCCTTCACCTTCGACGGCGACACCCCCGGCGATGCGCGCCAGGCGATCCGCCTGCACGGCGACATCGTGGTCAGCAACCCGGACATGCTGCACCAGGCGATCCTGCCGCACCACACCAAGTGGGCGCAGTTCTTCGAGAACCTGCGCTACGTGGTGATCGACGAGATCCACACCTACCGCGGCGTGTTCGGCAGCCACGTCACCAACGTGCTGCGCCGGCTCAAGCGCATCTGCGCGTTCTACGGGGTGAACCCGCAGTTCATCCTGTGCTCGGCGACGATCGGCAATCCGCGCGCGCATGCCGAGGCGCTGATCGAGCAGCGCGTGCATGCGATCACCGAGTCCGGCGCGCCGTCCGGCGACAAGCACGTGCTGCTGTGGAACCCGCCGGTGGTCAACGCCGACCTGGGCCTGCGCGCCTCGGCACGCTCGCAGAGCAACCGCATCGCGCGCATCGCGATCAAGAGCGGGCTGAAGACCCTGGTGTTCGCGCAGACCCGGCTGATGGTGGAGGTGCTGACCAAGTACCTGAAGGACATCTTCGACCACGACCCGCGCAAGCCGCCGCGCATCCGCGCCTACCGCGGCGGCTACCTGCCGACCGAGCGCCGCGAGGCCGAACGCGCGATGCGCGCCGGCAGCATCGACGGCATCGTCTCCACCTCGGCGCTGGAACTGGGCGTGGACATCGGCTCGCTGGACGTGGTGGTGCTCAACGGCTACCCCGGCAGCGTGGCCGCGACCTGGCAGCGCTTCGGTCGTGCCGGGCGCCGCCAGCAGCCCTCGCTCGGGGTACTGGTGGCCAGCTCGCAGCCCCTGGACCAGTACGTGGTGCGGCATCCGGACTTCTTCGCCGACGCCTCGCCCGAACACGCGCGCATCGCCCCGGACCAGCCGCTGATCCTGTTCGACCACATCCGCTGCGCCGCGTTCGAGCTGACCTTCGTCGCCGGCGAGCCGTTCGGCCCGGTGGATCCGGCGGTGTTCCTGGAAGCGTTGGCCGAAAGCGAGGTCGTGCATCAGGAAGGCGACCGCTGGGAATGGATCGCCGACAGCTACCCGGCCAACGCGGTGAGCCTGCGTTCGGTGGCCGACGGCAATTTCGTGGTGGTGGACAAGACCGACGGCAAGCAGCAGATCATCGCCGAGGTGGACTATTCCGCCGCCGCGCTCACGCTGTACGAAGGCGCGATCCACATGGTGCAGAGCACCCCGTACCAGGTGGAGAAACTGGACTGGGAAGGGCGCAAGGCCTACGTGACCCGCACCCACGTGGACTACTACACCGACAGCATCGACTTCACCAAGCTCAAGGTGCTGGACCGCTTCGACGGCGGCACGGCCGGGCGCGGCGACAGCCACCACGGCGAGGTGCACGTGGTGCGGCGCGTAGCCGGCTACAAGAAGATCCGCTACTACACCCACGAGAACATCGGCTACGGCCCGGTCACCCTGCCCGACCAGGAGCTGCACACCACCGCGGTGTGGTGGCAACTGCCGCAGGCCACGCTACTGAAGGCCTTCGCCTCCAAGCAGGACGCGCTGGACGGCTTCCTCGGCGCGGCCTACGCGCTGCACGTGGTGGCGACGGTGGCGGTGATGGCCGACGCGCGCGACCTGCAGAAGGCGGTGGGCGACGGCGATGGCGCCTGGTTCGCGATGGCCGACGCCAAGGGCCGCGGCCAGCTGCGCGGCGGCGACAACGGCGAGCCGGTCGGCGTGGAACTGCAGCAGTTCGTGCCGACCGTGTACCTGTACGACAACTTCCCCGGCGGCGTGGGCCTGAGCGAACCGTTGTGGCAGCGCCAGGGCGAACTGGTGCAGCGCGCGCGCGAACTGGTGCAGCGCTGCGACTGCGTGGCCGGCTGCCCGGCCTGCGTCGGCCCGGTGCTGGCCGCGCAGGAGGAAAGCGCAACCACGCCGAAGGCGCTGGCGCTGCACGTGCTGCGCCTGTTGCTGGACGGCACGGCGCTGGATGACGAATCAACCACCATCGACAACGAACTGGATGCACTGCCGGAGTGGAGCGCATGAGGCGCGACCGCGAGTGCTCGCGCGAGCCGTGCACGCTTCTGGAGCGCGTGACGGTGAACGACGCATCGACCGCGCTCGACACGGATTCCGATGCATTGCTGGAGCGGCACGCATGAACGCCGACTGCAAGTGCTTGCGTGGTTTGCGCCTGCTGCTGAAAGACGCGATGCAAGGCAATGCAGTCCACACCGATCCCGACGCGCTACCGGGGCGTAGCGCATGAGCATCAGCCTCGAACGCCTGCGCGCGTTGCGCAAGCAGGCCGGCGACCCAAGCGCGGATCGGCCGCGCGCGCCGGCGTCGGGTGCGCGGCCGGCAGGCGTCGCGGTCGCTGCGGGCACCGCCGCTGCGGCGACCACCCCTGCACGGGTGGCTGCGCCCGCAGGCGGAGCCGCGTCGCTGCGCAGGCCTCCGCGCGATGCCGACGGCGCGCCCGTGCCGCCGGCGCCGCGCGTGCCGGCAGTCGCGCACACCGGCGCCGCCGCAACCACGGTGGCGCCGCCGATCGCGATCGAACCGTTCGACCAGCGCGGCGCCGATGTCGCCTCGCTGCGGCGCCTGCTCGGCATGCGCGAACGCGCGGTGGCGCCGGCCGCGGCGCCGCGCCGGCCGCAGGCCGCCGACCGTCATCTGCCGGGGGTGGAGATCGCGCCCGGCCTGCACCTGATCGAAGCGTTCCTGCCGCAGCCGATCCCCGCCGCCGCGCTGTCGCTGGCGTTCGCCCGGCGCGAGGACGCGGTGCAGCCGTCGGACCTGCTGTTCTTCGACACCGAGACCACCGGCCTGGCCGGCGGCACCGGCACCCGCGCGTTCATGATCGGCGCGGCCGACTGGTCCCTGCACCCCGTCGACGGCCCGGGCCTGCGCATCCGCCAGCTGATGATGGCGACGATGGGGGCGGAGAAGGCCATGCTCGAAGCGTTCCGCGAATGGCTGGCGCCGACCACGGTGCTGTCCAGCTACAACGGCCGCTGCTACGACGCGCCGCTGTTGAAGACCCGCTACCGGCTGGCGCGCTGCGCCGACCCGCTGTCGGCACTGGACCACGTGGACCTGCTGCATCCGACCCGCCGCCGCTACCGCGGCACCTGGGAGAACTGCAAGCTGGCCACGATCGAGCGCCAGCTGCTGCGCATCGTGCGCGAGGACGACCTGCCCGGCTCCGAAGCGCCGGCGGCCTGGCTGGGCTACCTGCGCGGCGGCAGCGCGCGCAACCTGCGCCGCGTCGCCGCGCACAACCACCAGGACGTGGTGACCCTGGCGCTGCTGCTGCAGCGCCTGGTCGACGCCGAAGCCGAGGACCGCGAGGTGGTGCCGTTCGTGGAGGCGCCGTAGCGCCGCGCATTAGCCCCTCTCCCTCCGGGAGAGGGGTTGGGGTGAAGGTCCGGCGCGAAAGCGTCCCGCTGAGTTAGGAGCACGAGGCTGCGCCCGTACCCTCATCCGCCCCTGCGGGGCACCTTCTCCCGATGGGAGAAGGAAACAGCCGTGGCGCGTCGAGCCCCTCTCCCCTCGGGAGAGGGGTTGGGGTGAGGGTACGGCGCGAAAGCGTCTCGCGGATCAAGGTGTACGAGGCTTCGCCCGCACCCTCATCTGCCCCTTACGGGGCACCTTCTCCCAACGGGAGAAGGGAGCAGCCTTAGCCCCTCTCCCCTCGGGAGAGGGGTTGGGGTGAGGGTCCGGCGCGAAAGCGTCTCGCGGAATTAGGAGCACGAGGCTTCGCCCGCACCCTCATCCGCCCCTTACGGGGCACCTTCTCCCAACGGGAGAAGGGAGCAGCCTTAGCCCCTCTCCCCTCGGGAGAGGGGTTGGGGTGAGGGTCCGGCGCGAAAGCGTCTCGCGGAGTTAGGAGCACGAGGCTGCGCCCGCACCCTCATCGCACCCGCGGGGCACCTTCCCCCGAAAAGGGGCCATGGTCCCGATGAGAGAAGGAACGGCTGCCCTGCGGCAACCGCTAGAGCTCCCGCACCGCCGTCTCGATCCGCCACGCCGCGAACTCGCCTTCGAACTCGGCCAAGCTCAGCAGCCCCATGCATGCATGCGCACCCACCGGCAACGCCGCGCCGCTGGCCAGCTTGCGTACCAGCAGGATCGCGGCCAGGCACGGAATCTCCGGGCCGTGCAGCGTCGGCGCGGTCAGCTCCCAGCACAGGGCGTGCGGGCGGCCGTCCTTGAGCCCACGCATCTGCACCGACATGCCGCCGAGATCGCTGCCGAAGCGGTCGAACCAGCGCCCGGCGCGCGCGAACGTCGCCGCCAGCGCCCGCATCGGCAACGGCACGCCGAGTCCTCGCAGGCGCGCGAGCGCGGCCAGGCAGCGCTGCAGGAACGGCAGTTCCAGCGCCGCGCGGAAGCGCACGCTGCGCACGCCGGGATAGCGCGCCACCAGCAGGTCGTGATCGGGCACGTCGCACGGCGCGGCCAGGCGCGGGGCGAGCCGCGCGAATGAAACCGGCTGCGGCGCGGCCCACCCGCGCGTCCGCTGCCAGCGCCCATCGCACCACCAGTCGAACGGCAGGCCGCAGTACGACAGCACCGCGCGCACCGTGGCCATGCCCAACGGCGTGGCCTGCGCCGGTGCGATCACCAGGTCGATGTCGTGCAGCTGCGAAAAACGCGGGCGCAACGCATCGACCACCGCGCTGGACAGCCCCGGCAGGGTGCTGGCGCCGCTGATCGCGGTGCGCCCGGCCTGCCGCGCCAGCGCGTCGAGCGCGGCGGGAAAATCGCGCACGAACGCGCGGCCGTCGGCCAGATCGATGTAGTGCATGCCGGCCTGCAGGCAGGCGCGGGCGACCGCGTAGTCCTGGCCCTGGAACGGCCCGGCGGTGTGCACGACGGTGTCCGCGCCGGTGGCGGCCAGCTGCGCGGGGAAGTCTGCGGCCGCCGTATCCAACCGGCACACCGCGACGCCGCGCATGTCCGCGCCGGCCACATTGGCGGTGGCAGCGCCAGGATGGCGGCCGGCCGCGACCACCTGCAGCGCCGGCGTCGCCGCCAGCGCACGCACGATGCGCGCGCCGAAATGGCCGTAGCCTCCCAGCACCACCACTTTGCAAACTGCCATCGTGCCCTGCCCCATCCTGTCGGCGTCCGCGGCGATTATCCGCGCGACCGCCGCGTCAGGGGGGAATCAACCATCGACCGGCGTGGCCAGCCCTTGCGCGATGGCCTGACGGATCAGCGCGTCGGCCTGCTCCCGCGCACGCACGCTGGCGTCGGCCTGCATCTTGCCCAGTTCGGCCTGGCGCAGGCCCAGTTGCGCCTGCTGGCTGGCCAGTTCCTGGATCTTCTTGCCGATGTCCTGCCGGCGCATCCGCTCGGTCGCCTGCTGCGCCGCGGCGCGATCGCGTTGCGCCTGGGTGCTCGCATCGCGGCTGGCGGCGAGCGCCGCCTCGGCATGACGCGCAGCGCTCTCTGCCATCTGCGCGCTCAGTTCCGCCATGCGCTCGCCGAAGTCGGCCTGCCGGTCGCCGAGATCGCCTTGGCGGTCGCCCAACTCGGCCTGCGCCTCGGCCAGCTGCAGGCTCTGTTCGTGCAAGGCCTCGAAGCGCGCCAGCGCGGCCGGGTCGCGGACCACGTAGCGGCGGCCGTCGTGGCGGAACCACAGCAATTCTCCACCGCTGCCGGCCAGGCGGCGCGCTTCGCGCAGGTCGTCCAGCGACGCATCCATCAGGTTGTGTCCGTCCTGCACCAGCACGTAGGCGTCCTCGCCGTCGTGCCGCGAGAGCGTGATGCGGCCCTGGGTCAGCAGCGGATCGGCCGCCGGCGGCGCGGCGGGTGGCGCGGGGGCCGCCGGCGGCGATGGCGCGGCAGGCGGCTCCGGGACCGTCGCCGGAGCGGCCGGGGCGGGCCGCGCCAGCACGCTGGCGATGATCGACGTCGCCGCGGGAGCAGCCGGGGCCGACGCGCTCGCGGGGGCCGCATGCACGGCGACTGGCGCAGGAACCGACGCCGCGGTCGCCGGCACCGGCTTGGCAACCAAGCGCAGCGGCATGACCCCGGCCAGCGCGATCGCGGCGGTGATCAACCCGGCGCCGAGACGCGGGAACGAAGCCGTGCTCTGCAGCATCAGCAAGCGCCGCTTCAGGCTGACGAAGCTCGGCGACGCGCTGGCGACGCCGGCCGCCGGTCGCGGCGCCACGCCCAGCTGCACCAGCAGGCGCGCATAGTTGTGCCGGCAGTGCCGGTGCCCGGCGACCACCGCCGCATCGCAGGCGGCCTCGCGGGCCAGCGCGTATTCGCGCACCGCCAGGTGCACCAGCGGGTGGAAGAAGAACAGGTGCTGCGCCAGCGCCGGCAGCAGGCCCCACCACAGGTCGCGGCGCTGCAGGTGCACCAGCTCGTGGGTCAGCGCCATGTCCAGGTCGTCGGCGTGCATCGCCGCCAGGCGCCGCGCCGGCAACAGCAGCACCGGCCGCCACGGCCCGATCAGCTGCGGCGAATCGATCTGCGCCGACAGCCGCAGCTGCGGCGGCCGGCGCAGGCCATGCGCCTCGGCGGCCAGGCGCAAGGCGCCCAGCAATGCGGCGTCGGTGCACGGCGTGCTGGCGCGCACCAGGCGCCGGCTGGCACGGTAGGCATGGCCACTGCGCAGCGCGCCGAGCAGCACGCCAGCCAGCCACAGCGCGACCAGCGCCTGCGCCCAGGGCAGCGGCGCGGCGGCAGACACGGCCTTCTGTGTCGCCGGAGGCGGCGATGCTGCAGTCGTTGCAGGCGCAGCGTCCGCGTCCTGCAGCGAAGCGGCCGGCAATGCGGTCGCGGCAACCGCGACCGGCGCCGGCGCGGCCGGCAGCACCGGCAGGCTCAGCGCGCCGGCCCACAGCAGGCCGAGCACGGTCTGCGCGCCGACCAGCCACCACAGGCGGCAGCGGGTGGCCGCCGGCAGCGCCGGCAGCCAGCGGCACAGCGCCCAGATCGCCGCGACCAGCACCACCGCCTGCACGCTGGTCGCCAACAGCCGCGACAGCAGGGTCTCGAACAACGTCGTGCCGAAGATCGTGTGCATGCCTCAGTCCTCCCGCCGCTGCGATTGCAGTTTGGCCACCAATGCCTCGAGTTCGGCCAGTTCGTCGTCGCTGACCTCGGCGCGCTGCGACATCCACGCCACGAACGGCGACACCGAGCCCTGCAGGGTCTTCTCGACGAAGCTGCCAACCGCGCTGCGCACCACGTCGTCCTGGCCGGCGGTGGCGGCATAGCGGTATACGCCCTGCACCTGGCGCCGGCGCAGATAGGCCTTGGCGCGCAGCCGCTCCATCATCGTCAGCACGGTGGAGCGGGCCAGCCCGCGCGCCTCGCCGAAGGCGGCGGCGACTTCGCCGACGCTGGCCTCGCCCTGCTCGGCGATGTACTGCAGCAGGGCCAGTTCCTGGTCCCCGATCGATTTGCGCCGCATCCGTCCGCTCCTGGTGACTACATCTGTCGCCAACCTACCTTTGGCGACAGCTGTCGTCAATAGGCTACTGGTCATTGGTGGCTCATTGGCGGCCACGCCAAGTCCGCCCCTGGCATCGCGCTCGGCAGCGCCGCCCAACTCCCGCTACGGCGCCGCCATCACCCGCGGCAGCCAGCCGCGTGCCACCTGCCGCCGGCCATCACGAAGCGCGCAACAGCTTGGCGTGTTTCGCCGGCGGGATGCCGAACAGGCGCGCGTAGTCGCGGCTGAACTGCGACGGGCTGTCGTAGCCGACCTGGAATCCCGCGCTGGCCGCGTCCAGCGCGCCGCTGACCATCAGGCGGCGTGCCTCCTGCATGCGCAGCTGGGTGCGGAACTCGAGCGGGCTCAGTGAGGTGATCGCCCGGAAGTGCTGGTGGAAGGTGGAGCGGCTCATGCCGGCGATCTGCGCGGCATCCTCGATGCGGCAAGCTTCGCGGAAGTGGGTGCGGATCCAGACGATGGCGCGTGCGACATGGTTGAGCCGGCTGTCGGCCTGCGCCATGTGCCGGATGACGCCGCCTTCGGGCCCGGTGAGCAGGCGATACAGGATCTCGCGGATGGTCAGCGGCGCGAGCGCGTCGATGTCGCGCGGCGTGTCCAGCAGGCTGGTCAGGCGCACGACCGCGTCCAGCAGCGCCGGCGTGGTCTGGTTAAGGGTCAACCCCATCGGCGCGGCGGCCGCTTCGGCGGCCGTGGGCGGGTGGCGGATGGCGAGCTCGCCGAGTTCGGCCAGGTCCAGATCCAGTTGCAGGCTGAGATACGGCGCCGCTGCGCTGGCCTCGATCACCGACCCCATGACCGGCAAGCCGACAGAGGCGACCAGGTAGCGCGCCGGATCGTAGATGTAGGTGGTGGTCCCCAGCATCGCGCGCTTGCGCCCTTGCGCGACGAAACACACGGTCGGCTCGTAGATCACCGGCATGGGCAGGGTCGGCATCGACGCGCGGATGAGCTTCACGCCCGGCAGCCGGCCGTCGAACGTGCCGTCGTGCGGTGCGTGGCGGGCGATGAGGTCGGTCAGCGTCTGCAGGGTCATCTGCGTCTTATTCCACATCCGCCGCCGCGCTGGAAGAGCGATGCGGCCAGCGCCGGACGATCGTGCAAGCATTCCGGACAAGCCGGCTATCGCTCCAGGCGGCCGCGACGCAACCATGGCGCCACGCACTTTCCAGGAGCGCCAGCCTCATGAACGCACCCTCTTCCCTCTCCCACTACCGCCTGCTCGGCCGCTCGGGCCTGCGCGTCTCGCCGCTCGCGCTGGGCACCATGACCTTCGGCGAGGACTGGGGCTGGGGCGCCGACCGCGCCGAAGCCAAGCGCATCTTCGATGCCTACACCGAGCGCGGCGGCAACTTCGTCGACACCGCCGTCAACTACACCAACGGCGCGTCCGAGCGCATCCTCGGCGAATTGGTGAAGGACAAGCGCGAGCGCATCGTGCTGGCGACCAAGTTCACCATGGCGCGCGACGCGGCCAACATCAATTCCGGCGGCAATCACCGCCTCAACCTGGTGCGCTCGGTCGAGACCAGCCTGCGCCAGCTCGACACCGACCGCATCGACCTGCTCTACCTGCACGCGTGGGACTTCACCACCACGCCGGAAGAAGTGATGCGCGCGCTGGACGATCTGGTGCGCATGGGCAAGATCCTCTACGCCGGCATCTGCAACACACCGGCATGGCGGGTGGCGCAGTTGCAGACGCTGGCCGAGCTGCGCGGCTGGTCGCCCTTCGTTGCATTGCAGATCGGCTACAGCCTGGTCGAGCGCACGGTCGAACACGAACTGCTGCCGATGGCCGAGGCCATGGGATTGGGCGTGCTGCCGTGGTCGCCGCTGGGCGGCGGCATCCTGACCGGCAAGTACGGCCGCGCGGATCTGACCGACGCCAACGAGGCCGGCGTGTCCGCGACCCGCAAGGGCGTCATCGCCTCCTCGGGCCATCTCAACGAGCGCGCGCTGGCGATCGCGGACGTGGTCGGCGACATCGCCGGGGAACTCGGCGTGTCTCGCGCGCAGGTCGCGCTGGCGTGGACGCTGCAGCACCCGGCCGTGGTCGCGCCGGTGATGGGCGCACGCACGCTGCAGCAGGCGCAGGACAACTTCGGCGCGCTGGACGTGGTGTTCGACGACGACCAGCGCGTCCGCCTCGACCAGGCCAGCGCGGTCGCGCCGATCTTCCCGCAGAACTTCATCGGCCGGCCGATGGGCCAGCAATTGATCTTCGGTACCTCCACCGTGCAGGGACGGAGGTGAGGCCATGGCGTGCATCGGTGCCAGGACAGCCACGGCCATCCTCTTCGCAATCGCGCTGTCGGCGTCGGCATGCGGGACGGTGCCGGTGAGCGCCACGCCAGTGGCAGCGCCAGCGGCCGTGCAGAGCGAACGCAACCGGCAGGCCGTCACCGCCGCATTCGATCGCTGGGCCGACGGCGGTTCGGGCTTCTTCGACGAGATGCTCGCCCGCGACATCGTCTGGACGATCGAAGGCTCCGGCCCGAGCGCGGGCACCTATCGCGGCCGCGATGCGTTCATGGCGCATGCCGTGCGCCCCTTCGTCATCCGCCTGCGCGAGCCGGTGCGGCCGGTTTCCAGACGGATCTGGGCCGACGGCGACCACGTCATCGCGCAGTGGGAGGGCCGAGCCGTCGCGCGCGATGGCCGCCCCTACCGCAATCGCTATGTGTGGATCTTCCGCATGGATGGCGGAAAGGCAGTCGAGGCGCATGCCTTCCTCGACCTCGCCGCCTACGACGACGTACTGCGCCGCATTCCCGCGCGCGAAGGTGCGCAGTGACGCGCGCGAACGCACGGCGTTGCGGTCTGGCGGCAGCGTTCGCCGCCGCCGCGATTGCCGCCGCAAGCGCACAGACGAACACACCCGGCGCTTCCCCACCCGCTGTACCGACACGAGGCGACACCATGCAACAGTATCCCTATCTGGGCATGTGGGTCACGGCCGATGGCCGGATCCGCCAGGAACTGCTGCCCAACGGCCGCTACGACGAAGCGCGCGGATCGCGCCGGAGCGCCTACCAGGGCCGCTACGCGATCGACGGCAACCATATCGACTACTGGGACGATACCGGCTTCACCGCGGACGGCACGTTCGTCGGCCAGGACGAACTGCACCACGGCGGGATGGTGTTCCATCGCGAGAAATAGCCGGCGTCATGCGGCAGGGGCGAGGCGACGGCGCGAACCGAGCGCAGCGCGGGCGGCGTCCGCTCGCGCATCCAATGTTTCCACCGTTCACGTCGAGCCGACGCCCGCGCGATTAGAAGTTCGTAGACAACGCGCGCCGCCGCCGCACAGCGACCGGCACGCGTATCGGCCATCGACAGCCGCCGGCGTCCCGACGCCGCGGCGCTTCCCACCGTGAGCAGGAGCATCCGCATGAGCGACGACAAGAACAATGCAGGTTCCCCGGACCGCGACCGCATCAACGTCAACGAGGACTACGAATTGCAGTACTGGACCAGCACGTTCGGCGTCTCCGCCGACGAACTGCGTGCGGCCGTCGAGGTCGCCGGTCCCACGGCCGAAGCCGTGCGCGCACACCTGGGCAAGTAGCCTGGCCAGGCCCACGCGATGAGCCTTGCCGAATACCGCCGCAAACGCAGCTTCGACAAGACCAGGGAGCCGGAGCCGGGCAAGGCGCTGCCGCAAGGACAGCGCCCGATCTTCGTGGTGCAGCTGCACCACGCCAGTCGCCGCCACTACGATTTCCGGCTGCAGGTGGGTGACGCCCTGAAGAGCTGGGCGGTACCGAAGGGCCCGAGCTACGATCCCAAGGTCAAGCGCATGGCGGTGGAGGTCGAGGATCACCCCGTCGACTACGCCGGCTTCGAAGGCGAGATTCCCAAGGGCGAATACGGCGGGGGCCATGTCGCGCAGTTCGACCATGGCGTGTGGAGCACCGCCGGCGATCCCGAAGCGCAACTGGCCAAGGGCCACCTGCGCTTCGAACTGTTCGGGACCAAGCTCAAGGGCGGCTGGCACCTGGTGCGTTCCGGCAAGCCGGCGCGCCAGCCGCAGTGGTTGCTGTTCAAGGAAGACGATGCGTTCGCCAGCGACGTGGAGGCGGACGACCTGCTCGCCGACGTGACCGCGCCGCCGCCGGAGGATCTCAAGCGCGCCGGCGCGGGCAAGCCGAACAAGCGCAAGGCGCTAACCGCCGTCGCGCTGCCGCGCAAGGCGAAAAAGACCGACTGGGCGAAGCGGGCGCTGGCCCTGCCCAAGGCCAAGCGCGCTGCGGCGCCGACCGGGCCGTTCCAGGGGCAGCTGGCCAAGCTCGGCGACGCCCCGCCCAAGGGCGAGCACTGGATCCACGAGATCAAGTGGGACGGCTACCGGATCCTCGCCACCATCGCCGATGGCGCAGTGCGCCTGTGGTCGCGCAACGCGATCGAATGGACCGACAAGATTCCCGAGGTCCGCGATGCCATCGCCGCGCTGGGCCTGAAATCGGCGGCGCTGGACGGCGAGCTGATCGCGGGCAAAGGCACCAAGGAAGACTTCAACCTGCTGCAGGCGGTGCTGTCCGGCGAACGCCAGGCGGCGCTGGCGCTGGCGCTGTTCGATCTGCTGCACATCGACGGCGTCGACATCGCCGATGCGCCGCTGACCGCGCGCAAGGCCTTGCTGCAGGAGCTGCTGCACGGCGCCGATGCGCACCTGGCCTTCAGTTCGCACATCGAAGGCGATGGCGAGGCCGCATTCCAGATGGCGGGAGAGCAGCACTTCGAGGGCATCATCTCCAAGCGCGCCGACCGCGGCTATCACGGCGGCCGCAGCGAGGACTGGCGCAAGACCAAGCAGCTGATCTCCGACGAGTTCGCCGTGGTCGGCTACACCGCGCCCAAGGGCAGCCGTTCCGGCTTCGGCTCGCTGCTGCTGGCCCGGCCCGACCCGCAGCACGGATGGCTGTACGCCGGCCGTGTAGGCTCGGGCTTTTCGGACGCGTTGTTGCGCGAGGTGACCAAACGGATCGGCAAGGCCGGCGGCAAGACGCCGACCGCCCACGTCCCCACCACCGAAACCGATCTGCGCGCGGCCACCTGGTTCGCGCCGCGCTTCGTGGTGGAAGTGTTCTACCGCGGCATCGGCGGCCAGCAGTTGCTGCGGCAGGCCTCGCTGAAGGCGGTGCGGCCGGACAAGGACGTCGCCGACCTGCGCGATTCGTATCGCGCGGCGCCGGGCGCACCGGCGCCGCAGACGACACCGGCGACGAAACGCCGCCGCACATCCGACGGCGACGATGCCGGCGGTCGCGTGCCGCCGGCGCTGTCCAGCCCCGGCAAGATCATTTTCCCGGACATCGGCGCCACCAAGCAGGAGGTATGGGACTACTACAGCGCGGTCATGGATCACCTGCTGCCGGAGATCGCCGGGCGGCCGCTGTCGATCATCCGCTGTCCCAGCGGCGCGGAACGGCCGTGTTTCTTCCAGAAGCACCATACCGCCGGGCTGGAACTGGTGTCCTCGGTGCGCCTGAAGGAGGAAGCCGGCAACAACGCGTACTACCTGGTGGTCAACGATGCCGCCGGCCTGCTGGAACTGGTGCAGTTCAATGCGCTGGAATTCCATCCGTGGGGTTCGTATGCCGACCATCCCGACTCGGCCAACCGGGTGGTGTTCGACCTGGATCCCGGCCCGGACGTGCCGTTCGCCGAGGTCAAGAAGGCCGCCACCGACATCCGCAAGCTGCTGGCGCAGCTGGAACTGGACTCCTTCCTCCGCGTCTCCGGCGGCAAGGGCCTGCACGTGGTGGTGCCGCTCGCTCCTGGCTGCGACTGGGACCTGACCAAGCGCTTCGCGCACGGCTTCGCCGACGCGCTGGCGCAGTCCGAACCAGAACGTTTCCTGGCCACCGCGACCAAGCGCCTGCGCAACAAGCGGATCTTCGTCGACTACCTGCGCAACGGCCGCGGCGCCACCGCGGTGGCCTCGTATTCGCTGCGCGGACGCCCCGGCGCGCCGGTCGCGATGCCGCTGGCCTGGAGCGAATTGCCCAAGCTGCACCGCGCCGATGCATTCAAGATGCGCGATGTGCCGGCGAAGCTGAAGCGGCGCCGCAAGGATCCCTGGGAAGGCATCGCCGACGTGCAGCAGAACCTCGCGCGCTGGGCTGCGTCGGAGGAATAGCGGCCGGGCGCATCGCCGCGGCACGACGGCAGGGCCGAACGCTGTCGGCCCGGCGGCTGCGCACGTTAGCCCTGCGGCCCGCCCATCACCGGCAGGATCGCGCCGCTGATGTAGCTGGCGGTGATCGGCGAGGCCAGGAACACGTAGGCCGGCGACAGCTCCTCCGGCTGCGCCGCGCGGCCCATCGCGCTGCTCTTGCCGAATTCGGCCACGTCCTCGGCGGACTTGTCGGCCGGGTTCAGCGGCGTCCACACCGGCCCCGGCGCGACCGCGTTGACGCGGATTCCGCGCGGCTGCAGTTGGCTGGCCAGGGCCATGGTGAAGGCATGGATCGCGCCCTTGGTCGCCGAGTAGTCGAGCAGCGACTTGCTGCCGAACAGGCCGGTCTCCGAACCGCTGTTGATGATCGCCGCACCACGCTTGAGGTGCGGCAAGGCCGCGCGCGCCATGTGGAAGTAGCCGGCGATGTTGGTCTGCAGGGTTTCCTGCAAGTGCTCGTCGCTGAGGTCCTCCAGCGCGTGGCAATGCAACTGGAAGGCGGCGTTGTTGACCAGCACGTCGAGCCCGCCGAAGGCGCGCACGGTCTGCGCCACCGCGTCCTGGCAGAACGCCGGATCCTTCACGTCGCCGGCGATGGTCAGGCAACGGCGGCCTTCCTTCTCCACGTGCGCGCGGGTCACCTGCGCGTCCTCGTGCTCGTCCAGGTACAGCACCGCCACGTCGGCACCTTCGCGTGCGAACAGCACCGCCACCGCGCGGCCGATGCCCGAGTCGGCGCCGGTGACGATCGCGCTCATGCCGCGCAGCTTGCCGCTGCCCACGTAGTCCGGCGCCTCGAAGCGCGGTTGCAGCGCCAGGTCCTGTTCCTTGCCGGGCTTGCGCAGGTGCTGGCCGGGCATCGTCTCCGGCTGCTTGCGCGTGCCTGCCTGGGTCGGCGCGGATTTCTTGGTCTTGGCCTTGGCTTGTTTCTCGCCCGCGTCGACCTCGCGTTGCAGCGCGCGCTGCTTCTGCGCGGTCTTGCCGGCGGCGCCGGCGGCAGCGGAGCTGGCCGGCTTGGACGAGGCGGACTTGGAGGCGGCGGGTGGTTTGCGGCGGGAGGCCATCGGCAGTGCTCCGGAAGTGGGCGCGGCGCGGGGCGCCGCTGATGTGGACGATCGCCGTTGCGACCGCGGACAGGGCGAAACGCTAGGCGCGGTCGGCGACGCCTTCGACGCCGGCGTGCTGGGCGCAATGCGCGCAGCAGAACATGCGTCCGCCGGCTTCCACGCCGTGGCCGACGATGCGGCAGTCGCAGTGGCTGCAGTGCGGGGCGAAGGCGTGGATCGCGCACTCGAACGAATCGAAGGTGCCGCTGCGCGCGCCCTGGGTCAGGGTGAAGGCTTTGTCGTAGTCGTTGCCGCAGACATCGCAGGTGGCCATGGTTCGGCTCCGGTTGGCTGGGAGGCGACAGTGTGGCCAGGCCGGCGGCCACGCCAGGTGAAGCCTGGCGCTGCGCTCTTCATGCCACGCAAACATCGACCGCGACAGGCTCGCGCTATTCATCGAAGGAGATGCCCCATGATCCGCCACCCGTTCGCGCTCGCCGTTCCGTTCGCCTGCCTGCTGCTCGGTGCCTGCAGCACCACCCAGATCGCCCAGGTGCAGCCGATCGACGGCGTCATCTCCGGCCAGTGCCACGTCGACAAGGTGCGCGGCGCGGTCGGCCTGGCCGCCGCGCAGACCACCGTCGAACGCGCCCGCGTCGACAGCGACAGCCTGCAGGTGCAGGTGGTGAACAGCAGCGTCGATCGCAGCGGCGCGACCGCCAGCGGCGTGGACAGTGCGACCCGCGGCGCCGGCGAGAGCGGCGGTGAACGCCTGACCATCGAGGTCGGTCCGACCAACAACATCACCACGCTGTATTGCGGTTGATGCGGACGGCCGCCGGGTGACGGCGGTGGACGGACAGCGTTCGCTGTCTGCGGCGCAGCAGGACCTGATCGCCCGCGCCTGACCGAAGCCGGCGGCAACCGCGTCGCGCTGTACAAGATGCGCGGCGGCGGCGCGCGCAGCGGCGCGCCGGTTACCGACCCAGCTCCCAGCGTGGGTCTTGGCGTGCGTATCGCAGCTGGCAAGCTGTTGTGGGAGCGACTTCAGTCGCGACCTGCATTACCGGAAAGCCCGTCGCGACTGAAGTCGCTCCCACAAGACGCCGCGATGGCGATGGGCGGCGCACGCGGCGGGACCGCCGCCACGCGCCGCCGACGCGCCGGGTCAGGCCCGCTTGCGCGGGGCAGCGGCTTTTTTCGCCGCCGTGCCGCCCGTGCGGCGCGGGCGCGCCGGCCGCGCTGTCTTGGCGCCGGCCGCCGTTGCCCTCGCCGCCGTTACACCGGCCGCCCGCGCCGCCGCCTTGGCACCCACCACCTTCTTGCCGGCGGCCTTGGCCGCCTTGCGGCTGACCGTGCGCGCCTGCGCCAGGTATTTCAGCGTCGCCAGGTCCCACTGCCGCTCGCCGCGCACACGCTCGCACAGCCCGTGCAGCTCGCCGCAGCGCCAGCCGTCGAACACGCACGGATCGATGTAGGCCTTGCGGCACACCGCCGGGGTATTGCCCAGCGCGTCGGCGACCTCGCGGATCACCGCATTCTGAGCCTGCTTCAGCGCGCGCTCGCTGCTGGGCTCGGGCAACGGCAGCTGCGCCAGGCGCTGCAGCGCGGCGCGGGTACCGCCCCAGGTGCGGAAGTCCTTGGCGGTGAAGCTCTCGCCCATCGCCTCGCGCAGGTAGTCGTTGACCTCGCCCGAATCCACCGGCTGCAAGGTCCCATCGTCGTCGCGGTACTGGAACAGCGCCTGCCCCGGCAATTGCTGGCAGCCGCGGATCAGCTTGACCAGGTGCGCGTCGTCGACCTCGATGTCGTGCTCCTGGCCGCCCTTGCCGCGGAACTTCAGCCGCGCGCGGCCGCCCTTGACGAACTCCAGGTGGCGGTTGCGCAGCGTGGTCAGGCCGTAGGAGCGGTTGCTGCGCGCGTACTCGGCATTGCCGACGCGCACCAGGGTCTCGGCCATCAGCGCCACCACCATCGCCAGCACCTTGTCGCGCGGGTAGCCCGGCAGCGCCAGGTCGCGGCGCAGGCGCCGGCGCAGCCGCGGCAGCGCCTGGCCGAAGGCCATGATCCGTTCGAACTTGCCGTCGCCGCGCACCTGCGCCCAGTCGGCGTGGTAGCGGTACTGCTTGCGCCGCCGGGCGTCGCGGCCGGTGGCCTGGATGTGGCCGTTGGCCTTGGCGCAGATCCACACCTCGGTATAGGCCGGCGGGATCGCCAGCTGGCGGATGCGCTGCAGGGTCTGCGCATCGCGCACCGGGCTGCCGTCGGGCATCCGGTAGCTGAATCCCTTGCCGACGCGGCGGCGGACGATGCCCGGCTCGGTGTCGCTGACGTAGACCAGGCCGGCGCTGCTGGCGGCCTGCTTGGACTGCAACTCGCGGGCCGCCTCGACGGCGGGGGTGGAGCGGGAAGCCTTGCTCATCGAAAAACCGCCGGCGGCGATGGGAGCGGGGATTGTCGGCAGCGTCGCGGCTAGGCCGCGTCAATGCCGCGCCGGTTAACGAACCGCGAACGCCTATTCGCCGATGCTGTCGGCTTATGCTGGATGTCTTCTCCCCTCGACTCCTGGAGCCCCGATGAGCAATTTCCTTTCTTCTCGTCCGTCCGCGCGTGTCGGCCTGCTCGGCGCGGCGTGCCTGGCGCTGGCATTGGCCGCGTGTACCGCGCCGCCGCCGGACGAGCAGGAACAGGTCGCCGCCAAGGCGCAACAGGCCGCCGAACAGGCCGCCAAGCCCAATCCGGCCAGCGCGCCGGAGGCCCCGCCGGTCGGCACCTGCGACGCGTCGCAGGCGCAGGGCCTGGTCGGGCAGGCGGCGGAACAGGCGCTGGTGGACCAGGCACGGATCGACACCGGTTCCAAGAGCGTGCGGGTGCTGACCCCGAACCAGATGGTGACGATGGAATTCAATGGCGAGCGCCTGAACATCGAGGTCGACGCCAAGAACGTGGTCACCGGCGTGCGCTGCGGCTGACCTCGCGCGTGCTCGGCGCTGAGGGCGGGCTGCTGCCGCTTGCCGCAGCGGCTCGATCCGGATGCTGCTCTCTGTAGGAGCGGCTTCAGCCGCGACCGGGCGTATCGGTCACCCTCCGGTCGCGGCTGAAGCCGCGCCTACAGGGCGTCACCGCCAAGCGCCACGCGGCCGGTGCAGCGGGTTCGTCGCCCGCGCCGGCCGCGGCTACGGTTGCAGCTGCAACCGTGTATTGCGGCACCGCACCAACTGTGCTTTAGTCGATGTTCCGGTGACCTCAAGATGCGCTCCAGGATAGAGCGGGGGCGAGTGTCGCCGCGTTCCTTCGGATCGCTTTTAGAGGCAGACATGGCCCCCCGCAACCGCCACGGGCTCTACGACCCCCAAGACGAGCGCGATGCCTGTGGTTTCGGCATGGTCGCCCAGCTCGACGACCAACCTTCGCGGGCACTGGTCGACACCGCCATCGCCGCGCTGTCGCGGATGACCCACCGTGGCGGCGTCGCCGCCGACGGCCTGACCGGCGACGGCTGCGGCCTGCTGATCCGCAAACCCGATGCGTTCCTGCGCGCGCTGGCGCGCGACGCCGGCATCGCGGTGGGCGCGCGCTTCGCCGCCGGCCAGGTGTTCATGCCGCGCGACGACGCGGATGCCGCCGCGCGCTGCCGCCAGGTGCTGGAAGAGGAACTGGTCCGCGCCGGCGCGCAGCCGCGCGGCTGGCGCGTCACCCCCACCGACGATTCGGTGTGCGGGCAGCTGGCCAAGGACACCTTGCCGCACATCGAGCAGGTGTTCGTCGATGCCGGCGCCGAGCACAGCGAAGACGCCTTCGCCCTGGCCCTGTTCCTGGCGCGCCGCCGCGCCGAGCAGCGCCTGCGCGATGTCGCCGACTTCTACGTCACCACGCTCTCGCCCAACGGCATCAGCTACAAGGGCATGGTGCTGCCGGACAAGCTCAGCACCTTCTACCCGGACCTGCAGCGCAGCGACCTGGCGTCCAGCGCCATCGTCTTCCACCAGCGCTTCTCGACCAACACGCTGCCGCGCTGGCCGCTGGCGCACCCGTTCCGGCTGCTCGCGCACAACGGCGAGATCAACACCATCGAGGGCAACCGGCACTGGGCGCAGGCGCGCAGCAAGGTGTGGAAGACCCCGCGCTTCGACATCGCCGAATTCGACCCGGTGATCTCGATGCACGGCTCCGATTCGCAGAGCCTGGACAACATGCTCGAGCTGCTGGTCGCCGGCGGCATGGACCTGCTGCAGGCGCTGCGCATCCTGGTGCCGCCGGCGACCCAGTCGCTGGAGTTCAAGGACGCCGACCTGGCCGCGTTCTACGAGTTCTACGGGCTCAACACCGAGCCGTGGGACGGCCCGGCCGGCATCGTCGCCTGCGACGGCCGCTACGCCGCGTGCATGCTCGACCGCAACGGGCTGCGCCCGGCACGCTGGATGCTGACCTCCGACCGCCATTTCCTGGTCGCCTCCGAGGCCGGCGTGTGGGAACTGCCGGCCGAGCGCGTGACCCGCAAGGGCAAGCTCGGCCCGGGCGAAATGATGGCCATCGACCTCAAGCGCGGCGACCTGCTCGACTCGGACGCGATCGACCGCATCAACCGCGGCCGCGCCCCGTACAAACAGTGGCTGCAGCAGGGCGTGACCTACCTGCAGACCGAACTGATCGACCCGTCGCTGGTCGAGGAGCCGTTCGACGAGCGCACCCTGCGCAGCTACCACAAGCTGTTCCAGCTCAGCACCGAGGAAGTGGAGCAGGTGCTGCGGCCGCTGGCCGAGACCGAGCAGGAAGCCACCGGCTCGATGGGCGACGACACCCCGATGGCGGTGCTCAGCCGCCACACCCGGCCGCTGTACGACTACTTCCGCCAGGCGTTCGCGCAGGTCACCAACCCGCCGATCGATCCGTTGCGCGAAGACTGCGTGATGTCGCTGACCACCCAGCTCGGCAAGGAGACCAACATCTTCCATGCCGGCCCGGAGACGGTGAACCACGTCATCCTCAATTCGCCGGTGCTCAGCCAGCGCAAGCTGCGCCAGCTGCTGAAGATGGAGCAGTACCAGAGCCGCAACGCGCAGATCGACCTGTCCTACAGCGTCGAGGAAGGCCTCGAAGCCGGCCTGCGCCGCATCTGCGCCGAGGCCGAACAGGCCGCGCGCGACGGCAAGGTCATGCTGCTGCTGACCGACCGCTACCCGGTGCCGGAACGGCCGATGGCGCATGCACTGCTGGCCACCGGCGCGGTGCACCATCACCTCTCGCGGGTGGGCCTGCGCTGCGACGTCAACCTGATCATCGAGACCGGCACCGCGCGCGATCCGCACCACATGGCCTGCCTGCTCGGCTTCGGCGCCACCGCGGTGTATCCGTACCTGGCCTACCAGACCCTGTTCGACCTGGGCCGGCGCGGCATCCTGCTGCTGAAGAAGGGCGGCGAACAGGCGCAGATCGGCCGCAAGTACCGCAAGGGCATCTACAAGGGCCTGTCCAAGATCATCTCCAAGATGGGCATCTGCACCATCGCCAGCTACCGCGGCGCGCAGTTGTTCGAGATCGTCGGGCTGGACCCGGACGTGGTCCGGCTGTGCTTCCCGGACACCGCCTCGCGCATCGGCGGGGTGAACCTGGCGCGGCTGGACACCGAGGCGCGGCAGCTCAACGCGCGCGCCTGGAACGACCTGCTCAAGCCGGAAGTGGGCGGGCTGCTGAAGTACGTGCACGGCGGCGAGTACCACATGTACAACCCGGACGTGGTCATGACCCTGCAGCGCGCCACGCGCAGCGGCGAGCAGGCCGATTGGGCCGCCTACGCCGAGGCGGTGCATTCGCGCCCGCCGTCGGCGCTGCGCGACCTGCTGCAGCTCAAGCGCGCCGAGGTGCCGACCCCGCTGGACGAGGTCGCCCCGGCCGCGGACCTGCTGCGCCGCTTCGACACCGCCGCGATCAGCCTGGGCGCGCTGTCGCCGGAGGCGCACGAGGCGCTGGCGATCGCGATGAACCGCCTCGGCGGGCGCAGCAATTCCGGCGAAGGCGGCGAAGACCCGGCGCGCTACGGCACCGAGAAGCGTTCCAAGATCAAACAGGTGGCCTCCGGCCGCTTCGGCGTCACCCCCGAATACCTGGTCAACGCCGAAGTGCTGCAGATCAAGGTCGCGCAGGGTGCCAAGCCCGGCGAAGGCGGCCAGTTGCCCGGGCACAAGGTCAACGAACTGATCGCGCGGCTGCGCTACGCCAAGCCGGGCATCGGCCTGATCTCGCCGCCGCCGCACCACGACATCTATTCGATCGAGGACCTGGCGCAGCTGATCTACGACCTCAAGCAGGTCAACCCGACCGCGCTGGTGTCGGTGAAGCTGGTCAGCCATGCCGGCGTGGGCACCATCGCCGCCGGCGTGGTCAAGGCCGGCGCCGACCTGATCACCGTGTCCGGCCACGATGGCGGCACCGGCGCCAGCCCGGTCAGCTCGATCCGCTATGCGGGCGTGCCGTGGGAACTGGGCGTGGCCGAGTCGCACCAGGCGCTGGTCGCCAACAACCTGCGCGACCGCACCATTCTGCAGACCGACGGCGGCCTGAAGACCGGCCTGGACGTGGTCAAAGCCGCGATCCTGGGCGCGGACAGCTTCGGCTTCGGCACCGGCCCGATGATCGTGCTGGGCTGCAAGTACCTGCGCATCTGCCACCTCAACAACTGCGCCACCGGCGTGGCCACCCAGGACGAGCGGCTGCGCGCCAACCACTTCGTCGGCCTGCCCGAGCGGGTGGAGAACTTCTTCAAACTGCTGTCCGAGGAAGTGCGGCAGTGGCTGTCGTACCTGGGCGCGCGCTCGCTGGACGAGATCATCGGCCGTACCGAACTGCTCGAGCAGTTGGACGTGTCGCCGCGTAAAGGCGTGCGCGTGGACCTGTCGCGGTTGCTCAAGGACGTGCGCTACGACGGCAGCCACTGCGCGGCGCAGCGCCTGTACGAATCGCCGGACAGCCTGGCCACGCAGATGGACGGCCTGCTCGCCGACGCGATCGCCAATAAGACCGGCGGCGACCACCGTTTCCTGATCCACAACACCGACCGCTCGATCGGCGCGCGCCTGTCCGGCGCCATCGCCCGCGTGCACGGCAACCACGGCATGGACGATGCGCCGCTGACCCTGCGCTTCCGCGGTTCGGCCGGGCAGAGCTTCGGCGCGTTCAACGCCGGCGGCCTGCAGCTGGAGCTGGAAGGCGAGGCCAACGACTACGTCGGCAAGGGCATGGCCGGCGGCCGCTTGGTGGTGCGTCCGCCGCGCGGCGCGCGCTTCGAGGCGCGCAACACCGCGATCATCGGCAACACCTGCCTGTACGGCGCCACCGGCGGCGAGCTGTACGCCGCCGGCCGCGCCGGCGAGCGCTTCGGCGTGCGCAACTCCGGCGCGCTGGCGGTGATCGAAGGCGCCGGCGACCACTGCTGCGAATACATGACCGACGGCATCGTGCTGGTGCTGGGCAAGGTCGGACTGAACTTCGGCGCCGGCTTCACCGGCGGGCTGGCCTACGTGCTCGACGTGGACCGCGATTTCGTCGACCGCTACAACCACGAGCTGATCGACATCCATCGCATCTCCGCCGAAGGCTTCGAGAGCCACCGCCAGCACCTGCACAAGCTGATCAGCCGCCACCGTGAACTGACCGGCAGCATCTGGGCGCAGCAGATCCTCGACGAATTCCGCGACTACGTCGGCAAGTTCTGGCTGGTCAAACCGAAGGCGGCGAGCATCGAGTCGCTGACCGAGTCGCTGCGGCGCGCTGCCTGATGGATGTACCCCCTCTCCTGCTTTTGGGAAGGGGGGATCGCGAAGGCGCTGCGCGCCCCGTACCCTCATCCGCCCCTTCGGGGCACCTTCTCCCGGGGGGAGAAGGGAATATGTCACGGAAATTTTTATGAGCCGCAAACAAGCCTTCCAGTTCCTCGACCTGCCCCGGCAGATGCCGCAGCGCATCCCGGTGGAACTGCGTACGTCCGGCGACTGGAACGAGCTGTACGGCAAGTTCGACAAGGCCGACGCGCAGTACCAGGCCGGGCGCTGCCTGGATTGCGGCAATCCGTATTGCAGCTGGAAATGCCCGGTGCACAACGCGATCCCGCAGTGGCTGCAGCTGGTGCAGGAGAACCGCATCGAGGAAGCCGCGGCGCTGTGCCACAGCACCAACCCGCTGCCGGAAGTGTGCGGCCGGGTGTGCCCGCAGGACCGCCTGTGCGAAGGCAGCTGCACGCTGGAGGAATTCGGCGCGGTCACCATCGGCGCGGTGGAGAAGTACATCGTCGACACCGCGCTCAACAACGGCTGGCGTCCCGACCTGAGCCAGGTCCAGGCCACCGGCAAGCGCGTGGCGGTGATCGGCGCCGGCCCGGCCGGGCTCAGCTGCGCAGACCGCCTGGTCCGCGCCGGCATCCATGCGGTGGTGTACGACCGCTACGAGCAGATCGGCGGCCTGCTGCAGTTCGGCATCCCCAGCTTCAAGCTCGACAAGAGCGTGATCGGCAAGCGCCGCGAGGTGCTCGAAGGCATGGGCGTGGAGTTCCGCCTGGGCGTGGAGATCGGCCGCGACGTGAGCCTGGAGCAGTTGCTCGGCGAATACGATGCGGTGTTCCTCGGCACCGGCGCCTACCGCTACACCGACGGCGGCCTGGCCGGCCAGGACCTGCCCGGGGTGCTGCCGGCGCTGCCGTTCCTGGTGCAGAACAGCCGCATCGTCGGCGGCAACGACCCGTGGGGCCGGCCGATCGCCGGCTGGGAAGACACCATCGCGCTGCCGGACTTGAGCGGCAAGCGTGTGGTCGTGCTCGGCGGCGGCGACACCGGCATGGACTGCGTGCGCAGCGCGATCCGCCTGGGCGCGGCCAAGGTCACCTGCGCCTACCGCCGCGACGAGGCCAACATGCCCGGCTCGGCGCGCGAAGTGGCCAACGCCCGCGAGGAAGGCGTGCGCTTCCTGTTCAACCGCCAGCCGCTGGCGGTGGAAGCCGATGCGGCCGGCAAGCTGGCCGGCGTGCGCGTGGTGCAGACCCGCCTGGGCGAACCCGATGCGCAGGGCCGCCAGGCCGCGGTGCCGGTCGAAGGCAGCGAATCGCTGCTGGACGCGGACGTGGTCATCATCGCCTTCGGCTTCTCTCCCAGCGTGCCGGAATGGCTGGCCGCGCAGGGCGTGGAAGGCACCGCCAACGGCCGTATCCTGGCCGGCGGCAGCGATCCCGATGGCAGCGGCCGCCTGCCCTACCAGACCACCAATCCCAAGCTGTTCGCCGGCGGCGACGCGGTGCGCGGCGCCGACCTGGTGGTGACCGCCGTGGCCGAAGGCCGCGATGCGGCCGCGAGCATCGCCGAATGGATCGGCAACCGCCTGCCGGTGACCACCCAGGCCGCCGCCTGAGCGACGTCGACCGCGTCCAAGCAAGTCGTTGCGTTGCATGCCCGGCGGCGAGCGGCCGGGCAGAGGGTGTGCACTCGTCGCCGGCAATGCCGCGGCGATGGTCCTCTGGCCACTGCACCCGCGGCACCCTGCACCGCCAGCATCGTCGCGTCGGGGCTGAAGCCCCTCCCACAGGTGCACCATCAGGCACCGCAGTCCCTGTAGGAGCGGCTTCAGCCGCGACGAGCGGAGCCGGACACCATGCGGCTCAGCCATCTGTCAGGACTGAAATCCTTCCCACAAATGCATTCACCGGGCGCGGAAGCCTCCCCCTGTGGGAGCGACTTCAGTCGCGACGAGCAGCGTCGGAACAATACGGTTTCAGCTGTCAGGGCTGAGGCCCCTCCTTACAAGTGCACCATCAGGCACCGCGCTTCCTGTAGGAGCGGCTTCAGCCGCGACACGGACCCAGCAGCACCGCACGGGATCGGTTGTCTGCCGAGCTGAAGCCCCTCCTACACTGCAGCGCCAACTATCCCGAGCCGCGCAGCCGCCACAACCTCACTCACCGCTGCCACCCCAGCACAACGCCGTCTTTCGCCCGAGTGAATGAGACGCTAACACCCCAACGCCTAGGCTGGCCACTGGCGTGCGCTCCGCGCACCCTTGTAACTGCCGGTCCTCCCCCGATGGCAAAACGGCATCCTCCCCTCTCCCAGGAAGCTCCCCATGTCGCTTTCCTCTCTCTGCTCGTCACGGCTGCGTCCCCTCGCTCCCACCGTACTCCTGCTCGCCGCGGCCTTCGGCGCGTCCGCCCAGGACGGCAAAGGCGTGCTCAAGTACGCCGGCGTCAACCTCTCCGGTGCCGAATTCAACTCCAGCAAGAAGCCCGGCACGCTGTTCAAGGACTACACCTATCCGGCCGACGCCGACTACCGCTACTTCGCCGGCAAGGGCATGAACATCGTGCGCCTGCCGTTCTTGTGGGAACGCCTGCAACCCACCGCCAAGGGCGAGTTCGACCCCGCGCAGCTGGCGCTGCTCAAGAAGTCGGTGACGCAGGCCAAGGCCAACCGCATGCACCTGATCCTGGACCCGCACAACTACGCCAAGTTCAACGGCGAGCGGATCGGCACCGGCGGTGCCACGCCCGAAGTGTTCGCCGACCTGTGGCGGCGGCTGGCGACCGAATTCAAGAACGACGACACGGTCATCTTCGGGCTGATGAACGAGCCCAACGCCATTTCCGCCACCGACTGGGCGCAGGCGGCGCAGGCGGCGATCGATGCCATCCGCAAGGCCGGCGCCAACAACCTGGTGCTGGTGCCCGGGACCGCCTACAGCGGCGCGCACAGCTGGCGCAGCCGATCCTACGGCACCTCCAATGCGGTGGCGCTGCAGCCGCTGAAGGATCCGGGCAACCGTATGGCGTTCGAGGCGCACCAGTACCTGGACAGCGACAGCAGCGGCAGCAAGGGCGAGTGCGTCAGCGCTACCGCCGGCGTCGAGCGGCTGACCGGCTTCGTCAGCTGGCTGCGCGAGAACAAGAAGGTCGGTTTCATCGGCGAGTTCGCCACCGGCGACAACCCGGTCTGCAACCAGGCGCTGGAAGGCATGCTCAGCTACATGGAGAAGAACAACGACGTGATCCTCGGCTGGACCTGGTGGGCGGCCGGCGCGTGGTGGAACAAGGATTATCCGTTCAACGTGCAGCCCGGCAAGGACGGCAGCGACAAGCCGCAAATGTCGATCCTGTCCAGCCACGCGCGCAAGATCACCGGCAAGTGAGCTGACCGCGGTGCCGGCGCGCCGCCGGCACCTGCAATGCTGCGCACGCGCCTTGTAGGCAGTAGCGCCTGGCGCGCCGCGCGCTATCCGGCTCCACCCCGCGAGAACCAGTCCGCGTTCGCCATGCCACGCGCCGCACAGATCCGTGCATGCGCATGCGCCATGCGTGGTGACGGCAGCGTCAATGCAGTACGGTGCAGCCAAGCACACCGTTGTCATCAGCTCGGCCAGCCGCATGGCGCCTGGCCGGGTCGTCCCCCGCTGATGCCGAAGGAGGCTCACCATGGTCCGTGGCTCACTGCGTCTGCGCGCGGTGCGGATGGCGTTGCTGGCGTGCCTGCTCGCGGTGCTGCCGCAGCTGCACGCGCAAGGCGCGTTGAAGTTCGCCGGCGTCAACCTGTCCGGCGCGGAGATCAGCTCGGCGAAGAAGCCGGGCGTGCCCAACGTGGATTACTTCTATCCGCGCACGCCCGACTACGCCTACTTCGCCGGCAAGGGCATGAACATCATCCGTCTGCCGGTGTTGTGGGAGCGCCTGCAGCCCACGCCGCAAGGGCAGCTCGATGCGGCGCAGCTGGCAATGATCCGGGCCGCGGTAAAGCAGGCCAAGATGCAGCGGATGTACCTGATCCTGGACATCCACAACTACGCCAGCTACTACGGCCAGAAGATCGGCAGCCCGGCGGTGCCGATCAAGACCTTCAGCGACCTTTGGCAGCGCCTGGCGCGCGAGTTCGGCAACGACAACGCGGTCGTGTTCGGCCTGATGAACGAGCCGAACAACATCTCGCCCGGCCTGTGGGCCGCCGCCGCGCAGGCCGCGGTCGACGCGATCCGCGCCACCGGCGCGCGCAATCTGATCCTGGTGCCGGGCGCATTGTGGAGCGGTGCGCACAGCTGGTACTCGACGGTGGCCGGCGAGTCCAACGCGGTGGCGCTGGCCTCGCTGTACGACCCGCTCAAGCGCGTGGCCATCGAGGTGCACCAGTACTTGGACGGCGATTCCAGCGGCACCAGCGCCACCTGCGTCAGCGGCAGCATCGGTGCCGAGCGGCTGCGCCGCTTCACCGGCTGGTTGCGCGAGACCGGCAAGCTCGGCTTCCTCGGCGAATTCGGCGCCGCCGACAACCCCACCTGCAGGAAGGCGTTGGACGACATGCTCGGCTACATCGAGCAGAACCGCGCCGTGTGGCTGGGCTGGAGCTACTGGGCCGGCGGCGCATGGTGGCGCCAGGACTATCCCTTCAACGTGCAGCCCGGCGCGGACGGCCGCGACAAGCCGCAGATGCCGATCCTGTCGAGCAGGGCGAAGCGCGTCACCCGCTGACCCCGCCTGCGTGACGCCTGCGCGGCGCTGATGCGGCGCAGCCGGCGCCGGCACTGACCCCCACAGCGACAACGTTGCGCTGGCGCATGCCTGCGCGCACGCCATGCGCCAGCCGCACATCGCCGCCACTCTGGCATGCCGATTGCACCTCTCGGGTACCCCCGTCGCCACGCGTCGCCGCGGCGGCACCCGTTCGCTTTCCCCACGAAAGAGGCACTCCCATGCAACGCATCTCCCTCCCCCTCGTCTCATCGCGCTGGCTGCTGCGCGCATCGTTAGGGATCGCGCTGGCCAGCGCGATCCCGGGCGCCGCCGCCCAGGAACTGCGCTATGCCGGGGTCAACCTGGCCGGCGCCGAATTCAACTCGGCGAAGAAGCCCGGCGTGCCGTTCAAGGACTACGTGTATCCCGCCGACGGCGACTTCGCCTACATGGCCGCGCAGGGCATGAACATCGTGCGCCTGCCGTTCCTGTGGGAACGCCTGCAACCGGCCGCCAACGGCGAACTGGATGCGGCGCAGCTGGGCTACCTGCGCACCGCGGTGGGCCGCGCCAGGAACCATGGCCTGCACGTGATCCTGGACGTGCACAACTACGCCAAGTACTACGGCGTGCGGATCGGCAGCGACGGCGTGCCGCCGGCGGTGCTGGGCGACCTGTGGCGGCGCCTGGCCATCGCGTTCGGCAACGACGACGCGGTGATCTTCGGCCTGATGAACGAGCCCAATGGCATTTCCTCCGGCGATTGGGCCGCCGCCGCGCAAGTCTCGATCGACGCGATCCGCGAGGCCGGCGCCTACAACCTGATCATGGTGCCGGGCACCGCGTACACCGGCGCGCACAGTTGGAACAGCACCTGGTACGGCGTGCCCAACGCGCAGTCGCTGGTGACGATCGAGGACCCGGTCAACAACCTGGTGTTCGAAGTGCACCAGTACCTGGACAAGGACTACTCCGGCACCAGCGCCGAATGCGTCAGCGCCACGATCGGCGCGGAGAAGCTGCAGGGCTTCACCCAGTGGCTGCGCGCCAACGGCTACCGCGGCTTCCTGGGCGAGTTCGGCGCCAGCAGCAACGCCACCTGCATGGCCGCGCTCGACGACATGCTCGGCTACGTGCACGACAACGCCGACGTCTGGATGGGCTGGACCGCGTGGGCGGCCGGCGCATGGTGGCGGACCGACTATCCGTTCAACCTGCAACCGGCCAAGGATGGCACCAGCAAGCCGCAGATGGCCGTGCTGGCGGCGCGCGCGGCGCAGATCACGCAGTAGCGGCGCAGTAGCGCGCGACGGCAGCCCGTCGCGTCACGCCGTCGACGCGCGGCGACGTCCCGACGCCGCGGAGCGGTGCTGCCTCAGGCGGCACCGCAATCGACACAGCGTGGCGCGAACGCATGCAGGCGTCGAAAGATGCAAGCAAGAACGAGCGAGCGGCCGGCCCCCTCCGGGAGAGGCACTGGGGGGCCGCGGAGGCCCCGCGTCATCGCCGTCTACCGCATTCTCGCCAACGGCACGGCCAGTACGTCGACCGCCATGGCGGCCACGTACCGTGCCACCCCACGCTGGCCCCGGCGCCGCAACCGCCAAGCGATTGAGTCCGCACCGCGATCCGGCGCAGACTGTCGCTCCTGTTCCCGCACGGATCGACACATGCGCCTGGGCCTGGCCGCCAACCGACTGCACCACCAGGGCAAAGACGCCGCCCTGTTCCGCTGGCTGCGCGCTTGCGAGGCCGGCATTCGCGAACTGCAGCTCGGCCTGCACGCGGTCGGCCGCACCCACGAGGCGATCGCGCGCGCCGGCTGGTTGCCCGGCTACGCCGGGCTCAAGCGCTATCCGTTCGGCCGCGAAGGCGGACTGATGAAGCTGGTCGCCGAAGTGGTGGGCCTGGAAGGCGCCGAGCGCACGCTCGATGGCGCGATCTACTTCATCGACCCGGTCGACCCCTCCTCGATCTTTCCCGAGGCGATCGCGCTCAAACGCCAGTGCGTGATCCACGGCAAGCCCTTCATTTCCACCGTGGCCAGCGCCCGCGACTGGATCGAGGTGGAGCGCGTGCACGCCGGGCTGGCGGCCGACGCCGGCGCCGACGACCTGCACGCGCTGGAGCGCCAGACCCTGGCGTTGATCGCGCACGACGCGATGAAACCGCAGATGCTGGCCTTCGCCAGCGAACATTTCGACCTGCTGTCGCGCTTCGCCGAGCGCGTGGCCACCGGTACCACCGGCCAGCGCCTCAACGAACTGGCCTGGAGCCGCGGCTGGCCGCAGGGCCAGGACTGGGTGCATCGCTATCAGAGCGGCCCGATGGGCGGCGACGCGCAGATCGCCGACCGCGTGCTGGAGCGACGCTGCCAACGCGCGATCTTCTTCGAGGACCCGCACGTGGCGCGCCAGCACGAAGCGGACATCCAGCTGCTGGAGCGCGCAGTGACCACGGTGACCGACAGCGCGGTCTGCATCACCTCGCCGCTGGTCGCCGCGCGCTGGGCCCAGGCCGCGACGACGCGGGCGGCGGCGCCGGCCTGAGCGATGCGGGCTGCGGGGCTACGTCGACGGCGTGACCCAGTCGACCGCGGCTGGCTCGCTGCTGATCGCGGTCGTGGTGGTGATGGACTTGAGATTGGCACGGCCTGCTCTTGGCCGTTGCCACTCCATACGTGCTACCTGCGATGGCTTCGTGCCATCGGTCGCGATGAGCGCTATCGGTAGAGCCCGTCGCGGCTGAAGCTGCTGCTACACGTGACATCGGCCCAGCCTGCATTCCCTGGATGTTGTCCGACCGCGGGCGGCGATGCGGCGCGCTTCTTCGGCATGCAGATCGAATCCAACAAGCTGGTGCAGTGCCAGCTGCTGGCGCGCTGGCGGCTGCGTGCCGTGGACCCGAGCAGCCGCGACGCACCGTCCCGGCCGCGCGTGACCGCGCTCACAGTCACCGCCATGTCACGCCGATCGCCAACACTGCCGCGCTTGTCCAGATCCAGGGGGATCCGATGTCGCGTTCCATTTTGCGCCTGCTGTTGGTGGGTGCCGCAGCGCTGTGCGCCATACCGTCCGCCACCGCGCAGCAGGCCGAGCGCCTGCGCGTGCATGGCTCCAACAGCGTTGGCGCGCGGCTGATGCCGGCGCTGGTCGAATCCTGGCTGCACAGCATCGGCTACCGGCAGATCCAGCGCCGCCGCGTCGATGCGGCGACGCTGGAGATCTCCGCGCTGCGCGACGACGCGCCACTGGTGGTCGAGATCGACGGCACCGGTTCGGCCGCCGGCTTCGCCGATCTGATCCGCGGCGATGCCGAGCTGGCGATGCTGGCGCGCACGCCCGATGCGCGCGAGCGCGATGCCGCCTGGCAACTGGGCGATCTGTCTTCCCCGGACCAGAACTTCGTCCTGGCCTTGGACGGCGCGCGCGTGCTGGTCGCCGCTGACAATCCGCTGACCTCGCTCAGCATCGCGCAGTTGCGCGACATCCTCAGCGGCCGGCTGATGCGCTGGTCGCAACTCGGCGGTGCCGATCTGCCGATCGAAGTGCAGCGCAACGCGGCGAGCAGCGGATTGGGCGACTTCCTGCGCGAGCGCCTGCCGCTGCCGGCGACCGCACAGGCCGCCGTGCAGCACATCCACCCGAGCCAGGTCGAAGCGGCGCAGGCCGTGGCCGGACGCCCCGCCGCACTGGCGGTCGTCGGGCTGACCACGCCGCTGCCGGCCGGCACCCGCGCGCTCGCCATCGCCGACGGCGGCATCGCCGTCGCGCCCACGCCGGCCAGCATTCGCGGCGAGGACTATCCGCTGGTGCAGCGCTACAGCTTGTACGGCGGGCAGATGATGTCGGCGCTCGGCCGCAGCCTGGCGCTGTATTCGGTCGGCGCACAAGCGCAGCAGGTGGTGCGCCGGATCGGGCCGATCCCGATGAGCATCGCGCCCGATCCGATGCAGCCGCCCCAGGCGACCTCCGACCCGCGCCAGACCGATGCCTACCTGCAGGCCGGTGCCGGCGCGCAACGCCTGACCACCACCCTGCGTTTCAGCCTGCAGTCGCTGAATTCGATGTTCGAAGCGCGCAGCGCCCAGGACCTGGATCGGCTGATCGCCTTCATGCAGCAGCCGGCGATGCGCGGCCGCGCCTTGGGCGTGATCGGCTTCGCCACACCGGACTCGGCCAACCGCCTGTACCCGACCATCGCCAGCAACGACCGCGCCGACGTGGTCGCCGCCTATCTGTCCCAGCGCGGCATCGTGGTCAAACGCGCGCGGGGGCTGGGCGCGGCGCGCCCCCTGGTCGGCGGCGAAGACGCGGCGGCCAAGGCGCGCAACGAGCGGGTGGAGATCTGGCTACTGGATCCCGGACGCTGACGGCGACCGCACAAAGCTGAATCCAACGCCGGTACGTTCACCTGTTGCAGAACCCTGGATTGTGAGCATGGCGACTCTGGTCAACCGGAGAACGCCATGAACGCCCCCCACAAGATGCTGTCTCGGCCGCTGCTGGCCATGTCCCTTTCGTTGTCGCTCGCAGCCGGCAGCGCTTCCGCGCAAGCGCCGGCGACGCAGGGCAGCGCCCCGCTGACGCAGGCGCAGGTCCGCGCGCTCCTGAGCGAGCAGGGTTACACCAAGCTGGACCGGCTCAAGTTCGAAGACGGGCTGTGGAAGACGGAGGCCACGAGCGGTGACGGCAAGCACGGCGACGTGCGGGTGGGCCCGCGCGGCGGCCGGGTGTATGCGGAAGGGGTGCCGTCGAAGCTGAGCGAGGCGGAGGTGCGCGCGGCGCTGACGGCGTCGGGGTACTCGCAGGTACACGACCTCAAGTACGACGACGGGTTGTGGGAAGCGCAGGCGCAGACGTCGACGGGTCAGCGGGTGGAGGTGTACGCGGACCCGACGGACGGCAGCGTGGTGAGCGCGCAGAACGACTGAGGTGTTGCTGCTTTCTCGCAGGCAATAAAAAATCCCCGTCCTTGCGGACGGGGATTTGGGGTAAAGCCCCTGGCGATGACCTACTCTCGCATGGCTTGAGCCACACTACCATCGGCGCAGCTGCGTTTCACTTCCGAGTTCGGGATGGGATCGGGTGGTTCCACAGCGCTAATTTCACCAGGGAGACGGTTGGAGTGTCGCCGGGTTGCTAGCTTCGGACGTGGCACGGATGTGCGGTGTCGAAGACGGCAACTGGCGCCAGCCTCTCATAGGGTGTGACGTAGCGAGCGATTGGATAGCTATCGACGTGTGTCGTGCTAAGGGATGCTTGGAAGCACCTTGAGGTTATATGGTCAAGCCGCACGGATCATTAGTATCAGTTAGCTCAATGCATTGCTGCACTTACACACCTGACCTATCAACCACGTAGTCTACATGGTTCCTTAAGGGGGCTTGTGCCCCGGGAAGTCTCATCTTGAGGCGCGCTTCCCGCTTAGATGCTTTCAGCGGTTATCGCTTCCGAACATAGCTACCCGGCAATGCCACTGGCGTGACAACCGGAACACCAGAGGTTCGTCCACTCCGGTCCTCTCGTACTAGGAGCAGCCCCTCTCAAACTTCCAACGCCCATGGCAGATAGGGACCGAACTGTCTCACGACGTTCTGAACCCAGCTCGCGTACCACTTTAAATGGCGAACAGCCATACCCTTGGGACCGACTACAGCCCCAGGATGTGATGAGCCGACATCGAGGTGCCAAACACCGCCGTCGATATGAACTCTTGGGCGGTATCAGCCTGTTATCCCCGGAGTACCTTTTATCCGTTGAGCGATGGCCCTTCCATACAGAACCACCGGATCACTAAGACCTACTTTCGTACCTGCTTGATCCGTCGATCTTGCAGTCAAGCACGCTTATGCCTTTGCACACAGTGCGCGATGTCCGACCGCGCTGAGCGTACCTTCGTGCTCCTCCGTTACTCTTTAGGAGGAGACCGCCCCAGTCAAACTACCCACCATACACGGTCCCCGATCCGGATTACGGACCTAGGTTAGAACGTCAAGCACGACAGGGTGGTATTTCAAGGTTGGCTCCACTGCAGCTAGCGCCACAGTTTCATAGCCTCCCACCTATCCTACACAGACGAACTCAACGTTCAGTGTAAAGCTATAGTAAAGGTTCACGGGGTCTTTCCGTCTTGCCACGGGAACGCTGCATCTTCACAGCGATTTCAATTTCACTGAGTCTCGGGTGGAGACAGCGCCGCTGTCGTTACGCCATTCGTGCAGGTCGGAACTTACCCGACAAGGAATTTCGCTACCTTAGGACCGTTATAGTTACGGCCGCCGTTTACTGGGGCTTCGATCAAGAGCTTCGCCTTGCGGCTGACCCCATCAATTAACCTTCCAGCACCGGGCAGGCGTCACACCCTATACGTCCACTTTCGTGTTTGCAGAGTGCTGTGTTTTTGATAAACAGTCGCAGCGGCCTGGTTTCTGCGACCCTCTTCAGCTATAGCTCGCATGAGCCACCAAAAAGGGTGCACCTTCTCCCGAAGTTACGGTGCCATGTTGCCTAGTTCCTTCACCCGAGTTCTCTCAAGCGCCTGAGAATTCTCATCCTACCCACCTGTGTCGGTTTACGGTACGGTCTGCGTAAGCTGAAGCTTAGGAGCTTTTCCTGGAAGCGTGGTATCAGTGACTTCGTCTAAAAGACTCGTCTCGGTGCTCGGTCTTAAAGGATCCCGGATTTGCCAAAGATCCAAACCTACCGCCTTTCCCCGGGACAACCAACGCCCGGTACACCTAACCTTCTCCGTCCCTCCATCGCACTTACGCGAGGTGCAGGAATATTAACCTGCTTCCCATCGACTACGGCTTTCGCCCTCGCCTTAGGGGCCGACTCACCCTGCGCCGATTAACGTTGCGCAAGGAAACCTTGGGCTTTCGGCGTGCGGGTTTTTCACCCGCATTATCGTTACTCATGTCAGCATTCGCACTTCCGATACCTCCAGCGGACTTCTCAATCCACCTTCAACGGCTTACGGAACGCTCCTCTACCGCGCATCGCTTATCGCGATGCACCCCAAGCTTCGGTTCACTGCTTAGCCCCGTTAAATCTTCCGCGCAGACCGACTCGACCAGTGAGCTATTACGCTTTCTTTAAAGGGTGGCTGCTTCTAAGCCAACCTCCTGGCTGTCTGTGCCTTTCCACATCGTTTTCCACTTAGCAGTGAATTTGGGACCTTAGCTGTGGGTCTGGGTTGTTTCCCTTTTCACGACGGACGTTAGCACCCGCCGTGTGTCTCCCGGATAGTACGTACTGGTATTCGGAGTTTGCAATGGTTTGGTAAGTCGCGATGACCCCCTAGCCATAACAGTGCTCTACCCCCAGCAGTATTCGTCCGAGGCGCTACCTAAATAGCTTTCGAGGAGAACCAGCTATCTCCGGGTTCGATTAGCTTTTCACTCCTAATCACACCTCATCCCCTACCTTTGCAACGGGAGTGGGTTCGGGCCTCCAGTCAGTGTTACCTGACCTTCACCCTGGGCATGACTAGATCACCCGGTTTCGGGTCTACTGCCCGCGACTATGCGCCCTTATCAGACTCGGTTTCCCTTCGCCTCCCCTATACGGTTAAGCTTGCCACGAACAGTAAGTCGCTGACCCATTATACAAAAGGTACGCAGTCACTCTTGCGAGCTCCTACTGCTTGTACGCACACGGTTTCAGGATCTATTTCACTCCCCTCTCCGGGGTTCTTTTCGCCTTTCCCTCACGGTACTGGTTCACTATCGGTCGGTCAGGAGTATTTAGCCTTGGAGGATGGTCCCCCCATATTCAGACAGGGTTTCACGTGCCCCGCCCTACTCGTCTTCACTGGAATGGCCCTTTTAAATACAGGGCTATCACCTTCTATGGCCAACCTTTCCAGGTTGTTTTTCTAGAACCATACCAGCTTAAGGGCTAGTCCCCGTTCGCTCGTCACTACTTAGGGAATCTCGGTTGATTTCTTTTCCTCCGGTTACTTAGATATTTCAGTTCACCGGGTTCGCTTCCAGCAGCTATGTATTCACTGCAGGATACTGCCGAAGCAGTGGGTTTCCCCATTCGGACATTGCCGGATCAAAGCTTGTTGCCAGCTCCCCGACACTTTTCGCAGGCTGCCACGTCCTTCATCGCCTCTGACCGCCAAGGCATCCACCGTGTGCGCTTATTCGCTTGACCATATAACCTCAAGTTGCCTCAAGGTCATGCTGAGTCCGGGGGTACAAAGCCCGGACGCGAACTATAACGACTCAATTTCTAGGGACTCGAGGTCCCCGCCTTAGCCACAACGACACGTCAAGATAGTTTGATCTCAAACGCTCGCTACGTCACAAATTTTAAAAGAACATACCCCAGCCTCAGTGCTGGCGCATCTTAAATTCTTAGTGTGCTTATTACATTCAGAGTGGTGGGTCTGGGAGGACTCGAACCACCGACCTCACCCTTATCAGGGGTGCGCTCTAACCACCTGAGCTACAGACCCAAAGTCTTTGCTCCTGCAGTTCCCCTAGACAGTCCGCACATGGATGCGCGGGCTCTTGCAGAGGGATCTGCAAATCTGGTGGAGCCAGTCGGGATCGAACCGACGACCCCCTGCTTGCAAAGCAGGTGCTCTCCCAGCTGAGCTATGGCCCCGAAATCGGGGTGCCCCGCCCTGTGGCGGAACTCTCTGAATGCAGGTTACTTGTGAGGACGCCTGTAGGCGTAGTTGTCTTGCTCAAAAGGAGGTGATCCAGCCGCACCTTCCGATACGGCTACCTTGTTACGACTTCACCCCAGTCATCGGCCACACCGTGGCAAGCGCCCTCCCGAAGGTTAAGCTACCTGCTTCTGGTGCAACAAACTCCCATGGTGTGACGGGCGGTGTGTACAAGGCCCGGGAACGTATTCACCGCAGCAATGCTGATCTGCGATTACTAGCGATTCCGACTTCATGGAGTCGAGTTGCAGACTCCAATCCGGACTGAGATGAGGTTTCTGGGATTGGCTTACTCTCGCGAGCTTGCAGCCCTCTGTCCTCACCATTGTAGTACGTGTGTAGCCCTGGTCGTAAGGGCCATGATGACTTGACGTCATCCCCACCTTCCTCCGGTTTGTCACCGGCGGTCTCCTTAGAGTTCCCACCATTACGTGCTGGCAACTAAGGACAAGGGTTGCGCTCGTTGCGGGACTTAACCCAACATCTCACGACACGAGCTGACGACAGCCATGCAGCACCTGTCTCACGGTTCCCGAAGGCACCAATCCATCTCTGGAAAGTTCCGTGGATGTCAAGACCAGGTAAGGTTCTTCGCGTTGCATCGAATTAAACCACATACTCCACCGCTTGTGCGGGCCCCCGTCAATTCCTTTGAGTTTCAGTCTTGCGACCGTACTCCCCAGGCGGCGAACTTAACGCGTTAGCTTCGATACTGCGTGCCAAGTTGCACCCAACATCCAGTTCGCATCGTTTAGGGCGTGGACTACCAGGGTATCTAATCCTGTTTGCTCCCCACGCTTTCGTGCCTCAGTGTCAGTGTTGGTCCAGATGGCCGCCTTCGCCACAGATGTTCCTCCCGATCTCTACGCATTTCACTGCTACACCGGGAATTCCGCCATCCTCTACCACACTCTAGTTGCCCAGTATCCACTGCAATTCCCAGGTTGAGCCCAGGGCTTTCACAACGGACTTAAACAACCACCTACGCACGCTTTACGCCCAGTAATTCCGAGTAACGCTTGCACCCTTCGTATTACCGCGGCTGCTGGCACGAAGTTAGCCGGTGCTTATTCTTTGGGTACCGTCAGAACAATCGGGTATTAACCGACTGCTTTTCTTTCCCAACAAAAGGGCTTTACAACCCGAAGGCCTTCTTCACCCACGCGGCATGGCTGGATCAGGCTTGCGCCCATTGTCCAATATTCCCCACTGCTGCCTCCCGTAGGAGTCTGGACCGTGTCTCAGTTCCAGTGTGGCTGATCATCCTCTCAGACCAGCTACGGATCGTCGCCTTGGTGGGCCTTTACCCCGCCAACTAGCTAATCCGACATCGGCTCATCTATCCGCGCGAAGCCCGAAGGTCCTCCGCTTTCACCCTAAGGTCGTATGCGGTATTAGCGTAAGTTTCCCTACGTTATCCCCCACGAAAAGGTAGATTCCGATGTATTCCTCACCCGTCCGCCACTCGCCACCCATGGTATTGCTACCACTGTGCTGCCGTTCGACTTGCATGTGTTAGGCCTGCCGCCAGCGTTCACTCTGAGCCAGGATCAAACTCTTCACTTAAAATTACAGGCCCGAAGGCCAATACTTTGATATGCAGAGTTCAAACCAAGCTTACGTATCGCTTGCTTAGCAATTGATTTGTTGCTCTTGATTCGAACGTCTGCAAGATGGACATACTTCCACCTGCAGGCGCCCTCACAAGTTACCTGCGCACACTGTCAAAGAACTTTGGGGCCGGCCTCAGCGCCTTTCCCTTGTCACTGCGACGTTTCCGTCGTAGCGAGCCGCCCATTATAGCGGACTTTTTCTTTCCGTCAACACCTCGTTTCCGAGATCTTGCCGCCGGTTCAACCCAAACCCGAAGGCTTTCCGCTGAACCGAGCCGCCCATCATAGCGGCTTTTTTGTTGCCGTCAATACCCTGATTTATCAGGAGGTTGACGCCGCTTCTTGTGAAGGACCCTGAGGTCTTTCGCCGAAGCGAGCCGGCCATATTAGCCGTTTTTTTCACGCCGTCAACACCCGATGTTCGCTAGGTGTTTCCGGCCCCTTTCTGCCTCTGCCGAGCCGAAGATCGGCAGCTGCGTAGCGGGCCGCGCAGTCTACCGGGCCAGGAAAAAACGTCAACCGCTTTTTTTGCTGGCGGCCAGCGCGCCCTTGCAGGCGGAGGCACTGCCGCATCCTTACCAATAGATCGTGCGCGCGCACTCGCATGCGGCGACGGCCTCTCACGCCATTGCTGCCGTTGGCGGCCGCTTCGCCGAGAATGCGGGTTCTCCCCTGCAGGACCACGCAATGCCCTCCACTGCTGGACGCTCCCTATGGCGCGACGCCTCGCTGCCGGCGCTGGTCGCCGGTTTCGTCACCGTGCTGGTCGGCTTCGCCAGCTCGGCGGTGATCGTGTTCCAGGCCGCGCGCACGCTGGGCGCCTCGCAGGCGGAGATCGCCTCGTGGATGTGGGCGTTGGGGCTGGGCATGGGCATCACCTGCATCGGCCTGTCGCTGCGCTACCGGATGCCGGTGGTGACGGCTTGGTCCACGCCGGGCGCGGCGATGCTGATCAGCAGTGGCGGCGGCCTGCCGCTGTCCGATGCGATCGGCGCGTTCGTGCTGGCGGCGTTGCTCGGCACCGTCGCGGGATTCTCCGGCATCTTCGAGCGGATGATCCGGCGCATCCCGATATCGCTGGCCGCGGCGATGCTGGCCGGGGTGCTGCTGCGTTTCGGCCTGGACGTGTTCGTGGCGATGCAGAGCCGGCTGGGCATGGCGCTGGCGATGTTCGCGGTCTATCTGCTGGGGCGCCACGCGTTTCCGCGCTATGCGGTGATCGCGACGCTGGCGGTGGGCATCGCGATCGCCGCCGGCAGCGGCACGCTGCACCTGGAGACCGCGCAGTTGAGCCTGGCGCGACCGGTGTTCGTGTGGCCGACGCTGTCGTGGCAAGCGCTGTTCGGCATCGCCTTGCCGCTGTTCGTGGTGACGATGGCCTCGCAGAACCTGCCCGGCGTCGCGGTGATCCGCGCGTCCGGCTACGCGGTGCCGATCTCGCCGACGCTCGGCTGGATCGGCGTGGTCAATGTGCTGCTGGCGCCGTTCGGGGCCTATGGATTGAACATGGCGGCGATCACCGCGGCGATCTGCATGGGCCGCGAGGCGCAGGAGGATCCGCAGCGGCGCTACATGGCCGCGGTGTTCGCCGGCGTGTTCTATCTGCTGATCGGTTTGTTCGGCGCGACCGTGGCAGCGGTGTTCGCCGCCTTCCCGAAGGAGCTGGTGATGGCGATCGCCGGCATCGCACTGTTCGGCACCATCGGCAACAGCCTGGCGACGGCACTGAAGGACGAGGGCGAGCGCGAGCCGGCGTTGATCACCTTCCTGGTCACCGCCTCGGGGCTGTCGCTGTTCGGCATCGGCGCCGCGTTCTGGGGCCTGCTGGCCGGCGCGGCGACATCGCTGCTGTGGCGGCGCACGCGCTGAGCGCGCGCCGCCGCGTTCCTCAGCGCGGGTCGCGCAGCTGCAGCAGCCAATGCGTGGAGACGCCGGACGGGCTGGGCAGCGGTTCGAAATCGAACTGGCGATGGACCGGGGCGGCGGCTTCCACGCGCAGCGGCAAGGTCACGTAGGCGGCGCGCCCCTGCCGCAGCAAGGTGGCGATGCGCTGGATTTCGGCGGGCGCGGCGTTGCCGGCGTAGAGCTGGTCCAGTTCGCAGCCGATCAGTTCGGCGATCTCGCGCTGGTACAGCAGCGCGAAGGCCTCGTTGACGAACGCCAACCGGTTGGGCCGGCCCTCGCTGCCGCGTTCGATGATCGCCACAGGTTCGCGCAGCCGCGACAACGAGGCCTCCAGCAAGGCGAAATCCTGCTGGAAGCGCTTGCGCTCCATCAGCTCGATCAGCACCCGCAGGCTGCGCGCCGACTCCAGGCTCAGCGGCGACCACGGCCGCGCGCGGCCGCGCACGGTTTCCTGCCACAGGTCGAAGCTCTTGCGCGGCGACAGGCGCGAGTTGGGGATGTCCTGCAGCTTGGACAGCTGCGGATTGCCGGCCCAGTTGACCGTGCGCACCTGTTCGCGGCGGGTCCACAGCAGCGCGCTGCGCGCCTGCGGCATCAGCGGCACGAAAATGAAACCGGCCGCCAGCGGCGCCAGGTCGGCCAGGTCCGGGAAGGTCTCGCCGATCTGCTCGGTATGCAGCGCGCCGACCGCGTCGTGGCGCAGCGCTTCGTGGTGGCTGGCCTCGATCTGTTGGCGGATGCGGGCCAGGTCGGCGGCCGGCGGCACGGTGCCGTGGCGGCTGACGTGCTCGCCATGGAAGATCGCCACGCCGTCGGCATCGACCACGTCGAGCAGGTCCGAGGCCATCTCGTCGAGCATGCCCGCGGTCAGCGTGTCGGCCTCGTTGAAGTCGGTGATCAGCTTCTCGCGCACGGTCAGCAGCACCGACTCCACGCGCGCGCGCGCCACCGCGGTCAGCGCGCCGATGCGTCCGGCCAGGGCGCGGCTGACCGCGTCGGTGACGTCGCGCATCTCGTGGTTGCAGAAGTACGGGCGGTAGTGATGACAGGCGATCAGCCCCCACAGCGCGTCGTTGACCACGATCGAGGCCACCAGCGTGGCGGTGACGCCCATGTTCGCCAGATATTCCAGGTGCACCGGGGAGACGCTGCGCAGGCTGACGTCGCTCAGGTCCACCGGCGCGTGCAGGCGCGGGTGCAGGGTCGGCTGGATCGGCGCGGGCACGTAGCCGACGTCGGCGATCTGGCGCACGCGGTTGCGCAGGTACAGCGTGCGCGCCTGCGTGGGAATGTCGCTGGCCGGGTAGTGCAGGCCGAGAAAGGACTCCAGTTCCGGCGCGCGCGCCTCGGCCACGATGTCGCCGTTCCACTCGTCGTCGAAGCGGTAGATCATCACCCGGTCGTAGCCGATCAGCGTGCGCAGGCTCTTGGCCGCGCGCTGGCAGGCGTCGTCGATGCTGTTGTCGGTCTCCAGCCGGCGCAGCAACGGCAACGCGTCGCGCAGGCTGGCGTCGGCCAGCGGCGCATCGCGCGGCTCCAGCTCCAGCAGCCATTGCTCCGGGTACAGGTGCCAGGCGCCGACCCAGCGCTGCCGTGGTGGTGTGGCGCGGCACGGGAAGCCGACGTCGACGTAGGCGAGCTGGGTGCGCTCGGCGGCGTCCGTCGACAGCGGCGGGTCCTGCAGCGCCAGCAACGCGTCGTAGGGCTGCCCGAGCAGGTCCGCCAGCGGCATGCCGAGCAGGTCGGCGGCGGTGCTGCTGGCCTGCACGATGCGGCCGTCGCTCGGCTCGATCACCAGCAGCACGCCGTGCGGCTGGATCGATCCGGGAATGTGGATCGGCTCGCGGGCGCAGGCTTCCATGTCCAGGGGCGCGACGGTGTCGCTCATGCAGCGGTCTCCAGGGCGAAGTGGGTGTGGAAGTGCGCGAACATCGCGCGTGCGCCGTCGACCGCGGCCTGCTGCAGGGCCGTTGTCGGCAAGGCCTGCTCCAGACGCTGCTGGAACCGCCGCCAGCTGGCCGGATCGGCATGGCCGAGTTCGAAGTAGGCCAGCGCCGGCGCGACCTCGCCCAGCGTCTGCCGCAACCGCCGGGCGATCACCCGCCCGCCCAGGCGCGAGCCTTCGACCACGTAGAGCATGCCCCAGCGGCTGCCGGCCTCGGCCGCCGGCGGCGCGGGCGACGGTGGTGGCGGCGGCGCCTGCAGCGCGGCAAGATCCTGCGCCAGCAGCGGACTGCGCGGCTGGTAGCGCCAGTGGGCATCGCCGCTGGCGTGCAGCCACGCCGATTCGCGCTGCTCCCAGCCGGCCAGCGCCGCATGATGGCGGCGCAACACCTGGACGTAGTCGCGCACGGACAGGCGGCCGCTCATCAAGGTGCGCATCATCGGCAGCTGTTCGACGGCCTCATGCTGGCCTGCGGTGGCCTCGCGCAGCAGGCGCGAGGCAGGGAGGGCGGCGGCGGTGCCGTCGGGAGGCGACATCATGGAGGCAGGCTGTCTACAGCAGCCGGGCAGGCGGCGACGGCGAAGAGGCCGCACAGCGTAACAACCGGGGCCGTGCGGTGCCAGGCGATGCGGCGGCGATGCCCAGGTCCGTGCCGCCGCAAGCTGAGCAATTCATGCGCCGGCGACGCGGACGCGCGATGGCGTCGTGCGTTTCGGCGGCACTAAACGGCAGCGCCAGCGCGTTCGGGCAGGCGCGCCCGGCGCCAGGCCACCACCCAGCCGGCCGCCAGCAACAACGCGGCCAGCAACCACGGCGCACCGGGCAGATGCGCGGGCGCGTGCTTGCCGATGAACAGTGCGAACACCCACGCGTACAGCAGCGGCCCGACGATGCCGGCCAGGCTGACCAGGCTCATCAGCGCGCCCTGCACGCGGCCTTGCGCATCGGCGCCGACGTGGCGGGTGACGATGGCCTGCGCCGACGGCGCGGCCACCGCCCACAGCGCGCTGACCGGCACCCCGAGCAGGAACATCGCGCCGCTGCCGGCGACGCTGTAGATCGCGAAGCCGGCCACGCCGCAGCCCAGCCCGAACAGCAGCGCGCCGCGTTCGCCGAGCCGGCGCACCAGGCGCGCGACCAGCAGCGCATTGACCACGATGCTGCACACCCCGACCAGTGCCAGCACCCAGCTGACCTGCTTCGGCCCCCACTGGTACTGGTACTCGGCGAACAGCACGAAGATGCTCGGATACACGTAGTGCGCCAGGTTGGCCAGGAAGATCACCGCGGCCAGCGCGAACACCTGCGGGTAGCTGCGCAGCAGCCGCAACGCGCCGAACGGATTGGCGTGCTTCCAGTCCAGGCGCGGCGTACGCCGCTCCGGCGCCAGCGATTCGGGCAGCACCCACAGGCCGTAGAGGAAGTTGAGCAGGGCCAGCGCCGCGGCGAACCAGAACGGCGCGCGCAGGTGGTAGCTGCCGAGCCAGCCTCCGAGCAGCGGCCCGATCACGAAGCCGAGCCCGAACGCGGCGCCGATCATGCCGTAGGCCTGGGCGCGTTTGTCCGGCGCGGTGATGTCGGCGATGTAGGCGTTGGCGGTGGTGAAGCTGGCCGAGAACACGCCCGACACCACCCGCGCCAGCAGCAACAGCGGCAGGCTCTGCGCCAGCGCCATCACCACGAAGTCCACGCCCAGGCCCAGGCACGAGGCCAGGATCACCGGGCGCCGGCCATAGCGGTCGGACAGCGCGCCCTGCAGCGGCGAGCTGACGAACTGCAGCGCGGCGAACAGGAATCCGAACCAGCCGACCCACTTGGCGGCCGCGGCGAAATCGCCGCCGGTGAAGCCGCGCACCAGCCCGGGCAGCACCGGGATGATGACGCCGAAGGCCAGCACGTCGATCAGCAGGGTGATGAAGATGAAAACCAGCGCGGCGCGGCGCGTGCGCGCGGCAGGGGGCGAGGAATGCACGGCATGGTCTCCCGACGGACGCGGCAGTGTAATCGGCCGGCGCGATTGCAGGTGGGGCTGGGCATGTGGCTGCGCGAAAGGTGGCGGCTGCGACCGGGATACGGGCGGCGGCCCCCGCGCCAGGGCCTTGGATCGGCGCTAATGACAAAGGTCACAGTGACCCGGACGGCGTCCGCCGTCGGTGTCGCGCCCCGCAGGAGCATGCGTGCGAAGCATGCGATTGCGGAGGGAAGTTCGGTCCCGACACCTTGTCGGTAGACCGCGTGGGGACTGAAGTCCCTCCCACAGATGGGTCGAGGCGGCCGAATGCCTGGTCGATGAAACGTTGGGGTCGACGGCCAGGACCGCCGAAGCAATGGCTCGACGCGCCGTCTGCGGGAGCGTCTTTGCGAAGGGTGCGAGCGCGGCGGTGAGATTCGGTCCCTGCGGTAGCGCGCGTCGGGACTGAAGTCCCTCCCACAGGTGGGTCGAAGCGACCTGCAGATGCCTGGTCGATAAAGCGGTTGGGCCGATGGCCTGAAACCGCCGAAGCCTCTGCCTAGAGGCGCCGCCCGCAGAGCATTTTTAAGAAGGGTGCGAGCGCGGCGGCGAAGGTGGGTCCCGAAGCATTTCCGGTACAGCGCGTCGGGACTGAAGTCCCTCCCACAGGGAAGCCGGTCGGCCTTCGGACGGGTCGATTCCCGCTGGCGCCGACCGATGACGCGGTTGCGGCTGATGGCCCGGGGCCACCGCCGCCACTATCTATCCGGCGCGAACGCTCGCCGCAGCGCGCGCCGTCAGAGCGGCGCCACCGCGATGGTCTGCTGCAGCACGTGCTGCGCGCCCGGGGCCAGGTCAATCACCTCGGGGCCGGCGTTGGCCGCTTCCAGGCAGACGAACTGGCGCCAGTGGGCGCCGACGTCGGCCATCTTCTGCGCGCCGGCTTCGCCCGGGTTCCAGGCCACCAGGGTGCGGCTGCCGGCGGTGGCGATCTGGATGCGGCGCTGCAGGCCCGGGTCGAGCAGCGTGTAGCGGCCGCCGGCGCCGGTGTAGATGCGGTCGCTGCGACCGGGATCGCGCGGGTCGTGCAGGCTCCAGTCGCCGTGCTGGCGGTGCGGCGTGGCGTAGCCTTCGAACTTGTCCAGGTAGTCGAGTCCGTCCAGACCCTGCACGCGCACCTGAGTGGCGTCGGCGACATGGAAATAGTTGTGCAGCGCCTGGGTGAAGCGCGCCGGCTCGGGGCCGACGTTGTCGGTGATCAGGCGCTGCTCCAGGGTCGTGCCGATGCGCAGTTGCATGCGCAGGCGCAGCGGCAGGTCGTCGAAGTCCGGCGGCGCCAGGGTCAGCACGATGCTGCCGTCGGCCTCGCGGCGCGCGTCCTGCAGCTGCCACGGCACGGTGCGCACGAAACCGTGCGCCGGCACGTCGTCGGATTGTCCCTGGCGGCCGAAGTACGGCCAGCATACCGGGGTGCCGCCGCGGATCGGGGTGGGCGTGGGCTGCGCGCTCGGCGACAGCCACATCACCTCGGTGCCGCCCTTGGGCACGAACGACAGCAGCTGACCGCCGAACAGGCTAATCGCGGCGGTGGAGTGCGGGGTTTCCACCAGCAGCGAGGGATAGCCGTGGAAATCGCCTGTGCTCAGGCCGGGAATCTCGGACATGGGATGGATGCTCCGTGGCGCGGGGGATTGGACGAAGGCCGGGTAGCGCGCCGGCATGCGGAAGGCGGTAGCCGGCTTGCCGCCGAACGGCGTGGAGGGTGCGGGCGCGGGTGACGGCACGGGCGGCGCGGCGGCGGGAGCGCCGGGCGCCTCGCGGCGCAACGCATCGAGGATGCGCTGCCCGGCGCGGCCGTCGGCCGGTTGCAGGCCCAGACGTTGCTGCTCGGCCTGGATCGCGCGGCGGCTGACGCTGCCGATCATGCCGTCGGCCTGGCCGATGGCGTGGCCGCGCGCCAGCAGCAGGGTCTGCAGTTCGCGCCGCTCGGGCCGGCCCAGACCGGGATCGTCGGTGGGCCAGGCGGTGGCCAGGCCGGGCTTGCCGCGCAGCTGATCGGACAGCAGCGCGATCGCCAGCGCATAGCTTTCGGCGGCGTTGTAGGCGTAGATCGCGTCGTAGTTGCGGAACACCAGGAACGCGGGGCCTTTGCTGCCGGCCGGGATCAGCACCGCGGCCGGCGTCTGCGGCGCCAGCGCGGGCAGCTCAAGCGCGCTGCCGTCGACGGCGGTCAGGCCGCGCGCGCGCCAGTCGGACAACGCACGGCGCTGGGTGCGCCCGGCCAGGCCCGGATCGAAGCCGGCCGGCAGCTTCACCTCCACGCCCCACGGCTGTCCGCTCTGCCAGCCGGCCAGCTTCAGGTAGTTGGCGGTGGAGGCCAAGGCATCGGGAATGCTGGCGACCAAGTCGCGGCGGCCATCGCCATCGCCGTCGACGGCGACGCGGGCATAGGTGCTGGGCATGAACTGGGTATGCCCGAAGGCGCCGGCCCAGGAGCCAGTCAGGCCGTCGGGCTGCAGGTCGCCGGCCTGCAGCAGCTTCAGCAGCGCGAACAGTTCGCCGCGGAAGAACGGCTGGCGGCGGCCGTTGCACGACAGGGTCAGCAGCGACACCAGCAGCGGGCGCTTGCCGGAGACGCGGCCGTAGTCGCTCTCTACGCCCCACACCGCGACCACGGTCTCCGCGTCCACGCCGTACTGCTGCGCCACCCGCGCGATCAGGTCGCGGTGCGTGGCCAGCATCGCGCGGCCGTCGGCGACGCGCTGCGTGTCCACCAGCCCGGCCAGATAGTCCCAGATCGGCGTGGTGAATTCGGGTTGCGCGTCGAGCAGCGGCAGCACGCTCATGTCCGGCTGCACGCCGGCGGTGAAGCGGTCGAACGCGGCGGCGGTCACGCCGGTCTTGGCGGCGGCGCCGCGCAGCGTGGACAGGCAGCCGACGAAGGCGGGGTCCGGCGCCAGCGGCGGCGCGGGCAGGGTCTGCGCGGCGGCGCAGGGCGCGGCCAGCAGCAAGGCCCAGGCGAAACGCATCATCGAAACTTCCTCGCCGACGGCAGACTGCGCATCATAAACAACCGCGGCGGGCGCGCCGCTCACAGCGGCTGGCTCGGGTCTGCGAGCGTGGGCTAGAACGCACGCGGCTGCATCGCCCGATGATCCCGGCAACGCGCGTCGTCCGCGCGACAAGCCGCAGTGCGTTGGCCGGCAGTCAGTCCAACGCGTCCAGGTAATACCAGCGGCCGTCCTCGCGCACGAAGCGGCTGTGTTCGGTCATGCGCACCGCGCTGCCGCCGCCGATGCGATAGCGCGCCAGGAACGCGACCTCGGCCGTGTCGGTGCCGGTAGTGGCGACCCTTTGCACAGTCAGGCCAAGCCAGGTGGTCTGCGTGTCCAGCGCCAGCTCGGCCGGGCGCGTGGACGGGTGCCAGCTGGCGCGCAGGTAGTCGGCGTCGCGGCGCACGTAGGCGCTGTAGCGCGACCGCATCAGCGATTCGGCATCGGGCGCGGCGGCACCGGTATGGTAGGGCCCGCAGCACTGCGCGTACTCGCGCGGGCGGCCGCAGGGGCAGGGATCGGCGAGGCGGGGGGCGGACGGAGGCATGCGCCGATTGTGCCGGCAGCGGCGGCGCGGCGCACGCCGACGCTGCCGTGCGCGCCCGCCCCGGCTATGCTTGCGCGCCCCCCGCCCGGAGCGCCGCCTTGCTGGAGCTGATCCCGACCGAACTGCCGTGGCTGCTGTGCATCGCCTTCGTCGCCGGGCTGGTGGACGCGGCGGTGGGCGGCGGCGGCCTGATCCAGTTGCCGGGGCTGTTCGCGACGCTGCCGCAGCAAGCACCGGCGGTGCTGCTGGGCACCAACAAGTTCAGCGCGATGGCCGGCACCGGCGCGTCGGCCTGGCGCTATGCGCGCAACGTGCGCTTCCCGTGGCGGCCGGTGCTGTACGCCACGGCGGCGGCGTTCGCGTTCTCCTTCCTTGGCGCCACCGCGGTCAGCCTGTTGCCGAAACAGGCGGTGCGGCCGCTGATCCTGATCCTGCTGATCGCGATGCTGGCCTATACGCTGGTCAAGAAGGACTTCGGCGCGTTGCACCGGCCACGCCAGATCGGTCGCCGCGAACTGGCCATCGCGCTGGCGATGGGCGCGGCGATCGGCTTCTACGACGGCTTCTTCGGGCCCGGCACCGGCAGCTTCCTGATCTTCCTGTTCATCCGCTTCTTCGGCCTGGACTTCCTGCGCGCCTCGGCCGCCTCCAAGGTGGTCAACCTGGCCACCAACCTGGCCGCGCTGTGCTTCTTCGTGCCCAGCGGACAGGTGCTGCTGGCGGTGGCGGTGCCGATGGCCGCGGCCAACGTCGTTGGCGCGGTGGCCGGCACGCGGCTGGCGCTGCGCGGCGGCACGCCGCTGATCCGGCAATTGTTCCTGGTGCTGGTGGTGGTGCTGATCGGCAAGATGGGCTGGGACCTGCTGCGCTGAGCGCGGCGCCCCTTGCCGCGAGACGCCTTGCGTACAGGGCTACTTGCGCTTGGCGGCGCTGCGCGCGGTAGTCGCTTTAGTCGCCTTGCGCGATGTCGCCGCCGCGGCCGTCTTGTTCGGCTTGCCTGGCGCCGGCTTGGCAGCGGCACGTGCGGCGGCGGGTCGCTCGGCCCGCTTTGCAGACGGCGCGCGGGCGGTCTTCGCTGCCGCGGTGGGCTTGGCCTTGGCTGATGCCTTCTTCGCTGCCGCGCGTGGCGCTGCGGTGGCGGGCTTGGCCGGCCCGGATGCACGCTTGCGCGGTGCCGGCGCGGCCGGCGCGCTTGGCGTGGCGTCCTCGGTCGCGAGCGGCTCGCCGCCCGCCATGGCCGCCGCCGGCGCATCGGTGGCGGCGACCATCGCCGCGTCACGCGCCGGCGTATCGTCGCTGCGCGAGCGCTCCGGCAGCTTGAGTCGATGCGCCTGTTCGTCGTACTCGATCAGCAGCACGCCGGAATTGTGGCGGCCGCTGATCTCGACGAAGCAGGCGCCGCCGATGAACGGCTCCAGCGTCATCACCGATTTGAGCGGCGTGGCCACCACCATCTGGAAACCGAAATTCTCGAAGATGTTCATCGCCAGCGCGGTGAACTCGTTGTCGGCCTTGTCGAAGGCTTCGTCCAGCACCACCGCGCAGTAGCGCGGCAGCTCGCCGTCCTCGCCGCCGAGCTGGTAGCGCAGCGCCGCGGCCAGGCAGGTGGTGGCCAGCTTCTGCCGCTGCCCGCCGGACTTGCCGGCGCCGCTGCGGTAGATCTCGACCTGGGCGCGGGTCTGCGCATCCAGCTCCACGCCGATGAATTCCACGTGCAGGCGCACGTCCAGCACCTGCTCGCGCCAGCGCCGCAGTTCCGGCTCCTGCGCGCCGAGCCGGGCGACCAGTTCGCGCAACGTGGCGAACTGCGCTTCGGCCAGCGCGCGGTCCTCGGTCTGCTGGTGCGACAACACCGCACGCAGTTGCTGCTGGAATTCGTGCACCTCGGCCAGGCGGCGATCGCCGACCTCGATGGTGAGGATGGTGCCGCGGTTGAACGGCACCTGTTCCAGGCTGGCGTTGACCTCGTCCATGCGTTGCTTGATGCCCTTGTGCGCCTCGGCGGTATGCCGCTGCAGCGCGAGCAGGTTGTTCTTGCTCTGGGTCTGCAGCAACTCGAAGAAGCGGCCTTCGTGGCGCGGCAGGCCGTCGCTCTCCAGCCGCTCCAGGCGCGCGAGGAAATCGTCGGCGCTGGCCAGGCTGACGGTGAAGTCGCCGCTATCCTCCGGCCATTGCTGGCAGTACCTGCGGAAGCACTCCAGCAGCTGCGCGCTGAGCCTGCTGTCGCGGCCCTGACTGTCGGCCAGTTGCTCGGCCAGGCCGCGTTCGACTACGCGGAAGTGCGCTTCCAGATTGTCCAGCGACAACGGCGCCAGCTCGGCCAGGCGCTGCCGCAGGCCTTGCAGCTGGGTGGGCGTGAGCGATGCGGCGGCGCCGCGTCCGGCGCAGGTCTCGCGCTGCGTCTCCAGCCGGCTGCGCTCGCGCGCCAGCTGCGCGCGTTCCAGGCGCACGTCCTCGTAGGTGCGCTTGGCCTGGTCGCGACGCGCGCGCGCGGTGTCGATCGCCTGGCCCAGCGCGCGCAGGCCGCTGTCGCCTTCGCGCAGCTGGGTGAGTTGTTCCTCGATGTCGCTCAGGCGCTGCAGCTTGGGCCCGACGTCGATCTCGTCCCAGGAGCGCTCCACCAGCGTGTGCGCGGCGAGCTGCCGTTCCTGGTCCTGCTCGCGCCGCTTGCGCAACGCGGCCACGTCGGCCTCGCAGTCGGCGATGCGCTGCGCCAGGGTCTGGCCCTCGCGCTCGTAGAGCTTGAGCTTGTCGCGGTTGTCGTAGCCGAGCAGCCAGCGCTTGCGGTCGCCGACGGCGTGGCGATCGTCCTTCTCGTAGCGGTCGCCCGGATGCTTGACCTGGCCTTCGCGGGTGATCGCGCGGTCGGCGTTGCGCAGCGCCGCGGCGCTGTCGACGCAGGCGTAGTCGAAGCGGCGCGCCAGCTCGTTGCGCAGCCAGTCGGCGAAGGCGTGTTCGCGCAGCTGCAGCTTGCCCGGCAGCGACTGCGGCTCGGGGTCGCGCGGATGCAGCGCATCGTTGCGGCGCACCCGGTAGTACACCAGGCGCGTGCCCAGGTGGGTGCGGTTGACCCAGTCGCTGACCTGCGCGTAGTGGCGCTCGTCCACCAGCAGCGATTGCGCGAAGCCCTGCAGCACGCGTTCGATCGCGCCGCGCCAGGCGGCCTGGTCGTCGCGCACCTGCAGCAGCTCGCCGACGAACGGCAGCGCCGCTTCGCTCAGGCCGGTGTCCTCGCACAGCCGCGCGCGCAGCGCCTGCATCGGCGCCGGGATGCTCGACGGCGCGCGTTTCAGCGCCTCGATCTCGGCGCGGATCTCGGCGAAACGGCGCTCATCATCGCGGCGCGCGGCCATGCGCTCGGCGATCGCCTCGTCCAGCGAACTGGCCTGTTCGCGGTTGCCGTCCAGCAACCCGCGCGCATGCGCGACCTGCTCGGCGAAGCCGCTGGCCCCGGCGGCCAGCGCGGTGCCGAGCTGGCGACAGGCCTGTTCGATTTGCGTCCGGCGGCGCAGCCGCTCGTCGCGCTCGCGTTCGACCCGGGCGCGTTCGCGCTCCAGCGCCTCGACCTGCTCGCCGCCGGCCGCGCGCTGCTCGCGCTCCAGTTCGGCCAGTTTCTGCTCGTGGTTGTCCAGCGACTCGCGGCGCTGGCCTTCCTCGCCGGCCAGGCCGCGGTCCTGGGTGTCCAGTTCCTGCAGGCGCGCATCGAGCAGCGCCACGCGCTGCTGCTCGCGATAGCCGTCCACGCCCAGCTGCAGTTCGCGCAATTCGCCGACGCTGTGGCGCAGCGCCATCAGCGCCGCGTGGTGTTCGCGCGCCGGACTCAGCGTTTCCACCTGGCGGCGCGCGGTGACCACCGCGTGGTGCGCGCCGTCGAGTTCGGCGAAGTCCTCCACCAGCCGGTCGGCGGCCTCGAACGTGCGCGGCTCGTCGAGCATGAAGCCGCGCAGGAAGGCGTTGAGGTCGCCCAGGTTCTTCGCCGACTGGGTCTTGTGCAGCAGCCGCAGCGCCATCTCGTTGCCGATGCCGAGCAGGTGGCGGAAGCGCTCGGCATAGCCGGCGAAGCCGTCGAAGTGGGCCACGTCCTCGCCCAGCCGCGCCTTGAGCTTGCGCAGGTCCAGGTCGAAGCCGTCGAGTTCGCGCGCCACGTCGAACGGGCGCTGCGCGACCATGTAGTGGCGACGCACGTCGGCGGCGGCGTTGCCGCTGCCGGCGATCCAGAACAGGCGCACCAGGCTGACCGCTTCGCCGTGCGCGTTGCGGTATTCCAGCGCCAGCGCCGACCAGGTCGCGCCCTTGCGCAGGTATTGCGTGGCGATCTCGCCAGATGCGCTGTCCTGTTGGTCGGCCCACGCGCCGCGCACGTACGACACCAGGCTGCGGTCGCGCCCGCTGCGCTCGGCCTCGCGCGCGGCGGCGTTGAAGTCGACGATGCTCGGCGGCGTCAGCAGCGCCGACATCGCATCGAGCAGCGTCGACTTGCCCGAGCCGGAGCGGCCGACGAACAGGAAGCCCTTCTCCGCGATCGGCACCTCGGTCAGGCCGTTGAACGTTCCCCAGTTGTGCACCTGCAAGCGGCGCATACGGAACTGCTGCGCCCGCTGCTCGGCGAGCGCATCGGCGAACAGCGATTGGCCCGGCTGCGCCGGCAGGAGGTTGGACTGGGAATTCATGGCTCACTCACCAAAACAGGACGACGGGGAACGCACAGACGGGTCATCACCAACGTTTGAAGCGGGTTTTCCAGGTGTTGCAGGGGGCGCGGGGGCGTTGTGGCGCGATGGGGTGGACTGTCACGCGGGCTGTGGACCTGCCGCGCTCGGAAGGCGCGAGGACAGTCGCCTTCTTTCTCGCACACGCAAGAACAAGATGACTTGTGCTCGCGACGGCGGGGGTAAAAGCCCGTGCTCCACTGCACTCTTCAAACACCACCACACACCGTACCCTCATCCGCCCTCCGGGCACCTTCTCCCGGGGGGAGAAGGGAACGGCTGGCGGCCTCTCCTTCTTGCGCGGGCGACGTTTCCCCGAAAGGTGGCATGGCGCCGGGGGAGAAGGATCATTCCGCTGCTGCCTCCCCCACGCGCAGCTCGCGATACGCCTGCGCCAGTGCCTGCACGTCCTCGGCCGAGAACAGCAGCTTCAGCACCGGCGACACCTCGTAGCGGTCCTCGCTGCCGCGCAGGCGCGACAACAGCTGGTTCTCGCGCATCTTGCCGATCGCGGTCATCACCCGCCGCGCGAACCCGGCGCGGTCGGTGGACACGTTCTTCTCGTACACCGACAGCGCTTCGAGCAGTTGCGCCTCGTCCACCACCGCGCGCTCGCCGCGGGTGTCGGCCTCGGCCAGGCGCTGGCGCAGGAACAGCAGCAGCACCGACTCGATGAAGGTCAGCGGCGCGCTGCGCAGCAGCGTCGGCGCCTCCAGTTCGGCGGTGTCGGCCTGTCGGGTGAACGCCACCCCGCCCTCGCGGTCCAGCACCAGTTCCAGGAACAGCTCGCACAGCACGCGGCGGATCGCCGGCTCGTGGCGCAGCAACGCCGGCCACAGCGGCCCGTGCCGTTGCGCGTCCACGCTCGGCCCGGCCAGCAGCTGGCACAGCGCGCGGCGCGCGTCGAACGGCAGCGTGCCGGTATCGCCGAGGAACAGCGGACCCTCGCCGTGCGGCGCGCCTGCCGCTGCCGGCACGTCGGCGTCGCCGCTGCCGCCTGGGTCGGCGTCCAGGCGTCCATCGTCAGACCAGTTCATTGCGTTTCTCCCGGGTGAACCACACCAGCGGAATGCGCGCACGCCGGAGCGTGCCGTCGCCGCCTTCCCACTGCACCGTTTCCAGTTCGCCGTCGATCACCACGCCGTGGCGGGTGCCGAGCGACAGATAGCCGATGACGCTGCCCAGGCCCTGCGCCGCCGGGCGCTGCTGCAGCGCATCGCCGATGGTGAGCCGCGGCTGTTGGCCGAGCAGCTCGTGCAGGTCGCGGCGCAGCGCGCGCACGTCGATCTCCGACTGCGCGACCAGGTCGCCGACGCTGTCCAGCGAAATCTCCGCCGCGTCGGCGGCATGCACGCGGCCGTCGACCTGGGCCAGGCGCGGATCGTGCAAGCGCCACTGCGACAGCGAGCGCAGGCGGCTGCCGCTCAGCGCCAGCGTGTAGCCGGTCGCGGCAGCGGCGTGCAGGCTGTCGCGCAGCTGCAGCGCCTCGCCCTGGGCCTGCTTGAGCAGCTGGTTGAGGCGGCGCTGCTCCAGGTAGCCGCGACTCTGCACGAAGCCGCGCAGGCTGCGCGCGAAGTGCTGCATCACCGTGTGCACTTCGCCGCCGCGCTCGAGCAGGGTGCCGGTGAGTCCGCGCAGGAACGCACGCTCGCGGCGGTCGAGCCGGCGCGCGAAACCGCGCGCGAGCAGCGCGTCCAAGGCCTGGTCGAGCTGGCCGCTCTGCTGCGCATCGTTGAGCAGGTTCCAGAACGCCTGGAAGCTGCGCCCGGCCTCGCTGTCGGCGATCACGTCCACGCCGTCGAACAGCTGCTGCAGCACGTCGCCGCGCGCGCCTTCGTCGTCGATGATGCGCTCGCGGAATTCGCGGTTGAGCCGCTCGAAGTCGTCGCGGACGCGGTGGAAATCCTCGGCCAGCTCGTCGGACAGGTGGATCAGGTCGCGCGCGCGTTCCAGCGCACGCTTGCCGTCGAGCGCGGCGACGCGGCCCGCGGCCACCCGCTCGATCTCCGCATCGATGCGGTCGCGCTCGGCGCGCAGCGCGGCCAGGCGCGCGTCCGGATCGGATTCGGTCTGCCCGGCCAGCTGCACCAGTTGCTGGATCACCAGCGACAGCCGGCTCTCGGTGGCGTTGCTGGCGCTCTCGCGCAGCCCGGCGATGAAGCGGATCGCCTGCGCGGCCGCGCGCGACAGCTCGTACTCCTCCTCGGCCGCGCCTTCGGGCAGGCGCCGTTCCAGCCAGCCCTGGGCCAACCAATGGGCGAGATAGGCCTGCGCGGTGCGCGGCAGTTCGCGCGAGAGCTGGTCCGCGCGCAGCGCGTCGAGCTGGCGCTGCAGGCGCTCGTGCAGCACCGCCGACGGCAGCCGGCGTTCGCCGTCCAGCAGCAGCGTCTGCAGCAGGCCGATCAGTTCCGGCGCGTGGTCGGCGGCCAGCAGCTTCCACAGCGGCCGCTCGCGCAGCAGGCGATAGCCGGCGATCCGTTCGTGTTGCTTCATGCCCGCCGCGACCGCCGCCCCCGCCACCGCTGGCTCAACGCTTGCCGCTGCCGTCGATGAAGCGCAGGAATTCGGCGCGGGTGCGCGCGTCCTCGCGGAAGGTGCCGAGCATCTTCGAGGTGACCATGCTGACGCCGCGCTTGTGGATGCCGCGGGTGGTCATGCACTCGTGCGCGCCTTCCACCACCACGCCCACGCCCAGCGGCTGCAGCACGTCCTGGATGCACTGCGCGATCTGCGCGGTCATCTTCTCCTGCACCTGGAAGCGCCGCGCATAGGCCTCGACCACGCGCGCCAGCTTGCTGATGCCCACCACCTTGCCGCGCGGCAGGTAGCCGACGTGGACCTTGCCGATGATCGGCGCCATGTGGTGCTCGCAATGGCTTTCGTATTCGATGTCGCGCAGCACGATAAGCTCGTCGTAGCCGGCCACTTCCTCGAAGGTGCGCAGCAGGTACTCGCGCGGGTCGGCCTGATAGCCGCTGAACCAGTCGCCGTAGGCCTCGGCCACGCGCCGCGGCGTGTCCAGCAGGCCCTCGCGGTCAGGATCCTCGCCGGCCCAGCGCAGCAGCGTGCGCACGGCGGCTTCGGCCTGGTCCTGGGTGACGGGGGAGTCGGGGGTCTTCTTGGAGTCGGCCATGAGCGAAAACGCCCGTGAGGGGGGCTGCATGGTACCCGAGTCGCCTGGGCGTCGCCGAACGCGGCGGCGGGGAGTGCCGCGGTCGAGGATGCGGTCGCGGCTGAAGCCGCTCCTACAGTGCACCCGGCCGGCCTTCCGCAAGCCCTCTGTAGGAGCTACTTCAGTGGCGACGAGGGAAGCCGCGGGCCTGATGATCGGTCGCGTCGGGGCTGAAGCCCCTCCCACAGTGCACCCGGCCGGCCTTCCGCAAGCCCTCTGTGGGAGCCACTTCAGTCGCGACGAGCGAAGCCGCGGGACTGATGATCGGGTCGCGTCGGGGCTGAAGCCCCTCCCACAGTGCACCCAGCCGGCCTTCCGCAAGCCTCTGTGGGAGCGACTTCAGTCGCGACGAGCGAAGCCGCGGGACTGATGATCGGTCGCGTCGGGGCTGAAGCCCCTCCCACAGTGCACCCGGCCGGCCTTCCGCAGCCGCTGTGGGAGCGACTTCAGTCACGACGAGTGGAGCCGCCGGTCGATGACGCCGGGAACAGGTCGCGGCTGAAGCCGCTCCTACAGTGCACCGGGCCGACCGATCGCAACTCCCTGTAGGAGCGGCTTCAGCCGCGACGGGCGCAGCGGCGAGGCTTCAGGCGACGGAGACGGTCGGGGCTGAAGTTCGAAGGCGGTCGCAAGACTTCCCGCAGTGCACGACAGCCGCGGCCAGCCAGGCCACGCGCGCCTCGCTAGTCGGCCGCTTCCGGCGCGGCGAGCGCCTTGCTGTAGATGCCCGAGCGGTCGAAGCAGCAGGCGCGGCGCTTGCCGGAGGCGAGCATGTCGCAGGCGGTGGCGATGCGCTTGGTCCGCGTCTCGGCCTTCTTGCCCGAGGTGATCCAGAAGATCCAGTCGCGCCGCGCCACCGCGGTGAGGTCGTCCCATTGCGCACGCGCCGCCGGATGGGCGGCCAGGGCCTGGCGCAGGTCGGGCGGCACCGCCGGTTCCGGTTCCACCGCCACCGGCGCGATCTCCAGCGCGACCGTATCGCCCACCGCGACCCCGGCGGCCTGCTGCAGGGCCTCGTCCACTTTGAGCCAATGGCTGCCCTGCCCGTCGGGCGCCAGCGTGGCCTGGAACGGATGGCCGGCGAGCGTGCCGTCCACGGTCACCATGCCGCGCGCCGGCAGTTTCGCGCTCGCCTGCGCCGGCAGCAGCAGGAATGCCCAGGGCGCACCCGGCGGCGTCGCCGGCCGCAGCAGCTTCGTCTCAAAGCGGATCGTGGCGGTGACGGTGACCTTGCTCATGCCATGACGATAGCACCGGCGGACTCGGTGGTTGGCCGCGTGGCGTCGAGGCCTCGGGCAGCCCGGTCAGCCCGCCAAGGACACGACCACCGGGCACCGGCCAGGCGGCCTCGGCCTACCTGGAAGCGGGACGGGCGTGGCCTGGCCACGCCCGCCCGGCGCCCCGTCAGCTGCGAGCGGCTCGCGCCAGCTTGTGCTCGTGCATCGCGCGCTCGTCGTCCAGCCAATTCGCGCCCTTGTTGGTCAGGAAGAACATGTAGACCACCAGCGACACCGCGATCACCGCCGTGGCGTACCAGACGAAGGTGGTCACGTGGCCGGTCTTCAACGAGGCCTGGTACAGCAGCGGTGCGGTGCCGCCGAAGGCCGAGTTCGCCAGCGCATAGCCCAGGCCCACGCCCAGCGCGCGGATGTGGGTGGGGAACAGTTCGGCCTTCACCACCGCGTTGATCGAGGTGTAGCCGGTCAGGATCACGAAGCCGCCGGTCAGGATCGCGAACGCGGCCAGCCAGTCGGTCTGCTTGGGCAATTCCAGCACCAGGAACCAGGTGTAGAGCACGCCGCCGATGCCGAAGAACACCAGCAGGGTCTTGCGCCCGACGATGTCCGACAGCCAGCCGCCGACCGGCTGCATCAGCATCAGCACGGTCAGCGCGACCAGGTTGATGATGGTGCCGGCCATCACGTCGTTGCCGGCGAACGCGGTCTGGATCATCTTCGGCCCGGTCACCGAGTAGGTGTAGAAGGCGATGGTGCCGCCCGCGGTGACCAGGAAGCACAGCAGCAGCGGCCGCCACTGGCGCACGAACAGCTCATGCAGCGAGCCGGCCGAGCGGGCGCCGCCTTTCTTGGCCTCGGCGATGGCGTCGGAACCCAGCGACTCGTCCATCGTGCGGCGCAGCCAGAACACCACCAGCGCGCCGATACCGCCCAGGCCGAAGGCCAGGCGCCAGCCCCACTCGGACACCCAGCCCTTGTCGAAGAAATGCAGCATCACCAGCAACGTGGCCTGCGCCAGCACGTGGCCACCGACCAGGGTGACGTAGTGGAACGAGGACAGGAAACCGCGCCGACCCGGGATCGCCGCTTCGGACATGTAGGTGGCGCTGGTGCCGTACTCGCCGCCGGTGGCGAAGCCCTGCAGCAACCGCGCCAGCAACAGCACGATCGGCGCGGCGATGCCGATCGTCGCCACGGTCGGGGTGACCGCGATGACGAACGAGCATAGCGCCATCAGCGACACCGAGATGGTCAGCGCCAGCCGGCGGCCGTAGCGGTCGGCGAAGCGGCCGAAGTACCACGCGCCGATCGGCCGCATCAGGAAGGTCATGGCGAAGATCGCCCACACGAACATCGTCGCGTTCTTGTCCTCCTTGGAGAAGAACTGCGATTCGAAATAGGTGGCGAAGACCGAATAGACGTAGACGTCGTACCACTCGACCAGGTTGCCGGCCGAGCCCTTGAGCGTGTTGGACACCGAGCGGCGAAGGCTGCCGGGAGCGGCGCCGGAACCGGAACCGGAGACGACCGTGGGCGTTGGGGATGCGCTCATGCGGTGGGACCTGCAGGGTGGACAAGCCTGGGAGTATAGGCAGCGTGCGTATGGGTCATGTCGCGGCGGCCGGCCCGCCGCGGCGGAATCGGCTGATGTTGCTGCCGCTGCAGCGATGCGCTCCGTACGCAGCAGGGTCCGTCCGTGCGGCGCAGCGGTTGGCGCTCCAGGCCGCCAGCGCAGGCGCATCCCCGCGTGCGCGATCGCTTGCAACGCGGGCACAACCGACGTTCCACGTCGGGCAGTTCGCGGGGCGCTACGACCTCCAGATCACGGCTCCCAACTCCCGGCCAGCGCCGCGAACACGGCCAGCCCGCGGAGCGCGAACAAGGCACTCCCTGAACAGGTAAAGCAGCATCCGAGGCCGCTGACAACCGTCCGGACGGCCCGCGCCTGCAAGGGACTGGGACAGACAGCCAATTCAGGCAGCTGACCGCACTCAGAATCGCGCCATTTCACTTCGTCCATGTGACGAATATCATATTTTCCTCTCCTTTTCGCGACGGAGTCGGCATATGGATAGTGACGTGGCCGCATTTACGGACAAATCGGGATTCCAGCTCACCGGGCCGCTGACGGCGCTTCCCAGGCGGCCGCTCGGCCTCAAGCGCAAGCTCAGGCGCACCGCCCACGTGTTCGTCACCCGACTGCCGTGGCGCTGGCAGGAACGCCTCTACTTCCTCGATACCTTCGGCCGCTGGCCGAACCTGTACGCGCCGGTCTGCTTCAATGAGAAAGTGCTGTACCGCAAGTCGGTGTACGGCGACCACGAAACCTACCGACGGCTGACCGACAAGATCGCCGTGCGCGACTACGTCGCCGCCCGCATCGGCGCTCGCTACCTGATCCCGCTGCTGTTCAGCACCACCGATCCCACCTCGCTGCTGACCTTCCCGCGCTGGGTGCACACCGTCATCAAGCCCAACCATGGCGCGGGCATGGTGGAGGTACTGCTCGACGAGCCGGACGACCGCCGCAAACAGGCCCTGCTCGACAGCTGCTCGCGCTGGCTGCAGACCGACTACTCCAAGGTGGTGCGCGAGATCCACTACCGCGGCATCCCGCCGTGCATCCTGGTGGAGCAGTACATCGGCGACGGCACCCAGGCACCGGTGGACTACAAGTTCCACATGTTCAAGCAGCCCGACGGTAGCTTCCAGTACGTCCTGCAGGTGATCTACAACCGCTCGCAGCCGCCGCTGGCGATGACCTTCTTCGTCAACAACCTGGACGAACCGCACCACCGCATCCGCGACGCGGGGCAGGCGCCGCCGTGCGGGCAGGCGCTGCTGCAGGAGGCGCTGGAACTGAGCAAGACCCTCGCCGTCGACTTCGATTACGTACGCGTGGACTGGTACATCCAGGAGGGCCGGATCTATTTCGGCGAACTCACCTTCACCCCGGGTGCGGGGCTGGTGACCGGATTGGATCGCGGGCTGGACCGGATCATGGGCGACATGTGGGTACAGCCGCGCGCGCCGGAGAAACCGGCATTCTCCGCGCCCTGGCGCAAACCGGTCATGGCCATCGGCCCGAACCAGTAGCGCGAAGGCCGACACGTCCGTTGCGATCGCGCGACGTCGGCCCATCGGCCTGCGCAAGGCGCGTGAAAAGCGCATGGCGACAAGCCAAGAACCGGCGTCGACAGAGCCGATGCCAGCGGCGATTTGATCTAATGCCGTCGCAAGCATCGACAGGACACCCGCGTGACCTCTTTCGACCCCGCGATCCGCCCCTTCCGCATCGCCGTGCCGACCGAGCAGATCGAGGATTTGCAGCGCCGGCTACGCACAGCGCGCTGGCCGATGCCGCTGGACGATGCGGCGTGGGAGGACGGCACCAGCCTGGCCTTCCTGCGGCGGCTGGCCGAGCATTGGCAGCATCGTTTCTCGTGGCCGGAACAGGAAGCGCGGCTGAACCGGATGGCGCACTTCAGAACCGAGATCGACGGCTACGACCTGCACTTCGTCCACCAGCGCGGCCAGGGCCCGGCGCCGTTGCCGCTGCTGCTCACGCATGGCTGGCCGGGGTCGTTCGCCGAGTTCGAGCGGATCCTGCCGATGCTGACCGATCCCGAGCGGCATGGCGCTGCGGCCGAGGACGCGTTTGACGTGGTGGCGCCGTCGCTGCCGGGATTCGGCTTCTCCGCGGCGCCGCCACGGGCGGGAACCAGTTCGCGCACCGTCGCCCAGTTGTGGCGAACGCTGATGCAGCGGCTGGGTTATGCGCGCTTCGGCATACAGGGCGGCGACATCGGCGCCGGTGTCTGCACCTGGCTGGGCTATCTACATCCGCAGGACGTGGTCGGCCTGCATCTCAACTACATCCCCGGCAGCTACCGCCCGCCGCTCACCGCCGAAGACGACCCGCTGGCGCCCGAGGAGCAGGCATACCTCGATCGCGCGGCGGCGTTTTCCGCGGCCGAGGGCGCCTATGCCGCGCTGCAGGCCACCAAGCCGCAAACCCTGGCGTTCGCGCTGACCGACTCGCCGATCGGCCTTGCCGGCTGGATCGCCGAGAAGTTCCGCAGCTGGAGCGACTGCAACGGCGACCTGGAACGCGTGGTGCCGCTGGATACGCTGCTCACCGACATCTCGCTGTACTGGTTCGGCAACGCCATCGATGCGTCGCTGCGCATGTACAAGGAAAATCGCCTGGCGCCGCTGCACTTCGCGCACGGCGAGCGGGTGCTGCCGCCGCTCGGCTTCGCACGGTTTCCCAAGGAGCTGCCCACGCCGCCGCGCCGCTACGTGGAGCGCGTGTTTCGGGTGCAACGCTGGACGCAGATGTCCGCCGGCGGCCACTTCGCCGCACTGGAGCGTCCTGCCGAACTGGCCGAGGACATTCGTGCGTTCTTCCGTCCCTTGCGAGGACGCTGACCGCGCCAAGGCGCAACGGCCTGGTCGTGTGGCGATGTAGTCGAAGCAGACGCGCCACCGTCGCCGTCCTGGCAGCCGATCGAGATCCCGCCGCGAAGGCCAACCTGCGGTTCCAAGGCCAAACGCATCCGGGCCTGTCATTTGGCAGTGGAGATCGGCCATCCAGGCCGGTCGATGGCGCCGCGCCGTGCATACCTCGGCGCGGCCCGGCCGGACGATGGCGTCCCGCCAGCACTAACAGCGCCTAAGCGTGCTGCGACCCGACAAATGAACGGAGCCTCGCACGCGTTACGATGGCGCCCCCACCGGCCGCACCCTGCAGACCCCCCATGAAGGCCCGCACTCCCGACGCAGCCGCGGCGGCATGAGCAACGCGTCGCATCGCGCGGACCCCCGGGCCAAATCCTGGGGCGAACGCCTGGAGCCCTGGATTGCCGCGCTCGTCAGCGCCGTGCTGCACCTGCTGATGCTGCTGCTGTTGCTGCTGGCCGACCCGCCCACCATGACCACCCCGCAAGGCGCCGCCAGCGGCGGCCGGACCAAGGTGGATTTCATCGGCGCCACGCGCCAGCCGGTGCATCCGGCCAAGACGCCGCCCTCGCCCACCCCCGCGCAGAAACCAGTGGCGGCCAAGAAACGGCGCGCCACCTCGCCGGTGCAGTCCACGCTGGTCGCGCAGTCCGACCACCCCGTGCCGCCGCCCGATCCGGCCGCCACGGCCAGCACGCCGGCACCGCCTGCGCCCACGCCCGCCGAGCAGCCGGCGCCGCCGCAGTCGGACCCCGCCGCGCAGCAGCAGGCCCAGGCCGCCGCCAGCGCACCCGAACCGACCCAGCGCCGCGAGACCTGGACCGGGCGACCGCCGGGCGCCATCGACCAGGACCTCGGCCCCAACGAAGCGGGGCTGGTCCGCGACGGCGGCGGCCGCGGCGGCCGTCGTGGCGACCCCAGCGACGCCGGCCCCAGCATGGAACTGGGCGGCTACCTGGTCTATTACGACCTGCGCAGCGAAACCCTGCTGCGCGCCTGGATGGATCAGGGCATGAAGGAATTCTTCATCCTGCTGCCCGGCACCCAGTACCGCATGGCCTGCCCGCTGGAGATCGCGATGAAGCGCGGCTCCGGCAAGTGCCGCGCGCTGCCGCCGGATTCCCCAGAACTGAAAGCCATTGGCGACGCCCGCGAGGTCATCACCATGCTGCAGGTCTACAAGCAGGGCGAATTGGTGTGGCGCGGCCCGGGGCCGTACAAGTAAGCGGCCAGCAATCCTCCCGGAGAGGAGTTGGGAAAGGGCCCGGCGGGACCGGCAAAAGCCCCTCTCCCTCCGGGAGAGGGGTTGGGGTGAGGGTCCGGCGCGAAAGCGTCTCGCGGAGTTGGCTGCACGAGGCTTCGCCCGTACCCTCATCCGCCCCTGCGGGGCACCTTCCCCCGAAAAGGGGGCCATGGTCCCAGTGGGAGAAGGGAACAGCTGTTAGCCCCTCTCCCCCCGGGAGAGGGGTTGGGGTGAGGGTCCGGCGTGAAAGCGTCTCGCGGAGTTGGCTGCACGAGGCTTCGCCCGTACCCTCATCCGCCCCTGCGGGGCACCTTCTCCCAGTGGGAGAAGGGAACAGCCGCTAGCCCCCGGGAGAGGGGTTGGGGTGAGGGTCCGGCGCGAAGCGTCTCGCGGAGTTGAGTGCACGAGGCTGCGCCGATCCCCGAACCTAGCGTTGCTGCACAGATGCAGCGGCGCTTCCAACTCCTGATGCCTGCGGCATATCGAAACGTTCGCTCACCTTCTGCAGCGATGCCAACACGTGGCCGCCCGTCCGGCAACCGACAGAATGTCTTCAACGCAAACATCAAAACAAACCCAGCGTCGACGCGCGTACTGCCGCGTCCGGCTCGCTTGCACGAATCGCAAGCTATCTACGCTTGCCGACAAGTATTTCGCGTGTCGCCACGCGATCGCAGAACCCTTGCACACGCCCGCCATGCCAGCGACAAGCGCCATCACGCCCCATTTGCAATTGCCCAACCGGGTTGTTGCTAGAGTGCCGACGCGTCCCTGGCAGCGGCCCGCCTGCGCATCGCAGCGGTCCGCAACGTTTGGAATCTTTCATTGAATAGGAGTTGTCACGTGCCCTGGAAGTCCACTGTCGCAATGCTCGCCCTATCCACCGCCGCCCTGCCGGCCTTCGCCCAGTCCGATCGGCAAGTGGTCGAAGACATGGTGACCCGCTCCGCCAATGTCTGCCCCGGCCACAGCACCCAACGCACCACGCCCACCGTGAACGCCGTCCCCGTTGGCGCATTGCGCGTCATGCTCGAGCGCGGCCTGGTGATGTGCCCCGACCGTCGCCTCGACGCCGAAGCACCGGCCGTGTTCTACGGCAGGCTCGGCGTCTTCGCATGGAACCCCGACGTGGCGGCCAGCTCGGGCGTGATCGTCAAGCAGATCGGCAGCATGACCCGCAGCGACGAATTCCCCACCGAGACCTTGGTCTGGGACAGCAAGGGCACCGCACTCAAGCAGCAGACCGTGCCGATGTTCGAGCCGAGGCCGGGCGCCGCGGTGCTGTACAAGGTGCGCTAAGCCCGGCTTGCGCGCTGCGTTCGAACGTAGGGGTTAGCGGCACTCTCGTTCCCCGAGCGCGCATGCCGACCGCTGTTCCGAACCGCTTGTCATCGCGCCGCGCGCCGGTCGAAGCAACCCGGCGCGCCGCTCTCCTCAGCCGGCATCGGCACCGATGCCGGCGCGTGTGGGCGTCGCCGCCCGTGTGCCGCGGCGCATGGCGTCGACCAGGCGATGGCCCAGCGCATGGAGCAGCAACGGCACCATCCAACTGCTCCACAGCAAGACCGCGATCAGGCCAGGCGATGGCGTCATGCCCATCCCGATGGCACCAGGCAGCGCCAGACGAAACGCCACCGGCGCCAACGTCACCAAATACGCCCGCACCATCCACTGCCGGTGCCGCTCCACCTGGCCGCGCCGGATCGCCACGAACCCCACCGAACCGGTGACCAGCCACGCCACACTGGTCGCGGCAAATGCCACGCGGATCGCCGGCGGCGCCTGCGACGTGGCGATCAATCCGACCGTCCCGACCATCGCCACCAGCATGCCGGCGAAGTACGCGCGCCCCAGCCAGCGATGCAGCCGCGGAAACCGGCGCCAGCGCTGCGTGGCGAACTGCAGCGTCCCGAGCAACAGACCCACCGCCCCGCCGCCGAGATGGCACCACAACCAGCCGCGCCGGGTCAGGAACATGGCATAGGCGGGCGAGTCCAGCGCCGCATACTTGAGATAGACCGAATGCACGAACTCCACGCCCAACGCGGCCAGCGCCAGCCACAGCAGCGCCCAGCCCACGCGCGCGGCCGGCCTTGCGCGCGGCGCGGCAACACCATGGCGAATCGGATCGAGCTTCATGCGCGGCTCCTGCGGCCTGCCTGCCCTCGGCAGCGGCACGCTAGCATGGAAGCCGCGACGGATCGCGGCCGTCGTCGGATAACGTGCCGCGAGGAAACGGAGGAACGCGCCCGGCGCGGTTCCTCCGTTCCGTCATGCAGCCCGTGTTCCGGCGTTACCGCGAACCGACGCCGCCCGCCTCAATCCTCGCCGGCCATGCGCACCACCAACTCGCCATCGCGCACCTCGATGCGCAGCGTGCTACCGATGGCGAAGCCCAACTGCTCCAGCCAGCGCCCGCGCAAGCGCAGCGACGGCACGCGCTGGTTGCTGGCCGCGTAGTAGCCATAGCCGACCGTGCACCGCTGCGGCGGGCGCGGACGGCGGGGCGCACGCGGCGGGCGGGCAAGATCGGCCGCGTTGGCCGCAGCGACCTCCTCGGGCGTCAGCATTGGTGAGAGCGTCGGCTCGACGATGGTCCAGCGAAGGGACGGCGGCGGCCGGCGGGGCGCACGCTTGCGCGGTGCGGCGGCGGCGCGAGAAGGCGGCTTACGCATGGCGCTGCTCTCCTGGCGACACCGCATCGAGGCCGTTGCCGCAGAGCCGCTGCTCGTGGATCTCGTCCACGATCCCGCGCACCGCGCGGGCGGCAGTGAAGATGCTCTCGCCCAGGATCGACACGCTCTTGTCGTCCAGCGGCGTCCCGCTGCACACCGCCACCATGTCGCTCTGCGCGGTGATGGTGCGCAACAGCGCGTGGAACCGGTCGAGCTGCTGCAGGGTGACGCCGAAGGTGAAGTGTTCCTCCTGCGTGGGCAGCGTGGCCGCTGGCGCGGCGTGCCGCGGCGCAAAGGTGGTGCAGGCTTTCGGAGTCGTCATGGCATCCATCCTCGACGTGGGCGGACGGGATGTCCGCCAAGCCACCGTAGCGCGCCCTTTGGGATATCCAAAAAGCAGATATTCACTGGGAGCTTCAGCTACGTCATGCCCTTGCGGCAGTTGCCTTAAGCCAATTTCGTTGGTTCGATCTCTTCGCCTATAAGCACCGATGTCTCGATTTGTAGACGGCTCAGGTATCGAACAGACAGCAGCCAATCCTAGCGCTATGTTTAGACTGTGATGGAGATCGCATGCAAGCTAGCGGGTACAGCTGACGAGGCTAACTGCATTGCGCTGGTCACTTTAGCTAGCGGCCGGAACTTCCGGCTTTATCGACATGCTCATGGCCTCGTATGGCGATGTGGACGTACAAGGCATCGCGCGAGTCACTATCGCTTCACCACATTATTTTTTATAGTTTTCTTAAGGGGGAAAGATGAGCAGCACATTAGAGTTAAATGTCGACGAGTTGGAACTCGATTTGAAAAATCCTCGTTTTGCTGGTTTAACTAGCCAACGAGAGGCCCTTGAAAAGATCGTCGTAAATCAAGGAATTAAACTTGTTAATTTGGCCGAGGACATCTCGTTGAATGGCCTTAGCCCGGCGCACCGAATGCTGGTGATGAAGGCCCCTGGCAAGAAAAGTTCATCCTATATCGCCCTTGATGGCAATCGCCGCTTAGCTGCACTTCGCGTCCTGGCAAACCCCAGTGTATTAGATGGAATGACCGGAGTCGGAGATATTACTGCGCGAAGGCTCCGGAATTTGGCTAAGACATTTTCTCTCGCAGATGTTCAACCGATTGATGTATCGGTCTGCAAGGATGAAGATGAAGCTCGGCATTGGATTGAAGCAATCCACACGGGTGAGAACGATGGACGGGGCGTGGTTGGGTGGGACGGTATTGCCACCGCTCGCTATCGTGGACACACATCCTCATTAAAGGTGCTCGACTTCGTGCGCAACGCCGGCAAGCTGTCAGACGAAGAAGAATCTGCATTAGAACGCTTTCCAATTACCAATTTGGATCGCTTGCTCGGAACGCCGGAAGTACGAGAGCGCCTAGGTTTGGCTTTTGAGGATGGAGAGTTGTTGTCTGACTTACCTCAAAGTGAACTAATTAAGCCACTGAAAAGAATTGTTTCTGATATTGCATTAAAGAAGATCACTGTAAGTGGAATTAAAAGTAAGGACGACCGGCTTGAATATTTAAAGTCTTTGGGTCCGGCATTGCCGGATCTGAGTAAACGGACGGGCACATTGGAACCGCTTGACCAGCTATCTGCTCAGAGCAAGACGGGCACGTCAAAAGCGGGAACGGGTTCCACAAGTAAATCCTTAGTGGACCGGAAGACGCTAATTCCACCCAACTCGCAGTGCTCTTTGAATATCAATGACCATAAGCTCCAACAAATGTGCAAAGAGCTGAGGAAGCTGCCACTGGAAAATTATCCAATTGCCATTGCAGCGTCTTTTCGTGTCTTCTTAGAGTTATCGCTTGATCACTTCGGCGCCGAGAAGAAAGTTCCACAATATAATCCAGACATATCCCTAAAACAGAAAGTTGAAAGGATTTCTTCTTATTTACAGGATAACGGGCTTGCAACCAAACGTGATTTGCAGGAATTTAGGGCGCTCGCCTCTAATTCCAATAAGGCTTTGAGTATTGACCGGCTCCATGGCATAATTCATAGCAAATATTCTCTACCTACTCCTTCAGAGTTGCGTTCTGGCTGGTCCGAAGTACAGGTGGCTTTTACAAAAATTTGGGCTTGAAAATGAAAAATGAATCACGACCGTCATTTTACACTCCACTCCGTTACCCAGGCGGAAAGGGCAAATTGGTTCCATATGTAAAAAAGATCATGGAATCCAATAATTTAGTTGATGGGTCATATGCGGAACCATACGCAGGTGGCGCAGCGGTCGCGATGGAACTAGTACTTCATGAGTATGCCAAAAAAGTCTACATCAACGATATTAGCTCAGGTGTAGCTGCGTTCTGGCGCTCTCTTCTCAATAATACAGATCGGCTATGCAAGCTCATTCAGGGCGCATCTTTGACGATTGAGGAATGGCACCGCCAAAAACAAGTCCAAGCACATGTTGAAGCTCATGATGACTTAGAACTTGGCTTTTCGACTTTCTTTCTTAACCGAACCAATCGTTCAGGGATTTTAGGTGCAGGAGTAATCGGTGGGAAAGGACAGGCAGGCAAGTGGAAGTTGGATGCTCGCTTCAATAAAGAGGATCTTATACAACGCATCCATGCAATTGCGCGCGTGCGCGATCGCATCGAATTCCATCAACTTGATGCCATCAAATTTTTGGACCTGATTGCCCCAAAACTTCCGGCTAAGAGTCTGATCTATCTCGACCCTCCCTATTACGTTAAGGGTAGCGACCTTTACCTGCATCACTATCAGCACGATGACCATGTAAAAATAGCCAAGCGCGTGGCGAAGCTTATAACAAAAAACTGGATCGTGTCGTACGACAATGCCGATCAAATCCATGCAATGTATGGCAAATTCAGGGGAATTGTCTACGGCTTGAGTTACAGTGCCCAGGACCGCTACAAGGGTTCTGAGGCCATGTTTTTTTCAAACAAACTCATAATCCCAAAACCAGTCCGTCCAATGCACTTGATCGAATCAAACGCGAGTGATTTAAGTCAAGTCGCCAGATAATCTATTGATTAGATTTTCAAAAATGATCGAAACTGGATTCAATGTGCACTTCTCCCCAACCACCATGGCCTGACGGCATGGATGTCAGCTCCAGCCCACCAGCCGGCTTGTCCGATTGACGAGTCGCCGGAGCGCGCCAAAGAATCCGTTCCCGCCCCAGTGGGTCCTCTTCGCCGTTGCGCCTCATGCAGCACGCTCCCCCTAGGTACGACTGCCCGTTCTGCGGTATCGCCGCCACGCTGCCCTTGCCTGCGCCGGAATCGGCCGTTGTCCTGGTGGATGCCAACGTGTTCGCCTTGGTGCCGACGCACCACTACGCCGGCATCCAAGGCAACTGCCTGGTGATCCCGCGTGGCCACTACGAGAACGTGTTGGACATGCCCGACGACTTGGGCCGCGAGGTCTTCCGCGCCACGCGGCGCCTGGCGCATGCGATGCTGGCGGCCTTCGGCTGCGAAGGCATCTCCACGCGCCAACACAACGGGCCGGCCGGCAATCAGGATGTGTGGCACTACCATCTGCACGTGTTCCCGCGCTACGCGAACGACGGGCTGCATGGGGGGCAGAAAGTGCGCTACGTCACCGAGGAGCGCATTGCGCTAGCCGCCCGTCTCCGGGCCGCTTTACCGTAAGGCCCGCCGTTTCCGGTATCAGACCCGCTCATCGGCCACGCAAACCCGCCACGGCACTGAACCCGACTCCGTTACTCGTTAGACTCGCCTCGCCTTGGACCACGTCCGTTTTGGCCTCTGGCCCTCGATCCCCTGCAACGCAACCGGAGTGATGTGGAATGACCATGAGTCAATGGATGACGTATTCGCGTGGTGCCCGCATCAAGCGCCTGGCCCCTCTGCTGATTGGCGTCCTCGCCGCGCCAGCGGCGCATGCGCTCAATGCGGCGCAATGGCAAGCCGTCGCGCCCGCGATCCAGGCCGCTGTGGAATGCCGGGCAAAGCCCGATACCGCCAGTGCGGCGTGGAAGGCGCTGCCCCGCGACGGACACGGTGGCATTGGGCCGATCACGCCGCCCGCCCCCTTTGCGGTGTTCGGCCTGCCGGTGCAAGCGGTGTCCATCTTCATCGACCCGAACGGCGAACTTGGCGAGAGCTACACCGCCGACCTCGGCGCCAGCGCCGCGGCCGCGCGCAAGTCGGCAAAGCTGGGCGCGAACGGGCGCACCACCAAGATGGGCGACCTCACCCTCTCCGAAGAGAGCCCGCCGAAGCTGACCTGCACCGTCGCGGGCAGCTACGACGAAAGCGGCTATCAGGAAAACTGATGCTCGCTGCGTGTTGCGGGAAACAAAAGCCGGGGCAGGTTAAATTCCTACCGCCCAATGCGTAGAAGCCCAATGGCCTAGGAGGCCAGTGCTCGATACCTATAACGACAGGTATCGGCCACGCTCATCGGCATGGCGCGACGTCCCCGCCGCGATCTTCCTGGCATTCCGCAGCACATCGTGCAACAAGGAAACGACCGCCTGCCGTGCTTTTGGGGATGACGACGACCGCGTCCGTTACCTCCCTTTGCTGCATGACGCCCTGCATGCCTGGCCCGTCACTCGCCTTTTGGAGTTGTCCGCATCCGCTCTCTGGCTGTGGCCATGCTTCCGATGCGTGGAGGTGCCAAACTGAACACCCAAGCGCCCGCATAGAAAATAAAGTTGCGTTTCCCTTCAGGAAATGTAATTTAATCTTCCATGGCCAAACGTACCCCGCCCACGATGCCCCGTGCCCAGCGCCAGATCCGCGCCCTAGGCGAGCGCCTGCGCGCCGCGCGCATGCGGCGGCAGATGACCCAGGCCGAACTCGCCGCCCGGGTGGGCGTGAGCGTGCCCACGGTAGGCAAACTTGAGCGCGGCGACCCGGCCACCAGCCTGTCCACCATGCTGCGCGTGTTGACCGCGCTGGGCCTGGACAAGGACATCGACCTGCTGGCCCGCAACGACGAGGTCGGCCGCCAGTTGCAGGACAGCCAGCTGCGCCGCACGAATGCGAAGCGGGAGAGCACGCCGTGAGCCGCGCGGCCGACGACGTGCAGGAGCTCACCCAGGTCGAAGTCTGGCTGGACGATGCCGTGCTCGGCGGCCGCGCCCTGGTCGGCCACCTGACCCGCCGGCCCAGCCGCACGGGCGACACGCTCCAGTTCCACTACACCGACAGTTGGGCGAACCAGGCCGCGCCGATCCGCGCCTTTGCGCTGGACCCGCAGTTACCGCTCCACCGCGGCCCGTTGATCGCGCGCGGCGGCGCCAGCGCGCTGACCGGCGCGTTCGTCGACTGCTCGCCCGACCGCTGGGGCAAGCGCCTCATGGACCGGCGCGAGGTCATCGACGCGCGCGAGCAAGATCGCCGGGTGCGCGCGCTGCGCCCATGGGACTACCTGATCGGCGTCGGCGACGCCTCCAGGATGGGTGCGCTGCGCCTGCGAACGGCCGACGGCCGCCACCTGGACGACCATACCCTGAGCGCTCCGCCGATGACCGAGCTGCGTGCGCTGGAGGCCATTGCGGTGCGCGTGGAACGTGGCGACACCGACGACAGCGACCACGACATCAAGTGGATCAAGCAATTGGTGGCGCCCGGCGCGTCGCTGGGCGGCGCCAGGCCTAAGGCCAGCGTGCGCGATACCGATGGGACGCTGTGGCTGGCGAAGTTCCCTGCCGCCGACGATCGCCACGACGTGGGCCTGTGGGAATTCGTGACCTACCGGCTCTCGCTGGCGGCGGGCATCGCGATGCCCGCCGCGCGCCAGCTGGCCCTGTCCGACCTGGGCACCACCTACGCGGTGCAGCGCTTCGACCGTGCCGGGGCCGAACGCCGCGCCTACGCCTCGGCCTTCACCCTGCTGGACGTGGACGACAGCGAGGGCAGCAGCTACGCCGAGATCGCCCATGCCATCGAGAATCACGGCGTGGCCTCGGCGATTGCCGACGACCTGCATCAGCTCTACCGCCGCGTCGCCTTCAACGTGCTGATCGGCAACCGCGACGACCACCTGCGCAACCACGGGTTCCTGCGCGAGCCCGGTGGCTGGCGGCTGTCGCCGGCCTTCGACGTGAACCCCAATCCCAACAAGGACGCGCATGTGCTCGCCATCGGCCTGGACGATCCCACCCCCGACACGCGGCTGCTGCTGGACACCTGCGCGTACTACCGCCTGAGCAAGGCGCAGGCCGGCGAGATCATCGAACAGGTGCGCACGGCCATGCGCGGCTGGAAAGAGGAGGCCCGGCGCTGCGGAGCGCGCGGCGCCGAGATCGCGGCAATGGACGCGGTCATCGACGCTGAGCGCTGAGATGCCACGCAAGCACACGTTCCCGCCCTTCCTCGCCGGCGTAGTCAACGAAGTGGCCTACGCGCGCTGGTTGAACCGCAAGGCGATGGCTCATGTGCGGCGTGACCGGTTGCGCGGCCGCGCCTGCACCCGCGTGGCGTACAAGGACGCCATCCATGCCGCCGTGTTGGACAGCGGCGGCAAGGACCACTACACCGGCGAGCCGTTGGACTGGTCGCGGATCAGCACCTACACGAACGACGACTCGCAGACGGGCCGGCACGCCTACAAGCTGGGCTTCGCGCTGCTGCCCACCGTCGACCATGTATCCGCCTCGGCGACGGAGGTCAGTTTCAAGATCTGCGCGTGGCGCACCAACGATGCGAAGAACGACCTGTCGGTGCCGGATTTCGTGGCGCTGTGCCGACGCGTGCTGGAGCATCACGGCTACGCGGTGACGCCGCCGGCCAGCTGACGCGGCGCGAGGAGCCCTTCCGCACGAACGTCGGTCGATCGACCGCTGAGCGGCGGCAAGGCTGGGACCCGCGTGGTTCTTGCGGGCCGATAGATCTTCAACTCACTGCCTGCGCGCGCCTCCAGTCGCGCGGCGTCTGGCCCACGTGCGCCTTGAACGCGCGCGACAGCGCCGCTTCGCTGCCGTATCCCACGTCGGCGGCCACCACCTTCAATGGGCGGTCCTGACGCAGCGCCTGCTGCGCCAGGCTGACCCGCCAGCCCTGCAGATACTGCCCGGGCGTGATGCCCACCGTGTCGCGGAACGCGCCGGCGAACACGCTGCGCGACATGCCCGCGGCGGCGGCCAGGTCGTCCAGCGTCCACTCCTTCGCCGGCGATTCGTGCATGGCGACCAGCGCGTGGCGCAGCCGCGGATGCGCCATCCCCGCCAGCATGCCGCCGCGCACCTCGCCGCGCTCCATCAGCTGGCGCAGGATCAGGATGATCAACGCTTCGAACAAGCGGTTGATCAGCGCGTGGCGTCCGCAGCGCTGCGCGAACGCTTCGTCGAACAGCAGGTCCAGCACGGGTGAGCCGCCGTCGATCGCGTGCAGCGGCAGGCAGATGAACTCCGGCAGCGATGCGGCGATCGGGTTGCCCGCGCCGCCCTCGAAGCGCACGTTGGCGCAGGCCATGTCCGCGCCGCGCACCGGATCGGTGACGAAGCGGTGCGGCATCGGCCGCGGATACAGCAGCAGGCTGGGCACCTCCACTCTGTGCGATGCGCTGCCATGGAACACCTCGACCGCGCCCTGTTTCACCAGGTGCAGCTGGCCCGGGCCGTCCTCGGCCTCCAGCAGGTTGACCCCGCACAGCGGGCCGGCATGGAACATCTGGGCGGTGACGGAAAAGCGCTCCAGCAACACGGCGAGCCGGTCGGTCATCGGGACTCTCGATCAAGTTTTCAGGACGATACGTAGCCAATCGTATCGCCCCGGCGCGCAAAGTACACCTCGCCAGCCCGGCACGGCCAACCCGCCGCCCACCTTCCTCTTCCTTCCACCCAAGGATTCCATGCCATGAACGCTCTCACCCGCTCCGTCGCCGTCGCGCTCCTCGCCTTCACCGCCCAGGCCGGCTTCGCCGCGCAGGCCGCTCAACCCCAACAGAACGTCGCCACCAACGGCGCCGCCACCGTGAGCGGCAGCTACGTCACCACCCCGGACGGCGTGCAGCTGTACTACAAGGACTGGGGCCCGAAGGACGGCCCGGTGGTCACCTTCAGCCACGGCTGGCCGCTGAACTCGGACAGCTGGGAATCGCAGATGCTGTTCCTGGCCTCGAAGGGCTACCGCGTGGTCGCCCACGACCGCCGCGGCCACGGCCGCTCCAGCCAGCCGTGGGACGGCAACGACATGGACCACTATGCCGACGATCTGTCTGCGGTGATCGAAGCGCTGGATCTGAAGGACGTCACCCTGGTCGGGTTCTCCACCGGCGGCGGCGAAGTGGCCCGCTACATCGGCCGCCATGGCACCGGCCGGGTCAAGAAGGCGGTGCTGGTCAGCGCCGTGCCGCCGATGATGCTGAAGACCGCCGACAACCCGGGCGGCCTGCCGATCGCCGTGTTCGATGGCCTGCGCAAGGGCTCGCTGGACAACCGCGCGCAGCTGTACATGGACATCGCGTCCGGCCCGTTCTTCAACTTCAACCGCCCCGGCCACACGCCGAACCCGGCGCTGATCCAGTCGTTCGTGGCGCAGGGCCTGCAGGCCGGGCACAAGAATACGTACGACTCCATCGCCGCGTTCTCCGCCACCGACTTCCGCGCCGACCTGAAGAAGTTCGACGTGCCGACGCTGGTGATCCACGGCGACGACGACCAGATCGTGCCGCTCGACAGTTCGGGCAAGGCCTCGGCCGCGCTGATCAAGAGCGCCAAGCTCATCGTCTACCAAGGCGCGCCGCATGGCCTGGCGGACACGCACAAGGATCGCCTCAACCAGGACCTGCTGGATTTCCTGAGCAAGTGATCGTTGCATGGCAACGGGCCCGGGCAGTCGATGCCAGGGCCCGTTGCTTTTGGCGATCAGGTGGAGAAGTTCCCTGCGTCCGGCCAGCACCGTCGGCCACTTTTCTGCCAGCTCATCCAGCGAATGATTTTGCGGCAGATCTTCGCGCACGCAATCCAGCAAGCTGCTCAGCAATGCGTCCTGCAACTGGCATCCCACCTGATGCCGACCCGGTGCCCGCGACGCCGCCTAAGCGTGCGGCGTGCGCGAGCCGATGCCCTCGATAAACAACCCGATCAGGTGCGCGATGCGCGTCTTCGGCGAGCCGAGCTGCTCGGTGGCCAGCGAGGTGGCGGTGGCCACCACGACGAGGTCGTCGAAGCTGACGTCGCGGCGGACGACGCCGGATTTCTGCGCGAGCCGCAACAGCCGGCGCCCCTCCTTGCTGATGGCGTCGCACCCCGGGGTGCCGCTCTGCAGCATCGCGCCGAGCGAGGCGGCGAGCCCGCGATAGACGCTGGTGTGCACCACCAGGTCCTCGAGATATGCGCGCAGCGCGGCCAACGGATCGAGCGTACCGGCGCGCGCGTGGCTGACCGCGGCCAGCGACAGGAAGTGTTCGCTGTAGGCGGCCGCGAACAGCGACTCGCGCGTGGGGAAGCGCCGATAGAGCGTGCCGATGCCGACGCCGGCGCGCTTTGCGACGTCTTCCATCGACGCCTCGGCGCCACGCTCCAGGAACACCGCCTCGGCCGCGGCGAGCAGGCGCTCGCGGTTGCGCTGGGCATCGGCGCGCAGAGGAGTGTCGGTGGTCAACGTGGGCTCGTTCGGAATGGCTTGTGGAAACGGAGGCTACCTCCATATACTAAGTGGAGCAATCCTCCACTTATCCAGAAAGGAACGATTTATGAGCAGTCGATTCGAGGGCAAGGTTGTTGCGATCACGGGCGGCACCGACGGCATCGGGCTGGCGGCGGCGAAGGCCTTCGCCGCGGAAGGCGCGCAGGTCTACGTCACGGGGCGGCGCCAGGACCGGCTGGATGCCGCCGTGGCGGAGATCGGCCACGGCGCGGTGGGCGTGCAGGGCGACGTGGGCGTGCCGGAGGACCTAGACCGGCTGTACGCGCGCATCCGGCAGGACCATGGCCGGCTGGACGTGGTCTTCGCCAACGCGGGCGTGTCCGAGTCCGCGGCGCTGGGCGAGATCGACGAAGCGCACCTGGACCGCCTGCTCACGATCAACCTCAAGGGCACGGTGTTTACGGTGCAGCAGGCGCTGCCGCTGATGACGGCCGGCGGTGCGGTGATCCTGGCCGGCTCCGCGGCGGGCAGCATGGGCATTGGCGGGCTGTCCGTGTACAGCGCGACGAAGGCGGCCATCCGCGCCCTGGCGCGCACCTGGACGACCGACCTGAAATCCCGCGGCATCCGGGTGAACGTGGTCTCGGCCGGCATGGTCCACACGCCCTCCATGCAGAGCTACCTGGAGCGCAATGCGGGCGCGGAGGACGCGTTGACGCAGATGATCCCGTTCGGCCGCCTGGGCACCTCGGAGGAGATCGCCGCGGCGGTGCTGTTCCTGGCCTCGGATGCGGCGAGTTTCGTCGCCGGGCACGAGCTGTTCGTCGATGGCGGGGTCATGGCCGTCTAGGCTGGCTGCGTCGGCGGCAGGTCCACCGTTCCAGGCTCGTCGGTCATCCGCACCTGCAGCGGCAGCGGAACTCGAGCGTGATGGCGAACGCTGGGCGAGTCCGGAATGGTGCCGAGCGGGCGATGCACTGGCGGTGTCGGACTAGCGTTGCAACGCTGGTCCGACACCGCTGGTGACGCAGCCCCGCCCTCTTGACCTCCCATACATCCAGGCTTCCTCATCCTCGCCCCTGACTTTCACACCGGAGCGCCGAGATGACGAAATGGATGGGTGCCGCGCTGGCCGCGGTGATGCTGATGACCGCCTGCGCCAAGGTGGAGGGCGAGAAGTTCGTCGGCCACTGGGTCAACGTGCAGTCGCAGGACGACGTGATGGAGATCGAGCGCAACGGCGAGTCCTTCATGGTGCGCAACACCACGCCGCGGTTCTTCAGCCGCAAGCCGAAGACCGAGAGCTACCCGGCCATCTACAAGGATGGCGTGCTGCAGGTCTCCAACGACGGCGAAACGGTGAACTTCGCCATCGACCATGCCAACGGCCACCTCAGCACCGGCAGCGACGAGTACCAGCGCGTTCCGGCCAAGTGAGCGGTCGCCGGGATACATGCTCTCGAACGTAACGCGTGCGCCGCTGCCGTTTCGGGCAGCTGCGCACGACCAAGAGGTTGTGTCATGTTGTTTGCAACATGGCCTTCGCCTCTTGGTTTCTCGAAACCTACGCGGGGTTCTTGGTGCCCGGCCGCCACCAGCGCACCAACCCGCCAGGCGTGCCCATGCCGCCAAATGACGTTCCGCTGGAGTGGTCGTCCGGAAAGCTATGCCGATGCTGCGCAAGCCGACCCGGCCATCGGCTTCCCGGGCCGATGCGCTCGAGCATGTGGCAACAACGAGGCTGTCTCAAGGACCGGGGATGCGCGTCCAGTGCGCTCCATCGAACGCTGCAAGGTGCCGTTCGCCGGATGACCACAGGCACTGCGCATTCGCGTCTAGGTACCTGAAGGTCTGATCGCCGGGAAGTCCTGTCTCGACCCTCTCCAGCTTGTCGCCTTGTAGCGTGTAGAGCGCATTGGTGGTTGAAAGCCAGAGTCGATCGTCGAACCAGGCCATGTCCCAGAATGTCTCGTCGGTGAGTTCGTGCTCGATGCGCTCCCAGCGGTCGGCACGGCCTCGCATGACGATGCCCGACTGGCCCGAGATGTAAACCGCTCCATCGGGTGCGCACAGCACGTTTTCCAGGATGCTGTCGGTCGGGCTTTCGCGTTGCTGCCAGACACCATGTCGGCAACACCAGATCTCGCCCTGGTGGCCGACGGCATAGATTTCGTCTTCGTCGAAGCCGTCGATGGATTCGAAGCCATTGAGCCGATCGGCGGCCGGATCTTCGACCACTCCTTCATCGCAGCGCTGCCAAGCCCTGTCCTTACGCACATAGACCTGGCGGCCGAAGCCCGTGGCATAGACGCTTCCACCGATGGGGCGGATGTCGCGCAGCAGGCCGTGCTTGCTGGGTTTCTCCTCGCCCGCCTCCTCGTAGGCCTGCCCGTCGGGCGCAGCGCGATGAACGCTGCCATCGGCGCATAGCGTCAGAATTTCGGGAGCAGCGCCGCGAACTGCGCATATGCCGGCGGAAATCGCTTGAACGTAGAAGTTGTCCCATTTTCCGGTCCATCGAAAGACTCGGGTGCCGGGCTCGCGCTTGGAGTAGGCGAGCACATAGACGCGGCTCTCATCGAAGACTGCCACTCGGCTCAACGTCCAATCCAATGTTTGCGTCATGTCTTCCCTGTTTCAGTTGAATTGCCAAGCACTGGTGGCGATCTCTGGGATCATCGTGGGCCAGTGCATTGCGATTGTCTTGAAGATTGGGGCGTGTGTCCTCACCCGGATCTGCCCCTGACATCTATGCGATAGGCGCTCAACTGCGCTTCTAGACACCAAACGATGAAGTGCGCCGCAGTGTCTTGGCCGGCATCGCGCCAGTCGCCTCCCCGCACGTTCAGAACAGCGTGCCCTGCGTGGGCGCCGCGGGTGCCGGGGATGCCTCAACGGCGACCGGCACGTCTGCTTCACCCAAGCGCCACGCCAACCCCGAGATCCGCGCCGCATGTCGCGCCAGCGCGGCGCGCAGCACGGCTTCGCTGGCAGCCAGGTGCAGGGTCTGCCGGGCGCGGGTCAGGCCGGTGTAGACCAGTTCGCGACTGAGCACACGCACGTCGCGCGTCGGCAGCTGCAGCCACACTTCCTCGAACTCGCTGCCTTGCGCCTTGTGCACGGTCATCGCGAAGGCGCTTTCGTGCGCGGGCAAGGCGGCGGGGTGGAAGCCGCGGACCTGGCCGTCGCCCTCGCCTTCGAACCAGGCCACCAGGGCGCCCTGCGCGTCCCTGAGGCAGATGCCGACGTCGCCGTTGAACAGGCCATGGCGGTAGCTGTTTTCGGTGATCAGCAGCAGGCGGCCGTGGAACCAGGGCGAGGCGGCGCCGAGGCGGCGGGCGCCGGCGCCGCTGTCGGCCAGCAACTGTTCGATGCGGGCGTTGAGGCCGCGCGCGCCTTGCGGGCCGGCACGCACGGCGCTGAGCAGGCGCAGGCGCGCGGCGTCGCGCAGGGCATGGGCGGGATCGGCGGCGTCGGCCAGGGCGCGCCAGTGCGCGAGCAGGGCGTCGCGGCGGGCGGCGAGCGGGTCTTCGCTGTCTTCGTGGAAGTGCACGCCGGCCAGGTCGCCGCTGCGCAGCAGGGCCAGGGCGGTGTCGGCGTCCCCGGCGCGCACGGCGTCGGCCAGCGGCGCCAGTGCGAAACCCTGCGCCTGGCGGTAGCCGCGCAGCAGGTGCACGCGATGCCCGGACAGGCCGCCGCCGCGGGTGTCGGCGTGGGTGTGGCCGAGCAGCGGTTGCAGCGCTTGCGCGTCGTCCGGCTGCAGTGCGTCGCCGGGGCCGGCGGCCTGCAGGATGGCGGCAAGCACGTCGCCGGCTTCGACCGAGGGCAACTGGTCGGCATCGCCAAGCAGGATCAGCTGGGTGCCGTCGGCGACGGCTTCGACCAGCTTGCACATCAGCGGCAGGTCGACCATCGAGGCTTCGTCGACCACGATCAGGTCGAACGGCAGCGGGTTGTCGGCGTCATGGCGGAAGCGCGGCAGGTCGGGGATCACGCCGAGCAGGCGGTGCAGCGTGCTGGCGCCGGCCGGCAATGCGGCGGCCAGGGTCGGATCGATGCCGCTTTCGATGGCGCGCGCCACGGCGGTGCGCAGGCTCTCGGCCATGCGTTCGGCGGCGCGGCCGGTGGGCGCGGCCAGGGCGATGCGCGGGGCGGCGCTGTCCGTGGCCTGCGCCTGGGCGATGCGCAGCAGCAGCAGGCGGGCAATGGTGGTGGTCTTGCCGGTGCCGGGGCCGCCGGTGACCAGCAGCAGGGCGCGGCGCAGGGCGAGTGCGGCGGCCTGGGCTTGGCGGTCGGTGGGTTGGTCGGGGGCGGACATGCCCTTACTCCCGCTTCGGGCACCCTCTTTCCCGCGGGGACTTCCTTCGGTCGCCGATGGGAGCGGGAACAGCTGCGCGAACAGCGGGGCGAGCGCGGCGACGTCGAAGGCCGGCAGCGGGTGCGCGGCGATGCGGCGCAGGCCCTGCGCCAGGCGACGCTCGTATTCGCGGTAGCGGCGCAGGTAGAGCAGGCCGTGTTCCAGCACCAGCGGGCAGTCGGCAGCCGATGGGTCCTCCTGCGCGGGCTGGGCGATCCAGCGCGAGGCGGACAGGGCGCGTTGCCAGTCGGTCGGGTCCGGGAGTTGCGGCGGCGGGCCGTCGCGCGGGTCGAGCAGGACGCTGGCGCGGGCCGGGTCGAGGCCGGCGTGGCCGCTGGCGACTGCCAGTGAAGCCAGGGCGGCGGCGGACAGGACCAGGTCGGGGGTGTCCGGGGCCAGGCGGCTCAGGGTTTGGGCGAAGGCGTGGTCGAGCGTGCGTAGCGTGCCGCTACGGTGGAGGGCGGTCAGGAGGTTGGGTTGGTTCACGGGGTGGGCGCTCCGTGGGCGGACGTACCCTCACCCCAACCCCTCTCCCGGGGGGAGAGGGGCTCCAAAGCGGCGCCGGCGGACAGGGCGTCGGCGGCTTCGAGGAGCGTGGGGTCGAAGGCGTCGTCCAGGGTGCTTAGCGCGCCGCTGCTGTGGAGAGCGGCCAGGAGGTTGGGTTGGTTCACGGGGTGGGGGCTCCGTGGGCGGACGTACCCTCACCCCAACCCCTCTCCCGGGGGGAGAGGGGCTCCAAAGCGGCGTCGGCGGACAGGGCGTCGGCGGCTTCGAGGAGCGTGGGGTCGAAGGTGTCATCCAGGGTGCTTAGCGCGCCGCTGCTGTGGAGGGCGGTCAGGAGGTTGGGTTGGTTCACGGGGTGGGGGGCTCCGTGGGCGGACGTACCCTCACCCCAACCCCTCTCCCAGGGGGAGAGGGGCTCCAAAGCGGCGCCGGCGGACAGGGCGTCGGCGGCTTCGAGGAGCGTGGGGTCGAAGGCGTCATCCAGAGTGCTTAGCGCGCCGCTGCTGTGGAGGGCGGTCAGGAGGTTGGGTTGGTTCACGGGGTCGGGGCTCCGTGGGCGGACGTACCCTCACCCCAACCCCTCTCCCGGGGGGAGAGGGGCTCGAGCGGGGCGCCTGCGAACAGGGCGTCGACGGACTCGACCAACTCCGGGTCGAAGCGCCAGGCGTGCACGCCTGGCGATGGGTCGCGCGTGGCGTCCAGGCCGCGGCAGAACAGATAGCGCACGCCGCCGAAGTCGCGGGCGTAGTCGTAGGCTTCGCCCAGGCGGAAGCGCAGCCAGCGGTGCAGCGCGACGGTGTAGATCAGCGCCTGCAGTTCGTATTCGCTGTGCGCCATCGCGCGCGCCAATGCGTCGGCGTCGTAGCTGGGCAGGCGGTTGGACTTGTAGTCGAGCACGTACCAGCGCCCGTCGTGCTGGTAGGTGAGGTCGATCAGGCCGGTCATCAGGCCTTCCAGGCGCTTGCGCGCGCCGAAGGCCTGGCGTTCGCCGACCACGCCGAAGCGGTGCAGCAGCGCCAGCAGCGCGTCGACACGGGTGGGCCGCATCGCGAAGTGGAATTCCATTTCGTTGCGGCGTTGCGGTTCGGGCACCGCGGCCAGGTGGGTGCCTTCGGGCAGCGCGACGGTGAGGGTATGGCCGACCAGGGCGGTGAGCATGGCCGCGCCGTCGTCCAGTTCGTCCTGGGCGTAGCCGCCGCGTTGCAGCGCTTCGACGATGGCCGCGGTCTGCCCGTCCGGTGCCGGCTGGCCGGGACTCCAATCGCGCCAGGCGGCGAAGTCGCAGCGTTCGAACACGTCGTGCATCGCCACGCCGAAGCGGTTGCCGGCGAAGCGGCGATCGAAGGCTTCGACGTCCAGCGTGGTCGCAATGGCCTCGCTGGTGGACGGTTCGTCGCTGCCGCCGCTGCCGACGACGGTGGCGCTGGCCATCGGGTCGGCGGCGACGCCGGCATCGGCATTGGCCAGCTGGGTGAAGCTGTACACCCACCAGTCCGGGGCGATGTGCCGCTGCGGCACGCGCGCTGGCGGCACCTGGATCTCGGCGGCCGGCGGCAGGCGCGGCAGGTTGGCCGGCGGCGGCGTGGTGTCGATGGCGATCGCGCCTGTGCCCGCGGCGGTCTGCAACGCATCCAGGTCAGCGACCATCGCCGCCAGCGCGGTGCGCTCGTGCTGGTGGAACGGGCCGGTGGCGATCCACAGCGCGTGCTCGGCGCGGGTCAGGCCGACGTAGAGCAGGCGCGCGTCCTCGGCGCGCTGTTCCTGCCTCCACGCCGCCTCGGCCGCGCTCCACGCCGGATCGTCGTTGCCGCCGCTCCACTTCGACGTGTTCCAGTGCAGCTGGCGGCCGAGCGGCGGCGCATGCACGGCGCAATGCCGACCGGCGCCGCGGTCGTTGCGGCCGATGCCGACGTAGGGCAGGAACACCAGCGGATATTCCAGGCCCTTGCTCTTGTGCAGGGTCACGATCTGCACCCGGCGCGCGTCCGATTCCAGGCGCAGCTGCTGGGTCTCGTCGCTATCGTCGGCATTGGCGATGCGCCGCGCCAGCCAATCGACCAGGCCGTGCGGGCCGAGCGCGCGGGTGTCGGCTTCCTGCAGCAGCTCGGCCAGCTGCAGGTAGTTGGTCAGCCGGCGCTCGCCGTCGAGCAGCGCCAGCAGGCGTTGCGCGTGCGCGGCGCCGAGGTCGCCGATCAGCGCCAGCGGGCCGCCGCGCTGCCAGCGTTCGCGCCAGTCCAGCGCCTGTTGCTGCCAGCGCCGGTGGCGATCGCCGTCGTGTTCCAGCGCGGCGATCGCCGCGGCGTCCTCGCCGATCAGCACCGTCGCCAGCGCCGCGCGCAGGCGGCTGTCGTCGCCCGGGTCGAGCAGCGCCTGCAGCAGGGTCAGCAGTTCCAGCGCCTGGTCGGTGGCGAACAGGCTCTGCCGGCCGGCGGTCACCGCGGGAATGCCGACCGCGCCAAGCGCCTGCTGGATGCGGGTGGCCTCGCCATGGCTGCGCACCAGCACCGCGATGTCGCCGGCCTGCACCGGACGGCCGCCGACGCTGGCGGTGCCGGCGCGGCCGCCGGCGAGCCAGTCGCGGATCGCGGCGACGCAGGCGGCGGTGCACAGCGCGCGCGCGCGGCCGGCGCTCCAGGGTTTGGGCTTTCCTTTGTCCGGCGGCGGCGGCTCCGGCGCGCGCCACAGGGTCAGCGCTGGCGCGGTGGCGCCGTCGCGCTGCAGTTCGGCATCGCTGCGCTTGGTGCCCGGCTGCACCGGGTGGAAGGCGATGCCCTCGGTCAGGAACGCCTGCGCATGCCCGGCCTGCGCGTACAGCGCCTCGATCGCCGCCAGCAGCGCGGGACGCGAGCGGAAATTGTGCCCGAGCGGCGGTGCCGGTTCGGCGGTGGCGGCCGCGGCCAGGTAGGTCTGCACGTCGCCGCCGCGGAAGCCGTAGATGGCCTGCTTGGGATCGCCGATCAGTGCAAGGAAGCGCGCTTGCGCCTGGTCGAGCGGTTCGGCGTCGTGCTCGCCGTGCGAAACGCTGCGCTCGCCGTTTTCGTCCGCGGACCCGAACACCTTGGAGAAGATCGACCACTGCCGCGCATCGGTGTCCTGGAATTCGTCCACCAGCGCGATGGCGTACTGCGCACGCAGCCGCTGCGCCAGCGCCTCGCCCTGCGGGCCTTGCAGCGCGCGCGCCACGCCGTCGACCAGGTCGTCGTAGGTCTGCACGCGGCGCTGGCGCTTGAGCAGGGCCAGGCGCGCGCCGGCATCGTCGCGCAACGCGTGCAGCAGGCGGATGCGGCGCCGGCCGCGCCATTCCTCCACGCGCGCCAGCGCGGCCAGATAGCCGTCGATGGCATGGCTCAGCGGCGAGGCCGGGGTGCGGTCGACGAATTTCTTGTTGGTGCCGGCGGCCAGTTCCGCGGCGGTCAGCTTGATCAGCTTGGGGTGCGGCGGCAGGCCCTGTGTGGGCGCGGCGGCGAATCCGTCGAACCAATGCCACAGCGCGGCCAGCCAGTCGGGCTTGTAGCTGACCTTGCTCAGCACGCCGCCGTCGATCGCGGCCATGATGGCGTCGAAGAAGGCAACGCCATGGGCCTGGAACGCCGCGGCCAATGCGCTGCCCGCCGCTTGCGCCGCCTGCAGCAACGCGGCGGGATCGTCGGCGGTGGTGGCGACCGCCGGCAGCAGCTGCGGATGCCGCACCAGTTCGCGCAGGTCGCTGGCCAGTGCCTCGGGGCCGCCGGGCCACAGCGCGACCAGATCCTCGGCCATCGCCGCGTCGGCGGCGCGCTGGCGCCACAGGTCGGCGGCGACTTCGGCCAGCAGTTCGCGGTCGTTGGCCAGCAGTTCCGGCGCGGCGAAGGCCTGGCCGCTCTCCAGCGCGTGCTCGCGCAGCACGCGGGCGCAGAAGCCGTGGATGGTGAAGATCGCGGCGAGGTCGATTTCCTCCACCGCTTGTTGCAGGCGGCGGCGCAGGGCGGCGGGGGTTTCGTCGCTGGCGGCCAGATGCGCGGCGAGGATGGCGCGGGTGAGAACGGCGTCGGGGGATTCCTGTAGGAGCGGCTTCAGCCGCGACGGGTCGTTTGCGATCTCGGTTGGCGACAGGTCATCCGAACTCTCTGTCGCGGCTGAAGCCGCTCCTACAGAAGCAGCCGGCGTTGCATCGGGCACCAGCGTCGCCGCGAGCGCCAGGCGCTCGCGGATGCGCCGGCGCAGTTCCTGGGTGGCGGCCTCGGTGAAGGTGACGGCGAGGATCTGGCCGACGCGCAAGCGGCGCTCGACCACCAGCCGGGTGAACAGCGTGGCCAGAGTGAAGGTCTTGCCGGTGCCGGCGCTGGCCTCGATCAGGCGCACGCCGTGCAGGGGCAGAGTCAGGTACGGGTCGGCGGCGAGCGGTCCGCTCATTCGGCGTCCTCCTGCGCGCCGCGCCACTGCCGCCAGCTCTCCGCCAGCCGCGCCGGATCCAGCGCGCCGCCGGCGTCGCCGCGTTCGAGCAGCGCATACAGCCGGTGGCTGGTGGCGGCGAATTCGGCGAAGCGCTGCGCATCGGCGAACGGATCGCGGCCGCGGTGCACCAGGCGCAGTTCCGGGCTCGTCGCTTCGCTCCAGCCGAAGCTGGCCTGCCACTGCGCGGCGGCGTCCTTGATCGCCTTGTCGAGGTCGTCGTCGCGCGCGGCCTGGTGGTATTTCCAGCTGCTGTACGGGGCGAACGCCAGCGGCGCCTGCAGGCCCTGCCGGTACAGCCGCAGCAGCTCGGCGAGCGCCGCCTGCGCCTGTGCCTGCGACAGCGGTTCGGCCGCGTTGGCGTCCATCGGATGCGGGCCGAGGCTGTCGTCGTCCTCGAAGAAGCGCACGTAGTCGGCGCGCTCGCCGGCGGCGCGCAGCAGCAGCCACTCCAGGCCGTGGCGGATCGCCGCGCGGCCGCTGACCGCGCCGACCTGCACGCGGCCCACGCCGTTGGCGTACCAACCCGGCAGGCGGCCGTGCAGGTCGATGTCGTCGATCCGCACCTGCAGCCGCTGCGAGCGTGCCGGCGCGTCGCCGCGCCACTGCGCGAACGCTTCAGCGTACGGGCGCAGCTGGCGCAGGCGCTCGTCGAGCAGGCGCCGGCCGAGCGGGCCTGACGGCAGCAGCGCGCGCGCGCGCAGGCGCTCGTACAGGCCATCGGCGGCGCCGGCGAGCACCGCCTCCAGCACCTGTTGCTGTAGGCCGTACTGGTCCAGCCCGCCGCTCGGCGCCAGCAGCGGCTCCAGGTCGCTGTCCTCGCCGGCCGGATCGGGCAGGCGCATGCCCAGCCGATGGCGCAGGAACTGCCCGGCCGGATCGGCGAACAGCCGGCGCAGGTCGTCGATCGACAGGCTTGCCGGCAGCGCGATGGCGTCCGCCGGCAACGCGCCCGCGACCCATGGCGCCAGCGGCTGGCGCTGCCCGGCCAGGCTGTCCACCGCCGGCCGCCATTGCCGGCGGTAGCTGAAGCGGCGCGGGTCGGCGCCGTCTTCGCCGAGCGCGCCGAACGCGGCGGCGGCGAACGGCTGCAGCGGATGGCGCACGACCAGCGCGTCGATGGCCTTGGGAGCGGTGTGGTACTGCGCGGCGCTGGCCAGCAGTTCGCTGACCAGCACCGACGGCTCGCGCGGCGTGCCATCGCGCGCATCGGCGCCCAGGTAGCTGAGGTAGAACACGTCCTGCGCCGAGGCGAACAGCTGCAGGAACAGGAAGCGGTCGTCCTCGCGGGTGGAGCGGTCGCCGTGGCGGCGGCGCTCGCTGCCCAGGTCGGCGGTGAGGCGATTGAGGCCGGCGGCCGGGTCGCGGCGCGGGAAGTCGCCGTCGTTCATGCCGAGCAGGCAGATCGCGCGGAACGGCAGCAGGCGCATCGGCACCATGCGGCCGAAACTGATGCCGCCGGTGAGCAGCGGCGCGCGCGTGTCCGATTCGCCCAGCACCGCGGCGAAGTGCGCGCGCACCACCTCGGCCGGCACCTTGCCGGCGTAGTCGGCGCGCGCGGCGTCGCGCGCGAACTGGTCGATCAGCGTGCGCAACCGTTCCAGCGCGCGCTGCGCGCGCGGCGCTGATGGCGCCTGCGGGATCAGCGCGTCGAGCAGGCCGAGCAGGCATTCGCGCCAGTCGGCGGGTGTCATCGGGTCGGCCAGCATGGCCTGGTGGCGGTCCAGCACCCGCAGCAGCCGCAGCAGCGTGTCCAGCGCCAGCAGCGCGCTGCCTTCCAGCTGCGGCCATGGCGCCACGCCGGCGATGTCGTCCTCGGCACCGCTGGCGTGGCCTAGCAGCAGCCGGTCCAGCGCAAAGCGCCAGGTATAGGCATCGTCGCCAGGCGCCTGGTGCTGGTGCCGGTGCGCCGCGTCCAGGCCCCAGCGCGCGCCGGCGGCGTGCAGCCAGCCGCGCAGGCGTTCCAATCCGGTTTCGTCCAGCCCGGCCGCCTCGGCGATTGGCGCGCTGGCCAGCAGGTCGAGGATCTCGTGCAGGCCGAAGCGCGACAGCGGCAGGCCGAGCAGGGTCAGGAACACCTCGGCCAGCGGCTCGCTGGCCAGCGGACTGGCGTCGGCCAGCGCGTAGGGCAGCGCGCCGTCGCTGCCGTGGCCGCCGAACACCGCGTCCAGGTATGGCACGTACGGGTCGATGTCCGGCGACAGCACCGCGATCTCGCGCGGCTGCAGCGGCGGATCGAAGCGGGGGTCGTCGAGCAAGGCGCGCAGCTGATCGTGCAGCACCTGCAGTTCGCGCAGGCGGGTGTGGCAGGCGTGCACCTGCAGGCTCGGATCGGCCAGGTCGACCGCCGGCAACGGCGGCGGCACGGCCGGCGCGCGGCGGTGGAACAGGTCGCTCTGCATGCGCCGCAGCAGGCTGTCGCCGAGGCCGCCGTCGGCGAGCGCGCGTGCGCCGGAGGCCAGCGGGTCGGCGTAGACCGCGATCTCGGCCAGCGGATGCACCACTTCGTAGTCGCCGACCAGCGCCATGAAGTCGCGCCCCGCCGCACCCCAGGCCTGCAGCAGCGGATTCTCCTGCACCTGCTCGGCGAACAATTCCACCGCCCCGTCCTGGCGGCGGCGCTGCCACAGCGTCTGCAGGTCGCCCCAATAGCCCTGGGTCGGCGTGGGCAGGTAGAAGTGCAGGGTGCCCACGCGCGCCTGGGTGGCGAGCACGCGCAGCACGTCCGGGGAGACGTTGAGGATGGCGAAGGCGAACAGCCGCCGCGGCAGTCCTTGCGGCAACGGGCCGTCGGGGCGCGCGTAGCGGTCCAGGTATTGGCCGATGCGACGCGCGCGGTACTGGCGGCCGCTGGCGATCCTGCGCCACAGCCGCGCCTGCGGGTCGTCCGCGTCGGCGCCGCCTTCCCAGCGCAGCAGCCAGTCGCGGCGCCAGGCCTGGTACTTCTCGAACACGTTGCCCAGCTCGCCGGCCAGCGCCCAGGGCTTGAGCGCATCGCCGTCGGCCAGGTAGCCGGCCAGCGGGGCGAGGGCCGCATCGCTGCCGAGATCGGCCTGCAACGCCGCGTACAGCCGCCACTGGGTGGTGGCCATGTCCAGATCGTCGGCGGCCGGACCGAGATTGGCCTCCAGCGCGCGCGCGACGAATTCGCCGGGGGTCAGGAATTCCAGGTTCGCGGCGACGCCGTGCGCAGCGGCCAGCGTGGACTGCAGCCAGCGGCGCATCGCCACCTGCGGGATCAGCACCACTTCCGGCGTCAGCAGCGGCTGTTCCGGCACCGGCCGGCGCAGCTCCTCGGCGAGCAGGGCGGCCAGGGTATCCAGCGCATTGGACGGATACAGGCGGAAGTCGGGCGCGGAGGTGGCGTGCATGCGTGCGGCATTGTGCCGGATGCGCGCGTGCGGTGGCGTTGCGCGGTGCCGGTCGGTCTGCCGGGGCAGTTGTGGCAGTGCGGCTGTTCCCTTCTCCCGTCGGGAGAAGGTGCCCCGAAGGGGCGGATGAGGGTACGGGCGCAGCCTCGTGCATTCCAGATCAGCGAGTCGCTTCGCGCCGTACCCTCACCCCAACCCCTCTCCCGGCGGGAGAGGGGCTACCGGCTGTTCCCTTCTCCCATCGGGACCATGGCCCCCTTTCGGGGGAAGGTGCCCCGAAGGGGCGGATGCGGGTACGCGCGCAGCCTCGTGCTCCCAAACCCAGCGAGACGCTTCGCGCCGGACCCTCACCCCAACCCCTCTCCCGGTGGGAGAGGGGCTTGGCTTCTTCCTTCTCCCATCGGGAGAAGGTGCCCCGCAGGGGCGGATGAGGGTACGGGCGCAGCCTCGTGTACCCAAACTCCGCGAGACGCTTCGCGCCGGACCCTCACCCCAACCCTCTCTCGACGGGAGAGGGGCTTATCGCGTCAGTACTTCTTCTCGACGTTGAACATCCAGGTCTGGTCGCTGCCGCTGTCGCCGTCGGTCACGCCGCGGTATTCGACGCGGGTGGACAGGCCCTGTTCGGTGGTGAACACCGCGCCCAGCCCCAGCATCAGCCGATTGCGGTCGAACACGCTCAGCCCGGTGCGGTACAGCGGGCCGCCGCTCAGGTCGGCGTAGCTCAGCGTGGCGTCGCCGCGGCCCTGGAAGTCGCGCTGGTATTCCACGCGCAGCTGCGGGGTGAACTGGCCCCAGGACATCTCGCGCCGCCACTCCAGGCGCAGGCCGAGGTTGCCGGTGGTGGTGGACACGTCCATGTCCGCGTAGTGCAGCGCGTACGGCGCCATCGCCGCTTCGCTGTAGGCGTCCAGCGTGGCGCGGGCCATGTCCACCCGCGCATACGGGGTGATCTGCCAGTCGCCGCGCTGCAGGTCGGCGCCGGTGGACACCGATGCGATCCACTGGCTGCCGTCGCGGCCGCCTTCGGCCAGTTCGCCGTTGTCGGTCACGTAGCGGCGCAGGTCGTAGGACAGCAGCTGGTAGCCGACCAGGGTGTCGAAGAAGAAGTGCTGCCCAGGATGGACGCTGGCATACAACGCCAGCGTGTACGCGGTGGCCTTGCTGCGGCTGCCGTTCCTGCCGACGTCGCTGTCGTCGCGGCCCCAGCCCAGGCCCGCGCCCAGCGCCAGCCAGTCCGACGCCCGGTAGTCGGCACCCATGCTCAGGCCGTCGGACTGGAAGTCCACCCCGGCGCGCTGCGCCTGCTTGTCCAGGCTGCCGGAGCGGATCGCACCGCCCACCCACAGGCCGAGGTCGCCGTCGACCGCGGTCCTGGCGGTCGGCGTGCGCGTGGCCGCCGGATCGCCGGCGTCCATCGCCGTATCCGCATCCCAGGTCGGCTGGCTGCACGGCTGCGCCGTCACCCCGCGCTCGGCCTGGCGGCAGTGCGAGCTGGCCTGGAAGCTCAGGCTGTTGTCGAAGCTGCGATCGCCGCGGTGGGTCGCCTCCAGCCGGCGCTGGAAGTTGTCGATCTGCGCCTTGGCGAAACGCCGGGTCGACTCGGCCTGCGCGTCGATCAGCCCGCGCACTTCCGCATCCAGGGTCGGATCCGGACGCGGCGCGACCACGAACACGATGGCCGCTTCGGCCGACGTCGCATAGGCGTTGGACAGCGTGAAGCGCACCGTGGCCTGGCCGGAGAACGCCGGGTTCGGGGTGAAGGTCATGATGAAGCTGGGGCCATCGGCCGCGGCTGCGGTCGGAACACCAGTCGCCGCCGCGCCGCCGCTGCGGGTAATGGTCGCGGTGCCGGCATTGGCCGGCATGATCGCCACCAGCGCGGCAGCCACGAACGGCCCACCGGTCGCGTTGCGGGTCAGATCCACCGTCTGCGCTTCGCCGGACACCGCCTGCATCGTCGCCGACGCCGCGACAGGACGCGCATTGACGGTGATGGTGACCGTGGCCGGCGCCGAGGTGCCGCCAGCGCCGGTGGCGGTATAGCTCAGGGTGTCGGCGCCGACATAGCCGGCGGCCGGCGTGTATATCAGCTGCACGCCGTTCACCACCGCGGTGCCGTGGGTCGGCGCCGTCGTCACCGCGATCGTGTCGATGCTGCCGGTGTCGTTGCCGGTCACCGCCAGGGTCAGCGCCGTCTCGACCAGCGTTGCGCCGGTATCGTCCACCGCCACCGGTGCCGGCACCGCCGCGGCGATCGCCACGGTGTAGGCCTGTGCCGCGGTGAAGCCGTGCGCGTCGGTGACAGTCACGGTGAAGGTAGAACTGGCGATGGCGGTCGGGGTGCCCGAGAGCGCGCCGCCCGCGGCCAGGGTCAGACCGGCCGGCAAGGTGCCGGCGCTGACCGCGTAGCTGTACGGCGCGGTGCCGCCACTGGCGCTCAGGGTCTGGCTGTAGGCGTTGCCGACCGTGCCTGACGGCAATGTCGGCGGCGCGACGCTCAGCGTCGGCGCGGCGATCGACAGCGTGTACGCCTGCGCCGCAGTGAAGCTGCCTGCGTCGGTGACGGTCACGGTGAAGGCGAAGCTACCGGCAACCGTCGGGGTGCCCGCCAGCGCGCCACCGGCCGCCAGGCTCAGCCCGGTCGGCAACGCGCCGGCGCTGACCGCGTAGCTGTACGGCGCGGTGCCGCCGCTCGCACTCAGCGTCTGGCTATAGGCGCTGCCGGCCGTACCGGTCGGCAGCGTCGGCGGCGCTATGCTCAGCGTCGGCGACACGATGCTCAGGCTGTAGCTCTGGCTCGCCTGCCCGGCGCTGCCGGTGGTGCTGTCGGTCGCGGTCAGGCTGAAGTTGAAATTGCCGGCCACGGTCGGCGTGCCGCTGAGTGCACCGGTCGCGCTGTTGACCGTGACGCCGGCCGGCAATGCGCCGGCGCTGAGCGTATAGGTGTACGGCGCGATGCCGCCGGTCGCCGGGTTGATGGCGGCCGTGTACGCCTGGCCGGCAGTACCGCCCGCCAGGGTGGTGGCCGGCAGGGTGAGCGTCGGGCTGGCCACGACCAGCGCGTAGGCGCGGTTGCCGCTGGTGGGGCTGCCGCCGCTGTCGGTGGCGGTCGCGGTGAAGTTGAAGCTGCCGCTGGCGGTCGGCGTGCCGGACAGCACGCCGGCGGCGCTCAAGGTCAATCCGGCCGGCAATGCTCCCGCGCTGATCACGAAGGAGTAAGGCGCGGTGCCGCCGCTGGCACTCAGGTTCTGGCTGTAGGCGGTGCCCGCCGTCGCCGATGGCAGCGACGCCGGACCGACAGTCACCACCGCATCGTCGTTGGTGATGGTGCCGGTGCCGGTGGCGCGGGCGATGCCCGCGTTGCTGGCGCCGGACAAATCGACGCTGAAGGTCTCGTTCGGCTCGACCGCGGTATCGCCGTTGACGGTGATCGCCACGCCTTGCGCGGTGGTCCCCGGCGCGAAGGTCAGCGTACCGACGCGCGCGACATAGTCGCTGCCGGCGGTGGCGGTGCCGTCGGCGCTGGCGTAGTCGACCGATACGGTCTGGCCGCTGGCCGCGCTCAGGCTCACCGTGAAGGTGGCCGTGGTGGTGCCGCTGTTGCCTTCGTTGACGCTGACATCGTCGATCGACAGCGTCGGCTGCGCATCGTCGTTGACGATGGTGCCCTGGCCCTGGGGGTCGCTGACGCTGGCGCCGCTGACGTTGCTGACGTTGACGAAGAAGTTCTCGTTGGCTTCGTTGAGCGAGTCGCCGTTGATCAGCACGGTGAAGGTGCCGCTGCTGCTGCCGGCGGGGATGGTCTGCCCGGTCAGGCTCGAGGCGACGTAGTCCACGCCCGCAGTGGCGGAGCCATCGGCCGTGGCGATGTCGAAGCTGACGCCGCCGGCGCCGGCCGGCTGGCTCAGCGAGACGGTAAAGGTCGCGTTGCTGGTGCCGGCATCGCCTTCGTTGAGGCTCACATTGTTGATGCTCAGCGAGGGCACATCGTCGTTGGCGATGGTGCCGGTGGCGCTATCGGGCGAACCCACGCTGTAGCCGCTGCCCGCGGCCAGGCTGATCACCACGGTTTCGTCGGGTTCGACGGTGCCGTCGGCGGTCGGATTGATGGTGATGGTGCCGATGGTCTGGCCGGCGCCGATCACCAGCGGCGAGCTCACGGCCGCGTAATCGGCGCCGGACGTGGCGCTGCCGCCGACGCTGAAGGCGACCGACGTCGCGTTCACCGGGGCCTGGTCGAGCGTGACGGTGTAGACCAGGTTGGTGGCGCCGTCCTCGGACACGCTGGCCGGGGCCACCGCGATCGACGCGCTGGGCACGTCGTCGTCGAGGATGGTCGCGGTCGCCGCGGACGGGCTGCCGATGCCGTAACCGCTGCCGCTGACCACGCTCATGATCACCGTCTCGTCCGCTTCGACGGTGCCGTCGGCGATCGGCGTGATGGGGAACGTGGCGGTGGTGGTATTGGCCGGAATCACGACGCTGCCCACCGCGCCGTTGTAGTCCCCCCCGCTGGTGGCGGTGCCGCTGGAGGCGATGTTGACCGTCGTCGCCGAATTGCTGGTCTGGCTCAGCGTCACCGTGTAGGTGAAGGCCGCGCCGCTGTCTTCGTTGCGGCTGGCCGGCGCGACCGCGATGCTGGCCGATAGCGCTGGGGTGATGGTGATGTTGAAGGTGATGGTGTCGCCGTCTCCGTCGAAGTAATAGAAGCTGTCGGACGTTGCCGCATTGCCGTTGTGGGTATAGGTGACGGTCTGCGCCCCACCTGCGCCGAGGCCACTAAGCACGCTGGTGCCGTTTGTTGGCTGACTACTGTCCTCACCGAGTCCGAGATCAGACGGCCCGTCGCAATTGCTGACGTCGATGACGACGGAGTTGCCCTGCACAACGGTCCTGCTTACGGTCGGGCAGTACTGCGAGGCCGCTGCGGCGGCCAGGCCGGAATACGACATCGTCAGCAACAGCAGCGCAAAAATCAGCGGCAAGCGCACAAAGGCACGCGCACTTGCGTGCGCAACGGTGCAATTCGTAGACATATTCCATTTCCCCGGAAGATCACGCCATCCCACTGGCGCCGGCAACGCTCCTGGTGCCTCGGACAGCATGGTTATAGGCTTTAAAAGGCGTATTCCCCTCCACGCTGCAGCGGCATTTGAACAGTAAATTCACATATTCGTAAAGCAACAAATGCACTGAAACTGTCTAGTTCAGCATTATCAAAGCTTGTTTCGCGCAAGGGACGTGTTTAAGTGCGCTTGCGCCAGGCACGATGTCGGCGTCAAACCATTCGGGGGGAGATCCGCATGAGCGAGTTCTTCGTTGGTCAGATCATGATGACCGGCTTCGTTTTCGCGCCCAAGTATTTTGCGCAGTGCAACGGGCAGGTGCTGCCAATCAACCAGAACCAGGTGCTTTTCAGCCTGCTCGGCACCCGTTTCGGCGGCAATGGCAGCACCACCTTCGCGCTGCCGGACATGCGTGGGCGCACCCCGGTCGGCTTCTCGCCATCTGCCGATCCGGCCTGGCAACCGTCGCCGCTGCCGATGGGCCAGAGCGCCGGCGCCGAGAACGTCTCGCTGCTGCCAAGCAATCTGCCCGCGCACAATCATTTTCTGGAGTGTTCGAACACCACGGGCAACAACCGCAATCCCTCTGGCCGCTCGTTCGCCAACAACGCCAGCACCACCGGTCCGGCCACCGCGTTGTATGGGGCGCCCGGGACGCTGGTGGCGATGAATCCGGCGACGGTGGGTCCGGCCGGCGGCAGCCAGCCGCATCCGAACCTGCAGCCGTACACCACGATCAATTTCTGCATCGCGCTTAACGGCATCTTCCCCTCGCGCAGCTGAGCCCTCCATCCGCGCGCCGATGGCGCGCAGCGCCACCATCGACCAGGAAGGACACCATGGCAACTCCCTTCATCGGCGAGATCCGCATGTTCGGCTTCGGCCGCACCCCGCAGAACTGGCAGGCGTGCGACGGCAGCCTGTTGTCGATCTCCGAATACGAAGTCCTGTTCATGCTGATCGGTACCACCTACGGCGGCGATGGGCAGAACACGTTCGCGGTCCCGGACCTGCGTGGGCGCTTGCCGCTGCATCAGGGACAGGGACCGGGCCTGAGCAACTATGTCATCGCGCAAACCTCTGGCACCGAGACGGTCACGCTGACCGGCCTGCAGATGCCCGCGCACACGCATACGCTGGTGGCCACGACCGCCGCCGCCACTGCCACCGCACCGACCGGCCTGCTGCCCGGCACGGTCGCCGGCGACATGTTCTATGCGACCGACATCAGCGGCGTCGTTGCGTTGCCAATGGCGACGCAGTCGACCACGATCACGGGCGGCAGCCTGCCGCACGACAACGTCATGCCCACGTTGACGGTGCAGTACTGCATCTCCACCGCCGGCATCTTTCCGCAGCAGAGCTGACCCCATTCGCCGCGCCGCGCTCGCCGTGGTGCCTGCCCGTTCCACCGGAGGACCGCGTTCATGACCGAACCCTATATCGGCGAAATCCAGCTGTTCGGCTTCGACTTCAATCCCGTCGGCTGGGCGCTGTGCAACGGTGCCATGCTGCCGGTGCAGCAGAACACCACGCTGTACTCGCTGCTCGGCACGGCCTACGGCGGCAACGGCAGCACGACGTTCCAGCTGCCGAATTTCTGCGGGCGTGCCAGCTGCGAACAGGGCCAGGGGCCGGGATTGAGTAGCCGGCAGCGCGGCGACAGCTTCGGCTCGGCCGGAGTGAGCCTGTCGACCACGCAGATCCCGCCGCACCAGCACGGCATCACCGCGTTCTCGCAACCGGACCCGGCCAAGAGAACCGGGACCCCCGCCAACGGCGCGGCGCTGTCGTCGCTGGGCAGCGCTGCGGCGCGTCCGTTCGCGACGGTGGCGCAGCCCGAGGCCCAATTCTCGCCGGCGGCGCTGCTGCCCACCGGCAACGGCCTGGCGCACGAGAACCAGCAGCCCTACCTGGCGGTGAACTTCTGCATCGCGCTGTCGGGTGTCTACCCATCGTTCGACTGAGGCGACCCGCATGTCCGCCGCCGCCGGTACGCCGGCGCCGACTTTTCCGGCTGGACGCGAGCCCGTCGCCCAGCCGGGCATATTGCGCGCGCGCGGCATCGGCCTGCGCGCCGCACGCGAAGCCGACCTGCCCTGGCTGCGCGACCTGTACGCCAGCACCCGCAACGCGGAGCTGGCCGCTATCCCATGGCCGGACGCTGCCAAGCGCGCGTTCCTCGATCAGCAGTTCGCGCTGCAGCATGCGCACTATGTAAGCCACTTCGCCGACGCCGACTTCCTGATCGTGGAAACCGCGCAGGCGCCGCTGGGCAGGCTCTACCTGCAGCGCGGCGCGGCGCAACACGTGCTGGTCGACATCAGCCTGCTGCCGGTCTGGCGCGGGCAGGGCGTGGGCACCGCGCTGGTCGCGCACGCGCAAGCGCTGGCGGCCGCGGCCGGATGCCCGCTGTCGCTGCATGTGATGCATGCCAATCCCGCCGCACAGCGGCTGTACGCGCGGCTGGGCTTCCTCGCCGGCGACGCCAGCGAAACCCACCTGCAGATGCACTGGCGCGCCGCCTGCGCGGCGCCGGCGCTCAGTTGAACACGGCCTGGTACAGGAAGCCCTCGCGCTCGCGCGCCACCGGCACCAGGAAGATCCCCACTTCGCCCAGGCGCGCATGGCGCATGCGGTAGATCTGTTGCGGGAACAGGAACGAGGAGGTATTGCGGAACAGCAGCGAGAACGGCGCGCGCTGCGCGGGGGTCTTGATCGGCAAGGGCCGCGCCTCGACCAGCACGAAGGAGATCTCGCCCTCGTTCAACTCCGCCGCGAACGTCTCGTTCACGCTTCCGGCGAAATGTTCCAACGTCAGCAATTCCATGTACGACTCCCTGTCGCGGCGCCATCGCCTCGCGCATCGTGGCGGTCCGCGGCAGCGCGCACAAGGCCGGCGCGGCGCAGCGCCGACAGATCGGGCGCCGTCACGCTACAGTGGCTGCGCGCGCCACCGCATTGCATCGCAGGACCGGCATGGCGGCGTAAAGCGCAGCGCCTCGGAGCATCTGCCGAAGCCCGGCATGGAACCGGCCGGCCCAGACCCAAGACACGCTGTTGCATGTACGGCGTCCCCGGACCACGCGCACGCGGGCTTCACGGATGCGACAATACTGCACGGCCCAGTTCGGTTAAGTTCAGCGGACTGGCTCAATCCTGTGTTGATTTTTCGTTAAAGGCCGCGATGGCGTCTCCCGAATCCAACTTGGTGCAGCTGTCCGGCGTGCGCATCGACCGCGGCGGCCGCGCGATCCTGCGCGACGTCTCGCTGGCGGTGCCGCGCGGCAGCATCACCGCGGTGCTCGGCCCGTCGGGCAGCGGCAAGTCGACGCTGCTGGCGGCGCTGACCGGCGAGCTGGTCCCGGTCGCCGGCACGGTCGAGGTGTTCGGCCAGCCGCTGCCGCACGGCAGCCGCGCGCTGCGCGAGACGCGCAAGAGCATCGGCGTGCTGCTGCAGGGCAACGGCCTGCTGACCGACCTGAGCGTGGCCGAGAACGTGGCGCTGCCGCTGCGCGCCCACACCCGCCTGCCCGAACCGGTGCTGCAACGGCTGGTGGCGCTGAAGCTGCATGCGGTGGGCCTGCTCGCCGTCGCCGATGCATGGCCGCGCGAACTGTCCGGCGGCATGGCGCGGCGCGTGGCGCTGGCCCGCGCGCTGGCCCTTGACCCGCCGCTGATGATCTACGACGAACCGCTGACCGGGCTGGACCCGATCGCCTCCGGGGTGATCATGAGCCTGATCCAGCGCCTCAACGACACCCTCGGCCTGACCAGCATCATCGTCAGCCACCACGTCCACGAGACCCTGCCGATCTGCGACCAGGCGGTGGCCATCGCCAACGGCGGCGTGGTCTTCGCTGGGACCCCGGACGCGCTGCAGGCCAGCGCCGACCCGCTGCTGCAGCAGTTCCTGCACGGCCGCCCGGACGGTCCGATCCCGTTCGATGCGCCGGCGCGTGCGCGGAGCGCCGCCTGATGGGCGCCGTCGCCTCGATCCGCGCGCTCGGCCGTGCCGGGCTGTTCTCGATCACCGTGCTGCGCGGCTCGCTGCCGACCCGCGATTTCCTGGCCGAGCTGGTCCGCGAGATCTACAAGGTCGGCGCGCGCTCGCTGCCGATCATCGCCGTCGGCGGCGCCTTCGTCGGCCTGGTGCTGACCCTGCAGGGCTACCGCACGCTGCAGACCTACGGCGCCTCCGACGCCCTGTCCACGCTGCTGGGGCTGTCGCTGTACCGCGAGCTGGCGCCGGTGCTGACCGCGCTGCTGTTCATCGGCCGCGCCGGCAGCTCGATTGCCGCCGAACTGGGCCTGATGCGCGCCACCGACCAGATCAAGGCACTGGAGCTGATGGCGATCGACCCGGTGGCCAAGGCGGTGGCGCCGCGCTTCTGGGCGGCGGTGCTGACCGTGCCGCTGCTGACCGGCATCTTCTGCTCGCTGGCGATCAGCGCCAGCTACTTCGAGGCCGTGCACGTGCTGGGCCTGGACAAGGGCACGTTCTGGTCGGCGCTGTCGAGCAGCGTGGATTTCTGGGACGACTTCGGCGTGGCGATGCTGAAGTCGGCGGTGTTCGGCGGTACCGCGGCGCTGGTCGCCTCGTACGTCGGTTTCCATGCCGAGCCGACCATCGAGGGCACCTCGGTGGCCACCACCCGCGCGGTGGTGAACGCCTCGCTGCTGGTGCTGATGTTCAATTTCGTGTTGTCGGCGCTGCTGTTCCAGTAGGAACCGCACGCCGCACCGAGGCCCGCCGTCGCCGGCGGGTCACCGCTTTAACGGCCCCGGCACTGTCGCCGCGGCCCGGATGAATCAACAAGGTAGACACGTTATGGCTATCCGTGGTCCCCGTCTCGAGTTCGCCGTCGGCGCCTTTCTGCTGCTGGGCCTGGCCTCGCTGCTGGTGCTGGCGCTCGCCTCCACCAACCGCCAGTGGGGGTTCGGCGGCGGCCGCTACGAGCTGACCGCCCGGTTCTCGCAGATCGGCCAGCTGCGCCAGCAGGCGCCGGTGAAGATCGGCGGGGTGATCATCGGCCAGGTGGCCAAGATCGAGCTGGACCCGGCCAAGTTCGACTCGGTGGTGACCCTGGCCATCGACGACCGCTACAAGGACCTGCCGGCCGACACCTCGGCCGGTATCCTGACCAGCGGCCTGCTCGGCGAAAGCTATGTCGGGCTGCAGCCCGGCGGCGATCCGGACACGCTCAAGCCGGGCCAGGAGATCGCCTTCACCCAGCCGGCGGTGGACCTGATCCAGTTGGTCGGCAAGTACATGTTCGGCGGCGGCAGCGGCGGAAGTAACACCGGCGCGACACCCGCTGCCGCATCCTCCGCGAACAGCCCCACTCCCTCTACGGAAACGGAACCCAAGCCATGACCAATAAACTGCTCTCCGCCGCTCTCGCCGCTGCGCTGGCCGTCGCCGCCCCCGCCGTCGCGCTGGCGCAGGCCGCGCCCGCCGGCGCCGCCGCCGCCCAGCAGGGTTCGGCCAGCAAGGTCGTGCTCGACAACAGCACCCGCATCCTGGCCACGCTGGAACAGCGCCGCGCCGAGTTCAAGAGCAACAACGCCGCGCTCAAGCAGTTCATCGACAGCGAGATGAACAAGTCCTTCGACCGCGACTATGCCGCGCGCCTGGTGCTCGGCGTGCACGGCCGCGGCGCCTCCGATGCCGACGTCAAGCTGTTCGCCGATGCGATGGCCGACAACCTGATGCAGCGCTACGGCACCTCGCTGCTGACCTTCGAAGGCAAGCCGCAGGTACGGGTGAAGTCGGAAACCCCGCTGCCGGGCGGTCGCGGCGCCAAGGTCTCCACCGAACTGCTGCGCAGCGGCGGCGACCCGATCCCGGTCGACTACCTGGTGCGCAATACCGGCGGCAACTGGAAGATCTTCGACGTGATGGTGGAAGGCGTGTCGTACGTGCAGACCTTCCGCAACCAGTTCGACACCCCGCTGCGCACCAAGTCGATCCCGCAGGTCGCGGCCGACCTGCGCAACGGCGCGCTGCAGGTCGCACCGGCGAGCAGCAGTGACAAGAAGTGAGCCACGCCTGCGTCGCGACGGCGACACGCTCGCGCTGAGCGGCGTGCTCGACCGCGCCGCCGCCACCGCGTTGTGGCCGGCGGCGCTGCCGCTGCTGGCCGGCGCGCGCGCGCTGGATCTGCGCGAGGTATCGCGGGTGGACAGCGCCGGCCTGGCGCTGCTCGCCGAACTGGCCGCACGCCTGCGTGCGCAGGGCCAGGCCGAGGTCGCCATCCACGGCGCCCCGGCCGGCCTGACCGAATTGAGTGCCGCCTACCGGCTGGCCTCGACCCTGGATTTCCAATCTCCCCCGGCGGCGAGCTGATCCCATGAACGTGCTGCGTATTCTCACTTCCCTGGCCCTGGTCGCCGCCCTGGGCGCCTGTGCCGGCGCTCCCAAACGCACGCCACCGCCGCCGCAAGCGGCCGTGGCCACCCCCGAGGCGATGCCCGCCGACACGGCTGCCGCCGATGACGCGCGCGCCGCCGAGGCCGCGACGCAGGCCGCCGCCGAAGCCCAGGCGGCACAGGCACCCGCCGCCGGCGAGGCGATGGCCGCTGCTGCGGGCACACCGCCGACCGGCGGCGCCGAGACCGCGGCCGAGGACGACTATGCCGCGCTGTACGGCAGCGACCCGTACAACCCGGTCGCCGACCCGACGCTGCCGGCCGGCGTCGCCGTGCCGCAGAGTTTCGACCCGTGGGAGAAGTTCAACCGCAAGGTCCACACCTTCAACAACGTGGTCGACCGCGCAGTGGCGCGGCCGCTGGCGCGCGCCTACGTCAACGTGGTGCCGCGGCCGGTGCGGCTGGGCGTGACCAACTTCTTCGACAACCTCAGTTCGCCGCTGACCATGGTCAACCAGCTGCTGCAGGGCCGGCCGTTGCAGGCCGGACAGACCCTGGGCCGGTTCCTGATGAACAGCACGCTGGGCATCGCCGGCATCTTCGACCCGGCCAGCGACGCCAAGCTGCCGCGGCGCAGCGAGGACTTCGGCCAGACGCTCGGCGCCTGGGGCTGGCGCCGCTCGCGCTACGTGGAGCTGCCGCTGTTCGGGCCGCGCACGGTCCGCGACGTCTTCGGCCTGGCCGGCGACGCGCCGCTGTCGCCGTTGCGGCAGATCGAGGAAGACACGGTGCGCATCGGCCTGCAGGGCCTGCAGTTGGTGGACACTCGCGCGCAGCTGCTGTCGCTGGACAGCCTGCGCGACGAGGCGCCCGACGAGTACCAGCTGACCCGCGACGCGTGGATGCAGCGCCGCAGCTACCAGATCGAAGGCGACCTGCACACGCACAAGCGCCAGGACAACGATCTGCCCGACTATCTGCGCGAGGAAGAGACCAATCCGACCGTGCCGGTGGACGCGATGCCGATCCCGGAGTGGCGCGGCGGCAGCCGCTGAGGCTGGCGCGCTCGCGGCGATACGAAAAAACCCGGCTTCGGCCGGGTTTTTTTGTGGCTGAATCCTTCTGCCATCCCGCTGTGGGGGCATCGCGATCGTGAGAGAGCATTGCGGCGCGATTTGCGGCGCAGGACGCCCGGCGGCATCGCGGATGCCATGCATGCCGTGCACGCAGCAGGCTTCGCTATTGCCGTTGCTATTGCCGTTGCTATTGCCGTTGCTATTGCCGTTGCTCTTGCGTTGCTCTTGCCGTTGTTCTTGCCGTTGCTCCTGCTGTCGCTCCTGCTGTTGCTTAGCTTTTGATTTACCGGGCCCCCTCAGCGCGGCAGGCCCGGCGGGCGAATACCCGAAGGGCGGCGCGCAGGATGCGCGCCGTTTTTCGCCGGCACATGGATGTGCCGTCGAAAAATGCCCGTTGGGACTGCGGACCTGGAGCGCGAAGCGCGGAAGGCGCGCTGCGGGGTGTGCTTTCTTTTGGTTACTTTTCTTTGCACAAGCAAAGAAAAGTGACCCGCGCCAGCGGAAGCTGTTGCTCTTGCTCCAAAGCTTCAAAGCTTCAAATTTGAGTGCCAGAACCAAGACAACGGCAAAGGCAAAGCTTTCGCCTTGCGGCGAGTCACTTTTCTTTGCTCGCGCAAAGAAAAGTAACCAAAAGAAAGCGCGCCCTGCCTACGCGCCCTCCGCGCTGCGCGCTCCGGGTCCGCGGATGCACCGGGGATTCGCGGAAGGGGCATCCTGCCCCTGCCGCGAACGGCGCACATCCATGTGCGCCGCCCCTTCGGGGTTTTTCCCCGGTCCATCCGCCGCTGCGGAAGGGAACCCGGTAAGTCAAAAGCAACAGCCAAAGCCAAGCCAAAGCCGAAGCCGAAGCGACAGCAAAGGCGACGCCGCGAGCTGCATGCACTCGCGACGCAGCACAATCCGCAATGGCAGGCGCGCGCGTCCGCCGCCTGGATCAGCGACGAGCGCCAGCTGCGTGACTACTGTGGGAGCGGCTTCAGCCGCGACGAGCGGAGCCGGAACCGCAAGGGGTGCGATGGCTCCTCGGGTCCGATGGCCGAGCCACCCGGAGCCAAAACAGCGCATCCGGATAGCCAGGCATGGCCTTGCGGCAGCGAACGCCGCAGGCCGTTTACGCCAGCGCCGCCTCGATCGCCGTGCGCAGGCGCGGATCCTCGGCCGTCACGTCCGGCGCGAAGCGGCCGACGACCTGGCCGTCGCGGCCGACCAGGAACTTCTCGAAGTTCCACAGCACGCCCGGCGCCGGGTTGGGCTCGATGCCGTAGCCGAGCAGCTTCTCGCGCATCGGGCCCTCGCCCTCGGTGTGCGGCTGCGCATCGATCAGCGCGCGGTACAGCGGATGCGTCGCCTCTCCGGTGACCGCGATCTTGGCGAACATCGGGAATGTCACGTCGTAGGTGAGCTGGCAGAACTGCTGGATCTCCGCCTCGCTGCCCGGCTCCTGGCCCTTGAAGTCATTGGCGGGAAAACCGAGCACTTCCAGCCCGTCGGCCTGCTTTTCGCGGTACAGCGCCTCCAGCCCTTCGTACTGCTTGGTCAGCCCGCACTTGGAGGCGACGTTGACCAGCAGCAGCACCTTGCCGCGATGCTCGGCCAGCGACGCGGGCTGGCCTTCGATGGTGGTCAGCGGGATGTCCTGGATCGACTGGTGCATGCGCGGCTCCTAACAACGGGTGGGAGCGCAAGCATAGGCGCATGACCACGCCGCGGCCATGGCGCGACGGGTTCAGTCGACGCAGATCTGCGAAGCGCCCACGCCGCCCTGCACTTGCTGCCGGCAGCCGAAATTCTCGCTGATGTCGCGCTGGCACACGCCCTGGGCGGCGGTGCCGGTCGGCACCGGCGTCACCGCCAGGCAATCGCCGCGGCACTGGCCGCTGTCGCTACAGGTCTTGCCGGCGTCGGCGAACGGAACCACGCATTTGAGCAGGCCGCGCCGGCCGAGCGGACGCAGGCTGCCGCCCTGCGCGGTGCACGCCGCAGCGTCCGGCGCCGCCTCGGCGCCATCGCTGCCGGACTGCGCTGCGGGCGTGGCATGCGGGGTCGGGCCGCTGGCGCAGGCGGCCAGCAGCAGGCAGGACAACAGGGTGGACCAGCGCATCGACATCGGCGTCTCCATTCGGACAGGGTTGCGATGCTCAGTATCGCAGCGCGCGCGTTGCGGCGGATGCAGGACCGTGCGCGATGCGCTCACTCCTGTTCGTCGCGCGCGGCATCCTCGTCCGGATCCGGATCGGCGATCGGCAGTTCCAGATCGAGCAGCGGCGCCAGCTGCGCATCGGCCAACGTCTCCACCCCGCGCAGGCGGCGCTCGATGGTGCGGGTCTTGCGGCTGGCATCGCCCAGGCTCTTGCCGACGGTGCTGATCTGCTTTTCGGCCTTTTCCAGGATGCCGGCGAACTTGCCGAACTCGCTCTTGACCGCCGCCAGCACGCCCCACACTTCGCTGGAACGCTTCTCGATGGCCAGCGTGCGAAAGCCCATCTGCAGGCTGTTGAGCAACGCAGTGACGGTGGTGGGGCCGGCGATGACGATGCGGTGCTCGCGCTGCAGCAGGTCGGCCAAGCCGGGCCGGCGCAGGGTTTCGGCGTACAGGCCTTCGGTGGGCAGGAACATCACCGCGAAGTCGGTGGTGTGCGGCGGCGCGATGTACTTGTCGCTGATCGACTTGGCCTGCACCCGGATCGCGCGTTCCAGTTGCGCGCCCATCGTCAGCACCAGGTCCGGATCGCCCTGTTCCTGCGCGTCGAGCAGCCGCTCGTAGTCCTCGCGCGGGAACTTGGCGTCGATCGGCAGCCACACCGGCGTGTCCTCGTGGCCGCGGCCGGGCAGGCGCACCGCGAAATCGACCATCTCGTTGCGCTCCGGGCGCACCTTCACGCCGCGCGCGTACTGCTCCTGGGTCAGGGTCTGCTCGAGGATGTTCTCCAGCTGCACCTCGCCCCAGCCGCCGCGGTTCTTGACGTTGCTCAGCACGCGCTTGAGGTCGCCGACGCCGGTGGCCAGCTGCTGCATTTCGCCCAGCCCGCGCTGGACCTGCTCGAGCCGCTCGGAGACCAGCTTGAACGACGCATCCAGGCGCGTGTTGAGCGTGGTCTGCAGCTTCTCGTCGACGGTGCCGCGCATCTGCTCGAGCTTGGCCGCGTTGTCGGCCTGCAGTTCCTTCAGCCGCTCTTCCAGGGTGGCGCGCATCTCACCGATGCGCTGCTCGTTGCGCTGGATCAGTTCGTTGAGCCGCTGGCCGAGCGCGTCGGCGAAGCGCTGCTGCGATTCGGCGCCTTCCAGACGCCCGCGGCGCGCATCCTCGACCAGGGTTTCGCGCAATCCGGTCAGGTGCGCGTCGATGCGCGCGATCAGCTCGCTCTGTTGCTGGCCGAAGTGCAGCATGCGCGCGTCCTGCTGCTGACCGAACGCGTCGAGCTGGCCGCGCATTTCGAGCAGGCGCTGGTTGAGCAGTTCGGCCACGCGCTGCTGCGCCTCGCCGGCCTCGACCCGGCCGCGGCGCGCGTCCTCAGTCAGCGCCTCGCGCAGCAGGTCCAGGCGCTGGTCGGTGCGGGTGGACAGGTCGGCCAGATGGCGGGCGAAGCCCTCGCTGCGCGCGTCCTGCTGCCGCGCCAGGCTGTCGAGCTGCTCGCGCAGTTCGCCGCGGCCGCTGCGCTGTTCCTCGCGCAGGGCCTGTTCCAGCGCCGCGGGATTGTTCCGGCGCAACAGCAGCGCCAGCAACAGCACGATGACCGCGCACAGCAGGCCGGCCAGGATCAGGAAATGGGGATCGGTTTGCATGCCGCCAGTGTAGCCGGCCGCGTCGCAGCAGCTGCGCCACGGCCGCGCGTCGGCCACGCCCTGACCAGCATGTCGCGCTGAGCGTGCGCGCTGCTGGCGAGCGCGACGCATTGCGCACGATGCCGCGCTGGTGCACGCTCGGCCGCCCCACACTCGGCCCGACCGCATGCTCACCCTGTACGGCAAGTCGTCCTCGATCAACGTGCGCAAGGTGCTGTGGCTGTGCGCGGAACTGGACCTGGCGATCGAACAGCTGCCCTATGGCGCCGGCTTCGCCGCGGTGGACACGCCGGCGTTCCGTGCGTTGAATCCGAACGCGCTGGTCCCGGTGCTGCGCGACGGCGACTTCGTGCTGTGGGAGTCCAACAGCATCTGCCGCTACCTGGCGGCGCGCCAGGGGCGCAGCGACCTGCTGCCGGCCGCCGCGCAGGGTCGCGCCCACGTCGAGCAATGGATGGACTGGCAGGCCACCGAATTGAACAACGCCTGGCGCTACGCGTTCATGGCATTGGTGCGCGACAGCCCCGACCATCGCGACGCCACGGCGATCGCGCGCAGCACGGCGGACTGGCACCGGCACATGGGCATTCTCGACGCGCAGCTGCAGCGCACCGGCGCCTATGCGGCGGGCGCGGACTTCACCCTGGCCGACATCGTGCTCGGCCTGGCCACCCAGCGCTGGATGGCCACGCCGATGCCGCGCCCGACGCTGACGGCGGTGGAGGCGTACCACGAGCGGCTGTCGGCGCGTCCCGGGTTCCTGGCGCACGGGCGCAACGGCCTGCCCTGACCGCGCCGTCGTGCAGGGCGCGCCGCCGCGATGCCGTCCGCCACGCGCTCCCGTAGCTTTGCTGCACCGCATTGGGCGACACTCGCGGGCTTGTCCCATCGCTTCCCGAGGCCCGCATGTCGTTCCTGTTCCGGCGCAAGTCGCTCGATCTGGTCACCGTCCACGAGGCCGGGCGCCGACTGGTGCCCACGCTGAGCTGGCCGCACCTGGTGGCACTGGGCATCGGCGCGATCGTCGGCACCGGCATCTACACCCTGATCGGGGTCGGCGCCGACAAGGCCGGCCCGGCGGTGCTGCTGTCGTTCGCGGTGGCCGGGGCGATCTGCGCCTGCGCCGCGCTGGCCTATGCGGAGATGGCGACGATGATGCCGGCCGCCGGCAGCGCCTATACCTACAGCTACATCGCGCTCGGCGAGAGCATCGCCTGGGTGGTGGGCTGGAGCCTGATCCTGGAGTACTCGCTGGTGGTCAGCACGGTGGCGGTGGGCTGGTCCGGCTATGCGGTGGGCTTCCTCAAGGGCGTGGGCGTGGACCTGCCGCTATGGCTGACCGCCGGGCCGCACGTGCCGGGCGGATTCGTCAACCTGCCGGCGGTGCTGATCACCTTCGTCGTCGCCGGCATGCTGATGCTCGGCACCCAGGCCAGCGCCACCGTCAACGCGGTGCTGGTGGCGGTGAAGATCGTCGCCCTAACCGTGTTCGTGGTGATCGCGCTGCCGCATTTCGACAGCGCGCGGATGGAGCCGTTCATGCCGTTCGGCTTCGCCAAGACGATGGGCGCCGACGGCGTCGAACGCGGGGTGATGGCCGCGGCGGCGATCATCTTCTTCGCCTTCTACGGCTTCGATGCGATCTCCACCGCGGCCGAGGAAACCAAGAAACCCGAGCGCGACCTGGCGATCGGCATCCTCGGCTCGATGGTCGGCTGCACGCTGATCTACGTGCTGGTGGCGCTGTCCGCGGTCGGCGCGATGAGCTACACGGTGTTCGGGCAGAGCGCCGAGCCGCTGGCGCTGATCCTGCGCGAACTCGGCCAGGGCAAGGCGGCGACGCTGATCGCCGCGGCCGCGGTGATCGCGTTGCCGACGGTGCTGCTGGCGTTCCTGTACGGGCAGAGCCGGATCTTCTTCGTGATGTCGCGCGACGGGCTGCTGCCGCGCGGGCTGTCCAAGGTCAGCGCGCGCACCGGCACGCCGGTGGCGACCACGCTGTTCACCGCGATCCTGGTGGCGGCGCTGGCCGGCGTGGCGCGGCTGGACGAGATCGCCGCGCTGGCCAACGCCGGTACCCTGGCCGCGTTCATCGCGGTGGCCGCGTGCCTGCTGGTGCTGCGCGTGCGCGAGCCCAACCGGGTGCGCAAGTTCCGCACGCCACTGGCGTGGGTGGTCGCGCCGCTGGCGATCGGCGGCTGCCTGTACCTGTTCTGGAGCCTGCCGCACACCACGCAGAAATGGTTCGCGCTGTGGAACGCGATCGGCGTGGTCGCCTACCTGCTGTACGGGCGCCGCCACAGCCTGCTGCGGCGCGAGGCGCCGCGGCCGTGACGCCGTCCTTCCAGGCGCTGCTGGCGCGCCACATCGGCACCGCCTTCGCCCGGCAGATGGCGTTGGCCGACGTGCTCGGCGAACGCGGCTGGCGCCTGGATCTGGCCGAGGGCATTGCGCACTTCGACGACGACCTGCACTTCCCGGTCCAGCTGCTGGGCAGCGCCGCCGAGGACAGCGCCAGTTGGCTGTGGGCCTGGGCCAACACCGCCAGCAACCTGCCGGAGAACCTGCTGGTCGCGGCGAACGCGCTGCGCGAAATTGGCGAACGCGAGGGTCCGGCCGAACTGGCCACCGCGTCGCTGCCGCTGGACGACGACGGCCACACGCTGGCCCTGCTCGCCGCCGCACTCAGCGTGCAGTGCTACTACCGCGGCCCGTATCGCGGCGGCGCGCTGTTCTTCCTGCTCGACGACGTTCCCGCCAGCGTGTTCGCGCCGTGCGACGATGCGCGCGTGCTCAGCCTGCTCGGACAATTGGTCGCGCAGTTCCCGCTCGATCACCGTGCGATGACCGAGGGCTTTCTCGACGACCAGGAGTATGCGTTGCAGCGCGAATCCGGGCAGACCGTGGCCACGCGTGGCGGCAGCCGGATCACCCTCGCCTTCGACGCGCTGGGTCGCCTGGCCCAAGTGCAGGGCAGCCTCGCGCCGCAGCAAGCCACCACGGTGGCGGCGGCGGACAAGCCGGCGCCGAAATGGCAGTTCTGGAAAAAGTAACAACGCCACGCATAGCCCCTCTCCCCTCGGGAGAGGGGTTGGGGTGAGGGTCCGGCGCGAAGCGTCTCGCGGAGTTTGGATACACGAGGCTGCGCCCGCACCCTCATCCGCCCCTGCGGGGCACCTTCTCCCGATGGGAGAAGGGAACAGCCATAGCCCCTCTCCCACCGGGAGAGGGGTTGGGGTGAGGGTACGGCGCGAAGCGTCTCGCGGAGTTTGGATACACGAGGCTGCGCCCGTACCCTCATCCGCCCCTGCGGGGCACCTTCTCCCGATGGGAGAAGGAACAGCCGTAGCCCCTCTCCCACCGGGAGAGGGGTGGGGTGAGGGTACGGCGCGAAAGCGTCTCGTCGCGTTTGGGTGCACGAGGCTGCGCCCGTGCCCTCATTTGCCCCTGCGCGCCACCTTCCCCCGAAAAGGGAGCCATGTCCCGACGGGAGAAGGTACAAATTTCACGGCGCCGCGGCCTGCCAGTTGCCACAAATGCATGCCTTGAAACGGATGCGAGCATCACCCGATCCAAGCAGAAAACAGCGCACCGGGCACGCGCTCAGCGCGCCGCCACCGCCGCCCGCCGGACTTCGCTGAAGTAGAACAGCAGCGCGGCCACGCCGAAGCCGGCGCCGAGCAGCGACAGTCCCGGCCAGCCGGCGTAGGCGAACACCGCCGCAGCCAACAACGAACCGGCCGCGCCGCACAGGAACACCGAGGTCATGAACAGGCCGTTGAGGCGGCCACGCTGTTCCGGTGCAAGCATGTAGATGCTGCGCAGGCTCAGCACCTGGCACACCTGCACCGCCGCATCCAGGACCAGCGCGGCGACCACCAGCCACAGCAGCGCATGCGCGTGCGCGGCCCAGGCGCCGATGCCGAAGGACAGGGCTGCCGCGGTCAGCGCCCAACCGGTAGCCGGGCGGGTCCAGCCGCGGTCGGCCATGCGTCCGGCGAGCGGCGCGACCAGGGCGCCGGCGGCACCGGCCAGCGCGAACAGCGCGATATGCCGCTGGTCCATGCCGAAGGACTGCGCCAGCAGCAGCGGCGAGCCGGTCCAGAACACGTTGAACGCGGCGAACATCATGCCCTGGTAGAACGCGCGCCGGCGCAGCAGCGGGGTGTCGGCATACAGCCGCGGCAACGAGGCCAGCACCGCCGCATAGGACGCGCGCTGCGCAGGCCGCCGCTGCGGCAGGCGCCAGCGCAGCACCGCCATCAGCAACAGCATCATGCCGGCGGACAGGAAGAACACCGCGCGCCAGCCCAGGGTGGCAGCGACGAAACTGGAGAACGGCCGCGCCAGCATGATCCCGGCCAGCAGCCCGCCCATCACCGTGCCGACCACGCGGCCGCGGCTGGCCTCCGGCGCCAGGTGCGAGGCGAACGGCACCAGGATCTGCGTAGCCACGGCGCACACGCCGACCACGAACGAGCCGATCAAAAAGCCGGCGGCCGACTGCGACAGGCCGATGCCGACCAGGCCCAGCACCACCCCGCCCAGCAGCAGGATCGCCAGGCGCCGGTTCTCGGCCACGTCCGCCAGCGGCACCAGCAACAGCAGGCCGGCGCCGTAGCCGAGCTGGGTCAGCGCCACGATCAACCCGGCCAGGCCCGCGTGCAGGCGCAGTTCCGGCGCGATGATGCCGATCAGCGGCTGCGAGAAGTAGATGTTGGCCACCGCCAGGCCGCAGGCGGCGGCGAACAGCGCGATCAGGCCGGAGGACAGGCCGGCGGGTGCCGCAGCGGCCCGGGACGCAGGAGGGGACATGGGAACCTGAAGCCGGGACTCGGGACTCGGGACTGGGGACCCGGAAGAGCAAAAGCATAAGGCAAAGCGCCGCGGCGCCGCTTTTCCGGGTCCCGAGTCCCGAGTCCCCGGTCCCGGCTACATCCCGCTTACCACCAGCGCATGCCTTCGAAGGGGTTCCAGCTGGTGCTGCCCTTCTTCACTTCCAGGTAGTAGGCGTAGTTGGCGATCATGCCGACCAGCACCGCATAGGCCACGCTCAGGCCGTTGATGACCATGTTCGGCAGGAAGAACGACAGCACGCCGATCGCCACCGAGATGCCGATCAGCACGATCGCCTTGCGCCACAGGCCGAGGATGAAGAAATAGATCCAGCCGAAGAAGAACGCGAAGAAGTTCATGTTGATCTTCAGGCGTTCGCCGAACGACAGGGCCTTGAACGCCGGCTTGAAGCCGGGCGAGGCCGGTCCGCCGTGGCGATCGAAGAAGTCGAAGCGGAACTGCCACTTCGGGCTGAGCGGCGCGCGCTCGGGAAGGTTCTGGGTGCTCATGCAGGTCAATTCCTTTTTGTAATCGTTTTCATTGTAGCTGAATAGGCTGCTGCGAGGCCATGCGCGCAGGTGGTGACTGCTGTCGGCAGCAGCCTTTGCGACGCCGGAGCCAGGCGCTCGCGGAACCGCGGACGAGGTTGCGCTGGCCACCGCACCTGGGCGCCAGGCCGGCTCGTTGCCGCTCGTTGGCATGGCCTGATCGTGCCGGGGCGCAGCAGATCCCCATCGCAGCGAAGAACGGCTGCTGCTCCGCCCGTGGAAGCGCAGGCCTCGGACGTGCAACCGCGTCCGGCCTATCAACCCGATTCGAGCGCGCGCGCCTGCGCGCCGCTCACTTCCCCAGATCGCGGCCGATCCGGATCGCTTCGGCCACGTTGCGCGCCGCCCTGCGCAGGTTCGCCCCCGCCTCGGCCAGCGCCTGCTCCAGCGTGCAGGGGCGTGGCACCGCGCCGAACATCGCATCGATGCCATGCGCATGCAGCAGCGCCGCGTCGGCGCCCAGGCCGCCGCCGATCGCCACCACCGGTTTGCCGTGGCGCTTGGCGATGCGGGCCACGCCGAGCGGCGTCTTGCCGCGCGCGCTCTGGCTGTCCAGCCGGCCCTCGCCGGTGACGACCAGATCGGCAGCGGCCACCAGCGCCTCCAGTCCCAGCGCCTCGGCGACGATGTCCGCGCCCGGGCGCAACTGCGCGCCCAGGAACGCGACCAGCGCCGCGGCCAGGCCGCCGCCGGCACCCGCGCCGGGCAGCGCGGCGATCGCGATGCCCAGGTCGGCGTCGATCACCGCGGCGTAGTGGGACAGGTTGGCGTCGAGCTGCGCGACCTGCGCCGGGGTGGCGCCCTTCTGCGGCCCGAACACCGCAGAGGCGCCTGCGGGCCCGGTCAGCGGATTGTCGACATCGCAGGCGACCTGGATGTCGCAGTGCCGCAACCGCGGATCCAGGCCGGTCGCATCGATCCGCGCAAGCGCGGCCAGCGCACCGCCGCCGGCGCCGAGCTCACGGCCCTGCGCGTCGAGCAATCGCACGCCCAGGGCCTGCGCCATGCCAGCGCCGCCATCGTTGCTGGCGCTGCCGCCGACTCCGACGACGATGCTGCGCGCGCCGGCGTCCAGCGCCGCCAGGATCAATTCGCCGACGCCGTAGCTGGTGGCGGCGAGCGCATCGCGCCGCGCCGGCGGCAGCAACGCCAGCCCGCTCGCCGCGGCCATCTCGACGATGGCGGTGCGGCCATCGCCGCTCATGCCGAAGAAGGCCTCCACCGGCGCGCCCAGCGGTCCGGTCGCCGTGTGTGGGACGCGACGCCCGCCGGTGGCCGCGACCAGCGCCGCGACCGTACCCTCGCCGCCGTCGGCGACCGGCACCTTGACGTAGGTCCACGTCGGAAACACGTCGCGAAACCCCGCCTCGATCTGCGTGGCCACTTCCAGCGCGGACAGGCTTTCCTTGAACGAATCCGGTGCGATGACGATCTTCATGGTCGCCCCGATGCTAGCCGATGCCGCGCGTCGCGAGCGCTGCAGGCCATGCGCGTGACCACGCGGGTCGCGCTCGCTCGCGCGACAGCTACAGGCGTTGGCACGGCCAGCCGATCCACGCCGAGCGCGCGGCAATGCGCCCGTTCCGATCGAAGTCGCCCAACACGTGCTGGCGTCATCGACGCGCGCTGCGGCAGCGTCGCGGTGGCGATGCGCCAGCGCATGCGCAGCGCGTCCTTGCCGTGGGCGCAGCGCCAGCTGGAGCCGCGGATGCGGCCTGCCGCGATGGCCGCTGCTGCCTCTGTCCTTGGCGGGCTCAGGAAGCCCCGGCCTTCGCCTGCGCCGCCGCCCAATCCTGCGCCTGCTGCATCACCCGCAACAGGTTGCCGCCCCAGATGGCGGCGATCTGCTGCTCGCTGTAGCCCTTGCGCAGCAACCAGGCGGTGATCTTCGGCAGGTCGCCGACGTCCTCCATGCCGGCCACGCCGCCACCGCCGTCCCAGTCCATGCCGATGCCCACGTGCTCGGGGCCGACCAGCGCCAGCACGTGCTCCAGGTGCGCGAAGAAATCGTCCAGCGTCGCCTGCCGCACCGGATATCTGGCGTCCAGCGCCTTCATCTCTTCGCCCAGCGTGAGCCCATCGGCCAGTTGCAGATGCTCCCAGCCGCCGTATCTGGCGATCAACGCCTCCTCGGCGGCCTTGCGCTCGGGGCTGGCGCCGTTGTCGATCAGGTAGCCGCCGTAGGAGTTCATCTGGATCACCCCGCCGTGCGCGGCCAGCACCTTCAAGCGCGCGTCGTCGATGTTGCGCGGATGCGCGTGCAGCGCGCGCGCGCCGCTGTGCGAGAGCAGGATCGGCACCGGCGATAGCGCTATCAGCTGGTCGAACACCGCATCGGAGGCATGCGACTGGTCGATGACGATGCCGAGCTTCTGCGCCTGCTGCACCAGCTGCTTTCCGGCCGGGCTCAGTCCATGCCATTCCGGTCCCTTCGGATCGGTGGCCGAGTCGGCGAATTCGTTGTTGAGGAAATGCGCCGTGCTCATCAGCCGCAGGCCTTGCGCGTAATAGAAGCGCAGCAGCGTCGGATCGGCGACCAGCGGGCTGGCGTTCTCCATGCTCAGGTACACCACGCGCTTGCCGGCGGCCTTGATCCGCGCCGCGTCGGCCGGCGTGGTGGCCATGCCGAACTGCTGCGGATGCGCCGCGAGCAGCGTGCGGATCGCCATCAACCGTTGCAGCCCGGCGTCGCGATCGTCCAGATGCGCCTGCGCGCTGCGGTCGCCCTGGCCGGTGTAGATCGCCCAGAACCCGCCGTCCAGCGCGCCGGCGAGCATGCGCGGATAGTCCACCTGCGCCAGCCGGTTGCCGGCATGCGCGGTCATGATGTCGAAGTCGCCGCGCTCGAAATTGGCCGGCGTGTCCAGGTGCGAATCCAACGTCAGCAGCCGCTGCTGCAATGCGGTGGCGCGCGCCAGTTCCGCTTTCGTGAATTCGACGGCATGCGCCGGCAGCGCCGCGGACAGCGCCAGCGCCAGCGCCAGCGATACGGAAAGACACAGGGTTCGCAGCGTCATGCATGGAGCTCCGGAACGGACGGCCTTCGATGATAGCCATGCCGGTGGGCAGGCGAGCGCCATGAAGCGACGGCGGATGCCCACCGGCCGCCTGCCTGTCGGTGCGCTGCGGCTCAATCGGCCGCCGGCGCAGCCCCTCCGGCAGCCGCCATGCCCTCGGCAAGCAGCGCATCCACTAACTCGCCAAGGGTCAACGTCCCGGCGTCTTGCCAGAAGCGCGCCGGCATGGCGACGCCGAGGGAGGCGTGGATGTCGTGGATCGCGTGTTCGAGCTCGCCCTCGTTGCCCAGCGATGCAAAACGCGGGCCTCCGCCAATGACCTCGACCGCGTCGTCGGGCGAAAAATACGGACCAGGCCAATGCAGGCGATGCATGAAGATGGCACCGATCGCGCGCGCCGCCTGTTGTCGCGCGCCACCACCCCACAGATCCAGCAACTCGCCGCTGCGCGCCTTCTGCTGGGCGTAGAGTCGCCCGAAGAACGACAGGTCCGGGCCGAGCCACCTGACACCGATGAAAAATCGCTCGCGCGCGCCGGTCGGCGGATAGCCTGGCGGGTAGCGCAGCGGCGCTGCCGGATCCGAGCAAGCGGTTGGCGTTGGTGTGTGCACGGCAGCCTCCCAAGGCTCGTCGCTGCAGGACAATGCGTGGGCAGGACTCGGGGCGCCGTCCTGGCCGCGCACGCCGCGCAAGCGTAGCGTGCGCGAGTCGCGTGAACCAGCACGCGTGCACTGCGCGGCAAAGCCGTGAAGGCTATGGCGCTACCGACCGATCGCGTGCTTGCGCGACCAATGGCGCGTCGCGCGCGTCGGCAATCGGCTATCCGTCACGCCGGCACCGTCGTCCTGGCGGGGGCACGGCCCGCCCAGACTTCCGGTGGCGCCTTGCAATAGCCCGCGATGAACGCCTCCTGCGACGGCATCTGCGCCACCGCACGGTCGATGGGTTGGCGGATCGCGTCGAGGAAGCGCTGCAGTTCCTGGTCGGGCAGCGCGCGCGCCAGCAGGTGGTGCTGCGCCGGCACGATGCCCTGGCCGAGAAGCACGTGGATCCACGAATCCACCCGGAACAGTTCGTCGCTGCCCTGCCAGGCGTGCGCGCGCTCGCGCCAGGCGCGCAGCCGCTGTTGCAGCGACTCGGGCAGCGCCATCTCGCGGCAGGCCTGCCACATCGGTTCGTCGCGCTGGTTGGCGTGGTAGTGCAGGATGATGAAATCGCGCACGTGTTCCATTTCGGCGCGGCTGACGTCGTTGTAAAGGTCGGCCATCGACGGGGCGATGCCGTCGGTGGGGAACAGCGCGATCAGCCGCATCACCGCGGAAATGGTCAGGTGGATGCTGGTGGATTCCAGCGGTTCGATGAAGCCGCTGGCCAGGCCCAGCGCGACCACGTTCTTGTTCCAGGCCTTGAGCCGGCGGCCGGTGCGGAACGGCACCAGCCACGGGTCCTTGATCGGCGGCGCGGCGGCGTCGTGCAGCAGCTTGGCGCGTGCCTCGTCGTCGGACATGTGCGCGCTGGAGAACACCAGCCCGCAACCGACCCGGTGCTGCAACGGGATATGCCAGCGCCAGCCGGCGGCATGGGCGATGGCGCGGGTGTACGGCACCGGCGCCGCCACCGCCTCGGTCTGCACCGCCACCGCGCGATCGCACGGCAGCCACTGCTTCCAGTCTTCGTAGCCGGTGTGCAGGGTCTGCTCGATCAACAGGCCGCGGAAACCGGTGCAGTCGATGAACAGGTCGCCTTCGACCAGCGTGCCGTCTTCCAGCAGCAGCGCCTCCACGAAACCGCTCTCGGCGTGCTGCCGCACCTGCTGGATCTTGCCTTCCACGCGCTTGAGTCCGTAGCGCTCGGCGTGGCTGCGCAGCAGGCGCGCGTACAGCCCGGCATCGAGGTGGTAGGCATAGTTGACCGGCGGCGACTGTTGCAGCGCGAAGCGGTCCACGCGCGAGGCCACGGTTTCCAGGCAGTAGTCGCCCAGCTCGGAGACCATCCCGCGGCGCTGCGCTTCCAGCCAGAAATGGTGGAACGCGCAGACCAGGGTGCTTTGCCCGGTGAGGCCGAACGGGTGGATGTAGCGCTCGCCATGCCGCGGCCAGTTCTCGAAGGAAATGGAGAGCTTGAAGGTGCCGGCCACCGCGCGCAGGAATTCCTGCTCGTCGATCTGCAGGAACCGGTGGAAGCTGCGGATCGGCGGCACCGTGGATTCGCCGACGCCGACCGTGCCGATCTGCTCGGACTCGATCAGGGTGATGTCCAGCAGGCCGCGGAACTGGTGCGCCAGCGCGCAGGCGGCGATCCAGCCTGCCGTGCCGCCGCCTGCGATCACCACCTTGCGTATCTGGGCCATTGCGTCGTCTCTCCTGCAGTCGTGGATGTGGCGCGCGCGGCGGCGCGCGCAGGGCAGTGGTGGCGGCGTCAGCGGTTGAGCTTGGCCAGCAGCATCGCGCGCAGCTGCCGCGCATGCATGTCGTCGATCGGCCCGAGCAGGTGCCGCGCCTGCGCCGGCAGATGCTCGCCCGCGCGGTCGGCCGGCCCGAACACGTAGTACTCGAACACCTCGCGCCAGGCCGCCTTCTCCGCTTGCGGCCGGTCGCGCAGCGCCCACATGGCGTGATACAGCGCCGGCAACGGCGGCGGCAGCCAGGCTGGTGCGCCGCTCCACCAGTAGTTGACCAGCACGTTGAACGCTTCCAGCCCTTCCACGTGGTGCCACCACAGGCCGGGCAGGAACAGCGCGTCGCCGGGCTCCAGCACCGCGCTGCGGCCGTGCGCCAGCGCCTCGGCAAAGCGCGGATAGCGGGCGAAGTCGGGCGCGGCGAAATCCACCACGCTGACCGCCTGCCCGCCCGGCGTCGGCTCCAGCGGGCCGGGATACAGGTTGCCGATCTGCTCCGGCGGGAACACGGTGAAGCGGCGCCGGCCGACCGCGCAGCAGGCCAGGTTGTTCGGCGCGTCGTAGTGGCAGGACGCGGTGATGCGGTTGCCGATCCAGATGCTTGGCCGCCCCTGGATGCCATGCGCGGCGAAGTCCACGTCGTTGCCGTCGCGGAACCCCGGCAGGCTGTCGTCCACCGGCAGCGAGGCCAGGTAGTAGGCCGGCGGCCGCGGATCGTCCAGGTGCGCGGCGATCGCATCGAGCAGACCGGGCAGGTCGCCGCGCCGCACCTCGAAGTTCAGCGCGGTGAAGTCGTCGTTGTAGAACGGGCGGCCGCCGATCTCCGGCGCGCCGTAGGAATATTGCAGCGCGCGGCCGTTGCTGTGCCCGCGCAGCAGCTCCATCGCCGCATGCGTGCCGCGCAGGCCGGCCTGGACCAGCAGCCAGTCGCGCACCAGCCCGCGCAGCACCACCGGCTCGCCGGCCTCGAGCAGTTCGGCCAGCGGCAGCGCGCCGGACCGGCAATCGCTGCGTTCGGCAATCGCCGCCAACGCCGCCATCGCGCTCAGGCGGCCTGCCCGGCGGCGGCCGTGGCGATGTCCGGATGCTGCAGGCGGCGTTGCTTCTCGGCCATCAGCCGGCGCATGTTGTGCAGCGAGGCCAGCAGCAGATAGGCCCCTTCCAGGTAGCCGGTGCGGTGCAGTCCATGCAGCGACGGCGCGTCCAGCGCGGCCAGCCGCTCGCGATCGATGCCGTACAGCCCGGCCAGGTGCACGTTGTGCGCCTGCCCCAGCTGCACGTCGATGCGCACCGGCTGGATCAGGCCCAGCGCATCGAACGCGGCGAACATGGCGTTGCCGCCTTCCACGCCGTCGCGGATGCCGCGCAGCACGGTGATGATGTGTTCCAGGTAGGGGCTGTTCCCGCCCTGCGGCAGGAACACCCGCTCGCCCTCGCTGAAACTGACCCGCGGGTGGTCCAGGTCGACGTGGATCACCGGCTCGCGGCGCAGTTCGCCGTCCTCGTGCTGCTCCTGGAACCCGATCAGGAACGGGCCCTTGGCGACGATGCCCGGCAGGTACGCCGCATTCCACTGTGCGCCCTGCAGGAACAGGTTTTCCTGCTGTTCGAAGCCCAGCAGCGCCACCGACTGGAACGCGCCGTCGCCCGGATCCTTGCGCAGCAGGATCGGGTATTCGCGCTGCAGCTCGGCGAACTCGGTCGGGAATGCCTGGACCACGCCGGTGGCGTCGCCGAACTCCGGACCGAAGCGCAGGATCACGCGCAGGTCCTGGTGGGCGACGTTGTTGAGCAGTTCGTATCGGGCCATCTGTACTCCAGCGGGTCGGTGGCGGAACTCGGCGGGACGCCACGCGACCATTGCAGCAAAGCGCCGCGCCCGCAAGACGCGGTGCGGCGCGCGTGCCGTTGCCGCACGCGGCCGCCGCCGCGCGCGGCCGTGCCGGGTTCAGAAGTTGTAGCGCACGCCCACCGTGTAGCGCGGACTCTGGTCGATCACCTTGATCACCTGCTTCTCCGAGCGCCCGTGCCAGCGCACGTCCTCGCTGGTCAGGTTGATCGCCTCGAAACCCACCGACAGGTTGTCGGTGATCGCGTAGCTGACGCTCAGGTCCAGCTGCCGGTACGGCTCGACGTAGTACGGATTGCGGCTGGACCCGTTCTGGTTGGCCGCAATCAGGTATTCGTCGCGCCAGTTCCAGGCCAGGCGCGCGCTCCACCCGTACTTCTCGTACATCAGCATGACGTTGGCGGTGTCGCTGAGGCCGAGCAGCGCGAACTGATCGCGGTCCAGCACCGTGTTGTCGAAGCCGACGTCGCCCTTGACCACGGTGTAGTTGGCATAGACGCCGAAGCCGGTTTCGCCCAGGAAGTACTGGCCGCCCAGTTCCCAGCCGTGGATCTTGGCCTTGTTCTGGTTGATCGGGCGCGACACGTCGAACTCGTACAACGGATCGTCGGCTTCGCCGACCAGGTCGTAGGCGTTCTCCAGCGCCAGGGTCTGCGCCGAGCTGCCGTTGTAGGCGCCCAGCCCGCCGGTGGCCGCGGAATTGCGCAGCAGCGCCATCGCCGAGAACAGCGAGGTGTCGTTGGCCGAACATGCCGCCGCCACGTCGTTGCCGGCCGCGCCGACCTGCGCCGCACAGGCCCCGCTCTGCAGGAACGCCAGCGCCGCCTGCGCGTCCGGCCCGGAGGTCGGATCGGTCAGCCCGTACAGGTTTTCGCGGGTGACGCTGGTGCCGATGAAGTTGGATACGCGCTTGTCCCAGAACGTCAGCGACACGTAGCTGGCGTCGGCGAAGTACCACTCCAGCGCCAGGTCCAGGTTGTTGGATTCCAGCGGATCCAGGCTCGGATTCTCCGAAGAGCCGGACGCGCGCGTGGAGGGGTTGATCAGGATCGAGCCGGACGGCGTGCCCGGGGTCGGCCCGGCGATCAGGTTGGTGTACGGCGCCCGCGCGATGCTCTGCCCGAACGAGGCCCGGGCTTTCAGCGTGTCGGTGAGGTTGATGCTGAAATCCAGGTTCGGCAGGATGTGGCTGTAGCTGTGCTTTTCGCTGAACGGTTGCAGCTCGGCGGAGCGCAGCAGCCGGAAGTCGTTGTTGGCCTGCCACTCCAGCGCGGTCGGAGTCGACACCTGCGAGGTGGAGACCACGTCGGTCTTCTCGTAGCGCACGCCGATGCGGGTATTGGTGGTCATGCCGCCGAGCTCGCCGTCGAACTCCAGCTGCATGTAGGCGGCGCGGGTCTTCTCCTCGACCTGATTGTCGGAGCTGAACTGCGGGTTGTAGCGGGTGGTCGCGCCGTAGGCGGTGCTCGCCCATTGCGCCAGCTGGTCGGCGTTGCCGCGCCAGGCACCCGGCGCGGCGCCGGAGGCGTTGAAATCGTTGAACATGCCGGTGATGCCGACCGGCTGCAGCAAATCGATCATGCCCGGCTCGTTGCCGGCATTGGCCACGCTCCAGTCGCCCAGCGTCGAGTTGGTGTCGCTGATGCGCCGGTGCATCGTGGTCTTGGCGCTGTCCACGCCGAACTGGAAGCGGCCGTTGTCGAAGTCGAACTGGCCGTCGACGCGGCCTTCCTTCACCTCGGTCACCTGGCTCTGGTAATAGATGCGCAGCACCTGCGAACCGATTTCGGCCGGGGAGAAGTTCTGGTTGAGCAGGCCGTTGGTCCCGGCGACCGAATCGGCCGCGGTCGGGTACCAGGTGCGCGCGCCGATCGGCAGGCTGTTGTTGAAGAACAGTTCCTGCGCCCACTGGCCGCCGCATTGCGTGCCGCCGGTGCAGTTGTTGGTGCCGGCATAGCTGAAATAGGTGGCACTGCCGCCGGTGACCGGATCGTTGGGCAGGCTCTGGGTCTTGGAGTTGTGCGCATCGAAGGTCAGGCGCAGGCGGTCGGTAGCCTGCCAGTCGGCATTGAAACCGAGCGAGCCGAGCTTGTACTTCTGCATGTTGCGCTGCTGCTCCATGCCGAAGTCCTTGGCGCCGTTGGGCACGTCGCGCAGGTACACCGGCGTGGCCACCGCCTGTCCGGTGTCGAACACCAGGTCGGTGAAGCTGTTGGCGCGCTGCAGCCAGATGCCCTGCTCGCCGCGGTCCTCGCGGATTTCGTTGCTCGAGTAGGTGTAGTCCAGGGTCAGGGTCAGGCTGTCGGTCGGCGCGAACTGCACCACCGCCTGGCCGTTGAGCCGCTCGCGCTCGAAGTCGGCGAAGGCGTAGCGCAGGTCGTTGGGCATGCCGTAGAGCTGGCCGATCGCCGGCGCGTTCTGCACGTTGGCGTCCGGGCGCAGCGCCGGGTCGGTCCCGGTCCAGCGCTGGATGTTCCAGCCGTTCTCGGTCGCCTGCACCGAACCGCCGCGGCGCTTCTGGTAGCTGCCGCTCAGGCCGATGCCCCAGGTCTTGTCCGGGTTGGTATAGCTGAAGATGCCGGAGACCTCCGGCGTGATCTTGTTGTCGAACGGCTGCGAGTCGTCGTACGCGGCCTTGGCGCCGGCGCTGGCGACCAGGCCTTTGTGGTTGAACGGGCGGTCGGTGAGGATGTTGATGGTGGCGCCGATGCCGCCGCTGGGCGCGTTGGCGCGGCTGGTCTTGTACACCTCCAGGCCGGTGATCGACTCGGACGCGAGCTGGGCGAAGTTGAACGCGCGGGTACCGCCGTCCACGCCGCCGATCGGCACCGCGCCCGGCGCGCCGAACGCGTCGGCGCCGGGGATCACGCGGCCGTTGAGGGTGACCGCATTGAACTGCGGGCCGAAGCCGCGCGCGGTGACCTGCGCGCCTTCGCCGTCGCGGCGCTCGATCGAGATGCCGGTGATGCGCTGCAGCGACTCGGCCAGGTTGGTGTCGGGGAACTTGCCGATGTCCTCGGCGCTGATCGCATCGACCACGCCGGCGTTGTCGCGCTTGATCCCCATCGACTGGTTGAGGCTGTTGCGGATGCCGGTGACGCTGACCGTGTCCAGCGTGGTGGCATCGGCGGAAGACTGCTGCTGGCTGGTCTGTGCCTGCGTTTGCGCCTGGGTCTGCGGCGCCTGCTGGGCGAACGCCGGATTGATCACCAGCACCCCGCCGACGAAGGTGAACATGGCCTTGGAGCGGAACTTCTTCAACTGCTGACGCATCAGAATGTCCTCGGTGCTGGAGTCGGACGGGCAACGCCGCCTACGGCGCCCGACGCGCGTCGCGCGCCGAAGCTGTCCCTGGTACGTGACACGCATCGCTGCATGCCTGCATGTGGTCCCCTAACTTCTTGTCGATGGATGAATCGCGCCTTCCCCCCGAAGGGCGCCGGGTGCGCCATCGCGCGCCCGCTTCCGACCCGGGCGCCGACAGAGCCGCCCGCTACAGCGAATGCCGGTACTCAACTCGAAACAAGATCCATGCGGCGCTGCCGCCGCGGCGGATGACGCGATGGCCACGGCGTCAGCCCCTGGCTGCTCGTGATAGCGCTATCAACCGACCGCGCAAACCTAATCCCGTGTGCCAACGTTTGTCACCGTGCGGCGCAACAAAGCTACGTTATGCAGACATTCACTGGGATGCGGACCACGATGTAAGCGTTATCAGTTGCAGGCGTTGCGCAAGCGGCCCGCCTGCAGCGGAATGCTGGAGTTGCGCGTCGCCGCGAGGCCATGGACGCATGCGCAAGGCGCGTGGACGCTGCCGCGTTGGCGTGGTCACGCTGATGTAGACAAAACGGCGGCACGCGCGTGCCCCGGCGCGAGATGGGCGTGCGTGCGCATCGCGACCGCGCATGCGCAAGCTCGGGGCTTACGCAATGGCACGCGGCTGGAAGCGTTCTCAGCCACGACCGCACCGCCGCATCGCGATGCCAGCGCGCCGCCGGAACGATGGGCTTTGCTGCGCGCGGCAAACGCCAGCGCGCAGCGGCGGGTCAGTTCAGGACGCGGCAGAACACCGCTTTCAGGTAGCGCGATTCCTGCACGTGGGCCATGAACGGGTGGTCGGCGCCGGCGCCGGCCACTTTCAGGATCTGGATCGTGCGGCCGGAGAAATACGCGGCGCGACGCAGCATGTCCAGGAACTCGTGCTCGGCGACCAGGCCGGTGCAGGAGAACGTGGCGAACAGGCCGCCGGGCGCGACCACGCCCAGCGCCAGCTTGTTCATGTCCAGGTATTTCTTCAGCGCCGGGATCACCTGGTCGCGGTCGCGGGTCATCTTGGCCGGGTCCAGGATCACCACGTCGTAGCGGTCGCCGCGCAGCGCCGCGTCGCGCAGGTACGGGAAGATGTCGGCCTGCACCAACTTGAGCCGCACGTCGTTGAGCTTGGCGTTGCCCTTGGCGATCTCGATCACGTCCTCGTCGATGTCCACGCCGACCACGTCCTCGGCGCCGCGCACCTTGGCGTAGACGGCGAAGCCGCCGGTGTTGCAGCACAGGTCGAGCACGCGCTTGCCGGCCACCTGCTGGCTCAGCCACTGGCGGTTCTCGCGCTGGTCGGCGAAGAAGCCGGTCTTGTGCGCGCCGGCCGGGTCGGCGCGGAACCGCACGCCGTATTCGCTGATGATCGCCGGCTCCGGACGCTCGCCGCTGCTGGACACCGGGCGGTAGTCGAAGCTCTCCTGCTTCTGCACGTGCTCCTCGGCGAAGCTGTAGAAACGCGCGCCGGGGAACTGGGTGCGCAGCGCGGCGTAGATCCACTCGCGGTAGCGGAACATGCCGGCGCTGAAGAACTCCACCACCAGCAGATCGCCGTAGCGGTCCACCACCAGCCCGGACAGGCCGTCGCCCTCGGCGTGCACCACGCGCCAGGCGTCGGACACCGCGTCCAGCTTCAGCACGTCGCGGCGCAGCGACACCGCCTCGGCGATCTTGCCGGCGAACCAGGCTTCGTCGACCGGCACGTCGCGATCGATCTCCAGGATGCGCACGGCGATGCGCGAATGGCCGTTGTAGAAGCCGCGGCCGATCCACTCCCCGTCCACCCCGACCACGTCGACGAGGCTGCCCGGCTTGGGCTTGGCGGCGGGCTTTTCGACCAGTTTCTGGAAGATCCACGGATGGCTGGAGCGCCAGGCGTTCTTGAGGCGGACTACGGGCAGGGGAGTATTCATGAACGCCATTGTATCCGCCCGGATTGACGCCACCGCCGCCAGCCGCAAGAATGGGCGCAGAAGGGGAGTAGCTCCCGACGTTGTCGCCGTCAATTCGAGCCCGCAGGCTCCGGTGCAACGGCAGCCGGAACATCGGCTGCGAGCGAGACCTTCGCCGCAGTGGCGAAGGCATTCCTCTGGCAACGACCCATCGTTTCCGTCCAGGACGCCTCGCCGCCACGGCCCGAGGTTCAACCTTCACTGACGGGAATTCCCCATGCAAACGATAGGCAACGTGTGGTTGTGGAGCGGTTTCGCGATCGTGGTGATCGCGGCGCTGCTGGCGGATCTGGTGCTGATGCGCCACGGCGGTCCGCACAAGGTCACCTTCAAGGAAGCGCTGTGGTGGAGCCTGGGCTGGATCGGGCTGGCGCTGGCGTTCAACGCCGGCCTGTGGTGGTACCTGCGCGAGACCATCGACGTGGCCACCGGCAACCAGTACGCGCTGGAGTTCCTGACCGGCTACCTGGTGGAGAAGTCGCTGGCGGTCGACAACATCTTCGTGTTCCTGATGATCATGAGCTACTTCGCGGTGCCGGAGGAGCAGCGCCAGCGCGTGCTGGTGATCGGCGTGCTCGGCGCGATCGTGCTGCGCGCGATCATGATCTTCGCCGGCTCGGTGCTGCTGACCAAGTTCCACTGGCTGCTGTACGTGTTCGGCGCGTTCCTGCTGCTGACCGGCATCAAGATGTGGTTCTCGGCGGGCAAGGAGCCGGACCTGGAGGCCAACCCGGTGCTGCGCTTCATGCGCAAGCACCTGCGCCTGACCCCGCAGTACCACGGCAACGCGCTGAGCGTGACCCAGGAAGGCAAGCGCTGGTTCACCCCGCTGTTCGCGGTGCTGATGCTGATCGCCATCACCGACGTGATCTTCGCGGTGGACAGCATTCCGGCGATCTTCGCGATCACCACCGACCCGTTCCTGGTGCTGACCTCCAACGTGTTCGCGGTGCTGGGCCTGCGCGCGATGTTCTTCCTGCTGGCGGGCATGGCCGACCGCTTCCACCTGCTGCCGTACGGGCTGGCGATCGTGCTGGTGTTCATCGGCACCAAGATGCTGATCATCGACCTGTACAAGATCCCGGTGCTGGTGTCGCTGCTGGCGGTGGCGCTGGTCATCGGCGCGACGGTGGCGTTGAGCCTGCTGCGCCCGGCCAAGCCGGCGCACTAGGGCGCGGGACGGGTCGCGGCCGCGGATTGTCCCGCGGCCGCGGCCAGTCCCTCCCACCGGTGGCGCCTTGCCCTGGGCAATGGACGTCGCCATCCAGGGACCATGGACACCTCTTCTTCGCTCGCCTCGCCCCCGCCCGCCGACGACGCGCAGGCGCAGGACCGCTTCGACCGGGCCCGGATCCTGCGCGCCTTCAACGCCAGCCTGGCCCTGATCGCGGTGCTGGTGGCGGTGTTCGCCAGCCAGGACCTGTTCGACTGGCGGCCGTGGTCGGTGGGGCCGCAGCAGGCCAGCGGCCTGCTCGGGGTGCTGACCGCGCCGTTGCTGCACGGTTCGCTGGAGCACCTGGCCGGCAACGCCGGCGCGCTGCTGATCCTGGGCACGCTGGCCGGCAGCGTGTATCCGCGCGCCACCCTGGCGGCGCTGCCGTTGCTGTGGCTGGGCTCGGGCCTGGGCGCGTGGCTGCTTGGCGACCCCGGCAGCCACCATCTGGGCGCCAGCGGCGTCACCCATGGGCTGCTGTTCCTGGTGTTCGCGCTCGGGTTGCTGCGCCGTGACCGCGCCGCGATCGCCGCCAGCATGATCGCGTTCCTGTTCTACGGCGGCATGCTGATGACGGTGGTGCCGCACGAGGCCGGCGTGTCCTGGCAGTCGCACCTGGGCGGCGCGCTGGGCGGCGCGGTCGCGGCGCTGCTGCTGCGCCACCGCGACCCGCTGCCGCCACGCAAGCGCTACAGCTGGGAAGACGAGGACGAGGAGACGCTGTCGGCGCTGGACGAGGAACTGGAACCGCCGCCGCCGGCGCAGGTACCGGTGCTGTGGCAACCGCCGCAGGTGCCGCGCGGCGTGGTGCTGCGCTTCCCGCCGCGGCAGGAGCGCGACGAGGGCTGAGGCCTCTGCCGCGGGCGTGGTTGCCTCGCTGCGCAGTACGACAGCGGCTGTCTGCCTGCAGCTGCGCTCTGCCCCAGGACGCCCAGCGCTGGACTCTGGCGACCCAGGTGTTTACGGTTGCCGCGGGCTTTTTGTGGGAGCGACTTCAGTCGCGACGCACTATCGGTAAGGCCGTCGCGACTGAAGTCGCTCCTACGGGTTCGCCCCCGCTCGGCATGATTGCTGCCGTCCCAGTCCAATACCGGCCGCCGCCTTGGCCGCCTGCCGCGCCGCGGCGCCGGCCGTACACTGGCCGATCCGCCGTCGCCCGCCCGAGATCGCATGCCCGCGTCCCCTGCCTTCCGTTTCCGTTCCGCCGCCCTCGCCCTGCTGGCGATGGCGCTTGCCGCGTGCAGCACCTCGCCCACCCGTGCGCCGGTACCGGCGCCGGACCAGGCGATGGCCGCGGCCGAGCCGGACAAGGCGATCGGCTACCTCGCCGCTGCCGCGGTCCCGGCCAGTCTGCAGCTGCTGCCGCCGCCACCGGCCGAGGGCTCGCCTGGGGAGACGCTGGACCTGGCGGTCAACCGCGAGGCGCTGGCGTTGCAAGGCAGCGCGCGCTGGCAGCAGGCCGCGCGCGACGCCGAACTGAGCTTCCCGGCCGGCGCCGGCCAGTTCGCCTGCGCGCTGGGCGTGGCCATCGACGCGCAACACACCCCGCACCTGTACACCTTGCTGGAACGCAGCCGCATCGATGCCAGTGCCGCGACCAAGGCGGCCAAGAACCAGTACCTGCGCCCGCGCCCGTTCATGCGCAACCAGCAGCCGACCTGCACCCCGGACGACGAGGACGGGCTGCGCCACAGCGGCTCCTATCCGTCCGGGCACAGCGCCATCGGCTGGGCCTGGGCGCTGATCCTCGGCGAGATCGCGCCCGATCGCGCCGACGCCTTGATCGCCCGCGGTCGCAACTACGGCGAAAGCCGGCTGGTATGCAACGTGCACTGGCAGAGCGACGTGCTGGCCGGCCGCTTCATGGGCGCGGCGGCGGTGGCCAGGCTGCATGCCGACCCGGCATTCCGCGCCGACCTGGAGGCGGCGCGCGGCGAGATCGCACGCGCGCAGGCGCAGGGCGCCACGCCGAGCGAGGACTGCGCGGCGCAGATGCAGACGCAGACGCTGCAGGTGCAGCCGGCCAGCGCCCTGTAGCGCGTCGCCGGAACGGCCCCCGCACGGGCTGCGCCGGCCGCTGCATCCGGCGCTGGCCAAGACTGCGTCGGCGTTTGCCTGACGCCAGCTGTACGGCCATCGCGACGGTGCCACGCACTGTCACATGCGTGCCTTCACATGGCCGGTTTCCCCCGCAATGGATTTCGCCATGGTTCGTCGCTCTTCCCGTTTCCCCGTGCTCGCCGGCCTCGGCCTGGCCCTGGCCGCCGCGATCGCCGCGCCGGTCGTGTTGCAGGCCAAGCCGCCCGCCGCGCCGGCGCCCACGCCGATGGCCGAGGCCAAGGTCAGCGGCTATCTCACGCCATCGCAACTGCCCGACAGCCTGCTGCTGGTGCCGCCACCGCCGGCCAAGGGCTCGCCCGGGCGCGCGCTGGACGAAGCGGTGAACCAGGAAGCGCGGGCGATGCGCGGCACGCCGCGCTTCGCGCTGGCCGCACAGGACGCCGAACTGCACTTCCCCGGCGCGGCCAACCATTTCAGCTGCCCGCTAGGCGTCCAGGTCAGCGTCGAGCACACCCCGCACCTGTACCAGCTGCTGCAACGCGTGGCCGAAGACGCCGGCGACGCCGCGGAGAAGGCCAAGGCCTACTACCACGTGCCACGCCCGTTCATGGACAACGGCGAAGCCAGCTGCACGCCTGCCGACGAGGCCGAGCTGCGCCCGAACGGTTCCTACCCGTCCGGCCACACCTCCATCGGCTGGGCCTGGGCGCAGGTGCTCAGCGAAGCCGACCCGGCGCGCACCGACGCGCTGATGGCGCGCGGCCGCAGCTACGGCGAGAGCCGCATCGTCTGCAACGTGCATTGGCAGAGCGACGTGCTGGCCAGCCGCATCGTCGGCGCGGCGACGGTGGCCAGGCTGCAGGACAACCCGCAGTTCCGCGCCGACTTGGACGGCGCGCGCAAGGAGATCGCCGACGCGCGCGCGCAAGGCCTGAAACCGGCCAAGGATTGCGCTGCGGAAACCGAGACGCTGCAGGTACGGCCGGCGAGCGCGCTGTAGGGCGGGATCGCTGCGGTGATCGATTGATCGGTCGCGGCTGAAGCCGCCCCTACAAACGCGTGCATGCCGCTTGCGCCGAGCCCGCACGCGCTTCTGTAGGAGCGGCTTCAGCCACGACGCTTTTCGATCCCCGGGGAGGCTTCGTTGCGTCGCCACTGAAGCGAGCCGCCGGTCGCCGGTGCAGCGGATCGACGCACTGCGACCGGTGGACGGCACCGCTCTGCCGCCGGCCCGCCGCCACGCCACAAAGCGAAGCGCCCGGCTAAGCAGGGCGCTCCGTTTGTATCGCTACTCCAGCAACCGCATCAATCAAACCGGTAGACGACCTCCGCCGCCACTTCGCGGCCCACCGGATTGGCCACGCAATAGGCGAAGCCGCCGCACCACTTGTCCTGGTAGTGATCGTTGAGGATGTTGTTGACGTAGACATTCAGGCGCAACGCGTCCGTGGCCTGGTAGCCGAGGCTGGCGTTCCAATAGATCCTGTCCTGGTTGTAGTACTTCACCAGTTCGCTCTGCTGCCCGTAGCTGATGCTGCGCTCGCCTGCCGCGTTCGTGCGCAGATCCGTACAGTCGGTGGTCACATCCGGGCGGAAACCATTGGGCAGCGCGGTGCAGCCAGCGAAGCGGTCGCTGCGGGTCCCCGCGGTCCAATCCACGTACAGCACCGCGGTCCAGGGATCCAGATTCCAGGTAGCGCTGGCGCGTCCGCGATAGCGTATCTGCCGGTCCTGGTCGCGCGTGTTTTCGAACAGATCGCCCGGGAACTGCGCAATCTTGTAGGTCAGCTGCCGGGTGTAGTTCAGCGCGAATTCGAACGTTCCCCAGTTCTCGGTCTGCAGGCTGTAGCGCGACGCGACGTCCACGCCACTCACGCTCTGCCTGGCGCGGTTGATCGGGCCGATTTCGACGCGGGTGACCACGCCATTGGCGTCGCGCGTCACCCGGCTCAGCTGCAGTTCGCACAGCGCTTGGCTGGGCGGCGTCCGGGCCGGCTTGTCGGCGGGCTGCTGTCCGGTGATGCAGTAAGCCTCGTCCAGCAACACCTGGTTGGCGTCGACGTCGTCGATCGCGTCCTCGATGTTGATCCGCCAGTAGTCGGCACTGACCGAGAACCCTTCGAACGCATCCCAGACGAAGCCGTAGGTGAGCGAGTCGCCGGTTTCGTACAGCAGGTCTTGCGAACCCTGCCGGGCGATCAGCGGATTGTCGATGTGGTACGGGTCGCCATCGCCGCCGGGGCAATTGCTGGTCTGGCGGTTGGGATCGGTCAAGCAGGTCCGATAGTCGACCTGGTCGGCCACGCTTTCGCTGGGATCGGCATACACGTAGTGCATGTCCGGCGCGCGGAAGCTGGTGGCGTAGCTGCCGCGCAGCAGCAAGGTGGAGAAGGGGCGCCACTCCAGGCCCACGTTGTAGGTGCTGGCGGCATCGTCGGCGACCGCGTCATAGCGATCGTAGCGGCCTGCGGTCGACAGGGTCAGGCTCTTGAGCAAGGGGATCTTGAACTCCACACCCGCCGCGTAGCGCTTGCGCTCGCCGCCGCCGGTCTCGACGTTGCCGAACGGGGTTTCGTACACGGGATCCAGGCCCATGGTGTTGGGATCGGGGCTCAGCTTGTAGCCCTGTTCCGCAGCTTCCAGCACGCCGGCAAAGCCGATCGGGCCGGCCCACCCTTCGAACAGGTTGCCGCTGAGTGCCGCGCTCGCCTGGGTGAGCCAGGTGCGCGACTTCTTGTCGCCGAGTGCGCGTATGCCTTCGTAATCGCTGCGGGACGCCGGATTCCACAGCCGGTTGTAGTCGGGCGCATGGATTTCCAAGCCGCTGGCCGCATCCGTGCCCAGCGATGGTCCGAGGAAGTATTGCGTCGCCCGCCCGTTGTGGATCGTCGGGAAGCGCTCCTGTATCTCGTATTCGGCGCGACCGGCCATCACTTCCCAGTCGAAGCGATCGCTGAAGACCGTGCCACGCAGTCCGGCGCTGAAGTCCCAGTTCTTCTCCTTGGATTTGGTCAGCGCGCGGTCTTCGCCGCCGATTTCGCCGGGTGTGAAGTAACGCAGCAAGCTGCGTTCCTGACCACTGTCGCGATCGATGTAATTCTGGCTGCCCCAGGCCGGCATGAAGGTGTTGCTCTTTCCGGTCGAGTCCCAGTACCCGTAGGTCGCCCAGGCTTCGACGCTGCCGAACTGCTTGGTGCCGTACAGATAGATCGAGAGATCCTTGCTGCCGTTGCGCAGCGTCCAGTGCTGGAACGCGGAACGATTGGCGCACTGCCAACCGGTATCGGTCTGCGCACCAGTGAAATCGTTGTACAGAATGCGGTTGTGCTCGTAGAAGTCGCCGCCGAACTGGTCGCAGGCACCGCTCGGCGGCCTGATGCGCACGTCGTTGGTCACGTCGTAGAGACGGATGCCGGACTGCGGCGTATTCGTCGCGGCATTTTGCCGCACGCCGCCGTAGGTCCAGTTGCGGCGGGGCGAATCGGACTCCTCGTCCATGAAGGGACGTTCATGCGACCACAACGGCTTACGGTCGAAGTACTGCATCGTGTAGGCAACACTCCAGTCCTCGCCGTGCCGGCCACCGGACCAGGACACATCGCGGACGTCGCGTCCGCCCTCGGTGGTGGTGCCGTAGCGCGCGCGCAGGGTGTCGCCGTCGATGTCCTTCTTGAGGATGACGTTGACCACGCCGGCCACCGCGTCGGAGCCGTAGATCGCCGAGGCGCCGCTGGAGAGCACCTCGATGCGATCGACGATGCCCGTGGGAATGTTGTTGTAGTTGGCGAAGTTGCTCTTGCCCTGGTAGGGCATCGGATAGTCGGCCACGCGGTGGCCGTTGATCAGCAGCAGGCTGCGGCCGGGGCCGAGGTTGCGCAGGTTGAGCGGGCTGGCGTTGACCGAGCTCTGGCCCCAGTCGTAGTCGTTCTGCACGTTGCCGGTGACCTCGGTGAGCGAGCCGAGCGCTTCGTACACCGTGGTGAAGCCTTCCTTCATGATCTGAGCGCCGGTGATGACCGTCACCGGCGCCGGGCCTTCGACGTCCGTGCGCTTGATGCGCGAACCGGTGACCATGACCGAATCGAGCGTCTTCGCCTTTTCGTTGGTCCCGGCCGCGGCGGACGGGTCGGCCCGCTCCGCGGGGGGTGGTGGCGCGTCCTGCGCCTGGGCCAGTACGGCTGACGGCGAAAACAGCGCCAATGCGAGCGCACTCGCCATGGCAGTGCGATGGAATGTTGAGTGCTGCATGTATCCCCTCCGAACGTTGAAAATCAGGCCTAACGGTCCAACGCGATGGACAGGGTCCACCCCGAATTGCCGCGTTCGCTCGACATGCGAAATGTCAGCCGTGTGTCACCGATCCCCCGGTGGCGAACATACGCGAGATAAACGGCCGATAAACGTGACACAGTTCGCTTTTTGGAACGATCTAAGGAATCCCCTTCAAGACGATTCTGTGTGCGTTGCAGCATCCGCACTGGGACGAGGCGCTTTGCTGATGGGAATCTCCGCGAGCGCCACTGGCAACGCCAGGTCGCGGTGTTTGCGATCGACTGCGGCTGGACCGCATGGATGTCGCCCGGTAGGCGGAGTTCGCGAGTAGCCGCCCTCGTATCCGTCGACGTGCAGCCGCGTTCTGTGATGCCGCCGCCCATCACGTCCCCGCCTCAGTGCGGAGCAGGCTGGCCAGGCTCCGTGCTGTCGGGCGACGCATTCGATCTTCGTCGCCATAACGCGCCTTCGTTGCTCAGCGGGGCCGCTCCGACGCCTACCGACGCGCCGATGGCGCGCGGGCGCAGCTGCGGCGAAAGCCGCATCGTCGGCGCGGCGACGGTCGCCAAGCTGCAGGACAACCCCACGGTTCCGCGCGAACCTGGATGGCGCGCGCACGGCTTGAGGAAGCTGAGACCTTGCCGGCGCGGCTGGCGAGCGAGCTGTAGAGCGCTGCGGTTATCGATCGGTCGCGGCTGAAGCCGCTGCTACAGGAGCGTGCGCCGCGTGCGCCGGTCCAGCCAGGCTCTTGTGTAGGAGCGGCTTCAGCCGCGACGCTTTTCGATCCCGGGGAAGCGCGCCGCTTCGTTGCATCGCGACCGACGTTGCTCCTGCAGGAAACAGTCGGCGAACAGCCCGCGCCCATGCCTTTGGACAGATGCGAACCGACCGGGGCGGCGGGATAGACTCGCCGCAGATTTCCGCCAAGGACCTGCAACCATGACCCAGTGGTATTTCCTGACCGGCAGCGAGCAGACCCGCTCCGGCCCGTTCGACGATGCCGACGCCATCGCGTTCGCCCGCAACAATCCCGCCGCCATGGCCTGGCGCCAGGGCCAGAACGGCTGGAAGCCGGCGCAGCAGGTCGACGAACTGCGTCAGGCGTCCGGTGCCGGCCTGCCGCCGGACCTGCCGCCGCCACCCGGCGGCAGCGGCCGCGCCGACGACATCGAGTACCGCATCGTCGGCCACGAGATGCAGTTCGTGGAGATCGAACTGGACCCGGGCGAAAGCGCAGTCGCCGAGGCCGGCGCGCTGATGTTCAAGGATTCGGCCGTGCAGATGGACACGGTGTTTGGCGACGGCTCCGGCGGCGCACAGGGTGGCGGGCTGATGGGCAAGCTGTTCTCGGCCGGCAAGCGCCTGGTCACCGGCGAGAGCCTGTTCACCACCGTGTTCACCCACCAGGGCCAGGGCAAGGCCAAGGTCGCCTTCGCCGCGCCCTATCCCGGTACGGTGCTGGCGATGAAGCTGGACCAGCACGGCGGCCGCCTGATCTGCCAGAAGGACAGCTTCCTGGCTGGTGCGCGCGGGGTGTCGCTGGGCATCCACTTCCAGCGCAAGATCATGACCGGCCTGTTCGGCGGCGAAGGTTTCATCATGCAGAAGCTGGAAGGCGACGGCTGGGTGTTCGTGCACGCCGGCGGCTGCGTGGTCGAGCGCGAGCTGGCCGCCGGCGAGCGCCTGGACGTGGACACCGGCTGCGTGGTCGCGTTCCATTCCACGGTGGACATGGACGTGCGCCCGGTCAGCGGCATCAAGAGCATGTTCTTCGGCGGCGAAGGCATGTTCCTGGCCACGCTGACCGGCCCGGGCAAGGTGTGGCTGCAGTCGCTGCCGTTCTCGCGCCTGGCCGGGCGCATGTTCGCCGCCGCGCCGCAAGGCGGCGGGCAGAACCGCGGCGAAGGCTCGGTGCTCGGCGGCCTGGGCCGGATGCTGGACGGCGACAACAACTTCTGAGGCTGCACCGGCGTGAGCGGCGCCAGCGTGCGCCGCTCACGCCGACACGACAGCCTCCAGCACTTCATCGCGTAGCCACTGCTCCAGCACCCGTCCGATCACCGCCGGATCCTGGTCAGGCGCATGCCGGCACAACGCGCCGAAGCGCAGCCCGGCCAGCCCATCGCGCAGCATGCGCGCCTCCAGCGGCGACATGCTCTGGAAATACGGCGACAACCCCTTGCGCCACACCCGGATCGCCACCGCCTCGGGCAGACGTACCGCCGCGGGCGGCGCACGCCCCTCCGACAGTGCCAACCAGATCGCAGCGGCGTTGCTGCGCATGCGGCGGCGGCGCAAGGTCGGCACGAAGCGCAGGCGCGCCTGCTCCCAATCCACACCGGCCAGTGACGCCAGCGTCACCGGCGCCGCGTCGATCCCATCGAAAGCGCGGCGCAAGGCCAGGTCGAGCCAGGCCAGGTCCGCGAGTTCCGGCCGCTCGGGATGGCGCGCGCCCAGGTAGGCGCCGAACCGGTCACCGTAGGCGCCAAGGTTCCAGGCAGCAGGAGGATGTCGCGCCACGTAGCCGGCAGCGGCCGCGTCGAACGCGGCGTCGCCCAACCAGGCCAGGGTGGTGGCGTAGGTGTCGCGCAGTGCGTCGCCGAGCTGCGCGCGGTAGGCATGCCGATACACGCGCAGGCCCGGACGCTGACGCGCGTCCAGGCAGGCATCCGCATCGGCCTCGGGGTCGCGCAGCCAACCCGAGAAGCGGCGCTGCAGGTCCAGCAGGCTCATGCGGCCGCGCGTGCCGCGTCGGCGGCGATGCGCCGCGCGATCTGCAGCTCGTCCAGCAATTCGGGCAGCGGCGGGATCCGGTCGTCGCGCTCGATCATGGTCGCGATCGCGCCGATGCGCCGGCACACCGTCGCGTACAGCGCCCATACCGGATCGCAGACGGCTTGGTCGTGGGTATCGATCAGCAGCTCGCTGCCCTGGCTATGTCCGGCCAGGTGCACCTGGCGTACGCGGTCCCAGGGCAGCGCATCCAGGTAGGCCTGCGGATCCGTGCCATGGTTGATGGCGCTGACGTAGACATTGTTGACGTCGAGCAGCAGGTAGCAGCCGGTCCGCGCGCATACCTCGCGCAGGAACGCCGATTCGCTCATGGTGGCGCCTGCGAAGGCCAGATAGGTGGAAGGGTTTTCGAGCAGCAGCGGCCGCTCCAGCACGTCCTGGGCGTGGGCGATGTTGGCGCAGACGACGTCCAGCGCTTCGGCGTCGTAGGGCAAGGGCAGCAGATCGTGCGAATTGAATCCTGCCACCGTGCTCCAGCTCAGGTGGTCGGAGACCCACAACGGACGCACGCGCTGCGCGAGGCGTTTGAGCCGCAGCAGATACTCGCGGTCGAGGCCGTCGGCCGAGCCCAGCGACATGGAGACGCCATGCAGCGCCACCGGATAGCGTTCGCGCACCCGATCCAGCACGTGCAGCGGCCGGCCGCCGGACACCATGAAGTTTTCCGAGATCGCCTCGACGAAATCCAGTGCGGGCGGCTCCTCGAGATACAGCGGATAGTGCGGCGGGCGCAGGCCCAACCCGAAGCCATGGAAAGGCGTGATCGTGTCCATCTGGCGCAAGGTCTCGTTCGTCGTCCCGGCCGGCGCGCGTGGCGCCGGCCGGGACCCAGGCGTCGGCTCAGCCGGCGGGGGCGGTCAGCGAGCCGCCGGCCGCGGTGCACTGCTTCACCGTCACGTCCTTGAAGCCCTGGCCCTTGCACGCGTTCTGGCCCTTGCACTCGTGGCTGCCGGATTTGCAGTCGGACTGGCCCTTGCAGCTGTTGATGCCATAGCAGGCCACGACCTTGGCATCGCCCTTGGCGGTGGCGCTGGCGGTGGCCGGGACGCTGGCGGCGGCGACGGCGAGCAGGGCGGCGGTGGCGGCGAAGCCGGTGACGGTACGGGTAGCGATCATGGACGTTCCTCGGGGATGGACGGATGCCGGATTGGCAGCAGGTACTTCGGCGCAAGCGTCGCCGCGGTTACACCGCGATGCGACGGTCAGGCGATGCGCAGCAGCCGGTCCAGCGATACGCGGCCGGCACCGCGGACGATCAGGTACGACAGCAGCGCGGCCCAGCTCAGGTGCGTGGGCCAGGCATCGGGATAGACGAAGATCTCGATCACCGCGGTCATGCCCAGCAGCGCCAGCGCCGACAGCCGCGTGCACAGGCCCAGCACCAGCAGCAGCGGGAACAGATGTTCGGCATACGTGGCCAGGTGCGCAGCCAGCTCCGGCGCAAGCAGCGGCACGCGGTAGTCCTCGCGGAACAGCGCGTAGGTGCTGTCGGTGATGGTCAGCACGCCGCTGACCTTGGTGCGTCCGGACAGGAAGAAGATCGCGGCGATCGACAGCCGGAACAACAGCGCCAGCGCGGAGTGGCCGATGCGCTGCGACACGGCGGCGGCGAGGCGATTCCAGCGCGCGCGCAGGTCCGGGGAAGCGAGGATGGGCGTCATGGAATTCCTTGCGTGGAAGAAAGGTCGAGGGAAGAAAAAGCGCCGGCGCCCAGCAGCGTCGCGAACGTGGCCGCCAACGCCAGCGCGGGATCGGCCTGCTGCGCCTGCTCTGCCGCGGCACGCAGCGTGGCGCCGCCGTGGCAGGCCTCCAGCAGCACGCAACCGCCCACGCCCAGCGCATGCCGCTGCACCTGGCCGCCGTGCCGCAGCAGCAGCGCGCCTTCGCCGCGCCACTCCAGGTCGGGTACCGCCGCCGCATCGCACTGTGCGCACCAGATCGCGTACACCGGCAACGCCTCGAACCAATGCCAGCGCGCGCTCGGATGCACGGTCAGGCGCGCGCCGGCCAGCCGTTCGGCGGCCAGCGCTGCCACAGCCAACGGATCCAGCGCAGCGGCATCGGCCGCGACATACGCCTCGCGCCAGCTACGGTCCAGTTGCGCCACGCCCGGCAGGTAGGGCAGTTGCCCGGCCTCGGGAAGCGCAGCAAGAAACGCATCGAAGTCGCCGCCGTAGTGCAGCAGGCGCGCATCGTCGGGTGGGCAGCGCTGGGCGTAGGCACGCGCCGCGTCTTCGAACCACGCCTCACCCACCAGCCGGCGTACGCTTGGAAAATTTTCCTGGAGCGCATCGATACAGGCGCGCAGCACGGTATTGCGATAGATGCGGAATCCCGGCTGCGTCGCCAGCCCTTCGGCATCGCCATCGCCGTACAGCGCGCGCGCGAAGCCGTCCTGGAACTGCGCCAACGCGGTCATGCCGCACACCGCCGCCGCGTCGTCGCCCGCTCCAGCAAGCGCTGCGCGCGATCGCGCTCCAGCAGCAGCGCATCGAATGCGGGCACGTCGCCATCGCGCTCGATCAATGTCGGCCGCGGCCCGGCGATGTCCAGGAAATGCGCGTACAGGCGCCAGACCGCGTCGTCCACCGGCGCGTCGTGCGAATCGATCAGCAGCGCCTGCTGGTCCGCCGCATCCTCGGCATGGCCGGCCAGGTGGACTTCGACCACGGCATCGGCGGGGAAGGCGTCCAGGTAGGCATAGGCATCGAAACCCAGGTTGTGCGCACTCACGTATGCATTGTTGATGTCCAGCAATAGCCGGCAACCGCTGCGCCGCACCAGTTCGGACAGGAAATCCGGTTCGCTCCATGCATGCCCGGGCAGCGCCAGGTAATGGCTCGGGTTCTCGATCGCCAGGGTGCGGCCGAGCGCCTCCTGCGCGCGCTGGACATTGCTCACCACGCGCACCAGCGCTGCGGCGCTGCGCGGGACCGGCAACAGATCCGGATGGTAGCGCCCGCGCCAGACCGACCACGCCAGGTGCTCGGACATCTGCCACGGCTGGACGCGCTCGGCGAGCGCGGCCAGGCGGTGCAGGTGCCGCGCGTCCGGATCGGCATCGGCCGCCAGCGACAGCGACACGCCGTGCAGCGACAGCGGGTGGCGCGCGGCGATCGCCTCGAGCCAGGCCAGCCGCGGCCCGCCCTGGACCAGGTAGTTCTCCGGATGCACCTCGAACCACAACCCCGGCGCAGGGCAGTCCAGCGCCTGCGCGTAGTGCTGCGGCTTCAGGCCGATGCCGGCGCCGAGTTGCATCGCCGCGGCGCCGCGCTCAGGCGCCGACCGGGGTCAGCGTGCCATGGCCCTTCGGCGTCTTGATGCCGACGCAGGTGCCGGCCGGTACGTTCTTCCATGCATTGCCTTGGTAGTCGCGCTTGGACGTGCCCGCGCAACTGGTGCCGGCGCCGGCCTTGCAATCGTTCTGGCCGGCCTTGGCGACGCCGTAGCACTTTTCCATCGGCTTGGGTTGCGTGGAGGGGTCGGCGCCCTGCGCCATCGCGGCTCCGGTGACGAGGGCCGCCAAGGTCAGGGCCGACGCTGCAGCGTTGCGTACGTTCATGGGATGCTCCTGTGGAAACGGGTGAAGAGAGGGACCGGATCGCGAGCGCACCATGCGACCGGATCCTTTCTGCAATTCGCCACGAATGCCGCCACGGTTACAGCCAATGGCCGAGTCGGAAATGAAAAATTTCTGTCGCTGGCTGTAACCGCCGTCGCGGATGCGACGAACTACCTCTGAATCGAAGAGGGGCAGGGAAACCGGAGTGAACAGCGAGACAGCGATGGCGGCGGTGGCCGTCGCCCCTGCGCCTGCGGCGCCATTGGTCGCGGCGGCGGCGGGCCTGTGCGCGGTTGCCCGCCCTGGATGGCGGGAACCGGCGCCGGCGCCAGGCGCTGCCGGGTCCACGGCGGTGGCGGCAATGGCGGTCGGGCACGGGACGCAGGTCCGGCGTCCAGGCCGGCGCCGTCCTATCCTGCGTGTCCGGCGCCCGCCAGGCCGCCGTGGAGAGCGCTGCATGTGCATCCGCCGTTCGCGCCGTGTCCCCGTCCCATCCCAGGCCGCCGGCAGCGTGCCGCGATGAGCCGCCTGGACGCGCTGCAGGCGGTGGAAGCGCGCCTGCACCTGCTGTTCGTGGCCGGCCTGGATGGCGACGCGCGCGACTATCGCGCGTTCCTGGACGAGCTCAGCGCCCACCTGCGCGGTTTCCTGCGCCGACGCCTGAGCCATGCGCCCGACGACGTCGAAGACGTCCTGCAGGAAACCCTGCTGGCCATCCACAACAGCCGCCACACCTACCGCCGCAGCGAGCCGCTGACCGCGTGGGTCTATGCGGTCGCCCGCTACAAGCTGCTGGACTTCTACCGGGCGCATGCGCGCAAAGGTCCGCTGCAACTGCCGCTGACCGCCGCCGACGATCTGTTCGCGCATGCGGACGACGCGCCGGCGCACGCCCGCCATGAAATCGGCCGGCTGCTGGAGCAGTTGCCGGACCGGCACCGCTTGCCGATCGTGCATGTGAAGCTGCAGGGCCTGTCGGTCAGCGAAACCGCCAGGTTGACCGGCATGTCCGAATCGGCGGTCAAGATCGGCGTGCACCGCGGACTCAAGGCGCTGGCGCTGAAGATCAGGAGTACGACATGAAGACCGATGAATTGATTGCGCTGCTGGCGCAGGAACCCTTGCGCGTGGACCGGCATGCCTCTGCCGAGCGGTTCGCGCTGGCGCTGCCGAGCGGGCTGCTGGGTGCGCTGCTGTTGGCATCAGCGGTGTTCGGGATCCGCCCGGATCTGGCGGTGGCGACTGCGGATCCGGCGTTCTGGGCGAAGCTGGGCTTCGCCGCGTGCATGGCCGCCGGCGCCGGCCTGGCGGCCTGGCGCCTGGCCACGCCCGGGCGGCGGGTCGGCACCGCCGCCATCGCGATCGGCGTCCCGGTCGTGGCGTTGTGGATCGCCGCCAGCGCCGCGCTGTGGGCGGCGCCGGCGGACCTACGCCTGCCATTGCTGCAGGGCCAGAGCTGGCACAGCTGCCCGTTCAATATCGCGCTGCTGTCGATTCCGAGCTTCGCCAGCGTGTTCTGGGCCTTGCGCGGGCTGGCACCGACCCGCCTGCGCGTAGCCGGCGCCGCCGGCGGGCTGCTCGGCGGCGCGCTGGCGACCATGGCCTATTGCATCCATTGCCCGGAGATGGCGGTCCCGTTCTGGGCGCTCTGGTACGTGCTGGGAATGGCGCTGCCGACCGCCCTTGGCGCCGCGCTCGGCCCACGTCTGTTGCGCTGGTAGCGGCGGCGCCTTTCGTGTGGCGGCGCCGCGTCCGCCACGCGGCATGACCTCCGGTCGTGGGCGGTGCAGGCGGATCCCGGTATGCTCGCGCCGGCTCCGCCCTCCCTTCCACGACACCGCCTCCATGACCGCCTTCCGTTCCCCGCGCCTGCTCCTGTCCCTGTCCCTGTTCGGCCTGCTCGCGGGCTGCGGCGGCGACCCCAAGCCGGCACCGCCGGCGCCGGTGGTCGTGGGACCGGCACCGACCGCCGCGGTCAAGCCGCTGCGCATCGGCATCGCCCTGGGCGGCGGCGCGGCCAAGGGCTTCGCCCATATCGGCGTGATCAAGATGCTGCAGGCCAACGGGCTGGAACCGGTGGTGGTGTCCGGCACCAGCGCCGGCAGCGTGGTCGGCGCGCTGTACGCCAGCGGCATGGACGCGTTCCAGATGCAGCAGGCCGCGGTGGCGCTGGACGAGACCAGCATCCGCGACATGCGCCTGTTCTCCGGCGGCCTGGTGCAGGGCCAGGCGCTGCAGGACTACGTCAACGCCCAGCTCAAGAACCGCCCGATCGAAAAACTCGGCAAGCCCTTCGCCGCGGTGTCCACACGCCTGGAGGACGGCGAGCGCACCGTGTTCGTACGCGGCAACGCCGGCCAGGCGGTGCGCGCCTCCAGCAGCATTCCCGGCGTGTTCGAACCGGTCACCATCGGCAAGTTCCATTATGTGGACGGCGGCGTGGTCAGCCCGGTGCCGGTGGACGCCGCGCGCCAGCTCGGCGCCGACTTCGTGGTCGCGGTGGACATCTCCAGCAAGGCCAGCGGCAAGAACCCGGCCGGCATGCTCGGCATCGTCAACCAGTCGATCGCGATCATGGGCCAGCGCCTGGGCCAGCAGGAACTGGCGCGCGCGGACATCGTGATCCGGCCCAAGGTCAACGACATCGGCGCCGCCGACTTCGCCCAGCGCAACGCCGCCATCCTGGAAGGCGAAAAGGCCGCACTGGCGGCGATGCCGCAGATCAAGGCCAAGCTGGCGCAGCTGCAGCAACAGCGCACCGCGGCCGCCACCGCTGCCGCAAGGGCCGCACAGCCGGTCGCCCCGCCGTGCGAACCGCGCTCGCGCCTGGGCCGCCTGATCGGTCGCGACGATCCGTGCAAGAAGCAGGACTGAGCCAGCACGGCAACGGCAGGCACCCGGCGCAATTCGGGCGCGATGACAGGAGCGGCTAGGCGTCCACGCCCACCGCTCCTACGCACGCCTCAGTAACGCCAGCGCAAGGTGAAGCTGACGAAACGCGGTTCACCGTAGTTCTGGTAGTCCAGATTCGCCCAATACTTCTTGTCCAACGCATTGCGTACGGCCAGCGTCGCGGTCCATTGCGTGCTGAGCTGGTAGTTCGCGTTGAAGTGCACCAGCGTGTAGGCGTCCTGCACCACGGTGACCGGCACCTCGGCGCCGCTGCCGTCGCCCACCGGACGCAGGATGTTGTAGCCGCGCACCGCGCTCTGCCAGCTGAGCCCGCCGCCGATGCTCAGGCGTTGCCAGGCGCCCGGCAGGCGCCACTGGGTGGACAGCTGCAGATAGTCTTCCGGCAGGTTGGCGTAGATCGCGTCGGTCGGCGCGCGGGTGACCTTGGCGTGGGTGTAGCCGGCGTTGAGCGTCCAGCCCGGGCGCAGCTCGCCGCTGACGTCCACTTCCCAGCCGCGGCTCTTGGTGCCGTCGATGCCGAGGTAGGCCGAGCTGCCGTCGGGCAGCGACGCTTCGGGCTGGCTCATGTCGCGCACCGCGTAGTTGTCCTGCCGCGCCTCGAACACCGCCGCGCCGAGCAACGCGCGGCCGCCGCCCAGCTGCGCCTTGATCCCCGCTTCCAGGTTGGAGCCTTCTACCGGCGCCAGCAGGTTGTTGTCCTTGTCCTTGTAGTTCTGCGGGTTGAAGATCTCGGTGTAGCTGGCGTAGGCGGAGATCTCCGGGGTGATGGCGTAGACCAGGCCGACGTAGGGCGTGACTTCGTCGCTGACCTCGTAGCGGCCGCTGGTCCCGGTGTAGGCGCCGCTGGTGTCGTAGGCGCGCGTGCGCGTTTCCCACGAGCTCAGGCGCGCGCCGGCAATCAGCGACAGCGGTTCGGCCAGGCGCAGGCGCGTGGACGCGTACACGCCGCGCTGGGTGGTGCGCGCCACGCGCGAGGCGCCGGTGCGCGCATAGGTGACCTCGGAAATGTCGCCGTCCCAGTCGTGGACGTTGGGGATGTAGTAGCAGCGCTCGCGGCCGCAGCTGGCCCAGTCGCCGGGATAGCGCAGCGCCAGGGTGGAGGCGGTCGATTGCAGGTCCTGCCAGCTGCCGCCGACGACCAGGTCGTGGTCGCGGCCGAACAGCGGGAACGTGCCGGACAGGTACACGTCCACGCCATCGCGCGTATCGGCGGTCTCGCCAGCGGCGGCGCGCAGATAGATGCCGCTGCCGTCGCGCGTGTCCGGATAGCCGCTGCCGTACACGCGCAGGTTGCGCACCTCGCCCTCGGTGCGGGCGACGTTGACCTTCAGCAGCCAGTCCTCGCCGAAGCGCTGCTCCAGGTTGGCGAAGGCGGTGTGCGTGTCGCGCTGCCAGCGCGACCACTTCGGTGCCAGGTTGGTCGAACTGGGCAGGTCGGCGAAGGAACCGTCGGCGGCGAAGTACGGCACCGTGCCCCAGGTCGAGCCGACCGGATCGTTGTCCTGGCGCTGATAGCCGACGGTGACCGTGGTGGAGTCGGTCAGGTCGCCTTCCAGCACCGCCATGCCCGACATCTTCTGCTCGTGATAGTGGTCGTAGTAGTAGTCGCGGTCCTGCCAGGCGGCGACGACGCGGCTGCGGAAGCGGCCGTCGTCGGTGAGCGGCGCGGTCACGTCGGCCTGCGTGCGGCGGAAATCCCAGCTGCCGGTGGTGGCCGCGAACGAGGCGTCGAAACTCTTGCCCGGACGCTTGCGCAGCATGTTGACCGTGGCCGAGGGAATGCCCGCGCCGCTGAGCAGGCCATTGGCGCCACGGATCACTTCGACGCGGTCGTAGAAGACCATGTCGTATTCCTGGTTGGTCGAACCGCTGTAGGTCGGCAGGCCGTCGACCTGGAAGTCGGTGATCTGGAAACCGCGCGCGAAATACAGCGGGCGCTGCGTGTCGTAGAAGGACACGTTGACGCCGGTGACGTTGCGCAGCACGTCGTTGACGCTGAACAGCGATTCCTCCTCCAGCCGCTGCAGCCCGAGCACGCTGACCGACTGCGGCGTCTCCTGCAGGGTCAGCGGCAGGCGCGTGGTCGTCGACGGCTGCGCGCGCGCACGGCTGCCGCTGACCTCGACCTTGTCCAGCGTGGTGGGCTGAGCGGCGCCGGCATCGGCCGCCGCGTCGGCCGCGTGCAAGGGCGCGGTGGTGGTGGACAGGACGGACAGCAGGGCGAGATGCAGCAGGTGGCGCGTGGGGGAGCGGGTCATGGAATCGGCGTCGTCGTTGAGCGGCGGCGACCGATGCAGGCGCGCCGCCGAGGGGGAGAGGAAACGGACGGGCGCAGACGGGCTCCACGGCACGGATATCCGGCATGGCTGGCCCAGAGTCGGGCTGGCGGGATCGAGCGGGAGACGCTGGGCCGGCTGCGGCCGTCGCGAGACGCAAATGTAAATCGTTAGCAACAACTTAACAAGCGCTGGCGCCGTTCGGCACGCGTGCTGTCGTCCCGATCGCCGCTCAGCCGCGCGGCAGTGGCAGGCCCGCGAAGTCCTTGACCGTGCGCAGCACGAAGCTGGAATTGACGTCGGCCACGCCGGCGGCATTGAGCAGCTTGTCCAGCAGGAAGGCGGAGAAATGCGCCAGATCGCGCACGTAGACGTGCAGCAGGTAGTCCATGTCGCCGGTCAGCGCGTGGCAGGCGACCACCTCGTCCCAGCCCTGCACGCTGTCGGCGAAGTGGGCGATGCCGCTTTGCCCATGCTTTTCCAGCTGCACCCGGACGAAGGCCTGCAGACCCAGGCCGATCGCGCCCGGCACCAGGCGTGCCGCGTAGCCGGCCACGATCCCGTCGGCCTCCAGCCGCTGCACCCGGCGCAGGCAGGCCGACGGCGACAGGTTCACCTGGGCCGCCAGCTCGGCATTGCTGGCCCGGCCCTGCCGTTGCAACAGGGCCAGCAGGCGCAGGTCGGTGCGGTCGAACGCGGCCGAATCGGTCATTTATTGCTCTGCAACATGGCTTTGGTGCAACAATCTTGCGCGCAGCGGCCGCAAGCGCGCAACTTCGCAAGCCCATTGCGTGGCTTGGCGCCTACCATCACAGGCACTCTTCCGGAGCTACCGCCCATGGAAACCGCACCGCGCCGCGTCGAACACCAGCAGACCGACAAGGGCTACGTGCCGGTCTACACCACGGCCGTGGTCGCGCAGCCATGGGACAGCTACAGCGCCGACGACCACGCCACCTGGGGCACGCTGTACCAGCGCCAGCGCGAACTGCTGGTCGGCCGCGCCTGCGACGAGTTCCTGCAGGCGCAGGACGCGATGGGTATGAACCCGCAGGCGATCCCGCGCTTCGAGCAGCTCAACGAGGTGCTGGGCGCGGCCACCGGCTGGACCCTGGTCGGAGTCGAAGGCCTGCTGCCGGAACTGGATTTCTTCGATCACCTGGCCAATCGCCGCTTCCCGGTGACCTGGTGGATCCGCCGTCCCGAGCAGATCGACTACATCGCCGAGCCGGACCTGTTCCACGACCTGTTCGGCCACGTGCCGCTGTTGATGAACCCGCTGTTCGCCGACTACATGCAGGCCTACGGCCGCGGCGGAGTGAAGGCGCACGGCATCGGCCCGGACGCGTTGCAGAACCTCACCCGCCTGTACTGGTACACGGTGGAATTCGGACTGATCGCCAGCGCCGACGGCCTGCGCATCTTCGGCGCCGGCATCGTCTCGTCCAAGGGCGAATCGCTGTACGCGCTGGAATCGGCCGCGCCCAACCGCATCGGCTTCGACCTGGCGCGGATCATGCGCACCCGCTACCGCATCGACACCTTCCAGAAGACCTACTTCGTCATCGACAGCTTCGAGCAGCTGATGCAGGCGACTGCGCCGGACTTCACTCCGATCTATGTGGCGCTGGAAACCCAGGAGCACCTGCCGGCCGGCGAGGTTCAGGAAGGCGACCGCGTGTACCAGAAGGGCACCGGCGAAGGCTGGGCGGAAGGCGGCGACGTTTAACCGTAGAGCCGGGCTCTGCCCGGCTGCTTTCAACGCGGCCGCGTAGCCACGCGCGCTGGTGGCTGGTTGAGTCGCTTGAGGACGGCGTGGGCGTGGTACGTCCTGCCCCACTTCTTCTCGTTGCCCTTCGACAGGATTCCGGCCTCCTCGAGCGCATAGATGCCGGTAAGCGCTGACCGGTCAGACACATCCAGCAGCGAAGCAACCTGTGACGCCGTGACCACCGGATGGCCGACCAGCAGCGCGGGAAGTCGACGCGCGACAGAATCGCCGCGATAGCGGCTTACCTTCACCGACCACTCTGCTACAAGCTGCTGCATGTCCTCGGCGATGGCGATCGCATCGTTCGCCGACTCCACCACGGCCTTGGAGACCATATCCATCCACGGTACCCAGTTGCCTTTGATCTGCACCTGGTTGAGCGCTTCGTAGTAGGTGTCCTTGCTTCGGAGCAATGCGCCGGACAGGTACAGCGGTGGATATCCTTCTGCCGCCAGTATCAGCGGCATCAGCAGCCGACCGGTGCGTCCATTGCCATCCTTGTATGGATGGATGGTTTCGAACTGGGCGTGCGCGATGGCGAGCTGGGCAAGGATGTTCAGTTCGAACTGTTCGTCTTCCGCCGCCTGGTACTGCAGCATCTGCCGTTCCAGTTCCTGCATCGCCTCGCCGATCCGGTCCGGCGGCGAAGGAACGAAGCGTGCGTCTTCAAGGCGTCCTCCCAACGGGCCGATGACGGCCTGTTCCTGACGATAGCTGCCCTTTGGGAAATGCTCGGGCGTGTCCTGCATCAGCACTGCGTGCAGGTGATTGACCAGCGCAAGGTCGATGGCGGACCTACCCCGCTCCTTGACCGCTTCAAGGCCGTCCTGCAGCGCCTGTACGTAACGCTCGGTGACCACCACGTCGGCGGGCAGGCCGTCGAGGCCAAGGGTAGCTTCATACACCAGCAACTGGTCCAGATCGGTCTGGGTCCCTTCTATCTGGGAGCTCTGCACGGCTTCGCGTCGCGCCAAGGTACGGGTGACCAGATCCGGGGCAGGCCAGTGGCGCATTGCCTGTTCCAGCCGGGCCAGCGCCGCGTTGGCGCCAGCGAACAGTTCGCGGTTGCCCGACTGCCCAGCGGGCAGCCTGCGCGGCGTTGGCGGGGCTGTCATGGCCACCAGGTTCGTGCGACCTTCGACCGGCACCAGGTACTGGCGCAGTGGGACCGCTATGTCTTCCCGTCGCATGGAACCCTCCGCCCTAAACTTCAAAAGCACTCTACGCTTTTGAAGTTTGGTGCGCCATCCTTCAAAAGCATCAATGGCTTTTGAAGGTTGGCGCTGGTAGAGCCGGGCCCTGCCCGGCTGGGCTTCACCGCGGATACGCCAGCAGCACCACCAGATCCTGCTCCCCCCGCTGCTGCAGCGCATGCAGGCTGCCCACCCGGGTCAGCAGCGCATCGCCTGCCGCCACGTCGTACTGCTTGCCATCCAGCACGTAGCTGCCCTGCCCGCTGACGATGTAATAGATCTCGTCCTTGTGCTGCGGGTGCAGGCCGATGCCCGCGCCCTTGTGCAGCACGCGCTTGCGCAGCACGAAGGGCAGGTCCTTGTCGTCGGCGAAGAAGGGATACGCGGTGGTCGGCCCGGCGCCGCCGTGCGGGCCGGGCTGACTGATGCCGATATCGCGCTCGTGGACAACGCGCGAGGGCTTGGCCGGCTCGCTGCCCTGCCCTGCGGGCTGACTCACGTCGCAGTCGATGTCACGCTTCAAGGCCGGTTTCAGCTCGGGCGTCGACGCCACCCAGTCGCGCAGCACCAGGCAGGCCACGGCGGTGGCGCCGGCGGTGCTGAAGTGGGTGCCGTCGGCCTTGTTCTGCTCGGGCACGAACATGAAGTACGGCTTGGCGCCCTGCTCGCCCAGCGCGCGGATCCAGCGGGTGGAACTGGCGTTGAGGTCGATCAGCGCGACCTGCTCGCGCGTGGCCAGCTGTTTCACCGCCTGGGTGTACAGCCCGTGGGTGTCGAGCAGCGAACCGAAGTCGTACAGCAGCCGCGCGACCGGGGTGATCAACACCGGCGTGGCGCGCTTGTCGCGGGCCAGTTGCACGTAGCGCATCAGATACTGCGGGTAAGCGGTGTCCGGGTCGTCGTAACGCGTAGGGTCTTCGACCTTGGCATCGTTGTGGCCGAACTGGATCAGCAGCACGTCGCCGCGGCGCAGGTCCTTGGCGATGGCGTCGAGGCGGCCTTCGGCGATGAAGCTGCGCGCGCTGCGCCCGCCCTTGGCGTGGTTGCGCACCTGCCAGGCGGTCGGATCCAGATAGCTCTGCAAGGCCTGGCCCCAGCCGGCCTGCGGCGCGCGTTCGGGGCCGTATTCGGCCGCGGTGGAATCGCCGGCGATGAACACGCGCTGCGGCTCGGCGCAGGCGATCCCGGCGCAGAGCGACAGCAATGCAGAAAAGAGCAGACGCATGGTGGACTCCGCTGCGCTGTGTATGCGCTTGGCATCCTGCGCCTGTCGGCGGGAAGCACGCCAAGCCGATGGGAAGCGTGGTGCCGCTTGGTCGATCGTGTTCGGCCCTCACCCCAACCCCTCTCCGCGGGAGAGGGGTTCGAGCGTGGCGCTGTGCGGTCAGGCCGCGGCGGCTTCCGGCTTGCCCAGCACGCCGGCGACGAAGGCGCGGATCTCGGCATCCTGCGCGTTGTCGAAGAAGCACTGCTGGAAGCGCTCGCCGCCGACCGCCTGCTTGACCAGTTCCGGATCGATCGCGCGCAGGCCGTCCAGGTAGGACTTGGCGGTGGCCTGCTTGACCTGGGCGAGGATGCCGGCATTGGCCTGCTGCGACTCGCGGCGCTCGGCCGGGTAGCCCATGCCGCGCTCGCCGCTGAAGGCCTTCTCGAAGATGTAGCGCACGTTGATTTCCGCGCCCCAGCCGTAGCCCTTGGCGAAGGCCAGCGCCAGCGCGTTGCCGTTGTTGACCTGGGCGAACAGGTAGGCGTCGGTCGGCTCGATGCAGTAGCCGCAGAACACGCCCGGGTAGGCGTTGAGCGACATCATCGCGCCCTGGCCGGTGCCGCAGCCGGCGACGACGAAGTCGACCGCCTTGGAGTTGAGCAGCAGGCTGGCGACGATGCCCAGGTGGATGTAGGTCAGGCGATGATCGTCGTCGCCGTCCATGCCGACGTTGAACACGCTGTGGCCCTGCGCGCTCGCCACGTCGGTGAGCTGCTGCAGGATCACCGGGTTCTTGCCGGCCTGGCTGAATTCATTCATCAGTGCGATTTTCATGGTGTCTCCGATTGCGGGGGAAGATGGTGCGTGTGATTGATGTGGCGCCGACCGCCGTCTGCATCTGGATGGTGTGCGTGCGGGCCAACCCTCATCCGCCCTGCGGGCACCTTCTCCCGGGGGGGAGAAGGGAGCAGCGCACGCTGCGTGCTTGGCTCAGCGCGCCAGCCAGCCGCCATCGACCGGGATGATGGTGCCGTTGACGTAGTCCGAGGCGCTGCTGGCCAGGAACACCGCGGTGCCGCCGAGGTCTTCCGGCACGCCCCAGCGACCGGCCGGGATGCGCTCCAGGATCGACTGGTTGCGCGCCGCGTCGGCGCGCAGCTGCGCGGTGTTGTCGGTGGCCATGTAGCCCGGCGCGATGGCGTTGATGTTCAGGCCCTTGGCGCCCCACTCGTTGGCCAGCAGGCGGGTGATGCCGGCGATGCCGGACTTGCTGGCGGTGTACGAGGGCACGCGGATGCCGCCCTGGAACGACAGCATCGAGGCGATGTTGATGATCTTGCCGCTGCCCTGGGCGATGAAGTGGCGGCCGGCCGCCTGCGACATGAAGAACGCGGACTTGATGTTGACGTTCATCACGTCGTCCCAGTCCTGCTCGCTGAAATCCACCGCGTCGGCGCGGCGGATCAGGCCGGCGTTGTTGACCAGGATGTCGAGGCCGCCGAGCCCGGCGAGGGTCTCGTCGAGCACGCGCTGCACCGGCTCGATGCTGATCAGGTTGGCCTCGATGGCGACGAAGCGGCGGCCCAGCGCCTTGACCTTTTCCTCGGTCTCGGTGGGCGCCTGGATGCCGGCGGCGGCGATGTCGGCGCCGGCCTGCGCCAGCGCCAGCGCGATGCCCTGGCCGAGGCCGGTGTTGGCGCCGGTGACCAGTGCGACCTTGCCTTCGAGACTGAACGGGTTCGTCATTGCGGATGCTTCCTATGAGTGATGCGGATGCGGTCGAAAACGCGGCGGCGGCGCGCATGGCGCGCACGACGGCCTACTTGAGCTGGCAGATGTCCAGCACGTGCATGTCGGTGTAGTCCAGGTTCTCGCCGCCCATCGCCCAGATGAAGGCGTAGTTGCTGGTGCCGGCGCCCATGTGGATCGACCACGGCGGCGATACCACGGCTTCGTCGTTCTGGATCACGATGTGGCGCTGCGCGTCCGGCTCGCCCATGAAGTGGTAGACGCGATCGTTGGCGCCGAGGTCGAAGTAGAAATAGACCTCGCTGCGGCGGTCGTGCAGGTGCGGCGGCATGGTGTTCCAGACGCTGCCGGGCTTGAGCACGGTCAGGCCCAGCAGCAGCTGCGAGGACTGGCAGGTGGCCGGCACGATGAACTGGTAGATGGTGCGCTCGTTGCTGGTCTCCAGCGCGCCGCGGTCCAGCGCCACCGCGTCCTTGATCGACAGTTGCTTGGTCTGGAAACGCGCATGCGCCGGGGTCGAGGCCAGGTAAAAGCGGGCCGGGTTGGCCGCATCGTCGGAGGCGAACACCACCTCCTCGCTGCCCATCGCCACGTACAGGCCGTCCTTTGGTCCCAGCGTGTAGGCGGTGCCGTCCACGGTGACCGTGCCGCTGCCGGCGCCGACGTTGATCACGCCCAGCTCGCGGCGCTCCAGGAACGGATGGCCGGCGGCGGAGGCCGGCTCGGTCTGCTTCGGCAGTTGCACGGCCTTGCTCACCGGCGCCGCACCGCCGAGCACGAAGCGCTCGTAGTGGGTGTACTTCAGGGTGACCGCGTCGTCGACGAACAGGCCATCGAGCAGGTACAGCTCGCGCAGTTGGTCGTTGCTGGCGCCCTTGATGGCGTCGGGATGGGTGGCGTAGTGGGTCTTGCAGTACAGGGACATGGGGATCTCCGGGGCAAGCAGGGGCCAGGCGACGGCCCGCAGAAGGGCATTCTAGCCGCTCTGGTAAACCGGTGTCATTGCGCAGTGCACGAAATGGGGTGCTCCCTTCTCCCACCGGGAGAAGGTGCCCCGCAGGGGCGGATGAGGGTACGGGCGCAGCCTCATGCACCCAAACTCCGCGAGACGCTTCGCGCCGGACCCTCACCCCAACCCCTCTCCCGACGGGAGAGGGGCTACGGCTGCTCCCTTCTCCCAGCGGGAGAAGGTGCCCCGCAGGGGCGGATGAGGGTACGGGCGCAGCCTCATGCACCCAAACTCCGCGAGACGCTTCGCGCCGGACCCTCACCCCACCCCTCTCCCGACGGGAGAGGGGCTACGGCTGCTCCCTTCTCCCAGCGGGAGAAGGTGCCCCGAAGGGGCGGATGAGGGTACGGGCGCAGTCTCGTGCACCCAAACTCAGCGGGACGCTTCGCGCCGTACCCTCACCCCAACCCCTCTCCCGACGGGAGAGGGGCTACGGCTGCTCCCTTCTCCCAGCGGGAGAAGGTGCCCCGCAGGGGCGGATGAGGGTACGGGCGCAGCCTCGTGCACCCAAACCCAGCGAGACGCTGCGCGCCGTACCCTCACCCCAACCCCTCTCCCGGAGGGAGAGGGGCTCAGCGGCTTCATCAATCTTCCGGCGGCTGGCAGGAGTCGCGCACGATCAGGTGCGGGCGCACGCTGGCCACGGCCAGCGCCGGGGTGCCTTCGGGCTGGATCAGCATCGCCGCGGCGGTGCGGCCGGTGTCGCGGGTGTGCCGACGCACCGAGGTCAGCGACGGCCATAGGCGCGAGGCCAGCGGGCTGTCGTCGTAGCCGATGATCGACAGCTGGCGCGGGATGTTGATGCTGGCGCGCAGCGCGACCTTGTACACGCCGGCGGCCATCTCGTCGTTGCCGGTGAAGATCGCGCTCGGGCGCTGCTTGCCGAGCAGCAGTTTCTCGGCCGCGGCCACGCCGGATTCGAAGGTGTAGCCGGCCTCGACGATGCGCTCCGGCGGCAGTTCGATGCCGCGCCGGGTCAGCGCGTCGATGAAGCCGGCGGTGCGCTCGTGCGCCGAGCGGTAGGCGCTGGGACCGGTGATCAGTGCGATCTCGCGGTGGCCCAGCGACAGCAGGTAGTCGGCGGCCTCGGCGGCGCCGTCGCGGTCGTGGGTGACCACCATCTGCGAGGTGGCGTCCAGCGGCAGCGAGGCGATGCGGGTGTAGCGCACGCCGATGCCGGCGAGCATGTCGGCCAGCGCCTGGTCCTCGGAGGCGCGCGGCACCAGGATCACGCCGTGCAATTTCTGCTGCTGCACGAAGCGGCGCACGCCCTCGATGTAGCCGGGGCTGCGGCTGTCGCACGGATGCACCACCAGTTCGAAGCTGGAACCGCGCAGCGCGTCCAGCGCGCCGTACTGCATGTCCACGATGTACTGCGCGGTGGGGTTGTCGTAGACCATGCCGATCAGGAACGAACGCCGGAACGCCAGTCCGCGCGCCAGCGGATCCGGCGCGTAGCCGACCTCGCGCATCAGCGCCTCGACCTTCTCGCGCGTGTCCTTGCGCACCAGCGGCGAGTTGTTGATGATCCGCGACACCGTCTTCTTCGACACCCCGGACAGGCGCGCGATGTCGTTGATCGTCGCCGCCTTGCCGTGGACGGAGGCGTGGACATCGGCGGAAGTGGGTTTGCTCGGCGCCATGGACGGAAAACCGGACGGAAGAGGACGGATTCTACCGGTAGTCATGTTCAGTCCAGCGCGCGGTAGCGGAATTGACGGAAATGCACCTTTCCATTTCCGGCCGCATACAGCGCCGGCTTCAGCGCCAGGAACTTGCCGGCGACGTTGTGGTGGTAGCCGGACACTTCCATCTGCACCGGGTACTTGGTCCACGTCTTGCCGTCGCGGCTGCTGTGGATGGTGACGATGTGGCGGTCGTTGCGCACCCGCAACCACAGCCGACCGCCCTTGGCGCTGGGCGCCAGCTGCGCCGGGCGCTCCTCGCCGTAGCGGTGCATGACGAAGGCCTCGCCGTTGCTGCCGACCCCGGCGTACAGGCGCTCGCTGTAGAACAGCAGCGCGCCGCCCTGCGCGCCGGGCTCGATCTCCATCTCCACTTCGAACTGGTAGGCGGTGTCGGGGGCGATCACGGTCAGCGGCGAACTGTCGCGCGGCGCACGACCCTTGCCCTGCACGCTCAGCGTGCCGTCGCCAAACGACAGCCGCTGGTACTCGTCGCGGCCCGGGTTGAAGAACGACCACTGCGGGCCGAGTCGACCGCCGCGGAACGCGTCCGACAGCGCCAAGCCGTGCGGCAGCGCCTGCCCGCTGGGCTTTTTCAGCGGCGTGCCGAGATCGCCGCCCTTGGCCACGAACCAGCCGTCGGCGGTCCACTCGATCGGGTCCAGCAGCGCCTGCCGGCCCAGCGTCCAGTAGCCGTTCTCGTAGCCGTGGTAGAGCATCCACCAGCGGTCGTCGGTGCCTTCGACCAGGGTCGCGTGGCCGCGCGACCACCACGGCTCGGCCGCGCTCTTGGTGCGGGTGATCGGGTTGTTCGGCGCGTTCTGCCAAGGCCCATGGATCGAACGCGAGCGCGCGGTGATCACCATGTGCCCGGTCGGCGGCCCGGCGGTGCCGCCGACCGCGGTGGTCATGTAGTACCAGCCGTTGTGGCGGGTGATCTTCGGCCCTTCCTGCGCATAGGCCTCCACGTCCCAGCTTTCCGGGTACTTCCAGCCGTCGTAGACGTGCTTGGGCGTACCGACCACCTTCAGGCCATCGTCGGACAGCTGCACGTAGTCGCCGCCGCTCAGGAACAGGTAGCGCTTGCCGTCTTCGCCGACCGCGTGGCCGGGGTCGATGTACTTGCCCAGGCCGATGTCGATCGGCGCGCTCCACGGGCCCTTGATGTCGTCGGCCCAGACCACGAAGTTGCTGCGCTGGCCCTGCTCGCCACGCCGCGCCGGGAAGTAGATGTAGTAGCGCCCGCCGTGCTTGATCAGGTCCGGCGCCCAGATCGCGCCGACGTTCTCGGTGATGGCGTGGCCCAGCGGCTGCCAGTTGACCAGATCGCGCGAGTGCCAGATCGGCAGGCCGGGGTAGGCGTCGAACGAGGACAGGGTGAGGTAGTAGTCGTCGCCGTCCTTGAGCACCGACGGATCGGGATGGTCGCCGGCCAGCACCGGGTTGAGGAAGGTGCCGTCGCCCTGGTCGGCGATGCGCTGGTGCTCGATGCCGCGTTTCCAGTCGGCCGCCGCGGCCAGCGTGCTAGCGGCGAGCAGGCCGGCCAGCAGCAGCCAGCGCAGGGAGGACGAGGTGGTAGGCGAAGTCATGGATTCCACTCCTGGGTTCGCGCCGCCGGCGCGTATGGGGACGCGGCCGGCGATGACGGCCGCGCCACGAAGGATCAGGCGCGCAGCGCGCGCGGCAACCACAGCGACAGTTCCGGGAAGAACGCCACGATCAGCAGCACGCACAGCGCCGCCAGCCAGAACGGCCAGATCGTGCGCATGCTCTGGGCCACGGTGATCTGTCCGATCGAGGTGCCGATGAACAGCACCGAGCCGATCGGCGGGGTGATCAGGCCGATGCCGCCGGCCAGCACCATCACCAGCCCGAAGTGGATCGGGTCGATGCCGTAGGCCTTCACCACCGGCAGGAAGATCGGCGTGCAGATCAGGATCTTCGGCGCCAGGTCCATGAACATGCCCAGCAACAGCAGCATGATCACGATCATCAGCAACACGGTGTTCTTGCCGTCGGCGACCGATTGCAGCAGCTTCACCGCCGCCGCCGGCACCTGCAGGTAGGCCAGCAGCCAGCCGAACACCGCCGCGGTGGCGATCACGAACAGGATCACGCCGGTGGTGCGCGAGGCATGCGTGACCGCGGCGAAGAACTCGGCCCAGCGCAGTTGCCGATACAGCAGTGCGGTGACCAGCAACGCATACACCACCGCGATCGCCGCGCTCTCCACCGCGGTGAAGATGCCGGCGCGGATGCCGACGAAGATCAGCGCGACCAGGCCCAGCCCCGGCAGCGCGCCGATCAGGCGCAACGCCACCGCGCGCCAGCCCGGGAACGGTTCGGTGCCGTAGCCGCGATGGCGCGCCACCGCATAGCCGGTGATCATCATCGCCACGGTCATCAGCAGCGCCGGGAAGATGCCGGCCGCGAACAGGTCGGCGATCGACAGCCCACCGCCGGCTGCGGCCGAGAACAGGATCAGGTTGTGCGACGGCGGCACCAGCAGCGCGACCAGCGCCGCGGTCATGCTCACGTTGACCGCGTAGTCGCGGTCGTAGCCGCGCTTGATCATCTGCGGAATCATGGTGCCGCCGACCGCCGACACGTCGGCGATGGCCGAGCCGGACACACCGCCGAAGAACAGCGAGGACAGCACGCTGACCTGGCCCAGGCCGCCGCGCATGCGCCCCACCAACGACGAGGCCAGGGCGATCAGGCGTTCGGAGATGCCGCCGCGCAGCATCAGTTCGCCGGCGAAGATGAACAACGGAATGGCGATCAACGATGCCGAGCCGCTGCCGGCGGAGATCTGCTGCACCAACACGATCGCCGGCAGGTCCAGGTACAGGATCGTCGCCAGCGCCGCGGCGCCCAGCGCATAGGCCACCGGCACGCCGATCAGCAGCAGCAGCACGAACAGCCCGAGCAGGATTGCAATGGCCATGGATCAGTTCACTCCTTCAGCGGTGGCCGGGCGCAGCACCTGCCACGCCTGGTACAACGCGAACACGCTCATCAGCGCGCCGCCGATCGACAGCGGCAGGTAGTTGATGCTCTGCGGCAGCGCGGCGCCGGCCATCTTGATGTCCAGCCCGTCCAGCAGCAGCACGCCGCCCCACCAGGCGATGACCGCGCCGATGGCGACGATCATCAGCGGGCGGATCAGGTCGATGACCCGGCGCACGTGGGCGTGCATCTTCTCGGCCAGCAGGAAGAAGCCGAAGTGGCGCCGGGTATGCACGCCGGCCGCCGCCGCCATGCTCATCGCGGTGCTCAGCAGCAGCAGCGTCACCGGCTCGGTCCAGCTCGGCGAATTGTTGAGCACGTAGCGGGTGAACACCTGCCAGCCCTGCACCACCACCAGCCCGAGCAGGGCGGCGGCGGCGATGCCGATGGCGAGGTTGGAGATCCGGTCCAGCAGCCGCTGCAGCGGCGCCACCGGGACGGCAATGGCGGGGTCGGTCATCGGCATGGCCTCAAGCGAAATCGCGGATGCGGCGGTACAGGGCTTCGATCTCCGGCTGCCGCCGGTACTCGGCCAGCAGCGGTGCGGCGGCCTTGCGGAAGGCGGGCATGTCCACCTCGTTGACCAGCACGCCGTAGTCGGTCACTTCCTGGCGCGCCTTCGACTCGGAGGCATCCCACAGCTTGCGCATCACCGCCACCGATTGCCGCGCGGTCTCCACCACCAGCGCGCGGTCGCCCGGCGCCAGCGCCTGGAAGCTGCGCCGCGACATCACCAGCACGTCCGGCGCGTAGGAATGCTCGCTCTGCGACCAGTAGCGCGCGGCCTCGAAATGGCGGCTGGACTGGAAGCTGCGCATGTTGTTCTCGGCGCCGTCGATCATGTGCGTCTCCATCGCCGAGAAGGTTTCGCCCAGCGACATCGGCGTCGGATTGGCGCCGAGCATGCGCATCAGCTTGAGGAAGATGTCCGACGAGGCCACGCGCAGCTTCAGCCCGTGCAGATCTTCCGGACGATGCAGCGGGTGCTTGGTGTTGTAGAAGCAGCGCGCGCCGCAATCGTAGATGGCCAGGCCGACCAGGTCGCGCTGCTCGAAACTGGCCAGGATGCTGTCGCCGACATGGCCGTCGATCGCGCGGCGCAGGTGCGGCACCGAGTCGAACACGTACGGCAGGCACAGCGCCTGGGTCAGCGGGAAGGTGTTGTTGAGCGCGCCGGAATAGACCCGGGTGATGTCGATGGCGCCGAAGCGCGCCATGTCGATCGCTTCCGCTTCGCGGCCGAGCTGGCCGGAATGGTACTGGCGCAGTTTCAGCCGGCCGCCGGTCTGCTGCTCCAGAGTCTGCCCGAACCAGCGCACCGCCTCCACGGTGGGATAGTCGGCCACGTGCACGTCGGTGGCGGTCAGCAACCGGCTGCCGCCGCCGGCCTGGGCCAGCGTGCCCAGCGGGGCGGCAGCGGCCGCGGCCAGCCCTGCGCCGAGGAAACCTCTACGAGTGATCATGCTGCGCCCTCCCGCGCGTCGTCGGCTGCCGCGGCTTACGCCGCGACGGCCCTGCAATGAAGTTCGCCATAGCCGTCGAAACGGATCGTCGCGTGCTGGCCGATGGCGATGTCGTGGATGCCGGTGGCGTTGCCGGTGGCGATCAGCTCGCCGCGCTTGAGCGGCCGGCCGCGGCGTGCCGAACGCGCCAGCGCGAACGCGAACGCCGCGCGCAGCCCGCCCGGCAGCAGGGTGGCACCACCGCTGCCGACGCGCTGGCCCTCGATCAGGGTTTCCGCCAGCAGCGCGGCCTCGTCCAGCGTGGCCCAGTCGGCGACCTGCGGCCCCAGGATCAGGCCGTTGTTGTTGCCGAAGTCGGAGATCACCACCCGCGGCCCTAGCTGGTTGATCGTGGCCAGCGGGCTGCTGGCCACTTCCACGCCGATGAACAGCGTGGACGGGACCTGCGCGGCCTGCTCCGGGGTCCAGTGCAACTGGTCGGCCGGCACGTCCGCATCCAGGCGCATCACATACTCGGCCTCGACCGCGCCGAAGCCGCCGGCGAACACCGGGATGTCCGTTGTTCCACCGGTGGCATTCCACAGATTGCGGGCGAAGATCGGGCCGAGCAAGCGCTCGTCGCCGGAGTGGTCGCGGCGCTCGGCGCCGATGTAGCCGACCTTCCAGCCGACCACCTGGTCCGGCCATTGCGCGATCGCCAGGTCCTGCACGCGGTAGGCGGTTTCCAGGTCGTCGGGGATGGTGCCGGGGAAATCGGGCAGCGAACGGCCTTGCTGGCGGGCCTGGACGAAGCGGGCCGCGATGTCGGCCAACGCGGACGCTGGCGTATCCGAAGGGCCGGAATGAGTGCTCAAGGGCATCTCCGCAAAAGGTTGGGGATCGGGAAAAATTGCTGCGCCGCTCATCGACAACGCGTTGCGCAGTTGTATATGGTAAACCGGTGTCATTGGCAATGTGCGGTGCGGCAAAAAGGCCGGGACTCGGGACTCGGGACTCGGGGCTCGGGGCTCGGGGCTCGGGACTCCGGACTCCGGACTCCGGGCGGCGGGCGGCGGGCGGCGGGCGGCGGGCGGCGGGCGGCGGGCGGCGCAGGCTGCCACCTCTTTAACCCGTGCCGCGGATACTTGCTGGCGCTTGCCGCATGGCGTTGCCGATGCGGCCGATCGAGCGCGTACGTTTGCGAGGGAACATGGCGATGAGGCGAATCCAGAAAGAGATCGGCAGGCCGGAGCCGGGCACAGCCGCAGCGGCTCCACGAGGGCTGTCGCGCACCGGCGTCGTGGCGGCGCTGCCGCGCGCGGTGCGCGCGCAGCGGCCGGCGGCACGTGGAGCGCTGCTGGCGCTGGTCGTCGGCTTGGCCGGCGCCGGCCCTGCCGCGGCCGCGGCCGCGGAGCATCCCGGCAGCGAGACCGCCGCCGAGCAGGCGGCGCGCATCCCGCTGTGGCCGGGCCCGGCCCCGGGTTCCGCGCCCGGTCCGGAGCAGGCGCGCATCGTCGACCGCAGCGACGATCCGGCGCTGCCCGACCGCGCCATCAGCGGCCGCTACCAGCCCTACCTGGTGGTGTACCGGCCGAAGACGCCGAACGGCAGTGCGTTGCTGGTCGCCCCCGGCGGCGGCTACGCGCGCATCGTGCTGGACAAGGAAGGCACGGCGTTGCTGCCGATCTTCGCCGAACAGGCCGGCATCACCCTGTTCGTGCTGCGTTACCGGCTGCCCGATGCGGAGGCCGCCGGCGCCGCCGCGGCGGCGCAACGCGACCTGCCGTTGGCCGACGCGCAGCGCGCGCTGCGCCTGATCCGCGCGCGTGCCGCCGACTACGGCGTGGACCCGCAGCGGGTCGGCGCGATTGGCTTCTCCGCCGGCGGCCATGTCGCCGCCAGCCTCGGCACCCGCTACGCCGAGCGCGTCTATCCGGCGCGCGATGCAATCGACCGGCTCAGCGCGCGGCCGGACTTCCTGCTGCTGCTGTACCCGGTCATCGACATGGGCAGCGGCACCGCAGCGCATACCGGCTCGCGCCTGCGGCTGCTGGGCAAGCATGCCGATGCGGCCACGATGACCGCGTATTCGCTGCAGAACCGCGTGATTCCGGCGATGCCGCCGACCTTTCTGGTGCACGCGCAGGACGATCGGGTGGTGCCGGTGGAGAACAGCCTGCTGTTCTACCAGGCGCTGCGCCAGGCCGGGGTGCCGGCGGAACTGCATCTGTTCGCGCATGGCGGCCACGGGTTCGGCACCCGTGGCATCGCCGGCCTGCCGCTGGCGGCCTGGCCGACGCTGGCGCTGGATTGGATGCGTAGCGTGCAGGGCGATGCGACCGCGCTGGCGCCGATCCCGCCTGCCGCGCCGAAGCAGTAGCAGGCGCTGCCGCATTGCCATGCACCAGACCGTCATGACCGAGCGCCGCACGCCGCCTGCATCGCACCGCCCCGAGCGGCGCTTGGCATAGCGCCGCGCCGCATCCACCCGACCCTTTCCGCTGCCGGCCCGGACCTTCGCCCGGGGCCGGCGGCGCCTGCCCACGGACTCCGCCACGCATGACCACCACACCCGCCGCCACACCGCCTGCCGACCTTGCCGCCGCCGTGTCCACGGCACCCGACGACCACGGCCGCCGCCGTTTCCTGCACGGCGGCGCGCTCGGCGCACTGGCGCTGAGCGGCGCCCTGCCGGGCGGTCGCGCCGACGCCGCACCCGCACCCGCACCCGCCGACCCGCAAGCGCCGCTGGCGCGCACCCGCAGCGGGCGCATCCGCGGCTATCGCGACCAGGGCGTGCAGGTGTTCAAGGGCATTCCCTACGGCGCCGACACCGCGCCGCGCCGCTTCCAGCCGGCGCTGCCGGAGCAGCCCTGGCGCGGCGTGCGCGACTGCAGCGGCTACGCCGCCTCGGCGCCGCAGCTCAAGCTCGACCCGGTCAGCGAGGACTGCCTGTTCCTCAACGTGTGGACGCCCGGCCTGCGCGACGGCGCAAAGCGCCCGATCCTGTTCTACATCCACGGCGGCGCCTACAACAACGGCTCCGGCAGCGACCCGCAGTACGACGGCGTGCGCCTGTGCCGGCGCGGCGACGTGGTGGTGATCAGCGTCAACCACCGCCTCAACGCGTTCGGCTATCTGTACCTGGCGCAGCTCGGCGGTGCCGACTTCGCCGCATCCGGCAACGTCGGCCAGCTCGACCTGGTGCAGGCGCTGCAATGGGTGCGCCAGCACGCGGCCGAATTCGGCGGCGATGCCGGCAACGTCACCGTGTTCGGCCAGTCCGGCGGCGGCGCCAAAATCGCCACGCTGATGGCGATGCCGACTGCAAAAGGCCTGTTCCATCGCGCCTGGACGATGAGCGGCCAGCAGGTCACCGCCGCCGGCCCACGCGCAGCCACGCAGCGCGCGCAATTGCTGCTGCAGGCCTTGCAACTCGACGCCACGCAACTGACGGCGCTGCGCACGCTGCCGCTACAGCGCCTGCTCGAGGCCACCCGCACCCGCGACCCGTCGCGGGTGGAGAACACCGGCCTGTACCTGGGGCCGGTGCTGGACGCGCAGGTGCTGCAACGGCACCCGTTCTGGCCCGACGCGCCGCCGCAGTCGGCGCAGATCCCGATGGTGATCGGCAACACCCACGACGAGACCCGCGCCTTCCTCGGCAACGATCCGGCCAACTTCGCGCTGACCTGGGACACGCTGCCGGCGAAACTGGAACAGGAGCAGTACGTGGACCTGCTGCCGCAGGTGGTGATCGCCGAGTACCGCCGGCTGTATCCGCAGTACACGCCGAGCGAGGTGTTCTTCGCCGCCACCACCGCCGGACGCTCGTGGCGCGGCGCGATCGAAGAGGCCGAGGCGCGCGCGCGGCAGGACGCACCGACCTGGGCCTACCAGCTGGACTGGGGCTCGCCGCTGGACGGCGGCAAGTTCGGCGCGTTCCACGGCCTGGACATCCCGCTGCTGTTCGACAACATCCGCCAGCCCGGCTCGCGCACCGGCGACGGCGCCGACGCGCAGCGCGTGGCCGATGCGATGAGCCAAGCGCTGCTCGCCTTCGCCCGCCACGGCGATCCCAACCATGCCGCGTTGCCGCGATGGGAACGGTATTCGCTCGCCCAGCGCGAGACCATGCTGTTCGACGCCGACAGCCGCCTGGCGCACGACCCGCGCGGCGGCGAGCGCCGCCTGTACCAGCAGGCGCCGTTCGTGCAGCGCGGGACGTTCTGAGGCTGGCGCTGCGGGGCAGCCGGGAGCGTGTTTTTCGATCGCTTGCCAGCAGGCCGTAGCAGCGACTTCATCCGGATCGCACGCCTCAGCATCTTCTGTCGAACTGGAACCGCTTTTTGTAGGAGCGGCTTCAGCCGCGACAGGCACTACCAGTAGCGCCCGTCGCGACTGAAGTCGCTCCTACAATGTGCAATAGCACTCAAGGAAAGCCAAGCCCGCGTCGATACCGGCCGCGCTACCAGCCGGTCTCCTCGGCCAGCACCACCTGGTTGCCGCCGCCGACGCGCGCGCGCTGCAGCAGCGTTTCGGCGCGTTCCAGCAGCGTGGCGGCGGTGTCGGTCGGTGCGGCGAGCAGCGCGCCGACGCTGACGCTGAGCTGTTCGGACGCCATGTCGGCATGTTCGATCGCCAGCAGTTCGACCATGTCGCGCAGCGCCGGCGCCACCTGCCGCAGGTGCGCGCCGCTGGCGTCGTACAGCACCAGCGCGAAGCGATCGGCGTCGATGCGCATGGTCACATCCATCGGCCGCAGCAGGCATTGCAGTACCTCGGCCACGCCCACCACCGCGCGGTCGGCCTCGCGCGGGCCATAGCGCTGCACGAAGGCGGCGAACCCGTCCAGTTCGACCAGGATCAACGCCAGCCCGTGCTGCAGGCGCCGGGTTTCGGCCAGCGCCACCGCCAGGTGCTCGTCGAAGCGGCGGCGATCGCCCAGGCCGGTGAGCGCGTCACGCAGGGCCTCGTCGTCGCGGACCCGGCGCTGCAGGAAGCCTTCGCGCCGAGAATGCTCGCGCAGGTAGCCGCCGACCGCGCCGATCGGCACCGCGACCCACAGCAGCCATTGCAACCGCAGGTAGGCGTCCTGCGCCGCGCCGTCCAGCAGCAGATGCGCGGCCGCGGCGCTGATCGCGCACAACGCCAGCGCCACCGCCACGCTCTGCCACAGCGCCAGACCCAGCGGGAAGAACCCGGCGACGATCACCAGCGTCATCACCGCCGCGGCGTAGCGCAGTTCCTGCGGTGGGTAGCCGATGCTGGACAGCACCAGCCCGGTGCCGCCGACCAGCAGCAGCACCGCGGCCCGGCCCGGCCCGTGCGAGGACGCGCGATGGATCGACACCGCCGCCCACAGCAGCGCCAGCAAGGTCGCCGCGCGCACCGCCACCGCGTAACCGGCCAGGTCGGCGCCGCCCAGCCAGCCAAAATGCAGCGCGTCCCATGCCAGCAGCAGCAACGCGATCAATACCCCCAGCGAGGCCGCCACGCGCTGCGCGAAGCCCATGGTCGCGGCGGTATGGCGGCGATAGGCCAATTCCAGCGGCGGGTCGAAACGCAGCGTGGCGAAGCCGTCGCGCAACTGGCGGGCATAGGCGTCGCCGGACGGAACGTCGGGCGGCCCTTCGTGGCGATGGTGCATGCGATCCCCTGTAGACGCAGCGTGGCAGCACACGGTGACGGCCACACCATGCGACCGCGCGACGCACAGCGCTGACGCTGCCGGCTCCGACTTCCAGGGACATGAGAAATCACTGGCGCGCGATTGTCCACTTTTTGACCCACGGTGCACGCGTGCCGCGGCACGGCTTTCGAGCCAAACATTCAGGCAGCGCTGGCTGGCGCTACCGCGTCGCTGGCGCGTTCGCCGCCGCGCGCGGGCGCGCTCAGGCCTTGGCCGGCAGCGCCCACACGCTGTTGGGATCGCCCTGGCGGCCACGGCGCAAGCTGGCGCGTGCCATCTGCCAGTACGTCCAGGCCAGCGCCAACGCGCAGCCGTCGACCGCCAGCAGCAGCGCGCTGCTCCACGGCGCCACCCAGCCGCCGGCACCGCGCAGCGCGGCCAGCGGCACCAGCGCGGTGAGCGCGGCGCAGGCCAGCAGCAGTTCGTAGGCGCCGCGCGCGGTGGGGCGCAGCAGCGCCCACGCCACGCCCAGGCCGAACACCGCGTAGTACACGGTGCGTTCCTGCCCCGGCGGCAACAGGCGTGCGGCCACGAACAGCGCCGACACGCCGGCCACACAGCCCAGGCAGAGGCCGACGGTGAGCCGCGCCATCGCGTGCGTGCGCCACGGCTGCGCCTGCTGGCGCCGCTTGCGCCGCGCCTCCACCCACAGCAGATTGCCGCTGTAGAACAGGAACGCGCCGCCCAAGCCGAGCAGGAAATACAGCCAGCGCACTGGCGCCCCGCCGAAGTTGGCGTAGTGCAACGCCTGCAGCCCGCGCAGCGACGCCACGCCGGGCGACATGTCCTGCGGCGCCAGCACACGCAGCACCTTGCCGGTTGCAGCTTCCATGGCCACGCCGGCCAGCGTGTTGAGCCGGCGCTGCGGGTGCTGGCCGTAGATTTCCACGCGCGCATTGGCATCGCCGGCGTCGTGGAAGGACAGGCTTTCCGGCTCGAAGCCCGGGCTGGCCGCGCGCGCCCGCGCCAGCAGCTCGGCCACCGGCAGCGGCGGCGCCTTGATGTGCGCCGGCTGCACGTGCGGCGTCAGTTCCAGATCCGGCTCCAACACCTGCATCAGCTTGCCGTCGAACACCAGGTACTGGAATGGCGCCAGCAGCAGCACGCCCAGCGCCAGCACCGCGCCGGACCAGGCGAAGATCACATGGAACGGCAACGACAGCATGCCGACCACGTTGTGCGCGTCCTGCCACACGCGCTTGACGTTGCGTCCCAGGCGCAGCGCGAACAGGTCCTTCAGGAACACCGGCGCGTACAGCACCACGCCACTGACCAACGCCAGGCCATAGAGGATGCAGACCACGCCGAACAGGTAGGTGCCGAAGGTGCGCGGCAAGCCGGCGGTGAAATGCAGGTCGTACAGGAAGTCGACGAAACCGGTGCGTTGCGGCAGCTGCAGCGGTTGCCCGTCGGCGCCGGGCTGGAACTGCACGGTGCCGCCGAACGGCTGCGCCGGTGGCCCGAACGCATACAGCCGCGGCTGCGCGCCGTGCTCGCCCGGCAGGGTCAGGGTGAACGATTCGGCCAGCGCCGGATGCCGCGCCAACACCGCATCGGCCAATGCCTGCGTGGCCTGCTCCGGTGCCTGCGCCGGCGGCGCGACCGTAGCCGCCGGGCGCGGCCACTCGTTGAGCTCGTGCGTGAACACGGTGATCGCGCCGGCGTAGAACGCGATGAACAAGGCCATGCCGGCGAGCAGGCCCATCCAGCTGTGCGCCGACAGGAACTGGCGCAGGGTCGCCGCCTTCATACCGTCACCTGCACGAGGCCGCCGGCCTTCAGCGCGTACAGCAGGCCATGGCACAGCAGCGTGGCCAGGCCCAGCCACAGCCAGGCGCGCGCGCCGCTGCGGAACACGAACGCCAGCGACATCGCGCCGATCCACAGCGGGAACATCAGCAATAGCCAGGGCAGCGTGTGCACCTGCAGCGCGCCCGGCCACACCAGCACGCACAGCCCGACCACGCCCACCGCCAGCGGCAAGCCCAGCACGATCGCCGCCAGCCACCTAGCCCACATCGGCGTGGCCTCCGCGCAGCTGCCACCAGGCGTCCAGGTACGGCAACGCGACCGCGGCGAGCATCAGCGCGCTCAGCGCCGCGAACGTCCCGGCCCACACCCCGAGCGCGACGATCGCCGCGGCCAGCGCCAGCGCCGACAGCGCCACGCCGGCCACGCGCAGCGCGTGCGCATGCCGACGCCAGGCCGGGCGCAGGCGCTGGTGCGCGGTGGCCAGGTAGAACGCCAGCGCCGCCAGCGGTGCGGCGAGCAGGTACACAGCGGTGGTCAGTGCGTGCATGGCCATGGGCGTTTACCAGCGCATCTCGAAGCCGATGCCGACCACGCGCGGTGCGCCGAGGACGGCGATCGGCTGGTCGGTCCAGCGGTACTGCAGGTACTGCTTGTCGAGCAGGTTGTTGGCGAACACCCAGGCGCTCCAGTCCAGGGTCTCGTAGCCGAACTTTGCATTGACCAGCGTGCGCGAGGCCAGCTGCGGCGAGTCGGTGCCGATGTCGGTGTAGACCTTGTCGCGGAAGTTGGCGTTGAGGTTGGCGACCCAGCCGCCGCCGAAGCGCCAGTTGGCGCCCGCGGCCGCGGTCCAGCGCGGCGCGTAGGCGAACTCGCGGCCGGCATAGTCGGTGATCTCGGCGCCGACCACGGTCTTGAACTCGTCGAAGCGGGTGCGCGAATAGCCCAGCGACGCATACCAGTCGAAGCCTTCGCCGAGCCGGTGGCTGGCCTCCAGCTCGAAGCCGTACAGGTGCGCGCGACCGGCGTTGATGGTGTTGTAGTCGTAGTCGTTGAGACCGAAGAAGGCGAAGACCTGCTTGTCCTTCCAGTCGATGTAGTAGGCGTTGGCGTTGACGCTCAGGCGCCCGTCCAGCCACTGCGAGCGCAGCGCGGCCTCGTAGTTCCAGGTGTATTCCGGGTCGTAGGCGAAGGCCTGGCTGCGCGCGGTGTTGAAGCTGGAACCGCCGGAGCGGTAGCCGCGCTGCACCACCAGGCTGGCAGCCAGGTCCGGGCTCCATTCGTAGCGCGCGCCGAGCTTGGGCAGGAACGCGCTGAAGTCGCGCGCGTTGTTCGGCACCTCGCCGCTGGCCGAGGCGACGATGCCGGCCACGCCGGCGTTGATCGCATCGATCGCCTGGTACAGCGCGGTGCCCGGGCTGGCGAAGCTGGCGGGGCTCGGATAGGTGCCGACGAAGGTCGCGTTGGTACTGGAGGCCATCTCGTAGCGCTGGCGGTCGTAGCGGAAGCCGCCGATCAGCGAGAAGCCGCGGCCGACATGCCACTGCCCGTCGGCGAACAGCGCGCGGTTCTCCGAGGTGGTCGGCGACGCGCTGACGTACGACACCGGGATCACCGGCAACGCCCGCCCATACGCGGCCGAGATCGCCGCCGCGTTGGCGGCCGGGAAGCCGGCGCCGCGCAGCAGGCGGGTGATGGTGGCGAGCGGGGTGTTCACGTCGAGCCGATTGACCAGGTCGTCCTCGGTCTCGTGCCTGGCCCAGTACGCGCCGAACAGACCCTCCACCGCCTGGCCGTCGTAGTTCAGGCGCAGCTCCTGCGAGGTGGTGCGGGTGCCGGTCACGCGCCTGGCATCGGCGATCTGCACCGCGCTGCGGTCGCCGTCCCAGGTGCTGTCGAGGTCCACCTCGTTCCACGCCGTCACCGCCGACAGCGACCAGGCCGCGTTGAGGGCGTAGTCGACGTTGAGGGTGGCGATGTCGCTGTCGGTGCGGTTGCGGTTGGGGACGTTGTCGTGGTTGACCCGACGCTTGAAGGCGCCCGCTTCGTCGGTGTGCAGGTACACGTACAGGTACGGCCCGGTGCGGTGCGCCTTGGTGTAGCCGAGCTGGACCCGCAGACCCTCGATCGCCGACGGGGTCCACAGCAGCTTGCCGCGGTAGGTCAGCGCATGCTGCGCATCGTCGGAGGCCTGGCGCGTGTCGTTCCACAGGTAGCCATCGAAGCTGCGCTGCTCGACCGAGGTGCGGAACGCCAGTTCGTCGGCCACCAATGGGCCGCCGAACGCCGCGGCCAGGGTGCGGTCGGACGGATCGGACGCCAGCACGCGCACCTTGCCTTCCCAGTCCATGGTCGGCTCGGCGGTGTGCAGGATCACCGCGCCGGCCAGCGCGTTCTCGCCCTGCAGCGTGGACTGCGGCCCGCGCAGGATCTCCACCTGCTGCAGGTCCCACATGCTCAGCGGCGCCGAACTGGTCGCGGTCCGCGGCAGCGCCGCGCCGTCCAGGTAGATGGTGGCCAGCGGCGCATCGCCGCCGCCGTCGATGTCGCGGATACCGCGGATGGTGAAGCCCAGATCGCCGTAGCTCTGCGACACGTTGGCGGTGCGATTGAACACCTCGTAGAGGTTCTGCAGGTTTTCCTGCTCGATCCGCGCCTGAGTGGTCACCGCCACGCTGCTGGTGGTGTCCTGCAGCGTGCGCTCGCGCTTCTCGCCGGTGACGACGATGCGGTCCAGGGTGGTGGGATCGGCCGCGACCGCCTCGGCGGCCAGCGCATGCGCCGGGCTGGCCAGGACCGCGGCAATGGAAACGGACAGCAACAGCAAGTTGACGCGCACGCGCATCGCTCCGTGGAAGCAGGATCGGACGGAGGCATGGCGGCGGCTGTGCCTGGCTGCCGGACCCGGCAGCGCTGGGCGCGGACTTTAACAGAGCGTGAAGATGGCGGCTACAAATTTGTGCGGCGTATCAAGGGCTGCCATGGCGGATCTTCGGCATTGGGTTCTCCCGCTCTTCAGGACGGAGCGGCCCTCTGTAGATACCGTCTTCCCGTCTAACAGGCAATGGCCTTTTGAGGATCGAAGGGCGTGTTTGATTTGAGGACGCCGTAGGCAAGATGCAGCAACTTGCGCATGGCGGCGCAGACGATTTGCTTGCCGGCTTTGCCGCGTTCGCGCAGGCGCTGCTTCAGCGCACGGACGACCGGATTGTGGGTCATGGCGACCAGGGCCGGCATGTACAGGCCCGCGCGCAGCCGCGGGGAGCCGGTGCGGGAGATGCAGACCTGGCCCTGGCGCTTGCCGGACTCCTGCAGCCGGGGGTTGAGCCCGGCAAAGGCGGTCACCGCCGAGGCGTGGGCGAAGCGCTCCACATTGCCAAGTTCGGCCAGCATCAACGCCGCGCTGGTGTCGGCGATCCCATCGATGCTCACCAGCAGGTCGCGCTGCCCGCGCAAGGTCGGGTCCTGGTCGATCTGGTCGTCGATGGCCCGTTCAATCTGCGCGATGCGCGCCTGCAACTGGCCGATGTTCTCCAGGAGCGAGTCGCGCACCACCGGCGCGGCCACGTCCAGGCGGTTGCGCTCCATCTGCAGCATTTGCAGCAGGTCGTCCCGGCGCCGCACCAGCGCCTTGAGCTGCTTGAGCGCCGGCGGGTCGGGCTGCCAGGGCCGCAGCTGCGCCGCATGGCGCTGGCCGTAGCTGGCGATCAGCTTGGCATCGCTGCGGTCGGTCTTGACCCGGGTCAGCTGGCTGCGTGCATACAGCGCCATCTGCGCTGGGTTGAGTACGCACACGCGGTAGCCCAACCCATGCACGAACTCGGCTAGCGCCTCGTGGTAGGTGCCGGTGGCTTCCATCACGATCCAGCTGTCCGCCTGCGCGTGCGTCTGCAGCCACGCGTGCAGGGCCTGGAAGCCCTTCGGATCGTTGGGAAGCTTGGCCTTGGTGCGGTACTTGCCGTTGGCCAGGTCGATGGCCAGATCGAAACTGCGCTTGGCGACGTCAATGCCGACGACTGGGGACATAAGGACTCCTCCATCGGATGGGTGATCACGATCATCGCTGCGCCCGGTCCTGCCTTGTGGATGCGAGTTCACGCCAGCGGCGGACTCTGGATACCGTGCGGACACCACAGGGCCAGCAGATGGAGGGCGGGAGCCGATCTACAGCACAAGCTCGAAGCTTCAGGAGCGACTGGACTTCCCGCACCTCCCCCGATGATCAGTCGGAAGACATAACGCCTTCAGGGGCGCCATGTCCAGATACAAGGAGCGGCTTCAGCCGCGACAAGCAAAGCCGGCCACTGTGCACACCGCGGAAACGTCGGGCCCAAATCCTGAGATGCGCCCGACCCGCTGCCCGTAAGCAGCGCACCATCGCGGGCAATGCGCATGGATCCAGGCGACGTAAAACCGCAGCCGCCAAGCGCTGCCGCGCATGCCGCGGCAGCGCCCGGCCGCACTCAATACAGCTTGCGCTCGGCCGCCGGCGGCGGCGTCCACTGGTACAGCCAGGTTTCGGTCAGCGGCTTGCCGCCGGCGCGCAGGAACAGGCGGATGTCGATCTGCTGGGTGCCCCCATCCGGCGGCACCACGTCGAACATTGCGCGGTAGCCGGAGAGTTCGTGCAGCGGCCGCGCCGAGACGATCTCGGTGCTGCCGCGGCTCAGCTGCAGCACCGCTTCGACCTTGGCGTCCTTGTCCTTGCCGAGCTTGGCCAGCTCGCCGCCGACGAAGTCCACCGCGAAGCGCCAGGAGAAGTGGTTGCGCTTCTGCCCGACCACGCCGCCCAGGCCCGTGCGGGTCGCCACGCAATGCGCCAGCGGCGAGGCGGCCGGCGGCTGCGCACCCCAGTACAGGCGATAGCCGAACAGCAGTTCCTGCCCGGGCTGCGGTTTGTCCTGCGGATTCCAGAACGCGACGATGTTGTCGAAGGTCTCGTCGACGGTGGGAATCTCCACCAGCTGCACCGAGCCCTTGCCCCAGCCCTGCTTCGGCTCCACCCACAGGCACGGACGCTTCTCGTAGTACACGCCGTCGTCGTGGTAGTGGTCGAAATTGCGGTCGCGTTGCAGCAGGCCGAAACCGCGCGGGTTCTCGTCGACGAACATGTTGAAGCGCAGCTGCGGCGGATTGCACAGCGGCCGCCAGATCCATTCGCCGCCGCCGGTCCACATCGCCAGGCCGTCGGTGTCGTGGATCTCCGGGCGCCAGTCCCAGTCCATGCGACGGTCGTTCTCGCCGACCTGGTACATGCTGGTGCACGGTCCCAGGCCCAGCCGCTCGATGGTCTTGCGCGGGTATAGCGCGCTGTCGATGTCCATCAGCAGCACGTCGCCGTTGGTGATCGCGAAGCGGTAGGCGCCGGCCACGCTCGGCGAGTCCAGCAGCGCGTACACCACCACGGTATCCGAGCCGGCCTTGGGCTGCTCCAGCCAGTAGGCGATGAAGTCCGGGAACTCCTCCGGCCCGCCGGTGCCGGTATCGATCGCCAGTCCGCGCGCGGATTGGCCGTACTGGCCTTCCTTGCCCACCGCGCGGAAATAGCTGGCACCGAGGAACGCGGCGAAATCGCGATCGGTGTCCTGCTTGGTGTTGAGGCGGAAGCCGGCGAAGCCCAGCTCCTTGGGCAGGTGCTTGCCCTGCAGACCGCTCTTGCCGTAGTCGAACGCGGCGCCGTCGTAGGCCAGTTCCTGCGCCTGCCCGTCGACCAGGTCAAACATGTGCACCGGCGTCTTGAAGTACAGGCCCAGGTGGAAGAACTTGGCCTGGAACTTCGGCCCCTTGTCGACCGCCCACAGCGCATGGTCCTGGCGGTAGCGGATCGACTGGTACTGGTCCCAGTTCAGCGCTTCCAACGGTCCCGGCAGCACCCGCTTGTGGCTCTGGTACGGCGCCTGGGCCATGGCCCGGGCGTGGCCCTTGAGCCAGGCGTAGTCGAAGGGCTGCGGCTTGCCCAGGCGGCGCAGGCCGACCGCGGGGGCGGCCTGGCCGAGCATCGGCATCGCGGGCAAGCCCATGGCGGCGAAGGCGGCGGCGGCGTTCTTGAGGAAATCGCGTCGTTGCATGGGCCGGATCGAAGCGGAAAGGGGCTCCATCATAGACAAGCGGCGTTAAACGCGAGAGTTGGGGCGTGTCATCGATTCACGAGCAGATCGCGTTGGGTCTGTCAGGTCGCGAGCCGCTGCCGCACCTGACGGGCCCGCGCAGCGCGCTGCCGGCCTGACAGGCCCAACCCGCCCGGCCGCTCTCGTGCGCCCTCGACGCTACGTCATCGCCGGGCGGAACCATCCTCCACGCCTTTCACTCGTGCTTGCCTCGCGACGCACAAGAGCGGCGCGAGCTGCTTGGGAATTGATGAGGCGCCCTAGGGCGTCGCGCAGGCCCCTTGCAACGCCAGCGCCGCGGCGTGTTGGCACAGGAAGCTGCGCTGCTGCGCCGGGTCGTCGCCGCCGGCGTAGTCCAGCAACGTCCATTGCTCCTCGGCCTGCATGTTCTGGCCCGGCGCCAGGGTCCGGTACGGCGCGTGCACTTCGATTTCGAGCAGGCCGCCGCCCGGATCCGCTGCCGACGCATCCAGGTAGAACTCGACCTGGCCCTGTTCGGAATGGATACGCTCACGCGGTTGGTGGGCGAAGCGGATCACCCAGGCCTGGCCGCCGGCGAAGGCAGCGATCCAGCCCGCCGACGGCTGCAGCAAAAGCTTGCCGCGCTGCCCAGCGCTGCCAGGCGGCGCGGCAGCCAGCGCCATCATCCCGTCCTGCAGCGCGTACTGCGGCGGCGCGTAGCCGGCGCCATCGCTGGGCTGCACGCGGATATCGGCGGCAGCGGCGACCGGCACCAGCACCCGCGTGGACGACGGCACCCGGGTGTTGAACCACAGATCCCAGGCCACTGCGGTCTTGCGCACGTTCTGCGCCTGGACCTGCAGCACCACGCTGTCGCCGCGCTGCGGCGACAGCGCGAAAGTCTTGTGCAAGCGCACGCCGCTGACCGGACTGTCCACGCCGCGCAGCCGAAGACGGCGCGGGGAGCGCTCGGTAACGGTGGTGGTGGCGAAGCTCAGGTACGGATCCGGCGGCCAGATCGCGTGCGCGGCGCGGCGCGCCGGATTGGCGTCCTGGTGCTGCCACCAGGCGCTTTGCGGGCCGACCCAGACGTCGTGGCCGAAATAGGGGATGTCGTTGGCCGCCGCGCTGACGGCCGGCAGCGGCTGGCGCTGCACCGCTTCGCCGACCTTGATCAGGTTCGGCCCGCCGCTGCGCTGGAAGCCCAGCACGCGCCCGCCCAGGGTCGGCGTGACCGTGAGCCGGATCACGCCGTTGTCCGTGACCCACGGCGCCGGCGCGCCTGCGCCGGGCGGCGTTGCCGGTGGCGCGGCCACGCCGGACGCAGATGCGCCGAGCAGCGCGAGCGCGACCGCGCACGGCCGCCACCATCCATTCTGCTTGTCTGCGCGCATGGCGGTCCCGCTGTCGAGGAAGGAACCGCGATTGTGGCGGCTGTACGGCGCCGGTGACAGGTGTGGGAGCGACTTCAGTCGCGATGGGCGTGACCGGGACAGCCATCGGCGACGGCTGACCGGAGATTTCCGAAGTCGCCACCAGCGCAGCAGCATCCGACTCAAAAGCGCTGGCTTTTCACTGCTACCCCGCCGGCCTCAGCGCGCGGCGGTCAATGCTGGCGGACCGCCGCAGGCCGCACGCAGCCCCTCCACCTCGTACGCCAGCGTGCCGCCCTGCGGCTGCGCCTGCGCCAGTTCGCGCTGCAGCGCCTGCAGTGCGGCGCGCCCGGTGCCTGCATCGTTGCGACGATGGCAATGGAGTTCGGCGGCATAGGCGCGGGCGCGCCAGCGCAGCTTGCGGCTCTCGATGCCGTCTCCGCCCAGCCGCGCCTGCGCGTCCAGTTCCTGCAACGCCTGCGCGTCGCGGCCGAGCCGGCCCAGGTTGCGCGCCCAGGCCACGCGCACCGCGCGGGTCCGCGGATGGCTTGGGCCGTAGCCGCTCTCGGTACGGCGCAGCGCCTGCGCCAGCAGCGCGTCGGCCTGCCGCGGTTCGCCGAGCGCGGCGCGCGCCTCGGCGATCAAACGCTCGCTGTCGCCGACTGCCGGGTTGTTTTGGCCCAACTGCGCGATCCAGCGTGCGCGCGCTTCGTACAGCGGCGCCAGCGCATCGCGGTAACGGCCCGCGGTCGACAGCGCCAGGCCCTGGTTGAGCAGCATGTACGGCAGCAACGCTTGGCTGTCGGGCGCGCGTAGGATCGCGACCGAGCGCGCCATGCCGGCGATCGCCTGCGCATCCTGGCCACGCTCCAGTTCCAGCATCGCCAGCGAATTCCAGCTCATACCGGTGTCGCGGTGCGTGGGCCCCAGCCGTTCCACGGTCAGCGCGTGCGCCGCGTGCAATTCGCGCTCGGCGACGTCCAGACGGCCCTGGTCGATCATCACCGCCGCGCGCAGCCGCCGCAGGCCCAGGCTGACCGGATGGCGGTCGCCGTTCGCGCTGCGCGACAACGCCAGCGCCGCGTTCACCGCCTGCTCGGCCTGGTCGACGTCGCCGCGGTCGCGGTAGGCCACGGCCAGGCTGCGCAGCAGGTTGACGCTGAGCGGATGCCGCGGGCCGGCCTGGCGGTCGAGCAGGGCCAGGGCCTGCAGATAGCCGGCGATCGCGGCATCGGTGTGGCCGATATCGCTGTCCATCGAGGCGATGTCGGTCATGCTCTCGACGATGCCGGCCGGATCCTTGAGCACGTCGCGGTGCAGCGCCAGCGCGCGCTCGAACCAGACGCGTGCCGGCGCGCGTTCGCCGAGCACGCGCCGGCAACGCCCCAGTTGCGAGAAGAACCCTGCAGCCTGCAACGGCAGCTGCACCTGCGCCTGTTGCGCCTGCGCCGCCAATGGCTGCAGCACCGCCACGCATTCCTGCGAGCGGCTCAACAGACGCAGCGCGCGCCCATGCTGGGCCGCCGCTTCCAGGCGCAGGGCCAGCGGCACGTCGTCCTGGGTGGCCAGCAGCGCGCGCTGCCGCTGCAACAGCACCAGCGCTTCGCGGTAGTCGCCCAGGCCGATGCGCAGGCGCGCGATCACGCCCTGCAGTTCGGCGCGCGCCAGCGGCTGCCGCAGCAGTTCGCGCTCGCCGCGCTGTTCGCCGCTGGCGAGCAGGCCGCGCAGGTCGAAGCCGTCGCCGCGCTGCGCGTTGCCGGCGCGGTCGAACAGGCCGATCACGAAATCCTGCATGGCCTGCGCGCGCACCGTCTCGCGGTGCGCCTCGCGCACTTGCCACAGCGCCACGCCCACGGCGCCGAGCAACGCGGCGGCGGTCACGCTGCCGAACACCACGCTCCAGCAGTGCCGCTGCAGGTACTTCTGCAGGCGGTAGGCCACGCCCCGCGACCGCGCCTGCACCGGCCGACCCTGCAGGTAGCGGCGCAGGTCCTGGGCCAGCGCTTCGGCCGAGGAATAGCGTTGCGGGAGCGGCTTCTGCAGCGCCTTGAGCAGGATGTTGTCCAGGTCGCCGCGCAGCCGCCAGGCCAGGCGCCGCGCCTCGACCGGATCGCGTTGCCCCTGCTGCGCGGCGCGCACCACCGACGCCGACGGCCGCGGCGCCTCCACCGCCAGGATCGCGCGCTCCCATTCGGCATCGCTGCTGCGGCACAGGCGGTAGGGCTTCTGGTCGGTGAGCAGTTCGTACAGCACCACGCCCAGCGAGTACACGTCGGTCAGCGTGGTGATCGGCTCGCCGCGCACCTGCTCCGGCGCCGCGTAGTGCAGGGTGAAGGCGCGTATCTCGGTACGCGGGTGCGGGTCGGCCGCGGTCTCGGCCTCGGTGTCGAGCAGCTTGGCGATGCCGAAGTCGAGCAACCGCACTTCGCCGGCGGCGTTGACCAGGATGTTGGACGGCTTCAGGTCGCGATGCACGATCAGGTTGGCATGCGCGTGGCTGACCACCTCGCACACCTGCAGGAACAGCCGCAGCCGCGCGCCCACCGACAGGTGCAGGCGCTGGCAATAGTCGGTGAGCGGCTCGCCTTCGACGTAGGCCAGCGCCAGGTAAGGGCGCCCGTCGTCGGCGATGCCGGCGTCGAGCAGCCGTGCCAGGTGCGGATGCTCCAGCCGCGCCAGGATCTCGCGTTCGCGGGTGAAGCGCTGGCGCAGCGCGGCGTCGGCATAGCCGGGGCGCAGCAGCTTCAGCGCCACCTGGCGTTGGTACAGCCCGTCCGCGCGCTGCGCCAGCCAGACCTGGCCCATGCCGCCTTCGCCAAGCAGGCGCTCCAGCGCGTATGGCCCGATCCGACTACCGGCGCGCAGGGAGTCCATGGCGGTGGCCAGCAGCGGCTCGCTGAGCAGATCCGAGCCGGCCGCGTCCAGCGCCAGCATCCGCACCAGCTCGTCGGCGGTGGCCGGATCGTGCGCGTGCAGCTGCGCCAGCCGCGCCGCGCGCGCCTCCGGGGTCAGCTCCAGTAGTTCGTCGAGCAACGGCGACAGGCGTTGCCACTGCAGCGCGTCCATGCGGTGCTCCAGTCGGGCCTAGTGATCCTGCATCGCCGCCAGCAAGAAGATGCGCGCCTTCTGCCAGTCGCGGCGGATGCTGCGTTCGGAGCGCTGCATCAAGTCGGCGATCTCCTGTTCCGACAGGCCGGCGAAATAGCGCAGCTCCACCACCTTGGCCAGGCGCTCGTCGATCGCCTGCAGCCGGTCCAGCGCCACGTCCAGCGCCAGCAGATCCTCGTCCAGGCGCACCCCGCCGCTGTCCTCGGGAATCTCGGCGACGCGCTTGAGGTCGCCGCCGCGCTTGCGGGTCAGGCGGTTGCGCGCGTAGTCGACCACCACGCTGCGCATCGCCGAGGCGGCGTAGGCGAAGAAATGCCCGCGGCCATCGAAACGGGCCATGCCGTGCGAGCCGAGCAGCTTCAGATAGGACTCGTGGACCAGCGAGGTCGCATCCAGGGTCTGGCCCTGCTGTCCGGCCAGCTGGCGCCGGGCCATGCTGTGCAGTTCCTGGTAGAGCGTGCTGAGCACGCGGTCGAGCGCCTCGCGGTCGCCGCCGCGCGCGGCATCCAGCCACACGGTGATCTCGGGTGCGGTCTCTACCACGGCGGTCTCTCCTCCGGCCGGGAGTCGCGCGGACTATAGCGCGCGGCGGCGGCCAGCGGCCGCCGTCCGTCAGCGCTGGCAGCTCCCGCACCAGACGCTGGCGCGCTGGCCGATGCTGGCGTGGCGCAGCACCCGCCCGCAACGCTTGCAGGCCTCGCCCTCGCGGCCGTAGACCGCCAGTTCCTGCTCGAAGTAACCGGGCGCGCCATCCGGGCTGATGAAATCGCGCAGGGTCGTGCCGCCGCGCTCGATGGCGTAGCCGAGGATCGCCTTGGCCGCCTCGGCCAGGCGCGCATAGCGTGCCCGCGAGACCTCCCCGGCCTCGCGCAGCGGACTGATTCCTGCCTGGAACAGGCTTTCGGCGGCATAGATGTTCCCGACCCCGACCACGATGCGTTGGTCCATCAAGAACGTCTTTACCGGCGCACTCCGGCCACGACTGCGCCGAAACAGGTAATCCCCGTCGAATTCCGGCGACAGCGGCTCCGGCCCCAACTCCTCGAGCAGCGGGTGGGTCTGCCCCGGCGCCTGCCACAGCAGGCAACCGAACCGGCGCGGATCGTTGAAGCGCAGCACGCGCCCGTCCTCCAGGCTGATGTCGACATGGTCGTGCGCCCGCGGCGGCGTGTCCCCGGGCAGCACCCGCAGGCTGCCGGACATGCCCAGGTGCAGCAGCGCACTGCCGGCCGCGGTATCCATCAACAGGTACTTGGCACGGCGGCGGATGCCGTCGATGCGCTGCCCGGGTAACTGCTGCGCCACTTCAGGCGCGATCGGCCAGCGCAGGTCCGGCCGCCGCAGGATCACGCCATGGATGCGACGCCCCAGCAGATGCGGTTCCAGGCCGCGCCGGGTGGTTTCTACTTCGGGGAGTTCGGGCATGGGGCGAACGAAGCGGATCTGGGCGATGGACTGTAGCACTGGGTTTGTTTCGCCCCACAGAGGCATCCGCGACATCCGGACATAAAAGCGCAACGGCGGTGCCCGATGCTGCGTATTTCCAAGGCGCGCTGGAAGCGCGGTTAGAAGCCGAAGCACTCGGTTGCCAGCCCCTGCACCGTCGTCTAGTATCGCTGCAGGTGATGACAAGGATTGTCGTATGCGAAACGTGTGTCTCCCGTTTTTTGCGCTGCCTCTCTTAAGGATGAGTTGGTCTTGTTCTGTTAAGGGCAGGCCGAATCGTGATTTCTATCCACATCCTGATCGGCTTGTGCCCTGCCGCCTGCGCCTACGCGGGCAGCAGGTGCTGGGAGCAGATCGATCGCACCGATTAGTCCCGACGGGCATCCAGACGGACGCTGCCATCGGCAGCGTTTGATTCCATTGGATTGATTGATTTCTTGCAAGGACTCGCAATGATCACGTCGCATCGTAACCAAAAAGAGATCGGTACCAAGCGCTTCGCGCTTTTGATGGCGATGCTCTGCCTTTTCTTGGTTTCCCCGCTCGTCTCTGCTCAAGAAAAGAAACAGCAATTTCTTGTGCGCGATGCGGAAGGAACGTCCCACGGCGTTTACGACACCCAAGCGCAGGCAGAGGCCGCGATCAAGGCGATTCCTGGACCGCAGAACATGGAGGATGCTTATCAGTACGTCGACACTATCAAGGATCAGATAGTCCGTGAAGACGGAAAGATATTGATCACCTACTGGATGGGGCGCACCGAAGCCAAGGATGAGGAGTGGACGTATAGTGCGTGGGGGCTTGCTAGATACCCGACGGAAGAGCAGGCCGTTGTTGCTCTTATCCAAGACATCAACACATCAAGTCCCAGCTGTGGTTCGGCGTCGGTCGCTCCGGCAGGAGCGTGGACAGCGTTGAGTGGCCCGTATCCAGAGTACGACATAGGTATCGAAGGTCAGAGCAGGCAATATAGCGTTCAGACTTTTTATGATGACTGCAGCGACACCGAAGAATACATCACATTCATGGACCGCACGCGACGTTCAGAGTGTCCTAAGCCCTACGCGGCATGGCACATCAGCGACCAAGCCTGCACGAACAAGGAGATCATCGCGACGATCGAAGTGTCTGCGCTGCAGTGCGAAGGAGGCAAAGATGGCGGTAATTCAGGCATGCGTGGCAACCCCTGCGACGTCAAGACCGGCGAGAAATTCCAGGCCGAGCAGGATTTCGATCTGGGCTGGGTCGCCCTGACGCGTTACTACCATTCGGGCATTGCACTGAACACTGGAGGGTTCGGGCCAGGCTGGACCTTCTCGCACAGCCTGCATCTGACGATCCAAGGCGATGCGCTGGGCCTGGTGGAGGGCAGCGGTTACGCCGTGCCGTTCCGCAAAGTGGGCTCGGACTATCGCGCGGCCAATGCCTCCGGCGAGCGCATCATCGCCAATGGCGATCAATGGGTGCTGTATCGCCAGGACGCCGTCTACACCTTCGACGCCCAGGGCAAGCTGACCTCGCGTACGGCGGAGGACGGTAGCGGGCTAGTGTACGGCTACAATGCGCGCGGCCGCTTGCAGAGCATCACCTCGCTGCAGGGCCGCTCCATCGAACTGGTGTACGCCGACGACAGCGACGACGCGCTGATCGCCGGCGTCGTCTCTGGCGGCGTACAGCTCGCCAGCTACGGCTACGATCAACAGCGCTTGGTCACCGTGACCTATGCCGATGGCAATGGCCGGACCTATCACTACGAGGACACGCGCTTTTCCCGGCACCTGACCGGCGTCACCACGGAAGACGGCCAGCGGTTCAGCACCTTCGCCTACGACGAGGCCGGCCGCGCAATCTCCAGCCAGCACGCCGGCGGCATCGACGGCGTCACCCTCACGTATTCGTCTACCGGCACCACCGTCACCGACGCGCTGGGCGACACGGCCGATTACACGATGACCAATGCCGGTGGCGCATCGCCGAAGGTCGGCGCCGTAGCCAGGAACGACGGCACGCTGCAGTACAGCTACAACGACCAGGCCAGCGACTTCCGCCGACGGCTGAGCAGCGTGATCGATCGGCGTGGAGTTGAGACCGGGCACAGCTACGTCGAGGCCACCGAGAATGGCGTTGAGGTGAACATCCACACCGTCCGCGATGCCATCGGGCAACCGCAGGAGCGCACGACGACGACGCGTACCGCCGCCGCCAGCAATCGCGTGCTGTCGGTGCAGAGCGGCGGGCGTACCCTTTTCTACACCTATAACGACCGACTGCAACCGGTGCAGGTGTCGACCAGCGGCACGACCTCCAACGAACAGCGCACGCTGACGTACAGCTACTGCGAAGCGTCCGACGTGGCCGCGACCGACAGCGCCTGTCCGATCCTGGGCCTGCTCAAGGCAGTCGATGGCGCCCGCACCGACGTCGACGACACCACCCGCTACACCTACTACCCCAGCGACGACAGCACCTGCGCCACGGCACCGGCCACCTGTGCGCACCACAAGGGTGACCTGTGGAAGATCAGCAATGCCCTTGGTCGGACCACCGAGTACTTGGCCTATGACGGCGCTGGTCGCGTGCTGTCGGTGAAGGACGCCAATGGCCTCGTCACCGACTACACCTACCACCCACGGGGCTGGCTCACCGCCAGCAAGGTGCGCGGTAGCGACGACAGCAGCGAGAGCGACGACCACATCACCCTGATCGACTACTGGCCGACCGGGCTGGTCAAGCAGGTGACCCAGCCCGATGGTGCGTTTACCCATTTCACCTACGACACGGCGCAGCGTCTGACCGATATCGTCGACAATGTCGGCAACACCCTCCACTACACCACCGACCTCGCCGGCAATCGGGTCAAGGAAGACACCAAGGACGCATCGGGCACACTCAAGCGCACGCTGTCGCGGATCTACAACCAGCTCGGCCAACTGGCCACGCAGGCCACCGCCAGCGGTGACCCCACCGACTTCGGCTACGACGCCAACGGCAACACCAAGACGGTGACCGATGCGCTCGGACACACGACCCAGAACGACTACGACCCACTCAACCGCCTGGCCCGCACGCTGCAGGACGTGGGCGGTATCGCGGCCGAGACCAAGTTAAGCTACGACGCGCTCGACAACCTGACCAAGGTCACCGATCCAAAGGGCCTGGACACCACCTATGTCTACAACGGCCTTGGCGACCTGACCACGCTGACCAGCCCGGATACCGGCACGACGACCTACACCTATGACAGCGCCGGCAACCGTGCCAGCCAGACCGATGCGCGCAACGTCACCACCACTTACAGCTACGACTCCCTGAACCGGCTGATCCAAGTCGCCTATCCGACCAGCAGCCTCAACGTCACCTATACCTACGATGTAAACCAGGCCGTGTGCGTCAGCGGCGAGACCTACGCGGTCGGCCGCCTGACCCGCATGCAGGACGGCAGCGGCACCACCGACTACTGCTACGACCGCTTCGGCGACCTGGTCCGCAAGGTGCAGACCACCAACGGCAAGGTGTTCGTACTACGCTACGCCTACACCAAGGCCGGCCAGCTGAGCCGCCTGACCTATCCCGACGGCGCAGCGGTGGACTATGTGCGCAACGCCCAGGGCCAGACCACCGAGGTGGGTGTGACTCCGGCCGGCGGCACCCGGCAGGTGCTGCTAGGCAACGCCACCTACTACCCGTTCGGCCCGGTCGCGAGCTGGTCCTACGGCAACGGCCGTCCGATGCAGCGCGTGCTGGACCAGGACTACCGTCCGTTGGCGGTCAGCGACACGCGCAGCGACGGCCTGAGCACCGGCTTCGCCTTCGACCCGGCCGGCAACCTCAGCGCTCTGACCACAGCGGGCAACACCGCGCCGGTGGTCAGCCTGGACTACGACGCCCTGGGCCGATTGACCGCGTTCAAGGACGGCCCGACCGGCACGGTGATCGACGGCTACAGCTACGACGCCACCGGCAACCGGCTCAGCGCCAAGGTCAACACCACGACGCAGAGCTACACGTACCCGAGCACCAATCATCGCCTGAGCGCGGTGGCCGGCACCGCGCGTACCTACGACGCGATCGGCAACACGCTCTCCATCGGCGGCACCGCACAGGAATTCGTCTACGCCACCAACGGCCGCATGGGTCAGGCCAAGCGTGCGGGCGCGGTGGTGATGAACTACCAATACAACGGGCGCGGCGAGCAGGTCCGCAAGTTCCTGGGCACGGCCGGTACTTACACGCTGTACGACGAAACCGGGCACTGGCTGGGCGACTACGACTCCACTGGCCAAGCACTGCAACAAGCGATCTGGCTGGACGACCTGCCGGTCGGCGTGCTGGCGAGCAATGGTCTGCACTATGTGCAACCAGATCACCTGGGCACTCCGCGTGCAGTGATCGATCCGGTCCGCGACGTCGCGATCTGGAAATGGGACTTGAAGGGCGAAGCTTTCGGTAACACTCCGCCGAATCAGGACCCGGACAGCGACGGCACGGCCTTTGTGTTCGACATGCGCTTCCCTGGCCAACGCTACGATGCGGCGACAGGGTTCAATCAGAACTACTTCCGGGACTACAATCCTGGGACTGGGCGGTATGAGCAGAGCGATCCGATTGGATTAATTGGAGGCCTGAATACCTATTCGTATGCTGCTGGAGCGCCCACTAGCAAAGTCGACCTATTAGGATTGGAGTCGATTGGATCGTTTAATAATGGCGGACATAAAGCTTGGTGGGAACGCGGCACAAATATTCGCGGCCCCGATTTTGTTAAGGTTTCAATTGGTTACGGGGTAGGTTCTCTTTCTTTCGCAAGAGGCAGAAATGGAAAGGTATATATGAGCAAAGGGATAGCTAAAATATACCCACACCCCATCTCTGCAGGTGTCACCGCCAGCATTGGCTGGGTTAATCAGTGTGACGCGCCTCCGAGTAGTGGAATGCTTGACAATCTATTCACTGGCCCTGGCATGGCGACTTTTGGAGCATATGCACCGGTGGGAGGAGCCTATAGCTATTCACCAGGTGCGGGATCAACTACAGAACTTGGCATCGGCACCGGTGTCTCTGCCACTAAAGGTAAAGGGACAGGTGGAATAGGAGGGGAAATTGGCGAAATTATAAGTGATGATGGCTGGGGATGGGTCTGGTGAAAATCATAAAGAGCGGGTTCTTTTTAATTATCTTTTTTTGTGTTGGGTACGGTCTATATGCTTCATATCAGCGCTCTAAAAGTTATGATCCTTCAGGAAAACCAAATGTTCGCCACTTGCAGGAAGAAATTGAACCTTTTGCAGCAGAATTTGGGGGGAGGCCTATCAAAACATTTGACAGGACGAGCGTCGCAGGAGCGTTATCCCAAAACATTTCCATCAGCAATCCAGATTTGATACCCATAGAAAATTTTAGGGCGACGGCTTCTCGGCTTGGCTGGCTCGAATTATCATCAACAAAATCACCGTATTCCTCAACCTATAGATTTTGCAAAAGGCGCCTTATGCTGTCGCTTGAGCACGTTAGCAAATCCTATTGGAATTACGGAGTTTCATGGGTATCTGATGGGAAAAGTGAACGTTACTGCAAACAAAATTGATATTATATCTTCTTGAGTACGTACCTAGTCGCCCCTGAAGAACCCCGCAGAGCCTGATAGAACAAACATTGGAAGCGCCATGAGGAGAAAATGGGCCAGAGGGAATATCTGTTTGAAGTGAATATTTCCTCTAGCCCTTTGATCGTCCACACGCCGCCCCATTCCCACCCGACGCCTGCGCGGCTGCGTGGATCGCGGGCGCTGGGTGGAGACACGCCAGTGCGCGCGGAGCAAGCCTGCAGCAGCATCGCATTGGAACCTCCATATCCGTTAAGGAAGCACGATTTTTTTGAAGGAGAGTTGGGGCAATGAGCTGGACAAAGCATCGCGTGTTGTCTGCGTTTCTATTTGTCGCCACTTCGATGCTTTCCATGCTGGCATCGAGCGAAGAGATACAGGAACGTACATCAATTCTCGATAGCATGAAGGAGGCGCTCAAGAAGGGCGACTTCGCAACGCTCGAGCGGCAAGCCACTCTGTTCCGAACGGAGCAGACCCGTACCTCCAGCGGCGTCTGGAAATTAAGCGTGCTCCATGGCGGCGTCAATCGCTATTTCCTCATAGGTACGTACGACGAGGCGACTTGGACGGAAAAGGAACAGACAGCCAAACGCTGGATCGAGGCATATCCGAAGTCTCCGACCGCGCGGTTGGCATACGCGGAGTGGCTGTCCAGACGCGCCTGGAGCCATCGTGGCGGGGGCTATGCGGATACGGTTCGACCGGAAGACTGGGCGCCGTTCAGAGCCGGAATCGAGGCGACCAGACGCTATCTGGAGGACAACAAGAAGATCGCCTCGTCGGATCCGGAGTGGTACGTCAAGATGGAATCCGTCGCCAAGGCGCAGCAGTGGGACGATGCCCGTTTCCAGGCCTTGATCGATGAAGCGATGGCGCGGTATCCCGAGTATTACGAGATCTATTTTCACGCGATCGACTTCTATTCGCCAAAATGGGGAGGCAGTGCGGCCGACATCGAACGATTCACCAGGATGGCGATGGAGCGCACTCGTGCACGGGAAGGTAAAGGGCTGTACGCACGCGTCTATTGGTACGCCTCGCAATCGGTCTACGACGAACGACTGTTCAGCGAGTCGCTTGCACGCTGGTCGACCATGCGCGCAGGCATCGACGATGTTCTGAAGACCTATCCGGACGAATGGAATCTGCAGAACTTCGCCCGCTTCGCCTGCCTCGCCCACGATCGCGAAAAGGCCTTGGAACTGATCGGACGCGTGCGCGGGCCCACCTACACCATGGTCTGGGAGAACGAAGAGAATTTTCAGCGTTGTAAAATATGGGCGACGCAAGCCGTCATCTAGACACTGGAGTTGAACGTGGGCAATTTGCCAGCGGTGCATTGGCAGAACCGCAGAACGAGACGGCGATGCAGCGATCCTCACACCACAAACTGGCCGCGGTGTATTGCGTTCTGGCCTTGGTGATGGTCGGTATCCAGAGTGATGGGGTTGCCGTTTGTTTTCTTGCTGTAGCGCTGCTTCACCTTTCCAGGGGCTCCAAGTCAACCAGATGACGGAACCTCAAACCAAGCCTGACGCTGGAATGTAACTAGGAGTGGCACGGCGTCCAATCGCCCAATCTCACTGCGGCGGCGCCGCCAACTCCTTGGCATTAAGATAACCGTCTCCATTGCCGTCCTGCTTGCGAAAGCGCGCAGTCAACGTGGCCTGGTGCTGCGCGCGGGTGATCGCCTTGCCGCGGCCACTGGGGAGTTCGGCGGGGCTGAGCACGCCGTCGTGATCGAGGTCGCGGGCGTCGAAGGCGTAGCTCATCCAGGCCAGGTATTCGTCCAGGCTCACGCGGCCGTCGCTGTCGCGGTCCATGCGCTGCAGGTAGCTGCCGGTGCTGTCGACGGCTTGGGCGCCAGCGCCGCTCGGCGCGCCAAGCAGCGCGGCCAGCAGGAGCAGCGGCGCCATGAACGACGAACGCCGCACAAGGCGGCGTTCGGGTAAAGACGGCAGGACGCCGCGGCTCATGCCAGGGCGTAGCCCTTCAGCCGCGCCGCATAGGCCTGCAGGGCGGCGATGCCGCTGGCTTCGGCGTCGTGGCACCAGGCCTGCAGTTGCTTCAGGCGCTCGCTGGCGTCGTGGCTGCGCGCTTCCAGCAGGGCGGCCAGGCGGGCGCGGTGCTCGACCAGGGTGCGCATGCGCGGGCGTTGCGCGACCCAGTGCTGCAGCTGTTCGCGGGCGTCGGGCTTGAGCCAGCGGCCGTCGTCGACCAGGCCCTTGCGCAGGCGCCGCGGCAGCAGCTGGCGCAGCTTGGCGCCGGCCTGCGCGGCCTCTTCCTTCAGCGCCGGGGTGAATACGTTGCGCTGGTAGTCGGTCATCGCCTGGAAGCGATGCGAGAGCAGCGCGCGCAGGGTGTCGGCATCGGGCACGGCGATGTTCGGGCGCACGTCCAGGGTCGGCGCCACGCGCAGCACCTTGGCCAGGCGCAGCGCGGCCAGACCGCGGATCGCAACCCAGCCGATGTCCAGTTCCCAGCGCCGCATCGAGAAGCGCGCCGAGCTGGGGAAGGCGTGGTGGTTGTTGTGCAGCTCTTCGCCGCCGATCCACAGCGCCCACGGGGTCAGGTTGGTCGAGGTGTCGGCCGACTCGAAGTTGCGGTAGCCCCACCAGTGGCCAAGGCCGTTGACCACGCCGGCGGCCCAGAACGGGATCCAGGCCATCTGCAACGCCCACAGGGCGATGCCGGGCAGGCCGAACAGCAGGAAATTCACCGCCAGCAATGCGATCGGCCCCCAGTTCGCGTGCGGGGTGTACAGGCGCCGCTCGATCCAGTCGTCCGGGGCGCCCTTGCCGTACTGTTCGATGTCGCCGCGCATGGCGCGGGCTTCGCGGTACAGCTCCACGCCGCGCCAGAACACGCGGCCGATGCCCTTGGTCTGCGGGCTGTGCGGGTCGTCCTCGGTCTCGACCTTGGCGTGGTGCTTGCGATGGATCGCCACCCACTCCTTGGTGATCATGGAGGTGGTGAACCAGGTCCAGAAGCGGAAGAAGTGCGACAGCAGCGGATGGAAGTCGACACCGCGGTGCGCCTGGCTGCGATGCAGGTACAAGGTCACAGCGAAAATGGTCAGCTGGGTGAACACCAGCAGCACCGCCAGCATGCCCCACCAGCCAACGTCGAGCAGGCCGGTGCTGAGGAAGTCGAAGGTCGCGTCGAACATTGCCAGAACTCCAGGCCGTGAAGGCATGCCGCCAAGTTGAGTAGAAGACATGATGGGGGCAGTGGCGGCAAACTTCACCCATCGCCCGCGTATGGTGTTCAGTCACTGCGCGCTCTTGATCACAAAACGGTTTCACTTCCATGTCCGTCGCCGTTCCCGATGCAACTCCCATGCCGGCCGCCGCGCCACTGATCGAACTGGACCGCGCCAGCGTGGTGCGCGGCCAGGTGCGCGTGCTGCACGAGCTGAGCCTGCGCATCGCGCTCGGCCAGCACACCGCGATCCTCGGCCCGAACGGCTGCGGCAAATCTTCGTTCATCAAGCTGATCACGCGCGAGCTGTATCCGCTGGCACGCGCCGGCGAAGACGCGCCGGTACGGGTGCTGGGGCACAGCCGCTGGCAGGTGGACCGGCTGCGCAGCCAGTTGGGCATTGTCACCGGCGATCTCAGCGTCAATCTCGCCGACATGCCGGGGCTGGACGTGGAAAGCGCGGTGCTGTCCGGCTTCTTCGCCAGCTACGTGGTGCCGCCGCATCGCGACGTGACCGAGGCGATGCGCGAGCGGGCGCGCGAAGCCCTGCACCTGGCGCATGCCTTGCCGCTGCTGCAACGACCCTATGCGGAGCTGTCGGCCGGCGAGACCCGGCGCGTGCTGATCGCGCGGGCGCTGGTCAACCGGCCGCAGGCGCTGCTGCTGGACGAACCCAGTACCGGGCTGGACCTGATCGCGCGCCAGCACCTGCTCGCGACGATGCGCGACCTGGCCCGCCAGGGCATCACCCTGGTGCTGGTGACCCACCACATCGAGGAGATCGTGCCGGAGATCGAGCGGGTGATCCTGCTGCGCGGCGGCCATGTGTACGCCGACGGCAGGCGCGAGGAACTGCTGGCCGACGCACCGCTGTCGGCGGTGTTCGGCGGGCCGGTGCGGGTGCGCCGCGACGGCGCGACCTACAGCGCGAGTGCGGCCGAGGTGGAGTAGGCGGCGGCGCGGGGTTCTTGTCTGCACATTGCCGTCGACGCTGGTCTTTCATGGCCGGCGGTGTATGAGTTGGGCATGCCGTCGAGACGTCGGTGCCGATGCGTTCGCTCGACCTGGCGTGCCTGTGGCTTCGCTCGTCGCGACTGAAGTCGCTCCTACAAGGGCGCGATGGCGTCGCTGCATCGGCTGACGCCGGAAAAGGCTGGATCAGCTGGCCTGTCTCCGCATCCGGTTGTATCGCGGACAACGCACCTGTGGGAGGGACTTCAGTCGCGACGCGCGGTCCCGACACGCCGTCGCACTGAAGTCCTCCCGACACCACCACTTCCGCTCCTTCCACTTCGCCAACCGCAGAACCCTGCGCTGAAAACGCGCTAGCCGCCACGCCCATCGGCAACCGGCGGTTGCGCCTGATGCAGGTCCAGCGCCAGGAAATGGTGCACCGCCGGCCGCTCGGGGCCGACGTGGTAGCGCAGCGCGCTCTGCTGCAGGTCGGCGTCGGCGTGCGACACGCGCTGGTGCTGGCGCAGGTGTTCGGCCCAGGATTCGACCAGGAACCACTCCATCACCCGCTCCGGCTCTGCGCTGTGTTCGGTGATGCCCCAGGCGTAGGCGCCGTCGCGGCGGCGCTCGCGCGACAGTTCGCGCAAGGCGTGCAGGAACGCCGGACGGTCGGCGACGCGGACGCGGTATTCGATCTGCACCATGACCGGGCCGCGGTCGTGCGCCACCGGTGCGTTGAGCAGCGGCTCGGGCCAGTGGTTGGACGGTTGCAGGTCGGCCTCGCCCTTGGGCAGGCGCAGGCGATGGAACGCCAGCGCGACCAGCAGCAGCGCGCCGGCGCCGATCAGCAGCGTCGTGGCGATGCCGAGCTGCGCGGCGATCAGGCCCCAGCCCAGGCTGCCGCCGGCCATCGCGCCGTTGAACACGGTCAGGTACACCGCCAGGCCGCGGCCACGCACCCAGTTCGGCAGCACCGCCTGGGCCACGCCGTTGAGCGTGGTCAGCGCCACGATCCAGCCGACGCCGAGCACCAGCAGCAACAGCACCGCAACCGTCTGCGACGGGGTCGTGGCCAGCGCCGCCATCACCGCCGCGGTCAGCACCGCGGCCAGCAGCACCAGGCCATCGGCATCCAGGCGCTTGCGCAGGTGCGGCAGCACGATCGCGCCGAGGATCGCGCCCACCCCGACCGCGCCGAGCAGCACGCCGTAGAAGCCGGCGCTGCCGCCGAGCATGCGCCGTGCCACCAGCGGCAACAGCGCCCACACCGAGCTGGCGAACACGAAGAACACCGCCGCGCGCAGCAGCACCACGTGCAGTTCGCGGCTGGCGCGGGCGTAGCGCAAGCCGGCGCGGAAGGCGCCGAAGAACTGCTCGGACAGCCCGCTGTCCGCCGCCTTGGCGCGCGGCCACCACAGCAGCGCGGCGACCACGAACACGTAGCTGAGCACGTCGCTGGCATAGGCGGCGACCGCGCCCAGGCTGGCAAGCAGCAGGCCGCCGCCGGCCGGGCCCAGCGCGCGCGCGATGTTGATGCCCAGCGAATTCAGCGCCACCGCGTTCTTCAGGTCCGCGCGCGGCACCAGTTCCGGCACGATCGCCTGCCAGGTCGGGCCCATCAGCGCGCTGCCGATGCCGCCGACGAAGGTCAGCGCGACCAGGTATTCGACGGTGAGCGCGCCGGTCTTGGACAACAGCAGCAGGCTGGCGCTGACGCAGGCCAGCAGCACCTGCACGCAGATCAGGAAGCGGCGCCGGTCGAGGATGTCCGACAGCACCCCGGCCGGGATCGCCAGCAGGAACACAGGCAGCGTCGCCGCGGTCTGCATCAGCGCCACCGCGGCGGGGTTGTTGGACAGGTCGGTGACCAGCCAGGAACTGGCGACGTCGCGCATGAAGCTGCCGACGTTGCCGAGCACGGTGGCCGCCCACAGCACCGCGAACACGCGATGCCGCAGCGGGGCGAAGCTGCCGGTCGCCGGCACGGGCGCGGTGGACTCAGCCATGCGCACGCTCGCGCAGGTCGTGCCAGGCCACCAGCACGAAGCCGCCGACCAGGCCCAGGTGCTCGTAGAACGCGTTCATCGCCGCGAAGCGTTGCATGCCGCTCATCTCCCAATAGCGGTTGGCCACGCACGCAGCCACCAGGGTGAACCCGGCCAGCGCCAGCGCGCCCAGCCAACGATACGCGCCGCTGAGGATCAGCAGCGACGCGCCCAGTTCCAGCACGATCACCGCCGCCGCCAGCGGCGCGGCCGGCGCCATGCCGAAATGCACCATCTCCGCGACCGCGCCGTCGAAGGCGAAGGCCTTGACCAGCCCGCCCTGCAGATAGGCCGCGCACAGCCCCAGCAGCGCCAGCCAGCGCAGCCACGCAGGGGTCAGGCGCGTGCTCACCGCAGCGGTCGCCTCATGCATGGCGCACGCTCCGACCGCCGCGACCAGCGCGATATAGCTCTCCTCGCGGAGTGCTGGCGACCGCGCCCGTGACGCGCACGGCACACGGCACGCTCCATGCGCCAGCCTGGATGCCGACCGCGTGTGCCGCGCTCATACCGCCCAGCACGCGCAACCCAGCGCGCCCCAGAAGCTCTTCAGGTCGGCGATGGGCAGCTGGCTGCTCCACGCGGTGGCGTGCTGGTGCCCATGGATGGTGCAGTCGTGGGCGCAGCCGCAACTGGCCGCGGCCTGCTGCAGCGTCGCCGCCGCCGGCGCGTCGCCCCAGGCGCCGTAGCCGCGGAAGCTGCGCGCCGGCGACCAGTCCGGCATGGCCGGCGGCGGCGGCGCTTCGTCGTGGTCGGCGAACGCGCCGCTGGCCCACACCACCTTGCCACCGACCAAGGTCAGCAAGGCGGTGGTGTCGGCGATATCGCTTTCCGCGCAGCCGAAGAAATCGCGGTCCGGCACCACCAGGTCGGCGAACTGGCCGGCCTGGATGCGGCCCTTCTTGCCTTCCTCGTTGCTGAACCAGGTGACGTGCTCGGTCCACATGCGCAAGGCGGTTTCGCGATCGACGCAGTTGCGTTGCGGATACAGGCGCAGGCCGCCGACGGTACGTCCGGTGACCAGCCACGCCAGCGATACCCACGGGTTGTACGAGGCGACGCGGGTGGCGTCGGTGCCGGCCGAGACCTTGACCCCTTTCTCCAGCATGCGCTTGACCGGCGGCGTGGCCTGCGCCGCGCCCATGCCGTAGCGCTCGACGAAGTACTCGCCCTGGTAGGCCATGCGGTGCTGCACCGCGATGCCGCCGCCGAGCGCGGCAATGCGGTCGATGGATTTTTCGGAGATGGTTTCGGCATGGTCGAAGAACCAGTGCAGTCCCTGCAGCGGGATCTCCCGGTCCACGCGCTCGAACGCATCCAGCGCGCGGCTGATGGTCTCGTCGTAGGTCGCGTGCAGGCGCCACGGCCAGCGGTTCTGCGCCAGGATCCGCACCACGTCTTCCAGTTCGGTCTCCATCTGCGGCGGCATGTCCGGCCGCGGCTGGCGGAAGTCCTCGAAGTCGGCGGCGGAGAACACCAGCATCTCGCCGGCGCCGTTGTGGCGGAAGTAGTCGTCGCCCTGCTGGTAGCGCGAGTTGGCGGTCCAGTTGAGGAAGTCTTCCTTCTCCTGCTGCGGCTTCTGGGTGAACAGGTTGTAGGCCAGGCGGATGGTCAGCTGGCCGGCGTCGGCCAGTTCCTGGATCACCTTGTAGTCGTCCGGATAGTTCTGGAAACCGCCGCCGGCATCGATCGCGCCGGTGACGCCGAGCCGGTTCAGTTCGCGCATGAACTGGCGGGTCGAGTTCACCTGGTATTCGTAGGGCAGCTTCGGCCCCTTGGCCAGGGTCGCGTACAGGATCGAGGCGTTCGGCTTGGCCAGCAGCAGCCCGCTCGGATTGCCCTCGGCGTCGCGCACGATCTCCCCGCCCGGCGGCGCCGGCGTGTCCTTGCCGTAGCCCACCGCGCGCAATGCGGCGCCGTTGAGCAACGCGCGGTCGTACAGGTGCAGCAGGAACACCGGCGTGTCCGGCGCCACCGCGTTGAGTTCGGCGATGGTCGGTAGCCGCTTCTCGGCGAACTGGTGTTCGGTGAAACCGCCGACCACGCGCACCCATTGCGGCGCGGGGGTGATCGCCACCTGCCGGCGCAGCATGTCCATCGCGTCGGCGAGGCTGCGCACGCCGTCCCAGCGCAGTTCCAGGTTGTAGTTGAGGCCGCCGCGGATCAGGTGCAGATGGTTGTCGATCAGGCCCGGCAGCACGCAGCGGCCGTGCAGGTCGATGCGCCGGGTGCGCGCGCCGGCCAGCGCCAGGATCTCCTCGTTGCTGCCGACCTGCAGGAAGCGTCCGTCCTTGATCGCCACCGCCTCGGCGTTGGGACGGGAGCGGTCCAGGGTGGTGAAGCGGCCGCGGTACAGGATCAGGTCCGGCGCGGCGTCGGTGGCATGCGGCTCAGCCATTGTCGTGGTCTCCCGGTGCCGGCTGCGCCGGCGGTTGCGTGCGCTGCGGCAGTTCGCCGAACACGTGCGGCTTGACCTGGTGGTGGAACCACGAGGTCGGGTTGGCGTCGCTGCGCAGCAGCCGCTGCACCAGCGGCGGCAGCTGCTCGCCGAGCAGGATGCCGAGCAGGCCGACCAGCGCGATCACCGGCGGCGCCGGCGAACGCACCTTGAACAGCGCATAGATCACCCCGACCAGCAGGCCCAGGCCCAGCGATACCAGATAGGTCTTCATCGGCGCGCTCCGCTCAGCCTTCGTGGGCGCCGAACATGGTCCGGGCATAGGTGATCCCCAGGCCGTAGGCGCCGCCGTATTTGCGCGCCACGTCGGTGGTGGTCGCATAGGACGCGGTGCGCGCCCAGTCGCGCTGCAGTTCCAGCAGGTATTGCAGTGCGGTCATCGGCCGCCCACCGGCCTGCACGATGCGCTCGATCGCGCGGTTGTGCGCCTCGGCCGACACGTCGCCGCAGGCATCGGCGATCACGTACACCTCGAAGCCCTGGTCCAGCGCCGACAGCGCCGGGCCGACGATGCACACGCTGGTCCACAATCCGGCCAGCACGATCCGCGGTTTGCCGATCTCGTTGACCCGCTGGATCACCGCCGCGTCTTCCCAGGTGTTCATCGAGGTGCGGTCGAGCAGCGCCTGGCCCGGGAACGGCGCCACCACTTCGTCGAACATCGGCCCGGAGAAGCTCTTCTCGGCGACCGTGGTCAGGATCGTCGGCACGCCGAAGCCGGCCGCGGCATTGGCCACCAGCGCGGCATTGGTGCGCAGCGCGCCGGCATCGATCGAATGCGTGGCGAAGGCCATCTGCGACTGGAAGTCGATCATGATCAGGGTGTGGTCGCCCGGCGAGAGCAACGAGGCGCCCGGAAGGGGCAGAGCGGCGAGCGGCATGGCGGGATCCTGGTGCGGGGGAAAGCACGATGCTCGCGTACGGCCGCGGCCGCGTCTTGGAGATTCGTGTCGCACTGCGCGCCAACTGCACGACGCGCGCCGGCGACTACCAGGCCCAGCGCAGCTCGGTCCCGACATAGCTGCTGTCATGCGCGCCGGCCTGGCGCAGCGCGCCGCCGGTCTCGTAGCGCACCGCTTCCAGCGCCGCGGTGAGCTGCGGCGACAAGGCACGCTGCAGTCGCAGTTGGGTGTAGCGGCCGGTCCAGCGCCCGCCCTGGCCGGCGGTGCCGGCCACCGGCAGGTTGGGCTGCAGGTATACCGCGTCGGCGATGGTCTGCCGCCACAGCAGGCCCACCGCGACCGTCGCGGTCAGCGCCGGCGTGGCCCGCCATTGCAGCGACGGCTTCAGGTGCACCAGGTTGCTGTAGCCGGTGTAGCCGGCGAGCGCGAAGTAGTAGCCGTTCGGGAACAGCGGATTGAAGGTGTCCACGCGGCCGTCGCCGGCCCGCGTATCGCCGGAGGCGGCGTCCAGTTGCAGGCCCAGGCGCGGTTGCGTGGGCAACCGTTGCAACGTGTAGCCGGCGCGCGCGCCGAGCGCCCAGGCGCGGATCGCCTGCGGGCCGACGCTACCGCGTTGCGCCATCGTCTCCAGGTCCCAGTCCGTGCCGCCGGCGGTGCCGGCGAAGCGCAGGTCGAACACGTGGCGGCGCTCGCGGCCGCCGCCGTCCAGGTAGTGCACCTGGTCGCGTGCGTACAGCGCGTAGTAGGCGGACAGCTCGTTGTCGCCGAGCACCTTGCGCTCGGCGCGCAGCGTGCCGAAGCGCACGCGGCGGCTGGAGCTGTCGTCGAAGGCGCGCGCGTCGGCGTACTGCACCGGCTGGCTGACGAAGCCGAGCACGCGCCAGCGCGCGGTTTCCCAATCGGCCCATACCGCGTCGAACGACTGGCGTACGTTGGGGCCGTCGCGCGAAGACACGAAGCGCTGCAGGTCGAAGGCGAAATCCTGCCGGCCCACGCGCGCCTTGAAGGTACCGGCGGCGAAGGCGCGCTGGTAGGCGACGAAGGCCAGGCGCAGGTCGAGCCGGTTCTGGTCGGCGCCCGAATGCGCGCGCTTGGCGTAGGCGCGCACGTCCTCGAGCTGCGCGAACGCCTGCCAGCGGCTGCCCAGGCGCAGATCGGCATGCAGTTGCAGGCGCTGCAGCAGGTAGGCGTCGGCGGCGCCGCCGGTGCCCAGGCCGGGCGCATCGTTGGACTCGAACCGCTCGCGCAGGTTGGCGCCCAGCGACAGGTAGTGCTGCGGATCGTCCACGTCCAGCGGCAGGTACTTCAGCCGGTCCAGCGGCGATTGCCGCAGGGCCGGATCGGCCAGCGCCGACCAGTCTTCCTGCCAGCGATTGGTGGCCGGCAGCGGCCGCGTCGCCGGCGCGGATGCCGGCGCCGGTTGCTCCGCGGCGTCGGCCGGCGCCGCGATCGCGGCGCTGCATGCCAGCGCCAGCGACGCGGCCAGGCACGCGCGCGCGACGGCGTGCACGCGCCCGCTCAACGCGTCAGCGGGCTATGGATCTCGGCGACGTAGCCGCCCGGGAATTCCACCACCGCGCTGCGCCGGTCCTGCGCGGCGAACGGCGCCACCAGCACCTGCACGCCGGCGGCCTTGGCCTTGTCCAGAGTCTGTTGCAGGTCCTCGACTTCGTAGCCGGTGGTCTCGCGCCCGTACGGATACGACAAGTGCCCGTCGCTGACCGCCACCGTGGTCTTGCCGAAATCCGACAGCAGGCGAATGCGCCGGTAGTGTTCGCCGGGGCGGCCGATCTCCTGCCCCGGCGCCTGCCGCGTGTCGTCCACGAGCTTGCCGTGGGAAAAGGCGAGGAAGCTGCGCACGAAGGCCTCGGCGCGGTCCGGCGACAGATAGACGCGGTTCTCCGGCAGCGTGCGGAACGCCGCGTACGACGGCGCGGTGGTATGCCAGTACAGCTGCGTGTTGACCCCGCCCGGCCATTGCACCACCGCATCGCGGCCGATCGGATCGGGGAACGGCGCGACCAGCACGTCGGCACCGGCGGCGCGCGCCGCGGCGACCGCCTGGTCCATGTCGCGCACCAGCAGGCCATTGCGCTCGGCGCCGAACGGGTACGGGACCGGCGTGGTGAAACCGAACAGCGACACCGTGCCGACCGGCGTCTGCAGCAACTGCGAGGTGGTGCTGCTCGGGGTCGGCGTCACCGTCGCCACCACCTGGCGCGTGCTGGTGCCGCCGAAGGTGGCCAGGAAGCTGGCGACGAAGCGGTCCACGTCGGCCGGCGCGACATAGACGTGGGTGGTGTCGTATTGCGGGGCGACCGCGACCGGCGGCGCGGCGGCGGCATGCGCGGCTGGCGGTGCGGCCGCCGCGGCGAACACACTCGGCGATTGCGCGCTGAGCGACAGCACGCTGAGCGACAGCAGGGCGGCGGCGATTTTCAGGCGCATGCGGAAACATCCTCGGCTTGCAGCGAAGACCGGCGCCGGCAACGGCGCAGGCAACCGGCACCCGATGCGCCGGCCTCCGCATGTTGCGCGGCGGCACGGTGGACGTCTTGGAAATTCGCGCGGTGTTGCGCTGCCTGCATCGAGATGGCGGCACTACCTCCGATGAAGATGTCTTACAAGGCTCGGTGCGTGCCGACGCTGCGTGGGTCACGTGCCCTGAAATGCAGGCGATGCCAGCCCCGTGCAGCTGCGTTCGCCCGAGGAGGCGACGCATGGCGCTTTGGGCTCGACCGATGTTCCGAGCATTGTGCAGCGCCTTGGGCTTCCATGCCGGCTACGGCGGCAAGCGGGCCCGCCGGTCGATGCGCAGCAGGTACAAGGTGATGGCGCCGGCGGCCGCTTCCCATCCGGGCGAGGACTCCGGATTCATCCCGCCGCGCCGACCCCATGGCGCGCCGCGACCGCAATGTGCGGCCGCGGCGCGCAGTCGGATCAGGGCACCTGCACCTGGCCCAGCGGCAGGCGCCGCTCGCTGTCCTGGCCGTCGTTCTGCGGGGCGATGTGGCGGCGTCCCGGCGCGTCGTCGGCCAGCGCCAGGCGCAGCGCGTAGCTGCCCGACGGCAGCGTGGCCGGGACGGTGAAGCTGGCGCTGCGGCTGAGGGTGGCGCCGGGCATGATCTCGTTGAGCGCGAAACCTGGGACGGTGGCGCGCGCGCGCGTGGTGCCGTCGCTGGCGACCCAGTGCAGTTCCACGTGGTAGCCGTGATACAGCGGGGCCGAACCGTGGTTGGTCATGTCCAGTTGCAGCGTGGCCTGCTGGCCGCGGCTCTGCGTGTCGGGCCAACTGGCCTTGGCGACCGCCAGGCGATAGCCGAGGTCGCGCTTGATGTCCTGCAGCTTGCTCGCGTTGCCGCTGGTCTCGTGCGCACCGGCCGGGCCGAGGAAGCTGAAGTGGTAATCGCGCAACAGCTTGCGGATGTCGGCGGTGCGGTTGATCCAGGTGCTCTTCTGATTGGCGTTGGGGCTCTCGCCGCTGATCGGGCTCACCATCCAGTTCTGGCGCGCGGCGGGCACTTCGTGGGTCAGGCCGTACTCCAGGTTCCACCAGCCGTCGTCGCTGCAACTCGGCAGCGCTGGGCTGAAGGCGCTGCAGCTGGCGGTGAAGGACGGGAAGAAATCCTCGTGGAAGCCGAACAGCGCCGATCCCACATCGGACTGGCGCGCGTAGCGCGTCTGCAGCGGCGTGCGCTGGAACGCGGCGACATAGGCGTCGCGGATCAGGGTCCGGGTCTGCGCGTTCGGCTGCAGGTCTTCGCAGCCGCTGGTATGCCATTCGCCCCAGAAGCCGAGCAGCCCCACCTGGATGGCGGTGATCCGCGGATCGCCGTCGTAGCGCGCGGCCAGCGCCGCCACGAACTGCTGCATCTGCTGACGCGCGTTGGCGTTGTTGTAGTCCAGGCTGCGGATCGGCCCGTCGCCGTCGCAGCTGGCGCGGACCGCGAAGGGGATGGACAGCGGTTGCTGCTCGAGGAACTTGGGGTAGTCGCGCTCGTTCTCGCCACCGCTGTAGTGGGCGTCGATCTGGCTGCCTGCGCTGTCGGGATAGTCGGCGACCGGGCGCAGCACGAAGGTGGCCAACGGATCGTCGTTGAGGATCGGTTGCAGGTAATGCGTTTCGATCGCCTGCCAGTCGAAGACCTGGTCGGACGTCTCGATCATCCGCCACGGCAGGTACACGTGGTAGATGTGCGCGCCATGGAAGTTGTCCACGCCGCCATCGGCGGCGTAGGAACTGCCCCACAGCATGAAACCGCGATGCGGATTGTCGAACTCCTGGGTGGACACCGCCGGGCTCAGCGAGCCGGCCTGCGCGTAGGCGGTGCCGAGCAGGCATGCGACTGCGAGGGACAAGCGTCGGGAAACGGGACGTGACGACATGGGGCGACCTCTTCGTTGTGGAGGGGTGGAGACGTCGGACAACGTGGCGAGCAACGGAATCGCGTTTCCGCCATGCGACGGCGAACGGCAGCGCACCGATCCGGCGCCGTGCGAGTCCCGCGCACTGGACGGCATTGCGCTGCGGCTGGAGGCACCGAATGCGCCACGCCCGGCAGGCGTCGGTCATGGCGGAACAGGCACCGAGACAACGAAATCGAGGCTAGTTGATGTTTCGTTATGCATCAATCTCGAAACATAACGAAATTACCTTTGTCTACCTGGGTGGACTGGATCCTTGATGGCCACCCCTTTCTATGGCCAGCGCAGCCGGACGGATCGATCCGCCTTGTGCGCGGCGATCCGGGCAGGCCTCAGGTGAGCCAGTGCGTCAGTCGTGGATGGCGAGCGTTGCGCGCTGTGCCGGGGCCTGTGACATCGGCGCGATAGCCGGATCGGCGAACCTGCGGCAGGGAACGCACTGCAACGCGCGAACGGGATGCGCCATGGCACGCATGCCGGGCCCGCCGCATTGCGCGACGGGCTGTGCTTCGATAGCGCCTGCCTGTGGCACCAGGCGGCGCATCGCTACGCGACGGCAGTCAGGCGCTGCGGCGGGTCTCTACCGAGGTCGTAGCGCCCGGCTGCTCGTCTTCGAACGCCGCGCGCGCTGCGCGGACGTCGCCGTGATGAGCTTCGGCCCAGTGCACCAGTAGCGCCAGCGGTTCGCTCAGGGACTGCCCCAGCGGGGTCAGCCGGTATTCCACGCCCGGCGGCACCAGCGGCAGCACCGCGCGCGCGACCAGGCCTTCGCGCTGCAGGTCGCGCAGGGTCTGGCTCAGCATGCGCTGGGAGATGTCCGGCACCGCGCGGCGCAATTCGCCGAAGCGATGCGGGCGCTCGGCCAGCAGCATCAGGAACAGGGTGCTCCACTTGTCGCCGATCTGCGCCAGCACGTCGCGCACCGGGCACTGGCCGATCGGCTGGCCCTCGTCGCGGAGGTCGCGCAGCCGTTGGCTCAGCAGCGGATCGGCAGGCGCAGCGGTGGCGGGCATGGTGGTTACCTCAGCGTCATCAGGGGCGGAAAAAGTGCCGTATTTACAGCATCGCCGCGATCTCTACTATGCACCAGGTTCCTTTTACAGACCACTTCGGTCCGCCCCATGCCGGCGCTGCGCAAGCATCGGCACCGTCCACTCCTAAGGAAACCCCATGTCCGCTCATCCCGATTCCCTGCTGGTCACCGGCGCCGGTGGCCAGCTCGGCCAGCGCGTGCTGGCCCATCTGCTCGACACGCTGCAGCTGCCGCCGCAACGCATCGTCGCTCTGACCCGCCGTCCCGAGACCCTGGCCGCCTGGGCGGCACGCGGCGTCGACGTGCGCCCGGGCGACTTCGATGCCCCGACATCGCTGGACGCGGCGTTCCAGGGCGTGGGCCGGCTGCTGCTGATCAGCACCGACGCGCTGGACCGTCCCGGCCACCGGCTCGAGCAGCACCGGGCGGCGATCGCCGCCGCGGCCCGCGCCGGCGTGCGCCACGTGGTCTACACCTCCTGCCCCGAACCCTACGCTTCGCCGCTGCTGCTCGCCGCCGACCACGCCGGTACCGAGGACGCGCTGGCCGCCAGCGCCCTGCCCGGCTGGACCGTGCTGCGCAATCACTGGTACTTCGAGAACCTGTTCATGAGCCTGCCGTCGACCCTGGCCTCCGGCCACTGGTACAGCGCCGCCGAGGATGGCCGCATCGCCCACATCGCGCGCGACGACCTGGCCCGCGCCGCGGCGGTGGCGCTGGCCGCCGACAGCGACGACACGCGCACGCTGACCCTGAGCGGCGCGCGCGCCTACACCACCGCCGAGATCGCGGCGCTGGTCGCGCAGACCGTCGGCAAGCCGATCGAGGTGGTGCCGGTACCGGTCGAGGGCCTGGTCCAGGGCATGGTCGGTGCCGGCCTGCCCGAGCCGTTGGCGCGGATCCTCGCCTCGTTCGACAGCAACACCGCGGTCGGGCGCGCGGCCGCCGTCACCGGCGACTACCAGGCGCTGACCGGGCAGGCGCCGCAGCCGTTCGAGCAGTGGCTGCAGGCCAACCGCGCGCAGCTCGCCGCGCTGGCGCCCTGACGCCGCAGGCAAGCGGGGCCATGTGCCCTACTTGCCGATGCAGAAGCTGGAGAAGATCCGCCCCAGCAGGTCGTCGGCGCTGACATGGCCGACGATCTCGCCGAGCGCGGCATGCGCCAGGCGCAGTTCCTCGGCGGCCAGTTCCAGCCGCTCGTAGCTCAGTTCGGCGGCCGCGGCAGCGGCGTGTGCGGTGGCGCGCTGCAAGGCGTCCACGTGGCGCGCGCGCGCGGAGAATTCGCCGTCGCTGCCGTCGCCGGCGGCATGGCCGGCGATCGCGCGCAGCTGCGCGTGCAGCCGTTCCAGACCGCTGCCGGTACTGGCGGAGACGTACACACTGTCGGCTGTGGCTTCCGGTACGGCGTCGAGCAGGTCTCTCTTGTTGTGGATCCACAACCGCTGCGGCACGTCGGCGATCGCCTCGGCGATCGCGGCACGGCCGGCCTCCACATCGCGCGCGTCGAGCACGACCAGCGCCAGGTCGGCGCGCTGCAGTTCCAGCCGCGCGCGGCGCATGCCTTCGCGTTCGATCGCATCGCCGCCCTCGCGCAAGCCCGCGGTGTCGACCAGGGTCAGCTCCAGCCCGTCCAGCCGCACGGTCTCGCGCAAGGTGTCGCGGGTGGTGCCGGCGATGTCGGTGACGATGGCCCGCTCGCTGCCGGCCAGCGCGTTGAGCAGCGAACTCTTGCCGGCGTTCGGCGGCCCCACCAGCACCGCATGCAGGCCATCGCGCAGGCGCCGGCCGCGCTCGGCGTCCAGCAGCAGTTGCGCCAGGTCCGCGCGCGCCTGCTCCAGGCCGGCGCGGACCTGTTCGCCGCCGAGCGTGTCCAATGATTCGTCGGCGAAATCGATCGCCGCTTCGGTATGGATGCGCAGCCGCAGCAGCTGTTCGGCCAGGGCGTCGACCCGGCGCGAGAACACGCCATCGAGCGACCGCCGCGCCGCGCGCGCCGCGCGCAGGTCGCCGGCGGCGATCAGGTCGGCGATGGCCTCGGCCTGGGCCAGGTCCAGCTTGCGGTTGAGGAAGGCGCGTTCGCTGAACTCGCCGGGCCGTGCCGGCCGCGCGCCGAGTTCGCAGCAGCGCGCAACCAGCTGCCGCAGCAGCACCGGGCTGCCGTGCGCCTGCAGTTCCAGCACGTCCTCGCCGGTGAAGCTGCGCGGTGCCGGGAACCACAGCGCGATGCCGTCGTCGAGCGTGTCGCCGTGCGCATCGCGGAAGCGGGCATAGCGCGCGGTGCGCGGGGCCAGCGCGCCCAGGCCGAGGCCGGCGCCGATCGCCGCGGCCAGGCGCCCGGACACGCGCACCACGCCGACCCCGCCCGCACCCGGGGCGGTGGCGATGGCGGCGATGGTGTCGGCGGCATGCGGCATGGCGAAGAACCTCCTGCGGCGCTGCAGCCTACAACGCCTGCAGCTGGGTGCGCGCGTACGCCGCCGAGGCGCCGCCGGGCTGCAGTTCCAGATAGGTCTGGAACGCGCGCTTGGCCTTGGCCGCGTCGCCCATCTGCCGGTACGCATCGCCCAGGTTGATGTAGGCCACCGCGCGCGAAGGATCGATCTTCAGCGTGTTCTCCAGCCAGCGCGCGGCCTGCGCGTACTTGCCCTGGCGGTAGTAGATGAAGCCGAGGTTGTTGGCCGCCAGCGCGAAGTCCGGGCGCAGCTTCAGCGCCTCGGTGAACTGCGCCTCGGCCTCGTCGTAGCGCTTTTCCTTGTACAGCTGCAGGCCGCGGTCGTTGGCGCGCTGCGCACGCTGGCGGTCGGACAGCGGCCCGGCCGCGACCGGCACCGCCAGCGGCCGCTCGCCGCCCTGCAGGTCCTTGACCACAGTCGGCTTGGCTACCGTCGCCGCGGTCGATGCAGCCGTCGCCGTAGCGGGCGTGGCCACCGCCGGCACCGCCGCGGCGACGCGGTCGTTCATCGCGATCGCCGCCGGGGACAGCTGCTGCGTGTTGGCGGTCAGGAATTCGTCGCCTTCCGGCACCTGCAGCACGAACTCGCCGCCCTGCGAGCCGGGCAGGCTGCCGAACGCCGGCGTCTGCGGCGAGATGCTCGACACCGCCGGCGCCACGTACGCGGCCAGTTCGGTGCCGGTGATCAGGCCGTCGCCGTTGAGATCGCCCTTGCCCGACAGCGCCTGCAGCAGCACCCAGGTGAACACCGAATGGCCGTTGGGGCCGCTGTCGGCAACCTGCTGGTCGGCACCGCCGGCGGTGAGCATCTGCCTTGCCACGCGCCGCGCGTTCTCGCGCAGGTAGGCGCCGGTGCCGCCGCCGCGGGTCAGGCCCAGGCCGCTGTAGCAGGCGTCCATCACGAACAGCACGTGCTTGGCTTCCAGGCTCTCGGCGATGTCCTGGATCTCGGTCATCGGGATCGCGTCGGTGGCGAACTGCGCCGGGTCCGAATCGGCCGGCACGATGTAGCCCAGGTCGCGTCCGGAGGCGAGCTTGCGGGTGGCGCCATGCCCGGCGAAGAACACGAACACGCGGTCGTTCTTGCCCACCCCGCCGTGCGCCAGGCGATCGTGGAACGCGGCCAGGATGTTGTTGCGCGTGGCTTCCTGGTTCTTCAGCACGATCACCTGCGACGACGGAAACCCGAAGCTGCCGGTCAAGGTCTGCGCGATCGCCTGCGCATCATTGGCCGCGTACTGCAGCTTGGGCCAGCGCGCGTAGTCGTCGATGCCGATCACGATCGCCCACGACTTGTCGTAGCCGCTGGTCACCGCCGGCGCCGCGGCGTTGGCCGCCGCGCGCGCCACGCTGAAGTCGCGCCCGTTCCAGGCGGCGAACTGGTAGCCGTCGGCGCTGAGCCGGTCCAGAATCTGCGGCAGCGCCTTGACCGTGCGCTCGTGGATGTCGTGGAACAACAGGATGCCGCGCTGCTCGCGGCCGACCTGCTCGAGCACGCGCTGCACGATCGACTCGGGCACCGGGTCGGCCCAGTCCAGCGAGTCCACGTTCCACATCACCGACTTCAACCCGGCCTCGCCGAGGATCTGCATGCCCTCGGCGTTGCGCGCGCCGTACGGGAAGCGGAACAGCGGCGCGCGCTTGGCATCGACCGCGCGCAGCATGCGGTCGGTGTCCAGGATCTGGCTGCGCAATGCCGCGCCGGTTTCCTTGGACAGCTGCGCGTGGGTCAGGCTGTGGTTGCCGACCGTGTAGCCCTGCTCCATCAGGCCGCGGCTGACGCTGGCCAGCGGCGCCAGCGCGACCTTGCCGTCGGCATCGAGCTTGCCCAGGTTGCGGCCGACCTCGAAGAACGTGGCCGGCACGTCGTAGCGCTTGAGGATCGCGACGATCTCGTCGGTGTACTCGCGGTGCGGACCGTCGTCGAAGCTCAGCACCACCGTCTTCGGCGGCAGGTCGCGGCCGAACACCTCGCGGTCGCTGTCCTGCATCGACATCGGATACGGCGTGATCACCCCGTAGTCGCGCAGGATCCGCTCGCGCGTGTACAACGTGCCCAGGTGGGCGAGGTAGTCCTCCCACTTCTCGCGCTTCTGCGCGATCGCGCGGGTGCGGTCGAAGCGGCTGAAGATCGCGGTGATCTCGCGGTTGTAGGTGCGCTCGATCTCGTCCAGCGCCTCCAGGTCCTCGCCGATGCGCTGGTGCAGCTTGATCGCCGGCAATGAGGAATCCTTGCCGATGCGCGCCTGCCAGTCGGCCAGGATCTCGCGGAACGCCAGGCGGTCGGCGTCGTACAGGTCCGGCGCCGATTCGATGTAGTCCAGCAGCGTGCCGACCGCGGCGAAGCGCTGCGCGTCCGGCTGCGCCAGCAGCGCATCGAACTGTTTGGCCAGCGCCTCGCGCCGCTCCAGGCCCTCGTGGAACAGCTGCTGGCCGACGCCGCTGGAGGTCTGCCGTTCGGCCGCCGACTGCTTGGCCTCGTCGGCCAGCAACACGATGATCTTGCGCTGCGCCGCCAGCTGTTCCTGCAGGTGCGTGCGGATCGCCGCGGCCTGCGCCTGCAGTGCGGGCGAACCCGGCAACACCGCGTTGTCCGGCGCGTGCGCGGACGGCGCGGCGGCGGCGGCCGTGGACGACGGCGTGCGCTGGCAACCACCCAGCGCCAGCGCGATCAGGCACGAGGCAGCGGCGGAGACCAAGAACGCGGAACGGCGGTCGAGCATGGCCCGGGACTCGCAAGGAGGGTGGCAGGACGCGCGACGGCGCAGCGCCGCCGCATATGCAACGCCCGCCTTGCGGCGGGCGTTGTCGGGGTTACTTCTTGACCTTGGCCGGCGGCTTGGCGCCGCCCCCGGCGGCCGCGGTGGCCGGCTCGCCGTGGCGCTTGGTCATCCACCACTGCTGCAACAGGCCCAGCGAACCGTTGGTGACCCAGTACAGCACCAGGCCCGACGGCACGAAGGCCATCATCACGCCGAACACCAGCGGCATGAACTGCATCATCCGCGCCTGCATCGGGTCCATGCCCGGCGACGGCGTCAACTTCTGCGTCAGCCACATCACCGCCACGTTGATCACCGGCAGGATGAAGTACGGATCGCGCGCGGTCAGGTCCTGGATCCAGGCGAACCACGGCGCCTGGCGCAGTTCCACTGACTCCACCAGCACCCAGTACAGCGCGAAGAAGATCGGCATCTGCACCAGCACCGGCAGGCAGCCGCCCATCGGGTTGATCTTCTCCTTCTTGTACAGCTCCATCATCGCCGTCTGGAACTTCTGCTTGTCGTCGCCGTAGCGTTCCTTGAGCTGCTGGATGCGCGGCTGGAACTTGCGCATCTTGGCCATGCTCTTGTACTGCGCGGCCGACAGCGGATACAGCACCAGCTTGAGCAGGATCACCAGGCCGACGATCGACCAGCCCCAGTTGCCGAGCAGGGTGTGCAGGTGGCTGAGCACCCAGAACAGGCCCTGGCCCAGGATCGCCATCACCGAGAAACGGCTGTAGTCGACCACGCGGTCGAGCCCCTTCACGTTCTCCTTGGCGATCTGGTTGACCAGCTTCGGGCCGACCCACAGCCGCGCCTCGCTGCTGGCGCGCACGCCGGGGGCGACGCTGAAGCTCGGGCCGCGTGCCTCGATCACGTGGCGCGGACCGTCGTTGGACAGCACGTACACGGCGTCCTGGTCGGCCTGCGGGATCCAGCCGGTGAAGAAGTGGTGCTGCAGCAGCGCGATCCAGCCGCCCTTGATGGTCTGGTTGACCGGGCCGTCTTCCATGAAGTCGCTGAACGGGCGGCGCTGGTAGCCGTCCTGCGCGCTGAACCAGGTGGCGCCGTTGAAGCTGAAGGAATCCGGATTGGTCATGCCGCGGCTGACGATGGTCGGCACCCGGCTCAGCTTGCGGAACACATAGCCCTGCCAGGGCTTGCTGCCCTGGTTGACGATCTCGTCCTTGATCTGCACCGCGTAGTGGCCGCGCTGCACGGTGTAGACGCGGCGGATGCTGACGCCGTCCGGGCCGTTCCACACGAACGGCACCTGCAGCGCGTCCTGGCCCTTGGCCAGCACGTAGTCCTTGCCCGGCTGTTCCGGCCGGAAGCCGCCGGGACCCGGCGACGGCGAGTTGTTTTCGCCGACCCAGCCGCTGATGGCGGTGTACGGGTGTTGCGGATCTTCGGTCAGCAGCGCCACCGGCGGGCTGCCGGGCTGCTTGGTCTGCGGGAACAGCAGCAGGTCCGCATCGAACACGCTGCGCCCGTCCAGGGTCAGGTGCAGCACGTCGGTGGTGATGGTCACCCGCGGCGCGGCGCCGGCGGCGGCCGGGGTCGCGGCGGTTTCGGAGGTCGCCCCCGGCACGGCGGCGGCGCCCGGCACGGTGGCGCGCGGGACAGCGGGGGCGCCGGCGTTGCCGGCATCGGCGTCCTGCGCAGGCGGCAGCGTGGTTCCGGCGGCGATGGTGGTCGCATTCGCCGCAGGCGCGGCGTGCTCCTTGTTCCACTCCATCCACAACAGGCCCGCGACCATCAGCCAGGCAAAGATCAGGAAAAGGCGGGTCTGGTTCATCGGACAGGCAAGCTCGGCTTAGCCAGAAACGGGTTCTGACTGGGAAGTGGGGGAAGAAGGCGGGAGAGGCGGCGGCATTGTGCCGTCCGCAGCCGGGGCCGGCAATGCGCCAGCGCGACGCAGCAGGCGCAGATAGGCCTGGCGCAGTTGTTCGCCGCTGGCCTGGGCGGCGGCGCTGCGCGCCACCACCACGTAGTCGCCCGGCGCCAGCCACGGCAGCAGCTGCCGGGTGGCCTCGCGCAACACGCGCTTGATGCGATTGCGCACCACGGCGCGTTTGTCGACCTTGCGCGACACGGCCAGGCCCAGCCGCGCAGGATGCTCTGCGCTGCGCCAGTGCAGGCTCATCAGCGGGTCGGAGCAGCGGCGTGCGGCATCGAACACGACGCGGTATTCCGCAGACGTGCGAACCCGCGCAGAGCGAGGAAATCGCCTACGCGGGTCGGGATGATTCACGGTCCGGATTGCAGGCGCCGCCTGGGGCGGCGAAGCAATCAAGCGCTAAGGCGCTTGCGGCCCTTGGCGCGGCGGCGAGCCAGGATCTTGCGGCCGTCGGCGGTGGCCATACGGGCACGGAAGCCGTGGTCGCGCTTGCGCTTGAGGTTGCTGGGCTGGAATGTGCGCTTGGTGGCCATCGGGGCGCTCTGTCTGAATGAGGCGGAAAGAACCGGAAATTCTATAGAACCAACCGGGCCGCGGTCAACTGTTGTCTATCGGGCATCGCTGTGGCCGCCGTACGCAGCCTGTGGATGGATCTGTGAATAGATGCGGGAAAACCATTCCCGACCCTGCGTGCCGATGGTAGTCTGGCCCATCCGCTTTCCTCTTTCACCGGCCGAGTGCGCCGCGATCGTTCGCGCCTCACGCCTGGTCTCTCAATGAATTACATCTG